>CAWEEF010000018.1:0-42099 GCA_963808035.1 uncultured Alphaproteobacteria bacterium | reverse complement strand
ATCGCCATTTCGCCCTGGGCGAAGTTGAGATGGTCGATCGCCTGGTAGATCATCACGACGGCGAGGGCCATGCAGGCGTAGATCGCGCCGGTGGCGATGCCGGCCAGGACTTGGTTGGTGAAGAGTTCCATGGCCGCGCTCCTCAATAGCCCAGATAGGATTTACGGATGTCCTCGTTGCTCGCGATTTCGGCGGCACTTCCCGACATCACGATCCGCCCGGTCTCGATCACATAGGCCTTGTCGGCGAGCTCCAGCGCGAGCTGCGCGTTCTGCTCCACCACCAGGATGGTGACCTTGTCCTCGCGATTGATCCTGCCGAGGATCCGGAACAGATCGCGCACGATCAGCGGCGCAAGCCCGAACGACGGTTCGTCCAGCAGCATCAGCCGCGGCCGCAGCATCAGCGCGCGGGCGACCGCGAGCATCTGCTGTTCGCCGCCGGAAAGCGTGCCCGCCTGCTGGGTGTGGCGCTGCTTCAGGACCGGAAAATGATCGTACATGCGTTCGATATCGGAGACGATCCCGGCTTTGTCGCGGCGGGTGATGGCGCCAAGCTGAAGGTTTTCCTCCACCGTCATCGTGGTGAAGGTGCCGCGGCCCTGCGGCACATGCGCGATGCCGAGGCGCACGATGTTTTCGGTCGAGCGGCCGGACAGCGGAGCGCCGTCGAACTCGATCGATGCCGGTCGAGCGCACCATGTTGCAGATCGCGCGCAACGTCGTGGTCTTGCCGGCGCCGTTGGCGCCGAGCAGCGTGGTCAGGCTGCCTTCGTTGAGGCCGAATTCGAGGCCGTGCAGCGCCTGGACCTGGCCGTAATAGGCGCGCAAATCCTTGACGTTGAGCATCGCGGTCATTGGTCCTTGCTCCCGAGATAGGCCTTGATGACGTCGGGATCGGACTGCACCTGCGCCGGCGTTCCCTCGGCGAGCTTGCGGCCGAAATTGAGCGCGACCACATGATCGGCGATCGACATCACCAGCCCCATGTGATGCTTGACCAGCAGAATTGTCATCTTGCGCTGGTCGCGAATGCGGCGGATCAGGTCGCCGAGCACAGGACCTCTTCCATGGTTGAGGCCGGCGGCGGGCCGTCGAGCAGCAGGTCTGGATCGGCAGCCAGCGCGCGAGCCAGCTCGACGCGTTCTGGGTGCCGGACGGCAAGCCCGCGACCGTGACATGGGCGACGTCGTCGAGGTCGAGATAGTGGAGGATTTCGTGGACGTGCTCGTTGATCCTGGTTTCGCCGCGGCGGATCCACGGCAGCTTCAGCGAGTCGCTGACGATGTCGCTGTTGGTGCGGGCATGGGTGCCGACCCGAACATTGTCGAGCACCGAGAGATTGGCGAACAGGGCGACGTTCTGGAAGGTGCGGTGATGCCGATTTCGGCGATCCGGTGCGGCGGCCGCTTCAGGATACTCGCCATCCATCAGGATGTCGCCGGCACTCGGCTGGTAGAGCTGGCTCAGGCAGTTGAACAGCGTGGTCTTGCCGGCGCCGTTGGGCCCGATCAGGCCGAGAATCTGGCCCTGATGCATGTCGAACGACACCCCGTTCAACGCGATGATGCCGCCGAACACGACACTGACGTCGCGGACCGCAAGCAGGGGATCTTGTCCCTGCGCGAGCTGTGCCTGCGTCATTTCGCTGCGCCCGAACGTCGTGTCGGGCGGGAATGGCCGCGCGAACTCATCCGCCGGTCATCACGATACAGGCTATCTGATCCCCTCGACCACTCGTGCAACTTTCCCTCCTGCTCTCAACTTTTTAGTTTCTTCTTTTTTTGATTGGGGCGATGCGCCGCCCAGCGCCGCCTCGATGTTCCTTACCATCGCCACGAGGCGAGGTCCAATATCGCTGCGCAGCCGATCTTCCGTGAAGCGGAATGCGGGCGCGCCACAGTTGAATGCGTAAGGACCCGTTCCGTCGTTAAGCTTGAGCGCGACGCCGACCGCATGCACGTCATCCTGCCATTCGCCCGCGGAAATCGTGAAGCCGTGCCGCGCCACGGTTTCGCCGGAACGTTCGATGCCCTCGCGCATCCGCGGCCAGCGGCTGCCATAGTGCTCGCGCAATTCGCGCAGCAAAGCAGAGCGCTCGTCGTCCGGCAGGGCCCAGATATAGGCCCGTCCCATCGCGGTGGTGGCGATCGGAATCCGCGAACCGACGTCCAGTTGAACGCCCAGCGTGAGTCCGTCGCGGCTTTGACCAAAGTATATCATGCTGTGCCGGTCGCGGCCGCCGACCGCGACCGCGCCGCCGGTCGCGCGCATGACTTCCTCGCGATAGGCCTCGGACAAATGCCGAACGCCGAGATTGGCCAGCGCGGCATAGCCGAGCGACATGGCCGAGGGCGCAAGCTGATATTTCTCGAACCGCGGAACCGGTGTAAGGTAGCCGAGCTTGGTCAACGTGTAAGTCAGCCGCGAAACGGTTGGCCTCGGCAAGTTGGTACGGGCCGCAATCTCCTGATTGCCAAGAAGCCCGTCGTTGGGATGGAATGCGCGCAACACATCGAGCCCGCGGGAAAGCGCGACGACAAAATTGCGATCGGTCGCCACTTTCTTGCCTGGACGCTTCATTGCCTGCTGCTGTGCGGACCTCGTTGACAACCGACGTGCTTCAAAATAACCCTCCGTGTCAAGATGTGGAATTAAATTCCGCACTGCGAAATTGGTCGAATGCCAGCTATCCAGGGAGATTAGCGTGAACGAAGTGGTCAAGCTCGAGCGTCATGACGTGGTCGGCATTGTCACGGTGAACAGTCCCCCGGTAAACGCGCTAAGCGCCGCCGTCCGCGGCGGCATCCTGGATTGCATCACGCGCGCGATTGCCGATCCTGAAATCAAGGCGATCGTGCTGACCTGTGCCGGTCGCACCTTCATTGCCGGCGCCGATATCACCGAATTCGGCAAGCCGCCAAAGCCGCCCGGCCTTCACGAAGTGCTGAACCTGATGGAGAACAGCGCGAAGCCGATCGTTGCCGCCATTCATGGCACGGCGCTTGGCGGCGGGCTGGAAGTGGCGCTGGCGTGCCACTTCCGGGTCGCGACCAAGGATGCCAGGCTCGGGCTGCCGGAAGTGAAGCTCGGCCTTTTGCCGGGCGCGGGCGGCACGCAGCGCCTGCCGCGCGCGGTCGGCCCGGAACTGGCGGTCAAGATGATCGTCGGTGGCGACCCGATCAGCGCCGCGGAGGCACTCAAGAACGGCCTGATCGAGGAGATCGTCGAAGGTCCGGCCTCGGGCGGCGAGGCGTTTGCGCGCAAGGTGCTGGCGGAGAACCGCCCACTGCGCAAGCTGCGCGACGACGACAGCAAGCTTGCGGCGGCCAAGGCCGATCGCTCGATCTTCACCAACGCCGTTGCCGCGATGACCAAGCGGGCGCGCGGACTGGAAGCACCGTTTGCCGCCGCCGACGCGGTCGGCGCTTCGATCGACCTGCCGTTCGACGAAGGCTTGAAGAAGGAGCGCGAGGGTTTCCTGAAGCTCGTCGCCAGCGATCAGTCCAAGGCGCAGCGTTACGCCTTCTTCTCGGAGCGCGAGGCCGCCAAGATCTCCGGCGTTCCCGAGGGCACCAAGCCGCGCGCCGTCGAGCGCGTCGCCGTCATCGGCGCCGGTACCATGGGCGGGGGCATCGCAATGTCGTTCGCCAATGCCGGTATTCCGGTGACGCTGATCGAGACTAGCGAGGCCCAGCTCAAGCGTGGCATGGGGGTGATGCAGAAGAATTACGAGGCCACCGCGGCGCGCGGCGGCATTCCGGCCGATGCGCCGGCCAAGCGGATGGGCCTGATCCATGGCGTCGTGGGTCTTGAGAACGTCAAGGACGCTGACCTGGTCATCGAAGCCGTGTTCGAGACCATGGCGATCAAGAAGGAAGTGTTCGCCGCGCTCGACAAATTCGCCAAGCCGGGCGCGGTGCTCGCCAGCAACACCTCCTATCTCAACATCGACCAGATCGCCGCGGTGACCAAACGTCCGCAGGACGTGCTGGGCATGCACTTCTTCAGCCCCGCCAATGTGATGAAGCTGTGCGAAATCGTGCGCGCCGAGAAGACCGCGCCGGATGCGCTGACCACCGCGGTGGCGGTGGCGCGGCGGATCGCCAAGGTGCCGGCGGTGGTCGGCGTCTGCGACGGCTTTGTCGGCAACCGCATGCTGGCGCAGCGCGGCAAGCAGGCGGAAAAATTGCTGTTCGAAGGCGCATTGCCGCAGCAGGTCGATGCCGTCGTCACCAAGTTCGGCATGCCGATGGGCCCGTTCGCGATGGGCGATCTCGCCGGGCTCGATATCGGCTGGCGCTCGCGCAAGGATCGCGGCATCAAGTCGGAAATCGCCGATGCGCTGTGCGAGGCCGGCCGCTTCGGCCAGAAAACCAGCAAGGGCTATTACAAATATGAGGCGGGCTCGCGCGCGCCGCTGCCCGATCCAGAAGTCGAGAAGCTGATCGACGAGACCCTGCAGCGGCTCGGGCGCAAGCGTCGCGTCGTCAGCGACGAGGAAATTCTCGAGCGCATGATGTATCCGATGATCAACGAGGGCGCGCGCATCCTGGAAGAAAAGATCGCGGCCCGTCCGAGCGATATCGATGTGATCTGGCTCTATGGCTACGGCTGGCCGATCTATCGCGGCGGCCCGATGTTCTATGCCGATCAGGTCGGATTGAAGCACATCGCCGACCGGCTGTCGTTCTACGCCAAGGAGACCAACGATCCCTCGCTCGAGCCGGCGCCGCTGCTGAAACGGCTGGCCGCGGAAGGCAAGACCTTTGCGTCGCTGGCGCAGACGGCGAAAGCGGCTTGATGGTGCGTTGCCTCAAACCTCAATCGTCATTCCGGGATGCGCCTCTTGGCGCAGGCCCGGAATCCATAACCACCATCGGGAGTATGGATTCCGGGCTCTCGCGGAGCCCGTCATCGGGCCGCGCTTTGCGCGGACCCGGTGGCGAGCCCCGGAATGACTGGGGAGGGAACGGAAGGCTTCCATGACCCATCCCGGCGAGCAGTTCTATCCGGAAGGCGTCCGTTGGGACGATCCGATCGCGCGCGGCACGTTGCCCGATTTGCTGTCGCAGGCCGCCGTGCAGTTCGCCGACCGGCCGGCGATCGAATTCCGCGACCGCCCGATCAGCTATGCCGAGCTTGAGGCGATGGTGGAGACGGCTGCCGCGGCATTGCTGCGCGCCGGCCATGGCAAGGACCATTCGGTCGCGCTGTTCCTCGGCAATTCGCCGGATCATCCGGTGAATTTCTTCGGCGCCCTGAAGGCCGGGGCCCGGGTCGTGCATCTGAGCCCGCTCGACGGCGAAATCGCGCTGTCGCACAAGCTCCGCGACAGCGGCGCGCGCGTGCTGGTTACCAGCAACCTGGCGGCCCTGCTGCCGACGGCGCTGAAGTTCCTCGACAAGGGATTGCTAGATCGCCTGATCGTCTGCGAGGATGATCATTGGGGCAAGGTCGGCATTGCGCAGGCGCCGATTCCGGATCACCCCGCGATCGTGACCTTCAGAAGCTTCGTGCAGGGAGCCGCGGCGCCGGCGCGATGGCCGTCGATCTCGGCCGATGACGTCGCGCTGCTGCAATATACCGGCGGCACCACCGGCCTGCCGAAGGGAGCCATGCTGAGCCATGGCAATCTCACCGCGGCGGTGTCGATCTATGATGTCTGGGGCAAGAAGGCGCAGGCCGAGCGCCATGCGGTCGAGCGCGTGATCTGCGTACTGCCGCTGTTCCACATCTTTGCGCTGATGGTGATCCTGCTGCGCAGCCTCGAGCGCGGTGACCTGATCTCGCTGCACCAGCGCTTTGACGTCGAAGCCGTGATGCGCGACATCGAGGTCAAGCGCGCCACCGCCTTTCCCGGCGTGCCGACGATGTGGATCGCGATCGCAAGCCTGCCCGATCTCGAACGCCGCGACCTGTCGTCGCTGGTGAGCTGCGGCTCCGGCGGCGCGCCGCTGCCGGTCGAGGTGGCGCGGATCTTCGAACGCAAGGTCGGCATGAAACTCAAGAGCGGCTGGGGCATGACCGAGACCTGCTCGCCGGGCACCGCCCATCCGCAGGAAGGGCCGGACAAGCCGGGCTCGATCGGACTGATGCTGCCAGGCATCGAACTCGACGTGGTTTCGCTGGAGGATCCCAAGCAGGTGATGCCGGTCGGCGAGGTTGGCGAAATCCGCATCAGGGGTCCGAACGTCACCAAGGGCTACTGGAACCGGCCGCAGGAGACCGCCGAGGCCTTCGTCGGCGACCGTTTCCTGACCGGCGATATCGGCTACATGGACGCCGACGGCTATTTCTACCTGGTCGATCGCAAGAAGGACATGATCATCTCCGGCGGCTTCAACGTCTATCCGCAGATGATCGAGCAGGCGATCTACACCCACCCGTCGGTGCAGGAAGTGATCGTGATCGGCATTGTCGACGATTACCGCGGCGAGGCGGCGAAGGCCTTCGTCAAGCTGCGCGCGGCCGCCACACCGTTCACGCTGGACGAGCTGCGCGCCTTCCTGACCGGCAAGCTCGGCAAGCACGAGCTGCCGGCCGCGCTCGATTTCGTCGACGAACTGCCGCGCACCTCGGTCGGCAAGCTGTCGCGTCACGAATTGCGCCAGCAGCAACCCTCCACCAAGACCGCACCGCCCAAACAACAACAACTCGCAACAGGAGGTCGTCCATGACCGACGCCGTGATCGTTTCCACCGCCCGAACCCCGATCGGCAAGGCCTATCGCGGCGCGCTCAATGCCACCGAGGGCGCTACCCTGCTCGGTCATGCCATCGGTGAAGCGGTCGCCCGCGCCAAGGTCGATCCGAAGGAAGTCGAGGACGTGGTGATGGGCGCCGCCATGCAGCAGGGCACCACCGGCGGCAACATCGCCCGCAAGGCGCTGCTCCGCGCCGGCCTGCCGGTCACGGTCGGCGGCACCACCATCGACCGCCAATGCGCTTCCGGCCTGCAGGCGATCGCGCTCGCCGCGCGCTCGGTGATTTTCGACGGCGTCGAGATCGCGGTTGGCGGCGGCGGCGAATCGATCAGCCTGGTGCAGAACGATCATGCCAACAAGTTTCACACCCAGGATCCGGCGCTGCTCAAGATCAAGGGCGAAGTCTACATGCCGATGATCGACACCGCCGAGGTGGTGGCCAAGCGCTACGGCATTTCGCGCGAGCGCCAGGATGAATATTCGCTGGAGAGCCAGCGCCGCACCGCCGCCGCGCAGCAGGGCGGCAAGTTCAACGACGAACTGGCGCCGATCGCCACCAAAATGGGGGTTGCCGACAAGGCGACCGGCGAGATCTCGTTCAAGGATGTCACGCTGTCGAAGGACGAGGGCCCGCGTCCGGACACCTCGGCCGAAGGCCTCGCCAGCCTCAAGCCGGTGCGCGGCGAGGGTTTCACCATCACCGCCGGCAATGCCAGCCAGTTGTCGGACGGCGCCAGCGCTTCGGTGATCATGAGCGACACGGAAGCCTCGAAGCGCGGCCTGAAGCCGCTCGGCATCTTCCGCGGCTTCGTCGCGGCCGGCTGCGAGCCCGATGAAATGGGCATCGGGCCGGTATTCGCGGTGCCGCGCCTGCTCAAGCGCCACGGCCTCAAGGTCGAGGACATCGATCTCTGGGAGTTGAACGAGGCGTTCGCGGTGCAGGTGCTGTATTGTCGCGACAAGCTCGGCATCGATCCGGAGAAGATCAATGTCGACGGCGGCGCGATTGCGGTCGGTCATCCCTACGGCATGTCGGGCGCCCGCCTCACCGGTCACGCGCTGATCGAGGGCCGTCGCCGCAAGGCCAAATTTGCCGTGGTGACCATGTGCGTCGGCGGCGGCATGGGGGCCGCGGGTTTGTTCGAGGTGCTTCAGTAGGACGCGCCGTCGTCGTCCCCGCGAACGCGGGGACCCATACGCTGCGGCCGTCCTTGTCAAGCGTTGTGGTAGCCGGCTTTCGCTATCGTCGGCGCCGGTGGTTATGGGTCCCCGCGTTCGCGGGGACGACGGTGGGAAGATATCACCTGTTTCATTCGCTCACAGGAGGATCCGATGGATCTCAGCTTCAGCAAGGAAGAAGTGGCGTTTCGCGATGAGGTGCGGACCTTCTTCAGGGACAACGTGCCGCCGGCGACGCGGCAGAAATTGCAGGAGGGCCGTCATCTCGGCAAGGACGAGATGATCGCGTGGTGGCGGATTCTCAACAAGAAGGGCTGGGGCGTGTCGCACTGGCCGAAGGAATATGGCGGCACCGGCTGGAGCTCGGTGCAGCACTACATCTTCAACGAGGAACTGCAGATGGCGCCGGCGCCGGCGCCGCTCGCCTTCGGCGTCAGCATGGTCGGCCCGGTGATCTACACCTTCGGCAACGAGGCCCAGAAGAAGCATTATCTGCCGCGCATCGCCAATGTCGACGATTGGTGGTGCCAGGGCTTTTCGGAGCCGGGTTCCGGCTCCGACCTCGCCTCGCTCAAGACCAAGGCCGAGCGCAAGGGCGAAAAGTACGTCATCAACGGCCAGAAAACCTGGACCACGCTCGCGCAATACGCCGACATGATCTTCTGCCTGTGCCGCACCGACCCGGCGGCGAAGAAGCAGTCCGGGATCTCCTTCATCCTGATGGACATGAAGTCCAAGGGCATCACCGTGCGTCCGATCCAGACCATCGACGGCGGCCATGAGGTCAACGAGGTGTTCCTCGATGACGTCGAGGTGCCGGTGGAGAACCTGGTCGGCGAGGAAAACAAGGGCTGGGACTACGCCAAGTTCCTGCTCGGCAATGAGCGTACCGGCATCGCCCGGGTCGGCGTCTCCAAGGAACGTATCCGCCGCATCAAGGACCTTGCCGCCAAGGTCGAATCCGGCGGCAAGCCGGTGATGCAGGACCAGGGCTTTCGCGAAAAACTCGCCGCGGTCGAGATCGAGCTCAAGGCGCTCGAGCTGACCCAGCTTCGCGTCGTCGCCGACGAGGGCAAGCACGGCAAGGGCAAGCCCAACCCGGCCTCCTCGGTGCTCAAGATCAAGGGCTCGGAAATCCAGCAGGCCACTACCGAATTGTTGATGGAGGTGATCGGCCCGTTCGCGGCCCCGTTCGACGAGCATGGCGAGGACGGCAGCAACGAGGCGATGGACTGGACCGCGCAGATCGCGCCAAGCTATTTCAACAACCGCAAGGTCTCGATCTACGGCGGCTCCAACGAGATCCAGCGCAACATCATCACCAAGGCAGTGCTGGGGCTGTGAGCGACGTCGTTCCGGCACCCGGGCGAGCCGCGTTCCCGCTTACGTCATTCCGGGGCGCGCGAAGCGCGAGCCCGGAATCCATACTCCCGATCGTGGTTATGGATTCCGGGCCTGCGCCAAGAGGCGCATCCCGGAATGACGAAAACAATTTCCATTAGGGGGAAGTAAGACATGGATTTTGATCTGTCCGAGGAGCAGCGGCTTCTCAAGGAAAGCGTCGACGGTCTCTTGACGGATACCTACGATTTCGACCAGCGCAAGAAATACATGGCGGAGAAGGGCGGCTGGAGCAAAGCGGTCTGGAGTAAGCTCGCCGAACAGGGTCTGCTCGGCCTGCCGTTTTCGGAAGCCGATGGCGGGTTCGGCGCCGGCGGCGTCGAAACCATGATCGTGATGGAAGCGCTCGGCAAGGCGCTGGTGCTGGAACCCTATCTTGCCACGGTGGTGATCGGCGGCGGGTTCCTGCGCCATGGCGGCTCGGCCGAACAGAAGGCCACGCAGATCCCCGGCATCATCGACGGCAGCAAAACCTTCGCCTTCGCCCAGCTTGAGAAGAATTCGCGCTACGATCTGCAGGACGTCTCGACCACGGCCAAGAAGAAGGGTGCCGGCTGGGTGATCGATGGCGAGAAGTTCGTCGTGCTCAACGGCGAGACCGCCGACATGCTGGTGGTGAGCGCGCGCACCAGGGGCGGCCAGCGCGACCGCGACGGCATCGGCATCTTCCTGGTGCCCGGCAACGCCAGCGGCACCGCCAAAAAAGGCTATCCGACCCAGGACGGCCTGCACGCCGCCGACATCAGCTTCACCGCCGTCGAGGTCGGCGCGAACGCCGTGATCGGCGATCCCGACAACGGCCTGCCGCTGCTTGAGCGCGTGGTCGACGAGGCGCGCACCGCGCTGTGCGCCGAGGCGGTCGGCGCGATGGATGAATCGCTCAAGACCACCGTCGAATATCTCAAGACCCGCAAGCAGTTCGGGGTGCCGATCGGCAGCTTCCAGACCTTGCAGCACCGCGCCGCCGACATGTTCGTCGCGGTAGAACAGGCCCGCAGCATGTCGATGTTCGCCACCATGGCGTCCGAATTCGACGACGCCAAAGAGCGCGCCACCGCGGTCGCAGCGGCTAGGGTCCAGATCGGCAAATCGGCCAAATTCGTCGGCCAGCAGTCGATCCAGCTCCATGGCGGCATCGGTATGACCCAGGAGGCCAAGATCGGTCACTACTTCAAGCGGCTCACCATGATCGAGAACACCTTCGGCGACACCGACTACCACCTGCGCCGCGTCACCGACAGCGGCGGACTGGTGTAGGTTCCCGGTCGTTCCGGGGCGCACGACAAGATATCCACCACCGTCATTGCGAGCGAAGCGAAGCAATCCATGCCAGCAACGCGGCGAGCAGAATGGATTGCTTCGTCGCTTCGCTCCTTGCAATGACGGTTGGGAGAACAAACGCCGCTAGCAAAACGTTCGGGGGAAGCAACGCCATGTCCTTTGTGCTGGCCATCGATCAGGGCACCACCTCCTCGCGCGCCATTGTGTTTCGCAGCGACATCTCGATCGCGGCGACCGCGCAGCAGGAATTCCCGCAGCATTTCCCGGCCTCCGGCTGGGTCGAGCATGAGCCCGAGGATATCTGGACCTCGACCGTCGCGACCTGCCGCGAGGCGCTCTACAAGGCCGGGGTCGGTCCGAAGGACATTGCCGCGATCGGCATCACCAACCAGCGCGAAACTACCGTGGTGTGGGACCGCGCCACCGGCACCGCCGTCCACCGCGCCATTGTCTGGCAGGACCGCCGCACCGCCGATATCTGCGCCCGGCTGAAAGCCGAGGGCCACGAACCGGCGATCTCGGCCAGGACCGGGCTGATCATCGATCCCTATTTCTCCGGCACCAAGGTTGCATGGATCCTCGATCACGTGCCCGGCGCGCGCGAGCGCGCGACGCGCGGCGAATTGATGTTCGGCACCGTCGATTGCTATCTGCTGTGGCGGCTGACCGGCGGCAGGGTGCATGCGACCGACGCCACCAATGCCTCGCGCACGCTGCTATTCAACATCCACACCGGGCAATGGGACGAGGAACTGCTGAAAATCCTGCGGGTGCCGCGCTCGATGCTGCCGGAGGTCAAGGATTCCTCGGCCAGGTTCGGCGACAGCGTGCCGGAATTGTTTGGCGGCCCGATCGCGATTTGCGGCATCGCCGGCGACCAGCAGGCCGCCACCATCGGCCAGGCCTGCTTCTCGCCCGGCATGATCAAATCGACCTACGGCACCGGCTGCTTTGCCCTGCTCAACACCGGCGCGACGCCGGTCGCCTCGAACAACAAGCTGTTGACGACCATCGCCTATCAGTTGAACGGCAAGCGCATCTACGCACTGGAGGGATCGATCTTTGTCGCCGGCTCCTCGGTGCAATGGCTGCGCGATGGGCTCGGCATCATCAAGCAGGCGTCCGAGACCGGCCCGCTCGCCGACCAGTCGGATTCCACCCAGAGCGTCTATCTGGTGCCGGCCTTTGTCGGGCTGGGCGCGCCGTACTGGAATCCGCGGGTACGCGGCGCGCTGTTTGGGCTGACCCGCAACACCGGCCCCGCTGAACTCGCGCATGCCGCGCTGGAAAGCGTCTGCTACCAGACGTTCGATTTGTGGACGGCGATGCGCGCCGACTGGCCGGAGGCGGCAGCGGCGAAGACGGTGCTGCGCGTCGACGGCGGCATGACCGCCTCGGACTGGACCATGCAGCGCCTCGCCGATCTCCTGGATGCCCCGGTCGACCGCCCGATGATCCAGGAAACCACCGCGCTCGGCGCCGCCTATCTCGCCGGTCTTGCCGCCGGCATCTATCCCGAGCCGTCAAAATTCGCCGACAACTGGCGGCTCGAACACCGCTTCAAACCCAATATGAGCCGAGCCACAAGGGAACGGAAATTGGCAGGCTGGGCCCGCGCAGTAAAGGGCCTGCTCGCGAGCGACGAGGGGGAGGGGTGAGCCTTCGTCATTCCGGGATGCGCCGCTTGGCGCAGGCCCGGAATCCATAACCACGAACGTTTGCTGATGCGCGAAGCTGGGGCCGCTGTCCCGTTGACAACAGGCATCGGTGGTTATGGATGCCGGGCTCGCGCTCCGCGCGCCCCGGAATGACGGCGCCCGACGGGCAAATCAGCAAAACCCTGTCTAGCCCAGGTTGCAAAAATATTCGCTTCGCGTTTGACCCAAATCACTTCTATAAGCCCCGTCGTCTCGCGCTCTCCCAGAGGGGCGTATCATGATCGTCACGAACGTTGGCGCGGGATGCGATGGACGCTGCGGTGTCGAACGACGACGACACCGACGCGGACGGCAAAGCCGTGTGGTCCTGGCGCCCCGACGCTGGCGTCAAGTGGTGTGGAGCAATCCGCGCCGCGACGGTGGCAAACAAGCCCGATCACCGGGGAGAGCGCGGTATAAGCCGTAAACCATTGCGCAGGGAAAGCCGGAATGTTGCGGTGAACCTGTGGTGACTGGCTCGTGTGCTCTATTATCATTCGCACGCGAGACTGCGGGTGCATTGCGCACCCGGCTTTCCCTGCGCCCTCTGATTTACGAGGGGCATGTTGTGACAAAACTCGGGCGCCTTCGCGCCGCGGGAACGCGCCGTCACATCTCACCGCCGTCATTCCGGGGCGCGCCGCTTTCTTGGCGCGAGCCCGGAATCCATACTCCCGATGGTGGTTATGGATTCCGAGCCTGCGCCAAGCGGCGCATCCCGGAATGACGACGGAGAAGCCTGCGCCAAGAGGCGCATCCCGGAATGACGGCGGAGAGGTCTGCGCCGAGCGGTGCATCCGGGACGGCGACGCTATCCCGCGCCCACCGCTTTTTTGCGGTAGGCGAGATGGACGGCGCAGGTGCAGCCGGGCGGGTGCGCGGCGGTTGGCTCCGGCGCGGCGTCGTTGGCGGGGGCAGCGGTGGCTGCGGCCAGTTTCGGCATCGTTTCCTTGACGCGACGGTCCTGCGCCGATTGCTCCTGCGCCGGGATGTAGTTCAAAACCGGCGCCAGCCAGCGTTCGATCTCGGCGACCGTCATGGCCTTGCGCGCGGCGTAATCCTCGACCTGGTCGCGTTCGATCTTGCCGACGCCGAAATAGTAGCTGTCCGTGTTGCTGAAATAGAGTCCGGAGACCGACGAGCCCGGCCACATCGCAAAGCTCTCGGTCAGTTTCACCCCGGCGGTGTTCTCGGCATCGAGCAGGTGGAACAGTGTCGCCTTCTCGGTGTGATCGGGTTGCGCCGGATAGCCGGGCGCCGGGCGAATGCCGGCATATTGCTCGAGGATCAGTTGATCCGGCGAAAGCGCCTCGTCGGGCGCGTAACCCCAGAATTCGCGGCGCACGCGGGCATGCATGCGCTCGGCAAAGGCTTCGGCGAGACGATCCGCCAGTGCCTTGCACAGGATCGAGGAGTAATCGTCATTGGCATGCTTGAAGCGGTCGGCGATGATGTCCTCGCCGATTCCCGCGGTGACCACGAACGCACCGATATAGTCCGCCAGGCCCGATGCGCGCGGCGCAATAAAATCCGACAGCGCGGTATTGCGACGGCCTTCGCGTTTTTCCAGTTGCTGGCGCAGCGTGTGAAAGGTCGCGATCTCGGCTTCGCGGGCCTCGTCGGCATAAACCGCAATATCGTCGCCGACCGCATTGGCCGGCCAGAAGCCGATCGTGGCCTGCGCCTTGAACCATTTTTCGCTGACAATGCGATCGAGCATGTTGCGGGCGTCGTCATAGAGCGAGCGCGCGACCTCGCCGACCTTGGGATCGTCGAGAATCGCCGGAAAACGTCCGGTCAGCTCCCAGGTCTGGAAGAACGGCGTCCAGTCGATGTAGTCGGCGAGTTCGGCGAGATCGTAATCGCGGAAGGTCCGGATGCCGAAGAAGGTCGGTTTCTTCGGCGGCTTGCTGGTAAAATCGATCTGCAGTGCATTGGCGCGGGCATCGGCCAGCTTCAATCGCTTCTTGTCGGCCTGGGCGCGGAAATGCGCCGCCGAGATCTTGGCATAATCGGCCCGCACCTCGGCGGCATAGGCCTCGCGCCGCTCGGGCGCAAGCAGCGCCGAGGCCACGCCGACGGCGCGGCTCGCGTCATTGACATGCACCACCGGGCCGCCACGGTAATTCGGGTCGATCTTGACCGCGGTATGCACCCGGCTGGTGGTGGCGCCGCCGATCAGAAGCGGCAGCTTCAAGCCCAGGCGTTCCAGTTCACCCGCCATAAAGCTCATCTCGTCGAGCGACGGCGTGATCAGGCCGGACAGGCCGATGATGTCGGCGCCCTCGGCCTTCGCGGTCTCGATGATCTTGGTCGCCGGCACCATCACGCCGAGGTCGATCACCTCGAAATTGTTACATTGCAGCACGATGCCGACAATGTTCTTGCCGATGTCGTGGACGTCGCCCTTGACGGTGGCGAGCACGATCTTGCCGGCGGAGCTGCGGCCGTCGGAGGCGGTGCCATTGGCGAGGTTGCGCGCCTTCTCCTCCTCCATGAACGGCATCAGATAGGCGACCGCCTGCTTCATCACCCGCGCCGACTTCACCACCTGCGGCAGGAACATCTTGCCGTCGCCGAAGAGGTCGCCGACGATGTTCATGCCGGCCATCAGCGGGCCTTCGATGACGTCGAGCGGACGCGTCGCGAGCTTGCGGGCATCCTCGGTGTCGACGTCGATATATTCGGTGATGCCATGCACCAGGGCGTGGCTGAGCCGCTTGTCGACCGGCCATTCGCGCCAGGCGAGATCGGTTTCCCTGGCCTGCTTTTCCTTGCCGCGGAATTTCTCCGCGAGCGCCAGCAGGCGTTCGGAGGCGCCGGGGTCGCGGTTGAGGATGACATCCTCGCAGACCTGGCGCAGCTCGGGATCGATGTCGTCATAGACGATCATCTGCCCGGCATTGACAATGCCCATGTCCATGCCGGCCTTGATGGCGTGATACAGGAACACCGAATGCATGGCTTCGCGCACCGGCTCGTTGCCGCGGAACGAGAACGAGAGGTTGGAGACGCCGCCGGAAATATGCGCATGCGGCAGGTTCTGGCGGATCCAGCGCGCGGCCTCGATGAAATCGACGCCGTAATTGTTGTGCTCCTCGAGCCCGGTCGCGATCGCAAAGATGTTGGGATCGAAGATGATGTCCTCGGGCGGGAAGTCCAGTTGCCCGACCAGGATGTCGTAGGCGCGTTTGCAGATCTCGGTCTTGCGCGCGAACGTATCGGCCTGGCCGACCTCGTCGAACGCCATCACCACCACGGCCGCGCCATGACGCCGGGCGATCCTCGCCTCGTGGATGAACTTCTCCTCGCCTTCCTTCATCGAAATCGAATTGACTACCGGCTTGCCCTGGATGCACTTCAGGCCGGCCTCGATCACCGCGAATTTGGAGGAATCGACCATGACCGGGACGCGGGCGATGTCGGGCTCGGCGGCGACGAGGTTGAGGAAGGTCACCATCGCGGCTTCGGAGTCGAGCAGGCCCTCGTCCATGTTGACGTCGATGATCTGGGCGCCGTTCTCGACCTGGTCGCGCGCCACTTGAAGCGCTGCGGTATAGTCGCCCGCGGTAACCAGCTTGCGGAATCGCGCCGAGCCGGTGACGTTGGTGCGTTCGCCGATATTGACGAACGGGATCTCCGGCGTGAGTTCGAACGGTTCGAGGCCGGACAGCCGCAGCCGCGGCTCGATCAGCGGAATTTTCCGCGGCAGGTGCGGCGCGACCGCGGCCGCAATCGCCGCGACATGATCCGGGGTGGTGCCGCAGCAGCCGCCGACGATGTTGACCAGGCCACCTTGCGCGAACTCGCCGATCAGCCGCGCCATATAATCCGGGCTCTCGTCATACTGGCCGAATTCATTGGGCAGCCCGGCATTCGGATAGGCGCAGACCAGGGTGTCGGCGACGCGGCCGATATCGGCGATATGGGCACGCAAATCTTCGGCGCCGAGCGCGCAGTTGAAGCCGACGGTGATGGGCCGGGCGTGGCGGATCGAATTCCAGAACGCCTCCGGCAACTGGCCCGACAGCAGCCGGCCGGATTTGTCGGTGATGGTGCCCGAGATCATCACCGGCACGTCGATGCCGCGCGCCTCGGCGATCTCCGAGACGGCGCCGAGCGCCGCCTTGGCGTTCAAGGTGTCGAAGATGGTTTCCAGCAGCAACAGATCGACGCCGCCATCGAGCAGGCCGTTGATCTGCTCGCCATAGGCCCGGCGCAGGTCGTCGAAGCTGACGGCGCGGAAGCCGGGGTTCGACACGTCGGGCGAGATCGAGGCGGTGCGGTTGGTCGGGCCGATCGCGCCGGCGACAAAGCGCGGCTTGCCGTCCTCGGCACTGACGCGGGCCGCCGCGTTGCGCGCCAGTCTCGCGCCTTCGAGGTTCATCTCATAGGCGATGCCGGAAAGATCGTAGTCGGCCTGCGCGATCGAGGTCGACGAAAAGGTGTTGGTGGCGACGATATCGGCGCCGGCGCGCAGATAATCGGCATGGATGTCCTCGATCGCCCGCGGCTGGGTCAGGATCAACAGGTCGTTGTTGCCCCTGAGATCGCGATGAAAATCCCGGTAGCGTTCGCCACGAAACGCCGCCTCGTCGTAGTCGAGCGCCTGGATCATGGTGCCCATCGCACCGTCGAGCACCAGGATGCGCTCGCGGGCAGCGGCAAGCAGGGCGGTTCGTTTGGGAGAAACGGGAAGGTTCATCGGATCAGGCGGCCTTCTGAGCGCCTTGCGGACGGATGCCGAGCAAATGGCTGATCGCGAACACGAGGTCGGCGCGGTTCATGGTGTAGAAGTGAAAGGTGTCGACGCCGTGCTTGGCGAGTTTTTGCACCTGGCCGGCGGCGACGGTGGCTGCCACCAGCTTGCGGGTCTCGGGATCGTCGTCGAGGCCGTCGAACTTGGCGGCGAGCCAGTCCGGCACGGTGGTGCCGGCGCGGGTCACGAAGGCGCGGGCCTGCTTGAAATTGTGCATCGGCATGATGCCGGGCACGATCGGAATGGCGATGCCGCGGGCGCGGACGCGGTCGAGATAGCGGTGATAGAGGTCGTTGTCGAAGAACACCTGGGTGATGGCGCGGGCGGCGCCGGCATCGACCTTGGCCTTGAGCACATCGATGTCGGCGTCGAAGTCGCGGCTTTCGGGATGCTTCTCGGGATAGGCGGAGACCGAAATCTCGATGTCGCCGTGCAACCTCTTGATGCCGGCGACGAGCTCGGCCGAACTGCGATAGCCATCCGGGTGGGTCGTGTAGGCGGTGCCGATGCCGCCCGGCGGATCGCCGCGCAAGGCGACGATGTGGCGAACCCCGAGATCGTGATAGCGGCTGACGATGTCATCGATCTCGCCGCGCGCCGCGCCGACGCAGGTCAGATGCGCCGCCGGCGTCAGGTGCGTCTCGGACAGGATGCGCGCAATGGTCGAATGGGTGCGCTCGCGGGTCGATCCGCCGGCGCCATAGGTCACCGAAACGAAATTGGGTGTCAGCGGCGCGAGCCGGCTGATGGTTTCCCACAGGCTGCGCTCCATCTCCTCGGTCTTCGGCGGGAAGAACTCGAAGGAGATCGCCGGCGATTTCGCCGCGGGGTGCCCATCGGCTCGGCAGGACGATATCTCGGCCATGGCACCACTCACTCCACTCGCACAGTCCGGACGGTTGGCTTTAGCTGTGAAGACACTAAAATAGGGCAATTCGGGCAGGCCAAACAGCCCATCTATAGTGGGAAATAGCCCAATTACTACGGAAGATGTGGTTTAACTGGAACAAATTCGACATAGTTGGGCAAGGCAGTGGAATGTGTCGTCCGACTATATATTTGATATTGTTATCATATATATTACAACTTCGAACGAGGTTACTGAACCATCGGTGGGCAATGCCAAAGGACGGTGCATTTTCAGGTCACATGTCCCACCAACCCTTTCCGAGGTGGTGCGCGAAGCGCGCCTGATCTGCACGGCGTGGCCCTTTGTGCGTCCAGGAGGGCACGCTAGTTTAGCGCGATGGTTCCGCTCTCCGTCCTCGATCTCTCCGTCGTCACCACTGGCACCAAGCCCGCTGCGGCGCTGCGCAACAGCATCGATCTGGCGCGCCATGCCGATGCGCTCGGCTATGTCCGCTATTGGCTCGCCGAGCATCACAACCTCGCCTCGGTGGCGAGCCCGGCGCCTGACCTCATGATCGGCCAGATCGCCGCCGTGACCAGCCGCATCCGGGTCGGTTCCGGCGGCGTGATGCTGCCGAACCATGCGCCGCTGATGGTGGCCGAGCGCTTCAAGATGCTGGAGGCGCTGTTTCCCGGTCGCATCGATCTCGGCCTTGGCCGCGCGCCGGGCACCGATGGCGCCACCGCCTACGCGTTGCGCAGCCGGCTCGATCGGCGTGAGGGCGACGATTTTCTCGAGCGGCTGCATGAATTGACGTTGTGGGAGACCCGCGATTTTCCGCCGGACCATCCCTTCAACAAGGTGGTGGCGATGCCGGACGACAGCCCGCTGCCGCCGATCTGGCTGCTCGGCTCGAGTGACTACAGTTCGGAGCTCGCGGCCCAGGTCGGCATGGGTTTTGCCTTTGCGCATCATTTTGCATCCTATGACGCGATCGAGGCGCTGACGCGTTATCGCGCGCGCTTCAAGCCCTCGGGCTGGCGGGCGACGCCGCACGGCATCCTCGCGGTGGCGGCGGTCGCCGCCGAAACCGACGCCGAGGCGGAGCGGCTGGCGTCCTCGATGGATCTCAACCGGCTGCGCCGCGATCGCGGCCAGTATTCGCCGCTGCCGAGCGTCGAGGAGGCGCTGGCCTATCCGTACAGCGAAGCCGAGCGCGCCTCGATCGCACGCAACCGCTCGCGGCTGTTTGTCGGCAGCACGGCCACCGTACTGGCGAAACTGCAGCCGATGATCACGGCGAGCCTGGCCGATGAATTGATGATCATCACCGCGGTGTACGATCACGACGCCCGCAAAAAGTCCTACAGCCTGCTCGCCGACGCCTTCGGTCTTGGCAACAAGGCCGCGGCGTAGCTATGCGATTATCCAGCGGTCATTCCGGCTCACTCCGTCTTCTCGCTGAAGGTGGCGCGGAACGGGTGGCCGGGATAGACGCCGACGATGCGGAATTCGCGCGAGAAGAACTTCAACTCCTCGAGCGCGAAGGCGAGATTCCTGTCGTCGGGATGGCCGTCGACGTCGGCATAGAATTGGGTGGCGAAGAAATTCCCGTCGACCATATAGCTTTCGAGCTTGGTCATATTGACGCCGTTGGTGGCGAAACCGCCCATCGCCTTGTAGAGCGCGGCCGGCAGGTTGCGGACCCGGAACACAAAGCTTGTGACCAGCGGCCCCGAGCCCTGTTTGGCCCAGTTCGCCTCGCGTGCCAGCACCACAAAGCGCGTGGTGTTGTGGGTCTCGTCCTCGACATTCTCGGCCAGGATATCGAGGCCGTAGATTTCGGCGGCGAGCCGCGAGGCGATCGAGGCGCAGCTTCTGTCGCCGCGTTCGGCGACGATGCGCGCGCTGCCGGCGGTGTCGCCCGACACGATCGGCTTGATGCCGAGCTTGCGGATGATGCGGCGGCATTGTCCGAGCGCATGCACATGGCTCTCCACCGTCCTGATGTCGGTCAGTTTGGCGCCGCGCGGCGCCATTAGCTGATGGTGGATCGGCTCGAACCACTCACCGACGATGTACAGGCCGGACTGCGGCAGCAGATGGTGGATGTCGGCGACCCGGCCGGCCACCGAATTTTCGATCGGGATCATGCCGAGATCGGCCTCGCCCGAGCTGATCGCGGCCAGCGCGTCCTCGAAGGTGGGGCAGGCCAGCGGCTCGGCGTCGGGATAGGCTTCGACGATGGCAAGGTGGGAATTCGCGCCTTGCTCGCCCTGGAATGCTATTTTCATGGGTTGGTCGCTGCGTTGGTCATGGCGCGCCTTGTAGCAGCCGCTCAGCTTTTCGCCAGTATCTGACGGGTGGATTCGAGGTCGGCGGGGGTGTCGACGCCGCGCGGCACCGTGTCGACGATAGTGACATCGATCCGCATGCCGGCCTCCAGCGCCCGAAGCTGCTCGAGCTTCTCGCGCCGCTCCAGCGTCGAGGGGGCGAGCGCAACGAAACGCTGCAGCGCCCGGCGCCGATAGGCATAGAGGCCGATGTGATGGTAGTGCGGCCCATCGCCCCAGGGCGCGGTGGTGCGGGTAAAATACAGCGCGCGCAGCCGCCGCGCGTCGACCGGCGTGCCGACCATCTTCACCACATTCGGGTTGCTGCGTTCCTCTTCGATTTGAATTTCGGCGGCCAGAGTCGCGATGTCGACCGCCGGGTCGGCCAGCGGGCCAAGCACACTGCGGATATGCTCGGGCTGGATGGTCGGAAAGTCGCCCTGCAGGTTGACGACGATTTCGGCCGCGCCATGCGGATCGAGCTTGCCCAGCGCCTCGTAGATCCGGTCCGACCCGGATGGATGGTCCGGGCGGGTCATGACGGCTTCGCCGCCATGGGCGGTGACCATGGCTGCGATCTCGGGGGTGTCGGTGGCGACCGCGACGCGGCCGATCCGTGCTGCCTCGGCGCGGCGCAGCACGTGGACGATCATCGGCAGCCCGGCGAGATCGAGCAGCGGTTTGCCAGGCAGCCGCGTGGCCGCCATGCGGGCGGGAATCAGCACCAGAGTGCGGCTTTCGGGCATCGGCGAAGCGGTCTCGGCCGGGCTGGCAACAGGCCGGAAATGAATGGGGATTGGTCGGAAGTCGGCGCATTTATACGGGTTGCCAGCGCACGGGCAAACCGATATCTCATCGCAATTGGGTGCGGTGCGAAAGCCTGATTCCTGATGCCATCCGCGGCCGTTCAGCCGGCCTGAAGTCGACCCTTAAGGCCTGGAGCCTGATCGAAAATGGACTCCTTCGAAATCAATAAAATTCTCGGTGCGATCCTCGGCACCTGTCTTGTGCTGCTGGTGACGAGCTTTACCGCCGGCGCGATCTTCTCGCCCGTGATGCCGGCCAAGCCGGGCTTCGAAATCGCCGTGAAGGAAGAAGCCCCCGCCGGTGGCAAGGAAGCACCGGCCGCACCGTCCGAGCCGATCGAGAAACTGTTGCAGACCGCCTCGGTCGAGAAGGGCGCCGCCGCGGCAAAGAAATGCCAGGCCTGCCACACCCTCGAGAAGGGCGGCCCCAACCGCGTCGGCCCGAATCTTTATGGCATCGTCGGCGACAAGCGCGGCGAGGACCGCAACGGCTTCAATTTCTCTGCCGCCATGAAGGCCAAGGGCGGCACCTGGACCTATGACGACCTCAACAAGTTCATCGCCAATCCCAAGGGCTTTATTCCAGGTACGGCGATGGGCTTTGCCGGCATCCCGAAAGACAGCGAGCGCGCCGACGTGATCGACTATCTGCACACGCTTTCGGATAATCCGGTTCCGCTGCCGACGGCGTCGAAATAGCATTCCGCTTGCCCCGCATGGGCCGCGGCGGGCGAGCGGCGGCCAGGCTTTTGCCTGGCCGTTTTCGTTTCAGGGCGTTGCGATCTGCTTGCGGTTTGCTTCGGACAGCTCGCGCGCTTGTTATCGGGACGTTTCGCCGCACCGGCCCCCCTCACAGGGTGCTATCATGAGCAAAAAGCAACCTGACCGGTCGAAACCTCGCCTTATATTGCGCTCTCAATAATGCGGCGTATCAACAGGGAATTCTTCATTTGGCAATTACCCGACGACACCTCTTGCAGAGCGCGGCCTCGGCCACTATCGCTCCGGCACTCGGAATTTCGGCAGGCTTTCCCGCCACCCCATCGGCCCATGCGCAATCGGCGACCGGCGAGCCGCAATGGCGCCATGCGCTGTCCCTGTTCGGGGACGTCAAGTACCCCGCCGACTTCAAGCATTTCGACTATGTCAATCCGGACGCGCCCAAGGGCGGCGTGGCCCGGCAGATCTCGATAGGCACCTTCGATAATTTCAACATCGCCGTGGCGGGCGTGAAGGGCTCGATCGCGCCGGCCGCCGCCACGATCAACGAAACGCTGATGACGCGGTCGCAGGACGAAATCACCACCGAGTATGGTTTGCTGGCAGAGCGCGCCGCGCATCCCGACGATTTTGCCTGGGTAATCTATCGTCTTCGCAAAGAGGCGCGCTGGCACGACGGCAAGCCGGTGACACCGGAGGACGTGGTTTTTTCAATCGAGGTGTTGAAGAAAAACAGCCCGTTTTATGCCTCATACTATCGCCACGTTGCGAAAGCCGAAAAGACCGGCGAACACGATATCAAGTTTACTTTCGACTCTCCTGGAAATCGTGAACTGCCGACCATCGTCGGCGAATTGCCTGTATTGCCGAAGCATTATTGGGAAGGCACCGACGCCGCGGGCCGCAAACGCGACATCTCGGCAACAACGCTGGAGACGCCGCTGGGCTCCGGCCCATACCACATCAAGGAATTCTCCGCCGGCCGGTCGGTCAAGCTGGAACGCGTCAAGGATTACTGGGGCGCCAATCTCCCGACGCAGATTGGCCAGAATAATTTTGACGAAATGCGTTTTGAGTTTTTCCGCGACAACCTCGTCGCGCTTGAAGCATTCAAGGCCGACCAGGCTGACTGGATTGCCGAGAATTCGGCGAAGCAATGGGCGACGGCCTATGACTTCCCGGCAGCCGCTGAAAAACGGGTGGTGAAGGAAGAGTTCCCGATCAACGATTCCGGCCGGATGCAGGGCTTTGTCCTTAACCTGCGCCGCGACCAGTTCAAGGACACGCGGCTGCGCCGGGCCTTCAATTACGCATTCGATTTCGAGGAAATGAACAAGCAGCTCTTCTATGGACAATACAAGCGCATCAACAGTTACTTCGACGGAACGGAGCTGGCTTCATCCGGTCTGCCGGAGGGGCAGGAATTGCAGATTCTCGAAACCGTGCGGGACAAGGTGCCGGCCGAAGTCTTCACGACGCCCTACTCCAATCCGGTCGGCGGCAATCCCGATGCGGTGCGCGGCAATTTGCGGGAGGCCATGGGGCTTTTGAGGCAGGCGGGTTACGCGGTGCGCGACCAGAAACTGGTGGATGCCGCGGGCAAGCCGGTCACCGTCGAAATTCTGGTTCAGGATCCATCCGCGGAACGGATCGCGCTGTTCTACAAGCCATCATTGGAACGCATCGGCGTGACCACTTCGGTCCGCATCGTCGACGATGCACAATATCAGAACCGGCTGCGCAGCTTCGATTTCGATGTTATCATCGATCAATGGGGAGAGTCGCTGTCGCCCGGCAACGAGCAGCGGGAATTCTGGGGATCGCAGGCCGCGGACCAACCCGGCTCAAGAAATACCATCGGCATCAAGAATCCGGCTGTCGATGTGCTGATCGACAAGATCATCTTCGCGAAAGATCGGGCTGACCTGGTGGCCGCGACCAAAGCGCTCGATCGGGTATTGCTGTGGAATTTCTATGTCGTGCCGCAATTTACCTATCCCTTTTCGCGGTACGCACGCTGGGACCGCTTCAGCCATGCCGAGCCGATGCCGAAATATGGCCGTTCCGGTCTGCCGTCTTTGTGGTGGTTCGACCCCGATAAAGCCGCCAAGATCGGCAAACGATCTTGAAGGGTTCTCAACGCATGGCGCGGCTCTCCCGCCGGCACGTGCTCGGTCTCGGCATCGGCGCGCTGAGCGCGCCCCTGCTGGCGCCCGCCAAGGCGGTCGATGCCGGCAAGGAAGCGCACGGGATATCGGTGTTCGGCGACCTGAAATATCCAGCCGATTTTCATCATTTCGACTATGTCAATGTCGACGCGCCGAAAGGGGGAATGTTCTCGTTCATTCCCTCGCAGCGCGCGTTCAACCAGTCGTTTTTCACCTTCAATTCGTTCAACGCCTATATCCTGAAGGGCGAGGGCGCGCAGGGCATGGACATGACCTTTGCGACGCTGATGACGCGTGCCAGCGACGAGCCGGACGCGATGTACGGGCTCGTCGCGCGGTCAGTGCAGATCTCCGCGGACAAGACCATCTATCGTTTTACCCTGCGGTCGGAGGCGAGGTTTCACGACGGCTCAAGATTGACGGCACATGACGCTGCCTTCTCGCTGACCGCGCTGAAGGCCAAGGGCCATCCTCTGATCCAGACCCAGATGCGTGATATGATGAAGGCCGACGCAGTCGATGACGCGACGCTGGTCGTTACCTTCGCGGAAAAGCGCGCCCGCGACGTGCCGCTCTTTGTCGCGAGCCTGCCGGTATTCTCGCAAGCCTATTACGCGACGCGGCCATTTGACGAATCGACGCTCGATATTCCGCTCGGGTCGGGGCCGTACAAAGTGGGGAAGTACGAGGTCAACCGCTACATCGAGTTCGAACGCGTCAAGGATTGGTGGGGCGCCGACCTGCCGGTCAACCGCGGCAGCTACAATTTCGATCTCGTGCGCTACGAATTCTATCGGGATCGCGACGTCGCCTTCGAGGGCTTCACGGCGAGGAACTATCTGTTCCGTGAGGAATTCACCGCGCGGGTATGGGCGACCCGCTATGATTTCCCGGCCGTCAAGGATGGCCGAGTCAAGCTTGAAACATTACCCGACGAGACCCCATCAGGCGGGCAGGGCTGGTTCATGAACACCCGCCGTGATGCGTTCAAGGATGCGCGCATTCGCGAAGCACTGATCCAGGCGTTCGATTTCGAGTGGACCAACAAGACCATCATGTACGGCGCCTACGAGCGCACCGTCTCGCCGTTCCAGAATTCCGACATGGTGGCGGAGGGGTTGCCGTCACCGGAAGAACTCAAGCTGCTCGAGCCGTTCCGCGGCAAGGTCCCCGACGAGGTGTTCGGGATGCCGTTCCTGCCGCCGGTATCGGACGGCTCGGGCCAGGACCGGACGCTGCTGCGCAAGGCATCGCAATTGCTGCAGGACGCCGGGGCCGTCATCAAGGACGGCAAGCGACTCTTGCCAAACGGCGAAGCATTCAAGATCGAGTTCCTGATCGACGAGCCTTCGTTTCAGCCGCACCATGGCCCCTTTCTCAAGAACCTCGGCACGCTCGGAATCGACGCCAGCTTGCGAATCGTCGACCCGGTGCAATTCCGGGCCCGGGTGGAGGATTTCGATTTCGACGTCACCATCCAGCGCCTGCCGGCATTGGCGACGCCGGGCGACGCCATGCGTCCGTTCTTTTCGTCGCAGGCCGCGGCGACCAAGGGCTCCTACAACCTCGCCGGCATCGCCGATCCCGCCATCGACGCGCTGATCGAGAAAGTTCTTGCCGCCGAAACCCGCACCGATCTGACCATCGCGTGCCGGGCCTTCGACCGGGTGTTTCGCGCCGGACGCTACTGGGTGCCGCAATGGTACCGCGCCACCCACCCGATCGCTTATTGGGACCTGTTTGCGCACCCGGACAAGCCGCCACGCTACGCGCAGGGCGTCGGTGCGCCGGAAAACTGGTGGTCCGATCCGGTCAAGATGGTCAAGGCCGAGCAAGCGAAATAATTCATGAGCGCCTATATCGCCCGTCGCATTCTGCTGATGATCCCGACGCTGCTGGGAATCCTGTTCGTATCGTTCGTGGTGGTGCAGTTTGCGCCAGGCGGCCCGGTGGAGCGCGTGATCGCGCAGCTCAGCGGCGCGGATACCGGCGGCACCTCGAGAATCTCAGGCGGCGGCGGCGATTTCGGCGCCCGCGGCCAGGTCAACATGGCTTCCAATGCCGCCGGATCGAAGTACCGCGGGGCGCAGGGGCTCGATCCGGAATTCATCAAGAGCCTGGAAAAGCAGTTCGGTTTCGACAAGCCGGCGCCGGAACGCTTTGCGCTGATGGTATGGAATTTTGCGCGTTTTGATTTCGGCAAAAGCTACTTCCGCGACGTCAGCGTGCTGCAATTGATCAAGGAGAAGTTGCCGGTTTCGATGTCGCTGGGGATCTGGATGACGCTGCTGACCTACCTGATCTCGATCCCGCTCGGCATTCGCAAGGCGGTGCAGGACGGCTCGAAGTTCGACACCTGGACTTCCGCCGTCGTCATTATCGGATTTGCAATACCGGGGTTTCTGTTTGCCATCCTCCTGATCATCCTGTTCGCCGGCGGATCGTTCTTCAATATTTTCCCGCTGCGCGGTCTCACCTCCGACGGCTGGTCGCAGTTTCCCTGGTACTGGAAGATCCTCGACTATTTCTGGCATATCACGCTGCCGCTGATTTCGATGGCGCTCGGCGCCTTCGCCACCATGACGCTGCTGACCAAGAACTCGTTCCTCGACGAAATCCGCAAGCAATATGTCATGACCGCCCGCGCCAAGGGCTGCAGCGAACGGCAGGTGCTGTACAATCACGTCTTCCGCAACGCCATGCTGATCGTGATCGCCGGTTTTCCCGGCGCATTCATTCATGCCTTCTTTTCCGGTTCGCTCCTGATCGAAACCATCTTTTCGCTTGACGGGCTTGGCCTGCTCGGCTTCGAAAGCGTGCTGAACCGCGACTACCCCGTGGTGTTCGGAACGTTGTACATCTTTTCGCTGGTCGGGCTAGTCGTCAACCTGATCTCCGACCTCGCTTACATGTGGATCGATCCGCGGATCGACTTCGAGGCGCGGGAAGTCTGATGACCCTCATCGCGCCGCCGCCGATCGAAACCACCACGCAGTCGCCGCTCGGCGAGGCCGTGCCGATGACGCAGCATCGCTTCAGCCCGTCCCCGCTCAATCGCCGGCGCTGGCAGAACTTCAAATCGAACCGTCGGGGCTATTGGTCGTTCTGGATCTTCCTTATCCTGTTCTTCATTTCATTGTTCGCCGAGTTGATCGCCAACGATCGCCCGTTCCTGATCAAGTTCGATGGCCATCTGTACTGGCCGGCCTTCGTCACCTATTCCGAAACCACCTTTGGCGGCGATTTCCAGACCGCGGCCGACTATCGCGATCCCTATCTGCAGAAGCTGATCGCGGCCAAGGGCGGCACCATTGTGTGGCCGCTGATCCGCTATTCCTACGATACCCACAACCTCGATCTGCCGACCCCGGCGCCCTCCAAGCCGACCTGGATGCTGACGGAAGCCGAGTGCAGGGATGTGGTGCAGCGCAAGGGCCTGAAAAGCTGCCGCGATCTCGAATACAACTGGCTCGGTACCGATGACCAGGGGCGCGACGTGGTGGCGCGCCTGATCTACGGCTTTCGCATCTCGGTGCTGTTCGGTCTCAGCCTCACCATCGTTTCGTCGATCATCGGTGTCGCCGCCGGCGGCGTACAGGGCTATTTCGGCGGCTGGATCGACCTGACCTTCCAGCGCCTGATCGAGGTCTGGACCGCGATTCCTTCGCTCTACCTGCTGCTGATCCTGTCCTCGGTGCTGGTGCCGGGCTTCTTCGTGCTGCTTGGCATTCTCCTGCTGTTCTCATGGGTCTCGCTGGTCGGGCTGGTGCGCGCCGAATTTCTCCGTGGTCGCAACTTCGAATACATCCAGGCGGCGCGGGCGCTCGGCGTCTCCAACGCCGTGATCATGTTCCGCCACCTGCTGCCCAATGCCATGGTCGCGACCATGACGTTCCTGCCATTCATCGTCTCCTCCTCGGTGATGACGCTGACCGCGCTCGACTTCCTCGGCTTCGGCCTGCCGCCGGGCTCGCCCTCGCTCGGCGAATTGCTGTCGCAGGGCAAAGCCAACGTCCAGGCGCCCTGGCTCGGCTTCACGGGGTTTTTCGCAGTCGCCATCATGCTGTCGCTGCTGATTTTCATCGGCGAAGCGGTGCGCGACGCCTTCGACCCGCGCAAGACGTTTCGATAGGCCAATCGCATGGACGCCATCAACCAGCCTCTGCTCCACGTTCGCGATTTGTCGGTGGCATTTCATCAGCCGAGCGGCACCTCGATCGCGGTCGACCGCATTTCGTTCGAGATCAAGCGAGGCGAGTGCGTGGCGCTGGTCGGTGAATCCGGTTCAGGAAAGTCGGTCAGCGCGCTGTCGATCCTCAAGCTGCTGCCCTATCCGACCGCCTCTCACCCGTCGGGCAGCATTCACTTCAAGGGCCGGGAACTGCTCGACCTGTCCGAGCGCGAGATTCGCGGCATTCGCGGCAATGATATTTCGATCATCTTCCAGGAGCCGATGACCTCGCTCAATCCACTGCACACGATCGAGTCCCAGATCGGCGAGATCCTGCGGCTTCACAGCGGCATCCGCGGCCAGATGGCGCGAGCGCGCACACTTGAACTGCTCGCCGACGTCGGCATTCCCGATCCGGAAACGCGGCTGGCAAGCTATCCGCATCAACTTTCCGGCGGCCAGCGTCAGCGGGTCATGATCGCGATGGCGCTCGCCAACGAGCCCGATCTGTTGATTGCGGACGAGCCGACCACCGCGCTCGATGTCACGGTGCAGGCGCAGATCCTGACCTTGCTGGCCGAGATCCGGACGCGGCTCGGCATGAGCCTGTTGTTCATTACCCACGATCTCGGCATCGTGCGCCGCATCGCCGATGTGGTCTGCGTCATGAATGGCGGCAAGATTGTCGAGCAGGGGCCGGTGGAGCAGGTCTTCACGGCGGCAAAACATCCCTACACCCGCGCCTTGCTCGCCGCCGAGCCCAAGCCCGACCCGGCGCCGCCCCGACCGCAATCTCCGGTGGTGATGTCGACGGACGGCCTGAAGGTCTGGTTTCCGGTCAAGCGCGGCCTGCTCCGCAGCACGGTCGGGCACATCAAGGCGGTGGATGGCGTCAGCGTCTCGGTGCGCAAGGGCGAAACGCTTGGCGTGGTCGGCGAATCCGGTTCCGGCAAGACCACGCTCGGCCTCGCGCTATTGCGGTTGATTTCCTCCGACGGGCCGATCGTGTTCCTCGGCAGCAACATCCAGGGGCTGCGGTTCAAGGCGATGCGGCCGTTCCGCCGCGATATGCAAATCGTGTTCCAGGATCCGTTCGGCGCCCTCAGTCCGCGGATGTCGATCGGCGATATCGTTGCCGAAGGCCTCAGCGTGCATCAGCCGGCGCTGTCGCGGGAAGCACGCGAGACGCGGGTGATCAAGGCGTTGCGCGATGTCGGGCTCGATCCGGCGACGCGGTTTCGCTATCCGCACGAATTCTCCGGCGGGCAGCGCCAGCGCATCAGCATCGCCCGCGCGGTGGTGCTGGAGCCGAATTTCGTCGTGCTGGATGAACCGACCAGTGCGCTCGATATGCTGCTGCAGGCGCAGATGGTCGATCTGTTGCGCGAGCTGCAGCGCAAGCGCGACCTCACCTATATGTTCATCTCGCATGATCTGCGGGTGGTCGCCTCGCTCGCAAGCCATCTGATCGTGATGCGTCACGGCAAGGTAGTGGAGGAGGGAGCCGCCGCGGAGTTGTTCAAGAGCCCGAAAACCGATTACACCCGCGCGCTGTTCGCAGCCGCGTTCCGGCTCGAAGCCGACCCAAGCGGTGCGGTCGCGGTTTGAGCGGGAGTCAAGCGAGCCGCTTGATGGCCGTGATCTCGCTGCCCGTGGCCCTGATGCGCGCTATGGCGTCGCGGGTGTTTTCGATTGTCGTCGCCATGTGATGGGCATTGGCGTGAACGAGGGTGGCGGCATCCCGCGCGATTGCGACATGGCCTTTCCAGAAAATCAGGTCGCCGCGCTGCAGTTTGCCGGCCGTTGCCGGATCCAGCGCACGGCCAAGGCCGTCCTGCTGCATGTCGCTGTCCCGCGGGCAACCGGTGCCGGCGGCATTCAGGGCGATCTGGACCAACCCGGAGCAATCGATGCCAAGGCTGCTCTTGCCGCCCCACAGATAGGGCGTGCCGGTGAACTGTTCGGCGACAGTGACGAAATCGCGCTGATAACGGTCGAGGCTGGCGAGATGCGGCAGCGGCAGATGCCAGCCGTCGCCTGTCACCGCAAACGGTCCATCCTCGCGAACGACGGCTATCTTCGCCCCCATCGGCAGCGTATCGACCGGGGGCAGCTTGATCGAGGGACCCGGAAACGCAAACGTCCTGATCGCGGTGATCTTGTGGGTTGGTGCCGCTGCCGGCGGTGCCAGCGCGCGATCCGGCAACCAGCCGACATAGCCGTCACTGTTCAACTGGCCCCAGGCCCAGCCCTCGCCATTGCGGTCGTAGATGGTGGCGCGCTCGCCTCGCAGCGCCTGCGTCAGCAGCATCGCGCCGGACCACGGCTCGGCGCGCAGCGCCGCCAGGCTGGCGACGATCTCGAGCTCTTCGCCGGCGACGTAGCGGGCCGCCTTGATCCTGCCTTCGAGATATTGCGCGGCGAGATCGGGCCGTGCCGGTGTCAGGCGCGGGTCATCCATAGCGTTCCCCAAGCAATTGATAGATCGCGCGCGCGGCCTGGCATTCACCGCCTTCCGGTCGTGCCGGCTTCGCCGACGGGGTCCAGCCATAGATATCGACATGCAACCAGCTTTTCGCGTTCTCGACAAAGTGCTGCAGAAACAACGCGCAGGTGATCGAGCCGGCGAAGCCACCCGACGGCGCGTTGTTGAGATCGGCGACCTTTGAATCGAGCCAGGCATCGTAAGCCGGCCACAGCGGCAAGCGCCACAACGGATCATTCTCCCGGTTGGCAAAGCGTGCGACGTCCAGCGCCAGCGTCTCATCATTGGTGTAAAAGGGCGGTAAATCCGGACCGAGCGCGACCCGCGCCGCGCCGGTCAGGGTCCCCATGTCGATCAGCAAATCGGGCTTTTCCTCGCAGGCAAGAGCCAGGGCATCGGCCAGCACCAGCCGGCCTTCAGCGTCGGTGTTTCCGATTTCCACTGCGAGGCCCTTGCGGGAACGGAAGACATCGAGCGGCCGGAAGGCATTGCCGGCGACCGCGTTCTCGACCGCAGGAATCAGAACCCGCAGGCGGAGCTTGAGGCGGGCGTCCATTACCATCTGCGCCAGCGCCAATACGCTGGCGGCACCGCCCATGTCCTTTTTCATGATGAGCATGCTGCTGGAAGGCTTGAGATCGAGCCCGCCGGTGTCGAAACAGACCCCCTTGCCGACCAGCGTCACCCGGGGATCGTTGGGGTCGCCCCAGCTGAAATCGATCAGGCGCGGCGCGCGGGGCGAGGCCATGCCGACCGCATGGATCAGCGGGAAGTTCTGCCGCGACAGATCGTCCCCGACAATGCAGTTGAAATCGGCACCGAAGCGTAGTGCGAGATGCTGCGCCGCCTGCGCCAACTGCTCCGGCCCCATGTCGTTCGAGGGCGTATTGATGAGGTCGCGGGCAAGCTGGACGGCGTCCGCCATGCGTGTGACATCGGCCACGTCGACGCCGTTGGGTGGCACCAGCCTCACATCGGGCGCATCCGCGCTACGATAGCGGTTGAATCGATAACAGCCGAGCGCGAAGGCAAGCGTCGCAAGACGGCTGTCGTGCGGCGCATTGGCGAACCGATAGAGGCCGGGCGGCAGCAGGCCGGGCAACGCGCCGGGCCGGAACGGATCGCGGGACGTGCTGGCCGCCTCCTCCAGTCCGAACAGCACCTGTGCAATCTGTCCGTCGGCACCGGGCAACGTCAGGCACGCGCCGGGTTTGGCGGCAAAGCCGTTGGCCGCGGCGAACTGCATGGCCGGCGCCGGCAGCTCGGCGCGGATCCCGTCCCATGTCGATCTGGTCGCAAAAATGATGGAGATGGCTGACGCAGCGGGCGCGGTCTCGAACACGGATGGCATGCTTGGCTCGTCTCCAATTCAGCGAGGCGGGGGTCCAGACTTCGCAAAGTTCTTGCCAGCGGGCAATCTCTTCAAGCTGGCGGCCAAATCGGCGGCCTACACGGCGCCGCGGGACCGTGATAGGGTTTCGCATATTACATGATGCATACTACAGCAGGGGAGAGTTGGATGGCCAAGAAGGGTAAGGCTCTTGACGGCAGGCATCGCGACACCACCGGCCGCATCGACAGAAAGCACGGCAACTCGCGCGTCGGATCGCTGCGCAAGACCTATGGTGAGCATTTTGCGAAAGGCCGCCGCAAGGACATGATGCTCAAGACCCTGCTCGCCGAGACCGGCACGGACTCGCTGCACGCGTATCTGCGCAAGCATCACAAATAGGCGGTGGGGATGATCTTCCGCTAGTTCCCGGATTTAAGGGATCATTTTCTCCAGCCGGAGGAATGCGATGGATGCTGTGCTGGGTATTCTCGCCTCGGTCGGTCACGCGATCGATCAAATCTTGCTTTACATCGAAAGCCATCACTGGATTTTCGGATTGCTCGCCGTCGGTTATTTTTTCTACCTTCACGACCGCGGCCTTCACGCCAGGCTCGATGCGCTCGAGCGCCGGCTCGATGAAATCCGCAAACGCCTTGCGATCGAATATTGAACCCACGCGTCGTGTCTGATCGGTCGTAATGGTTCGACACGACGATGGTCGAATCAACCGCCGCTCGATCTCCGGCCAATCCGGGATCAACCGGCGCCGCTGCCCCCCGCCGGGCCGTTTCCGCAGCGGCAGCCCGAGGCCTGCCCGCCGCGGTGACCAAGCCGCATATTAACCAGCCGTTAGGGTTAACGGACTATTGCTGAGGCATCCGGTTCCATCCTTCGACCGATCCCGTGAGTTAAGGTGCCATGCGTCAGCACTACAGCCTTGCCCGGTTTCTCGCATCCGCGGCCGTAGCGGCGCTTCTGACCGCGGGGCTCGGCGGCTGCCAGACCATGTCCGATATCACGGGGTCGCTAACCTCGAAGCCGGATTCCGGCGCCAGTGCCGATCCGCAGCACGCGGCGGAGATCGCCGGCGAGCGCTATCGCGCCAATCCCAAGGATGCCGACGCCGCGCTGGCCTATGGCCAGGCGCTGCGTGCCACCGGGCAGCGGGCCCAGGCGGCGGCGATGCTCGAACAGGCCACCATCGCCCATCCCGGCAACAAGGCGCTGCTGGCCGCGTTCGGCCGCGCGCTGGCCGACAACGGCAGTTTCCAGCAGGCATTCGACGTGCTGTCGCGCGCCCATTCGCCCGATAATCCCGACTGGCGCATTCTTTCGGTGCAGGGCACCGTGCTCGATCAGATGGGACGCCACGACGAAGCGCGCCGCTACTATGCCAGCGCGTTGAAGATCGTGCCCGACGAGCCCTCGGTGCTGTCCAATCTCGGCCTTTCCTACGTGCTTTCCGGCAACCTGCCACAGGCGGAAGAGAACCTGCGCCGGGCGTATGGCAGCGCCAGAGCCGATGCGCGGGTGCGCCAGAATCTGGCGCTGGTGGTCGGCCTGCAGGGCCGGTTCGCCGAAGCCGAAAGCATCGTGAAGGCCGATCTGCCGCCAGACGAGGCGGCGGCGAATGTCGCCTATCTGAAGCAGATGCTGAGCCGCAAGGACAATGCGCGCAAGGGTAGCGGGACGATGCCGATGGCGTCGCTCAACCGTCCCGACTGATCGTTCCCCGAAGCTCGCTTATCCCGCTGAACAAAGGTCGGTCACGTTGCCGGGCCGAACCATCGGGCCGGGCGGTGACCCCCGGCCGCCGCGACCTACTGCATCGCCGCGACCTTGATGCCGGTCGGCCCGAGGATGACGACAAACAACACCGGCAGGAAAAACAGGATCATCGGCACGGTGAGCTTTGGCGGCAGCGCAGCCGCCTTCTTCTCGGCCTCGTTCATGCGCATGTCGCGGTTTTCCTGCGCCATGACGCGCAAGCTCTGACCGAGCGGCGTGCCGTAGCGTTCCGATTGCTGCAGGGCGAGACAGACCGATTTCACGCCCTCGAGGCCGGTGCGCTTCGCCAGGTTTTCGTAGGCGACCTTTCGATCCTGCAGATAGGAAAGTTCGGCGGTGGTCAGCGTGAATTCTTCCGACAGCGCGATCGATTGCGTCGCGATCTCGAGGCTGACCCTGCGAAACGCGGTCTCGATCGACATGCCGGATTCGATGCAGATCAGCAGCAGATCGAGCGCATCCGGAAAGGCGCGCTTGATCGAAAGCTGACGCTTGCTGATCGCATTCCTCAGGAACAGCATCGGCGCCTGCAGCCCGAGATAGGCGGCGCCAAGGCACATGCCGACCTTGACCGGCAGCGATTTCTGCATGTGCGAGATCACGAAAACATACAGCACCGCCCCAAGCAGCATGACGATGGGCGTCACCAACCGGAAAAACAGGAACGTGACGTAAGGGGCGTGCCCGCGATAGCCGGCCATGGTGAGCTTGTCGCGCGCGGATTCCTGGGCCAGCCATTTTCCGAGGTTGAAATCCTCCACCACCTTGGAGACGAGCTGCTTTGGCGTCTGCCGCAGCGAGACCTTCTGGCCATTGTTCAGACGCTCGCGCTCGCGCTGCCGGATCCGCTCGCGTTCGCTCGCCACCGCCTTCATGCGTTTCGCCAGTCCTTCGCCGACGAAAAACGGCGTGGCCAGGGTGTATGCCGTCGCGCTGGCGGCGATGGCGGCGAGCAGCATGGTCATGAAATGGGCGTCGTGAAGCTTGTCGACCAGGAATTCAATCATGCGGCACCATCAGAAGTCAAAGTTGATCATTCTCTTCATCACGAAGATGCCGATGGACATCCAGACCACGCAAGCCACCAGCATGAGCTGGCCGGTCGGATGGGTCCACAACAGCGAGATGTATTGCGGGGTCGTGAGGTAGACCAGCAACATGACGATCGGTGGCAGCGAACCGATGATGCCCGCGGATGCCTTGGCTTCCATCGACATTGCCTGAATCTTCTCGGCCATCTTCTTGCGGTCGCGCAGCACCTTGGACAGGTTGCCGAGGGCTTCGGACAGGTTGCCGCCGGACTTCTGCTGGATCGAGACCACGATGCCGAAGAAGTTCGCTTCCGGCACCGGCATCCGGTCGAACAGCCGCGCGCACGCCTCGCCGAGCGGCATGCCGATCGCCTGGGTCTCGATGATGGCCAGGAACTCGCTCTTCAGCGGATCCGGCGCGTCGGCGGCGACGACCTTGATCGACTCGAAGAGCGGCAGGCCGGCCTTGATGCCGCGGACGATCACGTCGACGGCGTCCGGCAGCGCCTTGAGAAAGTTCGCCTCGCGGCGCTTTTTCAGATAGTTGAGGCCCCAGCGCGGCAGGCCGAAACCGGCTGCGAATGCCAGCCCGATCGCGGCGATCGGGCCGCCTCCCGCCAGCAGTGCCAGCGCGAAGCTGACGACCGCGAGAATGCCGGACACGATCATGAATTTCTGTGTCGACCAGACGAGGCCGGCCTGGGTCAGGCGCCGGCTCAGCGGCAGCTTCTTTTCCTTCTTGCGACGGGCCTCGATCTCCCGCAGCGACCCTTCGACCTGCTCGCGGCGCGAGCGCTGGGTCTTGTCGACCTGGCGAACGGCCGGCTCCGGCTTCGCGATCGAGGCACGGCGATGCGCCGCCCTCTTCTCTCCCGACAAAAGCGGATAGATGAACACCCAGGCCATGCCGCCGATGGCGGTGGCAGCGAGAAAGGCCAGTGCAAGCGTCTGTATCTTCATGGCCGGCCCTTCAGACCTGGACGACGACTTCGGCGGCGTCGAGGGCCGCGGCGAGCCGCTTTTCCTCGTTGTAGTAGCGGGCGCGGTCCCAGAAGCGCGGCCGTCCGATGCCGGTCGAGCGGTGCCGCCCGATGATGTGCCCGTTGGCGTCCTCGCCCATCAGGTCGTAAATGAACAAATCCTGGGTGATGATGGTGTCACCTTCCATGCCCATCACTTCGGTGATGTGGGTGATGCGCCGGGAACCGTCGCGCAGACGGGCGGCCTGGATGATGACGTCGATCGAGGCGCAGATCATCTCGCGGATGGTTCGCGACGGCAGCGAAAATCCACCCATCGTGATCATGGATTCGCAGCGCGACAGGGCTTCGCGGGGATTGTTGGCGTGCAGCGTTCCCATCGATCCGTCGTGGCCGGTGTTCATGGCCTGCAGCAGGTCGAACGCCTCGGGGCCGCGGACTTCGCCGACGATGATGCGTTCCGGCCGCATGCGCAGGCAGTTGCGGACCAGTTCGCGCATGGTGACCTGGCCTTCGCCCTCGATGTTCGGCGGCCGGGTTTCCAGGCGCACGACATGCGGCTGCTGCAGTTGAAGCTCGGCGGCGTCCTCGCAGGTGATGATACGCTCGTCGTGATCGATATAGTTGGTGAGACAGTTCAGCAGCGTGGTCTTGCCCGAACCGGTGCCGCCGGAAATCAGGACGTTGGCGCGGCAGCGCCCGATGATCTGCAGGATGTCGGCGCCCTCCGGGGTGATCGCCCCGAACTTGACGAGCTGGTCGAGGGTCAGCTTGTCCTTCTTGAATTTCCGGATGGTGAGTGCGGGGCCGTCGATCGCCAGCGGTGGTACAATGGCGTTGACGCGCGAGCCGTCGGCGAGGCGTGCGTCGCAGATCGGTGAGGATTCATCGACCCGCCGGCCGACCTGGCTGACGATGCGCTGGCAGATATTGAGCAACTGCTGGTTGTCGCGGAAGCGGATACCGGTGCGCTGGATTTTTCCGCCGACTTCGATGAACACCGTGCCGGCGCCATTGACCATGATGTCCGCGATATCGTCGCGCGACAGCAGCGGCTCCAGCGGGCCATATCCGAGCACGTCGTTGCAGATATCGTCGAGCAGCTCTTCCTGCTCGGCGATCGACATCACGATGTTCTTGATTGCGATGATCTCGTTGACGATATCGCGGATTTCCTCGCGTGCGGACTCGCCGTCGAGCTTGGCAAGCTGGGCAAGGTCAATGGCTTCGATCAGCGCACCGAAGATTGTCGCTTTGACCTGGTAGTAGGTGTCGGACCGCCGCGCGTCGACGGTGGGCGCGGCCGCCGCCGGTTTGGCCGGCGAAAGCGGCGGCGAGGCAACGACCGGCGGCGCCGCGTCGCGCGAAACGACAGCGGCCGTGCCCGGCGACAATTCCGTCGGGGATCCGGCCGGCTTTGCCGGCCGGGAATCGATTTCTGTTCCGCTACGCTTACCAAACACGACGGTACTCCATGCGGACGGCTATTTTGCCCGCAACTTCTCGATCAGGGGCGACAGGAACGAGCCGCGCGGCTTTTTGGTCTCGCCCCGGCCGGTCAGCCGTTGCGCGATCTGCAGAAACATCTCGGTAGTGCGATGTCCGGCGGAGATTTCCGCGATCATCTGGCCGTTGTTGGCCGCCGAGCCGAACATTTGCGGGTCGAATGGAATGGCCACGAGCGGCGGGCTTTCGATCGCCTTGGCGAACTCGCTGGCATTGATCTCGGGCCGCTTCGGTACGCCGACCTGATTGAGGCAATACATCGGCGCCCTGTCGTTGGGCCGCGATCCCTTGAGCAGATCGACCATATTCTTGGTGTTGCGCAGGTTGGCGAGGTCGGGTGCGGCGACGATCAGGATATCGTCCGCGCCCACCAGCGCGCGTCTCGTCCATCCCGACCACATGTGGGGAACGTCGAGCACGATGCACGGCATCGTGGCGCGAAGCGTGTCGAAAATGGAATCGAAAGCCTCGGTGCCGAAGTCGTAGACGCGTTCGAGCGTCGCCGGCGCCGCCAGCAGGCTGAGGTGATCGGTGCATTTCGACAGCAGCCGGTCGATAAACGCCGTATCGACGCGATCGGGCGAGAACACCGCGTCGGCGATGCCCTGCGGCGGGTCCTGATTGTAATCGAGGCCGGCGGTTCCAAATGCAAGGTCGAGATCGGCGACGACGGAGTCAAGCGCCAGATCGCGCGCGATCGCCCAGGCGACGTTGTGGGCGACGGTGGATGCGCCGACCCCGCCCTTGGCTCCGACGACGGCGATGATGCGGCCGACGGCCTTGGCCTCCGGCGCCGAAAACAGGCCGCAAATGGAGCGAACCACGTCGAGCGCGTTGATGGGCGCGATCACGTAGTCGCTGACGCCGCGGCGTACCAACTCGCGATAGAGCGTGACATCGTTGACCCGGCCGATCACGACCACCCGGGTTCCGGAATCGCATACCGTCGCGAGTTGATCGAGGCCGGTCAGAATGTCGCTGCGGCCTTCGGTTTCCAGCACGATCACGTTGGGCGTAGGCGCGCTGCGATAGGCCTCGACGGCAGCAGCCATGCCGCCCATCTGGATCTTCAGATGGGCCTTGCCGAGGCGACGGTCCTCGCCGGCCGATTGCACCGCGGCAGCGGTTTCCACCGTCTCGCAAAAGGCTTGCACGGACACCCGCGGGGCCGGGGCGATATGATCGTCCGCGGCCGGAGGTGTGACGTCCGGCTGTTCTTCGGGATTTTGGCGGGCGTAGCTGATCATTTGCCTGAATCGCTGAGTTTGGCTTTGTCGGCTTCCGGATAGAGCGTCGTGGTCGCATTGCCCTTGCGGTACTTCTCGAAGCCTTCGGTGCGCCGGGTGGTATAAGCGGGCGTTTCGGTGCGCGGTTGCACGAGATCGGACGGATTATCGACCATCGCGGCTATGTTGCGCTGATAGGCGCAGCCGAAATTGTAGTAATCCTTGTTTTCCAGATAGCTCTTGTCCTTGATCGAGGGCCCGAGGTCCTCGGGCCACAGCCCGCAGGGACCGGCAATCGCCGAGATTCTCGGATAGCTGAGCCGGATCGTCGCCATCTGGCGCGGATCGTCCGGGTGATAGCGGTGGACGACCAAGCCGCGCGGCGGCACGCCGGCCGCCGCGACCAGGGACCGAACTTCCCCCATGGCGTCCGCCGCCGCCGCCGCGTTCGGCGTGTTCACCGGCAGCTCGGCGTAGATCGCGCCGGTCGCTTCACGAAGCCAGGTCTGCGCCATGCCCAACACGTCGGCGCGCTGGGAAGCGGAAAGCCCGCCGCGGGCGTGGCCGACAAAGATCACCACCGAGCGATTAGCCTCCTGAATTGCGATCGGATGGCGCAGCCGATAATCGTCGGGAATGCTCGATGTCACGTCCCGGTCGGTATGCGTGCACGCTCCAAGCGCGACGGCCAGCCCGACAAGCGTCCCCGCCATGCGGCAGGCTCGATTGCGATCGACGGGTATCCTGATTGTCATCTCTCTCGTCCTTGTCCCGTCTTTAGTCCGTGATGAAGCCGTAGGTGCCGCGATAGTTCTGGATCGGCTCGACCCGGCCGGGGACGCCGTAGATGCGGTTGATGCTGCCCAACAGGTCGGCCTGCGGATCGGCTGCGGCGGCAAACCCGTCATCCGGACGCGACAGGTCCTTCTGCGCCACGGCGCGAACGACATAAGGCGTCACCAGCACCATCAGCTCGGTCTGGTTGTTGGCGAAATCGCGGCTTCGGAACAGCGTGCCCAGGACCGGCAGGGACGACAGGCCGGGTAGCCCGTTGATCGCCTGCTTGGTCTGTTGCTGGATCAGGCCGGCCATCGCCATCGAGCCGCCGGACGGAATTTCCACCGTCGTCTCGGCTCGGCGGGTCTTGATCGAGGGAACCGAGATGCCGCTGATGTTGATCGAATTGTCGTTGGAGACTTCGGAAACTTCGGTCATCACATGCAGGCTGATCCGACCCTCGCTGAGCACGACCGGGGTGAAGTTGAGCGAGATGCCGAACTTCTTGAAGGCGATCGACGGCGCGCACTGCCCGACCGAGCCCGCCGCTGTGGTCTGGCAGGTGACGCCGGTTGGAATCGGAAATTCGCCGCCGGCAATGAAGGTCGCGGCTTCGCCCGAGATGGCCGTCAGATTAGGTTCGGCCAGCGTGCGCACCACACCAGCGCTTTCCATCGCCCGCAAGGTGGCCTTGACGGACGGCGTAGAGCCGAACGCCGTCGTCAGGGCATTGCCGCCGACGAGCGGCTGGCCGTTGGCCGTGAACGGGTTTGTGTTGTTGAAGGTGACGACCGAGTTGCCGTAATTCAGACTGGCGCTGAGGTCGATACCCATCTGCTTGATGATCGAGCGCGCGACCTCGGCGACTGTGACTTTCAGCATCACCTGATCGCGGCCACGGACCGCAATCGAATTGACGACCTTGTCAGCCCCGCCCGCCAGCCGCGCGGCGAGTTCGCCGGCCTGCTGGGCCTCGATCGGCGTGGCCACCGAGCCGCTCAGCATCACGCCATCGCCGACGCCCTCGATCTGGATGTCGGCGTTCGGCATCGTCTGCTTCAATGCGGCGCGCACCCCGTTGAGATCGCGCTTGACGGCAATATCGTAGGCAGCGATCTGCTGGCCGGCGGCGTCGAAAAAAACGATGTTGGTCTGACCGACTGCGGCGCCGATGATGTAGGCGCGCTGCGCGGAGCGCACCACGGCGTTTGCGATCTTCGGATCGGCAACCAGCACATCCTTGATGTCGCGCGGCAAATCGATCACGATGGATTTTCCGACGCCGAGCGCAAGGAAGCGTGCGTTCATCGGTCCGTCGGCCGCAATCGGCATGGCCGGCGCCGCGGCGCGGTAGTCCGCGGCCACCACCGGGCTCGGGGCCGGATTGAGCGTCAATGCAGCGACGGCCGAGAACGACAGGGCGCGGGTCACGAAGGCCCGCATCGTCGGCTTATTTTCCCTGCACTTCATTTTCAGACGTCCTTTTGGTCACTTCTGAATCGTCGCCGGGCTGGAAATGCCGTAACGAACCACGTTGATGCTGTCGCTGCGTCGCGAACCCTGATCCCGGCTGTCGACCATGTTGACGTCGGCGATGCTCCGCAGTGCCAGCGACAGCGTGCCCGACTGGTGCGCACGGGCGAGGGTTTCCGCCTGCTCGGGTTTCAGTTCGAGCGTGACCGTCTTGCCGACCACGGCGTTCTGGCCGTCTTTTTCCTTCGGAGCCTGATCGATCGCGAGAACGCGGACGTTGGAGAGGATGATCTCGGAGTTGACGGTATCGGTCGGTCCGGCGCGGTCCGGGTTCTTGTCGCGCTTGGAAAGAATGACGTCGACCCGGTCGTTGGGCAGGATAAAGCCGCCGGCGCCGGTTTCGGGCGAGATCTCGGTGGAAACGGCCCGCATGCCGCTCGGCAGGATCGCGGCCATGAAGCCCGACCCGTTGGCCTTGACCAGCTTTGGCTCGCGGATCGGCTCGCCCGCGATGAACGGCGAACGCGCGATCGAGCCGACGATCTGGTTGGTCGCGTCCGGGTGTTCGCTGCGGCGAATGAAATTGTTGCTCGCCGTCGCCGCCGGCCAGGTCTGCCACTGCAGATCTTCCGGCTTGACCGACTGGCCGAGGCCGATGTCGGACTTCGCCACCAGGACGTCGACCGTCGGCAGTTGCGCGACCGGCACGGTCGGGGATGGCTTGTCCGACCCGCTGGCGAGATATGCGGCAATGCCGCCGGCTCCGACGGCGATAGTCAGGACGACAATGCGTGCGGTATTCATACGCTTCACTTTCCACATTACGCCGCGACGCTTCCGCCGCCGTAACGGGAGTTGACCAGTTATTCGTCAAAGCATGGTTAATGAGGCGTATCTAAATCGCCTTAACGCCAGGTTTATTCGGCCGCGCTCAGCCAAGCGCGAGGTGAGCGAGGTCGATCGCCTTCACCCACTCGGTCTCGGGATAGATCATGAGCGCGCCGACCGCGAGGGCGATGCCGTAGGGTATGCCGCTTTCCTTGGCGTGCAGTTTGAGCAACCAGGCCTGACCGGCCAGCGCATAGGGCAGCGGCCATTGCCGGAACTGAAGCAGCAGCAGCGTCAAGGCACCGCCGAACAGCGAGGCGTAGACCAGATAGCTCATCAGATGAGCAAAGCCGAACCAGAGTGCCGCCGCGGCTGCCACTTTCGCGTCGCCGCCGCCAACCCAGCCCATCGTGAAGCAGATAAAAGCCGCCGTGAGCACCACCATCCCCGCGGCCACATGCAGGAGCATGTCGTGGAAGCCCATGCCGCTGGCGACGCCGAGTACCACAAAACCCGCGGCCAGCAGCAGGGACACCCGGTTCGAGATTGTCATGGTGAAAAGGTCGCTGGCCGCGGCAAACGCCATCAGGGCCGGAAACAGC
>CAWEEF010000017.1:0-1117814 GCA_963808035.1 uncultured Alphaproteobacteria bacterium | reverse complement strand
TGCTCGACCTGCGAGAGCGTCCTGTGATGATGTGGAGGCGGAACGCCCTGGTTGTAATCGACGGTCCAGAGCGTCGGGGCACAAAGCTTGCGGTGTTCATCAATTGCCAGGGCATGAAATGCGAACTTGTTTGACAGACGGATGCCCGTATTCAGGAACTGCATTTCTTTCGTCGTGAGCGCGCCGACCGTGTCCCACACGCCGAGAAATTCAATATCGATGTGCTGCGAATATTTTAGTATCCAGCGTTCTTCGAGCGGAAAATCCTTCTTGCCCTTGCTTTGGGCGTCCAGGAGATCGCGGATCGTCACCGCCGCGCTCCCGCGCCGATAGCGGTCGTGGAGCCGCCGGAATTATAGCGGCGTCCGATCGCAATCAGGCCGCACTTTGCGATCAGGCCCGACAGGCTGCGCGGGTATACGCCCCGCGGCTGAATCCGAAATGAAAAGCTCGTCGTCAAGACGATAGTTGTCGATCAGCCATTCATAGGCGCGGATAATCTCGTCATCCAAGCCATAGCCGAACACGCCGCCGCGGACGTAGCTGCCGAAACTGGTTCCTACGCCTTTGTGGTAATAAAGGATCTGGTTCAGCGCGTCCTTTCCGGAGGGCGCGAGCAAGGATTTGAGACGCCAAACATTTGTATTGTCATTGACGGTGTTCCAGGTGCCGTCGAGAAACACGGCAATCCGCTTTTTCCGCGGCGCGGGGTTTGTGCTCGGTTCATCCGACATCTGGCGTCTCCGTCGCGTCGTGTTTAGGAAGGAAGCCTTTTCCCAGCGATTGAGAGCAGCGCCTGCGCGCCATCGATCTTTTTGAGCCGCCGCGCATTTCTTCAAGCGCGGTCCGTGGCAGGCGCCGCCTCGCCTAAACGGGGGCACCAATGTCGCCGGCAGGTCCCTTCTTCTCCGCGGTCGCCCCGATGCGCAGGGAGCCGTCCCAAGATCGTCATCGTCCGACAGAAGTCGCATTCAATCCCAAATTGGAATTCCGCGCATCAAGTGATCCACTGGCTGTTCATCCGCTCGACGATGAAGTCGCATGGCCACCGGATCGACCCGAGGAAGGTCGAACCAGGAAGACAAAAACTAATGTGGGGTGGAATGTGGGGTAAACTTCGTTCGTTCTAGAAAGACGAATGCAATCATGGAGTTGCTGATGAGCGGCCCGAGACATAGGTGACATTTCGTACCGGACACATGGGTTACACTTTTCGCTTTTTTTGGGCGGGAGGTGTGGATGCCGTGGAAAGCGAGTTCGGTCATGGAAGAGCGCCTGCGCTTTGTCGCCCGGCTGCTGGACGGAGAGGCGATGACGGAAGTGTGCCGGGAATTCGGCATATCCCGCAAGACCGGCTACAAGATTTACGACCGCTACAAGGAGCACGGCTTGGCGGCCCTGAGCGACCGCTCGAGGCGCCCGGTGCGCTATGCCAACCAGCTGCCGGAGCAGATCGAGGGCCTGATTGTCCGCCTCAAGGCCGAGAAGCCGCACTGGGGCGCGCGCAAGATCCGGGAACGGCTGGTCAGGGACTCGACGGCGATGTCAGGGTTCCGGCCAAGAGCACCATCCATGCGGTCCTCGATCGCCATAGCCTGGTCAAGCGCAGCGGCGGGCCGCGCCATCGCGCGCGCGGCACGCCGCTATCGGCGGGCACCGGCCCCAATGATCTGTGGTGTGCCGACTTCAAGGGCGAGTTCAAACTCGGCAATGGGCGATACTGTTACCCGCTCACCGTCACCGACCACGCCTCGCGCTTTCTGCTGTTGTGCGAAGCGCTGGATCGGTCGCCCGGATCTATCACAGAACAGAGGCTGAACATCTTGCTACCATTTTGCTACCCAATCTGGCGGGCGCCGACGACACAAGCCGACACACGACGGACAGGGTCGTCAAAATTTCGATATAAAACAATATCTTGCAGAACTGGGCACTGCGGGCTGAAACGGGTACAGCCGCATTTCGAGTGCGGTGCATTCGACCACCCGCTACCGTTCGATGAGGTCTAGGATTTGATGAAGCGGTCCCGTCATGCCGTTTTCGAGCTAGTGGAGCTTTCTTTATCCGGTACGCGCTATAATCGCGAGCGGAGGTCGCTCCCCGTCACGTCAGGCGCACGTCCTCGCGCCATGTATGAATATCAAGAATGGATCGGAGCACCGTTACATCGCTGCGACGATTGCCCTCATAGGAGCGACGCCGATGATAGACGGCTCTGGCGATCTACCGCTCCAAGTTTAATCTTTCAAAGTGTGACGAGGTTGATCTCCATTTCGGCAAGCGAGACAGATCGATTTCGTACGACGAAGCGATGTCAGAATTGAGCAGCTTCATAGAAGGTCACCTTGGCGAGGCGCAACGCAAAGGGCGACCCTATGTGATGTTCATTCATGGTTCTTCGACATCGCGGCCCGGCAAAACGACAGCGCGTTCTCAGGTCCGAAATTTTATGCGCTCAAAGGCATGGTGTGAAACTGGGAATAATTTTCGTCCGATTGGCCGCGCCTAACGCGAATTTGCACCAGCGATCCATCATGGGCCGCCTCAACTCGACTAGCTTGTCGCGCTGATAGGCCGTGACGACGGCGTCGCCGATCGCGTGATGCAAGGCGCGTTCGCGAACCTCTAACGTGTATTCGGCTTTCGCCGCCCAGTCCGAAAATGTGCTACGGAATCCATGCACAGTGTAGCCCGGCCGAAGGGTCCGCAGCAGAGCCATCATTGCATTATCCCAGAGCGCCCGCCCTGCTCGGCTGGGGAAAAGGAAGTCGCCGGGTGCCCCTCGCTTGCCCAACAGCTTCAGCGCCGCTGCACAGAGCGGGACGCGGTGCTCGGTCCGATCTTCAGGCCTGGCCTTCATACGATCGGCCGGGACAACCCAGAGCACGCCTGTTGGGGTCGTTTCGATCTCCTGCCACTTGGCGCCGATCGTCTCTCCGGTCCGCGCGGCCGTCAAGATCGTGAAGATCAGCGCCCAGGCTTCGCTGGTGCCGTTTGCGAGAAGCTCCCGGATCAGCGCGGGCACTTCGGCCGGGGCCATAGACGGATGGTGCGCCACCTTGGGAATAGCGGGCCGCGCCAGATGTTCGAAATGGCCCTTCAGCCGCGCGACATTATCTCCGGTCCGATAGCCCTTGACGGTCGCGTAATCCAATAGCTTGCTGATTCGGGTGCGGACCCTTTCGGCGCGGGCGGGCGTGAACTTTTCAAGCGCGGCTTCTACGTCGGCCGTCCCGATCTCCGCAACGGCGAGCTTTGCGAAATCGGTCCGCGCCAAGGTCTGTATATAGGAGTGATATTCTTTGCCCCGGAGCCCGCCTGTCCAATTCGTCGCGGCCTTCGCGAGGTACTCGGTGACGACTTCGCCAAATAGCTTGCCAGCGGTCACGGCTGGTGCAGGATGAGCCATCCTGTTGGCGATGCCCCGTCTATCGACGTGCCCCGACCGGAGACTCACGGCGATCTCTTCACGAGCCTGACGCGCCTTGGTCGGCGAGATATCAGCGGCACTGCCGAGCAGCTTGGTCCGGAATGCAGCGCCTTCGCGCCAGCTATAGGCCCAGTAGCCGCGGCCGTTGCGCGTCATCAGGGACAGATTGTTGCCATCGCTGATCTTGCGGAGCTTGGTGACGCCGATGCTAGCCTTGATAGCTGCGGTGACCTGCTCGGGGCGAAGGCGGGGCATGGGCAGCCTCCGGTTGTTACCTACGTTGTTACCTACAAATAGGCTCCCGTCCCTTCTCAATCAATCCTGTCAATTCGCAAAACATATGCCTGGTAAACCCTTGCTCGATTGGCATAACTTCCGATTCTTGCCCATCCATTCCTGACCATTCGCAAATCACTTGCGCGGCTTCACCCGCCGCGTCGGCATCGCGTGCGCCGGATCTTCCGGCCAGGGATGCCTGGGGTAGCGTCCGCGCAGATCGGAGCGAACCGCGGCGTAACTGCCGCGCCAGAAGCCCGGCAGGTCGCGCGTCACCTGGACCGGCCGGTGCGCCGGCGACAACAATTCCAGCACCAGCGGCACCCTGCCTTTCGCAATCGACGGATGCGTGGTCAACCCGAATAGTTCCTGCAATCTGACCGCGATGGTCGGCCCCTGCTCGGCCTCGTAGTCGATCGCAAGCATGGTGCCGGTCGGCGCCTCGAAATGGGTCGGCGCCTCGCGCTCCAGCCGCGCGCGCAATTCCCATGGCAGCAGCGTCGTCAGCGCCTCCGACAGCTCGCTAGCAGACAAATCCTTCACCGAAGTCTTGTCGTGGAGCATCGGCACCAGCCAGTCTTCGCGCCGCGCCGCAAGGGCGTGATCCGACAAATCGGGCCATGCATCGCCCTCCGCCTTGCGCAGGAACATCACACGGTCGCGCCACTGCTTGACCGATTTCGACCATGGCAGTTGTTCGATGCCGGCAGCGATCAGGCCTTCGGCCAGCACCCGCGCGGTCTCCGCCGATGGCGTCAACGCAAGCGGGGCTTCCGACAGCGTCATGGCCTGCAGGGTGCGCCTGCGCCGCGCCCGCAACGCCATCGCTCCGCGATCGAACGAAACCTCGTCCGCGATCTCGATCCGATCGGCGAAATGCGCTTCGATATCCGCCTGTGCGATCGGCGCCGCCAGCAGAATGCGCCCCTGTGCCGCTGTGCCCGTCAGTTCGGCGACCGCAATGTAGGGCGTGCGCGCCAATGCCGAGGCTGCATCCACCGCTGCGCCACGGCCGTTGGCGAGCACAAAGCTGCCCTGGCCGCGGTTGCGCGCGACGCGATCCGGAAACGCAAGTGCGAGCATGACGCCGGTGGTGAGCTCAGCCGCACCTTCCGAGCCCTCCGCCGCAACAGGGGAGGCAGAAGATGCCACCTGCGCCGCCCAGCGCCGGGCGAGGCTGCGCGCGCTGCCGGCGCGTTGCGAGCGGTCGCGGCGGAACTGGTCGAGCCGGACATCGAGGTCGACGCTGTCGCCGCCGAGGCCGCGCTCGGTGAGCACCGCGGCGATATCGGCGGCAGTCTCGCCAGCCCCGAGCCGATGCGAATCCACGATCATGCGCGCCAGCCGCGGCGGCAGCGCCAGCGCGCGAAGGCTGTTGCCTTCCGCCGTGATCCGGCCGTCGCCGTCGAGCGCGCCGAGTTCGTGCAGCAGGCTGCGCGCCTCCTTCAGCGCCGGCGCCGGCGGCGGGTCCAGGAATGCCAGCGTGGCGGGATCGCCGACCCCCCATTGCGCGAGGTCGAGCACCAGCGACGACAGATCGGCGCTGAGGATTTCCGGCTGGGTATAGGGTGCGAGCGACGCGGTTTGCGGCTCGTCCCACAGGCGGTAACACACGCCGGGTTCGGTGCGGCCGGCACGGCCGCGGCGCTGGTCGACCGCCGCGCGCGAGGCTCGCACGGTTTCAAGCCGCGTCAGCCCGATGTCGGGCTCGTAGCGCGGCACCCGTGCCACCCCGGAATCGACGACAATGCGAACCCCTTCGATGGTCAACGATGTTTCGGCGATCGAGGTCGCCAGCACCACCTTGCGGCGACCCCGCGGCGCGGGTGCAATCGCGCGGTCCTGCACGGCGGCATCGAGCGCCCCGAACAGCGGCGCGATTTCGATCGCGGCGTCGTGGATGCGTTCGCTGAGCAACGTCTGGGTGCGGCGGATTTCCGCCGCGCCCGGCAGGAACGCCAGTACCGAGCCAGGATCGGCGCGCAGCGCCATGGCGACCGCGTCCGCCATCTGCCGCTCCAGCGGCAAGTCCGCCTTGCGGCCGAGATAACGGGTCTCGACCGCAAAGGCACGGCCTTCGCTGGCAACCACCGGGGCGTCGCCGAGCATCTTGGCGATGCGCGCGCCGTCCAGCGTCGCCGACATCACCAGGATGCGCAGATCCTCGCGCAAGCCGGTTTGCGCGTCGCGCGCCAATGCAAGGCCGAGATCGGCATCGAGCGAGCGTTCGTGAAATTCGTCGAACAGCACCGCGGCGACATCGGTCAACTCCGGGTCGTCGAGAATCTGGCGCGAGAAAATGCCCTCGGTGACAACCTCGATCCGCGTCGCGCGCGACACCTTCGAACCGAACCGGACGCGGTAGCCGACGGTTTCGCCGGCAGGTTCGCCCAACGACCTGGCCATGCGCTCGGCGCTGGCGCGGGCCGCGATCCGGCGCGGCTCCAGCACAATGATTTTCCTGCCTGCCAGCCATGGCGCGTCGAGCAGCGCCAGTGGCACCCGCGTCGTCTTGCCGGCGCCGGGCGGCGCCACCAGCACGGCGGCGTTGTTGCGCGCCAGGGTGCCCGCCAGTTCATCGAGCACCGCGTCGATCGGAAGTGGGATATCAAAGCTGCGCACGCGTTGTCCGGTTTCGCTTCCTCTACTTGCAGGCAGAGGGTTGGGGTAAGGGGCCACTGCCATGTTCGGACGTCCCAAATGCGGAGCCACCCCTCATCCGGCGCTTCGTGCCGACCTCTCCCCGCAGGCGGGGCGAGGTGAGACAACAATCACTTCGCTGGCTCAGACCCGCGGCCGACGCCTTCATAGATAAAACCCAGCGTCGTCATATCGTCGGGGCGATAGATATTGCGGAGATCGACGACCACAGGTCGTGCCATCTCGCGCTTCAGGCGCTCGAGATCGAGCGCGCGGAACTGAACCCATTCGGTCACGATCACCAGGACATCGGCACCGCTGGCGCACGCGTAAGGGTCGTCGCTGTATTCGATATCGGGCAATTCGCGCCGTGCCTGCTCCATCCCGACCGGATCATGCGCGCGCACCTTCGCGCCGAGGTCGAGCAAACCGGTCACCAGCGGTATCGACGGCGCTTCGCGCATGTCGTCGGTATCGGGCTTGAAGGTGAGGCCGAGGATGGCGACGGTCTTGCCGCGCAAATTGCCACCGGCGGCATTGGCGACCTTGCGCGCCATCGCGCGCTTGCGGTTGTCGTTGACGGCGAGCACGGACTCGACGATGCGCAGATGCATGTCATGATCCTGCGCGATCTTGAGCAGCGCGCGGGTGTCCTTGGGAAAGCACGAGCCGCCGAAACCCGGACCGGCATGCAGGAATTTCGAGCCGATCCGGTTGTCAAGACCGATGCCGCGCGCGACTTCCTGGACGTCGGCGCCGACTTTTTCGGAAAGATCGGCCATCTCGTTGATGAAGGTGATCTTGGTGGCGAGGAAGGCGTTGGCCGCGTATTTGATCAGCTCGGCGGTGCGCCGGGCGGTAAACATCAGCGGCGCCTGATTGAGCGATAGCGGCCGGTAGATGTCGCCGAGCACCTTGCGCGCGCGTTCATCCGAGGTGCCGACCACGATGCGGTCCGGAAACTTGAAGTCGCGGATCGCCGCGCCCTCGCGCAGGAATTCCGGATTGGACGCCACCGCCACATCGGCCTCCGGATTGGTTTCGCGGATCAACCGCTCGACTTCATCGCCGGTGCCGACCGGCACGGTGGATTTGGTGACTACCACCGTGAATCCCCTGATCGCCCTGGCGATCTCGCGGGCAGCGCTGTGAACATAGGTCAGGTCGGCATGGCCGTCGCCGCGCCGTGACGGCGTGCCGACCGCAATGAAGACCGCGTCAGCCTCGGCTACCGGCGCGGCCGGATCGGTGGCAAAATCGAGCCGCCGGGCCTTCATATTGGACGCGACCAGCGCGTCGAGGCCGGGTTCGAAGATCGGGATTTCGCCCCGGCGCAGCGCGGCGATCTTGTCGCCGTCGGTGTCCACGCAGGTGACCTGATGGCCGAAATCCGCGAAACACGCGCCTGAAACCAGCCCCACATAGCCCGTGCCAATCATGGCGATCCGCATAAGACAACCCGCCTGTAATGGTTAATGACGGCCCCGGTTCGGTGGCGGTCTTAGATCATTTCAGGCGAGGGGGAAACGGCAGTGTTCCGGAAAAGCGGCATGTCATTTGTATGAATAGAGCAGATTGAAACCGATCCGACCGACGATGCCGGTCGATCGCGCCAAAAAGGGACACCGATGGCAGCAAACGGCACATCCGCCGCGACACGACGTTCCGCCGCGGCGGGCGGGCGCGTCGACTGGATCGACTACGCCAAAGGCATCTGCATTGTCATGGTCGTGATGATGCATTCGGTGCTGGGGGTCGAGGCGGCCGCCGGCCAGACCGGCTTCATGCATCTGGTTGTCATGTTCGCAAAGCCGTTCCGGATGCCGGATTTCTTCCTGATTTCGGGCCTGTTCCTCCCCATGGTGATCGACCGTGGGTGGCGCCTCTATCTCGACCGCAAGGTCATGCATTTCGCCTATTTCTACCTGCTGTGGGTGACGATCCAGTTCGGGTTCAAGGCGCCAGCCTTCGCCGCCGAGACCAGTTGGACCCATGCCGGCCTGTTGTACCTCGAATCCTTCATCGATCCGTTCGGCACGCTGTGGTTCATCTACCTGCTGCCGATCTTCTTCGTGGTCATCAAGGCGACCCGGCGCACGCCGCCGGCCGCGGTCTGGGCCGTGGCGGCGCTGCTGGAGATGACGCATCTTGCGACCGGCTGGACCGTGATCGACGAATTCTGCGCCCGCTTCGTCTACATCTATTCCGGCTATTTATTCGCCGGCCATGTGTTCGCATTGTCCGACCGCGCCCGGGCCCGCCCCGGTCGGGCGCTTGCGGGACTGGCGCTCTGGGCGCTTGTCAATGGCAGCCTGGTGGCGACGGGCTTCAGCGAATGGCCGCTGGTCTCGCTGGCGCTCGGGCTTTCGGGGGCCTGCGCCATCATCACGACGGGCACGCTGCTGGCGCGGATGAATTGGCTCAATTGCCTGCGCGTTTGTGGCGAACATTCCATCGTGATCTATCTGGCGTTCTTTCTGCCGATGGCGGCAACGCGGACGCTATTGCTGCACGCCGGCCTGATCCGTGACATCGGCACGATTTCGCTTCTTGTCACGATCGTGGGCGTTCTCGGCGCGCTGGCGATGTGGCGGATGGCGCTCGCGGTCGGTGCCAATTTCCTGTTTGAGCGGCCGGCCGCGTTCTGGCTCGCGCCGCAAAAGCCGCGGCGGCCGGCGCTGCAGGCGGCGGCGTAGCAGCCCCTGCAAAACCGCTGGTGCGGGTCACGACGGCTTTTATTGCGGCGAGCGAAAGCCAAAAAACGCCTCGCAAAGGCTGTCAATCGCCGCAAAAATCCCTAAGTTGCGGCCATGCCGAAAACGTCCGAACAAGCTGCCGCCAAGCCCGCCCCCGTCAAAGTCCCAGGCAAGGGCGACCATGTCTTTCTGGTCGACGGTTCCTCCTATATTTTTCGGGCCTATCACGCGCTGCCACCGCTGAACCGCAAGTCTGACGGACTGCAGGTCAATGCCGTGCTCGGCTTCTGCAATATGCTGTGGAAGCTGCTGCGCGACATGCCGCCGGACCACCGGCCGACCCACCTCGCCATCGTCTTTGACAAGTCCGAGATCACCTTTCGCAACAAGCTCTATCCCGACTACAAGGCGCATCGGCCGCCGGCGCCGGACGACCTGATTCCGCAATTCCCGCTGATCCGCGAGGCCGTGCGCGCCTTCGACCTGCCCTGTCTCGAGCAGGCCGGTTTCGAGGCCGACGATCTGATCGCGACCTATGTGCGGCTGGCCTGCGGGCGCGGCGCCACCGCGACCATCGTCTCCTCGGACAAGGACCTGATGCAGCTCGTGACCGACTGCGTCACCATGTACGACACCATGAAGGATCGCCGTATCGGCATTGCCGAAGTGATCGAGAAATTCGGCGTCCCGCCGGAGAAGGTGGTCGAGGTTCAGGCGCTGGCGGGCGATTCAACCGACAACGTGCCGGGTGTGCCCGGGATTGGCATCAAGACCGCCGCGCAACTGATCGTCGAATATGGCGACCTCGAGACGCTGCTGTTGCGCGCCGGCGAGATCAAGCAGCCGAAGCGCCGCGAGGCGCTGATCGAGAATGCGGAGAAGGCCCGCATTTCCCGCCAATTGGTGCTGCTCGACGACAAGGTTGCACTGGACGTGCCGCTCGACGAGCTCGCGGTCCACGAGCCCGATGCGCGCAAGCTGATCGCATTCCTGAAAGCGATGGAATTTTCCAGCCTTACCCGCCGCGTCGCCGACTACGCGCAGATCGATCCGGCCGATGTGGAGGCGGATGACAGGAATAAAAGCGGTAGCGCTGCGCGACCCTCCGCTGCCTCCATTCCCTCCCCCCTTGAGGGGCAGGGAGGGGGGTCCCACCCAGGCGGTCCCTCAGGCTTAACCGCCTCCCCAGTCCTCTCTCACAAGGGGGGAGGAAGCACACCGGGCAAGCAAGACAGAGACGCAAGCCTCAAGGGCACTCCGATTTCGCTCGCCGCCGCACGTGCCGAGGCCGCGCGCAAGCTTCCGGTCGATCGCAACACGTACCAGACCATCCGCAGCCTCGACGCGCTTAACGCCTGGATTGCGCGGGTGCATGATCAAGGCCATGTCGCGATCGAGGCCAAGGCGAACTCGATCGATCCGATGCAGGCCGAGATGTGCGGCATTGCGCTCGCGCTCGCACCCAACGATGCCTGCTATATCCCGCTCAGCCACAAGCAATCCGGCGATGGCGCCGGGCTGTTCGCGGCTGGGCTCGCGCCGGACCAGATCAGGACGGCCGACGCGCTCGCCGCGCTGCGCCCGGCGCTGGAATCGGCCGGGATTCTCAAAATCGGTTTCAACATCAAGTTCAACGCGGTGATGTTCGCACAACATGGCGTCGCCATCCGCAACCAGGACGACGCGCAACTGATGTCGTATGCGCTCGACGCCGGCCGCAATGCGCACGGGCTCGACGCGCTGGCCGAGCGATGGCTCGGCCACGCCACCCTCACCCATGGCGAACTGACCGGCAGCGGCAAGAACAAGCTGAGCTTCGATCAGGTCGCGATCGACCGGGCGACGGCGTACTCGGCCGAGGACGCCGACGTGATCCTGCGGTTGTGGCGGGTTCTCAAGCCGCGCCTGATTGCCGAGCGCATGACATCGGTCTACGAGATGCTGGAACGGCCGCTGGTCGCCGTGCTGGCGCGCATGGAACGACGCGGCATCTCGATCGACCGCCAGGTGCTGTCGCGGCTATCCGGCGATTTCGCCCAGACCGCCGCGCGAGTCGAAGCCGAAATTCAGGAGATCGCCGGCGAACCGGTCAATGTCGGCAGCCCCAAGCAGATCGGGGACATCATCTTCGGCAAGATGGGACTGCCCGGCGGCAGCAAGACCAAGACCGGCGCGTGGTCGACATCGGCACAGATTCTCGATGACCTCGCCGAGCAGGGTCACGAATTCCCCAAGAAGATCCTGGAATGGCGGCAGGTCTCGAAACTGAAGTCGACCTACACCGACGCGCTGCCGACCTATGTGCATCCGCAGACCCACCGCGTCCACACCACCTATGCGCTGGCGGCCACCACCACCGGGCGGTTGTCGTCGAACGAGCCGAACCTGCAGAACATCCCGGTTCGCACCGAGGACGGCCGGAAGATCCGCCGCGCCTTTATCGCCTCCCCGGGCCACAAACTGGTGTCGGCGGACTATTCGCAGATCGAGCTGCGGCTGCTTGCCGAAATCGCCGACATTCCGGTGCTAAAGCAGGCGTTCCGCGACGGACTCGACATTCACGCCATGACGGCGTCGGAAATGTTCGGCGTGCCGATCGAGGGCATGCCGGGCGAGGTGCGGCGCCGCGCCAAGGCGATCAATTTCGGCATCATCTACGGCATCTCGGCCTTTGGCCTTGCCAACCAGCTCGGCATCGCCCGCGAGGAGGCCTCCGCCTATATCAAGAAATATTTCGAGCGATTCCCCGGCATCCGCGCCTATATGGACGAGACGCGCGATTTCTGCCGCAAGCATGGCTATGTCGAGACCCTGTTCGGCCGCAAGTGCCATTACCCCGATATCAAGGCCAGCAACGCCTCGGTCCGCTCCTTCAATGAACGCGCCGCGATCAATGCCAGATTGCAGGGCACTGCGGCCGATATCATCCGCCGCGCCATGATCCGGATGGAGGAGGCGCTGAGCGAGCACCAGCTTGCAGCCCAGATGCTGCTGCAGGTGCACGACGAGCTGATCTTCGAGGTGCCGAACGAAGAAGTGGCGGCGACGCTGCCAGTGGTGCAGCATGTCATGCAGGACGCGCCGTTCCCCGCGGTCTTGCTGTCGCTGCCGCTGCAGGTCGATGCGCGAGCGGCAGACAACTGGGACGAGGCGCATTAGCCTGTCTACCCCTCCCGCTTGCGAGAGAGGTAGAGCCGATCAATCGAGCTTCGCTTCCATGCCGCGCTTGACGGCGGGGCGCGCCATCAACGCGTCGTACCAGCGGCGGACATGGGGGAAATCGGCGAGCTCCACCTTGTGCCGCGGGTGTCGCCAGGCCCAGCCGAGGATGGCAAAGTCGGCAACCGAAAGCGTGTCCGCGACGTATTCGCGGGTCGCCAACCGTCGATCCAGCACGCCGTAGAGCCGGCGCGTCTCCGCCATGAAGCGCTTCAGGCCATAGGCGCGGTCCTGCTCGTTTTCCAGCGCGATGAAGTGATGCACCTGGCCCGGCATCGGCCCAAAACCGCCCATTTGCCACATCAACCATTCCAGCACCGGGATGCGCTCGAGCAGCGGAGCCGGCAGGAACTTGCCGGTCTTCTCGCCGAGGTACAGCAGGATCGCGCCGGACTCGAACACGCTGACACGCCTGCCGCCGGGCCCGTCGGGATCGACGATCGCTGGAATCTTGTTGTTCGGGCTGATCGCCAGAAACTCCGGGGCCATCTGCTCGCCCTTGCTGATGTTCACCGGAATCACCTTGTAGGGCAGCCCCATTTCCTCCAGCGCGACGCTGATCTTGCGGCCGTTCGGCGTGTTCCAGGTGTGCAGTTCGATGGTCATGCGGTGATACCCCGTGAAGCGGGTTACCCAGTACCCCGGAACCTCGCCGCGTTACAACCGGCCGCGCCGCAGATCACCCCCCGCGCGCGCGGCAAGTGGCGGAGCGCGCACGATTGTTGCGCGTCCGGCGTTGTTGACGGCGCGCGATCGGCTCTGGAATGCGACGGGAGGGGCCGATAGATTGCGCGCGCCCCGAAGCCGCAGAGATCAGCCCAGTGTCCAAATCAGCCTCCCGTGCCCGCCTCGCCGAGATCATCCGCAAGCGCTCGTTCGGCCGCGGCGAGATTACGCTGGCCTCCGGACGCAAGAGCGATTTCTATTTCAATCTCAAGCCCACCATGCTCGATCCCGAGGGCGCCGCCTTGCTGGCGGAACTGACCTATGAAGCGCTCAAGGACGATGGTCTCGATTATGTTGGCGGGCTCGAGATGGGCGCGGTGCCGCTCGCCGGCGCGATTGCGCAGTTGTCCTGGATCAAGGGCCATCCGATCGCCGCGTTTTTCGTGCGCAAGAAACCAAAGGAGCACGGCGCCCGGCTTGCGATCGAAGGTCTCGCAAAAGACGAAAGCCTGAAGGGCAAGCGGGTCGTGATCATCGAGGACGTCACCACGACCGGCAGTTCGGCGCTGAAAGCGGTCGACGCGGTGCGCCATGCGGGCGGCGAGGTCGCGCTGGTGCTGACCATGGTCGACCGCGATGAAGGCGCCGCCGAGAGCTTTGCCGAAGCCGGACTTCGCTTCCGCTCGCTCTACAAGGCCAGCGAATTCCTGAACGACTGATCACGCCCCCAACCTCTCCGCAAGCGGCAGAGCGAGAAGAGACGCATTTCTTTTCGGCATCCGAGACCGCAGTCACCGCTCGTTTACCATCCCCAACTAAGGTGAATCCGTGCTGCGGCGAAAATCCCAGCAGACGGTTTCGTTGCGTCGGGTGGAGTAAGCGTTGCGTAAAAAGTTGTCGGATCGGCGCATGCGGCGCCGCATGATCCCTGTTGCTGTCGTCATGCTTGCAGGATCGACGGCGCTGGCGCCGCGGACGGCTTGCGCCGAAGGCCTGTTCGACCTTCTGTTCGGCGGTCTGCAGAAACTGCAGCAGCGTGCGGCGTCGCCGCAGGCCAACTTCGCCGATCCCTTCGGCATCAATCAGCAACCTGCCCTGCTCCCGCGCGCGGCAGCATCAAATGGCGGCTCCGGGCCGGCGTTTTGCGTGCGGAGCTGTGACGGCCGGTATTTCCCGCTGACCCGCGGCAACGCGACGCCGGTTCAGATGTGCCAGGCGTTTTGTCCGGCGAGCCCGACCAGGGTGTTCTACGGCAGCACCATCGAGAACGCGGCGTCGAGCAGCGGCGAACGCTACGCCGACAGCGAGAATGCCTTCGCCTATCGCAAGGCCCTGCGCGCGGACTGCACCTGCAACGGCCGCGACCCCGCCGGCCTCGCCCCGGTCGATCTGACGCTCGACACATCGCTGCGTCCCGGCGACGTGATTGCCACCACTGACGGGCTGGTCGCCTATTCCGGCGTCAAGGTCGGCGTCAACCAGACCGCCGAATTCACGCCGGTCGCTTCCTATCCGGGCTTGACCCCCGAGGTGCGCGCGCGGCTCGGCGAAATGAAGGTGGCGCCGGTGAGCGCGGAAACGCTCGCCGAGCGGGCGCCGCTGCCCGAGGCGAATAGGCTCCCCGCGTCATTGGCGCCAAAGACGTCATTGGCAACAGGCAAGCGCGCCGCAGCCGAATAGCCTGCCCCTATCGCCCGACAATGACGCCGATGACGTTCGGCGCCGACAGGTATTTTTCCTCGATTCGCGCGCGCGCCGCGGCACGGTTTTCCGGCGTCAACAATCCGCGCTTCTCCGCAAGGATCATCCAGCAATAGCCCCACCAATCCGTCAGCATGCCGTGGTCGTCGACCAGGTCGTACCCCTGCTCGGCGGCAAAGATGCGCGCATGGGCTTCGTCGAGCGAATCGAGCCAGGTGTGATCGTCGACGGAAAACAGATCGTCGCTGAAATCGTCCGTCGTGTAGCCCCAGACCGACATGCAGACGGCGTTGAATTCGCGGTCGATCTGGTCGTCGTCGACGGGGCGGCGACGCGACGCCTGATGCAGCCGCGACAGCGAGCGCGCAAAGTCGGCGATACGGGTAAGGGCGAACTGATCGAAGGCAATGGTGGACATGTAGTCCTCGCAAGCTCGGAAAGACCATAGATGTTGTGTCGGCACGGCGCCGAATCACTATGATATATCAAAGACTTGCTAAAGTGTTCTTAATTCGTTCCACGGACCAGTCGTCAAGGATTTGGAGCGCTCGCAGAGCGGCCGTTCGGTTTCTATGCTGCTTCTTTCATAAGTTTTTTCGCCGCCTGGGTTAGAAACCCTGACCTGGTATACCCGTGCGCTTCTGCAAACCTGTCGATTTCCTCCAGAATATCCCCGGGCAAGGTAACGTTCACCCGAACGACTGTCGTTTGTGCGCTTTTCACCGAAACAAGAATTGCCACGCCATCATTGTTTTGGGTCTGACATGACTTCATCCAGAGAAGAAGGTTCGGGAACGGCTTCTCCGTCCTCTGCAAGCCCTTCGATATGAAGCGTCAAGGCTTCTTCAGCCATCATTCTCGCGTCGTCCAAGCTTGTCCCTGCGGTAATAACGCCGGGAAAATCCGGGAAGGAAACGCCAAAATGGCTGCCGGGATCTTTACGGATAAGACCAATATAATTGCGCATGGTTCACCCCAGCTTTAGACCTGACTGTTTTTCAATGCTTTTGAGTGTCCCGATCGGGATGTCCCGTTCGGGATGGGGGACAGTCACACGGCCCTTTTTGGAGGGGTGCTTGAACTGCACATGCTTCCCTTCCGAGCCACTTCAAACCACCCATCCCTCTGAAGGGCCGAGATAATTTCCCGACTTTTCATAGTGTGTATTAATACACACTATGGCGAAATTGTCAACGAATATCTGACGAACCGCGCCCGGCGGCATCGTCAACGACAGGTGTGCTTGCCGGCGCAGCTCTCAAGCACCGTTATTCGCGACAGGCTTGCGGTGCCAACGCCGATCATGCGCTCGAACCTCACATCGCCGATAACAGCCGATCGCCGCAATAATTGGCATAGAATTTTCCGCCGCATTGCCGGCGGATCGCGGCGCAACGCGCCGCCGGCGATGCATTCTGCGGCACGCTGAAGGCGCAACTCAGGCCGTCGGCGCTGTGACCCGTCCTGCCGCCGGCGGCGAAGGCAGCACTGGTCGCGCTGATGCAGAACAGGAGCAGCGCGGCGGCGACGATCTCGAGCGTCAATCTGATCATGAACCGATCCTTCCCACGTTCGCTACGACATTCCATTTTCGAATTCACCATAAGGTCCAACTATATCATCAGGACGGGGTGCAGGTTGCCGGAAAATCGGCCCGGTCCTTGCATAAAATCATACCAGCGCATTGCACAACATGTCCGATGCCGGGTTTCGATCTGGCCACAAGACGCGTATCATTTCGCAAGAACTCACGTTGCAGGATTCAGGCTTGCCAGATCAGGGACATTTTCCGGTGCTCGGTCAGCCGGTCGACGAACTGGCGTTGGCCGAGATCAAGGGCGCGATCCTTGCCAAGCTGACGCTTGCGATCGGCAAGGACGCCGGCATGGCCACCCGGCACGACTGGTACAAGGCGGCGGCGCTGGCGTTGCGCGACCGCATCGTGCACCGCTGGCTGGTCACGGACAAGGCGAACTACGATGCCGGGCGCAAGCGGGTCTATTACCTCAGCCTGGAATTCCTGATCGGCCGGCTGTTCACCGATGCGCTGAACAATATGGGCTTGCTGCCGATGTTCGAGACCGCGCTCGGCGATCTCGGCGTTGCGCTCGCGGATCTGCGCAAATGCGAGCCGGATGCCGCCCTTGGCAATGGCGGCCTGGGGCGGCTTGCGGCGTGCTTCATGGAAAGCATGGCGACCCTGGCCATCCCCGCCATCGGCTACGGCATCCGCTATGATTTTGGCCTGTTCCGCCAGATCATTGCCCAGGGCTGGCAGCAGGAATATCCCGACGAATGGTTGGGCTTCGGCAACCCCTGGGAATTCCAGCGGCCGGAAGTGGTCTATCACGTGCATTTCGGCGGCGGCATCGAACGCGTGACCGATGCGAAGGGCCGCGACCACGCAATCTGGCATCCGGCCGAAACCGTTCAGGCCGTTGCCTACGACACGCCGATCGTGGGTTGGCGCGGCCAGCACGTCAACGCGTTGCGGCTGTGGTCGGCGCGCTCGCCCGACCCGCTCAAGCTCGACGTGTTCAATACCGGCGACTATCTCGGCGCCAGCGCCGAGGAAGCCCGCGCGGAGTCGATCTGCAAGTTCCTCTATCCGAACGACGAGAGCCCCGCCGGACGGGAGTTGCGGCTGCGCCAGGAATATTTCTTCGTCTCGGCCTCGCTGCAGGACCTGGTCCAGCGCCACCTCGCTTCCGACGGCCAGCTACGCGGGCTTGCGTCCAAGGCCGCGGTCCAGCTCAACGACACCCATCCAAGTCTCGCGGTCACCGAACTGATGCGCATTCTGCTCGACATTCACAACATTCCCTGGGAGGAAGCCTGGCAGATCACTGTAGCGACGTTGTCCTACACCAACCACACGCTGCTGCCGGAAGCGCTCGAGACCTGGCCGATCGAGCTGTTCGAGCGTCTGTTGCCGCGCCATCTCGACATCATCTATCGCATCAATGTCGCGCATCTCGCTTTGGCGGATGCGCGATGTCCGGGAGACGTCGAATTCCGAGCCTCGGTGTCGCTGATCGACGAAAGGCCCGGTCGCAGGGTTCGGATGGGGCAGTTGGCGTTCGTCGGATCGCATCGCATCAATGGCGTCTCGGCGATGCATTCGGATCTGATGAAGAAGACCGTGTTCGAAGACCTGCATTACCTCTATCCGGACCGCATCACCAACAAGACCAACGGCATCACCTTTCGCCGCTGGCTGATGCTGGCCAACCCGAAGCTGACCGAACTGCTGCGCGAGGCCTGCGGCGAGGCGGTACTCGACGATCCGTCGCAGCTTGCGATTCTCGAGACCCGCGCCAGCGACAACGCGTTCCAGCAGCAATTCCGCAGCGTCAAGCACCACAACAAGGTGGTGCTGGCTCGGCTGATGGGCGAACGGCTCAACATCAAGATCGATCCGTCAGCGTTGTTCGACGTCCAGATCAAGCGCATCCATGAATACAAGCGGCAGCTACTCAACATCATCGAGGCCGTGGCGTACTATCTGGCGATCAAGGACGAACCGCAGCGCGACTGGGTGCCGCGCGTGAAGATCTTTGCCGGCAAGGCGGCGGCGAGCTATCGCTACGCCAAGCTGATCATCAAGCTCATCAACGACGTCGCCGAAACCGTCAACAACGATCCTGCCATTGCCGGACGCCTGAAGATCGCCTTCCTCGCCGACTACAATGTCAGCCTCGCCGAGGTGATCATTCCCGCCGCCGACCTGTCGGAACAGATCTCGACCGCGGGCATGGAAGCTTCCGGCACCGGCAATATGAAGCTCGCGCTGAACGGCGCGCTGACCATCGGCACGCTTGACGGCGCCAATCTCGAAATCCGCGATCACGTCGGCGCGGAAAACATCGCGATCTTCGGCATGGAGGCGATGGACGTATTGGTGCGGCGCAAGCAGGGACTCGACGCGACCGACGTGATCCGCCGGTCGCCGTTGCTGTCGCGCGCCATCAGTGCGATCGAGAACGGCATGTTTTCGCCCGACGATCCCAACCGGTTCGGATCGATAGCACACGCGTTGCGCTATCTCGATCACTACATGGTCAGCGCGGATTTCGACGCCTATTTCGACACCCAGCGCAGCATCGACGCGCGCTGGCAGGTCGTCCCGGCCTGGACGCGGGCCAGCATCCTCAATGTCGCGCGGATGCCGTGGTTCTCCTCCGATCGCACCATCCGCGAATATGCCGAGGATATCTGGAACGTGCCGGTGCGCAGCACGTCGCCGCGGAACCAGCAGGAGCCCGAGGCGCAGCGCGGAGCGACGCGCTGACGGTCCTCGGCGGTTGTACGGCGACCTCCGAGTTTGGTCCGGCGATCCGCCATTACCCGGCGCGTCATTGAATCCGGCCGCCCGACGATGATACTGGGCACACGGATTGGGGGATTTGCATGCTTGCCGTGACCGATCACGTTTTCGACAGCGCGACGCGGGTGACCGCCGGCGATAGCAACTGGCAGGGACGGACCAGCGACGAATACTGGGCGTTTGTCGGCCCGTTTGGCGGCACCACCGCCGCCACGATCCTGCGGGCGCTGATTGAGCACCCGCAGCGAGCCGGCGATCCGCTTTCGCTCACCGTGAACTTTTGCGCGCCGATCGCGCACGGCGCGTTTGATCTCGACATCCGGCTGGTCAAGGCCAATCGCTCGACGCAGCATTGGTCAGTTGAGATGACGCAGGGCGACGCCGGGGTCACGACGCTGGCGACCGCGGTGTTTGCGGTGCGCCGCCCTTCATGGTCGCACCAGCAGGCCGAATTTCCGAACGGCACCGCATTCGAGCAGACGCTGCCTTATGCGAAAATGGCGGCGCCATGGGTCCGGCAATATGATTTTCGCTTTGTCGCGGGCGAGCCGAAGTTCGGCGGCATGCCGCTCGCTGCCCCGGCCCGCGCGTTTTCCAAACTGTGGATCGGCGATCGCGTGCCCCGCAAGATCGACGCGCTGTCGTTGATGTCGATGTCGGACGCGTTCTTCGGCCGTGTCTTTCATGCCCGCGGCGAACTCATGCCGTTCGGAACGGTTTCGCTGACGACCTATTTTCACGCCGATGCGGAAGACCTCGCGGCTGAGGACATCACGCGCGTCCTCGCCGTCGCCGACGCCAGGATTTTTCACAAAAGCTACGGCGACCAGATCGGCGAACTGTGGTCGCCGCACGGTCGCCTGCTCGCGACCACGCATCAGATCGCCTATTTCAAGGCGTAGCGAGCGAGCAAGCGTGCCGCTCGCATTCCATTCCTGAAAGCGAGGCCTGATGTCCGGAACTGAAATATCGGGGAACCCGCGCATAGCTTTGCTCGGCGTGCCGGTCGAGATCGGTGCTTCCCAGGCCGGTACGTTGATGGGACCGGCCGCGTTGCGAACGGCAGGCATCGCCCGGGTGCTGGAGCAACTGGAGCTCGATGTCGAGGATCACGGCGATCTCACGATCGGCGGCAGTATTTCGGCGGAGCGGCAAGGACCCGCCAACGCCAGATATTATGACGAGGTCAAGACCTGGGTCCGATCGCTCAGCGAACGCGCCTGGCTGCTCGCCCGTTCCGGCGCCATTCCGATTTTCATGGGAGGCGATCACAGCCTTTCGATGGGATCGGTCAATGGCGTGGCGCGTTACTGGCAGGACCGGGGCCGGCCGCTTTTCCTGCTCTGGCTCGATGCCCATGCCGATTACAACACGCCGGAAACGACCCTCACCGGCAACATGCACGGCATGTCGGCGGCTTTTCTGTGCGGCGAGCCCGGCCTTGATCATTTGCTCGGCGAGCAGCCCCGCGTCCCCCTCGGCCCCGATCGACTGGACCTGTTCGGGATCAGGTCGATCGATCCGCTTGAAAGGAAACTCATCCGCGATCGCCGCATCGCGATTGCGGATATGCGCGCGATCGACGAATTCGGCGTCGGCGTGCTGATTCGCCGGGTGATCGAAAGGGTAAGGGCGCGCAACGGCGTCCTGCATGTCAGCTTCGATGTCGATTTTCTGGACCCGGCGATTGCGCCGGGTGTCGGCACGACGGTGCTGGGTGGCGCGACCTATCGCGAAGCCCACCTCATCATGGAACTGCTGCACGATTCGGGGCTGGTGCGATCAGCCGACATTGTCGAACTCAACCCGTTTCTTGATGAGCGTGGCCGCACCGCGCGTGTTGCAGTCGAATTGATCGGAAGCCTGTTCGGCCTGCAGATCACCGACCGACCCACGCCCAGCAACGCGGTATTTCCGGACAATGACTGACCGGCCGATATCGCTTCGATACAGCTCCAGCAAAAAGGCGGCTCGCTGAGCCGCCTTTTTGACCATCGCGATTCGACCGGATCTACTCCGCTGCGAGCTTCACTTCCGGCGCGGCGGCGCGGATTTCGGCGTCGACCTGTGCTTCGAATTTGGCAAAATTCTTCTGGAACATGCCGACCAGCGCCCGCGCCGTCTTGTCAAAATCGGCCTTGTCCGCCCAGGTCTTGATGGGATCGAGGATATGCGGCTCGACGCCCGGCAACGAGGTCGGCACGGCAAAGCCGAAATACTTGTCGGTGCGGAAATCGGCCTTGCGCAGCGAGCCGTTCAGCGCCGCGGTTAACAGCGCCCGCGTCACCTTGATTGGCATGCGGCGGCCGGTGCCGTATTTGCCACCGGTCCAGCCGGTGTTGACCAGCCAGCAATCGACATCGTGCCTCGCGATCAGGTCGCGCAGCAGGTTGCCATAGACGGATGGATCGCGGGGCAGGAACGGCGAGCCGAAGCAGGTCGAGAACTCCGGCTGCGGCTCCTTGCCGAGCCCGCGCTCGGTGCCCGCTACCTTCGCGGTGTAGCCGGACAGGAAGTGATACATCGCCTGGGCCGGTGTCAGTTTTGCAATCGGCGGCATCACCCCGAAGGCATCGGCGGCCAACATCACCAGATTCTTCGGGTGACCGGCGCGACCGCTACGCGAGGCGTTCGGGATGAATTCGAGCGGATAGGCCGAACGGGTGTTTTCGGTCTTCGAGCCGTCGTTGAAATCGGGGACGCGGCTATGGGGATCGAGCACCACGTTTTCCAGCACCGCTCCGAAGCGCTTGCTGGCGGCATAAATCTCGGGCTCGGCCTCTTCGGACAGCTTGATGCATTTGGCGTAGCAGCCACCTTCGAAATTGAAGATGCCGTCGCTGCCCCAGCCATGTTCGTCGTCGCCGATCAGGGTGCGTTTCGGGTCGGCCGAAAGCGTGGTCTTGCCGGTGCCGGAGAGCCCGAAGAAAATCGCCGCATCACCGTCGGGACCGACATTGGCCGAGCAATGCATCGGCATCACGCCCTTTTCAGGCAGATAATAGTTCAGCGTGGTGAAGACCGACTTTTTCATCTCGCCGGCATAATAAGACCCGCCGATCAGGACGATCTTGCGGGCGAAATCGATCGCGACCACGTTCTCCGAGCGCACGCCGTGGCGTTTGGGATCGGCGTGGAAGCTTGGCAGGTCGATGACGGTCAGCTCAGGGACGAAGCCTGCGAGCTCAGATACGTCGGGGCGAATCAGCAAGGTGCGGATGAACAGCGAATGCCAGGCGAGCTCGGTATAGACGCGGGTCCGGATCCGGTGGCTGGGATCGGCGCCGCCGTAGAGATCCTGCGCGAACAGAGTCATGCCTTCGGCATGGCTGAGGAAGTCGGCGTAGAGGGCCTCGAACTGCGCCGAGGTGATCGACTGGTTGCCAGCCCACCACATGTTCTTTTCGGTCACGGCATCGCGAACGGTGAATTTGTCCTTGGGACTTCTGCCGGTGAAGACGCCGGTATCCGCACACAGCGCGCCATCGGCGGAGACTGTGGCCTCGCCGGCGCGCAGCGCGTGTTCATAAAGCTGCGGCGCGCCGAAATTCCAGTTCACGCCCTTGAGTTTTTTTAAGCCGAATTTGTCGGCACCGAAGGCACCGTTATGCACGCCCGTTTCTTGCACGAAGAATCCTCCTCGAACCCGCGTATCTCGATTGCGCGAATGTTGCCAGACGCGCCCTGTCGCGGTGACCGTCAATATAGCCTTCCGGCCTTGGTCCGGCGACCTATTACTGATGAACGCCGGGCTTGCCAAGCCGATCCCGCAGGTTTTGGTTTATTCCAAGGCGGTGCTGCCGCGGCTCAGATGCTTGCTGCGGTGCGGGCCTGATCGGCAAGCTGCTTCAGCATCTCCCGCAATGCGGCAGGGGTGGCGATCCGCCGCGGAAAATCCAGCCTTAATGTCACGGTGTCGGCCTGGATATCGATGCCATCGGGATCGCAGCCGGTGCACCGCCAGTCTGCCGCGCCCGCACCGAGCAGCCGGGTCGCGTAAAGCCCGATGGCATCGCGGTGATCGGCGTTCATATGGTCGATCGCGCCCTGTTCGGCCTCCAGCAGAGCCCCGGCATCGGAAATGTCGGTCAAGAACTGCCCTGGCTCGAGGTCAACGATCCGGGCGAACCCGGCGACCAGATGCGCGGCCGCGGGCCGGATTCGAAAAAATGAAAAATCCTTAAAATCTACAAAGGCTTCCGCGGAAGGATGGGCGTTTAAATAGCGCCGGCGTAGAATTGCGGCATCGGCGGCTCCGCCGCGCTCCGCCCGTCCTGCCAGCATGATCCGCGCGCCCTCCAGCGGGTCGCCCTCCACCCGTTCATGCAGCATCAGGGAGACCCTGCCGTCGCCGAGCAGGTTCCTGGTATGGACCGCCAGCCGCGAAATCAGCAGAATTGGCGAGCCATCGGCGTGGCTTGCGACATTCACCAATGAGCAATAGGGGTCGCCGCCAGCCTGCAGGGTCGCCAGGGCGCCTTGCCGGCTGCGCCGCAAAAGCGACCTGGCGAGCTTGGCAGGATCGAAATCAGTGCTGGGCTGCATCGTTCTTGCTCCGGCATCTCATTGCGAAAATGGCCTTTTTTCGGCTAAACCGGCACCTATATAGGCTCGGAACCCGCACCTCGCCGGGCGTTTTACGGAACTGGTCACACTTCAGCCCAGCTTGCATTGCTCGTTGACCGCGTTCGAAGCCCCTTATAAGCGGCGCATCGCTGGATTGCTCGCCGTTTCACTCCGTTTCGGAAAGCAAGCTCATGCCCACAATCGCCTTGGTCGACGACGACCGTAACATTCTCACATCGGTCTCGATCGCGCTCGAAGCCGAAGGCTATCGCATCATGACCTACACCGATGGCGCTTCCGCGCTCGATGGCTTTCGCACCAGTCCGCCTGATCTGGCGATCCTCGACATCAAGATGCCGCGCATGGACGGCATGGAGACGTTGCGCCGACTGCGGCAGAAGTCCGACCTGCCGGTGATTTTTCTCACCTCCAAGGATGAGGAAATCGACGAATTGTTCGGCCTCAAAATGGGTGCCGACGATTTCATCCGCAAGCCGTTCTCGCAGCGCCTGCTGGTCGAGCGCGTCAAGGCGGTGCTGCGCCGCGCGGCGCCGAAGGATCCGACCGCGGTGCCCAAGGAGACCGACGCCAAGGCGCTTGATCGCGGCCTGCTGCGGATGGATCCCGAACGGCACACCTGCACCTGGAAGAACGAGCCGGTGACGCTAACGGTGACGGAGTTCCTGATCCTGCAGGCGTTGGCCACGCGCCCGGGCGTGGTGAAGAGCCGCAACGCCTTGATGGACGCAGCCTATGACGATCAGGTCTATGTCGACGATCGCACCATCGACAGCCACATCAAGCGGCTGCGCAAGAAGTTCAAGGTGGTCGACGACGACTTCGAGATGATCGAGACCCTGTACGGCGTAGGCTACCGTTTCAAGGAAACCTGACCTGCAGGCGTTTTGACGCCCGCATTGTCGACTGACGCCGCCACCCAACTGGGGTAAGGTGCAGGGGCGAACGCCTAACACATCGACACAACCGGCAGTCTTGGCCATTGCTTGATCGAACGCCGCCTATTTCGAGCCTGAATGCCGAGGACGCTCCGTCGTCTCTCGTTTCGGACAGCGCTGCCGCCGCGGAACAACATGGCACGGGCTGGCAGCGGCCGCTCGACTGGCTGAGCCGGGCCGGTCAGTTTTTCTTCGCACTCAGCTTCTCGAGCCTGACCCGGCGCATCGTTTCACTGAACCTTGCCGGCTTGATCGCGCTGGTGGCGAGCGTGCTCTATCTCTCGCAGTTCCGCGCCGGCCTGATCGACGCACGGGCGCAAAGCCTGCTCGTGCAGGCCGAGATCATCGCCGGCGCGATCGCGGCTTCCGCGACCGTCGACACCAACACCATCACCATCGACCCCGACCGGCTGCAGGATCTGAAGCCGGGCGAGACCTATGGCGGACCCGATGAAAATTCCCGGCTGGATTTCTCGATCAACCCCGAACGGGTCGCGCCGGTGCTGCTGCAGTTGATCTCGCCGACCAAGACCCGCGCCCGCATTTTCGACCGCGACGGCAGCCTGATTCTCGACAGCCGCAATCTTTATCGCCGCGGCGATGTGCAGCGCGTTGAATTGCCACCGCCATCGGTCGACAAGCCCGGCATTGCCGAACGGACGATGATCGCGATCCGCACCTGGCTCAACCGCGGCGACCTGCCGCTCTACCGCGAACTCGGACCCGAGGACGGCAAGGGCTATCACGAGGTCGTGCACGCCCTCGACGGCCAAAAAAGCAGCGAGGTGCGCATCAACGAGCGCGGCGAGGTGATCGTCTCGGTCGCCGTGCCGGTACAGCGGTTCCGTGAAGTGCATGGCGCCTTGCTGCTTTCGACCCAGAGCGGCGATATCGACCAGATGGTGACCGCCGAGCGACTTGCGATTTTGAAGGTCGGCGGCGTCGCCTCCGCGGTGATGATCGTGCTGTCGCTGCTGCTGGCAAGCACCATCGCCGGACCGGTGCGCCGGCTTGCCGACAGCGCCGAGCGGGTTCGCCGCCGCATCCGGACCCGCGTCGAAATTCCCGATTTCACCCGCCGCCGCGACGAGATCGGCCATCTCTCCGGCGCGCTGCGCGACATGACCGACGCGCTCTATAACCGCATGGAGGCGATCGAAATGTTCGCCGCCGATGTTGCCCACGAACTGAAGAACCCGCTAACGTCGCTGCGCTCCGCGGTTGAGACGTTGCCGCTCGCGCGCAACGAAAGCAGCCGCTCGCGGCTGCTTGCGGTGATCGAGCATGACGTCAAGCGGCTCGATCGATTGATCTCCGACATTTCCGATGCCAGCCGGCTCGATGCCGAGCTGCAGCGGCAGGATATGACCGCGGTCGATCTTCGCCGGCTGCTGACGGCCCTGACGACGGTCGCCAACGAAACCCGGCTCGGCCACGATGTCGGTGTCCAGGTCCGTTTCGAGGGGCGGAACGCCACCGATACCTTCTCGGTGCCCGGTCATGATTCGCGGCTCGGCCAGGTGATTTCCAACCTGCTGGTCAACGCCCAGTCGTTTTCTACCGCCGGCGGCAAGGTACGGATCGTCTGTCGCCGCTTGCGATCGGAAATCGACATCGTCGTCGATGACGACGGGCCGGGAATTCGCGAGGATGCGCTGGAGCGAATCTTCGAACGGTTTTACACCGACCGGCCGCATCAGGGTTTCGGGCAGAATTCCGGGCTGGGGCTGTCGATCTCGAAACAGATCATCGAAGCCCATGGTGGTCGCATCTGGGCGGAAAATCGCGCCGGGGCCGCCAACGCCGACGGCGAGGCGACCGTTGCTGGCGCCCGCTTTGTGGTCCGGCTGCCGGCGCCATGAGAACGCCGCAGCATGCAAGCGTCCATGCTTCCGCCGTGCTGGTCGACCGGCGTGCGGTACTGATCCGCGGCCCCTCGGGATCCGGCAAGTCGAGGCTCGTCTTCGATCTCATCCTGGCCGGGCGCGCCGGGCAGGTCCCTCCGGCGATTCTCGTTGGCGACGATCGGATCCATCTCGAAGCTCGCGGCGGTCAATTGATGGTCCGGCCGGCGCCGCAATTGGCAGGCCTGATCGAAATCCGCGGCCTCGGCATTCGTCGCTGTGAATACGTCGGCGAGGCGGTCGTCGGCATGGTCGTCGATCTTTCAGCGTCCGATGCCGAACGGCTTCCGCCCGCGGAAGCCCTCCTGGCACGCGTCCATGGTGTGAAAATACCGCGAATCCCAGTAGGCTCCGGGTATCCTGCCCTGCCATTGGTTGTAGCCGCGCTGACGACAACCATGGGTTCAGTTTCCGCACCGTCTTCCGCGGATTGTTTGAAGGGAATTGGTAACCATATGATGTCCAGTATCGCGACCGACTGACCGGCGTCGCCTCCCCTCCCTACCGCTATTTTCCGGGAGAATCGCCAAGATCCCCTCTTGCGCGGGGGCTCTGGATGGTCAAAGTGGCGCGTTCGTGCGGTGCACCAAAAAGCACCCGCGAGGAGTTTCCGATGATTGGTCTAGTACTTGTGACCCATGGGCGCCTTGCCGACGAGTTCAAGGCGGCGCTCGAACATGTTATGGGCCCACAAAAACAAATCGAAGCCGTGACGATAGGGGCTGAGGACGATTCCGATCTGTGCCGCAGCGATATCATTGAAGCGGTCAATCGCGTCGACAGCGGCGATGGCGTCGCCATCCTGACCGACATGTTCGGCGGCACCCCTTCCAATCTTGCGATCTCCTGCATGAGCCGCCCGAAGGTGGAAGTGCTCGCGGGGATCAATCTCCCGATGCTGGTCAAGCTTGCCAAGGTCCGCGAAGAACGGTCGCTGCCCGATGCCATCGCGATGGCTCAGGAAGCCGGCCGCAAATACGTCACCATCGCCAGCCGCGTGCTCGCCGGCAAATGAACGACGACGCCGCGCCGCCCGAGAACGGTGCCGGGCAGCGTGTGCCCGCGGGTGCGGTGTCCCGAGAAATTCCCATCATCAACAAACGCGGGCTCCACGCCCGGGCCTCGGCGAAATTTGTCCAGATGGTCGAGCGCTTCAACGCCGAAGTGTGGGTGACGCGCGGCGGCGAGACGGTCGGCGGCACCTCCATCATGGGACTGATGATGTTGTCAGCAGGGCCCGGTACGTCGATCGTCGTCTCCGCCGCCGGCCCGGAGGCGCAAGCCGCGCTCGATGCGATTACAGCGCTGGTCGCAAGCAAGTTCAACGAGGAAGGTACCTGAATTGGCTGCCCCGGCCAGGGTCGAGCTGCCGCCGCGAGGCTATTTCGCCGGTGGCACGATATAGATCTTCCAGCTAATGGCGGGCCCGGCATGCCCCCGGAAGAAGCGTTGCGTGGTCATGACGAGCTGCTCGGCTTGAGCCGCATTGCTCGCCATCCACGCCTCACACTCCGGCAGGCGCCAGTCCGAGGCTTCGCAGATGCCGATGAAACCCAGCCGCTTTGCCTCCGCCAGCGAGGTCAGGCCAGATGCCCAGAGCTCGTTCGGCGTGAACGGCGCGGGATGGTCCGGGCTGTAGAATGTCATCGGCTCGCCGATGTCCGTCGCGCCGGCGACGACAGCCCACCGCGAGTGGAAGCGCTCATGCCAGGCGTGCGTCAGTTCGCGGGCGAGTTCGGAGCGCGCGCCGTAGCCAGAAGCGCCGTTAGGATTGTCGGCCATCTCGCGCGCCGCGATGTAGGGCGACGCGGCCAGCGCGGCCAGCGTGATCACGAGCCAGATCACAGCAATTTGGAACAACGCGATGCCGGGAAGGCGCAGTGACGGAATTGCGACCAGCGCCAGTGGGGTCAGAAAGAACAACGAAATTCCCCAGTCGGTCTTGAGATAGACGGTGAAAGCGAGGGCACCGAGCGGAGGCCCAACCGCGACCACGATCTGGATGATCCAGATGTTGAGCGCCTGTGACAGGTTCACGCCGACAGTGGCCTCGCGCGACCAGACACGCTTGACCAGCGTCGTCGGTGGCCACGCCAGCGCTGTCGCAGCCAGCAATACCGGGACGGCCAGCAGCGCAAGGTTATGGCCGATATAGCCGACCACAAGCTGAAGGCATTGCGCTCGGCTGGTAAGGGCATAGACGTCTCCGGCATATGTCAGTGGCGCGAAGTCGACATCCTTCAGCCAGATCAGATGCGGGATCATTGCGACGACGAGCGTGGCGATCGCGACCCACGGCGCCGGAGAGCGCAGAAATCTCAATCGGTCGGGATGGATCAACGCGGCGATTCCGACTGCGCCGATCATGGTCAGCACCCAGTATTTCGTCATCAGCGCCAGCGCGCCGGCGAGGCCGAGCCACACGCCGGCATGCACGGTTCGCTTCTCGAACGCATGCAGATAGGCCAGCACGACCATCGGCAGGGTGACGAGCTGCAGCAGATCCGGATTGTATTTGTAGCCCTTGAAGTTGAAGATCGGATAAAGCGCGAGCATGACCACCATGAAGAACGCGCGGCGTCGATCGACTACCCGCAATGCGATCAGCCAGCAAACCACGAGGCCGGTTCCGAGCATCGCCATCGCCAGCGCATAAGTCGACCAATTGGCGACCGGGAACAGCATGAACCAGAGACCAGCGATCCATCCCGACAACGGCGGGTGCTTGCCATAGCCGAGCTGGAATTTTTGCCCCCAGGCGTAGGCCTCGGCGACATCCATGTGGACATCCTGGGCCGCCTTCAGATTGATCAGGATCAAGGTCCAGAGCACGGCATGCACAAGGGCAAAGCCGATCACCAGCCAAGGGCCGGCCTTGCCGTCCGATGCCGATGCCACCAGCCAGGCTGCCAGCCGCCGGACCTTCGACGACGCGCGGGCGTGCAATGTTACGGGCAGGGGCCGGACAGCGGACATGTGCGGTGACGTAGCGCGTTTTTGCCGCAAGTGAAATCAGCTTGGCGTGAACTTGTGCCGTCACAAGCCTGCAATGAGGTTGCCGCAGCGGGGGGCCAATGCTATCCCGCGGCCATGACATCGAGCCCTATTTCCAACATCCGCAACTTCGCCATCATCGCTCATATCGACCATGGCAAATCGACGCTGGCCGACCGCCTGATCCAGGCGACCGGCGGGCTGACGGACCGTGAAATGGCGGGCAAGGAACAGGTGCTCGATTCCATGGATATCGAACGCGAACGCGGCATCACCATCAAGGCGCAGACGGTCCGGCTGAATTATCATGCCAGCGACGGCAAGGATTACATCTTCAATCTGATGGACACGCCGGGCCATGTCGACTTCGCCTACGAAGTCTCCCGCTCGCTCGCAGCCTGTGAGGGTTCGCTGCTGATCGTCGATGCCAGTCAGGGCGTCGAGGCGCAGACGCTCGCCAATGTCTATCAGGCGCTCGACAACAATCACGAGATCGTGCCGCTGCTGAACAAGGTCGACCTGCCGGCCGCCGAACCCGACAAGGTAAGGCAGCAGATCGAGGATGTAATCGGCATCGACGCCTCCGATGCGGTGATGATCTCGGCCAAGACCGGCCTCGGCATCCCCGAGGTGCTGGAGGCGATCGTCACCCGCCTGCCGCCGCCGAAGGGCGACCGCGGCGCAACCCTGAAGGCGCTGCTGGTCGACAGTTGGTACGACGTCTATCTCGGCGTCGTGGTCCTGATCCGCGTCGTCGACGGTATCATGAAGAAGGGCGACCGGATCCGGATGATGGGCACCAACGCCGCCTACGACGTCGAGCGCGTCGGCTTCTTCACGCCGAAGATGCAGCAGGTCGATGAACTCGGCCCCGGTGAAATCGGCTTCATCACTGCCGCCATCAAGGAAGTGGCAGACACCCGTGTCGGCGACACCATCACCGATGACCGCAAGCCGGTGACGGAAATGCTGCCGGGGTTCAAGCCAGCGATCCCGGTGGTGTTCTGCGGCCTGTTCCCGGTCGACGCCGACGATTTCGAGACGTTGCGGGCGGCGATGGGCAAACTGCGGCTCAACGATGCCAGCTTTTCCTTCGAGATGGAAACCTCTGCCGCGCTCGGTTTCGGCTTCCGCTGTGGCTTCCTCGGGCTTTTGCATCTGGAGATCATCCAGGAGCGGTTGCACCGCGAGTTCGATCTCAATTTGATCGCGACCGCGCCATCGGTGATCTACAAGATGCGGCTGACCGACGGCCAGGAAATCGAGATCCACAATCCGATCGACATGCCCGACGTGGTGAAGATCGCCGAGATCCAGGAGCCGTGGATCGAAGCCACGATCCTCACCCCCGACGACTATCTCGGCAGCGTACTGAAACTGTGCCAGGAGCGGCGCGGATCGCAAAAGGAGCTCACTTACGTGGGATCGCGCGCGATGGTGAAATACGATTTGCCGCTCAATGAAGTGGTGTTCGATTTCTACGACCGCCTGAAATCGGTCTCGAAAGGCTATGCTTCGTTCGACTATCATCTCACCGATTACAAGCCGGCCGACCTCGTCAAGATGCAGATCCTGGTCAATAGCGAGCCCGTGGACGCGCTGTCGATGCTGGTGCATCGTGCCCGTGCCGAGGGCCGCGGCCGCGCCATGGTCGAGAAGATGAAGGAGTTGATCCCGCCGCACATGTTCCAGATTCCGATCCAGGCCGCGATTGGCGGCAAGGTGATCGCGCGCGAGACCGTGCGCGCCTTGCGCAAGGACGTCACCGCCAAGTGCTATGGCGGCGACGTCACCCGCAAGCGCAAGCTTCTGGAGAAGCAGAAGGAAGGCAAGAAGAGGATGCGGCAGTTCGGCAAAGTCGACATCCCGCAGGAGGCTTTTATTGCTGCGTTGAAGGTGGATAGCTGAGGGCCGATCGCTGGCAGACGCTGAGGGTTGAGAACGCTGATGAACAAGTCGGTTTCCCTCACGGAACACGCCCGGATCAGATTGCGAGAACGGCGCATCGATTCTAAATGGATTGAGGAGACCGTGCTCGATCCCGACCGGGTCGAGTCCGGAGATAAGGGTGTTGAGCGCAGATTTCGCGCGATTTCTCAATTCGACGGACGCGTTCTTCGCGTCGCCTGCGTCGAGACAAATTCGAGCATTCGTGTTATATGTTCGATCGGAACGCGAGGCGAAAGCCTGACCGACATAACCTACGACGCCGAGGCCGACGCAGTGTATATCACCATCGGAAACGGAATTGTCGACAGGACGGAAGAGACCGGGCCGTTCATCTACGACGTCGACACTGAGGGCCACATCATCGGCATTGAGATCCTGTCGGCGAGCAAGGTTCTGGCACCCGGAGACTGGAAAAAGGCGCGTGCACCGGGCAAGGCGCGCGTTGGCGCCACCGAATAGCGGAGCCGGCCCGTCTCGGCCACGGGAGGTGGACGACATCGCCCGCCTTCTGTGCAATCGAGCCAAATACGCCACCTTCGAGACCTGCGGTTGAAATCTGAGCCGTAACATGTTACGATGCGCGGATGGCCCGCGCTCCGAAAAAGTCAAAACCGCGGACACCGCAGCAGCGCATGGCCGCGCGCCGCAGGCGTCTGCGCGCCCATGGCTTACGCCCGGTGCAGCATTGGGTGCCGGACTTGCGCGACCCCAAGATTCTTGCAGATTTGCGCAAGCAGGCCAGGCGGATGGCGCAACACCCAAAAAATGGCGCGATCGATGACTGGATCGAGTCGGTCTACGACTGGGAAGCATGGAAATAGCACGCGGCAATGTTGTGCTGATGGTTATTCCCAGCGATCTCGGAAGGCCGCGGCCGGGAGTTGTGGTGCAGGCCGACGAATTCAATGCTGACCTTACCACCCTCTTGGTCTGCCCCCTCTCGTCGGACCTTCAGGACAAGTTGCTGCTCCGACCGCTGATCGAAGCCACGCCGGAAAGCGGCCTGCTGGTGCGGTCGCAGATCATGACCGACAAAATGGTGGCGCTTCGGCGCGACCGGATCCGGCGGGTTATCGGCCGAATCGATGCCGAAACCTCCGGACTGTTGGACCGTGCCATTCTCGTTCTGCTTGGACTGGCGCGCTAACGTCCACAGCTTGATCGATGCGGACGGATGCCTTACCCCTGCATATAGGCTAAGAAGAACCGCAAGGCCGCGAGGAAAGGCATGAACAAGGTTCCCGGTTTCGACCTGATCGAACGCGCGCGAGCGCTGGCGCCCCTGATCGCGCGCGAGGCCGACGAGATCGAAAGGACGCGGCGTCTGACCCCGCCGGTGGTTTCCGCCCTGATCGAGAACGGGTTGTATCGCGCCCTGTTGCCAAAGAGCACGGGCGGTGCCGAGGCGCAGCTCGACGCCTTCATGCGGATGCTCGAGGAAGTAGCGAAGGCCGATGCGTCGACGGCATGGTGCCTCGGCCAGTGCAGCGTCTGCGCCATGACCGCGGCCTATCTCGATCCCGTCACCGCACGCGAGGTGTTTGCCGCGCCCACCGACATCCTGGCCTGGGGGGCGATCGCCGGCGAGGTGCAGGTCGTGCCAGGTGGCTATCGTGCCGATGGCCGCTGGGACTTCGCCAGCGGCTCCCGCCAAGCCAACTGGCTCGGCGCTCATGTCCAGGTCGTGGAAGCGGACGGCTCGCGACGGCGCAAGGGCGATGGCGCACCGGAAATCCGCACCATCCTGTTTCCGATCGCGAGCGCCACGATGTACGACGTCTGGGACGTGATCGGCCTTAGGGGCACCGGCACCGACAGCTATTCGGTCGACAATCTGTTCATCCCGGAAAGGTTCGCGGCGCTGCGCGACGATCCCGCGGCGGTGCGCGAAAGAGGCCCGCTCTACCAGCTCACTACCAACATCGTTTTCGGGATGGGCTTCGCCGCGGTAGCGGTCGGTGTCGCCCGCGCCACGCTCGATGCCGCGATCGATCTGGCGCGCGGAAAGGCGTCGGTCGGCGTCAAGGCCATGCGCGAGAACAATGCGGTGCAGGGCGCGCTCGGTCGTATCGAGGGTGATCTGCGCGCGGCGCGCGCCTATCTCTATGCAACCGCCGGTGAGGTTTGGCAGGATCTGGTACGCACCGGCAGCTATACGGAGCAGCAACGCGTCGCGCTTCGCCTGGCCTCGACCTGGACCATCCACCAGACCGCTTCGGTGGTCGACGCCGCCTATCACATGGCGGGGGCCACCGCCGTGTTCAACGCCAACCCGTTCGAACGTCGGTTTCGCGACATGCACGCCATTGCCCAGCAGATCCAGGCCCGCGATACCCACTATGAAGACGTCGGCCGGGCGCTGCTCGCTGCCAATTCCGGCGCCGCGGCCAAGGACGTCTGAACGGCTGCGTTGCCCTGGACACGACGGCAGGATGGGCGGACAGTCTTCGATGAAGAGCACGGCAAAACGACGCCCGGCGCAGCGCACGCCTCCGAGGGATCCCGCGGTCGATGCGGTCTTCGATGCCTATCCGCAGCCGTTGCGGACCAAACTGCAGGCGTTGCGTCGGCTGATCTTCGACACCGCACAGGCCACCAAGGGCGTCGGTGCGTTGCACGAGACCCTGAAATGGGGACAGCCGAGCTATCTCACCACCGAAACCAAAAGCGGCAGCACGATCCGGATCGACCGGGTGAAATCGACCGCGAGCCGATACGCGATCTATTTCCATTGCCAGACCGATCTGGTTGCGACGTTCCGCGAACTCTATCCGACCGAGCTGACCTATGGCGGCAACCGCAGCATCCTGTTCGACGTCGAGAACGAGCTTCCGGAACCGCAGCTCCGTCATTGCGTGGCGCTGGCGCTGACCTATCATCTGAACAAGCGGAAATCCACGCGGCCAGGCGCAGTGTGATGAAACTGCACGGCCTCCAATCCCTGGACGGACGGTCCCGAGGGCCCTTGCCCCATCAACCAATTGCGACTGGCGCGCTTTGTTCGCAGGCGCTAACTCCGTGGTAGGTTGTGCGCCGCAGAGTGTCCTGATGATCCCGCGCCTGGTTCTCCCCCTGCTCCTGCTGCTGTCCTCGACTCTCGCCGGCACCTCCGCAGCACTGGCGCAGGACAAGGGCAGTGTCGATCCCAAGCCGCTGCCGCCACTCGCCAATCCCAACGATCCCAAACTGGCCGCCAAGGAGTTGTTCGGTCGCAAGGTGCTGCCGGCGGCGATGCCGACCCGCGTGATCGGCTTCTACGCCAAGGGCTGCATTGCAGGCGCCGAAGCACTGCCGATCGATGGCCCGACCTGGCAGGTGATGCGGCTGTCACGCAATCGCAATTGGGCCCACCCCGACATGGTCGCGCTGCTGGAGCGGCTGTCGGCCAAGGTGCGCAAGGACGCCGGCTGGCCCGGACTGCTGGTCGGCGACATGTCGCAGCCGCGCGGCGGACCGATGTTCACCGGGCACGCCAGCCATCAAATCGGGCTCGACGCCGATGTCTGGCTGACGCCGATGCCCAATCGGCAATTGTCGCGCAACGAACGCGAGGACATGTCCGCGGTCATGATGGTGCGTCCCGACCGGCTCGACATCGATCCGCATGTCTGGACCGCGAACCATCTCGCGGTGATCCGCGACGCCGCGCGGGAGCCGAGGGTGCAGCGCATCTTCGTCAATGCCGCGATCAAGAAGGCGCTGTGCCGCGAAGCCAAGGGCGATCGCGGCTGGCTTTCCAAGGTCAGGCCGATGTACGGACATGACTATCACTTCCATATCCGCATCACCTGCCCCGCCGGCAGCCGCGAATGCGAGAGCCAGCCGACGCCGCCGGAGGGCGACGGCTGCCGCCCGGCCGATCTCGCCTACTGGTTCAAGGATTCGGTGCTGCATCCGAAGCCGCCGACGACACCGCCGAAGCCGCGGCGGCCGGTGACGTTGGCGCAATTGCCGGCCGACTGCCGCCAGGTGCTGGCGGCGCCGAATGCCAAGCCATAGTATTTCACCAGGTGGCTATCCCCGCGGCGTCAAGATGCGCTAGTATCGCCCGCCGCTTGCGCCGTAAGCGCGTGGTCCAGTGGGACGTTGGTCCCGACACCTCATTTCGAGCCCGCAATGCGCGGCGCCGCCGCGCGCGGTCGAGTATTGTGAAAGAGCTCCCATGCGCATCAGTGCACGCAACCAGATCAAGGGTACCGTCGTCGAAGTGAAGAAGGGCGCGACCACCTCGCATGTCCGCGTCGATATCGGCAACGGCCAGGTCGTCACTTCCTCCATCACCAACGAGGCGGTCGATGAACTCGGCATCAAGGCGAAGAGCCATGTCACCGTCGTGGTGAAGGCTTCCGACGTGATGATCGCGGTGGACTGATCATGCGCGCGCCCCTGCTGATCGCCTTTGTCCTGCTCGGAACAGCCTCCGCGCTTGCGGCGGAAGAGCCCAGCGGCTGTGACAAGTTCAAGTGGCCGATCGAGCGCGAGCGCGCCGCATTGACGGCGCCGGACCGGGTCAAGCTTGCGTCCGGTGGCGAACTCGCCGCCCCGCCCGCGACCGGAATGACGCTCGCCTTGCTGACACCTGCCGAAGCCAAGCTGCCCAAGGCGCCCGAACGCGCGCCGAAGGACGGCACGTTTGCCGGCTTCGCAAGCTTCAAGGGCGCGCCAAAGCCCGGCCTCTACACCATCAGCCTGTCGACCGGCGCCTGGGTCGATCTGATCCAGGATGGACACGCCCTGAAGCCCAAGGGCTTTAGTGGCGCGACCGACTGCGACGGTATCCGCAAGACCATGAAGTATGAGATTTCGGCAAGCCCGTTCGTGCTGGAAATCAGCGGCGCCAAAGACAACGCCCTGTCGGTGGCGATCTTGCCGTCGGAATAGAAAGGAAGCCTTTACCCACATCCTCAGCCTGTTATTGTTTTCGCTGGCGAAATCCCGACCGGCCGTAAGCCGGAGGGGTGGACGGAACGGCGCTTCCGCCTCTCGCTCGAACCTCAATCAACGCCTGATTTGCGCGCGGAAATCGCGTCGCGAACACGCAGGAGCGCCCCCATGCATCGTCTCGCCGGACTTTCCCTGACCTTCCTGCTGCTGTGCGGATCGACCTGGTCGCCCGTACGTGCCCAGGACAAGAGCCTCACGGTATTCGCCGCCGCTTCGATGAAGAACGCGCTCGATGACGTCGACGCCGCCTACACCGCCAAGACCGGCGTCAAGGTCATAGCGAGCTATGCCGCGAGCTCGACGCTCGCCAAGCAAATCGAGCAGGGCGCCCCGGCGGATATTTTCGTGTCCGCCGACATCGACTGGATGGACTACGCCACCAACAAGAAAACCATCAACCAACCGACCCGCGTCAATCTGCTCGGCAACAGCATCGTATTGATCGCACCGAAGGATTCCAAGATCGACAATGTGACGATCGGGCCCGGCTTCGATCTCGCCAAGCTCGCCGGCGACGGCAAGATCGCGACCGGCGACGTCAAGGCGGTGCCAGTCGGAAAATACGCCAAGGCCGCGCTCGAGAAGCTCGGCGCCTGGCAGGCGGCGGAGCCGAAATTCGCGATGGCCGAGAGCGTGCGCGCCGCGCTGGCGCTGGTGGCGCGCGGTGAGGCCGTGCTCGGCATCGTCTATTCCACCGATGCCAAGGTCGAACCCGGCGTCAAGATCGTCGGTAGCTTCCCGGCCGATTCCCATCCGGCGATCATCTATCCGGTGGCTGCGACCGCAACCGCGAAGCCGGATGCGAGCAGGTATCTCGCGTTCCTGCGCTCATCGGCGGCCAAGGCCATCTTCGAGAAATACGGCTTCCAGTTCCTAGTCAGCCCGACGACCTGAAGCGTGTTTGATATTTCGCCGACGGAATGGACGGCGATCCAGCTTTCGCTGCGCGTTGCCACCGTTGCGACGCTGGTGGCGACGCCGCTCGGAATAGCCATCGCGTGGCTGCTCGCGCGGCGCAACTTCTGGGGCAAGTCGTTGATCGACGCCCTGGTTTATTTGCCGTTGGTGCTGCCGCCGGTGGTCACCGGCTATTTGCTGTTACTCGCCTTCGGCCGGCGCGGCCTGATCGGCGCATGGCTGGCCGATCATCTCGGGATCGTGTTCGCGTTCCGCTGGACCGGCGCGGTGCTGTCGTGCGGGGTGATGTCGTTTCCGCTGCTGGTGCGGCCGATCCGGCTGTCGATCGAGGCGGTGGATCGCAGGCTGGAGCAGGCGGCGGAAACGCTCGGCGCCGCGCCCTGGCGGGTGTTCCTGACCATTACCCTGCCGTTGGCGCTGCCGGGCGTACTGGCCGGCATGGTGCTCGGCTTTGCCAAGGCGATCGGCGAATTCGGCGCAACCATCACCTTTGTGTCGAATATTCCCGGCGAAACCCAGACCATTTCCTCGGCGATCTATTCGCTGATCCAGACGCCGGACGGCGACCCCGCGGCGCTGCGACTGGTGATCGTCTCGATCGTGATCGCGACGGCCGCACTGGTCGCCTCTGAATGGTTCGCGCGGCGAGCCACCCAGCGCCTGCACGGGAACTGATCCATGCTGCGGGTCGACATCTCGAAACAGCTCGGTGATTTCTCGCTGCAGGCCTCGTTCGCCAGCGAGGGCCGGGTCACTGGACTGTTCGGTGCCTCCGGCGCCGGCAAGACCTCGCTGATCAACATGATCGCCGGCCTGCTCAAGCCCGACCGTGGCGTTGTCACCCTTGACGGCGAAACCCTCGACGACACCTCGGCGCGCGTCCATGTCCCGCCGCATCGCCGCCGTATCGGCTATGTATTCCAGGATGCGCGGCTGTTTCCGCATCTCGATGTGCGGCAGAATCTCGACTACGGGCGGCGCATGAACCGTCTCGCCGACGATTCCGCGCAGCGCAAGCGCGTGGTCGAATTGCTCGATATCGGCGACCTGCTCGGTCGGCGTCCCGGTCAATTATCCGGCGGCGAACGCCAGCGTGTCGCGTTCGGGCGCGCACTGCTGTCCAAACCAAGACTGCTGCTGCTCGACGAGCCGCTGGGATCGCTGGATGAGGGGCGCAAGGTCGAGATCCTGCCCTATCTGGTGCGGCTGCGCGACGAGGCCGGCATACCGATGGTCTATGTCAGCCACGACGCCGCGGAACTGCGCCAGCTTGCGACCCAGATCGTCCTGCTCCGGCGTGGGCAGATTGCGGCCTTCGGCGGCGTCAAGGTGTTGACGGGCGCTCCCCCGCAGGCGTGAGCTGGCGAGGGTGCCCGGCACGGCCCTCAGACGATGTCACGGCTGCGGAGGTCGGCGATCGCTTCGGCGTCATAGCCGAGCGACCCGAGCACCTCATCGGTGTGGGCGCCGAGCTCGGGCGCCATGCGGTCGAGCCTGCCGCCGCCGTGAGCAAGCTGGAAGCCGCTGCCGGCGAAGCGCAGGCGGCCATAAGGCGTATCGATCTCCTGAACGGCGCCGCGCGCCGCTAGCTGCGGGTGATCGATCACTTCCTCGATCTTCCAGATGCTGGCGCAGGGTGCACCCGCCGCCTCGAGGATCTTCTCCCATTCGCGCGGACTCCTGTTCGAAAGCGCCTGCTCGATAATGGCGCGCAGTGCTGGCTCGTTTTCCTGCCGGGCGAACCAGTCGGCGAAGCGCGAATCCTCCAGCGTATCGGCGCGACCGAGCGCAGTCATCAGCGACCGGTATTGCTTCTCGCTGTTCACAGCGAGCAACAGATAGCCATCACCCGCCTTGAACAGGTTGGCGGTTGGTCGCCGGCTCACCGCCTGATTGCCGGACAATTGCTGGCGATGGCCGGCTACGGCGTAGTCCGCCACCTGTCCCGACAGGAACGCCAGCGTCGCCTCGAGCATGGAGACGTCGACCATCTGCCCCTTGCCGGTGTGGGTACGCTGGAACAGCGCGCTTGATATGCCGAACGCGGCCGTAGCGCCGGAAAGCACGTCGCAGACTGCGAAGCCGGCGCGCGTCGGCCCGGTCTCCTCGTGGCCGGTGATCGCCATGATGCCCGACATCGCCTGGATCTTGCCGTCGTAGCCCGCGCCGAGACGATCCGGGCCGGTCTGGCCGAAGCCGCTGATCGCGCAATAGATCAGCCTCGGGTTCAGCGCCGAGAGCGCGGCGTAGCCAATTCCGAGCTTGTCCATCACGCCGGGACGAAAGTTTTCCATCACCACATCGGCTTGTGCGGCGAGCTGCTTGACGATGCTGATCGCCTCCGGCTTCTGCAGGTCGAGCGTCAGGCTGCGCTTGTTGCCGTTGATCGCCTGCCAGGCCGGAGCGAGGCCACGATCGGCCCATTCGCGGCTGAGCGGGGTGCGGCGCATGTCCTCGCCTTCGCGCCGCTCCACCTTGATGACGTCGGCGCCGAGCAAGGCGAGCTGGTAGCTCGCATAGGGACCAGCCAGCACCTGCGTGAAGTCAAGAATCTTCACGCCTTCGAACGGACGCGTCACGTCGGTGTCCTCCGGGTGGCCATCTTCGTGTTCCTGGCGGCACGGCCGACGTCAGGCGGCCCGGTTGCCACGCGCGATTTCTTTCTGCTTGTCGAATTCGCTGCGGCGCCGGGCCAGTTCTTCCGGGCTCATCTGCGAAATGTTGTTGAAGTCGAGCTTCCAGGACGCATCCTCGCTCCAGCGCAGTGGCGACTGCATGGTGGTGCGCGCGCCGGACGCCTGCTCCAGCAGACCGAGCGCCAGTCCGAGCGTCTGCGCCTGCGACTCTTCATCGTGCGGCTTGCCGGCAGAGTTACCCAGCGGGAAATCGCTGAACAGGAAGCGCGGCACCGCCGCGTGCTCGACGATGTCCTTGGCGCATCCCATCACCACCGTGGCAATGCCGTTGGCTTCGAGATGGCGGGCGATCAGGCCGGCGGTCTGGTGGCAAACCGGACAGTTCGGTACCAGCACGGCGGCATCGACCTTGTCGGCGAGGCAGCGGGCAAGGATTTCCGGGGCGTCGACGTCGATGGTGACCCGGTGACTGCGATTGGTCGGCGCGCCGAAGAAGCGCGGCGCGACCTCGCCGATCTGCCCCGAGGCGGCAGCCTTCAGAAGCTGCGGCAGCGGAAACCAGGTGCCGCTGTCAGTCGCGGTGGTGTGCTTGCGGTCATAGCCGATATGAGAGATGCGCAAATCGTGCTGCTTCGAGGTATCGCCATCATAGACCGTGTAGAACTTGGCACCGCCATTATACGCCGCGCCAGGGCCCTGGTCGCCTTTCGCCGGATCAAAAGGGGCGGCGGTGGTGACGATGGTCACGCGCGATTGCCTGAGCGGCTTTTTCAGCGGCTGGAACGGTGCACCGACATAGTGCGCCCAGCGGTAGGGCGTCGTGTAGCCGATCGCGGCGTAATAGTCGCGCGTCCGCTGCATATAGGGGATCGGGGAATCATGGTCAGGCGCAAAGTCAAGTCGGTCATCGGGCGAGCCGGGCATGGTGTGTCTCTCCGCGCGGGTCGTGCCTTCGACCCGCGGCCAGATTAATGAGTGTCGGCGTATTCCTCAACCGCCGTGGCGGTGTTGTTTCGCTGATTTGCCGAGGGCGAATCACGTCTCGTCATTCCGGGATGCGCCCGCTTGGCGCGGGTCTCTCCTTCGTCATTCCGGGATGCGCCACTTGGCGCAGGCCCGGAATCCATAACCACCATCGGGAGTATGGATTCCGGGCTCGCGTCAAGAGGCACGCCCCGGAATGACGGCGGTGGGATGCTCGGCCGGAGTTAAGCCACTGATTTGGGGTCTCGGTGAAGCGGAATTTGCCCGTCGTGCCACTCTGCCGCAACCCGACGGGCGCGATCCGAATACCTGCGTCATTCCGGGACGCGCCACTTGGCGCGGCCCGGAATCCATGACGCAGCAGAGGGGAGGATGGATTCGGGCTTCGCGCTGATGCGCGCCTCGGAATGACGTGTTGACTCTGTCATTGCGAGCCAACGGGTCGCGCGAATTCGCGCTCCGATGACAGGCTCCGCGACGCAATCCATGGCGTAACGGAGGCATGGATTGCTTCGTCACTTATCGCTCCTCGCAATGACGGCTGACGCGGCGCGCCCCGAAATGCCGGCGCCGATCGGTAGCCTACCGGTCTACATTCAGCACGTCGCCGGTGGCGGCGTCGACGTCCACCTCCATATAGCGACCCGACATATCCCGTCCCTCGATCTGCCATTCGTCGCCGGCAAACTCGGTGTGGGAGACGGTGACAAGACCGATATCGGTCGCGACACCGAGGGCTTCCTGCATCGAAATGACGTCGTTCGAATCATAGGCCAAAGCGGGCATGGCCAGTCCGAGCGCGGCGACCGCAACGATGGGTATGAGGTATTTTCGCATGGGTTACTCCTGTCGAAACCATCTTCCCGTTGCGCCGTCTTCACCGGCGCAACACCGCTAAAACCGTTGGGAACGCTGGGTGTTCCGGTTCCGCGGGTCACGACGCTGCGCAAACCTGCGGCGGTTGCGGCGGATTGTTGGCCGCACCCTGGCGACAAAGCGATAAGGTTTTCGCCGGCCCCGAGATGGTTCACGGCTAAATTCCGGCGACCGACGTCCACATTTCCGACAGCCGGCGCCGGAACGAGGCCATACGGGTCAGCGGCACGGGCTGTTCCTCTTCTTCCGGCAGGCGAAGGCCGACCACATTGACCCGGCCGCCGCTGATGCTGCGCGCCACCAGAACGATGCTATCCAGCGCGAGTGTCGCGCCTTCCTTCGGCGCGTGATCGAGATGGACGTCGAAATAATCGGCAAGGGTGAGCTTTGACGCTTCGGCGTCGACGGCCACACCATAGGTCGCGGCAATGTCGCCCAGCGTGACTTCGCCCGCTACGGTGAAGTCCCCGAGCAGATGCGGGTCGGGCGCCGAACCGGGCGGCATGTCGACAAAGAACCGATCCAGCGCTTCGGCTTTCTCGGGCGGCGCCAGCAGATAGATGTAATCGCCCGCCTTGACTGGATCGGCCTCGGCGGGCGAGAGAATCCGCTGGTCGCGGATCACCAGTGTCGGCTTCGACCAGGAAGGGATCAGCCCGCGCCGGAAATACAGGCTTTTGGTGCGGACGGGATAGCCGACCAGTTGCTGCTCAAGCTGGCCGGGCAGATCGAGTTCGACGCGGCGCGGCCCGCGTTCCGTGCGCGGCAGCGCTACGTGCAGGCGCCGGGCGGCGGCGGCCAGCGTCCAGCCCTGCAGCAACAGCGAGATGATGACGACGACAAAGGCGACGTCGAAATAAAGGTAGGCCTTCGACAGTCCGACCAGCATCGGGATCGACGCCAGGAAGATCGCAACCGCGCCGCGCAGGCCGGTCCAGGCCATGAATATCTTTTCCCGCCAGTTGAAGCGAAACGGCGCCAGACACAGGAACACCGCCAGCGGCCGCGCCACCAGCATCAGCACCAGTGCGACCACCACCGCCGGAACGACGCTGCTCCCCAGCCGCTGCGGCGAGACCAGAAGGCCGAGCAGCACGAACATCACGATCTGCGCGAGCCAGGTCGCGGCATCGAGAAACGTCACCACTGAATTGTGCGCGCGGGTCGGCTGGTTGCCGATAATGATGCCGGCGAGATAGACCGCCAAAAAGCCGGAGGCATGCGCGATCTGCGCGCCGCCGAAGATCACCAATGCGGCGGTGGCGACAAAGGGCGCATGCAGGCCTTGTGGCAGCGCGACGCGATTCAGCGCGAGCACCACCAGGCGCCCGCCGGTCACGCCGATGATGGCGCCGAGCACTGCCTCCTGCGCGAATTCCATCGCCACATGCCAGAACGAACTGGCACCGCTCGAGATCAGTTCCACCAGCATCAGCGTGAGAAACACCGCGAACGGATCGTTGGTACCGGACTCGACCTCGAGCGTCGCGCCGACCCGCGGACGCAGCCGCAGGCCCTGCGCGTGCACCAGTAGAAACACCGCCGCGGCGTCGGTCGACGCCACCACGGCGCCGACCAGCAGCGCCTCGACCCAGTTCAGGTCGAGCGCGTATCTGGCGACCGGCGCGGTGATCAGCGCGGTCAGCAGCACGCCGATGGTCGCCAGCACCATCGACGGCGCCAGCACCGCGCGGATGCTTTGAAACCGGGTCCGCAGGCCGCCGTCGAACAGGATCAGCGCCAGCGCCACCGATCCGACCAGGTAGGTGGTACGCACGTCGTCGAACCGGATCTGGCCAGGCCCGGAATCGCCCGCCGCCATGCCGATCAGCAGAAACACCAGCAGCAGCGGCGCACCGAACCGCAGCGCAAGCAGGCTCGACAGGATTCCCGCCATCACCAGAACCGCGCCGAGAAGAATGGCTATGCTGACCGAATCGAGTGACGCCATGCGCGCTTTCGTAGAACACCGAAAATACCTGCAATTGCATCCTTATCGTCGCCACAGTTCGACGCCAAGGCCATTTCTGCCGAAAGCCGCGACGAACCCGGTTTGCCTGCATGAACCGGCTTGCGGCGTGTCGTCGCGATGGCGTCGGCGCGGCGGTTATGGAATTCTGCCCGCCATTCGAATCAGGTTTGCCCCGACGCCGATTTGCCACGAAATGAGTTTTGACGATGGACCTGAATGACGTCCTCGACTTCCTGCATGCCGCGGCGCGTTCGGCCGGCGCAGAGGTCACCTCGCCATGGTTCTATCTGCAGCTTGGCCTGATCATGGCCGGCGCCGGTGTCGCGTTCGCGAGCGGGACCGCGATCCGTTCGCGGGTCGACCTGACCACCCTGGCCATGGGCTGGCCGGCGCCGCTGCGGCTGGTGTTGCGGGTGCTGGTCCGCTACTCCTCGACCGCGGTGTTCGCGATCCTGATGCGGGTGGCGCGCATCATCATGCGGGCATCGACCTGGCCGAGCCGCAGCTACCTGCTCGCCGTCGCCGCCAAATTGGCCTTGGCGTGGCTGATCATCCGTCTCGTGACATCGGTCATCCGCAACGAATTCGTGGTTCGGCTGGTATCGCTCTCGGCGTGGCTGGTCGCGGCGCTGAGCATTCTCGGCCAGCTTGATCCGACCATCGACGCGCTCGAACTCGGTCTCCGTCGTGCTCGGTGGCCTGCGGCTAACGCCGCTGCTGCTGATCAAGCTCGGCGTGCTGCTGGTGGTGGCGTTGTGGCTGTCCAATGTCGCGAGCAACTTCGCCGAGAGCCGGATCACGCGATCCGGCGACCTGACGCCTTCGATCCAGGTGCTGCTGATCAAGATGATCCGGCTCGCCTTGATGATCTTCGCCGTCGCCGTGGTGATGAGCGCGGTCGGCATCAATCTCTCGGCGCTCGCGATTTTCTCGGGCGCCGCCGGCGTCGGCATCGGCTTCGGCTTGCAGAAGATTGTCGCCAATTTCATCAGCGGCATCATCCTGCTCGCCGACAAATCGGTGAAGCCGGGCGATCTCGTCACCATCGGCGACAGTTCGGGACGCATCAGCGCGATGAAGACGCGGTATATCTCGGTCGCCGCCGGCGACGGTCGCGAATTTCTCATCCCGAATGAGGATTTGGTGACGCAGAAAGTCACCAACTGGACCTACACTGACAAGAATACCCTGGTGAAGGTTAATTTCGGCACCAATTATGACGCCGACCCGCGGCTGGTCTGCAAGCTTGCGATGGATGTCGCCTCCACGGCGCCGCGCGCGATCAAGAGCAGGCCGCCGAACTGCATCCTGGTGGAGTTTGCCGAAGCTGGCATGAAGTTTTCGCTGACGTTCTGGATTCCCGATCCGGATGGTATGGATAACGTCAAGAGCGAAGTCATGCTGGCGCTGTGGGAGGCGTTCAAGCGGGAAGGCATCCGCGTCCCCTATCCGGTGCGGGAAATCCGCGTCCGCGGCGGCGCGCTGCCGGTCGAGACCACGGTAGAGGTTCCAAGTTGACGCCAACGGCGGACCCGGTTCCTCAGCCCACATCCGGCCGCGCGATTAGACTTGGCTTGCACTGGTCGTCCCGATCATTAAATTGGAGCTTCAATCAGCCATTCGCCGGCCAGCCAGCCGAAACATGAACATCCCATGAGCTATGTCGAAGCCTCCGATACCTCCCTGCGCAAGACCGGGCAGATCAAACTGCACGGGCCGGCCGCTTTCGCCGGCATGCGCAAGGCTGGCGCGCTGGTGGCGAAATGCCTCGACGAACTCACCGACATCGTGAAACCGGGCGTGCCGACCTCGCGGGTCGACGACTTCGTCCGCGAATTCGCCTTTGGCCATGGCGCCTACCCGGCCACGCTGATGTATCGCGGCTACCGCTATTCGACCTGTACCTCCATCAACCACGTGGTCTGCCACGGCATGCCCGGCGACCGCGCGCTGAAGGAAGGCGATATCGTCAACATCGACGTTACCCTCATCGTCGAGGGCTGGTATGGCGATTCCAGCCGGATGTATGCGGTGGGGCCCGTGGCCCGCAAGGCCGAACGGCTGATCGAAGTGACCTACGAGGCCATGATGCGCGGCATCGCCGCGGTCAAGCCCGGCGCCACCACCGGCGATATCGGCCATGCCATCCAGAGTTTCGTCGAGCCGCAAGGCATGAGCGTGGTGCGTGACTTCTGCGGCCACGGCCTGGGCCGCATGTTCCACGACGAGCCGAACATCATTCATATCGGCCGGCCCGGCGAGGGCGTGGCACTGAAGCCCGGCATGTTCTTCACCATCGAGCCGATGATCAATCTCGGCAAGCCGCATGTGAAGATCCTGTCTGACGGCTGGACCGCGGTGACGCGCGACCGCTCGCTGTCGGCGCAATTCGAGCATTCGGTCGGCGTTACGGCTAACGGCGTCGAAATCTTCACGCTGTCGCAACGCCACGCCGAGCGGCCGCCGGCCTGACCGATCACAATTCAAGGTTGCAAAACCCGCTAGCCGCGGCATGGTTGGCGCCATGTCGAGCAAGCCCGCCCAGCCCAACGATCGACCCGAAGCCGCCACGCCGCATTATCTCGGTCATCGCGAGCGGCTGCGCGAGCGTTTCCGTCTCGCCGGGCCGGATGCACTCAGCGACTACGAATTGCTGGAAATGCTGCTGTTTGGCAGCCTGTCGCGTGGCGACGTCAAGCCGCTGGCCAAATCGCTGATCGACCAGTTCGGCTCGTTCGCCGAAGTCATTCACGCGCCGGAGGCCCGGCTGCAGAAGGTCGACGGGCTCGGCGAAAAGACCGTCACCCACATCAAGCTGATCGCCGCGGTCGCCAGCCGCATCGCCAGGGGCGAGCTGAAGAAGCGCACCTTGTTATCCTCTTGGAACCAGGTGATCGACTATTGCCGCACCAGCATGGCGTTCGCCGACAGGGAGCAGTTTCGCCTGCTGTTTCTCGACAAGCGCAACCAACTGATATCGGACGAGGTGCAGCAGGTCGGCACCGTCGATCACACGCCGGTCTATCCGCGCGAAGTAATCAAGCGGGCGCTGGAATTGTCGGCCACCGCGATCATCCTGGTGCACAACCATCCGTCCGGCGATCCGACACCGTCGCAGGCGGATATCCAGATGACCCTCGCGATCGTCGACATCGCCACCCCGCTCGGCATCGCCGTGCATGATCACATCATTGTCGGCAAGAACGGTCATGCCAGTTTGAAGGCCCTGCGGCTGATCTGAGACCAACGGCCTTGGCGGTGACCCATCCACATCGTCATGGCCGGGCTCGTCCCGGCCATCCACGCCTTTTGATTGGAACGGCTTTGAAGACGTGGATGCCCGCAACCAGTGCGGGCATGACGAGTCAGAGATTGTGGCCGTTGGTATGAGACATGGCTCCCGGGGTTGCGGTGTCAGCCCTGAGCCTGGCATGTCAATGCGCGGACCGGCCAAGCCTGTCATGACACCGCATCATTCGCTGCCGCCGCGCGACGCTTCAGCAGATCGCGTTCGCGGCTGTTGCCGGCGAGCGCGGCGGCGGCCTCGAACGCGGCGCGCGCCTCGTCAAAGCGGCCGAGCCGGTACAGCAGGTCGCCGCGCACGCTGCCCAGCAAATGATAGCCCTGCAGCGCGGGCTCGCCGGCAAGGCCATCGACGATCGACAGTGCGGTTTGCGGGCCCTCGGCCATGCCGACGGCAACCGCGCGGTTGAGCTCGATAATCGGCGAAGGCACCAGCGCAGCGAGCTCGGCATACAGCGCCGATATCAGCGGCCAGTCGGTGTCGTCGGCACGGCGCGCCTCGACATGGCAGGCGACAATGGCGGCCTGCAGCACATAAAAGCCACCGCTGCCGCCGAGTTCGCGAGCGCGCCGCAGCGCCTGCATCCCGCGACGGATCTGCGGCCGATCCCACCGCGAGCGGTCCTGATCCAGCATCAGGATCGGTTCACCGGCGGCGTCTGTCCGCGCTGCGGTGCGTGAGGCGTTCAGCTCCATCAGCGCCAGCAAGCCGTAAGTTTCAGGTTCGCTCGGCGCGATCGAGGTCAGCACGCGGCCCATGCGGAGCGCTTCTTGGCAGAGCTGCGGACGCAGCCAGTGCTCGCCGCACGCGGCGGTATAGCCCTCGTTGAAAATCAGATAGACGACCTCCAGCACCGATGAAAGCCGCGCCGAGAGTTGCTCGCCGCGCGGCGTCTCGTATGCCAGCCCCGAGTCCGAAAGTGTCCGCTTGGCGCGGACGATGCGCTGGGCGATGGTCGCCTCCGGCAACAGGAAGGCGCGCGCGATTTCCCCGGTGGTCAGGCCGCAGATCATCCGCAACGCCAGAGCCGTACGGCCGTCGGACGACAGCAGCGGGTGACAGGCGGTGAAGACCAGCCGAAGCATCTCGTCGCCGATATCGTCGTCAAGCGCGGAGTCGAGGTCGGGCATCGCCTGCTGTTCCTGCTCCAAGTCGCGGGCAACCATCTCGTGTTTGCGCGACAGCATCCGGCCGCGGCGCAGATGATCCAGGGCCCGGCGTCTGGCGGCCGCCATCAGCCAGGCACCGGGCTTTTCCGGAATGCCGGTCGCCGGCCAGTGCTCAAGCGCCGTCACCAGCGTCTCTTGCGTCACATCTTCGGCCAGCGACACATCGCGCAGCATTCGCGAAAGGCTCGTGATCAGCCGGGGCTGTTCGATCCGCCACACCGCGAGTATCGTGTGATGGGTGTCGGCGGGCGTCATGGCCGCCGGCCGCACCGGACGCTCGACCGCCTCACGGGCCGGCAAACGCGCGCACCTCGCATGTCCCCTCCCAGCGCGGCATGTGGTCGAGGTGCAACTGCATGAATTCCCGGGCCATGGCGATGGCTTCTTCCTTGTCGCGGAGCTCGAAGATCGCGTAGCCGCCGACAATCTCCTTGGCTTCCACGAACGGGCCATCGATCAGGCTGAGCTTGCCATCGGCGATGCGCACCTGGGCGCCGGTTTGGATCGGCATCAGTCCGCCATTGTCGAGCATGCGGCCCGCCTTGGTCTCGCGGTCGGCGAGCTTGTGCATGGCCTGCATCAATTCGGGGGTCGGATTGCCAGCCGGACCGGGGTGTTTGACGATATACATGAAGCGCATCGGAAGACTCCTTGTCGAGGGCGAGCCGCGGCCACCGGGCCCGCCGGAACTATCTCGCCCCTTTGAATCGACGAACCAGCCCCTGCCGGATCGACAGCCATCTTGCAAAAAAGTGCCGGGCTGACCGACCCGGGATCGGCCCGATTGCCTTATTGCCGCAACATGATCAGCGGATCGGCGCGGTCGGGCACCCGCCGCCACTGGGCGTTGTCGTCGGCCTCGAACTGCCAGGTCTCGCCGCTCGCCGCCATCAGCAGGATCTGGCCATGATCGAGCCGCCATTGGGTCGGCGCGAACGCTGCAATCGTCGGGTCGCATTTCGGTTTCAGAAAAACCTGAAAATTGTCCGCGGTCGCCTCGGTGTTGGTCAGGGTCAGACCGCAGATCGTCTGGCCGTCGCCGCGAACCATCGCCCAGTCGCCGATCATCTGATCCATGGATTTTGCCAACGAGCGGGCTGCGACGAGATTCTGCAGGATGTAGATGCCCTCGCCGGTTCGCATGCCTTCGAAAATACCGGTCTCGACTTCGGTGAAATCGACCACCGGCTGCCCCGCCGCATCCTGCAGCCGCACGATATCGCCCAGTCCCTTGATGCTCCAGGCGGCGATATCCCTAGTGAAGGGCAGCGCCGCCGCGCAGTTCGGCTCGAGTTCAAGCTTGAACCCCTGCGGCGTCGAATCGTTCTTCAGCGTAACCACGCAGGTCTTGCTGCGGTCGGTGGTCGCGAGCTCCCATTGGCCGATCATGTCCTTTTTCAGGGTCGCGGCATCCTGCGACCGCGCCGGCGATCCGCAGGCGACCGCCGCCAGAAGCGTCGCAACCGCGATGTCGGGGCGCCGCGCCATCAGCGATTTTTCGCCGGGGTTTCCGCCACCGGCGTCAGCGGCGGTTTTCCGGCGAACCAGGCCTTGAGGTTGTCGACCACCAGTTGATCCATGGCATTGCGGGTCACCACCGAGGCGGAGCCGATATGCGGTAGCAGCACCACGTTCTGCATCGCCTTCAACTCGTCCGGCACATTCGGCTCCTTGTCGAACACATCAAGCCCCGCCGCCAGGATAGTTCCCGACTTGAGCGCGGCAGTCAGGGCCTGCTCGTCGACCACGGTGCCGCGCGCGACATTGATGATCACCCCGCGCGGTCCGAGCGCCTTCATCACCTCGGCATTGATCATCCCGGTGGTGGCGGCGCCGCCGGGAACGATGACCACCAGCGTATCGACCGCCTCGGCCATCTTCATCAGGTCCGGATAATGCTGGTAGGAGACGCCGCGAGCCGGGTTGCGTGAATGATAGACCACCGGAACGCGCGAAGCCTCGAGCCTTCGTCCGATCGCCTGGCCGATCCGCCCCATACCGACCATCCCGACCTTGCGGTCGCGCAGCGAGCCGGTGCTCAAGGGAAAATTCTCGGTCGTCCACAGCCCGGAGCGCAGGTAACGATCGGCCTTGACGAACTCGCGCAGTGTCGCGATCAGAAGCCCCATGGCGATGTCGGCGACCTCCTCGGTCAGGACATCCGGCGTGTTGGTGACCATGATATTATGCTCGCGCGCATAGTTTGCGTCGATGTGATCGTAACCGACTCCGAAGCTGGAGACGATCTCGAGCTTCGGAAACTGCGCCAGCGTCGTGCTGTCGCCGCGCACCGTATTGTAGGTGACCGCCGCGCCGCGGATCCTGGCGGCGACCGCCGGGCTCAGGCGCTCGAGGTCATGCTTGGTTTCAAAGGCATGCAGCACGAACTGGTCGGAAAAGCCGTTGTCGACGATCGGCTTGCTCGGCCCGTAGATCAGAAGGTCGATCTTTTCGGAAGAGATCTTTCCGTCCACCATCAGTTTTCCTTTCCAAGCGCGCTCTCGTGCCAGCGCCGCAATACCAGATGCGAGATTAGCGCGAGCAGCGCATAAATGACAATTCCGGCCACGGAGAGCAACAGCAGGGCGGCGAACATTCGGGGCATGTTGAGACGATAGCCGGACTCTGCTATTCGATAGGCCAATCCGGACCCCGCGCCGGCGGAGCCGGCCGCGATCTCGGCGACCACCGCGCCGATCAGCGACAGGCCGCCGGCAATGCGAAGGCCGCCGAGAATGAACGGCAACGCTGCAGGCAATTTGAGATAGCGCAAGGTCTGCATCCGCGAGGCGCCGTAAAGCTGAAACAGCCCGACCAGATTGCGATCGACCGAATTCAGGCCGAGCGTGGTGTTGGACAACACCGGGAAGAAGCCGACGATCCAGGCGCAGACGATCACCGCAGCGTGCTGCGGCAGGTAGATCAGGAGCAGCGGCGCGATGGCGATGACCGGAGTGACCTGCAGGATCACCGCATAAGGCAACAGCGAATATTCCAGCCATTTCGACCGATTGAACAACAACGCCAGCGCGATGCCGCCGACGGCGGCAGCAGCGAAACCCTCCAGCGTCGTGAGCAGCGTGGTCAGCAGCGACAGCGAGAGCACCGGCCAGTCGTCAAACAGCGTTCGCACCACCGCTGACGGTTCGGGCAGCACATAGAGCGGAATATGATTGATCCGCACCACGAATTCCCATGCCGCCACCCCCACCGCAAGCACCATGACAGGGAGCAGAACCCGCGCCAAACGCAGCGTGCGGATGTCTGCTGCTCGGCCGGTTGAAGATGGCGGCGTTTGCAGCGCGTCCATCAGCCGGTCTTTCCTGAATGCAGCGGCGCCAGCGCGTTGGAGACCGTGCGGCAATAGCCGGCATAGACGGCCGAGGTACGAAACTCGGCGCCCCGCGGCTCGGCGGCGTCGATACGAAACTCGGCGCCGACGCGTCCAGGTCGCGTGGTCATCAAAATCACGCGTTGCGACAGGTATACCGACTCGAACACCGAATGCGTGACGAAGATGACGGTCTTGCGCAGATTACGCCACAGCGACAGCAGATCGTCGTTGAGCCGGAAGCGGGTGATCTCATCAAGTGCAGCGAACGGCTCATCCATCAACAGGATATCCGGATTGGTAACCAGCGCGCGCGCCAGCGAGACCCGCATCTTCATGCCGCCGGATAATTCGCGGGGATAGACGTCGGCAAATTCCGCAAGGCCGACCTGCGTCAGGGCATCCGTGACACGCGCGTTGGCCTCCGCTGCCGGCATCTTTTCCAGTTTCAGCGGCAGCCGCACATTGTCGCGAACGCGGGCCCAGGGCATCAGGGTCGGTTCCTGGAAAACGAAGCCGATCGAATGACAGGCGCGCGCCTGCCCGCTGCGGTGAGCGACCTGCACGGTGCCGGAGGTCGGCGCATTGAGGCCGGCGATCAGGCGCAGCGCCGTCGATTTTCCGCAACCCGACGGCCCGACCAGGGACACGAACTCGCCCTGCCGGACGTCGAGATCGATCGGCCCCAGCGCCTTCACGCCGCTGTCATAGGTCTTGGTGACGCCGCGCAGGCTCGCCGCGAGCCCGAACCGACCGGCAGCGATGTCGGATGCGGCCGCGGAATTGATCATTGACTTCTGATTCTTTGGCCGCAAATCCAGGCCGACACCCTTGTTGACAAAGCGCAGGGTGTAGCCCTTGCGGTAGTCGATGTCGCTGCGCACGACGCCGGCACGCACCATCTTGTCGAAGAAGCTCGTTTCCCTTGTGTCATTCATGGCGCCGATGCCGTCGCGCAGGGTGTCGCCGGAATCGACAATTCCATACTGCTTCATCCTGGCGACGGAATAAGCCAGCAGCTCATCGGTCATCTCCGGATTGAGCTTCTTGATCATCGCATTGCCCGGGGCATTGTCGCCGTACAGATAATGGTACCAGCCGATGATCGAGGCATCGACGAAACGCTGCACCAGGTCGGGCTTCTTGTCGATCAGGTCGCGGCGCGTTTCAATCAATGTCGAGTAGGCGTTGAAGCCGTAATCCGCCAGAAGAATCACGCCCGGCCTGAAGCCGGCCGCCTTTTCGATCGCAAACGGCTCCGAGGTCACATATCCCTGCATCGCGCTCTGCTTGTCGGCCAGGAATGGCTGCGGGTTGAATGTGTAGGGTTTGACCTTGGCCTCGCTGAAACCATATTCGGACTTCAGCCATTGAAAATAGCTCGAAATGCCCTCCTTGGAGACGAACAGCGTCAGCGGCTTCAGATCTTCCAGGCCGGTAACCTTTGATTCCGGGTGGGTCAGGAAGACCTGCGGATCCTTCTGGAATATGGCCGCGACCGCGACCAGCGGAACATTGTTGGTCACCGCATCGAAGGATTGCAGGGAGTTCGCGCTCATGAAGAAGTCGAGCTTGCCGGCGATCAGGAGCATGCGGTTGTTGTCGTTCGGACCGCCTGGCACGATGGTGACGTCGAGCCCGTAGCTTTTGTAGGTACCGTCGGCTAGCGCCTGGAAGAAGCCGCCGTGCTCCGGCTCGGGGACCCAGTTGGTTCCGAACGAAACCTTGTCCAGCGTCTGGGCGCGGCCGGGCGAAACGCCTATCAGCAGTGCGATCAGGCCGGCCGTTAACGCTCGCGACAAAAGACCCGGGTTCATCGTTGGACTCCGTCAATCATTCTGGCCATGATAGTAGGCACCGTGCCGGTTCCGACCTCGGTGTGCCCTTGCCCGGGATGAAACTACCTTGCAACTCTTCCTAAAGGAACGCTTGGCTCGATGATTGCAACGGCGCCTCCCCGCGATTGGACCGACATTTGCTGGCCCGATATGGCTGCGGCCAATCCATCGCGATGGATTGCGGTGCTGCCGCTGGCGGCAACCGAGCAACACGGCCCCCATCTGCCCTTGGGCACCGATGTGATGATCGCACAGGCCTATCTAGCGCGCGTGCTGGAGCTGCTGCCTGACGGCCTTCCGGCGACCTTTCTGCCGCTACAGCCGGTCGGCATTTCCACCGAGCATATCGGTTATCCCGGCACCCTGACGTTGCCGGCCGAAGTTGCGCTGAAAAGCTGGATGGCGCTTGGCGCCAGCGTGGCGCGCGCCGGCGTCAAAAAGCTCGTGATCGTTACCAGCCACGGCGGCAACAGCGCCGCCATGACCCTGGTCGCGCAGGATCTGCGCGCCGTCCATGGGCTTCTCGTTGTCACGACCTCGTGGTCGCGTTTCGGCGTGCCGGACGGCTTGTTCCCGGAGCAGGAATTGCGTCACGGCGTTCATGGCGGCGCGATCGAGACGTCGATCATGCTGGCACGATATGCGCAGCATGTGCGCAAGCAGGCGATCGCCAACTTTCAGCCCGCAAGTGTGGCGATGGAAACGGATCATCGCTGGCTTGCCGCGCACAGGCCGGCGCCGTTCGCCTGGCAGGCCCAGGACCTTCACCCCAGCGGCGCCACCGGCGATGCCACGCTCGCCGCTGCGGAAAAAGGCGAGCGTCTGCTCGATCACGGCGCGCGCGCATTCATCGAATTGCTTGCGGACGTCGATAAATTCGATGTGAAGAGGCTTTTGCCGGGACCGCGGCCGTGACCGGTACTTCAGTCTAACTAATACGCTGTAATCATTTTATAAATTACCTGATCTTCCCGCCACGCGACGGCCAGTCGAACCGGAATCGAACAGGCGCGTCCAAACAGCCAGACGGACCACAACGGGCCGCACCTCGAACAGGTTGGAGTTCCGACCATCCTTTCCGGTTGACAAACTGACACCCCCATAGGATAGGGTGGTATCCTATAAACAGCTTCATTCATGGCGCATACGATCCGAAACAAGAAGAAGCTTGCGGCGCGCGTCGGTCGCATTCGCGGCCAGATCGAAGCGATTGAGCGCGCCCTCGCCGAAGAGGCCGAATGCGAGCGCATCATGCACATGATTGCGGGCGTTCGTGGCGGCGTCGCCGGACTGATGGCCGAGGTGGTGGAAGACCACATCCGCACCCACCTTGTAGACCCCGACAAGAATCCCGGCGCGCTGAACGCTGACGCGGCCGATCAACTCATCGAAGTGGTCCACACTTATCTCAAGTGAGCAAACGCGATGAGCGATGCAGACAAGACCTTCCAGCTTCGGCCCCATGACCATGTGTTTCTGGGCCGCGATCACCAACAGGCAGAACGCCGCACCTGGGGAGTGATCATTCTGTGCAGCATCATGATGATCGCCGAAATCATCGGCGGCGTGCTATTCGGCTCGCTGGCCCTGATCGCCGACGGGCTGCATATGTCCACGCATGCCGGCGCCCTGTTGCTCGCCGCGCTGGCCTATTCCTTTGCCCGCAAATATGCCAACGACCGTACCTTCAGCTTTGGCACCGGCAAATTCGGCGACCTCGCCGGATACAGCAGCGCCATCGTGTTGGCGATGATCGCCCTGCTGATCGGCTATGAGGCGGTATCGCGCCTGCTCCATCCGATTCCGATCAGCTTCAACGAAGCGATCCCGATCGCCGTGCTTGGTCTGGTGGTGAATGTCGTCAGCGCCTGGCTTTTGGCCGGCGGGCATCATCATGGCCATCAGCATGCTCACGACGAGGAGCACGATCACCAGCATGGTCATGGCGCGCATCACCGCGACAACAATATGCGGGCCGCGGTGGTTCACGTGATGGCCGATGCTGCCGTTTCCGTTCTGGTCATCGTTGGGCTCTTGCTGGCGCGCGCGTTCGGCTGGCTCTGGATGGACCCGCTGGCCGGCCTGATCGGCGCCATGGTCATCGCCAACTGGTCGGTCGGGTTGCTGCGCGACACCGGCGGCATTCTGCTCGACCGCACGCCGGATCCGCGCATGGCCGAGCGGGTTCGCCAGTTGATCGAGACCGAGGGCGATCAGGTCATCGACCTGCATCTGTGGCGGCTCGGGCCCGGACATCTCGGCGCCATCGTTTCGGTTGCGACCACCGGGCGGCGCGAGGCAGCGCACTACCGGCAGAGATTGGCTACCCTCGCCGATCTCTCCCACGTCACCGTGGAGGTCCAACGTCCCTATCCCTCAGCCGGCTGATCCGACACGGCGAATTTGCGAATCCGGGGCGATCGAGCTCCGGAGACGGAAGATGTTGCGGGGTTGTCACAGCCACATGCCATTCATTCAAGGCTTGTGGGTGTTTGTTGCAATTGCGAATTACTTGCAATAAGGCATGGAGATTGTTGGCGATAACTCTCGCGGGCGGATGGCGCCTCCGTCGAGTCCGGCTTTTGCTCGCAATGGCCGGTATTCCCGGATCGGTGCCGGGGTGCCAGCGAAACTGCAGATGACGGAAGAAACCGCCGGGATGTTCGCGCTGAAAAAAGCCATCCAATGATTCGCTACCGCCGAACCAGAGAAGTCAGCATGCGTTGGGCTCGGCCTGCTGGTGTTCGTCCACCCGGCCGCGGCGGCCGACATGGCGCTCAAGGCGCCTGCTCTACAGACCCTCTACGACTGGACCGGATTCTATATCGGGGGCCACGCCGGCTATGGCGGCGGAAGCCTCGGTGCCGGCACCCATCCGCAACCCGACCAGGGTATTGTGCTTCCAACCAGCATCACCGGCCTGATCGGCGGTTATGAAGCCGGCTACAACAAGCAGTTCGCGAACCATGTCGTGCTCGGCATCGAGGCGGACGCGTCGTTCGCCAGTCCGGTCGATGCCCCGCGTCTCGTGCCGAGTCCGTTTCACACCTCGCTCGATTACGTCAGCACCGTACACGGCCGGATCGGATACGCGTTCGGAACATGGATGCCATATGTGACGGGTGGATTTGCCTGGGCACACACCCACGTCAACCTCAAAGAGGCCGCGGGGAGCGTGTTTGCAGAGCCTGGACAGATCCAGACCGGCTGGACCGCGGGCGCGGGTGTCGAGTTCGCCGTGAGCGGCAACTGGAGCGCCAAGCTCGAATATGACTATATCGATCTAGCGCGTCGAACTTACAACGTCGGCAGTTTCGGACTTCCCGACATCAACGTCGATCCCCGCGTGCACCTCGTCAAACTCGGACTGAATTATCGCTTGGGCGATAACCCGTTGTGGAACACGCAGGGCCCCCCGAACGCGGTGCTTCCGGGATCCGACAACTGGAACGTCCACGCCCAAACAACCTATCTTCCGCAGGTCTATCCTTCGTTCCGCTCGCCCTATGCGGGTGCCAACAGTCTTCCCGGCAGCAGCCAGGCCCAGGCCACCTGGACCACCTCCGCCTTTCTTGGGGTGCGGTTGTGGCAGGACGGCGAGTTCTATTTCGATCCCGAATTGGCGCAGGGGTTCGGCCTCGATGGCACCCTCGGCCTGGCCGGGTTTCCCAACGGCGAAGCGCAAAAGGCCGGCTCCGCGGAGCCGAGATACCGGGCGCAGCGCTATTATCTGAAACAGACGTTCGGTCTGGGCGGCGAGCAGGAGGACGTCGCAGACGGCCCCAATCAATTGCCCGGCAAGCGCGACATCGACCGCATCACGCTGATTGCCGGGCGTTTCGCTATCGGCGATTTCTTCGACAACAACAGCTATGCGCACGATCCGCGGGCGGATTTCATGAACTGGGCAATGTGGTCGTCCGCCGCCTATGATTTCCCGGCCGACCTGCCGGGATTCACGCGCGGCGCGGTGGTCGAGTTCAATCGCAAGGATTGGGCGGTGCGCGCCGGGGCGTTCGAGGTGCCGAGCGCCCCCAACAGCGATGTTCTCGTCGTCAGTGCCAGGAATTTCGGCACAGTGGTCGAATTCGAGGAACGCCATTCCATCTTCGATCAGCCCGGCAAATTGCGGCTGGGCGCGTTCGCCAACGACGGCAACACCGGCAATTATCGCGAGGCCCTGGCGGTCGAAGCGGCCGACCCCGCGCTGGATATCAACACCGTGATGGCGAGCATCCGTCACGACGCCCTCAAATACGGCTTTTATCTCAACGCCGAGCAGCAGATCGTGAAGGATGTCGGCCTGTTCGCCCGCGCGAGCTGGAATGACGGTCAGAACGAGATCCTGTCATTCACCGATATCGACCGCAGCATCTCGGCTGGGCTGTCGATCAAGGGCGGAAGCTGGGGACGCCCGAGCGATACGATCGGCATCGGCGGCGCCATCAATGGCCTTTCCGACGCGCACCGCGACTTTCTTGCCGCTGGCGGCAACGGCCTGCTGATCGGCGATGGCCAGCTCAACTATCGCCCCGAGCAAATTCTGGAGGCCTATTACGCCTACGCCATCGACACCCACTTTACGGCAACGGCTGACTATCAACTCATCGCCAATCCCGCCTATAACGCCGATCGTGGGCCGGTCTCGATCTTCTCGGGGCGCTTGCACGGCGAATTCTGACCAGGGCGCGCCTGATGGCTGTTCAAGATCTCCGCCCGGCCGCGCTGGGACAGGCCCTGCGGCCCAACATCTGGGATGTCGTCGCGCTGATCCTGGTGATCGGCGCCATGGTGCTGATCGTCTATGGCGGCGAGCAGACCACGGCGCCATTGTCGGCGCTTGAGGTCAAGCCGGTCTCGCTCGACCCGGCGAATCTTCCGCTCTATGCGTTGCGCACCACGATGCGGATGCTGCTGGCGATCGTCTGCTCGATCATCTTCACCTTCGTCTATGCCGCCCTCGCCGCCAAGAGCCGGCGCGCCGAAATGGTGCTGGTCCCGCTGCTCGACATCCTGCAGTCGGTGCCGATCCTCGGCTTTCTGACCTTCACGGTCGTGTTCTTCATGAATCTGTTTCCCGGCCGGGTGTTCGGCGCCGAGCTCGCTTGCGTGTTCGCGATCTTCACCAGCCAGGCCTGGAACATGACGTTCAGCCTGTACCAGTCGATCCGCAATGTGCCGAAGGACCTGGAAGAAGCCTCGCTGAGCTTTCACCTCAGCGGCTGGCAGCGCTTCTGGCGGCTGGACGTGCCCTTCGCCATGCCCGGCCTGATCTGGAACACCATGATGTCGATGTCAGGCGGCTGGTTTTTCGTGGTCGCATCGGAAGCGATCACCGTCGGCAATACCACGGTGACGCTGCCGGGGATCGGTTCCTACGTCGCACTCGGCATTCAAAAGCAGGACCTGCCCGCGATCGGTTACGCGATCCTGACCATGCTTCTTGTCATCATCGCCTATGACCAGTTGCTGTTCCGGCCGATGGTGGCCTGGGCCGACAAATTCCGCTTCGAGCAGACTGCCTCGGCGAGCGCGCCGGATTCCTGGATGCTCGACCTGTTTCGGCGCACCCGCGCCTTGCGCGCGCTGTCGGTGCCGTTCGCGGCGCTGAGCAGGATGGTTTCGAACTGGCAGATTGCGTGGCCGGCGCGGTTGAAGGCGAAGGTGGCTTCCCGCGGCAGCGACGGTCCGCCCTCGCGCCTGGTCGATGCGCTGTGGATTGCCCTGGTCATCGCCGTTGCCGGCTATGCCGCCTGGCGGATCAACCAGTATCTGTCGGCCAGCTTGGGTTTCTCGGACCTGCTTGCCGCGGTCGGATACGGATTGATCACGCTCACCCGCGTCGTCGTGCTGATCGCGCTCGCTACTCTGATCTGGGTGCCGGTCGGGGTCTGGATCGGACTACGGCCGAAACTGGCCGAGCGAATCCAGCCGCTCGCCCAGTTTCTGGCGGCCTTTCCGGCCAACCTCGCCTTCCCGGTTTTCGTGGTGGTGATTGTCCACTACGGCCTCAATCCCAATATCTGGCTGAGCCCGCTGATGATCCTGGGAACCCAGTGGTACATCCTGTTTAACGTCATCGCCGGCGCCAGCGCATTCCCGACCGATCTACGTGAGGCCGCCGGCAGCTTCCATCTGCGGGGATGGCGCTGGTGGATCAAGGTCATCCTGCCGGGCATCTTTCCGTATTACATCACCGGCGCCATTACCGCGTCCGGCGGATCCTGGAATGCCTCGATCGTGGCCGAAGTCGCAAGCTGGGGCGACACCCACCTGACGGCCACCGGTATCGGTGCTTATATCGCCGCAGCCACCGAGAGCGGCGATTTCCCGCGCGTTGTACTCGGGATTGCCGTGATGTGCATTCTGGTGACGCTGTTCAACCGGCTGCTCTGGAGGCCGCTCTATGCCTTCGGCGAACGCCGTCTTCGCCTTGGCTGACCGGGAGACAACGCATGCTCGATCTCGCCACCCAGACCAGCCTGCTCGCCATCCGCAACGTCTGCCGGTCATTCCCGAAAGGCAGCGGCGAGGAACTGCTGGTGCTCGAAAAGGTCGACCTCACAATCCATGCCGGCGAGATCGTCGGCCTGCTCGGCCGCTCCGGATCGGGCAAGTCGACACTGCTGCGCATCATCGCCGGGCTGATCGCGCCCTCCTCGGGCGATGCGCGGTGCCGTGGCGAGATCATCAAGGGGCCGCCCAACGGCGTCGCCATGGTGTTTCAATCCTTCGCGCTGTTTCCGTGGCTGACGGTGCTGCAAAACGTCGAACTCGGTCTGGAGGCGCTCGGCATCGACAGCGCCGAGCGCCGCACCAGGGCGCTCGCGGCGATCGACCTGATTGGTCTCGACGGCTTTGAGTCAGCCTATCCCAAGGAGCTGTCGGGCGGCATGCGCCAGCGCGTCGGCTTCGCGCGGGCGCTGGTGGTTCACCCCGACCTCCTGCTGATGGACGAACCGTTTTCGGCGCTCGACGTGTTGACCGCCGAGACGCTGCGCACCGACCTGATCGATCTGTGGATCGAAGGCCGGCTGCCGATCAAATCGGTGCTGATGGTGACGCACAACATCGAAGAAGCGGTGCTGATGTGCGACCGCATCCTGGTGTTTTCGTCCAATCCGGGACGGGTCGCTTCCGAGATCAAGGTCGACCTGCCGCACCCGCGCAATCGGCTCGATCCGACGTTCCGCCAGCTTGTCGACAGCATCTATGCCCGCATGACGCAGCGCGCCGAGCCGAAGACCCCCGCGATCGAGGGCATTCACGGCACCGGCGTCGGCATGATCCTCAATCACATCTCCTCCAACGTGCTGTCCGGCCTGATCGAGACGCTCGCCGGACCGCCGTATAACGGGCACGCCGACCTGCCGGTGCTCGCAAACCATTTGCAGCTCGAGGCCGACGATATCTTTCATCTCGGCGAGGCGCTGCAATTGCTGAGATTTGCCCAGTTGAGCGAAGGCGACCTGATGCTGACCGATGCCGGCAAGCGCTTCGCTCACCTCGAAACCGATGCCCGCAAGAAATTGTTCGCCGAACACCTGCTGAACTTTGTGCCGGTCATCGGCCTGATCCGCCGCGTGCTCGACGAGCGGCCCTCGCACACCGCCCCGGCGGCGCGCTTCCGCAACGAACTCGAGGACTACATGTCGGAGGATTATGCGGACGAAACGCTGAAGACGATCGTGTCATGGGGACGCTATTCGGAGCTGCTCGCCTATGACGAGCAGTCGGAACTGTTCAGCCTGGAAAACCCGCATTAGCCGGGCTTCCCCGCCATCGTCCCGCGGCCTCGTGGTTCGAGACGCGCGGCATTGCCGCGCTCCTCACCATGAGGGTCTGGCAGCGGATCTCATCCTGAGGAACCCCGCGCTTGCGCGGTGTCTCGAAGGATGAAGCCACCTGCCGACGCTTCGCATCCCCTGGGATGACGTACTGTTTACCCTGCTGCCGAAAAGCTTTCCGCCCGTGCCATCGACCAGGCGTCGCGAAAGCGAACGTCGCTGGTGCCGTCGATCAGTTCGCCGGGGCGCAGCGACGGATAGAGCTTCGCAAAGGAACACACTTCAGTCGTCGAGCTCCGCTGCGAGAAATGGATCGGCCGGATCTGCTGCGGGTGCTCCAGCCCTGCGGCGGCGAGCAGTTCGGCCAGCGCTTGCAGCGTGGCGCGATGATAATTGTAAACCCGTTCGATCTTGTGCGGCACCACCAGCGCACGATTGCGCGAGGGGTCCTGCGTGGTTACGCCGGTCGGGCATCGATCGGTATGGCAACTCAGCGACTGGATGCAGCCCAGCGAAAACATGAAACCGCGCGCCGAATTGCACCAGTCGGCGCCGATCGCCATGGCGCGCGCCATGTCGAAGGCGGTCGCGATCTTGCCGGCGGCACCGATGCGAATGCGATCGCGCGCATTGATGCCGATCAGCGCGTTGTGGACGAAGTTGACGCCTTCGCGCATCGGCATGCCGAGATGGTCCATGAATTCCAGCGGCGCCGCGCCGGTGCCGCCTTCGTTGCCGTCGACCACGATGAAGTCGGGATAGATCCCGCTCTGCAGCATCGCTTTGCAGATCGCCAGGAATTCCCAGGGATGGCCGATGCACAGCTTGAAGCCCGCGGGTTTGCCGCCGCACAGCCGCCGCATCTCGGCGATGAAGGCCATCATTTCCAGCGGTGTCGAGAATGCCCGATGCGAGGCCGGCGAGATGCAGTCCTCGTCCATGGCGACGCCCCTGATCCTGGATATCTCCTCGGAGACCTTGGCCGCCGGCAGCACCCCGCCATGGCCCGGCTTCGCGCCCTGGCTGATCTTGAGTTCGACCATCTTGATCTGGTCGTCGGTGGCGACGCGCGCAAACTCCTCCGGGTTGAAGGAGCCGTCGCGGTTGCGGCAACCGAAATAGCCGGAGCCGACCTCCCAGATCAGATCGCCGCCGTTCTCGCGATGATAGGAGCTGACGCCGCCCTCGCCGGTGTCGTGGGCGAAGTTGCCTTTCCTGGCGCCGGCGTTCAGCGCCCGCACCGCGTTCGGGCTGAGCGCGCCAAAACTCATGGCGGAGATATTGAACACCGACGCCGAATACGGCCGCGTGCAATCGGGGCCGCCGATGGTGATGCGGAATTCTTCCTTGGCATGTGGCTTCGGCGCCACCGAATGGTGCATCCATTCATAGCCTTCGCGATAGACATCCTCCTGGGTGCCGAACGGCCGCTTGTCGAGCACCATCTTGGCGCGCTGATAGACGACGGCGCGGGTGTCGCGGCTGAACGGCATGCCGTCCTTCTCGCTCTCGAAGAAGTACTGCCGCATCTCCGGCCGGATCTCTTCCAGCAGGAACCGAATATGCGCGGAGATCGGATAGTTTCGCAACACCGCATGGCTCTTTTGCGTGAGATCGCGAATGCCAAGCAGGGTGAGGGCGCCAAAAATCAGAATCGGGATCAAGACCAGATCGAAAGCCTTGTGATCGACGATCCCGATGCCGAGCAGCAAGGCGGTGACCACGCCGCAGATGGTCAGGACGATGAAACGTGGCGAGAACGGCAGCAGCAGCGTTTCCATGGGGCCCTCTGGCAGATTCTGCCTTGTTATTCTTTTGAACGGCAGCTTAATCCAGCAATGCAAATAACCTTTACACGATATAAGGCGCGGCGGTCACGGTTATGACGGCGGAGCAGGATCAGGCTACCGAATCAATCGGGACCGAATCAATCCGTGAGAAAACCGCTGCACCCCATCCTTTTGCAGTGCAGCGCGATTTCCTCGGCCTGAAGGGATCAGTGGCTGTGTGGCCGCATCTCATCGGGAATTCCGCCCTTCTCCAGGCCACCCTGCGCCAGCCAGGCGTCGGTACTCTGGATCGCGCGCTCGATATGGTCGGCGGTGCGCGAGAAGTCGTAGGGCGATCCGACCAGCGGGCATAATGGCGGCACCACGACGTATTCGATGTCGGGGGCAAGATCCTCCAGTTCGCCGACCAACTGGCGCGCGATCAGGAGCGTCAGCGCGTGCAGCGCATTGGCCACCGCGCCAAGCGGCGGCGTATGCGTCGCGCAGGCGTATCCGGTAGGCAGGACCACCAGGCGTCGCGCGCCCTTGGCGACCGCGACCTTGATCGGTGTGTTGCTCGAGATCGCACCGTCGGCAAGATAATAATCCTTGTAGCGGATCGGGGCGAAAGCGCCGGGAATCGCGGTGGAGGCGATGATGGCCTCAGCGGCCGATCCTTCCGACAGCACCACGCTGTCGCCGGAGATGATGTCCGTGGTGACGATATGAACCGGCAGCTTTGCGTCCTGCAGATTGCGATAGGGCAGGTGATCGTCGATCAGCTTCCGGATCCCGTCATGGGGAATCAGAAAATCCCGGCGCAAGAGAAATCCCAGCAGGGTCCACCAGTTCACTGGAAAGACGTCGTGCCGCTGCAATCCGCGCCAGATGGTTTCCAGTTGCAGCACACCCTTCAGGGTGGGATCGCCGGCATAGTAGGCCCCGTTCAGGGCGCCGACACTGGAGCCGACCACCATGTCCGCGGAAACGCCGTGGCTGGCGAGCGAATGCATCATGCCGACCTGAATGGCGCCGAAACTGCCTCCTCCGGCGAAGACAAAGGCCGTCCTGGTCAGGCCTGCATAATTCGATAGAGACAAAGCCCCGGTCGCTCCCCGTGTCGACGCGCCGGCAACAGGCCGCGCGACGTTGCGCCGGATTTATAGCGCCGCCGGTGCGGCCGCACCATCAACAATGGGTGTCTGAAGGCGGGTGTCATTCCGGGGCGCGCGTTAGCGCGAACCCGGCATCTCGAGATTCCGGGTTCGATGCGGAGCATCGCCCCGGAATGACGGAACAGCTCAGCGTTCGACAAACGCCTTTTCGATGACAAAATGGCCGGGCTCGCTGTGGCTGCCTTCGCTGAAGCCGCGTACTTCCAGCATCTGGCGCAATTCGTCGAGCATGCCGGGGCTGCCGCACATCATGATCCGGTCGGTTGCGATATCCAGTGGCGGCAGGCCGATGTCGTCGAACAATTGCTCCGAGGTGAGCAGATCCGTGATGCGACCGCGGTTGCGGAAGGGCTCACGGGTGACGGTCGGATAATACAGCAGCTTTTCGCTCAACAGCGGCCCAAGGAATTCGTCGTCCCGCAGCCGTGCGACGAGCTCTTCGCCATAGGCCAGTTCGGATACCTGGCGGCAGCCGTGCACCAGCACGATGGTTTCAAATCGCTCATACACTTCGGGATCCTTGATCAGGCTCGCGAACGGCGCAAGGCCGGTGCCGGTCGACAGCAGCAGCAGCCGCTCGCCGCCAATCAGATTGTCGGCAATCAGCGTCCCGGTCGCCTTGCGTCCGACCAGAATGGTATCGCCCTCCTTGATCCGTTGCAGCCGCGAGGTCAGCGGACCATCGGCTACCTTGATGCTGAAGAATTCCAGCTCCTCTTCGTGATTGGCGCTCGCCATGCTGTAGGCCCGCAGCAGCGGACGGCCATCGACCTCGAGGCCGATCATCGCAAACTGTCCGTTCAGGAAACGAAATCCGGAATTGCGGGTGGCGGTGAAGCTGAAAAGCGTATCGGTCCAATGCCGGACGGAAAGGACTTTCTCTCGGTGGAAGGCGCTCATGGGATGCGGTTTTTCCGGTTGCCAGGACATGAAATGATCGCGCGGGCGAAACCCGGCGCGATCACACGAAAACCCTGAAAGGATTGACGATTCATCGTGTTAGCTACGCCAAAAACAGCGATAGTCAACCGCTGTCGGCGCCGCCAGGAGGGCTCAAAATCGCGGTCGATTGACGTTGCCGAACGCTTCGATAACGCTGTCATCGCGATCGGCGCGCGGACGCAATTAACTTGCTGAAATGGAGGCGATAAGGGCAATAAATTTGCTGCCCCGACCGGCGCCGGAATCGCGATTCAATCGGAATAGCAGACCATCGGCCACCGCATGCACCGCCTCGCCAACATTCGATCGGGAAAGCCGGACTTCTATCCGGACCAGTCGATCTATGCGGAATATGCCTGCGCTGAATTCGGACTCACATTTGAAGACATCAGTGCGGGCGCGGGCGTCGTTTTCAGCGTCGCCTCGAACGGCAACCGCCTTCACTTCGGCGCCGGGCGATGTTCGTGGTATCCGCAGAACAACGCTACCGCCTCAACGCTGGCATCGGACAAATACCTCACCAATGCCATCCTTGAACGGACCGGCATTGCGACGCTCGGCGGCGACTATTTTTTCATTCATGACCGCCGTCGCGCGCTTCGTCCCGCCGGTCATGAGCGCGCCGATGCCCTCTCCTATTTCAGGACATTGGGCGCATCCGCCTTTGTCAAGCCGCTGTTCGGGTCGCGCGGCGATTTCGCGCAGGCCGTTCACGGCGAAGCCGCGCTCGCCCGATATCTCGGCGAGGTCGCGCAATACTACGACTCGGTCTTGATCCAGCCGGTGGCTCGCGGAACTGAATACAGGGTCTTTCTGCTCGATGGCGAGGTGGTCTATACCGCGCGGAAGTATCCACCGTCGGTGTCGGGCGACGGCGCGCGCTCGATCCGCGATCTCCTGATCGCGCACAATGCGGGTTTGCAATCCCGCGGTCTTTCACCGGTTTCGATCCTGGCGGCGCCTGACGATTTGCTCGACGCCGTGCTGCCCAAAGGCAGTCGTTGGGAAATCCCCGGACGGATGAATCTGAGCGCGGGGGGAACCATGGTGCTCGAGACACTTGCTTCTGAAGCGCCGCTGGCCAGCGCCAGACAGGCCGCCCGCGCCCTGGGCCTACGGGTCGCTGCGGTGGATCTGTTTACCGGCATCGGCGGCGATCCGGATGCTGCGGCCATTATCGAGGTGAATGCCAATCCGGCGATCCGGATGCTGGAGCAATCCGGCCGCGGCGATTTGATTTTGAAAATCTGGCGTCACACGTTTTCCGCGATGGGATTATTGATTGTTTGACCTGCCGAAATACGGCGACGGCGTGTGCCTCGCGCGGATGGCCGAGTTGCTCGAGTTCATCGCAGTGGATCGGGTCTGGCTGCAGCGCGTCGCGGTGGTCGTCACCGGGTCGAACGGCAAGGGAAGCACCGCGGCGTTCTGCGCCAGTATCGGCCACGCCCTTGGCCTGCGCACCGGCCTGTTCACCTCGCCCCATCTCTATCGCTTCAACGAACGCTTTCAGGTCGACGGGGCGCCGATCGGCGACGCCGAACTGGCGCAACTTGTCGCCGGCATCGGCGCCGCCATCGCTGAAGTTTCCGCGCGGCGGAACGAGAAATTCGGAAGCTTCGAGGCCATGTTCGCGCTGGCCTGCCGGCATTTTCAGGACCAGCGATGCGACTTCGCCGTCTTCGAGGCCGGCATCGGCGGCCGCTATGATCCGGTACGTCTGGTCGGCGCGCGCACCACCTGTATCACCTCGGTCGATTACGAGCATGTCGAACTGCTCGGCCACTCGCTCGAATTGATCGTGTCCGACAAGAGCGACGCCTGTGCATCGGGCGGCACGATCGTGGTTGGCGAGAACTGCCGGCAATTGCGGCCGCATCTGACCGAATATCTCCGCTATCGCGAGGTGTCGACCTTGTTTGTCCGCGACCAGGTCGGGATCGCGGGCGAATCGATCGGCCCCACCGCGCAACGGTTCGACTACCGGTTCGGCGATGATCAATTCCGCGCGCTCGACATGCGGCTGCTCGGCGCGTTTCAATTCAACAATGCCGCCATCGCCATCACCCTGGTGCTGGTCTGGCTGCATCGCAGTCACCCTGAAAAGACTTTTCCCGCAATCGAAGCCGCGGTGCGGTCGGGGCTGCGCGACGCGCGCTGGCCGGGCCGGCTTGAGGTGATCCGGCCGTCGCCGCTCACCGTCATTGACGTCGGCCACAGCCCTGACGCTGTCCGGCAGGCGCTTGCCAGCCTGACGGCGATCCACGGCGCGGACGGCTGGGTTCTGGTGCTCGGGATTTCCTTCGACAAGAAGGCCGGCGAGATCGTGGGGGCACTGGCGCCGTCGTTTGATATGATCCTCTGCACCGCGGCCCATCACAAGGGAATGGACGTCGAGGACCTGGCCCGCGCAGTGCGCGAGGCCAATCCGCGCGCCTGCGTGCAGGTCGCAGCAACCATCGAGGCCGCGGTCGAACTCAGCCAGAGGCTCGCTGTGGCGCAGGATCGAAGGATCTATGTCGCCGGCGGATTATTCCTGGCGATCGAATATGCCAAAATCGCCGAAGGCGGCCGCGCCCAGGAACTCAATTTCCTTTGAGCCGACCGCCGGGGCTGCTGTTAAGGATTCGTTAACCGTGACCGGCCGATGGTCTCTGCGCCAACCGGAAACATCGCATGACCGACATCTCCTCGATCGCATCATCCGTCACCTCCGCCATCTCGAAACAGACCGCCGAATTGGGCAAAGCGGCCGATGCCACCAAAAAAAACTTCGCGGATACGTTGTCCAAGGTCGAAACGACCATCGGACTGAAACCCAAGACGGGTTTCACCGCGGGCCCGACCTATGAAGCCAATACGCTGACCGGTCAAACCAAGGCGGCCCTCAACAACGCCGTCGACTCGGTCAAATCCGCGCTGCACATTCCGCATTAACGGCGCACTGGCTTCATCCTTCGAGACGCGCGCAAATGCGCGCTCCTCAGGATGAGGCCTTGTTCCCTGCAGGAGGTGCCAGTTAGTAGGGTGGGCAAAGCGCAGCGTGCCCACCTATTGTCAACCGGTGGGCACGGCGCAAGCGCGCCTTAGCCCACCCTACGAACTCCTAACTAATTGCTCGCCCCTTCGCTGTCGTCCATCGCCTTGAAGGCTTCCTCGAGCTGCGGCGAGATCGCGACGTTGAGTTTCTCGCCGGTGGGCAGGCGCGAGACGAACCATTTGTCATAGAGCGGAACGAGGTCGTGGTTCGAGCCGAGCTTGCGGAAGGCCCGTTCCACCACGGCGGCAAGCTGCGGCTCACCCCTGCGGAACATGATGCCGTAGGGATCGTAAGACAAATAATCGCCGGTGACACGGAACTTGTCCTGCGACTTGTGGCGTGCAATCAGGCCGTAGAGCAGGATGTCATCGGTCGCGAACGCATCGGCCTTTCCGTCCACCAGCATCTGGTAGGACTGTTCGTGATCGCCAGCGGTCACGATGTTGAGGCCGAGCCCGAACTTCTTGTCGATGGCGTGCATGGCCTGCTCGTTGGTGGTGCCCTTGGTGACCACCACGGTCTTGCCCTGCAGGTCTTTCGGCGCCGCGATCGCCGACGCCTTCGGCACCATCAGCTTGGTGCCGGCGACGAACATCAGCGGTGAGAACGCCACCTGTTTGCCGCGCTCGGCATTGGCGGTGGTCGATCCGCATTCGAGATCGATCTTGTTTTGCACCACCGCCGCGATGCGGTCGTCCGACGTCACCTTGACGTATTCGATTTTGAGATCGGCGTCGTCGACCGCGACGCCGATTTCATCGACGATCGCTTCGCAGAGTTCGAGGCTGTAACCGATCGGCCGGTTGGCCTGATCGAGAAACGAGAACGGCGGCGAGCTCTCGCGATAACCCAGCCGAACAACATGGGTGCGCTTGATACTGGCGAGCGTCGGGCTCAGCCCTTCATCGCCGTCTCCCTGGGCTGCCGCCGCCGTCGTCAGCAGGCACACCGCCAGCAGCAGCCCGCCGGCGAGGCGCGATCTCCGCAAAATCTGGCGCATGGATCGCTCCCGTCAATGACCCGCCATCGCCGGGATCTCGCCCGGGATCATGGTCGGCGGCACGATGTCGTCGGGGCCAAGCGCGTGCTCGGCGGCGAGTTCGCCTTCCCACTTCGCCACCACGGCGGTGGCGAGCGAGTTGCCGATCACATTGGTGGCGCTGCGCCCCATGTCGAGGAAGGTATCGATGCCCATGATCATCAGCAGCCCGGCTTCGGGGATGCCGAACTGACCGAGCGTCGAGGCGATCACCACCAGCGACGCCCGCGGCACGCCGGCGACGCCTTTCGAAGTGATCATCAGGGTCGCCAGCATCGCGAACTGGGTGCCGAGCGACATCTCGATATGATAGGTCTGCGCGATGAAGATGCTGGCGAAGGTGCAGTACATCATGGTGCCGTCGAGATTGAACGAATAGCCGAGCGGCAGCACGAAACTCGAGATCCGCGACGAGGCGCCGAAGCGGTTGAGGCCCTCCAGCGTCTTGGGATAGGCCGCCTCCGAGCTCGCGGTCGAGAACGCGATCATCAGCGGTTCGCGGATCAGCCGCAAGAGGTGGCCGTATCGCGGCCCGATCACCACGAAGCCGACCACGACCAGGATGCCCCACAGGATCAGCAGCGACAGATAGAAGCCGCCCATGAAGACGATCAGCTTCCACAGCACGCCGAGGCCGTTCTTCGCCACCGTCGCCATGATCGCGGCCCAGACCGCGATCGGCGCGAAATTCATCACATAGGCTGTCACCTTCAGCATGATGTGGCCGAGATCATCGATCAGCGAAAGCAGCGGCTTGGCGCGCTCCGGCGCCGCGCCGAGCGCGACCGAGAAGAACACCGCGAAAACCACGATCTGCAGGATTTCGTTCTGCGCCATCGCATCGGCGATCGAGGTCGGAATCAGATGGGTCAGGAATTTTTCGATCGAGAACGCTGACACCGGCAAACCGGTCGACTGCGCCTTGTCCGGCAGGGTACCGGGGAAATTCGCGCCGGGCTGCAGCAGATTGACCATCAAGAGACCGAGCAGCAGCGACACGAACGAGGCGCTGACGAACCAGCCCATGGTCTTGGCGAAAATCCGCCCGAGCCTGGCGCCGCCGCCCATATGGGCGATGCCGCCGACTAGGGTCGCAAACACCAGGGGGGCGATGATCATCTTGATCAGGCGCAGGAACAGCATCGCGATCAGGTTTACGTCGGCGGCGATGTCCGCCCTGGTATCGGGAAGATAGTTGAAAACCAGTGACCCCATCACCACGCCAAGGGCCATCGCGAACAGAATGTATTGCGTAAACCGGTTGGACATCTGCTTACCCCATCATTTCCCGACCACGTTTACTGTGGCAGATTTTCAAGGTGACGCAACATGCTTCCGCTGGCATGCCAGCCTGACTGCAAAATGTTCCCGTTGTGCTAGCAGCGCCCGCGGACTAGCGTCCTGCGCAGCGCATCATGTGCAGTTGGGTGTTTTCTGCGCGCTCTCCTGCATCGCAACTGATTGCAACGGGGAGGAAACGCCATGAACGACAACGCCCATCGCCAGACCAATCGTCAGATCCTGCTGGTGGAGAAGCCGGCCGGAAAGCTCGGGCCCGAGCATTTCAAGATGTCCAACGGCGCCATCCCGGAGCCGAAGGATGGCGAGGCCTTGCTGCGGGTGCGCTATATCTCGCTCGACGCCGCCAACCGGGCATGGATGCACGGCGCGACCTATCGCGCGGCGGTCGAGGCCAACACGGTGATGGCCGGCGGCGGCATCGCCGAAGTGGTGTCGTCGAAGGCGACGGGGCTTGCGCCGGGCGACATCGTGTTCGGCGATACCGGCTGGCAGGAATATGCGGCGGTTCCCGCCCGGCAGCTTGCCAAGATGCCGAAGGTCGAGCCGATGACGCATCTGCTCAGCGTGTACGGCATCGCCGGCCTCACCGCCTATTTCGGATTGCTCGATATCGGCAAGCCGAAAGCCGGCGAGACCGTGGTGGTCTCGGCCGCGGCCGGCTCGGTCGGATCGATCGTCGGCCAGATCGCGGGGATCAAGGGCTGTCGCGTGGTCGGGATCGCCGGCGGCAAGGACAAGTGCCACTGGCTGACATCCGAACTCGGCTTCGACGCCGCCGTCGACTACAAGGACGGCGCCACCTTCAAGGCGCTGCGGGCCGCAGCGCCGAAGGGCATCGACGTCTATTTCGACAATGTCGGCGGCGACATCCTCGAAGCCTGCCTGTCGCAAATGAACAACCGCGGCCGCATCGCCTGCTGCGGCGCGATCTCGCAATATGACGGCGTGCCGTCGGCCACCGGCCCGCGCGGCGTGCCCGGCCTGATCGTGGTGAAGCGCCTGATCATGCAGGGCTTCATCGTGATGGACTTCATGGATCAGCGCGACGAGGCGCTGTCCGACCTGCAATCCTGGGTCACGTCCGGCAAGCTGAAGGTTCAGGAGGACGTCATCAACGGCCTCGAGAACACGCCGAAGGCGCTGATCGGATTGCTGGCCGGGGAAAACCGCGGCAAGCGGATGGTCAAGGTGTAACGCGCGCGCGGCAGCGCGTCACAGCCACCATGCCGACAGCAATAATCCGCTTGCGGCGGCAGGCGAAAACGAAAATGATGCCGCCCGCGGGAATTTATCTCGTCAGGTTTTTCAATCATTCACTTCCGTTGCGGCGGCTGCGGCAACAACAAAAGGATTTATCAAATGATCAACACGGGGCGTGTGGCGGTGCTATGGGCGCTGATCGCAACCGCGTCATTCGCGACCACGATACCGGCGTTCTCGCAACAGCCGACCGATGCCCAGCGCAGCGCCATCCGGGCGCAGTGCCGCGCCGACTATCAAGCGCATTGCGCCAGCGTCCCGCCGGGCGGCATGGCGTCGCTGCAATGCCTGCAGAAGAACATGTCGAGCCTCGCCCCGGGCTGCCAAAGCGCGGTCCGTGCCGTCGAAGCCCCGGCTGAGCCCAAGGCCGATACCAGTAAGGCCGATACCAACAAGGCCGACACCGCTCCGGCCGCGGCCAAGCCGGCTGCCGAGACGCCAGCAGCACCGCCTCCCAAGGCTGCCGCGGCGGCGCCGGCGACGATGGCGCTGCGGCCGATGCGTCCGCGCGAGGAATTGTTCGTGCTGCGGTCGGCTTGTGGCGGAGATGTCCGCGAGCTGTGCGGCGGGGTACCGGCCGGCGGCGGCCGCATCCTGCGCTGCCTGGCCGCCCGGGCCGCGTCGCTGTCGCCTGCCTGCAAGGAGGTCCTCGCGCCATTTGCCGCACGATGAGCAACAAACGGCGCTGCCGAGGCCGGCTATTGGGAGATGGATCGTGCGTATCGCCGTGATCGGCGGAGGCCCCGGCGGCCTCTACTTCGCCTATGTGTGGAAGAAGCGGCACCCTGATGCCCACATCGACCTGTTCGAGCAGAATGCCGCGGGCGCCACCTGGGGATTTGGCGTGGTGTTCTCCGAACAGGCGCTGGAATTCCTGCGCGCCGACGATCCCGAGACCGTCGAAGCCATCGCACCCCGAATGGAGAGCTGGAACAACATCACCCTGAACCTGCGTGGCGAAAGCGTCGAGATCGACGGCGTCGGCTTCTCGGCGATCGGCCGGCTCGATCTGCTCACCATCCTGCAGCAACGCGTCGCTGCGGCCGGCGTCACGCCGCACTACGCCACCACGATCCAGTCCGCGGACGAGTTGACAGGCTACGACCTGATCGTCGCGGCCGACGGCCTGAATTCGCTGCTGCGCCGCAGCTTCGAGCACCAGTTCGGCGCCTCGGTGTCGTGGTCGTCCAACAAGTTCGCCTGGTATGGCACGACCAAACGCTTCGAGACGCTGTCGCAGACCTTTGTCCAGACCGGGCTCGGCACGTTCAATGCCCATCACTACCGCTATTCGCCTGAGATGAGCACCTTCCTGGTCGAATGCGATGCGGCGACCTGGCAACGCTACGGCTTCGCCGACAAGACGGTCGAGCAATCGCAAGCCATTTGCGAGCAGGTATTTGCCGCCACCCTCGACGGCCACCGGCTGGTGTCGAACAAATCGGTGTGGCGCAATTTCCCCTGGGTCTGGAACGAGCGCTGGTCGTTCGGAAACAGGGTGCTGATCGGCGACGCGCTGCACTCGGCGCATTTTTCGATCGGCTCGGGAACGCGGCTTGCGATCGAGGACGCGATCGCGCTGACGCGGGCGCTGGAGGCGGACGCCGATCTTGCCGCGGCGCTGGCGCGTTACGAGACCGAGCGCAAACCGATCGTGCATAAGCTGGTGACGGCGGCACGCACCAGCGCCGACTGGTACGAGAAATTCCCCGAGCATATGCAGCTTGGCCCGATGGATTTTGCCTATGGCTACATCACCCGGTCCGGGCGGATCGACGATGCCCGGCTGCGGGCGATGTCGCCGCGCTTCATGGCGCGCTACGAGGCGTCGAACCAGCGCGGAAGCCGGTCATGACCGCCGCAATCGTCGATCTTGTCCCCAGCGACAGTCCCGGCGCGCGCGAGATCGGATTTGCGATATCCGGGCGTTACAACGCCAGCCGCATCCTGTTCGACAATCTGGCCGCGGGCCGTGGCGAGCGGCCTGCGCTGATCGGCCCGGCCGGAACCCGCCTCTATGCCGAACTCTGCGCCGAGGCCTCGCGGTGGGGACACGGTTTCAAGTCGCTCGGATTGAAGCGCGGCGACCGCATCCTGATGTTCCTCGACGACACGCCGGCCTACCCGGCGGCGTTCTTCGGCGCGGTGCGCGCCGGCTTCGTGCCGCTGTTGACCAACACGCTGACGCCGCCCGACCTGCTGCAATTCTATCTGTCGGATTCCGGCGCAGCGGTGGCCGTCGCCGACGCCGAGTTTTGCACCCGGTTTGACGCTGCGGCCTGCAAGGATACGCCGCTGCGCACGCTCGTCGTCGTCAACGGCACCGCGGGAAATCATGCGGTTCCGAACGCCATCGCCGCCGATGCGTGGCTGCCGGATTTCGCCACCGAGCTTGCCGAAGCCGACACCCAGCGCAACGAGATGGCGTTCTGGATGTATTCCTCGGGGTCGACCGGACGGCCCAAGGGCATCGTTCATCTGCATCACGACATGGCCTATAGCGAGGCCGCGTTCGCGCGCCAGGTGCTGAAGCTCACGCCCGACGACATCTGCTTCTCGGTACCGAAGATATTTTTCGCCTACGGCTTCGGCAATTCCATCACCTTCCCTTTCTCTGCCGGCGCGGCCACGCTGCTGCTGCCGGGCCAGCCGAAGCCAGCCGCGATCTTCGCGGCGATCGAACGCTTTCGTCCGACCGTGTTCTTCGGATTGCCGACGCTCTACACCGCGCTGACCAAGGCTGACGGCGCCGCGGCCACAGATTTTTCCTCGCTGCGGCTGGCGCTGTCTGCCGCCGAGGTGCTTTCCGCCGAAATCTTCAACGGCTGGAAGCGGCTCACCGGGCTTGAGATCGTCGAAGGGTTGGGATCGACCGAAGTGCTGCACATCTACCTCTGCAACCGGCCGGAGCGGAAGAAACTCGGCGCCGCCGGGCTGCGTGTACCCGGCTATGAAATCCGGCTGAAGGACAAGGACGGTCGCGAGGTCGGCGACAACGAAGAGGGCATCCTGTGGGTACGCGGCGATTCCGCCACGCCGCTGTACTGGAACCGGCCGGACAAGACCGCGGAAACCATCCGCGACGGCGGCTGGATCTACACCGGCGACCGCTTCGTGCGCGATGCCGACGGCTTTCATTTCTTCCGCGGCCGCGCCGATGATCTGGTCAAGATCTCCGGGCAATGGGTCTATCCGCTGGAGATCGAGCTTTGCCTCGCCGAGCATCCCGACGTGCGCGAATGCGCGGTGTTCGCCGCCGAGCTGCCCGACCGCCGCATGACGCTGAAGGCGGTGGTGGCGATGAACAGTAAGGCTTTTGACGCGACGGAGGTGACCAGGCGGCTGCAGGATTACGTCAAGGCAAAACTGTTGCCCTATAAATATCCGCGCGAGATCGCCTTCGTCGAGGAGTTGCCGAAGACCGGCACCGGCAAGATCGACCGCCAGGCGCTGCTGAAGGTGTAGCTCCCCCGTCATTCCGGGGCGCGCCGCTTGGCGCGAGCCCGGAATCCATACTCATGATCGTGGTTATGGATTCCGGGCCTGCGCCAAGCGGCGCATCCCGGAATGACGGCGGATAAAAATTGCACCTCCTCATCCCTTAAGCCCGGTGCCGCCATAGAGCCAGGCCAGATCGCGGTAATAGTCCTCCGAATTCTTCGCCCCCATGATGGCGTTGCGGAGGCGGGCGTGCTCGCCGGACGGGTGGTAGATGTGCTCGCCGATGGCGCGCGATTGCAGTTGCACCCGCGCGGTGCGGAGAAAGCGCTGCGACCGGTAGCGCTCGAGCGCGCTGGCGTGGTCGTCGGGATGGGCCGCCAGCATGTGCGACAGGCACACCGCATCCTCCAGCGCCATGCAGGCGCCTTGCGCGAAATACTGCATCATCGGATGGGCGGCATCGCCGAGCAGCGCGACCCGGCCATCGACCCAGCGCTCGGTCGGATCGCGGTCGCACAACACCCATAGCCGCCAGTTCCGGCCATGGCGGATAATGTCCTGGGCGCGCGGATGCACATGCTGGAAGCCCTGCATGACCTCCTGGTCGGACACCGGCTTTCCGGCGACTGGCTCGGGGGCGTCGTTGTGATAGGTGACGACGAGGTTGAACACCTTCCAGCCCGACAGCGGATAATGCACGATATGACATTTCGGGCCGGCCCACAGCGTCGCCGCATTCCAGCGCAGATCCTGCGGCATTTGCTCGGTCGGAATCACTGAGCGATAGGTAGTGTGGCCGGAGACGCGCGGCGGCCCGTCGGCGACGACCTGCTGGCGAACGTTCGACCACAGGCCGTCGGCGCCGATCAGCAGCGCGCCGGTGACGCGCTCGCCGGAGGCCAGCCGTGCCGTCACCGACGATCCGTCCTGATCGTAGCCGACCACCTCGCTGCAGACCCGCAGCTCGATTCGGCCGTGGTCCTGGCAGGCCTTCAGGAACACGCCATGCAGATCGCCGCGATGCACCACCGCATAGGGATTGCCGAACCGGGCACGAAAGGCCTCGCGCAGATCGACATGGGTGATTTCCTCTGCGGTCAACGCGTCCATCAGCCGGAGCTGGTCGACATAGACCGCCATGCCGCGCGCGGCCTCGCCGACCCCGAGATAGTCGAAAGCATGGAACGCGTTGGGGCCAAGCTGGATGCCGGCGCCGATTTCGCCGAGCGCGGCGGCCTTTTCCAGCAGGATCGAGCGGATACCCTGTTGCGCGAGCCCGAGCGCGGCGGCGAGGCCGCCGATGCCGCCGCCTGCGATCAGCACGGGTCGCGCGCCCGGCGCCATCAGCCCGACTTTCTGAAATGCTCGAGCGCGTCTTCCGCACGCAGCGGCACCCGCGATGCCTCGTTGTTGAGATCGACCAGTTGGGTCAGCAGTGCCATCAGCGTCTTGCGGTCCGCGGGTTTCAACGGCTGCAGCATCCTGGCCTGGGCGCGATCGACCGACGGCCCGATCTCGCGCAGCAGCGCGCCGCCGGCCCGGGTGAGGTAAAGCTGCTTGACGCGCTTGTCCTCGGCCGCCGGCTTGCGCTCGATATGGTGCTTGGCCTCCAGCCGCTCGATCACGCTGCCGAGCGTGGATCGGTCGAACGCAATCACCGCGGAAAGCCGGGTGGCATCGATGCCGGGATGGGTGCCGATCGCAACCAGCGCTGCATATTGTACCGGCGTCAGATCCTGTGCCCGGCACTCCTCGACAAAGATCGCCACGGCGATCTGCTGCATGCGGCGAAACAGGTAGCCCGGCGCGGTATAGACCGCGTCCATGGTCAGCGGTGTCATCTTATTCGGCATCGGGTTGCCGATCCGGTGCGGCGTCCGCGAACGCCTTGAGGTTCTTAGCCGCCGCTTCCGCCTGCAGCAAACGCGGATATACCGCAACGTCGACGCCGAAGCGCCGGGCATTGCCGAGCTGCGGCACCAGGCAGAGATCGGCAAGGGTCGGCGTGGTGCCAAAGCAGAACGGGCCGGGCTCGGCGGCGATCAGGGTTTCGCAGGCAGCCAGCCCCTCGCGATTGGCCCAGGCCGCCCACTCCGTCACTTTTTCCTCGGCCAGGCCAAGTTGCCGCAACCGGGCCAGCACTTTCAGGTTCTGCACCGGATGGGTGTCGCAGGCGAGCGCCTGGGCGAAGGCGCGGACCCTGGCGCGGCGCAGCGGATCCTTTGGCAGCAATGGCGGTTCGGGATGGGTTTCGTCCAGCCATTCGATGATGGCGAGCGACTGGGTCAGGATCGCGCCCGCATCGTCCTGCAGCGCCGGAACCAGCCCCTGCGGATTGATGGCGAGAAAGGCCGGCGCGCATTGCTCGCCCTTGCGCAGATGGTGCGGCAGATGCTCCGCGCTCAAGCCCTTCAGGTTCAAGGCGATTCTGACGCGGTAGGACGCGCTGCTGCGGAAATAACCGTGCAGCTTCATCGGAACCTCCCTCTTTTCCGGTCGTTTGCCCGGGTTCGCGGCATTGACGCTATCCACTTTGTAAGTATGCTGTCAATTAACCTGACAAGAACCGACGGGAGACGCGCCATGGAAGCCGTACAGAAGACCCCGGAGCGCGAGGCGTTCTACCGGAAGATCGACGGCGAAAATCTCTCCGCACTCTGGAACGTGATGGGCGATCTGATCACGCCGGAGCCGCGCAGCGCCTGCCGGCCGCATCTGTGGAAGTTCGACGCCATCCGCGCCTACATGACCGAGGCGGGAAAATTGATCACCGCCAAGGAAGCCGAGCGGCGGGTGCTGGTGCTGGAAAATCCCGGGCTGCGCGGCCAGTCGAAAATCACCACCTCGCTGTTTGCCGGAGTGCAGATGGTGATCCCCGGCGATATCGCGCCCGCGCACCGGCACAGCCAGTCGGCGCTGCGCTTCGTGCTCGAGGGCAAGGGCGCGTTTACCGCCGTGGACGGCGAGCGCACGGCGATGGCGCCGGGCGACTTCGTGATCACGCCGTCGATGACCTGGCACGACCACAGCAACCAGACCTCGGAGCCGATGTTCTGGCTCGACGGGCTCGACATCCCGATGGTGCAGTTCTTCGATGCGTCGTTCGCGGAAGGATCGGACGAGGACCAGCAGAAGATCACCCGTCCCGCCGGCGACAGTTTTGCCCGCTACGGCCACAATCTGCTGCCGGTCGACCAGAAGCGGGCGTCCAAGACCTCGCCGATCTTCAACTATCCCTACAGCCACACCCGCGAGGCGCTGGAGCAGGCCAAGGCGCGCAACGAATGGGACGCCTGCCACGGCCTGAAGCTGAAATTCTCCAATCCCGAAACCGGCGACTTTGCGATGCCGACCATCGGCACCTTCATCCAGTTGCTGCCGAAGGGATTCGAGACCGCGCGCTATCGCGCCACCGACGCCACCGTGTTTGCGGCGATCGAAGGCCATGGCCGCACCCGGGTCGGCGAGCAGACCTTCGAGTGGGGGCCGCGCGATCTGTACGTGGTGCCGAGCTGGCAATGGGTCACCCATGAGGCTGACGAGGATTCGGTGCTGTTCAGTTTCTCGGACCGTCCGGTACAGCAGAAGCTCGATTTGTTCCGCGAAGACCGCGGCAATGCGTGAGTTCGTCATTCCGGGGCGCGCGGAGCGCGAGCCCGGAATCCATAACCACCATCGGGGGCTATGGATTCCGGGCCTGCGCCAAGTGGCGCATCCCGGAATGACGAAGGTGGTTTCTTCGCATCGCCCCGGAATGACGGCGGCCCTTACCGCCAGTGCAGCAGGCGCGACTCCAGCCAGTTGACCAGCCTGCCCACCGCGAGCCCGAACAGCGAGAGGATGACGACGCCGGCGAGCAACTGGTCGGTCTGCATCAGATTGCCGGCCTGCAGCACGAAGGCGCCGATGCCGTATTCAGCGCCGATCATCTCCGCGCTCACCACCAGCAGCAGCGCGATCGAGGCGGTGATGCGGAAGCCGGCCAGGATCGAGGGCAGCGCGCCCGGCCAAATCACCCGGCGGACAATGCGGTGAAACGGCACGTTGAAACTCTGCGCCATCCGGATCAGGTTGCGCGGCACCGCATCGACGCCGCTATAGACCGAAATCGCGGTGGAGAAGAACACGCCGAGCGCGATGGTGGCGATCTTCGGCTGCTCGCCGATGCCGAGCCACAGGATCAGCAGCGGCAGCAGCGCGATCTTCGGGATTGGAAACAATGCCGAGATGAACGTGAGGCCGACGCCGCGCGCAAAGCCCGACAGCCCGATCGCAAAGCCGACCACGACACCTGCGACGGTGCCGAGAATCCATCCGGTGCCGATCCGCATGATCGAATAGGAAAGGTGCTGCCACAGCGCGCCGCTGAGTGCGAGGCGACAGATCGCGCGCAGAATCGCGGTCGGCGCCGGCAGGAACAGCGGATTGACCCAGCCGGCGCTGCCGGCGAGCTGCCAGAGCCCGATCACCAGCGCCAGCGCGATCCAGCCGGCGTGTCGGTTCGCCGTCGGGGCGAACCCCGCGCCGCGAAATTCCACCCGCCGTGACTCGCCGTCGGAATCGACCGGCTGCGACCCGGTGGCCGGTTCGGCGCGCTCAAGCATGATGGACCTCGCGCTCGGCACATATCGCCTCCTCGCGGATCAGCGACCACAGCTCGTTCTGCAGCGCCAGCAACCGGCCGCGGGCATTGATGTCGCCGCGTTCGCCGCGGGTCATCGGGATGCTGACGACGTCGCGGACGCGGCCGGGCCGCCGCGACAGCACCACGATGCGATCCGCCAGCCGCACCGCTTCCTCCAGATTATGCGTGACATAGACCGCACCCATACTGCCGTCGGCGAGCAGGCCGATAAAATCCTCCATCAGCAATTCGCGGGTCTGGGAATCCAGCGCCGACAGCGGCTCGTCCATCAACAGGATCGCCGGCCGCACCGCGAGCGCACGCGCGATGCCGACACGCTGGCGCATGCCGCCGGACAATTGCTTGGGGTAGGTGCTGCGAAAATCCGCCAGGCTGGTCCGGCGCAGCGCATCATCGACAATCGCGCGGCGATCGGCGGCGGTGAGCCGGATGTGCAGCAGCGGGAATTCGACATTTTCCGCGACCGTGCACCAGGGCAGCAGAGCAAAATCCTGAAACACGAAGGTCAGCGGATTGCGGCTGTCGGGCGGCGCCGCGCCGCGCCATTCCGCCGCCCCCAGGCTCGGCTGGAGCAGGCCGCCGAGGATCGACAGCAGCGTGCTCTTGCCACAGCCGGAGGGGCCTACGATCGCGACCACCTCGCCGGCGCCAACCGTGAACGAGACGTCGTCGAGCACCTCGAGCGCGCCGAAACGGTGGCTGATATGGTCGGCGATCAGGTCCATGCTAATCCGGCTTCACGTAGTCCCTGGCGATGATGGCGTCGACGCCGAATCCCTTGTCGACGAAGCCCTGGCCCTGCAGCCAGGCGATCTGATTGGCGACATCCCTGACATCGAGCTTGCCGTCGGGATCGATATAGGCGCAGTTGCCGACTACCTGCTCGACCGGCAGATTGGTGTATTTGGCGATGATCTCGAGCAGCGGCCGGGTCCGGTCATCGATCGGCGCCTTGCCGTCCTTGACCGCCGCCAGGATCACATCGTGATATTCGCGGTCGGCGCGGTCGAGCGCGCCGAGCAGTTTTGTCACCAGCGGCTTGTTGGCGAGCATCCGGGCCGAGGCGAACACCGCGCCGAGTTGCCACGGCGTCTCGTCGCCGACCCAGCCCAACAGCTTGGCGCCGTTGTCATCCATCAGCTTGCGCGCGGTCGAGACCGGCAGCAGCGCGCCATCGACGGTTTCGCCTTTCAGGGCGGCGGCGGCATTGGACAGCGACTGCATCGGCAGCACCTTGGTGTCGCCGAGCTTGAAGCCGTATTTGTCGGCGAGCAGTCCGAGCGAATAGTGGAAGCTCGATCCGACCTGCGTCACCGCGATGCGCTTGCCGGCGAGATCCTTCGGCGTCTTCAGCCCGGCGGCATAGGCCTTGTTGCTGGCGAAATAGCCGATCAGGGGATAGCCGGCCTTCTCGCGGCTCATGCCGCCGATCACCTTCAGCGCGCCCTTGCCGGCGAGGTTGTAGAGCCCGGCGGTGAAGGCGGTGACACCGAAATCGATATCGCCCGAGGTGGTCGCGACCGCAATCGGCTGCGCGGCATCGAAGAATTTCAGCTCGATGTCGAGGCCGGCATCGCTGAAATAGCCCTTGTCCTGCGCGATGAACACCGGCGCCGAGGATGACAGCCGCAATACGCCGAGTTTTGCCTTGATGTCGTCGGCGTGCGCGGTCGCGATCGAGACCATTGCCAGCAGAGCTGCCACCAGCCACGCCCATCCCGGCTTCCTGTTCCGCCGCGAAATCATCCGTTGCTCCCTCGATCTGCGCTCAGGTTGGAGCATTCACGCCTGCCTTCGGCAAGCCCCTCTTCCGTCGCAACCGAGCCGACGCCGGCCTCTCTCCTTCGTCATTCCGGGATGCGCCGCTTGGCGCAGGCCACCCCGTCGTCATTCCGGGGCGCGCGCCAGCGCGAGCCCGGAATCCACAACCACCGATGCTTGTTGTCAACGGCACAGCGGCTCCAGCTTCGCGCAACATCGACGTTCGTGGTTATGGATTCCGGGCCCGCGCCAAGCGGCGCGTCCCGGAATGACGGGGGAACGGCTACAGGCCCTCGGGGACGGGTTGATCGCGACCGATGAAGGCGCCGCCTTGTTGCAGTTGTTGCTGCAGTTTATCGATCGCGATATCGCGCGGGAGGGTGTTGCCGGACAGCGCCAGCGCCGCGGCGGTGCCGGCGGCTTCCCCCATGGCGAAACAGGCGCCGGAGACGCGTGCCGCCGACTGGCCGTCATGGGTCATCGAGGCGCAGCGCCCGGCCATCAAGAGATTGTCGACGGCTTCGGGAACCAGCATGCGATAGGGCAATTCGTTGAAGCCGCGCGATTGCGGGATCGGCGGAAATTTGAAGATCACATCGCCTGCGATATGGGTTTCCATCGGCCAGCCGTTGACGCCGATCGAATCTTCGAACGCGGCGCAGCCGAGCACGTCGTCGCCACTGAGCATGTAGCCGCCGACCACGCGCCGCGTCTCGCGGATGCCGAGCTGCGGCGGCAGATCGACAATGTAGGATTTTTCAAAGCCCGGCACCGTGCGCAGGAAGTTGAAGGCCTCGATGGCCTGGCGGCGGCCATCGATCTCACCGCGGGTCAGATCGTCAGGATCGAGGCCGCTAATGGCACTGCCGTCCGGACGCGCGAGCTGGGTGAAATTCACCCGCCATTCGATCGGCGAGCGCTGCGGCCGCACGATCGCCGCCTTGCGCGGGAAGCGGTGCGTACCCGACGCTTCGGCCTTTTCCATCAGCGCCGGGATGGTGCGCCAGGCCTCGCCGGCTCGTTCCGGATCGATGCCGTTGAGGCGAAACATCATCGAGGGATAGAGCATGCTGCCGGCGTTGTCGCCGACCTCGAAGCGCGCGCCGGCCCAGGCCGCGAGATCGCCGTCGCCGGAACAATCGAGGAAGAGTTCCGCAGCCACTGCCTGACGGCCGGCCTTGGTCTCGACCATCAGCGCGGCGATGCGGCGCTCGTCCTGCATCACCACGCCGGCGCCGAGCGCATGAAACAGGATGTCGACCCCGTGGCTCGCCAGGAGATCGTCGGCGGCGATCTTGTACGCGGCGGTATCGTAGGCCTGCGCCAGGATCTTGCCGAGAATGAGATGCGGCGCGTTGAGCCCGCCGAGCCGGTCGATCCGCGCCAACAGATCGGAGGCGATGCCCTGCACCACCCGATGCATCTTGCCATGGACATTGGCGTGCAGCCCGCAGAAATTGGTCACCCCCGCCGCCGTGCCCATACCGCCGAGAAAGCCGTAGCGCTCGATCAACAGCGTGCGGCGCCCGGCGCGCGCGGCCGCCACCGCGGCGGCAATGCCGGCGGGGCCGCCGCCGAGTACGGCGACTTCGTATTCGCCGTACAGCGGCACCTGCCGCGCGGGCTCTTCGATGGTTTTGGCGGCCAAGTCAGGGTTCCCGGATGTGGAGAGAGCATCATGCCCTCTTTGTCTCGTCAAAGCAGCGCGCCATGTAAAGCCGGACCATGGCAGCACCGCGACAGCCGGCGTCCTGACCGGTTGCGCGACCGGGCAAGCCCGTGGAAACTAGGCGATCTCCATCATCGGCTCTCACACCGGACATCCATCCCATGCGAATCTGCATCTTCGGCGCGGGCGCGGTCGGCAGCCATCTGGCGGTGCGGCTTTCGCGCGCCGGACACGAGGTCTGCTGCCTGATGCGCGGACCGCATCTCGAAGCGGCACGGGCCAGGGGCCTGACGCTGCGGGCGGCAACGGGCGAATTGTCAGCACGGGTGACGGCCTCCCACGACCCCGCGGCGCTGGGTCCGCAGGATGTTGTCATCAGCACGCTGAAGGCGACCGGCCTGAACAGCCTCGTCGCGGGGCTGCGGCCGCTGCTCGGCGACGACACCGCGGTGGTGTTCGCGCAGAACGGGATTCCCTGGTGGTACGACCTGGGACTTCCCGCCGATCATCCGCCGCCGCCCGACCTTGGCTTTCTCGATCCCGGCGGCCGGCTGCGCGCCGCCATCCCCGAGACCCAGATCATCGGCGGCGTGATCTTTTCGTCGAATGAGGTGGTCGAGCCCGGAATTGTCGCGAACCTGTCGCCCGATCGTAACCTGCTGCTGGTCGGTGAACGCGACGACCTCGCGTCCGAGCGGATCGGGCGGCTGCGCGCGGCGCTTGAGGCGGCTTCGATCGGCTCGCCGCCGGTCGCCCGGATCCGGGAAACGATCTGGTCGAAGCTCCTCACCAACATGTCGATGTCGGTGCTGTGTCTGTTGACCGGGCAGACCGCGCGGGCGGTTCGCGACGACCCGGCCCTGCGCGAGATCGTGCCGCGCCTGCTCGATGAGGCGCAGGCGATCGGACGCAGTTGCTATCCTGCCGTCACCCGTGCCACCCGCACCGGGGCTGCGCCCGAGCACAAGCCATCGCTGCTGCAGGACTACGAACTCGGCCGCGCGATGGAGATCGATGTGCTGGTACGAGCGCCGGCGGCGTTTGCCCGGTCCGCCGGATTGTCGACGCCGATGCTCGACCTTGTGGCGGGCCTCGCCATCCAGAAGGCGCGGGACAAGGGGCTCTACCCGGCTTGACCGCGATACCGCCATCTTCACGTCAGATAGCCAAGCCGACCGCGTCTTCCCCATCCAACACGGAGATCTGAATGACCGTCACGCTGACGCGCCGGGCCACCCTGATTGGCGCCGCCTCCCTACTTCCGTGCGGATCGCTTCGGGCCACGGTTGCGCCGAATGCCGCGGCGTTGCGCGCGGCCGAGGCCCGGATTGCCGCGCTGGAACGACAGAACGGCGGACGCCTCGGGGTGATGGCGACGGACACCGAAACCGGCGCCAGCATCAGCTACCGTTCGGATGAACGCTTTCCGCTCTGCAGCACCTTCAAGTTTCTCGCCGCCGCCGCCATCCTCCGGCGCGTCGACGCCGGCAGCGAGAAACTCGAGCGGAACATTGCCTATGGCGCATCGGATCTCGTGACCTATTCGCCGGTCACCCAGGACCATGCCGGCGACGGCATGCCGCTCGGCGCGATCTGCGCGGCGGCGGTCGAATGGAGCGACAACACCGCGGGCAACCTGATGCTCGGGACGATCGGCGGCCCGCAAGGCCTCACGCAATATGTGCGATCGCTCGGCGATTCCGTCACCCGGCTCGATCGCACCGAGCCGACGCTGAACACCGCCATTCCCGGCGACGAACGCGACACGACGAGCCCGCAGGCCATGATCTCCGACATCAAGCGCATCCTGCTCGGCGAGGAATTGTCGGCGGCATCGCGGAAACAGCTCGAAGCCTGGTTGATCGACGACCGGGTTTCCGCCAAGCGGATTCGCGCCGGCCTGCCCCCGACCTGGCGCGCCGGCGACAAGACCGGCAGCGGCGACAACGGCACCGCCAACACCGTCGCGATTCTGTGGCCGCCTGCAGGCGCGCCGATCCTGGCCGCGGTCTACTACACCGGCTCATCGGCATCCGCCGATGTTCGCAACGGCGTGCATGCCGAAATCGGCCGCATCGTCGCGGCGACGTTTGCGCGGTGATGCCGCTCTCCGTTCCGTAGGGTGGGCAAAGCGAAGCGTGCCCACCAATTGCCAGACGTGGGCACGGCGCAAACGCGCCTTAGCCCACCCTACGAATTCCATCGTCATTGCGAGGAGCGCAAGCGACGAAGCAATCTACGCTTTCGTCCCTCACGATGGATTGCTTCGCTTGCGCTCGCAATGACAGCGTTTAGCTACCACGAGGCCACCGGGCGCCCTTCACAATGTCACGATCGTCCCGACCCACGCGGCAAACGCATCCAGAATCTCGCGCATGACCTCGCCGTCCGTGCGGCCTGAACGCACCGGCACATGGAAGGAGTGATCGGCGCCGTCGACCCGATGCAGCAACGCGGAGGCGCCCAGTTTGCCGACCATGGGTTCGAGCAGCTTCAGCTCGGCGAGGCTGTCGCGGCTGCCCTGCAGGAACAGCATCGGGACATCGATGTCGGCGAGATGTTTCGCCCGCTCGGTGGACGGCTTGCCGGCCGGGTGCAGCGGAAAGCCGAAGAACGCCAGCCCGACGACGCCGGCGAGCGGCGCCGCCGCCTGCGCCTGCGAGGTCATGCGCCCACCGAACGATTTGCCGCCCGCGATCAGCGGCAATCCGGAACAGCGTCGCCCGGCTTCGGCCACCGCGGCACGCACCGTGGACTGCGCGACCGCCGGTGGATCGGGCCGCCGGCTGGCCTTTTCCATGTAGGCGAATTGATAGCGCAGGGTCGCGACGCCGCGTTCGCCGAGGCCATCCGCCACCGTCGCCATGAAGGGATGGGTCATCCCGGCGCCGGCGCCATGGGCAAACACAAAGCAGGCGCGCGGCTGCGGCGGCCGCATTAGAATGGCGGAAACCGAACCGCCCTTGCCGGTGTCGATGGTGATCTGTTGCATGCTGGTCAACCCGGTTGTGTGTCGCGGCAATGTGTATCACCTTGGCGGCCGCAGCCGATACCGATCCGGGAACTGAACAGCCATGACATCCGAAACCCTGTCCGACTCGCCGCGGCCAGCGCATCCCGGCCCGGACGATGCGGAGTTATCGCCCCGGATGCGGCGGCGGGCGGTGCTGGCGTCGGTGCTGGGCAACGGGCTCGAATGGTTCGATTTTGTCGCCTACGTGGTTATGGATTCCGGGCCTGCGCCAAGAGGCGCATCCCGGATGGATGACAGTGTTGGATTGCTTCGTCGCTTCGCTCCTCGGAATGACGGCTTGCGTAGCCCGGATGGAGCGCAGCGCAATCCGGGGCCATCCCATCCGCATCGCGATTCCCGGATTTCGCTGCGCTCCATCCGGGCTACGAATTCATTCCGTCATTGCGAGCGCAAGCGAAGCAATCCATCTCTCCATCATTCTGGGGCGCGCTACCGGGTCCGCGCAGAGCGCGGCCCGATGACAGGCTTCGCACGCGCCCGGAATCCATACTCCCGATCGAAAACGCCATAGACCGCGATTGCTTCACGCGAACCGGTACCACTTCGCTCGAAAACGCTATGGCCGGTCAGCGCCGCACCAACCTGCGGCGCAGCGGGAACAGCGCAACATGGTAACGCTGCGCGACATATCCCCAAATGCCTTTCGGGGCGAACAGCATGGTGACGATCGCCAGCGCGCCGAGAAAAATCAGGTACCAGGTGCCGAAGTCGGCAAGGTAACGTTGCAGCGCATAGAAAACGATCACGCCGGCGATCGGGCCTTCGATGGTGCCTACCCCGCCGATGACGACGATGAAAATGACATAGGCGCTCCAGTCCAGCACCGAAAACGCCGCATCCGGCGAGATCCGCGCCTTCTGCAGATAGATCAGCGCCCCGATCATTCCGGTCACCGCCGCCACCAGAACATAGACGCCGAGCTTGGTGCGAAAGCTGTCGACGCCGGCGCTTTCGGCCGTCGCCTCCGAATCGCGGATCGCGAACAGCGCCAGGCCGTAACGCGACCGCAGTACCAGATAGACCAGCAACGGCGCGCCGGCCGCGAGCGCCAGCGCGACCCAGTAGGTGATGATGTCGCGCGCAGCCGGCGCGCGCACCTCGAACATCGCCTGGACCCAGTCGATCCCGAACACGCCGTTGGTGATCGACGGCGGCAGCGACGTGCCTGTCCCGCCGCCAAGCTGCTTGAACTGCGCGAACACCAGCCGATACACCTCGGCGACGACCCAGCTTCCGATCGCGAAATACGGACCGCGCAGGCGAAAGACCACAAACGCGGTCGGGACCGCGAAGACCGCGGCGATCATCCCCGACAGCACCGTCGCGGCGATCGGATCGACGCCGGCGCCGATGGTCAGCGCAAACAGCAGATAGCCGCCGAGGCCGACAAACGCCTGTTGCCCGACCGAGACCAGGCCGGCATAGCCGGCGAGCAGATTCCAGCACTGCGCCAGCGCCAGCATGTAGAAGACAAAAATCAGATCCTGGATCAACCCGCGACCGGCAACGGCGGGAAGGGCGGCCAACGCCAACAGCAGTGCGATACCCGCGAGCGCCAACGGCCGCGACGCACGGGTTCCGGTTTCGATGCGATACGGTACCGGGTCGTTCAATTCGTCCCCATCGCCATCAGCCACCTCGCTCAATCCTCCGTGCGCGGAAACAGGCCGCGTGGCCGCAACAGCACCACGGCGAGAAAGGCGATGTGGCCCGCCAGTATCTGCCATTCCGGGTTGATCTTGGCGCCGACGGTCTGGGCGACACCAATGATGATGCCGCCGGCCAGCGTCCCCCACAGGCTCCCGAGTCCACCGATGATTACCGCCTCAAAGGCGTAGATCAGTCGGGCCGGACCGATGGTCGGATCGAAATTGGCGCTGACGCCAAGATAAAGCGCGGCGATCGTTGCTACCACCATCGCGACCGCCATCGCGGTCGAGTAGATCCGGTGGTGGTCGATGCCCATCAGCTGGGCGGTTTCGAGATCGTCGGAGGTGGCGCGAAAGGCGCGCCCAAGCGCGGTCCGGTAAAATAGCAGGTTGAGCAGCAGGATCACCACAATGGCGGAGATCAGGGTGAGCAGTGGAATGACCCCGATCGCAAGTCCGCCGCCAAGCGGAAGCGAGGCGGTCTCAATGGCGCCGAGCCGCAGCCGCCGGCTGTCCGCGGTAAACGCCTCGAGCAGCCCGTTTTGAATGATGATGGACAGCCCGAACGTCACCAGCAGCGGTGGCAGGAGGTCGCGTCCCAGGGTGCGGTTCAGCAGCAAATGCTGCAGGGCGAAGCCGGCCGCAAACATCGCCGGCATGGCAAACAGCGCCGCGAACAACGGATCGATGCCAAACCAACTCGCCAGCGCGAGGATCGCGAACGCCGCCAGCACGATCAGATCACCATGCGCGAGATTGACCAGCCGCATGATGCCGAAGATCAATGAAAGGCCGGCTGCGAACAGCGCGTAGAGGCCACCGAGCAGAACGCCTTGAATGATCGTGCCGAGCCAGTCGAGCATGTTCAACGTCCGAAATAGGCCAGATGAACCTGCTCGCGGGTCAGCTCCGCCGGCCGACCTGCAAGCGACACCCGGCCCTCCTGAAAACAATAGACCCGGTCAGCCACCTTCATGGCCTGGGCGATGTCCTGCTCGACCAGCACGATGCTGGTGCCGTTCTGCTTGATGCGCGGCATCGCATCGTAGACGCTGCGGATCACGATCGGCGCGAGGCCGAGGCTGATCTCGTCACAGAGCAGCACGCGCGGGTTCGACATCAGCGCGCGCCCGATCGCGGCCATCTGCTGCTCGCCGCCGGACAAGGTCTGGCTCGGCGCGGTACGGCGCGCCTTCAGCGCAGGAAACAGCGCATAGATGCTATCGAGCGACCATGCGCCCGCCACTTTCCGAGCGTGATTTCCGATCAGGAGATTTTCCTCAACCGACAGTGACGCGAACAACCGTCGTCCCTCCGGCACCATCGCGATCCCGAGCTTGAGTACATTGGCGGCGCCAAGCGCGCCGATCGGCCTGCCCTCGAACAGCACGCTGCCGGGCTCCGCCCTGACCAGTCCGGCGATGGCTTTGAGATAGGATGATTTGCCGGCTCCGTTGGCGCCGATGATCGCAATGGTCTCGCCCGGCGCGATCACGGTGTCGATGCCGTACAGCGCCTGGAAATCCCCGTAGCGGGCGGTGAGGCCACGGGTCTCGAGCATCGGGATCGTCATGCCAAAAGACCGATATAGAATTGCCGAACCTCCGCGGAAGCCATCACCTCATGCGGATTGCCCTCGGCAACCTTCCTTCCGAAATTCAATACGCTCAGCCTGCCGACCACCGCCAGCAGCGCATGCACGATGTGCTCGATCCAGATGATGGTCATTCCCGCGGCATGAACGTTCCGGATGGTCTCGACCAGTTCGAGGCACTCGCCCTCGGTCAGCCCGCCGGCGATCTCATCGAGCAGCAGCAGATGGGGGTTGGTGGCGAGCGCGCGCGCCATCTCGAGCCGCTTGCGTTCCAGCAGCGTCAGGGCGCCGGCGAAGGTATTGGCGCGCGCGATCAGATGCAGGCGCTCGAGTATCTCGGCGCACGGCGCCGCGGCGCTGCGCTCGGTCAGGCCGCCGCCATGCACCGCCGCCACCAGCAGGTTCTCGAACACCGTGAGATTGTCGAAGGGCCTGGGGATCTGGTGCGACCGCCCGATTCCGGCGATGCAGCGCTGGTGTGGCCGCGCTGACGTGATGTCGCGACCGTTCAGCCTGATCTCGCCCGCGTCGGGCACGAGACCGCCGGCGATCAGGTTGAACAGCGTGGTCTTGCCGGCGCCGTTCGGGCCGATAATGCCGAGCGCCTCGCCCGGCGCAACCGACAGATCGATGTCATCGGCCGCGACAACCGAGCCGAAGCTCTTGCGCAGGCCCGTGATCTTCAGCATTCGCTTGAGTTTGGCAACCAAGCGGAGCCATCAGCGCCAGCGCGCGAGCCGGCGACGTCGACTGACCGCTGGTCGCTTCCGGCGGTCAACCGATCGGCTCCATTTTGCCGCCGGCCGGAATGTTCGGCGCGGTCCTGTTTTCGGTGATCACGATGTCGTATTTGTTGCCGTCCTTGAGGCGCCATTGTCCGCCGACCAGCGGTGTCTTGGCGACGTTCTTGGCGGCGAACGGCGGCAGGTTCTTGCCGTCCCACTGGATCTTGCCCACCACGGTGTCGAGATTGGTTGCGGCGATGGCGCCGACCACGGCCTTGGCATCGCGTTGCGGTGCGCGCGCCAGCACGTCGACGGCAATCTCGAACAGCGCATGCACGAAGCCGATCGGCTGCGTCCATTGTTTCCTGGTCGCGGCCTCGTAGCTGGCGGCGAGATCCTTGGCGCTCATGCCGGTGAGCGACGACTTGAAGGGATGGTTCGGCGACCACCAGACTTCCGACGACAGGTTGTTGCCGTCCTTGCCGAGCGCCTCGACCGCGACCGGGAAAAGGATCGCTTTGCCGATCGAGGCGACCTTCGGCCTGAAGCCCTGCTGCAGCGCCTGTTTCCAGAAGGTCGTGAAGTCGGGCGGCAAGACCACGCCGGTGATGATCTCGGCGTTGGCGCTCTTGAACGCGCTGATCTGGGCCGAGAAATTGTCGGTGAGATTCTGGTAGCGGCCGGGATCGGTGAGCTTGTAGCCGTCCTTTTCCAGCACCGGCGGAAAGCCGACCTGCTTGTCGCCCCAGGCATTGCCGTCGCCGTCATTCGGAAACAGGCCGCCAACCGATTTGTTGGTCGGCACCTGGCTCCACATGTTGGTATAGACCGCGATGACGTCTTCGAGCCCCCAGAAGAAGTGGTAGGTGTAGTTGAAATTCTTCCACGCCGGAGGTCCGCCGGCGGGGTCGGCCTGACGCCCAATGAACCAGGGCTGCCACGGCGCCACGGTCGAGATGCAGGGCACTTCCTCGATCTCGCATTGGGTCGAAACCGGGTTGGTGGTCTCCGGCGTCGAGGCCACCAGCATCAGGTCGATCTTGTCCTGAACGATCAGATCCTTGGCAACCTGGGCGGCGCGGTTCGGATTTGACTGGCTGTCCTTGACGACGATCTCGACGGGAACAGTGCTGCTGCCGAGCTTGACCCCGGCCTTGGTGGCTTCCTTGAAATTCGCGATGATGAAATTGTCGGCTTCGGCGAAGGCGGCAAGCGGGCCGGTCTGCGGGCTGACATAGCCAAGCTTTATCGGGCGGGCCTGCGCGATCGCCGGCATGGCCATGCCGGTGGCAAGCGCAGCGCCGGCCGCGGCCGATGATTTGAGCAGCGCGCGTCGATCAATCCCGGTGTGCACGGTTCCAGTCATGTGACTCAGCCCTCCCTGAAGATTCCCGTGGCGGCCAGGTTTTCGGGGCAATCTTGACCGCGCTTGGGAAATTGTTCGATATTCGAACTTGCGTTCGCTTTTCAGCGAGTGTCGGTGACCCACCCCGCGGTGTCAACCGCTTGCTCGGGCATTGTGTGCGGGATGGCCGTGATTGGACAGCGATTGGATGTAGGCCACGACAAGGAATTCATGTCCACGCTGGCCAAGGGGCTCGCGGTGCTCGGCGCGTTCGGCAAGGAGCGGCCGTCAATGACCTTGTCCGACGCCGCCGCCATTGCCGATCTGTCGCGGGCCACCGCGCGCCGGGTTTTGCGTACGCTTGCGCAGCTCGGCTATGTCGTGCAGGACGGCCGCACCTTCTCGCTCACGCCGCGTGTGCTCGAACTCGGCTTTGCCTATCTCTCGGGCCAGGACTGGATCGACCGGGCGCTGCCGATGATGAAGGATCTGAGCGAGCGGCTTGGCGAATCCTGCTCGGGCTCTATCCTGCAGGGCATCGAGATTGTCTATGTCGCCCGGGTGCCCGCCCGGCGCATCATGTCGACGGCGCTGGCGGTTGGCAGCCGGTTGCCGGCATTTCACACCTCGCTGGGTCGCGCCCAGCTTGGCTATCTCGACCGCGCCGAAATCTGGCGCCGGCTGCGTTCGATCCGGCTCGAAGCCTACACACCCTATACCATCACCGACATGCAGGCGCTGTTCGACCGGGTTTGCGCCGACCGTGAACAGGGGTTTTCCATCGTCGACGAGGAGCTGGAGCGAGGGCTGCGCTCGATTGCGGTGCCGGTTCTCGACCGCACCGGCCACGCGGTCGGCGCCATCAATCTCTCGGCGCACGCCACGCGCACCACGCGCAACGAAATGCGCGAAACATTCCTGCCCGGGCTGCAGCGCATCGCACAGCGGATCTCGCAGGCCCCGCAGCCCGGCTAGCTCGCGCGCGACGATCCGGTGATCACCTTGTCAGGGCGCACTGAAAAACCTATCGTCTTGGTTCGCTTTCCGCACAGCGGTTCGATTATCGAACAAATGAGGCGGAGCCCCAAGGGGCCGAATTCCACGGGAGGGCACGATGGCAAAGACGACACCCAAAGGAAAACCCGCCGCAGCGGTCAAGGCGCAGGCGACCAAAGCCAGTCGCCGCGACGATCGCGAGGCGTTCGCGCGGCGGCCGGAGAATATCGGCCAGATCGCGGTCAGTCAGCCGCAGACCGGCGCCGAGTATATCGAATCGCTGCGCGACGGCCGCGAGGTCTTCATCTATGGCGAGCGCGTCAAGGACGTCACCACACATCCCGCATTCCGCAACACCGCGCGGATGGTGGCACGGCTGTTCGACGCCTTGCATGACAGCAAGCGGAAGAAGAAGCTGCTGCTGCCGACCGATACCGGCAACGGCGGCATGACGCACGCCTTCTTCAAGGCGCCGAAGACGCTGCAGGATCTCGTCGCCGGCCGTGACGCCATCGCCGAATGGGCGCGCATGACCTATGGCTGGATGGGCCGCTCACCGGACTACAAGGCGGCGTTTCTCGCGACCCTGGGCGGCAATGTAGACTTCTACGCGCCGTACCAGGACAATGCCCGGCGCTGGTACAAGTTCAGCCAGGAACGCGTGCCGTTCATCAATCATGCGATCATTCATCCGCCGGTCGATCGCGACCGGCCACCGAACGAGGCCAGCGATGTTTGCTGCCACATCGAGAAGGAGACCGACGCCGGTCTCGTCATCTCCGGCGCGAAGGTGGTCGCCACTGGTTCGGTATTGACGAACTACACCTTCGTCGCCCACCACGGGTTGATCCCGGTGCAGGACAAGAAGTTCGCCGCGGTGTTCATGCTGCCGACCAACTCGCCGGGCGTGAAATTCATCTGCCGTACCTCCTATGAGATGAGCTCCACAGTGATGGGCAGTCCGTTCGACTACCCGCTCTCGAGCCGGCTCGACGAGAACGACGCCGTCTTCATCATGGACAAGGTACTGGTGCCCTGGGAAAACGTGTTCGTCTACGGCGACCTCGAGAAGGCGAACAATTTCTTTCCGCGCACCGGCTTCCTGCCCCGCTTTGTTGTGCACGGCTGCACAAGGCTCGCGGTCAAGCTTGATTTCATCGCCGGGCTGCTGCTCAAGGCCACCGAGGCCGCCGGCACCAAGGACTATCGCGGTGTGCAGGCCAATGTCGGCGAGGTGATCGCCTGGCGCAATCTGTTCTGGGGATTGTCGGATGCAATGGTACGCGATCCCAGACCGTGGATCGGCGAATATGTCCTGCCGAACATGGACCCCGGCAATGCCTATCAGATCATCGCCACCATGGCGTACACGCGGATCAAATACCTGATCGAGCAGACCGTCGCCTCAGGTCTGATCTACCTCAACAGCCACGCGCGCGATTTCAAAAACCCGGAGATCCGACCCTATCTCGATCAATATCTGCGCGGCTCGAACGGCTACAAGGCGGAAGAGCGCGTCAAGCTGCTAAAGCTGTTGTGGGACTGTCTGGCGAGCGAGTTCGGCGGCCGCCACGAGCTCTATGAGATCAACTACGGCGGCTCGACCGAGGAAATCCGACGCTACTGCCTGTTCGGCGCACAAGCCTCCGGCAATGCCGACAAATTCAAGGGATTCGCCGAGGAATGCATGGCCGAATACGACCTCGATGGCTGGAAGGTCCCCGACCTCAGCGATCCCGGCGAACTCAGCTATCATTTCATGCGCGGGGCAAAGGGCTGACGCCCGAGACGCCCGTTTTCGCCGGGAAGCCGACCACCCCATCGCTATCGTGCTGCCGCAAGGCGGCGGCGAACAATTGCGTGAAGTCGTCGCGCGCCGGGTCATGCGCCGGCGGCTCGGGCCGCATGTAAATGCTGCCGCCTTTGCGGCGGGTACCTGCATGATCGAAGGCGTCATGCCCCGGCGAACCCGCCGCACCCACATTTTTGTCGTGACCGCGCCGCGATTTGTGACAAGATCGCTACAATCAAATGTCAGTTCGGTTACGCCCGGAGCGGTCCATGCGTCTGGAGTGGCGCGAGCGGCCAAGTTCGCTTGAGTGGTCGAATCCGCTGGCCTGGTGGTGGGGTCTGTTGACCCTGGTCAGCGGCGCAAATATCGCGGCTTGGTTCTTGCTGTACCGCTGGCTCCACCAACAGCCCACGAGCGGCCCCGGCGGCGCGTCCGGCATCGAGCCCATGCTCCTGCTCTGTGCGGCCTATGTTTTCGGCTGCGCCTTCCGGTCGTTGCTTCCGCGCGCGGATGTCCAGCGGATCTGCCTGTTCGACACCTGGCTGTCGAGCGTCGCCGTCGGCCGGACGGTGGCAACCATAGCCGAGATCTGCTTTGCGGCGCAGTGGGCGATGATCCTGCACCAGATGGGCACGATGACAGGAGCGGACACTACCTTGAACGCCGCGCGGGTGATCGTGCCGATGATCCTGATCGCGGAATGCTTCTCATGGTATGCGGTGCTGACCACCAACTATCTCGGCAACGCCATTGAAAATTCGATATGGGCCGCTGCCTTCTTCGTCGTCGGGATCGGCCTCTGCCGGTTGCTGCCGGAGTTCGATGGTCCGGTCCGCGTGGTCGTTGCCATCGCGATCGTCGGGATCGCGGGCTATCTGGCGTTTCTCATGACCGTCGACGTCCCGATGTACCTCCATCGATGGCGTGCCGGGGTTGCCGGTGGCAGCAAGCTTCTGAGACCTCTCGAGGGCCTCCGTGACGTCAGCACGCGCTGGATCGTGGCGCACGACCTCGCCGCATGGAAGGGCGAGATCGCCTGGATGTCGCTGTATTTCAGTGCGGCGGTCTGGGCCAGCCTCGCGCTGTGCGTATTCTACGCACTCGGCGATCTGCCGAGTTTGGCAAGCTTCCGATAGAGGCTGGCATACTGACGCGCCGGATGGCGCCACGATACATCGACGGTCATGCCGGTCTTCTGCATGCTTTGCCAAACCGCCTTGTTGTGAAAGAGGGCCTTGGCGCGGCGAACGGCACCGCCGAGGGTTTCGCTCGACACGGGCCAGAACTGAATTCCGGTCGCTACACCGTCGGCGACGGCCATCTCGCTGGCATTGATGACGGTGTCGGCGAGCCCGCCGACGCGGGATACCACGGGAATCGCGCCATAGCGCAGGGCACAAAGCTGCGTCAGCCCGCAAGGTTCGAACCGCGATGGTACGAGAAGCGCATCGGCTCCGGCCTGGATCATATGAGCCAGATTCTCGTCATAGCCAATGACGACGCCGATCTGTTTCCGATGGGAATTGGCGGCCGTCTTGTAGGCCGCCTCAAGATCGGGGTCGCCACTTCCCAGCAAGACGAGCTGCATTCCCTCGCTCAGGACAAGTGGCATGTTCTCCAGAACCAGATCGAGTCCCTTCTGCCAGGACATTCGACTGACAAGTCCGAGCAGGAAGGTGTCGGACGCAGCCGGCAGATCGAAACGCCGCTGTAACGCGGCTTTATTGTCCGCGCGATTGGCAAGCGTGCTGACGTTGAAGGTCGAGCTGATGCAGGAATCCGTTTCGGGATTCCAGACCGATGTGTCGATACCGTTGATGATACCGCTCAGCACGTCGGACCGCGCACGGAGCAGCCCGCCGAGCCCCATGCCGGCCTCGTCCTGCTGGATTTCACCAGCATAGCTCGGCGAAACCGTCGTGATGCGATCGGCAAATTGCAGCCCTGCTTTCAAAAAGCCGATCGCTCCATAGTATTCGACCCCCTCAATCGCAAAGGATTCGGGGGGCAATCCGATATCACTCAACATCGCCTGGGGAAATTGGCCTTGATAGGCAAGATTGTGGACGGTCATGATCGTGCCTGGCCGCGGCCGGGCGCTGTAGTGCAAAAACGCGGGCGTCAATCCGGCCTGCCAATCGTGCGCGTGAACGACCTGCGGTGCAAATTGCGGAATCGAGCCCTGGCCGATCTCGGCGGCGGCTCGCCCCAGCGCAGCGTAGCGAATGGCATTATCGGGCCAGTCGGCGCCATCAGGCGCCACATAGGGGTTTCCGGGACGGGCAAATAAATGCGGCGCGTCGAGTACGAACAGCTCCAATCCGGCGGCGGAACCGCGCAGCACGCGCGCCGCCCCGCCGTAAAATCTCGAGTAGCAAAGCACTTCGTCCGCCCCAACCAGCGCGCTCAACACATCCGGATAGCCCGGCACCAGGGTGGTGGTCTCGATCCCCTCCGCCTTCAAGGCTTTCGGCAGGGCGGCTGCCACGTCAGCGAGGCCGCCGGTCTTGACCAGAGGGTAGACTTCCGAAGCGACTGCAAGCACCTGCATGGGCGTCACGCTGACAGCCTGTCGATCATCGATTGGGTAATGAGGCAAATGCCCTGCTCGGTGCGACGAAATCGCTCGGCGTCGCGCTCGGGGTCCTCTCCCACTTCCAGCCCGGCCGGAATGCGCACACCTCGATCGATCACGACATTCTTCAATCGGGCTCCGCGGCCCACCTCGGCATAAGGCAGGATCACGGCATTTTCGATGTTGCCGTAGGAATGAACATGCACACCGGTGAACAACAGGGATCGACTGATCGCGGAGCCGGAAATGATGCACGCTCCGGAAACCAGCGAGGTGACCGCCTCGCCGCGCCGGTCATCCTTATCGTGGACGAACTTGGCAGGCGGCGTGATTTCAGCATGGGTCCAGATCGGCCAGGATCGGTCGTACAGATCAAGTTCGGGCAGGATGTCAGTGAGGTCGATATTGGACGCCCAATAGGCATCCAGCGTTCCGACGTCCCGCCAATAACTGCGTGTATCATTGTGCGATCGGACACAGGAGCGGCTGAATTGATGCGCCACCGCCCGCCCGTGTTTGACAATGTAGGGGATGATGTCCTTGCCGAAGTCATGGCTCGAGTTGGGATCTTCGGCGTCGCGCCGCAGTTCTTCAAACAGAAATTTGGACTCGAAAACGTAGATCCCCATGCTGGCGAGCGATTTGTCGGGTCGCCCCGGCATGGCCGGCGGATCGGCCGGCTTTTCCAGGAAGGATACGATCACGTCGCTGTCGTCGATGTGCATGACGCCGAACCCGCTGGCCTCGCTGCGTGGCACCTCCAGACAGCCGATCGTCACATCCGCGTCCTGTTCGACGTGCTGGCGCAGCATGAGCTCATAATCCATCTTGTAGATGTGATCGCCGGCGAGCAGCACGATAAATCGGGCATCATGGGGCTCGATGATATCGATGTTCTGGTAAACCGCGTCAGCCGTGCCGAGATACCAGTTCTTCTCGGAAATGCGCTGGCTGGCGGGCAAGATGTCGAAGCTTTCGTTTCGCTCCGGGCGAAAGAAGTTCCAGCCCATCTGCAAATGGCGAATGAGGCTGTGCGCCTTGTATTGAGTTGCAACAGCGATGCGGCGGATGCCCGAATTCATCGCATTGGAGAGCGCGAAATCAATGATGCGGGATTTGCCGCCAAAATAGACCGCCGGCTTGGCGCGCCGATCGGTCAACTCCATCAGCCGTGACCCGCGTCCACCGGCGAGGACAAAGGCAAGGGCATGACGCGCGAGGGGCTCGATTCCGGGGGGCTGCATGAGGTTCTCCTGGACCAACGTCGACCAACAGGCTTGCGTTCGCATCACGGGGTGAAGAGCCTAACGCGTCTCTCGTCCGCGGGACAACGACGACGTTGGTCCCGCCGAAGGGTCGGCTGCGGAACGATGGCCGGTCGCGGATCGACGACGCATGGTCAGGCGCCTCGAAGACCGTCGCGCCGCGCATGATGGCTCTTTCGGTACTCGCCTACACCTGACGCGGGTTATGAATATCGTCGGGATCAAGCCGCTGACCGCTGCGACCGCGGCCTGGGACACGCGTGCCCCAGCTTCCTGGACCGACACCCTTTGAGACCGTTTTCACACGGCCAAGACCCGGGGTGCTCCCTGCCGGTTCGGGAAATGCCTCCAATATCCATGCCCTACTCAACATAGGTGAATGATGCTGTCCCTGACTGAGGGCGTCGAAGTTCCATTTTTCTGTCGACTCTCGGCCATTAGGGGAATGTAATTACCTCATCGCCGCTCCGATCTCGGCATCCATCGGTGACAGAGAATGTAGTGCTGCCGCCTGATTAAGACGGGGCATAGCCTGACCGAGGCGCGGGCCAGGAACCATGGCGGCGTGTCCTGGTTATCTCGCATGATCGAAACGGAAACCGATCTCAGACCGCAGGAGAGCTTTCATGGCAGGCCCCGACGAAATTTCCAGGCGACGAATGTTGACCATCGTCGCCGGCGCAGCCGGAACCTCGATTGGCGCCGCAACGATAGTCGGCACCCCGACGCGGGCTGCGGCGGCTGCCAAGGTTTCGCAGAAAGCCGTAAAGTATCAGGACACGCCGAAGGGGGAGCAGCACTGCGACAATTGCCTGCATTTTGAAGCTCCGTCGTCCTGCCAGACTGTCGATGGGACCATCTCCCCCCAAGGGTGGTGCATGATCTATGCGAAGAAGCCGACGTAAACGTCCAGACCGGACATGGTGACGACAACCAATTCGGTCGAGATTAAGCCAACTGAGACATGGTTGACCCATATCAGCCTCCGGCACCTAAGGCGTTGGCATTGAGCCCCAGACTTCTCAGGTCTGGGGCTCTTTCTCGTGCGCGGCTTTCTCACTTGATCGTTCAGAACGCCTCAGTTGGCGGCTTCATCCACTTCGGCACCTTTCGGACATGCCGGTGCACCCCGGCGAACGTGCGGTCCGACCGCGAAGCATCAGCGCGTAAAACGGGCGGAGCCGCCTCCTCGGGCGGCATCGGGTTCCCGTCGCTATGGTCCGTGCTGGCGTGGGCCGTGCTCTTGGTGGCGATCGCCGTGTCGTTCCGGCCGGCGGTCCCGGTCATCTGGGGCGACACGCCTTCCTTCGTGGAATCTGCGTTTCGCACGCTCGAGGCCGGAAGGCCGACCGTGGCGGGTGGGCGCGATCCGGGCTACCCGTCGCTCCTCGCCGTGACGTTCGCGTTCGGAGGCAGCCTTGGGAGGGTGGTGCGCCTGCAACAGGCGGCGTGGGCCATCCTTATTCTGGCGCTTGCAGCAACCGCCCAGGCGGCGACACGCAGCGCCGGGGGGCTCGTGCCGATCGTCCTCGTGGCGACGTATCCGGGGCTGCTGCTGTTCAGGAACGTCCTCACCGCAGACCTTTTCTTTGCGGTCTTCCTCAATCTGGCAGTGGTTGGATTGCTTATTGCCACCTGCGTCGGCAAAACGGCGCGGTGCTGGGCGGTTGCTGCCTCCGTCCTGTGTGCGGCGCTCGCGGCGTGTTTCAGATCGCAGGGACTTCTGGTCCCAATCGCCTCCGTCCTGGTGGGCGCCCGCCTCGCCCGGCCAGATACTTCCGCGCGCCTTGCCGTGATTGTCGTGTCCGTCGCGGCGGCGCTGGCGCTGCTCGCCGCCGGTTCCCGGTTCGCGGCTTCCAACTCCGACCAGGCCTCTGCCGTGTTCGTCCCCAAGACACTGTTCTGCAATCACCTGAACATCGTGCTTGCAAGCGATGCAGCGCGACGCGAGATCGTGTCAGCAGCCGGCGATGGCGCCGACGCCACGATGGCGCGACTTGCTGCTGACTTCGCCGCAGAGCCGGGTCGCTGGCCCGTGCTCGGGTTCTTCGGCGACGCGTGCCTTTTCGATACCGCACTGGATCGAGATGTCGCCGACGATGGAAACGCTGTCGGCGCGGCCGCAGCCTATCGGCGCATCTTCCTGGCAGCCGTGCGCGACCGGCCGCTGGCCTACGCGGCCAAGTTCGTCCGTCAGATGGCCTATGGGGTCTCGGTCGCATGGCCCGTTTACGGCCTCGACCCTGCCATACCGGTATCGACCGACGACGTGCCATACGTGGCCGACATCATCGCACGGCACGGCCGGGCGGCTCAGTCGACCGATCTGCAAGGTGGGCCAGTTCGGATCGGCCTACTGTCCGATCTCCCAGGCATCTCCGCCTATCTGTTCAGGGCATTGTCTGCCGCCTTCGTTATCGCCGTCATATTCTGCACGGTGACCGCGCTGCGGCGCCGGCGCCCCGTGTTCGTGAGGCGCGCAGGTACCGTGATCGTGATGTGGACGGCTTCGATCGTGACCGCCGCCGGCGGCCATACCCTCGACGTCTGGCGATATCTGATTCCGGCGGTGCCGATGGTGGGCCTCATGCTGTCCCTTTTCGCCGTCGAACTGGCCGAAACGAACGCAGGCCTACGGAGGGACTAATGGTGCGCAGAAAATGCGAGTGCATCGCTTGCGTCGAACGCGTTAGCTCGCATCCTGGTTCGAGTGACCGGGAGCCGTTCGCATCGCGGCACTGCGTCAGGGCAACTGCGAAAATCTGCGCACTTTAGACACCCGAAAGACTTTAAGGCGCACGACAAATCGAACAACGCTAACCCGACCTTACGAAGCGAAGAGGCGGGCAGGAGCAGGCAGCTATTGTGAGCATTCGGATGAGGCTGTTTGGGAGAATCGAGTTGCCAGCTTTATGCTGTTTCTCAGTTTTTATATTATTGAGCAGTTGTGGAGGGGAAGAACCTGAGTGTGACTTTTTGGAGGCTCGGGATTCAGTGGTCAGGATTGTTGCGGCTGATAAGAACAATCCACTCATAAATTATGCCGTCAAAAATTCGAGTGCGGCTGCGGAACTGGCTGCACACTCGGCGGGTCCCAACGCACAAAGTGCAAACGTCGCTCGAGGCGACCAGATCAATGATGAATCGACATCGTTTGATGCGACTACAGAAACCGAAAAACTGGCGATTTTGGCAAAGGCGAAAGAAGCTGCAGTATATACCCTGGATGATACCGTAGTCATGAATTCGAGAAACAGGGCAACGCACGCGGCGAGCTGCAGCGGGTCGTTGTCTGTGACCGTTGGAGATACGACAGCGCAAAAGCAGGTAGATTTTACGGTGCAACAGTCTTCGGACGGTAAGATTTTCGTCTCAGTTAAGCCGTTTCTATTTTGAGACGATCGACTCGGACGGCCTCACCAATGGCTGGGATGCTAGCAGGGCGCTGTTGGGCTGACCCGAGCGCAGTTCCCGGAGCCGATGGAACTGGGCCGATGCACAGACAGCTTTTTGGCGTCGCTGGTATCGATTAGATCAAACCGCACCAGTCGCCTCCCTGAGCGCCACGGCAATCTCTAAAGCGCTGTAGGGTTTTGGCAGGAACCGGCTGCCCGGCGGCAAATCTTCCTTTCCGATATTGAGAAGTCCCGAGGTCGCCACGATCCTGATCGGCGGCCAGCGCCCCCTAATGGCCGCGGCCAACTTCAGGCCGTCCATCGAACCCGGCATTTGGATATCGGTAAAAACAACGGTGATGTCGCGGCGATCTTCGAGGATGAAGATCGCCTCGTCGGCGTTTTCCGCTTCGACGACGTCGAATCCGGCGCCCCGAACCATGTCGACCGCATCCATGCGAATCAGGAACTCATCTTCAACGATGAGAACGACTGGCCGCATTGTTTCCATCTGAACCACTAATGAACGCCTCTCCGCGATAAGGCTAAAGCGATGGAATTAATGATTGTTCCATGTCGACTTTTGGCGGCCCTGTGAGTTAGTCCCCCGATGGGACATTCGAGTCAATTGCTGATGGGAATTCATTTTGCGGCGGACATCGACGCAATACAGCGTATCGATGCCGTGCCCCGCATCCTTGAGATTGTGTGCCGTTCCACCGGGATGGGCTTTGCTGCCGTCGCTAGAGTTACGGACGGCCGCTGGATATGCTGCGCGGTCCGGGACGAAATCTCGTTCGGCCTTCAACCGGGCGGCGAGTTAAAGGTCGAGACGACCATCTGTCACGAAATCCGGCAGAGCGGTGAAGCTGTCGTCATCGATCATGTCGCCGAAGATGAAGTCTACAAGGGGCATCACACGCCAGCGATGTACGGCTTCCAAAGCTACATCTCCGTTCCAATCGTCCTGACGGATGGAACGTTCTTCGGTACCCTCTGCGCAATCGACCCGCGCCCGGCGCGCCTGAAGAATCCTGAAACGATCGGAACGCTGAAACTGTTCGCCGAACTGATCGCATCCCATCTCAACGCTCTCGATCGGTTGGCCGCGAGCGAAGCTGTGTTATTGAACGAACGTCAGACGTCGGACCTGCGGGAGCAGTTCATCGCCGTGCTCGGTCATGATTTGCGAAATCCACTGGCATCAATCGCCGCCGGGACGCGGATGATGACTAGAGCCAAATCTAACAAAGAGACATTTGAGATTGCGGCGTTGATGCAGGGCAGTATCAACCGAATGTCGCTGCTGATCGACAATGTGCTCGACTTCGCACGGGGGCGTCTCGGCGGCGGGCTGACTTTGCAACGCAGAGCCAGCGAACCTGTAAGCAAGGTTCTAGATCATGTCGTGGCGGAGCTTCGAGCAAGCCATCCGGACCGAGCTATTGAAACGAAATTCGAGCCAGGCGAACCAGTGGACTACGACAGTCAGCGTATCGGCCAACTGTTTTCAAATCTGCTCGGCAACGCCATCACCCACGGATCACCGGACAAGCCCATAAAGGTAGAGGCAACGAGCCAAAATGGGACGTTTGAAGTGTCAGTCGCTAATTCCGGCGATCCGATACCTCCCGCCGTCATGGCACAATTGTTTCAACCGTTTTATCGAGGAACTGTGCGGCACTCGCTGCAAGGTTTGGGTCTTGGTTTATACATCGCTTCCGAGATAGCCCGGGCGCACGGCGGAACGCTTGATGTCAATTCATCGACGGACGAAACGCGGTTCACGTTTCGAATGCCGACAAACTAAGACGTCATGATTGGGAACGCGATCCGCAATGAGACGCCCAAGGATCGCGCCAGGCACACTCCAACCTAATCTGACTTCTCATCCCTTTCTAGCTGCGGCCTGTCATGCAACACCGCGTTCAAGAGCGAACTATGGACCTCCACATTGCCATTGTAACTGATGAAGCCCAATTTCCGGAATTTGTTCATGAAGGAACTGACGCGGGATCGCGTCGTGCCAATCATCTCCGCCAACGTCCCCTGATCGAAATTTGCATCGATGGGTTGGGGGCTGCCCGCCTTGCCGAAATTGGCCAGAAGAAGGAGAAGGCGCGCCAGCCGTTTCTCGCTGGAATTGAACAACTGGTCGATCAAATCCTCTTCAACTCGGCTGTTTCGGGTTAACAGGTAGGCCATGAACATCTCTGAAAACTTCGGTTCATTTTGCAGGACCGCCTTCATGGCTGTTTTCGTTATCGAAGTGATCAAGCCTTCTTCCATCGCGGTGGCTGTGGCGATACGCACTGATTGGCCATTGAGGCAGCCTTCGCCGAAGAACTGATCGGGCTCCAGAATTGCGACAACCGCTTCCTTGCCTCGATCGGACAGCACGACGATTTTGACTTTGCCTTTTTGAATGTAGAAGATCGTATCCGCCTTATCCCCTTGGGCGAAAATGCTTTGATCCTTGCCGTATTTCGATATCGATTTCCCGGTCCCTACCTTGCCGAGAAAAGCCTTTGGATTGAATCCGTTCTTTGCTGCTTTCCCCATAAGCCCCTCCTTTCGGCCCGACGAAGAATATAAAATCCGATCCGGGGTGTTCAATACGGAACAGCGCTCGCAAATTTGCTGTGGCAGAATCCTTGGGTAACGGCCGAGCGAGTGCAGTTCCTGGAGTGTGTTTGCCCACCCGATTGGCCCCGGGGAGACGCGTCATGCCAGAATTTCAGTCATCAAAATCCGGAAGGCCCCTTAGCTCAATTGAGTGCCCGCGTTGTCCGCGTTGCCAAGCCCGAATGACGCTGGACGGCATCTCGCCGGCACCGCCAGGTTACGATCTGCGCACGTTCGAATGCGCCAAGTGTGATCGTATCTCTACCAGACTGGTGCCCAACGACCCGATGAAAACCGGCGAGGCTCTGCTATGGCTCAGCGGAGAACTTAAACCCCCGGAATAGATTCAGGCAATCTCATGGGAGATTAAAAATGCCTGCGCAAAAGGCCCCGCCATCATCCAAGGTTTTATCGCGTTTGGGCCGGGGCGGGAAAGGGCCCTTGCCCGCATCCGGCGTTTACCCGGTCGTCTACCCTGCAGCCGACGCAATCCGCCAGCCGATCTGCATATATGCAACAAGTATCGGAAATTCTTGGCGATCCCGGGAAGACTCGAACTTCCGACCTACGGTTTAGGAAACCGTCGCTCTATCCGGCTGAGCTACGGGACCGAAAACCCGCGTCAACCGAAGCGGGTGCCGGAAATTCCATAGCAGAGCGAGCGTGCGGTCGCAAATTCAGCCTGCCAAGGTGGCAGAACTCGATGGGCAACGCGATCACTTAAGCTTGCGCGCGCAGCGCTCGAGGAACCTTCGACTTTTCGTGGAGTTTTGCTATCAAACGCCACGCAGCCATACCGATCTCACGGAGAAAAAAAGACATGCGCAAGATGATGCTGCTTCCCGCGGCTGCCCTCGTTTCGCTTGCCGCGCTATGGGCGGCGGCGTCGCCCGCCATGGCATCTGACTATCAATACTGCCTGCAGGGCCGGCAGTGGGGATATCCGGGCAACTGCCAGTTTTCCACCTACCAGCAGTGCCTGGCGACGGCGTCGGGCACGGGAAGCGGCTGCGGGATCAATCCGGCTTACGGCTACGGCTATCAACGGCGCTACCGTTACTGATCGGGCGCGGGGGCGCCACGGCGTCGCCGTAGGAGTGCGAGCGGCCGAGCTCGCCGAAGCTGAAGTTCTCCCGTTGTGAATGCCAACTCGGGTTCGTGCGCGGATAGCGATAATCTCAACTGACGCGGGCTGCAGGTCAACGTTCCGGCAGCAGGAGGATGCCGGCCTGCCGTCCTGGAGCCGCTCTTATCCAACATAGTTTCGGGGTACTCGGAGCCCAGCTTCGCCCAGCGCGAAGTCAGGGCCGTTTCAACTCAAGCCGCCTTGTTTGCGGATGGATAGACCTCGATGACACGCGACTTGAGCTCGTCGGCAGTCATGACATGGGCTGTCGAGAAAGCTAGGACCGTCAAAGTGCTGCGGTGGACCTGCTCTGCCGACAGCGAGCCCTGCCCTACATCGGGGTAATCGAACGTCCCCGTCAGGTCCGATAGGAAGACAACCTGGTAATTGTTGAACATCGCGTCTCGCGCAGTGGCGTGACAGCAGTTCTCGGTAGTCGTTCCCGAAATGATGACGGTCTTGATCCCCCATTCCCGGAGGATGAGGTCGAGATCCGTGGCGAAGAAGGCGCTGTAGCGGTGCTTCTTGATGATGTGTTCGCCTGGCGCAGGTGTCAGGTCACTAAAGATCTCAATGCCCTTCGTTCCGTCGACCAGGCAAGACCGATCTGCGATCGGCGGATACAGGTCGTCATACATTCCCATATCGCTGCCATCACGCCGATGAACGTGTGCGGTGTAGACGACGCGAATTCCCTTCTCACGGCAGAACTTCAGCATCGCCGCAAGCTTCGGTACCATTGCCGCCGCCTGCGCGGAGCGAAGCGCGGCTCCATCCGCGACGAAGTCATTCTGCATGTCGACGACGATCATCGCCGTCTTGCTTGGCTCAATTTGCTCCACTCGATAAGGCATTTGTATTCTCCTGATCAGGTAAGGAAAGTTTCAAAGCGTATTGAAGCCCGCCGCGCCAAAGGGTGTTCCCCGTTTTTAGAAGTGTACGATGCTTTCGGGATTGGTCAAGACCAAGCCTTCTAACTACTGGGTAATCCAATTGCTGGCATCGCTGCTGAGCGGGCGCCGCCAACGTCTAGCTACTGCACTGGCGAGGCTAGTCGTTTTGATTTCTTGCAAATCTCGGGACCGCCTTGCAGGTCGGTGCGCGCTAACCTTGACGGTGATCGCAATCAGATCTGAAACAAGTTCATTCCCAGTTCTTCTCGATCATTGTTTCCGGCACCCGCACATTTTTATTTCGGAGCGCTCTTGTCGGTTTTATTAAAGCAGTTATTTCGGACGAGCCCTGTCCATTCCACCCCTCTCAATTTACTCCAGATTTACTTGAACCCCGAATCCGGTCTGGCCGTTTGCCCAGGTCCCATTCCCATTATCAGGACTTCATAGACCTCAGGGGTGATGGCCGGATCGTGCTCTACAAGAGGGCAGATCACCGGAATCCCAAATGGACGGTCCGGCTGAAGATCCCGACGACCCAGGGCTTCGTCGTCAAGTCCACTAAGACGACTGATGACTTTGAGGCAAGGCGGTTCGCCGAGGACCTATACTACCGACTGGAGGGGAAGGCCCGAAGGGGCGAGCCGATCAACTCGCCGACGTTCCGGAGGGTCTTCACCGAATGGTCGAGGGTGCCGGTCGCCGACCAGGTCATCCGGAGCGCGCGGTACGTGAACGGCAACGTGCGGCGCGTGGAGATCTGGGCTCTTCAGTACTTTGCTGATATCACGATCGACAGGATTACTGAAGCCAAGCTCGCCGACTACGTGGACTGGAGGCTCTCGCAGCCGAGACGGCCGGCCGTCGTGACCCTCAAGAACGAAAGGACGGCGATCCGTCAGCTGCTCAGTTTCGCCAAGCGACGCGGGTACATCTCCGAGGTACCAGAGTTCGCCATCAAGTCGGGCAAGACCAACGCTCGCCCGGACATTCCCGAGGTAGAGTGGCATCGGCTGATGCGCTTCCTGCCGCTGTTCGTCGACCGAGCTCAAGATAGACGCCGGCAAAGGGAAAGGTTCTACCTGGTCCTCTACATCCTGATCATGGGCAACACAGGCATCCGGATCGGGGAGGCTCGGAGGCTGAGGTGGAGGGACGTCTCGACCACACGGACCCTGACCGATGAGGTTCGGGCGATCCTGTCCGTCCAGGGAAAAACTGGCGAACGGGAGGTGGTCTGCAATAGAGGGGTTGAGCGCTATCTGGATGAGCTCCGGTCCTTCCGAACCGAGGAGGCGGGGATTGCCCCACCCGACCATGAATACGTGTTCTGCCATCCCTCAGGGGCACCGGTGGGGTCTTTCAAGGGAGGCTTCCAGCGGGCCCTAAGGGAGGCCGGGGTTTTGTTCGCCTCCGACGGTAAGAAGCGGGTCCCCTACTCCCTTCGGCACACGTACGCCACCATGAGGCTGGCCGAAGGCGTCAGCGTCTTCCAGCTCGCCGCCAACATGGGGACCTCGGTGGAGATGCTGGAGGAGTTCTATGGCAAGAAACGGATGAGGGACCCGAAGATGGCGACCGAGGTGACGAAGGATCGCGGCCGAGAGCGCGTGTAGGAGTTTGCTTTCTACTCACTGCACGATGCCGCGTTACAACGAAATTCGATGATAAAAAACTCCATCTCGCAGCCGAATGAGCCCACCGGTTATATTAAATACTAGGCAGGTCTTGATGGATTGGCCACTCGACCTCTCCTGCATCATCGGACCATCGCAATGTGCGGCCCAGTTCCGCGGCAGATGGTCAGCTACATCCAACACATCAAACCAACAACAATCAACCATCATGCACACTGCTGACCACCAAGCGGGCAATCCAACACTACCCGGCATCCGCATCGGCCAATATAATTCCCGGTACGGCGTAGACCCCATCAACCGTCACCTGGTGCAAGGCTACACCGAAATGGTCACCGACCGGATCGACAAAGGCTGGACCTGCAACCTCGTGACCTTCCTGTTCTCCCAACTTAAGCGGTCTGCGATCGTCGGTCAGATGAAGGACGAGATCCAGCGGGTCTATCTCCACCCTGGTCACGCGGGTCCATCGGAAGCCGAGGACCGCCTCGCCAGATGAGCTACCCGTCATGATCGCTGCGGCAGACCTACCCGTTCATAAGCGCGACCGGACATCGTCGCCGACTGTCCTTTGCAATGGCGAGACTCCATTTTCACGCCGTCTTGTTGATCCCGCCCGCTCCCGGCTAAACGGCTCCGTTGAGGAGCACTTCCGATCTAACCATGGCCTGTACTGCGGGAACCGAAGGGCGATCACTGCCATCCACGTTGAGCCGGTGACTGGCGACCATGAAAGGGTGGTCGACTACGTTCTCAAGACGATACTGAGAGGCTCGGTTTCGTACGACGAGGGCATCCTGCTGCTACCGAGGGCCAGCCAAGAACTTGCGGCAGATTGGCCAGCCGCCATCTCCGGTTTTACCCAGTAAAACGCTCGATGATCCTGGGCAACCCAATCGGTGGCTGGACGGCTTCTCCCTCGGACGTGGTGCAAGGGAAAATCCTAATCCGGATATTCATCCGAACCCTGCACCCAAAGGAATGATTGCATATCGATCAAGTCCCGTGGGCGCATGCCGGCGATCTCACGACGCACCCTTTTCACGGCATCCAAGAGCGACTGGTAGACGGGCCACGAGGGCCGTGACGCGTAGCCAAAGTGCAGACCGCATCGCCGCAAGGCTTCGCGGGTGACGGTCGGCTTGAAGAAGAAATGGTCCTTGGGCTGCGCGATGAATCCAAACACGGTGGCGACCGGCCATGTAAGGACACGGGTCTGACGACGAGGCAGCGTACCGAGCGCCTCGACCCAGCTCGCAAAACGGGCGTCAGGGGCTTCAGTCCCGTGCAGGAGTTCAAAGAGGGCTGTGGCAAAGGCCTTGGCCCCGGCAGGCGAACGTACGGCATCGCGAAGCGCCATCTTCTCGAACGAAAAAAGCAGGTTGGTGCGGGACTCGATGGCGATTGCAAGCCGCGCGACCTCCGTGAACTGACGGTTTGCGATCAGGCGCCGGTAGGTTGTTTCGTCCAGACTTTCCTGCCATCGCAGGTGCGCATTCCATTTGTAGTTTCGTTCCCAGTCGAGGTAGGTCTCGTCGCGAAAGCCACCCGGAAACGCTCGAAGGAATTTCCGCTTCGCCCGCGCGATAAGTCGGTCAGGCTTAGGGACCTTAAGTGCCCTTACACGTCGGGCCGAGGTCGACGTGTTTCCTGTGCGAGGCACCGGTCGTTTCTGCGGAATTCCCATGGGGGGACAACTTGCAGGCTAGCAACAAACGTTCCAGAAGGGGAATCGGCTGACCCGATTTCCCGCCTACCTAGGACACCCAAGCGGCCCCAGGATCTCGGTAGCAGACTGGCTCCGCATGTCATTCCATGTAACGCAAGCTTATGGTGCCCCTCTGGCCATGCCCACTTTGAGTTCCGCAGCTTCGCATCCGTCGCGGCCGCGGTCGGCGACTGGAAACATCGCTCGATTCATTCGCTCGGGTGATTCTGTCATCCCAACGCGTTGGAACAAATGTTCCAGCGAAGAAGATGAAATCTGTTGGTGCATGGTGCTTTATTTTTGGGTGTGCATTCCAGACCACAGCCGAATCATCGGCTCTTCAGCATGGTGAACCCGGAACGCCATGCAAACGCGGAGGTATGCAATGCAGGATGAACAGCAACACTACGCCCTCCACTGCGATTGGGAACCATGCAACAGAAGGCTCGTAGAGTTTTGCTTTGTTTGCAATGTCAAAGACAAGTTCGACTGCGATTCCATTTGCTCCAAACCAGACCTCAAGATCGCCGAATCTCTGCATCCGACATTTCAGTAAGTAGCTCGATCTCTCGCACAGGTGCTCCTACGTTGCGGGCAATACTCCGGAGCCGTCCGTGGCAGAAGCCTTGCCTTACGCCGCCTTGCGCGGCTTGCCGACCGACCCGGCTAAGCCGGCTTCGCGGAACGACCCATTTAATTCCCCGCACTGGTCGCGATCAAAGTGAATGTCGATGAAAACTGCAACGATCGCGAAGGAGGTCCGGGGACGGGCGCCGTGACCGGAATCGGCTGCGCGAAGTCGAAGGACAGCCCAATACCGGTTGCACGGAAAACACGCTGTCTAACGGAATGACCCTCAAGGGTACCGTTGGTGCTCCGGAGCGAACGCGCACTCCGCGGCGGTCGAGGCACAACGCGCACACCCCTCGACCGCCTGCCCCTGCAGGAGATCAAGCAGATCGGCGCTGCTGGCGTGGTGCGCTCCCGCCCCACCACCGCGCCCTTTTAACATTCTTCCACGATTACGCCGCCCCGTCTTCGGTTGGCTCAGCGTCTGAAGCACCTCAAAACCCTCGAACTGCAGATGGTCGAGATACAGCGTTTTGTGGTCCCCTGCTCTGCTATGCGCTGCTCTGAATGAATCGGACCTAGAATTCGATTTCGTCCTCAGAGGTGTGATTTTGGCAAAAGCATGTGGATGCCCTTATTGCCGTCAACCATCTGGGTTACGCGCAGGTTGCCTGCAAGCGAGCAAAGCATATACGCCTCGTTGCGTGTCAGGTTGGTGCGTGCGCAGACATGTTTGACCATCTCCCTTACGGCCTGCTTGGCCGCATCGTCGAGATCTTCGTCCAGTCCGATCGACATCAGATGGGTCGCGCTTTCGGCGAACGGCCAGCTTAGTTCCATATCCTTCCGCACGGTGAGACGGAACGTACCGGTCACGCCTGTTTCAAGTGCGGTGATGCATACTTCCCCATCGCCCTGGACTGCATGCCCATCGCCGGCAAAAAAAAGGGCGCCTTCATTGAACACCGGTAGGTAGAGGGTCGTACCGGCGCGCAGCTCCTTGTTGTCCATGTTGCCTCCAAATGCGCGCGGCACGGGCGAGCCGCATCGTCCCCAGCTCGGAGGCGGAGCTGTAGCGATGATCCCGAAGAACGGATCCAGCGGAAGCTCCGTGCCCCAGGGCATGATGCATACATTGCGCTCACGATCGATCGCCGGATGGATCGTCTCGTAGTCGGTGAATTCGTCGGGCAGCGTTCCCAGCAGTGGCAAGATCGAGACGAACCCCCAGTCCTGCCGGATTTTCACGTCAAGGATGTCGATCTGCAGCGCGTCACCGACCTTTGCGCCCGTCACATGGACGGGTCCGGTGATGAAATGCGGACCTGGTCCATGCGGCAGCGTCTCAAGCGTCCGCATGTAGTCGGCCGGTACCATTTCCAGATTGTCCGGCAACGTTTCTTTGCCACCGGCCGGGAAGCTGTGTAGGGTAACGGTGTCACCGGAGTTCACCGACAGCACAGGTGTACAGGCGCTGTCCAGGTATCCCCATACCATATTTTCGGGCGTGGCGGGAATTTCGTGACGGCGCGACATTGATCTCTCCGGCTAGGCCGAAGGGCAACAAGACCAGACAGTCCTGCAGCAGGCAAGCCGAGATCATTGTCACGCATCGCACCGCTTGCCTGCGTACTTCGAGCGCCCAGCGTTTCATGCTAGCGTGCCCGCGCGGACGCCGAAAGAGATCGCCGCCAGCGATTGATGGTGGTCCCAGCCAACAGTCGCATGAGGCGATCCGATGAGACGGTCCCAATTCACCGAGAGCGAAATCCTTCATTTGCTGCATGAGGCAAGCGCGGGCATGTCAGTCGCAGAAATCTGCCGCACCGCAGCGGTGACGCCGAGAACGTTCTATCGGTGGCGGCGGCGCTTCGGCGGTCTCAGCCTTCCGGCGGTCATGCAGATGAAGGATCTCGCCGCGGAGAATCACCGGCTGCGAGGACTGGTCAGCAGTCTCATCGAGCGCCTGCGTGCCGAAAACGAAACGCATGAGCCGGTCACGACCCTGCCGAAGAGCCGCGACAAGATCGCGCGAACAGCAACGTGCCATCGGGATTGCGGCGGAAAAATGCGGCGGCGCGCTTACCGGCCGCTTCGCATCGGTGCGGGTCAATCCGTAGGCGACGAAGGAATTCGTCTGTCCGGTCGGGCAGCGATAATGTCAAAAATGACATTAAAGGCAGAACGGCTGATGCTCGATCGAACAGATCGTGACGGAGGAAGCAGCAAAAGCACAATGAAAACGCTGCGGCCGGCAATCGTCGGTGTCAACAAATGGCGAAGCAGCATGTCAATCATGTTTCGCTGTAACTTCTTTTATCTTGCAGCCTGCTCGCCTGAGGGACTAGCTTTCCTCGCCATCGGGCGTTTCCTTTGCGAGGAGTGTAGAGCCATGATCGATAAAGTCCGCCAATTATCTCATCTCAGACTCGTGCTTCGTTTAGCCGCCGCGATTTTCTGTCAACCTCCGCCGCCGTCGCGGGAGGTCTCGCGATTACGTCCGTCGGCTCGGGTCTTGCCCGCGCGGCGCCGCTCAAGGAGGTGCGCTTCAGCGAAGCCGTCCACAATCTCGGCTACATCAATCTCTATGTCGGCATGCATTCCGGCATCTTCAAGAAAAACGGCCTCGACATGAAGGTGACCGCTGCCGGTGGCGACACCCAGACTTTCGCCGCGGTGCTGGGCGGATCGGCGGATTTTGCGATCGGGGACGCCACGATGGCGCAGATTTCGCGTGAGAACGGCGGCCCCGGCGTCGTGGTCGGCACCGTCGTGCAACGCGCGCATTATTTCGGCGTGTCAAAAACGCTGAAGCCGATCACCGACCCGAAGCAATTCAAGGGCCTGAAGATCGTCACCTCGCCCGAACCAAACACCAATTACAGCGTCGCCAAGCGGCTTTTGGAAAAGGCCGGCCTGAAGGTCGGCGTCGATGCGACGATCGTTCCGGTCAACCCGGGCACCGAGATCGCGGCCATGCTGGCGGGTCAGGCCGATATCGCGATCGCCTATCAGCCAAGCGTCGCCGCCGCCGAAGCGCAGGGCGCGAAGGTGGTGTTCGACTTCTCGAGCTATATCGGACCGTTCTGCAATACCGGCATCATGGTGCTGCCGAGCACCATTCAGAAGGATCCGGAGATGGTGCAGGCGCTGGTAACCTCCTTCGAGGAGGCTTCGCCGAAAGACCTACGCCGATCCGGCATTTGCCAAGCAGGTCGCCCGCCAGGAATTTCCCGACCTGCCCGGCGAGGTCGTCGACAAGGCGATCGACGCCGAGCTCAAATATCAAGATCCCGGCAGAGTCTGTCGTCACCAAACCGGACCAATGGAAAAACCTGATGGACATGCAGGTCTATCTCGGCAACGCCAAAGGCACGGTTCCGTTCGATCAGATCATCGACAACAGCTTTGCCGACAAGGCGGTTGCCAGCCTCAAATGACGGGCGAAGCAAGCGATACCGCCAGGGCTTCCATCGCCGGGCCGAATGCCGCTCGCGTCATTCCGCTCGTCGTCGACCATGTTGCAAAGAGCTATGACGCCGATGACCGGGTTGTCCCGGTCATCGGCGATCTCAGTCTGACGCTGGACAACGGCCAGATCGTCAGCATCGTCGGGCCGTCGGGTTGCGGCAAGACGACGCTGCTGAACACCTTGTGCGGATTGCTGGCGCCGGACGCTGGCCGGATCAGCTGGTACGGCCAGAGCCATCACCGGTCAGCCGCAGAATGTCGGCTACATGCTGCAGAAGGATTTGCTGCTGCCCTGGCGAACGGCGCACGGCAATGTGATGCTTGGCCTCGAAATCCGCGGCATTGCGGCCAGCGAGGCCCACGAGCGCAGCCGTGCCATGCTCGACCAGCTGGGACTTCACGGCTTCGCCGACCACTACCCTTCGACACTTTCGGGCGGCATGCGTCAGCGCGTGGCGCTGGCTCGTACCCTGGTGAATGAACCGGCCGTGCTGCTGCTCGACGAGCCGTTCGCCTCACTGGATTTCCAGAACAAGCTCCTGATCGAGAGCGATACCGCAAAGCTGGTCCGCGAGGGCGGCCGATCGCTTCTGCTCATCACCCACGATATCGAGGAGGCGGTATCGCTTGCGGATCGTGTCATCGTGCTTTCGAAGCGGCCGACCCAGGTCAAGGCGATTTATGATATCGAACTCGGCATCGAACGGACCGACATGATGGCGGCGCGTGACAGCCGCGATTTCAGCAAATATGTCCGGCAGATCTGGGCCGACCTCGACGTCGTGCTGCAATGACCGCGGATGCAGAGAGCGGGATGAGCCGCGCCACCGACCTCGCCGAACGAAAGCTCGTCCCGGCGGCTGTCCGGCGCCGGCAGAGGCTGCGCTCGGCGGCGATCGTGCTTGCCACGCAAGCTGCCCTGCTGGCCCTGCTGCTCGGCTTTTGGGACTACATGACCGCGAACAACAAGCAGGCGGCCTTCATGTTCGGGTCGCCCTCGGCGATTGCCGGCTTTCTGGACCAGATGATCAAGGACGGCAGCCTGTGGCGCGACAGCTATGTCACCGGCCTTGAAACCTTGCTCGGCTTTCTGGTCGGGCAACCTGATCGGCACCATCATCGGCCTTTCGCTATGGTATTCGAGGTTCGTTTCCCGGGTGGTTGAGCCGTTCGTGATCGCGCTCGGCTCGATCCCGATCATCGCGCTGGCGCCGATCATCATCATCTGGTTCGGCACCGGACTGATCTCGAAAGTGGCGATGTCGACCTTGTCCGTCGTGATCGTTGCCCTGGTCACGTCGTACAAGGGCGCGGTCGGGGTCGATACCGACCAGATCAACCTGATGCGGACGCTGGGCGCCTCGAAGTTCCAGATCTTCCGCAAGCTCGTCGTGCCGGCCTCGCTGATCGATATCTTCGCCGGGCTGAAGCTCACGGTCGGTTTTGCCCTGATCGGCGCCATCGTCGGCGAGTTCATGTCGTCGTCCGACGGCCTGGGCCACGCCATCTTCAAGGCCGGCTCGCTCTACATCATTCCCGAAGGTGTTCGCCGCACTGGTCGCGACCATCGTGCTGGCGCTGCTTCTGACCTCTGTGGTGGGCAGGATCGAGCGCCTTCTGATGCCGTGGCGCCGCATTCATTGAAATCAGCGTAAACTTCCAGTCAGGAGCAGGAAAATGGTCCAGCGTGTGAGCAAAGCGGGCAATATCAAATATGCGCTTTCGGGCGACGACGACTTCATCGCCAGCGTCGAGCCCGGCGAGACCTTCGTGGTGGAATGCGCCATCAACGTCAACGACGGCACCATCCGCCATCTGGGACAGCAACTGACCGAGAGCCGACGTCACGCTTCCCTTCGTCAATGGCGCGACCGGGCCCGATCGAGGTGCGCGGAGCCAAGGTCGGCGACGTGCTGAACGTCGAGATCCTCAAGATGGAGCTCGACAGGCTGGGCTTCACGGCGCTTGTGGCCCGGCATCGGCATGTTTCCCGACTGGGTGCGGCGGAAGGAGTTCGGCATCCAGACCAGGGTGGTCGAGGTGAAGGACGATCTCGTGCACTGGAACGAGCACCTGAAACTGCCGATCCGGCCGATGATCGGGGTGATCGGCGTCGCGCCGGTGCATGGCGCCGTGCTGACCGTCGACAACGGCCCGCATGGCGGCAATCTCGACGTTCAGGAGATCACGACCGGCAATACCGTCCTGCTGCGCGTCAACAAGGCCGGGAGCACATCTCTTTCTCGGCGATTGCCACGCGATCCAGGGCGACGGCGAATGCAACGGCATGGGAGCGATCGAAATCGCCACGACGCTGACGGTCAAGGTCTCGCTGGGCAAGGCGCCACGCCGGTTGAATCACCCACGCATCGAAACGCCGACCCATATCTGCACGCTCGGCTGCGCGCGGCCGCTCGAAGACGCGATGCGCATCGCCTTCGAGGAGATGGTCTATTGGCTGGAGGACGACTGGAAAATTCCGGCGCCGGAAGGCTACATGCTGCTGGGCCAGATCGCGGAGGCGCGTTGCACCCAGGTGGTCAACCCGAAATACACCTACATCTGCAAGGTCGATAAGAGCATCCTCGTCGGGCTATTTTGGCTGATCCAAGCCTTCGCCATCGAGGAGACCACGGTCGCCGGCATTCAGCGGCGCTGAGGACCCGCGTCAGCACCGGCCGCCAGATCGTCCAGGCCTATCTCGATCGGATCGCCACATACGATCGCGATGGTCCAGCGTTCAACTCCATTCTCGCGCTGAATCCGAACGCGCTTGCGGAGGCAGACCGTCTCGACGCCGAACGGTCGAGCGGAGCGCCCGCAGGACCGCTGCACTGTGTTCCGCTGGTGCTCAAGGATAACTACAACACGGCCGATCTGCCGACCACGGGTGGCTCGGCGTCGCTCGCCGGAATGCAGCCGCGGGTGGATGCCTTCGTCGTCGCCAGGCTGCGCAGCGCCGGCGCGATCATCCTCGGCAAGTCCAACATGCACGAATTCGCGCTGTCAGGCACGACCGTGAGTTCACTCGGTGGACAGACGCTCAACCCATATGACCTGACGCGAACGCCCGGAGGCTCGAGCGGCGGAACGGGCGCGGCGGTAGCCGCAAACCTGGCGCTCGCCGGCACCGGCAGCGATACCGTGAACTCGATCCGGTCGCCCGCTTCGGCCAACGCCCTGCTCGGTATTCGTCCGACCAGGGGACTTTTGAGTCGTGCCGGCATCATTCCGGTTTCCGAAACCCAGGACGCGATCGGTCCGATCACCCGCACGGTTGCGGACGCAGCACGGCTTCTCGAAGTCATGGCTGGGTACGATCCGAACGATCCTGCGACCACATCGAGTCTCGGCCAGACGCTAACAAACTACGCTCAATTGCTCGGGCCGGATGGATTGCGCGGCGCCCGCATTGGGCTGCTGACCACGCTGCTCGGAAGCGACGCCATCCACCACGAGGTGAACGACGTGATCGCCGCCGCGATGGCCGCCCTGAAGAGCGCGGGAGCCGAACTGATCGAGATCGAGCCCCTGCGCTGGATGCCGGCCGGCTGATTGCCGACAATGACGTCCAGATCTACGAGTTCAAGGCGATGCTGAACGGCTATCTCGCCGGCATCCCCGGCGCCCCGGCGAAATCGCTTGCCGAGGTCATCGCGTCCGGCAAGTTTCACCGGCCGTCGCTGGAGAAATTCCTGGTCAAGCGCCGAAACCTTCGCCGACGGCCGGCAGCAGCCCGAATACGGGGAGCGGCTGCAGCGAAACCAGCGCACGCGTGCGCTGCTGATTCGATCCTGGCCGACCACCAACTGGACGCCCTGATCTATCCGCTGCAGAAGCGGCTGGTGGTGCCGCTCGACGAAACCCAACAAGCCGACCGCAATGGCATTCTGGCTTCCGTCACCGGCTTTCCGGCCATCACCGTGCCAGCAGGCTTTTCACCGCCGACCGCGACAGCCCCGCTCGGCGTACCGGTCGGAATGGATTTCCTGGGCAAGCCCTGGAGCGAGGGGCGTTTGATCGAGCTGGCTTATGGCTTCGAGCAGGAGGTCCGGATTCGCAAGCCGCCGAGCAGTGCGCCCGCGCTGGCCCGCGCATGACCATTCGTTCTCCTGCGTAGGCCCAACTCGGTGGCGTTCTTGCCGGTCTTTGAGATTCACATCAGCCGGCTGGCTTAGATGCTGCCTTGGCCGCCCCAATCAGTTACAGCGCCCAGTAAACGGCATCTGGGTCGAGCCGAGCTCGAATTTTACGATCGGACAGGGGCCGCCGCAGGTCTCGACGTGAACAAAAGTGCCTTACGTATTTCCCTAAACGATTTGCGCTCGCTCGCCATTCGGTGAGGGCGGCGTAATTCAATAGGCCAAGACAGCCCTATATGAACACGAAGAAAGGCGTTCACAGCCACCGTCATTGCGCCTAGATCGAGCGATCTATTGAAGTACCCTGGCAACATAACCCAGGGTCTGTACCGCGGGAACCGAAGGGCGATCACTGCCATCCACGTTGAGCAGGTGACGGGCGACCATGAAAGGGTGGTCGACTACGTTATCAAGACGATACTCCGGGGCTCGATTTCTCACGACGAGGGCATCCTGCTGCTACCGAGGTCCAGCCAAGAACTTGCTTCTGGCCATCCACCCGGCGCTCATGGGGTTTTACCCAGTAAAATCTCGATCGAGTGCCCACCGGGCCCCTGATCAGGTCGAGGCTGGAGCAAGTTGCGCGGGTCGGAGGAACGCGGGCCGACTACTTGATCGAGCACATCGGGAAGCGCGCAGCACATCTGGACCAGGGCTGCCGGTATTTCCAGAAGATCGTTCTCAAAAAGCAAAACCCGAGCCGTGCAGCCAACTCGGGTTTGCGGAAACGCTGGGCGATTAGGCCCGCATAAGTTTGCGAGGGTCTAGTCCTACTTCAACGATGAAAACCAAGTGTCGACGTCTTTTCGTGCTTGATCTTTTGCAAATCCATATCGCTGTTGTAGCCGACCTTCTAGTTGATCGCGCCGACCGTTGATCGCGGTCAGATCGTCGTCCGTCAGTTTGCCCCACTTTTCTTTGACCTTACCCTTGACCTCTTTCCAATTTCCTTCAACTCGGTTCCAGTCCATGGATCAGTCCTCTGCTGGAGAAGTTTGGTCAACGTGCAGGGGTGACCGATGTTCCGGCGGCAACCCAATGCGTGCAGCGGAACGCTATGCGATTGAGCGGATTGATTTTACTCAAGGAGATCATCCAATGCCTGAGAACCGCAACCTAAACGGAGCTGAAAAAGGCGAACAAGTTCCAACAAAACCGCACGACCCGGGTAGCGCCGCCAATGAAACGACTGATGGACTGGACGCTACTGCCGAAGCATTGCGGCACGCCGCCGAAGACACGCCGAGCGGTGCGAAACCCGACGATGTCGAAAAAATCCCCGTTTTTGATCGGGCTGGGCAAGCACCCAAAATTTGAGCGACGGACTCCGAACAGTCATGCCGGTTGGGGTAGGAAGTCGTGAGTCCACAATCAGAACGACGATTGATCGAACCCAGCCGCCCGAGGCGGCCGTCTCGGTCCAAGAGAAAGGCTAATCCCTGGGCCGAGCCCTGAGGTCTCCTCGGACCCGACCGGCCGTACACATGTATCATTGCCCTGGGCCTCAGTTTATGGATGCCCTTCCGGTTGGACGGAGGGCCGCCATGGACATCGATCGCAGGAGCTTCTTGAACGGAATCGGCTCCCTGATTCTGGCCTCGTGAGCAGTTTCAAATCGGTTGACGAAGTAGGGTGCTATTAGTCCCGGGCGCGGGCTCCTTGGTGTTCGACTGACCGACGGTATTGACCAGCGCCTAACCGGCCTTGCGCTTCGGCTTTGCGGCTTTCTTTGCGGCCTTGGCAGGCTTCGCGGCGGGCGCCGGCTCGCCTTTTTTGTCGTTCTTCAGGCTTGCCCGCAGCGCATCCATGAGGTTGATGACATTGTCCGGCGCGCGCTTCTGTGCCGGAGATATCGGCAGGCCCTTTTGCTTCTTGTTGAGTAATTCCTGTAAGGCGGCCTCGTAATGGTCCTCGAATTTCGACGGATCGAAATGTCCTGCCTTCTGTTCGACGATGTGCTTCGCCAGATCCAGCATATCCTTGGTGATTTTCACGTCCTGGATATCGTCGAAATATTCAGCCGAATCGCGAACCTCGTAGGGATACCGGAGCAGCATACCCATCAGGCCCTTGTCGCGTGCTTCCAGGCCGATGACATGTTCGCGGCTGGTAAGCACGACGCGGCCTAGCGCGACCTGGTCCATGGTTCGGATGGTCTCGCGGATGACGGCGTAGGCATCATGCCCTACTTTTCCGTCGGGCACGATGTAGTAAGGCCGGACTAGGTAAAGATCATCGATCTCGCTACGCGGTACGAACTGGTCAATCTCAATCGTTCGGGTTGATTCAAGGGCGATGTTTTCGAGCTCCTCTTTGCTCACTTCAAGATACCGGTCGGTATCGACTTTGTAGCCCTTGATGATGTCCTCGGAAGAGACCTCTTCGCCGGTGTCGGCGTCGATCTTTTGATACTTGATCCGATGGCCCGTCTTCTTGTTAATCTGGTTAAAGCTGATCTTCTCGGATTCGGACGTCGCGGGGAAAAGGGCAATGGGGCAAGTCACGAGCGAAAGGCGTAAAAAGCCCTTCCAATAGGCACGCGGGGCCATGGTACGAACTCCAACAATACTGAATTAGATTCAATATAGGGGGATCGAGCCCGAAGTGGAGTCCGTTAATCGCAGTCGGGACAAGTATCGCCGATCGACTGCATGACGTCATCGAGCGCAGCCACCGACACCTCCGACGAAGTTCCCGGGAAGGGGCTATGTCGCGCGGCCTCGCGAGCCCGGTTCCACGCGTCCGGATCAGCGCGGTCCCGGATATGGCCGTGCTCCTCGCACTCTCGGATTGCGTGCTGTTCGAGGAGCAACCCGAGGACCCATCCCTCCAACGTCCGGTAGGTCGGCCGCACGGTTTCAAGCGGCAATTTCCGCTGCGCGTTACTTTTCATTGGCATGCCTCGAATCAATTGGTGCTTCCATTATAGCACCGGCACAAAGGGCTCCCTCGCTTGACCGACTTATGCCCGCTGTCCTTGGACTGGAACCAGGCTGTGAAAAGCGCATTGGTTTCCGAGGAGTTGCGCAGAATGCCGCAGTATTTTTCTGACAGGGCGAATGGTCAGCAAATGATTGACCCTGCTGGCCGAAGGGAAACGACGCCGCGCGCCATGGTCTTCGCACGGACCTTTGCTCTTGAGGTGGACGGCAAGCCGACATTGGTATTCGAAGCCCGGACCGTCCGGCAGGCCCGGGAACTTTGTAAGGAATCCTGGCTTCACGATGATCTAGTCTCTTTGAGGTCGGGCGGCGCCCCGCTTTGCGGAGCTCGATCAAAAATGTCGGTACGACCAGCCACCGCTGCAGAGGCAGCCATTTTCAAAGGAGCTTCCGGCGCTGTGAAGCCATCCGATGAACTGGTACTGGCCTATTTGGTCGAATTGGACGGTGGATAGGCATCCTGACGCTCCGTGCATCCACGAGCGCTGGCGCGACGCGAAAAGCCTTAGGGCTAGGCGCTTGTTCCTGCCCGCTCTCCGCTAGTTTGGTCCAATCTGCGGCAAGCTGCAGCCACGCCTCCCTGTCGGCTTGGCTGCGCGCCCCGTCAGCGCGCTTGCGGCATTCTTCCGCATGGTTGCGGAATCTCGTTAGATCCACTTCGGTCATCGTGTCGGCATAACGCTGTCGGGCGAGCACGGTTCAATTGGACTTTGGACGCACGGGCCGGTGTTCATCGACTTGAAACGCTCCAAAATAAGTGGGGTCAATGCAAGGTCACGTTCGGGTGAAAGCAACATTCATTGTGGAACGCTCGCAACGAGCCGAAATTCAATTTTGGAACGTTTCAACTCGGAGTTCGCCATGAAGCGCTTTTTCCTCGCGGTTATTTCCTTCTGCATTGCCGCATCGCCCGCTTTAGCCAACGATAAGATGAGCGATGCTTTCTTGAAGAAAGCGATCGAGGGAAATCTGGCCGAAGTCCAAATGGGCGACCTCGCCCAAAAAAACGGGCAAAGCGCAGACGTGAAAGCATTCGGCAAGATGCTTTACGATGACCATTCTGCCGCCAATCAGAAGGCGATGGATGCTGCAAAGAATATGGGTGTGACCCCACCGACCGAGCCCAATAGAAAGCAGAAGGCCGACTATGACAAGATGTCGAAGGTGACAGGCTCCAAATTCGATAAGATGTTCGCGCGCGACATGGTTCAGGATCACAAAAAGGACCTAGCTGAATATAAGAAGGAAGCGAAACAAAAGAATGCAGCTGGCCAATATGCAGCGGGCGAGGTCGATACCTTGCAAAAGCACCTAGATACGGCTCAAGGTCTCATGTCGAACAAATCAGCAAAAAAGTAAAATGCTTCCCACTGCGGCGCTAGGCGCGATGGGTGGGGTCACGGACGTGGCTAGATCATTAGGAAACACGAACACCGGCTGCGCCAAGCTCCACAGCCGGAACTCCTGCAGCAAAGGCGCCTCCGTCATCCTAACCGCCATAGTGTTTGCAGAAACTTGAAAGTCGGGCCGGCCGTTTTCGGGTGCCTGAGCTCAGACCCACAAAATCACGCCCGATCAGTCTGGGGAAAAGGCGGACCAGGTCCCTGGCCGAGCGTCGAGGTCCCTTTGGATTCGGCCAGCCTAACATGTTCTTGCCCGGTGCCTCGGTTTACGGATGCCCTTCCGGTTGGGCTGGGGTGTCAGCATGGACATCGATCGCAGGAGTTTGCTGACCGGCATCGGTTCCCTGGGGCTGACCGGGTTCTGGGGCCGCCAGCACCCGAGCCCTCCGACGAGTTCAACTGATTCACCCGTCACTCGTCGATGGCACCCGCTCACCCGATCTCTACTCGACCGGGCCGTGGCTGGGGGCCGACCCGACCGATACCGCGTCGAACGCACCATCTACGAATTGGCCGACGCGCAGGGACGCGTTACCCGGCCCGTTATAAAATGGATGGATAGCCCAACTGCCGCGTTCGACCATCTAAGGTTGCACGGGCTCGACGCGCTCCTCGACATGGAGTTGGCGAGTTTCTGGCGTCGGGCTCAGCCTCCGGTATCACCCGACGAGGAAACATTTGAGCGAGCCTTCGAAGTCCGGATGCTGGCGAACGAAATCCTCGGCGTGGAAGATCATGACCGGGCACTGATGGCCCCGAAGCTCCTTGCGAAGTCCCAAGCGATGTCAATTTGTCTGACAGGGACACCTTCCGGGTCAGGGCCGTCTCGGCTCAGATCGGCTGGCTGGAAACATCCTTGGCCGGAGCCGCGGCGCAGGCCATTTCAAACGTCGAGCTGCTCCTGCGCACCGGGGCGTCTGAAGGGTCGATGGCGATAGATCATCAGTTGATGGTCTTCGAGTCACACGAACACGGCCTGGTGGCTACGTGGGAAACACCATGCGCGCTGATCTGTGTGTTACAGGGCTTAAGCCAGCTTAATTGGATGGGCTGGCCATCGCGTTCGGCAACATCCGTTCCGGGGGGCAAAGCGGACCTCGCGGTTGCACCCTCCGACTTCCGAGTTTGACCTTGGCTGTGTAAAAACTCAAAAAATTGAAACGCGACGAGAATGATATTTTCTAGTTCGATTTCTAAGTTAAATTCGCTTGCAAGTTAGGCGACCAGGCGATCTCGGACGAATAGTTTCTTCTATCGCGATTGAGCCTCTTCGCGTTTTTACACAGCCAAGACCCTGAGCGGAAGTCGAGACCGCCACCATCTCGGGCCGCCGGACACCTGATGTTCGAGAACGCAAGCTCCCGCCAATTTCATCAGCTGTCAGTGTGCCTTATTGTGCGAGTACGCCGCGTTGCTCCCATGGTCCCGGATTGAGAACCGCGCCGTTGACTTTGCCGGCTGCGTCTCTGACGAAGGCGATCCGCGTGTGATCGCCACTCTCGACCTGGAATTCATCTTTTGAGCGAACCGCCACCGATGTCGGCTGGCCCTTGTCGAAATCAAGGATCGACCACCCGCCTGTTGCTTCAACGACCAGCTTGCCATCTGCGACACGAATTCGAAGCTGGACGCTGTGCGAAGGGACAGCCTCTCGGGTAAAGGTGACAATGATCGGATCACTTTGGTTTTGGCGCAAGATTTTGAGCTTGATCGCGGCGTTGACCGGACCTGAAATCCGGCGAAAGGCCGCTTCCAGGGTCAGGCCCCTGATAGAGCTGTCGCCGACCGCGGCGATGAGATCTCCCGCCATGACGCCTGCCTTAGCGGCAGGGCCTGCGTCGACCAATTTAATCACTCTGAGGCCGCCGGCCTCCGCGACAACGGACTCAAGCCCGGTCCAGCCATTCCCGTCGGCGACCAAAGCCTGCCGGTCCAGCGAACTTGCGGATCCGCCGAAATCGTAACGTCCGACATATTCGGCAATCGCGCCGGCATTCTCTTGTCCGGACGCGACTGGCGCGGGCACTTCGGGCACCTTCAACGCGGCATAAGGCAGGCGACGGATGGCGTTGAAGTAGAAGCCGTTCTCACTGTACTCCCTTCGCTGCATCATCATGATGAGGATCAGCTTCTGTGCCGGGTCGACCGAGAAGAACGTGCCCCAGCTTCCCTGCCAGTTGAAGCTGCCGATCGCGCCTGGAATCAGGCTGAAATCCGGGCCGGTGCGGACTGCGAAGCCGAGCCCCCAGCCCGTACCGAAAGCCGGACCGACTTCATGTCCTGCGATGTGCATGCCGGGCGGCAGCGAATTCGTCGTCATCAGCCGGACCGTTTCAGGCTTCAGGATGCGCACGCCGTCAAGCTCGCCGCCGTTGAGCAGCATCTGGCAGAAGCGCAGAAAATCAGGAACCGTGGAGACGATGCCTCCGCCGCCCCAGAAGAGCGTCTGCGGCTTGCCGACGTCGCCTTCCGAAAGGGGTTGGGGCTGCGCGCCCGGCACGGCGACGAGACGGGCAAGCTTGTCCTGCGGTACCGAGAAGCCGCTATCAACCATGTGCAGCGGCGCGAAGAGGCGGCTTTGCAGAAACTGATCGAAGGGCTGTCCCGACACGACTTCAATGACGCGGCCGAGCACGTCGTAGCCGATGGCATATTCCCAGACTTCGCCCGGCTGGTGCAGAAGCGGCAGGGCGCCGAGGCTTGCGACGAAATCGGCGATCGGCTTGTCGCGCCGAAACGGGGCCTTGATGCCGTAAAGCAAATGCACCGCCGCATTCTCAAATCCAGGATCGCCGTAATCCCCCGTGGCATAAACCAGCCCGGATGTATTGCGCAGCAGGTCACGGATAGTCATCGCGCGCTTCGCCGGTTCAAAATTTCTCTGCGCAAGATCCGAGAGGATCGGATTGCCGGTGGCCGGATCCTTCCTGACGACCTGCATATCCCTGAGCTCCGGCAGATACTGCGCCACCGGAGCATCGAGGTCGAGCTTGCCGTCATCGACCAGCATCATGGTGGCGACGCTGGTGATCTGCTTGGACATCGATCCGATGCGAAAGATCGAATCCGGCCGCATCGGCATTTTCTTGTCGTGGTCCTCGAAGCCGGTGGCTTGCAAATAGGCGAGCTTGCCGCCCCGAGCGATCCCCACGACAAAACCGAAAGGATCGCTTTTTTCGCTCTGCGCTTCGAACCAGGACGTCATGCGCGCCAGCCGCCGCGCCGAAAAGCCGAGACTGTCCGGGTCGCCGACGGTCTGCAAATCGTCGGCAAGCGCCGCCCCCGCCGGACAGAGTGTAAGCGCCGCCAGCGCGGCGAATAGAACGACAAACCGCTGATTTCGCATGGGGAGCCCCGTTTACGCAACTACTGCGAGGAAGGATCGCCATCAGTCTGTCGAATGTTTTCGATTCCTTCTCGCCGATTCCTGCAAACCGGCTGGCCGATTCCTCAACTCGGCTGGCCGATCTTCAATCGATCGTTTACCGGGCCGCATTTCCCGCCATGGCGAGGCGGCGAAATTCAGTTGGAGTTAAATTTGTCGCGGCCTTGAAGGCGCGGTTGAACGGCCCGATCGACTGGAAACCTGTGTCCATGGCAATTGTCAGCACCGGGACTTCTACTTGTTCGGGGTCGACCAGCGCCGCCTTGGCTTCCCCGATCCGGTAATGATTGAGGAACGCATTGAAATTGCGGTGGCCGAGGCCCTCATTGATGAGCTGCCGCAGCCGGTACTCCGGCACACCAAGCTCGACGGATAGCAATTTGATGGTCAACCCCTCACGCCGGTAGATACGCTCGACGGTCATCAGCTGTTCCAATCGGCGCAGGAGACCCGGTTCAATCGTGGCAGGCTTGCTCTGATCGTCAGACGCCTTGGCTGGCGCGCCGAAGCGGACATTTGTCGCGGGCAACAGGATTGAACCTTCTCGCGTCCCCGCTTCTAGCAGAATTCCATGCGCTCAAACCGACCAACACGAACAGAGCGAGAACGTTGGCGACGCTAGTCATGGAAAAAGTGGGATACGAGGGCTGCTGCAGGAAGCTCAAGTAAGAGTTGAGAACGATTTGGGCCGACGCCCCTATCAACACGACCAGCCGGAGCCCACGCCGGCCCTGCACCAGGTCCGCCGGCCAGGTGACAAGCGTCTGCGCCACCGCCAACAACGCTAGGCCGAGAGAGGCGAACGGCAGCGTGCGTTCGATCGCAACCTCGATCGCGGCCGATCGTGTGATGCCGCTGGTGTCCAGCCATTGCGCGACGACGACGGCTGCCCACAAGACGCCATGCCAGAACCGCGGGACGAAATCATCGTCGAAGGCAGCACGCGCCCATAGCCAGAACACAACACAGTTCGCGCTAGACAACGCCAGTAGCAATAGGCCCCACCACGCAAACGGCCGCGGGAATGTCGGCGTCGAGCAGATCATCGAAGCCGCAGCGCCGATCGCGAGCGCGGCTCCCAGCAACGCGGCAGTGCTGTCACGGCGATCGCGCAGCGCCAGGGCTGCTATCAGCAGGCACAATGCTACGACGGCGCCTCGCAACCCGAGGTCAATCGACATCAAACCGCTGGTGCCCACTATCGGAAATACTCCAAATGCCATTGTTGAGCCGCGTAGGCTCGCTCATACGCCCTGGGCGCAACTGATGTCGAGTCGTCAGATAATCTCGAAGCGGCTACGAACTGAAAGGAGCCCCGATCCGGCTCAGAAGTTGATGTCCGAAAGCCAGCTCTCAATGGCCACTTCCGGTTTTGGCACGTTTGAGACATACCAACGAGCACCGCGAATGTCTGGTTTGAGGGGTATCTCGGAAGTCCCGTTTCGAGGGCATCAAGACTGGTTTTGACCCAACTGAGACATGGGGCTAGCCCGACAGCCCCCAGTCATGGTTTGATACGACATATTTCCGAGGGGAGAAGTGCTTGGTTGACAAGCTCGTTCAGCGGAGACTGGCGGCCATTCTAGCCGCAGATATCGTCGGGTTTTCTTCGCTGATGGAGCGCGATGAGGAAGGAACGTATACTCGCGTTGGCCGGCTGCGGCGTGAGTTGATTGAGCCAAGCCTTTCCGAGCACCAGGGACGATTGATCAAGACGACCGGTGACGGGTTTCTGGCCGAATTCGCCAGCCCAATTGCGGCCTTGCGGTGCGCGATCGCCATCCAGGGTGAACTGAGCAGCAATCCCGGTCCACTACGGATGCGAATCGGAATCAATCTCGGCGATGTCCTCGTAGAGGAGAGCGGCGATGTCTATGGGGAAGGCGTCAATGTAGCCGCGCGACTGGAAGCTCTCTGCGATCCGGGAGGAATCCTGATATCGGGGAAAATCCACAGCGAAGTCGACGGAAAGGTCGAGGCCGCTTTCCAGGATCGCGGTGAACAACAAGTCAAGAATATCTCGCGGCCCGTTCGCATATATGCGGTAAGTCCAGCGGGGGAGGAAGAAACGTCGACAGCGGCACTTCCCAACGACGCCAAAAAGTCGCTGCAACTTCCCGACAAGCCATCGATTGCAGTGCTGCCATTCCAAAACATGAGCGGCGATCCGGACCAGGAATACTTCGCCGATGGCATGGTGGAAGACATCATTACTGCTCTATCTCGGTTTAAGTCGCTGTTTGTGATCGCTCGTAATTCGAGCTTCACCTACAAGGGTAAGGCGGTCGACATCAAGCAGGTCGGTCGCGAACTCGGCGTTCGCTATGTGCTGGAAGGCAGCGTCAGGAAATCCGGCAATCGCGTTCGTATCACAGCGCAACTGATTGAGGCTGCAACGGACCGGCATTTGTGGGCGGACAAGTTCGACGGCGCGCTCGAGGACGTGTTCGATCTGCAAGACCAAGTTACCAGCAGCGTTGTGGGTTTGATTGCCCCAAAACTCGAGCAAGCGGAGATCGAGCGGGCGAGGCAGAAGCCCACCGACAGCCTAGACAGCTACGACTTCTTCTTGCGTGGCATGGCATTGGTAAATAAAAGGCGGTTTTCGGAGGCGCGCGTTTTTTTCAAGCGGGCTTTTGAACAAGATCCGGACTATGGCGCAGCATACGCGATGGCTGCTTCAACACTGATGTTTGAACAAGCGGTCAGCGGCGTTCCGTTAACCGGGAAGCTCTGGCTGATGCAATCCGGCTTGCGCAATTGGCATCGAGAACCGGAAGCGACGATGCCTTCACGTTGGCTAGATCGGGCCATGTGCTGACATACCTCGGCGGAGAATATGACCGGGGCAACGCTATGGTCGAGCATGCAGTCGCGCTCAATCCAAATCTGGCGATCGCCTGGTACAGTCGCGGTTGGGTCACCATGATGTGCGGTGAGGCAGAGCGGGCGATCGAGAGTTTTGATCGGATGATCAGGCTAAGTCCTCTTGACCCGTTGAGAGTGAGTGCTTGGAACGGAAGCTCTTTCGCATTTTTTTCCCTTGGTCGTTATGAAGACGGCTGTGTGTCGGCGACAAAATCAATTCAGGTGGTCGCGGATGCTCATACGCTGGGCGCGTACATCGTAAACGCCATTGGTGCCGGACGGACTGCCGAAGCCCAACAGGCCGCCGCGCGACTGCTGAGGTCGCAGCCTGACTTTCGCGCGAAGTCGGCGGGAGATGCTTTTCCCACGCGTTCGCTGGATCAGCGCAATCAAATAATCGCAGCGCTTCGGGAGGCGGGCTTGCCGGAATGATCACCACCAACGGGACCAAATTTGCCGTCGAAAACGAATAAGCGACTTCTCTTGTTGGCACGTTCGAGACATTCAGTGATGCTGTTTATTTGTTCGCTCATGGGGGCGAAGCAGACATCGATGTCCGATTATAGTGGTGAAGGTCGATCGGACGATGCGCCTAATAGGCAGGGAAGAATGAGTTCGAAATCAGTGGTGCGCTTGATAACCAGTTTGTTGATGTGTCTCGGCGTCGGGATATTGGAATCGCTAGTGACGAGACCTGAGATCCCGACATGGTATGCTTCCCTCACTAAGCCGTCTTGGACACCTTCTCCTGTGATTTTCCCGATCGCTTGGACGGCTCTCTACATCCTGATGGCCATCAGCTTCTGGAAGCTCTGGGAAACGGAGCCACGATCAGCAGCTCGCTCAAAAGCTATGGTTTGGTTCTTGGTACAACTAGCGCTCAACGCGGCGTGGTCGCCAGTATTTTTCAGTTGGCACGACACCAAAACGGCTCTTGCCATAATAGTTGCGTTGCTGACCGCTATCGGCGCCACCATTGTCTCTGCGTCTCGTGTCGATCGGGTCGCACCTTGGCTTCTGGCACCCTATTTCGTATGGGTTGCCTACGCGACCACGATCAATGCTGGCGTAGTGGCTATGAATTAACGTCAGTCCAAATGCCGTGCCGACATCTGCGCCAAAATTGGAGTGACTTCGGAAATTGGTAACACGAAACCGACATAACTAGCGTGTTGGGTGATGTCCGTCCCTGGGGCTAATCGAAAGTCGGGTGCTGGGGTGGTCAGGTCGCCTTTTGACCTAAAGCGGACGGCACCCATTTCAACTCCCACAGCGTCAACGATACTGGCGGGTGAATTCGCTACTGTGCTCCTTAGCCGGAGTACCGCGCCAAGAACCTTTCGTGTGAGCGTCCTATTCAAGTTATTCCAGTTTAAGGGGGGGCCCCACCAATAGCATTTCGAACGGTAGCCAAAACGCTGGGTCCGTCGGAGCCATCGCGTCTGCCTTCGTTATTTCCAAGAAGAACGCCTCTGCTTGACCCGCGGGTGTGAACACGAAAGTGATCCGTCCCGGCCCTTCGCTGAGGTTGACCCAGCAGTGCGGTATGCCACGCGGACCGAACGCCGAGTCCCCCGGCCCTAGCACATACCGCTCGTCGCCGATCTCGATTATGTATGCACCCTCAATGACGTGGAACCATTCGTCCTGATCGCGATGTAGATGTCGAGGAAGACCGCCTTTGGCGTGGTGTGCAATCTCGACCACCAGCAATGCCCCGTTGCTATCCGCAGTCGTGACTTTGAAAAAGAGGGTGCCGATGCCAACTTTGCGATACGCTGCGTGCCGGTCACCATCACTCGCGACCCGAAATGGCCGTATCGGGGTTTCCATGACTGACTCCTCCTCTTCTGGGTGATCGGATGAAGCGACGCGAGTTCATGCTGTTGATAGGTGGGGGCACGGTAGCTTGCACGTCAGCGGCTTACGGCCAACAACCGGCCAAGCTCCCGGTCGTCGGTTTCCTTTGTGGCAGGGACACAAGTCTCTCATGGGGCATGGGTATTCGGTTTTAGAGAGTTCGTCGACGCAGGCGGCTTGATGTCGCACGGGCCGAACTTCATCGATCTTTTCGACCGCGCCGCGAAATCTGCCAATAAGATCTTGCGGGGAGCAAAGCCGGCCGACTTGCCCGTGCAGCAGCCGGTGAAGTTTGACCTCATCATCAATCTCAAAGCAGCAAAGGCTTTCGGGCTAGGTATCTCCGAGAGTGTTCTCACCCGCGCTGACGAGGTGATCGAGTAGCACCTATCATTTTCTGCTTTTTGGCACAAACCGGCCGTTCGAACGCGGGCAGAGAATGTCCGCTCTGCCCGCGTATTTCAGACATCAACTTCTTCCGCTATTGCCAACGCGTCATCGACCTCAATGCCGAGGTATCGGACCGTGCTTTCGATTTGGTATGGCCGAGCAAGAGCTGAACAGCTCTGAGGTTTCCTGTTCGTCGATAGATCAGGGTAGCTTTTGTGCGGCGTAGGGAATGCGTTCCAAACAGTCTGGGATCCAGTCCGACACTGCCGATCCACTCGGAGACGAGCCGGGCATACTGCGGGTTGTCATGCTGCGGGCATGGCCGCGACGGCTGGTGAACAAGAACTCGTCGGGTCGTTTGCCGGCGACTTTTAGATAATCATCGACCGCCTGCCGCGTTTGCTCGGTCAATTCAAATCTGACAGGCCGCTTGGTTTTCCTTTGACGCACCGTTGCGCGATCTGCCTTATATCCGCCTGCGGCGACATCCTCGACCCGGATGGCGACGATATCGCAACCCCGCAGCTTGCTATCGATTGCCAGATTGAACATGGCCAAATCGCGAGTGCGGCCCTCGATTTGGAGTTTCGTCCGGATCGACCAGACGTGCTTTGGGCGCAGCGGAGGCTTCGCCCCTGTCAGCTTTCCCTTGTTCCAGGGCACTCGTTTGGGCGCTGGGACAGCATTCACTTGATCTGCATGGTCATACTCCTCGGCTCGGTTACAGAGGCGGGAAGCATGAGCCACCAAAATAGGTATTGAAATCGGGTCGGCTTTCGGGCCAAAGCGGACTTCTGGGCCGGTCTCGCGGCAAATGCCCTGGAGCGTTTGACCCAAAACAGCCATCCAAATTCCGTGCCTAGGCTAGAACAAGTGCTATAGTGTTCCCCTCGGGGGCCGTGTCTGGGGGCGCCTATGACGCAGAAGAACAATCTGGGAATTGCGCCCACGCCTACGGAGATCGAAGCGGCCCTTCGCGAAAGCGAGCAGCAGTTGCGTTGGCTGGCTTCCATAGTCGATTCCAGCGATGATGCGATTGTTAGCAAAAATCTCGATGGCATCATTACAAGCTGGAATAGCGGTGCTGAGCGCGTCTTCGGCTACTCTGCCAGCGAGGCCATCGGTCAGCCTATTACCCTTGTGATCCCTGAAGATCGGCAAAGCGAAGAACGTGAGATTTTAACGCGCATCCGACGAGGTGAGCGCATCGACCATTTTGAGACCGTTCGGCAACGCAAGAACGGCAGCTTGATCGTCGTGTCGCTGACCGTTTCTCCTGTCAAGGATGCAAACGGTAAAATTGTCGGCGCATCAAAGATTGCGAGAGACATTACCGAGCAGAAGAAAAATCAGGAGCTGATCGTGTTCTTGGCGCGAGAGGCCGAGCACCGCAGCAAGAACTTGCTCGCGAACGCGATGGCAACGGTCAATCTTTCTCAGTCGAGCTCGCCTGAAGGTCTCAAAGAGGTAATCGCTGGACGCATCCAGGCACTAGCGAATGTTTGCTCGCTTTTTGCGGAAACGCGTTGGATCGGTGCGGAAGTATCGGCGATTGCGACACAGGAACTAGCTCCTTATTCCGATGGGAAGAGCACGTTCACAGATGGTCCACAAACCCTTTTAGCGCCAGACGCCGCTCAGGCAGTTGCGGTAGCGTTGCATGAACTAGCGACCAATGCGGCGAAATACGGTGCTTTGTCATCGCCTGACGGCCACCTCCGCTTGGAATGGTCACACGCCGCCGGTTCATTACGGCTACGCTGGATGGAGACGGGTGGTCCAGTCGCGCAGGAACCTTCACGAACGGGATTCGGCACCCGTATCGTCGAACAAATGATTGTTCAGCAAAAGGGGAAAGTTCGCTTTGACTGGCGCAAAGAAGGGCTTGTCTGCGAAATTACGCTGCCGGTGTGAGGATGTCTGCAGTTGGCACGTTTGAGACATGCCGACTGACGCCGGAAATGTCTGCTTTCTGGGGTATTTCGGAAGTCGCGTTTCAGGGTCGTCAGGGCCGGTTTGACCCTACTCGGAAGTCACGCCTGCTTTTGACGAACGACTCGGCGTCACGTCACAAAATACATACTGCACTATTACCGTAGCCCCTTGGAGCGGCGCGGGAACCATTTTCTAGGGTCAAATATTCCGTACAAATCGGCGAAAGCCTGCGGCATGCGTCAGAGCCTCGAAATCGGAATGCCGCTTTTCCTCGGTAAAGGCGAAGCCGGCCTTCGCAAAACATCGCTGCGCCGCCTCGTTGCCGATCAAAAAGGAGATCGACGCCCGCTTGAAGCCCGCAGCTTTTCCTGTCGCAAGCGCATGGTTGATCAGTGCCTGCACCAATCCGCGTCCGCGATGCAATGGCAGCGACGCGACGTGTTCGATAAGCCAGTCGTCCTCGCCACCCTGTACCCAGCAGCCGGCCGTATAAGCGCCGCGCCGAAATATTGCAGCCAGCTCGGACGCATTCATCCCCGAGTTTTCGGCCGTTTCCTCGATCGCCGATCGCCCGGCGCTACCCGTCCCGGCCGCAGGCATGGCGCAAAGTGCGGCCGCCGGCTCTCCTTCGATCTCGGCAATGATGAATTGCGAAACGTGCCACCACGATTGCCTGTGTGCGGTGGCGATCCGTTCTATAAAGGCAACGCGCTGCGGTTCGGGCCAGTCCAGCGCAATGTCGAACCAGCCGCGCGGCACGTGCCCGCGTTGTGCGGTCACTATCGCCCATGCGATAAAGGCCGCATCGTCGATTTGTGCCCGCCGGATCGTAAACGCCACTATCCCACCTGTCTTCTCGTGATTTTGCTTGTGTATGCGTCGGTAGGGAACGGCTCAAAAAGCCATCCTTGATACATTGCGAAATCGTCATTCTTGCGGTATTCCGGGTCCGTTGTCACATCCGGGTTTGGCACCTTCGGACATGCCGGCGCCGCCCGACGATGTCTGCTGTTGAGGGTAGAACGGACGTGGCGCGCGAACCGAGACACTTCCGTTTGACCCAAAGCGGACCTCGCCCGATGGAGGTCCAACCTTGGGGCACTCACGATCTTCATGGCACGCGAGCATCCATTTCTGGGTGCAACACGACGCTCTCCTGAGCGCTCGCTTCGTTGCGAGCGCCGACGAAGATCGCAGGCGAGCTGCCGCGATTGACTGCTACATGCAGAACGTTAGCTGGAATGTAAATGTAATCGCCGGGCCGCACGCTTTCGCAATGTTCAAGCTCGTCTCCAGTCCAAAGCTCCATGATATCGCCGCCTGTCATATAGAGCGCCGTCTCATGATGCTCGTGGACGTGCGCCTTCGTGCGCGCTCCGGCCGGAAGCGTGATCATTCCGAGCCAGATCACTTGTGAGCCGACCGTCTCGGCGCTGACACCAGGTTGGTAATCTGAGCCCTGCTCAGCGCGGTAACCGGCCCCGCCATTCACCACCATTCCCTTTTGCCCCGGCTCCCTCAGAGAACGAATTTCCGTTGCGCTCGCGTTTCCCATGTTTGGTCCCTTTCGGTTGATGACGACCGCAAGGATGCCGCCGCCCCTGGGGCAGGTCTCAAAACGCGCTCCGAAAAGTTCCTAATTCTTCCGAATCCCACTACGCACTTCGTCGGTGGGCGGTTAGGGTTTAAGGTATGGAGCGGCTCGCTTTCGGACCATTCGTGTTTGATCTCGCTCGTAGCGTGCTCCTGCGAGATGGTCGGCCAGTCTCGATAAATCAAAAGGGATTACGGCTGCTCGGTGCCCTTTTGGACACTCCCGGTGAAGTCATCGACAAGGCGGACCTAATGGATGCCGCTTGGCCCGGAACGGCTGTCGAGGAGAGCAATCTCTCCGTACAGATCGCTGCGCTACGCAGGCTTCTTGGAGGCGCGCGAGGAGGTGGCGATTGGATCGCCACGGTACCGCGGGTCGGATATCGCTTCGCTGGGACCGTCGAGAGCGCTGGCGGTCAGAACGAAAGCATCGATGCAGGGGCTTTGCGGCCTCTGATCGCTGTGATGCCCTTCGACATGTCCAGCGAGGAGTTGGGCAAAGAATACCTTGCCGGTGGCATCACTGACGACATTGTCACCGCGCTAACGCGATATCGATGGTTTGGTGGGGTTGTACGAGGGGCATCTTCGCAAGAAAAGGCGAACGATCTTGCAGACGCTGCACGTTTGCTGCGCGCCCGTTATGCGCTTCACGGCAGCGTCCGACATTCGGGGCATCGAATACGGATTTCTGCTCAACTCATTGATGCGAGCGACGGCAATCACCTTTGGGCCGAACGCTACGACCTTGAGATGGCAGATGTCTTTGCTATTCAAGATGAGATAGCGGAGCGTGTTGTCGCTGCAATCGAACCCGAACTTCTAATAACGGAATCCCGCATTGCGGTGACACGCCACACCGGAAACATAACGGCATGGGACCTGGTGCGGCAGGGGATGTGGCATTTCCACAAGGTGACGCGTGAAGGGCATCGCACGGCGCAGGCGCTCTTTCGGCGTTCCTGTGCGATCGATCCCGACCTACCCGAGGCACACAGCTGGCTCGGCCGTGTTAACGCGGGCATCATCGCTTATGGCTGGAGCGACGACGTCGTCGCGGATGGAAAAGAGGGTACAAACGCTGCAACCCGCGCTGTCGCACTCGACCCCCGAGATCCGTACTCGCATTACGCGTTCGCAATTGTCAGCTGTTATGCGGGCGCGGCGAACACTGCGGCGCTTGCAGCGCAGACGGCGGTCCGTCTCAACCCCAGCTTCGCGCTCGGTCATCTCGTCCTTGGAATGGCACGATTGTTTGACGGTGACGCAGGTCGCGCAATCGCGTCATTGGAGCATGGTCTGACGCTAAATCCCAATGATCCGCAAAACGTCACCTGGTACATCCTGCTTGCATATGCGCAGCTGCTGGAGAGTCAGGCAGAGCAAGCGCTGAGCAGTGCCCGCCACGCGCTTGCGATCCGCCCGATATCCCGCCCGATCTTTGAAGTCATGGTCTGTTGTGCCGTGGCGCTCGGTCGCCTGGATGAGGCGCACCGTTGGCTCGACAGCATGAAAGACCTGGAGGGGCCGGAAAGCCATTTCATTGCGCCGCTGAGGCGCAACAGCCCGGACTGGGATGCCCGCCTCACAAAGTTGCTGCTGGCAGCCCCCGCCCATCCGCGGTGATAACGTAAGATCAACTTGATGTCGCCTAGCGCCACTTTTCCGACATGGTGCGATGTCCGACTTGAGTCCGGTATGCGCTCAAGAGCGGACATCGACCAGCCGTTACTGCTGATGGTCGGGATCTGACTTTAACAGGCAACCGGGCGACGTAATCTCTCGCCGCCCGGCTCTGATTATCAAGTCGCCTTGCTCGCCTTTGCGACCGGGCCGCCCTTTGGCCGCCAACGAGGCTTGCTTCCGGTTTCTATCACCGGATTTCAAACCCGATCTGGATCCTGCAGCGTGGTCGAGCTGTCTAACCGACTCGAGTTCGCCGCGCGATCTGGGAAGCACCAGCACGGCCTCGTCGTAAGAAAGTCGGCCGTTCAGGACGGTCTTGAGGACGTAGTCGACCACCCGTTCATGGTCGTCAACCTCGGGCTGGACGTGGATTCATTGGACGGACCTTCCCGATCCGGCATACAGGTCCCGGTTCTTGTGAAAGTGGTCGGCGAGCAACTCCTTCAATCGGGATGTCGGCGGCATCATCATCAGAGCGTGGACATGAAGCCCACCATTGCAGTGAACCATCGGCCCCGATGTTCGATCTCGCCTGTAGACGGGAAGATCCAAGGCGCCGACCAGAACCGGCAACTCATCTGTCGAGGCGGTCCTGGGTTTCCGGTGAACCCTGGTCAGAAGCGTCCTCGTCCCTCATCCGACAGATGACCGCCGATCGGGCACCGGGAAGCTGAGAGAACAGGAAGGTGACCAGATGACATGACCAACCGGCTCGAACCCGGCCGGACCATTTGGGTATATCCGTCCACCAGGGTGGCCTTGGTCCTGGTCCCGATCGGCGAGCAGTATAATGGATGTGCTGAGGGTTCACGGCTGGCAACGGACCTCCCGGATAATGTTTCCAGTGGGTTGATGATCGGCTGCCGGCTATCGGCCGGGGGAGCATTGATCTGATCATCTCGATGGTGAGAATGATTAGTTTGTTGGTTAGTGGCAATAGGAAACCATATGCCGTCGGACGCCGCGGACATGCCTAAAACCTATGTCGCAGGCACGCTCCAGTGGCCAGTCCATCGAGATGCGTAGGTCTGCTGAATATTTAAGGTTTTGGGACGATCGAGATCGGTACGAAGATGGAATAATTTGCCACCGCCGGCGGGTGCCGCCGATGTGGACGGGCCTAACTCTGAAAGTTTTACTCGGTAAAATGCCCGTGCTGGAAGCTCTCGCAATGAACAAGGACGCCCCCGGGGTGCCGAGATGATACCCTTGCCTCGGTCAACCTACAGAAAACGGCCGGGTGACGATCACTTCATCACCCGGCCCGACTGATGATCAAGCCGCTTTACGTGGCTTGCCGACCGGTCCGGTCTTGGCCGCCTGGCTGAACAGGTCGTCCAGCTCACCGGCCCGGACCGCCGCGATCAGGGTATCGATCACCGCCGGGAGCCTGTCCTTCGAGGGGACGACGATCCCGGCCTTGCCCCTATCGAACTCTATGGGCCTGGCGCCGAACTTGACCGACATCACGACCTGTCCGGAGGGTTCTGCCTTCCACCAGGGCCGGACGGCCTGCTGCTTGGTGACGGCCTGGCGCTCGCCGTCGACCTTGGCCCATCGCTGGACGGTCCGGACGTGATTGGGATCCTTCAGGAGGAGCTTCTGCTCCTCCAGCCTGGCGACGAACTTGGCCCGGCGCATCTGGACGGGGTCGTTGGCGGACTTGGGGAGCGCGGTAAACGAGAGTGACTTGAGGACTGGCATGTTGGGTTCTCCGTTGTTGGACAAACCCGTCCGACAGTAACGCGCGGGCCGACACTTTACATGCCGTCCGGCGCAATGGTTCCTTTGGCTCCTAAAGCGCGCTCTGCCCATCCGCGGTGGATCTGGAAGATCGTTGCAGATTGCTACCGGAACGGCGTGGCTGTATCGTCGGAAGGCAGGTCATGAGTTCCCGAAGAAGTCCGGGCATCGGACCCATGAGGTTGTGATTGAATTTCCAGACCAACCATTTCGCTCGCGTCGCCGCGGCGCGGTTTTTGGCTTTCAAGTCATGACCAGTCCCAGATGCAGGGGGTGAACGCTAATGGTGGGGCAATGCTGAGGGACGACCGGGAAGGTGGTGGCGGACCACGGCGCCGTACAGATCGCAACGTACTCGGCGAACCCCTTGAACCCTGTTCGATCAAGCCGATGACAGGTTTTTATCGGGACGGTTGCTGCAACACTGGGGCAGACGACATTGGAAGCCACACGGTCTGTGTCGTGATGACTGCGAAGTTTCTTGATTTTTCCAAATCGCGCGGCAACGATCTCTCGACACCGGTGCCGGAGTCCGGTTTCCCAGGCCTCAAGCCCGGTGACCGGTGGTGCTTATGTGCACCGCGCTGGCAGGAAGCATTCGAAGCAGATCAAGCGCCGCGAGTGGTTCTGCGCGCTACTCATGAGGGTGCGCTGACGTATTGCTCGTTCGCCGATCTCAAACGATTTGCAATGGATCTGGAGTGACCCCCACCATCATCAATGATGCAGCGACCCGCCGGTGCGGCCAGCGCGCTCGAAGTTTGTGGTCCAACGCTATCATCATATGACCGGTGGCTTAGAGCGCCGTGTTCCGCATGACTGCCATTTCAGTTCCAGATCGGGGGACGCGTTTCCGCCGTGGAAGGCTCTGTCAGCACAAGCATTCCCCAAGGCCAACTGCCAGGGAACGCAAAGCATCAATTATCCGCCTCCAACTCTGATGTCCCGCCTTTTGACGTTCCGTCAGGCCAAGTGTCTCTACTGTTGGCCCAGATGCTGCAGCAAAATGACGGTTTTCGCGTCGATGATCTGTCCCGCGCTGATCATCGCGACCGCCTTTTGGAGTTCAATTTCGACGACCTCGATATCCTCCCCCTCGTCAGCCAAACCCCCGCCAGCTGACACTCGATCGGCCGGAGAATATCGACAGGTGAAGAACGTGATCTTTTCCATCACTGCCCCGGGACTCATGTAGAGTTCGAAAAGTCGATCGAGGCGGTCGATACGATAGCCCAGCTCTTCTTCGATTTCCTTGACCATCCTTTGCTCGGGCACCTCGCCTTCGAGCTTGCCGGCGCATGCCTCCAGCAACTTTTCCTTGCCATCCTGAAGGAAGGCCGGGATCCTCAATTGCTTGGTCAATAGAATCGTTCCGCGATCAGGATCATACGGGATCGCGACCGCTGAATTGCCGTTGTCGTAGACTTCTCGCGTGTTGTTCTTCCACTCGCCATGCCGGTTGCGAAACCGATAGGTCACCTTCGTAAGCACCCCCTTCGCCTTGGCGAGGATGCTCGTTTTTTCGACAATAACGGCCTGAGGTACCCGCGACATACCCATCAACGCTTTGTCGCCTTATCCGATCCAATCTCCGTCGGGAAAGATGCCCCGCCACTTGTAGGTCCGACACCCGTTTCATTTTGCCGACTGGATCGTGCCCGAGGTTGGATGGCGGAAGGGGCGGACCTTCAATCCCCATTGCCCGGGCTTGCTTACTACCCGGTCGTCCAGGGTTTTACTCGGTAAAAATGTCCGCTCAGGGTCGTCACTGGCTTAGAAGGCTGACTAGGTACCCTGCCGACTTTCCAGGTCCCCCTCGGACCTGACCGGCCCATGTCGTTCCCCGCGATGGAGGGTCAGCCATCGACATCGATCGCAGAAGCTTCTGGACCGGCATCGGTTCCCTAGCGCTAACCGGGCTCGGGGATCCGGACCGGAGGTCTCCCAATGGGACAACCGATTCATTCTTCACTGGCCGATGCCATCCGCTCACCCGGTCCCTGCTCGATCGAGCTCGCCTGGCCGGGGCCCGACCCGACCGAATCCTTGTCACGCGTGCCGTCCGCGAACTGGCCGACGTGCAGGGACACGCGACACGACCCGTTATAAATGGATGGAGCCCGACGGACGCGTTCGAGCATCTGAGCCGACAAGGACTCGATGCCCTCCTCCGGATGGGAACGGCGACCTTCTGTCTACAGCGGTCTTCGACGAGGACGTTCTGGAGCGATCCTTCTAACTCCGTTGCGTTGCCGCCTATACCCCTCCAGCCTGCCACGCTGACGGACTTCTGCGAGGGCTTTAACCAAGGCGGATTATCGGCGCCCCTATTGTACCAGTTAATGCAACCGGGAATAATTTTGGAAATAAGCCCCGCAGTTTAGGCGGGATGAAGGACAAAATTCCTTAGCTATCGGAACCAGTTCGCCGGACACCGATTAATCGGAGGACGGGGCTCTGCATGGCTCCGTCTCTCCCGGCGCAGTCCCGCTAGCCTCCGCCCCAGTGATGCGGGACCGCGATTCCTAAAAGATAATTGGAAGATGACAAACCCAACCGAAGAACAGATCCGCGAACGTGCACATCAACTTTGGGAAGCAGCCGGAAAGCCGGACGCCAAGGAAGATCACTTTTGGCTCGAAGCCGAGCGGCAGCTGGCGGAAGAGCGCATCCGCCATGAGCTTAAGATCCCAGACAATCTATGAATGCTGCGACCTCCGCCCGGCCATTGCAATCTTGGATCGCTTCTCGCGAGAGCTTCGTTTTAGTCATGTGGATCCTTGCGCCTTGCATCACAATTCTTCCCGGGGCTCGCGGCGGCAAGCTGCCGGAGCACGAAAATCTAATCGGCGGCGCGACGCCACTGGTCAACTCTAGGGGCGGTAATCTATGCAGGTCGAGACGGTGACCTGCGAACCGGTGAGCGTTGTTCAACGTGCCTTCCCAAAAAAGACCAGGAACCATCAGTCAAAGACGCGGTTCTGAATTGGGCGTCGTGAAACGAGGAGACTTTTTAAAATGACGACGACAAGACTTGTAGTCGCAGCTTTGGTCATCGCTGGCATCGCCGGTTCTGTGCCGGCTGCAAGCGCTAAAAAGCATCATAAATCGCACACCATGTCGACGAAGAAGGGCAGTACGTCCGGAAACGAATCCTCGCAGGGCAACGTCGGCCCCGGCACGAACAACAACAACACGGCGCCAAGCAAATAGAGGCACACCCGTATCAACCAAAGGTCCCCGGCCCATGACCGGCAACAGGGGCCTTCGAAGCGATAACAGGCGTCGTCGCTCGAACGCGGCCGGCGTGTCCCATTCTTTTCAGCAGCGCGTTTATGGAAGACGCTCGCGATGCCCCTTAGCGAGCCCCAGCCCGCCGGCCGGTCCATCGTATTCAGCGGCGTCAGCCTCAACCGGGATCTCGGTTTCAGATATGAAATATTCCAGCAATGCGCGCCAGCCACTTGCGAATCTGTAACGGACGATCGACAGCGGGGTCCATCTCCGGCAAAAATGCGCTCTGGAAGGTGGTGCCTCGCAAGGCGGAAAATCGTGACCGCATTTTGGCCGCATAAGACCGTCCAGCGGTGCGACGCGAGCATGACTTCCAAATGACACCGGCACCGACAGCCCGGTCCCTTGAGTGGAACCAAACCAGCCTTCAATTTTTAGCTTCCGTCCTTGACGCGTACCGCGCCTCGAAAGCATTTCCGGACTTCAGGCATCGTTTGCAAATGGCTGGTTTTCGGCCGCTCATTAGAGCCTCTTGGAGGATGCAAGTTGTCCAAATCCGAAGCGTCGTCAGATAAAGCCGATAATACGAAAGCGAAGCCACCCGGTGAGCGCAGCGATGCCCGGATAACGGAGAGGGAGGCCGACGACGTTGAGGAGATGTCGAGCCCGCGCACACCTGTCATCTACGAAATCGTGCGCCGGCTTGGCGACGAGGAGATGGAACGGCCGATCACCTCGTTGTGGTGGTCGGGAGTCGCCGGCGGACTTTCGATCAGTTTCTCGTTGCTCGCCCAAGGCATCCTGCACGCGCATCTTCCGGCAGCACCATGGAAGGTCCTCGTGGTCAGCCTTGGTTATTCCGTTGGATTCCTGATGGTCGTGCTTTCACGCCAGCAGCTGTTCACGGAAAGCACCGTCACCGCGGTGCTGCCCCTCATGGCCGTCTCCACGTGGACCAACCTCTGGCGACTTGGCCGGCTCTGGAGCGTGGTGTTGCTCGCGAACATGGCCGGTACCCTGGTTGCGGCAGTGCTCTGCACCTTTACCCCCGTGCTGACGCCAGAGCTCAAAACGGCAATGCTCGACATCGCCGGTCAGATCATGAATCATTCCTGGATGGAAATGCTGTTTCGGGCAGTTGCGTCGGGTTTTTTGATTGCCACGATGGTTTGGCTGCTTCCGGGCGCGGAGGCGGCGCAATTCCATGTCATCGTCGTCATCACCTATTTGATCGCGGCGGCCGGCTTCATGCATATCGTCGCCGGCAGCGTGGAGGCATTCTTTATTGTGTTAAACGGCCAAGTGGGATTGCTGCCGATGGTCGCCGACTTCTTCGTCCCGGTGCTCGTCGGCAACATCATCGGCGGTACCGCCTTATTCGCCTTGATCGCCTATGCGCAGGTGATGAAAGAGATTTAAGGTAAAATCGATGCAGTGAATTTTCGCAAGCCCTCCGCAACGCCGGCTACCGAACATTCCGCAGCGCTGTTTCGGACGCCTTTCGTCTGTGATGAGATGAGGCGTCGTCCCTTGTGCAGGCAGCCGCACGCGAATCATTTCAGTTCGACCAAAATGATTGTTGAGTTCCTTCTGCGCCTCTTCCTCGTAATAGCGTATCCAGTTTTCCGCGGTTCCGTCGGAGTGCTCCAGGCCAGAGCATAGAGGGTAGAATCAACCCGGTCGTCGTACTTTGCGTCGGGGAAAACCGTTTGTCCCTGGAGATAGTTATCGAGCCACGGTACATGTGCGGGGAAAGAGAGCGTAACCACCAATCGATTTGGTTGCGGCGATATGGAACCGAAAACCTGCCGGCGAGTTGAAAGCTTCAACGCGGATCTTCCGGACTATCATGCGCAGCGAAACCCACAATTCCCAATCAGCCGCCAGTATCGCTGGCCGTCCGATCCATCCGATGCTTGTCTCGTTTCCCATCGTTTGCTTCGTGGGAGCTTTCGCCACCGACTTGGTCTATTGGCGTTCGATGTCATTTGTGTGGGAGACATTTTCGGTTTGGCTGCTGACCGCAGGCCTCATTATGGGTGCCTTGGCAGCAATAGCCGGCTTGGTCGACTTTATCAGTAACCCAGGTATCCGCGCACTGTCACCAGCTTGGTCGCACATGCTGGGCAACCTGCTGGCGATGGCGCTTTCCCTCGTCAACGTCTTTGTCCACAGCCGGGACGGTTACACAGCCGTGGTACCGACCGGGCTTATCCTATCTGGCATCGTCGTTCTCATCCTAATCTTCACGGGCTGGATGGGTTGGTCGATGGTTTATCGTCATCGTGTCGGAGTGGCCGAGTGATGGGCGCGAAGCCAAACCGGCAAGGAGTTGTCGTTGCGACCCTCACCGTACTTTGTCTAGCAGGGTGCGACGAAGAAGCCTTCGACACCAAAACCCAGATAGGGTCGAACCCCGTTCTTCCTGAACCGCAACAATATCTATTGCCGCCGATGAAGATCGCTAGAGCAGTCGATTGGGCCAACGACACCCCGACTGTACCCGTTGGACTGAAAATAGAGGTCTTGGCAAAGGGGTTAGGGCATCCTCGATCGGTGTATGTTCTTCCAAACGGAGATGTGCTGGTTGTCGCAGCCAATGGTCCACCGGCGCCCGTCAATCGGCCGAAAGATCTGATCATGGGGTGGGTACAGTCCTTTGCCGGCGCGAAGGCAAAGGGCGCCAATCAGATTACTCTCTTAAGAAACGTCAAGGACGGCAAGGCCGAGGTCCGCAGCGTCTTCCTGGACAATTTGAACTCACCGTTTGGCGTAGCGCTTGTTGGATCGGATCTCTATGTGGCGAACACGGATGCCATCATTCGCTATCCCTACGGTGAAGGCGATACAAAGATTAGCGGTGCCGGAACCAAGCTAACGGACCTGCCGGGTGGGCCGATCGACCATCACTGGACCAAGAGCCTGTTAGCGAGTGCTGATGGGTCCAAGCTTTATGTCGGAGTTGGCTCAAACAGCAATATAACTGAAAATGGTATGCAGGCTGAGATCGAACGCGCTGCGATCTGGGAAGTCGATCGAGCGACCGGCGCGCATCGTTTGTTTGCAACGGGTCTTCGCAACCCAAACGGTCTACAATGGGAACCGCAGAGCGGCAAATTGTGGGCGGTCGTCAACGAACGCGACGAACTTGGACCCAATCTTGTTCCTGATTATATGACGTCGGTAAAAGATGGTGCCTTCTACGGTTGGCCATACAGCTATTACGGACAACACATCGACCCTCGGGTCATGCCGCAGCGGCCCGATTTGGTCGCAAAGGCGATCCCGCCGGACTACGCACTCAGTTCGCACGTGGCTCCGCTAGGCCTGACATTTTACACCGGCAACAATCTGCCAAGTTCCTACCACGGCGGAGCGTTTGTTGGCGAACATGGAAGCTGGGACCGCAGCCCCTTCAACGGCTATCGGGTGGTGTTTGTCCCATTCAAGGATGGCAAGCCTGATGGCCTGCCCCAAGATGTTGTTACGGGGTTCCTGAACGCGAATGGTCAAGCAAGGGGCCGGCCGGTGGGTCTCGCCATTGACCACACTGGTGGGTTGCTCATCGCAGATGATCTCGGCGATACGGTGTGGCGAGTGACGTCGGCAAAATAGCTTCTGGTCCGACCAGACCAAAGCTTTCGTCGAGGTCAACACTCGTTATACAGTCATTTTAAGCCGTTGCATCTCCCTTAGTTTTTTGGGTCGTCTTTCCGAAGGCATACTTGACTGATTACAGTCCGGCATCCTCCCGCTGGTAGATAACCGGTCAGCAAGGCCAAGGGGATTCCCTGGTCGATCCATGACTAACCCGGTTCGAGGCTCGCCGCGCGATCTAGGAAGCAGTACGACGGCCTCGTCGTAGGAGAGCCAGCCATTCAGGACGGTCTTGAGGACATAGTCGACGACGCGCTGATGGTCCTCAACCACCGACGGACGTGGACCCGCTGGACGCACTTTCCGGCTCCGGCATAGAGATTTTGATGCTTCTGGATGTGGTCGGCGAGCGACTCCTTCAGTCGGGACGTCGGCGGCATCATCATCAAAGCGTGGACATGAAGCCCGCCGTTGCAAAGGACCATCGGAGCCGACGCCTGTCCCGCTTGTAGACGGGTAGATCCAAGCGGCCACAAGGACAGGAAGCTCATCGGCGGTAGCCTTCCTGGGTTTCCTATGAACCCTGGTAAGAAGCGTCGAGTAGACCCGCTGAACCTCATCCCTCATGCGAGCAATGACCGCCGATCGTGGACCCGGAAGCTGAGAGAACAGGATCGTCACCAGATGACATGACCAGCCGGCTCGACCCCGGTCGGTGACCAGCTCGGTATATCCATCCAACATGATGGCCTTGGTCCTTGTCCCGAGTGGCGACCAGTACTCTGGATGTGCTGAGGGGTCATGGACCGGCAACGGGGTGGTCGGCTGACTGTTATCTGATGAATTGATCGGCTGATTGTTATCGGCCGTTGATCATCTGTGGATTGATTGAACTTAGGGGAGTAATGGTTAGTGGCGATAGGAAACCATATGCCGTCGGACGCTACGGACATGCCTCAAACCTATGTCGCAGGCACGCTCCAGTGGCCAATCCATCGAGATTTGCGTTGGTCTGCCGAGTATTTAGGCTTTTTTAACAATCGCGATTGGTGCAAGAATTGAAATGATTTTGCTACAACCGCGATAAGACGGTTCTGGCTTCGTACCGCGTGCCAAATTTCCATAGATGCTCCATCTCAGTGGCATGAGGATCTTGTCACGCCCAGGACATCGACGGCGGGAGGGTCACGGAAGTCCAGAGCCAATACGGCGCGGCGCCTAACTCTAAAAGTTTTACTCGGTAAAAACTCCCGTTCTCGTGGTGGTGAATAGCCTTCCGGCTGACCATGAGCCGCCGGAACGCTTTCGCAAATACGACGTCCGCTTTACTCCCAGGTAACCCGGTCGGTGCGCGGCAGCGAATGGATGCGGACCATGAGCGGGCAGTCCGTTTTCTGGCCATTTCCCGATGTGCTTTTCCAAATCACGTCCGCGCGGGTTGATCCCTCACTGCCGCGCGCTATAGTTTGCAAGCCTTCGCATCAGGTTCCGTCCCGGACTAACGCGAATGCCCCTGTGGCGGAATTGGTAGACGCGCTCGAACTCAAAATCGAGTTCCGCAAGGAGTGCTGGTTCGATTCCGGCCAGGCCAGTGGGGCTCATTGCATTTGCTGAGGAATTTCCAATCACCGGATTAGGATTTCCTTTGAAAATCGAACCGGCTTGCCGAAGAGGATTCGAACTCTGGCGAACACTGAACGGCGCCGGCCCGAGCGCAAGTCGAGCTAAATTACTCGCAGTTCAGACGAACCGCTACTTAGAAGCATCCAAACCAGCGGAATATCTGCCGCTCTGTTCATTTGGCCGTGTCCAAGACATCCCGCACGCGGACTGCCAATCCTTCAAATGTGAAGGGCTTGCTGATGAGTTGGACACCGGCATCAAGCCGCCCGTGGTGAATGATGGCGTTGCGCGAATAGCCGGTCGTGAACAGCACCCGGAGATCAGGTCTCAGTTGTCTTGCCAAATCCGCCAATTCCCGGCCGCTTTTCCCTGGCAAGACGACGTCGGTAAAGAGAAGGTCGATCCGCTTCGGTCGTCGCAGAATATTGAGAGCCGTTTCCGGATCTTCAGCTTCCAGCACGGAATAGCCGAGTTCGTTCAGGACCGAAACACTATAGGCACGCACGTCTGCATTGTCCTCGACCACGAGGATCACTTCTTCCTCATGGCCCAGTGGCGCAAGCCGCTCCTGGCTTTCGTAGGCCGAGATCACCTCGCCATGATAGCGGGGGAAGTACAGTTTGACGCTCGTACCGACGCCGGGCTCGCTGTACACGGTCACGTGGCCGCCTGACTGCTTTGCAAAGCCGTAGACCATGCTGAGGCCGAGGCCTGTCCCTTTGCCGACTTCCTTGGTCGTGAAGAACGGCTCAAACACCCTGCCTAGCGTCTCCTTGTCCATACCTGTACCCGTATCGCTCACCGAAACCATAACGTACTGGCCAGGGATGACTTCGGCGTCCGTCGCTGCATATTGCTCGTCAAGAACGACATTCGCCGTCTCGATCGTCAAACGTCCGCCCATGGGCATAGCGTCGCGGGAATTGATGCCGAGATTCAGGATTGCACTCTCGACCTGGTTTGGATCAACGTCCACCGTCCACAGCCGTGGCGCAAGGACCCCTTCCAGTTCGATGGTCTCGCCCAGGGTGCGGTGAAAGAGGTCCGTCATATTGCGAATGATCAAGTTGAGATCGGACGGTTGCGGAGCCAGCGGCTGGCGACGTGAAAAGGCCAGCAGCCGGGCCGTCAGGCTCGCTGCCCGCTGTGCGCCCTGCAGCGACATCTCGGCGGCCCGCCGGACGCGCACTTCGTCGCCAGGCTTGCTGCGCCGGATCGTATCGAGGCCTCCGATTATGATCGTCAGAAGATTGTTGAAGTCGTGAGCGACTCCACCCGTAAGCTGACCAACCGCCTCCATCTTTTGAGCCTGACGAAGAGCTTCTTCGGCCTTTGCGCGTTGGGCAATCTCCTCGGCAATCCTCTCTTCCAAGGTCGCGTTTAGCCGCTGCAGCATTTCCTCTGCGGTTTTCCGTTGCGCAATTTCACTCTGCGATGCTTGGAAGAGGCGGGCATTGTCAATAGCAACGCTTGCCTGGCTGGCAAGGCCGGTCATGAGGTCTTCGGCTCGCGCATCGAATATTCCCGGCCGGGGGTGACCGAAAAACAGACCGCCCAGCACCTCGCCGGAGCGAGATCGAACGGGGACGGCAAGATAACTCCTCACCGGCAAATGGCCCTCCGGCATCCCCCTATGAGGCGCATTATGGCCGTAGCGAGGATCCTTGAGGATGTCGTCCGATCGCACAGTACCTTCACCGGTAAAGGTCGGCGCGAAGATCGCCGTATTGCGCGGCATAGGGAAATTTGCAAAGGCTTCTCGCGGCGCCGCGGAAAGCGAATAGAGGGTATAGCTTTCGCCAGCATCATCGATGACATTATAAAAAAACGCGCCGAAACCTGCGCCCGTAAGCTCGACGCCAGCATCCGTGACGCTTTGCACGACATCGGATAAGTCGAGGTTTGCGGCCACGACTGTCCCGGCTTGATTGAGGATTTGAAGCGCGCGGGTTTCCTTGCGCAATTCCTTCTCTGCCTCGACAAGCGCCTGCTCGGCTGCTTTCCGCGCCGTAATGTCGATGGCCGTTCCGATCGCCCGAATGCAACGCTCGCCGTCAAACACGCCTTTGCCTTTGGCGGCCACCCAACGAATGATCCCGTCTTCCTTGCCGACCGTCCGATATTCCACGTCGTAGGTGCTGCGACGCTGCGGATCGAGCGCGGAGCCAAAGGCCTCGCTCGTCGCAACCAGGTCTTCCGGATGCAGACCAGCATAGAAATCTGCCATGCTGCAAGGCACGTCCGGGGAAATACCAAACATGGCCTTGGTGCGGTCGCACCAGGTCAAATGGTCGGTCGTCAGATCGAGGTCCCAGATTCCAACGCCTGCTGCCGATGTGGCCAGCCGCAGCGACTCCTCATTGAGCGAAAGCTGCGCCTGACTTTGAACCTGCTCGGTGACGTCGTGTCCTTGAGCAAAAATGCCGGTTACATTGCCTTGATCATCGATAATTGGCTGATAGATGAAGTCGAGGTAGCGCCGCTCCAGTGGGCCGCCGGGTTCGCGTTGAAGGTCGATAGCCGCGGCGGTCGATGTGTAGGGAATGCCGCCCAAATAGGTCTTGTCCAACAACTCAAAAAAACCTTGACCTTCCAATTCCGGGAAAACGTCCCGGACAGGTCGTCCCATAACCTCTCGCTGCCCGATCAGCCGAAAGTAGCTTTGATTGCAAAGTTCAAAGATGTGCTGGGGGCCGCCCATCACCGCCATGAAACCGGGAGCCTGCTCGAACAACCGCTGCAGCTTGTCGCGCTCGCTTCCGAGCTTGCGGTTTAACAGATCAACCGCGCGCCGCTCACGGTCAAGTGCGTCGCTCTGCGTGCGAAGCGCTCGTTCAGCGCGCGCTCTCTGCCAAGCCACGGCAACCTGGTTGGCCGCCATGGTTAGCGCCAACTGCTCCGCTCGCGTTGGAAAGTTTTTTCTGCGAGAGACGGCGTCAAGACGTCCTGCGCCGGTCAGGCCGATAGCTGTACAAAAGCCGCGAAGCCCTCCGCCCGGCCGGAGGTCGCAGGCCTTTCCTGCTCCGGGGTCGGGAACCGCGGCCAATAGAATATTGGCAAGGTTGTGGGATCCATCTTCGGGAAGCTGGCTGACTTCCAGGGTCTGGTCCCCCTCTGCTGAAAAGGCCACCCGCGCGCCGTCCAGATCGAGCACCCGCATCAGGGCGTCGACAAGGCTGGCTGCTATCCGTTCCTCATCCGCGTTGACCCACATTGCAGGAAGGGACGACAGAGCCGCCATATTGCCGAGAGCCCGGCGCAACGCGTGCAGTTCGCCGCCCTCGACCTGATCGGCCTCGCCCAAATTGGCCGCCTCCACGCGAATTGTTAAGCGTGCTTCTTGCGGGCGTTCAATTCGGTCAGAAACTCATCCGGAGGCACGAAGAACGGATTTTGCTGAAGCACCCCGCCGATGATCACTTGTGGGTGGGTCCGTAGGATATCCATGACGGTGGCTGCGCTGAATTTGTTGAGGTCGTAGGTACACACGACCACGTCATCGTATTTCGGCAGCACGTGATTTAGTCTTGTCTCATATTCGACGATCTGGTCGACACCAGGAAGGTCTTCCAGAGCCCATTCCATGTTGGCCCAGAGTCGGGTCATGCCAAAGCCGCTGCTTCGGCCCTCCTTGAGCACCTCCTGGATCAGAGCGAGCATGGCATCCTGGTCAAAGCCCTTGCCCCCGCTCAAGTAAGCCCGCTCCCACTGCCGCATGTCGAGCTGTCCCCGAGCGGTCGCGGCGTCGACATCTATCCCTTCAACCTTTAACCGTTGAATACGGTCCTCTCGGTGTTGATCGTTGATGATCTGAACAAGCCGGTCGTTTGCCGCCAACCCGTCCCTGGCGAACGGCGCCAGCACGGCCTGTTCCTCGTCATCAGAGCTGAAGAATGCACAGGCATGGCAGGAACAAGTGAGTTCGGAACCCGCCAGTTTCACTGACCTGCTAAGCGGAGCAGCCTCATGGAACAAAGACATTTTGATCAGCTCCCTTTGAAGACATGTTTACACGGCAGCGCTCAAAGTGCCAAGCCGCGGCTTTAGGTGTAGGGGCCTGTCCGCTCGCCGACATCGGGATTGCGCGATCGTGAGAGGGTTGGCCGGTGCCATTTGTGCTTCGCAGCATTAAACGGTCTCCAAACGACTTCACTATTTCGGCATGCCTAGTTGAGGTGAGCTGAGTATGCCGATCACGGTTAATGCTGTGCCGAACGCGAGCAGGACTTGTCGCAACGACCAAGGGAACTTACCGGGCATCTCAAAGTTCCAACATAGCGAAAACTCAAGTTATTTAGCCGCAGGCGCTGCCGCGCTTCCCTTTATCACGGCCGAAGCTCCTTGGAATGGATCAAAAGAACTCAAAACTCGCGGAAATTGACGACGCCCGGCGGATGCAGCTTTTGAATAGACGCGATCATCGACTACGCCATTTTCATGTTGGACGTGGATGGAACGATCGTAAGCTGGAACTCGGGGCCGCGCGACTTAAGGAGTACGCACGCCTCAGACGGGATCATTGGGCGGTCATTCTCTATACACCCGAGGACCGCACCGATGGTCTTCCGCAAAGGGCCCTTGCGACGGCATGCGAGACCTGACGCTTCAGCGCGGAGGGCTGGCGCGTACGCAAGGAAAGCAGCCGCTTTTGGGCACTTGTCGTCATTGATGCGATCAGGGACGAAAAGGGCGATCTGATTGGCTTTGCCAAGGTTACGCGCGATATCACCGAGCGACAGGCGGCCCAGGAAAGTCTTCTGCAGAGCGAGCGCCGTTATCGGCAGTTGATCGAGGCCGTCGTTGACTACGCGATATTCCAATACGGCGCCGCAGCAAGCCGCTTGGCGTAAGATTGCATTCCGATGGTTTTTCCTCGGAGTCGTCGGCCCTTCTTGCGGGGAAGCGCGCCCTAAGGGATTTTCTGGCCGATCTACTTAAAGAAGAGATGGTCACCCGCGTTCGCAAGTAAGGCCGCCTCAGTGGGCGCCCCCGATTGCCTCTTTTGGCATTTCGGGACCGGCCGTTTTGGATAACCTGACGGTCAGCCAAGCGACCGTTCAGCAGCCCTGACCTCGCGCGGTCAGGCCCGGCGCGTTCTTACGGCACGTCGCCGGGCCGCTAACGGTTGTCACGATCGGGATGATATGACCGACAAGCCTATCGAACTCTCGATCGAATTGCCGCCTGAGACCAAGCGACCGACCGAACGCGGCAGATCGGGGTATGACGGCTTCTGAGTATCTCGAACACGTACTGCGGAAATCTCTGATCGCCGCCGGCTATCTCGACGAAGCGGCCGCCAACTGAGGCGGCCTATGGTTCAACCGCGATATCGCAGGTCCCGCAACGGAAGTCGGGACCATATTGGGCGGCGACGACCTTAAAGCCATCCGGTACGCTTAGAACAGTATAAAACGCGCCAAAGACGGTCTGATAAGCACGGCAAGCCCACCTGACCCGACGTGTCCTGGCTCGCCAGAAACAGACCTCCCGACCTGACTAAAAAATGACCCAGGAAAGATAAAGCCTATCTGTATCGAAGGTTCCAATCTCTTGCTCGACCGGTTTGGATTATTCGCCCGCAACGCCCGACGCACATCAGGGCAGTGGACAAGTTCGGACTGGATATCAATAATACCGCTATTCACCGCCAGGCTTCACCCATATGGGAAAACACGCCATGCACACCGATGGCTTTCTCGAAAGCATGAAAGATCCGTGCAAGCATTGGGACCACATTTTGTCGCACGCAGCGCCGCGTGATCACGTTGTGCAGCTATATCAAGATCAGGACTTTCTTAATCGCGCGGTCTGTCGCTTCGCCGGCGCCGCCTTGGCAAACGGCGAAGGCGTGATCCTGGTGCCGACTGTCGAGCACTGGAATAACTTTCGCCCACGCCTGGAGGCCGAGGGAGTGAACGTGAACGATGCACAGGATAGCGGACAACTGACTGTCGTCGACGCGGACGAGCTTCTGCCGCGCTTTATGCAAAAGGCCTTGCCAGATGGCCCAATGTTTCTCGGGCTTGCCGGCGAGATTGTCGCGCGGACCCGCGGCGCCGGCCGCTACCCCAAGGTGCGGTGGTGGGGGGAAATGGTCAATGTTCTTTGGGAACGAGGGGATGTCGCCGCCAGCATGAATCTCGAGGATCTGTTCGATCGGGTGGCACACGAGCAGGACATTGCGATATTCTGCTCTTTCATGATGGACAATTTCGACGGCGAAATTCACACCCACATGCTGCCGCGGCTCGGGGAGAACCACTCCCATCTTATTCCGGTTGAGGACTATGCTCGCTTGGAACGCGCGGTGGCCGATGCCTTGCGCGAGACGGTGGGACCGGACGAAGCTCGGGTGCTCGAAAATCACCTGCTGTCGCAGTATCCGGCGCCGTTCAACATGCCGCGCGCACAAGCGTTGCTGCTGGCGTTGCGTCAGATCATGCCAACGGTTGCTGCCTCCGTCCTGCAGCGCAGTCGCGATCTGTACGTTGGACCGGTCATAGCAAAATGACCAAGCTGCCGGCCGCCGACCAAACCGGTTGGAACGACTTCCGCCAATTGACGGGCGACAGCGCGACCATACTTGAGGTTACAACAGACCTCATTGAAATCCTTGATGCGGTCAGTGCTCCTATCGTCGTTGTTCGACGCGACTTTACCGTCGCGTGCTTCAACCGGGCGGCCGCAGATGCACTGGGTATCGTAGCGACGGACATTGGCCGCTCACCATGTGCACTTTCAATGCTACGAGGTTCGCCGAACCTCGCCAAATGTTGTGCAGAGGTGATCAGCACAAATGTACCGGCGCAACATGACATTCGGGCTTCGGACAGATCATTCATCATTCGAATAGCCCCCTACACAAGGGGCGGAATCAGCGGCACCGTGCTCACGTTCACCAACGTGACCGCCTTTCGCGCCAGTATCGATCAGGCCATCTACGAACGTGAATATGCCAAGGCCATGCTTAACAGCGTTGTGGATCCTCTGGTTGTTCTTGGCGCGGAACTTCAGCCAATGACGGCAAATCGAGCATTCTATTCGCTGCTTCGACTGTCGCGCGAAGAACTCCAGGGCGCCCCAATCAATGCGTTGAGCAACGGAATTCTTGACCTTCCACGTTTGGTGACGCAGTTGAAGGAGACACTCCTCGGCGGTCGCACCTTCGAGCCTTTCGAGATTGATCGCGACTTTCCAGGTGTCGGATGTCGGACCATGTCGCTGCAAGCCAGCCAATTCTCACCGCCTGTCCACTCGGCACCCATGGTTCTCCTGAGTTTCCATGACGTTACGGCGCATAGAAAGGTGGAAGCAACCAACTCCAGACTTGCGGCCATTGTTGAGTCATCGAGCGATGCGATTGTGACCAATGATACCAACAGCATCATTAGAAGTTGGAACCGGGGAGCGGAGCAAATATTTGGCTATGCGGCACAGGAGGTTATCGGCAAGCCGATAACGCTGCTCATTCCTGCAGATCGACAGAACGAAGAGATCGACATCCTTGAACGCATCAAATGTGGAGAACGCATTCAGTCTTACGACACTGTACGACAACACAAAAATGGAAGCCTGGTTGATATTTCCATGACAATTTCCCCGGTCAGTGATGCGACGGGGAAGATTATTGGTGCGTCGAAAATCGCGCGGGACATCAAGGACCGGAAGTATGCCGAGGAAGCTCGCAGCCTTCTGGCGCACGAAGTCGACCATAGGTCGAAAAATCTGTTGTCACTGGTGCAGGCGGCGGTGCACTTCTCGGAAGGGGAGACGCCCGCTGCCATCAAGATGGCTATCGAGGGGCGCATTCAGGCGCTTGCGAACGTCCATACACTGCTCGTGGAGTCTCGTTGGGCAGGAGTCGATCTGCGCAGCATGGTGATTGAAGAGCTTTACCCCTACTGCCCGCAAGGAACGTCACGCGCAGTTGTTGATGGTCCCAATCTGACTCTAAAGCCGCAATCGGCGCAGTTGATTGCGATGTTGCTGCACGAATTGGCTACCAACGCGATCAAGTACGGCGCTTTGTCGGTTTCGGCAGGTCACGTTCGGGTCGAGTGGTTGCATGCCGCGGATGGAAAACTTGTCATTCGCTGGACTGAGACGGGTGGACCGCCTGTTAAACCGCCCACGCGCAAAGGGTTTGGCACCCGCATGCTTGATCGCGCCGTTCGTGCGCAATTGAAAGGCGATTTGCGCTTCACTTGGCGGGCTGAGGGGCTGGCCTGCGAAATCGAATTACCGGCCTAATTTTAGATAGGCGCAGCCCCACATGCATTGGGACGTTCGCTTGACCAAGACGACATTGTCCTTCCTCTTCGCTTGGCGCCTTTGGTTTCACCTTGCCTCGCGGTTGGACCTTTGCGTCGCTAGGAAAGCTCAGCACGGTTGCGGCGCCAGCGATCGACACCATCGACCAAGGCAGGATTGACGGCAGCGGGATACGCAGAATCAGCACGAATTCTGCGAGAATGAGCAACCCACCGACGCATGCCAACAGAATTTCCGTGCCGATATTCCGTTTACGTCGTCGATCAGCGGCAGCGCCAAGCAACAGGGCTCCAAGGCTTGCCTTCTCTATTTCCTTCGCATTGTGCACGTGGATCGTTAGACCTTTTCCGTTGGCAGCGTCTGCGAGATGGATTGATGCTAGAATGTCCCTTGTATCATCAGTCTTCCCAAGACCCTGACCAGCCAACCATTATTTTCGACTGGCTATGTACGCCCTCTCCTGACTGGTTACAGTCCCGTGTCCTGCTGCCTATAAATAATGGGTTAGGAGGATCGAATGTTGGGGAAGCAAGCCAAGACCATGAATAAAATTCAGATCGAGGCCGTCCTAGGTTACCTGGCGAAGACCAGGCACCCGGCTAGGAACCGGCTCATATTCCTGCTGTCGGTTAAAGCCGGCCTCAGGGCCAAAGAGATCGCCCGCCTAACCTGGTGGATGACCAACGACTCCCAGGGCGAGATCGGTCGGGCCATCTGCCTTCAGGACTCGGCCAGCAAGGGCCGGTCCGGCAGGATGATCCCGCTCAGCGACGAGGTTAGGGACGCCCTGATCGAGTATCGCCGGCAGGTCATGTCCTTTACCGGTCCCTGCGTCATCAGCACGGAGAGGTCGTTATCGACCTCACCGCAGGCGATCGTGAACATGTTTCAGCGGTGGTACCGGCACCTCGGTTTCATCGGGTGCTCAAGCCACAGTGGACGTCGCACATTTATAACCAATGCGGCGCGGAAGATCTCGACTGTGGGAGGGTCGCTGCGGGACGTGCAGATGCTGGCCGGTCACTCGAACATTCGGACCACGCAGGGGTACATCGAGGCCAATCCGGATGCGCAGGTAAGGATTGTCGATCTCGTCTAGCGATGATCGAAGCGTTGGGGTGCGCGTCGGTTAACCCTAAGAATGTGTTTCGATTGTAGATAAATTTTTATCTAGTATCCTGATGACAGTTGAGTGGCGTGACGCACCGCTCGATCAGAGGCCGGCGAAGTCCCGCGCGCACCTTCACAGCCTCGCCGAAATCACAGCGATGGAACCGGCCACGAGCCGGCAGTTGCGGAAATTAGCCGTTCGGTGATCGCCCGGACGGCTCTTTCTCATTCGTGCATACCCTTATGTTCAGAAGATTCGCTTCGCCGCAAACAAGCAAAGCAGCACCGAGGCAGACGTGACGGCGACCACCAGCATGTTGACTACGCTGCTCGTCGCCGTCGAAAAAACGATCGGTAAACGCTTCAGGGCTTCGAGGGCTTGATCGCTGTTGCTTGCGCCTTTGTACGTCGGCCTCGATCGTTTCTTTGCCGCCATCTTTTTACAAAACAGGAACGCCGACGAGACGCCCCAAATATCTTGGACGACTTGACGACAAATCCAGGGGGGCCCGCTTCCACGATTGAAGTGCCCACGACGCGGCACGTCCGTTCTATCCTCAACATCGGACATCGTCGGACCGCATCCGCAAGTCCGAAAAGTGCCAAAAAGCGGACATAGCGCACCCATAGAGGGGCGTGCTAATCTATCATCATTGCGGCCGTGTCTGCCGATCCGAAATAAGACGTGCTCAACCGACGGAGATTTGCCATGTCCAACTCCGGAAGCAGTACCGTAACAAGCATCAATAAACTCGCCGCGTTTTACGCGCGACCTATCGAGCGGAGCGTCAAGATTGTGCTTGATCACGTCGACGCTACCGGGCGGGCATTTATTGCAGCTTCGCCGTTCCTGGTTCTCGCAACTGGAGGCGGAGAAGGTCTTGATTGCTCGCCGAAGGGCGATCAGCCGGGCTTTGTAGCGGTTTCCGACGACGGCCGGACGCTGTTCATACCCGACCGTCTGGGCAACAATATGATTGAAGGCCTCAAGAACCTCATTAAAGACCCCCGTATCGCGCTCATCTTCTTCGTGCCGGCTGCGAACGAAACCTACCGCGTAAACGGGCGCGCGCGGATCAGCGCCGATACGGAACTTAAGCGACGCTTCGCCGTGGGAGGAAAGGAGCCCGCAACAGTGATGGTTGTTTCGGTAGAGCAGGTGATCCCGCATTGCTCGAAGGCGCTGATCCGATCCAACCTGTGGAAGGCAGGCAGCGGCACCCGACCCCAAGGCATTCCGACGTTCGCAGATTTCGCGGCAGCATGCTGTCCCGAAACCTATCCCGCAACCTTTGACGCCGCATACAGCCAACGCATAAGCCGCCGCCGGAAGGTTGGGACGAGTACGAAAAAAAGTTCAAGAACGAGCCCAAAAAACGTCGGCCGAAAAACGCGGCGTGAGCCTTTTCCGAATTATGACGTTCCGATTTTTAGGCCAACAGAGTGGGAGCTGAGAAATGCGTTTTGGCACGGAGGCAAGCAAACGGAGAAAATGAAAAATGCCATCCGCAGCGGGTTTCTCGGACGCACCGTACACGTGTATGCGAGAACAAAGATCGAAGCCGCAATGCTGGCTGAGACCGAAAATCCCGGGTGGCAGGCCGACAGCCAACTTGTCCGCAGTTTACGCTAAGCACCTAGCGGTAGTATGTCCTTCGTCAAGTGTATAATCCCCTTCTATATTCAACAGGAAGGGTTGGAAAGCCTAGGGCGCGTACTCATAAATTCGGTTCATGTCCGCTTCACTCCGAAAGCGACGCAATTGCTGCGTAGCAGCGGAATGTCTCGAAGTGCCGGAACGGGATATTCCAACACCTAGACCACAGCCACGGTCACATGTGCCTGAATTTTGGCAGCAACCTCACCGTCGCCATGTCTGCCTGCAATCGCGGATGCAGCGTAGTCGATTGCAGCTTGCAGTTTTCCCGGATCTCTGGCCTCGATTTCGCTGCGAAGAACCGTCCCCTGACAATAGGCAAGTGCCGGAAGGCGCGGCGAGGATGCCCGGCTTTGTTCGGCTTTGGTCTCGATCACCACACGGGAGAAACCTGCGTCCTCCAGCTCGCTACGGATCAGTGCCGTATCGTAGTAGCCGTGCGGCGTGCGTGCCAGAAAGCGCGGCGGATCGTCCGGAAAGATCCTTGCGAGGGCATTCGTCACATCATCCGCAAATACATTCTCCTCGATGCGGTCCCATACGTTGAATAAAAAATGTCCTCCGGGCTTCAGGACGCGCCTTGCCTCGCGGTAGGCAGCTGCGCGATCGGGAAAGAACATCGCGCCGAACTGACAACAAACGAGGTCGAAGACCGCGTTTTCAAACGGTAGCGCCAGAGCATCCGCTTGGCGCCATTTGATGCGACTGTCGGGAGCTTGTCGGGAAGCGGCGTAGTCGAGCATCGGCTGGTTGAGGTCGGTTACGATATAGCTCGCGCCGGGCGACAGTTTTGGCGCCAATGCGCGGGTGACAACCCCGGTACCCGCAGCGATTTCCAGAACAGCGGTTGGCGACAAGGACGCTGCCCGTTGAGCAAGATCCGCGGCGAACGGCTCGAAAATCAACGGCACCATATAGCGGTCGTAGTTTTCCGGAATAGAGCCAGCGAACACCTTGTCCGTTTCCAACATTGCTATCACCCGCCGTCCGTTTGATCGCTCGCGAGACTAGCATATAATTGTCTTCTTTGGGTCGTTTTCGACCGAGAGGCATCCAACAGCATATGCGGCGATTTCGGCTGTAGCTCCGCGAAAGCGGAAGTAAGATCAGGCTAATGGTGTCTATCATGACGGACCTTCCGGGTTGATGATAGCGCCCGGCGCGTGATTCAAGCTCCCAAACTGGAGCCTCGAATCATGCGCTACGAACTCACCGAGTTTGAGTGGTCGGCCATCAAGCCGTTCCTGCCCAACAAGCCGCGTGGTGTTCCGCGGGTGAATGACCGCCGTGTCCTCAATGGCATCTTCTGGGTCTTGCGATCCGGGGCCCCATGGCGCGACCTGCCTCAGGCGTTCGGTCCGTATACCACTTGCTACAATCGTTTCGTTAGGTGGCGGCGGGCTGGCGTCTGGGACCAGATCATGGATGCGTTTGCTGCCGGTCATGACGCAGCGGTGCAGATGATCGATACCTCCGTCGTGCGTGTCCACCAGCATGGAGCTTGTATCGCGGGTAACTATTATCAGGATATGGGTCGTTCGCGAGGGGGCCTGACCAGCAAGATTCACGCGGTCGTGGACACCAATGGCATGCCGGTCCACCTCGCTCTCACGCCCGGCGAGGCGCATGACAATCGGCTATGTTCGGTTCTCCTCAGCACCTTGCTTCCACAAACGATGTTACTGGCAGATCGCGGATATGATGCGGACTGGATCAGGGAGCTTGCCCGTCAACAGGGAGCATGGGCAAACATTCCACCGAAACGAAATCGCAAAGACCCAATCTGCTTCAGTCCGTATCTGTATCGCGCACGCAACCTGATCGAACGGTTCTTCAACAAGATCAAGCAATGTCGGCGTGTCGCAACCAGATATGATAAGCTCGCAGCAAACTATCTGGCGTTCGTCAAGCTTGCATCAATTCGAATTTGGCTGCGCGCTAATGAGTCCACGCCCTAGCACGCCCCTATCTATGTGTGCGCGATGTCGGAAATTGGCTGATAAAGCAGACATTTGGCCCGACGCATTAGTCGGATTTATGAGTACACGCCATAGAACATTTCGCATGCAAGTCGTGATTGCAAATGTCCGCTTTGGGTCTTGGCCGTGTAACAAAAACGGTCATCTTGAAAGCCGGCAATAACTTCCGCTCTTACCCCGAGAACGGACGTTCAGTGGCTCTTCGGCATTTCCCTTTCGTGTCAGCACGGACGCCGACTGGGCGTACTCAATCACGTATTTTCCGATGACATGGCGGTGCGCCTCACCGCTCTTTCCGTTCGTGCAAACGTCGGCGCAGCGATCAGGATTGGAAGACTTCCGAGCAAAATGGGTATGAGCGCGGCGTTGACATTACCGGCCAGATCCCATGCAACTCCGGAAAGCAGCGAAACCAGCATCGCAAAACCGTAACTGATTGCAAACGCCGCAGCTGATGTAAGGGCAACGTCATTGAGGTTGTTGCAAAGCAGAGGTGCGAGCGCCAATGCCAACACCAGACCGGCACCGAGCGAAAATCCAGCAAGGCCGGCCCAGAATACGGTCCAACCGCTTGCAGAAGTCATAATTCCCACCACGCAGCTGGAAGACAGTGCTCCTAATATTAAGTATGGCCATCGCTTTCCCTGCAGCTTGTCGGCCGTTAGCAGGAGGAGAAGGGAGGCAGGGACCTGTCCCGCATTGAGGGCCGTCAGGGCGGCGCTTACGAGTTCTTGGCGGCCGTTCCCGTTCAAGCACGCCGGCAAAAACCCGTTGAGGCAGAAATAGGTGCTCGTGATACTCCCTAAAGTCAGACCAATGCGCCAATTGAGCCGACTATTCCATTGCGGGAGCCAGCCTGCGACACGCTTTGTGGCGACATCTGCCGTGGATTTGGGAACGAACGTCGCGACTGCTATCGCGGTTACGATCAGGGGAATGCACCATGCACCTAAGGCCGGGCGCCAATTTCCGTCGAAATAGGGCAGCACGAATGGAAGCATCGTTGCGACGGGGATGATCTCACCCATGATTAAGCCGTTGGTGTAAACGGCCGTTCCAAATGCCGATCGTTTCGGCGCCCACTCGCGCACCGCGGCTGCCATTGCTGGCTGCATAATGGCAATCCCAATGCTCATGAGCATCGTCGTCAGGTACAATTGCCACGCGTTTGACGCCCCGGCCCGAAGTAATGTCCCGCTTGCCGCAATCAAGAGACCACTCACCAATGTGCCCCGCACTCCCATCCGGGCAATAACGATCGATCCAGGTGCAGCGACAATCGCAAATACGATAACGGGTATCCCGGATAGCAGGCCGATTTCGGTGCCCGACAGATTGAGATCCCGTTGAATCATCGAGATCACCGGCGGGACCGCTAATACGGTGAGCCGAAGACTCACGCCGCAGGTCCACAGCAAAGGAAAGGATGCAGGTGCGACAGGTCGATTTAATAGGTAATCCCCTTTGAAGTTGGTGATCCGCGCAAACCACTGCTTGGTCTGCCAAGCGATCAGGCCGCGGTGTTGGCGCGCTTGCTTCAGTCCTTAAATCCCAAGCCAAGAGCGCTGCGTAAGGGCTCCGATAATTTCGAGCGCTTTCCAGATATATCCGGATCGCATCTAGGCTTCAAAGGGCGTGCGGAAGAATAATAGCATGTCTCGGACACTCTGCTCCCCAGACTGGGACCGCGGACCGCCTGCTGGCGGGCGGTCCGTCCTTTTGCGCGAAATCTATTTCAGCCAATTCGATAGCCTCGGTGCTTGCCGGTTTCCAGGGCGGGGGCTCATTAACGCGCAACCATAGCCTGATTGACGCAAGCTGGAGGAAGGCGAGGTAATTGACGGCGAGCTTGTCGTAACGTGTCGCCACCCGACAGCATTGCTTGATCCGATTGAAGAACCGACCGGCCGGAGGTCAGAAGGTCAGTGCGCGAGCGGGTCGCGTCGCATCTGTACCTTATACACTTTCGGATAGGCATCGATCCCACCTTCGCTGTGGAAGTTGGCGCGGGTCCCGGAAGTGGTCCAGATGCCTCGCCCCTTCCAACCGGCATTGGCGTCATAGATCCGTCCGTCGAAATTCTTAACGAAGAAGCCGAGCGGATACGGAACGCGCAGATTGACGAATTCTCCGTTCACCAGCGCGAGCACGGCTTCGCCGCCGTTGGCGGTGGCGAGCGGCACGTTCGCGCCCAGCCCCAGGACGTTGTAGCGATCGACCCATACATAATAGGCGTGATTAGCGCTGCCGTTGGGATCGAGCCCTTTGAACTGCGGACCGGGCATCCGGTACACCTTCCAGCCCTCCGGGCACTGCTTGCCTTCTGCGGTAGTCGGTCCGTTGAGCGGGCCCTTGCAGAGCTTGCGATCAAAGCTGGCGAGGTGACCACTGGACAGCGCCGCCCAAACCATGCCATCGAGACCGAGATACCTATGTCGCAGGCACGCTCCAGTGGCCAATCCATCGAGATGCGTCGGTCCGCGGACTATCGCAATTTGGAAACAAAAGGAGCAACGGCAGGAAGATATCTCGGAGAATATGAGATTTACGCATTAAACGTCCGGAGCTTGCTCGTATCGTAACAGGCAAAATCGAGCCGAGCGACCGATTTGTATTCGGCCGCCCGGTCACCGTGATGTTAAGATTAAGCAGCAGCCTTCCGCGTCTTACCTATCGAGCCGCTCTTGGCCGCCTGGCTGAACAGGTCGTCCAGCTCACCGGCCCGGACCGCCGCGATCAGGGTATCGATCACCGCCGGGAGCCTGTCCTTCGAGGGGACGACGATCCCGGCCTTGCCCCTATCGAACTCTATGGGCCTGGCGCCGAACTTGACCGACATCACGACCTGTCCGGAGGGTTCTGCCTTCCACCAGGGCCGGACGGCCTGCTGCTTGGTGACGGCCTGGCGCTCGCCGTCGACCTTGGCCCATCGCTGGACGGTCCGGACGTGGGTGGGGTCTTTCAGGAGGAACTTCTGCTCCTCCAGCTTGGCGACGAACCTGGCCCGGCGCATCTGGACGGGGTCGTTTCCGGTCTTGGGGAGGGCTGTGAATGATAGTGACGAGGACTGGCATTTAGGTTCTCCGTTGTTGGATGAAACCTCGCCGATCCTATTCAGGTGCATGATACTGTACATGCCGTCCGGCGCAACTTGGTTCCTTTGGCGAAGCGACCCCGGAGCGTGCTCTGTCGATCCGATCAGGAAGGTCGTTGCAGATTGATACCGGAACGGCGTGGCTGTATATTCTGGAAACAGCGGGGATCGTACGCAAGTGATCCACTCGTCGTAGGGCAGGGCATGAGTCCCGAAGAAGCCCGGGCATTGGACGCGTGAGGTTATGTTTGAATTCGCAGACGCAATAACTTCGCGCGTATCGCGGCGGTGCGACATTTGGCTTTCAAGTCGCGACCGGTCCCAGATGCAGGGCTGAACGCAAATGGTGCGGCGATGCTGAGGGACGATCGGGATAGTGGTGGCGGCCCTCGGCGCCGTAAAGATCGCAACGTGCTCGGCGAGCCACTTGAATCCTGTTCGATCAAGCCGATGGCAGGCTTTTATCGGGACGGCTGCTGCAACACTGGGGCAGAGGACATTGGAAGCCACACGGTCTGCGTCGTGATGACTGCGAAGTTTCTTGATTCTTCCAAATCGCGCGGCAACGATCTCTCGACACCAATACCTGAATTCGGTTTCCCGGGTCTGAAGCCCGGTGACCGGTGGTGCTTATGTGCACCGCGCTGGCAGGAAGCATTCGAAGCAGACCAAGCCCCGCGAGTGGTCCTGCACGCCACTCATGAGGGTGCGCTGACGTTTTGCTCGTTCGCCGATCTCAAACGATTTGCAATGGATCTAGAGTGACTACCTACCAACATCAATGATGCAGCGACACGCCGGCGCGGCACGCCCTTCATCATCGATAAGTCGATGACCAGGCCGTCATCGACACTCCCAAAGCCTGGCATGTTGTGGCCACCGTCACGAACCGCTATCGGGAGATCGTTGTCGCGGCCGAAGTTGAGCGCCCTTATGCATTGGCTGCGTCGACACAGCGCGCGATCACCACCGGACGCCTGTCAATCATGGGCATCATAGAGCTTGCGGGCCATCCTCAAACCGCGGATGACGTTGCGCGATGACCGGGCCACGAAGCCACTTGGCGATCGGCTACGGCTCCGTCATTTACCAGGTTTTCCTCCCGGGCCTAAGCAATACCTGGCAGAAACATGAAGTTACATTATCGGAAACGGTTGCGCGGCGGTTGACCGGGAATGTTCGAGATCCTCGCTGTTTTCTGGTTCAGCCTTGATTTCGCGAAGTTTGCCTTGATGAGTTGCCAGCTGCCAGGCGGATGATTGGCACCACGCATTAGCTCGGTTAAGGTTTGCTGGTGGTCGGGAATGACCAACGATGGCTCGGAACAGAAATTGGTGGCCCGAAAACCGAAGGTCAGTCCAATCCTGTGGCAACCAGTCGCTATCTCGGTCAAAAATGGAACTGGATCGGCAACTAGCGGAATCGCCAAAGGAAACACTGAGCCGGATAATTTTGGTGATGATCTGAGAGAAAACACCGTCACTCGGTATCGGCGCCAAGACACTCGGAACCATTTGCACGCACGCGGCCTGTGGCTGCAGTCCTACTAAGTAGCCCTTCGCTGCATAAGAAGATTTCATGAAAAAGTTTGTATTTGTCGCCGGCGCTCTGTCGCTTCTCTCTTGCGGTGCCGCGACAGCGCAGCACAGTGGATCTGAGCAGGAGCAGCGCGCGTGCGCCGGCAATGTCCAGAGGTACTGCCGTCCGGTGCTGGATCAGGGCGATTTTGCGGTGCTGGCGTGTCTTCAATCAACATCGGGCTAAATTCACCGCGATGTGCAGACAGGTCCTTTCGGATCACGGCCAATGATCGGGTAATCTCGGCTTTGGCAAGATGCCGAGGAACGAACGTGGGTATCGTTGGTTCACTCAGTGCTGCAACATTTCCCAGGATCATCCGGATTTCGTGCACGCGCATCCCGAGTACAATCCATGACCTCAGCTCGCTCTGTTAGACGCCTGCGTTCCTCCGTCCCAGTCCAGCGTCACAAAGCAAAGGTGCATCCCTACGCGGTAGCTTCGGCGGTAGGAATTGTGGCATTGGCCGCAATGGCCTTGATCAATCGTCATCTTGCGAAGAAAGCGGAGCAAGACAATCCGGCTGCCGGCCGCTTCCTGGATATTAACGGCGTTCGGCTGCACTACGTTGAACGGGGCTCAGGTGACCCGCTGGTTCTTCTTCACGGCAACGGGAGCATGATCGAAGATTTTGAGTCCAGTGGCCTGATTGATCTTGCCGCAAAAAATTATAGGGTCATCGTTTTCGACCGTCCCGGTTTCGGCCACAGCAACCGGCCGCGTAACGTGGTCTGGACGCCCGACGCCCAGGCGGAACTGATCCAGCATGCTCTCGCGCGGCTCAATGCTTCAAACGCCATCGTTCTCGGGCATTCATGGGGCGCTTCGGTAGCAGTGGCATTAGCCCTGAAATATCCCGATTTGGTCCGCGGACTGGTTCTCGCATCGGGGTACTATTATCCGACGGCAAGGCCAGACGTCATCGCGATGGGTGCGCCGTCCTTGCCGCTCGTCGGCGACATTCTCAGTCATACCTTGTCGCCGCTGATTAGCCGCGCGATCTGGCCACTGATGATGGCGAAGATCTTCGGTCCTCAGTCCGTGCCGAGAAAGTTTGGAGCGTTTCCAAAGGAGATGGCCCTACGTCCTTCGCAGATCCGGGCATCGGCGGCAGAATCTGCGTTGATGATCCCCGATGCCTTTAGGCTGCGCAATCAGTACGCGGACTTGAATATGCCAGTCGGCATCATCGCAGGTGAGCAAGACCGGTTGATCGACATCGACACGCAATCGGCGCGGCTGCATTTCGATGTCCCGCAAGGCAGGTTTGAACGAGTTGCAGGGAACGGCCACATGATCCATCAAACGGCAACGGATCAGGTGATGTCGGCGATACGAGAGGTGTCGAGTAGAGCATCGAAACTTGAGGCAGCGGAATAGCTGTTGACGCCGACCACCTAGGTGCTGCTGGTGTCGCGCGAGGGCTCAACATTTCAGACGCTACCTTGTGTGGATGCGGAGCAGACGTGCCAGCGCACGGCATTCCTGCAAATAGGGCAGCGCCAGTGCGCACGATATCAGGCCGTGCCTGTCAACTCCCGCAGCGCCGCTACTATCTCGGAGTTACGATAGGGCTTTGGGAGGAATACGCTGCCGGCCGGCAAATGTCGCCTTCGACCGGGACAAGCCCCGACGTCGCAACGATCTTGATCGGCGGCCAGCGGTCCCGGACGAACCGGGCGAGCTTCAGCCTGTCCATCGAACCCGGCATCTGGATGTGGGTGAAGACAACGTGAATGTCGGGCCGGGCTTTGAGCGTCGCGATGGCTTCGTCGGCGTTGCCAGCTTGGATGACTTCGAAGCCGGCGTTCTCGATCGCCTCGGCGGAATCCATCCGTAACAAAGAATTCGTCTTCGACAATCAAAATCACGGGACTTAACCGTGCCATTTCAATTCATTCCTCTCCCACGTGCTAAGCAGGCTAAGGAGGTTTTGTTCCGTCAGGCTAACGACCTAGAGTTCGGTCCGCGTATGTTCGGCTTGTTTCTTTTTAAGCGGCATCCTGAAGACGAACCGGGTTTCTTCCGGCGTGGACGTCACCTCGATCCGTCCGCCGTGCGCCTGCGCGATCTGCGAGGCAATATGGAGTCCTAGTCCGAGACCCTGACGGCTGTCGCGGACGTCGCCGCGAAAGAACGGTTCGAAAAGTCTTTGCATCGCTGCCTCTGGAATGAGTTCGCCGGCGTTCGCGACCCAGAGGCTGGAATTCGTCGCCTTCCGATTTTGCTCCCACACGCACCGGCCGGTCTCGCGCTCCATGGGTGAGAGCATTGCCGATCAAATTCGAGGCCAGTTGTCCGATCCGCGTGCGGTCGCAGTTTACGGGTTCCGCAATCTCGAAGCTGGTCTCGATCATCCGCTGGGGCGAGGCTGTTCGCAATTCGTCGACAACTTGCTCGAGCACCGGCTCCAGGGGCCGGCTGGCGTCACGGTTCAACGTGATGCCGCCGCCCAGCCGCCCACGTGCGAAATCCAGGATGTTGTCGATCAGGTCCGACATACGGGTGACGGTCGAATTGATCATGTCGAGGACGCGGAGCTCCTTTTGCTGCTGGAGCGCCCCCGACCCCTGCAGGATCCTGGCTCCGGCGCTGATGGCCGCAAGCGGATTGCGCAGGTCATGGCCGAGCACGGCTATAAACTGCTCGCGCAGCTCCGCGGTCTCGCGCTCGGTGGCGAGTCCTTTCTGAAGCTCAGACCTCGAATCCACCAATTGGCGTTCGTAGCGCCGCCGGTCGGTCGCCTTGATAACTACCAGGGCCGTGAATAACAGCGTGCCATCGGTATCCCGGCGTTCGGCTGCGTTGGCGATCATCGCCAGCCGCTCGCCGTCGGCGGTCTCGAAGTCCAGGGCAAACTCGCTGAAAAAACCCTGCATCCGCAGCAGGGGCGCGATGTGGGTTTCGTAGTAGATGCGACCCGCCATGGTCAGGAATTGATGGAGACGCCGACCGACGAATTTGTCGGCTTCATAACCTGTCCAAGCTATAAGGGTGGCGTTGACTTTCGTTATACGCCCATCGGATCCGATCGTGAGATAACCGCAAGGAGCGTTCTCAAACAGATCCCTGTACTCGTCGATGGGCCCAAGCTCAGACATATGCCCGGATCGCCGAGACGACCTCTGCCGGCGCACTCAGGTTGGGGCAGTGCCCAGTGGCCTTGAGGTACACGATCTCGCTGCCCGGGATCCGGCTGCGAACAAATTTTCCGACCTCCTCCGAGGCAATGATGTCTTCGCGGCATTGAAGGATCAATGTCGGTACCTTGACCTTGGCGAGGTCGCCCCTGTTGTCGGAAGTGAAGGTAACACGCGCGAATGCCTTGGCGATCTCCGGATCGGTCCGGCAGAAGCTGTTGGTCAGTTCATCGCCGAGCTCCGGACGGTCCGGATTACCCATGATGGAGGGGGCCATCGCGGCTGACCAACCCATGTGGTTGTCCTCCAGAAATTCGAGAAGCTCCACGATCTGCTTTTCGCTAAAGCCTCCGACGTAGTCGCCGTCGTCGATGTACCTGGCGGACGGACCGACCAGCACCATTCGTCCGAACAGGTCTGGTGCCTTCAATGAGGCGAGGACTCCGATCATCGCGCTGACAGAATGACCGACGAACACCGCGTCTTTCAGACCCATCGCGCGGCCGATCTCCACCAAATCATCGGCATAGCCCTGAAGCGTGGAATACTTGGTCCGGTCATAGGCCGACAAATCGGACCCACCCGCGCCGACGTGGTCGAAGAGGACAACCTTAAAGTCGTCCTCGAACTCCGGTGCCACGAAACGCCACATGTTCTGATCGCAGCCAAAACCATGGGCGAACACCATCGCTCGGTCCCCCCGGCCGCTCACGTGGACGTTGTTTCTCGCCAATATACTCATATTTGGTCCCTGACTGTCGCTCGTCTTTTACGCCGATCCAGGTGAAAATGCAGCGCGTTTGCAGTGCAACCAGTTCCGATCGCGCGCTGCCGAGCCCCCAGACCAAGCGCTGTAGCTGTTGCTTTGTTCCGTTTCCGAGTGCGGGGCTTCTGGTCTACCCTTACCGAATATGCTGTGCTGGTCCGGAAGTTACATGTCCCGTAGCTTCGAACTTGCTCGTCATTGCCTTCGCGTTGGTCAGCCATGCGGTTGCCTTGGAGTGCGGCAGCGGCCCGCATGGAAGTGGAGGCGGGCGCAGTACGATGATCTCGCAACGGGTAGTTGAATAGAACTGTCTCAGTGGAACTATGCATTCCCAACGGGAAATTCGTGAGGAGCCCGATCGCATGCGACACTGATGATAGAATTACTCTTCTATCATCGGTCTTTTTAAGTCGTTGGATTTCCACCAGTTTTTTTGATTGGCCACCTAAAGACCAACTTGACTGATTACAGTTCAGCATTCTGCAGCCGGTAGATAACGGGTCAGCCATCGCGAACATCTCGTGGTGTGCAACAAGGAGGATCCGTAAAACAAAGTGCTGGGCAACCGACGACTAACTCGACTCGAGTTCGCCTCTTGATCTGGGGAGCACCAGCACGGCCTCGTCATACGAGAGCCGGCCGTTCAGGACGGTCTTGAGGACATAGTCGACGACACGCTGATGGTCATCAACCACCGGCCGGACGTGGATCCGTTGGACGGTCCTTCTCGATCCGGCATAGAGGTTTTGGTTCTTCTGAAGATGGTCCGCAAGCGACTCTTTCAGTCGGGACGTCGGCGACATCATCATCAGAGCGTGGACATGGAGACCGCCGTTGCAGAGGACCATCGGCCCGGATGCCCTGTCCCGCTTGTATACGGGGAGATCCAGGGCGGCCACCAGGACAGGAAGCTCATCGGCGGTAGCCTTCCTGGGTTTCCTATGAACCCTGGTAAGAAGCGTCGAGTAGACCCGCTGGACCTCGTCCCTCATGTGCCCGATGACCGCCGATCGTGTACCGGGAAGCTGAGAGAACAGGAAGGTGACGAGATGACATGACCAACCGGCTCGGACCCGGGCGGTGACCATTTGGGTATAGCCATCCACTATGTCGGCCTTGACCCGGTTTCCAATCGGCGACCAGTATCCGGGATCGGCTGATTGCCTGTGGGTGGCAATAGGCTTGCCGGATGATGCTTCATGCGGGTTGATGATGGCCTGCATGTTACCGGCCGGTTGATCATCGGTCGGTTGGTGGTAATTATGAGATTGATGGTTAGTGGCAATAGGAAACCATATGCCGTGGGACGCGACGGACATGCCTCAAACCTATGTCGCAGGCACGCTCCAGTGGCCAATCCATCGAGATGCGTCGGTCTGCTGACTATTTAGATTTTTGGGATGGTCGCGAACGGTGCAAAGATGGAAATAATTTGGCCCCACCGGCAGTGGCACCGGAGTTGACTGTAGTCGGGGTGCTCTGAAAGTTTTACTCGGTAAAAAATGCCCATGCTGGAAGCTGCTGCAAAGAGCAATGGCGCTCCGAACTCGCCCACTCACGACTGGATACCGCTTGCCGAGCTGATCTGCTTGCCTCAGATCAAAACCGCAGAAAACGGCCGGATGGCGATCACTCGCCACCCGCGTCGGCTGTTGATCAAGCAGCCTTTCTGGGCTTGCCGATCGAGCCGGTCTTGGCCGCCTGGCTGAACAGGTCGTCCAGCTCGCCGGCCCGGACCGCAGCGATGAGGGTATCGATCACCGCCGGCAGCTTGTCCCTGGACGGGACGACGATTCCGGCCTTGCCCTTCTCGAACTCGATGGGCCTAGCCCCGAACTTGACCGACATCACGACCTGCCCGGCCGGGTCCGTCTTCCACCAGGGCCGGACGGCCTGCTGCTTGGTGACGGCTTGCCTCTCGCCGTCGACCTTGGCCCATCGCTGGACGGTCCGGACGTGGTTGGGATCCTTCAGGAGGAGCTTCTGCTCCTCCAGCCTGGCGACGAACTTGGCCCGGCGAAGCTGGACGGGATCGTTGGCGGCCTTGGGAAGGGCGGTGAAAGAGAGCGATTTGAGGACTGGCATGTGGGTTCTCCATGGTTGCATGAAACCTCGCCGATCCTAATCACATGCCTGATGATGGTACATGCTGTAGCAGGGCGCTGTCCGACCCCGCTACTCGTCCTACGAAAGTTTTTTTGCCGCAACGAAGCAATCAGCCGTAATCCGCAGAAAGCCTCACACGAGCTTCCCTTATTTGAAAAAAAAGCTATAATGCAACCTCCACGAGAGGGGAGGCCGCAATGTTGCGGATGTTTTGGCTTTCGTTGGGTATTTTTCTCGCCACAAATGTTTTCGCTGAAGCCCAGGAATTACGAGCTGCGCGAATAGCAGCCCAGCGGCTAACGATAGCTGAGGCTACCCTTGCGACCACATCGCAGCTGAACGATCGGTTAGGCGGCTCGCCTATAAAGGATGTTAGCTGGACAAGTCATGTCAGCGACCGCAACTGGTCTCTTAGGATGAAAGGTTCGTCAGAACGAGGCCCAATCGAAATCGGATTTGGTGGATTTCTCTGGGGCAACGGGGATGATGACTGGATTGTCAATTATTCTGGAGGGGGTCGGATTGGCGATGAGCCTATCCAGATCAACGGTAAAATGGAGTGGCCGAGAGCAGGTCGGCTTTCAGCGAGCTTCAATCAAGCTGCCAAGTTCGGCGAACATTCCACTTGGGGATGGATAGTAGGAGCGGAGGTAACTGTAGGTTTGACTGTAGGCGGCACAGTAGCTTTTCTCGGCACTGCGGCGGTTCCTCCGGCTGCCTTTCTTATAGCTTTTTGGGGTGGCGCGACGGGTGCGGGCGCGGCCGTCACATTGAGTAAAATCGCTCGCGAAATGATCGAGGGGGACGGGCCACCGCCTCCGCCACCGGCTCCGCCCGCTCCCGCCCCGAAAAAGGATGATAAGTTGACGCCTCAAGTTGACGTTCTTTATGTCGCCCTGGCTAAGGATGGGAGGGTAACTGGAAATGGTCCAGACCCTAGATGCAGCCTAGAGGGAAAAGCGGATGATGCGACGACGTCGGGCGGCGTAATTTGTAGGTGAGGGGCCTGGAGAGCTTGCGAACTCGAGCATAAATATTCGTAGAAGGTAGCTTGTCATGGAAACCACGGTCAGAAACAAGGCACTGCAGCGTGCTCTATCTGTATGTTCAGTAGTTCTGGGGGCCGCCGGAATATTGGGCGCCGCGTGGATGGTCGCTCATGGTGATCTGTCGTATGTGGTCGGATTGCTGAGCAGCATTTTCCCTTTGACTTTCGGCATGATGGGTCTGCATAAGCTTCGCAATTCTCCTCCTGTCCTGAATTAGCATAATACCGATCGCCGGAGAAATCGAAGTGGAAAACCCGGAGCGGCTCTAGATGAGTGGTGGTCAGGGCACACGACGGGGCCGAATCCGATACTACCACAGCGACATGCGACCCTCGGGCAGCTAGGTCGTCGAAGCGATCGGACCAACCGTTGGCCATCAGGTGACGGATCAGAAGCTTCTGCTCCTCCAGCCCAGCGACGAACTTGGCCCGACGAAGCTGGACCGGATCGTTGCCGGCATTGGGGAGAGCTGTGAACGAGAGTGACTTGAGGATTGGCGTGTAGGTTCTCCGTGGTTGGATGAAACCTCGCCGATCCTAATCACGTGCATGACACCGTAGCTGCGAGCCGACATTTCTCGGCGCCTACGAGACTTCTGCGTCGCTTTCCCTGGCCATGCCACAATCTGGAAGTGCCGTTCGGCACTAACACAGTGATTTAGCCTCTGATAGATTGCCTAAGAATGGCTGGCGAGTCTCCACATGAAAATCTGGGTCAGGAAGCTCATTACTCCGACAGGCGGACTCTGGATTCTTTCTCACACGATAATGATACTGCTCGGATCCCTGTGCTTGAGCGCGAAATCAGTTCATAGCGCACTTGGGATCGGCGTCTCGGAAGGAATCGGCGGGTCTCTAATTGCAACAGGTATAGCGGGAATCTCGCTGTTTCTTTACATTGCTAGTAGCGGCGCAATGAGAGCACGCATCGAGATGTTCACCAAGGCCGGTCTTTCCGCAATCTATTCCGGACGCTCCGTACTGATCAGGGAGCAATACCAACAAAAACTGCCCAAGGCCCAAAAGATAGATCTTATTGGATACGGGTTATCCTCGTTTCGACAGGACTTTCTGGAGGAATTTGTAACATGGTCACATCGAGCTCGGGTGCGCATTCTGCTGCCCGATCCTGACTTTCCGACGCGAGAGTTTAGCCTTGCGGACCAGCGCGACCGCGAGGAAAATCATCCCGTTGGACACACGCGTGCCGACATTGAGGCTTTTGAGAAGGCCATTGCTCATTTGGCAGGGCTCGAACGCAGCGTTCACCGCGTAAGTTGCATTCCCTCTATTAATGTTTTTCGCATTGACGATGATATTTTCTGGGGGCCATATCTAATGCACAGGCAAAGTCGGAACACACCAACGATGCTCGCAACGCGAGGCGGTTATCTGTTCAGCGCCCTAGAGGAGCATTTCAACTCACTATGGGCGCAGAGCTTGCCTTCGCCGAATCATTAAATGCAGCTCACAGCATTCCCTCGTATTCACATGGGCCTGGCGGACATGGGTTTTGCATCGCAGCGCGTTTTTGGCGGTGTTGGCTTTGCCCTCAACCACTCCGCGACAGTCGTTGATTTCGCTTTTGATGATCGGTTCCTGCTATCAGGAATTGATCGCTTAGACAAAGCCGCTTGCATCGACCTGACGGCTATCCTGGAGCGCCTGAAAAACGTATCGGGAGTGAAACCTTTCCGGGCGAGAATACTGAGACACGCCCCTCAGCACTGTGGCTTTGGAAGCAAGACATCGCTGGCATTGTCTCTCATCGCCGGCGCGAACCAACTTTGTTCATTGAGGTTATGCCGGCATAAGATGCAGATCTTGAGTGGCCGAGGCGGAGCATCTGGTGTTGGGATTCACTCTTTTTTTGAGGGTGGAGTGATCTGCGATGGCGGTCACCGGGTCGATCCATCACAGGCGATCCTGCCATCCAGTGTGAATTTAACGGGTGAAATCCCACCTCTCCTATCGCGGCTAGAATTTCCGCCCCAGTGGCGAGTGATTTTGCTCCTAGGGACTGCCCCCGTGTTGTCAGGACAAGGCGAAGTGGCCTTTTTCCGTCAGCATGCCCCTGTCGAGCGGCAAGATGCCCTTGAGAATGTTGTTAGTCTCCATCACGGTATTCTGCCGGCGTTCGCAACAGCCAATTATCGCGCGCTTGCCTCCGCGCTTGTTGGTCTTCATTCGTGCGGGTTCAAAATGCAGGAGCTTCTGCGATGCGATGAACCCACAAGACGCTGCTTTGTAGCACTTTCCGCGTTAGGCTTTCCGGTAGGCGTAAGCAGTGTCGGACCGTTAGTGTACGTGATAGTGGACAAAGACGATATGGATGCTGCAGATCGCATTAGGAGAGAGGCCAGCGCAGGCGGTCTCTCTCTGCTGGGAACGGCGGCCGGCTGGAATGCGGGCTATCAGCTTACCGGTTTTGCCTCATGAGGCCGGAGTACGGAAATGCGCTCCGTTTTGACCGCGTTCTAAACGTATACTTCTACACATCTAATGCTGACAAATTGCTGCAAGCCCGGCTGATGTTCGTACGTCATGGTTATAATCTACGGCACTACCGAGGTAAACGAGAGCCTTACGACGAAGACTATTCGCTTGGTTCAGAACAATTACTCCATCGGGCCGTAAAGCAGGTAAATGATGAGTTCGGTATAAAATCCATTTTTTTTGTTGAAGATACATCGCTGCGGTTGGAAGGTTTGAGCGTCGATGCCGATTATCCGGGACTAGCTGTGAAGGAGTGGTTCGCAAGGGCATCATTCGAAGATCTCGATCGGGAGTTGTCCAAAGCAGGTGATCGGCGCGCCGTACTCAAATCCGATATTGCACTCTATATGCCGACGCTTTCCCATCACATCCTCTTCCATGGCGAGACCACGGGGCAAGTCGCTCCATCTAAGCCAGACTTTGCGGCTTCGCATCAATACCCGTGGCTGACCCCCTCTACTTTCAACGGTTGGTTTATTCCAGACGGCTCAAACAAACGCTTGGGCGAAATGGAGTTTGAGGAGTCTCTCAGTTTTGATTTCCGGGCAAAGTCACTTTCGGCGTTAATAACTCGCCTCGAAGAAATGAACTCAGCACTCAACCTGTCGGCTCCCTTTTACACCGTGCGAAAAGTGCCATCGCCTTCGGCCGGCGAACAGCTTTTATTTAACGAAATCTTAGCTGCCGATGAAGGCACCCCACGCGTCCTACTTGTGATCGGCTTTAAATGCGCTGGCAAGACTACGCTCAGCGACCATTTGGCGGCGCGGGATGATGTGATGGTTGTCGAAGCCAGTTCTGTCCTCCGTTCGTTAGCTCAGGATGCCGAGGAATCGGTGGAAACGGCTGATGATGCTTTCAGATTTCTGGCTCATCACGGATTAGACTGCGTCGCTCTGGCGATCGGCAGGTTTATTGAAAGGGGTGCTGTGAGACTTTATGTCGTTACCGGGTTGAGAATGGTCGAGGAGATTTTGCTACTTATCGAGAGCTTTCCTCAAGCGCACGTCGTCTTAGTTGACAGCGACGTTCAAGCCCGCTTCGAACGACATGTACGCAGAGGGCGGGATCAAGATGTGAGGACGGTCAGCGATTTCGAGCGCCAAGACGAACAACAAGCGCATTTTGGCCTTTTGCGGGTATCGACTGAAGTCGCGACGGACGTTATTCGCAACGACGGCACAGTTGAGCAATTCAAGGAGAAAATTGATGCGTTTGTAGCGCGTCTGGATGGCACAAAATCAGCGCGAGCTAAATCTGAGCGCAGGACAATGAGCGAACTCCATCGAAGTGTTCTTGCGCTGCAGTCTCTTGGCGGCTCAGGTTCGTGTGCGGCAATTTCGCAAAAATCGTCCGAGTTGGGAGCATTCGTGAGAAAATACAACACAAATCGCGCACTGAAGTCGATCCCGGAATTCGCTGAGCGAGTAAAAAGGTCAGGTCATCTGCTGAGCTATCGGATCACAGCTCGTGGTCAGCATCTGCTGGAACTACTTGAGAGAGTCAACGCCCGTGCCGAGGACCACGAATAGCGCAGATCGGCCACGCAACACCAACCAACTGATGATAGAATGACCCTTGTATCATCAGTCTTTCCAAGGCCCTGACCAGCCAACCATTATTGTCGACCGGCTATGTACGCCTCCTCCTGACTGATTACAGTCCAGCGTCCTGCGGCTCATAAATAATGAGTTTGGAGGATCAGTATGTCATTGGGAAAGCAAGCGAAGACATTGAGCAAGGGCCAGGTCGAGGCCGTCCTGGGTTACTTGGCGAAGACCAGGCATCCGGCCAGGAACCGCCTCATATTCCTTCTATCGGTCAAAGCCGGCCTCAGGGCCAAGGAGATCGCGCGGCTGACTTGGTGGATGACCAATGACTCCCGGGGCGAGATCGGTCGGACCATCTGCCTCCAGGACTCGGCCAGTAAGGGCCAGCTCCGGCCGGATGATCCCGCTGAGCGACGAGGTGAGGGACGCCCTGATCGAGTATCGCCGGCAGGTTATATCCTTCACCGGGCCCTCCGTCGTCAGCACCGAGAGGTCGCTGTCGACCTCGCCGCAGGCGATCGTCAACATGTTTCAGCGGTGGTACCGGCACCGTGGCTTCTCAGGATGCTCCAGTCACAGCGGCAGGAGAACCTTCATCACCAACGCGGCACGGAAGATATCGACGGTGGGAGGGTCGCTGCGGGACGTGCAGATGCTGGCTGGTCACTCGAACATCCGGACCACACAGGGGTACATCGAAGCCAATCCGGAAGCGCAGGTCCGAGTAGTAGGACTGGTGTAGGGACGTTTCTAACATTAAACGGCTCGGCACCCGATACTCAGCTGGAAGCCGAGTTTGTCTCCATCGATAGACGCGGGCAAATCGGTTGTGCAGATTGCACGGGCCTCTTCGGCCTGGGTTTCGATTTTACCGAGTAAAAGCTTCGCTCCTGTCATTCGGCCTGCAATATTGACCCCCTGAGCCGGGGGATCGGCGTCCAAAATTGACCCCCTACAGATTGGTCTGTTGCGCTGCCTGCTTTGTAATGAAGCAGGTGGTTGGGGATGCTGATCGTGGAGACGATTGCCCGGATTAGGCGCGAGCACTTCATCAAGGGCAAGACGATCAAGGAGATCGCCCGGGACCTGAAGGTGTCGCGGAACACGGTCCGGAAGGTGCTGAGGTCGGGAGAGACCTCATTCGAGTACGAGCGTGTGGTCCAGCCGCGGCCGAAGCTGGGACGATGGGCAGCAGAACTCGACGGATTGCTGGCAGGGAACGCAGCCAAGGCTGCTCGCGAGCAGCTGACGTTGATCCGGATCTTCGAAGAGCTGCGTGGGCGCGGCTATGACGGCGGTTACGACGCCGTGCGGCGTTACGCCAGACGGTGGAGCAAGGAGCGCGGACAATCGACGGCTGCGGCCTACGTCCCGCTGAGCTTTGCGCCTGGAGAAGCCTACCAGTTCGACTGGAGCCACGAGGTCGTCCTGCTCAATGGCGTGACGGTGATCGTGAAGGCCGCCCATGTCCGGCTCTGCCACAGCCGGATGCTGTTTGTGCGGTGCTATCCGCGCGAGACGCAGGAGATGGTGTTCGACGCCCACGACCGGGCATTCGCTCTGTTCAAGGGCACCTGCGGACGCGGCATCTACGACAACATGAAGACCGCGGTGGAGACGATCTTCGTCGGCAAAGGGCGTCTCTACAATCGCCGCTTCATGCAGATGTGCAGCCATTACCTGGTCGATCCGGTCGCCTGCACGCCAGCGTCGGGCTGGGAGAAGGGTCAGGTCGAGAACCAGGTTGGGCTTGTCCGTGAACGCTTCTTCACGCCGCGGCTGCGGTTCAAAACCCTCGACGAGTTGAACGCCTGGCTGCTGGACAAGTGCATCGCCTACGCCAAAGCGCACCGCCATCCGGAACTGACCGAACAGACGGTCTGGGAGGTGTTCGAAGCGGAACGGCCAAAGCTCGTTCCCTATGCCGGCCGGTTCGACGGATTCCACGCGGTGCCGGCATCGGTCTCGAAGACCTGCCTGGTGCGCTTCGACAACAACAAATACTCGGTCACGGCCAGCGCAGTCGGGCGGCCGGTCGAGGTTCATGCCTACGCCGACCGCATCGTGATCCGCCAGGACGGACGCATCGTGGCCGAGCATCCGCGCTCATTCGGCCGCGGCGAGACGACCTACGATCCCTGGCATTACGTACCGGTGCTGGCTCGCAAACCCGGCGCCTTGCGTAACGGCGCTCCCTTCAAGGACTGGGTGCTGCCGGCGGCGATTGAACGTGTACGGCGCAAGCTCGCCGGCGCCGACGATGGCAATCGGCAGATGGTCGACATCCTCAACGCGGTTCTGACCGACGGTCTGCCGGCCGTCGAGGCAGCCTGCGCCGAGGCGATCGCCCACGGCGTCCATTCCGCCGATGTCGTTCTCAACATCCTGGCCCGCCAGCGTGATCCTGCGCCGCCAGCCAACATCCTCACCCCGGCGGCGCTGACATTGCGCCATGCCCCGATCGCCGACTGTGCCCGTTACGACAACCTCAGGAGAACCATCTGATGGAACGCACTCAACTGTTCGACCTCATGGGCGAGCTCAAGCTCTACGGCATGAAGGCCGCCTTCGACGAGATCATGACGACCGCCGTCAAGCGCCAGCACGAACCCCAGCGCATTGTCGGCGACCTGCTCAACGCCGAGATCAACGAGAAGCAGGCCCGCTCGATCAAGTACCAGCTCACCATCGCAAAGCTGCCGCTTGCCAAGGACCTCGAGGACTTCCAGTTCGAAGGCACACCCATCAACCAGACCCTGGTCAATGATCTCGCCGGCGGCGGCTTCATCGCCCAGCAACGCAATGCCGTTCTGGTCGGCGGTACCGGCACCGGCAAGACCCATCTGGCCATCGCCATTGCCAGAAGCTGCATCCGATCCGGTGCTCGCGGTCGCTTCTACAACGTGGTCGATCTCGTCAACCGCCTGGAGATCGAGACCCGCAACGGACGGCAAGGTCGTATCGCCGAGCATTTGACCCGGATGGACTTCATCGTCCTCGACGAACTCGGCTACCTGCCGTTCGCTCAATCCGGCGGCCAGTTGCTGTTCCACCTCGTCAGCCGGCTCTACGAGCGCACGTCCATCGTCGTCACCACCAATCTCGCCTTCGGTGAATGGCCCAGCGTGTTCGGCGACGCCAAGATGACGACCGCGCTGCTCGACCGCCTGACCCACCATTGCGACATCGTCGAGACCGGCAACGACAGCTGGCGATTCAAAAGCCGCGACGACGATCACGCAGCCCGCGCTCGCCCCGTCTCCGCAACCCCGGCCAGCTCCGACGAGCGCGAGCGCTACCGTCAAAACCCGCCGCTCAAAGGGGTCAAAATTGGACGCCGATACGGGGTCAAATTTGAACGCCGATTGACACAGATCCAGCCAAACTGGCAGCGTTTGAAACCAGGCAAGGGCCTCCTGGTGAGGCGCCGAGCCCTCGCCAATTTGACGCAGGATTCCTCGTGCTGCTCATTGTTTTGCTGGCTATGAGGTCTTAGAAAACTTCCGTTCCCGTCAAACTCGGCCCAACAAAGCGCGTTAAATTCGTGGTTTCCCATAACGGCAAGCGCCGCGCCGGCGTCGCACATTCTTTTAGCGATATGAAGGACCTCACGCTGCCCTGGTCCGCGATCGACAAAATCGCCAACGAAGATTACCAACCTAATAAAGTCGTCGTCCAACAGCCGGCCGTTTTCAAATTCAATAGCTGTTAGCTCCGAAAGAAACAACTCGACACTTGACATCCAACCTCCGTCGGTCAACCGTAATTTCCCGCGTGCACTGATCCCACCCGTATCCTCCATTGCTGCGCCCCTTGGCAAAGGAAATCGCAGCTAGTCGGCCGGTCCACTGTTGCAATGTGTCTCCGTTCGCAAGCAGGAGCGGACGCCTCGGCGAAGCGAGCCCACGACACGCCATTCGATATTTTCCGTCAATATCAGAGCTGGTTCAACCGAGCGATGGAACGGCTTACCGAGGATGGCACGTCCTGTCAGCAACAAGGGCTGAGGGCCTGTACTCAGTCCGGTTAGCGCTCGCATCACTACAAACAGGGATCCTGCCGAGCAACTTTTCACGGACTTATGCCACGGCTTCAATTTGAGACATATACTCTCTAGCGTAGGTCGCGATGTGTTCGTCGCCCAGATCGGACGCGGCGCGCAGCACCTCTCGGAAATACATCCCCGCGGTCTCATCTTTGCCAAGATTCATAAAGGCGCTCCCGCACCATAGTAGATAAAGTAGCCTCGATTGGGCCTCGCCGTAAAGCAGAAGTTGAGTGCACATATTGATCGCAGCTTCATCCTCGCCCACCTTAAGATAACCCGCAGCGAGGTGGGCTTGAAGAAGTCCCCGATCTTCCTCGGTCAGATCAGATCTCGATGCTAAGAACAACTCGGTTATTTCAACTAACTTCAGATCATCCTTACCTTCCAACGTGTCAGTTATGTTTGACATTGTTAAACTCGCAACGTGACAATCGATAACAGGGTTCTTGAGCAAGCTGGCGTAAGCGACGCAAACCTGTATGAACCGCGAGTCGTCAGGCGACATCTCGTCGTACAGAAAATCAAAAGCTTCGATTACTTTGTCCAACAAGGTTGCATCATTCGATGCCGCGAATAGCTCGACAACCTTTAAGCCGCATTCAAGAGATTGCGAATAATCATGATCCAAGAGAAACTGCGCTTTTCGAATTAGTGTGCTTGCAGCGGACGTACGGTCCTTATGTGTCAATTGGTCTAGAAATAATTGGTCCAATAGCTCCAGTATTGGCTCTATGTCATCACCGCTGTGAGTTTCTATTAAGCAGTCGATCAACAGAGAGCGAAACCCAGCAGCGTCGTTTGCTGCTTCTGGCCAGCTAACGAGAGCGTCCACCATCTGGCGACAAAGCTCGGCCGCACGATCAAAGTCACCACCTTCGAATGCCTCTTGAGCTAATTTCATTTCGCCAACGGTGTGCAATCTCATGACAATTCTGCTTTCAGCCCATTCTGTAGGGACTGGTTTTTGTGACGTTTCTGCCAATCTTTAATATCGCTACCACTGTTTTAGACCTGAAGGAGTGAAGATCGCTTTGCGCTCTCTGAGATCCGCCACGCGCTGAGTTTAATGCTAATCCCCAAAAGTTAATTTGCGTTGTCGATGTAACAAACGGTCAGACGGTCAAACACAATTTGCAAAGTGGTAGTGATTACGAGAACTTAAATATTTTACACAACGTTGTCGAAAAGCAATGTGAAAGGTCGCGCATACAGAACTCTGCTTGCAACACTTCAGCGTGCGGAAGCTTGCTCCGCGCTACAGCCAGACCTAAAAGTAGAAGGTGAGAGCCTTCCGGGACTATCAGACAAGTTAATCGCGACGGCCAGGGGCTCTGCGCGCATAATGTGATAAACTACGGTCGTAAACGTCATGCGCATAACCCATCGATCGGCTGCCTCCGTGGGCCGTTCTAATTTGCCTCGGAGAAATCCTCGTGGGACTTCAAGCAAACTGCTTGTCTCAACTCGAGCGTTTTCCAGATCACTCTTGTACCGACAGAAGGCCGAAGTTTTTAGAACTCTTTAAGCGCCTCGGGCAACGCGGCACGGAAGATCTCGCGGTTCACGTGCAGATGCCGGCTATCCATACCATGCGGACGACGCAGAGGTACATCGAGGCCAATCCGGAAGCGCAGGTGAGGATCGTCCATCTCGCTTAAAGTAACATTTCGCGATGAACAGTGTCAGTTTCCATCAGAACACCTTAATATGTAAGCTTACGATCATTCATCGACAACTGGCAGGTTGAGTGACCCGCACGCTGACCGAAAATCAATTCCATCGGTATGCGTTCGCCGCCAGCTAGTAGATCGGCCAATATTTTGATGTCCACGTCCTCCCGCTAGGAAAGATAGTAATGGCAATCAGCACCTTTAGGACTACTGATGGCACAGAGATCTTCTACAAGGATTGGGGGGACGGCCAACCAATCGTATTTCACCATGGCTGGCCACTCAGCGCCGATGATTGGGACAGCCAGATGTTGTTCTTCTTGGCGCACGGGTATCGGGTTATCGCACACGATCGTCGTGGTCATGGTCGGTCGACGCAGACCGATCGAGACAACAATATGGATACTTACGCTGCGGACGTCGCCGCGCTGGTCGATCATCTCGATCTCTTGGGGGCCGTCATCCATGTCGGCCATTCAACGGGAGGTGGCGAAGTGATCCGTTATATCGCCCAATATGGCGACAACGGTGGGATCGCCAAGGCGGCCATCATCAGTGCTATCACGCCGGTCATGGTGAAGTCTGCCAGCAACCCGAGCGGAACGCCGATGGAAGTCTTCGATGGCTTCCGCGCGGGCATGGCCAATCGGTCTCAGTTCTATCGCGAAATTCCAGAGGGTCCGTTTTACGGCTTCAACAGGCCAGGCGCGAACGTTAGCCAGGGGATCATCGACAATTGGTGGCGCCAAGGCATGATGGGCGGCGCCCGGGCCCAGTATGACTGCATCAAAGTCTTTTCTGAAACCGACCATACCGAGGATCTAAAAAAGATCACCGTTCCAGTCCTGGTGATGCACAGCGAAGATGACCAGATCGTTCCGTTCGCTAATTCCGGGCCGTTGGCCGCCGAGCTTCTCCAGAAAGGAACGTTGAAGACGTACGAGGACATGCCTCATGGCATGCACACAACTCATGCGGAGATTATCAACGCCGATCTACTTGCCTTCCTGAAAGCCAAATCTCGCCGGGAGGGGCCCATACAGATCGAAATAATTGAATATTGAGGCGACCATCGAGGCGTTAGTATATCCCCTAAACGGTTGCTCGGCGTGCGTCCCTAAAATCATATCAGTCCAAGATGCCAATCATTAACTCTGCTATCGGCATCGCATACGCAATTAGTAACTCGCCAACATTTCGCCACTAATCAAAGTGTTGCGAAGAAAAAGGGGGCGATGATGATCAACTTCCGAGCAGAGTATCGTCTGCAACGGTCGCCGGCTGCTCGAAGTGGCTTGCGATCGCGTTTTCCTTCGAGAGGATCGTTCGGTAGCGGAACGCCGACGGCTGCAGCGGACGAAGATCCATCATCCTGGAAAGGTCCTAATTCAAGAAGAGACCATTCATGAGTGCGTGGTGCACAACATCACCGGTCTTGGTGTTTGCATTGAAGTTTGCTTCGAAACCAAACAACTTTCCCAGGAACTGGCCTTTAGTTTTGACAACTTCCATACTATTCATACCTGCAAGATTATTTGGCGTGAACGCAACCTCGCCGGCGTCGCATTTGAAAATCTACCTAACCCGCCTGAGTTATCTGGTGGCAGTCGAGGGGCGAAATTAAAGCTGGCTGCGCAGTGAATTCACCAAGGCCGGTATGTGTTGATCACGAAGTAACACTATTTAATATCGGACCGGACTTGACGTTCGGGGTGACCGAGTTTCGCGATTTCCTCTGAGGTCATCACGAATGACATCAGGGTGGAGGAGCGTGTGGCAATTTATCGCCGCTCCAGTCCGTCAAGTCGGAGTCCGTCAGGCCGCCCAGTCGAGAGCTTGATCTTCTACCAGTATCTTCGCACGGCGGGGGATGAACGGGACGAGAGATACGCGCTTCATCCGAGCGTCCTCGTCGATGGCTAGTTCAGGCGCACGAAGTTTCTGATCGACGCTTGGGTTGGCAAAGACCAAGCCGAGGCTATTCAAAGAATGCCAGAACGCTGTAAGCAGCCGTGAGCGTGCAGCGCCCAGAAGTGAAGGGCCTCGCCGACAAACATTGTTATCAACATCGTTATGGCCCCCCGCCCGAAAGAATGTCTTGGGGGCTTGCATAGCACCGCCGCATTGACAGCCGCTAAATCGATAAGGTTTCCAATTTGTTTTTCAATTTTGTCGGTGAATTTCGCGAGAGCGCGGACAAATAAATCACGACGTGTGCCGTGAAACCAATTCATATTGACAAGGACACTTAAGGTTAAAAAGAGACTTACAGCCGGTATGGCGAAATTAGCTATCGCAACTGAGGTCTGCTGCACCTACGTGTCCTCAGCGACGTTCCGCTCGCTGAACTCGAACTGGCTCTGGTCCAACCGCCCTCGAAACAGTTCGTGCCGAAGCCAGAGCCGGTACGTGTTGATCACGTCGGACTTGCAGTAGTCGGCGATCTCCTGGATCCGGCCGGCGTTGAAGTAGGTCTCCACCTGAGAACCGTCCATCCCGTCCGGTTTCCCCGGTAGCCCCATGATCCGGCTCAGCTCGTCCAGCTTGACCTTGGCCCCGTAGCTGAACGACGACAGCACGTCGCAGAGGTCGACGTTGTCCTCGGTGTACCGATGGTAGTAGGCCCGGTTGTGCATTCCCGGAGCGAACACCTCGATGGATCATCGCCCGGTACCGAAGGACCGGCAGGTCGAACGCGCAGCCGTTGAAGCTAACGAGCTGCGGTGAAAGCTGACCGACCTTGTTGACGAAGGATTCTATCAATTCCTGTTCGGTCCGTCTGACCGACGTGGGGAGCGCCGACCACTTGTACCTCATAGCCGTTCGGCGTTCGGCTGGCGACCAGGGCACCGATGCAGACGATCGAGTGGTAGATCAGTTTTGGGAACTCGTCACCCATCGCGGCACGGATCTCGTCCGGTGATCTGCCGACAAGGTCGTTGGCTCTCGCATATCCTTCGAGGTCGGGTATCGTTTCCAGGTCCCAGACCATGACGTCACTAGGCACTTAATTTTCCCTTTTTGAAGGTGAATTTATCTTTGGGGACCAATCATCAATGAAGCCCATTACCTATTCGTCCTCACTTGTTCGGACGAACCTTTCGGACATCATGTTTGATACCACTCGACCAACGTTTGTTGATTTGAACTAACATGATCGAACATTGACTGATAATCATCATCGCCTAGATCAATCGGCTTATCTATAGCTGTGAAGTATTGCAGCAATGGTGAGGACACACTTTGCCTGTCTGGGCAAAGTGCTGTCGGAGCTTGCATCTAATGGCTCGGACGCATCTGGACCAGAAAATCCACCGGGGTGAACGGGGCAGGCGTTGCGGTTTGCCCCTGGCTCTCTGCTTGTACGCGCAAGGCTCGCGGTGGACGATCCAGACGATCTCACCAGCCTTTGACGGTCTAAAGGTATTCCCGTCTCTCGCGGGGTTTCATTTAACGACCATTCCCTGCTTCGGTCGACGTTCTGTTCGGACTTGCCAGCCCGCCGGTGTCTCAGCCCACCGGGTGGTCCGCACTTGCCCCACAGTCAGGAGGGTTACGGGTTCTCAATTGATGCTGAGATGTTAGGGTATTTATCCATGGCGCTCCTCTAAAATCCCTCCGATTATGATTATCTTTTGGCATTTTTCCACGGGAGAAGACTGGGAGCCAACCGTTACTCAACAAAGCCGCCGAGCTTAGGTCACCCCAGCTCGGCGGGTCCGAGACTAGCTTTGCCAGTCGGTGCGGCGCTACGGTGCCGACGAAAATTTGGCCCCTCGCGGGCTGACCCAGTGCCAGAGCCTTTTCTTGTCGACCTGGAAGATTCGCGACAGTTTCGTAATGTCCGTGATAATGCCCTCGTTATAGATCGTGCGGGCCGCCCGGATGATTTGAGCTGAAAGCATCGTGTGTTCCTTGTTTTGACAGTGTTGGCTTTACTCGGACCAAGGCGCAAATTGCTGACGACCTCGCTCCATGAAAAACGTAAGCCCGGCAGACCCGCCTGGCCAGCGATGATTGAGAGACTCCAAAAGCGATTTCCTGCTTTCTCATCTCACACTTTTCGTTGCACTCGGTCTTGCAGCGCGACCCCACCATCCACTTCAGCCTTCAGGGCCATATATCCAACGAAAGCATAATTCCGCCAGATAGGTTGCACCTCACGAAAGCCGACATTGATCAGGGCATGACGCAACTCGCCCTCGGTCAAGAGGGTCATCTGACCACGCAGCGCGCGCTCCTTATCGAGAATTTCTTCCGGGCTGAAACCTCGGGCACGTTTCTGATCGTAATAAGGGAACGTGAGAGTGTCCTGAACCCGGCCGGTTTCTGCTAGCGTCTTTTCGGCGATGATGAGTGCTCCGCCCTTCACTAGCCCGCGAAACATGCGATCAAGGACCAAGATCTTATCGGCGGGGCGGATGAACTGGACCATGAACAGGCTCAGGATTAATGATGCGTTGCGGTATTCAAAGCCACAAGCGTCCGCGACTGCAAAAGCGAGATTGTTCCCTTTCCGCTTCCCCCAATGAAGGCTGAATTCCGGTTCGATGTCGATGCCCTGGTAGAAGCAACCCGATCGGCTTCGGTTCGCCTTTCGGACCGCAGCGAGCAGGTGTCCTGTCGAACAACCAACGTCATAGACGACCGTGTCGGCCTGCACGAAGCGCTTGGACAGCGCCAAGCATTTCGCCTCCAGATCATTGTAGCCTGGGATCGACGCCAAGATGTGTTTGCGGAATTTGGCCGCATGCTTTCCGAAGTTAAAGTCGGTCACAGAGTTCTTCTCCATATGGGGCTTTAAGATCTTCTCGTAGACGCTGTCGGCAATCGCCTTCGTCATCAGCGGCGGCACCATGCGGCAGATGCGCTCCGCTGCCTGGCCGATGGTTCCGGTCAGCACAAAATCGTCGGGCAGACCGGTCAGACGCTTGAGCTCGGGAATGGTGAATTTGCGGTCGTGTTCAGGGTGGATCGCGCCTGTCAGGCCGTCCGGTCGCTGGCCGGTCACAACCATTGTCGGAGCTGGTCGGTCCCAGCTGCAGCGGGTCAGCGTAAAGTGCTGCCGGTACCCGGGAAACAAGTGACCGAGTCGGGTGGGTTTGGGAGGCTCCTTCGGCAATAGGCGGATCAGTTCGCGTAACCTCGTGATCGCTGCTGCCCTCATCCACGGCCATACATCGTCGTCCGATTGGCGCAAATCTGCAAATGCCGAACGGACGTCGACCCCTACCCGGGTAGCCACAGGAAAGACCGAGGCAACAGCAGCATCGCTCTCGATGCCGACTGCGTTGCCTACATCTTCGCGCACACCGATAATGAAGAGCCTCTGCCGCTTTTGCGGCACGCCGAAGTCACTTGCGGTCAAGACCTTCCAATCGGCGTAGTAAGCCCTGCCGCCCGTGAAGCGGAGTGCCTTCAGGACACGGTCGAATACCTCTCTACCCCGCGATGCGAACGCGGGCACATTTTCGCAGATGAAGACTTTTGGTCGGGCCGCGATCGCCAGATCGACCAAGTCAAACGGCAAGGATGCGATGTTGTTCTGTTTGACATCGGAGTACGCGCGCAGCACCTCCTGATCACCTATACCCGAGCCCGCTGTCGAGAATTCACAGCAAGGTGGAGATCCATCGAGGACGTCGAGGTCACCCGGTTCCATGCCGACCCACGTCAAGAGCGCGCATGCCTCGGCGTTGCTACCGCTAAATTCGCGGATGTCCCGCTCGTCGATTTCGACGTCAGGAAAATTGTGTCTGTAAGTCCGTCTCGCCTCTGGCACGAATTCGTTGGCGAGCAGGATCCGACCACCCGCTAGCCGATAGCCCACCGACGACCCGCCACCGCCTGCGAACGCGCTGATCACGTTGAAGCGCGCGGCTGCCGATGCTTTCGCCACCTCGGCCATGGAATAGGGTCTGTACTTTGTGCTACTAACGCGGACGCTCGAGGCTGGCGACTCCCGAAGATTGAGCGGTTGCAATTCCAGCGCCTGCCGGTTGGCAGCTACTTCCTTTGCCCAGCGGATACATAGCGGTGATACGCTGTGATACTTGGTTTCGAAGCGATTAATTTCCGCGTTCGGCAATAGCGTCCCGAATAATTCGTGTACTTTACCGCCCTTCTGCAGCCGCTCACCTTTTGCCACCCATTGATCGGGGAAGCCGGCGAACCAATCACGAAACTGTTCGCGAATTACCGGCTTGTTGCTTGGCGAAAGCTGATGATGATCATAGCACGAAAACCATTCACGAACGCCTCGGTCAGCATACGCATCAAGCAGCCGCTTGCCATGGTCACTTGCGACCTTTTCCGCCAACCAAAACGTATGCGACGAGCCACTCCGATCGAATTCGGCGTATACTTTTTTCCGATATTCGTCGAAATCCTTCTTGCGTTCGGCCAAGTCTAGGCCTTGCTTCACGAGCCGCGCTTGATGAAAAATGTATTCCCGTGCGTTCCCGTAATGATCATCCGCGTTCCAACCTGTCCAAACCTCGTTCTCTGTAATCTGCGGAATGACGTAGAGCATCGGGAAGAGCACTTCGAAGTGAACTTTCCTCTTGCAATGGTGTGCAACGGCGAGGCGCTTGAAATCGTCAACGATCCTGTCAGTTGGTACCGTCACCACGGTGAGCTGCCAACGGAAGTGGCTGGCGATTGCTTCAACGCGCTCGCGTTCCGATGATCGGTATCCGGCCAGTTCGTAGGTGTACGCATGGACGATTTTGCCCGCCAGCTGACAAGCGATCGCAGTCGTGATGCTATCCCTCCCTGCCGAGAGCAGAACGGCAACTCGATCAGCCTGGCTTTTCTGTGCGACTACCGTCGTCAGCAGGTGCGAGAGCTCACTCATCGGCATCGCTCCAGTTTGCGTCGCCAATCATCGTGCACCATCCATCGGCTTCCGAAGGAGCGAAGATATGCAGACGATCTCTAGCCGATGGTACAAGCCGTGCGGCAAGCGCGGTCGGGTCAATATCACCGACCTCCGATGCCCACTCGAACTTCTGAACATGATCTACTTCGGCCTTGACCGCGATGACGAGCACCTCGGTGTACGTGACGTCGGGCCCGGCAGGCTGTTTAGAGTAGAAAAATGTTCTTGATCGCTGTAAACTTACATCGCGCGATCAAGAGGGTTTTGACTGTGTGCAGATCAGCCAATCGAGCGATACAGACGCCGACAGCATTCGTGACCATTTTTTCGCATTCGCGGGAGTACGGCGCTCCGCTATACGCGTGGTCTTGCGATACGCGCTCGACGCACTCACTATCGCGAAGATCAATCAGGAGCAGATCGTAGCGACCGCGAAACAGCGGAAGCGATACGCTGCTTGCGTCCGAAGACGCACCATTCATCGCGCATTTCCTGATCTCCTTCTCCAGGAAATCGCGCGTGAGATGCCCTTCCCGAGCCAGGATGCCGATTAACCTGCTCAGACGCTCCTGATCAGAATCGCCCGGGAGGGCCTTATACAGAAGTACGATATAGTAGAGGACCGAATAACCCGGCTGGAGGTACTTGGCCACGTCCGTGGCCAGCAACAGCCAAGCGTGTTGACCAATCTGCCGGAGGATCGCCAACTTCGACTTCTCGAACGCGCCGAGGCGGGTCGACCGCCTTGGCAGGACGTGATGACGCACAAGCTCGCTAATGAACTTGTCTTTCGCGGCGGGATCCGCAGCAAACCCGTCGAGCGCAACATTCAAACGCGCGCACGCCTCGATCAGACTGCGGGCCCCCGTTCTGATGCCAGCGGAGATCTCAGCGGCGAGCGCCGAGGGGTCCGGCGTTTTACTGAGTGAAACGTGCCGCACCGCGGGAACGCTAAATGTACCATCCGGGCGAGGCGAGCTCTCGTTTTCGTAAGCGTCGAACATTGTCGTTCTCCTTTCGGTGGCCGGGTGGCCGAGAACGACATTGACAACTACTCATATATCCGGATCGGACAACAGCTCTTTGTGAGAACGAAGAGGCCGCAACCGCGAAATTCATCTCTCAAAGCGAGGACGCGCGCAACATGCGCCGATGTCGGATCGCAATTTGAAGTGAACGTGTCGAGATCAATATAACTGACTGGGTATTATATGGCTCGACCAGGAAGATCTCGACCATGTCGGTCTCGATCGCTCACATAATGTTGTATAACATTGTCGAGAAACGCTTCCGCAATTTCAATGCCGGCCACTCTGAACACCGTTCGCACGTAGCCAAATGCCGTATCGTGATCAGGCACGCAAAGTATTGGTTCGTCTGATGCAGTAAGGCGGATAGCGTGCTGCTTCCGCAGAACAAAATCCAAGTGCTGGATGAGATTATAGACGGCACCATATGAAAACTGACAAAAATCACTCAGCGAAATCTCGCTGGCATATTTTAGGACGCTCAAAGCGCCAATCATTGGCGGCAGAGATTTTGCTGTATCTGCGAATTCCTTCACACGAGGTCGTTCATGAAACGCATGTTGCCCATCGAAAATACTGTTGTGGTTTAACAATATATCGATAAGCCCGTCGATACCGCGCTCCAGCTTTCCAACTGCTTCTTTAGCGGCATCACATATCTTCTCATTGTTCGCGACGCTGCATCCTGAGTGAAAGTCCATCAGCGCCAGATTCATTTCGAAGCGAGCGCTTTCTCGGAAGCCGGTCTTATGTTTGATATGTTGCCATTCCGATCCGGTGAGATGGCAAAACGGAGGTTCGTCTTGCTCTTGGTAGGCACGACGATTGATGTCGCCTCGATGTGTTATGTATGATTGTAACTCTGCATCCACCGTCGCCCCTATATCAGGATTTGCTACCTTAACCACAGCGCGGATATATTCCTGCGCACTTCCCGACGAAGGATTATCGAACATTCGCTTTTCGGAGCGAGAAACATAGAAGCGATGTTCTTTCCAAAGAATGTAATCGAGATGATGTATCAGATCCCACAAAGGGCCGGCTTTGTTTGGACGATCTATCCGCTCCTCCGCGATCGACAACATAGTCACGGCACGCTGAATCGCTAATACGGCGCCCTCAAGCGCCAAGCGATCATCCAGGGCTGATTGATCCTGATTAGCAGCTATTCCGCCGAATAAAGCGGCCTTTTTTTTCAATGGTCCCTGCTTGGTGAGCAGCAATTCCTGCACGGCACGGAGGCTTTCGCCAAGCTTACTTTTGGTCTCCTCGACCGCTCTTCGGCTCGCTGAGTTTGGAAGGTTTTTGATCCTTTCATCCCAATATCGCCGCAACGCTATGTTGATTTCAAACCGTGCTGACCGGCTAAAGCGACTGATCTGTTGTATCTCTTTCCATTGTGGTTCAGTCAGGTAGGCAAGGCTGATCCCCAAGGCCTCTTGTACTCGTTGATTCCATTCTTCGCCGCTCCCAATCCCGCTGCAGCTCTTGGCCCACCTGTCATCGGAAATATCCGGAGGTTTGAAATAATCATGTCCGTCGGCCATACCACAACCTTTTACTTCCCGCTCGATGGCAATTTATCATCAAATAAAGCCAACATATTCAGCGGCTTGCGATAGAGCACTATTTTAGGAAACCGTCGCTCTATCCGGCTGAGCTACGGGACCGAAAACCCGCGTCAACCGAAGCGGGTGCCGGAAATTCCATAGCAGAGCGAGCGTGCGGTCGCAAATTCAGCCTGCCAAGGTGGCAGAACTCGATGGGCAACGCGATCACTTAAGCTTGCGCGCGCAGCGCTCGAGGAACCTTCGACTTTTCGTGGAGTTTTGCTATCAAACGCCACGCAGCCATACCGATCTCACGGAGAAAAAAAGACATGCGCAAGATGATGCTGCTTCCCGCGGCTGCCCTCGTTTCGCTTGCCGCGCTATGGGCGGCGGCGTCGCCCGCCATGGCATCTGACTATCAATACTGCCTGCAGGGCCGGCAGTGGGGATATCCGGGCAACTGCCAGTTTTCCACCTACCAGCAGTGCCTGGCGACGGCGTCGGGCACGGGAAGCGGCTGCGGGATCAATCCGGCTTACGGCTACGGCTATCAACGGCGCTACCGTTACTGATCGGGCGCGGGGGCGCCACGGCGTCGCATCTCCTGAGATCCCGGCACCAGCCGGGCCGCTTGCCGACCGCTCGCAACCCTCCAGCCCCGACTGGGCGCGCTGACGGGGTCGCGGGTAACGAGGAATCGGGTCGGCGCCAGTTGTGGATTGGGCCCGGGAAGCGTTGCCACCGACCGAACACTTCGGAGTGGAATACGCTTTATGGTTGTTGTGCGAAGCCGCCGGCGATAGATTATCGCTTGCGGTCGCCAACACGTAGCTGATGGCTCAGATGAAGTGTTTGAGGTGCCAACACGAAAACCGGATTGACGCGAGATTCTGTGAGGAGTGCGCCGCTCCTTTCGAGTTCACTTGCCCAAACTGTCGAAACTTGATTTTGCCAGGAGCCAGGTTCTGCTCCCAATGCGCGCATCCGATCGGACTGGACCGCGAACGTCGCGCGGCGAACCGGTTCTTATCACCTGACAACTATACCCCGAAGCATCTCGCGGACCGAATACTGACATCGAAAGGTGATCTTGAAGGAGAACGCAAACAAGTCACTGTCCTGTTTGCGGATATCGTTGGGTCTCTGGGAATAATAGCAGATCGCGATCCGGAAGAGGCGCAACGGCTCCTCGATCCCGTGCTCGATAACATGTTGGAAGCAGTGCATCACTATGAAGGCATGGTCAACAGGGTGATGGGAGACGGGATCATGGCCCTTTTCGGCGCTCCCCTCGCCCATGAAGATCACGCGGTTCGCGCATGTTATTCGGCCCTCAGAATGCAGCAAACGATCGCGCATTATGCCGAAGAAGTCCGCCATACCCATGGCATACCCATAACGATCCGCGTCGGCGTGAATTCCGGAGAAATCGTTGTCTCGTCGATCAACAATGATCTCTACATGGACTACACCATCGTCGGGCAGACCGCGCATTTGGCATCCCGCATCGAAAAAATGGCAATGCCGGGATCGGTCCTTGCCAGTGCCGACACCACGAGGCTGGTCGAAGGATACGTCAAAGCAAAATCTCTCGGCGCGGTGCCGATAAAGGGACTGGCCTATCCAGTCGAGGTCTATGAGATCACCGATGGCGGCTCGGAGCGGACGAGATTTCAGGCATCTGCGTGGCGCGGATTGACGCCCTTCGTTGGCCGGGCGCTGGAACTTCGACAGCTTGGTCAGGCCCTCGACGAGGCCCGAGGCGGCCTCGGTCAGGTCCTGGCTGTTGTTGGCGAACCCGGCATGGGCAAGTCACGCCTGATCCATGAATTTGTTCATTCGCCGCAGACTGAAGGCTGTTTGATTCTGGAGACTAACTCCGCTTCCTATGGTCACGCGGCATCCTATTTGCCAGTCATTGAGTTGCTCCGACAATACTATTTCAAGATCAATCTACGCGACAACGCAAAGTCCATCCGCGAGAAAGTAACGGGCAAGATCCTGGCGCTCGACCCCTCGTTGCAGGATGTCATTCCGCCCGTTCTCGATCTCCTGGACGCGCTGGATGCCGGACATCCGTTCCAGTTGCTTGATCCTCTCCAGCACCGACAGCACACCTTTCATGCAATTACCCGGCTGCTGTTGAGTGAAAACCGGGTGCAGCCGGTTGTCGCGGTCTTTGAGGATCTGCATTGGAACGATTCTCTTACTCTGGGCCTGCTCAACGAGATCGTCGTCAATGTGCCGGATGCACGCCTGCTCCTGCTGGTAACTTATCGTCCCGAATTCCACGACGAATGGAAGGGCCGCCCGAATTACCGCAACCTGCGTCTTGAGCCTCTCGAGAGCGAAAGCCTCACCGCACTTCTGCAATTACTGCTGGGATCAGACCCAGCGCTCGCGAGTCTGAAAACCTTCGTTCATGATCGCGCAGGCGGAAACCCGTTTTTTGTGGAAGAGCTTGTTCGCACCCTGGTGGATCGCGGCGTCCTCGACGGAACGCGCGAAAACTACAAGATCAAGAAACCATTTTCAGGAAACGAAATCCCGCCGACCGTGCAGGCAGTCCTTGCCGCGCGCATAGACGCGCTGCCAACAATTGAAAAGAGATTGCTTCAGGAAGCGTCAGTTATCGGACATGACGTTCCTCTATCGCTGCTGCACGAGATATCCAGTCTCACCGACGGCGAAATCCGCGGCATTCTCAGCAATCTGCAAGCTGCCGAATTTCTCTACGCCACACAGCTTTATCCGGATCTGCAATTTTCCTTCAAGCACGCGCTCACTCACGATGTCGCGTATGCCGGATTGCGGAGCGATCGAAGGCGCGAAATACACCAACGCGTCGTGCAAGCGATAGAAACCCAATATGCCGGCCGTATCGGCGAGCAGGTCGAGCGTTTGGCAGATCACGCGCTGCGCGGCCGGCTTCCGGAAAAAGCTGTCGTGTATCTGCGTAAGGCGGGAACGAAGGCTGCGGACCGGGAGGCCTACCCTGAAGCGGTGATACTTTTCCAGCAGGCTCTGGAGGCGCTGGCGCAACTGCCGGAAAGCATCGATACGCTCCAGAAAGCAATCGACATTCGCTTCGATATTCGCAACGTCCTGCAGCCTTTGGGCGATCGGGAACGTATCGCATCCTATCTGCGGGAAGCCGGGCAACTAGCCGATCAAATCGGCGACCATCGGCGGATGGGATGGGTGCAATCCTATTTGACCGAGCAGTTCTGGATGCTCGGTCAATACAAGGAATCGATCGAGGCAGGAGAAAAGGCCCTTGCCGTCGCGAAGCAACTGTCAGACTTGCCACTTCAAGTCGTTACGAATTTGCCCTTGGGATTGGCGCATCACACCCGAGGGGACTATGTCAAGGCACGCGAGTATTTTGGCTGGAATGCCACCAATCTGGAGGGCAATCTGGTCAGCGAACGTTTCGGGATGTTCGTCCTGCCCTCCTCATTCGCGCGCAGTTTTATCGCGTGGGGCCTTGCCGAAACCGGCAAATTTCCTGAAGCGTTCAATATCGCCGAAGATGCACTTCGCATCGCTGAAGATGCCAATCACCCGTTCAGTTGCGGTTACGCCCATCTCGGTCTCGGAGTGGTCGCGTTACGTCAGGGAAATCTACGAAGGGGATTGCGCTCGTTTGAGCGAGCGCTGGCAGCGGGAGCCTTTGCGGACAGCCCGGTTGGATTCGCCTTCGTCGCACTTCATCTTGGCTATGCACTTTCGCTCGCCGGTCGGGCGAACGAGGGAATACCGATCCTTGAAAAAACCATTGACGTTGCGGAATCCCGAGGATTTGTAGCACGTCATTCCTTGCGTCTCGCTTATGCCAGCGAGGCTTACCTAAGCTTGGGCCGGGAGGCCGATGCGTTAAAGGCGGCCACGCGCGCACTCGAACTCGCCCGCAAGCACGGAGAGCGGGCGAACGAGGCTTATTCGTTGCGAATGCTTGGCGAGATTGACCTCCACCGGGGAAACCTAGGCGATGCAAAGACCTTGCTGACCGGGAGTCTGGCGGTTGCCAAAGAATTGGGCATGCGCCCTCTGGAGGCGAATTGCCATAGGGGGCTCGCCAATATGTTCGACCTTGGCCAGCGGAAATCTGATGCGGAGCGCCACCGCGACATTTCCAATTCACTGGTTCACGCCATGGAGATGCGGTTTTGGGGATAGGCGTGGGTGAAGTAGATCATAAACACGAGGCCCGCAGCATGCTATCACTTGGCGGACCATATCAATGCTTGAGCAGGGAGAGGCATCATGTCGGAGCGTAGATCGGTGATCATTACATTCAAGCCGAAGGATCAGCGCCCCGACCAACAAACAGATAAGCTTCAAATCGTGCGAAATGTGCTGGCGAAAGGAACATGCGCGCATTTTTTTGATGCCGCAACGCTTGCGATGGGTGCTGGCCGGACGGCGACCGAAGGACACGTAATCGGATATGACGTAAATCGATATGAGGCGCCAATCGTTAGCGCGCAGCTTACCGAGAGCGAAATACAGACGCTGCGCAGGAATGGCAATGTCGCCAGGGTCGAAGACGACACCCCTTGTTATGCTGCCGGCTATGGTCCCTACCAGCACTTGCAGTATTGCGAGCCGTGCCCTGTAACGACAGAAACGATCCCGGATGGCGTGAAACAGGTGAAGGCGCCAGAGGCATGGAGCACTTCAAAAGGCAAAGGAATTCGTGTCGCCGTCCTGGATACGGGCATTGATTTCAATCATCCAGACTTGAAGGACAATTACGTCGATGGCGTGAGCTTCGTGAAAGGCGCGCCGACGCCGATGGACGACCACTGTCATGGCACGCACTGCGCGGGAACCATAGCGGCCGCCATGAATGGCGCCGGTGTGGTCGGCGTTGCTCCGGAAGCATCGTTGTATGCGGTCAAGGTGTTGGACAAGAACGCCAACGGGCTGTTCAGCTGGTCGATCGCGGGCATCGATTGGTGCATTCAGCACGACATGCAAATTGTCAGTATGAGCCTGGGCAGCGAGTCCGTGCCAACCGCCGTCGAGTTGATCTGCAACGCCGCTTGGTCCAAGGGGCTATTGATCGTGGCGGGGGCTGGAAACCAGGAGGGAAACCCCGTGCCCCCCCAACAGTCCAACGTCGATTATCCCGCAAGGTACAAGAACGTTATTGCGGTCTCTTCCGTCGACTCCAACGATCTGATTGCGACGACCAGCGGCCGGGGACCCGAGGTCGACCTCTGCGCGCCAGGCGTGGACATCCTGTCGACGCTGCCAGATGATAAATATGGAAAGATGAGCGGCACCAGCGTTGCTTGCCCGCATGTGTCCGGCGTCGCGGCATTGACCTGGGGAGCACACCCGTCCTCCAATAATGAGCAGATTTGGAACCTGATCGCTTCGACCGCCGACGACCTCGGCATACCGGGTCCGGATTCCAAGTATGGTTATGGCCGCGTCAATGCGCAGGTGGCTTCGGGCGCGTCGCTTCCGCCGCCGGTAATCCCGAAAAGGGGGATCGGATCCTGTTACGAGGACGAGCCTGCCTGCTCTGGCTGAGGAAAAAGGCGAACGGCTGTACCGCCCATCCTCGCCACGAGTGACCCGCCGGTCGCTCGGTTGCAGCCAAGCTGCGCCGCTCGAATTATCCTGCGCGCTCGTTCCAGCTTTTCAGAGCATCCAGGACCGCAACGTTGGGAAGCTCGTTAATTCGACGGCGAGGCGAGATTCCAAGCGGATCGCACTCGAGCGTATCCTTGAGAAAAAGGGCCGCCAACATGTCCTGGCCCAGCCTTCGGAAGCATATTCCCGCCATGTATCGACCGACGGCGCTCGCTGGCGGTCCGAGCATTGCCGCCGTCGAATACGCTTCGGATGCCTCATTCAACTCGTGTCGAAGGTAACGGATTTCACCAAGCTCGGCCCATGCTTTTGAATCGCACGGATCGACTTCGATTACCTTGAGAGACCTTGAGAGAGCTTCATCCTTGTCGCCGAGCCAGAGCGCTTCCTTGGTGCGACTCTCCATCACGGCATGCAAGTTTTCGCGGTAGAGAATATCCTGTGCCGGGGTGCCGGCCTTGATGTTTCGCGCGTGACTTTCGGCCAAATCCATTGTGCGGATCGTCTCATTCTTGTCACCGGCGCGCTGCGGCAGAAAGCCCATGCCTCGATAGTATCTGCTGGTGAAAAGGCCGGTGGTAAATTCGTCCGCGCCGGCAATGGTGTGCGCCAGAACAGTTTCGAACCGGTTGCTCCACCTGACCAGGTCCGCAATCTCACAGCGATTCTTCGCCCTGTGAACAAGAACCTTGGCTGTTGCGTTGAAACATTCGGGAACGGTTGTGGACGCGTTGAGGGCGATGTCCTCGAATACCGACATATCAGCAGTTAGATAGTCCGAAGAACGTTCGGGCAAATGATGGATGAAATTGGCCGACGCGCGCCAGAATGCGAGCCGCAATGTATCAAGGTCAGCACGACCGGCCTCAAAGCCGTCATGCGGAATGAGGGCGAGGAGAGGCTGATAGAGGCACATCGAATGAAGCAAGGAAGCCAACCGGGATTTTTCCTCGCCGCGCAACGAGGTCCATTTGTCCAAGGCAACGCACAAGCGTCGCCAACGGCCGCTGCGAAGGCTTTCGGGGAGTTCACGCGGATCCGCTACAGCGTAGGCCTGTCCCGCTTCCCGGGCAAGCTGAACACGAAATCCGGGCGAAAGCGCCCGTTGCGGAATAAATGGCAAACCATCTGGCTCAACAAAAGAGCGCCAGCACTCTTCAAGATTCTGCGCATGCAGCGGGCCGCCATTAAAGTCGGCAAGATCAAGGTATGGACGAAGCAACCAAGTCGAGAAGCGCGAATCCAAGGCTGGCAAAGTGCTACCCGAACAGCGCGTGCATGCCGCCGGCTGCACCCGTTTGATATCGATCGTCCTTGAACTTAAGCCACTCGGCCTGCAGCTTGCTCAAAAGCCTGAAATTTGCTGCATAGTCAGGAAACTCACAGCTAATTATCTCGATAGCGTCACTCAGCTCGGTAAACATGTAGAGCACGGGTGTAATCTCGAAAATCAAGTCTTTGTCCTTGACCTGAAGAACCAGCACCGAAATCGCTTCCCAGGAATTAATAAGGAGATTGACGGCGCCAAATTCCACGGAATTCCTGCCGGCCTCGGCCATTGCAGACACGCTGTTTCCTTCTTGCCGCATCGCTTGTTGCCGCATCGCTTCCGCTCGCTGATACGACGGGTTGCTGCGTATCTGAAATATAGTAGCGAGGAGTTGAGTGTCCAAAGTCGCCTCCCATTTTGCTTGCCGGATGAAGCACTTCTACTGGATTTTACTCGCGCGTCAGGACGTTCACAAGTGGCTCATCCAGAAATTGCAATGGCAATTCTTGGCTGCGCCCGGCGAACGTCCGTGACAAACGCTACAGCGGAAGCTGAAAAATAGAGGCGGCTTGGAGACGGTGCTGACCACTTTATAGAGCGAACGGTCGACGGGCCACCAGCTATAGCGAACCCAATCGGCTCGAACAGACGCGCCGTTCTGTGGATGCGCTGCACAGAAGGATCATCGTCCAGTCTTTGTGAAACTCTTGTTAACCAGCGGCCCGGCCCGATGTTCGGTCATCCGCGCCGATAATCGGTGTGCTTCTCATAGACCGCAATGCGGCATTTCTTTTTTTGGGTTGCACCGAAAATACCATTGGCTTTGTAGGCGTCGCCGACGTTACCCTGAACCGTCGTCCGGAGTAAGGGCAGCCAACGATACAAAGCCGGGAGCGAACGCCATGGATGAGGTCGAGCAACGCGTGATCGGCAAGGTGATGCGGCGTCTAATCCCGTTTCTTATCCTGTGTTACTTCGTTGCCTATCTCGATCGCGTCAATGTCAGCTTCGCAAAGCTTCATATGAACCAGGCACTTGGTTTCAGCGAAGCGGCCTTCGGATTGGGCGCCGGCCTGTTCTTTATCGCGTATTTTCTGTTTGAGGTGCCTTCCAACATCTTTCTTGAACGGGTGGGCGCACGGGTTTGGATCGCCCGGATCATGATCTCCTGGGGCATCGTATCAGCAGCATTCGCCTTCATTCCTTCCATCGCCGGAGCAATTGGAGTTTCGAACAACGCGGTCTTCTATGCTCTTCGTCTGTTGCTCGGTGCGTGCGAGGCCGGTTTCTTCCCTGGCATCATTTTTTATCTGACCTTGTGGTTTCCCGCGGTGTACCGCGCCAGAATGATAAGCTTCTTCATGCTGGCGATCCCGATCTCGTCGATCGTCGGAGCACCGATCTCCGGGCTTTTGCTGAACGTCACCGGCTTCGGCTTGGGAGGCTGGCAGTGGCTTTTCATCATGGAGGCGTTGCCATCGATTCTGGTCGGGCTCGCGGTATTGTTCTATCTTACCGACTTTCCACACCAAGCGCGTTGGCTGCAACAAGATGAAATTGCGTGGCTTGAGGGCGTGCAGGCAGCCGAGAAGAGAAACAAGGAGAAGATCGAACAGCTTTCCCTGTTTCAGGCCCTCACCGACATCCGGATCTTGCTCTGCGCTTTGGTTTATTTCTGTCTGAATGCGGCGAGCTACGGCGTGGCGTTCTTCCTGCCCACCATCATCAAGAACTTTGGGGTGAGCGATACCCAGACCGGGTTGTTGGCTGCATTGCCCTTCGTCTTCGGCGGCATCGGCATGGTGTTGCTCGGTCAGCACTCGGACCGCACGATGGAACGAAAAGGCCACGTCGCCGCGGCGCTGCTTATGGCCGCGGTCGGAATCGGATTGTCCGGGCTTGTTTCCAATCCGATCATCGTCATGGCGTTGCTCTGCTTCGCACAGATCGGCGTCTCGGCGGTGCCGCCGATGTTCTGGCCGCTGCCGGCAAGCTTCCTGACCGGCGCGTCGGCCGCCGCCGGAATCGCGGCAATCAACTCGCTCGGCAATCTTTCCGGTTTCGCGGGTCCATTCGCGATGGGCTATCTAAAAGATCTGACGGGCAACTTTACGGCGGGGCTGCTGCTGCTGGCCGGGTGCGCCGTGCTCGGCGCGGCCGTCGTCGTGGGCCTGCGCATTGATGCCAAACGAGAGCAGTCATCGGGGGAAGTCGCGCTGGCGCATTAGCTCTCGCAAACGACGCGACCATCAAGCGCCATCCGCTTGACCAGTGTTCGGCAGCAACCCATGTCGCAGCACGCGGGGCGTGGATTGCCAGCCGAACGAACGGATCGCAGCTAGCGATCCGCGGCGCAGCCCGGCAGATCGAACAGGGCCTCCAGTCCGCATGGCGAGGTCAGCATCTTGTCGCCGTCATGTCCCACCCCCGGCACGTCCCATAATCGGTGATTTGGCGTCCCGGCATCGCGGACCTGCATCGCCGACGCGTAGGCATGGCCGCGGACGTAGCGGTAGGGGCCCTCGGCCTCGGCCATGCAGCTCTTGTCGAGCGCGGGGTGATTGGGGTTGGTGTCGCCTGTGCCGAGCAGATAGATCACCCGACGCGCGACATAGCGTTGCTCCAGCGCCGCTGGCGTGGGCGCCGAGAGATAGGGCGGCCGCGCTTCCATGCCGTATTTCCAGTTGTTGTATCCCGGACAGGACGCTGCGATCGACGGCTCCGGGCGCTCGGCGCTGAAATAGGCATAGGAGGAAGGATTGGCGACGACATAGCGGACGCCGATGTTCTGCTTCGTCAGCGCCGCCTCGCCCTGCCCGGCGATGGCGTATCGCTGCACCACCTGTCCGCCGCCGGAATGGCCGGCGACGACCACCTGTTTCAGATCGGGCAACAGGCGCCTGTCGGCGAGGCGGGCCAGGATCGCATCCAGCGCATCGAACGAACTTGCAGGGGTCGGACCGAGCGCGGGCTCGCCCCCTTCCCAGCCCTCCAGCGACCAGCGCAGCGTATCCGCCGGCAGGTGATACGCATCGACATCGATACCAGCGAGGAACTGCGGAACGATCATGATCGTCGCGGTGCCGACAGGCCCCGCGGCGGCCTGCGCGGTTTTGGCGGAGCGGTAATAGACGTCCGCGTTGCGCAGCCGTCCGTGCAGCACCAGCACCGCCCGGGTGATGCCCGGCAACGGATTCGACCAGTCGCTGGAAACGTAGAGCGGCAGGCTGCCCTGGTTGCCGACCGCGATGCGCTGATCGGCAACCACCCGTACCGGTCGGCGATACGGTTCGACTTCATCTTCGGCAATCGCATGACCGCAAATCAGCGCGAGCGCCGCCGCCGCCGCCCATGTCAAAATTTTCATTCGATCGACGCTCCCCAAGGGCGGATCCGTTTCGCGCCTGTTGTTCGATTGGTTTCGCCTATTTCACCACGCCGCCGCGTTCGGCGACGAGAGCGGCCATGGTCTCTCCGGCTTCGCCTGCCTCGCGAAATCCGGCGATCACGCCGAGGCGATCCGCCTCCGGTCGATTCTGGCTCATCTTCCATTTGCCTTCGATCGCGAGTATCGGAATCTCGACGCCGACGATGGCCCTCATCTGTGCAGCGATAAAATCGGCCGGGGCGTCGTCGACCTGCCACGGCGCCGTGCGGCGGCCTTCACGGCTGAGCGTCAGGTCTTCGAGCTGGCGGCGCAGCCAGGCGTCATCATCGACGATGCGAGGACGGCCCCAGGCGTGCACCGTGGCATAATTCCAGGTGGGGACAACCTTGCCGGTCTCCCGCTTGGTCGCGTACCAGGACGGCGTGACATAGTCCTGCGGGCCCTGGAATACGACCAGGCATTGATCGATCGCTTCGAGCTCACGCCATTGCGGATTGGCCCGGGCGATGTGAAGCCGCAACGTGCCCTTACCGGAGCCATCCCGGTCCAGCAGAAACGGAAACAGGTTTGCGATCAACCCGGCCGGCCCCGCCGTGATCAGCAGACCGAGCGGATGGGTGCGGATGAACGTGTGCTGGACCTCCAATCGGTCCTCGCGAAAGGCGGGCGGCTGGTACATGGCGGGCCTTCTATCTGATGGCTGATTCGGCTCCGGTATATCAAATCGTCCTCGTCCCGCGTCAACTAGCGCGTCACGGCGCGGGAACTGTGCTATCCTGTACCCAGCGGCAAGCCTTGATCATTGGTCGCTTGGCAGCAACATGCCCGCTTCAGAAGGTCTGACCGGTGCAGGAGGTCTGTCGCTCCGCAACCGGAAACGAAACGGCTCTCCTCTGCTGGTGCTGGCCGCCGGATTGCTGCTGTTCGCGGCCGCCGTCGGCGCGTCGTTCCTGGTGATGCGGTCGACGACCTTGCGAATCGCCGTGGGACCGTCGGGCAGCGACGACCAGAACCTGATCGAGGCATTGGCACGGACCTTCGTCCGCGACGGCAGCGCGGTCCGGTTAACGCTGGTCAGCACGGCCGGTCCGGTCGACAGCATCGCTGTGCTTCGGGCCCATAAGGCCGATCTCGCGGTCGCGCGCGGCGACGAGGAAATGCCCGACGGCACCCAGTCCGTCGCCATCCTGCGCAAGAACGTCGTCGTGCTGTGGGCGCCTTCGCGCAAGGGATCGCGCAAGCAAGCCAAATCCGGCATCAAGGAGATCGGCGATCTCGCCGGTCATCGCATCGGCGTGGTCGGCAGAACGGAGGTCAACGTCACGTTGCTCCGCGTCATCCTGAAGGAGTCCGGCGTCGATCCCGACAAGGTGGCGATCGCGCAATTCAACACCAGCCAGATCGCCGAGATGGTGCGCGATCCCTCCATCGACGCGTTCATGACGGTCGGCCCGCTCGGCAGCAAGATCACCTCGGAGGCGATTGCCACCACCGCACATCTCAGGGGAGAGCCGACGTTCCTGCCGATCGACGTTTCGGAAGCGATCGCATCGCGGCACCCGCTCTATGAGTCCGAGGAAATTCCCGGCAGTTCGTTCAGCTCGGCGCCGGCCCGGCCCGACGACAAGGTCGAAACCGTGGGTGTCAATCATCTGATCGTGGCGCCGAGATCGCTGTCCGAAGGTACCGTTGCCACGTTCACGCGACTACTGTTCGCCGCCCGGCCGGTGCTGGCGAGGGAAATGCCGAGCGCGGCAAAGATCGAGAAGCCCGACACCGACAAGGACGCCGCACTGCCGGCGCATCCCGGCGCCGCGGCCTATATCGACGGCAATGAACGAACCTTCATGGACAAATACAGCGACTACATCTGGGGCGTGGTGTTGCTGCTTTCCGTGCTGGGGTCGGGCAGCGCCGGGCTGCGCCACTATATCAAACGCGACGAGCGCAAGCTGAATACGCTGCATCGCGAGAAGCTGCTCGCCGCGATCCGGCTGGTGCGACAGATCGATTCGATCGAGGAGCTCGACATTTTGCAGGGCGAGGCCGACGATTTCCTGCGCGAGACGCTCGAGTGCTACGATAACGGCGCGATCGAGCAAGGGGATCTGGCGGCCTACGGTCTCGTGCTCAATCAATTTCACAATGCGGTGGTCGACCGCCGCACGGCGGTTACCGCGAACGCCGCCAACATGCCGCGCATGCGGGCCGGATAGCGGTGGAACCGGCGCCATAGCGCTGCGGCGGTTGCAACCCCGTCTATTGACACGCGATTTTCGGTAGCGCGATTCGGCCCGCTGTCCAGCACCGCCCGCAACCTGACCGGGAAAAACGGGGGGTGACAAGCCGGCCAATAATGGCGACAATCCGCAGATGCGTCATCTGATTTGCGTCGACAACCGGGTTCCGGAAATATCGCCTGTGATCGCGCCCCGCTTATCCCTGCTGCTGATCGCCGCCCTCGCCGGCTGCTTGGTGCTGCAGCCCTGGCGCGTTCACGCGCAATGGTGGAGTCTCGCGCCGGCCGATTTCGAGGCCTGCGCCGACGTGGCCGAAAAGGCACCGACCAAGGAAGAGAAGAAGGCGTCGCTCACCCGATGCAACGCAAAATTCGCTGGACGACGCAAGCCTGGTGGCGGCTACACCTACTACGATTTCATGCAGGACCGCAGCTTCGACATCGCGGGCCCGAATCCGACGCCGGCAGAGCAGAAATACATCGACGAACAATATACCGTCTTTCTCGACCGCGAGCGGCACAACACCATCGTGCAGGAGCTCGCGGCAAAGCAGCAGCAGCAGGAACGCCAACAACAGCAGCGGGAGCAGTTGCAGCAGGCCGCCTTCAAGAGCGAGGCTGAAAAGGTGCCGCTGCCGCTGGTGGCGCCCAACAAGCAGGCAGCAGCCGCGGCCGAGCAGAAAGCGCGCGCCAAAGCCCGTGCCTGCGCCGCCAAGCAAACGTTTTCCTGCGAATGGCCGCGGCTCTCCGAAGGAATCAACAACCTGAAGAAGGCGCTGTTTGGCGTTTCGCCGAGCAAGACGCCTGCCAAGCGCGGTTGATGGTTGTTTCGGGATTCGCCTCGCACTCCCGGTGATGCCGGTCGCCTCAATTCGTGGCGGTGAAGGTCAGACAGCAACCGAGCGCGACAACAGCGAGTCCGACGTTGGATGCTGGCGGCATGGGCGTTCCCGTTTCAATGCCTGCTGGCGTGGTTGCGCCTGGTGTGGCGCCGGGAAACCGGTTTGGCAATGGGCGCGACAGCGGTCGGCGCCGCACGGCTCTGCTGCAGCCTCGCGTCATATCCCGGCGATGGCGTCACGGTCGGCGGCGCGGCATGCGCCGCTGACGCCCCGCTTGCGAGAACCGCTCCCACAAGCACGGCATAGATCTGCTTCATCTGGTGTTCTCCCGCGTATCGCCTCGGGGCCGGATCTGCTCCGGCGTCAGCCCCGGCGAACCCGCGCCCTCGGCTTCCGCCTGCCTGATCAGCGCAACAATGCGGCGGGACAGCGGCACGTCGAGCCCATGCCGCTCGGCAATTCCGGTGATCACGCCCTGCAGATAGTCGATTTCGGTGCGGCGGCCGCGCTGCAGGTCTTCCCACATCGACGAGCGCGCCTCGGGATCGATCTTCATGGCCCGTCCCAGCACCAATTCGAATACGGCGTCGGGCAGCCGCAGCAGATGCGGTGTCCAGCCGGCAGGTATCGGCGTCGGTGACACCGGCCGGATGCCCTCCGCCCTGATTGCCGCAAGCCCTTCCGCGATCTGGTCCGCCAGCAGCCGGCGCCACGATCGCTGTGCGAGTTGCCGGCGCAGCGGCAGGCCGGCCAGCGCGTTGAGCGCGTTGTTGAGATTGACCAGCAGCTTGCCCCATTGCACACCGGTGATGTTGCCGGTCGGGCGCACCGCCAGGCCGGGCACCGCAAGCCGCCCGGCGGTGCCGTCCTCGTCTCGTTCGAGCAGGATATCGCCCGAAGTGGTGCGATGAAAACTTGCCGCGCCGCGCGCGATCACATTGAACGGCACCATGCCCGCGAGCACGCGACGCCCCGGCAATCGCTGACGCAGTACCGCGGCATTGCCGACGCCGTTCTGCAGGCTGACGATGACGGCATCCATCGGGGCATGGCGCGCGATGATATCGGCGATGCCGGCGGTATCGGCGCTTTTGACCGTCACCAGCACCACGCCGGCCTGTTTGAAAATCGAGGGATGTTCGGACAGTGTCAACTGCTGGGATGCGATCTGGCACGCCAAACCCTCAAAGCTCGTCAGCCGCAGCCCGTCGTCTTCGATGGCGCGGATGACGCGCGGCCGCGCCAGCAGTGCGACCTTGCGGCCGGCGGCGGCCCACATGCCGCCGACAAAGCAGCCGATGCTGCCGGCACCGGCCACCGCAATCGGCCTGTCGGGGATCATTTTCCATTCCATCCATTGACTGCCGTTTTCGATAGCAGAATTTCGCGGCTGACGCCCCCACGCGCCGCCGTCCCAGCTCGGGACGCCGGCCGCGCCTTGTAACCGTCATGGCGCACCGTTATGTTTTCGCACGACGGGGCTGACACGCAGCAGGAGAGAACCATGGGTTTACTCGACGTACTCAACGGCATGCAGAACGGCCCGCGCGGTCCCAGCAATCCGAGCGCGCAATCCGGCGGCGGAATGTCGCCGATGACCATGGCGATCCTCGGCCTGCTCGCCTGGAAGGCCGTCAAGCATCTCACCGCCGGCCAACCGGGCGCAACGCCGGCACCCGCACCGAGCCCTGGCGGCAATGCCGCGCCTGGCGGCGGCGGTCTGGGTGGTCTGTTGCAGGGCGGGTTGGGCGGCCTGTTGGCCGGCGGCGCCGCCGGCAGCGTGATCAGCGGCGGGCTCGGCGACCTGCTCAAGCAGTTGCAGCAGAACGGCCACGGCGATACCGCCAATTCATGGGTGAGCCCGGGGCCGAACAAGTCGATTTCGCCCGGCGATCTCGCCAACGCGCTCGGTGCCGATCAGATCAACAGCCTGATGTCGCAGAGCGGCCTGTCACGGGAAGAATTGCTTTCGGGCCTCAGCCAGCATTTGCCCGACGTGGTCAACCATTTGACGCCGGACGGGCGGCTGCCGACCGAAAACGAAGTTTCGGGCCGGCTTTGATTCGGCCAAGACTTGCGTCTCATCCGCCGTGCGTCGCAGGCGACCGTGTTTTTTCAGAGAAGGACGATAGCCATGCTGTACATTCTGATCGTTGGGTTCGTTGCGGGGATTCTCGCCCGATTGATTTCGCCGGGTCCCAATAACCCCAGTGGCTTTCTCCTTACCGTCGTGCTCGGCATCGTCGGGGCGTTTCTCGCCACTTTCGTCGGCCAGGCCATCGGCCATTACGGCCCGAACCAGGGCGCCGGCTTCATCACCGCCACGATCGGCGCGCTGGTGGTGCTGTTCATCTGGAACAGGCTGGTGGCGAGCCGCGTGATCTCCGACCCGGGCAGCAAATAAGACGATCTGTCATTCCGGGATGCGCCGCTTGGCGCAGGCCCGGAATCCATAACCACGATAGGGAATTATGGATTCCGGGCTCGCGCTCCGCGCGCCCCGGAATGACGACCGCGATGTTTCACGTGATCAGGTGCATACCGGCATCCATCCGGACCACTTCGCCCGTCATGTTGCTCGATGGCGGCGTGGCGAGGAAGCAGACCAGGTTGGCGATGTCTTCCGCGGTCGAGGCGCGCTTGAGCGGCACCCTCGACACCACGGAATCGCGCACCTTGGCCGCCCCCTCGACGCCGCGACCCTTGGTGAACCAGGGCGTATCGATATAGCCGGGACAGACCGTGTTGACGCGGATCAAGGGCGCCAGCGCGCGGGCCAGCGAATGGGTGATGGTATTCAGCGCGCCCTTGCTCGCGGCATAGGCAATTGACGAACCGATGCCGCTGATGCCGGCCACCGACGACACATTGACGACGGCGGAGGCGCGGCCGGAAGCCTTGGCGGCCGCCTCGAGCAGGCTTCGCGCCGCCCGCACCATCTGGAACGGGCCGATGGTGTTGACTCCGAACAGCCGCTGAAAATCTTCCGCCGACAATCCGTCGAGATCTTCGTGGGCTACATGCTTGGTGGTGCCGGCATTATTGACCAAGGCATCGAGGCGGCCCCAGGGTGCGGCGGCGGCGACGATCTTCCGGCAATCCTCATCGCGGGACACATCGCCCTGCACCACGACGACTTCACCACCGGCGCTGCGGCAGAGATCGGCGGTCGCTTCGGCTTCCTTCTGGCTCGAGGAATAGTTGACGACAATGCGCGCGCCGCCTTTTGCCAGGATGACGGCGGTCGCGGCCCCAAGACCCGAGGCTGAACCAGTTACGATCGCGCACAAACCATCCTTCGACATCCGCAGTTCCTCTTGATTGCTTTTCAGGCTGAGCCGCCCCTTGCGCGATCCACCATATCGCGCGGCGGGTCGGCTGCAAATCGGCCAAACTCCGTTGCGCGGAATTCCTGCGTATTCCGGGGCTTCATGACGGCCTTGCAGGCTGCCCCGCGGACATCTGTGCTTGTCATGACGATGGCTTTTCCCCATCATGCAGTGCAAGAAAAGCGCACAAAGCGGCCGGCGGAACGCCCGGGTGCGATGTGCCGATCGAGAAGCGGGGAACGCCGTGGCGGAGAGTGATAACATTGTCGCGGAGACGGCGGAGAAGATATTCGCCGACCTCGCCGACGCGCAGACCATCAACCGCGACAAGAAAGGCGACTGGAAGCTGCCGCTGTGGCGGGCGCTGAGCGAAGCCGGCCTGCCGCTGTCATGGGTTCGTGAGGATTGCGGTGGCTCCGGCGCCAGCCTGGCCGAAGGCTTCAGCGTGCTGAGCGCGGCCGGTCGTTTCGCGATCGCGGTGCCGCTCGCCGAGACCATGCTGGCGGGATGGCTGTTGTCGCAGGCCGGGATTGGTTCGCCCGAAGGCGCGATGACGGTAACACCGGCCAACCCGAAAGACCGCATCGCGCTCAACGCCGACGGCACCCTGTCCGGTCGCGCGCGCGGCGTTCCCTTTGCCAGGGACGCCAAGCATCTTGCGGTCCTGGCGCAGGGCAGCGGCGGGCCCTCGATCGCGCTGGTCGATGCGGCCGGCTGCCGCATCGAGGCCGGGCTCAGTCTCGCCAGCGACGGCAGCGATATCGTGACGTTCACCGACGTTTCTCCTATCGCGATCAAGCCGGCACCGAAGGGGTTCGATCAGACCGCGTTGATGCTGATGGGGGCGGTGGCGCGAAGCCTGCAGATCGCAGGCAGCCTCGAGACGATGCTCGACATCAGCGTGCGTTATTCCAACGAGCGCGTCGCCTTCGAGAAGAAGATCTCGAAATTCCAGGCGGTGCAGCACAATCTCGCCAGGCTCGCCGGGGAGACCGCGGCGGCGATGACCGCGGCGAGCTCGGCGGCCGACACGATTGCCCATGCCTCGAAATTCGACGATGCGGTTTTCCTGGAAGCGACGGCGGCGAAGATTCGCTGCGCCGAGGCCGCCGAAAAGGGCGCCGCGATCGCCCACCAGGTTCACGGTGCGATCGGTTACACGCTTGAACATATCCTGCATCGCTACACGATGCGCGCGCTGGCATGGCGTGACGATTTCGGCCACGAGAGCTACTGGGCGGTGGAATTGGGCAAGCGCGTCGCCGCCCGCGGCGCCGATGAATTGTGGCCGCTGGTCGCCTCGCGCTAACCCTGACCTCTTCGCATGCACAAAAGTCGAGCTTGAAAATGACCGCAGCCCTCCGTTTCGATCCCATCCGCCTGCCGGCTGAATGCGAAAAGCTGCGCAAGGAAGTGCGGGCTTTCCTGGCCGAAGAAATCGCGGCGGGCACCTTCGACCCGCACAGCCCGCAAGGCGGTGACAACGACGTTCCCGGTTTCAGCAGGCGCGTCGGCGAGCGCGGCTGGATCGGCATGACATGGCCGAAGAAATATGGCGGTCACGAGCGCAGCTTTCTCGAGCGCTATGTGGTGACCGAGGAAATGCGCGTCGCCAACGCGCCGACCCGGCGCTTCTTCGTCGCCGACCGGCAGAGCGGCCCGGTGCTGCTGAAATATGCCCCCGAGCATATCAAGATGGATATCCTGCCGCGCATCTGCCGCGGCGAGGTGTGTTTCTCGATCGGCATGAGCGAGCCCAATTCCGGTTCGGATCTGTTCGCCGCCAAGACCAGGGCGACCAAGACCGGCGGCGGCTGGCTGATCAACGGCACCAAGATCTGGACCTCGTCGGCGCAGGTCGCCAATTACATGCTGGCGATCTTCCGCACCTCGCCCCCGACCACGGAAAACCGGCGCCATGGATTGACGCAGTTTCTGGTCGACATGAAGACCCCGGGCATCAAGGTCAACCCGATTGCCCAACTGACCGGCAAATCCGAGTTCAACGAGGTCGTGTTCCAGGACGCGTTCGTGGCGGACGATCACATGCTCGGCGAAATCGACGGCGCCTGGAAGCAGGCCACCAGCGAGCTCGCCTATGAGCGCAGCGGCCCGGAGCGCTTTCTGGAGACCTATTACGTGCTGACCGAAATGGTCCGCGCGCTCGGCGAGCAACCCGACAATCGCGGCGCCGAGGGCATCGGCCGGCTGGTCGCGCAGCTCCACACCATGCGCCGGATGTCGGTCTCGGTCGCCGGCATGCTGCATGCCGGCAAGGAGCCGGTGGTCGAAGCGTCCATCGTCAAGGACATCGGCACCATCTGGGAGCAGCAGTTGCCACAGCGGGTGCGCGATCTTGCGGCGTTCGTCGAGCCGGACGCCAGCAATCACGAAATTCTCGACACCGTATTGCCGTACGCGATGAAGGTCGCGCCCAAGCTCACCATTCAAGGCGGCACCACGGAAGTGCTGCGCGGCATCATCGCGCGCGGCCTCGGCCTGCGCTAATTCAACGAGGACCTCCATGAGCACATACACGGACATCGGCGTCGACAAAGCCGGCCACGTCGGCACCATCGAGATCCGGCGGCCGCCGCTGAACTTCTTCGACATCTCGCTAATCAACCAGATCGCCGATGCGCTGGAGGAATTCGACCGCGATATCGAGATCCGGGCCTCGGTTCTCGCCGCCCAGGGCAAGGCATTCTGCGCCGGCGCCAATTTCAACGATCCGGCGCGGCAGGCGGCGGAAGCCCGCGCGCAGTCGGACCCCGCCTCGAGCCTCGGCCAGATCAATCATCTCTACATCCAGGCGGTGCGGATCTTCCGCGCCAAAAAGCCGATCGTCGCGGCTGTGCATGGCGCTGCCATCGGCGGCGGCCTCGGCCTCGCGGTAGCAGCGGATTTTCGCGTCACCTGCCCCGAGGCAAGGTTTGCCGCGAATTTCACCAAGCTCGGGTTCCATCCCGGCTTCGGGCTCACCACCACGCTTCCCGAACTGGTCGGACAGAACAATGCGGAACTGATCTTCTACACCAGCCGGCGGGTGACCGGCGAGGAAGCCACACGGATGGGACTCGCCAACGTCTGCGTCCCGCAGGACCGGGTGCGTGCCGAAGCCATCAAGCTCGCCGCCGAAATTGCCGAATGCTCGCCGCTCGGCCTGCTCTCGACCCGCGCCACCATGCGCGCCGGCCTCGCCGACCGCGTCATGGCCGCGACCAACCATGAGCTCGCCGAACAAACCAGGCTGCGCGCGACCGAGGATTTCAAGGAAGGCGTCAAGGCCACCGAGGAACGCCGGCTCGCCAATTTCAAGGGACGGTAACCTCGTCGTCCCGGCCAAGCGAGCGAAGCGAGCGCGAGCCGGGACCCATAACCACGAATGTCCGTGTTGCGCGAAAGCTGGGGCCGCAGCGCTGCCGACAACAGGCAATTGTGGTTATGGGTCCCCGTCTTCGCGGGGACGACGACGGAGCGCTAGGCCGCCGAGGAACGCCGGCTCGCCAATTTCAAGGGACGGTAACCTCGTCGTCCCGGCCAAGCGAGCGAAGCGAGCGCGAGCCGGGACCCATAACCACGAAGGTCCGTGTTGCGCGAAGCTGGGGCCGCAGCGCTGCCGACAACAGGCAATTGTGGTTATGGGTCCCCTTGGTTCACAGAACAAGTGCAACACCTGCTATGGTGTTGTCGCGATGGGACAATGTTATTGCCAGCTCAGCCTTGAAGAGCGGATCGAGATTTATCGTCTGCATGCAGCCGGTGAATCGATGCACATGATCGCCCGCAGCCTCAAACGGAATGTTTCGACGATCAGCCGGGAGATCGACCGTAACGGCTTGGCCACCAAAGTGTGGCCGGGCGGATATGCGCCGGCGAGAGCCCAGAAACTGGCTGAGCGCCGAAGGCACTGGGATGGCCGCTTCAAGTTGGCACGCCAGCCGGACCTGCAAGATCTGGTGAAAGACCGCCTTGCGATGGGACACTCTCCCGAGCAGATCGCTGGCCGACTGGCGCTCGAACACGGTCACACCGTCATCAGCCACGAGTTCAATCTACCGCTTCGCCTATCATCGCTCGGCGCAAAAGGACTATTGGCATCGCCTGCTGCCCCGTCGCAAATTCCGGCGCGGACGCCTCAGCAAGCGCGGCGGCAGCGCTGCCAGCGCCATCAAGTTCCGCCGCTCGATCAGCGAACGATCTGTCGATGTCGCCGATCGTGCCACCCCAGGCCATTGGGAAGCCGACTTCATGCTGTTCGCCAAATACGGCCAAGGCCTGCTCATCGCTCATGAGCGACAATCGCGCTATACCATCCTCGACAATCCGCCCGATCGCAAAGCCGAGCGCACAGCCAGTCGTCTTGCCAAGCTGTTCGAACCGATCCCGCCGCCGCTACGCAAAACTCTTACCATCGACAATGGAACAGAGTTTGCGCTCCACTACCGACTGACCGAAAAGCTTGCCGTGCAGACCTACTTCTGGGATTTCCACTCACCCTGGCAGAAGGGTGGCGTCGAGAATGCTATCGGGCGTCTCAGACGACGGTTACCCCGCAAAACCAACCTGGCAAGCCTCTCTAGTCGCCAAATCGCCAGCATAGTCCGAATCTACAATGATACGCCGCGAAAATGCCTCGACTTCAAAACCCCTGCCGAGGCATTCTCACTCCTCAAATCCGTTGCACTTCAAACTTGAATCCATCTCCCCGTCTTCGCGGGGACGACGACGGAGCGCTTCACGCGACCAGACGAAAGGTGACGCCGCCGAGCACGAACGCGTTGTCCGCGACGGCGTAGCCCCTTGCCGCCGCGGCATCGCGCACCGCTGCAACATCGCGAACCCGGAAGGTCAGGCCGCTCATCAGGTCGCTCGAGCCCTTGACGAAGTGGAATTCGGCATTGGGAAGTTTCAGTTCGGGCTCGTTGCGCTGATTGCCGGTCACGGCAATCCCGATGATTCGTCCCCAATGATCGGCCAGCGCCCGCGGCTCCGGGCTCTGCATCTCGATGCCGACCAGGGCCTGCGTCACATCCCGGTTGATGGACTGCTGCCAGTCCGGGCCGGCCGGCGGATAGGGCCCGAGGATATCGTCGCTGCCGTCGGTGTGGTTGAATTCGATGAAGGCCGCACGGCAATCGCGCGGATGCAATTGCACGCCATGATAGGGCGGATGATCGATGACGTTGGCGGTGCGCACGCCCAGCGCGGCGGCGTGCCTGCTCCGCGCAGTGGGATCGTCGCAGCAGAAGATCACCATATAGCCGCCGCGGCCGGCGGTCTTGTCGAGAAAACGTCCCGCCGCGGTGCCGGCCTGAAACGGCGCGACCACTTCCAGCAGGATGGCATCGACCGGCAGCAGCGCGTTCTCGAGACCATATTTGGCGACGTTGCCGTCGCGGTAACAGACGCGCAGGCCCATGATGCCGGCGATATCGCCGATGACCGGCTCGAGATGCGGCGCGACCAGGCAGATTTGGCGTAGCCGCAGGTACATCTCGATCGCCCCGATGGTGGTCAATGGCCGTGGAAGACCGGCTTGCGCTTTTCGACGAACGCCTTGGCGGCTTCCTTGTGATCGGCGGTCTCGCCGGCGCGCGAGTGATGGATCGCCTCGGCGTCGAAACAGGCCTCCAGCGACAGGTGCTCGGCGTTGTTGATGTTGCGCTTGATGTAACCCAGCGTCACCGACGGGCCCTGTGCCAGCGACATCGCCAGTTCGTGCGCGACGGCCTCGACCTCGACGTCGGGGACGACGCGCGTCACCATGCCGAGCCCGAGGGCTTCCTGCGCCGTCAGCACCGGCGACATCAAATAGAGTTCGCGTGCCCTGGCGCTGCCGAGCAGATGGGTCAGGAAATAGGTGCCGCCGTAATCGCCCGACAGCCCGACCTTGGCGAACGCCGTGGTGATCTTGACCGAGGTGCTGGCGACGCGGAGGTCGCAGGCCAACGCGATCGAAAGCCCGGCGCCGGCGGCGGCACCATCGAGCTGCGCCACCACCGGCTTCGGCATCTCGTGCAGGATGCGGGAGACTTCCATGCCGCGTCGCAGATTGGCCATCTTGGCTTCGAACGGCAGGGACGCGCGGCCCTCCGCCATCGACTTTACATCGCCGCCGACACAGAAGGTGCCACCGGCGCCCCGCAGCAGCACCGCACGCACCTCGTGGTCCTCCGCCGCGCGGCGCGCCGCCTCGACCAGGCCGCGCGTCATGTCCGGGTTAAGGGCGTTGCGCCGCTCCGGGCGGTTCATGGTGATGGTGAGCAGCCCCTGATCGAGTTGTTGCAGGACCATTTCGTTCATGGGTTTTCTCTCTTTTTATGATCGTCATTGCGAGCGCAGGGTTCGATCCCTCGCATCGCCTCGCAATGGCGGAGAGGCTATTTCTTCACCAGCGGGCAGCGCGACAGTTCGAGCGACTGGAAGGCGTCGTCGCCGCGGATGGTCGCCAGCAGCTTGTAGTCATCCCAGCGGCCCTTGGATTCCGACGGCTTCTTGACCTCGAACAGATACATGTCGTGCACCATGCGGCCGTCCTCGCGGATCCGGCCGTTGGTGGCGAACATGTCGTTGATCGGAGTAGCCCTCATGATCTTCATGACCGCGGCCGAGTCGGTGGTGCCGGCGGCCTTCACCGCCTGGAGATAATGCCGGACCGATGAATAGTCGCCGGCCTGCACCGAGGTCGGCATCCGCTTGACGCGCTCCATGAAGCGCTTGGAAAACGCCCGGGTCTGATCGTTGAGATCCCAATAGAAGGCTTCGGCGAGCAACAGGCCCTGCGCGGTTTCCAGTCCGATGCTGTCGATGTCGGTGACGAAGGCGAGCAGCGGCGACAGCTTCTGGCCGCCTTTGACAATGCCGAATTCGGAAGCCTGCTTGATGGCGTTGATGGTGTCGCCGCCGGCATTGGCGAGCCCGATCACCTTGGCCTTCGAGGCTTGCGCCTGCAGCAGATAGGACGAGAAGTCCGAGGTGTTGAGCGGGTGCCTGACGCTGCCCAGCACCTTGCCGCCGTTCTTCACCACGACATTGGCGGTGTCCTTTTCCAGGTCCTGCCCGAATGCATAGTCGGCGGTGAGGAAAAACCAGGTATCGAGGCCCTGCTTGACCGCGGCAAGGCCGGTGACGTTGGCCTGGGCGAAGGTGTCGAACACATAGTGCACGGTGTAGGGACCGCAGGCTTCGTTGCTGAGGCGGATCGATCCCGGACCGTTGAACATGATGATCTTGTTGCGCGCCTTGGCGATCTCACCGGCCGCGAGCGCGGTCGCCGACGCCGCCACGTCGAAGATCATCTCGACGCCCTGATTGTCGAACATGTCGCGGGCGATGTTGGCGGCTAGGTCGGCCTTGTTGAGGTGATCCGCCACCACGACCTCGACCTTGCGGCCAAGCACCTCGCCACCGAAATCCTCGACCGCCATCTTGGCCGCGGTCTCGCTTCCCGCGCCAGTGATGTCGGCATACAGACCGGACATGTCGAGGATGCCGCCAAGTTTCAGCGGAGGCTTTTCCTGCGCCATCGCCGCTGGAGCGGCCACGGCCAATACCGATGCGAGAACGCCGGCAAGCGTGCGTTTCATGGAAATCCTCCCTGGCGACGCGCCGCATTGGCTGCGGCCGCGATTGCTGTTGCCGCGATCATGCCGCAAGCCATCCGCAGCGGCAAGGCGCGGCAGTCGTGCATTTGGCCCACGTTTTTCCGCTAAGCGGAATGACGCGCTCGTGCCAGCATCACGCATGCTCGGCTCGGCGAAAAAGTTTCAATTTCAGTATGCGTCGCGCGCGGCAATGATGCTCGGCTGGCCCATCGTCGCCGGCATCGCCCCGGCTGCCGCTGCGGAATGCTCCTTCGCACCGCAGGGCGAGGGCCGCGTCGCCGAGGTGATCGATGCGCGCAGCTTTCGCCTGCAGGATGGCCGCGAAGTCCGGCTCGCCGGCATCGAGCCGGCCGCGACCGACGCCCCACCTGCGAACCGCGGCGCGGCGCTGGCCGCTCTCATTTTGGGACGCGCGGTCACCCTGCAGGGCGAGGACGACAGTCCCGACCGCTACGGCCGTCAGCCGGCCTTCGTGTTTCTCGACGGCGCTGACACCCCGGTGCAGGGCCTGTTGCTGGCGCAGGGCGACGCGTTGCTATCCGGCGCGGTGACGGACAAGGCCTGTGCGTCGGCGCTGACGGCTGCCGAAACGGCCGCGCGGCATGCCAAACGGGGAGCCTGGATCGACCCCGCGGCCATAAAAAACACCGAAAGTCCGGGCGATATTTTGACCAGGATCGGGCGGTTTACGGTGGTCGAGGGCAAGGTTCTGTCCGTTCGGCAAGCCGGGGCAACGACTTACCTGAATTTCGGACGGAACTGGACACGGGACTTTGCTGTGACTATTCCAAAGCGTGGGCTGGCGGCGTTTGAAGCCGCCGGGATCGTGCTTAAGTCGCTTGAAAGTCGAAGGATTCGCGTCCGCGGCTGGGTCGAGGCGCATGGCGGGCCGCGGATTGAGGCGCTCTGGGTGGGGCAAATCGAAGTGCTGGGCAGGAATTAGCTCGCGGGACACGTACGAGTGGCAGCAGTGGCACAGTGTGCGGGACGGAAGCGGACGGGCCTTTGGGCTGCGCCAGCGCTGCTGTGCGTGGCAGTTGCGCTGGCTGCCTGTGGCGAGATGGGCCACTTTCAGACCGCATCCCCGCCCACGGCGACGAGCCCCACGAAGCCGACGCGCGCGGTGGTGCAGACCCCGGCGGTCGAACGCGAGCATGAACGTATCCTGTCGTCCTACGGCGGCGCCTATGATGATCCGCAACTCGAGGCCCTGATCGGCAAGACCGTCGATCGGTTGGTGGCGGCATCCGATCGCCCCGACCAGGGCTACAAGGTGACGATCCTCAATTCCGGCGCGGTGAACGCGTTCGCGCTTCCAACTGGCCAGCTTTACGTGACCCGCGGGCTGATCGCGCTTGCCTGCGACACCTCGGAATTGTCCTCGGTGCTGTCGCATGAGATGGCGCATGTGCTAGCCAAGCACGCCGCCATCCGCGAGGACCAGGCGAAGCAGGCCGCCCTCGTCACCCGCGTCATTACCGACATGGGCAACGATCCCGACCTCACCGCGATGGCGCTCGCCAAGACCAAGCTGACCATGGCGAGCTTCTCACGGCAGCAGGAGTTCGAGGCCGACAAGATCGGGGTCGGGATTTCGGCGCGCGCACATTTCGATCCCTATGGCGCGTCGCGCTTTCTCACCGCGATGGAACGCAACGCCGAGCTGAAAGTGGGCAAGCCCGCGATCGATCCGCGGGCACAGGACTTTCTGTCGTCGCACCCGGCAACGCCGGAGCGGATCCAGAGCGCACAGGCCAGCGCGCGGCAGTATTCGTCACCGGAAAGCGGCGAACGCGATCGCGAAACCTACCTCGCCGCCATCGACAACCTCGTCTATGGCGAGGATCCGAGCGAGGGATTCGTGCGCGGCCATCGCTTCCTGCACCCCAAGCTCGGCTTCACCTTCACCGCCCCGGATACTTTCACGCTTGACAACACCGCACAGGCGGTGATCGGCGTGCGCGACGGCGGCTCCCAGGCCATGCGCTTCGATGTGGTGCGGGTGCCGGCCGAACAGACGCTCGGCGACTATCTGAATTCCGGCTGGATGGAAAACGTCGACAAATCCTCGACCGAGGACCTGAACATCAGCGGCTTTCCGGCGGCGTCGGTCAGCGCACATGGCGATCAGTGGCAATTCAAGGTCTATGCGCTGCGGTTCGGCACCGACGTCTACCGCTTCATTTTCGCCGCGCGCGAGAAGACCACCGAAAGCGAGCGCAACGCACGCGAAACCGTGAACTCGTTCCGCCGGCTCACCCTCGACGAGATTCAGGCCGCCCGGCCGCTGCGTATCAAGATCATCACCGTGCAGCCCGGCGACACCGTGGAATTGCTGTCGCACCGCATGGCCGGCGTCGACCGCGCGGCGGACCGCTTCCGCGTCCTGAACGGCCTCGACGGCCATGCCCAGGTCAAGGCGCGCGACCGCGTCAAGATCGTGGTGGATTGACGCGAAGCGTCCCGCTGTCATTGCGAAGAGCGCAGCGAAGCGAGGCAATCCAACACTGTCATTCCGGGATGCGCCGACTGAACTCGGGTTTACCCGAGTTCAGCAAATACGATTGTCTAAGTCGGCAACAGCCGACTTGGATGGCGCAGGCCCGGAATCCATAACCGCCATCGGGTGTATGGATTCCGGGCTCGCGCGGAGCCTGTCATCGGGCCGCGCTTTGCGCGGACCCGGTGGCGCGCCCCGGAATGACGGAATATTTGCAAACAAAAGCCCGGTCATTCGGACCGGGCTTTGAATTGATGGAACTGCGAAACCTCGCCTATGCCGCCTCGTCGGCAACAGCGGTATCGTCGCTGTCGCCATCTTCCGCTTCGCCTTCGCCTTCGGCCCCGACCTCGGTCTCGGCCTTGGCGCCGCGGCGCGGGCTCTTGGCGAGCTGGCTTTCGATTTCCTTGACCGCCTCGGTCTCCGTCACATGCTGCACGACGGCAATCTCGCGCGACAGCCGGTCGAGCGCGGCTTCGTAGAGTTGGCGTTCGCTATAGGACTGCTCCGGCTGCGATTCCGAGCGATAGAGATCGCGCACCACTTCAGCGATCGCGACGATATCTCCGGAATTGATCTTGGCTTCGTATTCCTGCGCGCGGCGCGACCACATCGTGCGCTTGACCCGGGCGCGGCCCTTCAGCGTCTCCAGCGCGCGCTTGACCAACCCCGGCTCCGACAGCTTGCGCATGCCGACATTGGCGACCTTCGCCGTCGGCACTCGCAGCGTCATCTTGTCCTTCATGAAATTGATCACGAACAGCTCAAGCTTGGCGCCGGCGATCTCCTGGTCTTCGATCGCCAGGATCTGGCCAACGCCATGGGCCGGATAGACCACGAATTCGTTGGTCTTGAAGCCCTGACGCTGGGTCAGAACCTTCTTCGGCTCCTCGACGCGGGGCATCACCGCAACCGGCCTTGCGGCGGGCTTGGTCGCGACCGGCTTGACTGTCGACTTGACGGCGGTCTTCGGCGCGGTCTTGGGGGCGGCGACCTTCGAAGCAGCGGCCTTCGAACCGGTCGCTTTCGCGGCAGTTTTAGCAGTCTTTTTTGGCATTGAGCTTCTTTTGTTTTTTGAGGATTTTGCAGCCGCAGCCTTGCTGGCTGTGCGGGTATCCTTGCGAGAGGCCCGGGCACGGCTTTTGGTTGCGCCACGGCTCGCCGCGGCGGCTCTTTTGGAAGCCTTGGAAGCACTCTTTTTACGCGTTTTTTGTGACACAGCCTGCGCGCGGAACTGCCACGCCCCTGTTCGATGTTTTCACGGGAACCTCTTACGCCACAGGATACGCATGGCCGGGTTCGGCTTGTAATGTGCCCAATATAGCACATTTTCCGCAAAAATCAATGATTTACGCCCTGTCGGGGCGCTTTGCCTGCCAATTTTGGCCCTCTCGCCGGAATTAGGGTTAAGCCGGCAGAGCGGGAACCCGGCCTTTTCCAGCCGCCAGCCGCACCGTCACATCAGTCGCCGGTACCGGGAGCGGGAGAAAAATACTTCTCGAACTTGCCTTCCATGCCCTCAAAATCCTTGGCGTCGGGCGGCGATTCCTTCTTCTGAGTGATGTTCGGCCAGGTCTTGGCGTATTCGGTATTGACCTCAAGCCATTTTTCCAGCCCGGGCTCGGTATCCGGCTTGATGGCGTCGGCCGGGCATTCGGGTTCGCACACCCCGCAGTCGATGCATTCGTCCGGATGAATGACCAGCATGTTGTCACCCTCGTAGAAACAGTCCACCGGGCAGACCTCAACGCAATCGGTATATTTGCATTTAATGCAGGCTTCAGTGACGACGTAAGTCATCCAGGGCTCCGGAACGGGTTAGTTTTGCGGTGTTTGCGTAGCGCAGGAAGTCCACAGCCGCAAGGGAAGCAAAGCGGTCCCGAAATGCGATTTTCCGAGCGCGTTTCCGCCGACTGAATTCAGATAGTCACTCGCGGCGATCCTGCAAATCATCATAGAGCAGATGCGCCGCCGACGCATCGCCGCGCCGTTCCGAGAAGCCGACGATCTTGAGAATGCGCACGCTGCGGTCGAGCCCGACCGTCAGCACGTCGCCGGCCTTGACGGCATGGCCGGGCGACTTCTCGCGCACGCCATTGATGCGGACATGGCCGGCCACGACCAGCGCGGCCGCGCTGGTGCGGGCCTTCACCACCCGCGCATGCCACAGCCATTTATCGAGACGCTGGCGCTCCAAGTGACACCACTTCGAGGACGGACCGGCAGCACGCTACAGCGTTTTCGAGCGACGTGGGTACCGGTTCGCGTCGAGCAAACGCGTCAAAAAAGAAGCTACAGCCCGGTTCTGATCCAAATCACAACCGAACCGACTTTAGTGCTGATCCTTGCGGTTGGCGGCGAGCTGCTCCTTGAGCGCCGCCAGTTTAGCGAACGGCGAATTGGGATCGACCGGACGGTCGCGCTCGCGCGGCGTAGCGCTGGTAGCGTATTGCCGGTGCGACGGCCCGCCATCGGGGCGCTTGTCGCGGCCGCCTCTGTCGCGGCCACCCTTGTCGCGCCCAGTCTTGTCGCGGCCGCCGCCGAATTTGCCGTTGTCGCGGTCGCGCTCCCTTCCCTTGCCTTCGAAGCGCGGACTCGGCGGGCGACCCTGATCGCCCCGCGGCTCGCTCGCCGCCGCGCCGTCGGCGCCGGGCGGCGCGGCCTCGACCGGAGCGTCGGGTCGGGATTTGCGGAAATCGCTGTTGCGGTGCCGCCGGCCGCGCCCGTGGCGCTCGCGTTTTTCACCCTCGCCGGCCTCACCCGCCGCGGCGGCGGGCGCTGTACCGTCCTGGGAACGGTCCGGATGGCCCTGATGGCGGTGGCGGCTGCGGTCATGGCGCGGCCGGCGGTCGTCGGATCGTCCACCGGGCCGCCAGACCTCGAGCATTTCTGGAACCGCTGCGGCGGGGTCAGCAGGTTCTGCTGCCGGCGCGGCGATGGTCTCGGTCGCCGCCTCGATGGCGGCCGGTTCCGGCTGGGCCGCATCGGCTTCGGCCTCAGGAGAAGCCGCCTCAGTTTCCGAAGGTTCAACTTTCTCAGAAGCCGCAGCTTGCTGGGCGGTTTCCGGCGCAACCAATGCGGGCTCGGGCGTGGCCGGCGCGAAGGCGATATCAGGCAGCAAGGCCGCGGTCGGCGCGACACCAGCATCGCCGGCGGGCGGCGCAGCATTGGTGATGTCGGCAATACCCCCGGTCTCGGCGGCTACGGCGGGCTCTACGGCGATCGGGTCCGTTGGTCCGGTTTCCGAGGACACCGCCTCCGGTGACGAAATCTCGGCCGGCGCAGCATCGGTTGCCGCGGGCATTGCTTCGACCGCGGCCGGTTTCGGCGGCGGCGCCGGGCGGCGCTCCATGCGATAGCCGAGCGCCCGCAGGATCGAGGCGAAGTCTTCGCCGGCCGAGCCGGTCAGCGAGGTCATCGCCTGCGTCACCACGAAGCCGCCGCCGTCGAACGCGCCGGCCGGCTTGTCCCCCGACGAGGTTTCGCGCCAGGCCAGCGCCGGACGAATGAGATCGGCCAGACGCTCCAGGATATCAACCCGTACCGCGCGCTCGCCGCACTGCTTGTAGCCGAGCACGCGGTAGGCATCGCGATCGAGCGATTTGTCGATCGGGAACGAGGTCCGGCCGCTGCCGGCAAGATGCTGCGCCCCTGCCAGCACGGACAGGTCGATCATGTCCTGCTTTTGCGCCCACAGCAGCGAGGCCAGCGCGCGGGCCGCCGGCTTCAGCAGCGGCGGCACGTAGATATGATAGGCGCCGAACCGCACGCCATATTTGCGCAGCGAAGCCCGCGACGGCTGATCGAGATCTTTCATCTCGGCCGCGATCCTGGCGCGTTCCAGCACGCCGAGCGCTTCGATCAGTTGAAAGGCGATGCCGCGCGCGATCCCGGTGACGTCCTCGGCCCTGGCGAGGTCGAACAGCGGGCCCAGCAATTTCTCGATATGCGTCTTCAGCCACAGCTCGAGCCGGGTCTGCACGGCTTCGCGCGGCGGGCCGGTCAGGCGATCGTCGGCGATGATGCGGATGCGCGGATGCAGCGCGTCGTCGGCTGCCACCAGTTTTGCGACCGCATCGCCGGTCCAGCGGATGGTACCGTCGGAGGCCAGCACGAATTGCTCGTCGGGCGCGGCCGAGAGTTTTTCGGCCCGGGCGTCGATTTCGCCGGCCAGCGCCTTTTGCGCGGTCGCCTGCAGCGCCTTGGCATCGGAACCGGCTTCGGCAGCGTCCGGCGCAAAGGTGAAGCCGTCGAGCCGGCCGATCACATGGCCCTCTACGATCACTTCACCGGTCTTGCCGATTTCCGTATTCAAAATCGTGTTCTCCCGCAGGCGGCGCATCAATACACTGGTACGGCGATCAACGAAACGCTCCGTGAGCCGTTCATGCAGCGCATCGGACAATTTATTTTCAACCTCGCGGGTGATCCCCTGCCAATGCTCGGGGTCGGCCAGCCAGTCCGGCCGGTTGGCGACAAAGGTCCAGGTCCGGATTTGCGCGATCCGACCCGATAGCGTGTCGATGTCGCCGTCGACACGATCGGCCTGGTCGACCTGGGCAGCGAACCAGGCGTCCGGAATCCGGCCTTTTTGCATCAGAAAGCCGAACAAGCTGGTCACCAGCTCGGCATGCGCGGCTGGCGCGATCTTGCGATAGTCCGGTATCTGGCAGGCATCCCACAGCCGCTCCACCGCAACCGACCCGTGCGCCATGTCGCGCACATCGGCGTCGCGCGCGGCGTGGTCGAGCACGCGGAGGTCTTCCGCGATCGGGGCGCGGGTCAGCGCCTCATGGGACGGCGACAGTGCAAGCGACACCTGCAAGGCGCCGAGCGAGGAAAAATCCAGCTTCGAATTGCGCCATTGCAGGACTTTTACGCTCTCGAAGCTGTGGTTCTGCAGCGCGTTGACCAGTTCCGGTTCGAACGGCGCGCAGCGGCCGGTGGTGCCGAAGGTACCGTCGCGCGTGGCCCGACCGGCGCGGCCGGCGATCTGTGCGAACTCGTTCGGATTGAGCCGACGGAACTGATAGCCGTCATATTTGCGGTCGGAGGCGAAGGCGACGTGATCGACGTCGAGATTGAGCCCCATGCCGACGGCGTCGGTGGCGACCAGATAATCGACGTCGCCGGACTGGAACATCGCCACCTGCGCGTTGCGGGTGCGCGGCGACAGCGATCCCAGCACCACGGCGGCCCCGCCATGCTGACGCTTGATCAATTCGGCGATGGCATAGACCTCGTCCGCCGAGAAGGCGACGATCGCGGTGCGCCGCGGCTGCCGCGTGATCTTGCGGTCGCCGGCGAATTCGAGCTGCGACAGCCGCGGCCGGGTGACGATCGACGCGCCCGGCAACAGCCGCTCGATGATCGGGCGCATGGTGGCGGCGCCGAGCAGCAACGTCTCGTCGCGGCCGCGCCGGTGCAAAATGCGGTCGGTGAAGACGTGGCCACGCTCGAGATCGGCGGCGATCTGGATTTCATCGACCGCGAGGAAGGAGACGTCGAGATCGCGCGGCATCGCCTCAACGGTGGAGACCCAGAACCGCGCCTTGGCCGGCTTGATCTTCTCTTCGCCGGTAATCAACGCGACCGAATCCGCGCCGGCGCGATCGGCGATCTTGTTGTAAACCTCGCGCGCCAGCAGCCGCAGCGGCAGCCCGATCAGCCCGGAGGAATGCGCCAGCATCCGCTCGATCGCGAGATGGGTTTTGCCGGTGTTGGTGGGCCCGAGCACCGCGGTGACGCCGGCGCCGGGAGCCCGTTCATTGGCGAACGTGGACGAAGAGGAGAAAGCCATATTTTTCGGGTGTTTCTGCCGTCGCTGGGCTGGCGAAGTGTTTCACAATGCGACGCTTGCAGGGTCGCGGCTTAAGCTCTGGAACGGGTTGAGAACGAATCGCGCCCGAATCGCTGACTCCCGTCCACTCCGGCTTCGTTCACCGCAACATCTCGCGTTGTAGGGCTGACTGCCGCACTAGATCAAGTTTGCCGCGGTCGCACAAGCGTCGGTTTTTGGACAGAATCCTTAAAATTGGCGGGGCCGCGGAGTTGAATCAGAATGCGGAGAGAGTCAACTGGATTCCTTGTCCTACTCATTCCGATATAGTGTCACAAAACCGGGCCCCAACCTCGAGATCCCGCGCCCGATACTTGGCGTCGCCCCGAAATGATGGCTCAGACATCACTGCGTTTTGGCAACGCGCGGCGGGGTGGCCTGGGTGATGAACTGGGTGGCCTCCAGCATGGCATTGCCGAGCGGCGTCGGCACCACCATGCGGAATGGCACCAGGATGCGGGTGCCGGCGATCGGCGCGAACGCGATTTCGATGTTGCGCTGGGCGGCGAGGTACTTGATTACGGGGCGATCGGGGATGTAACCCGCGACCGGCGAGAAATAGATCGCGCAGACCAGGGCCGGACCGTGATAGCCCTTTTCCGCCTTCACGGTTTCCATGCGTTTGAAGTCGAGCTTGAGATCGTAGCGCATGCGGCCATCGAAGATCGCAGCTCCGGTACGGCAGGAATCCGGGCTGAGCAGTTCGCCGGTTCCGGCGACGTGCAGCATCGATCCGGTCATCGGGTCAAAGACGCCGCGGCGCTGGGCCTCGGTGACGGGAATCCGGTCGGCATCGACCGGCGGCTCGGGCTCGATCGCGTACTCCTTGACCGTGCCGTTGGTCAGAACCATCCGGATGGCTTCGGACTTCTTCGAAGTCGTGGTAGTGGCGAAATAATTCGTCGCCACCAGCGCACCGTTGACGACGCGGCCCTGCGAGGCGCCGGTGCCCGAGCCACCGGAAAACGCCTTGAGCAATCCCGCGGTGCCGCCGGAGGCGGCGGCAGAGAACTGATCGTCGGAGATGTCGATAGTCCAGACGCCCTTGCCGACCGGGATGCCGGCGAGCGTCGCTTCGTAGCGCGCATCGAGCCGGCCCTGGGCCAGCGCGCCGTGTTGCGGAACCAGCAGCAGCAAAATGCCGGCGCACAGCCCGCCCAGCACCCGCAGCGGAGATCCGGCCGGCCGGGGCGAAATCATGCGATGGATAGTCACTGAAAAGCGGTCCTCAAGTCGGATCGAATGTTCATTTAAGCGGGAATATCCGGCAAACAACGCGCATCCAGAAAAAGCCTCGAGCTGGACCTGATCGTGGTCACGGTTTTGCGAACGAAATACACGCAAATTCAGCTTGGCGCGCTTTTTTCAGCAAATCCGGCGGCAAACTATAGCCAGCGCGCGGTTCTGATGTCGCGGGCGAATGCGCCGATTATATGATGGCGTTGGGGGCTCAGGACCCCGGAAAAGCCGGCTTTTCCCTGCAAAACCTTGACGCCCTGCCGCTCTGCCCCTATAGGTCCGCGGTTCCTGAAAACGGACGTGATTTTGACCCCCTGCGCCGCGCCCGAAGCGACGGAAGGCCGGGATGGAAGAGGATTTTCTGACAATGTCGCGGCGCTGCGAACTGACCGCCAAGGGCCCGCTGGTCGGCCACAAGGTGAGCCACTCCAACATCAAGACCAAGCGCCGGTTCCTGCCGAACCTGTGCAACGTCACGTTCATTTCCGACGCATTGGGGCGGAACGTGCGTCTGCGCGTCTCCACCAACGCGATCAAGTCGGTCGACCACAATGGCGGCCTCGACGCCTTCCTGCTCAAGGCCAAAGCCGACGTGCTGTCGCCCCGTGCGCTGGAGTTGAAGCGGGCGATCGAAAAGAAGCGCGCCGCGGCGGCGGCGCCGGAGCAGAAGGCGAGCTGAGGGCTGGACTGCCGGGCCAGGTTGGCGAATGAGGAGATTTGAACGGCCGGGTCGAGACCTGGCCGTTTTGTTTTGGCTCGAACGACCTGGCGTAAACGCGTTTGATTGCCCTAGACAAATGAGCGCGGTTGAACGTTATCAAGTCTTGTCGACCGCCCCGGTCCAATCCTTGAAGCCACCGACATTGTAGACCTTGTCGTAACCCATATCCTTGAGCAGCTTGCCGGCCAGCGCGGAGCGCCCGCCGGAGGCGCAATACAGGATCACCGACTTGCCCGTGTCGAAGTTCTTGTCGTGGTAGGGCGAGTCAGGGTCGGCGCGGAATTCCAGCATGCCGCGCGACACGTTGACGGCGCCGGCGATCTTGCCGCTGGCAGCGACCTCCGGCGCGTCGCGCACATCGAGCACGAGCGTGTTACCCTGCTTGATCATTTCGGCTGCCTGGTCCGGCGTGATCTTCGGCACCACCGCGTTTGCAGCTTCCAGCATCTGTTTGACACTTGTTGCCATGTGGCTCTCCATCTACGATTGAACCTGCGCATCAAGGGCCGTTAAGCCGACGATGACACAGCCTAGCACGGCCTCGAGGCCATGGGCGCCCCCAAGTGTCGCAACCGCGCGTCCGATCGGCGCGGGCGTTGAGACGATGCCGACGCCGTTCCGGGTGCGCACCCGAAAAGCGGTTCAGAGGTTCATGTGGAGGAGGAAGCATGTTGAAGCGATTGATGATCCTGAACGGCCCCAACCTCAATCTGTTGGGGGTGCGGGAGCCGCACATCTACGGCACTACCACGCTGGCGCAGATCAAGCAGAGCTGTGAGCAGAATGCGGCGCGCCTCGGGCTTGAACTTTCGTTTCATCAGTCGAACCACGAGGGCGAGCTGGTCGACCTGATCCAGTCGGCACGGCAGAGCGCGGACGCCATCATCATCAATCCGGCCGGCTATTCCTTCACTTCGATCGCCATCCTTGATGCGATCAAGGCGTTCGAGGGACCGGTGCTGGAAGTACACATTTCCAACATCCATGCCCGCGACGAATATCACCGGCATTCGAAGATTTCGTCGGTCGCGACCGGCGTGATTTGCGGATTGGGGCCTCACGGCTATATCGCCGCAATGCATGCGGTCGCCGAGATGGCGAAAAAATCCTGATCGCGCCTCTCGCGGGCCGCAACGGCGACACGTTGCAGGACCAAGTCAAGCTGTGGACGCTGACCGCATTTTCGCCTGAACTCGCATCCTGCGCTGGCAAACAGCGTCGCAGCGTGTCATCCTGACAAGAGTGTCCGTGTAATGTGGTTGCGTTGGATGAGCGGCATCGATCCATCAGTCGCGCGGGACGGCCTTGGCGCAAACAGCAGCCAGCAACAGGCCCGCGCGCGGACGGAAGCGACGGGATTGCTCGCCGCCGTCGACATCTGGTCGACGAAGGCCGCGCCGCCGCCGCCCGCGAAAGTTCCTGCGAATGGCATGACCGGCACGGCACCGGAGCGGCCCGAGATGACGGCGAAGGTCGAGCCTGGCCGCGCCGACCACAGCGGCGCCGCAAGAAGCGCCACCAGCGCGGAGACCAGCCTCGCCGATCGGCGCGCCTGGCCGCCACGAAACCTGTCGCTGGCCCTGCAAGGCGGCGGTTCGTTCGCGGCGTTCAGTTGGGGCGTGCTGGATCGGCTGCTGGAGCTACCCGACTGTGAACTCGATGCGATCAGCGGCGCCAGCGCCGGCGCGGTCAATGCCGTGCTGCTGGCAAGCGGGCTGGTCGAGGGCGGCCGGCAACGCGCACGAGCACGCCTGCAGCAGTTCTGGGCCCGGGTCATCAATGATGCCTCGTTCCGCTCGCTGATGCTGGTCGGCGGATTTTCGCCGGCCGGAAGCTCGGTGGCGTTCGGGCCGGCGTTGCGATCGGGACAGTTCGACCCGTTCGACCTCGATCCGCTGCGTCAGGTATTGGCCCGGGACATCGATTTTTCCGTATTGCGCGATCCGCGCTGCCCCAAACTGCTGATCGCCGCGACCCGCGTTCGGGACGGCCGGCCGCGGATTTTCCGCAATGCCGAGATCACGGCCGACGTGCTGCTGGCATCGACCTGTCCGCCCCAGGTCCATTGCACCGTCGAAATCGACGGTGAAGCCTATTGGGACGGCGGTTTCGCCGCCAATCCCCCGGTGGTCAGCCTGGTGCAGGAGTCAGCGGCGAGCGAGGTGCTGATAGTTCAGGTCACGCCGGCACGCGACAGCTATGTTCCGATCACCATGGCGGCGATCGATCGCCGGCTCGACCAGATCACGGCGAATTCGGTGCTCAATGCCGAAATCGCCGCGCTGGAATGGGCACGCGATGCGGCCGGGATGCCGCGGCATCCGTTGCGGATCTTCCGGATCGCGGCGGAAGACGAGATCGACGGATTGGCGCAGCGCAGCGCGGTCGATCTCGGGCACAGCTTCATGACCAAATTGCACGGCAGCGGACGGGGCGCCGCCGACCGCTGGCTCAAGCAGGTTCCCGATGGCAGGCCGCCGGCCGTCGTACCGCCGCGCCGGGAAATTACGGCCCCGCTGCGGCGGGCTCTCGCCGAGGCGGTGGTGTAACGTCACCGGCTTTGGCTCGCGGCAGCGCCGCACCGGGCAGCAGCCGTTTGCGCAGCAGGCTTTGCGCCGGCGCTTCGAACCAGCGATAGGCAAAATAGGACGCGAGCAGTGTCGCGCCGACATAGACGGCGAAAAACGCACTGTCATCGAATGGCAGCGCGCGGCCGGCCATCGCAAACCCCAACGCCATCAGCAACTGAATTGGAAAATGCAGCAGGTAGCTTGAATAGGTCATGTTTCCAGCCGCTTCGACCAGTCGCTGGGCCGGGGCCGGAAGCATGATCGCGCCGGACAGGCAGAACAGCACAATCGGCGTATAAGTCAGCAGGAACAGCCAGGCGACCAGGTGGGATTGCAAGCCGAACGCCGCGATCGAAACCGGCACGAGGGTTGCGACGAACCAGCCCGTGCGTTCGATCACAACTGGCGACGCTGCAGTGGCGATCGCACGGCGAGCGATGGCGGCGAGGCCGCCGGCGTAAAAAAACGCAAGGCAGGAAAAGATCTGGCCGCTGAGGTTCAGGCAGGCCACCACGACAACGACATTCAGCAGCGGCGATCGGGTGACGAACCGCAGCATCAGGAAGAACACCACATAGACCAGCACTTCGACCGAAATCGACCATATCGGTCCATTGAAGCTGTCGCCGCCCTCAAAGCCCCATTTGCTGGCCATGAAGAGCTGCAGCAGGAAATGCCTGACATCGTTGTTCTGATAGACGAAGAAGTAGCCGTGCATCCGGAAATAGAACAATTGCAGGGTCGCGACGGCGATCAGGGTCGCAAGATGCAGCGGGTAGAGCCGCGAGAAGCGGAACACGAAGAAGGTCCAGCCAGGCACCGACCGATCGAAAATGGCGTCGCGGTATTTCCAGAAGAAGATGAAGCCGCTGATGCACCAGAACACCCAGACACCATATTCGCCGGCCTCGTAGAAAGGGCGAAGCAGAGTGTAGAGCGGCAATCGCGCCCGAACGAGATCGACCGGGACGTCGGCGAGGTAGGAAAAATGCTGGTAGTGCCAGATCAGCACGGCAAAGGCCGCCACAAAGCGCAGCGCCTCCAGTCCCAGCAATTTGTTGGCCAACGGTGGTTTTGTCTGTTCAGGCATCGTTCGGGCTTGCCGGTGAACCGAAAAGGGATCGGGCGCCGCGGCGAACCTAGCGCGTCAAGGTGAACAAACTTCCCCCGGGCGCTCCACCAAGGCCGGCTTGTCGCGGTTGCGCCGACGCATCGCGGCCTCAGCCGCAAATCATCGCCGCCGCCTGCATCACCGCCTTGTCCCAGGCCTGATAGCCAGCGGCGTTCAGATGGACGCCGTCAATAGTGTGCGGGCTCGGCATAGCCGGTAGCGCGACAAAAGCGGCACCGTTTCGTCTGGCCAGATCGGGCAGGATCAGATTGTAGCGTTCGATGGTCGCCGCTGCCTGATTCTGCATCTCGACCGTCATGCGGCCCTGGGCCTCGACCGGCGGGATCTCCAGCACGGCGACGCGCGGCGCGGATTTCGACAACTGCGTCAGCAACATGCCGTAGCGATCGGTGAATTCCGGCGGGCTGCGGGAGGCCAACGCATCGTTGGTTCCGAGCGACACCACGATCATGGCCGGCGGTTTGCCATCGAGCGCGGGGGCCAGCCAACCGCCGAGGTCGCTTGCCGTCGAGGCGCCATTGAGACCGCCATTCACGATCGGGTGGCCGCAGATCGACCGCGGCAAGGTCGAGGCCTCGACAAGGCTGTCGCCGAGCACAATGACGGGACCGTCGACCCGGCTCAGGGTGTAATAGACAACAAGTTGGCGAGCCTTGCGGTGTTGGTCGGCGGCATCGGGCTTGCTGGCCCAGACCAGAAAAGCGGCGAATGCGCACGCCGCCGGGATGATGATCCTGAAACTCGTCCAGTGCACATGCGCCTCGAAATGGGTCGGCTTGCCACCGCCTCACGACACCACAAAATACTTTCCAATGACTTTGCCGACTGTGATGCGGCACGACGATGGGAACGATTGAGTAACCATCGCTGGTTCCGGTCGGCGTCACGGCGGGGAGCGGGCGGCGGAGCCATCGCTTCCGCCGCCCCTGCTGCCGACCTCAGGCCGCGCGGACGAGATCCGCGTTGAGGTGTTTCAACCGCGGCATCACTTCCTGCTTCAAAAGCCGCAGCGAGTTATGCCAAGCCGCGGGCTTGTGCTTGTAGTCGAAGCCAAACACCAACAGCGTGCCGAAGCCGCCGACCTCGCGCCAGATGGTCTCGATTTTCTCGGCCACTGTTGCCGGCGAACCGACGATCCAATTGTGACGAGCGCAATAGTCGACGGTGACGTCGCTGTCGGGCACGTCGGGGGTAGCCTTGAGATAGTCCTTGAAGCCGAAATGGCCGAGCAAAGGCAGGAAGTATTCGCCCATCATCCGGCCCATCATGTCGCCGGATGACAGCTTCCTGGCTTCCTCGTCGGTATCGGCCACGAACACTTCGCGCACCAGCCGCCAGTCTTGCCGTTTCGGCTTGCGCCCGGTCTTGGCAGCACCCGCCTCCACCGAATCCCAATGGCTCGAGACATAGGCCGGGTTGAGGTTGAGGCTCATCGGAATATAGCCGCGTTCGCCCGCAAGTTTCAGCGTGTCCGAGCCCTTGCTCAAGCCGGCGACTCCGATCGGCGGATGCGGTGCCTGCAGTGGCTTGATGTGAGGTTTCAGGAAATCGAACATGGGGTCGGGTTTGGTCACGGTCCAGAACTTGCCCTTGTGGGTAAACGGCGCGTCCTCGGTCCACATCCGCAGGATGATCTCCAAAGCCTCGCGGGTCATGTCGCGGTTCTGGCCGGACATGCCGTCGACATTGAACATCGCCCAGTCGCTCGGCAGGCCCGAGGCCGCGACGCCGAAATTGAGCCGGCCGCCGGAGAGATGATCAAGCATGGCGACGCGGTTGGCGAGTTCGGCCGGATGGTGATAGGGCAGCAGGAAACCGCCGGGCCCGAGACGGATATTCTTGGTCTGCAGAAAAGCCTGCGCCAGCAGCAGATCGGGCGCCGGATGCGGCTCCCATGGCGCGGTGTGGTGCTCGCCGACCCAGGCTTCCTGGTAGCCGAGCTCATCGAGCCAGCGCATCACCTGCAAATCCCAGTCGTGCCCCTCTTTCAATCCACACTCCGGCGGATGCGAGGGCATCGTGAAATATCCGATCTCCATGAGGTTTCCTCTCGTCGTTTCATCGCCTGCGGCGCGTCTTGCTGTGCGCGCCCGCAGCCAGCTTAGCACGGGGAGGCCCGGCGAGCACCGGTTGCGGCGGTCGCGGTGTTTGCGGCGGCGGCCATCCAGTGAACCAAAGTCCGGATTTCCCGTTTGTCTGGAAAGGAACCCGCATGAAGTTGATCGCGATAGCGGCCGTTTTGCTTTGCACACCAGTCCTGGCCCAGACCCTGGGGGAGGAGACCGGTATAAGCGGAATGCTCGGCCGGCCGCCAACCGCTGCCGATCTGCTGATCGATCTTCATCAGTTCGATCTGTTCGAGCAGGGGGCCGATGAAATCGCGCAGCAGCGGGGCGACGATAGTCTTCGGGAATTCTCCAGCTCCCATGCCGACGCCGCCGCCGGGCACGACAAGGAACTTGTGGCGCTCGGCAAAAAAGCCGGCCTGAAGCTCGAATTTTCAGAGGATCCCGATATCACGGCAAGCGTATCAACTGGCCGGTCTGCAAGGCGCGGTTGGGCCGGCCTTCGTGCGCGAATACTACGAGGCCGAGGCCTCCGAATATGACTCGGCGGTTTCCGCCTTGCGAAGATATCTGCAGAAGCCCGATCAGGACGACGTCAGGGCATTCGCCGCCAAGCAATTGCCGGCTTTCGAAGCAGGCCAGAAAAGTGCGCTCGAAAACTGGACCCGGGTGAAACGATAGCAGGCGCCGCCGGCAAGGGGCGCATGACGCGCAGCGCGCGGCTGCCAACAACCCGCGGCGGCCAGCGTCAGCGTGCCCCGAAGCTGGTCTTGCCGAACAGCTCCTTCTGCGTCGAGGGCTGCGAGCGCCAGTATTGCGGCGGGGCTTCGACGTGGCCGCCGAGTTCGGCCGCGGCGTGCCAGCCCCAACGTGGGTCGTAGAGCATGCCGCGCGCGAGCGCGACCATGTCGGCCTTGCCTGACGCCACGATCTCCTCGGCCTGGTTCGGCTGCGTAATCAGCCCGACCGCGATCGTGGTGACACCGGCCCGCTGCTTCAGGGCCTGCGCGAACGGCACCTGATAGCCGGGCGAGAGCGGAATCTTCTGCAGCGGCGAGACACCGCCCGAGGAAGCGTCAACCCAGTCGACGCCGCGCTGCTTCAGCGCCCGGGCAAATTCGATGGTCTGCGCAAGGTCCCAGCCGCCCTCGACCCAGTCGGTCGCGGACACCTTGACGCCGACTGGCTTCGATTCCGGAAATACCGCGCGAACCGCCTCGAACACTTCGATTGGAAAACGCAGGCGATTTTGCAGCGAGCCGCCATAGTGATCGCTGCGCTGGTTGGCGATCGGCGATAGAAACTGGTGCAGCAGATAGCCGTGCGCGCAATGTAGTTCGAGCGCGTCGAGGCCGAGCCGCGCGGCCCGTTTGGCGGCGCTCGCAAAGGCATCGCGGATGCGGGCGAGCCCCGCCGCATCGAGCGCCAGCGGCGGCAGTTCGCCCGGCTTGTGCGGCAACGTGGACGGCCCCTCGGTCTGCCAGCCGCCTTCGGCAAGCGGAATCTGCTGGCCGCCATCCCACGGCGTATGGCTCGATCCCTTGCGGCCGGCATGCGCAAGCTGCATCGCGACGGCGATTTTGGAATGCTTGCGCACCGAGGCGATGATCGGCTTCAACGCGGCCTCGGTGGCGTCGTTCCACAGCCCGAGACATCCCGGCGTGATGCGGCCGACCGCCTCCACATGTGTCGCCTCGATGCAGAACAGCGCGGCGCCCGACAGCGCGAGGCTGTTGATGTGTGTGAAATGCCAGTCATTGGCCTCGCCGTTGACCGCCGAATACTGGCACATCGGTGCGACCATGATGCGATTGGCAAGCGCGAGACCGCGCAGTTGAAGCGGAGTAAACAGAGCACTCATGGCAGGATTTCCGGATCTGGGAGGGTCGATTGCGGGGCACTCTAGGTCGGGCGGCGGCAATTACCAACTGCCGTGCCATTGCTCGAGCAGCGTGAATTGCGCAGCAGCGTGCGCTGGATCAGCGAGAAATTATCGTCGGAGACCATCGTCAGCACGGTGCTCGCGCCCCGGAATGACAATGGCGGGTATTTCAGGAATGCAGCCGGCGCCGGCGGCGGGCCGGGACGGGCGCGGCGCCGTGGGTTTCGCTGAACAATTCGGCGAGCTTTTCGGTGATGGCGCCGCCAAGCTCCTCGGCATCGACGATGGTGACCGCGCGGCGATAATAGCGGGTGACGTCGTGACCGATGCCGATTGCAATCAGCTCGACCGGCGAGCGGGTCTCGATCTCCTCGATGATGTGGCGCAGGTGACGCTCCAGGTAGTTGCCGGGGTTGACCGACAGGGTGGAATCGTCGACCGGCGCGCCGTCGGAAATCATCATCAGGATCTTGCGCTGTTCCGAGCGTCCGAGCAGCCGCTTGTGGGCCCAGTCCAGCGCCTCGCCGTCGATGTTTTCCTTGAGCAGGCCCTCGCGCATCATCAGCCCGAGATTCTTGCGCGCCCGCCGCCACGGCGCGTCGGCGGATTTGTAGATGATATGGCGGAGATCATTGAGGCGCCCCGGATTGGGCGGCTTGCCGGCGGCAAGCCAGGCTTCGCGGGATTGTCCGCCCTTCCATGCCCGGGTGGTAAAGCCGAGAATCTCGACCTTGACGCCGCAGCGCTCCAGTGTCCGCGCCAGGATGTCGGCACAGGTCGCCGCCACCGTGATCGGCCGCCCGCGCATCGAGCCGGAATTGTCGAGCAGCAGCGTTACCACGGTGTCGCGGAAGGTTGCCTCCTTCTCGTTCATGAATGACAGCGGATGATAGGGGTCGATGACGACGCGCGAAAGCCGCGCCGGATCGAGCATGCCTTCCTCGAGGTCGAACTCCCAGGCGCGGTTCTGCTGCGCCATCAGGCGGCGCTGCAGCCGGTTGGCAAGCCGCGCCACGATGCCCTGCAGATGCGCGAGCTGCTTGTCGAGATAGCTGCGCAGGCGCTCCAGCTCGTCATGGTCGCAGAGATCCTCGGCCGCGATCACCTCGTCGAACTTCGGCGCAAAGGCGTGGTATTCCGGCCCGCGCGGCTCGTTGGCGCCGCGTGAGTTCGGTCGCGTCGCTTCGCCCGGCGTCTCGTCATCGCCAAGCTCGCCGTCGTCGAAGGTGTCGCTGGTGGAGGCCTGTGCGCTTTCCATCGCGCTTTCCGACATTTCGTCGGTCGAGGCCTGGGCCTGGTCGGCGCTCATCTCCTGCGCGGCGTCACTGTCCGGCGAGCCCTCGGCACCCGATTGGTCGTTCTCGCCGTCAGGGTTGTCGTCCTGATTGTCGTCGTCGTCGGCCTCGGCGTTGCGGTCATCGCCGAGTTCGAGCGCGGACAGCAAATCATGCACGACGTCGCCGAACTTGGCTTGATCTTCGGTAACCCGGCTCAACCGATCGAGCCGGGTTCCGATCTTGTCTTCCAGGATCGGACGCCAGAGATCGACCATCTTGCGCGCCGCCGCGGGCGGTGGGAGCCCGGTCAGCCGCTCGCGCACCAGCATCGCCAGCGCATCCGACAGTGGCGCGTCGGCGCGATCGGTGATCTCGTCGAACTTGCCGCGATGGAAATGGTCGTCGAGCATCGCGGTGAGATTTTTGGCCACGCCGGCCATCCGGCGCGAGCCGATCGCCTCCACCCGCGCCTGCTCCACCGCCTCGAACACGCCGCGCGCCTGCGGGTTTCCCGGCATAAGCTTGCGATGCACTTTCGGATCGTGGCAGGCGAGCTTCAGCGCGATCGAATCGGCGTGACCGCGCACGATCGCGGCATCGCGCCTTGTCATCTTGCGCGCCGGTTCCGGCAGCCGGGCCTTGCCGGGCGCAAGTCCCGGACGTTCCGCGGCGAAGGTCACTTCAAGTTCGGGCGCCTTGGCAATCGCGCGCAGGCAGGACGTCACCGCGCGCTTGAACGGCTCGGTCGGCGCTTCCTTCGATCCGGTGCGGAATTTGATGTTCGACGTCGACATTGCGGCCTCACCCCGGTCGTGCCTGCGAGAGCAGGCATCCATCACCACCGGCGGTCATTGTTCCCTGATCCTGGATACCATCATTCTATCGAAACGCCGCAGCGTATGAGGGTCCCCGCTTTCGCGGGGATGACGCATCAGCTCAGCGCCACGTTCACCGACGATTCCGTCAGCTCGATGTTGAAGCAGCGCTGGTAGAACTCGGCGACCAGCGGCCGCTCCAGTTCGTCGCATTTGTTGAGGAAGGTGAGGCGGAACGCAAAGCCGATGTCGCCGAAAATCTCGGCGTTCTCGGCCCAGGTGATCACCGTGCGCGGGCTCATCACCGTCGACAGATCGCCATTGGCGAAGGCGTTGCGGGTAAGATCGGCAAGCCGCACCATCTTGTTGACGATGTCGCGGCCTTCCTGGCTGCGATAATGATGGGCCTTGGCGAGCACGATCTCGACTTCCTCGTCATGCGCGAGATAGTTCAGCGTGGTAACGATCGACCAGCGGTCCATCTGGCCCTGGTTGATCTGTTGGGTGCCGTGATAGAGGCCGGACGTATCGCCGAGGCCGACGGTGTTGGCGGTCGAGAACAGCCGGAACGCCGGATGCGGCTTGATCACCTTGTTCTGGTCGAGCAGCGTCAGCCGACCGGAGACCTCCAGCACGCGCTGGATCACGAACATCACGTCGGGACGGCCGGCGTCGTATTCGTCGAACACCAGCGCGATATTGTGCTGCAGCGCCCAGGGCAGAATGCCATCGCGGAATTCGGTGACCTGCTTGCCGTCCCTGATGACGATGGAATCCTTGCCGACCAGGTCGATGCGGCTGATATGGCTGTCGAGATTGACGCGCACACAGGGCCAGTTCAGCCGCGCCGCGACCTGCTCGATATGAGTCGACTTGCCGGTGCCGTGATAGCCCGTGACCATGACACGGCGATTCTTGGAAAAGCCGGCGAGAATGGCCAGCGTGGTGGCGCGATCGAAACGGTAATCGGCATCGATTTCCGGCACATGCGGATCGACTTCGGAATAGGCCGGCACCTCGAGGTCGCTGTCGATGCCGAATACCTGCCGGGCCGACACCTTCATGTCGGGCAAACCGGCGGGCTCTTGCGATTTGGTCATGGCGGCGGTCGTCATCAGTCCTCCGGGGTCTCGGGCGATCCCGAAACCAGATTGGCGGTGTGGCTGCGGATGGGTGCTATCCGGAACCTAGCAGAGAGCAACGATTGGCAGAAGCCCGCGCCACGATCAAAGTTCCGTTGCGTTTTCATCAACATAGGTGTTGGACGCAGTTTTTGGAAGGCTGCCCTGCGAATCGCGCCGTACTTTCGACGGGACAATTTGGTGGCTGCCGAAGCGGGCTTGATGGCACTTTCCACCCCCGCCGCGACTTATGTTAGGTCTGCGTGGAAGCCGGACCGCTGCCCGATACAGGAACCTTGTGACTACATTCATCGATCCATTGGTGGCATTCGTCTCGGCTCATGCGTGGCTTGCCTACCTCACGCTATTTCTTGCCGCGTTACTCGAGGCCGTGCCGATCGTGGGGTCGGTGATTCCGGGCTCGACCATCATTTTGGCGCTGAGCGCACTGATCCCCAGCGGCGAGTTACGGCTGGAGTGGGTGCTGCCGGCCGCGATCGCCGGTGCCTTGATCGGTGACGGATCGGCATTCTGGGTCGGGCATCGCTCTCAGAGCGAGATCCTGAGTTCCTGGCCGATGTCGAGCTATCCCCGCGTGGTCGCGCAGAGCGAGGCGTTCTTCCGTCGCTGGGGCGCGCTGGCGGTGTTCTTTGCCCGCTTCGTGCCGCCGATCCGTGCCTTCGTACCCATCACGGCCGGCGCGCTCGGCATGGCGCCGCTGCGCTTCTATGCCGTCAACATCCCGGCGATCCTGCTATGGGCGCCGGCGCATGTGCTGCCGGGCGTGCTCGCGGCATCACTGCTCGAACGGTATGGCGACGTCATGGGTGTAGGCGCGGGCGCCAAGCATTACTGGATGCCGCTTGTGGTCGGCGGTGCATTGATCCTCGCGTTGGCGGTCTGGACCATCCGACGCCGGCATGGCGGCGGCGTGATCGAGCCGGCGGCGAAACAGTCGCGCTGATCGCGACCAATTCGAGTGCAGCACTAGCTCGCGCCGCGTACTACGGTCTTGAGATAATTATACGCCTTGATGATCTCGATCAGACGATCCTCGGTGGAGCGGTCGCCGCCATTGGCGTCGGGATGGTGCTGTTTCACCAGCGCCTTGTATTTGGTCTTGACGTCCTCCAGCGTCGCGTCGGAGCCTAATCCCATCACCTGCAGCGCCTTGCGCTCGGCGTTGAAAACCTTGCGCGTTTCGACCTTGGCCTCGGCGCCCGCCCCGGGCCCCGGCCGCCAGCGGCCGCGGCCGTTGAGTTCGCTGAACATACTGAACGGATCGGAGGCGCCCTCGAGATCGGCCTCGGCGCTGCCCTTGCCCTTCTTGGCGCTGGTATTGGCGCCCATTTTCCAGGTCGGGCGATGACCGGTCAGGGCATCCTTCTGGTAGCGGGCGACCGCGTCGGCATTCATGCCGGAGAAGAAATTGTAGGACTGGTTATATTCGCGAACGTGATTGAGGCAGAAGTGCCAGTATTCCTTGTCATTGGCCCGGCCCTTGGGGGCGCGGTGCGGACCCTTGTTCTTGCAGTCCGGCCATTCGCACATCGCGGATTCTTCCCGCGCCTGCGCCTGCTGCTTCGCGCTCAGCTTGTTGGGCTTGATGCGGATGCTGTCAAAGAACTTTGATGAATCAATCGGCATGACTGACTATGACAACGCAATGCGAAAGGCTTCAAGTCTTGACATCGCAAATATCTCATTCCGGATGCGCCATTGACGAACGCCAACCATGGACGTAATGCCGCCGTCATGCGCACCAAGGACATTATCACCAACAAGTTGAACGAAGCTTTCGAACCGGAAAGCCTCGACGTCGCGGACGAGTCACATCTGCATGAGGGCCATGCCGGCCACAGGCCCGGCGGCGAGACGCATTTCAGGGTGTATATTGTGTCGCCCGCCTTCAAAGGGAAGAGCCGGATCGAACGCCACCGCATGATTAATGCGGCATTGGCGGCGGAACTCGCCGGCTCCGTGCACGCCCTGGCGATCCGCGCCCACGCGCCGGGAGAAGACCGGGGCTGACGCTGCAATCCTGTTCGCTGGCATTGCCTGCGGACCCCCACCCCCGACCCCTCCCCGCAAGGGCCCCTTGCGGGGAGGGGTCGGGGGTGGGAGTCAACGCGCAGTGACGCTTCCGCTCGCGCTCAAAACGATTTGCCGGCCCGCTTCGGCTTTTTCTCCTCGACCTCGGCCTCGCGCGGCACCGCCACGATCCGCAGAGCGGTAATGCGGTTGCGCTCTCGGCGCAGTACTCGGAATCGGAAGCCGTGAAAGGTAAAGCTCTGGCCGCGTTCAGGGATCGACCGTGCCTCGTGAATCACAAGGCCCGCAACCGTGGTCGCCTCCTGATCCGGAAGATGCCAGTCCATGGCGCGGTTGAGATCGCGGATCGGCACCGAGCCGTCGACCACCACAGAGCCATCGGGCTGGGCGCGAACGCCGGCCACCACCACGTCGTGCTCGTCGGAAATGTCGCCGACGATTTCCTCCAGGATGTCCTCCAGCGTCACCATGCCCTCGACCTCGCCATATTCGTCGACGACCAGCGCGAAATGGGTCTTGCGGCGGCGGAACGCCTTGAGCTGTTCGGACACCGAGCGCATCTCCGGCACGAACCACGGCGGCAGTGCGATGGTCGAGACGTCGATCTTCGCGGTATCGCCCTCGGCGGCGCGGATCGCGCGCAGGAGATCCTTGGCATGCAGCACGCCGATGATGTTTTCGGGCTTGTCCCGCCACAGCGGAATCCGGGTGTACTCGGTCGCCAGCACCTCCCGCACCAGTTCCTCCGCCGGCAGGTCGGCATTGATCATCACCATTTCGGTGCGATGGACCATCACGTCGGAAACCTGCAGCTCGCGCAGATCCAATAGTCCGCCGAACATGTCGCGGTCCTGCTTTTCGACCTTGCCTTCGTGGTGAAGCAGATCCACCGCGCCGCGCAGCCGCTCGGTCGGCGACAGGATCGGCTGGTTGGCGCCGATCTTGATACCGAACGCCCGCATCAGCACGCGCACGATGGCCTCGATCACGGTGAGCAGCGGCCCGAGCAGGTACACCATCAGCTTCATCGGACGCGCGACCAGAAGCGAGACCCGGTCCGGCGCGTTGATGGCGATGGTCTTGGGCAGCACTTCGGCGAAGATCACCACCAGCACCGTCATCACGCCGGTGGCATAGAGCACGCCGACTTCACCGAACCAGGCGGTGAAGATGCCGGTTGCCAGCACCGAGGCGCCGATATTGGCGATGTTGTTGCCAAGCAGCAGCGCGCCGATCATTCGCTCGCGCATCGCAAACAGGCTGGAAACGACGTCGGCTTCGCGATTGCCCTGCTTCGACAGCCGCAGCATGCTGGCGCGCGAGGCGCCGGTCAGCGCGGTCTCGCTCGCGGAAAAGAACGCGGAGATCAGCAGGCAGGCAAGGACGATCGAGAGTGCAAACCAGTCCATTATATGGCGTTCACTTCATTCCCGGATTGGAACACGATGATCGCGATGGCCGCCGTCCGGCCTTCGGATCGTGCCTTAAATCTTGCCGGCCAGCCTGCGTTCGAGAAAGTCGCGCACCAGCGACGGCTCGACATCCGGAGCGATCACGGCGCGGCCGACCGCCTCGAGCAGGATGAAGGTCAGGCGGCCGCGTTTGACCTTCTTGTCCTGCGCCATCAGCGTCATCAGCGTGTCGGCATTCGCGAGCCCTTCCTGGGCAAATCCCGCAATGTCCTGCAGATGGGTCGGCAGACCCACCGCGGCAAGGTGGCGCGCGATGCGCGCAGCGTCCGATTCGGCGATCATGCCGAGTTGCGCCGAAAACTCCGCCGCCAGCACCATGCCGACGGCGACGCCTTCGCCATGGAACAGCCGGTCGGAAAATCCGCTCGCCGCTTCGAGGGCATGGCCGAAAGTATGGCCGAGATTAAGCAGAGCGCGCTCGCCGGTCTCGCGTTCGTCGCGCGCCACGATCGCGGCCTTGGCGCGGCACGAGGTGGCGATGGCGTGCTCGCGCGCGGCGCCGCCGGCAAGGATTTCGCCATGGTTAGCCTCGAGCCAGGCGAAAAAAGCTTCATCGCCGAGGGCGCCGTATTTGGCGACTTCGGCATAGCCGGCGCGGAACTGGCGTGGCGACAGGGTGTCGAGCACGGCCGTGTCCGCCACCACCAGCACCGGCTGGTGAAACGCGCCGAGCAGGTTCTTGCCGCGCGGCGAATTGATCCCGGTCTTGCCGCCCACCGAGGAATTGACCTGGGCCAATAGCGAGGTCGGCACCTGCACGAAATCGACGCCACGGCGCAGGATCGCGGCGGCAAAGCCGGCGAGGTCGCCGACCACCCCGCCGCCGAGCGCGACCACCAGATCGTTGCGCTCGATCTTTGCCGCGATCAGCGCCTCGCTGACCTGTTCGAGGCCGGCATAGGTTTTCGAACCCTCGCCCTCCCCGACAATGACGGCCGATGTCGCAAGACCGGCCTTCGACAGCGCAGCCTTCGTCGGTGCCAACCAGTGCCTGGCGACCTCGCGGTCGGTGACGATCGCGGTGCGCGCCCCCGGCCGCAAGGCGGCGATGCGCTCCCCCAGCGACGGCAGCAGATCGCGGCCGATGACAATATCGTAGGATCGCGCACCCAGCGCGACGTCGACCGTGATCGGATCGGTGTGTTTGAGCGGCGCGGTCATCGTGCGGCGTCCAAAGTGCCCGGCGTCGTGTTTGCGCCGGCGCCGGTGCCACCGCCGCACAACCAGGCCTGCAGGGCATCGATGCACTCGTCGACGATTTTTTCGTGTGGTACGTCGCGCGACCAGATCATCAGGTCGGCGTGGCGGTAGAACGGCTCGCGTTCGCCAAGCAGGCGCCCGACCGTGGCGGTCGGGTCGGCGGTCTGCAGCAGCGGACGGTCGGCACGGCGCTTGACCCGGCGCATGATGATGTCGGCATCGGCCTTGAGCCAGATCGAAACCGCCTGGCTGCGGATACGGTTACGGGTCTCCTCGCGCAAGAACGCGCCGCCCCCGGTGGCCATCACGGCGGGGCCGCTGTCGAGCAACCGCGCGATCACCCGCGCCTCACCATCGCGGAAATGCGGCTCGCCATGGTTTTCGAAGATGTCCGGTATCGACATTCCCGCCGCGGCCTCGATCTCGGTATCGGCGTCAAGAAACGGCAGCCGCAGTCGGGCCGACAGCCGGCGCCCGATGGTGGATTTGCCGGCGCCCATCATCCCGATCAACACGATCGAACGCCTTCCCAGCGCCGCCGTGATCTCGGCCTCGAGGGATGTGCTGGCGGGAGCAGGTGAGGCTATTTCAGGCATCAAAAAGCTCTATCGCGGCGGAATTGCGGGTTCCATGTCACCATACTACCCCCGCCGACATGGTTGCCAGAGACTCTTGCAACGGGCGGGGGAACATGTTGGTAGTCACCCTCGGCCATCCCGATGATTTAATGGTTAATTCGCCGCCTGAGCCTCACTGATGCCCAGCCTGTTCCGCTTTCTGACGGTGGTCGCGGTAATTTGCGGCATCGTCTACGGCGTGATTTTCGCGCTGGCGAATTTCGTTAACCCGAAGCCGCGGGAAATCAGCGTCACCATCCCGGCGGACAAGTTCCTCAAGAAATAACGGGTAAGGTCGGGAATGCGTTCCAGGACCTCGGATACCAAGCTGATCGGCCTGTTTCTCGACATGCTCGCAGCCGAACAGGGCGCCGGCACCAACACGCTCGACGCCTACCGCCGCGATCTTGAGGATTTTTCCGGGTTTCTCGGCCGCGCCGGGCAGGATTTCGCCGGCGCCGAAACCCAGGCGCTGCGGGACTATCTCGCCGATCTGGACGTTCGCGGCTTCAGGTCCTCGAGCGTGGCGCGCCGGCTGTCGGCGATGCGGCATCTGTTTCGCTTTCTCTTGAACGAGCGGATTCGCGGCGACGATCCCGCTGCGATCCTGTCCGGCCCGAAGCGCGGCCGCGGCCTGCCGAAGGTGCTATCGATCGCCGACGTCGATCGATTGCTGGCGCGGGCCAAGGCTCTGGCCGACACTCCGGAAGCATCTGCGCTGCAACGGCTGCGCGCGATGCGGCTGTATTGCCTGCTCGAGGTGCTGTACGCCACCGGCCTGCGAGTATCGGAGCTGGTATCGCTGCCGCTGGCGGCGTCGCGCCGCGACGCCGCCATGATTGTGGTACGCGGCAAGGGCAACAAGGAACGGTTGGTGCCGCTGAACGAGCCGTCGCGGCGGGCGATGGCTGACTACCTCGCGGCGATGGCAGCGCTGAAGCCGGACAAGGACAAGGCCGGCCTCGCATCGAAAGGCCGACCGGCCGCGAAATGGCTGTTCCCCTCGTTCGGCGAAAGCGGCCATCTGACGCGGCAGCATTTCGCACGCGATCTGAAGCAGCTAGCGGCCGTCTCCGGTCTTGCGCCGCGGCTCGTCAGCCCGCATGTGCTGCGGCACGCCTTCGCGAGCCACCTCCTGCACAACGGCGCTGATTTGCGCATCGTGCAGACGCTGCTCGGCCACACCGACATCTCCACCACCCAGATCTACACCCATGTGGTCGAGGAGCGCCTCAAAAGCCTGGTGCGCGACCTGCATCCGCTGGCACAGAAATAACGTTCCGGTCTTGACTTCGGCGGCGTCTCACCTGAAAGAGCCGGTTCCAGCCCGCGACCCGCTGCCCCAGGCGCGTTGGCGCGGAATGCGGGATAAATAATTGAAGATACTTGACTTCTTCACCCAACCCAATTCCGCTTCGCCTCCTAGCGCGTTCCTCCTTATAGTGATTTGATGCCGGATCACATGCGCAGCTACCTTGATTTCGAAAAACCCGTTGCCGAACTCGACTCCAAGGTCGACGAATTGCGCGCACTCGCGGCCACCGGCAGCGACATCAGCGAAGAGATTTCGCGGATCGAGGACAAGGCCGCGCAGGCGCTGAGCGACCTGTATGACAACCTGACGCCGTGGCAGAAAACCCTGGTCGCGCGCCATCCGCAGCGGCCGCATCTGACCGACTTCATCAACGCGCTGATCACCGAGTTCACGCCGCTCGCGGGCGACCGCAAATTCGGCGAGGACGAGGCGCTGTTGGGCGGCTTCGGCCGCTTTCGCGGCGAAAGCATCTGCGTGATCGGCCAGGAAAAAGGCGCCACCACCGAGTCCCGTATCAAGCATAATTTCGGCATGGCGCGTCCCGAAGGCTACCGCAAGGCGGTGCGGCTGATGGAGATGGCCGACCGGTTCAGAATTCCCGTGCTGTCGATCGTCGATTCTGCCGGCGCCTATCCGGGGATCGGCGCCGAGGAGCGCGGCCAGGCCGAAGCCATCGCCCGTTCCACCGATGCCTGCCTGTCGCTCGGCGTGGCCAATGTCGCCATCATCACCGGCGAAGGCATGTCGGGCGGCGCCATCGCCATCACCACGGCCAACCGCGTGCTGATGTTGGAGCATGCGATCTACAGCGTGATCTCGCCGGAAGCGGCGTCCTCGATCTTGTGGCGCGACGGGACCAAGGCGCAGGAAGCCGCCAACAGCATGAAGATCACGGCGCAGGACATGCTGCGTTTCGGCGTGATTGATTCGATCCTGAAAGAGCCCCCGGGTGGTGCTCACCGCGACCCCAACGCCATGATCGCGATCACCGGTGAGGCGGTCGCGCAGGCCTTGAACGATCTCGGCAATCTCACGCCGGAGATGATTCGCCAGCAGCGGCGCCAGAAATTCCTCGATATCGGCCGGAAACTGGGCTGAGCCGGGGTTGCGGCCACACGATTCGGATGGTCGGCTGCGGCTTTTTTCCGGAATAAGGCATTTTGGCCGCAATTAGGCCCCGACCGCGATATTTAACGTCTATTGACCATGGCTGCGATGGATCCTGCCGCCGCGCCACCGGCGGCTTGCGACCCCGGGGGCCGAAGGATAATATTTTAGTCAATGGCTTCAGGGCACGGACGCTATAATTGGGGTGCGAAATTGCCCGTCGGGTGTGGAGCTTTGCATTGATCTGCCGCTCGCTGGTCCGCGTGCTCGTCACATCAGCCGCGCTGGCGGCTGGTGTGCTACTGGCCGGCTGCAACAGCGACGAAGTCTCGCTCGCGAGCAACGCCAAGGCCAACCAGCCGGTCCCGCCGAAACTGGTCGCCGCGATGGTCGAAAAGGACATGGATCTGCAGTCGCCGATCCTGGTCCGGCTGTTCAAGGAGGAAGCCGAGCTTGAGGTCTGGAAACAGAATCGCTCCGGCCGCTTCGCGCTCCTGAAGACCTATCCGATCTGCCGCTGGTCGGGCGACCTCGGGCCCAAGGTCCGCGAGGGCGACCGCCAGGCGCCGGAAGGCTTCTATGCCATCTCGCCGGCGCAGATGAACCCGCAATCGGCGTACTACCTCTCGTTCAACACCGGCTTTCCCAATGCCTTCGACCGCGCACTCGGCCGCACCGGCTCGGAGCTGATGGTGCATGGCGACTGCTCGTCGCGCGGCTGTTATGCCATGACCGACGAGCAGATCGCGGAAATCTATTCGCTGGGACGGGAATTGTTCTTCGGCGGCCAGCGCTCATTTCAATTCCAGGCCTATCCGTTCCGGCTGACGGCCCTGAACTTGGCCAGGCATCGCAACAATCCGAACATGCCGTTCTGGCGAATGATCAAGGAAGGCAACGATCATTTCGAAGTGACGAAGCAGGAACCCAAGGTCGATTTCTGCGAGAAGAAATATGTGTTCGACGCAGCGAAGCCGCCGAACGCCACCCACGATCCGGTCTTCGAGGCATCGGCCAAATGCCCGGCCTATGTGATCCCGGATGAAATCGCCGACGCCGTGCGCCAGAAGCAGCAGGCCGATGACGCCGAGATGGCGAGACTGGTGGCGAAGGGAACGCCGGTGGCCCGGATGAATACCGGCATCGACGGCGGCATGAACAAGGTGTTCGCCGCCAAGCTGCCCGACGGCAACACCGGCCTGTCCGACGGCGGCGAGGGCCAGAGCCTGTCGCTGCTGGCGCTGTCGCGCGCGCCCGGCACCATTCCCTCGCACGTCAATCCACCGCACCCGCCAAGCCTGGAAGAGCCCGCGGTCGCGGCGGCCACGCCGGCGCCGTCGACGCGGATGGCGGCGGCAGCGCCGAGCCCCCAATCTGACGGATTCTTCAGCAGCCTCGCCCGCAAGGTCGGGCTCGGCGGCGCGTCGGCCGATACCACCGCCAGCGCGCCACCGCCGGCGACGGCAGCGAAGCCGAAAGTGATCGCGGCCAAGCGGACCGAGCCGCATCCGGAAGCAGCACATAAGCCCGAGATCAAGCAGGCCGCCGCCAAGCCGCCGCTGAAACCGTCGATCTCGGATACCCCGAACCCGCCGGCCGCCGCCGCCAAGGGCACCCTCGTGGGCGGCGCGCAGCCGATCGTGCCGGCGAATTCGTTCGAGAGCCGCTTCTCCGCCGCGCAATAAGCGCGTGGGGGCGACCTAAGCGCCGTCATTGCTGCGAGCCAACGGGCGTCACGAACCTCTTTCTCGTCATTCCGGGGCGCGCTTCTTGGCGCGAGCCCGGAATCCATAACCGCGAACGTTGATGTTGCACGAAGCTGGGGCCGCTTTCCCACTAACAACCGGCATCGGTGGTTTTGGATTCCGGGCTCGGCGCTTGCGCGCCGCCCCGGAATGACGGAGTGGAATGCGTCGTCGCTTGCGTTCCGCGCAATGACGATGGACTTTTTATGGTTGCGACGCTGCGACGCTCGGCTCACGCATAGCGGCCGTGGCAGTGCTTGTATTTCTTGCCGGAGCCGCACGGGCAGTCCTCGTTGCGGCCGACCTTGCCCCAGCTCGCGGGGTTTTTCGGATCGCGGGCGGCGGTCGCCGCCGGCACCAGCGAGGCGCCCGCGAATGCCAGCGCGTCCTCTCCGGTATTGGGGTCGAATTTGTGCGCCTCCATCTGCGGCAGTTCCGGCTGCTGTTCTTCCGGCGGAACGATCTCGACCCGCATGAGCTGCGCAGTCACGGCCTCGCGCAGATGGGCGATCATCGCCTCGAACAGGCTGAAGGCTTCCGATTTGTATTCCTGCAGCGGGTCGCGCTGGCCGTAGCCGCGCAGGCCGATCACCTGCCGCAGATGATCGAGCATGATCAGATGCTCGCGCCACAGATGATCCAGCGTCTGCAGCAGGATGGTCTTTTCGACGTAGCGCATCACGTCGGGACCCCACTGCGCCACCTTGGCCGCCATGTGCTCGTCGACGCGGCCCTCGATGCGCGACAGCAGTTCCTCGTCGGCGATGCCTTCTTCCTTGGCCCATTGATCGACCGGCAGGTCGATGTCGAGCACGCGCTTCAGTTCTTCCTTCAGGCCCGCGACGTCCCATTGTTCGGCGTAGGCGTGTTCGGGCACATGCTTGGTGACGACATCCTCGACAAAGGCGTGGCGCATATCGGCCACGGTCTCGGCGACGCTGTCGTCCTTCATCAGATCGACGCGCTGGTCGAAAATGACCTTGCGCTGGTCGTTCTGGACGTTGTCGAACTTGAGGAGATTCTTGCGGATGTCGAAGTTGCGGGCTTCGACCTTCTGCTGCGCCTTCTCCAGCGCCTTGTTGATCCAGGGATGGATGATGGCCTCGCCGTCCTTGAGGCCGAGCCGGGTCAGCATGCTGTCGAGCCGGTCGGAGCCGAAGATCCGCATCAGATCGTCTTCCAGCGACAGGAAGAATTTGGATCGTCCGGGATCGCCCTGGCGTCCGGATCGGCCACGCAACTGGTTGTCGATGCGCCGCGATTCATGGCGCTCGGAGCCGATGATGTAGAGCCCGCCCGGCCGGGCCGCGGTTTTCGCCGGCTTGGCGCCCTTTGCCGGCTCGACCTCGACGGTGTCCTCGGCTTCCAGCACGATGTTGCGGAAGCGCTCGACGTCGGCCTTGATGCGCTCGATCCTGGCGGCCTTCTCGGACTCGTCGGTGATGCCGGCGGTCTCGTGCTGGATCCGCATTTCAAGCGAACCGCCGAGCTTGATGTCGGTGCCGCGGCCGGCCATGTTGGTCGCAATCGTGATCGCGCCGGGCACGCCGGCCTCGGCCACGATATAGGCTTCCTGTTCGTGGAAGCGCGCGTTCAGCACCGCGAACAGCTTTGCCGGCTTGCCGGCGCGCGCCGCGGCATACAGCTTCTCCATGGCATTTTCGTTGCCGAAATCGATCTGCTTGTAGCCGTGCTTCTTGAGATAGTCGGCGAGCACCTCGGACTTTTCGATCGAGGCGGTGCCGACCAGCACCGGCTGCAGCCGCGCATTGGCGCGTTCGATCTCGGTCAGGATCGCGGCGTATTTCTCGTTTTGGGTGCGATAGACCTCGTCATCCTCGTCGAGGCGGGCCACCGGCAGATTGGTCGGGATTTCCACCACTTCCAGCTTGTAGATGTCGAACAGCTCGTCGGCCTCGGTCGCCGCCGTACCGGTCATGCCGGCGAGCTTCGCATACATCCGGAAATAATTCTGGAAGGTGATCGAGGCCAGCGTCTGGTTTTCCGGCTGAACCTGCACATGCTCCTTGGCTTCCAGCGCCTGATGCAGGCCCTCGGAATAGCGCCGGCCCGGCATCATGCGGCCGGTGAATTCGTCGATGATGATGACCTCGTCGTCGCGGACGATGTAGTCCTTGTCGCGCGTGAACAGCGTATGGGCGCGCAGCGCCTGGTTGATGTGGTGAACGACGGAGACGTTCTCAATGTCGTAAAGCGATTCGCCCTTGAGCTGGCCGGCGTCGCGCAGCAGCGTTTCGATCTTCTCCATGCCGGCTTCGGTCAGCGTCACCGTGCGCTGCTTCTCGTCGACGTCATAGTCGGTCTTGTCGAGCTGGGGAAAGAAGGTGTCGATGGTATTGTAGAAATCCGAACGGTCGTCGAGCGGGCCGGAGATGATCAGCGGCGTGCGCGCCTCGTCGATCAGGATCGAGTCGACCTCGTCGACGATGGCGTAGAAGTGACTGCGCTGGACCATGTCTTCCAGGCGGTACTTCATGTTGTCGCGCAGATAGTCGAAACCGTATTCGTTATTGGTGCCGTAGGTGATGTCGCATGCATAGGCCTCCTTGCGCTCGGCATCGTCGAGGCCGTGGACGATCACGCCGGTGGTGAGACCGAGGAAATTGTAGATCTGCCCCATCCAGGCGGAGTTGCGCCGGGCGAGATAGTCATTGACGGTGACGACGTGGACCCCCTTGCCGGCCAGGGCGTTGAGATAGACCGCGAGGGTTGCGACCAGCGTCTTGCCTTCGCCGGTCTTCATCTCGGCGATATCGCCTTCGTGGAGCACCATGCCGCCGATCAACTGCACGTCGAAATGGCGCTGCTCGAGCGTCCGCTTGGCGGCCTCGCGGACCGTGGCGAAAGCGGGAACCAGGAGGTCGTCGAGGGTCTTGCCGTCGGCAAGCTGGCTGCGGAACTCGACGGTGCGCGCCTTCAGCGCTTCATCCGACAGCGCCGCGATCTCCGGCTCCAGCGCATTGATGGCGTCGACCCGAGCCTGATAGCCCTTGACCCGGCGGTCATTGGCGGAGCCGAAAAACTTGCGGGCGAGCGCGCCGATCATGCCAAATTCCTGTCTTTGCGGTTCGGCGTTGCCGCCATGACGTCATCCACCCGGGACTCTATCAACTCATCGTGACGCATCGCGGCACCGGCCCGATCCGGCAGCGCCGCCAAATGAGTGGGAAATCAGCAAATCAAGGTTCATCGGCCAAAAGCGCAGCCAGACAAGCGCTATCGCCATTGACCCGGTTTTCGCAGAGATATGGCCCAGTCCGGGCCTTGTCAACGGCGCGAAGCTGTCAAGGAATTCATCATTTTGACAGACTTTTCGCGTTGCCAAGGCTACCCGATTGGGCGAGTGTCCCGCCGCCCCAAATAGCCCCATAAGGATTTTCCATGACCACCTCGTTCCCGGAAACGAAATCCGGCCTGCGCCTCGGCCTCGCCTCCGCCGCTATGGTGGGCTGTCTGGCAATGACTTTGCTGTCCGGGCTGCCGGCGCGCGCCGACGACGCCAACCCGGTGCTCGCCAAGGTGAATGGCTCGGAAATCCGCCAAAGCGACATGGCGATCGCCGAGGAGGAACTCGGTCCGAGCCTGGAGAAGATGGACCCCGCGACCAAAAAGGAAAATCTGCTGGCGTTTCTGATCGACATGAAGATCGTCGCCAAGGCGGCCGAGGACAAGAAAGTCGAGGACAGCGACGAGTTCAAGAAGCGGATGGCATTCGCTCGCAACCGGCTGTTGATGGACAGCCTGCTGGCGAACGAGGGCAAGGCGGCAACGACCGACGAGGCCATGAAGAAGGTCTATGACGACGCCGCCAAGCAGATCACCAGCGAACAGGAGGTTCACGCCCGCCACATCCTGGTCGCGACCGAGGACGAGGCCAAGGCGATCGAGGAGGAACTCAAGAAGGGCGCCGATTTTGCCGATCTCGCCAAGAAGAAATCCAAGGATCCCGGCGCATCCGATGGCGGCGACCTCGGCTTCTTCACCAAGGATCAGATGGTCCCGGAATTCTCCGCCGTCGCCTTCTCGCTCGAGCCCGGCAAGATCTCCGATCCGGTGAAGTCGCAGTTCGGCTGGCACATCATCAAGGTCGAGGAAAAGCGCAACCGCAAGCCGCCCGACTTCGATCAGGTCAAGGGCCAGATCGAGACCTATGTGACACGCAAGGCGCAGGCGGACTACGTGGCGAAGCTGCGTGAAACTGCCAAGATCGAGCGCCTGGACCAGCCTGCCGATGCCGCACCCAAGCCCGACGCGGCGACCGATGCCAAGATGGCCCCGGCCAAGAAGTAAATCGACTTCGCCATCGGACTTCGCTAATTTGGCGTCAGCCCGGCTCCGTCCCGGGCATCCACGTCTTGAGCGCGGCTCGACAGGCCTGACGATGTGGGTGGCCGGAATCATCCGGCCACGCGGTTGAAACTTGGTCGATCCCAGGGCACCCCATGTCCACTACCGTCTCTCCCCTCGCCCCAACCGACGTGCCGGACATGCCGGTGATTGCAGGCGTCAGGCTCGCGACCGCCGCCGCCGGCATCCGCTACAGCGACCGCACCGATGTGCTGCTTGCGGTGATGGACAAGGGTACGGCGGTTGCCGGCGTCTTCACCCGATCGAAATGCCCGTCCGCCCCGGTGGAATGGTGCCGCGCCAGACTGGGCCGCGGTCGGGCCCGCGCGCTGGTGGTGAATTCCGGCAATGCCAATGCGTTCACCGGCAGGACCGGACGCCAGGCAACCGCGCTGACCGCCGATATCGCCGCCAAGGCCGTCGGATGCAGCGTCGGCGAGGTGTTTCTTGCCTCCACCGGCGTGATCGGCGAGCCGCTCGACGCCACCAAGTTCAACGGCGTGCTGGGCGCGCTGGCGCAACAGGCGACGCCGGGCGAATGGATGGGCGCCGCCAGGGCCATCATGACCACCGACACCTTCGCCAAGGTCGCGACATCGACCGTGAAGCTCGGCCGGGCCACGGTTATCATCAACGGCATCGCCAAGGGCGCCGGAATGATCGCGCCCGACATGGCGACCATGCTGGCCTTCGTGTTCACCGACGCGCCGATTACGGCGGGCGCGCTGCAATCGCTGCTCAAGAACGGCGTCGAGGACACCTTCAATGCCGTCACCATCGACGGCGACACCTCGACATCGGATACGCTGCTGGCGTTCGCCACCGGAGCTGCGGCCGAGAACGGCGCGCCGAAAATCAGCCGCGCCAGCGACCCGCGCCTGAAGGCTTTCGCCGCCGCCTTCCGTGCCGTGCTCGCCAATCTCGCCGAACAGGTCGCCCGCGACGGCGAAGGCGCGCGCAAACTGGTCGAGATCATCGTCGAGGGCGCGACGACCAAGGCGTCGGCACGCCGGATCGCGATGTCGGTGGCGAATTCGCCGCTGGTGAAGACCGCGATCGCCGGCGAAGACGCCAATTGGGGCCGCGTCGTGATGGCGGTCGGCAAGGCCGGCGAACCTGCCAACCGCGACAAGCTTTCGATCGCGTTCAACGGCATCCGCGTCGCCAGCCGCGGCGCCCGTGATCCGTCCTATGACGAGGCGCAGGTCTCCAGCGCGATGAAGAATCCGAAAATCCAGATCAAGATTGCGCTCGGACTCGGCAAGGGCCACGACCGCGTGCTGACCTGCGACCTCACCAAGGAATATGTCGCGATCAACGGCGACTACCGCTCGTGAGTGAGCCTGCGGTTGCTGGCAGGCGGTTAGTGAAAATGGATGCCTGACATCAAACTCACCCTCGTCGTCGCCTGTGCGCTGATCGACCCCGACAAGCGCGTGCTGATCGCGCAGCGGCCGGAAGGCAAGACGCTGGCGGGGTTGTGGGAATTTCCCGGCGGCAAACTCGAACCCGGCGAGCGGCCGGAACAGACGCTGATCCGCGAACTGCGGGAGGAAATCGGCATCACGGTCAGCGAGCCCTGCCTCGCGCCGTTGACCTTCGCCAGCCACGGCTATGACAGTTTCCATCTCTTGATGCCGCTTTACATCTGCCGGCGCTGGGAGGGGAACGCGGTCGCGCGCGAGGGACAGCAGCTCGCCTGGGTCCGCGCCAACAAGCTGCGCGACTATCCGATGCCGCCGGCCGACACGCCGCTGATCCCGCATCTGGTCGATCTATTGATGTGACGGTTCCCGGGCACGAGGCACTAACGCGGTTTTTGGTTCACTCGAATCATTGTCGCTTCTCCCGAGGCCTCGTGGTTCGAGACGCCGCGCAAGGCGCGGCTCCTCACCATGAGGGTCTGAGTCCTGATGAGGAGCATCGCGAAGCGATGCGTCTCGAAGGATGAATCCATCAAGGTCGAAATTGCGCTAGCCCTTCGGGCGTCTCACCGCCTCGGCTAGGCTGGCTTTGGCCGAACCCGGCTTGAGCGGCTGTTGCTGGCTGTGATGCGGCGCCCAGCCGGACAGCCAGATCAGGTCGAACGTGGCGCGGATGCGGCCATCGGGATCGGCGAAGCGTTCGCGGTAGATCTGCGCCATCCGCAACAGCGTCGCCCGGCGGGTCGGGGTTTTGCGCCGCTCCAACACAATATTGGTCGCAGCCATCCGCCGCAGATCCTGCATCAGCGCGAACGCGTCGTCATAGCGTACCACGACGGAATCGATGTCGGTGACCGGCAGCGCGAAGCCGGCGCGCTGCAGCAGCGCGCCGATGTCGCGCAGATCGGCAAACGGCGCGACGCGCGGCGAGACCCCGGCTTCGCATTCGGCCTCGGCTGCGGCGAACGACTGCCTGAGCTCGGTCAGGGTGTCGCCGCCGACCATCGCCGCCAGAAGCAGCCCGTCGGGCTTTAGCGCCCGGCGGATTTGCGAGAGCACGCCGGGCAGATCGTTGACAAACTGGAACGCCAGTGCGGAGAGCGCGAGGTCGAGCGATTCCGGCGCGAACGGCAGAATTTCCTGCGGCGAGCCCGGCAGATCGAGATGGGTGAAGGATTTGCAGCGGTCGCGCGCCAGCTTTTGCAGGCCTTCGCCCGGGGTCCAGATGTCGGCGGCATCGGCAAAATCGCGCGTCACCGCACGCAGCCTGTCCGCCATGTCCTCGCTGGCGCGATCGAGCAGGAAGGTGGCCGGCCCGCTGCGCAACGCACGGCTCTGTCGCGCGCGCAGCAGCGCCCGGTCGAACAGCATCGGCGTCGCGGTCGGGGACGGGGTCATGCCCGTTGGTACGCCGGTCGGCCTCGTTCTGGCAATCCGATCATCTTGAGCGTCGTGCCAGCGGCCGCTAACCTCGGCGGATGGACGCCGAAGCATCGCCATCCCGTTCCATCTCCGGCCCTCTACGCGGTGCGCTCGCCGCCTGCCGCAGCGCGTGGTGGCGCGCAGCAAAACTGGCGCTCGATGTCGCACTGCCGACGCTGTGCGTGGCCTGTCGCGCGCCGGTCGACGGCGAGGGCGTTTGCGCGGAGTGCTGGGCCCGGCTGTCGTTCATCGCCGCGCCATTTTGCCCGCGACTCGGCATTCCCTTTGTCTACGATCCGGGCCCCGGCCTGCTGTCGATGGAGGCGATCGCCGATCCGCCGGCCTATGCGCGCGCCCGCGCCGCGGTTCGCTATGACGACGTCGCCCGCACGCTGGTGCATGCGCTGAAATACCAGGATCGCACCGATCTGGCGCCGACCATGGGCCGCTGGATGGCGCGCGCCGGCCGTGAACTGCTCGGCGAGGCCGACCTGTTGGTTCCGGTACCGCTGCACTGGCGGCGGGCCTGGAGCCGCCGATTCAATCAATCCGGCGCCCTCGCCCGCGTGATCGAGCGCCAAACCGGGGTGAAACTGGCCTCGGAAGCGCTTCGGCGGGTGCGGCCGACCGAGCAGCAGGTCGGCCTGTCGCGGACGCAGCGCGCCAGCAATGTGCAGGGCGCGTTCAGGGTCGCCCCCGATCGCAAGGCCGACATTGCCGGCCGCCGTGTGGTGCTGATCGACGATGTGCTGACCTCCGGCGCCACGGTCGACGCCTGTGCCCGGGCGCTGTTGCGCGCCGGGGCGGCGCAAGTCGATGTGCTGGTATTCGCCCGGGTTGTCGGCACCCACAAAGCTCCCATATAATCCGGTATCGTTTCCCGAAAGCGTGACATGACCGTCTCGATTGAGATCTACACCCGCCCGGGCTGCGGCTATTGCAGCGCCGCGAAATCGCTGCTGACGCGCAAAAAAGCCGCGTTCACCGAATTTGATGTCGCCACCGACCCGGCGCTGCGTCAGGAGATGTGGAATCGCACCGGCGCCGGCACGACCTTTCCGCAGATCTTCATCGGACGGATCCATATCGGCGGATGCGAAGAACTCTATGCGCTGGACCGCGAGGGCAAGCTTGATTCGCTGCTGGCCGGTGAAAAGGCCAATTCATGAGCGCTGACCTCACCTTTACCGCCGCCATGGTGCAGATGCGCACCGGGCTGTTGCCGGAACCGAGCCTCGAACAGGCAGCGAGCCTCATTCGCGAAGCCGCGCGGCAGGGCGCCGCCTACGTGCTGACCCCCGAGGTCAGCAACATGATGCAGCAAAGCCGCGAGGCGCTGTTCGAGCTGCTTGCCGCCGAGGAAGACGATCGTTCGCTCAAGGCTTACCGCGCGCTGGCGGCGGAGCTGAAAATTCATCTCCATATCGGCTCGCTGGCGCTGCGCGCCTCGCCGGAGAAAGCCGTCAACCGCTCGTTTCTGATCGGCCCGGACGGCACGCTGATCGCGAGTTACGACAAGATCCACATGTTTGACATCGACCTGCCCGGCGGCGAGAGCTACCGCGAATCCGCCAATTATCAGCCCGGCGAGACCGCCGTGATCGCTGATCTGCCGTGGGGCCGGCTGGGGCTGACGATCTGCTACGATGTGCGGTTTCCGGCGCTGTACCGCGCGCTCGCCGAGAGCGGCGCGGCATTCTTCACCGTGCCCTCCGCCTTCACCCGCAAGACCGGCGAAGCGCATTGGCATACGCTGCTGCGCGCCCGCGCCATCGAGAATGGCTGTTTTGTGTTCGCCGCCGCGCAGGCCGGGCTGCACGAGAACAAGCGCGAGACCTATGGCCACTCGCTGATCATCGATCCCTGGGGCACCGTGCTTGCCGAAGCCGGCGTCGAGCCGGGCGTGATCCTGGCGAAGATCGATCCGGCCCGGGTCGCGAGCGCGCGCAAGACGGTGCCGTCATTGCAGCACGGCCGGCGTTTCAGCGTGGCCGATCCGAAAGCGGGTCCCGACCATCTGCACCTGGTGCGGGGATCGGCATGATCCGCTACCAACTGCGCTGCGAGCTCGGCCATCCGTTCGAGAGCTGGTTCCAGAGTTCTGCGGCCTATGAAGTCCAGGAACGACGCAAGCTCGTGAGCTGCCCCGTTTGCGGCTCGTCCAAGGTCGAGCGCGGCATCATGGCCCCGCAGATCGCGAGCAAGATGGGCCGCGACAACCCGGCCCCGGCTCCGGCCGCCGAGACCACGCCGGCGCCGGCATCGACCCCGCTGATGCTGGCGCAGGAGCGCGAGCTGCGCGTCAAGCTGAAAGAGCTGCGCGATCACATCGTAAAGAACGCCGACAATGTCGGTGAGCGTTTCGCCAACGAAGCCCGCAAAATGCATTACGGCGATGTCGAGCATCGTCCGATCTACGGCGAGGCCTCGCCGGATGAAGCGCGCGCGCTGATCGACGAGGGCGTCGAGGTGTCGCCGCTGCCGATCTTGCCGGACGACCGCAACTGACGCCGGTCGTTGGCGCGGCGCGCGTTTTGTCGTCGCAGGAGCATCCTTGATGAGCCCGATAAGCTTGTCGTCCTGGCAGGTCTGGGCGGTATTGTCGGCGGTGTTCGCGGCGCTGACCGCGATTTTCGCCAAGATCGGCGTCGAGGATATCAATCCCGACCTCGCCACCTTCATCCGCACCATCATCGTGCTGGTCAGCCTTTCGCTGATCCTGTTCGCGACCGGCCAATTCACCGCGCCCGGTTCGGTTTCGCCAAAGAGCTGGCTGTTTCTGCTGCTTTCCGGTCTCGGCACCGGTGCGTCATGGCTGTGCTATTTCCGCGCACTGAAGCTCGGGCCGGCAACGCTGGTGGCGCCGATCGACAAGCTGAGTGTGGTGCTGGTGGCGCTGTTCGGCGTGATCTTCCTCGGCGAGCGCCCATCGCTGAACGGCTGGCTTGGCATAGCCCTGATCGCCGCAGGCGCGGTGCTGATCGTGTTCCGGCGCTAAAGTGTTTTCGAGCGAAGTGGGTACAAGAATCTAGTCTAGACCGCGACCAGCAGCGCCACGCCGATCACGATTAGCGCGATGCCGGACAGTTCACGTGCCGATAATGGCTGCTTGAACGAATAATACGCCACGCCTTGCGCGAACAGCACCTCGACCAGCGCCAGGGTGCGGACGTTGGCGGCGGCGGTGAGCGCGAAGGCCAGGAACCAGAACTGGGAGGCGAACGCGCCCATGAAGCCGGCGAACAGCGACGGCTTCCACAGGGCGAGGATCTTGCCGAGCACGTCGGGCGCGCGCGCCAGGAGGTAGATCGTCAGCACCACGGTCTGCACGAACAGCCCGAATACCAGCGTAAAGGACGCCGCGGTCACGAACGAGACGCCGGACACCGTGATGATCGCGCCGCGAAAGCCGATTGCCGACAGCGCGAAGGCGGCGGCGGCGACCAGACCGATAATGGTCGGTTTCAGGTCGGCGAAATTCCTTTCGCCGCCCGGCCGCAGCGCGGTGACGATCACGCCGACCGTGGCAATCAGGATCGCGACCACCTTGAGCATGGTCAAATGGTCGCCGAGGAATACAAAGCCGAAGATCGCGGTCTGGATCGCCTCGGTCTTCAGATAGGCGGTCGTCACCACGAAGGAGCGGTCGTTCATCGCGACCAGCATCAGTCCGGTGGCGACGATCTGGCTCAGCGCGCCAAGCAGCAGCCACGGCCAGAATGCCGCGTTCGGCCATGGCAGATGATCGCCGGTCGCCGCGATCACGACAGCGAAGAACACCAGCGAGAACGGAAAGCCGAACAGGAAGCGGATATTGGTCGCGCCCCAGGTGCCGAGCGGCCCGCTCAATTGTCGCTGCATCGCGTTGCGTGCGACCTGGCCGAGCGCAGCCGTGATGGTGAAGGGAATCCAGAGCGTGGCGGTGCTGATCATGTACGGGAAAAGTCGGGTGTCGGCGGGATGCGGTCGCCACCGTGCCGGTCGCGGCCCGCCCGGTCAACCGGCAGGATTGCATGCGGCATGGCACGATTCACCGCAGCCGGCCAAGCCCGATCCCCGGCTCCGCGCCGCAACGAGCGTAAGCACTCCTAGCCAATTGCGAGGAGCCAACGGGTCCCGGCTTCGGCGGGCCGATGATAAACTCCGCGACGAAGCAATCCAACACTGTCATTCCGGGATGCGCCTTTTGGCGCAGGCCCGGAATCCATAACCACGATCGGGAGTATGGATTCCGGGCTCGCGCTCCGCGCGCCCCGGAATGACGGCGAGATGGATTGCTTCGCTTGCGCTCGCGGCGACGATCACGGATACTGAAGATGTGCGCCTACGCCTCCTCCGCCACCACCATGTAGTTGACGTCCATGTCGGGCGAGAGGCTCCAGCGATCGGCGAACGGGCTGTAGACGACGCCGGTCTCCTCGGTGACGACGAGCTTGCTGGCGAGGAGATGGCGCGCGAGTTCGTCGGGGGTGACGAATTTGTCCCATTGATGGGTGCCGCGCGGCAGCCAGCGCAGGACATATTCCGCGCCGACGATGGCGAGTGCGAAGCTCTTCCAGTTGCGGTTGAGCGTCGAGACCACCATCAGCCCGCCGGGTTTCAGCATCGTCGCGCAGCGATTGAGGAACGCGCCGACATCGCTGACATGCTCGATCACTTCCATCGCCAGCACGATATCGAAGCGCTCGCGCGCGTCCATTTCTTCCACCGTGGTGCAGCGATAGTCGATCGAGAGATGGCCCTTGTCGGCATGCGCCTTGGCCGTGGCGATGTTGGTGGCGGACGGATCGACCCCGATCACCTGGGCGCCGAGCCTGGTCAGCGGCTCACACAACAGCCCGGCACCGCAGCCGATGTCGAGAATGCGCAGGCCGGACAGGCAGCTCAAACTCTTGGCGCTACGCTGGAACTTGCGGCAGGCGGCGTCGCGAATATAGCTCAGTCGCAGCGGATTGATCTTGTGCAACGGCGCCATCTTGCCGTTCGGATCCCACCATTCGTCCGAGAGCTTTGAGAACTTCGCGACTTCGGCGGGATCGACCGTGCTTGCCGGCGCACCGGACGGACTGGCAGGAGTATTTTGCTGCATGGCCATGGCTTTGCGCGCGGCTCCCTATCGCGCCGTGATGTGGTTGCGGAAGTCGAGTGGCGAGGCGATGGTGTCGATGGTCTCGGCGCCCTCGCCGACGCCGCGCACCGTGACGCTGCCGTAATTGAGGATGCGGCCGAGGATGCTCTGGTTGACGTCGACGCTCTCGACTTTGTCGAGGCTCATCTCAAAGGTGCGGCGCTTGATGAATCCGGTCTTGTGCACGACGCGCAAATTGGTGACGTCGGTCTCGGTGGTCCAGCGATGGAACCAGGCCTTCGCGGTCAGGACCAGCGCGACGATCGCCATCACCACCGAGGCCGCGAGGCACACCAGAATAAGGCTGTCGACCGTGGTAAGGCGCGACAGCGCGAGCAGCACCGCGGCCACGATCCAGACCGCGATCGCCGGCAAATAGAAGATCCAGTGCGCATTGGTCGAATACAGCACCTTTTCGCCGGGCTGCAGGATATCGTCGATATAACGCCCCATACGCTTGCCTCAATGACTTAAGCCCGCAACGTTTCCGGCAACGGCCCGAACCGGTTGCTTGCTCCCACCCGCGCCGCTATGTATACGCGCCTTTTGGCCGGCGCGCGCGGTTTCCGAGCGAGCCACACTAATGACCTTGTCAAGGGATTGCACCAGTCGTCATGGGCCGCCTCGTGATGAAATTCGGCGGGACATCCGTCGCCAACATCGAGCGCATCCGCAATGTCGCGCGGCATGTGAAGCGCGAGGTGGATGCCGGCCACGATGTCGCCGTGGTGGTGTCGGCGATGGCCGGCAAGACCAATGAGCTGGTGGAATGGTGCCGCGAGGCCGCCCCGATGCATGACGCGCGCGAATACGACGCCGTGGTGGCCTCGGGCGAACAGGTCACCGCAGGCCTGCTCGCGATCGCCCTGCAGGCGATCGGCATCCAGGCGCGATCCTGGCAGGGCTGGCAGATCCCGATCAGGACCAGCGACGCCCACGCCTCGGCGCGGATTCTCGAGATCGACGGCACCGAGTTGATCGCCCGGTTCAGGGACCGCAAGGAAGTCGCCGTGATCGCCGGCTTCCAGGGCATCAATCCGCAAACCGGGCGAATCACCACGCTCGGCCGCGGCGGTTCCGACACCTCGGCGGTTGCGGTCGCCGCCGCCATTCATGCCAACCGCTGCGACATCTATACCGACGTCGACGGCGTTTATACCACCGACCCGCGGGTGGTTCCGAAGGCGCGCCGGCTCGACAAGATCGCCTTCGAGGACATGTTGGAACTGGCGTCGCAGGGTGCCAAGGTGCTGCAGGTCCGCTCGGTGGAACTCGGCATGGTGCACAACATGCCGGTATTCGTCCGTTCCAGTTTCGACAAGCCCGAGGATATCGACCCGCACGGCACGCCGCCGGGCACGCTGATCTGCAGCGAGGAGGAAATCATGGAGAGCCACGTCGTCACCGGCATCGCCTTTTCCAAGGACGAAGCCCAGATTTCCGTGCGCCAGATCGAGGACAAGCCCGGCGTCGCCGCCGCCATCTTCGGCCCGCTCGCGGACGCCAATATCAATGTCGACATGATCGTGCAGAACGTCTCGGAGGACGGCGCTACCACCGACCTCACCTTCACGGTGCCGGCGTCTGATTACAGCCGCGCCCGCGATACCATTACCAGCGCCAAGGCCCGAATCGGCTTTGCCCGGCTCGACAGCGCCACCGATGTCGCCAAGGTCTCCGTGATCGGCAGCGGCATGCGCAGCCATGCCGGTGTCGCCGCCAAGGCGTTCGCGGCGCTGGCCGCGCGCAACATCAACATCCGCGCCATCACCACCTCCGAAATCAAGTTTTCGGTGCTGATCGACGCCGCCTATACCGAACTTGCGGTGCGCACCCTGCACGCGCTCTACGGCCTCGACCAGGCCTAGAAGAATTTTTCCTTAGCGCCCGCAGCATGGGGCCGGCAGAGGATGTTATTACCTCTGGCAGGCGTTTTGCTTGGCCAACAAGCCTCAATTCGCTATACGGCCTGATGAGGCGGCCGCCGCAAACTGTGCCACAGTTTTGGCTGTCCTGATTCGGCTGCATCTCAGGCTTGCGGTCGGCGCCGAATGAATAAAATTGTTGTGTTGAGTGGACTTTACGCCAGCTCCGGCCACCCGGCGGGCTGGCCTTAAGGGGGAGGATTTGAGCACATGCGGAGCGCGTCGGGAGGCCCCCGCGTCTTGCTGAGACGGCTCCGCGAAACCATGGCGGAGCACGTCAGCGCCCAGGAACGGCTGGACAAGATCGTGGTGCTGATCGCGGCCAACATGGTGGCCGAGGTCTGCTCGACCTATGTGCTGCGCGTCGACAACACCCTGGAACTGTACGCCACCGAAGGCCTCAACCGCGACGCCGTGCACCGCACCGTGCTGAGCTCGCATGAGGGCCTGGTCGGCCTGGTGGCGAGCGAGGCGACCCCACTCAATCTCAACGACGCGCAAAGCCATCCGGCATTCTCGTTCCGCCCGGAGACCGGCGAAGAGATCTACCATTCGTTCCTCGGCGTGCCGATCCTGCGCGCCGGCAATACGCTTGGCGTACTGGTGGTGCAGAACCGCGCCAAGCGCACCTATGTCGAGGAAGAGGTCGAGGCGCTGCAGACCACCGCGATGGTGCTGGCGGAGATGATCGCCTCGGGCGAATTGTCGGCGCTGGCACAGCCTGGCGCCGAGCCCGCCGCCCGGCATTCGCTGCACAAGACCGGCGCGATCCTGTCCGATGGCATCGCGCTCGGCCACGTTGTCTTGCACGAGCCGCGCGTCGTCATCACCAACTACATCGCCGAGGACCTGCCGAAGGAAATCAGGCGGCTCGACGCCGCCCTGACCAAGCTGCGCGCCGATCTCGACCGCATGCTGGAGCGCGGCGACGTCGCCGATGGCGGCGACCACCGCGACGTGCTGGAAGCCTACCGCATGTTCGCCAATGACCATGGCTGGTCGCACAGGCTGCAGGAGGCGGTCGCCACCGGACTCACCGCGGAGGCCGCCGTCGAACGCGTGCAGTCCGACACCCGCGCCCGCATGCTGCGTTCCACCGATCCCTATCTGCGCGACCGCCTGCACGATCTCGAGGACCTCGGCTACCGCCTGATGCGGCAACTGGTCGGGCAGGATCACGCGCCGTCGCGCGAACAGCTACCCGACAACGCCATCCTGATCGCGCGCGCGATGGGGCCGGCGGCCCTGCTCGACTACGACCGCAAACGACTGCGCGGCCTCGTGCTCGAGGAAGGCACCGCCAATTCCCACGTCTCGATCGTGGCGCGCGCGCTCGGCATTCCCGCGGTCGGCGAGGTGCCGAACGCGCCGGGCATCGCCGACCCCGGCGACGCCATCATCGTCGACGGCACCTCGGGCTCGATCTATGTCCGGCCCTCGACCGAGATCGAATCGGCCTATGCGGAGCGGGTGCGGTTTCGCGCCAGGCGTCAGGCACAGTATTCGGCGCTGCGCGACAAGCCCTGCGTGACCAAAGACGGCCAGCACATCGAACTCATGATCAATGCCGGCCTCGCGATCGACCTGCCGCATATCGACGATACCGGCAGCGCCGGCATCGGACTGTTCCGCACCGAACTGCAATTCATGGTCGGGCAGAGCCTGCCGCGTACCAGCGACCAGCTTGCGCTGTACCGCACGGTGCTGGACGCCGCCGGGTCCAAGCCGGTGACTTTCCGGACCCTCGATATCGGCGGCGACAAGGCGCTGCCCTACATGGAGACCGTGATCGAGGAAAATCCGGCGCTGGGCTGGCGCGCGATCCGGCTCGGGCTCGACCGGCCGGGCCTGTTGCGCGGCCAGATCCGCGCCCTGCTGCGCGCCGGCGGCGGCCGCGCGCTGCGCATCATGTTTCCGATGATCAGCGAAGTCGCCGAATTCGATCTTGCCAAGGCGATCGTCGAGCGCGAACTGACCTATCTGCGCCAGCATGGCCACGCCCTGCCCGAGCGTATCGACATCGGCACCATGGTGGAAGTGCCGGCGCTGCTCTACCAGCTCGACGAGCTGCTGGCGAAGGTCGATTTCGTTTCGGTCGGATCCAACGATTTGTTCCAGTTCCTGTTCGCAGTCGACCGCGGCAATGCCAAGGTCTCGGAACGGTTCGACACCCTGTCGGCGCCGATCCTGCGGGCGCTGCGCGAGATCGTGCGCAAGGCCAATGCCGCGAAGAAATCCGCCTCGCTGTGCGGCGAAATGGCCTCGAAGCCGATCGGCGCGCTGGCGCTGATCGCGCTCGGCTACCGCTCGCTGTCGCTGTCCGCCACCGCTCACGGTCCGGTCAAGGCGCTGGTCCTCGACCTCGACGCCAGAAAGGCCGAAGCGATGATGAACCCGCTGCTCGACGCGCCGTCCGGCAAGGTTTCGATCCGGCAGCGGCTGACCGAATTCGCCGAAGCCGAGGGGCTGTCGTTGTAGCGAGGCCGTTGCAACCGCCCAGCGCTTCCACTCTTGTTCGAGACTTGCCGATGTCGATGCTCCCCGAGGCCAAACTTGATATCCTGCTGGCGCACCATGCCGAGCTCGAGGCCGAACTGCTCGGCCAGGTGAATTCCGAAAATTATGTGCGAATCACCCGCGAGCTCGCCGAGCTCAACCCGCTGATCGATGCGGTGAAGGCCTATCGTGCCACCACCCGGGAGATCGCCGAGATCGACGCGCTGATCGCCGATCCCGCATCCGAGCCCGAGATGCGCGGCATGGCCGAAGCCGAGCGCGAAACGCTGGCCGCGCGCAGCGTCGGACTGGCGCAGCAGATCCGCGTGGCGCTGCTGCCCAAGGATGCCATGGACGACCGCAACGTGGTGCTGGAAATCCGCGCCGGCACCGGCGGCGACGAGGCCGCGCTGTTCGCCGGCGACCTGTTCCGGATGTATGAGCGCTTCGCGGCCCTGCAGGGCTGGAAGGTCGAGGTGATTTCCGCCAGCGAAGGCACTATGGGGGGCTTCAAGGAAATCATCGCCGAAGTGCGCGGCCGCGGTGCGTTCGCCCGGCTGAAATTCGAGTCCGGGGCGCATCGGGTGCAGCGTGTGCCGGACACCGAGACCCAGGGTCGCATTCACACCTCGGCCGCCACCGTCGCGGTGTTGCCGGAGGTCGAGGAGGTCGACGTCGATATCAAGAGCGACGACCTGCGGATCGAGACCATGCGCTCGCAGGGCGCCGGCGGCCAGCACGTCAACAAAACCGAATCGGCGATCCGCATCACCCATATTCCGACCGGGATCGTGGTCAACATGCAGGACAGCCGCTCGCAGCACAAGAACCGCGCCTCGGCGATGAACATCCTGCGTTCGCGCATCTATGACGCCGAGCGCCAGCGCATCGACGCGGCGCGCTCGGCGGACCGCCGCGAGAAGGTCGGATCGGGAGACCGCTCCGAACGCATCCGCACCTATAATTTTCCGCAAGGGCGCGTCACCGACCATCGCATCAACCTCACGCTCTACAAGCTGCCGCAGGTGATCGCGGGCGAAGCGCTCGGCGAACTGGTCGATGCGCTGACGACAGAGCATCAGGCCGCGCAGCTCGCCGCCCAGGGCGCGGCGGCGTGACCACCGCCTACGCCGGCAAAACCGTTGAGACCGCGCGGCGCGAGCTGACGGCGCGCCTTCGCGCCCACGCCATCGATTCGGCCGAACTCGATGCGCGGCTGCTCGCCGGCGCGGCGCTCGGTCTCGATCTCACCGCGATGGTGGCGGCCGCGGCGCGGCCTCTTGCCGCGGCCGAGGCTGCGCGTCTTGAGGATATGGCGCGGCGCCGGATCGCCGGCGAACCAGTCGCGCGCATCCTCGGCCGCAAGGAATTCTGGGGCCTGCCGCTGCAGCTATCGGCGGCGACGCTGGTGCCGCGACCCGATACCGAAACGGTGGTCGAACTGGCGCTGGAGATGCTGCGCACCACCGGCGAACCTGAGCGGCGGTGGCGCATCGCCGACATCGGCACCGGGTCAGGCGCGATTTTACTGGCGCTGCTGTCGGAATCGCCTGATGCGACCGGGGTGGGCACCGACATCAGCGTGAGCGCCCTGCAGACTGCGCGCCGCAACGCGGTGCGATTGCGACTGGCAGCGCGCGCGGCTTTCGTCGCCTGTGACCTCGCGGCGGCGCTGTCGGGGCCGTTTGACATGGTGGTATCGAATCCGCCCTATGTCCGCTCCGCGGACATAGCGAGCCTCGCCATCGAGGTTCGCGCGCACGACCCGCACCGCGCGCTGGATGGCGGTGCGGACGGACTTGACGCCTACCGCGCGCTGATTCCGCAGGCGGCCCGGCTTCTGGCGCCGGGGGGCGCCCTGGTCGTGGAGGTGGGCCACGGCCAAAGCGCCTATGTTGAACAATTGATGAAGGCGGCCGGGCTAATGCGCGAGAAACCTCCCAAAGCCGATCTGGCGGGCATTCCGCGGGCGGTTGGGGGCCGAAAATTGCCGCGATAAAGCCCAATTGGAATGCAAAAAAACCTCTTGGAATATTCCCCGGGAGCGACTACGTTCCGGCCACAACATCGGTCCAGGGTTGCTGGCCCCGTAGATGCTGCGGGTGGTGGCCAGAGTTCTCAGAGCGAGAGCCCGCCCCGAGGGAAAAGGTTCCAAAACGCAGGTCTAATTGAGCGCGATGGCTTTAGAGAGCTGCGCTGCTCCTGACCGCAAAGCGAACGAAAGCCTGATTTTGCGCTTGAAAGCTCACGCAAGAAACCTGTGCTTGTTTTGGCAGGCGAGATGATTTGATAACAGCCGGCGGCGTACGCTGGGCTGGTGGGGAAAGCGTTTTTGTCGACCGCGACATACGGCAACTTCTGTACGGGATTGGACTGCGTTGCGAATCGGCGCGCGTGAAGCGCGCCGAACCGGGCGAGGTGGCCGTGACGGCCGCAATCGAACTTCACTTCAAGGCTGATAACTTCAGGGCTGGAATAAAGGCACGACATGAGAAACGGTCAGAATAACAACAAGCGGATGCGCAACCGGAACAACAATAATAATAATAACAATAACAACCGGCGCGGTCAGAACCCGATGACCCGGGTGTTCGAATCCAACGGACCCGACATCAAGATCCGGGGCACCGCCTCTCACGTGGCGGAAAAATACGTGCAACTGGCGCGCGACGCGCGCAGCTCGGGAGACCCGGTGGCCGCCGAGAACTACTATCAGCATGCCGAGCATTATTTCCGTCTGATTGCTGCCGCGCAGGAGCAGTTCCGCCAGAACCAGCCGCAGCCGCGTGGCGACAATGAAATGCCTTCCGAGGACAGTGAGGACGACAGCGAGAGCTTTTCCAATTTCGGCCAGGAACCAGGCTTTGTCCCGACACAGCCGCAGCCCTTCGTGCCGCGCGACAACAATCAGCGCGACTTGCAGCGGGAGAACCCGCCGTACCAACGCGAGCAACATCAGCCGCGCGAACACAACAGCAACTTCCGCGAGAATCGCCAGCAGCCACCGTTTCAGCCGCAGCTCCAGCAACAACCGCAGCCGCAGCCGATGATGACCGACAATGGCAGCGTCGATCGGCTGCCCTCGTTCATCACCGGAGGTCAGCAGCCTCAGATCAATGGCCCCGGCGGGTTTGAGGGCAATGGCGGCGAGCGTTTTCCGCGCCGCCGTCGCCGCCCCCACGGCCCGCGCCCCGAAAACGCCGCCGCGCCGGCGACGCCCGGTGACGATTACAATCCCGGCAACGAATAGTCGGCGGAGCGCGGCTCCGGACATCTTGTCGCGGCCCGCGCAGGTGCCCGGTTATCCCCTCGCCGTCGTCGTCGGCACCAGCACCGGCTGCAGCGCTGGAATGAGGCGCGTGCGTTCGCGGTGTGCCGGGATTGCGCGATAGACCTGCTTGGTCGCTTCCACAATATGTACCCCGGCGAACGGCAGCGACAGCGCGGCGCCGACGCGCTCCCACGCCATCGCCGAGCGCAGGAACCAGCCGCCCGCGACCGGCGGCACGAACAGCGCCTCGCCCCAGGCCGTTGGCGTAAACCAGGTCTGCCGCAGCAATTGCGTGATCTGTGAGCGCGAATAGGGCCGGCCATGGCCGAACGGCGTGGTGTCGGTGCGGGTCCACACCCCGCGCCGGTTCGGGATCACCGCCATCACCCGGCCGGATGGCGCCAGCACGCGCCACACCTCCCGCAGCAACCCCTCCGGATCGTCGGACATTTCCAGCGCATGGACCAACAGGACGCGATCGACCGCGGCATCCGGCAGCGGCAGCGAAAATTCATCCACCAGGGTCGCAAGGGTGGGTCGCGCGGTCGGCCATTTCAGCACGCCCTGCGCCGCGGGCATGAAGGCGATGCAACGTTCGCTGCTTTCGCGAAACAGGCCGAGATAGGGCGTGGGATAGCCGAGACCCAGCACCCGTTGGCCCTTGGCGTCGGGCCAGCAGGTCTGGATACCGCGATTGATCAGCCGCCGCGCCACGATGCCGAGGCGCTGCGAGTAAAAGTCGCGGAGATCGATCACATCGATAGTCATGAGATCCAAATATAGCGTTTTCGAGCGAAGTGGATACCGGTTCGCGTGAAGTATACGCGTCGAAACTAAAGCCCGGTTCTCATTCAATCAGAACCGAACAGGCTTTAGCACGCCGACGATTGCCGATGCGCGGCGAAAATCGGATTGCCGATTCGCCGTTAACGCCATATCTCATCCTTCTATGGGGCCGTGTGGGCGGTCTCGCCGCACCGGAACAGGAGAGATCATGGCCGCCGAAATTCGCTTGTTTCCCTGCCTCACCGACAATTTCGGGTACCTGATCCATGACCCCGCGACCAAGGCAACGGCGTCGGTCGACGCGCCGGAGGCGGCGCCGATCATCCAGGCGCTGCAGCGCGAGGGCTGGACCCTGACGGACATTCTCATCACCCATCACCACGGCGATCATGTCGGCGGTGTCGCCGAACTGAAACAGAGATACGGCTGCCGGGTGGTCGCGCCGCACGACAAAGCCGCGGCGATCGCCAATGTCGACCTGCGCGTCGCCCAGGGCGACGTCGTCAAGGTCGGAAGCCTGCTGGCGCGGGTGCTTGAAACGCCCGGGCACACGCTCGATCACATCAGCTACGTATTCGACAACGAGAAGGCGGTGTTCGCCGCCGACACGCTGTTTTCAATCGGTTGCGGGCGGGTGTTCGAAGGCAACTATCCGATGATGTGGGATTCGCTGTTGAAGCTGCGGGTGCTGCCGGACGATTTCCGGCTCTATTGCGGCCACGAATATACCGCCGCCAACGTCAAATTCGCGCTGACCATCGAACCCGACAATGCGGCCTTGAAGGCGCGCGCCGAGGAAGTGACGCGGCTGCGAGCGGCCGGCAAGCCGACGGTTCCGACGCTGCTCGGCGAGGAGAAGAAGGCCAATGTATTCCTGCGTGCCGACGAGCCCGCCGTCATGGCCAGCGTGCACATGAAAGGCGGCACCGCCGCCGAGGTGTTCGGCGAACTGCGCGAACGCAAGAACAAGTCCTGATGAGCGAGGCGACGGCCGCGGCCGAGCGTCTGGATCGTCATTGCAATGACGGCGTGTAGGGCGGGCAAAGGCCAACGGGCCGCGCGAGCCCACCCTACGAGGATTTCTTCCAAACCATGTCCTTGGCCGCGATCAGACCGCCGCCGGCGATCAGCACTGCGGCGACAGCGATCGCGATACTGGGCCTGGCAAAGCCTGCCAGCATCAGGAACGCGGTCGACAGCAGCGGCGTTGCGTAGGCTGCGGCGCCCAGCACCCGGATGTCGCCGCGCTTCATGCCGATGTCCCAGGCATAAAACGCCGCTCCGACCGGACCGACGCCGAGTGCGGCGATCGCCAGCCATTGCGCCGCGGTCTCCGGCCAGACCGTCGCCTCGACCACCCCGTGCACCAGCGTCGCGAGCAGCGCCGTCGCCAGGCAAAAGCCGGCGACCGCATCGGTCGGTACCGATTTGAGCTTGCGCGACATCACCGAATAGGCCGCCCATACGAACGCGGCGACAAACGCCGCGATCAGCCCGGGCAACTGCCCGGGCGCAAAGCTGCCGCTGCGATTGCCGGCGAACAACAATACGGTGCCGGCCAATCCCAATAGCGCCCCGATGATGTGATGCGGCGCCAGCCGTTCGCCCGGCAACAGCGAGGAAAACAAAACGATCAACAGCGGCCAGAGATAATTCAGCAGCCCGGCTTCGGCCGGCGGTGCAAAGCGCAAGGCCAGGAAATACAGCGCGTGATAGCCGAACAAGCCGCCGATCCCGACCATCCAGGCGAGCGGCGATTGCCGCCATGCACGAGCCGCGCCCGGGCGGCCGATCCAGGTCAGGCAACCGACCGCCGCGCCGATGGCAAACGTCATTGCAGCCAGTTGAAAGGCCGGCGTTGTCCCGGTCGCGACCGTGAGCACCGCGAGCAGCGACCACATCAGGATCGCGGTCAACCCGATCAACGTGGCAGTGCGCGGGGTCATGCAATCCGTCATTGCGAGCGGAGCGAAGCAATCCATCTATCCGGCACAACAACTGGATTGCTTCGTCGCAAGTGCTCCTCGCAATGACGGCAAGCGGTTGTCACGCGTGATACTGGCCGCCATTCACGGTCAGCGTCGACCCCGTGATGAAGCCGGCATCTTCGGCCGCGAGGAACACCACGCTGCGTGCGATCTCCTCCGGCTCGCCGAGGCGGTTGAGCGGGATCAGCGGCAGGATGCTCTTCTCCAGCACTTCCTTCGGGACCGCCTGCACCATTTCGGTGTTGATGTAACCCGGGCAGATCACATTGACGGTAATGCCGGCCTTGGCGCTTTCCAGCGCCAGCGCCTTGGTGAAGCCGATGTCGCCGGCCTTGGCTGCTGAATAATTGACCTGGCCGAACTGGCCTTTCTGGCCGTTGACCGAAGAGATGTTGATGACGCGGCCGAATTTTCGAGCGCGCATGCCCTCGATCACCTGGCGCGTCATGTTGAACAGCGAACCGAGATTGGTGTTGATCACGGCATTCCATTGATCGAGCGTCATCTTATGGAACGCGCCATCCTTGGTGATGCCGGCATTGTTGACCAGGACATCGACCGGACCGAGTTCGGCCTCGACCTTCTTGACCCCGGCGGCGCACGCCTCGAACGAGCTGACATCCCATTTGTAGACGGGAATGCCGGTCTCGGCCTTGAACTTCTCCGCCGCCGCGTCATTGCCGGCATAGCTTGCCGCGACCATGTAGCCGGCGTTCTTCAGCGCCTTGCTGATCGCAGCGCCAATACCCCGCGTTCCCCCCGTCACCAATGCAACCCGTGCCATGTCGAATTCCTCCGTGGTCGTTTTTATGAGCCGGAATGATCCCGGCCTTTTGACACCGTCGTCCAGATGAAAAATGCCCGGAGCAAGACCGGGCAATTCCATTTCTTATCAGCGTGGTCCGAAGTTGATAGATGATCTTTTCATCATTCAACCCACCCGGCTGCCGTTTGTTCAGTCGCGTGCAATGCACATCGCAATGCCCATACCGCCGCCGATGCACAGCGTGGCGAGGCCCTTCTTGGCATCGCGTTTCTGCATTTCATGCAGCAGCGTCACCAGCACCCGCGCACCGGAGGCCCCTACCGGGTGGCCGATCGCGATGGCGCCGCCGTTGACATTGACCTTCGAGGTATCCCAGCCGAGGTCCTTGTTCACCGCGCAGGCCTGGGCGGCGAAGGCTTCATTGGCCTCGATCAAATCGAGATCGCCGATGCTCCAGCCGGCCTTCTTCAGCGCGGCGCGGGAGGCCGGGATCGGCCCGGTGCCCATGATCTTGGGATCGACGCCGGCCTGGCCCCAGGACACGATGCGGCCGAGCACCTTGCGACCTTCCTTGGCCGCCTGTTTCGCGGTCATCAGCACCACCGCGGCGGCGCCGTCATTGATGCCCGAGGCGCTGCCGGCGGTCACGGTGCCGTCCTTCTCGAACGCCGGCTTGAGCTTGGCCATCGCATCGAGGGTGGCGCCGTGGCGCGGATATTCGTCGTCGCTGACGACGATGTCGCCCTTGCGCGACTTGATGGTGACCGGGACGATCTCGTCCTTGAACTTGCCGGCCTTCTGCGCCGCCTCGGCCTTGTTCTGCGAAGCGACAGCGAACTCGTCCTGCTGCGACCGTGTGATCTGGTACTGGCGGGCGACGTTCTCGGCGGTGTTGCCCATGTGATAGCCATTAAAGGCGTCCCACAGGCCGTCCTTGATCATGGTGTCGACAAGTTCAACGCCGCCCATCTTGACGCCGCCGCGGAGGTATTGCGCGTGCGGGGCCATGCTCATGGATTCCTGGCCGCCGGCGACGACGATTTCGGAATTGCCGTTCAGCAGCGCCTGATAGCCGAGCGCCACCGTGCGCAGCCCCGAGCCGCAGAGTTGATTGACGCCCCAGGCCGGGCTTTCCACCGGAATACCGGCGGCGATCGAGGCCTGGCGAGCCGGGTTCTGGCCCTGCGCGGCGGTCAGGATCTGGCCCATGATCACTTCGGACACGCGGCCCGGCTCGATGCCGGCTCGTTCCAGCGCCGCCTTGATGGCGACGGCGCCGAGATCGTGGGCCGGCAAGGTGGCGAACGCGCCGTTGAAACTGCCGACCGGGGTGCGGGCGGCGCTGACGATGACGACATCGTCTGACATGGACATCTCCTGGGCTTGAGCAATGGGATGGGCGGGCGGCCGGATGGCGGGCCTGTCTCTCGGGTCTATCCTGTTAACCTATGCATAAAGTGTCAATTGGCCAGCGCAGCGAAATCACGCCGCGGCGCACTCAAAAATTACCCGCCCGGCTGTTTCCTCAGCAATGCCGATGCCTTGGAATTAACCGTGGCGCACAAAACGGTAGCCGAACGGCATTGAAAATGCTTACTTTGCTGCGTTGCGTTGCTCGTCAGCCCTGCGGTGTGCCGTCGGGTTCCCGTCCTCGGTGTGCATATGTGAGCCCATGGCGAAAACTGACCAACCCACCACCATCAAGAAATACGCAAACCGGCGGCTCTATAATACCGGCACCAGTACCTATGTGACGCTCGAGGATCTCGCGGCGATGGTGAAGGATGGCGAGGACTTCCTCGTCTATGACGCCAAAACCGGCGACGACATTACCCGCTCGGTGCTGGCGCAGATCATCTTTGAACAGGAAAACAAGGCGGGCCAGAATCTGCTGCCGACCACTTTCCTGCGGCAGCTAATCCGGTTCTACGGCGACAGCATGCAGATGGTGGTGCCGAAATATCTTGAGCAATCGATCGACACGCTGACCCGCGAGCAGGAGAAATTCCGCAAGCAACTCACCAATACATTCAGCGGGACGCCGTTCGCACCGCTCGAAGAGCATGTTCGCCGCAACATGGAATTGTTTCAGCAGACCTTTTCAATGTTCAAGCCGTTCGCGGCGCCGCGTGCAGGGGCCATCGCCACCGAGTCCGAAAAGCCGCCGGAGCCCGCCGCCGCAGAAGACAACATCGACGATCTGCGTCGTCAGATGAAGGACATGCAGGAACGCCTCGAGCGCATGTCGAAAGAGCCGAAAAAGGAAGAGTAAGGCGGAGCGGTCAAGAACCCGGTTCAGCCCGCCGCCGGCAGCGCCGATTCGATCGGTATCTGCCACGGGCGATCTGTGGACGCGAGCCCGATCAGGCGCCCCTGGATATAATCACAGCCCCACGCCTGCAGCATGGCCGCCGATTGGTCATCCTGAACCCATTCGGCGACTGTCTTGATTTGCAGCCGGCGTGCCAGATCGATCAGCGTCTGCACGAAGGCGCGGTCATCGGCCGAGCGCGCGATGTTCTGCACGAAGGCGCCGTCGATCTTGACGATATCGACACCGAGCCTGCGCAGATTCCGGAACGAGGTGTAGCCGGCGCCAAAATCATCGATCGCGATTCGACTGCCGAAGTTCTTCAGCCGGCTGACAAAACCGCGGACATCGGCGATGTCCTGGATCGCGACGGTCTCGGTGATTTCGACGATCAGCCGGGAGCCGGCACCCGGATAGGCCCGCATCAGCGCTTCGATCGAAGCCCACCAGTCCCGATCCATCGTGGTATCCGGTGAGATGTTGAGGCTGAGCTGCACCTCCGGTGACGCCGCGAGCTCGGCAATCACGAGTTCAAGCACGCGATGATCGACCAGCCGGATCAGGCCGAGCCTCTCCGCCACCGGAACGATATCCGGCGCGAGCAGGACCTGCCCGTCATCCTGTTCCATGCGGACCAGGCATTCGTAGAAGGAAGCCTTGCGCGAGCGCGCTTCCACCACCGGTTCGAACGCCATCACCATCCGCCGTTCGTTGAGGGCGGTAACGATCTCGTCGGTGACGCGGATATTGACGCGGCGCTGGGCGTCGCGCTGGACGTTCGGGCGCCACAACCCCAGCGACCCGGCGCGGCGCCGCTTCGCGGCATCGAGCGTCTCCTGGGCGCGGTTGACCGCCTCCTCCGCGTCTCGCGCATGGCGCGGCACGCTGACCGCGCCGATCGATGCGGTGATCGAGACCAGACCGGATTTGGTTGGCACCACCTCGTCGCGGATGCCGGCCAGAAAGCGCTCGGCGGCGACATTGGTGTCGTCGACGGTGCAGTTCTTCAGGACCACCCCGAACTTGTTGCCGGAGAAGCGGCCGAGCACGTCGCCGGCGCGCAGCCGCGCGCGGATGCGCCTCGCGGTTTCCGAAATCACCGCATCCGCGACATCGAAGCCGAAGGCGTCGTTGATGCGCGACAGATGATCGATGCCAATCAGCATGAAGGCAAAGGACGAACGGAACCGGACGGCCTCCTCGATGGCCTCGGCCAGCGCTGCGACGAGATGCGTTCGATTGAGCTCGCCGGTCAATGGGTCATGCCGGGACAGCCGCATTAGCTGCTCGTCGCGGGCGTGACGTTCGTTGTCTCGTCGGACGATGCCTTGCGCCCGGATCGGCTTGCCGTCGGCACCGGCGAACCACACGCCGGACTCCTCGATCCAGAGCATGGGCGCGGATGAACTTGTGCGCACGCCATACTCGATCCGGTATGGCGCGCCGCTGGATTCGCGGGCAAGCGGAGAAGCGGTCAGCGCGTCCGAACGGATCGACTGCACCGGTTCGATCAGCCTGGAAAATTCCGTGCCGCTGGCCAGCGCCGCGGCCGGAATGTCTGGAAAGACCGAACTCGGGTGGTCGCTCCAGGCGATCGCGTCGGCTGCAATGTCCCATACAAAAGCCGCCTGGCCGAGCGAGGCGAGAATGGTCGAAGCTTGTGGAACAGCGGAGTGCAAAGGTCGCCTCGTTTCGGGGCACCGCCGGTGAACCCCTAGCTCAGGAATCGTGCCACGGTTGCCACACACGTTACGCCGAGTTGATAAATAATTTGGAAACCAAGTTGGGGATCGATTGAAACCAGGTTGGAACCAACCAGGACCAACCGGCATGAGGCTTGCGAGGATGGAGGTCAGCGGGACGGGGCGTCCCGGAATGAGACAGATAAATCGGATTTGCCATGCCAGGCTGCGACCGACCAGAGACGACCCCGGATGACGGCATCCCCATGGAGGCAAAGCCCGGCTGCGTCGCGCTGGTGCCGGTGGTCCAGGCAGCACAATGGTCACAAATTCCGGGCCGCGAATTACCCCGACCCAACTCCACGTTCCTCACGCATCTGATCGCGACCGCCGAGCACGTGCCGCAGACCTGCAGCTTGCGCCGCGCAACTCCCCACGACGCCCAGATCGCCTACAACGCGAACCAGCATTGGGTGCACCGGACCCCGATCCGGACCCGGCAAGTGATGTGAACTGCTCCGATTGTGTCGAGCCGCTACGCACCTAATGCGGCGGCGCGTCCGGCGCGGCTGACGCGCCATTGCCGGGTTGCAGTCCCGGCGATGGGACTTCCGGCGACGGAGCATGTGACACGACCTCGACGCCGGGAGGCGAGGGCGTCGGCTCGGGGTGATCGCGCAGCACCGATTCGGCGACAGACGCGGCCGCAGGCATCGACGAGGCGGGTGCGGGAGCTGGTTGGGGCGCAGGTACCGGCACCGGTTCTGGGGCCGGGGCAACGGATCTGCCGACGGCGCGGCGCGAGGCCGCAGCGCCTGCCGCAACCGGCGCGCCGCGCCGTGCGCGCAAGGCGATGCCCGACAGGAAATCCACCAGCGCAAGCAGCGCCAGCAAGCAATAGGTCGAGCTGCCGAACCGCGGCCACAGCAGAAATTCGGCCGCCGCGGCGCCAAACACCACGAGTGAAAGCAGATGGTCGGTGAGGTATTTCGCACCCGGACGGGCGCCTTTGATGATCTCGAGCAGCAGCAGCAGGATGCCGAGCGCCAGCAGAATGTCGCTCAGTGTCACCGGCCAGCCGACGCCCGACATCAACGTCACCGTCAGGAGCGGATCGGCGAAGGAAACGCCGGGCATCAGGAAGACGATGATGTTGTAAATCGCCAGCGGAATCAGAAGCAGCGGAAAACCGACCATGGACATCGGCGAGGCCTTCTTTTCGAGCGCGCGAACCGGGACGTTGTCAGGCGAGCCATCGGGTTCGCCGCACGGAAACCGTCTTTACCCCACTCGTTGGCCGAATTCAGGCAGACGGCGTCGATTCGGACGTCAAAGGCCGCGGCATGCACCCCGCGCGCGGTTCGCGGCTGATCCGGCATCGGGATGGCGGCGACCCGTCGCCAAATTCGCGGCGCGCTTCGGTCAGGATTCCTTCTTGGCCTTCAGCACTTGCCGGCCCTTATACATGCCGGTCTTCAAATCGAGGTGATGCGGACGGCGCAATTCGCCGGAATCCTTGTCCTCGGCATAGGTCGGCTTCTTCAACGCATCCGCCGAGCGGCGCATGCCTCGCCGCGAGGGCGATGTTTTTCTTCGGGGAACGGCCATATCGGTGTCCTCTAGGGAGTTGTCGGAGGCATCATCCGGGTTGGCGGACGGCCGATGCGCCTGGGCGCAGGCTGAAATGCCGATAAGGCCGCGCTTATAGAGGATGGACTGGCCCAAGGCTAGGTTCAAAATACGGCCAAAAGGCTCAAAAAGTGCGATTTTCGCGCCAGCAATGCTGCAGGTCCGCCGCTTGTGCCCGGGCCACATAGATCCCGGCGAGACGTCGCACTCCGGGGCCTGGGTTGCGGGCGCTGCGCCTGACCGGGTTGGGCAGGATCGCCGCCAGCAGCGCCGCCTCGCGCGGCGACAGGCTGGAAGCCGGGCGGCCGAAGGCATAGGCCGCGCCCGCCTGCGCGCCGAACTGTCCCGATGGCCCAAGCTCCGCAACATTCAGATAGATTTCCAGAATCCGCTGCTTCGGCAGCACCAGGTCGATCCACAGCGCGAGCGGGAACTCGAGCGCCTTGCGGATCAGGCTGCGGCCAGGCCACAGAAACAGGTTTTTCGCGACCTGCTGGGTAATGGTCGAGCCACCGCGGGCGACCTCGCCGTCCTCCGCGTCGTCCACGACCTCGCGTACCGCGTCCCAGTCGATGCCGTGGTGGCTGCAGAATTTGGCATCCTCGGAGCCGACCACCGAACGCGGCAGCCAGGGCGAAATCGCGCTGAAATCGATCCATTGCCGTGACACCGGCGCGCCGGAAAGCCAACGCCAGGCCATCAAAGTCGAAACCGGATGGCCCGCGCGATATAGCGGCGTCAGCAGATAGGGCAGCAGCAGCGCGGCCAGCAAAACCAGCGATAGATTTCGAACAACGCGCAAATCTGATGTTTCTGGTTCGGCGCGGCGCCATCAACGGACCGGCCCGCGTGATATCTCCATGATATTTCCGGTTTTTCCAGCACTTTTAGGGCACCGCCACCCGACTCCCCGGAATTGACGAAGCCGGTGCCATAACCGATTGTCCGGCCAACTCGATTGGGAGCTGTTCTTGATGACGACCGGCACTGCACGACCCGACTTTGCGACCCGGCTGGACCGCACCGCCGACGATACCGAAGCCCTGCTGGCGCGGCTGTTGTCCGATGCGCTGCTGGCCGACGAAATCGCGCGCCCCAGACGGCTGATCGAGGCTATGCGGTATTCGAGCCTCGGCGGCGGAAAGCGGCTGCGACCGTTCCTGCTGGTTGAAAGCGCCACCGTGTTCGGCGTTCCGCGCGAAGCCGCGCTTTTGGCCGGCGCCGCCCTCGAATGCATCCACTGCTATTCGCTGATTCACGACGACCTGCCGGCGATGGACAACAGCGATCTGCGCCGCGGCCGGCCGACCCTGCACAAGGCCTATGATGACGCCACCGCGATCCTCGCCGGCGATGCGCTGTTGACGCTGGCCTTCGACATCGTCACCCGCGACGAGATCCACCGCGATGCCGGGGTACGGCTGCTGCTGACGCGCGCGCTGGCCCGCGCCGCCGGCGTCGGCGGCATGGCCGGCGGCCAGATGCTCGACCTCGCCGGCGAGGGGCGGTTCGGTGAACGCGAACCGGTCGACGTTGCCCGCCTGCAGCAGATGAAAACCGGCGCGCTGTTGCGCTATGGCTGCATTGCCGGGGCGATCCTCGGCCAGTCCTCGCCCGGCGAGTACCAGGCGCTCGACGATTACGGCCGCGCGCTCGGCGAAGCGTTCCAGATCGCCGACGACCTGCTCGACGTCGAGGGCGACGCCGCCGCACTCGGCAAGCAGACCGGTCAAGACGCAGCGCTCGGCAAGACCACCTTCGTCACCCAGCTTGGCATCGACGGCGCGAGGCAACGCGTGCGCGACCTGTTGACCCGCGCCGACGCCGCGCTGTCGATCTTCGGCATCAGGGGCGACATGCTGCGCGCGGCCGCGCGATTCGTCGCCGACCGCAAGAACTGACGACGCCGATGGCGGGCAAGGAAGCCGAAGATCCTTTTGTTACCCGGTACCGGAAGTTGTCGAAGCCGGTCCGCGTGGTCTATGCGCGGCCGCGCACGTTCTTCTCGCTCGCGATCGGGATCGCGACATTCTTCCTGCTGCCCTCGGCGCTGCGGCCGGTGACGCGGGCGTTGCTGGGCTGGGATGTCCTGATCGCGGTCTACCTGCTGCTGGTCTACACCATGGTGGTGCGCAGCGGGTTATCGCATATCCGGCGCAACGCCGTGCTGCAGGACGATGGCCGCTTCCTGATCCTGCTGGTGACCGCGATCGGTGCCTTCGCCAGCATCGCTGCGATCGTGTTCGAACTCGGCGCCTCGCACCACAGCGTGCCGGAACTGTCGTTGGCGACGGTGACGATCGCGCTGTCATGGGCCGCGGTGCACACCACCTTCGCGCTGCACTATGCGCATGAATACTATCGCGGCGCCAAGCCCGGCGGCCTGCAGTTTCCGAGCGGCGACCAGCACGAAAGTGCCGATTACTGGGACTTTGTGTATTTCTCGTTCGTGATCGGCATGACCGCGCAGGTCTCCGATGTCGGCATTACCGACAAGACCATTCGCCGCACCGCGACGGTCCACGGCATCATCTCGTTTATCTACAACACCGCGCTGGTCGCCCTGATGGTCAACATCGCCGCGAGCGCGATCTAGCAAAAGCTCGTCGTTCCCGGGCCAAGCACGCGCGGCCGCGGCAACGCCGAACAGGCGCTGCCCTGACCAAAGCGCAGTCTTGAAAATCCCGGCAAATTCATCGCTTCCGGAAGCCGCTTGCCTGATCGCCGCGGCGCCACCCTCCCGGAAGGCCATGCGGCGGCCGTGTGAGCCAGATCACGAACCGGGCGAGGCCGACGGACAGGGATGCGTTTTTGATGTAAATTGGCCTTCATTCCCGGAGGCGCGAGATTCGTGCCCCGAACAGCTTTAATCGCACCTCAGGAGCAAGCCCGTGAGTCACGACCGTTCCAGCGTCGAAGCCGTGGTCCGTCAATATTTTGACGCCCTGTATGAAGGCAATGCCGACAAGCTTGGCGAGGTCTTCCACCCGACTGCCGACCTGCGCTGGCTGGAAAAAGGCGAGCTGCAGGTTCTCACCGTTCCGGACTGGCTCGATCGCGTCAGGAAGCGGCCATCCGCCAAGGCCGAAGGCAAGCCGCGTGAGGATGTCATCGTGACCATCGACCGTTCCGACGAATCCACCGCGTTCGTCAAGGTGCGCTGCCAATTGCCGCCGCGCTATTTCACCGACTATCTGGTGGCGATGAAACTCGCCGACGGCTGGCGAATCGTCTCGAAGTCGTACCGCTACGACCTCCGCGACTGACGGCTGCCACATTGACCTCGCCGGACTTCCGCGCCAAGTGAGAGGCGGAGGAATCCGGCACCCGTGGAAGCCAAATTTCAGATATTTTTGATTCTGCTGGCGGCGCTGGCAGGAACCGCGCTGCTGGCACGGCGGATCAACGTCGCGCCGGCCATCCTGCTGCTGCTGACCGGCATCGTGCTCGCCTTCGTGCCGGGCATGCCGTCGCTGGAATTGCCGCCGGAACTGGTGCTGCTGGTGGTGTTGCCGCCGCTGATCTATTCGGCAAGCGTCGCCATGAGCTGGCGCGAATTCAAATCCAACCTGCGTCCGATCATCCTGCTGGCGGTCGGCTGCGTGATCTTCACGGCGTTCGCGGTCGCCGCCGCGACGCATTACCTGATCGGCCTGCCGTGGAATGTCGGCTTCCTGCTCGGCGCCATCGTCGCGCCGCCGGACGTGGTGGCGCCGCTGGCGATCGCCCGCAAGCTCGGGCTGCCGCGCCGGATCCTCGTCGTCCTCGAGGGTGAGGGGCTGGCGAATGACGCCACCGCGCTGATCCTCTACCGTTTCGCGGTGGTGGCGATTTCAACCGGCCTGTTCTCGTTGCCGAAAGCAACAGGCACCTTCGTCGCCATCATCGCCGGCGAAGTGCTGTTCGGCGCCGCCATCGGCTGGCTCAGCCTGCGGGCGCGCCATCGCGCCCGCGATCCGCAGATCGAGATCACGTTGTCGCTGATCACGCCCTATGTCGCCTATTGGGTGCCCGAACATTTTGGCGGCTCCGGCGTGATCGCCACCGTCGCCTGCGGGCTTTATATGAGCTGGAACGGGCCGCTGCTGATCTCTTCGGCGACGCGGCTGCAGGGCATCTTCTTCTGGAACCTCGTGATTTATCTGATCGAGGGCCTGCTGTTCCTGCTGACCGGATTCCAGATGCGGTTGCTGTTCGAAAAATCCAAGGCGTTCCCGCTGGACAACATCCTGTCCGCCACGGCCCTGGTCGCCATCATCATTGTCGTCGCGCGCTTTGCCTGGGTCTATCCCGCAACCTATTTGCCGCGGCTGTTGAACAAACGGCTGCGCGAACGCGATCCGTCGCCCCCCTGGCAGTGGATATTCATCCTCGCCTTCACCGGAGTGCGCGGCGCGGTCTCGCTGGCCGCGGCACTGGCCATTCCCTTCACGCTGCCCGGCGGCGAAGCCTTCCCCTACCGCGACCTCATCCTGTTCGTCGCCTTCGGCGTCATCTTCATCACCCTGGTCGGACTGGGCCTCGGCCTGCCCTGGGTGGCGCGCTGGCTCGGTGTCGCCGAGGCCGGCCGCGCCGAACATGTCGCGGAGCTCGAGGCGGAGATCGCGGCCCGGCGCGAGGCACTCGGTGCGGCCCTGGCGTCGCTCGACGCCATCACCGACGATCGGGAACTGTCCGATGAGGTGGTCAAACTGCTGCGCGCGCGTCACGAGACCCGCGTCAACCAGCTCCCGGATTCACTCGATCCCGAGGCCGACGACGTCTCGGCCGCAGGAATTGACCTCACTCGTGAATTGATCGCCTCGGAACGAAAATTCATCCATGTCCTTTTGCGCGACGGCAAGATCACGGACGAGACCCGGCGCCATATCGAGCGCGATCTCGATCTCGAGGAAGCGAGCCTCGCCAACCGCGAATTCCGCAGGACGTCGTTGTGAGAATCGCAAATACGCCCATGTCATCGCGAGGAACGCAGTGGCTCCATCGTTCGTCATTCCGGGATGCGCCGCTTGGCGCAGGCCCGGAATCCATAACCACGAACGTTGATGTTGCGCGACGCTGGGGCCGCTGTGCTGTTGACAACAGGCATCGGTGGTTATGGATTCCGGGCTCGCGCCTCGCGCGCCCCGGAATGACTCTATTCCGCCGCCGCGTTCTGGCCCGGTCGCCCGACGAACCCGGTCTCGTCACCAAAACGCTCGAGCATCACCGCCGGCAGGTCCTTGGCTTTGTGCGTCACGCAGGCGCCGGACCGCACGGTATAGCGATCCTGATGGGCAAGCTGCGCGGGCGGCTCGCCCCGCTGCAGCGCGCGGGCGCATTCCATCACCAGTTTGCGGAAATGCATGATGCCGAGATCGGTCGGTCCGAGATGTTCGCGGGTTCGATCGGCGATCGGGCCTTGGCTGTCCTGCACCGCGGCGTCCTGTTCGGACACACCCTTGATGCCGGTGTAGCTTTTGGTCTTCTGCAGCTTGCGATCGATCAGATAGTCGTTCGACTTGTTGCGCAACGGCACAAAATTGTCATCCACCTCCGAGATCACGCCATTGCCGCGATCATAGCCCTCGCGCTCTGCGTCCGTCAGTGGCCGCTCCGGATTCCAGGCATAGGTGTAGATCCAGCACTTGGTGTCGGTCACCGGAACAAAACTCTGGCCGAAAATATTCTCGCCCGGCATCGCGCTCGGCGCATAGGCATGCACCGGCATCAGGAACTGGGCGATGCGCCAATAGATGTTGTCGCCGCCGGTGAGCCGGCCGCCGGCGATGGTCAGGCCGGCGTCATGCGGATGGATCTTGATGACGGGCCGGGGGTCCTCGGCGATCCAGCGCATATGATCGACATTCATGCGCGCGATCGGATTGACGAAATGCTGCTTGATGTCGAGGATTTCGTTCTCTTCCTTCTCGAAGGACAAATGCGCGAAGGTGAAATGCGCGGTGTCGATCGAGCCTTCCAGCGCCTGCACCCAGTTGCAGTCCTGCCATTTCTTCGAGACGTAGCGGTGCGAGGCCGGCACCAGCGCCATTTCCAGCGCCGGCAATTCCGGCAGTTGATCCGCCGGGCCCATATAGGCCCAGATCATGTCGCCCCATTCGCGCACCGGATACGACTTGATGCGGATCAAGTCTCTGGCGTTGAGATCGGGGTACGATGTCGGCATGTCGACGCAGCGGCCGTCGGTATCGAATTTCCAGCCGTGATAGACGCAGCGGATGCCGCACTCCTCATTGCGGCCGAGCCAGAGATTGGCGCCACGGTGCGGGCAATATTGATCGATCACCCCGACCACGCCGCGGCTGTCGCGGAACGCCAGCAGTTCCTCGCCCATCACCACGATCTTCTTCGGCGGTCCGTCGGCTTCCGGTAATTCCTCGGACAACAGCACCGGCAGCCAGAACCGGCGCAGCAGATCGCCCATGGCGGTGCCCGCACCGCTTTCGGTCAGGAATCGATTGTCCTCTGCGCGGAGCATGGCTGTCCTCCGGGATCGAATATTGATTGTGGCGAAGCTTGGCGCAGGCGCCGCGCGGCGTCAACGCACCCTCACACCGGCCGTTCGCCCTTCACCGTGACGCGGGTGCCGGCGCGGGTGTGCGGCCAGTAGTCCCACATCGCGCGATGCTGGGCGCAGCGGTTGTCCCAGAACGCGATGGCGTTCTCGCTCCAGCGGAAACGGCACTGGAACAGCGGGTTCTCGGCGTGCTGGTAGAGATAGGCGAGCATCGCGTCGCTCTCGTCGCGCGGAATGCCGATGATATGGCGGGTGAAGCCGCGGTTGACATAGAGTGCCTTCCGGCCCGTCACCGGATGGGTGCGCAGCACCGGATGCTCGGCATACGGATAGCTCGGCCGGTCGGCGACGCCATAATTGGCGTAGAGCCCGCGATAGATCGACTCGCCGTCATGCAGGGCGGTGAGCCCGTCGAGATAGGACTTCATCCGGTCCGACAGCGAGTCATAGGCCGCGTACATGTTGGCGAACAGCGTATCACCGCCACGCGGCGGGCACTGCTTGATGTAGAGGATCGAGCCCATCGGCGGTTCGACGTCGCAGGATACGTCGGTGTGCCAGCCTTCGCCATTGGCCCGCGGCGAATCCTTGTCAGCGTAGATTTTCATCAGCGCCGGATCGTCGCCTTCGTGAGGCGCCGCCGGGTGAATGTGCAGTTCGCCGAACCGGCGGCCGAAGGCCAGATGCTGGGCCGGCGTGATGTGCTGATCGCGGAAGAAGATCACGAGGTTTTCGGCGAGCGCGCGATGGATTTCGTCCATGGTGCGGTTGGAAAGCGCGCCGCCGAGATCGAGGCCGGATATCTCGGCGCCGATGATCGGGGTGAGTTTTTCCACGCCGATGGTTTCGTAGGGCTCGGCGCCGTCGACGGTGTGGCGGTAGCGCGGGCCTTGCTTGCTGGCGAGCGAGCTCATGGCGATCCTCCTGCGACGTATCGATTTTCGCAACATGGTAGTCCCGGGAGGGCAAAGCGCAATGCGGCCGTCCGGAATCCGCGCGGGCTGCATTTTTGGTTCTTCGAGGTTCCGCCCGTACGGTTCCAGCGGTCTTGACCTCTACACACTCATGTGACACACTGTGTAAGCATAAGGAAATTGTCATGGGAAAGTATGAGCCGCTGGGAGCGTTCCTGCGCGATCAGCACGCGCCGGAAGTAGCGCTGACCTTCAGCCAGATCGAAAAGATCACCGGGGTGAAACTGCCGCCAAAGGCGCAGCACCATAGGGCGTGGTGGAGCAACAATCCCTCCAATAATGTGATGACGAGGGTCTGGCTGGAAGCAGGCTATGAGAGCGCGCGTGTCGACATCAACGCGCGCAAACTCGTGTTCCGCCGGGTCGGAAAAGCCAGCGGAGCAACGAAGCCGACACCGGATGCGAAAAAGGGCGAGCGTCATCCGCTGTTTGGCGCGTTGAAGGACGTTACGTACATTCCGCCGGGGATCGATCTCACGGAGCCGGCCGACCCCGATTGGGGCAAGGTCTATGACGACTGATATGCAACCACTCCTGCTCGACACCCACGCTGCAATCTGGATCACCCGGGATGAGCCGCTAGCGCCGCGCGCGACCGAGGCCGTGAACGCCGCCCATCAGGCGGCGGGCATGGTGTTTGTATCGGCAATCACCGCGTGGGAGGTCGGCCTTCTCGTCTCGCGCAATCGGCTCAAGCTCCTGATGACACCGCAACGGTGGTTCGCGCGCCTGCTCGATGTGCCCGGAATAAGCCTCGCCGAACTCTCACCGGGCATTTTGATCGCGTCGTCGTTTCTGCCGGGCGAGCCCCCGCGCGATCCCGCCGACCGCATCCTGTTGGCAACCGCACGAGATCTCGGCGCGACGCTGATCACGCGAGATCGGTTGCTGCTGAAATACGGCGAGGACGGCGAGGTCAGCACGATCGCGTGCTGAGGCGACGGCCTATTCCGCCGCCGTCACCACATCGGCCGACACCTTGCTGCCGGCGCCGTAGCGCTGGTCGATGTAATCGATCACCAGCGCCTTGAATTCGGTGGCAATGGTCGGGCCACGCAGGGTGCGGAATTTCTTGCCGTCGACAAACACCGGCGCGGCCGGCGTTTCGCCGGTGCCGGGCAGCGAGATGCCGATATTGGCATGCTTGGACTCGCCGGGACCGTTGACGATGCAGCCCATCACCGCGACGTTCAGGCTCTCGACGCCCGGATACCGGGTTTTCCAGCCCGGCATCTCGTCGCGAATGAAATCCTGGATGCTGCGCGCGAGCTCCTGGAACGTGGTCGAGGTGGTGCGGCCACAGCCCGGGCAGGCCGCGACCAGCGGCACGAAGGTGCGGAAGCCCATGGTCTGCAGCAGTTCCTGCGCCACCTGCACTTCGAGCGTGCGGTCGCCGCCGGGTTCCGGGGTCAGCGAGATCCGGATGGTATCGCCGATGCCGTCCTGAAGCAGGATGCCGAGCGCGGCGGACGACGCCACGATGCCCTTCGATCCCATGCCGGCTTCGGTGAGGCCAAGATGGATGGCGTAATCCGACCGCCGCGCCAGTTCCTGATAGACCGCGATCAGATCCTGCACGGCGGAAACCTTCGCCGACAGGATCATCTTGTTCTTCGGCAGCCCGATCTCTTCGGCGCGCGCCGCTGACAATAGCGCCGACTGCACCATGGCCTCGCGGGTCACCGCGCGGGCGTCGACCGGGTTCGGCGACGCGGCGTTTTCCTCCATCAATTTGGTCAGCAGTTCCTGATCGAGCGAGCCCCAATTGGCCCCGATCCGCACCGCCTTGTTGTTCCGGATCGCGATCTCGACGATGTCGGTGAACTGGCTGTCACGCTTGTTCTTGAAGCCGACATTGCCGGGATTGATGCGGTATTTGTCGAGCGCCTCGGCGCAGGCGGGATAATCCGCCAGCAGCTTGTGGCCGATATAGTGGAAATCGCCGATCAAGGGCGTGGTGATGCCGCGCTTGCGCAGGGCGTCGCGGATGTGCGGCACCGCGGCAGCGGCCTCCTCGCGGTCGACGGTGATCCGCACCATTTCCGAGCCTGCGCGGGCCAGCGCCGCCACCTGGGCCACCGTGCCTTCGACATCGGCGGTGTCGGTGTTGGTCATCGACTGCACGACGATCGGCGCGCCGCCGCCAACGGCGACATTACCGACCATGACCTGGGTGGTTTGTCGCCGGGCGTTCGGGCCGGCGACGTCGTTTTGCGGGGGCTTTTCGGGCTTGTTCATGGGGCCTCGAATATCAGGTTTTTGTGACATTCAGCAATGGATCGATGGGAACCGGGACCACGGGGCTCGGACGGTTAACCAGATAAAGTCCGGCAATCACCAGCAGCGCCGCGGCGCCAAACGCCAGGGTCAAGGTGTCATGCATGATGAAATAGCTAGCCGCGACGCCAAACAAAGGGGTGATGAAGGTAAAAGCCGACAATTTACTGGCGGAATAGGCCTGCACCAGCGCGAACCAGATCACAAACGTCAAACCGACCACCCAGATCGACTGATAGACCAGCAGCGACAGCGCCAGGGCTCCGGGAACCCGGGTCAAGGTTTCGCCGGAAAACCATGCCGCAATGGCGAGAATCGGCACCGACATCGCCACCTGGTAGCCCAATGCCTTTTCCGGGGCAGCCCGGCGCAGCGCGGTGCCCTTGGCGACCAGGGTTGTGGCCGCCCACATCGCGCCGCCGCCCACTACCATCAGGTCGCCCCACAGCACGTTGGCGTCGACATCGGCCTGGGGCACTCCGATCGCAAGCGCCACCCCGGCGAAACTCAAGGCAAGGCCGCCCCATTGCGAGGCGCGCAGCCGCTCGCCGAGAAACTGGTAGGAGCCAACCGCCACAAAAAACGGCGCGGTATAGAGAAACACCACCGCGCGCGATGCCGTCGTCAGCAGCAGTCCGCGATAGATCAGGACGAATTCGAGGCCGAACAGCACCCCGGCGAACAGGCCCGCGCCCAGCGTGCCGTCGCGTTCGAACAGCTTCACGCCGCGCAGCCGCGCGACCAGCAACAGCACCGGCAAGGCGCCGGCCGAGCGGATCGTGGCCTGCAGCATCGGCGGGATGTCCGGCAGCGCGAGCTTGATCGCGATCTGGTTGAAACCCCAGCTCAGGCACAGCATCAGCATCAATGCGGCGGCGCCCGGGCTCAGCGGTCGCCCGGCGGAGGAGGTCATTGGGTCGGCCATGGAACCTCGGTAACCGGCTTGTCGCCGTCTTGTTATTTCTGGCAGTGGGCGCAGGTGCCGGTGATTTCGACGACGGAAAGCTTCGGCGCAAAGCCGCTGGCGCGCGCCGCCGCGTTGAGGCCCTGCGCTATCGGCACCGCAGGAATTTCGCCGACCGAACCGCAATGTTCGCAGATCAGGAATGCCACCATCGCCGCGGCATCATGGTCGTGGGCGCAGGCAAGAAACGCATTGCGGCTTTCGATGCGGTGAACGAGGCCGTTCTCGATCAGGAAATCGAGCGCGCGGTACACCGTGATTGGCGCCGGCCGCGGCATCGACCGGGCCAGCTCGTCGATCACCTCATAGGCACCGAGCGGACGGTGGCTGGACAGCAGCGCCTGCAGCACCTGGCGGCGAATCGGCGTGAATTTCTGCGCCCGCCGCGCGCAGACCCGTTCGGCATGCTCCAGCGCGTCCGCGGTGCAGCGGTCGTGATCATGATCGGGCGCGGGAAAGGTCGGTCTGGTCGCGGTCATGCCGGGGTGGTGTAGCATTTTGACGGATAATCCCCAATCCCGGTCGGCCTGTTCCGACTGCCTGCCCGCCAGCCATGTGCTTTCGGCGGGTCAGGTTTCCATTTACCTGCCATGATTAATTCATAAGCTTGCTTATTATATCGCAAGCTTATGGAGGCGAGGATGAGCCGCGGCCCCGTGGATATGAACTTCTTGTTCACGCTTGGTGAACTGCAGCGGCTGGTGCGACTTTACGCCGACAAGCAGGCCGCGCGCTTCGGCATTACCCGCGCCCAATGGGCCGTGCTGGCCAAGGTGGAGCGCACCGAGGGCCTCAAGCAGTCGGAACTCGCCGAGCAGATGGAAATGCAGCCGATCACGCTGACCCGCCTGATCGATCGGCTCTGCGACAATGGCTGGATCGAGCGCCGCAGCGACGACACCGACCGCCGCGTCAACCGGCTTTATCTGCGCAAGGCGGCGCGGCCGCTGCTCGGAAAATTGAGCGGCCTGCGCTCCGAGCTGACCGCCACCGCGCTCGAAGGCATCAACCCGTCCGATGCGCACCGCCTGCTCGCGCAGCTCGAGGCGATCAAGGAAAACGTGCGTCACGCGATCCAGAATCCGGCCGGCGAACCTGGCAAGAAAGAACAACGATATGGCTGAGCCCGTCCTCAAATTCCCGCCCGAACAGAAGGGCAACCCGCCAGCGCCGCGCGAGAAGATCGCGGCGCAGCCGCGCCGCCGGCTTATGGCCGGCATGCGGCGCTATCGGCGCGCACTTCTGCTGGTGGTGCTGCCGCTGCTCGCCGTGGTCGGCGGGCTGGTCTTCTATCTCAACGGCGGCCGTTACGTGACCACCGACGACGCCTATGTCGGCGCGCAGAAGGTGCTGATCACGCCGGATATCTCCGGCAAGATCGAAAAGGTCGTGGTGCGTGAAGGACAGCACGTCAACGCAGGCGACGTGCTGTTCGAGATTGACCCGGTGCCGTTCCGCCTCGCGGCGCAGCAGGCCAAGGCCACGCTCGAGCAGAGCCGCACGACTTATGACAACCTGAAGGCCAACATCAAGATCTACGACCAGATGCTCGATCTGGCGCAGCGCGGCGTCGATCTCAAGCAGCGCGACGTCGATCGCAAGTCGACCCTGGTCAAGAGCAATTACGGCTCCCAGCTCGACCTCGACAACGCGTCGACCGCGCTGGTCACCGCGAGCGCGCAGCTGCAATTCCTCAAGCAGCAGCTCTCCGCGTCCAAGACCCAGTTGCTCGGCGATCCCGACCTGCCGCTCGAGCAGTTTCCGCCCTATGACCAGGCCCAGGCGGCGCTGGCGCAAGCCGAGCGCAATCTCGACCACACCGTGATGCGTGCGCCGATGAGCGGCATTGCCACCCAGGTCGACCAGATCCAGCTCGGCCGCTTCGTCGTCGCCGGCACCCCGGTGTTCAGCGTCATCGACACCGCCAAGCCCTGGGTCGACGCCAACCTGAAGGAATCGGATTTCACCTATATTGCGGTGGGGCAGACCGTCGACATCGACGTCGATGCCTTCCCGGATCATGTCTTCAAGGGCACCATCGGGTCGCTCAGTCCCGGCACCGGCGCGCAATTCGCTATCCTGCCGCCGCAGAACGCCACCGGCAACTTCGTCAAGGTGGTGCAGCGCGTCCCGGTGCGGATCTATTTCGACAGCAGCGACCAATACGTCCGGAAGCTGAAAGCCGGCATGAGTGCCTACACCACGATCGACACCCACCACCGCCGGTCGCTCGCCAGCCTGCTCGGCTTCTTGCCGGCGGCGGCAAAACAGGACTGACCATGAGCACGACGGCCGCAGCCCCGATTGCCGTTCCCGGCCTGCGCCGCAACATGGTGACGATCTGCGCCATGACCGCGACCATCATGCAGGCGCTGGACACCACCATCGCCAACGTCGCGCTGCCCTACATGCAGGGCAGCCTGTCGGCATCGCAGGACCAGATCAACTGGGTACTGACCTCCTACATCGTCGCCGCCGCGATCATGACCGCGCCGGTGGGCTGGATCGCCAACCGCTTCGGACGCAAGCGCATCTTCATCCTGTGCTCAGGCGGGTTCACGCTGGCCTCGGTGCTGTGCGGGCTCGCGCAGGATATCGACCAGATGGTGCTGTTCCGCCTGCTGCAGGGCGTGTTCGGCGCGGCGCTGGTGCCGCTGTCACAAGCCGTGATGCTCGATTCCTACGCGCTGCATGAGCGCGCCAAGGCGATGTCGATCTGGGGCATGGGCGTGATGATGGGCCCGATCATGGGACCCTCGCTCGGGGCCTGGCTGACCGAGACCTATTCCTGGCACTGGGTGTTCTTTGTCAACCTGCCGTTCGGCATCTTCACCGTGCTCGGCCTGCTGGTTTTCATGGACGAGACCCGGAAGAATCTCGAGCTGCGCTTCGACTGGTTCGGTTTTGCCGCGCTCGCGGTCGCGATCGGTTCGCTGCAGATCGCGCTCGACCGCGGCGAGCAGCTCGGCTGGCTGGAATCCAACGAGATCATCGCCGAGTTCATCATCTCGGCGGTCGGTTTCTATTATTTCTTCGCGCATTCGTTCACAACCGCGAGGCCGTTCATCCAGTTCTCCATCTTCAAGGACCGCAATTTCGTCGGCGGCTGCGTGTTCATGGCGGTGATGGGGCTCGTGCTGTACTCGACCATGGCGCTGTCGTCGCCCTATCTGCAGAATGTGATCGGCTACCCGATCATCACCGCGGGCCTGTTGCTGGCAACCCGCGGCTCCGGCACCTTCGTCGCCATGATGCTGGTCGGCCGCCTGATGCGCTATATCGAGGCGCGCACGCTGATCGTCACCGGGCTCAGCCTGACCGCGCTCTCGCTGTTCTACATGACCGGCTGGACCGACCAGACCGGCGTTCCCGAAATCGTCACCATCAGCATCCTGCAGGGCTTCGGCTTCGGGCTGGTGTTCGTGCCGTTGAGCACGGTGGCGTTCCTGACGCTACCCAACAATCTGCGCACCGACGGAACCTCGATGCTGACCCTGATGCGCAATGTCGCGAGCTCGATCGGCATCTCGATCGTCATTGCCCAGCTCACCGAAGGCGGCCGCCGCATCTATGCCATCCTGTCCGAGCACATCAATCCGTTCAACCACGCGCTGCAGATGCCGGACGTCCGCAGCATGATCGACCTCAATTCCGATGGCGGCCGTGCCTTGGCCGATGCGCTGGTCGCCATTCAGGCGCAGATCATTGCGTTCTCGCACGACTACCAACTGGTGATGATGTTCATCCTGGGCTCGATCCCGCTCGCGATCATGATCGGCTCGAGCAAGGCCGCGCTGCGCGCGCAGGCGGCGGCGCCGGAACATGCCGTGATCGAGTAGCGAGGAAGAATCTCTCGACATCTACCGATTTGTCATGCGCGGGCTTGACCCGCGTATCCACCAACCTTCGCCGGGTGCATTCTTCCAAAGCGATGGATGGCCGGGTCAAGCCCGGCCATGACAGGGGGTACTCCTATCACACGTCGAAAAACACGGTTTCGTTGTCGCCCTGCAGGCGGATGTCGAAATGGTAGACCGCGTTGCCCGAGCCGTTGTGGCGCGTGGCGGTGAGGGTGACGCGACGCTCCGCAGGCACCAGCGCCAGCACCGGGTCGGCTTCATTGGCGGCCTCGCCGTCGAAATAGACCCGGGTATAGAGCTGCAGCAGCATGCCGCGCGCGAAGATCGCGAGCAGCAGATGCGGCGCTTGCGGCTTGCCGTCGGGATCCGGCACCGCGCCCGGCCGGATGGTATCGAACGCATACGCGCCGTTCGGATCGGTGCCGCAGCGGCCGAACCCCCTAAAGGTGGAATTGGGCAGCGCGCGCTGGTCCTGCGGATCGGAAAACCGCCCCTGCGCGTCGGCCTGCCAGATCTCCAGCATGCAGTCCGCCACCGGCTGGCCGTCGCCGTCGAACACCCGGCCCTCGACGCGAATGCGTTCGCCCGAGGCGTCCGCTGTGACGAGGTTGTTGGTGAAGGCGTCGTTCCAGTCGTACTGGCCGTTCGGCGTCAGCCCGTATTTGAAAAACGGGCCGACGGTCTGCGACGGCGTAATGCCTTTTTCGATGCTTCCCCGCACTATTTCGTCTCCATCGGCGTGGCATTGCGCCCGCGCAGCACAATGTTGAAGCGGTAACACAGCGCCCAATCCGGCTGGGTATTTTCCATATCGAAGGCGGACACCATCCGCATTCGCGCCTTCTCTTCCGGCACCGAATTGAAGATCGGGTCGAACTCGAACAAGGGATCGCCCGGAAAATACATCTGCGTCACCAGCCGCGAAATGAAGGCATGGCCGAACACCGAGAAATGGATGTGCGCCGGGCGCCAGGCGTTGTGATGATTGCCCCAGGGATAGGCGCCGGGTTTGACGGTGATGAATTTGTAGTAGCCTTCGGCATTCGCTTGCGCGCGTCCCGCCCCGGTGAAATTCGGATCAAGCGGCGCCGGATGCTGGTCGATCACATGAATGTAGCGGCCGCAGGCATTGGCCTGCCACAATTCGATCAGCGCATGCGGCACGCCGCGGCCGTCCTCGTCCAGCACATGGCCGTGGACGATGATGCGCTCGCCCAGCGGCTCGCCCTCGTGCTGGATGGTGAGATCGTGATCGTTCTCGCGCACGGTCTCGTGGCCGTAGACCGGACCGGTCAGCTCCGACAATGTGTGCCGCATCGGGATCAGCGGCTTTTGCGGCGACCGCTTGATGGTGCTGCGGTAACCCGGCGACAACCGCGCCGGATGCGCGGCGTTGCTTTCAACGGGATAGATCAGGGTCATGGTGGGTCCTCTGCAGGTTCTTCGTCATTGCGAGCAAAGCGAAGCAATTTATCCTTTGTCATTCCGGGACGCGCCGCTTGGCGCGGGCCCGGAATCCATAACCACGATCGGGAGTATGGATTCCGGGTTCGCGCTCGCGCGCGCCCCGGAATGACGGGAATGACGCTTGGGCGGTCTGTCTCAGTTCAGCTTCTCGATGGCCATCGCGACGCCCTGGCCGACGCCGACGCACATGGTGGCTAGCGCACGCTTGCCGCCGCGCTTCTCCATGCCATGCACCGCGGTCATCGCCAGCCGCGCGCCGCTCATGCCGAGGGGGTGACCGAGCGCAATGGCGCCGCCATGCGGATTGACGAAATCGGCATCTTCCTTGACGCCGAGCTGGCGCAGGCAGGCGATGCCCTGCGAGGCGAAGGCCTCGTTGAGTTCGATCAGATCGAAATCGCCGATCTTGAGGCCGAGTCGCTCCATCAGCTTGCGGGTCGCCGGCACCGGGCCGATGCCCATGATGCGCGGCGGCACGGCGGCCGAGGCGAGGCCGAGAATGCGCGCCCGCGGCGTCAGCCCGTGCTTCTTCACGGCCGCTTCGCAGGCGAGCAACATCGCGGCCGCGCCATCATTGACGCCGGAAGCGTTGCCGGCGGTCACCGTGCCGGGATTGCGCACGATCGGCTTCAGCTTGGCGAGCCCCTCGAGCGTGGTTTCGGGGCGCGGATGTTCATCCTTGTCGACCGTGGTCGGGCCGGCCTTGCCGCCGGGAACCGAGATCGGCGTGATCTCTTCGGCAAAATAACCCGAGGCGATGGCCTGGCCGGCGCGCTGCTGCGAGCGGATCGCGAACGCGTCCTGGTCCGCACGCGAGACCTGGAATTCCTCGGCGACGTTCTCGCCGGTTTCGGGCATGGCGTCGACGCCGTATTGCGCCTTCATCAACGGGTTGATGAAACGCCAGCCGATGGTGGTGTCGAAAATATCGGCGGAGCGGGAAAACGCTTCCGCCGCCTTGCCCATCACGAATGGCGCCCGCGTCATCGATTCGACACCGCCGGCGATGGCGAAATCGATCTCGCCGGCGCGGATCGCGCGCCCGGCAGCCCCGACAGCATCGAGCCCCGAGGCGCACAGCCGGTTGAGCGTCTGGCCGGGAACCGAGTCCGGCAGGCCCGCCAGCAACAGCGCCATCCGCGCCACGTTGCGGTTGTCCTCGCCGGCCTGGTTGGCGCAGCCGAAATAAACTTCGTCGACGGCGGACCAGTCGAGCCCGGGATGCCGCGCCACCAGGGCCTTGATCGGCGCCGCCGCGAGATCGTCGGCGCGCACCTTGGCCAGCGCGCCGCCGAAACGGCCGATCGGGGTCCTCACGGCATCGCACACAAATACATCGCGCATTGAACCTCTCCCTGGATGCCGCGTTTCGCGCCGGACCTCGCGAGCGGATGGCGAGTTTTAGGAGCGCCTTCGTGGCAGGTCAATTGATCGCAGCCCCCACTGCGGCGCTTTCGTGCGTGGTCCGTTATGCCGGCATGGCGGGGGTACCGGCGGTGCGGCGCCGCGAGGGTGGAAAACCCGGATGGCCATGGCAAACCGGTAGGATCGGGCGGCGAAATTTTGTAGTTTGCGCACCCGATGACGATCCAGCCATCCATCCCAATCCCATCCGACGCAGCGTCGGCCTCTGACGCACCGGCGCGGGTGACGCCGATGATGGAACAGTATCTCGAGATCAAGGCCGCCCATCCCGGCCTGCTGCTGTTCTACCGGATGGGCGATTTTTACGAACTGTTCTTCGAGGATGCCGAAATCGCCTCCAAGGCGCTCGGCATCATGCTCACCAGACGCGGCAAGCATCAGGGCATCGATATCCCGATGTGCGGCGTGCCGGTGGAGCGCTCGGACGATTACCTGCATCGCCTGATCGCACAGGGTCACCGCGTCGCGGTGTGCGAGCAGATGGAGGACCCGGCGGCAGCGAGAGCGCGCGGCAACAAAAGCGTGGTCCGCCGCGACGTGGTGCGGCTGGTGACGCCGGGCACGCTGACCGAAGACACGCTGCTGGACGCGAGGGCCAACAATTATCTGCTGGCGATCGCCCGCGCCCGTTCGTCCGCCGGCGGCGACCGCATCGGGCTCGCCTGGATCGACATCTCGACCTCCGAATTCATCGTCACCGAATGTTCGAGCGGCGAACTGGCAGCGACGCTCGCGCGCATCAACCCCCATGAAGTGATCGTCACCGACGCGCTGTATGGCGATCCGGAATTGGGACCCTTGTTGCGCGAATGGCCGGCGGTGACGCCGCTGCCGCGCGACTTCTTCGACAGCGCCACGGCCGAGCGGCGGCTGTGCGACTATTTCGCGGTCGCGACCATGGATGGCCTCAGCGCCATGTCGCGGCTGGAAGCGACCGCCGCGGCCGCCGCCGTCACCTATATCGACCGCACTCAGGTCGGCAAGCGGCCGCCGCTGTCGCCACCTTCGCGCGAGGCCGCTGGCACCACCATGGCGATCGACCCGGCCACCCGCGCCAATCTCGAGTTGACGCGGACGCTCGCCGGCGAGCGGCGCGGCTCGCTGCTGGATGCGATCGACTGCACCGTGACCGCGGCCGGATCGCGTCTTCTGGCACAGCGGCTGGCGGCGCCGCTCACCGACAGCACCGCGATCGCGCGCAGGCTCGATGCGATCGGCACCTTCATGGCAGACAGCGCGGTGCGCGAGGATATCCGCGCCACCCTGCGCAGCGCTCCCGACATGTCGCGCGCGCTGGCGCGGCTGTCGGTGGGCCGCGGCGGCCCGCGCGATCTCGCCGGCCTGCGCGACGGCATCCTCGCCGCCGACCAGGCGCTGGCCCGGCTTGGCGAACTCGAGCATCCGCCGTCGGAAATCGCTGACGTGATGACGGCGTTGCGCCGCCCCTCCCGGGCGCTGGCGCGCGAATTCGACCGCGCGCTGGCCGACTCCCTGCCGCTGATCAAGCGCGACGGCGGCTTCGTGCGTGAAGGCTATGACAGCGCGCTCGACGAGACCCGCAATCTGCGCGACGCCTCGCGCCTCGTCGTCGCCGCGATGCAGGCGCGCTACACCGAGCTGACCTCCGTCAAGGGGCTGAAGATCCGCCACAACAATGTGCTCGGCTATTTCGTCGAGGTGACGGCGCAGCATGGCGACAGGCTGATGACGGCGCCGCTGAATGCGACCTTTATCCATCGTCAGACGCTGGCCGGCCAGGTTCGCTTCACCACCGCCGAACTCGGCGAGATCGAAGCCAGGATCGCCAACGCCGGCGACCGCGCGCTGGGGCTGGAACTGGAAATCTTCGAACGGCTCGGCACGATGGTGGCCGACGCCAGCGAGGATTTGCGCGCGGCCGCGCATGGCTTTGCGCTGCTCGACCTCGCGACCGCACTGGCGAAACTGGCGATCGACGAGCATTATGTGCGTCCCGAAGTCGACGGCTCGCTCGGCTTTGCCATCGAAGGCGGCCGGCATCCGGTGGTCGAGCAGGCACTCAAGCGCGATGGTCAGCCGTTCATTGCCAATGCCTGCGACCTGTCACCCGGGCCGGGACAGAAGCCGGGGCAGATCTGGCTGATCACCGGGCCAAACATGGCCGGCAAATCGACCTTCCTGCGCCAGAACGCCCTGATCGCGCTGATGGCGCAGATCGGCAGTTTCGTGCCGGCGGCACGGGCGCGGATCGGCATCATCGACCGGCTGTTTTCGCGGGTCGGCGCCGCCGACGATCTGGCGCGCGGCCGTTCCACCTTCATGGTGGAGATGGTGGAGACCGCAGTGATCCTCAATCAGGCCAGCGAACGATCGCTGGTCATCCTGGACGAAATCGGCCGCGGCACGGCGACCTTCGACGGCCTGTCGATCGCCTGGGCCGCGATCGAGCATCTGCACGAAGCCAACCGCTGCCGGACGCTGTTCGCCACGCATTATCACGAACTCACCGCGCTGTCGGCAAAGCTGCCGCGGCTGTTCAACGCCACCGTACGCGTCAAGGAATGGCAGGGCGACGTGGTGTTCCTGCACGAAGTGCTGCCGGGTTCGGCCGACCGCTCCTATGGCATTCAGGTCGCCAAGCTCGCCGGCCTGCCCGCGCCGGTGATCGCGCGGGCCAAATCGGTGCTGGCGAAACTGGAGGCGCAGGACCGCGGCCAGACCGCGCGCGCGCTCGCCGACGATCTGCCGCTGTTCGCGGTGCCGTCGCGCGCCGCAGCCGAACCGGCCTTGCCGAGCGAGGCCGAACAACTGATCGAAGCGTTGAAGGCGCTGCACCCGGACGAGATGTCGCCCCGCGACGCACTGGAAGCGCTGTATGCGTTGAAGGCAAAACTGCCGAAGCTATGACCGACGCCGTCATTCCGGGAGCGCGAAGCGAACCCGGAATGACGGCGCGTGCATCAACGTGCCAGCTTCCGGCGCCCATTCCACCACAGCGACAGATTCCAGCCGACGCAGGTGATCAGCGCGAGGCTGAGGCCGATCGCGGAACCGAACCGCAGGGCCGCGACATGAAGCACGGCGATCGCGATGCCGAGTTCCATCAGCCCCCAGCCGCTGTTGGCGATCACCGCCGCGGTCGCGGGCCCCCCAATGCGCGGATGCAGGATCAGCATCATGCTGGAGAACACCACCGGGAATAGCGCGATGATGCCGCTGAGCTTGGGTCCGACCCAGCCCGACAGCACCACTACGGTCGCCACCAGGGTTGCGACCAGCGCGGCGCGCAACGGGATGTCGTACCAGCGCCGCGTGATCAGCGGCATCCTGACGTGGCGGAATCGCGCCAGCAAGGGCACACAGACGGCGAAGGCGACCGCATTCACAAGCAGTCCGCCGGCGAGCGACCAGTGGATCGCGCGTACCGCCGACGCCAGCACGATCCAGACCACCAGCGCGCCGGCGCAACTGAGCGCCGCGCTGCGGCGCTGCGCCAGCACGACATAGGTCAGGCCGAGCAGAAGCGTAACGGCGTTGATCGGCAGGCTCGCCAGCGCTCCCTCGGCGATAAAGGCCGCATCGTGATCGAGCGCCAGAAAGACGTAGGACGGCCCCGCCGAGATCGGCAGCGTCGCGACCAGCGCCCCGATCACCGGTCCGGAGCGCTCGGTGACGACCGAGGCCGACACCACGAACGCCGCCGTGATCGCCATGCGCAGCGCCAGCGTGAGGAACAAAGCGAGGTCGGGGGACATTTCCATTTTTTCGTCATGGCCGGGCTAAACCTGTCCCGGCCATCCACGTCTTTTGTCCGTCGCTGTGATCAAGACGTGGGTGCCCGGGACAAGCCCGGGCACGACGAAGACCAAGTCATCACACCCGGTGCATCGTCACCGAGACCTTCGGGCCGTTCTTGATGGTCTGATAGACCACGCAATAACGTTCCGTGAGTTTCAGCAACAGATCGAGTTTTTCCTGCGGGGCGTCGGTGCCGACATCAAAGCGCAAGCGAATCGCGGCAAAGCCGACCGGCGCCTCCTTGTCGACGCCCAGCGTGCCACGGAAGTCGAGATCGCCCTCGGCAGTGACGTTTCCGGTCCTGAGCGGCACGTCGACCGCTGTTGCCACCGATTTCAGCGTCACGCCGGCGCAGGCGACCAGCGCTTCCAGCAGCATGTCGCCGGAGCACAGTTCAAGTCCGGAGCCGCCGGTGGCGGGATGCAGCCCGGCCACCGCCAGAGCGCGGCCGGTCTCGACCTTGCAGGCGATTCCCTCGTTCTCGATCGAGCCCTTGGCCTTCAGCGTGATCATGGCGGATTTGGGATCGGATTTGTAGCGGTCCTTGATCGGGGCCTGTGTGGCGCGGAGTTCGGCGGCGTCCATGGCTTTCTCCAGACTGATGATCGGTCGGATGTAATGAAAGATGGCGCCGATGTCACCACCACATCGCTTCGCCGGGGTTTGATTTCGACTCGGCGTCGGGCACGGTGCGGTCGAGCGAGCGATCGAGCGCCGTGAGTACTCGGCGCTTGAAATTGTCAAACAGCGGCGAGTTGCGGTCGCGCGGGCGCGCCAGGTTGACGGTGATTTCCTCGAACAGGCGGCCCGGCCGCGGCCGCATGACAAAGACACGATCGGCCAATACCACGGCTTCGTCGACATCGTGGGTAACCAGCACCAAAGTCGGCCGGGTGTCGGCCCACAGGTCGAGCAGATGATCCTGCAGATCCCTTCGCGTGAACGCATCGAGCGCGGAGAAGGGCTCATCCAGCAGCAGCACCTCCGGCTGCGGCACCAGCGCGCGGGCGATCGCAACGCGTTGCGCCTGGCCGCCCGACAATTCCCGCGGCCAGGCACCGGCCTTGTCGGCAAGGCCCACCCGCGCCAGCGCCCGGGCGACCTTGTCGCGGCGAACAGCGGCTGGCGCGTCGGACAGGCCGAAACCGATATTGTCGGCGACGCTGAGCCACGGCAGCAGCCTCGGCTCCTGAAAGATGATGCCGATTTTGGCATGCGGCGCCGCAATGGCGATGTCGTCCAGGGTCACTATGCCGGTGGTGGCGCGGTCGAGGCCGGCAATCGCGCGCAGCAGCGTCGACTTTCCGCAGCCGGAGCCACCGATGATGGCGACGATCTCGCCCCGACCGATCTCGGCGGAAAACCGCGCCAGCGCGTTGACACCGTTGGGATAGACTTTTCCGAGGCGATCGAGACTGAGCATCAGCCCGCTCCGCCCTGGCGGCCGAACGCATCCTGCCAGCGCAACAGCGGCGCAAAGCCGATCTCGATCAGCCAGTCGGTGGTCTTGCCGAGAATCGCGAAGATGACGATCGCCGCCAGGATCTGCGCGGGCTTGCCGAGCTGCTGACCGTCGATCAGGAGGTAGCCGAGCCCCTCGGAAGCTCCCATGAATTCGGCGGCGACCACGAACATCCAGCCGAGCCCCAGCCCGACCCGCAGCGCTACCACATAGGCCGGCAGCACCGCCGGCAACAGGATGCGTCGGATCATCGCCGGCCCGCTCAGGCGGAAGGTGCGCCCGACTTCGACGATCTTGCGATCGACCGACAGGATCGCGCCCATCACCCCGAGATACACCGGAAAAAACACCCCGACAGCGATCAGCACGACTTTCGACGTCTCGAAAATGCCAAGCCACAGGATGAATAGTGGCACCCAGGCGATCGAGGGGATTGCACGCAATGCCTGCACGGTGGGATCGAGCAGCCGGCGCGCCAGGCCCCAATAGCCGGAAACCGCACCGAGCAAGGTACCGGCGACGACGCCCAGGCCGAAGCCTGCGAGCACCCGCGTCAGCGTCGCCACGATGTGGCGGATGAGTTCGCCGCTGCGCGCGAGCTCGACAATGGTGGCGAAGATCCGGGTCGGCGGCGGCACCAGCCGGCCATTGGACAGGCCGAGCCAGACGACGAGTTCCCAGGCCAGCGCCAGTCCGACCGGCAGCAACAGGCCGAGCGCCGGCCGCGCCACGCGGCGCAGGCGGCCGCGCGGAACCGGCGGTGCGGTTGCGCCGGCTGGTTCGATGGCGGGCAGTTCAACCGTCATGGCCATAGCAAGAACGCTTCCCGCTCGGGATTGCAAGTTGGCGAAAGGAACAACGCAGCGTGTCAGCGTCGGTGGCCTCGTGGTTCGAGACGCGCGGCGTTGCCGCGCTCCTAATACGAAAGTGAGTGCGTGTCAGGCAGCGATTGGCTTGATGTCGACGGCGTATCCAAGATGTTCGAGGCGGCGGACCAGCCGCTGGGTGTTCGTCATTTTAGAGCGACGCTGGAAGTGGTCGGCCCCGAGGTCCTGATAGGGGGTGCCGTTCTTGAGGATGTGATAGACCGCGGTCAGGATGGAGGCGGCAACGGCGCAGATTGCCTTCTTGTCGCCGCGGCGAGCGCGCAGGCGGAAGAATTGAGCCTGCAGATAGCTTCCGTTTTTGCGCTTGGCCGCCCAGGCGCACTGGATGAGCGTGGTCTTGAGCCAGTTCCCACCCTTGCGCATCCGGCTCGATCGGCGTTTTCCGGCACTCTGGTCATTGCGCGGGCATATGTTTGCCCAAGACAGCAAGTGCCCATCGGTGGGGAAGCGGCTCATGTCGATACCTGTCTCGGCGATGATCCCCTCGGCACTGAGTATGTTTACGCCGGGGATGGTGCTGACGAGCTCGGCGGCGGTGCGAAAGGGCTCGAGATTATCCTCGACCTCCCGGTCAAGGGCCTCGATCGCGGCGTCGAGGCCATCGATCTGTCCGAGGTGGAGCTTCAGCAGGAACCGATGGTGGCGGGTCATCCGTCCGCGCAACGCCTCCTGGAGGCTCGCCTGCGAGCACTTGACATTCGGATGGGCGAGCGCCGCGAGCCGCACCGGATCGCTTTCGCCGGCAATCATCGCATCAAGGATCGATCGCCCGCTCTTGCCAAGCAGGTCCGAAAGCTGTGCCTCAAGCTTGATATTGGCGTCCTCAAGCGCCTTGTGGATGCGTTGAAGATGGCGGGTTCGTTCGCGGATCAGTTGCTTGCGCGTCCGCAGCAGAGCGCGCAGCTCCTGGGTCTGAATGTCCGGGACGAAGCTGGCGCGGATCAAGCCGTGCGCCATCAGTTCCGCAAGCCACGCGGCATCGCTCACATCGGTCTTTCGCCCCGGCAGGTTCGTTACATGCGCGGCATTGGCTAAAACCAGTTCGATCTCGCCATCCGAGAGCACATGCCACACTGGCTTCCAGTACACCCCGGTGGCTTCCATCGCCACGTGCGTGCAGCCGTTCTCCAAAAGCCAGCTCGACAACGCCAAAAGTCCGGGCGTCGTCGTCCCGAACGTCCTCACCTCGGTCGCCAGCTTGTGCTCCGTGGCAAGTCGCACCGACGCCACCACAGTCTTTTTGTGGACGTCCAGTCCAGCACAACGTGAATAAAGTACTTCCATCGCATCCTCCACCAGTTGTGCCGCCGGCGAAGGGACCTCATTCAGGGGATTCTAATACTCGTGCTCCACGGCCCACCGGACCGATTGGCGACAGTCAGGGGTGCTCCAAGGTCCCACAGTCAAACTCACCATCGGGCTATCTGCACCAAGGAGTTTCCGACCTCCGTGCCGACGGCGCCAGCACTATATCATTCCTTTCGTGCGCAGCGGGTCGGCGAAGCCGGTGGCCAACTCACCATGAGGGTCCAAGACCTCACGAAGCCTCCGAAAACGTCATCCCCCCATTCGCGCGGACAACATGTGGACAGCGCCTTGTCAATTCGTCGGCAGCGGAACCTGATCGTCGATCAGCGCATCGAGCGTGGCCTTGACGTCGACCTTGGCGTCGATCACCCCGGCCTGCTGCAGCGCCAGCCCGGCGGCAAGAATGGATTCGCGCTGCGGGGCGCCGATCCGGCTCGCGGTGAGGTCGGTGCGTTCCTTGAGCTGCTTGTCGACCACCGACTCCGGCAGCCTGGTGACGCCGATGAAGGTCTTCTTCAAATCGTCGTAGTTGGCCAGCGAATATTTGCGCGCCTCCTCGTAGGTTGCGAGCACCCGGCGCACGATGTCGGGATGATCCTTGAGAAACTGTTCGCGCACGTTGAGGATACCCCAGGTGTTGGCGGCCGGATTTCTAAAGAACAGCCGGGCGCCATCCTCGATTTCGGCCTGCGCCATCATCGGATCGAGACCGGCCCAGGCGTCGACATCGCCGCGGATCAGCGCGGTCTTGCCGTCGGCGTGCTGCAGCAGCACCGGCGTGATGTCCTTTTCGCTCAAACCCGCACCAAGCAGGGCGCGCACCAGAAAGATGTGAGGGTCGGTGCCGCGGGTCACCGCCACGCGCTTGCCCTTGAGGTCGGCCACCGTTGAGATGTGGGAATCCCGGGTCGTGACCAGCGCCGTCCATTCGGGACGCGAATAGACGTAAATCGACTTGATCGGGTTGCCGTTGATCTTTGCAACCAGCGCCGCGGAACCCGCCGATGAACCGAAATCGATCGACCCGGCATTGAGGAACTCGAGCGCCTTGTTGGAACCAGCCGACTGCACCCAGACAATACTGATGCCGTCCTTGGCGAATTCCTTTTCCAGCAGTCCCTTTTGCTTGAGCATCATCGAAACCGGATTATAGGTCGCCCAATCGATATGAATTTCCTTGAGCGTCTCGGCCGCAAATGCGCCGCCGGGCACCAGCGCCCAGATGGCGACCAGCGCCGCCAGGGCATGCCGTGAAATATGGGGCATCGTTCAGGTCTCCATCGCTGTGAGGGTTCAAGGCAGATCGCGAGGGGCGCCCGGCTCCCCCGGCATCGTTGCCGGCCGCAGGCAGCGCAAGGCCCCAAAAAACGCTATTTTATTTCAGTGAGTTAAGGGACCAGGTCAATGAGAAAATATGCACTTCCGGGGACCGGTCCCGAGAACAACCTTGCGCGCGGGGCGGGAAACCCAGCATGGACCTGCTGTTATCCCAGAATGGCCCGTGACAGCCTCACGGCGGTCCGATATCCGGTTAAGTCATGGACGATGTCGTGACAGAGAGCCGCCCCGAGGCCGACGCGCGTTTCGACACCGAGCGCATCACCGCCGCGGTCGATACGCTCGCCGTCCAGCATGCCGGCCGCGAGGACGTTTTCCGCGCCGCGATGGCGCAGCTCCTGAAGGCCGAAATGACCGCTTCCCGCGCCATCGCGCAGGCGGTGCTGCTGAAAGACCGTCACGGCAGGCGCTGCGCCGAACGATTGTGTTTCGTCCAGGACGAAATCATCCGCATCCTGTTCGCCGCGGCGACCCGGCATCTCTATCGCTCCCCGATCCGATCCGGCGCCGAGCGCATGGCGGTCGTCGCCACCGGCGGTTATGGCCGCGGCTTGATGGCGCCGGAATCCGACATCGATCTGCTGTTCATCCTGCCCTACAAGCAGACCGCCTGGGGCGAGCAGGTGGCGGAAGCCATTCTCTATTGTCTTTGGGACATGGGACTGAAGGTCGGCCATGCAACGCGTTCGGTCGACGAATCGATCCGGCAGGCGCGCGGCGACATGACGATCCGTACCGCGATCCTCGAGACCCGGTTCCTGACCGGCGACCGGCCGCTCTATGACGAACTGGTGGCGCGGTTCGACAAGGAGGTCGTGCAGGGCACCGCGTCCGAATTCGTCACCGCCAAGCTCGCCGAGCGCGAGGAACGGCATCGCCGCGCCGGACAATCGCGCTATCTGGTTGAGCCCAATGTCAAGGACGGCAAGGGCGGATTGCGCGATCTGCACACGCTGTTCTGGATCGCGAAATATGTCTATCGCGTGCGCGAGACCGACGAACTGCTCGAATGCGGCGTGTTCGATGCACAGGAATACCGCACCTTCCGCCGCTGTGCGGATTTCCTGTGGTCGGTCCGCTGCAACATTCATTTTTTCAGCGGCCGCGCCGAAGAACGGCTGACGTTCGACATGCAGCGCGAGATCGCGATCCGGCTTGGATATACCTCGCATCCCGGCATGCAGGATGTCGAACGCTTCATGAAGCACTATTTCCTGGTTGCCAAGGACGTCGGCGATCTCACCGCGATCCTGTGCGCCAAGCTCGAGGACCAGCAGGCCAAGCCGGCCCCGGTGCTGAGCCGAATGATGGCGCGCCTGAGGCCGAACACCAGCCGGCGCCGGGTCGCCGACAGCGACGACTTCATTGTCGACAACAACCGCATCAATCTCGCCGCACCCGACGTCTTCAAGCACGATCCGGTCAACCTGATCCGGATTTTCCGCCTCGCGCAGAAGAACAACCTCGCGTTTCACCCCGACGCGATGCGTACGGTGACGCGCTCGCTGAAGCTCATCAACCCCCAACTGCGTGAAAATCCGGAGGCCAACCGGCTGTTCATGGAAATCCTGACGTCGAACGATGCGGAAGTAGTGCTGCGGCGCATGAACGAGACCGGGGTGCTCGGCCATTTCATCCGCGCCTTCGGCAAGATCGTGTCGATGATGCAGTTCAACATGTACCATCACTACACGGTCGACGAGCATCTGTTGCGCTGTGTCGGCTTCCTGCAGGACATCGAACGCGGCGGCATCGACGAATTCGTCGTCGCCAGCGACCTGATGCGCAAGATCCGCCCCGAGCACCGTCCGGTCATCTACATCACCACGCTGCTGCACGACATCGCCAAGGGGCGGCTCGAGGACCACTCGATCGCCGGCGCCAAGGTGGCGCGCCGACTGTGCCCGCGGCTCGGGTTCAACGCCGCCGATACCGAGACGGTAGCGTGGCTGATCGAACAGCATCTGACCATGTCGACGGTGGCGCAGTCGCGCGACCTGTCGGATCGCAAGACCATCGAGAATTTCGCCGCCGTCGTGCAATCGGTCGAGCAGATGAAGCTGCTGACGATCCTGACCACCGCCGATATCAGGGGCGTCGGTCCCGGCGTCTGGAACGGCTGGAAGGCCCAGCTATTGCGCACACTTTATTACGAGACCGAGCCGGTCTTGACCGGCGGTTTCTCGGAAGTGAACCGGGCGCAGCGCATCGCGGTGGCGCAGGCGGAATTCCGCGCCGCCTTCACCGAGTGGCCGGAGCCGGAGCTCAATACCTATATCGCGCGGCACTATCCGGCGTACTGGCTCAAGGTCGAGCTGCCGCGCAAGATCCGCCACGCCCGCTTTCTGCGGGCCAGCGAACAGGCCGACCACAAGCTCGCGATCAATGTCGGCTTCGACGAAGCCCGCGGCGTCACCGAACTGACCATTCTGGCGACCGACCATCCCTGGCTGCTGTCGATCATCGCCGGCGCCTGCGCTTCCGCCGGCGCCAACATCGTCGACGCGCAAATCTACACCACCACCGACGGACGCGCGCTCGACACGATCGCGATCTCGCGGGAATACGACCGCGACGAGGACGAGGGACGGCGCGCGACCCGGATCGGCGAGATGATCGAGCAGGTGCTCGAAGGCAAATTGCGGCTGCCGGAAGTGGTGGCGCGCCGCGCCGCAAGTCGCGGCAAGGTGCGGCCATTCGTGGTCGAGCCCGAGGTGATTATCAACAACCAGTGGTCGGACCGCTACACGGTGATCGAGGTCTCCGGCCTCGACCGGCCGGGTCTGCTGTACGAACTGACCACCGCGATCTCGAAGCTCAACCTCAACATCGCCTCGGCCCATGTCGCGACCTTTGGCGAACGCGCCCGCGACGTGTTCTATGTGACCGACCTGCTCGGCGCCCAGGTCAATGCGCCGACTCGGCAGGCGGCGATCAAGAGCGCGCTGATCCATCTGCTCGCCCATGACGAGGAGGCGGCACAACCCGCGGCGTGAATTTTCGAGGCGCACCGCTTTGCGATGCGTCAGCGTCATTGCGAGGAGCCTTTGCGACGAAGCAATCCAACGGGCGTTATGCCGGACCCTGGATTGCTTCGTCGCTGTCGCTCCTCGCAATGACGGATGGACAATCTCGAGTAGGGGGACCGCGGCATGATCTGGATCGCCGATTGTCTGGTGGCGCTGGTGGCGGCGCTGCATCTCTATTTCCTGGTATTGGAGATGTTCCTCTGGACGCGGCCGGTTGGCCTTGGGACTTTCGGCCATTCGCTCGAAAAAGCGAAGGATTCCGCCGTCCTCGCTGCCAATCAGGGCCTCTACAACGGGTTTCTGGCGGTCGGGCTGATCTGGGGGCTGGTGGAGGGCGTTCCGGTGTTTGCGCTCCGGATCAAGCTGTTCTTTTTGCTCTGCGTGATTGTGGCCGGCCTCTACGGTGCCGCGACCGTCAGCCGCAGGATCCTCATGGTGCAGGCCGCGCCCGCGGCGCTCGCGCTGTGGCTGGTCTTGCTGGCCTGAGTCCGTTCACCATTGCGGCCGGCATCATCTTGCATTGCGGCATCCGTTCCTCCAGTATCTTGCCAGCAATGGCGTCCGCCGAAGCCTGAACAAGGTGGCGGGACAAGACCATGGGCCAATCAGACATAGCAGGAAGCGAGCGACATGCGGAACGGCATTTTTCATCTGGTCACGGCGGCGGCGGTTGCGACCGCGCTATCGGCGTCGTCGGCCTACGCGCAGAAAAAGTACGACACCGGCGCGTCAGATACCGAGATCAAGATCGGCCAGACGGTTCCGTTCAGCGGCCCGGCCTCGGCCTATGCGACGATCGGCAAGGCCCAGGCGGCCTACATCAAGATGATCAACGACCAGGGCGGCGTGAACGGCCGCAAGATCAACCTGATCCAGTATGATGACGCCTACAGCCCGCCCAAGGCGGTCGAGCAGGTGCGCAAGCTGGTCGAGAGCGACGAAGTGCTGCTCACCTTCCAGATCATCGGCACGCCTTCCAACGCGGCGGTCCAGAAATACCTCAACGCGAAAAAGGTGCCGCAATTGTTCGCCGCCACCGGCGCGTCCAAGTTCACCGATCCGAAGAACTACCCGTGGACGCTCGGTTTCAATCCCAACTACTTCGTCGAAGGCCGCATCTACGGCCAGTACATCCTCAAGAACTACCCGAACGCCAAGGTCGGCGTGCTCTATCAGAATGACGATCTCGGCAAGGACTATCTGAACGGGATCAAGGCCGGGCTCGGTGACAAGGCCGCGACCATGATCGTCGCCGAGGCCTCCTACGAGACTTCCGATCCCACCATCGACTCGCAGATCCTCAAGATCAAGGCGGCCGGCGCCGACCTGTTCTTCAGCGCCTCGACGCCGAAATTTGCCGCGCAGGCAATCAAGAAGAACGCCGAGCTCGACTGGCACCCGGTCCATATTCTCGACATCAACGCCACCTCGGTCGGCGCCGTGATGCAGCCGGCAGGCCTTGCGGCTTCCAAGGGCGTGATCAGCGTCAACTACGGCAAGGATCCGCTGGATCCGACCTGGAAGGACGATGCCGGCATGAAGCGCTATTTCGACTTCATGGCGAAGTACTACCCGGAAGGCGACAAGAACTCGAGCTTCAACACTTATGGCTACAGCACCACCCAGCTACTGATTCATGTTCTGAAGCAGTGCGGCGACGACCTGACCCGGGCGAACGTGCTGAAGCAGGCCACCAATCTGAAGAACGTGCAGCTCGACCTGGCGCTGCCGGGAATTGTCGGCAACACCACGCCGAACGACTACCGGGTCAACAAGCAGCTTCAGATGATGAAGTTCAATGGCGAACGTTGGGAACTGTTCGGCCCGATTCTGGAAGATGCCGGCGCGACGGGCTGAACCGCGCCCCCATCCGCGAATCTGACCTCGTCAGGTTTTTTCAAACTCTCCTCATGCCCGGGCTTGTCCCGGGCATGCTCGTTCTGCGGGGATGCGCTGCGGGAATTCCGCGCAGTAGGGTTAAGTGCTGCTGAACGCGCGTGTTATCAGTTGCTTGGCGACCGCCCGCAGCATCCCGATTAACCATCGCTTAAGACGGCTTTAAACCCCGCCCGCTAGTCTTCTGCATCGGGCGGCGCGAGCAGAGTTGCGTATGGCGTGGGGACGGAAAAAAGGCGGGGGACGCCGCGAGCCACAATTCGGGCTCGGCGCATCGCTGGCGGAATTGCGGCTCTGGCCGCACGACCGCGTCACGGCCGCCGATGATAAACCGAAGAAATCCTCTTCCCGGCGCAAGACCAGCGACGACGATGACGATGATGATGCGCCGCGCGAGTCGAGGCCGCGCAAGACCAGGGACGGCAGCCGTCGCCGCGCCAAGGCGCGCGGCCGCAGCCGCATCTCCCGGCTGTTCTACTGGGGCGCGGTGCTTGGCCTGTGGGCGGCGATCGCGATCGTGGGCGTCGTGGTCTGGGCTGGCGCGCACCTGCCGCCGATCCAGTCGCTGGAAATTCCAAAACGGCCGCCGACCATCGAAATCGTCGGCCTCGACGGCAGCCTGCTGGCGACGCGCGGCGAAATGGCCGGCGCCAATGTCGCGCTGAAGGATCTGCCGCCCTATCTGCCGAAGGCCTTCATCGCCATCGAGGACCGCCGGTTCTATTCGCATCACGGAATCGATCCGTTCGGCATTCTGCGCGCGGCGGTGGCCAACATCCTGCATCGCGGCGTCGCACAAGGCGGCTCGACGCTGACGCAGCAGCTCGCCAAGAACCTGTTTCTGACCCAGGAGCGCACGCTGCAACGCAAGCTGCAGGAGGCCGAGCTGGCGCTCTGGCTGGAGCGCAAGCATTCCAAGGCCGAGATCCTCGAACTCTATCTCAACCGGGTCTATTTCGGCTCCGGAGCCTATGGCGTCGAGGCGGCAGCGCAGCGTTATTTCGGCAAATCCGCCCGGAACGTGACACTGGCCGAGGCCGCGATGCTGGCGGGCCTGGTCAAATCGCCGTCGCGGCTGGCGCCGAACCGCAATCCCGAGGGCGCCGAGAAGCGCGCCCAGACCGTGCTCGCCGCCATGGCCGACGCCAAGTTCATCACGGAAGCGCAGGCCCAGGCCTCGATGGGGCATCCCTCGTTCAGCGTGAAGCCGGCCGGCGCCGACACCGTGAATTATGTCGCCGACTGGATCGGCGAAGTGCTCGACGACCTGATCGGCCAGGTCGACCAGAACATCGTGGTCCAAACCTCGATCGATCCAAAGCTGCAGCGCATCGCCGAGGCCTCGGTGATCGACGAACTGGCAGCCAAGAGCGTGAAATTCAATGTCAGCCAGGGCGCGCTGGTGGCGATGAGCCCCGATGGCGCCGTGCGCGCCATGGTCGGCGGCCGCAACTATGCCGAGAGCCAGTACAATCGCGCGGTGACGGCCAGGCGCCAGCCGGGATCGGCGTTCAAGCCCTTCGTCTATCTGACCGCGATCGAAGCCGGTCTGACGCCGCAGACGATCCGGCAGGATGCGCCACTCGACGTCAAGGGCTGGAAGCCCGAGAATTACGGCCACGAATATTTCGGCGCGGTGACGCTGACGCAGGCGCTGGCGATGTCGCTCAACACCGTCGCGGTGCGGCTCGGCCTGGAAGTCGGCCCCAGGAACGTGGTGCGCACCGCGCACCGGCTCGGCATTGCGTCCAAACTCGAGGCCAATGCCACGATCGCGCTCGGCACTTCGGAGGTGTCGTTGACCGAACTGGTCGGCGCCTATGCGCCCTTCGCCAATGGCGGCCTGGGCGTCACCCCGCATGTCGTGACCAGGATCCGCACCACCGACGGCAAGGTGTTGTACACGCGTCCGCCCGATCAGTTGGGCCAGGTGATCGAGCCGCGCAATGTCGCGATGATGAACACCATGATGGAGGAGACGCTGCTCAGCGGCACCGCGCGCAAGGCCGAGATCCCGGGCTGGATGGCCGCCGGCAAGACCGGCACCAGCCAGGATTTCCGCGACGCCTGGTTCATCGGCTACACCGCCGATCTCGTCACCGGTGTCTGGCTCGGCAATGACGACAATTCCCCGACCCGGAAGGCGACCGGCGGCGGCTTGCCGGTCGAGGTCTGGACCCGCTTCATGCGCGCCGCCCATCAGGGCGTGCCGGTTGCGGCGCTGCCGGGGTCGCAGGCCGGCGGCTTTTTCTCGAATGTCACGCAGGTCACGTCGCAGGCTGGCGTCGCCTCGGCGTCACCCGCTCCGGCGTCGCTCGCACCGCCGCCGGCCGCGGGCCGGGGCGCCGCAACGCGCGGAGCGGTCCGTCCCGAAGCCGCGGCCGGGCTCGACACTTGGCTGATGGACCGGCTGTTCGGAAGATAGATGGCGTTTCCGAGCGAAGCGGTAAGCGGTTCGCTGGTCTAATCCTGAATGCCGTAGCGATGCAGGTCGTTGCCGTGGGTATCGAGCCAGGTCTTGGCACGCTCGACATGGCCGCACGCTTTGCCGACGATCCGCCAGAATCGCGCCGAATGATTCATTTCGACGAGATGGGCGACCTCGTGGGCGGCGAGATAATCCAGCACATAAGGCGGCGCGAGGATCAGCCGCCAGGAGAACGACAGCGATCCCGCCGAGGTGCATGAACCCCAGCGGCTCGACTGATCGCGGATCGACAGCCGCCTCACCCTGACCCCGAGTTCCGCCGCATAGGCCTGCGCTGCCTTCTGCAAATCCTTGCGCGCTTCACGCTTGAGATAGTCGTGAACCCGTCGCTCGAGGTGGTCGACGCCGCCGGTCACGCAGATGATCCGCTCGCCGCTGTCCCGAATCTCGGTCCATGCCGTGCCGCGGACGCCGGCGCGATGCACGATCCGGTGCGGGACGCTGCGCAGCGGCACCACGGTGCCGGGGTGAAACGGCGCGGCCTTCGGCAGCCGCCCGAGGCGCGCGGCAATCCAGCCGCCGTGACGCTGCGCAAAATCCCTCGCATCGACCAGGGTGCCGCGCGGCGGCATGGTCAGGATCGCCTCGCGGTCGCTCGGATGGATGCGCAAGGTGTAGCGCCGGGCACGCCGATGCCGGCGCAGCCGAATCGAATAGATTTGCGAACCGTGCTTGACCAGAAGAGTCGAAGGTTCGTGAGGCCGCCGATAAAGGAGGGCGCGAGTGGCCATGTCTGTCAGTCCGGGGAGAAGAAGTTCGCCCGGATTCTGCCATATCTGCCGCCAGTGAAATCGGTCGGCGCAAAAACAAATCATTTGCCCAATATACAGGGGCTGGTCGGCCGGATCGCCTCTACAGGAAGGGGTTGGAACAATAATTTCGGGCTGAAACCGGCTTCCAAACCATCGCCGAAGGAGTGAGTTTATACTCATTCTTTTTGAAGGCGTCCCGGCCGCCTTTTACGGGCGAATTCAGCGACTTACCGGCTGGAGCGAATCGGACCTGCACCAGCCATGTTGGGCGCTGACGCGCCGTTTGAGTCGACGATTATTCCGCCGCTGCGGCCAGCGAGGGCTTGGCATTGGCCGACGACATCATGAAATCGGAAATGCGCGGCACGATTTCCGATTTGAAGCGCGAACCATTGAATACGCCGTAGTGCCCGACGCCTTTCTGCACATAATGCACCCGGCGATCATTGGGAATCGAACTGCACAGCGCATGGGTCGCTTCGGTCTGCCCGAGTCCCGAAATATCATCGTTCTCGCCTTCCACCGTCATCAGCGCAACCCGCCTGATCCTGGAGGGGTCGACCGGATTGCCGCGATGGGTCATCTCGCCCTTCGGCAAAGCGTGCTTGACGAAGACGAGATCGACGGTCTGCAGATAGTATTCGGCGGTAAGGTCCATCACGGCGAGATATTCGTCGTAGAAATCGCGGTGCTTGTCGACCAGGTCGCCATCGCCCTTCACGAGATTGCTGAACAGGTTCTTGTGGGCGTCCATGTGACGGTCGAAATTCATGCTGATAAAGCCGTTGAGCTGCAGGAAGCCCGGATAGACGTCGCGCATCACCCCGGGATGCGGAAACGGAACCTTGGTGATGACATTGCTGCGGAACCATTCAATGCCGCGCTCGGCCGCGAGATTGTTGACGGCGGTCGGATTGCGGCGGGTATCGATCGGTCCGCCCATCAACGTCATTGACAGCGGAACATAGCGATCTCGCGCGGCTTCCATCAGCGAGACGGCCGCCACCACCGGCACCGAAGGCTGGCATACCGCGATGATATGCATATTGCCGCCGAGCACATGCAGCATCTCGATGATGTAGTCGACATAGTCATCGAGGTCGAAACGGCCTTCCGTGACCGGCACCATCCGGGCATCCGACCAATCCGTGATGTAGACCTCGTGGTTCGGCAGGAACGCTTCGACCGTGCCGCGCAACAGGGTCGCGTAGTGACCGGACATCGGCGCCACGATCAGCACCCGCGGCTGCGGTATCCGCAGCGGCCGGGTCAGCTTGCGATCGAAATAAAGCAAACGACAGAATGGCTTTTCCCACACCGGGCGGATTTCGATCGGGGTGCGCACGCCATTGACTTCGGTATCGTGAAGGCCCCATTCGGGTTTGCCGTAACGGCGGGTGGTGCGTTCGAACAACTCGCAGCCGGCGGCGATGGATTTGCCGAATTCGGTGTGCGACCAGGGATTGAGCGGGTTCTGGAACAGGATCTTGGTCGCGTCGGTCATCGCCCGCGCTGGATTGAGCGAGGCCTGTGCCATTTCGTACATCCAGTACATCGGCGTCGTGAGTGCCGGACTGCCTTCGGCCACCAGCGGCGGTGCCCCGCCAAATTCACCAATCGGCATTTAATCCTCGAGTTCCTGTTTTGCACCGCAATATAGTGCCGAATACGTAATAATGCGTCAATGCGCCGGCGCGTATACCTACGTGGGTCGGGCTGCCGAATATCTGCAGAAACCGTGGGATAAGTCCCTATTCGCCACTCTGGATCAGCGATCCAAGCCGGCGGGCGCTGCGCAGCAGTGCCAGAAATGCCACAAACGAGGCCAGGAACAGCACGGCATTGATTGCCAGCGCCTCGATCATCAGATCGGCCCGGAACACATGGTCGATCAGCAATGACCGCATCCCCTCGAATACATAGGTCGGCGGCAAGGTCCACGCAACATATTGCAGCCAATGCGGTAGCACGGTCACCGGATAATAGATGCAGGCAAGCGGCATCAGGGCAAACATCAGGGTCCAGACGATGCTCTCGGCGCCGAGCCCGTTGCGCAGCACGAGCCCCGAGACGAAGATGCCAACCGACCAGCTCGTGAAAATCAGGTTGCAGAAGAAAATGATCAGCGGCAGCCCGATGCCGTACAGGTTAAAGCCGAAGAAAATCATCGCCAGCAGCGTCATCGGAATGACGCCGATGGCGAGCCGGATCAGGCTCATCACCATCAGCGCGATCAGAAACTCGATCGGCTTCAACGGGCTCATCATCAGGTTGCCGACATTGCGCGCCCACATCTCCTCGAGAAACGAGATCGAGAACCCGAGCTGCCCGCGGAACAGGATGTCCCACAGGATCACCGCCCCGATCAGCGTGCCGCCGGCGCGGGCGAAAAACCCGGCATTCTGAGCGATGTAGCTCTGCAGGAAGCCCCACGTGATGATCTGCAGCGCCGGCCAGTACAGCAGTTCCAGGAGCCGGGGCCACGACGACCTCAGGAGATACCAGTAGCGCAGGATCATCGCGGCGATGCGATGCGGGGCAATGCCCCGATGCAGGACGAGCTGGCTCATCGCGCCCCCTCCCGGACGCGGCCCCGCGCGACGTCGAGAAACACCTCTTCAAGCGTGGCACGGTTGTAGCGGAGCATGATGTTGTCGGGACTGTCATCGTCCTCAATGCGGCCGCGCTTCATGATGATGACGCGGTCGCACAGCCGCTCCACCTCCAGCATGTTGTGCGAGGCGAGCAGGATGGTGGCGCCATTCTTGTGGCGATAGGTCTGCAGGTGCTGCCTGACCCAATCGGCGGTGTCGGGATCGAGCGACGCCGTCGGCTCGTCGAGCAGCAGCAGTTCGGGCTGGTTGATCAACGCCTTTGCCAGCGCCACCCGGGTTTTCTGCCCGGCGGAGAGCTTGCCATTGGGACGGTCGAGGAAATCGCCGAGATCGAGGTCGGCGGCGAGTTGCGCGATGCGCTCGCGCAAATCCGCCACCGCATAGAGGCGGCCGAAGATGGTCAGATTCTGCCGCACCGTGAGCCGCATCGGCATATCGACATAGGGGCTTTCGAAATTCATTCGGCCGAGCACGTCGGCGCTTTGATCGGGCATCTTGCAACCGAGCACCTGGATTCGTCCGGAGGTCGGCAGCACCAGGCCCATGATCATGGCAATCGTGGTGGTCTTGCCGGCGCCATTGCCGCCGAGCAGCCCGGTAATGCTGCCGCGCGCGATGCGAAACGAGACGCCGTCGACGGCGCGGGTGGTCTTGTAGAGCTTGACGAGACGGGCAACCGCGATCGCGGCCGATCCTGCCGGATCGGTCGCGGCCGGTTCGGCGGCTGCGGCTTCGCTATTCATGCGGCCGTTCATTGGGCCATCGCGGCGGCGAGCGCAAGGCATTGGCAGAGCATAGCGATCTCTCGCCGGGTCGGATCGGCTCAATTTGTGGTCGGGACCTTGCGCCGCTAGAATGCCGGCATGTCCGACGTTGCCGCCTCCGATTTTCGGCATCCACGCCGCTATGTCCGTCTGGATACCATATTGCGGCTGCGCTGGCTCGCGGTGCTCGGTCAGCTCGCCGCGATTTTCATCGTCGCGCAGGGGCTCGAATTCGATGTCGAGGTCGCCCCCTGCGTGACCATTATCGGCCTGTCTGCCCTGCTCAACCTCGTGCTGCAGATCGCCTTCAACCCGATGCAATTGCTGGAACCGGTCTACGCCGCCGCGCTGCTCGCGTTGAACATCGTCGAGCTGGCGGGATTGCTATTTTTCACCGGCGGGCTGGAGAATCCGTTCTCGTTCCTGTTTCTCGCCCCGGTGCTGATTTCGGCAACGGCGCTGCCGATCCGGCTCACCATCACGCTCGGGGTCCTCGCGGTCGCCTGTGCCTCGGTGCTGGTCTACTTCCATTCGCCGCTACCATGGGACAGCGACGATCCGCTGGTGCTGCCGCCGATCTATCTGTACGGCGTCTGGCTCTCGATCGCGGTCGCGATCGGCGTCACCAGCCTTTATGCCTTCCAGGTCGCCGAGGAAGCGCGCAAGCTCTCCGACGCGCTGGCCGCCACGGAGCTGGTGTTGACGCGCGAGCAGCATCTCACCCAGCTAGACGGCCTCGCCGCCGCGGCCGCCCATGAGCTCGGAACCCCGCTGGCGACGATCTTCCTGATTTCGCGCGAACTGGAGCGGACCGTCCACGACAACGGCCCGCTTGCCGGCGACCTCAAGACCCTGCGCGAACAGGCGCAGCGTTGCCGCGACATCCTCGCCAAGATCACCCAGTTGTCGGCGACCGGCGCACCGTTCGACCGCATGCCGCTGTCGACGCTGATCGAGGAGGCGGTGGCGCCGCATCGCGATTTCGGCGTTGCGATCAAGGTGCGGATCGCGGTGTCGGCGACGCCGGAGCCGGTCGGTACCCGCAACCCGGCGATCCTCTACGGCGTCGGCAACATCCTCGAAAATGCCGTCGATTTCGCCCGTCAGGCCGTCGAGGTGAACGCGTGGTGGAATACGGAAACCGTCGAGATCGCCATCTCCGACGACGGACCGGGGATCGCACCTGACATCCTCAAGCGCATCGGCGAACCCTATCTGTCGCGGCGCCGCAGCGCCGACGACGCCCAAGGCGACCATCGAGGCGAGCATCGCGGCCTCGGGCTTGGGGTATTTATCGCCCGCACCCTGCTGGAACGGACCGGCGCCAAGGTCTCGTTCACCAACCGGATCTTTCCCGATCATGGTGCCGTGGTTCAGATCGTGTGGCCGCGAAAGCGCTTCGAAGCGGGCGAAATCGCAGTTCAACCAGCCGGTTAGAGCGGCTGCCGATTGTTGCCCGCTCGACCTTGGGCGGCCTTGGCAGCACCGCCTCGCCGCGCCATATGTGGCATTGCCCGCCATAGAGGAAGCCCAACCGTGACCGCCATCGCCGAACTGAATGATCAAGCCGACCGCTCGCTCTTGATCGTCGAGGACGACAAGCCGTTCCTGGAACGCCTGTCGCGCGCCATGGAAATCCGCGGCTTTGCCGTGACCTCCTGCGACAGTGTTTCCGACGGCCTCGCCCAGATCGGCCGCGCGGCGCCGGCCTTCGCGGTGGTGGACCTGCAACTCGGCGACGGCAACGGCCTTGACGTGGTCTCCGCACTGAAGCGCAAGCGGCCTGATGCGCGTGCGATCGTATTGACCGGGTACGGCAACATCGCTACCGCGGTGACGGCGGTAAAGCTGGGCGCGGTGGACTACCTCTCAAAACCCGCTGACGCCGACGATGTCGTTGCGGCGCTGCTCGCGAGCGGCACCGAAAAGTCCGAACTGCCGCACAATCCGATGTCGGCCGACCGGGTGCGCTGGGAGCACATCCAGCGCATCTACGAAATGTGCAACCGCAATGTCTCGGAAACCGCGCGGCGGCTCAACATGCATCGCCGCACCCTGCAGCGTATCCTGGCCAAGCGCGCCCCGCGGTAGTGCGTATTCCGGTTCACTCGAATCATTGTTGCTTCTCCCGAGGCCTCGTGGTTCGAGACGCCGCGCAAGGCGCGGCTCCTCACCATGAGGGTCTAAGACCTCATCCTGAGGAGCATCGCGAAGCGATGCGTCTCGAAGGATGAAGCCGCGGTGGCTGCAAATGCTCTAGAACTCCGCATGGCCCTGCGGGTCGACCAGGCGGTTGATCCGCTGCGCCGCCGCCATGGCGAACCGCACGGTCATCAGCTTGCGGGTCGGCGCCGGCAGCCGGTGCTCCGGCGCCTCGCACTGCAGATGCGCGCCATAGGCGTCGGCGACGATCAGGCCGGTGCCGCCGGGGAAAATCTCGCACGGCAGGTCCTGCGTAAACGCAAAGAACAGCCGGTCGCAATGCGCCCGATACTCCTGCCACTTCTGATCGGCGCGCAAATCCTCGATTGACGATTTGATCTCGACGATCCAGATCTCGCCGCGCCCGTTCAGCGCGACCAGATCGGCGCGGCGTCCCGACGGCAGCGGCAATTCGCTGATGCAGGAAAACCCCAATGACCGCAACAACCGCGCCGTGCCGCGCGCAATCGCCAGCGCCGTCTCCGACTGGCGGCGGTCCGGCGGTGGCACCAGGCTGACATGGCGGGCGCTTGATTCCATTGCGGCCAGCATAGAGCGCCGCGGAGCCGGTGGAAACCGGGTTTTGCCGGTCGCGGCCGCCGGAAAGGGAACCTGAAGAATTCTCGCCGCTTATATCCTGCCGCTCTGCACCGAACGCGGACGAAAGAGGCTGCCTCGGCATGATCGATGACCTTTGGTACAAGAATGGCATATTTTATTGTCTCTCCGTCGGCACCTATATGGACGCCAACGGCGACGGCGTCGGCGATTTCAAAGGCTTGCTGCGACGGCTGGACTATTTGAATGGGCTTGGCGTCACCACCATCTGGCTGATGCCGTTCCAGCCGTCTCCCGGCAAGGACGACGGCTACGACATCGCGGATTATTACGGCGTCGATCCGCGCTACGGCACGCTCGGCGACTTTGTCGAGTTCACCCATGGTTGCCGGCAGCGCGGCATCCGCGTCATCATCGACCTTGTCGTCAACCACACCTCGGATGCGCATCCCTGGTTTCGCGACGCACGCAGCTCGCCCGACTCGCCCTACCGCGACTGGTACGTCTGGGCCGACAAGAAGCCTGCCGGTGCCGACAAAGGCATGGTATTTCCCGGCGTGCAAAAATCCACCTGGACGCGCGACAAGGCGGCCGGGGCCTGGTATTTCCATCGCTTTTATGACTTCCAGCCCGACCTCAACACCTCCAACCCGCGGGTGCAGGCCGAGATCCTCAAGATCATGGGTTTCTGGATTCAGCTCGGGGTATCCGGCTTTCGCATGGACGCGGTGCCGTTCGTGATCGCTACCAAGGGCGCCAAGGTCAGGACGCCGGTCGAGCAATACGACATGCTGCGATCGTTGCGGGAATTCCTGCAATGGCGGCAGGGCAACGCCATCATCCTGGCGGAAGCCAATGTGCTGCCCGAAACCGACATGGAGTATTTCGGCGACGACGGCGACCGCATGCACATGATGTTCAATTTCCAGGTCAACCAGCATCTGTTCTACGCCATGGCGGCCGCCGACTGTCGTCCGCTTGCAAGGGCGCTCAAGGCCACCAGGCCGCGACCGGCTTCGGCGCAATGGGGGCTGTTCCTGCGCAATCACGACGAACTCGATCTCGGCCGATTGACCAGGGCGCAGCGCAAGCTCGTGTTCGAAAAGTTCGGGCCCGACAAGAACATGCAGCTTTATGACCGGGGCATCCGCCGCCGCCTCGCGCCGATGCTGGGTGGCGACCGCCGGCGGCTCGAACTCGCCTACAGCCTGATGTGCACGCTGCCGGGAACACCGGTGATCCGCTACGGCGACGAAATCGGGATGGGCGACGATCTCGACCTGCCCGAACGCAATTGCGCCCGCACGCCGATGCAATGGTCGACCGAACCGCATGCCGGCTTTACCGAAAGCGACCGGCCCTGTTCGCCGGTGATCGACAGCGGTCCCTACGGTTTCGAGCATGTCAACGTCGCCAAGCAGCGCCGCGATCCCAATTCGATGTTGAACTGGACCGAGCGCATCATCCGAATGCGCAAGGAGGTTCCGGAGGTCGGCTGGGGCGACTTCAAGGTGATCGCCACGCGCGACCCGGCCGTCCTCGTCATTCGCTATGACTGGCGCAACAATTCGGTGTTGTTCGTCCACAATCTCGGCGACAAGCCGCGCGAGATCGCTTTCTCGGCTGGGCTTCCCGGCGATGCGGGCAAATTGCTGGTCAATCTCTTGAGCGAAGACCACAGCCGAGCCGACCAGCGCGGTCGCCACACACTTCTGATGGAAGCCTATGGCTACCGCTGGTACCGCGTCGGCGGATTGGACTATTTGTTGAAGCGCAGCGACATCGACACCAACGCGTCAGGCAACGCAGCTCACCCGGCCTGATCGTCCGGCATGCCGACGATAACGCCCTCATTGCCGCGCAGGTCCAGCGCGCCCTCGATGCGCTCGCCCTGCCGATCGAGCAACGTCGACAACAGGATTTCGCGGCCATGGCCGATCGCGTCGAACGTGACCGAAGTGGGTTCGGCCCCGAGATTCAGCGCCACGACCACCGCGCTACCGTCGTCGCCGCGCCGGTAGAGCAATAGATCGCCTTGCGCCTCGATCGGCAGGTAATCGCCCGACACCAGTTGCGGCATGGCCTTTCTGAGCCGGATCAGCGCCTTGTAGAGGCTGAGAATGGATTGCGTGTCGGCGTCGAGATTGACGACGTTCTCGTGCCGGAAATCGTCCGGCACCGGCAGCCATGGCGGCGATGTCGAGAAGCCGGCGTTGGCCGTCGCATCCCATTGCATCGGCGTCCGGCAGCCGTCGCGCCCGACCCCGATTCCCGGAACGTTCTTCTCAAAGGGATCGCGCACCTGATCGGGCGCAATCGGCACCTGATGCATGCCGATCTCGTCGCCGTAATAGAGCGTCGGCGTTCCGCGCAACGTCAGCAGCAGCATCGCCGCCACGCGCGCCTGCTCCCGCCCCACCCGGCTTGCAACCCGCGGACGATCGTGATTGCCGAGCACCCAGTTCGGCCAGGCCCCCGCAGGCAAAGCGGCTTCGTAATCGGCAATGATCTGCTCGATCGAGCGCGCGCTCCACAGCGTCGACAGCAGCGCGAAGTTGAACGGCATCTGCGCGCCCTTGAGATCGTTGCCGTAATAGGCGACCAGGCGCTGGACCGGCAGATAGATTTCTCCGATCAGGACGCGGGATTCGAACTCATCGGTTACCCGCCGCATCTCGGCAATCACGTCATGAACCTCGGGCTGGTCGGTTGAATAACGCGTCAGGATCCTTTCATGTGGCGGCCGGCCCTCGTGAAAATGAGGATTGGGCGGGTTATCGCGAAACTGCGCGTCCTTGATCAAATGCCAGATCACATCGACCCGAAAACCGTCGACGCCCTTGGCAAGCCAGTACCGCATGACCTGGTAGATTGCCTCGCGCACCGCGGGGTTGCGCCAGTTCAAATCCGGCTGCTGGGCGAGGAAGGCATGATAGTAATATTGTCCGGTCACCGCGTCATGCTGCCAGGCGCTGCCGCCGAACTCCGACAGCCAGTTGTTCGGCGGTCCGCCGTCCGGACCGGGATCCCGCCAGATGTACCAGTCGCGCTTGTCATTCTCGCGCGAGCTTCGGCTTGCAGCGAACCAGGGATGCCGGTCAGAGGTATGGTTCGGTACGAGGTCAAGGATAATCCTGAGACCGCTGCGATGCGCGACGCTCACCAGGGCGTCGAAATCCTCCATGGTGCCGAACACCGAATCGATGCCGTTATATTCGGAAATGTCGTAGCCGAAATCGGCCATCGGGGATGGAAAGATCGGCGACAGCCAGATCGCGTCGATTCCGAGCGCCTGCAGATATGGCAACCGGCTGATAATGCCGGCGAGATCACCGACCCCGTCGGCATCGCTATCCTGAAACGAGCGCGGATAGATTTGGTAGAAGATGCCGTCCCGCCACCAGAATTCTCCGCGCTGATTCATCTTTGAAGCCAACCTCAGAACACCGTGCTGCGCGGGGTAACGCTGGAACTGCGGCGGGGTTCAAATCAACGAATTCTTGACGACGCCGGTCTGACCGGCCGCCCATCACAGCTCCGCCAGTGGCGCAGTTTCCGCTTGGCGAGCCGCCAAAAATCGGCATTGTGCGGCGATGACAAACGAAACCGAAACCAGGGCAAAGGCCGGCGCCGCCATCATCCCGGTGACGCTGTTCGAGCAGAACTGCACCTTGATCTGGTGCGAAGCCACCAAGAAGGCCGTCGTGATCGACCCCGGCGGCGACGTTGCCAAGATCCAGGCCGCGATCCAGCAGTCCAATGTCAGTGTCGAGAAGATCTGGCTGACCCATGGCCATATCGATCATGTCGGCGGCGCCGCCGAGTTGCGCGATGCGCTCAAGGTGGCGATCGAAGGCCCGCATGTCGACGACAAGCACCTGCTCGACAATGTGGTCGCCAGTGGCGCCCGTTTCGGCATGACCGGCGTGCGCAATTTCACGCCGGATCGCTGGCTCAGCGAAGGTGACCAGGTCTCGGTCGGCAAGCTCACTTTCGACATCCTGCATTGTCCCGGCCATTCGCCGGGCAGCGTGGTGTTCTTCAGCAAGGAACTGCGCTTTGCCCATGTCGGCGACGTCCTGTTCAACGGTTCGGTGGGACGCACCGATCTTCCCGGCGGCAGTCATGCCACGCTGATCAGGTCGATCACCGAAAAGCTGCTGCCGCTCGGCGATGATGTCGGCTTCATCTGCGGCCATGGCGCTGGCTCGAGCATCGGTCAGGAGCGGATGACCAATCCGTTCCTCACCGGCGCGATGTAAGCCGCGGCCGGATGGTCGCCGCCGCACGGCGGATCAATACGAAACCATGGCGCGGACCCGCCGCGACAGATTGTCAAGGTCGAACGGCTTGGTGATCATTTCCATGCCAGGCTGCAGAAAGCCGTCGGCGATCGCAACGCTCTCGGCATAACCGGTGATGAACAGAATCTTCAGGCCGGGCCGGGTCTCCCGGGCCTGGTCGGCAAGCTGGCGGCCGTTGATACCGGGCAAGCCGACATCGGTGACCAAGAGGTCGATCTGCTCGTTGCCTTGCAGCATACGCAGCCCTGACGGGCCGTCGACGGCCTCGAGCGTCTGGTAGCCCTGCTCATCCAGCATCTCCAGGATGACCGCGCGCACCACCGGCTCGTCCTCGACCACCAGGACGGTCTCGCCGGTTGCGGAACGCTCGGCCGTGGCGCCGGATGATGGCGGCCCGGCAACTGCGCCGCTGCGATGACGCGGCAGATAAAGCCTGACCGATGTCCCTTGGCCCGGTTTGCTGTCGATGGTGGCATGACCGTTCGACTGCCGCGCAAATCCATAGATCATCGAGAGCCCCAGACCGGTGCCCTGCCCGATCGGCTTGGTGGTAAAGAACGGGTCGAAGGCGCGCGCCGCCACCTCGGCGCTCATGCCGGTACCGGTGTCGGTGACGACGACGCAGATATAGTCGCCCGGCGCCAGCGTCGGGTTGTCCGCGGTGATGCCTTCGACCCGCGCGTTCGCAGTCGCGATGGTGAGCTTGCCGCCGTCGGGCATGGCGTCGCGTGCGTTGATGGCAAGATTGAGCAGCGCGCTTTCTAGCTGATTGGGATCGCAGAGCGTATCCCAGAGGTCGTCCGATACCACGATCGCAAGATCGATGGCCTCGCCGATGGTTCGGCGCAGCAAATCTTCCAGCGACACCACGAGCTCATTGGCATCGACGCTTTTCGGAATCAAGGGCTGGCGACGCGCAAAGGCCAGCAGGCGATGGGTCAGCGCGGCGGCGCGGTTGGCGGATGTCATCGCCGCGTCGATATAGCGGCCGACATTTTCGGTCCGGCCCTGATTGAGGCGGGTCTGCAGCAGATCGAGCGATCCGACGATTCCGGTCAGCAGATTGTTGAAGTCGTGGGCAATGCCGCCGGTGAGCTGCCCCACCGCCTCCATTTTCTGGGACTGGAGCAAGGCCTCCTCGGTGGCCTTCAGCCGTTCGGCCGCAGCCTTCTCCGCGGTCACATCGCGGGCGACCGCATAAATGTGCTGCCGGTCTGCAACGCCGGTCCAGGACAGCCAGCGATAGGTTCCGTCCTTGTGCCGGAAACGGCTTTCGAATCGGACGGTGGTTTCGGTTTCGCCGAGCCTCCTGACTTGGCTCCGCGTCAGTCCGCCGTCGTCGGGATGCTCCAGCCATTGCGAGGTACGGCCGAGCAATTCGGCTTCGCTCCAGCCGAGGGTTCGGGTCCATGCCGGGTTGACGGTGCACCAGACACCGGCGCGATCCGCCACCAGCAGCAGATCCTGCGACACGTTCCAGATCCGGTCACGTTCCCGGGTTTTCTCCTCGACACGCTGCGCCAGCGTCGCATTCAACTCGGCGAGTTGATCCGCGAGCTTGCGGAAGCGTTCCTCACTTTGCCGCAGCGCCGCGGCGGCCAGATAATCCTGGGTCACGTCACGGCAGACGACGAGCACGCCGCCGACGCCGTCGTCCTCGTCGATCGGGCTGTAGCCGTAGGTCCAGTAGACCTGTTCGAGCCTGCCATGGCGGGTGACAGGAATGAGCTGGTTCTCGTGCCAGGTCGCGCCGCCGCCCCGCATCACCTGCTCGATCTGGGGAGCGATAACATCCCAGATCTCGGCCCAGCATTCCCGCCCGCCTTGACCAAGCGCGCTCGGGTGGCGCTCGGGTCCCATGGTCTTGCAATAGGCATCGTTGTAAAACTGGATGAGCTCTTCGCCCCACCAGATGAACATCGGGTGATTGGTGTTGAGCAAGATCCGGATCGCCGTGCGCAAACTCTGCGGCCAGGACTCCGGCGGGCCAAGCGGACTTGCCGACCAGTCATATGTCCGGGTCAGTGCGCCCATTTCCCCGCCGCCGGCGAGGAAATCCGCAGAAGCCGATTTGTTGATGGTCAACATACAGAACAAACACACCAGGCCGGTCGAGGCCAAACTAGCAGTCGGAACTTAACCGCCTGTCACAATTCCAACAAACGGCCGACCCGGCATTCGGTTCAAATATATTTCGTAGCGGGGTGGAACAAAAATGCCGCTGCTGGCACAGCCACCGCTGCCGTCGCCGCCCTTTACTTCATCAGGCCTGCTGCGGTGAGCGCCCGCGTGATAACCGCCCCGACATCGATCCTGGGGCGCGGTGCAGGACGCGCCGGCTTGGCAGGACGATTCAAGGTCGTCAGCGGCTGCAGCGCCGCGGCGACATCCGGCGTGCGCGCCGGCGTAGGAGCAGGCTGCGGAACGAAGTCCGAGGCTTCCATTGCGGCTTCCTTGCGCTGGCTCATCGTTTCGGTCAGGCCGAAGAAACTCGCAATGTGATAGGATGAGGAAATTCCCGCCTCGATCAGGAAGGCGCCCTGCTCGCCATAGCGCTCATCATTGTCGGCCCTGCCGAGCGGGGTGCCGTGCGCCATGTCGGTGATGGTGTAGGATTCGACGATCGTCTCACCATCTGCACTCCACCAGACCCGATGGGGATAGCCATCGACGATGCCCTCCGACATCGGCGCCAACGGGAGCCCATGCACGTCGAGCCACTGCTTGACGATCTCGTCGGCGTTGGCCGGATTGACGGTGCGATCGGCACTGCCGTGCCAGACCGAAAGCTTCGGCCAGGGCCCCTTGTGATGTGACGCATGGCGTATCAGGTCGCCCAATTCGCCGGCCGGGCGGGATCGCGATTGCAGCATTCCATTGAGCGCCTCGCGCATATTGCTCGCAACGCCGAACGGCAATCCTGCGATCACGGCACCGCCCGCGAACACCTCCGGATAGGTGGCGAGCATGACCGACGTCATGGCGCCGCCGGCGGAAAGCCCGGTGATAAAAATGCGATGCGGATCGATCTTGTGGTCGCGAACCATGCGCGCAATCATTTGCCGAATTGAGCGGGCCTCGCCGTGGTCGCGCGCGGTGTCCTCCGGATTGAACCAGTTGAAGCATGTATTGGCGTTGTTCGACGGCTGTTGCTGCGGCATCAGCAGCGCGAAGCCATAATGCTTCGCCAGCGTCGACCATCCGGCGCCCAAATCGTAGGCAGCGGCGGTCTGACCGCAGCCATGCAGAACGACGACAAGTGCACGGCCGCGCTGCAGGTGCTCAGGCACGTATGAGAACATCCGCAAGCCACCGGGATTCGATCCGAAGCCGGTGACTTCGATGATGGGGCTCTGCCGGCCCGGCTCCAACATCGATCGGTTTCCACCGAAACCGTTGAACCCGTTCAGCTTTGGCAGACGCCGCAGGAAATCAACATTTTTGGAAAGTGACACCGGCAGCTCCATCGCTGGGAGTTTTCATAACTCCATCTAGAGCAGATAGTTGCTGCACTGCAAAATAAAAGGGGCGTGTACTGTCAGTCCTGTGGGAAACACCGACCAAGGCCGTCATCCGGGGACCGCACGCCGCATCGATGTCGGAAATGCGACGGAGACGAGAATACGGCTCACGCGGAGCCTGTCACCGGGCCGCGCTTTGCGCGGACCCGGCGCGCCCCGGAATGAGAGAGGTGAGATGTGACGGCGCATTCCCGCAGCGCCGGCCTCTCCTTCGTCATTCCGGGATGCGCCGCTTGGCGCAGGCCCGGAATCCATAACCACGGAATTCGCGTGGGCGATGTGTGGCCAGTCATGTTCAAAATCAGCAGGGGTGGCTATGGATTCCGGGCTCGCGCCAAGCGGCGCATCCCGGAATGACGAGGGGGATGGATTGCTTCGCTTCACGCCTGACCGCACCACAGCGAGGTCAGCGCGAAGCCAAGCACGTGCGGCGAAACGCAGGGGATCATTCCGGACAATGGCAACCGCCCCCGCGGCCTGCACCACAACCATGCCTCTTCATGGGTGCTCGGCGATTGCCTTGAGACTCCGCACCCCCTAGTTTGGGCCGAGCCACCCAGGAATAACAGGTCTAACAATCACGTCCGGAGAGAACACCCCATGGCGCGCCTGAAATTCGGAGCCTTCCTCGCCCCGCATCATCCGATCGGCGAGCATCCGATGCTGCAATTCCGCCGCGACCTCGACTTTGTCGCGCAGCTCGACGCGCTCGGCTACGACGAGTTCTGGTGCGGCGAGCATCATTCCTCCGGCTGGGAGATGATCGCCTCGCCGGAGATGTTTCTGGCCGCCGCCGGCGAGCGCACCAAGCGCATCAGGCTCGGCACCGGCGTGATCTCGCTGCCCTACCACCATCCCTTCAATGTCGCGCAGCGCATGGTGCAGCTCGACCATATGACGGGAGGCCGCGCCATCTTCGGCTCCGGCCCGGGCGCGCTTGCCTCCGACGCGCATACGCTCGGGATCGACCCGATGACGCAACGCGACCGTCAGGACGAGGCGATCGCGATCATTCGCCGGCTGTTCAAGGGCGAACGGGTCACGGCGAAGAGCGACTGGTTCACCATGAACGACGCGGCCCTGCAGATCCTTCCGCTGCAGGAGGAGATGCCTTTTGTGGTGGCGTCGCAGATTTCGCCTTCGGGCATGACGCTGGCCGGCAAATACGGCATCGGCATCATTTCGCTCGGCTCGATGTCGACCCAGGGCCTGATGGCGCTGCCGACACAATGGAGCTTTGCCGAGGATGCCGCCAGAAAGCACGGCACCGCCGTAAGCCGCTCCGACTGGCGCGTGCTGCTGAGCTGGCACATTGCCGAGAGCCGTGAACAGGCGCAGCGCGAGGCCGGCGCCGGGCTGATGCGGTGGCACAATGAATACAATGTCGGCACGCTGCAGCGGCCGGGCCTGCAGCCATTCACCTCGCCCGAGGATGCCGTGGAGAGAACCGCCGGCGGCGAAAGCGCCGCCTCCACCATCGGTACCCCCGACGATCTCGTCAAAACCATCAAGAGCCTGCTCGACGTCAGCGGCGGCGTCGGCACCATTGTCGGCTTTGTGCACGATTGGGCCAACCCGGAAAACACCCGCCGTAGCTGGGATATGGTGGCGCGCTATGTGATTCCCGAGATCAACGGCTATACCAGGAGCCTGCGCCAGTCGCAGAAATTCGTGATCGAGAACCGCGCGGTATTCGAGCGTGCGGGCCAGGCGGTGATGGCGAAAATCATGGAGAACGAGAAGGCCGCTGCGGCGCTTCCTCTCACCGGCCCCGGCCGGGTGGCAATCCCGACGGTGAATGCGCCGGACCTGCAGATGGAAGCCGCGAAGCGAAAGGCGCAAAGTTCGGGACATTGAGGTTGCGGCAGGGTAAAATCGGCTGACCGGAGCAACTGCCATGTCGATGCAAAGTGTGGCCCGTTCCACCGCGGCCATTCTGACTCCGCCGAACCGCAACCTGCTGGCGCACATCCCGGGTGACGAGGGCTGGCCGGTGATCGGCCGGACTCTGGCGGTGCTCGCCGACCCCAAGGGCGAGGTCGAGCGGATGGCCGCGAAACACGGCCTGATCTATCGCAGCCGTGTGCTCGGCGAAACCAGCATCAGCGTGCTGGGACCGGAGGCCAACGAACTCGTGCTGTTCGACCAGAGCAAGCTGTTCTCCTCCACCCACGGCTGGGGTCCGATCCTCGGCCTGCTGTTCCCGCGCGGTCTGATGCTGCTCGATTTCGAGGAGCATCGCCTGCATCGCCGTGCGCTTTCAGTCGCCTTCAAGTCCGAGCCGATGAAATCCTATCTTGCGCAGCTCGATGCCGGCATTGCGGCGCGGGTCGCGCGATGGAAGGCGCAGCCGGGGCCGATGCTGTTCTATCCCGCGATGAAGCAGCTTACCCTCGATCTCGCCGCAACTTCCTTTCTGGGCGCCGACATCGGTCCCGAGGTCGACGAAATCACCCGTGCCTTTGTCGACATGGTGGCGGCATCGATCGCGCCGATCCGCCAGCCCTGGCCCGGCACCCAGATGGCGCGCGGGGTCAAGGGCCGCAAGCGCATCGTCGCCTATTTCTCGGAACAGATTCCGATCCGCCGTGGCAAGGAAGGCCAGGACCTGTTCTCGCAGCTATGCCGGGCAACGCACGAGGACGGGGCACTGCTGTCGACCGAAGACATCGTCGACCACATGAGCTTTCTGATGATGGCCGCGCACGACACTCTGACCTCGTCGCTGACCTCGTTCGTGGCCGCGCTCGCCGCCAATCCGCACTGGCAGGACCGGCTGCGCAACGAGGTGACGGCGCTGGGCGCGGCTGCTGGCGAGCCGACCACCCTGGACAACCTCGCGGCAATGCCGCTGTCGGAGATGGCCTTCAAGGAGACGATGCGGATGAAACCGCCGGTACCCTCGATTCCGCGGCGTGCGACCCGCGCTTTCAGCTTCAAGGGCTACGCGATCCCGGCCGGCACCATGGTCGGCATCAACCCGCTGTTCACCCATCACATGCCGGAGATCTGGCCCGATCCCGAGATCTTCGATCCGATGCGCTTCAGCGACGAGGCGCAGCGCACCCGCCACCGCTTTGCCTTCGTGCCGTTCGGCGGCGGCGCGCATATGTGCCTCGGGCTTCACTTCGCCTACATGCAGGCGAAGTGCTTTGCGCGGCATTTCCTGCAGAATCTCAGCGTCGCGCTGCAGCCGGGCGCCACCTTGGACTGGCAGATGTGGCCGATCCCGAAACCGCGCGACGGATTGCGCGTGATACTGGCGCCGGTCTAGCATTACAGTTGCGCTTTATGAGCGGTTCTAAATCCACGGGCAACGGTGAAAATGAGGGGACGGCGGTGGCCACAGTCGCGTCAAGCATCGCTTGACACCGTGTCAACTAAAGCGTTACAGTCCAGATTGGGTTTGGAATGTCCATCCGGTGATAAAGACCTTCAAGAACAAGGCGCTCGCTGAGCTTTTCGCAAGCGGTAAGTCAGCAAGAATAGATGCCAGCATGCACAGACGCATTCGGATCCGTCTTGATACGCTCGACAGCGTGTCGTCGCCCGAGGAAATGAACCGGCCCGGATACAATTTTCATCCACTTCGGGGGAAGCCCAAGCGGTATTCGGTTCATGTGAATGGTCCGTGGTGTATCACATTCGAGTTCGGTGGAACTGACGCCTACCGGGTGGATTTGGAACAGTATCATTAGGAGGCGCGCTATGTCGGAATATAAGGCTGCCCGAGACCATTCTAGGTGCCCCTCCCATCCCGGCGAGGTCATCGATGATATTCTAGCGGATTTCCGTATTTTCAAGAGTGATATCGCGGAGAGGATCGGAATTTCTCGCCAGCATTTGCATCAGATCATTGCTTGCCGCAGGCCGCTCTCCCCCGAGGTGGCCGTTCGTGTCGCGGCCCTGCTTGGCGGGAGCGCAGAGTCTTGGTTGCGGATGCAGGCTGCTTATGATGCATGGCATGCCTCTCGCAGCGTGGACGTATCTCGGATAAAGCGACTGGAAAACGCCTAAATAGGCCGCACAAAAAAGACCCCGGCGCGGGTTGCCGCAAGCCGGGGCCTTCTCTCAGATCATAGCCGCCAAATCGCGCTAACCCAGCTAGCTAAAGCGCTTCAAGCGATGGCTTCATCTTCGGCCGCTCCATCTGACTTGAAATGGACCAATAAAATCGCGGGCTTTGTTGCGAAGACCGTCGTGCCCGGGACATAGGCGAGCGTAAGCGACGCCGACCTTCGGACGGCTATGCCCGGCCAGGACGAAAAACGAATCATTCTCGATCTATTGGGGAGCGCCGAAAGCGCATCTCGAACCAGGAGGCCCCCGGCGATCTCGACTCGCGGTTACGCAGCTATTCGATGAACGTGGTGAGTTGCGCGCCCTCGTCGGCGACGAACACCGCGATCAGTTCCGCAGGTTCGGTATTGCTGGCGTTCGCCGAGATTAGATGCGTCGCTCCCGGTGGCTCAAAGAACGATTGTCCCACCTTGAACGTCTCGACCGGCCCGCCGCCAAGCTGCGAGCGGATTTCGCCCTTGGTGATGTACGCGGTGACCGAACCGGCATGGCGATGCGCCCGGGTCAGTCCGCCCGGACCGTAGAATACACGCACGATGGTTACGCGCTTGCCCGGCACGTTCGGCAGCGCATAGGAGGCGATCGAACTCGACGGCTTCGAGTGTGGATCCCGCGGGATCGCCGACCGCACATAGCGGCGCGACCACATTCTCGATGGCGTCCATCGTGACCGGCAAGGCCTTCCCGATCAGGAGGGCGCAGGCGAGACCAGCGACCACTGCCGAACAGAACGGCCGGACTTCCGCCCGCACCGGCGATACAGTCCAGGTTGTGACCATCGATGCCTCCCGACGCGGCTATCCGGCACCCTGATCGAGCGCCTTGCGGAGCGCGACATAACCCTGCTGCTGCTGAGTCCAGTTGCGGCCGCCGGTGATGGCGCCGTCGACCACCAGATCGTGGCCGTTGATGAAGCTGGATTCGTCGCTGGCGAGAAACACCGCGGCCTGGGCAATATCCTCGGGCAGTCCGGCGCGTGGTATCGGCTGCGCGGTCTTGTAGACGTCCCGCATCACATCGGGTGTCTTCTCCGCTGCCTCGACCGAAAGCCCGAGCGCCTTGCCGAAGATGCCGGTGGCGATCGCGCCCGGCGAAATGCTGTTGACGCGGATGCCGGCCTCGCCGAGTTCCATCGCCACGCATTTGGTGAGGTGAATCACGGCAGCCTTGGCGGCGCCGTAGACCACCGACGACGAGAAGCCGGCAAGCCTTCCGGCGATGCTGCCATTGTTGATGATGCTGCCGGATCCCCGGCGGCGCATATGGGGGGCGGCATGCTTCATGCCGAGCATCACGCTGCGCAGCAGCGTCGCCATCGCGGCATCGAAGCGCGCCACCTCGAGGCCTTCGATGCCGCCGGTCTGCGCCGGGCCGCCGGCATTGTTGAACAGGCAATCGATCCCGCCGAACTTCTCCACGGCCTCGCCGATCAGGGCGCGCATCTGTTCCTCGACCGTGACGTCGGTCTGGCGAAAGATGCAATGGGCGCCCAGTCTTCTCGCCAGCGCTTCGCCCTCGGGCACGCGGCGGCCGGCGATGACGACTTTGGCCCCTTCTGCGACAAAAACTTCCGCGGTCCGCAGCCCGATGCCGCTCGTCGCACCCGTGATGACCGCAACCTTGCCGTCGAGCCGTCCCATATCACACCTCTGCGCAGGTTATCCCGCCTCTATATTCCCGGCTTGCCCGGCGCAACGCAAGCCATGCTTGCTGCCTGACATGGCGTGATGTCGACACGCATGCTTTGCCGACTCCGGTCGTGGTTTTTGCCTTATGCTCGGCCTTATTTCGGATTTGCTGATCGGTTGATGTAACACATGGCCAAATTGATCGACGAGTTTCGCCGCGGCTGGCAAGGAATATCTCAACCATCACGGCTATTTGTCATTGGATTTGTGGCATGCTGCCTGGCTTTGTCGACGGCGGCCCGGTGGGGCCTTTCGCTGATCCGGCCCGACGTATTTTTCACACCCTATATCCCCGCGGTGTTCTTTGCCACCGCGTTTGGCGGCTTCCGGATCGGGATTGCGACGGCCCTGGCCGGGGCCGTATTGGGGGTGACCGTCAATTTCAGCGACATGTCGGCCGATTTTGCCCGTCTGGCGCTGGCGGCGATCTATCTCATGGTGTGCGGTCTGATGATCTGGGGCGTCGAGCATTTTCGCTCGGTCGCGGCCCAGCAGCGCCGGATCTCAAAGCGCCTGATCGAGGAGGAAGAATACCGCAAACTCGTGGTCGACGAATTGCAGCACCGCTTGAAAAACAAATTGTCGACCATTCATGCAGTTCTGCATCAGGTACTGCAGGACCAGCCGAAAATCTGGGCCGGCATCGACCAGCGGATCCGGGCGCTGTCGGCGACCGACGATCTGATCGCAAGGGTTGACGGCACCGGCTGCGACATCAAGGACCTGCTGCTGTCGGAACTCGGACCATACGGGCATGTCCGATTTACCTTGAACGGCGACCCGCTGTTCCTGCCCGCCAAACTGGCTGTCAGCCTCGCCCTGATGTTCCACGAACTTGCTACCAATGCCGGAAAATACGGCGCGTTTTCCTCGGCACGCGGCCTATTACAGGTGTCTTGGACGGTTTCGGACGGCCGCCTCAATATTGTGTGGGACGAAACCGAAGGCCCGACCATCGGCGCGATCGGGCAAGCGGGCTTCGGCACCAAGCTCTTGAAATCGGCGTTGCTGCCGTTCGACGGCAAGACCGAGATCGCGTTCCTCAAAACCGGCGTGCACTGCACGATGCAATGCCGCCTGCCCGGCAGCTAAGCCACCTCGCAGCAATGTCTGCGGTCACGGGTATGGTCGGGCGTTGACCGTCCGTTAATGACGATCAAGGCAGCACCGATTCAACACGCTGGCGTGACGGGGTTGCATTGTTTTCGGGGTCTCGTCTTAACCAAAACTACAAGGGAGTTCGACAGAGTCGACCTCCATGCAAAGCCGTCATCTCTTCCTGCACAGCACCGCGATCGAAGGCGAGCCCGAGGTCATTGCCGATCCCGAGCCCGGCCTCCTCAACGACGTCTTCCGGATGTTGCCCCACGGCGTCACGGTCCAGGACGAGCAAGGCCGCTTCCTGCTGATGAACGACGCCGCCGCCGCGCAATTGCGAATGGCTGCCGCGCAGCAGGCGCAGGAACTGGACCGCCGGCTTGCAGCCGGGCTCGAATTGCTCCGCACCGGCCAGACCGCCGTTACCGAAGAATGCATCGCCAGCGGCCGGGGCAAGCTGACGTTTCTCACCACCCATCGGCCGGTTCGCATCGCCGAGCGCAACCTGCTGCTGTCGAGTTCTGCCGACATCAGCGCCCAAAAGGCCTTCGAGGACCAGTTGTTCCGCTCGGCCTATTACGACGAACTGACCGACCTGCCGACCCGGCGGGTGATCGAGCACCGCGCCAACACACTGCTGCAGCACCGCGACGCGCCGGCCAGCTTCGCGCTGGCCTTTCTCGACATCGACAATTTCAAGCACATCAACGACTATTACGGCCATGCGGCCGGCGACACGCTGCTGGTCGAGATCGCGAAGCGCCTCGGACTGGACTTGCGCGAATCCGACATGCTGTCGCGGATCAGCGGCGACGAATTCCTGCTTCTGCTCCATCCGATCGAGGGCGAACAGCAGGTGGCGGAATATATCGACGGCACGCTGCAACGGCTGAAGGCGCCGTTCTTCATCGATGGATCGGAAATATTCGCGTCGACGTCGATCGGGGTCAGCCTTTATCCCCAACACGGCCGCAGCTATGAGCAGTTGCGTCAGAACGCCGATATTGCCATGTATCGCGTCAAGAGCGGCGGCAAGGGCGCGGCGGCCTTCTTCGACGCCGGCATGGAGCGTGAAGCGCTGGCGCGGATGAAGGTCGAGCAGTCGCTGCGCCAAGCCATCCTGGAAAAACGCTTTTGCTGCGCCTTCCAGGCCAAGGTCGACATCAGGACCGAGGCGATCAAGGGCATCGAGGCCCTGGTCCGGCTGCGCGACGACGAGGGGATCATCCAGGCGCCCGGCACGTTCATCAATCTCGCGGTCGAGCTTGGGCTGATCGACGAGCTGACGCATCTGGTGCTGGCCGAGATCGTGAAATCGATCGACCTCATCAACGACACCTTCGGCGCGGACACCAGCATCAGCATGAACGTCGCGGCGAAACAGGCCGGCAACCCGGAATTCATGCGTTCGCTCGCGCAGGCGCTCGCGGCGACCGGCTATCCCGATCGCTTCATGATCGAAGTGACCGAAGACGCCTTCATCGCCAAGACCCATTTCCAGAGCGAAATCCTGCCGATCTTCCGCCAGCTCGGCGTCGGGATTTCAATCGACGATTTCGGCATCGGCTATTCGTCATTGTCGGCGCTGGCCGACATCACCGCCGACGAAATCAAGATCGACCGCTCGTTCATTGTCGACATTCACAAGCGCCCGCGCAGCCAGGGCATTTTGCGGGCGATCGAATCGCTCAGCGAAGCGCTCGGCATGACGGTCATCGCGGAGGGTATCGAATCCTTCGAGGAACTGGCCTATCTGCAGGCCGCCACCAAGATCCGCTATGCGCAGGGCTATTATTTCGCCCGACCGATTTTTCTTGAGGAACTCAAGCCGGCGACGCGGATTTTCAGCGAGACGCGCGTCAGTTCAGCGAGCCGCCAGGTCCAGCAAGCCCGCCCGGCCGTTTTCCGTGGCGAGCGCCATCGCCGCTGAGACGCTGGAGGCTGCTGCCGCACTGCCGTTTTTTCCTGGCCGGCTTACTATCGCCTGGGCGGCGGGCGGTTTATAAGCAGCTCTGAAGAATTGCTCGGCGCGCCTTGCGTGCGATTTCAACGAGACCTCATGCCTGCCGTATCCATCCTCCTGAACGTGCTCTGGATCCTGTTCGGCGGCCTGTGGATGGCGATTGCCTGGATCGTCGCGGCCGTGATCATGGCGATCACGATTGTCGGCCTGCCCTGGGCACGGGCGGCGTTCAATATCGCCGCCTATACCCTGTTGCCGTTCGGCCAGCGGGCGGTGCGGCGCGACAGCCTCACCGGCCAGCCCGACATCGGTACTGGACCGCTCGGCCTGATCGGCAATCTGATCTGGCTGGTTCTGGCGGGCTGGTGGCTCGCGCTCGGGCACATCGCGACCGCGATCGCGCTGGCCGTCACCCTCGTCGGCCTCCCCTTCGCCTGGGCACATGTGAAACTGGCCGGCATCGCGCTGTGGCCGATCGGCAAGGTGATCGTGCCGGCCTGAATCGGTACCATTTCGCTCCATACCGCTTTCACTTTCCGGGACTTCGCGCCGTCACTTTTCCGACGTCCCGCCCGGCGCCTGGCTTCGACTGCCGTTGCCGAGGCCGGGCCAATCGGCTAAATGAACCTCAACGCACCCGTAGCTCAGCTGGATAGAGCGTTGCCCTCCGAAGGCAAAGGTCACACGTTCGAATCGTGTCGGGTGCGCCAATTCGGTACGGTCCGTTCCAGACACATGGGTTACGATTTATACCGAAGACATAAGAATCTCCTGCACCTCCGAGCGTGTAATGTTATTTGTGGTCTTAAGAGCGCCCATAATGAAGGACACCCGCTGTTCCTCGATTTCGGCGGAAGTAGGCGTATGCTCGGCAGATTTCTTCAGGGCCAAAAGCAGTGAGGCATCTGTTTTCAGATTTTGCTGCATCTAATCCTCCAAATCGCGTCGGTTAGAGTACAACCGGAGGGGGGTCCAAACAAAACTCGTTTAACGTGTAAGTTGTATCCTACCGCACACGCGACGCGCGAGCAATACGGCCACATATCGCGGATAGGAGGTCCTCCCTCGCCCCCATATGTGGTAGCTGAAGGTCGTTAGCAAGCGATTTCCGAAGCCACGTATTGTGCTGGACTTTGATCGAACCGGACAACCCCGTTTTCAGGGGAGTAGAAGCAGGCACCGAACCTCCTTTTCTTCCAACCGACGGGATTGCCAGGGGTTCGGCGAGACGCTCAATCAGTGAGCGTTCTGGGTCCGGGATCTGAAACGCACGATCATATCCATTGAACCGGATGTCTTTGACTTCTTCAAAAGGAGGTCCTCAAGGATTTCGACCATCTTGGCCGCATCGGACCATCCCGGATATTCGTGCATAGCCTCCAGCCGAACAATCTTTCTGCCTCGAGCCCAGCCGCGCATAACGCGATGCGGTCCACCATGGCAAGGGATCCGGTATCGGCAATTTCGGACTTGCCCGCGGTATCATCGCCATTGATGCCGATTTCCATGGCGCCAAGCACCTAGCGCTTTTTATCCTGCCATCGCTCGCCATCGCTCGGTCGGTGTCCCGCTCCTCCCCGCCTCGCAGACATTCAGCAAATGCGAGCGCGCAGCAACGACATCGATCGCTCCTCAGCGAGCGGCTGTTTTGCGGGTTCGTTGCAAGGGGACCTAGCGAGGGACTGCGGCAGTTGCACCGGTCTTTTGCAGATGGGACGCATAAACAGAGCAAGCTGAGGGGCTCGTTGGAACGCTGATTGTCCGCTATTGTGGATAGCCGACAAGGGAGCAGACCTGGCAATATCGACGCGAATGACCCCCAACCGGACTGCTTGCAATGGCACGAAACCTCGGATTTGCGTAGCATCAGGCCTTGTCGTGACCCATCTGAGGGAAGCGAGATGCGGCAACGCGGTGAAAACGGACAAGCGGTCAAGGGTGGGCGCGCGAGCGGGCGGAAGGATCGCGTTAAGGCTCGCACGAATACTGCCCGATCCACTGCCGATCTGCAAAACCAGGTGGATATTCTTACGCGCGAGTTGAAGGAGGCGCTCGAGCGGCAGACCGCCACCGCCGAGGTGTTGCAGGTTATCAACTCATCGCCTGGCGACCTCGCACCCGTATTCGAGACAATCTTGGAAAAGGCACACAGCTTTTGCGGGGTCAGCCACGGCAGCTTGCAGCTCTATGACGGCGAGAAGTTCCGTGCGGTCGCCGCGCACGGGATAGCCGAGGCGTTCGCCAATCGGCTCCGTCAGGGCTTCGTCCCCGGCCCGAATCACCCAAGCCAGCAATTGCTGCAAGGCGGGCGCTTCGCCCAAGTCCCTGACTGCGCTGAGATCAGCGATCCGATAGTCCGTGCTGCCTTTGAACTCGGCGGTATCCGGACCGTGTTGCTCATTCCTTTGTGCAAGGAGGGTAGTCTGGTCGGCCAGATCGCCGCAGCCCGACGGGACGTCAGTCCCTTTACCGAGAAGGAGATCGAGCTGCTTGAGAACTTCGCCGCCCAGGCCGTGATCGCGATGGAGAATGCGCGGTTGTTCAACGAAACGCAGGAAGCGCTGGAGCGACAGACCGCCACCGCCGACATTCTGAAGGTGATCGCCAGTTCGCCAGATAATGTGCAGCCGGTCTTCCAGGCCATCGCGGATCGGTCGAACCGGCTGGTCGACGCCCTTTCGACTACGGTTTTCAGATTGGTCGACGGCATGTTGCACCTGCGGGCGTTCACGCCAACCACGCCGCAGGCGGATGCAAAACTGCAAGCCACGTTTCCCGCGCCGCTGTCGACATTCAGTTGGGGCGAAGCGATCGCGAGGGGAGATGTCTATCGCGTCATCGACGCCGAACAAGAACCTGAACGCCTGCGCGAAGTAGCGAGAGAACGGGGCTGGCGCAGTGCACTTATCGTGCCCCTGCTGCGCGACGGGAAGCCGATCGGCATAATTGGTCCGACGCGAGCAGAGCCCGGTCCATTTACCGAACATCATGTTCAGTTGATGCAAACCTTCGCCGACCAAGCCGTCATCGCGATCCAGAACGTGGAGCTGTTCGACGAGGTGCAGGCGCGTACCCGCGAGCTGTCGCAATCGCTCGACGATCTTCGTGCGGCACAGGACCGCCTGATCCAGACCGAGAAGCTCGCCTCACTCGGCCAGCTCACTGCTGGCATCGCGCACGAGATCAAGAACCCGCTCAATTTCGTCAATAACTTTTCAGCTCTCTCGGTCGAACTCACCGACGAGCTCAACGACCTGCTCAAGCAGGCGGGGCTGGCCGAGAAGACTCAACAAGAGGTCAGCGAGCTTACGCAGCTGTTGAAATCAAACCTTGAGAAGGTCGTGCAACACGGAAAACGCGCCGACTCCATCGTCAAGAACATGCTCTTGCATTCGCGCGAGGGCTCTGGCGAGCACCGCTCCGTCGACCTCAATGCGTTGGTCGAGGAGAGCCTCAACCTCGCCTATCACGGCGCCCGGGCCGAGAAATCCGGTTTCAGCGTCACGCTCACGCGTGACTTCGACCCGGACGCGGGCGCGGTCGAACTGTACCCGCAGGAAATCACGCGTGCCCTGCTCAACCTGATTTCCAACGGCTTCGATGCAGCAACAAAGCGAAAATCCGAGGCGGAGGACGATACCTTCAAGCCGACCCTGAGTGCGGTCACGAAAAGCCTCGGAAAAACCGTGGAAATCCGCATCCGGGACAACGGCACCGGCATCTCGCCAGAGGTGAGAGCAAAGATGTTCAATCCGTTCTTTACCACCAAACCAACCGGTGAAGGGACAGGGCTCGGCCTATCGATGACCCACGACATCATCGTCAAGCAGCATGGCGGCAGGATCGACGTCGAGACCGCTCCAGGCGCTTTTACCGAGTTCATTATTTCCCTGCCGCGCCGAAACGGCACTGTCGTTCGCGCGAGCTCGGAATGACCGCTAGTGGCCCATCGCGTCGATCATGAGATTGATCGAGAGGACTGCTATCGAAGGGTAACCGGACAATCCTGCGAAATCGCGAACACGGTCGCCCGTGAGGTACAGCGCAAGAAGCGCCCTTGCAAACCAGCCGTTTCATCGCAACGAGCAGGCCACCGCAAAAGTTCCAAATTGGGCCGGCAGTGGGTGCCTTTGAAGAGGTCAAACCGCGACGGCCAAGGTTGCAGGGGCGATAGCACCGGCTCGGTAGAACGAACCGTCGTCCGCTCTTACCGAGATTTCGACGGAACAAGGTGAGTTCTGCAAGGTTTGTCTGTGTCTTGGTGAGAAATGATATGCCTGCGCTGCTGGGATACCTCGTTGCTGTCGCTGTATTTTTAGGCAGCGGCTACCTCGGTCTGGCGTGGTTGGCCGCGCCCGATGATGTCGGCACCCATCAGCGCTCGAGCGACCAATCGACCTTGAACAACCCGAATATTTCGTCCAGGAAACCCGCTGCCCGCCTTGCCGACGCGAAACAAGCGAGTGTAGGCACAAAGGCGGAAATCACCCCTGAAAGCACCCCTGCCTCTACGGGTAAGGCCGGTCACAATGAAGCTGTAGCTTCGGGCTCGACTGGCGGTATCTCCAAAGTTCAAAGACCTGATGCCGTGCCAATGGGTGGCTGTAAGCCTATTGGGCTTACCGCCAACGGCGATATGGTGTTCCCACTTCAATGTCGTGAATTGGTCGAACACCAAGGCCCAACGGCTCCCCCACCCTCCGTACAAGCGGCTCCCGCGGTAACACAAAAGGAGGTACAGGACAGTGGAATGCGTAGGGGAAACGATAAAGGCGATAACGCCGTCATAGGTGCCGCCGCCCAGCCGGCGCCATCAACCGGTTCCTCGGCTGCTGAACGTAAGCTTTTTAAAGAGAACGATGAGACGAAGCCGCCCCGCACTTCGAAGTCGGAATCTGAAAGTAAGCCAAACCCGGACCAGAAGGGTCGCGATCATCAGGCTGCTAATTCGCCCAATGAAGCCGCGCTGGATGATGGTTCAGCACCGAGCCCCGCAAAGAGCATTGGTCAAAGGTCAGCGGTCGACGTCAAGCCGAAAAAGACCGAAAAGCCAAGGCTGGGGCCAGAGCGCTCCAAGCTGGTGATGATGACATTGGAAACCATTGAGTTTCCGGACGGTCATCGAGAGCAACGTTTGGTGCCGCTGAAGCATTCGCGAAGGACGGCGGTGCAGTCCGACTGGTACAATCCGCTTGGCTTACGGTAACCGTTTCAGTCGATGCCGCCCAATGTGTCGGTACCCAATGAAATGAAGCCTCAGTTCCGGATCGGCCCAGGCGTCATTGTCGGGTCAGGCCCCACGCGTCGCGGTAGCAGTGACGGTTTGCGACGAAGCGAATTTTCTGGGACGGCTGCGTTGGCGTGCCAGAAATAGAAAGAGCCGCTCGGGCGGTCACCGGACGGCTCATTTCCGCAATTGCCGGCTCGAGGTCCGGTTCCATCGCTATGATTTCGGCGAGGCCGTGAAGGTGCGCGCCGACTTCGCTGACCTCTGATCGAGCGGTTCGTCACGCCGCTCAACTGTCGTCAGAATAATCCATAAAATTTTCTCGACAATCGAAAGACATTGTTAGGGTTAACTTTGGCGCGGGTGCCTGGCATTCCATGATCCTCGGGGTGGCCGGGGATCAGCGCGATACTGGTGTTCATTAATGCTTGCGTCCGCCCCGACCTCAAAGAGCTTCTGCGTCGGGAAACCTAATGGAACTGTTTGCTAAACTTTTTCCGCCGGTGGCAAAAAACACGCCGGCACCGGAGTTCAATTTCAACGGACTTGTTCCATCTGATCATTCGCGCCTTCTTTGAACTTGCGCGGGAACTGGTCCGGCCAAGGCAAGGAGGTTTGATCGGCCAGGGTCGCCATCAGCCGGGTAGCGCCGGCGGCATATGTCGACGACAGCGGCAGCTCGAGATGATGACACTCTAACGGAGCCATCGCTTCCTGCCGCTCGGCAATCTCAAAAGCTGGCTGCCACCACCATGCCGGCGCTGGCGACCGCTCATCCTCGGGCACGGCGCGCCATCGCGCGAACTCACGGGCAACGCGCTCGAACGGAAGTTTTGCGGCCCAATGCATACAGTCTTACGTTCGGAAGAAGATAAACCAGACGGCGGCAAGGACAATAGCGGCCAAGACGACGCTGACAATCAATATCACGAGGATGCTCGGCCCAGGCTCAGCTTGTCGTGCTTCCGTCGCGGTCTCGACAATCCGGCCGTCCTTTTTTGTAGCCATTTGACTTGCTCCCGGGAGTGCTGCCCACACACCAACCGCCTCCGACCGCGTCAGTTCCAGTTCAACACTCCTTGAGGGCGGCTGGCGAAAATCCAGAACCGGCTCCAAATAGCCGTACCGGGGCAGTGGGATCGTTCTGAAGAGCAACGGCAATGCCCGAAGCACGAGATTTCAGAAACTGGGCCGCGCGGGTGGCTGACCAAGCCGGCAAAGAGAGCGACATCGGCGAGGCCGAACGCCTGACAAGCATCGCCGAATATTGGAACCGGCTCGCCGACATTGAAGATTGGGAACGGGACGCGCGGAGCTGGGAGACGCGGCATTAGTTGAAAACAGGCGGGTTATCCCGCGACTTCGATGATGCTTCCACAGTTCGCCCCGCGCGCACCTGCACGCCTTCGGCAGCGCCGGACGTCAAAAATCGATGAGAACAACGCGGAAGGGCGGTGGTATGCCGCACTAGTTGGGCCCATTTGCGCGCGTCGAGCGCAAACCCGGCGATGGTCAGCGTCTCGCCTGGGCGCATGTCTTCTTCACCCAATCGTTCGAGCGCCTCCCACCAGATCCATCATTCGCAACATCCAGCGGCACATCCGTGCTCAAGCGGATGCCGCGCCTTGCAGGCGGACGTTCGCTGAATACGGGCAATGAAAAATTGTCATGCGTTGCGAACAGGTCGCGATCGGTATATCCACCGCCCATAAGATCGGGCCCCCGAATGGACTGACATGGCCCGAGGTCCGCGACCTGGTCACCCGATGGTGCGATCCGCGACGACTGGGTTGGCGTTGGCGCGGCCATCGCCGTGCTCGGCCATGAGCAGCAGGCGCTCTGCGATTTCTGTTCGGATGTCTATGGCGCCTGGAAGAGGTTCCAGGTGCGAACCGCAACGGTACAGGCTGCCAATCTTAGTACGCCTGAAGCTGGCCCGTATCTTGCAAACGTTTCAGACGAACGGCCGCAGCAATCCAACTCCGCTTGCCCAAGGATCGTTTGCTGGTCCCGCAGCGAAAGCGGCGGATCGCCATCGAGACCGGAAGGTCGAGCTAGCCGCGGGTCACGAGTTAGCCGCAGCATATGAGGCGATTGGAGACGCAGAAGGACTTGATGCAAACGTTGCAGGCGGCAGACGCCTCCTAAAAAGGCATTTGCTGTATTGTTGGGCAAAAGGGGCCGTTGGCGATGGTTTTCGCGGTTTGTAACTGGACTGAAACATCCGAGCCTGCGTTGCCGGTCAGAAACATTCAGAAACCGAAAGGCGCGGGCCACTCGTGTCGGAGCTAATCAAGAAGGCACTTCGCTTGCAATTCCATGATCAAAACTATCTCGCTATCGCCTTGGAGGAACAATGAGATTAACAGTCCATACGGACTACGCTTTGCGACTTTTGATGTATCTCGCCTTGAAGAAGGACGGTCTGGCGACCATCGCCGAAATCGCCGCGACCTACGACATCTCGAAGAATCATTTGATGAAAGTGGCTTATGAACTCGGTGTCGCGGGCTATGTCGAAAGTGTTCGAGGTCGTGGTGGAGGTTTGCGGCTCGCAAAGCCGGTCGAGGCGATCATACTCGGGGAAGTCGTTCGCAAAACCGAGCCTGACATGCCACTTGTACAGTGCATGAAGCCGGGTGAGCCGTCCCGCGCCTTATTCGTCGTGCGTCGGGCTGTGAAGCTGGCCAGCGCTGCATTTCTTGAAGCTCTTGACGGTTATACGCTTGGCGACCTGATTCAGCCTGGCGCGAAGCTGCGCGCGCTACTTACGATTTCCTAGAGCGGCCGATCCCCGGCATGGATTGCGAGGACCGCTATCGAAGGGTAACCGGGCGATCCTGAGGGATCGCAAAGGCTACCGCCCATGAGGCGTAGCGCAAGATCGCAGACCATCGCAGACCATGGGGTCGGAGCGCTTGGTCGGTCGCAGCGTCATAGCGCTACGGCAAAAGAGTATTGCCCATCTTCACCTGCCGTGGCGCGCCATTCTACCACAGAGCATGATATGGCGGTCTCCTGCCCGCTATTGGACGACGTCAAGTTTAACCTTTGCGATCCCACTTCCAACCATTCCCAGCGCATCGGCCGCAGAATGTGAGACATCGACGACTCGTCCGGGAACGTACGGACCGCGGTCATTGACCCGAACTGTCACGGAACGCCCGGTCGCGACGTTCGTCACCCGCAACCGGGTACCAAACGGTAACGTCGGATGAGCGGCGGTTAAATCATGGGTATCGAACTTTTCGCCGCTGGCGGTCTGTTGCTCCTCTGTGTAGAAGCTGGCAATTCCCTGGGAGGCGATCTGTGTCGGGGCCGCGTTGTTGTGCCGCGCGAACGGGGTATGCTTTTTCGCGGATGCAACACGCCTGTTGGCGACGAAGGATGCCGTTCGATTGGGTTGCAGCGACGCCTGTCGACTGCGGCCAACAAATTCGGAATTCCTGGTGACAACGGATGACTGAGCGCAGGCCGCAAGCAACGCCGCCGCGAGAACCACAGCAAATAGTTGAACGACGTTCCGGACACGCGCGCGCGAGATCGAGAACCCGTCAGGAATATGATATGCTCTAATGGCGACGTAGCAATTCTTGGCCCAATCGATGGAAGACATATTGCATCCCCAACCTGCGCCCCCAACCTAAACCCGACCCGCAATGAGGGCGGAACCGTGGCTGGATGAGACCAGGCACGGCATCAACCACGCGATTTCATTCGGGTGTGATTATTGCGCCACATCACGCGCCTCTTGGCACAGAGCTGACGAAAAAATGCTTCGGTCTGCAAGGCGCCGAAAAGTAGGACTCGAGCTCTGCCAACGCGAGCCGCTCCCATTCCCTGGCCTGCTCGAGCAATGACAAGCTTTGCGGTGGCCGGAACGCCGCCGTTTGACGATACAGCGAAGCTATCGCTCGATACCTGCGCACGTTCTCAAGCACCGCTTTGCCACTCATTATCATTTCTCTCTGTCTCTTTGTCCGGCTCGATTGTGGCGGGGACGATTTTCCAAATCGTTAGCGGGCTTTGCCGAGATGCCGAATGGTTTCCGGATGGTTGATCGTTCCGCCACGCCAAGATCAGCATATTAAGGGCCGTTCGAACCACCGGGTGGGCAACCCTGACAACGGCCGCTACGGCAGCGCCACGGCGTCCCCCCAGGGCTGCGATATCTCGGTGGCGCCGCTGTTGGTGCCGGCTTGTCGCAGCACCACGCTCGGGCAGGCGAACTTCATCGGATAGGTCTGCACGCGCGCCTCGTCGTAATCGAAACGCGCTCGCAGCGCTTCTCTCACCGGCAGCGGCAGACGCGCATCACCGATCACCACCGCGCCTTCGCTCGCATCGATGCGCGGTTGGTGTATCGCCTGATCCAGATCCATGCCGTAATCCATCACAAACGACAGCATCTGCGTCACCGCCGGCAGGATGCGGCGGCCGCCGGAGGCGCCGAGCGCCAGGCGTCGGCCGTCGGCCGCCTGCGCCAGCACCGGGGTGTAATTGGTCAGGCAGCGTTTGCCCGGAGCCAGCGAGTTTGGTCCGCCGGGCGCAGGATCAAACCACATCATGCCGTTGTTCATGGTCACACCGGTTTGCGGCAGCACGAATTTCGAACCGAACGTCGACAGCAGGGTTTGCGTCACCGCCGCCATGTTGCCCTCGCGGTCCACCACCGAAAAATGGGTGGTGCAGGACGGCGCCAGATGCTCGGCGCCCAAGGCTCGCCGGCCGTCGGCATCGCCCATGTCCTGCAGGCGTTCCCGGTAGGCTGATTGCAGCGCCAGCGCATACGCGGCATAGGCAGCTGCATCCGGTCCGTCGCGCCCGGGCTGCAGGCTCTGTTGCAGCAAGCGCAATGTGTGCGCGAGGGTCGGGCCGCAGGTGAGCTCCGGCGTCGCGTAGACCCGGCCGCCGCGATAGGGAATAACCAGCGCTTCGCGCCCAACCGCGCGGAAGGAGGCAAGGTCTTCGACCGAGAGGGCGCCGCCACCCGCCTGCACGTCGGCCGCGATGCTCCGCGCCAGATCCCCCTGGTAGAAATCGCGCGGACCCGCCTTCGCCAGATGGGAAAGCGTCGTCTTCAGGCGATCCTGCGGCAGGCGCACGCGGGACTTGATACTCCATTGCGCATTCGGCGGCAGGCCGTCGTCGAGATAGGCGGCGGCGCTGGCAGGATAGCGCCGCAGGTCGGCTGCCGAGCTGGCAATCATCAGGGTCGTCCACCAATCCACCAGCAGCCCTTCGCCGGCGAGATCGATGCTCGGGCCCAGCAATTGCTGCCAGGGGAGTCTGGCGTGGCGGCGATGCGCCTCTTCCATGCCTGCCACCACACCGGGCACGGCAATCGAACTGGGGCCGTGAAGGTTGCGGTCGTCCTTGACCCGCAGCCAGGGGAAGATGTCCGAGGCGGCAGCTTCGCCTGCCAGCGGATAGTCCTCGGCGCGGATGCCGCCGGGGGCGCGCATGCCGTAGTCGATCACTTCATATCGGTCCTCGCGGGCCCGGTAGAGCACCATCGCGCCGCCGCCGCCGACCCCGCTCATCCAGGGCTCCAGCACCCCGAGCGCAAACGTGGTCGCGATGACCGCATCAACGCAGTCCCCACCCGCCGCCAGCACCACGGCGCCGACTTCGGCGGCTCGACGCGATTGCGCGGCAATGATGCCGCCGTTGGAGAACACCGCCGGTTTGCGGATCTGCTGGGTGTTGCTGAACTGGTCGCGCATGATTCCGTGGTCCTTGATCGATATCGTCGGCGGTGCCAAGAAAAATTGATAAGAACAATTGACATGGCAGGGCTCATGGCAAGGTGACAGCGTCGATTTTGACGGGGTCGAGTTGGCCATGCGCGCCAGGAATGGCACAGTGCTCTGCGCGCGGCGCGGAAAGCCACTGGTTGCGTGGCGTCCGGCACGATAGAGTTCCTCCATGGCAGTTACAGACATTGCGAGCAGGACCTACAACCACGGCTGGCGGCTCGATCCGATCGTGCGCAGCCTGCTCGACACCGATTTCTACAAGCTGTTGATGCTACAAATGATTCGGGATTACTACCCGGACCAGCGCGTCACCTTTTCGGTGATCAACCGCAGCCGTCATGTGCGTCTCGCCGAGGTGATCGATGAAGGCGAGCTTCGCGCCCAGCTCGACCACGCGCGCACCATCCGGTTCAGCAAGAAGGAGTTGATCTGGCTGGCCGGCAATACCTTCTACGGCAAGACCCAGATGTTTTCACCCGACTTCATCAACTGGCTCGCCGCGTTCCGCCTCCCTGAGTACGAACTGCACAAGGTGGACGGCCAATACGAATTGCATTTCCATGGGCCATGGACCCACACCACGATGTGGGAAATTCCGGCGCTGGCCATTCTCAACGAGCTGCGCTCGCGCCAGGTGGTGAAGGGACAGGGTCGATTCGTCCTCGATGTTCTGTATGCCCGCGCCAAGGCCAAACTTTGGAGCAAGGTCGAGCGCCTGCGCAAGCTGGAGGACTTGCGGCTTTCCGACTTCGGGACGCGGCGGCGCCATGGCTTCCTGTGGCAGCGCTGGTGCGTTGAGGCCGTGAAGGAAGGCCTCGGAGCCTCCTTCACCGGCACCTCCAATGTCTTGCTGGCGATGGACAATGATCTTGAAGCGATCGGGACCAACGCCCATGAATTGCCGATGGTCGCCGCGGCGCTGGCGAATAACGATGATGAATTGCGCTGGGCGCCGTACCGCATCCTCGATCAGTGGCGCCATACCTATGGCGGCAATCTTCTGATCGCCCTCCCCGACGCCTTCGGCACCAAAGCATTCCTGCGCGACGCGCCCGAATGGGTGGCGGATTGGACCGGCTTTCGACCCGACAGTGCGCCGCCGATCGCGGCAGGCGAAGAAATCATCAAATGGTGGAAGCAGAAGGGCCTTGATCCCAGGGAGAAGCTGCTGGTTTTTTCCGACGCCATGGACGTCGGATCGATCGAAGAGACCTACCTTCATTTTGCCGGCCGCGTCAGGATAAGTTTTGGCTGGGGCACCAACCTGACCAATGATTTCGTGGGATGCGCGCCCGACGGCTCGGTCGATCTGGATCCAATCTCGATCGTCTGCAAGGTGACCTCGGTCGACGGCCGACCGGCGGTAAAACTCTCGGACAATCCGGAAAAAGCGACGGGGATTGAGTCCGAGGTCGAGCGTTACCTGCGCATTTTTGGCAATGCGGGCCGCGTGCGCGCCACGGTCCATGTCTGAGGTTGCGGCGAGATCGTAGCCCGGATGCAGCCCTCGGGTCACTCCGAAGGCGTGACCCGAGGGCTCCATCCGGGCTACGCGTCCGGCTCTCGGGCCGTCGTTCGACACATGCACGAAGACATGATCGGCACGTCCGCAAGCGCCATCGCCGACGCAAGCTTTCTCTGCACGGCGGCCAGTTCTTCGACCTCGCCACGTTGCCGGAGACATTCCGCTAGGCCCTGGAGCGCCCAGACGTTGTCCGGGTGCTGGGCACAGCGTTGAATCCGGCCGCTCAAGCCCAAATCGTCGCGACAGACCTGCTCGGCCTCGCCGTATTGGCCCTGTTCAGCCAGCAGGGCCGCCAGCGCGTGCCTCGGCGGATGCATCCAGGCCCACGGCTCGATGTACTCCAGATTGTCGTCCCGATCGACCGCCTCCCGCAGATGGGCGTAGCCAAGTTCGTGATTGCCTTTGTGGTATTCGAGTTCGCCATCCAGCATCTTCTCGCCCACCGCCAGGATGCTGCGGGCGGTGTTGTTGAAAATCTTGCGTTGCGCGGGGATGCGTCGCAGGCTGTCGTGAAACAATTGGCGCTCCCGGTCGGCGTCGCGGAGGTGCTTCAGCGAAGCGTGAGCGACGCCCTTGGCGTAGTGAACCATCGCCGTCGAAACCGGGTACAGCTCCGGATCATCCGGCAGCGGCGCGTCAATGATCTCCTGCCAGCGCCCGAAACGCACCATCACATGCAGGCTCATCGAGTAATAGCCTTCGAGGCTGGAGACGAATCGGGGGCGGCCTTTGACGCCGAGAACCTGCTTCGTGATCATGCCGCGTAACTTGTTCGCCGCGGCGATCGAGTCCTCATATCTGCCCATGAACATGCAGGCATGCATCATCAACAGCAAATCGTGTGCGCATGCCGTGGTGTAGGGGGTGAGGGCGCCGGCGTAACCGAGATAGCTGTCGTTTGCTGTGATCGCCCTCGCGCTGGCGAGTTTTGCCTTTTGATACTCGCCGCACAGCACGTGGACATGCGCCGGCATATGGTTCATGTGGCCGGCATCCGGGCACATCGTGGCAAGGGCGGTCGCCGAGGCCATCGCCCGTTCCGGCTCATTCGACGTTTCAAGAACATGGATATGCAGATGCACGATCGCCGGATGCTGTTTCAGCCCTGTCCGCTCGGCGCGGCCGATCGCACGCTCGCACACCTCGAGCGCCTCGATCACGTCCGAGTTGTTCGCAGGCAACCCGGTTTTGACATTCCACAACCGTCGCGGCGTTCGAACGATCAAGGCTTCGACGAGCAGCGCCGCCACATCGTGATCGTCTCGATGTTGGTGGTAGACCCTGCGCAATTCCGCGGCGTAGTCGTCATCCCAGCGGTCAAACTGTTCCGGCTGAACGGAATGCGGCTTCTGGACGCGGCGGCCTTGCGTCTCCACCAGCCAATTCTCGAGCTCGGTCGCCCGGTGCGTCAGGCCGCGCGCCTTCCGGATATGTTCGTGGGCCGTCCTGGTCGCGGCATTGGCCTCTTCCTCGCTGTGGTCGCGCCACGTCATGTTGTAGAAAGGCCCGCAACCATAGGCGATGCCCCAATGCGCCATCACGCATTCGGGATCGTATTCGAGCGCCTTTGCAAAGCATTTGACGCCCTCCGATCTGTTGAAGGCAAAGCACCAGTTCAAACCGAGGTTGAACCAGCGCTGGGCTTCCGGCGCGCCTGTCGAAATAGCTCGGGTGTGGCTGCCAAGGTTGAAACGGTCCATTTCTCCAACTCCATCGCGCGGGGCCGCAATCCGCGGATGCCTCGCAATTGGACAGCCGATGTCTATCATTTCCCCTGGTGCAGCGGCGACGGCTTTTCATTATGTCTAGACAATTGAGATATGTCTAGACATGATAGCCGGCAGGTGGTTTCGACATGAATGAAGCAGTGCTCTCGTTCAACGACGTCCGGCAGGAGTTTCCCGCGCCGGGAGGCGGCTCCGGCATCCGGGTGATCGACGGCATCGACCTTGACGTCGGGAACGGAAAATTTGTCGCCGTGATTGGGCCGAGCGGTTGCGGCAAGAGTACGCTGCTGCTGATGGCCGCCGGATTGCTGGCGCCGACCCGCGGCATGGTGCGTCATCGCGGCCTTGCCATCAAAGCCGTCAATCGGGAAGTCGGTTTCGTGCCGCAGCAGGCGCAATTGTTTCCCTGGAAGACGCTGGCGGAAAACGTCGAGCTGCCGCTGCTGCTGCGCGGCGTTACCGCCGCCGAGCGCCGCCAGCGTGTCGCCTCGGCGCTCGAGGCGGTCGGCCTCACCGGGTTCGAACAATATTTCCCCAACCAGCTATCGGGTGGCATGCAGAAGCGAGGGTCGATCGCCCGGACTCTGGTGTACCGCCCCGACGTGATCCTGATGGATGAGCCATTCGGCGCGCTCGACGCGCAGACCCGGATGGTGATGCAGGACGACCTGCAGGTGCTGTCGCGCGGCGCTGGCGCGACCATCCTGTTCGTCACCCACGATATTACCGAAGCGGTATTGCTCGCCGACCATGTCGCGATCATGAGCCAGCGGCCATCAAAGCTTTTGGCCAACATTGCGATCGATGTGCCGCGACCGCGCAACGTCTTCGAGCCGTTCAAGAACGCCGGCTTCGAAGCTGCCTATGACGCCGTCTGGACCGTGTTCCGGTCGCAGATCGGCATCCGGCAGCGAGCCCAGCCCGAGCGAGGGTCAGCCCGTGAATGACCTCGCCACCACCGCCGGCAACGCCAGCGAGTCCGACACCGCGGCAACGCCGGCCGCCAGGCGGCGATCGCTGGCAGGCAGGGCGGGACGCGGTCTGCTGACACTGTTGCCGGGCCTCGCGATCCTGGCGTTCTGGCAGTGGGCGTCGGGTCGCCTGATCAGGGAAATCTACGTCAGCAAACCGACCGCCGTGGCGGCGCGGCTCTATGAACTGTTCGCGTCCGGCGAGATCTATCCGCATCTGTGGACAACGGGTGAGGAGCTCGTGCTGGGTTACGTGATCGGCGTCGCCGGCGGAATCCTCGGCGGGTATGCCCTCGGCCGCTCGCCGCGTCTCGCCAATATCTTCGAACCCTATGTCATGGCGTTTTACGGCATCCCGAAGATCGCGCTGGCGCCGCTCTTTATCATCTGGTTCGGCATCGGTATCGGATCAAAGGTGGCCTTGGCCGCGATCATGGTGTTCTTCCTGGTATTCTACAACGTCTATACCGGGGTGCGCGGCGTCGACCGCGAATTGATCAATCTCACTTTGGTAATGGGCGCCAACCAGCGTCAGCTCACCTACCATGTCTATTTTCCGGCGGCCGCGCCCTATGTGCTGCTCGGCATGCGCATGGCGGTGCCCTACAGCGTCATCGGGGTTATCGTCGGCGAGTTCACCTCGTCGGTCCAGGGTCTCGGGTTGTTTATCCACGAGGCCTCTTCGACCTATGATCCGGCGGGCGTGTTCGCCGGAATCGTTATCTTGCTGGCATTTGTGGTCGTCGCCAATTTCCTTGCCGGCCGGCTGGAACGGCGATTGCTGCGCTGGAAAACTCCGGTGACACACGTACCCAGCGACATCTAGAATCGAATCCGCAACAGGAGCATCGTATGCGTTCAATTCACTGCCTGACCCGAGCGGCGGCGCTTGCAGCGGCCTTGTCTTTGCTGCCAACATTGGCAGCCGCCGAGCAGAGCGTGCGGATCGCCCAGGGCTTTGCCTCGTTGAGCTTCCTGCCGGTGTGGGGGGCCCGCGCCCTGAATAGTTTCACCGCCGAAGGCCTGACGGCCACGGTGATCGTCTCGCCCGGCGGCGATCCGGCTGCGCTCGCCGCGCTGGACGCCGGCGACGTCGACCTCGCCGCGGTCGGCACCGAGTCCGCGCTCCGCGCCGTGGCCAAGGGCCAACCGTTTGAAATCGTCTACAATTTGATGTCGAAAGTGACCCTGGAGATGGTGGTCGCGCCATCGTTGCTGGCGAAATCCGGCGTCAAGGCCGGCGATCCGCTGCAAAAGCGCATCGCCGCCCTGAAAGGCGCGACCATCGGCGTCGCCGCCATCGGCGGCACCCAGGAAACCGCCGCGCGCTGGCTGGCAGCGAAAGGCGGCCTCGATCCGAAACAGGATATCAAGATCGCGCAGGTCGGCAGCCCGGTCGCGCTGCAGGCGGCGCTCGAAAACAAGCGCATCGACGCGTTCGTGCTGTCGCCGCCCGAAGGCTATCTCGCGACCAAGTCGGGAGCCGGTACCATCCTGGTTTCCTTCGGCGACGACTTTCCGCTGCTGGCCAATCAGCCCTATCTGGTGCTGGCGGCCAAGAAGCCGATCGGCGACAAGGCCTCGGCGCTGATCGTCAAGACCGCGCGGGCGATGCAGGCGGCGAGCGCTGCGCTGGTCGCGAATCCGGAGCCGGCCGCATTGGCTATCCAGAAGCAGTTTTTCGCCAAGGCCGACCCGGCGGCGATTATCGCCGCGATCAAGGCACTCAATGGCGGTGTCGCCGGCGGCGGCAAGCTCGACGTGCAGGCCTTGCAGAACCAATTGGTGTTTTCCCGGGAGGTCGGCACCAATTTCGGCAAGGATTTCGATGCGGCTGCGTCGCAGAACGACCTGTGGACCAACAGTTTTGTCGAACGCGCCGGCAAGAAATGAGTTGGCCGGACCGTCCGCGTGGCGTCAGCCGGTCGGCGTGAATCGGGCTATCAGATCGTAGAGCTTTCCGGGATGAGTGATCCGCACCGCGGTGATCGGCTCGCCGTTGCGCCAGGTCCGGCGTTCGATCACGAGGCAAGCGGCGCCAAGGTCAATCCCGAGATCCGCCGCGACGCGCTTGTCGGCGTTGCAGGCGGTGATGCGATGCTCGGCCTCGGTCCAGGGGACGTGGCCGACCAGCCAGGTGTTCGGCGGCGTGATCGAAAAATCCTGTTTGAGAGCGTCCGGCACCGCCTGCACGTTGATCAGCCGATCCTCGATCGCGAACGGCTGGCCTTCGGCTTCGTGCCGGCAGCACAGCGCCAATATGGTTGCGCGACCGCCGACACCGAGGCGCGCTTTGTCATGCACGGAGGCGGCGCGCTTGTGCAGTTCGAGCAGGCGGTAGCCATAGCGTTCGCCGCGCTTTTCGACTTCCGCCTTCAAATCCGGAATCTGCAGAATGGCGGATTGCACCCGCGGTCGGGCCACGAAGCTTCCCGCGCGCCGCCGGCGCACCACCAGGCCCGAATCGGCAAGCGCCGACAGCACCTTGTTCACCGTCATGCGGGAGCACGAATAGGTCTCCATCAATTCGTGCTCGAACGGCACGCGATGCCCAGGCGGCCAGGCGCCCGACATGATCCTCGCCTCGAGGTCGTTGCGGATCCGCTGATAGAGCGCGGCGCCCTGCACGCCCGGCTTCGGTTCAAAGCTCATGCGGCCAGCAATCCTTCCAGCTTTTGACGAAAACGAAGTGCGATCGTCTCGCGGGCATGATGCCGACCGTTCCGGACGACCTTGCGGCCCCGCGCCCAGACGCAATCGACCAGGGAACGGCCGGCGCCGAAAATCCAACTGTCGAGGATGGCGTCCCCGGAGCGGCCCGCCAACGCGACGTTCCCGGCGTCAAGGCTGATGAGATCGGCGAAGCCGCCCTCGGCCAATCCCGACGTCGCAACGCCGAGCGCCTGGGATCCGCCCTTGAGTGCGGTTTCGAACAGCGCCCGACCGGTGGAAGCCATGGTCCCCGCCACGACGTTTCGAGCCCGGTGCGCCAGCCGCTGCGAATATTCGAGCTGCCGCAATTCGTCGCTGACGCCAATCAGGACGTTGGAATCCGAGCCGATGCCGAAGGCTCCGCCGTGATCGCGGAATTCCGGCACGTTGAAAGTGCCGTCGCCGAGATTGGCCTCGGTGACCGGGCACAATCCGGCCACCGCCCCGCTTTCCGCGACGTGGCGGAGCTCGTCGGCGGTAGCGTGGGTCGCATGGATCAGACACCAGCGACGATCGACCGCGACGTGATCGAACAGCCATTGCAACGGCCGCTGGCCGCTCCATGCGAGGCATTCGTCGACTTCCCGGATTTGTTCGGCAATATGGATATGAACGGGACCATCCCGGTCGAGCTGCAAGATGGCCGTCAGCTCTGCTGGCATTACCGCCCGCAACGAGTGTGGTGCGAGCCCGACCACCGCGCCTTGCTGTCCCGCCACGGCGCGGCGGCTCGCCTCCAGCAACCGCGAAAAGCTGTCGACGCCATTGATGAAACGATGCTGACTCCGGTCGGGAGCGCGACCACCGAAGCCGGCATGGGCGTAGAACACCGGCAGCAAAGTCAGGCCGATGCCGCTGGCCTGCGCCGCAGCCGCGACGCGCTCGGCCAACTCACCGATGTTGGAATACGGCGCGCCCGACAGGTCGTGATGGATGTAGTGAAATTCGCCGACCCGAGTGAAACCCGCTTCCAGCATCTCGACATAGGCCTGCGCTGCCACCGCCTCGATGTCGTCGGCGGTCATGCGGCCGACAAAGCGGTACATCAGATCGCGCCACGTCCAGAAATCGTCGGCGGTGGTGCCCCTGATTTCGGTCAACCCGGCCATGCCGCGCTGAAAAGCATGGCTGTGCAGATTGGGCATGCCGGGAAGTCCGATGCGGTGGCGCTCATCGCCGGGCTGCGCGGAAACGCCAGCCTCGACGCTGACGAACCGGCCCCGATCGAGCGCCAACCTGACCTCGCGGGCCCAGCCTTGCGGCAGCAGCGCTTGCTCAAAGAACAGTCCGGTCACAGCCTTCTCCCGACCACCGCGCGAAACTCTGGACAGCTTCGGCGCGTCATAATATGTATAGACAAATAAACGGACTTGCCAAGCGTCATACAGGAAATGGACCGCCGCCCGCATGACCCTCGTCGATCACATCTGGCACCGCTGCCGTCTTGCGACGCTTTCGCCGTCGCGCCAGGGCCTCGGTCTGGTTGATAACGGCCTGGTCGCCGCCAATGCTGGCCGCATCGTCTATGCGGGCGCCGCCGCGGACGCGCCGTCAGCGCTCGATGCAAGGGAGCGGACCGATTGCGCCGGCCGCTGGATCTCACCCGGCCTGATCGACTGCCATACCCATCTGGTCTATGGCGGCAACCGCGCCCACGAGTTCGAGCAACGTCTGGCAGGCGCGAGTTACGAAGAAGTCGCGCGCGCCGGCGGCGGCATCGTTTCCACGGTGAAAGCAACGCGGCAGGCCAGTACCGACGAGCTTGTGGCGGCAGCGCTGCCGCGGCTCGATGCCTTGATCGCGGAAGGCGTCACCACGATCGAGATCAAGTCCGGTTACGGCCTCGAACTCGATACCGAACGCCGCCAGCTACAGGCCGCGCGCCGCCTTGCCGGCGAGCGCCCGGTCTCCGTTCGCACCACATTTCTTGGCGCCCACACCGTTGCCGCCGAGATGGCAGGAGACAAGCGCCGCTATATCGATACGGTCTGCAACGAGATGCTGCCGGCGATCGCCGCCGAGGGTCTGGCGGACGCGGTCGATGCGTTCTGCGAGGGCATCGCCTTCTCGGTGGAACAGACCGCGCTGGTATTTTCCAAGGCGCAGACGCTCGGTCTTCCGGTTCGCCTGCATGCCGATCAGTTGTCGAATCTGCATGGCGCCGCGCTCGCGGCGCGGTTCGGCGCACTCTCGGCCGATCATCTCGAATATGCCGATGAGGACGGGGTGGCGGCGATGGCCCGGGCCGGCACCGTCGCCGTCGTTCTGCCGGGTGCGTTCTATTTCATCCGCGAACAGCAATTGCCGCCGATCGACGCGATGCGCCGCCACGGCGTGCCGATCGCGCTGGCCACCGACAGCAACCCGGGGACGTCGCCACTGACCTCGCTGCTGCTGACGATGAACATGGGCGCCACGTTGTTTCGCCTCACCGTCGACGAATGCATTGCCGGGGTAACCCGCGAAGCGGCGCGCGCGCTCGGGCTTTCCGGGCACACCGGAAGCCTGGACGCCGGCAAATCCTGCGATCTTGCCATCTGGGATATCGAGCGGCCGGCCGAACTGGTCTACCGAATGGGATTCAATCCGCTTCATACACGGGTATGGCGGGGCAATTCCGAGCCTGCTCCGTCCCGCTCCCGCCGCCATGGAATTCAGACATGACCCGCATCGACAATGCCCGCGTGATCCGTGCCCCCCGTGGCAGCCATCTATCCGCCAAATCCTGGCTCACGGAAGCGCCGATGCGCATGCTGATGAACAATCTTGATCCCGACGTGGCGGAAAAGCCCAGCGAGCTCGTGGTCTATGGCGGCATCGGCCGCGCCGCGCGCGATTGGGAGAGTTTTGACCGCATTGTCGCGACCCTGAAGCGGCTGGAGGGCGATCAGACGCTGCTGGTGCAATCCGGCAAACCGGTCGGCGTGTTCCACACCCATGCCGACGCCCCGCGGGTGCTGATCGCCAATTCCAATCTGGTGCCGCATTGGGCCAACTGGGAACATTTCAGCGAGCTCGATCGCAAGGGCCTCATGATGTACGGCCAGATGACCGCCGGGTCGTGGATCTACATCGGCAGCCAGGGAATTGTTCAGGGCACCTACGAGACCTTTGTCGAAATGGGTCGCCAGCATTTTGGCGGCGATCTCAAGGGCAAGTGGATTCTCACCGCCGGACTTGGCGGCATGGGTGGAGCCCAGCCGCTGGCGGCGGTGATGGCGGGTGCCTCGTGTCTTGCCGTCGAATGCCAGCCGTCGCGCATCGAGATGCGGCTGCGCACCCGCTATCTCGACCGCCAGGCCCTAAGCCTCGATGAAGCGCTGGCAATGATGGCGCAGGCGGGCCGCGACCGCAAACCGGTCTCGGTCGGCCTGCTCGGCAATGCCGCCGAGATTTTTCCGGAGCTGGTGCGGCGTGGCGTGCGCCCGGATGTGGTGACCGACCAGACGTCGGCGCACGATCCCGTCAACGGCTATCTGCCGAAAGGCTGGACCACCGGCGATTGGGAGGCGCGCCGAGAGACCGATCCAAAAAGCGTGGCCAGCGCGGCGCGTCGCTCGATGGCGGAACACGTCCGCGCCATGCTGGCGTTTCATCGCATGGGCATTCCGGTGGTCGATTACGGCAACAACATTCGCCAGATGGCGTTTGAGGAAGGCGTCACAGACGCGTTCGATTTTCCCGGTTTCGTGCCGGCCTATATCAGGCCGCTGTTCTGCCGCGGCGTCGGTCCGTTTCGCTGGGCGGCGCTGTCCGGCGATCCCGAGGATATTTACCGCACCGATGCCAAGGTCAAGGAATTGCTGCCGGATCACGCGGCCCTGCATCACTGGCTCGACATGGCGCGCGAACGCATTGCGTTCCAGGGCCTGCCGGCGCGGATCTGCTGGGTTGGGCTCGGCGACCGTCACCGCCTCGGCCTTGCGTTCAACGACATGGTGGCGAAAGGCGAGTTGAAGGCGCCGGTCGTGATCGGTCGGGATCATCTCGACGCCGGCTCGGTCGCCTCGCCCAACCGCGAGACCGAAGCGATGCGGGATGGCTCCGACGCCGTCTCCGATTGGCCGCTGCTCAACGCACTGCTCAATTGCGCCAGCGGCGCCACCTGGGTCTCGCTGCATCACGGCGGCGGCGTCGGCATGGGTTTTTCCCAGCACGCCGGCATGGTGATCGTCTGTGACGGCACACAAGAGGCCGGGGCGCGGATCGCTCGCGTGTTGTGGAACGACCCCGCCAGCGGCGTGATGCGTCATGCCGATGCCGGCTACGACATCGCGATCGACTGCGCCCGGCAGCATCATCTCGACCTGCCGGGCCTGGGCTGAGAGTCTGACTCGAAATGGAGCCAATAGAATTGCGGGCTTGTTGCGAAGACCGTCATGCCCGGGCTTGTCCCGGCCATCCACGTCTTTGCGGCAACGAAACCAGAAAGACGTGGATGGCCGGGACATAGGCGAGCGGAAGCCGTCCTTCGGACGGCTATGCCCGGCCATGACGAAAAAAACGCCGTGCGGATTATTTGCGCCAACGAGTGCACGACGGCAGGTTGCAGGCTGATCCAAATAGAAGGCGGCATCAGCCCGGATGCGCATAACCCGCCGCGCGCGCTTCGGCGTCCCATCGCAGCATCAAGTCGTAATCCGCGATCGCGACCGGCGCGAAGCCCTGCAGGCAGAGCCGTTGCCTGAGATCGCCGCAAGCCGCAAGGTCGCCAAATTCCAGCAACGCCGTCTGCAATGATGCGACCACCCGCTCGGGACATTCGCGGCTCGCGACCAGAAATGGAATCGGCGCCGTATCCGTCGTGGCGACGATCCTGATCTGCACGGCGAGCGCCGGATCATGACGCTGGATCAGATCCAGCACATAGCTGTCGAGCGGCCCGACATCGATGTCGCCGGCCAGGACAGCCTCGATCACGCGCCGCGGCGTGGTCAGCGGTCCGATGCTCGCCCGATAAAGCTTGCCGCCCGCGGCCTGCCGATACGGCAGCAAATGATGCCGCAACGCGTTGTAGCCGGAATGGGAGTCCTCGGCCGTAAAGCCTACCCGGCCGCCAAAGGTGTCTTGCAGCGACCGAAAGGAAGAATCCGCCTTGACGACCAGACGCGTCGCATAGGCCGGCCTTCCCGGCACCGGGCCGCGCAGCGGGACGGGCGCCGCGAGCGGCCGCGGCGGATGTTTCGAGAGCTTGTAGGGAAAGCCGCACATGAAGGCGCAGCCGAGATCGGGCCGAGACCACAGCTCGGCCAGCGGCGCCGGAAACGCGTGATCGATCACGCGCAGATCGACCCCGCTCGCGCGCGCCAGCCATTCAAACAATTCCTTCCAGGCCGATGCCGCGCCGGGATCGACCGAATACATCCGCGCATTGGCGACATAGGCCATGGTATCCGCTCACGCGAAACGAAGCCGCTGCCCGATACCGAGCCGTTTGGATTTCTCCAGCAGCGCGTGACCCAAAGCGATATCGGACAGCGAGAGGCCGCGGTGCCATAACAGATTGGTCTCGGCATCATTTTCCCGCCCCGGCCTCAGGCCGGCCACGATCTGCCCGAGTTCGGCATGCAAGGTCGCCTCCGAAAGCTTGCCGGCCTCGACATGCGCACGCAGGCTGCCGAACTTGCCGCCCTTGCACTGCCCCCAATCATCGACGACGAGTTTGGTCATGATGTCGGTCAGCGACAGTTCGATAGCGCTCATGGTGCCGTATGGAACCACGAACGCGCCGGGCTTGATCCAGGACGTCTTCAGCAGCGGTGTCGGTTCCGAAAGCCGCGAGGCCTCGACCACGATGTCGGCGCCTTCGACGCAGCTCCGCCAATCGGCGGTCGCCACCACCTTCTTGCCGAGATCCCGGCTGAGGCGTTCAGCAAACCCATCGCGACTTTCCTCACGGCGGGAATGAACACGGATCTCGTCGAAACCGAACAGATGATCGAGCAGACGCACGTTCCAATAGGCGGTCCCGCGCGCGCCGATATGTCCGAGCACCCTGGAATTTTTCCGCGCCAGATGCTTGGCACCGATCGCGGTGACCGCGCCGGTGCGCATGTCGGTGATGCCGCTTGCATCGAGGATTGCCCTGGGCGCGCCGGTGCGCGGATCGAACAGGGCCAGAATGGCCAGTTCGGAAGGAAAGCCGAGCTTGTAATTGTCGACGAAGTCGCCGACCACCTTGACGCCCGCGCTATCGACCGGCGCCTTGATCGCGCCGCGCAGCACGTTGAAATGACCGTTGGCGACCCCCGGTTCGAGATGCATGCGAGGTTCGATCACGGTCTCGCCGCGCCCCTGACTGGCAAGGCTCGCCTCAATAGCCGACAATATTTCGTCGTCGGTGATCTTGAGCTCTTCGATGTCGAGGCGATTCAGATAGGCGATGTAAATCGGCGGCAACAGCGGACCTCCTCGCCAAAGCGGCCGCAACGCGGCGGCGGCTATCGAGCGGCGTTATGTCTATACATTATTGCGCCAGCCGGGGAAGTCAACAAACCGGCCGGGCTACCAATGCATTCAGCTGTCATTCCGGGATGCGCCACTTGGCGCAGGCCCGGAATGACGGTGTTTGGCTGTTTGACAATTGAATCAGCACTCGCTCCGTCATGACCCGGGACAAGCCGGGGCATGACGATTTTCTCGTGTTAGGAAGGCAACCCCAACGGCACGGTCGCCGACAGGCCGGTGCGTTCGGCCTGCTCGATCGCAATATCGTAGCCGGCGTCGGCGTGACGCAAGACGCCGATCCCGGGATCGCCATCCAGAACGCGCTTGAGCCGCTCGGCGGTCGCCGGGTTACCGTCGGCGACAATGGTCAAGCCGGCACTGACGCCGCGGCCGCCGAGGCCGTGAATGGCGACGAGATCGGCGCCGGACGCGCAGTTCAGCAGTGCGTTGAGGATCGGCCAGTCGGCGATGGCGTCGGAGCCGTCCTTCATGTTTTCGGTTTCCCGATGCGGAAGCGCCGCGGAGCCCGAATCGAGATGATCGCGGGTGAAGGCAATCGGTGCGGAAATCCTGCCGCTTGCCACCGCTTCGTTGACCATCAAAGCGAGACGGCTGCGTTCGCCATAGCCGAGCCAGCCGATTCGCGCCGGGAGTCCGGTGAATTTGACATGCTCGCGCGCCTTTCCGATCCAGGATGAAATCGGATGGTTGGACGAAAATGCCTCGAGGATCATGTCGTCGATGGTGTAGATGTCCTGCGGATTGCCGGACACCGCGATCCAGCGAAACGGCCCGATGCCCTCGCAGAACAGCGGTCGGATATAGAGGTCGACAAAGGAGCGCATCCGGAACGCGTCCTCGACGCCGGCGGCTTTCGCTTCGGCCCGCAGGCTATTGCCGTATTCGAACACGATGGCGCCGCGATCCATGAACGCCAGCATCGCGCGAACATGAATGGCAACGGATTTCCGCGCCAGCGCAATCAGTCCGCCGGGATCGCTGGTCCGCATCGCGCGCGCTTGTTCGAGTGACAGCTCCGCCGGCACATAGCCTTTGAGGGGATCGGGAAACGTCTGGTCCGTCACGATGTCGGGCACGATGCCGCGACGGGCCAATTCCGGCAGAATGACAGCGGCATTCGCGCATAGCGCCAGCGCCAAGGGACGCCGCGCGTCGCGAGCGGATTGCCATTGCGTGAGCGCGTCGTCGAGATCGTCGGTCGTGGCATCGCAATAGCCGCTGGCAATGCGGCGATCGATGCGGGCCTGATCGACCTCGATCACCAGCGTTGACGCGCCGGCAAGCTTTCCGGCCAGCGATTGAGCGCCGCTCATGCCGCCGCAGCCCGACGTCAGCAACAGCCGCCCGGCGAGCGTGCCACCGAAATGCTGGCGCGCGATCGCCATGAAGGTTTCGAACGTACCCTGCAGAATGCCCTGGCTGCCGATGTACTGCCAGGCGGCGGCCGTCATTCCGGGATAGACGGTGAGGCCCATATCGTCGAGCTTGCGTCGGTTTTCCTCGCCGCTCCATTCGCCGACAATATTGCCATTGGCCATGATGACGAGCGGCGTCGTCGCCTGACCGGGAAACACGCCGATCGGCTTGCCCGACTGCATCACCAGCGTCTGATCCTCGCGCATGGTGGTCAGGGTCGCGACGATGCGGTCGAAGCTATTCCAGTCGCGCGCCGCGCGCGCGATCGACATGTAGATGACGAGATTTTCCGGGTCTTCGCCATTTTCGAGGTTGTTCTCCAGCAGCCGCAGGATCGCTTCTTGCCGCCATCCCTTGCAGCGCAGAACGGTGCCGCGTTCAGCCTTGACCTCTTTGCCGCGGCGGACCGGAATAGTCATGCTCAACCCTCTTCCACCAGCGGAACCCAGCCGGGCTGCGCCTCGACTCGCGCCAGCCACGCGCCGATCGATGGAAACCTTGCCATATCGTAGCCGCCCTGCGGCGCCATGGCCACATAGCCGAACATCCCGATGTCGGCGACCGTGTAGCGATGATCGACCAGCCAATCATGCGTGGCGAGCCAATCGTCGAGCTTGGCCAGCGCCACATAGGCGCCTTCCTGAAAATCCGCAATTCGGCTTTTCATCTGATCGGCGATGCCGCGCATGTTATAGAACCGCGGCAATGCCAAGGCGCGCAACAGATCCGCCTGCTCGAATGTCAGCCAGCTGGTGACTTCGGCGCGAAGGTAGCGATCGTCCGGCAGCAATGCCGAGCCTTCCGCCAGATAAAGCAGGATTGCTGCGGACTCCACCAGGGTGCGGCCATCCTCCAGCTCGAGCACGGGAACACGGGCAAAGCGGCTTTTGGCGCGGAACGCCGGGTCGGCGGTCGCGCCCTTGGCGAGATCAAGCGTGACCCGCTCGAACGGGATGCCGAGCTGGGTCAGCAGGATGCGAACCTTCCAGGCATTGCCGGACAGACGGCTGTCATAGAGGCGCAGCATGATCAAAGCCTTTCTCAGAGATAAGAGCGCAGATCGACGCCCATGGCTTGTTCGACCTCGGGAAACACCGCCGGGTCGAGCGCGCCCTTGCCGACCGGGAATTTGGAGCGGTGCGCGACGATCACGGCGACCCTGCTGCCGGGCCTGGATTCCGAAATCGAAACACACTCGCCGGTCGCGGGATCCAACGTTCCGATCATGTCCGGAAACGTGGCCACGCGCTCGCCGCCGAAATCGGCGGTCATGAACTCGTTGTAGACGCCGAGCACCGCTTCACCCTTGCTGCCCCGGACAATCATCCGGCCAAGATCGAAGCCGCCGCCATAGGCCACGGTGTTCTCCGTGACTTCTCCCTCCACCAGCAACTCGCCGCCGAGAAATTCAACCGTCGCGCGGACACGATCCGCGCCGTTGGCCGCGAGCATGGCGCGACCGAGCTCGAGCTGAAACGTGATAGCGCCGGCGGCCCCATTTTCCCGGATGAAGCCTGCCGTCAACGGACCGCGCGCGGCATAGATCAGGCCGCCATTGATCACGGCCGCCTGCCGCATCACATTCGAGGTGCGGACAATGTCGCCTTCGGCGGCAATGGCGAATTCATTGTTTTCGGCCTTGCTGCCGCTGCAGCCAATTTGCGTGATCGAGAGGTCAAGCCGCGAGGCGAGGCCCATGCCGCCCATCTTCACGGTAGGGTGCCCGCGCCCGTTCGATGCCGCGTCGATGTAATCGAGCCCGAGCGCGGCCGCCACCAGCCAGGCGTTGAAGCCGGGCACGTGTCCGCAGATCACCCCGACCGGCGGCTTGTGCAACCGCTCGACCAGCCGCCGCGCCGCATTGATCGAATCGCGCGGCTTGATCGCCCAGTTGGCGAAGCCGGGCGCCCCCACCGCGGTCGCGGTAATGACCGTGGCCTCGGGGTCGAGCTGATCGAGCTCAACCAGGCGCACCCCGCCATAGTCCAGCGCCATCAGTCCGAGGCCGCGGTTCTTGGCAACCGCGTTCCTGCCGCTGCCGCCTGCCGACAGGAATAATCCCCCGACCAGCCCCGCTTCCACATCGTCCGTCGTCAGCATCCGCGTCATCGTTGTTTCCCTCGCCGTCGCACCCGGCGGCTTTCATTGCAAGGCACTAGACCGGCTCGTTCATGCCGAGGAAGGTTGCGAACATGGAGCCCGAAGCCTTGGCCTCCGCCGCCGTGCCCTGATAGACCTGCACGCCGGACGACATCACGCAGACCTTGTCGGCCACATCGAGCGCGCGCGCGGTGTTCTGTTCGACCAGCACGATGGTCAGGCCTTCCCGCTTCAATTGCAGCAGGGCGTCGAGGCACAGATCGACCATCTTCGGCATCAGCCCGAGCGAGAGCTCATCGACCAGCAGCAACCGCGGCTCGGCCATCAGTGCCCGCCCGATCGCCAGCATCTGCTGTTCGCCGCCGGACAGCGATCCGGCCAGTTGGGTGCGGCGTTCCTGCAGCCGCGGAAAAATGCCGAACAACCGATCGCGATTGACGGCATCCCGGGCGGCCGAGCGCGCATAGCCTCCGACAGTCAGATTTTCATCCACCGTCAAATCGGAGAAGAGCTGCCGCCCCTCCGGCACCAGCGAAATGCCGAGCCCGACGCGATCGATGACGCGACGGGATACGATGTCTTCGCCGTTGAGCAAAATGCGGCCGCCGTGAATATCGACGTGCCCCATGATCGCCATGAGGGTCGAGGTCTTGCCAGCGCCATTCGGCCCCAACAAGGCGAACACCGAGCCGGCGGGCACATCGAAACTGACATCGTGCACCGCCTCGACGGAACCATAGCCGCAATTGAGATTTTCAAGCCTGAGCATGCGTCACCATTCCGCTCCCGACATAGGCCTCGTGCACCACCGGATCGGCCATGACCTGGCGCGGCTCGCCATCGCCGATGACGAGCCCGTTGTTCAGCACGACCAGGCGCCGGCAGATCCGCATCACTTCTTCGAGATTATGCTCGACCAGGATCACAGTGATTCCGCGCCGGTGCACATCTGAAATGGCTTCGACCTGCCGCGATGCCTCGGTATGGTTGAGGCCCGCCAGCGGCTCATCGAGCAGGATGATGTTCGGCCCGACCGCAAGGGCGCGCGCCAGTTCGAGCCGCTTCATCTGGCCGAGCGGCAGCGAGCCGGCCAGCTTGCGCTCCGTGCCGGCCAGTCCAACCTGACCGAGGATGTCGGCCGCACGCTCACTCTCGTGGCGCCGATCGACATGCAGCATGGCGCCGAACGGGTTGGCGGTGCGGCCAATGCCGGCGCCGAGCACGACATTGTCGAGCACGGTCATGGCGCGAAACGGCCGCACGATCTGGTGGGTCAAGGCAAGGCCGCGACGGACCCGCGCCGCGGTCGCATCGCCGGTGACATCGACCCCACCAAGCGCGACCTTGCCGCGGTCGGGCCGCAGCAGTCCGGCCACGATCTTGATCAGGGTGGTCTTGCCGGCACCGTTCGGCCCGATCAGGCCGACGAAATCGGCTTCTTCAACGGCAAGGGACACCCCGGCGACGGCCTGCACGCCGCCGAACCGGATCGCCACGTCGTCGAGCTGCAGCGCGGCGCTCATGTTCCCCTCACCCGGATCGCGACGCTGCGTGCCATGGCCGCCAGCCCGCCGGGCGCCAGCCTGATCACCAGCACCAGCAGGCCGCCATACACCAGCAGGCGGTAGTTGTTGACGAAGCGGATCGCCTCCGGAAGCAGCGTCAGGCCGATCGCGGCGAACACCACACCCGAGGTCGATCCGATGCCGCCAATCACCACCATCGCCATCAGCATCACCGAAAAGATGAAGTCGAAGGCGTCGGCGGTGATGAACTGCGTGAAGAAGGTGTAGAGCCCGCCGGCGAGACCCGCCAGCGCCGTACCGATGCCGAACGCCGCCAGCTTGTAGGCCCCGGCGTTGATTCCGAGTGTGGCCGCGGCGCCTTCGTCCTCGCCGACCGCGCGGAAGGCAAAGCCCATCCATGACCGGCTGACATAGAAGCTGAAGGCAATGGTCGCCGCGGCGAACAGCAGGATCATGATCATGTTGCCGGAAGCGCCGAGCCCGGTTGGGGGAATTCCGCTGATTCCCATCTCGCCGCCCAGCCAGGCCTGCTTGCGGACGAAACCGGTGAACAGAAAATTGACGCCGATGGTGGTGACGGCGAGAAAATCGGAGCGCACGCGCAGCGAGGCGAAGCCGACGACAACGCCGAGCAGGCTGCCGGTCACCAGAGCCGCGACGAGCGCGAACGGCACGCTGGCCGTCGCGACCATGGCCAGCGCTGCAGCATAGGCGCCGGCGCCGAAGAAGGCGCCGTGGCCGAGGCTGACCTGGCCGCAGAAGCCGCTGATCATGTTGAGGCTGACCGCCAGAATGACGTTGATACCGACGATCGAGATGATGCTGACCTCGTAAGCGCTCATGCGGTGCGCGCTCCGGTAAATCCCTGCGGCCGGATCATCAGCAGCACGATGAGGGCGAGGAACGCGATCGCGTCGCGATCAAGCCATGCCCCAATGAAGATGGTGCCGTAGGACTCGACCAGACCCAATACCAGGCTCGCCACCAGCGTCCCGCGCACGCTGCCGAGCCCGCCGAGCACGATGATGGCGAGCGCCTTGTAGCTGACGACGAAGCCGATCGTCGGGTCCACCAGATTGTTCAGAAGCGCTACCAGCCCGCCGGCGACCGCCGCCAGCGCCGATCCGATGGCGAAGTTCAGATAGCGCACCTTGATCGGATCGACGCCGAAGCTGGCGGCGATCTGCGGCTTCGATACCGTGGCCCGCCACCCGACGCCGATCCGGGTCCGTGTCGTGAAAAGATGCAGGCCCGTGAACACCACTGCGGCGGTGACCACGATCGCGATCTGGATGGCGCTGACGGTAATTCCGGCGAAATTGAAGGTCGTGAAGGAGAACGCATTCCTGTGGAAGGTGACGCCCTGCTCGCCAAACACGATGCGGAAGGCATCCTGCATCAGCACCAGCAGTCCCACGGAAGCGATCATCGGCACATCGGGACGGTATTTCAGCAGCGGTTCGTACAGCAGCCGGTAAATCGCCATGCCGAACAGCGGCGTGACGGCGATGGACGCCAGAAAGCCAAGTGCGATGCTGCCGCTGGCGTCGGCGACCAGGACGGTGACATAGGCGCCGAGTGCAAACACTGCCGCGTGAGCCACGTGCAGGATGCGCAGCAAGCCGTACACAAGGGTCAGGCCAACCGACATCACGGCGTACATGCAGCCAAAGCTGATGCCGGTTACGGCCAGATCGATGTAGTACACCAAGTCTTCCTTTGCCGTGAGCAGCGGAAGGCGTCACCGCCCTGCATCCAGATTTATTTTTCCGGCGGCGCGAACGCATTCAGATCGGTGATCTGGCCGGCCGGTTTGAACTTGCCGTCCTTGATCTCGTTGACGCTGATCGGCATGATCATTTCATGCAGGCTGTTGAAGCCGTTCATGTTGCCCTCCAGCAGCGGAAAATCCTTGGTGGCGGCGAGCGCGTCGCGCACTTTTGCGGGGTCGGTACTGTTGGCGCGCTTGATGCCGTCCGCCATCAATTTGACCGCCGAATAGGTGATCGCCGCAACCCCTTCCGGAGCGTAGCCGGCGCGGTTCTTGAAGCCGGTGAAAAACTTTTGCAGCGAGTCGTCCTTGCGATCGCGATCGAAGCTGTCGATGATGTAGGTGCCGTCCGCGGCCGGCCCTGCGATCTCGATGAACTTCTCGGAATCGAACGCCTGCGAGCCGATAATCGGCACCGTAATGCCGGCAGCGCGAAGCTGCGAAACCAAGGGACCGCCGGTGAAGAAATAGCCGGTGGCGTACACGCCGTCGGGGTTGTCGCGCTTGACGCTGGCGACGATGGAGCCGAACTGGCGGTCCTTGAGCGAGTAGCTGTATTTGTTCAGGACCTCGATGCCGTACTTGCCAGCCGCTGAAAGGAATCCGTCCATGGTTGCCTGGCCGTAGTCGTTGTCCATGGTGATGGTCGAAACCTTCTTCAACCCCAGGGTCTTGCCGATATACAGCGCCGTCGCCACCCCTTGCGGGGGTCCCAAGTGCACCAGACGGAACATGTAATCGCCCGCCTTGGTGATATCGGGATGCACGCCATAGGCCGCAATCATCACCACGCCGGCCTTCTGGAACACCGGTGCCGCGGCGCGGCCCGAGGCGGAATAGCTGGCGTTGACCACCAGCTTCACGCCGTCTTCGCCGATCAGTTTGTTGGCGGTGAAGATCGCCTGGTCCGATTTGGCCTGATCGTCATACGTGACCAGTTCCAGCTTCTGCCCAAGCACGCCGCCGGCCGCGTTGATGTCTTCCACGGCCATCTGGCCGGCCAATTGGGCGGACTTGCCGTCGGTGGCTGCGGGACCGGTCAAGGGAACCTGGAAGCCGATCTTGATGTCGGCATGCGCCGGCATCAGGGTAGCGGCGCCGAGTGCAATGGCGCCGGCGAAACTCAAAAGGAAATTGGCGCTCAGCGCCGACGCTGTGAGGCGAGTCTTCAACATGGCTTTCTCCGTTCGGTGAAGCGGTTGATCATTTCTGGTCGTCCCTGGACAAGCCGGTTCTCGTGCAGGATTTCCCGTGCCCGCGCCAGCGCTGCCGCCGGCGGCTGGGCCAGCGCCCAATCCAGCCGATCGCCCTCTTTCCGCGTCGCATCGATACCAAGCTTGGTGATCGTGCCGTCGTGTTCGAGCGGCTCGGAACGATCGGCGCGCACCGCGGGAACGATGACGAAATCCCGATCCGGCTTGACGCGCGTCGCTGTCGCCCATTCGACCTGCAGCCCATCCCAGGGGTCGATGTCGTCGTCGACCACGATCACCTGCTTGACCAGATTGACCGCGGCCCACACCGCAAACATTGCCTTGCGCGCCTCGCCGGCGCGTGGCGCCCGCAACGCGACGACCGCGTGCAAGCGGCCGGCGCCGCCGAGTCCGACGGCGACCTCGCAAATTGATGGCACGGCGTTGCGGACGACGCGAAACAGCCCCGCCGCGATGGCGACGCCGCCAAGCAGGCAGTGCTCGGGATGATAGCCCGGCAGCACGACCTGGAAGATGGCGTCGCGGCGGCGGGTCAGACGCGCGAAGGTCGCAACGATGCCGACCCCGTAGTTCTCGTACATGCCGTGGAACTCGCTCACGGGACCTTCCGTGAACGGCTCTCCGGCGTCGAGGGTTCCTTCCAGCACGCATTCGCAATGGGCCGGCACCAGCAAATCCGACTGCGTGCAGCGGACCACTTCCAGCGGCTCGCCCAGCAGCGCGCCGGCGATGGGAAGTTCGTCGTCGCCCAATCCGAGGTAGAGGCATGCGGCAATCAGGACCGCCGGGTGATTGCCGATGCAGACCGCGATGTCGAGCTTCTCGCCCCGCGCATAGGCCGCCCGCGCCAGCACTGCGAGGTGATGATTGGGCGCAATGCCGACAAAAGCCCGGTTGCCATCGAGCGGCATCAGTCTCGCGATCGACAGATTGGTGAAGCCGCTGACCCGGTCCCTGGCGACGATCGCGCCGGCGGTAATGTACGGCCCGGCTTCTTTTTCAAAGAAACGCGGAATCGGCAGTTCGGCGGCTAGCGCAGGCTCGGCAACGATGTCTTGCTGGCACGGCGCCGACGCCACCACACGATGCGACAGCGGCTTCTCGATGGCGGCGATCAACGCCGCCTGGATTGGCTCGGTCCCGCCGCGCAACGCCGCGGCAAAACGCGGCAGGGAATTGAGCAGGTTGCCGACTACCGGCATCGCGTGAACATTGGCACGACGCCTGACGTGCGAAAATCGCAGCGCAGGTCCGCCGGCCGCCTCTGCGAGGCATGCTGCGATTTCATAATCAAGATCGACCGGCTGTGGAATGGTGACGAGGTCGCCCGCACCTTCGAGCGCCGACAGGAACGCGCGCATGGACTGGCGGGAATCGGTCGTCTCGCGGCTCATGTCGCTCTTCACCTGCACGTCGATCCACCTCGCACAGCGCGTCGATGAGTGGGTTCAGCCATCGAATTCATCGATCCCCGGCACGGATCGGCTGCGCGGATCATATCGGCCGCGCCGCCGCGGTCCATCGGCCTATCGTACAAACCAGGGCATAGGCAAAAGCGAAGGCGAGATGACGCCGCCTGGACCGCAGGCTATGCTGTGCAGAACCGAAAGGATCCGATGGTCGAGCTGCGCAGCCTTGCCTATTTCGTTACAGCCTGCCGTTCCGGCAGCTTTGCGCGCGCCGCGGCCGATCTCGACATTGCGGTGTCAACGCTCAGCACCACCCTGAAAACCCTGGCAGAGGATCTCGGCCTGACGCTGTTTCGGCGTATCAACAACAGCCTTTATCCGACCGCCGCCGCGCGCGGCCTGATGCGGACCGCCGAACCGCTGCTGACAGCGGAACATTTTGCCCGCCGCCTGGCGTCGACGTCGCCGAAAACGAGGCTGAAGCACCTGACCGTCGAGATCGGCCTGAGCTTTACCATCGGCGGGATCAGCAGTGCGCTGCGCCGCGCGATCGACAGTATCGGCGCCGAGCGGCCGGACATCTTCGTCGATCTGGTGTGGGCCGATGAAAAAGACCTGCCGCATGTGGGCGCTCTGGCCGATAACTGGACTGGCGCGGAGCGCAGTCGGCTGACGATCGCCTTGGCCGACGCCGGTCAGCGACGCTCGAGGCACACGACCATCGTGCTCGCCGACAAATGGGTGTTCGCGTGCCGGCTGCCGGCCGGCACGTTGAGCCCGCCGAGCGCGGCCGACCTGAGCGCGGGCCGCATCGTGGTGCCCTTGCTGTCGCCGCCCTTGATCGAGCAGGCCGATCGCTATTTCAGCCAGCACAGGATCACCGGCGTGCGTTTTCTCAATGACCATCCGGGCGACCTGCCCCGTGTGATCGACGATAATCCCGACGCCGCATTGTTCGTGCCGCGGAGCCTGACCTCGCCGCGACTCGGCTTGTTCAATGTCGCCGTGGTCACGCCCGACAAGGCGCCGACCATGGAAGTCGTCGCGCGCGCGATCGCGCCGAACGCGGTGACGGCATTGTTCATCCGCCACCTGAAACGGGCGCTCAAGGACGAAGCCCCTTTGCGCGCCGAATGTCCGGTCATCAGTCTGCGGCAGGTTCGCTACTTCAATCTGGTGCATCGACTGCGGCGGGTTTCCGCGGCGGCGCGCGGCGCCAACATCAGCCAGCCCGCGCTCAGCGAGCAACTGCACAAGCTGGAAGCGTCGCTGGGTGGCGCGCTGTTCGAACGCCACGGCGATGGTGTCGTTCCGACGGCGAAGGGCGACCGTTTTGCCGGCGTGGCTGCCGTGATCGAAACGGGATTTCGCCAGCTCTCCGGTGGCGACCCCGGTGCGACGCCGCCACCGAGCCGGCGCATCGCGGTCGGGATTCTCCCTTCCGTCAATCAGCACGGGTTCCTCGTCAATCGTATTACCGACGCCATCCTCGAACTCCAGACCCGACATCCCGCGTTGAAACTCGTGATCCAGGAGGCGCCGAACAGCACATTGCAGGACTGGGTGATGCGGGGCCTGGTCGGGGTGGCGATCGTCGAAACCGTCCTGCCGCATATGCCGCGGCTGCCGCTCGGATCGTCGGAAGGCCTTGCGGTCATTGCACACGCCAAACACCGATTGCTGCCGCCCGGTCCCGTCACCCTTGCCGATCTGATGCGCTTGAAGCTGGCGTTGCCGACCAATCGCTTCGGGCTGCGCCAATTGCTGGAGGCGGCGGCGGAAGAGCGTGGGCTCAGGATTCAGCCCGATCTGGAGATCGATGCGCTGCCGATGGCGGTTGGGATTCTGGCGCGGCTGCCGGTCTGCACCGTCCTGCCGCCGTCGGCGGTTGCGCTGGAAATCGCCGCCGGCGATCTGGTGGCGCACCCGATCATCGATCCCGTGATATCCCGCAGATTGTTCGTGATCTATTCCGGCGAGCGAACGCTGAGCGAGCCGGAACGCGGGCTGGTCAATGCGCTGCGTCGAAAATTATCCGAACAAGGCAGTGCGGATTGAACCGCCTCGATCAGGCCGCCGGTCCCGGTTTCTCCCTCGCGATCGACCGGTCGAGTGCCCTGACCGCCTGATAGATGACCGCCGCGCCCGCCGTGATCGCTTCGCGGCTTGCCCATTCCTCCGGCGCGTGGCTCTTGCCGGCACGGCACGGGACGAACACCATCGCCGAAGGACAAATCCGGCTCATGAACGCCGCGTCATGGCCGGCACCGCTGGGCAGATCGGTTTCGCCAAGACCCAGGTCCCGCGCGCCCGCGCGCAAGGCGGACCGCAACTCTGGATCACACCCAGCCGGAGCGCCGTCGGATAAATTTTCGAACGACGCGCGCTGGACCCGCGCGGCTGTGGCGTGCTCCAGACTCTCGCGACCGAGGGCTTCGGCGAAACGTTGGGTCAGCGCCGGATTGGTCGTTCGCGCGTCGACGATCAGTCGAGCGCGTCCCGGCACGATGTTCGACGCCGACGGCTCGACTGTCAGGATGCCGACGGTGGCAACGAAATAGTCCGGCCCTTCGCCGGCAAGCCCTTCGGCCAGTCGACGCACCGAACAAACCGTCGCGGCCGCCGCCACCAGCGCATCGTGGCGCAATCCCAACGGCGTCGTGCCGGCGTGATCGGCCTCACCCTGGAAGATGATCTCGATCCGCCGGATGCCGACAATCGAGGTCACGATGCCGACATCAAGCGACCGGGATTCGAGCACGATGCCCTGTTCGATATGCAGTTCCAGGAATGCCTTGATGTCGTCGCGCCGGGCCTCGTCGAGGCGAGCGGGGTCGCCGCCGACGCGACCCAAGGCATCGCGCAACGTCTCGCCGCCGGGATCGGTCAGGCTCAGCATCCTGGCATCGAGCAAGCCGGTCATGCCGCGGCTGCCGACGCAGGAGAGCCCGTACTCGCTCGGCTCTTCCGCCAGGAAATCGATGATTTCGATGCTGTGCTCGGTGCGGATGCCGGAATCGCGGAAGGCCCGCACGATTTCGAGCCCGGTGGCCACGCCGGCGATCCCGTCGAAGCGTCCACCGGAGGGAACCGTGTCGCTGTGCGAACCGATGGCGATGACGCCGAGTCGCGGGATTGGTGCCCTCGAGCCGGCCGATCAAATTACCCGCGGCGTCGATCCGGGTGACCAGTCCGGCTTCGGCAAATCTCTCGGCCAGCCAGGCGCGGCCTTCGAGAAACAGCGCGGTGAATGAACGCCTGGTATAGGGCCGCTGCGGGTCGGTGATTTCCGCCAGCGCCATCACGTCGGCCCAGAGCCGGTCAGCGTCGAGCGGAAGGTTGGTTTGCGTCATCGGATTGACCGATCTACCCGGCGTGCACGGGGCTGACGAAGCGGCCCCGTCCCGGTTCGGCGACGACGCGGCCGTCGGCAGCAACGCAGTTGCCGCGCAGATAGGTCTCGACGACGCGGAACGGCAAGGCGATCCCGTCATAGGGACTCCAGGAGACAAAGTTATTGCCGCTGGCCGCCGCGCTGTAACGATAGGGGTCGCGGCGCATCAAGACGATGTCGGCATCGCGGCCCACCGCCAGCGCGCCCTTGACATGGCCGATCCGGAACAGCGCGGCGGGATTGTGCGCGAGCAGGCGAGCGGCATGGGTGAGCGGCAGCTTGCGCTCGTCGAGTCCCTTCAGCAACAACGCGTACAGGGCTTCAAGGCCCGGGATTCCCGAAGCATTCTTCAGCATGTTCGGATCGGTCTTGCGATCTTCCGACCAGCTCACATGATCGGTCGAGACGATGGTGACATTGCCGGCGGCAAGGTGATTCCAAAGTGCTTCGACCTCGCGCCGCGGCCGGAGCGGCGGATTGATTTTGGCCTTGCCGCCAAGCCGGCGCACATCATTCTCTTCGTCGAGCGTCAGATAATGGACGCAGGCCTCGATCGTTGCACCGTGTCCCTGGGCGCGATAGGAGGCCGCCAGCTCATAGCCGCGGCCGATCGAACTGTGCACGATATGCACCGGGCAGCCGGCGCCAGCGCCCAGTTCAAAGACCTCGGCAGTCGCCAACGCCTCCGTGATCGGCGGCCGTGACAAGCCATGGGCGGTGTAGTCGGTGATGCCGCTGGCCTCGACCTCTGCCATGAAGGCGCGGACCATCTCGTCGTTCTCGTTATGGATGCCGGCAATCAGCCCGCGTCGGCCGACCGTGCGAAAGCAGGCGTAGAGAATATGCGGCGGGATGCGCGGAAACCGCTTCGGATGCGTACCGAAGGTCGAGAACTTGAACGCGGCCGCGCCGGCGTCGACAAGTTCATCGACCCTTGCCGCGCCCTCGTCCGGATCGATCGTCGCATACAGTGCGAAATCGACCCGCGCCTGGGCGCCGGCTTCGCTGACCTTGGTGCGGAAACGCTGCGCGGTGGCGATCAGGCAATTGTCGTCATACGGCATGTCGACGATGGTGGTGACGCCGCCGGCCGCGGCGCTGCGCGTCGACCAGACAAAGTCTTCCTGACCGAGCTGGCTGCGGCTGTGCACCTGGGCGTCGATGGCGCCGGGAAACACCAGGAAGTCCGCACCGCCGTGCTTCTCGCCGGCGGGCGCGGCACCGGACCCAACCGCTTGGACCAATCCGTTACCTACCAGAACGTATCCGTTTTCAATGATCCGATCGGGAAGGACGACTGTGCCCCGAAAGACCTTGTCAGCCATTGCTGTCTCTTTGTCGCTGGTAAATCACGTCGTGAAATGACGGCCGGGCTGCGGCATCCAAACGTTAGAGGATGCCGGAACCAGCCGCTAACCCCGATTGGTCGAAGTTGCCGATAGGAAAAATGAAACAGCGCGCCGATCACGCCGCCAAGACATCCTCTGGCGCCGCGGCCGCCATGTGCAGGCTTTCCGCCACGGCCCGGTTGGTGATCTGGCCGCGATGGATGTTAAGTCCGGCGCGCAGGTGCCGGTCTTCGACCAGCGCAGCTATCCCCTTGGCCGCCAGCGCAAGCCCGAACGGGAGTGTGGCATTATTGAGCGCGTGGCTCGACGTAACCGGCACGGCGCCCGGCATGTTGGCGACGCAATAGTGCACGACCTCGTCGACCAGAAAGGTCGGCGCCTGATGGGTCGTCGGCCTCGACGTCTCGAAACAGCCGCCCTGATCGATCGCGACGTCGACCAGCACCGCGCGACGCTTCATGCGGGACAAATGCGCGCGATGGACCAGCTTCGGCGCGCTCGCGCCGGGGACCAGGACCGCCCCGATGACGACATCCGCATCGATCAGCTCTTCGTCGATCGCCTCCAGGGTCGCGTAGCGCGTGCGAACGCGGCCTTCGAACAACTCGTCGAGCAGACGCAACCGCGGGAGGGATCGGTCTAGGATCACGATATCGGCGCCAAGTCCGGCCGCCATTCGCGCCGCATGAGTCCCCACGACCCCGCCGCCGATCACCGCGATCCGGGCGGGCGCGACACCAGGCACGCCCCCGATCAACTTGCCCATACCGTCGGCGGATTTTCGCAGGGCGGCAGCGGCGGCTTCGATCGCAAGCCGCCCCGCCACTTCGCTCATGGGCGCGAGCAGCGGCAGCCCGCCGTTGGCATCTGTCACCGTTTCATAGGCGATCGCGGTGCAGCCGGAGGCCAGCAGGCCCTTGGCCTGATCCGAATCCGGCGCCAGATGCAAATAGGTAAAGAGAATCTGGCCCTCGCGAAGCTGGCGCCACTCCGTCGCCTGCGGTTCCTTCACCTTCACGACCATGTCGGCGGTGACAAATATTTCGCTCGCGGTGTCCACAATGGCCGCGCCAGCCGATCGGTAGGTGTCGTCGCTCGCGCCAATGCCGAGCCCGGCGCCGCGCTCGACCATGACACCATGGCCTCGTGACACGTACTCTCGCACCGACGCTGGCGTGAGACCGACGCGATATTCGTCGAGCTTGATCTCTTTTGGCACACCTACGCGCATGGCTTGCTCCTTCGGCCCCAACAGCTTTCCCGACTCCCAAAATAGTCTCGATCCGGCAGTGTTTCTCCGCGAACTATGGCTTGGCTGGACGATTTTTCGCGGATATGATGCGCCGATAAGCTGGATATTGGTGGAATGTTGCGTGGTTGAGCTGGATCGTATTGATCTTCGCATCCTGGCCGAGCTGGTCGCCGACGCCCGGGCGAGCCAGATCAATCTTGCCGAGAAGGTGGGATTGTCGCCCACCGCCTGCGCGCGGCGAATTCGGCACCTGGAAGAAATGGGGATTATTCGCGGCTATCGCGCCGACCTCGACCCGGCGGCGCTGGGGCTCGTCACCACCGTCGTCGTGACGATTACCCTGGAAAAGCAGAGCGAGGACTATCTCGCGGCGTTCGAAGCCGCGATCGCGCGCTGCCCTGATGTCGTCTCCTGTCATCTGATGTCGGGCAGCGACGACTATCATCTGCAGGTCTTGGCGCGCGACATCGCCGATTTCGAGCGGATCCACAAGCAGCATCTGTCGCGGATGCCGGGCGTGGCTCGGATCCACTCAAGCTTCGCCATGCGCGAATTGGTACGCCGGGCGATTCCGGAAACGGCATTGCGGCAGCCGATGCCGCGCTGAAGGTCGCCGCCTTGTCAATCGTCGTTGCGAGCGCAAGCGAAGCAATCCGAAGCACCGGCTACGCCTTTCGGTCATACTTTGAGAATGAACTTTCGCACCGCCTTGGCGAAGCCTTCGTTCTGATTGCTGTCGGTTACGGCGGTCGCCTGCGATTTGACCTCGTCGCTGGAATTTCCCATGGCGATGGAGAGGCCGCTCTTGCGGAACATCAGAACATCGTTCGGCATGTCGCCGATGGTGGCGATCTGAGCCGGCGCAATGTTCCGCAGTTTCGCCAGCGTCAATACCACCGTGCCCTTGTTGGCCTGCGGGTTCGTAACATCGAGGTAATATGGCTGCGAGCGCGCCGCACTGGCCCTCTCTCCGAGTTTTTGCTGCGCCGTCTTCTCGCAGGCAGCGACGCGATCGAGGTCGTCGGAAACGCCGACGATCTTTGCCACTTTCGCCAGATCCGCGTCGCTGAACGAACTTACCACCTTGGCGTCGAATTTCACGGTCCAGGTTTCGCGCGCCACGTGGGGCGCTTTGGCGTCGCGGATCAGCCAATCCTTTTCGGTATAGACCCAGGCGTCGAGCCCCTGATCGAGAATCAACTGCAGCGTCTCCCGGGCCGTCGCCGCATCGAGCAGATGGCTTTCGATCACCGACAGATCAGGATGGACGAAGACGCCGCCGTTGAAGCCCGCGATTGCACCCTCGAGTTTGAGCGGCGCGATCAGCATGCTCATGCCGCGCGGAGGTCGACCGCTGGTGAGCGCGAGCGTGATGCCGGCCTCGTGCAGTTCGTGCGTCGCGGCCACGGCCTGCTCGGTCAATATTTTTTCCTGCGTCACCAGCGTGCCGTCGACATCGGCCAGCAGCAGCCGGATATCTCCCTGTGCGTTTGTCATCGATGGTTCATCCGGTTCAGATCCAGGCGGACCGTGTTCAAGGCGTGCGGGCGATTTCGACCTTGAAATCGGTTCCTTCCCAGCGGTTCTGCCCTGGCCAGAACATGGTGAAGCGAACAATGGTTCCATCCGTCAACCGCTCCGCCGGCAGATCGAAAACATAGAGGCCGAGGCCGGTCGCGATGGTGTCGCTGTCGGAAATGGTTTTCCAGTCGTCGGTCGACCAGTGTATCCGCGCCTGATCCAGACATTCCAGCCGCAACACGCGGCCCGGAGCGACGCGGTCGACTCTCAACGTCGATCGCCACGCAATCGGCGCCGGCGGCGGGGTGTTTTTCACGTAGCGATGGAGCGTCTGCGGCGGCGTATCGAATACCTCGTTGTCACGGAGCGACCGCAGCAGCTTGATATGTTCGGCATGCGCCCACACCAACGGCATGGCGCTGCCCGAGGGCCGGCCGAGGAACAACTCCCTCGCGGCGACGTCTTCGCTGTCCCAGATCTGCTCCGGCAACAGGCCGCCGGTGCTGGCGGCGGCTTCCAGCGCTGCGAGCAGACGCCGCGCTTCCTGCGGCCGCCCCGCCGCCAGTTCATAATGGGCCCGCTCGCCGGTGAGCAGCGGCCACAGCCGGCCGATCCCCGCCCCGTCGAACGGCGCGCCGTCGGCGTGCTCGCCATAGCCGTCATCATTATAGCGATACCAGTACGAGCCCGCCGGCAATTCGCGCCGCAGCAGGGCATCGATCGCCTTGACGGTATTGAGAATGCGCGGATCGTCGGCGGCCCGCAGGCCGAAACGCACCAGCGCGAGCGCATCGGGACTGATCAGCAGCCCCGCCTGGAGCGCAGCATTGCCCTCGGCTCGGTTTTTGATCGGTATAAGCCCGTGCGACCTCGCATTGGCGTCGCCCGAGGAAAAGCCGATGCGCATGTAATATCCATCGATTCCCAGCCTGCGCGAAATCTCGGTATCCCTCGCATAGGCCCAATCATCGATCTGCTCGTTCCATCCATCCGCGGTTTCCGTGAGATAGCGGGCGATCGAATCCCGGCCGGCCGCTCGCATGGCGTCGGCAGCCGCCAGAAGCGCCGCGATTTCGACGGCGATGGTGAAGGCCGAATAGCCGCTGTCCTCCTCCCATCGATCCTGCTGGGTCGCGGGTCCGTTGCGAACGATATAGCCTGCCGCAGCCTGGATCATGCCGGCATACCGTTCTCGATCCGAAAGCTCGATCGCGCCGGCGCGCAGCAGCATGTCGTAAAGCAGGATCGGAAATCCGGTCTCGTCGATCTGGATGCCGCTCCAGTAGGGCCGGCCGTCGAGCCATGAGTTCTGCGACCAATGTCCATCCGCTTCCTGGATCGCGGCCAGATAATCGAGGACCGACTTTGCAGCGGCAACGCTGCCCGCCGCCAACAGGCCGCCGACCGTTTCGACGAGGTCGCGCGGCCAGACCAGATGATAGCCGCCGAGATCGTCATCGCCCTTGGCGAAGCCCCAGGGAATCGAAAGGCTTGCGATGATGGCGCCCGACGCTTCATCGCGATGGGTGCCAAGGACCGCCGTGCTCACACGATAGCGATTGAGTCCGCCGGCATCGCGCGGCTGATCGAGCGGCAACAGTTCGGCCTGTTTCTGGCGCCAGCCGGCGCAGAAGTGCTCAAGCACCGCCTCCAGCGGCTGCTGCAGACTGAGCAGGGCGCGCAGTGCCGCTTCCTCCGGCAGCGTTCCGAAGCCGATCGCGAGAACGACCCGCCCGCCATGCGAAGCGATATCGAGCGTGCCTGAGATCGCAACATTGCCACGTTCGGCCCGCACGAACTCCGGTCGCAGCCCCTCGCCGCGTGACAACGTCTGCCAACCATCGGACACGCCGACATAGCCGGCCGAACGGGCGCGCCATGGCACCGAGGATGCCACCGCAAGCGAAGTCCCCCTGCCTTCCGCGAACAGCATCTGATGCCCTTTGAAGTCGCCGCACCAGCCGGTGTTGTCGGCGCCGGCGTTGACCAGATGAGGCGCGACGATGACGTGAACCTCATAGTCGGATGCCGCTCCGACCAGCGCTTCAAAGCGGATCTGCTGCAGCACGACTTCGCGAACGGGATCGGAGAAAACCGTCTTGGAAATCCGGTAGCGGCCATCGACCGCGGTGTTGACCAGCCGAAACGCGGGAACGCCATCTTCGACCATCTCGATCGTGTTATGCGTGTCTCGCTTCTCTTCCGAAAAATAGTCCTTGGCCGTGACGATGAATCCGAAGTCCCTGATACAGGCGGTATCGAGCCGTGACGCGTAGACCTCGTTGAGAATGCCGTGGCTGATGGTGAACCAGACCCGGCTTTCCGCCCGCGCCGCCGTGCCAACCGCGCTCTTGGCACTCGACGTCCAGCGTGGCGGAATGCCAGGCGCTCCGGGCGGCGCGATGAAGTCGGTCAATCGTCGCTGTCCTTCAGAAAGAGGTTACGCCGCCCCAGCCTTACGAACACGGCATTTCACGGTCCAATCACAATATCGGTCAAGGCTACCGAAGTGTGAATTCGATCACAAATGAACCAGTCGCGCTGCCCTATTCTCGGGCGCACCGGAACAGGAGTGATGGTGATGACCCCGACTTTGTGGACGCGCAAGCAGATCGCGGTCCTTGTGGCGATCTCAACGCTGGCCTGTGCTATTGTCGTTCTGGCGATCGGATGGACCGGCCCGAAGCCGTTTGCCAGTGATGTCCTGAACACGCAATGGCAGTGCACCAAAACGGCAGGGTTTCTCACGGTCTGCACCAAGAAACATGCATAGGGTCGGGCGCGGCGGCTCCCGCGAGTCGCCCGCGCGATCACTGCTGGATCTGCATGTGCTTGAGCTCGTCGACCAGAACCCTGATGTTCTCGCTGTAGTCGACGGGCACTGCGATCAGGTGGATGCCGCCGGCGGCAAAGGCTTCCTTTAGCGCCGGCACCAACCCCGACGCCGTGGTGACCCGCCGGCCCTGCGCGCCATAGGCAGCGGCATAGGCGACAAAGTCGGGATTGCCGAAGGTCAGGCCCCAGTCGGCGAAATCGTCGACGGCCTGCTTCCAGCGGATCATGCCGTAGGCGTGATCCTCGATGATCAGGACGACGAGATCGAGCTTCAGCCGCCGCGCGGTTTCAAGTTCCTGGCTGTTCATCATGAAGCCGCCGTCTCCCGCGACGACCAGCACGCGACGTCCGGGATAGAGCAGGGCCGCCATCATCCCGGAAGGCAGGCCGGCTCCCATGGTCGCCAGCGCATTATCGAGCAGCAGGGTATTGGCGATGTCGGTGCGGTAGTTGCGCGCAAACCAGATCTTGTACATCCCGTTGTCGAGCGCCACGATCCCGTCGGGCGGCATGACTTGCCGGACGTCGTGCACGATGCGTTGCGGCGTCAGCGGGAAGCGATCCTCTTGCGCCCGATCGGTGATGTGACCCAGGATATCCCGGCGCAGCGCCACCCAGTCCGGGTTGATCCTGAGCTTGCCTTCCAACTGGCCGGCGAGCAAATCGAGGCCCTTTGCAATATCGCCAATGACCTCGACCTGGGGAAAATACACTTCTTCGACGGTCGCCGGCACGAACCCGATATGAATGACCTGATGCCGGCCCTGCGCCATCAGGAACGGCGGCTTTTCAACCGTGTCATGCCCGATGGTCACGATCAGGTCGGCGCGATCGATCGCCTGGTGGACATAGTCGCGTTCGCTCAGGGCGGCGGTGCCGAGATAGAAATCCGAAGCGCCCCCGACCGCACCCTTCCCCATCTGAGTGTTGAAGAAGGGGATGCGGACACGCCGCACGAATTCGGACAGCGCCGGTGCCAATTGCGGGCGGCTAGCGCCGGCGCCGAACATCAGCAGCGGAAATCTGGACGCCAGGATCCCTTCGGAGGCGCGCGCGATCGAGTCAAGCGATGGAACCGGAAGCGCCACATGATGCACCGGCACCAGCGCGGCGTCGCCGGCCTGCTCACCGGCAACGTCCTCGGGCAATTCGAGATGAACCGGACCCGGACGCTCCTCCGAGGCAATGCGAAATGCGTTGCGGACAAGGGTCGGAATGCTCGAGGCGCTGACGATCTGCTGTGACTGTTTGGTGAGCGGACGCATCGCAGCGACGATATCGACGATCTGGAAATGCGCCTGCCGGCTTTGCCGGATCGCCTTCTGGCCGGTGATCAGCACCATCGGCATGCTGCCGAGGAAGCCGTAGGCCGCGCCGGTGACGAGGTTCAGCGCGCCGGGCCCCAGCGTGCTGAGCGCGACTCCCGGCTTTCCGGTGAGCCGCCCATACGTCGCCGCCATAAAGGCCGCAGGCTGCTCGTGGCGGGTCACGACCAGCTCGATCGAGGACCGCCGGAGACTTTCGACGACGTCGAGATTCTCCTCCCCGGGGACCCCGAAGATTTCGATCAACGCCCTCGTTTTCGAGGGCGGCAACGAGAACATCCGAGCCCTTCACTTTCGATCCCCGCTGTTGATCCGGCAGAAATGGTGCCGGAGCGTATCACATCCCGGCAGCACGGAACCTTGGCGCGCGCTATTCAGCCGCCGGATTCTGTGAAACATTGCCGGCTCATCGAATACCGCTCGAGGCAACACCGATGGCCATTGCAGCTTTGTCCGGCTGGACCAGCGAACAGAAACACGTGGTTGCGGCAAGCTTTCTCGGGTGGTCGCTGGACGCGTTCGATTTTTTCCTGCTGGTGTTCGTGCTGAAGGACATCGCCACCGAGTTCCATACCGATATTTCGAATGTGACGCTGGCCATCCTGCTGACACTGGCAATGCGGCCGATCGGCGCCTTCATCTTCGGCCGCGCCGCCGACCGCTGGGGTCGCCGTCCGACCCTGATGGTCGACATCCTCTTGTATTCGGTACTCGAATTCGCTTCCGGTTTTGCACCAAGTCTCACTGTGCTGATCGTCTTGCGGGCTTTGTATGGCGTCGCGATGGGCGGCGAGTGGGGCGTCGGGGCGTCGCTCACCATGGAAACCATTCCGCCGCATGCCCGCGGATTCGTTTCCGGCCTGCTGCAATCGGGTTACCCGGCCGGCTACTTCATGGCGTCGATCGTCTATGGCGTGCTGTTTCCCTATATCGGCTGGCGCGGCATGTTCATGGTCGGCGTGATCCCGGCCTTGCTCGTGCTTTACATCCGCCGCAGCGTTCCGGAATCGCCGAGCTGGAGCAAGGAGGCCGCCGTCGAACGCGGCAGCACGCTGACGGTGCTGCAATCGCACTGGCGGCTCGGAATTTACGCAGTGATCCTGATGACGGCGTTCAATTTCTTCAGCCACGGCACCCAGGATCTGTATCCGACATTCCTGCAGGTGCAACACAAGCTGACGCCGCACGTCGTCGGCATCATCGCTGTGGTCTACAATATCGGCGCGATCTGCGGCGGCATCCTGTTCGGGACGCTGTCGGAGCGGTTCGGCAGGCGGCGCTGCATCATCATTGCGGCGCTGCTCTCCTTGCCGGTGATCCCACTGTGGGCATTTTCAGACAGCCCGACGCTGCTCGCAATCGGCGCTTTCCTGATGCAATTCACGGTACAGGGCGCCTGGGGTATCGTCCCGGTGCATCTCAACGAACTGTCGCCGGACACCGCGCGTGGCACGTTCCCCGGTTTCGTCTATCAGCTTGGCAACCTGCTGGCCTCGGTCAACGCGACGCTGCAGGCCGGCATCGCCGCGCATTATGGCGGCAATTACGGCTTCGCGCTCGCCGCGGTCGCCGGCTCGGTCGCGGTCATCATTGCGGTGCTGACGGCCGTCGGCACCGAGGCCAAGGGCATCGTGTTTGCCAAGGCGAAGCCGGCGGTGGTCTGATTTCTGGTTTTGCCGCGTTTTCTTCACGCGAACCGGTGCCCACTTCGCCCGAAAACGCTATAGGACCGTCAGGTCTGGCAGCACGCGGACGCGCCCTGCGCGGGCTGATATTGGTCGCGCAGCCGCAGCCAGTCCATCGAATAGGGCAGCCCCTCTTCATGGCGGCCGAGCGGCGTCAAATCGAGATAGTGGTAGGCAGCGTTCATCATGTCGAGGCCGCGCGCAAAGCATGAATAGGTATGGAAGATCTGGCCGGCATTGTCGCGGAAGAAAACGCTGATGCCGGGCGCATCTTCGATCCCGAAGCCGGTGGTCCCGAAATTGTAGGTCTTGGCGCCTCGTTCGATCTCGTCCTTGGTAAACGCAACCCCGTAGTCGTAGTTGAAATCGCCTGCACCGGAGGACAGCCAGTCGAAGGTCCAGCCCATCCGCGCCTTGAACGCGAGCAGCTTTTGCGGGGGTGCCCGCGATATTGCGACCAGCGTGGTGTCGCGCGCGGCGAGATGGGGGATCATGCGCTCGAATCCGTCTGCCCAGAACGAGCAGCTCTTGCAGCCCTCGTTCCAGTCGGGCGCAAACATGAAATGCTGGACCACCAACTGGCTGCGGCCAGCGAACAGGTCAGCCAGCATGACCGTGCCACCCGGCCCCTCGAACTCATAATTCTTCTCGACCTTGACCCATGGCAGGTCGCGCCGCTCGGCGCTCAGCCGGTCTCGCGCCAGCGTGAATTCCTTTTCGTGCGTCAGATGCGCCTTCCGCGCGGCAATCCATTCCTCACGCGAGACGATTTTGTGCGGTTGCATGGTCGGCCCCTGTGCTGTTGATCGTTTCAAGCCAGCGCGCCGGCGCGTCTCAATCGCGACGATCGATGTGCCGCCGGCCACGCGGCGGCCGATGTCGAAACGCCACAACGGGATTGACATTACAATAGACGTTGCGTCCGGATGCGCTGGCCATGCATTGCGCATAGCTTCGGTAAGAGCAATCGCCCGGATATCCCGGGCCTCTGCCCTGGATGCAATAAGGATAGTCGAAGGCGGCCGCCGGGACAGCGCCGGCGGTCAGAGCGGTTCCGATTGCCAACAAAGCCAACATTGCATGGCGCATGATCCTGTCTCCTTGCGATCCGCTTGCGGCGGCCGTGGTGTCGCCTCGGATGCCAAACCGCCGCTCGCGGCGAAGGTTCCGGCAACGTCTCATTCTATCCGTACGCCGGCGAACTCGACCACCTTGGCCCATTTTGCAGTCTCGGCCGCAATCATGGCACCGAAGGCGTCCGGCGGGCCGACCAGCGGCTCGCCGCCGAGTTCGATCAAGCGCTTTCTGATCTCCGGCTCGGCCAGTACGGCGTTGATCTCCCGGTTCAGCTTCTCGATGATTTCCGGCGGCGTCTTCTTCGGCGCGCCCATGCCGAACAGTGCGCTCGCCTCGTAACCCGGCACGGTCTCGGCGATGCTCGGCACGTCCGGAAGCTGGGGAGAGCGCACCGCCGTGGTCACCGCCAGCGCCCGCAAATTGCCGGATTGAATGTGCCCGATGATCGAGGGCATGTTGTCGAAGATCACCTGGACGCGGCCGCCAAGCAGGTCGGTGATTGCGGGGGCGGCGCCCCGATAGGGAACGTGCAACATCTTCACGCCCGACATGGCCATGAACAATTCGCCGGACAAATGCACCGAGGTGCCGTTGCCCGACGAGGCCATGTTGACCTTGCCGGGATTCGCCTTCACATAGGCGATGAACTCGGCAACGGTGCTGGCCGGCACTTCGCGGTTGACCGTCATCACGTTCGGCACGCGGGTGAACGACGCGACCGGCGCAATATCGCGGATGAAGTTGAATTTCAGATTGGTGTAGAGCGAGGCGTTGATGAAATTGGCGGGATTGACCAGCAACACCGTGTAACCGTCGGGTTCTGCATTGACCACTGCCTCGGTGCCGATATTGTTGCCGGCGCCGGGCTTGTTCTCGATCACGAATTGCTGGCCGAACCGGTCCGAGAGCCGCTGGCCGATCAACCGAGCGATGATATCGGTGGCGCCGCCGGCCGGGTATCCGACCACAAATCGAACCGGCCGGGTCGGATAATCCAATGCCGATGCCGCGCCGGCCGGCCAGATCAGAGCGGAAAGACCGATTGCCGCGAGACCTATCGCGTCGCGACGTGATGCCATGTGTTTCTCCCCACGCGTTGTTCTTGAATTCACGACCGGCCGCGTTGTAACAAACAAAGCCAGACGCAGCCAGAGCAGTGCCGGCGCATCGCAACGAAGGGATGATCCATGTCAGTCAGGGTTCACGCACTCGATCACCTTGTGATCAACGTCTCCGATGTCGCGCGTTCGGCCGAATGGTATCGCAGGATCCTCGGCATGGAGATCAGGATGTTCGATCCCGGCGCGGGCAGGCCGCCGCGGACCTCGCTGATTTTCGGTAACCAGAAGATCAATGTGCGGCCGCGCGACGCCGACAAGGTCGAGTGGTTCACGGCGGACCATGAAGCCGCCGGCAGCGACGATTTGTGCTTCCTCACTGCAATCCACCCGGACCAGGTGGTGGCGCATCTCAAGGCGTGTGGCGTGGCGATCGCGGAGGGTCCGGTCGCCCGACAGGGCGCCCGTGGTACCCTGCGGTCGGTCTATTGCCGCGATCCCGACGGCAGCCTGATCGAGATTTCATCCTATGAGGGGGATGCGACCTGACGCGACATTGCGACGGCGAGAATGCGTAGCCCGGAATGACGAAGGAGGGGCCTGCGCCAAGCGCACCATCCCGGAATGACGTCGCCGTCAATAAGAACCGAACGCCACCGGGCGGAAGGCTTGCAGCAGATGCGGGTCGAGCTTGTCGTCCATCTGCTCCATGATCTCGAACGCCTTGATGTGGGTGAACGGCAACCGGTAGGTGCGCTGCTCGATCATCGCTGCATGGACATCGACGATGGTGATCAGGCGCACGATGTCGCTGATCTGGTCGCCGCTGAGGCCGTCGGGGTAACCGCTGCCGTCAAGGAATTCGTGATGGTGCAGGACCACATCCAGCATTTCCGGCGGGAAACCGCCCTGCGCTGCCAGCGCCTCGTAGCCGAGCCGGGGATGCTTGCGTACTATCGCCATTTCCGCATCGGTGAGCGCAGCCGGCTTGTCCAGGATGGCAACCGGGATGAACGCCTTGCCGACATCGTGCAGCAGCGCCGCGCGGGTAAGACGGCGCTGATCGTCCTCGCGCATGCCGAGGTGCTGCGCGAACGCAACGACAAACCCGGTGACAAAGAGACAATGCCGATAGCTGGCGGTGTGATGGCAGCCGACGGTCGTCAGCCAGGCACGCAACGAGGAGTGCTTGATCGCCTTCAGGATCTTGTTTTCCGCCTCCACCACATCGTCGAAGGTCAGGGGAACGCCGGCCGGAAGCTTCTCGAATATCTTCACCATCACGGCGTGCGCGGCGGTAACGCCGGTGTTCAACGTCTTGCCGCTTTCGGTGGCGTCGAAGCCGGCGCTGTCCGGAAATGCCGCGCGGATACGCTGCAGGATTCCCCGCGCGTCAAACGGCCGCGCGATGGTATCCGTGGCGCCGAGCGCCCAGGCCTGCATCGAGCCGTGATGCAGGGCGTCGACGAGAACAAACAGCCGAGGCATGTTACGGTAAGCCTCCGCGCTCAGCTTGTCGCGGACCAGTTGCACGCTCTCGGCGGAGCGCAGATTGATATCGACCACGATCCCGGAGCAGTCGCCCGCGGGTGCTTCGGGAATGTCCGAGGTCGCGATGGTATCGACCTCGCCCACGGACTGCAGGATGCTGGCCAGTTCACTGCTTTGATCGCTGCGATCGGAAGCCAGCAGCAGCCGGCGTTTGGGCAATTTCTCGTTGGCTAGGGCTGTCATGAATCCCCGGTGGCTCGCGCTGGTGACCGACGGCATAAGCTACCTGACAATCGGTTCCCCACAGCTTAATGGGCATCCTCAATGCCGCTGTACCGTTATCGATACAAATTGATCGAGTTGCCACTGTCATCGAGCGCGGCACGCACGGCTGTCATCGCCCGGCTTGACCGGCGACGCAGTATTCCCTGTGCGGCAGCGATTGACCGAGAGGCGGCGGCGTACTGGATCCCCCGCTTTTCGCGGGGGACGACGCGGCGCGTTAGTGGAGCGCGGCACAGATCGCGCTGTCACTAGCGGCGGCCATGATCGGGCACGGCAGGGCGAAAAAATCCGCCGGGGCAACGCCCCGGCGGATTTTCTTCGTTATCATACGATCCGAAGCGGTCTATGCCTTCATGGCGCCCTTCACCGCTTCTGCCGTGATCGGCAGCGAACGGACGCGGGCGCCGCAGGCGTTGAAGATCGCATTCGCCAGCGCAGGCGCAATCACCGTAACCGCCGGCTCGCCGACGCCGGTAGCGCGATCGCCATTGGCGATGACGCTGATGGCGACTTCCGGCACCTGACTCATCCGCAACGGCGTGTAGGTGTCGAAGTTGGTCTGCTCAATGCCGCCATCCTTCAACGTCGCCTTCTCGTACAAGGCGAGCGAAAGCCCCCACAACGCCGCACCTTCGACCTGGGCGTGGATGTTGTCGGGATGCACCTGGGTGCCGACATCGGTGGCCACGGTCAGCTTCTTGACCTTGACCTCACCTGAATCGGCGACGACAACATGGGCCACACAGGCGGTCCAGCTTGCGGTCGCCCGTTCCTGCGACGAGACGCAGGCAACGCCCATCCCCTCGCCCTTCGGCAGTTGCTTGGTGCCGTAGCCCGACATGCCCATCGCGGCGAGCAAGGTGTTGCGCAAGCGTTGCGCACCACCGGCATTGGCACCCGTACCGTCGAGCATGTCGATGCGATACTGTGCCGGATCCTTGCCGGTCGCGTGGGCGAGTTCATCGACCATGCTTTCGACTGCCCAGAAGGTCCAGCCCGGCGCCACCGACCGCAATTGCCCGGACGGCGTGGCCTGCTGCGCCATCTCGTTGAGAATGGCGCGGACGTTGTGATTGGGCACGGTATAGAAGAAATCCGCGCCGTTCACGGTGAAGCCGTCGAGTCCGCCCTTCTTGTCGACCGATGGCGTGAGGAAATCGGGGATTCCCCAGCGCTTGGTCGGCCACGCGCTGACCACATCATGGTTGATCGCGATCAGCTTGCCGTCGCCGTCGACGCCGGCCTTGATCTTCTGGAACGTCAGCGGACGCGAGAAGTCCATGGTCATGTCGTCTTCGCGCGAGTAGATGACCTTGACCGGTTTGCCGACGGCCTTCGCCGCCTGCACCGCCGGCACGGTCATGTCACCATCGAGACGCCGACCGAAGCCGCCACCCAGATACATCTGGTGCATCACGACGAATTTGGGATCGACGCCGGCTGCCCCCGCCGCGATCGCGCCGGAGCGAGTTGCGAACTGGTTGCCGGTGTAGATGTGCCAGATGTCGCCTTGCTGCTGCGCCGTGGCATTCATCGGTTCCATCGGCGCATGAATGTTGATGTTGGTGGTGTATTCCGCCTCGATCACCTTCGCCGCAGTGCCAAACGCCGCAGCGGTGTCGCCATTCTTGACGAAGAACAGGCCGGAATCATCAAGGCCCTGCAAACGCTTGGCTTCCGTAAGCAGCGATTCGCTCGACAATTTGGCATTGGGTCCGCCGTCATAGCTTACCTTGAGCGCGGCGGCAGCCTTCTTGGCGTTGGTATAGGTGTTGGCGACGGCCACCACCCAGCCGGTCGTGGTCCCCGTCTTGTCATCGAGGGTGACGGCCTTGATGAAGCCCGGCACCTTCTTGGCCGCACTGTCGTCGACCGACTTGACCGTGGCGCCGTAGCGCACCGGCGGCATCACCACCTTGCCATACACCATGCCCGGCAGCATGACGTCGATGCCATACTTGGCCGTACCGTTGGTTTTCGATGGAATATCGAGCTGCGGGACCGAGACGCCGATCATGGTGTACTGGTCGGCGGTCTTGAGCTTGATCGCCTTCAGTTCGTCGGGCGTGAAGGTCTTGGTGGCCTTGCCGCTCTTGACGATTTCGGCAAACGTCATCGACTTCTTCGACTTCGAATGCGAAATCACGGAGTCCTTGACCGCGAGTTCGCTGGCGGGAACGCCCATCGAAGCGGCTGCGGCCTCCGTCAATGCCATGCGTCCCGCGGCACCCGCGCGGCTCATCGCATCGTAGTTCATCATGGTGCTCCAGCTTCCGCCGGTGATCTGCGCGCCGAGCACGGGGTCGTTGAACTTCGGATCGTTGGAAGCAAGCTGAATCCGCATGTCCTTCCAGTTCGAACCGAGTTCTTCGGCGATGATCTGCGCCATGGTCGAGGCGATGTGCTGACCCATGTCGGCCTTGCCGCAGGTGACCGTCACGATCCCGTCCGGTGCTATCGAATACCAGACACTGGGATCGAACTTGGCCGTTGCAGCAAATGCCGGGTCGGCACCAAGCAGGCCGGGAACCGCGGAATAGCCGAGCGCAAGGCCTGCCGCAGCAGTGCCGACCAGGAATGAGCGACGGCTCAGATCGGTAGCCTCGATTCCAGTGATTTTCACGTGGCTGTTCATGTTGCCCTCCGCTCGGTTCCGCCGTTGGAGGCGGTACGCATTTCGGAAGCCGCGCGCAGGATCGCCTTCTGGATGCGTGAATAAGTCATGCAGCGGCAGAGATTGCCGTCCATGTGCGCCACCACTTCTTCCTTGGTCGGGTCGGAATTCCTGGCAAGCAGCGAGGCCGCCTGCATGATTTGGCCGGATTGGCAGTAGCCGCATTGCGGCACCTGCTCGGCAATCCACGCCTTCTGCAGCGGATGATCGCCCTTGGCGCTGAGACCTTCGATGGTGGTGATCTTCTTTCCGACGGCGTCGCTCACTGCCGTCTGGCAGGATCGCACCGCTTCGCCGTTGAGATGGACGGTGCAGGCTCCGCACAGGCCGGCACCGCAGCCGAATTTGGTCCCGGTCATCTGCAATTGTTCGCGGATGACCCAGAGCAGCGGCGTATCGCTGGCCGCCTCGACGGACATATTATGTCCGTTGATATTGAGATTAGGCATCTTCGCTTCCCCTCCGGTGGCCGATGCCGCTTACGGCGGCAACTCACTTCTGGGCAATGACTGGCACCCACCGGGTCGGTGCCAGTTGCGGGCAGAATGGTACCGTTCCACAACGGAAGCAATGCAAATTAGAATCGGTCCGGGAAAATATGAGTTTGAATTCCGTTGTGCGTTGCGGAAGAAGCGCGCCGTGATCATGGCGATCGAACTCCCGCGACACCGCCATCACCGAAGAGCTGCGCATTTCACATCGGCCGGCAGATCGCGTTAGGATAGAGCGGCCGATAAATTTAGCCAGGAAGCCCGATGCCAAAAATCGACCGCGATGGAATCAATCTCTATTATGAAGTCCATGGCAGTGGACCGGCACTGATTCTGACACACGGCTACTCGTCGACATCGGCAATGTGGGAAGGACAGGTCGACGCGCTCTCGAAACACCACAAGCTCGTTCTGTGGGACATGCGCGGCCACGGCCAGTCCGATTATCCCGACGATCCCTCGGCCTATAGTGAAGCGCACACGGTGGCCGACATGGCGGCCCTGCTCGACGAGGTCGGCGCCCGCCAGGCGATCGTGGGCGGGCTATCGCTTGGGGGCTACATGTCGCTGGCATTTTACCGCGTGCATCCTGAGCGCGTCCGCGCATTGCTCATTATCGACACCGGTCCCGGCTTCAAGAAAGACGACGCGCGTGCAGCCTGGAACACGCGCGCGCACGACACCGGCGACCGTTTCGAGCGTGAAGGCCTGACCGTACTGAAATCCGCCAGCCGGGAACGCTCGACAGTCAGCCACCGTGACGCTTCGGGCCTCGCGCATGCGGCGCGCGGCATGCTGACCCAGCGCGATGCCCGGGTGATCGAATCGCTGCCCGATATCAAGGTTCCGTCACTGGTGGTGGTTGGCGCCGACGATGCGCCGTTCCTCGCCGCATCCGATTACATGGCGGCGAAGATTCCCGGCGCCAGGAAACTGGTGATTCCGGCGGCCGGTCACGCCGTGAATATCGATCAGCCGCAGGCCTTTGTCGATGCGGTGTTGCCATTCCTGGACGAAGTTTCGAAGACGGCCCCGGAGCGGCTCTCCCAGTCATGAAGACCCCGCCAACTCTGTAACAGTACCCCTCAACCCAACACCTGGATGACCCATGGGACAAGATATCAAGCTGACGGCTTCGGATGGTTTTCAACTTGGCGGCTATCGCGCCGACCCCGCGGGCACGCCCAAGGCGGCTGTCGTGGTGATCCAGGAAATCTTTGGCGTCAATCACCATATTCGCACGATCTGCGACCGCATTGCCGGCGCCGGCTACGTCGCCATCGCGCCCTCGGTCTTCGATCGCATCGAGCCCCATTTCCAATGCGGCTACTCGCCTGATGAAGTCGCGGTGGCGCGCAAATTCGTCGCCAATCCGGACTGGGCGGCGATGCTCCGCGATACCCAGGCCGCCATCGACGCCGTCAGGAATGTCGGGCCGGTCGGCATCGTCGGCTTTTGCCTCGGCGGCAGCGTCGCCTATGCCGCCGCCACCAAGCTGACCGGCCTGTCGGCAGCGATCGGCTATTACGGCGGTGCCATCGTTCGCTTCGCTGACGACAAGCCGAAAGTGCCGACCCAGCTTCACTTTGGCGAAAAAGACGCGGGCATCCCGCTCGCGGACGTCGAGACCATCCGCAGCAAGCGGCCCGATGTCGAGATCCACATCTATCCCGGCGCTCAGCACGGCTTTAATTGCGACGAACGGGCAAGCTACGACAAGGCAAGCGCCGATATTGCCTGGCCGCGCAGCCTCGACTTCTTTGCCGGGCATTTGAAGAAATAGGTCACGAACATCGTTCTGGGCGCGCGAACCGCCTTAGAACCAGCGCTCGCCGACCAGCACGGTATCGCCGGGGCTCATTGGCGTACCAAGCGGCACCACCATGCGGATGGGGCCCGAATTGTCGGTATGGGTCAGGGTGACACGATCGCGCTTGGCACGCGGCGAGAAACCGCCGGCAATGGCCACCGCGCTTTCGACGCTCATATTGGGCACGTAAGGGTATTGGCCGGGCGCCGCAACTTCGCCAAGGATAAAGAAGGGCCGGTAGGATTCAATCTCGACCGCGACCGAAGGATCGCGGATGAAGCCCTTGCGCAGGCGGGCTGCGATCTCGACGGCGAGTTCGGCCGGAGTCCGCCCGCGCGCCGGTACCGAGCCGATCAGCGGCACCGTGATGGCGCCGCCGGCACCGATCGCATAAGTATTGGTGAGGCCTTCCTGGCCGTAGACCACGACCCGCAATTTGTCGCCGGCATCGAGTCGATAGACGCCGTCGTGGGTCGAAGGCATCGGCGCGGCCGCGTAGACCACCGGGACACGCGCGTAAGGCGGCTGCCGTGCGGCGGCGAAGCTCGCGCGCAGCGCACCGATGGCTCCGCCGGCACCGGCGACCCGCGGTGGCGATGCCGTATAGCCGCGTGGCGGTGGCGCATAAGCCTGACCGTACGCCATCGAATCGAGATCGCCCTGCGGATGCTCCATCGCGACCGGAGAGGACGTGTGGACACAGCCCGAGAGGGCGAGCGCGGTCGTCGCGGCAATGATGGGCAGTCGGAACGCGTGCACAACCCGCACTGGAGTCATCCCTCTTAGCGGAGACAGCTCCAGTCTTGCACCGATTATGGTTAACAAATCGTGTTTTCGCACCGTGACACGCCGATGTGGAACGCCGGGCAACCGGCTCTCCACATCATGCGCGATCAGGCGCTGACACCCGCCCCGATCGGACAGGACACCCCGGTGCCGCCAAGCCCGCAATAGCCGGCCGGATTCTTCGCCAGATACTGCTGATGGTAGTCCTCGGCGAAATAGAACTCTGCGGCCGGCGCGATCTCGGTGGTTATGGCGCCCAGTCCCTTTGCCTCCAACGCCTTTTGATACGACGCCTTCGACGCCTGCGCGGCTTTGCGTTGCATGTCGCTGACGGTGTAGATCGCCGAACGATATTGGGTGCCGACGTCGTTACCCTGGCGCATGCCCTGGGTCGGGTTGTGGCTTTCCCAAAATGTCTTCAGCAACTGGTCGTAGGAGATCTGCTTGGGGTCGAACACCACCAGCACCGCTTCGGTATGGCCGGTGCGGCCCGAACAGACCTCTTCGTAGGTTGGGTGGGCAGTATAGCCACCGGCGTAGCCGACGGCGGTGATGTAGATGCCATCGCCGAGCTGCCAGAATTTGCGTTCGGCGCCCCAGAAGCAGCCTAGCCCGAACACCGCCTGCTCGAGGCCGGCCGGATAGGGCGGCTGCAGTTGGCGGCCGTTGACGAAATGGCTGGTCGCGGTGGGAACCGGAGTAGCACGGCCCGGCAGCGCTTCGGCAGCGCTCGGCAATGCCGTGGTCTTGCGCATGAACAGCATGGATACCTCCGTGCGGGATGTCAGTTGAACGAGACCGATCCCGAATGTGTGAGATCGCGAAACGGCCGGATGTCGAAAGCGCGCTTAAGCCAACCGCCCGCCTGATGCATTCGCACCCGGCTCAACAATGTATGGCTTCAATATAGGCCTTTACGTCGCCCGCCGCAGCCCCGTTACCGCGGACGGCCCGGCATAAAACCGAAAGCACCCTTGCGCTCAGTTCCGCGAATAGCCGATCAGCGGCTTGCGCGGCCGGAACAGCAGCATCAGCAGGATGCCGATCACGCCCAGCACCGCAAACACCGGCTGGTCCAGCACGATCCTGATGACACTGGTCCAGAGCCAGGGCGCGTGACTCTCTACCCAGGCCCGGAAGGCCTGCTGGCTGGATTGATGGATGTCGTTCCAGAACTCGCCAAACCGGGTAAACCGCAGGCTCTGGTCGGCGACCCAGCGGGCGCCGTCATAGACCATGAAGATGAATCCGCCCGCCAGCAGCAAAAGCCCCATCAGCCGGAAAAAACCGCGGATCATCCGTCACCCTTTATCTGCCGCGCCCGAATGCCGTCAGCCATTACCGGGACGCTCCTGGAAATTCAACCTCATCAGCGCTTTATCGGCGCGAGGCGGTCGGGCCGCCCGGTTCCGCAAGGCCCGGAAGGCGTTGACGCTGGTGGGCGCGCCCTCTATAAGACCGCCAATGGCGGCGGGCGCAATCCCGCCGCCGCTGTTCTTTGCGCGACGCCGTCATACGGAGCCTGCTCGCTCCGGGATTGGCTCTCAGGAACACCGAAACACACCAGTGTCGATCACGCGGTCGAACGGCCGGCGCTTCAAAGCCCGACTACCCGCGACCGGTCACCGCCGAAGGATAGTCGAGAACATGGCCAATACTACTTCCGCCAAGAAGGCGACACGCAAGATCGCCCGCCGCACCATCATCAATAAGTCGCGCCGCACCCAGATGCGCGGCGCGGTGCGCAACGTCGAGGAAGCGATCAAGAGCGGGGACCGTGACGCGGCGCTGAAGGCGATGGCGCGCGCGGAGCCCGAATTGATGCAGGCGGCACAACGCAACATCATTCACAAGAACAATGCGAGCCGGAAGGTTTCGCGGCTTGCCCATCAGATCGCGAAGCTCGCGAAATGAGCCTGCTGGAAAATTGAATTGGTTGACGAGCCCGGCACTGCCGGGCTTTCGTTTTGATAGCGGAGCTCGTGCACGCCGTGCGTCCGTCGTTCGAGCAGATGCATTTCTGCCGCACCTGAAACCACGGCGCGCGATGTCGATTGGTTATCGTACCTTGCATCAACGCGCATTTTCGAAAAGCTATTGCGCCTCACATTAACCGGCAATGTCGAATAGTTATTGCACCCCGCATTCCCAAGAATTCTCAGAAAGTTATCGCACCCCGCGCTGAATAGAATGGCGCGCGATGCAGCCGCCGGAAAGGTCAGGTGGGCTGGGGTTACCCTGAAAAACAGTCTCGAAAAGCTCCGCTTCGCGAGCCACTTATCCCCATAGCGACTCCAAGCGTTCTGAAAATCGGCTTTCGCGCGGCCCGATTGTAAAGAAATTATTAAAAATTTTCTCTGTTGCAGCGAGATTTGCGACGCTGCCTGGCACGCGCGATTCTGTGCGGTGATTCAAAAACTTGCTTTCGAGTTTCGCAACCTGTGCCGCACCGCGGTCGGCGCCGCGGCGTGGGCCGCCACGAATTGAGGCATTGCGGGAAATCGCGCATCGTGTATTTCTTAACTTGTTCGCGGCGGCCCCGGCTCTTCAGACCAGCGCGGTTTAGGAAACGGGGCGGACGTGCAAATCGGCGGCGGTGTGCGCGTTGGCGATGCTTCCCAAGCGATTGTAGGGTCGTAACTCATAGCAATGTGAGAACGATGGTTTTGTGTCGAAATTTCTCAAGCGAGGCCTTCCTGCCTCGTGCACTTCGAACGAGAGAGATACGGCTCGACCAACCGCAATCGTACGAGAAGCGACGTCCCTGGACGGGTTGAAGGCAGACGGGCTGAGGTGCGCGGCGGCGGAGCGGGACTGAACGATATTGATGTTCGGACGCGGCCGATTGAATTTGAAATATGCTTAAGGTGACAACTGGCCGCGCGCATGCGTGGCGGGTGGGGGAGGTTCTATGCTCTACGGAAACATCGCGGCAATCGACCAGATGCCACGCTCAAACGATGCCGTATCAGGTGCCGCCAGTGCGCGGCCTCCCATGCGAACTCCGGACAGACCGTCGAGTACGCACTGACTTCGCGGACGCTTCTTCTTCCAGTCGATGATCCGACCGACGGCGCTCTGCCGGACGGCCGGGCTGTGCCCGGAGACGAAGCCCCGCTTGAGGTCGCCCGCGCGGACACCCGTACGGCGGCTTCACAGACCCCATCACTCTTTCAGAAAAGTCACAAGGCAATGTCGAATATGGAACAGGACCGCTGGTCACGCGTGAAGGGTCGGTTGCGCACGAGCGTGGGAGAAGACGTTTACACAAGCTGGTTCGCGCGCATGGACCTCGAGGGCGTGCAGGACGAAAGCGTCCGCCTCTCGGTCCCGACGCGGTTTCTCAAAAGCTGGATCCAGGCGCATTACGCCGAGCGCGTGCTCTCGTGCTGGCAGGCCGAGATGCCGGAAGTGCACCGGATCGACCTCACCGTGCGTACGGCGATGCGCTGTGCGCCCCCGGCAAAGGAGGCGCCGGCGCCGGCCGATCTGCGCCGCCCCGAGCGGTCCGATGGCCGGCCCGCGCCGGAATTGCGCGCGACCGCGATCGCGCCGGTCTCCGCCAGCCATGACGCGCTCGGGGGCTCGCCGCTCGATCCGCGCCTGACCTTCGGAAGCTTCGTGGTCGGCCGCTCCAATACGCTGGCGCACGCCGCGGCGCGCCAGGTAGCGGAAGGACGGCGTGGCGACGCCGTGATGTTCAACCCGCTTTACATCCACGCCGGCGTCGGGCTCGGCAAAACCCATCTGCTGCAGGCGGTGACGTGGGCCGGCAATTCCGGCAGCGAGCGCAAGGTGCTTTACCTCACCGCGGAAAAGTTCATGTACGGCTTTGTCGCCGCGCTCAAGACGCAGACGGCGCTGGCATTCAAGGAGGCGTTGCGCGGCATCGACGTGCTGGTGATCGACGACCTGCAATTCCTGCAGGGCAAATCGACCCAGGCTGAATTCTGCCACACCCTGAACGCGCTGATCGACGCCGGCCGCCAGGTGGTGATCGCGGCCGACCGGCCACCATCCGATCTCGAGAGTCTGGATGACCGCGTGCGCTCGCGCCTCGCCGGAGGTCTGGTCGTGGAGATGGGATCGCTCGGCGAGGAACTGCGGCTCGGCATCCTCAAATCACGGGTCGCGGCCGCGCGCGCGCATCATGCGAGCTTCGATGTGCCGATGCCGGTGCTGGATTATCTCGCTCGAACCATCACCCACAATGGCCGCGACCTCGAAGGCGCCATCAATCGCCTGCTGGCACACAGCAAGCTCAACGCCCAGCCGGTCACGCTGGAAATGGCCGAGCGCGAGGTGCGCGACCTGATCCGTCCGCAGGAACCCAAGCGCATCAAGATCGAGGATATTCAGCGGGTGGTGGCCCGGCAATATAATGTCAGCCGCTCCGACCTGTTGTCGTCGCGTCGCACCGCCAATGTGGTCCGGCCGCGCCAGGTGGCGATGTACCTCGCGAAGACGCTGACGCTGCGCTCGCTGCCGGAAATAGGCCGCCGCTTTGGCGGTCGCGACCACACCACGGTGCTGCATGCCGTGCGCAAGATCGAGGCGCTGGTCGCCAGGGATGTCGCGCTGTCGGAAGAGGTCGAGTTGCTGAAGCGTCAGTTGCAGGAGTAAGCGGCTTCCGTTTCCCGGGCATCATTTGGCTTCCCGTTTGAGCCACGTGGCGAATGCCTTCAAGGGTCGCGCCCGGACTGTCCGGAAGCCCTTGGTTTCCCCGCAAAACGTGGGGAACGGCCCCACGCATCACTTGCGCTGGCGGGCCATCCGCGCCACCTTGAGGTCCCCCTTGAGGTTTGATCAAATCCAGCTTTGATCGGCTTTTCGGGTCTCAAATGCCGTGGCGCGCCCCTGGCCGCCCGGCTTTTCCATCTTCGGATCAGGCGGGTATTGCAATGAAGGTCACCGTCGAACGCGCGCAACTCCTGAAGTCGCTCGGCCACGTCCATCGCGTGGTCGAACGCCGCAACACCATTCCGATCCTCGGCAACGTGCTGGTCCGCGCCGAAAATGCCGGGCTGTCGCTCAAGGCCACTGACCTCGATCTCGAGGTGACGGAAACGCTGGCCGCGGAAACTGGAACCGGCGGTTCGACCACCGTTCCGGCGCATATGTTCTACGACATCGTGCGCAAGCTGCCTGATGGCGCGCAGATCGTGCTGGAAGGCGACGGCGACCGCTCGATCCTGGCGATCCGCGCCGGGCGATCGCGCTTCACCCTGCAGACGCTGCCTGAAAGCGATTTTCCGGATCTTGCCGCCGGCGACATGACGCATTCGTTCGCGCTCGCCGCCGCCGACATGAAACGGATGATCGATCGCACCCAATTTGCGATCTCGACCGAAGAGACCCGCTATTACCTCAACGGCATCTACCTGCACGCCGCCGGCAGTGCCAAGGCCCCGACCTTGCGCGCCGTCGCTACCGACGGGCATCGCCTGGCGCAGATCGACCTGCCGCCACCCAAGGGCGCATCCGGCATGCCCGGCGTGATCGTGCCGCGCAAGACCGTCGGTGAAGTGCAGCGGTTGATCGAGGACAACGAGGCCGAGGTCGGCATCGAGCTGTCGCAAGGCAAGATCCGCTTCACCATCGGCAATGTGGTGCTGACCTCGAAGCTGATCGACGGCACCTTTCCGGACTATGGCCGCGTCATCCCGCAGAACAACGACAAGGAACTGGTGGTCGACAAGAAGGATTTCGAGGCGGCGGTCGACCGCGTCTCGACCATCTCGAGCGAGCGCGGCCGCGCGGTGAAGCTGGCGTTGTCCGCCGGCAAACTGGTGCTGTCGGTGACCAATCCGGATTCCGGCAGCGCTACCGAGGAGCTTGAAGTCGAATATGCTTCCGAGCCGCTCGATATCGGATTCAATTCGCGCTATTTGCTGGACATTGCCGCCCAGATCGAGGGCGAAGTCGCGGTGCTGCGGCTGGCCGATCCCGGCTCGCCCACGCTGGTGCAGGATAAGAATGCCAGGGGCGCGCTCTACGTGCTGATGCCGATGCGGGTGTAAAGGTCGTCGCGCGAGCGGTGGCGCTGATCTTCCCTCTCCCCTTGTGGGAAAGGGTGGCGCCGAACGAAGTGAGGCGACGGGTGAGGGGTTCGTGCCGCAGGCGCCACGCCATCGAGCAATCACGAAGCGCATCCGCGATTTCGCAAAGGCGATGCGCCGCGAGCCCACGGACGCTGAAGCGGCGATGTGGCGTTTGCTCCGCAATCGACGGCTTGCACTGTTCAAATTTCGTCGTCAGGTTCCCTTTCAGAGCTTTATTCTTGATTTCGTTTGCTTCCAAAGACGCTTCATCATTGAGATCGACGGCAGTCAGCATGCATCGCGCGAACGTGACGCGTCGAGAGACGCGGTCCTGATCGCAAAAGGCTTCCAAATAGCGCGCTACTGGAACAATGATGTCTTGCCAAATCCTTCTGTCGTCCTGGAGGACATCTTCGCAAGACTCACTGAGGACGGCGATTGACCCCTCACCCGTCGCCTTCGGCGCCACCTCTCCCACAAGGGGAGAGGGAAGAAAGAATGACAATCAAGAAGCATGACCGCCTCGCGCATCAATCGCCTTACGCTGACGCACTTCCGCAATTATCGCGCGGCGAGCCTTCTGACCCGCGGCGACGTGGTGGTGCTGGTCGGCCCGAACGGCGCCGGCAAGACCAATTGCATCGAGGCCATTTCGTTTCTGTCGCCCGGACGCGGGTTGCGCCGGGCGACCCTCGACGATGTTGCCGATATCCAGGGTGACGGCTCGTGGGCGGTGTCGGCCGAGGTCGAGGGCGCACTCGGGCTGGCAACGCTCGGCACCGGCATCGACGCGCCCGGCGGCGAGCCATTGGTCACCGGCCGGCGCTGCCGGATCGACCGCGAGCCGGTGAATTCGGCGGCGGCATTCGGCGATCATCTCCGCATGGTGTGGCTGACGCCGTCAATGGATGGGCTGTTCATGGGCGCGGCGTCGGAACGGCGGCGGTTCTTCGATCGACTGGTGCTGGCGATCGACAGCGAGCATTCGGCGCGGGTGTCGGCGCTCGACCGCAGCCTGCGATCGCGCAACCGCCTGCTCGAGGTGCGCAATTTCGATGATCATTGGTGCGACGCGATCGAGCGCGAGACTGCCGAATTGGCGGTGGCGGTGGCGGCGACGCGGGGCCAGACCCTGACCAGGCTTGCCGCCATGCTGCGCTCGCGCGGCACCGGTTCCGGCTTTCCCGCTGCCGACATTGCGCTCGACGGCTGGATGGAAAACGCGCTGCTGAACGAGCCGGCCACCGCGGTGGAGGACCGCTACCGCGAAATCCTGCGCAACGGCCGCGCCCGCGACGCCGCCTCGGGCCGCACCCTCGACGGGCCGCACCTCACCGATCTGCAGGTAACCTACGCGCCGAAGAGCATGCCGGCCCGAGAGGCCTCTACCGGCGAGCAGAAGGCGTTGCTGATCGGGCTGGTGCTGGCGCATGCAACCCTGGTCGCCGAGACGACCGGCATCACGCCGCTGCTGCTGCTCGACGAGGTCGTGGCGCATCTCGACCCTGCGAGGCGCAAGGCCTTGTTCGACGAACTCGCCAGACTCCGCGCCCAGGTCTGGATGACCGGCGCCGACCCCCTCGCCTTCAGCGAAATCGGCACGTCCGGCGAAATGTACGACGTCGATTCCGGCCGCATTGCCCCGCGCAGCAGGGCTTAAGGCCGCGCCGGCACAAGCGGGTCCCGGCAACCGCCGAGGCGAAAAAATCGCGCCCTTGAGAGCCTGCAATTGACCGCCCGACCGCGCTTTCGCGATCGCCCCGAAACGGCTCTCGGCGGTCTTGAAAAACCATCAAAAAATCCCATTTATTCAACAGCTTGCCGCGAGATACTTTGCGCTAGGCGCATGGCATCTTTCATGGCAGAAATAGGTTAGATCAGCGCCTGGTCTTGCGCCGCTGATTCGGGACATCCTCAAAGGCCACACATGACAGAACCCGCCCGGCAATCGATCGCCGACACTGAGCATTCCATCCCCATCGAATACGGCGCGGAATCGATCCGGGTTTTGAAGGGCCTCGACGCCGTGCGCAAGCGGCCGGGCATGTATATCGGCGACACCGATGATGGCAGCGGCCTGCATCACATGGTCTACGAGGTCGTCGACAATGCCATCGACGAGGCGCTCGCCGGCCACGCCACCGCGGTGGAGGTCGTGCTCAACGCCGACGGCTCGGTCACCGTGCGCGACGACGGTCGCGGCATTCCGGTCGACATTCACAAGGGCGAAGGCATTTCCGCGGCCGAGGTCATCATGACCCAACTGCACGCCGGCGGAAAGTTCGACCAGAATTCCTACAAGGTGTCCGGCGGTCTGCATGGCGTCGGCGTCTCCGTCGTCAATGCGCTGTCGAGCAAGCTCGAGCTGCGGGTCTGGCGCGACGGCAAGGAGCATTTCATCGCCTTCGCCCATGGCGATGCGGTGGCGCCGCTCGCAGTGGTGGGCGACGCCAACGGCAGGCGAGGCACCGAGGTGACATTCCTCGCCTCGACCGGGACGTTCACCAATGTCGAATATGACTTCGCGACGCTGGAGCATCGCTTGCGCGAGCTCGCGTTCCTGAATTCCGGGGTCAATATCGTGCTGTCCGACATGCGGCACGCGGTCGAGAAGCGCGAGGAGATGCACTACGAGGGCGGTGTCGAGGAGTTCGTGAGATATCTCGACCGCAACAAGAAGGCGATGGTGCCGTCGCCGATCATGATCAATGCCGAGATGAACGGCATTGGCGTCGAGGCCGCGCTGTGGTGGAATGACAGCTACCACGAGAACGTGCTGTGCTTCACCAACAACATTCCGCAGCGCGACGGCGGCACCCACCTCGCGGGCTTTCGCGGCGCGCTGACCCGCCAGGTCAACGGCTATGCCGACGCCATGGCCAAGCGCGAAAAGATCGCGCTGACCGGCGACGACTGCCGCGAAGGATTGACCGCGGTGCTCTCAGTCAAGGTTCCCGATCCGAAATTTTCCTCGCAGACCAAGGACAAGCTGGTGTCCTCGGAAGTCCGTCCCGTGGTCGAAAATGTCCTGAACGAGGCTCTGGCGGCGTGGTTCGAGGAACATCCCTCGGAGGCCAAAATCATCGTCAGCAAGGTGGTGGAGGCCGCCGCCGCCCGCGAGGCCGCGCGCAAGGCGCGCGAGTTGACGCGGCGCAAGGGCGCGCTCGACATCGCCTCGCTGCCCGGCAAGCTCGCCGACTGCCAGGAACGCGATCCCGCCAAGTCCGAACTGTTCATCGTCGAGGGCGATTCCGCCGGCGGCAGCGCCAAGCAGGGCCGCAACCGCGAATTCCAGGCGGTGCTGCCGCTGCGCGGCAAGATCCTCAATGTCGAGCGCGCGCGGTTCGACAAGATGCTGGGCTCCGAGCAGATTGGCACCCTGATCACCGCGCTCGGCACCGGCATCGGCCGCGACGATTTCGACCTCTCCAAGCTGCGCTATCACAAGATCATCCTGATGACCGATGCCGACGTCGACGGCGCCCATATCCGCACGCTGCTGCTCACGTTTTTCTTCCGCCAGATGCCGGCGCTGATCGAGGGCGGCTACCTCTATATCGCGCAGCCGCCGCTCTACAAGGTGACGCGCGGCAAGTCCGAGCAGTACCTGAAGGACGAGCGCGCGCTGGAGGATTACCTGATCGGGACCGGGCTCGACGACTGCGTGTTCAAGCTCGCAACCGGCGAAGATCGCACCGGGCGCGACCTGCAGGCTCTGGTAGAGGATGCCCGCGTCATCCGTGGCACGCTGCACAATCTGCACAGCCGCTATAACCGCAAGGTGGTCGAGCAGGCGGCGATCGCCGGCGTGCTGAGCCCGAAAATCACCGGCGATGTCGCCACCGCCAACGCCGCCGCGGACTACATCGCGCGACGGCTCGACGCGCTGGCCGATGAGGTCGAGCGCGGCTGGATTGGACGCTTCACCGAAGGCGAAGGTTTCCTGTTCGAACGCACCGTGCGCGGCGTCAAGGATGCTGCCGTGATCGACGACGCGTTGCTTGGTTCCGCCGACGCCCGCAAGCTCGACGATTATGCCGCGAAGCTGCAGGAAGCCTATCCGAAACCCGGCCTGTTGCGCCGGAAGGACACCGAAACCCCGATCCACGGCCCGGTCAGCCTGTTCGAAGCGGTGACGGACGCCGGGCGGAAAGGCGTGGCGCTGCAGCGTTACAAAGGCCTCGGCGAAATGAACCCGAGCCAGCTCTGGGAAACCACGCTCGACACCAATGAGCGCTCGATGCTGCAGGTGAAGATCAAGGAGGTCGACGAGGCCGACGACATCTTCACCAAGCTGATGGGCGATGTGGTCGAACCGCGCCGCGAATTCATCCAGGACAATTCGCTCAGCGCGACAGTGGATGTGTGAGGCGGGTGCCGCCGCTTCAGTACATCGTCGAGGGCGGTCACCGGCTGACGGGCACCATCGAGCCCTCCGGAAACAAGAACGCCGCGTTGCCGATCATCGCTGCGGCGCTGCTGACCGAGCACCCGGTGACGCTGGAGAACGTCCCGCGCATCCGCGATACCGAAGCGCTGGTCGAGCTGATCCGGTCGGTTGGCGCCTCGGCTGAGTGGCAAGGCCGCAACACGCTTGCCATTCACGCCAGGGAGATTCGCGCCGCCGATCTCGACCCCGAGCTGTGCGCGCGGATCCGCGCCTCGATCCTGTTGGCGGGGCCACTGCTGGCCCGCTGCGGCGAGGTCGCGCTGCCGCCACCCGGCGGCGACGTGATCGGGCGGCGTCGCCTCGACACCCATTTTCTGGCATTCGAGCAGCTCGGCGCCGCCGTCACCGCCACCCATCGGCTGGAATTTCGTGCCTCACGCCTGAAGGGCGCGGACGTTTTTCTCGACGAACCCAGCGTGACCGCGACCGAGAACGTCCTCGTTGCCGCGGTCGCGGCCCACGGCACCAGCTATTTGCGCAACGTCGCTTCCGAACCGCACGTGCAGGACCTCGCGCATTTCCTGGTCGCGATCGGGGCGCGGATCGAGGGCATCGGCACCAACACCATGATCGTGCACGGCGCGGCGACGCTGGGCTCGGCGCGCTATGCGATCGGGCCCGACCATATCGAGGTGGGTTCGCTGATCGGGCTCGCCGCGGTGACGCATTCGCCGCTCCGCATCGCGCGCGCCGGCGTCCAGCACCTGCGCTCGATCCGGATGGGCTTTGAGCGGCTTGGTATCGTCTGCGGCGTGGAGGGTGACGACCTCGTCGTTCCCTCCGGCCAGACCATGAAGATCAGGGACGATTTCGGCGGCCATATCCCCAAGCTCGAGGATCAGCCATGGCCGGCGTTTCCGGCCGACCTGATGTCGATCGCGATCGTGACCGCGACCCAATGTGACGGCGTGATCCTGATGTTTGAGAAGATGTTCGAGTCGCGGATGTTCTTTGTCGACAAGCTGATCTCGATGGGCGCCCGCATCGTGCTGTGCGACCCGCATCGCGCGATCGTGGCGGGTCCGAGCCGGCTGCGCGGTGCGTCCATGATATCTCCCGATATCCGCGCCGGCATGGCGATGCTGCTTGCCGCCGTCTGCGCCAAGGGCGTCAGCACCATCAACAATGCCGACCAGATCGAACGCGGCTATGAGCGCATCGACGAGCGGCTCAACGCGCTCGGCGCCAGAATCCAGCGCGTGCCGGAACGGACGGACAGCGCCTGATCGACAAGGTTGCGGGGCGGCGAACCAGCCACCTTCGGCGCGGCGGTAGTGATAGTCTGCTTTCATGACCTTATCAGACAAGATCGAACGAGGGCCCAGCGTGGCGTCCGGCCCGGCGAAACTCTCGCGCCGCCAATTCGCCGAGGAACTCGCCGAGACGCTCAGGCTCGCGCTGCCGATCGCACTGACCCAACTGGGGCAGATCGCGATGATGACGACCGACCTTGCCCTGATCGGACGCCTCGGAGACGCAGCCGTCGCGGCGGCGGCGCTGGCAATCACCGTTTACTTCATCAGTTTCACGTTCGGAATGGGGCTGGTGTCGGCTGTGGCACCGCTTGCCGCCCAGGCGTTTGGCGCCCGTGACCCGCATCAGGTGAGGCGCTCGCTGCGGACCGGCCTCTGGGTCGCGTTGCTGATTTCTCTGCCGACCATGATGTTTCCGCTGTACGGGGAGCAGATCCTGCTGGCGCTGGGACAGGCGCCCGCCACCGCGCATCTGGCGCAGCGATATTTGTTCGGACTGGCCTGGGGCATTACCCCGGCGCTGTGGTTTCTGGCGATCCGCGGCTTCATGGGGGCAGTCAACCGGCCGGAGCCGGCCCTGTGGATCACCCTGGCCGCGATCCCGGCCAACGCATTACTGGTCTACCTGCTGATTCATGGCGAATGGGGCCTGCCGCGGCTCGAGTTGTTCGGCGCCGGCCTCGCCACCACGATTGTCAATTTCGGCACCTTCCTCGCAGGCCTCTGGTTTGCGACGCGCCGCCGGCCATTCCGGAAATATCACGTGCTAGCGCGCATCTGGCGCATCGACTGGCGGCTGATGCGGCAACTAGTCGTGATCGGCGCGCCGATCTCGGTCGCATTCCTGTTGGAATATGGGTTGTTCGCCGCTGCCGCGCTGCTGATGGGCTTGATCAGTACCATTGCGCTGGCGGCGCATCAGGTCGCCCTGCAGGTCACCGCCGTCCTGTTCATGGTGCCGTTCGGAATCGGGATGGCGGCTACCGTGAGAGTCGGTCACGCCGTCGGCCGCAACGATGTGGGCGCGGTCAAGCGCGCGGGCCTGATTGCAACGCTGCTTGGAATCGTGCTGGTCGCTGTTCTGACGCTCGGCGTGATCCTGGGTCGGTTTGCCATCGCGCGATTCTTCTTCGGCAGCCCTGATAGCGGTGATGTCGCTGTGGAGCTGACCGCCAGGCTTCTGCTGGTCGGTGCAACCTTCTTTATCGCCGACGGCATTCAAACCATTGCGGCCGGATCCCTGCGCGGCATGAACGATACCAGGGTGCCGCTGGCATTTGCCGCGATCAGCTACTGGCTGATCGGGTTCACCACGGCTTGCTGGCTCGGCTTCAGGACAGATCTCGGCGCTGTCGGGGTCTGGATCGGGCTCGCCTGCGGCACTGCAATCTATGCCATTCTCCTGCTGCTGCGGTTCCGGTTGCTGGCCGACAGGATTGCGTCAACATGAATGTCCGAGTGGTCGATACCCCACCTGACACCGCCGCGCTGCTGGCCGGCGCGCAATTTGCCGACGCTTTCGCCGTCGAGATCGAAGGCCGCGTGCTCGATGCGCACAATGCGGCGCAGCGAATGATGGGGCGATCGCCGCGATGGGTCGAAGCGCTATTGCGTCTCCGCAATGTTCTGGTCACGCCCTTTGGCCTGAAAACATCGGGCAAAGGCGAGACGCCGCCGAGAGAGACGATCGGCCTGTTTCCGGTTCTGACCGAAACGTCGGATCGCCTTGTGGCGGGCTTCAACGACCGGCATCTGGATTTCCGCGTCGTGGTCGACGTCACGGCCGCCGGCCTTGGCGGCCAGCAAGTCACGGCGACCACGCTGGTGAAAACCCATAATCGGCTTGGCCGCGCCTATCTGGCGCTCATATTGCCGTTTCATCGCGTGATCGTGCCGGCGATGCTGCGGCAGATTGCCGATTGACCCGCGCGGACCTTCCGATCCCCGTGGACGCACCGGCTCGCCAGTGCTTTGTTCCGGCCGACCCGCTGCAGCCGATGTTGACGAGACGGCGCGGCCGCCGTACCAAAAAACGAGGTTCTTCGCTTCGCACAATGACGGTTCAAAGCGCAAAGGCAACGCCATGGCCCATGAAACCGCGACACTCGCTGCCTACGTCGCCAACCTGAAATTCGCCGACATCCCGCCGGAAGTGCTGGAACGGGCCAAGGTGCTGACGCTGGATTTTCTTGGCAGCGCCATCCGCGCCCGGCGCGACGCGGAATCGACGCCGTCGCTGCTCAATATGCTTGGGGCGCTCGCGCTCGACGGCAAGGGCGAAGCCACGGTATTTGGCGACAGCAAAACCTGGACGCCGGCGGTCGCCGCCTTGCTCAACGGCGCGCTCGGCCATTCGCTTGATTTCGACGACACCCACGCGGATTCCTCGCTGCATCCAAGCGCGCCGGTGGTCCCGGCGGCGTTCGCCGTTGGCGAGTTGGTGGGCGCCTCGGGCCGCGATGTGCTGACCGCGATCGTTGCCGGCTATGAGGTTTGCTGCCGGCTCGGCATGGCGCTCGATCCGACCTCGCATTACGCGCGCGGCTTTCATCCGACCGCAACGGCGGGAACCTATGGCGCCGCGGCCGCCGCGGCGAAATTGTTCGGACTGTCGAAAGACCAGATTGTTTCGGCGTTCGGCGTCTCCGGCAGCCAGGCCGCGGGCTCACTGCAGTTTCTGGTCAACGGCTCCTGGAACAAGCGTTATCAGGTCGGCGCCGCCGCCATGAATGGCGTGATCGCGGCGACGCTGGCACGCAACGATTTCGTCGGCTCGACCGAGGCGGTCGAGGGCAAGCACGGGCTCCTGGTCGGCTATAGCGACAATGCTCATCCCGACAAGGCGATCGCCGGGCTCGGCAACAGCTACGAGACCATGAAGATTGGCGTAAAACCCTATCCGAGCTGCCGCTATACCCATGCCGCGCTCGATGCGCTGATCGCGATGCGACGGGAACACAACCTGACCCCGGACCAGATCAGACGGGTCGAAATCGGCCTGCACCGCAACGGCATCACGCTTACCGGCGACGCTGCCACCAAGCGACATCCGACCTCGATCGTCGGCGGCCAGTTCTCGATGTTCTTCACCGGCGCGGTCGCGCTCGACCAGGGCCGCTTCGGCTGGGACGACTACGATCGGCTCGGTGACGCCGCGGTCGATGCGCTGGCAGACAAGTTCGACGTGGTCCAGGACGATCGCCTGGAAGTCGGCCGCAACCATCCGTTCGGCGCCCGTGTCAGCATCACCACGGACGACGGCGTGCATGAGCGGCTTTATGCCGATCCCTCCGGCGAACCCGGTTCGTTCCCGGACGCTAAGTCGATGCAGCAGAAGTTTCTCACGCTCGCCCGCCCGGTGCTGAACGGTCGCGCCGATCAACTGGCCGATGCGATCCTGTCGCTGGAGCGATTTGACCGCGTCGAGAAAGCCACGCAGCTCGGACGGCAGTAGGCCGCCGCGTCAGTTGGCGCCGGCCAGCCTGCCGTTGCCGCTGGTCGCCGCGATCACATCGCCGACAAGCCGGGACACGCCGTCGACGTCAGGCCAGCTCGGCGAGATGCCGAGACGAACGATGACCAGCCGAGCGAGGCGGCCGGTTCAATTTCGTGCAGCCATCCAGCTCTCACGCTGCGTCACCCACAGCTCCCCAGCATGACCGAACAGGTCGATGTTGCGGTCTTTTCGCGCACCCAGCCGCCGTGCCACCGCTTGCGACGCGGCGTTTTCACAGTCGATGCAGTGCACGATCTGGTCGATCTCGAAGGTCGCGAACGACCAATCGATCGTCGCCCGCGCCGCCTCGACCGCATATCCCTTGCCGCGAAAGTCGTTCGCAATCCCCCAGCCGATTTCAAAGCCCGGCCATCCCGGCGGCTTCCAGGGCCCTACACGTCCAACATATCGCCCGGTTTGCCGTTCCTCGACAGCAAACATGCCAACACCATGTAGAACCCAGTGGCCGGCCATGATCGCCGCGTTCCGCCATCCGACAAAGGCGTCGGTGACGGGCTTGCCGTCGGCAGTGATGAACCGGCCGGAAGCGGGATCGGCCAGCATCGCCGTGTTTGGCGCAATATCGGTGCCGCGCCATGGCCGCAGTGTCAGGCGTTCGGTTTCGATCATGGGCGTGTCCAGTCGCGCAAGCGTGACGCCGGGTTTCAGCGGAGCGATCATCGGCTTCGATTCCTCTCAATCACCTGGAGCGTCAAAGCTGCTTACCGCCGTCATCGCGTGCAGCGCAAGCAACGAAGCCATTGCAGCCGGTCTGGTTAGCCCCGAGGAGCCGGTTGTCGGCGATCTTAGCGCGGCCCCGGCTTGACTGCGGAACTTGGACGCCGTTCCGCAATTTCTGCTATGATCGCCACTCAATCGATGGAGACCTCATGAGCTGGCTTCCTTCCAACGATCCCGTGCTCGGCGATCCCCGCTCCTGCGACGCACTCGAGCTCGTCATCGTGCCGCGCACCCGCGACCTCGGCGACGGATTCGAGGTGCGCCGGGCGCTGCCGCATGGCAAGCGCCAGATGGTCGGTCCGTTTATCTTTTTCGACCATTTCGGGCCGGTGCAGTTCCTGTCCGGCAAGGGCATGGACGTTCGCCCGCATCCCCATATCGGGCTCGCCACCGTTACCTATCTGTTCGACGGCAGCATCATGCACCGCGACAGCGAGGGCAATATCCAGGAAATCCAGCCCGGTGCAATGAACCTGATGACCGCGGGACGCGGCATCGCCCATTCGGAGCGCACCCCCGATTTGCAACGCCGCGAGGGCCAGAACATGCTGGGCCTGCAGAGCTGGATCGCGCTGCCGGCCGGATCCGAGGAGATCGCCCCCTCCTTTCAGCATTACGCTGCCGGCGATCTGCCGATGATCGCCGAACGCGGCTTCACGGCGCGGGTCATTGCCGGCAGTTCGTTCGGCATCTCATCGCCGGTGACGATGGTGTCGCCGTGGTTCTACACCGAGGTGACTGCCAGCGAGGGAACCAGCGTGCCGCTCGATCCCGACCATGAAGAACGCGCCATTTACCTGGTCGAGGGCGAAATCGAAATCGCGCAAGAGCGTTACGAGGCTCCAAAACTCCTGATCTTCCGGCCCGGCGACCGCATCTCGGTTCGGGCGATCAAGCCGGCGCGGATGATGTTCCTCGGTGGCGACGCGCTGGAAGGCCCGCGCCACATCTGGTGGAATTTCGTCTCCTCCAGCAAGGAGCGGATCGAGCAGGCCAAGGCGGATTGGAAGAGTGGCCGCTTCGCCCACGTCCCCAACGAGCACGAGTTCATTCCGCTGCCGGAGTGAGCCTTCCATCTGTCCTCCTCCGTCCTGTCCTCCGCCGGCGCGAGGATGGCTCTACCCTTGAAAGTTGTGATCGATGAACACCATGCTCGCCAGCGACCTGCCGTTGCCACGGATCGGGCGCGGCAAGGTCCGCGATATCTACGCCGTCGGCGACGACCGCGTGCTGCTGCTCACCACCGATCGCATCAGCGCCTTCGACGTGGTGATGGCCGAGACGATCCCGATGAAGGGCGCGGTGCTGACCCAGATCAGTGCGTGGTGGTTCGCGCAGCTCGAAGGCGTGGTGCCGCATCACCTGATCAGCGCCGACGCCGACAGCATCGTCAGCGAGGTTCCGGCGCTGCAGGCCCATCGCACCCAACTCGCCGGACGCGCCATGCTGTGCCGGCGCACCACGGTATTTCCGATCGAATGCGTGATCCGCGGCTATCTCTCGGGCTCGGCCTGGAAGGAATATGCCGCGCAGGGCACGCTGGCCGGCGAGAGGCTGGCGCCAGGCCTGCCTGAAAGCGCAAAACTCTCGCCTGCAATTTTCAGCCCGGCGACCAAGGCCGAGACCGGTCATGACGAGAACATCACGATCGCTCGCATGCGCGAAATCCTCGGCGACGACGTGACCCGCCAGCTCGAGAGCATGACCCGTGCCGTCTATACCCTTGGCGAGAAAATCAGCCGCGACCAGGGCATCATCATCGCCGACACCAAATTCGAATTCGGCAGCGACCGCGACGGCCGGATCATCCTGATCGACGAGGTGATGACGCCCGACAGTTCAAGGTTCTGGGCGGTCGATGGCTATGCGCCGGGGCGGCCGCAGCCAAGCTTCGACAAGCAGCCGCTGCGCGATTATCTCGACGCCGAGCGCCGCGCCGGCCGCTGGAACGGCGAAGCCCCGCCGCCCCCGCTGCCGGCAAGCGTGGTCGAGGCCACCAGCAAGCGCTACCGCGACGCCTATCGCCGGATCACCGGCTCCGAGCTCACGATTGCGTAGTCATCGCATCCATGCCCCATTGAGCGCAAGCGACGAAGCAGCATCGTCATTCCGGGATGCGCCGCTTGGCGCAGGCCCGGAATCCATAACCACGATCGGGAGTATGGATTCCGGGCTCGCGCTGATGCGCGCCCCGGAATGACGAAGAATGGATTGCTTCGCGTGCGCTCGCAGCAATGACAGCAGCAATCAAATTCCCGCCATCATCACGTATTTGATCTCGACATATTCTTCCATGCCGTGATGCGAGCCTTCGCGTCCCAGGCCGCTTTCCTTGACGCCGCCGAACGGGGCGACCTCGGTGGTGATCAGGCCGGTGTTGACGCCGACCATGCCGGACTCCAGCGCTTCGGCGACCCGCCAGACCCGGCCGAGATCACGCGAATAGAAATACGAAGCAAGCCCGAACGGCGAATCATTGCACATCGCGATCACCTCGGCCTCGTCCTTGAAGCGAAACACCGGCGCCAGCGGCCCGAAGGTTTCCTCCCGCGACACCAGCGCGTCCGGCTTGACGTTCGCGAGCACGGTCGGCTCGAAGAACGTCCCGCCGAGCGAATGGCGCTTTCCGCCGGTGACGATCTTGGCACCATGCTTGACCGCGTCCGCGATGTGCTTTTCGACCTTGTCGACCGCGTCCATGTTGATCAGCGGCCCCTGGGTGACGCCGCTTTCGGTACCGTCGCCGATCTTCATCGCGGCGACCTTCTTCGAAAGCTTCTCCACGAACGCATCGTAGATCTTGTCCTGAGCGTAGATGCGGTTGGCACACACGCAGGTCTGGCCCATGTTGCGGTATTTCGAGACCATGGCGCCTTCCACCGCCGCATCGATATCGGCGTCGTCAAACACCACGAACGGCGCGTTGCCGCCGAGTTCGAGCCCGAGCTTTTTCACGCCGACGGAGGCCTGTTGAAAAAGAATCTTGCCGACCTCGGTCGATCCGGTGAACCCGACGAAGCGCACGGCGGGATGTTCACAGAGCACCTTGCCGATCGCCGACGAATTGCCGGTGAGGATGTTGAACACCCCCTTGGGCACGCCCGCCTTCTCGGCCAGCGCCACCAGCGCCAGTGCGCTCAACGGCGTCTCGTTGGCGGGCTTCAGCACCACGGTGCAGCCGGCGGCGAGCGCTGGCGACACCTTGCGGGTGATCATCGAGTTCGGAAAATTCCATGGCGTGATCGCGCCGCAAACACCGATCGGCTGGCGGATCGCCAACAGCCGCGCGTCCGGCCGCTGGGTCGGAATGGTCTCGCCATACACCCGCCTCGCTTCCTCGGCGAAGAACTCGACATAGGCGCCGCCGATGTCGACTTCGCCGAGCGACTCCGCCAGCGGCTTGCCCTGCTCCGAGGTCAGGATCAGCGCAAGGTCTTCACGGTTGGCGACAATCAGGTCGAACCATTTGCGCAGGATGTTGGAGCGCTGCTTGGCGGTGAGCTTGGCCCAGGCCGGAAACGCGCGCTGGGCGGCCTCCACGGCCTGCGTGGCTTCCGCCGTGCTCATCTTCGGCACCTTGGCCAGTTCGACGCCATTGACCGGGTTGGTCACCGAAGTAGCCGGTGTGCCGACCCAGGCGCCGTCGATGTAGCAGCGGTCGCGCAGCAGCGAGGGATCCTTCAAACGGTCGCGCAGCGACGGCGCAGAGGCTTGCGAAGTACGGGCGGCAGCGGTCGGGGACATGGCATTACTCCTCGGATTATCCCGGGATGAGATTCCCTCGGGGACGTTTCTTGGGCTGATGGCAACTATACGCCGAAACAGGCCACAATGCATCGGCCGTGCGACGCGCGACGCTTCAAGCAATTTTGAAGCGAAGCTGCTGCCGGGCCGCAGCAAGGCTCGGTGATTTCGCGAAGGCCGACCGCTGACTCAGGCCGCACCGCTCATATAGGTTTCGCGGCGGCCGATCATGCGCTCTGCCGCGGCCTTGGCGTCGGCCTTGGAAGAGGTCGCGCAGGTTCGGTATTCGAGATCGGGCGTGGCAGCCGGTTCGCGGCGCCCGAACCATGATTTGGAACCGACCGTGAGCAGCGCCAGCGCCTGGGCGACATTATCGACCGCGCCAAAGGAGTGCAGGGCGCCGCTGCCGGCATAGCGGACTTCATAGATGCCAGGGCTGATCGGGGCCTCGATATTTTCGCCGCGCTCGGCTCGCGGATACCGCTTCCATTCGCTCCAGGTCGAAATCATCGTTTAAACCTCTGGCGGCGTCCGGCCGCAATCACTTGAGTTAAATTGACCGTTTGAAGACAACTTTTTGTCCTGCGATCTGAATATCTTACTACAAAAATTATCGCCAGGTATAGTACCGATGAAAGATACCCCTAATAACTGGAGATGACAGTCTCATCGCGGGTGAATCCACCGCAAAACGGGCGCTATTGCCGTTCGGCCACCTTGCCACCCTAGCTGCCATCGCGATCCTGAAATCATCACGAGAACGCGACCGCCGCGCTTCAATTTGCCGCTGCTGCTTGCGGGAAACGGGAACCGGGAGGAAGATCGGCGACTGCAAAAAATGAACGGGAGGTGACCCATGCAAAATCAAGCTCAGATTGACCAGGTGCTGCGCCAGAAAAGCGATGCCAAGGAAATCCCTGGCGTGGTTGCCATGGCCGCCACATCGAAGGAAGTGATCTATCAGGGCGCTTTCGGCAAACGTGACCTTTCCAAGGCCGACGCGATGACGCCGGACAGTGTGTTCTGGATTGCCTCGATGACCAAGGCCATCACGGCCGCCGGCGCCATGCAACTGGTCGAGCAGGGCAAGCTCTCGCTGGAGGAGCCGATCGGCAAGCTGCTGCCAGACCTCGCCGCGCCACAGGTGCTGGAAGGCTTCGACGCCAAGGGCGAACCCAAACTTCGGCCGGCGAAGAAGCCGATCACGCTTCGCCACCTGCTGACCCACACCGCCGGTTTCGCCTACGACATGTGGAACGGCGACATGGTGAAGTACCTCGAGAAGACCGGGGTACCGGGCATCATCACCTGCAAGAACGACGCGCTGAAGACGCCGCTGATGACCGATCCCGGCACGCGCTGGGAATACGGCAGCAATATCGACTTCGCGGGCAAGGCGATCGAGGCCGTGACTGGCAAGCGGCTCGACGCCTATCTTCGCGATCACCTGTTCATGCCGCTCGGCATGACCGATACCGGCTTCAAAATCGGCGACCCCCAGCGCAAGCGTCTCGTCGCCATGCACGGGCGCGGCGAAGACGGCTCGCTGGCGCCGATCCCGTTCGAGCTCGAACAGGATCCTGAATTCCACATGGGTGGCGGCGGCCTTTACGGCACCGCGGGCGACTACATCAAGTTCACCCAGATGATCCTCAACAAGGGCCGCGGCAACGGCAACCAGGTGCTGAAGCCGGAGACGGTCGCGCTGATGGGCCAGAACCACATCGGCGAACTTAACATGACCAAAATGAGTTCGGCGGTGGCGTTCGCCACCAACGATGTCGATCTCTATCCAGGCATGGAGAAAAAATGGGGATTGAGCTTCCTGATCAATACCGCCAAGACCCCGGAGGGCCGCAGTCCGGGCAGCCTCGCCTGGGCGGGCCTTGCCAACACCTATTACTGGATTGACACGTCGCGCGACGCCTGCGGCGTGATCCTGATGCAGGTGCTGCCGTTCGCCGACCCGAAATGCCTGGAGGCCTTCGCAGGCTTCGAGCGCGGCGTCTATGCCGGGCTTGATGCGGGACAGAAGGCGGCATAAAGCGCTGGGGCGTTCCCGGCGCTTCCGAGCCGATCGCGCCGGGAACGGCCGCCCCACACAGAAGAGCCAAAGAGGCACCAACCTTGGAGACGCGGACTTGACGGAAATGGCGGACAGTTACGTTTGCGGAATCGCCGATGCGCCGCTGCTCGGCGAAACCATCGGGCACAGCCTTGATCAGGCCGCCCAGCGCTGGGGGGACCGCGAGGCGCTGGTTTCGCCCAGCCACGACGTCCGATGGACGTGGAAGGAGTTCGCCCAGCGGGTCGACGCACTGGCCGCCGGATTTCTCGCGCTTGGCCTCGAGCGTGGCGCCCGTATCGGCATCTGGTCGCTGAACCGGCCGGAATGGACGCTGACGCAATTCGCCGCCGCCAAGGCCGGGCTCATTCTGGTCACCATCAATCCGGCCTACCGCCTCAGCGAGCTCGAATTCGCCCTCGCCAAGGTGGAGTGCGCGGCGATCGTCACCGCAACCGCATTCAAGACCAGCAACTACATGGAGATGCTGAATACGCTGCTGCCGGAGCTCGCGAAGTCCGCCCCCGGCAACCTGCATGCGGCTCGGCTGCCGCAGTTGCGCGCGGTCATCCAGATCGGCGGCCCGGCCTGCCCCGGCACGATTCCATTCGAGGACGTGACGCGGATGGGCGGCGACCGTCACCGCGATGCGCTGGTCGCGCTGGGCAAGACGCTGCAGTTCGACGACGCCGTCAACATCCAGTTTACCAGCGGCACCACCGGATCGCCCAAGGGCGTGACGTTGACGCACCACAACATTCTCAACAACGGCTATTTCGTCGGACGCGCGATGCGCCTGACCGAACAGGACCGCATCTGCACTCCGGTTCCGCTTTATCATTGCTTCGGGATGGTGATGAGCAACCTCGCTTCGGTCACGCTCGGTGCAACGATGGTCTATCCTGGCGAAGGTTTCGATCCGCTGGCGACGCTGCAGACCATCGAGCGGGAAAAATGCACGGCCCTGTACGGCGTGCCGACCATGTTCATCGCCGAACTCGACCATCCGGAGTTTGCCAAATTCGACCTGTCGTCGCTGCGGACCGGGATCATGGCCGGCGCGCCGTGCCCGATCGAGGTGATGCGGCGCGTCAACGAACTGATGAACATGCGCGACATCACCATTGCGTATGGCATGACCGAAACCAGCCCGGTCAGCTTTCAGAGCGCGACCGACGATCCGCTGGAGCGGCGGGTGTCCACGGTCGGCCGCATTCATCCCCATGTCGAGGTCAAGGTCGTCGATCTCGAGGGACGCATCGTTCCCCGCGGCGAGCGCGGCGAATTGTGCACCCGCGGCTACAGCATCATGCTGGGCTATTGGGACGAAGCCGAGAGGACCGCCGACGTGCTCGATGCCAATGGCTGGATGCATACCGGCGATATCGCCATCATTGATGCAGAGGGCTATTGCAACATTGTCGGCCGCATCAAGGACATGGTGATCCGCGGCGGCGAAAACCTCTACCCGCGCGAGATCGAGGAATTCCTCTACCGCCACCCCAAGATCCAGGATGTGCAGATTTTCGGCGTCGCCGACGATCGCTACGGCGAGGAACTCTGCGCCTGGATCCGGACGCGATCGGGCGAAACGCTCACGGCCGACGAAATCCGCGCGTTCTGCGACGGTCAGATCGCGCACAACAAGATCCCGCGCTATGTCGAATTCGTCGACGAGTTTCCGATGACCGTCACCGGCAAGATCCAGAAATTCCTGATGCGCGAGGCCGTCGAGGCGCGGCTCGGATTGAAGGCCGCGAAGACTGCGTGATGAAGACGACGCGCGCTGCGTTTCTTCCCTCTCCGCGCACTTTGCGGGAAGAGGGTCAGGGTGAGGGGCCTTTCGTCCCGCAAAGCGAAGTATGAGCTGGAAGCGGTGCCCCCTCACCCGCCGCGCGAACAGCGCGGCGACCTCTCCCCGCAAGCGGGGCGAGGTTTAGGAAAGCGCCTTACACCGGCAATCCATTCTTCTTTGCCAATTCCTTCAGCGAGACCTGCGGCCGGGCACCGATGTGCTGGATGATTTCGGCCGCAGCGAGCGCACCGAGGCGGCCGGCGTTTTCGGGACCGGCATTGCGCACCAGCCCGAACAGGAAGCCTGCGGCAAACAGGTCGCCAGCGCCTGTCGTGTCCACCACCCTGTGAACCGGAAAGGCCGGCACCACGATGACGCCGTCTTTCGACGCCACCACGCAGCCCTTTTCGCTGCGGGTGACCACCCCGAGCGTGGTGTCGCTGCGAAATAGCTTCAGCGCGGTGTCGAAATCCGAAGTCTGATAGAGCGAATGCAATTCGGCTTCATTGGCGAAAACCAGGTCCACGGTGCCGTTGCGCATCAGATCGAGAAATTCGCCGCGATAACGATCGACGCAAAACGCATCGGACAGCGTCAGCGCAACCTGACGTCCCGCATCATGCGCGATGGTTGCGGCCTTCACAAAGGCTTCCTTGGCGCTCTTCGGATCCCACAGATAGCCCTCGAGATAAAGGAACCGCGAGGCCGCAACCTGCGCGGCGTCGATATCGTCAGGCATCAGTTCCTGGGCGGCGCCGAGATAGGTGTTCATGGTGCGCTCGCCATCCGGGGTCACCAGGATATAGGAGCAGCCGGTGGCGGGCCCGCCCCGCGCGGGCCTGGTCTCGAACGCGACCTGCGCCGCGCGGATGTCATGGCTGTACAGCCGGCCAATCTGGTCATCCCGGACCTTGCCGACATAGGCGGCCCGCGCCCCCAGATTGGCGATGCCGACAATGGTGTTGGCCGCCGAGCCGCCGGACATTTCGGTCGCCGGGCCCATATCCCGGTAGATCGAGGCCGCGCGGGCTTCGTCGATCAGCGCCATGCCGCCTTTGGTCATGCCATGCGCGGCGAGGAAGCTCTCGTCGGTCTGCACCAGGACATCGAAAATCGCATTGCCGATGCCGAGAACGTCGTATTTTGCAGTTGTCATCCATCCGTCCTGTTGCGGCATTTGCGATGGCGCGGAAAATCCGCTCCAAATCGGTGCAAGCGAGAAAGTGCTGCGACCTATCACGGCGAACCCTGCGCCAGCAAGTGACGCCTAGTATGGAAACCCCATGATCCGTTCCTTCCTGACCGTATCCTCCGGCACGCTGGTTTCGCGGCTATTGGGATTCGTGCGCGATTCGATGATCGCGGCGCTGCTCGGCGCCGGCCCCCTCGCCGACGCGTTCCTGATGGCGTTTCAGCTCGTCAACGTGGTCCGGCGGCTGTTGACCGAGGGCGCGTTGAATGCGGCGCTGGTGCCGGCCTGGCTGCGCGTGCGCGAGGCTGGCGGCGCCCCCGCGGCGGCGGCCTTCGCCGGCCGCGTGCTCGGCACCGTCAGCGCGACACTGGTCATCATGGCGGCGCTGATCGGCCTGTTGATGCCGCTGGTCGTTGCGGCGCTGGCGCCGGGATTCGTCGGGCATGCGACGTTGCGGCTCGCCGTCGAGAATGGGCGCCTGATGCTGCCCTATCTCGCTTTCGCGGGTCCGGTGACGGTCATGATGGCGCTGTTGAATGCGCAAGGTCGCTTCGCGCTGACGGCATTTTCGCCCCTTTTGTTCAACCTCGCGCTGATAGCCGTGACATCCCTGCTGCTGTTCTGGCGAACGAATGCTGCTGATGCCGCGCTGGCGATCGCGGCCACGGTCGGCATCGCCGGGCTGTTGCAATTGCTGATGTTGGTGCGCCGCGGCGCGGTCGAGGCGACGCCGCTGCGTGCGGCGTTTGACGCGGAAATGCGCGGCTTTTTCGCCAAGGCGATCCCCGGCATGGTCGCCAGCGCCGGGCCGCAATGGCTGGTCGTCGCCGGTGCGATCATCGCGTCATCGTCGCCGTCGGCGGTGTCGTGGCTGTATTTCGCCAACCGCCTGATCGAACTGCCGCTCGGAATTGTCGGCGCCGCCATCGGCACCGTGCTGGTGCCCGAGTTGACCCGCGCGCTGCGCGGCGACGATTCGATCTCGATGATCGAGGCAGGCTCGCGCGGGCTCGAACTCGCGGTTGGGCTCGCCTTGCCGGCGACGCTGGGATTGATCGTGCTGCGCGAACCGATCGTGCGCGCGCTATTCCAGCACGGCGCGTTCACCGCCGTCGATACCGCGGCCACCGCGCAGGCGCTGATGTGGCTGGCGCTGGCCCTGCCTGCCTATGTGCTGGTCAAGGCGCTGTCGCCGGCATTCTTCGCGCGCGAGGATACAGGCACGCCATTGCTCGCGACGCTGAAGGGATTTGCGGTCGCGATCGTCTCCGCGCTGCTGTTCGGCCGGTTGTTTGGCACCGACGGGATCGCGGCCAGCATTGCGCTCGGCGCCTGGAGCAGCGCGCTGGCCTTGATCCGGCAGGGCTTGGCGAAGTTCGGGTTTGCCGTCGATGCCGCGGCGCGCCGGCGGCTGCCGCGGATCGCCACCGCCGCAATCGCCATGGGCGGATTGCTGTGGCTGGAGGCGAGGTTCGTGCTGCCGTGGACGGCGGAGGCGCATGGCGCGGCGCAGGTTGCGGTTCTTGGCATTCTCATTGCCGGCGGAATCGCGATTTACGGGCTGTTGCTGGTCGTGCTCGGGGGGAGCGACTGGCGCCATGCCGGAAGCCGCATCAGGCCGCCGGTCGCGCGCGACTTGCGCGACTGAGGCGCTCATGGCAATTGACGGCGCACTGCGCCTGCCGGCCACTGACCGCGCCTGGCGCCGACCGGCATTTGATGGCGCGAACAGCACCGCGCGGGAAGCGGACCATGGCAATTGTTGAACGGGTTTTTTCGGGCGTCCAGCCGACGGGCAATCTGCATCTCGGCAACTACCTCGGCGCGATCGTCAACTTCGTGAAGTTGCAGCAGACCCACAACTGCCTGTATTGCGTCGTCGATTTGCATGCGCTGACGCAGCCGGTGTCGGTGTGGGGCGGCCCCGCCGAACTCGCGCACAATACCAGGGAGGTGACCGCGGCCTTCATCGCCAGCGGCATCGATCCCAAGAAGCATATCGTCTTCAATCAGAGCCAGGTCTCCGGGCACGCCGAACTGGCGTGGATCTTCAATTGCGTGGCACGGGTCGGCTGGCTCAACCGGATGACGCAGTTCAAGGAAAAGGCGGGCAAAGATCGCGAGAACGCCTCGGTGGGGCTGTACGATTATCCGGTGCTGATGGCGGCCGACATCCTGCTCTATCGCGCCACCCATGTCCCGGTCGGCGAGGACCAGAAGCAGCACCTCGAATTGTCGCGCGACATCGCCCAGAAATTCAACAATGATTTCGGCGATTCGATCCGCAGCCACGGTTTTGCGGAGGGCTGGTTCTTCCCCCAGCCCGAACCGCTGATCACCGGCCCTGCGACGCGGGTGATGTCGCTGCGCGACGGCACCAAGAAAATGTCGAAATCGGATTCCTCCGACAATTCGCGCATCAACCTGACCGACGATGCCGACACCATCGCGCAGAAGATCCGCAAGGCGAAGACCGACCCGGAACCGTTGCCGTCGGAGGAAAAGGGCCTCGAGACCCGCCCCGAGGCCGACAATCTGGTCGGCATCTATGCCGCGCTGGCGGGTCGCAGCAAGTCCGATGTGCTGCGCGAATTCGGCGGCGGCCAGTTCTCCAGCTTCAAGAATGCGCTGGTCGAGCTTTGCGTCACCAAGCTGTCGCCGGTCGCCTCCGAAATGAAGCGGCTGGTCGCCGACCCCGGCCATGTCGATTCGATCCTGGTCGACGGTGCCGACCGCGCGCGCGCGATCGCCGCCGAAACCATGCGCGCGACCAGGGATATCGTCGGATTTGTCAGCAGGCCGTAGCACTCGCCCTGCTGCCGGCCGCGATCCCCGAGCCCGCGCCAAGCGGCGACGCTTGTCGGAGATGGCCGCGCCGTGGCAGCATGCGGCCCGCCTGACGCAGCAGCGGGACACGGCATGACCACCCAGCGACGCAGCTACGAGACCGGCCATAGGCCAAAATGTCTCGTCATCGTCGACGACACCGCGGAATGGGATCGCGCGGTCTATTATGCCAGCCGCTGGGCGGTCCGGGCCGGCGGGGGCGTCGTCATGCTTCGCATCATCGAGACCGAGGACCAGAACCAGCAGTGGCTCGGGGTTGCCGACATCATGCGCGCGGAAGCGCAGGAAGAGGCCAACGCCGCGCTCGATCGCGCCTGCGGCCGCGCCAACGGCATTGCCGCAATCACGCCCGAGCGGGTGATCCGCGAGGGCGATCCGACCGAACAGATCCTCGACGTGATCGACCAGGACGCCGATATCGCGATGCTGGTGCTGGCGGCCAATCCCGGCCCGGAGGGTCCCGGCCCGCTGATCTCCATGCTGGCCGGCGCGGTCGGCTCGTTCCCGATCCCCGTCACCATCATATCCGGCAACCTCAACGACGAAGCCGTCGACGCCCTGTCCTGAACGGTGCGGGAACACCCCATTCCAGCCGGCAAACCAGCCATTTTCGGGCTTGATCGTGCGTTTGCCGTCGCCATCTGCTAGGACAGACCCACGCGCCGGCCTTGAACCGGCGACGCCGGAGAAAAGCAGATGTTCATTCAGACCGAAGCCACCCCCAATCCCGCTACCCTGAAATTCATTCCAGGCCGTACCGTGCTCGACAGCGGCACCATGGAATTTCCCAATCGCGAGGCCGCCGCCCGTTCGCCGCTTGCCGAGAAACTGTTCGGCGTAGCCGGCGTCACCGGCGTGTTTTACGGTTCCGACTTCGTCACGGTGACCAAGGACGACAGCGACTGGCAGCACCTCAAGCCAGCGATCCTCGGCGCCATCATGGAGCATTATATGTCCGGCGCGCCGCTGCTGACAGATGGCAGCGCCGCAAGCGACGAGGCCGCCGACCAGGACGACGAGTTCTTCAACGATGAGGACGCCGAAACGGTTGCAACCATCAAGGATTTGATTGAAACCAGGGTGCGCCCGGCTGTGGCCAGCGACGGCGGCGACATCACGTTCCGCGGCTTCAAGGACGGTATCGTCTATCTCAATATGAAGGGTTCCTGTTCCGGCTGCCCGTCATCCACCGCGACGTTGCAGCACGGCATCCAGAACCTGCTCAAGCATTTTGTGCCCGACGTGGTCGAAGTCCGGCCGATGTGATGGGAGTGGCGAAGGGTGCGTAGCGAACGGCGAGTGGCGGTTCACAGCCAGGCGGCTGACTTTCCATTCACTCTTCGCTATTGGCCAATTGCCTGCTCCCGATGCTGATCCTCGCCGTCGATACGGCGCTCGACGCCTGCGCCGCTGCGGTGCTCGACACCGACACGAGCAAATTGATCGCGCAGGAATCACAGTCCATGAAGCGCGGCCATGCCGAAGCGCTGATGCCGCTGATCGCGCGCGTGATCCGCGGCTCTGGATTGACCTTTGCGGCGCTCGACCGCATCGCGGTCACCACCGGCCCCGGCAGTTTCACCGGCTTGCGGGTCGGGCTGTCCGCTGCCCGCGGCATCGCGCTCGCCGCCAGCAAACCGGCGGTCGGGGTGACCACGCTGACGGCCTACGCCGCGCCCATTGTCGGCCAGAACGTCGAGCAGCCAGTCATCTCGGCGATCGATGCACGGCATGACCAGGTGTATTTCCAGGTGGTCGGCGGTGACGGTAGCCCGTTGCTGCGGCCGCGCCTTGCCCCGATTGCGGAAGCGCTCGGCGCCGCACGCTATGGCGCGCCCTATCTCGTTGGCAACGCCGCCAAAATCCTCGCCGACCGCTGGCCCGCGGATGCGCCGCCACCGTTCAAGGTGGATGTTCAGGCTGCGCCGGATATTGCCTGGGTGGCATGGGTTGGCGCCGCCGTCAGTCCCGATAGCGCACCGGCGCGGCCCTATTATCTGCGCGCGCCCGACGCCAAGCCATCCGAACATCCGCCGCGTACCGTGTCGCAGCCCACCGCATCATGATGGCGTGGCTGTCCGAATTATGGGGCAGCGGCGCCGCAGTGGTCGAGCCGGCACGCCTGCGGGATGCGTCCCGGCTGGCGCAACTGCACGGCGAATCATTTCACCGTGGCTGGGGCGAAAGCGAATTCGAGGCCATGCTGACCGAGCGCAACACGCTGGTTCACCGCCTGGCCGCCGGGCGCAAGGTCATCGGCTTTGCGGTATCCCGGATCGCGGCGGACGAGGCCGAGATCCTTTCAATCGCGGTGGCCGAGAGCCATCGCGGTCGCGGCCTGTCCCGCGAACTCCTGCTCACCCATCTTGGTCATTTGGCGGGGCGCGGCGTCCGCACCGTCTTCCTCGAGGTCGAGGAGAACAATCAGCCGGCGCGGCGACTTTATCAGAGGAGCGGATTTAGTGTGGCCGGACGTCGCGAACGCTATTACCGGCAGTCGGGCGGGGAACAATTGAACGCCCTGTTGATGCGCCGCGACTTGTCGTAATGCGCGCGCGGTGGCAGAACATGCCTCATTATCGGAACGCTGGACCATGACCGCGCTGAAATCCACGCCCACGCTCAAGGCCACCGGCATCGAGGCGCGCTGTGCCGCCACCGGCATGCGCATGACCGAGCAGCGCCGTGTCATTGCGCGCGTGCTGGCGGAAGCCGTGGATCATCCCGACGTCGAGGAACTGTATCGCCGATGTGTCGCGGTCGACGACAAGATCTCGATCTCGACGGTGTATCGCACCGTCAAGCTGTTCGAGGACGCCGGCATCATCGAGCGGCATGATTTTCGCGAGGGCCGCGCCCGCTACGAACAGATGCGCGACAGCCACCACGACCATCTGATCAATCTGCGTGACGGCAAGGTGATCGAATTCACCTCCGAGGAGATCGAGCAATTGCAGGCCGAGATCGCCCGCAAGCTCGGCTACAAGCTGGTCGATCACCGACTGGAACTGTACTGCGTCCCGCTCGATGACGACAAATCCTGATCGCGCCAATTTCGACCTTGTTATTTTCGATTGCGACGGCGTGCTGGTCGACAGCGAGGTCATCTCGTGCCGCGCCCATGCCGAGACGCTGACGCGTCACGGCTATCCGATCACCGAGGAGCAGGTGCTTGAGCAGTTCCTCGGCATCTCGGATCGCGAAGCGCGCCTGATCGTCGAAGCCGAGATCGGCCGCAAGCTTCCCGACGATTTCGAGGCGCAGGTCAACAGCTCCACGCTGCGGTTCTACACCGACGATCTCAGGGCAATTTCGAATGTCGGCGCTGCGATCGCCGCAATCGGGCTGCCCAAATGCGTGGCATCGAGCAGCACGCCCGAAAAGATCAGGCATGGTCTTACTTGCGCCGGCCTCTATGACACGTTTGCACCCAGCATATTCTCGGCGACCCAGGTTGAGCGCGGCAAGCCGGCACCGGACCTGTTTCTGTTCGCGGCCCGGCAGATGCGGGCATCTGCGGCACGGTGTGTGGTAATCGAGGACAGCGTGCCCGGTGTCACCGCGGCGCTTGCCGCCGGAATGAACGTGCTGGGCTTTCACGGCGGCAGCCACTGCCGCCCCGGCTATGCCGCGAGGCTGCGGGCCGCCGGCGCGGTCCAGACCTTTGACGATATGCGGCTATTGCCGGATTTGATCGGCAGGAGGGTAAACACTGGATTTCCGGGGATTTAGCCTATAACTGAGCCTCGCGCCGCATTGGCGCCATGTCCGCCCAGCATTCAGGTTCCATGAAGTCGCCGCGCAAGCTGCATATCAAGTCCTATGGCTGTCAGATGAATGTCTACGATGCGCAACGCATGGTGGACACGCTGGCGCCAGAGGGCTTTGTCGAGACCGCCAGCGTCGACGATGCGGATCTGGTGATCCTCAACACCTGCCACATCCGCGAAAAGGCGTCCGAGAAAGTCTATTCGGAGCTTGGGCGGTTGCGCGCGATCAAGGACAGCGCCGCGCGCAATGGGCGCCAGATCAGCATTGCCGTGGCTGGCTGCGTCGCACAGGCCGAAGGCGATGAGATCATCCGCCGCGCGCCGGCGGTCGATATCGTGGTCGGCCCGCAGAGCTACCATCATCTGCCGCAACTGCTCGCCCGCGCTGGCCGTTACGGCCGCGCGGTGGAAACCGAATTCCCGGTCGCGGACAAGTTCGGCTCGCTCGCCCCGCCGAGGCCCGAGGCAATCCGCGCCCGCGGCATTTCCTCCTTCGTGACGGTGCAGGAAGGCTGCGACAAGTTCTGCACCTTCTGCGTGGTGCCCTATACCCGCGGCGCCGAGATGTCGCGGCCGGTCGCGCGAATCGCCGACGACGTGCTTCGGCTGGCCGACAGCGGCGTGCGCGAAATCACCCTGATCGGGCAGAACGTCAATGCCTATCACGGCGAAGGACCGGACGGACGGATCTGGTCGCTCGGCAGCTTGCTGCGACGGCTTGCGGAAATTCCGGGCATCGTCCGTTTGCGCTACTCGACCAGTCATCCCCGAGATGTCGACGAGACGCTGATCGAGGCGCATCGCGAGCTGCCGGCGCTGATGCCGTTTGTGCACCTTCCGGTGCAGTCCGGTTCCGACCGGATTCTGGCCGCCATGAACCGCAAGCATAGCGCCGATGACTATCGGCGCGTCATCGACCGGTTTCGTGCTGCACGGCAAGATATTGCTTTTTCATCAGATTTTATCGTGGGCTTCCCCGGCGAGCGCGAGGAAGATTTCGCCGCCACCCTCGCTCTCGTCACGCAAATCGGGTACGCTGGCGCCTATTCGTTCAAATATTCGCCGCGGCCAGGGACGCCGGCGGCGGACCTGCAGGAGACGGTGTCAGCGGCCGAGATGGACGAGCGATTGGTGCGGCTTCAGGAATTGATCGACAGCCAGCAATCGGCCTTCAATCGGGCCGCGATTGGCCGCACTGTCGATGTGCTGTTCGAGCGCGCCGCGCGCAATCCCGGTCAGATCGTCGGCCGCACCGCTTATCTGCAGCCGGCGCACGTGATGGCGCCTGCGGATATGATCGGCCAGGTGCTGCCGGTGACGATTGCAAGCCTCGAGCGCTACAGCCTGCTCGGGGAACTTGCGGCACCTGCCGCCGCGCCTTCGGCGCAACTCGCTGTTTCCCCGCCGTCTCGTTCGCCTCACCTCATCATGGGAGCCTGAACCCTTGCCAAAAAGCGCATCGGATTCACCTTCGCTCGCTCCCAGCCGCAAACTTGATCGCGACCTGCAGATCCCGCCCGAAGCGCAAGTCGTGATCGATTTCGACGACAATCGCGCGGTCTCGGCCCTGGTCGGGCCCTACGGGCAAAACCTGGCGCTGATCGAGCGCCGGCTTGGCGTCGTGGTCGATTCCCGCGGCAATCACATCACCATCGCCGGATCGCGCGACGGCTGCGACGCGGTGCGGCGCGTGCTGGAAACGCTGTACACGCAGGCGACGCAGGGGCACGATCTGGCGCAGGGCGACGTCGAGGGCGCGATCCGCGCTGTGATCGCGCAGGGCTCGCTGTTCGAATTCGACGCCAAGACGGTCAAATCCTCGTTCGAGACCATCAACCTGCGCAAGCGCCCGGTGCGGGCGCGCACCGCGGCGCAGGATTCGTATATCCGCGCGCTCAAGCGCCATGAACTGGTGTTCGGCATCGGCCCCGCCGGCACCGGCAAGACCTGGCTTGCGGTGGCGCATGCCGCGCAATTGTTCGAACGCAAGGAAGTCGATCGCATCATTCTGTCGCGGCCGGCGGTGGAGGCCGGCGAACGGCTGGGCTTCCTGCCCGGCGATCTGCGCGAGAAGGTCGATCCCTATCTGCGGCCGATCTACGATGCGCTGTACGACCTGATGGATTCGCGGATCGTCGAGCGCGCGCTGCAAGGCGGCGAGATCGAGATTGCGCCGCTCGCCTTCATGCGCGGCCGGACCCTGACCAATGCTGCGATCATTCTGGATGAGGCGCAGAACACCACCTCGATGCAGATGAAGATGTTCCTGACCCGGCTCGGCGAAAACAGCCGCATGATCGTCACCGGCGATCCCTCCCAGGTCGACCTGCCGAACGGGCAGACCTCCGGTTTGGCCGAAGCCGCAAGGCTGCTCGACGGCGTCGAGGGGATTGCCCAGGTGAAATTCACGGCCGAAGACGTGATCCGCCACGAACTGGTGGCACGGATCGTCGCCGCCTATGAAGGATTGCCGCAGCGGACGGCAACCAGCAGGCCTTGATGCGAAAATCCTCCGCCGAAAGCGCGCCGGGGGTGATCCCCCTCCGCGGCAGAAATTCCGAACCGATGCCCCCGCTTGCGCTTCCCATATCAGAGGTTCTCGTTGTCGCCGATTGCTGGCGGGCCGAACCCGATGCCGAAGCGGCCATCCATCGCGCAGTAGCGGCCGCAGCAGGCATGGTCGATGCCGATGTCGGCGATGCCGAACTCGCGGTGATGCTGACCGACGACGCCGGCATTCGCACCCTGAACAGCAACTGGCGCGGCATCGACAAGCCGACCAACGTGCTGTCGTTTCCGGCGCTGCAGCCGACCGGCCCGACCAGCCCCGATGACGCCCCGCGCATGCTCGGCGACATCGCCATCGCCTACGAGACGACCCGCCGCGAGGCGGATGACGAACAGAAGCCGTTCGACCATCATCTCAGCCATCTGGCGGTGCACGGTTTCCTGCATTTGATCGGCTATGATCATGAGAACGATAACGACGCCGAAGCCATGGAATCGCTGGAGACGGAGATCCTGGCGCAACTCGGCATCCCCGATCCCTACGTGGATCGGGAACGGATCGACTGAGATGGCGGACTCCGAACCGACCCATGACAATCCGCGCAACATCCGCAACCTGCCGGCGGTGGTGCGGGAGGGTGAGGTGCTGCGTCCCGCCGCCGAGAACTGGCTGGTCCGCGCCATCCGCACCCTGTTCGGCTGGAAGCCGGGATCGGTGCGCGACGATCTGCAGGTCGTGCTCGATGCCAGCACGCCGGACGAGGCGGGCTTTTCGGCGATCGAGCGCACCATGCTGCGCAATATCCTCGGGCTGCATGAGCGCCGCATCGCCGACGTGATGATCCATCGCGCCGACATCGTCGCCGTCAAGCGTGACATTCCGCTCGGCGAATTGATGAGCCTGTTCGAGAGCGCCGCCCATTCGCGGCTGGTGGTTTACAATGAAACCCTCGACGATCCCGAAGGCATGGTGCATATCCGCGACCTGTTGGCGTTCATGACCGCCAGGGCGCGCGTGATCGACACCGGCAAGATCAAGCGCAAGAAGCCCTTCCCGGCCGGCCTCGACCTGCGCGCGGTCGATCTGGCGCTGCCGCTGGCCGACGCCAGCATCATCCGAAAGCTGCTATACGTGCCGCCGTCGATGCGGGCGATCGACCTGTTGGCGCAGATGCAGGCCTCGCGTATCCATCTGGCGCTGGTGGTGGACGAATATGGCGGCACCGACGGCCTGGTGTCGATCGAAGACATCGTCGAACAGATCGTCGGTGAGATCGACGATGAGCACGACAGCGACGAACCGCCGGCGATCGTGCGGCAGCCGGACAATTCGTTCATCGCCGACGCGCGCGCGAGCCTCGACGACGTCCGCTCCGTGATCGGCGAGGAGTTCGTCACTGGCGAGGCCGGAGAGGAGGTCGAGACGCTCGGCGGTTACCTCGTCACCCATGTCGGCCGCCTGCCGGTGCGCGGCGAAGTCATTTCCGGACCCGGCAATTTCGAAATCGAGGTGCTCGACGCCGATCCGCGGCGCGTCAAGCGGCTGCGCATCAGCACCAGCAAGGAACGCGCCGCGCCGCGCGCGAGCCGGCGTCGCGAATTGACACCGGAGGCCGGTCAGGTGCAGGCCAACGACAACACAGGCCCGTCCGGCGACGGAGCCGGCTCACCGTGAAACCCGCCGGCAGATTCCGCGCCGCCGCCCTTGCCATCATCCTGGCATGGGGATGGAAACGCGCCGTCATCGCACTGGTGGCGGGGGCCTTGTCGTCGCTGGCAATGGCGCCTTTCAACGCCTGGCCGGTGCTGTTTCTGACCTTTCCGGTCATGGTCTGGCTGATCGATGGCGCCGGTGCGGGACGGCTGCGTGGGGTGCCGGCGGCGGCGATGGCCGGCTGGTGGTTCGGCCTCGGCTATTTCGTGCCGGGCCTGTACTGGATCGGCTACGCGTTCCTGGTCGACGCATCCACTTTCGCGTGGCTGATGCCGTTCGCCGTTCTCGGCCTGCCGGCCTATCTGGCGCTGTTTCCCGCCTTTGGCTTTGCATTGGCTCGGCTGATCTGGACCCGGGACGCTTCGCGCGTGCTGGCGCTCGCCGCCGCGCTGACCATCAGCGAATGGCTGCGCGGTCACCTCTTGACCGGCTTTCCCTGGAATGCGTTCGGCTACGCCTTGAGCGAGCCGCTGGCGCTGGCGCAGACCGCATCGCTGATCGGGCTGTGGGGGCTGACCTTTCTTGCGGTGGCGATCTTCGCAAGTCCCGCCACGCTGATCGACGGTAGCGCGCGCGGCCGCAAGCCCTGGCTCACGCCGGCATCGGCCGTGCTGCTGCTGGTCGCGATGGGCGTGTTCGGCGCCGTTCGCCTGACGCTGCAGCCGACCGCGACATTGGCCAACCTCAAGCTGCGGATTATGCAGCCGAATCTGCAGCAGGACGTCCGCTTCAACTACTCCGCCAAGGCGGCCGTGATGCAGAAATATTTGACGCTGTCCGACCGCGCCTCGGGACCGCAATCGACCGGCGTGCGCGACGTCAACATCCTGATCTGGCCGGAATCGGCGTTTCCGTTCTTTCTGACCCGCGAAGCCGATGCGATGGCTCAGATCGCCGATTTCCTGCCCAAGGGCACCGTCCTGATCACCGGCGCGGTACGCGCGCCCGACCTGCCGCCGGGCACCAAGATCACCCGCGCCTATAATTCCATCTATGTCATCGATCACGACGGCAGCGTGCTGTCGGTCTACGACAAGCTGCATCTGGTGCCGTTCGGCGAATACCTGCCGTTCCAGGACTGGATGGAGAAACTGGGCTTCGAGCAACTGACCAAGGTTCACGGCGGATTTATTCCGGGCACGCGCCGCCGGCCGCTGGAGATCCCGCACGCGCCGGCCGCGCTACCCCTGATCTGCTATGAGGCGGTGTTTCCCGGCGACGTTGCCGAACGCAACAACCGGCCGGGCTGGATCGTCAACCTGACCAATGACGGCTGGTTCGGAGATTCAACCGGCCCCTATCAGCATTTGCAGCAGGTGCGACTGCGCGCGATCGAGGAAGGGTTGCCGGTGGTTCGCGCCGCCAACACCGGCATCTCCGCAGTGATCGATCCGTTGGGGCGGATCGTCGCACGGCTCGGCCTCGGCGTCGAAGGCGTGCTCGATTCCGCCCTGCCGTCGGCGATCGCGCCGACGATTTACGCCCGCGCCGGCGACATTCCCGCCGCGATTATCGTTATCGCCGCGTTAATCCTGGTGATCCGGCGGCGCGTTGCGAAGCGCAGGTCGTGACGCAGCCTTGCTCAAATTGTCCGCATTGCTGCCAATCCCGAGGGATTGATGGTATCGTCGCCCGAGGCATAATCCCGTTTCGCTTCGTCTCATGGCCGCGTGGGACCAAGGAGTGCCCGATGTCGACCAAAGCGCCGAACCCTGTTGACAAATATGTCGGCAGCCGGGTGCGCATGCGCCGCATCATGCTGGGCATGAGCCAGGAGAAGCTCGGCGAAGCCCTCGGCCTCACCTTCCAGCAGGTGCAGAAATACGAAAAGGGCACCAACCGGGTCGGGGCAAGCCGCATTCAGCAGATCTCCGAAATTCTCCAGGTGCCGGTATCGTTTTTGTTCGAGGGCGGACCGAGCGCCGCCGCGACCTCCGACGGCTTCGGCGAAGGCACCTCGCCGGCCTACGTTTCCGATTTCCTCGCGACGTCCGAGGGCCTGGCGCTGACCCGTGCCTTCACGCGCATCACCGACGCCAAGCTTCGGCGCAGCATTGTCGAGATGGTCGAACAGATCGCCGCACGCGAAGGCCCGGACAAGCGCTGAGTTGACGTATCATTCCGGGGCGATGCATCGCATCGAACCCGGAATTTCGAGATTCCAGGTCTGGTGGTTGCGCACCATCCCCGAATGACGCTAGTTGACTCCTCTGGCAGACAGCACCACCCGCATGACAGTCAACAACCCGTTCGATTCAAATACCATCCTCGACGGCATTCGCCGCTGGGTCGAAATCGAGACGCCGACGGAGGCGCCCGCGCAGGTCAACCGGCTTGCGAGCCTGGTCGCGGAGGGCTATCGCGACCTGCCGGCCACCATCGAGCGCGTCGCGGGACGGAGCGGGTGCGGCGATCATCTGGTGGCGCGCTCGTCGTGGGGCCAGGACGCGCCGGGCATCCTGGTGCTGAGCCATCTCGATACGGTGCATCCGATGCGATTCATCGAGCGGCTGCCGTTTCGGATCGAAGGCGACAGCGCATTCGGCCCCGGCATCTACGACATGAAGGGCGGCGCCTATCTCGCCTATCATGCCTTCCGCGTGCTTTCCACGACGGCCGAAGGTTCGCCGCTGGGCGTGACCCAGCTCTATGTCTCGGATGAAGAAATCGGCAGTCCAACCTCGCGCGCACTGATCGAGGCCGAGGGCCGCAAGGCCAAATACGTGCTGGTGACGGAGCCTGCCCGCGATGGCGGAAAGATCGTCACCGGGCGCAAGGGCGTCGGGCGGTTCGATATTTTCGTCAAGGGCGTGCCCGCCCATGCCGGCTCCCGGCCGGAAGACGGCCGCAGCGCGGTCCGCGAGCTCGCTTATATCATTCAGGCGCTGGATGCCATGAACGACCCCGAACGCGGCGTCACCGTCAATGTCGGCGTGATCAAAGGCGGCACCAGGCCGAACGTCATTGCCGAGGAGGCCTCCGCCGAGGTCGACCTCCGCATTCGCACCCTCGCGGACGCCGACGAATTCGTGGCCCGGATCCAGAACCTGAGACCGCGCACCGAAGGCGTCAGCATCGAGGTCGTCGGCGGATTGAATCGTCCGCCCTACGAGAAGGGCAACGCCGGCGCGGCGCTCTACCAGCACGCACGGTCGCTCGCCGCCGAGATCGGCTTCGAACTGCTGGACACCTCGACCGGTGGCGGCTCCGACGGCAATTTCACCGCGCCCCACACCGCGACACTCGACGGCCTCGGCGTCGACGGCAAGGGCGCCCATACCCACTATGAGCAGATGTACATATCGTCGATCGAACCGCGGGCACGCCTGCTGCATCGGCTGTACCAGACCTTGCGATGAGCATCGCCGGGCGCGATCCCGACCATCGCGATTCCTCGTCCGATGCGGCGGCCGCTCCCGCGCAGGGCGCGTTCTTCGGGCGGCGCAAGGGTCACAAGCTTCGCGCGCACCAGGCCGGCCTGATCGAGCAATTGCTGCCGCGCCTGTCGCTCGACATCGGCAATCCCGGCCCATCCGATCTTGCCGACCTGTTCGACCCGCCGGTCCGCGAGATCAGGCTCGAAATCGGCTTCGGTGGCGGTGAACACCTGATCGCGGAAGCGGGCGCCCTTGCTGCTGTCGGGTTCATCGGCTGCGAGCCCTATGTCAATGGCATGGCCAAGATCCTGACGCAGATCGAGGCTCGCGCTATCGGCAATATCCGGCTGCTGGCGGGCGATGCCACCGAATTGCTGGCGTGGGTGCCGCCGGGCTCGCTGGCGCGGATCGACCTGATCCATCCCGACCCCTGGCCGAAACGGCGGCACTGGAAGCGGCGTTTTGTGCAGGACGCCACCGTCGTCGCGATGGCGCGCGCGCTCAAGCCGGGCGGTGAATTCCGCTTCGTCAGCGACATCGCCGACTATTGCGCCTGGACGCTCTGGCATCTTGCGCGCTCGACCGATTTCGTCTGGACCGCGGAGCGAAGCCTCGATTGGCGGCTGCCCTGGGCCGGCTACACCATGACGCGCTACGGACGCAAAGCCGAGCGCGAAGGCCGGGTCGCGACCTATCTGCGGTTCCGGAAGACGGGTTGCTGAAGCCGCAGTCCGTCATCCCGTAGCATTGTGAGGAAGCATCCAACTCTGTCATTCCGGGATGCGCCTCTTGGCGCAGGCCCGGAATCCATAACCACCATCGTGAGTATGGATTCCGGGCTCGCGCTGCGCGCGCCCCGGAATGACAACGAGTGTCGGATGCTTCGCTTGCGCTCGCAATGACCTACAGGCGTCAGACCGGCGGACGGGTCCGCCAGAAATCCACCACCCGTTCGGCGGTCGAGGGCATCAGGCGCGCGAAGTTCACCCGCGCGGCCTCGATGTCCGCCGGCGACGGGATCCGGCTCGGGCCGAGCCGAAGCAGGATCAGCGCACGCACGGTCGCCCATTCGAGGCCGAGCGCCTTGCCGATAATCAGGATCGGATCGTAACGCTCGCCGGTGATCAGGCGGTCGAGGGTGCTGATTTTCACCGTCGACATCGCCGACAATGCGGCGATCGATTCCTCGTATTGATGGTTCTTGGCAAAGCCGAGCAACGCAGCCTCGTGGAGTTCGCCCGTTGCGTGCAGCGCGAGGATGGCACGCTGCGCCGGCGCGAAGTCGCGGCGGCTCTCGGTCCGTACCGGCGTGCCGGAAATGTCGTTCATTGCCTGCTTGATTGCGGCTTGCCGGCCGGGCTTGACGACATCGAACAGGCGGCGGCGGATGATATCGACCGACCCAGCCAGGAGATCCTTCAACTGCGCTGCCGAAAGGTCGTCGCGCTGGCCGACGGTCAGGGTCAGCACGCCGTCATGCCCGGCGCGGTCGATCAGCGTCGAATAGCCGGCGGGTGAAAACACCGCGCCGGAATTGCCGGCGGCACGCCTGACGACCTCGCGGTCGCCGCGGCGCACGATCACATCGGTGAGATCGCCGGACAGCGTCGGGCGTTCGGTCATCGCCAGCAGATGACCCTGGCCCCTCATCCGCGCGATTTCGACCAGCAGCCGTTCATCGATCACCGGCGATCGGCGCAGCACCGGTCCTGCGACCGACAATTCGTCTTCGCGCGCAAACTGCCCGACCAACCCGCGCGGCGCATTGGCAAGAGCGGACAGCCGTTCGGCCAGTTCGGCGCGGGCGGCGAGTTCGGTGTGGGGAACGAGGCCGATCAGGACGTCGTCGAACAGATTGACGTGATCGGGCCTGAAACTCGCGGCCCCAACCAGGAACAGTTCGGCGATCCGCCGGGCTGCCTTGGCCCGGCGTTGCGGATCGCCGCCTTTGACGATCTCGTCGAGCCCGGGGATCAGCGCGGTGGCAGCGGTCATCAAACCGACTCAAAAAACCGCCGATGCGGCGATTTTCGGCAATTTAGGTAGCCTTGGTGAAGGAAGGGTTAGATTTGAAAACCGTGCCCGAAGCGACGTTAATTCGTGGCCCAGGGCGTTGCGGGCCTTGTCGGGTCGTGTGAAAACCGCTATATCAGCGGCAACTTATGGTTCTCATACGATCGCGTATTGAGAGTGGGCCCCCGCGGGACCCGCTCTTTTTTATTACCTGAACGGGCCTCGCGCCGATGATCGCGCCGGGTGCAGTTCGGGTAGCCGCGCCGGACCGCCGCAAGGCCCGGCCAACCCAATGCAAAGTAAGACCGATTTTGACGCTGGACATGACCGATTCGATCGCTGGTTCCGTGGACGCCGATCTGCTTGCCGAGCCGCGCCTGGTGGTTGAACCCGGCATGGCGGCGCGGGTGTCGGCGGTCGCCGCGCCGGTATTACAGGGCATGGGCTACCGGCTGGTGCGGATCAAGATCTCCGCGGAACTCGGCTGCACCGTGCAGATCATGGCGGAGCGGCCCGACGGATCGATGCAGATCGAGGACTGCGAGGCGATTTCGAGAGCGCTGTCGCCGGTGCTCGATATCGCCGATCCGATCGACCGCGCCTACCGGCTGGAGATTTCCTCGCCCGGCATCGACCGGCCGCTGGTCCGCCGTTCCGATTTCGAGCGCCATGCCGGCCATCTCGTGAAGATCGAAATGGCAGTAGCGCATCAGGGCCGCAAGCGATTCCGCGGCACGCTGGCAGGCGTCGAGGGCAATGCGGTGCGGCTGCATCGCGACGACATCCGCGCCGGCGAAGAGGCCGATGTCGCGTTGATCATGGAAGACATCGCGGACGCAAGGCTGGTCCTGACCGACGAGCTGATCGCCGAATCGATGCGGCGCGGCAAGGCCGCGGAACGCGAGCTGCGCCGCAACCTCGGACTCGAACCACCGCCGCCGCCTTATGCGAAAAAAAGCGATCCGGCGAAAAGTAACAAACCGAAGCCGAAATTAAAGCCTGCCCGCGCCCGCAAAAGCGCGCCGAACAACACCAAGGAACACCGCCTCGCCGCCGCCAAGCTGCGCCGGGGCGACATTGATCCCACGAGAGGAGACTAGCCATGGCCGCTGTCAGCGCCAACAAACTCGAACTGCTGCAGATCGCGGACGCGGTCGCCCGCGAAAAGTCGATCGACCGCTCGATCGTGATCGCGGCGATGGAAGACGCCATCGCCAAGGCGGCGCGCGCCCGCTACGGCAGCGAGACCGACGTGCACGCCGAGATCGATGCCAAAAAAGGCGAGCTGCGGCTGTCGCGCCACATGCTGGTGGTCGAGCAGGTCGAGAATTCGTCGAACCAGATTTCGCTGGCGGATGCGCAGCGCGCCAATCCGGGCGCACAGGTCGGCGACACCATCGCCGACACCCTGCCGCCGCTGGAATATGGCCGCATCGCCGCGCAATCGGCCAAGCAGGTAATTGTGCAAAAGGTGCGCGAGGCCGAGCGCGACCGCCAGTATCAGGAATTCAAGGACCGCATCGGCGACATCGTCAACGGCATCGTCAAGCGGGTCGAATATGGCAGCGTCATTGTCGATCTCGGCCGCGGCGAGGCCATCGTGCGCCGCGACGAGATGCTGCCGCGCGAGGTATTCCGCAACGGCGACCGCGTCCGCGCCTATATTTTCGATGTGCGGCGCGAAACCCGCGGGCCGCAGATCTTCCTTTCCCGCACGCATCCGCAGTTCATGGCGAAGCTGTTCGCGCAGGAAGTGCCGGAAATCTACGACGGCATCGTCGAGATCAAGGCGGTGGCCCGCGATCCCGGCTCGCGTGCGAAAATCGGCGTGATCTCGCGCGATTCCTCGGTCGATCCGGTCGGCGCCTGCGTCGGCATGCGCGGCTCGCGCGTGCAGGCCGTGGTCAACGAATTGCAGGGCGAGAAGATCGACATCATCCCGTGGTCGCCGGATATCGCGACCTTCGTCGTCAACGCGCTGGCGCCGGCCGAAGTCGCCAAGGTGGTGATCGACGAGGACCGCGAGCGGATCGAGGTGGTGGTGCCCGACACCAATAACCAACTGTCGCTGGCGATCGGACGGCGCGGGCAGAACGTCCGGCTGGCCTCGCAACTGACCGGCTGGGACATCGACATCCTCACCGAACAGGAAGAATCCGAACGCCGCCAGGCCGATTTCGAGAATTCGACGCGGGTATTCATGGAATCGCTCAACGTCGACGAGGTGGTCGGCCAGCTTCTGGCGTCGGAAGGCTTCACCTCGGTGGAAGAACTGGCGCTGGTCGACGTCAGGGAATTGGCCGGCATCGAAGGCTTTGACGATGAGACTGCCAACGAATTGCAGAGCCGCGCCAAGGAATATCTGGAGCAGCTCGAGACCGAGCTCGAAAACAAACGTAAGGAACTTGGCGTGGATGACGCATTGAAGACGGTACCCGGCATCACCTCGAAGATGCTGGTGAAGTTCGGCGAGAATGACATCAAGACCGTGGAGGATCTGGCTGGCTGCGCCACCGACGATTTGGTCGGCTGGACCGAGCGCAAGGAAGGCGGCGAGCCGACCAAGCATCCCGGTATTCTCGATGCCAACGAAATCTCGCGCGATGATGCCGAGAACCTGATCATGCAGGCGCGGCTGCTTGCCGGCTGGATCACCGAGGCCGACCTCGCCAAGGATGTCGAGGAGACCGAGGCCCCCGAAGAACAGCCGGTTTGAGGCGTGTTCCGCACCCCCGAACAGCGGTTGTGCGCACCGTACGCGCGCAGATGACAGGAGCGATGTCCCAGGCATGCTTGCTTTCGCCGACCCCGATCTCGACAACGGACCGCGGACCGACAGGTCCGCGACGATGCGGATGTGTGCGGTCACGCGCGAGGTGCGGCCGATCGATGAGCTGATCCGGTTTGTCGTCTCGCCCACCGGCGAGGTCGTCCCGGACCTGAAGCGCAAGCTTCCCGGCCGCGGCCTGTGGGTGTCGGCCTCGCGCCGGGCGGTTGCGGAAGCGGTGCGCCGCAACCAGTTCGGCAAGGGGTTCAAGCGCGCGGTCCGGGTCGGGCCGGCGCTTTCGGAGACGACCGAAGCCCTGCTGGAACGCAGCCTGGTGGAGGCGCTCGCCATGGCTGCCAAGGCCGGCCAGGTGTTATCCGGCTTCGGCAAGGTCGAGACCGCGCTGGGGCAGCGACAGGTCCAGGTCCTGGTCCATGCCGCCGACGGCGCGGCGGACGGAATCCGCAAATTGGACGCCATCGCCAGGCAAAATGCCGGATTTAACGATGAATCGCCTGAACTTCCGGTGGTCACGGCACTGACCTCGGAACAATTGGATTTGGCACTGGGCCGGTCAAATGTGATACATGCTGCGCTGCTCGCGGGCCCGGCGAGCAAGACCTTCCTGTCGCGCAGCCATACACTGGTCCGATACCGGATGGCGGATGACGACAAGACCGCCGGCCGCGCGGCCCGGAATTCGCCGACACAAACCGTGCAGACTCGCACGACGCAACGAGATTAGGACTGCTGAATGGTTGATACGAAAACGCCTGGCGACAAGACACTGAGTGTCCCGACCAAGACCTTGACGCTCAAGCCGCGCGTCGAGACGGGCACCGTGCGCCAGAGCTTCAGCCATGGCCGCACCAAGCAGGTGGTGGTCGAAAAACGTGGCAAGCGCCGCATCGGCGGCGATGGACCGCTGGCGGACCCAGCCAGCGCGCCCGAGCCGGCTGCCGCCAAGGCCGCGCCCGCCAAGGCGCCCCTCGCCCGTCCGGCGCCGCCGCCGGCGGCACCGCGCAGCAATTCGGGCGTCGTGCTGCGGACGCTGACCGAGGATGAGCGGACCGCGCGCGCCAGCGCGCTCGCCGACGCCAAGCTGCGCGACGTCGAGGAACGACGGCTGGCCGAAGAGGAAGCCAAGCGCCGCAACAGCAAGGAAGGCATCGAGCAGGCCGAACGCGAAGCCGCCGAGGCCCGCCGCAAGGCCGAAGAGGAGCGTCATCGCCAGGACGAGGAGGCCAAGCGCAAGGCCGAACTGGAAGCCAAGAAGCGCTTTGGCGAGGCCGAAGCCAAGGCCGCGGCCACCGCGCGCGCCGCGGTTCCGGTGCGGGCGCCCGGCATCGCCGCCGATATCAGCGACGAGGATGAAGGCCCGCGCCAGGTGCGTCGCGGTCCCGGCGGCGTGGTCCGTCCCGCCACAGCGCCCAAGACGACGGCCAAGCCGGCGCCGCAAAAGCAGCGCGGCCGCCTCACCCTCGTCACCGCGCTCAATGCCGACGACGTGCGCGAGCGCTCGATCGCGTCGTTCCGCCGCCGCACCCAGCGCCTCAAGGGACATGCCTCGAACGAGCCGAAGGAAAAGCTGATTCGCGAAGTGACGATCCCGGAAGCGATCGCAATCCAGGAACTCGCCAACCGGATGTCCGAGCGCGCCGTCGACGTGGTCCGCCTGCTGATGAAGCAGGGCTCGATGCACAAGATCACCGACGTGATCGACGCCGATACCGCGCAACTGATCGCCGAGGAAATGGGCCACACCGTCAAGCGCGTCGCCGCTTCCGACGTCGAGGAAGGCCTGTTCGATATCGTCGACAATTCCACCGATACCGAGCCGCGCTCGCCGGTCGTCACCGTGATGGGCCATGTCGACCACGGCAAGACCTCGCTGCTCGACGCGCTTCGCCACGCCAACGTGGTATCGGGCGAGGCCGGCGGCATCACCCAGCATATCGGCGCCTATCAGGTGACCTCGCCGGAAAGCGGCAAGAAGATCACCTTCATCGACACCCCCGGCCACGCCGCCTTCACCGCGATGCGCGCGCGCGGCGCCAAGGTGACCGACATCGTGGTGCTGGTGGTCGCCGCCGATGACGGCGTCATGCCGCAGACGGTGGAAGCCATCAATCACGCCAAGGCGGCCAAGGTTCCGATGATCGTGGCGATCAACAAGATCGACAAGCCCGACGCCCGGCCGGAACGGGTGCGCACCGAGCTTTTGCAGCACGAAGTGCAGGTCGAATCGCTTGGCGGCGACGTTGTCGATGTCGAGGTCTCCGCCAAGAACAAGACCAATCTCGACAAGCTGCTCGAGATGATCGCGTTGCAGGCCGAACTGCTCGACCTCAAGACCAATGCGGAACGTCCCGCCGAAGGCACCGTGATCGAGGCCAAGCTCGATCGCGGCCGCGGCCCGGTCGCCACCGTGCTGGTGCAGCGCGGGACGCTGCGGGTCGGCGACATCATCGTGGCCGGCGCCGAAATGGGCCGCGTCCGTGCGCTGATTTCCGACCAGGGCGACACCATCGACGAGGCTGGACCTTCGGTGCCGGTCGAAGTGCTCGGTTTCAACGGACCGCCGGAAGCCGGCGACCGCCTCGCCGTGGTCGAGAACGAAGCCCGCGCCCGCCAGGTGACGAGTTATCGCGCCCATCAGAAGCGCGAGAACGCTGCCGCCAGCATTTCCGGCATGCGCGGCTCGCTCGAGCAGATGATGTCGCAGCTCAAGACTTCGGGCCGCAAGGAATTCCCGCTGATCGTCAAGGCCGACGTGCAGGGTTCGCTCGAAGCCATCCTCGGATCGCTGGAAAAGCTCGGCACCGACGAGGTCGCCGCGCGCATCCTGCATGCCGGCGTCGGCGGCATCTCGGAATCCGACGTGACGCTGGCGGAAGGCTTCAATGCCGCCATCATCGGCTTTTCCGTCCGCGCCAACAAGGAAGCGGCCGCCGCAGCCAAGCGCAACGGCATCGAGATCCGCTACTACAACATCATCTACGATCTGGTCGACGACATCAAAAAGGCGATGTCCGGCCTGCTCGCGCCGACGCTGCGCGAGACCATGCTCGGCAACGCCCAGATCCTGGAGGTGTTCAACATCTCCAAGGTCGGCAAGGTCGCCGGCTGCCGGGTCACCGACGGTACCGTGGAACGCGGCGCCAATGTCCGTCTGATCCGCGACAATGTCGTGGTGCATGAGGGCAAGCTCTCGACCCTGAAGCGGTTCAAGGACGAGGTGAAGGAAGTGCAATCCGGCCAGGAATGCGGCATGGCGTTCGAGAATTACGGCGACATGCGGGTCGGCGACGTCATCGAATGCTATCGCGTGGAGACGATCCAGCGCAGCCTGTGAGTTCGAGCCTTACGAGCGCGCTGTTTTCTTTCGTCATTGCCGGGCCTGACCCGGCAATCCATCCGCCGAGGGCGGACTCTTACAAAGAACGATGAATGCCCGGGTCGAGCCCGGGCATGACCGGTGAAAAAAATGCCCCAGCACCACAACAGGAGTTCCGCCCCCGGCGGCTCGCAGCGCCAGTTGCGCGTCGGCGAAATCGTGCGGCATGCCGTCGCCGACATCCTGTCGCAGGGCATCGTGCACGATCCCGACCTCGAGGGCCACATCGTCACGGTGCCCGAGGTGCGGATGTCGCCGGACCTCAAGCTCGCGACGATCTATGTGATGCCGCTCGGCGGCCGCGACATCGAAATCGTGATCGCCGCGCTGGAGCGCAACAGGAAATTCCTGCGCGGCGAGATCGCGCACCGCGTTAACCTGAAATTTGCGCCTGATGTCCGCTTCCGCGCCGACGACCGATTCGACGAGGCGGAACGAATAGAGAAATTACTGCGAACACCTGCGGTGCAAAGAGACCTCGCAACAGATTCGCCGGATTCGGAAGAGTGAACGGATGACCGCTACCCCTGCCAACCCCGCGATCGGGCAACCGATCGGCGATTCGATCGGCGCTGAAGAAAATATTTCTTCGGACCCGCGCCACGACGCGTACCGGGCGCATGCGCCGAGGCAACAGAGTCCGAACAACCAGCCGCGGCGTGACAAGCGCGACGTCCACGGCTGGATCGTGCTCGACAAGCCGATCGGCATGACCTCGACCCACGCAGTCGCGGTGGTGAAGCGGCTGTTCCAGGCGAGGCGCGCCGGGCATGCCGGCACGCTCGATCCGCTTGCTTCCGGCGGCCTGCCGATCGCGATGGGCGAGGCCACCAAGACGGTTCCGTTCGTGATGGACGGCCGCAAGCGCTATCGCTTCACGGTGTGCTGGGGCGAGGAGCGCGATACCGACGATACCGAGGGCCGGGCGGTCCGGACCAGCGATCTCCGGCCCTCCGCCGAGGCCATCGAGGCCCTGCTGCCGCGGTTTACCGGCGTGATCGAGCAGATTCCGCCGCAATACTCGGCGATCAAGGTCCAGGGCGAGCGCGCCTATGATCTGGCGCGCGACGGCGAAACCGTCGAGCTGCAGCCCCGGCCGGTCGAGATTCACCATTTATCTCTTGTAGAACAACCGGATAGCAGTCATTCGGTGTTTGAGGCCGAGTGCGGCAAGGGCACCTATGTGCGGGCACTTGCCCGCGATATCGGCCGCCTGCTCGGCTGCTACGGCCATATCTGCGCGCTGCGGCGGACCCTGGTCGGCCCGTTTGGGGAAGCCGACATGATTCCGCTGGAACAATTGGAGGCTTTGTGCGATAGAGCCGCGTCGGGCGAGGGCAGCCTCGCCGACGCGCTTTTGCCCGTTGAGACCGCGCTGGACGACATCCCGGCACTGGCCGTCACACGGGCAGATGCGGCAAGGCTCCACCGGGGCCAGGCCGTTTTACTGCGCGGACGGGATGCGCCCTATAGTAGCGGCACAGTCTATGTCACGGTGGCAGGCCGGCTTCTGGCCCTCGCCGAAATTGGCAATGGCGAACTCATCCCCAGGCGCGTGTTCAACCTGACCGGACTGACTGCCAGTTCCGCTCGCAACAACGAAAGTGTTTGACGATGTCGATTACCGCCGAACGCAAAGCGGAAGTCATCAAGACGAATGCCAACAAGGCCGGCGACACCGGCTCGCCCGAGGTTCAGGTCGCGATCCTTTCGGAACGCATCAACAACCTCACCGGGCATTTCAAATCCCACGTGAAGGACAATCATTCGCGCCGCGGTCTTTTGAAGATGGTGGCAACGCGCCGCTCGCTGCTCGATTACATCAAGAAGAAGGACGAAGCGCGTTACAAGGCGCTGCTCGAAAAGCATAATATTCGTCGCTGAGTTGCCAGTTTACGCGCGCATGTCGCGCGCGTTGTCGCATGATCCGGCCAAATCGGCTTTCCGGTTTTTCGCTCCGATCATGCGTCCGTCGCGCGGACCAGAAAATGCCCGCGCCGATGCATGATCCCGAAAAGTGGTGTTCCGGTTTTCGGACGAGATCATGCGCAAGAACGTCCAGCCGCAATCCGGCAGTTGGGCGTAACGGGCGAGATGCCCGTACCATCGGAAGGATGGACGTCATTCGAGACATGAAAACCATGGCAGGATCGCCGGATGCTGGACTTGCGACGTCGTCGCCCAGCGTCTCGCCATCTTGCGCATGGTTTTTGTGTTTCAGGCGGCCCTGCTTTCGTGAACCCATGAAAGAAGATCGCAATGTTCAATACGCATTCAGTCGAAATCGACTGGGGTGGCCGTCCCCTCAAGCTTGAAACCGGCAAGATCGCCCGCCAGGCCGACGGCGCCGTGATGGCGACCTATGGCGAGACCGTGGTGCTCGCCACCGTCGTCGCCGCCAAGACGCCCCGCGAGGGCGTCGACTTCCTGCCGCTGACCGTCGACTACCAGGAGAAGACCTACGCCGCGGGCCGCATTCCCGGCGGCTATTTCAAGCGCGAAGGCCGGCCCACCGAAAAGGAAACGCTGGTTTCCCGGCTGATCGACCGCCCGATCCGTCCGCTGTTCGTCGACGGCTGGCGCAACGAGACCCAGGTCATCGTCACCGTGCTGTCGCACGACATGGAGAACGATCCCGACATTCTGGCGCTGGTCGCCTCGTCCGCCGCGCTGACCATTTCCGGCGCCCCCTTCAAGGGCCCGATCGGCGCCGCCCGCGTCGGTTTTGCCAATGACGAATATGTGCTCAACCCGACGCTCGACGAAATGGTCGAGACCCAGCTCGACCTCGTCGTCGCCGGCACCGCCGACGCCGTGCTGATGGTGGAATTGGAAGCCAAGGAGCTCAACGAAGACATCATGCTCGGCGCGGTGATGTTCGGGCACCGTCACTTCCAGCCGGTGATCAAAGCCATCATCGAACTGGCCGAGAAGGCCGCGAAGGAGCCGCGCGACGTCAAGATCGCCGATGAAAGCGCGCTGGAGAAGGAAATGCTCGGGCTGATCGAGCAGGATCTCCGCGCCGCCTACGCGATCCCGGTCAAGCAGGATCGCTACGCCGCGGTCGGCGCCGCCAAAGAGAAGGTAATGGCGCATTACTTCCCCGAGGGCGAGGAGCCGAAATACGACAAGCAACGCATCGCCGGCGTGTTCAAGGAACTGGAAGCCAAGATCGTGCGCTGGAACATTCTCGATACCGGCAAGCGCATCGACGGCCGCGACGTCAAGACGGTTCGCAATATCGTCGCCGAAGTCGGCGTTTTGCCCCGCGCCCATGGCTCGGCACTGTTCACCCGTGGTGAAACCCAGGCGATGGTGGTGACCACGCTCGGGACCGGCGAAGACGAGCAGTACATCGACTCGCTGTCGGGCACCTACAAGGAACAGTTCCTGCTGCACTACAATTTCCCGCCCTATTCGGTCGGCGAGACCGGGCGGCTTGGCGGCACCAAGCGCCGCGAAATCGGCCACGGCAAGCTCGCCTGGCGTGCGATCCACCCGGTGCTGCCGCCGCATCACGAGTTCCCCTACACGGTGCGCGTGGTGTCGGAGATCACCGAGTTCGAACGGATCGTCGTCGATGGCCTCGGTCTGCGGCGCCTCGCTGGCGCTGATGGACGCCGGCGTTCCGCTGAAGCGGCCGACGGCGGGCATTGCCATGGGCCTGATCCTGGAGGGCTCGCGCTTTGCGGTGCTGTCCGACATCCTCGGCGACGAGGATCATCTCGGTGACATGGACTTCAAGGTCGCCGGCACCGACCACGGCATCACCTCGCTGCAGATGGACATCAAGATCGAGGGCATCACCGAAGAGATCATGAAGGTCGCGCTCGGCCAGGCCAAGGAAGGGCGCATCCACATCCTCGGCGAAATGTCGAAGGCACTGACCGCCGCGCGCGCCGAACTCGGCGAGTACGCGCCACGCATCGAGACCTTCAAGATACCGACCGACAAGATCCGCGAAGTGATCGGCACCGGCGGCAAGGTGATCCGCGAAATCGTCGAGAAGACCGGCGCCAAGGTCAATATCGAGGACGACGGCACCGTCAAGGTGGCCTCCGCCGACGGCGAATTGATCAAGGCCGCAATCAAGTGGATCAAGTCGATCGCGTCTGATCCGGAGCTCGGCCAGATCTACGACGGCACCGTGGTCAAGGTGATGGAGTTCGGCGCGTTCGTGAACTTCTTCGGCGCCAAGGACGGCCTCGTGCACATCAGCCAGCTCGCCGCCAACCGGGTGCAGAAGACCTCCGACGTCGTCAAGGAAGGCGACAAGGTCAAGGTCAAGCTGCTCGGCTTCGACGATCGCGGCAAGACGCGGCTGTCGATGAAGGCGGTCGACCAGGTAACCGGCGAGGACCTCGAGGCCAAGCAGAAGGAAGCACCGCCGCCGCGCGAAGCCGCCGGCGAGTAGGTCGGCGAGGTGCGAATTGAACAGGGCGGCCTCGCGGCCGCCCTTTTTATTGGTGCATATTTTGCCGCCGCGGCCGTTCGTGCGACATGCACGGCGTCATGAAGTACTATCGATGGAAGAAACAGGAGACCGCACCATGATGCAGCTCTACTGGGCGCCCCGCACCCGTTCGTTCACCGCGCTTTGGCTGATGGAGGAAACCGGCCAGCCTTACCAGCGGGTGCTGACCGATCTGTCGACCGACGCGCAGAAGACGCCGGAATATCGCGCGATCAATCCGATGGGCAAGGTGCCGGCGCTGCGTGACGGCGATGCGACGCTGGCCGAGGCCGCCGCGATCTGCGCCTATGTCGCCGAGCGCTATCCCGAGGCCGGGCTTGCGCCCGCCGTGGGCGATCCGCTGCGGGCGAAATATCTCTACTGGCTGTTCTTTGCGCCGGGCTGCATCGAGCCGGCGATGGTGCAGATCGCAACCAAGATCGAGATGAATTCCGCATCGGCGGGGTGGGGCGACGCGCAGCTTGTGTTCGACGTGCTCGATGCCGCGCTGGCGAAAGGGCCGTGGATTCTCGGCGAGGCTTTCTCGGCCGCCGATATCGGGATCGGCTCCGGGCTGAATTTCGCGGTGCGCCTGTTCAAGATGGTGCCGTCGCGCCCCTCGTTCGACGCCTATATCGCGCGATGCATGGCGCGGCCGGCGTTCCAGCGCGCCGAAAAACTCGCGGCGGGATGAGCTGGCGCGTTATTCCGTCTCCTTCAGATCTTCCGGGCGCGGCATCGAGATGACGTTGTAGCCGGAATCGACATAATGAACTTCACCGGTGACGCCGCCGGAAAGATCCGAGAGCAGATACAGCGCCGAGCCGCCGAGCTCGTCGAGCGTCACGCCGCGGCCAAGCGGCGAATGCTTCTGCTGGAAGGCGAACATCAGGCGCGCATCGCCGATGCCGGAGCCGGCCAGCGTCCGTACCGGGCCCGCCGAAATCGCGTTGACACGAATGCCGCGCGGGCCGAAGTCGGCGGCAAGATACCGTACCGAGGCTTCCAGCGCCGCCTTGGCGACGCCCATCACATTGTAATTCGGCATCACCCGCATCGATCCGCCAAAGGTCAGCGTGATCATCGCGCCACCCGAGGCCGGCATCAGTTCGGCGGCGCGCTTGGCCAGTTCGGTGAAGGAAAAGCAGGATATCAGCAGGGTGCGCGCAAAATTCTCGCGCGTGGTGTCGGCATAGCGTCCCTTCAGCTCGTTCTTGTCCGAGAATGCGATGGCGTGGACCAGAAAATCCAACTGACCCCATTTCGCGCGCAACGCGTCGAACGCGGCATCGACGCTGGCGAGGTTCTCGACGTCGCAGGGCAGCACCAGTTCGACGCCGAGGGTCTGCGCCAGCGGCTTGACTCGCTTGCCAAGCGCATCGCCTTGATAGGTGAAGGCCAGCTCGGCACCCTGCGCCGCCAGCGTTTGGGCGATGCCCCAGGCAATCGAATGGTCATTGGCGACGCCCATGACCAGCCCGCGCTTGCCTTTCATCCAGTCGTTCATCGTCCCGGCGCTCCACTCACTGCTCTGGCGTCATCGCCCGCGCCAGCGGCCGATCCGGCAATCGAAACCTGGCAAGATCGACGGGAGCCGCGGAGGACGGATGCCCGTTTGCACGCGGCGTGACGACAGTAGATCCTCACGCATCCAGCCGCTTGAACACCAGCGTGGCGTTGGTGCCGCCGAATCCGAAGGAATTCGAAAGCACGGTTCCCAGTCTCGCATTGTCGATCCGCTTGCGCACGATCGGCATGTCGGCAAAGACCGGATCGAGTTCACTGATATTGGCGCTCTCGCAGATGAAGCCGTTGTTCATCATCAGGAGCGAGTAGATCGCTTCCTGCACGCCGGTGGCGCCGAGCGAGTGGCCGGTCAGAGCCTTGGTCGCGGAAATCGGCGGGCACTTGTCGCCGATGCCGAATACCTTGCGGATCGCCTCGATTTCGGGCGGGTCGCCCGCCGGGGTCGAGGTCGCATGCGGATTGATGTAGTCGACCTTGCCATCCACCGTCGCCATTGCCATTCGCATGCAGCGCTCGGCGCCCTCGCCCGACGGCGCAACCATGTCATAACCGTCGGAGGTCGCACCATAGCCGACGATTTCGCCGTAGATGCGGGCGCCGCGCGCCCTGGCACGCTCGAGTTCTTCCAGCACCACCACGCCGGCGCCGCCGGCGATGACAAAGCCGTCGCGGCTGATATCGTAAGGGCGCGACGCGGTCGCGGGCGTATCGTTGTATTTCGACGACATCGCGCCCATCGCGTCGAACAGCACCGACAACGTCCAGTCGAGTTCCTCGCAGCCGCCGGCGAAGATGACGTCCTGCTTGCCGATCTGGATGGTCTCGTAGGCGTTGCCGATGCAATGGTTCGAGGTGGCGCAGGCCGACGAGATCGAATAGTTCACGCCCTTGATCTTGAACCAGGTGGCAAGCGTCGCGGAAGCCGTCGACGACATCGCCTTCGGCACCGCGAACGGGCCGACCCGCTTCGGTCCCTTGCTGCGGGTGGTATCGGCCGCCTCGACCAGTGTGCGGGCGGAGGGGCCGCCGGAGCCCATGATGATCCCGGTGCGAACGTTGGAAACCTCGCCGGGCTCGAGACCGGAATCCTGGATCGCCTGTTCCATCGCGATGTGATTCCAGGCCGCGCCTTCGCCGAGGAAGCGCATCGCACGGCGGTCGATCACCTCCGCCGGGTTGAGTGTCGGCGCGCCCTGCACCTGGGAGCGGAAGCCGAGCTCGGCATATTTGTCCGCGCGGGTGATTCCGGACTTCGCCGCATGGAGACTCGCAAGCACTTCCTGGGTGTTGTTTCCGATGGACGAGACGATACCCATCCCCGTGATGACAACCCGCCTCATGATCGCCTCGCCCTACCGTTGCGCTTTGATGTCATGGCCGCCGCTGAAGCGAAAACCGCCCTGGTGGCCCGAGCAACTATCTTACGTTTCCCGGCTGCACCGCGGCATCCTGCTTGAACAGTCCGACCCTCAAATCCTTCGCGCGATAGATAATCTCGCCGTCGGCGGAAAGCCACCCGTCGGCGATGCCCAGCATTAGCTTTAAACGCATCACGCGTTTGATGTCGACGTTGTACACAAGCTTGCGGACATTCGGCATCACCTGGCCGGAGAGTTTCAATTCGCCGAGGCCGAGCGCGCGGCCGCGGCCCTGGCCGCCGCTCCAGGCCAGAAAGAACCCCACCATTTGCCAGAGCGCGTCGAGTCCGAGGCATCCCGGCATCACCGGATCGCCCTTGAAATGGCAGCCAAAAAACCAAAGGTCCGATTTGACATCGAGTTCAGCACGGATCAGTCCCTTGCCATATTCGCCGCCGGTGGCGGAAATTTCGCTGATGCGGTCGAACATCAGCATCGGCGGCAGCGGCAATTGTGCATTGCCCTGGCCGAAAATCTCGCCGCGGCCGCTGGCCAGCAAATCCTCATAGTCGTAACCGCTGCGCCCCGGCATTGTACCAGCCTCTCTCAACATCCCAATTGAGCGTTCCGACCCGCTTTCGGGCGGGAAGCACGCCAAATGTCGTCCATCGGCGCGAGTACCGCAGGTCAGGATACCCCCTGCGGCAGCCGGCGCTCACCTTTGCAGAAGTTGCATAAGCTGGTTGGCGGAGCTCTAACATAGCCCCCGCGAGCGGCAAAGCGCCGTGGGGAGGGGTAAATCGTCGCTTCTCGACCTGGGTTCCTCTTGACCCTGGCTTTGTCCTAGTTGCGAAAAACTTGCATCTAAGCTATTTCCTCCTTATATTCCGCGATAGTAGGTTAGATAACGAGCGTGGTGCCTGACGTGGAACTGAGCGACGACGCCTCGATGTTGAATGATGACGCTGCCCTTTCTGCGGCCCGTGGACGCCAGCCGGCGCTGACGGGTTGCCCGTGGCATGACGTCAATGAAATGCTGCAGGCGGCCGGCCTCCGCCCCACTCGTCAAAGGATGGCGCTGGGCTGGCTGTTGTTCGGCAAGGGCGCAAGGCATCTCACCGCGGAAATGCTCTACGAGGAGGCCACCCTCGCCAAGGTCCCGGTGTCGCTTGCGACGGTTTACAACACGCTCAATCAGTTGACCGATGCGGGCCTGCTGCGCCAGGTCAGCATCGACGGCACCAAAACCTATTTCGACACCAACGTGTCGGCGCATCACCATTTCTATCTCGAGAACAGCCACGAGCTGGTCGACATTCCGGATCCGCATCTGATGCTGCAGAAGATGCCGGAAGTACCCGAGGGCTACGAGATCGCCCGGGTCGACATGGTAGTCCGGCTGCGCAAGAAGCGCTGAATTCCTTACGGCTCGGTGCTGCTCGCCTGATCGACCGCTCAATCCACCTTTTCGTCGGCGTAGACGCCCCACAGCCGCTCCTGCTGGATCCAGCCGTCGAAGCCATTGCCGCTGACATGGCACCAGCCTGATCCGCACTTCCTGACCTGCGCCACGACACCCGCCTGCAGCCGGGCGGCGATCGCGCTTTTCGGATCGGCGCTGTCAAAAAGCGGCGCCAATTCGTCCTTTGTCTTCATGGTGACGACGGCGGTGCGGCGGCCGGACAGCAGGGAGTGATAGACCCAGCCCTCGGCGCCTTCGGAGTCTCGCACCCGCCGCCAGTTTTCGAATTCGGCGGTAATCTCAACCGGCAGGCCCGCGCGGGTGTAGACCCAGGAAACGTCGTTGTCCTTGGTCGGGCCGGCCCGGACATTCACATGATCGGATTTCAGGCTGACATAGCGCGGCACCGGCAAGCCGCTGGTGGTGACGGCTGTATCCTTGGCCGAAAATCCGGTACTGATCGAAGCCCCCATCGTTGCGCCGGCAAGCACCACGACCGAACAAAAACGCCCCAACGCCATCAACCCGTCTCCCGCCGAGGTCTCAACTCAATTTCTTCGAGCTGAAAAACTTGCGAACGCCGACCCCTCAAGTCCTGTCCCGCCCCGATTGCCCTTGGCCTGCGAGGCTGGGGCGCCTGCCGGGGTTCTTGTCTTAGGCCGGCCTTCTGCTAGAGAGGACGGAATACCGAAAGCCAGAGAGCGAGGCTCTGAAAGCTCCACGGGAACCCAAGGAAACCAAGGCAAACGCCGGACCGCGCGGCAGCCGCAGTGTCGAACAACCGGGTTAATGAGGACTGAACGACGGAAGTCCCCGGATCCGAAGTTCACGCCCCCGGGCAGCACCCTCCGCCTCATGAAAGCAGGATATGTCGGTCAAGAAAAAGCCGCTCGTTGTCGTCACCCGCAAGCTGCCGGACTCGATCGAGACCCGGATGCGCGAGCTGTTCGACGCCCGGCTCAATCTCGACGATAGGGCGCTGACCTCGGAGCAGATCGCTGAAGCGGTGCGTTCGGCTGATGTGCTGGTGCCGACCGTCACCGACGAGATCACGGAGGACCTGCTCAAGCAGCCCGACTGCCGGCTGAAACTGATCGCCAATTTCGGCAACGGCGTCGACAATATTGACGTCGTCGCCGCGCATGCGCGCGGCATCACCGTGACCAACACGCCGAAAGTCCTGACCGAGGACACCGCCGATATGACCATGGCGCTGATCCTTGCGGTACCGCGACGGCTGATCGAGGGCAGCTCGATCCTGACCGAGGGCAAGCATTGGCCGGGCTGGTCGCCGACCTGGATGCTCGGCCATCGCATTGGCGGCAAACGGCTCGGAATCATCGGCATGGGCCGCATCGGCCAGGCGGTGGCACGGCGGGCGCGCGCCTTCGGCCTGCAGATCCACTACCACAACCGCCGCCCGGTAGCACCGCGCATCGCCGACGAGCTGGGCGCGACCTATTGGGAAAGCCTCGACCAGATGCTGGCGCGGATGGACATCATCTCGGTGAACTGCCCGCACACGCCGGCGACGTTTCATCTGGTGTCGGCGCGGCGGCTGAAGCTGATCCGCAAGGACGCCTATATCGTCAACACCGCGCGCGGCGGTGTCATCGACGAGGAAACCCTGATCAAGCTGATCGAAACCGGCGAGATTGCCGGCGCCGCCCTCGACGTCTATGAGCACGAGCCCGCGGTCAATCCCAAGCTGGTGCGGCTGGCGCGCGCCGGCAAGGTGACGCTGCTGCCGCATATGGGCTCGGCCACCATCGAGGGCCGCGTCGAAATGGGCGAGAAGGTGATCATCAACATCCGCACCTTCCTCGACAACCACAAGCCGCCGGACCGCGTGCTGCCGAGCATGTTGTGAGCGCGATGCCTTGCTGCGGCCGCTTCAGCGATGTCCGCTCAAATCGGTGATGACAGCTCGATCGCCATTGAGCGGGTTGGCCGGATCGCGCCGATAGCGCAGCGTTTCAAAGCGCATCGCACGGGCGTCGACCATCAACAGCCGGCCGACCAGGCCCTCGCCGAAGCCGACGATTTCGCGGATTGCCTCCAACGCCATCATCGAGCCGAGCACGCCGGCGAGCGCACCCATCACGCCGGCCTCGGCGCAGGCCGGAACCGTGCCGGGCGGCGGCGGCTCCGGAAACAGGCAGCGATAGGTCGGGTTGAACTCGCCGTCGGTGTTGCGCTCATGCGCGCGGATCGTGGTCAGCGATCCGTCGAACACGCCAAGCGCGGCCGTGATCAGCGGCTTGGCGGCCAGGAAACAGGCGTCGGCAACCAGATAGCGGGTTTCGAAATTGTCCGATCCATCTAGCACCAGATCGTAACCGCCGATCAGCGCCATGGCGTTGCCGGCCTTGAGCCGCGTGGCGTGCGCGGCCATCCTGACATGCGGGTTGAGCGCGTGGATCTGGGCCGCGGCGCTGTCGACCTTGCGCCGGCCGACATCCGGCGTGGTATGAATGATCTGACGCTGCAGGTTGGACAGCGACACGATGTCGTCATCGACCACGCCGAGCGTGCCGACACCGGCGGCGGCGAGATACATCAGCGCCGGCGCCCCCAGCCCGCCGGCGCCGATCACAAGCACCGCAGCCTCCTTCAGGGCGGCCTGGCCGGGACCGCCGACCTCGCGCAGCACGATATGGCGGGCGTAGCGCTCGAGTTCGTCGGCACTCAACATGATCGGACGCTTTCCCTGTCCTGTCGTTTAGCCATCAATCGCTGAACCCTCGGCCCGTTGTTGCCGACCAAGCAGATGTGCTTGATTGCCTGGACGTCAATGACCCCCGGATTTGTCATGAGATCGATGCTGACGGCAACCTTGATATTCGTGGCCGCGGCAGCGCCAGTATGGGCGCAGACGAAACCGTCATCGGCCGCGGGCGCCAGGCCGAAGCGGGTGGCGACCGTTCCGATCCGCCCCGCGTTGCAGGCCCCGGCCGATACTGCGGAAGCGATGGCGCAGGGCGAACGTCTGGCGTTGCAGTCGGACCTCGCCTGGGTCGGCCAGTATAACGGCGCCATCACCGGCGAAGTCAGCGAGCGCATGGTCGCTGCCATCCGGCAATTCCAGAAGGAGCGGGGCGGCAAGCCGACCGGCGTGCTCAATCCGCAGGAGCGCGGCGTGCTCGCCGACACCGCGAAACGGCGGCGGGAGAATGTCGGCTGGAAGATCGTCACCGACCCCGGCAGTGGCGCGCGGCTCGGCGTGCCCACCAAACTGGTACCGCAGCAATCCAGCGACGCCAATGGCGCGAAATGGAGTTCCGCCGCTGGCACCATCCAGGTGCTGCTGGCGCGGCGCAAGGAAGCCAACCCGACCAGCGCGAAACTTGCCGAGCGTGAAAGGAAAGAGCCGGCCGGCCGCAGCATCGACTATACCGTGGTCAAGCCGGACTTCTTCGTGTTGTCGGGCCTGCAAGGCCTGAAGAAGTTCTATGTGCGCGGCACGTTCAAGGGCGACGAGGTTCGCATCCTCACCATCCTGTACGATCAGGCCACCGAAAACACCGTCGAGCCGGTGGTGATCGCGATGTCGAGCGCGTTCAATCCGTTTCCGACCCTGGCACAGATGGCGGGGGCGCCGCCGCGCAAGACCGTCGAATATGGCACTGGCGTGGTGATCAGCGACGACGGCGCGATCGTTACCGACCGCCAGATCGCCGATGGCTGTCTGGCCATCACCATCGCCGGCTTCGGCGGCGCCGATCGCGTCGCCGAGGACAAGGAGCATGATCTCGCTTTGTTGCGCATCTACGGCGCGCGCGGCCTGAAGCCACTTGGCCTGAACGGCGGAGCGGCCAAGCCCGCCGTCGAACTCACCGGCATTGCCGATCCGCAAAATCAGGGCGGCGGGTCGGCCGTCAGCAGCGCCAGAGCATCGGTCACGCAGGTCGACAGCGGCAACGAGCCGGCGCTGTCGCCGGCGCCCGGGTCGGGCTTTTCCGGCGCCGCCGCGTTCGACGCCGACGGCAGCTTCGCCGGTCTTGCGCTCTTGAAGCCGCTGGTCGTGACGGGGCCGCCGAACGCGGCTCAGGCGGTGCTGGTGCCGGCCGATACGGTGCGTGAATTTCTCAAGACCAACGGTGTCCAGGCCGCGAGCGGATCGTCGGAGCCGAAAGCCTCCGTGGTGCGTGTGATCTGCGTGAGGCAGTAGCGCGAATCGCTACCAGCGCCCACCGCCGAAGCAGATCGTGGCGCACGAATTCGCCGCCGGCCTCGGGGTCACTTCTGGCATTTCGGGCACCAGAAGGTCGAACGTCCGTTCTGCGTGAAGCGCCTGACAATGCCGCCACAACCCGCGGTCTGGCATTTCTCGCCTTCGCGGTCATAGACCTGGAACGAATGCTGGAAGTAACCGAGCTCGCCGGAGGTCTGGCGATGGTCGCGCAGCGACGAGCCGCCAGCCTTGATCGCCTGGTTGAGCACCGCATGGATGGCGCTGACCAGCCGCCGCGCATGATCGGTGGGTTCGGCCTTTTTGGTCGCGAGCGTGGCGGCCAGTCGTCGCGGCGACAATTGCGCCCGGAACAGCGCTTCGCAGACATAGATGTTGCCGAGTCCGGCGACCACACGCTGGTCGAGCAGCGCGGCCTTGAGGCTGGTCTTCTTGTTGGCGCAGGAACGCGCCAGCATGGCGGCATCGAATGCGTTGCCGAGCGGCTCGGGACCGAGCCCCTGCAGCAGCGGTTCATCCTCGATCGCGGTGCGGGCGATCACCTTCATGTAACCGAAGCGGCGCGGATCGTTGAAAACCACGGCCGCGCCCGAGGACATGTGAAACACCACATGGTCATGGGCGCGGTCCCTGCTGCGCGGATGATGGAATTGTCCGGGCGCCTGCTGGTCGTCTTCCTTGAGGACGCGAAACGAACCCGACATTCCCAGATGCATCAGCAGCACGTCGCCGGAGCCGAGATCCGCCAATAGATATTTGGCGCGGCGGCCGAGTCCGGTAACGGTCTGGCCCTCGAGCCGTGCCACGAAGTCCTTCTGGAACGGAAACCGCAGGTCCTTGCGCCGAGCCTCGGCCTTGACGATCTTGGCACCCTCCATCGCCGGCTGCAGCCCGCGGCGGACGGTTTCTACTTCAGGCAATTCAGGCATGCGTCATTCACCTTGTGGTGTCGACGTGATAGCGCCATTGCGGCGGGCGCGCTATGGTCAGGCCGTGGAGATGAGTTGATGGATCGGCCGGACCAGACTACGCATTTTGGCTTCAGGGACGTTGCCCTGGGCGACAAGCAGACGCTGGTGAACGACGTGTTTCACCGCGTGGCGTCGCGCTACGACCTGATGAATGACCTGATGTCGATCGGCCTGCATCGGGTCTGGAAAGGGCTGATGATCGAGGTACTCAATCCGCCACGCAGCGATGCGCCGTTCGCGCTGCTCGATGTCGCCGGCGGCACCGGCGACATCGCATTCCGCGCGGCCAGGGCGGCAGGCGCCGGCTTTCGTGCCATCGTCTGCGACATCAACGCCGACATGATCGGGGTCGGGCGCGAACGCGCGATGGCGCAGCAACTCGACGACCGGGTCTCGTTTGTCGAGGGCAATGCCGAGGCACTGGCCTTTGCCGACCGCCGCTTCGACGCCACCACGATTGCGTTCGGGATCCGCAACGTGCCGCAGATCGACCGCGCCCTGCGCGAGGCGTTTCGCGTGCTGAAACCCGGCGGCCGGTTTCTGTGCCTCGAATTCTCGAACGTCGACGTGCCCGGCCTCGATCGCCTGTACGACCTGTTTTCGTTCAAGGTGATTCCACCGCTCGGCCGCGCGGTGACCGGCGATGCCGAATCCTATCGCTACCTCGTCGAGTCGATCCGGAAATTTCCCAGGCCGAACGCGTTTGCCGAGATGATCCGCGGAGCCGGCTTCGCGCGGGCGTCCTGGCAGAGCCTCTCCGGCGGCATCGTGGCGCTGCATTCGGGCTGGCGCCTGTGATTTCTGCGATCACGCATATCGCGCGGCTGGCGCGCGCCGGTTTCGTGTTCGCGCGCGAAGGCGTGTTCGGCGTCGTCGACCCCAGCCTGGTGCCGCCGCCGGGCCAGCTCGCGCTGCGGCTTGCCCGGCTGATCGAACGCCCCGGCGCCAAATCGGGTCCGCGGCTGTCGCGCGCGCTGACACGGCTCGGACCGGCCTATCTCAAGCTTGGACAATTCCTGGCGACGCGGCCCGATGTGGTTGGCGTGATCATGGCGCGCGATCTGGAGAGCCTGCAGGACCGCCTGCCGCCGTTTTCCCAGGCCGAGGCCGAAGCCGTCATCGCGACCTCGCTGGAACGCCCGCTGGCGCAGGCGTTTGCGAGCTTCGGTCCGGCGGTCGCGGCCGCCTCGATTGCGCAGGTGCATCGCGGCGAGACCGAGCGCGACGGCGTGCGCACCGCGGTTGCGGTGAAGGTGCTGCGGCCGAACGTCGCCGCGCGCTTCCGCCGCGACCTCGCCGATTTCTTCTTTGTCGCGCACAACGCCGAAGCGCACTCGGCTGAGGCCCGTCGACTGCGGCTGATCGAGGTCATCAACACCATGTCACGCTCGGTGGCGATGGAGATGGATCTGCGGCTGGAGGCCGCGGCGCTGTCGGAAATGGCCGAGAACACCCGCGACGATCCCGATTTTCGCGTCCCCACCGTGGACTGGGATCGCACCACCCATAACGTGCTCACCATGGAATGGATCGATGGCATCGCGCTCAGCGATCATGCCCGCCTCGAGCAGGCGCAGGTCGATCTCGCCGAACTCGGGCGCAAGGTGATCCAGAGCTTCCTGCGCCACGCGCTGCGCGACGGCTTCTTTCATGCCGACATGCACCCCGGCAATCTGTTCCTCGACCATGCCGGCCGGCTGGTCGCGGTCGATTTCGGCATCATGGGCCGACTCGGCTTGAAAGAGCGGCGCTTCCTGGCCGAGATCCTGCTGGGCTTCATCACCCGCGACTATCGCCGGGTCGCCGAGGTGCATTTCGAAGCCGGCTACGTGCCGGGACATCATTCGGTGGAAAATTTTGCGCAAGCGATCCGCGCCATTGGCGAACCGATCCACAACCGCACCGCCGAAGAGATTTCGATGGCGAAGCTGCTGACGCTGCTGCTCGAAGTCACCGGCCTGTTCGACATGCGGACCCGCCCCGAACTGATCCTGCTGCAAAAGACCATGGTGGTGGTCGAGGGCGTCGCGCGCGGCTTCGACCCCAAGCTCGACATCTGGAAAGTCGCCGACCCTGTGGTTCGGGAATGGATCGAGCGCAATCTCGGCCCGGTCGGACGAATCCAGGGCGCGATGTCCGGTGCGGGCGAGCTCGGCCGCGTGCTGGCGGGTCTCCCGGCGATCGCCTCGCGGTCGGTAGCGGTGCTGGAGCAGCTTGAAACCATGACCCGGGAAGGGCTGACCCTGTCGCCGGAGACGATCGCCGCAATGGCCCGGACCGAGGGCCGCAAGAGCCGCTGGCGCACGCTGGCGCTGTGGATCATTGCCGCGACCTTCATCGGCATCCTGCTAGCCATTCGCCAGATGTGATTGCAATGCCTGCACAGCGTGATAGCATTGCTATCGCACGACGTCGGAGCCTTGCCATGGCCAGCCTGACCATCCGAAAGCTGGACGAGGGCGTCAAAGCCTATTTGCGGCTGCGTTCCGCCCAACACGGCCGTTCCGTGGAGGAGGAGGTCCGGGTGATCCTGCGCGAGACCATCCAGGGTGGCGTCGAAGGATTGGCACCCCCCCGACGGGCCGCCCTGCCGCCAGCCGACGCCCCGCTCCGCAGCGCCCGGCGCATGGACGCGCCCGATCAAGCCAGCGTAACCCTGATCATTGGTGGTGGCATCGCGGCCTACAAGGCGCTCGACCTGATACGGCGGCTGAAGGAGCGGCAGATCCGGGTCCGCTGCGTGCTGACGCGGGCCGCACAACAATTCGTCACGGCGCTGTCGGCCAGCGCATTGTCGCATGAGCGGGTCTACACCGATCTGTTCGATTCCGAGAGCGAGTTCGATGCCGGGCACATTCGCCTCGCCCGCGACTGCGATCTGATCGTGGTGGCGCCGGCAACCGCCGATTTGATGGCGAAGATGGCGCAGGGCCATGCCGACGATCTCGCCAGCGCCATCTTGCTGGCGGCGGATCGGCCGATCCTGCTCGCGCCGGCGATGAACCCGCTGATGTGGAACAATGCCGCGACCCGCCGCAATGTCGCGCAGTTGACGCGCGACGGCGTCGCCCTGATCGGACCCAATGCCGGCGAAATGGCCGAAGCGGGTGAAGCCGGCACCGGCCGGATGGCGGAGCCGCCGGAGATCGCCGCCGCCGCCGAGCGGCTGCTGCGGCCCCCGCAACCGCGTCCACTGGCCGGCAAGCGGGTTCTCATTACCGCAGGGCCGACCCACGAGCCGATCGATCCGGTGCGCTATATCGCCAACCGCTCCTCCGGCAAGCAGGGTTTTGCCATTGCCGCGGCGGCGCAGGCCGCCGGCGCGGAGGTTGTTCTGGTCACCGGACCGGTCGATCTTGCCGATCCCGCCGGCGTGACCGTGAAGCATGTGGAGTCCGCGCGCGACATGCTGCAGCAGGTCGAGGCCGCGCTGCCCGCCGACATCGCGATCTTTGCCGCCGCCGTCGCCGACTGGCGTGTCGCCAACCAGGGCGAACAGAAGCTGAAAAAGACCGCGGCGGGCATGCCGCCGCTGCAACTGGTGGAAAACCCCGATATCCTCGCGACCATCGCCCAGCGCGGCGAACGCCGGCCGAGGCTGGTGATCGGATTCGCCGCGGAAACCGAACATCTGATCGACAACGCCAAGGCCAAGCTCACGCGCAAGGGCTGCGACTGGATCGTCGCCAATGACGTTTCGCCGGCGACCGGCGTGATGGGCGGCGACCGCAATACGGTTCATCTTTTGACTCGCGACGGCGCCGATATCCGCGTCGAACTCCTGGCCGGCGATGAGCAAGGAGGAGGTCGCGGCCGAATTGGTGACACACATCGCCAAAACCCTGACCGCGACGACAGCGGAGAATCCATCGTGAGCACCGAGGTCAAGGTGAATATCCGGCGGTTGCCGCATGGCGAAGGCCTGGCGCTGCCGGCCTATCAGAGCGCGCACGCCGCGGGGCTCGATCTGCTGGCCGCGGTCCCCGCCGACACGCCGATGATCCTCGCGCCGGGCCAGCACGCGCTCATTCCCACCGGACTGACGATCGCGCTGCCGCCGGGCTATGAAGCGCAGGTCCGGCCGCGCTCAGGGCTTGCCGCCAGGCACGGCGTCACCGTTCTCAACGCGCCGGGCACGGTGGACGCGGATTATCGCGGCGAGATCGGCGTGCTGCTGATCAACCACGGCGATGCACCTTTTCCGATCCGGCGTGGCGAACGCATCGCGCAAATGGTGTTTGCGCCGGTGATACAGGTGGAACTGGTTCCCGCCACATCGCTCTCCGCCACCGATCGCGGCAGTGGCGGCTTCGGATCGACCGGTCGCTGATCCCAAACGGAAGACCGATTCAGTTTTGCGAAAATCGGGCGAATCACGTTTACGGTCTATTTTTTCGCGATGCAGTTTTGCGTTCACGGTCTGGACTCTTACCGGCCAACTCCCGTTGGGGATATTGTCATTCGATTCGCGAACGGCGGGGAAAGGCCGGGCGCAATTTTGTGCGGTTTGGGGCAAACCATGTCGGGCGTAGTCGTGGCGATGCGTCGGACCTTGCTGTCGTGCACATCACTGGCGCGCAACGGCCTGATCGCCCTTGGCACCACCACGCTGCTGTCGGTCGCGCCGGCCCACGCCGAGGAGGCGGCTCCGCTGCAGGCGTTGTTCGAGCTCAACCGCCAGGAATTCGCGGTGCTGACCACGGCGCTGGCGCTGCTCGGCTTCTCCGTGGTGGCGGCGATCCTGCTGATGCGCACCCGGCTGCGCGCGGCGAAAAACGAGACGCGGCTGCGTTCCGACGTCCAGGCCCTGCAGATCGAGGCCGACCGCTACCGGGCGCTGCTGTTCGCCGAACCGCAGATCCTGATATCCTGGCCCGCGGGCGACAACCGGCCGCAAATCAGCGGCGACATAACGCTGTTGCTGCCGCCGGACTCCCCGCAATACCCGCCGCAGCGCATCCTGGCGTCCGGGACCTGGCTGCCCCCGGAGCCGGCGCTGCAGATGGATCACGCGGTCGACGCGCTGCGCGAGGCCGGCGAGGGCTTTCTGCTCAACCTCACCGCTTCGAACGGACGCGCCTTCGAGGCGATGGGGCGCGCCATCGGCGGCCAGGCCATTGTGCGGATCCGCGAACTCAGCGGACTGCGCAAGGAGCTCGCTGAAACCAGTCTCCGGCACAAGGCGCTGCTCGAAGAGACCGAAATGCTGCGCGGCTTCGCCGCCGCCGCACCGTGGCCGATCTGGACCAAGCGCACCAATGGCGGTCTTTGCTATGTCAACGCTGCCTATGCACGGGCAACCGAGGCGGCCAGCGTCGCGGACGTCATCAGCCGCGATCTCGAATTGCTGGACAGCGGCGACCGCAGCGAGATGGACCGTGCCCTGCAGGCCGGGGCCGGCTTTGCCGCGCGGCTGCCGATCGTGGTCGGCGGCGAGCGGCGCTTCCATGATGTGCGCGCCAGCAGGGTTGGCGGCGGCAGCGCCGGCATCGCGATCGACGCCAGTGAAGCCACCGCACTCAGTGCCGCACTGGTGCGGATGGCGGAGGCACATCGCCGCACCCTCGACCAATTGTCGTCCGGCGTCGCTGTTTTCGACGACCGGCGGCGGCTTGCCTTCTACAACGATTCCTATCGCCGGCTGTGGGATCTCGATCGCGCGTTCCTCGACAACAATCCCGACGATTCGAGCGTGCTTGACCGACTGCGCGCCGCGCGCAAGCTGCCCGAGCAGCCGGATTTTCGCGTCTGGAAGGCGAAGCTGCACGAAGCCTATCGCGCGGTTGAGCCGGAAAAGGATACCTGGTATCTGCCCGACGGTCGCGCGGTGCGCGTCGTCACCACGCCGAACCCGGAAGGCGGCGTCACTTATCTGTTCGATGACGTCACCGAGAGCCTCGAATTGGCGCGGCGGTTTGACGGCCTGATCCGGGTCCAGCGCGAGACCCTGGACAGCCTCGCCGAAGCGGTCGCGGTGTTCGGCAGCAATGGCCGCGCGCAATTGTTCAACCCGGCCTTTGCCAGGATGTGGAAACTGTCGCCCGAGGCGTTGCAGGAACGGCCGCATATCGAGACCGTGGAAACCTGGTGCCGACCGCTGTTCGATGACGCGGTCACCTGGCGGACCATCCGCGAAGCGATCACCACGATCGAAAACCGCGTCGAGGTGCCGCTGAAGCTGGAACGCAAGGACGGCAGCGTGCTGGACTGCATGACGCGGCCGCTGCCGGACGGCGCCACCATGCTGACCTTCCAGGACATCACCGACACCGAGAACGTCGAGCGCGCCCTGCGCGAGCGCGCCGAGGCGCTGGAAGCCGCCGACCAGATGAAGGTCGATTTCGTCCACCACGTATCCTACGAACTGCGCTCGCCGCTCACCACCATCATCGGCTTCGCGCACCTCCTGACCGATCCGGCCACCGGGCCGCTGATGCCGAAGCAGGCCGAATATCTCGACTTCATCACCGCTTCGACCAGCGCGCTGTTCGCCCTGATCAACAATATCCTCGATCTTGCCACCATCGATGCCGGCGCCATGACCCTCGAACTCGGCGCGGTCGACATCCGCAAGACCATCGAGGCCGCCGCCGAGGGCATCCAGGACCGGCTCGCGACCGATCGCATCGAACTCAAGATCGATGTCGACCCCAGTATCGGCGAGTTCATCGGCGACGAGAATCGCGTCAAGCAGGTACTGTACAATCTGCTCGCCAATGCGGTCGGGTTTTCGCCCCGCGATGCCACGGTCGGTCTGAGCGCACGGCGCAGCGAGCATAGCGTGGTCTTCACCGTGACCGATTCCGGCCCGGGGATTCCGCCTGACGTCAAGGACAAGGTGTTCGACTGGTTCGAGAGTCATTCCAATGGCTCGCGGCATCGCGGCGCCGGCCTCGGCCTGTCGCTGGTGCGCTCCTTTGTCGAATTGCACGGAGGCAAGGTGCGCGTCGACTCGATCGTCGGCAAGGGGACGACCGTCACCTGCGACTTTCCGATCGACCAGACCGCGCATCGCAACGCCGCGGAATGAACGATCCCGCGACATTCTCGCTGGCACTTCCGAACGAGGCCGCGACCGCGCATTTGATGGCCGATCTCGCTTTGCTGATTGGCCCCGGCGACGTCATCACGCTGTCCGGCGACCTCGGCGCCGGCAAGACCACGGCCGCCCGCGCCATGATCCGCTATCTCGCCGACGACGAGGCGCTGGAGGTTCCGAGCCCGACTTTCACGCTCGCGCAAGCCTACGACCTGCCGCCGTTTGCGCTGGTTCACGCCGACCTTTACCGCGTCAACGATGCCGCCGAACTCGAGGAGATCGGCCTGTCGCCGCTGCCGGAAGCAACCGTGGCGCTGATCGAATGGCCGGAGCGCGCCGCCACTGCACTGCCCGCCGACCGCATCGATATCGCCTTCAGCCACCGTCCGGCGCTGGGATCCTCCGCCCGCGCGGCGGAAATCACCGGCTACGGCAGCGCGGCTGCGCAAGTGGACCGGCTCAGGGAGCTGCGGCAATTTCTCACTGAAGCCGGCTATGCCGACGCAAGGCGGCAACGCATGGCCGGCGATGCCTCCACGCGTTCCTATGCGCGGCTCGTTCGCGACGACGGCAGCGTCATCCTGATGAACTCGCCGCGGCGGCCTGACGGTCCTGCGATCTACCACGGCAAATCCTACAGCGCGGCGGTCCACCTCGCCGAAGACGTCAAGCCGTTTGTCGCTGTCGCCGGCGGGCTGCGCCAACGCGGCATTTCGGCCCCCGCGATTCATCACGCCGACCTCGACGGCGGATTCCTGATTACCGAGGACTTCGGCAGCGATGGTTTTGTCGAGGGTGATCCGCCCGCCCCGATCGCCGAACGATACCAGGCTGCGGCGGACATGCTGGCGGCGCTGCATCGCGAGGCCTTGCCGGAAACCCTGCCGGTGGCGCCGCACATCGCCTATGCGGTCCCCAGCTTCGACATCGAGGCGCTGCTGGTCGAGGCCAGCTTGATGCTCGAATGGTACCTGCCGGATCGCGGCGCGGAGCCGGATAGTCACGCCCGCGCCGAATTCGTCGCGATGTGGCGCGATCTGTTGCGCCGGCGCGCCGCCGCGCCCAGGACCTGGGTGATGCGGGACTTCCATTCGCCCAATCTGATCTGGCTCGCGGAACGGTCCGGCATCGCGAGAGTGGGCGTGATCGATTTCCAGGATGCGGTGCTGGGTCCGGCCAGCTACGATCTGGTGTCGCTGCTGCAGGATGCACGGATCGATGTCCCCGAGCCGCTCGAGTTGGCGCTGCTGACGCGCTACATCAAGGCGCGGCGCGCCGCCGATCCGACCTTCGATGCCGCCGCCTTCGCCGAGCTTTACGCCATCATGTCGGCGCAGCGAAACACCCGGCTGCTCGGCACCTTTGCCCGGCTCAACCGGCGTGACGGCAAGCCGCAATATCTGCGCCACCAGCCGCGGATCTGGACCTATCTCAACCGCTCGCTGGCGCACCCGGCGCTGTCGCATTTCAAGGGCTGGTACGCCGACAACGTGCCGCCGCCGGTCTGGTAATTTACCGCTTGTTAGCCAACCGGCGCTTAATCTGCCGCAGACCATGCCGTTTCGCGGCGTGGGCGGCTGCTTTAGCGTGCGGAGCAAATCATGGTGACGGAACGGCGCAAGGGCGAACGCATCACCTTCGAGCGCGGGATTGCCGCGCACATGATGGGCATCGACGGCACCTGGCGGCGCGACTGCATGATGGAAGACGTTTCGGAAAACGGCGCCAAGCTCACCATCGACGGCTCCGTCGAGGGCCTGCATCTCAAGGAATTCTTTCTGCTGCTGTCGTCCACCGGCCTCGCCTACCGGCGCTGCGAGCTCGCCTGGGTCAACGGCGACCAGATCGGGGTCAATTTTCTGAAGCCGGGCGACAAGAAGAAAAAGGCCGGCAAGCGCGCCACCCAGGACGCGGACGCGTGAGTCGCCGGGCAAGGCGGTCGTATCCCCGTCATATCCGGCGAATATGGCGTTCAGGATTCGGTGCGGCGCACGAATCGTCGTGATAGGGTCTGCACCATCCAACCAGCGGTTCGAGAACTCTCCGAGATGCCCGTCCATCCTGCCAAAGCCATGATCCTCGCCGCCGGCCTCGGCGTGCGGATGCGCCCTTTGACCGACCACCTGCCGAAGCCGCTGGTGCGCGTGGCCGGACGGACCCTGCTCGATCATGTGCTCGACAAGCTCGGCGCCGCCGGGGTCGACGAGGCGATCGTCAACGTGCACTATCTGCCGGACCAGATCATCGATCACGTCGCGCCACGCAGCCGGCCCCGCGTCATCATCTCCGACGAGCGCGACCAAGTGCTCGGCACCGGCGGCGGCGTCGTCAAGGCGCTGCCTCTGCTCGGCCGCGACCCGTTTTTCCATGTCAATGCGGACACGCTGTGGATTGATGGCGTGCGGCCGAACCTGGCGCGGCTGGCGGAAGCCTTCGACCCCGCCCGCATGGATATCCTGCTGCTGATGGCGCCGACCATCAGCAGCATCGGCTACGGCGGACGCGGCGACTACGCCATGCTGCCTGACGGCGCGCTGCGCAAGCGCAGGGAACACCAGGTGGTTCCGTTCGTCTATGCCGGCGTCGCGATCATGTCGCCGTCGCTGTTCACGGCAGTGCCGGCCGGCGATTTTTCGCTGACGAAAATGTTCGATCGCGCCAACGAACAGGAACGCCTGTTTGGGCTGCGGCTGGACGGGGTCTGGATGCATGTCGGAACCCCCGATTCGGTGCATGCCGCGGAAGAAGCATTTCTCGAAAGCGTCGCCTGAAGATTCGGCAAGGCGCCCTCATTGGGGGCGAATGCGCGCCCAATGACAGGCGTCTTTCTTCATTCCGGGGCGCAGGCCTCTCCTTCGTCATTCCGGGATGCGCCGTTTGGCGCAGGCCCGGAATCCATAACCACCATCGGGAGTATGGATTCCGGGCTCGCGCCAAGAAAGCGGCGCGCCCCGGAACGACGGCGTTGGATTGCGCCCCGCAATGACGGCCGTGCGGACGTCGATTCCCTGCTTGTTGTCGGCTATGCCATGATGGTACCTGACCCCAGCGAATCAGGAAGCCCATGCGCGTTTTCAGCGTTCCCGTCTCGGTGCCGTTCTTGCGCACGGTCATTGCCGCGCTGGTCGACGGCAGGCTGGTCGACGGCTTTGCGGCACGGGCGGATCCGGGGCGGCTCGCGCAAGTCACGCTCTATCTGCCGACGCGGCGCGCTGGACGGATGGCGCGGGAAATGTTCCTCGACGAGCTGCAAACCGACGCCGCGGTGCTGCCGCGCATCGTCGCGCTCGGCGATATCGACGAAGACGAGCTGGCGTTCACCGAGCAGTCCGAATCCTATGGCGGCGCGGTTCCGCTGGAGATCGCGCCGAAGCTCGGAGAGCTAGACCGCAGGCTGACGCTGGCAAAACTGGTCGGCGCCTGGGCGAGAAGCCCGGTGTCGGCGCCGCTGGTGGTCGGCGGCCCGGCATCGACGCTGGCGCTGGCCGGCGATCTGGCGCGCCTGATCGACGACGTGGTCACCCGCGGCGTCGACTGGAACGCGCTTGACGGGCTGGTGCCGGACCAACTCGACCAATACTGGCAGCACTCGCTCGACTTCCTGAAGATCGCGCGACAGGGGTGGCCGGCGCATCTGGCGGAGATCGGCAAGATCGAGCCGGCGGCGCGACGCGACCTTCTGATCGAGGCGGAAGCCGCGCGCCTCACCGCGCATCCCGACGGTCCGGTGATCGCGGCGGGCTCGACCGGTTCGATGCCGGCGACGGCGAAATTTCTGCACGCCATCGCCGCGCTGCCGCAGGGCGCCGTGGTGTTGCCGGGGCTCGATACCGATCTGGACGGCGCGTCCTGGCAATCGATCGGCGGTACCCGCGATGCACAGGGCAAATTCACCACGCCTCCGGCATCGAATCATCCACAATTCGCGATGCACGCGTTGCTGGATCGGCTCGGCATCAAGCGCTCCGATGTGGAAATCCTCGGACGGCCGGCGCCGCAGGGTCGCGAGGTGCTGGTTTCCGAGGCGATGCGGCCATCCAACGCCACCGCGCAATGGCATCTGCGGCTGGCCGAGCCCGCGACTGCGAGCAGGATTTCGAACGGCATGACCGATCTCGCCGTGATCGAAGCCGCCAACCCCGAGATGGAGGCGCTGACCATCGCAGTGGCGCTGCGCGAGGCGCGCCACCTCGGCAAATCGGCGGCGCTGGTGACGCCGGATCGCGCGCTGGCGCGGCGGGTGATGGCGGCGCTGGGCCGCTGGAATCTGGCCTTCGATGATTCCGGCGGCGACGGGCTGATGGACACGCCGGCGGGAATCCTGGCGCGGCTGGTCGCGGAAGCGGTGGCACGGCAGCTCGAGCCGCCGACCCTGCTCGCGCTGTTGAAACATCCGCTGTGCCGACTGGGCGGCACGCCGGGCGCATTTGCCACCGCCATCGAGACGCTGGAACTGGCGCTGCTGCGCGGCACTCGTCCACAGCCGGGCACCCGCGGATTGGCGGACGACTTCGCCCGCTTCCGTCTTGAACTCGCAAAACTCCGTCGCGGCGAGGCTTCCGCGCTGCATGGCTCCGAGCCGAGGACCCGGCTCAAGGACAACCGGCTCGATGACGCGCAGGCGCTGATCGCGTCGCTCACGGCGGCGCTGGCGCCGCTCGAAACGCTCGACCGATCGAAGCCCCATGATCTTACCGAGCTGGCGCGGTGCCATCGCGACGTGCTGATCGAGCTGTCGCGCGACCGGGATGGCGCGACGGTCGCCTTCGAGGGCCCGCAGGGATCGGCGCTGATGGAGGCGTTCGACGATCTGCTCGGCAGCCAGGGCCCAAGCGGGCTCGCGGTCGAGCTCGGCGATTATCCGGAGGTTTTCCAGACCGCCTTTGGCGACCGCATGGTGCGGCGGCCGGAGACCGCCGATACGCAGCTCAAAATCTACGGCCCGCTGGAAGCGCGGCTGACCCAGACGGACCGCGTCATTCTCGGCGGGCTGGTCGAAGGGGTCTGGCCGCCGGCGCCGCGGATCGATCCCTGGTTGAGCCGGCCGATGCGGCACGAGCTCGGCCTCGATCTGCCGGAGCGGCGCATCGGGTTGTCGGCGCACGATTTCACGCAATTGCTCGGCGCCGGCGACGTCATCCTCAGCCACGCCACCAAGGTCGGCGGGGCGCCGGCGGTCGCGTCGCGTTTCCTGCACCGGCTCGAGGCGGTGGCGGGCGACGAACGCTGGAAGACCGCGAAAGAGGCCGGCGAAAGATATGTTCGCTTCGCCGAGCAGATCGACCAGCCCGACAAAATCGAGCCGATCCCGCAGCCGGCGCCGAAGCCGCACCGCGCCAGCCGCCCGCTGAAACTGTCGGTGACGGCGATCGAGGACTGGCTGCGTGATCCCTATACGATCTACGCCAAACATATCCTGAGGCTGGTGCCGCTCGAACCGGTCGACATGCCGCTGTCGGCCGCCGACCGCGGCTCCGCCATCCATGACGCGCTGGGCGAATTCACCCAGAGCTTCCCCACCGCGCTTCCCGACACTCCGGCGCGGGCGTTGCGCGACATCGGCGAAAAATATTTCGCGCCGCTGATGGAGCGGCCGGAAGCGCGGGCGCTCTGGTGGCCGCGCTTCCTGCGCATCGCCGGCTGGTTTGCGGATTGGGAGGCCGGGCGGCGACGCAGCCTCGCCAGCATCGAGGCTGAAATCCACGGCAAGATCCCGATTCGCCTCGACAATGAGCGCACCTTCATCCTGTCGGCGCGCGCCGACCGGATCGAACGGCGCCACGACCGGAGCTTTGCGATCCTCGATTACAAGACCGGACAGCCGCCGACCGGCAAGCAGGTGCGGATGGGGCTCTCGCCGCAGCTCACGCTGGAGGCGGCGATCTTGAGGGAGGGCGGCTTTGAAGGCATCCCGGCCGGCAGTTCGGTCAGCGAGCTCGGCTATGTCAGGCTCAGCGGCAACAATCCGCCAGGGGAGCAAAAGCCGCTGGAGCTCAAGATCAACAAAGGCGACAAGGCGCAACTACCCGATGCGGCGGCCGCGGAGGCGCGAACCAAGCTGGAGGCACTGATCCGCGCGTTCGAGGATGACGGCCAGGCCTACACCTCGCTCAATCTGTCGATGTGGGCGAACCGCTATGGCAGCTATGACGATCTCGCCCGCATCAAGGAATGGTCGGCGGCCGGCGGGCTCGGAATCGAGGAATGGTGAAAGCGCCGCGCCAGATCCCCGACGCCGTTCGCGCCACCCAGGCGCGGGCGTCCGACCCTGCGGCGTCCGCGTTCGTCTCGGCCAATGCCGGCTCGGGCAAGACCCATGTGCTGGTGCAGCGGGTAATCCGGCTGCTGCTCGGCGGCGTGCCGCCGGAGAAGATCCTCTGCATCACCTTCACCAAGGCCGCCGCGGCCAACATGGCCGAGCGCGTCTTCACCACGCTCGGCCATTGGGTCACGCTCGATGACGCAGCGCTCGACGCTGCGATCCGCGACGCCGGGCTGGCGCGCCCGGACGCGGCCTTGCGGATGCGCGCCCGCGAGCTGTTTGCCTGTGCGCTGGAAACGCCGGGCGGGCTGAAAGTGCAGACCATCCACGCGCTGTGCACCCGATTGCTGCAGCAATTTCCGTTCGAAGCCAATGTGCCGGCGCGTTTTGCGGTGCTCGACGAGCGCGACCAGACCGAGATGATGGAGCGCGCCAATCTCGCGGTGCTGCTGGAGGCATCGCGCGACCCCGGCAGCGCCGCCGGACGCGCGCTGAATATCGCGATGGCCTGCGCCGCCGACGTCACCTTCAAGGATGTGGTGCGCGAGGCCTGTCTCGCCCGCGATCATTTCATGGCATGGGCCGACAATGCCGGCAGTGCGGCGGCCGCCGCGGCGCAATTGTCCGCAACCCTCGGCATCGATCCCGGCGACCGGATCGAAGACGTCGAGCGCGAGATCGTCGAGGGGCCAAACCTGCCGCAATCGCGATGGCAGGACATTGCCGCGGTGCTCGATACCGGCAACCAGACCGAACAGGACCATGCGGAACGGCTCCGCACCGCGCTCGCCGCTTCCGGGGCCACGCAAGTCGACGAATATCTCGGCGTGTTCCTGACCGACGATCGGGCGCCGCGCAAATCGGTTCTGACCAAGAGGTTCGGCGACAGCCATCCGGCGCTGGCGCGCGCTTTCGGGGCGGAAGGCGCTCGCATCGGCCCCCTGATCGAGCGGCGCCGCGCGGTGACGACCCGCGACCGCACCGAGGCGCTGTTGCACATTGCCACCGCCGCGGCGGCGAATTACCGGCGCGAGAAGCGAGAGCGCGGCCTGCTCGACTATGACGACCTGATCGACAAGACACTGGAAATGCTTGACCGTGTCTCGTCGGGCTGGGTGCATTACAAGCTCGATCGCGGTGTCGACCATGTGCTGATCGACGAGGCACAGGATACCAGCCCGCGGCAGTGGGAGATTGTCGCCCACATCATTGCCGAATTCACCTCCGGCGCCGGCGCGCGCGACGGCGTGCTGCGCACGATCTTCGCGGTCGGCGACGAAAAGCAGTCGATCTTTTCGTTTCAGGGCGCCGCGCCGCACGAATTCGATCTGCGCCGCCGGGCATTGAAGAAACGATTCGAGGATGCCGGGCTGAAATTCGATCCGGTGTCGTTCACCTATTCGTTCCGTTCGGGGCCGGCGATCCTGCAATCGGTCGACCATGTGTTTCGTGACGCGGAGATCTACCGCAGCATCCATTCCGCCGATATCGGATACCCGGTCCACCATTCCCTCGCGGACGCCGGGCCGAGCCTGATCGAGCTCTGGGAACTGCAGCAACCGGACGACAAAAGCGATATCGAGGGCTGGCGCGCGCCGTTCGACGGCGTACAGGCGACCAGCCCGGAGGTGCGGCTCGCCCGGCGCATCCAGGCCGAGATCAAATCGCTGGTCGACAACGGGACCCTGACCGGCCGGCTCGGCGACCGCCGGCGACTGCGCTATGGCGACGTGCTGGTGCTGGTACGGCGGCGCGGCAATGTGTTCGACGCCGTCATCCAAGCCCTCAAGCATGCCAATATTCCCGTCGCCGGCGCCGACCGGCTCAAGCTGACCGAGCACATCGCCATCATCGACCTGATGAACCTCGCCGATGCGCTCTTGTTGCCGCAGGACGATCTGGCGCTCGCGGTCGCGCTGAAAAGCCCGCTGTTCGGCCTCGACGAAGACGATCTGTTCAAGCTCGCCTGGCAGCGCAGGGGATCGCTGCGTCGGGCGCTCGACCATCACGCCGAGAGCGACGGCAAAATCGCAGCGGCGCTGCGCCGTCTTCGCGCCTGCGAGGCCCGCTCGGGGCAAATGACGCCGTTTGCATTTTATGCGTGGCTGCTCGGCGGCAACGGTGGCCGGCAACGTATCCTGAAGCGGCTGGGCCATGAGGCCAACGACGCGCTCGACGAGTTTCTCGAACTCGCGCTCGGCTATGAGCGCAAGGCGCCGGCCTCGTTGCAGGGCTTCATGGCGTGGCTGCGCGCCGCCGACACCGAGGTAAAGCGCGACATGGAGATTTCGCGCGACGAAGTCCGCGTCATGACCGTGCATGGCGCCAAGGGACTGGAGGCATCGGTGGTGTTCCTGGTCGACACCACGACATCGCCGATGGATACGCAGCGCCTCAGGCTCATTCATGTTCCAAATCACAAGACGCCCGACGTGCCCGGCATTGTGGTGTGGGCCGGCAAGAAGGCCGACGATCCGGCCGTGGTCGCCGCGGCGCGCTTGGCGATGCTGTGCGATACCGAGGACGAATACCGTCGGCTGCTCTATGTGGCGATGACGCGCGCGGCCGACCGCCTGATCATCGGCGGCTGCATGCCCGGCAACATGAATTCGATCCGCAAATGCTCCTGGTACGACTTGATCGCCAAAGGGCTCGAGCGTTCCGGAATGCCGGTGCAGCAACTCGAAACGACGGCCGGAACGATCAAGCGCTATATGCGGCCGGAGGATGCGGCCGCTCCGACGGGCGTGGCTGCGGCCAGTCCGGCCGCCAGGGCGCCGAACCCGCTGCCGTCCTGGCTGCGCGCCGAGGCCGCGCCGGAAACCTCCGCCGGCAACCTGCTGCGTCCGTCCGATCCGCTCGGTAACGCGGCTCCTCGGCTGCGCTCCGGCGAGGCCGCGCGGTTGCGGGCGCGGGCCTTGCAGCGCGGTACGCTGGTGCACCGGCTGCTGCAATCCTTGCCGGAACTTAGCCCCGAACGCCGTCGCGACGCCGCGATAAAATATCTCACCCGCAACGCCGATGGCTGGACCGAGGAGGAGCGCACGGCGCTGGCGCAGCTTGTGCTCGGCCTGATCGAGGACCCCCGTTTCGGCCCGGTATTCGCACCCGGCAGCCGCGCCGAGGTCTCGATCGTCGGACGGCTGCAGCGGCCGGGACGGGCCAAGGCGCTGGTTTCCGGGCAAATCGACCGGTTGGTGGTGACCCCGAGCGAGGTCCTGATCGTCGACTACAAGACCAATGAGAGCCCGCCCAGGCTGGCGGCCGAGGCGCCTTCCGGCTATGTCCGCCAGCTTGCACTCTATCGCGCGGTGCTTGCCAGACTCTATCCCGAGCGGCCGGTCCGCACTGCCCTGCTATGGACCGAAGCGCCTGAATTGATGGAGATTTCGGCTCCCGCGCTAGACGCGCAACTGGCCGCCATTATCGCCGGGGATGAGCAAGCTTGACCCGGCAGGGTCGCGTTCATAGGTTGGCTCTATGATCCGGGCGCGATTCTTGAGAAGCCGCGCACTCCACCCCAACTGAACGAGGTATTCCGATGGCCGTTGGCAAGGTTTCTGACGCCAATTTCGACGCCGAGGTGCTCAAGGCAACCGGCCCGGTCGTGGTCGATTTCTGGGCCGAATGGTGCGGGCCCTGCCGCATGATCGGACCCGCGCTCGACGAGATTTCCGGCGCGATGGGCGACAAGGTCAAGATCGTCAAGCTGAACGTCGACGAGAGCCCGAAGACGGCCTCGAAATACGGCGTGATGTCGATCCCCACCTTGATGATCTTCAAGGGCGGCGAGATGGCCTCACGCCAGGTTGGCGCGGCGCCAAAGCAGAAGCTGCAGCAGTGGATCACCGCCGCGGTGTGAGCTTCGCCGCATAAAAAATTTGCACGAACGGCCGGCGATCAGCCGGCCGTTCGCGTCTGTAGCCCGGATGGAGCGGCAGCGTAATCCGGGAAGCGCAATGCAGGCAAAAAGGCCCCGGATTTCGCTGCCGCTCCATCCGGGCTACGAATTCAGCGCGAGGTTGACACCCGCTACGCGAGCCGCGTGCCGTTGACAGCGAGCACATGGCCGGCGAGATACAGCGAGCCCGTGATCAGGATGCGCGGCGGCACTTCATAGACAAGCGCCGTCAGCGAATGCAGCGCCGCTTCGACGCTTTCCGAAATCTCCACCCGCATGCCGAGACGACGCGCCGCATCGGCCAGCCGTTCCGGCGGCATCGCCTGATCGCGGCCGGGGATCTGCACCGCCATGACATGGCGGGTCAATCCGGCAAAATTGGCGAGAAACGCGCCGGCATCCTTGTTGGCCATCATACCGGCGATCACCACCAGCGGCCGCGATACCCGCTCTTCGAGGTCGCCGAGCGCGGCCGCGGCAACACGCCCGCCCTCGGCATTGTGTCCGCCGTCGAGCCAGATCTCGCAGCCCGGTGGTGCCTGGTCCACCAGCGCGCCGGAGCCGAGACGTTGCATCCGGGCCGGCCACTCGGCGGCGACGATACCGGCCTCGAACGCCGCGGCATCGATCCTGAGCGCATCCAGCGCGCGCAGTGTGGCAATGGCGAGGCCCGCATTGTCGAACTGATGTCGCCCGAACAGCCGCGGCGCCGCCAGATCCATCAGGCCGCGATCATCCTGATAAACCAGCCGCCCGCGCTCGACATTGACATGCCAGTGCTGTCCGGCGGCGTGCAGCACGGCGTGTTCACCGCGGGCCTGCTGCTCGATCACGGCCATCGCCTCGGCGGCCTGTTCGGCGCAGATCACCGGCACCGCGCGCTTGATGATCGCGGCCTTCTCGCCGGCGATCCGGGTCAGCGTGTCGCCGAGATATTCGGTGTGATCCATGCTGATCGGCGTGATCACGGTGGCGAGCGGCGCATCGATCACATGGGTGGCGTCGAGTCGGCCGCCGAGGCCGACTTCCAGCAGCACCACATCGGCGGGATGCTGCGCGAACAGGCAAAATGCCGCCGCCGTTTCAATTTCGAAGATCGTGACCGGCAGGCCGGTATTGGCGCGCTCGCAGTGTTCCAGCGCGGCGCGCAATTCGTCGTCGCCGACGAGCGTGCCGCCTCCGGTCCGACCGATCCGGTAGCATTCGTTGATCCGCACCAGGTAGGGCGACGTATAGACGTGGACACGCAAACCCGCCGCTTCCAGGATCGCCCGCAAATAAGCGATGGTCGAACCCTTGCCATTGGTACCGGCGACGTGGATCACCGGCGGCAGCTTGCGTTCGGGATGATCGAGCCGGTCGAGCAGCCGAAGCATCCGCGCCAGATCGAGGTCGATACGCCGGGGATGCAGCGCGGACAGCCGCGCGATCAATTCGTCAAGCGGCGGCGAACGCTCTGCCGCGGGCCGGCTCACGCGTGCGGTGCTGCGGGCGCCACGTCCGCTTCCGACAAGATCTGGGCGGGAGAGGCGATGCTTGGCGCAGGCTTCGAGGCCGCTTCCAGTGCCGGCGATTTGGTCAAAAGCCGGCACAGCCGCGCCAGCGTCGGGCGCAGATCGTGACGGTGCACCACCATGTCGATCATGCCGTGGTCCTTGAGATATTCGGCACGCTGAAACCCTTCCGGCAGTTTCTCGCGAATGGTCTGTTCGATCACTCGCGCACCGGCAAAGCCGATCAGCGCACCGGGCTCGGCGATCTGCACGTCGCCCAGCATGGCGTAGGAGGCGGTGACGCCGCCAGTGGTCGGATTGGTCAGCACTACGATATAGGGCAGTTTCGCCTCGCGCAGCATCTGCACGGCAACCGTGGTGCGCGGCAACTGCATCAGCGACAGGATGCCCTCCTGCATGCGGGCGCCGCCGGAGGCCGCAAACACGATGAAAGGCGATTTCTTCTCGACCGCGAGTTCAAGCCCGCGCACGATCGCCTCGCCGGCGGCCATGCCGAGCGAGCCGCCCATGAAATCGAAATCCTGCACTGCGATGACGGCCGCGGCGCCTTCGAGCTTGCCATAGCCGACCTTGATGGCGTCGTTCAGCCCGGTCTTGGCGCGGGCGTCCTTGATGCGGTCGGCATAGCGGCGCTCATCGCGAAACTTCAGCGGATCGGCGGTTACGTCGGGCAATGCCACGTCGAACCAGGTCTCGTTGTCGAAAATCGATTTCAGCCGCGCCACTGCGCCCATGCGCATGTGATAGTTCGAACCAGGAATGACGAACTGGTTGGCCTCGACGTCCTTGTAGAACACGAGTTGTCCGGAATCCGGGCATTTGATCCACAGATTCTCTGGCGTCTCGCGCCGCAGGATGTTGCGGATTTTCGGCCGGACGACATTGGTGAGCCAATTCATGGTTCGCTCCGAATCGCGATAATGCGATTGCCCACCTATATGGCGGCCCGGCGCGTGGCCGGCAAGCCGCCATCAATGGTCTGTCTTCATTACAATTGTGGCTTATTCCGCAGCCTGTTTGGCGCCCCGCACACCCCGTGCCAGCGCCGCCGCGAGATCGGCCACGGCGCCAACCGTCCTGGCCGTTGCACGGCCTTCGGGATCGAGACTGCTGCGCAAGGCATCGACCAGCGCGGTACCGACCACCGCGCCATCGGCATGCTCGGCGATGGCCCGGGCCGCCTGCGGCGTGCGGATGCCGAAGCCGACACAGACCGGCAGATCGGTATGGCGCTTGATGCGCGCGACGGCCTCGCCGACGACGCTGGAATCAGCGCTGGCGCTGCCGGTGATACCGGTGATGGAAACGTAATAGACAAAGCCTGACGTGTTGGCGAGCACCGCGGGCAGGCGGCGGTCGTCGGTGGTCGGCGTCGCCAGCCGGATGAAATTGAGCCCGGCCTGCATCGCCGGCAGACACAGTTCGGTATCCTCCTCTGGCGGCAGATCGACAATGATCAGGCCATCGACGCCGGCGGATTTCGCATCGACGAGAAAGCGGTCGACGCCATAGATGTAGATCGGATTGTAATAACCCATCAGCACCAGCGGCGTCGCGTCGTCGTGCGCGCGAAAGCCGCGCACCATCTCCAGCGTCTTCTTCAGGGTCATGCCGGATTTCAAGGCGCGCAAGCCGGCGGCCTGAATCGACGGACCGTCGGCCATCGGGTCGGTGAAAGGCATGCCGATCTCGATCATGTCCGCGCCGGCTGGCGGCAGCGCCCTGATGATGGCGAGCGAGGTTGCGGGATCGGGATCGCCGGCCATCAGGAAGGTGACAAAGGCCGACCGGCCCTGCCGTTTCAGCTCGGCGAAACGCGCATCGATGCGGGTGGTCATGGTGCGGCGCCGACTGTGCTATACCTCTCCCCGGCGGGGAGAGGTCGGCTGCGCAGCAGCCGGGCGAGGGGGATGGAAAAATTCAAGGCCAGAGCCCGAAAGCTTCGTTCGTCACAAACCAGCGCGGAGGCGAGGCTGTTGCTGCGCAGCCGACCTCTCCTCGACGGGGAGAGGTGAAGAGGGGCATGGCGTTCGCCGCTCACTTCTTCCTGCCCTTCAGGATATCGCCGACCTGCGGTACGTCCTTGTCGCCGCGGCCGGACAGGTTGATCACCATCAGATGGTGTTTCGGCCGTTGCGGCGCGAGCTCCATCACCCGGGCGATGGCGTGCGCGGGCTCCAGTGCCGGGATGATGCCTTCGAGCCGCGACAGCAACTGAAACGCCGCCAACGCCTCATCGTCGGTCGCGGACAGATAGGTCACCCGGCCGGTCTCGTGCAGCCAGGAATGCTCCGGTCCGATGCCGGGATAATCCAGCCCTGCGGAAATCGAATGCGCGTCCTGGATCTGGCCGTCGTCATCCATCAAGAGATAGGTGCGGTTGCCATGCAGCACGCCGGGCCGGCCGCCCGCGATCGAGGCCGCATGCAATTGCGTCAGCCCATGGCCCGCGGCCTCGACGCCGAAAATCTCGACGCCGGGATCATCGAGGAAGGGGTGGAACAGCCCCATCGCGTTGGAGCCGCCGCCGATGCAGGCAACCAGTGAGTCCGGCAGGCGGCCTTCGGCGGCTTGCATCTGCGCACGCGTCTCGATCCCGATGATCGACTGGAAGTCGCGCACCATCATCGGATAGGGATGCGGGCCCGCCACGGTGCCGATGCAGTAGAAGGTATCGTGCACATTGGTAACCCAGTCGCGCAGCGCCTCGTTCATCGCATCCTTCAGCGTACGCGATCCCGATTGGACCGGGATCACCTTGGCGCCCAGCATTTCCATGCGGATGACATTGGGCTGCTGACGTTCGACATCCACCGCGCCCATATAGACCACGCAGTCGAGCCCGAACCGCGCGCAAAGGGTCGCGGTGGCAACGCCATGCTGACCGGCGCCGGTCTCGGCGATAATGCGCTTCTTGCCCATGCGCCGCGCCACCATGATCTGGCCCAGCACGTTGTTGACCTTGTGCGAACCGGTATGGTTGAGCTCTTCGCGCTTGAAGTAGATCCTGGCGCCGCCGAGATGTTCGGTCAGCCGTTCGGCGAAATAAAGCGGCGAAGGCCGGCCGACATAGTCCTTCAGATATCCGTTCATCTCCGCATGAAACGCCGGATCGGCCTTGGCGGCAGCGTAGGCCTGCTCCAGATCGAGGATCAATGGCATCAGCGTTTCGGCGACAAAGCGTCCGCCAAAAATGCCGAAATGCCCGCGCTCGTCGGGACCGCTGCGGAACGAATTGGGTAATGCCGGGCTCATCATCGCCTTTCATCATCGCCGGGCGCGATCCGGCCATCCATGCTTGCCGGGCGAATTGTCTTGATCATCGACCACCTGCCACGGCGCGCGAGGCGCCCTGACCGATTGCGCGCGCGGTGCGGATGAAGGCCTCGATCATCTCGGGATCCTTGACGCCGGGGGTGCGCTCCACGCCCGAGGAAACGTCGACGCCGCCGGCGCGGGTGAGACCAACCGCGGCTGCGACATTTTCGCGGGTGAGGCCGCCGGAGACCATGAACGGAATTGCGAGATCGAGATTTTCCAGCACGTGCCAGTCGAATACCGCGCCGAGGCCGCCGGGGCGGGTGGCTTCGCTGGGCGCACGGGCGTCGAACAGGATGCGATCGGCCACCGTGCCGTAGCTTGGCAACTGCACCAGATCGGCCGGGTTTTCGACCGCTATTGCCTTCATCACCGGCAGTCCGAATGCCTGCTTGATGTCGCGCAGCCGCGCCACGGTTTCGCTGCCGTGAAGCTGCAGAATATCCGGCCGCAGCGTTTCGACGATGTTGGCGAGCGTCGCGTCGTCGGCATCGACTGTAAGCGCCACCTTGACGGCGCGGCCTCTCGCCCGCTGGCCGAGATCGCGCGCGGTCTGAAGGCCGATATGACGGGGCGAAGGCGGAAAGAACACGAATCCAACCATGTCGGCGCCGGCTTGCAGCGCGGCATCCAGGGTCTCGGGCGTGGACAGGCCACAAATTTTGACGATCAGCGGCATGGTTCGGGTACGGGTTGGGGCGGCCTGCCCTTGAGCGAGGCGTCGCGGGCCGGGTTCTACAACGTCGCGCCCTGCTTGTCTCGCCCCGCGACCCCGTAGCCGCTCGCCTGCGGCAGGGCCGGAAGCCGCTGCTGGTCATACCGCGAGGTCGTCGCGCTGACGCGCAGGTCGGCCAATTCCCCCCGCGCCTGCCGCGCATCGGCCTCATGCTGGCGCGCCGCGCGGCGCCAGCGGCGCTGACGGAACCAGGTCGCGGAGCCGCCGGCCGCCACCCCCAGAATCGCCACCGCGATGATGACGATGAACAATGGCAGCCTGATCGCAACCGACGGATCGCTGGAATTGAACGGATCGAACGACACCGTCACCAAATGACGATTGGCGACCGCGAAGACGATGAAGATCACGCCGAGCGGAATGAGGACCACGACCGTGAAAAATTTTCGCATGACCATCTCTCGCCTTGATGGAGATCGTCGGGAAGATATTCCGCGACACGGTATCGGTTGCGGACTGAACCGGCGCGACCGGGCTCGTTCAGGCGCCGGCTTCGGGCGCTCCGCCCTCGCGGTTCAGCCGTTCACGCATTTCCTTGCCGGTCTTGAAAAACGGCACGCTCTTCTGATCCACCGGCACATGCGCCCCGGTACGCGGATTGCGGCCGGCACGGGCCGGACGGTGCTTCACCGAAAAAGCGCCGAAACCACGCAGTTCGACGCGATCGCCCCGCGCCAGAGCCGCAACGATTTCATCGAGGATCGCATTTACAATGTTCTCCACATCCCGCTGATAGAGATGCGGGTTGTGCTCGGCGATGCGCTGAACGAGTTCGGATTTGATCATCGAGACTGGGACCCGGAAAGTGCGGACGTCCATTTCCGTGAAAATGCCTTGAACTGTCAAGACGCTAAATGAAATTGGACGGCGCGAAAAGGCGTGACAAACGGCCCGATTGGGGATTGTGACAATACCCGCAATGCGGGAAGACCGCGCCGAAGCCCGACTCGCCGATTCAATTGTTGCCCGGAGGCTGCCATAGCGCCAGCAAGCCGTCGAGGCCGAGGCGGTCAGCCGCCTGCACCACGCCGGCCTGCTCGACTTGGCGCGCGATCGACCCCAATCCGAGCGCATTGAGCGTGATTGAGGCCGCGGTGCGCAGGAAAGTAAGGTCGCCGAAGCGCGGCTGCAGCTTGTAATCGCGCACCGGCAGATCGCTTTTGATGCCTTTCTGCGCGACCAGCCAGTCTACCGCGGTTTTCTCATCGCCGAGCTGGTCGACCAGCTTGAGATCGATCGCCTGATGACCGGTGAAGACCCGTCCGTCGGCGACCTTGTCGAGCAGCGCCTCGTCCATGCCGCGGCGTTCTTTCACCAGCCCGCGAAACCATGCATAGGAATCCTTCACCAGCGAATCCAGCGCCGCGCGGGCTTCCGGACTGGTCGGCTCAAAGCCGTTCGGCGCGGCCTTCAGCGGCGACGATTTCACTTCCTCGACCTTGACGCCGACGGTCTTGAGCAGGTCGGTAAAATTCGGGAACTGAAACAGCACGCCGATCGAACCGACCAACGAGGTCTGCTGAGCGATGATGTGATCGGCCGCAATCGCCGTGATGTAGCCGCCGGAGGCCGCCAGCCCCTCGACGACCACCACCAATGGCTTCTTCGCCTTCAACCGGACCAGCGCATCGTAGAGCTGCTCGGAGCCGGCAGTGGTGCCGCCCGGTGAATTGATGTGCACAATGACGGCCGCGACCCTCGAATTGGCCAGCCGGTCCAGCGCTTCGACGCGATCCTGGTCGCTGCGGATCAAGCCTTCAATATTGATGCGGGCGATCGAGCCGGAGTTCGTGAACGCGCCACGCCCGGCCGGCGTCACCATCATGCCGACGCCGGCGATCGCCGCGATCGCGACCACGGCGGCAACCACGCGCCAGAATGTCAGCTTGCGGCGTATCCTGCGGCGGTCGACGATCACGTCTGAATCAAGCGACATCGAAAATCTCCCGGGATCGGCCTTCAGGGGGGTTCGCAGGGTCTGCTCTGCCCGGCGCTAACATGCCGTGTCCCAATTACATCAATTTCGATGCAATTTGAAGAAAACATGGCCTGGAGGTAACCCGGCCGTGATGGCTGCGCCTGATGAGCGCGAACCAATCTGGGCACCGAACAAAAAAGGGCCCCGGTCGAAACCGGGGCCCAAATGGCGATGACGGGAAGCGAAAGCTTACTTGTCGCCGCGCTGCTTCAGCGCGGTGCCGAGAATGTCACCCAGGGTCGCACCCGAATCGGAGGAGCCATATTGCGCGATGGCCTCCTTCTCCTCGGCGACTTCCAGCGCCTTGATCGAGACCTGCACCTTGCGGGCCTTCTTGTCGAACTGGATCACCCGCGCATCGACCTTCTCGCCGACGGCAAACCGTTCGGCGCGCTGGTCGTTGCGGTCGCGGGCGAGTTCCGACCGCTTGATGAAGGTGGTGAAGTCGGTGCCGGCGATCTTGACCTCGATGCCGCTTTCCTTGACCTCGAGCACTTCGCAGGTCACGACCGCGCCCTTCTTGACGTCGCCAGGCTCGGCGAACGGATCGCCCTCGAGCTGCTTGACGCCAAGCGAGATGCGCTCCTTCTCGACATCGACATCGAGCACCACGGCCTTGACCATGTCGCCCTTCTTGAAGTTGTCGATCACCTGCTCGCCCGGCAGCTTCCAGTCGAGATCCGACAGATGGACCATGCCGTCGACATCGCCCTCGAGACCGAGGAACAGGCCGAACTCGGTCTTGTTCTTGACCTCGCCTTCGACCGTCGATCCGACCGGGAATTTTTCGACGAACACTTCCCAGGGATTGCGCATGGTCTGCTTGAGGCCGAGCGAAATCCGGCGCTTGACCGAATCGACTTCGAGCACCTGAACTTCGACTTCCTGCGAGGTCGAAACGATCTTGCCGGGATGCATGTTCTTCTTGGTCCACGACATTTCCGAGACGTGGATCAGGCCTTCAATGCCCGGCTCAAGCTCGACGAACGCGCCGTAGTCGGTGATGTTGGTGACGCGGCCGGTGAAGCGCGCATTGAGCGGGTATTTCGCCTCGATGCCCTGCCACGGATCGTCCAGCAATTGCTTCATGCCGAGCGAGATGCGGTGGGTCTCGTGGTTGATCTTGATGATCTTGACCTTCACGGTCTGGCCGATGGTCAACACCTCGGTTGGGTGATTGACCCGGCGCCAGGCGATATCGGTGACATGCAGAAGGCCGTCGATGCCGCCGAGATCGACGAACGCACCATAGTCGGTGATGTTCTTGACCACGCCGTCGATGACCTGGCCTTCTTCGAGATTCTGCACCAGTTCCTGGCGCTGCTCGGCCCTCGTCTCTTCCAGCACGGTGCGGCGCGACACCACGATGTTGCCGCGGCGGCGATCCATCTTGAGGATCTGGAACGGCTGTGAATTGTTCATCAGCGGAGCGACGTCTCGGATCGGACGGATATCGACCTGCGAGCGCGGCAGGAAGGCGACCGCGCCGTCGAGATCGACGGTGAAGCCGCCTTTGACCTGGTTGAAGATGACCCCGTGCACCTTCTCGTTGTTGTTGAACGCCTTCTCGAGCTTGCCCCAGCTCTCCTCGCGGCGCGCCTTGTCGCGCGACAGCACGGCCTCGCCGAGCGCGTTTTCGATACGGTCGAGAAATACCTCGACCTCGTCGCCGACCTTGATTTCGCTTTCGCGGCCGGGTCCTGCGAATTCGCGCAGCGCCACGCGGCCCTCGGTCTTCAGGCCGACATCGATGACGGCCATGTCTTTTTCAATTGCAACTACCTTGCCCTTGATGACCGAGCTTTCCTGCAAATTGCCGCCGGCAAAGGACTCGTCGAGCATCGCGGCGAAATCGTCGCGGGTAGGATTATAAGAAGCAGCAGTCGAAGCCATTTGTTCTCCAGATGCGGTATCGCCGGCCGTTCGGGTTGAGGGGCGGATCGCGCGCCAGGTGTCAGGGGTCCGCAACCTCTGACGACCGCTGGGTGCGGCAAGCGCAACAGCGGGCCGGCAGCATGCCTGCACGTTCGATCCGTTGATTTTTATCCGGAGCCTGAAACGAGTTGATCGATCTCGAAGCCTGGAGCGGGCTTTCCTCCAATGACGGCCATGGGTTCAAACCCGTTGCCGGCCCGCTCGGACGGCCTCGACAATGTCGATGGCGGCCCGGACGCCGCCTTCTATATCCAACTGCGAGTTATCGAGCAAGTGAGCATCCGGAGCCGGTTTCAGGGGCGCCGCGGCCCTGTTCTGGTCGCGTTCGTCGCGCCTCAGGATATCCGCCAGCACCATGGCCTCGTCGGCGTCCTCGCCGCGGGCCCTCGCCTCCAGGGTACGGCGGCGGGCCCTGACTCCGGGGTCGGCGACCACGAAGATCTTCACATCGGCGTCGGGGCAGATCACGGTGCCGATGTCGCGGCCATCAAGCACTGCGCCGGGCGGGCCGGCCGCGAAATGCCGCTGAAAATCGACCAGTACCTCCCGCACCCGCGGGATCGCCGAGACCACCGAGGCGGCCTCGCCGACGACCTGGCTCTTCAGTACCGGATTTCCGAATTTCTCGGGGTCGAGTTCCATCGCGGCGGCGACCGCGAGCGCCTCATCGGCCAGATCAGCGCCGGCATCGAGCAGCGCCTTGGCCACCGCGCGGTAGATCACGCCGGTATCGAGGTGACGATAGCCGTAATGATGGGCGAGCCGTTTGCCGAGCGTGCCCTTGCCGGAGGCGGCCGGTCCGTCGATGGCGATGATCATTCTGACCTTATGGATTGGCGGGATGGGGACTGCGGGCCCGCCGCAGCGGGCGTTCCTCGGTGAAGATGTTGCGCGACGCGAATTCGCCGGGGCTGCTGAAGGTCAGGTATTCGCGCATGGCATCTGACGGCGCGGTCGTCGTGAACCACGGGCTGGATAGATAGCGGGCTGGATCGATGGCCCAATGCGGAACCCGGCCCAGCCGGCGCTGTTTTGCGAGATATTCGGCGATCGCACCCACCAGCGCATCCAACCGGTCATCACCGGTCAATTGGGGCTCGCGCTCGATCGAGGCATAGCGATCCCGATCGGTCTTGGCCAGATCAAAGGTATCGACGAATTCCGCAAGGACGGCATCGCGCGCCGCGCCGCCCTGGATCCTTTCAACGGCCTCAGCGAGGGTATTTGGGCGCATCGACTCCTCCCTCACGATTCATGTTTCGCAACAGAAAACGCTGCTTCTCGGAGGAAGCGGCGCTCACCGGGAAGTAGCGGCCAAGCACGGCGATGGCGTCTTCCGCGGTCGAGATGCCGACGACGTTCATCAAGTTCAGGATATCAAGCCGCTCCGTTTCGCCGCGAACCGGATCGTTGACCCGTGCGGCCTTCAGCTTCAATGCGAGCAAATATTCCGCCGACGGAACCGAAACGACAAGGCCTGGCGGGGTGGCGTCGCGTGGAAACGTCCCAAACTCCAGATGATCGCGCGCGCGATCCGCAAGCGAGCTGAGGTGAAAAGCAACTCCGTCGTTGAACCAGTCGTCCCGCCAGCCGTTTTCCCTGGCCAGCTTGTCCACCACGACCGCCAGCCAGCCGGGCGGAGGGTGCTCCAGTTCGGATACGTCGACGTCTTCCGTGGCAAACCGGAAATTGCTCGCCAGCATGAGCGCGGAGCCGCCGTAAACCGCGATCTGCAGCTTCGTCCCCGCGGCCGCCGCGGCACGTCCGATCTGATCGAAGGCACTCAGCAGCGCGTCACGGTCGAAAGCAGCAGTCATCACGCTTCCCTCACGAAAACGCCGCCCCGAGCCCACGCATCATCGGGATGAAATCCGGAAAGCTGGTGGCGATGAAGCTGGTGTCGTCGACTTTGACCGGCTGGTCGGAGGCAAGCCCCATCACCAGCGCCGACATCGCGATGCGATGGTCCATGTGGGTGGCGACGAGGCCGCCACCCGGAACGTGGCCGCGGCCTTCGACGATCAAGTCATTACCGGCGATCTCGGCCTTGACGCCGTTGACGCGCAGCATGGCGGCAGTGGCCTCGAGCCGGTCGGATTCCTTGACCCGCAGTTCCTGCAGGCCGCGCATGATGGTGGTACCCTCGGCAAAGGCGGCAGCCACCGCCAGCACCAAATATTCATCGATCATCGACGGCGCGCGCTCCGGCGGCACCTCGACCCCCCGAAGCTTTGAGGCGCGCACGCGGAATTGCGCCATCGGCTCGCCGGCGTCGCCCCGTCTTTCACTCTCTTCGATGGCGGCGCCCATTTCGCGCAGCGTCGTCAACAGACCGGTCCGGAGCGGGTTGGTCATGACATCCGACAGCAGGATATCGGATCCCTGGACGATCAGGGCCGCCACAATCGGGAACGCCGCGGATGACGGGTCGGCCGGAACCACGACTTCGGCGCCATGCAGTTCGGGCTGCCCGGTGAGGATAATCCTGCGGCCGTGGGGGCCTTCGCGAGTCGAGACGACCTGGGCGCCGAAATGCTGCAGCATCAGTTCAGTATGGTCGCGGCTCGCCTCGGTCTCGATCACCGTGGTGGCGCCGGGCGCGGCCAGTCCCGCCAGCAGCACCGCCGATTTGATCTGCGCGGATGCCACCGGCGTGCGGTAGAGGATTGGTAGCGGGTCGCGCGCGCCGATAAGCGTCAGCGGCAGGCGGCCACCGCCGCTGCCGGCTTCTACCCGCGCGCCCATCAATTCGAGGGGGTCGAGCACCCGTCGCATCGGCCTTGTGCGCAGCGAGGCGTCGCCGTCGAAGATCGCCATGATCGGGCAGCCCGCGACCGCGCCCATCACCAGCCGGCAGCCGGTGCCGGAATTGCCGAAATCGAGTGGAACTTGCGGCTGCGCGAACCCGCCGACGCCGACGCCGCGGACCGACCATGCGAATTCGCCGCTCCGCTCCACCTGGGCACCCAGCGCCCGCATCGCCCTGGCGGTATTGAGCACGTCTTCGCCCTCGAGCAGCCCCGAAATCCGGGTCTCACCGACCGAAAGCGCGCCCAGGATCACAGCGCGGTGCGAAATCGACTTGTCGCCGGGGACGCGGACCTTGCCGGCCAGGGGGCCACTGGAGCGGGCTTGCAGCGGGGAAGCATGAGCTGAATGGGTCAAGATTGTGTCCTCTACGCCGGCGGCAGGTATCACATGCGCCGCGCGGCGTCACGTCACTGCCGAAGGCCCGCAAAGCGCTATTGACAGCAGCGCCTCAACTAGCCAAGTGAAGCACCGTTTTTCGAAAAATTCCCAGGATTCCGCCGTGGCAAAATCCGATCTCGGAACCAAACGCATTTGCCCGACCACGGGCAAGAAATTCTACGATCTCAACAAGAACCCGGTGATCTCGCCCTATACCGGCGAAGTGGTGCCGATCGCGCCGGTGGTGGCCGCGCGTGGCCGTAGCGACGCCGCACGCGCCACTGCCGCCGCGGCCGCCGCCGCCGAGGCCGTGCCGGAGCCCGCGGAGGCTGAAGAACTGGTGCCGCTCGAGGAAGCCGACGCCGAGGAAAACACCGGCAAAGTCAAGGCCGTGGTTCCGGAATCGGAAGACGACATCGAGATCGACGAGACCATTGAAGACGATGATGATGACGATTCGACCTTCATCGCCGATGAGGAAGAAGGCGACGAGGACGTTACCGATATCATCGGTGACGTCGGCGGCGACGAGGAGACTTGAGATCAGCCCTGAACTATGTTCAGGGTCGTCTGCACCGCGCGTCCCCCACGGCGCGTCAGGTTTTGGGGCCATAGCTCAGCTGGGAGAGCGCTTGCATGGCATGCAAGAGGTCGGCGGTTCGATCCCGCCTGGCTCCACCACGCTTCGCCTTCGGCTACGCGTGGCGCAGCCACGTGGCCGAAGGCGAAGCGTGCCCGGCGTAGCCCGCAAGGGCGAAGACGGGCTGCACCCCGATAAGAATCTACGCTCTTAAGGCGCCCTGCGGTCCCCCTATTTCCCCGTAAACCGCGGCGAGCGCTTTTCCATGAAGCTTGCCACGCCCTCGCGAAAATCGCTGCCGCGCAGCGCCACCATCATCTCCCGGTTGGCATCGATGGTGGCCTCGGCAAGGGTCTGGAACGGAACGTCGTAAAGCTGCCGCTTGATCACGGCGATCGCGCTCGGCGAGACGAAATCGGCCAGATCGCGCGCATAGGCATAGGTCTGCCCGCGCAGTTGATCCGGCGGATACAGCCGATTGACGAGACCGATGCGCAGCGCCTCCTCGCTCTGGATCCGGCGCGCGGACATCAGCAGATCGAGCGCGTTGGCATGACCGACAATGCGCGGCAGCATCCAGCTAATGCCGTGCTCGGCGATCAGCCCGCGGCGCGCGAAGGCGGTCGTGAACACGGTGTTGTCAGCGGCGAAACGCAGGTCGCAATACAGCGCATGGACGAGGCCGATGCCGGCGGTGGCGCCGTTCAACATGCCGATCACCGGTTTTGCAATTGCCGGATAATAGGCATAGCGCGCCTGCCAGTCCGGCCTGCGGTTCATGTCGAACGCCGGCACGCTCTCGGCGCGCCTGATATCGTTGGGGTCGAGTCCTTTCAGCGCCTCCATGTCGGCGCCGGCGCAGAACGCGCGTCCCGCGCCGGTGAGCACGATGACGCGGACGTCCTCGTCGGACGCCGCCGCTTCCATGGCGTGGCGCACGTCGCGCTCCATGATCGGCGTCCAGGCGTTCATGCGATCGGGACGGTTGAGCGTGATGGTCGCGATCCTGTCGCTGACGTCGTAGAGAATATGCTGATAGGTCACGGCGATCTCCCCTGCGTTCGCGCGCGTCGTTCACGACCAGAAGGTGTCGTTGGTCGATGTTTTGTTGCCGCGGCGGGCCGGTCTGGACCAACCCAGCCTATAGCACATCGGGGATACGACCGGCGCGCGACCGGAAGGCGGAACGATCGCTCTATTCCGCGGCTTCCGACAGCACCGAACGCGGCATGAGGGCGAGCCAGCCTTCGAGAAAATGCTTCAGCCAGGCGCGCTCGGTCACGTCATGGACGGCGCGGTCGGCGAAGTGGTGATGGCGCGGACGCGCACCCGGTGCAGCCATGCGGTCATGGTCACGGGTGGTCCAGCAATGCATCATGGCGTAAGTCACATCGGGATGAAACTGGAAGCCGAACGCATGTCCGGACCGAAAGGCCTGCACCGGAAAATCGTCGCCTTCCGCCAGCAGTTCGGTGCCGTCGGGCAATTCGAATCCTTCGCGATGCCAGTGGTAAACATGGCTTGGCCAGTCCGGGCTGAGCGCCAATCCCTCTGCGGTCGGGCGCACCGGGTAATAGCCGATCTGGGTCAGGCCCTGCGGATGCGGCGCGACCCTGGCGCCGAGTTGTCTCGCGAGCATTTGCGCGCCCAGGCAAATGCCGAGCAACGGGCGCTGCTCCCGCAGCGGAATCTCGATCCAGTCGATCTCGCGGCGGATATAGTCGTCCGGGTCGTTGGCACTCATCGGACCGCCAAAAATGACCGCGCCGGCGTGGTCATCAAGCGTTTCGGGCAGCGCATCGCCAAACCGCGGTCGCCTGATATCCAGCCTGTATCCGAGCCCGCGCAGCGCATTGCCGACTCGGCCCGGCGTGGAGCTCTCCTGATGCAGGACGACCAGGACCGGCAACACAGGGGCTGTGCCTGGCCACGCGGCAACCGCAGGCCTTAGCTCCGGGAAAGCCACCACGCGCGCGGCGCTCTTTTTCGACCTGAACGACATCGACCTTGCTTCGCTGACAACCTCGAGGCCGGAATCATAGCCAATTGATCCTTAATGAGATGTGAGTTCGCGCACATTTGTCATGAGCGGGCCAGAATTCGGCCGCGAGGCTGGTTGCTCAGCGCCGGCGCAACTGAAGGCGACCGACTGCCCCAAGGATGAAACCGCGGGGAAACAGCCGCAGCAGCAGCGGCACCATCTTGATGCCGAGGCCAGGCAGCACCGCGCGCTGGTTGGCCATCAGGCCGCGGTAACCGGCCTTGGCGACGTCAGTCGCGGTGACATTGAGCACCGCCGAATCGTAACCCGGCGTAAACCCTGCCCGGGCCTGGAATTCCGAAGGCACCGGGCCGGGGCAGAGCGCCGTCACGCGAACGCCGCGGCCGGCAAGCTCCTGGCGCAGGGCTTCGGTGAAGGAAAGCACATAGGCCTTGGAGGCGTAATAGACCGCCATTCCCGGGCCGGGCAGAAAACCGGCGATCGAGCTGACGTTGAGGATGCCGCCGCGATGCCGAATGAGACTGTCGGAGAACCGCAGCGACAAGTCAGTCAAAGCGCGGATGTTGACGGCGATGATGTCGAGCTGCTCGGCGCGGTCCATTTCGATCGCGTCGCCGAACAGGCCGAAGCCCGCATTGTTGACCACGAACTCGACTTCCGCGCCTTCGGCAGCCAGCGCGGCTGCTATTTGATCACCCGCATCGCCCTGTCCGAGATCGCATGGAATCACTATCGGCGCGGCGCTGCCCGGGCTGGCGATTTCCGCCGCCAGCGCGGTCAGACGCGCGGTCCGCCGCGCGACAAGTGCGACGCGATGGCCGTTCGACGCAAAAACGCGCGCCAGTTCAGCGCCTATGCCAGCCGAGGCACCGGTAATCAGCGTCACACGCTTGGTCACGATTCGATGCTCTTAGTTCAATGGCAGATCAAAAATACGGCTCGGACCGGAACGAGAGCATACGCCTCCGGTGCGGCGCAAGCCTTCTGCAATCATATGACGTATTCAAATGCCGTGTGCGGTGGAATTATAGAGCAACATTTCGCGCCGGCCGCAACCGGCCGAGCGCCGATGCAGACTACATTAAAGTTTCGTCATGTCCGATGCCCCTCGGAATGTCAGCGGGCCGCGTCCGCGATGTCCGAATCGCCCTTGACCGCGACCGGCAACGCGCTGGCAACGCGATGCTTGAGTTCGATGCGGTCGCGGGAGGACACGCCGAGCAAATCGGCCGCGCGCCACACCACATTGTCCTCGAACTCGCTGACCTCGCCGTCGGCATAAACCAGTTCCCACATCATCTCGACGATGCGACGTCTACCTTCCTCGTTCACCGAACGCATGATGACGCTGGTGAAATGATAGAGGTCGACCGCCTCGCCCTCGACCAGTGTCGCGGATGCGATCAATTGATCGGCGGTGCCGGGATCAAGCCGGAAGCTGGATTCGAGCAGGCTGTGAAGCTTTCGCCTTTCAACGTCGGACGGCTCGCCGTCGAGCGAAATGACGTGAACCAGCAACGCCGTTGCCGCGAGCCGATAACCGGTATCGTCAAATGCCCGATTGTGCTGCGCGGCGGGAGAAACAACCTCGGCAATGAATTGGCGTAGTCCGTCCAGCATCAGTGTCTCTATCGTTATGACCGGGAGCCTGTCGGCGCCGCATCGACGCCACGGCGAATATATGGGTCGAAAATTCAACCGGCGCAATCCGTGCCGGTTCCGGGGGCCGCATTACCTTTTGGCAATATCAGGGGATCTCGTACACCACCATCTTGTCGGCGATGCCGCGCAGCGCGGCTTGCTTCTGGATCGGCGTGATTGCCTCCTTGTCCAGGATGGCGGTCACCGCCGGCGCATCGATCACCGATCCGGTGACATGGATCGCATGCGAGGTCGACAGGCCCTGCACCCGTGCCGCGATGTTGACGGTCTGGCCGAAATAGTCCTGCCGCTCGTTGAGCATGACCGCGAGGCACGAACCTTCATGGATGCCGATCTTGACCACGAGATCCCGGGTCCCGCGTTCGACATTGAGTTTTTCCATCGCGGCGCGGATCCGCAGCCCCGCGGCCAGCGCCTGCTCGGGACGATTGAAGGTCGCCATCACGGCATCGCCGATCGTCTTCACGACCGCGCCCGTCTCCGAAGAAATGATTTCCAGCAGCGCGTGGAAATGCGCGCGCACGAGGTCGAAGGCGGCGAGGTCGCCGACCCGCTCGTACAGCGCGGTGGAGCCCTTGAGGTCGGTGAACAGGAAGGTCAGCGAGGTGATCTTGAGACGCTGGTCGATGTTGAGATTGTCGGCCTTGTAGACGTCGCGGAAGGTCTGGTTGGTCAGCATCCGCTTCGCGGTGAGGAACGGCTTGCGCTTGCCGATCAGATGATGGAGCGCATCGGCGGCGACGAACACCGATGGCAGCACCCGGACGTCGGTCTGGTTGTCGAGCGACAGCCGCAGTGGCCCCGGACGCAATGTCATCGTTCCGACCGGCGCCTGAATCCTGTTGTAAATCAGCGATAATTGCTGACGCTCCTTGGTAGGCTCGCCCTGCACGTCGATGAACTGGGCGGCATGCGTCACCGGCTCGAACACGATGATGAAATTCGGCGGAAGCTGCAGCGACAGCACCGCCTTTTCTCGCGGCGGCAATTCCAGCGCATCCAGCACCACGTCGTTGGAGAGAGACTCGAACGATTCTTCGTTGAGATCGACGCCCGAACTCCAGAACACCTGCTTGAAATAATCCCAGATTGGCAACGTGTTGGGGTCATGCGCTGCGATTCGCCGCACTTGCGGACTGACCGTGAAGGCAACCTCGACCTGCTCGTCGACCGAGGCTTCATAGCCGCAGGCGCATAGCCCGCAATGATAGTCGTCATGGCGCAGCGATTTCAGTGTGCTATGGGCATCGAGCACGCCGCCGCAGCCGGGACAGAGCACGTTCCAGGTGAGGTCGAACAGCCCGAGCCGCGACGCGTGCAGAAAGCCGGAAATCACCCGCTCTTCGTCAAGCCCGTTCCGGGTCGAGAAATCCAGCACATTGATCCGGTTAAGTTCACTATCCTGACCTTTCTCGATCAGGTTCAGGATGGCGTCGGCCACCGACGGATCGGCAGTCTGCTTCAAGATCGAAAATTGCGCCTGGAGATCTCTCATGGTGGCAACTTAGATCAGATCGCGGAAGCATCCAAACAATGCGTTGTCACCGAGCCGTGATGCGGAATGGCGGCGAGCGGTCGGGCTGCGTCGTCACTATCCCGATTGGCAGCACCGGCTCCCGATCGACAAGCCCGACCCGGAACGCGCCGATCAGCTTGGCGAGCGCCAGTGTGGCTTCCACCAGCGCGAAATGCGCGCCGATGCAGACGCGCGGCCCGGCGCCGAACGGCAGATAGGCAAACCGATCGGGCGGCGGCGCCGGCGCCATGAAGCGGGACGGGATGAACGCGTCCGGATCGCGCCACAGCTTCTCATGCCGGTGCAGCAGCCAGGGCGCGATCAGGATTACATCCCTCCTGCCGACCGGCAGGCCGGCGACCGTATCCGGTGCGGCGGCCGCCCGTGCAATCAGGAACGCGGGCGGATAGAGTCGCATCGTCTCGTCGATCACGGCGCGGGTGAATTTCAACCGCTCCAGTTCGAACCGACCGTCGACCGAAACGCTCTCGACCTCGGCGGCGACCTTGTCCTGGGTCTCAGGGTCGAGCGCGAGCAGATAGAGCGACCAGAACAGCGCCGTCGCCGTGGTCTCATGGCCAGCGAGGATCATGGTCGCGACCTGATCGCCGAGCTGCGCGTCGGTGAAGGATTCGCCGGTCTCGGGATCGCGCGCGGCGTCCATCAGGTCGAACAGGTCGCGCGGCGGCGCGCCCTCGTTCTTGCCGGCAGCGCGGCGTTCCGCCATCAGCATGGCGACGAACGCCGTCCATCGCCGGCGGAAACGGGCGCGGGCGAGGTCCTGCGGGCTCGGCCACGCCAGCGGCAGCAGCAGATCGAGGAAATGCGGCCGCGCCAGCCGGGTGCCATACTCCATCACGAAGTCGCGCAACGTTGCACCGTGGCGGCCCATGCCGAGCGAAAACATGGTGCGCCCGGCAATCTCGAGCGTCATCCGCTGCATTGCCGCTCGCAGGTCGACCGCCTCGCCGCCCGTCTCTCGAAGTTTTGCCATCGTCTCGTCGATGGCAGCGATCATGTGGGGCACCAGCGGCGCGACGGCGCGCGGCGTGAAGGCCGGAGCCAGGGTTCGGCGCTGGTGTTTCCAGGCGCGGCCCTCGGAGATCAAAAGCCCCTCGCCGAGCATCGGACGCAGCACCCGGATGCCGGGCGGGGTGCGGGTGTAGTTCTCGTAATTGTCGACCAGCACATGCCGGATGGCGTCCGGCGTGTTGAGGATGAAGCTGCTGCGCCCGAAGAAGCGGCCCTGGACGACATCGTCCTGGTAGGCGCGTGGCCCCCAGGTTGCGATCGCGCTTTGGCGCATCGCGGCCATCCGCCCCAGCGCGGTCATGTCGGCGGAGGCGCGTGGAGGGCTCGGCGGTACCAGCGGCCGCCGCGTTGCGGGCACGCCCCAGGCCTCGGCTACGCTCACGGTGGACCTCGCAAGGAAGGGCACGACAGGGAGCAGCTAATAGGTCAGCTCGGCAACCGCAATCCTGTTTTCCGAGGCCGGCCACGCCCGCGCCACGATCCGCTCCAGGTTGAACAGGCCGGCAACCGGACGCCCGGCCTCTGCGGCCGAAAGCCGCAAGGTGGTGAGCGAATCGGTCGGCACACCCGGCTTGACGTCGGTCGGCTCCTTGCCATCGAACAGCACGACATCGCGGGGCAGCCCGAAATAGCCGCGTGGCCGCGACATCAGGACGACGCAACCGGCGCCGGCATCTGCCTGGCCCAAGGCGCGCGCGGCGCGAAGATGCACGACATCGGAGGAGCGCGGAAACGGCGACCGGTAGAAATGCGTGGTGGGCGATCCGGCCGCCGTCAGCACCATCTCGAGATACCAGGCCGGTTCGACCTGCGCCGGGCCCCAGCGGCCGTCGGCGCCGGTCTGTGAGGAGTAAAGGGCGCCGCCGATCCGTTCGCCGGTATCGGGCGACACCCGGTAAACCTCGACCGATGCGCTGCTGACCGGACGATTGGTCTGAATGCCGCCGGGCGTGCCAGTGACGAGGCCGCTCAGTTTGACCTCTGCCTGCGGCGCGATCGCGATCCGGTCCGGTTCGCGGCCGGCGATGAATTTATAGATCTCGCGGAAGGCGCGCGGCGAATACGCCGTCTCGCGATGGTCGACGGCGCCGAGCACCAGATTGGTGGCGCCTTTGAGCGCGGGGCCTTCCGCCGTGACGCCGGTCGGCACGCCCGGCTTGCCGATGAAGCGCCCGTCGGCCTGGGCGTATTTGTCGATGCCGTCGCTGCGCAGGGTCAGGAACGCGGTCCCCGGCGTCACCTCGCTGTCGCCCTCGTTGAGTCCGCGCAGGAACGGCCCGTGGCCGTTGAATTCACTGTTGAGGCTTTCGTCCCATGCAAACACGCCATGATTGGGAACGCCGCACAGCACGGCGTGGCTGACATCGGCGCCGCCGTTCTTGACGTAGCTGCGGATCGAATTGCCGCCGCGCGAGTTGCCGACCAGCGCAATGCGCGATGCCCCGGTACGGCTTTTCAACGCCTTGATGGCATCGCCGAGTTCGCGGCGCTGGTCCTCGGTCGAGGAATGATTGGGTTGCGGCACGGTGTCGTCGCTGCGCGCCAGCGGATCGGTGAAGTTGATGGCGAACATCCGGTCGGGCGCAACTCCGTTGGATTCCATCCGCCACAGCGTCGTCATCCACAGGGCGGCCTGATCGCCATTGCCGTGGACGAACAAGATCGGGGGAATTTCCGCAGCGCCCGGCGTCACGGCGGCGTTCTGGGCCATGGCGGCCCAGCCGAAGCCGCTGGCGGCCAGCGGCAAGGCACTGGCACCCTTCAGGATCGTTCGCCGCGATACGCGCATTTGACCACCTCCCCGTGTCTTTCAATGGCTTGATACTGCCACGACCCTGCTCATAGCCGTCTGGCCACTGGACAGCCAAGGACTTTCGCGGGCATCAGTTTCATTTTGCAGGGAATCAAAGGCTGGCCATGACCGAACCGCCGAACCGACCCAGTTTTGCCGCCGACGGCCTGCGGGCGCCGCTGCGGCATCCGGTATTCCGTCGGATCTGGTTCGCGAGCCTGCTCTCCAATCTCGGCCTGTTGATCCAGGGCGTCGGCGCCGCCTGGGCCATGACCCAGATGGCGACCTCGGCCGACGACGTCGCGCTGGTGCAGACCGCCCTGATGTTGCCGGTGATGCTGATCTCGATGCCGGCCGGCGCGATCGCCGACATGTATGACCGGCGCATCGTCGCGCTGGTTTCGCTCTCGATCTCGCTGTCGGGCGCCACGGCGCTTTCGCTGCTGGCCGGGTTCCATCTGATCACCCCGCACATCCTGCTGGCGTTCTGCTTTGTCGTCGGCAGCGGCATGGCGCTGTTCGGACCGGCCTGGCAATCCTCGGTCAGCGAACAGGTGCCGACCGAAACGCTGCCGTCGGCGGTCGCACTGAACGGCATCAGCTACAACATCGCGCGAAGCTTTGGCCCCGCGATCGGCGGCATCGTGGTCGCGACCGCCGGCGCGGTGGCGGCGTTTGCTGCCAATGCGGTACTCTATATCCCGTTGATGGTGGTGCTGTTTCTGTGGCGCCGCGTCAGCGAGCCGTCACGGCTGCCACGCGAGCGGCTCACCCGCGCCATCGTCTCGGGCGTGCGCTATATCGCCAACTCGCCCTCGATCCGGATCGTGCTGGCGCGCACGCTGGTGACCGGCGTGATCGGCGGTTCGGTGTCGGCGCTGATGCCGCTGGTGGCGCGCGACCTGCTGCATGGCGGCGCACAGACCTACGGCATCATGCTCGGCGCCTTCGGCATGGGCGCGGTGGTCGGCGCGCTCAATATCTCCGAAGTGCGCAAACGCATGCACGGCGAAGCCGCGGTGCGCGCCTGCGCGCTGTCGATGGGGGGCGCGATTGCGGCGATCGCGCTCAGCCACGAGCCGGTATTGACCGCGGCCGCTCTGGTGGTGGCGGGCGCGGCGTGGATGCTGGCGGTCGCCTTGTTCAACATCGGCGTGCAGCTCTCGGCGCCGCGCTGGGTCGCTGGCCGCTCGCTTGCGGCATTCCAGGCCGCGATTGCCGGCGGTATCGCGGTGGGGAGCTGGGGCTGGGGCCGGTTGACCGATGCCGCCGGCGTCGAAAACGCGCTGCTGGCCTCCGCCGCACTGATGATGCTGTCGCCGCTGCTCGGCCTGTGGCTGCACATGCCGCGGATCGGCGCCCGCAATGAAGACGCCGAGCTGCTGGCTGACCCCGAGGTCCAGCTTTCGCTGACCGGGCGCAGCGGGCCGCTGGTGGTCGAGATCGAATACCGCGTCGAGCAGGACAACGCCCGCGCCTTCCACAATGTGATGCAGGACGTGCAGCTCAGCCGCCAGCGCAATGGCGCCTATGGTTGGTCGATCGCACGCGACATCGCCGATCCTGAACTCTGGACCGAGCGTTATCATTGCCCGACCTGGCTCGATTATCTGCGCCAGCGCAACCGCTCCACCCAATCCGAACGCGCTTTGCATCAGCGCGCGATGGATTTTCATCTCGGCCCCGATCCGGTACGTATCCGCCGCATGCTGGAACGGCCGTTCGGCTCGGTGCGCTGGAAGGAAGACACCCCCGACCGCGCCGCCAACGAAGTCTTGCCGGTGGTCGCCACCGCCGCAGGCAGCAGCACCTAATGCGGGCCGTCATTTCGGGGATGGTGTGTTAGAATCATTGGCGAACGATCGGGCCTCGTGGTTCGAGACGCGCGGCGTTGCCACGCTCCTCACCATGAGGGTCTAGCACCTCATCCGGGAGCAAGACCTCATCCTGAGGAGCACCGCGAAGCGATGTGTCTCGAAGGATGAAGCCACGACCTGACAGCGCCGGGTCAGGTCATTGCCCGTGTTCGGTCAGCACCTTGTTGCAGGCCTTGCTGATGCGGGCGCGGTGTTGCTGGAGACAGGCGAGCACGGCGGAATCGCCGTCATTCATCACCGCGCGGCAATGACGCGCCACGTCGCGCGCGCAGGCATCGTGCTCCCGCTGCGCCGAAGCGCTGGAGGCGACCAGAACGAGCGCCATGACAAAAAGAAATCTGACCATCTTGTTCCGCCCTCACCCAAGCGAACCCTGCGCGTTCTAGATAAGCCGTGCAAATCCGGCTCGCAATGGATTTGTGAAGGCGAGCTGCAGCGCGGAAACCGAGACGGCGACGGCCAGCACCAAGCCGGCCTGGCGAAGTGTCCTGGTGAGTAATGCGGTCATGTTCGGCTCCCATTGGCCGGCGTCGGGCCGGTTTCTGATGGAACCAGCGTGCGCCCGAAACCCCGCCGCAACTGTGATGTCCGTCACTCATCCAAATCCATGTGACCAGCGTCACGCCGCCGCATCCGGCGGAAATGATGGGCGAATCCCCGCAATGTTGGTGGGGCGTTAAGACTTTCTTCGCATCAATGGCCCGGCGCGGTGGTCGCGCGTCCCGGTGGTGAGCGTAGGTGGAATAGCAAGATGCGTAGTGCGTTAGGCCTGATGCTGGCGAGTGTGGTAGCGGCGGTGGTGATCGCCGGGGTGTGGTTCTGGGCTTCCTCGCCGCGCCCCGGTGCGCCGTCTCCGAGCACCGCCAGAGCCGAACCGGCCGACGTCGCGGCGGCCAAGCCTGTGGCTATGCCCGAGGCGCCGGTCGAGATCACCGGCTCGATTTCGGCCGCGCCCGCGGCAGCTCCGCAAAAAGCCGCTTGCAGCAATCCGGACGCGCTCGGCGTCAGCCGCGTGGTCGAGATCGACACCACCGGTGGACCCGGTTTCGGCTTCGAGCATTTCAAGCAGCTCGATTTCCTCGCCGACAAGGAGGTGGTGCTGACGTTTGACGACGGTCCATGGCCGGTCAACACGCCGGCCGTGCTCAGGGCGCTGGCCGACCAATGCACCAAGGGCCTGTTCTTCCCGATCGGCAAGCACGCTTCCTACCATCCGGAGATTCTCCGCGAGGTGGCTGCGGCCGGACACACCATCGGCGCCCATACCTGGTCGCATGCCAATCTGAACGGCAAGAAGATGACCGACCAGCAGGCCAAAGACGAGATCGAAAAAGGCTTCAGCGCGGTGAAGCTTGCGCTCGGCACCGCGCCGGCGCCGTTCTTCCGGTTTCCGGAATTGCAGCATCGCCCCTCGGCGGTGGCCTATCTCGGCTCGCGCAACATCGCGATATTCTCCTGCGATCTCGATTCCTTCGACTTCCGAAAGAACAGCACGCCCGACAAGGTCGTGGAGACGGTGATGACCAAGCTCGATAGGCAGGGCAAGGGCATCATCCTGATGCACGATTTCCAGAAGCACACCGCCGACGCGCTGCCGACCCTGCTCGCCCGGCTCAAGGCCGGCGGCTACAAGGTGGTGCAGATCAAGGCCAAGGCACCGGTGCAGACGCTGCCCGAATATGACGAGGCCATGCTGAAGGACGTCAAGGTCCCGGTCGCCACCACCCGCCCGGTCAGCAGCGTGGTGCAGACGGTGACGCAGTAGGAGCGCGGCGCGGGCCCGTGAATTTTCCGCGGGGGGTGACGCCGACGCGACCTGCCATTCTGCCGATCCGTTCGGGTAGTCAGGATGATTTGCTCGATAGCCTCTCGCCGTCAGCGAAAGCGCCCTCTCCTGTTTTCCTCGATTCTCAACAACTCCCGTTGTTGCTCGAACAGGCTGAGAGTTCGTTCGGAGATCAGGAGCAATACGGTTTGCATGTCCTCCAGATATGAGAACGTTTTCGTGTTATTGTCCGTCCGATAGGACTGCCAGCTTTCGATATCGGTTTTTCGGCCTTTGACGTCGTTTCTAAATGACAGGATGGAAGACTCGATATCGAGAATGAGGAGTTGAAGCGTCTGCGCAGTCAAGGCTTCCAATTCCGCATCAGTCGGATGAAATCGCAATTCGAATTCAGGACCCCAAACCTCGGCTGGCCCTGAAATTCCAACGGCGGCGAACGATTTTTCGAGATATTGCTCTTTGAACGATCTCAATACCAATTCGTTGTGGACGGCTGTGTCGAGATTTGGAGAGAGGCAGGTTCTCAATACCTTTTCGAGCTCGAAGAAGCTTTCGGGGCTGCTGTGGATGGCATCCAGTTCGCGCGCCACCGATCCGCTCCGAAGGATCTCAAGCTTGGTCTTCACCTCCCAATGCACCGGTCGTTCAAAATGAGAGCCGTCGTCAAGATAGAACGCGAAAGGACGGTCAGTGCTGATCTGGAGAAGTGCGAGTTTCGTGACATCACGCAACGCGTCCGACTTGAGCAAGTCGCCGGGCGCTATTTCTCCTGGCCCTTTACCGGGCAACAGCGAATATCCGGCTTCGCGGTAGGCCCGGGCAACAAGTTCGGAACAAAACAAGTCGCCACGATTTTCTTTCCGGAGCGCCGCAATGCGAGTACCTATTGCGCCCGGAATTGAATAGCCGCGCGATAAATATTGATGACCAAAGAATGCTGCCTTCTGCGCTATAATGTGCCCATCGGGGACGTCCAAGGTAAGCCTTAGCAGCTTCACGTTCCTTCGCTGACGCGATCCGGTTTGGCCGAGCGCCAGTCTACAGACGCCAGTACCGATAGCCTCGATCATCAGGCCGGGCTCGATGCAGAGCGCCGCGTGGCTAAACGGGGCCAGCGTTGCGCCGCGAATTGCAACGCCGGCATAGGTGGAGGGATCAAGCAAATCGAATGGCACCCGCGTCAGCAGGATGTCCCCCGGGCAGACGAAGCGCGGAACGAAGACAAAGGCTGTGCCGGCGGCATTCCTGACGTCGGGCTTCGTTTCGGTGCCTTTTGAATGTCGCCGCATGTGACCGGATCCCCCTCATGGCGCTTCGGGCTGCAAATCCGGGTTGCACCTTCCGACGCTGTCGGCACCAATTTCTACCCAGCAGTCGCGCAGTCAGGCCCGGCCCGCGGCCGCTTTGGCCAAAATTTCTTCCCCCGACGCCGCGCAGTCTCACGTCTCTCAAAAGGATCGCTTTTGCGAGATGCCCCGCCAGGCTCGTGTTACAAGACGATATTGGTACAAGCAGATGCCGGTTTACCTAAACTGCACTCACAATCGGCGACGCGTAACAGCTCGGCCTATCTCAAGGGGGAGAGTATGAAATGAGCAATATGCTTGCCTACTCCATTGCACATCAATTCCTGAGCATTTCCGTAGCAACCGAAAATTTCTCGGTGCCGGCTCTTTCCGGTGGGGGACGAGGGCGGACGGGTGCAGGCGCTGAAAGCAGCGCGTCCAGCTACGATGTCTTCCGTAAAGAAAAAACCACAGCTACGGGTCACATCCATGGCGGTCCTATCCCGCCGGGTTTTTATATCTGCCATTACGTCGAGCACCACCCGCCGTTTATTGGCCCCGTTATTCAACTCGAACAGACTATAACGTCTATTCTCAACGTCGACATTCCAAGCAAACCACGCCTGTACGGACGAGACAAGTTTTGGATCCATGGGAGCGCATCGCACGGCAGCGACGGCTGCATAGTGATTAAAAACATCGTTGTCCGCCACCGAATTAACAAGGCAGTGAAGAATGCCGCCAACACCGTTCTGTTGAAAGTGACATGACCCCGGGATACATTTGGCTCGTCAGCTTCATGCACTATGATCTCGGATATTTCGACCTGGAGCAGAAAACCTTGCAACCCCTCGACAACCCGTTCGGCGCGCGGCTGTCACCCATGTCTTAGGTACGTTCTGTTACCCATGTGTCCGGGCTGGGCACACAAGCCCTTGGTGCCGCAAACAGGATTCGAACCTGTGACCCCGTCATTACGAATGACGTGCTCTACCAGCTGAGCTATTGCGGCGGACCAATTGGCGGGTTCGGCGGGGCCGAAAGCGCCCGCACCTGATATCGGGCAGCGCCTGATTTTGCAAGGAAGACGCCGGGTTCCGGCGGCGGCGGATCACCCGCCCCAGCGCGACAGGAAGCCGCGCCAGCCGCCGGCCTGGGCTTGCGGCGGGTTGATTTGATCGGCGAATTCGTCGCGCCCGGGCTCGTCATCGACCCCGGGATCGTCCGGCGCCCGCACGATCGGAATCACCGCCGCCATGCTGGACGCGCTGCGGTCCATCATCCGGGGAATATCGCCGCGGGCGCGGAACAGCGGCGCCGCGGCGACCGTGGCAGGTTCCTCCGGCGGGGCAGGCGGCGGTGGCGGCGCGGGCGGCTCGACCGGGGCCGGCTCGACCGCGACGGGCAGAACCGGCGAATTATCCTGCGCCGCGGCCGGCGGCGTCACCACGATCTCACCGGCCGGCGGTTCGGCCGACTGACGTGGCGGCTCGACGCGCCGCGGCGCCATCATGGCTTCCTCGAACGGCGAGGCCTCGATCGCAGCACCCTTGTCCGAGGGCAGCGCGGCGACCGGCGTCTGCCACTGAAAGGCGTCGAGCCGGCCCGATACCGGCGACACCGGCCGCCAGCGATCGCTGACATAGCCGTCGGCGGTCCAGGCCGGATCGTGCCGGGCACGCACCGCGCGCAGGGTCCACGCCCGCGCCCGGCCGCTGTCGCCGTGCTCGGTGCGTTCGATCTCCGCCATCAGCATCGCCACCCGCTGGGTCGGCGCGGCGACGAACGGCGCCAGCGCCTCGCGCGCCCGTACAAACTCGGAAGCATCGATCGCGGCGCGCGCGATCGCCAGCGCGCCCTCGAGATGACCGGGTGCCTTGGCCGCGAGCGTCTCGACCCGCACCAGCCGCTGCCGCGCCGAATCGCCGAGCCGCACATGGGCATAGGCATCGGCGAGATCGGGATGCGGCTGCGCCAGCCAGGCCGCCTCCACGATCCGCATCGCGCGCCGCACCTGATGCGCCTCGCTGTCATATTTGCTGGCAAGCACCGCGGCCGGGATCAGCGTCGGCGCGAGCTTCACCGCTTCCATCACGCTGTCGCGCGAGCGGTCGCGATCGACACTTTCCAGCTCCAGCGCGCGCGCTGTCAGCAGCACGCCGCGCTGCCGCCGATAGGCCGGTTTCTCGATCAGCCCGGCGGCGAGATTGTTGTCGAGGATTGCGAGCGCGCCGCTCCAGTCGCCCTTGGCGCAGCGAAATCCCAGCACCGCATGCGAAGCCCAGGTCGAGGACGGCGCAAGCTTCAGCGCCTCTTCCGCAATCATCACGGCGGCGACCGGGTCGTCGGCGCGCTGCGCCTCGATGAACAGTCCGCGCAGGCCGAGCAGCCTTGTGTCCTCGCGTTCGGCCATGGCGCGGAAGGCGCGCTGCGCGCCGGCGCGGTCGCCGTCGAGCTGTGCCGACTGCGCGTGCAGCAGCAGCGCCAGCGGGTCGTGCGCGGCATGGCGGCGCGCGACCTCGGCATGGGCACGGGCCGCGGTGGAATCGCCATGACCGATCGCGAGCAGGCCATGGGTAATGGCATGCCGGCCGCGCGCCTGACGCCGCTCGCGCCGGCCGCGCCGGATCCGGTCCGGCATCCGCCACAGCACCCGCAGCAGAGTCCATGCCAGCATCGCCGCGACCACGACGACACCGAGCGCCAGCACGAAGACCGGCAACGTGGTCACGACGCGCCAGCCGCCCCACGCCAGCGTGACGTCGCCGGTCTGATCGGCCACCCATGCCGCGCCCGCCGCCGCGACCGCGATCAACACCAGAAACAGGATAATGCGAAACATGAAGATCCTATCGGGGAGGTTCGGCGAGCGCCGTCATGGCGTCCGCCGCGAATTTGCGGGACGCGGCGAGCGCGGCGTCGCGGGCGTCGGCCTTGGCGATCCAGGACTGCGCGGCGGCACGATCTTCCGGCGCCAGCGTCATCAATTGGCGCCGCGCCTCGTTGGATTCGTTGTGCAGCGCCGCCGCCGTGACCCGCGCGATCACCGCGCCGCGGTCATTGCCGGTGGCGTCGGTGCGCTCGATGCGCACCAGCCGCGAGGCACCCGCCTCCAACCGATCGACGACGCCGCCACTCGCTGTGCCGGCGTCGGCGGGCGGCGACAGTTTTGGCACCAGCGTGAGCAACTCGCGGCTGAGATGGGCCGCGTTCGGCACCCCGGTGGCGGCAAATTGCTCCAGCGGCTTCAGCGCATCCGGATCCGGGCTCAGGGATTTCGCCGCCGTCAACGCAGCGGCATAGGGATCGCCCTGCCGCACCGACAAATCGAGCAGGGATGCTGCCACCACCCGGCGCAGCGACGTGTCGTCGGCCGGCTTGGCATTCTGCTGCGCGATCTCGGCGTTCTGGGTCTTGGTGGTGCGTTCGATCTGGGACAGCCGTTCATTGATCGCAGCCAGATCCGGCGCCACGGCGCTATCACGCGGAGCGGACGCGACCTGATTGACCTCGGCGGCGAGCTTGTCCGATTGCGCCCGCGCCACGGCGAGTTCGCCGCGCAGCGAGGCGAGCGACTTCTCCAGCGCCTGGAGGCGCGCCGCCAGCGCCGGATCGGGGGTCGCGGCGACAGACTTGCCGGACTTCGCCTCGACGCTGGCGATCCGGGCGGCAAGCCCGTCGATGGCGGCAGCATTGAGCTGCGGCGCGGCCGGTGCGTTGGGCGCGAGTTGGGGCCATCCCAGCATCCAGCCGACGCCGATCACCAGCGCGGCGGCGACCGCACCGGAAATGCCCGCGACGACAAAGGGGGAAACCGCCGCCGGACGCGCCTCCGGCTCCGGCTCGGGCGCCGGCTCCGGATCAGGCGGCGGCGAGACGCCGGCGCCATCATCGGCGGCGGTCGTGGAGATCTCGGTCGCTTCGAGATCGATGGTCGGCGGCGTGCGTTTGGGGCGGCCCAAATCCGGCGACGGCGTGGTTTCTTCGGGCCTGTCATCGCTCATCGCGACCGTTCCTCTGCAATAGCGCCGAAAGTGACGGAATTCGGCACGGCGTGATTGGCGGAGGTCCAACCACTTGTTTTGACAGCGTTTCCCGGCGTGACCCGGTGACCCGCCCCGGATCGCGGCCGGAACGGATTTTGACTTGAAACCTGTTGTAGCGCGATCAGGCGCGCAACGCACGACCCAGCGCCTCGAACAAGGCATTTTCATCCGGCGCGGCCGCCACCATGACCTGCATCGCCCCGGCGTCACGGAAAACGGCAGCCACGGCATCGGAAATGCAGCATTGCGGCAGCGCCAGCGCGGTGATTTCAACGCCAGCCGCGCGCGCGGCATCGAGGAAGGCACGGCCGCTGCGCCGCGAATAGTGCAACACCGCCTCGATCCGGTTGGCCGCGAAGGCGTCGCAGGCTTCACGCGGCAGGGTGGATACCGGGATCATGCGATAGGTCGTATGGGTGACGACGGTAAAACCGCGCGCGCCAAGTTCACCCGCCAGATCGCGCGCCAGGTCGGCGCCCGCGAGATAGAGCAGCGGGCTGGCTTTCTTGAGTTGTTTTGCCTTCACCGCCGCGAGCACGGCATCGCGCAACCGTATCGCATCGCCCGGGGCCGCGATCACACTGTCGAAGCCGGCGCGGTGCGCGGCGGCCGCGGTTTGCTCGCCCACCGCGAACAGCGGCAGCTTCAGCAGCCGGCTGCCGGCAAGATGCGCCTCGATGCTGCGCAACGCGTTGGCGCTGGTGACCATCACGGCGCCGTATTGCGCGTCGGTGTCATCGTGGAACGCGACCGGCTCAAACCGCAGCATCGGCGCCCGCACCACCTCGAAACCTCTGGCGCGCAGACCGGCGGCGGTGGTCTCGTCGTCGGGGGACGGACGGGTGACGAGAACAGCCATGGTCAACCTCGGGCCGGCCGACGGTTTGCAGCAGACGATTGCACGTTGCGACCTCGCAATGCTAGAGCCTGATCGGTCCGTAGACTCGGAACCGGGATGTTAGAGCATATCGCGATGCCGCGCGTCCCGTGGCCTCGTGGTTCGCCAGGCGACGCGAAACATCGTCTGGTACGCAAACGCCGCCTTGTTGCATAACGCAAGGGTTCGAACGGGAGAGCGACACCGAGATGCTGGCGCTGGGCATCGAGACCACCTGCGATGAGACCGCCGCCGCCGTGGTCGAGCGCCACAGCGACGGCAGCGGCCAGATCCTGTCCAACATTGTGCATTCGCAAACTGCAGAGCATGCCCGGTTCGGCGGCGTGGTACCGGAGATCGCGGCGCGCGCCCATGTCGACCTGCTCGACGGCATTGTCCTGCGCGCGATGCAGGAAGCGGGCGTCGGCTTTACGCAATTGTCGGCGGTGGCCGCCGCCGCCGGCCCCGGGCTGATCGGCGGCGTGATCGTCGGCCTGACCACCGCCAAGGCGATCGCGATGGTGCATGATACGCCGCTGATTGCCGTCAACCATCTCGAGGCGCATGCGCTGACGCCGCGGCTGAGCTGCGCGCTGGCGTTTCCCTATTGCCTGTTTCTTGCCTCCGGCGGTCACACCCAGATCGTGGCCGTGCTCGGTGTCGGCGACTATGTGCGGCTCGGCACCACCGTCGATGACGCGATGGGCGAAGCGTTCGACAAGATCGCCAAGATGCTGGCACTGCCCTACCCGGGCGGACCGGAAGTCGAGCGCGCCGCGCGCACCGGCGATCCCACGCGGTTCGCGTTTCCACGGCCGATGCTCGGACGGGCCGACGCCAATTTTTCGCTGTCCGGGTTGAAGACCGCGGTGCGTAACGAAGTCAGCCGGCTCGGTGAGCTGGAGTTGCAGGACATCAGCGATCTGTGCGCCGGCTTTCAGGCAGCGGTGCTGGAATCGACCGCGGATCGGTTGCGCGTCGGCCTCAATCTGTTTGAAGCGCAGTTCGGCCCGCCACGCGCGCTGGTCGCGGCCGGCGGCGTCGCCGCCAACCAGGCGATACGCGGCGCGCTGCAGGACGTCGCCGCCAGCGCGCAGACCGCGCTGCTGATTCCGCCGCCCGCTTTGTGCACCGACAATGGCGCGATGATCGCCTGGGCCGGCGCGGAACGGCTGGCGCTCGGCATGATCGACACCCTGGACGCGCCGCCCCGCGCGCGCTGGCTGCTCGACGCCGATGCCAAGGCGCCGGCCGGGTTTGGCAATACACGCGCAGGCTTTTAGGGCGGAGGTTCCAGATGCCGCCTTTCAACTCCGTCGCGGTGATCGGCGCCGGCGCGTGGGGGACAGCGCTGGCCGGCGTCGCCGCGCGCGCCGGGCGCGACGTCGTGCTCTATACGCGCAGCGCGGCAGGCGCCGCCGAGATCGCGGCCACGCGCGTCAATCCGAAATTGCCCGGCGTGCCCCTGGCGCCGAACATCGAGTTGACCCACGATATCGCGCGGGCAATGCGCGCCCAGATCGTGTTAATCGCGACGCCGGCGCAACATCTGCGTGAGGCCACCCTTGCGCTCGCCCCTTATCTGGCCCGGGCGACGCCAATCATCGCCTGCGCCAAGGGCATCGAACGCGGCACGCACCGGTTCATGACCGAGGTGATCGCGGAAGCGGCGCCGGAGGCGGTCCCGGCGATCCTGTCCGGACCGGGATTTGCCGACGACGTGGCGCGCGGGCTCCCGACCGCGGTGACGCTGGCGGCGAAGCATGAAAGCCTGGCCAGTGCGCTGGTGCAGGCGCTCGGCTCGTCGACGTTCCGGCCCTATCACAGCTCTGACGTACGCGGCGTCGAGCTCGGGGGTGCGGCGAAAAACGTGCTGGCGATCGCGTGCGGGATAGCCGTCGGAAGGAGGCTCGGCGCCTCGGCACAGGCGGCGCTGACGACACGGGGCTTCAGCGAACTGGTGCAGCTCGGGCGCGCCTGCGGGGCGCGGAGCGAAACCATGGCGGGGCTGTCCGGCCTGGGCGACCTGATCCTGACCTGCTCGAGCCCGCAATCGCGCAATTTCGCACTCGGCGCCGCACTCGGCCGCGGCGAGCCGCCGCCGCAGGGCAGGCTTGCCGAAGGCGAGTTCACCGCCCCCGTGCTGATCGAGCTCGCGGCTTCGCAAAACGTCGATATGCCGGTATCAACGGCGGTCGCCGCGATCCTGGCCGGCACCATCTCGATCGATGCGGCGATCGAGGGGCTGCTGACGCGGCCGTTCAAGGCGGAGGGATGACAATGGCTTACTGGCTGGTGAAATCGGAAGCGTCGTCGTGGTCGTGGGAGCAGCAGGTCGCCAAGGGCGCCAAGGGCGAAGCCTGGACCGGCGTGCGCAATTTCACGGCGCGGCAGAACCTCGTGAAGATGAAAAAAGGCGACCGCGCGTTTTTCTATCATTCCAACGAGGGCAAGGAGATCGTCGGCATTGCCGAGGTCATCAGGGAGGCCTATCCCGATCCATCCGACAAGACCGGCAAGTTCGTTTGCGTCGATCTCAAGGCCGACCAGCCCCTGAAGACGCCGGTGACCATGGTCGCGATCAAGGCCGACAAGAAACTGGCCGACATGGCGCTGGTCAAATATTCACGGCTGTCAGTGCAGCCGGTGACGCCGGAGGAATGGAAGCTCGTCTGCAAGATGGGGGGCCTGTAGAAATTGTCATGACGAGGTTTGTAGGGTGGTGCTAAGGCGCGCTTGCGCCGTGCCCACCAGCCGTCGCCCGGTATGATGGTGGGCAAGCTTCGCTTTGCCCACCCTACGCCACGGCTACGAATCCAGCGCGCGTCAGGCCGCGGCCGCCGTTACCACCTGGGCCAGCAATTGCTCGCGCTTGGATTGCGAACGGTAGCCCTTCATGGTCGCGGCAAAGCGTTCGAGGATGCCGTCTTCGAACGCGGTGACGATGGTGTCGTGAACATAGCTCTTGCGGCAGATCGCCGGCGTGTTCGACAATTCATCGGCGGCGGCGCGCACCGCTTCCAGCACCTGGCTGCGGCGGCCGCGGGCGCTCGCCGCCGGCGAGATCCGCGACAGCGATTCCAGCACCACGGCCGATGCCATCAAGGTACGGAAATCCTTCAGCGAAATCTTGATGCCGGCGATCTCGCGCAGGAACGCATTGACCGTGGCGGTGGAGACGCCGCGGACATTGCCGGAATTGTCGCGGTACTGGAACATCCGTTTGCCCGGCACACTACGCAGGATGCCGATGGCGCGCACCAGCTTGGCGGCATCGCATTCCTTGCGTACCACCTTGCCGCCCTTGGCCTTGAAGGTCAGCACCACGCAATCGTCCTCCAGGACCACATTGGACTTCAACAGAGTGGTCGCGCCGCGGGTACCGTTGAGACGGGCATAGGATTCATTGCCCGGCCGGATCGCGGTGCGCGCGATCAATTCGATCACTGCCGACAGCGCGAATTCGCGGGTCGGCGCATTGCCGGACAGGTGCATCGAGACGTTGCGGCGGATTTTCGGCAGCGCCGCGACCAGCTTTGCCAGCCGATGCGCCTTGCGATGCTCGCGAACCTTCTCCCAATCGGCGTGGTAGCGGTATTGCAGCCGGCCCGCGGCATCGCGGCCGACGGCCTGCAGATGCGAGGTCGGGTCGGGCGAATAGCGGACTTCGGCATAGGCCGGCGGTACCGCCATCGAATTGAGACGCCGGATGGTACCGGCATGGCGGATCGCTGAGCCGTTGGCGCGGACGAAGGAATAGCCCTTGCCGCGCTTGATGCGACGGATGGTAAGTTCGTTCTGATCGCCGAGTTTCAGCCCGAGTTCCTGGGCCAGCGCCTCGACCGAGGTCTTGGCGACCGGATTGGGCGCAACCGCAGGCTCCTTGGGCCATTGTCCGAGCGCTTTTGCCAGAGCTACGGCAGGATCGGCGGAAACGGGCCGCGGTGCCTCGAAATTCTGCTGATCCATCATGCTTTTAGACGCCTTGCTCCGCTTGCTATGGGCCTAATGCGGTTTCTCGACCTTTGGTTCCGGCGGGGCTGCCGCCTCCCGGGGTGGCCATTTAGGGGGTAACATTGGCTATTGCGAGTCCGAAGTCTGACGGGGACGGTTATTAGATACCGGTTGCGGCATCGATTCGCGCGATAACGTTGATTTCCAGCCAAGGCCAAACGCGAAAGTGATCGTTCTGCCGACCGCTTGTCCGGTCGGGGAGCTCAACGGCGACCAAGGTCGGATGGTTTCCGGCTTGTCCCCGCACGGCCCAGCGACGCATAATCGTGGCAATAAACTGGACGGCTTGCAGTGTCCGCGTCGGCTGGCCGCAAGGTGGAGGATTCGAGATGTCCGATAAGATTTATGACGTGCCCGCGGAATGGGCCAAGCGCGCCTTGGTCGATCAGGCCAAATACCGCGAAATGTATAGCCGCTCGGTCAGCGATCCCAACGGCTTCTGGGCCGAACACGCAAAGCGTGTGGACTGGATCAAGCCCTTCACCAAGGTCGAGAACGCCTGCTTCGACCCCGGCAAGATCTCGATCAAATGGTTCGAGGACGGGGTGCTCAATGTCGCCTGGAACTGCATCGACCGGCATCTCGACCGGCGCGGCGACCAGACCGCCATCATCTGGGAAGGCGACGACCCGTCGGAGTCGAAGCACATCACCTATCGGCAACTGCATGACGAGGTCGGCAAATTCGCCAACGTCCTGCGCACCCGCAATGTCAAGAAGGGCGACCGCGTCACCATCTACCTGCCGATGATTCCGGAAGCCGCTTACGCGATGCTGGCCTGTGCCCGGATCGGCGCGGTCCATTCGGTGGTGTTCGCGGGCTTTTCGCCCGACAGCCTCGCCCAGCGCATCACCGACTGCCGGTCCACGGTGGTCATCACCGCCGACGAAGGCCTGCGCGGCGGCAAGAAAGTGCCGCTGAAGGCCAATGTCGATGCCGCGATCGCCAAGGCCGGCGGCGTCGACTGGGTGATCGTGGTCAGGCGTACCGGCGCTGCCGTCGAGATGAATCCGGTGCGCGATTTCTGGTACCAGGACGCCGCCGCGATGGTGACAACGGAGTGCCCGGTGGAACCGATGAAGGCGGAGGATCCGCTGTTCATTCTCTATACGTCGGGCTCGACCGGCCAGCCCAAGGGCGTGCTGCACACTTCCGGCGGCTATCTGGTGTTCGTGTCGATGACGCATCAATACGTGTTCGACTATCACGACGGCGACATCTACTGGTGCACCGCCGACGTCGGCTGGGTCACCGGCCACAGCTACATTCTCTATGGGCCGCTGGCGAATGGCGCGACCACACTGATGTTCGAAGGCGTGCCGAACTATCCGGACAATTCGCGATTCTGGAACGTGGTCGACAAGCACAAGGTCAACATTTTCTATACCGCGCCGACCGCGATCCGGGCGCTGATGCAGGGCGGCGATGCGCCGGTGCAGAAGACCTCGCGCAAGAGCCTTCGCCTGCTCGGCAGCGTCGGCGAGCCGATCAATCCTGAAGCCTGGGAATGGTATCACCGCGTGGTCGGCGACGAGCGTTGCCCGATCGTCGACACCTGGTGGCAGACCGAGACCGGCGGCATCCTGATTACCCCGCTGCCCGGGGCCACCCGGCTCAAGCCCGGCTCGGCGACGCAGCCGTTCTTCGGCGTGGTGCCTGAAATCGTCGATGCCGACGGCAAGGTGCAATCGGGCGAGACCCAAGGCAATCTTTGCATTGCCCGCTCGTGGCCTGGACAGATGCGCACGGTCTACGGTGACCACGCCCGCTTCGAGCAGACCTATTTCTCGACCTACAAGGGCAAATACTTCACCGGCGACGGCTGCCGCAGGGACGCCGATGGCTATTACTGGATCACCGGCCGGGTCGATGACGTGATCAATGTTTCCGGCCATCGCATGGGCACCGCGGAAGTCGAAAGTTCGCTGGTGGCGCATGACGCGGTGTCGGAAGCCGCCGTGGTCGGCTATCCCCATGACATCAAGGGCCAGGGCATCTACGCCTATGTGACGCTGATGACCGGCAAGGAGCCGAGCGAGGCGCTGCGCAAGGAGCTGGTGGCGTGGGTGCGCAAGGACATCGGCCCGATCGCTTCGCCCGATTTGATCCAGTTCGCGCCGGGGCTGCCCAAGACACGCTCCGGCAAGATCATGCGCCGGATCCTGCGCAAGATCGCCGAGGACGAACCGGGCAGTCTTGGCGATACCTCGACGCTGGCCGACCCCGCCGTGGTCGACGATCTGGTCAAACACCGCCAGAACAAGAAGGGAGCTGCAGTCTAGATTCTGCAGGAGGGGCTTATGCGATTGCATTTCGGTCGCCGCGCCGCTGCGACACTTGTTGTCGTGCTCGGCATGGGTTTCGGACTACCCGCTGCCGGCGCTGCAAATCTGGACGAGGCCTGTGGCGGGCCTTCCGGGATAACCTGCAATTCGGCGCTGTGGTGCCGGCTTCCCGATGGGCAATGCAGCGTCGCCGACGCCGCCGGCACCTGTGCAAAGATGCCGGACTTCTGCATGCGGGTTTCGCGGCCGGTGTGCGGCTGCAACGGCAAGACCTATCCGAACGAATGCGAATTGCGAAAGGCCAAGGCGCAGTTCGACCACGCCGGGCCGTGCAAAACCGAGCCGGCAAAGACCGGCGGCGTCCCGAAAAAGCGAGCGCCGCGCAAGCATTGACATCCCGGGCGGCGATCCCGTTGCGCCGCCTTTTCCAGCCGACGGCGCCGGCCTCACACGATTGTCAGTGACGACCCGGCGCGCCGCCTTGCTTTCCGGGCGGGTGTTGTTTTCGGGTCATTTACTTTGTTGGCAACAATTCCTCTGTTCCCGCTGCCGAGCCCGACCGAAGTCTTCGGCCTGGAAACCCGTCGGTTAGTCCACGCGGTCAAGACTGCACGGGCAGGGCCGGCGCCAATCCGGCGCATCGGCCCGCAAGCGAGTGGAGAGATCGATGTCGTTGAGGATTGTGGTGGCGCTGGCAGCCATCATCGGGGCGGGTCTGGTGATGTCGGCGCCGGCTGAAGCGCGGCCGGATGTGGTGGGCTTCCACGCCGAATATTCGCCGGGAACGATCGTGGTGAAAACCAATGAACGGCGGCTTTATCTGGTGGTGGATCAGGATCACGCCGTCCGCTATCCGGTCGGCGTCGGCAAGGCCGGCAAGCAATGGGCCGGCGTGACGCAAATTAGCGGCAAATACCTTAGCCCGGCGTGGTCGCCGCCGGCGGAGGTGAAGCACGACAAGCCATCGATCCCCGACGTCATTCCGGGCGGCTCGCCGCACAATCCGATGGGCGTCGCGGCGATGACGCTGGCGGGCGGCGAGTATGCGATCCACGGCACCAACGCGCCGGGTTCGGTCGGCGGCTTTGTCTCCTATGGCTGCATCCGCATGCTGAATCCGGATATCAGCGATCTCTACGAGCGCGTTTCGGTTGGGACCCCGGTGGTCGTGACGCGCTGATGGCGCCATAGGGCTTCATCCTTCGAGACGCGCGCCAAGCGCGCGCCTCTGGATGAGGTCTTGGACTTGCCGGATCCGTTCAATTGGACCCTCATGGTGAGGAGGCGCTTGCGCAGTCTCGAACCATGAGGCCCCGGATGCGCCCTCATGCGCTACGCCTGGCGCGGCCGGCGCGAGGATCTTCAAAAATCCGAGGCGATGCCTCTGATCTCCCAGTCGCCGTAGCGCGTCGGCTCCGGGCCCTTCGGACCCTGAAACTCCCTGGCCAGCGGCCGGGCGTTGGCGGCGGCAGCAAGCCTGCGGGCCTCGGCTTCGGCGAGCGCGCGTTGCGCCGCCGGCGACAGCGGCTTGCGTTCGGGCTTCGAGGTGACCGCTGCAGGCGGCAAAGGATCGTCCGTCATCGCGACGTCTCCCGCTCCGTTCCCATCTTCGCCAGCAAGATCATACCCCAACTGTGAAATCGCAAGGGCGATTCTTATATTTGGCATATTCGTATGTCAGACTTGTTGTCCTTTCGAACCGCGGCGCTGAAACCGCGGTCGTCATTTCCGAAACGTTCCGGTTCCATGCCTCCTCAACGATTCGCATTGCCCTCCGAAGTGCCCGGTCTTGCGGCGCGGCGGATCGCAGCGGATATTCTTGACGGGGTCCTGCACAAGCGGCGCACACTTGACGAACAGCTTGACGGCGCCGGCGCTCATCCCGGCCTGAAGACCCTTTCCGATCGCGACCGCGCCCTGATGCGGCGGCTGGTGGCGACCATCCTGCGACGGCTCGGCACCCTGGGCCATGTGCTGTCGCGTCTGCTTGATCGGGGTGTTCCGACCGACGCGCCGCGCGCCCAGAGCGCGTTGTTGATCGGCGCCGCGCAAATTCTCTGGATGGACGTGCCCGACCATGCCGCGGTCGATCTCGCAGTGCGGCTGGTGCAGTCCGACCGGCGCGCGGCGAAATATGCCGGGCTCGTCAATGCCGTGCTGCGCCGCTGCGCGCGCGAAGGGCAGCCCCTGATCGAGGAGGTCAAGTCCAAGACCCTCGATGTGCCGCCATGGCTGCTGGCGCGCTGGACCGCCCGCTACGGCGAAGACGTTGCGCGCGACATCGCGGTAGCGGTCGGTCACGAGCCGTCATTCGACATCACGGTGAAGTCGGACCCCGCGCAATGGGCGAGCCGGCTGCATGGCGAAACGCTGCCGACCGGGACCGTGCGCACGCTGCTGCAGGGCTCGGTCACCATGCTGCCGGGCTTCACCGAGGGTCAATGGTGGGTGCAGGACGCGGCCGCGGCGCTGCCCACGCGTCTGTTCGGTGACGTCGCCGGCAAAACCATCGCCGACCTGTGCGCCGCGCCCGGCGGCAAAACGGCACAGCTTGTCCACGCCGGCGCGCAGGTCACCGCGGTCGACCGTTCGCCGAATCGCATGGCTCGGTTGCGCGACAATCTCGCCCGGCTTTCGCTGCAGGCCGAGACCGTGGTCGCCGACGCCGCCGAATGGCCGGGAAATAGTTGCGGCGGCTTCGACGGTATCCTGGTTGATGCGCCCTGCGCCTCTACCGGCACCATCCGCCGCCATCCCGACGTCGCCTGGCTGCGCGAGGAGGCCGATATGGTCGCGCTGGTGGCATTGCAGAAGCGGCTGCTGCAGCGGGCGGTAGCGCTGCTCAGACCGGGCGGAACCCTGGTCTACTGCACCTGCTCGCTGGAAGCGGAAGAAGGCGAACTGGCCATCGCGGCCTTGCTGGACAGCGAATCAGCCGTGCGGCGGGTCCCCATCGACGCCGGCGAGGTCGCAGGACTGACCGAGATCGTCACTTCGGAAGGCGATCTGCGCATGCTGCCCTGCCATTTGCCGCACCGCGACCCGAGGCTGGGGGGCTTCGACGGCTTTTATGCCGCGCGGCTGGTTAAATCCTGATTTTGCACTGGATTTCCGGTCGGCGCGTTGATTCGCCCGGTTTCAAGATGGTGTCTTGAGCGCGTTTCCGGATTAATAAGGATTCGCGAAAGAATCCCCCACCCAGGCAACCTAGGGCAAGGCTTGTCGGTCGCTCAGCGCAGACGCATTTCGACACTGATCTTGGGCCGTTTCGCGCGAACCGTGATGTCGCGCGCCAGCGGCGGTTCGGTGGCACTGTCGCGGCTGTGGCCGGGCCGCACCGACCGCCTGATCATCGCCCCGCACGACCTGCGCACCGCCGACGCCACCCGCGCCGCCGAAATCTATGCCGGCCGCTTTGTGTTCGCCGGCAAGATCGTGACCTGCCACGGGCGCTCGATCTTCGATCTCGAGCCGCCGTCGGAAGACTGGGAGGTCGCGCTGCTCGGCTTTGGCTGGTTGCGGCATTTGCGCGCGGCCGATACCGCGCTGACCCGCGCCAATGCCCGCTCGCTGGTCGACGACTGGATTTCGAATCCAATGCACCGGCGGCCGATCGGCCGCCGCGCCGACGTGGTGGCGCGGCGGGTGATCTCACTTTTGTCACAGGCTCCGCTGGTGCTCGGCGACACCGATGGCAAATTCTATCGGCGTTATTTGCGCGGGCTGACGCGCGAGATCCGCTACCTGCGCTACAGCATGCTCGACATGGCCGACGGCGTGCCGCGACTGCAAGTGTTGATCGCGCTTTGCTATGCCTCGCTCTGCCTTGCCAACCAGGCGCGGCATATCCGCACCGCCACCCGCAAACTGTCCGAGGAATTGCAGCGGCAGATACTGCCGGATGGCGGGCATATTTCGCGCAATCCCGGCGCGCTGATCGAACTGTTGATCGACCTGCTGCCGTTGCGGCAGACCTTTGCCGCGCGCAACATCGCGCCACCATCGGCGCTCTTGAACGCGATCGATCGCATGATGCCGATGTTGCGCTTCTTCCGCCACGGCGACGGCAGCTTTGCGTTGTTTAACGGCATGAGCAGCGCGCCCTCCGATCTGCTGGCGACCCTGCTTGCCTATGACGACACCCACGGCGCGGCGATGGCGAACATGCCGCACACCGGCTACCAGCGGCTCGATGCCGGCGCCCTGACGGTCATCATGGACACCGGGCCGCCGCCACCGGCCAATGTCAGTCACGACGCCCATGCCGGCTGCCTTTCGTTTGAACTGTCGGCCGGGCAAAACCGGATCGTCATCAATTGCGGCATGCCCGCCACCGGCCGCGACAACTGGCGCAGCTTCGCGCGCAGCACGGCGGCGCATTCGACCCTGACCTATCACGAGACCTCGTCCTGCCAGTTCGTCGAACTCTCGGCGATGAAGCGGCTGCTGCAGGGCGCGCCGGTCGTTAGCGGTCCGGCCAATGTGGAAAGCTACCGCGAGGTGGCCGCCAGCGGCGTGCTGCTGACCACGTCCCACGACGGGTATCTGGCGCGGTTCGGTGTGATCCATCGCCGCTTGCTGATGGCCGCGCCGGACGGATCGCGGCTCGACGGCGAGGACACGCTGTCGCCGGCGCCGGGCGGCCGCATCAAGGGCTCCGAGACCGACTATGCGTTGCGGTTTCATCTGCACCCTGCGGTGAAGGCGAGCCGTCTCAGCGACGCGCGCGGCGTGATGCTGGTGCTGCCAAATCGCGACGTCTGGACCTTCGAGGCGCTCGACGACAGGGTCGAACTCGAGGACAGCGTATTTCTCGCGGGAAATGACGGCCCGCGCCGCACCGGCCAGATCGTGATACGACAGGACTCGCGGCATGCCGGCTCGATCCGCTGGAGTTTCGTCCGCTCGACGACATCGGCCTCCGCGACCACGGTCCGGCGCAACGCCCGCCGCGAGCCGGAATTGCCGCTGTAAGCCATTGCCCGGAGTCTGGCTGCAGCGTCCGGCGCTTGACAGGTGTCAGCTAATTGCTTACGCTTGACCCGCGTGGGTATTCGAACGTTCAGAAGCAAGGCCCTTTCGGAGCTTTGGACCAAGGGCCGGAGCTCGCAGATCGATGCGAAGATGCATAGGCGCATTTTCGCAAGGCTCGATCGTCTCGACGTCGCCGTCTGCGCCGAGGAAATGAATGTTCCCGGCTTCGATTTTCATTCCTTGCATGGGTTCAATCCGAAGCGGTATTCGGTTCACGTCAATGGACCCTGGTGCATCACCTTCGAATTCGAGAATGGCGAAGCTTGTCGCATTGATTTCGAGCAATATCACTAAAGGAACAGACATGGCTTATGTGGCAAAGCGCGGCAAAAATCGTTGCCCCACCCATCCCGGCGCGTTACTTCGCGATGACATTATTCCGGCCACCGGCCGCACCAAGGCGGAGATCGCCGGACTGCTTGGGATTTCGCGCCAGCATCTGTACGACATCCTGCAGGAACGAAAGCCGGTATCTCCCACCATCGCGGTACGCCTCGGCAAGCTTTTCGGAGATGGTGCGGGAATCTGGACGCGGATGCAGGCCGCTTACGATACCTGGCATGCGGAACGTACCGAAGACGTCCGTCATATCCCGACCATCAAGAGTGACGCCGCCTAAGGTCGAAAGCTCACGAAATTCCGCCGTAGCGAACCGCGGTCCCTGCTCTTGTTGGCAGGTGAGGGAAGAGCGAGACATAAAGGCTGGACTTTCGATACCCTCACGAGAATTCCCCAACGAGATGGAGACAGGGCAGACCTTGCTCGGTGATCGGCTAGTGCTCTAAACGACTATTCGAAATCAACTCACCGCACAGGACCTTGACCTATGACCGACCACCCGCGCCGCGTGACCCGCGCGTTACTATCTGTTTCCGACAAATCCGGACTGATCGAGTTCGCTCGCGCTCTTTCCGGCCACGGCATCGACATCGTCTCCACCGGCGGCACCGCCAAGGCGATCGCCGCCGCCGGATTGCAGGTCACAGATGTTTCGGAACTGACCGGTTTTCCGGAAATGATGGATGGGCGGGTCAAGACTCTGCATCCGAAGGTGCATGGCGGGTTGCTGGCGATTCGCGACAATGCCGAGCACAAGCAGGCCTTGAAGGCGCACGGCATCGCCCCGATCGACCTGCTGGTGGTCAATCTCTATCCGTTCGAGGCAACCGTCGACAAGGGTGCCGGCTTCGCGGAGTGTATCGAGAACATCGACATCGGCGGCCCTGCGATGATCCGCGCCGCGGCGAAAAACCATGACGACGTCGCTGTGGTGGTCGAGGCGCAGGACTATCAGGCCGTATTGGACGAACTCGGCGCCAACCAGGGCGCGACCACGCTGACGCTGCGGCGCCGCCTCGCCGCCAAGGCCTACGCCCGCACCGCGGCCTATGACGCGGCGATCTCGAACTGGTTTGCGCTTCAGCTAAAAACCGAAGCGCCGGATTTCCGCGCCTTTGGCGGCCGCCTGGTCCAGCCGTTGCGCTATGGCGAGAACCCGCACCAGACCGCCGCGTTCTATCGTACGCCCGACCGTCGCCCGGGCATTGCCACGGCGCGGCAATTGCAGGGCAAGGAACTGTCGTACAACAACATCAACGACACCGATGCGGCGTATGAATGCATCGCCGAGTTCGATCCGGCGCGCACTGCCGCCTGTGTCATCGTCAAGCATGCCAACCCCTGCGGTGTCGCCGAAGCCGGCGATCTCGTCGGCGCCTACCGCAAGGCCTTCGCCTGCGACACCCAATCGCCGTATGGCGGCATCATCGCGGTCAATCGCACGCTGGACGCCGATGCCGCCCGCGCCATTACCGAGATCCTGACCGAAGTCATCATTGCGCCCGACGCGACCGAGGAGGCGATTTCGATCATAGCCAAGCGGCGGAATCTGCGGCTGCTACTGGCCGGCAGTCTGCCCGACCCGCGTGCCGCGGGCCTGACCGCGAAAACCGTCGCCGGCGGCCTCCTGGTGCAGAGCCGCGACAACGCCGTGGTCGACGACATCACGCTCAAGACCGTGACCCGGCGCACGCCCTCCGATGCCGAACTGCGCGACCTCAGATTTGCGTTCCGGGTCGCCAAGCATGTCAAGTCAAACACCATCGTCTATGCCAAGGATCTCGCCACCGTCGGCATCGGTGCCGGACAGATGAGCCGGGTCGATTCCGCGCGCATCGCGGCGCGCAAGGCGCAGGATGCTGCCAACGACGCCAAACTCGCAGAGCCCCTGACCCGGGGTTCGGTGGTGGCATCGGACGCCTTCTTCCCGTTCGCGGACGGACTGCTGGTCGCGATCGAAGCCGGCGCTACCGCCGTGATCCAGCCCGGCGGATCGATCCGCGATGACGAAGTCATCAAGGCCGCCGACGATGCTGGCATCGCCATGGTGTTCACCGGCGTCCGGCATTTCCGGCATTGATAGGATCTGGTCGTCCCTGCGAACGCAGGGACCCAGAACCACCGCTGGCGCTTTGGCTGAAAGGCATCCACTCGAGTGCTCGAAGATGGGGCACGGCGCATGGGTCCCTGCGTTCGCAGGGACGACTCGGAAATCAATCCCGCACCCGGGCCAGCAGCGCCAGCCCGGCAACGAAAAACAGCACCAGTACCGCCATTCCCGCCTTCTGGCTTTGCGTCAGCGCCGTGATGATTCCGATCAGCAGCGGCCCGATGAACGAGGTGACCTTTCCGGTCAGCGCGAACAGCCCGAAATATTGCGCGATGCGATCCCTCGGCGCGATCCGAATCAGCAAGCTGCGCGAGGCCGCCTGCAGCGGACCGCCGGCCGCGCCGATCAGGCACCCGAGCACCAGATAGGCGCGATCCGCGGCGGAAGTGAACAGCGCGCCGCCTGGCGATGGCGGCGCGACCTGGACGAAGAAAACGTGATCCTTGTCGACCAGCAGGATCGCCACGACCGCCAGCAGCAGCAGTGACATGCTGCCGGCGATCACGGTTTTCGGCCCGAGCGCATCGTCGAGCTTGCCGCCGAACCAGGCGCCCAGGGTCCCGGCGATGGCAAGGATAATACCGAAGCTGCCGATCTGGATGGTATTCCAGCCGAAGGTACCGGCAGCGTAGATGCCGCCGAACGCGAACAGCGACACCAGCCCGTCGGTGTAGATCATGTTGGCGAGCAGGAACGCCGCCATCGACTTCCGCTTTGGCAATTCGCGCAGCGTGTCGCGCAACTCGGTCAGGCCCTCGCCCAGCGCCTCGCGTACCGGACGTTTCGCCGGATAGTCCGGCGTCAGCAAGAACATCGGCAGCACGAAGACGACGAACCAGATGCCGGTGAGCGGGCCGCTGATGCGATCACCCTGATGCGTGACCGGATCGAGACCAAACAATGGCACGAAGCCGAACAGCGTGCGTCCGGTTTCCGGACTGGCCGCTAGAAAGCCGAGCACCAGGATCAGGCTGAGGATGCCGCCGACATAGCCGGTCGCCCAGCCGGTGCCGGACAGTCGTCCGATCTGGTCCGGCGGCACCAAGGTCGGCATCATCGCATTGTTGAAGACGGTGGCGAATTCGACGCCGATCGTCGCCAGCCCATAGGCGAGCAATAGCGGTGCTATCACGCCGGGGTCGCCCGGTCTACCAAACCACATCAGGCCGGAGCCGATCACCAGCATCGCGCCAAACGCGGCGATCCATGGCTTGCGGCGACCGCTGGCATCGGCGATCGCGCCCAGCACCGGCGACAGCAGCGCGATCATCAGGCCGGCCGCGGCGGTGGCAAACCCCCACAGCGATTGCCCGCTCGCCGCGTCCGGGGCGACATGGGTGGCGAAATAGGGAGCAAACACGAAGGTCGTGATCAGCGTGAAATAGGGCTGCGCGGCCCAATCGAAGAAAATCCAGCTAATGACGGCCGAGCGCGGCGGATATTGCTGCATATCAGCAATGCGTAGGTCCGAAGCTATCGCCATGCCCGAAATGTCCTGCCAATCACGCGGAGGCGTTTTGCCCGTAGCTGCGAAAACCATATAGCATCCGCGGCTGCAGCAACGCTTGCCTGTTTCCTGATTGCAACCCGCGGCAGAATTTCGATGACCTTCCTTGCGGCCACGCAGCGCCGGATCCTTGCCGGTTCTATGCTCCTTGTCGTGTGTGGCATGCCCGCGGCGGCACAGGAGCAGCGCCGCAGCTTCTATACCCCGCCGGCCGCCGGCACGTTTCATGCCGTGAGCGCCGAGCACGGCATGGTGGTGGCGCAGGAAAAGATCGCGGCGCGGATCGGTGCCGACGTGCTAAAACGTGGCGGCAATGCGGTCGATGCCGCAGTGGCGACCGGTTTTGCCATGGCCGTGACTTACCCCCGCGCGGGCAACATCGGCGGCGGCGGCTTCATGGTGATCCATTCGGCCGAACACCACGAGGACGTCGCCATCGACTATCGCGAGACCGCGCCGGCGGCGACCACGCCGCGGATGTTCCTCGGACCTGATGGCAAGCCCGATCCGGCAAAGTCGCGCGATTCCGCGCTCGCCATCGGCGTTCCCGGCACCGTCGCCGGATTGGCGCTGGCGCTGGAAAAATATGGCTCCGGCAAATTCACGCTGGCGGAAATCCTGCGGCCCGCAATCGATCTCGCGCGCAACGGGATTGTCATCGCCGACGACAGCGCCGATACGCTGCCGGACTGGCACAGGCGACTGGCGCGCTGGCGCGCGTCGGAGAAGATCTTTTCCCGCGCCGACGGCACTTCGCTGCGTGAAGGCGACAAGCTGATCCAGACCGACCTCGCCGCGACGCTGGCAGCGATCGCCGAACAGGGTCCACGCGGATTTTACCAGGGTCCGGTCGCGGCCAAGCTGGCAAAATCGGTCGGCGACGCCGGCGGCATCATGACGTCAGACGACCTGAAAACGTATCAGGCCATCATCCGGCCGCCGATCCGCGGCAGCTATCGCGGCTACGACATTGTCGCGATGCCGCAGCCATCGTCCGGCGGCGTCGTGCTGCTGGAGGCCTTGAACATCCTCGAGGGTTTTCCGATGCAGGACATGAAGCAGGGCTCTGCGGCTTCGCTGCATGTGATGATCGAGGCCATGAAGCGCGCCTATGCCGACCGGGCGCGCTATCTCGGCGATCCCGCCTTTGTCAGCGCCCCGGTCGCGATGCTGGTCTCCAAGGATTATGCGGCGAAGCAGCGTGCCAGCATCGATCTTGACCGCGCCACGCCGTGGACCGACGCGCTTTCGGCGACGCCGCCGCATGAAGGCAGCAACACCACGCATTTTTCGGTGGTCGATGCGGCCGGCAACGCGGTCAGCAACACCTATACGCTGAATTTCAGCTACGGCGTCGGCCTGGTCGCCGAAGGCACCGGCGTGCTGCTCAACAACGAACTCGACGATTTCACTGCGGCGCCCGGCGCCTCCAACGCCTTCGGCCTGGTCGGATTCGAGGCCAACCTGCCCGGCCCCGGCAAGCGGCCGCTGTCGTCGATGTCGCCAACCATCGTGCTGAAAAATGCCAGGCCGGTGCTGGTGACGGGCTCGCCCGGCGGCAGCCGCATCATTTCGACGGTGCTGCAGGTGATCGTCAACGTGCTCGACTACCACATGGATGTCGCCTCGGCGGTGGCGGCACCGCGACTGCACCATCAATGGCTGCCCGACGAGGTCCGGATCGAGCACGGTTTCCCCGACGATGTCATCGCGACATTGCGGGGCAAGGGACATACCGTGATCGAACCGCTCGGCTATTCCTCGGCCAATTCGATCGCCGTGACGCCGGATGGCCTGTTCGGTGCGCCCGATCCGCGTACCCGCGGTGCGTTTGCCGCCGGCGAGTAGCTGTTTTCGGCGCGGAGCCGCGGATTGGCTGATGACAGCATCGGCGATCGGCGTAGATTTGGCGAGCTTCGCGCCTACCGGCCGCGAAGCCTGGACAGAGGCCGACCGAAAAATTTCCGGGGATGCACCATGAGCAGTACCATCGAGCCGCCCTCGGGCACGATCGAAATCGCGCCAATCGAAGACACCAGCCTTCTCGCCTTCTACCGCGACATGAACCTGCCGGAGCGGCGCACGTTCTGGGCCTGCGCGGCCGGCTGGGCGCTCGACGGCATGGATTTCATGATCTATCCGCTGGTGGTCGGCACCATCATCGCGATGTGGAAGGTCGATGCCGGCACCGCCGGCCTCGCCGGCACCGTCACGCTGCTGGCCTCGGCGGTCGGCGGCTGGCTCGGCGGTTATCTGGCCGACCGCATCGGCCGGGTCAGAACGCTGCAATTCACGATTCTGTGGTTCTCGGTGTTCTCGCTGGTCTGCGCCGTGGTGCAGAATTTCGATCAACTGTTGATCGCCCGCGCGCTGCTCGGTCTCGGTTTCGGCGGCGAATGGGCGGCAGGCGCGGTGTTGATGGGCGAGGCGATCCGACCGCAATACCGTGGACGCGCGGTGGGTTCGGTCCAGTCCGGATGGGCGGTCGGCTGGGGCCTTGCGGTGCTGTCGCAGGCCATCCTGTTCTCCTATTTGCCGGCCGAGAGCGCCTGGCGCTGGATGTTCGCGATCGGAGCGCTGCCCGCCTTGATGGTATTTTTCCTGCGCCGCTATGTCGAGGAGCCGGCGATCGCGGCCGCGACCCGCGCGAGGCAGACCGCGAGCGGCGACCAGCCCGCGCTGTGGGAGATCTTTGCCGGACCCATTCTGAAGACCACGATTCTGGCGTCGCTGATGGTGACGGGATGCCAGGGCGGCTACTACGCCATCACCTTCTGGGTGCCGCGCTTTCTGACCACCGAACGCAAGCTGTCGGTCGTGAGTTCGACCGGCTACCTCTCGGCCCTGATCATTGGCTCGTTCGCCGGCTATCTGGTCGGCGCCTGGCTCGCCGACCGCATCGGGCGGCGCAATCTGTTCCTGACCTTCTCGATCGGCGCGATTGCCGTGGTCCTGCTCTATACCCAATTGCCGCTGACCAACGAGCTGCTATGGCTGCTTGGCTTCCCGCTCGGTTTCTTTGCGTCCGGCTATTTCTCCGGCGTCGGCGCCTTTCTTACCGAGCTCTATCCGACACGGCTGCGCGGATCGGGCCAGGGCTTCTGCTACAATTTCGGCCGCGGCATCGGCGCGCTGTTTCCGTTCCTGGTCGGCGAACTCTCGAAGTCAACATCGCTCGCCAACGCCATCGCGATTTTCGCCGTCGCGGCCTACGGCGTGTTCTTTCTCGCGGCCTTCGCATTGCCGGAAACCCGCGGCCGCATCCTGCATGCGGATGCGTAGCAGCGCTTGCTTGGTCGTTCGATCCCCCCTAGTGGGGCAGGGAGAAAAGCAAAACCAGTCGGAGTTCGCCTGATGACATCACTCAAGGGCAAGACGTTGTTCGTATCCGGCGGCAGCCGGGGCATCGGGCTTGCGATTGCGCTGCGCGCCGCGCGCGACGGCGCCAATGTCGCGATCGCAGCGAAAACCGCGGAGCCGCACCCGAAACTCAAGGGCACCATCTACACCGCGGCCGACGAGATCCGTGCCGCCGGCGGCCGGGCTCTGCCGATCCTCTGCGACATCCGCGAGGAGGCGCAGGTGATGGCCGCGGTCGACCAAAGTGTCGCCGAATTCGGCGGCATCGATATCTGCGTCAACAATGCCAGCGCCATCAGCCTCACCAATTCGCAGGCAACCGACATGAAGCGGTTCGACCTGATGATGGGAATCAACACCCGCGGCACCTTCATGGTGTCGAAATACTGCATCCCGCATCTGAAGAAGGCCGAGAACCCGCACATTCTCATGCTGTCGCCGCCGCTCGACATGAAAACGAAATGGTTCCAGGACTCCACCGCCTATACCCTGGCGAAGTTCGGCATGAGCATGTGCGTGCTCGGCCTGTCGGGCGAATTGAAGAGCGCCGGCGTCGCGGTCAATGCGCTGTGGCCGCGTACCACCATCGCCACCGCCGCGGTCGGCAATCTGCTGGGCGGCGACGCCATGATGCGCGCGAGCCGCACGCCGGAGATCATGGGCGATGCGGCGCATGTGATTTTCCGCAAGCCGGCGCGCGATTTCACCGGGCGGTTCTGTATCGACGACAAGGTACTGTACGAAAGCGGCGTGCGCGACTTCGAGCGCTACCGTGTCGATCCGTCGGTGGCCCTGATGTCGGATTTCTTCGTGCCCGACGACGATGTGCCGCCGCCCGGCGTCACCGTGACGGCACTGCCGTCGGTTGGCGGGGCCCAGCGCTGAAGCCTGTTCGGTTCTGATTGAATCGGAACCGGGCTTTAGCTTCTTGTTTTGACGCGTTTTCTTTACGCGAACCGGTACCCACTTCGCTCGAAAACGCTATAGACGTTGGGGCCGATCCGGGCGCGCGGGGTGATCTGTGATTTCGCGGAAATTCATGGCCGGCACGTCGGCGCTGGTCGCCGTCGTCGCCGTTATCTTGGCAACGGTGATTTTCCGACCGGATCGCGCCGTTCGTGTCGCTACCGGCGCCGTCGCCGACGCTGTTTGCGCCAAGACCTTCGTGTCGGGACTCGATCCGCAGGCCGTGTTCACGGAGAGCATGGACCGTCCCGGCATTCGCCGGCTGCGGTGGCTGATGCGATATCAACTCGATCGCGCCCAAAAGACCGTGAAGACTTCGGTGCTGGGGCTGCTCCGCAGCCGCGCCGCATTTCATGATGGCTTCGGCTGCGTCCTGCTGCATGGATCGAAGGGGCCTTATCTGCTCAAGAGCGACCTTGACGCGCTGAGAATGCCGAAGAACCCGCCGCTTTTGCCGGAGATCGCCGGCCCGGCGGTCGTCGAGCCGGCCGATCCAGCGCTGAAGGCCGCGCTCGATCATGCATTCGAGGAGCCCGCCTCGCCGCCGTTCCGGCGCACCAAGGCGGTCGTCGTGATCCATGAGGGCAAGGTGATCGCCGAACGCTATGCCGATGGTGTCGGCGTCGATACGCCGCTGATCGGATTCTCCATGACCAAGTCGGTGGTAAACGCGTTGCTGGGTATTCTGACTCTGCAAGGCCGCATTACGCCATCGTTGCCGGCGCCGATCCCGGAATGGCGCGGCGCGACCGATCCGCGCCGCGAGATCGAGGTCGAGCATTTGATGCGAATGACCACGGGTCTGGCGCTGGATGAAACCAACAGCGGCTTTGATCCTTCCAACCAGATGTATCTGTACGCCGACATGGCGGGCTTTGCCGTGACAGCCCCGTTGATCGCCCCGCCGGGCACGCGGTGGCATTACTCCAGCGCAACCACCCAGCTGTTGGCGCGGATCATCCGTGACATCGCCGGCGGACCGGAGCAGACGTTGGCCTTTGCGTGGCGCGAACTGTTCAACCCGTTGGGGATGCGCAGCGTGACGCTCGAGTTCGATGCGAGCGGCACGCTGCAAGGCTCCGCCAACATGCTGGCGAGCGCGCGGGACTGGGCGCGGTTTGGCCTGCTCTATCTGAATGACGGCGAGATCGACGGACGCCGGATCCTGCCGGACGATTGGGTGGGTTTTTCCGCGAGCGCGACGCTCGACACCGACTACGGCGCCGGCTTCTGGACCAATCGCAGTGAGCATCCTTACGCCAGGGGGCGTGTCCGCCTCGGCATTCCGCGTGACGCCTTCTTTGCGTCCGGCTATCTCGGCCAGCGTGTCGTCATCCTGCCGACGCAACATCTGGTGATCGCTCGGCTCGGCGATTCCGTCGATCCTACCGGCGACATCAGGGGTCTCGGCCGTCTTGTCAAAGAAGTAATTGCGGCGCTGGATCGATAGCGCTGACGTCGCTCGTCGCAACCCGCAACCGATGATCGGCCTTTACCTTCCCACCGTGTACGGACCGCCCTTTTCAAGCGCGCGGTTGTAGGCCGGGCGGGCGTGGATGCGATCCAGGAACGCCATCGCGCGGGGGTGGCCCTGATCGAGGCCGGCGCGCGCGGCGGCGGCTTCGAGCGGAAAACTCATCTGGATGTCGGCGGCGGTAAAAGCCGTGCCGGCGAACCATTCGCTCTTGCCGAGTTCGCCTTCCCAGTACGCCATATGCTGCTTGATCTGCGGATTGACCAGCGAAGTCAGGGCCTGGTTGGAAACCTTGCGCACCAGCGGGCGCAGCAGCGCCGGCGCGCGCTTCGGCATCAGCGTGAACAACAGCTTCAGCAGCAGCGGCGGCATCGCGGAGCCTTCCGCGTAATGCAGCCAGTAGGTGTAGCGCAGCCGTTCCGGCGTCTTCGGCGGCGGGATCAGGCGGCCCTCGCCATAGGTGTCGATAATATATTCGGCGATTGCGCCGGACTCCGCGATGGTCTTGCCGTTGTCGGTGATAACCGGCGATTTCCCGAGTGGATGGATGGCGCGCAGTTCCGCCGGCGCACGCATGTCCGGCTGGCGTTGATAGCGGACGATCTCGTAGGGCACACCGAGTTCTTCCAGCAGCCAGAGCACGCGCTGCGAGCGCGAATTGTTGAGATGGTGGACGGTAAGCATGGCGGTTTCCCCGAGGCGTGGCGCGAGCGGCGCGGCGTCCGGTCGTGCCAGCAGCGCGGCGGAAAGTCGAGCATCCGCGGGAATAATACCCGGATGTTATTGACAGCTTGGATTTACCCGGGTAATAATTCCTGAACTTCAGGAGTTCTCCAGTGAATCCGTCACCGGGTCCCGCCGCGATCGCGTTCGAAGGCGACCGCCGCATTGCGGCCGGCGATCTTCGCGAGGTCGCCCACGCCGCCAAAGCAGCCCTCGACCGCCGCAGCGACGCGGCGATTCTGATCTTCGACGGCAGGACCAGCGCACCGATCGACCTCGATTTTCGCGGCCCGATCGACGACGTGCTGGCGCGGTTGCCGGAAAGTCCGCCCACCGGTCAGGACGGCGCCGCGCCGCCCGCGCCGCGTGGTCCGGGGCGACCGAAACTGGGCGTGGTGGCGCGCGAAGTCACGCTGCTGCCGCGGCACTGGGACTGGCTGACGCAGCAGCGCGGTGGGGCTTCGGTTGCGATCCGCCGGCTGGTCGAGCAAGCGCGGCGCAGCGGCGACGACCGGGATCGTCCGCGCCAGGCCCAGGAAGCGGCCTATCGCTTCATGGCCGCGATGGCCGGCAACCGGCCGCATTACGAAGAAGCGATCCGCGCGCTGTTCGCGCCCGACCCGGCGCGTTTCGAGAAATTGATCGCCGGATGGCCCACTGACGTGCGCGACCACGCTTTCAGGCTCGCAGAGAGCGCGTTTCACGCCAGCGCCGGGACGTGAGCCGTTGATCCCGCAAACGTTAACCGATAGGCTGGTTGGAATGATAAGGATCATATAAGCAAAGATGTCTTGAGGGAGATCGCCATGAGCTCAACCGCCCCGCAATTCATGTTCGATTTCGGCAGCCCCAATGCCTTTCTCAGTCACGAGGCGATCCCGGCGATCGAGCAGCGCACCGGTGTCAAGTTCGAATATGTCCCGATCCTGCTCGGCGGCATCTTCAAGGCCACCAACAACAAATCGCCGGCCGAAACGCTCGCCGGCGTCAAGAACAAGCGCGAATTTCACGCGCTGGAAACCGAGCGATTTGTCAAACGCTTTGCAGTCAGGCCCTATACCTGGAATCCGTTCTTTCCGGTCAACACGCTGAACTTGATGCGTGCCGCCATCGCGGCGCAGTTCGAGGGCGTGTTCGACAGCTATGTTGATGCGGCGTTTCACCATATGTGGCTCGAACCGAAGAAGATGGACGATCCCGAAGTGGCCGCCACCGCGCTCACCGCCGCCGGCCTCGATGCGAAGAAGCTGCTGGCCCGTTCGCAGGACGCCGACGTCAAGGCGAAGCTGATCGAGAATACCCAGTCCGCGGTCGAGCGCGGTGCCTTCGGCTCGCCGACCTTCTTTGTTGGCAAGGAAATGTTTTTCGGCAAGGAGCAGTTGCGCGAGGTCGAGGAACTGGTGGCGCGCAAATGACGGCGGCCAAACTGCCTGACAGAGTGGAGAAGACAAATGCAGCAACGCAACGCGACCGCCGCGGTGATTGGTGCCGGCGACTATATCGGCGCGGAAATAGCCAAAAAATTCGCCGCCGAAGGGTTTACCGTATTCGCGGGACGGCGGGACGGCGCCAAGCTCGAGCCGCTGGTCAAGGAGATCGAGGCCGCGGGCGGATCGATTGTCGCACGCGCGCTCGATGCGCGGAAGGAGGATGAGGTCGCGGCCTTTCTCAACGACGCCGACCAGCACGCCCCGCTGGAGGTATGCACCTTCAATGTCGGCGCCAACGTCAACTTCCCGATCCTGGAAACCACCGACCGGGTGTTTCGCAAGGTCTGGGAGATGGCGTGCTGGGCCGGCTTCCTGGCCGGACGCGAATCGGCGCGATTGATGGTGCCGCGGGGCCGGGGCAACATCTTCTTTACCGGCGCCACCGCGTCGCTGCGCGGCGGCAGCGGCTTTGCCGCCTTCGCCAGCGCCAAGTTCGGGCTGCGCGCCGTGGCGCAGGCAATGGCGCGCGAGCTCGGCCCCAGCAATATCCATGTCGCGCATCTGATTATCGATTCCGGCGTCGACACCGCCTGGGTGCGCGAACGCCGGGAAAAACTCTGGGGCAGGGAAGCGCTCGACAATCCGGATTTGCTGATGCCGCCGGCCTCGGTCGCCGCCTCCTATTGGCAGCTCTACCAGCAACCGCGCAGCGCCTGGACGTTTGAACTCGAGATTCGTCCATTCGGGGAAAAGTGGTAAGGGGGCGAATGGCGAGTAGCGAATAGCGAGTAGCAATTAGTCCATTCGCTATTCGCTATTCGCTATTCGCCCACTACTCGCCCATCCACAACAAAGGAACGAAGCGATGCGTATTCTCGTGGTCGGCGCCGGCGCCATCGGCGGATATTTCGGCGGCCGGATGCTCGAGGCCGGTCGTGACGTCACTTTTCTGGTGCGTCCGCGTCGTGCCGCTGAACTGGCTGAAGCCGGCCTTGTGATCAAGAGCCCCAACGGCGACGTCACCCTGAAAAACCCGCCGACGGTGCAGGCCGACAAGCTCACCGAAAAGTTCGATGTCGTGCTGCTGAGCTGCAAGGCCTTCGACCTCGACGACGCGATCAAGTCGTTTGCGCCGGCGGTCGGACCGCAGACGGCGATCGTTCCGCTGCTCAACGGCATGCTGCATCTCGATGTGCTCGACACCAGATTCGGAAGCGAGCGCGTGCTGGGGGGCCTCTGCGCGATCGCAGCGACGCTTAACGACAGGCGCGAGGTGGTACAGTTGCAGCCGATGCAGTCGCTCAATTTCGGCGAACGTGACGGCAAGCTGTCGGAGCGGGTTCGCAGCATCGCGGACGTCGTGGCAAGCGGCAATTTCAGCGGGGTCGCCAGCGAACACATCATCCAGGAAATGTGGGAGAAGTGGGTATTCCTGGCTTCGCTGGCGGCGTCGACCTGCCTGATGCGCACGTCGGTCGGCAATATCCTGGCCGCGCCCGGCGGCCGGGATTTCATCCTTGGCATGCTCGACGAATGCGGTGCGGTCGCGACCGCCCAGGGCCACGCGCCACGCGCACCGTTCCTGGAACGCGCCCGCGGCATGCTCACGGCGGAAGGATCGCCGATGACCGCATCGATGTTTCGCGACATCAGGGCCGGCGCGCCGGTCGAGGCCGATCACGTGGTCGGCGATCTGGTCGCGCGGGGCGATGCCGCGAAAGTGCCGGTGCCGAAGCTGCGTACAGCCTACATCCATCTCAAGGCATACGAGAAGCAACGCGGATAAAGCTCGCGGCGATGCCGGACTCCATCATTGCAAGCGAACGGGTAGCGCGAATGCGTGCCCAATCCAACCCCGTTGTCATTCCGAGGTGCGCCGCTTGGCGCGAGCCCGGAATCCATACTGCCGATCGTGGTTATGGATTCCGGGCCTGCGCCAAGCGGCGCATCCCGGAATGACAGTGTTGCAGTTTTATCATCGGTCCACCGAGGGCCGGACCGGTTGGCTCCTCGCAGTGACGGAGAGGCTCAATCCGCTAATCCAGGGCTCTGTCAGGCGTTCGACTTTTACAGATGCGCGAGATAGTGCGCGAGGGCGGTGATTTCCTCGTCGCTGAGGGGGTAGGCGACGTCCGACATCGCCGCGCCGGCGCCGCCCGATCGCACGCCTGATTTGTAGTCGTGCAGCGCCTTGACCAGATATTCCTCGCGCTGGCCGGCAAGCCGGGCAACGGCCTTGGTTCCGGCAAATGAATCGGTATGGCACGTGGCGCAGCGCCGCCCCACGGCAGCCTGCGCGCCTTTCTTTGATAAATCCGGATTATCATCCGCCGGCGGCTTGGGCGGCGTCAACGAGGCAAAATAGGCGCCGAGATTGCGAATGTCCTCATTGGTGATCTGCTCGACGATCGGCTGCATCTGTTCGTTCTTGCGCGCGCCGCTGCGGAAAAAAACCAGTTGCCACTGGATGAACTGATCCTGCTGTCCCGCCAGCGAGGGAATGTTCTCGGTTTGCGAGATGCCGTTGTCACCGTGACAGGCGGCGCACAGTTCAGCCTTTTCCTTCCCGGCGGCGACCGCATCGGCCGCGTGCGCCGGGAATTCGGTCAGCGCTGACAGGCCCAACGCAAAACCATACAAGACAGACACCATGAACCGACTGCGCATGATCGGCATTTCCCTTCGCTTCGACACCACTTCGGACGCGTTGACGCCAACCCAGACCATAATCCCTGTGCTTGGGATGGGTTCCGCGCGCTGACGGCTCCGGTCGACCGCTGTTGTCATGGAATAGAGCACAACGCGAAAACCAAGGGGCTGCGGTCGCTCCGACGAGCAACCGCAGCCCCCGGTGATTCAGCGCTTACTTCTTGCTGTAGCTGATGCGATAGATCGCACCGGCCCAGTCGTCGGCGACGAGAATCGAGCCGTCCTTGTCGAGGATGATGTCGTCCGGCCGGCCGAGATAGCCCTGGTCGCCTTCGATCCAACCAGAAGCGAACACCTCCTGCTTGGGATTCTTGCCGTCAGGACCGACGATCACGCGCATGATCCGGCCGCCCTGGTACTTATGCCGGTTCCAGGAGCCGTGTTCGGCGATCAGGATGTTGTTCTTGTAATCGGAGGGGAACTGGCTGCCGGTATAGAACTTCATGCCGAGCGGAGCCACATGCGCGCCGAGGTTGAGCACCGGCGGGGTGAATTCCGAGCACTTGTGACCCATCGCGAATTTCGGGTCCGGCGTGTCGCCCTGGTGGCAATACGGATAGCCGAAATGCTCGCCGAGCTTCGAGATCATGTTGAGCTTGTCGCTCGGCATGTCGTCGCTCATCCAGTCGCGGGCGTTCTCGGTGAACCAGTATTTGCCGGAACGCGGATCGACATCGCCGCCGACGCTGTTGCGGACGCCAAGCGCAACCAGTTCGGCATTGCCGGTCTTGGGATCGACGCGGCGGATCTGCGATACGCTGGTCGGTGGAATGCCGATGTTGAAGGGAGGTCCGAACGGAATGTAGAACCAGCCGTCCTTGTCGGCAGCCAGATATTTCCAGCCATGGGCGGCGTATGACGGCATGTCGTCATAGACCACCTTGCCTTCGCCGAGATTGTCGAGATTGGCTTCGGGGTTATCGTATTTGATCAGCTTGTTGACCGCGATGACGTAAAGTGCGCCATCCTTGTATGCGAGGCCGGTCGGCATGTTGAGGCCCTTGAGGATGGTCTTGACCTCCTTCTTGCCGCCTTTGTCGGTGATGGCATAGACGTTGCCGAGACCGAACGAGCCGACGAACAGCGTGCCCTTGTCGCCCCAAGCCATCTGGCGCGCCGCCAATACGCCGGGCGCGTAGACTTCGATCTTGAAGCCGGGCGGCAGCTTGATCTTCTTGATCAGTGAAGCGAGCTCAGCTTCCGAGGCGCCGGTCGGCGGACCCGAGGGCGGTACAAGGCCCTTTTGCGCTTCGGTTTCGTCGCCGAGGAACCAGTCATCCGGCGGATGCGTCCAGAACTCCTTGTTGCCGGACTGATAGCTGTGAAGACCCTTTTGCTGGGCGCTGACCTGGCTGGCCCCCGCAAGCATGGCAATTGCTGCCAGCGCTAGAACAGATCGATTGAACGTCGATTTCATCGCGTCACTCCCCTATGCAGCCGGGCGGCTGCGCATGTTATTGATTCTGCACGTTTCGAGAGACGTACCTGGTGGGCCTGTCATGAGATGGGCAAGCCTGAAAACGTTATCACATTTGCGGCGGGAGAGAAGAGCGCTGCGCACGGACCTGTCGGACAACAGCAAAATTGAGAAAAAATTTCTTCAGGGCGTTTTCCGCGGGGGCAATTTTGCCGTCGGTCTGCGCTGCAGTGCGGTAGGCTCAGAGGCATCGCCAACGTGGCCGTCTCCGTGTAGGCTCGGGCTTCGCGGCACTTGGCATCCCAGGGGCAACCTCTGCGCATTTTCGTTCTGGGCGGGGATTCGCCGCTTGGCGCAGGCCCCTCCTTCGTCAATCCGGGATGTGACTGCGCATTCCCGCGGCACGAACGCGCCCGAGTTGTTACCATGTCCCTCCGTAATCAGAGGGCGCAGGGAAAGCCGGGTGCGCGATGCACCCGCAGCCTCGCGTGCAAATGATAATAAGCACACGAGCGTAGTCACCACAGGTTCACCGCAACAATCCGGCTTTCCCTGCGCAATGGTTTACGGCTTATACCGAGCTCTCCCCAGTGACCGGGCTTGTTTGCCACTGTCGCCTCGTGGAAGAACTCCACACCACTTGACGCCAGCGTCGGGGCGCCAGGACCACACGGCTTTGCCGTCCGCGTCGGTGTCGTTCGTCGTTCGACACCGCAGCGTCCATCGCATCCCGCGCCAACGTTCGTGACGATCGCGATACGCCCCTCTGTGAGAGCGCGGTACGGCGGCGCTTACAGAAGTGGTTGGGTCAGAGGTGAAGCGATATATTTTTGCAACCTGGGCTAGACAGGGTTTTGCTGATTTGCCCGTCAGGCAGATTCACCCTCGTCATTCCGGGATGCGCCGCTTTGGCGCAGGCCCGGAATCCATAACCACCGATGCCTGTTGTCAACAGGCACAGCGGCCCCAGCGTCGCGCAACATCAACGTTCGTGGTTATGGATTCCGGGCTCGCGCTGGCGCGCGCCCCGGAATGACGAGAAAGAGTGATCTCGCGTTCGCCGGGCCGAACGGCCGCAAATGAACGGCGCCAATCCGCCGCCGGTTGACGAAGGGTTTTTGCTGCGTCAATACTTCCAGAGCGGAAGGCGTTTTGAACATGAATCCGACGCGGCGGTCTTTGCTGGTTTCCGGGCCTCAAAGGCGCCTCTCGCGACGCATTCCGACCGCGCCTCGCGCGCCCAGATCGAACCGAGAGGCCGCCGGCGCGAAGAAAGCGAAAGCCGCCGGCGACAGCACCCAGATTTCAAAATCCGAAAAGTCGCGCGATTCGATTCTGGAGGCCGCGGCCAAGCTGTTTCGCCGCCAGGGCTACTCCGCCACCACCTTGCGCCAGATTGCCGCGATGGCCGAGATCAAGGCCGGCAGCATCTACTACTATTTCGATTCCAAGGAGGCCATTCTCGAGGAGGTGCTGCGTCGCGGCCTGCTCAGCGTATTCGAGGCGGTCAAGACCGCGCTGAAACGTGCCGGCAAGGTCTCGCATCGCCGCCGCATCGGATTGGCGATCGAGGCGCATCTGGTGGCGCTGCTGGAGGCGAGCGATTTCACCTCGGCGAATATTCGCATCTACGGCCAGCTCCCCGAACATCTCAAGAAGCCGCACCGGCCGCTGCGCAAGGCCTATGCCAGATATTGGGACCAGCTATTTCTGGACGCGCGGCGTGCGGGTGAAATTCGCGCCGATATCGAGATCGTTCCGTTGCGGATATTCGTGCTGGGGGCGTTGAACTGGACCATCGAATGGTTCGGCTTCAACTCCAGGGACGCGGTGCTGAAGCTCGCCCGCCGCACCGAGCTTCTGATCTTCGACGGGGTCAAGAAAGCCTGAAGTCACGCGCATGGCTTCACCGCGTCCCCTCACGGGTGCTTTCGCGCAGATGTCCTGTTCATGCTGATCCGCCGTGTCTATTTGCGCTCGCGTTACGGTTCGCCATCAGCCGGCCGGCACTTTCGAAAATTCTAACACATGTTAGAATGCTCGTGAAAAGGTCGAATACAACCGGTATTCAGCAAATCGAGACCGTCATGCCGCAGCTTTCGAACATGCGCTTCGCGCCGGACCTCCTCAAGGACCGGGTCGCGCTGGTGACCGGCGGCGGAACCGGGATGGGCCGCGCCACCGCCATCGAGATGGCGCGTTGCGGCGCCAGCGTCGTGGTGCTGGGCCGCCGCGCCGGGCCGATCGAGGACTGCGTCAGGATCATCCGCGATCTCGGCGGCAAGGCCCTCGCCATTCCGGCCGACATCCGCCTGCCCGAGCAGATCGAGCACGCGATGCTGCGGATCAAGGAGACGTTCGGCGGCCTCGACATCCTGGTCAACAATGCCGGCGGCCAGTTTGTGACGCCGGCCCGCGAACTCAACAACAAGGGGTTTGAGACGGTGATCCGCAACAATCTGATCGGGACCTGGCAGATGACCAAGGCCGCCGCCGATCATTTCATGCTGCAAAGCGGCGGCTCCATCGTATTCGTGACGGCGTGTGTGCGGTCCGGGCTGAGTGGTTTCGTGCATACCGCCGCGGCGCGCGGCGGCGTGCTGGCGATGATGAAGACGCTGGCGTTCGAGTGGGCGGAATTCGGCATCCGCCTCAATTGCGTCGCGCCCGGCACCATCAGGACCGAGGGCATGGACCATTATCCGATCGAGCCCGAGCAATGGCTGAAACTCAACCGCAATGTGCTGGGCCGCATGGGCGACGTCGAGGATGTCTCGGCCGCCATCATCTTTCTCAGCTCGCCGCTCGGTAAATTCGTCACCGGCGAGGAGTGGTATATCGACGGCGGCGAAACGCTGCACCTCGCCCATGACGCCCGCCAGATGATCGACGCCGCGAAATTCTCCAGGCGCGAACCCGCCGTCGCCAAAACGAAATAGCCGGGCCGGCGAGACCCGCCCAGCCTTGCCGGAGAGATCGCCATGAACGATGCGACGCCGTACCTTTGGATGCCGCCGTCGGAACTGGTGGCGCAAAGCAACCTGACGGCCTTCCTTCGCGCCACCGGCCATCGTGACTACGACGATCTGGCGTCGAAGGCGGAGAGCGACCCCGCCTGGCTGATGCAGCAAGTCTTCAGCTTCTGCGATGTCAGGTTCTACCGACCTTACGACCAGATGCTCGATCTGTCGCGCGGCCAGCCCTGGGCGCGCTGGTGCGTCGGCGGCACCACCAACATTGTCCTGAACTGCATCGACAGGCACCGCGGGACCGCGGTCTGGGACCAGACCTTCCTGGTCTGGGAGGGCGAAGACCAGCGCGAACGGCGCTCGTTGACCTACCGCGCGTTCGACGCCGAGGTCGCGCGGCTGGCGCAGGGCCTGAGCCGGCTCGGCATCGGCCCCCGCGACGTGGTCGCGATCTATATGCCGAACCTGCCGGAGACGTTCATCGCGTTCTTCTCGATCCTCAAGCTCGGCGCGATTGCGATGCCGCTGTTCTCGGGATTCGGTCCGGCGCCGCTGCAGACCCGCTTGAACCACGGGGAAGCCAAGGCGGTGATCACCGCGAGCGCAACCTGGCGGCGTGGCACGGCGGCGCCGCTGAAATCGGTGCTCGACGTGGCACTCGCTGCCACGCCCTCGGTCAGCCACGTGATCGTGTTCGATCGCGGCCTTGGTCTCGAGACGCCGATGCGCGCGGGGCGCGACCACTTCTGGCACGACGTGGTCGCTGGCCGGGACGGCGCGATTGCGACCGCCGAGATGCAGGCCGAAGACCCGGCGATCCTGCTCTACACCTCGGGCACGACCGGCGAGCCCAAGGGATGCGTCTGGACCCATATCGGCTTCATCGGCTCGATGGTGACCCGCGACATCATCATCTGCGGCGACTTCAAACCGACCGATCGCTTCTTCTTTTTCAGCGATATGGGCTGGATGGTGGGCGCGATGTGCGCCTGTATCCCGAGTTTCGCCGGCGCCAGCCTGCTGATCGCGGAAGGCACGCCGGATTATCCGGACACCGGGAGATTCTGGCGCCTGATCGCCGATCACCGGGTTACTTATCTCGGCGTGTCGCCGACGATCGTGCGCAGCCTGATGCGCCACGGGCTCGAGGTCGACGGCTATGATCTCTCCAGCCTGCGCCTCACGACCTCCGGCGGCGAGGCATGGACTGCCACGCCATGGCTGTGGTTCTTCGAGCACGTCTGCAAGCACAGGATTCCGATCCTCAATATTTCGGGTGGCACCGAAGTCGGCGGCTGCATCTTTACCGGGACGCCCAACCACCCGATGAACCCGGGTTCGTTTTCGCGGCCTGCGCTCGGCGTCGGCGCCGACATCGTCGACGCAGCGGGGCAGCGCGTGCCCGACGGGACGGTCGGCGAACTGGTGCTGCGCCATGCCTCGATCGGTCTGACCAAGAGCCTGTGGAAAGCCGATGGGCGCTATATCGAAAGCTACTGGAGCGCGCTCCCCGGCCTGTGGGTGCATGGCGATTTCGCCATGCACGGCCATGACGGCCTCTATTACATTCTCGGCCGCTCCGACGACACCATCAAGGTCTCGGGCAAGCGCACCGGGCCGGCCGAACTCGAGGGCCTGCTGATCGCGACCGGGAAGGTCGCGGAAGCTGCCGCGTTCGGCATTCCGCACCCGGTAAAGGGCTCGGCCATTGTCTGCGCCTGCGTGCCGATGCCCGGCGTGGAGGCCAATTGCGACCTTGCCGGCGAACTCGCATCCGCCTTGATCGAGGCGATGGGAGCATCGTACCGGCCGGAAACCATCCTGTTCGTCGACGACCTGCCGCGCACCCGCAATTTGAAGATCATGCGCCGGGTGCTGCGGGCGGTGTTCGAAAACAAGGATCCCGGCGATCTCTCGGCGCTCGCCAACCCGGAAGCCGTCGAGCGGCTGCGCGAGCAACTCGGCGCCGCATGAATGGTGCGGTTAGCCAGGACTGTAGTCCAAACGTGGTACCACTACCGTGTGCCGCTCGAGGCGGCGCAATGGCCGTTTCAGCGCATCAGATCGTGCAGCGGCTCGGAAAGCGCTCAAACGATTTGCAACCATAAATGCCTTCTGCAAATATCGGCTTCGGGTTGCCGGGGGCCAGAAAGTGGTCGCGCTTAGCTTCAATTTGTCACCGCGAAAACTGGCGGCTTTTCATGCATTCACACAATGGTTCGGTGAGACCTGTGTAGGGCTGATCCCGCTTCTCGCTTACCTTATCATGCACTCGTATTCGACATCGCCGGTAACAATCCTGTCGTGTCCGGCGTCAACGCCCGTCGTCTTTTCCTCTTGTTCACTGCTACCTGACAACATAACACAAGAGATATGTATCCTGACGGTTGTGATCTCTGGCCTGGCGTTGCTTTCCATCTTTAACGTGGGGCCGCACAAGAGGAAGGCGCCCGTAACGGCATGGTCGTTCATCCTAATTGTAGCTGCGATTTTGGCACTCCTGGCAGGCGCCCTTTTATATGCACTGTTCGGTGTCCACATCGCCAAAAATGCTGATTCGATCACCTGGTTTGCTCTTGCGACCGCGATCTCAAGCTCTCTCTTTCTCGCGATTGAAGGAGCAATTTTGGACGCATAGCTTTATTGAACCTTTTGAAGTCAGCTATAGATTGTGTCGACAAGGAGAGTAGCCATGAGCCACTATTTGTCACTCCTGGGGTTTGTAATTGCCGCCCTCACATTCGTGGTCGGAATCGGCGCTGTGATGAATGCTCGTAGGATCAGCGAGCACAAGCACCAGTCTCGTCCGGGCACTTGACACTGCAGCATTGCGGTGGGGCCACGCGGCACAACGCCGGGTGTTCTGTGCTTCTGGCGGGATCAGATCGGGCAGTCCGGCGGGAAGACCGGCTTGCGTTTCTCGAGATGCGAGGCAAGGCCTTCGCGGGCCTCGGCGCCGGTAAAGCCGAGCATCTCCAGCGCGGTCGAGGTGTCAAACAGTGGACCATTCACCCGCAGCCAGTTGTTCAACGCGTATTTGGTCCAGCGGATCGCACTCTGCGCCCCGTTCGCCAGATCCTCGGCGGTCTCCAGCGCGATCTTCTGCAGGTCGGCGTCCTCCACGCAGAGCGAAACCAGCCCGATCCGCTCGGCCTCGGCGCCGGACAGCGGCTTGCAGGTCAAGAGATAGTATTTCGCCTTGGCGAGGCCGCATAGCAGCGGCCAGATGATGCAGGCGACGTCGCCGGCGGCGACGCCGAGCCGGGTGTGGCCATCGACGATGCGCGCGGATTTTCCGCAGATCGAAACATCGGCAAGGATGCCGACGACGAGGCCGGCGCCGACGGCCACGCCGTTGATGGCCGAGATGATCGGCTTGTTGCAGTTGATGACGTTGTAGACGAGATCCTTGGCCTCCTTCCAGGTCGACATCCGCGTCACCGGATTGTCGAGGATGCTCTTGATCAGCTCGAAATCGCCGCCGGCGGAAAACGCCTTGCCGGCGCCGGTCACGATCACGGCGTTGATGTCCGGATCGTCGTTGATGTCGCGCCAGATATGCGTGAGCTGGGTATGGGTCTCGGCATCGACCGAATTATAGGTTTCGGGCCGGTCGAAAGTGAGCCGCAGGATTCGCTTCGACGGATAGTCGATCTTCAGTCTGGTGTAGGCGGCGTAACGGTCGGGCATGCGGCTTCCCTTCGCTTTCGAACAGGCGTTAGAATTTAGGTTTGATCGCGATAGGCCGCAAGCGTATAGTTTCCAGCCAGTCGCCGGCGGCCAGCACGTAACGACGTCATTGGGAGTAAGCGGCAGATGACAGGCGGACTGAAACACGCGCCGTCCATGCTGGCGGGCGCCGTTCCCACCGTCGGCGAGTTGTTTCGCAGCGCCGCGCAGGTTCACTCGTCCTCGATTGCGATCGAATATCAGGGGCGGCGGATCAGCTATGGCCAGTTGCTGCAGCGGGTCGAGCGCGCTTCGGCCATGCTTGCCGGTCACGGTCTTCGCCGCGGCGACCGGGTGGCGCTGCTGTCGCACAACCGACCGGAATATTTCGAGATCGAACTGGCGGCCGCCAATCTCGGCGTCATCACCGCATGCCTGAACTGGCGGCTGTCGCCGCGCGAACTCGCCTACTGCGTCGAACTGGTGTTACCGAAGCTCGTGATCGTCGAGCAAGCGCTGGCCGGCAGCCTGCCGCCGCTTGCCCTTGAACCTAACCAGACCATCGAGATCGGCCCGCAATATGAACGCCTGCTGCAGCAACACAGCGCCCGCGCCGCCCCCATCGCGGCGGATTGCGGGGACGGCCTGGTGATTCTGTACACCAGCGGCACCACCGGCCTGCCGAAAGGCGCGGTGATTTCGCATCGCGCGATGGTAATGCGGGCGCTGGTGTTCACGTCTGAGCTGAACATTTCCCACCGCGACAGCTTTGTGGCGTGGGCGCCGATGTTTCATATGGCCTCCACCGATCACGGCCTGGCGACCCTGCTGCGCGGCGGCACGGTGGTGATGATCGACGGTTTCCAGGTTGAACCGCTGCTTGACGCCGTCGCGCGCCACCGGATCGGCTGGCTGGTGCTGATTCCCGGCATGGTGGAGGCCTTTTCCGCTGCGCTGAAGACCCAATCAACGATGGTCCGGGGTATCGGCGTCTGCGGCGCGATGGCCGATCTGGTGCCGCCGCATGCGATTGCCGAAGTGACCGAACTGCTGCAGGCGCCGTATCTCAACAGTTTCGGCTCGACTGAAACCGGATTGCCGCCGGCGACGCGAACCCTGATCGCCGTGGGCGAAATTCCGTCGCGGCTGTCCAAGCAACAGAGCGCGTTCTGCCAGGTCAGGCTGGTCGATGCTTGCGATCAGGATGTCGCGCCTGGCCAGCCCGGCGAGCTTGCCATTCGCGGCGCGACGCTGTTCTCCGGCTATTGGCAGGCCGAGGAAACCAACGCCCGCGATTTCCGTGGCGGCTGGTTCCACATGGGCGATGTGTTCCGGCGCCATGAAGACGGGACGCTCGATTTCGTCGATCGCGCCAAATACATGATCAAGAGCGGCGGCGAGAACGTTTATCCGGCCGAAATAGAACGCGTATTGATGAGCGACACCAGGGTCACCGAGGCGGCCGTGGTCAGGGCGGCGGATCAGAAATGGGGCGAAGTCCCGGTCGCCTTCGTGTCCTGTCGCGATGCCGGCGTGACCGAAGCCTATTTGCTGGAATTGTGCCGGCGCGATCTCGCGGCCTACAAGCGTCCGCGGCAATTCCGGTTCATCGACTTCTCGGAGTTCCCCCGCTCCACCAGCGGCAAGGTCCAGCGCCACGAGCTCGAGGCCCGGCTCGCCGACGGTCGGTCATGACCAACGCGGCGACGATGGGTTGCGAAGAGGTCGGCGACAGCATGACGCCGCCGCGCCTGAAACAGGCCTGACCGCCGCCAAATTGCCTGCGCGGACTGTTTTCTAACAATCGTTCGGTTTCTAACGATTGTTAGATTGAATTGCCGCGGCCTTCTGCCTAAAGATAGCGGGCGATGCCGGCGCCGCGGCCGCCTTGGTCCGCGGGCAAATTCGGCAACAGGAAACAGCCATCGATGACCGCAAGGCTGGAGGCGACGGAGCTGATGCATGGACTTTGATCTTACGCACGAGCAGCGGCAGATCCTGGAATATGGCAATCTGGTCGCACAGAAATTCGATCGCAAATACTGGATGAAATGCGCCGAGCAGCACGTCTTTCCCGACGCCTTGTACCAGCGGATCGCCGACGACGGGTTTGTCGGCACCATGGTCCCCGAACAATATGGCGGCGCCGGCCAGGGCATGGTCGAGATGCATCTGTTTCTCGAGGGGTTGTCGAACAACGGCATTCCGCTGCTTAATCTGGTGGTCGGCGCCGCCATGAGCCTCGGCTTCATCGCCAAATACGGCTCAGAGCGGCAGAAGGCGCGCTATCTGCCCGATGCCTGCAAGGGCAAGACCCGCTTCTGCTTTGCGATCACCGAGCCCGACGCCGGCAGCAACACCATCCGCACCATGACGATGGCGAAGAAGCGCGGCAACCGCTTCGCCCTCAACGGCCAGAAGACGTTCATCACCGACGCCGACGGCGCCGACCATGCGCTGGTGGTGGCGCGCACCACGGCGCAGGGCGAAACCCAGAAGAAAACCGACGGCTTTACGCTGTTCATCGTCGACCTGAAGGCGAAGGGACTTGAGAAACAGTATATTCCGGTCAGTATTCCGGCGCCGGAAACCCAGTGGCAATTGTTCTTCGACGACGTCGATCTGGGGCCGGAAGATATTGTCGGCGAGATCGACAAGGGGTTCGGCATCCTGTTCAAGAGCCTCAATCCAGAGCGGATCCTGGTCGGTTCGATCTGCTGCGGCCTTGGCCGTTACGCGCTGAATCGCGCGGTCGACTACGTCAGCAAGCGCAGGGTCTTCAACAATGTGCCGATCGGCGCCTATCAGGGATTGCAGCATCCGCGGGCGAGTGCGCGCACCGACGTCGAAATGGCGTCGCTGATGACGCTCAAAGCGGCCTGGGTCTTCGATCAGGGCCGCGAGGCCGGCGAATTTGCCAATATGGCCAAGCTCGCAGCCGCCGACGCCGGCATCAAGGCGGTCGACACCGCCCTGCAATGCCATGGCGGCAACGGCTTCACCCGGGAATACGGCATCTTCGACATCTATCCGCTGGTGCGGCTGTTGAAGACCGCCCCGCTCAATCGCGAAATGATTCTCAACTATATCGGCGAGCATGTGATGGGCTTGCCGCGCAGTTATTAGGATCGTCCGCGATGGCCGTCATCAAATCCGAGATTTCCGCCGCGAGCGAGCAATACCGCCGCAATCGGCAGGCCTATGCCGCGCGTATCGCCGATCTGCATGCCCGCCGCGCCGCCGCCGTGATCGGTGGTCCGGAGCGGGCGCGACGGCTGCACAAGGAGCGCAAGCAGTTGTTGCCGCGCGAGCGCATCGCGGCGCTGCTGGACGCCGGCTCGCCCTTTCTCGAATTGTGCCAGCTCGCCGGCGAAGGCATGTATGAGGGCGTGCCGCCCGGCGGCAGCATTGTGACCGGCGTCGGCATGGTGTCGGGCCGCGCCTGCATGATCATCGCCAATGATGCCACGGTGAAGGGTGGCACCTATTACGGCATCACCTGCAAGAAGCACGTCCGGGCCCAGCGATTTGCCTGGCAGCACCGCTTGCCCTGCATCACCCTGGTGCAGTCCGGCGGCGCCAACCTGCCGGACCAACCCAGCATCTTTCCGGACGAAGGCCAGTTCGGCTCGATTTTCTACAACCAGATCCGGATGTCGAGCGAAGGTATTGCGCAGATCGCCATCGTCCACGGACCGTCGACCGCCGGCGGCGCCTATATGCCGGCGCTGTGCGACGAAACCGTCATCGTGCGCAACCAGGGCGCGATGTTCCTTGGCGGACCGCAACTGGTCTATGCCGCGACCGGGGAGGAGGTCGGAGCCGAAGCGCTCGGCGGCGGCGAGATGCACAGCCGCATCAGCGGCGTCACCGACCATCTGGCCGAAAGCGACAGCCACGCGATCGCGATCACCCGCGACATCGTCGCCCATCTTGGCGACATTCCACCGCAACGATGGCAGGTCGCGGCGCCGCGGCCGCCGCGCTGCGACCCGAGCGAAATCTACGGGCTGATCAGCGCGGACCCGCGCGTGCCTACCAACAATCGCGACATCGTTGCCCGCCTCGTCGACGGCAGCGAGCTGCACGAATTCAAGCCGCTCTATGGCGATACGCTAATCACCGGTTTTGCCCGCATCATGGGATTTGAGGTCGGCATTCTCTGCAACAACGGCGTGCTGTTTTCGGAAAGCGCGCTGAAGGCGACGCACTTCATTGACCTCTGCTGCAAGCGCAATATTCCGTTGCTGTTCATGGCCGACGTCACCGGCTTCATGGTCGGGCGCGAGGCGGAGGAGGGCGGCATCTCCAAGCATGGCGCCAAGATGATCACGGCGATGGCGAGCGCCAATGTGCCGAAATACACCCTGATTATCGGCAACGCCTACGGCGCCGGATATCTGGCAATGTGCGGCCGCGCCTTCCGGCCGAATGCGATGCTGATGTGGCCGAACGGCCGATCCGCGATCATGGGACCCGACCAGGCCGCCAATACCCTCGCCATGGTCAAGGACGAGGGCCACAGGCGCGAGGGAACGAGCTGGACCGACGCAGAGCGCGAAGCCTATCGGGCGCCGGTGCGTAGCACCTTCGAGGACTTCGCCAATGCCTACAATTTCGCCCGCAACACCTGGTGCGACATGGTGATCGACCCGCTCGAAACCCGCGAAGTGATGGCGCTGCTGCTCGATCTCGCCGGCCGCCTGCCGCGGCAGGATACCAGCTTCGGCGTGCTCCGGATGTGATGGGAGGATAGCGTCCGGTGTTCAAGAAAATCCTGATCGCCAATCGCGGTGAAATCGCCTGCCGGATTGCGCGCACCTGTCATCGACTGGGAATAGCCGTCGCCGGGGTCCACTCCGCGGCCGATGCGGACGCCGTGCATGTCAGGATGATCGGCGAGTCGACCGAGATTGGCGGCGCGGCCGCGGCCGACAGCTATCTGCGGATCGACGCCGTGATCGAGGCGGCGCGGCGCTCCGGCGCGGAGGCGATTCACCCCGGCTTTGGCTTTCTGGCCGAGAATGCCGCCTACGCGCGCGCGGTCGAGCGGGCCGAGCTGGTCTTCATCGGGCCGACCCCCGAGACTCTGGAACGGGTCGGCGACAAGGCGTCGGCCAAGCGCGAGGCCGAGGCGGCCGACGTCCCGACCGTCCCCGGCAGCCGGACGGCAAGCGAAGACGCCGCCGACATCGCCGGCATCGTTGGCGATCTCGGGCTTCCGGTGATGCTGAAGGCCGCGGCCGGAGGCGGCGGCAAGGGCATGCGTGCCGTGGTCCGGCTGGACGGTCTTGCCGGCGAAATCGAATCCGCAATGCGCGAGGCGAACAACGCCTTCGGCTATCCCGGGCTGATCGTCGAAAAACTGATCGAGCGCGGGCGGCATATCGAAGTCCAGATCGCCGGCGACGGCAACGGCAATTTGATCCATTTGTTCGAGCGCGAATGTTCGCTGCAACGGCGCCACCAGAAGCTGATCGAGGAAGCCCCTGCCGCCAATCTTCCCGCCGCGCTTCGCGACCGTATGATCGCCGATGCGGTGCGGCTCGGCGAGCGGCTGAACTATCGCGGGGTCGGCACCGTCGAATTCATCCTCAGCGCCGACCGCTACTATTTCCTGGAGGTCAATCCGCGGCTTCAGGTCGAGCACCCCGTCACCGAAATGGTGACCGGCATCGACATCGTCGAGACCATGCTGCGGATCGCCGCCGGCGAGGGCTTGTCGTTGGCCCAGCGCGAGGTGCAGTGCCGCGGCCATGCCGCCGAGGCGCGACTATGCGCGGAGGATCCGGCCAACACCTTTCTGCCGTGCTCCGGGAGGCTCGCTTATGTTCAATTTCCGGCCGACGGCATTCGCGTCGAGACCGGCGTCGAGAGCGGATCCGTGGTCTCGCCCTATTACGATTCAATGCTCGCCAAGCTGATCGCCTGGGCCGAAACCCGCGACGAGGCTCTCGACCGGCTGGGGCGCGCGCTCGACGAGACCTCGATCTTTGGCATCACGACCAACCAGGCATTTCTCAAGCGCCTGATCGACCTGCCCGCGACGCGCAGCGCCACGTTCCATACCAGGCTGATTGACGAGCAGATCGACCGGCTCGTGGACACGGCAAAGGGTCCGGACATCGAGGCGCTGGCGCTGGGGGCCTGTTTCTGGATGATGCGGCAGCGCCAGCCCGCCAGTTGCGGTCCATGGCAAGCGCACGAGACGACCGGATGGCACATGGCGACCGGCGACGACGGACTATCGCCGATTCCGATCCTGCATCTCGAGGCCTCGGGCGTCAGCGCCGAGATCCGGTTTGCGCCGCGACAAGGCGACGGCAGCCTGTTGGTCGGCGTCAACGAGGACAAACTGTCGGTCCGGTTGATGCCGCTGGAAGACGACCGCTTCACCGCCATTGTCGGGCCGCGCCGCGAGACCGTGCGGATTTGCCAGCAGGACCAGGCCATCTTCGTCCATGACATCCGTGGCGTCCACACCTTCTCGGCGATGCCTTATCTGAGCTATATGAGCGCCGTCGCGGAGACGAGCGGCGAGTTGCGCGCGCCGATGATGGGCATGATTCTGAAAGTGAACGTCGCTGTCGGCGACCGCATCAAGGCGGGAGAGGCCGCGGCGATCCTGGAATCGATGAAGATGGAATTGCGGATCTGCAGCGCGTCCGACGGCCTTGTCACCGCGGTGCATTGCCGGGTCGGCGAGACCGTCGAACGCAATGCGATCGTCGTGGTTGTCGATCCCGGCTAAACTGGTCGGGTTTCGCGACAAGGGGAGTGCTGGCAGATGGATCTCGGCCTGAAAGACAAATCGGTGGTGATCACCGGCGGCGCCTCCAATATCGGCCGCGGCATCGTTCTCGCCTTCGCCGGCGAAGGCGCCCACATCACCGTGGGCGATCTCGACGATGAACAGGCCGAAAAGGTCGCCGGACTGGCGAGGAAAAAGGGCGCCGCGAGCGTTCAGGTCATCAAGACCGACGTCACCGATCTGGACCAGGTCAAGGCGATGTTCAAGGCCGCGACCGACAGGCATGGCACGGTCGATGTGCTCGTCAACAATGTGGGTTGGGACCAGTTCATGTTCTTCACCCAGACCACGCCGGAGCTCTGGCAGAAGATCATCCAGATCAACTATGTCGGCGTGCTCAACTGCACCAAATGCGCGCTCGACATCATGATCCCGAACAAGGCCGGCGCCATCGTTTCAATCAGCTCCGACGCCAGCCGCTCCGGCGAGCCGCGCGAAGCGGTCTATGGCGGCGTCAAGGCCGCGATCAATTCGTTCATGAAGACCATCGCCAAGGAGAATGGCCGCTACGGCATCCGCTGCAATGTCGTCTGCCCCGGCGTCACGGTGCCGCAAGCGGCCGACGAAATCGGCGGCGCCAGCATGTGGAACAAGACCGAGTCCTTCTTCACGCCGGAGCAGTTCGAGAAGATCGCGAAGACGCTGCCGCTGCGCAAGCTCGGCCGCGCCGAGGATACCGCCAACGCCGTGGTGTTCCTGGCCTCGTCGGCGGCGGGCTATATTACCGGCCAGGTGTTGTCGGTCTCGGGCGGATACACCATGATCGGCTAGACCTGCCGCTTTGGCCTGGCCGATCCAGCCTCAGGCCGCGATCTTCCGCTCGGCCGCGATACTTCCAAGCCGCTTGGATTGCGGCCGCGAGGGAACGACGAGGCTCTGCGCGGGCAGTTTCGCCACCGCAGCCAACGGCAATGCCGGTGCCGGAACCTCGGCGTTGAGGCCTTCCGGCGCGCGCCCGAAAGCCAGCCGCTCGCAGAGATAGCGGGTGATGTAGCCGTTGCGGAGCAGCGCGATGCTGAGCAGCATGTCTTCGGTGATCGACTCGGTCGGCAGGGCGTCGCCGACGCTTCGCGGCGCTTCGCGCCGCGTTACCGAGTTTGAGCCGCAGCAGAAGGCGGCGTCCCAGCCGTCCCGGCTCGGCATCACCGCCTCGAAGAAGAAGCGCTGATCGTCGGGCAGGGCCTTCTGCAGCGCCAGGCTCGATTGCGTCGGATCGTAATTGTAAAAGGCGTGGGGGACCTGGACAATGCCGACCCTGGGATTGGCGAAGAATCCCATGGTGCGAATCAGAAAATTGCGCTGTGGGATGAAATCGGCATCGAAGATCGCCACGAAGTCGGCATTGGTCTTGGTCAAGGCGTGGTTGATATTGCCGGCCTTGGCGTGCGAATTGTCGGGGCGGGTCAGATAACCGACGCCTTTGGCTTCGCAGAACGCCTTGAGCCAAGGACGCCTTCCGTCATCGAGCGCCCAGATCTTGAAGTTCGCATATTCGAGGCAGAGCGCGCCGGTGACGGTCTTTTCCAGAACCTCCAGCGATTCGTTGTAGGTCGGGATATAGAGGTCGACCGAAGGCGTCTCATCGGGCGGCAGCGAGCGCAGCCGCGCCTCATGGGCATCGGCTTCCGCATGGCGGTCGCTGGTGCGAAGGAACGCGAGATAGAGGATCAGCGCATCGAACAGCGCCAGTAGCTCGACCGCAAAGCAGAACCAGACCCAGCCAACCTCGTACCACTCGCCGCCGGCCGGTATCACCGTTTCAAAAAGCCGCCACTCGAGATACCGCGCGATCACCAGCCACACCACGGCAAACACCAGCATCCGTGTCCAAAGGCGCGACAATGGCAGCATCGGACCGAGCAAATAGACGGCGCCGAACACCAGCGCCAGCGGCGCCATCAGCTCGAAATAGGTGAGCGCCTCGGGATTCATGGCTATTTGCGCGCGGCGCTGTTGAGCGCGACCTCGCTTCTGTCCTTGCCGCCGGTCAGCCACGGCAGCGCCTTGACGATCCACTCGGCGAAACCGAGCCCGGTGCGCTGAAATCGGACTTCGGCCATGCGGCCCACATTGCAGAAGCTGTTGCGGTCGCTGTCGGGATCGTCGGCGGGAAGTTCAACCTCAACCGCAATGTTGCTCGAGGTGATATGCGGGATTTGCGCCGCGAGCAGGCGATCATCGGTGGGGCGCACCACCTGAACGAACGCCGCCTTCCCCAGCTCCACGCGCAATAGTCCGGCATCGCGCTCGGGCTATTTTTCGACAAATTCCGGTACCTGAGGGAAGGGAAGGGAAGTCATTCCCGCTGGCTTGCATCCAAATAGACTCTAAAAAGATACTTTTCAGTACACCCGTTAACGGCTAGCTTTTTGGCATGGCCACAGAAAAAGCCGAAACCGACCGTGTTCCGATTACGTTGGCGCTCTCCACCATTGCCTATCTCGAAAAACTGGTGAGGCAGGGCACCCACGGCACCAGCGTTCCCGGTGTCGCGAGGACCCTGATCGAGGAAGGCATTCGGCTCGCCATCAAGGACGGGCTGCTTGCGATCCGCGACAACGGCAAGACGCCCTGAAGCAGTGGCTTCGGGGGCGGCGGTTCCGACGACAACGAGGCCAGCCGAAGCGATCACTCGCAGCTTGGGACCATCAGCATGTTCGCCAACAAAGCCACCTGGACCGACGAACGCGTCGAACGCCTGAAAAGCCACTTTGAAGCCGGGCTATCCTGCCGCCAGATTGCCGACAACATCGGGGTCAGCCGCAACGCCGTCATCGGCAAACTCTCCCGCCTCAATCTGACGCGCGAAAAAACCGGCGAGGCCCGGCGTCCGGCGCGAAAGGCCGCCGCGAAGGGACAGCGTCCGGGAACCGGGCCAAGGCTGCGCGGCCAGATGCTGCTGGCGTTGTACGCCGAGCCGCAGCCAGCAGCCGATGATGAGCCGATCCACAACGGACACTGCTGCTCACTGCTCGAATTGAGCGATGCAAGATGTCGCTGGCCGATCAGTACCCCGGGGGCCGACGATTTCTGCTTCTGCGGCAACACCCCGGTCGAAGGCCTGCCCTATTGCGCGGGCCACACCCGGCTCGCCTACCGGCCAGGCTACCGCAGCGCGCGGGGGTGACGCCGAGGCCGCCTCCACGAGAGGCGGCCTCGCGTTCGGCACGCGGTTGTCACCGATGTCTTAGGTACGACCTGTTACCTATGTGTCCGGGCCGGACAAAACAATTTCTGGAGCGGGCGAAGGGATTCGAACCCTCGACCCCGACCTTGGCAAGGTCGTGCTCTACCCCTGAGCTACACCCGCATCCGAGAAGCTGGCGGCGATGGGTGCGCCGGCAACGGGCAGAGCTATGCCAAATGCGGCCCATGAATGCAACAACCCTCGGAAGGCAGGAACCTGCGGTTGGCCGGAACAGCCTGTCGGCGCTTGGGAAAAGCGCCAAACCACCGCAAATCGGCCTTGACGATGCTCGTCGGCCCCCGATTGCCGTCGCGGCGAAGCAGGCGGTCGGACCGATTGAAATTCCGACCCCAGCCGCCACTTAGGAGGAGAAGACAAGCTCCGAACCCGTCGGGCCGTGCTAGAACCGGCCGAACCCGACAGGACACCAGACGAGGGACCCCGTGACGATAGTAGAGCAGGGCAGCGGTCCGACGCCGCAGGCGATGGAAGGTCTGATCAAGGAGACGACGACCCAGACCTTCGTGAAGGATGTCATCGAGGAATCGAAACGCCAGCCGGTGCTGATCGACTTCTGGGCGCCCTGGTGCGGCCCCTGCCGCCAGCTCACGCCGATGCTCGAGAAGGCGGTCCGGGCCGCCAACGGCAAGGTCAAGCTGGTCAAGATGAACATCGACGAGCATCCGGCGATCCCAGGCCAGATGGGCATCCAGTCGATCCCGGCCGTGATCGCCTTTGTCAACGGCCAGCCCGCCGACGGCTTCATGGGTGCGGTGCCGGAGAGCCAGGTCACCGCCTTCATCAACAAGCTCACCGCCGGCGTGAAGGGGGCAGACGAACCCAACGTCGCCGAAATTCTGCAGGAGGCCGAAGCGGTGCTGGCGGAAGGCGATCCGGCCACCGCGGCGTCGATCTATGCCGAAGTGCTGGCCGCCGACGCCACCAATATCGCCGCGCTCGCGGGGCTCGCGAAATGCTACGTCGCCACCGACGCCATCGAACAGGCGAAGCAGACCCTGACGATGGTGCCGGAATCGAAACGCGGCGACGCGGCAGTCAAGGCCGTGCAAGCCGCGCTCGATCTCGCCGAGCAGGCCCAGGCGCTCGGCCCGGTGACTGAACTGGAACAGAAAGTCGCCGCAAACCCGCTCGATCATCAGGCGCGATTCGACCTTGCGACGGCGCTCAACGCCAGCGGCAAGCGCGCCGAGGCCACCCATCAGTTGCTCGAAATCGTCAAACGCGACCGCAAATGGAACGAAGACGGCGCGCGCAAGCAACTGGTGCAGTTCTTCGAGGCGTGGGGTCCGACCGAAGAAGCCACGGTCGAAGGGCGAAAGCGGCTGTCGACGATCCTGTTCTCTTGAACCATCTCGATCAATCGGGACCGCAAATGCCGCTCAATGCCGAATACCGCGGACCCGGCGAACTGCCCCAGGTGATTCCGGTGTTTCCGCTGCGCGGCGCCTTGCTGCTGCCACGCGGCCAGATGCCGCTCAATATTTTCGAGCCGCGTTATCTCGCCATGGTCGACGATGCGCTGCGCGACGGCCACCGGCTGATCGGGATGATCCAGCCGGACGCCTCCCATTCGCAGGACGAGCCGCGGCCCGCGCTGTTTCGGGTCGGCTGCGTCGGACGCATCACCCAGCTCGCCGAGTCCGGCGACGGCCGCTACATCCTCGAGCTCACCGGCATCGCGCGCTTCAAGGTGCTCGAGGAAATGACCGCGCTGACCGCATATCGGCAATGCCGGGTGGATTACTTTCCCTACCTCGACGATTTCACCGCCCGCAAGGGCGAGGAAGCAGTCGATCGCGAAGCGCTGCTCGAAGTGCTGACGGACTTCCTGAAAGCCAACGATCTCAAGGTCGATTGGGAAGGCGTCGAGAGCGCGCCCAACGAGGCGCTGGTCAACGCGCTGGCCATGATGTCGCCCTATGGCCCGGCGGAAAAACAGGCGCTGCTCGAGGCGCCGGACCTGAAGACCCGCGCCGAGATCCTGATTGCGGTCACCGAAATGGATCTGGCCAAAAAGCGCACCAGCGGCGATCCGCCGCTGCAATAGGGTTCCGCGCCGACAACGGCATTGACGGGTCCGCGCCGGGAACTTCTAATCCAGGGCCCGTGACCTTCGATCTGACCTTCGGTGCAAGCCGTGCCATCCCGGAAGGAAATCGAGATCGCGCCGGATCTGCCGGCGAAAGCGGCATTCCAGTCGATTGCTTCGGCGTGCCTGCAGCAGATCGTCGCCAACAAGCCGGCCATCCTGGCCGGTGATCCCGAAGGCGTCCACTCGATGCGCGTCGACTTGCGTCGCCTGCGCACGGCAATCTCGCTGTTTGCGGATATCGCGGTCGACGCCAAAATGCCCGCCATCAGGCGCGAGCTGAAATGGCTCACCGGCGAGCTTGGCCCCGCGCGGGAGTTCGAGGTTTTCCTGACCCGGGTGGTGGCGCCGCTCGGCAAGCAGCACACAAGGCTGAGTGGAATGCGCACCCTGTCGCGCGATCTGGCGGAGCAGCGTGAGGCCGCCGTCGCGCGCGCTTTGGCCGCGGTCTCGTCGCGGCGGTTTCGTGAGCTGACGAGAAATGTCGCCGCGTGGATCGAAACCGGGAGCTGGCGCGAGCCGCGCAGCAAGCTCGCGCGCGATCGCCGCGAGCAGCCGATCGAGACCGTGGCCCGCGCGCAGCTCAAGCGCCGCTGGAAGAAGATCCGGAAACGCGGCCGGCGATTAGCGCAGCTCGATCCGCACGCTCGGCACGAGCTGCGCATCCGGGCCAAGAAACTGCGCTATGCGACCGAATTCTATAAAACGGTGTTTGCCGGCAAAAAGCAGGCGAAACGCCGCGTGGCCTTTCTGTCGGCCTTGAAGCAATTGCAGGAATGCCTTGGCGAGCTCAACGACATCGCCGTGCATGAGAAGCTGACAACGGGGATCGTCGAGGCGACGGCTACCCCAACCGCACGGCCGTCACGGCGGATCTTCGCCGCCGGACTGCTGGCGGGCCATGAGGAAGCCCGGTTCAAGCCGCTGCTCGCGACCGCCGAACGGGCGTTCGGCGCGTTCGAGAAGCGCACCCCTTACTGGAAATAGGACGCGGCCGTCGCGCCGCGCGCCAGGGCAGTTTCGACCTCAATGGCTTCATCCTTCGAGACGCATCGCTTCGCGATGCTTCTGATTCGAGCGAACCGGAATCCGCTTCAATAGCCGGCCACCGCCAGCACGACCACCGCGCTCAACGCCAACCAGCCAAAATGCCGGCCGCGCGTTGCCCAGGCGTTGGCGAGCGCGGCAAAGGCAAATACACAGGCCATCGTCGCGACAATCCAGTGCCGCGCCGGATCCGACCCCAGCCATGGCGCCGCGATCAGCAGCACGCCGCCGCCGATCCAGGCCACCGTTCCGGCCTGCCAGACCAGCCGGATCAGGGTTCGCACCCGCGCCGGCTCGATGGTGGCGCGTGCGAACACTTTGGTCTCGCCGAGCACGCCGTGGATCAGCGCCACCACGACTGCTGCCAATCCGGCAGCCTGCAGCAACCCATTTTGCATCGGATCACCCTCCATACATGACTGTATGGTAGATATGCCGCATCCGCTGGCCGCGGTCAATACAGCAGTGTATGGTAGATTGTCGCAGGGGAAACGCATGACCGACCAACTTTCGGCAACCGACTGGCTCGACCAGGGCCTCAAGACGCTGGCCCGCAGCGGCTTCACGGCGCTGAAGGCCGAGCCGCTGGCGAAAGCGATGGGGGTGTCACGCGGCAGCTTCTACTGGCACTTCGCCGACGTCGGCGCGTTCCACGCCGCGATCTTGCGGCACTGGCGCGAGGTCGCGGCCGAGCAGATCATCGCCGATCTCGAGGCAGCGTCCGCCAGCGACGTCGCCTTGCCGCTGCTGCTGCGCCGCGCGTTCGGCGCCAGGCTTTCGCTGGAAAAGGCGATTCGAACCTGGGCGACGTTCGACCCGGCGGCGGGCGCCGCCGTGCAAGCCATCGACCGGCGCCGGCTGGGTTACGTGGAAAAGCTGCTGCTTGCATCCGGACTTTCGCCGCAGGTGGCCGCCGCCCGTGCGCAGATCCTGTATTGGGCATTCGTCGGATTTGCGCTTTCGGACAAGCCGTTGCCGCGGGCAAAACAGGCGTCGATGCTCGACGAATTGCTGCGGATGGTCTCGCGATGACGCCGTCCGGCTACCCCGGGCGATCGAATATGCTAAGGGATCGAGCGACCAAGCCGGAGGCCCTTGCATGACATCCCCGCCCGAACGCGTTGAAGGCACCGTCGACCCTAAGCTGTTGGAAATCCTGGTCTGTCCGAGAACCAAGGGCCCGCTCGAATTCGACGCCACGCGACAGGAGCTGATTTCGCGCTCGGCCAAGCTCGCCTATCCAATCCGGGACGGTATCCCGATCATGCTGCCGGAAGAGGCCAGGAAGATCGACTAAGCGCATGCGCGCCCCGGCAATCCTTTGGCTGCTCGCGATCCTCGCTCTCTTCGGCATGACCATGAGCGCCGGTGCTGACGAAAGCCGGATCCGCGTCGGCGCCATCGACGCCGTGCTGACGATCCCGCCGGCGGTTGATCGGCCGCCGGTCGCGCTGCTGATCGCGGGCTCCGGCACCACCGACCACGACGGCAACGGACCGCAGTTCAAGCCTGCGACCTTGAAGAAGCTCTCGGCGCAACTGGTGGCGCGCAAGATCGCCACCCTGCGCTACGACAAGCGCGGGTCCGGCGGATGGAAGCCGGAATTCGGACGGCCGGAAGATTTCCGCTTCAAGGACTATGTCGACGATGCCGTGGCGCTGGTGAATTACCTGCGCGGCAGCGGCAAATTCTCAAAGCTGGTGCTGATCGGCCATAGCGAGGGCGGCCTGGTCGCGATCCTGGCCGCACGGCGCGTCCCGATCGACCGGCTGGTGTTGCTGGTCACCGCTGCGCGGCGGCAGGGCGACCTGATCAAGGCGCAGCTCGAGAAGAAGCTGGCGCCGGAGGTGCTGGCACCGATCGCCAAGGCGATCGACGCCATCATGGCCGGGCAGATCGTCGATCCGCCGCCACCGGGGCTGTCGATCCCGCCGTCGATGCAGCCCGGCATCGCCTCGGCCTTCACCGAGGATCCGATCGATCCGCTGAAGAAGATCGAACAGCCGACGCTGATTATCGGCGGCGGCCGCGACCTGCAGATCGCGCGGGTGGATTTCGCAGCGCTTTCCGCTGCCTCGCCGGTGGCGAAAGCCGTGTGGCTTCCCGACATGAACCATGTGCTGGTCGACGTAACCGACGATGCCGATGATCTCGCCGCCTACAACCAGCCGGAGCGGGCGCTGGATCCGACGCTGGTCGAAACCGTCGCGGCCTTTGTCCTCGCAAGTGACGCGGCGAAGTGAGGTGGATCCATTGTCATTCCGGGGCGCGCCTCTTGGCGCGAGCCCGGAATCCATACTCCCGATCGTGGTTATGGATTCCGGGCTCGACGCTTGCGCGTCGCCCCGGAATGACGGAACGTGGATTGCTTCGTCGCGGACTTTGAGCCTACAGCGCTTCGCCCTTCAGCAGCCGCGGCACCTCACCGCTCAATCCGGCCGCCTGGCGGATGAATATGCTTTTCAGCGGCGGCGCGCGATCGACCAGTCCAAGCCCGATATCGCGCACCGTGCGCAGCAGCGTCGAGCGGTTCGAGAACAACAGATTGAGTGAATTGGTGGCGAGCCCCATCGCCATGGTGTCGAACCGCCGCCAGCGCTGATAGCGATCGAGCACATCGGCCTGACCGAGATCGATGCCGAGCCGCGCCGCATCGACAATCACTTCGGCGAGCGCCGCCACATCCTTGAGGCCCATGTTCAGCCCCTGGCCGGCGATCGGGTGAATCACATGCGCGGCATCGCCGACCAGCGCCAGTCGCTCGCCGATAAAGGAGCGGGCGACGAAATAGCCCAATGGAAATGCGCGCGGCCGGTCCAGCGCCTTGATCTCGCCGAGATGCAGCCCAAAACGCTGCTCGAGCTCGCGGTGGAATTCATCCTCGCCGAGTGCGGCGATCCGCGCCGCCTCGCCGCGCTTTTCGGTCCACACCAGCGAGGAGCGCTTTCCCGACAGCGGCAGGATCGCGAACGGCCCGGCGGGAAGGAAATGTTCTTCGGCACGCCCATGATGGTCGCGTTCGTGACCGACGGTGACCACGATGCCGGATTGATCGTAGTCCCAGCCATGGGTGGCGATGCCGGCGCGCTCGCGCAGTTTCGAACGCGCGCCGTCGGCCGCAACCAGCAGGCTCGCCGCGATGACGCTGCCGTCGGACAGCGTGACCTCGACGCCATCGGTACGGGAATCGAACGTCGTCACCGCCGCCGGACGCAGATCGATGCCCTCGGCTTCCGCGCGCTGCACCAGCGCGTCGATCAAATGGCGATTCTCGACCATATGCGCGAACGGCTCGCCCGGTTCGACATCGCCCGCGAAGGTCAGGAACACCGGACGGGTCGCGTCTTCCAGCTTCGAGTTGGTGACGACCATGTCGAGGATCGGCTGTGCCCCGGCCGCGACTTCATTCCACACCCCGAGGGCATCGAACAGGCGGCGGCAGGCTGCGACGATGGCGGTCGCGCGCGGATCGCGGCTGGGCTGTGTCGCCAGCGCCGGATCGGCAACGATGACCGCGATATCGGTGCCAAGGCCCTGGCGCAGCGCCAGCGCCAGCGCCAGCCCCGCCAACGCGCCCCCGCCGATAACAATGCTTCGCTGTGCCGACATTGGAACCTGCTCGAGATACCCTTGCCCCCGGACTATAGCTGGGCGAAACAGGGTGGCGAAGCAAGGGGCTGCATGATCGTCATTGCCGGTTCATTGGCGGCGCCTGTCATCGGGGCGGCCAAAAGCCGGACCCGTCGGGTTACGTCCGGGAATGACGAAAATCGAAGGCGCTGTCATGTCCAAAGGCCTGATTGACCTGATTTCCGTTCTCGACCTCGAGCCGCTCGAGGTGAACCTGTTTCGCGGCAACAGCCCAAAAACGAGCTGGCAACGGGTATTCGGCGGCCAGGTGATTGGACAGGCGATGGTGGCGGCGTGCCGCACCGTCGAGGGCCGCCTGCCGCACTCGCTGCATTGCTATTTCATCCTGCCAGGCGATCCGCAGGTTCCCATCATTTACGAGGTCGAGCGGCTGCGCGACGGCAAGAGCTATTCGACCCGCCGGGTCACCGCGATCCAGCACGGCCACGCGATCTTTTCGATCATGGTGTCGTTTCATGTCGAGGAACGGGGCTCGTTCGATCACCAGGACCAGATGCCCGACGTTCCGCCCCCGGAAAAGCTCACCGCCGAGGAAGTGGCAAAACAGCCGATGTTTCGCGAAATGCCGGATTTCATCCGCCGTTATTACGAATCCGACCGCCCGATCGAACTTCGGCCGGTCGAACTCGGCCGCTATTTCGGCCAGAAGATCGACGACGGCCGCATCCATGTCTGGATTCGCACCGCGGCCAAACTACCCGACGATCCGGCGCTGCATATGTGCGCGCTGGCCTATGCGTCGGATTTCTCGCTGCTCGATGCAGTCATGGCGCGTTACGGCCGCACGCTGTTCGACAAGCGGATGATGCCGGCGAGCCTCGATCATGCGATGTGGTTTCATCGGCCGTTTCGCGCCGACGAGTGGCTGCTTTACGCCCAGGATTTGCCGAGCGCGCAAGGCGGCCGCGGCCTGACCCGCGGCATGATCTTCAAGCCCGACGGCACGCTGGTGGCCTCGGTCGCACAGGAAGGCTCGGTCCGCGAACGCAAGTAAGGGTGGTGGTCCTCGAGGAGGGCGGCCAATCGAATTCGGGCTGGTTTCTCAGCCGGCTTGGGGGCTGGCGGCGCCACGCAATTGCTTTTTCGGTTGGGTCTGCAAACTTTTTGTGCCATTTGCACAGAAAGATGGCAAACTTGCCCGAACCTGGGTCGCGGTGTCGCCGGGTTTTGCGATTTCGCTGGATAATGAAGGCCTGACCATGAAGCTTGTCGTCGCGATCATCAAACCCTTCAAGCTCGACGAGGTGCGCCAGGCGCTGACCGCGATCGGGGTCAGCGGCATGACCGTGACCGAGGTCAAGGGCTACGGCCGCCAGAAGGGCCACACCGAGATCTATCGCGGCGCCGAATATGTGGTGAATTTTCTGCCGAAGCTGCGCATCGAGATCGCGGTCGCGTCGAACCTTGCCCAAAAGGCGGTCGAAGTCATCACCTCGAGCGCGCGCACCGGCCAGATCGGCGATGGCAAGATCTTCGTGACGCCGATCGACAACGCGCTGCGAATCCGCACCGGCGAAACCGACAGCGATGCACTTTAAAAGCGTTTTCGAGCGAGGTGGGTACCGGTTCGCGTGAAGAAAACGCGTCAAACCAAGAAATTAGGGGCACACGAGTAAGTCGCATCCGGCAACGGGGCCCGGAGCGCGATCGATAAAATCATAACCGGCTGGGAAGAGACCATGGGGGCACTATCGTGTCGTGCAGCGAAGCTCGCTGCGGCGATCAGTTTTGCGGCGATCATCTCGTTTTCGACACCGGCGCTGGCGCAAGCGCCCGGGATCAGCGCCGCCGACACCGCATGGATGATCGTCGCGACGGCTCTTGTGCTGATGATGACGATACCGGGGCTTGCGCTGTTCTATTCCGGCATGGTGCGCAAGAAGAACGTATTGGCGACGATGGCGCAAAGCCTCGCCGCGGTGGCCACTATTTCAATTCTTTGGGTCGCCTTTGGCTATTCGCTCGCCTTTGTCGGCGACGGTCCCTGGCTCGGGACGCTGGACCGCTGGTTTCTCGCCGGCATGTCGATGGATGCGGTCAATCCCGCGGCGAAGACCATCCCCGAGGCCCTGTTCATGCTTTACCAGATGACGTTCGCGATCATCACGGTCGCACTGGTGGCGGGTTCGGTGGCCGACCGGATGCGGTTCTCCGCCTATCTGTCGTTTTCGATTCTATGGTTCGTGTTCGTCTACATTCCGCTGGCACACTGGGTCTGGGGCGGCGGTTTCCTCGGCAGCGTCGGTGTGATGGATTTTGCCGGCGGTCTGGTCGTGCATCTGAGCGCCGGAGCAGGTGGCCTGGTGGCGGCCAAGGTGCTCGGCCGCCGCCACGGCTATGGCAGCGAGAATCTGTCGCCGTTCGACCTGTCGCTCGCGGTGGTCGGCACCGGACTGCTGTGGGTCGGCTGGTTCGGCTTCAACGGCGGATCGGCGCTGGGCGCCAATTCACGCGCGGTGATGGCGATTGTCGCCACCCATCTCGCCGCCTGTGCCGGGGCATTGACCTGGGGCGCGCTGGAATGGACGACCCGCCGCAAACCCTCCGTGCTCGGAATGATTTCCGGCGCCGTCGCCGGGCTCGGGACCATTACGCCCGCCTCCGGTTTCGTCGCTCCCTGGCACGGTATCGTTATCGGCGTGGTGGCTGGAGTGGTGTGCTTCTGGGCCTGTACATGGCTGAAGCACCGCTTCAACTACGACGATTCGCTCGACGTGTTCGGTGTGCACGGTATCGGCGGGATGACCGGTACCCTGCTGGTCGGGGTGTTCGCGACTGCCTCGATCTGCGGAATCCCGGGCCTGATCGAAGGCAACCCGCACCAGCTCTTGATCCAGCTCTACGGCGTCGCGGTCACCCTGGTTTGGTCGGGCGGCGTGACCTTCGTGCTGCTCAAGCTTGTCAGTGCGTTCGTGCCGTTGCGGGTGTCGCGCGAACACGAGCTGATCGGCCTGGACATTTCGCAACACGGCGAGGCCCTGCAGTAACTCCCTCCATCCAAATACCTTTTTGTCAAAGCTACTGCCTTTGTCGTGGGCAGGATTGTGTCGGCTGGTTGTCGTGCCCAACTTTTGCGCAGCCCTGACTAGCTATTGAGCGCGACCGAATGGCACGGCGCGACCCCTCCCCGAAAAGGCTCGAAAAGCGCCGTCTTCATATACCGTTAGGGATTTCGCCTGTTCTGGCACGGCATTTGATTCTACCCGCCTTGGCTGTGCCCGCGTAGTGACCTTCTCCGCGTGGTGAACCTCAGTCGAAAACGTCCGGTCGTGTCTGGACCGGGCCCAAGCGGGGATAGGACCCATGAAAATTGTTATGGCGATCATCAAGCCATTCAAGCTCGAAGAAGTCCGCGACGCCCTGACCGCCATTGGCGTTCACGGTCTCACAGTGACGGAAGTCAAGGGCTACGGTCGACAGAAAGGCCACACGGAAATCTATCGCGGTGCTGAATACGCGGTGAGCTTCCTGCCCAAGATCAAGATCGAGGTTGCGATCGCCTCGGACCAGGTCGCCAAGACCATCGACGCCATCACGTCAGCGGCAAAGACCGGACAGATCGGCGACGGCAAGATCTTCGTCATCAATCTCGACCATGCGGTTCGCATCCGCACCGGCGAAGCCGATGCCGCAGCACTCTGAACCCGCGCAACCTATTCAATCAGGAGTAAACCAAATGACGTTCAAACGTCCCACCAGCGCGGGATGGGCAGTCCTCGCAATCGCAGGACTCTGCGCCGTAGGTTTTGTCGACGCGGCCCTTGCCCAAACGGCGGCACCGGCCGCTCCGGCAGCAGCCGATGCGGCAGCGGCGCCGGCGGCCGCGGCCTTGGTCCCCAACAAAGGCGATACCGCCTGGATGCTGGTATCCAGCGCCCTCGTTCTGATGATGTCGATTCCGGGACTCGCGCTGTTTTACGGCGGTCTCGTCCGCACCAAGAACATGGCTTCGATCCTGACCCAGGTGTTCGCAATCGTCGCCATGGTCGGCGTGGTCTGGACTCTTTACGGCTATTCGCTCGCCTTCGGCGACGGCGGCAGCATGACGCCCTATATCGGCGGTTTCGCCAAGGCGTTCCTGCATGGAGTTGATGCCAATTCGACGGCGGCCACCTTCTCCAACGGCGTCGTGATTCCGGAATATTGCTACTTCGTGTTCCAGATGACTTTCGCGATGATCACCCCGGCGTTGATCGTCGGCGCCTTCGCCGAGCGCATCAAATTCTCGGCGGTGATGCTGTTCATCCTGCTGTGGGTCACGTTCGTGTATTTCCCGATCGCGCATTGGGTCTGGTACGTGGCCGCTCCCGATGACGTCGCCGCCGCTGCCAAGGCGCTCGCCGCCGCGGCAGACGGTGCGGCCAAGACCGCGGCCCAGGCCAAGCTCGACGAAGTCACTGGCGCTGTCGGCTGGCTCGCCGGTGCCGGCGCCCTCGACTTCGCCGGCGGTACGGTGGTGCACATCAATGCCGGCATTGCCGGTCTGGTCGGCGCCCTGATCATCGGCAAGCGCACCGGCTACGGCAAGGATCTGATGGCTCCGCATTCGCTGGCCATGACCATGATCGGCGCCTCGCTGCTGTGGGTCGGCTGGTTCGGCTTCAACGCCGGATCGAACCTCGAAGCCAACGGCACCACGGCGCTCGCCTTCGTCAACACCATGGTGGCGACCGCCGGTGCGTCGCTGTCCTGGCTGCTGTCTGAATGGATCGTCAAGGGCAAGCCCTCGTTGCTCGGCATCTGCTCCGGCGCGGTGGCCGGCCTGGTGGCGGTGACACCCGCTTCGGGCTTTGCCGGCCCGATCGGCGCGCTGGTGCTTGGCCTCGTGGTCTCGCCGGCCTGCCTGTTCTTCGTCAGCACGGTGAAGAACGCCTTCGGCTATGACGACGCCCTCGACGTGTTCGGCGTCCACTGCATCGGCGGCATCATCGGTGCACTCGGCACCGGCATTCTGGTCAACCCCGCGCTCGGTGGCGTCGGCATCACCGACTACACCAACATCAGCGGCAACAACGCCGGCACCTATGATCTCGTCACCCAGATGATCGCACAGGGCAAGGCCGTGCTGGCGACCTTGCTTTGGTCGGGCATCGGTTCGGCGATCCTCTACAAGCTCGTCGATGTGCTGGTAGGCCTGCGTCCCACCGTCGAGGAGGAACGCGAGGGTCTCGACATCACCGACCACGGCGAGCGCGCCTACAACATGTAGTTCTCCCCGGGCGCGGCCCAAGGTCGCGCCCACTGCTTCGGTTTGGGCACATACCCGGCAATGCCCCGACCGTTGAGGGGCTCCAGTGCAAGCTGGGGCCCCTTTCTTTTTGCTGACGTCGTCCTACTCTTGACCTTTGGGCGCGATCAGCAACGCGTTCGGAAAATAACTTCGATACCGCCGCACATCGCGCGTCAGCAACTGCAGACGGTCGACCTCCGCGTGAGCTCCGATGAAAAAGTCCGGGAGCACGCCGTTACGAATTCCGCCGGCGCTACGGTACTGGATGAAGGCCTTCCCCGCGAGGAATAGTGCGGCGCGCGGCATCGGCGCAATCGTGACGCCAAACCTCGCGAGCGCCGCATCGAAGTCCCCGATGCGGTGAAAGCGGATCGAGGTCTCGGCATAGATCACATCGTTGATAAGGAGCGTGCCTTGCAGGGCGGCTCCCTCCAATTGGGCGAGTGACCACTCCCACCAATTGGGCGTTCTCGTGAAGACGTCGAGCAGCACGTTCGAGTTGACCAGGGTCACGAACTATTCGCCCCGCGTCATCGCCATGATCTCGTCGGTGAAAGCGCCTGGGCCGGCGATTCCAACCAATTCTGTGAACCGGCTGGGCTGTCGTGTTCCATCCGCTCGCTCGATGACAATCGAGCCATCGGCCGCACGCCGAAAGGCAACCTTGCTGCCTGGGCCGAGGCCGAGGTGATCGCGGACCGGTTTTGGAATCGTCACCTGCCCCTTGCGTGTAACGGTAGTGGCCATGGCTATCTCCGAGGTAATACCGCTGGATTATGTGGTAATACCACGCAAATTGTCCAGTTCGGTCGATGGTTAATCGCGTCTTAACCTCGCCGTATCTATGGTGGTTTGATCCGCTTCCGGCCGGCCTCAAGCTGCGGCCGGCTGCCCCGAAAGTGCTGGCGCTTCAAGTATGGCCATGACCGCTTCATCCCGCGCCCCGCAAGGCGCCGGCAGCGCGCAAAGTGAACGCTCGCCGTTCGCGCGGCTGGCCGAATTGCTGGCCCCGCACCAACCCGGTAAGCCATTGATTACGCTGTCCTTGGGCGAGCCGCAGCATCCAGTGCCGGGGTTTGTCGGCCCGGTGCTGGCCAAGCACATCGGCGATTTCGGCCGCTATCCCATCGCCAAGGGCATCGAGCCGTTCCGGCGGGCGGCGGCGAACTGGCTTTCCAGCCGGTTCCACCTGCCCCGGGCCATCGATCCCGACCGTGAAATTCTGGTGCTGAACGGCAGCCGGGAAGGGCTGTTTTTCGCCGCGATCACCGCGGCGCGCTATGTCGGCGGACGCCGCGGCAAACCCGCAATCCTGATGCCCAATCCGTTTTATCCGGCCTATGCGGCCGGCGCCCGCGCCGCGGACTGCGAGGCCATCTATCTGCCGACCACGCTGGCCAACGGATTTTTGCCCAATCTCGACGCGCTCGACGAGGCGACGCTCGCCCGCACCGTCGCGATCTACCTCGCCTCGCCGGCAAATCCGCAAGGCGCGGTGGCCTCCCAGGGATATTTCAGCCGCCTGAAACAACTGGCCGACCGTTTCGGCTTCATGATCCTGAGCGACGAATGCTATTCGGAAATCTACACCAAGGCGGCGCCCGGCAGCATGCTGGAATGTGGCGGGCCTGATTTCAACCATGTCGTGGCCTTCCAATCCTTGTCGAAGCGCTCCAATTTGCCGGGCATGCGGGTCGGCTTCGCCGCCGGCGATAATACGTTTCTTGCGGCCTTTCACGAGTTGCGCAATGTCGCTGCGCCGCAGGTGCCGGTGCCACTGCAGCAGGTCGCGATCGCGGCCTACAGCGACGAGGCGCATGTCGAGGAAAACCGCAGGCTCTACCGGGTCAAGTTCGATCTCGCCGACCAGATTCTCGGCAATCGCTACGGCTATCACCGGCCCGCGGGCGGCTTCTGCGTCTGGCTCGATGTGTCGCAGCACGGTGGCGACGAGGCGGCGACGGTCAAGCTCTACAAGGACGGCGGCGTGCGCGTGATTCCCGGAAGCTACCTGGCACGGCAGCAACCCGACGGCAGCAATCCCGGCGCCGGCTATATCCGTCTCGCTCTGGTTGCGGACAGTGAAACAACAGCCGAGGCCTTGCACCGGCTGGTCGAAATTCTGGATTAGTCGCGGGTCCCCCCATGAGCATGCCAGCGATCGAACGCGTCATTCCTCTGGTCAGCCAGTTGCCGGTCTCGATGCGCGAGGCGCTGGCCCGGCGGCTGCGCGAACTCGCCGGCCTCAGCCTGATCACGCTCGCCGGCGTGGCGGCGGCGGCGCTGATGACCTGGTCGGTGCAGGATCCGAGTCTCAGCCACGCCACATCGCGCGCCATTCGCAACATCGTCGGCTATCCCGGCGCGATCGGCGCCGATCTCCTGATGCAGATTCTCGGACTCGGCGCCGTCATGCTGATCCTGCCGGTGGCGGTGTGGGGTTGGCGGATGTTGACCCATCGCAGCTTCGACCGCGAAGCGATCCGGATCGCCTGCTGGATTCTGTGCACGGTGACCGCGGCGGGCTTTGCGAGCTGCTGGTCGCACGGCGGCGCATGGCCGCTGCCGACCGGGCTCGGCGGCGTGGTCGGCGACGCCCTGGTGCGCGCGCCCGCAGTGGTGTTCGGTCCGCCCGGCGTGATCTATCGCATCGGGCTCGGCCTCGTTCTGGGCGCCGTGATGGCCGCAACCTTCCTGATCGCCGGCGGCCTCGGCTCGCGGCCGCAGGAAGATGACCTGACGCCGATCGAGGATGACGAGGCGCCGTTCGTGGAAGCGGACGACAGTGGCTCGGTCTCGCTGGGGTGGGCGTTTCATGCCGCGATGAGCGCGAAAGCGCGGCTGTGGCGGGCACTGACGCTGGCCTACCGGTGGCTGGTTGCGAGCGGACCGGCGCCACGGGCGTCCTTGTTCGACCGTCAGGAGCCGACCCTCGACGGTCGCACCGCGCCGTCGCTGGCGCCGCAGGCCGGAGCGACTTACGACGAAGACGACGAGGATGCCGACGAGGACGAGGAGGACACGCCAGCGACGCGCGCCCCGCGCAAGAAAGCCGCGGTACGGACGCCGGCGCGGAAATCGTCGGAGAAATTCGAACTGCCCTCGGTGTCGGTGCTCACTGCCCCGAAGGCTTCGGATCGCCAGCCGCTCAGCAAATCCGAACTGGAAGCCAATTCGCGCGCGCTGGAAGGCGTGCTGAGCGATTTCGGCGTCCGCGGCGAAATCGTCAAGGCGCACCCCGGCCCGGTGGTGACGCTGTATGAACTCGAACCCGCGCCCGGCATCAAATCGTCGCGCGTGATCGGACTTGCCGACGACATTGCACGCTCGATGAGCGCGTTGTCGGCGCGCGTCGCCGTGGTCCCCGGACGCAACGCCATCGGTATCGAATTGCCCAATGCGCACCGCGAGAAGGTCTACCTGCGCGAACTGCTCTCGGTGAAGGACGGCAACGAGTTGGTGGCGAAACTGCCGCTCTGTCTCGGCAAGAACATCGGCGGCGAATTGATTATCGTTGATCTCGCGCGGATGCCGCATCTGCTCATCGCTGGCACCACCGGCTCCGGCAAATCGGTCGCCATCAACACCATGATCCTGAGCCTGGTTTACCGGCTGCGCCCGGATCAGTGCCGCCTGATCATGGTCGACCCCAAAATGCTCGAACTCTCGGTCTATGACGGCATTCCTCATCTGCTGACGCCGGTGGTGACCGACCCCAAGAAAGCAGTGGTCGCCCTGAAATGGGCGGTGCGGGAAATGGAAGAACGCTACAAGCGGATGTCGAAGCTCGGCGTGCGCAACATCGACGGCTACAACGCGCGGCTAATGGAAGCGAAATCCAAGGGCGAGGAGCTGACCCGAACGGTGCATACCGGTTTCGACAAGGAAACCGGCAAGGCGATCTATGAGGAGGAAAAGCTCGAGCTTGAGCGGCTGCCCTACATCGTCATCATCGTCGACGAAATGGCCGATCTGATGATGGTCGCCGGCAAGGACATCGAAGGCGCGGTGCAGCGGCTCGCGCAGATGGCGCGCGCCGCCGGCCTTCACGTCGTCCTCGCCACGCAGCGGCCATCGGTCGATGTCATCACCGGCACCATCAAGGCGAACTTCCCGACCCGCATCTCGTTTCAGGTCACCTCGAAAATCGACAGCCGCACCATCCTCGGCGAAATGGGCGCCGAACAACTGCTCGGCCAGGGCGACATGCTGTATATGGCGGGCGGCGGACGAATCAGCCGCGTGCACGGGCCGTTCGTCTCGGACGAGGAGGTCGAGAAGGTGGTGCGCCACCTGAAGTCGCAAGGCCAGCCCGAATATCTCGAGGCGGTCACCGCCGAGGAGCCGACCGACGAGGACGGTGCAGTGTTCGATTCCACCGGGATGGGCGGCGACGGCGGCGGCGACCTGTTCACGCAGGCGGTGGCGATCGTCAAGCGCGACCGCAAGGCCTCCACCAGCTACATCCAGCGCCGGCTGCAGATCGGTTACAATCGTGCCGCGTCGCTGATGGAGCGAATGGAACTCGAAGGGATTGTCGGACAGGCCAACCACGCCGGCAAGCGTGAGATCCTGATCGAAGAACAGGAAAACGGCTTTTGAAAAGCGGCAGCGAGCCACCGAAGCGCCGGAGTTTGCATCATATCCTCACGGAAAAACGATACCCCGTTTTGCCGAAACCAAGATAAAAGGGCCGGGGCCACGCGGGACAGCACGTTGAATGGAAATCCGAAGTTTCGAATGACAGTACAATTCGCAAACCGCCGCATCGGCAACGGTCTAGGCGCTGGCCTGGCGGCGTTGATCGCGGCAGCGATGATCAACGCCGTGACGCCGGTTTCGGCGCAGACCGTTCCGATTCCGAAGCCCGCGCCGAAGGCCCGCAGCATGCAGATGAGTGCATCGGAGCAGCAGCGCGGGCCGATCACGACGGGAGCCGTTTCGGTGCCGCCCAACCCGATCATCCCGGATCCGCGCCGCAATGTTCCCGCCAATATTTTTGCGACCTTCGATGCCAACCAGAAGGCGGAAGCCGCCAAAGTGAGCGCCTATCTGTCGTCGCTGCAGACGCTGGTCGGGGATTTCGTCCAGGTCGGGCCGGACGGCACCAAGACCAAGGGCGAATTTTATATCCAGAAGCCGGGCAAGGTGCGTTTCGAATATGACGACCCCAGTCCGATTGCGATTATCGCCGACGGATCGTCGGTGGCGGTACGCGACCGCAAGCTCGCGACCCAGGACATCTATCCCTTGTCGCAGACCCCGCTGCGATACCTGCTGTCGGACCGTATCGATCTCCTGAAGGACACCAATGTCGTGAGCGTGACCGCCGACGACTTGTATATCAGCATCACCATCGAGGAGAAGCACGCGCTGATCGGCACCAGCCGCCTGATGCTGATGATGGGCGCCAGGGACAATCAGCTCAAGCAATGGACGGTGACCGATCCGCAGGGCTATGACACCACGGTCGCGGTCTACAATCTGGATACCACCAAGCACCCCGATCCCAGCATGTTCAAGATCGACTTCACCAATTATTCGACGCCGCCGGGCTGAAATTCATTCTTGATCGCGGGACCAGGACGTGCGTCATCGGTCGCGCGTCTTGTTCTACTCGCGGTCCCCATGCGTCTTTCCCTGACAAGCTGGAACATCAACTCGGTGCGGCTGCGCATCGAGCTGGTCGCCAAATTCCTCAAATCGACCCGCCCCGACGTGCTGTGCCTGCAGGAGACCAAATGCATCGATGACGCCTTTCCGCTGAAGCGCTTCAGGCGCCTCGGCTATGAACACGTCGCATTGAACGGGCAGAAGGGTTATCACGGCGTCGCCGTGGTCTCGACGCTGCCGTTCGAGTCCACCGATATCCGCACCTTCTGCGACAAGATCGATTCGCGCCACATCACGGTTGCGTTCGGCGCCGGCGCCGGGCTGTCGACGCCGCTGGTGCTGCATAATTTCTATGTCCCCGCCGGCGGCGACATCCCGGATCCGGCGCTGAACCCGAAATTCGAGCACAAGCTCAGGTTTCTGGACGAAATGAAGGCGTGCGAACCGTTGCATCCACGCGGCGACGACCACCATGTCCTGGTCGGCGATCTCAACGTCGCGCCGCACGAGAATGACGTGTGGTCGCACCGGCAATTGCTCAAGGTGGTGTCGCACACCCCGATCGAATGCGAGAAGCTGTTGGCCGCGCAGGCCCACGGCGAATGGGTCGACGTCGCGCGCGAGCGGATTCCGCTGTCGGAAAAGGTCTATACCTGGTGGAGCTATCGCGCCGCCGACTGGACGGTCGGCGACCGCGGTCGCCGGCTCGACCACATCTGGGTATCCCGCGCCCTCAAGGAACGCGTGAGCGATTTCCGGATCGGCCGCGAGGCGCGGAGCTGGAAGCGGCCGTCCGACCACGTCCCCGTCACGGTGACGCTGGAGGTGTAGAAGTCGTCATTGCGAGCGCAAGCGCAGCAATCCATTCCTTCAGGGGCGCGCCACTTGGCGCGAGCCCGGAATCCATAACCACGATCGGGAGTATGGATTCCGGGCTCGCGCTACCGCGCGCCCCGGAATGACGGCGAAGCGGAGCGGCCAAACAGCGCTCAGATGTTCAGCTTTGCACTTGCCATCAGGATCTCGCTGGCGATCTGGCTGGTGCGGCTGGCGAATTCGTCGCGCAGCCGCCGCGCCGCGGCCGGATCGCTTTCCAGCACGCGCTGAAACAGGCTGCGCGCGAGACGAATCACCGTGGAATATTCCATCGCGATGGCGGTCGCGGGGCGCCGCATCGCAACGATGAGCGCGAGTTCGCCGATCAGAGCGCCCGCCCCTGCCACCGTTTCCGCGCCGCTGGCGTCCTCGATCCGGAATAACCCGCGCCGCACAACAAATCCGGCATCGGCTTCCTCACCGGCCTCGAACAGCAGATCGCCTCTCGCGACATCGCGCTGCTCGGAGCCGATTGCCAGCATGCGCAGCGCCGCAGTCCCCAACAGGCGCAGGGTCGGGACGCGCTCGAGCAGGGCAACATCATCTTCGATTGACATACAAAACCGACGACCGGGGCATGCTGAATGCGAATCGCTGCCCCGACCGTATCATGGCACCAGCTTGTAGCCACCCGCTTCGGTCACCAATATCTCGGGGTTGGCGGCATCCTTTTCGATCTTCTGGCGCAGCCGGTAGATATGGGTTTCCAGGGTGTGGGTGGTGACGCCGGAATTGTAGCCCCACACTTCCTGCAGCAGCGTCTCGCGCGACACCGGCAATTGGCCGGCCCGGTACAGGAAGCGCAGGATCGCGGTTTCCTTCTCGGTCAGGCGCACTTTCCTGGCATTGGCGCCGGTCAGCATCTTCGACCCGGGCCGGAAACTATAGGGGCCGACCGAGAACACGGCGTCTTCGCTCGCTTCGTGCTGGCGAAGCTGGGCCCGGATCCGTGCCAGCAGCACCGCAAACCGGAACGGCTTCGCGACATAGTCATTGGCGCCGGATTCGAGCCCGAGGATGGTATCGGAATCGGTGTCGTGCCCGGTGAGCATGATGATCGGTGCCTTGAAGCCGCCTTTGCGCAAACTGCGCACCACTTCACGGCCGTCGGTGTCCGGCAGCCCCACATCCATCAGTACGAGATCCGGAGCATTGGCCTTGGCGGCGCTGGCACCCTTGGCGCCGGTATCGACCGCGGAAGCTTCGAACTCGTCGTGCAACGACAATTGCTCCACCAGCGTGTCGCGCAGATCGGTGTCGTCATCCACGATCAGGATCTTGCGGGCATTGGCCATGGCGTACATTCCTCTTGAGGGCCGATGGAAGCGGAAGCGCCTTCAGCCGGGTCCTGGTTGGTAAAATCCAGCCTGGTCAGTGGTGATTCGCCTTGAGGTAGGGAACTGTTACCGATTCACAAGCCGAATTGCAGTCTATTCGAGAATTCCCCAGCGTCAGATGAATGTCCTGTAATACGGCAAGTGGGACATTTTAGGTAATCAGGCTTATGCGGAGACCCCGACCTGGAAAAAAATCAAACTAGTTCAGATGTTTACGGAGCGACCTGCGGTGATAGGCCGCTGCCCGCGATCCGGATTCGCGCCGCCGCCGGGGATCGCCGCCGGGGCTGGCTCACGGCCGGCGCCCAGACCATCCCGGTTGCGCTCGGGCGCAGCGGCATTCTCGCCAACAAGCGCGAAGGCGATGGCGGAACCCCCAGGGGCACGTTCCGGCCGCGGCAATTGTGGTGGCGCGCCGACCGTCACCCGCGGCCGCGCACGTTTTTGCCGGTGCGCGCCATCCGCCCGGAAGACGCCTGGTGCGAAGACCCCGCCTGCCGCCATTACAACCAGCCAATGCGGCTCGACCGCGGTCGCGCCGGCGACCGGCTGACGCGCGACGATCGGCTGTACGATTTCGTTGTCGAGATCGACCATAATAGCTGCCCGCGCATCGCCGGCCGCGGCAGCGCCGTGTTCCTGCATCTGGCACGCGATAATTTCGCGCCCACCGCCGGCTGCGTGTCGATGACCCGATCGGCCATGCTGCGGCTGCTGGCGCGACTAGCACCGGAGACCAGGATTGTGATTGGCTGACGCCACTCGGAGACAGCAATACCATGCTCGATAACAATCAGATCGCGGCGGCAGCACGGACCCTGCGCGATCATTGGCGCGCCGGCACCAAGCTCGCGGCGCTCGCATCATCGCAACGACCGCGCGACCGCGCCGAAGGCTATGCGATCCAGGCGGCGCTCGCGGCGTATTCGACCGGGCGCCTGTTCGGCTGGAAAATCGCAGCCACCAGCGAAGCCGGCCAGAAGCACATCAATGTCGACGGCCCGATGGCCGGGCGCATTCTGAGCGAGACCGTGATTGCCTGTGGCGGCACGGCGTCGATGGCCGGCAACGAGATGCGCGTCGCCGAACCTGAATTCGCCTTTGGCATGGCCGCCGATCTGCCGCCGCGACCGGCGCCCTACACCGTGCAGCAGGTGCTCGACGCGGTCGGCACACTGCATCCGGCCATCGAGATTCCCGATTCGAGGTTTTCGGATTTCGTCAGCGCCGGCGCCGCGCAAATCATCGCCGACAACGCCTGCGCCCATCTGTTCGTGCTCGGGGCGGCCGCGACATCGAACTGGCGCGGGCGCGATCTTGTCGAGGAGAGACCCGTGATCAGACTGCGCAACCGGCAATTCATCGGCCATGGCAAGAACGTGCTCGGCGATCCCCGGATCGCGCTGGCATGGCTCGCCAACGAACTCAGCCTGCTCGGCGTGACGCTGAGAGCCGGCGAGGTCGTCACCACCGGCACCTGCCATCCGCCGCTGCCGATTCAATCCGGCGACCTGGTCGAGGCCGATTTCGGCTCGCTGGGCAAAGTGTCGGTTGGATTGCTGTAGGGTGGGCTAAGGCGCGTCTCGCGCCGTGCCCACCAATCTTGATCCGCGCTGACGTCGGTGGGCACACTTCGCTTTGCCCACCCTACGACTATTAATACGCCACCCTCACCGTTTGCCGAAAATCGCCGAGCCAATGCGCACATGGGTGGCGCCGAGCTGGATCGCGATGACGAAGTCGGCGCTCATGCCCATCGACAAATGTTTCAGTCCATTGCGCGCGGCGATCTTCGCGGTCAGGGCAAAATGCGGCGCCGGCGCCTCGTCGATCGGCGGAATGCACATCAGGCCGGAAATCGACAGGCCGTATTTGTCGCGGCAGTTCGCAAGGAAGGCGTCCGCTTCCGCCGGTGCCACGCCTGCCTTCTGCGGCTCCTCGCCGGTGTTGAGCTGAACGAACAATTGCGGTTGCCGTTTCTGGGAATTGATTTCCTTGGCTAACGCCTCGCAAATGCTCGGACGATCGACCGAGTGAATGGCGTCGAACAGCACCACCGCGTCCTTTGCCTTGTTGGATTGCAGGGGACCGATCAAATGCAGGCCAATGCCAGGCAAAGCCGCCATTATCCCTGGCCACTTCGCCTTGGCTTCCTGCACGCGATTCTCGCCGAATATACGCTGTCCGGCGCCGATGACCGGCTTGATCGCATCGGCCTCGAACGTCTTCGACACCGCGATCAGGGTTACCGAATTGCGCTCACGGCGCGCATCCCTGCAGGCGCGCGCAAGGTCGTGTTCCACCGAGGCAAGCCCGCTTGGTAAAGACGGAGTTATCGGCGAGGGTTGTTCGGACGTCATTTCATCTGCCGGTGGTGAATTTACTTACCTGGTCGTTCGAATTTTACCCAGTTCGGGAAAGGCTTCTTGAACCGTTCCCCCTTATCCTGCGCAAGGGGTCGGGGTACAGATGTCGCGCTTCACTTTCAATCGCAAGCGAGTCAAACTCAAGAAACTTCTTGGGATTCGCGCCCGACTGGCGTTGCTGGCGCTGATCCTGGTGGCGCCGCTGATGCTGGAGCGCGCCCGCTCGCTCGAGGATGCCCGCGCCAGGCAGATCGAGCAGGCCTCGCAGGACTTTTCCAATCTCGCCCAGCATAGCGCTGATACCCAGCGCGAAGTCATCTCATCGGTCGAGACCATTCTGAAATCGGCCGCCTACATCCGTGCCTCGGCGAGAGGCATGGGCCGCAGTTGCGACGTTCTGCGCGCAAGCCTGCCAGTCAACCTGCCGTGGATCAGCAGCCTGTCGATCGCCGGCAAGGATGGACACATCCAGTGCTCGACCAACAACACGCTGGTCGGCATCGACCTCAGCGGACGGGAGTATTTGAAGAAGGCGCGGGAAATTCGCAACTTCGTCTTCAGCGACTTTCTGTTCGCGATTGCCACCGATCGGCCGATCGTGATCGGAGCCTACCCGGTCTCAGCGATCGACACGGATTCGGATTCGGTGATCGTCGCCGGCATCAATCTCGACTGGCTGTCGAAGATCATGAGCAATCTGTCGGGCCGGCCCGGCATCACGGCGGTCTTGATCGACAGCGCCGGTATCGTGATGGCAGCACCGGCGGACGAGGCGAGTCTGATCGGCCGCGCGCTCGATACCGTGCCACTGTTGTCGGCGATCGCCGAACAGGCGATCGATTCGACGGAGACGCAGGGATCGCTGTCGTTCACCGCCGCCGACGGTTCCAGGCGCGCGCTTCGCTTTGCCCGGATTGCCGGTACCCAGTCGCGCCTGATCGTCAGTATCGACGAAACCAAGGTGACCGCGGCCATCAATCGCGAGATCCGCACCGCTTATCTGCAGCTCTGCTTCGTCTGCCTGTTTGTGCTGCTTGGCGCCCTGATCGCCGCGGAGAAGCTCATCATTCATCCGATCGAAATCATGGCGGCGATGACCAAGCGCTTCGGCCAGGGCGACTGGTCGGCACGCGTCGCGCGCAGCCGGCTGCCCGCCGAATTTATCCCGCTGGCCCGCGCCTTCAACGCCATGGCGGCCCGGCTGACCGAACGCGAGCGCGAACTGGTCGCCACCAACGATCGGCTGACGGTGATGGCGTCGATCGACATGTTGTCCGGCCTTGCCAATCGGCGCGGATTCCAGAGCCGGCTCGACTTCGAATGGATGAAGGCCCAGCAGCACAATGCCGAGATTTCGCTGCTGATGATCGATGTCGATCACTTCAAGCTCTACAACGACAGCTATGGCCATCCCGAGGGCGATAGCTGCCTCTCGAGGCTCGGCGAAACGCTGTCTGGAATTGCGGCCGAGACCATGGGCTTTGCCGGGCGCTATGGCGGCGAGGAATTCTGCCTGTTGCTGCCGAACATCGCTAAGGCCCGCGCACTGCAGATCGGCGAGATGGTGCGCCAGGCGGTCTGGAACCTGGCGATGCCGCACACCACCAGCGTCTATCAAAACGTCACCGTCAGCATTGGGGTAGCCTCAGCCCGGCCCAACGACGCCCAGCAGCCGGGCGACCTGGTCGAGGCCGCCGACGTCGCGCTCTATGCCGCCAAGCACCGCGGCCGCAACGCCGTCGTCGAGCACGGCTTTGCGCAATTGACCGACGGTGCGAGCGGCATGGCGATGGCGAGCTAAGTCGGGACGCCTCTGGTTGGATCGGTCGACCCGCCGGTTCCGTAACCCTGTCATTCCCCCGAACGCGGGCGATGACGGAGGGTGCCGGCCGCGGCCGACCGCCGCTCATGCCCGCCTCAACCCGTTGACCGCCAAGCCGCTTTCGTGCCTAAAGCCTGTTCGGTTCTGATTGAATCAGAACCGGGCTTTAGCTGCTTGTTTTGACGCGTTTTCTTGACGCGAACCGGTAGCCACTTCGCTCGAAAACGCTATAGTCCGCCGGCCCGAAAACCGGCCGAATCCAGCAAAAACCCTGCGATCCCCATGACCTCCGAACGCTACAACGCCCGTGAATCCGAGCCGCGCTGGCAGCGCCAGTGGGACCGCGAGGGCATTTTCATCAGCAAGAACGACGATCCGCGGCCGAAATATTACGTTCTGGAGATGTTCCCCTACCCGTCCGGGCGCATCCATATCGGGCATGTCCGCAACTACACGCTGGGTGACGTGCTGGCGCGTTTCATGCGCGCCAGGGGCTACAACGTGCTGCACCCGATGGGCTGGGACGCGTTCGGGTTGCCGGCGGAAAACGCCGCGATCGAGCGCAAGGTCGCGCCGAAGGCGTGGACCTACGACAATATCGCGGCGATGAAGAAGCAGTTGCAGTCGATCGGGCTGTCGCTCGACTGGAGCCGGGAATTCGCGACCTGCGATCCCGCTTATTACAAACACCAGCAGAAGCTGTTCCTGGATTTCCTGGGCGCGGGGCTGGCCGAACGCGAGCAGCGCAAGATCAACTGGGACCCGGTCGACATGACCGTGCTGGCCAACGAGCAGGTGATCGATGGCCGCGGTTGGCGTTCCGGCGCGCCGGTCGAGCTGCGCGAGATGAAGCAGTGGGTGTTCAAGATCACCCGATATGCGCAGGACCTGCTGGACGCGCTCGATACACTCGACCGCTGGCCCGACAAGGTGCGGCTGATGCAGCGCAACTGGATCGGGCGCTCCGAGGGCCTGCTGATCCGCTTTGCCCTCGATCCAGCGACCTCGCCGTCCGGCGAGAGCGAACTCAAGATATTCACCACACGGCATGACACGCTGTTCGGCGCCAAGTTCATGGCGATCGCGCCGGATCATCCGCTGGCGCAGGCCGCGGCCGCGAAAAATCCAAGGCTTGCCAGGTTCATTGCCGAGGCCAAGCGCCACGGCACCGCGCAGGAAATCATCGACACCGCCGAGAAGCTCGGATTCGACACCGGCATCCGGGCGGTTCACCCGTTCGATCCGAACTGGAAGCTGCCGGTCTATGTCGCCAATTTCGTGCTGATGGAATACGGCACCGGCGCCATCTTCGGCTGCCCGGCGCATGACCAGCGCGACCTCGACTTTGTCAACAAATACAGGCTCGGCAACACGCCGGTAGTCTGTCCCGAGGGCCAGGACCCGAACACCTTTGTCATCACCGACATCGCCTATGACGGCGACGGCCGCATGATCAATTCGCGCTTCCTCGACGGCATGACCATCGAGCAGGCCAAGGAAGAGGTTGCGAGGCGCCTGGAAGCGGAGATGCGCCCGCTCCCCAACCCTCCCCCAGCGGTGGGGGCAGTCGGCGAGCGCCAGGTGAATTTCCGGCTGCGCGACTGGGGTATTTCGCGGCAGCGTTATTGGGGTTGTCCCATCCCGGTGATCCATTGCCCGACCTGCGACGTCGTGCCGGTGCCGGAGCAGGACCTGCCCGTGGTGCTGCCCGAGGATGTCAGTTTCGACAAACCCGGCAACGCGCTCGACCATCACCCGACCTGGAAGCACGTCACCTGCCCGCAATGCGGCCGCAAGGCGGTGCGCGAAACCGACACGATGGACACCTTCGTGGATTCGTCATGGTATTTCGCGCGTTTCACCGATCCGTGGAACGACAAGGCACCGACGACGCGGGCGGCGGTCGATCGGCTGATGCCGGTCGATCAATATATCGGCGGTGTCGAACATGCGATCTTGCATCTGCTCTATGCGCGATTCTTCACCCGCGCCATGCAGGCGACCGGTCATATCGCCTTCGATGAGCCCTTTGCGGGTCAATACACCCAGGGGATGGTGGTCCATGAGACGTACCGGAAAGCGGATGGGAGCTGGGCCGCACCGGCCGAGGTCAAGATAGAAACCAGTGCCAACGGCCGCCGCGCCAGTCTGATCGACACCGGCGCCGAGGTTGCGATCGGCCCGATCGAGAAGATGTCGAAGTCGAAGCGCAACACCGTCGACCCCGACGACATCATCGCCACCTATGGCGCCGATGTCGCGCGCTGGTTCATGCTGTCGGATTCACCGCCCGACCGCGACGTAATCTGGAGCGACGAGCGGGTCCAGGGCGCCTCACGCTTCGTGCAGCGGCTGTGGCGGCTGGTCAACGAATCCGCCGAGCTGGCCAAATCCGCCCCGCAGGCGCGGCCGACCGCGTTCGGCGCCGACGCGCTGGCGTTGCGCAAGGCTGCCCACGGCGCGTTGGACAAGGTCTCGATCGGGATTGAAAAGCTGCATTTCAACGTCTGCCTCGCCTATATTCGCGAATTCGCCAACGCGCTTGCGGAGGTGCTCGGACGCGGGGAACAGCCGGCGCCGGATCTGGCGTGGGCAGTGCGCGAGGCCGTCACCATCCTGGTCGAACTGTTTGCGCCGATGATGCCGCATCTGGCGGAGGAATGCTGGCGGCTGCTGGGGCAGCCGGGGTTGGTTTCGGAGGCCGCGTGGCCGCAAATCGAACGCGATTTGCTGGTTGAAGACACGGTCACGCTGGTGGTTCAGGTGAACGGCAAGAAGCGGGGTGAGGTCACGGTGGCGAGCGATGCCCAAAATCCGGAAATTGAGGCTGCCGTTTTGGCCCTCGATGCAGTAAAACAGGCCCTGGGCGGCAAGGCTGTCCGCAAGGTGATCATCGTGCCCATGAGGATCGTCAATGTGGTTGGCTAGCGCTCGCATCGCCGCCCGGCTCGTTGCCGTGGCCGCCCTCGCGGCACTGACGGCCGGCTGCTTCCAGCCGATGTATGCCGAGCACGCCGACGGCACCGGTCTGCGCGACAAATTGATGACGGTGGAAGTTCCTCCGGTGGACAAACCCAACGCGTCGCGGGAAGCGCGGGTCGGGGTCGCGATCCGAAACGCGCTCGCATTCAAGCTGTACGGTAATGCCACCGGGGCGCCGCCGCTCTATCGGCTCGTCCTCAAATTCTCCAGCGGTCGCTCGTCACTGATGGTCAACACCAATACCGGGTTGCCCACCAGCGAGAATTACAACCTCGATGTGCAATTTAATCTGGTCGAGATCGCAACCGACAAATCGGTCATGACCGGCTCCACGTTCTCGCACGTTTCCTACGACATTCCCGGCAGCTACCAGCGCTTCGCCCGGGCGCGTGCTTTCCGGGACGCTGAGGATCGCGCCGCCCAGGAAATCGCCGAGCATATCCAGACCCGGCTCGCCTCCTACTTCTTCGCCGGGACGTGAGTCGCCCTGTGGGCTTACCCTGATGGTTGCGCTGCGCGGCAGGGAAATCGATGCGTATCTCGCCCGGCCCGATCCGGAGCGCCCGATCGTCCTGCTCTATGGTCCGGACGCGGGGCTGGTGCGCGAGCGCGCCGACGCACTGCTGGCATCGGCGGTCGATGACCTCAAGGATCCGTTTTCGCTGGTGAGGCTCGACGGCGACGAACTCGCCGCCGAGCCGTCGCGGCTGGTCGAGGAAGCCATGACCATCCCGCTGTTCGGTGGCCGCCGTGCGATTCGCGTCCGCGCCGGCTCACGCAGCTTTGCCGGCGGCATCGACGCGCTGGCCGATTCGAAGATCAAGGATTGCCGCATCGTCATCGAGGCCGGAGAGCTCAGGCCGGAATCGCCGCTGCGCAAGGCCTGCGAGCGCGCCAAAACCGCGGTCGCGATCGCCTGCTATCCCGATGGCGAGCGCGATCTGGCCAAACTGATCGACGACGAATTGCGGCTGTCGAACCTGCGCATCGCGCCGGAGGCGCGCGCGACGCTGACGGCGCTGCTCGGCGGCGACCGCCAGGCCTCGCGCAACGAGCTGCGCAAGCTCGCGCTCTATGCCCATGGCGGGGCCGAGGTCACGCTGGAGGACGTGGTGGCCGTCGTTGCCGACGCCTCGGAGCTCAAGGTCGATCCGATCGTGGACGGCGCCTTTGCCGGCAAGCCTGAGCTGGTCGAAACCGAATTCGCCAAGGCCATGGTCGCCGGTACCTATCCGGGCATGATCATTGCCGCCGCGCAGCGCCAGGCGGCTTGGCTGCACAAATCGGCGCTCGCCGTCGCCGAGGGAACGGCGGTCGCGACCCTGCTCGACAGCGGCTTTCCCCGCCTGCATTTCTCGCGCAAGGGCCTTGTTGAAACCGCGTTGCGCCAGTTCAGCGCGGCGCGGCTATTGTCGATCATCGAGCAGCTCGCCACCGCCGCGCTGGAGATGCGCAAACAGGCGCCGCTTGCCGCCGCGATCGCGCAACGCACGCTCTTGTCGATTGCCGTCAATGCCAAACGGCGGGGGTGAGTTGGACCACTCCCCTTTTTGTCGTCCCTGCAAAAGCAGGGACCCATAACCACCAGCGTCGGCGTTTAATCCTGGAAGATTGCTGCAGCACCTCGCAAGAGCCGATGCTGTGGTGGTTATGGGGTCCCGGCGCGCGCTTCGCTTGGCCGGGACGACGATCTATTGGCGGCGAAATTAGACTCCCTTGTCCAGTCGCCGCACGATCTCGTCGAGCTGTTCGAGGTCGCGGTAGCGGATCAGCACGGTGCCGCCGGGATTGCGATGGTCGACGCTGACCGCAAGGCCGAGCGCGTCGCTGACCCGCTTTTCCAGCGCCAGGGTGTCGGGATCTTTCAGCTTGCCGCCGCGCGCCTTCTGCGGCTTGCGCACCGGCACGCCCTCGACATGCGCGAGCGCCTCGGCCTGACGCACATTGAGGCCTTGCTCGACAATGCGTCTGGCGGCGACGGCCGGATCGGGCACCCCGATCAGCGCGCGGGCATGACCCGCCGATAGCTGGCCCGAGGCGATATAGGCCTGCACCTCGGCCGGCAATTTGGTCAGCCGCATCATGTTGGCGACGTGGCTGCGGCTCTTGCCGACGATTTTCGCGATGTCGTCCTGGCTGCGTTTGAACTCGCCGGCGAGCGCGTGGTAGCCCTGCGCCTCTTCCATTGCGTTGAGATCTTCACGTTGCACGTTTTCGATGATCGCGATCTCGAGCGCGTCGCTGTCGCTGACATCGACCGGTACGATCGGCACCTCGTGCAGGCCGGCGATCTGCGCGGCGCGCCAGCGGCGTTCCCCGGCGACGATCTCGTAGCGGTCCTGCGCGCCCTTGACCGCACGCGCCACGATCGGCTGGATTACGCCGTGCTGCCTGATCGAGTCGGCCAATTCGCCGAGCTCGATGTCGGAAAATTCACGGCGCGGGTTGCGCGGATTGGGTTTGAGGAATTCGATCGGCACCTTGCGCTGGCTGCGCGGCCGTTCCAGATGCGCAGCCTCGCCGCCGACGTCGCCGATCAGACTTGCAAGACCGCGGCCCAGTCGCGAACGCGCTTCGTCGGCCATCGCCAGCTCCCTTGGATTCACGCGCATCGCTCCCACTCAACCTTCAACGCGCTCGTAGGGTGGGCAAAGCGAAGCGTGCCCACCGCTATGGTTTACGCGAGCGTGACGGTGGGCACCGCGCAAGCACGGCTTTGCCCACCCTACCGATCGCTTCAATGCGCGCGCAGTTCGCGTTCGCGCTGGATCACTTCGGTTGCGAGCTTGAGGTAGGCTTCGCTGCCGACACATTTCAGGTCGTACACCAGCACCGGCTTGCCATAGGACGGCGCCTCGGAGATGCGCACATTGCGCGGGATCATGGTCTTGTAGACCTTGGCGCCCATGAACTGCCGCACATCGGCGACCACCTGGTTCGAGAGATTGTTGCGGGAGTCGAACATGGTCAGCACGATGCCGTGGATCGACAGATTGGGGTTGAGCGTGGAGCGCACCTGCTCCACCGTCTGCAGCAATTGCGAAAGCCCTTCCAGCGCGAAGAACTCGCATTGCAGCGGCACCAGGATCGCATCCGACGCCGCCATTGCATTGACGGTCAGAAGATTGAGCGACGGCGGACAATCGATCAGGACATAGGTGTAATCGGTATCCTCGGTGGCGTCGGTGTTGAGTGCCGCGATCGCATTGCGCAACCGAAACGCGCGATCGCGTGTCGCACCGAGTTCGAGTTCGAGGCCGGAGAGATCCATCGTCGACGCCGCGATATGCAGACGCGGCACCGCGGTCGCGACCACGGCATCGCGCAGCGGCGCCTCGCCGATCAGTACGTCATAGGTCGAGACGCTGCGGCTACGCCGATCGATGCCGAGACCGGTCGAGGCGTTGCCCTGCGGATCGAGATCGACGATCAGCACGCGTTCGCCGATCGCCGCCAGCGCGGTGCCGAGATTGATTGCGGTGGTGGTCTTGCCGACCCCGCCTTTTTGGTTGGCGAGCGACAGGATGCGCGGATGACCCACCGGTTTCGCGACTCTATCCTCTTGATCTACTTCATCGATCACGGTCATGGGCGGGCCTTGGGGGCGGTCCTCGACGGGCGCCGCTCGATCCGGTCGAGTTCGACGATCCAACCGTGTCCGCCGGTGCGGCTGGAATGAAGCTGCGGCGTGATATTCCAATATTTAGTAGCTTCGGTCAATTCTGCCTCTACATCTTGACCCTTGAGAAACAGAGCCTTGGCACCGTGCTGCACCAACAGCTCAGCGAAGCCGATCAGTTGATGTAGCGGAGCCACGGCCCGGGCGGTGACGCAATCGACCGGGCCGGTTATTCTATCCACATTATCCCCGATGTCAGCCAGGTGAATCGTCCCGGGCGAATTCGTGACCCGGAGCGCCTCGCGCAGGAACGCGCCCTTCTTGGCATTGCGCTCGATCAGGTGAACCGCAGCACCCGGCGTGTCCGCCAGCGCGCAGGCCAGCACCAGACCCGGAAAACCGCCGCCGCTGCCGAAGTCGGCCCAGCGCCTGGCGGTGGGCGCAAGCGCCAGCAATTGCAGCGAATCGGAAATGTGCCGGGTCCAGAGATTCGGAAGCGTCGATGGCGCAACCAGGTTGGTTTTGGCCTGCCATTGCAGCAGCAGCTCGACATAGCGCTGCAACCGCGCTTCCGTTTCACGTGAAACAGGCGTCAGTGCCAAGGCGGCGGCCTTGTCGGCGGCGAGGGTTGCGGGGGTGGGGGGCGATGTCTGAACCATGAGCGGGGACCGTGCAGGCCGGCGGTTTCGCAGGTCCGGCCGCAGCGCGTGTGTGATGTAATACGCCTTGCTCCGTTCGGCATCCATGAATTTGGGTTTGGAACGGACCGCTGGAATAGCCGCCCTCGCCCCAGCCCTCTCCCGCAAGCGGGAGAGGGAGCGCGCCACTACTCGTGAAAGGTGCGGAGCAAGACAAATCGCAGGGAGTAAAAGCCGGCCGCTTCGCTCGTGGACCGACCCGGTGCTTCCCTCCCTCTCCCGCGTGCGGGAGAGGGTCGGGGTGAGGGCCTTCTGCGCGAAGAGAGACACCAGAACCCAACCATCCTGTTTCACGTGAAACAGCTATCACCTTCGCAAATGGGGCGAGCGCAGATCGACAAATCTCTCACGGCGTGATCCGGTGCTTCCCGGGAGAGGGTCGGGGTGAGGGCGTCTTGGCGCAAAACCCGGTCGTTCGCCCACCCCCTGTTTCACGTGAAACAGCCTACGCCCTCACCGCGGCGGATTTCCGCCGCGTCTCCCGACGCAGATAGGCCGCGAGGATTCCCAGTGCCGCCGGTGTTAATCCATCGAGCCGACTCGCCTGCCCGACCGTCCGCGGCCGCGCCGCTTCGAGTTTTGCCCGCGCCTCGTTGGAAAGTCCGGGCACCACGGCGTATTCGACATCGGCCAGGATCAGACCCTCGTCGCGGCGGAAGGCATCGACGTCGGCGGTCTGGCGCTTGAGGTAGACGTCGTATTTGGCGTCGATCTCGAGATGCACCGCGATCGCTGGGTCAATGGCCGACAATTCCGGCCAGATGCCGCGGAGTTCGGCCCAGCCGATTTCCGGATAGGCCATGAGCTCAAAGGCCGAGCGGCGGTGGCCGTCCCGGTTGAGGGCGAGCCCGTACCGCGCCGCCTCGTTCGGGGTAATCGCCAGGGCCTGCGCCAGCGATTTCGCGGCCTGCAGCGCTGCCATCTTGGCGCCATGACGCTGCGACCGTTCGCGGCCGACACAGCCAAGGGCAATCCCTTTATCGGTCAGGCGCTGATCGGCATTGTCGGCCCGCAGCGTCAGCCGATATTCGGCGCGTGAGGTGAACATCCGATACGGCTCTGTGATGCCCCGCGTCACCAGATCGTCGATCATCACCCCGAGATAGCCGTCGGCCCGGTCGAAGATGATCGGCGCCGCGCCGCCCGCGGACAGCGCCGCATTGAGCCCGGCCACCAGCCCTTGCGCTGCGGCCTCCTCATAGCCGGTGGTGCCGTTGATCTGCCCGGCGAGAAATAGCCCCGGCAGGCGCTTGGCCTGCAAGGTCGGGTCAAGTTCGCGCGGATCGACATGGTCGTACTCAATGGCATAGCCCGGCCGCACCATCCGGACCTGCTCGAGTCCCGGGATGGTCGCCAGGAGCGCGAGCTGCACCTCTTCCGGGAGCGAGGTCGAAATTCCGTTGGGATAGACCGTGCAGTCGTCCAGCCCCTCCGGCTCCAGGAAGATCTGATGGCCATCGCGATCGCCAAAGCGCACGATCTTGTCCTCGATCGACGGACAATAGCGCGGCCCGCTGCTCTTGATCTGGCCGGAATACATCGGCGAGCGGTGCACGTTGGCCCGGATCACGTCATGGGTGGCTGGCGTGGTGCGGGTGATCCCGCACTGGATTTGGGTCGTCGTGATCCGGTCGGTCAGCACCGAAAACGGCTCCGGCGGATCGTCGCCCGGCTGCATTTCCACCGCCGCCCAATCGATGGTGCGGCCATCCAGCCGCGGCGGCGTTCCGGTCTTCAGCCGCCCCAGCGTGAACCCGATCCGCTCGAAGGCATTCGACAGCCCCATGGCCGGCGCTTCGCCGACCCGGCCGGCCGGCCAGTTCCGCTCGCCGAGGTGGATCAGCCCGCGCAAAAACGTCCCGGTGGTGACGGCCACGGCCGCGGCCGAGAGTTCGCGGCCATCGGCCAAGCGGATGCCCGTGACGCGGCCACCAGCCACCATCAGCTCATCGGCCTCGCCTTCAATCACGGCAAGATTCGCGGTCGCGGCGATGGCGGCCTGCATGGCCGCAGCATAGAGCTTGCGGTCGGCCTGCGCGCGCGGCCCCCGGACAGCCGGCCCCTTGCGGCGATTGAGCATCCGAAATTGAATGCCGGCAACGTCCGCGACCCGGCCCATCAATCCGTCCAAGGCATCGACCTCGCGAACCAGATGACCCTTGCCGAGTCCGCCGATGGCGGGGTTGCAGGACATCGCCCCGACGGTTGCGAAGCGATGGGTCAGCAGCGCCGTCCTCGCCCCCAGGCGCGCGGATGCCGTCGCGGCCTCGCAGCCGGCGTGGCCTCCTCCAATTACGATGACGTCGAACGACGTTTGCGGCACGGTCATGCCGGGACTTCTATCGCGGGACGGCCCAGCCCGGAAGCTGGAAAGTTTTGCTGGCGCCCGGTGTTTCACGTGAAACATCGTTATCGTTCACTCGACCGGTTATTTTCAGATGAACGGGCTTCATAAAAATGAACTAAGAAATATTTCTATTCTACTTTCCTACACAGAATTCCCGGAAGATCACGTCCAGGATATCCTCGACATCGACCCGGCCCAGCAGCCGTCCAAGACTAAGGGCAGCCGCCCGCAATTCTTCTGCGGTCAGTTCTTCGCCCTGATCGGCCAGGCTGCGCTGCAACAAATCCGCGGCATCCTGCAACAGTCGCCGCTGCCGGGTCCGGGTAATCAGACCACCCTCCCCCGATCCGAAAAACGTTCCGGCAAATCCCACCAGGGCCGCAATCAACGGCGTAATCCCGTCACCACAGCGCGCCGAGATGGCAAAATCGGCCGTCAACTTTGCCGGCTGTTGCGTCGTTGCGTGCCGAGTGTCCAGCGCATCGAGATCGACCTTGTTGCGCACCAGCCAAACCGGCACCGCCGCCATCGGCGGCTCGTGCGGACCCTGCGCATCGATCAGCCACAACACGAGATCGGCTTCCGACGCCCGCGCCTTGGCGCGGCGGACGCCCTCCTGCTCGACCGGATCGTCGGTCTCGCGCACGCCGGCGGTATCGATCATCGTTACCGGATAGCCGTCGAGATCAAGCGCGACTTCGATGATGTCGCGCGTGGTGCCGGCATGCGGCGAGACGATTGCCACCTCGCGCCGCGCGAGCTGGTTCATCAGCGTCGACTTGCCGACATTCGGCGGACCTGCGATCGCGACCACCAGGCCGTCGCGCAGACGTTCGCTTTGCCCTTGCGCCACGAGGACTTCCTGGATCTCGCCGAGCAGTGCCCGGATTTTTTCCCGCGCCGGTGCAATCAGTTCGGCGGGCACGTCGCCCTCGTCGGCGAAATCGATGCTCGCCTCGATCAGCGCCGAGGCTTCGATGATCCGCGCGCGCCAGTCCCGGGCGCGATCCCCGAGCAAACCGTTGAGCTGCCGCAACGCCTGGCGGCGTTGGCGCTCGGTGTCGGCATGAATCAGGTCGTCGAGCGCTTCCGCTTCGGTCAGATCGAGCTTGCCATTCTCGAAAGCGCGCCGGGTGAACTCACCCGGCTCCGCCACCCGCACGTCGGTGAACCACGACAGCGCCGCGAACAATGCCGCAAGCACGGCGCGGCCGCCATGCACATGAAACTCGGCAACGTCTTCCCCGGTGGCGCTCGCCGGCTTCGGGAACCAGAGCACCACGCCATCGTCGATCGGCTGCCGGGCAGCATCGCGCAACAGTACCCGGGTGGCATGGCGCGGTGCCGGCGTCCGCCCTGCGAGCGCGTCCAGCACCGCCCCCGCCTCCGGCCCCGACACCCGCACCATGGCGATCGCGCTCGGAGGTCGGCCCGTGGCAAGGGCAAAGATGGTCTGCTCCCGGGGATGCATGGCCTATTTGCCCCGCGCCATCCTAAAGCGTTTTCCGGTCCACTCGAATCATTGTCGCTTCTCCCGAGGCCTGGTGGTTCGAGACGCCGCGCAAGGCGCGGCTCCTCACCATGAGGGTCTGAGTCCTCATCCCGAGGCTCATCGCCAAGCGATGCTTCTCGAAGGATGACCCGGGTTCCTACTTCGCACACCATGCTGCAGCAAACCGCAGCATGACTTCCGGGAATCGGTAATGAGCTTTGAGACCGTTATCGCGAAACAATCCATCGGGCGTCGCGAACCTGTTCTCGTCATTCCGGGGCGGCGCAAAGCGCCGAGCCCGGAATCCATAACCACGGAATTTGCGTTGGGCGATGTGTAGCGTCATTTTCAAAATCGGCAACGGTGGTTATGGATTCCGGGTTCGCGCCAAGAGGCGCGCCCCGGAATGACGAGAACAAGCTCCTCGCGATGATACCCTGCTCAGGTATTCATGGAATCGAAAAATTCCGAGTTGTTCTTGGTGTTCCTCAGCTTGTCGAGCAGGAAGTCGATCGCATCCATGGTGCCCATCGGATTGAGAATCCGGCGCAGCACATACATTTTCTTCAGGAGTTGCGGATCGGTGATCAGCTCTTCCTTGCGGGTACCGGACCGCGAGATGTCGATTGCGGGGAAGGTTCGCTTGTCCGAGACCTTGCGATCAAGGATCAATTCGGAATTGCCGGTGCCCTTGAACTCTTCGAAGATCACTTCGTCCATGCGGCTGCCGGTGTCGACCAATGCGGTGGCGATGATGGTCAGCGAGCCGCCCTCCTCGATATTTCGCGCGGCACCGAAGAAACGCTTGGGCCGCTGCAGCGCATTGGCGTCGACGCCGCCGGTCAGCACCTTGCCCGAGGACGGCACCACCGTGTTGTAGGCACGCCCCAGGCGCGTAATCGAGTTCGAGCAGGATCACCACGTCGCGACCATGCTCGACCAACCGCTTGGCCTTCTCGATCACCATTTCGGCGACCTGGACGTGGCGCACCGCCGGCTCGTCGAAGGTCGATGAAACCACTTCGCCCTTCACCGACCGCTGCATGTCCGTGACTTCTTCCGGACGCTCGTCGATCAGCAGCACGATCAGATAGCACTCGGGATGATTGGCGGTGATGGAGTGCGCGATGTTCTGCATCAGCACGGTCTTGCCGGTGCGCGGCGGCGCCACGATCAAGGCGCGCTGGCCTTTGCCGATTGGGGCGACGATGTCGATAACCCTTGCCGAAAGGTCCTTTCTGGTGGGGTCCTCGAGTTCCAGGCGGAACCGCTGGTCCGGAAACAGCGGCGTCAGATTGTCGAAGTTGACCTTGTGCTTGGATTTCTCCGGGTCCTCGAAGTTCAGCGTATTGACCTTGAGCAGGGCGAAATAGCGTTCGCCTTCCTTGGGGCTGCGAATGTGACCCTCGATGGTGTCGCCGGTGCGAAGTCCGAAACGGCGGATCTGCGACGGCGAGACATAGATGTCATCCGGTCCGGGCAGGTAATTGGCGTCCGGCGAGCGCAGAAATCCGAAGCCGTCGGAGAGCACCTCGACGACGCCTTCGCCGATGATGTCGGTTTCCTGGATCGCAAGCTGTTTGAGGATGGCGAACATCAACTCCTGCTTGCGCATGGTGCTGGCGTTCTCGACCCCATTTTCTTCCGCAAACGAGACCAGCTCGGCCGGCGTTTTGGATTTGAGGTCTTGAAGTTTCATTTCCCGCATTGGGACGTCCTGTGGAATAACTGGAGAAGGGGTGCGAGGTGGCTTTAGGAAAAATGCGGACTCACAAAGGAAGGTCCGCAGGTCTGAGCAAGGAAAGCGCCGGAGAGAGGCTTCAAACCTGATGCGCCGGCCGGTCCAACAAGGAAACCGGAACACGACCGCATCCGCCTGCGTGGGGTGGGATTTAATCTATATATAAAATCGCTCGGCCCTCTGCAAGACGGCGCGGGCCGCGACATTGACGGCGAGGCCGCTTCAAAATGGCTTCACCACCACCAGGATCACGATGCCGACCATTAGCAACGTCGGTACCTCATTGATAACACGGTAGAATTTCTGACTTCGTGAATTTCGGTCGGCGGCAAAATCCTTGACCCAGCGGGCAAAAAAACCATGGACGCCGGACAGCACCGCCACCAGCAGCAGCTTTCCGTGCAACCAGGGCGCGGAAAACCAGTGACCGGCCCAGGCCAGGTAAAGACCCGCCAGCCAGGTCACGACCATTGCCGGATTGACGATGGCCTTCAGCAATCGCCGTTCCATCAGCTTGAACGTTTCGGACTGCTTTGAACCGATCTCGGCCTCGCAATGATACACGAACAGCCGCGGCAGATAGAGCATGCCCGCCATCCATGCGATCACCGCAATGACGTGCAGTGCCTTGATCCAAACGTACATCGTGGAGGCCTCATTGTTGGCGAGGGCGCTGGCTATCATGCAACGCCGGGAACGTGACTCCGATATTGGCGTTGTCGACAATGCCGACCTCGTTCAAACCGAGACATATCCGCAAGCCACCCTTTTCTAAAACAATAAATTTAGAATCTTAGGTTTGAGTCTAAGTAGCGGTGGATTAGGCCCACACAACGCTGTCCCGCATTTACCAGCGCTTGTTCACATTCATCAACATTTCCGGCAGCCTATCCGGTCATTGGAATAACACCACTGTCATCAAGCGCTTGCGCTGCGCCGCGGCCGGCTTATGAAGAGACAAGTCCACATAAGCCCACTATCATCGGAGCCATCGAAAGAAGCTGTCCCGCGAGCAAGGCCTGTGAAGAAAAAGCCGGGTTGTCCCTGAACCGCCAACCCGGGTCCGATTCTTTCGGTTAAGCTCCACAGCGATTCACGGATACACAGGATACACAGGATACACAGGGGTCACAGTGCCCACGACCGGCAACTATTTTCATCTTCACCTCGTCTCCGATTCGACCGGCGAGACCTTGATCACGGTGGCGCGGGCGGTGGCGGCGCAATACGCCAATGTGACTCCGGTCGAACATGTCTATCCGCTGGTGCGCAGCCAGAAGCAACTCGACCGCGTACTCGATGAAATCGAGGAAGCGCCTGGCATCGTGCTGTTCACCTTGCTGGAAAAGGACCTGGTGGCGCGGCTGGAAGCGAAGTGCAAGGAAATCAACATCCCGAGCCTTTCGATCATCGGCCCGGTGATGCAGTTGTTCCAGGCCTATCTCGGCGCGGCGACCACCGGGCGCGTCGGCGCGCAGCACACGCTCAATGCGGAATATTTCAAGCGGATCGACGCGCTGAACTACACCATGCTTCACGATGACGGCCAGCATGTCGAAGGATTGGAGGAAGCCGACGTGGTTCTGGTCGGCGTCTCCCGCACTTCCAAGACGCCGACCTCGATCTACCTCGCCAACCGTGGCGTCCGCACCGCCAATGTACCGCTGGTGCCGGGAATCGCGATTCCGCATCAACTTGAAACCCTGAAAAAGCCGCTGGTGGTCAGCCTGCACGCGACGCCGGAACGGCTGATCCAGGTCCGGCAGAACCGGCTGTTGAGCATCGGCGCCGGTCCCGGCAATGACGATTATATTGATCGCCAGGCGGTCGCCGATGAAGTCGCACATGCAAGGCGATTGAGTGCCAAGTTCAATTGGGCGCAGCTTGACGTCACGCGGCGATCGATCGAGGAGACCGCCGCCGCGATCATGAAACTCAACGCCGACCGGCAGCGTCAGCGGCTTTCCGAATGACGCTCTGGCGCGGCCGGTCTCCGTTGATCCTGGCTTCGCAAAGCCGCGCGCGGCAAACGTTGCTCGCCCATGCCGGCATCGTCTTCGAAGCCGTTCCCGCCGAAATCGATGAGCGGGAGATCCAGCGCCGCTCGGGCCTTGCCGCGCCCGGCGATATTGCCGGGCTATTGGCACGCGAAAAAGCCGTTGCGGTCTCAGGGCTACGGCCCGGCAGGCTCGTCGTCGGCGCCGATCAGACCTTGGCCCTGGGCCGAGAACTGTTCAGCAAGCCGGATGACCGCGCGCAGGCGAGGGCGCAGTTATCCGCGCTCGCCGGCGGCAATCACGAACTTCACTCCGCCGTTGCTGTCGCGCGCAACGGCAAGCTATTGTTCGAAGCGCTGGCTCTGGCGCGGATGACGATGCGGCCGTTGAGCGCGGCCCAGATCGACGCTTACCTCGATGCAGCCGGCGAGGCGGTCACCGGCAGCGTCGGCGCCTATCAACTGGAAGGACTGGGCGTGCATTTGTTCGAGCGTATCGAAGGCGATCATTTCACGATCCTCGGGCTGCCGCTGCTGCCGTTGCTTGGCTTCCTGCGCAGCGAACGGTTGCTGGGCGTATAAGGGACATGCTGCCGATCGGCGCGGGCCGATCGTTGAATGGTGATGGTGGGATGATAGTTCTGGGGCTGACCGGCTCGATCGGGATGGGCAAATCGACCACCGCAAAACTGTTCGCGGAAGCCGGCGCGCCGGTTTACGACGCTGATGCGACGGTTCATCTGGTCTATGATGGCGAAGCGGTGCCCGCCATCGAGGCGGCGTTCCCCGGCAGCACCGCCGACGGCAGGGTCGATCGCACAAAATTGTCGGCGCAAGTGGTGCATGACCCGGCCGCGATCAGGCGACTGGAGCAGATCGTCCACCCGATGCTGCGCGCCTATCACCAGAAATTCCTCGAGGCCGCCGAGCGATCCGGCGCGCCGGTCGCGGTGGTCGACGTGCCGCTATTGTTCGAGACCGGCGGCGAGAATCGCGTCGACGCGGTGGTGGTGGTGACCACGACGCCAGAAATCCAGCGCCAGCGCATTCTTGCGCGCGACAATATGACCGGCGAAAAGCTCGATGCCATCCTGGCACGGCAGCTCCCGGACGCCGAAAAGCGCCGGCGCGCCGATTTCGTGGTGGATACCTCGCATGGCCTCGATCCGGTGCGGTCGCGAATCCGCGACATCCTCGACGAGGCTGCTAGGATGCCGCGGCGGCGATCCTGATTCGTCAAACCCGGCCATCATCGATGCGCGAAATTGTTCTCGATACCGAAACCACCGGCCTCGACCCGTTGCGGGGCGACCGGCTGGTCGAGATCGGCTGCGTCGAGATTTTCAACCGGATGCCGACCGGCCAGACCTTTCACCGCCACCTCAATCCAGAGCGCGACATGCCGGCCGAAGCGTTCGCGGTGCACGGCCTTTCCAGCGAGTTCCTCGCCGGCAAGCCGCTGTTCGTCCATGTGGTCGAGGAGTTCCTGGAATTCATCGGCGAGGCGCCGCTGGTGATCCACAACGCTTCGTTCGACATCAGCTTCATCAACGCCGAGCTCGACCGTATCAAGCGACCGCTGATTGCGCGCGAGCGGCTGGTCGACACGCTGCTGCTGGCGCGGCGCAAGCATCCTGGCGTATCGAACCGTCTCGACGATCTCTGCTCGCGCTACGCGATCGACAATTCCCGCCGCACCAAGCACGGCGCGCTGCTCGACGCCGAGCTGCTGGCCGAGGTCTATATCGATCTGATCGGGGCCCGGCAGTCACAGCTCATTCTGGCTACCGAGATTCGCGAGTCCCGCGGGGGCGGGTATGGCGAAATGCCGCGGCGGCAGCGACCGGCGCCGCTGACGCCACGGGTGAGCGGCGAAGATCGCCTTGCGCACCGCGCCTTCATCGCCACGCTGGGCGACAAGCCGATCTGGAACGAGTTCCTCGGCGCGGAATGAGAACCTAAATCATTCGTTTTTCGTTATGGCCGGGCATAGCCGTCCGTAGGACGGCGTCGCTTCCGCTCGCCTATGTCCCGGCATGACGACCTTCGCAGCCAACCCTCCATTTCCGAACCGGTTTCAGCTCGGTTTGACCTGGGCGGCCTGTGCCGCGGCCGCCTGCCGTTCCATATTCTGGCGGTACAGGCCGACGAAATCGACCGGATCGAGCATCAGCGGCGGGAAGCCGCCGTCGCGCACCGCGGTGGCGATGATCTCGCGCGCGAATGGGAACAATAGCCGCGGGCACTCGATCATGATCAGCGGGTGCAGGTTTTCCTTCGGCACGTTCAATATCCGGAACACGCCGGCATACGACAGGTCGAAGCTGAACATGACCTTGCCGCCGTTTTCGGCCTTGCCCTCGATCAAGAGCGCAACCTCATATTCATTCTCGGCGACATTGTTGGCGTTAACGTTGATCTGGATGTTGATCGAAGGCTGCTGCGGCTGCGGCCCCAGCGAGGCCGGCGCGTTCGGATTTTCGAAAGACAGGTCCTTGGTATACTGCGCCAGCACGTTCAACTGGGGAGGTGCTGTCTCGGGGGGCGTGCCGTTGCCGTTGGTCATGGGAAATCTCTCCTGGAACATGTTCTGGCGCGCGCGGACCGGTTTCGGGCTGAATTCGCCTTGCGGGCGAAATGCCGGGGTCGGGGCGAGTGGCTAACATAGCCCCACCTCTGTCCACAAGGACGACAATTGCGCCGGAGTGGGCGAAGTGCTCCGGCCGGCCCCGGACGGCGTCTTAAATTGTTGAATAGGCGCGATTTCCGGGACATCAGCGGATTTCCCCTCGCGGCCAAAACGCGCTACAATTCGGCGGAGGCAAATCGGCGATGCGCATTGGCCTTTTCCGGTTTCCCCGGGCAAGGCTTCTCAGGCCAAAACGCGCCATTGGCTGGGCAAAGTTTAGTGCCTACATGCTGCAGACCCATCCATGAGGTAATCTCTGCCGGCCCGTAACAGGGACGTTGCAGCGCCGGACCGGTATCGGCGCCGATCAGAAAGCGAATACGACGTGGACATTTACACCATCATCTTCCTGGCGCTGGCGGTCTTTATTTTCCTGCGCCTGCGCAACGTCCTTGGACAGCGCACTGGAAGCGAGCGGCCGCCCTATGATCGCGCCGCGCGCAACGTGGTACAGGGCGCACCGGACAACAAGGTGGTTCCGATGCCTGGAACGGTGATCGACCAGGCGCCGCTGGCGCCTAGCGCCGATGTGGTGCCGCCGAGCGATCGCTGGAAGGGCCTGGCTGAACCCGGCACGCCGCTGGCCCTGGGGCTTGACGGCATCGCCGCGCAGGATTCGTCATTCGATCCGCGGCATTTCCTCAGCGGCGCACGCAGCGCCTATGAGATGATCGTGATGGCGTTCGCCAACGGCGATCGTCGTTCGCTGAAGGATCTGCTGTCGGCCGAGGTCTATGACAGCTTCGAGACCGCGATCAAGGATCGCGAGAAGCACGAGCAGAAGACCGAAACGCGGTTCGTCTCGATCGACAAGGCCGAACTGGTGGGCGCGGAGGCGCGGGATCGAAACGCGCAGCTCACGGTTCGCTTTGTCTCGCAGATGATCTCCGTCACCCGCGACAAGGCGGGCACCATTGTCGACGGCAATCCCGACAAGGTTGCCGACATCACCGACGTTTGGACCTTTGCTCGCGACATTACCTCACGCGATCCGAACTGGAAGCTGGTTGGTACGGGCAGCGCTCACTAATGTAGCCGGTCTTGCGCGATCTGCCGTCGCAGGCTGTGCGATCGCCGCGGCGCTGTCGCTGACCCCGCTCACCGCGCATGTCATGCGCCGGCACATCCCGCGGCCGCATCCCGAGTGGCCGCTGCAGATCAGCGGCAGCCAATATGCCCCGGCGGCATGGGCCGATATTCCGGGCTGGAGCGCCGACGACCATCTGGCGGCCTTCAGGACCTTCCGCGCGAGCTGCAAACCGATTGTCGCGCAACGCAACCCACCGGCCGATTCCCGGGCGCTGGGCTGGTCGCTGCGCGATCCCTGCGAGGCCGCGAGAGCCGATGACATCAAGGATGACGGCGCCGCGACGGCGTTCTTCGAGCGCCATTTTCTCCCCTTGCAGATTTCGCGGCTCGGCGAGGACGAAGGTTTCGTAACCGGCTACTACGAGCCGGTGATCGACGGCTCGCGAACGCAGACTGACGTCTACACCGTGCCGGTCTATCGCCGTCCTTCCAACCTGTTCGTGCGCGGCAAGAAGCAAAGCGACAGCGGATTGCCCAACAAGGGCGAGGTGTTTCGCAAGATCGGCCGGCGCAAGCTCGTGCCCTATTACGATCGCGCCGAGATCGAGGACGGCGCCATCGCCGGGCGCGGCCTCGAAATTTGCTGGCTCAAGAGCCAGACCGATTTGCTGTTCACGCAGATCCAGGGCTCGGCCCGGGTCCATCTCGAGGACGGCTCGACCATCCGCATCAATTATGATGCGCATAATGGTTATCCCTATACGCCGGTCGGCCGCATTCTGATCGATCGCGGCATCATTCCGCGGGAACAGATGTCGATGGAGCGGATCAGGGAATGGATGGACCAGAACCCCGATGGCGCCAGGGAATTGCGGCGGCAGAACCGCTCCTATGTGTTCTTTCGCGAGGTGCAGCTTTCCGACAAGGACGAAGCGGTCGGGGCGCAGGGCGTGCCGCTGACGCCAGGCCGCTCGATCGCCGTCGACAAGTCGCTGCATGTCTACGGCACGCCGTTCTTTATCGCCGGCGAACTGCCGATCGAATCGGAGCAGTCGAAGACACCCTTCGATCGGCTGATGGTGGCGCAGGACACCGGCTCGGCCATCGTCGGCCCGGCGCGTGCCGACATTTATTTTGGCGCCGGCGCCGGCGCGGCGCAGGTCGCCGGTCGGCTGAAGAACAGCGCGCGGTTCTTCATGCTGGTGCCGAAGGGCCTTGACCCGGCAGCGCGAGGCCACACCATGCCACTGCCCGATCCGAGGCCGTCGGTAAAGATCGCGAGACTGTTTCCGCAGGTGGATCCTTTGAACAGCCCGTCCAAAGACCAGGCAAAGACCGCGCCTGCCGCGGTGCCGTCGCCATCGACGGCGGTCGCCACGGCGGTGCCTTTGCCGGCCGCACGGCCGATCATTGCGCCGAGCCCGGAGCCGCGCCGCACCCGCAATGACCGTCACTACCGCCGCCGATGAAGCGCCAGCCCTCGAATCCCATCCCGGATTTGCCGGCGCCAGCGCGGCGCAAGCGCCTGCTCAGCGAAGAAGAGCGCGCGCTATGGGAGTGCGTAGCCGGACAGACCAAACCGTTGCGAAAAAAATCGCGCGGCGTGAAGCTGCCGCGGGCTTCGGCGCATCCAGAGCCTTCGGCCGTCAAGACCGTCGCGCCGCCAAAGCAGCTTCCCCCCGAGAAAATGGCGCGACAGCCAAGGCTTGAGCCGCCCGAGGCGCCGCCGCTGGCGCCGATCGGACGCCGCGAGCGCGCGCAGCTTTCCCGCGGCCGCAGGGAGATCGATGCCCGGCTCGACCTGCACGGCATGACGCAGACGCGCGCCCACCGCGCGCTGTCGGACTTTCTGCAGCGCGCCCACATCGACGGCCTGACCTTCGTGCTGGTGATCACCGGCAAGGGCAGCGCCGCGGCGGCCCATTCCGGGCGCGGGGTGTTGCGCCGCCAAGTGCCGCAATGGCTGAGCCTTCCCGAATTCCGCACCCTGGTGGTTGGCTTCGAGGAGGCGCATATCGGCCACGGCGGCGAGGGCGCGCTCTATGTGCGGATCAGGCGGGCCAGGTGATGAGCATCAGAACGGCCGCACGATTCCCACCCGCGGGAGGATGGTAACGATCCAGCCGAGCACGGATGTCGTTCGATCGCCGGCCGATATCGGTGGCACCTCGCGCGAAGCCGGCAGGGCTTTCACCGCAAACAGAAGCAGGAACAGGCAGACCACCCAGTTCGAGACCCAGCGCGAATAATCGAACACGGTGGCAAAGATGATCAGATAGCCCGCGCTGACCAGCAGCAGCGCGGCGACCACGACGCGGCGATGCCGCTCGACCGCAAGCGCACGGATCGATGCGGCAAAATAGCGCCAGAGCGGCGTATGCAGCCAGATCAGCAGCGCGTACACGGGAACGCCGAGCAGGTTCGAAGGCATGCGCTGCCAGGTGTCGTGAATTTCCTTGGCCAGCGGCTGGTACCAGATGTAGCTGAAACCCAACAGATCGGTCCGCGACGGCTCGGCCATGCGGCCCTGCAGATAATGCACGAACGCCTCCGGCGGCACCGTCACGGAGCCGTAGAATTGGGCGGCGGCGAACAGCAGGCCGACGCCGAGCACCGATGCGGCGCCGATCAGCAGGTTCGACCGGTTGAGGCCGGCGAGCAGATAGTGACGCAACACGACGATGACCGCGATGGTCGGCACGTACATCAGCAGATGAATGTGGTGGATCAAGATCAGGATCATGGCAGCGAGCGCTGCCAGCACCACGAAGGCGACCGAGCGCGCCGGCACCAGCATCAGCCCGAGAGCGAAGGCGCAGCCGTAAATGTCGAAGTGTCCCAGCGTGTGCATGAAGTTCTTGAAGAAGAACGGCGATCCGGCCATGAACACGAACAGCGGCAAATTTTGTTCACCGAGGCCGAAGGTGCGGCGAAACAGCACGATGAAAAGCCAAAGCGTGACCAGCCAGGCACCGCCGGCGAGCGCGAATACCAGCCATACCGGCACCTTTGCGACAAACAGCGACACGATGGCGCCGATCAGCGCGCGCTTGGTGAAGCCGAAATGGTAGTCGACCAGAAGATGGATGTAGGGGACGTAAGGCGGCCGCGCGAGCTTGTAGAAAAACACCCCGGTCACGACCGCGACATTGACGGCAAGCATCAGGCGCCAGGATTTTTCCCGCAAACGCAAGTCCATTCGGCACCCGGCGTTGTTAAAGGATAAAGCGGCTCAAATCCGCGTTCTTGGCGAGGTCGCCGACATGTTTCTGGACATAGTCGGCGTCGATCCGGATGGTCTCGCCGTTGCGGTCGGGCGCGGCGAACGAAATCTCGTCGAGCACGCGCTCCATCACGGTCTGCAATCGCCGGGCGCCGATGTTCTCCACCGTGGAATTGACGGCAACCGCGACATCCGCAAGCGCGTCGATCGCGCCGTCGGTGATATCGAGCGTCACGCCCTCGGTCTGCATCAGCGCGACATATTGCTTGATCAGCGATGCCTCGGGCTCGGTCAGGATGCGGCGCATGTCGTTGCGGGTCAGCGCCTCCAGCTCGACCCGGATCGGCAGGCGGCCCTGCAATTCCGGCAGCAGGTCCGACGGCTTGGCGATATGGAACGCGCCCGAGGCGATGAACAGGATGTGGTCGGTCTTGACCGCGCCGTGCTTGGTCGACACCGTGGTGCCCTCGATCAGCGGCAACAGGTCGCGCTGCACGCCCTCACGCGAGACGTCGCCACCGCTGCGGCCGTCGCGCACGCAGATCTTGTCGATCTCGTCGAGGAACACGATTCCGTTGTTCTCGACCACATTGATCGCTTCCTGCACTAGCTGATCGCTGTCCAGCAGCTTGTCGGATTCCTCGTTGACCAGAAGTTCGTGGGAGCTCTCGACGGTGACGCGGCGGGTCTTGGTCCGGCCGCCGAGCTTGCCGAAGATGTCGCCAATCGAGATCGCGCCCATTTGCGCGCCCGGCATGCCGGGGATCTCGAACATCGGCATCCCGCTGGAGGACTGCGTCTCAATTTCGATTTCCTTGTCGTTGAGTTCGCCGGCGCGGAGCTTCTTGCGAAAGGAATCGCGGGTCGCGGCGCTGGAGTTGGCGCCGACCAGAGCGTCAAGCACGCGATCCTCGGCGGCGAGCTGCGCGCGGGCCTGCACATCCTTGCGCTTACGTTCGCGGGTCTGCGCGATCGCAACCTCGACCAGATCGCGAATGATCTGCTCGACGTCGCGGCCGACATAGCCGACCTCGGTGAATTTGGTGGCTTCGACCTTGATGAATGGCGCACCGGCGAGTTTGGCCAGCCGCCGGGCGATCTCGGTCTTGCCGACGCCGGTCGGGCCGATCATCAGGATGTTCTTCGGCAGCACCTCCTCACGAAGCGAGCCGGTGAGTTGCAGCCGCCGCCAGCGATTGCGCAGCGCGATCGAGACGGCGCGCTTGGCGTCGGTCTGGCCGACGATGAAGCGGTCGAGTTCGGAGACGATTTCGCGGGGGGAGAAGTCGGTCATGGGTGATAGCTAGGTTTTGGAGGGCGCGAGAGCAAGCGGCGATAAGGTCAGGGGTCGCGAACCATCAGCAGCGCCGGGCCGTCCGGCGTATCGACGATGCGCTCCCGGCGAAATCCGGCCTTCTCGTAGGCGCGGATCGCGCGCTTGTTGGCAGGGTCGGGATCGATCACGAGACGCGGCGTTCCGGACGCCAGCAGACGGTCGGCAAAGGCGCGGATGAAGGCCGATCCATGACCGCGGCCGAGCATGTCGGCTTCGCCGATGAACTGATCGAGACCGCGCGCGCCCTCGGGCTGCGTGCCGAAACCGCCATCCCAGACGCCGAGATTGTAGCACTGCAGATAGGCGAATTCCCGCCCGTCCGCGCTGACGATGAACTGGGCCATGTCCGGATGGGCAAGATCGCCGCTGACGAGCTCGAATTGTTCCCCAGGATCGTGCCACCACTCCGAGACATGCGGGGTCTCGAGCCAGCGCCGGATCGTCGGCAGGTCGCCGACCGACATCGGGCGGAACGCGTAAGCCGTCATGCTCAGCCCGTTGTGGTCAGCGTCTCGATGGTCACATTGCGGTTGGTGTAGACACAGATATCGGCGGCAATATCAAGCGCGCGGCGCACGATGGTCTCGGCGTCCTTGTCGGTATCGACCAGGGCACGAGCCGCCGCCAGCGCGTAATTGCCACCGGAGCCGATCGCCATCACGCCGGCCTCGGGCTCCAGCACGTCACCGGTGCCGGTCAGCACCAGCGACACCTCCTTGTCGGCGACGATCATCATGGCCTCGAGCCGGCGCAGATAGCGGTCGGTGCGCCAGTCCTTGGCGAGTTCGACCGCGGCGCGGGTCAATTGCCCCGGATATTGCTCGAGCTTGCTTTCCAGCCGCTCGAACAGCGTGAAGGCGTCGGCGGTGGCGCCGGCAAAGCCGCCGATCACGTCGCCCTTGCCGAGCTTGCGGACCTTCCTGGCGTTGGATTTGATGACGGTCTGGCCGATCGAAACCTGCCCGTCGCCGCCGACCACCACCTTGCCGCCCTTGCGGACCGTCAAAATGGTGGTGCCGTGCCAGACCGGAAACTCATTGGCTGATGCTTGCATGAAGGACCCTCATATGCCCGCCAGATTTAGGGACGGGCGAGCCGCGTTACAATCGGCGGCCTGGACCGCGAAATCCGGTCACCATAGGGCAAAGTTAAGCCCCGACAGCGTCATCCCGCAGTAGCGAAGGTAGCACCAGCCTGTTAAAAGGGCGCGTTTTCAGGAGCGGGAAAGCAGACTTTCATGCGCACGGCGACCATCAAGCGCAAGACCAAGGAAACCGATATCGAGGTAACGGTAAACCTCGACGGGTCCGGCGTGTCCAGCATTGCCACTGGAATTGGCTTTTTCGACCATATGCTCGATCTGTTGGCCCGGCATTCGCGCCTCGACCTCACCGTCAAGGCCCACGGCGACCTTCACATCGACCATCACCACACCACCGAGGATGTCGGGATCGCGCTCGGCCAGGCGGTGAAGCAGGCGCTCGGCACCATGGCCGGAATCACCCGCTATGCCTCGATCCACATGCCGATGGACGAGACGCTGTCGCGCGTCGTGATCGACATTTCGGGACGGCCGGTGCTGGTGTTCAAGGTGGATTTTCCGCGCGACAAGGTCGGCACTTTCGACACCGAACTGGTGCGTGAATGGTTCAACGCCTTTGCGATCAATGCCGGCGTGACTTTGCACGTCGAGACCCTATATGGCGAGAACAGCCACCATATCGCCGAATCCTGTTTCAAGGGTCTGGCGAGGGCGCTGCGCGCGGCGGTCGCGATCGATCCGCGCGCCGCGGGCGAAGTGCCATCCACCAAGGGGCAGCTCGGCGGCTGATATTGTGTTCGGCGGAGAGAAGCGATGCCGGTCTATACAGTTCATGCTCCGGAGGCGAATATTTCCGACATTCGCGCCGCCGACCGCTTTGCCTTCGTGCGTGACGGATTTTACTTCTGGGCCTTCCTGTTCGGCCCGCTTTGGCTGGTCTGGCATCGGCTGTGGCTGGCGCTGATCGGGTGGATTGCCGTCATCGTGGCGCTCGAGGTCGGAATGGCGCGCCTCGGAGCAAGCTCGGGCGCGATCATCGCCGCAAATCTACTGTTCGCGCTGCTGACCGGATTTGAGGCGGCGAGCCTCGAGCGCTGGACGCTGTCGCGGCGCAACTGGCGTCAGCTCGACATCGTGGTGGCTGATGACGAGGAGTCCGCCGAGCGGCGCTTTTTCGATCGCTGGGCCGCCGAGCAGCGCGGCCTTCGCAACGATCAGCCCGCGGTCGATCGTGGCGGACCGCCGCCGACCCGCGAGGTCCCGGGCCAGGCCTTCTCCAAGCCGCCACGGCCGGACGAGATCATCGGATTGTTTCCCGAGCCGGGAGCCTTGCGGTGAGCGTGGCCATCATCGATTACGGCTCCGGCAATCTGCACTCCGCCGCGAAAGCCTTCGAGCGCGCGGCGCGCAGCATGGACACGCCCGACAGGATCATGGTGACCCGCGATCCCGAAATGGTGTTTCGCGCCGATCGCATCGTGCTGCCCGGCGTCGGCGCCTTTGCCGATTGCCGCCGCGGGCTGGATGCGCTCGACGGCATGACCGAGGCGATGACGGAGGCCGTGCGCGACAAGGCGCGGCCGTTCTTCGGCATCTGTGTCGGCATGCAACTGATGGCAACCCGCGGCAAGGAGCACGTCACCACCGATGGATTCAACTGGATCGAGGGCGACGTCGAGAAGATTTCGCCGCGCGACGAGAACCTGAAAATCCCGCATATGGGCTGGAATACGCTCGACATGATCCGCGAGCATCCGGTGCTGGAGCGGCTGCCGCTCGGCCCGAAGGGGCGCCACGCCTATTTCGTGCACTCCTACCATCTCAACGCCGCCAACGAGGCGGACGTGCTGGCGCGCGCCGATTACGGCGGCCCGGTCACCGCCATCGTCGGCAAGGACACCGCGATCGGCACCCAGTTTCACCCGGAAAAGAGCCAGCGCTTCGGGCTTGCCTTGATTGCCAATTTCCTGAAGTGGAAGCCGTGATCCTGTTTCCCGCGATCGACCTGAAAGATGGCCAGTGCGTGCGCCTCGAACAGGGCGACATGGCGCGCGCCACCGTGTTCAACCTCGATCCGGCGGCGCAGGCGCGCACTTTTGCCGCCCAGGGCTTTGAGTATCTGCATGTGGTCGACCTCGACGGCGCCTTTGCCGGCAAGCCGATCAACGCGCTGGCGGTCGAGGCGATGCTCAGGGAGATCGCGATCCCGGTGCAGCTCGGCGGCGGCATCCGCGACCTCGCGACCGTCGAGGGCTGGCTCGCCAAGGGCGTGGCACGCGTCATTATCGGCACCGCGGCGGTGCGCGATCCGGAGTTGGTGAAGGGCGCGGCCAGGGCATTTCCCGACCGCGTGGCGGTGGGCCTCGACGCCCGCGACGGCAAGGTCGCGGTCGAAGGCTGGGCGGAAACATCCGAGGTCACGGCGCTGGAGATCGCGCGGCGGTTCGAGGATGCCGGCGTCGCCGCCATCATCTTCACCGACATCGCCCGCGACGGCTTGTTGAAGGGCCTCAATCTCGACGCCACCGTTGCGCTCGCCGAGCGGATCTCGATTCCGGTGATCGCATCCGGCGGTTTCGCTTCGATCGACGACGTCACGGCGCTGCTGGCACCGCGCGCCAGCAAACTGGCAGGCGCGATCGCGGGCCGCGCGCTCTATGACGGCCGGCTTGATGCCGCTGCCGCCCTGGCGCTGATCCGCACCGCACGGGCTGCGGCCTAGAAGTTTCTTGTTTTGACGCGTTTTCTTCACGCGAACCGGGGAGCCACTTCGCTCGAAAACGCCACAGGAGTTTGCCATGTTCAAGGTGCGCGTGATTCCCTGCCTCGACGTCAAGGACGGCCGGGTGGTGAAGGGCGTCAACTTCGTCGACCTGCGCGACGCCGGCGATCCCGTGGAAGCGGCCGTCGCCTATGATGCCGCCGGCGCCGACGAATTGTGCTTTCTCGACATCACCGCCACCCATGAAAACCGCGGCATCATGCTCGACGTGGTCCGGCGCACGGCGGAAGCCTGCTTCATGCCGCTGACGGTGGGCGGCGGGGTCCGTACCGTCGACGACATCCGCACCCTGCTGCGATCCGGCGCCGACAAGGTGTCGATCAACAGCGCGGCCGTCAGCCGCCGCGAATTCGTCAAGCAGGCGGCCGAGAAATTCGGCGATCAGTGCATTGTGGTCGCGATCGACGCCAAGCGGGTTACCCGCGGCGGCGGATCGCAGCGCTGGGAGATCTTCACCCATGGCGGCCGCAATTCCACCGGCATCGATGCGGTCGAATATGCCCAGCAAGTCGTCGCGCTCGGCGCCGGCGAAATCCTGCTGACCTCGATGGACCGCGACGGCACCCGAACCGGATTTGACCTTCCGCTGACGCAGGCGGTCGCCGATAGTGTTTCGGTGCCGGTGATCGCGTCAGGCGGCGTCGGCAACCTCGATCACCTGGTCGACGGCATCCGCGAGGGGCATGCGACCGCGGTGCTGGCGGCATCGATCTTCCACTTCGGTGAATTTACCATACGGCAAGCCAAGGACCACATGGTGCGCGCCGGACTGCCGATGCGGCTCGATCCGTGACGACTCTTTTTGACAGAAGTGCTAAACAGCCCGGGACGAACGTCGTCCACCCCTTTTCGGGCGCGTGTGTGAGTTGAGTTGATGCCGCGTTTCACCATCCATGATCTGGCTGCCACCGTCGATGCCCGCGCCGCCTCGGGCGGCGAGGGTTCCTACACCCGCAAGCTGCTGGACAAGGGCGCGGAGCATTGCGCCAAGAAATTCGGCGAGGAGGCGGTGGAAACCGTGATCGCCGCGGTCGAGAACGATCGCGATCATCTGATCGCCGAAAGCGCCGACCTGCTGTTTCATTTCCTGGTGCTGTTGAAGGCACGCGATATCAGGCTTGAGGATGTCGAGGCGGCACTGGCGCAGCGGACGACGATGTCCGGGCTGGAAGAAAAGGCGGCGCGCAAGCGCGATTAGCTCAACCAAAGGGCTTTGCCCAAAAGCTTGAGGCGGCTTCATGGATATTCGGGCGGCGGACCAGCAATACAACCCCTATCGGGTGTTCTCCCGGGAGCAGTGGGCGCGGCTGCGCGACGATACGCCGATGACGCTGGAGGCGGACGAGATCGCGGCGCTGCGTTCGATGCACGACCGGCTCGATCTTAGGGAGGTCGAGGATATTTATCTGCCGCTGTCGCGGCTATTGTCGATCTATGTCGACGCCATGCAGCGGCTGTATTTCGCGCAGCGCCGCTTCCTCGGCATCCAGGACCGCAAGATGCCCTACATCATCGGCGTCGCCGGATCGGTGGCGGTGGGCAAATCGACCACCGCGCGGGTGCTGCAGGCGCTGCTGGCGCGATGGTCGCCGCGGCCGAAGGTCGATCTGGTGACGACGGACGGCTTTCTGTTTCCCAATGCCGTGCTCGAGCGGCAAGGCCTGATGCAGAAAAAGGGCTTTCCGGAAAGCTACGACCTGCCGACGCTGCTGTCGTTCCTGAGCGACATCAAGGCGGGGAGGCGGCCGGTGCGGGCTCCGGTCTATTCGCATCTGACCTACGACATCATTCCGAACGAATGGGTCGAGATCGACCGCCCGGACATCCTGATTGTCGAGGGCGTCAATGTCCTGCAGACCGGCCGGCTGCCGCGCGACGGCAAGGCGGTTCCCGTGGTCTCGGACTTCTTCGATTTCTCGGTCTATATCGACGCCGAGGAATCGGTGCTGCGCGATTGGTATGTCCGCCGCTTCCTGGCGCTCCGGGATACGGCGTTCACCAGCCCGCGATCCTATTTCCACCGCTATGCGCCGCTGTCCGACGAGGAGGCCACGGCCACCGCGTTGGCGATCTGGGAGCGCACCAACCTTGCCAATCTCGAGGACAACATCCTGCCGACGCGGCCGCGGGCGACGCTGATCCTTAAGAAGGGCGCCGACCATGTCGTCGAACAGGTAGCGCTGCGCCGGCTTTAGAGGCCGAATTTTGACGATACGTAATCGCCGGGTGCCGTTCGGCCCAACGTCTCACGCCACGAGATGCCGCGAGGCGGCGAGGCCGGCGAGTGCGTCGGCGAGCTTCTCGCGATCGAGCGGCTTGATCAGGAACCCATCCATTCCGGCTTCGAAGCAGGCGTAACGGTCCTCCACCAGCGTGTTGGCCGTGAGCGCGAGGATCGGGGTCTGGCGGCCAGGTTGGCCGGCCTCGCGGCTACGGATGCGCCGGGCGGTTTCGATGCCGTCGAGCTGCGGCATCTGGATATCCATCAGGATCAGGTCATAGGGAGCGCCGGCCGATTTGGCCGCGAGCCAGGATTCCAGCGCGGCCTCGCCGTTGGTGGTGATGACGGCGCGGTGTCCCAGTCGGGTCAGCAGCGAGCGCATCAGGAGCGCGTTGATCTCGTTGTCTTCCGCGACCAGGATCGAAAGGCCGCGCAACGGAGCGATAACCGGTGTCTCGACAGCGTCGGGGATGTCGATCAGCGGATCGCCGGCAAGGTCGGGCGCGAGAACTTCCGGCGTTCTGGTCAGGCGGGCCGCCAGCGATGCCGCGCGCAACGGCTTGACCAGATAGCCGGTAAAGGCGGAGGTGGATTTGAACTCGTGCCGCGTGGCCGGCGTGAGCAGGACGATGCGCCGCGTGGCATGGACCCGCGCCGCGTCGGCCAGCCGTTCGACCTCGTCGGCGCCCCATGCATGGTCGACCAGAACGGCGTGCCATGCCCGTTCCGGCAGCAACGCCTGCGCCACCGCGATATCCGACACCATGCAGGTCTGGCCGCCCCAGCGCTGCAATCGCCGGGCCACCAGTGAGGCCTCGATGGTCTGCGGCGCCACCAGCAGGATCGATTCGCCGTTCAGATCCGGTGCGGCGACCGCCGCGCGCTCGCCGCCATTGCCGCGGGACGCGGCGAGAGGCACCGACACCTCGAAGGTCGAGCCGGTGCCCGGCTTGCTTTCCAGCGTGATGCGGCCACCCATCCGCTTGACGATCCGCTCGCTGATGCTGAGCCCCAGTCCGGTACCGCCATAATTCCTGGCGATGCGGTGGTCGGCCTGCTCGAACTCGCGGAAAATCCGCTGCTGCGCCTCCGGCGCAATGCCGATGCCGGTATCGCGCACCAAAAAGCTGATCTCATTGGGCCAGATACCGGGCTCGACAATCAGCGCTACGCCGCCGGTTGAGGTGAACTTGATGGCGTTGCCCGCCAGGTTGAGCAGCACCTGCCGCAGCCGCGCCGCGTCTCCGATCACTTCGCTGGGCAGCCGCTCGTCGACATAGGCGGCGATCTCGATCTGGCGCGCCTGGGCCCGCGGCGCCAGCAGTTCGGTGATGTCCTCAACCAGGGCGCTCAGTGCGAACGGACGTTGTTCGAGATCGATCTTGCCGGCCTCGATCTTGGAGTAGTCGAGGAGTTCCTCGATCAGCGAAAGCAGGGCATCGCCCGAGGTTTTCACCGCTCTCGCATAGGTCATCTGTTCCGGCGTCAGCGGTGTATCCAGGAGCAATCCGCTCATGCCGATGATGCCGTTGAGCGGGGTGCGAATTTCATGGGAGGCCATCGCGAGGAAGCGGGACTTGGCGCGGCTCGCCGCATCGGCGAGGTCGCGGGCCTCGGCCAGCGCGCGTTCGGTTTCGGTGCGGTCGGTCACGTCGCGGCCGACGCTCTGCATTTCCGCGGGCCGCCCGGCGTCCGATCGAACCAGGCCCTCGCGCCAGGCGATCCATCGCGGCCCGAGCGGTGTTGCGACTTTCTGGTCGTGAATCCGGGTGCCGTTGGCCTCGATCGCGGTGTCGCCCTGTTCGAGGATGGCCGGTGCGAAGCGGCTGCCGATCAGCGCGGCGCGCCGCCGCGCGACCAATTCGCAATAGGCATCGTTGACGAAGGTGATGCAGCCTTCCGCGTCGCGCAGAATGATCAGATCGCCCTGGGATTCGAACAGGCTGCGGGCACGCTGCTCGGCCTCCTGCAGTTCCCAGTTGCGGTCGGCCAGCGCTTCATTGTGCAGGGCGACCTTGCGCAGCCGCCGGCGCATCCAGCGCAACCGGATACTCAGCGTGGCGAGCGCGACGCAGGCGATCGCGAACAGGAAACTCGCGCCAATGGCAAAGGCATGCGGATCGTAGCCGGAATTTGGCGATCGGCTTCCGGTGATGAAGCCATAGGCGCCGCCGAAGGCGGCGGAGAAGATCATGAACGAACGGATCGTAAAGGTCAGCACGGGATGCCGTCGCCCAAAGCGGCGGAACCCCAACTTGATCCGGAAAACCATCCCCATTGCCGACGTCCCCGAAAATTGCCTTCGGCACCGCGATCGTTTCGCGCCGTCCCACCCGAGTCCGCCCCGGCGCGCGCCGCGTGCTGGCGCCGACGATGCGGCGGTGACCTTGCAAAGTGCTTGAGGCGAGGAAAGGTCGCGCCGCCCGATGAGAACAGGGTTGACGAAACGTTAAGATCGGTTTCAGAGCGGCGAAGCCGGTCGATGGGGCGCGGTCGCCTTTCGATCGATCGATTCAGGCGGCGCGCCGGACATCCTCGGCGAGGGCCCGGTAGGACAGGGCTTCGGCGAGATGCACCCGGCCGATCCGCTCGGTGCCGTCGAGGTCGGCAAGGGTGCGGGCGACACGCAGCACGCGGTGGTAGCCGCGCGCCGACAACCGCATGGTCTCGGCGGCCTCGTGAAGCAGCTTCGCTCCCTGCGGGTCCGGCTGCGCGATCTGTTCCAGCAGTGAGGCGGGGGCCTCGGCATTGGTGCGGATCCGCGTCAGTCCGGCCGCGGCGTAGCGCGCACGCTGCAGGTCGCGCGCGGCCGCGACGCGGGCGGCGACTTCCGCCGAACCTTCTGCCGGCGGCGGCAGGATCAGGTCGGCGGCGGTAACCGCCGGCACCTCGATGCGCAAATCGATGCGGTCCATCAGCGGCCCCGAGATGCGCGCCTGATAGTCCGCGGTGCAGCGGTCGACCTGTCCGCGCTTGCAGGAATAGCCGGGCTCGCAGCCGTGGCCGCAGCGGCAGGGATTCATCGCCGCAACCAGCATGAAGCGCGCCGGATAGGTGACGCGATGGTTGGCACGCGATACCGCGACCTCGCCGTTTTCCAGCGGCTGGCGCAGCGAATCCAGCACCCGCGGGTCGAACTCCGGCAATTCGTCGAGAAACAGCACACCCTGGTGCGCCAGCGAGATTTCGCCCGGCTTTGCCCGCACGCCCCCGCCGGTCAGCGCCGCCATGCTCGCCGAATGATGCGGCGAGCGGAACGGCCGCCGCGCGGTGAGCGCGCCGCCTTCGATCTCGCCGGCGACCGAGGCGATCATCGATACTTCCAGGAGCTCGGATGGCGACAGCGGCGGCAGGATCGAGGGCAGCCGCGCCGCGAGCATCGATTTGCCGGCGCCGGGAGCACCGATCATCAGCAGATGATGGCCGCCGGCCGCGGCAATCTCGAGCGCGCGCTTGGCGCTTTCCTGGCCCTTGATGTCGCGCAGATCGAGCAGCGCGGTCTGGTGTTCATGGACCCTTGGTGTGGGCCGTGACAGCACCTGCGTGCCCTTGAAGTGGTTGGCAATCTGGATCAGCGAATTCGCCGCCACGATCTGGATATCCGGGCTCGCCCAGGCCGCTTCGGCGCCGCAGGACGCCGGGCAGATCAGGCCCTCGTCACGCGAATTGGCGCCGATCGCCGCGGGCAAGACGCCGGCGACCGGCGCAATCGATCCGTCGAGCCCGAGTTCGCCGAGCACGGTAAAGCCGTTCAGCGCATCTGGCGGAATGGCGCCGATCGCTGCCATCAGGCCGAGTGCGATCGGCAAGTCATAATGGCTGCCTTCCTTGGGCAGATCGGCGGGGGCGAGATTGACGGTGATTCGCCGCGCCGGCAGCGCGAGTCCCGAGGCGATCAACGCCGAGCGTACCCGCTCCCGCGCCTCCGATACCGCCTTGTCCGGCAGCCCGACAATGGTGAACGCCGGCAGCCCGGGCGCGACCTGCACCTGCACGTCGACAGCACGGGCCTCAATCCCTTCGAACGCTACGGTCGATACCCGCTGGACCATGCCGCCCCTTCTTCCTGCAACCAAAGGTAGCGGATAGTTTTGAGGAGAGCAAGAACAATGAGGGAACGGGACGGCCTACCCGCGCCTCTTCTCGATCGCGTCCCAGATTTTCGCGGCGATGTCGGGGCCGCCGAGCCGCGCGACGGCGCGAATGCCGGTCGGCGAGGTCACGTTGATTTCGGTGAGAAAGCCATCGATCACGTCGATGCCGACAAACAGCAACCCGCGTTCGCGCAGCGCCGGGCCGAGGCGCGTGCAGATCTCGCGCTCGCGCGGCGAAAGCTCGGTCGCCTTGGCGGCTCCACCGCGCACCATGTTGGAGCGCAGGTCGTCCGCCGCCGGGACCCGGTTGACCGCGCCGGCGAATTCGCCGTCCACCAGAATGATGCGCTTGTCGCCGTGCTTGACCTCGGGAAGAAAGCGCTGGATCACCCACGGCTCGCGAAACGTCACCGAAAACATGTCGAACAGCGAGCCGAAATTCATGTCCTGCGGCAGGATGCGAAACACCGCCGCGCCCCCATATCCGTGCAGGGGCTTCATCACTACCGCGCCGTGTTGGTCGCGGAACGAATTGATCTCGTCGAGGTCTCGCGAGATCAGGGTCGGCGGCATCAGGTCGGCAAAATCCATCACGAAGATCTTTTCCGGGGCGTTGCGCACGCTGACGGGATCGTTGACCACCAGCGTCTTCGGATGGATGCGTTCGAGCAGATGCGTCGACGTGATGTAGGCAAGATCGAATGGCGGGTCCTGCCGCAGCAGCACCGCGTCGAAGGCCGCGAGCGGCTCGCGCTGCGGCTCGCCGAGGCTGAAATGGTCGCCGGCCTGATCGCGCACGGTGAGCCGCTGAACCGGCGCTACCAGTTCCTCGCCGCGCAGCGACAGCCTGTCCGGCGTGTAATAGCAAATGCCGTGGCCGCGCCTCTGCGCTTCCAGAAGCAGCGCGAAGGTCGAATCGCCGCCGATATTGATGCGCGCGATGGGATCCATCTGGACGGCGATATTCAGTTTCATTTTCGGGTCCGCAAGTTGGCTCGGTCGGGGAGGATTCAGGGGCTGGCGTCGAACGCCGCTAACAGATGGCGCGGAAGTCGTCGCGGCGCAATCAGCATGACATCGAAACGCAGCTCGAATTCGGCATGTTCGGGATGCGCCACCAGCCAGGCCTGTGCCGCATCGATGATGCGCCGTTGCTGGCGCGGCGTCACCGCATAGGCGGCCTCCTCGAGACTGGCCCGGGCCTTGACCTCGACAAAGACCAAGAGGTTGCCGCGGCGGACGACCAGGTCGATCTCGCCAAAGGGGGTGCGAAAGCGTCGCGCCAGAATGCGATAGCGCTTGAAGGTCAGAAAAGCCGCGGCGCGCGCCTCGGCGGAAACGCCGGTGCGAAACGCCGCAAGCCGCGCCGGCGAAGCGGATCGCAGCGGCGCCGCCACCGGCCCGGCGTCATCCATCTTGGCCATCATCGCCTTCCGCATGATTGTTTCGGGCGAGCTGCAGTGCGCGCGCGTAGATCTCGCGGCGCGGCCGGCCGGACAATTCGACCGCGTGCGCCACCGCATCCCTGACGCTTTCGCGGGCGAGCTGATTTCGCAACAGCAGGTCGAGTTCGTGCTCGGGCATGAGCTGCGCGCCGGCCGCGGGCGGACCCAGCACCAGCACGAATTCGCCGCGGGTCTCCAACACAGGGGCTGCGCGCGCCAGCTCGGCGACCGGGGCGCGCCGGACCTCTTCATGCATCTTGGTCAGTTCGCGACAGATCGCGGCGTCGCGCCCGCCCATGATGGCAGCGAGATCGGCCAAGGCGTCGGCGAGGCGATTTCCGGATTCGAACATCACCAGCGTTGCATCGATTCGCGAAAGCTCGGTCAGCCGCGCGCGCCGGCCGGCCGCTTTCGCCGGCAGGAACCCTTCGAAGAAAAACCGGTCGGTCGGCAGCCCTGCCACCGAAAGCGCCGTCAGCACCGATGACGCTCCGGGCAGCGCGATCACGGCATGTCCCGCCGCGCAGACCTCGCGCACCAGCTTGAAGCCGGGATCTGAAATCAGCGGGGTTCCGGCATCCGAAACCAGCGCGATGGCGGCGCCCTGTGCCAGCCGTTGCATGATTTTCGGCCGCGCTGCCGCGGCGTTGTGTTCATGATAGGGTCTGAGCTGTGTCGTGATCGCATACCGCTCGATCAGCCGGCGGGTGATGCGGGTGTCTTCGCAGGCGATGACATCGACGCCGGCCAGCGTTTCCAGCGCGCGCAGGGTGATGTCGCCGAGATTGCCGATTGGGGTCGCAACCAGATAAAGTCCCGGCCGGGGCTTTGGGGCGGAAAGCAACTGGCCGCCGATCGAAAAGCTGCGGGCCGTGAAACCCGTGACGCCGTCGGATGTATCTGGGGAGGCAGCTTTGGCGCGCATCGGTTCAATCTAGTGGTAACGAGGCGCGGACGCCACGATCCTGCCCGGCTGAGTCGCCGGCTATCTGCCCGCAAGGAACCGGAATTCCGCAACCGGCGCGCCGATGTCGCATCGCTATAATCCTTTTGTTTTGGTTAACTATTCGTCGACAATATGCCTGAATCCACCCTCCTGATCGCCGGGAGGCAATGTCCTGACCGATTCCGGTCGGTCAAGAGATAGAGAACCGATGGTGGGCCCGCTCGATCGCAAATTTCAGCCTGCCGGAGCCACCCGGCGGAGCGCGGTTGGCTTCATTCTCGGCGCCCCCCTGCTCGGGGCCTGCGCGGGCGTCCAGCAAAGCCTCAACCAGTTCGGCGCCCAGGAGGCTGCGCCCGGTCCGGCCGGACCGGCCCAGCAGCCGCTCGCGGTCGGCACTGGCCAGGTCAAAGTCGGCCTGATCCTGCCGCTGTCGGCGTCCGGCAATGCCGGGGTTGCCGCGCAATCCATGAAGAATGCCGCCGAGATGGCGCTGGCGGAATTCCAGAATCCGAATCTTCAGGTGCTGATCAAGGATGACGGCGGCAGCCCGCAAGGCGCGCAGCAGGGAACGCAGCAGGCGCTTGACGAAGGCGCGGAGATCATTCTCGGCCCGCTGTTTGCGGTGTCGGTTCCGGCGACCGCCCAGCTCGCGCGGGCACGCGGCATTTCGGTGATCGCGTTCTCGACCGATTCAAGCGTGGCCGGCCGGGGAGTCTATCTCCTGAGCTTCCTGCCGGAGTCCGATGTGAACCGGATTGTCGAATATTCCGCCAGCCTCGGGAAACGATCATTTGCCGCGCTGCTGCCCGAGAACGCCTATGGCAATGTGGTGGAGGCCGCGTTCAAGCAGGCGGTGGGCCGCCGCGGCGGCCGCATCGTCGCCTTGCAGAAATACGGCGCCGATCGCGCCACCGCGGCGCGAACCGTGGCGCCGACTCTCGGCACCGCGGATGCGCTCTTTATTGCCGACGACGGCGATTCGGTGGTGCAGGTGGCCGATGCGCTGACCGCGGCCGGCGCCAATCTGAAGAACATCCAGTTGCTCGGTACCGGCTTGTGGGACAATCCGCGCGTGTTCGCGAGCCCGGCCTTGCAGGGCGGCCTTTATGCGGCGCCAGATCCGGCCGGTTTCCGCAGCTTTTCCAGCCGTTACCGCGCCAAATACGGCGCCGACCCGGTGCGAACCGCGACGCTTGCCTATGACGCGGTGGCACTGGTGGCGGCGCTGGCGAGGACGCAGGGCCCAACTCGGTTTTCACCCGATGTCCTGACCAATCCATCCGGCTTTGCCGGCATCGACGGCCTGTTCCGTTTCCGTGCCGACGGCAGCAACGAACGCGGCCTGGCGGTCATGCGGGTGGGATCGGGCGGCGGTGTGGCGGTCGCCGGCTCGCCGAAAAGTTTTGCCGCGTAGAAGCCCAAAGCATTCCGGCCTCCGACAAAGGCGAGGCTTATGGCCCAGCGCGTTGGCGTGGCGCTGCGTGGGCAGCGGGAGAATGGGATTGTTCATTCTGCTCAGGGGCCCGGACTGATATCGCGGAAGGTTGTGCGTTGATGCCGCCCGAACCCTGCAAGAATCTATCGCGCCAGAGAGATTCAAACCCGTAGCATGCAAGCGCGATGACGCGAGGGATCGGCCCCTTCGTAGCGTAAGTTGCGATTTGCCTTCTGCTTCTGCCTAACAGTGCAGCGGCGGCTTCTTGCGTAAGTCTATTTCGCGTGAGGAAGTCCAGGAATTCCTTGGGCGTCCAACTTTCCTGTGCGAGGGATTGGATGGTCTCTGCAGACATCATTAAATCTGCATCGCTACCCCACGCGATGGCATCTCCGTCTTCGGCGATGATCCCGGTCAAAAAAAGATTTTCATCTCTCAGAGGACGGTAGACTTTGTAGCTAAAGATAGCCGGGCTAACGTCCACGAAATCTTCACGTCCAGCCCTCGGGCCTTCCCACCATCTAACTCGAAGCACAAAGTCGCGGAGCGGCTGGACAGTCGCCATCCGGGGAAGCCGAATCCCACTATCAACGATATCAGTCTCGTTCATTGAGCCTTCTCCACTCTGCTACCAACACGGCCAGATTTTCTGGCTTTGCGGCCCATTCTTTGGCTTCGGCCAGGTCCTTTTTTGACGCCTTCCCAGCGACAACCTCCAAGCTCATCATGTCCACGGAAGCCCTCGAATTTGGACCTTTTAAGTGGAAGTGCGGGGATTGTGGTCTCCAGGATAAATGTAGATCCTGCAGTTACTTAGAGGCGCAACAATGCCCGCCATGTGGCCTCGATGACGCAAAGATAGTGCAATGGCTGCACAAAATCAATGACAGGATGTGAAACTATTGCACATAGGACTGAATGTAGGCAATGCAACCTTAGCGGTTATTCCGGCGCGGCCAATAGCTCTTCGAGTGTCGGGAACGTCCAGTGCCATCGGATATTGGTGGACGCGGCTGATGTGGCGCTTGTTTCCCGTCAAGCCGTTTCGCTCGCCTAAGCAGACAGCTACGGTCCAGTAACGTGGTCGTGGATTCCGATCCCAGCGCGGCGCGCGGGCGCAAGAAGAACGACCCGGCTCGCTACGCCGCCAAATCAGCCACCACCGCGTCGAGCACGGGAAACCCGGCCTGCGTGACCCGCAGCCGGCCGCTGTCATCGACGGCAATGGCGCCTTCTTCCCGCAGCACGGCGATCCGGTCCGGATCGAGCGCGCGGCCCGACAATGCGGCATAGCGCCAGGGATCGATGCCTTCGGCGAGGCGCAGCCCCATCAGCAGGAACTCGTCGCCGCGCTCTTCGCTGTTGAGGGGGTCGTCGGTCACAACACCATGACCGGTGGCTTCGACGCGCATCAGCCAGGCTTCGGGCCGCTTCTCGGTGGCGATCGCGTGTCTGATCCCGTCGATATCGAGGCGGGCATGCGCGCCCGGCCCGATGCCGGCATATTCCTCGCCGCGCCAGTACACCAGATTGTGTTGGCATTCCGCTCCGGATCGCGCGTGGTTGGAAATCTCGTAGGCCGGCAGTCCATGCGCGGCGCAGACCTCCTGGGTGACATCGTACAGCGCGCGCGCCACCGCCTCGTCCGGCGTCTTCAATTTGCCGGCGGCGTGAAGGCCGAAGAACGGCGTGCCCTCCTCGATCGTCAGTTGGTAGAGCGACAGATGCTCGGCGGCTTCCGAGATCGCGCGCTTCAACTCCTCCGCCCACATTTGCGGTGTCTGGTCGGGACGGGCGTAGATCAGGTCGAACGAATAGCGCTCGAACGCGCTGCGCGCGATCGCGACCGCATCGAGCGCCTCGCGCGCGGTGTGCAGCCGTCCCAGCGCGCGCAGCGACGCATCGTCCAGCGCCTGCACGCCGAGCGAGACCCGGTTGACGCCGGCGGCGCGGTAGCCGGCAAAGCGCGTCGCCTCGACGCTGGTCGGATTGGCTTCCAGCGTGACTTCGGCCGTGGCGGCGACGCGCCAGTGCCTGGCGATCGCATCGAGGATCGCGCCGACGGTTTGCGGCTGCATCAGCGAGGGCGTGCCGCCGCCCAGGAAAATCGACGATACTTCGCGGCCCGGGGTGCGCGCCGCAATGGTTTCGATTTCGCGCGCAAACGCCCGCGAGAACCGCGCCTCGTCGATCGGCGCGTGGCGGACATGGCTGTTGAAATCGCAATATGGACATTTCGACAGGCAGAACGGCCAGTGCACGTAGACGCCAAACGCTTCACTGTCAGCGCGGGTCAAGGCAGATCTCCGCAAGCTTCACGAAGGCACGGGCACGATGCGACAAGCCGAGCCCGAGCGGCGGCAGGCCGTGTTTTTCGATGCTGGTCATCTCGCCGAAGGTGCGCCCATGTCCATCGGGCATGAACGCCGGATCATAGCCGAAGCCGGCCGTACCGCGCGGCGGCCACACCAGGACGCCGTCGGCGCGGGCCTCGACCTCTTCGAGATGGTCGTCGGGCCAGGCCACGCACAGCGCGGAAACGAAATGCGCGCGGCGCTGCGAGGGAGCGGTGGCGCGGCGCTCCTGCAGCAGGCGCTCGATCCGGGCCATCGCGACGGAAAAGTCCTTGCCGGGGCCGGCCCAGCGCGCCGAGAAAATCCCGGGCGCGCCATCCAGCGCGTCGACCACCAGTCCGGAATCGTCGGCGAAGGCGGGTAACCGGGCGGCCCTGGCGGCCGCGACCGCCTTGATCCGTGCATTGGCGCGAAAGCTGTCGCCGGTTTCGTCAGGCTCGCCGAGGCCAAGTTCGCCCGCCGCGATCGCCTCGACGCCATGCGGCGCCAGCAGTTCGCGCATCTCGGCAAGTTTGCCGGGATTATGGGTCGCGATCACGAGCCTGTCTGTGATTCGGCGATGCATGGCTTTCAATCCATCAGTCTACGCCAGCCCGATCACGCCACGGCCATTTTCTGCAAATCCACCAGCCGCGCCACGCCCTTGCGCGCCAGCGCCATCAGCGCCAGGAACTCGTCCTGCGAGAACGGGGTCTTCTCTGCCGTGCCCTGCACCTCGATGATGCGTCCGTCGCCGGTCATGACGAAATTGGCGTCGGTTTCGGCCTCCGAATCCTCGGCGTAATCGAGGTCGAGCACCGGCGTGCCGTTATAAATACCGCAGGAAATCGCCGCCACATTGTCGCGCAGCACGTTGGCCTTGATCATGTTGCGGGTCCTCATCCAGCCGACGCAGTCGGCCAGCGCCACCCAGGCGCCGGTGATCGAGGCGGTGCGGGTGCCGCCATCGGCCTGCAGCACGTCGCAGTCGACCGTGATCTGGCGTTCGCCCAGCGCTTCGAGGTCCAGCGTGGCGCGCAGCGAACGGCCGATCAGGCGCTGGATCTCGACGGTGCGGCCATTCTGTTTGCCGGCCGACGCCTCCCGGCGGGTGCGCTCCAGCGTCGCCCGCGGCAGCATGCCGTATTCGGCGGTGACCCAGCCGCGGCCCTGGCCCTTGAGCCAGGGCGGCAACCGTTCTTCCAGGGTTGCCGTCACCAGCACGTGGGTATCGCCAAATTTGACCATGCAGGAACCCTCGGCGTATTTGACGACGCCGCGTTCCAGGGACACGGCGCGCAGTTCATCCGGCGCACGGCGGCTTGGCCGCATGGCAATCCTCCGAGAAATCAGCAAAGTTACAGGTCTCGCGGTGCTTGTAGGTGGGGGAAGCGACAGCGGCAAGGCCTTTGGCCGCATTCCATGGGGCCCAATGACCGCTTGTCACCGGCGCCAGGGATGGACAGATTAGGATCAGTTGAAGGGAGGAGATGGTGGCCCACCACGATCCGATCGGCCTGATCGCCCCGAATGCCGGGCTTGCCCAGCTCAATGAGCGCTCACGCGACATCTTTCGCCAAATTGTGGAGAGCTATCTCGCGACCGGCGAGCCGGTCGGCTCACGCAATATTTCGCGTTTGATTGCGATGCCGCTCTCGCCGGCCTCGGTCCGCAACGTGATGTCGGACCTCGAGCAACTCGGACTGATCTACGCGCCGCATACCTCCGCCGGCCGGCTGCCGACCGAATTGGGTTTGCGGTTTTTCGTCGATGCCCTGATGCAGGTAGGCGATCTGACCGAACCGGAGCGGCAGTCGATCCAGACTCAGCTCGCGTCGGTCGGCAAGGCGCAATCGGTTGAAGCCGCACTTGGGGAAGCCTTGACGCGGCTTTCCGGCCTGACCCGCGCCGCGGCGGTGGTACTCACCGCCAAATCCAATTCACGGCTGAAGCATATCGAGTTCGTGCGGCTGGAGCCGGAACGGGCGCTGGCGGTGCTGGTCGGCGAGGACGGCCAGGTCGAGAACCGGGTGCTGACGCTGCCGCCAGGCGTTCCCTCCTCGGCGCTGATCGAAGCCACCAACTTTCTCAATGCGCGGATCCGGGGGCGAACGCTGGCGGAGGCGCGCCTCGAACTTGAGACCGCGCTGGCGCAGAGCCGAACCGAACTCGATCAATTGACGCAGAAGGTGATCGCCGCCGGGCTCGCCAGTTGGTCGGGTGGCGAGAACGACGACCGCCAACTGATCGTGCGCGGTCATGCCAATCTGCTGGAGGATTTGCACGCGCTCGAGGATCTCGAGCGGGTCAGGCTGCTGTTCGACGATCTCGAAACCAAGCGTGGCGTAATCGACCTGCTGGGCCGCGCCGAGCGCGCCGAAGGGGTGCGGATTTTCATCGGATCGGAGAACAAGCTGTTTTCGCTGTCCGGCTCCTCCACGATCATCGCGCCCTACAGCGACGGCGCCGGCCATATTGTCGGCGTTCTCGGCGTGATCGGACCGACCCGGCTCAACTATGCCCGGGTTATTCCGACGGTGGATTATGCCGCGCGGATCGTCAGCCGGATGCTGGGTGGATGATCCTGTCCGCGGGGCGCTTGATTTTCCGCGCCCAAAGCACGATATCCCGCCAGCAAATCCCGCATTGACTTGATTCCAGGCGATTTTCCGAAAAGGCAGCCCATGACCGATCCGAACCGGCAAAACGAGAATCCGGCGAATGCGGCGCAGGCCGGCGAGCCGGTGGTCTCCAGGCCCTATGTGATGCCCGACGATCCGGAGGAAGGATCGGTCGAGGCGCTCGCCAGGGAAGCCGCGGAATCGCGCGACAAGATGCTGCGCACGCTGGCGGAAATGGAAAATTTGCGCAAGCGCACCAGCCGCGAGGTAGCCGATGCGCGGACCTACGGGATCACCGGCTTCGCGCGCGACGTGCTCGATATCGCCGACAATCTGCAGCGCGCACTCGATGCGGTTCCGGCCGATACCAGGGCGGCCGCCGATCCCGGCCTGAAGGCGCTGATCGAGGGCGTGGAGCTGACCGAGCGGTCGCTGCTCAACGCGCTCGAGAAGAACGGCGTCAAGAAGTTCGACCCGTCGGGCGAGAAGTTCGATCCGAATTTCCAGCAGGCGATGTATGAGGTTCCCGACCCGTCGGTGCCCGCCGGCACGGTAGTGCAGATGGTGCAGGCTGGCTACATGATCGGCGAGCGCGTGCTGCGTCCGGCGCTGGTCGGCGTCTCCAAGGGAGGCGCCAAGGCGGCAGCCGCCGCCAATGGCAACGAACCGAACGGCGCCACCTGAGACGTCAGCCCATTTGCGACGATCAGCGGTGGTGAATTCCGTCGCGCACCGCACGAAAACGCGGAAAGGCATTTTCCCATTGGTCGCGCGGCGCACTGCCGATGACGCGCAATGATGTCGGGCCACCGAATTGCAGCCACTGCACGACGGTGACGGGGGTGTTGTCCTTGCCGCTGATGGCGTCGATACGCGTTTCGTAGCCGGGCATGCCGTCGATACGGATCGCCTCCGACACCGTGAGATGCGCCTCGCGCACACCGGGAATTGTGGTCGTGGCCTCCTGGGCAAACCGGTCGCGGTCCTGCGGCTTCGTCGGTGCCGCTCCCATGACGCCGATCAGCATGAAAGGGGCGGCCTCGAAGCCGGTGGTTTCATCGCCGTCGGCAAGAAGGACGGCCGCTCCTGGTGCCAGCGTGCGGACATTCTTGAACTTGCCGAGGTCGCCGATGCTGAACGGCATCAGCGCAAGCTGCTCGTCGACCGGCACTTCCTTGCGAATGATCGCCGAGGCGAACATCTGCCGGACCGCGGCGTCGGTGTAGATCTTGCTGGCGTTCTCGGGGACCTGCACCGCAATATAGCCTGAAAACGTACCGCCCGGCATGATCATCGAATAGCGCCGCACGCTGGTGGTGCCATCCTTGGCATTTTCGGCGGTATAATAGGCGACCCCTGCGGTGGTCTCGATGCTCTCGGGCTTGATGCCGTTGCTGCCGGCGGGGTTGGCCTTGAAGGCATTCATGACCTCGCCATAGGCGTCGGCCGGCAGCTCCGCCACCAACACCTTGACGCCCTGGTCCTCGGTTTCGAATCCGACGAAGGTTTTGGCGCCGACAAGGCCGACCAGCGGCGTCATCCCGACCCGGGATCCCGGCGGGAAAACCGGGTCTGCGGCGCCGGCGGGACCGGAGGCAAGCGCGCTGGCGACGAGCAGGATAGCCGCGGACAGCAGTCGAATCTGGTTCATGAAAAATCTACTGAGTTTGCATTGAGGCCGTTCAATGGTAGCCGGTCGCGGCCTTGCGCCGGGCGGTCGGCCGTTCCGTTCCGCTCGCATTTTAGCGGGTTTGCCCGGCCGGCAATAGCCGGGGGCCGGTCCGGTATCCCGCTAACCGGGCCAGCCGCCGCGCCCCTCGAGCGGTCTCGTGGCCTGGCCGGGCAGCCACCGGAGCTTGCGGACACTATCTTTCAACGGGAGCGGTTTTCGCGGGTGAAGGTTGCGTCCCGGTCCTTGCAGGCTTGGGGCCCCCTCCTATATGAGGCTCACCGTCGCAATATCGCGAGCAATTGATCGTTGGGGGTTTGGATTGGTGCGCCGTCAGGGCCCAGCCAACCTGCCGCAAAAAGAAGGATATGAGGACCATGGGAAAGGTCATTGGGATCGATCTCGGCACCACCAATTCGTGCGTTGCCGTAATGGATGGCAAGAACGCGAAAGTCATCGAGAACGCCGAAGGGATGCGGACCACGCCTTCCATCGTTGCCTTCAGCGATGACGGCGAGCGCCTCGTCGGCCAGCCCGCCAAGCGCCAGGCGGTGACCAATCCCGAGCGGACCTTCTTTGCCGTCAAGCGCCTTGTCGGCCGCCGCTATGACGATCCGATGGTCGAGAAGGACAAGAAGCTCGTCCCCTACAAGATCGTCAAGGCGTCGAACGGCGATGCCTGGGTCGAGGCCGACGGCAAGACCTATTCGCCCTCGCAGGTCTCCGCCTTCATCCTGCAGAAGATGAAGGAGACCGCGGAAGCCCATCTCGGCCAGAAGGTCGAGCAGGCCGTTATCACCGTTCCCGCTTATTTCAACGACGCGCAACGTCAGGCCACCAAGGACGCCGGCAAGATCGCCGGCCTTGAAGTGCTGCGCATTATCAACGAGCCGACCGCGGCCGCGCTGGCCTACGGTCTCGACAAGTCGAAATCCGGCACCATCGCGGTGTACGATCTCGGCGGGGGCACCTTCGACGTCTCGATCCTCGAGATCGGCGACGGCGTGTTCGAGGTGAAGTCGACCAACGGCGATACCTTCCTCGGCGGCGAAGACTTCGACATGCGGCTCGTCAGCTATCTGGCCGATGAATTCCAGAAGGAGCAGGGCATCAACCTGCGCAATGACAAGCTCGCTCTGCAGCGCCTGAAAGAGGCCGCCGAAAAGGCCAAGATCGAACTGTCCTCGACCACCCAGACCGAAATCAACCTGCCCTTCATCACCGCTGACCAGACAGGGCCGAAACATCTGACGATGAAGCTGACGCGCGCCAAGTTCGAGGCGTTGGTCGCCGACCTCGTCGAGAAGACCATCGAGCCCTGCCGCAAGGCGCTGAAGGACGCCGGTCTCACTGCCGGCGAAGTCGGCGAAGTGGTGCTGGTCGGCGGCATGACCCGGATGCCGAAGATCCAGGAAATGGTGAAGCAGTTCTTCGGCAAGGAGCCGCACAAGGGCGTCAACCCGGACGAAGTCGTTGCCATCGGCGCGGCGATCCAGGCCGGCGTGCTGCAGGGCGACGTCAAGGACGTGCTGCTGCTCGACGTCACCCCGCTGTCGCTCGGCATCGAGACGCTGGGTGGCGTGTTCACCCGCATCATCGATCGCAACACCACGATCCCGACCAAGAAGAGTCAGGTGTTCTCGACCGCCGAGGACAACCAGAATGCCGTCACCATCCGCGTGTTCCAGGGCGAACGCGAGATGGCGGCCGACAACAAGGTGCTCGGCCAGTTCGACCTGATGGGCATTCCGCCGGCGCCGCGCGGCATGCCGCAAATCGAGGTGACCTTCGATATCGACGCCAATGGCATCGTCAACGTCTCGGCCAAGGACAAGGCCACCGGCAAGGAACAGCAGATCCGCATCCAGGCCTCGGGTGGCTTGTCGGAGGCGGACATCCAGAAGATGGTCAAGGACGCCGAGGCCAATGCCGCCGAGGACAAGAAGCGCCGCGAGGCGGTCGATGCCAAGAACCATGCCGACAGCCTGGTGCATTCGACCGAGAAGGCGCTGGCCGAACATGGTTCCAAGGTCGAGGACAGCGAGCGCCGCGCCATCGAAGACGCCGTCAGCGATTTGAAGGAAGCGCTGAAAGGCGACGATGCCGAGGCCATCAAGGCCAAGACCAACACGCTGGCGCAGACCTCGATGAAGCTCGGCGAGGCGATGTACAAGCAGCAAGCCGAGAGCGATGCGGCCAAGGACGCTGCCAAGGATGACGTGGTCGACGCGGAGTTCACCGAGGTCGACGACGACAAGAACAACAAGAAATCTGCCTGAGCGGCGAACGGCCATGACCCTCATTCTTCGGAGCGCGACACGCGTCTCGATGGATGGGGGTCATTTTTCGTTAAGCCGAAGGCTGCATCTTTCAAAACGCATTCCCTCGGAATGACGACGAACTTCGGGCGGATTTGACGGATGTCTACCAAGCGCTGCTATTACGAAACCCTGGAAGTCGATCGGACGGCGGACGAGTCCAAGCTCAAGGCGGCATTCCGCAAGCTCGCGATGAAATGGCATCCGGACCGGAATCCTGGCGACGCGGCCAGCGAAATCCGCTTCAAGGAAATCAACGAAGCCTATGAGGTCCTGAAGGACGGCGACAAGCGCGCGGCCTACGACCGGTTCGGCCACGCGGCCTTCGAGCAGGGCGCGGGTGGCGGCCCCGGATTTGGCGCCGGCTTTGCCTCATCCTTTTCCGATATTTTCGAAGATCTGTTCGGCATGGCCGGGCAGCGTGGACGCGGCGGCGGGCGCGAGCGTGGCGCCGACCTGCGCTACAACATGGAAATCACCCTCGAAGAGGCATTTCAGGGCAAGACCGCCCAGGTCGAGATTCCAGTCTCGGTCACCTGCGAGTCCTGTTCGGGCACCGGCGCAAAGGCGGGAACCCGGCCCAAGACCTGCTCGGTGTGCGGCGGCGCCGGCCGGGTGCGGCAGGCGCAGGGCTTCTTCACGCTGGAGCGAACCTGTCCCGGCTGCCAGGGCCGCGGCCAGATGATCGAAGATGCCTGTCCCTCCTGTTCGGGCTCCGGACGCGTGACGCGCGAGCGGACATTGTCGGTCAATATTCCGCAAGGCGTGGAGGACGGCACCCGGATCCGGCTCGCCGGCGAGGGCGAGGCCGGCGTTCGCGGCGGGCCGCCGGGCGATCTCTACATTTTTCTGTCGCTTGCCACGCATCAATTCTTTCAGCGCGATGGCGCCGATCTGCATTGTCGGGTGCCGATCTCGATGGTGACGGCCGCCCTCGGCGGCGAATTCGAGGTGCCGACCATCGACAAGGGCCAGGCCAAAGTAAAAATCCCCAGCGGAACCCAGTCCGGCCGGCGCTTTCGCATTGCATCCAAAGGCATGCCGGTGCTGCGCTCGCGCCAGACCGGCGACATGTATGTTCAGGTCGCGGTCGAAACGCCGCAAAACCTGACCAGGAAGCAGCAGGATTTGCTGGCCGAGTTCGAAAAATTATCATCCGGTGCAACGCAACCCGAGGCAGCGGGTTTCTTCACTAAGGTCAAGGACTTCTTCGGCAATCGCACGACGACGCAGTGACCATTCGGCTTGACCGTTTCGGCGCCTACCTATACCTCTTTATGACTGTATTCTGACACTCCCGCACAAGTGCGGTCCCGCCTGGTAGTGAAATGCCATTGCAATCGTCCGCGCGCGTGTTGAAGAAGCCCCTTCGTCTCGACGACGAAGTTCGCTTTCTCCGTTCCTGGATCGAAAAGCCGCTGCACATGGGCGCCGTGATGCCCTCCGGCCGGGTGTTGGCGCGCACCATGGCGCAGTACGTCGATGTCGCTTCCAGGGGGCCCGTGGTTGAACTCGGACCTGGGACCGGTGCGATCACCAACGCGCTGATCGAACATGGCATCGATCAGAAACGTCTTGTGCTGGTCGAATACAATCCGGGATTCTGCGCATTGCTGCGCGATCGCTACCCGCACGCCAAGGTGGTGCAGGGCGATGCCTATACGTTGCGGGATTCGCTCTGGGATGTGATGAAGGTTCCGGCCTCCGCCGTCGTATCCGGCCTGCCGCTTGTCACCAAGCCGATGCTGACCCGGCTGAAGTTGATCCGCGAAGCCTTCCTGGCGCTGGCTCCGGGAGCGCCGTTCGTGCAGTTCACCTATTCGGTGGCGCCGCCGATTCCGAAATCGCTGCCCGGCGTGTCCACCGAAGCCTCCGAGCGCATCTGGATGAACCTTCCGCCGGCTCGCGTCTGGGTGTATCGCAAGGGCTGATGCCGCCCGGTAGCCCGGCCCGCGGTTCGCCCTCGACGATCATGAATCATGCCTGCGCTGAAAATCCTCGTGATCCCCGGCTCGCTGCGCACCGGCTCGCTCAATGCGAGGCTTGCGGCGACCGCCGCCTACGAGCTGGCGCAGGCCGGCACCGATGTCACGCGCATCTCGCTCGGCGATTTTCCGCTGCCGATCTATGACGGCGATCTGCAGACGAAATCAGGCGTGCCGAAACATGCGATCAATCTCAAGCGCATGATCGGCGTCCATCATGGCGTGCTCGTCGTCACGCCGGAATACAATTCCTCGGTGCCGCCGTTGGTCAAGAATGCCATCGACTGGGTGACCCGGGTGCAGGATGCCCCTGAAACCCGTGGCCAGGTGTTTCGAGGGCGTGCCTTTGCGATCGCGGCGGCCTCCGAAAGCCGGCTTGGCGGAACGCGCGCGCTGGCGGCGCTGCGGCTGATCCTGTCGGCCTGCCGGGCCACGGTGATCCCGAACCAGCTCGCGCTGTCATTTGCCGGCGAGGCCTATGACGACATGGACCGGCTGAAACATCCAGCCGATATCGAGGCGCTGCAAGCGCTGGTGCATCAGTTGATCGAAGTCTCCCAGCACATGATGTGAGGGAATATGCCGCCGACCCATATCGCCCCCCGCGACCGCTTGATTGTAGCGCTCGATCTGCCCGGCGCCGCCGCCGCCGAAGCGATGACAGCCCGGCTCGGTGACAGCGTGACCTTTTACAAGATCGGTTATCAGCTCGCCTATGCCGGCGGCTTGCCGCTGGTGCGCCGCCTCGCCGACAGCGGCAAGAAGGTGTTTGCCGATCTCAAGCTGCATGACATCGGCAATACGGTGGCGCGCGGCGTCGAGAGCATTGCCACGCTCGGCGCGACGTTTCTCACCGTGCACGCCTATCCGCAGACCATGAAGGCAGCGGTCGAGGCGGGTGCGGGATCGGGACTGAAGATCCTCGCCGTCACCGTGCTCACTTCCTATGACGATCGTGATCTTCACGACGCCGGCTATCGGCTCGGCGTCGCCGAACTGGTCGAGACGCGCGCACAACAGGCGCAGGCGCTCGGCGTCGACGGCCTCGTCTGTTCGCCGGAGGAGGCGGCTGCGTTGCGCAGGATCGTCGGACCTCGGATCAACCTCGTGACCCCCGGCATTCGGCCGGCGGGGGCTGCCAGCGGTGATCAGAAGCGCATCATGACGCCGGCCCGCGCCATCGCCGCCGGCGCAGACTATCTGGTGGTAGGACGTCCGGTGATGGAGGCTTCCGATCCCAGGGCGGCGGCGGATGCCATCCAGGCGGAGATCGCCCAGGCGCTGGGCTAAAAAGGGAGAAGGCCAATGGCAAAAGGTTACTGGATCGCGCGGCTCGACGTTCACAACATGGACGGCTACAAGGAATATGTCGCGCAGAACGGCGCGGTGTTTGCGAAATACGGCGCCAAATTCCTGGTCCGCGGCGGCCGCTTTGTCGGCCAGGAGGGCTCGTCGCGCTCGCGCAATGTGGTGCTTGAATTCAAGGACTATGAGACCGCGCTCGCCTGCTACAATTCGCCGGAATATGCCCGGCTGGTCAAGATCCGCAGCCCGCATGCCGAGAGCGACCTGGTGATCATCGAAGGCTATGACGGCGCCCAGCCCTGACCCCGGCGGCCGGTCGGTTGCCGGAACAGCCCGCTGCCGCTATACGGCCAGGGTGAGGTAAGACATGTCCGACATGCGCTTGATCGTTGCGGGGGCCGGCGGCCGGATGGGCCGCGCGCTGACGCGCGTCATTGCGGAAACGCCCGGCGCGGTCCTCGCCGGCGCGCTCGAAGCGCCCGGTTCGGAACTCCTCGGCAAGGACGCCGGCGTGCTTGCCGGGCTGCCCGGCAATGACGTCAAACTCTCCGCCGATCTGTGGGCGCTGTCGGCGCAGGCGGACGGCATTATCGACTTCACCGTCCCGGGCGCGACCATCGCCAATGTCGCGATCGCCGCCGAGCGCGGCCTTGTGCATGTCATCGGCACCACCGGGCTCTCGGTATCGGATGAGGCCGTGATCAAAAGCGTGACCTCGCGCGCCATCGTGGTCAAATCGGGTAATATGAGCCTTGGCGTCAATTTGCTGGCGGCGCTGGTCAAGCGCGTCGCCCAATCGCTCGACGACAGCTTCGACATCGAAGTTCTGGAGATGCATCACAAGGCCAAGATCGACGCCCCCTCCGGCACCGCCTTGATGCTGGGCGAGGCGGCGGCCGAGGGCCGCAAGATCGCGCTCGCTGAGCACTCCGCGCGCGGCCGCGACGGCCAGACCGGCTCCCGCCGTTCGGGCGATATCGGTTTTGCATCGCTGCGCGGCGGTACTGTCACCGGCGAACACAGTGTGATTTTCGCCGGCCCCATGGAGCGCGTCGAGCTCACGCACCGGGCCGAGGACCGGACCATGTTTGCCCAGGGCGCGGTCAAGGCCGCGTTGTGGGCGCGCCGTCAAAAGCCCGGATTCTATTCGATGGCCGACGTGCTCGGGCTGAAGGACTTCTAGATATCTGAACGGAATGAACGAATGAGCGACCGTCTTCTCGTGCTGGTGCGGCACGGCCAGAGCGAATGGAATCTGAAGAATTTTTTCACCGGCTGGAAGGATCCCGATCTGACCGAGCAGGGAGTGGCCGAAGCGAAGCAGGCCGGCCGCCAGTTGAAGGCGCAAGGGCTGTCGTTCGACATCGCCTTCACCTCGGTGCTGCTGCGCGCCCAGCACACACTTGATCTCGTGCTGGCTGAAATCGGCCAGAGCGGACTTCCGACCCAAAGAGATCTGGCGCTCAACGAACGCGACTATGGCGATCTGTCGGGTCTCAACAAGGACGAGGCCCGTAAGAAATGGGGCGAGGAACAGGTCCATATCTGGCGGCGCTCCTACGACGTGCCGCCGCCCGGCGGCGAAAGCCTGAAGGATACGCTGGCGCGCACGTTGCCTTACTACGTCCAGGAGATGCTGCCCTGCGTGCTGCGCGGCGAGCGTACGCTGGTGGCCGCGCACGGCAATTCGCTGCGGGCGCTGATCATGGTGTTGGAGAAGCTGTCGCCCAAGCAGATCCTCGCGCGCGAACTCGCGACCGGCGTGCCGGTGATCTACCGGCTCAACGCCGACGCGACCGTAGCCTCGAAGCTCGACCTCGCCGCGTGAGCGGCGAGGCGGAAATCGTCATTCTCGAGCCGCCGGTCGGCGAGGCCGTACTCGATCAGCTCGCCGCGGTACTGGTCGATTGCGTCGCCGGCGGCGCCAGCGTCAGCTTCATGTCGCCGTTCTCGCAGGCCGACGGCCTGCGGTTTTTTCGCAAGGTGGCGGGCTCGGTGGCCTCGGGCGAGACGATCTTGCTGGCCGCAACAAGGGACGGCGTCGTCGTCGGCACGGTGCAGCTCGGACTGGATACGCCGCCCAACCAGTCGCATCGTGCCGAGATCAAGAAATTGCTGGTGCATCGCGCGGCGCGCGGTCACGGCATTGGCGCGGCGCTGATGGCACGGGTCGATGAGGAGGCGCGGCGGCATGGCCGCTGGCTGCTGGTGCTCGATACCGTGCCCGGCGAAAACGGTTATCGCCTGTATGTCAAAGCCGGCTGGACCCAGAGCGGCATCATCCCGGATTATGCGCTGTTTCCCGATGGCCGGCTGTGCGACACGGCGGTGTTCTGGAAACGGCTCGATCGCGCGGATGAAATGTAGGGTGGGCTAAGCACAGCGTGCCCACGTGCTGACGTCCGCGGTGGGCACGGCGCAAGAGCGCCTTAGCCCACCCTACGATTTTCGTGCAGTGTAGCTGCGCTGTCGGGCCGCTAATGCAGGCCCACCTGGCCGGCTTCCCAGCCCAGCATCGCCTGCTTGCGGGTGATGCCCCAATGGTAGCCGGTCAGCGCGCCGCCCTTGCCGAGTGCGCGATGGCACGGCACCACGAACGACACCGGGTTTTTTCCAACCGCGGCGCCGACCGCGCGCGAGGCCTTGGGCCGGCGGATCTTGCTGGCAATGTCCGAGTAGCACACCGCCCGGCCCATCGGGATTTTCAGCAGCGTCTCCCATACCCGGACTTCGAAATCGGTGCCGATCAGGACCACGCGCAGCGGTTGATCCGCGCGCCACAGCCGGGTGTCGAAAATACGGCGGGCCAGCGCCGCGGTGCCCTCGCGATCCTCGACATAGCTCGCGCTGGGCCAGCGCCGCTGCATGTCGGCAAGCGCGGCCGGTTCGTCGCCGGGATCGGCGAACGCCAGCCCGGCCAGCCCGCGATCGGTCGCGATCACCACGGCGGTACCGAACGGCGACGGGTGGAATCCATAGCGCAGCGTCATGCCGGCGCCGCCGGCCTTCCACTCGCCCGGCGACATCGCCTCATGAGTCACGAACAGGTCATGCAACCGCCCCGGGCCGGAAAGACCGGAATCGAGCGCGGCGTCGAGCACGCTGGCGGAATCGCGCAGCAATCCCTTGGCGTGATCGAGGGTCAACGCCTGCATGAAGGCCTTGGGCGTGAGCCCGGCCCAGCGGCGAAACAGATGGTGCAGTTCATCGGGGGTGACGCCCGCCGCATCCGCCATCGATTCGATGGTTGGCTGCGCGCGCCAGCGTTCCGAGATGAAGGCGATGGCGCGCCGCACCGAATCATAGTCACGGAGCGCGGCGTCCTGGGGCCCGGGTTTGGTCAGGCGGTGGTCATGGATTGCAAGGTTCATCATGATCCCGATGTAGGCCGGCTGCCGCGTCCAAACCACCCGATTCCCGACAGCCCGTCATGATACCGGATTATATGTCGGGCCGCGCTTGGCGGTCTGCAGCGCTTCCATTAAGGCCTTGGCAAAGCTTGCCTTTTCGTCCGGTCCGAGGAAACTCGCGACGGAGACGCGGCGGCCTTTCGAGAGCAGATAGAGCTTCTCGATGCCGAATTCGGCGTGGGTTTTCTGGTCGAGCTGCACCCAGAGCGGGTTCAGCACCCACTCGACGACATGGCCGCGATGGCTGACCCGGCGCACCCGCAGCTCCGACGGCGTCAACGAGATTTCCTCGGTCGCCCTGGCGTGGCGAAAATTGATCCGGAACGCCCAGTAGATCGCCAGCACGTCGAGGCCGAAAAAGCCGAACACCGGCCAGGCCCCCATCATCAGAAACGTCAGGCCGGCGGCGAAACTGATCACGCTGAGCACCGCCATCAGCACCAGAAAGCCGGCACGGCTCAGCGAGCGGTGCGGCGTCAGCAGCGCCGAGAATAATTGTGGGTCGGCCTCTGCCGGATCAAATTCATTGCCCGCGGTCATGGCGTGTCAGTATACCCCGGTCATGCCGAAAATCATCCGCAAATCCCCGCCGAAATCCCGATCCACCGGTTCCAAGCGCGCCAGCAAGGTCCGCGTTCAATCCGGGGCGAAGCCCGCGCGCGGCAAGCCAAATGCCGGCCGCAAGCCGGGGCCGAAAAAGCCGGCCAAGGCGTCAACCGGGTCGTTCAAGCCGTGGACGGCGGCGGAGGTCCATGAAGCGTTCAGCCGCCTCCGCAAGGCCAATCCGGAGCCGAAAGGCGAACTCGAACATCTCAATCCCTATACGCTGCTGGTCGCGGTCGTGCTGTCGGCCCAGGCGACCGACGCCGGCGTCAACAAGGCGTCGCGCGCGCTGTTCGCGGTCGCGGACACGCCGCAAAAGATGCTCGCGCTCGGCGAGGACAAGCTGCGCGACTATATCAAGACCATCGGGCTCTACCGCAACAAGGCGAAAAACGTCATCGCGTTGTCGGAAAAGCTGATCGCCGAATTCGGCGGCGAGGTGCCCCGCACCCGCGCCGGGATCGAATCCCTGCCGGGCGCCGGGCGCAAGACCGCCAATGTCGTGCTCAACATGGCGTTCGGCGAGCACACCCTGGCGGTCGATACGCACGTGTTTCGGGTCGCCAACCGTACCGGCCTGGCGCCCGGCAACACGCCGCTCGAAGTCGAACTCGGGCTTGAACGCGTGATCCCGCCCGAATTCATGCTGCACGCGCATCACTGGCTGATCCTGCACGGCCGCTACACCTGTCTGGCGCGCAAGCCGCGCTGCGAGGTCTGCCTGATCAACGATCTCTGCCGCTGGCCGGCGAAGACGGTCTAGACGCCGGCGGCCGGAACGGCTTCGGCGAAATTCGCAGCGGCGTTAACCGAACCTCTTAAGAAAACATGAACGAATGACTGCAATTTTGTGGGAACTCCAGGAGGGAGATATGAACACCATCGTTCCCGCATACCCTGCGCAGATCGTGGTCAGCCAGGCAGAAGTCAAGCTCGTCGCGGACGAGACGGCCAACGCGACGACAGCGACCATCAAGTCCGATCAGCAACGTATCGAAGCCGCTCAGGAAATCGAGGCGGCAGAGGCCAAATCCTCCATCGTGGATTTCGTTACCTGATGCGCGGAACCGGGCCGGCGCCGTCGGGTCTGTTTCTTAACCAATGGTCCGGATGCTCGGCACGCGAGAGGTCCGATGCTCGGCGACCCCGATCGGCTGCTCTCGGCCAGCTCTAGCCATGGGTGCAGGTAACTTGATGTCGACCGCAGCGGTATCGGACAAAGGTAGCTTCCGGATCGGGGAATGGCTGATGTTCTCCGATTGCGGCGCGTTGGCACGCCGCAACATGGTTGTGGTCTGGACCTGCGTTGCCGGTTTGGCGCTCGTCGAGTTGATTTGGCTGCCGGTGTCGACGCTGACATTCGACCGGGCTGCCGGGCCGGCGCTGCTGCATTCGCTGATTTACGTCGTTGCCGCCTACGGGTTTTATGTGCTCGTTTCATACCGGCTTCGCAACAGCGAAGACCGTGTCGCGTTATTTCTGCGCGCGGCCCTGGAACGATTTTCGCTGCTGGTTCGCGGCTGCATCGCGATATTTGCGATCGGCAGTGTCGGGCTTGTCTTTACCTATCTTGCAACGGCCGCGGCGTTGCCGCTGCGGGATGCCTTGCTTGCGAGGCTGGACGCCCATCTCGGCTTCAACTGGCTGGCCTTTCTCGGCGCCGTCAACGATCATCCGTTTTTGGCCAGGCTGCTCGAAAGAGTCTATGCGAGCACCGCCCCCCTCACCGAAGGCGTCATCGTCTGGCTGGCGATGCGCGGCAGCGGGGAGAGGCTTTCGGAATTTCTGGGATTGCTGTGCCTGGCGTCGCTCGGGTTAGCCATCGGTATGGTGCTGGTTCCCGCGGCGGGTGCGTTTGTCTACTTTGCACCGGCGCAGCATTTATTCGACAATTTTGCCGGCCAAGGCGAGATGTGGCCGTTCCTGGATGCGTTTAATGCCCTGCGTGACGGTTCGCTGACCAAGATCGATGTTTCGTCGGTACAAGGCGTGGTGAGCTTTCCTTCCTTCCACACCATGCTCGGCATTCTCATCACCTACGCGATCCGCGATACACGGCCGCTATTCATTCCGGTGGCGGCAATCAATGCCGTGATGATCGTTTCGACGCTGCCGGTCGGGGGGCATTATCTGGCAGACGTGATCGCGGGTGCCGCGATCAGCGCCGCCGCGATTTACGGAATGCGCTGCGAGTTTCCCGGCGGTCTGTTGGCTCTCGCTCGTCATGCCCGCGCTCGTCGCGGGCATCCACGTCTTCTCCCTTCCGAAGCAAGACGTGGATGGCCGGGACGCGCCCGGCCATGACGGCCTTGAACCCGCCTCAGGCCACCGGCACGCCGCTGTTTCGCGACGGCTCGATCAGCTCGGGCCGCGGGCCGGACAGCCGCTTGTGCATGTGGACCATGAAGGCCATGCCGAACAACGGCGTTGCCAGGTTGACGATCGGGATTGACACGAATGCCGCTATCACCAGCCCCGCGGTGAAAATCGTGGTCGCGTTATCCCGGCGCATCGCCTTGGCCTCCGCCGGGCTGCGAAACCGCATCGCCGCGAGTTCGAAATATTCGCGCCCCAACAGCCACGCGGTCGCAATGAAAAATACGATGAACCCGGCACCGGCAACGAACACGAAGGGCAGCGCAATGAGATAGACCAGCACGGTGAGCAGCGCGGTCTTGACGCCCTCGGTCATGGCGAGGCCGAACGGCAGCGCGGTGCCGGGGCGTTCCGCCGGATAATGTTCGCGTTCGACATGATCGGCGACATCGTCGACGAACACGCTGGCCACCAGCGAGGTGATCGCGGGCATCAGCAGCACCGCACCGAATACGACACCAAGGCCGGCGGCGATTGAAACGATCCATGCCAGCAGGTTGAGCGGGGTGTGGAAGCCCGGGCCCAGCGCCGCTTCGGCCCAGCCCTCGCCATAGGTCGCAAACCAGCTCAAGAGCCGCTGCAGGCCGCTCGCCAGCACGACGATCAGCACCAGCGCCAGCCCGATCGAACGCCACAGAATCGAGCGCATCGGCGGCGACAGGATTTGCGACAGCGCCTTGACCGCGGCATCCAGCATCTCGGATCGTCCTCTGTGGCAAGTTCCCGCGAGAGGTAGACATGCGCGCCGGGTTCGACAAGAGCCGGCGTGGCCCCATTGAACCGCGTTCTGGAACAGCCAACAGGCCCTGCGTCAGAGATGTTTTCAGACGGCGCCCGGAGAGCTAGGGTGCCGGGCCGATAGCCCAGGGCCAGAGCACGGAGACAGCAATGACGGCGACGGAATTACCCTTGGCGGGCGTCAGGGTGGTCGAAATGACCCATATGGTGATGGGCCCGACCTGCGGCATGATCCTGGCCCAGCTTGGCGCCGAAGTGATCAAGGTCGAACCGCCGGCCGGCGACAAGACCCGCAGCCTGGGCGGCATGGGCACGTCGTTCTTCCCGCTGTTCAACCGCGGCAAGCGCAGTGTCGTGCTCGACTTCGCCAGCGCCGACGATCGCGAGACCATGCACCGCCTGCTCACCAGCGCCGATGTGTTTCTGGAGAATTTCCGCGACGGCCAACTCGACAGACAGGGCCTCGGCGCCGCGGAACTGCGCCGGAAATATCCGCATCTGATTGTCGCCGGGCACAAGGGGTTCCTTTCCGGTCCCTACCAACATCGTCCGGCGCTCGACGAGGTGGTGCAGATGATGTCGGGGCTTGCCGCCATGACCGGCACCAGGGACAAGCCGCAGCGCGTCGGATCGTCCGCCAACGACATCATGGGTGGCATGTTCGGGGTGATCGCCATTCTTGCCGCGCTCTATCAGAAGCGCGGCGGTGCGAAGGGCGCCGATATCCGCATCGGATTGTTCGAGAACTGCCTGTTCCTGGTTGCGCAGCACATGGTCGAGTATGAGATGACCGGCCATCGGCCGCGCTCGATGCCTGAGCGCGAACATGCGTGGCCGATCTACGATATCTTCGAGACCGCGGGCGGCGAACGCATCTTCATCGGCGTCGTCACCGAAGGCCACTGGCAGAGTTTTTGCCGCGAGTTCGGACTCAAGGAGTTTGTCGACGATCCGACGCTGCGCAACACCACCGACCGGATCATGGCGCGCGACAGGATCATTCCGCGCGTCGCCGAAGAGATCAAACGCTGCAACGCGGCGGAGCTTTCCGCCACGCTCGACCGCTTGAACATCTGTTTTTCCCCGATCAATCGTCCCGAGGATCTGCTGGGCGATCCGCATGTGTTGCGGCCCGGCGGCCTCGTCCATAATGTCAATGTCGATGGCGAGCCGTTCCGCGTTCCGGCACTGCCGGTCGAGTGGAACGGAGCGAGCATCGGCGAGGGCCTGAAAGTGCCGGCGCTCGGTGCCGACACCGACGCGATTCGCGCCGAGCTTGAGCGGCGGGAATCCTCGCCCAAGGAAGTTGCTGCAACCACCAACGCGACTGTGAGGCTCGCATGACCCGCGTTTCCGACGTCTATCCCGAAGATCGAGTGATTTTGCGCGAAGTGGGGCTCAGGGACGGCCTGCAATTGGTAAAGGCCGTCCTGTCGACGGCGGCAAAGCAGCGCTGGGTCCGCGACGAATATGCCGCAGGCGTGCGGCATTTCGAGGTTGGCTCGTTCCTGCCCGCGAACAGCTTCCCGCAATTCGCCGACGTGCGCGAGATTGTCCGCACCGTCGGATCGCTTCCCGGCGCGCACGGGATCGCGCTGGCACTCAACGAACGCGGCGTCAACGAAGCGCTGGCATCCGGCGTTGCCGAGATTGCCACGGTGGTCTCGGCGACTGAAGAGCACAGCCGGGCCAATGCCAACCGCTCGCGCGAGGAGGCCATCGCAAATGCCAAGCGGCTTTGCGAGCTGCGCGACCGCAGCACGCACAGGCCGATCGTTCATGCGGCGATCTCGATGGCGCTCGGCTGCTCGATCGCCGGGCCGGTCGATCCGCAGGAGGTGATCCGGCTGGTCGCGAAATGCTTCGAAGCCGGTGTCGATGCGGTGGGCATTGCCGACACCGTGGGCTATGCCGGCCCGAAGCAGGTCGGCGAACTGACCAGGGCGGCGGTCAGGCTTGCCGGGTCGAAGCCGATCTGCGTTCACCTGCACGATACCAGGGGCATGGGCATCGCCAATGCGTCGGCGGCGCTGGATGCGGGCGCCCGCATCCTCGACGGCTCGCTGGGCGGTCTCGGCGGTTGCCCGTTCGCGCCCGGCGCCACCGGCAATGTGGTGTTCGAGGATCTGGCCTTTCTGTGTGAAAGCAAGGGGTTTGCGACCGGCATCGATATCGAGAAGCTGGTCGCGGTGCGCGCGATCCTGCGCGCGGAAATGCCCAATGAGCAGCTCTATGGCGGGCTCGCGCGCGCCGGCTTGCCATGCGCAACCTCCGCGGCTGCGGCCTGAGCTACCCGCTGCAGGCCCCAGGATCCAGCGCGAGATCCTAAGTCGCCAATACCGGCCCCGGCTCGCGCGGTTCGGGCGGGGATGCGGAAACATCTTCGACGACCATGAAATGTTCAGACACCGTGACGCGCTCGACCAGTGCCGCAGCCGCGGCAGCCGGCGTCACTTCTGGAGCCGGAAACGGCGCCTCTTGGTCAGTCTTTTCAGGAACAAGCGGCGGCGAACGGACTGTTTCTGGAAACGGTCCGAATTCGCCCGCTACCTCCCGGAGCGGCTTTTGCTTGTCGGCCCAATGCAGGGCGGTGTAGTCGAAACCCCGCACGATGGTGGGTTTGACGACTTCGAAATAGGGCGAGATGTCGAAATCGCGCGGCATGTAGAGCGATGAATCACGGATATGCAGGATTTCGCGCCGCGCCTGCTTGCTGCCGGCGCGGGTGATCTTGGGCAGGATCGGGTAGCGCACGGCGTCGAAGGCCTGCGCGATCAGCGCCGAGCAGATGATCTTGGTGGGATCGCCGGAGCCGAACGCGATCATCCGCCGCCGCCAGCGTTGCGGTATCGGCAGCGGGATCAGATAGCGCATCAGATCAAGGATGTTCTTGGTGTCGTAGCCGAATCCGATCCGGTTGATGGCGTAGCGGCACACCGTGTAGCGGTCTTCGTATGACAGCCCGACCGGCCGGCACAGCCTCGTATGATAGGGGAAGTATTTCGACAGCGGCGCCGAGGTCACGCCTTCGCCGATATTGGCCTCGATCAGGACATGCGGCTCGCCGTCGGGCTCGGCCGCGCCCTCGATCGGACCGACAAACAGCGCGGCATGCGACCAGGTGGATTGGGTGAGGTATTTGATAATGCCGGAGACGCGGTTGTTGCCCTCGACCAGGATGACGTCGCCGGGCTCGATGATGCCGCGCAGGTGCTCGGGATCGCTGGGCGTGAACGGCTCATAGCCCGGGACTTCCTTCTGAAGGTAGCCCGCGATCCACTTGCCGACGGTATCGAGCACGACGCCCATGATGGTTCCCCCAACGGCCTTTCCGACCGTTTTTCTGCTCTTTATCATGATCGAAAGCCGTTGCAATTTAGTTCATCGGTTGGCCGGATCAATCATGATTGATTTACCATGACGGTTGCTGCCCCGACTTGGATCCGGCAAGTTCACTGGACGTTCCCGCATTCTTCAAAGTTCCGGAAACCATGACATGACAATGACGCGCCGCGATTTCCTGTCGGCGTCCGCGGCCCTTGCGGTGACACCGGCGCTGGGTCCGCGGGCGTGGGCGGCGCCGCTGCCGCGCGAGGCTGACATTGTCGTGATCGGCGCGGGCGCTGCCGGCATTGCCGCGGCGCGTCGTATCCAGGCCGCCAACCGCAGCGTGATCGTGGTCGAGGCGGCGAGCCGGATCGGCGGCCGCTGCCTCACCGACACCGCGAGCTACGAGGTGCCGTTCGATCGCGGGGCCCGCTGGCTGCACAGCCCCGAAACCAATCCGATGGTCCGGTTCGCCCGCAGTGCGGGGCTCGAGGTCTCTCCGGCGCCACTGGGCCAGAAAATCCGCATCGGCCGCCGTTTTGCGCGGGCCGGCGAAACCGAGGAATTTCTCGCCGCCCTGGTGCGCGCCAACCGCGCCATCGACGACGCCTCGCACGGCAGGGCCGACATGTCCTGTGCCGCGGCCCTGCCGAAGGATCTCGGCGATTGGGCCGGCACGGCGGAGTTCATGCTGGGCGCCAGCTTCACCGGCAAGGACCTGAAGGACGTTTCCGTCATGGACAAGGCCCGCGCGCAGGACCGCACCGCCGCGATCGCCTGCCGCCAGGGCCTCGGCACGCTGCTCGCCAAGCTCGGTGAGCCGCTGCCACTGGCGCTGTCGACGCCGGCAAGTCACATCACCTGGAACGGGCGCGATGTCACGGTGGAAACGCCCGCCGGCAGGATTGCCGCGCGCGCCGCCATCATTACGGTATCAAGCAATGTATTGGCCGCGGGCAACATCAGGTTCACGCCCGACATGCCCAAGCGCCAGCTCGACGCGGCGGCGAAGCTCAGCCTCGGCAGCTACGATCGCATCGCCTTGCAACTGCCGGGCAACCCGCTCGGACTCGCGCGCGACGATATCCTGATCGAGCAGAGCAATTCGACGAAAACGGCGCTGATGTTCGCCAACCGGGCGGGCGCGGCGTTATGCATCATCGATGTCGCCGGCTTGTTCGGCCGCGATCTCGCCGCGCAGGGCGAGCCGGCGATGACGGCGTTTGCGCGGGAATGGCTCACCAAACTGTTCGGCAGCGAGGTCATTTCCGGGGTCAGGAAAGCCAGCGCCACCAACTGGAATGCCGCGCCCTTTGTGCTTGGCGCGATGTCATCGGCCGTGCCGGGCTGGCAGCCTTCGCGCAGGATTCTGACCGAGCCGGTCGGCTCCCTGTTCCTGGCCGGCGAGGCCACTCATGAATCGCTGTGGGGAACGGTCGACGGCGCGTGGGAAAGCGGCGAGCGTGCGGCGGATGCCGCGCTGCGCAAGATCGGTGCGCTCAGGGATACCGGACCGGCGCCGGCGCCGGCGGCTAAACGCCGTCGCCGGGCGCCGCCGGTCAGATCCGCGATGCCCAGGAATCCGCTGCGGTGACGCCGTCGCGGCCGAAGGCGCTTATTTCCTGGTCGAGCGGCAAGGACAGTGCCTACGCGCTTCATGCCGTGCGGGGCGCCGGTGAGCTCGACGTGGTCGGCGCGCTGACGACGGTGACCGAAACGTTCGGCCGGGTGTCGATCCATGGCGTGCGGCAGGAGATCTTGCTGGCGCAATGCGAGGCGGCGGGATTGCCGCCGCGCATCGTGCCGATCCCCTATCCCTGCCCGAACGAGGTCTATGAGGCACGGCTGGGCGCGGCGCTTGCCACCGCCGTACAGGACGGCATCAGCCACCTCATCTTCGGCGATCTTTTTCTTCGCGACATCCGGACCTATCGCGAGCAGAAACTCGCGGGCACCGGCATCGCGGCGGTGTTCCCGCTCTGGGACAGGCCGACCTTGCCGCTGGCGCAGGCGATGATCGCCGATGGCTTCGAGGCCTATCTCGCCACCGTCGACCTGAACAGGCTGCCGGCGGAGTTCGCTGGCCGCAAATTCGATCGGCAATTGCTGGCCGATCTTCCCGACGGCGTCGATCCCTGCGGCGAGAACGGCGAATTCCATACCTGTGTGGTGGCCGCCCCGATCTTCACCCACCGCCTCTCAATCTCCACCGGCGAGCGCGTCTCGCGCGACGGTTACGCGTATTGCGATCTAGTGATGAAGCGTTGACACCAATATCGCTATATGCGATATTGGTGTATGAAGCAGATTGCCTTCACGGCCACAAGCAGCCGGCAGTGGATCAAGCTGTCGCCGGATGTGCGCCGCCGGATAGATAGAAAATTGATCGAGTTTGCAACGACCGGCCATGGCGATGTGAAGCGACTCAAAGGACAAACCGGTATACGGCTTCGCGTCGGCGACTGGCGGGTGATCTTCTACGAGGATCAGGGAACAATCATTGTTGCGGCGGTAGGGCATCGGCGAGAAATATATGACTAGGAGGACGCCATGACTGTTCGATTCCAGAAGACGCCGCGTGGCGAAGTCGCAATTCTTCCAAAGAAGGATTACGAGCTCCTGGTGGCCAAGGCATCTGAAGCGGATGAAGATGCAGGCTCCGCACGGATTCTCTTGCGGGCGCGCAAGGAGATTTCAGGTGGTGCTCCATTGCTGCCGAAGGACGTTGTCGATCGCATGGCCGAGGGAGAGAATCCGGTGCGCGTGCTGCGTGAGTGGCGCGACATCACCCAGATGCATCTCTCTTTCAAGACAAGTTTAAGCCAGGGTCATATATCGGATATTGAAAACGGCCGACGTATCGGCACGGCGGCGGCGCTTCGGCTCATCGCTAACGTGCTGGAGGTACCACTTGATTTGCTCGTTCGAGAGCGTTGAGTGGATAGGTACCAAGCGGCACGCCGACCAGCGCGCCCACGTCTTTCTTGTTTCGTTGCCGCAAAGACGTGGATGCCCGGGACAAGCCCGGGCATGACGATCTTCGCGATCCTATTGGCTCCATTTCGGTCAGACTCCGAGGTTATGCACGCAACGTGCCGCCGGTCTTTTTGGTCACCTCGGCGACGATCCTGGCGGCGATCGCGTCGATCTCCTGATCGGTCAGGGTCTTTTCGCGCGGCTGGATCGTCACGGCGATGGCGACGGATTTCCTGCCGTCGTCGATGCCCTTGCCTTCATAGACGTCAAACACCGTGACATCCGTAATCAGCCTGCGGTCGGCGGCTTGCGCGGACCGCACGATATCGCCGGCCCTGACGCTGCGATCGACGATGAAGGCGAAATCGCGCGACACCGGCTGGAATGCGGACAATTCAAGCACCGGCTTGGCGCGGGTCGGCTTCTGCCTCGCGTCGGGAATCCGATCGAGGATCACCTCGAATGCGACCAGCGGGCCATCGGCGCCGAGTGCTTCCAGCGTGCGCGGATGCAGTTCGCCGAAATAGCCGAGGATGGTTTGCGGACCGATCTGAATGGTGGCGGAACGTCCCGGATGCAGCCAGTCGGCGCCGCCGGAAACGATCTGCAGCGCCTGCATCGGCGCACCGGTGGACGCCAGCACGGCAAACGCATCGGCCTTGGCGTCGAGCGCATCGGCCATGGCCGAACCCGACCAGTGCCGTCCGATGCCCTTGCCCGAGGCAAAGCCGCGGCGGACGCCGGCGGCGGCGGTCAGTTGATCCTGCGGTCGGTCGCCCTTGAAGATCTGCCCCACCTCGAACAGCGCCAGGTCGGAAAAGCCGCGGTCGCTATTGGCCTGCGCGGCGGCGACCAGCCCCGGCAGCAGGCTCGGCCGCATCTCGGACAGGTCCGACGCGATCGGATTAGCGAGTGTAAGGTCGCTGCCGCCACCGCCGAACCATTCGGCGGCTGGCCTCGCGATGAACGACCATGTCACCGCCTCGACCATGCCGCGCGCGGCCAGCGCGCGCTTGGCGCGGCGGGTGCGCCGTTGAATGGGGGTCAGGATCGGCTTGCGTGGCGCCTCGCCGCGCTCGAACGGCGTCATCGGCACCTTGTCGACGCCGACCATGCGCACGATCTCCTCGACAATGTCGGCCTTGCCGTGCACGTCGGTGCGCCAGGACGGCACCGCGATCTTCACCACCGGGCCACTGCCGGCCATCATGAAGCCGAGATGGCCGAGGATGCGCTTCATCTCCGGCAGCGCAACGTCGATCCCGGCGAGACGCTTCACCTCGGTGAGCGGAAAGTCGATCACGCGATCGTCGCCGAAGGCGTCGCCGAGGACGATGTTTTCCGATGCCGTGCCGCCGCACAGTTCGAGCACCAGCCGGGTTGCCATCTCCAGTCCCGGCACCATGAAGGCCGGATCGACGCCGCGCTCGAAGCGATAGCGCGCATCGGAATTGATGCCGAGCTTGCGGCCGGTCTGGGCGATGTTGATCTCGTTCCATAGCGCCGATTCGATCAGCACGTCCGTGGTTTGCTCCGAACATCCGGAGGCTTCGCCGCCCATGATGCCGGCCAGCGATTCGACGCCGTGGTCGTCGGCAATCACGCAGACGTCGCGGTCGAGCGTATAGCTGCGGCCGTCAAGCGCGAGCAGCGTCTCGCCGTCGCGGGCGCGGCGCACCACAAGGTGCCCCGTCACCTTGGCGGCGTCGAACACGTGCAGCGGGCGGCCGCGGTCATAGGTCATGAAGTTGGTAATATCGACCAGCGCATTGATCGGCCGCAGGCCGATCGAGGTGAGGCGCTTCTGCAGCCATTGCGGGGACGGGCCATTCCTGACCCCCCGCACCAGGCGCAGCGCGAAACCCGGACACAGCGTGGCATCCTCGACGGTGACGTGCACCGGGCAGGGGAATTCGCCTTTGACGGGCTTGATGGCGGGATCCCTGAACTTGCCCATGTCGGCAGCGGAAAGATCGCGGGCGATGCCATGCACGCCGGTGCAATCCTGCCGGTTCGGCGTCAGATTGATCTCGAACACGGGATCGCCGAGCTGCGCCCATTGCACATAGCCGGCGCCAATCGGTGCGTCGGCCGGCAATTCCATGATGCCGTCGTGATCTTCCGAGAGTTCGAGCTCGGCCGCCGAGCACAGCATGCCGCGGCTTTCCACGCCACGGATGGTGCCGATGCCGAGCGTGATGTTCTTGCCGGGAATGAAGGTGCCGGGTGGGGAGAACACGCTGACCAGGCCGGCGCGCGCATTCGGCGCGCCGCAGACCACCTGCACCGGTGCGGCACCTTGGCCAATATCGACCATGCAGACCTGCAGCCGGTCGGCGTTGGGGTGCGGCTCGGCCGAGATTACCCGCGCAATGCTGAACGGCGCCAGCGCTTTCGCCTTGTCCTCGATCTGCTCGACCTCAAGCCCGATCATGGTGAGCTTGTCGGCAAGCTTCTCCACCGGCTCGTCGGTGTCGAGATGCTGCTTCAGCCAGGAGAGCGTGAATTTCATTGCGATCGCTTCCCCTCGGACAGGCTTGATTCCCTCTCCCGCTTGCGGGGAAGGGCCAGGGTGGGGGCTCTTGCTTCAAGCCTCACGTGCTCAGCCCTCCCGCCAAAGTGGGGATTTCGAGCGGCTTGAAGCCGTAATGGCTGAGCCAGCGCACGTCGCTGTCGAACAGTTGGCGCAGATCGGACATGCCGTATTTCAGCATCGCGATGCGGTCGATGCCCATGCCCCAGGCAAAGCCCTGATAGACGTCCGGATCGATGCCGCAGGCGCGCAGTACGTTGGGATGCACCATGCCGCAGCCGAGAATCTCCAGCCAGTCCTCGCCTTCGCCGAAGCGGATTTCGCCGGTGTCGCGGCGGCACTGGATATCGACCTCCAGCGACGGCTCGGTGAACGGAAAGAACGAGGGGCGGAATCGCATGTTGATGTGATCGACCTCGAAGAAGGCCTTGCAGAACTCGTGCAGGATCCATTTGAGGTGGCCGAGATGCGAGCCCTTGTCGATGACGAGGCCCTCGACCTGGTGAAACTGCGGGGTGTGGGTGGCATCGGAATCGATGCGGTAGGTGCGGCCCGGACAGACGATGCGGATCGGCGGCTTCTGGGTCAGCATGGTGCGCACCTGCACCGGCGAGGTGTGGGTGCGCAACAGCATGCGGGAGCCGTCCGGCTTCGGGTTGAAGAAGAACGTGTCGTGCATCTCCCGCGCCGGATGGCCTTCGGGGAAATTCAGCTTGGTGAAATTGTAGTCGTCGGTTTCGATGTCCGGCCCTTCGGCGATGGCAAATCCCATGTCGGCGAAGATCGCGGTCAGTTCATCCATCACCTGGCTGAGCGGATGGATGCGGCCGGCCTCGGCCGGGCTTTCCCGCAGCGGCAGCGTGACGTCGATGGTCTCGGAGGCGAGCCGCGCGTCGAGCGCTGCGGATTTCAGGATGTCGCGACGCGCCGCCAGCGCCTGCGTGACCTTGTCCTTGGCGAGGTTGATCGCCGCGCCCTGCGTCTTGCGTTCATCCGGCGACATCCTGCCGAGCGTCGCCAGCAGCGCGGAGATCGAACCCTTCTTGCCGAGCGCCGCCACCCGCACCGCTTCCAGCGCGGCTTCGCTGTCGGCGGCGGCGATATCGCCGAGGATTTGGGATTCGAGTTGTGCAAGGTCGGTCATGGCAATCCCTTTTGACTAGGATGCTAAGCCGGTGCTCCTAGCTCGTCATGCCCGGCCTTGTGCCGGGCATCCACGTCTTTGCTGGCGTTGGCAAGAAGGAAGCCTTGGATGGCCGGGACAAGCCCGGCCATGACGACCTCAAGAGCTTCGCAGGAACCAATGCAGCGGCGGCTTACGCCGCCAGCGCGGACTTGGCCTTTTCAGCGATCGCCTGAAACGCAGCGGGTTCGTGGATCGCGAGATCCGAGAGCACCTTGCGGTCTACCGTGATGCCCGATTTGGAGAGGCCGTCGATAAATCGGCTGTAGGTCATGCCGAACGGACGCACCGCGGCGTTGAGGCGCTGGATCCACAGCGCGCGAAAGGTGCGCTTCTTGCGCTTGCGGTCGCGGAAGGCGTACTGGCCGGCCTTGTCGACCGCGGCCTTGGCGGCGCGGATGGTGTTCTTGCGGCGGCCGGAGAAACCCTTGGCGGCCTTGTAGACTTTCTTGTGCTTGGCGTGAGAGGTCACACCGCGTTTGACGCGAGACATGACTTATATCCTTGATCAGAAGTGACGGATCGCCGCGCGGACGCGGCTCGGCTGGGATCGACCGCGACCGCGATCAGGCGTTCGGCAGGAAGTATTTCTTGACGTTGTCGCCGTCGGTCTTGAACAGCACGCGGGTGCCGCGGAGCTGACGGATCTGCTTCTTGGTCCGCTTGATCATGCCGTGGCGCTTGCCGCGCTGGGCGTGCATCACTTTGCCGGTGGCCGTCACCTTGAAGCGCTTTTTGGCGCCCGACTTGGTCTTCAACTTGGGCATTTGGCTCTCCTGTTGCCGCAACGCGAAACCGCCCGTGAGGGCGGCCGGTCGGCTAAAATGCTCGTTAGAGCGTTGAAAATGCTCGACTATTCCGGTATCGCAACAGTCGGCACGGGCATCGCCACGGCAGCCCTTGATCAGCCGGGCGATGAAGGCTGCGCTTATGCCAGAGGGAATGCGGATTGGCAACGCCGAAACGCGCCAACCCAGGATCGGCCGGGCCGGAGGCCGGCCTAGCGTGGTGCCAGAACCATCACCACCTGGCGGCCTTCGAAGCGGGCATCCTGTTCGACCTTGGCGTATTCGGCGACGTCGGCCTTGACCTTGTCGAGCAGTTTGGTGCCGATTTCCTGATGCGCCATTTCGCGGCCGCGATAACGCAAGGTGATCTTGACCTTGTCGCCCTCCTCGAAGAAGCGCTGCATGGCGCGCATTTTCACGTCATAATCATGATCGTCGATCATCGGCCGCAGCTTGATCTCCTTGATCTCGACGACCTTCTGTTTCTTGCGGGCTTCCGCGGCCTTCTTCTGCGCCGAATATTTGAACTTCCCGTAATCCATGATCTTGCAGACGGGAGGAGTGGTGTTCGGCGAAATTTCCACCAGATCCATGCCCGCTTCGGCGGCCATCTTGACGGCGACCACCGTCTCGACCGTGCCGTGGTTGGTGCCGTTCTGATCGATCAACTGGATCTGGGCGTTGCGGATATCATCGTTGGTGCGCGGCCCGTCTTTGGCGGCGGCGGGCGGGGCTCTGTTGGGACGGCGAATGGGTAGTTCTCCAAAGTTGTGAAGGGAGCCGATAGTTTGAAGGAATAAGGCGCAGCGGGCAAGCGAACTCGCACGCGGGCGCAAGAAACCATCAAATGCGAGGCATTTTGGTCACGCCGGCCAACGCCGGCAGGGCCATTTTGTTCAGATTCGGTGCACATAGAGGGCCGCTTTCCGTTCCACAAGTGCGGCCGGCTTGCGGCCCGGCCCGGCAGCGGCGTCCGTTGACGGAACGCGCGGCCTCGCTCAAACAGCCGATAACCCGAGTAACCCGTCATGGCCCATTCGAGCGCAACTCTCGCGGAACCGACCTTCATCGGGGTCGGCGAGGATGACGGCCGCCGTCGGATCGCGGTACGCGGCCGCGCCGGCGGCGCACCCGGCTTATTCTGGCTGGGCGGTTTCAATTCGGACATGCAAGGCACCAAGGCGATCGCGCTCGATGCCTGGGCCGCCGAACATGGCCGCGGCTGTGTCCGGTTCGATTATTCGGGTCATGGCGAGTCCGGTGGCGCCTTCGTTGACGGCACCATCGGGCGCTGGCTGCAGGAAACGGTTGCGGTGTTCGAGCAGTTCTGCGCCGGCCCGCAGGTCGTGATCGGCTCATCCATGGGAGGATGGCTGGCGCTGCTGCTGGCGCGCGAACTGGCGCGGCGCCCGGTGGGCCGCGGCTCGCTGGCGGGGCTGGTATTGATCGCGCCGGCGCCGGATTTCACCGAGGAACTGATGTGGAAAGGCCTTGCGCCGGAAGCCCGGCAGCAAATCGAAACCAGCGGCGTCTGGCTGCGGCCGTCGCAATATGGCGAGCCCTATCCGATCACGCGGGCCCTGATCGAGGACGGCCGCAATCATCTCGTGCTCGGCGGCGCCATCGCAGTAGGGTGTCCAGTCCGCATTCTGCAGGGCGCGCAGGATCCGGATGTGCCCTGGCAGCATGCCTTCGCCTTGACGCAGCGGCTGCCGAGCGAAGATGTGGTGTTGACCATGATACAGGATGGCGATCACCGCCTGTCGCGCCCGCAGGACATCGCGCGAATCATTGCAGCGGTAGCGGAGATGGGGTGAGCTCAATATCTCTCCGTCGTCATTCCGGGATGCGCCTCCTGGCGCAGGCCCGAAATCCATACTCCCGATGGTGGTTATGGATTCCGGGCTCATCGCTCCGCGATGCCCCGGAATGACGAGGTTCACGGCGGCGGCTTCGCCATTGGCTTGCGCTGCGCCAGCGCCGCCACCGTCGAGGTCCCGATCGGCCCCTGCTCGTCATAAAGATAGCATTCGCCGATCGCGATGCCGTCGGTGGCGTGGTGGTTCACCACGTCGAATCCGATCCATGGCGTGGCCGGCAGGCGGTGCAGGTACAGCGTGACGTCGCTGTTGATATAGCCGAGGCCGCGATCGCCGGCATTGGCGAAGGGACTGGCGAAATCCGCCGCGACCGCCGCCCGCACGAAGGGCGTCAGCGGAGTGCCCTCGACCAGGTCGCGCACCTCGCTCATCCAGAGCCGGCGCGGGCCGACGGTGCCCATCGCGCCTGTGATCGGGCGGATGGTCCATTTGCCATTCATGCCAAGACGCGGATCGGTCGGAGCCGGAATGTCCGACGGCGCCGGCACGTCCCAATTCGGCGGCGTCCAGACCCGGCCGTCCGGATTTTGCGTCTTGCGCAGCAACTGGCAGGAGGCCCGCGCCATGCCGACGCCGCCGCTGAAGAAATCGGCCTCGATCACCCGGATGCGCATGCCATGGCGCACGAGCTTGGTCTTGACCTCGATCGGCGCGAAGCCGGGCAACCGGAACATGTCGACCGTCAACCGCGCCGGCACGAAGTCGTCACCGCCGTGGCGCTGCTCGATCACGAACGCGAGCAGCCCGATGATGACGCGGCCGTGCAATGATTTCGGGTCCCACGGGCCGTTCGCGGCCGGGGTCGGGATGAAGGCGTCGCCGTCTGTGGTGAAGAAGGGCTGATTGGTCATGGCGCGGGACCATGGCGGATTTTGCGCGCTGAAATCAAGGGCCGCGGCCGCCTCCTCATCCGGCGTGATGCGGCGAAGACGCCGCTCCTGATGGTGCGCGGGCTTGTTGCCATTCCTGCCGCACGCCTTCATCCGCCTCCGCGCGGATCGCATCCGACGCCAGCATCGCGAAGGCGTCACGCGGCATCAATTGCGACAACGCCCACACCGCGGCGCCGCGAATCAACGGGGCTTCATCGTCGAGCCGGCGCGTGGCCTCGCCAGCGAGAGCGCGATCACCGGAATTGCCGATCGCGATCAGCACATTGCGGATGAATCGCACGCGGCCGATGCGCTTGACCGGCGATTTGGCAAACAGCGCCCGAAAGGCCGCATCGTCGAGCCGTGCCAGCGCGGCGAGATCGGGAGCGCGCAGCGGCGCGCGGGCGGCGAGTTTTGTCTCGCGGCCCTGTTGCGCGAACTTGTTCCAGGGGCAGACCGCGAGGCAATCATCGCAGCCATAGATGCGGTTGCCGATGGCGGTGCGGAATTGGCGCGGGATCGGACCCTTGTGTTCGATGGTGAGGTAGGAAATGCAGCGCCGCGCGTCGAGCTGATAAGGCGCTGGAAAGGCTGCGGTCGGGCAGATGTCGAGGCAGGCCCGGCATGAACCGCAATGGTCGGTGTCGGCCGGGTCGGACGGCAACTCCGCCGCGGTGAAGATCGCGCCGAGAAACAGCCATGAACCGAATTCGCGCGACACCAGATTGGTGTGCTTGCCCTGCCAGCCCAGTCCGGCTGCCTGCGCCAACGGCTTTTCCATCACCGCTGCGGTATCAACGAACACCTTGACCGCGCCGCCGGAGCTGGCGACCAGCCAGCGCGCCAGCGTCTTCAGCCGCTGCTTGACCAGGTCGTGGTAATCGTCGCCCTGCGCGTAGATTGAAATGGCGCCGCGGCTGCGTTGCTGCAGGATAGCCAGCGGATCCTGGTCGGGTCCGTAATTGACGCCGAGCATGATCACCGAGCGGACGCCCGGCCATAGCCCGCGTGGATCGGTGCGGCGTTCGGGCCGATCGGCGAGCCAGCTCATGTCGCCATAAGCGCCGGCATCGACAAAGGCACGAAAATGCCTGGCGGCATCCGCAATCGCGTCGGGCGCGGTGACGCCAATGCAGTCGAAGCCGAGTGCGCGGGCTTCGCTGGTCAGCGCCGCCTTCAGCTCGACAGGCGAGCGCGCGAGCGTTGCGTTCAGAAGTCGAGGTCCACGTAGGTGCGTGACGCCGGCACGCCCGCCAGCCATTCGCTCAGCAACGGACGGAACGACGGGCGGGATTTCACCCGCGCGTACCAGGCCTTTGCCGCGTCGTCCTCGATCCATGGCACGTCGCCCAGATAGTCGATCGCCGAGAGGTGGGCTGCGGCGGCGAGATCCGCATAGGTCAGCCGGTCGCCGGCAAGGTAATTCCGCGTCCGCGCCAGCCAGCCGATATAGGCCAGATGATAGCGCACATTGGCCTTGGCCGCGCGGATCACCTCGGCCGCCGGCGCGCCGCCGCCGTGGTCCTCGCTCATGAAGCGCTTGTAGATCCGCTCGGTGACCAGCGGATGGGAGGCCTCTTCGAAGAATTTCTCGTTGAACCATGCCATCAGCCGGCGCACCTCGATGCGCTCGGCCATTGTCTTCGGCAGCAGCCGGCGTTCGTCCATCGCAGCGCCGCGGCTCTCGTCCAGGTATTCGACAATGGTGCCGGCGCCGGGAACCGGCGGCATGCCTTCCGATACCAGCACCGGCGTGGCCCCGGCCGGATTGAGCGCCAGAAAGGCCTCGCGGCGCTCCCAGACTCGCTCCTCCACCAGCCGCAGATCGAGGCCGTGTTCACCGAGCGCCAGGCGGATGAAACGTGAATGGGGACAGAACGGGTGATGAAACAGGGTGAACATGCAGTCCTGATAGTTTCGTGGTGTTTAAGAAATCCTAACCGGCCAGGTGCGGCGCCAAACTACCTAAGCGCGCGGATCAGGCAACCTGTGTTTTGGCGTTTTTTGCGATTGCGGCAGGGGGACGAATAAGCGAGAAGAACCCGGCTTTTTCGCTCGTTTCGACCATAACGGACCGGATCATGATGTCTGATGCAATAAGGGCGGTGATTCTCGGCATAATCGAGGGTGTTACGGAATTCCTGCCGGTATCCTCGACCGGCCATCTGCTGCTGGCGGAACGATTCTTCAATCTCGGCGAAGGCAGTTTCTGGAACAGTTTCACGGTGCTGATTCAGCTCGGCGCGATCCTGGCGATTGTCGTGATCTATTTTGCCAGATTGGGGCGAATCGCGCTCGGCATGTTCTCCAATCGCGACGACCGGCGTTTCGTCATCGGGGTGCTGGTAGCGTTTCTGCCTGCGGTGGTGATTGGTCTGATCGCCGGGAAGTACATCAAGGAAGTGCTGTTCAATCCATGGGTGGTGTGCTTTTCGCTGATCGTCGGCGGCGCGATCCTGCTGTGGGTCGACCAGCTCGATCACAATCCGCATCAACACGACGCCACCAAGTTCCCGCTGCCGATGTATCTTGTGATCGGAGTTGCGCAGTGCTTTGCGATGATTCCCGGGGTGTCGCGCTCCGGCGCCAGCATCGTCGCGGCGATGCTGCTCGGGGCCGACAAGCGCGCCGCGGCCGAGTTTTCGTTCTTCCTGGCGATCCCGACCATGGTCGGGGCGTTCGCCTACGATTTCTACAAGAACCGCGCCGACATGAACGCCGATCATCTCGGCATCGTCGCGATCGGATTCGTGGTCTCGTTCGTGACCGCGATCGTGGTGGTGAAGACCTTCCTGAACTACGTCACCCGCAACGGCTTCACGCTGTTCGCGTGGTGGCGCGTCATCGTCGGTACGCTCGGCCTGATCGCGCTGGCGATGGGGAGGTAGAAACAAGCCGTAGGCGATGGGCGGGTGTTGTCTTCCGCAGCGTCAGCGCCGATCGGCGCTCGCGCCGGCGCTCGCTTCGACCGGGAGACGGAGCAATTACGCGCTCTTGTTCGGCTGGAATTGCCCTGCGGCGCGGAAGCGCCAGAGATATTGCGGCGCGACCGCTTCCAGCGAATCCGGCGAAATCCGAGCCCCTCCAGGGTCAGGCCGGCGGCTTTGGCGGCGTCCGACACCACATTGTCCGACCGCAGCAGCTCGACCTGGTCCGGCGTCAGTTTCAGCGCGCCGGGCGCAAATTGCAGCAGCATCGCTTGCAGTTTCGCCAGCCCGAACGGCAGCGACAGCAGCATGCGACGGCGCTCGGTGGTGGCGAGGATGATCTCCATGATCTCGCGCATGGTCAGCACCTCGGGGCCGCCGAGCTCGTAAATGGCGCCGGCTTTGGTCTTGCCGTCGACGGCGTCGGCGACCGCGGTCGCGACATCGCCGACATAGACCGGCTGCATCCGGGTCACGCCGCCGCCGATCAACGGCAGCGCAGGCGACATCCGTGCCAGCGCCGCGAAGCGGTTGGTGAATTCGTCCTCGGACCCGAACACCACCGACGGGCGCATGATGGTGGCCGCTGGAATCGCCGACAGCACCGCCTTTTCGCCGGCGGCCTTGGCGCGCGCATAGCGCGAGGCGGAATGCTCGTCGGCGCCGATCGCGGAGACGTGCAGCATCCGGGCGCCGACACTGGCCGCGGCGCTGGCCACCGCGCCGGCGCCTTTGCCTTGCACCGCGTCAAACGTCTGCCCGCCGCCCTCGGTCAGGATGCCGACCAGGTTGATGGCCACTTGGGAATCGCGCATCGCGGCCTCGACCGAGGCGGGATAGCGCACATTGGCCTGCACGGCGTGGATCTGGCCGACCTTGCCGAGCGGCTGCAAGTGCCCGGCCAGTTCCGGCCGCCGCACCGCGACCCGGATCCGGTAATCGCGCTTGCACAGCGCGCGGACCACGCTTCGCCCCAAAAAGCCCGATCCGCCGAAAACCGTGACCAGTGTGTCCAGATTCGATGCCATGGGGTCTCATTCCTGCCCGTCAAATTCGACAAATCGCGGGGCTGTCAGCGGTTTCGCGATACGCCAAGCGGCCCGTGCTGTACAGCGTATTAGGCTGGCGCTTCGCCAATTTGACAAGCGCGCGACCGATCCGTACTAACCGGCCCGGGCCCAGGTGGCGGAATTGGTAGACGCGCTGGCTTCAGGTGCCAGTGGCTTCACGGCCGTGAAGGTTCGAGTCCTTTCCTGGGCACCACCCCTTTTGAACTCCCTTCCCTTCAATAACATACGTCCTGTCAAGGTGGTGGGGGCGATTACCGCCCATGAACTACTTTCCTAGTGCGGGAAATTGAAGGGCGCGGGTTATTTGACAACAGCAAAGCGCCTGCGCAGTAGCTGTGGAATGATATTTCGTTACGCGATAGCGGCGGTTATCCGCCCCTTTTTTGACCGTCCTATTCGCGATCCGGCTGGCCGAGGTCGCGCCTCACTCCAGAGATGGGAAGCGCATACTCGATCATCTTGCTGCGGATCGCGTCGCCATGAAATCGCATGCGGTGTGGCCTGCCGATAGACGCGATGAGACCCGGAATTCACAGGGACTTAATAAGTTTCTGTTTACGTTAATTTTCAGCGGGTGCGAGTACGGGCAATTTGCGGGTTCGCGGAGCTACTATGAATCACAGCATTGTCTGGAAAATGCTGCTACCTATCCCGCTCATCTGCGGAGTGGCAATTGCGGCGGCTGCTTTCCTCGTGCCGCCACTCGTCGCCGGCGATGCCATCGAGAGTGCCCTTGCTGAAGCCCGACAGACGGTGAAACAGTTCCGCACGTTGCGCAGCTACTACACCAAGAATGTCGTCGCCAAGGTAACCAGCGGTAGCTCGCTCAAAGCCGGATTCGATCATCAGCAGAAGGCGGACACTATCCCTCTTCCCGCCACGATGATCCAGGATCTGAGCGATCAGATGCAGCAGCAGGGCACGACCTTCAAGCTCTACAGCCCCTACCCCTTCCCCAATCGCGCGGCCCGTCGGCAAGACGACTTCGGCGCGACTGCCTGGGACGTCCTCTCCCACAATCCCGACGTAGTCTTCTCGCGGCGCGAAATCGTGGGCGGCAAAGACATGCTGAGAGTCGCGGTCGCCGACCGTATGACCGAGCCGTCCTGCGTTGCTTGCCACAATACTTTCCCGGGTTCGCCCAAGACCGACTGGAGGCTCGGCGACGTTCGTGGGGTGCTTGAGGTCGACAGCAATCTCGACGCGGCTCTGGCGCGCGGCGAGCGGCTTACGCACGTTATACTGATCGGCGCGATGGTCGTGGCCTTCGTGCTGTCACTCACCGCCGTCCTGGTGGCGCGCAGCATCAGCTCTCCTCTCAAGTCGATGACGAACGCCATGCGGCGCCTCGCCGGCGGGGATAAGACCGTTCCCATCCCCGGGACTGGGCGCAAGGATGAGATCGGGGACATGACGGCCGCGGTTCAGGTATTCAAGGACAACATAGTCGAGAACGAGCGCCTCGTCGCAGAGCGGGCAGATGCCAAGATGCACGCGGCAGCCGAGCAGAAAGACGCGCTCAACCGCATGGCAGACTCCTTCGAGCAAAGCGTCGGCGGGATCGTCAGCGCCGTCGCGGCGGCGGCTACCGAGATGGAAGGTGCCGCGCAGGCGATGACGGCCACGGCCGACAAAACGAGCCGACAGGCTACTGCCGTCTCGGCCGCCTCAAGCCAAGCCCTAGCCAATGTGCAGACCGTAGCGGCGGCGACCGAGGAACTCTCGGCTTCGATCGGCGAAATCGGCCAACAGGCGACCCGGTCGTCGCAAATCACAACCAAGGCGACCAACGAGGCACAGCGCACTGACATCACCGCCAACGGGCTGGCACGCTTTGCGGAAAAGATCGGGGAGGTGGTGAAGCTCATCCAGCAAATCGCGAGCCAGACCAATCTCCTGGCGCTGAATGCCACGATCGAGGCCGCACGGGCAGGCGAGCACGGCAAAGGCTTTGCCGTGGTTGCCAGCGAGGTGAAAGCTTTGGCCAATCAGACGGGTAAAGCGACTGAGGAAATCGCCGCGCAAATCCAAAGCATCCAGGGCGCTACGCAGGAGGTGGTCACCGCGATCCGCGCGATCGGCACGACGATCGGCGAGGTCAGCGAGATTGCCTCGGTGATCGCGGCCGCGGTAGAGGAGCAAGGGGCGGCCACTCACGAGATTGCCAGCAGCGTTCAGCAGGCGGCTCATGGCACCGAGGAGGTCAACAGCAACATCACCGGCGTTACCGAAGCCTCGCGCGAAGTCGGGATCGCGGCAACTCAGATGCTCGGTTCGGCGAAGCAACTCTCGGAACACTCCGAGCGACTTCGACTGGAAGTTGGGAGTTTCCTCGCCACCGTGCGGGCGGCGGCGTAGGCAATCGCGTTCGCAGTTGGGTCATGGGGGGATACGACACCATGTGTCTGCGCCTTTGGTATCTGCAAGGCGCACTACGCCGCTTCATCGGTTGCTGCGGCCTTGGTTTTGTTGCATTGAAAATTGTTGCAAATCCGTCACATAATGATGGAAGAAGAACCGGCGTGCTTGCAAATCATACTTGGATAGCGAGTAACTGAGGATGCCGTCTGGGACACGAAATGAAGCGCGCATTTCTAAACGGAGCCATCGCCTTTTTCGCGTTCCTTGCGGTCCGTCCTGCGGCCGCAGCCGACCTCGGGACGATGCCCGTCAAAGCTCTGCCTGTGCCCGCATCGCCAGACTGGACCGGATTTTATCTGGGCAGCCATTTTGGATATGCGACCGGCACATCCAATTGGGCCGCAACCCAAGCAGGCGGCGCGGCGCCGTTGAACGGTTCGATTGACCTCTTCAATTCTTACGATGCCTTCAAGGGCACCGGCAGTTATTTCGCTGGGTTGCAGGCCGGTTACAACCGCATGCTCCCTTCGCGTTTCCTGCTGGGCGTTGAAATGGACTTCTCGGCGCCAAACACGATTGCCGGTAGCCAAACGGTTTCGTCGGCGCCAGGCGGACAGGCAAGCTATACCGACACCGTGCTGGATTTTGGAACCTTACGCGGCCGGTTTGGCTATGCCTTGGACCATTGGTTGGTTTATGGCACCGGCGGTGTTGCCTGGACATACGACAAGCTGGAACGAACGCAGCTCGCTGGAATGCCGGTGGGAGGCAACGTCGCCATAGGCACAACCGAAGCGGCTCTGCTGTGGCGATGGGGCTGGGCTGCGGGCGCGGGAGTCGAAGTCCCGATCGCGCCGAACTGGACTGCAAAACTCGAATTTCTCACAACCGAATTCGGCAAACGGCAAAAGAGTTTTCCTGCAGCCGGTCAAGCGTTCGCGTCTGACCTTTCGATGCAGAGTCTCCGGATTGGCGTGAACTATCAGCTTGGCGCGGATTTGTCGAAGAGCGATGTCTTCACCAAGGGCATCCCGCCGCTGGATGACGACAACTTCAACATTCATGGGCAGACCACTTTTGTCGGCCAATACGCTTTTCCGTTTCGGGCTCCCTTTAGCGGACAAAACAGCCTTGCGCCGAATGCCGGACGTGAAACATTGGACGTCGATTTGTATCTCGGCTTTCGCCCCTGGAAGGGCGCGGAAATCTGGATTGATCCAGAAATCGATCAGGGTTTCGGGCTTAGCGGTACCTTTGGCGCTGCCGGGTTTCCCAGTGCAGAAGCCTACAAGGTCGGCTCAGCCTATCCGTACGCCCGAATCCCGCGAGCATTCCTCAGACAAACAATCGACCTTGGCGGCGATGCTCAGAAAGTCGATGCCGGTTTCAATCAGTTTGCTGGCACCCAGACCGTCGACCGGATTGTCATTACGGTAGGCAAGTTCAGCGTTGTCGACATTTTCGACAAGAATAAATACGCCAATGATCCGCGCGGCGACTTTTTGAATTGGACCCTGGTCAACACTGGAATCTTCGACTATGCGGCCGACGCTTGGGCCTTCACGTACGGTTCTGCCGTCGAATGGTATGCGGGCCAATGGACATTCCGCGCGGGTGCCTTCGATGGTCCGGTTGTTCCGAATAGCAGCGATCTGGACCCGACCTTCGGTCAATTTCAGATGGTGGGTGAAGTCGAGCGTCGTTACGAGCTATGGGGTCAACCGGGCAAGGTTTTGGTTACCGGCTATCTGACGCGCGCACGGCTGGGAAACTTTACCGACGCGGTTCAACTAGCTGCCTTGACCGGCACTCCACCGGACCTTTCGTTGGGGCGATCATACGCCAGCAAATGGGGAATTTCCGGCAATTTGGAGCAACAGATTTTGCCGGGGATCGGCCTGTTTGCGCGCGCGGGATACACGCCGGGTCGTCTCGAAACCTACGCATTCACCGACGACGATGCCACTTTGGCAGGCGGCGCGTCGATATCTGGAAAATTCTGGAACCGACCCAGCGACACTATCGGGATTGCCGGTGTTCTCAATACAATATCGAAAGCCCATCAGGCCTATTTGGCCGCTGGCGGATATACCGCGCTGATCGGAGACGGGGCACTTCCCAATCCCGGTCCCGAGAAAATTCTGGAGGCCTACTACACGTTGCCCGTCTATACGTGGCAACTCACTTTCGATTATCAATTCATCACCAATCCCGCCTACAACCGAGACCGCGGGCCGGCATCGATAGTCGCGACACGTTTACACACGCAATTCTAGAATTGCTGGGACGTTGGCGCCAGGAGGAACGGGAGTCGAACACGTCTCAGATTCGTCGACCCAGTTCGTACCCCTTCATGGGGGCTTGTCCGAAGAAAACAGGCCATCAATCCGGAATGAATACCCGACACCAACAATGTAGTTCGGGGCATTGTGATCGAGCCCAAACGCGATGTGGAAATCAACCTGTTGCGTTGGGCTCAGGTGGTACAGGCCGCCCGAATTGATGAGCTGGCTCGGACTGGCGTTTTCGGCGTAGTCGCCGACATACTCCACAAACAGGCTTGCCTTGTCCGTCACCTTCTTTTCAACCGAAAAGGTGGCTTCCGTGATCCGAGGCGTGACCACGTCCGACGGGCGAAAGAATTCAGTCAACATGCCGCTGAGGCCCCAACCGTCGCGCAGTTCCCACGACCATGGCATTTGCAGATAGGGCTGAGCGCCGGGACCCGCGATGGTGACGGCACCAGTCGGCAAGGCCACTCCAGCCACCAACGACAGGTCGATTTTGCCCGGGATTGGACTGACCTGCCACTTGATGGCCGGCGTCAGGTCCGTAAATCCTGAACTTCCCGGCCCCCGAACGGTGGCAAAGTCCGTTGGCAGGTCCACCAATATTTCAAGACACGGTGCGATTCCCAGGCGCCATCTTGTATTTGTGCCGTCAATGATCTGACCGCCGTCCTGACCCCTGAAATTCACGCCGTTCTCGCTCTGAAAGCTGCCAGCCGGTACGACCAGGCTGGAGTTCGTTACATCCGGCCGGTCAGTCGCGATTTCGTCCCTGGCGGTTGGACACGAATCGGCGTGCGCATCGACCGCTGCAAGCGACGCGAGCGCGGACACCAGGCCTATCCTTAGCGCTCGTCTGTTCACGAAGACCTCAATCGACACGGAGACTCGAACGGCAAGGCAAGGACCCGGACTTACAACCCGAGATTCGTCAGAGGCGCCCCCATCTCGACGGTGGTCAGCAGGCGAGTCAAGCTCAAGCAAACTGGCCGAGAGTGGAAGGTGCTATGCTGGAGAAGGCACCGCGTTTCGTGGCGAACCGCCCCCCTTATTTCGCGCGCGGACCGCGCAGCAGCAGCTTCAAGGCCTGCTCGGCGCGATGCATCGGGGTGAGGCTGCGATAGGTTCGCGCCAGCAGCAGCGCGCCCTCGAGCTGGCTCAGCGCGGTGGTCGCGATCAGATCCGCCTCGCTTGACGCCATGCCAAAACGTTCCAGCCCGCGTTTGATTTCGGTTTCCCATTTCTGAAAGGCGGCCCGCGCCGCTGCGCCCAGCACGTCGGACTGCGCAGAGGTTTCGAGCGCCGCGGTCGCGATCGGGCAGCCTTCCTTGTAGCCCGATTTCGCCAGGTCGGAGGCCATGCCGCGCGCAATACGGATCAGAAACACCTCCGCGCTTTCGGAGGTTTCGGCGGCCTGCGCAATAGACTGGCGCACGGCCTCGCCGGCCAGCGTCAGCGCGGCTTCGCCGATTTCCTCCTTGCCGCGGGGGAAATGGAAATACAGCGAGCCGCGTGGCGAGCCGGCCGCGGCCAGAATGTCATGCAGCGCGGTGCCATGGTAACCCTGCTGGCGCATCAGCCGGGCCGCGGCGGATAGGGTTTTCGCTTTGGAATCAGTAGGTTTTGCCATGACAAAAAATACCATTTGCAAATATATATGTCGACCTTCATAGGTATGTATGACGACTTACATAGTCGTTTTTGTCTCCCCAACCGCGAGGAAAGCCATGACCGATCTCACCGAAGACCAGGCCCGTACCGCCATCGCGCCCTGGTACAGCCTGTTCAACATTGCCAGCCGCGGCGACGTCAGAGCCATTCAGGAAACAATGCTCACCGAAGACTACGAATCCTGCGCCGGCTATTTGCCCGGCGAATGCTGGGGACGGGAAACCTCCATCAAGGTGGTTTCGAATTTTGCCACCACCATTCCGGACATGAAATTCGAGATCAAGGAGGTTTTGGTTGCCGGCGATCGCGCGATCGTACGCGGCGAGGTCACCGGTACGCCAGCCGGCGATTTGTTCGGGGTGCCGCACTCCGGCAAGAGTTTCAGGATCATGGCGGTCGATATCCAGACCATCCGCGACGGCAAGATCGCCAAGACCTTCCATATGGAAAACTGGCTCAGCGCCATCGGCCAGCTTCGCGCCAAATAGGCCGCGTGCCCGCGCAGGCGGAGAGCGGCAGTTCCGGTGGTTTCCCGGCCTTGGCGGACGGTCTGCCGCTCGCCTGTTTCAGATTTGAGCGGTAGTGTCCGGCGTCGAATCGACCCGAGAGACCGAGGCCTCATTTCATGACCATCCGCCTGCACCGCGGCGATCTGCCCGATTTGTCCCGCTATACCGGTTCAGTTGCGATCGATACCGAGACCATGGGATTGCATCCGCATCGCGACCGGCTCTGCGTGGTGCAGGTGTCGGGCGGCGACGGCACCGCCGATATAGTCCAGGTTCCCTGGCCGCCTGACACCGCGCCCAATCTGAAGGCGCTGCTGGTCGATCCAAAGATCACCAAGATCTTCCACTTCGCCCGCTTCGATCTCGCCGCGCTCTACAACGCCTTCGGGGTGATGCCGCAGCCGGTGTACTGCACCAAGATCGCCTCTCGGCTCTGCCGCACCTACACCGATCGTCATGGCCTCAAGGATCTGGTGCGCGAGGTGCTCAACATCGATCTGTCGAAGCAGCAGCAATCGAGCGACTGGGGCGCGCCAGGCCTGAGCGAGGCGCAGCTCGCTTACGCGGCCTCCGACGTGCTACATTTGCACGGCCTGCGCGAGCGCCTCGATGCCATGCTCGCGCGCGAGGGCCGCACCGCCTTGGCGCAGGCCTGCTTCGCCTTCCTGCCGACACGGGCGAAACTTGACCTCGAAGGCTGGGATACCGAGGACATTTTCGCCCATTCGTGATGCGCAAATGCGCCCCGCGTCCGCTGCCGCCCCGTTTCGGACACAGTGCTGGCCAGAGGTCCGGGCTGCGTTGTCCGCGGATTCCGGATAGAATAAGCCAGCGCGAGCCGTGGCGGCGGAGACCAGCGGTTCGGGGGACCGGCGTTGGGGGCACGCGCGGACGACGTCAGCGCTTTGGAGCAGCGGTGAATTCGGTTCAGAACCCAGCCTATCAAGCCGGAATGGAGGCGCGCTTCGCCATCGCCGCGCGCCACAGCCGGATGGTGCGGGTGCTGCGCATCGCGGTTCCGGCGGTGGTGGCGCTGGCGCTGGCGGTCATCATCGCGATCTCGATCTTCAATCCGTTCCGGATGCTGCTGCCCAAGCTGCCGCTCGACGTCGGAAACCTGGTCGTCTCCGGCACCAAGATCACGATGGAAGCGCCGCATCTGTCCGGCTACACGCCGGATCAGCGGCCTTACGAAGTCTGGGCCAAAACCGCGACCCAGGACGTCACCGACCCGGATCACCTCGATCTCAAGACCCTGCGCGCCAAAGTGCGGATGGAAGATCAATCCATCGTTACGCTCGATGCCAGGAAAGGCTTGATGAACACCAAGGACCAGTTGCTGGATCTGCACGACGATATCTTCCTGCAGACCTCGACCGGCTATGAGGCGCGGCTGAGCCAGGCATTTGTCGACATGGGCAAGGGGACCGTGAACTCGGATGAACATGTCGACGTCAAACTCACCAATGGAACGCTTTCCTCCGACAGGCTGAGAATTACCGGCGGCGGCGAGGTGGTCAGGTTTGAAGGCAATGTCGTGATGAATCTGGACAGTCTGCCGGCGGCGGACGCCCCCGATCCGTCCGCCATCCCGTCGGCGGCGCCTGAAACGCCGGCCTCGCCGGAACCGGAGCCGGCTCATCCCGGCAAGACGCGGTCGGTATCCCGCAAGACCGCCAACCCGAAATGACCTTCATGAAGCTGTTTGCCTCCCGTCGAACAAAAATCGGGTCCATCGCCGGCCTCGCGCTCGGGATCATCGCCGCCGGTGACGCCGGCGCGCAGAGCGCGGTGCAGGGTGTTCCGAATGCCATGCAGGGCTTTTCGCAGAATCGCGACCAGCCGATCCAGATCGAGGCGGCGACGCTGGAGATGCGCGACAAGAAAAAGGAGGCGACCTTCTCCGGCAATGTGAAGGTGGTGCAGGGCGACACCACCATGACGTCGAAGAAGCTGGTGGTGTTTTATGACTCGACCAATCCGCCCGCACCCGCCGGCACGTCGACGGCCAGCGCAAAAGCCGCGGCCAAATCGGCGCCGATCCCGTCGGCCACCCCGGGTCCCGGCGGCAGTTCGTCGATTCGGCGGCTCGAGGCTCAAGGCAATGTCGTCGTCACCCAGAAGGATCAGATCGTGACCGGCGAGACCGCCGTGTTCGATACCAAGACCAATCTCGTCACCATGCTCGGCGGCGTGGTGCTGACGCAGGGCAAGAATGTCCTGCGCGGCGACCGGCTGATGGTGGACATGACCACCGGGGTGTCGCGGGTGGAGTCCGACAGCGGCCGCGTGCAGGGCCTGTTCCAATCCTCAGGCCAGGGCGGGCCGGTCATCCCGGGTGCCGCGCCGGGGCCCAATGGCGCGAGCAAACAGAAATAATATCAATCACTTGTCTGCTATTCGGGGGCGGCGAGGTTGAACGCCGCGGTGCAACCCTGTATCTACGGGAACGGCTCGGCCACGCGATCTGTGCCACGAAATAGGCGGCGTTTCGCTGGGCAATGGAGATCCATTCATCCATGCTGGGTACGAATCGAATCGCCGTGGCGGGCTGCACAATCACCGTGAAAGGCTGAGCAAGGCGGCGATGGTGGATTTACTCGGCATGTTCCGTCGTCGTCCGGCCAAACGCGGTCCGCCGGGATTTGCGCGCGCGCACGTCGATATCACCAGCCTCGGCGACAGCATGGGCGAGATGCTGTCGAGCCCGGTGCGCGACGCGCCGCCGATTGCGCGCGAGACGCCGCTGCCGAGTGTGGAGGCGCCGCGGGCCGGAAAGCCGCGTCCGACCGTCAAGCCACCGAGCAAGGTCAACGGCGCGGCGGCCGCGCGGCTGTTGAAGCGGCCGGGTTACCTCGCGGTGCATAGCGTGGAAAAAAGCTTCGGCACCCGCCAGGTCGTACGCGGTGTCAGCATCTATGTTCGCCGCGGCGAGGCGGTGGGGCTGCTCGGACCCAACGGCGCCGGCAAGACCACGGTATTTTACATGATCACTGGCCTGATCCCGGCCGACCGCGGCGCGATTGAGCTCGACGGCCACGACGTCACCAGATTGCCGATGTATCAGCGGGCCCGGCTCGGGATCGGATACCTTCCGCAGGAAGCTTCGATCTTTCGCGGCCTCTCGGTGGAGCAGAATATCCGCGCGGTGCTGGAAGTGGTCGAACCCTCGCGCAAGAAGCGCGAAGCCGAGCTCGATTCGCTGCTCGAGGAATTCAACATCGCGCGGCTGCGCAAGACGCCGTCGATCGCTCTGTCCGGCGGCGAGCGTCGGCGCGTCGAGATCGCCCGCGCACTTGCCACCCGTCCCAACTACATGCTGCTCGACGAGCCGTTCGCCGGCATCGATCCGATCGCGGTGGGCGACATTCAGGACCTTGTCCGCCATCTCACCAATCGCGGCATCGGCGTCCTCATCACCGACCACAACGTGCGCGAAACGCTCGGCCTGACCGACCGTGCCTATATCGTCTATGCCGGGGAGATCTTGACCGAGGGAAGTCCGGACGAGATCGTTAACGATCCGGATGTACGGCGCCTTTACCTTGGCGAAGAATTCCGCCTGTAGGCCGTTTTTCCAGTTCGTCAAGCCATATACATCGTCTGTGGACTAGGATAAGCAAGAATCGGACCAACTTTACTGGGGCCGGTTCTTTTCCATGGCACTGACGCAAAGATTAGAGTTCCGGCAGTCGCAGTCACTGGTGATGACGCCGCAGTTGATGCAGGCGATCAAGCTGCTGCAGCTCTCCAATCTCGATCTGTCGGCCTTTGTCGAGGAGGAGCTGGAACGCAATCCGCTGCTCGAACGCGCCAGCGACGGGACCGAACCGCCGGTGGCCGGCGAACCTGCCCCGGAGCGCGCCGAATATGCCGATCCCGACGATTCCGCCGCTGGCTATGGCGAGGGCGCCGACACCGGCGGTTCGGCCGGCGACAGTTTCGAGCCGGCCCAGGAGGAATGGATGAACAGCGACCTCGGCAGCCGTGCCGAGATCGAGCAGACCCTCGACACCGGCCTCGACAATGTGTTTCCCGAGGAGCCCGCCGAGGCCGCCGCGCGGACCGCGCAGGATGCGGCGCCGACGGCCTATACCGAGTGGGGCGGCGGTGCCTCCAATGACGACGACTACAATCTCGAAGCGTTTGTGGCGGCGGAGACCACCCTCGGCGGTCATCTCGCCGAGCAGCTCGCGGTGGCCTTCACCGCCCCGGCGCAGCGCATGATCGGGCAATATCTCATCGACCTCGTCGACGATGCGGGGTATCTGCCGCCGGACCTCGGACAGGCCGCAGAGCGGCTCGGCGCATCGGCCGCCGACGTCGAGGTTGTTCTCGCGGTGCTGCAGAAGTTCGATCCGCCCGGTGTCTGCGCGCGCAGCTTGTGCGAGTGTCTCGCGATTCAGCTCCGTGAGCTCAATCGCTACGATCCGGCGATGCAGGCGTTGGTCGAGCATCTGGATCTTCTGGCCAAGCGTGACATCGCGGCGTTGCGCAAATTGTGCGGTGTCGACGACGAGGACATCGCCGACATGATCGGCGAAATCCGTCGTCTCGATCCGAAGCCAGGTCTGAAGTTCGGTGCGTCGCGGGTGCAGACCATGGTGCCGGACGTCTATGTGAGGCCGGGTCCCGATGGCGGCTGGCATGTCGAACTCAACAGCGACACCTTGCCGAGGGTGCTGGTCAACCAGATCTATTATACCGAATTGTCGAAGACGATCCGCAAGGACGGCGACAAATCCTATTTCACCGATTGTCTGCAGAACGCGACCTGGCTGGTACGCGCGCTCGACCAGCGCGCCCGCACCATCCTGAAAGTTGCCACCGAAATCGTGCGCCAGCAGGATGGCTTCTTCACCCATGGCGTCGCTCACTTGCGACCGCTCAACCTGAAAGCGGTGGCGGATGCGATCCAGATGCACGAATCGACGGTGTCGCGCGTGACCGCCAACAAATACATGGCGACCAATCGCGGCAGTTTTGAATTGAAGTATTTTTTCACCGCGTCGATCGCGTCGGCCGACGGCGGCGAAGCCCATTCGGCGGAGGCGGTCCGCCATCATATCAAGCAGTTGATCGATGCCGAGAGCCCGTCGGCCATCCTCTCGGACGACACCATCGTGGAACGATTGCGGGAATCCGGCATTGATATCGCCCGCCGCACCGTGGCGAAATACCGGGAGGCCATGCGAATCCCGTCCTCGGTGCAGCGCCGCCGCGACAAACAGAGCACGCTTGGCAATGCCCTCTCGGCACCCGCCATATCCGACCGTTCCCGGGACACCGCGCCGGCATGATTGCGCCGAGGCCAAATCGGAATAGTGTCGATTCCGCATGAATGTCCCGATCTGCCCAACCACCCCATTCGAGGCATTAAGATGACTCTCCGGATTTCGGGAAAAAGCATCAGCATCGGCGAGGCGCTTCGCGGCCGTGTCAGCGAACGCACCGATGAAGTCCTGCGCAAATATTTTGACGGCAGTTATTCCGGCCACATCACGCTGAGCAAGGACGGGATCGGCTTCCGTACCGACTGTGCACTGCACCTCGATTCCGGGATCACGCTGGAGGCCGATTCCAATGCGGCCGACGCCTATGCCAGCGCCGACCAGGCCTTGCTGATGATCGAGAAGCGGCTGCGCCGCTACAAGAGCCGGCTCAAGGACCGCTCGGCCCGCAAGGCCTATGCGGCTTCGGCGGCGCTGGCGGAGATGGACGCGCCGGTTCTTGATGCCCCGAGCTATGTCATCGAAGCCCCGACCGAAGGCGACGACGAGATCATCGGCTACAATCCCGTCATCATCGCCGAGGCGACGACATCGCTGAAGCGGCTTTCGGTCAGCGAAGCCGTGATGGAGCTCGATTTGACCGGCGCTGCCTGCATCGTGTTCCAGCACGGCTCGAGCGGCCGGATAAACATCATTTACCGGCGGACAGACGGCAATGTCGGCTGGGTCGACCCCCCTGCGGTCAAGTCGGGGGTTTAATGGGCAATTGGCATTGACGCCTCAGGGCACCCTCCCTATGGTCCGCCGCCCCAAGGAATGGGGCGGGAAAAGAGCGCCGGGAACCGCTTTACGGCAGTTGGCACCGGTCTTGCGTTGGAGTAGGAGAAGGCCCGTTGAAGGGCCCATTCGGGCCCGGGTTTTGGACCATCTCCCGCCTCATCTTCTTGACGCCGCCGCTCTCGCACCTATTTCGAAACCTGACGGTTCACCTCGGAACGCCGCATGACGATTACCGATCTGGTCGCACCCGAGGCGATTCTCCCGGCGTTGAAGGTCAACAGCAAGAAGCAGGCGTTGCAGGAGCTGGCGGCGCGGGCAGCCAGCTTGACCGGGCAGAACGAGCGCGCGGTGTTCGAGGTTCTGTTACAGCGCGAAAAGCTGGGAACCACCGCGGTCGGTTATGGCGTCGCCATCCCGCACGGCAAGCTTCCCAAGCTGGAAAGGCTTTTCGGCCTGTTCGCGCGGCTCGAACGCCCGATCGATTTCGAGGCGATGGACGGCCAGCCGGTCGATCTGGTGTTCCTGCTGCTGGCGCCTGAAGGCGCCGGGGCCGACCATCTGAAGGCGCTGGCCCGGATTGCGCGGCTGCTGCGCGATCAGGACGTCGCCAAGAAGCTGCGCGCCTCGCGCGACGCCCAGGCGATCTATTCGGTGCTGGCGCTGCCACCGGCGAGCGCGGCCTGAAGCACACCGCAAAACGCCCCGCTCCAAAACAATGCGCGGGGCTGGCCCCCGAGGGACAAGCACCCGCGTATCGCGAATTTCTTCGACGGTGGCGTCAGTGCACGCTGACGGCCTGCAGTTCGTTGCTCCAGGCGTTCGCGATCGCGGCCTCGCGGCTGTCGGTCAGCATGATCGGCGTGCCGTCTGCGGCGTGGAGCGCAAAAAGCTTCAATCCCGGTGCGATCCGCGGCGCCTGGGGAAACAATCCCGGTACGTCCTCGGAGCGGATCTGCTTCACATAGGCGATATGACCCTCGCCCAGATTGGCCAGCGCCTCGGGAGAGACGCTCTTTGACTCAAACCCAACATTACCTTCAGTCATGGTCTCGACTCCTCTGTCAGAATAAGCGGTCGAGTCCGCTACTCGTTCCATTATTCGTGTTCATTGATAGCGATTGTCTTAACGACTTTTTCCGGCTCAGGCCGGGCGAGGTCGATCGACAACAGCCCGTTTTTCAAATCCGCGCCCAGGACGAGCATCCCCTCCGCAAGCACGAAGGTGCGCTGGAAGTGGCGCGCGGCGATGCCGCGATGGATGTATTGCCGGGCCTTGTCGTCGTGCTGGCGGCCCCGGATCACGAGCTGATTTTCCTCAGTAGTTACATCGAGTTGGTCGCGGGTAAAGCCCGCTACTGCGAGCGTGATGCGCAGCCTTTCGGGCTGGCCATTGGAACGGTCGCAGCGCTCGATGTTGTAGGGAGGATAACCGTCGGCGCCTTTGACGACGCGATCGAGCGCACGCTCGATTTCGTCGAACCCCAGCAGGAACGGACTGGATAACGAGGGAACACGAGACATAGTTTACAAAGTCCTCTCGAAGCGACTTTGGCGTTCAGGGCCCTTGCGGCGCCCATTGTCGACCGGCTGGCAGATTTGCCCTCCGGTCACCAGCCAATATGGGCATGATCCGAAGGGTGTTCAAGCACCCCTGGAACCGGCCCTCGCCGTCGGCCTGTTTCGTTTCTTCGTCACGGCCGGGCATAGCCGTCCGAAGGACGGCGTCGCTTCCGCTCGCCTACGTCCCGGCCATGACGGTCGTCGCAACAAGTCCGCGGTCCCATCGGCTTCATTTCCGGCTCTGAGCGGCCGCACCCCTAAAGATCGATCCGGCGGCGGCCGTCGGCGCTGAACAAATGCAGCTTTTCGCGTGGCGCGATCGCCCGGATGCGTTCGCCGATGGCCGGGGCGACCGCGCCCGGAATGCGCACCAGCACCTCGCCCGGCGGCAACTCGCCGGGATTGGCGGCGATCTCCCGCGCCTCGCGCTCGCGGGTGCCGTACACGAAGGTTTCGGCGCCGACGCGCTCGATCGCCTCCACGGTGAGGCCGAGCGCAATGCCGCCGGCGACGGGCTCGGTCGCGATCACGAAATCCTCGGGGCGAATTCCCAGGATGCCGGCTTCGCCGGCGGCGGCCCGGCGGTCGCCGGCGAACTGCGCCTTGATCTCGTCTGGCCGCAGCGGCATCAGATTCATCGGCGGCGCACCGATGAATGATGCGACGAAGGTGGTGGCGGGCCTCTGATAGATCGCAAGCGGGTTGCCGATCTGCTCGACCTCGCCACCGTTCATCACCACCAGAATGTCGGCAAGCGTCATCGCCTCGAGCTGGTCGTGGGTGACGTAGATCGATGTCGTCTTCAATCGCCGCTGCAATTTGCGGATTTCGACCCGCATGGCGATGCGCAGCTTGGCGTCGAGATTCGACAGCGGCTCGTCGAACAGGAACACCTTGGGTTGCCGCACGATGGCGCGGCCCATCGCGACGCGCTGGCGCTGGCCGCCGGAAAGCTGCCCCGGCTTGCGGCTGAGCATCGGGACGATTTCGAGGATCCGCGCCGCCTCCTGCACCCGCGTGTCGATCTCGGGTTCGCGCATGCGGCGGTTGCGCAGGCCGTAGGCCATGTTGTTGTAGACGCTCATATGCGGATAGAGCGCGTAGTTCTGGAACACCATCGCGATGTCGCGCTCGGCCGGCTCGACCTGGTTGACGATGCGGCCGCCGATGTCGATCTCGCCGCCGGTGATGGTCTCGAGCCCGGCGACCATCCGCAGCAGCGTGGACTTGCCGCAGCCGGACGGACCGACCAGGACGCAGAACTGACCGTCGCCGACCTCGAAACTGATGCCCTTGATCGCCTCGAAGCCGCCGGCATAGGTCTTGCGGACATCGCGGAGGGTTACGCCGGCCATCTCACTTCTCCGTCTCGATCAGGCCCTTGACGAAGAGGCGTTGCATCAGCACGACGACCGCAACCGGCGGCAGCATGGCGAGCACGGCGGTCGCCATCGCCACCTGCCATTCGGTCAGGGCATCGTGCACGTCAATGATCTTCTTGATGCCGATCACGATGGTCTGCATGTCGTCGCGGGTCGTAATCAGCAGCGGCCAGAGATACTGGTTCCATCCATAGATGAACAGGATCACGAACAGCGCGGCGATGTTGGTCACCGACAGCGGCAGCAGCGTATCCCAAAAAAACCGGATCGGACCGGCGCCGTCGATCTTCGAGGCCTCGACCAGTTCCTTCGGCACGGTCATGAAGAACTGGCGAAACAGCAGGGTGGCGGTGGCCGACGCGATCAGGGGAAGGATCAGCCCGGCATAGGAATCGAGCATGTGCAGGTCGCTGGTGATCTTGTAGGTCGGATAGATCCGCACCTCGACCGGTAGCATCAGTGTGATGAAGATGGTCCAGAACGCGGTCATCCGGAACGGGAACGAGAAAAACACGATCGCATAGGCCGAGATGATCGAGATCGCGATCTTCCCGGCGGCGATACCGAGCGCCATGATCAGGCTGTTCAGCATCATGACGCCGACCGGCTGCCGCGTGGTCTTGCCGGTGCCGGCGACGATGGTGTTCCAGTAAGTCTCCAATCCGTGGGAGCCGGGGATCAGCGGCATCTGGCCGTTGGCAATGACGGCGTTGTCGTGGGTCGAGGCGATGATGGCGAGATACACCGGAAAGGCGACGATGACGACGCCGGCCAGCAGCACGAAATGGGGCAACAGGTTTCCAAACCGGCGATGCTCGACCATGGCGTTCAGTAATGAACCTTCTTTTCGACGTAGCGAAACTGAAATGCGGTCAGCGCTACCACGATGATCATCAGGATCACCGATTGCGCGGCCGAGCCGCCGAGATCGGTGCCGGCCTTGCCGTCCTGAAACACCTTGTAGACCAGCGTTTGCGTGGCCCCGTTGGGTCCGCCACCGGTCGCGGTGTCAATGATGCCGAGCGTATTGAAGAAGACATAAGTGATATTGACGACGACCAGGAAGAAGGTGGTCGGCGAGAGCAATGGGAAGACGATGGTCCAGAACCGCCGTATCGGCCGTGCGCCGTCGATCGCCGCGGCCTCGATCACGCTTTTCGGGATCGACTGCAGTCCGGCGAGAAAGAACAGGAAATTGTAGCTGATCTGGTTCCAGACCGCGATGATCACGACAAGGATCATTGCATGGGTGCCGTTCAGCACCGGATTCCAGTCGATGCCGTTGCGCTGCATCGCGCGGGCGATCATGCCGAGGCCGGGCTGGAACATGAAGATAAACAGCACGCTCGCCACCGCCGGCGCCACCGCATAGGGCACGATCAGAAACGTACGATAAATCTGGATGCCGCGCAGGTTGTGGTTGGCCATTACCGCGAGCAGCAGGCCGAGGCTGAGCGAGAAAGCCACCACCAGCGCCGAAAACACCAGGGTGACGCCGATCGCCTGGTAATATCCGGGGGATTGCAGCAGATCGAGATAGTTCTCGAACCAGACGAACTGGGTCGACAGCCCGAAGGCGTCCTGCACCAGGAACGATTGCTGCACGGCCTGCAGCGCCGGCCAATAGAAAAAGATCAGGGAGATCGCAAGCTGCGGCAGGATCAGAAGGTAGGGCAGCAGCCTGCCTGAGAAGATCGCCCGCGGTTCCATGCAGCGCCTCGTTGGGTGGGATCGCGGCCGGGGTCAAGCCCGGCCCCGATCCTCGCGGTCGTCACTTGGCCGCGGTGCGCTCAAACTGCCGGAGCATCTGGTTGCCGCGCGACACCGCCGCGTCGAGCGCTTCCTTCGCCGATTTCTTGCCGGCGAGCGCCGCCTCGATCTCCTCGGCCCAGACGTCGCGCATCTGCACCATGCCGCCGAAGCGCAGGCCGCGCGAATTCTCGGTCGGCGGCTTGTTGGTCAATTCCTTCAGCGGCACTTCCAGAACCGGGTTTTTTTCATAGAAGCCCGAGGCCTTGGTCTTTTCGTAGGCGGCCTTGGTGATCGGCAGATAGCCGGAAACCTCATGCAGGGTCACCTGGCGATCGGTGTCCGACAGGAAGGTGAAGAACTTGGCGATTCCCTTGTATTCCGCCGGGCTCTTGCCGGCCATCACCCACAGCGAAGCGCCGCCGATGATGGAATTTTGCGGCGCGCCGGTGACGTCCGGGAAATACGGCATCGGGACCGCGGTGAACGCGAATTTGGCGTTGGCCTTGGCGCTCGGATAGAACGCCGACGACGTCATGAACAGCGGACATTCGCCGGAGGTAAAGCGCCCTTCGCCGGTGTTGGTTCGTCCCGAGTAGTCGTAGCTCTTGTCCTTCTGCAGTTCGACGAGATTCTCCAGCAGCTTGGTTTCCAGCGGCGTGTTGAATTCGAGCACGGTATCGAAGCCGTCGAGGCCGTTGGCCTTGGTGCCGATCGGCACGTTGTGCCATGCGGAGAACTGTTCGATCAGGCCCCAGGTGATCCAGGCCGAGGAGAAGCCGCAGGTCGGGTTGGTGGCGTGCAGCTTTTTGGCATCGGCAAACACCTCCGGCCAGGTCTTCGGCGGCGCGGCGATCTCGGCCTTCTTCAGCGCATCGAGGTTGACCCACATCACCATGCTTGACGAGTTGAACGGGAATGACAGCATCTCGCCTTTCGAGGTCGAGTAATATCCGGTGATCGCCGGCAGATAGGTGTTGGGATCGAACGGCTCGCCCTGCTCCTTCATGAGCTGGTAAACCGGCTTGATGGCGCCCTTGGCCGCCATCATGGTCGCGGTGCCGACTTCGAACACCTGCATGATGCCCGGCGCATTGCCGGCGCGGAAGGCGGCGATCCCGGCGTTCAGCGTGTCGGCGTAGCTGCCCTTGAAGGTCGGAACGACCTTGTAGTCGCTCTGCGATGCATTGAAATCGTTGGCGAGCTTGACCACGACGTCGTTGTTCGGGCCGGTCATCGCGTGCCACCACTGGATCTCGGTCACAGCGTGGGCCGGCGTCGCCAGTGCGAGCGTAATGGCGACTGCCGCAGCCGCGCCGAGTGGTCTGATAGCCATCAAATTTCTCCCCTTGGGCCGTCATCTTCATTGGGGCGCGTTAGCAGCGCCGGATGACGTGCGAATGACTGCATCAACAGGCGGATGGTACGGGGGAAGCGCCGGGCAAGGGAAGTGGAAAATAGGCCTAGGCGGCACGGATGGTCAGTTGGTCCGGGCCGACCGGCGCTTACCGCTTGCGTTCGGGGCCGCAGACCGCGCCCTTGGCGACCAGGGCTTTGATCGCGTCGCTGGAATATCCGAATTCCGACAGCACTTCGGTGGCGTGCTGGCTGAATTTCGGCGGCACATGGCGCAGGCGCGGCTTGCTGCGCTGCAGCCGGACCGGCGAGGCGACTCCCTTGTACCAGTCCTTTTCAATGACGTCGCCGCGATGCACGGTTTGGGCGCTGGTGAGCGCCTGATCGATCGACTGCACCGGCCCGGCTGGCAGGCCGGCGGCCAGCAGCCGGTCGCACAGCGGCCCGGCATCGTGTCGGCTGAACACGGAAGCGAGCTCGGCGCGAAGCGCCTCGCGATTGGCGATGCGGTCCTTGTTGCGCGCAAAGCGCGGATCGGCACCGAGGTCGGGTTTGCCGATCTCCCTGCAGAGCTTGCGGAAGGTGCCGTCATTGCCGACGCCGATGAAGATGTTATCGGTGCGGGTAGCAAAGATCGCATAGGGCACGAGGTTCGGATGCTCGTTGCCGGTGAGCTGCGGCGGCTTGCCGTGCATGAAATAGTTCGCGGCGTGCGGGTGCATGATGGCGAGCCCGCTCTCATAAAGCGTGGTTTCGAGAAACTGCCCGAGACCGGATTTTTGCCGTTCCGACAGCGCCATCAGAATGCCGATCGCCGCATAGAGTCCGGTGGTGATGTCGACCAGCGGCACGCCGATCCGCATCGGGCCGCTTTGCGGCGAACCGGTCGCGGCGATCATGCCGGTCATGGCCTGAATGATGGCGTCATAGCCGGGATTGCCGCCGCGCGGGCCGTCGCCGCCGAAGCCGGAAATCCGGCAGTGCACGAGCCTGGGGAATTTCGCGCGCAGCATCTCATTGCCGATGCCCCATTTGTCGAGCGTGCCCGGTTTGAAATTCTCGATCAGGACGTCGGCGCTCTCCAGCATCTTCATCAGCACCGCGCGGCCGCCCTCGGAGGCGAGGTCAAGCCCGATCGAACGCTTGTTGCGGTTGATGCCGACAAAATAGGCCGCGTCCTCGCCGTGGAACGGCGGTCCCCAGTCGCGCACCTCGTCGCCGGCCGGCGGCTCGACCTTGATCACGTCGGCGCCGTGATCGGCGAGGATTTGCGTGCAATAGGGTCCGCCGAGCACGCGCGTGAGGTCGATCACGCGCAGCCCGGCCATCGCGCCGGAAGCAGTTTCAGTCATGAGCCGGTTCTTGTGAAAATTGTAAGAGGGTTGCCAGCGGCATTAAGCATCAGAGCCGCTTGCGCGCAAATGCCCGACCGGAGTGGGACTTGAGATATCTTTCGAACTCGAGCGCTTTGTATTTATCCCGGAAGGCGCAGTACCAGCTCAACTCCCAAGGTTTGAATTTCGCGGTGTGCCTCGACCTGCCAGCATTATGATCGGATAGCCGACGCTTTAGGTCGGCGGTTGCACCGGTATACTCCTGTTCCCGAAAATGAACGCTGCGAATGATGTAGACGTACCACACGGCCCGCTCACGCTTCGCCCGCGTGGCTGCGCCACGCGTAGCCGAGGTAGATAACTGGATGCACCAGCCCGTCTTCGCCCTTGCGGGCTACGCCGGGCACGCTTCGCCTTCGGCCCACGTGGCTGCCCACGCGTAGCCGAAGTAGATAACTGGGATGCACCAGCCCGTCTTCGCCCTTGCGGGCTACGCCGGGCACGCTTCGCCTTCGGCCCACGTGGCTGCGCCACGCGTAGCCGAAGGCGAAGCGTGGTGGAGCCAGGCGGGATCGAACCGCCGACCTCGTCATTGCGAACGACGCGCTCTCCCAGCTGAGCTATGGCCCCTTGATGACCGCCGACGATTCCGGCGAAAGCGGCCAGCGATCGGCGTCATTTACAGTCCGCGCCAATGCCAAGTCAAGAACGCGGAAATCCCTGTTTTCGGTGCCCTCGGCCCGGAACTTCCCTTGTTTGCCAAGGGTGGAACCGATATTTACCGGTTAGTCGAATCCGCGACCGAACCCGCGAGTAAAGCCTGCCATGCGTGCCGTTCTCGACATTGTTCTTATCGTGCTCGATCTCTACGTCTGGCTGCTGATCGCCTCCGCCATCCTGTCCTGGCTGGTCGCCTTCAATGTCGTTAACACCCGCAACCAGTTCGTGGCCGCGGTGGCCGAGTTCCTGTACCGGATCACCGAGCCGCTGTTGGCGCCGATCCGGTCGGTCATGCCGAATCTCGGCGGCCTCGATATCTCGCCGATCATCCTGATCCTGATCATCATGTTCATCCAGCGGGTGATCACCTATTACATCTATCCCGCTGTATTCTGATCGCGCAAATGACGGCCCGGATCATCGATGGAAAGGTCATTGCCGCGGAGCTGCGGGGGCGTGTTGCCGATGAAGTGGCGCGGATGCGGCGCGACCATCGGCTCACGCCCGGGCTCGCGGTGGTGCTGGTCGGCAACGATCCCGCCAGCGAAGTCTATGTCCGCAACAAGCACAAGCAGACCCAGGCCGCGGGCATGGCCTCGTTCGAACACGTGCTGCCGCCCGACGTCGCGCAGGACGAGGTGCTGGCGCTGATCGCCAAACTCAATCGCGATCCCGCCGTGCACGGCATCCTGGTGCAGTTGCCGTTGCCGAAATCGCTGCACACCGAGACCATCGTCAATGCCGTCGATCCCGCCAAGGATGTCGACGGGCTGCATCCGAACAATGCCGGCCGGCTTGCCGGCGGCCTGGCGGCGCTGTCGCCGTGTACCCCGCTCGGCTGCATCATCCTGACGAGGAGCGTGCATGGCTCGCTCGAAGGCATGAATGCCATCGTGCTCGGCCGCTCCAATTTAGTCGGCCGTCCGCTGGTGCAGTTGCTGCTGAATGAAAATGTCACGGTGACGATCGCGCATTCGCGCTCGCGCGACCTCAAGCAATTATGTGCCCGCGCCGATCTCGTCTATGCCGCCGTCGGCAGGCCGGAAATGGTGCGCGGCGACTGGATCAAGCCCGGCGCCACCGTGATCGATGTCGGTATCAGCCGGCTGGCGGGGCCGGACGGCAAGACCCGGCTGGTCGGCGACGTCGCCTTTGCCGAGGCGCTGAGCGTCGCCGGCGCGGTCACGCCGGTGCCGGGCGGCGTCGGCCAAATGACGGTGGCCTGCCTCCTCGTCAACACCCTGCGCGCGGCTTGCGCCATTCACGGCCTGCCGGCGCCGGGGGTGTAATGCTCTGTCATTCCGGGCTCGCGCCATCCAAGTCGGCTGTTGCCGACTTGGACAATCGTATTTGCTGAACTCGGGTAAACCCCAGTTCAGTCGGCGCATCCCGGAATGACAATTATCCCTTCGCCCGCGCGATGCCTTCCACGATCAGGCGGTGCGCATCCTCAGGGCCGCCCCAGCGCAGCACCTTGACCCATTTGCCGGGTTCGAGATCCTTGTAGTGCTCGAAGAAGTGCTGGATCTGCTGCAGCGTGATCTCGGGCAGATCGCTGTAGCTTTTGACCTTGTCGTAGCGCTGGGTCAGCCTGGAGGAGGGTACGGCGATGATCTTCTCGTCGCCGCCGGCCTCGTCCTCCATCAGCAGCACGCCGACCGGCCGCACGCTCATGACTGCGCCGGGCACGATGGCGCGGGTATTGGCCACCAGCACGTCGCAGGGATCGCCGTCGTTCGACAGCGTGTGCGGAATGAATCCGTAATTCCCGGGATAGCGCATGGCGGTATAGAGGAAGCGGTCGACCACCAGCGTGCCGGCGTCCTTGTCCATCTCGTATTTGATCGGCTCGCCGCCAACCGGCACTTCGATGACGACGTTGACCTGGCGCGGCGGGTCGATTCCGATCGAGATGGCGTCAATGCGCATGGACGGCTCCGCGAGGGCTTGAAGCGAATCCGAAGCGCTCAGTTGGTCCAGGCGAAGGCGACCTTGTCGAGCGATTTGGCGCCGAACTTCTCCGACGACCGCGCCACCATGCGGCCGCCAAGGGCGCGGTAGAACTCCGTCGCCGGATCGTTGTCGGAAAGCGCCCAGATCACCATGCTCTTCAGCCCGCTCTGCAGCAGGTCGCGCCGGGCGGAGGTGAACAGCCGGCGGCCGAAGCCGAGGCCCTGGAATTCGGGGCGCAGATAAAGCTCGTAGATCTCGCCTTCGAAGTGCAGGCTGCGGGCGCGGTTGCGGCCGTAATTGGCGTAGCCCGCGACCTTGTCGCCGAACACCAGCACGCTGACGCGGCTGCCTTTGCGGATCGCGCTGTCCCACCATTGCGGGCCGCGGCGGTTGATCAGCTTTTCCAGCTCGGCGCCGGGAATGATGCCCTGATAGGCCGAACGCCAGGCTTCGTCATGGGTGGACGCCACCGCGGCTGCGTCCGCAGCTTTGGCCGGCCGAACCTCGATCAGGGTTGTGCTCATGCTCCCAATCAAAGCAAGTCGGCGCGACGGCTTCAAGGTCCATCGTTAATTATCGGTTAACCTGTGGATTTTCTGCATCAGTTTTCGGCGCGGTTGTATCGAAAAAGGACAAGACGGGGTCCGCGGGGCGCCTTCCGCGCGGAATCAGCCGTGCATGCCGGTCCGGATGCGGCTTCGGCCAGGCCCTATTCACGGAAAAATGCGCCGCATTGGATTCGCTGCGGCTATTCTGTTGGCCGATCCGCCTTCCCCCGTTTTCAGCACGCATCGGGCCAATTCATGCAATTGTTCAAGGCGTTTTTGGCTCTCACCCTGCTGGCGGCGGTCGCCGCGCCGGCCGCAACCGCGCAGAGCCGATTCGGTCCGCAAGGCGAGGAAGGCGCCCCGAACCGCGAGCAGCAATGGCTGGTGCCGTCGCCCGATCCGGACACAGCGGCGCATGCGGTGCTGTTTCGCCCGCCTGGCGACGGACCGTTCCCGCTCGCTCTGATTGCCCATGCCTCGCCGCAAAACGTCCTGCGTCGTGCGCAAATGCCGCAGCCGGAATATAAGGCGCTGTCAGCCTGGCTGGTGGCGCACGGCTTTGCCGTGCTGGTGCCGGAACGGCCCGGGCACGGTGCTACCGGCGGCAAATATCTCGAGGATCAGGGCGGCTGCGACGAGGCCAATTATTCCCGTGCCGGCTATGCGACCGCCGACTCGATCAAGGCAGCGCTCAGCTATCTGCGCGGACAACCCTTCATCCGGCCGGACGGCGCCGTCGTGGTCGGGCATTCCGCCGGCGCCTGGGGTGCCCTGGCGCTCGCCGCCGAGGACCCGAAGGTGATCGCGACCATCATCGCCTTCGCGCCGGGCCGCGGCGGCGACGCCAACGATGCGCCCCATCAGGTCTGTGCGCCGCACACGCTGATTGCGTCCGCCGCCGAGTTCGCCGAGGACGCGCGGGTGCCGGTGCTCTGGCTGGTGGCGGCCAATGACAGCTATTTCACGCCCGAACTGTCACGGCAGATGGCCGACGCCTTCCGCTCCGCCGGCGGAAAGGTCGACTTCCGCGTGCTGCCGGCCGCCGGCAGCGAGGGGCACTGGCTGGCCGAGTCCGATTCCGGCGAAAAGATCTTTGGCCCCGTGCTGGACGGCGCGATCAAGACGGCGATGGCGAAACCGGCGGCAGGCAAGAAGCGGTGAACTGTTATTTCGAGCAGCAATCCAGCCTCAGTCATTCCGGGGCGATGCGACGGATCGAACCCGGAATCTCGAGATTCCAGGTCTGGTCCTTCGGACCATCCCTGACTGAGACGGGCATGCTTCGTCGCTTTGCTCCTCGCGATGACGGCGTCGGCCATCACGGCCGTTTTTGCAAAGCCATCACCTCCTTCGCCGCTCTTTCCCCGCTGTCCCTTGCGCCATGCGCGGTGGAGAAAAAGTTCGGCGAGGTGGCTTCGCCGGCGAAGAACAGGCGGTTATCGATCGGCGCCGCCAGCACCGCGCGCATTCCGGCGTGGCCGGGGAGCGCGTGGGAGTAGGAGCCGCGGGCGAACGGGTCTTGGGACCAGCGCGATTCCGACAGCGGCTTCAGCTTGCGACGATAGTCGTTGCCGAGCAGGGCTGCGATCTCGTCGATGCTCTGCGCGGCGAGCGCGCCGGGGCCGGCATCTTCCAACTCCTGGGCAAAGCGACCGCCAAAATAGCCTTCGATGCTGGCCTGCCCGAACGGACGCAGATGATAGCTGCCCATCGCAGTCCGCATGGTGGCGCCGCGCAGATTGCCATCCTTCGGCAGGGCCTCGGGTTCAGCCAGCGCCAGCATCACCTTGTCGGCGAGGCCCAGCGGCAGGCCGCGCGCAGCGTCGACCTTGGCCGGCAGCGCGGGATGAAAGCGGATGGCTTCAGTGGCGATCAGGTTGGTGGGCACCGTGACGATCACCTGGCCGGCGGTGAGCGTGCCCAGCGAGGTCTCGATCCGTAGCCGACTTCCGGCATGATCGATCCGCGTCACCTTGCAATGTAGCGCCAGCGGGCAATGCGCGCCATAAGCCGAGATCAGCGCGCCGTAGCCGCGCCGCACCCGCCAGTTGATCTCGGTATCTTCGTAAGCGTCCATGTCGAACACCGAGACCTGGTCGAGCTCGCAGCCATTGATGTAGGTCGAGAGCGCATCGATCATCGGATTCCAGCGATTGCCGGGTTCGAGACAGAGGGTGGCGGCGCTGTCACGCTTGGTTTTGGCGGCTTGCTCGGCGCGGTCGTAGAACGCATCGAGCGCCCTGATAAAATCCATCCGCTCTGCGATCGGAAAGCCGGTGTCGAAACTCTGCTCGCGCCAGGGCGGCCGGGTCTTGTCGATCGCGAAATCAAATTGTCCGGCGATGGCGACGAAAGAGTTCCGGTCGGCCGAGTGCAGCCAGCCGCAGCCGAGGTCGAAGGCGATGCCGGGCGCGGCCATGATGGTGTGGGCGCGGCCGCCGACGCGCTCACGTGCCTCCAGCACGATGACCGCAAGGCCTGAGTCCTTCAGCGCATGGGCGGCACCGAGGCCGGCGGCGCCGGCGCCAATGATGGCGACATCGACATCGGAGGGGAGGGACATGAGAAACGGCGAATGGTGAGTGGCGAATAGCGAATGCCGAACAGGGTATAGCAAACCGAACCGCGCTGGAACGCCCCTATTCGCTACTCCCTATTCGCCATTCGCGTCCTCACGCTACCGCTTCCTTGGCCTTGACCGCGCGCTTGCGGTCATTTGCGTCGAGGAATTTCTTGCGCAGCCTGATCGACTTCGGAGTAACCTCGACCAGTTCGTCGTCCTCGATATAGGCCAGCGCCTTTTCCAGCGTCATCTTGATCGGCGGCGTCAGGCGCACCGCTTCGTCCTTCGAGGTGGTGCGGATGTTGGTGAGCTGCTTGCCCTTGAGAATGTTGATCTCGAGGTCGTTGTCGCGGGTGTGCTCGCCGACGATCATGCCCTTGTAGACCTTCCAGCCGGGCTCGATCATCATCGGGCCGCGATCTTCCAGCTTGAACATGGCGTAAGCCACCGCTTCGCCCTGGTCGTTTGAAATCAGCACGCCATTGCGGCGGCCCTGGATGTCGCCCTTGTAGGGCGCATAGCCATGGAACAGGCGATTCATGATCGCGGTGCCGCGGGTATCAGTGAGCAGTTCGCCCTGATAGCCGATCAGGCCGCGGGTCGGCGCATAAAACACCAGGCGCAGGCGATGACCGCCGGAGGGACGCATCTCGATCATCTCGGCCTTGCGCTCGCTCATCTTCTGCACAACGACGCCGGAATGCTCCTCGTCGACGTCGATCACGACTTCCTCGATCGGCTCCTGCCACTCGCCGGTCGCCTCGTCTTTCTTGAGCACGACGCGCGGACGTGACACCGAGAGCTCAAAGCCCTCGCGGCGCATGGTCTCGATCAGGATCGCGAGCTGCAACTCGCCGCGGCCGGAGACTTCCATGGAATCCTTGTCGGCTGCTTCGGTCACGCGCAGCGCGACATTGCCTTCGGCCTCGCGCAGCAGGCGATCGCGGATCATCCGGCTCGTCACCTTGTCGCCTTCGGTGCCGGCGAGCGGCGAGTTGTTGACTATGAACGACATCGCCACCGTCGGCGGATCGATCGGCTGCGCCTTCAGCGGGGTATCGACGGAGGGATCGCAGAAGGTATCGGCGACGGTGCCCTTGGTGAGGCCGGCAATGGCGACGATGTCGCCGGCTTCGGCCTCCTCAAGCGGCGCGCGCTCGATGCCGCGGAACGCGATGATCTTGGTGATCCGCCCGTTCTCGATCAGCTTGCCGTCGCCACCGAGCACCTTGACAGCCTGATTGGGCTTGATGGTGCCGGAAGTGATGCGGCCGGTAATGATGCGGCCGAGATAGGGGTTGGCTTCGAGAATGGTGCCGATCATGCGGAACGGACCGTCCTCGACGGTCGGCGGCGCGACATGGCGCAGAATCAGGTCGAACAGCGGCTGCATGCCGGCGTCCTTCGGTCCTTCCGGGCTTTCCGCCATCCAGCCTTGCTTGGCCGAGCCATACAGGATCGGAAAATCGAGCTGCTCCTCGCTGGCGTCGAGCGCCGCGAACAGGTCGAACACTTCGTTGATGACCTCGGTCGGCCGCGCGTCGGAACGGTCGACCTTGTTGATGACGACGATCGGCTTCAACCCGACCTTGAGCGCCTTCGACACCACGAATTTGGTTTGCGGCAGCGGGCCTTCGGCGGCATCGACCAGCACCAGCGCGCCGTCGACCATGTTGAGGATGCGCTCGACCTCGCCGCCGAAATCGGCGTGGCCCGGCGTATCGACGATGTTGATGCGGGTGTCCTTCCACTGCACCGACGCCGCCTTGGCAAGAATGGTGATGCCGCGTTCGCGCTCCAGATCGTTGGAATCCATCGCGCGCTCGACCACGCGCTGGTTGTCGCGATAGGTGCCGGATTGCTGCAGCAGGCGGTCGACCAGCGTGGTCTTGCCATGGTCGACGTGGGCGATGATGGCGACGTTGCGAAGTTTCATAGCTCTTCTTCTGGCTCGGACAATGGCTGGAGCGCGATCTCGCCGGAAAACCGGGACCCATTCTTCCGGATCACGCTCAAAAACCTGGAATTCGAAAGGGCGCGCGGCGCCCAAAAAGGAAGCCCGGCCTAAGGACCGGGCACACCCTGCTCGTTGCGGCGCAATATAGTCAGAAATCGCCGGAAAACAATGCGTTGTTTGCGCTTTGGTGAGCTGATTTTCGCGGCAGAAGCGGTCCGGTTTCAGCGGATATGATCCTGATCGGTCGGATAAACCCCGCGCAGCACTTCCTCGAAGTGGTTTTTGACGGCTTCGCTGCAGTTGCAGGCCTTCATCCGCAGGGCATCCGGGTTGCGCACCAGGATCGAACCACGGCGGGTCTCCAGCACGCCTTCGGCCTTGAACGTCTGGATCACGCGGCTGGTGTAGCTGCGGCCGACCCCGAGCAGCGTCGCAAGCTGTTCGTGCGTCAGCGGTACGGTGTTGTCGCCGTTGGTCCGCTCCATCGCCGAGATGATCCACTTCGCGGTGCGCTGCTCGATCGAGTGGATCGCATTGCAGGCGGTCGACTGGAAGATCTGGGCGAGCATGCAATCGGCGTAGCGGGCGAACACGTTGCGCAAGGTCGCCGACTTCAGCTTCGCGGCTTCCAGTTTGCCGACATGCAGGCGCACGAACGGGCCGCCGAACTTGACCATGATGCGGGTGTAGGCGGGCAAGAATCCCTTGCTGACAATACCTCCGACGGCGCCTTCGCGGCCGACCAGAATGGTCTCGACGTCGCGACCGTCCGCATTGGGAACCATGAAGGTCGCCAGACTCGGTCCGCACGGAAAATGGACCACCTCGACGTCGTCACCGGGATTGTAGAGCAACTCGTTCGACTTGAGCTCTTGCTGCGCGAGATGCGGCGCGATCAGGCCGAAGTCGCTGGCGTTGAGCCTTCGCAGCAGGTTGTTGAACGGCCGATCGCTGTGATCGGACCTCGGTTGGTGTTGCGCAGGCATTTTCGCGGCCCCCTTTCCCGCGGTGACCATAGCCCATCTTATTCGGCTTCTATGTGCACAAGTGGACAGACATGGGAACCATACTGTGATGGTTTCAATTGGGGAACCGGATGGGCGCTTCACGGGCTCGGCACCGGGCCGCCACCTCCGGGTCCGAGCCCGGGCGCTCGACCAAATCCTGTCCTTGACCTGGCAAGATCATGGAACCCGCCTTTCCCGCATGCCTGCCTTCCCCCACGATGTGCTGATTGTCGAGGACGACCCGATCATTGCCCTCGACTTCGAGGATACGATTATTGGTTTCGGAGTGACGACGGTGCGCACCGCGGCCAACGTGGCGAGAGCGCTTCAGATGATCACCGAGCGCGCGCCGGATTTTGCGCTGCTCGATGTCGGGCTGGTCCGCGAAAAGAGCTTTGCGGTCGCCGAGCGGCTGGCGGCGTTGAAGATTTCCTTTGTCTTCGTCACCGGATACGCCGCCGAAGTCAGCGTTCCCGCGGCCTTCTCGAGCACGCCGAGGCTGCCAAAGCCCTGTTCGTCCGAGGCGCTGCAGGCCGCGTTGCAGCGCTGGTCCGGCGCTGGCGCAAAAGACTGAAATCTCTGCTGGCTAGGTTCCGGTCGCCCGGAATTGCGCGCTGGCGCGTTGCAGGGTTTGCGGCAGGCTCATCAGCAGCGCCCGGCGGTCGGCCACGGCGTTGTGGAATTGATCCAGCGCGATGTTGAAGGCGGCCAGCGCCGCTTCTTCGACGATGCCGTGATCGAAGCAGTGCAGGGTGTCGCGCAGGATGCCGTCGGCCTCGGACTGCATCCGGTCGAGTTCTTCGGTGGTATCGCTGCGGCGCGCGGCCGACAGCATGTCCAACAGCCGATCGCGCAGCGAATTGTTGCTGGTGCGCTCGTCCTTTTTCAGAATGCCGGCGAACCAGGCGCCGGCCGAGCCCATGGCCGACAGCGCCATCAGGCCCCACCAGACGTAATCGCTGTAGCGGTCGAGGAAGGTTTTTTCCTCGCCGTCGACAAAGGCCGCAGCACCCGGGTGCACGGGGATCGCGGCATCCTTGTCGGTGTCGGGGGTTTCGATTTTGGCGGCCAGCGGGAATTCCGCCATCACCGACTGCCGGATCGCAAATAATTGCCGGGTGAAGGCGGCAACCGTCGAATCCGCAAGCTCCTTGCGCGCGACAATATGGTGGGCGAAGCTGATGGTCTTCACCTCGTCGTCGGGCCGATTGGGCGAGCCCCCGAAGGCGCCGGCGGGGATGTCGGACGCCTCATAGTTGGGATGGTTCTGCGCGATCGCCTCGGCCGAATCGATCGCAAGGAAGGTTGGCGCACCGCCGTCGCGTGTCGATGCCGCAATTGCATCCGTGGTAATCTTGCTGTTGACCGGTCCGGCGGCGAGATAGGCGTCCGCCTTCTGGCTGCGGATGGCCTCCGCGACCTCGCTGGCCGGAAGCTGCACGATCTCGACCTTGCCGGGATCGACGCCATATTGCTGCAGGATCACCTTGAGCAAATTGACGTTGGCCTGGGTGCGGCCGACGACACCGATGCGGCGCCCGGCGAGCTGCGGAATTTTGGTGATCTTCGGGCGCGCCTTCCGGCCCTTGGCTTTGCCGGTCGATGGCACCCACAGCACCGCAACGTTCTTGCGCAGTGTGGCGACGGCCTGGGCGTTGCCGGGTACAGCGAGATCGCCGCGAATGACGGCGAGATCGGCCTTGCCGTCCGCGAGTGCCTTAGCGCTTGCGGCGGCGCCCTCGGTCGGCACCGGTCGCAGGCGGATCTGACCATGTTTTTGCGCGAAGGCCTGGGACAGCGCCTGAACCACCCTGATGTCGTCGCTGTTCGTCGGGCCGACAGCGATCCGCAATGTCACCGGCCGCATCTCGAAATAATAGGCCCCTGCGAGCGTGCCGACGATGGCCAGGATTCCCGCCAGCGTGATGAACATCATCTTCCGCTTCGCCGGCCGCGCCGACGACGGTCGCTTCATCCTCGCAGACTCGAGATCTCCGGTCATCGATCAGACAAACATTCGCTTGAGGGTCAATTTCATATTTGCCGAGACGAATAGGTCGAGATTGTAGCAAATCTTGAGCGGGGACCGCGTTACATCTGCGTCATGGTTACCGGTCCTGCGGCCGGGACCGCCGCCATATCCTGGCATGGACCCGAGAGCCGCGGTTCGATGTTAGGATATAACCAGGTCTGAAACAGGGAGACGAGCATGGCGGAGCGGCTGGCGGCAGAGGCGCGAAAATCGGCCCTGAAGGGCCTGCCCGGCTGGGCGGACACGCAGGGCCGCGAGGCGATCGCGCGCACCTTTACCTTCAAGGATTTCAGCGAGGCCTTCGGATTCATGGCCCGCGCGGCGCTGGTGGCGGAAAAAAACGACCACCATCCCGAATGGCGCAATGTCTACAAGACGGTGGAGGTGGTGCTCGCCACCCATGATGCGGGTGGCGTCACTGCGCTCGATATCGAGCTTGCGACCGCCATGAACGGGATCGCCAGACAGCTCGGCGTGGCCTGATTGGGTCGGGGGCCCAATCTTGCGGCCAGCGCGCGACATCCCCAGCTTGGGAGGTGTCGGTCGCGGCGATTTACCGCGGCCCTATCCAAGGGATCGCTGCGATGGCAACCGAACACACCGTGGGCTTTGAGCCGGCCGACCGGCTGGCGGAAGACCGGGAAAGCGTTCGGCGCCGCTTCTGGATCAAGCTGAAGCGGGTCGTGGCGCAGCTTCCCTTCGCCGAGGATTTGCTCGCGGCGTATTATTGCGCGTTCGACCGGCAGACGCCGCGCCACATCCAGGCGACGCTGCTCGGCGCGATCGCTTATTTCATCCTGCCGTTCGATTTTATTCCGGACGTGCTGCCGGTGCTCGGCTTTACCGATGATGCCGCGGTGCTGGCCACCGCGATCCGACTGGTCGCGACCCATATCACGCCGGAGCATCGCGAAGCCGCGCGCGCCGCGCTAAAGCGCGGGATCGGTCGAGCCGAGGATCAGGACACCTAAGCCCGATCCTACCGTTCCTTCCGATCGGGGCGAGCCTGCGCCCGCGCGTTCTGCTCGGCTTGCCATGCCTGGAATTGTTTGAACAAGGCTTCCTTGTCCGCGCTCGACTGCAGCTTGCCCGACGCGGGACTCTGCTTCAGGAATTCCTCGAACCGGTCGCGCGCGACGGGTGCGATGCCGTGCTTGTCGAGCCAGTCCTGCGCCGCCGAAAATCGGTTCCAATCGGCCAGTGGCGCCGCCAGCGAAACTTCCTTCCATTTTGGATGGAAGGGCGGGTTCTGCAGCGCCGGGAATTTCGTGAAGAACGCATCCACAAACAGCGCGAGCTTTCGATAGCGATCGGTCTTCGGCGCCCAATTATAGGCCGCCAGCACCGCCGGCACCGCGATCGTATCGACCTGCTCGCCCTTGGCAACCAGGTTCGGATAGTCCGCGGAGGTGAGCGTTGCCGGCAGATAGTCGCTCTGCAGCGGCTTGTCGTAACTGACCGTCACGAGATGAAAGCGATCGTCCTTGAAGTTGCTCACCGCCTTGTATGGCTTGCCGCCGCACACGATCACGGCATCGATTTCGCCCTTCGACAGCTTCTCGAGCGCAATGCGCTGCTCGATATAGACGACGTTCGGCTTGATGCCGAGCCGCTCGAATACGGTCAGGGCCGTGATGAAGGTGCCGCCATTGGGCAGATCGACGCTGATGGTCTTGCCGTCCAGTTCCTTCAGATTGTGGACCGATTTGCTCGCGATGACATGCACCTCTTCATTGTAGAGCTTGGTCACGTAGGTGAACTGCTTCTTGATGTCCTTGGCGAAGCCTTTGCGCTCGAGATAGTCGAGCGTGTCGGCGCGCACGATCCCAAGGTCGACGCCCTGCAGAAACAGGATGTCGGCGACGCTTTGCACCGAGCCGCGCCCGACGATCGACAGCACGCGCAGCTTGTTGCCGTCGTCGAGCACCGAGGCGAGGTCGGCGCCGAATTGAACATAGGTGCCGCCGATGGTGCCCGAGATCAGGGTCACCGTATTGGCGTTCAGGGTCTGCTTGGTGGCCGCCGAGCCGAACTGGAAGATGGCCTTCAGGCTTTCGCTGACCTTGGCCGGGTCAAACTCCGATTGCTCGGCTCGGGCCGTGAAGCCAACAGCCAGCATGATGGCGAAAATCGCCGGTCCCACTAAGCGACGCATGATCTGCCCCCTGTTGTTCAAAGATCAATTCTGTAACTGCGCGAGGCGCTGCTGCGCGTCGATCGAACCAAGCTGGGCCGCCCGCTCATACCACTGACGAGCCGCGGCAGGATCGGGCGTGATGCTTCGCGTATCCGGCGTTCCCAGCACGGCCGGATCATAGGTTTCCGCCAGCAGAAAAGCGGCGCTTGGCTCCACGTTCGCCGCCCGTTCGAGCAACAACCGGGCCACCGGAATGTCGCCCGACGCCAGTGAGGCCTTGGCCCGCTTCAAGAGTATGGCGAGTTCATCGGCGTCGATCTTTCTTGGCGGCGGCGCGACCGTCGGTGCAGCGACCGCTGGTGCAGCGGCGGCTGGCGCAGCGGCGACCACTGCTGCGGCGGCCGGCGCACGGCTCTGCAGCGCGGATTGATACGCCGTGGTGATTTCTTCGCGCGTCGGCGCCATGGCGACCGTTGTTGCCGGAGCTCGCGCAGCGGCCACCGATGGAAGGGCGGGCGCCGGCGCCCGCGCCGGATCCTTTAACTGCATGTCGCGAGCAGTCAGTTGTGCGGACGCCGGCCGCGCCGATGCAGATTGAGCCTGCAGAGCGGCGTTGATCGAGGCTTTGGCGTTGACGATGAGCCCGCGTGTGACATCCGATGAAAACAGCGTGACCAGAAGTGCTGCGGCCGAGGCTGCCAGAACGCCCGCCAGGATTCGGAACGAGACGGTGGCCTTTCGATTGCTTCGCAGGTTGGGTGCGAACTCGCTGGGATCCGGTTCACCGTCGTAGTCGGACAAAAATAACGGCGCCGGCTCCGATTGAAAGTTGTCTCTGGTCGATCGTTCGAACGGGTACGGCGCTAGACGGGGGTCGGAATTGTCTTCGCTGTAAGGATCGATGTCCGGATCGTATGACCGGAAATATGGCCCCTGTTCCACCATGGTAAGCTCCCCTGTGACGCAACAAACGGGGCATCCACGGCATCAACATTTCTTATTCTTGTGGTCCAGAAGCCCCGCTACTGAGGTACATAATCGCCGTCAGAATCAGCCCAAAAAACGACCGCGACGGGCATGATCTGGGAGATATTTGGGTTTGATTGCGGCGTGAAAGTGGAATGAACGAGGAAATTTCGTAAAGTTGCGGGAATTTACCTTAACACGCAAAGGTTTAGGCGAATTCTACGGATTTATGATGACTTTTCCCATGGCCTTGCGGCCGGCGAGCACCTTCATGGCATCGGCGGTTTGTGCCAACGGGAAGGTACGGTCGACATGCGACGAGATCTTCCCTTCAGCCGTCCACTTCACCAGCTTTTCGAGATTGGCACGGTTCTTTTCCGGATTGAGCCGCGCCCAATTTCCCCAGAACACACCACGGATATCGCAGCCCTTCAGCAGCGCGAGGTTGAGCGGCATCCTCGGAATATCGCCAGCGGCAAAGCCGATCACCAGGAAGCGGCCTTCCCAGGCAATCGACCGCAACGCGGCCTCGGCATAGGTGCCGCCGACCGGGTCGAAAATGATGTCGGCGCCCTTGCCGCCGGTCAGCCGCCGCAGGCCTTCCTTGAGATCCTCCTTGGCGTAGTTGAGCGTGAGTTCGGCGCCGTGCGCCTTGGCGAACTCCAGCTTTTCGTCGGACGACGCGCAGGCGATCACCCTCAGCCCGAGCAGCTTGCCGAGTTCGCAAGCCGCAAGCCCGGTGCCGCCGGCGGCTCCCAACACCGCCAGGGTCTCACCCGGCTTGAGGCTGGCGCGATCTTCCAGCGCATGCAGCGCCGTGCCGTAGATGATGATGATGCCGGCGGCGCGGTCGAAGTCCAGATTGGCTGGAATCTTGACAATGGAATTTGTCGGCAGCGCGATCTTCTCGCGCGCGCCGTTGTGGCCGCAGGACGCCACCACGCGGTCGCCCACCTTCAGGTCGCTGACGCCAGCGCCGATGCTCTCGACCACGCCCGCGACCTCGGCCGCCGGCGAAAACGGAAATGGCGGCTTGATCTGGTATTTGCCCTGGATCATCAGCAGGTCAAAGAAATTCAGCGCTGCCGACTTGATCGAGATCACGGCCTGTCCGGCCTCGGCCACCGGGTCCGGCACCTCGGTCAGGACGAGATCGTCGGGACCGCAATATTGCGAGCAGAGGACGGCTTTCATGGGCACACCTGATATTCGGACGTACAACAACGCTTCATGCCGGATTTAACGCCGGGCTACAATCCTTCTTGGTCGTTCCAGGTGTGGTGCTGACGCACCATCCCGAAATGACGGAGGAGGGCTTACCATCGAGGGAATCAAACGATGTTTGAAAAAGGCCTGCTGGCGGGAAAGCGCATCCTGGTCACCGGCGGAGGCTCCGGGCTTGGTGCTGCGATGGGACGCCGTTTCGCCGGGCTCGGCGCCGACCTTGTGATCTGCGGCCGCAGGCTCGAACGACTAGAGGCGACGGCCGCCGAGATCGGTCGTGATTCCGGTGGCAGGGTAACCGCGATCCAATGCGACATACGCGACGGCACGGCCGTCGATGCCATGCTGGATACGATCTGGCGCCAGGCGCCGCTCGACGTGCTGGTCAACAATGCGGCGGCGACCTTCATCGCGCAAAGCGAGCGACTGTCGTTTCGCGCTGCGGATGCGATCCTGGCGCCGACGCTGCACGGTGCGATGTATTGCACGCTCGGCGCGGGCCGGCGCTGGATCGAGGGCAAACACCGGGGCGTGGTGCTGAGCATCCTGTCGACCTCAACCCTTACCGGCCGCGCCTTCACGGTGCCGTCCGCCATGGCGAAGTCTGCGGTCCTTGCCATGACCAGGAGCCTCGCGGTGGAGTGGGGACCCAAGGGTATCCGCACCGTGGCGATTGCGCCCGGCCCGTTTCCGACCGCGGGCGCCTCAAGCCAGTTGCGGCCCGCGGGTCGCGATGAGGGGGCGGCATCGAAAAATCCGCTCGGGCGCGTCGGCGAGGATCACGAACTTGCCGATCTCGCCAGCTTCCTGATCTCGGATGCCGCTGGCTACATCAATGGCGAGATGGTGGTGCAGGATGGCGGCGCGCATTTGCGCGGTTCCGGTGCCGAGGATCTGCTGCAGTGGAGCGATGCGCAGTGGGAGAGCCTCCGCACCGCGCACGCGAAGGCCAGGCAAGAATGATGTCGCGCGCCGCACGCCACGGCAGCGCCCGATGCGCGAGGTTGAAACGTCGCTGCCTTCCCAAGAAGATATTTCCCGGCTATCCATCAGCGCTGTGATGATGCGAGGCCGAGCCATCTTCCAGTCACAATCATGAGGGAACCAGATTTGGTCATGTCCGTGCCGCGAATGCTGACAATTCTGGCGGGAAGTGTGCTGCTGTGTGGCGCCGCGATCCCGGCGCCGGCGCAGACCGCGCCGCCGAAAGCCGCGGCTGCCAAGCCCGCGGCGGCAAAACCCGAAGCGAAGCCTGCTGTCGCCGCTGCCGGCGGTGCGGAGCCGACGCTGATCGGCCAGTTCGGCACCTGGGGCGCCTATACCGCAACGCCAAATGGCAAGAAGGTGTGCTTCGCGTTGGCGAAGCCCTCGTCGTCGAAAACCAATCCCCCGAATCGTCCACGCGACCCGGCCTACGCCTTCATCTCGACGAGGCCGGCGGAAAAAGTCGTCAATGAAGTTTCGGTGATGATCGGCTACACGCTCAAGCCGGGCTCTGAAATCGACGCTGGAGGTCGGGGGCGCCAGCTATGCCATGTACACCCAGGGCGACGGGCTCTGGATCAAGAACGCCGCCGAGGAAGAGCGAATGGTCGAGGCCATGCGCAAGGCCGCCGATGTGGTGGTGAAGGGCATGTCGGCGAAGGGCACCGAGAGCACCGACACGTTCTCGTTGAAAGGCCTGTCCCAGGCGCTCGACAAGGTGGCGCAGGATTGCCGGCGCTAGGCGATTTCAGCACAAGTTTGGCGTTGTTTGCCGGTCACGGAAAGCCTATTTGATGGCCGTATCCTCTCGTGGTGAGGAGGCGCGATAGCGCCGTCTCGAACCATGAGACCAACCCCTCATCCTTCGAGGCGCGGCGAAGGCGCCGCTGCTCGGGCCATGAGGGAAACTCAAATCGCTGGCCAATAACGCAATGACATCTGTTTCAGCCGAAATCAGCGTACCGGTGCATGGCGGCGCGCCGCTGGAAAAGACCGCGCTGGAAACCTACGTGCCGCCGGCGACGCCGTCGCTGATCGGCATGTCGCGCGCCGAGCTCGCCCAGCGGCTCGGGGCGATCGGCGTGGCGCCGGCACAGCGCAAGATGCGTGCCCAGCAGCTCTGGCACTGGATCTATTTCCGCGGCGCCCGGACGTTCGACGATATGACGAATATTTCCCGGGAAATGCGGGCGCAGCTCGAACAGCACTTCACCGTCGCGCGTCCCGAGGTGGTCGCGGAACAGATTTCCAGTGACGGCACCCGCAAATGGCTGCTGCGGCTGCCGAGCGGCGATGCGCTCGAGAAGGCGCATGAGGTCGAGTGTGTCTACATTCCGGAAACCGATCGCGGTACGCTGTGCGTCTCCTCGCAGGTCGGCTGCACGCTGAATTGCTCGTTCTGCCATACCGGCACGCAGCGGCTGGTGCGCAACCTGACCGCCGGCGAAATCGTCGGCCAGGTCATGGTCGCACGCGATCGCCTCAATGACTGGGCCGACCGCGTCACGCCGACTGGCAGCCGCCTCGTCACCAATGTGGTGATGATGGGCATGGGCGAGCCATTGTACAATTTCGATGCGGTGCGCGATGCGCTGCTGATCGTTGCCGATAACGAGGGTATCGGCATTTCGCGGCGTCGCATCACGCTATCGACGTCGGGCGTGGTGCCGAACATCGTCCGGACCGGCGAGGAGATCGGTGTCATGCTGGCGATCTCGCTGCATGCCGCACGCGACGAATTGCGCAATGAGCTGGTGCCGCTGAACCGCAAATACCCGATCGCGGAATTGCTGCAGGCCTGTCGCAATTATCCGGGTTCGTCGAATGCGCGGCGCATTACCTTCGAGTATGTGATGCTGAAGGGCATCAATGATTCGCTCGACGATGCGAAGCTGCTGGTTAGACTGTTGAAGGGGATTCCGGCCAAGATCAACCTCATTCCGTTCAACCCCTGGCCGGGCACCGCCTACCAATGCTCGGACTGGGACCAGATCGAAAAATTCTCGGAATATATTTTCAACGCCGGCTACTCTTCGCCGGTGCGCACGCCGCGCGGCCGCGATATCCTGGCGGCATGCGGCCAGTTGAAGTCGGAAACCGAGAAATTGTCGGCCCGCGAGCGCCAGGCGCTGCGCGCCATGGCGATGACGGATTGACGATGGTCGGCGTGCGGCTGGCGGTACGGTAAGATGGCGCTGATCGGCCGATTGTTCGTTATCCTGTTCGGATTTCTCGTCGCCTGCCTGGTAGCGGGAATAATCGTGGTCGGCGCGCTGCTGGTTCCCGAATTCAGGGATTTTGGTGCCGGCCCGATCGATCAGAGCGAGCTCAACATCGTACTTGGCTTCGGCTTCATCATCATCAGCGGCTTCGCGCTGGTGCCGGCGATGATCATGGTGGCGATTACCGAGGCGTTCCACGTCCGAAGCGCGCTGACCTATGCCACCGGCGGCGCGCTTGCCGGTCTCGCCTGCTATCTCGGCCTCGTCCCGTTCGATCCCGCGACGCTCCACTTCGAGGGGATTGTTCGGCGTCATCTCGAAATCATGACCGGTGCAGGGATCGTCGCCGGAATGGCCTACTGGATGATCGCTGGCCGCAATGCCGGCGCATGGCGGGAGCCGCCGCGCCCGATGCGGCCGCCGCCTCCGCTGCCGTCCCATTCGCCGCCGCCGCCGTAGTCGCGGCATCGGCGCCGTTGCGAGCCGCGCGGCGACGAAGCAGCAAGGACGGGGGTTTTCATGGCTTGCGGTCTCGGATAAACCGCGCGCCATGAACCGGACCGGACTCTTCATCGCGCTCGCCTTGGCGCTTGTGATCGGACTGCTGTTCGGGATTTATCCCGAACTCGATCTCAAGCTATCCGCCCTGTTTTACGATGCCGCCACCCGGTCGTTTCCACTCAAGCTCAACCGGCTGGCCGCGATCGCGCGCGACGGCTCGATGTGGATCGCGTGGGCTTTTGCAGTGCCGGCGATTGCCGCCCTGGTGGTCAAGTTTGTGCGGCCCGACCGGCCGCTGCTGATCTCCGGGCGCGCGATGACCTTCCTGCTGGTCACTCTGCTGCTTTCCGCGGGCATTTTGACCAACCTCACCTTCAAGAGCTATTGGGGTCGGCCGCGGCCGGTGGTGGTGACGCAGTTTGGCGGCGATCTGCCGTTCGTGCCGTGGTGGGATCCGCGCGGCGGTTGCGCGCGAAACTGCTCGTTTTTCTCCGGCGAAGGCGCTACCGCGTTCTGGACCTATGCGCCGGCGGCGCTGGCGCCGCCCGGCTGGCGGCCGCTGGCCTATGCCGCTGCGACCGTGTTCGGCATTGTCACCAGCTTGCTCCGAATGGCGTTCGGCGGGCATTTCTTCACCGACGTCGCGACGGCGGGATTGGTGACGTTTGTGGTGATCTGGCTCGCCTACGGCTACATCTACCGCTGGCGCCGTACCCGGCTCACCGACAGGAGCATCGACGCCGCGCTGACGCGACTGGCATGGCCCGGTTACCGGCTGCGGCAACGCTGGCGCGGTCGCGACGCCGGCCCCAGTCCATCGGCCTGAAGGTTTGCGCGGCACGACCTTTGCGCCTATAGTCCCGCCAATTTCGCTGCCCGCCAAATTCCACAGGATTTTCATGAGCAAAGACGTCAAGAAGGTGGTGCTCGCCTATTCGGGCGGTCTCGACACCTCGATCATCTTGAAGTGGCTGCAGACCACCTATGGCTGCGAAGTCGTGACCTTCACGGCCGATCTCGGCCAGGGTGAGGAGCTTGAACCCGCGCGTCAAAAGGCGCTGCTGCTCGGCATCAAGCCGGAAAACATTTTCGTGGAGGATTTGCGCGAGGAGTTTGTCCGCGATTACGTGTTTCCGATGTTTCGCGCCAACACCGTGTATGAGGGGCAGTACCTCCTTGGCACCTCGATCGCGCGGCCGTTGATTGCCAAGAAGCAGATCGAGATCGCCGAGAAAGTCGGCGCCGACGCGGTCGCGCATGGCGCCACCGGCAAGGGCAACGACCAGGTTCGCTTCGAACTCGGCTATCATGCGCTGAAGCCGGACATCACCATCATCGCGCCGTGGCGCGAATGGGATCTGCGCTCGCGCGAACAATTGATCGCGTTTGCCGAAGCGCACCAGATTCCGATCGCCAAGGACAAGCGCGGCGAGGCGCCGTTCTCGGTAGACGCCAATTTGCTGCACACCTCGAGCGAGGGCAAGGTGCTGGAGGATCCCGGGCAGGAAGTGCCTGATTACGTCTACTCTCGCACTATCGACCCGGAGCACGCGCCGGACCAGCCGACCACCGTCACTATCGATTTCGAGAAGGGCGACGCGATCGCGATCGATGGCAGCAAAATGTCGCCGGCGACCCTGCTGGCGAAACTCAACGAGCTCGGGCGCGCCAACGGCATCGGGCGGCTCGATCTGGTCGAAAACCGCTTCGTCGGCATGAAGTCACGTGGCATGTACGAGACGCCCGGCGGCACCATTTTGCTGGTCGCGCATCGCGGCATCGAATCGATCACGCTCGATCGCGGTGCGGCACATCTCAAGGACGAGCTGATGCCGAAATATGCCGAGCTCGTCTACAACGGTTTCTGGTTCGCGCCCGAGCGCGAGATGCTGCAGGCGGCGATCGATCTCAGCCAGCAATACGTCACCGGCCGGGTTCGCCTCAAGCTCTACAAGGGCAACGTCATCGTGGTCGGCCGCGAAAGCAGATATTCGCTGTACGACCAGGATCTCGTCACCTTCGAGGAAGGCGCGGTCGCCTACGATCACCGCGATGCCGCGGGCTTCATCAAGCTCAACGCGCTGCGCCTGCGCACGCTCGGCCAGCGCAAGCGGAAACTCGGGCTGTAAATCTTCGCGCGGGAAAGCGCGCACTGGTGTCTCCGCCGTCATTGCGAGGAGCGAATCGACGAAGCAATCCACGTCTCCGCCAGCCGTGCCATGGATTGCTTCGCTTGGCTCGCAATGACGGCCAATGGCCGGGATCGCTCCCGGCCATTGGCCGTGCAAATTGCCTGCCTTACCGCGGCGGGGCGATGCCGGGTGGCGGCGGCGGCAGCGAGGCCGTTCCGCCGTTGAGCAGCGGGGTGATGCGGCGGACGGTGACGCGACGGTTGATGCGGCTCGGCCCGTCGGTCTGTTCCTTGAGATATTGTGCGCCGTAGCCCTGCGAGGTCAGATTTTCCGCGGGCACGCCGAACTGCTGGGTCAGCAGCTCCGCTGCGGATTCGGCGCGGCGATCTGACAGCGACAGATTGTCGACGTCGTTGCCCACCGCATCGGTGTGCCCTTCGATCAGGAACACCTCGCGCGGGTTGCGCTGGATCGCCCGGTTGAGCCCGTCCGCAATCGACTGCAGCTTCGCCGCCTGATCGGGCGGAATCTCCCACGATCCAGTCTCGAAGTTGATGCTGTTGAGATCGATGCTTGGCATCAGCATCCGGACCGAGGGGCTGTAGCGGATTTCGTCGAGCGAATAACGCCGCGCGATTCGATCCACCGGCGGGGCCTCCATGGTGTCGTAGATCAGTTCCGGCGGGGCATCGTCGGCATCCACGATGTAGCGGTCGTAGGGAATCCCGATCACCGGCGGCGGCAGATCGACATAGAAGCCTCCGACCGCGGCGGGATCGCGATAGCTGTTGTCGATGATGATGATCTCGCGGCCCTCCTGATCCCTGCGAATCCGGCGCAGCAACTGGCCGTCACGGCCGTTCACGGTGATGATCTGGCTGCCGTCGGGCCGGATCACGATGGTGCGGGACTCGCCACCAACCCGCTCGGTCCGGATGTCGCGCGCGCCGAACCGGAATCGATCCATCTCGTCGTGGCGGACGAAGGATTGGCCGCCGGGATCGCGAATGATGATCCGGCCGGGTTCGGTGAAGACGGTGCGGCCGCCCTCCTGGCTTTCCCGTCGCGCGCCACGGAAATCCTCCAGGCGTTGCGGCCCCTGGGCCGCGGCTCCGGGCGGAATTGGCTTCGGCGCCTGTGCGGCGGGTGCGATGGAGGGTAGTGGTGCGCTGACCGTGGGCGGCGCATGACGCACCAGCGGCGCGGCGGCCGTCGGCTGGCCACGTGGGCCTGCGGCGGCGGGAGCTCCGGCGTTGGGCTGGGCTGCCGGTGCCGCACCTGGCGTCGGATTGACGGGCGACGCAGGGGGTTTGGCGCCCCCGGGCGCCGGCTGGACTTGCGGGGCTGGTCCAGGTGCTGACGGAGTCCCGACGCCGTTCGGCGGCGCTGCCGGGGCTGGCGCGCTCTTCTCGCGCGGCTGGATAGCCGGCGTGCTGGTTGGCGGCGTCGGCGGTTTCGGGGCGGTGGGCGGAGCCGTGGCTGCGGGCGCAGCCGGACGTACCGGCGCGGTCGCCGGCGGTGGAACATGTGGTGGCGGAGGGGCATGCGGCGGTGCCGCCGCGGGCGGAGCCGGGCGCGCCGGTGGCGCGGCTGCAGGCGGCGCGGGTCGAGGCGGCGGTGCTGCTGCGGGCGGCGCCGGCCGAGGTGGCGGAGCCGCGGCAGGCGGAGCTGGGCGAGGGGGCGGTGCTGCGGGCCGGGGCGGCGGCGCGGCCGCGGGTGGCGGAGGGGCATGCGGCGGTGCCGCCGCGGGCGGAGCCGGGCGCGCCGGCGGCGCGGCCGCAGGTGGCGCGGGTCGCGGCGGTGCTCCCTTGGGCGGCGGCTTGGGTTTTCCGTCGGGACCGACTTCGCCTTGCTGCGCGACGACGATCGGCGCCGGCTGCGCATGCGATGCGGAGCTTGCGAACGGCATCGCCGTAACAGCCGTCGTGGCCAGCAGCACGAGACGAAGTCTTGTCATGATGGTCTGAATCCTTGAGCAAGATTGGCAACAAGATCTGGCGATCAACGAATAAGATTAGGCCGCATTGTGGCGGCGCTGAACGGTGGACTGGTATTTATTTCGGAACACAAAAAGCCTGAATGCAGCTTTGTTCATGGCGCATTCAGCGGCTGATTTCAAACCGAAATCTCACACGATCCCTATGGGTTCTCCGATGCAGGAAGCCCTGCGGGCTGCGCTGCCGGAATATTTCCCATGGTGGCATCCGTTGCGGGCGATGGCGTGGGCGGTCCTTGTGGCCCATGTCCCGGCACTTCGTCCGGCACCTTGCCCGGCAATTCCTCGGGTCGCGGCGGCTCGCCGGGCTCACGCACCGGCGGGGGCACCTCCGGGCGTGGACTGCCCGGCGGTGCCTCTGGCGGTGGCTCGGCCGGGTGGCCCGGCGTTGCCGGCGGGATTTCGGGCGGTTCGATCGGCATCTACATCGCCACCTTCAACCGGGCGCGAAGCTTGTCGCCGTGGCAGGTGACCAGCATCGCAAAGCCGATCGTTTTCATCAGTTCCCAAACCCGATCGATATCGAGCGCGTTATCACCGGTCATATTTTGCTCCACGATTGCTGGAGCGATAACGATGCCCGCGCGGCGATGTTCCTGGATCGGCCGGCGGGATCGGCTTATTCCGCGGCGTGGCAGACCGCTTCAATGTTGTGGCCGTCTGGATCGAGCACGAAGGCGCCGTAGTAATTGGGGTGATAGTGAGCGCGAATGCCGGGCGCGCCATTGTCGCGTCCGCCTGCGGCCATCGCGGCCTGATAGAAGGCATCGACCGTGGCGCGGTCCTTGGCGAGGATTGCGACATGCAGCGGCTTGTTCAATCCGCCTTCACCGCCGATCCAGAAATCCGGCTTGCCATCGGCGCCGAAACCGGCAGCCGGATCGTGACCGGCCTGCTCCTCGGTCACTTCCATGACCAGGCTGTAGCCGAGCGGCGCCAGCGCCCTGGTATAAAACGCCTTGGCACGGGCATACTGTGAAACTGGAAAGCCGATGTGGTCGATCATCAGAACCCTCCCGTGAGCTATGGCATGACCAACAGTGTATTGCTGCGGGTTCTGGCCTCCTCCGCATAGCCGCGGGCATGCATGTCGGCAATGCAGTCGTCGCGCCATTCATTCCGCGACAGATGCTCGATCACTACCGCGCGCGGCCACAGCGAGGCCGGCGCCTGCTTGAAAAAGCCGGTGAGGATGCGGTCCTCATAGCCCTCCACATCGATCTTGAGTGCATCGACGTGGTCCACCCCGGCGTCCTCCAGAATGCGCTGCAGCCGCCACGCCGGCACCCGGATCGCGCGGCCCGATGGTTCGCCGGACACGATGTGGCTGGCGCCAAGATTGCCGCCGTCGGTTTCGATCAGCAACTCGCCATCGGTCGGGCCCGCGGCGGCGGCGACCGGCGTCACCTGCGCGGCGCCGGAGGCGGCGCGGTTGAAGACGAGCCGGGCATGGGTGATCGGGTGCGGCTCGATCGCGATCACCCTCCCGCGCGCGCCAACCTGCTGCGCCAGCACCATGGCGTAGGTGCCGACATTGGCCCCGACGTCGACGAATATGCCGCCGGCAGGGGTATGCGCGCGCAGAAACGCCAGTTCGTCGAGATTGTAATCGGGATTGAACAGCGCGCCGCGCTCGGTGGCGCTAGCCTGATGGTAGAACCGGAATGAAGCGCCCTGATACTGCAGGTCCACCGGGCCCGCGCGCAGCAAATTGACCAGCCGCGACAGCATCGGACGAAACGCGCCGCGCTTCAGCCGCGAGCGGCGCGCCAGCCCGATGATCGCGGCCTGCGCGGCGTTGGGCGCGAAGGCGCCGAACGGCAGCGAGGTCCGATCGTTGGCGGCGGTGATGCCGGGCGGCGGTGTCGGTATCGTCAAGGAATGTCGTGCTCAATTGTCGGTCGCCGCTCACCACGGCGTCAGATCTGGCGTTCGACCATCTTCAGTTTCAGTTCAGCGATCGCCTCGGAGGGATTGAGGCCCTTCGGGCAGGCCTTGGCGCAGTTCATGATGGTGTGACAGCGATAGAGCCGGAAAGGATCTTCGAGATTGTCGAGCCGCTCGCCGGTGGCCTCGTCGCGGCTGTCCTTGACCCAGCGCGTCGCCTGCAGCAGCGCGGCGGGACCGAGAAAGCGATCGCTGTTCCACCAATAGCTCGGGCATGACGTCGAGCAGCAGGCGCAGAGGATGCATTCGTAGAGGCCGTCGAGCTTCTCGCGATCCTCGTGGCTCTGCTTCCATTCCTTCTGCGGCGTCGGCGTCGTGGTCTTCAGCCACGGCTCGATCGAGGCATATTGTGCGTAGAAATTGGTCAGGTCGGGAACGAGGTCCTTCACCACGGGCTGGTGCGGCAGCGGATTGATCTTGACCGGCCCCTCCTTGACGTCATGCATCGACGTAGTGCAGGCGAGCGTGTTCTGGCCGTCGATATTCATGGCGCAGGAGCCACAGACGCCTTCGCGGCAGGAGCGGCGGAAGGTCAGCGTCGGATCGATGTGGTTCTTGATCCAGATCAGGCCGTCGAGCACCATCGGGCCGCAATCATGGGTGTCGATGAAATAGGTATCGATGCTGGGATTCTTGCCGTCGTCCGGGTTCCAGCGATAGATCCTGAACTCGCGCGTTTCGGTGGCGTTCGAAGGTTTCGGCCAGGTCCTGCCGCCGGTGATCCTGGAATTTTTCGGAAGCGCGAATTCAGCCATCGGTTCCTTGCCTTTGCGGTTCGCCTCGTCGTGGGCTGGGCGCAAGCCCGCGCCTGGCCAGGCCTCAATACACCCGCGCCTTCGGCGGAATGTACTGCACGTCATTGGTCATGGTGTAGTCATGTACCGGGCGGTAATCGATCGCGGTCTTGCCGCCATCGTCGATCCACGCCAGCGTATGTTTCATCCAGCTCTTGTCGTCGCGGTCGGGGAAATCCTCGCGGGCGTGCGCGCCGCGGCTTTCGGTGCGGTTCGACGCCGAATCCATCGTCACCACCGCCTGGACGATCAGGTTGTCGAACTCGAGGGTCTCGACCAGATCCGAATTCCAGGTCAGCGAGCGGTCGCTGACCGCGACGTCGCTGACGCCGCCGTGAACCTTGTGAATCAGGTTCTGGCCTTCATTCAGAATTTCGCCGGTGCGGAACACCGCGCAGTTGTTCTGCATCACGTGCTGCATGCTGTCGCGCAATTTGGCGGTCGGGGTGCCACCGGCGGCGTAGCGATAATGATCGAGCCGTCCAAGCGCCTTGTCGGCCGAATTCGCCGGCAGGTCCGGCTGCTTGCCGTTCGGCGTCAGCTTCTCGGCGCAGCGTTGCGCGGCCGCGCGGCCGAATACCACAAGATCGATCAGCGAATTCGAGCCGAGGCGATTGGCGCCATGCACCGAGACGCAGGCCGCTTCGCCGAGCGCCATCAGGCCGGGCACGATGGCGTTGTCGTCGCCGTTGCTCTTGGTCAGCACTTCGGCATGAAAATTGGTGGGAATGCCGCCCATATTGTAGTGCACTGTCGGCAGGATCGGGATCGGCTCGCGGGTGACATCGACATTGGCGAAAATCTTGGCCGATTCGGAAATGCCCGGCAGCCGTTCGTGCAGCACCTTGGGATCGAGATGGTCGAGGTGCAGGAAGATGTGGTCCTTCTTCTTGCCGACGCCGCGGCCTTCGCGAATTTCGATGGTCATGGCGCGCGAGACCACGTCGCGCGACGCCAGGTCTTTCGCCGACGGCGCATAGCGCTCCATGAAGCGCTCGCCGTCCGAATTGACGAGATAGCCGCCTTCGCCGCGCGCGCCCTCGGTGACGAGGCAGCCCGAGCCGTAAATGCCGGTCGGATGAAACTGGACGAACTCCATGTCCTGCAGCGGCAGTCCGGCGCGCAGCGCCATGGCGCCGCCGTCGCCGGTGCAGGTATGCGCCGAGGTGCAGGATGCATAGGCTCGACCATATCCGCCGGTGGCGAGGATCGTGGTCTGGGCGCGGAAGCGATGCAGCGTGCCGTCGTCGAGCTTGAGCGCGACCACGCCGCGGCAGGCGCCCTGGTCGTCCATGATCAGGTCGATGGCGAAGAACTCGATGTAGAATTCCGCGGCGTGGCGCAGTGCCTGGCCATACATGGTGTGCAGCATGGCGTGGCCGGTGCGGTCGGCCGCGGCGCAGGTGCGCTGCGCCTGGGCCTTGCCGTAGTCGAGCGTCATGCCGCCGAACGGCCGCTGATAGATCTTGCCGTCCTCGGTGCGCGAGAACGGCACCCCCCAATGCTCCAGCTCGTAGACGGCCTCGGGGGCATTGCGCACCATGTATTCGATGGCGTCCTGATCGCCGAGCCAGTCCGACCCCTTGACGGTGTCGTACATGTGCCAGCGCCAATCGTCCGGATGCATGTTGCCGAGCGCGGCCGAGATGCCGCCCTGCGCCGCGACCGTGTGCGAACGGGTCGGAAATACCTTGGTGATACAGGCGGTGCGCAAGCCGGCCTCGCTGCAGCCGACCACCGCGCGCAGGCCGGCACCGCCGGCACCGACCACGACGACATCATAGGTGTGATCCTCGATCGGATAGGCCTTGCCGTTGGTAGCAGGGCGACCGCTGCCATTTGTGGCTTTCCCGTTGCCGTCTGCGGCCATCGGTTACACTCCAGATGACAGTTTGAGGATCGCGTAGATCGAGGTCAGCGCCACCGCGATGCAGAAGAAATTGTTGGCCATGATGGTGGCAAGCTTCAGCTTTTCGTTGTGCACATAATCCTCGATCACCACCTGCATGCCGATTTTCATGTGCCAACTGCTGGCGACGATGAACAGCAGCAGGATGATCGCGATCGGCAGCGAGCCGAGGACCTGCGCGGCACCGGCCTGATTGCGGCCGAGCAGCATCATCACCACCACGATGACCGGCACGATCAGCAGCGTCATCGCGACTGCGGTGACGCGTTGGCGCCAGAACTCCGAGGTGCCGGAATGCGAGGCGCCGAGATTGCGGACGCGGGCGAGCGGGGTGCGCATCGATTTCACGGCCCGGGTGTTTTGCGCGGTCATCGTCCGCCCCCGATCGCGTAGGCGACAATCCACAGCAGCACCGTAAGCGAAATGCCGCCGATCAGCGCGGCCCAGGTCAACCCCTCGCGTTCGCTCGCCTTGAAGCCGTAGCCGAGGTCCCAGATGAAATGCCGGATGCCGCTGAGCAGATGATGCAGCAGCGCCCAGGTGTAACCGAACACGATCAGCCGCCCGATGAAGCTGCCGGTGAAGGCCTGCACATTGGCATAGGCGGCGGGACCGGTCGCCGCGGCGATCAGCCACCATGCCAGCAAAAGGGTGCCGAAATACAGCGCCATGCCGGTGACGCGGTGGACGATGGACAGCGCCATGGTGAGTGTCCAGCGGTAGATCTGCAGGTGCGGCGAAAGCGGTCGGTCGATCCTGGCGGTCATCGGCGGCTTTGACGGTTTGCGGGCCCGCGCAGGCCCCTACGGGATCGCGGTAGATGAATCCTATTTACGAAGTCGAAACAGTGAGTGCAACGGCGAAATCGGTCGTTTGCGAATGTCGGTTCACACCTATGGATGAGCCCTGCAAACATGGGCATTGACAAGGTCGGCAGCGGCTGTTGGCTCTGGTATACCTGAAGCACGATTCATGAACGGGCGAGGGCTGACCACGCGCGCCGAGGGAAGGCCGAGATGACGGTCGCGGAGCTTGATTTCTCCGAATTGCTGGAACTGGCGCTATTGCTGGTTGCGGTGGGCGCGCTGTCCGGGTTTCTCGCAGGCGTTTTCGGCATCGGTGGGGGCGCCATCCTGGTGCCGGTCTTCTATGAATGCTTCCGGATTGCCGGGGTGCCGGTCGAGGTGCGGATGCCGCTGTGCATCGGAACGTCGCTCGCCATCATCATCCCGACCTCGATCCGCTCCTATCGCGCCCATCGCGCCCGCGGCGCGGTGGACGGCGATATCCTCAAGGCATGGTGGCTGCCGGTGCTGATCGGCGTGATCGCCGGGAGCGTCACCGCACGCTACGCCCCCGAGCGGCTGTTCAAGATCGTGTTCGTGATGGTGGCCTATTCAGCCGCGGCGCGCCTGCTGCTGGCGCGTGAGACCTGGAAATTCGGCGACGACTTGCCGCGGGGGCCCCTGATGAAGGCCTATGGCTTCATCGTCGGACTTCTATCCACCCTGATGGGGATCGGTGGCGGCCTGTTTTCGAATTTGCTGATGACGTTCTATGGCCGGCCGATCCATCAGGCGGTCGCGACCTCATCGGCACTCGCGGTTCTGATCTCGATCCCGGGCGCGCTCGGCTATGTCTATGCCGGCTGGCCCGCAGCGGCGCATTATCCCGACGTCGCCGCGCTGCAATTGCCGTTTGCACTCGGCTACGTTTCGCTGATCGGCGCGGTGCTGGTGATGCCGACCAGCCTGTTGACAGCGGGTCTCGGCGTCAGGGTCGCACACGCGATGTCGAAGCGGACGCTGGAGATAGCGTTCGGATGCTACCTTTTTACTGTCGGCAGCAGGTTTGTGATAAGTCTCCTGTAGGGCAAGCGGAACTTTCGCGTGATCCAAGGAAACCGCGGGTGCCGATTGAAGCGGTATTGCTGCGTGGCTGCGCTTGAACTGACCCCTTCAGCAATTCAGGGCCACTTCGCGGAACGCGGTCACCAGCGGACGCTCGAGTTTTCCCTTCATGCCACAGAGAATTTCATAGGCCTGGGCGCGCGGCATGCTCGGCTTGTATCGGCGATCCTCGATCAACGCCGCAAATATATCCGAAATGGTCAGGATCCGAACGAGGTCCGAGATGCTGGTCCCGCAAAGTGCATCCGGATATCCGCTGCCGTCGAGATATTCATGATGGTGCCTGACCGCGTCGAGGATTTCCGCGCTGATGCCGCCGGTTTCCTTCAACACGTCGTAGCCCACCGCCGCGTGGGTCTCGATCAGGGCGCGCTCCCGGTCGTCAAGCCGCCCCGGCTTGTCGAGGATAGCGAGTGGAATTTTGGCCTTGCCGATGTCGTGAAAAATCGCGGCCTGATACAACCGGCCGATGTCCGGCTTGGCGAGCCCCAGGCTCAAACCGAAGGCGACCGCCGTTCCCGTCACCAGCAGGCAATGCTGGTAGGTACCTTCGTGATGGCGGCGCACGGTGTCCAGCCAGTGCGAAAAACCGTCCTCGGCGACCGCGTCGGCAATCTGGCTTGCGGCACGCCGCGCGTCCGCGACGTCGACCTGCTGGCCGCTCATTACCGCGGAGAACATCGCGGCAAGGGAAGCCGCTCCGCCGGAGGCCGCGCCAAATGAGTCGCGGTCGGTCTGCGCCGCCGATTGGGCCGGGCCGACGGAATCGGCGAGTGCCAGAAGCAAAGAACGTTGATCGACGGAATTGAAGAACACATGGGTGGCGCCGAGAGCGTAGGCCTGCGCCGCCAGCAGCCGCGCCTTCTGATCAATGACGAACACTCTCCGCCGGATGCCTTTGAAGCTTTCCGCGGCCTCTTTCAGCGCCGCGATGTTGTCGGGAAGCCCCAGATCAGCGGCAGCGATGATCGCGCCGCATTCGCCGGGGATGCCGGTCTCGGCGGTGAGCAACGCCGAAGTGACGCGATACGCCGATCCCAACAGCGGCCGGAGCCTTGCGATCTTTTCCGGGCGATCTGCGACGATGTGCACCAACATGGAGCGATCAGGGCTGGCCGGCAGAATTTCTTGCGGAATCATGCGATCGCGCTGCAAGCAGACCGCTTCGTAGTTGCATTTTACAGCCGGGGTCATTTCGGTATCGAGGTGGTGTTTTCACGGCTCATTTCTTCTTGGATGCGGTTTGCTTCAAAAAGGCGACGCCGATTTGATCTCCGGCGAGGCGAACCAGCCGGCACCGGCGATAGGCGAGCCCGGTCGACGACAGCAGCAGGAAGAACTCCTTGAGGTCCAGCCCTTCGAGCGATCCTTCGACACTCAGCCGCGCGCCGGTCTGGGATACGTCGATCATCAGGCAATCCCGGCGCCAGGTGCCATCGATTCCCATGATGTAAACATGGATGCCCTTGTCGAAATCAACGCGCTCGCTTTTACGGTCTCCAAAGGCCATGGCTCGTGATTCCGGCGCCCTACGCGGACGCGGCCCCTGCATCGAGTTCGCTGCTTAGCCTGCGCATCTGTGCTCGACCCCTAGAAAGTAACGCCGGCTCGTCTGCCGTCCTTCCAGATCAGCCGGCACTTCTTGCTAGTGCCCGCCCACTGCAGTTCAAATCGACTCGGCAACACGGCCGGATGCCGGAGTTCCAGACTGGCGCCGCCCGCGGCGTAATCGATGATGGTGCAATCGATCGCCGGATCGCGCGGAGAGACGATGACTTTACCAGCCTTGAACATTTGGCTGGCGGGTCGGGTCCGCGTAAACCGGCGAGGATGAATCATCTGGAGGTTGCCCAGCGGTCGAATACCACCCGGCATCATTCCACGTTTTCAATAATGAAGGATTAACTGGTTATTAATAACGAACGATTAACTCGCCACGCCGTTCCCGATCGCGCGGAACCACGCGGCGAACGCAGTCTCACTTCGCCTTGGTGTAGATTTCCGAATAGGTATTGCGCAGGATGTTCTTCTGCACCTTGCCCATGGCATTGCGGGGCAGTTCGTCGACCACGAACACCCGTTTCGGCATCTTGAATTTCGCCAGCCGGCCATCGAGCGCCTTCAGCACCGAGGCTTCGTCGACGCCGGCGTCCTTGGCGCAGACCACCACGGCGGTCACGCCCTCGCCGAAATCGGCGTGCGGCACCCCGATGACCGCGGATTCGACCACGCCCGGCATGGCATCGATCTCGCTTTCGATTTCCTTCGGATAGACGTTGAAGCCTCCGGAAATCACCAGGTCCTTGCCGCGGCCAAGGATATGGACATAGCCGTTGCGGTCGATCTTGCCGAGATCGCCGGTGATGAAGAAGCCGTCGTCGCGGAATTCGGACCTGGTCTTTTCCGGCATCCGCCAATAGCCCTTGAACACGTTGGGACCCTTGACCTCGATCATCCCGACGCTGTCGCGCGCGATCTCTCTGCCGGTCTCGGGATCGGTGACGCGCACCGATACGCCGGGCAGCGGCTGGCCGACGGCCCCGGGCACACGGGCGCCGTCATACGGATTTGAGGTGTTCATGTTGGTCTCGGTCATGCCGTAGCGTTCGAGCACCGCGTGTCCGGTGCGCGCGGCCCATTCGCGGTGGGTGTCGGCAAGCAGCGGCGCGGAGCCTGAAATGAACAGGCGCATGTGTTTGGAGGCTTCGCGGGTCAGGGCCGGGCTCTGCAGCAGCCGCGTGTAGAACGTCGGCACGCCCATCAGCACGGTTGCGCGCGCCATCAGCCGGATGACCTGTTCAGGATCGAATTTCGGCAGGAAGATCATCGATGCGCGGGCAAACAGCGTGACGTTGGTTGCCACGAACAAGCCGTGGGTATGATAGATCGGCAGCGCGTGGATCAGCACGTCCTGCTCGGTGAAGCGCCAAAAGTCGACCAGGCTGAACGAGTTCGATGCCAGATTGTCATGCGACAGCATTGCGCCCTTGGAACGGCCGGTGGTGCCGGAAGTGTAGAGAATGGCGGCGAGGTCGTCGGCGGCGCGGGCAATGGTGGCAAAATCCGCATCTGCCTTCGCGGCGGCCTCGGTCAGCGTCCCGTTGCCGTCGGCGCCGAGCGTCTCGACCGTGGCCCCGACCTTCGCGGCGATCCCGCCAATGCCTTCGGCCTTGGCGGGATCGCACACCACCAGCGACGGTTCGGCGTCGGTCAGGAAATATTCGAGTTCGTTCAGCGTATAGGCCGTGTTCAGCGGCAGATAGACCGCACCGGCCCGCACCGCGGCGAGATAAAGCACGAGCCCGGCGACGGTTTTTTCGGTCTGCGCGGCGACGCGGTCACCGGTCTTGACACCCCGCGATACCAGCGCGTTCGCCATCTGGCCGGCGCGCGCGATCAGGTCGCCATAGCTGATGCGCTGTCCATCGATGGTTTCGATCGCGAGCCGTTTGGGGTCGTCGAGACTATCGAACAGGCGGGCAAACAGATTGGCGTTCATGATGGTGTTCCGGGTCGCGGTATTGCATCCTGAGGGGGCGCGTGATCGCGGTCGATCGGCCGTGAGATCTCAAGGCGTTCCATAGCAAAAACGCCCTTTACAAAGCAACGGAGACGGTTTGCATGACCAATAACGGGAAACGGGTGGCTTGGGTGACGGGTGGCGGCAGCGGCATTGGCGAGGCCGGTGCGGAGGCGCTGGCGGCGGACGGCTGGACCGTTGTGGTGTCGGGGCGGCGCAAGGATGCGCTGGATGCCGTGGTGGCGAAGCTTGGAAAGCGCGGCGGCAACGCCGAGGCGTCTGGCGCTCGATGTCAGCCAGAAGTCCGATGTCAACAAGGCGGCCGAGCAGATCCTCGACAGCCATGGCCGCATCGATCTCCTGGTCAACAGCGCCGGCATCAATGTGCCGAAGCGCAGTTGGGCCGACATGGAACTCGAGGGCTGGGACAGACTGGTCGAGATCAATCTGAACGGCGTCCTGTATTGCATGCGTGCGGTGCTGCCGACGATGCGCCAGCAAAAAGACGGATGCATCATCAACGTCGCATCCTGGGCCGGCCGTCATGTATCGAAAATGCCCGGTCCCGCCTACACCACCACCAAGCACGCGGTGCTGGCATTGACCCACTCGTTCAACATGGACGAATGCGTCAACGGCCTGCGGGCGTGCTGCCTGTCGCCCGGCGAGGTCGCGACCCCGATCCTGAAGCTGCGGCCGGTGGTGCCGAGCGAGAAGGAGCAGGCGCGGATGCTGCAACCCGAGGATCTCGGCCGCACCATCGCCTTTGTCGCCAGCATGCCGCCGCGGGTCTGCATGAACGAGATCCTGATCAGCCCAACCTGGAACAGGGGTTTTGTGCAGACGCCGGCCAATCGGGATTAGCGGCCGCAAACGGCGCGCAAACGTTCTGCGCAAACAAAAGTTTCAGAGGCTCGAAAATTTATTCCCTGAAACCGGCGCCAAACCCCTCCCGTAGCTCGAACCGACGGCGACGCAGTCTGACCTGTCAACCGGGTCAGTGTTGTTGCCGCTTCATCGCCGGTTGCGCCGGTCACTCAATCCATCGGGAGACGTTCCATGTCCAAGCGTATTGCACTTTTATCGGCGGTCGCGTTCAGCACGCTGGCCATTACGGCCAGCGTCCTTGCGCCCGCCAATGCCGAAGACAAGAAAATGATGAAGAGCGAAATGTCCAGCGAGAAGACCGTGATGGTCGGCGGCGCCGCGATGTTCCCCTCGAAGAACATCATCCAGAACGCCGTCAACTCCAAGGACCACACCACGCTGGTCGCGGCGGTGAAGGCCGCCGGCCTGGTCACCACCCTGGAAGGCAAGGGCCCGTTTACGGTATTTGCACCGACCAATGCCGCCTTCAACAAGCTGCCGGCAGGCACCGTCGACACCCTGGTGAAGCCCGAGAACAAGGCCACCCTCACCAAGATCCTGACGTATCATGTGGTGCCGGGCAAGCTTGAGGCCTCCGATCTCACCGACGGCAAGAAGCTCAAGACAGTCGAAGGCGAGGACCTGACCGTGAAGAGGTCGGGCGACGCCGTGATGATCGTCGATGCCAAGGGCGGTTCGTCGACCGTCACGATCCCGAACGTCAATCAGTCGAACGGCGTGATCCACGTGGTTGATACCGTCCTGATGCCGTGACACCATGCGCATCTGATCGTCCCTAAGGATGCGCGAGATGCGAGCCGGGGCAACCCGGCTCGCATTTTTGTGACCAGGATGCGCCCAGGAGGCACGAATTTGGTCCCCCTTCAGTAACGAAGCGTCGGTGCTCGTCGTATATAGGATATCGACACTTCCAGCGATGGAACCGCCATGTCCACCCTTGCAGTCACCAACCATCCGGCACAAGCGGCCAAAGTGATCCAGCCGGCCTGGGTGCGGATCATGCATTGGGTCAATGCGGTCGCGATCCTGCTCATGATCACCTCGGGATGGCAGGTCTATAATGCTTCGCCGCTGTTCAGATTTTCGTTCCCGGGCGCGATCACGCTGGGCGGCTGGCTCGCCGGCGCGCTGCTCTGGCACTTCGCCGCGATGTGGCTCCTGATGGTGAACGGACTGCTCTACCTCGCGTTCGGTCTTGCGACCGGCCGCTTCCGCAAGAAACTGCTGCCGATCAAGCCGTCCGGCGTCATCGCCGATACCAAGGCGGCGCTGACCTTCAAGCTGTCGCATGACGACCTGACCAGATACAACAACGTGCAGAAACTGCTCTATGCCGGCATCATTTTGGTCGGCATCGTCATCGTGCTGTCGGGGCTGTCGATCTGGAAGCCGGTGCAGCTACAATACCTGACCGCGTTGTTCGGCGGCTACGACGTTGCACGGTATGTCCACTTCTTCTGCATGGCGGCCATCGTCGCGTTCCTGGTGGTCCATGTTGCGCTGGCGCTCCTGGTGCCGAAGAGCCTGCGCGCCATGATCATCGGTCGTTGAAGAGATCTTTGGGAGAACACGTCATGGGCCGCATGCGCTCGCTCTTGATCCCCGGCGTCGACAAGAAGCTCTTGGTCAGGGACGCAATAAAGACGATGCCCGATCCGGCACGCCGCCGGTTCATCGCCGGCGGCGTCAGCCTCGGCGCACTGACGCTGCTGACCGGGTGCGACGTATCGGACAGCTTTTCGGCCGAAAGCCTGCTGGTGAAAGTGTCGAAGTTCAACGACGCCGTGCAGGCGGCGATCTTCAATCCGTATGCGCTGGCGCCGACTTTCCCGGAAAGCGCCATCACCCGGCCGTTTCCGTTCAACGGCTATTACGATCAGGAGGATGCGCCCGACATTAATGGCAAAGACTGGAAGCTCGAGGTTCGCGGCCTGGTCGACAACAAAAAACCGTGGACCCTGCAGGAGCTATACAGACTGCCGCAGGTCAAGCAGGTGACGCGCCATATCTGCGTCGAGGGCTGGAGCGCGATCGGAAGCTGGACCGGTACGCCGCTGCGCGATTTCCTCAAGCTGATCGGCGCCGATACAAGCGCCAAATATTGCTGGTTTCAGTGCGCTGATTCCGACGGCTATAACAGCCCGCTGGACATGGAGAGCGCCCTGCATCCGCAGACCCAGATGTCGTTCAAATTCGCCGACGAAATCCTGCCGCGCGCCTACGGTTATCCGATGAAGATCCGGGTGCCGACCAAACTCGGATTCAAGAACCCGAAATACGTGATCTCGATGGAGGTCACCAACGACTACAAGGGCGGCTACTGGGAAGACCAGGGCTATAATTCGTTCAGCGGCAATTAAACGGCCCTCATGCCGCAGGCCGTGGCGCAAGCTTGCGTTGGAATACCGCTGCCAGCGCGGCCAGCGCCAGCATCGCAGCACCGGCATTGAGCGCATAGGACAGGCTGCCGAGTGCGTCGGTGATGGCGCCGGTGGCGATCGGCCCCAGCGTCTGGCCGACGCCAAAGGCAATGGTCATCGCCGCGATCGCGACCGGCCACGCCGCGGGCGGATAGTTGAAGCGCACGAACGCGGTGGTCGAGCCGACCACGGCAAAGAACGACACTCCGAACACCAGCGCCGACACAGCGATCAGCGCGGCCGAATGCCCCAACAGCGGCAGGGCGGCGCCGATGGCGTTGACGGCGAGAATGATCGCGGTGCTGACCCCGCCGCTGTTGCGCGCCAACACGCGCCGCCACACCCAGGGTGTCACGAACGCGCTCACGCCGATCAGGCACCAGAACGCGCTTTGCGCGGCAGCGCCGCCGCCGGCATCGCGCACATAAGCGATCATGAAGGTCATGTAGGCGATGTAGCCGGCGCCGAACAGGAAATAGCCGGCGAGATAGATCAGCACCGGGCGGATCGCGAACCGCACCGGTGCCGCATCGGCGAGGCCGCCATTGGCCGGAAATGGCGTCAGCAGCAACGGCGCGGTCATCGCGATCGAGAGCAGCGTCATCGCCCACCATACGATCCACCACGATCCGGGCCCGCAAGCCTGCAGCACGAACGGCGCGATCAGGCCGGAGACCAGGATCCCGAGCCCTGGTCCGGCGTAGAACAGGCTCAACAGAAAATCTGCCCGCTCGGGCCGCGACTGCGCGATCCGCGCCGCCAATGCGCCGCTGGCCACGAAGCAGACCGCCGCGGCGACGCCGGCGAGCAACCGCGCTGAACTCAGCACGATGAAATTGCCCGAGAGCGCACACAGCGCCAGCGACACCACGCAGGCGATCGTGCCCCAACGCACCGCCGCCGACAGCCCGAAACGCCGCACCAGCCTTGCTGCGACCAGCGCGCCGGCGAGATAACCGGCGGCATTGACGGTATTCATGAAGCCCGCGGCGGAATAGGACCATTGCAGCGTGTCGCGCATGTCCGGCAGCACCAGCGAATAGGCGAAGCGGCCGATGCCGAGACCAACGGTGGGCGCCAACGAGAGAATGAGAATCAGCCGCGCCGGATGCGTGGGTGGCGAGGGCAGGTCAGGGGCTTTCACGGGAGTCTCCGGCAGGGCCGTCACTGTGACAGGGTCCGTCGGCCTTGCACAGGGCGCGCGGCCGCAATGGTGTCTTGCCAATCGCGCAACGCCGCTCTAGCAATCCGCGCGAGCCCGGTCCCGACGAGTTGAATAAGGAAAGACACCATGGCTGCCCACAAACTGTTGCTTCTCCCCGGCGACGGCATCGGCCCCGAGGTGATGGCGGAGGTGCAACGCCTGATCGATTGGCTCAACGCACAAGGCATCGCGCATTTCGAAACCGAGCATGGATTGGTTGGCGGCGCGGCCTATGATGCGCACAAGGCCAGCATCAGCGAAGACACCATGGCGAAGGCGAAAGCCGCCGATGCCGTGATCTTCGGCGCGGTGGGCGGTCCAAAGTGGGACAGTGTGCCCTACGAGGCGAGGCCCGAGGCCGGTTTGCTGCGGCTGCGCAAGGAACTCGGCCTGTTCGCCAATCTCCGTCCGGCGGTGTGCTATCCCGCGCTGGCGGATGCCTCCAGCCTGAAGCGCGAGGTGGTCGAGGGCCTCGACATCATGATCGTGCGCGAACTCACCGGCGGGGTTTATTTCGGCGAGCCGAAGACCATCACCGATCTCGGCAACGGCCAGAAACGCGCCATCGATACCCAGGTCTACGACACCTACGAAATCGAGCGCATCGCCCGGGTTGCGTTCGATCTGGCACGCAAGCGCCGCAACAAGCTGACCTCGATGGAAAAGCGCAATGTGATGAAATCGGGAGTGCTGTGGAACGAGGTGGTCACCCAGGTCCATGCGCGCGAGTACAGAGATGTGCAGCTTGAGCATCAACTGGCCGATTCCGGCGGCATGAACCTGGTGAAATCGCCGAAGCAATTCGACGTCATCGTCACCGACAATCTGTTCGGTGACATGCTGTCCGATATCGCTGCTATGCTGACCGGCTCGCTCGGCATGCTGCCGTCGGCATCGCTCGGCGAGGTCGACGTCCAAAGCAAAAAACGCAAATCGCTATTCGAGCCGGTGCACGGCTCGGCGCCGGATATCGCCGGCAAGGGATTGGCCAATCCGATCGCCATGCTCGCCTCATTCGGGATGGCGCTGCGCTATTCGCTCGAGCTCGGTGCGCTGGCTGACAGGCTCGATGCCGCGATCGCGGCGGTGCTGGCGCGCGGCCTGCGCACCGCCGACATCAAGTCGGAAGGCACCGTTGCGGTCTCTACCTCGGAGATGGGCGCGGCGATCCTGAAGGAATTGCAGACGCTGCACGTCTGACACTTTTTTCAACGGGTTGCTACAGAGGTAGGCACCAAAGGCGTCTTCGCCCACCCTGCCCTTCCACCCTGCCGTCGGCGCTCTATCAATCCGGATAGAGCGGGAACCTGGTTGGCTCGCCGCCCAGATCCGACGGCGGATTCAGGGGCTGGCGATCGATCGGGCGATTGTTATTCTCGCGGGCGAACGACGGGTACCCGATCTCAGGCGGAAACGCGTAGTCGTTGAACTTGCGATCGCCGGGCAGCACTTCGACGCCGGCGTCGAGCCACGAGCGCTTGGTGATGTAGACCCGGGTGTGCGGCCCCTGCTGATAGACCACATTGGGACCGCGCGATCCATAAGAGGGGCGGCCGCGGTTGTCATATTGCTGGCGGGTCGTCTGCGCGCTGGCCGGTGTCGTGGCGATATCGACAGCAACGACGGCGGTAGCCGCAAGCAGCACCGCAGAAATATTCGCGGCGGGGAATTTCCAGGTCATCAGGTCCTCTTGGGCTGGCGGTCGCCAAATCGATTGGCCATCATTTTAGCGGCCGGGAACGAGGCCACAAGGTCAATCCGGCCACACCACCGCACAATAATGTCAGGGGACCGGAAAAGTTGCATGAAAACCAGCGCCTTGCCGGCCGCCGATCAGAGCGCGCCGCGCAGCCGGAGATTCTCGATGGTGGTCACCCAGTCTGTTGCTGCGCCACCAGGGCCGGCGCAGCGAGTGCGCTTGAGTTCGGCGCGGGCGAACAATCCGGCTAGTTTCGGTTCGTTTCCGGCGGTCAGGAGGATGAGGTGGTTCAGCATGCAGCCAATGGCAGCGCGCCGGGCGGCAACGTGCCTGGCTGGCAGGGCCAGCCGGAAATTCGCAGGCCGGGCTGATCGAAGCGTTTGAGGAAACCGAGACAGGACCGCGCGTCATTCGGCGCGCCGGCCGCGCGAAGCAGGGTCACGGTACCGAATTTGCTGTCAACGAGTTCCCGCCGTCTCCAGTTCACGCGCGCCAGGTTCCATCCGGGCGGCGAGTTCGACGAGGGCGGGGTCGGAGGCGCCCAATTCGCTGCCGGGCCGGTAAATCTCAAGTTCCACGACCGGCTTTCCGTCCTGCTCGGCCCAGCGAAAGATATCCTTGCGGCCTCCCCCGGGGTGCCGGAAGATTTCGTAAGTCTCTGTTTTGCCGGAGATATCGGATTGGCTGACGGCGAACGCCGGGTGCGAGCGGGCGGCGACGCTCCAATCCGCCCGGACGGGAGGCTCGACCGCGCCAAACGGCAATTGGTCCCACAGATGCAGGCCGAAAATGGCAAGCAGCACCAAAACACTTACATAGGCAACCAGGCCCGCCAGCATGCCGCAGCACTCGTCCGCAAAGCTGGTCAGCGCCGGATGAATCCGTGGCAGGTGATGCAGGTCGGTACCAATGGCCCCAAACGAACGCATCAAACGCCCAGCCGCTTCGGTCTAACGTTGTCTTAACGGCATTTCTCGCATAGAAGCGCTGCTCTTCCTTTTGCCGTAACAGGCGGGCAGGAGGCATTTTTCGTCGGAGAGTGAACGATGGGTTACAAAGTCGCGGTGGTCGGAGCGACCGGCAATGTCGGTCGGGAAATGCTCAACATTCTCGACGAACGCAAATTCCCCGCCGACGAGGTGGTGGCGCTGGCGTCGCGCCGCAGCGTCGGCGTCGAGGTGTCCTATGGCGACCGCACCCTGAAAGTCAAAGCCCTCGAGCATTACGATTTCGGCGACGTCGATATCTGCCTGATGTCGGCGGGCGGCGCGGTTTCGAAGGAATGGTCGCCGAAGATCGGCGCCGCCGGCGCGGTCGTGATCGACAACTCGTCGGCATGGCGGATGGATCCGGACGTGCCGCTGGTGGTGCCCGAGGTCAACGCGGATGCGGTGGCGGGCTTCGTCAAGAAGAACATCATCGCCAACCCGAACTGCTCGACCGCCCAGCTCGTGGTCGCGCTGAAGCCGCTGCACGACAAGGCAGTGATCAGGCGTGTCGTGGTATCGACCTATCAGTCGGTATCCGGCGCCGGCAAGGACGCCATGGATGAGCTGTTTTCGCAAACCAAGGCGGTCTACACCAACAGCGAACTCGTCACCAAGAAATTCCCCAAGCGGATCGCCTTCAACGTGATCCCCGAGATCGACGTGTTCATGGAGGACGGCTACACCAAGGAAGAGTGGAAGATGATGATGGAGACCAAGAAGATTCTTGATCCCAAGATCAGGCTTTCCGCGACCTGCGTGCGGGTGCCGGTGTTCGTCGGCCATTCCGAGGCGGTCAATATCGAGTTCGAACATCCGATCTCGGCCGACGAGGCGCGCAACATCCTGCGTCATGCCCCGGGCTGCCTGGTAATCGACAAGCATGAGCCGGGCGGCTACGTCACGCCCTATGAGGCGGCGGGCGAGGACGCAACCTATATCAGCCGGATTCGCGAGGACGCCACGGTCGAGAACGGACTCGTGCTGTGGTGCGTGTCGGACAATCTGCGCAAGGGCGCCGCGCTGAACGCGATCCAGATCGCCGAATGCCTGATCAATCGCAAGCTGATCAGCGCCAAGCAAAAAGCGGCGTAAGGAATGCGGGAGCCGGAATCGCGATGACCGAACCAGCGTCGCCGTATCGGCCCGACCCGGCGATGAAACAGGTCGAGCGCGGGATCGAACGCGTCCTGTTCAACAGCCGTTGGCTGATGGCGCCGTTCTATCTCGGCCTCGTCATCGGCCTCGCGGTGCTGCTGTTCAAATTCGTGATGATGCTCGTGGAGTTCATCCAGCATGCGCCCGGCGCCAAGGAATCCGACATCATCCTTGGCGTGCTGTCCTTGATCGACGTCTCGCTGGTCGGCAATTTGATCCTGATCGTGGTGTTCTCGGGCTACGAAAACTTCGTTTCGAAGATCGACCCCGGCGGCCACCCGGATTGGCCGGACTGGATGACCAAGGTGGATTTCGGCGGGCTGAAGCAGAAGCTGCTCGCCTCGATCGTGGCGATCGCGGCGATCCAGGTGCTGAAGGCATTCATGAACATCGATGCGGTGTTCGACCCCCAGAAGATGGCCTGGTCGGTCGGCGTCCTGCTGGTGTTCATCGTCTCCGCCTTGCTGCTGGCGTTAACCGACCGCTGGGGCGCGGGTCATGGTAGCGGATAGCGAATGGCGAGTGGAATTTGCGCTATTCGCTATTCGCCACTCGCTATTCGCATGCTTTCCCGGACGCTGCGAAATTCCTTGGCGGCCGGATCGAGCACGAAGAGCGAACCCTCGGCGACGCCGAAATAGGCGCCATGCAATGTGAGTTCGCCACGCTCGACGCGGGTTTTCACGAAGGGAAAGGTCTGCAGGTTTTCCAGGCTGCGGAACACCGCGGCCTTTTCGATCCGGGTGGTGAAATCCTGCATCGTCTCGTGGTCGCGCTGCTCGACCTTTTCGCCTGGCTTGACGAACATCGCCATCCACTTGCCGATGAAGTCGCCGGGCGACAGCGGCTCGATCTTGTCGATGAAGGCGCGGATGCCGCCGCATTGGGCGTGGCCGAGCACCACGATGTGTTTTACCCGGAGCACAGAGACCGCGTATTCCAGCGCCGCCGACACGCCGTGCGCGTTGGCGTCGGGCTGGTAGACCGGCACCAGATTGGCGATGTTACGCATCACGAACAACTCGCCCGGACCGGCGTCGAAGATCACCTCCGGCGACACCCGGGAATCGCAGCAACCGATCACCATCACCTCGGGCGCCTGGCCGCTCTCGGAGAGTTCACGATAGCGCGACTGTTCGGTCGGCAGACGGTGCGAGGCGAAGGTCCGGTAGCCTTCGATCAGTCGTTGCGGAAACGGGGACATGGCCATGGATAACCATATGCTTTGCTGTCGGACAAGTCTTCCGGCGGATGATCCGGGATGTTATCGCGTGAGGTTCGAAACGCCCAACCCCCGTCCGGTTCCGATTGGATCACAACCGGGCTCTGGTTTCTTGGTTTGACGCGGTTGTTCACGCGAGCGGTCCCCGCTTCGCTCGAAAACGCCATAAGGGAACGAACCATGATCCATCCGCGCCGCAGCCTGCTGTTCATGCCCGGATCGAATGCCCGGGCGCTGGAAAAAGCCCGCAATCTCCCCGCCGACGGTATCATCCTCGACCTTGAGGATTCGGTGGCGCCGGATGCCAAGGCGCTGGCGCGCGACCAGATCGCGCAGGCGATTGCCGCCAGGGGGTTCGGCAAGCGCGAGGTCTGGGTTCGCACCAACAGCATCGACACGCCGTGGTGGGTCGATGACATCACCATGGCCGGCAAGGCCCGGCCCGACGGCATCCTGGTGCCAAAGATCTCCAGCGTCGGGGATCTGAACACCGTCGGCGACCGGCTCGCCGCCATCCACGCCGACGGCTCGATCAAGGTCTGGGCAATGATCGAGACCGCGCGCGCGGTGCTTCATGCCGAGGAGCTTGCCGCAGCCTCGGGCGACGCCAGAACGCGGCTTGCCGGGTTTGTGTTCGGGCCAAACGACATCGCGCGGGAGACGCGGATCCGGATGCAGCCCGGCCGCGCCGCGATGATTCCGATGATCACGCACTGCATCCTGGCGACCCGCGCGCACGGCCTCGAAATTCTCGACGGCCCCTACAGCAATCTCGGCAATGTCGACGGGTTCGGGCAGGAATGCACGCAAGCCCGCGATCTTGGCTTCGACGGCAAGACGCTGATCCACCCGGGCCAGATCGAGGCCTGCAACGCGATCTTCACGCCGCCAGCCGAGGAAGTCGCCCGCGCCCGCAGGATCATCGCCGCGTTCGAGCAGCCGGAGAACGCCGCGCGCGGCGCGATCCGGCTCGACGGCCAGATGGTGGAGCGGTTGCATGCCGAGATGGCCAGGCGCACCATCGCGATCGCCGACGCCATCGCCGCGATGGGGAGTTAAAGAGCTCGTTGCGGGCGCAACCCGTCATCATCCGCGAAAGCGGATGATCCAGTACGCCGCGCCGCCGAAGTTTTATTCCAACATCTCGGAATACTGGATGCCCTTGGTTCACAGAACAAGTGCAACACCTGCTATGGTGTTGTCGCGATGGGACAATGTTATTGCCAGCTCAGCCTTGAAGAGCGGATCGAGATTTATCGTCTGCATGCAGCCGGTGAATCGATGCACATGATCGCCCGCAGCCTCAAACGGAATGTTTCGACGATCAGCCGGGAGATCGACCGTAACGGCTTGGCCACCAAAGTGTGGCCGGGCGGATATGCGCCGGCGAGAGCCCAGAAACTGGCTGAGCGCCGAAGGCACTGGGATGGCCGCTTCAAGTTGGCACGCCAGCCGGACCTGCAAGATCTGGTGAAAGACCGCCTTGCGATGGGACACTCTCCCGAGCAGATCGCTGGCCGACTGGCGCTCGAACACGGTCACACCGTCATCAGCCACGAGTGCCCGCGTTCGCGGGCATGACGCTGGTGTTCAAGGCGTCCCGAACCGTTCCGTCGCCCAGGCATAAAGGCTGCCGGGCACAGGCGGCTGGTTGCCGCGGCCTTTTGGCGAGACATGAAAACCCAGGACTTGCGGGTCGATGATCAGCGCTGAAAAATCCGCAGGCTCGAAGAACCGTTTCGGCTCGGCGTGCACCGCATAGAATGATTTCTTCGGCAACGCCTCGTTCAATTCGCCGGCGCGGCGGGCGAGCGCGGTGAGCGCGGCCGGGCCATAGACCGCGACGCGAAGATCGGACAGGCGGTTCGATCCGCCGCGCCATTTGCGCAGCGTAAAGGTCAGGCGATGCCGCAGCGCGAGCCAGTCCGGCGTCAGCTCGTCCTGCCGCATCAGGCGCTCGAACGCCATGACGATCGGATCGTTCGCTGGAAGATAGAGCACGGAATTGCCGAGCTGGCGCCGCCGTTCCCAGGCGAAATAGGGTCTTGCGGGATCGATCTCCACCGTTTTCAACAACAGCACGTCGGCATCGAGCCACAGGCCCGCCTGCCGCGCCATCAGCCGCATCCGGAAGAAATCGCTGAACTGCAAAATGGTCCAGTCACGCCAGCCGCCGTCGGCCTGCGGCGGACGCAGCTTTTCGGCGAAGCCATGCGGCAGGATCGCTTCCGCCTCGGCATTGCCGACGCCATCGGGCAGTCCCGGCAGCGGATCGAAACTGTAGACCGTCACCTTGTGGCCCAATGCTACCTGCGAGCGCAGGCAGGTCAGCCGCAGCCGGTCGAGCGGGCCGTGCCAGAAGGTGACGACGTCAGGCACCATGCGCGTCACCGGATGGCGGGCCGGATCAGGCCCAGGCGCGCTCGGCCCTGGCCTTCGCCTCGTAACTGTCGATCGAGGCCTTTTTTTCCATGGTGAGCCCGATGTCGTCGAGGCCGTTCAGCAGGCAGTGCTTGCGGAAGGCGTCGATCTCGAATTTCACCGTGCCGCCGTCCGGTCCGCGGATTTCCTGATTGGCCAGATCGATCGTCAGCGTTGCATTGGCGCCGCGCTCGGCATCGTCGAACAATTTGTCGAGGTCGCCCTGGCTGACGCGGATCGGCAGAATGCCGTTCTTGAAGCAATTGTTGTAGAAGATGTCGCCGAACGAGGTCGAGATCACGCAGCGGATGCCGAAATCGAGCAGCGCCCATGGCGCGTGCTCGCGGCTCGAGCCGCAGCCGAAATTGTCGCCCGCGACCAGAATCCTGGCGTTGCGATAGGCCGGCTTGTTGAGGATGAAATCCGGATTTTCGCTGCCGTCGTCCTTGTAACGCTGTTCGGCGAACAATCCCTTGCCGAGGCCGGTGCGCTTGATGGTCTTCAAATATTGCTTCGGGATAACCATGTCGGTGTCGACATTGATGATCTTCAGCGGCGCCGCGACGCCTTCCAGCGTGGTGAACTTGTCCATGGCTCGACCTTCGTCCTTGCGAGGTGCCAGTTGCGATTCCGAGAGCGTGAGATTGCGAATGCGAATGCGCAAATGGCGCGCGGGTTTTATCCCGATCGGGGCCACCGTCCAAGGGCAAATTGCGCAGGGCTAATCGGCGGTGGCCTCGATTGTCGCCATGTCGCGGTCGGAAAGGCCGAAATGATGGCCGATCTCGTGGATCAGGACATGGCGAACGATCTGGCCGAGCGTCTCGTCATGTTCGGCCCAGTAATCCAGGATCGGCCGGCGGTAGAGCCAGATCATGTTGGGCAGCCGTGCGACGTCCTGCTCGCTGCGGAACGGCAGGCCGATCCCCTGGAACAGGCCGAGCAGGTCGAATTCGCTATCGGCGTTCAGCTCGTCGAGAACGTCGTCGGCCGGAAAGTCATCGACGCGCAGAATGACGCCCTCGCATAGCCCGCGGAAGGTAGCCGGCAAGCGGTTGAAAATGTCGTGCGCCATGGCTTCCATCTCGGCAAGCGACGGCGCTTTGGCTGCATTCCACATCCCGTCAATGTTAGCGCAATTCTACCTCAATGGCCTCATCCTTCGAGACGCATCGCTTCGCGATGCTCCTCAGGACGAGGTCTTGGACCCTCATGGTGAGGAGCGCACTTCGCGCGTCTCGAACCATGAGGCCAACAGCAATGATTCGAGTGAACCGGACAACGCCTGTGGCCCTATCTTCGCCAGTTGACCTTGGCACGGCAATCGGAGACCGTAGGGCACATCAGGCTTGAGCGGGCGCGACGATGCGGATCAGGACAGCGGCACTTTTGACGGCGTTAATCGGGGCACTTGTTCCGGCGGGACCGCGGGTTCACGCGCAAACCGCGATACCGGCGATGAAGATGGCGCAGGCCTCGCCGCCTCCCGTCAGGGAAGCGCGGGCAAGGCGGCCGCTGCGGCGCATCTACATCTATCCGCGTGTGGAACCCGACGACGTATATCCACGCTACAATCCCGGCCCGAACGCGGTGCGCGACTGCTCAGTGGCGTATGTGCAGGAATTCCGGCCGAGCGGCACCGTGATCACGCCCCATATGAGCTGCTTCTGGCGCCGCGGCTGAATGGGTGCGGTAGCGTCGTCTCAATCCCAGTTCTTGAATTTCCAGGATTTGAGCTTCCATGGCGTCAGCGTCTCCAGTCGCCATTGCACCCAGCGGTCGGGCGGCCAATGGCTGAGCCGCGAGGTTTCCTTGACCTCGAGTTCGACCACGCGCGGGGCATAGCGGCGACGGTTCTGATGCGTCGCCTCACTGATCATGTCGACGAATTCGGACTTGTCGGCCATGGCACGCTCCCGGCGAAACCGCTCGCCTGAAGCGCCACTCTGCGCCCAGTCCGTTAACGGCCTATTGCCGGAACCCGTCCACGTTGAAGCAAGCCGGCATCAGCGCCACTCCCGGATGTCGACGAAGTGCCCGGCGATCGCGGCCGCCGCGGCCATCGCCGGCGAGACCAGATGGGTGCGGCCCTTGAAGCCCTGACGGCCCTCGAAATTGCGGTTCGAGGTGGAGGCGCAGCGCTCTTCCGGCTTGAGCTTGTCCGGATTCATGGCAAGGCACATCGAGCAGCCCGGCTCGCGCCATTCGAAACCGGCCTTGATGAAGATCTTGTCGAGGCCTTCGGCTTCGGCCTGCTCCTTCACAATGCCGGAGCCCGGCACGACCATGGCGTTGACATGGCCGTTGACGGTCTTGCCCTCGGCGATCTTCGCCGCCGCGCGCAGGTCTTCGATGCGGCCGTTGGTGCAGGAGCCGATGAAGATGCGGTCGAGCTTGATGTCGATGATCCGGGTGCCGGCGCTGAGGCCCATGTATTTCAGCGCGCGATGCTTCGAGAGCCGCTTGGCCTCGTCTTCGATCTTGTCCGGATCGGGCACGAAGCCCGTGATCGATACCACGTCCTCGGGCGAGGTGCCCCAGGTCACGATCGGCGGCAGTTTTGCCGCATCGAGCCTGATCTCGTGGTCGAAATGCGCGTCCGCGTCGGAGCGCAGCGTTTCCCAGTAGCGCATCGCGGCATCCCAGGCCTCGCCCTTCGGCGACTTCGGACGGCCCTTCAGGAAATCGAAGGCTTTTTCATCCGGCGCGACCAGGCCGGCGCGGGCACCGCCCTCGATCGACATGTTGCAGACCGTCATGCGCCCTTCCATGGACAGCGCGCGGATCGCATCGCCGGAATATTCCAGCACATAGCCGGTGCCGCCGGCGGTGCCGATCTCGCCGATGATGGCGAGGATGATGTCCTTGCCGGTGACACCCTCCGGCAATTTGCCGTCGACCACGGCGCGCATGTTCCTGGCCTTCTTCTGGATCAGGGTCTGCGTTGCCAGCACATGCTCGACCTCGGAGGTGCCGATGCCGTGCGCGAGCGCGCCGAACGCGCCATGGGTGGAGGTATGGCTGTCGCCGCAGACGATGGTGGTCCCGGGCAGCGTAAAACCCTGCTCGGGGCCGATGACGTGCACGATGCCCTGGCGCTTGTCGAACTCGTTGTAATATTCGATGCCGAATTCTTTCGCGTTCTGCGCCATCACCCGCATCTGCTCGATGCTCTCCGGATCCGGGTTGGGTTTCGACCGGTCGGTGGTGGGGATGTTGTGGTCGACCACGGCCAGCGTCTTTTCCGGCGCGCGGACCTTGCGCCCGGTGGCGCGCAGCCCCTCGAACGCCTGCGGCGAGGTCACCTCGTGAACCAGATGGCGATCGATATAAAGCAGGCAGGTGCCGTCATCGGCCTGGTGGACCAGATGGTCGTTCCAGATTTTGTCGTACAGCGTGGTCGGTTTTTTGTCGGACATGATGTGTGGCCTTGAACGGAATTCAGATCGGGAAAGCGTATGGCGCGCGACGGCACGCCCGGAGCCTCAGGCCGCGAGCGCGGACGTCGTCAGGCGGCCAAAGAAGCGCCAGGGCAAGCGGCTGCGGTCGTCGAGAACGACGCGGCACGCGATGGGCGGGCGACCTGGAAACATCCGAGCCTTATAGCACATCAGCGATACACGCGCGACATGCGTTTGCATTTACCGCTGCCGCCATTGCGAGCAAAGCGAAGCAATCCATCTCTCTGTCATTCCGGGATGCGCCGCTTGGCGCAGGCCCGGAATGACAGTGTTTGATTGCTTCGTCGCTTCGCAAAGGCGGACCCCATCAAAAAAAGCGCGGGACGAACCCCGCGCTCTTCCGCCGAAATAACGGCGTGCGCTGAATTATTCGCCGACGGCGGCGGCGCGCTCGGTCTTCTCGACGATGCGGGCCGACTTGCCGCGCAGATTGCGCAGGTAATAGAGCTTGGCGCGGCGGACCTTGCCGCGGCGCACCACCTTGATCGAGTCGATCATCGGCGACATCACCGGGAACACGCGTTCCACGCCTTCGCCATAGGAAATCTTGCGCACGGTGAAGCTCTCGTTGAGCCCGCCGCCGCTGCGGCCGATGCAGACGCCTTCATAGGCCTGCACGCGGGTGCGATCGCCTTCGACCACCTTGACGTTGACGATCAGGGTATCGCCGGGGGCGAAGTCCGGGATTTGCCGGGTCGCCGACAATTTTTCGAATTGCTCTTTTTCGAGCTGTTGAATGAGGTTCATCGCGAAAATCTCCATCGGCGGCGCGCCCCAGCCTGTCGGGCGCGGCTGCGCGAACGTCCATTTATCCTGCCATTGCGCGGATTTGGCGCTGCTATACGGCAAAGGGCCGCCGTTGTCACCCGTCTGTCGCGCTTTTTGGGCGATTTTGGCCGGCGCGCACGGCCCAGAGGTCGGGCCGCCGCGCGCGGGTCAGGGCTTCGGCCGCGGCCCGCCGCCAGGCCGCCACCCTGGCGTGATCGCCGGACAGCAGCAGCTCCGGAATAGGCTCGCCCTCGAAGATCTGCGGACGGGTATATTGCGGATATTCCAGCAGGCCGTCGGAAAAGCTCTCATCGGCGCCGGAACTTGATTTGCCCATCACGCCGGGCAGCAGCCGGACACAGGCGTCGATCAACGCCATGGCGGCGATTTCGCCGCCCGACAGCACGTAATCGCCGATCGAAACCTCCTCGAGCCGGCGCGCCCCGATGACCCGCTGGTCGACGCCCTCGAACCGGCCGCAGACGATCAGCGGACCGGGCCCGGCGGCGAGTTCCGCGACCGTCGCCTGGGTCAATGGCCGACCCCGCGGAACTCATCAACAGGCGAGGTCGATCCTCGGAACGGTCGACCGCGTCGATCGCCGCCGCCAGCACATCGGCCCGCAGCACCATCCCGGGGCCCCCGCCGGCCGGGGTGTCGTCGACGCTGCGGTGGCGGTCGGTGGCCGAGGCCCGGATGTCCCGGGCATCCAGCGTCCACAGTCCCGCGGCCAGCGCCTTGCCCGCCAGGCTCACGCCAAGCGGACCCGGGAACATCTCGGGAAACAGGGTCAGGACGGTCGCGCGCCATTGTATCGCGGTCATGGCTTTGCATGGCGCGTCAGGCCGCAGAAATCAATGCATTCGCGGTCGATGGCGTCGCCGCCGCAGTCAGGGCCATCCAGCAACAGTTCCCGAAGGCGGTGTGATTAGAGGCCGCCGCCGGCCGGCTCGTCACCGTCGATCTCGGCGGGCAGTTCAATGAACACCCGTCCGCCCACGAGATCGACCGATGGCACCACGGCGTTGGTGAACGGCAGCAGCAGGGTCATGCCATGTGTCGGCGCAATCTCGATGATGTCGCCGGCGCCGAAATTATGGATCGCAATGACACGACCGAGCGGATCGCCGGCGCCATTGACGGCGGTGAGTCCAATCAGGTCGGCATGATAATATTCATCCGTGGCGGTGGCCGGCAGCCTGTCGCGCGGGACGTAGAGTTCGACGCCGTTGAGGCGTTCGGCCTCATCGCGGGTGGCAACGCCTTTCAGCGTCGCGATCAAGTGGCCCTTCGCCTCGCGGGCATGCGTGACCTCGAACTGACGGACGCCGTCCTTGCTGGCGAGCGGACCATAGTGTTTCACGGCGAGCGGGTCTTCGGTAAAGGTCCACAGCTTGACCTGGCCGCGCACACCATGCGCGGCGCCGATCCGGGCGACGCAGATTTGCGACGGCATCCGTGCGCCGCTGCGCTTACGCCGTCTTGGCGGCGGCTTCGGCGTTGGCCTTGCGCTCCTTGCGCGGCACCGCCTTCTCCGGATTGTTGCGCGCGACGCGCTTGGCAACGCCGGCCGCATCGAGGAAGCGCGACACCCGATCCGACGGTTGCGCGCCCTTGGCGAGCCAGGCCTTGACCTTGTCCATGTCGAGCTTCAGCCGCGCCTCGTTGTCCTTCGGCAGCAGTGGATTGAAATGACCAAGACGCTCGATGAAGCGGCCGTCGCGCGGAAAACGCGAGTCGGCGACGACGACGTGATAGACCGGGCGCTTCTTGGTGCCGGCGCGGGCGAGGCGGATTACGACTGACATTTGGTTCTCCTGATAGAGCTTTGATGGATGTTCATGGTTCGTCATTCCGGGGCGCGAAGCGAAGCGGAGCGAACCCGGAATCAATAACCACGATCGGGAGTATGGATTCCGGGCCGGCGCGAAGTCGCGCGTCCCGGAATGACGGGTAGAATGACGAGTAGAGCGACAGGCTCGTTCTCATTTCTTCTTCCCCAATCCGGGGAAGCCGCCGAGGCCAGGCAGGGTCGGCTTGCCGCTCAGCCCGGTCAATCCCGGCAGGTTCGGCAATCCGCCACGCAGGCCGGCCGGAAGATCTTTCGGCAGCGTCGGCATGCCGCCGGGCGCCGCCCCGCCCGGCATCTTCTCCGCCAGCGCCTTGATCTGTTCCGGCGACGGCATGCCGCCGCCAAAGCCCATCGCCTGGGCGATGCCGGCCATCGGGCCGCGCTTGCCCGAACCCATGGCCTTCATCATGTCGGCCATGTTGCGGTGCATCTTGAGCAGCTTGTTGACGTCCTCGACCCTGACGCCGGCGCCCGCCGCGATCCGCTTTTTGCGGCTCGCTTTCAGGATGTCGGGGCTCCGGCGCTCCTGCCGCGTCATCGAATCGATCACCGCGACCTGACGCTTGATGACCTTGTCGTCGATCCCGGCATTGGCAATCTGGCTCTTCATCTTGGCGATGCCGGGCATCATGCCCATCAGCCCGCTGATGCCGCCCATATTGGCCATCTGCAGCAATTGCTCGCGCATGTCGGACAGGTCGAACAGACCCTTGCGCATTTTCTCGGCGACGCGCGCGGCCTTTTCGGCATCGATATTTGCTGCCGCTTTCTCCACCAGCGACACCACGTCGCCCATGCCGAGGATGCGTCCCGCAATCCGGCTCGGATGGAAATCCTCCAGCGCGTCGGTCTTTTCACCGGTGCCGATCAGCTTGATCGGCTTGCCGGTGACCGCGCGCATCGACAGCGCCGCGCCGCCGCGGCCGTCGCCGTCGACCCTGGTCAGCACGATGCCGGTCAAGCCGACCCGCTGGTCGAACGACCGCGCGAGGTTGACCGCGTCCTGGCCGGTCAACGCGTCCGCGACCAGCAGCACCTCATGCGGCTGCGCGGTCGCTTTGATCTCGGCCGCTTCCGCCATCATCTCTTCGTCGAGCGTGGTGCGGCCCGCGGTATCGAGCAGCACCACGTCGTAACCGCCGAGCTTGCCCGCTTCCAGCGCGCGGCGCGCGATCTGCGCCGGCTTCTGGCCGGCCACGATCGGCAGCGTCGGAATTTCGAGGTCGCGGCCGAGCACGGCCAGTTGCTCCATCGCCGCCGGGCGGTAGACGTCGAGCGAGGCCATCAGCACCTTGTGCTTGTCGCGCTGGGTCAGGCGGCGGGCGAGTTTTGCCGTGGTCGTGGTTTTGCCGGAGCCCTGCAGGCCGACCATCATGATCGCCACCGGCGGCACGGCGTTGAGGTCGATGGTTTGCCCATCGGAGCCGAGGGTGGCCACCAGTTCGTCGTGAACGATCTTCACCACCATCTGGCCGGGGGTGACCGACTTGACTACGGTGGCACCGACCGCCTGCTCGCGAACCCTGTCGGTAAAGCTTCTGACCACGTCGAGCGAGACGTCGGCCTCGAGCAGCGCTCGCCGCACCTCGCGCATCGCCGCGTCGACATCGGCCTCGCTCAGCGAGCCGCGGCCGGTCAGGCGATCGAGAATGCCACCAAGCTTTTCCGACAGATTGTCGAACAATGGCTTCGTCCTGTTGCCTCACCCTGAGGAGCAGGCGGAGCCTGCGTCTCGAAGGGTGACGATTGACCAAGACCTCATCCTTCGAGACGCCGCGCCGCGGCTCCTCAGGATGAGGGCAACCAAACACTCATGACGCCCGAGGGCGCAAAGCGCTGTCGGGCGTTGACCTCCGGCCTCAGGGGCCGGGCGGCGGGTCGAAAAGAACGTCTTTCCGAGAAGTGGGCGGATTTACAGGGATCGTCACCGCGAAGTCAAGAAAACTCCGAGGGAAACGGCCCGGCGCACGGACGAGGTCGTTCAAACAACTGAATTTTACCAAAGACTTGCCGGTTCGTCGCGACCTGCTACCGGCTGCTGGTTCCATAATGGGCGAACTCTCGCCATATAGCGCGGGATGACTTCGGCCTCCACACGCCATCCATGATCCCCCTGTTCACCCGCCGCCGCCTTCTCACGTTCCTTGCCGGCCTCACTGCCGCGTCCGGACTGTCAGCCTTCGGGGCTTCCCGCATGAAAACCTATGACGGCCCCGCCTCCGATCATTTCGACGGCCTGCGCTTCTTCGATCCCGACGGCGCGCCGCCGAAAAATCCCGGCGCGGTGTTGCGCTGGCAATTCGGCCGCGATCGGCAACGGCAGAAATGGCCGGACTGGGTGCCGAGCCCTTATTCCGATACGCCGCCGCCGCGCGTTGACACCGGCAAAGTCCGGCTGTCGTTCGTCGGTCACGCGAGCTGGCTGATCCAGGCTTCCGGGCTGAACATCCTGGTCGACCCGGTATGGTCGATGCGTGCCTCGCCAGTGAGCTGGGCCGGCCCGAAGCGCCATAACGATCCCGGCATCGCCTTCGACGCGTTGCCCGAGGTCGACGCGGTACTGGTGTCGCACGGCCATTACGATCACCTCGACGTCGCCACGCTATCGAAACTCGCGGCACGATTCGCGCCGCGGGTGATTACGCCGCTCGGTAACGATATCACCATCCGCAGCGCCGACCGTGCGATCAAGGCCGAGGCCTTTGACTGGCAGGACCGCGTCGAGCTTGGCCAGGGTGTCGCGGTAACGCTGGTGCCGACGCGGCACTGGTCGGCGCGCGGATTGTTCGACCGCAACAAGGCGCTGTGGGCGAGCTTTGTGCTGGAGACGGCGGCCGGCAAGATCTACATCGTCTGCGACTCCGGCTATGGCGACGGCCGGCATTTTCGCCGGGTCGCCGATTCGCATGGACCGCTGCGGCTGGCGATCCTGCCGATCGGCGCCTATGAGCCGCGCTGGTTCATGCGGGATCAGCACATGAACCCGTCCGACGCGGTGAAGGCATTGGCCGATTGCGGCGCCGAACAGGCGCTGGCACATCATCACGGCACCTTTCAGCTCACCGACGAGGCGATCGACGCGCCGGTTCTCGCCCTGGGCGCGGCGCTGGATGCGGCAAAGGTCCCGCCCGAGCGCTTCGTCGCACTCCGGCCGGGGCAGGTAGTGGAGATATGATGCTCTATCCGGGCTACGTCGCTTACTCAACGCCGTCATTCCGGGGCGACGCGCAAGCGTCGAGCCCGGAATCCATAACCACGATCGGGAGTATGGATTCCGGGCCTGCGCCAAGTGGCGCATCCCGGAATGACAGGAAGAGGTTCGCGATGCGCGCTGGATTACTGCGCGTGCAATGACGATCCGTCTACATCGCCGCCTTGATCGCCCAGGACACGCTCACGGTGATCGAAAGTGTTTCCTCGCCTTGCGCCACCGGGGTCGCGGCCATCGGTGCGGCGACCATCTTGGCGCGGAAGACCGGCGCGGCCGAACCCTCTTCGGCGATGCTGAGCGGCGCGCCGAGCGTGACGCCGGCGGCCTTGGCGTAAATCTCGGCCTTGCGGCGCGCATCGGCGATCGCCTGGGCGCGGGCGTCATCGAGCAGTTTTGAGGCCTGTGACACCATGAAATTGATGCCGCCGATATCGGTGGCGCCGGCGCTTACCAGCGTATCAATGGTGCTCGCGAGCTTGGTGACGTCGTGCAAGCGAACCGTGACGCGATTGCTGGCGCGGTAGCCGGCGACGGCAGACGGGCCGGCGCGGTTCGGCGTGTATTGTGGTTGCAGTGACAGCCGCGAGGTCTGGATATCCTTCTGGTCGATGCTGGCGGCCTTCAACGCCAGCAGCAGCTTGCCCATCGCGGCATTGTTGGCCTCGGAGGCTTCACGTGCGGTCTTGGCGTCCGAGGTCACGCCGGCCTCGATCTGCGCCAGATCGGGCGGCACCGAAACCGTGGCTTCGCCGGTGACGGAAATGCTCGCCGGCTCCGCGGTCTGCGCCAGCGCCGGGGCGGCCAGCAGCGCGCCGGCTAGGATGGCTGCCGTGAACGGCGCGCGATGGTTTGCCGGCCTCATTTCAGCGGCACATAGACGTCGATCACCAGTCGGTCCTCCTCGGTTTTGAGCGGATCGGTGATGTATTCCTCGATGAAGGTGTCCTTGGCCTCGAGCTTCTTGTCGTCGAGGTGATTGGTGATGGCCTCATAGGTATTGTCCATGTTGTCGTAGGAACCGCGATGGACGAACTTCAGCGCCTTGCCTTCGGGAGATTTGCCCATGCTCATCGCCTTGGTCAGGTTCTTCGGCTCCTGGTCGACCGGAATTTCCGCGAGGAAGGTGAAGCCGGCATCGTCCGTCGAGGTGTAGACGATCATCGGATTGCCGGCGGGCTTGATGCTCTGCTTGTCGAGCAACGCCGACAGCGTCTTGAACGAATCGATCAGGGTGTCGAACGCCGAATCCCAGTTGGCGCTGCCCTTGAGGGTCACGACCGTCTTCGGGGTCAGCATGATTTCCTCGCCGAACGGATCGGCGGTCTGCACCGGCGCGGCGGAAGGCGGTGCCGCGGGGGTCTCCGCGGTCGCGGGCGGCGCGGCAGGGGTTGCCGAGGGGGTGGTGGCTGGACTTGCAGTAGGCGCCGGTGCCGGCGTGGCGGCCGGGGCGGGTGTCGACGGGGCGGGTGTCGCCGGCGCGCTCGCCGCTGGGGCGGCCGGGGTTGGCGATTGCGCCAGCGCATGGCCTAGACCCAGAGAAATCGCGGCTGCCGGGACCAGCGCGATCATGGCCAGACGGAAAGAGCGCAAGCAATTCATTTCAGGGTTCTCCAGGGTCTTGTTCGGCGTGGCGTGTCGGCGACAGCACTCCGTCTGCGCGTCCCGGCTCAGTTCGGGGAAGCCCTCTCGTTCTAACACGCCGGGCTTGGCTTCGTCCCATGACAGATGCGTCATGGACCTTCCCGTCCGGCGAGGGGTCTCGACACAGATTCGCCGCACTAGCTAACCTGCCATTGTTGGCCATATAAGACGGGCACAAATCGGGAAATTCGATGAGCGCGCTCGCTAACCACAGCTTTGCCAAGATGAACGGCATCGGCAACGAAATTGTCGTGGTCGATCTGCGCGACGCGCCGGCCACGGTGACGGCCGAGGAGGCGCGCGCGGTGGCGTCGCCGGCGGGCGTGCCCTACGACCAACTGATGGTGCTGCAGCCGCCCCGGCTCCAGGGCACCGAAGCCTTTGTCCGCATCTACAACAATGACGGCTCCGAAGCGGCGGCCTGCGGCAACGGCATACGTTGTGTCGTACGCCGGCTGTTCGAGAAAACCGGGCAGAACAAAGTCACCTTCGAGACCCAGGCGGGGCTTTTGAACTGCTGGCAGGGGCCGTCCGCCGATCTCTACACCGTGGACATGGGGCCGCCGAAATTCGGCTGGCGGGATATTCCGCTCGCCGAGGAGTTTCGCGATACCCGCTATATCGAACTCCAGGTCGGGCCGATCGATGCGCCGGTGCTGCATTCGCCATCCGCGCTCAGCATGGGCAATCCGCACGCGATTTTCTGGGTCGACGACGTCAACGCCTACGATCTCGCCCGCTTCGGGCCGCTACTGGAAAACCATCCGATTTTCCCCGAGCGCGCCAACATCACCCTCGCGCATATCGTCGATCGCGATCACATCACGATCCGCACCTGGGAGCGCGGCGCCGGGATGACCCAGGCCTGCGGCTCGGCCGCGTGTGCCACGGCGGTGGCGGCGGCCAGGCTCAAGCGCGCCAACCGAATCGTTCAGATCGCGCTGCCCGGCGGCGGCCTTGCGGTCGAATGGCGCGAGCGCGACGACCACGTCCTGATGACGGGCACCGCGACGTTCGAATATGAGGGCCGCTTCGATCCGGCGTTGTTTGCCTCGGTCGCCTGACATGGGCATCGAGATCGTCACCTTCGGCTGCCGGCTCAATGCCTTCGAATCCGAACTGATCCGGCGTGAGGCGGAGCATGCCGGGCTTTCCGATACCATCATCGTCAATAGCTGCGCGGTCACCCATGAAGCCGTCGCACAGGCGCGGCAATCGATCCGCCGGCTGAAGCGGGCGCGGCCGGGTGCGCGGGTCGTGGTCACCGGCTGCGCGGCACAGACCCAGCCGGAGCTGTTCGCCGACATGGCCGAGGTCGATCGGGTCGTCGGTAACGACGACAAGATGCGGAGCGAGACCTGGCGCGCCGCCCGCGCGGCGTTCGAGCGCAGCCCGGGCTTCGGCGTCGGGCAAAGCGAAAAGATCGCGGTCGCCGACATCATGGCGGTCAGGGAGATGGCGCCGCATTTGCTTGACGGCTTCAAGGCCGGCCTGCCGCGCGTATTCGTGCAGGTGCAGAATGGCTGCGACCACCGCTGCACCTTCTGCATCATCCCGTACGGGCGCGGCAATTCGCGCTCGGTGCCGATCGGCGCCGTGGTCGAGCAGGTCCGCACGCTGGTCGAGCGCGGCCATGCCGAGATCGTGCTCACCGGTGTCGATCTCACGAGCTACGGCGCGGATCTGCCGGGGGCGCCGAAGCTCGGCCAGTTGGCCAGGCAGATCCTGCGGCACGTCCCCGAGTTGAAGCGGTTGCGGATTTCGTCGATCGATCAGGTCGAGGTCGATCGCGACCTGCTCGACATGATCGCTGACGAACCGCGGTTGATGCCGCATCTGCACCTGTCGCTGCAATCCGGCGATGATTTGATCCTGAAGCGCATGAAGCGGCGGCATTCACGCGCTGACGCCGTGGCGTTTTGCGCCGAGGTGCGGCGGCGGCGGCCGGACACCACGTTCGGCGCCGATCTCATTGCCGGCTTCCCGACCGAGACCGAGAACATGTTCGCGCGCTCGCAGGATCTGGTCGAGGCGTGCGATCTGACGTTTCTGCACGTGTTTCCCTATTCGCCGCGCCCGGGCACGCCGGCGGCGCGAATGCCTCAGGTCCCGCCGGATGTCATCCGGCAGCGCGCAAAGCGGCTACGGGCAACCGGCGAGGCGGCCTTGCAGCAGCGGCTCGCTTTCGAGCTCGGCGCCACCCGGAACGTGCTGATCGAAAGCGCCACGCAGGGCCGCACCGAACATTTTCTGCCGGTGACGATTGCAGACGAAACGCCGGGCGCGGTGCGCCGGCTAAAAATTACCGGACATGATGGCGCACGATTGACGGTGTGAGCGAGAATCCATCGCACCGCAGGGATGCGGACACATCTCAACACTGTCATTCCGGGACGCGCCGCTTGGCGCGGGCCCGGAATCCATAACCACGAACGTTGATGTTGCGCGAAGCTGGGTCCGCTATGCCGTTGACAACAGGCATTCGTGGATATGGGTCCCCGCCTTCGTGGGGACGACGATGGGCTGCGGATCGCACCGGCGGCCAATCATTCCCCGTTCCAGCCGCACGCTTTGAGGTGCTGATGCAGATGCGGCGGCGCCGGCGCGGCCACGCGTACCGGTTCCTTGTTCCTGGAGACCGGGATCACGATCTCGCGGGCATGCAGATGCAGTCGCGGTTCCCCGCTTCGCGGTCCGTTGCCGTAGATGTTGTCGCCGACGATCGGCCAGCCCAGCGCGGCGGCATGCACGCGCAATTGATGGGTGCGGCCGGTCACCGGTTCCAGGGCAAGCCAGCTAATCCCGTCGCCGCGGCCCAGCACCTTCCAGTTCGTCACCGCCGCCTGACCGTCGGGATCGGGCTTCTGCCACCAGCCGCGCTCGGCATTGAGACGGCCGAGCGGCATGTCGATGCGGCCCTCGTCCTCGGCCGGCCCGCCTTCGACCGCCGCCCAATAGGTCTTGGAAATCCGGCCATGCTTGAACAAAAGGCCGAGCGAGGCCGTGGCCTTGCGGTGACGTCCCAGCACCAGGCAGCCGGAGGTGTCGCGGTCGAGTCGGTGGGCAAGCACCGGGGGACGTGGCAGGCCGAACCGCAGCGCGTCGAAGCAGGCCTCCAGATTGGCGCCGCCCTTCGGGCCGCGATGCACCGGCAGTCCCGCGGGCTTGTCGATCACCAGCATCAGCCCGTCGCGATGAAGCACGCGGGCCTGAATTTCCTCCGCGGTCAGTTCCGGAACATCCATCGATGGTCGAGACTTTCGTTTGAGGGGTGAAACGGCTAACACACCCCCAACATGAGCGATACTCCTTCGGAAACAACCAAACTGAGCTGGTGGCGGCGGCTGTCCGGCGGGCTCAAGCGCACCTCGAATTCGCTCGGGACGGCGGTGGCCGATCTGGTCACCAAGCGCAAGCTCGACCGCGCCATGCTCGAGGACATCGAGGACGTGCTGCTGCGCGCCGATCTCGGAACCGAGGTCGCGGCGCGCATCGCGGCCGCGGTCGGTGTCGGCCGCTATGACAAGGCGATTTCGGCAGATGACGTCAAGACCGTGGTTGCGATCGAGGTCGAAAAGGTCCTGATGCCGGTGGCAAAGCCGCTGGTGATCGATGCGGCGCAACGGCCGTTCGTCATTCTGGTGGTCGGCGTCAATGGCTCCGGCAAGACCACCACCATCGGCAAGCTGGCGGCACGGCTTTCCGCCGAAGGCCGCAAGGTGATGCTGGCCGCCGGCGACACCTTTCGCGCGGCCGCGATCGAGCAATTGAAAATCTGGGGCGAGCGCACCAAAGCGCCGGTCATCGCTGCCGCGCAGGGGTCGGACTCCGCAAGCCTCGCCTTCAATGCGCTGACGGCGGCGCAGGAGCAGCAGCGTGACGTGCTGCTGATCGATACCGCGGGCCGGCTGCAGAACAAGGCCGAGCTGATGAACGAGCTCGAAAAGGTGGTTCGCGTCATCCGGAAAGTCGATCCATCGGCGCCGCATGCGGTGCTGCTGGTGCTCGACGCCACGGTCGGACAAAATGCACTATCGCAGGTCGAGGCCTTTCATCGCACCGCGGGCGTCACGGGCCTCGTCATGACCAAGCTCGACGGCACCGCGCGCGGCGGCATTCTGGTGGCGCTGGCGGAGAAACACGGCCTGCCGGTGCACTTTATCGGCGTCGGCGAGAGCGTCGACGATCTCGCGCCCTTCACGGCGCGGGATTTTGCCCGGGCGATTGCAGGGATTGAAAGCTAAGATGGACAAGACCACGCCGCATCCGCTGTTCAAGCTCGCGACCGAACTCGGGCCGCTGATTGTCTTCTTCGTTGCCAACGCCAAATTCCATCTGTTCGTCGCCACCGGCGCGTTCATGGTGGCGGTGGTGGCCGCGATGATCGCATCCTATGTGGTGACCCGGCACGTCCCGATCATGGCGCTGGTCACCGGGATCGTCGTCATTGTGTTTGGCACGCTGACCCTGGTGCTGCATGATGAAACCTTCATCAAGGTCAAGCCGACCATCATCTACGGCCTGTTCGCCGCGGTGCTGGGCGGCGGGTTGCTGTTCGGCCGCTCCTTCATCGCGATCATGTTCGACCAGATGTTCAATCTCACGCCACAGGGCTGGCGCCGGCTGACGCTGCGGTGGGCGCTGTTCTTCCTGGCGATGGCGATCCTGAACGAAATCATCTGGCGCACCCAGAGCACCGATTTCTGGGTAGCGTTCAAGGCGTTCGGCGTGATCCCGCTGACGATGGGCTTCGCCATCCTGCAGATGCCGCTGATCAAGCGCTATCATCTCGAGCCGGCGTCGCTGGAAGCGAGCGAAGCGGAGGCCGGGGATGTGCGGAAGGGGTGATTTCCTACTCCCCGCCTGCGTCAACGTCATTGCGACGCAGAGAATTGCAGCCCGGATGAAGCGCCGCGTAATCCGGGGGAACGCGATGCGGATGCGACCGCCCCGGATTCGCTGCGCTCGATCCGGGCTACCCGGTGCCTACGAATGTTTTCAGCCCCCCGCGTTCAGCGCCTTGTCGATCTCGGCCTTGAGCACGGTGTCGATATTCTCCGGCGTGACCGGGCCGACCAGTTTGTAGAGAATCGTACCGCTGCGGCCGACAATGAAGGTCTCCGGGACGCCATAGACGCCCCATTCGATCGCCGCGCGGCCGTTGCCGTCGACGCCGACCATGCCGAACGGATTGCCGTAGCGGCCGAGAAAGCGGCGGGCATTGTCGGGGGCGTCCTTGTAGTTGATGCCGACCATTTGCAGCCGCTTGTCGTGGCCGAGCGTGCTCAGCAGCGGGGCTTCGTCATGGCACGGCACGCACCATGAGGCCCAGACGTTGACAATGCTGACCCTGCCCCGCAACGCGGCGGGATCGAGCCCGGGCACCTGCGCGCCATTGTCGAGCAGGCCCTGCAGCGGCGGCAGCACCGTTGACGGCGCCGGATGTCCGATCAACGCCGACGGGATTCTGGAGGGGTCGCCGTCTCCCAGCCTGAACCAGAAGATCGCGGCCAGCGCCGCGAAGCCGACCAGCGGCAACGCCATCGGCCAGGATCGGATCCAGGACCGCCGCGGCGCGTCAGTCGGGACGGGAGTTGATGTCGATGTGACCGGATCGCTCATCGGGTCTCCGCCGCGCTGCGCCCGGATCGCCGCATGATGCCGCTCGCCTCCAGTTCGCGCAGCCGCAGCTTCTGACGGCGGTAGTCGACCGCGATCCAGACAATGAGCATCAGCACCACCGCCGTCACCACGAGATAGGAGGTCACGATAAAGGAGGCATAGGGGCCAAGGGTCATTGCCTTCACGCCGATCGCCGGCTGGCTTGCATCATCTGGGCCTGCGCCATCTGCAAGGTGCGGACCCGTCTGCGCAGAATCTCGTTCCGCATCGCCGCCAGGTGCAGCGTGACGAACAGCAGCGAAAACGCCAGCGCCATCACCATCAACGGAATCAGAAAGGCGCGGTCGAGGGTGGGCCCTCCCATCCGGAATACCGAGGCCGGCTGATGCAGCGTGTTCCACCAGTCCACCGAGAACTTGATAATCGGCAGATTGATGGCGCCGACCAGCGTCAGCACCGCGGCGGCGCGCGCTGCACGCGACGGATCTTCGACCGCACGCCACAGTGCGATCAAGCCGAGATACATCAGGAACAGGATCAGCACCGAGGTCAGCCGCGCATCCCACTCCCAATAGGTGCCCCACATCGGCCGCCCCCAGAGCGAGCCCGTCACCAGCGCGAGAAAGGTGAATGCAGCACCTATCGGGGCGGCGGTCTTGGCGGCGACGTCGGCCAGCGGATGCCGCCACACCAGCGTGCCAAGGGCCGCCACGCTCATCACGCCCCAGACGAACATCGACAGCCAGGCATTCGGTACATGGATGAACATGATCTTGACAGTGGCGCCCTGCTGATAATCGTCAGGCGCGGCGGCCGACTGATAAAGGCCGATCAGCAGCAGGATCGCGGTGGCCGCGGCAAGCCATGGCAACAGGCGCGCGGTCAGCGCGAGGAACCGGGTCGGGTTGGCAAGATCGGTCAGTGTCATGGCGCCCCTGATAGTCGCTGCGGCCGCGCCAGACAATGCGGCTCGCCCGTTTTCATTTCCCTCTCCGCGAGAGTTGATCGCCTAATCCAGTCCTTGTCGCAGGCTCGCCGCAGCCGCGAAGGGACCGATCACCAGGCTCGTCAGCGACAGCGCGCACAGGATCGAGAATGGCGTTCCAAACGACAGTGGCCCCGAAATCGCGGCTTGCGACGCCGCCACGCCGAAGATCAGCACCGGGATCGACAGCGGCAGCACCAGCACGGCCAGCAACAACCCGCCGCGATGCAGCGTTACGGCCAGGGCCGCGCCGATCATGCCGATGAAGGTCAGCGCCGGCGTGCCCGCCAGCAGGGTCAGGGCCACGGCGGAGGTCGAACCGGCATCGAGATTGAGCAACAATCCCAGCACCGGCGTCGCGACAATCAGCGGCACGCCGGTGGTCAGCCAGTGCGCCAGCGCCTTGGCGGCGCACGCCAGTTCCAGCGGCGTCCGGCTCATCACGATCAGGTCGAGCGAGCCGTCCTCATGGTCGGCCATGAACAGCCGGTCGAGGGTGAGCAGGCTCGCGAGCAGGGCGCCGAGCCAGAGAATCGCCGGACCCAGCCGCGCCAGCAGCGCCAGATCGGGTCCGACCGCAAACGGCATCAGCATCACCACGGTGAGATAAAACAGCACCCCGATCAGCGCGCCGCCGCCGACGCGGAGCGCGATCCTGATGTCCCGTCGAACCAGGGCGGCCAGCGCCGTCATGCCAAGCACCGCTGTGAATGCCCATCTGCATGCGGCCGATGGCACTGACCGCTCCCTCCCCCCTTGTGGGGGAGGGCTGGGGAGGGGGGTAGCCCCCGCAAAGCTGCAGCAGTTTGCGCCTTCTCGTCCGTCAGAGGGTGGGGATCGCAACGGTGCGAACTGAATCGGCACGTCGTGCGGTACCCCCCTCCCTGACCCTCCCCCACAGGGGGGCAGGGAACGCAACGAACGGCCCTTCGCCAGGTCACGCCGCGCCTCCCAACCGCAACTCTGTCGCTGGTACCCCCAGCGGCAGATGGGTGGCGGCCAGGATCAGGCCGCCGCGAGCAAGATGATCGCTCATCAGATCGGCGAACAGGCCTTGTCCGGCGGCATCGAGCGCGGAGGTCGGCTCGTCCAGCAGCCAGATCGGCCGTGGTGCGGCCAACAGCCGGGCGACCGACAGCCGTCGCCGTTGGCCCGCCGACAGATAGGCCGCCGGCAAATGCGCGGCGTGATCGAGCCCCACGAGCTGCAGATTCGGTGCCGCATCCGACCCGTCGCCGCCGAGAAAATCCCGCCAGAATGACAGGTTCTCGAGCAGGCTCAGCGCGGGCTTCAGGGCGTCGCGGTGGCCGAGATAATGGGCCTGTTCGGATAGCGTCAATTCCGCCTCGCCGCCCGCGAGATCGATCGATCCGCCGGCCATCGACAGCAGGCCCGCGACCAGCCGCAGCAGCGATGTCTTGCCGGATCCGTTGGGGCCGGTGACGGCGATCGCCTCGCCCGAGCTGGCTTCGAAATCGAGGTCCGAGAACACTTCCCGGCCGCCTCGCACGCATCTGACGCCGCGTCCCGAGAGCCGCATTTGCCCTTCCGTGGCCTTGCAGAGTGAAGGATACCGCATTGCTGCGGCACGATTGTCGGTGTGGCGAGGCCACTGGAAAGATTCTAGAAGTTTCTATAAGCCGGAACTTGATGCAGTACACCGTCCGCGGCCGCAAGCCACCAGCGGCAACCCGCTAACGGTGCTATGATACCCCAGCCCGGGTACAACGATGAATTGGGATTCCTCACATGACCTCGCTCGACAGCTTCAAATGCCGGAAGACCCTCAAGGTCGGCGGCAAAACCTACGTCTATTACAGTCTGCCCGCCGCCGAGAAGAATGGTCTGAAGGGAATTTCCAGACTTCCTTATTCGATGAAAGTGCTCTTGGAAAATCTTCTGCGCAATGAGGATGGCCGCACCGTCAAGAAGGACGACATCGTCGCTTTCTCCAAATGGATCAAGAAGCGCGCATTGGAGCATGAAATCGCGTTCCGCCCGGCGCGGGTATTGATGCAGGATTTCACCGGCGTGCCGGCGGTGGTCGATCTCGCGGCGATGCGCAATGCCATGCAGATGCTCGGCGGCGACGCCGAGAAAATCAATCCGCTGGTGCCGGTCGATCTCGTCATCGACCACAGCGTGATCGTCAACTTCTTCGGCGACAACAAGGCATTCGCCAAGAATGTGGTGGAGGAATACAAGCAGAATCAGGAACGCTACGAATTCCTGAAATGGGGCCAGCGCGCGTTTTCGAATTTCTCCGTGGTGCCGCCCGGCACCGGCATCTGTCACCAGGTCAATCTCGAATATCTCGCGCAGACGGTATGGACCCGCAAGGAGAAGATGACCGTCGGCAAGAAGAAGGGCACTTTCGAGGTCGCCTATCCGGATACGCTGGTCGGCACCGATTCGCACACCACCATGGTCAATGGCCTGGCGGTGCTTGGCTGGGGCGTCGGCGGCATCGAGGCGGAAGCCGCGATGCTCGGCCAGCCGCTATCGATGCTGTTGCCGGAAGTGGTCGGCTTCAGGCTCAAGGGCCAGATGAAGGAGGGCGTGACCGCCACCGATCTCGTGCTGACGGTGACGCAGATGCTGCGCAAGCAGGGCGTGGTCGGCAAATTCGTCGAGTTCTTCGGCCCCGGCCTCGATTATCTTTCGGTCGCGGACAAGGCGACCATCGGCAACATGGCCCCGGAATACGGCGCCACCTGTGGCTTCTTCCCGGTCGATGCCGCCACCATCGACTATCTCAAGACGTCGGGCCGCAAGGCCGACCGCGTCGCTTTGGTTGTTGCCTACGCCAGGGCGCAGGGCCTGTTCCGTACCGCCAAATCGACCGATCCGGTTTTCACCGAGACCCTGACGCTCGATCTCGGCGATGTCGTGCCTTCGATGGCCGGACCGAAGCGCCCCGAGGGCCGCGTCGCATTGCCGAGCGTTGCCGAAGGCTTCGCCACCGCGATGGCCAGCGAATACAAGAAGGCGGCGGATGCGTCCCATCGCTACGCGGTCGAGAACCGCGATTTCGACCTCGGCCATGGCGATGTGGTGATCGCGGCGATCACCTCCTGCACCAACACCTCCAATCCGAGCGTCTTGATCGGCGCCGGGCTGCTGGCGCGCAACGCCGCCGCCAGGGGCCTCAAGGCAAAGCCCTGGGTCAAGACCTCGCTGGCGCCGGGGAGCCAGGTGGTGGCGGAATATCTCGCCAATTCCGGGCTGCAGCCCGAGCTCGACAAGGTCGGATTCAACCTGATCGGCTTCGGCTGTACTACCTGCATCGGCAATTCCGGGCCGCTGCCGGAAGAAATTTCGAAGTCGATCAACGATAACGGGATCGTTGCGGCCGCGGTGCTGTCGGGCAACCGCAATTTCGAGGGCCGCGTCAGCCCCGACGTGCAGGCCAACTATCTGGCCTCGCCGCCGCTGGTCGTGGTCCATGCGCTGGCAGGCACCGTGACCAGGGATCTCGCGGTCGAGCCGATCGGCGAGGGCAAGGACGGCAAGCCGGTCTATCTCAGGGATATCTGGCCGACCACCAAGGAGATCAACGCCTACATGAAGAAATTCGTGACCTCGACGATCTTCAAGAAGCGTTACGCCGATGTGTTCAAGGGCGACGCCAATTGGCGCAAGATCAAGACGGTCGAGAGCGAGACCTATCGCTGGAACATGAGTTCGACCTATGTGCAGAACCCGCCCTATTTCGAAGGCATGAAGAAGGAGCCGGAGCCGATCGCCGACGTGGTCGATGCGCGCATCCTGGCGATGTTCGGCGACAAGATCACCACCGACCATATCTCGCCGGCCGGCGCCATCAAGCTGACCTCTCCGGCCGGAAAGTATCTGTTGGAGCATCAGGTGCGTCCGGCCGACTTCAATCAATACGGCACCAGGCGCGGCAATCACGAGGTGATGATGCGCGGCACCTTCGCCAATATCCGCATCAAGAACTTCATGCTGAAGGGCGCCGACGGCAATATTCCCGAAGGCGGCCTCACCAAGCATTGGCCAGACGGCGAGCAGATGTCGATCTACGATGCCGCGATGAAGTATCAGGCCGAGCGGGTGCCACTGGTGGTATTCGCCGGCGCCGAATACGGCAATGGCTCGTCGCGCGACTGGGCCGCGAAGGGAACGCGGTTGCTGGGCGTTCGGGCCGTGATTTGCCAGAGCTTCGAGCGCATCCACCGCTCCAATCTCGTCGGCATGGGCGTGCTGCCGTTAACCTTCGAGGAGGGGGCGTCCTGGCAGTCGATCGGGCTGAAGGGGGATGAGACCGTGACGATACGGGGATTGCAGGGCGATTTGAAGCCGCGCCAGAAGCTGACGGCGGAGATCGTGTCCAGCGACGGTTCGCTGCGGCGCGTCGCGCTGTTGTGCCGGATCGATACCCTCGACGAGCTCGAATATTATCGAAACGGCGGCATTCTTCATTACGTGCTGCGCAGATTGGCGGCGTGATCCGGATTGCGATCGATGGCTCACTGCGAAGTGAGTAGCGAGTGAAGGGGAGGCGGCTTATGAAGGGGCCGCCTTTCGCGGTTCGGACGGCCGGTGCAATCAGGCGCCGCAAGCGTATCACGGGCGTGCGGGGTTTCCCGGTTGCAGAATGACAGCGATGATGGCCTATAACTGCATTTCGCGTTGGTCGGGTGCCCTCGGCGTCTGCGCGATCGTTGCGGTGGTCGGGCCGGTCCGCGCCGACCCGCGCGCCGTAGTCGAGCTGTTTACCTCGCAAGGCTGTTCGTCCTGCCCGCCCGCCGACAAGATCATCGGGGAGCTCGCCAAGGATCCATCGATCATCGCCCTGAGCATGCCGATCGATTACTGGGATTATCTCGGCTGGAAGGACACGCTGGCGGATTCGCGCTTCAGCGCCCGGCAGAAGGCCTACTCCCAGGTGCGCGGCGATCGCGACGTGTACACGCCGCAAGCCGTCATCAATGGATCGGCCCATGTCGTCGGCAGCGATCGCGCCGGCATCGAAGGCGCCATCAGCGATACCAAGAAAGCCGAGGGCGTGATGTCGGTGCCGGTGTCGATGACGGTAACCGGCAAGCAAATCAATGTTTCGGTCGCCGCCAGCAAGGACCCGGCGGTTCGGCGCGGTGAAGTATGGATTTGCTCGGTCTCGAAAGCGGTGCCGATTGCGATCGGGCGCGGCGAGAATCGCGGGCGCGAAATAACGTATCACAATGTAGTACGCAACCTGCTCAAAGTGGGCGACTGGACCGGCAGTCCAGCCAACTGGACGGTGCCGCTGGAAAATATTTCTCGCGAGGACGTCGACGCCGCGGCGGTGTATGTTCAGGACGGCAGCCGCGACAAGCCCGGTCTGATGCTCGGCGCGGCCTACACGACGCTTCACTGAACTCCCGCGTCGTCATTGCGGATCGCGGCTGCAATGCGAGTCCGCAAATCATTAACCATGATCGCGAGTTTGGAGCCCGGACCTGCGCGTCGGAGATGACGGCTGTGTCGCCGATCGGCGCCCATGCGCCACGCCAACAGCGATCGTCCAAAACAAAAAGGACCAACTCTCGTTGGCCCAGTAATGGGTATAAACTATTCTGCGAACAGGCCCGATCCCGACGACCCCGGGGGGCTGGGGGCTGAGGAATCCGGCATCGAAAGGACCGGGCCAACGCAGGATTGTTGTTTCGCAATTCAGCAGGGCGGGCGCTGGGCGGAAGTGGGGCAGTATTATGATTTCCGCTAACGATCCCGTGACGGCTTGATTTCGGCATGAACCGGGCCGCGGACAGTCTGCCCTACGCCAATCACGAGGCGGTCGCTGGGGCCCCCTTGCAGCCGCACCCGGTTGGCGCAATCATGTGGTGCTGGCATGCTCCCGAAACGCCTGAAGCCGGTTTCGGAACTCGCTTGCCCGGGATGAGAGGAGATGCCGCATGAGTTTGATGTCGGAGGATGCCGACCCGAGCGAGAGCCGCGCAGCGACGCGCAGCGTCGCTGCGAGCCCGCTGCCAGGTCGGGTGACGTTCAATCGTTTCGAGCTCAACCGTATCCTCAATCTGTATGGACGCATGGTGGCCGATGGCGAATGGCGCGACTACGCCATCGATTTTCTGAGGGACCGCGCCGTGTTCTCGGTATTTCGCCGCGCCTCCGAGGTTCCGATCTATCGCATCGAAAAAGATCCGCGGCTCGCGCGCAAGCAGGGCATGTACAGCGTGATCTCGGCGACCGGGCTGATCCTGCGCCGTGGCCATGAACTCGATCGCGTGCTGCTGGCGATCGACCGCAAGCTGGCGGTGGTATAGCGGCTGCGCCCCGTCATTGCGAGGAGCGAAGCGACGAAGCAATCCATGCCTCCGCCTGCCGCGCCATGGATTGCTTCGCATCGCTCGCAATGACGGCTGAAAGCATCCGGGCTACGGGGCGATCGGCAACGTCGTGGCGCCGTCGCCAATCGCGCGCTGCATCATCACCGTGTCGAGCCAGCGGCCGAACTTGAAGCCGACGCTGGGATGCGTTCCCACCATCTGGAAGCCGCATCGGGCATGCACGCCAATCGATCCGGCATTGGCGGAGTCGCCGATCACCGCGATCATCTGGCGATAGCCGCGCTGCTCCGACTCCGCGATCAGCCGTTGCAGCAATTGCATCCCGATGCCGCTGCGGTGGATCGCCGGCTGCAGATAAATCGAATTCTCCACGGTGAAGCGATAGGCCGGACGCGGTCGGTAGGCTCCGGCATAGGCATATCCGATGACGCGGCCGTCCGATGCGGCGGCGAGATAGGGATAACCGCCGTCCCGCAGCACGCTAAAACGCCGGCTCATCTCGCCGAGGTCCGGCGCGGTCAGTTCGAACGTCGCGGTGCCGTAGCGAACCGCGTGATCGTAGATTTCGGTGATGGCGGGAAGGTCTGCCGCGGTGGCCGGCCTGATTTCGAGCATCGACATGATGGGGAGGTTATTTTTGTCCATGCCAAAAGAAAAGCCCCGGCCGACAGGGCCGGGGCTCGAATGGTCCGCCGAAGTTCCGCGGTCAGTCGCGCTGACCGAGCAATTGCAGCAGCAGCGTGAACAGGTTGATGAAATTCAGATACAGCGACAGCGCACCCGAGATCGCCGCCCGTTCCGCCACGTCACCGCCTTGCGAGGCGTAGCCGTAGATGTAGTCGTTCTTCAGCCGCTGGGTATCCCAGGCGGTCAGCCCGGCAAACACCAGCACGCCGACCACCGACACCACGAACTGCAGCGCCGAACTGGCGATGAACAGGTTGACCAGGCTCGCGATGATGATGCCGAACAGGCCCATCAGCAGGAACGATCCCATGCCGGTCATGTCACGCCGTGTGGTGTAGCCGAACAGGCTGAGCGCACCGAACGACGCCGCGGTGATGAAGAACACCCGCACGATCGAGGTGTGCGTGTACACCAGGAAGATCGACGACAGCGAGACGCCCATCAGCGCCGAGAACACCCAGAACAGCATCTGGGCTGTTGCCGGCCGCAGCCGGTTGATCCCGGCCGAGATCACGAACACCATCGCCAGCGGCGCCAGGATGAACAGCCACTTCAGCGGGCTGACGAACATCGCGTAACCGAACGGCGTCAGGAAGGCGTTGCCGATCTTGGCAGCGGCGCCCGACGGATCGGTCGTCACCGCCGCCATATAGACGCCGAGCGCGGCGAGGCCGGTGATGGCAAGGCCGATGCTCATGTAATTGTAGATGCGCAGCATGTAGGCGCGCAGACCGGCGTCGACGGTCGCGGCGTCAGTGCGCCCGGCGGCCCGGCCGAAGGGAGAGGCATAGTTGCGGTCTAGGTCCGACATGGTCGAATTCCCACTTTGGTTGCCCGGCGGAGCGCAAGGGTTTGCGTCGCCGGCTAAGAAATCTATCCCAGATGGGCCGATTTGCTGACATTAATTTTGCGTCATCAAGCCGGCGTCTGGCCCAAGCTCGTATGTGGGAAACTACCACATCCGCTGCAAGCTTCCACGCGCGGCTGAATGTCGCTCCGCAAGCGGTGGACCGGGTCAGGGCTTCGCTGCCCCATCCGCGGGGGCGCTTCAATTTGTCATAAATTCCGCAGCACTGTGGCCGGCTTCTGGTTGAGGGCGAGCAGCGTGCCGGCGAGCCCCAGCCCGACCGTGACGAGGAGGGCCGCCGCCACCACGCCGGTGGCGCTGCCGGCCTGCCAGGCGAAGGTCAGGGTCATCAGCCGGGTCACAATCAGCCAGGCCGCGACCGAGCCTGCGAACACGCCGAAAACCGCGGTGGCAAGGCCGATCATCAGATATTCCAGCGCGTAGGCGCCGAGCAGCCGCGCCCGGGTCGCGCCCAGGGTTTTGAGAATGACCGCGTCGTAGACGCGATGGCGGTGCCCGGCGGCGAGTGCGCCGCCCAGCACCAGGATGGCCGATATCAGCGTCACGGCACTCGCGCCACGGATCGCCAGCACCAGATTGGTGACGACCGTGCCGATGGTCTCCAGCGCTTCGCGGACCCGCACGCTGGTCACCATCGGGAAGGCGTCGGCCACCGCTTTGATGATCCGGGCATCGCCGGCGGGGTTCGGCACCGTCTCGGTCAGGGTGGCGATGTGGGTGTGCGGAGCGCCCTTGAAGGCATGGGGGAAAACACCAGCACGAAATTGATGCCGAGGCTTTGCCAGTCGACCGTGCGCAAATTGCCGATGGTGGCGGTGATATCGCGGCCGAGCACGTTGATGACGATGGGATCGCCGATCTTGAGTCTCAATCCGTCGGCGATCTTCTTCTCCATCGAAACCAGCGGCGGCCCATCATAATCAGCATCCCACCATTTGCCCTCGACGATCTTCGAGCCCTTCGGGATGTCGGCGGTGTAGGTCAGGCCGCGGTCGCTCTGCAGCACCCATGCGCTGTCGGCGGAGGCGTTGAGGTCTTCCGCCTTGACCCCGCGGGCCTTGACGATGCGCCCGCGCAGCATCGGCACGTCATCGACCGTCGATTGCGGCGCGGCGTGTTTGAGGAATGCGCCGAAGCGGCCGGCTTCGGTGGAAGGAATATCGATGAAATAGAACGACGGCGCCCGGTCCGGCAGCGCTGCCAGGAACTGGCGCCGCAGGTTGCCGTCGATCTGGGTGATCGTGACCAGCACCGCGAGGCCGAGGCCGAGTGACATCACCACCGATGGCGTCAACGCGCCGGGCCGATAGATGTTGGCGATCGCCAGCCGCAGCATGGTGATGCGGCTGCGGGGCAAACTGCGCGCCAGCGCCATCAGTGCGGCGGCGACGCCGCGCAGCAAGGCAAACACCACGATCGAGGCAGCGACGAACACGGTCGCGACCCGCTTGTCGTAGGCAAGCCCGATCGCCACCGCGACCAAAAGCGCGATCACCGCGGCCATCAAGGCAAGATAGCGCCATCGCGGCCGATGCCACTCGCCGGTCACGCTTTCGCGGAACAGCGCCGCCACCGGCACGTCGTGGACCCGGCCAAGCGGCCACAGCCCGAACGCGAGCGCGGTCAGCAGGCCGTAGACAAACGACAGCACGAGTTCCCCGGGATGCAGCGCCGCCACCACCGGCAGCGGCAACAGTTTGCCGAACGTGCCGACGATGATGAAGGGCAGCGCCGCGCCGGCCGCAAGCCCGAGCACCGAACCGATCAAGGCCAGCACGATCACCTGTGTCAGGTAGATGGTGAAGACGTCGCGGCCGGTGGCGCCGAGCGCCTTGAGCGCGGCAATGACGTCGCGGCGGCGATCGATATGGCTCTTGACCGCGTTGGCGACGCCGACGCCACCGACCAATAGCGCCGCGAGCCCGACCAGCGTGAGGAACTGGGTAAAGCGGCTGATGCTGCGCTCAAGCTGCGGCGAGGCATTGCTGCGGGTGCGAATCTCCCAGCCCGCTTCCGGCAGCGCGCCGCGCGCATCATCGACCAGCGCCGCGGTGGCGCGATCGTCGGCAGCGTTGTCCGGCAGCTTGACCCGGTAGATCCAGCGCACCAGGCTACCGGGTTGCAGCAGCCCGGTGGCGCGCAAAGCAGTTTCGCTGACCAGGAATCGCGGGCCGAGGCCGATCCCGCCGGCAAGTTTGTCCGGCTCGCTGTCGACGACGCTGCCGATTTGAAAACTGGCATTGCCGATACTGACGCGATCGCCGAGCTTGAGGTCGAGCCGCGCCAGCAGCGTCTGATCCACCGCGACGCCGAATGCGCCGTCCCGCTCGGCCAACAGATCGGCCACCGGCTTAGGGGGGTCGAGCGTGAGCGCGCCGAGCATCGGGTAGTGCCCGTCCACGGCCTTGAGTTCGACCAGGGCGAGCCGGCCGTCGGCCGCGCGCGCCATCGCCCGCAAGGTCGCCGCCACCGATACCTCGCCGCGTGAACGCAGAAACGCGACTTCATCCGGTTTGGCCTCGCGCTGGATCAGCGAGAAGGCGACGTCGCCGCCGAGCAGTGTCCGCCCCTCGCGCGCCAGGCCCTCGCCGAGACTTGCCGCCACCGAGCCGACGCCGGCAATCGCCATCACGCCGAGCGCGATGCAGGCGATGAAAACGTAGAAGCCGCGCAGGCCTCCGCGCAATTCGCGCAGGGCGTAGCGCAGGGCCAAGGACCCGGCGCGACCGCCCCGGATGGGTTCGGATGCGACGCTCATAAGGCGGCTGGACCGTTCGCCAAGGTCTCGTCGATCCGGCCTGAGCGCAGCCGCACCACGCGATCGCAGCGCTGCGCCAGCGTCGCGTCGTGGGTCACCAGCACCAGCGTCATGCCGCGCTCGGCGTGCTTGGTGAAGAGCAGGTCGATGATCTGCTTGCCGGTGGCCTCGTCGAGATTTCCGGTCGGCTCGTCCGCCACCAGGATCGCGGGATCGGGCGCCAGCGCCCGCGCGAGCGCCACGCGCTGCTGCTCGCCGCCGGACAATTGGATGGGATAATGATGCAGGCGATCGTCGAGGCCGACCTGTGCCAATTCCTCTGCTGCGCGGCGGGAAGCGTCGGGCTTTCCGGCGAGCTCGAGCGGGACCGCGACATTTTCCAGCGCCGTCATGGTCGGGATCAGGTGAAACGACTGGAACACGATGCCGATCTGGCGGCCGCGAAAGCGCGCCAGCGTGTCCTCGTCGAGGCCATTGAAAGCGGTGCCGTTGACCACCACCTCTCCGCCATCGGGACGCTCCAGTCCCGCCATCACCATCAGAAGCGTGGATTTTCCCGAACCTGATGGCCCGATCAGGCCGATCGCTTCCCCGGGCGCCACCCGCAGGCTGATACCCTTCAGGATATGCACCCGCGCCGCACCGGTGCCGAGCGAGAGATTGACGTTCGAGATGGAAATGGTGTCCGGCCCAAGGCCGGCCAATGACGAGGGTTCGATGAGACTGTCCATGGCTCGGTCATATGGCACTTCCCTCGCCGCGGTCGAGGGCAAGCGGCCGATGTTCGCGCACATGATTGTGTTGGCCCTGGCGCTATGGGGGCCGACCGCCCTCCCGATCCAGGCCGCAGTACCAAAGCCGATCACACTGGTGGTACTGGGAGATTCCTTAAGCGCCGGGTTTGGCCTTCCGGCCGACGCCGCATTCCCGGCGCGGCTGCAAAAAGCATTGAAAAGCAATGGGATAGACGTCAATATCGGCAATGCCGGGGTGTCCGGCGATACCAGTTCCGGCGGCCGCGACCGGCTCGACTGGTCGGTGCCGGAAGGGACCGAAGGCGTGATTCTCGAACTTGGCGCCAACGACGCCTTGCGCGGCACCGATCCCAAGGTCACCCGCGCCGCCTTGTCGGACATCCTGACCCGGCTGAAGGCGCGGGGTGTCGCGGTTTTGTTGTGCGGGATGCTTGCGCCGCCAAATTACGGCAGCGATTATGCAACAAGCTTCGACGCCATCTATCCGGAGCTTGCGAAATCGTTCGGGGTGCCGCTGTATCCGTTCTTCCTCGAGGGCGTGGCGGCAGACGCGAGGCTCAACCAGACCGACGGCATGCATCCAACCGCGCAGGGTGTCGACGTGATTGTGAAAAACATCCTGCCTACGGTGACGGCATTTCTCGGCACTCTCTCTGGGCAACACGATTGAACAAAAGACGGCGCTAACCCTGACATCGCCTTTATACCAAAGCCTGGAGGTAACCGCCCAACCGATCCTTCGCAGAGTCACATAACTACGATAAAAATCAGCATCGGTGATTCGTCGCCGGACGTTGTTTGAGGGCATGATTGCTCCCCAAGACTGCGCTGCTTTGAAGACTGCGCTGCCTTTCGGGATCGGGCCCTAGCATCGGGAGTCCTTACGATGCCACGATTGTTCACTGGACTGGAAATTCCGGCCGAGATCGGCCAGACGCTTTCCAATTTGCGTGGCGGCCTGCCCGGCGCCCGCTGGATCGACCCCGAAAATTATCACGTCACCCTGCGCTTCATCGGCAATATCGACGGCGTCGCGGCGAATGAGATCGCCTCGATGCTGTTTCGAGTCAATCGCAAGCCGTTCGAGGTGGCGCTGCAGGGCCTGTCGAGCTTCGGCGGGCGCAAGCCGCGCGCGGTGGTGGCCTCGGTGGTGCCGAGCCGCCCCCTGATCGAGCTGCAGGCCGAGCTGGAACGGCTGATGCAACGGATCGGGCTCGACCCGGAGGGGCGGAAATTCACCCCCCACGTCACCCTGGCGCGGCTGCGCGACGCCTCCAATCAGGACGTGGCGGATTATCTGTCGGTCCGGGGTTATTTCCCGACCCGGGTATTCACGGCGTCGCGGTTCGTCCTGTTCTCATCACGGGCTTCCACCGGCGGCGGACCTTACGTGGTCGAGGATTCCTACGCGCTGAGTGCGTGAGAACACGTCACATCTGCGGTCGTCATCGCGCGGTTTGACCGGGCGAGCCGGCTTTCCGGGGCCGTCGGATCGAGTTGACCGGGCGCGGCGCAGTGGAATCCCGCCTTTCGCGGGGATGACCGACTGCAACCAGCATACCCTTCACACCAATTCACAGCTTGCAATTTGCGCGGCACTGGGGCCGTAAGGTGGGTCATGCTGTCTGCCCAGCCCACCTCGTTCCACTCCCATTATCAGTCGCTGGTTGCGTCCGGCGCGATCGAGGCCGACGCCGCGCAGGGGCGGGCCGCCGAGACCTTTGCCGCGCTTGAGGAGCGGCTCGCGAATTACCGGCCGGCGCGCAGGCAAGGCCTGCTCGGCCGGCTGTTTGCCGACAAGACCGACGCCCCGCCGCGCGGCCTCTATGTTCACGGCGAAGTCGGGCGCGGCAAGACCATGCTGATGGATCTGTTTTATGAGCAGAGCCAGGTCGAGCACAAGCGCCGCGCCCATTTCCACGAATTCATGGCCGAGGTGCACGAGCGCATCAACGGCTTTCGCCAGCAGATCGCGCGCGGCGAACTCGCCGACGGCGACGTGATCGCGCTGACCGCGACGGCGATTTTCGACCAGGCCTGGCTGCTCTGCTTTGACGAATTTCACGTCACCGATATTGCCGACGCGATGATCCTGGGACGGCTATTCGCAAAACTGTTCGAACTCGGCACGGTGGTGGTGGCGACATCCAATGTGGCGCCGGACGACCTCTACAAGGGAGGTCTCAACCGCGCGCTGTTCCTGCCCTTCATCGCTGAGATCTCCGACCATATGGACGTGCTGTGGCTCGACGCCCGCACCGATTTCCGGCTGGAGAAGCTGGCGGGCGTGAAAATGTGGCTGGTGCCGGCCGATCGCGCCGCCACCGCCGCGCTAGACCGGGCATGGGCGAAAATGACCGGAAATGCGCCCGGCAAGCCTCGCGATATCCCGGTCAAGGGTCGCATCCTGCAGGTGCCGCGCTCGGCCAATGGCGTCGCCCGGTTTTCCTTCGCCGATATCTGCGAAAGGCCGCTTGCCGCGTCGGACTACCTGCGGCTTGCACACGACTATCATACCATCATGATCGATCGCGTTCCGGTCATGGATCATACGCAGCGCAACGCCGCCAAGCGGTTCATCGCCCTGATCGACACGCTTTATGACAACGCCGTAAAATTGATGGTCTCGGCGGAGGCGGACCCGGCGTCGCTCTATGTCGCGACCGAGGGCCATGAGGCGAACGAGTTCAAGCGGACCGCATCGCGGCTGATCGAGATGGGCTCGCAATCCTATCTGGCGCTGCCGCACGGCCACAAGGATTCCGCGGCCAGTGGGTCAAGCACGGGATTGGTGGAGACGTGATTTGCAGTAGGGAGCCAGGCGGCGGCCCCGGCCGGAGGCATCCCGGCCCTGGCTGGAATCAAGCCAGGCCTGACAATTGAGCATGCCGCGACTTGAACGTATCAGGCGAAAGGGATAACCAGCCGTTCAAGCCTCTTCCACTCTCCCGCTTGACCTCCAAAGGACAGATTTCCCATGGCGCGCGACAAGATTGCTCTGATTGGCTCCGGCCAGATCGGCGGAACGCTGGCTCACCTGATCGGCCTCAAGGAGCTTGGCGACGTGGTCATGTTCGACATTGCCGAAGGCGTGCCGCAGGGTAAATCGCTCGATATCGCACAGGCTTCGCCGGTCGACGGGTTCGATGCGAATTTCACCGGCACCAATTCCTATGAGGCGCTGGACAACGCCAGGGTCTGTATCGTCACCGCCGGCGTGCCGCGCAAGCCGGGCATGAGCCGCGACGATCTGCTCAGCATAAATCTCAAGGTGATGGAACAGGTCGGCGCCGGCATCAAGAAATACGCGCCCGACGCCTTCGTCGTTTGCATCACCAACCCGCTCGACGCCATGGTGTGGGCGCTGCAGAAAGCCTCCGGCATGCCGCACAAGAAGGTGGTGGGTATGGCGGGCGTGCTGGACTCCTCGCGCTTCCGCTATTTCCTCGCCGACGAATTCAACGTCTCGGTCGAGGACGTCACCGCCTTCGTGCTCGGCGGCCATGGCGACACCATGGTGCCGCTGGTGCGCTATTCGACGGTAGCCGGCATTCCGCTGCCGGATCTGGTCAAGATGGGCTGGACCTCGCAGGCCCGGATCGACGAGATCGTCGACCGTACCCGCAACGGCGGTGCCGAGATCGTCAACCTGCTGAAGACCGGATCGGCGTTCTATGCGCCGGCGGCCTCGGCCATCGCGATGGCCGAGAGCTATCTGCGCGACAAGAAGCGCGTGCTGCCCTGCGCCGCCTATCTGAACGGCGAATATGGCGTCAAGGACATGTATGTTGGCGTGCCCGTCGTGATCGGATCGAAGGGCGTCGAGCGCATCGTCGAGATCGAACTGGCCGGCAAGGACCGTGAAGCCTTCGACAAGTCGGTCGGAGCGGTGCAGGGTCTGGTCGATGCCTGCAAGAAGATCGCGCCGGACCTGCTCGGCCGCTGAGTGTAACTACACCGATTGTTCGGGGCCCAGGAGCCATCACATGAATATCCACGAATATCAGGCCAAGGCGCTGCTGCATGAGTTCGGGGTGCCGATCTCGCGCGGCGTACCGGTGCTGCGGGCCTCCGATTCCGACGTCGCCGCCAAGACGCTTCCCGGTCCGGTCTGGGTGGTGAAGAGCCAGATCCACGCCGGCGGCCGCGGCAAGGGAAAATTCAAGGAAGCCGCCGCGGGCGACAAGGGCGGCGTCCGCATCGCCAAATCGGTCGCCGAGGTCAACGAGTTTGCCAGGCAGATGCTCGGCGCGACGCTGGTGACGGTCCAGACCGGGCCGCATGGCAAGCAGGTCAACCGGCTCTACATCGAGGACGGCTCCGACATCGACAGGGAGTTCTATCTCTCGATCCTGGTCAATCGCGAGACATCGGAAGTTTCCTTCGTGGTTTCCACCGAAGGCGGTGTCAATATCGAGGACGTCGCGCATGCGACGCCGGACAAGATCGTGACGTTCTCGGTCGATCCGGCCACCGGCATCATGGCACATCATGGCCGCACGGTTGCCAAAGCGCTCAAGCTCACCGGCGATCTCGCCAGGCAGGCCGAGAAGCTGGTGGCGCAGCTCTACGCTGCGTTCGTCGCCAAGGACATGGCGATGCTGGAGATCAATCCGCTGGTCGTCACCAGGCAGGGCGAACTGCGCGTGCTCGACGCCAAGGTGTCGTTCGATGGCAACGCGCTCTACCGCCATCCCGACGTGCTGGCGCTGCGCGACGAGACCGAGGAAGACGCCAAGGAAATCGAGGCCTCGAAATACGATCTCAACTACATCACCCTCGATGGCACGATTGGCTGCATGGTCAACGGCGCCGGCCTCGCCATGGCGACGATGGACATCATCAAGCTCTACGGCATGGCGCCGGCGAACTTTCTTGACGTCGGTGGCGGCGCCAGCAAGGAAAAGGTCGCGGCGGCGTTCAAGATCATCACCGCCGACCCCAATGTGAAGGGCATCCTGGTCAATATCTTCGGCGGCATCATGAAATGCGACGTCATCGCCGAGGGCGTCGTCGCCGCGGTAAAGGAAGTCGGCCTGACGGTGCCGCTGGTAGTGCGGCTGGAGGGCACCAATGTCGATGCCGGCAAGAAGATCATCCGGGAATCCGGTCTCAACGTGGTGCCCGCCGACAATCTCGACGATGCCGCGCAGAAGATCGTCAAGGCCGTGAAAGGGGCTTGAGCCGATGGCCGAGGACCATCTCGCCGCACCGGTCGCTCTCGAGGAGCACCGCAAGCTCGCCGTGTTTGCCGGTGAGTGGACCGGCGAGGAGACGGTTTTTCCGTCGCGCTGGACCGCCGGCGGGCCCGCCACCTCGAAGGTCTCGGCCCGCATCGATCTCAACGGCCTTTATCTCATTCAGGATACCCGCCAGACGCGCGACGGCAAGGAGACCTTCGCCACCCACGGCGTGTTCACCTATGACCGCGAGGACCGCCTGTACAAACTGTTCTGGCACGATTCGCTCGGCTACTATCCGCCGTCGCCGGCTTCCGGCGGCTGGAGCGGCAAGTCGCTGATCCTCGTGCGCGGCTCGCTGCGCGGCAATGCGCGCCATGTCTATGAAGTGATCGACGACACCAGCTACAGCATGAAAATCCAGTTCTCGCCCGATGCCGAAGGGTGGGCCGACGTGCTCACCGGCATCTATCGGCGCGTCCCCTAGCTCCATCCGCCATTTTCGCGAAAGCAATCCCAGCCATGTCCGTCCTGATCGACAAGAATACAAAAGTCATCTGCCAGGGCTTTACCGGCAAGAACGGCACGTTTCATTCCGAAGCGGCGATCGCCTATGGCACCAGGATGGTCGGCGGCACTTCGCCGGGCAAAGGGGGGTCGAAACATCTGGGTCTGCCGGTGTTCGACACCGTGGCCGAGGCGCGCGACAAGACCGGTGCCGATGCAAGCGTGATCTACGTGCCGCCACCGGGGGCCGCAGACGCGATCTGCGAAGCCATCGACGCCGAAATCCCGCTGATCGTCTGCATCACCGAGGGCATTCCGGTACTCGACATGGTGCGGGTGAAGCGCTCGCTTTCGGGATCGAAATCGCGGCTGATCGGGCCGAATTGTCCGGGCGTGATGACGGCGGGCGAGTGCAAGATCGGAATCATGCCGGCGAACATCTTCAAGCCTGGCAATGTCGGCATCGTGTCACGCTCGGGCACGTTGACCTATGAAGCGGTGTTCCAGACCACCCAGGAAGGCCTCGGCCAGACCACCGCGGTCGGCATCGGCGGCGACCCGGTCAAGGGCACCGAATTCATTGACGTGCTGGAGATGTTTCTGGCCGACCCCAAGACCACCTCGATTGTCATGATCGGCGAAATCGGCGGCTCGGCCGAGGAAGACGCCGCCCAGTTCCTGAAGGACGAGGCCAAGCGGGGCCGCAAGAAGCCGATGGTCGGTTTTATCGCCGGCGTCACGGCGCCTCCCGGGCGCCGCATGGGGCACGCCGGGGCGATCATTTCCGGCGGCAAGGGCGACGCCGGTTCCAAGACCGCGGCCATGGAAGCGGCCGGAATCACGGTCTCGCCGTCGCCGGCGCGGCTTGGAAAAACCCTTGTCGAAAAATTGAAATCCTAATTCAGTTTTTTGTTATTTTCGGCGCGAAGATTCCCCCCATATAGGGTAAACATCCCCTATCACGCTGATCCGGTGTCTGGATCGGCGATTGCGCCGTATTCCATGCGCTCAACAAAAATCACCAGGACGCCACCCCCATGTCTCGCCAGGACGCAAACGCCGCCTTTGCCCTCTCATCCTTTTTGCAGGGCGCCAATGCGGCCTATATCGACGATCTTTATGCCCGATATGAGCAGGACCCCGGCTCGGTCGACAGCGAATGGCAGGAATTCTTCAAAAGCCTGAAAGACACCCCGGCCGACGTCCGCAAGAACGCCGAAGGCGCCTCCTGGGGCCGCGACAACTGGCCGCTGGCACCGCAGGACGACCTCACTTCCGCGCTTGATGGCAACTGGGCGCAGCTCGAAAAGGCGGTCGGTGCCAAGCTTGCCGCCAAGGTGCAAGCCAAGGGTGGCGAGATATCGGCGGCCGAGGCCCACCAGGCGACGCGCGATTCGGTGCGCGCCCTGATGCTGATCCGAGCCTACAGAATGCGCGGCCATTTCCACGCCAGGCTCGATCCGCTCGGGATCGAGCCGCCGCGCAATCGCGAGGAACTCGATCCGCGCACCTACGGCTTCGCCGAGGGCGATTTCGATCGCAAGATCTTCCTCGATCACGTACTCGGCCTGGAATACGGAACGCTGCGCGAGATCGTCGCGATCTGCGAACGCACCTACTGCCAGACCCTCGGCGTCGAGTTCATGCATATTACCAACGGCGCGCAGAAGGGCTGGATTCAGGAGCGCATCGAGGGGCCGGACAAGGAAATCAGCTTCACCCGCGAGGGCCGGCGCGCGATCCTGACGAAGCTGATCGAAGCCGAGGGCTTCGAGAAGTTCTGCGACCTCAAGTTCACCGGCACCAAGCGCTTCGGCCTCGATGGCGCCGAATCGCTGATTCCCGCGCTGGAACAGATCATCAAGCGCGGCGGCAATCTCGGCGTCCGGGAAATCGTGGTCGGCATGCCGCATCGCGGCCGCCTCAACGTGCTGACGCAGGTGATGGGCAAGCCGCATCGCGCGCTGTTTCATGAATTCAAGGGCGGCTCCGCCAATCCCGACGCGGTCGAAGGCTCGGGCGACGTCAAATATCATCTCGGCGCGTCATCGGACCGCGAGTTCGACAGCAACCGGATCCATTTGTCGCTGACCGCCAATCCGTCGCACCTGGAGATCGTCGATCCGGTGGTGCTCGGCAAGGTCCGGGCCAAGCAGGATCAGCATGGCGATCCGCCGGATCAGCGCATCTCGGTGCTGCCGCTGCTGATGCATGGCGACGCCGCGTTCGCAGGGCAAGGCGTAGTCGCCGAGTGCTTCAGCCTCTCCGACCTGAAAGGCTACCGCACTGGCGGCTCGCTGCATTTTATCGTCAACAACCAGATCGGCTTCACTACTTATCCGCGCTATTCGCGTTCCTCGCCCTATCCATCCGATGTGGCGAAGATGATCGATGCCCCGATCTTTCACGTCAATGGCGACGATCCGGAGGCCGTGGTGTTCGCCGCCAAGGTCGCGATCGAGTTCCGGCAGAAATTCCATAAGCCGGTCGTGATCGACATGTTCTGCTATCGCAGGCACGGCCACAACGAGGGCGATGAGCCGGCGTTTACCCAGCCGGTGATGTACAAGAAGATCGCGGCGCACCCGACCACGCTCGAAATCTATTCCAGGCGGCTAATCGCCGAAGGCGTGATGACCGAAGGCGAGATCGAGAAGGCCAAGGCGGATTGGCGCGCGCGGCTCGATGCCGAGCTCGAGGCCGGGTCGGGCTACAAGCCCAACAAGGCGGACTGGCTCGACGGCAAATGGGCCGGGTTCAAATCGGCGGATCAGGAAGAAGACCCGCGCCGCGGCGTCACCGGGGTCGATGTCGCGGTGCTGAAGGATATCGGCCGCAAGATCACCAGAGTGCCCGACGGTTTCAGGGTTCATCGCACCATCCAGCGATTTCTGGAGAATCGCGCCAAGGCGATCGACGGCGGTGCCGGCATCGACTGGGCCACCGCCGAGGCGCTGGCGTTGTGCACGCTGCTGGAGGAAGGCCGTCACGTCCGCCTGTCGGGACAGGACAGCGAGCGCGGCACCTTCTCGCAGCGGCACTCGGTGCTGATCGATCAGGAAGACGAAAGCCGCTACACCCCGTTCAATCATCTCGGCGGCGATCAGGGCCATTACGAAGTCATCAATTCGCTGCTGTCGGAAGAGGCGGTGCTCGGCTTCGAGTACGGCTATTCGCTGGCGGAGCCGAACGCACTGACGATCTGGGAGGCGCAGTTCGGCGACTTCGCCAACGGCGCGCAGGTGCTGTTCGACCAGTTCATCTCCTCGGGCGAACGCAAATGGCTGCGGATGTCCGGCCTCGTCTGCATGCTGCCGCACGGTTACGAAGGGCAGGGCCCCGAGCATTCCTCGGCGCGGCTCGAACGCTATCTGCAGATGTGCGCCGAGGACAACATGCAAGTGGTATACGCTACCACGCCCGCCAATTTCTTCCATGTGTTGCGGCGGCAGTTGCATCGCGAGATCCGCAAGCCGCTGATCCTGATGACGCCGAAATCGCTGCTGCGGCACAAGCGCGCAGTATCGCGGCTCGATGAATTGGGCGCCGGCACCACATTCCATCGCATTCTGTACGATGATGCGGCGATGCTGCCGGACGAGAAGATCAAGCTGGTGGCGGACGACAAGATCCGCCGCGTCGTGCTGTGCTCGGGCAAGGTCTACTACGATATCTATGACGAGCGCGAGAAGCGCGGCATTGACGATGTCTATATCATGCGGGTCGAGCAGCTCTATCCGGTGCCGCTGAAGGCGCTGGTGCAGGAACTCGGCCGCTTCAGGAATGCCGAACTGGTCTGGTGTCAGGAAGAGCCGCGCAACATGGGGGCGTGGCATTTCATCGAGCCGTATCTCGAATGGGTGCTGAACCAGATCAACGCGCCGAACAAGCGCCCGCGCTACGCCGGCCGCGCCGCGGCGGCGGCCACTGCCACCGGTTTGATGATCAAGCATCTCGCCCAGCTCAAGGCCCTGCTGGATGAGGCGCTGAACTAGCGAATCCGCCATTTTGCCATGCCCCGCGATCGTGGGGCATCCCGTCAGTCGCGCCGCCTGTTTTTGATCACGACCATCATTGCTGGATCGTCTGTCGCCGACGATGAGCACAAGCTACCGGGGAAACCAGACCATGACTGAAATTCGCGTGCCGACGCTCGGCGAATCCGTGACCGAAGCCACCATTGGCCGCTGGTTCAAGCAGGCCGGCGACGCCGTCGCAGTGGACGAACCGCTGGTCGAACTCGAGACCGACAAGGTCACGATCGAGGTCCCGGCGCCCTCGGCCGGCACGCTCGGCGAGATCACCGCCAAGGATGGCGAAACGGTCGCAGTCGGCGCGTTGCTCGGGCAGATCAATGATGGCGCTGCCGCCAGACCGGCGGCCGCCGCCGCCAAGCCGGCCGCCGCCGCGCCGCCGTCATCCGCGCCGGCTGCCGCCGCTCCGGCCGCGGCCGCCGCTCCGAAGGCGCCGCCGGCCGACGCGCCGCTCGCGCCCTCGGTGCGCAAGATCTCCGCCGAAAGCGGTATCGACGCCAGCAGCATTGCCGGCTCTGGCAAGGACGGCCGCGTCACCAAGGGCGACATGCTCGCTGCGATCGAGAAGGCTGCCTCAGCGCCGACCCCGGTCAATCAGCCCGCTGCCGCGGTGCAGGTCCGCGCGCCTTCGCCGGCCGACGACGCCGCGCGCGAGGAGCGCGTGAAGATGACGCGGTTGCGTCAAACCATCGCGCGACGCCTGAAGGACGTGCAGAACACCGCCGCGATGCTCACGACCTTCAACGAGGTCGACATGAGCCACATCATGGCGATGCGCGCGCAGTACAAGGACGTGTTCGAGAAGAAGCACGGCAGCAAACTCGGATTTATGGGCTTTTTCACCAAGGCCTGCGTGCAGGCGCTGAAGGACATTCCGGCCGCCAATGCCGAGATCGACGGCAGCGACCTGATCTACAAGAACTACTATCACATCGGCGTTGCCGTCGGCACCGACAAGGGCCTGGTAGTGCCGGTGGTGCGCGACTGCGACCACAAGTCGATCGCCGAGATCGAGAAAAGCATCGCCGATTTCGGCCGCCGGGCGCGCGACGGCCAGCTCAAGATCGACGAGATGCAGGGCGGCACCTTCACCATCACCAATGGCGGCATCTATGGTTCGCTGATGTCGACGCCGATCCTGAACGCGCCGCAGTCCGGCATTCTCGGCATGCACAAGATTCAGGATCGCCCGGTCGCGATCGGCGGCAAGGTCGAGATACGGCCGATGATGTATCTGGCGCTGTCCTATGATCACCGCGTTATCGACGGCAAGGAAGCGGTGACGTTCCTGGTGCGGGTCAAGGAAAGCCTGGAAGATCCGGCGCGGCTGGTGCTGGATCTGTGACCGATGCGGCTCGTCAGGTATCCGCCGGGTAACGGGCGCTGGATCGGGGTGGGGGACGAATTTTGACGGACAGGGTTGTGATCATCACCGGCGGCAGCCGCGGCATCGGCCGTGCCACCGCCATCGCTGCCGCGGCACACGGATTCCGGGTCTGCGTCAGCTATGCGAGCAATGAAGCCGCCGCACACGAGGTGGTCGCCGCCATTGCGGCGAGCAACGGCAAGGCCATCGCGGTGAAGTGCGATGTCGGCAAAGAGAGCGATATCATGGCGCTGTTCAAGGCGGCCGATGGGTTCGGAACGCTCGGCGCGCTGGTCAACAATGCCGGCATCGTCGGGCCCACCTCGCGCGTCGACGAGATGTCGGCTGCGCGCATCGAGCGCATGATGGCGGTCAACGTCACCGGCAGCATTCTGTGTGCCCGCGAAGCCGTGAAGCGGATGTCGACGCGCCATGGCGGCAAGGGCGGCGTCATTGTCAACCTGTCGTCGGTTGCGGCGAGGCTCGGGTCGCCCAACACCTATGTCGATTACGCGGCCTCCAAGGGCGCGATTGATTCCTTCACAATCGGGCTCGGCCACGAGGTCGCTGGCGAAGGGATTCGCGTCGCCGCGATCCGGCCTGGCCTGATCGATACCGATATTCATGCCAGCGGCGGCGAGCCGGATCGGGCGCACCGCCTTGCCGGCAACGTGCCGATGAAACGGGTCGGCACCGCCGCTGAAATCGCCAACGCCATCGTCTGGCTGATGTCGGACGAGGCCTCCTACGTCACCAGCGCGATTCTCGATGTGTCGGGCGGGCGGTAATACCGGTCACACTATTCAGCTACGGGACTCCAATCATGGCCAGCTACGATCTCGTTGTTATCGGCACCGGTCCTGGCGGATATGTCTGTGCGATCCGCGCGGCGCAGCTCGGCATGAAGGTCGCCGTGGTCGAGAAGAACGCCACGCTCGGTGGTACCTGCCTCAATGTCGGATGCATGCCGTCGAAAGCGCTGCTCTATGCCTCCGAGATGTTCGGGGAGGCCGCGCACTCCTTTGCGAAAATGGGCGTCAGCGTCTCCGCACCGAAGCTCGACCTGCCCTCGATGATGAACTTCAAGCAGCAGGGCATCGACGGCAACGTCAAGGGCGTCGAGTTCCTGATGAAAAAGAACAGGATCGACGTGATCAGCGGCAAGGGCAGGATCCTCGGCGCCGGCAAGGTCGAGGTGTCCGGCAGTGACGGCAAGACCCGGACGGTGGAGACGAGGAACATTGTCATCGCCACCGGCTCCGACATCGCGCGGCTGAAGGGCATCGAGATCGACGAGAAGCGCATCGTGTCCTCGACCGGCGCGCTGTCGCTCGACCGGGTGCCTGGGAAATTGCTGATCGTGGGGGCCGGCGTGATCGGGCTCGAGCTCGGCTCGGTGTGGCATCGGCTGGGGGCGCAGATCACCGTGGTGGAATTTCTCGACCGTATCCTGCCCGGCATGGACGGCGAGGTCGCCAAACAATTCCAGCGCATCCTTGAAAGGCAGGGCTTTGCGTTCAGGCTGGGCGCCAAGGTCACCGGCATCGACAGTTCGGGCAAGACGCTGGTGGTGCAGATCGAGCCGGCCGCGGGCGGCTCAGCCGAGAAGCTGGAAGCCGATGTGGTGCTGGTCTGCATCGGCCGCGTGCCCTACATCGAAGGCCTTGGCCTGAAGGAAGCCGGCGTCGCGCTCGACGATCGCGGCCGGGTGCAGATCGACGCGCATTTCGCGACCAGCGTGAAGGGCATCTACGCCATCGGCGATGTCGTCGCGGGACCGATGCTCGCCCACAAGGCCGAAGACGAAGGCGTTGCCTGCGCGGAAATCCTGGCCGGCCAGGCCGGGCATGTGAACTACGATGTCATTCCAGGTGTTGTGTATACCACGCCTGAAGTGTCGACAGTCGGCAAGACCGAGGAAGAGCTGAAGCAGGGCGGCGTCGCCTACACCGTTGGTCGCTTCCCGTTCACCGCCAATGGCCGTTCCAAGGTCAATCAGACCACCGAAGGCTTTGTGAAGGTTCTCGCAGATGCGAAGACCGATCGCGTGCTCGGCGTGCACATTGTGGGCCGCGAAGCCGGCGAAATGATCCACGAAGCGGCAGTATTGATGGAGTTCGGCGGATCCGCCGAAGACCTCGCACGGACCTGCCACGCCCATCCGACCCGTTCGGAGGCGATCAAGGAAGCCGCGCTTGCAGTCGGCAAGCGCGCCATCCATATGTGATCGACGTCCGGGAAAGCCTGGGCGGGGATACCATCGAAGATGCGCCGCCTGCTTCAACCGGTCTGGATTCTGCTCGCGGTCATCTTCCTGATCGAAGCCTGGCTGTGGGATCACCTTGAGCCGATCGTGGCCTGGGTGGTTGCGAAGGTTCCATTGCGCGCCTTCAAGGCGTGGCTCGCAGAGCGCGTCGATACGTTGTCGCCGGCGATGACGCTGACTGTCTTCATCGTGCCGGTGATCCCGTTGTTTCCGCTGAAGCTGGTCGGCTTCTGGCTGCTCGCCCATGAATATTGGCTCAGCGCCGTGCTCACCATCCTGTTCGCAAAGTTCCTGGGCGTCGGGGTTGCCGCCTTCGTGTTCGATGTCACGCGGTCTAAGCTGCTCGAAATGGCATGGTTCGAGAAGCTCTATGAGTTCGTCCTGACGCTGCGCGCCAAGGCGAACGAACTGGTCGACCCGGTCAAGCAGCGGATCAAGGAAGTGCTGGGCGGCGACGGGGGCGGCTGGTCCTCGCGAGTCCTGCGGCTGATCCAGCGCTTCCGCAAGAGCGTGCATGAAGCGCGGTAGCGAGAAGCTGCTAGGGCAACTGCAGCAGATGCGGCACGAAGATGCCGAGCGCGGTGAATGCGATCCCGGCCAGCGTCAGCAGGCCCGATATCCAGGCCAGCGCGATCATGCCGGTGATGATGGTCGCCGAAGCCAGCACGATGCCGATCTGAAACGCCGCGGAGGCGAGCTCGAAGTGATGATACTTCGCGGTCGCAAGATCGCGCTCCTCCTCCGCGTGCTTGGCGCGTTCGGACAATTGTTCGGTGCCTTCGCCGGTTTCCGGCTCGGAACGGTAGCGCGCCGCGGTCTTCTGCCAGTCGTCGATCTGTTTTTGCAGCGCCGCCTTGGCGGCGTCGTCGCCGGCGCTGCCGAGACTTAATTTGGACTGCTCGGCGGCGGACTGCACCACGGTGCGGCGGATGCTCTTGGCCTGGAAGAACGCCCACAGATTGGAGGCCTCGACATTCTTGCTGATCGATTCGGTCTGGGCACCCTTGCCGAGCGTTTCCGACAGCGCAAGAAACAGCGCGATCACGGCGATCAGCAATGCGATCTTGACGTTCTCGCCGGCGGCCTCCTTGGCGTGGTCCGCCTGCTCCATGCTCTCATGTGCGCTCATGATTCTCTCCCTGCCTGAGACGCCCACGATTGCCGAACCGCACCGCCGGCGCAAGGGGCCGGAGGATCGGAACGAGCTCTGTCAGGCCGAGAAAACGCTCGATCTCAGGCGCGCGGATGCGTGGTGCGGTAGACTTCCAGCAGTCGCTCGCTATCGATGCCGGTGTAGATTTGCGTGGTCGAAAGCGAGGCGTGGCCAAGCAGTTCCTGGATCGCGCGCAGGTCACCGCCGCGCGACAGCAGATGGGTGGCGAAGGAATGTCGCAGCGCGTGCGGCGTTGCGCTGTCGGGCACGCCGAGCGCGCCGCGCAGTCGCTCCATGGTGAGCTGGATGATCCGGGCCTTGAGCGGACCGCCTCGGGCGCCGACAAAGATCGGTCCCTCCGAGGGCAGCGGATGCGGGCACATCGCCACGTAATCCTGGATCAGCCCCAGCACGTTCTGCAGCACCGGCACCATCCGGGTCTTGTTGCCCTTGCCGGTCACGATCAGCACGTCGCCTGCCCCGGGCAGGGGCACGTCGCGACGTTTGAGCCCGAGCGCTTCCGAGATGCGCAGACCGGATCCGTATAACAGCGCCATCACGGCGGCGTCGCGCGCCCAGATCCAGGGATCGCGGGTCTCGCCGGCGCGTTCCTCAGCGTCGGTGAAGCGCCGCGCCGCCGCGATCTGGATCGGCTTCGGCAGGCTCTTGCCGACCTTGGGGGCACGGATCGCCGATAGTGCCCCGACCTTGCCTTTGCCTTCGCGCTCGAGGAAGCGGCCGAACGACCGCAAGCCGGCCAGGGTCCGCATCAGCGAGCGCCCGCCGATCGCCGCGGTTCGCCGCATTGCCAGGAACGCGCGCACGTCGCTCGCCTCAAGCGCGGCGAAGCGCGCCAGTGTCACCGTCGTCCCCCAGTGCTCGGCGAGAAAGGCCAGACATTGGCGGAGGTCGCGCGCATAGGCCTCGAGTGTCTTCGGCGACAGCCGTCGCTCGGCGCCTAGATGCGACAGCCAATGCGTCATTTCGAGCGCAAGGTCATCGGCGGCGGCGGCGAGTTCGACCGGTTTGGCTGCGGGAGCTGGCTTGGCCATGGCGCTGTGTCGGGTCCGTCTCTGTCTTGGGCCACGTGATTCCCGTGATTATATCGCACCTCTTTCGTTTACCGTTCGCTAAGGCGTGTTACGCCCGCGACCGGACACTGGCCCCGGCCGGCGCACGGCCTTAAGTTGAACCCTGCTTCCCGCTTCGAGCCTGATTCTCCGATGGACCATGCCATTCGCGCCACCATGCCATCCGGGTCGTCGACGCGCGTCGTCGATGTGCTGGTGCCGGTCGCGCTCAACCAGGCCTATTCCTACCGCGTGCCGCGCGGCATGGAACTCAAGCCGGGCGACGTGGTGTGCGTGCCGCTCGGCCCGCGCGAAGTGGTCGCGGTGGTTTGGGCCGAAAACCCCAATCCCGATCCGCGCCTGCACAATCGCCTCAAGGATGTCGGCGAAAAGCTCGACGTGCCGCCGCTGAGGGAGGAACTGCGCTCGCTGGTCGACTGGGTTGCCAACTACACGCTGTCCGCGCGTGGCATGGTGCTGCGGATGTCGTTGCGGATGGGCGAGCATCTCGGCCCGGAGCGGATGCGGATGGGCGTGCGGCTGATCGGCAAGCCGCCCCAGCGCCTGACGCCGGCGCGGCGCCGGCTGATCGGCGCCTTGGCCGATGGGCTGTTGCACGGCAAATCCGAGGCCGCCAGGGAAGCCGGGGTCAGTGCCGGGGTGATCGATGGGCTCGTCGATGACGGCACGCTGACGATCGAACCAATGCCGGCGCCGCTGGCGCCGCCGGCACCTGATCCCTCCTACGCGCAGCCGGATTTCTCGCGCCAGCAGCGCACCGCGGTGGACGCCATGCGGGCGCTCGCCGCGAACGGCAGTTTCCATGTCGCCTTGCTCGACGGCGTCACCGGCTCGGGCAAGACCGAAGTCTATTTCGAAGCCATTGCCGAGATCGTTCGCCGCGGCAAGCAGTCGCTGATCCTGATGCCGGAGATTGCGCTGACCGGCCAGTTCCTCGACCGCTTCGCCGATCGCTTCGGCGTGCGGCCGTTGGAATGGCATTCCGAATTGACCCCGCGCACCCGTGCGCGCAACTGGGCCGCGATCGCCGCGGGCGAAGCGCCGGTGGTGGTGGGGGCGCGTTCCGCGCTGTTTCTGCCCTATGCCAATCTCGGTCTCATTGTGGTCGATGAAGAGCATGACCAGGCCTACAAGCAGGACGACGGCGCGCATTATCATGCCCGCGACATGGCGGTGGTGCGCGCCCATATCGCCAAAATTCCGATCGTGCTGGCGTCGGCGACGCCGTCGGTCGAAACCGAAGTCAATGCGCGCAAGGGCCGTTACCAGCGCGTGGCGCTGCCCTCGCGGTTCGGCGGCCAGCACATGCCGCAGATCGAGGCGATCGATCTGCGGCGGGAGCCGCCGGCCCGCGGCCGCTTCATCTCGCCACGTCTCGCCGAACAGGTCGGGCTTGCGATCGAGCGGCGCGAGCAGGCGCTGTTGTTCCTCAATCGCCGCGGCTACGCGCCCTTGACGCTCTGCCGGGCCTGCGGACACCGCTTCGCCTGCACCATCTGCGATGCGTGGCTGGTCGATCACCGCTTCCGCCAGCGGCTGGTTTGCCATCATTGCGGCTTCTCGATGCCGCGTCCGCAGGCCTGTCCGCATTGCGCGGCCGAGGAGTTGCTGGTGGCGGTCGGCCCCGGCGTCGAGCGCCTGCAGGAAGAGGCCGCAGCGCTGTTTCCGGAGGCCCGTACCATGGTGTTGTCGAGCGACCTGATCACCTCAATCGAGACCATGCGCAGCGAGTTGAACGAGATCGCGGAAGGCCGCGTCGACATCATTGTCGGCACCCAATTGGTGGCGAAGGGCCATAACTTCCCGCGGCTCAATCTGGTTGGCGTGGTCGATGCCGACCTCGGTCTGAGCAATGGCGATCCGCGCGCGGCTGAACGCACGTTCCAGTTATTGAACCAGGTAATTGGCCGCGCCGGGCGCGATCAGGGACGCGGCGTCGGCTATCTGCAGACCCACCAGCCGGAACATCCCGTGATGAAGGCGCTGGTGGCGTGCGACCGCGAGGCGTTCTATGCGAGCGAAATCGAGGCCCGCGAACGCACCGGCTATCCGCCGTTCGGCCGGCTTGCGAGCCTGGTCATTTCGGCGGGCGATCGGCCGACGGCCGAGGGTTTTGCGCGCAAGCTGGCCGCGCTCGCGCCGATCGATCCACGGATTCAGGTGCTCGGACCGGCCGAAGCGCCACTTGCCGTGATCAAGGGCCGCTATCGCTTCCGGCTGTTGGTGAAGTCGCTGCGTAATGCCGATGTGTCGGCGTATTTGCGCCAATGGCTCGACGCCGGCCCCAAGACCAAAGGCAACCTCAAGCTCGAGATCGACGTCGATCCGCAAAGCTTCCTGTAGGAACTGTCATTCCGGGATGGTGTGCGAGCACCAGACCTCAGATGCGCAATTGCGCATCGGGGAATCTCGAGATTCCAGGTTCGATGCGGTGCATCGGCCCCGGAATGACAGTGTTCTAAGAGACGACCTCGGCGGTAACGCGGCCGACGCCGGCGGCGGTCAGGCCGATCGCGCGGGCAGCAGCCGTGGAGAGGTCGAGGACGCGGCCGCGGATGAACGGGCCACGGTCGTTGACGGTGACCACCACGCTGCGGCCGCCATGGGTCACACGCAGTCGGGTACCGAACGGCAGCGAACGGTGGGCGCAGGTCATGGCGCTTTGATTGAAGCGCTGGCCCGAGGCGGTCTTGCGGCCGGATTCATTGCCATAGAACGAAGCCATCCCGGTGAACATGCGTCCGAAGGCTGACAACGGGGCAATCGAAGCGTTGGCGTCGCGCCAGGAGCCGCCACCGCTGGCGTGATGGAAATGGCGTTGGCTGTAGTGAAGGCGGTGGTGATGATGGTGATGATGATGTCTGTGGGTCTTGGCTGACGCTTCGGTGATGCCGCCGCCGAACATGAGAGTTGCGGCGAAAACAGCCACCGCCGTACGCGACTGGGTTGCATTCCCGAGTGCGATTTTTTTCAGTGCTAGCATATATTGGTCCTTCAAGCGAGTAATGCCATATATATGGCAAGTGGAGCCCCGTCCCGTGGTGGGCGCCGAGCCGTTTGGTTGGCTAATGAGGCGTAAGCGGGGCAGTAGAACCATTTTGTCTCCGGCTGAAACATCTTGTTACTCGGGACGGTTGGCCGTAGAAGCTCTCCATTTTCGCGATTTAATAATTTATTAACTTTATTATTACTTATAATTACTATCGAACCAAGTTGTTGCCGGTACCGGCGAGGTTTGAGCAAGTAATGCCTTAATCGAAAGGCCCGGCGGCTGCGCCGGTTCCTCCGCGAATCGTTCATGCGGCCATGCAACCACCGGCGGAACGAAAGGCCTGCGGGTGGAAGTGAAATCTCTGTCGGCAATCCGGGTTGAACGCGCAAGTTTGCCGACGCGGACGGCGTGCCAGGCGTCCTGCAACAACGCCGCAAAACAAGCCCGAGCATGCTGGCGTCCGACGTCGCCGTTATGTTGCACCTGCGCTCTCGCTATGTTAGCAAAGCCGCGATTTTAACGGTCCCGGTATCACCCGTACCGGTCGAAAATCGAAGTCCCGCTTGAATTCCAAGGGCTTGGATCGCTAGGCGCCGCATTGTGGCGACGGTTTTTCCCTTGCGAGTTTGACAGCTATTGAAGAGCGCGCTGTGGCTGCTGAAGATCCGTCGGTTTCGGGAGTGTCCGGTCGTTACGCAACGGCCTTGTTCGAACTGGCGCGCGACGAAAAGTCGATCGACGCAGTGAGCGCCGATCTCGATCGGTTCGAGGCCATGCTGGCGGACAGCGCCGATTTGAAGCGGCTGGTGCGCAGCCCGGTGTTCTCGGCGGATACGCAATCGAAGGCGCTGGCGGCCGTGCTCAACCAGGCCGGCATTTCAGGCACCGCCGCCAATTTGCTGAAGGTTCTCACCGCCAACCGCCGGCTATTTGCCGTCAGCGACGTAATCCGCGCCTTCCGGGCGCTGGTGGCGAATTTCAGGGGCGAGGCGACGGCTGACGTCACCGTCGCCGAACAGCTCAGCGACAGGAATCTCGACGTGCTCAAGACCGCACTGAAATCAGTGACGGGCAAGGACGTCGCGCTTAACGTGAATGTCGATCCCTCGATCATCGGTGGCCTCGTGGTCAAGCTTGGCAGCCGCATGGTGGACAGTTCGCTTCGCACCAAACTCAATTCGATCAAGCACGCGATGAAAGAGGCAGGCTGATGGACATTCGCGCCGCGGAAATCTCCGCGATCCTCAAGGACCAGATCAAGAATTTCGGCCAGGAGGCCGAGGTTACCGAGGTCGGACAGGTGCTCTCGGTCGGCGACGGCATCGCCCGCGTCTACGGCCTCGACAACGTCCAGGCCGGCGAGATGGTCGAGTTCGAGAACGGCACGCGCGGCATGGCGCTGAACCTCGAAACGGACAATGTCGGCATCGTCATTTTCGGCGCCGACCGCGAGATCAAGGAAGGCCAGACCGTCAAGCGCACCGGTGCCATCGTCGATACCCCGGTGGGCAAGGGTCTGCTCGGCCGCGTCGTCGACGCACTCGGCAATCCGATCGACGGCAAGGGGCCGATCCAGTCGTCGGAGCGCAAACGCGTCGACGTCAAGGCGCCCGGCATCATTCCGCGCAAGTCGGTTAACGAGCCGATGGCGACCGGGCTCAAGGCCATCGATGCGCTGATCCCGATCGGCCGCGGCCAGCGCGAGCTGATCATCGGCGACCGCCAGACCGGCAAGACCGCAATCGCGCTCGACACCATTCTGAACCAGAAGCCGCTCAATGCGCAGCCGGACGAGAAGATCAAGCTGTATTGCGTCTATGTCGCGATCGGGCAGAAGCGCTCGACGGTCGCGCAATTCGTCAAGGTGCTGGAAGAGCAGGGTGCGCTGGAATACTCGATCGTGGTCGCCGCGACCGCATCCGATCCGGCTCCAATGCAGTACATCGCGCCGTTCACCGGCTGCACCATGGGCGAATATTTCCGCGACAACGGCATGCACGCGGTCATCATCTACGACGATCTGTCGAAACAGGCGGTGGCCTATCGCCAGATGTCGCTGCTGCTACGCCGCCCGCCGGGCCGCGAGGCCTATCCCGGCGATGTGTTCTACCTGCATTCGCGCCTGCTCGAGCGCGCCGCGAAACTCAACGACGACCATGGCTCGGGATCGCTGACGGCGTTGCCGGTGATCGAAACTCAGGCCAACGACGTCTCGGCCTATATTCCGACCAACGTGATCTCGATCACCGACGGCCAGATCTTCCTTGAAACCGACTTGTTCTTCCAGGGCATTCGCCCGGCGGTGAACGTCGGCCTGTCGGTGTCGCGCGTCGGATCGTCGGCGCAGACCAAGGCGATGAAGAAGGTCGCCGGCAAGATCAAGGGCGAGCTGGCGCAATACCGCGAAATGGCGGCGTTCGCGCAGTTCGGCTCCGATCTCGATGCTTCCACCCAGCGCCTGCTCAACCGGGGCTCACGCCTGACCGAACTCTTGAAGCAGCCGCAATTCTCGCCGCTGAAGATGGAAGAGCAGGTCGTGGTGATCTATGCCGGCGTCAACGGCTATCTCGACGTGCTTCCGGTCGCCAAGGTGCGTGCCTTCGAGGACGGCCTGCTGTCGCTGCTCCGCGGCAAGAACGTCGACATTCTCAACACCATCCGCGACAGCCGCGATCTTTCCGACGACACCGCCGCCAAGCTGAAGTCGGTGGTCGAGGGTTACGCCAAGACGCTCGCTTGAGTGCGGTCGTGGCCGGGCATGGCCCGGCCATCCACGTCTAAGAGCGCGGGTGATATTCAAGACGTGGATGCCCGGCACAAGGCCGGACATGACGAAGGAGAGGCTTGCGATCGGATCGAGGGTCGGATCGCCGGGGTGAACGAAGAATGGCTTCACTTAAAGACATGCGGGTCCGCATCGCCTCGACCAAGGCGACGCAGAAGATCACCAAGGCCATGCAGATGGTGGCGGCGTCGAAGCTGCGCCGGGCCCAGAATGCCGCCGAAGCGGCGCGGCCCTACGCCGAAAAGATGGACGCGGTGATCTCCAACATCGCGACCGCGGCCGCCGACTCGCCCGGCGCGCCGGTGCTGCTCGCCGGCACCGGCCGGGACCAGGTCCACCTGCTGCTGGTCTGCACCGGCGAACGCGGCCTGTGCGGCGCGTTCAATTCCTCAATCGTGCGCCTCGCCCGCGAGCGCGCGCTGGCGTTGATGAACCAGGGCAAGGAGGTCAAGTTCTTCTGTGTCGGCCGCAAGGGATACGAGCAGCTACGCCGTAGCTTCGAGAAGCAGATCGTCGAGAATGTCGAGCTGCGTTCGGTCCGTCAGCTCGGCTTCGTCAACGCCGAAGATATCGCGAAGAAGGTGATTGCACGCTTCGAGGCCGGCGAATTCGATGTCTGCACGCTGTTCTATTCGCGATTCAAGTCGGTGATCGCCCAGATCCCGACCGCGCAGCAGATCATTCCGCTGGTGGTCGAGACGAAGCCCGCGAACGCCGCCGGTCCGGCAACCGCCTACGAGTATGAGCCGGAAGAGGACGAGATTCTGACCGGGCTGTTGCCGCGCAATCTCGCGGTCCAGATCTTCCGCGCCTTGCTGGAAAACAACGCCTCGTTCTACGGCGCGCAGATGAGCGCGATGGACAACGCCACCCGCAATGCCGGCGACATGATTCGCAAGCAAACCCTGATCTACAACCGAACCCGTCAAGCCATGATCACCAAGGAGCTGATTGAGATCATCTCCGGCGCCGAGGCGATCTGACGGCCGTTTGAGCCAGAATTCGAAGGAGAGAACTTTCATGGCTACACCTGCCAACCAGACCGGACGCATCACCCAAGTCATCGGCGCGGTCGTCGACGTGCAGTTCGAGGGACCTCTGCCGGCCATTCTGAACGCTCTCGAGACGCAGAACGGCGGCAGTCGCCTGGTGCTCGAGGTCGCGCAGCATCTCGGCGAATCGACGGTACGCACCATCGCGATGGATACCGCCGAAGGTCTGGTTCGAGGCCAGGAAGTCAGCGACACCGGCAGCCCAATCATGGTGCCGGTCGGCTCGGGCACGCTTGGCCGCATCATGAACGTGATCGGCGAGCCGGTCGATGAAGCCGGGCCGATCAAATCGGAGGGCAACCGCGCCATCCATCAACCGGCACCGGCCTACACGGACCAGTCCACTGAATCGGAAATTCTCGTCACCGGCATCAAGGTCGTCGACTTGCTCGCGCCTTACGCCAAGGGCGGCAAGATCGGGCTGTTCGGCGGCGCTGGCGTCGGCAAGACCGTGCTGATTCAGGAGCTGATCAACAACGTTGCCAAGGCGCATGGCGGCTATTCGGTGTTCGCCGGCGTCGGCGAGCGCACCCGCGAAGGCAACGATCTCTATCACGAGTTCATCGAGTCCGGCGTCAACAAGAAGGGCGGCGGCGAAGGCTCCAAATGTGCATTGGTGTACGGCCAGATGAACGAGCCGCCTGGCGCCCGCGCCCGCGTCGGTCTTACCGGTCTCACGGTGGCCGAGCATTTCCGCGACCAGGGCCAGGACGTGCTGTTCTTCGTCGACAACATCTTCCGCTTCACCCAGGCCGGCTCGGAAGTGTCGGCACTGCTGGGGCGCATTCCTTCGGCGGTGGGTTATCAACCGACGCTTGCGACCGACATGGGCGCAATGCAGGAGCGGATCACCACCACCACCAAGGGTTCGATCACGTCGATCCAGGCGATCTACGTCCCCGCGGATGACTATACCGATCCGGCGCCAGCGACGACGTTCGCCCATCTCGATGCAACGACCAACCTTGACCGCGCCATCTCGGAGAAAGGCATCTATCCGGCGGTTAACCCGCTGGATTCAACGTCGCGGATGCTCTCGCCGCTGATCGTCGGCGAGGAACATTATCAGACGGCGCGCATGGTCCAGCAGATCCTGCAGAAATACAAATCGCTGCAGGACATCATTGCAATTCTCGGCATGGACGAACTGAACGAAGAGGACAAGATCACCGTCGCCCGCGCCCGCAAGATCGAGCGCTTCCTGTCACAGCCATTCTTCGTCGCCGAGGTCTTCACCGGCTCGCCCGGCAAGTTCGTCGATCTCGCCGACACCATCAAGGGCTTCCGCGCGATCTGCGAAGGCAAGCACGATAACCTTCCCGAGCAGGCCTTCTACATGGTCGGCACCATCGAAGAGGCGGTCGAAAAGGGCAAGAAGCTCGCGGCCGAAGCGGCCTAAACGGGCGAATGGCGAATGGGGAGTAGCGAATAGCCGGGGGCTGTTCGACCTTTCTTCGCCACTCGCTATTCGCCACTCGCTATTCGCAGGTATCCCATGGCCACCTTCCACTTCGATCTCGTCTCGCCGGAAAAACTCGCGTTCTCCGGCGACGTCGACCAGGTTGACGTTCCCGGCGTCGAGGGCGATTTCGGTGTGCTCGCGGGCCACGCGCCGGTGGTGGCGGTGATCCGGCCGGGAATCCTGACGGTGACGTCGGGCGGCACGCATCAGAAGATCATCGTGCTCGGCGGCCTCGCGGAAGTGTCCGACAAGGGCCTCACGGTGCTCGCGGATGTGGCGACCTCGATCCAGGAGCTTGATCGGGCCAAATTCGCCGACAAGATCTCCGATATGGAAGCCAAGCTTGCCGAGAAAGAGGGCTCGGAACTTGATCGTGCGGTCGAGCGCCTCGACCACTTCAAGAGCATCCAGCACCAGCTCAACACGACGGCGATGCATTAGCAGCCAATCCGTCGGCCGGGTCATTAGCAGGTCATCGGGCGAAAGGTGCGAAGCTGCGCGCGACCGTCCGATACACCTCGTGGCGAAACGGCACCACCAGATCGGCGACGCGGTCGAGCCGCTCCCATCGCCATTGATCGAATTCCGCCGGTTGGCCGTTGCGGGGTGTCAGCGGGTCGATTTCATCGTCACGTCCGGTAAAGCGCAGCGCTAGCCATTTCTGGCGCTGGCCGCGGAACTTCGCCAGCCGGTGCGAGGGCGAGCCATCGAACGGCGGAAATTCGTAACTCAGCCAGTCGGTTTCGCCGAGGTAATCGGCGCTGACCGCGCCGGTCTCCTCCCACAATTCGCGCATCGCGGCATCGCGTGGATTTTCCCCGGCGTCGATGCCGCCTTGCGGCATCTGCCATTCGAAGCCCGGCAGGATGATTTCCGGGCCGTCGTCCCGGAAGCGTCGTCCGATCAGGACCTGGCCGGCCGCATTGAACAACGCCACCCCGACATTGGGACGATAGGGCTTGGCCGTTGTCATGAGGAAATCAGCCGCCCGCGAGCGTGGAAAATTCCTTCACCACGCGTTCGTAGACCGGCCGCTTGAACGGAACGATCAGCCCGGGAAGATTCTTCATCGGCTCCCAGCGCCAGCTCACGAACTCCGCCTTGTGGCCGCCGCCGGGGTTGGCGACGTTGATCTCGCCGTCCTCGCCTGTGAAGCGAACCGCGTACCATTTCTGCCGCTGGCCACGATAACGTCCCTTCCAGGCGCGGCCGGCGACGGTGCGCGGGATGTCGTAGATGAGCCAGTCCGCGACCTCGCCGAGCTTCTCGACCGAACGGACGCTGGTTTCCTCATAGAGCTCGCGCTTCGCTGCCGCCCAGGTGTCCTCACCGGGGTCGACGCCGCCTTGCGGCATCTGCCAGACATGGGACTGGTCGACATGCTCGATACCGCCGGCGCGACGGCCGATGAAGACGAGCCCAGCGGTGTTGATCAGCATCATGCCGACGCAGGTCCGGTAGGGCAGGTCGTCGTAGCGCGCCATTCCGTCTGGGCCCCTTGCCGGCCAAACCTGATGTCGTCGGATCGATCCGGCCGGCGGTACCGCGGCAGGTCCGCCGCCACGCCAGGCGAGCCTTAGCCTGATTTTGATTTCAGCATCGCGGTTGTCAATGGCACAAGCATAATGCCGTGGCTTTCCAGTGTCTTGACCCAGGTGCCGAGGCGCTCGATCGAAACCGGTAGCGCCGAGGCGATGCCGACCGCGATGCCGCGTTGCTTGGCCAGTTCCTCGAGCTTTGACAGTGTCCGATCGATTTCCACCGCGGTCGGCACCGTATCGATGGTGAGGTCGGCCTGGGCGAACGGCATCGCCTGGGCCGTTGCCAGCGCCGGGGCGACGCTGCGCGGCGCCGAGCCATCGTCGAGATAGCCGAGCCCGCGTTTGGCGGCCTCTTGGATGATTGGCTTCATCGCGGTGTCGGCGACGACGAAGCGGCTACCCATGAAATTGGCGATCCCCGCATAGCCCTGGAACCGGCTGAGATGCCAGTACAGCCGGTCGACATTCTGCTCGGCGCCGAGCGTCGTGAGCAGGGTCTTTGGTCCGGGATCGTTGTCGGGATAGTCGAACGGCTCCATTGGAACCTGCAGCAGGATTTCGTGGCGCTGCGCGCGGGCCTGTCCGGCCAGTTTGGCGGGATCCGAGCCGTAGGGCGTGAACGCCAGCGTCACCGCCGGCGGCAGTTTCATGATCGCCTCGGTGGTCTTGGCGGCCCCGACACCAAGACCGCCAATGACAATGGCGACCACGGGCATCTTCGCGGCCCGGGCGCGATCGGCCTCGGCGGCGTAGGCGGTAAAGGGCTTCAGCCCATCGGGGGCGACCACCGGGATCATGCCGTAGCGCGATTTTTCCAGCAGGCGCTGATCGATCCCGGCCATCATCGGGGCGGGTGCAGGGTCCGTGGGCGTCTGGTCCGCGCTCTCGCCGGACAGCACCACGTCGTGCCGCGCGCCGCTCGACCCGTCGATGATGGTGATGGTCTTTTGATCTCCCGAGGGGGCTTGCTGGGCGGCCGATTTCATCGCCGGCGCGGCAGCGTCAGAGGGTGTTACGGCGACTTTCTCGCCGGGCGGCGCTTGCGGCAGCGCGACGCGGACCACTGGCTCGCCGCCCAGCGGATTATCGTTGAAAATGGCGAAGCCGACAAAAGTCACCAGCACGAGACCGAGCAGCACGGCCAGCGCCTGAATCGGCGTAAACGGCAGCCGAAACCGGCGCTTCCGACGCACCGTCTGCTGTCCGAGCGGAGCATTCAGATCGTCGGCCGTCTCTGCCATGGAGCTCCCCGAATCAATCGGGGCGACGATACCACGGCGGGGCCGGCACGCGGCAGATTCGGCGCCGGCCGTTTCCGCAAAAGCGGGCTTCTCGCACGCGCTGCACGCGATCGGCCGGTTCAGCAAAAAGGGCGACCCGAAGGCCGCCCTTTCGCAAAAAACATTGAGGTGGCGCGATCAATTCGCGGCCTTGTTGCTGCCGGGCTTGTCGACGGCAGCCTTGTCGCCGTTCGCCGCAGGGGCCGGGTTGGCCTTGATGCCATGCAGCAGGTCGTCGGCCATCTTCAGGGCCTTGTCGTCCTTGGCGTCCGGCGGCACGTAGGATTGCGAGCCGGTCTTCTCGTCGCCTTCGGACTTGAGATGGCCGCGCAGCGAGGCTTCGCCCTTGGTGTCGGTGCGGGCCTTCAACTCATCGGGCACATCCTGCAGCACCTCGATATCGGGAACGATGCCCTTGGCCTGGATCGATTTGCCCGACGGCGTGAAGTAGCGCGCCGTGGTGAGCCGCAACGCGCCGTTGCCTGAGCCGAGCGGAATGATGGTCTGCACCGAGCCCTTGCCAAATGAACGCGTCCCGACCAGCGTTGCCCGCTTGTGGTCCTGCAGCGCGCCGGCGACGATTTCCGATGCCGAGGCCGAGCCGCCATTGATCAGCACGATCAGCGGCTTGCCCTTGGTCAGATCGCCCGGATGAGCGGTGCGGCGCTGGGTTTCCTCGGGGTTGCGGCCGCGGGTCGAGACGATCTCGCCGCGCTCGAGGAATGTGTCGGACACCGTCACCGCTTCTTCCAGCAATCCGCCGGGATTGTTGCGCAGGTCGATGACGAAGCCCTTCAACTTGTCGCCAATCTGGTTCTGCAAATTGGCAATTTCCTTCTTGAGGCCTTCAGTGGTCTGCTCGTTGAAAGTGGTGATGCGGATATAACCGATATCGTCGGTTTCGACATGCGCGCGCACCGAACGGACGCGGATATTGTCCCGCACCAGCGTGACGTCGATCGGGTTGTCCTGGCCCTTGCGAATGATCTTGAGCTTGATCTTGGTATTGACCGGCCCGCGCATTTTCTCGACCGCCTGATTGAGGGTGAGGCCCTGCACGGCTTCGTCGTCGAGATTGGTGATGATGTCGTTGGCCATGATGCCGGCCTTGGACGCCGGCGTGTCGTCGATCGGCGAGACAACCTTGATCAGGCCGTCTTCCATCGTGACTTCGATGCCGAGGCCGCCGAATTCACCGCGGGTCTGCACCTGCATGTCGCGGAAACTCTTGGCATCCATGTAGCTCGAATGCGGATCGAGTCCGGACAGCATGCCGCTGATGGCGGATTCGATCAGCTTGCTGTCATCGGGTTTCTCGACATAGTCGCTGCGGACCCGCTCGAACACGTCGCCGAACAGATTGAGCTGGCGATAGGTGTCCGACGTCGCGGCGCGCGCGCTCGACCCCATCAACATGGAACGGGGCTGGGTCACGAACAGCGTCAATGCCGCGCCGGTGGCGGCGCTCAGGAGAACGAGAGAAGTCTTGCGCATCATCCGCGAACCTTTTCGCCTTCGTTTGCGGCCCACCATGGACCTGGATCGATTGGAGTGCCGTCCTTACGGAACTCAATATAGAGTACGGGCCGGCTCGCGTTGGCGGCGAGAATGGATGCCACCCGGGACGTCGTCCCCATGGTCGCGACCGGCTCCCCCGTAAGTACAAACTGGCCGATATTAACCGAAATGCGCTCCATCCCGGCGATCAGGACATGATACCCGCCCCCGGCATTGAGGATCAAGAGTTGTCCGTAGCTGCGAAATGGACCGGCGTAAACAACCCAGCCATCACACGGTGTTGTGACCTGCGCTCCGGCCCGGGTTGCCAAGGAAATGCCTTTTTCCACGCCACCAGCTCCATCGGAGCCGCCGAAATCGCGAATCTTGACGCCGTTAACCGGCATCGCAAATAAGCCCTTGGCGGAAGCAAACGCAATGGCCGGGCTCATCCGGGTTGGGTCCTTGAGGGCCTCGAGGTTGGGCTTACCGTTGATCGTGGCCGGGGACCCCTGCAGACTGGCGGTCGCCGCCGCCTTCGCGGCGCTCTTCGAATCCTGCTCCATCTTGGCGATCAGGCCCTGCAGACTGTCGACCTGCCGGGACAGCGTGATGGCGCGGGCGTTTTCCGCCTCCATGTCCTTTTCGATCGAGCTCTGCTGTCGCTGCCGCTCGTCGACGAGCGCTGCAAGCCGGGTTTGATCCTCCTTGAGCTTGTCGCGGTCGACCGCAAGCTGATCGCGCTCGGAAGCGATGCTCTTGCGCAGCGTGACCAGTTCGCCGAGATCGCGCGCCAGTTGTTCGGCTCGCTTGCGCAGTTCGGGCACTACGGATCCGAGCAGCATGGCGGTACGAAGCGATTGCAGCGCGTCCTCCGGCCGAACCAGCAGTGCCGGCGGTGTGCGCCGTCCCGCGCGTTGCAGAGCGGCCAGCACCTCGACAATCTCCGAACGGCGCGAATCGAGCGAACCGCGGATCTCCTGCTCACGGGCGTCGAGCCGGCGCAGCCGGGCTTCGGCGTCGCCGATCTTGGTCTCGACGCCGCGCACCTGGGCGGCAATGTCGATGAGCTGCTGGTTGAGCTTGCTGCGGTCCTGTCCGATCGCTGCAATGTCCGCCTTGAGCTTTTCCTGCAATTCCGCGGCGTTCTTTTGCTGCGCGCGAGTGGCTTCGAGTTCCTGCTCGCGCTGCTTGATGGCGTCGGGCGAGGGGGCGGTCGCGGCCTGCGGCGCCTCGCTCACAACCTGCGCCACCGCGGGCAACAGACTCATGCCGGCAAAACCGGCGGACAACAGCGCGATCGATAGCGGGATCCGCACCGAAGCAAGCTGGCTGCGGCGCGCGGTGTCAGGGTAGGATCGAATGTCCCGATCTGGCTGCATCTCGTTCGAATCAGTGCCTGCGTTGTTCTTGCCGGCGTGGCTTACGCGCGATGATAAGGATGCCCCGCCAAAATGGTCGCGGCCCGGTAGACTTGTTCCAGAAGCATGACGCGAACGAGCTGATGCGGCCAGGTCGCGGAGCCGAACGCAAGGCTGAGCTTTGCCTTGCGCCGCAAATCGGGCGAAAGTCCGTCCGCGCCGCCGATGACGAAAATCGTGCTGGCGACCTGCTCGTCCCGCCAGCGGCCGAGATGCCGGGCAAAGGCGGCGCTGTCGATACTGTCGCCGCGCTGGTCGAGCGCCACCACAGCGGATTTCTCCGGGATGGCCGCCAGGATTGCCGCGGCTTCCTCGGTTATGCGGGTTGTGATATCGCGCGCGCGGCTTTCGGGAATTTCATGAATTTCCAGGCCACGGAAGCCGAGCTTGCGGCCGATGTCGTCGAAGCGCTCGCGATAGCGCTCGGCCAATACCCGCTCCGGACCCTGCTTCAGCCGGCCGATTGAAACGACGACAAGGCGCATAAGCGCACGCTAGCATGCGCTTCAGCCGATTCGCACCGGGCAGCGAACCTAGATCGCCTTCGCCGCCGCCGGATTCTGCGTCCACAATCGTTCCAGATTGTAGAATTCGCGTACCTCCGGTCTGAACACGTGCACGATCACGTCGCCGGAATCGATCAGCACCCAGTCGCAATTGGGCAAGCCCTCGATATGGACGCGCTTGATTCCGGTTTCCTTGAGACCCTTGGCGACATTTTCCGCGATCGCGCCGACGTGCCGGTTGGCCCGGCCCGAGGTGACGATCATGTAGTCGGAGAATGCAGATTTGCCGCGAAGGTCGATGGTGACCGTTTCTTCCGCCTTCATATCGTCGAGGCGGGAGAGGATCATATTCAGCGTCTTGTCGGCATCGGGTTGCGCCTTCAAGGCCGCGGCTTGGGTCGATGTTTTACGCGTCCTGGACGAAGCAGACTTGGGTAAAACAGACTTGGACAATACAGATGTGGCCAGGGACCATTCCTTTCACTGTATCGCGACCGCCGAATCTCGGCGCCCGCCAACCATACTACGCATGTGGGGTTAAATGTTTCAATATTCCAGTAAGCCCACCCTCACTTCTCGCTCTTCCAGCTGCCGTCTGGGTTCCGCAGGCCGGTCGACGATAGCGTCAACTTCAGTCCGGTGAGAAAAACCCAGGCCGGTGCGCACTGGTCCGCCAGTTGGGCAGCCTGATGCTCGGGCAACCGATAGCGGGCGAGGGCCTGGGCCGCCGGCGCAGTCATGGCGCGAAAGCTTTGCGGCGGACGGTCGACCACCGCCATCGGCACCTGGGAGGCGATCCGCCGCCAATCCTGCCAGCGATGAAATTGTGCAAGATTGTCGGCGCCCATGATCCAGACCAGACGCGCGCCGGATACACGGCGGCGCAGATAGGTAATGGTGTCGACAGTATATCTCGTTCCAATGACAGCTTCGAGACAGCTAACGTCGATGCGCGGATCGTCGGCCATCTGGCGCGCAGCCTCGGCACGCGCTTCGAGGTCGTGCAACGCACCGCGGTCCTTGAGCGGATTGCCTGGCGTCACCAGCCACCACACCCGGTCGAGCTTCAGCCGCTTGATCGCAAACAGGCTGATGGCGCGGTGCGCGAGATGCGGTGGATTGAAGGAACCGCCGAGCAGGCCGACCCGCATGCCGTTGCTGTAAGGCGGGATGGCCTGGCAGACCGGCCGCGGCGTCACCAGGACAGGGTTCAACTGAACCACCGCGGGCGCGAGGCCGGACTGGCCGACGCGTTTCGGTCAAACCAACCGGCGCCGACGCCTGAAAGCGCGCTTGCCTTCACGGCCGTGTCTGCCCCGTGCCATGGACGCGGTACTTGAAGCTCGTCAACTGTTCGGCGCCGACCGGGCCGCGGGCGTGGAATTTGCCGGTGGCAATGCCGATCTCGGCGCCGAACCCGAATTCGCCGCCGTCGGCAAACTGGGTCGAGGCGTTATGCAGCACGATCGCCGAATCGACCTCGTTGAGAAACCGGCGGGCGGTGGCTTCGTCCTCGGTCACGATCGCATCGGTGTGGTGCGAGCCGTGGTTATGAATATGGGCGATCGCCTCGTCGACGCCATCGACCACCTTTGCGGCAATGATCGCGTCCTCATATTCGGTGTTCCAGTCTTCGTCGGAGGCGGGCGTCACCCGGGGATCGGCGGCTTGCACCGCGTCGTCGCCGCGGACCTCGCAGCCGGCGTCGAGCAGCATCGCGACCAGCGGCTTGAGGCTGATCGCCGCGCCGGCGCGATCGACCAGCAGGGTCTCGGCGGCGCCGCAGACGCCGGGCCGTCTCATCTTGGCGTTCAGCACGATCGACTTCGCCATTTCCAGATTGGCGGCGTGGTCGACATAAACGTGGTTGACGCCTTCGAGATGCGCGAACACCGGCACCCGGGCCTCGGCTTCGACGCGGGCCACCAGGCTCTTGCCACCTCGCGGCACGATCAGGTCGATGCCGCCATTCAATCCGCTCAGCAGCAGCCCGACCGCGGCGCGGTCGCGGGTCGGCACCAGCGTAATCGCAGCCTCAGGCAGTCCAGCCTCGCGCAATCCCTGCTCGAGGCAGGCATGGATCGCTCGGCAGGACCGGAAACTATCCGAGCCGCCGCGCAGGATCACCGCGTTGCCGGACTTCAGGCACAACACGCCGGCATCGGCCGCGACGTTGGGGCGGCTTTCGAAAATCACTGCGACGACGCCAAGCGGCACGCGCACGCGTTCGATGGTCATGCCGTTGGGGCGCTCCCAGCTTTCGGTCACGGCGCCGACCGGATCGGCGATCTCGCGCACGATGGCGACGCCATCGGCCATCGCCGCGATGCGCGCCGGGGTCAGCGTCAGCCGGTCGACGAAGGCTGAACTGGCGCCGCCGGCGTTCGCCTCCGCAACGTCCTCGGCGTTGGCGGCGAGGATCGCGGACGCCTCGGCGCGGATCGCGCGCTCGATGGCGTCGAGCGCACGATTCTTCTGCGCGGGTGCGGCCAGCGCCAGCACCCGCGCAGCGGCGCGGGCGCGTGCGGCGAGGTCGGTCATCAAGGCCGGCAGGTCGACGTTCCCGTCGATGGCTTTCAGCGGCGCGGTCATCCCGGTTCCATCTTCCGTTAAGGCCATGTCCTAGCACGGAAATCGACGCCACGCGAGACGCCGGGCCGGCATGGCTGGCGAGCCAGGACCAGATCTCGCCAGAAGATCGGCCCGGCGATTGCGGCTGGTTGGGCAGACTCGGCCATTGGCCTAGCCGGCAGAGTAGGCGCCGCTCGGGCCGACCACGAGGTCGTCGCGATGGATCATTTCGGCCCGTCCATTGATGCCGAGGATGGCCATCACATCCGGCGAGGAACGGCCCTTGATCTTGTCGGCTTCCTCGGCGTCATAGGCGACGAGGCCGCGGCCGATCTCGTGGGTGTCCGGACCGCGTACCACCACGGCATCGCCGCGGGCGAATTGCCCGTCGACCCGGATCACGCCCGCTGGCAGCAGGCTTTTGCCCGCGCGCAGCGCCGTGACCGCGCCGGCGTCGATGGTCAGCGTGCCCTTCGGCTCGAGCGCGCCCGCGATCCACCGCTTGCGCGCCGTAACCGGATTGGCCGGTGTCAGAAACCAGGTGCAGCGCCCGCCATCGGCGATCGCCCGCAGTGGATGCTCGATCTTGCCCGAGGCGATCAGCATGTGGGTGCCGGCCGTGGTCGCGATCTTGGCGGCCTCGATCTTGGTGCGCATGCCGCCGCGCGACAATTCGGATTCCGCAGCTCCCGCCATCGCCTCGATCTCCGCCGTGACCGACTCGACGATCGGAATCAGCCGCGCCTGCGGATTGCCGGCCGGCGGGGCATCGTACAGGCCGTCGATGTCCGACAGCAGGATCAGGAGGTCGGCGCTCGCCATGGTGGCGACGCGTGCGGCGAGGCGATCATTGTCGCCGTAGCGGATTTCGTTGGTGGCAACGGTATCGTTCTCGTTGATGACGGGCACCGCGCGCCATTCCAGCAGCTTGGCGATGGTCGAGCGTGCATTGAGATAGCGGCGACGTTCCTCGGTGTCCTGCAGCGTGACCAGGATCTGTCCGGCGCCGATGCCGTGATGGCCGAGCACCTCGGACCAGATTCGCGCCAGCGCAATCTGTCCGACCGCGGCGGCGCCCTGGCTTTCCTCGAGCTTCAGCGTGCCGCGCGGCAGTTTCAGGCGGCTGCGCCCGAGCGCGATCGCGCCTGACGACACGATCAGCAGTTCGCGTCCCTCGCCGTGCAGCCCGGCAAGATCGGCGGCGAGCGCCGCGAGCCATTGCCCCCGCACTTCGCCGGCAGTGGAATCGATCAGCAGCGACGAGCCGACCTTGACCACGATGCGGCGGAAATTTTTCAGCTCCGGAAAGGACATGGGATAATGGATCGAGCCTGTGCGTTTGCCTGGTGACGGATCAGCTCCGAATTGTCCACCGTCATCGCGAGCGAAGCGAAGCAATCCAGACCACGGCAAGACACTGGATTGCCTCGTCGCAAGTGCTCCTCGCAATGACGGCTGTTCGCGACAAGGCGAAAGTTTGTCAGCCCATCACGAAGGCGTTGAGTTTGTTGCCTTCGGGATCCCTGAAATAGGCGGCGTAGAACTTCTCGCTGCGCTGTCCGGGCGGGCCCTCGCAGCTACCGCCGAGCGAGAGCGCGAGTTTGTGAATGCGATCGACCTGGGCCTTGTCCTTGGCGCCGAATGCCGCCATCACGCCGTTGCCGACCGACATCGGCTTGCCGTCATGGGGAAGCGCGACACCAAATCCCGCGCCGCCGCCGGGACCGCCCCATGCGATGATGCGATCGTTCGCCATGAAGCGTCCCATGCCCAGTTCGCCGCAGATCTTGTCGTAGAAGGCGCCGGCCTTTTTGAGATCGTTGGTGCCCACCGTGACGTAGCCGATCATGATATTCCTCCTTGGGGTTCTCGTGCGGCAGAGTTTTGCAGCAGGACGCCCGTCGGCGCAAGCGAGCTGTCAACGCGTCAAGCAAGCCCGGAGGGGCTTCAATTGGGGCCTCGATCGGGCCGATCCGATGCTGTCCCCCGACGACACGGCTGGCCTAGGCCGTCCAGGGCTCCGCCTGCGCGACGCCCTTCGCCTTGCTTGACACCGGCGCTTCGCCGATCACCTCGGCGAGTGCCCGCAACACTTCTTTCACGCCCGCGCCGGTCGCGCCCGACATCAGCAGCAGCGGCTTTCTGGCCGCACGCTTCAACCGGTCCCGTTGTTTCTTCAACGCCTCCGGTGTTACCGCATCGATCTTGTTCAGCGCCACGATCTCGATCTTCTCGGCAAGCTGTCCTGCATAGGCCTCGAGCTCGGTGCGCACCGTCTTGTAGGCCTTGCCGGCATGCTCGCTGGTGGCATCGACCAGATGCAGCAGCACGCGGCAGCGCTCGACATGGCCGAGAAAGCGATCGCCGAGGCCGGCCCCTTCATGGGCGCCTTCGATCAAGCCGGGAATGTCCGCCAGCACGAACTCACGGCCATCGACGTCGACGACGCCAAGCTGCGGATGCAGCGTGGTGAAGGGATAATCGGCGATCTTGGGTTTCGCCGCGCTGACCCTGGCGAGGAACGTCGATTTGCCGGCGTTGGGCAGGCCGACGAGACCGGCATCCGCGATCAGTTTCAGCCGCAGCCAGATCCAGCGTTCCTCGCCGGGCGCGCCCGGATTGGCGTTGCGCGGCGCGCGGTTGGTCGATGACTTGAAATGGGCGTTGCCGAACCCGCCATTGCCGCCGTCGGCGAGCACGAATTTCTCGCCAAGCGTGGTGAAATCGTGGATCAGGGTTTCGCGATCCTCGTCGAACACCTGGGTGCCGACCGGCACCTTGAGCACGATCGGCTTGCCGTTGGCGCCATGGCGGTCCTTGCCCATGCCGTTGGTGCCCTTCTGGGCCTTGAAATGCTGCTGGTAGCGGTAGTCGATCAGCGTGTTCAAGCCGTCGACCACCTCGATGATGACGTCGCCGCCGCGACCGCCATTGCCGCCGCTCGGTCCGCCGAACTCGATATACTTCTCGCGCCGGAACGCCACGCAGCCGTTGCCGCCGTCGCCGGAGCGGATATAGACCTTTGCCTCGTCGAGAAATTTCATCGCCTATCCGTATCGCAGCGCTTCCCCCGCGGCAACCTGGGAGCCCGGCGAAGATCACGAAAGTTCAACAATTTAAGGCCCTTGTAACGGGTCGATGCGATCGGCGTCGTCGCGCCGCCGACGAGGCGATCGAAGGACGCGTTGTCACGCGGGCCGGCGGCGGATCAGGAATTTCTGCAGGCCCTCCAGCACCAGTTCGCGGCGCTGGTTGAACACGGTGCTGCGCAGCACGACCACGCCGGTGCTGCGCCCCGGCGCCAGCTCGGACACTTCGAGCGCGGGATAGAGGGTGTCGCCGGCAAATACCGGCTTGATGAACCGGCTCGATTGTTCGAGAAATCCGACCAGCGATTGCTCCACCATAAAGGGAAACAGACCGCTTCCCGGCGCGGTGTGGATCAGCGTCTGGAATCCGTGCGCCAGAAGGTCCGGCATGCCGCGGGCGCGGCAATATTCGACATCGTAGTGCAGCGGATGGGTGTCGCCGCTCGCGGTCTGGAATGCGGCGAACACCGCCGGCGTCATGGTGCGGCTTGGGATCACGAAGCGTTCGCCGAGCGAAAAATCCTCGAACCAGCGTTGTTGCGGCACCATGCGGTGCCCGGCGGGATCGAACTCGGCCATGCCTGACTTCCTGCGCAAGGTGTGTTCTATGCGTATCGCAGCGCTGTCGTCGCGGCAATTGATTCCATGGCCCCGGATTGACGCAACCGGCGCCTCATGGTGAGGAGGCGCTCTAGCGCCGTCTCGAACCATGAGCATCAATCTGGCATCCCTCGAGACGCGCGCGAGGCGCTCCTCAGGATAGGGGTTCTTTCTGGGAATGGAATTGTTCGCGAGACTATCGGCCTATCAGGACGCGCGCTCCGCGCGGCTGGCCGGCATCGGCCTGATGCTGCTGTCGGTCTTCATGTTCTCGTTCGGCGATGCGCTGGGCAAGTTCATGGTCGCGACCTATTCGGTCGGCCAATTGTTGTGGCTGCGCGCCTGCGCGGCGCTGGTCGTGCTTTCGCCGATGGTATGGCGGCATCGCGCGGCGTTCATCCGGCTGGAACGACCGTGGCTGCAATTGCTCCGGGTCGTGCTCTCGACCGTAGAGGTCGCGGCGTTTTTTCTCGCCACCGTCTATCTGCCGCTCGCCGACGTCATCACCTATTACCTGGCCTGTCCGATCTTTGTCACGGCGCTGTCGGCGATCGTGCTGCATGAGCATGTCGGCTGGCGGCGCTGGAGCGCGGTCCTGATCGGCTTCTGCGGCGTTCTGATTGCGCTGCGGCCCTCGTCGCAGACGGTGAGCTGGCCGGCAGTGATCGCGCTCGGCGGCAGCCTGTCGTTCGCGGTGCTGATGCTGATCACGCGTTCGCTGCGGGCGACGCCGGATATCGTGCTGGCATCGGCGCAGTTCGCCGGCACCTTCCTGCTCGGCGCGCTGCTTTCACCGATCGGCTGGGTCACGCCGGGGCTCGGCAGTCTCGGTCTGTTCGCCGCAGCCGGCTGCATCTCGGTGAGCGCGCTGTTGTGCGTCAACCGTTCGCTGAAGCTCGCGCCGGCCAGTGTCGTGGTGCCGTACCAATATTCGATGATCGTCTGGGCGGTGATGTTCGGCTATGCCGTATTCGGCGACGTGCCGTCGCCGGCGACTATTGTCGGCGCCGCCATCATCATCGGTGCCGGGCTTTACATCTTCCTGCGCGAGCGCGACTGGGGCGGACGGAGACGGTGGTCAATCCGCCGGTCTGAATATGTAAAGGGATCAAACATCGTCGCGCCGGCCAAGCCAACGGGTCCGGCCTCTGGCCGGCCCGATGACAGGCTCCGCGCGCGCCGGCACCCATCGCCACAAGCGTCAATATCGCACGGAGCTGGAGCGGCATCCGGCGCAACACAGACATTGGGGGTTATGGACATCGCGGATGCCGCGTCGAGCTGTTCCAGTTCTTCAGCGACGACCAGACGCCGCGCGACAGCCGGAAGCAATCGACCGGCGTCGACGAGCCCAGTGCCTCGAAGCGATGCAGCTCGACGCCGCTCCACTGGAAGCCGCATTTCTCCAGGATGTTGCGCGAGGCCGGATTGGCGACCCGCGCGCCGGAGACGAGGTGCTCGACATCGAACTCCTCGAAAGTGAAATCGATCACCGCGCGGGCGGCCTCGGTGGCAAAGCCGCGGCCCCAATGCTCGACGCCGAGCCAGTAGCCGAGTTCCGGCGCGTCCTCCTGGCGCCAGTCGACGCCGACCATCCCGATCGGCGCAAAGCTGTGCTCGATCAGGAACACGGTCTCGCGCTGGCTGTTTGCTGTCGTGCGGACGAATTCCACGGCGTGGTCCTGCAGATAGGGATGCGGGATGCGCCGGGTGTTTTCCGCAATGCGGCGGTCGTTGGCGAGACCGGCAATGGCTTTTACGTCCGCGAGCGTCGGCCTGCGCAGCATCAGCCGTTCGGTCTCGAGGACGCAGCTTCTCGCCTCACGCAAGGTCGGTGTCGGGATATCCTGCAACATGTCAGGCTCCTGGAGTGCAATAGGAAAAGGGGAGGCCGGTTTCCCGCCTCCCCTTTGGAGCCTCTGGAGCTCCGCCGGTTCAACAGGACCCGGCGGACTCATTGCGTCCACCGTTTACTCGGCCGCGGCTTCCGTCATCGGAATCACCGATACGAAAGTGCGGCCGTTGGCTTTTGCACGAAACTCGACACGACCTTCGATCTTGGCGAACAGAGTATGATCGGTGCCCATGCCGACATTAAGGCCGGGATGCCAGGTGGTGCCGCGCTGCCGCGCAATGATGTTGCCGGGAATCACATGCTCGCCACCATAGGTCTTGATTCCGAGGCGCTTGCCCGCCGAATCGCGTCCGTTGCGCGATGAACCGCCTGCTTTTTTGTGAGCCATGGCCCGTCTCCAACTTCCACCTGATCTCTAGATCAATTCCTTGACGGAATCATTTCACTTTATATCACGCTTCAATTTTAATCTTGTCACATTCACTTTTTGTCGCGGCTGCCCTTGGCGGCGGCTTTCTTGGCCGGAGCCTTCCTGGCGGCTGGCTTGGCGCGTGGCTTGGCCGGCGCTTTTGCGGTCTTCTTGGCGGGCGCCTTCTTCTTCGTGACCTTCGGCGCCTCGTCGTCGCCGTCCGTCGGCGCGCTTACCACCGGCTTCTCCCGCTTTGGCCGCGGGCCGATGCTCGGCTTGTTGTCGTTGGTCAGGATCTCGGTGATCCGCAGCACCGTGATCTCGTCACGGTAACCGCGCTTGCGGCGCGAGTTCTTGCGACGGCGCTTCTTGAACGAGATTACCTTGGGGCCGCGCTTGTGCTGCAGCACTTCGGCCGCAACCGAGGCGCCTGCGACCGTCGGCGTGCCCAAAACCGGGGACTCGCCGCCCACCAGCAGCACCTCGCCAAGCTGCACGATCGTACCGACATCGCCGGCGATCTTGCCTATCTCGAGCACATCATCCGGGACGACGCGGTACTGCCGGCCGCCGGTTTTGATGACTGCGAACATCGTTTAATTCCTTCGTGTTCGATCCCGGCCTCGGACAGGTCCGGGCCGGCTTTTTCTTCAGTCGTTATGGATTCAATTTCCGCGCGACCGGGAGCGACCCCGAAAACCCGCGCAAAAACAAACAGCGCGAGAAAATCCCGCGCCGGGTTGGCCGGACTTATAGCCGGCGGTAGCGCCAAGTCAAGGCGAAGCCGGGTGGAATCGGCTGAATTCGAAGGGATTCGGGGCGTTTTGAGCTGGTCCCGGCTGTTTTGCGCCGCCAGGAAACCAATGGGTTCCGTGTCCGTTGTCCTGCGATCTCCGACTGGGCAAGGGCACATTAAATGGCTGAGGACACCGTCACCACCACCGGCATCGCCCGGCATGGCGCAACCCGTCTGCCCTCGGTGGAGGTGGACAGCTTCAATATTGAACTGAAAGACGACGAGGGCTTTCTCGGTGACCGCGCCAGCAAGGGTGCCTTTCGCAAGATACTGGATGCGCTGCGCAAGCCGTTCAAGAAAAACGGCGAGGATCCGCTCGGCAACAAGGCCGCCGAGGACCTCGCCAAGAGTACCCTCGACGAGGCGCTGGCCGGCGACGACATCACGGCGGCGGCACTGGTACACAGCGCAATCGAGGAATTCGCGCAGGAACTGAGCTATGTGACGCAGCGGTTTCTCAAGTCCAAGCCCTGGGCCGATACCGAGCGCATCGTGGTCGGCGGCGGCTTCCGGCAGAGCCGGGTCGGCGAACTCGCGATCGCACGCACCGAGATCCTGCTCAAGGTCGAGGGCCTCAAGGTCGATCTGGTGCCGATCCGCTTTCACCCCGACGACGCCGGCCTGATCGGCTGCCTGCATCTCGCGCCGTCGTGGATTTTCGAGGCCCATGACAGCATCCTCGCGGTCGACATCGGCGGCACCAACATCCGCTGCGGCGTGATCGAGACCCGCTGGAAAAAGGCGCCGGATCTGTCGAAGGCGTCGGTCTGGAAGAGCGAGCTATGGCGCCATGCCGACGACGAACCGACGCGGGAAGGCACGGTGAAACGGCTGGTCAAGATGCTGAAGGACCTGATTGCCGCGGCCGATGCCGAAGGGTTGCGGCTGGCGCCGTTCATCGGCATCGCCTGTCCCGGCGTCATCAAGGAAGACGGCTCGATCGAGAAGGGCGCGCAGAACCTGCCGGGCAACTGGGAGAGCAGCAAATTCAACCTGCCGGTGAGCCTGGTCGAGGCGATCCCGCAGATCGGCGAGCACGACACCGCGGTCCTGATGCACAATGACGGCGTGGCCCAGGGCCTTTCCGAAGTGCCGTTCATGCAGGATGTCGAGCACTGGGGCGTGCTGACCATCGGCACCGGCCTCGGCAATGCGCGCTTCACCAACCGCAAAAAGGAAAACGGCAAGGACAAGGAAGACAAAAAGGCCAAGGACAAGGATAAAGACGACAAGGACGAGAAGAAGGCAAATAAAAGCAAGGATTGAACGGGATCGTGTCCGGCCGGTAGCCTTGACGGGTTAGGTTAAAGCCGGCTTCGGGCGCCAACGGCGCGTAGCGATCGGCAAGCCGCAGCATCAGCGGCTCAAAGGTGAGCCAAAATTCGGGCCAGCCATGCAGCAACAGCGGCGGCCCGGCCCCGGTGCGGGCGACATCGAGCCGGCGCCATTGGCGCGACCGTCAGTTGTTCCATAAGGCTGGTTTCCCTCCCTTTGCCGCGCGACCCCTGCGGAATTCTGCGCGCCCGCGGCTTGTCTGGCCAGCCGTCCTCGCCTAGAACTCGGCCGACCGCGGCGGTTCGATCCGCCCGCTTGGCGCTTCGGAGAGGTGGCAGAGTGGTCGATCGCACCGCACTCGAAATGCGGCATAGGTGCAAGCCTATCGGGGGTTCGAATCCCTCCCTCTCCGCCAATAAGCCTCTGAGATAATAGAGAAAATAAGTCTCTCTTGCGCAACTTGGCCACTGAGAGAGCGAAATTTCTCGGGCTTCGCACCTTTAGTTCGGTGGTTTCTCAGAACGGGACTTTGCCAGTGGCTTTCTCTGCGAATGATGGTGCGTCCCCTCGATTGAAAATCGAGAAGCGTCGGCCGCGTGTCTTGGAGTTCGACGAAGAAATTCAGCGAGTCCCTGCCGCTCGCGCGGCCGGAATCGATCGTCTGAGCTTGGATCCACCGATCCCACTCAAGAACGATCAGGCGTTTTGCTTCCTGGTACTTCATTCAACGCGTTCCGGAATTCAAAACGCGTTCTGCGAGGATCGGCATCGTCGCGGCAATTGACTACGAAACCGCTTTCTCCTCGAAGAAAACGACCGAAAACATCACCGGTGAACGCATTACCCCATTCCGGGGCGCGCGGGACACCGCCGGAATGAGGCAGAAGCGCCTAGGTAAGCCAGATTGTGCCAGCGATTAAGGCAACTTGAGGGCGAGTGCTCTATCAGCGATCAGCGCGGCGAGAGTCAACCGACAGCCTCGGCGAGCGTGGGGCGGCGGTGAAGAAATCACCAGTGGCGCAAATGCGTGGCCACGTCGATCATACCGACCACGATGAATGCCAAGGTTAGTAGCGGCCAAAGGGATGCGTGATCGCCACCGTTTATGTGTCGCGGCACTCCATAATTTCGAGCCATTGATTCTCTCCTGCCCACGGTGTCATTCTGCAGGTGGTTCGGTTCAGATTCCAGGATATTTCTAAAGCAAGTTGTGGATATTGCGGATCGGCGTAGCGTCCGCGGTACCGATCTACTTGGCCCTGCACCAAGCGCCGTGGCGCCGCAGTCACGACTGGCGTATAGAGATTGGGCACGAGCCCAGGGGATTTCCCCATGTCCGGCAATTGGTACATCGAGGTTGATTGCGCCCGATGCGGAGAGCCTATTCCCCTCGGCGAAGTGCCTTCTCCCGAAGAAGAGCCTGAGGTGAAATTTATGACGGTGGTCGATGTGCTTTGTCCTGCCTGCGGTCACACCGACACCTATGCGCCAGAACTGATGTCTCGACGTCCCGGGTCCTGATACCGAGTTGGCTCCGGCTGAATTCTCCCTCTCATGACGCCAGCCTTATGCGCCAAGCCCGGATCAATTAAAATTGCATCTAATGGGCTGACCGATTTTTCACTCGCACGAGGGAGATTTTCGATATGGCTGACACCGTCGACCTTTCGATTGCGGAAAGCGTTTATCTGACGTTGCTAGACGCGCAGCACAAGCCGATCACGGCGGCGGCTGATTTGGTTCGTGCGCTTAAAAGCAAAACGCAGAACAGCGGCAATCAATCCCACGAAGTCGAGGTGGCACAGGCGGATGCCTGGCTCGCCATTTGCGCGTTATCCAAAAGCCTTGATAGCGACCACGAGACTGCCCCCGAGGTTTGGGCTCGCGCGATTAGCCGCACGGAAGAGTGGCGAAATCTTTTGGACTGAACTTGCTCGGCACTCGGGTGCCCTGCGGCCGATTCCCCCAATCACGAACCTGCCCGCATTGTCGCCCTGAACGCGAGCGACGGGGATGGCCGAGGCAGCAAGTGTTATGGGAGAGCGCGATTGGATTTCGATGACGCCGTTTCGGAACGGATCGAACGCGCTCGCCGACGATTTGGAATTTCGCGCCGCGCATTCGGTGCGTCAATCAAACCGGTAAAGGCAATGAAGCGCCGGCTCCGATGGCACGGAAGCGTAACCGGCAGCGGCTGGCATCTCACGCGAGAAACGGCTAAAGGCCACTCGCCGGCAACAATGTCGGTTAGACGGATCGGGAAGAGGGATCGAGGCCACAGGCCTTGGTCCCTTTTCTATTGTGGGCGTGACGGCCCCGGTTCGGCGGCGAACCGAGGCCGCCCGTCTTGTCGCGCCGCTGGAGGTGAGAGGCGCGACGCTGGACTAACGCAAATACCGGGGACTCATTCTGTCATTGGACTCCACGGCTCGGCAGCAAAACTTTGATGCCAATTTCCGGCCTGGGTGCATTCTAATCGCACGGGGAGGTTGATTCGATCGTGCTGGACGAAATCCTAGCGTGCTCGGTGTTGCCGCCTGCGCGCTTGTCCTCATTGCGTTCTGGGGCACTGACCCGCTGGGCATGCGGCGCCACAGGAGCCGGTAGCCGACGGACATTGGCTGCTGAACACAGTGACGGCCCCAGCAATACCCGGCTGAGGCCGCCTGTCTGAAAACCGTCACGCCCCCCGGGGAAGGTTGGGAAGCGCGACGCTAAACCAAAGCGGCTGTCTGAGATTCGTTCCGGCTCGGAGTCAAGTTCCCGACCCTGGGAACGATCCGCCTTTGGGGCGGTTTGGACCCGATGGATTATCGAATGTTCACAAACGACAGCCTGACCATGATGTACGAGGCTGTCCGCGGCGCCCTCGAAGCAGACGACAAACTAACTGGTCTCGGCGAGCAACCCAAGTTTCGCGTCCGAGAGACGCCCGATTGGAGAGAGCACGCCACGGATCTCGAAGCCGAGATGCTCAGGCGTGGAATGCTTTTCGAAGCCATCGATTGGGACGAGGGGCAAGCCAGGCCCCTTGCGGAGTGAAGGAAGCGCGGCTCAGGACTGCGCCGATCGCGGTCGGCTACCTGCCTTTGCTTATTTGAAAATAGCAGTAGCCCTTAGTGGCAATGTCCCTTGAAACGTCGGAATGTAGTGGAGACGCGCCGCTCGGCATTCGCGTCCAGTCTTTGGCCTTAAACGTCGCGGGAAGGCCGGCTCCGGGCGCAACGGCTATGCGCAATGTCGGGTCAACCTTTTGGCTGTAAACGTCGCACCTGATTTTGACGCTTGTATTCATGGGGCGACGCTAACGGCGACGCCGCCGATCGCAATCGACTTTGGCTTTTAACGTTACTCCTCTGGGCGCCGGGCGGCATCGGGCCCTGACAACGAGCGGGCTCAGGCCGCTTCCTCCTCTGGAATTACGAAATCGTAGGAGCTAAACCGCCGGGTTGCCGTGCTATTCTTAGCGGAAACAGGAGAAAGATATGGCGACCGGACTGTTCCGTACCGCCGACGGATCGGCGCAAGTTGATTACGACGGCAACAATATCCCCATCCCACGCTCAAAATACGAGAAGAATGGATACAAGCCCGACTTCGATAAGTTGCCGCTGGAGGCGGATTATTGGGCGGCTCAGGAGGAGGCAAGAAAGCGCGAGGCCCAGAGGCCCTAAAGGCGAGGCGCGCCCTGAATCAGAAGCCAGCCCGGGATTCGGCCGACGCGGGCGCACGGCCTCAACCCGCGCGCCTTGATAGGGCCACCTGCAGCGTTCCCAGGGTCACGGCGAGGACAGCCGCTGTGTTACAACCACATCAATCATCGTCCCTCCGCTTTTGCGCCCAACGACAGTAATTCAGCGTCAGCTCCGTGCCGCTTGCGCGATAATCGGCTGTGATTTGTGCTATGTTTTTATCGCAGCCATCGTTACTGGAGAATACACAGTGTTTATCGCGATGAACCGTTTCCGAGTTGCAAAAGGGTCCGAAGAAGCCTTCGAGCAGGTCTGGCTTTCGCGCGACAGCCACCTCGACAAGGTTCCGGGGTTTGTGGAGTTTCACCTTCTCAAAGGCCCGGAGGCTGAGGATCACACGCTCTACGCTTCCCACACGGTGTGGGAGAAGCGTGCCACCTTTGAAGCATGGACGAGGTCCGATGCGTTCCGGGCAGCGCATAGCCGAGCAGGGGACAACAAGCCGCTGTATCTGGACCATCCGCAGTTCGAGGGGTTCGAGGTGCTTCAGACGGTGGGCCGACCGTAGACGGCGACAGCGCAACGCCACCGACACCTCCGCGCCGGCGGGAAAATGTAAAAAAGGGCAAAGAAGTGAGATCGACCAAGCTTGTCGGCGATGTCGATAGGCGCGGCCACGGCGCCTATCGAGCGCCACGGAGCTTCGGCAGCTTCGTGGGACGGAAGGCGGGCGCCTCCCGATTGTCTTCCTTGCCGGGCGTTTGATCGCGGCTGCGGATGAGTGTCGCTTCAATATCAGACCCGGCGCCTGTTTCTAAAACGTCGTAATATGCCCCAGGACGAAGGTTTGAGGCTTTCGCTAGATCGCTCAGATTATATCGTGCTGGCAATCAGATCGTTCACAATGTCCAAGCCAACACCCAGAGATGTGAAGCGACTTTTGGCTCTGTCGGGCAATCGCTGCGCTTTTCCTCGATGTGCCGTTCCAATCGCCGAAGGTAGGTCACTTATCGGAGAAATTTGCCATATACACGCCGATAGTCCTAATAGACCACGTCACAACCACAACCAAACTGACGAAGAGCGCCAGGGTTTCGACAACCTGATATTGATGTGCGCCAATCATCACAAAATGGTAGATGACGATGAGTTTTCATACCCCGCAGAACGCTTGAGACAGATAAAACACCAGCACGAATCGCGGCAAATAGCAGCTCCCGAAGATGAATTCTCGGCCGTGGTAGTTCAGCTCCTTATTGATCAATCCACATCCATATCGGCCGCGAGCAGCGAATTTTCTGCTCACACGGTTCATGCTCACAATTTAAGTCAAACATTGCCGGCCAAAAACCCGCAAATTGGAGAAGCGGTGGAAGTGCTCTGGAACACCGTGCTCAAATTGAAGGAGGAATTTTCCGAAGTCACCCTTGTTGATTCAGTTCTCCTGGCAAGCGAGCTAGATGAATGCTTCCGCGGGAAGAGAGACATCTCGATTTACGGTAAGCTTGGACGATATAAAGCACTACCTTTGGTGGCTCAAATATTGCAAAGTATCATACCTGCCAATGTTCAGGATTGTCGGCTCTATGTTAGTGATCGACTCTGGGCGATCTATTCAACATTGCTAACGTTGCATGGCCGAACGGCGATGCTTATTACGGCCTCCTTCAAAGACAAACGATTGAATGATTGGCGTGATGACGGATCACTTAACGGCACTCTCCGGAAGGCCCTCGATGCTGGCCTGATTGACGCGACAAAACGCATGCAGATCGGAGGCCTCAATGCACTTATTGGGGAGTTGGAGGACCAATTTCGGCGCGAGGCATCAACTCTATAGAACGTCGCCACAACATTTGTTTTGCGACCCGAATGAAAGCTCACTCTTCTCCCCTAGCGTATCGAAAAGCTTACAGGGCTTCGTTGCTGGGAAGGCCGGTTACGTGATTAGCCGCGTCGCGCAGGGTGACGAGCTTGCTGCCCTTTGGCAATTCCATTAGCTCGGCAAATGGGCGATCCCACGACACGGATTCGACCGTATCGTTCGGGTTTAAAAAGGAAGGGCCCCGGATCCTCCGGGGCCCTTAACTGTCGCTGGCGTACATCCGGCCCGCGACGTGATCCGTTTCAGGCTGTCTTGGCGAACAATGTCAGGACGCCGTCGGCGATGTTGATAGCGACAACTTGCGACGAATTCAGGCCCTTGGCCTTGAGGGCGGCCGTCGCCTCCGGTGTCGCGTCGATAGAACTCCGAAGGGATCGCAGATCGTTTTCGGTTGTCTGCGCGGCTACATTCTCAATCTTCGACCGCACCTCCGGCTTGAGGTCTTTGATGTTGACGACCTGTATGCTCCGGATGACCGTGGATTGATCAGACGGGCTCGGCGCCTGTTCCTTGGGTTGCGCTCCCTGCGCTTGCGCGAAGGCAGGCGTTCCGAGGGAGAGTGCCGCAATAATGACGGATGCTGTAGAGATGCGCATGGTCATTCCTTTTTCAGTTTGAAAGCCAAAACTTCTATCCGCGAAATCCGGTCAACGTTTGATTTCCGTGTGACCGTTCGGTGATACCAATGCGGCTGCTCTGTATGCAAAAGCGTGATCTACCGAACAGCTCGCGGGTGCTGTTGAACCACCGATTCCGGATGCAACGCTTGCTCGTGCGGCATTCCAATCAGGTCGGCATCTGACCGTACAACCGTCTCGGATCACTTCATTCCTTGATGGGGATAGTTTGCGACTCCGGCTCAATAAGAGACCGGGTCTTCTCCGCAGCGTCATATATCTTGACCTGTAGCATCGGGAATTCCGCTTTCAAATCCCGACCCCGTTTCTGTGCCGCTGCAAGACTGGGAAACACCATCTTCATTCGTCCGTCTACTTCCAAGCCAAACCCCTCGTTTACGACAAGGTCGGCGCGAGTGACGTTCCGAGGCTGCATCTCCTCGGGGATTGTCAGAGGTTTTTTCATGGCTCCTCCTGCGAGTCGGGCAGTTGTGCGAGATCGGATCGAGCGCCGGAAACAGGGACTCGACTGCGGTCTCGCGCTCCGCGGGGCGAAGAGCGTCTCATGGTCCTCTGGCGGGATCGGTGTGAAAGCCGACACCGACCGCGCCTTTGCGAACCGGGTAGTTGCGCGAGATCGGATCGAGCACCGGAAACAGAGACTCGACCGCCGTCTCGCGCTCCATAGCCGGAACCACGAAGCGCTCTTCGAAGGTGGGCAGCGAGGTGAGCCGCCAGATCGCCTCCACCTCGGCCGGAGTAGTCTTGCCGGCGGCGAGCGCCCGTTCCACCTCTTCCGCAGGTATATCCTTGACCTTCTTCGAGCGCATGTAGACGCGCACCGCGACCAGCTTGCGATAGACGTCGCGGATGATCTCTTCATTGCCCCCCGACAACAGGCTCGCCATATAGCGCAGCGGTATGCGCGATCTTTCGAGCGAGCTCATCAACGGCCCCAATCTTGCCTCGGAGGCCACGTTGTCGTACACGCCGTTTTCCACTTTGGCGAGCACCGGGCCCAGCGGCGGCACGTAGAACAGCATGGGCAGCGTGCGGAACTCCGGATGGAGCGGCAGCGCGAGGCCCCACATCTTGACGAACTGGTAGACCGGCGACTTTTGCGCCGCCTCGATCTTCGAATCGGGAACCCCGCTCGCCTTGGCGGCCGCGATTATCGCCGGGTCGAAGGGGTCCTTGATGCAGTTGCGCTGCGCCTGCACCAGTTGGTCTTGCGGCGCCATGGCCGCCTGCTCGATCTCATCGGCGTCGTAGAGCACCAGGCCGATATAGCGGATACGGCCCACGCATGAGTGGAAGCACGCCGGAGGCTGCCCGCTTTCGAGGCGCGGATAGCACAGAATGCACTTCTCGGCCTTACCGGTCGACCAGTTGAAGTAAGTTTTCTTGTAGGGGCAGCCCGAGACGCACATCCGCCAAGCGCGGCATCGATCCTGGCTGACCAGCACCACGCCGTCCTCGCCGCGCTTATAGATCGCCCCCTGCGGGCAGGCCGCCACGCAGCCCGGATTGAGACAATGGTTGCAGATACGGGGCAGGTAGAAGAAGACGGTACTGTTGATCTCGTTTATCTGGCGCATTTCCTCCTCGGTGGCGCCGTCGAAATTCGGATCGTTGTTGGCGTAGACCTGCGAGCCGCCGAGGTCGTCGTCCCAGTTCGGGCCCGCCTCGATGGTGTCCATGTACTTGCCGGTAACCATCGAGATGGCGCGCGCGGTAGGCTGGCTGTCGCTTTCAGGCGCGTTGAACAGGTTCTGGTAGTCGTAGGTCCAGGGTTCGAAATAGTCGTCGAGCGTGGGCAGATAGGGGTTATAGAAGATGTTGCTCAGCGTTCCCCATTTGCCCTGCAGCCGCAGCCGCAGGCTCTTCTGCTTCTTCCCATCGACCACCCAGCCGCCGCGGTATTTGTTCTGGTCCTCCCAACGTGTCGGGTATCCCGTGCCCGGCTTGGTCTCCACGTTGTTCCAGTACATGTACTCGGTGCCCTTGCGGTCCGTCCAGATGTTCTTGCACGCGATGGTGCAGGTGTGGCAGCCGATGCATTTATCCAGGTGAAAGACCATCGAAACTTGAGATCGGATGTCCATGTCTAGTTCTCCTTCGTTCCTCTGGCTTAATTCTTAAGGCGTCGCGGTCACGTTCTCCACGGCGGTCGTCCCCGCTATGCGTGCGAGAAAACACATCCCCGCTTCAAATTGATCCGCCACCAAACGTCTTTACGGGCACCCGCTGCTGCAACGCCTTTGCGCTGCCCGCCTCGTGCCATCCCGATAGATAGCGCTCAATTCGCCGGCTTAACGGCCGACTAAGCAGGCGCCCTGACCCCAATCTTCTCTGGATTCTGAGTCGAAGGCGCTTTCGGCAGCGTCACCGCCGGCACGCTCTGCTTGAAGCTAGCCTCGATCTCCTCGGCATCGACACCTGCAGGCAACGCGGCCTTCAGAATCGGATGCTGCTTGGGAGCCGTCAAATTGCGGAACGACTGCACCAGGGTCTGCCACAACATCACCGTACCCAGGTTCGGCATCAGGAGCGACGCCATTCCCGGCTTGACCGAAACCCGGTTCAAGGTGACGCGCGAGCCGGACGAGCGGGCAACGAATTCAGTTTCAACATGTTCGGAGTGCTGTGTCGCAACCGGCAATTGCAGCACCGTCGCGGTCTGGCCAGCGACCAGCCGTGTGATCTTCAGAACTTGTCCATCTGGGAATTCCAACGCATCGTGCTGAACGTGCGGATCATTCACATCGATCTGCCGAAAGCTTGCGACCTTGTGATTCACACGGGCCTTGCCCAAAAAGCTGAAGGCGCGATCGTACCGGACATCGTCGTCGAAGGCCAGTTCCGTTCCGGGCAGCAGGCAGACCGCCACGTCGGGTGGACTGTCATGAATTACGAGCTTGGCACCGAGCTCGCCGACGGCGGCAAAGCCACGAGTGCTGGATCTCGCAAGTTCCGTTGTTACCAGCTTGTCCGCGACCCTGGCAGGCCGCGAGGAGAGGTGGTGCAGACTGTAGTCGCACATGGAGGGCTCCTCTAGTTCGGACTAGGCATTCCCTGTATCAATATTAACATACGCGCTTGGTTCCGCCAATTCCTCGAGGTGCGTCCGATCACGCTTCTTTCATGCAAGGGATCGGCGTTCGCGCGCCGATGCCGTAGGCTTATTGAGGAAGTATTCGCGGATTCCTAGCGCGGCCTCGGCGTACTGGTCGTGGACACGATGAGGCCAGCTGGAAGCAGTAGCCCTCCCGCGTCGCGGGGTGCCGCACTTCGGCCGGCGCCGGTATCCATGGCGGGTGTCAGCGTTCGAACCACTGGAGCCGGTCGCGTGGCATGCGTCACAAGAACATACCAAGAACATCTGGGGGGTGCCGCCCCCGGAACACCAGCAGATTAAGCCGCCGCGAGCCGATGGCCGCCGGGGGATACGCGGCGATGGTCGCCGGGGCGGTGTTCGCGATCATCGTCGGCGTGGGGCTGACGGCGCTGCGGTTCTACAGCAGTCGAGAGGGATACGACGAGCCCGCATTTTCGCAACGACCGATTGATAAGTAGCGGCAGGACGACCCATTGAGGAAATTCCGTTATTCCCTCGGAAGCCGACATTGAGCGCTAAACCTTCGATGTCCGTTTAGTGCCCAGGAGCAGCAATTGGCAGGGCGTACCAGCGCCGGCGCGGTTGTAGGTTCCTACTCGATCAGGGTTTTCCGCGTGTGAAGCTGGGTGGCAAGAGCGCGTCCGAGGATCTCGGGATTCCAGTTCACGATATAGTCGTCGATCGTCTTCCAGTTGTGGGGCTTGAAGCCCAAGCCGCCCCAGCCGCCCGCGGTGTAGTGCTCGGCCGCGTAGTGCATTAGCGAAGCTTGCACAGCGAAGCTGCCGTAGCTACTCGCCGGAGGTGCCGTCTTGACACCCAGGTTGAAATACTTTTGGTCCCACTTGAACCATCCCTCACCGAGCTTGCCGTGCGAAGTATCCAATTTCGGCGCACCGGTATCGGCCAGCGCAAGCTGGTGCACGTAGCCGGCGACGAACCAAACGTACATGCGGCTCCGGATCCTGGTGACCCGGGCGGCGTCGCTCGCGATGGCGATGTCGAAGATCATTCCGGCGATCGTCCTAACAAATGGCCCAGCGAGAGGGATCATGCTCGCGTAATCCACGCCCGTAAAAAGAAGCCTGTCCCCCTTGCTCTCCTTGGTCTTCTTGAGCTCCTGATATAGCTTATAATCTTCGCGGCCGAGCTCCGCGGTCTTGTGCGCGAGTTCAAGAGCTTCGATGCGAAGAAGCGTGCGCTGGTGTTCGAGCTCGGCCCGGGCGACGGGATTCTGCGTGAGAAGTCGCCATGCCCCGGCCGCTTCTCCCTTCAGATGCTCACCCATGTGCTCGAGCTTCTCGGCTCCCGTGAATTTCGGTGTGGCGGCGCCCAAGGTCAACATATCGATAGCCATGTCGGCCCACGTCACGGGATTCTCGAGCATCTCAGCGTTCTCGCGCGCGTGCTCGTGCGCGGTTTCGATCGCCTCCTTGATGACCCAGTCACCGTGGTGAACGTCCTTCACCCAGGTCTCCTGATGGCCCTCCGCAGGAAACACCATCTGACGCAAGTGCAGATGTCGAGCATTCTCGAGCTCTGCCTTGTCGAGCAGGCGCTCCTTTAATGCCCGCTGCCGCGCAAGGCGTAGCTGCGCACCCGGCGCGTTGACCCCGAACGACACCGCGCTCACGTACCACTCGCCGGTGGCGAAGCGCCCCCAACGGAATTGGGCGTGCACTGTTTGCCTGCCGCCGGAGCTACTGGTCGCCATTGACGTAGGCGCCTGCATCAGCACGTCGATGCTGTCCTGCGCCGTCGACATCAGAACGGTGGCAGCGTCCACTCCGCTTTCCGGCGGCTGACGCGTCAGTCGCGTGACCGCGGATAGCCATTCGTAAAGCTCGCCCTCCAGGCCATTTCGAGTTTTCGGGAGCTTGATCTGGCGGGTGGACAGACGCGAAAGATCCGGCTTCGGATGGTCGAGCGGCTTAGCCATTAGACACCTCCTTCACGGAGACTCTGGCCTGAGCGAAACGGTTTGGGCTCCGGGGCTCAACGCAGATGAGGCCACGTCCCGGACACCGAGCCGGATTTTGAGCTTAGCCCGAAAGGTCCGTGCAGTCCACGGCGGGACATCGTAACGGTGCGGTTGCCGACGAGGTGATCGAACAGTCGCCGATTTTGTGAAAAGGTCGGCTGCTATCGATTGGTCCGGTGGACCTCTTGTTTGAGGGTCGTGACTTGCCGGTCCGCTGCGTCATCGCGCCCGCGCATTTGGCGCAGAAGCAGATGCCGGTCAGCAAGGTCGCCCCGCTATGATATTTCCCTCCTCCGAAACCGTGCATCACACGTCAACGGGCCTGCGATTCCTCCGCACGCCGATTGCTCACCGCTGCGTCGGTCAACGGCCGCCGAACCGTCCCCGCGCCCGTCGCAAACGGTTCGCTCGGTCGGGGCTTTCGCGGTTTTCGAGCTTTTGCCCCATTCCGCAACATGCCAAGATGGCGCGCTCTATACTATCGAGATTGCCGTAGCCCAATAATTCATCAAGATTCAAATTGGGAAGGAAAAACATGTCGCGGCCTACAGACGACGCCAAAGATAACTTTACCGAAGCGGATTCCTTCATCGCAAGAGCGGGATTGAAGCTATTGGGGACGAAGCCGCCGGCCGGAGACGAAGCAAGACACCAAGCCGAATTAGATATGTGGCGGGGACTTTGGCTCACAAATAAGGGGCTCATCGATTTGAGCACTGGCTTAAGGGCGACCTACATTTTGCTCGAGGAAGTGCGCCGCGACTTATCGAGAAAAAAAGGCGTAATCTGAGAGCACTTACCAGGTCGAGAGGTCAGGCAGGCACCGGGCGGCGATCGGACGAGTGCCGCAATACCAGTTCCATTGCCATGTTCGACAGCGGCAATTGCACGCTTGCCCAGCAAAAACGAAATCGCCGGTTTTAGCCCTCTCAACCTGGCGCTGGATTGCGACCGCTCGCGCGGACAGTTGTCATTGTTTCGGATATGATTCAACGCACTGCACGCGGCGGGTCGGCGCCATAACAACCTTCATTTGGCGAGGTTGAATGCGAACATCGCCGCGTCATCCTCGCGGGCCTGGCTCCGCCTCGCCTTCAGCCGGAGACATGGCTGACAGGTCTACCAACAGCTTTGATAGGGCAAGACCGTGCGTAGGAATCAACTGCCAACGCGTCGATTCTGACTCGCCCAGTTGAATCGCTTGACCCCTTCATGGTCGAGCACGAATACCGGGATCGTGCGCCTGACATCTGTGTCGCGCACCAGCGTTAGCGTACGATTGTCCAGAATCAGCCACTGACCATCGACGCGCGTTGCGACCGCGGCATGAGTTTCGTTTGGGAAGAGGTTTTTCAAGATGATGATCTTCACGTCGTCCTTGGGAATGCCAGCTTCCAGCAGCGCAGCATATTTGAGGATCGCGTAGTCCTCACAGTCACCGCGATTGGATAGCAGCGTTTCAAACGGATCGCTCCAATGATCCGCAACGCCCCATTGCATCTCGTCACTGGCCGGGCTGATGGCGAGGTCCGCAGCTCGGTTGATCAGGCCCACACGTGCCCGGCCGCTTCGTCCGGCGCCCTTCGCGCTGATGTCGATCAGTCGTTGCGCGGCGACAGGGCAGGTCCGATTTGCATGGCATTGCGCAACCACCGCGAAATCTTGCGCCATCGCGGTCTCGATGTGGTGCCATTTTTCCGGCAACTCGCCGGTGGCGACAGGCTCGGTTTCCATACCGAACAACTGAGCGGCTTGCTTATCCTTGCGCGCCGGCGGCTCGGTCGCCGCGTTCGTTCCATCTTCGGCAAATGCGACGGCCTCGATCGCGTTGGCAGCCAAAAAGGTCATGGCTGGAGCGGAATCAGTCGTTAGTTGCGGCGGCTCCAACGTGAAAACTGCGCCAGCCAGCCAAAGGCCTGCCCACGCCGCCGCGAGAATCGCCACGAAACTTCCGCCATGGCGCAGCGCGGACAGATTTAGGGTGCCGGCAAGAGCGGACATCGGACAGGCCTTTTCATCCCGAGAAACAAGTCTCGTTCAGCTAGTGCCGCAGAGTTCCGGACCAAGCCGCCTGCGAGCAACCCTGCCTTGACGATCCCGCTGGTCTCCGCGTGATGCTCGCGAGGGCCTTGGCGTTCACGCTCAATTCACGGACTCGTGCGTCGCCGACCCAGCGGCGGCGAGAGCATCGCGAGCTCGAATTATGTATGTGAAATACGGACGGCTTTCCGCTCTACCACGCCGTGCTTTCCCCTAAGCACTTCGAATGCAGTCTCCTTGCCGTCCCGCCGGAACCGGATATCGAACCGTCGCCGCCCTAGCCGCAGATCGATCAACGTCACGTCTGGCAGCCAGGCCGGCAGCGCGGGGTCAACATATAGCTTCCCACGCGGAGCATCCTGCTGAAGCCCGAGCATCGCCTGTAGCAATACGAACGGCGACCCTGCCGCCCAGGCCTGCGGCACATTGGCACCGAGATACTGCACCGGGAAACCCGTCGGATCGCGCTGCAAACCTGCATAGAGTTCGGGCAATTGGTTCAGCAGGAAATGACTCGCGGCGCCGCTGATGTCGCGCGCCAACGCTGCGGCCTCTGCATCAAAGCCGTAGCGTCGCATTCCCAGTGCGATCAGCGAGTTGTCATGCGGCCATACAGCGCCGGTCTGATAATTGTATGGATTAAACGAGGGATGATCCGCTGACAGCGTCCGGATTCCCCAACCGCTCCACATGTCCTTTTGCATCAACCGCTTTACAACGGCAGCGGCACGTTTTGGCGCGATGATGCCGGACCAGAGGCACTGCCCGACATTGGAAACCACGGAGAGTACCTTTTTCTTGTCTCCGTCCAGTGCGAAGGCATAGAAAGCTGATTTTTCGTCCCAGAACACCTCGTTGAACCTTTTGAACAGCAACGCAGCCTTTTTGCGCAGCCTGTTGGCGCGTCGTTTGTTGCCGAGCTCGTCGTAGATCTCGGCCATGCGCAACCAGGCGTCGAAGACATAGCCCTGCAATTCGCACAGCGCTTTCGGACCGCGCACCAGCGTACCGTCAGGATACATCACGGAATCTCCTGAATCCTTCCACGCCATGTTCTCGTAGCCGGCTGTCGACCGCGTCTGATATTCCTGGAATCCGTCGCCATCGCGATCGCCGTATTTGTCGATCCAGGTCAGACAGGCTTCGGCATTCGACAAATGCCGCTCGATCAGCGTGCGGTCGCCAGTTGCCTTCCACCCCGCATGCAGCGCGATCAAATAGAGCGGCGTCGCGTCCGCCGTGCCGTAATAGGGCGTGTGCGGAATCAACTTGAAATGCGCCAGTTCGCCGTAACGAAGCTCGTGCAGGATCTTGCCTGGCTCGGCGTCACGGTAGTCGTCGCGCTGGGTTGCTTGATACTGCGCCAGAACCTCCAGAGTACCCGCAGCGAATTCCGGGTAGACAATCATCGTCTGCAACGAAACGATCAGGGTGTCGCGGCCGAACAAAGCCACGAACCACGGCAATCCTGCGGCCGGCACGAACACCATGTGATCTGTGCTCTGCAACGGAAGCCGCAACGCCGCCATGTCCTGAACGCCCTGATTATAGCAGCGATAGAACTCCTCGTTGCTGGTCTCGATTTTCAGAACGGTTCGCTGCCATTGGTCTATGTTGCGGGAGTGGCCCGACGTCGCGGAATAGGTACATTCCTTCGATGCCCGGGTGTGTTTTGAGCCATCCACGAGGTCGTAGATCAAGCAGCGATGCCAGGCCTGCCCGGGTTTCAGTGCAATGTCGAAGCTCAAGCGCCCGTTGGCATATACCGTCGACTTGCCGTCGCCGTGGCCGGTGCGGACGACGACTTCCCGGCGAAAATCCTTATTGCGATAAGCTATCCGAAGTACTTCCCGCTTGGCCGACCATGAGGTGATGATGTGGCCACGCCGTACAATATTGTCACCCTTCACCTCGAAAATATCGGCGAAATCGGCGCGCATCGCGATCTCGAGGTTGAAACGAACCGGCTTCTGGCTGTTGTTGGTGATGTCGATGTCTTCGTGCAGTCCGCCGTCTACTTGACGGCCGATTTCCAGGCCCAGCGTACGCGCCGCGACCGGCCCGTCCTCGGTCGCGAAGGTGCGATTGGTCAGGAAGATGCGCGCCGCGTGAGGAGCAACGGCGCCGCCGTTCAGTAGGTCCCACCGTTCGCCATTGGCGTAGATCACCCAGGCGCTTATTACCCTGGTGTCGCGGAAATATAATCCGCATTTGCTTGGCCAGTTCACCCGCCCATCGGTTTCGGTGAGCAATACCGTCTGTCCCTGATGGATCGCGATCTGCGCTGCGCCGACCTGAACCTTAAAGGCCATCACGAGTCCTTCCTAAAAGTTCTTGAGTCACCGCAAAATGATACAAGACCATCGCGTTCATTTCGCGCGAAATCGCTGTGGCAAAAGACCAGTAACGATGAGGTCTTTCTCCAGCGTGCCGCTGTTTCGAAGAAACCTTGTCGGCCCCGAGCTCTCGATACGAGAACGAGCGGTCATAGCTGCTCGTTCCTATTTGAGGGATTGGTCTCGGGCATGAGCGACCACAGGAGAAGCACAGCGGCCATGGCCACTGCGGCGATGCCTAGAAATCCCGCTGCGCGGCCAAGGCTCCCGACCAGGAGGCCTGAAAGTGTCGTGCTGAGCGAAGCGCCGATCCCGGACGCCATCCCGACGAACCCCTGCGCTAGATTGAACCGGCCGGTCCCCGCAGTGAGATCGGCGACGATCAGCGCCGTGAGCACGCCCAGCATCGCTCCGCTGACTCCGTCGAGCAATTGAGCGACGATAAGAATCATTGGAGCGGTGGTCCAGGCGAAGATCAGCGCACGGATCGGCAATGCCACGAATCCGACGAGCAGCAGCGGCCGGCGGCCCCAGATGTTCGCCCGACGTCCGGCCCAGGGCGCCATGATCGCCACGATTACCTGGGGCACGATGATCAAGGTTGAGACGATGAGCGAGGAAAGAGCCTCCTTGCTGTATGCGAACGCTTCGCCAGCGAGCGGCAGCATCGACGCGTTGGCCATCTGGAACAAGAACACGCAACCGGCGAAGATGAGCAGGCCGCGGATCTTCCAAAGGCTTCGGAGCGGTACTCTCGGCGGTCTGCTCGGCCCCTCATGATCCGGCAGGCACGAGGCACGGCCGAAATGGATATCTGCGGGCCGGATGCGGCCAAGAGCGCCGAACAGCGGAATCACCAGTGCCGCGGCGACAAAGAATATCGCGCGAAAGGACAGGAAATAGGCGATGAGGCCCATGAAACCGGCCGCGGCTACCCCGCCCATCGAGGCGAAGCGCTGATTGCGCCCGAGTCGTTCGGCGAGCGCTGCGTGGCCGACCAGGCCAAGGCTGATCGCGGCAATTGCCAGTCCAAGGAAGCCACCGGTGATCCCCTGGAGCACCAGCGCTGCGAGCACCAACGGGAAACTCGGCCAAACCGCAATAATCAGCGCGCCTGCTGCAACCACCGGCACCGAGCGCGACCGCGATTCGCTTCGATCGGATAGCATCGAGCAATGCACCGCCGGGCAGTTGACTGAGCAATCCGGCGAATCCACCTGCCGTCAGCACAAAACCGATGCTCTGTGGGGTCCAGTTTCGCCCGGCCAGAAATGCGGCGACGCAGGGACCGAAGCCCGACAAAGCTCCAGCGAGAAGCAGGTTAACGGCGTCGAGGCCACGCAAGCTGGCGCCAGATGGCGATGGTTCAATCGCATCCGTCAGGACTGCGGAATCCGCGGCGATGACCATTTCGTTCGACTCCGCCTATTCGTCGCCCGCAAGGCTCGCCCGAGATCAGGGCTTGCGCAAGCGACTTCGCGGTCACCGTGGAGGCGGTGGTTCATTGCGTAAATGCAGCACTTCCGGGGAGTCTGCTGCCAGGCTCGGCATGGAGGACTGCTGCATTGGCGATTGCCGCTGTGTGTCTGGCGGTGACCGTCATTCTTCCGGCCGAGGTGATGCTGCTGTTCATCGGTGCGGGAGCAGTCGTGTTACGTTTCTGGCCGGCTGCGCCTTGCGGGTCGGGATCTGCGCAGGCGTGTTGCGCTGCTTCCTATCGGCGCTCGCTTTGCCATGCTAGGTTCGCACCGCGGCGGGAGATCTGACCTCCTGCCTGATATCAACGGGAGGACGTGATGACCGAGAGCGTTTACAAGGTGATCGAGCTGGTCGGCACAAGCAAAGAATCCTGGGAAAAGGCAGCCACGGCAGCCGTCAGCAGGGCGGGAAAATCCCTGCGTGACCTTCGCGTCGCCGAAGTCGTCCAGCTCGACCTTCAACTCGATGCGAAGGGCAAGGTCGAAGCCTACCGCGCCAAGCTCAAGATCTCGTTCAAATTCGAGGGCTGAGCTGCGGAACGTGGCAATGCTGTTGCTGATGCTCCAGATCGGCACTGGAGGCGACACGACCTGGCGAAGGCACAAGCGCTGGCAGTCAGCGGCACTCCTGCTTTTTTCTCTAGCTGGTCTCGTCCGCGTAGAGGACGAATAGCCGCCTGACTTTGCCCAAGAGAGAAATCGAATTGTCGAGGAGAGAAATATCGGCTGTCGGGCGTCGCCTGCAGGTGTTCAACGGTTGATCTTCCGCACTTGCGCGACGTCGCGCGTGGCCCTAGGTTCCGCCTCGACGTGGAATTCGCGTCAAACTTGTTGGGAGGATGGAATGAGCTGGAAGACTCCTAAAATTGTCGAACTGCCGGTGGGCATGGAAATCAACATGTACGCCTGCGCAGCGCGCAAATAGCGCGTCGAAACCATTGGCCCGGCTCGATCGACAATTCCTGCGTCGAGCCGGGCCGCGCTTTGATTCGGGGGAGAGCACGCGCGAGCCGGCGTGCAAAGCGGACATCTGCTGTTCACGCCGACGCGGGCGTTCTATTCGCAAGGAAAGTCCGGGGAAAAAGGAAAGTCCGGGGATAGGCCACCGTGCTGCGCTTTGTGAATCGCAGACGGAACAATTCCGAAATAATCCCGGAATACGCGGCTGAAGTGCGACGAACTCGAAAAGCCCCACGAAAATGCCACGTCCGTGATGGTCTTTCCGGCCTGGGTCTCCAGCTCCTGGCGGCAGTTCTGCAACCTGGCGTGCCGGATATAATCGCTGATGGTGGTACCCCGGTCGCTGAACAACATGTGTAGATAACGCTTGGTGCAGTTCAGCGCCGCCGATATCTGGTCGATGGAAAGATCGGGGTCGCGCAGATGTTCGCGAATGAAGAACTGCGCCCGGACATACATCGCCTCGGGCCCGACACGATCGAACATCGCGAAGGGCTCGCGCAATGGCAACAGCAGGAGGTCGATCAGCGCATCGGCCACCCCGATGGCGTTGTTCGGCGACAGCTTGGTTGCCTCGTCGAACGCGGCATGGACAAAATTATAGGCGATCCGGCCGGTGCCGGTGCGCGCCGAGAGTTTGCATGCCAACATCTTCGCCGAGCGGAAGCCGCGTTCTTGCAGCAGCTCCTTCGGCACGATGACGACCTCATGTCGCGTCAGCGTCGGGCTGACGATAGTGTGCGGACAGGATACGTCGTAGGCGAGGCAGTCGCCGGGCATCAGCTCGATGCGGCGGCCGCCCTGCTCGAAATGCGAAATCCCGTACGTCTGGAACAATATTTTAACGAACGGATGGGCGTCCAGTTTTGCGCGGGAGGCGGTATGCGCAAGCCGATGCTGGCTCGCCTCGATCTGACAGAGTTTTAGTTTCGAAACCGTCGTGTAGTTGATCCGGCCTTCGAACGACGAGGCCTCCAGCGGATCGATGTCGAATTGGCCGCAAAGATCGGTCAGTGCATCTGACCAACATTGGATCTGCTTCTTCGGCGTCAATCCGGAAGTGTTGAGCGAGTGGACCGTGTCGGACATTATCCAGCCACCGATTCGAGATCAAAACATGACCGCTTGCCGTGAGAGGCCCTGTGTCATGATGGAGCGACTATGACCTCAATTAAGGCGATCATGCGGGGTTGAGCGGCACTTCTCCGGACACCCCATTGATAATCCTCCGACTTAGTCTCAGCGCCGTCAAGGGAAACCTCGACCCAAGGGGTCCGCGCGTGGAGCGCCGATCGAGGGGCAAACCGCTGACCGCGCAGCATGGCGGTCCGGCACCGGCGGAAGTCACGGGTGCGCGCCAAAAAGTTCGCCGGGCTTCGCTATCGCGCAAACCCGCTTCCCTCTTGGGCAAGTTTCCTGTTGCCGAACCGGGTAGGGATAGCAACGAAGAAAGCTGAAAAGTGGGCCGTTCTGACGGAACCCTTCGTTCATCATTGGGAGGATTGACTATGCACAAGGTGCTACTTGCGACCGTTAGCCTGATGGCACTGCAGGGATCGCTGGCTCGCGCGGACGAGGCGTTGGACAAGCTGGCCAAGGATCCGAAGCAGTGGGTGATGCAGCAGGGCGACGACGCCAACACGCGTTTTTCCAAGCTGAGCCAGATCAACGCCTCCAACGTCAAGAAGCTGCAGGTGGCGTGGACGTTCTCGACCGGGGTTTTGCGCGGTCACGAAGGCGGGCCGCTGGTGGTCGGCGACGTGATGTATGTGCACACGCCGTTTCCGAACACGGTCTATGCGCTGGATCTCAATCATGACGGCAAGATCCTGTGGAAGTATGAGCCGCGACAGGATCCGAACGTGATCCCGATCATGTGCTGCGACACCGTCAACCGCGGCGTCGCCTATGCCGACGGCAAGATCTTCCTGCATCAGGCCGATACCACGCTGGTCGCGCTCGACGCCAAGAGCGGAGAGAAGGTCTGGTCGGTGATGGACGGCGAAGCCGGCAAGGGCCAATCCGGCACCGACGCGCCGTTTGTCTACAAGGACAAGGTTCTGATCGGGGTGTCCGGCGGCGAGTTCGGGGTGCGCGGCTGGGTCAGCGCCTACAACATCAAGGACGGCAAGCTGGCCTGGCGCGGCTATTCGGAAGGGCCGGACGCCGACACGCTGATCGACCCGGCCAAGACCACCTCGCTGGGCAAGCCGGTCGGACCGGACTCCTCGACCTCGACCTGGGAGGGCGATCAATGGAAGATCGGCGGCGGCGCCACCTGGGGCTGGTATTCCTACGATCCCGAACTGAACCTGGTTTATTACGGATCGGGCAACCCCTCGACCTGGAACCCGGTGCAGCGCCCCGGCGACAACCGCTGGTCGATGTCGATCTGGGCGCGCGATCTCGATACCGGCAAGGTCAAATGGATCTACCAGATGACCCCGCACGACGAGTGGGACTTTGACGGCGTCAACGAGATGATCCTGAGCGATCAGAGCATTGACGGCAAGGCGCGCAAGCTGCTGACGCATTTCGACCGCAACGGCTTCGGCTACACGCTCGATCGGGCCAGTGGCGAATTGCTGGTCGCCCAGAAGTACGATCCGGTGGTGAACTGGGCCAGCAAGGTCGACATGGACAAGTCGTCCAAGACCTATGGCCGTCCGCTGGTGGTCGACGCCTATTCGACGCAACATGGCGGCGAAGACCACAACTCGAAGGGCATCTGCCCGGCGGCGCTCGGCACCAAGGACGAACAGCCGGCGGCCTATAGCCCGGAGACGCAACTGTTCTACGTCCCGACCAACCACGTCTGCATGGACTATGAGCCCTACAAGGTCGCCTATACGGCCGGTCAGGCCTATGTCGGTGCGGCGGTGGCGATGTATCCGCCCAAGGGCGATACCAACATGGGCAATTTCATCGCCTGGGACGGCAAGACCGGCAAGATCGTGTGGTCCAACAAGGAGCAGTTCTCGGCCTGGGGCGGCGCGCTGGCAACCGCCGGCAACGTCGTGTTCTACGGCACGCTGGAAGGCTATCTGAAGGCGGTCGATGCCAAGACCGGCAAGGAACTCTACAAGTTCAAGACCCCGTCCGGCATCATCGGCAACGTCATGACCTACGAACATGGCGGCAAGCAATACGTCGCCGTGCTCTCGGGTGTTGGCGGTTGGGCGGGCATTGGGCTGGCGGCCGGTCTGCTGCAGCCCGAGAACGCCGCCGCCTGGCATGGCGCCGTCGACCAGGGCAAACTGCCGACCAAGGACAAGACCGTCGATACCGCGGGCCTTGGCGCCGTCGGCGGCTATGCCGGACTTGCGGCCTATACCTCGCTGGGCGGCACGCTGACCGTGTTTGCGTTGCCGAGCGAGTAGCAACGGCACGACGCCGGGATCCCCCTCAATCGGCGCGCCGCTGGCTTGCTGCGCGCCGATTTCGTTGCACCGCCTTTGGTTTTACCGCCGCACGGCTCCATGCGCACAAGGACAATCTTGGTGAAGATCACTCCCTGGAAATTCGCGCTCGCCGTTCTGGCGAGCCTGGCCGCGGTCGGAACCGCCGCTGCCGAAGCGCCCGGCAATCCGGCGGTCGCCTCCTCCGACAATGGCAAGTATCTGGATAAGGACGGCAACCCGACCTACAAGATCAGCCCGGACGGCACCGTCGACTGGTACACCTTCTCCGGCTTCCGCCGCTACCATTCGGACTGCCATGTCTGCCATGGCCCCAATGGCGAGGGCTCGAGCTATGCCCCGGCGCTGGCCGAATCCCTCAAGACGCTCGGCTATTCGGACTTCGTCGGCATCGTCACCAACGGCCGCAAGAATGTCGATGCCGCCAATGACAAGGTGATGCCGTCCTTCGCCAGCAACGTCAACGTGATGTGCTATCTCGACGACCTCTATGTCTATCTGCGCGCGCGCGCCAACAATGCCATTCCAGGCGGCCGCCCGCCCAGCCATGAAGACAAGCCCGAAGCCGCCACCAAGGCCGAGTCCAGTTGCACAGGTATCAAATGACTGGCGTGGAAAAGTCGTGAATGAGCGCAGCTTGAGTGACGGCATGTTTTGTGGTGTTGACAAGCGCAACAGGAGTTCAAGATGAAGACACGCGCCGCGGTGGCGTTTGAGGCAAAGAGGCCGCTTGAGATTGTCGAGCTTGATCTGGAGGGCCCGAAAGCCGGCGAGGTGCTGGTGGAGATCAAGGCGACGGGGATTTGCCACACCGACGCCTACACGCTGGACGGGTTCGACAGCGAGGGCATTTTCCCCTCGATCCTGGGTCACGAGGGCGCCGGCATTGTCCGCGAGGTGGGATCGGGGGTGGCCTCGGTGAAGCCCGGCGACCATGTGATCCCGCTTTACACGCCGGAATGCCGGCAGTGCAAAAGCTGCCTCAGCCAGAAGACCAATCTGTGCACCGCGATCCGCGCCACCCAGGGCAAGGGCGTGATGCCGGACGGCAGCTCGCGCTTCAGCCACCAGGGCAAGACCATCTTCCACTACATGGGCTGCTCGACGTTTTCGAACTTCACCGTGCTGCCGGAGATCGCGGTGGCGAAAATCCGGCAGGACGCGCCGTTCGACAAGAGCTGTTACATCGGCTGCGGGGTGACCACGGGGGTCGGCGCGGTGGTCAACACCGCCAAGGTGACGCCGGGCGCCAACGTGGTGGTGTTCGGGCTTGGCGGCATCGGGCTCAATGTCATTCAGGGGGCGCGGATGGTGGGCGCCGACCGGATCATCGGCGTCGACCTCAACGATTCCAAGGAAGAATGGGGCCGCAAGTTCGGCATGACGCATTTTGTCAACCCCTCGAAGCTCGGCGGCGACATCGTCGCGCATCTGGTGACGCTGACCGATGGCGGCGCCGACTTCACCTTCGACTGCACCGGCAACACCACTGTGATGCGCCAGGCGCTGGAAGCCTGTCATCGCGGCTGGGGCGTGTCGGTGGTGATCGGGGTGGCGGAAGCCGGCAAGGAGATCGCCACCCGGCCGTTCCAGCTGGTGACCGGCCGGGTCTGGAAGGGCACCGCGTTCGGCGGCGCCCGCGGCCGGACCGATGTGCCCAAGATCGTCGACTGGTACATGAACGGCAAGATCCAGATCGACCCGATGATTACCCACGTTCTCAAGCTCGAGGAGATCAACCGGGGCTTCGAGCTGATGCACGAAGGCAAGTCGATCCGTTCGGTTGTGGTGTTCTAGCGCAAGCGCGTCGTTTCCAAATCAAAAACGTCAAACACTTAAAAGGAGGATAGGCCTATGACTGTTCATATCCACCCATCGGTTGACAACGGAGTGAAGAAGGGTTCGGGCAGCTTTGCCGGCGGCACGCTGGTGTGCAAGTGCAAGGACAAGCCGGTCAAGGTCGGCATCAAGGGCGACGTCGCCCACAACCATGCCTGCGGCTGCACCAAATGCTGGAAGCCGGACGGCGCGATCTTTTCGGTGGTCGCGGTGGTTCCGCGCGACAGCGTGAGCGTGCTCGAGAACGGCGACAAGCTGCATATCATCGACGCCTCGGCGGCGATCCAGCGCCACGCCTGCAAGGTGTGCGGAACCCACATGTTCGGCCGCATCGAGAACAAGGCGCATCCGTTCTATGGGCTGGATTTCATCCATCCCGAACTGTTCACCGAAGCCGGCTCGGCGGCGCCGGGCTTTGCGGCGTTCGTGTCCTCGGTGATCGAGGCCGGCGTCGAGCCGTCCGCGATGGGCGGGATCCGCACCCGGCTCAAGGAACTCGGGCTCGAGCCCTATGACTGCCTGTCGCCGGCGCTGATGGATGCAATCGCCACCCATGTGGCCAAATCCAAAGCCAAGGCAGCCTGATTAGGCGTCGCCCGGTCGCTCACTTCGCTGGTGGTCATGACCACCAGCGAAGCCGCTGTTGGCGCCGGGACGTCAAGAAAAATCGGGCGTCCTGCCAAGCAAGATGTAGCGGTTTTCCCAACTAACCGGTCCGCGTTCCCGGCGGGTTTTGTGCTGGCCAGAATCCAGGCGAGTCAGATAAAGCAAAATCGTTCGGCTTCGCGGGGAATCGCGATGGCGATCCGCGTTCACCTGGTGCCGAGGCGAGTTGCCGCTCGCTGCTGGGATCGCCTCCGATCGGTGAAGGCGCATGGCAATGACGACGGTCGCACTGACGCTATCGCAGGCCTTCGATATCGCCCTGAAATTCTATTGCGCAGGAAAGCTCGCGGAAGCTGAACAAGTCTGCCTTAGAATATTGTCCGCCGATGCCGATTCCGCGGCCACGCTGAACCTGCTGGCGGTGATCAACGCGTCGCTCGGCAAAAACGACGCGGCGCTCTCCAACTATGATCGCGCGCTCTCATTGCAGCCGGACTTTATCCAGGCACTGAATAACCGCGGCGCGGTGCTGAAGGCGATGAAGCGGTACAACGAGGCGCTGGAAAGCTATGACCGCGCGCTCGCCCTTCGAGCGGACCATGTCGAGGTGCTCAACAATCGTGCAGGCGTCCTGCAGGGGCTCGGCCGGCACTGCGAGGCGCTGGCCGGCTATGACCGTGTGCTCGCCCTGCAGCCGGACTATCCGCAGGCGCTCAACAATCGTGGCGTAACCCTGCAGGCGTTGCGACGGCACACCGAAGCGCTGACAAGTTACGACACCGCACTTGCTCTCAATCCCGACTTTGTCGAGGCGCTGGTCAATCGCGGCGTCGCCCACCATGGGCTCGGGCAATTCCACGATGCGCTCGCAGACTACGATCGCGCGATCTCGCTACGGCCCGACAATGCCGATGCGCTCAGTAATCGCGGAAACGCGCTGGACAGACTGGGACGCCGCGAAGAAGCGTTGGCCAGCTACAATGGCGCGCTGGATCTGCAGCCACATCACGTCGAAGCGCTCTGCAACCGTGGCATTGTTCTGCACAAGCTCCGGCGGTTCGGTAGCGCGCTGGCGAGTTACGATGATGCGCTGGGCTTGCGCTCGGATTATCCCGAGGCGCTCGCCGGTCGCGGCGCCGCGCTGCATGACCAGAGGAAATTCGATGAAGCGCTGAAGAGCTACGACCGCGCCATCGCGCTAGATCCGGATTGTGCCCATGTTCTCGTCAATCGCGGCGCCACACTCCATGAGTTGGGGCGGTCCGACGAGGCGCTGGGAAGCTTTGAGCGTGCGCTTGGACTGGAGCCGGACAATGCCGATGCACTTACCAATCGCGGCGTCGCATTGTGTGACCTCGGGCGATACGACGAGGCGTTGGCGGATCACGAACATGCCATCGCCGTGCGGCCAAACGATGCCGCGGTGATCAATAATCGCGGCGTAACCTTGCATAAGCTCCGGCGGCTGGAGGAGGCGCTGGCAAGCCACGATGCCGCGCTTGGCATTGAGCGCGATCATGTCAAGGCGCTTATCGATCGCGGCGTCGCACTACATGATCTGAAGCGGTTCGATGAGGCTTCGGCGAGTTACGACCACGCCATCGCGTTGCGCCAAGACGATGCCGACGCGCATTTTTTCAACGGTCTGTCGAGCCTTGTCACCGGCGACTTCGAACGTGGGTGGATTGAATATGAGTGGCGCCGCAGGGCGCCAGCCGCGAGAATCACCCAGCGCGATTTTCCGCAGCCACTCTGGCTCGGCGATGAAGGTATCGCCGGCAAGACAATTTTGCTTCACAGCGAACAGGGATTTGGCGACACGATTCAATTCTGCCGCTACATAGCGCTGGTCGCGGAACGTGGCGCACGCGTCATTCTGGAAGTTGAAGAGCCGCTCTGCAAGCTTATGCGCGGCGTTGCCGGCACGATTCGGGTTATCGCCAAGGGCGATCCGCTGCCGGATCTCGACTTCCAATGCCCGCTTCCCAGCCTGCCGCTGGCCTTCAGGACCCGTCTGCAGACGATTCCCTCACGCACGCCTTATCTGCGCGTGCCAAGACCAGCCCAGGAGCTTTGGGCGGCGTTGCCGGGGAAGCGCTCCTTGAAGATTGGGCTTGCCTGGGCCGGCAATACCAAACATGCCAGGGATCGGGAGCGGTCGATCAGGCTGCGCGATCTCCTGCCGCTTTTGGACACCGACGCGACCTTTGTAAGCCTGCAAAAAGAGCTTCGTTCGGGCGATATCGAGACACTGCAGAGCTGCGATGTGATCCAGTTCGGCGACGAACTCGGCGACTTTTCCGACACGGCCGCGCTGATATCGCAACTCGATCTCGTCATATCCGTTGACACCAGCGTCGCGCATCTCACCGGCGCTCTGGGCAAACCAATCTGGATCTTGTTGACGCACACTCCCGATTGGCGCTGGCTGCTCGACCGGGACGACAGTCCCTGGTACCCAAGCGCGCGGTTGTTTCGGCAGTGCGAGATGCGCGAGTGGGGCAGCGTGGTGATGCGGGTCCGCGACGCGCTGCGCCAGCTTACCGGGAACGAGCGATAGAGTTCGGATGCGGTGCGCGCGAACGCCCCGTGTGTCTACCCAGTTGATGGTCAATCTCGCCGGCTTGCCGCCGGTGACGACTGCGTCGACGACTTGCGCCCGGAATCGACCAGGGTCTCGGCGCGACCACCGGCTGTGGAGCCGCGCCTGGGCCGACGAACCGCCCGGACCTTGCCGCTGCTTCCGCCTCCGCAGAAGAACTGATCGCCGCCATCGGATTCGAGCCCCGACACGCCCACTCCAGGTGGCATGTCGAGCCTCTCGAGGGCCTCTCCCGTTGCAGGATCGAGCCGCGTCAACTCGCTCTCGTCACCTTCCCAGGTCCCGTGCCAGAGCTCGCCGTCGACCCAGGTCACCCCGGTGACGAAGCGGTTGGACTCGATGGTGCGAAGGATCGCTCCTGTTTGCGGATCGATTTGGTGAATCTTGCGGTCCCGATGCTGTCCAACCCAGAGCGTGCCTTCGGCCCACGCCAGCCCCGAGTCACCGCCGCCGCCAGGCGCCGGGATGGTCGCGAGCACGCGGCCGGTGTCCGGATCGATCTTCTGGATGCGATCCTCGGCGATCTGAAACAAATGCTGGCCGTCGAACGCCGTTCCTGCATGCGCGGCGACATCAATCGAGCGTAGCGTGGTCCCACTCGCGGGATCGAACGCGTTGAGCTTGTCTCCGGCAGCAATCCAGACCTGCTGACCGTCAAACGTAACCCCATTGACGCGGGGGACGCCCGGAAACGGGCCATATTCACGGAGGATTTCGGCTGCAGATCGTTTCATGCTTCCATCCTAATCACTCGGCAGTGGCCCGGGGAGTAACAAGGTTGTCGTGAATCCCGGCCCCGGCGAGGTTATCCAGCGCCGCGCCCGCCCGCGGCCGAACCACTGCACCTTGCCCGCTGCAGCAAGCGAATCGAGCGCCCGCTGCACGGTGCGCGGGCTCGCTGCCAGCGCCATCGCCAGTGCCGAGCTCGACCACGACTCGCCGTCGGCGAGGAAGGCGAGCAGCGCCGCGTGCGGCCCTTCGACCGGCGGCGCCAGCACCACGACCTCGCCGCGGCGGCGCGGCACCAGTGCAAAACCTCGCGTGGTCGCGCTCAAATCGGCCAGCGCCCGAAGCTGCGCGCGAAGCCGCCCGATCTCGACCCGCAACCGGGCGCGATGCGATTCATCGGCGTGTTTCGCCCGGAAGGCGCGGGCAACGAGCGTGCTCCTCGGCACGTCTCCCGGCCAGGCTTCGGCGAGCGCGCGTGCAAGCGCGAACAATACCGGGCGGGTCGCGAGCGAAACCACCGTGCGTGCGTCACGCACGACATAACGGCACGCGTCCACCACCAGCGCCTTCGACACCAGCAGCGCCTCAACATCCTCGAGTAGCAGGAATCGCTCCTCGCCACGCGCAATCAGGCGCGCCGCCGGCGTATTCAGGACGAGGGACGCGCTTTCGACCTCCGTCGTCAGCGCGGCGATATTCGCCGCGTGCGCGGCGCGTTCGGCCCGCGCAAGCGCCGCGCGCGCAATCCCGATCCGGAGGCGTCGTATCGCGATCCCCGCAACAACCAGTTCGTGGGCCGCCCTCGACGCCGGTGGCAGGGGCGCGGGGTCAATCGTGGCGAGCGCGCGCTCGGCCTCGTCGAGTCGCCCGATCAGGAGCAGGCGCCGGACCTCGAGATTCCGCGCACGCGCGCCGTTGACGCGATCACCATGCGCTTCGAGCGTCGCCCGTGCTGCGTCGAGCGCCTTTGCGGGCCAGGTCAGGTCGCGCGAGACCAGCGCGATCTCGGTCTCGGCGACGACACATCTTGCGCGCGCTACCGTCTCTTTCGGACCGAACGCGCGTGCAGCTCGTCGCAGCAGCGCTTTTGCTCGAACGAGATCGCCGAGCTGCGCCATCGCGATGCCGCGCAGCGCCAGCGCCGGCGCGTCGTCGCGCAACGCGACCCGCTTCAATGCGCCGAGGGGATCGCCTGCCGCAAGTGCGCGCGCCGCAGCGGTGATCAGCGAGTCCATTGCAATCCCGTCACACTTGTCACTCTCGCCATTCGATTACCGATCCTAACCTATCACACGGCGGCAAGCAGTGCGTCGTAGCGAGAAGGCCACATGGCCATGGTTGACTGGACGATCCTTTCCCCAACGTTTCTCACAGCCGTGGTCGAGTGGGCTGGAGCCGTAGTGACCATGCTTGCCGTCGGTCCAGGCCAATCGACCAAGCCACCCAACGGGGAACGGCCACGATGAGTGCGACAGGCGCTGACCGGCGCGGCTTGTGGGGCCCGCGGGTCGGCTCATTTTGGGGGAGACTTGGCAGGCGTTAGGCGTAAAATCGCCCGATTGGATCGGAACGATCCGCGATCAATGGCACAGGGAGGAACATGCAATGCGTTATACGGCACTCGCCGCCATGGCGGCCCTCGGCATTTCGACCATTCCCGTTCTCGCGTTGGATTCGACCGTGATCATGACATCGTCGATGTCGGCGGACGTGTTGTGGAAAAAGGTCGGTGATTTTTGCGGGATCGCCTCGTGGCATCCAGCGATCGAGAAGTGTGTGCTCAGCGCGGACGGCAAGCAGCGCACGCTGTCGCTCAAGGGCGGCGGAACGATCGTCGAGGCGCTGGAGCGCTGGGACGATGCCAATCACAGCTACCAGTACACCATCCTGTCTGGCCCGCTGCCGGTCACAAACTATCACTCGACGATCAGCGTGACGCCGGACGCCAAGGGGGCCGCCGTGAAATGGATGGGCACCTACGATGCCAAGGGGGCGCCGGATGCCGAAGCCAAGAAAGCAATCGATGGCGTCTACCAGGACGGGGTCAAGACGCTGACCGGTAGCTGACAATCCGGAACCAAGCGGCGGATCAGCCGGGCAAGACCGGACGTCGGAGCCATCCGGCGCCCGCGCCGTGTGATGCCGCGGCGCTACGGTCTGATCTAAATTAACTGCTGCGCCGCGCCCAGCCCATGAGATCTGTTGCTTCACAGGGCGGTTGCGATTAAAGCCTATTCGGTTCTAATCGAATTAGAACCGGGCTTTAGTTCTTGTTTTGACACGTTTTCTTCACGCGACCCGGCATCCGCTTCGCTCGAAAACGCCATAAAAGCCCGTCTTCAAGGGAAAGACAGACGATGGCCCATCATTTCGCGATCAATGACGACGTTCATCACCAGTTGCAGGGTCCGCAGGGTCGCGCCGACGTCAAGCAACGCAGCGTCTACACCATTGTCACGTGCCTGCCGATCGAGTCGGACGGACGCCCGCGCTACCGCATCAAGAGTAAGACCGAGAACATCGAGCGCGTCGTGACTGAAGAACAGATCAGCCGGCTGGACTGATAGAGCCCGCGATTGGCCGGCAACCTGCCGGTCGCCGGGATTCAGCGACCGGTCCGGCTGCCGCCCGCGATCGCCTCCGACGGATATTCTCCGGAAATATCCTTGCCGGTGTAGTCCGTCATCATGGCGGTCGCCACCAGGGTGATGACGGCGCAAAGGCCGATATAGATCGCAATGGCGTAAGGCGAATGATAGCTGGCGAACAGCCAGGCCGCGATCAGCGGCGCCGGGCCGCCGGCAATGATGGATGCGAGCTGGTAACCGAGTGAGGCGCCGCTATAGCGCAGTCGCCCCGTAAAGCTCTCTGCGATCAGCGCGGCTTGCGGCCCGTACATCATGTCATGCGGAATGAGCGAAAGAATCACCGCCACGAATATCACCGGTTCCGAGCCGGTGTTCAGCATCGCGAAATAGATGAAGCCGAAAATGCCGGTCACCAGCGCGCCGATCATGTACATGGTCTTGCGGCCGATGCGGTCGGACACATGCCCGAACACTGGAATCGAGACGAACGACACCACCGAGGCTGCCAGCACCGCGGTGAGCAGAAAGTCGCGGGAAACGTGCAATGTGCCGGTGCCGTACGAAAACACGAAGGCGGTGAAGATATAGAACGGCGCCTGCTCGGCCATCCGGGCAAACGCCGAGAGCAGGATTTCCTTGGGATGCTGCCGGATCACTGTCAGCATCGGCGTGCGGTCGACCTTTTGCTCCGCGAGCAGCTTCGCGAACACCGGCGTTTCCAGAATGCCGAGCCGGATATAGAGGCCGACGCCGACCAGGACGAGGCTGAGGGCGAACGGGATGCGCCAGCCCCAGGCGAGAAACTGATCGCCAGACATCTGGCTGAAGGCGAGCACCGCCAGATTGGCCAGGAAAAGCCCGCAGGGCACGCCGAATTGTGGCCAGGATGCGACCAGCCCGCGCGAATGGTCGGTGCGCGCCCACTCCATCGACATCAACACCGAGCCGCCCCATTCGCCGCCGACGCCGACGCCCTGGATGAAGCGCAATACGGTCAGGAGCACCGCGCCCCAGACGCCGATGCTTTGATAGGTCGGGACCAGCGCCACCGCGAAGGTCGCCAATCCCATCAGCAGCAAGGTCGCGATCAGGGTCGATTTGCGGCCGATGCGGTCGCCGTAATGCCCGAAAATGGCGGCGCCGATCGGGCGCGCCACAAAGCCAACGGCGTAGATGGCGAAGGCCTCAAGGGTGCCGACCCAGGGATCGGAATGTGGGAAAAACAGCTTGGCGAAGACGAGGCCGGTGACGGTGCTGTAGAGGAAAAAGTCGTACCACTCGATCGCGGTCCCGATCGTGGACGCGATCACGGCGCGGCGAAGCTGGATTTGATGTTCGGATGCGCTGAGGGGAGTGAGGTTGGCCTCGAGGGTTGCCACGGTTGCTTCCTCCAGGTAACCGCCGCTTCCGGATGGAAGTGGCGCGTTCCGAAGGAACGCAAAGCTGTCGAAACGGTTCCTGCGGGGGCGGCTGTCGGCGGCTAGACTTTCGGCGGAAGACCGGAAGGCCGATCGGCGGCTCCGCTGCCGGTGCTGGGGGGTGATCAGGCCGCCCCGACCAGGTTCCTGCAGAATCTGGCGCCGCCGTGTACCGCGGCTCGCAACGGAGCCAGGCGGCCGGCCCAGGAAAGACCACCGCGCAGCCGGCGCGATCCCAGGACATGGCCGATTTCATCGGGAAAACGACTCACCTCGCTCTCCACCAGGCTGGCGATCGCGTTCATCAGCGCGTCGAGCCGCACGCCCCAGTCGGATTCATCGAGCTCATGGATGCGCGCGCGCAAGGCCTGTTCGATGTCGTAAATGTCGATCAGAAGATCCCTGGCAACCATGACCCGGTTGTTCTTCAGCGCAGCGGTCAAGGCCGACCGCCTGTCGTCGAGCCGGTCCAGCACCATCGACACCGTGATGGCGTAGGGAGTGGCGGCGAGGTCCGTCGCGTTCTTGCCGGCCGCGGCCCCGGTGGCGAGATGGATTAATTGCCAGCAGGTTTTCAGTCGCCGCGCCACCAGCGCCAGCGCGAACGGGAGTGCGGTGGCCTCGGTCTCGCGAAACGCATCGAGCAACCCCGTCACCTCGGCACCGCGCCTCGCATCATCGAATTTGGCAAGGCTCGCCGGGAGCGCCTCGTCGAGCCTTGCGAGGCCGTCGCGGGCACGCAGGACGCACTGCATCTTGGCGAGGTCGCCATAGGCCGCGTGCGAGGCCGTATAAAGCGCAAGCCTCGCCCGGGTCTGGCCAGCACCTTCCGTCGTGCTGAGCGTATTCTCGAGAGATTTAGCGACCTTCGACTGGAACGTCGCCGCCGCCTGCTTTGCTTCGCGCTGATGATTGGCGGCGATCAGCTCGCTGATCCCGGCGACATAGTCGCGCGCCATGGTCGGCAGTAGATCCCGGCTGATCCATTCCCAGATGGCGGGCAGCGAGCCGCGCGAGATCAGGCCGGAATTGGCATGTTCGGGAGCCCCGTCGACCAGCCATGGTTCCAGCGGCGCGAAAAAATAGCCCGAGGCATCGGGCGCGCGATTGCGGGGGTTGCCGCCGTTGGGAAATTCCGCGCGCAGCCGTTCCAGCACTGTCCCCGCGCCAGGCATTCCAGCGCCGCAAAGTTCTAGCCGTTCGAGTTCGATCAACAGGCGGCTGCGGGTCAGCGGGGTCAGGCGCTGCAGGAATTCCTGAATCCGGTCTGCCAGTTTCATCGCATGCGGGTTCCGTGGTTTGCGTTGGTACTGACGGGCGGGCGGCGGGTCCCCCGCGCGGATGCGCGGGCAGCCGTCCAACAAAACCATGTTGCCGTAAATGAAGCGGTAAAATCCGAAGTTCCTTGAGACGGAATCGCCCGTTAAATTCGGGGTATCCACGTCTTCACTTCCGCTTCAGCCGAAACCGTGGATGGCCGGGACGAGCCCGGCCATGGCGATCGAGCGAAAGTGGCTCACGCCTCGCCTTTGGCCGCCAATCCCGCTGCCCACAGGGCGAACGCATAGGCGATCGCGACTTCGTCGAGCCGGTTGAAGCGGCCTGACGCGCCGCCATGGCCGGCGCCCATATTGGTGCGCAACAGCACCGGGCCGCCGCCCGTCATGGTCGGGCGCAGCCGCGCGATCCATTTCGCCGGCTCCCAATAGGTGACGCGCGGATCGGTCAGGCCGCCCATCGCCAGGATCGCCGGATAGTCCTTTGCAGCAACATTGTCATAGGGCGAATAGGACAGGATGGTGCGGAAGTCGGCGGCGCTCTCGATCGGGTTGCCCCATTCCGGCCATTCCGGGGGCGTCAGCGGCAGGGTATCGTCGAGCATGGTGTTGAGCACGTCGACGAATGGCACTTCGGCGACGATGCCGGCGAACAGCTCGCCGGCGCGGTTCGCGACCGCACCCATCAGCATGCCGCCGGCGCTGCCGCCATGGCCGACGATGCGCTTGACCCCGGTATATCCGGTATCGATCAGCGCGCGCGCGGAAGCCGCGAAATCGTCAAAGCTGTTGGTTTTTTTGGCGAGCTTGCCGTCGAGATACCAGCCCCAGCCCTTGTCGGAGCCGCCGCGGATATGCGCGATGGCATAGACGAAGCCGCGGTCGACCAGCGACAGCCTGTTGGCGGAGAACGACGCCGGCATCGCCATGCCGTAGGAGCCATAGCCGTACAGCAAAAGCGGCGCGGTGCCGTCGCGTTTGAGATCGCGGCGATGCAGGATCGACACCGGCACTTCGGCGCCGTCAGGGGACTTCGCCATGATGCGGGTGGTGACATAGTCGGCCGGGTCGTGGCCGGAGGGAATTTCCTGACGCTTGCGCAAGCTGCGCGTGCGGCTCCCCATGTCATAGTCGTAGACTTCCGACGGCGTCGTCATCGACGAATAGGCAAAGCGGAGGTTCGTGGTGTCGAATTCATAGCCGCCCATGGTGTCGAGCGAATAGGCGGTCTCGTCGAATGCAATGGCGTGCTCGTCGCCGCGCTCGAGATCGCGGATGATGATGGCTGGCAGCGCGTTGGCACGCTCCAGCCGCACCAGGTGACCGGCGTACAGCTCGATATCGATGATAAAGACGCCCTCGCGGTGCCCAATCAGGTCGCGCCAGTGGGCGCGCTGCGGCGAGGCCAGCGGCGCGGTGACGATCTTGAAGTCGATGGCGCCGTCGGCGTTGGTGAGGATGAATAGTTGCTCGCCGCGGTCCGCGATGGAATATTGCACGCCGCGCTCGCGCGCCGCGACCAGGCGCGGCGGCGCTTCCAGATCGGCAAGATCGATCAGCCGCTGCTCCGAAGTCTCGTGGTCGCCGCCGGCGATCACGCAAAAACGGCCGCTCGCGCTCTCATGGATGTGAGTGAACCAGCCGACATCCTGTTCCTCGTAGACGAGCAGATCATCCGCCTGCGGCGTGCCGAGGCGGTGGCGCCAGACCCGCATCGGGCGGTGATTGTCGTCGAGCCTGACATAGAAGAAGGCCCGCGAATCCGCGCTCCACACCACCGTGCCGTCGGTTTCCTCGACCAGATCGTCACGGTCGCTGCCGTCGGCCCAGTCGCGCACCCGGACCGAGAAATATTCCGAACCCTTGATGTCGGCGCTCCAGGCCTCGAGCCCGTGATCGGGCGAATGCCGCGCGCCGCCGAACTTGAAATAGTCGTGGGCGGCCGCCAACTGGTCGCCATCGAGGATGATCTCGGTCTTGCCGCCGTCGCGCGGGGTGCGGCCGAACATTTCGTGCTGACCGCCGTCGCGGAATTTCCGCAAATAGGCGAACGGGCCATCCGGCGCGGGCACGCTGGAATCGTCCTCCTTGATCCGGCCGCGCATTTCCGCAACCAGCGTCCTTTGCAGGGCCGCGGTATGGCCGAGCAGGTTGTCGGTATAGGCGTTCTCCGCCTCGAGATAGTTCCGGATATCGGCGTTCAGGATCGAAGGGTCACGCAGCACGTCCTGCCAGTTCTCGTCCTTCAGCCAGGCATAGTCATCGCTCACGGTGAGGCCGTGGGCGGTGAACGAATGCGGCTCGGCGCGGCGCGACTGGGGCCGGCCGCGGCGCTGTCTTGTTGCTTGCCTGTGTCACGCAATCCTCGTTCGGTCCCGTGCTCTCGTGATATGGGCTCGAACCAGCCGATTGCCATGCACGCAATCAGGCCCCGACACTTTCGCCGAGCCATTCGATCGCGTCCTTGGTGCCTCCGGTGCCATGCGGGATGGCGAGCGCGTTCAGCCCGACCTCAATCACGCCCAGCGTGCCGAGGATCATCGGGGCGTTGACATGTCCCATATGGGCGATCCGGAACGCCTGGCCGGTGAGCTCGCCGATACCGACCCCGAGCACCAGGCCGCATTTCTCCTTGCAATAGCGTTGCAGCGCGACCGGATCGTGGCCGTTCGACATCGTAACCGTCGTAACGGTGTCGGCGCGCTCGCCGGGTTCGGCGATGTTGAAGCCGAGCACCTGGCCCTCGGCCCAGTTTGCGACCGCGCGGCGCACCGCTTCGGCGAGCAGGTGATGGCGTCGGAACACGTCGTCGAGCCCTTCGTCGAACAACATGTCGAAGGCCTGACGCAGCGCGAACAACAGATGGATCGGCGCAGTGCCGGCATATTTGCGGTAGTGCTCAAGGCCCTCGCGCTCGGTCCAGTCCCAATAGGGCGTGCGCATATCGGCTTTCCTGTGCACGGCGCGGGCGCGGTCGTTGGCGGCGACGAAGCCGAGGCCCGGCGGCGACATCAGGCCCTTCTGCGAGCCGGACATCGCGACGTCGATGCCCCAGGCATCCATCTCGAACGGCATGCAGCCGAGTGAGGCTACCGCGTCGACCATGAATAGCGCCGGGTGGCCGCTGGCGCGGATCGCCTTGCCGATCGCCTCGATGTCGTTGGCGGCGCCCGAGGCGGTATCGACCTGCGCCACCATGATCGCCTTGATGCGGTGATCGCTGTCCCGGCGCAGCCGGGCTTCGACCTCGGCCGGCCGCACCGCGCGGCGCCAGTCGCCGTTCAGCACTTCGACATCGGCGCCCATTGCCGCGGCGGCATTGCCCCAGTTGACGGCAAAGCGGCCACTTTCCAGCACCAGCACCTTGTCGCCGCGCGACAGCACGTTGCTGATCGTCGCTTCCCAGGCGCCATGGCCATTGGCGATGTAGATATAGCATTGGCCCGTGGTGGCAAACAGCCGGCCGAGATCGCGCAGCAGGCTGTCGGTCAACTCCACCATCTGGTCGGAATAGATGTCGAGCGCCGGACGATGCATCGCCCGCAGCACTTCATCGGGCATTGTGGTGGGACCGGGGATCGCGAGAAATTCCCGGCCGGCGCGGACGACCATGGTTGTTGTTCCTTGCTGGTAGTCCGCCATGCTGGCACGGCCGGATGTGAAATCAAAGCGCATCGGGGGCATGCGCGGAATCGCAATGGAGGGGTTTACGCCGGCTTAACACCGAGGCTAGGATTCTATCGCCGGGTTTCGCGGCAGCCGGCGGCTTCGGCCTCGTCGACCGAACAGAACCAGCGCGTGCCCTTGTTGATCTGCATCTTGATCTGGGCGTACCAGCGGCTCGCGCGGGTGTGGTAGATGCATTCGCCGGCACTGTTGACATTGCCCTTGATGGTGCAGTCGGGCGAGGGCGCAACCGGGCCCGATGCTGACGCCAGCAGGATCGCATGGGCGTTGGGCGGCGGCTTGGTGGCGCCGAGGATCACCGTCTTCTTGTTGCGGATGCGCCAGTCCCACGGCGCGATGAAGGCGCCCTGCCACATGCCGGCCTTGGCCTCGCGCGCGACCTTTTCGTCGGCGTCGTAATCATGGGAAAAGCGCACATAGGCCAGCGCCCATCCGCTCTTCACTAGCCATTTCTGGATGTCCTCGCCGTCGACTTCGCATTTGGCTACTGCGCGGCCGCGGCGGTCAGTGCGGGTCACATGGCAGGTCCAGCTCTTGTTGTCGGTGTGGTGCATCAGTTCGTCGCGCGCCGCGACACCGCAGGTCCAGCGCTCGCCCTTGTTGTTGAGGCAAAGCTGGTCCACCGACGGCGCGTCGATGCCGGCCAGGCGGATTTTTGAATGGCCGATCAGGACCTGATCGCCATCATGGATCTTTGGAACTCCGGTGATGTCGGCCGCCCGGGCCAGTGTCGGTAGCAGCGCCAGCAAAATCGCCGGCAGGAATTTCATGAACATGCAAAGGGGCCGCATTCAATGGGAGCTGGTCGTAACAGGAACCGGATTGTGGTGCGGATCGGCCCGATGCACCAGCGCTTGAGGGACCACATGCTGTCAACTTAACGCGAGAAAGGCGGCGCCGTCATTCCGGGATGCGCCTCTTTGGCGCAGGCCCGGAATCCATAACCACGATCGGGAGTATGGATTCCGGGCTCGCGTGGAGCCTGTCATCGGGCCGCGCTTTGCGCGGACCAGGTGGCGCGCCCCGGAATGACGAAGGTGGGAAGCGCGGCTAATTACCCCCCGCGCTGTAGTGCGCGGCGGGCCAGCGCGAGGCCCATCAGCACGAAGGCGGAGGTCACCTCGGGGCCGCCGACCAGGATGCGGGTCGGGGTTTTCATCTTGTTCCATTCATAGGCCTTGAACGGACCATGACGGCCGCCTTCGCCGAGTTTGCTGACGATGCAGCGCAAAGCCGGGGTGAAGCTTGCGAGACTGCCACCGAGATGGCCGAGCGCGATCAACGCCAGCGCGGCGTCGAACGGGTTCATCTCGGCCACGATCAATTCGCCCTCGACATAGCCGAGCACGCGCTGCCGGATCAGGGCGAACGTGCCCTCGGGATCGATCGCACGCCGCGCGGCCTCCGGCAGCGCCGCGAACGCGGCATAGCAGCGGCCGAAATAGGCGCAGTAGAGCTCCGGCAGATAATAGATGTGCGAGCGCGGCAGACGGAAGGCGCCGCTCATGACCAGCCGCTTCTGGAAGCCGATGATACGGTGAACGGTGGCGAGCCGCTGCGGTGTCTCGATGATGTGCCATCGGCTCAGATTGCGGAAGCTGACTTCGAGGATGTCGAGGTTGAGCGTCGGATCGAGATCGTTGCCGAACGGCCGCTCGCCGGCAAGGTTGTCGATCCAGGTGACGACGCCGCCGTCGTAATCGATGTTGTCGTTGATCGGCACCGTGACCAGCGGCGCGTTGGCGCCGCCGCCGACCTGGTAGCCGGCATAGAAGTCGAGTAGCGGCTGGGCCAGGATCGGATCGGTCGCGCCGGCCTGGGTCGCCGCCGAGAACGAACAGGCCGTGGTGTCGCAATCCGGCACATAGATGCCGAAGCCGAGATCCTGCTTGATCTGAGAGAAGAAGCGGGAAAACCGCGGATGCGGCAGCGGCGCCAGCGCGGTGATGACGCTGACGGCGCGGTCGTCGCGCCCGCGCACCTCCTCGCGGCTGGTGACGAGGCAGAAATCGACCATGTCGGCGATGGCGCGCCGCGCGGCCATGGCTTCGTCGGCCGAAGCGAGTCCGGTTTCGACAAAGCCGAGCAACGCCTCGGTGAAGAACGCGTCGTAATAGGCGGAGCGATGGCGGATCTGCATCGGCTGCCACATCGGCTCGGCAATGCCGCTCCATGGCGGGTTGATCACGGCGCGGGCCGGCGAGCGGGCGATGAAGATCCGCGCCAGGTTGAACAGCAGCGTCGAGTTCTTGTAGCCGCGCGAGTTCAGGCCGGTCAGCGCCATCAGCAATTCACGGCCGCGCAGATCGGCGTCGCCGATAAGGTTGAAGGCGGCATAGGTCGGGATGAAGCCGTTGCTGCCGAACGCACGCAGCAGATGCGCGGCCGCGATCCGGATCACCCGTTCGATCTCGGCCAGGTCGGGCGCCGGCCCCGGTGCCGGCCCGGGCCGGGGGGCAGGGTGCGCCAGCTCGATCGTATCCAGCAAAGCCGCCACCGGCTGGCCGATCGCGGCCCAGTCCGGCGCCTCGTCGTCGCGGGCCCGGAGCAGGGCGTCGCGCAGCGTGCGCAAGGCGGCCTCGTCGCGCAATTCCGCCAGCCCGGCGCGGCGCAGCAGCGGGCGCAGCGCCGGATTGCCGAGCGCGGTCCGGTAGAACTGGCCAAGATGGGGGTCGCCGCCAGGGTATTTGAGCAGCAGGGGGTCGCATACCTCATACAACGACGGGCCGTCCTGCCGGGCCGTCAAGGCGCGCCACGCCGCCCCGGCGATGAGTTGAAAATCCATCCAATGTCTTTCCGGGCGGCCGAAAAAGGCCCCGTGTCGGCCTGCAACCCCTTGAAAACCTATACGAATAGAAGGGAAACACAAATGTGATATGGATCACGGCGGCGCGCGGTCGGCTTGCGTCATGGTAAAGCCCCGACTGCTGCACCGAGTACTTGTAATCATTCAGGAAACCATAAACGCCCGCCGCCCGGCCGGATTCGGCAAAGGAGGTTGCGGGGCCGGGCTCAGAGGGTTAAAAGTTGGTTTGTTGCGGTGCCGCAAATTGATCGCAATTGGACGGCACACCACCGGCAACCCCTTAAACCATCGGCGGCCTTGGCGCGACCAACGCGCGCCCGTGCCGACGACCAGGAACGAACCGCGATGAATGTCTGGAAGCTTCGCATCTCTCGCCGACCCGTGGCCGTGGTCGCCGTTCTGGTCGGCATGGTGTCGCTGGCAATTGGCGCCCATGCCGCGCTGAACAAGCGCGCGCTGCAGGCAGCCAAGGCCATCGCCACCGAGCAGGAAAGCGACCCCGCCAGGCAGGCCACGAAGCTGGCGCTGGTGATCGGCAACGGACATTACCCCGACGCCAGCGCGCCGCTGACCCAGCCGATCAACGACGCCCGGGCGCTGACCGCCGCACTGCGGCGCGACGGTTTCGACGTCGACGTGGTGGAGGACGCCAGCAAGGACGACATGCGCCGCGCGGTCGCCCGGCTGAGATCGAAGCTGCGGCCTGATTCCATGGTGATGCTGTTTTTCGGCGGCTATGGCGTCCAGGTCGGCCGCGAGAGCTACATGATCCCGGTCGATGCGACGATCTGGAAGGCTTCCGACGTCCGCCGCGACGGGCTCAGCGTCGAAAAGGTGCTCGAAATCATGACCGAGCGCGGCGCCCGCGCCAAGCTCGTCGTCATCGACGCCTCGCGGCGCAATCCCTATGAGCGCCGCTTCCGCACCTTTTCCCACGGGCTTGCGCCGATCGACGCGCCCGACAACACGCTGATCCTGTCGTCGGCGACGCCGGGCCAGGTGGTCAACGATTCGAGCGGCCAGTACAGCGTGCTGGTGACCGAGCTGCTCAACAACCTCAATTCCCCCGCCGGCGCCGAGGCCGCCTTCAACAAGACCCGCGGCGTCGTCGCCCGCGCTTCCGAAGGCGAGCAGGTGCCGTCGGTGTCGTCGTCGCTGCTGGACGAGGTCCAGTTCGGACCGGACGACAAGACCGGCAGCTAGCCGGGCCTGTCACTCCGGGGCGCCGCAACGCGGCGAGCCCGAGTATGGTTTCCTGGCCTACGCCAACCAAGTCGGCTGTTGCCGACTTGGCTAATCGTATTGGCTGAACTCGGGTAAAACCCGAGTTCAGTCGGCGCATCCCGGAATGACGGAGCTTATTTCGCGTCCGCGCTGGTCACCGGGCGCACCGAGTCCCCCTCGCGCAGCAGCGCGCCGGCCCGCGCCACCACGACGTCGCCCTCGGCAAGGCCCTCGCGGATTTCGACCTGGCCGCCCGACATCAACCCGACCTCGACCTGCCGGGTCTCGATCCGGTCGCGCTTCACCACCTGCACGATGGTGCCGGCGCTGCCATAGAGCACGGCGGTGAGCGGCACCGCGACGCCGCAGCTCTGGCCGGTCTTGATCATCGCCCGCGCCGATGAATTGACCAGAAGGCGCTGGCTCGAGGTCACCGCGATGGTGACCTGGCCGAGCTGGCTGTTGGGCTCGACCGTCGGCGCCACCCGCGTCACCCTGCCGTCGAGCAGCGCGGCGCCGATGACCCGGATCTTGGCGGGCTGCGCCACCTTGAGCTTGGGCAGGTCGCGGGTCGGCACCAGGCCGATCAGGTCGAACTCGCTGCGCGCAATGATGGTGAACAGCGGCTCGCCCTTGGCCGAGGCCACCGCGCCAATCGCGGCGGTGGAGGCGGAAATCAGCCCGGCCACCGGGGTCTGTACCTGCAACGCGCCGCCCTCCGGTAGCGCCAGCCGCGCCAGCACCTGCCCCGGCGTCACGACGTCGCCGGCATCGGCCAGGATGTCCGTCACCTTGAGCCCCAGCCGCTCCGGCCGCACAAACGTCTCCTCCCGCGGCCGCACAATGCCGGAGATCTCGACAATGGCGTCAAAGCAGGATTTTGCCGCCTTCAGCACCGAGACGGCCGCGCCCTTGCGTCCGGCATCGGCGGCATCGTCGGCGGCGACGGCGTGATGCGAGGCGAGGGCGAGCAGGGTGGCGGCGAGAACGCGAGGCAGTCGTCGTGAAGGCCTGCGCGCGGGTTGGGTGGGCATCGGGATTCCGGTCTGGTTATTGGAAATCGATACCAGAAGGTCCGGCGACGGGCCAAGTGGAAGCGGCAATGGCAGTGGGGCCTATGTGCACTATCACCGGGACCATGCGATTGCAGATAGATTGCATATATGCTATGATAAGAAATCGAAATGAAATCGATGAATGCCAGCGCGGCCTCTAGAGTTCAAGACGAGAGACAATAATGGGTAAGGTAGTAGCTAGAATCCTCGGGAGACTAAAGGACGAAGGAGGGCTGCAGGGACGGGATATTGCGAACATCGTCTCTGCCTCCCCACCGACGGTATCTCGGTGGCTGAATGGCAAAGCGTCTCCTGATATAAAAACCCAAACCAGAATTGCACAGCTGGGATATCTGGTCGACCGGCTCTCTGAGTTCTACACGGCGGAAGAGACACGTCTCTGGCTACACACTCCTCATCCTATGCTAGGTGGCAAGCGAGCTATTGATGTTCTCGGCGAGGGCAAAATGGAGGATGTGCTCGCTGTTATCGAGAGCATAGACGCGGGGGCGTTTACTTAAGTGGTCGATGCGCACAAGCCTCGTGATTTGGCTCTGTTGGACGCTCTCGACAAGTTACCCAGATCGGTTATTCGACAGCGCGTTTGGCGCACAGTGCGGGATGGGCGGGATGCGCTGGAGGGCAGCAAGTCGCGTGGCAGGTGGGGCCACGACGGCATGGAGACCCTCTATACCTCGCATCTGAAAGACGGTTCGGTCGCCGAAATCTACGCGCTGCTGTCCGCCCAGCCGGTTTTTCCGTCAAAGGTCCAATGGCTAACGTATGAACTGCAGGTGGAGCTGGACAACGTGGCCTCTCTGCCAACTCTGCCGGAACTGGCTGGGCTGGGTGTCGATGTGGCCAGATACCAACATCGTGAATACGAGCGTACCCAGGAAATAGCCGACGCAGCCCTGTTTCTGGGATTTGACGGGTTAGTCATCCCGAGTGCGAGATGGGATCGCACAAATCTTGTCGTCTTCGTTGAGAGAGTTGGCCTTGGCCAGATGGCCTTGGCGGGACCTCCAGATCGCGTCGACTGGGACAGGTGGCGCGAGTTCCTGCGCGCGCGACCTCGTGCATAACCTTACAGAACTTGAAACGCCTTGAGCGGGCCGTCAATGCTCCTCTGTCGGAGGCCCCGAAGCAAAATTATCTTATTCCCAACGACGCTATTCTAAGTGGTGCATAGGTCACGAGGGCTTCAGTGTGGTCAAAGCAGTTTTCACAACCAAAGTAACGCCGAGTTACAATGACCTGCCGGAGGTTCGGTACCATTTCCCTCGTACATACCTCAATCAGGTGAGGCAGACCGTCGGAGATCATATCGTTTACTACGAACCGAGGCGGTCAAGTGCGGATTTGTCAAGTATCGGCGGTCGGCAGTGTTATTTCGCTGTCGCGCGCGTCACTGACGTTATTGAAGATGAGGTGCTACCGGATCGTTACTTTGCTCTGATCGATGAATATCTCGATTTTGATCGACCAGTGCCCTTCTCGGAAGGTGGTGAATACTATGAAGGTATGCTGAAGAAGGCGGATGGAAGCACAAATAAAGGTGCTTTTGGGCGCGCAGTCCGTCTTGTTCCGGATGAGGAGTTCGATCGAATCTTGAAGTCGGGCTTTGCGCCGATCATTGGCGAGCGCCAAGCACAGCAGCGAGTCACAACATCAGGTTTGTTCGAGTCGCCGGCCTCATTTGAACGGCCGATGGTTGAAATGATGGTTTCTCGACCGTTTCGGGAGCGATCGTTCATGCACAACGTGCGCGCTGCATACTCAAATCGTTGTGCAATCACGGGACTACGATTGATTAATGGCGGCGGTCGTCCCGAAGTTCAGGCAGCCCATATTCAGCCGGTCGCATCGAAAGGTCCGGACTCCGTTCGCAACGGGCTGGCCCTATCAGGAACAGTGCATTGGATGTTCGATCGAGGGCTCATTTCGATCGGAGACGATTTCAAAATTCTTGTCGCCAAAAACCACGTGCCAGAAGATGCCGCCCGTCTTCTGAACCAGAATGGAATGATCAATCTCCCTAAAGATCAGACCCTCCATCCGAACGCGCATTATTTGAAGTTTCACCGAGATATTGTCTTCAACGGTTAGGCATGATCGATTGGGAAGGGCATCAGATACGCCGAAAATCGCAACGTCCCACCACGTACCACAATCATTGACTTCTCCCCCAAATCACCACTATGCCCGCGCCCCGATCCACCCCACAGAGGGGCGTGTCGCGACCGTCACGGACGGCGGGGTGGATGCGGTGGACGCGGCAGCATTGGCGCGTGACGAGATCGCAGGGCGAGCCTTCGGGTCTGTGAGAGGTCGAACGGCGCGCAGACGAACGGTGCTCATTCCGTCTTTGCCAGAACTTCGGCGGACAGGCCTGAAGGCCGTCGAAGGCTTTGGCGCAGGCGGCTCGCCGACGGCGAAGTCGTGTGGTCCTGACGCCCCGACGCTGGCGTCAAGTTTCGCCAAGCGGGAGCGGCGAGTGAAGTCGGTACCTGCGGCTGTTTCCCGCAGGATTGCCCGGATGCGAAAATCCGGTCCGCGCTTCGCTGTTATTTTTCCAACATAGCGTCACGCTGTTTGACCAACTTTTCCAGTTCCTGCTGCTGCTGAGCAATGCGCTCAGAAGTTCGCTCTTCATCCCGTGCGCCGGAAGATGCAGCAGCCTGCTCTACCAACTGTCGGATATTGTCGCGAAGTACCGCGATGCGATCGTTGAGTTCCGGTAACGAGGATGAATTGTCGCTGCTCATGTTCGCTCCTGGAATTGTACAGGTTTATCGGAGATGGGCTTGGGGCGCGAGATCATCCCGACGTTCGGAGCCTCGAAGTTGTCGCTGTGATCCAGCAATGCTTTATACCGATCTGAAACTGCATTCCACGCGCTGATAAGGTCGTGCTGAAAACGGCCCGCAGTGTGGCCACGGACTGGTTCGTTGCGCCCGCCGTTGCGACGATCTTAACCATGCACGCGCTTGGCGCCGCGAAGTCCGGACGCTTAATGGGCGCTTAACAATTTTGCTCAAGAGATAGAGGAACCAGCGCGAAATCGGATGACGCGGCAAGAATTGCCAGCGGGACTCAAGCCTCCACAGAGGATTGCATGAGAACGCTTATCATCGGCGCGCTGGCCGTAACCATGGCCGGCTGCAGCAGCCGCACGCCGCCGTACGCGAACACGGCATCGGATGCAAACGGGGTCACGTGTTCCGAGACGGCTGCCGCTCGGCCGGTCGAACTGGTGCCGGTAATCTACGAGACCCGTTCCGCGATTGTGAAAATCCACGGCAGGACCGCGGCAAAGCGCAAGCCGCCGTCGTCGACCCGGCTGCCGCCCTCGCCCGGTTTGCCGAAGACAGCCTCGCCGCCCGCACCCAACGCCGCCGCTGCTTCCGGTTCGGCGCAAGCCAGAATCGCGGATTCCCATTCCGGAGGCGGCGCCGTCGCGAGTCCCAAGACCCTCACGATCCAACAACAGGTCGAGGCCGCGACGGCAGTCGCCGAACGAATGGTGGCAACGCCGGCCGTCGCCGCGCCGCCCAGCGAACCCGACTCCCGGGTGGCCCTGGTCATGGCGCGTCCGGAGATCAAGTCGGTCTCCGATCTCAGCGGAAAAATCGTCGCGATCGACGACCGGCTGGCTGCATCCAAAAACAAGGTCTGGATCGCGATGGTGGCGGCGGGGGCGGCGCGGGTGCAATTCAGCGAGGATCAGGCGAAGCCGGTCGACCGGCTGATCGGCGGCGAAGTCCCGGCCGCGATGCTCACTTTGGTATCGGCGGAAGCGGCGGGTTCGTTTCCCGACATCGCGGGCTACCGGATCTTCCGAATCCCGCTCGCGCTCCGTTCCATCGACACGCGACCGGACAGACCCTGACGCCGTCATTCCGGGCGCGCGCCAAGCGGCGCATCCCGGAATGACGAAGGATGGATTGCGTTGTCTCCCCTCTCCCTTGCGGGAAGACGCCGGGGGCGGGGTAATGGCGTCAGCGGTTGAACAATTGCCGCAGCACGTCATTCATCGGCTGGCTTTCCTGCGGCGCTGCGTTGGGATCAGGCTCGGCCGCGGGAGAGGAGGGTGCCGAAGGCGGCGACACATCGCGGCTGCGGCCGATGCCTTGTTGCAGCAGGTTGCCGAGCGTCTCGCCGAGCTTGCCGATGCCGCCCAAACCGCCGAGCGCGCCATTGGCGCCGAACAGACCCTTGCCCATCTCCTTGAGCTTGGCATAGGCGGCATCGGGATTGTCCAGCATGCCGGTCATGTCGGGGTAGATCCGTGGCTGGTCCCAAGGTCCGTCGATCATCACGGAGATGCCGAGCCCGATGGGGTCGGCGGCGCGGCCCTGGCCCTCAATGGTCATCACGAGCTTGGGCTCGACCCGCAACGCCAGCGCCTTGCCGGCGAGGTCGACGGTGCCGGCACCTGTCACCCGCACCAGCGGACCGATCAGGTTGAGATCGTTGGTCAACGCCTGGCCCTTGTCGACCCGAAACGAGGCGCTGAGCTGGCTCAAATCGGTGGCCTGTTCCTTGCCCTCCTGCCATCCCGACAGCGTGCCGGAGGTGAGCGAGCGGATCATCTGGGCGACGTTGAGCCCGCGCACCGCGCCATCCTGCAACACCGCGAACACGGTGCCGTCGAGGCTCGACATGATGGCATGCGGGCTCGCACCGGCGGCGCGCAGCGTCAGCTTCGCCTGCAACTTGCCGTCGAGCTTGTCGAAGCCGACCGCGCTCTGCAGCAGCGGCAGCGCGCGCACGCCGGCAAGGTCGCTGTGCAGCGCGTAAGCCGGGCTGGCCGCCGAGGCATCGATGACGAGCTCGCCGCTGGCCTGGCCGTCATAGGCGCCGAGATTGGAAGCGCCGAACTTGACAATGCCAGCGGCAAGCGTCGCCTCGATTTCGGCCGGCGCGAAATGGGCGTCGCCGATGATCAACTCGGCCGCGGAGAGCTTGGCCTCGGCGTCGACATAGTTCAGTCCAATGAGGTCGATCGGTGCATTGCTCCAGGGCTGCGACGTCGCCGGCGCCGTGCGGTCCCCCGCCACCGGAATATCCAGGCGCTGGAAGTCGAGGTCGAGCTTGACCAGCGGCTTGCTGGCGAGATCGACCGAGGCCCAGCCGTTGAAGGCGCCGTCGCCGAGCGCGCCGCTAACGTCATTGATCATGACCACCGCACCGTTGAGCCGCAGCTCGGCCTTGGCCGACAGCGGGCTTTGCAACAGGCCGGGCGCTTCGAGCCGGAGGTCGACCGGAACGTTTTGCCGCGCCAGCGGCGGAGCCGGCGTCACCGCCTTGATCTCGACTGTCAGCGGATGTCCGCCGGCGCGGGCATGGCCGGTGACCGCAATGGTGCGGTCGGCCGCGATCACGGCATTGGCATTGACGCCCTCGATGCGGCTCTCGACGCGGTCGTGCAGATTGGAAAACACCATGGTGCCGTCGCTCACCGTGACCCGATCGATCGAGAACGCCGCGGCGTCGGTGTCGCCGGCGGATGCCGCAGGCTGCGAAGACGGCAAAGGCGGCGCGCTGCGTTCGCGCCGCAACGGCAGGTTCAGGATCGGGCGGACGATTTCGAGTTCGGTGATCTCGGGCGGTCCCGACCACAGGCTCTTCAGGGTGATGTCGGCCCGGACCCGGGGCACGGTCAGGCGATCGCTGCTGTCGCGCTGCTTTGGGTCCTGCAGCGTGACGTCGTTCAGGGTCACGTTGAGCGACGGCCAGAGCCCGATCCGGGTGGCGCCGCCAACCGTCAGCCGATAGCCGGTCTGCTGCTCGACCCGGGCCTGGATGGTCGAGGTCAGGAAGTTGAAGGGAATGCCGATCGCCAGCAGCAATCCGATCACGACAATGGCGGCAGCGATGGCGGTCCCGATTAGCTTCAAGGCTCTCATGACGACATTCCAGAACGGGGCGCGGTATTGATGGTGGTGGCGCGCAACGAGTGAGGGTGCGGCGGCCTACTCCGCCGCCGGCGACCGCACGATGGCCCGGGGTGTCGGCGGCTGCCTGTGGTCGCCCTGTCCGCCCGGCGGATGTTCGGCATCGCCGGTAGAGACGATCAGCCTTCTGGCGAAGCGCCAGATCAGGCCGCCGAGATCGTCCATCATCATGAACATCGCCGGCACGAACACCAGCGACAGCACGGTGGAGAACAACAGCCCGCCGATCACGGCGAGCGCCATCGGCGAGCGGAATTCGCCGCCGGCGCCGAACGCCAGTGCACTCGGCATCATGCCGGCAGCCATCGCGATCGTGGTCATGACAATGGGGCGCGCGCGCTTCATGCCGGCGTCGATGATGGCTTCGTGGCGCGGCTTGCCCTCGCGAAGCAATTCGACCGCGAATTCCACCAGCATGATGGCGTTCTTGGTGACGATACCCATCAACATCAGGATGCCGATCCACACCGGCGTCGTGAGCTGTTTGCCGGTGACTAGCAGGGCCGCGATCGCGCCGCCGATCGAGAGCGGCAGCGAGAACAGGATGGTGATCGGCTGCAGGAAGGTGCCGAACAGCAGCACCAGCACCGCATAGACCATCATCAGGCCGGCGGTAATCGCGGTCGCGAAACCTTCCGACAGTTCGTTCAGGCTTTCGGCGTCGCCGGACGGGCTCACCTTGACGCCCTTGGGCAGGCTTTTCATCACCGGCAGTTCGTAGATCTTCCTGGTGGCATCGCCGAGCGCGGCGGTGCCGACGAGATCGGCGGCGACGGTGGCCTGGCGCTCGCGGTCATAGCGGTTGATGCTGGTCGGGCCCTGGTCGAGCTTGATGTCGGCGACCACGGAGAGCGGCACGCCGCCTTTCTCGCCGTGTTCGCCCAGCGGCACCCGCAGCTCCTCGAGCAGCGGCAGGTCGCCGCGCGCGGCATCCTCGAGCTGGACCCGAATTGGCACCAGCCGGTCGCCGGCGTCGAACTTGGCGAGCGCCGGGCCGACGTCGCCGATGGTAGCGACGCGAATGGTCTGCGACAGGCTTTCGGTGGAGACGCCGAGCCGCGCGGCGAGATCGGCCCGCGGCTGGATCCGCAGTTCGGGCCGGTCGAGCGAGGTCTCGGAAATCACGTTGGCGATGATCGGAATGCGCTTCATCTGCGTCGCCAGTTCGGAGGCGACATTGGCGACGATGCCGCTGTCAGCGCCGGTCACGACCAGCGAGATCGCGCGCAGGCCGTTCTCGTCGAGGAACCAGAACCGGATATCCGGGACGTTCTCGAGCTCCTTGCCGATCTCGAGCTCGAGCTCGCGCTGGGTGATCTTGCGCTCGGTCTTCGGGGTATAGTTGATGATCAGCGCGGCGCGGCGGACCTCGAAGGTCCCCGGCGGCACCCGGCCGCCATCGACGAATACATTCCTGACCTCGGGGTGCTTGCGCAGTCGCGCCACGATTTCCTCGGTGACCTTCTCGGTGTAGGCGAGTTGCGAGCCGGGCGGCAGTTCCATCGCCAGTAGCGAGCGCGCGGTGTCCTGCGCCGGCAGGAAGCCCTGCGGCAGCAACGTGATGCTCCAGATCGAGGCGGCAAAGATTCCGAAGCCGATCAGGACGGTGATGAAATAGTGCCGCACCGACCAGGTGACGAGCCTGGTGTAGCCCTGCAGCACGCGGCCTGGCGGCGGGTAGTGATGCGGATGATCTTTCAGGAAATAGGCGGCCAGTACCGGCGTGACGAAGCGCGCGGCGAGCAGCGAGAAGAACACCTGCACCGAAACCGTGATGCCGAATTGCTTGAAGAACTGGCCGGCGATGCCGGACATGAAGCTTGCGGGCGCGAAGATCGCGATGATGGTGAGGCTGATCGCGATCACCGCAAGCCCGATTTCGTCGGCGGCCTCCAGCGCCGCCCGGTACGGCGACTTGCCCATCCGCATGTGGCGCACGATGTTCTCGATCTCGACAATGGCGTCGTCGACCAGGATGCCGGTTGACAGCGTGATGGCCAGGAAGCTGACGAGGTTCAGCGAGAATCCGAGCAGATCCATCGCCCAGAATGCCGGGAAGATCGACAGCGGCAGCGAGATCGCGGCGATCATGGTGGCGCGAATATCGCGCAGGAACAGCAGCACGATGATGACGGCGAGAATGGCGCCCTCGAACAGGGTCGAAATCGCGGCCTCGTAATTGCCATGGGTGAATTCGACCGAGGTGTCGATCAGCTTGAGGTCGACGTCGGGATAGGCCACCTTGAGCGCGTCGATCCGTTTCTGCACGAGGCCCGCCACCACCACGTCGCTCGCACCCTTGGAGCGCTTGATGCCGAGCGCCACGACCGGCTCGCCGTTGAAGCGGGCAAAGGTGCGGCGGTCGGCGATGGTGTCGGTGACGGTACCGAGGTCGTCGAGCCGCACTTCGCCGCCGGAAAACAGCGGGATCATGGTCCCGGCGAGCTCATTCAGCGTCTTGGCGCCGGCCAGCGTGCGGATCGCCTGGTCGTTCTTGCCGATCTCGGCGCGGCCGCCGGCAAGGTCGACATTGGTGCCGCGCAGGCTCTGGCTGACATTGACGGCGGTGAGGCCGGCGGCCTGCAGCCGGTCGGGATCGAGCGAAACCAGAATTTCGCGCTCGACACCGCCGATACGCTCGACCTGGGCGACGCCGCGCACTCCCTGCAGCGCACGTTTCACGACGTCGTCGACGAAGTAGGACAATTGCTCGGGCGTCTTGCCGGGCGATATCGCGGCATAGGTCACGATCGGCAGGCCGATCACGTCGACGCGCTGGATCAGCGGCTCATTGACGTTTTGCGGCAGGTTGGCGCGGACCCGGGTCACCGCGTCCTTGACGTCGTTCAGCGCGCGGTCGGTGTTGGTCTCGAGCGCGAACTGGATCGTCGTCAGCGACAGGCCGTCGGTGATCGAGGATGAAATATGCCGCACGCCTTCGACGCCGGAGACGCCGTCTTCGATGGTCTTGGTGACCTGCGATTCGAGTTCGGCCGGAGCCGCGCCGAATTGCGACACTGCGACCGAGATCACCGGGATGTCGGCGCTGGGCAGCCGCGTCACCGCGAGCTTGGTGAAGCTCACCCAGCCGAGCACCAAGAGGATGATCGAAAAGACCGCGGACGGAAGCGGGTTGCGGATCGACCATGCCGAGATATTCATAGCCATCAGCGTACCCGCGTTCGATCGAGGTCCTCGGCGAACATGGTCTTGATCTGGTCGCCATCGTGCAGCGAGCTGCCGGCGTCGGCCACGACAATTTCGCCGACGTCGAGGCCTTCGAGGATTTCGATGCTGGTATCGGACACCAGCCCGACCCGGACGTTGCGTGTCTCCACGGTGGTTCCTTTGACCACCTGGACCGTCAGATGGTCAATGGCAGTGCGGGGAATGGCGACCCCGCAACTGCGCTTGGCGTCGATGTTGGCGCGCGCGAACATGCCGACTTTGAGCGAGGGGTTGTAGCTCATCGATATTCTGACATGGCCGAGCTGGTTGGCGCGTTCGATTTGCGGCGAAATCAGCCTGACGCGGCCGACCATATCAGGCGCATCGTCCCGGCTGATCCGCGCCGTTGCTCCCGGATTGAGCTTCAGCATCTGGACTGCCGGTACTTCGGCATCCAGTTCGACTTCGTTGTTGATGGAAATCCGGAACATCGGCCCGGCCTGGGGCGAGGCGGGCGCGCCGACGATGGTGTTGACCTGGGTTACCAGCCCGGGTGCCGGGGCGCGCAGCGAAACCGGCGCCGACCGCGCATTGCTTCCGGGCTGGGTGGGCGGGGGGCTGAGACGGGCCAATTCCTGGTTCTCTGTCACCGTGTCGCCTGCATGGACCAAAAGATCGGTAACCTTCGACCCTTCCTGCTCGACGCCGACCACAGCCTCCCGGCGTGGTACAATAAATCCGGTGACCCGCACCAGATCGGAGAAGCAGGCATTGGTCGCCTTGGCGACAACCACGAGAGCGCTGCTTGGCGTGTCTTTGACCTCGAGATGGGAACGATGCTCGTTCCAGTAATAGCCGGCCCCAAGGACGACAACGCCGACCACCGCCAACGCAGGTTTGAGATATTCAGAGAGCGTCATCGCCGGATCAATCCAGAACTGTGGCGTCGGGGACGCGGCTTTGGTTGTCCGGGCGGGTCAGGCCGGGGCTCCGCAACGAACGAGCGTCCCACAAGCGGGCGGGACGCACTGTACGACAAAATCCGGCCTGAGCCACAACCGCTTCACATGATCTCACTTGGAGGCGGTGGCCTTGTTCGTCATATTGACAACCTGGACCCGGCGGTTCGCTTCCGCCATGGGTTGGCTGGGATCCTTGAGCATTGTTTTGCCATATCCGACGGTCACGAGGTCGGTGCCGGCGATGCCGAATTTGTCGACCAGAAAGTGCTTGATCGAGTTGGCGCGCCGTTCGGACAAATCCTGATTGTAGGCTTCACCGCCGGCGGCGTCGGTATAGCCCGCGACGAGGAAGGTCGAGCCCTTGAGATCCGGATTGGTCAGGGCGCGCGCCAGGGCCTGGACCGAGGGCAGCGACTTCGCGCTGATGTCGGCGGAATTGTAATCGAAGTTGATTTCCAGATCGATATTCGGCTTGTCCTTGGCGATGGTGGCGATTTCTTCGCGCTCGCCGGCCGACAGCGAACGGGTGGTCCGGTTGCGAATGGTCTGGACGAACTTGCCCTCGGCGGCGACCGCCGCCGGATCGGCCTGAGGCCCGACCGACAGGCTTCTGGTCAGGGGCTTCTTGGCCGGGGCCAGCGCCCGGACGATCTGATCCTCGGTAACATCGTCGCCCGCGCGAGCCAGTCCCGCCGCGACGCAAAATGCTGCACCAATGGCCACGACCGAAAGCACCGCGGTCAGGTTTCTCATTCCAGACATCTTCGCCATTGCCCGTCCCTCCTGCGCGATTTGCCCAGTTCAAATCAATTTTCAAAATCAGCCGCGGGTCCCGGCTCAAATTGCCGTCAGTTCACGCCGTAACTGGCGAACTCCTTGACAATATTAGGATCCATCGCCTTGGCATTCGAGATGTCCAGTTCGCCCTCCGCAATCGCGCCGTTGCGCTGTTTCGCAAGCCCGCGCCCGTACAGCGACGAGGTCAGTCTCGGATTGATCTTGAGCGCGGCGTCGAAATCGGCGATGGCGTTTCCGGCCTGGCCATATTTCAAATTGAGCAGGCCGCGGCTGTCGAGTGCATCGACAAAGTTCGGGCGCAGCCGAAGCGCCTCGTTGCAATCCTTCAAGGCAGCCTGCAGTTCGCCGATCACCGTGCGCGTCCAGCAACGGTTGTTGTAGGCTTCCACGTCCCTGGGATTTAGCCGCAGCGTGTCGTTGAAGTCGTTGATCGCGAGGTTGTAGGCCCCCCTGATGGCATAGACCTGTCCGCGCCGATAGAACGCGTTGGCGTCCTCGGGATGGCTGGCGAGCCTGCTGGTCAGGCTCTTGATGGTCGGGTCGTCGGCCAGCGCCACCACAGGCGCGGGTTCGTTTTGCGCGGGTTGCTCGGCCGGAGGGCTCGCGGGGGGCCCGGCCGGCCTTGGCGGCGGGTTGTCGACTCGCGGCAATGGTGGGGGTTGCGGTGCCGGGGGCGGATTGTCGATCCGTGGCAGCGGCGCGGGTTGTGGCGTCGGCGGGGGCAGCGTCGCCAGCGACGGACCGGGCGGTCGCACGCCGCTACCGGGGATAAACGAAAAGTCCTCGGCCAGCGACGATGAGATCCACGGCATCTGCTCCCTTCGCGAGGCGCGGGTAACGCCGACGCGGGTCCGGTTTAGCGTCTCCTCCGCCATCAAATCGGGGACGCGAATTTCCTTGAGCAGTTCCTGTACGAACAGGCTGTGGTCTCCGCCATTGTCGGAGATCACCGAGCCGAGTGCCGTCGAATACATCATTAGCGTTCCATTCGGCGCAATCACCGGTGCAAGGCCGGCCGAAAAGCTGCGGAACCGGCGCTCGAACGGATTGCGGCGGCTGGCGTCGAGCAGGGCGATCTTGACACCGGCGCCGCGGTTGTTGATTTCGCTCAGAATCGTTTCGAGGCTGAAGCCGTCGCGGCGAACGTCGGGTTCGGTCCAGATCTGGGCGTCGACCGGAATCATGAAGCTCTGGCGCGCGGCCTGGACGCCAAAGCCGCTGAAGAAGAGCAGCACCACCGCCCCGGGCTTGATGCGCCCGTACAGGCGATCGAACGCGCGCCGCATGCCGTCGATGTTCAGATTTTCTCCGACCTCGACATTGAAGCCGTCACGCCTGAGTTCGTCGGCGACATCGCGCGCATCATTGATCGGCTCCTTGAGCGGCGCCTCGGCATCGGGATATTTGGCGTTGCCGATGACCAGCGCAAACCGGTCGGCACGACCGTCTGCGGCGACCGATCGGCTGAGCGGCGCAACCGAAAAAATCAGAGTCACAAGCAACGCGAGGCAAATTCTCATGTGACGGCAGTCCAGCCCACAAGGCGCCGATTCCAGCTCGCGCCTCGGCGACCTTACTCTACGCAAACCGCATTATCAAACCGGGCTCGCAAGCCGTCAACTCCTTGCAGACTCGCTGATATCGCGACCTTTAACCGCCACGCCGGCGCATTCGCACCGTGCGATAAATCGCACCTCACATTGGTGACCTCGCATGCCCGGCGCGGACATGCGTGCCGCTGGGTTTGACCTTTGCGGATGACGGTGGTTGGTGGTGTGGGCGATCCGTCCCGCAACCGCAAAAGCGAAACCGATGGAAAACGTCTACGAAATCTATGCGCTCCGCTACGCGACCATGTCGCCGCGCACGCCGCAGTTGAATTATCTCTTGCCCGATCCGCACGAGACCACCGCCCAGGACCTCGACTATTTCGTCTGGCTGATCCGAGCGCCGGGCCGCGATATTCTGGTCGATACCGGTTTCAATGCCGAAGAAGCCAAGGTGCGGGCGCGCAAGCTGACGCTCAATCCCGTCGAGGCGCTGGATCGCTTCGGCGTCAAGGCCGACGGCATCAGGGACATCATCGTTACCCATTTGCATTACGACCACGCCGGCAATCTCGATCGCTTTCCGCAGGCGCGGTTTCATCTGCAGGAACGCGAGATGAGTTATGCGACCGGGCGTTGCATGTGCAACGGCATGCTGCGGCACCCGTTCTCGATCGAGCACGTGACGCAGATGGTCCGCCATGTCTATGGCGAACGCGTTACCTTCCATTCGGGCGACGGCGAAATCGCTCCGGGCGTGACGGTGCACCGCGTCGGCGGTCATTCCGACGGCTTGCAGGTGGTGCGGGTCGAGACCGAGCGCGGACCGGTGGTGCTGGCCTCGGATGCGGCTCACTACTACGGCAACCTGCACCGCCGCAGTCCGTTTCCGATCGTCTACAATGTCGGCGACATGGCGCAGGGCTGGGAAACCGTCGAGCGACTGGCCGGCCATCCCGACCGCTTCATTCCCGGGCATGATCCGATCGTGTGCGAAATCTACCCGCGGGCCAGCGACAAGGTCGACGCCTTCGCCCTGCACCTGAAACCCTCGCGCTCGTTCGTGAAGTAGCGGGGCGTCATTCCGGGATGCGCCGCTTGGCGCAGGCCCGGAATCCGTAACCACCATCGGGAGTATGGATTCCGGGCTCGCGCTCCGCGCGCCCCGGAATGGCCGAGAAACCTCAATACGCCTCGTTCGCGCTGGCGGCCTCGGCGGTCTGCACCAAATCGAGGCTATGCTCGATCTTGCCCAGCAGCAGCGCGAAATCCCGGCGCTCGCGCGCGGACAGGCAGGACAGGATCTGCTGTTCTCGGCGCAACAGGCGCGGGATCAGCTCCTCATAGAGCGCACGGCCGTTCCGCGTCATGCGCAACCGGAATTCGCGGCGGTCATCCGCATTCTCGACGCGTTCCACCAGTTGCCGCTGCATCAGCGCGTTGACGGCGCGGCTGATGGTCGATTTGTGGGTTCGGGTACAATGGGCGATGTACTGTGCGCTGCAGGCACCCTGGCGGAAGCCGAGCGTCGCCAGCACCCGCCATTCCGGGATGTCGAGCCCGTAACGCGCCTGATATTCGACCGAAAGTGCCGCGCTGACCTCGGCTGCGAGCCGGTTGAGGCGGAAGGGCACGAACCTGAAGAGGTCGAGTTTTGGCAAAAATCGCTCCAATTTGAGTTGACGCCGGAACATGCGCGGAGTTTAGATAGTTGCAGATGAGACTATCTTAGCGGGGAGGCGGCCGCTTGGCCAGAGCGAAGTCCTCCGACAGGCGATGTGAGGCGATGACGCAGCCATCCAAAATCCAGTTCGGCTACCGGCGGCATCGCGATCAGGATCGCGACGCCACCGACGCGGCTCAACATCCGGTGGTGGTCGTGGGGGCCGGGCCGGTCGGGCTGTCGCTTGCGATCGACCTGGCGCAGCGCGGCCAGCCGGTTCTGCTGCTCGACGACGCCGACCGGATCGGCGAAGGGTCGCGCGCGATCTGCTTCTCCAAACGCTCGCTCGAATTCTGGGACCGGCTTGGCGTCGGCAGCCGCATGGTCGACAAGGGCGTGGTGTGGAGCGTCGGCAGGATCTTTCACGGCAACGCCCAGCTTTACCAATTCAACCTGCTGCCGGAGCAGGGACACCGACGGCCGGCGTTCATCAATCTGCAGCAATTCTACGCCGAAGCGTATCTGGTCGACCGGGCGCAGCAACTTGCTGCGATCGAGCTGCGCTGGCGCAACAAGGTAACCGGACTGCAACAGCGCAACGACCATGTGGTGCTGGCGATCGAGACCCCGGAAGGGCCTTATTGGGTGCGCGCCAACTATGTCGTGGCCTGCGACGGTGCGCGGTCGTCGCTGCGGCAAATGGTGGGCGCGGAATTCACCGGGCAGGTGTTCGAGGATCAGTTCCTGATCGCCGACGTCAGGATGACGGCGGAGTTTCCGACCGAGCGCTGGTTCTGGTTCGATCCGCCGTTTCACGCCGGGCGCTCCGCCTTGCTGCACAAGCAGCCCGACGATATCTGGCGGATCGATCTGCAGCTCAATCCGGATGCGGATCCGGCGATCGAGAAGCGCCCGGACCATGTGCGGCCGCGGATCGCGCGCATGCTGGGGCACGATCAGTTCGATTTCGAATGGATATCGATCTACAAGTTCCAGTGCCGCCGGATGGAAAAGTTTCTGCACGGCCGGGTGATCTTTGCCGGCGACGCGGCGCATCAGGTCTCGCCATTCGGGGCGAGGGGCGCCAATTCGGGCCTGGAGGACGCCGAGAATCTGGCATGGAAGCTCGACCGCGTGCTGCGGCGGACGTCGCCGGAAACCCTGCTCCAAAGCTATCACGCCGAACGCGGCACTGCTGCCGACGAAAACATCCGCGAATCGACCCGCTCGACCGATTTCATGGCGCCGGTTTCCGCCCAGGAGGCCCGGTTGCGCAAGGCGGTGCTGTCGCTGGCGAGAGAAACCGATTTCGGCAAACGCATGATCAACGGCGGACGGCTGTCGGTGCCCTCGGTCTATGACTCGCCGCTGTCGACGGCGGACCGCGACGACTGGCGCGGTGGCCTGCAGCCTGGAGCTTCGATGCTCGATGCGCCCCTTGCCGCGGCGGACGGAGACGCTACATTTTTGACTGAAGCCTTTATCAAGGCTGGAACGCGGTTCACGCTGCTCGAATTCAGCAATGGCGCTGCGATCGATCCGCCCGACGGTGTCGGGGTGATCCGGATCGGTGGCGGCGACGGCTTTTCCGATTGCGCAGGGTTGGCGGGCGCGCGCTACGATGCCGCACCCGGCACAGCCTATCTGTTGCGCCCCGACGGCTATGTCGCGGCGCGTTTCCGGCAGCCGACACGGGCTGCGCTCGACGCCGCGCTGGCGCGGGCCACCGGCACGTCCTTAAGGTGACAACGATGGCATTATCCACCAGTTCGAATTTCGCCAAGCCCGATGACGCGTTTCGCGCCATCGTCGAAGCCCATCGCGGATTGAGCGACCCAGAGAGCGCCGATCTCGACGCCGCTTTGGTCCTGATTCTCGCCAATCATATCGGCGACCTCGACGTGCTGCGCGAGGCGATCGTGCTGGCGCGGCGGCGGACGCTGGATTCGAGCGAGCAACAGCAGCAGCAACAGCAATAAAGTCAAAAAGGAAATCGAATCGATGGCCAAGGGTTTTGCATCGACCACCGACATGGCGGAGAAGAAAGTCACCTTCTCCGAGATCGGCTCCGACCTCTACGCCTTCACCGCCGAGGGCGATCCCAACTCCGCCGTGATCGTCGGCGACGACGGCTGCATGGTGTTCGATGCGCAGGCGACGCCGGCGATGGCCGACAAGGTGATCGAGCGGGTGCGCACCGTCACCGACAAGCCGATCAAATATGTGGTGCTGTCGCACTATCACGCGGTGCGGGTGCTTGGCGCCTCCGCCTACAAGGCGCAGGCGATCGTCGCGTCGCAGGAAACCTACCGGCTGGTCGAGGAGCGCGGTCAGCAGGACTGGGACTCCGAATATGGCCGCTTTCCGCGCCTGTTTCAGGATGCCGGCAGCATTCCCGGCCTGACCTGGCCGACCCTGACCTTCGAAGGCGAGATGTCGATCTATCTGGGAAAGCGTGAAGTGCGGCTGATGCAGCTCGGTGCCGGGCACACCTCCGGCGACATCGTGGCGTGGGTGCCGGATGCCGAGGTGATGTTTTCCGGCGACCTGATCGAATATCACTCGGCCTGCTATTGCGGCGACGCCCATTTGCGCGAATGGCCGGCGACCCTGAACGAAATTCGCGGCTTCAATCCCAAGGCGATCGCGCCGGGTCGGGGCGATGCATTGAAGGGGCTCGCGACCGGGCGCGAAGCCATCGCCATGACGCGCGACTTTGTCACCACCCTGTTCGGAGCGGCGGAGACCGCGGTGGCGAAAGGGCGCAATCTCAAAGAGACCATGGCCGCCGCCCGCGAGGTGATGGATCCGAAGTTTTCCAGCTTCGCCATCTACGAACATTGCCTGCCGTTCAACGTCTCGCGCGCCTTCGACGAAGCCTCGGGTATCGACGATCCCGTGATCTGGACCGACAAGCGCGACCGTGAAATGTGGGCCAGCCTGCAAGGAGGATCACGATGAATATCAACGCCTCGCCGGACACCGTCAACCGCAGCGCCGTCAACACCACGCCGGGCTACATGTCCGGGTTCGGCAACAGCTTCGAGACCGAGGCGCTGCCCGGCGCGTTGCCGATGGGGCGCAATTCGCCGCAACGCTGCGCCTACGGGCTTTACGCCGAGCAATTGTCCGGCTCGCCCTTCACCGCGCCGCGCGGCAGCAACGAGCGCTCGTGGCTGTATCGGATCCGCCCGTCGGTCCGGCATTCGGGCCGCTTCGCCAAGGTCGATGCCGGGCTTTGGCGCTCGGCGCCGTGTCACGAGGTCGAACTGCCGATCGCGCAACTGCGCTGGGACCCGGCGCCGATCCCGAAAGCTGACCTCACCTTCCTGCAGGGCGTGCAGACCATGACCACGGCGGGCGACGCCAACACCCAGGCCGGGATGGCCGCGCATGTTTATCTCATCACGAAGCCGATGGTCGATCAGCATTTCTACAATGCCGATGGCGAGATGCTGTTCGTGCCGCAGCAGGGCAATCTGCGCTTCGTCACCGAATTCGGCCGCATCGACGCCGAGCCCGGCGAAATCGCTGTGATTCCGCGCGGGGTGAAATTCCGGGTCGAGATTCCCTCGGGCCCCGCACGCGGCTATCTCTGCGAGAATTATGGCGGCGCCTTCACGCTGCCGGAGCGTGGACCGATCGGCGCCAATTGCCTCGCCAATGCGCGCGACTTCCTCACCCCCGTCGCGGCCTATGAGGACAAGGACACACCGACCGAACTGTTCGTGAAATGGGGCGGCGCGCTGTTTGCGACGAGGCTGCCGCACTCGCCGATCGACGTGGTGGCCTGGCACGGCAATTATGCGCCGTATAAATACGATCTGCGGACCTTCTCGCCGATCGGCGCGATCGGCTTCGACCATCCCGATCCCTCGATCTTCACCGTGCTGACCTCGCCGTCGGAAACAGCGGGCACGGCCAACATCGATTTCGTGATCTTTCCGGAACGGTGGGCGGTGGCGGAAAACACCTTCCGTCCGCCCTGGTACCACATGAACATCATGTCGGAATTCATGGGCCTGATCTATGGCGTCTATGACGCCAAGCCGCAGGGCTTCACACCCGGCGGCATCTCCCTGCATAATTGCATGCTGCCGCATGGCCCGGATCGCGAGGCCTTCGATCATGCCAGCAACACTGAGCTCAAGCCGGTCAAGCTGACCGGCACCATGGCCTTCATGTTCGAGACGCGCTATCCGCAACGCGTCACCGCGCATGCCGCCAACGCGCCAACCCTGCAGGACGATTACGCGGATTGCTGGAAGGGCCTGGAAAGGCGCTTCGATCCGAACCGGCCGTGACGTCATTCCGGGGCGACGCGAAGCGGCGAGCCCGGAATCCATAACCACCATCGTGAATATGGATTCCGGGCCTGCGCCAAGCGGCGCATCCCGGAATGACGAAAGCTAGAACAAGGTTGAAACATCTTGCCCCATCCCAACGATCCGGCGCTTCGCTCCTTTGTCGAGGTCGATCCGGTCTCCGATTTCCCGATCCAGAATCTGCCCTATGGCGTGTTTTCATCCAGGGACGGCCTGGCGCCGCGCGTTGGCGTCGCGATCGGCAATTTCGTGCTCGATCTCTGGGAGCTCGAGCAGGATGGGCGGCTCGATGTCGGCGAGCTCGGGGTGTTTGCCGCATCGATGCTCAATCCGTTCATGGCGCTGGGACCGAACGCGTGGTCGCGCACCCGGGCGCGGATCAGCGAGTTGCTGCGCCATGACAACCCGGAACTGCGCGACAATGCGGAACTGCGCGGGCGCGCGCTGGTGCCGATGGCGGATGTGAAGCTGCATCTGCCGATTGCGGTTGCCGGTTACACCGACTTCTATTCGTCGAAGGAGCATGCCACCAATGTCGGCGTCATGTTCCGCGGCAAGGACAACGCGCTGCAGCCGAACTGGCTGCATATGCCGATCGGATACAACGGGCGCGCCTCCACCGTCGTGGTCAGCGGCACCGCGGTGCGCCGGCCGCGCGGCCAGCTAAAGCCGCCGAATGTCGATCTGCCGAGTTTTGCGCCGTGCAAGCGGCTCGACTTCGAGCTCGAAATGGGCGTGGTGATCGGACAATCGTCGGCGATCGGCGAGACGCTGAGCGAGCAGCAGGCGGAACAGATAATCTTCGGCTTCACGCTGCTCAACGACTGGAGCGCGCGCGATATCCAGCAGTGGGAATATGTGCCGCTCGGGCCGTTCCAGGCCAAGGCGTTTGCCACCTCGATCAGCCCCTGGATCGTGACGCGCGAGGCGCTGGAGCCGTTCCGGATGCACGGGCCGGCGCAGGATCCGGCGCCTTTGCCCTATCTGAGGCAGGCGCAGCCCAATAATTACGATCTTGAGCTCGAGGTGGCGTTGCGCGCGACGTCCATGAACCAGGCCGTCAATATCTGCCGCACCAATTTCAAATACATGTATTGGTCGTCGGTGCAGCAATTGGTGCACCACGCCTCCAGCGGCTGCGCCATGAAGGTCGGCGATCTCCTCGGCAGCGGCACCATCAGCGGGCCGGAAAAGCATCAGCGCGGCAGCCTGCTCGAAATCAGTTGGAACGGCGCCGAGCCGGTCGAACTCGCCGGCGGCATCCGGCGGACATTTCTCGAGGACGGCGATTCGCTGGTCATGCGCGGCTGGTGCCAGGGCGACGGCTACCGCGTCGGGTTCGGCGAAGTCGAGGGCACCATCCTGCCGGCGGGGTGATTGGCGTCGCTGGCCTACCCGTCATTGCGAGCAAAGCGAAGCGTCCATCCTTCGTCATTCCGGGATGCGCCACTTGGCGCAGGCCCGGAATCCATAACCACCATCGGGCGTATGGATTCCGGGCTCGCGCTGCCGCGCGCCCCGGAATGACGGACGGTGAGCGGCGGTGCTACCACCATCGCAACGACGGTGTCGGAAGCCTCACCGATCCTGCGGCGCGATGCCGCGAATGCGGGCGCAATGCGCGGCGATGTCGTCGGGGCTGTACTTCAGATGGACGCGCTTGTCGGACGGCGGCTGCTTCGCGGCCGACGCGCCCGGCCGCCACTCCCTGGCCGGCCGGATCGGCCGCGGCGCAAAGCCACCGCCGCAGTTCGGGCAGACATTGTCGAGCTTGCTCTCGACGCAGTCCGCGCAGAACGTGCACTCATAGCTGCAGATGCGGGCCTCCGTTGCATTCGGCGGCAGGTCGCGGTCGCAATATTCGCAGTTCGGTCGAAGTTGCAGCGCCATGATTGTCTCTCGTCAGTTCAGGCGGGCGCTATCTCGCTTGCCACGCCGCCGTCACCTCGGCGATATCGGCCTTGGCGGCATCGCGGATCGCCGACGGGGTGCGCGAGAAGCGCGGCGCCGGGGCGGGCTGGGTGACGCCGTGGCGGGTGACAAAGATCTCGCGCGCGGCCATGTGCGGATGGTTGGGCGCCTCCTGCATGGTCAGGACTGGCGCGAAGCAGATGTCGGTGCCTTCCATGATGCTGCACCATTCGTCGCGTGATTTGGTCTTGAACACCTGCGCCAGCTTTTGTTTCAGCGCCGGCCAGGCGTTGCGGTCCATCTGCGCGTCGAAACCGGCATCGGCAAGGCCGGCGTGCTGGCGCAGCAAGGCGTAGAATTGCGGCTCGATCGAACCGATTGAAATGAACCGGCCGCACGAACATTCATAGACCCCGTAGAAATGCGCGCCGCCGTCGAGGAAATTGCTGTCGCGCTGCTCGGTCCAGCGGCCGGCCGCCGCCATGTCGAAGAACATCGACATCAGCGAGGCCGCGCCGTCGCACATCGCGGCGTCGACCACCTGGCCCTTGCCCGATTGCTTCGCCTCCAGCAGCGCGGCGAGCACGCCGACCACGAGATAGAGCGCGCCGCCGCCGAAATCGCCGACCAGATTGAGCGGCGGCACCGGCTTGTCCTTGCCGCCGATCGCGGCCAGCGCGCCGGTGACCGAGATGTAGTTGATGTCGTGGCCGGCGGCTTGCGCGAGCGGGCCGTGCTGGCCCCATCCGGTCATGCGGCCATAGACCAGGCGCGGATTGCGCGCCAGCACCAGGTCAGGCCCAAGCCCGAGGCGCTCCATCACGCCGGGGCGGAAGCCCTCGATCAGCGCGTCGGCATCGCCAAGCAGATCGAGCGCCCTGGCGATGGCGGCCTTGTCCTTGAGGTCGAGCTCGATCACCTTGCGGCCGCGACCCGCCACCGATTTCAGGTTCTTGCTGGCGCCGACCCGGTCCAGCGTGACGACATCCGCGCCCATGTCGGCCAGCATCATGCAGGCGAAAGGACCCGGCCCGATGCCGGCAAATTCGACAATGCGAAAGCCGGCAAGCGGGCCGGACATGCCGGTGGCGGATTGGGAGGCTGGCTTGTCGAGCACGGTGGGTTTCCCATTGACGAAAAAGGGGCGGCGTCCGAATTTCTGATGGCCAAAACGTTACGCCTTGCAGGGAAGCTGGCAAGCGCCTTTTGAGCAGACCGGACCAAATGCAAAAGCGGCGCGCACCCTTGCGCGCCGCTTGCCGGATCTTGCGCGGAAAGCGCGGTCAGCCGGCGTCGGCGACCGCGCGCTGCGCCATCACCTTGATCAGGTTGGCGCGATAGGCTGCCGATCCGTGGATATCGGCGAGCAGGTCGGCGGCGGCGATCTTGACGCTGTCGAGCGCGCCCGGCGACCAGTTGGCCTTCAGCGCCGCCTCGATCGCCGGCACCCGCATCACGCCGTTCTGCGAGGCGCCGGTGGCGGCGACGCGCACATCGCCCGCCTTGGTCTTCGCCACGAACACGGCGGTCAGCGCGAAGCGCGAGGCCGGGTGGCGCATTTTCGAATAACCCGCCTTGGCGGGGATCGGGAACGAAATCTGGGTGATGATTTCGCCGTCCTCCAGCGCGGTCGAGAACAGGCCCTGGAAGAACTGATCGGCGGCGATGCTGCGCTTGTTGGTTTTGACCGTCGCGCCCAGCGCCAGCACCGCGGCCGGATAGTCCGCGGCCGGATCATTGTTGGCAATCGAGCCGCCGATGGTGCCGCGATAGCGCACCGCGGGATCGCCAAGCACGGTGGTGAGCGAGACCAGCGCCGGAATCGCCTTCTTGACGTCGGCACTGCTCAGAATCGCGAAGTAGGTCGTTGCCGCCTTGATGGTGAGGGTGTCGCCGGAGGATTCGATCCCGACCAGGTCCTTGATCCGGGCGAGGTCGATCACGTCGGAGGGCGAGGCGAGGCGCTGTTTCATCACCGGCAGCAGGGTGTGGCCACCGGCAAGATATTTGGCGTCGGAGCCCTTGGCAAACAGCGCCGCCGCTTCGTCAATGCTGGAGGGCCGGTGATACGTGGTCTGGTGCATGATCGTTGTCCCTGTCAGCCGTGGATCGCGTGCCAGACGCGGTCGGGAGATGCCGGCATCTCCAGTTTGTTGTTGCCGATGGCGTCGGTGATGGCGTTGATGACGGCCGCGGCGGCGCCGATCGCGCCGGCCTCGCCACAGCCCTTGACGCCGAGCGGGTTGCCCGGACACAGCGTCGTGGTGTGCGAGATGTTGAACGAGGGCAGATCCTCGGCCCGCGGCATCGCATAATCCATGAAGCTCGCGGTGACGAGCTGGCCGCTTTCATCGTACACGGTGTTCTCCAGCAGCGCCTGCCCGATGCCCTGGGCGAGACCGCCATGAACCTGGCCTTCGACGATCATCGGGCTGATCAGCCGGCCGAAATCGTCGGCCGCAACGAAGTCGATGAACGCGGTCTTGCCGGTGCCGGAATCGACCTCCACCTCGCAGATATAGGAGCCGGCCGGGAAGGTGAAGTTGCTCGGATCGTAGAACGCGGTCTCCTTCAGGCCAGGCTCCATGCCGTCGGGCAGGTTGTGCGCGGTGTAGGCGGCGAGGGCGACCATCGGCAGTGCCAGCGCCTTGTCGGTGCCGGTAACTTTGAACTCGCCGTTCTCGATCACGATATCGTCTTCGGACGCTTCCATCTGATGGGCGGCGATCTTCTTGGCCTTGGCCTCCATCTTCTCCATCGCCTTGACGATCGCGGTGAGACCGACGGCGGCCGAACGCGAGCCGTAGGTGCCCATGCCGAACTGCACCTTGTCGGTGTCGCCATGGATGATCGACACCTGGCTGATGGGGATGCCGAGCCGCTCCGCGATCACCTGGCAGAAGCTCGTTTCATGGCCCTGGCCGTGGCTGTGCGATCCCGTCAGCACCTCGATGGTGCCGACCGGATTGACGCGGACTTCGGCGGATTCCCACAGCCCGACACCGGCGCCGAGGCTGCCGACCGCTTTCGAGGGCGCGATGCCGCAAGCTTCGATGTAGCAGGAAACGCCGATGCCGCGCAGCTTGCCATCCTTCTTCGCCTTCTCCTTGCGGGAGGCGAAGCCGGCATAGTCGATCGCCTTCATCGCCGCATCCAGCGACGCATTGAAGTCCCCGATGTCATAGGCCATGATCACCGGCGTCTGGTGCGGAAAACTGGTGATGAAGTTCTTGCGCCGCAGCTCGGCGGGATCGACCTTGAGCTGCCTTGCCGCCGTCTCCATCAGCCGTTCGACCACGAAGCTCGCTTCGGGCCGGCCGGCGCCGCGATAGGCGTCGACCGGCGTGGTATTGGTGTAGACGGTGATCACCTCGGCGAAGATATTGGGAATATTGTACTGGCCCGACAGCAGCGTGGCGTAGAGATAGGTCGGTACCGAGGAGGAGAACAGCGACATGTAGCCGCCCAGATTGGCGTAGGTCTTGACCCGCAAACCGGTGACCTTGTTGTCCTTGTCGAGCGCCATCTCGGCCTTGGTCAGGTGGTCGCGGCCATGCGCGTCGGTCAGGAAGGCCTCGGTGCGGTCGCTGGTCCACTTCACCGGGCGTCCAACCTTCTTGGAGGCCCACAGCGCGACCATTTCCTCGGGGTAGATGAAGATCTTCGAGCCGAAGCCGCCGCCGACATCGGGCGCGATCACCCTCAGCTTGTGCTCCTGCGCGATGTTGTAGAATGCCGACAGCACGAGGCGGGCGACATGCGGATTCTGCGAGGTGGTGTAGAGCGTGAAATGCTCCTCCGCCGCATCGTAATCGGCGATCGCCGCGCGCGGCTCCATCGGATTCGGAACCAGCCGGTTATTGGTGATGTCGAGCGCGACCACGTTGGCGGCAGACTTGAACGCCGCATCGGTGGCGGCTTCGTCGCCGATGGTCCAGTCATAGATCACATTGCCCGGCGCTTCCGGATGCAACTGCGGCGCGCCCGGCGCAATCGCGGCCTTGATATTGGCGACGGCCGGCAGTTCTTCGTAGTCGACCGCGACCGCTTCGGCGCCGTCGCGCGCCTGATTGCGGGTCTCGGCGATCACGACCGCCACCGCCTGTCCGACAAAGCGCACGGTATCCGGCGCCATCGCCGGCCAGGCGCCCATCTTCATCGGCGCGCCGTCCTTGGAATGGATCATCCAGCCGCAGATCAGGTTGCCGATCTTGTCCTCGACCAGTTCCTTGCCAGTGAGCACGGCAACCACGCCCGGCAGCTTCAGCGCCTCGGCGGTGTCGACGCTCCTGACCCTGGCGTGGGGGTGCGGGCTGCGCACGAACGCGGCATAGGTCATGCCGTGCAGGCGGATATCGTCGACGTAGCGGCCCTTGCCGGTGATGAATCTCTTGTCTTCCTTGCGCACCACCCGTGCGCCAATGCCTTCAACGCCCATGTCTCGGTCTCCCTACCGGAGTTTTGCTGTCCGCCATTCCCATCGAAATTCGGCGGTCTTGAATCCGTACGCCCGGCCCGCAGCCCGTTATTCCGCGGCCTGCGCCACCTTCATGCGGCCGGCGGCGTCGAGCACCGCCTTGACGATGTTGTGATAGCCGGTGCAACGGCAGATGTTGCCTTCCAGCTCCTGGCGCAGGGTGGCCTCGGTGAGGCCGCTGCCGTGGCGCTTCACGATATCGATCGCCGACATGATCATGCCGGGGGTGCAATAGCCGCACTGCAGCCCGTGATTGTCGCGGAACGCCGCCTGCATCGGATGCAGTTCCTCGCCCCCGGCGATGCCTTCGATGGTGGTGATGCTGGCGCCGTTGGCCTGGCCGACCAGCACCGTGCAGGACTTCACCGCGCAGCCGTCAATATGGACGACGCAGGCGCCACATTGGCTGGTATCGCAGCCGATATGCGTGCCGGTCAGCCCGAGATGGTCCCGCAGCAGATGGACCAGCAGCGTCCGGTCCTCGACATCGGCCGACACCGCCTTGCCGTTCACCGTCAATTTGACTGTAGACACGCGTCGTTCCTCCCGATGGATTCTAATTAGTCCAATTAGAGACAGAGGGCTCCGACTTTGCAACTAGGATTTTCGTCGCGAGGGGACTTGCCGGGACGGACCGCCATCCCCACCGCCGCGCATGAACGGTCGGCTGGACGACATCGTGGCGGCGCGTGTCACAGGTGCTCCCTCCGGCTGCCGCCATCTCGATGATCGCCGCGATCGCGGCCTCGCCCAACGCGCGCCTCCGGGGAGGAGTTTCGGCAAATTTACGGCCTTTTATCCATTCTGTTCTAGCTTCCGGTCGAGTTGGGAGCCCGGGCCCCCTGAATTTGGCTGTTTTGCGAAAGAAAAGCGGGGGAATGACGTGGGATTGAAGGGTATTTGGCCGCCATCGGTATCCGCAAAGCTCCCGACCTTGCGATTTCGCGCGAAAATCATGCTGGGCTTTTCCGTCGTGCTCGCGATCTCGGCGGTCAGCATGGGCATCGCCTATCTCGGATTCGAGCGTGTCTCCGCCGGCGTGTCGTCGTATCGGAACAGCGTGTCGGAAGCCGATCTGGCGCGCAACATCGACCGCGAGCTGATTTCATACCGCGGACTGGCGCGCTACTTTGTGGTCACCGGCAAGGAAGATGACGGCAAGGCGGCGCTGGCTGCCGAAGCCAGCCTGAAGGACGCCATCGACAGGGCGATGAAAGGCACCACGAATTCGGCGCGGCTCGACCAGGTTACTCGCCTCGGCGGCGAATTCCAGACCTTCAGCCGGATCTTCGCCGATATCCTCAAGCTCAAGCGCGAGAGTGCGCTTGTGGTGGAGAGGCAGATCACGCGTGGCGGCAGCATGCTGCGCTACAAGCTCGACGATCTCGCCAGCAATGCCGCCGACGCGGAGCTGCCGGCGGTCGAACTCGGTGCCAAGCAGGTGCAGTCGCAATATCAGGCGGCGACAGCGATGGCCGACAATTTCGTCATCAGCTCCGACCCGGCGGCCGCCACCAGCACGCTGGCGCGCCTCACCTTCGTTCAGAACTCGCTGCATGCGATTTCCGCAACCGACGAAAAGATCCTGCAGACGATCAAGGAGGCCTTCGGGTTGCTTGAGGACTACCGGCAGGCCTTCACCAAGCTGGTCGACAACGCCAAGTCGATCGACCAGCTGACGACCGCGATGGGCGCGTCCGCGGACGCGATCATGCAGGGCTCGACCGCGATGAAGGCGGGCCTGCTTTCCGATCAGCAACGGCTGGAAACAGAGTCCAATGCGACCATTGGCGAAACCGAGCGCCTGATCGTGATGCTGGCGGGCGGCGGCTTCCTGCTCGGCGCCGTGCTGGCTTTGCTGCTGGGCAAGGGAATCTCGCGGCCGATGATCGCGATGTGCCAGGCCATGCGTGAGCTCGCCGGCGGCAAGTTCGACGTCGTACTGCCCGGCCTTGGCCGCACGGATGAACTCGGCGAGATGGCCGATGCGGTGGAGGAGTTCAAGGTCCAGGCCGTAGCCAAGGCCGAACGCGATGCCGCGGCGCAGGATGCCCACAACAAGGCCAGCAGCGCCGCGCGCCGCAGCGAACTAATTCGCTTTGCCGATGAATTCGAAGCCGCGGTCGGCGCCATCGTTTCCAACGTCTCGGCATCGGCGGTGCAGCTCGAGTCCGCCGCGGGCACCCTGACCCGTACCGCGGATACCACCCAGAGCCTGTCCAACCAGGTCGCCGGCGCTTCGGAAGAAGCTTCCCAGAACATGCAGTCGGTTGCCAGCGCCACCGAGGAGCTGTCCGCCTCGGTCGAGGAAATCGGCAAGCGGGTGCGCGAATCCAACCGGATCGCGGAGGCTGCCGTGGTGCAGGCGGAGCAGACCGACGGCCGGATCGGCAAATTGTCGCGCGCCGCGCAGCAGATCGGCGACGTGGTCAAGCTGATCACGGCGATCGCCGAACAGACCAATCTGCTGGCCCTCAACGCCACCATCGAGGCCGCCCGCGCCGGCGAGGCCGGTCGCGGCTTCGCCGTGGTCGCCTCCGAGGTCAAGTCGCTCGCCAGCCAGACCGCCAAGGCGACCGACGAAATTTCGTCGCATATTTCCGGCATGCAGAGCGCGACGCAGGAATCGGTTGCCGCCATCAAGGAAATCGGCGGCACCATCGGCCAGATATCGGAAATCGCCTCGTCGATCGCCAGCGCGGTCGAGCAGCAGGGCTCGGCCACCCAGGAAATCGCGCGCAGCGTTCAGAACGTCGCGCAGGGCACCCAGGAAGCGGCCGTCAACATCATGCAGGTCAATCGCGGCGCCACCGAAACCGGGTCCGCGTCGGAGGACGTGCTGAATTCGGCGCGGTCGCTTTCGAGCGAAAGCAAGCGTCTGCGCGCCGAGCTCGACCGCTTCATGGCAAACATCCGAGCCGCCTGATTTGCCCGCCATTGCCGGTCGGCGCGGCGCAGGCCCGGAATCCGTAACCACGAACGTCGATGTTGCGCGAAGCTGGGGCCGCTGTGCCGTTGACGACAGGCATCGGTGGTTATGGACTTCCGGGCTCGCGCTGACGCGCGCCCCGGAACGACGGAGAGATGACAGGCTCCGCGCGAAGCCGGAAATGACGGGATGGATTTGTAGCCCGGATGGAGCGCAGCGCAATCCGGGGCCATGGCATCCGCCTTGCGATTCCCGGATTGCGCTGCGCTCCATCCGGGCTACGACACTACGACACGAAAGTCAGTCGCGATGAAACTGGTGCTTCAGCTCCGTCTTGGCGCGTTCGAGCCGATCGCGTTGGGTTTTCGGCAGCGTGCTGCCGGCGCGGTTGATATAGAAAGTCAGCATCGAGAGTGCCGATCGATAGGCGCCGGCCTTGCGGCGCGAACTGCGTTCGGCCGAACGCTTGAGCGACGCTGCGATCTTCTTCGGATCGGTCAGCTTGAACACCCCGTGCTTCAGATCGAGTGCGTCGCTCCCTTGGGTGACGCGCTGCGACCAGCGTTTCGGCACCGGTGTGGCGCGGGTCTTTCGGGCGGCGGATTTGCGCGGAGGCGCGGTCTTGCGATGTTCAACCATGTCAACTCCATGTCGTTGAAGCCAAAAACGGACATGGGCAGGATGCGTTCCGTGAGCCTCGGCCACGATATGGAACTTTCGGCTTCGCCGCGGCGTTGGTCGTTGCGGCCGACGCGAGCGCGCCAGGAACAGCTCGTTCCGGCCCTTTTTCATTTTCATTGGTTTTAATCCATGGACATGCAGCGCAATCCGGCGTCGACCTCCGGCGCGTTCGATTCGACGGCGGTCGTGGTGCCGCGCGACCACGACCGCGTCGTCGAGACCGATATTCCTTCCCGTCTCGACAGCCTGCACTGGAGCGGTTTCCACACCCGCGTGGTGCTGGCACTTGGCATCACCTGGATCCTGGACGGCCTCGAGGTCACGCTGGCGGGGGCGCTGTCAGGTGCGCTGAAACAAAGTCCGGTGCTGCATTTCAGCAATTTCGAGATCGGCATTTCCAACAGCGCCTATCTGGCCGGCGCCGTGCTCGGCGCGATCGGGTTCGGCTGGCTGACCGACCGGATCGGGCGCAAGAAGCTCTTCTTCATCACGCTGGCGCTTTATCTGGTCGCGACAGCGGCGACCGCGTTGTCCTGGGGGCTTGCGAGTTATGCGACATTTCGCTTCCTTACCGGCGCCGGCATCGGCGGCGAATATACCGCGATCAATTCGACGATTCAGGAACTGGTGCCGGCGCGCTATCGAGGCTGGACCGATCTTCTGATCAACGGCAGCTTCTGGGTCGGCGCGGCGATGGGCGCGGTCAGCGCCATCGTGCTGCTTGATCCAAACCTGCTCGGTCCCGACCTGGGCTGGCGGCTGGCCTATTTCACCGGCGCCGGTCTCGGCCTCGTGGTGCTGGTGATGCGGATGTGGATTCCGGAAAGTCCGCGGTGGCTGATGATCCACGGTCATCCTGATCAGGCACTGGCGATCGTGCAAGATATCGAGCGCTCGGCGGTTGGAAAGATGCAGGACGCAGGTCCACAGACCTGGCCGAAAATCAAGCTGAAGATGCGCGATCACACCCCGCTGCGCGAGGTGGCGCACACGCTGTTCTCGCTCTACCGCCAGCGCGCGCTGGTCGGATTGGCGCTGATGACGGCGCAGGCGTTTTTCTATAACGCGATCTTTTTCACCTTTGCGCTGGTGCTGACCGATTTCTACGGAATCGGATCGGACCAGGTCGGATGGTACATTCTTCCCTTTGCGGCCGGCAATTGCCTTGGCCCGCTGCTGCTGGGGCGGCTGTTCGATACCTTGGGGCGCCGGGTGATGATCGCTTTCACCTACGGGGTTTCGGGCGTGCTGCTGGCGCTGACCGGATACCTGTTCGCGATCGGGCTACTGAGCGCGAAGACCCAGACCATCGCCTGGATGGTGGTGTTCTTTTTTGCCTCGCCGGCCGCCAGTGCGGCCTATCTCACTGTCAGCGAGACCTTTCCACTGGAGGTGCGGGCGCTGGCGATCGCGCTGTTTTACGCGGTGGGGACCGGCATTGGCGGTGTCGCCGGCCCGGCGCTGTTCGGCGCGCTGATCGACACCGGATCGCGTGGTAGCGTCTTTGCCGGCTATCTGCTTGGATCGGCCTTGATGATCGCGGCCGCGGCGATCGGATGGCGCTATTGCATCGCGGCCGAGCGGCGGTCGCTGGAATTGGTTGCGCGACCGCTGGCTTTTGTGGAGTAGAATGCGATGAACCAGGATTTGGCCGAGGTGCCCTTGCAACGAGACCTTCCATCGCCATCGCCGAGCGCGTTGGCGCGGCGGCTGGATCAGTGCGCGTTCCTGCTCGACATCGACGGCACGCTGCTCGATCTCGCGCCGACGCCGCGCGAGGTGTGGGTGCCGCCGGGTCTCGCCAAAACCCTCAACCGGCTCTTGACGCGAAGCACCGGTGCGCTCGCGCTGGTCAGTGGCCGGTCGCTGAACGATATCGATCTGATCTTTGCCCCGGAGCAGTTCCCCGCGGTCGGCGGTCACGGCGCCGAAATGCGCATCTCGACCGAGAGCGAAGCCGTCGCCACCCATGCGCCGCCGATGGACAAGGAATTGAAACGGCGGCTGGCCGCGATCGCCAAACTCAGCCCGGGTATTCTGCTGGAAGACAAGGGCTATTCGCTGGCACTGCATTACCGGCTGGCGCCGCACGCGGAGAAGGCGATCTACGAGGCGGTATCGCTGATCCGGGCCGATCTGCCCAACGCGCCCATTGAAGTGCTGCCCGGGAAATCCGTCTGCGAAATCAAGCATTCGGGTTTCAACAAGGCCTCGGGCGTGCTCGAATTGATGACCCATGAGCCGTTCAAGGGCCGCCATCCCATCTTCATCGGCGACGACGTCACCGACGAGTCGGTGTTTGCCATCATGCCCGATCTAGGCGGACTCGCGTTTTCCGTGGGGCGGCGCGCGCCGGGCGTGGCCGGCCATTTCGACGAACCCAGCGACGTCCGCGCCTGGCTCGCGCACCTGATCGATGACGAATCTGGGGCACGACCATGATTCCGGCCAGATCATTGCCGCGCCGCTGAATTCGCAAGTGTTTTTGGCCCGTCGCTACATGTAATTGCGCGCAATGACTCTTTTGTGCTGGTTCCGTCGGGTTCCAGGCATCGCTGCCCGAATTTGGTTTCATTTGGTTGAAAGGGTGACTGGGAACCATATTGATGAATAGCCGTTAATCGCGCGTGCCCACCAGGAGAGGACCTGTGAACCTCGTCGTCGTCTCAAATCGCGTCGCGCGCGGCAAGGCCAATGAGCCCATGACGGGAGGGCTCGCAGCCGCGCTGTTACCGGTGGTGGAAGAATCCGGTGCGATCTGGGTCGGTTCCAGCGGTCGGGTTCGCGACGGCGCCCAGAAGGAACCGTTTGCCGAGATCGAAGCGCTGGGCGCGGGCGCGCTGGCGATGCTGGATTTGCCGGCGGCGCATTACGGCGGATATTATGAGGGTTTCGCCAATTCGGCGTTATGGCCCGCGCTGCATTCGCGCGCCGATCTGATCCGCTCATCGCAGGAGGATTACGCCTCCTATCGCGAAGTGAACGCCTTCATGGCCCGCGCGTTGCTGCGCTTTCAGAAGCCCGATACAGCGTTCTGGATCCAGGATTATCACTTCCTCGCGTTGGGCGCCGAACTGCGCGAACTCGGCGTCACCAAGCCGCTCGGCTTCTTCCTGCACACGCCGTGGCCCGCGCCAGGCGTCATCGCCGGGGTTCCGCATCATCGCGAACTGGTCGAGGCGATGCTTGCCTATAATCTGATCGGCTTCCAGACCAGCGACGATCGCGACAATTTCCTCGGCTATCTGGCGACCGAACTCGGCCTCGAGGTCGAAGACGGTGTCGTGACGTCGCGTTACGGCGCCTCGCGCCCCAAGGTGTTTCCGATCGGCATCGACCCCGAGAAATTTGCCCAGCAGGCCGCCAAGGCGGTGTCCCATCCCGACGTGTCGCGGCTGCGCCGCAGCCTCAACGGCGAGAAGCTTGCGATCGGGGTCGACCGGCTCGACTATTCCAAGGGACTGGTCAACCGCATCAACGCCTTCGATCTGATGTGGACCCAGCAGCCGGCGCTGGCGCGGACCGTCTCGCTGCTGCAGATCGCGACACCTTCGCGAGGTGCGATCGAGGCCTATGGCAATCTGCAAAGCGAACTGGCGAAGCTGGTCAGCGATGTCAACGGCCGTCACGGCGAGGTCGACTGGACGCCGATTCGCTATCTCAACAAGGGCTACAGCCAGACCGTGCTGGCGGGGCTCTACCGCGCCGCGCAGGTCGGCGTGGTGACGCCGTTGCATGACGGGATGAATCTGGTCGCCAAGGAATATGTCGCGGCACAGAACCCCGCCGATCCAGGCGTGCTGGTGCTGTCGAGATTCGCCGGCGCCGCCAACGAGCTCGACACCGCACTGCTGGTCAATCCGCACGATATCGACGGCATGGCGCGAACGATCGCGACCGCGCTCTCGATGCCGTTGATCGAGCGGCGCATGCGCTGGGAAGCGATGATGGTGAAGCTGCGCGCCGGCACGATCCAGCAATGGTTTGCCGATTTCGTCGACGCGCTGCAGGAGACCGATCTCGACAGCGGCGCAGCCGCGCCGCTGATCGTGGAATCCCCGGCGCCGTGGCCGCTGCGCTCAGCCAATTCCGGCACCTATCACTAGTCCCATTGGCGGCCTCGGCCGTCATTTTCCTGCGACCATGTCTCCTTGCTCCGGTCAATCGTCGGCGCTTGCAGCCGTTCGGTTCAAGGCGGCGGTCACCGGACCGGCGCCGCGCCACGCGTCTTCCGAAAATGCCCATCGTGTTCAATCGGTTGAGGAAATATCTGGGGCGGAGGCCGCGATCCCTTGCCAAACGCCGCCCGCCCCTTCAAGAGAGGACATCCGGAGAGATGGCCGAGTGGCTTAAGGCGCACGCTTGGAAAGCGTGTGTGCGGGAAACCGTACCGTGGGTTCGAATCCCACTCTCTCCGCCACTCCTACGGACCATGCGATTTCTCCATCAATGAACAGGCCGAAAATCTCCCAATAAAGTGGGACTTTTCGAGAGCCGCGACTGTACTTGAGATTGCCGAGATGCGGCATTTTCGGCTTGGAGACGGCATTTTTCTCCAAGGCTTTGTACTTTGACATTTTAGTATAGTTCAGAAAGCTCAAGGGCCAGAGCGACAACTTGCAGTGCAGGTTCTTTGGAGTTCGAATCGGTATCGGACAAGCGAGAGTAATAAGGCTCGAACCGAACCGACCGTGCCCAATTCAATTTTCAGGAATCAAAGCGATTCAATGCCCGCGGTGGGCCTAATTCAAGAAAATTCTCTCGCCGCCTAACGGTCTACATCCGCAAGATCGTCGCTGGCGCCAAGCTTAGCGAGATTCCGATCGAGCAGCCCACGACACATTCGAGCTAGTGATCAACCTCAAGAGAGCGAAAGCGATAGGTCTCACAATTCCACCGGCGCTGCTCGGCGTTCTGACGTGGCGATCGAGTAGCGACGCCGTCTGCTACGGTGCATGAGCCTGGAATTTGCCATTTTTGACTGCGGCCACGAGTCCCGCATGTCCGCTGCCAGGGGATGAACGGACCTGGCTTAGGCACGCCCCGAGGGCCACTGATGACCCGAAACAGACATCGCCCGTTCCATTGTTGGTCGGTAGTTGTAGAGCGCGATTTAGGTTGGCTTCGTTGCGCGTTGAGAACCAAAAGAAGGAACTACGGCGTAAGGCCCGTCTCCCAGCAGGACTTGAATGACGAGCATCACCGACCAAACCACCGGCAGCTCTGATCCAGCTCCTGTGAAGAAGAAGCCCTTACGGATCGCCCAGAAGTGAGCTGCTCCTGCGATCAACGGAAGTGTGTAGAGCGCAGCCCAGCGCGTCCAAATACCCGGTATAAGCAGGAGCGCTCCGACAAACTCTGCGGAGAGTCCATACCAAGGTGTAATCGACGGGTAGCCGCTCTTTGCGAAGTTGTCCCACCACGTAGTCAGGCCGCCGGGAAGAATGGTGAATTTCCAATAGAGATGGGCAATGAAAAGCGACCCCAAACTAATCCGAAGTAACAGTGCGGCCCAAGGTGCCGTGCGCTGATCAATCATCCTGCCCCCCAAATGGTTTGTCTGAATACTCCTTACAGGCTCTGCGCCAGATAGCGCGGGCTTGATGATACTTATAGCTTTCAGACCGCGCGCGGAAGATAGGCCTTTGTCGAGTGTGCAGTGCGGTGGTCACTTAGCGCGCCCCGCAAATTCGGCGACGCGTCCGCCGAAGAGCGAGGTCCGCCTTTGGCACATCGCGTCATTGCTGTGCGGTGCGGAATTTGGTCGCTATCGGGGGACAGCGGAAATGGCCGGACTGGAGGCTGGTTCGACCCGGTCGCGAATGACCCTCAGGAGGACATTAGGGTCGGGGCGACAAGCATCCGGGTCCAGCCTTTCCGCTAGGAGGAGATATGGTAATCTTCGCCAGAGCGTCCTAAGCCTTTGGGCTGCCAATACCTGGGTTTAAGTTGGAGCGATTTGCTGTGACCAGATTTCTCGCAACGCTGCTTGCGTCCGCTGCGGTGTGCGCTTCGCTGCCGCTACAAGCCCATGCTGAACTTGATGTCGTCAGCCTAAAGAGCGCCATCGAGAGGTCGGTCGAGAGCGACTATCCAAAGCTCGACGCGCTCTACAAGGACATTCACGCCCACCCCGAAATCGCTTTTCAGGAGGAGAAGACCGCAGCCAAGTTGGCTGCCGAAATGCGGGCCCTGGGCTTCGAGGTGACGGAGCACGTCGGCAAGACCGGGCTGGTTGCGATCTACAAAAATGGCGATGGCCCCACCATTATGGTGCGCACGGAACTCGATGCGCTGCCGATGGAAGAAAAGACTGGCCTTCCCTATGCCAGCCACGACAAGACAATCTGGCACGGACGCGAAACTTTCGTGGCCCACAGTTGTGGCCACGACATTCACATGGCAAGCTGGGTGGGAACGGCCAAGACGCTGGTTGGCCTGAAAGACCAGTGGCACGGCATGCTGATGTTCATCGCCCAGCCGGCGGAAGAAATTGTGTCGGGCGCCAAGGCCATGCTGGCGGACGGCCTGTTCACGCGATTTCCAAAGCCCGATTTCGGCTTTGCTTTGCACGATGGCCCCTTCGCCTATGGCACCGTGCTCTATCGCGTGGGGATCGGCTCCTCGAACGCCGACGGCCTGTACATCAAATTTCGCGGTCGCGGCGGTCACGGCGCGGTACCACAGGCGACCATCGACCCCGTGATGATGGCCGCGCGCTTTGTCGTTGATGTTCAGAGTGTGGTCAGCCGCGAAAAGGACCCGACCGAATTTGGCGTTATCAGCATCGGCGCGATCCACGGCGGCACCGCGGAAAACATTATTCCCGACGATGTGGTGCTGGCAGGCACCATTCGCACATTCAAGCCTGAGGTGCGCGCCAAGATGCTCGCAGGCATCGAGCGGACGGCAAAGGCGGTCGCCACCATGTCGAATGCGCCCGACCCCGAGATCAAGATCACTGAAGGAGCCAAGGCGGTGATCAATGATGCCGGCGTGGTCGGCACGGCCGAAAAAGTGCTGAAAGCGGCGTTCGGCAACAAGTTCAGGCCTTCGCCGCCGGGCACGCCTAGCGAAGATTATTCGGAGTTCATCAACGCCGGCGTACCCTCGATGTTCTTCAATATCGGCGTCTATGAGCCGGAGCGCGTCGCCGCGGCCCGCGAGGGCGACGGCCCGCAATTGCCGGGCAACCACTCGCCCTTGTTCGCGCCGGTGCCGAAGCCGACCATCGAGACCGGGGTTGAGGCCATGACGCTCGCCGTGCTGAGCGTGTTCGACCAGCACGCGCGGGAAAACGCGCGGGAAAGATAGGCGTCTGCGGTGCCTGACGTCACCAGCACTGCTCCGACGAGGTGATCGAATAGGACACTATTGCTGCAGTGCATGAGTCCGCAAGTGACCCCAAACCGGACATGGCGTGACTATTGATAAAATCGTCTCGGCGACACGGCCCCATAAAAGCACACAGGTTGGTGGAAGGGCTGCGCGCTCAACGTTTCGGGTTGCGCCCGCGGATGTTGTCAAAGCCTTGCTTGATTGCGGCGAAGCGCGCTTCGATCATCGGCTCAAATTCGAGGTCGGTGAAGATATATGGCCAGTCCTTTTCGACGCCTTCGCGGACGAGTTCACCGGCATAGATGGGATCTATGCCCTGAGAGATGCGTGCCCGGACCATATTGATCTGCAGGGCACGTGGGCCCGAAGTCGGCAAGGCACGGACCGCCCCCTCGAAGCGCTTGGGGAGATTGCGCCTTGAGTCCACGATTTGAGTGCGGATGAACCCGGGACACAGCACCGATACGCCAATCCCTCGGGGCGCGAGTTCACGCCGCAGGCCCTCGGACAGCGCCACAACGCCATACTTGGAGACGTTGTATGCATTGCTCTCCCCTGAAATAAGGCCAGCGATCGAGGCTGTGGAGACGATGTGTCCACCCTCGCCATGCTCCTCGATCAATGGGCCGAAAATCTCGATCCCCCAAATGGTCGCCATCAGGTTGACGCCCATGGTCCAATCCCACGCCGCGTCGGTCCAGGCGCCATAAGGCCCACCGCCGCCGACGCCCGCGTTGTTGACGAGGATATGCACCTTGCCGTAGCGGGCAGTCGTGGCTTCGGCGGCCGCCACGAGTTCGGCTTTGAGTGAAACGTCTGCTTTCACGCCGTCGACATCGACGTTGGTGAGCCTTAGTTGCTTGAGCGCTGCGGACAGAGCCGCTTCTTCAATGTCGCAAAGCATGACTTTCGCCCCCGCCTGGGCGAAGGCGGTCGCGATCCCCAGTCCAATGCCTGACGCTGCACCGGTCACGAACGCGGTCTTTCCAGCGAGTTCCTCCACGCGCGTTCTCCTCCGTGCACCCTCGCCCCAAAACGCCAAGTGGACGGCATATGACCGCACTTTCGAGCGATTGGGAAGCGTGTCGGATGTCCGCTTCTGGCAGGCACATTTGAGACGTGGCGAGATGCCCGAGTTGAGTCCGTTTCCGGGGGGAAAGCGGAAGTCGGACTTCGGCGCCGTCTGGGGACCTTTCGTTCAACTCTCGATCAACGTCTCGAGTTGCTTATCCCATTCGAGAGGGAAACGCTCGAGCAGATCGTCAAGCTCGAGGGTCTGCGGCTGTCGACCTTCGAGGATGGCTTCAATGATGGTTGGCGCGAGCAGGGTGAGGCGCATGGTTCGGCCGAGATAAAATTCGTTGATGGCTTCTGCTTTGGCAAGGTCACGGATGGTGGCAAAGCGTCCGGACTCCAGTATGTCGCGCCAGCGGTGGGCACGGACGAGTGCTTTGACGATGGTGTTATCGACGCGCGTCGCGGCCGGAACCCAGCGCGTGGCGCTGGCCGGTGTTACCACCTGCTTGCGCCCTCCCTGGTGACGCAGCGTGATGGGGATGTGCACCGTCATGGTGCGGCCGTCCTTGCTTAAGCCCGGGCGAGCAAATTGACCGGCGCAGATAGTGGCGGACTTGGTCATGCCGCCTCCTCGTGCGCGCCGCCGCTGACACGCAGCTCGCTGCAGAGGGATTTCAGCCCCTCAACCCGCAGATGCAGGTCGATCCCGTCACGCTGCAGGTCGATCCGCTCGACCAGTAATTCGACGATGCGGGCTTGCTCGGCTGGGAATAGTTCATTCCAGATCGGCTCGAACCCGTGGAGGGCGCCACGAACATCGCTTTCGCTGATGTCTTGGTCGGCCTTGCGGGCGGCGCGCCAGGTCTGGACGATAACTTCGGGGGTCTGCAGTAACGACCGGATTTGTTCAATGACGATGCGTTCGATTTCGGCCGCCGGAATCGGCTTGATGGCGCTGGCCTCGGCGCCCCGCTTCATGGCGCTCTGGCTGATGTAGTAGCGATACAGCCGGCCGGCCTTGCGGGTGTGGGTAGGCGACATTGCGGCGCCATCAGGTCCGAACAAGAGGCCCTTCAGCAACGCCGGTGTCTGCGCGCGAACCCTGGCCCCCCGCCGGTGCGGACTTTTCTTGAGAATGGCATGGGCATGGTCCCAGAGGTTCCGGTCGACGATGGCCTGGTGCTCGCCGGGGTAAGGGACGCCCTTGTGCACGGCATCGCCGATGTAGACCCGGTTGATCAAGATCCGATAAAGGACGCCCTTGTCGAGCAGGTGGCCGTACCGGTTGGTGGCCCGGGCAAGAACCATTTCCCTTGCCAGCAGCGTTGCCGACTTTAGCTGGATGAACCGCTTGAAAATTGACCGAACGCGCTCCGCGTCGGCTTGGTGGATGATGAGCTTCCGATCCCTGACCTCGTAGCCGAGCGGAGTCCAGCCCCCCATCCACATGCCCTTCTTGCGGGAGGCTGCGACCTTGTCGCGGATCCGCTCGCCAATGACCTCCCGTTCGAACTGGCCGAAGGTCACCAGCATATTGAGGGTCATGCGCCCCATCGCGTTGGTGGTGTTGAACGACTGGGTGCTCGAAACGAAGGCGACGCTGTGGCGCTCGAATTTCTCGACCAGGTTGAGAAAGTCCAGCATCGAGCGGGAGAGCCGGTCGATCTTGTAGACCATGACCAAGTCTATCTTGCCGGCCTCGACGTCCGCCAGGAGGCGCTTAAGGGCAGGGCGCTCCAATGTGCCCCCGGAGACGCCACCGTCGTCGTAGCGGTCCGGGACCGGACGCCACCCCTCAGCGCGCTGGCTGGCTATATAGGCCTCGCAGGCCTCTCGCTGGGCATCCAGCGAGTTGAACTCCATGTCGAGGCCTTCCTCGGTGGACTTGCGGGTGTAAATCGCGCAGCGCAGCTTGCGCACCAACGGCGGAAAACCGTAGTCTGGGATTCAGAACGATTTCTTTCTCGTTTCTATCCACGAAGACCCCGAAGATGGGCTGCTTGGGAATCTTGGCGCTCACCAGGGTAGGTGTCGTATTTGTGTGACGCTGCCCGATTGCGAAACGCCTGGCGACCTTGCGATCCGTCGTCCAAGATGTGCCACGCTCGCCTCCCATCTCGCAACCGCGCCAAACAGGAACAAGCGCTGGTAACCCCCGAAAGAAAGAGCGGGCGTCAGGCGTCAGCAGGTCAGCCATTTGTGCTTGAGCGCATGCGTCCTTCAAGATGTTGGAGAGAGGGGCGCGCACCCGCCAGGGCGCGTCGCACACGTTCCACCACTCTAGAAACGTCTTAAGCTGGTCGGCGGCGCTGGGCGCCCGCTGCAAGACGAAGATAAGGGCTATAGTTCGGTCGAAGCTGTCGAAAACACCCAGCCGCCGTTCAGCCTCCCGAAACGACAGGCTTTCCAGTTGTTGGAGTATTTGGTCGAGGTTTAGCACAGTTGCAGGGTATCGGTTCGATTGGTCGCGATGCCTTACTTTATGACTAAGTCTAGCGCGACGCGGCAAGAGCTGCGTAATTCATGGAGCGGCACCGGTTCTTCTCGCGGCCAGGTGTAGGCCATTGGCCGACGTTTTCCATAACCTCTGATGTGCGAACGGCGGCTCCTGGCGCGAAGCGGACGTTCGCAAGCACATAGCATTTCGTAACCGATTAGGAATTGGCAAAAAGCTATCCAGTCTTGCCCGCATCAACCGAGGAAGCTCTCTTCAATACCCCCGGCCGGAATCAAACAGCTGCGGATAGCGCTGTAAAATAAAAGGCTTTCTGGAAACCCCCTGACTTGTACTCACAGCGTTACGCGCGTGATTTTTGGTTTAAAATCAGGCTGGTTCGGTTCTGCTCTGCCGGCAATCGGGACGGTCTCCCCAAATATTTTAGAACCTGTGAGTCGTGGCTTGGCAGATCGTCTGCCCGAATGCGGGTCGGCAGTGCCCACTTGTGGTCGCTATGGCGCGGATCATGGATACGCCGGTTTTGACGAAAATCCGCCCCCGGGATTGCCCGAGAGTCCTATTGTGGACCGGCTCTTTTTGATCCTAACTCTCTATCAAGCGGGGCAGGCGTTCGGAACGGCAGGATCGGGACAACGGCTTCGGCGCTAGACGATTCTTTTCTTTCCATACCAATCGGGTAAATCAATCCGAACGCGGCCAATCAATCAAAACGGAAACATTTGGGAGGATCAATGGAACGCAGGACGTTTCTCGGCGGAACGATCGCTGCCGCCGTACTTGGGCGGACTTCAGGTGCATTCGCTGACCAGCCGCCGATCAGAATCGGCATGTCCATGCCGCAAACCGGCGGTCTCGCCGCCGGTGGCAAGGCTTCGCTGCTCGGCATCGAGATTTGGCGTGACGATATCAACGCCAAGGGCGGGCTGCTCGGACGCAAGGCAGAACTCGTGGTCTATGACGACAAATCGAGTGCTTCCGAGACGCCGGCGATCTATTCGAAGTTGCTGGATGTCGACAAGGTCGACCTGCTGTTCGCGCCCTACGCGACGGTGCCGACGGCGCCGATCATGCCGCTCGTCAAGCAGCGCGGCCTGTTGCTGATGGGGAACTTCTCGTTCCAGGTGAACAGCAAGGTTCACCACGACATGTGGTTCAACAATGCGCCCTGGGGACCGGCCGACAGTTGGGCGGCAGCGTTCCTCGATCTGGCGGAGAAGGCCGGCGGCAAGAGCATGGCCTTGCTCGCGGCAGACCAGGAGTTCGCCCAAAACTTGGCGCTGACCGCGCGGGATGTCGCCAAAAAACGAAACCTGTCGATGGTCTTCGACCAGTCCTATCCGCCGAACACGGTGGAATTCTCGGGCATCATCCGTGCGCTCAACGCCGCCAAGCCCGACATCGTCTATGTCGCGTCCTATCCGCCGGATTCGGCCGGAATTCTGCGCGCCGTGAATGAGATCGGGGTTTCGGACAGCGTCAAGATTTTCGGCGGCGGAATGGTCGGTCTGCAGTTTGCCTCCGTGATGGAGAATATGGGCTCGCTCCTCAACGGTGTCGTCAACTACAACACGTGGCTGCCTGAGCCGAGTATGTATTTCGACGGCACCAAGGATTTCTTCGACAAATACACCAAGCAGGCGATCGCGGCCAAGGTCGATCCGTTGGGCTACTATCTGGCGCCCTACGGTTATGCTTCGGGCCAGCTCATCGAGGCGGCCGTCAACGCAACGAAGTCGCTCGACCAGAAAGGCATCGCGAAATATCTGCACGCCAACGAAGTCAAGACCATCGTTGGCCCGATCGCCTTCGCGGAAGACGGCGAGTGGAAGGAAACCAAGACGTTGATGGCGCAGTTTCGTGATGTCGTCGACAAGAATGTCGAGCAGTTCCGCAAGCAGGGCAAGCAGGTGATCCTGTCCCCGACAAAACTCAAATCGGGCGATCTGATCAGTCCGTTCGAGGCGGCGCGGAAGTAAATCTCGCTTTTTACTCGGCATGGTCCGGCCGATGGGATCGGGGTACGTTCGCCCCGATCCCGGAGTTGAACCAAGCTTGCGACCCGGGGAAGCGGCGGCCTGAAAAGAGGTCAAAGGGACCTTAAGTGTTTACAATGGATCTGCTGCTCAACGCGGTGGTGACCGGTGTGCTGGTTGGCTGTTTCTATGCGGCCGTCAGCCTCGGCCTGTCGGTTTCGTTCGGCCTGCTCGACGTTCCCCACGTCGCCCATCCGGCGTTTCTGATTCTCGCGTCCTACGGCGTGTTTTTCCTCAACGACAGCTATGATATCGACCCGTTGCTGGCGGGGCTGATGATCACGCCGCTGCTGTTCGTGTTCGGGCTCGTCGCCTATCGGGTGTATTACGAAACATTCGAGAAGCGCGGCACCGACGCCGGCGTGCGCGGCATCGCGTTCCTGTTCGGCATCGCCTTTATCATCGAGGTGCTGATCATCCTGCAATTCGGCGTCGACCAGCGCTCGGTCAGCGCATCCTATATCGGCAAGGCCTGGCGGCTCGGTGACATGCGCGTCCCGGTCCGGCTGCTGGTCGCCTTCGCGGTGGCCTCCGGGTTGACCATCCTGCTGTCGCTGTATCTGTCGAAGACCTTCATGGGACGCGCGATCCGTGCGGTCGCCCAGGACCAGGAGGCGCTGCGGCTGATGGGCGCCAACCCGGTCAAGATCAAGCAATGGGCGTTCGGCATTGCAACGGCGGTGCTCGGGATCGCGGGCGCCCTGCTCATTATCGTTTCTCCGGTCGAGCCGACACTCGACCGCGCCTATATCGGCCGCACCTTCTGCGTCGTGGTGATGGCAGGGCTCGGCAGCATCACCGGTACGCTGATCGCCGCCATCATCCTCGGCGTCGCCGAATCGATCGTGCTCAGCACGCTCGGCGCCTCCTGGGCGCCGGCGATCTCGTTCGCGATGCTGCTCGGCGTGCTTGCGATCCGGCCGCAGGGTCTGTTCGGCAGGCGATCATGAAACGTAACAGCGTTGCTTTCTGGATTGCGATGGCGCTGTTCCTCGCCGCCATCTTCCTGATGACGCACGTGGTCAGCAACGAATACCCCTTCTTTGCCGGCTACGTGATCCTGCAGTTCATCGTGCTCGCCGTGGCATGGAGCATCCTTGGCGGCTATGCCGGCTACGTGAATTTCGGCACCAACGCGTTTTTCGGTGTCGGCATCTACACCGCGGTGTTCCTGACCAAAGCGACCGGCGCCTCGCTCGCCGTGCAGATCGCCGCCGCCGCAAGCGTCGGCGCGCTGCTCGGCCTCGCGGTAGGCCTGTTGACCCTGCGCATGCAGGGCATCTTCTTTTCGATCGCGACGATCGCGCTTTCGATCGTGATCGAGACGTCGGTGACGAACTGGCGATATGTCGGCGGCGCGGCCGGCATCCAGCTGCGGCGGCCGCCAGCGCTGGACGTGTTTCACAGCTATCTGCAGATGCTGTTCTTCGTTCAGGCGATGCTCGTGGTGCTGGCGATTGCAACCTCGCGCTATATCCAGCGCTCATGGATCGGCCGCGGCCTGCAGGCGCTCCGGGACGACGAGCTTGCGGCCGAATGCTCCGGGGTGCCGACCTTGCGGTTGAAGCTGCTGGCCTGTGTGGTCTCCGGCGCGCTGATGTGCGCGGCCGGCGCGCCCGGCGCCATGTACCTGCAATACGCGGATCCGTCGTCCGCCTTCAATCTCAATTATTCCGTCACCGTGCTGGCGATGGCGCTGATCGGCGGGACCGCGCATTGGATTGGCCCGGTGGTCGGCGCAATCCTGCTCGGCGTGACGCAGCAACTGCTGGCCGTCACCATCTCGTCGGAAGTGAACGTGCTGGTGTTGGGCGTGATGCTGGTGTTGTTCGTGGTCGCGGCGCCTGAGGGCATCCTGGGCCTGGTCCGCCGGGCCAGCCGTCGTCGCGCGGAGGGCGAAGCATGATGGCGCCCGCATCTGAGCCGCCCTTGCTGCGGATCGCCGCATTGACCAAACGCTTCGGCGGCTTCACCGCCCTGGACAATGTCAGCGTCGATATTCGCCCGGGAGAGCGCCTCGGCCTGATCGGCCCGAACGGCTCCGGAAAGACCACCCTGATCAACTGCATTTCCGGCGCGTTTCGCACCGAGGTTGGCACCGTGGTGTTCCGTGGCGAGGATATCACGCGGTTGCCGCCGCACATGCGAACCCGTCGCGGCATCGCGCGTAGTTTCCAGATCCCGCGGCCGTTCAAGAGCATGACGGTCGCCGAAAACCTGATGGTGGCGCTCGATTTTGCGACCGTCGCAGGCGGCTTCGTTCCGGAGGCAGAACGGCGCGACACGGTGATGTCCGTCCTGACGCGAACCGGTCTTGCCGCCAAAGCCGACGTATCGACCACGAAGCTCAGCCAGGTCGAATTGCGCAAGATGGAGCTCGCCCGCGCGATGACAACGCACCCGAAGCTGCTGATTTCTGATGAGGCGATGGCCGGCCTTTCCACATCCGAAGTCGGCGAGGTGCTTGATCTGCTGCTGGCGCTAGCAGATCAGAACATCACCATCATCATGATCGAGCACATCATGCAGGCAGTGATGCGCTTTTCGCAGCGCGTGATGTGCCTTAACGCCGGTAAGATCATCGCAATCGGCGCGCCGGCCGAAGTTATGGCGAACCAGCGGGTGCAGGAGGCCTACCTTGGCACTTAGCCTCTCCCTCAATGACGTCGATGCGGGTTACGGCTCCGTGAAGGCGCTGCGGGGCGTCTCGATCCATGTCGAGGCAGGCGAGACCGTCGCGCTGCTCGGCACCAACGGCAACGGCAAGAGCACGCTAATGAAATGTGTTGCGGGTCTGGTTCGCCCGCGGCGCGGCGGCGTGTTGCTGACGATCGACGGCAACGCTCACGACCTGACTAAATTGTCGCCCGAGGCCATTGTCGATCTCGGCGTGGCGCTAGTGCCCGAGGGGCGGCGGCTATTTTCCAGGCTGACCGTGCTGGAAAACCTGATGCTCGGCGCCTTCCGCAAAGCCGCCCGTCGCGACATCGATCACAACCTGGCACTCGCCTTCGACACCTTTCCGGCCCTCAAGGAGCGGCAGAACCAACTCGCCGGCACCATGTCAGGCGGCCAGCAGCAGATGCTAGCCATCGCGCGCGCACTGATGTCGTCACCCCGGCTGCTGCTGATCGACGAGCCGTCGGTAGGGCTGTCGCCGCTGTTGGTCACGCAGACCATCGCCAAGATCGGCGAACTCAATCGGCGTTTCGGCCTGACGGTGCTGATGGCGGAGCAAAACTTCAACCAGGCGATTCGCATCGCCAATCGCGGTTACATCATTGTCCATGGCGAGATCGTCGTCGCGGCCAGTTCGGTTGAAGAGCTGAGAGGCAACGACATGGTCAAGCGGCTTTATCTCGGCGGTGTCGCATGATCGTGGAGCTGGGTATGCCCACGCCGCAGCGTTGTCTGATGAATTGCTATTAGTAATAAAAAGCTATGGTCCTGGCCGGAATCGAAGAAAGCCGCCAACCTATTGCTTTTATTGTAGCCTTCCGTGCGGCCCCTTACTCCCATTCGTACTCACTCTTAACCCGCGTTGGGTAATGGCCGTAAGCAACCGCCTGAGGGGCAGTCCTGTTCGGACGAACCAGATACCGACCGACCTTTCAGTGTAGTGACGAGACGTTCCGGATACCACGACGACACCGAAGGTTGGTCCTATAAATGCGAACGATTGTCGTTGTCGTAGGTACCGCGCAAGAACGGAATTCCGATCAGAGCGTCGAGAGCGGGAGCGGCAGCAAAAAAGCTGCGCCGCGCGACGGCCAAGCTTCGGCTCTTTGACCGTTCAAAGCGGACCTGAAGCGCGGTCCGTCCACCGAGTGATAAAATTTCATGCAAAATGGAGTTAGTTCGCCAACTGATAAGCTTTCGAGCAAATTGGAGTCAGTCAGACAACTGATAAGGTAATTGCACAAAGCTTATCAGTCGTCGAATGACCGCATCTGGGCGCGAAGCGGACGTTTGACGCGAAGCGAACTACACAAAAGAAACATGACCATCGACTAGAAAGCCTGATCGGCTCCTTGCAAAATTCCATAACGCCTAATGCGCGAACGTCCTCCGCCTCTAAAGCGCTTGGCCGCTGGAGGTTCGAACAGCCCGCGCCCGACGCGAAAAGATATCCACCCTGCCAGTGAGGATGTTGGTGGGACCGACGGCACGAGGCCCATGTTGAAAACAACGTATTGCTGCTTAGGCCGCACGCCAAAAGATTGAAGGAGGTTAATATTTGGTTCGGACGTACATTCCGTCAGTCCCATGGCATTGCCAACCCGCCAGATTTTTATGCGGTCGAAGGGTAGTATCCTGCGTCTTTCGTTCAAACAGTTTGCGGCAGACAGTGCATCGGTAGACGTAAGTCGGGCCACTGCTCGTCGGGCCACTGCTCGCCGCGCGGCGGCGTGTCACGCGTAGAAGGCGTGACGTTGTCATTCCCGCTGATCGCGATGTATCAGGAATAAATTGCGGGCCGGATGGCGTCAGTTCTGTGGGATAGCGCGGCGTGAAGCTTGTTGCGTAGGCGGCCTCTTCCGGTCTTCGCGTTAATGCAATCGAATGACGTCGTCGATGGCGCGCAATTCGGCTGGCTTGATTAGCTTCGAATGAGCGACCGTAACTGCGAACGGCGGACCATCGAGCGTTGTCTCCCAGAAGTAAGGAAAAGACCAATTCGTGATCTTGAACGATGCTGAATGACATTCGGCAAATTTCACGGCTTGACAGCGATCCTTGTCCAATCGACGATTGGCCATAGTGGAAAGGATCAGATAGAAGATGATATTGAACAAGGAGCTGTTGGACCGGCGTGAATTTGGTGGACTTTGCGTGGCGCTCGGCTCATCGCTGCCCGCCGTCAGCGCAATGGTTGCGGGGCTATCAGGTGCATCGGCTTTTGCTGCGGCCACCGGCACGGATTCAAACGTTGCAGGGCATATGGTAAAGTTCCGCGGCGGCACCGTCGTCCCCGCACTGGGCCAGGGCTCGTGGCATCTTGGACAGGGAAGACATCCGGCAGCAGTTGAGGAAGAAGCGCTGCGGACTGGCCTTTCGCTCGGGCTGACGTTGATCGACACGTCGGAGGGGTACGGCAACGGCCGCTCCGAAGAATTGATCGGCCGCGCGATTGCCGGTCAGCGCGACCGCGTATTCCTGGTCTCCAAAGTGGATCACATGACGGCAGATGGCATCATCGCGCGTGCTTGCGAGGAGAGCATCGCCCGTCTCGGCACCGATCACCTCGATCTCTACCTAGCGCACTGGCGAGATAGGAGTACCGACCTCTCTGTCGTTGTGACGGCGTTCGAAAATCTACGCGCGGCGGGAAAGATTCGCGCCTGGGGCGTGTCGAACTTCAGCGTCAACGACATGGAAGAACTCTTCAAAATTCCACACGGTGATCGCTGCGCGACCAATCAGGTCCTTTACAACCTCGGCAGCCGCGACATTGAGGATGACCTGCTGCCATGGTGCGAGCAGCACGGTATGCCGGTGATGGCCTATTCGCCGCTTGGCGGCCTCGGCACCAGCCTACTGAATGATCCCACGCTTGAAAGTATCGGCGCAGCACACGGTTGTACGTCGGCCGCGGTTGCGCTGGCCTGGGCCATCCGCAGCGGTAAAGTCATTGCAATTCCCGAATCCGGCTTGGCAGCGCATGTAACGGAGAACGCTGCCGCGCTCTCGCTGACGCTCACACCGCAAGAGCTTCAGACAATAGATGCAGCGCAGCCACCACCCGACCTGTACCATCGGGTCTTCAGACAACTTAAGCAGCGCCTCAAAGCGGCCGCGCGCCGGGTTGGTCTCTACTAGCGGTACTTCAAGCGCTTGCGGGACGCTTTCATGCTTGAGGCCCGCCCGCTGACTTCGACAAGCTCCTTACTGAATAAACCGAGAACCGGAGCAAGGTTGCTGATCCGGGAAATCCCGACTGTACATTCAGTTACCGTTTCGATACCCGACGACCCCATATCCGCTTCGGGTCATTCGCGACCGTTTGGCCGATCGCAGATTACTTCCGATCTCCCCCGAACAACAGGCATCATCAGACCGCTCCGGCATGTCTCAAAAGTGCCAGAGCCCGGAAGTCGATGCCTCATTCGATCACCGCGTCTGCGAGCGCGAGCAGCTTGTCTGGAATGGTGAGGCCGAGCGCCTTGGCAGTCTTGAGGTTGATGACAAACTCGAATTTGGTCGCCTGCTGCACCGGCATATCGGCCGGCTTCTCTCCCTTAAGTATGCGACCGACATATATTCCCACCAGATGATAACCGTCGGAGAGGTAATTGCCATAACTCATCAGGCCGCCGGCCGCAGGATACTCGCGCCATTGAGCTATCGCGGGGATGGCATAACGGGCGGCCAGAGCTACAATTTGGCTGCGTTGATTGAACTCATCGCTTCCAATCACAATCGCGCGGACACCTTGGGCGATCAGGTTGGGGAATAAGCCAGCAATTTCATCCGGACGTTTCGCGTTGGCAACATTCAGCTCAAGCCCGAGGGTTCGCGCCGCCGCTTCAACTTCCCGATGCTCGACTTGGCTAAATGGATTTGCTGGGTCTGTCAGTAGCGCAATGGTCGTCGCGGTGGGTATCAACTGATGCAATAGATCGAGCCGCTTCGCGGCTACAGACGTTTGAAGTAGAGCTACCCCTGTGATGTTTCCTCCCGGGTGGGCGAGACTTGCAACGAGCCCGAACGCGACGGGATCACTGCCTATCTGAAACACTATTGGTATGTTCTGTGTAGCCGCTTTAGCAGCGAGCGCCGTTCCTGTGTCTCCCGGCACAACGATGGCGGCAACCCGACGACCGACCAGTTCGGCCAATATACCCCGGACGCGTTCGTAGCTGCCGTCTGCCCACCGCCAGTCTATTGTGACATTCCGATTTTCGACGTAGCCGGCTTGCGTCAGGCCTTGACGGAATGCGTCCTCAAGATGCGTGCTTTCCCCTCGTTTCGCGATACGCACGACACCGATCACGGGCATGGGCTGCTGCTGCGCGGAAGCCTCTGCGGGCCAAGTGACGGCGGCAGCGCTAAGCGCGACCATCATTTCGCGCCGTCGGATGGTAGCTGGCATTTGCTCTCCTTAAGGCTGCCGACTACTAGAATGATACTACGCCACGAACATACCGTCTTCAGGGTCAGGGCGAGGCGGATGCAGTGCTTCATGGTGCCGTGGCAATGTATCCTGCGCTCAATCTCTACCGAAGGTCGGACAGGTTCATGCCGCGGATAGACCATTTTACGTAACGTTGAGCCATGCCCGCTGTGGGTCAACAACGGTCCTGATGGCCCCGAAACGCGACTTCTGAAATACCCCAGAAAGCAGACAATCTCAGTGCCTGCGGGCATGTCTCAAAGGTGCCAAAAGCGGTCGTCGTCCGTATACGTTCGGTGCATACCGGATGCAGCGAGCTCTGACGATTGTTCTCTCGCACTCGCGACCAGGGCGCTGTGTGAAAATCTAGGACATCGGCCGCTATGTCGACAAACTGGCAACGACTGCGCGGATGATGGATTAAGCGGCCGGGCGTACAACCGGGAAATCTCGACCGGGCACTTTGTCGAGCCGCAGCCAGGCCGGAAGCTGTCTTGCCATCTGGCGGTCGCCCTCTATTGAAATTGCCTTCCCAGCCACATCGCGCCAAACCGCATGGCCGAGATAGATGGCGACGAAATCAGCGATATTGCCCCGACAGATGAGGTCAATGGCAAATCCCGGATCTTTGAGGCAAACATCTACGTCCGGGCGTTCGAGCAACAGCCACATGACGCGGAATTTCGTACGGCTCGCCGGCACGCCGGAGAACTCGAACCGCACGACCACTCGATGATCCGGCAGCGCGCCGATATGCGCCATCGCGCGTTTTCTGAAACCCCACGTCAAGAGAACGGGATCAAGGTCGGTAGACTTGATCCGGTCGCGCGTATGAGCCAGTCCCCAAAGACCCAGCGCGGCCACGACCGGACGCAACGCTTCGCCGGCAGGCGTAAGCCAGTATACATGGCCGGTTCCGTCCGGGCGAGATCGCCGTTCGATGACCTCGTGATCCTCGAGGTCCCTCAGTCGCGCGACGAGAACCGCGCGCGATATCAGCGGCACACCTCGGTGGATGTCGTTGAATGAATGGATGTCGGCCATCAGTTCGCGCAGGACGAGCGGCGTCCACCGCGTAGCAAAAATCTCGGACGCCTTCGCGATCGGGCAGAACTGTCCATAGCCCTTTCTCATGAGGGCATTGAACCACGCCGTGGCCGACGCGGCCAGTACTAAAAACAGACTTGCCGCGCAACGGCGTTCCGCCATCCTCCCCTTCGAAATGAACCAAACGCTGTCTTTCGGCAGCAAAGACGATGCCAGGAAAGGAAACGCCATGTCCCACAGCCATGATCACGAAGGACTTCCGGTAGATCGGCGTCGTGTCCTCTGCGGCGGTGGCGCCGCCGTGTTCAGCACAATGATTGTGTCGTTGCTCGGCGCCACAAAGCCGGTGCGGGCGGCGCCGATCTCGGGAGCGGTCCCCGAAGTTGATGGATTGGCGGTTCGAGTGGTGACCGACAGCTACCAGTTCGCCGTTGCGCCTAGCGGGAAAGTGGACGGCGTCGAAATACAGCACTTCGGCTGGGGCATCGGCGACGACAAACCTCCCGGCAAGACGCTGATAAGCGAGTTCGGCCTCTCGATGCATGTCGAATCGCGACGCGGCGGCGAGGCACGCCGGCTTCTCATTGATTTCGGTTTCACACCGGAAGCTCTACTCAATAACACCAACCTTCTCGGGATCGAGCCAGGCACTCTTGACGCGCTCGTGCTGAGCCACGGTCATTACGACCACTTCGGCGGTCTGGCAGGCTTCCTGCGCCACCACAAAGGGAAGCTGAAACCCGGCCTTCCACTCTATGTCGGCGGCGAAGCCTGCTTTTGCTCGCGCGAATGGACGGCGGCGCCCGCGAAGGGCAATTTCGGCGTCATCGATCGTACAGCGCTGGAAGAAGCGAAGCTCACCGTCACCTACGCCCAAGGGCCCTCGCTCGTTGCCGATCATGGCTTTACCACCGGCCAGATTGGCCTCAACAGCTTCGAGAAGCTGCTATCACCTAGCGCGATGAAGATCGGTGTCGATCACGGCATCGGCTGCTACGCCGACAAACTCCCAGAGGACGAACGGACGAAAGCTGTTGTCCCCGATCAGTTTCGGCACGAGATCGCCACGGCATTCAATCTGAAAGGCCGGGGCCTGGTCGTGCTGACCTCGTGCAGTCATCGAGGCGTCGTCAATGCGATAAAGCAAGCGCAGACGGCGTCGGGCATCAACAAGGTTCATGCCGTGATTGGCGGCTTTCATCTCGCACCGTACAAGGACGATTATGTGCGAGAGACAATAGCGTCACTGAAGGAGATCAACCTCGACTACGTGATCCCACTTCACTGCACGGGTGAGCCGTTCTACGAGATGGCCAAATCTGAGATGCCGACCAAGCTGCTGCGATCCTACACGGGGACCCGGTTCGTCTTTAGCGCTTGAAACGACTTGTCAGGTAGGAACGTCAGTGGCAACGCGACAGCTCGACACTTGCGAATTGAAAGGCCCAAGCCGCCGACGTCCTTCACGGACGTCTTCAACACCTCCCGGAGATTTCTCCAGCAGTCTAGAGCAAGAATTGGTTGCTCGCGCCTGGTTCGCGACCGGGACCGTCGGCGACGCTTCACCTCGGCTCTGACAACCGTTTCGGGTCAAAGGACTAAACCGCTCGCGCGGTAGAGCGCTGCGGCGAGCGGCATGGCCGTGCCAGCAATGGATGGAACGATGGGAGCGTCTTACCTGACGATGAGGGGCCAGAAGCATGTCCCCAAAACCGATGACCCATCGGCATGATGATCGCGCGTTCTATCATCGACGGCGTTGGGAACGCAGCGAACGTAGCGAGAGACCTCTGCATCGCGGATCGAATACCCGAACCGATGCGATTGGAGATGCAGTCATGATCGCGAGTGGTGTAAAGGCGAGTTCGAAACAATTGCGTTGGACGCTGTCACGTGGAAATATTTGTTCGGCCGATACGGTACAAAGGCTGCCATCAGGCTCATAACGCACAAGTTGTAATATGTGCCCTTTTTACAACGCGTAACTCTTTGAAGTTACGAATTCCACAAATGCCGGGGTGGTTTGATCTAAAATAACACGGTCGTTGGAGCCTGTTAGCGTTGCGAACGAGGAACCGGCGGAAAATGTCCCGACCCCAGCATTTATAAGTATGTTGCTGCCGATGCCGTTTACTGTGGTTGTGTCTGAATGAATGGTCAGTTTAAAATCGCTATCTCCAAACACCATCACTCCGTTCAGCGTGCCGGTCCCGATCCCACCGAAAATATAATCAATTGGGGAAGCGTGGGCGCGGGTTGCGAAAAACGAAATGGCAAGCAAACCGAGAAAAACTAGCCTACGCATGATCTACCCCTCAAAAAAAGGCCGATTGTATTTGCGCCTTGCGGGCGGCTCACATTTAATGCAGCTAATTAACTAATTACGTTTCCCGAGCCTAGGGTTCCCCTTGCAACCTTACAAGCTGTATTTGGACCGTAGCGCCTCATTCGGCCGCCGGTTCCATGAGCGATAGCGCCAAGACTAAGGGACGCGCGGGAGCAAAAAACTATGCGTCCCTCATGCGGCCGGCATCCGAAACCCTTCACACAAACGGAAGTGTCCCGACTTGCGCGACACGTCCGTTCAAGACCCGAGGGCGGACATCGTCTGGATGTACCGGCATGTCCGAAAAGTGCCCACAAGCAGACATACGCGGGGGGCGACGGCACCGCGGTTCGTCTGTCAGCCCCCGGGGCCGTCCTTCATGATGTAACCCATCAGGTCGCCCACGTTGTGCTCCAAATCCCGGATGATGTTCTTGACGACGTCTCCGATCGAGATCACGCCCACGACCTTGCCCGCGTCCAGCACTGGCAGATGGCGAAAACCGCGCTCAGCCATCATTGCCATGCAGCCGTCCAGCCGATCGTCCGGCTTGACCGTCACCGGGTTGCCCGTCATCACTTGGCCCACTGGCGTCTGCTTCGCATCGAGCCCGGGCAGCAGCACTTTGATGGCGCAGTCACCTTGGGTCACGATACCGACCAGCACGTCGTCGTCGATGACCAGCACCGACCGGACCCGGTTGTCGCGCATCTGGCGCAAGGCTTCGACGACCATGTCGCCGGAACGAACATGGATCAGGGCGCCACTCTTCTGGGCCAGAGCGTTTTTTACTGTGCTCATCGATCTCCTCTCGTGGGCCTGTCCTGCCCCGCCTTGATGGTCCGCATTGAAGGATAGTCGAAATATCTTGCCTCGTCAGCACCGCGCCGATGTCGCGGAGACCTTGAATTGGTGGAGTAGGGTACCCCAGGTTCAAGCGGTCTAAGCACTGGCACCGGCTCAAGGGCTGCTATGGGTCAATTGCGTCGGTTTGACCCTCTGCCGGTCACTTCCGGTATACCCCTATCAACGGACGTTCTCGGCATAAGTCGACATGTCTCAAACGTGCCAACTACGAACTCATGCACTGCAACATCGCAGCGTCATTCGATCACCTCGTCGGCGATCGCGAGCAGCTTGTCGGGGATGGTCAGACCAAGTGCTTTGGCGGTTTTGCGGTTGATCACCAGTTGGTATTTGGTCGGCAACACCACCGGCAAGTCGCCAGGCTTCTCGCCCTTGAGAATGCGGCCGACGTAGCTGCCGGCCTGGCGATAAGCTTCCGTTCGGCTGGCGCCATAGCTGAGCAGGCCGCCGGCTTCGGCAGCTTCGCGGTCGGAGTAGATCGCCGGTATGGCATTGCGTGCGGCCAGGGCGACGATGCGATTGCGCTCGTTGAAGAACAGCGCGTCGGGATTGACGTAGAGCGCGTCGGGCTGCTTGTGCGCGAGCGTTGCGAAGGCGGCGTCGATCTCGTGGCTTGCCCGGGCATCTAAGATCATGGCGCGCAGCCCCATAGCATGCGCAGCCGCCTGCGCGTTCGTCCCGTCGACGACGCCCGCGCGGTTGTCTGGGTTCACGAGCAGCGCGATCGTCGTCGCCTTGGGGACGAACTCACTTAGCAATTCCATGCGTTTCTCTCCCAGCAAAGCCGTGAAGAAGGTCGCGCCGGTAATGTTGTCTCCCGGCCGGTTGAGACTGCCGACCAGGCCGGCGTCGACCGGGTCGCTGGCCATCGCGAACACGATCGGAATCGTCGCGGTTGCCGCTTTCGCCGCCAGTGCCGCCGGCGTGCCGCTGATCGCCGCTATCACGGCAACCTTTCGGCGGACCAGGTCCGCGGACAGCGTCGGCAACCGCTGGTAATCCCCCTCCGCCAACCGGTATTCGATTGCGATATTGCGGCCCTCGACGAAACCCGTCCCATTGAGGCCCTCACGGAACGCGGGCACGACGAGGTTCAAGTCGCTCGACGCCAGACTACTGAGAAATCCAATCAGGGGCAGGGCCGGCTGCTGTGCGCGCGCCGCAAGCGGCCAAGCTGCGCCCCCGATGAGCGAAATCAACTCGCGCCGTCGAATATGAATCGCCATGTGTGGCCCTCCGGGCGGGAGGCATGCAACTGAGTGGGAAACGATATCACGCTTTAGCGAAGGACGAACAATGCCTTTGCGCGGCGAAAGTGTTGAGTCGCCATGTCTCAGATGGGTCATTCGCTACCGAAATGGGCTGGGTGCGCCATGTCCGCTTTCCCCCCGATAGCGACCGAACTACTGACATCGCTGGAAGTCCGTTTCGCGCCGCCAGCAGGTGACATTACTTCATCGCCTCGTCGGCACGGGCAAGCGCAGGCACAATCATGCAGGCGATAAGGCGAACACCCTGACAGGCGTGTAGTCGCCACCGACAAATCCAACGACCATCGGGACCGTCGCGGAGGTCGTGTTTGCCATTCCCGTGGCGCGCGCGGACCATTTCGCGTGATCGGCGGCATGGTGGGCGGATTGTTCGGACGCAGGTGAGCCTCCCGCTAATGAACCCGACTCCTGGATCCCTGAGGGGTCACCGACCCGGTTAATAGGGGAGTCGGATGGTCTTGGACTGGGGCTCCAAAGGGTTTGGAAGCGGCTTTCCGAACGCCCCCAAAACGAACCTGATCCGCCTGAGCCCCTAGATTACACCGGGCTTCGCGGAGAAGGTTCGATCCCAGTTCCTTTTCCTCCGCCAGCAAGTAATTGAAATTGCTTGAGTAATTATACTGCTGTCAATTCGAGCACAGTTAGCGGCGCCCACTGGGCAAATTCCAAACTGAGAGAGCGAAGTACTCCCTATTCTAGCGACTAACGCGGCGGATTCTCAGAACGGCACTTTTCTAGTGCGGTTCTCTTCGCAAGGTTGGTGCACTTCCGACCGTCATGCATCTGGGAAAAACATCGTGCCCTGTCCGGCGAGAAGGACCGGTCAACACCTCCACGTGAATTTTTCTCGTCAGGCCCTCCTTACGTATCTTGTGAGTTGTCCGCGATGCAGCCCCGTGTCGGTGCACCGCGCAGGACGTGGCTGTACACACGAGCCCCGGCCGAAGGCCGGGGCTTTCGTGCCATCAGCCAAGCGCCGATCGCATGTGAGTTCCGGCAGCTAAATGATAGCTATTCAATGACCTGATCGGCCATCAGCAAAACCTTTTCGGGGACTGTGATGCCTACAGCTCGCGCCATTCGAAGATTGATAATGAACTCGAAGGTAGTTGGCTGTTCGACCGGCAACCCTTTCGGATCAGCGCCTCTCATGATGCGAGCGGCGTAGTCGGCGGCCATTGTAAAGAAGGATCGTATGTTGGGCCCGTAACTCATCAGTCCATTATAGCGGGTGACGTAAGTACTCACTTGAAAAATCGTTGGTAGACGAGCTTTGAGTGCAATTGCAGGCAAAGCGGGTCGGGGCGGATCAGCAAGAACGTAAACGGCCTCGCAATTGGCTGCCTTCATCTCTGCGAACGCGTTCTCCAGGTCTTCCGGGTTCTTGGCTACAAACCCGCTCGCCGAAATACCGATTGTAGCGGCCGCGCGCACCGCTAGCTCTAGCAGAGGCGGGTGGGTTGGATTGTTGGAAATCAAAACTCCGATCTTCTTTGCATTCGGCAAGGTTAAGCGAATGATGTCCAGCGTCTTCGTAGTGGTATCACTAAACATGTTAGCGACACCGGTGATGTTTCCGCCCGGATGAGTAAAGCTTTTGACGAAGCCGGACCCGATAGGGTCGGTAGCCGGTGCCATGATGATTGGAATAGTTGTGGTGGCCTTTCGGGCGGCTTCAACGGCTGGCGTTGCCTCGGCGATGATTAAGTCCGGCTTCAAGGCAACCAACTCGTCAAGTAAAGTCGGTAACGCGCTGTAGCGGCCGTTTGCTTCACGAAAATCTATGACGAGATTCTTGCCCTCTTCGTACCCCGCGCTCTTGAGCGACGTGCGAATGATGTTGAGGATAGCAGCGCCCGGGCTGGAGGTAACCAAGGCAACGCGCCAAACCTTTGTGGAAGCGGGCCGCGCGAAGCTGATTGCGGCCAAAGACCCGACGATCAAAGTTCGGCGATTGACCGCACAAGTCATGAGCCCCTTCTCCGCCTGCCGCTGAACATAGCACGACCAAGGAATGGAGGGGTGAGACATTGGTCTCAGGCCGTCGCAAATCCGCCGGCCCCGACCGGGGCGACCATCGCCGACTAGGTCGGCTGTGGCCCCAAAGCAGATTTCCGAGTTAGCTCAGCTTGTTGCGCTCCCATACCAGATACCGATGAGTCAGTTGTGAGAAACGCCTGTTATCACACGTTCAAGAAAGTGGTAGGCTTCCATCCGACCGACGCATTCACGAGAGCATATGCGATCCACTAATCAGATGGGGAGGCGGGAGTTCATCGTCGGCTTGAGTACACTCGCGAGCATTGGCCGCTCGAGAGCTGAGGACCGGGCCCGCCGCCTTGGAGTGTTGGTTGCCAGCCCTCAAGCTGAGAAAGCTCTTGAGACGGCTCTTAGGGACCGGGGGTGGATCTGCCCGTGCAGGGGCCAACCGAGTTCGAACTCGTCGTGAACCAAAAGACCGCCAAGCAACTCGGCCTGCAATTTCCGCCCATGCTCCTTGCCCGCGCCGACGATGTGATCGAATAAGGATTTCCGGTTTTGGCACTTTCGGAAGTGGTCCGAGTGATCGACGATGTCCGTTCACGGAGAGCAAAAGCGGAAATCTCTGTTGAACACCCCAAGGTAGGTTGATCTCTCATCTGAGACATTGGACAATCACGTCTGACGCCTGCGACGGAACAAGTTCATCACGGTTCTCGACGGATCGGCTGGGGCCTGCTCGTGGCTCGCAAGCTTGGGTTAAAGTCTCAGATCTGTTAGACTGCTCTGCGAAGGAACTGGAGAGATGGACGTGCCTGGACCAGAGCGCAGGCTCGCAGCTGTCGTTGCCGCCGACATGGTCGGCTACAGTCGCCTGATGGAGGCCGACGAGACGGGGACCCTCGCGCGTCTTAAGACCCATCGGATCGAGCTCATCGATCCGGCTATCGTGAAGAACCGCGGCCGCATCATCAAGACCACCGGCGACGGCATGCTGGTCGAGTTCCAAAGCGTCGTCGATGCGGTGGTGTGCGCTGCCGAGATCCAGCGGCGGATGGCACGACGGAACACGGACGTTTCACCGGCGCGGTGGATACAATTCCGCATCGGGGTCAATCTGGGCGACGTGATCGTTGAGGACAACGACATCTTCGGCGACGGCGTCAACGTGGCAGCGCGCCTCGAAACGCTCGCCGAGCCCGGCGGCATCTGCGTCTCGGGCGCGGTGCGTGATCAGGTTGGTGACCGACTAGACGACGTCGAATTCGAGGATCTCGGTGACCAGAGCGTCAAGAACATCGCCCGTCCAATCCGCGTCTTTAGGGTTCGGCTAGAGCGAGACGCAACCACCGCGCGAGAGGGCGCAAAGGACGCTGCGGTCACGGCAACGACCGCCAAGAAACCGTCCATTGCTGTGCTGCCGCTCGTCAACATGAGCGGCGATCCAGAGCAGGAGTTCTTCGCGGACGGCCTCACCGAGGACATCATTACGGAGCTGTCACGCTTCCGCGACCTGCTCGTCATCTCGCGCAACTCGACGTTTGTGCACAAGGGCAAGGCGGTCAAGGTGCAGGAAGTCGCGCGCGAATTCGGGGTCGATTACGTGCTCGAGGGGAGCGTGCGAAAGGTGGGCGATCGCATCCGCGTCACCGTGCAGCTGATCGACGCAGAAACTGACCGGCACATTTGGGCCGAGCGCTACGACCGCAAGCTTGAGGACATCTTCGCCATCCAGGACGAGATGACCTGCGCGATTGTCGCGACGCTACCCGGTCGCGTCGAGGCCGCCAAGCACGATCGAGCGAAGCGCAAGCCGACCGACAACATGGCGGCCTATGAGTGCGTGCTGGCCGCCAAGGTGCTGCACCACCGATCGATCAAGGAGGACAACGCCGAGGCGCAGCGGCTGCTCGACCGCGCCCTCGCGCTTGACCCGAACTATGCTCACGCTCATGCCTGGAAGGGATGCGTACTGGGCCAGGAATGGACTTATGACTGGTGTGCGGATCGCGACGCCACTTTTCAGAAGGTGGCCGCAGAGCTTGAGATCGCTCTCGCGCTTGATGACAATGATAGCGACGTGCATCGGATTCTCGCGGCATTGAACCTGAACCGCGATGATCATGACAAGGCCGCCTACCATCAGGAGCGGGCGCTGGTACTCAATCCCAACTACGACCTTGTCGTCGTGCAACAGGGCGAACTTCTAACGTGGTTGGGACGGCCCGAGGAGGGCATCGACTGGATCAAGAAGGCGATGCGTCTCAACCCGTACCACCCGGAGCGCTTCTGGAGCCACCTCGGGCGCGCCTGCTATTGCGCCGAGAACTATGCCCAAGCCGCCGAGGCCTTTTCGCGGATCACACGGCCTGACCACACCCATCATGCCTTCCTCGCGGCCACGTTCGCGCAGATGGGGAACGCGGTCGCGGCTGCCGCACACGCGGCAGAGGTCCTGAAGCGGGAGCCAAAATTCTCGGTGGCCGTCTACCTCACCACCCAGCACTACAAGCGCGACGTGGACCGTAAGCGGCACGAGGCTGGCCTCCTCCTGGCAGGCCTGCCAGTCTGACCCGACAACGGCTGGCGCCCCGCCGATACGAATGATCGAATAAGGTTGCTCACTTCTGACGTTGGCACATCGCGTCATATCGCTGCGATGCGGAATTTGGTCGCTAACGGGGCATAGCGGACCATCGATCAAGCCGCATTGAGTTCGATTTATAATTGGGGAAGAGGAGTTTCGATGCCGAGAACTGAACCGCGAGACTGAGGTGCAAACCAATTTTTTGCACCTTTTGGGGATTTTTCTCAGTCGGCCATTTTGCGCCAGATGGGGTTGCAGGGTTTTGGGTGAGATTACCCTCAACAGCAGACATCGTCAGGGCTGGTGCCAATAGAGGAAGTAGCGCAAGCTATTCGATCACCTCGTCGGCGAGCGCCAGCAAATTCGACGGCACCTCGATGCCGGTCGCCTTTGCGGTTTTTAGATTGATCACGAACGGATAGCGCGTCGGCTGCTCGAACGGCAGATCACCCGGCTGCGCGCCCTTAAAGATACGAGCGACGAGGTCGCCCGCCCGTTCAAACAACTCCTTCAGATCCCCGCCATACGACATCAGGCCACCATCTCGAACCAGGAAGTCGTACTCATAGATCGCCGGTAGTTTCCGACCGGCGGCGTAATCAAACACGCGCCTCCTGTTGAGGGTGGTGAGCGCATCGGACACCATTAGAATGGCGTCCGGCGGGTCGCGGTTCATCGCCGCGAACGCGTCGTCGAAATCGTCGGGCTCACGCACGCCGAGCGGCATGACTGTGACGCCGACCAATTGAGCTGCGTTCGCCGAAGCCTCGTACCGCATCGACATGCCGAGATCGTCCTTATTCCATAGCATCGCAACCCGGCGCAGGTTCGGGCTCAACTGTTTGAGCAGCGACAGTCGCTTGGTGGAAAGCTCGGTCGCGTTGTCCGATATGCCGGTGATGTTGCCGCCGGGCCGGGACAAACCTTGCACCAGGCCGGTGGATACCGGATCGCCAGCGCCGAAGGCGACGACTGTGGGAATACCCGTCGTCTTGGCAGCGAGCGCCACCGGAAAGCCCGTGACTACGAACGTTGCGGCCCCGTCCGCCTTCATCTCCTGAAGGAGTTGGGGCACACGGCGCATATCTCCCTTCGCGCCGCGAGCATCGAGAGCTAGATTTCGCCCGAGCGTATAGCCGCGCTGCGCCAGCACACGGACAAGGATCGAGCCGAATGGGCTTTTGTCGTCAAAAGGATCTCTAGGACCAAGTGTGCCGAGCCGATAAACCTTGGACGTTGTCTGTGCCCGGGCGGTAAGCGGACAAGAAACCCATGACGCTGCCGAGCTGCCGAGAAGCGCAATGAAATCGCGGCGCTGCATATCTGATCCCGAGCTCAGGAGAGGGTATCTTAGTGGCCAAAACGACTACCTTGATAGGGACCGAAAGCCCGCTTTGGTCACATTTCCGTATGGTGTGATCATGTCTCAACTCGGTCAAAACCGGCCCTGACGGCCCCGAAATCCGACTTCCGGTTTACCCCGGATACTGTTGTTGCAAAGTCGAAAGTTGCATCAGTCCGAATTTTTGGTGAAACCTCTAAAGCGAAGTGATCGACGATTGGATAACCTCAGTCGCGCTACCGAAGTCGCCTATGAGTTTAGCGTGAGGCGATGAGGTGCCTCAGATTTCTGCACGAAAACCGCGCCTGCGGTCGTCGGAATTTTTGACACCTTCAGCAAAACGACTTTTGCAACACTATCCCCCGAAGAACTCGACCTCTTGATCAACCTTTGGGGACGACAGAGGTATAGATTTACAGCCAGCTACGCGGCGCTTTGGAACACTTACTGCGGCTCACCGTTGATTGAAATGGCTATCTATCGATTGGAACGTTGAACCACATCGAATCGGAACTGTCTCCAAGGGAACACCAATGAACGACCGCGTAGCCAGATATTGGCCAGAAACATTAAGCGTCGTGCGTATCGTTATCGGTCTGCTTTTCCTCGAACACGGCAGCTCAAAGCTGTTGGGATTTCCGACGCCGCTCAACTCCGAACCGGCAGTCATGACGTTGGCATGGGTGCAGGGCGTGATCGAACTGGCTGGGGGTCTGCTTCTGGCAATCGGATTCTTTACGCGGCCAATCGCTTTTGTTTTAGCAGGAGACATGGCGGTGGCTTATTTCATCGCACATGCCCCCAAAAACTTCTTTCCTGAGCTTAACGGAGGGGATGCGGCAATTCTCTACTGTTTCATCTTCCTTATATTTTTTGTCGCTGGCCCCGGTCGGTGGAGCATCGACCGCACGAATAGCGTGAATTGACAGCGTTCGGCGTGGCGCGGCTGGGGCGTCCAACCGTTCGCGCTCGTTGAGGACTGCTGCCGCTATCGGCTTCGGGCCGAGGGCTATGGGCTGAAGCTGCAGGTTTTTGGTGGCGTCGGAGTGACGGTGCCGCTGGCATCCGCACCTGGGTTCGCCGATAGCTATCAACTCGGTGAAAGGTTCCGAAACGCAGGGCAAATGGCCCCGAACTTTTCCACCATTCTGGCGCTTAGCCCAGCGGCGCAAGGCCACGTCACGACCGCGGCCGGCGCTTATATGTCCTGGTCCCATATGCCAGCCTGAAGCCAGCTCACAGCAAGTCGCTGTACGGCCATAGTTCTATCAATGTCACGCCGTGGCCCACCTGAACCTGAACCCGAAAGATGCCATTCGTTGCGCATGATTCGAGGCTGCAGTTTCGGAGTCACGTCCACGCGGGCGCCATGATTTACATCCGCTTTCTAGCATAGCGGACATGGCTGGACTTGCCGTTGGCTGGGCCCGGCGCGACGGACCCAACTCAGACGTTGAGAGGACATTCAGCATGCGGCGCGCCGGTGGAAACGAGCCAACCTTTAATTGCACTTGAAGCTCAAGAATGACTTTTTTCCGCGTGACTGGACCATTCCTGCGGGGACCCTAAACCTTTACCCATATCAGCAGCGTCGTCGGGGTGGCCAGCCTCGCAATTCTCTTCGGGAACTGCAGAGGGGCCAGGCCAAAGCAGGAGCTGCTTCCGCATCTCAGCGAGGCGCGCACGGCAAAATTCGCGGTAAAGCAGGCCAAATACAATGGACATGATCGAACTCCATGTTTGATCATCACCGTGAACATCCCTTCTACGGCATCTGCAGGCGTACAAGAAGTGAACTAGATCACACGGTCGCCGAAAGGTTCTCGCGAGTTCGCCGATGCCGCCTTTTTATTCACGTTGGAGCCGGCTGTTGGGCAATGGTGCCTGATCGTGCCCAATTCCGGCCCCCCACTATGAGACATCGGACGCTCATTCGGCAGATCGGGTGCCTCGCGGATCGATACCTCGGTTCGAGGCGACGTAGTCGATCTCGCCGCGCGTGGTGCCGATATCCATTAGCTCCCTGTCACTTAGGTCGCACAAGGTGGCCCGTAACCTCTGGCGTTTGCGCCATTCTAGAAGAGCACCCCAAGATCTCTTCAAGAAGGTCAATCCGAGCCGCGCTGGCACCAAGGTCTGCGTCAACTCCACAAGGCTGTAGATCGCATCCATCGAAACGTCTCCCGGCTTTGCTTTACCTGAGCAAGATGCCGGGACATTGGAAGGCATGCTTGACATACGGCTTACATTTTCCTTACCAGCGGCTTATTCTTACGTGCAGACTCTGCTGGAGCGCCCTTGGACATTAGGGGCAAGCCTGGGGAATGGTGCCTTGCGCTATTTCTTCGAGGATTACGCGTTCGATACTGACCGGCGCGAGCTACAGCGCGGACCTGCTGTCGTCTCTACGACGCCGCAGGTCTTCGATCTGCTCGACTACTTGATCCGCAACAGGGATCGCGTCGTCAGTAAAGACGACCTTGTCGATGCGATTTGGAATGGACGTATCGTATCCGATGCGGCGCTGACGACCCGCTTGAACGCCGTCCGAAACGCGATCGGCGATTCCGGCGAAGAACAGCGCCTCATCAAGACACTGCCCCGCAAAGGCTTTCGCTTTGTTGGCATGGTGCGTGAATCGGACAAGCGGTCGGGGGCGGCCGCATCAGGCTGCCCACCGGAATCGCAAAGTCCCAGATTCCCGATCCCAAACCGCCCTTCAATTGCCGTTCTACCCTTCGTCAACCTGAGTTCGGACCCTGAGCAGGAATATTTCGCCGACGGCATCGTCGAGGACATCACGACGGCGCTCGCCCGCTTCCGGGGAATGTTTGTGATCGCGAGAAATTCCAGCTTCACATACAAGGGGCGGGCCGTTGACGTGAAGCAAGTTGGGCGGGAGCTTGGGGTCCGCTATGTGCTCGAAGGAAGCGTCCGCAAGGCCGGAAGCCGCGTTCGCATTGCTGGTCAGCTTATCGATGCCGAGACGGGCGCGCATCTGTGGGCGGATAGCTTTGATGGAGCGCATGAAGATGTGTTCAACCTGCAGGACCGTGTAACTGCCAGCGTCGTCGGCGCAATCGCGCCTACGATGATCAGTGCGGAAATTAAGCGGGCCGAGCGCAAGCCCACCGAGAATCTCGACGCCCATGACCACTACATGCGCGGCCTTGCGAGCATGCGTCTGTGGACAAGCGAGGGGAACAGCAACGGTCTCGACCACTTTCGAAAAGCGATCGAGCTCGATCCCAACTCGGCCGCCGCCTATGCGATGGCTGCGTGGTGCTATATGCGGCGCAAGGCACACGGGTGGATGGACGATCCGGTAGCCGAACTGGGCGAGGCGACGCGCCTGGCCCGCAAGGCAGTGCATCTGGGCAAGGACCGCGCGTTAGCGTTGTGCGTGGGTGGATATGTACTCGGCTTTTCTGACCTTGATTACGATGAAGCCGTTGCTTTCATAGATCGATCGCTCGCGATCAATCCCAATTCTTCGCTGGCTTGGACGCTAAGTGCGTGGATCAGGGTATGGCGGGGAGAGCCGGCTCTCGCTATTGAGCACGCCGCGAATGCCGAGCGGCTGAGCCCATTGGATCCAGGCATGTACAGCATTCAAGCGGCCGCCGCGTACGCGCATTTTCTGGTGCACCGCTACGACATGGCGTCATCATTGGCGGAGCAGGCAAGGCGCGGGAATCCAAATTTCATTTTGGGCATATGCATTTCGGCAGCCAGCAATGCGCTCGCCGGTCGGCTTGAAGTAGCGCAGCGAGCCATTTCGCACGCACGCGAATGCGATCCCGGTTTGCGGCTTTCCAATCTGACGAACCTGACGCCATTTCAACGTCCCGAAAACTTCACCATGTTTGCCGGTGGCCTCAGTAAGGCCGGGCTTTCTTGACTTCCGGTACGTGCGGGCTGCGCTGGGCTGATTTTGAGCCGCGCCCCTTTGCTGCAGTGCATGAGTCCGAAAGTGGCACGTCGCGTCATTTCGCTGCGATGCGGAATTTGGTCGCTAACGGAGCATAACGGACCATCGATCACACGCCAGACAGATCGGACTGACTTTGCCGTCCATCCGAGAGACCCGAAAGAAGCTGACCGGTTCGGGAAACCATCCACACCGCGCAGAATTGGTCTAGCGGGTGCCCCGCTCCGGGTGGGATCCCCATCCGCAGGAGGCTAGGCGGCCCTCGATTGAAACTGGGACAGATACCGGGGCTGTTGCTGGACCCCGGATGGGAGCATTATATCGTGAGCAACGAAACAAAGGAATCAATCCGGGAGAAACTGGTAAAGGCGCGGGATATACTTGAAGAAGTGAACGACCCCGCCGCCCGTGCATTCGTCCGGACCGAAATTGAGGAACTTGAGCAACGACTGCTGTCAGCAATGGGCGGTGGACCTGAAAGTTAGAACACCGCGACGAGCGCCTCGACGACCGCGCTGTGCGCGGGCGATGAGACAAGAGAGGCCGATGGCGACAGGTGCGGGACGGCTGGGCCGCCTCGGAAATCGAACTGAAGATATTGTGAAGGCGCTGGAACGGGCCGTTCGACGCCGCATTGACTTGGTGGCGACGGCACCGAACCCCCTCGGCAGTCCCGATTAAGGCCATGCGGTTTAACGCCCGTATGGCCTTAATTTTTGGCCAGAAATTCAGCAACCAACAAACTCCGTGACACGTAGCATCATGCGCATGAACCTAATGCTGTTCGCACGCCTTCGTCGTCTTCATACCCGAACTCGGCTTCGTGGTTATTTCTTGCTTGGCAGAATACGAACTCGAGTCAGACGCTCGACGAGAGCGGTTCGGCATGCTTCAACTCGCCAATACGCCGCAGGGCCGCCAACCGAGGATTACAGGATGAATATCGTTAAATGTCGTACACGCGAACCCGGCTTGAGGCCCCGTCGCACCAAGTTGGAAATTCCTGGCTGGGCAGGTGAACGCGAACCCCGCGCTGATGGCTCCCACGAGTACGTGTGGCATTGCCTACCGTTTTCGGAAGGTGCGCAGTACGGGATTGAATTGTTTTATCCCTACCAGAACGAACTTCACGTCACCACGAGAGAGGGCGGCTTGATTTTCGACGGCGATTTCGGTCCCCCGCCCGACGAGGATCTTCAGTGGCCACCTTTCAGAACGTTTGGCGGGAAGTTTTACACTTACCAAATATTGCTTGACTTGAAGGTCAGCGAAGGTTTGGCGATCCGAACCGAACCGCATCCTCGATTCTATGCCGACTCGACCAATACCGTTCCAATTGCGGTGCCAGCATTGCTGCGCAACTGGTGGCCGATGATGTTTTTCATTGTGTTTAAATCGCCCCCTGAAGGGACCACCCATATTTTCAGGCCCGGCGAACCCTTCGCACAGGTTATTGTCGTGCCTGAAGAATCTGATGTTGTGGTGGAAGAAATGGGCGAAGAAGAGTGCGCCGAGCGAGAGTTGCAGGCTCGGCGCATCCATGCCAGCCGAGCCACCCTGTCGGCAGAAACGCACTGGACTTCGGCTTCAAATACCGTGTTCGACGGGACTTATAGAAATATCCTTCGAGCCGCAAAAGCGAAGAAGCAAAAAAGTTGAATAAGCGGCAGGGCCTTAGCCCTGCCGCCGTCAGCTCAATCGTCGTCGCGATAGCGCCGATAATAGCTGTGGTGATGATGGTGATGATGGTGGTGATGGTAATACCCCCGGTACCGATAACCTGGGGTAACAACAATCCTCGGTCCTCCGCGATAATAGCCGTGATGGTGGTGATGGTGATGATGATGGTGCTCTATAAAGAACTGAGCCATTCGGACTTTTGGAGGGCTTCCGGTTTCATCGACAGCCTGCAACTTTTCCATGGCATTCGGAATCGGCTGCAACAGGTCGGCGAAGGAACCGGCCTTCAATACTTCCGAAGGGTCGGGAGAGGTTGCGGCTTGCGCTGGGTTGAGCGACGCCAGCGCACTTACTGCGCCCAATAAGCCAACGATCTTCTTGTCCATATCTATCTCCATGATACTGACCAAATCGGGCAACATTGCCGAAAGCTGGTCAACCGGATTCAACGGCACGAATTGCCACTTGTTCCCGATAACGACTTATCGACCAAGGCGATGGCATCCGCCGCATTTCTGAACCGTTGTTCATGAAAATTAAATTTCATACGAGCCGACCAGCGGTCGCGCACAACCAGCAACCTTCCGGCGCAGTCCTCGTTTGCGAGTGCGGACAAATGATTGTCATCATCATTTAACGATGGAGCGAAGACATGTCGCGTAAAACTATTTTAGCCCTGGTTGCCGCCGCCTCTATTGGCCTGCTCTCGCCGACCATTGCATCTGCCCGAGGGGGCTTTGGCGGCGGCGGTTTCCACGGTGGCGGCGGTTTCCACGGCGGTGGCCTTCACGGTGGCGGTTTCCGGGGAGCAGGCATTGGGCTCGGACTAGGTCTCGGCCTCGCTGGCGCTTATGCAGCCTACGGTTACCCGTACGGCTATGGTGGCTATTACGATTCGCCGTATGCCTACAGCGGCTACGACGATGGAGGCTGCTATCTGGTGCGGCAGCGGGTCTGGACTCCCTATGGTTGGCGTTTGCGTCCAGTCCAAGTGTGCGATTGAACTCTGTGCGATTGACACTCCAAGTTCAACTGCGACCCGCTTTAACGGGTCGTAGTTCTTCTTGATGCCTGGCTCCGCTCGACAGAGATTGGTTCGGCATGTCCGACTACTGGGACGGCGGATTTGATCCGTTTGAACCAGACGCAGCGTCGAATTGCACCGGCACTCCCTTTTTTACCATGGATGCCAACGCGAGTGCGTCCCAATTCGTCAACCTGACGCAGCCGTGGGATTCCGACTTGCTCACCCGCGAGGAGTCTGGGGTGCCATGTATTCCGTAGCCGTCCGCCGAAAGCCCAATCCAGACAATGCCCACGGGATTGTTGGGGCCGGGTCCGATGACGAATGGCTTTGTGGTCTTGACGCCTTTGAACTTGTATTTCGGATTGTACCGGTAGTTCGGGTTACGATCGATCGAGACGATCTTGAACGTGCCGACCGGCGACGGCTTTTCTTCGCTTCCGACCGTCGCGGGGTAAAACGCCACCAGTTCGCCGGATGGACCATACGCCTTTACAGTCTGACGATCCTTGTCGACTTCTATCCTGGTCGCGGACGCTTTGCTCCCATCGACAAGAATATTTGGTACCGTGATTTGCTGATCAACCCGGTTGATGGAAATTCCGGGATTGAGCGTTGCAAGCAGTCGTTCACTGACATGGAATTTTTCAGCAATGGCTTCCTTGAGGTCGCGGTAGCCGACCGTCTTCATCCCCTTCATTTCTTCAAGCTTCGCGGGAATGTGCTTCGTGAAGGGACCTTTCAAGTCTTGTTCAGTCAGAACATACTGGGTGAGGATGGGGCGTGTATCCGCGGAGAGGGAGGACACAAGCTCTTTGGTGAGGGAAGCGCCTTTGGTCAGACCATGCGCATCGGCATAGGCCGCCAGCGCCTTGGTGACATTCTCACCCAACCTTCCATCAATTTCCCCCGGCGAAAAACCAGCGCGGTCCAATAGAATTTCGACTTTGATAAAGAGCGGTGAAGCGTGATCGTCTGCCGGCAGTTTCCCGGAAAATGTTGCCTTCTCCACCGCCTGTGCGTCCAGCCGCCGCGAGGCATCAGCCGGCGAAAGGCTTAACGCCAGGATCACGGTAAATGGAAGAACGTGCATCATGCGCATGAAATTGACGGCCACCGAAGCTCATGTCCGCGAAAAAGGCCCCGATTGTCTCGGGGCCTTTGCTATTTCTAATCTCGGTCGTGAATGATCGTCTTGCTGCGAGTCCCGTCACCATGGTCCTTCTTGATGACGGTAGTACGGTCGGACGGCTCACGCTCTTTAATTACGGTAGTACGATCCCGGTCGCGGTCGTAGTCCCGGTGGCCCTCGCCGACGCTTACGCCAGCCCCAACCGGGCCAACGTGAACGCCGACGTCGTCGGCCAGTGCGGGTGTAGCAAGCGCCGCAACGGCGGCAATTATCAGTAAGCGCTTCATCATGAAAATCTCCTGTTGTTTATTACGGTGAAAAGGCAATGAGGAGCGTTGCAAAAAGTTCCCGAACGTTGGGAAAAGGCGCCTTCCCCCGGAACTATTTGAACGGTGGGACCGGCAAGCTATCTGCTCGCAAGGGTGTTGCTAATTCGGGTAATCACGCCGTCCCACTGGCGCTTCTCGGCGGCAGGATAATTAACCATCACGCAGTTTATGAACCGGCCGGAAAAATTGCAGCGGTCGTACCAGATCAAATTGTTGCGGAAGCTGGAGACCACGAAAAAGGTGGAGGTCACCCGCTTGTACACGATGTTGGACGGCGGATGCTTTTTCGCCAGAAAATCAGCCGGTAAATCTTGGGCGACATTCGGAATTGATTGCACAACGAGGGTGGCACGGCCGTCTGACGTCGTAAATCTCCGACCTGAATCTTGGTCCGTTGGTCCCGCGTCCTTGCTGAAAATGGTCGTCGGCAAGTCAACGGTGGCTCGGGTCTCGGGTACCGCATATTTCTGCCAGGCCACGGGCTGCGCCAAAGCACATGCAGGGATAGTCAAAACCGACGCTATAAGAAAAATGGTGCGCATTGCGAGATCCATTCGGTCGTCCACGAAGATGTCAATGACCGTAGAAACATAAGGTTCCGCGTGTCCCGATTCGGCCGGAACAAAGCTTCGCGGCCGCGATTGATCCCCATGCAATCTCGGAGAAGACCGTCATGAAAAGACTGATCATTTGCACCGCCCTGCTGGGCCTCGCATTTTCCAATGCTGCCCAAGCGAAGGGATGTATCAAGGGCGCAATCGTCGGCGGGGTGGCTGGTCACATGGCGGGCCATGGAAAAGTCGGTGCCGCCGCTGGCTGTGCCATCGGGCATCATGAAGCCAACAAATCCGACGCGCAGAAGGCGGGTTCGCAGCCTGCCTCGCCACCGAAGTGACGGGGTGTCGGTTAGTTGGCTTAATCCCTTATGGAAGAACCGATAAATGTCGGCGTGTTTTCGAACGACTGCCCGACGCAATATGACCGCGTTGGCTGGTTTGCGGCGGCGCATACAAAAATTAGCTCCGTATTTCTCGCTATTGCTCCTTGCTGTTCCGGTTCTCCTCGTCGAGCCATTCAAATTTGTTGCGGTCGTTGTCGCGGGTAAGGGGCATTGGCTGACTGCGACCGGAATGATCCTGTGCGCCTATGCGGTTAGTCTATTTCTTGTGGAGCGGCTTTTCAGAGCGGTCAAACCCAAGCTTTTGATGTTGGACTGGTTTGCGAAATTGTGGATGCGGTATACGACTTTGCGCTACAAAGTGGTGGCGATGGCCAGCGGTCGGTCATCTTCAACCGACCTGAAGCTGACGGCAGCGCCGGCTGTCGAGACCGACCCTGCCTTCATTGAATAGAGCGTCTGATTCGCCGAGATGTTTCCCAGTGCCCCGTGCCTTGAGTTCAAACTCACGGTTGGCTTCATTTATACATGTCGATGCCCGGATTTCCTGCGAGATGTTGCACTCTTCTTTCCAGTCTCGGTCGGAATCATCACAAGGCGACCGTATCGCACCCCGCGCTCGGCGATGATGTGGTCGGCGAGATGCTGTACCTCTGCGCCGCTTCCTTTCAACGCCGTCACCTCCATGCAATTGTCATCGTCGAGGTGAACGTGAAGTGTCGCCACCGAGAGATCGTGATGTCCGTGATAGTTCTCCACCAGACGTCGCGATAAATCGCGCGCGGCATGGTCGTAGACATAGACCAGCGCGGCGACGCAGTCGGCGGACTTGCCCATCTTCTGTGCCGCCTGCTGCATGCCGGCGCGGGTGAAGTCGCGGATCGCCTCCGATCGGTTCTGATAACCCTGCTCGACGATCATCTGGTCGAGTTCATCCATCAAATCGTCGTCGAGCGTGATTGTAATGCGCTGCATTTTCTTGCCTTTCAGTATGAGGAATGGCTGTTGACATCATACTCGAACGAGCCATACTCCCTCGCCATTCGATAAGAGCACGGCGCGCGAGATGCTTAAACCGCGATTGTGAGCCCGGCTGCGAGCATTGCGGTTTCCGAAGCTTGGCGCTTCGCCTCTGTCGGTGCGGCGGGGTCGCGGCGTGTCGAAGGGTTCGCGTAGGCTGGCTTTGATTGTGCTCTTCCTGCCGGCGCTCGAGCAGTCGGCGTCGGCCCAGCCGCAGTCCACCGTGGTGGCCGCCGCTCCAGCCCTCGCCGAGCCCGGCGATTCCCCGGCAAATCCCGCCGCCCTGCCTGCGGTTACGGTGCAGGCGCCGCACCGGTCGGCAAAGCCGGCGCCACCGCTCAGCCGCCGCGCCCGCAGCCTGCCGTCTTCGCAGCCCCGGTCCAATTCAAATCGTTCGACACAGCCGGCCGAGGCGGCGTCGGGTGCTCCCAACGTGGCCAGCGGGCCGGTCGGCCAACCGAATATGGCGAGCCAGATGACGGCGACGGGCGAAGAACTCGACGCGCGGCCGGTCACCCGCCCGGGGGAAATACTCGAGGCGGTCCCCGGCCTGATCGTGACCCAACACAGCGGCGAGGGCAAAGCCAACCAGTATTTCTTGCGCGGCTACAACCTCGATCACGGTACCGACATGGCGATCTGGGTCGATGATGTCCCGATCAATATGCGCACCCATGCGCACGGGCAGGGATATGCGGACCTGAACTGGCTGATGCCTGAGACGGTCAACACGCTCGACATCCGCAAAGGGCCGTATTTTGCCGACGAAGGCGACTTCGCGTCGGCCGGCAATCTGCACATCGGTCTGATCGACAGCGTCAGCAGGAACATCGCCGAAATGACCATCGGCGGCTTCGGCTATCAACGGATCTTCGGCATGGGTTCGGTCAAGCTCGGCGACGGCACGCTGCTCTATGCGGGCGAGACCGGCGCGTATAATGGACCGTGGCTCAATCCCGACGACATGCGCAAGGTCAATGGCTTGCTGCGCTACACCCAGGGAACGGCGTTGGACGGAATCTCGATCACCGGCATGGCCTATTCCAACAAATGGAATTCGACCGACCAGATCCCGCAACGAGCCATCAGTTCGGGCCAGATCGGGCTTTACGGCGAGGAGGATCCGACCGACGGCGGCAACACCGACCGTTTTGCGCTCTCGGCGCGTGTGGCCGGTACCGACGATGCCGGATCATGGAAGGTCAATGCGTATGTCGTCAAAAGCGACCTCGATCTGTTCAACGACTTTACTTACTTCCTGACCAACCCGACCCAGGGCGACCAGTTTCATCAGCATGACAGCCGCGTGATGGCCGGCGGGAGCGCGTCGCGGACGCTTAATGGATCGTTCGCCGGGCGGCCGATGGAAACCGCGTTCGGCCTGCAGACCCGATACGACGCCATCGACCTCGGTTTGACCGACACCTATCAACGTTCCTTCGTCTCGAACGTCCGCAGTGACAAAGTGGGGGAAGCGAGCGTTGGGGTCTATGCCAGCAGCACCGTTCACTGGACCGACTGGTTGAGGACCACAATGGGCTGGCGCGGTGACTACTATGCCGCGAGGGTTGATTCCCTGTTCGATGCCAATAATTCCGGCAATGTGAGTGCGGCGATCGGCAGCCCCAAATTAACCGCGGTGGTCGGTCCCTTCAACAAGACCGAACTGTTCTTCGGAGCAGGTTACGGCATGCACAGTAACGATGCGCGCGGAGCGACGATTACGGAGGGCCCGGTCGACAGGATCCAGAACCCGACCGCAGCGTCGTCGCCAATTGGCGCATCGCCGTTACTGGTGCCGACCAAGGGCGTGGAGGTTGGCGTTCGCAGCAAGATCGTTCCGGAACTCGATTCCTCGATCAGCGTTTTCATCCTCGACCAGGCATCCGAGATCGTCTTCAACGGCGATGCCGGCGACACCTCCGCGAGCAGGCCCAGCCGGCGCTACGGCATCGAGTGGACCAACAAATACCGCCTGGCTTCCTGGCTGACGCTGGACGGCGATCTCGCGCTGTCGCACGCGCGGTTTGTTGGGTTCGACAGCGAGCAGGCCGAACTTTATGCGTCGCTGGTGGGTTTTCCGCAGGCGCAGATCGGCAACGCGCCTGGCAACTATATCCCCAACGCGCCGGCGATGGTGGCCTCCGCCGGTATCACCATCGGCGAGAAGACCGGATGGTTCGGAACGCTGCGCTGGCGCTATCTCGGTGCAAGCCCGCTCACGGAGGACAATGCGTTCCGGTCATCTCCCACCGGCATCTTCAACGGCAGGATCGGCTATCGGCTCGAGAATGGCTGGCGGATCCAGTTCGATGCGCTCAATTTGCTCAACAGCAGGGCGAATCAGATCACGTATGCCTATGGATCGCTGCTCAAGACCGACAGCCTGTATAGCCTTTGCTATCCCGTCCGGACCGCGCCAACAGCGGTTTGCCAGAATGGCGTCATGGATTACGTCCTGCATCCAGTAGAGCCCCTGGCGGTTCGCCTGACGCTCGTCGGAGCTTTCTAATGGGGCCGTGGGTCCGGTACCCGACAAAGCAATTGATCGTCTTCCGGCAAAATCACAACGGACTCAACCTAAGAATGGAGGAAAGTTGGGAGGCCGGTCACCCCCACTTTGGCGGCCCTCGTGTCACTGCGCCGGCCTCCGTGGACAAGGTTCGATCCCAGTTCCTGTTCCTCCGCCAGAAGCAGCACCAAGCAGGCCGCCGCTGACGCGAACTCAGGAGGCTGGCAGTCAGCAAGGATTGTTGCTGCAGCGCGACGCCTATTGCTGTTGCGCCCGCTCAGGGACAGTCTGCCGAATTGGGGCTGCGACGACAGGAGAGCAGCATGAGCAAGCCGGCTATCGACGGACGTCACCGCAACAAGGACGGGGAAATCAGTGGCAAGCACGGCAACACACTCGTCCGCACGCTTCGTAAAATATACGGGCAAGGATTCGCAGCCGGGTATCCTGAAACTGCAAAATTGAGCGAGGTATTGCTTCAGCTCAACGAGACTTCACTAGGCCAGCTCCGTCGCGATCACGAGACGGACCATTTGGGGCACAAGATCGCTCAGGCATCGAAATGAACGGACCTTGTGTCCTCCAAACATACCGGTCCGGTGGACGCCGCAAAGCAAACAAAACAGCAAAGAAAATTGCGAAGATCGTTCCAATTTTTATTGGATGACAACGGTCTCAGGCATCGATGGCGTTGAGCTGTCAATGCCCGAACATGGGGCACCTCGCGGACCTCACGCCGATGCTCGGTGATGTCTGTTCCTGCGGGTGGAACGGATAGGCAACGTGAGCCGGAACACTTCTGTTTTTGGCCCATCTCGGACATTGGGTCGTGCTACGGGGCCGATTGTTCACTTGCTGCTTGCGTGCAAAATGTTAGGTTTTGCGCATTGCACACTGCGTGGTCGTTACCGCGGCATCACTTTGACGACATGACGACGGAGGAGAGCCATGCAGCGCCGGCTCGCAGCGGTTTTGGCTGCGGATGTGGTTGGCTATAGCCGCCTGATGGCGCAACGCCGGTGTTTCCCAGGAAAAGCAAATCGTTTTCCGGATCGGCATCAACATCGGCGATATCATCATCGACGGCGACGATATCTTTGGCGATGGGGTCAATATTGCGGCGCGCCTGGAAACGCTGTGCGAGCCCGGCGGCTTGTGTATTTCAAGGGCGGCAAACGACCAAATCAGGGACAAGCTCTTAGACCAATGTTCACATCGCAATTTATCCCGGACGCCACCAAGGAGCAGGCGGACTGGTTCAACGAGTTTCAACGACTCTCGAGTTCTCCCACCGACGCTGCCCGCAATCTTCAGGCCAACGGCGATGCAGACGTGAGTTCGCTCCTATCGCAGGTCAAGGTGCCGACGCTCGTCATGCATGCCCGTCACGACGCCAGAGTGCCCTTTGAATCGGGTAGGCGTATGGCCGCAGGCATCCCGGCCGCGCGCTTTGTTCCACTTGAAAGCAGAAACCATGTTATCTTGGAAGGCGAGCCTGCATTTGGGCGTTTCCTTGAAGAACTGCGATCATTTCTTGGTGCTGATGTCAGGCATTAGCTCAACGTGACTGAATATGGACGCCGCAGTTCCTCATTGATCAAGGAGCGGCGACTTCCCGCCATGGCGCCAAACAGACATGCCGCGCAGCCTGACGAATGTCCGCTCACTGGGGGCGCCCGGCGCTACGCGCCGCAACATACCTGGCGAACGTAATGGCGAGGCCCCTATCGATTGCGATCGTTGGCGCCGGCATGGGCGGCCTCGCTTCGGCGGCGGCGTTGAGGCGGGTGGGCGTCGACGTCACGGTGTATGAGCAAGCCGCGCAATTCACAAGACTTGGTGCGGGAATTCAGGTCGGCTGCAATGCCATGAAGGTTCTGCGTGAGATTGGACTCGAGACGAGATTGCGCCAGCAGTCCTTCTATCCACGCTCCTGGAACAATAGGGATTGGCGAACCGGCGAAGTCAAATTCGACATGGTTTTCGGCGAGGTAGCGGAACGGAAATTTGGCGCCCCCTATTTGCTGGCTCATCGGGGCGATCTGCATGCCGCTCTGGCCAGCGCTGTTCCCGGCAACTGCATAAAGCTCGGCCACAAGCTGGTTGGACTGGATGAGACTGAGGGGGGCGTTTGCCTCCGCTTTGCCGGCGGTGAAAAGGCGGTCGCGGATGCCGTTGTTGGTGCGGACGGCGTTCATTCGGCCGTAAGGAACATATTATTCGGTGCCTCACCCCTGAACTTTACCGGTCGTATCGCGTATCGAACGACATTCCCTGCTGTTCTGCTTGCTGGGCACACGATAGATGATTGCACCAAATGGTGGGGAGAAGACCGCCATATCGTTATCTATTACGTCAAGCCGGATCGGAGCGAAGTTTACTTCGTGACCAGCCAGCCGGAGCCAGACTTCAGGATCGAATCCTGGTCGGCGAAGGGGGACGTGAAGCAATTGCGTTCCGCCTTCGAAGGCTTCGACCGTCGGGTCGCGAACGTATTGGCGGCTTGTCCGGACGTGCACAAATGGGCACTGGTCGACCGCGATTCGCTTGATTGCTGGACGCAAGGAAACGTGACACTGCTCGGCGACGCCTGCCATCCGATGACGCCTTACATGGCGCAGGGCGCCGCGATGGCGCTGGAAGATGCCGCGGTGCTGTCGCGTTGCCTCGTTGGCATCGAGCGCGAGGGTGTCGCCCATGCGTTCCGCCGATTTGAGGCGAGCCGAAAGCAACGGACGACACGCGTCCAGCAGACGTCGCGAACAAATACCTGGCTGAGGGACAAGACCGACACCGACTGGGTCTACGCCTACGACGCCTGGACGGCCCCGTTGGCGGCATAGCCGCGCGGCACATCGTGCGAACGCAACCGTCATTCAGACTATTCACGAACGATCTGACTTTTGATAAGATTGACGCTCGACCTGAGCAGCGCAGTCCCCATTATTCAAAGTTCAAGAGGAGACTTCCATGTCGCGTCGTTTGTCAATTGCATTTCTGTCGACGATATTCGTTTATGGTCTCTCGGTTGTCTTCGCGTCGCCCGCGCTGGCGGTTAATTGCGATGTCAATGCTTGTATAAACGTTTGCAAGAAGCAGAATCCCAGTTATGGCAGCGGGCAAGGTTGCACGTCGACGTGCATGCTGATGATCCAGGAACGTAAGTCCAAGGGGCAGTGCAAGTAATCTTGGTGTCGAGAACGTCGCTGCCATCGACGGGCCGGTCCATGATGGTTGGAGCTTTGCCAAATGCACTGAGCTGCCGCGCCATGGCAGGGGTCAGTTGCCAAAGCACGGCGCCACTATGAAAGCTATTGGCGTTTCAAAAGGTGCGGCGATCGGAGACGAGATTGGGGTACGGTGAGCGCTGCGATAGCGGGCACCCGGATCGCAGCTACCTTTCTGTAAAGCTTGGCCACAAACCGGAGCCAAATTACAGCCGCCACTGGTGCTTCAAAGCGGCGGCGTTGGTAAGCAGCCGCAGGGCCAACACCGGTCAAGCGAAGCGCGTTTTCAATTTGATTGCGAAGTCCGGCACGGTCGGTGTTAGGCCGGGAATAGCCCATCGACAGCCCAATCAAAGCGCTGCCCGCTGCGACTGGGTTCAAACCGATTGAAGCTACCGCGTTGGCCGCGATGGGTTCGTTTTCGCCGAATGCCAGCAGTTGGGAACCGAGATCACGGAAGATGCCCTGCGCTTGCCTCACGTTTCTCATAGCCTGGTCATACTCGTGGATCTCTCGAGAGCTAACCGCCGTTTCCCGCGGGCTTGGCAGCGAGATGTTTCCCAGAACGAGCATTTGTTCGAGAACGTTGCGCCGCAGGTTCAACAGCGCCCGGATCGGTCGACCCAGCAATTCAAGCGCGACCCAACCGAGAACTGCGGTGGCCGAAATCGTCATCAGGTATACATACCACAGCATGATGCTGGCGAATCCTACCTAGGTTCCGCGGCGGCACAGTGCGGTCTGTCAGGGTCAGAACAGGTGTCGCCAGGCAGAGTTATTCTTCGGTTGCCTGGACCGTCGGCTGCTGCAGGAAGTTCTGGAATCGGAGCGGACACGACCTTCACAGCCCATAGAGCACCGAGGAGGGCAAGGCCAAAGCTTGCGAGCCAGGTTGTTCTGATCAAGTCTCGAACCCCACTTCGAGCGTCTCGGGCTGCCAGGGTCGGAATCTTCGCCACCGCGGCCCGCAGTCTCAATCAACCTTAATGCGGCGTTATTCACAAGATTTATTCGATGCCGGCCAGCTAACCTCTGGAATTGTGGTTAACGCATGCGATGCGGAAGAAAGACGGATGTTGGCCATCGGCATCAATATGGAGACGCGCCGCATGTCAGCGAGAAGACCGCGGCAAGAGCGCTCGCGTTGGCCCTGGAATTGCGATCGGTCGGGACATGGATGTTTATCGGGGAGGACGAATTAATGGAAATCAATGGTGTTGCCCACACGTTTATCACGGCTGGAAATTTCGCAGCGGCGCGCGCCTTCTATGGACAATTGCTGCCGTTCTTGGGCCTGACGGTCGTGGCCGACAGTGTAAACTCCTTCTATTGTGTCGGAGGTCGTACCGGCTTTGGCATCCATGCCGCGGCTCCTGATTTTATGGGCCAACGATTTCGTCAAGGTTCGGTGGGGTTGCATCATCATTGTTTCCGCGCACGTGAGCGCGGCGATGTCGATGAGGCGTATAACTTCCTCGTCAAGATCGGCGCCCGGATTGTTCATGAACCACGCGAGGACAGCTTCGCCCCTGGCTACTATTCGGTTCTGTTCGAGGATCCCGACGGTACGAGGCTGGAGATCAATCATGTACCGGGCAAAGGCCTGCTCGCACCCGGCACGCAGATTGGAGGCGGCTATGCCGACGGTACGCAGAACGGCTGAGAGTTGACACATAGAAGCAATCCGCTTTCGTTCGCGCCAGCCAGGGGCCGAGTGGGAGCGTCACTGAACCAACCTTGGCCATGATGCCCTGATCGAGTAACCGGCTCGAAACGGCACGATCACCAGAGCGTCGGAGGATAGCGATGCAATTGCGGGTCTTTGGGCGCACGGGAATGCGGCTCTCGATGCTCGGCTTCGGCTGCGGCGCCGTGGGCGGACTTATGGTACGCGGCGATCCTGCCGACCAGGAGCGTACCGTCGCGCGGGCGGTCGCCGCCGGCGTCAACTACTTCGACACCGCGGTGCAGTACGGCGATGGCGAATTGGAAAGGAACCTTGGCCGCGTTCTGCAAACGCTGAAACCAGCCAACGTGACCGTGGGTACCAAGGTGCGGCTGCCGCCTGGTGAATTCGGCCGCATCACCGACACCGTAACGAAGTCGCTCGAAGGCAGTCTGGCGCGACTGCGTCTTGACCGGGTCGACATCCTTCATTTGCACAATGCGATAACCGAGCAGGGAGGCGGAGCGGCATTGAGTGTCCGACAGGTGCTCGACGATGTGGTGCCGGCGTTCGAACGCCTGCGTCAGCAAGGGAAGATTCGTTTCCTCGGGATTACGGCGGTAGGCGACACAGTGGCACTGCATCAAGTGCTGGATTCCCCCGCCTTCGACAGCGCCCAAATCGTCTACAACATGCTCAATCCATCTGCCGCCGAGGAATTGCCAGTGAATTATCCGGCACAGGATTATGGACGGTTGTTCGATCACACCCAGTCAGCCGGTGTTGGCGTCGTGGGTATCCGCGTGCTAGCCGGCGGCGCCTTGTCGGGCTCAGCCGAGCGGCACCCGATCGCCAGTCCGGCGCCCGAGCCGATCGGCTCGGCCATAAGCTACGATGCCGATATCGATCGCGCTCGCCGTCTGTTGCCGCTGGTCAAGGAGGGGTTCGCGACCAGCCTGACCGAGGCTGCCACGCGGTTTGCGCTCTCTCATCCGGCGATGGGTACGATCCTGGTCGGTATGGCGACGCCGCAACAGTTCGAGGACGCCCTTGCCGCGGTCCAAAAAGGGCCACTGCCTCAGGCGGCGCTCGATCGGCTGTCAGCCCTGCGGCAGGCATTCTCCGGCGAAGCACGATGATCATCCCGATCAGGAGCATTTTCAGCTCTCATGTTCATGCTATAACGGGCGCGGTTAGGGGCGTAAGCGCGATCTTCGACTTGCGTCTCTTCGCAGTGGGTGTTCACAGTTTTCCGCAGCTTCGAACCGGAGGCGGTAATGCATTGGGGATTTTGCTTGCGGTCCCTTGCGATCGGCGGCGTCTGTCTGGTGGTAACCTTGGCGACAAGCGCGTTTGTCGCGCCAGCGCGGGCGCAGACGCAGCCGGTCGCTGGCTTTAGCCCGTTTGACCCGCAATGGGCGTTTGCCAACCCTTTCACCCGCTTTGCGCCCGGAACCAATCAACAGGCCTACACAGCGAAATTGGGGTCCGGAACGGTGGGGTTGCTGGTTGAATCCGGCGGAATCTCCAACAATTCTTTCAGCCCTCAGTTCGTGTCCCCAACGTCTCAGCGGCAGGACTGGTTCACGGAGCTGGCGGATCCGGCATGGAGAACGTCAATCGTTGGCAGTTACAAGTCGAACCCCAACGCGGCGCTGTTCGACGGTCTTTATACGACGGCGAGTTTTGGCGTCACGAGCGTCAGATCGAACCCGACGGGACTTCCTGGCCTGACGAATTTCTTCGCCGGTAATGATGCTGTCGGCGTGGCGGCGAGTGCCGGTCTTGGCCTTCAATTGACGCCCGAAATCAGCATCGAAGGCAGCTTTGGCTATACTCAAATGCCGGCGCCGACGTTCAGATAAATTTGGATCGGCGGCTATTATTGTCGAGGCTTGTTCGCAGATAAAAGGCCGGGCCATCATGCAGCAGCCGCGTGCATGAAGGTCCGGCCTGACTGTTCGTTGCGCGGGTGGCAAAGCTGTCGCCTGTCCGTGCTGCCAAGGACGCATCGGACCTGAAACGCGATCCGGATGTCCTGTAACCGGCTGCTTCAGCCGTCATTGCGAGGCGCGCAAGCGACGAAGCAATCCGCGGCTACCCTGCCGCACCAAGGGCTGCTTCGCTTGCGCTCGCAATGACGGGTCTTTGACTGAAGATGGATGCCCGGCACGACCGCGCGTGGTTTGGTCGAACGGTTACTTCTTTTTCTTCTTGGCTGTCTTCTTCGCCTTCTTCGCCTTCTTCGCTTTCTTAGCCATGTTCCCCTCCGTGGTCCCTAAAGTTGGGTCAATGCAAGTCGCCACTCGACGTGCATACATTCAGAATACACCACAATTGCAAATTTGATACGGCAGGATGGAAAGAGGGTAAACGCGCGTCGCATCGTTGAGCTCGCGCGATGCGCGGTCCTCGTTTGGGGGCAGCGCGGACCTGATGGTCGACTCTTGCTCAGCGTCGCGAGTTGCTTGCCATTCGACCGGAAGCGATCGTGCAGACCATCAAGCTCAAAGCCTCATGGGGGACGATTTGCGCCTCATACTAACGGCCGTTGGCGGTGACCCATGCACATCGTCATGGCCGGGCTCGTCCCGGCCAGCCACGCCTTTTGATGCGGAACGGCTTTGAAGACGTGGATGCCCGCAACAAGTGCGGGCATGACGAGTTAGAGATTGTGGCCGTTGGTATCAGTCGTTCATGATCGAATGAAGCTCCGACTTCTTCAGGCATGACCCAAGGCACGCGGCTGACCGGGCGTGCCAACCACAGTGACGAACGCCTGGATTGTCCTAGCAGCGAACCACCGTCACGGTCTGGTCTTTGCCGTCAGCCCCGGGAACGGTTACGGTCTGCGCGGGGCAGCCGGGCGTATAGGACACCGGCGGAGCAGCCGGTACAGGCGGGCTGCCAAAAAAGCCAGGCGGATATCGGTGCGCCCAATCCCAGGGGACATCGTATTTGTAGGTGTAATTGAAATCGTCCGATATCGGGCCTGATAGCGGTGGCGCGATCACTTCGCCGGGTTGGCTATCCCAGAAGAAGCCGCCCGTTGCCGGGAAGAAATTCCCTACGTTGCGTCTGTTATGATGATTCGGTGATCGAGCGACCGATGGATGGACAGTCGAATGCGTCGATGCGGAAATGACGGCATTGGCTGGCCGCGGGCCGCCGAACGCGTGGCTCGCGAGAACGGTTGCGCCGAGCGACAATATGAGGACCGTATACGCTTTATACATCATGGCACGCCTACCAAATTCGCAACATCCGAACCCATACTAGGATGTCTTTCGCGCCCACCAACGCATTCGTTAATAGTTGGTTAAGGCTTAATCTTAATGACTGCGGCCGGCCCCGGTCCCGTTTCGGCCCGGAATTGTTCGAGGAAATCGTCGAGCGCCAGAGCGCGGCCCATCGTGCCAGATTACCAGTTTCCTGGCCGATGTTGCCGAAACGCGACAGTCGCCATTCGCCGGCATGATACCCTTGGCGCAGCTCTAACCGAACGGATCGTGCGATTTCTCGGGGTTCGTGCCGGTTGGTTCGCGGGGGACCACGGAATGAATCAGCCCTTCTGGCCGCTGACTTGTTTCTGCACGCTGGTGACGCTTGTTGCGCTGTCAAGCGATGCGAGCGCGTTGTCTCGCCCCAAGCCACTCCCTGCCGGGAAGGCAGCGGTGGCGAAAGAGCAGCCGCATCAGCGTAAAACCGCTCTCAAGAGCAACAAGCGTGAGCGAGGCAAGCGTGGCGCGCATGTCGCGGGGGCGCGGCGCAAGGCACCCCCCGTCAGAGCGCCCGCCCAGGAGACAACATCCCCTGCGCTGTCGGGCGACCTTCTGGCGGTGAAGCAGGCGATCGATCTGGTGCGCGGCGGCAAGAGCCATGAAGCGACCGTCGCGGAAAAGGCGATCGGCGATCCCACGGCTCAGAAGCTCGTCGAGTGGTTCATCCTGCGGCACCAGGATTCGGAAGCGACGTTCAGCAGATATGTGGCGTTCCTCGCCGATAACCCGGACTGGCCGAGCGCGGGGCTGATGCGCCGGCGGGCGGAAACGCGGTTGTGGCAGCAGCGCAGCGACGCCACGACGGTTCACAATTTCACCGGCGATCGGCCGGCCAGTGCGATGGGGCGCTTTGCGCTCGCGCGGGCGCTCGTTGCCGAAGGACGTCTCGACGACGCCCGACGCCAGGCTCGGGAGGCGTGGCGGTCGGCGGAATTGTCGGAGCACAATGAGGCCGAGGCGTTCGAGATGTTCCAGCACCTGCTCACCTCCGAAGACCATCGGGCGCGCATGGACAAGCGTATCGGGGCCAGGGATTTCTCCGGAGCGATGCGCGCCGCGCATCACCTTGGCAGCGACGATCTTTCGATTGTGAAGGCCTGCGCCGCGGTCGCAGGGAGTGCGACCAAGGCGCTGGAACTGCTCGACGCGGTTACGACCGAGGCGCGCCAGGACCTTGGCTATACCCTGTGTCGAATCGACTGGACGATGCGTCACGATCGCCTTGCCGAGGCAACCCGGCTGATGCTGGGCGCACCGCCAGCAACAATGGCGCTTCAAGATACCGACGAGTGGTGGCGCGCGCGCCGCGTTCTCGTCCGCAAGCTGATTGATGTGGGCGAGTTCCGAGCGGCCTACCAGGTCGCGCGCGCCGCCGCCCTGCCGGCAAACGAAAATTATCGGGCCGAATTCCATTTCCTGACCGGCTGGGTCGCGTTGCGGTACCTTCACGACCCCGAGACGGCGCGTGCGCATTTCGACCATATCGACGACGGTTCGGTCAATCCGATCGTGCTTGCTCGGGCAAACTACTGGCGAGGCCGCGCCGCCGAGGCCGTCGGCGACAAGGCCGGGATGTCGGCCAGCTATGAAAGGGCCGCCCGATATACCACCGCCTATTACGGCCAGCTCGCGCGCGCGAAGCTCGGCCTTGACAAGGTTGAACTGCGAACAGCGCGGCAGGCCGATCCGGTCCCCGCTCCGGCCCATTCAGACGAGCTCGTACACGCCGCTGACACGCTCTACGCCGTTGGCGAGCGCGACCTCGTCTTGAATTTTGTGACCGACCTCGCGGAGCAGAGCACGGACGCCGCGACGCTGGCCGAACTGGCCGAGCTGGCCGGGCGTCGGAACGATGCCTGCGCCATGCTACAGATCGGAAAGCTCGCACTCAGCCGTGGATTGGCACTCGATCTTTACGCTTTTCCCACCATCGGGATTCCGCAGCACAGCCCGATCGGTCCTGGAATCGACCGCAGTGTGATCTATTCGGTTGCGCGCACCGAAAGCGCATTCGACCAGCGCGATCGCTCGCCGGCAAACGCGGTCGGCCTGATGCAGGTAACCCCGGAAGCCGGGCGCGACACGGCGAGAAGGTTCGGCGTCGCCTATGATTGGGATCGGATGGTCTCAGATCCGGTCTACAACGCCCAGATGGGCGCAGCCGAGCTCAGCGCGCTGTTGCGGGAGTATAACGGCTCTCACATCCTGACTTTCGCCGCCTACAATGCCGGCCGCGGCCGCGTTCAGCAATGGGTGAAGCTGTACGGCGATCCTCGCGCCGCCAACGTGGATGCGGTCGATTGGGTGGAACGCATTCCGTTTGCCGAAACGCGCAACTATGTCCAGCGCGTCATGGAGAACTTGCAGGTCTATCGTGTCCGGTTTGATCCGGGCGCCGCCCCACTGATATCCGAACTCAATGCGCACCACACGGCGCCCGAGTTAAACTCGGCCTCCATCCAGTCGATGCCAACATCGGTCTCCGAGCGGTGAGTTGACCAGAGCCGCCATGTGCTGTTCCGGCGCTCGGCTGGAATGTGCGGACAGGCCGCCGCAATATCCGCACATGTTTCGCGCAGCCGGTTCGCGTGAAGAAAACGCGTCGAAGCACGAAACGAGAGCCCGGGTCTGTTCAATCAGAACCGAACAGGATCTAGGCCGCGGCCACCCGGTGCGGTCCCGACGACAGCATGGTCCTGATTTCCGCGACCGGCCGCGGACGGCTGAACAGGAAGCCCTGCATTTCGGTGCAGCCGAGATCGCGAAGCATCTCCCGTTGCGGCTCGGTCTCGATGCCCTCCGCCGTGGTGGTCATGTTCTGCGCGTTGGCGATATTGATGACGGCCTGCACGATCGCAGATGAGCCGCCGGCATCGGTGATGTCGTCGACGAAACAACGGTCGATCTTGATCTTGTCGAACGGGAACCGGCGCAGATAACTCAAGGAAGAATATCCGGTACCGAAATCGTCCAGTGCGATGCGCACGCCGAGCGCACGGAGCTGCTCCAGCAGGGTCAGGGCGGTGTCGTCATCGCGGATCAGCACGGCTTCGGTGATTTCAAGCTCGAGCTGGCTGGCGGGCAGGCCGGTCGCCGCCAGCACCTCGGCAACCTTCAATGCGAAGGCGTGACTCCTGAACTGGACCGGCGAAACATTGACCGCCAGCCTGACGGCCGACGGCCAGTTCGCTGCCTCCGTGCAGGCGGTGGCGAGCACCCAGTCGCCGATTTCGCAGATCAGACCGGTCTCTTCCGCGATCGGAATGAACTCGGCCGGCGGGATCATCCCGCGGACCGGATGGCGCCAACGCAGCAGCGCCTCGCAGCCGGCAACCTCGCCGCTTCGCAGATTGACCACCGGCTGATAGTGAAGCTCGAACGCGCGATCGACGATGGCCTGGCGCATATCGAGCTCGAGGGTGCGGCGGGCCTTGACGCGTGCGTCCATCGCCGGCTCGAAAAACCGGTAGGTGCGGCGTCCGTCGGACTTGGCACCATACATCGCCAGATCGGCGCTTTTCAGCAACTGGTCGAGGTCGGTACCGTCGTTCGGCGCCAGCGCGATACCGATGCTGGCATCGGTCGCGACATGATGTCCCAGACATTCGTAGGGCTTGCGGATGGCCTCGTAGATCCGCTTGACGAGCTCCATGACGTCGTTCGGCTGTCTGACGCCGGTTTGCACGATCGCGAACTCGTCGCCGCCGAGCCGGGCGACGAAATCGGTTTCCCGGATGCAGCCCTGCAGACGAGACGCCACGGCCTTGAGCAGTTCATCGCCGATGGGGTGGCCGAGCGAATCGTTGACGCTCTTGAATTCGTCGATATCGATGTACAGCATCGCGAGCTGTTCGCCGCGCCTGGTCCTCTCCAGCTCCTTCTCGAGCCGCTCGCGAAACAACACGCGGTTCGGCAGATCGGTCAGCGCGTCGTAATGCGCAAGATGCGCGATCTGCTTCTCGGCACGCCGGCGTTCCGTGATATCCTCCTGGGTGGCTACCCATCCCCCACCTTTCAGCGGCTGGTTCGCGATCTCGATGGCGCGGCCGTCGGTGGTTTCGATGATGCTGTGGGTGGCCTTCCTTTGCGCCACGTTGCGCAGGACGTTCGAGCAGAACTCGTCGACATCGCCCTTGAACGAGCCGATCCGCTTGCGATAGGCGATCAGATCGCGGAAATGCAGGCCCGGCCTCACCACGTCCGGCGACAGCTCGTACATATCGAGATAGCGCTGGTTGCACAAAACGATCCGCGCGTCCGAATCATACAGCAGCAGCCCCTGGGTCATGTTGTTAATGGCGGTATCCAGCCGTTCCTTCTCGATCGCGAGTCGCCGCTCGGAATTGCGGTGCTGCTTTGAAAGCCTCCGCACGATGAGGAACAGGGTAAGTCCGATCACCAGCGTGGCGAGACTGGCCGCGATGGTCAGGAACCGCGCTTGCGCCCGCCAGTCCGCCAGCGCGGACGAGACCGTTACGGTCGTGAGAATGGAAAGCGGAAAGCCGCTGAGGGCGCGGACGGAGGCGAGCCTGTCTTCGCCATCGACCGGGCTGATCACCCGTATCGTGCCATGGTCGGCGTGTGCCAGCAGTTTCTGGACTGGAGCATTGCTGAAGTTCTGCCCGATCATCGGCTCAATATGGGGATAGCGCGCCAGCAGCGTTCCGTCGTGATGCAGCATCGAAATCGCAGCCCCGTCGCCGAGCGCCAGCGATTCGAAGAACTTTTCGAAATCGGCCGGTGCCATGCCTCGTGCTACAATGCCGAGGAATTGGCCATTCGGACCGACGACCCTTCGTGCGATCACTGTCGTCCAGTTTCCCGTGAATTGGCCGCGCACCAGCGCGAAGGCAACGTCTGATGACGAAGGATCGGCCTTGAGCTGCTTGAAGTAGGCGCGGTCGGAAATATTGATGGTAGGAACCGGCCCTGGCCGCGAGGAGTTGATTAACTCTCCGGCGGAGTTGTAGACGTTGATCCCGGCGACATCGGACGACCCGCTGACGAGCGCCTGCATCATGCTGCGAGCTTCTCCGCCCGACATCTGGTTCTTGAACGCTTCGGGCGTATCAATGCCGGTCGACTTGATGCGTCGGACCAGATCGTTCTGAACGGTCTCGAAATTGGTGAGGTCCCGGCCAAAATGACGGGCAAGCAGCAGAACCGTATTTTCAAGCTCGCGCTCGCTGTTTGCGAGGGCGCGCTGCCGAAAGCTGTAAATCGCGAAGGCGGTGCCAATAGCAATCGCTGCGATCAACAGGATTCCGACCAGGATTAGCTGATTCAGCGGGTCTCGCCGATCGGCGCCTGTGGCACCGCTCGATTGCATCCTGTCCGGTCCCGGCAACTTGTTGTGCATTGCCCCCTCCTTGGGCAAAAGTACCGGGCGTGAATGGAGGAACCCTTTGGAAGTTGGGTTAGCGGAGGTTTAACGACCCGGTTGCGCAATATCGTGACCGGATCACGAAGGCGGCGCGACGTCCTTCCGCAAGGCGCCGCTTCGACCGTTGCGAAGCCCCGTCCGACCTTGCGCCGCGTCAGGCCGGCGCCGCCTTCACCAGCGCGACCAGTTCATCGCCGTAGTGTTCAAGCTTCTTGTCGCCGATGCCGGGGATGGCGCGCAGCGCGGTGAGCGTGGTCGGACGCAAGGTGGCGATGCCGTCGATCGTTGAATCATGCAGCACGACATAGGCCGGCACGCCACGCTTGCGCGCGGTCTCGGAGCGCCACGCCCGCAGCGCGCCCAGCAGATTTGAATGCCTGGCTTGATCCCGCGCGCCGGCTTGGGGAGCCATGTCACTGCGTCCGGATTTACTCCTGCCGGCGCGCACCCGCGAAGCTGCAGCCTGCTCGCGCAGCATCACCTCGGTCTCGCCCTTGAGTACGCCGCGCGCCGAATCCGTCAACTTCAACGCGCCAAACGCGTCGCTGTCCGGGACCAAATGTCCCATCGCCACCAGTTGCCGCAGCGCGGCCCGCCATTGCTTTTCATTGTGCTCACGGCCTATTCCGAACACCGAGAGCCTGTCATGCCCGAATTGCCGGACGCGGTCGGTGATGCGGCCGACCAGAACATCGATCAGGTGCATGGCGCCAAACCGCTGCCCGGTGCGATAGGCGCATGACAGCAGCTTTTGCGCGGCGACCCGGCCGTCGCGAACGCTCGGCGGCGACAGGCAATTGTCGCAATTGCCGCATTTGGCCTCGAAGCTTTCGCCGAAATATCGCAGCAGGCGGGCGCGGCGGCAGCCCGCGGTTTCGGCCAGGCCGACCAGCGCGTCGAGCTTGCCGATCGATACCCGCTTGAACGCGTCGGTGCCGCTCGATTCATCGATCATTCGCCGCTGCTGCACGATGTCCGACAGGCCGTATGTCATCCAGGCGCTGGAGGGCTTGCCGTCGCGCCCGGCGCGCCCGGTCTCCTGGTAATAGGCTTCGATGCTTTTCGGCAGATCGAGATGCGCGACAAAGCGCACGTCGGGCTTGTCGATACCCATCCCGAATGCGACCGTGGCGACGATCACGATGCCATCCTCGTTGATGAAGCGATCCTGGTTTCGGGCGCGCAGGCCGGCGTTGAGGCCAGCATGATAGGGCAGCGCCGATATGCCGGCCGTGCTCAGCGCCGCCGCGGTGTCCTCGACCTTGGCCCGCGACAGGCAATAGACGATGCCGGCATCGCCGGCATGACGGTCGTCGATGAAGGTCATGAGCTGCGTTTGCGCGTTTTGCTTGTCGACGATCTCATACCGGATATTCGGGCGGTCGAAGCTCGCGACAAAGCTCGGCGCGCCGGCGAGGCCGAGGCGATCGATGATCTCGCGGCGGGTCAATTCGTCGGCGGTGGCGGTCAGCGCGATGCGCGGTACCGCGGGAAATCGTTCGGCGATGACCGACAGCCCGATATATTCCGGGCGAAAGTCGTGCCCCCATTGCGACACGCAATGCGCCTCGTCGATCGCAAACAGGGCGATCGGCGCCCGGTCGAGCAGGGCGAGACAGCGTGGCGTCAGCAGCCGCTCCGGGGCAATATAGAGCAGATCGAGATCACCGGCGAGCAGGCGCTGCTCGACCGCGGCAGCTTCGTCCCATGACAGGGTGGAATTCAGCACCGCCGCCTTGACCCCGGCCTCGAGCAGCCCGGCGACCTGGTCGCGCATCAGCGCGATCAGCGGCGAGACCACGATGCCGCAGCCTTGGCGCAACAGTGCCGGCAATTGATAGCACAGCGACTTGCCACCACCCGTGGGCATCAGCACCAGGCAATTGCCGCCCTCCACGACATGACTGATGATCGCTTCCTGCGTGCCGCGAAAGGCGGGCAGGCCGAACACGGAATTCAGCACGGAGAGCGCGTTAGGAGCAAAGCCGGACACCCCGCAGGTCTATCCCTGATTCGGGCGGTCGCGCCTACTCGCTTTCAGATGGGTTCCGCGCGAAAACGCGTTTTACCGGCGGTCGAAGTCCCGGCGAGCCCGCCAATCAGGGTTGGCGCGCGCCGGCGGCCTCGCGCTTGCCGGCAGAAAGATAGTCAAGCCAATTGCCAAAGATCGCGGACGCCGCGGTGCCGGCCGCGATATCCGGGCGAAGCGTGAGCTTCGGCAGCTCGGCGCTCAGCGGAAGCCTGCGTTCAATTCTCGCCAGCTTCTGGAAGTTCATCAGCCTGTGTTCGGTTTCGGGGGTGAAGTAGTTCCGCGGGAAGGCGGGATAGACGTCCCGCTGACCGGCCAGGAACCGGGTGATGTCGCGCAGATATTCGCGTTGCAGCGACAACGCGTCGTATTCAGGGTGTCCCTGAAAAAAGATGAATTGGCTGCGCAGCCGCTTGGCAAAGATATCGACGCCGGCTTCCGCCGATTCAGTCAAGACCCGATAGCCACGCGCGGCGAGATCGTTGCGGCGCAAGGAGTTGAAACGCGAATGCGATATCTTGAGCGGTGAGGTGACACTCTTCAGCAGTCCGTCATCCGCCGCACTGGAACAGTCGAAAATGCCCGAGCATTTCGCATCGAGGCGCTGTCGCTCGATGCCGTCGAGATGCAGTACCGCGGCATGGGCGGCAAGACACGACCAGATCGTCGAACGCGTGTTGGCTTCCGCCCAGTCGATCACCGCCGTAAGCTCCCGCCAGAACGGCTCCTCGGGAAGGGTCGCGGCGTTCGGTTCGGCGCCGGTTACGATCAGCGCGTCGATGTGCAGGCGATCGAGGTCGGCGATATCGGCGTAATGCCCGTCGATGATCTGCCTGGCGATCTGCGAGCGCTTGATCGACGGCAGCGAAAAGCAGTGGAAATGGATGCGGCTGCTGCCCGCGGCCGCCTTCAGAAGCTGGGTAAACTGCCGCTCGGTCGCCTGCAGCGCCGAGTCCGGCATGTTGTTGACGAGACCGATCGTGAGCACCTCGTTGTCGGCTTTGCGGTGCGGTCCAACTCGACCGGCGTCACGCCGCGCCGCTGCGACAGGCGCGGGCTTGACGATTCGCCGATGTTTATCGAACAGCAAGGCCATGCCGGGTTCGGCGGTCTATTCCGCTGCCTCCAGGTTCGGGTGTTGCGAACAGGCTCGCGCCAGCGCCTGGTCGATATCCTCGATGATGTCGCTGACGTGCTCGATGCCGATCGAGAGGCGGATGGTCTCCGGCAGCACACCGGCCTTGCGCTGCTGTTCGGCAGACATCTGGCGGTGCGTGGTCGACGCCGGATGGCAGGCGAGCGATTTGGCGTCGCCGATATTGACCAGCCGGGTGATCAGCTTCAGCGCGTCGTAGAAGGCCTTGCCGGCTTCGAGACCGCCCTTGATGCCGAATGTGAACAGCGATGAGGCGCGGCCATCGAGGTATTTCTGGACCAGTGCGTAATACGGGCTGTCGGAAAAACCGGCATAGTTGACCCAGGCGACGCGCGGATCGTCATGCAGGAATTCCGCGACCTTGCGCGCGTTCTCGACGTGCCGTTCGATCCGCAGCGCCACCGTTTCGATGCCCTGCAGCAGCAGGAAGGCATTGAACGGCGAAAGCACGGATCCCATGGTCCGCTGATAGACGCTGCGCGCCCGCTGGATATAGGCGCTGGGGCCGAATTGCCTGGTGTAGACCATGCCGTGATAGGAATGATCGGGTTCATTGAAGCCGGGAAAGCGGCCCGCATGCTCCGCCCATGGAAAACGGCCACTGTCCACGATGGCACCGCCGAGCGTGGTGCCGTGGCCGCCGAGGAACTTGGTCAGCGAATGGATGGCGATATCGGCGCCGTAATCGAACGGCTTGAGCAGGATCGGGGTGGCGACGGTATTATCGACCACGAGCGGGGCGCCATGGCGATGCGCGATGCCGGCAAGGGCTTCGATATCGCAGACATTGCCGGCCGGATTGCCGATGGTTTCGCAAAACACGGCCTTGGTGTTCGCGTCGATCAGCATCTCGATCGCATCCGGTTGATCGCTGTCGGCGAAACGGGTGGTGATGCCCTGGCGCGGCAGGATGTGCGAGAGCAAGGTGTGCGTCGTGCCATACAATTGCGGAACGGTGACGATATTGCCGCCGGTGTCGGCCAGGTTGATCAGCGCGAAATGCAGCGCCGATTGACCGGTGGCGACCGCGAGCGCTCCGACACCACCTTCGAGCTCGGTGACGCGCTGTTCGAGAACGGCGGTGGTCGGATTCGCAATCCGGCTGTAGCGGTAACCTTCCGCCTCGAGATTGAACAGGGCGGCACCGTGGTCGGCACTATCGAAGGCATAGGCGGCGGTCTGGTAGATCGGAACCGCGACGGATTTTGTCGTTGGATCAGGTTCGTAGCCGGCGTGAATTGCAATGGTTTCCTTGCGCATTGTTCACCTCTACGTCCGGACGCCGCATTTCGGATGCGGTTTGTCTGCCCGCATCGTTTCTAGAAGGGCGGCGTCGCCCGGGCAATAATTCGCGCAAAGATTGACGAACTAACCCTAATGCCGGGGCACCAATTGATTAAAATTTGAATCAATTGGTGACGATGCGTAACGTCATCATCGATGTTTCAGCCGACGGCGCGCCTGACCTGCTCGCCGATCCTCTTGAGAACGCGCCGGCCTTGCGGGAGCACGGCACCCATGGCGTGGAAGTTATGGATCATGCCGTCATGACAGTGATGCTCGACCGCGACGCCGGCCGCCGCGAGCCTTTCCGCGTAGGCATTGCCTTCATCACGCATCGGATCGAACTCGGCGGTATGGATAATGGCGGCCGGAAGCCCTGCCAGATCGGCCGCGCGCAGCGGCGATACCCTGGGGTCGGCAGGGTCGGCGCCGTCAGGCAGATAGTCAGCGAGATCCGCCTCGAGCAAGGTCCGGTCGAGCAGATAATTTTCTGCAAATGCATCGCGCGACGGCGATGTTCCGCCGAAATCGAGCACCGGACAGATCAGGCATTGCAGCAGGATCGCAGGCCCGTCATGTCGTGCGGCATTCTGACAAATCGCGGCGGCAAGCGTGGCGCCGGCGGAATCGCCGCCTACCACGAGCTTCCCGGTGTCGATGCCGAGCGTTGCGGCATGCCGGGAGACCCATTTGGCGGCGGCGATCGCATCGTCCACCGCCGCCGGGAACTTGTGCTCGGGCGCAAGCCGATAGCCGACCGATATCAGGCGACAGCCAGTCGCTCCCGCAAGGCTCGCACAAAGCGTGTCATGCGTGTCGATACTGCCGGCGACCATGCCACCGCCGTGAAAGAACAGGAAGCCGGGCAGCAATCCGTCGCGATCATGGCTGGGAATGTAGAGTCGATAGGGCACATCGCCGGCCGGCCCCGGCAGGACACCGTCGCTGCTGACAATCTCCGCGGCTTCGCCACGCGCGAGTTCCATGATTTTTGCAAGCGACTGCCGGCGATCATGCAGGCTGACCGGCGATCGATCGCGCGGCGAGGCGGCCGCCATCATGGCAAGAAAGCGCTTGGCGAGGGCATCGAGCGGCATATCGGCTCCGGTGTGGGAAGGCGGCCGCCATTGTGGTCACCCAATCGCTAATCCATTGCTATGGCGGTCGGGCTGCGGCAAGGAAATCCTTTAGCAATTCCTGCAATATTGGCGCTACTATCCCGCGACAGCGCGCCTCGCAAAGCTTGGATGAAGGATGGCCGAGACAGCAACCCCCGTCAGTTTTTCGCAGACCTGGACCTTTTTCGAAGGAGCCTGGCATGAAGGCAATGTGCCGATCATGGGCGCTCGCACCCATGCGGCCTGGCTCGGTTCGACCGTGTTCGACGGCGCGCGCGCGTTCGAAGGCGTCGCACCCGATCTCGATCGGCATTGCGCCCGGGTCAACCAGTCCGCGGTCAATTTCAAGCTGAAGCCGGTGGTCGATAGTGAAACCTGGCTCGGACTGGCCCGTGAGGGAATCGCCCGTTTCGGGACCAATGCGGAGCTCTACATCCGGCCGATGTACTGGGCCCAGAACGGCAGCGGCGGCGGGGTCTTGTTCGATCCCGAAACCACCAACTGGTGCCTGTGCATCTATGTGGCGCCGATGCCGGCGCCGAGCGGCGCGGCCATCACGTTGTCACCGTTTCGCCGGCCGACGATGGAGAACGCCCCGGTGGATTGCAAGGCGGCCTGTCTCTATCCGAATAACTCGCGCGCGCTGATCGAAGCGCAGGCGCGGGGTTTCACCAATTGCCTGCTGCTTGACATGCTCGGCAATGTCGCGGAGTTCGGCAATTCGAACGTGTTCATGGCGCGGGACGGTGTCGTCTACACGCCGGCGCCGAACGGAACGTTTCTCAACGGCATCACGCGGCAACGGGTGATCGATCTGCTGCGCGGCGACGGTGTCACGGTCGTCGAGTCGACCTTGAGGTATGACGATTTTCTGCGCGCCGACGAAATCTTTTCAAGCGGCAATTTCGCCAAGGTGGCACCGGTGATCCGGATCGACGATCGGTCGCTGCAGCCAGGACCGTTCTACCAGCGGGCCCGCAAGCTGTATTGGGACTTTGCCCACGCCTGACCCGGCATCAGGGGCCGTACAGCACGAGTTCGGTGTCGGTCAGATCGGCGAGACGGGGCCGATTGGGGCCCTTGAAGTATTTGCGGCCACGCGCCCTGGAAAAGAAGCCGGTCAGTCCCGGCACCGGTCCGTTCGAATCCAGCATGATCGAAACCTTGCCGTGGCGGAGCAGCCGCCGGCCTATGGCGCCGCCACATTGCACATAGTCGGCGATGTCGCGGCAATAGATAAGCTGCATCGCCGGCGGTGCGATCAGGCCGCGGCGAATCCGCATCGGCAGCAGGATAAACGGCATCGCTTCACCACCGGCCGTGCGACATACGAGGCTAAGGCAGCCATATCGCGCGTGCCGCGTCAGCAGTTCGACGTCGTTTTTGGTGAGGCCTTCGACCGCGCTTGTGTCTGGCGAGATGGTCTCGACCGTCATGCCCGGCTTGGTGCGGGACAGCGCCGGTATCGAGAAAAACAATCCGCTGCAATAGGAGCTGAAACCCTGGGTCTCGATAATGGGCCAGGTCGATGTCGCGGGGCTGATATTGAGATAGGTGACTTCCTTGTTCTTCTGCGCGATCTTGGTCAGCAACGTTGCGTAGTTCCGGAAGGCCGGATCGACGTACCAGCTCGACAGGTTGCAGTAGATTGTTGCCTCGGTGCCGCTGCCCCTCTCGGTATACAGAAGCAGCAGAACGCCGACCGGCGTACCGTCACGGTCGATCATATAGCCGAACCGCGGATAGCCCGGGGGAACCTCCCGCGCCGCCTGGCGCCGCAGTCCGTGCATCCAGTACTCGCGCGATCGGCCCAAGGATCCGCGCGTCAAAAGATCCGCCACCGCGTCGATGTCGGTCGCGGAGATCTCGCGGCAGCGGATGTGTTGCCTGGCCACTTGTACCTGTCCGTCAGTCCCCAAGGTTCGTCACGATGCAAGGCCGAGCATCTTGCGCGGCCCGGCCGGCCACTTCGCGACATCGATGCCGTGGGTGTGGAACATGGCGACGGCGAGACGGTCCATGCCGAACGCCACGCAGCCGGTATGCGCCGGCTCGCCTGAGGCATCGGCAATGTTCCAGGTCGTGCCAAAATGATCACGGTGATAGTTGAAGCTCATGCAGGCGGTCGGCTGCGCTTCGGAGCGCAACGGCACCAGCAGTTCGAATTTCAGCGACTGCTGCATTTGGCTGACCGCCTTCATCTGGCCGACGCGGCCAAAGAACGGATCGCTGGCATAATCGACCCTGAACGCCAGGCCGAGATCGCGGGCGATGGCCTGGGCTCGCACCATCCAGCGTTCGCGGAAGTCGGATACGTCGTCCGGACTGCCGATGCAGACATATTCACGCATCCGGAACGATTGCAGCCGATCGAGATGGCGAGACGGTTCGCGGCGGAAGCAGTCGGCCGCAACGTCGAAGCGCAAGCCGCCCGACGGCAGCGGGCCTCGGCTCGCGGCGATCGGGTAGACCGGATAACAGGCGGCTGGCGAGAGCACGAGGTCGGCGGGCGACAGGGACGTCGTCCAGTCTCCGCCGGCGTCAAAGCTACTGACGGCGGAGTGGATTTCCCGCTCGGTTCCGTGCAGCCCGCAGACGCAACCCAGCAAATTGGGAAAACTCTTGAGGTAGCCGGACTTCTCGAGCTGCCCGCGATTCATCACCGGCGGGAACCGCATCACCTCGGTATCGGGCTCGCGATGCCGGGTGATCAGCGCGGCAAGCCGTTCGACCATGTCCTCGTAGAGCGCGGTCCGAGCGTAAACGCCGTCGCTGCCCATCTTGTGGAACAGGGCGTCGGCGAGGTGATCCAGCGGATCGGGGGGGTGCGATACGATCTCCGACGAGGCCGTTCGAATGGCTACATTCATGTTCGGGCTTCCAGGTTTGAGGCGGCTTGCTGCTCAGTCGCGCAACGTCGCGGGCACGCCGCTCATGAGGCTTGCGGTCGCTATGTTGGTGAGGATGCGGTCGTTGTTGATCATCAGCGGTGCCGAAAGGACGTCGCGGAGCTGGCGGCCGACGCTGAAATCGCCGTCGTTGCGGAAGCCCGCCAGGCCGCAGGCCCGCATCGCGCTCATCACGGTTGCGACCGCAAGCTCGGAAGCCTCGACCTTCAACAGGTTGATCGACGACTGGAACCCGAGCGCACTGAGCGCGAGTTCGTCGTGCTCATGGGTCGTGTAGGTATCGAGCGTTGAAAGGATCACGGCGCGCAATTTCGTCAGCGTCATCTTGGCCGCGGTAAAGTGGGCGGCGCCGGGCGGCATCTGGCCGCCGGCCCCGCGCGCCGCCTTGCGGATGAACATCTGCGCGCGGTCGACCGCGGCCGCGGCAATTCCGGCCCAGACCGACGACCAGCACAGATGCGCAACCGGCGTCATGGTCTGCGCGTGGATTTTTTCATAAGCCTCCGGGAACACCTGCTCGGCCGAAGCTGTCGCCTTCAGCTCGAAGCCGGCGCTGCAGGTTCCGCGCATGCCGAGCGTTTCCCATTCGAGGCTGCGCTCGAGCGTGTAGTTGTCCCTGGTCAGCGCCAGCAGCACCTGATCGGACGCCGCCGCATTGCTGGCGCGGCGGGCGATGGTGACGATGCCGTCGGCCTGCGCGCCGTAGGAAATCACGGTGGCGTTGCGCACCAGCGAGATATCCGCTCCGGCCCGCTCGACGGCGGCGGCGCTCGAACGAATGTTGCCGCCGTTCTGCCCCTCGGTGGTCGATGAGGCGAGCAGCAATTGTTCGGCAGCGACACGGCGCATCAGCGTCTCATGCCAGCGGCTGCCGTGCCGGACCAGGCAAGCCACCTTGGTCTGGTGCATGGCGAAGATCATGGCGGTCGACGAACAGGCGCGGCCGAGCGCGTAGCACATGTCGGTGAGTTCAGCGATCGAGGCGCCATATCCACCGAACCGGACCGGGATCTGCGCACCCAAAAGCCTCTGCTGCCGTGCCGCATCGATCGCGGCCCTGGGAAACCGGGCGTTGCGGTCGACGTCGTCCGCCTCTGCGGCGGCAACCGCGGCGACCGCTGCCGTCCGCTGCGCGAAAGCGCGGTTGCCGTCGAGGAACACTCGCTCGCCGGGTTCTGCTGCGGAAGGTTCACGGAGCGCGGGGTCTTGAATATTCATGGCCGATACGACCTCCAGGGTTGATCGGTGGGAAAGGTCGGCGCGCATCGCGGCAGATGTCGCATCGATAGCCAGTGGCACCCGATCGAGCTTCAAGGCCTAAGGATTTAATTCAAATGCGTCGATCAAATTCAAGGTAAACGCATTTGCTTTCGGCGCTGACGGTTAATCGGCCCTGTTTCGATCACCATCGGTTTCTGTAGTCGCATCAACGCCTGGGTAATCGTCATTAGCGTTAAGAACAGAATGAGGAGTTGCATCAAACGAGATTCACTGTCTTTCAGATGTTGCCGCAACTAGGGTGCGGGCGGCAGCCGGCCTTGTCCGCCGGCACACGACAGGATGGAAAGTTGCGATGCAAACCCTCAACACCGACGTTCAGAGCCGGACCGTTGCACTGGTCAAGGCAATCCTCGAACAGAATTCGATTGTGGTGGAGTTCGATCCGGATTCGCGCCTCGCGGAGATCGGACTGACGTCGATGGACATGGTCAATCTGATGCTCGGGGTCGAAGCCGAGTTTGACTTCACGATTCCGCAATCCGAAATCACGCCCGAGAATTTCAAGTCGATCAGAACGCTGCAGCGGATGATCGCCCGGCAACTGCAGGCCGACAAGGCTGCCTGATCGGGCACCTGCGGCTGCTTATTGATACGTCGCCACGATATCCGACACCGCGCGCTCGAGCTGCTGGGCGGTGGCGCATTGCCGCACCACGGTGCAGAACGTCGAATAGCGCGGCATTTCGGAATCGCCCCAGCCCCAGGCCATGCGGCCCTCGGGATTGAGCCACACCAGCCGCTTCGACCGCTCCGCGATCCGGCGCAGGATATCCGCGCGCGGGTCGAGGTTGTTTGATCTCGCATCGCCGAGCACGATCACGGTGGTCTGCTGCGTCACCGCACGCATCCACTGCTTTTCGAAATCGGCGAGCGAGTTGCCGTAGTCGGACGAGCCGAATCCGGCCTTGGACATGATCTCCTGCATCGCGGCTTCCGGCGTTTTGGATTCCAGGATGTCGCTGACTTCGATCAGATGCCCGGAAAAAGCAAACGAGCGGACGTCGGACACCACCTCGTGCAGGCTGTGGATCAACAGCAGGAAGAAATCGGACACCCGCGCCACCGAGCCGCTGACGTCGCAGAGCGCGACGATCTTCGGCCGGTCACGACGCCTGCGTTTCCACGCCGTCAGGAAGGGAACGCCGCCCCACGCGGCGTTGCGCCGGATGGTTCGCCGCACGTCGAGATGGCCGCGCCGCTGCCGCTTGCGCGGCTTGCTGTAGCGCTCGCGCAGCCGGCGCGCGATCTGGCGGATCAGCAACCGCATCTGTTCGACCTGGCGCGGTTCGATCCGCGACAGCGGCGCGTTGCGCAGGATTGCGTTGCGCAGGTTTTCGGCTTCCTCGCGCCCATACAGCAGCAGCGCCTGCGAAACCGTGTCGCGCACGGTTTCGCGCAACGCTTCCAGTGCGGCGGTGAGCCGTTCCGCCAGCGCCGGATTGGCCGCGGTCAGTTCGTCGAGATCGTCGCGAAGCCGCGCAATCCCCATCTGGTCGAGAATGCGGCCCGAAAAGATGCCGCGCTGGGTGAAGTAGCGGATGTCGGACAGCGTGGCGGCAGCCGAGGCGTTGGCGATGGCAGCCGCCATTTCCGAGCGGTCCTGCGCCAGCAGCATTTGCGCCAGCGGGCCGAGCCGATCGCTTGATCGGCCGCCGGCGTCGTCGGTCGGCGGGGCTTGCGCCGCCTCGTTGTCGTCGCTCGCGGTGTCCTCGGGCTCGACCGGCCGCGGCTCCGGCTGAGCGAAAAACAGATCGAAGCAATCGCCAAGCGCCCTCTTCTCGTCCTCGGTCTTGGCGAGCGTCAGCAGGAGGGTGTCGCGCAGGATGCCGCGGTCGGAAAAGCCGACATCGGCGACGGCGCGCATCGCATCGATACTTTCGGCCGGCGAGACCCGGACTCCGGCGCCCCGCGCCGCGCGAAAGAAGCGATGAAGGTTCTCCCGCATCGGGCTCAGCCGAAGACGTTGTGGCGGGAAGCCTTGGCGACGAAGGTGGTGACCTGCGGCAGCGTCGCCTCGATATCGGCCTCGTATTTCAACAGCACGTTGAGGGTATCCCTGACCATTTCGTGGCCGAGCTCCGAGGCCTGCAGCAGCATCAGCACGCGCGCCCAGTCAATGGTCTCGCTCACCGACGGCAGCTTCTTGAGATCGAGAGTGCGGACCTCGTGGATGAATCCGACCATCTGCTTGCGCAGCGATTGCGAAATCCCGGGCACCCGGCTTTCGACAATGCGCTCCTCCAGCTTCTGTTCGGGGAAGCCGATGTGAAGGTGCAGGCAGCGCCGCTTCAGCGCATCGCCGAGATCACGCTCGCCATTCGAGGTCAGGATCACCGTCGGCGGCACGGCGGCGGTGACCGTCCCAAGCTCGGGAATGCTGACCTGGAAATCACTGAGGATTTCGAGCAGCAGCGATTCGAATTCGGCATCCGACTTGTCGACTTCGTCGATCAAGAGCACGCAGCCGGCCGGCTGCTCCAGCGCCTGCAACAGCGGCCGCGGCTCGACGAATTCCTTGGAAAAGAAGACGTCGCCGAAATCGTGCAATTGGGCCAGCGCCGCATCCAGCGTCTCGGCGCCGCCGAGCACTTCGCCGAGCTTGTCCTTCAGGATCTGGGTATACAGAAGCTGCTTGGCGTATTTCCATTCGTAGAGCGCCTTGGCCTCGTCGAGCCCTTCATAGCATTGCAGGCGGATCATCCTCAGCCCGCGCCAGGCCGCAATCGCCTTGGCGAGTTCGGTCTTGCCGACGCCGGCCGGACCCTCGACCAGGATCGGCTTTTCGATCTGCTGCGCGAGATAGACCGCGGTGGCGATCTGCCGGCTCGCAATATAGCCCTGCGCGGCAAGGCCGCTTTCGACCGCCTCGATCGAGGCCGAAGGCCGATGTTCCGCCACGAAGTTTAACTCCGGATAGTGCAAAATTCGGGAGAGTTCTGCCTGTGTTCCGGGCAAAGAACAAGCCTCGTTTGCTGCCCGGAGACGTTGCTTTGGCAGCCCTGACCATCTCTTGGCGGCCGGCTGGATCGGGGTTATTGCTGTCGCGGTGAAAATCTCGCCCGCAACGATCGCGGCTGTCGCGTTGCTGCTGGCCGGCCCTGCCGATGCGATCGTCGGCGGCGCCGGGCCCGCCACCGAGGGAATCGGCCGCTCCGTTGTCACCATCGTCGGCTCGCGCGGCACCTTCTGCAGCGGCGCCCTGATTGCCGCCGATGTGGTCTTGACGGCGGCGCATTGCCTGCAACCCGGCGCGATCTACAAGATCGTCGAATATGGCGCGGACCGCCAGCCGCAATTGCGCGACGTCCGCCACGTGGCCTTTCATCCCGCATTCAGCCTGCAGACGATGATGGTGCATCGCGCCACCGCCGATGTCGGGCTGCTGCAGCTCGAGGCGGCGCCGAAGGGAAAGGCGGCATCGGCGATCGGCGTGCCGCAAACGCCGCTGGTCGCCGGCAGCCAGTTCACCATCGCCGGCGTCGGCGTCACCGTTCGCGGCGAAGGCAAGAGCGGAGGCACCGTTCGCAGCGCCGAACTCGTTGTAACCGGGCGGCCGGGGACGCTGCAGATCCGCCTGGTCGATCCGGCCGGCCAGGGCGTGCGCCCCGGGCTCGGGGCCTGCACCGGCGATTCCGGCGGGCCGGTTGCCGAGGAGCAGCAGGGCAGGCCCGTGATCATCGGCGTCGTCAGTTGGTCGACCGGACCGAACGCCGGCGGCGGCTGCGGCGGCCTGACCGGTGTCACCCCGCTGACGCTCTATCGCGACTGGATCGTCGGCACCGCCCGGCAATGGGGCGTGGCGCTGACAATGTAGCCGGAAGATGCTCGAAGCTCGATAGCCTACCAGGCCGGCCGCGGGCGCGACGGCGCGGCGATACCGGCGAACAGCACGGCGAGAATGCCGGTTAAAAAAATGCCGTCGAAGGTTCCCGCTCCGCCGATCGATGCAACCGGTGCGCCCAGCCCGCTGATCTTGTCGAGATTGAGCAGGTCGGCGCCGATCAGCGTTCCCATCGAGCCGCCGATATAGGCCAGCGGCGCGGCGTATTCACGGGACAGGATGAAGGCCAGGATGGCGGTGGTCACGACCGGTGCGAATACCGGCACGGCAATGCCGATTCCCGCCACCGGGGTCGCCATCGAGTGGATCACGAAAGCGATCGCCACCACCGCCAGCGTCGCCTTGAACCAGAGCTGATACCGGATCACGAGATAGGCCGAGATCAGGGTCGGGATCACCGCGCCGCCGACATTCACCGCCAGCACGGTGCCGGGCCAGGACACCACCAGAGGCACCACATAGCGCATGCCGAAGAAATCAACGATCTCTCCCGACCTGACCGGGTGCCCCGGCAGGACCGTGATCGGAATATTGAAATAGCTGCCGACCAGCGAGCCGAACAGCAGAAACAACGCAACGCCCGGACCGACGCCGAGCCGCATATAGGCATATCTGAGAATGCGGAGCTGGATCAGAATCACCAGCCCCGCAAACAACACCACCAGGATCGAAAACAATCCCGGCGTCAGCGGCAGATAATGAACCTCGGAACCCATCGACGTGCCGGCTCGGCCTGATCTGATACGGGGCTTTATTTGGGGCAGATGCAGTGTGATCGCAAGAACGGCGAAAATCGTCGTCATTCCGGGATGCGTCGTTTGGCACAGGCCCGGAATCCATAACCACGAACCTTGATGTTGCGCGAGGCTGGGGCCGCCGTGCCGTTGACAACAGGCATCGGTGGTTATGGATTCCGGGCTCGCGCTCCGCGCGCCCCGGAATGACGACGGTGAGGCCTGCGCCAAGTGACGCATCCCGGAATGACGACGGAGAGTGAGCAGGCAGGCTTACGAGGCGGCTTTGATGATGTCGGCGGTATCGGGCGGAATGAACGTCTTGCGCAACGTTGGCTTGTGGATTTTGCCGGTCGCGTTGCGCGGCAGGGCATCGACGAAGTGGATCAGGCGCGGGCATTTGAAGCGGGCCAGATTGGCGGCGCAATGCGCATGAATCTCCGCCGCAGCAAGCGAGTGACCGGCTTTCAAGGCGACGATGGCGACACCGACTTCGCCCCATTGCTGGTCGGGGACGCCGATCACCGCGGCCTCGGCGACGGCCGCAAGCTGGTGCAGTACGTCTTCGACCTCGGCCGGATAGACGTTCTCGCCGCCCGAAATGTACATGTCCTTCCAGCGATCGACGATGTAGTAGAAGCCGTCTTCGTCGACCCGTGCTGCGTCGCCGGTGTGCAGCCAGCCGTCGGTAAAGGAAGATTGATTGGCATCCGGCCGGTTCCAGTAACCCGGCGTGATGTTGGGACCCTTGACCCAGAGCTCGCCGAGTTCGCCGACAGCGGCCTCGACGCCATCGGGGCGAACGATCCGCACTTCGGTATGCAGCACCGGCTTGCCGGAGGAGCCGGCCTTGCGCGCGGCGTCCTCGCGATCCAGCGCCAACACCGCCGGGCTGGTCTCGGTCATTCCGTAACCCTGCTGCAGCGCGACCCCGCGCGCTTCCCACACCTTGAGGAGCGGCACCGGCATTGGCGCGCCGCCGACGCCGCCGATCACCAGCCGGCTGAAATCGGCATCGGCGAAGGCGGGATGCTGTGCCATGAACTGATAGATCGACGGCACGCCAAAAAACACGTTGATGCCGCGCTGCGGGTCGCTGATCAGCGCCAGCGTGAGGGCGGGATCGAAGGCGCGCATGATAAGCACCGTGCCGCCCGCGTGCAGCACCGGGTTGGTGTAGCAATTGAGGCCACCGGTGTGGAAAAGCGGCAGCACGGTCAGCAGCACCGACGATGGCGAGATATAGGCGGGACCGCCGAGATTGACGCAATTCCAGAATGTCATGCCATGGGTGATGATGGCGCCCTTGGGCTGGCCCGTGGTGCCCGAGGTGTACATGATGGTCGAGATGTCATCGAGCGTCATCTGCTCGGCCCGATCAAGCGGCCTGGCGGCCGTGATCGCCGCTTCATAGGAGCCGCTCGCCCCCAGCCGAAGCGCCGCCGGGACCTGGCACAATCGGCCGACTTCGCCGGCGATGCCCGCGAGTTCGGTGTCGTGGATCATGAGTTTCGGCCCGGCGTCGCCGACGATGAATTGCAGTTCGGGGACGGTCAGGCGCGTATTCAGCGGCAGGAACACCGCGCCGATACGGCCGCAGGCAAACTGCACCTCCAGCGTATCGGTGGTGTTCATCGCCAGCACCGCGACGCGGTCGCCGCGGGCGATTCCGAACGCCTCGCGCAAATGCGTGGCGAGACGGGAAATGCGCGCGTCGAATTGCGCGTAGGAGAAACCCCGATCGCTGGCGAGGTCGACCGCCGCCAGCTTGCCCGGCGTCCGCCGGGCGAAATGGGCGATCCAGTCGTAATAACGAACCGGCAAAATCCCCTCCGCGGTGCGCGGTCTTGCGCCGCCTGCTGCCGTCAATGGCCTGCGTGGCTTAACCAACATGCCCAACTCCGGCCGAATTGGCCAGCCGTCGTTTGGGGGATAAAGGCCGCCGCCGGCTAGTTCAGATGGCGGCAGCGAGCGCCTGTCTTGCGTTAAGTGGCTGGCCTGTGGCCTGATCGGTCGCGGCGGCCGGACCCAGCCACTCGACGCAAGTGAGGCGCGAGGTTTCAGGGTCATCGTGCGCCGCACAAGAGGGAACGGAGCGCAGCGGATGGGCAGTCCATTCTATACCGCCGAGCATGACGCCTATCGCGAGGTGGTGCGCCGCTTTGTCGAAAAGGAGATCGAGCCGTACGCCCATCAATGGGACGAGGCCGGCGAATTTCCGCGGCAGCTCTATCAGAAGGCGGCCGCCATCGGCCTGTTGGGCCTCGGATTTCCCGAGGCCTATGGCGGCACCGAAGTCGACCGCTTCATGTGGATCGTCGCCGTCCAGGAGCTGGCGCGGGCCGGTGCTGGCGGCGTCAGCGCCAGCCTGAAGAGCAACTCGATCGGCGCGCCGCCGATTGCGCGGGCCGGCAGCGCCGAATTCAAGGCGCGGGTGCTGCCCGAAATCCTGTCCGGCAACAAGATTTCGGCGCTGGCGATCACCGAGCCGAGCGGCGGATCCGACGTCGCCAATCTGCGCACCAGTGCCCGCCGCGACGGCAATTTCTACGTGGTGAACGGCGAGAAGACGTTCATCACCTCCGGCATGCGCGCCGACTACATCACGACCGCGGTACGGACTGGCGGGCCGGGTTCCGGCGGGGTCAGCCTTTTGGTGATCGAGGGCGATACGCCGGGTCTGGCGCGCACACCGCTGAAGAAGATGGGCTGGTGGGCGTCGGATACCGCGACGCTGCATTTCGACAATTGCCGGGTCCCGGCCAGCAACCTGCTTGGCGAGGAGGGCATGGGCTTCCGCATCATCATGCAGAATTTCAACGGCGAGCGGCTGACCATGGCGGCGGGCTGCATTGCGGCGGCGCGAGTCTGCCTCGACGATGCGACCGACTATGCCAAACAGCGCCACACCTTCGGCAAGCCGCTTTCGCATCATCAGGTGATCCGCCACAAGCTGGTCGACATGGCGCAGCGGGTGGCGGCGTCGCAGGCGATGCTGGAAATGCTGGCATGGCGGCTCGACCAGGGCGAAAATCCGGTCGCCGAGATCTGCATGCTGAAGAATCAGGCTACCCAGACCATGGCGTTCTGCGCCTCCGAGGCGGTGCAGATCTTCGGCGGCGCCGGCTACATGCGCGGCATCAAGGTCGAACGCATCTACCGCGAGGTCAAGGTCAACGCAATCGGCGGCGGCAGCGAGGAGATCATGAAGGATCTGGCTAGCCGGCAGATGGGATTGTGAAGTTCGTTTGGCCATGACATGCAACCGGAACAAGGGTGAAACGACATGATCACGCTGTATCACTGCCACGCCGCCCGATCGTTCCGCCCGTTGTGGATGCTGGAGGAACTCGGGCTCCCCTACGATCTCAAGATGCTGCCATTCCCGCCGCGGGTGTTTGCCAAGGAATATCTGGCGCTCAATCCGCTCGGCACGATTCCCCTTCTGATCGATGGCGACACACGGATGACCGAGTCTTCCGGAATCTGTCACTATCTCGGCACCCGCTACGGGCCGACGTCGCTGCTGGTCAGCGCCGACGAGCCGGCGTTTGGCGCGTTTTTGAACTGGATGTATTTCAGCGACGCCACGCTGACCTTTCCGCAAACCCTGGTGCTACGCTACAGCCAGCTCGAACCGGAGGACCGGCGCAATCCGCAGGTGGCGGGCGACTATGCCAAATGGTTCTTCGGCCGGCTGCGCGCCGTCGAGACCGCGACCGCGACGGCGGAGACGCTGTGCGCCGGGCGGTTTACCGCGGCCGATATCGTGATCGGCTATGCGCTGCGGCTCGCCGGCAATATCGGGCTTGCCGGCAATTTCGGACCTAACGTCGCCGCCTATTGGCAACGCCTGCAGGCGCGCGACGGATTCAAGCGGGCGGTCGCGGCCGAAACCCTGGCGGGCGATCAGCAGAAGGTGGCGCGGTGGCCTTGAAGGGGCTTGCGGCGAATCGTGGGGATTTGCGTCGGTGACATCCGATCCGGTTGCTGTATTCTGCCGCAAGCTCCGTGTAAGAGGGACGCGCTTGACCAGACTGCAATCGAAAGCTGTCTCATGAGCGACAAGGCCGTCATCACCTGCGCGCTGAACGGCGTGCTGACCGATCCGAAACAGCATCACGTTCCGGTGACGCCGGAACAGATGGCGCGCGAGGCGCGCGCCGCCTTCGACGCCGGCGCGAGCGTCATGCACATCCATCTGCGCCAGCAGGCGCCGAACCAGGGACATCTGCCGTCGTGGGAGGTCAGCGTGTCCCGCGACATCCAGCAGGCGATCCGCGAAGCCTGCCCGGGCGTCATCATCAACCACACCACGGGTACGTCGGGTCCGAATTATTCCGGCGCGCTCGATTGCGTGCGCGAGACCAGGCCGGAGATGGCGGCCTGCAACGCCGGCTCGCTGAATTACCTGAAGGTCAAAAGCGACAACACCTGGGCCTGGCCGCCGATGATGTTCGATAACGCGGTCGAGAAGGTGCAGGATTATCTCGACGTCATGAAAGCGGCGGATACGATTCCCGAATTCGAATGCTTCGATGTCGGCATCGTGCGCTGCGTCGGCATGTACCGGCAGACCGGAATGTATTCGGGGCCGCTCGAATATAATTTTGTGATGGGTGTGGCGTCCGGCATGCCGGCCGACCCGGAATTGCTGCCGATCCTGCTCAAGCTGAAGTTGCCGGACGCGCATTGGCAGGTTACCGCGATCGGACGTGCCGAAATCTGGCCGCTGCATCAGCGCTGCGCCGATCTCGGCGGCCATTTGCGCACCGGGCTTGAGGACACCTTCTATCAAGCTGACGGCACCAAGGTGACATCGAACGGGCAGTTGATCGAGAGCATCGTCGCCTGCGCACGCCGCGCCGGCCGCCAGATCGCAAGCCCCGCGGAAGCGCGCCAGATTTTCGGGATCAGGCATTGATCCGTCATTCTGGGGCGATGCCAACACAACGGGTCGCGCCGTTGTCATTCCGGGATGGTGCGCCAGCACCAGACCCGGAATCTCGAGGTTCCGGGTTCATCGCTTCGCGATGCCCCGGAAAGACGCCAGTGAGAATGATTGAAGCCAATGACCATCCTTGACTCCACCATCGCTCCCGGCAGCGCCGCTTTCAAAGCCAATCGGGACGGCATGCTGGCGCTGATTGCACGGGTGCGCGGCCTTGAGGAGCGGACCCGCGCGGCGTCGGCTGCCGCCAAGGACCGGTTTCACAAGCGCGGGCAATTGCTGCCGCGCGAGCGCGTGGCGCTGGTGCTCGATCCCGGCTCGCCCTTCATCGAACTGTCGACGCTCGCCGGCTACATGTTCGATGTTGCCGATGCCGACAACAGCGTGCCGGGCGGCGGGTTGATCGCCGGCATCGGCTTTGTCTCGGGCGTCCGCTGCATGGTCAGCGCCAATGATTCCGGCATCGACGCCGGCGCGCTGCAACCTTACGGCATCGACAAGACGCTGCGGGTGCAGGAACTCGCGCTCGAAAACAAGCTGCCCTATGTGCAACTCGTGGAGAGCGCAGGTGCCAATTTGTTGCGCTATCGCGTCGAGGACTTTGTGCGCGGCGGCAATATCTTTCGCAACCTGGCGCGACTGTCGGCGGCCGGCCTGCCGGTGGTGACGGTGACGCATGGTTCGTCGACCGCGGGTGGCGCCTACCAGACCGGGCTGTCCGATTACATTGTCATGGTACGAGGACGCACCCGGGCCTTCCTCGCCGGGCCGCCGCTGTTGAAGGCGGCGACCGGGGAAATCGCCACCGAGGAAGAACTCGGCGGCGCCGAGATGCACACCAGCATTTCCGGCCTCGGCGACTATCTGGCCGAGGACGACCGCGATGCGCTGCGGATTGCCCGCGACATCATGGCCAATCTGGAATGGGACCGGCCGGCTCGGCCCGCGACACCGCACCTTGCGCAGCGTCTTGACGCCGAAGAGCTGCTCGGCATCATGCCGATGGATCACAAGCGGCCGGTCGATATGCGCCAGGTGATTGCGCGCATCATCGACGATTCCGACTTCACAGAATTTGGCGCGAATTACGGACCCGCCACCATCTGCGGCCACGCCCGGATCGAAGGTCAGGCGATCGGCATCGTCACCAATAACGGCCCGCTCGATCCGGCCGGCGCCAACAAGGCGACGCATTTCATCCAGGCCTGCTGCCAATCGCGCACGCCGCTGCTCTATCTCAACAACACCACCGGCTACATGGTCGGACGCGCCTATGAAGAAGCCGGCATGATCAAGCACGGCTCGAAAATGATCCAGGCCGTGACCTCGGCCACGGTGCCGCAGATCACCATCTATTGCGGGGCGTCGTTCGGCGCCGGCAATTACGGCATGTGCGGCCGCGGCTTCCATCCGCGCTTCTGCTTTTCCTGGCCTAATGCCAAGACCGCAGTGATGGGCGGCGAGCAGGCCGCGGAAACCATGGCGATCGTGACCGAGGCCGCCGCCGCGCGACGCGGCAAGCCGATCGAACCGACAAAACTCGAACAGATGAAGGCGCAGATCATCGGCGTGTTCGACGGCCAGATGGATGTGTTTTCGACCAGCGCGCGCGTGCTCGACGACGGCGTGATCGATCCACGCGACACCCGCAGCATTCTGGCCGAGGTGCTTGCGATCTGCCGCGAGGCCGTGGCGCGCACCCCCCAGCGCATGCAGTTCTCGGTCGCGCGGCCATGAACCAGCGCACGCCGTTCCACAAGATACTGATCGCCAATCGTGGCGAGATCGCGCGGCGGATCATGCGTACCGCGCGCCGGCTCGGCCATGGCGTGGTCGCGGTCTATTCGGATGCCGATGCCGGCACGCTGCATGTGCGCGAGGCGGATCAGGCGGTTCGCATCGGTGAAGCGCTGCCGGCGCAATCCTATCTTCGGATCGAGGCCATTGTCGCGGCGGCCAGGGCCAGCGGCGCCGACGCGATCCATCCCGGCTACGGATTCCTCGCCGAGAACGCCGGGCTCGCGCAGGCCTGCCGCGATGCCGGTCTGGTGTTCGTCGGGCCGTCGCCCGAGGCGATCCGGGCGATGGGCAACAAGGCCAGTGCCAAGCAGATCATGCAGGCGGCGGGCGTCCCCTGCGTTCCCGGCTACCAGGGTGCGGACCAGAGCGACGCCGCGATGCTGATCGAGGCCGGCAAGATCGGCTATCCCGTCATGATCAAGGCGGTCGCCGGCGGCGGGGGGCGCGGCATGCGGCTGGTCGCAGACGCGGCTTCGTTTCCCGATGCGCTGCGCAGCGCGCGATCGGAGGCTGCAAGCGCGTTCGGCGATCCGACCGTGATTCTTGAGCGGGCCATTGTCGATCCCCGCCATATCGAGATCCAGGTGTTCGGCGACCGCCATGGCAGCGCCGTTCATCTGGGCGAACGCGACTGCTCGGTGCAGCGCCGGCACCAGAAGCTGATCGAGGAGGCGCCGTCGCCGGCGGTGTCGCCGGAATTGCGGGCGCGGATGGGCGCGGTCGCGGTCAAGGCGGTCCAGTCGATCGGCTATGAGGGTGCCGGCACGCTGGAATTCCTGCTCGATCGCAACGGCGCGTTCTATTTCATGGAGATGAACACGCGCCTGCAGGTGGAGCATCCCGTCACCGAGGCGATCACCGGGCTCGATCTCGTCGAACTGCAGTTGCGCGTCGCCGGCGGCGAGCCGCTTGGACTGACGCAGAACGACATCACCTTCTCCGGGCATGCGATCGAGGTGCGGCTGTGTTCGGAGGATGTGAACCATGACTTCATGCCGCAATCCGGCCGGATGGCGTTGTGGCAGGTGCCTGAGGGCATCCGGGTCGAGCACGCCTTGCAATCGGGTTCGGAGATCTCCCCGTTCTATGACTCCATGATCGCCAAGCTGATCAGTCACGGCTCGACCCGTGACGAGGCGCGCGGCAAGCTGATTTGCGGTCTCGAACAGACAATGGCTTTCGGCGTGACCACCAACCAGGCCTTGCTGATCGCCTGCCTGCGGCATCCCGCTTTCGCAGCGGGCGAAGCGACCACCGCCTTCATCGATAGATATGGCGATGAACTGCGGGCGCCCGGGGAAGCTGCCAGAGCGCCGCATGCCGCGCTGGCGGCGCTGCTGCTGGACGTCACGGATCCGCACGCGCCGCCGTGGCGAGCCGGGCGCACGCTCGCCGCGACGTTTCCGCGGCCGGTTCGCCTCGAGATCGATCGCGGCATTCATGATTTGGAGGTCGTGCGCGAGCGCGAGGGTGGCTATGCCGCCGATATCGGCGGCGAGGTATACCGATTCGAGGTCGACGAGCTCGAGCCCGACACCATCCGCTTTCGCAGCCAGGACGTGATGGAATCGGCGAGTTTCTTCCGCGACCGCGACCGGCTCTATTTCCAGTACCGAGGGATCCCGGTTGCGGCCCACAACCTCACATTGGCCGCGCCCGCAACTGCGGCCGCGACGGCCGGCGATGGCAAGGTCCGCGCCGCCATGAACGGCCGCGTGGTGGCGGTGCTGGTCAAGCCCGGCGAGCGCGTCGAGGCCGGTCAGCCGGTCATGACCCTCGAAGCCATGAAGATGGAGCATGTCCACGCCGCGTCGATCTCCGGCACGATTTCCGCGATCGATGTTTCGGAAGGCGAGCAGGTGACGACCGGAAAGGTCGTGGTCGAGATCGAGGCCAGTTCTCCGTCATTCCGGGGCGCGCGAAGCGCGAGCCCGGAATCCATACTCCCGATCGTGGTTATGGATTCCGGGCCTGCGCCAAGAGCCGCATCCCGGAATGACGAAGGATGATTGCCGCATGCACGGCGTGTCGGGCTCACGCCTTCCGCCCGGTCCCGTCGTTGAGCCAGCACGCCACCTGATGCTGCGCGCCGGCCTCGGCCAGCACCGGCCTCTCGAGCTTGCAGCGGTCCATCGCATAGCGGCAGCGGGTGTGGAAGGCGCAGCCGGATGGGGGATTGATCGGGCTCGGCACGTCGCCGTCGATTTCCGGCTTGAGGCGTTTGATCCGGGGATCGGCCACGGGCACGGAAGCGAGCAACGCCTGGGTATAGGGATGGCGCGGGTTGGCGAACAGTTCGGTCTTCTCCGCCAGTTCGACGATCCGTCCAAGATACATCACCGCGACGCGGTGGCTGATGTGGGCCACCACGGCAAGGTCATGCGCGATGAACAAATAGGAGAAGCCGTGCCTGCGCTGCAGGTCGATCAGGAGGTTGATCACCTGGGCCTGGATCGACACATCGAGCGCCGATACCGGCTCGTCGCACACGATCAGGCTCGGCTCCAGCGACAGCGCCCGTGCGATGCAGATGCGCTGCCGCTGGCCGCCGGAGAACTGATGCGGGTAGTTGTGCATTTGATCCGGCCGCAGTCCGACCTGTTCGAACAGCTCGGCGACCCGCTCGCGCTTCGCGCCGCCGGCGGCGATACCGTGGACGCTGAGCGGCTCGCCGACAATATCGCCCGCTCTCATGCGTGGATTGAGCGAAGCGAACGGGTCCTGGAAGATGATCTGCATCGCGCGCCGGACCGGACGCAGCTCGGTCTTGCTGAGATGGGTGATGTCGCGCTGGTTCAGCCGGATGCCGCCACTGGTCGGCTCGACCAGGCGCAGGATGCTGCGTGCCACGGTTGATTTACCGCAGCCGGACTCGCCGACAAGGCCCAGTGTTTCGCCGACGCCAAGCGTGAAACTGACGCCGTCCACCGCATGCACAAGGCCGACCTGGCGACGCAGTACGCCGCCGCGCACCGGATAGTGCTTGACGAGATCGGAGACCTCGAGCAGCGCACGGGCGTCGGTCATGGCGGCCCTGCGAGTTCCGCCGCGCGCCAGCACGCCGCCAGATGATGGGTGCCCCACGATTGCAGCGGCGGATATTGCTCATGGCAACGCGCAATGGCGAGTTCGCAGCGCGGTGCGAACGCGCAGCCTGCCGGCAGCTTGGTCAGCGACGGCACCATGCCGGGAATTTCGGTCAGGCGGGCATTGCCGTTGGCGCCGGAACTGGGCACCGCGGGGATCGAGGCCATCAACCCGCGGGTGTAGGGATGCCTTGGTTGCGCGAACAGCTCTTCGACGTCGGCTTCCTCGACCTTTTTGCCCGCATACATCACAATGACGCGCTGCGCGGTCTGGGCGACCACGCCGAGATCGTGGGTGATCAGGATCAGCCCCATGCCGAGCTCGCGTTGCAGCTCGAGCACCAGCGCCAGGATCTGGGCCTGAATGGTGACGTCGAGCGCGGTGGTCGGCTCGTCGGCGATCAGCAGCGCCGGCCGGCAGGCGAGCGCCATGGCAATCATGGCGCGCTGGCGCATGCCGCCCGAAAGCTGGTGCGGATATTCAAGCGCGCGCCGCGCCGGCTCGGGAATCCGGACCAGGCGCAGCATTTCCACCGCCTGCTTCCAGGCCTGCTGCCGCGTCATGCTCCGGTGCAGCCGGACCGCCTCGGTGATCTGGTCGCCGATCCGCATCACCGGGTTGAGCGAGGTCATCGGTTCCTGGAAGATCATCGACATGCGATTGCCGCGGATTCGGCGCATCGCGGCCTCGTCGAGACCGAGCAGGTCGCTGCCTTCGAGCACGACCGAGCCTCCGACGATCCGGCCGGGCGGCTCCGGCACCAGCCGCATGATCGAAAGCGCCGTCACGCTCTTGCCACAGCCGGATTCGCCGACGATCGCCAGGGTTTCGCCGCGACGTACGCTGAAGGAGACATCATCGACGGCCCTGAACAGGCCCGAATTGGTGAAGAAGACCGTTTGCAGGCCCTTGACGTCGAGCACCGTTTCCTGGCTGGGCGCCTCGTTCATCAGCCGCGCTGCCTTGGATCGAGGATGTCGCGCAGCGCATCGCCGAGCAGATTGGTTCCGAACACCGCAAGGCTGATCGCAATGCCTGGAAAAATCACCAGCCACGGCGCGGTGCGAACATATTCGGCCGCCGATTCCGACAGCATGCGTCCCCAGGACGGATAGGGCTCCGGAATGCCGAGACCGAGAAAGGACAGCGAGGCTTCGGTCAGGATCGTGGAGCCGAGCTGGGCGGTCGCCAGCACGATCAGCGGTGCGAGCGTGTTCGGCAGCACGTGACGAAGCGCAATCCGCATCTCGCTCATGCCGATCGACTTGGCGGCCTCGACGAACGGCAGCTCCCGCAGCGCCAGCGTGTTGGCCCTGATGACGCGGGCGACCGAGGGGATCAGCGGAATCGCGATGGCGATGATCACGTTCGGCAGCGACGGGCCGAGCGCCGCCGTCATCACCAGCGCCAGCACCAGCAGCGGCAAGGCCTGCAGAATGTCGATCACCCGCTGGAACAAAAGGTCGACCCATCCGGACAGATAGCCGGATGCAAGGCCGATCATCACGCCAAAGGACGAACCCAGCACGGTGGAACCGATGCCGACGGCGAGCGATATCCGCGCGCCGTGGACGATCCGGCTCCAGACATCGCGGCCGAACGAGTCCGTCCCCATCCAGTGCTGCAGGCTCGGGGCCGCCAGCGCATGCACGGAATCGACGCTGAGCGGATCGTACCGGCAGATCAGATCGGCAAACGCCGCCGTCAGCACGAACACCACCATGATGATCAGGCCGATGGTGCCGAGCACGTTGCGCTGCGCGACGAACGCAAACCGGCGCCAGCCGCGCGTCGAATGCGCGCCGGCGCGTCTCAGTTCGCTATCGTAGTCAATTGCCGCCAAATCAGCTCCCTGCCTAGTCCGTGTAGCGGATGCGCGGATCGAGCACCGCATACAGCATGTCGACCGTGAAATTCGCGAGCACCACGATCACGGCAATGAACATCACGAGGTTCTGCACAATCGGATAATCGCGCCAGCGGATCGCTTCCACGAGAAACCTGGCGACGCCGGGGATGTTGAACACCGTCTCGGTGACGATCAATCCGCCGATCAGGAAGGCCGCCTCGATACCGATCACGGTGATGACGGGAAGGACCGCGTTCTTCAGCGCGTGGTGGTAGTTGACGGCGTTCTCGGAGGCGCCCTTGGCGCGGGCGGTTCGGATGTAGTCCTGCCGCAATATCTCCAGCATCGAAGAGCGCGTGATCCGCATCACCAGCGCGGCGCTGCGGAAGCCGACCGCCAGGGCCGGCACGCAATAGGTCGCGAGCGCCGCGCCGAGGCTCTGCGGATTCGGATTGAAGATCGGAATTTCCCCGAACATCGCGACCGACGCCATCAGGATCAACAGGCCGAGCCAGAACGCCGGTAGCGACAGGCCGCTCAGGCTGACGACGCGCAGCGCGTAGTCGAGCCGAGAGCCCTGATGCACCGCGCTGATCACGCCGAGCGGAACCCCGATCGAGGTCGAAAACAGCAGCGCCAGGCCGGCGAGCCGCGCGGTGATCGGAATGCGCGGCAGGATCTCGTCGAGCGCGGGCTTCTCGGACACATAGGAATAGCCGAGGTCGCCGCGGAGCAGCCCGCCGATCCAGTGCAGGTACTGCACGGCGATCGGTTGATCGAGCCCGAGCTCCTGCTGCAGATGCGCCTTGTCGGCCGGATCGACATAACCCGCGGCATCAAACAGGATATCGACGATATTGCCCGGCACGATGCGCAGCAGAACAAAGATGATGACCGAGACCCCGAACAGGGTCACGAGCATCAGGACGATGCGCCGCACGATATAAGCAAGCACCGGACTGCTCCCCGTTGAGGCTTTCTCTTCGTGCGCGGGCCTTATTTATCGAGCCAGACATCCTCGTAACGATAGCCATTGTAGGAGCTGTTCACCATGACGGTGATGCCCTTTACATAGGGCTGCCAGCAGGTGCCGGTGCGGCCGTGGTAGATGATCGGGCGCGCCACATCGTCCTGCAGCTTCTTGTCGATCTCCCAGACCATTTTCTTGCGCTTGTCGATATCGGTCTCCTGCGACTGCTGATCGAACAGCTTCTCGATCGCGGGGTTGCAGTAGTTAGTGTAGTTCCGTTCCGAATGACAGGAGTAGTTCTCGTAGAACGACTGGTCGGGGTCGTCGACGGCGTTTCCGGTGAGGTTGAGGCCGAGCGCATAATCCTTGCGCGCAACCTTCGAGAACCAGTTGGCGGTCTCGACGACGTCCAGATCGGCATCGATATAAATGCTCTTGAGCTGATCGATCAGGATCACGGCGGGATCGCGGTAAACCGGAATATTGCGGGTCGAAACCTTGACCTGCAGGTGCTTGTCCGGGCCGTATCCCGCCTTCGCCATCAGTTTGCGCGCCTCGGCGCGGTTGGCTTCGACGTCGGGTCCGTAACCCGGGATCGTCTCCAGCATCTCCTTCGGCATGCTCCACAGCCCGGCCGGTGCCGGGAGCATGGTGCCGCCGATATCGGCCTGGCCTTCGAACAGGATCTTGATAAAGGCATTGCGGTCGATCGCCAGCGCCATCGCGCGGCGAATGTCGAGATTGTCAAACGGCGGCGCCGAGGAATTGACGATGATGTTGGTGCTGACATTGTCAGGCTCGACGACGCACACCGCCTTCGGGTCCTGCGACTTGACGTCCTTGAGCAACGGAATCGACACCTCGGTCGGAAACGTCATATCGAATTTTCCGGCGATAAACGCCAGGATGGCGGTCGAGCGGTTCGGGATGATGGTAAACTCGATGCCGTCGAGATGCGGCAGACCCTTTTTCCAGTAATCCGGGTTGCGGGTGAGCTTGATCGACTCGTTGGCCTTGAACTCGACGAATTTGAACGGCCCGGTGCCGATCGGGTGAACGCGCATCTCAGCCGGCGAAACGTGGCATGGATAGATCGGCGTATAGCCGGAGGCGAGCAGCGCGAGTAACGCTGGCTGCGGCCGTTTCAGGTTGAACGACGCCTCGAAATCGCCGTTGGTCGTCACATCGACCACCTGATCGTACCAGGACTTGCGCGGGTTCTTGCGGAACTTCTGCGGCGACTTGCCCATCAGCATGTCGAAGGTGCATTTGACGTCGGCCGAGGTAAACGGCTTGCCGTCGTGCCACTTGACGCCCTGTCTCAGCTTGAAGGTCAGCGTCTTCCGGTCGGCGCTCCAGGCCCAGCTCTCGGCGAGATCCGGGACGATCGAGCTCATGCTGTTTTGCGCGACATCCTGCTTGTAGATGACGAGGTTGTTGAACACCGGCATGAACGGAACATTGGTGGAATAGGTCGCTTCCTCATGGATCGAGGCGCTGGCCGGGCTGTCGCGATGATACATCCGCAGGATGCCGCCCTGCTTCTGGGCGAACGCGGGACTGGACACCGCCAGCAACGACAACACAATGGCAGCAAGCGTCCGCACGCCTCGCATGTTTTTCTCCCAGCTAGTGATTTTTGGCCTTATCCCGGGCCAATTAAGCCAAACGATAGCACGGCGAGGCGGGCAGGCAATCGTCCAGGCTCGCCGCCGGTATTGGCATTTCGGACTAACCCCGGCTTGGGTGCGACATCATGACAGCTATCGGCACAATCGGCGCCCGGTGCGCGAAGCAATCCGACACTGTCATTCCGGGATGCGCCGACTGAACTCGGGTTTACCCGAGTTCAGCAAATACGATTGGCCAAATCGGCAACAGCCGACTCGGCGCCGGATGGCAGGCGGCCTTCACACGATGCGCGAGTTCTTGGTGCCCCAGTAGCGGTCGCGCAGCAGCCGCTTGTAGAGCTTGCCGGTCGGCAGCCGCGGCAGTTCCGCTTCGAAGTCGATCGAGCGCGGCACCTTCTGGCGCGACAGCGACTGGCTGCAGAAGGCGATCAGCTCATCGACGAGATCCGGCCCCGGCGCAATTCCCGGCATCGGCTGCACGACGGCCTTCACTTCCTCGCCGAGATCGGCATTGGGAACGCCGAACACGGCGGCGTCCGCGATCTTGGGATGGGTGATCAGCAGGTTCTCGCATTCCTGCGGGTAGATGTTGACGCCGCCGGAAATGATCATGAAGGTTGCGCGATCGGTCAGATAGAGGAAGCCGTCGCCGTCGACATAGCCGACGTCGCCGACCGTGCTCATGCCGCCGTCCGGCGAGCGGGCTTCGCGAGTCTTGTTCGGGTCGTTGAAATATTCAAACGGCGTCGCGGTCTTGAACCAGACCGTGCCCGGCGTGCCGGCCGGGCTGGGCTGCATGTTTTCGTCGAGGATGTGCAACTCGCCGAGCAGCACCTTGCCGACCGTGCCGCGGTGCGCCAGCCATTGCTGGCTGTCGCAGGCGGTAAATCCGAGGCCTTCGGTGGCGCCGTAATATTCGTGGATGATCGGGCCCCACCACGCGATCATGTCCTGCTTCACGGCTGCCGGACACGGCGCGGCGGCGTGGATCGCGATCTCGAGTGACGACAGGTCGTAGCGCGCCCGCACCGTCTCCGGCAGCTTCAGCATCCGCGAGAACATCGTCGGCACCAGTTGGCTGTGGGTGACGCCCCATTGCTCGACCAGCTCGAGATAGCGCTCCGGATCGAAGCTCTCCATGATGATGGCGGTGCCGCCGGTGCGGATCGTGAGATTGACCGCGGCCTGTGGTGCGGAATGATAGAGCGGCGCCGGCGAGAGGTAGATCATGCCTTCGCGGTAATGCCAGAGCTTGTGCAGGAAATCGAACAGCGGCATCTGCTGTTCCGGCGGCTGCTCCGGCAGCGGGCGCAGGATGCCCTTCGGCCGGCCGGTGGTGCCCGATGAATAGAGCATCGCGGTGCCGATGCTCTCGTCGGCGATCGGCGTTTTGGGCAAGCCGGCCGTCGCCTCCTGCAGGCCGACGATGCGCTCGCTTTCGCTCGCGCCATCGACCACGACGCAGAGTTCCAGCCCCGGACATTGCGGCAAGGCCTCGCGAACCACTTCGAGCTTGGCGCGCGAGGTGATCAGGATGCGCGATTCGCTGTTGGTGACGATGTAGGCGAGTTCGCCGGCCGTGAGGTAGGAATTCACGCAGGTGAAATAGAGTCCGGAGCGCTCGCCGGCGCCGCAGGCTTCGAGGTAACGGCTGTTGTTCTCCATGAAGATGGCATAGTGGTCCAGCCGCTTGAGACCGCGATTGCGCAACAAATGCGCCAGCCGATTGCTGCGCGCCTCGAGCGCGGCATAGGTCACTGCCTCGCCCGTGTTCGCCATGATGAAAGCGGGCTGCAGTGGGCGGAGATGCGCATGCTTGCCGGTATACATCGTGTCTCCAATGATTCCAGCCGGCCAACAATCTAGCGGAGTCAGTGCGAGAAGGGGAACCCAAAAATGGCTCGGGTTTGCAGGGCCATGGCATGCGCGCCGTGATGCTAGCTCACCAGGAGCCCGGCGATCTCGGCGAGGCCGGCCGGCCGTTCGGAAAGCAGGATGTCGGCAGCCTTGCCTTGCCAATCGCCGTCAGCAGGCTCGAGCGGATCGCGCGCGCTCAGGCGATGCTCCAGGATCAGCCTTGCATATAGCGCCCGGCGTGCGTCGCGGCCCGGCTGTGCCGCTTCCCAGCTCATCAGGATGGCCGTGGTGACATGATAGAGGCCGCTCGCCGCCTGCCGCGCGCTTGCTTCCAGCTCGGGCGCGGCGGCGACCCGCTCGGCGAATGCCAGCGCACGATCGAGCGCAAGGCGCAGGCGATTGCGGAAAGCCGGCGGGATCGGCGTTGCCCCGTCGAGCAGCCGCTTCAGTGCAATCTCCAGCGTGCGGTGGGCGCGGCTTTTTCCGACCGCGCGGGTGATGATGTCGAGCGCGTTGATGTTGCTGGTGCCTTCCCAGAGCACCCCGATATGGGCATCGCGGACCAGACGGGCCTGCACCCATTCCTCGATATAGCCGTTGCCGCCACGGACTTCCATGGCGCCGGTCGCCACCGGAATATTGTCACGGCAGGCGCGAAACTTCAGCAGCGGCGTGAGAATTCGCAAGCAGGTTTCCGCCTCCTTCGAGCCGGCATTGGCACGGTCCATCGCACCTGCTGCAAACAGGAACATCGAAAGCGCCTGTTCGGCCGGTACCGCGATCTTGAGAAGCTGCCGCCGCAGCAGCGGATAGTCGATAATGGTCCTGCCGAACGCCTGTCGCGACCGCGCGCAAACCAGCGCTTCGTTGACACAGCGCCGCATCATCGCGGCGGCGCGCACGCCATGCGAAAGCCGCGACAGGTTGACCTGTTCCATCATCTGCTTGAGGCCGCGATCGGCATCGCCGACCAGATAGGCGACCGCACCCTCGAGCAGGATTTCGCCGCTCGCCATCGAACGAGTGCCCAATTTGTCCTTGAGACGAACGATGCGATAGGCGTTGCGGGAACCGTCCTTCAGCCGGCGCGGCAACGCAAACAGCGCAAGCCCCTGGGTGCCGCCGGGTGCACCTTGCGGGCGCGCCAGCAGCAGCGCGACATCGGCGTCGGCATGCGAGCAGAACCACTTGTCGCCATAGAGCCGCCAGACGCCGCCCTCGCAGCGGGCAACGGTTTCGATGCTGCCGACATCGGAGCCGCCCGACCGTTCGGTCATGAACTGCGTGCCCTTCCACAGCATGGCGACGTCACCGGACAGCATTTTCGGCAACAGATAGTTCTTGAGCTCGGCGCTGGCGAATTTGCGGATCAGATGGATCGAGGTGTCGGTGACGCTGATCGGGCACATCAGGCCGAACTCGGCCTGCACGAACAGATATTGCAGCGCATATTTGACCACCGCCGGCAGCGGACGATCCATATCGAGGGTGCCGGCGCGATGGCTCATGGCGTGAAACTGGAAATCGCCGAACGCGATTTGCTCCATTTCGCGGTAGGACGAATGGTAGTCGATCCAGTCTTCGTCGCGGCCGAAACGGTCGCGCGGATGCAGCAGCGGCGGATGCTTGTCGGCGGCTTTCGCCAGTTGATCGAGCCGGCCGCCCGCCAGCGCCCCGAGTCGATGGAAATGCGGTTCGAGCCGCCGAAAATCGTCCGGCGCCAGATAGAGCTGCAGCAGATCGCGCAGGCCGCGATCGATCAGGTAGAAGTTCAATCCAGCGCAATCCGGCGCAAGATGATCGGGTCCGCGGCCGAGGTCCGGCGCCGCGGCGATGTCGAGCGATGTCGGAGCGTGAGGCGCGTGCATGTCTGACCCCGTGTCGGATCGTGCACGGCCCCTGACGCGCCAAACCGGCGGCGGGCGCATCAAGGCCGCGCACCCGTCAAGTATCGCTTTCCGGCCGGCGATTACAACATGATTGAACGCCGCGCCGGTTGAATCTGCGTCACCACAAAGCGGCCATGACGCGCAGCGGCCGAGGCCGCAAATTATTTCGCTTGATCGGGGCCGGTTCTTGAACAGACTGGGGGCCGATCTCATCTTGGTGCAGCCGCCGCGATCGATCGCGGTGAAGAGCGCCGAGGAGAGATGAAATTGAGCGCGGCAGTAAAATCCGAGAGTTTGGCTCAAATGGTTGTTTTCAAACCGCTTTCGTTATGCGTCTTCAATGCGTTGGCCGTTGCGCTGGCGGTCACCCTGGGCGGCTGCAGCGACAAGCCGGTGCAGCCCGCGGCGGCGGCTGCCGCACCGGTCACCGTGGCGCAGCCGGTCAAGCGCACGGTCACCGATTGGGACGAATTCACCGGCCGGTTCGAAGCGGTCGAAGAGGTCCAGGTCCGCGCCCGGGTCGGCGGCTTCGTCACCAGCGTCGAATTTCGGGATGGCGCCTTTGTCAAGGCCGGCGATCTCTTGTACGTGATCGATTCCCGTCCTTTTGAAGCGGTCGCCGAGCAGGCGGAGGGCCAACTCAATGACGCGCGAGCCAAGGCCGAACTCGGCAAGCGGGAGCTCGACCGCGCGCTGACCCTCAATCAAACCCAGGCGGTCGCGGACTCGATTGTCGACCAGCGCCGCCAGACCCTGCAGGCGGCCAATGCGGCGATCTCGCAGGCCCAAGGCGCGCTCAAGGCCGCCCAGCTCAATATCGAATTCTCCCATGTGCTGGCTCCGATCGGCGGCAGGGTGAGCCGTCATCTGGTCAGCGTCGGCAATCTGGTGCAGGGCAGCGACAGTGGCGCGACGCTGCTGACCTCGATCGTGTCGCTCGATCCGATCTATATCTATTTCGATATGGACGAGGCAACCTATGTCAGAAACAACCGGCTGTACTTCGAGGGCAAACGTCCGAGTTCGCGCGACACGCCGAATCCGGTCCAGGTGACGCTGACCGGCGAGACCAAGCCGTCGCATGACGGCAAGATGGATTTTGTCGATAACCGGCTGGATGTCTCGACCGGCACGTTGCGCGGACGCGCGGTGATCCCGAACAAGGATTACTCGATCCTGCCCGGACAGTTCGGCCGGGTGCGGCTGATCGGAAGCTCGCCCTACCAAGCCTTGCTGATACCCGATACGGCGGTCGCCACCGACCAGTCGCGCAAGATCGTTTTCGTGGTCAAGGACGACGATACGGTCGAGGCCCGTGCGGTCACGCTCGGGCCGCTCGACGATGGGCTTCGCGTCATCCGCGAAGGGTTGAAGCCGGAAGACCGCGTTGTTGTCGATGGGCTGCAGCGTGTACGCGTCGGGGCCAAGGTCAGTCCCAAGGTCGCCAAGGCCGCGGCAGCCGGTAACAAGACATGAATCTCGGCCGGCTTTCCATCAATCAGCCGATCCTCGCGATGGTGCTGTCCATCGTGCTTTTGATCGTCGGCGCCATCGCCTACACGACGCTGCCGGTGGCGGAATATCCGCAAGTCGTGCCGCCGACCGTCGTCGTCACGGCGCAATATCCGGGCGCATCGGCGCAGACCATTTCCGACACCGTCGCGGCGCCGATCGAACAGCAGATCAACGGCGTCGAGGACATGCTGTATCTCTACAGCCAGGCGACCTCGAACGGCCAGCTCACGATCACCATCACGTTCAAGCTCGGCACCGACCTCGACAAGGCGCAGGTGCTGGTTCAGAACCGCGTCGCCATCGCGCAACCGCAATTGCCGGAGGAGGTGCAGCGCAACGGCGTCGTCACGCGCAAGAACAGCCCGGACATCCTGATGGTCGTGTTCATGCTGTCGCCGGATGACACGTTCGACCAGCTTTACATCAGCAACTACGCGCTGCTGCAGGTCCGCGACCAGTTGCTGCGGCTCGACGGCATCGGCGACATCCAGATCTTCGGCGCGCGCGATTATTCGATGCGGCTGTGGCTCGATCCGGACAAGATTGCTTCGTTGGGCTTGACCGCGGGCGACGTGCTCGTCGCCATTCGCGCGCAGAACCTCCAGATCACCGGCGGCCAGCTCGCGGGCCCGCCGATCGCCGATCGGGCCTTTCAGTCGAACCTCGTCTTCACCGGTCGACTGAAGGACCCGCGGGAGTTCGAGGATATCCTGGTCAAGGCCGGCGCCGACGGCCGCACTGTTCGGCTGCGCGATGTGGCGCGGATCGAACTCGGGGCACTGGACTACAGCACCAACAGCTTCCTGCTGCGCAAATCCGCCGTCGCCATGCTGGTGACCCAGCGTCCCGGATCCAATGCGCTCGCCACGGCCAAGCGCATTTCCGACACCATGGTCAGGCTCAAGGCCGCCTTCCCCCGCGGGCTCGATTACAATATCGGCTACAACCCGACCGAATTCATCGCGCAATCCGTCAGCGAACTGATCAAGACCATTTACGAGGCAATGATCCTCGTCGTCATCGTGGTGCTGGTGTTCCTGCAGGGCTGGCGGCCGGCGATCATTCCTATTGTCGCCATTCCGGTGTCGCTGGTGGGCACCTTCGCCGCCATGGCCGCGCTCGGCTTCGCCATCAACAATTTGACCCTGTTCGGCCTCGTGCTCGCGGTCGGCATCGTGGTCGACGACGCCATCGTGGTGGTCGAAAATGTCGAACGCCATCTGCGTGACGGCATGAGCCGGCGCGATGCGGCGCTGAAGACGATGGAGGAGGTTGGCGGCGCGCTGGTTTCGATCGCGCTGGTGCTGTGTGCGGTGTTTGTTCCGACCGCCTTTCTCGGCGGCATCTCCGGCCAGTTCTTTCAGCAATTCGCCATCACCATCGCGGTGGCGACGGCGATTTCCTGTTTCTGCTCGCTGACGCTGTCGCCGGCACTGGCCTCGCTGATCCTGCAGCCCCACGCGGAAAAGCGCCCGCCGGCGAGCTGGAATCTGGCCGGGCGCGGCTGGCAGACGTTCTCGGGTGCCTTCAACCGCGGCTTCGACCGGCTGTCGCATTTCTATGCCGGCGCCGCCGACTTCGTGATCCGGCATTCGGCGGCGATGCTGCTGGTCTATCTGGTGCTGATCGGCAGCGCCGGCTGGTTGCTCGCCACCACGCCGCAAGGCTTCATTCCGGCCCAGGACCGCGGTTATGTGATCGTTTCGGCGCAGCTGCCGGGCGCGGCCTCGCTGGCGCGCACCACCGAGATCGTCCGGCAGATCGAGAAGATCGCGCTCGACACGCCCGGCATCGTCCGCGTCGCGGCGTTCGCCGGGCTGTCCGGCGCGACCCGCACCCAGGCGAGCAACGCCGCGGCGCTGTTCCCGGTGTTCGAAGAGCCTGCATTGCGCCTGAAGAAAGGTCTGACCGCGGCTTCGATCACCGGCGAATTGCGCAAGCGGCTGGCCAGCATCGAGGGCGCGTTCATCATTGTGATTCCACCGCCGGCGGTGCCCGGAATCGGCACCGGCGGCGGCTTTGCCATGCGCATTCAGGACCGCCAGGGCCGCGGGCCGGAACTGTTGGCCGCGGCGACCGACGAGCTGGTTGCGGCGGCGCGCAAGGCGCCCGGCCTGACGTCGGTTTTCTCGCCGTTCACCGCCAACACCCCGCAGGTGTTCGTCGACATCGACCGCATCAAGGCGCAGAAGCTCGGCGTCCCCATTCAAGGCATCACCGATGCGATCGAGACCTATTTCGGCTCGGCCTATGTCAACGATTTCAATATTCTCGGCCGCACCTATCACGTCACCGCGCAGGCGGACCTGCCGTTCCGCAAGGAGACCGTCGATCTCGCCCGCCTGCGCACCCGCAATACCGCCGGCGACATGGTGCCACTGGGCAATGTCGTGGACTTCCGCGACATCGCCGGGCCGGATCGTGTCGCGCGCTACAACCTCTACCCGGCTTCCGAATTGCAGGGCGACACCACGCCCGGAACGAGTTCGGCAACCGCCATCGACACCATGAAGCGGCTCGCGGAACAGACGCTGCCGAGCGGATTCTCCTACGAATGGACGGACCTGTCCTATCAGCAGGTCACCGGCGCTAATTCGGGGCTCTACGTGTTTCCGATCTGTGTGCTGTTCGTGTTCCTGGTGCTGGCCGCGCAATATGGCAGTTGGAGCCTGCCGTTCGCGGTCATCCTGATCGTGCCAATGTGCCTGCTCGCGGCCACCGTCGGTGTCCGGATCATGGGACAGGACGTCAACATCCTGACCCAGATCGGGTTCGTGGTGCTGGTCGGGCTTGCCGCCAAGAATGCGATCCTGATCGTCGAGTTCGCGCGTGACATCGAGCGCGAGGGCCGCGAACGCCTCGACGCCGTTATCGAGGCCTGCCGGCTGCGGTTGCGTCCGATTCTGATGACCTCGTTTGCGTTCATTCTCGGCGTATTGCCGCTGGTGCTTTCTTCCGGTTCGGGATCCGAAATGCGCCAGGCGGTCGGCGTCGCGGTATTTTTCGGAATGCTCGGCGTCACCATGTTCGGGCTGATCTTCACGCCGATCTTCTACATGCTGGTGCGTCGCCTGGCCGACCCGCGGCCGCGCCGCGAGCCCCGGGTTGCGGATCGATGATGCGGAAAATGGAAATGTCGGAGAAGCAGACATGAAATCCGGATTATGGGTTGCCGCTGCGATCGGCAGCCTGCTGCTCGCCGCGCCGGCCACGGCGCAGGGCGTCAAGATCGGCATCCTCAACGACCAGTCCGGGGTCTATGCCGACTATGGCGGGAAAAATTCGGTCGAGGCGGCGCGGATGGCGATCGAGGATTTTGGCGGCACGGTGCTCGGCCAGAAGATCGAATTGGTCACGGCCGATCATCAGAACAAGCCCGATCTGGCCACCAGCATCGCGCGGCGCTGGTACGAGGTCGAGAGTGTCGACATGATCACCGAGCTCACGACCTCGTCGGTCGCGCTTGCCGTGCAGGAACTGTCCCGGGAAAAGAAGAAGATCGACATCGTCGTCGGCGCTGCGAGCTCGCGCCTCACCGGCGACGCCTGCACGCCCTATGGCTTCCATTGGGCGTTCGACACCCACGCGCTCGCGGTCGGCACCGGCGGCGCGCTGGTGAAGGCCGGTGGCAATACCTGGTTCTTCCTCACGGCCGACTACGCCTTCGGCTATGCGCTTGAAAAGGACACCAGCGACATCGTCACCGCGAATGGCGGCAAGGTGCTGGGCTCGGTCCGCATTCCCCTGAACTCGTCGGATTTTTCCTCGTTTCTGCTGCAGGCGCAGAGCTCGAAGGCCAAGATCGTGGGTCTCGCCAATGCCGGGCTCGATACCACCAATTCGATCAAGCAGGCGGCGGAATTCGGCATCGTTTCCTCCGGCCAGAAACTCGCCGGCCTGTTGATGACGCTGGCGGAGGTGCACGGTCTCGGGTTGCAGGCGGCGCAGGGCCTGATCCTGACCGAGGGCTTTTACTGGGACCGCGACGACCGGTCGCGCGAGTTCTCGGAGCGCTTCTTCAAGCGCACCGGCCGGATGCCCAGCATGATCCAGGCCGGAACCTATTCGGCAACGCTGCAATATCTGAAGGCCGTCAAGGCGGCCGGCACCAAGGACTCCGATGCGGTGGTCAAGAAGCTGAAGGAGCTGCCGGTCGACGACATGTTCGCCCAGGGCGGCAAGGTGCTGGCCAACGGCCGCATGGTGCACGACCTCTATCTGTTCGAGGTCAAAAAGCCGTCGGAATCGAAGAAGCCGTGGGATTACTACAAGCAACTCGCCGTGGTGCCGGGCGACAAGGCATTCCTGTCGGCCAAGGACAGCGGCTGCCCGCTGACGAAGTGATCGCGCGAGACGCGCGCCATCGCCGCGCATGAGCTCGTTGCCCACCGCCCATCAATTGGTGGGCACGCTTCGCTTTACCCACCCTACGCATCTCAGCCGTCATTGCGAGGAGCGTCAGCGACGAAGCAATCCACGGCCAGCCCGCCGCGGCATCAGATTTGATAGTGCACGGCGGACGCCACGTCGATGACGCCGAGCTCGACCAGCGTGCGGTGGAAGCGGCGCTTGCGCTCCGAGGATGACGCGAAGTAGGACTCGCCACACTGCTCGAGCAGGCTCGCGCGGGTGGCGAAAATCTCGTCGAGCGGGAGGCCCGCCTGCTGCAGGGCGACCGTGCCGAGAAAGGCAATATCCAGATCCTTGCCGCGCCCGGCAGCAAGCCGGGTCGGGCCATAATTCAGGGCCTCGATGGCATAGAAGGTACGGAACTGGCGCCCGGCATCGATCGGGAGCTTGAGCTTCGCCTCGATCCGCCGCGTCATTACCGGTTGATGGTCTCCATAGTGGACGATCAGCATCGGTCGCTCGGGAAAACGGGTTGCAAGTTCGGATTTGAGCCCGCTCCAGGTCTCGGCCGTCTCCACCAGCCGGGCGTAGTATTCCGCATAATGCGGATCGGGAAAGCTCGCGGCGGCGAAGGCGCGCTCGCGCTCAAAGCGTCCGGGAGCAGTGAGCCGTCGGTTGTGCGGGCCATGATTGAAGTTGGTCAGCGCATACAGGAACCGCGGCGCGGCGTTGCCGGCAATCCGCCTTGTGTGGGCGCCGATGGCGGCGTCGAGAAACAAGGTGTCGGAATATGTCGCCTCGAATCGGCGAACATCGAACGGCAGTGGAAAATCTTCGGCAAAAATCCGCTCGCCGATGCCGATCGAGCGGTAGAACGCATCATAGCTGAGAAAGTTGCGGCGACAGCTCGACGCCAGCGTCGTCTGATATCCGAGCGCCGTCAGCCAATGCGGAAGGCTGTTGTGGAATCGGCCGACGCCGCGCTTGAAGAGGAAATAGGCATTGGAGCCGAAGCTGGCACTGGAAAGGCCGGTCAGCAGGCTGAATTCGGATTGCCATGATCCGCCGCCGAAAATATCGACGTTGAGACTGCCATAGAGCGCATTTTTCGGAGACAGAAAGGCCTCGACGACCGGTTCGACGGGAAGGCCGTAGACGCGCGGGTCGAAGATCGATTCGTGCTGGATCACGATGATGTCGGGATAGTCGACGCGGCGCGCCGGTATCGCCGCGGTGAGCGGCAACGGGTCGCTGGCGATATCGCTCAGCGCGAGGCCACCGAACTGCCGCCAGGAAAGCGGATCGAGCAGGGAAGCGACAAAGCTGGAAAGGAAGCAGCGCCGCTGCGCCGCGATCCGCTGCAAGGCAACGGCCCCGCCGCTTATTCGGTAGGCTGCGGCCAGGCTGATCAGGGCCATGCCGAACAACAGGACTTGAATTGCCGGGCCCACCGGTGGCCCCGGCAAATACAGTGCGGCGACGGCGGCGAGGATGAGCGTGCCGCCGCCGGCGACGACGGCCGCAACCGCCAGCGGATATTGCACCAGAAAGAACGGGGCCGTGCCGGCAAACGCCAGCGGCAAATCCGCGACCACGAGTTTCCGGCCGCTGTGGTTGTATTTGACGCTGGAGGCGCCGAACACCGCCAAAGCGAGGAACGACGACAGCAGAACCGCGCGTTCGAGATCGCCGACGGCGAACAGCAGCACCGCGGCACTGAAACACTGCGCGGCCATCGCCAGCGCGAAATGCTCGGCGCTGCGCTCGGCAAGCCAGACGATGCCGATAGCCGCCACAATTATCAGGGTCAGTGTCATGCAGATCACATGGCCGGCCGGAGATCGAACCAAGGCTTTGCTACACTATCGAGACCGGCAAGGACAGCAGGCCGTTGGTTTGCAGGACGATCGGCCGCGGGGCGCGCCTGAGCAAGGCTCCCGGGTGCTGCACCGGCTTCAATAGCCAGTCATTTCAAGATATCCGACGCCGGCATGGCTGCCCTGAAAGTGGATCGGCCCTTCCCAATAGGGAAAGCTCGTGCCCATCCAGCTTCTTGGGTTCAGCGGCGTGCTCTCGATGTTGAGGCCGTGCGAGGGGATGTCGATGTGCCAGCCCGTCGGCAGCTTTCGGCCTGCGACGGCGGTCAATGCCATCGGCGTCAAGTTGATTTCTGTCGGAATAATCTGCTCGGATTTGCCGTTAGGTAAAATCCAGTTGCCCGAGCAGTAGCTGCCGCCGTCGGTCTGGCGCAGCCGAAACAGCATCAGCTTTTCGCCGGAGGTCAGATGCAGCGAGAACCAGTCCCATCCGCTCTGATCCGGTGCGAGCGGCTGGCTGCTCCATTCTCGGTCCATCCAGGCCTGTCCGGTAACCTCAATCGCGCTGTCCCCGAGGGTCAGATGGCCACTCACCCCGAAATAAGGTTGGCTGTAATAATACGAGGCTTGGCCGCGTTGCGATTTCCTGCTGTAGCCGGCATCACCTTGCAGCACCAGGGCGTGATCGGTGTCGAGCCGCAGTGCGTAATTAAATCCGGCTCCCGATGCGCTGACGTGCAGCGGCGCCAGCGTCATGTCGTTGATCTGATCCGCCCCGCGCATATCCCATGCATCGATCCAGGCTCGGAATGGTTTCGCGATGACGCCGGCCTGGCCGACGCCGCCTCGCGCAAAGGCTTCGCTGTATTGATGAAGATCGGCGCCGGTCACGGCGGCGTGGCCCATCCAGATTTGCGGATTGGCCCATCCTTCTGGCTGCGCGCCGGGCCGCGACGCCTGACGAAACAGGGTCCATTGCGCGCCATAGGCGACGCCGGCTGCATCCAGAAGATTCGCGGTCACATACCACCACTCGATGCGATAGTCCGGATGCGGGCCGTGATCGGCGGGGAAGGAAAAGCTTCTGCCCGGAACGACATCTGCAAATCCATCGGCGGTCATGCCCAGGCCGGCAAATCCCTGCGCCAGCGCGGCGTTGCGGCCGAGCCCGAGAACCAGCGCGCCGCCCGCGAAGGCGCGGCGCGATATCGCAAGCCTATCGTTCATCGGCGAAAATCTTGACCAGCCGCACCGGCTGGATGCGCGCCAATCGGACCACGGGAAGCAGCGCCGCGACCAGCGCGGCCAGCATGGCGACGCCCAGCAACTCGAGCAGTTGCAGCGGGAAGACATGAAACGGCAGCCGCCAGCCGAACGCCTTTACGTTCACCACCGCGATCAGGCACCATGCCACCAGCAGGCCGAGCGGCAGCGCCAGCACGGTGGTGATCAGCGCGACCGACATGGTCTTCAGCAATTCGACGGCAGCGAGCCTTCGCCGCGTGACCCCCATGGCCCATAGCGGCGCGAGCTGCGGCAGGCGGGAATTGCCGAGAGTCAGGAGGCTGGTCAGCAATGCGACGCCGGCCACGCCCAGGGTGAAGCCGTTCAGCGCCGCTGTCACGGCAAAGGTCCGGTTGAAGATCCGCGTCGAAGCGGCCTTCAACGTGGCCTGATCCAGCAGGTTGCGGCCATCGAGTCCGAACTTGTCCTGCAGCGCCGCAATCAGCGTCGGACCCGCGGCGGGCGTGACGCGCAGGCCGAGGCGCGTTTGTGGAATGGCCGGGAAATGCCGAATCAGCGCCGCGAAATTGACCGCGATCTGCCCCTTGGGATTGCCGTAATCGGCGTAGATGCCGACCACTTCGAGCGTCCAGTTGCCGCCCGGCGCCGGCACGTCGATGCGATCGCCGACAGCGAGTTTCGAACGCCTCGCCAATTGCTCGCTGATGAAACCGGCATCGCCGGTCGGCAAACGGGTCCAGGCATTGGCGCTCGATTGCAGCAACGGCCAGCGATCGCGATAGAGGGCGTGATCGGGCAGACCAAGGATTTCAACCGGTGCACCATCGATCTCGGTGTCGGCGCGGCCGCCTGGCAGGATCGCCTGCACCTCGGGACGTTGGCGCAGCCAGGCCTTGATCTCCGTCGCCTGCGCATCGTCGGTGGCATTGACGTAAACGTCCGCCGCCAGCCGTCCATCGAGCCAAATGGTGAATGTCCGGCTGAAGGTTTCGACCATGGTACCGACACCGACATTGACCGCGAGCGCGAGCAGCAGCGCCATCAACGCCAGTGACAATCCCGAAATCTGCTGGCGGCTGTCGGCCCAGAACCAGACCGCCAGCGCGCGCCGCGCGGTTTTCTGCCCGAGCGCCAGTACCAGTTCGAGAATTGCGGGCAGGCCCAGCGCCGCACCCAACAGCAGGGCGGCGAGCACGGCAAACCCTGACACAAGCGACGTGCCGAACCACAGGAAACCGCCGGCGGCCGCAAGGACGCCGAGCGCCAGCACGCTTTGCACAACGAGCCAGCGGTGCTGCGCCTGCTGCCACGCATAGGGCTGCGCGGTCGCCAGCACCGGAAGGCGGATCGCCTTCAGAAGGCTGGTGCTCGCCGCCGCCAGCGCGCCGAGCACGCTGATGGCAAGTCCGGCGATCCACCATTGTGGCTCCAGCGTCAGCTCGCCCGGAATTTGCGCGCCATAAAGCCCGCGCAACGAAGCGGCGACGTCGGGCAGCAACGAGGCGGCGATCAGGTAACCGCAGACCAGTCCTGCCACGCCCGCGACCAATGCCAGCGACGCCAGCTCGATCACCAGCGCCGCATTGAGCAGGCGCGCGGAAACGCCGCAGGCGCGCAGCGTCCGCAGCGTCGGCAGGCGCTGCTCGAAGGCGAGCCCGATCGCCGAATTGACGATGAACAGGCCGACCACAAAGGACAGCAGGCCGAACGCGGTCAGGTTCAGATGGAAGCTGTCGGTCAGCCGTTCCAGATCGCTTTCCGCATCGGCCGCGACCAGCCGGAGTTGGTCGCCGGCAATTGTTTCGAGCGGCGCGCGCGGGCCCTCGGATTTTCCGATCAAGAGCCGGGAAACCCGCTCCGGCATCTTCAGCAACTGTTGAGCGATGCCGATATCGACCGCCAGCACGCCCGGCACCATTTGAGGCTGCACGCGGAGCGGCGGCAGCGATGCGCCGCCGCTCGCCTCCGGTGACGCGCCTGCCGCCAGATTGAGTTCGGAGAGCGTTTCGGGCGCCACCAGCGTCTGTCCCGGCGGCGTGATGAACGATTGCAGATCGGCTCCGCCGACCGCCGGCGCATGGCCGACTTCGGTCGGCAGCGTGATCGGCTCGATACCCAGCAGCCGATATGACCGCCCGCCGACCTGCACCCGCCCTTCGAGAACCGGCGACACCGGCCAGCCGGCGCGACGCAGGTCGACAAAAAGCCGCTGCGGCAAGGTCGCGCCGTGACGGCCGACCAGCATCGCGGTCCGGGTGCCGCCGAAGGTGGCGGCGGCGCGGTCGTAACTGGCGCGTGCCTCGCGGTTCAGCGCTTGCACGCCGCTCCACAGCGCGGTCGCGGAAATCACTCCGATCAGCAAGGTCGCAAGCTGCATCGGATGCCGACGCCAATGGCTGAGCAGGACCGCGAATATCCAGATGGCGCGGCTCATGCGATCCGTCCGGCGCTGAGATTGACCTGGCGGTCGAGGGTGGCGGCGAGCCGGACGCTGTGGGTCACCATCAGGAAGCCGCATCCCGTTCGGGATACCAGGTCGCAGGCCAGCGCGAGAACATCGTCCGCGGTCGCTTCGTCGAGATTGCCGGTCGGTTCGTCGGCGAGCACAAGCAGCGGTTTCACCGCCAGCGCGCGACCGATCGCAACCCGTTGCTGCTGGCCGCCGGACAATTGTTCGGGATAGCGGCCGAGCAAGCCGCCCAGTCCGAGCCGCTCCACGAGTTCGGCCTGCCAGGGCGCATCGTGCCGGCCGGCAATGTGAGCCTGGAAGGCGAGGTTATCCCGGACGTTCAGGCTCGGGATCAGGTTGAACTGCTGAAATACCAATCCCAAGCGGTTGCGCCGCAGTTCGGCGCGGCCGGCATCTGACAGTTCGGAGACCGAAATATCGGCGAGTCTGACCTCGCCGCTGTCGGCGCGGTCCAATCCGGCGATCAGGTGCAGCAGTGTGCTCTTGCCGCTGCCGGACTCCCCGGTCAGCGCGACGCGTTCGCCTGCCGCAACGCTGAGGTTTACCCCGCGCAGCACCGTGGTCTGCTCCCCGCCGGAGCGATAGCTTTTGGCGAGGTCGCGAACGCTCAGCACCGCTGCGCGGCCGGTCGCCATGCCGAGTGTTCGCGGCGCCTCACATCGGCCTTTGATATTTGAGCACGAACTCATCGACAGGCGTCTGCGGATGAAATACCGGCGCATCCCGCGGATCGGCGGGATGGCGCAGGAAATCGGCCTGGTCGGCGAGCTTGAAGCCGGCCGCCTCGATCTCCTGGCGCAGCGTGCTTTCCTCGATGCGGTGCAGCGTCTTGCCCACCGTCGCGCCGTCGCCACTGCGCGCCGAATGATCGGCGATGATCAGAAAGCCCCCGGGCTTCAGCGCGGCGAACATCTTCCGGTTCATCTCGGCGCGGTCGACCGGCATGTAGGTCATGTCGTGATAGGCGAAGAAAAACGTGATCAGGTCGAGGCCGCCGACCTCGGGCGGGATCGGATCGTCGTAATTCCGGATCACGTGCACGACGTTCTTCATGGCAGGTTTCTGGGCGCGGATATCGAACTTGTCCTTGACCATGCGCTCGATCAACGCGGCCGAATCCTGCGCGTACACCACGCCGGTCGGCGCGACCGCGCGCGCCAGCAGCTCCGTGCTGTAGCCGCCGCTCGCCTCCATATCCAGCACCTTCATTCCCGGTCTCGCGCCGGCAAAAGCCAGCATTTTGGCCGGCTGGCGGCGCTGGTCGGTCTGCCGGTCCGCGTCGCTGCGGTCGGGTGCCGCGACAATCGCCTCATAATCCGGTGCCTTGGCGTCCTGCGCGGATGTCGCAACCGCTCCCCATGCCGCGCACATGGAAACAACGGCAAGCATGCCGATCGGACGTGCATAGCGCTGAATAAGCAAGGTCATGTCGGAAAATCCCTCTGGTTGCCGTGCAACATAGCAAGACCGTGGCGAGAGATCACGGTCTCAATGGCGGCGGCGACGCGTTCGTGAAGAGGACCAAGCCTGTCCCGGCCATCCACGATCCACCACTGTCATTCCGGGATGCGCCGCTTGGCGCAGGCCCGGAATGACGGGAAGGGCTCGCTATGACGGTCTTTGGCTGAAGGGGGATGGCCGGGACAAGTATACCTCGCGCCAAAATGTTCAGTTGCAATGCCGCCAAGCCCGTGGCTAGCATCGGTTCCGGCCCGCCGACAGCGCCAACTAACAAAAGACGGGGAAGCGACCATGACCACGCAGCCGACGCCGAAGGGCGCCTGGAGAATCACGTTTCTCCTGTTTTTGTTCATGCTGGTGAATTTTGCCGACAAGATCGTGGTCGGCCTCGCCGGCGTGCCGATCATGACCGAACTGAAGCTCGAGCCGTCGCAGTTCGGGCTGCTGGGCTCGTCGTTCTTCTTCCTGTTTTCGATCTCGGCGATCGTCGTCGGCTTCATTGTTAATCGCGTCGCAACACGCTGGGTTCTGCTTGCGCTGGCGGGAGTCTGGGCGCTGGCGCAGTTTCCGATGGTGGGCACGATCGGATTCACCACATTGTTGATCTGCCGGGTGATCCTTGGCGCTGGCGAGGGCCCGGCGTTTTCGGTCGCGGCACACGCGGTCTATAAATGGTTTCCCGACGAGAAGCGGACGCTTCCCACCGCCATCCTGTCGCAGGGTTCGGCGTTCGGCGTGATCCTGGCGGTGCCGGCGCTGAACTGGGTGATCGTCAATTATACCTGGCACTATGCCTTTGGCGCGCTCGGCGTGGTCGGATTGCTGTGGGTTCTGGCGTGGCTGATCTGGGGCAAGGAAGGGCCGCTGGTCCAGACCGTCGCGATGGCCGCGGCCGACCCGCGCATTCCCTATGCGCGGCTCCTGACGTCGCGCACCTTTATCGGCTGCTGCGCGGCAACGTTCGGGGCTTATTGGGCGCTGTCGCTGGGTCTCACCTGGTTCACGCCTTTTATCGTCAAGGGCCTCGGCTTTTCGCAGAACGATGCCGGCTGGATATCGATCCTGCCCTGGGTGTTCGGCGCGGTGATCGTGTTGCTCACGGGGTGGATTTCGCAAGTCATGATGGCGCGCGGCGTGACCACGCGCGGCGCCCGCGGCGTGCTCGGTTCGGTGCCGCTGATCGTCGGCGGATCGATCCTGGCGGTCTTGCCGCATATCGATGGCGCGGGGTTGCAGATCGCCCTGCTGGTGTTCGGATCGGGGCTATGCGGATCGATCTATGTGGTCTGCCCGCCGATGCTCGGTGAATTCACCCCGGTGTCGCAGCGCGGCGCGGTGATCGCGATCTACGGCGCGATCTATACCCTTGCCGGCATTCTGGCGCCATCGGTCATGGGCAGCGTGATCCAGCGAGCGGGCGGCTTGCTCGAGGGCTACATGACCGGCTTCACCATCAACGCTGTCGTCTTGATCGCGTCCGGACTGCTCGGCCTGTTGCTGCTCTGGCCCAATACCGAGCGCGCACGGCTGATGGGTCAAGAAACGGCGCGGCCGAAATTCGCCTAAGCGCGGGCCGTCGGTCGTCCCTGCGAACGCAGGGACCCATAACCACCGGTGCTGGTTGTTGTCGAAAGTAACGACGAGATCGCCCAACGGATGGGCCGCGGCGTATGGGTCCCCGCGTTCCGCGGGACGACTCCCGTAGCCCGGATGCAATCCCGGGTCTTCGTGCCGCAATCCCGGATTGCGCTGCGCTGCATCCGGGCTACGCGTGTTCCGGGCGAGCCTACTGCAGACTGCCCTGCGCGCCGCGCACCAAGCGGCCCGGCCGCGCGCCGGTAGCGGTGCCATGAAGCTGCGTCACCGCGCCGGAGACGATGGTGGCGTCATAGCCGTCGACCTGTTGCAGCAGCCGCCGCCCGCCGACCGGAAGGTCGTAATGAACCTTCGGCGGGTGCAGGTGAAGCCTGTCGTAGTCGATGACATTGAGATCGGCCTTGTAGCCCTGCGCGATGACGCCGCGATCGTGCAGACCGACCGACAGCGCGGTCTTGCGCGACTGCGCCGCGACCACGAAGGGGATGGTGAGCTTTTCGCCGCGCGTGCGGTCTCTGGTCCAGTGCGTCAGCAGATAGGTTGGGAAACTCGCATCGCAGATGATGCCGCAATGGGCGCCGCCATCGCTCAGGCCGGGCACCGAGCATGGATCGCGCAGCATCTCGCGGGTGGCGTCGAGATTGCCGTCGGCGTAGTTAAGGAACGGCACATAGAGCATGCCGCGGCCCTCCTCGGTGAGCATCGCCTCATAGGCCAGCTCTTCCGGCTGTCGCCCCTGCCGCCGCGCTTGCGCACCCAAGGCGTTTTCCGGAGGCTGCTCGTAATCCGGCGGATCGCCAAGCAGGTACATCTTGTCGTAGTTCGGCCGGAAGAACAGCGGATCGTCGGTCGACGTCGCGGTCTCGCTCAAGATCGCCGCGCGCACCTCGGGCCGGTGCAGCCGCAGCAGCCGTTCGGCCAATGGCAGCCCGGCAATGGCCCGGTAGCTTGGATGGGTCTGGAACGGGTTGCGCGACAATTCCAGTCCGAGCAGCAGCCCGACCGGGCGCGCGGCGATTTGCGCCGTGATCGAAAGGCCGCGGCCCGACGCCTCATTGATGCTGTCGAGCGTCTGGCGCCAGCGCTGCGGCGCCTTGTCGTTCTGGGTGATCGAGAACGAGATCGGGCATCGGGTGTTTTCCGCCACCCGCAGCATCATCGGCAGGTCTTCATGCAGGGTCGAGAGATCGAGCACGAATTGCAGCACGCTGCGGCCGACGCCATGCATCGCGCCGGCGATCGCCGTCAGTTCATCCTCGCCCGCTTTCAGCGTCGGCGTGTAGTCGCCGGTCGAGGTGCGATGGTTCAGCGTGCGCGAGGTCGAAAAGCCCAGCGCGCCGGCGCGCACGGCCTCGCCTGCGAGCGCCGCCATCGCCTGGTTGTCTGCGGCGGTGGAGGGATCGCGCCGCGCGCCGCGCTCGCCCATCACATAGACGCGAAGGGCGGCGTGCGGCAGTTGCGCGCCGATATCGATGTCGAACTGCCGCTTCGACAGCCACTCCATGTAATCCGGAAAGCTTTCCCACGACCACGGGATCCCGGCGCTCAAGACCGGCTCCGGAATATCCTCGACGCCTTCCATGAGCTGGATCAGGCGCTGGTGATCGCTGGGCCTGCAGGGCGCGAAGCCGACCCCGCAATTGCCCATGATCGCGGTGGTGACGCCATTCTGCGACGAGGGTGTGATGTCCTGGCTCCAGGTGACCTGGCCGTCGTAATGGGTGTGAATATCGACAAAGCCCGGCGTCACCAGTTTGCCGCGGGCGTCGATCTCCTGCTTGCCCTTGCCCGAAACCTTGCCGACCGCGCTGATCCGGCCATCCGATACGGCTACATCCGCTTCGAACAGGTCGCCACCGAGCCCGTCGGCGATGCTGCCGCCACGGATCACGAGGTCTGGGTTGCTGGGCATGGCGTTTCGTCCCGGTGTGAAATCAGGATTTGCGGTCGCATCATGGGGGGTCCCCCGATGCTGTCAACTGCCGCGGGCGGTCGTCAGGAATGCATCAGTCTGGCGTCGGAGGGTCCGGAGTGCGCCTGCGGGCCGCGCTCGGTAGCCAGCGCGAGCAGCACCGTCAGCACCATGAACACCACCGATGCGCCGAACACCCAGTGCGGCAGATTCTGGTCCATGATCCAGCCGAACAGCAGCGGGCTGATGATGCCGCCGATATTGAAGCCGGTGGAGACGATGCCGAAGGCCCGTCCGGCCGCGCCCGCCGGCGCCGCGTTGCGCACCAGCATGTCGCGCGAGGGAGCGATCACGCCGCCGAGAAATCCGGCGCCCGCCATCGCCGCGCTCAACAGCAGCGGCGGCAGCGCGATCGTCGCGATCAGCAGCACGATCGCGGCATTGATGGCAAAGCAGGCGGCCGCGACCTGACCGTGACGCTGGGTGTGGTCGGCGAGGAAGCCGCCCGCCAGCACGCCGACCGCGCTGGCGCCAAGAAACGCGGTCAGCGCGATGTTGGCGGTCGAGAACGACACGCCATAGCCGCTCATCAGCGCCACCACGCCGAAATTGCCGATCCCGGCACTGGACAGGCTGAGCAGCGTGAAAAAGATCGTCAGTACGATCAAAGCGGGCGTGATGATGGCTTGCCGCGGCGCTCTCGCAGCATCGGGGTCGCGGTCGGCGGCACGCGCGTCGGGAATACCGACGATGACGAGCAGCAGCGCCACCAGCGGACCCACCGCGCCGGTCACGATCAAGGCGCCATGGCCGCCGACAGTTGCGACCAAGGCTGCCACCGTGGCCGGCGCGACGGCACCACCAAGGAACCCGGCAAAGGTGTGGACCGAAAAGGCCCGGCCCATGCGGGCTTCATCCATATGGGCCGACAGGATCGCATAGTCGGCCGGATGGTAGACGCTGTTGGCGAGGCCAAGCAGCACCGCGCTTGCGATCAGCCAGGGATAGCTCAGATGCAGCCCGAGCATGATCAGCGCGAAGCCGCCGAGGGTGAGGCCCATCAACAGGATCTTGCGGGCGCCGATATGATCGGCCAGATAGCCGATCGGCGCCTGGGTCAGGCCGGAGACGACGGCAAAAACCGTCAGCGCCAAACCGAGCTCGATATAGCCGACACCAAGCTGCTGCTTCAGGAAGGGAAACAGCATCGGCAGCACGAAGAGATGGAAATGACTGACCCAATGGGCCGTCGAGATCGCGGCAAGCGTCCGCAGCGCGCTGTCGGCTTTTGCTTGTTGCGGTGCGGCCAGAACGTCGACCATCTCTTGTTGATACCCGGTTGCTGAACGGCCCGGCAGGGCAGGCGCGAAACTATCGGCTAGACCGGTTATTTGTCCATGAATACGGCTGCATGGCAGCCCTCGCGAACCGCCCCGGAAAGGGCAGTTTCGCGGCTGAATTCGAAAGACAAAGCCGCGCCACGCGGGAATGATGCAGCCATGGCCGTTTCAGCCGATGGTGCAAAGCCGCTCCGGGTGCTCGTCTCCGAGGGAAGCAGCACCTCGGCGCGGGAGGCGGTCACGATTCTGGGGCTGTCAGGTCACCATGTCGAGGTCTGCGACCCAAACCGCTATTGCCTGGCGCGGTTCTCGCGCTATGTCCGCAAGCTACATCATTGTCCGGGCCTGCGGGACGATCCGGCCAGGTTCCTCTGGTTTATCGAGCAATTGCTGGCGGCGGGGCGTTTCGATGTGTTGCTGCCGATCCACGAGCAGGGATTTCTGTTCGCGCGCGTGCGGCAACGGCTGGAGGGCCGCGCCGGGCTCGCCTTGCCACGCTTTGCAAGCTACCGCGCCGTGCACGGCAAGGCCGGCTTCAGCCGGCTGCTCGACCAATTGCGCTTGCCGCAGCCGGCGACGCGGATCGTCAGCTCGGCAACCGAACTCCGAGAGGTGATCCGGTTTCCTGCGGTCGTCAAAACCTCGGTGGGCACTGCGAGCCGCGGTGTCTGGTTGGTGCGCAACGACGGCGACCTCGGCGCCGCCTTGCGTGAACTCGGCGCGAGCGGGGCGTTCGCCGGAGAGGTCGTGGTGCAGGACTTTGTCGCGGGCGCGATCGAAAAGGCGCAGGCGGTGTTTTGCCACGGCGGCTTGATCGGGTTTCACGGCTATCGGCAGATCGCCGCCGGCGCCGGCGGTGGCGAGGCGATCAAAGAGAGTGTGAGCCGTCCCGAGTTGCGCGCGGCAATGGCGGCGATCGGACAGCGACTCGATTGGCACGGTGCGCTGTCGGTCGATTACATCTGGCGTGACGACAGCGGCACGCCGCTGTTGATCGATTGTAATCCGCGGCTGGTCGAACCGATGAGCGGCTGGCTCGCCGGTGTCGATCTGGTGGGTTTGCTGCTCGAGGTTTCACGGGGCGAGGCGCCGGCCATTGCTGCCGAAAGCCGCGATGGCGTGCGGACGCATCTTGCCATGCAGGCATTGCTCGGATGCGCCGCGCGAGGCGGCAGGCGGCGCGACATTGTCCGCGAGGCCTGGCGGGTTTTTGCCGGCCGTGGCCCCTACGCCGGCAGTACCGAGGAATTGACGCCGCTGCGACTAGACTGGATCGGCGTGGTGCCGGTGGCGACGATGGTGCTGCTGCTGCTTGCCATGCCCAAGCTCGCGGCCAGCCTGGCAAAACGCGGCTGGGGTGCCCATTTGCTCGATCTCGATGCCATCCGGCGCATCGAGAGCGACGATTTCCCGGGACCAGTGCTATAGCGGTTCGTCGTCGCTGCCGTAGCGATCGCGCTTCGGCGTGGCGAAGTCACCGTCTTCGAAATCATCGTCCGCGATCGGTGCCGGCTTGGCGGGGGGCAATCGCTTGGCTTTGCCGCCATCCTTCTCGGGAGGCTCACGCTTTTGGCCGGATCCGCCCATGATCTTCCCCTTCTTCAACTTCAGTTGAAGCAGACATTATCTGTTGTAGGCGAATCTTTCCTGCCTTTTCCCGGTGCGCAGTGTAAAGCAAGACGCAACATCAGGAGCCCAGCATGAAAAAACCCAAGATCGAAGCCGAAGAGCAGGCGCCGCGCAAGATCGTTCGCGCCGACAAAGCCCCGACCGAAGGCTACTCGCTGGTCGTCGATGGCCATTTCAAGTCGCACCACGACACGGTCGAGGCGGCCGAAGAAGCGGGAATAGCTCTGAAGAATCAATTCCAGATGCTTCAGGTGCAGGTTTACGACGCGGCGACCAAGACACGTTCGATGATCGAATGGCCCGCGCCGGTATAATGGCGACCTAGCGTTTTCGAGCGAAGCGGGTACCGGCTCGCCTGAAGAAAACGCGTCAAGTCTGATTCAACCAGAACCGTACAGGCTCTAGGTCCGGCGGCCGCCGCCTTGCTGGCCGGCCAGCCAGTCCGCCAGGTCCGGGGCCTTTTCGCCCGACGGCTTTGGCTTGGCACGCGACTTTTTGGTGGTTGGGGCCGGAGGGGCCGGCGCGGCCGCCTCGCGGGCGAGCCGCAAGGCCTTCAGCCTTGCCATGTTGTCGGTCACGGCCTTTAGCGCGGCGTCGCGGTCGGTCTTGCCGCTACGGGCCTCGTTGGTGGCACGCGCGGCCTTCTTGAAACGCGCATCGGCACGGTTGCGGTCTTCTCGTGTCATTCAAGTCGTTTTCTTCTTGCTGGGTTTGGCCTTGGGTACCGGCGGCCTGTCGCGGTCGGCGGCTTCCTTGGCCAGCCGGATCGCGCGCAGTCTAGCGGTGCGCTTTCGAATGGCGAGGTCGGCAGCCGCAATATCGGCCATCGCCTTGAGACCCTCGGCATCCTGCGCGAGCTTGCGGTTCCGCCTGATTTCCTTCAGTTCGGCGGCGGTCTTCGGTTCGTCATCCATCGGGCGCTCAAGGTTTGCGGGTGCGTATGGTGTCACTCGGCCTGACCGTACCACGCATCGGGGTGGCAGAGGGTAAATTTAGGCCGTTTTCCGAGCGAAAAGCGGCGTTTTTCGTTGCAAATCAACGGTCATGGTGAAGACCGATGCGGTCCGCAAGCCGTCGAAGCCCCGCCGGGCCCCGGTCAGAACGTCACACCGGTCTTCAGCAGAAAGGCGCGGCCCGGCAGCGGATAGGCGGCGAAGCGATCGGGGGTGAACGTGCTGGCGACGGCATAGTCATAGTAGAGCGCGTTGAAGACGTCGTTCACGCTGAGCGACCAGAAAAACCGGTCGTATTTCCCGCTCAGCTTGAAATCCACGGTGGCGTTGGCTGGAATGAGCGACTGGGTGTTGGCCTGATCATTGTCCATGTATCGGGTGCCCCAATAGCGCACCGTCGCGTCAGCCACCAGATAGCTTTGCCAGATGTTCCAGGTGATCCCGGCATTGGCCGTTACCCGCGAAACCAGCGGAATGTCATTGCCGGCAAAGGGACCTTCGCGGAACACGGCGCGGGTATAGGCAAAACCACCGCGCAGCAGCACGGTATCGCTGGCGCGCAGCGATACGCTGGTTTCGCTGCCGTACCGGCGCGTCGGATCGAGATTGGTATCGACGAAATTCACGGGGTCGAAATGAATCTCGTTCAACAGGTCCATGTTGTAGATGCTCGATTGCAACTCGAATCGTCCGGCCTTAATGCGAAAACCCCCTTCGACATCGTTTGAGGTCTGAATCTTCAGGTCGAACGTCTTGACCGGAGCCGCAAAGGCCCCGACCCCGACCCGTTCGTCGATGTTCGGCGTGCGGAACGCGCTCGCGGCGCGGGCGAACACCGCGAAACTGTCGTTGAAGCGATGCTCAATGCCGATATGCAGGGCGTGATTGATTTGGCTGGTGTCCAGCGGTGACGCCTGGGTGTCGCAGGAAAATTCCGCAGCACAGCCGGGCGCGTTATTCAACCGATCGGCCGCGGTGACGCTGGTGCGCTGAATTCGGCCGCCATAGGAGAAGTCGGTGGTCGGCAGCAATCCGATGGTCTGCTGCCAGTAGGCGCCAAGCGTTTGTTGCGAAAGATCATAGACGTGGATCGGAATGCCGCCGGCGACGTTGCGGTGCTCCTGGACGTAGCCGTAATTGTAGTAGTCGACGCCGGTCAGAATGGTCGAGGGCATTCCGAAGATCGAGTTCTTGATGCTCAGCCGCGGGGTCAGCGACCAGGTCTGCAGCGTCGCATCGACGAAGGAAAAGAAGAACGGGTCGGTGCCATCCAGAAAGTCGGCCTGGGTCCGCTTGTTGCGGTATCCGCCGTCGACGATCAGTTCCGCGCCGTTCCACAGCGTCCTGGTAAAGCCGGTCGTGATATTGGCATCCTGCTTGTTGCCGAAATCGAATGGCGTGTCGGTCCCTTTCCGGTCGGTGACAAGCTCATTGAGGCCGATCGATGGATCGACCGTCCGCGGCCCCGGGAATTGCAGGTGCTGATTGTCGCCGGACAGATTGAGGTAGGCGGTGAATTCCGGCGTGGCGTAACGCAGGTCGCCGGCGCCGCTGCGCTGGTCGAGCGCGTTGTTGTCACGATATCCGTCGGATTTGATTCCCTCGGCGTGAAAGGCCGTCGACCATGGCCCCGAATTTGTCGTTGCCGAAACCGACGCCATGCTTTGGTTGAACGATCCGACGCCGGCCTCGGCCCGGATCGAAACCGGCGGGCCGCCAATGCCCGTCTTGGTCACGATATTGATGACGCCGCCAACGGCATTGTCGCCATAGAGCACGGCGCCGCTGTTGCCTCGGGTGATCTCGATGCGCTCGATCGATTCTCGCGGAATCGTGGAAAGATCCGCGCCCTGCAGATCAAGGTCATTGAGCCGGCGGCCGTTCAGGAGTACGAGGGTGTTCGAGCTGCCAAAGGCGCCGAATCCGCGCATGTCCACTTTCGTTCCCGCGCCATTGACGCCGCCGTACAGCGTGGTGAGCTGAACACCGGGCGTTTGTGCGATGATCTCCTGAATGGTCTGGGCCGGCGAGTGGGCGATATCTTCGGCGGTAATCACGGTCGAAGACGCGCCGACGATGCCGTTGAACTGGCGGTTGGGCGACACATTGCTTGCTGGCGAAACGTTGGGACTGCTGGTGGCCGGCCGGTTCGAGACCGGCCGTGACGATCCTGACTCCTCGTCGGTGACAGGCTTGGCCCGGGTTCGGGTCTGGTCGACGGGCGAGCTGACGTCGATGGGGGGTAGTTGACCGGGTGGGGCCTGCTGCGCCTGCGCCGCAGGTACGCCGAATGAGAGAATGGTCACGAGAACACTGGAGACGAGCAGAAGGCTGCGGGGCCGCGGTGCGGCTGCAAGGGCGGAAGACATGGTCGAGACCTCGGTATGACGTTCAGTGGCACGTCACAGCGAACCAGTCCCACCATCGTGCTTCCGCACCCCGGTGAAGCTAATGTCTGTACTCCCCGACCGACATCTTCGCGTGTGACCACGGCTGACGGCAGGTCTCCTGGCTCGCGGGTCGATACCTTGCGTCGCCTTCCCAGGACCGAGTTTCCCAGTGGCATTGGACGAAAGATTTACCGCTTACAGTTGCGGGGGCAGCCGCGGCATTGGGAAAATTCCCGCACCGCATTCCCTTTTGATCCCCAACCAAGGGGAACCGTCGGCAATTATGGTAGAAGTTTGGCGAGATCAGAGTCAATCCCGTCGTTGCGAAATTGCAATCCTGGCTGGACGAGTGCGTCTTTTTTGCCGCATGACCTGCTGCGGGTTGAGTGAAATCACGTGCCGGCATCGATCCGGCCGGTTGAGGACCCTGAATGAGTGCTCCCAGCGTCACGGTGACGGCTGACATCGTCGGGCGCCGCCGCGCCGGGGTGATGACCGCGCTGGTCGTCCTGGTGCTGCTGCTGGCGCTGGTCTCGCTCGGCACCGGTCCGGTACGGTTGTCGCCGCTCACCGTGATCGACGCCCTGTTCGGCGGCGGCAGCGACGTGCAGCAGGTGATCGTGCAGGAAATCCGGCTGCCGCGTACGATTCTGGGGTTTGCGATCGGCGCCATTCTCGGGTTGTCCGGAGCTGCCTTGCAGGGGCTGCTGCGCAATCCGCTGGCCTCGCCCTCGCTGTTCGGCGCGCCGCAATCGGCGGCATTCGGCGCGGTGCTGGTGATTGCATTCGGGCTTGCCGACGTGCGCTCCTACGCGCTGCCGGTGGCGGCGATCCTCGCCGCATTCGCCTCGGTATTCGTTCTGCTCGCGATCGCCGGCCGCAATGCCGGGCTGCTGATCCTGATCCTGGCGGGACTTGCGATATCGAGCCTCGCCGGGGCGGCGACCGCGCTGGTGATGAATCTGTCCGGCAATCCCTTTATCGTGCTGGAAATCGCATTCTGGCTGCTCGGTTCGCTGGAGGACCGCAGTTTCCGTCATGTCGCGCTGGCGCTGCCCTTCATCGTGGCGGGCGCGATCCTGCTGTGGAGCCAGCGTAACGCCTTTCGCGCGCTGAGCCTCGGCGAGGAGACGGCGCAGAGCCTTGGCGTCAACGTCGGACGATTGCGGCTTGCGGTGATTCTTGGCACCGCGTTCGGCGTCGGCGGTGCGGTCGCCGTCACCGGCACGATCGGGTTCATCGGACTGGTCGCGCCGCATCTGATGCGGCCGCTGATCGGCCACGATCCGGCGCGCCTGCTGGTTCCAAGCGCGCTGACCGGTGCCGCGCTGCTGCTGGCCGCCGACATCGCCGTGCGCATCATTCCATCGTCCAGCGATATCAAGGTCGGCGTGCTGACCTCGATCATCGGCGTGCCGTTCTTTCTCTATCTGATCATGCGCGAACGGCGCGCGCTCGGCGGAGGCGTCGCATGACTGCCGCCTCCTTCCTTACCACTCGGGAGCTAAGTGTCGGGCTGGCCGGCCGTGCGGTTCTGATGGACATCTCGCTGGCGCTGCCGGCAGGAAGTCTGGTGGCGCTGGTCGGGCCGAACGGGGCCGGCAAGACCACGCTGTTGCGGGCGCTGGCCGGCCTCGTGCCCGCGCAAGGCGCGATCGATGTCGGCGGTGACGCCTTGTCGTCGCTGCCGCTGCGCGAACGGGCCCGGCGTTTCGCCTACCTGCCGCAGGGCCATATCGTGCACTGGCCGCTGCCGGCGGGGGATGTCGTGGCGCTCGGCCGCTATCCGCACGGCGCCACCGACCCGGCACGATTGACGCCCGCGGATGCCGCGGCGGTGTTGCGGGCGATGCAGGCGACCGATGTCGTGGAATTGCGCCACCGCCGCGTCACCGAATTGTCCGGCGGCGAGCGCAGCCGCGTCGCGCTGGCGCGGGTGCTCGCCGTGGAAGCGCCGGTGATCCTGGCCGACGAGCCGACCGCCTCGCTCGATCCGCGCCACCAGATCGACGTCATGAAAAGCCTGCGCGCCGCCGCCGACCAGGGCACGTTGGTGATGGTGGTGACGCACGACCTCGGCTTGGCCGGGCGATTTGCCGATACGGTGCTCGTGCTTTCGGACGGCCGGCTGGTCGCGCAGGGCGCCCCGGTCGAGGCGCTGTCGGAGCAGGTGATGGCCGACGTGTTCCGCGTCAGTGCCTATCGCGCCGAGCATCAGCGCGAGGCCGTGATCGTGCCCTGGACGGAAATCTGACCATGGGCTGCCGGCCTCTCCCTTTGGCGGCCCGGATCGCCCTCGCCTTGCTCGCGATCAGCGCTGGCGTGCGGGTCGGGCCGTCGGCGGCGACCGCTCCGCCGCGCGTCGCCTCGATGAATGTCTGCACCGATCAACTTCTGCTGACGCTGGCCGATCCCGCCCAGATTGTCGGTCTCAGCCGGTATTCGCGCGACCGCTTTCAATCCTGGCAGCCTGATGCCAGCCGATATCGAAAGCTGTCGGGCGGCGCCGAAGACATCCTGGTGCTCAAGCCCGACGTCGTGGTCGCGAGCCTGTTCGACAAGCGATCGACGCGCGAATTGCTCAAGGCGAACGGTCTTCACGTGGTCGGATTTTCCGTCCCGCGCACCCTCGACGAGGCCAAGGACCAGATTCGCCGGATGGGTGACATCGTCGGATATCCCGACCGCGCCGCGGCGGAGATCGCCCGACTGGACGATGCGATCGCACGGGCGCGCCGGGCCGCGACCGGCAAGCACACCCGGGTGCTGCCGTTGTCGCGGCGCGGCTGGGTATCCGGCAGCGACAGCCTGGTCAGTTCGCTGCTCGGCGCGGCGGGGCTGCTCAACGTGGCCGACGATCTCGGCATCGGCTTCGGCGGCTACGCCTCGCTCGAGACGATCGTGAACGCAAGGGCGGATTTCATCCTGGTGTCGGACGCCGGCGACCATGCCGAGGATGACGGCCGCGCCTTTTTGCTACATCCGGCGCTGGAACATTTCTATCCGCCGAGCAAACGCATCGTCATCCCGGACCGGTTGACCGAATGCGGCAGCGTGATGCTGGCCGATGCGCTCGATATGCTGGTGAAGGAGTTGCGCCGGGTCGAGCGACCCACATCGGCGCCCGTCATTCCGGCGCGCTGAATTCGTAGCCCGGATGGAGCGTAGCGCAATCCGGGGTGGCGGCGCGAAGGCCCCGGATTTCGCTTCGCTGCATCCGGGCTACGGCGGATCCAGGAATGAGGTTAACCCGTGAGCACCGGGCCGCCGGCCTTTTTCCACGCGTCGATGCCGCCGGCGATGTGGGCGGTGTTGAGGCCGGCCTCCTTGGCGGCGGCGACGGCCATCGCCGAGCGCTCGCCGAAGGCACAGAAGAACACGACACGGCGCCCGGTCGCCGCGGCCACCTCGCGCAGCATGCCGCCGGGCCGCAGGCTTTCGTCGATCGTGGTGTAGGGCGCATGAAGCGCCCCGGACAGCATGCCGTGCCTGGTGCGTTCGCCGCTCTCGCGAAGATCGACCAGCAGCACATCGGGCCGGCCGAGACTCTCGATCGCCTCGCGGGCGTTGAGCGCGAGGCCCTGCCGGGCAAGATCGTCCTGATGCAGCCCGACATGCATGTTGGCCGGCACTGCGACGTCCATCATCTTGGGGTTGGGCAGTTTCAGATTGTGCATCAGCTCGACATATTCCTCCATCGAGCGCACCTGCAGCCGCGGATTGAAGCGCTTTTCCTCGCCGATGGTCGAGACGGTGTCGCCCTTGTAGTCGTGGGCGGGAAACACCATCGTCTCGTCGGGCAGTTTGAGCAGACGGTTGAAAATCGAATCGTATTGCGCGTGCGCGCTGCCGTTCTGGAAATCGGTGCGACCGGTGCCGCGGATCAGCAGCGTGTCGCCGGTGAAGACGCGATCGCCCATCAGATAAGAGTAGGAATCGTCGGTGTGGCCGGGCGTATACATCACGTCGAGGCTGAGCCCCTCGATCGTCACCTTGTCGCCCTCGGCGACGCGCATCGCCACCACGTCGGCCTTGCTTTGCTCACCCATGATGGTGACGCAATGGGTGCGGTCGCGCAGTTCGCCGAGGCCGGTGACATGGTCGGCGTGCAGATGGGTATCGACGGCCTTGACCAGCTTGAGATCGAGTTCCCGCAGCAACTGGCAATAGCGGTCGACCTTCTCGAGCACGGGATCGAGGATCAGTGCCTCGCCGCCGTGGCGGCTGGCCAGCAAATAGCTGTAAGTTCCCGAAACGCTGTCGAATAGCTGGCGGAAGATCATGGCTGAATGCTACCGTCTGACTACCCGATCATAGTCGATTTTCTCCAAATGTAACCCTTTTCTGGAAATCCATTCTGTCGCGGATCGCGTCCAGGCCTGCCACGGCGGCGGCATGGCCAGCGCCAGCGTCGGATCGCAGCGATCCTCGCTGCATACCGCATCGCCGGCCCTTCAGGGTTCGATGGCGCGCTACGGCCGAAGATAGCTCCAGCCGCCTTCCTGCAGCTCCATCAGGTGGACGACTCCCGAGGGAACGACCGTCGCTTCCGGCACAATGGAAATTGCATGACCTTCGGCCTTCTCCATGCCCTGCTTGGTGTTGTTGCAGGCCGAAAGCTGCACCTTGCTCGGAAACGCCATATCCTTGAGCCGCTTGATGCGATCGCGCACCGGCGAAGTGTCGGCCCGCAGCATGTGCAGGCCGGGGCCGTAGGCGACGATGTCGACGTCGACGTCCTGCTTCTGGGCGCGATAATATTCGATCACGTTGGTGGCGTTGTTGAGCACGAGATTCATGACCTGCGGATCGTTCTGGTCGATCTGGATGGCAATGTGACGCGGCTTCACCGCCGCCGCAAAGGCGGACGTGGCAACGGCGAGCGACAGCACGGCAATGGTGGCGAGACGACGAAACATCACAAAACTCCCTTACAATTGGACTCTAGAATGCAAAACTTGGGCTAACCCCGCTCGTCATTCCGGGATGCGCCGCTTGGCGCAGGCCCGGAATCCATACCCCCAATGGTGGTTATGGATTCCGGGCTCGCCGCGTTGCGGCGCCCCGGAATGACGGAGGCACCCCTCAGGGTCGTACCAGAGTATACCCGTTTTCGGTCAGGGATAGTATTTGTCCGACCCCGACCTGAACCGGCGTCGCGGCCGGAATAAAGGATGGCCGCCTGCCGGTTTCGCGTTCGATCGTATCCACCGTATTGAGGCAGACGTCGAACCGCACGCCCTGCGCGACCAGGCTCTCGACCAGCTTGCGGTTGGCGTTGTCAGGGAACAGCAAATCGATTCCCGGACCGAATGTCACCACCTCGATCGCGACCTTGTCCGGATCATAAAGCTTCAGCAGATTATAGGCGACGCTGATCACGAGGCTCTGCTTTTTCGGATCATTGTCCGAAAGCTGCAGTACAATGCGGTGCTCGGCGAACGGCTTGTCCGGCAGCGTTGCCGGTTCGGCGCGCGCAACCGACGGCAGGGTTGCCAGCATCAACGCCGCGATCGCCGCCCTGCCGAAGCCACCAACGATCGATCGTCGATCGCCGAAACCGCGAATTCGTTCGAAACGCGTCATCCTTGCCCCGCGATCCCCGGGTTGTCGTCAACGCCCCGCAACGCGACCCCGCTGCCACGCGGCTCCGAGATTTTCCCGGAACGCAGGTGCTTGGCGAGAACATCCCACATCGGCGTGCCGCTCTGTTCGTTGACGGAAGCCCAGCCCGCCACCTTGTAGTTTTTGCCGGTCTCGATGGTGCGGCCATCGCCGAGTTTCAAGTCGGAAATTCGCCGTCCGGCGCTTTCCCCCGGCGTGCAACTATAGGACATGCCGCCAACCCGGACCATATCGCCGCCCTGCTGATAATAGGGATCGGCGTTGAAGAGATTGTCGCAGACGTCTTCCAGGATCCCCTTGATCTGGCCGCCGGTCAGGTTCTGAAGGTAGGTTTCCGGGTAGTTCATCGCGGTCTCCGACAGCACGTCTTCCATGGTCACCGGCTGGCCCGGCAGTACGCTGAGGCCCCACCGGAAGCCGGGTGACAACGCGATCTCGGCGTCGAATTCGCCGCGCAGCGCGTCGCAGATCAGTTGGTCCATGGTGCCATTGAAATTGCCGCGGCGATACAAAAGCCGGTCCGCGGTCGCGATCTTCTCGGCATAGCCTGCCGCATGCGGTTCGCGTATTTTTTCGATCAGCGCGGCCATCGTGGCGTCCGGCTTCAGCAATTCCGAGAATACCGGAAATAGCCGGTAGCGCACCTCGCGGATCCGGCCTCTGGCCAGTTCGAGATCGAGCACTCCGAGGAATTTTCCATTCGAGCCGGCATTGGTGACGAGCGTGGTGCCGCCGGCATTGGTCACCGGGATCGGCAGCGGCACGGCGTCATGGGTGTGGCCGCCGAGAATGACGTCGATGCCGCTGACCCGGCCCGCGAGTTTCAGATCGACATCCATGCCGTTATGCGACAGCAGCACCACCGCATCGACCTTGTCGCCGTTGCGCAAGCCGGTGACCAGTTTCTGCAGTTCGTCATCGTGGATGCCGAACGTCCAATCCGGCGTAAACCGTTTTGGGTGGGCGATCGGCACGTAGGGAAAAGCCTGCCCGATCACCGCGACGCGATGGCCGCCGATCTCCTTGATACTGGCCGGCTTGAACACGTGACCGGACGCGGTATCGAAGGCCTTGGCGTCCCTGAATGCGGCTTCCTCGGTCAGGAAGACGTTCTGGGCCAGAAATTCGCCCTTGAAGCGCTCGAGGTTGCGGCGCAGCGCCTGCTCGCCATAGGTGAATTCCCAGTGGCCGGTCATCGCCTCGATGCCGAGCAGATTTGCGGCCTCGACCATGTCGGCGCCCTGCATGGCGTTGGCCTGCCCGGTGCCCTGCCACAGATCGCCGCCGTCGAGCAGCATCGAATTTCCCGGTCCGACGTCGCTGCGCAGGCGGTCGATCAAGGTCTTCAGATGCGCAAATCCGCCGAGCTTGCCGAAGCGAGCGGCGGCTTTCTCGAAATCAAGGAACGTAAAGGCGTAGGCGTCGGCGCTATCGGGCTTGATGCCAAACCGGTCGAGCAAAGCTTGGCCGACGAGATGCGGCGGCTTGCCCTGCATGGCGCCGATCCCGAGATTGACGTTCGGCTCGCGAAAAAACACCGGCTGCAACTGCGCATGGGTGTCGGTCATGTGCAGGATGCGCGCATTGCCGAAGCGTGTGAGATCGTAAACGCTCGGGTTGTCGGCGCTGCGGGCAGGCCGCGGCCATCCTTCCGAGAGGGCGGCGGCGCCCGCGAGCTTGAGAAAATCCCGGCGGCGGATAGTCATGCGATGTCTCCGCGCGGTTCCGAACGAGTTCAATGGATTTCGAGCGCTTTCCAGGCCTGCTTCTCGCTTTCGGCCTGCAGGATCGAAGCCCGGGCCAGGGCCTCGGCTTCCTTCGACGATGCGACGGCCTTGTCGAAATCGCCGCCGATGGCGGCTTTTTTTGCATCGGCCAGGGCTGCCGCAGTCGCGGTCCATTGATCGCGCAACTGGCCGGCCCGCTGGTTGGCAGCCTCCGCGGCAGCATAGGCGGCCTTGAAATCGGCCTCCGAACTGGCGGCGAGAACGGAACTCGCAGCGGCGATCAGCAGCACGGCTGCGATCGGCAAACTCGGCACCTTGCGCCGGACGAGGCTCACGGCCGCGCTCCCGGCCCGGAGATCGGCAGCCCGTTACTGACATAGGACAGATAATATTCGAGGTCGCGGTATTCATCGGACTGCGGCTCGAGCGGCACGCCGCGGGTCTGGCTGTTGCAGGTGACGAAGCGCCGGCTGGTCGTGCCCATGCCGCCCCATTCGGACCGGTAGATCGGCATCGCGTTCAGGATCCCGAGCGCGGGTGCGAGCACCTCGGCCCGAATCCGTTCGCCGGGATTCTGCACATGGCAGCTCGCGCAGGAGAAATTGAGCTGGCCGCGCCTCGTATAGAAGTAGCGCTTGCCGTCCTCATACGCCTCAAGTGCGCGGGGATCGTCCGGGATCTTGATGTCGAACGGCTTGCCGCGGGATGTAAACGCCATGTAGGCGGTGAGCGCGGCCATGTCGTCCTTCACATAGGACAACGGCGCTTCGCCATTGGCCTCGCGGCAGCGGTTCAGCGCGAGCTCGAGCGTGATGACCTTGCCTTCCTTCTGGTCGAAATACGGATAGTTCTGACGGATGCCGATACCCTTGTTGGGAAAACAATCGGCATAGCTCTTGCCGTTCTTGAACGGCGTCGAGAACATCTCCTTGCCGTGATCGAGCGAAAAATCATAGGGCGGGAATTCCTCCTTCTCCACCCATTGCCGGTGCATGTCCTCGTTCATCGAGTAGGGGCCGTTGACGAAGTCTTCGAGCTTGAGCCCGGGGAATTTGCCGGTGAAGAATTTCTGGAACGCCTTGGCGTCGGCCGCCGGATCGCTGCCACCGGCGGCGACGGCGCGATCACCGAGACCCAGCGTCAGCGAGGCCAACCCCAGCACGGCCGTTAGTAAATGGATCGCAGCTCGCACCTTGTTCTCCGCCGCCGCTATTGAATCTTCGCCGTGGTGGTATCGGATGCCCCCTTGTTGTCGATCCAGCTAATTTTCAGATCGTCGCCCTTCTTGCCGCCCTTGAAGCTGAACTTGACATAAGGATCCTTGGAGACCGCCGTGCCCCAGTCGGCGACAAAGACGTTCTTGCGGTCATGCTCGAACGTCACTTGCTGGATGAAATGCGCTGGAATGATCTGCCCCTGTGCGTCCTTGATGAAGCCGGAATCCATCGGATGCTGGATCAGCACCTGAACCTCGGTGGTGTCGCTGTTCGAAGTCGCGCGCACGCGAATGGTCGATGCCATCACAATACTCCTTCACAAATCTGTTCAGCCGCCGCAGCCACCGACGGTCACCTTGACTTCCTTGGTCGCGCTGTACAGCTTGCCGCCGGCTTCCACGATCGCGATCACGGTGCTGGTCTTCGCCATTTTCAGGCGGTTAGCCACGCTGGGCATGGTTCCCGGCGGAATTCGATAGGATGCCGCGAGCGCATTGGGATTGTCGGCGACCAGGAACGATATCGAGGTCACGCCGGCAAGTGTCGTGGTGACTGCGATCGGCACCACCGCGCCGTTCTCGGCAATTTCGGGTGCGTCGAGCTTGACCTGGTCCGATGGTTCGGGAGTCCTGCCGTACAGCGCCTTGACGGCATCCGCTTCGCTCTTCTGATTGAAGGCGTCCTCCGGATATTTGTCGTTGGCCGCGGCCAGTACCGGCGCCAGGCCGAACGCAACGTTGCCGAACCCGACCAGCGTGATCGTCGCCGCGCCTTGCAGGACCAGGCGCCGCGTCGGCCCAAATCCGTCGTCAGTCATCGTCATCTGAACTCTCCCAGGGCGCGTTCATTGTCGCCGTCACAAGGTCTGCAGGAAATCCACGATCGCGTTGATCTCTTCGCTGGTCAAAATGCGATTCCGCCCAAACGGAGGCATCACGGTCAGCGGGTCACGTTTGGTTTCATCGGTGAGGATGGCGACGAGATCGTTGCGATCCGGATATTTGCTTTTGATATCCTTCAGCGGCGGCCCGATGGTGCCCGGAAAATCGCCGCCCTTGATGTCATGGCAGCTCAGGCAGTTGCCCTTGCCGCGATCGAATGCCAGCTTTTGGCCCTCGGAAACGCCGGCTTGCGCGCCGGCTGGGCCTGCGCAGAGGGTCGCGCCGATCAGCAATGCCAACGCCAGTGCCGGGAGCAAAGCGGGGCTGGTCGAGGCCGGGTCGGTCAAAAGGCGCTTCCCTGAGGGTTCGTGTCGATTTTGCCGTCTGAATATAGGCGGTCAAAACCATAAACGCCATTGCCGGAATGTCTTGCGGAATCTTGCGGTTCGCGCGTTTGCGGCAAAGCGGATAGGCTTGCGCCGCCGATCAATCCAGGAGGATGTCGTGGCGGAATATGTCGTGGAATTCGGCAAGGACGGCCGTCCGGGCGAGCCCGACGGCCGTCTCGACGCGGCGGCGTTTCACCGCAATCATGAGGCAATCTGGTCGATCTTGCAGCGACATCTTGCGGGCAGATCCGGCGACGTCGTCGAAGCCGGCAGCGGCACCGGCCAGCATGTGGTTTATTTCGCCCGCCACAGTCCCGATATCGTCTGGTGGCCGAGCGATCTCAACGAACAGCATCTGAAAAGCATCGCCGCGTGGCGGGCGCATTCAGGACTGAGCAATGTCCGTCCGCCGCAGCGGATCGATCTTTCCGATCCGGCGTGGTACCTGGCGCCGCGTGAGGGGGACGCCCCGGGCCGGTTGCTGGCGGTGTTCTGTGCCAATGTAATCCACATTGCGCCATGGCAGGTCGCCGAGGGCCTGTTTGCCGGCGCCGGACACCACCTGCGCGCCGATGGTTGGCTGTTCCTGTACGGGCCGTTCAAGCGTGACGGCGAGCATACCGCCGTCAGCAATGCCGTGTTCGACAGCAGCCTTCGCGCCAACAATCCCGAATGGGGCGTGCGCGATACCGCCGAGCTCGAGAAGCTGGCGGCGGCCGCCGGGCTGGAACTGGTCGAGATCGCCGAAATGCCAGCCAATAATCTGATCCTGGTGTTCGGCAGGAGCCAGCCGGCCTGAACGGCAGACGCATGGCGCAGGCCCGCTGGCGTCGGTTGATTGCCCCGAGGCCCCGCTTCATAGTGCCGGGAATCAGGCGACCCGCTGCATGGGCCGCACCCGGAACCGGCCGATGACCGATCTGACTGCTGCCGATGAGATCACCGATGATGCGCGGGCGCGATCCAACGTGGTGCGGCTGGCGGCAGCGCAGGCGCTGACCGGCGCCAACTCGGCGGTGATCTTCGCGACCGGCTCGATCGTCGGGGCGACGCTCGCGCCGGACATTTCGTTCGCGACCGTACCAATCTCGATGTATGTGGTCGGGCTGGCGGCCGGCACGCTGCCGACCGGCGCGATCTCGCGCCGCTACGGTCGCCGCGTCGCCTTCATCATCGGCACCGGCTGCGGCGTGGCGACCGGCCTGCTCGGGGCCTTCGCCATCCTGCACGATTCGTTCGCGCTATTCTGCTGCGCGACGTTCCTCGGCGGACTGTATGGCGCGGTGTCGCAATCCTATCGCTTTGCCGCCGCCGACGGCGCCAGCGCCGAATATCGCCCCAAGGCGGTGTCGTGGGTGATGGCCGGCGGCGTTTTCGCCGGCGTGCTCGGCCCGCAGCTCGTGCAATGGACCATGGACATATGGTCGCCTTATCTGTTCGCCTTCAGCTTCGTGGTGCAGGCGATGGTTGCATTGGTGGCGATGGCGGTGCTCGCCGGCATCGACGCGCCAAGACCGGCGCCGTCGGATCTGCACGGCGGGCGTCCGCTGTTGACGATCGTGCGGCAGCCGCGATTCATCGCCGCGGCACTGTGCGGCGCCATCGCCTATCCGATGATGAACCTGGTGATGACCTCGGCGCCGCTCGCGATGAAGATGTGCGGGCTCAGCGTCAGCGATTCCAATTTCGGCATCCAATGGCATATCGTCGCGATGTATGGGCCGAGCTTCATTACCGGCTCGCTGATCGCGCGGTTCGGCGCGCAGCGGATGGTCGCACTCGGCCTCGTGCTGGAGGCGAGTGCCGCGACCATCGGACTGTCGGGCATCACGGCGATGCATTTCTGGGCCACCCTGATCGTGCTTGGCGTTGGCTGGAATTTCAGCTTTGTCGGGGCTTCCGCCCTGGTGCTGGAGACGCACCGGCCGCGGGAGCGCAACAAGGTGCAGGCGTTTAACGACTTCCTGGTGTTCGGAATGATGGCGGTGGGGTCGTTCTCCTCCGGCCAGTTGCTGGCGAATTACGGCTGGTCCATGGTCAACCTCGTGGTCTATCCGCCGGTGCTGCTGGGATTGACGGTGCTGACGCTGGCGTCGTTCGCCAGACGCCGGACCAGGCTGCCGATAATCGCCGGATTTCCCGACCCGCGTATCTGATCGCAACCCGCGGGAGGTTGCCCGAAGTGCTGGAGGTTTCATGCCGTCGCGAGCCCGCCTTGATGAATTCATCGCGGTGGTCGAATCCGGCGATCACGCCGGCGCCATCGAGCGCTATTACACCGAAGACGCCAGCATGCAGGAGAATGCAGCACCGCCGCGGGTCGGCCGCGATGGCCTGGTGGCGCGCGAGCGCGGGGTGCTCGCGCGCATGAGCCACGTCTATTCCAAGGCAATAGCCTCCGTGGTCGAAGGCGACCACGTCGCCATTCACTGGATTTTCGAACTCACCGACAAGGCCGGCCAGATGCGGCGGGTCGATGAGGTCGCACTGCAGGAATGGCGCGGCGACCGGATTTTCCGCGAGCGCTTCTTTTATGATCCCTCCACCATGACGAACAAGCCAGAGTAGGGTGGGCCAAGGCGCGCTTGCGCCGTGCCCACCGTTCTTCGTTCGCGGTGACAATCGGTGGGCACGCTTCGCTTTGCCCACCCTGCGCTCTGCCCGAATGCTACGTCTCGCGCTGGCGCAGCAAATCCTCGAGGTCGAGCCGGTGGGTGAACATCGCCAGCGATCCGTCCGGTTGGCGCGGCCATTGTTCTTTCGGTCGGTCCCAGTACAGTTCGACACCATTGTTGTCGGGATCGCGCAGGTACAACGCTTCGCTGACGCCGTGATCGCTGGCGCCGTCGAGCGGGATGTTGGCCTGGATGACGCGATGCAGGGCATCGGCCAGCGCGGCGCGGGTCGGATAGAGTATAGCGGTGTGAAACAACCCGGTCGTTCCCGGCGGTGGCGGATGGCCGCCCTTGCTCTCCCAGGTGTTGAGGCCGATGTGGTGATGATAGCCGCCGGCGGAAATGAAGGCTGCGCCGGAGCTCATGCGCTGCATCAATTCGAATCCCAGCACGCCGCAGTAGAATCCGAGCGCGCGGTCGAGATCGGCTACCTTGAGATGAACGTGCCCGATCCGCGTTCCCGCGACAATGGGTCTTGAACTTTCGGACATGATCGCCTCCATTTGCCGCTCCGGCCTTTGCAACAACCGGGCAGTGCTGCCGGCCGTGGGTTAGGCCAATTCGGACACTTCACCTTCGGGCAGACCGAATTCGAAGGTGTTCAGCGTCATCGACACCATCGTGTAATAGCCGCACAGCCCGATGATCTCGACAATTCCACGCTCGCCGAGAACCTTGACCGCCTCGTCATACATCCCCTTGGCGATGCCATGGCCTTCGTGCAGCGATCTCGCGACGTCGTAGATCATCCTGGCCTTGGGGTCGTCGAATTGCGGCGTGCGGCGGTCGCGGATGTCGTCGATGATCTTCGGGTCGAGGCCGCCCTTGAGCGCCAGCCGCTTATGGGCGAACCATTCGTAATGCGAGGTCCAGTGCCGCGCGGTGACCAGGATCGCAATCTCGGACAGCTTTGCCGGAAACACGGTGTCGAACCGCAGAAATCCGCCCAGCCGGGTGGCATGCCGCGCCATTTCCGGGCTGTTGAGCCAGGCCATCATCGGCGGCGGTGGGGCGCCACGCTTGCCGGCGATCGATTCATCGTAGGTTTGTTTTTGGTCCGCACTCATTTCGCCAGGCGAAAGCAGCTTCAGGCGCATGTCCGTTTCCTCTTGTTTTTCGACCGTTGCGGCTCTGCCGAATACACCCGATTGGGCATCATGGCCACCTCCGCCGCGGCATCGGCGCCGCACGCGCATATTGAATTCCGCGATGCGACCGCTAAGGTCGATCCGATCCCTTGCGATGGAAACGCTGCCATGTCCGATCTCGATCAGTTTCGCCGTGAAACCCGCACCTGGCTGGATGCGAATTGTCCGCCGGAGATGCGACGGCCGATGACGTCGGAGGAGGATACGTTCTGGGGCGGCCGCAATGCCAAATTCTCGTCCGAGCCGCAGCGGGTCTGGTTCGAGCGGATGCGGGACAAGGGCTGGACCGTGCCGCACTGGCCCCGCGAATATGGCGGCGGCGGCCTCGATGCCGAGCAGGCCAAGATCGTGCGGCAGGAGATGGCGGCGGTCGGCGCGCGTCAGCCGCTGACCTCGTTCGGCATTTCCATGCTCGGGCCGGCGCTGCTGCAATACGGGACCGAGGCCCAGAAGAAGGAGCATTTGCCGAAGATCGCGGCCGGGCTGATCCGCTGGTGTCAGGGCTATTCGGAGCCGAACGCCGGCTCCGACCTCGCCTCGCTGCAAACCCGCGCCGAGAGCGACGGCGAGGATTTTATCATCAACGGACAGAAGATCTGGACGTCCTATGCGAATTTCGCCGACTGGATCTTCTGCCTGGTGCGGACCGACGCCGCCGCCAGGAAGCATGACGGGATCAGCTTTATCCTGTTCGACATGACCTCGAAGGGCGTGTCCACCAGGCCGATCCTGCTGATTTCCGGTCGCTCGCCGTTCTGCGAAACTTTCTTCGACAATGTTCGGGTGCCGAAATCCCAAGTGGTCGGCACCGTCAACCGCGGCTGGGATGTCGCCAAATATCTGCTGCAGCATGAGCGTGCGATGATCTCGGGCATGGGTGAGCGCGGTGTCGGCCGCCCGCTCGGGCAGGTCGCCGCGGACTCGGTCGGCACCGACGCGCAGGGCCGGCTCGAAGACCCGATGCTGCGCGGGCAGATTGCCACCTTCGAGATCGACGAGGCGGCGCTGGCCGCGGCGGCCGAGCGCGCGGTCGATCTGGCCAAGGCCGGGCAGTCGCATCCGGCATTTTCCTCGGCCATGAAATATTACGGCACCGAGCTCAACAAGCGCCGTTACGAGATCCTGATGTCGGCCGGCGGGATCGATGCGCTGGAATGGGAGAGCGAGCGCTCGAAAGGCGGCGCGCGGCCGCGCGCCTGGCTGCGTACCAAGGCCAATTCGATCGAGGGCGGCACCTCTGAAGTAATGCTCGGCATCGTCGCCAAGCGCATCCTCGACCTGCCGGGGGCTTAAGGCTGAACCGGAACTCTCTCATGGCCCTCGTCCTCACCGAAGAACAATCCATGCTGCGCGACAGCGCGCGCGGGCTTATCAGCGACAAGGCGCCGGTGTCGCATCTGCGGCAGCTTCGCGATAGCAGGGACGCTGCGGGGTTTTCCCGCGAGCTGTGGCGCGCGTTCGCCGAAATGGGCTTTGCCGGATTGCTGGTGCCGGAAGATTTCGGCGGCAGCGGGCTTGGCTGCGTCGAGGCTGGCGTGGTGATGGAGGAGATCGGCCGCACCCTGATGCCGTCGCCGTTTCTGGCCACCGCCGTGCTGGCGGCTTCCGCCCTGTCGCGCGGCGGCAGCGCCGCGCAGAAGTCGGAATACCTGCCGAAGATATCAGCCGGCTCGCTGCTCGCCGCGCTCGCTATCGACGAGGGCGTCAAGCACCGCCCGCTGCAGACCGCGATGCAGGCGGTGCGTTCCGGCAATGGATTCCGGCTGAGCGGCGCCAAGGCCTTTGTGGTCGACGGCCATACCGCCGACCTCCTGATCGTGGCAGCCCGCAGCGCCGGATCGGCCGGCGAGCGCGACGGCCTGACGCTGTTCCTGGTCGATCCCACGGCGAGGGGCGTCGCGATTGAGCACACCGCGATGGTCGATGCGCACAACGCGGCGCGGATCACCTTCGACAGTGTCGAGGTCAATGCCGACGGCGTGCTTGGCGACGTCGATCACGGCGGCGGCTTGCTGGAGGGCGTGCTCAATATCGGCCGCGGCGCGGTGGCCTCGGAAATGGTGGGGGTTGGCGAGGAGGTGTTCGCCCGCACCGTCGCCTACCTCAAGGAACGCAAGCAGTTCGGCAAGTTGATCGGCGAATTCCAGGCACTGCAGCATCGTGCCGCGCAGCTTTACATCGAGATCGAGATCACGCGCGCCGCGGTGCTGAAAGCGCTGCAGACGCTGGACGGCAATTACGACCATGCCGCAGCCGCGGTGGCGGTCGCCAAGGCACGCGCCGGCTCGACCGTGACGCTCGCGGTTCAGGAAGGCGTGCAGATGCACGGCGGCATGGGCATGACCGACCAGTTCGACATCGGCTTCTTCATGAAACGCGCACGGGTCTGCCAGGAACTGTTCGGCGACAGCAATTTCCACGCCGACCAACTGGCGCGGATACGGCGCTATTGAGCTGCGGCTCAGTTCGTCATCACCCGGCTTGACCTGGTCAAGCCGGGCGGCGACAGTCCCTGGGATCCTACCGGATCGGCGGCGCGTACTGGATGCCGCCGGCGCTCCAGAGCTGATTGAGGCCGCGCGGAATCTTCAGCTTCGATCCGCTGCCGATATTGCGGTCGTAGACTTCGCCGTAATTGCCGACATGGCGAATGATGCGGGCAGCCCAGTCCTTGGTCAGGCCGAGATCCTCGCCATAGCTGCCTTCGGTCCCCACCAGCCGCGTCACGTCGGGCTTCTTCGACTTCAGCGCCTCGTCGATGTTCTTCGAGGTGATGCCGAGTTCCTCGGCGTTGATCATCGCATAAAGCGTCCACTTCACGATCAGCATCCAGTCGTCGTCGCGTTCCCGCACCACGGGGGCGAGCGGCTCTTTCGAAATGATGTCGGGCAGGATGACGTGATCGTCCGGCTTCGAGAGATTCAGTCGCAGTGCATATAACTGGGAGACATCGGCGGTGAGGACGTCGCATTTTCCGGAATCGTAGGCCTTGACGACGTCGTCGAGCTTCCCGAACTTCATCTCCTGGTATTTCATGTTGTTGGCGCGGAAATAATCCGCGAGATTGAGCTGCGTGGTGGTATCGCCCTGCACGCAGACCTTGCTGCCGTCGAGCGCCAGCGCGGAATCGATGTTGCGGGCCTGCGGCAGCATGAAGCCCTCGCCGTCATAATAGGCTACCGCCGGGAAATAGAGGTCGTAGGAGGTCTCGCGCGACATGCTCCAGGTCGAGTTGCGGGACAGGATGTCCACCTTGCGGTTCTGCAACTCCTTGAAGCGTTCGTTGGCGTCGAGCGGAATGAACTTGGCCTTGCGCGGGTCGTCAAAGATCGCGGCGGCGACCGCGCGGCAGAAGTCGACATCGAAGCCGGTCCAGTTGCCCTTGTCGTCGGGAATCGAGAAGCCGGGCAGGCCGGTATTGACGCCGCACAGCACCTCGCCGCGGCGGATCGTCCGCTTCAGGGTCCTTGTGTCATATCGTTCATAGCTGACGGCAGCGGCCGCGATTGCGAACGCAATCGCCAGTCCTATCAGGAGGCCGCCTCGAAATGTCCGCATATCTGTCTCTCGCCAATCAATGGAGGAAAAATGGGCCGATGATGAAAGCAGCGTCGCGGCTACAGCTCGGGCTTCTGCCGCACGATCACCTTGGTGCCGACCGGCACGCGGTCATAGAGGTCGGACACATCGGCATTGACCAGCCGGAAGCAGCCGGACGAGACCTTGGTGCCGATCGTATCCGGCCGGTTGGTGCCGTGGATGCGATAGACGGTGGTTCCGAGATACATCGCGCGGGCGCCGAGCGGGTTGCCGGGTCCGCCGGCCATGAAGCGCGGCAGATAGGGTTGGCGTGCGATCATCTCGGGCGGCGGCGTCCAGTCGGGCCATTCGGCCTTGCGGGTAATGCTGAGCAATCCCTGCCACTGGAATCCATCGCGCCCGACGCCGATGCCGTAGCGCAAGGCCCGGCCATTGCCCTGCACCAGATAGAGGTGCCGTTCGGCGGTCGAGATGATGATGGTGCCGGGCGCCTCGCTGGTTCGGTAATAGACCATCTGCTTTCTGAATTCCGGGTCCAACTGCACGGAATCGTCGGGCAGAAGCCCCGGCTGATCGCCGACGTCGGGTTGCTGGGCAAGGCTCTGCGAGGCTGAAATCATCAGGCCGGCTGCGGCCATCATCATCCAGATCAGGTGCCGAAACTTGACCATGCAAAGCTCTCCCCGCCGGGCTGCCGGCTGTCTCCATCGCCGTTTTGGCAATTGTCGCCGCCATCAAATCTCAGGGATGGCGCGATGGCAAGGAAAGAGGAACCGATTTTGTACTTGGCTGAAATGCCTTCAATATTCAAAAGCAAAAAAGGTGCCGTGGCCGCCGAAAACCTCACTTCGGGGCCAGCCACAGCCTTAAGCCATAGGACACGATCGCCACGGTGCCGACGCCGCCCAGCCAAAGGGCGGCAAACCATAACAGGCGGCGCGCCAGCGGCGGCGGCTTTGGCGCCGGCGGCATCAGTGATAGCCGCTTCCCGGCGTGACCTTGCCGCGGAATACCCAATAGGCCCAGGCGGTGTAGCCGAGGATCAGCGGCACCAGCACGGCGACGCCGAACAGCATGAAGAGCTGGCTGTTCTCGGGTGAGGCCGCCTGCCAGATCGTGATGCTTTGCGGCACGATGTAGGGCCACATGCTAATGCCGAGGCCGGCATAGGACAGCGCGAACAGCAGCAAGGTCAGGAAGAACGGCCGATAGTCCTGCTTGGCGGCGAGGCTGCGCAACAACAGCACGGTCACGGCGGCGACCGCGATCGGCACCGGCGCGGTCAGGATCACGTTCGGCCAGGTGAACCAGCGCTGCGCGTATTGGACGTGGAGGAACGGCGTGGCGATGCTGACCGCGCCGATGGCGCCCAGCATCGCGAACAACAGCGACCAGCTCAAACGATAGGCCCGGTCGCGAAGCGCGCCTTCGGTCTTCATGACCAGCCACGTCGCACCGAGCAGCGCGTAGCCGGCGACCAGCGCCAATCCGGTCAGGATGCTGAACGGTGTCAGCCAGTCCCACCAGCCGCCGGCATAATGTCGTCCCTCGACATGGACGCCCTGCAGGATGGCACCAAGCGCAATGCCCTGCGCGAGCGTCGCCAGCAGCGATCCGCCGGCGAACGCGAGATCCCATCGGTTGCGCTGGCCCTGCGTCGTCCGCCAGCGAAATTCAAAGGCGACGCCACGGAAGATCAGGCCGATCAGCATCGCAACCATCGGCGTGTAGAGCGCCGGCATCAGCACGGCATAGGCGAGCGGAAACGCCGCCATCATTCCGCCGCCGCCGAGCACAAGCCAGGTTTCGTTGCCGTCCCAGACCGGCGCGACGCTGTTCATGATGACGTCGCGATCGGCCTTCGCCGGAAACAACGGGAACAGCAGCCCGAGGCCGAGATCGAAGCCGTCCATCACCACATAGACAAAAACCGCGAACGCGATGATGAACGCCCAGACGGTTGCGATGTCGATCATGGCGGTCATCCGACGGATCCTTCGGCGGCGACGCCGGCGGCCGGCGTGATCCCGGCGGCGCGGGCCGGGATATCGCCGCGCGGTCCCTGTTCGCCGTGATGCGGCGAGATGGCCATCAGCCGGAACAGGTAGGTCAGGCCCGCCGCGTAGACGATGAAGTACACGATCACGAAGGCGAGCAGCGAGGAGCCGACCGCCGGGGCGGCCAGCGGCGAGGCCGAGTCGGGGGTGCGCAGCAGGCCGTAGACCGTAAAGGGCTGCCGGCCGACCTCGGTCGTGAACCAGCCCGCCAGCACCGCGATGAAGCCCGCTGGCCCCATCGCCAGTGCAAACAGATGCAGCCCGCGCCATTGATACAGCAGGCCTCGCCAGCGCGCGTAAAGGCTGAGGACGCCAATTCCCAACATCAGAAATCCGATCCCGACCATGATCCGGAACGACCAGAAGATCACCGGCACCGGCGGCCAGTTGTCCCGCGGTACGGTGTCGAGCCCGTTCAGCGGGGCGTCCAGCGAATGCTTGAGCACGAGCGAGGAGGCTTTCGGGATTTCGACCGCATATCTCACTTTGCCGGCAGCCTGGTCGGGCCAGCCGAACAGGATGAGCGGCGCGCCGTCGGGATGGCTGGTGAAATGCCCCTCCATCGCCATCACCTTGGCCGGTTGGTGCTGCAGCGTGTTGAGGCCTTGCTGGTCGCCGGCGATGATCTGGATCGGCGCCACCAGCGTTGCCATCCACATCGCCATCGAGAACATCACCCGCGGCCCGGCCAGATGGGAATCGCGCAGCAGGTGAAACGCGCCGACCGCGCCGACCAGGAAAGCGGTGGTGAGATAGGCCGCGAGCACCATATGCACCAGCCGATAGGGAAACGATGGATTGAAAATGACCTTGAACCAGTCGGCGGCCACGAACTGGCCCTCGGCATTGATGGCGTAGCCGGCCGGGGTCTGCATCCAGGAATTGGCGGAGAGAATCCAGAACGCCGAGATCAGCGTTCCGGTCGCGACCATCAGGGTGGCGAAGAAGTGCAGCCGGTGACCGACCCGCTCCAGCCCGAACAGCATCACGCCGAGAAAGCCGGCCTCGAGGAAGAACGCGGTCAGCACCTCATAAGCCATCAGCGGCCCGATCACCGGGCCCGCCTTGTCCGAGAATGCCGACCAGTTGGTGCCAAACTGGTAGGACATCACAATGCCCGACACCACGCCCATGCCGAACGCGATGGCGAAGATCTTCAGCCAATAGTTGAACAGGTTGAGGAAGACTTCGCGCCCGGTCCACAGCCACAGCGCTTCGAGCACCGCGAGGTAGCTTGCAAGCCCGATCGAGAAGGCGGGAAACACGATGTGAAACGACATCGTGAATGCGAACTGCGCGCGGGCCAATACCACGGCATCCCAGCCCTCGAACATCGCCGCCATCCGTCGTCGCTATTGCGACGCAGACCCTATCACGCGGCGATCGACGATGGTACCCGCCAATTCGCGCCGCGGCTCAACCGGAAGCGTTGAGCAGGCGCGCGATGGTGCGATCCATCAGCTCGTACTGGCCCTCGCCATCATGCTGGAAGACGATTTTTCCATTCTGGTCGATGATGTACTGCGCTGGCCAGTACTGGTTGCCATAGGCGTTCCAGGTCTGCGACGCGTTGTCCTGCGCCACCGGATAGGTGATGCCGTGCCGCTTCAGCGCGGCCTGCACGTTGGATGCGGATCGCTCGAAGGCAAATTCCGGGGTGTGAACGCCTACCACGACCAGGCCGCGATCCCTGTATTTCGCGTAGAGTTCGGTGACATGGGGCAGCGTGTTGATGCAGTTGACGCAGCCATAGGTCCAGAAATCCACCAGCACCACCTTGCCACGCAGGGTCGCAAGCTTGAGGGGTGCGGAATTGAACCAGTTGCTGATGCCGGTAAAATCAGGTGCGCTGCCCTGCGCCGCGGCAATCGTGAACGGGACGGTCGGTTCGGGCGCCGCCTCCGCGCCGAGGCCGGGTTGGGCTGCGCCGAACAGGCAAAGGGCAACCGCCGAGGCGGCTGTCGCAAGCGATCGTATGGTCATCGGAGGCTCCATCGGGGTTGATTACAGGCCGAGCTGGCCGTTCGGGTAAAATCCTGTCAGCCACGCCACAATCAGCGTGTCGTATTGAAAATAGGACGCGATCGCGAATGCGATCACGACAACGCCGAACCCCTGCTGCAGCCGCGGCGAGATCCGGGCGATGCTGCGAACGCGGGTTGTGACGGCCTGTCCGCCATAAGCGATCGCCAGCATCGGGATCGCCGCACCGATGGCGTAGACCACGAGTAACGCGCTGGCCCAGCCGACATCCGCCGAGGTCGCGACGATGGTGAGGATCGAACCGAGCACAGGACCGGCGCATGGCGTCCAGACCAGACCGAGGGTCGTGCCAAGCACGAAGCCGCCGATATTGCCGTGGCGCGGCAGCGCGCTGCCGGCGAAGCCGCCGTTTGTCAGGTTGCCAATCCGGATCGACAGCCATTCGAACGGCGCTGGCCAGATCATCAGCAGCCCGAACCCAAGCAGCAGGATCGATGCACCGGTGCGCAAGGCAGCGGGATCGAAATCAAAAACACGGGTGATCGCGCTCAGCAGCAGTGCAGCGGCCGAAAACGACATCACAAAGCCGAGCGCGATCAGCGCCGGCCGCGTCTTGCCGGTTTGGCCGACCGACGCGCCAAGCAGGATCGGCAGCATCGGAAGCGTGCAGGGTGCCGCGATGGTGACCACACCGGCGAGCAGGGCAAGAACAACGTTCAACATCGCACCGAATCCATCGAACATCGGCCGGGCCTCGTGGCCATGCCGGACTCCGCAGGGGTGTTTCGGGACGTCGAGGGGAAGCGTTACGTGGGCGCTGGCTGGAACGTGTCACGTGTGCGTGAGGCTCTCCATGATTGTCACGACCGTCGATGGCGGGTCCCAAATACAGAGCGACCCGGAGGGGGGCATCCCGTCCGGGTCGTTGGAGGTTCTTGGGAGGTTGGAAGTGGTGAAATCGACGATGACACTATAGCGGTCAGATTTTTCCGGATGATGTCGTGGATTGTTTCATTTGTTTCGTGGTTGCTAATATTATCGTAGGGAACAGCATCGGAGCATCTGCGCGAAATTTCACCCAAGCAGTTGAATTTGCTATGATTTAGCTCACGCCGCCAGGTTGTCGACGCCGGCGCCCTTGAGCAGGTCGGCGAGTTGCTTGCGGGCGTAAAACATCCGGGTCTTCACCGTGCTCTGCGGAATCCCGATGATCGTGCCCACTTCCTCGACCGACTTCTCATGGTAGTAGACGAGGTTGATGATCTCGCGATGGGCCGGCGACAGTTTGGCGATGCAGGCGCGCAGGATCGCGCTGGTGTTGCTGCGGTCGAGCGAGGCTTCGGGTGTGTCGGCCGCATCGGCGATTTCAAGCACATCCTCCTGATCGATGTCCTCGTGGCGGCGCTGGCGCAGCGCCGTAAGGGCCTTGAAGCGGGCGATCGACAGCAGCCAGGTCGAAACCTGGGAACGTCCTTCGAACTGGGCCGCCGTGCGCCACACGTCGAGGAACACCTGGCTGACCAGATCCTCGGCCGTCGAGGCGTCGCGCACCATGCGAAGGATGAAGCGATAGACCCGGACATTGTGCCGGCAATACAGGATGTGCATCGCGGTCCGGCCGCCATCGGCGATGCCTTCCAGCAGCATTTCGTCAGAGGTCGCCTGGGCAGCGAGGATGCCCTGGCGGGCCGCGGCATTGATGGCGACGACGTTCTGCATGACCGGCTCCCACTGATCGCCTTGACGGCGTTTGTTAGCTAAATTGATAGCCAGCGAACGTTTCGGGATGTCTGCACGAAAAGCGGAAAATGGTTTCATCAGCGGAATAATTGTTTCGTCGCCGCCGCCGCGACGAAACATTCGGGCAGGAAATGTGAACGATTTCAATGATCCGCAAATTGGAGGCAATGGGGAAGCGGCTCGCCCTCCGATTCCCATCGTCGTCCCCTTCGCGGGGACGACAAAGATGACTACGCCCTGTCGCCGGCGGGCGAGAACAGATATCCGCCGCCCCGGATGGTGCGGATCACCGCGGGCCGGGTCGGATCCGGTTCGATCTTGCGCCGAATTCGCATGATGCGCAGGTCGACGGCGCGATCGAACGCCTCGCTGTCGCGCGCATTGGCCAATTCCAGCAGCCGCTCGCGCGACAACACCCGCTTCGGATTGGCCGCGAACACCTTCAGCAAGCCGAATTCGGAGGCGGTCAGCGGATGTTCGTTGCCCTCGTCGTCGCGCAACGCCTGCGCCTCGAGGTCGAGCCATTTGGTGCCGAACCGCACCAATCGATCCTTTGCGGCTTTCGCCGCGCCGGTCTCCAGCGCGGCGGCGGTTCTTGCCGGCGCGCTCCTTCGCAACACCGAGCGGATTCGCGCCATCAGCTCGCGCAACTCGCAGGGCTTGGCGATGTAATCGTCGGCGCCGAGTTCAAGGCCGACCACGCGGTCGATCGGGCTTGCGGTCGCGGTCAGCATGATGACCGGGACATTGGCGCGGCCCTTGAGATCGCGGATGATCGAAAGCCCGTCCTCCTCCGGCATGTTGAGGTCGAGCACCACGAGATCGGGCACACTGGTTTCGATGGCGCTGCGCAGGCTCTTGCCGCCGTCGCAAAGCGTCACCGTGAAGCCGTGCATCTTGAGGTACTCGCCAACCATTTCGCGGGCCGGTGCCTCGTCGTCGACGATGATGATGTGCGGGCTCTGCGCCATGTTATGACATCTCCGTCGCGGGGAGTGTGACGGTGAAGGTCGAACCCTGGCCTGGACCGGGGCTGTCAGCGGTGATCCGGCCGCCATGCATGTCAACAATGCGTTTGACGATCGAAAGCCCGAGGCCGGTCGAGCTCTCTCCGCCGGTGGGTTTGGCGGACAGCCGCTGAAAGCGGCCGAACAGCCGTCCGAGATCCTCCGGGGACAGGCCGGCGCCTTCATCCGCAATGCGGATCACCGTGGTGTTCTGCTCCCGGCTCACCAGCAGTGCGATCTTGCCGCCGATCGGGCTGTATTTGATGGCGTTGCTGACGAGATTGTCGATCGCTTCACGCATACGGTCGGCATCGCACATCGTGACGAAGTTCGGCGGCGCTGACACCATGATGGTCTGCTGCTTGTTGACGGCGAGCGGCTGATTGGCATCGGCGACCTCGCTGACCAGGGCTGCGACATCGACCGGCTCGCGGCGGATCGAGATGTCAAAGGCATCGGCTATCGCGTCCGAGATCAGATGGTCGACCATCGAGGTCAGCCGCCTTGTGGCATCGCGGATGTGATCGACCTGGGCGATGACACTCTCGGTGGAGGATTCGGCGCTGATCAGTTCGGTCAGCATTTCGGTACGGCCGAGGATCACCCCGAGCGGATTCTTCAGGTCGTGAGCAACCGTGCCGAGGATCTCGTTCTTGAAGCCGTTGGCGCGCTGCAGCCGCAGCCATTGCGCCGACAGCCTGCGGTTGGCCTGCATCAGCGCGCGGGTGCGCTGGGCGACGCGGTCCTCGAGCTGGGTGTTGGCCTCGTGAAGCTGCTGGTAAAGAATGACGTTGTCGAACGCGATCGACAGCCGGCTTCCAAAGATCTCGACCAGCGAGCGGTCGGTTTCCGAGAGCGGTCGCTCCGCCTGCAACAGCACCACGACCTCTCGCCCGCTGCCGGTGCGGACGTAGAGCACGGAACGGTGGTCGAGGAATTCATGCTTGCGCCGTCTGAAGGCGGCTTCCACCATCGCGCGCAGATCGGGGTCGAGCGATCCGGATCCGGCGGTGCCGATGAAGCGGCTGTAGCAGCCCGACCCGGCCAGCACGGAAAAATCGTCGCTGACCGCGCCGCCATCGCGCAGCACCAGAATGCCGGCACAATCGACATTGAGCAGCGACGCGATCTGGGTCAGCACGCCCTCGGCGAGTTGCTGCATCGATTTGAAGTCGTACAGGGTCGAGGCGGCATCGATGATGATCTCGAGCCCGCGCCGGGTCTGCACCATGCGCTCGAGCTGCTGGTAACTGCGCAACGCCGCGGTCAGCGAGGTAAACAGCTTGTCGGCGGTGAGCTCGGTCTTTGCCTTGTAGTCGTTGATGTCGTACTGGACGATTACGCGCCGCTCCGGTGCCTGTCCAGGCTGGCCGGTGCGCAGGATGATGCGGACGGTCTCGTTCTTGATCTCGTTGCGGATATATTCGACGAGATCGAGCCCGGCGGCGTCGGTCTCCATGATGACATCAAGCAGCACCGCGGCAATGTCGGGATGCGCGCGCATCAGGACCCGGCCCTCGGCGGCGGAGTAGGCCGACAGGATTTCAAGCGTCTGGCCGTGCAGAGAGTAGTCGCTCAGCGCAAACCGCGTGCCTTCGTGTACGGCCCGGTCGTCGTCGATTACAGCGATCTTCCATTTGCGCCCGCTCGACGTTTCCAGAACGGTTCCGGAATCGTCGATCAAATGGAGGACATCGTCCTGTTCGGCCATTGCGTAATCCCGTCGCTTGCCTGGTCTGCGGTTGCGGTTGCGGTGTCGGTCCTGGCGGCTGTCGGCATGATAATGCGAAATGTGGTGCCTTGTCCCAGCCTTGAATCCAGCATCATTCGGCCGCCGAGCTGCTGGGTAACCAGATTGTAAACGATGTGCAGGCCGAGCCCGGTGCCGCCCTCATTGCGGCGGGTGGTAAAGAACGGGTCGAACGCCTGGCGCTGCACATCCGGGGTCATTCCGGCACCGTCGTCGGCGAAAACGATCTCGACATCGTCGCTGCCACGGGGCCGCGCCGAAATCGAGATCGCCCCGGAACGGCCGTCGGCGAACGCGTGATTGGTGGCGTTGAGGACCAGATTGGTCAGAATCTGCCCGTAGGAGCCCGGGTAGCCGTCGATCACCAGGCCCTCCGGGATGTCGACCGACAGCGCGATCGTCGCCTTCTTCAGCACCGGCCGCAGGCTCGCGATGATCTGGTCGGTGGCTTCGCCGAGACTGAACTGGCGGCGCTCCACATGCGAGCGGTCGACCGCGACCTGCTTGAAGGACTGGATCAGTTCGGCGGCGCGCTGCAGGTTCGCCACGAGCTGCTGGGCGGCGTCGCGCGAGGTCTGGACGAAGTCCTCAAGCTGCGACCGTCGCAATTGCGTGTCGGATTTCAATGCGCCCCCGAACATTTCGGCGCGGCGGGCGAAGCTCGATGCCACTGTCAGGCTGATGCCGATCGGATTGTTGACCTCATGAGCGACGCCGGCGACCAGGCCGCCGAGCGCCGCCAGCCGTTCGGCGTCGATCAGGTTTTGCTGGGCGGTGTTCAGCTCGAGCAGCGCGCCCTCGGCTTTCTCCTTGGAGGCGCGCAGCTCGTCCTCGGTCTTGCGTTTGGCGATGGCATTTTCGCGGAACACCTCCACCGCGCGGGCCATCGCGCCGACCTCGTCGCTCGCGGCCGTCCCCTGCACCTGCCGGTGGTAGTCACCCGAGGTGATCGCCTGCATCGCCGTGATGATCTGCTGCAGCGGCAGCCGGATGCTGAGCGCGATCACGACGCCCGCGGTGAGGATGATGCCGAGGAAAATCACGGCGATCGACAACACCTTGCGGGATATGCTGGCGAGTGTCCGGTCGAATGTTTCCTGCGCCTTCTGTTCGCGCTTGCGCATCTTGATCGACAGATCGTCGATCGCGCCGATGGTTTCAGCCTGGTTGGCATCGATGGAATTGCGCAGCAGCTCGGTTCGGCTCGCGAGCTGCTCCGACAGCTTCGCAAGCCCCTCGCGCAGCGCCACCGTCCGCAGCTTCAGGCGCTGCAGCGCCATCCGCTGCAGGTCGTTGTCGGCGAGGTCGGACATGACAGGAATGGTCTTTTCGATCGTATCGGTATTGCGGCGGGCTTCCTCGGCGGATGCGGTCGCGAGCGAAAGATAATAGGCGTTGGCGGCCACCAGCATCGCGGTAAAGGCCTCGCGGGACTTTCCAAGCGCCGGCCAGATCGGCGCGTCGCGGTGCCCGGTGGCGCCTTCGACGATGGAATAAAGCCCGGCCATGTCCCGCGCCGGGGTCAGCACCTGCTCCTCGTAGGTCTTCGAGATGGTTGCCTGCACCGTGCGCAGCTCACCGAAGCCGTTGAGGAAGCGCTCGGTGACGCGTTCCAGTTCTTCCACCGATCCCGACAGGATCGGATCGGTCGAGGCCCGCGTGGTCAGCGTGCCGAGCACTGCTTCGCGCAGCAGCAGGATCTCGGCGAAGAATTCCGGGCTCGGCTGGTTGATGTAGCGATGGATCAGGTTCTGCAGTCGGCTGGTCTCGCTCTCGAGCAGCGCCAGGATCTTGTCGGACTTGCGCACCTGCCGCACGTCGTCCCAGGCCGAGCCGAGCACCTCGGCGCCGTTCCATATCAAGGCGGCCAGCACCACGACCACGGCCGAGTTCAGCGCGGCGATCGACAGGATACGCCAGCGGATCGGCACTGCACGGACCAGCCCGACAATGCGGAATCGACCGCGCGCGGCAAGGCCTGCCGGCGGTTCCGCCGCTTCGTCCGGCAGCGCTGCTTCCAAGCTCAATTCACTCCACCTTGCGAATTCGTTCGATCGGTGTCGCGGACGCCGGATCGGGCTCGTCAGTCGGCAGGCCGACCCTGGCCTTCAGCGACATCGCCAGCACGTCCGGACTCGCCATGGGTTCGGCGAAGCGATCAAAGCCGGTATATTGGTCGTGATTGGCGGTATCGGCGCCGCGGAATTCCCGCGTGTTCACGCCCGTTGCGACCGCCATTGAACACAGCGCGACAACGGGGGCTCCGATCCGCGAAAGGTAGGCGCGGCTGTACACGGGTTACTCATCCCCTTGTGATGATGTCGGCGGAAGGAATAAAAGGTTCAACGCATTTTAGCGGCAACGGGCCGATATCGCCATTCTGCCTGGGCCGCTGTTATGGTCAATTGTGCGCCGCGAACCACTTTGGTGGACCAAAGCCGCCGATACGAGGCTATACCGGAGCGCATGTGGTCCGGAAGCGCCTCTCGGCCGCCGAAGGCTGGAACGTTTTGATGGTGAAGCCGGCGTTGAGATTCCTGTACCTGGCTGCCGCCGCGGTCGCGATCGGCTTCGCCTCGCCGGCGCTGGCGGTCACCGACATCATGTGGTGGCACGCGATGTCGGGCGAACTCGGGCGGCAACTGGAACGGCTCGCCGCGGATTTCAACGCCTCGCAGTCCGAATACCGCATCGTTGCGAGCTACAAGGGGAATTACACCGAAACCGTCACCGCTGCGATCTTTGCGTTTCGGTCGCGCAGCCAGCCCGCCATCGTCCAGGTCAACGAAATCGCGACCGCGACCATGATGGCCGCGCGGGGCGCGATCTATCCGGTGTTCGAGTTGATGCGCGACCAGTCCGAAGCGTTCGCCCCTGCTGCCTATCTTCCGGCCGTTACCGGCTACTACACCGATGTCGGCGGCAACATGTTGTCGTTCCCGTTCAACGCCTCGACACCGATCCTCTATTACAACAAGAACCTGTTCCGTTCCGCCGGCCTCGATCCCGAGACCGCGCCGAAGACCTGGGTCGAGGTGGGAGAGGCGGCGAAGCGGTTGCGCGCGGCCGGCACCGTATGCGGGTTCACCACGTCCTGGCCGTCATGGATCAACGTCGAGAATTTTTCCGCCTACCACAACCTGCCGATCTCCACCGACGCCAACGGCTTCGGCGGCCTCGATGCCGTGCTCAATTTCAACAACCCGGTGATGGTGCGCCACATCGCGCAACTGGCGGCGTGGCAGGCCGACAAGGTGTTCGACTATAGCGGCCGCGCGACGTCGGCGGAGCCGCGCTTCCAGAATGGCGAATGCGCGATCTTCATCGGCTCGTCGGCGACCCGCGCCGATATCAGGGCCAATTCGAAATTCGAGGTCGGCTATGGCATGTTGCCGTACTGGCCCGATGTCGCCGGCGCGCCGCAGAATACCACGATCGGCGGGGCGACGCTGTGGGTGCTGCGGAACCGGCCGCCCGGTGAATACAGGGGCGTCGCGAAATTCTTCAGCTTTTTGTCGAAGCCGGAGGTTCAGGCCACCTGGCACCAGAACACCGGCTATTTGCCGGTGACCCGCGCGGCATTCGATCTGACACGCGAGCAGGGCTTCTACGATCGCAATCCCGGTGCCGCGATCTCGATCGAGGAGATCACGCTGAAACCGCCGACGGAGAATTCGCGGGGGGTGCGGCTCGGATCCTTCGTTCTGATCCGCGACGTGATCGATGATGAACTGGAGCAGGCGTTCAGCGGCCGGAAATCGGCGCAGGCCGCGCTGGATTCGGCGGTCGAGCGCGGCAACAGGCTGCTGCGGCAGTTCGAGCGGGCCAATCGCTAGCCGTTGGTCGCCGCACCACGCCGCTGTGATAGGCTGGGCGGACCCGCAGACGATTCCTTCAAACCAAGTGGAAGCCATGCCGTCGCCGCCGCCATTGCCGGACACCGAGACGTTGCGGGCGTGGCGGGCCGACCCTTCGCGATGGCTGCCGATGGTGCGCGACATCGCGCGGGGTCACGGCTTGCCTTGCGCCGATCTGCAGCCTTTTCCGACCGGGACCAATTTGGTGGTGGCGCTCGATGGCGGGCTGGTGCTGAAGATGTTTCCGCCGATGCTGCGCGCGCAGTTCATCTCGGAGCGCGCGGCGCTGGCGCGGCTGCGCGGCCGGGTCAGGATTGCCATTCCGGAAATCGTGCTCGAAGGCGAGCGCGAGTGTTGGCCGTATCTCGTGATCACCCGGCTCGGCGGTATCCTTGGCGCGCAAGCATGGCCCGCGCTGGCGGAAGCTGAGAAAGTGCGCCTGCTCGGTGAGGTCGGCGAAACCATTGCGGAAGTGCAGCGCGTTCCGGTTGGCGAGCTGTCCCGCATCGAACCGAATTGGCGCCAGTTCATGCGGCGGCAGATCGAGGGATGCCGGGCGAGGCACACGCGTCTTGGATTGCCACCGAAATTTCTCGACCGGCTGGACGACTTTCTCGACTACGCCGCAGGCCTTATTCCGCTCGACGCGCCGCCGGTCATCCTGACCGGCGAATATATCCCGGAGAATCTTCTGCTGAGCCGGCAAAGCGGTGACTGGCGGCTGGCAGGGCTGATCGATTTCGGCGACGTGCTGACCGGATGGGGCGAATACGATCTGCTGGGCCCGAGCGCCTTCATGACGGCGGGAAGGCCCGGCCGGATTCGAAGCCTGTTCGAGGGATACGGATATACGAACGCCGACATCGGGGCGACGCTGAAGCACCGGCTGATGGCGCTGCTTCTGCTGCATCGGGCGAGCGATCCGGTCCGGCACATTTGTATCGAGGACTGGCAGGACAGGGCCGGCGACCTGTTCGATCTGGCGGAATTGCTCTGGCCGGTCTGACCGCGCCAAGCGGTGAAGCTCAGCGACCCACCTTGCTGCTGCCCTGGGTAATCAGGCGCGCGGAGCGCTGATCGCGCACGTAGTTCCACAGCCAACTGGTCGCCACCGCGAGCCGGTTGCGCACGCCGATCAGGAAATAGATGTGCGCCATGCCCCAGATCCACCAGGCGAGGGTGCCGCGCAGCTTGAAGCGGCCGAAATCGATCACCGCCTGCCGCTTGCCGATCTGCGCCAGGCTGCCGGCGTGCTTGTAGTGGAACGGGCCGAGCGCAGCCCCGCGCAGCCGCGCCTTGATGCAGTCGGCGACATAACGTCCCTGCTGCTTGGCCGCCGGCGCGATGCCGGGGACCGGATTGCCGTCCGGCGCCGCGATCACGACGGTATCGCCGATTGCGAAGATGTCGGGGTGGCCGGGAACGGTGAGGTCAGGCAGGACCTGCAGGCGGCCGGCGCGGTCGGCCGGGGCATTCAGCCATTCGGCGGCCGGTGAAGCGCGCACGCCGGCGGCCCAGATGATGGTCTTGGCCGCAAGCCGGTTGCCCCCATACACGACGCCGTCACGGTTGCATTCGGTCACCGGCTGTCCCAGCAGCACCTCGACGCCCATGCCCTCGAGCGAGCGCTGCGCGTAAGCGGAAAGATCGTCGGCAAACCCGGCCAGCACCCGCGGGCCGGCCTCGATCAGCACCACCCGCGTCTTGCGGGTGTCGATGTTGCGGAAGTCGGGCGGCAGCGTGTCCTGCGCCAGTTCGGCGATGGTGCCGGCAAGCTCGACCCCGGTCGGGCCGGCGCCGATAATGACAAAGGTGAGCCGTGCGGCGCGGCGCTCCGCATCGGGCTCGCGTTCGGCGCGTTCGAACGCGACCAGGATGCGGCGCCGCAGCGTGGTGGCATCCTCCAGCGTTTTCAGCCCCGGGGCGAACGGCTCCCATTCATCGTGGCCGAAATAGGCATGGCGGGCACCGGTGGCGAGCACGAGCGTGTCGTAGGGTAACGCGCCGCCGTCTTCCAGCAGCACGCGCCTTCCGGCCGGGTCGACGCCGCTCACCGTCGCAAACAGGGTCGTGACCTCCTTTCGTCCGCGCAACAGATAGCGGATCGGCCAGGCGATCTCCGATGTCGCCAATGACGCGGTCGCGACCTGGTACAGCAGCGGCTGGAACAGATGATGGTTGCGGCGGTCGATCAGCGTGATCTCGACCGGCGCACCCGCCAGCCGGTGTGCGGCCTCGAGCCCGCCGAAACCGGCGCCGACGATCACGATGCGATGGGACCCTGCCGGCGTCATCGTCATCGGCTTTGCGACCTCCAGGGTTCAGATGTTTCCGTCCAGGAGACTATGCATTCGCTCGCGCCGAGGCCAGCCCGGTCCGCGCAACGGCAGGGCTTTTGTTTGGGGGTGTCGCGCTTGGGCGTGCCGCGTAGGTCAGCCTTGCCTTGTGTGACACGCGATCCGCATTGTCGGCGCGGGGCATGGTCGCGCGGAACAAAAATGCCAGCCGCCTGTGCTGAAACCCGATACATTGGGCCAGGGTTCGCAGGGCAGGCTGCAACGGTCGGCGCAAAAAGATCAGATAACAGGGAGAGCAACCATGAAGCGGTTGAGTGGGGTTCTGGCGCTGGCACTGTCGTGTGCCGCCTTCGGATCGGCGCGCGCGGAGATTTCCGATCAGGTGGTGCGGATCGGCGTGCTCAATGACATCTCCGGCATCTTCCAGGACACCAACGGCATGGGTTCGGTGGAAGCGGCGCGGATGGCCGCGGAGGATTTCAATGGCGGCGGCAAGAACATCAAGGTCGAGATCGTCTACGCCGACCATCAGAACAAGGCCGACGTCGGCTCGGCCATCGTGCGCAAATGGCTCGACGTCGACGGCGTCGACGCGGTGGTCGACGTGCCCAATTCGGCCGTCGGCCTTACCATCAATTCGCTGCTGCGCGGCTCGCGGATGACGTTTCTCGCATCTTCCACCGCAAGCTCCGATCTGACCGGCAAGGCCTGTTCGCCGAACACCATCCAGTGGGTCAATGACGCCTGGGCAACCGGCAACACCACGGCGGCGGCGATGATGCAGCGCGGTGGCACCGATTGGTACTTTCTCACCGTGAACTACGCGCTCGGCCAGGGCATCGAGGCCGAAGCCACCAACTATATCGAGAAGCACGGCGGCAAGGTGCTGGGTTCCAGCAAGCATCCGCTCGGCACCTCGGACTTCGCCTCGCTGCTGCTGCAGGCCCAGAATTCCGGGGCCAAGGTGATCGGCCTCGCCAATGCCGGCGGCGACACCATCAACGCGGTCAAGCAGGCGGCCGAGTTCGGCATCGCGCAGGGCGGCCAGAGCATGGTCGCCTTCCTGCTGTTCATCAACGACGTCCAGGGCATGGGATTGCAGGTCGCGCAGGGACTGCAATTACTCGAAGCGTTTTATTGGGACATGGACGACGACACCCGCGCCTTTGCCCGGCGTTTTGCCGCGCGGCCGGGCATGAACGGCAAGATGCCGAGCGGCAATCAGGCCGGCGTCTATGCCTCGACCCTGACCTATCTCAACGCGGTCGCTGCGACCGGCAGCGACGACGCCAAGAAGGTAGTGCCGCAAATGAAGACATTCAGGGGCCGGGATAGGCTGTTCGGCGACGTCGTGATCCGGCAGGACGGCCGGGTGGTCCATCCGATGTATCTGTTCGAGGTCAAGAAGCCCGGCGAGTCGAAATATCCGTATGACTATTACCGGCTGGTCTCCACCATATCGGGCGATCAGGCGTTTCGCCCGATGGCCGACGGCGGCTGTCCGCTGGTGAAATGACGGCCGCCGGCACCGGCTCGAAATAATTTCTTGGCGACCGAATCCTTTGCGGGCCGCCGCACGTCTTGGTGGTCGAGACAGCACAAACCAGCGGAGGACACCATGAAGCAGAGATTGATCAGGTACCGGACGAGGCCCGATGCAGCCAACGAGAATGCCGAACTGGCGGCGGCCGTATTTTCCGAACTGAGGACGATGCAGCCGGAAGGCGTGCGCTATTGTTGCCTGCGGCTGGACGATGATACATTTGTTCACATCGTCGAGACCGCGGCCGATGACGGCACCAGCGCGCTGCCAAAACTCGCCGCCTTCCAGGCGTTTCAAAGCGGGGTCCGCGACCGCTGTGCCGAACCGCCGCTGGTTCGCGGCGTGACGATTATCGGCAATTATCGGATGCTGGCCGAAGCTTGAGATCGGCCGTTGTTGCCGGAGGCGGAATGAAATCGCTCCCCCAGGGATCAGCCGCCGCGTCCGGCATCGACGCTCTGCTGGTCGCGATACGGCCGAAGCTGCATCGCTATTGCGCGCGCATGGTCGGCTCGGTGATCGATGGCGAAGACGTGCTGCAGGACGCGTTGATCAAGGCGGTGGAGTCGTATCCTTCCGCGGCGCCGCTCGGCAATGCCGAGGGCTGGCTGTTTCGCATCGCGCACAACACCGCGCTGGATTTTCTCCGCCGCCGCACACGGCAGGATAAACTTCGATCAGGCGAGGAACTGGACATGATTGCCGACCCTGCCGACCCCGTCGCGAGCCGCCAGATCGCGGGCGCAAGCCTGCGCACCTTCATGCGGCTGCCGGTGGCGCAGCGCTCCAGCGTGATCCTGATGGACGTGCTCGGCTGCTCGCTGCAGGAACTCTGCGACGTGATGGATTTCAGCATGCCGGCGGTGAAAGCCGCGCTGCATCGGGGGCGCGCGCGGCTGCGTGAACTTGCGGCCGAGCCGGACGATATGCCGCACCCGCCACTATCGGCGGCCGAGCGCGATCGCCTCGGCGCCTACGTGGCACGTTTCAACGCCCGCGATTTCGATGCCGTCCGCGCCATGATCGCCGATGATGTCCGTCTCGACCTCGTCAACAAGACGCGGATGAACGGCAAGGCCGAGGTCTCCCGCTATTTCGGCAATTATGCGGGGATTGCGGACTGGCATCTGGTCCCCGGGCTGGTGGACGGCCAGTCGGCGATTCTGGTGTTCGATCCCGGCGAGCCGCGCGCGCCGAAATACTTCATGCTGCTGCAATGGTCGGCCGGCCAAGTCGCCGCGATCCGGGATTTCCGCCACGCGCCCTACATCGTCGATGGCGCCGAATTCCAGCTTTGATCGGCCGCTCGCGCCGTCGTCGCAGGCAAAGCTCCCCCTCGAGAGCTAGGCGGGCGCCAAACGCTTGACATTGATGGTGCGCTTCCGGACCTGGGCCAGGTCATAATTCATCTGCATCCTCAGCCAGGTGTCGGCCGTACTGCCGATCGCCTTCTCGAGCTTTACAGCCATTTCCGGCGTGATGCCGCTGCGGCCCGCAATCAAGTTGTGAAGCTGCTGCCGCGTAATGCCAAGGCCCTTTGCTGCCGCGACAATTGAAACGTCCAGTTCGTCGAGCGTGTCGCCGATCAACTCGCCGGGATGGGGTGGGTTTTTCATCTCCATGTCGGCAACCTCCTCAATGATAGTCTACAAGGTCAACATCGAATGCCTTGCCATCCTCGAACCGAAAAACAACCCGCCAGTTCGCGCGCACGGTCACGGCCCAAAAACCCTTAAGCTCGCCCTTCAATGGGTGCAGGCCGAACGTCGGCAATCGCAGCGCCTCAACCGTTTCCGCCGCATGCAGCACGCCCAAAATCTGCCGGAGCTTACGCACATGCTCGGCGTTCAGGCCCTTGGCCGTATCGTCCTCGAAAAGCTGCCTCAGCCCTTTGTGCTTGAAACTATCGATCATTGTTTTCCGATCGTTGGATCAAGAGTGTAAAACATAATTTTACATATGTAAAGCTGCATTTTACATTAGGTCGCTTAGCTGAACTATAATTCTTGCCATCCACCGCCAGCACGAATTATGGTGCATAGTGCGCCGGCGATGGGCCGAAGGTTCTAGAGGGAGCCACGCGGTTCAAGCTTGCCGTCGCCTGAAGATTTCGCGCACAAAACAGGTCCTGGCGGGGGACACACGCAAGCGAAGCACGGAGAACTCCCGGGATGGGGCGGCCGGTTCGACGGGCGGCTTTTACGAGTGAGGAGGGGAGACACATGAAAACGGCATTCTGGCTGGCGGGCGTTGCGGCGCTGGCACTGGCCCAGCCCGCTGCGGCGGGGGATACCATCAAGATCGGGTTCGTCAGCACGTTCAGCGGCCCGACTGCGGTGATCGGCAACGACATGCGCAATTCGTTCGAGCTCGCGCTCGACCATCTCGGCCACAAGATGGGCGGCAAGCCGGTCGAGGTGATCTACGAGGACGACACTTTCAAACCTGACGTCGGCAAGCAGAAGACCGAGAAGCTGATCCTGTCCGACAAGGTCGACTTCATCGCCGGCTATATCTGGTCGAACGTGCTGCTCGCCTCGCTGAAGCCGATCGTGGATTCGAAGACGATCATGGTCGACGCCAATGCCGGTCCGTCGCAGCTCGCCGGCGAACTCTGCTCGCCCTACGTGTTCTCGACCTCCTGGCAGAACGACCAGACGCCGCAGGCGATGGGCGAATACATGAACCAGAAGGGCGTCAAGTCGGTATTCCTGATCGGCCCTAACTACGCCGCCGGCAAGGACATGCTGACCGGCGTCAAGAGCACCTTCAAGGGCGAGATCAAGGGCGAGGAATATACGGTGTGGCCGACCCAGCTCGACTTTTCGGCCGAGCTCACCAAGGCGCGGGCCTCCGGCGCAGCGTCGATCTTCGTGTTCTATCCGGGCGCTGCCGGCGTCCAGTTCCTCAATCAATATTCGCAGGCCGGTCTGAAAGCGCAGATGCCGCTCTACACCGCCTTCACCATCGACGAAACGACGCTGCCGTTGCAGAAGGACAACGCGCTCGGCGTCCCCGGGGCGCAGGAGTGGGTGAACGATCTGCCGAACGAGCAGAACAAGAAGTTCGTCGCCGACTACCGCAAGAAGTACCCCGGCATGCGCCCGAGCTTCTACGGCGCGCAATCCTACGACGCCGCGCAGTTGATCAACAGCGCCGTGGCGGCGGTGAAGGGCGACACCAGCAAGAAGGACGAGATGAAGGCGGCGATGGAGAAGGCGGACTTCAAGTCCGTGCGTGGCGCGTTCAGATTCGGCAACAACCACATCCCGATCCAGAATTTCTATCTTCAGGACGTGGTCAAGGATGCCGCAGGCCAGCTCTCGCTGAAGACGGTTGCCACCATCGTCAAGGACGACCAGGATCGCTTCCACGACAAATGCCCGATGAAGTGATCACGGCTTTGGATCCATGCGGCGGCGGCGCTGGCGCGCTGCCGCTGTTTTCTTTCAGCCCCGTCTAAGCGGTCATGCTGCTCGTCGTCGAACAGTTTCTCAACGGATTGCAGTTCGGCCTGCTGCTGTTCCTGCTGGCGGCGGGATTGACCCTGGTGTTCGGCATCATGGACCTGGTCAACCTCGCCCATGGCTCGCTGTACATGATGGGCGCCTATTTTGCCGCGACCTTCGTCGCCTGGAGCGGCAATTTCGTCGTCGGCGTGGTGCTTGCGCTGGGCGCGACGCTGCTGCTCGGCATCTTGCTGGAAGTCGTCGCGCTGCGCCATCTCTACGGCCGCGATCATCTCGATCACGTGCTGGCGACGTTCGGGCTGATCCTGTTCTTCAACGACGCGGTGCGGCTGGTCTGGGGTCCGGCGGGCCTCGCGCTGCCGCTGCCGGCGTGGCTGACGGTGCCGGTCCAGATCGTGCCCGGCGTGTTCTATCCCGCCTATCGGCTTGCCATCATCGTGGTCGCGCTCGCGGTCGCGCTGATGCTCTATCTGGTGGTGATGCGAACCCGCATCGGCATGCTGATCCGCGCCGGCGCCTCCAACCGGGAAATGATCGGCGCACTCGGCATCAACATCAAGCTGCTCTACACCCTGGTGTTCGGGCTCGGCGCCGCGCTGGCCGGGCTGGCCGGGCTGATGCAGGCCCCGATCCTGACGGTCCAGATCGGCATGGGCGAGAACATCCTGATCCTGGCGTTTGTCATCATCGTGATCGGCGGCATCGGTTCGATCCGCGGCGCGTTCCTGGCCGCGATCCTGGTCGGCATGATCGACACGCTGGGCCGGGCCTTTTTGCCCGATCTGCTGCGCAAGATGCTGAGTTCGGCGGCCGCTTCCACCGCGGCGCCGGCACTGTCCTCGATGCTGATCTATTTGCTGATGGCGATCGTGCTGGTGGTGCGGCCGGAGGGGCTGTTTCCGGCCAACCGGCGATGACCGCCTCGCTCAGCCTCCGCAACGCCGTCGCGGCACTGGTCGCGGTCCTGCTGCTGTTGCTGCCGCTCTATTCCGGGCTCAGCGGCAACATCTTCGTGCTGACGCTGTTCACCCGCATCGTGATCTTCGCGCTGGCGGCGGCAAGCCTCAATCTCATCATGGGATATGGCGGCATGATGAGCTTCGGCCATGCCGCCTATCTTGGCATCGGCGGCTATGCCGTCGGCATTCTCGCCTTCGAGGGCATCGGCTCCGGTTTCATCCAGTGGCCGGTGGCCCTCGCAGCCTCGGCGCTGTTTGCGCTGGTGATCGGCGCGCTGTCGCTGCGCACCCGTGGCGTTTACTTCATCATGATCACGCTGGCCTTTGCCCAGATGGCGTATTACGTCGCATCGGGGCTCGCGCGCTATGGCGGCGACGACGGTCTCACGATCTACAAGCGCAGCGATTTCGCCGGCCTGATCAATTTGTCGAGCCGGGTGCAGTTCTACTATCTCTGTCTCGGCTGCCTGGCCGGCGGGATCTATCTGATCTGGCGCATTGTCAATTCGCGCTTCGGCCTCGTGGTCCAGGGGCTGCGCTCCAACGAGGCGCGGATGCAGGCAATCGGGTTTCCTGCCACAAGATACCGGCTGGTCTGCTTTGTCATGGCGGGCACAATGTGCGGCCTCGCCGGCGCCTTGCTCGCCAACAATACCGACTTCGTCAGCCCGGCGATAATGTACTGGACCCGCTCCGGCGACCTGATGGTGATGGTCATTCTCGGCGGCATGGGCTCGCTGTTCGGCCCCGTGATCGGCGCGATCGTCTATTTGGTGCTGGAAGAGTTCCTGTCGCAGCTCACCGAATACTGGGCGATGATCATGGGCCCGCTGCTGCTGCTGATCGTGCTATTCGGGCGCGGCGGCATCATGGGGCTGCTCGGGAGATTGCGCCGTGGCTGATCCGCTGCTCCGCGTCCAGAACCTGGTCCGCCGCTTCGGCGGCATTGCCGCGTCCGACAATCTCTCGCTCGATGTCGGGCGCGGCGAACTGCACGCCATCATCGGGCCGAACGGCGCCGGCAAGACCACCCTGATCAGCCAGCTCACTGGGCAGTTGCTGCCGAGTTCCGGCACCGTGCATTTCGCCGGCCAGGATATTACCCGGCTGCCGGCGTATCGCCGCAGCGCGCTCGGGCTGGCACGCTCGTTCCAGATCACCTCGCTGCTTCCCGACTTCACCGCGCTCGACAATGTCGCGCTGGCGGCCCAGGCCCATCACGGTCACTCCTTCCATTTCTGGCGCAACGCCCGCAAGGAAAGCCAGCTCCGCGACAGCGGGCGCGCCGCGCTCGCCCGGGTCGGGCTCGAACCGCGCGCCGATGTCGTCGTCGCCGCGCTGAGCCATGGCGAGCAGCGCCAGCTTGAGCTCGCGGTCGCGCTCGCCACCAGGCCGCAATTGCTGCTGCTCGACGAGCCGATGGCTGGATTGGGCGTCACCGAATCGGCGCGGATGGTCAAACTGCTCGGCGAATTGCGGCGCGAAGTCACCATCGTGCTGGTCGAGCACGACATGGATGCGGTGTTCGCGCTCGCCGACCGCATCACCGTGCTGGTCTATGGCCGCGTCATCGCCTCCGACACGCCGGCGGCGATCCGCGGCGATGCGGAGGTCAGACGCGCCTATCTCGGCGATGCCCATGCGGTGACCCGCCATGGCTAGTGCCGCACCCCTGCTCGAAGTCGATGGCATCGAGACCTGCTATGGCCTGAGCCAGGTGCTGTTCGGGATGTCGCTCTTGGTCCGGAGCGGGGAGATGGTAGCGCTGATGGGCCGCAACGGCATGGGCAAGACCACCACCATCCGCTCCATCATGGGCCTGACCCCGGCGCGCGCCGGGGCGATCCGCTTCGCCGGCCAAGAGGTTCGCAGGCTGGCCCCGTTCCGGATTGCCCAGTTGGGCATTGGCCTCGTGCCCGAGGGGCGCCAGATCTTTCCAAACCTGACCGTGCGCGAGAATCTGGTCGCGGCCTCCGGCAATCGGCTGGCGTCGTCCGATCCGTGGACCCTCGAAAAGATCCACGCGCTGTTTCCGCGGCTGGCCGAACGCGGCGCCAATATGGGCGGCACGCTGTCGGGCGGCGAGCAGCAGATGCTGGCGATCGGCCGCGCGCTGATGACGAACCCGCGGCTTCTGATCCTCGACGAGGCGACCGAGGGCCTGGCGCCGCTGATCCGCGACGAAATCTGGAATTGCCTGTCGCTCCTGAAGGCGCGCGGCCAGTCGGTGCTGGTGATCGACAAGAACGTCGAAAACCTCACCCGCATCGCCGACCGCCACTACATGATCGAGCGCGGCCGCGCGGTGTGGAGCGGCACTTCGCAGGAGCTGATCGCCGAGCCGGATCTGCAGCACCGCTATCTCGGAATTTGAGCGCACTGGCTACGACACTTCGCCGTCATTCCGGGATGCGCCGCTTGGCGAAGGCCCGGAATCCATAACCACGAACGTTTGCTGTTGCGCGAAGCTGGGGCCGCTGTGCCGTTGATACCAGGCAACGGTGGTTATGGATCGTAAGTCGAGAGTGCCTCGAATAGAATGGGGCCTGGGCGGGCGTTGCGGGGTTATGGGAGGTCCACGCGACCGTCGGAATCTCGCACCCCGCCTTGTTTTGATTGAAGGGCCGGACACCCGGACGGTAGCTAGTGCTGGCCGCACGTTTGACGATCCAGGCGCCGGCCCTGCCCTCGTGAAAAAGGCAGGAACAGCATGACAGTCTCGGATTTATCAGACAATAGCTTTATCGGTATTGATGTTGGTGGGTCCAGTTTGGACGTCGCCTGGCATCGGGGCGATAGCGCCCAATACGCAAATTGCCCCGATGCCGTTGCCGAGCTGGTCGAACGGCTGAGGCAGCGGCCCGTGACGCGCATCGTTCTTGAGCCGACCGGCGGCTACGAGAGGACGCTGGTGAAGGCGTTGCGCCGAGCGCAGCTGCCAATCGAGATCGTTCATACCTCGCGCTTCAAGGCCTACCGCGACCTGCTCGGCGTCAAAGCCAAATCGGATACCTCCGATGCCCGGCTGCTTGCCGCTTATGCCGCGGCTCCCGAGGAAGTACGTGGCTGCAAGGCCAATTACGTCGAACTGCCGGAAGACCCGATCCGAGAGGCGCTTTCTGAACTCGCCGGTCGCCGCGATCAGCTCAAGCCATGATCCATGCCGAGACCTGCAGGCTCGGCACCGTACGCCTGGCCGCGCTGCGGCGGGCGATCGTGACCCATCTTGAGGCACTCCGGGCGGAAGACAAGCAGATCCACAAAAGCATGCTCGAGCTGGTTCGTCAGCGCCTCGATCTCAAACGCGATCGGAGCCTGCTCGTGACCATCAAGGGCATCGGAGCGAAATCTGCGCTGGCTTTGCTGGCCTGTGTCCCCGAACTCGGCCGGATCGACAACAAGGCGGCCGCAGCCCTGATCGGCGTCGCTCCATTCGTTCACAAAAGTGGGACCATGGTCGCGCCCGCGCGAATCCATGGGGGCCGGGCCGCCGTCCGCAGCATCCTCTATATGGCCGCCGTCACCGCCAGCAGGCACAATCCGGTTCTGCGACCCTTCTACGACCGGCTCATTGCCAAGGGCAAAGCTGCCAAAGTCGCCCTCATCGCCGTCCTGCGCCGCCTCGTCGTCTTTGCCAACGCCGTGCTCAAGTCCGGCCAGCCATGGAAAGGAGCTGCCGTCGCTTGACAATCAACACGGTAGATTCCGGGCCTGCGCCATCCAAGTCGGCTGTTGCCGACTTGGACAATCGTATTTGCTGAACTCGGGTAAACCCGAGTTCAGTCGGCCGGCGCATCCCGGAATGACAAAGGAAAGGCCAGCGCTCCGGAACGGCGGCGGAGAGACCTGCGCCAGGCGTCACATCTCGCCGCCGTCATTCCGCGTCCCCCACGCCAGAGCCAGGCATTGGTTGTGGCACAATGTTTCACAACTTTGCGGACTCCCGCCTAGGGCAAACTCACTATGCTGCCGGCACGCGATCATGGGCGATTGCGCTATGGGTCGAGTGCTCGCCGCGATCGGAAAGGCATCCTCGGCAAGCCATTGATGCGAACCAAGCATGGAGGGGAGCTTTGGGGTCCAGCAATCCAGCGTTGCCGGGTGCATGGTTACGAATGCGCCGTGGCGCGCTCTTGGGCGCCAGCGTCGGTGCGCTGTGTATCGCCATGGCCGCTGCCGCGCGGCCCGCGCTGGCGGATGGTGGCGCCGGCGGCGCCGCTGGCCCGCTCCTAGCGCCGGGGAATGGCGCGGGCGGCGCGGGCGGGGTCATCGGCGTCAACAACGGCGGCGGCGCGAATGGCGGTAACGGCACTCCCTTCTTGAACTATGGCGGCGGTGGCGGCGGTGGCGGGGCGGCCGGGGGCGGGGCTGGTGGCAGCGGAGGCAGTTCGCTCAGCGGAGCCGCCGGAGGGACCGCGGGACAGAACGGACAGGATGCGTCTCTCGATGTCAATTTCTGGGGGGCGGGCGGCGGTGGTGGCGGCAATGGCGGCGTCCACGGGCTGACCAGCGCGGGCTCCTCCACTACGATTTCGGCGCCCGCGACCGGCGCCAGCGGCGGGGCCGGCGGCAACGGAGGCAACACGACCGGCTTGTTTAGCTCCGGCGGCGGCGGCGGCGGCGGTGGTGGCGGCGGCTTCGGGTTCGTGGGCTCGGGAACAGGCGTCGTCAATGCGTCGGCCGTGACCGCCGGCAACGGTGGGGCCGGTGGAAGCGGAGGGAATACCTCAGCCGGCGGCTCGGGCCAACCAAGCGGCGGCGGCGCGGGCGGAAATGGCGGCGATGGAGGCATCGGTGCCAGCATGACCGCGGCTGGGGCCACGCTGACGAACAACGGGGCCATTCAGGGTGGCGGTGGCGGTAATGGCGGCAGCAGCGGCACGAGTGCAGGACCCTTCTCGCTTGGTAGTACTGGCGGCAATGGCGGCAATGGCGGCGCCGGGGTGAGCTTTGCGGCATCTGGCGGCGCGCTCACCAACAGCATGACGATTCAGGGCGGCAATGCCGGCGCCGCTGGCGCTGGCGCCGCCGGTGTGGGGGGTGGGGCCAATGGCGTCAATGGCGCAAACGGGGCCGCCGGCGCCGGCGTGGTCGGCACCGACCTCACGATCATCAACAGCGGCACCATCACAGGCGGCCTGGCGACCGATGGTGTCACGCGCGCCAACGCCATCACCTTCACGGGCGGCGGCAACACGCTGACCCTGCAAACCGGCTGGGCACTGATCGGAAACATCGCCGTCACCGGCAGCGTGACCTTCAATCAATCGATCCCGGCAACCTTGTCGAACACCATCACCGGCAGTGGCTCCGTGATTCAACAGGGTCCCGGCACGCTGGCACTGACTGCCGCGAATACCTATTCGGGCGGCACCACGATCAACGCGGGCACGTTGCAGATCGGCAATGGCGGCACGACGGGATCGATCCTCGGCAATGTCACGGACAACGCCATCCTCGCCTTCGACCGCTCCGACAGCACGAGCTTTGGTGGAAACATCTCCGGCAGCGGCGCGCTGCAGCAGAATGGTACGGGCACGCTGACGCTCTCGGGCGTCAACAGTTATGGCGGCGGCACGTTCTTCAATGCCGGCACGCTCGCGGTGTCGAGCGACGGCAACCTTGGCGCGGCCAATGGCGGCCTTACGTTCAATGGCGGCACCCTGCAATTCCTGGCGGGCTTCGCCAGCAACCGCAACGTCACGCTCAATGCCGGCGGCGGCATTGTCGACACCAACGGCAACAACGCGGCATGGGGCGGCGCGGTAACTGGCGCCGGCGGCCTGACCAAGACCGGCGCGGGCATTTTGACCTTGTCGGGCGCGGGCACCTATCTGGGGCCGACCCTGGTCAATGCTGGCACGCTGCAGGCCGGCATTGTCAACGCGTTCTCCGCGAGCAGTGCCTACACGGTCGGCTCCGGCGCCGTGCTCGACCTCAACAGTTTCAACCAGACCATCGGCTCGCTCACCGGCGCCGGCAATGTCGCGCTCGGCTCGGCCATACTGACGACCGGCGGCGACAATACCAGCACGGCCTTTGCCGGGGTGATATCAGGCGGTGGGGGTCTCGCCAAGGATGGCAGCGGCACCTTCACGCTCTCGGGCCTTAATACCTACAGCGGCGGCACATTCTTCAACGCCGGCACGCTCGCCGTATCAAACGACGGCAACCTCGGCGCGGCGAACGGCGGCCTCACCTTCAACGGCGGCACGCTGCAATTCCTCTCGGGCTTCGCCAGCAACCGCAACGTCACGCTCAATGCCGGCGGCGGCACTGTTGACACCAACGGCAACAACGCGACATGGGCGGGTACGGTCGGCGGCGCCGGCGGCCTGACCAAGACCGGTGCGGGCACCTTCACGCTCGCGGGCCTCAACAGTTACAGCGGCGGCACCTTTCTCAATGCCGGCACGCTCGCGGTGTCCAGCGACGGCAACCTCGGCGCGGCGAATGGCGGCCTCACCTTCAACGGCGGCACGCTGCAATTCCTCTCGGGCTTCGCCAGCAATCGCAACGTCACGCTCAATGCCGGCGGCGGCACTGTTGACACCAACGGCAACAACGCGACATGGGCGGGTACGGTCGGCGGCGCCGGCGGCCTGACCAAGACCGGTGCGGGCACCTTCACGCTCGCGGGCCTCAACAGTTACGGCGGCGGCACCTTTCTTCAATGCCGGCACGCTCGCGGTGTCCAGCGACGGCAATCTCGGCGCAGCCAACGGCGGCCTCACCTTCAATGGCGGCACGCTGCAATTCCTGGCGGGCTTCGCCAGCAACCGCGGCGTCACGCTCAATGCCGGCGGCGGCACTGTCGACACCAACGGCAACAACGCGACCTGGGCGGGTACGGTCGGCGGCGCCGGCGGCCTGACCAAGACCGGTGCGGGCACCTTCACGCTCGCGGGCCTCAACAGTTACGGCGGCGGCACCTTTCTCAATGCCGGCACGCTCGCGGTGTCCAGCGATGGCAATCTCGGCGCAGCCAACGGCGGCCTCACCTTCAATGGCGGCACGCTGCAATTCCTGGCGGGCTTCGCCAGCAACCGCGGCGTCACGCTCAATGCCGGCGGTGGCACTGTCGACACCAACGGCAACAACGCGACCTGGGCGGGCACGGTCGGCGGCGCCGGCGGCCTGACCAAGACCGGTGCGGGCACGCTTCACTCTCGCGGCCTCAACACTTACAGCGGCGGCACCTTCTTCAATGCCGGCACGCTCGCGGCGTCCAGCGACGGCAATCTCGGCGCGGCGAACGGCGGCCTCACCTTCAACGGCGGCACCCTGCAATACCTGGCGGGCTTCGCCAGCAACCGCGGCGTCACGCTCAATGCCGGCGGCGGCACTGTCGACACCAACGGCAACAATGCGACATGGGCGGGCGCGGTCGGTGGCGCCGGCGGCCTGACCAAGACCGGTGCGGGCACCTTCACGCTCTCGGGGAACAGTGGGTATAACGGCGCGACCGATGTGGCCGGCGGCGCGCTCGTGGTCAATGGTGCGATTGCGAACTCCGCGGTCACCGTGCAGTCGGGCGCCGTGCTCGGCGGGCAGGGCACGATCGGCGCGCTGACGGCCCAGAGCGGCGCAACGGTGGCACCCGGTTTGGTGACGCCGTTCACGCAACTCAATGTCGCGGGCAATGCTACCTTCGCCGCCGGCTCGACCTTCCTGGTCAACGTCAATGGTGCCGGGCATAACGACAGGCTCGCGGTCGGCGGCAGCGCAACCTTGTCGGGCGGCACGGTCGACGTGCTGGCAAGCGGCGCCGGCTTCACGCCCTCGACGCGCTTTACGCTGCTCAGCGCCACTGGCGGCGTGTCCGGCACTTTTGCCCAATTGGTGACCTCCTCGAATCTCGCCCAGGCCTTCGCCTTTCTGATGCCGTCGCTGAGCTACGATGCCAACGATGTCATCCTCGGCTTTGCGCAGACCACCAACTTTGCCTCGGTCGCGCTCACGCCCAACCAGATCTCGACGGCGGCAGCGATCCAGGCACTGGGGCTTGGCAACCCGATCTACAATGCGGTGGTGGGCCAGAGTTTTGCCGGCGCGCGCCAGGCCTTCGATGCGTTGTCCGGCGAGGTGCATGCGAGCGCGGTGACGACGGCGTTCGAAGACAGCCGCCTGCCGCGGGAGGCGATCCTCGACCGCTTGAGCCAGCCGTTCTATGGACCGGCTGCGGGTACCATGGCGGCCTACGCGGCCGATCTGCCGGGCAAGGCGCCCGCGGCGATGCTGGATTACCAGCCGCAGATCGTGAACTTCTGGGCCCAGGGCTTTGGCGATTTCGGGCGCAGCGGCAGCGACGGCAACGCCGCTTCGCTGTCACGCTCGACCGACGGTTTTGTCATCGGCGGAGACGCCAGTATGCTCGGCGTCGCCAGCGGTGACTGGCGCTTTGGCGCGGCCGGCGGCTACACCTTTGACAGTTTCAATGTCGACCAGCGACTGTCCTCCGGCAGTTTCCAGAGCGTGTTCGCCGGCATCTATGGCGGCGCCAGCTTTGGCGCGGTGCAGTTGCGGAGCGGTGCGATCTACGGCATCAATACTACCGCGACCAGCCGCCAGATCATCTTCCCCGGTTTTGCCGAATCCGCGATTTCGAACTATGGCGGCTCGACCGCGCAGGCATTCGGCGAAGCCGGTTACCGTTTCGCGATGTCCGGCTTCAACCTCGCCGGGCTCTCCTTCAGCCGCGCCATGCTGGAGCCGTTCCTCGGTGCGGCCGCAATCCACATTCGCCAGGAGGGATTCAACGAGACCGGCGGCGTGGCGGCGCTGAGCGGATTTGGCCAGGGCTATGACCTTGCCACCACCACGCTCGGGCTGCGCGGCGAGACCACGCTCGCCGGCCCGATACCGTTTACCGCGCGCGCGTTGATCGGCTGGCGTCATGCCTATGGCGACGTGGTGCCGACCGCGCTGATGGCATTCCAGGGCGGCACCCAGGCGTTCGGCATCGCCGGCGTGCCGATCGACCGCGATGCCTTGCTGACCGAGATCGGCCTCGACTATGCGGCGACCTCCGCAATGACACTCGGCATTGCCTATTCCGGCCAATATGGCGGACGCGCCACCGACAATGCCATCAAGGGACAGCTCGAGTTCAGATTTTGAGCAGCACCGATGGTATCTCTTCAGACTGCCGGCCGGGGCCTTCAGCCAGATGCCTGCCGCAGATATATCCAAATGTCATCGCCGGCCCGAGGGTTGCGCCGGCGCCGGGATAGCTGCCGCCAAAGATCGAGGCGGCGTCGTTGCCAACGGCGAACAAGCCGGTGATTGGCTTCCTGTCGGTGTCCAGCACCCGGGCGAATTCGTCGGTGACCAGCCCGTGATAGGTTGCAATATCGCCGGGGATGATCTTGACCGCGTAGAACGGCCCGCGCGCGATCTTACCGACGCAGGGATTGGGCACGACATCGGCGTCGCCAAGCAGCCGCTGATAGGATGTCGCGCCGCGGTGGAAGCCGCGGTCGCGCCCTTCCCCGGCGTCGCGATTGACCGCCTCGACGGTCCGCTCGAGATTGTCCGGATCGATGCCGGCGGATACCGCGAGGTCATGCAGGGTGCGACCGAATTTGAGATACCCGGAACGAAGGTAGGGAAAAACCGGCAATGGCGACGGACGGACGGCGCCAAGGCCATAGCGACGAAGGGTGCGGTGGTCGCAGATGACGAACGCCGATACCTCCTGCCGGCCCGCGCAGGCGTCGATCATGGCCCGAACGAAGTCGTGATAGTTCTGGCTTTCATTGGTAAAGCGCCGGCCGTCGCAGGTGACCGCAATGACGCCCGGCTTGGCGCGGTCGATCAGGTGGAAGAACCGGCCGAGGCTACCATCCCGTCGCGGGAGCAGCGACACCGGCACCCACGCCGCAGCATTGGAGAAGGTATCCTCGATCGCTGCGCCGACCTCCAGCGCCATCCGCAGCGTATCGCCGGTGTTGCCGGGCGGGGTCAGCGTCGCATGAACGGTGTGAGCCCGCAGGTGCTTGAAGTGTCGCCTGACACGATCTTGATCGTGGGGAAAACCACCGGCCGCGAGAACGATGCCGTGCCGCGCAGCGATACTGATTTTCCGGCCGGCTCTTTCCACGATCGCGCCGGTGATGCGGCCATCGGCTTGCTCGAGCCCGATCGCCCTCGCCGACGACCACAGCCTGATTTCACGATCGATCGCGGTTTTGAGCAGGCGCGCGGCCAGTGCGTTGCCATTCACCAGGCGCGTGCCGCGGCCATGCACAAGCACGTCGCGGCCATGGGCGAACACCCGCGAAGCGACGAACAGGGCCGATGTGAAGGAGCGCGTGGCGTTGAGGAAGTGCTTGAGGTCGGGGCCGCTGTTCAGCCCCATCCCCATGAAGGTGGTTTCTTTCATCGGCAAAGCGAGGCTGCCGAGGTGATCGCCCAGCTCACGACCGTCAAAGGGCAGGCAATGAATTGATCGTCCCTCTTCCACGCCGCCCGGATCATCGGGATGATAATCCGGATAACCCTTGCCGAACGCGAACTCCACCGCGGTGTTCGCGGCCAGGAATCCGACCATCGGACCGGCGTTTTCCAGAAAGGCCGCTACCCGCGTTTCGTCGAAATGATTGCCGGCCTGATGCTGGATATAGCTCCGTGCCCGCGCCAACGAGTCGCTCACGCCAGCCTGCCGTGCCAGCGGATTGAGGGGCACCCAGAGCCAGCCGCCGGACCGCGCCGTGGTGCCGCCGAACACAACCTCTTTCTCGACGACCAGAACGTCGCAGCCGAAATGGTTCGCGGTAATCGCCGTCGCCATTCCGGCGGCGCCGGAGCCGATCACCAGCACGTCGCAGGAAACGGTCTCCATCTGTTCACGGCTCAATCATCGGCGGCCCCACCATGCTGCAGGCAGGGACAGAACGCGCGACAATTCATGTGGTACAGATCTGGTCCAAAGCCACGGAGTGGCAGCCGCCATCGGCGACGGGATCAGGGTCACCAAGAATGTACGCCACGGCCGGCCCCCTCGCAGTCGCATACGATATTCCGCGGCGCGCCTTTTGGCGCGAGCCCGGAATCCATGCTCCCGATCGTGGTTAGGGATTCCGGATCTGCGCCAACCAAGTCGGCTGTTGCCGACTTGGACAATCATATTGACTGAACTCGGGTAAACCCGAGTTCAGTTGGCGCATCCCGGAATGACGAAGGAGAGATCGGCGCAGAGGGCTGTATTGCTTCGCTCTCGATTCGGATTGCTTCCAACTCGGTTCCGAGAATTGCGTTATGAGCATTGGTCGGGCGGGCAGAATCGGGTGGAACATACAAGGCGCGGAACAGGGTTTGGAGCAACTGCCAGACCTGACGCTGCTTGCGCTGCCATCGTTCCCCGCTCTCTCCAGCGCGCGGTCGCTGCCCCACCAGGATTGAGGATAGCAGCCAGGCGCAGGCGCCGCTCTCATCGCTGCCGGCAATCGCGATCGATTCGCCATATTTGTTCAGATCAGCAGCGTCCGATTTGCCGGTCCGCCGGGCGAGCTCGTGTACGATGCTCTCGCGGAGGATATGGGAGAGGCTCGAGCCCGAATCCGCGCAAGCTCGCTGCAACGCGGTAAGGGTTACGGCATCGACGCGGACTCTCAGAATGTCGTTTTTCTTCATGAGATTGAACCTACCTTGTCTCCGATCCGAATTTCATTTCACGGGGGCCCAGCGGTCCCGTTGTCAGGGAGTGGGCGACACGTCTGTGGTCCAGAACGCTATGCCGTTCCCGCGAAAGTCGTTATCCGATTTGCGCAAGATTTCGGGCCGGGCGCCTGTTTGGATCAAAGATCCAGCGTCAGCTCGTCAGACAGCGCGCGAGAGACACAGATCATCATCGTGGCGTTGGCGGCCTTCTCGGCGGCGGTCAGCACGCTGTCGCGATGGTCGGGCTTGCCCGCCAGGACGGCTGTTTCGCAGGTGGCACACAGGCCTTCGCGGCACGAGAAGGAGATATTGAGCTGGTTCGCCTCCAGTACCTCGAGAATCGACTTGCCGGCTGGAACCAGGAAGCGACGCCCCGAGCGCGCCAGCACGACGGTGAAGCTCTCCGACACGTCCGCAGCCGTCGGCTGCTTTGGCGTGAACCATTCGAAATGCATTTGCGCGGGCGGCCTCGACTGCGCCGCCGCCTCAACGGCGGTCATCAGCGGCGCCGGTCCACAACAATAGATATGGCTGTCCGGCTGCAGCCTTGCGACCGTGCCGGTCACGTCGAACAGCGCCCCTGCCTCGTCATCGGCATGCAGGGTGACATGTCCGGCAAAATCCCCGAGTTCCTGAAGGAAGGCCGCGCGCTGGCGATTACGCACAAGGTACCAGAGGTGCCAGTCGCGCCGGTTCGCCGCGCACCACCGGACCATCGAGAGGATCGGCGTGATGCCGATGCCACCGGCAAAGAAATCATGTCGCGGCGCCGCCTCGGCGAGCGGAAAATTGTTGCGCGGCGCGGTTACGGCGACCGTATCGCCGGGACGCAAGGTGCGGTGGATGTGGAGCGATCCGCCGCGGCTCCCGGCGGCGAGCCCGATCCCCACCACATAGCGGTCGCGTTCGCGCCAATCGTTGCAAAGCGAATAGTGCCGGATCAGGCCGTTCGACAAATGCAGCTCGACATGCGCGCCCGGCGTGAAGGGCGGCAGCGCAGCGCCGCTGGGATCGCGAAGCTCGACCACCAGTGCGTCCTTCGCTCCGGCGGCGACGTTGGACACGCGAAGCGAAAGGCGCTGATCGGTCAAGACGGGATCTCGCAGGTGAACGCGAACGGCGCCGGGCCGGCGGGCGACGCCGGCTGCCGAATATCCGGGTCAGACCGCCTGAAGCTTCGGTGCGCCGGCATTCTTCTCCGCGGCGAGGCGCTGATTGAAGGCCCATCGGAAATGCGAAAGCGGGGCGTCGGCCCGAATCGCCAGCAGCTGATAGTCCGGATCGGCATCGAATACCTTCTGCTGGGCCTCGATGATCGACTTGTCTTCGAGAAAGCCTTCCTCGAGGCTGTGGCGCAGCGACAGCGCGATGTTCGGATTGTCGATGTCGAAATTGTGCAGATAGTTCCAGAAGAAGTGGGTAGAGCTGCGCGTCTCCGGCGTCATGAACTGGGCATTGCGATATTGCCTTGTGCCTTCGACCAAAATGCCTTTCTCGGCGCCCTGGCCGGCCGGTGCGAACATCGAGTCGAGCAGGAAGATGCCGGGGACGATCATGCGCCCGATATTGCGGCGGTCGATCTTGTCGCGCTTGTTGGCGATCACCTTGCGATGATAAGGCGGCGCATCGGCATTCATGTGCCAGCGCTCGACGCGGAATCCATCGTCCAGCCGTTCGATCGCGACCGGCTTGGTGCTGTAGGCGTATTCCTCCGAACCGCCCAGCGTGTTGGTGTGGACGAAGGCGAGATGGGCAAAGTCGCTGAGATTGTCGACGATCAGCAGCCAGTTGGCCTTGTAGTGCATGTAGCCAGGGAGGCCGCGCCAGGCGGGGTCGCTGAGCGGTGGGTAGGTGACGATCGAGGCCGGATCAGCCTTCTCGGCATCGCCCATCCAGATCCAGATCAGGTTGTCACGCTCCACGATCGGATAACTGCGCACCCCCAGCTTTGGCGGGATCACTTCCTGGCCGGGGATTTGAATGCATTTGCCCGACGGATCGAACTTCATGCCGTGGTACATGCAGCGGATGTCGTCGCCCTCAATCCGGCCCATCGACAGCGGCGCGGCGCGGTGGCAGCAGCGGTCGTCCAGCGCGACGACCCTTCCGCTCTCGCCGCGGTACACCAGGATCGGACTTTCCAGGATCGTGCGCGCGAGCCGCTTGCCGTCGATCAGTTCATGATCCCAGGCCGCCACGTACCAGCAATTCCTCAGAAAGATGCCGTCTGCCGCCATGACATTTCTCCCATTGTATTTATGAGCATTTCTATCTCGCCGGCGGGCCCGGGGAAATCCATTCCCTCTGGACATACCGTTCGGCTGGATGGACAATCGCGCGATGGACTGGCGCGATTGGGACGTGTTTTGCCATGTTGTCGATCACGGCGGCTTCACCGCTGCCGCGCGTGTGCTGGGGCATCCGAAGTCGAGCCTGAGCGCGGCCGTACAGCGGCTCGAGGCCGACGTGGGCTTGCGCTTGCTCGAACGGACCACGCGACGGCTGCGTCTGACAGAGGCGGGCGAGGCGGTCTATCACCGGGTCGGTCCGCTGTTTGCCGCGCTGCGCGACGCCCGCGGCGAAGCCATGGCGGCGCGCGGCACGGTCGCCGGCACGCTGCGCATCGCATCTCCCTATGAATTTGGCGCCCACCATGTCGGCCCCGTCGCCTGTGCCCTGATGGCAAGCTATCCCAACCTTCGGGTCCGGATCGATGTCGAGCATGAAATCGTCGACCCGATTGCCGGGAACTACGACATGGTGTTCGCGATGCTCGAAGCTCCGCTACCGCCATCCGCAATCGTCATTCGCAAAGTATTCTCAATCGCACGCGGCCTGTTCGCGGCACCCTCGCTGCTCGATAGCCGTGGCGAACCGCGGACACTAAGCGATCTTGCTGCGCTCCCGCTGCTCGCAGGTCCCGCCGACGCCCCATGGACGGTTACCGACCGCCACGGCTCGGTTCAGCATATTGCAACTGCAGATGCTCGGCTGATCAGTTCGAATGCCGGCGTCCGGCTCCAGGCGGCGCTGGCCGGACACGGTGTCCTGCGTGTGACGGCGAGCTATGTCCGGGCTGCGGTGGAGACCGGAGCGCTGCGCCAGCTTCTGCCGGACTACGCCTGCGAGCCACTCAACGTTCACGCCCTGCTGCCGGCGCGGCGACTGATGCCGGAGAAGGTGCGCTGTTTCCTCGATGCCCTGGAACAGCACGCGCAATCCGCGGGTCCCGCCGATCCGGCGCCGTTTGCCGAGGCGCGGATGGCTTGAAGCGGCTCGACATCAGCGGAAGCCTCCCTTGGTCTCAGGAAATCAGCACCGCACCGGTCAGGCCGACCGCGAAGATGGCGGGAGCGGGGGCTCAGCCACGGGTCAGGCAAACGGGTCGATGCCGTCGGAAGCGAACGTCGAAAAGGTGAGAATGAGGAAGAGTTCGTTCAAGGAGGAAATGCCGAGCCTCGCGTAAGCGCGCCTGCGATAGGTAATGATGCTGGATTTCTTGATTCCAAGCTCGTACGCCGAACCTTCGATGCTTACACCAGCGAGGGCAAGGGCACAGACCTTGCGCTCGCGCTCGGTCAAGCCGACCTCGAGCAGATATAGCTTTCGTTGAAAGATACTTACGCACTCGAAATGATTGATTTTGCGCCTGGGCGAGGACGCCCGAGCCGAGAAGAACGAATCCGTGGCTGCGCGCGGCGTGCCGGATGGGATTGATGCGTTTGTCACTGTTTCCTCGTCGCGTCTCGATTGCTCTAGAACTAGCACGGCTAAATCTCAAATAGCTTCGGATTCCACGGTGCTACAACGATGACGATGTGGTCCGTCAGGACCCGTCGCTGCGTCGATGCCATTGCTTTGCGCATCGTTTGACGGGGTGGGGTCCGCAATCTTCGTCAATTCGTACCCAACGCAGATGCAATGGCTGGATCATTGCCGCGTCCACAACTGCATGGCCTCCGTTGTCGCCTTGCCTGAGGACAGGATGCCCACAATTCTGGTTACCGATTGGCGGGTGTGGAGATGCGATGGTTCTCGGACGTCGGCGGCGTGGGACAGGGGCAAGCGTCACTGCACCGCTAGTAGCGTGTGCAGGGGGGAACGATGGCAAGCAAATGGCTTTGTGGACAATTGCTGGGCGCGACAGCGCTGACGCTGACGATGGGGGGCGCGGCGAACGCTGACGATATTGCGGATTTGAAAGCACAGGTTCAGGCCATGAGCCACCGCCTGGCCGCGATGGAGGCGCAGAACGCCGACCTCCGTCGCAAGTCCCGGTCGACGCACACGACTATTGCGGAAAAGGCCGTCGCGCGCGCCGTGCCACCTCCTGTAGAAACGCCACCCTCGCTTCGGAAAGACCAGAACGGCAATATTCTCGGCGTCCTGAACAGCCCAGTGATGCTCTATAGCGATCAACGCACGTCGGTGCATCTCTACGGCCTTCTGGAGGGCACCATCGGCGCCGCGACCAACCAGAATGCGCTCAACCAGACAGCCGTCGGCTTCCAGACCGCCTGGTTCAGCGGCAATCGCTGGGGCATCGATGCCGATCACGCGCTCGATGGCGGCGTGCCGGGCTTAAAGCTCATCTCCAAACTCGAGAGCGAATTCGAGCTTCCGTCGGGTGCCTTCGATACGCCGGGCGTCATCTTCAACCGTGACGCCTGGATTGGTTTCTACGCCGACGATCTCGGCAAACTGACATTCGGACGGCAGAACACCCTGACGCGGGATTTCACCCAGACCTGGGGCGACGCCTACGGCACGCCCAACGTGACCCTGAAGGAGGGCGGTTACACCAACGTCAACAATTTCAAGCAGTTCATTTTTTATTCAGCGGATCCCGGCGGCACGCGCAGCGATAGTTCGATTGTCTGGAAGAAGCAGCTTGGCGAACATTGGGTGGTCGGCGCGATGTATGGCTTCGGCTTTCAGGGTGTGGGCGGCAGCGCCGCCAATATTGGCGGGGGACTGCCGGGAGATTTTCTAGGTGGAAGCAGCGAGGCGGTTTCCGTGGCTTATAACGGGCTCGGCATCGGCCCCGGCAAGCTAAGCGTCAACATCAACTATGACCGAGGCAACCCGCATAGCATGGTGACAAATACGTCGTTGGTCGATCAGGCGGTGCTGGTTGGTGGCGACTATGTCGTCGGCATCTGGAAATTGAACGGAGGTTTTGTGCACTACACCGGCCAGCAGGGCCTCAACAATTCGCTGGGCTTGCGGGTCGATAATTCCTGGACGGTTTCCGGTTCGGTGCTGATGGCGCCGAGGACGGAGCTTGCGGTAGGGTATGTCAATATGTCCGGCCGCAATGCTGCATTCTCCCTGGGCGGCGTGACGTTGAATCCGTTCCTGGCGGACGCCACGCTGGCAACCGCGACCGCGAGCGGTTCGAAGCGGACGGTCTTCGGATCCATCATGTATCATGCCGACAGGCAGACCGATTTCTACGTCGCGGCCGACTATATGAAGGTCGGCGGCGGCTGGGTCGTCGGCGACGCCCAAGGCAATGATAACCTGTATGGCGTGGGCCGCCCGGCCAGTTCGGAACTGGAAGTCGTGACCGGCGTGCGCTTCAAGTTCTGAGCGGACAGAACCCTGCGCGCGCAAAGGTCATTTTGTTCCTCTCCTTGTTCGCTCCAAAGTGATCCGTGTTCAGCGCCCGACGAATTTCGGCGGGCGCTTGGCGTTGAAAGCTTCGACGCCCTCCCTGAAATCATCGGATTGACGCAGGCGGCTGTAACAATGGCCTTCCATCTCGATCGCGACCGTCAGCGTGGAGTCTTCGGTGTCGTTCAGCAGCTTCTTCGCCGTTCGCTGCGCCAGCGGCGCGAAACTGCGCAGCTCGTCGACAAGCTTGTCGGTGGCCTTTTCAAGCTCGCCGTCGGGAACGCATTCGGTCACGATGCCCCACTCAAGTGCCTGTTTGGCGGAAATCCGCTTCGAACGCATCACTATGTCCTTGGTGCGGGTAATGCCGATCATTTTCTGCAGCCGCGCCGAACCGCCCGATCCCGGGATCTGACCGAGCTTCTGCTCCGGCAGCGCGTAAAGCGTGGTCTCCGATGCGATCCGGAAATCGCAGGCCAGCGACAGCTCGAAGCCCACGCCGAAGCAATAGCCGCGGTTGGCGACGATGACCGGCTTGGTGCAGCGGGTCGGCGAGGCGATGTTCCAGGCGAGCCTCGAGACCGTCTCCGGCGAGGCTTCCATGAAGCCGCCAATGTTGCCGCCGCTGGAGAAATGCTCGCCGGTCGACCGCACCACCAGGATGCGTACGCGCGCATCGTCGTCGAGTGTCTCGAACACAAGCCGTAACTGATCGCGTTGCGGCATCGACACGACGTTGTAGGGCGGCCGGTTGAGAACGATGTCGGCGCGTTCGTGCGCCTCGTCGATTTCGACCGCAAAACCGTCGAGTTTGCCGAGCCGGGGATCCGCAAACGGGTAGGGAGCGGGCATGTCGTTTCCTTTCTTGGTATAGTCAGGCCGCGTTCGGGGGCGGGGCATGTTCGCGCTGATAGTCGCCGGCGATCAGCAGGCGGCGCAGCAGCTTTCCGACCGGAGATTTCGGCAGCGCCTCGACGAACACGAACCGCCGGGGACGCTTGAAGTTGGCTAGCCCGGAGCCGCGGCAGAACTGTTCGAGATCCTGCTCGCTGACGAGCGACTTGCGCTTCACAAACGCGGTGACGATCTGCCCCCACCTCTCGTCGGCGAGGCCGACGACGGCGACCTCGAGCACAGCCGGGTGAAGCGACAGGCAGCTTTCGATCTCCACCGGCGAAACGTTCTCACCCCCAGTGATGATCATGTCGTCGACGCGGCCGGTGACGAACAGATCGCCCTCCGCATCGAGGAAACCGGTGTCGCCGGTGAAATACCAGCCGTCTCGGATTGATCTTGCGTCCGCGTCGGGCCGGTGCCAGTAGCCCTCGAACGACTCGTCGCCGGCCAGCAGCGCAATGATTTCACCTTCCTCATTGGGACGCGCGGCTTCCGCCGCCGATTTGGCGTTCAGCCTGACGACCTTGATCTGCTGGTTGATGCCGGCCCGGCCAGCCGAGCCCGGCTTGGCCGCGGCGTTCTGGTCGATGGTGAAGGTGTAGATTTCCGAGCTGCCGTAGTGATTGACGAACAGATCGGGCTGGAACGCGTCGTTCAGCGTCTTCAACAGCCCGTCGGTCATCGAAGCGCCGGCGAAGCCGAGCTTGCGCACGCTGGAGACGTCGGCCGCCGCGAATTGCGCGGCATGGACGAGATCGTGGTAGAGCGTCGGCACCAGATATAGATTGGTAATTCGTTCGCTCTCGATCAGTACCAGCGCGCGGCCGGGGTCATAACGCGGCAGACAGACGAACGTGCCGCCGATCAGGGACATCGCGATCAGCGAACGAACGCCCATGGTGTGATACAGCGGCATCACGCCCAGCGTGCGCTCGCCGCGCCGATACAGATTCTGCGCGACATGGGCGATCCCGGCGGCCCGCTCGGCGCGGTGACGCCGCGGCACGCCTTTCGGCCTCGACGTGGTTCCGGATGTGTAAAGCATGATCGACCAGGCATCGGCGCTGACACGCGGCGTGGCCTCGGTCGCGGGCTCGGCGACCATGGTCTCAAAGCTGACGGCCCCGGCGATGTCGGCGCTACCCGCGCAAATGCGCGGCAGAGCCTGTGCGCGTTTCGAACCGTCAACTGCCGGCGCGAACACATCCTGGTACACGACGGCCCGCGACCCGGAATTTTCGATGCAGAAATCGAGCTCGTCCGCCCTGGCGCGCCAGTTGACCGGCGTGATCACGATGCCGGCCAGTTGGCAGGCCCAGTGCAGCGTGGCGGCGGCCTCGCAATTCTGCAGCACCGTGACAAGGTGGTCGCCGGACTTCAGTCCGATGCGGTCAAGCGAAGCCACCAGCGACGAAATCCGCGCATACCATTGCGCGTAGGTCAGGCGCACGCCCTCGTCGACGATCGCCAGCGCGTCGGGATCGCGCGCCACGCTGGCGACAAAGCTCGTTCCAAGATCAAGCATCTGCCCTCTCTCCGCCCTGGTCCGCCAGTTCGGCGGCGGCCTCGATCGCCGCGCGAACGATCGGCGCATAGCCCGTGCATCGGCACAGATGTCCGCTCAGCAGATCGCGAATGCTCTCCTCATCCGGTCGCTTGTGCTGGCGCAGGAAGCCGTCGAGCGACATCAGGATGCCGGCGGTGCAGAAGCCGCACTGCAGTGCGTGATGGCGCTTGAACGCCGATTGCAGAATGCCGAGGCGGCCGGCCGACGGCGCGAGGCTTTCCACGGTCCGGACCTCGCAGCCGTCGATCTGCGCGGCAAGCGTGAGGCAGGCGCGCGCCGGCTTGCCGTCGATGACGACGGTGCAGGCGCCGCACACCCCATGTTCGCAGCCGACATGGGTGCCGGTTGCGCCGACCTGATGGCGCAGGAAATCGGTCAGCAGCAGCCGCGGCTCCGCCTCGCCCGCGCATGGGCTGCCGTTCAGCGAGAAACGAACCGGATGGCGCTGGCCGGCCTGCAATCGGCTCATCGCAGAACCTCCTGCACCAGATCACGGCCGATCATGCGCACCAGGTCGCGACGGTACCGCGCCGTCGCGTGGACGTCGTCACGCGCGTCGAGTTCATAGGCGAATCCGTTCAGGGCGTCATCGAGCGCACTGCCGTCGAGAGGCGGAAAGTCGCGCGTCACCGGCATGTCCGCGACACCTCCGACGGCGAGCCGGATTCCATCCGACGTCCTCACGGCGGCACAGGCGACAATGGCAAAATCGCCGTGGCGTCGCGCCACCTCGCGAAAAGCGCAGCGCTGCCCGGAGGCCGGAAATGCGACGGCTTCGATCAATTCGTCATCGGCGCGCGCCGTCGCCATCATGCCGGCGAAGAAATCCTTCGCGGGTACCCGCCGCCTGCGTTTGGCGCTGCGCAGGTGCACCTCGCCGCCGAGCGCCTGCAGCGCCAGCGGCAACTCGGCGCTCGGGTCGGCATGTGCGATCGAGCCGCAGATGGTGCCGCGGCTTCGGGTTTGCACATGTCCGGTCCACGGCAGGGCCAGCGCGACCAACGGCAAAGTGCGCGCAAGGTCCGGCCATGCCAGCAGCGAGTCCTGGCGGACCGCGGCGCCGACCCTGATCGTGTCACCGGTGGTCTCGATCCGCGCCAGTTCGGCAAGCCGCATGATGTCAATCAGCGTCCTCGGCTTGGCCAGGCGCATGTTGAGCATGGCCATCAGCGATTGGCCGCCGGCGATGATGCGGGCGTCGCTGCCTTCGCGGTCGAGCACGTCGAGGGCCTCGTCGAGATGTTCGGCGCGAACATAGTCGAAGGCGGCGGGCTTCATGGCTGGCCTCCAAACCGGCGGCGCAGCCTCGCAAGCCAGGAAAGACGGGAGTGACCGGTTGCGCCCCCGCCTGCCTGGCGCGCCAGCGCCGCAAAGAACTGGCTAATGATCACCCGCGCGGCGCCGTCGAGCAGGCGGCCGCCGATGCTTGCCACCTTGCCACCGATCGCCGCCTCGTAGGCGTAGCGGATTGTAGTGCCACCATCCGCGATCGGAACGAGGGTGATGCGTCCTTCGCCGCTGCCGAATCCGAGCGTGCCTTCGGCAGCGCCGCCGAGCGTGACCGCATGCGGCGGATCGAGGTCGGACAATCTGACGTCGGCGCGGTAGCGTCCCTTCACCGGGCCCACGCCGAGCGTCACGTCGGCACGGAAATGTGTGTCGGAGACTTTCTGGAGGGTGTGGCAGCCCGGAATGACGGCCTGAAGCGTCGCCGGGTCGAGCAGCATGGTCCAGACGCGTTCGGCCGGCGCGCCGACCCTCGCTTCGCCTTTGCCGCGCAGGCGCCGGTCGCCGCTACGTTGCGCGATCACGCCGGCGGCACGACCTGCGGGTGGCGCGGGCTCGGCGCCGCGCACGAACGGCGCGAGTTTGGCCGGCACAACCGGCAACTCGATGTCCTTGACCCCCAACGCATCGGCGACGGCGTTGGCGATGCAGACCGGCGTCGACATGCAATTGCCTTCGCCGACGCCCTTCGATCCCAGCGGCGTGAATGGCGAGGGGGTCTGCATGTGGAGAATGAGCGGATCCGGCACCTCCGCACTGGTCGGCAGCAGATAGTCGGCAAAGCTGCCGGTCAGAAAACTGCCGTCGGCGGCGTAGGCATATTCCTCGTAGAGTGCGGCGCCGATCGCCTGGGCAAAACCGCCGCGGATTTGTCCGTCGACCATGGCTGGATGCAGGATGGTGCCGCAGTCGTGCATGGTGACGTAGCGGTCGATCCGGGTTTGCAGGGTGGTCCGATCGACCTCGACGCCGCAGAAATCGAAGATGAAGCCGTGGCAGAGTGAAGAGTTGATATGGTCGTGTTCGTCCGGCGCGGTCAGCTCCGGCGGGCTCCAGAACACCGTTTCGCGGATCGTCTGGCCGATGCCGTCGGGCAGCGCCGCAGGTGACCAGTGGCTCAGCCCGGCCAGCCGCGAGAACGATACCTTGTTGTCGGGATTGCGTTTCGATCCGACGCTGCCGCCGGCGAATCCGATATCCTCGATCTCCGTGTTCAACTGGCTGGCGGCGATCCGCGCCAGCCGTTCCGCGATGCGCGCGGCAGCGAGCCTGGCGGTGCCGGCCACGGCGGGGGCGAAGCGACTGGCATAATTGCCGGAGGCAATCGACCAGGCGTCCTTGGCGGTGTCGATCTCGGTGTTGACCCTGATATCGGCAGGGCATAGTCCAAACACGTCCGCCACAACCTGCGACAGAACGGTGCGATGGCCCTGGCCTTGCGGGACCGAGGCCACGTGGACGCTGACGCTGCCGAGCGGATCGATCGCAACCGTTGCGGTGGCTTGGGCGCCGTTCTTCGGCCCGGCCTTGCGGCGCTCGGCCGGCGTCAGCACGGTGGTGATATAACCCATGTTGGACACGCTGGGCTCAACCACGGCGGTATAGCCGATGCCGTACAGCCGGCCCTGCGCGCGCGCCGCGTCGCGCCGCGATTTGAGTTCGGCGAGATCCCCTTGATCGATGCCGCGCCGAATCGCCTCCTGATAGTCGCCGGAGTTGAGCGTTGCCCCGCTTGCGGTCCGGTACGGAAAGCCTTCGGCCGGAATCAGGTTGCGCCGGATGACGTCGAGCGGATCGAGCCCGAGCTCGACCGCGATGCGCTGAACCAGGCGCTCCAGCGCGAAATAGACTTGCGGGCCACCGAAGCCGCGATTGAGCCCGCTCGGCGTCTTGTTGGTGACGACGACGCGGTTGCGGACCGCCAGATGGCGGATGTCGTAGGCACCGGTCAGGTTGCCGTGCATGCGATACAGCGTCGCCGGCTCCGGTGCGCGCAGATGCGCTCCGCAGTCTTCGACCTGATCCCAATCGAGCGCGAGAATGCGGCCGTCCTCGGCGACGGCGGCGCTCAGCGTGGTCGCCCGGTTGGTCGCGGAAACCGAGGCGGTCAGGTGCTCGAGCCGATCCTCGATCCATTTGACCGGGCGCCCTGCCGCGCGCGCGGCCGCGGCAATCAGAACGATATAAGGGAACACACCCTGCTTGACCCCGAAGCTGCCGCCGGAATCCGGCGGCGTCCGCAGCCGCAGGCGATTGCCGGGCACGCGCAGCGCCCGCGACAGCACGGCATGGATGCTGAAGGGTCCCTGGAAATTGGCCAGCACGTCATAGGCGTCCTCGCCCGCATCATACTCGGCGACCACGCCATAGGTTTCGATCGGGGTGCAGGAATTGCGCGGATAACGGATGTCGAGGCTGATCCGGTGCGCTGCCGACGCAAAGGCCTGTTCCGGATCGCCGTAGCGAAAGCTCCGATCGCTCGCGACATTGCCGCCAAAGCCGTCGTGCAGAACCGGCGCATCCGCTTCAAGGGCTGCCAACGGATCGACCACCGCGGCGCGCACCTGATAGCGCGCCTCGATCAGATCAACCGCGTCTTCGGCGAGATAGCGATCGCTGGCGACAACGATGGCGACCGGTTCGCCGGCGTAGCGCACCCGCCCGACCGCGATCGGCCAGCATTCGACCGGCGCCTTGACGCCGACCACGAGACTTGTGGTCAGCGCCTTGATGTCGGCGCCATCGAGCACCGCGACGACGCCGGGCGCCCGCCGGGCCGCGGAGGCGTCGATCGCGACAATGTCCGCATGCGCATGCGGCGAGCGCAGGATCGCCGCGTGCAGCGTGCCGGGACGGACTCCGAGATCGTCGATGAAGCGGCCGCGTCCGGTCAGCAGGGCCGCGTCTTCGACGCGCGGAATCGACTGGCCGACCCAGGGTGGCGCTGGCTCCGTGCTGGCAATTGCGCGGCTGGCGGCGTCCGCCATTCCGATCATGCTCCCGTGGCGGTTACCGGCGGCCGGTCCATATCCGGAAGGGCGACCCTGCCAAAAACCCCATGGGCAATTCGCGGTGCTGTCGACATGGCGATCTCTCCCGGATAGCGTTGCATTCTGGCTTGGCCAAGGTTGTCTGTTTGTCAGGATATCCGCTCGATCGTCACTCAGCCAGCGACCATCCGCGCGAAGGCCCGTGCAATTCGGACCGCTCGCCCCAGCGGTTGACAACGCCGACGTCGATCCCAAACAGATCGAGCGCCCGTCCCACGGTGTGATCCACCATATCGTCGAGCGTATTCGGCTTGGCATAGAAGGCTGGGACCGGAGGCGCGATGATCGCGCCCATCTCCGAGACGGCCGTCATGGTCCTGAGATGACCGGTATGCAGCGGGGTCTCACGTACCATCAGCACCAGCCGCCGCCGTTCCTTCAGCGTTACATCGGCGGCGCGCGTCAACAAGGTCGTGGTCACGCCGGTTGCGATTTCGGACATCGACCTCACCGAGCAGGGCGCAATGATCATGCCTGTGGTACGAAAGGATCCGCTCGAAATCGAGGCCGCCATGTCATCGATGCGATGATGGGTGTGCGCCAGCGCCTTCACATCCGCGATCTTGAGCGCGGTCTCGTAGGCAAACGTGATCTCGGCCGTCTTCGACATCACGAGATGGGTTTCGACGCCGGCATTGCGCAGAAGTTGCAGCAGTCGAACGCCATACGTCACGCCCGACGCGCCGGAAATTCCGACGATCAGGCGGCGCGGCGCTGGTTCCAGGGATGTCACCGGCATGTTCCGTTTTGTTGCAACGCAACCCGGAGGCCGCGGCTGCGGCCCGAAGCCTAGACGGGCGGTTCGATCGGAACAATGATTTTTCCTTGAGCATCAAGGAATCAGGGACCCCACGACCCCGCGCACGTTGCCGTGGCTGGCTTCCATCCGCTGGATCGTCGGCAGCGAGACCCTCTGATCAATGCCAAGCAGAGCCCTGGCTGCCCGCATCTTGCAGTGATGAAATACATCATTTCCAAGACGCCGTCGCACCGTTGCGGAATCGGCAGGTTTCCGCCTGCAGCGGTGCCTTACGACACCGCCTCCCTGGCGTGGACGACCTCGGTCGTTTCGACATGGTGATGGGCGCCGAACCGCGCGGTCAGCCATGCATAGATGGGTCCGATCGCGTTCATCACGATGGTCGCCGCGAGGGCAACCAGCGGGTCGCCCGGCACCGGTCCGAAATTTCCGAACAAGGTCGCGAAATACGAGGCGAAGCCGAAGAACATGCCCGGCACGAAGCCGAGCAGCGGAATCCGTCCAAGCGACATCATGGTGGCGTTCAGGCTGAACAGGATGATGCACTGCGCCGCGACAAAGGCGTTCCCGCTCAGGTGTTGTGCCGCCACATTGAAGCACAGCACGATCAGGCAGGCGAAGATGGCGCCGATTGGCATCGTCAGCCAAATCTTTTTCAACACCTCCGGCTTGGGGCCGCCGGCGGCGAATGTCCCGGCCCATGACACGAAGATGGCCCAGGGCGGCAGATGCGATGGCGTGAAGATCGTGGTGGCCGCGAGCAGCGACGCGACAATTTCGGCAGGCAGTTTTTTCATGGCGTTTCCTCTGACGGTTCGGTTGTTTGTCTGGCGGTGGCTGGTCTTAGTGCCAGCTATGTTGACGATGGATGGGCGTGGCCGCATCCGCGGCAAATCCGGCTTTCATATTTGGTGATGACGGTGATGCGCCCGCGCTTGAGCACCCACGAACGCGGCGGAATATCGAGCAGCGCATCCGCGACCACCTGGGTATCGAGGATCATCAGATCGGCCTGCTTGCCGACCGCGAGACCGTATCTGTCCGAGAGGCCAACGGCCCGCGCCGCATTGGTGGTGCTCATCTTGAGAATGTCGGCCTGGTGTTCCGGGGTGCCGAACTGAATGAGATGCGCAAGAAGATTGCCGATCTGGAGCGGGTCAGCCTTGCCGAACGGCGTGAACGCGTTGCGGATGTTGTTCGAGGAATAGGCCACATTTACGCCGGCTGCGAGCAGTGCGCGTACTGGGGTCAGCCCACGGCGCGGATTGACCTCGTCGCGGCGTCCCCCGAGATAGGTGTCGGTCGCGGGGAGGGTGACAATATGGATGTCGGCCTCGCGCAGGAGTTCGATGATCGGTTTCAAGGTGTCCGCGGTCAGCGAACCGAGGCTCGTGACGTGACCGAGTGCAACGCGGCCGCGATAGCCGGTCTCGATGGTCTTGCGCGCAATATATTCGGTCGCGGCAAAACGGCGGTCCTGGGTATCGTCGGCAAAGTCGACATGCATGTCGACGTCGAGATTGCGCTTCAGGGCAAGCTCGAAGACCTTGTCGATATGGCTGCTTGTGTCGTCCCAGCTGAGTTCGTTGTACGGGCAGCCGCCGACGACGTCGGCGCCAAGGGCGAGCGCCTGTTCCATCAATTGCTGGACCCCCGATGTCTTGAGCCAGCCTTCCTGTGGAAATGCAACGATCTGCAGATCGAGCAGGTCGCGGTATTCATCCTTGAGCAGCAGCGCCGTCTCGACGCCGATCAGGCCCTGGATCGGATCGACGTCGGGGTGCGCGCGCACCAGCACGGTGCCGTTTTTTACCGCCATGTCCAGCACCTGCCGCGAGCGGTCGAGGACGTCCTGCTTTTCCTGCTTGGACTTCAGGATGCCGGTGAGGCGGATGGCTTCGTCGAGTGTGCCGAAGCGGGGCGGAAGCCGGCGATGCAGGAACGCCTTTTCGAGGTGGAGATGCGGCTCGACGAAGCCCGGAAGCGCGACGCGGCCCTCGGCATCTATTTCCTGATCGGCCGTCCGCTCGATTGCCTGCTCGATGGCCGTGATCTTTCCGTCGGCGATGCCGATGTCCATCAACGGCTGTTCGTCGCTGATCCGGGTGCGGCGGATGATCATGTCCATGACGATTCTTCCTCCCTCTCGATCCTGTTCAGAAACCCAGTGCGATGCCTTCTCCGCGAACATCGGCACCGCCCTCGAAGAACGGGGACCACGGACCTTTCAGCCGAACTGCCTGGGCCGTCCCCATGCGAGGGTGGGGCCAGGCGGCGCGTTCGACCGGATGCCCGCGACGGCGCAGCTCCTCGAACACCGCCTCGGGCGCGCTGTCCTCAAGCAGAAGCTGGTTGGATGTGTCGCCCCATGTGCGGCCATAGAGCAGGCGTGGGGCATCGAGCGCGGATTGAATGTCAAGACCGAAGTCGACCACGCGCGTGACCAGCGCGGTCTGCGCTTGCGGCTGAACCTCCCCGCCCTGACTTCCATAGACCAGGTAAGGTCGGCCGTCCCTGCAGAGCATGCCCGACATCAAGGTCGACGCGGATTGCTTGCCGGGCTCCAGGGCGTTGTGATGCCGGGGATCGAGCGAGAAGAAGCTGCCCCGGTTCTGAAGCAGGACGCCAGACTGCGGGTCGAGAACGCAGGCGCCGAAGTCGAAATACAGGCTTTGCACCAGGCCGACGGCATTGCCCTCGCGGTCGGCGACACAAATGAACGTGGTGTCGCTGCCGGAAGCCGGGCTCAAGGTCGCGCGTTCGAGGTCGCTGAGCCAGGCTGGTCTTTCGGCCGATGCGAGGCGCGGCGCCAGCAGTTCCTCAATCGGAATCTCGTGAAACAGCGGGTCGCAGAGATGACGATCGCGCTTCTCGAAGGCCCATTTCGTCGCCTGGATCAATGCACTGTAGAAATCCGGCGAGGTCGGACCCATGTGGCGGAGGTCAAGACCTTCCAGGAAGTTGAGGATCAGCAGGCCTGCGATGCCTTGCGAGGGCGGCGGCAACTGAAAGGCATCGAAGCCGCGGTAGCGGGTCGAGATGGGGTTGACCCAGCGGGCGCGATAGTCGGCGAAATCCGCCGCGGCCAGCGATCCGCCGCGTTGTTGCAAATAGGCGGCGACGCTGCGGCCCGCTCCATCGTAGAACGAGCGCAGGCCATCGGCGCCCATCTGCTCGAGCGTCGCGGCAAGCGCGGGCTGTGTCAGCCGCGTGCCGCGCAAGCGTGGCTTGCCGCCGTCCAGAAAGACCGCCGTCGCTCCCGGATCGGCGTTCAGCTCGAGGCAATCGTCGTGGATCCAGCCGGCAAGGTCGTTGCTGACGGGCATGCCGCTGCGGGCATAGTTTACGGCAGGCTCCATCAGCCTCGCCAGCGGCAGCCGGCCGAATCGCTCATGGGCGAGGCGCCAACTGTCGACTGCGCCCGGAACCGTGATCGCTGCCCGCGGGCCGCGATGCGGAATGCTGTGTTCGGTGGCATAGTCGCTGGCCTTGACGTTGCGGCCGCACGGGCCGCTGCCATTCAAGGCCTGAACCTGCCCGGATTGCGCGTCATGGATCAGCCAGAAGGCGTCTCCGCCGATGCCGATCATGTGCGGAAGCACGACGCCAAGGGTCGCTGCCGCGCAGATCGCGGCATCCACTGCACTGCCGCCCTGTTTGAGGACGTCGAGTGCGGCGTCGGACCCAAGGTAATGGGCCGTGGCAACCATGCCGCGCTCAGACCGGCATACTGCGCGTGATGGTCTCATTCCCGCTCCGACCGCCCGATGGAACTTGAGAGCCTACCGGCTGCCGAGCGGGGCGATAATCGGCGTCGTCCTAGTTCGACCTAGGAATATTCCTAGGGGACCGCGGGGCTCAATCGAGCTGATGGCGCAATGCATAGCGAACCAGATCGGCGGCGGTGTCCGCCTGCATCTTGTTCAGGAGATTGGTTTTGTGGGTGCTCACGGTCTTGATGCTGAGCCCGAGCTTGCGGGCGATGTCCGACATCTTGCGCCCGCGCACCAGCAGATCGAACACTTCGCGTTCGCGTGGCGTCAGCCTGATGTGCGGCAGTTCCGCCCGCGGCGCGCGAAGCTGGCGGATCAAGCTTTGCGATGCCGTGGGGCTGACGAACAATTCTCCCTGAACAACCTTGCGGATCGCCTGGATCAGCTGGTCCGATGCGCTATTTTTGGTCACATATCCCGCAGCGCCCGCCTTCAGGGCCTCGACAATATACTGATCCTCCTCATGCATGCTGAGCACGACCACGCGCCGGTCCTCCGCGGCCGCGATCTCCCGCAACAGCGAGATTCCGCTGCGGCCCGGCATGGTGAGGTCGAGCAGCACGATTTCGCAGGGCGCCGATGGAAGTTGGGCGAGCAGTTCGTCGCCGTCGGTGGCTTCGCCGACAATGTCGACGTCGGCCTCGTCGGCAAGGATCTGCTTCAGGCCTTCGCGGAAAATCGTATGATCGTCGGCGATGAAGACGCGGATCATTGTGCTGCCGCCCTGACCGGCTTGTCGGTCGGGAGCGGCAACCGCACAGAGATGCGGGTGCCGTGGCCCGGCGCACTCTCGATGTGCAGGGACCCGCCGAGCATGCGGGCGCGCTCGCCCATACCCAGCAGCCCTAGTCGTTGCCGCTTCGATTGCGTCAGATCCATTCCCCGGCCGTTGTCGCTGATCTCGAGCTGCAACTCGCCATCGGCGTGCCGCACCGCGAGGCCGGCCAGGGTGGCCCGGCTGTGCCGCACAATATTGGTGAGCGCTTCCTGTGCGATCCGGAACGCGGCGGTACTGACGTCGCTGGGATAGGCGACGTCCTCGCGGTCGAAGGAGAGCTCGACAGACAGGGTGCTTCGCTCGGCGAAATTCTGCGTCAGCCACTGCACCGCCGACACCAGGCCTAGTTCGTCGAGAATCATCGGCCGAAGATCGGCGGCGATGCGCTGCAGATCAATCACCGACTGGTCCACGATCGCGGTCAGGCGATCGAGACGTGTCCGCAGCAAGGCAGGCCTGGCCGGCATTCGTTCCCGCAGCCAGCCAAACTCCATCTTCAGCGCGGTCAGCGTCTGGCCGAGCTCGTCGTGCAGCTCGCGCGAGATGCGGGCGCGCTCTTCCTCGCGGACCGACTGCAGGTAGTTCGACAGCTCGCGGAGCTGGGCCCGAGACCTGATCAGTTCGTCCTCGGCGGCCTTGCGCTCGGAAATATCGCGGGAGATGCCCACCGTTCCGATAATGCGACCCGCATCGTCGCGGATCGGCGATTTGATGGTTTCGAACCAGCGCGGATTTCCGGCCGAATCCGGCCTCGATTCCTCATACCGCCAGCGGCGCCCGCTCTTCAGCACCCTGCGATCGGTACGCAGATAGACCTCGGCGATCTCCGGCGGCCAGATTTCGTCGGGCGTCTTGCCAAGCAACGCCTTTTCGGGAATACCGAGAATTTCCTGGTAGGCGGTGTTGACGGCAAGGTAGCGACAGTCGCGATCCTTCAACCACGCCATGTCCGGAATGTTCTCGAGCAGGGCGCGCTGCTGTTGCTGGGAGTCGCTGCGGATCATGCCCCGCATCCTACCATAGCCCGGTGCGATAAATCCTCCGTTCGCTGGTTTCCAGGAATGGTCCGGCAGGCAATCCAGCAGGGCAAGGATTTCGGCGGTATTTCAAGGATATATGAGTTCACGGTTTCATTCTGCACGGCGCATTGTCATGGTGGGTCCCGCCAGCAACAGGCTCCCCCTCGCCTCGCCCAAGGAAACGACATGCCCGCTTTTCCGACATCCACGACGGTCCTTGACTCCATCCTGTTCCGCGACGCCTTCGGCACGCCGCTTATGCGCGAGGTTTTTTCCGATTTCAGCCTGATTTCCCGCTATGTCGAGGTCGAGATCGCGCTGGCACAGGCCGAGGCGCGCTGCGGCGTGATCCCGCCTGAGGCCGCCGCCGAAATCGCCAGGCGCGCAGATGTTTCGTCGCTTGATTTCGATCTGCTGCGCCGCGAGACCGACCTCGTCGGCTACCCGATCCTGCCGCTGGTGCAACAGCTCGTGAAACAGTGCGGCGAGGCGGGTCGCTATGTTCATTGGGGTGCGACCACGCAGGACATCATGGATAGCGCCGTCATCCTCCAGGTGCGGGACGGTCTTTCGATCATCGAGGCGGACATCTCGGCGCTGCGCGGCATCCTCGCCGATCTGTCGAGGCGCTATCGCGACACGCCGATGGCGGGCCGCACCCATCTACAGCAGGCGCTGCCGGTGACGTTCGGTTACAAGACCGCGATCTGGCTCGCGATGTTCGATCGGCACGCCGAACGCCTCGAGCAGTTGAAGCCGCGCGTTTTGGTCGGCCAGTTCGCGGGTGCCGCCGGCACGCTCGCCTCGCTCGGCGACAGGGGCTTCGACGTCCAGAGGGCATTTTGCCAGCAGCTTGGTCTCGGCATTCCGGTCTCGACATGGCACGTCGCGCGCGACGGCCTTGCCGAGGTCGTCAATTTCTTCGGCCTCGTGACCGGTTCGCTCGGCAAGATCGCACTCGACATCATGATCATGGCCTCGACGGAATTCGCCGAGCTTTGCGAACCCTTTGTGAAGGGGCGCGGCGCCTCCTCGACGATGCCGCAGAAGCGCAATCCGATCTCGTCCGAATTGATGCTGGCAGCGTGCAAGGGCGTGCGTCAGCATGCGGGGCTGATGCTCGACGCGATGGTTCAGGATTTCGAGCGCGCCACCGGGCCGTGGCATGCCGAGTGGATGGCCATTCCGGAAAGCTTCGTGCTGACCGCCGGTGCGCTGCACCAGGCGAAGTTCGCGCTGGGCGGCCTGATCGTCGACCAGAACAAGATGGCGGAAAATCTCGAGGTCAGCCGCGGGCTGATCGTCGCTGAAGCCGTGATGATGGGACTTGCACCGCAGCTTGGCCGGCAGGAGGCTCATGACGTCGTCTATGATGCCTGCCGGCTCGCCAGCGAGAAGCATCTGACGCTGGCGGAGGCGCTGTCGGCGAACCCGCAGGTTTCCGGGCGCATCGATCGCGCCACCATCGATCGGCTGACCTCGCCGGGGAACTATCTCGGTCTCGCGCCTGAAATGGTCGACCGGGTGCTGGCGGCCTCGAGGCGTTGAAGGGTCAGCCCGGTTCGCCTATCTGTGCAGCACCGCCTCAATCTGGACAAGGGCCCGTCATGACCGCACATCAGCGCAACTTCTCGACACCGATCGACCCCGTCAAGCTCGACCGGCTGGCCGAGGTGGCGGTGAAAGTCGGATTGCGGTTGCAGCCGGGGCAGGATCTGCTGCTGACCGCGCCGACGGTGGCGCTGCCGCTGGTGCGGAAGGTCGCCGAACATGCCTACAAGGCGGGTGCGGGCCTGGTCACGCCGATCCTGTCCGACGAGGCGATCACACTGTCGCGCTATCGGTTCGGGCACGACCCCAGCTTCGATCGCGCGGCCGGCTGGCTCTATGAAGGGATGTCGAAGGCCTTTGCCGCCAACACGGCGCGGCTGGCCATTGTCGGCGACGATCCGATGCTGCTCTCGAGCCAGGACCCCGGCAAGGTCGCGCGCGCCAGCAAGGCCAACTCCATCGCCTACAAGCCGGCGCTGGAACGGATCGTTACCTTCGATATCAACTGGAACATCGTCGCCTATCCGAGCCCGTCATGGGCGAAACTGGTGTTTCCCGAAGACGAAGAAGACGTCGCCGTCGCCAGGCTCGCGGACGCCATCTTCGCGGCCTCGCGCGTGGATCATGATGGCGCGATCCCGGCGTGGGAAAAGCACAATGCCACGCTGCGCAGCCGGACCGAATGGCTGAACGGGCAGAGGTTCAGCGCGCTGCGTTATTCCGGACCCGGTACCGACCTGACGATCGGGTTGGCTGACGGCCATGAATGGGAGGGCGGCGCATCCACCGCCAAGAACGGCATCACCTGCAACGCCAATATTCCGACCGAAGAGGTGTTCACCACGCCGCATGCAAGGCGGGTTGACGGACATGTCGTGAGCTCCAAGCCGCTGTCCTATCAGGGGTCCCTGATCGACGGCATCGCGGTGCTATTCGAAGGCGGCCGTATCGTCGAGGCGAACGCCACGCGGGGCGCGGAAGTGCTGAACAAGGTGCTCGATACCGACGAGGGCGCGCGCCGGCTCGGTGAGGTGGCGCTGGTGCCGCATTCCTCGCCGATCTCGAAAAGCGGGCTGTTATTCTTCAACACGCTGTTCGACGAGAACGCCGCCTGCCATATCGCGCTCGGCCAGTGTTATTCCAAATGTTTCATCGACGGCGCCAGGCTGACGCCCGAGCAGATCGCGGCCCAGGGCGGCAATCAGAGCCTGATTCATATCGACTGGATGATCGGCTCGGATCAAATCGACATCGATGGCGTCGATGCGAACGGCCGGCGCATCCCGGTGTTCCGCAAAGGTGAGTGGGCCTGACGGCTTTCAGGGTTGATGCCGCCAGGTGATCGCGGCCTGGGCTGCGGTTATGCCCGGCCTCAGGGCTCACCGGAAACCGCCTTCGCAGCCCCGTCTTAACAGACCGTTAGTCACGGGGTGTCGATGTTTGTGGCGATCGCGGCTGCCGAGCCACAATCCAGGACATCGTTCCATGCTGATTGCAGCGATGTCCGTAAGAAAAGCTTAAGCAGTCGCCCGCTAATTTGCGTGGCCCATCGCGTGGTTGCATCGCGTTGAATCATAATACGATTTTGAATCTGCCCGTTTGAGGTTCGTGATGTCTCGCACGCTGATCGAAACGACCAATCTCGCCGTCAACCTGACGCCGCGGCCCATCGAGCCGTCCTGGATCATCGAAGGTAGCCCGGTCGCGCAATGGTGCGTTCTGTCCAAAAGCGCGGACGGGCTCGCCTCGACGATGGTCTGGGAATGCAGCGAGGGCAGGTTCAACTGGTACTATGATTTCGACGAGACGGTGCTGATCCTCGAAGGGTCCATCGTCCTCGAAAGCGATACCATGCCCCCAACCCGCTATGTTGCCGGCGACGTCGTCTTCTTCATGGATGGTGCGCACGCCAGATGGCATGTCGAGGGCCGGGTCCGGAAGCTTGCCTTCTGCCGCAAGACCCAGCCGGCCTGGCTCGGCTTTGCGCTGCTGGTATTCCTCAAGCTCAAGAAGATACTGGCGCCGGCCGGCGGCCGCCCGGCTGAAAGCCTGATGGGTTCCGGCTAATCCGGACCAGGCACGGAGACGATCGACTCCTTCGGGCCGCCCGTGCGCGAGCGCCCAATCATTTTGGATTGGCAAGTTCGGTGACCGGCGGTCGCTGAATTGACGAATATTCACCATCGATTTCTGTGGGAAGATGCTTATCATCGAGGCTGTAGCGAATGACCCCGCTCAGCGGGCGAAGATCGCTACAGCCGTTCATCCTGGTGCTGCCAAGGTCCGCAGGTGACCGCTGGAGCTCGATTTGCCGTACGTCCTCGAAGAGACCACCAGTCAGGAAATCGACCGGAACCACGTCATGCGGCGTGTCGATGATTGGGCTGATCGCGTAAGCGCCCTATACGCCGACATCTGCAGGTGGCTTCCCGCTGGCTGGACGGCTCAGAAATCGGGATCGGTGAGGATGCATGAACCATTGATGCAGAAATTTGACCTGCCGGCACGCGACTTGCCTGTTCTTGAGTTTTCGTCAGGAGAGCGTTCAGCACGTCTGGAGCCCCGAGGCTTGTGGATCATCGGCGCAAACGGGCGGTTGGACCTCTTCGCGGGCGCCCACCACTACATGATTGTCGATACCGCAGAAAACCTTCAGCCGCCGCAGTGGCAAATAGCCCCGTTTTCGGATCGGCGGCAACTGAAGCCGCTGAATTCCAGCACATTCGAGGCAACCCTGTAGTCCGTGCGTGAACTGCCATTCATCCGATCCCTCTACTCGCAAATAGACGCTGAGTTTGAGGCCGCGCGCATCGAGGCGACCGGCCGCCGAGATTTGCACGCTGTTGAGAGGATTGAGCGGAAACAACGAGTAAATGATCAAGCTTATTTTGTCTTGTGCTGGGGTCAGCTCGAAACTGCAATTGACGAGAAGTGCCGGAGCGCCATTCGAGCTCGTAGGAGCAGTGGCAACTGGGCGGTTCGTCGTGGCTGGGACATCTACAATCCGGAGGACGACAGGCTATCGGGTCTCCGGTTTGAGGAGCGGACAGCCCTGGTACTGGATCGAAGCTCCGGTCCGGGCAGTCCCTGGGCAAAAGTGATGAGCCACTATTCGCTTCGCAATCAGATCGCTCATGGCACGCTGCTTGCGCAAAGGATCGATCTGGATGCAGTGATGCAAGAATTCTTTCAAATTCAAGGCGAGATCAAAGAGTAGAGCGCGTGCCTTGTCAGGCTATGTTGAGGTTGTAGAAAATCGTTGCCGTGTTCGAGAACAACGCCGTCTTCTCGGCCTCGCTGTATTGCGCGACGATGCGCTTGAAGGCGTTGAAGATCACCTGATAGCTGCACTGTCCCTTGTCAGGAGGGAAATTGCTCTCGAACATGCCGCGCTTGGGACCGAAGGCCTCGATGCAGGTCTCGATGTAGGGTCGCCACGCCGCGGCAGCCTCTTCCGAGGATGGCGGCATCGGCCGCTCGTGAAAATCATATCCAAGCAGCCGCATCGCCAGGCCGCCCAGCTTGACCGTGACATTGGGGCATTTTGCGATCTCCCGGATCGACGCCTTCCACACCGGAAAGATTTCATCGCGCCGGTTGGCGTAACGGCCGATGCCGGCCGGGCCGCCGCAGTGATCGAGCACGATCCTGGTATCCGGAAAGGCGCGGGCAAGATCGGTCAGCTCGCCGATCTGCGGATGAAACAGCCATGCGTCGAAACTCAGGCCGAGCGGTGCAAGGCAGGCGAAGCCCTTGCGAAAGGAGGAATCAAGCAGCAACCCTTTCGGGCGCGTGGCATACATGCCGGCCACGTCGGGATCGGCGTCCCACGCTGAGGAATGCCGGATGCCGCGGAAGCGGCTGTTGCCGGCGGCGATCTCCGCTTCGAGCACGGGACGCGCGTCGTCGCCCAGCAACAGATTGACGTGGCTGACGATGCCGGCGCAGACCGCCGCCTTGCCATAGCCCCCGCTCGCGCTCATCGCCGCGACGCCATTGGCGAATTCGACTTCGCCCACCGGCCGGAAGGCTTCCGGCCCAGTGGCGCGGTACATCGAGCGGCAATCGACATAGACGGTGGCGACGATATTGTGACCAGAGGCGATGTCGTCGGTCATCTCCTCGATCAGATAGCGCTGCCCGCCGCGATCCCACAAATGATGATGCGGGTCGACAATTGGACGCTGCGGATCGATGATTGCCTCTTGACGCAACGCAAGCCAGTCCTGGCGCGGATCCGCGTAAAGTCCGCTTTTCGATGGGGCGGCCTTGCCGGTAACCATGGATCGTCACTCCCTGTTGCTGTTCTCGTTCGACCATTGTCGATACTAGCGCGTCGGGGCAGGGTTCGTCTGTGATGACGTCGAAAAATGATATTGTATTCCCGAATGCCACAGGAAACTATTGTGTCGCAATCAACGCACCGTCAGCGTGCCGGCTCATTGATCTTTCGGCCCGGTCAGGAGTTGTAGCGATGGAAGGGATCTCGATGCGATCTGCTATCGGCCAACCGGGTTCGTCGGCCGCCCTCGCGTCTTCGGCAGAACGGCTGGAACCGTTGCGCCAGATCGAGGCCGGCGTGCTCGACATCGCTTATTTCGAAGCTGGGCCGGCGGACGGACCGGTGGTGATGCTGATGCACGGCTTCCCGTATGACATCCACTCCTTTGTCGACGTGGCGCCGATGTTGGCCGCCCAGGGCTGCCGCACCATCGTTCCCTATCTGCGCGGCTACGGGCCGACCCGTTTCCGCGATCAGGCGACGCCGCGCTCGGGAGAACAGGCCGCGGTTGGCGCCGATCTGTTGGCACTGATGGATGCACTCGCGGTCAAGCGCGCGGTTTTCGCCGGGTATGACTGGGGCGGACGCGCCGCCTGCGTGGCGGCGGCGCTATGGCCGGATCGTTGCAGGGGCCTCGTCTCGGTGAACGGCTATCTGATTCAGAATATCGCAAAGGCGATGGTCCCGGTGCAGCCGGAACACGAGGTCGCGCTCTGGTATCAGTACTATTTCCAGCTCGAGCGCGGCCGCGCCGGGCTGGCCGCCAACCGGCACGCAATCACCCGGATCTTGTGGAGACAATGGTCGCCGAACTGGCATTTCGACGAGGCCACCCTGCAGCGCACGGCCGTCGCGCATGACAATCCCGATTATGTCGACGTCGTGATCCACAGCTATCGTCACCGCTTCGGTCTTGCCGACGGCGCCCCGCATTATGCCGATCTGCAACGCCGGCTGGCGACATTGCCTGCGATCGCCGTGCCAACCATCACTCTGGATGGAGATGCCGACGGCGTTGTCCCCGCGACCGATGGCAGTGCCTGCGCGGCGAAGTTGACCTCCCGCCGCAGCCACCGCGTCATCGCGCAGGTGGGTCACAATCTGCCGCAGGAAGCCCCCGAGGCGTTTGCGGCTGCGGTGATGGAGTTGGTGAGGGCGTAGCGGCTCCGCCAATTTGCCATGTCCAGGGCCAACTGGGCCGCTTTGCTCAGTTCGGCCTGTTCTCCGGTCAACGCCCGCACCAACACCTTGATATCGGCCGTGCTCCTCATCGTTTACCGGCCCAGCCTCGGGCCACGATCGCATTCATCTCGTCGATAGACATGGATCGGCCTTTTCGCTTTCCCTTCAGGAGACCGAAGGCATCTGAAATCTTTCCGGTCGGCCGGACTGCCTTTACTTCAATCCGTCCGTCAGGGAGCTTGTTCACGGAAATTTTCTCCCCGGGACGCACACCCAGATGTTCCAGCAAGTCCTTACGCAAGGTGACCTGGCCTTTGGCGGTAACGGTGAGCGTCCTCATGGCGGCTCCGGATTTTGACGCCAGATGTGAGGCAAAAAAGCCTTACAATCAAGGGCTCCGGGCTGATGGCTCGCCGGCTCAACCCCGGCGCGGGCTGAATTTCCAAGTCGCCGCCAGCATCCCGGCGGTCATCAAGCCGGTGACGACCGCGGCGATCGGAATGGACAGCGCCAGCGCGGCGGTCGCGGCCCAGCCGATCGACGAGAAGGCTTCCGCGAAAGTGGCCAGCCGCGACGAGGTCTGGCGGCGGCGGAACTGGCTGCGCCTCGCCTGCACCCGGAACCAGAGCTGAATCGATGTGGCGGCCGCGGCCGCGATCGCAACACTCAAAGCGGTGACCGCCGCCTGCAGCGGTGCAGCGAATGCCAGCGCTGCGACCAGGGGTGCGAAGATCACGCCGATCGAAATCAGCACCACTTCGATCTTGGCGCGGATCACGGACGAGGGCGGCAGCGGCGCCGTCGTGACCAGATCGGCGGCGTCTTCGCCCGATATCGTCAACCATGCCAGGCCGCCGGCGAGCTGGCCCGCCGCCATCACAAGCACCGGCGTGATCAGCACCACCGCGGTTGAACGGTCGGCGAAACTTCGCCACAACATCAGCCCGGGCGGCACCAGATAAAGCAATTGCATCAGGGTCTGCGACACCAGCCACGGATCGCGGCGCAGCAGCAGGAATTCCTTCCATCGCAACGCCCGTTGCGGCGAGCCCTTGCGAAACGCCGTTGCGCGGACGCCCCGATGCGCCGGCGCGGCGTTGGCCGAGACGCCAATGGCGGTGTCGGCAAACCGCGTTGAGAAGATCGCCATCGTGGCGCCGAGCAGCAAAAATCCGCCGGCGAGCAGCAGCAATAACGGCTTGGCCTCGCCGAATGCGGCACGCGCCGGCCACCACACCATGCTGTCAATATCAGGCGCAAAGGCGGCCGCCGCACCCGACGTCAAGACCGCGAATCGCGACAGCGTGCCGTAGGACACGATGGCCGCGATCTGCAACGCGATCACGAAGCCGGCGCCGATGATGGCCGCGAGGATTTGCGCGACCAGCCGCGTCCGGCTCGCACCGATGGTTCGAAACAGCGCGATCGTGACGGCGACCGCCATCGCCGCGGCTGACAGGCCGATTGTGATCACGACGCCATAAGCCGCAAACCAGCGCGAGCCGCCGCCGATCACGAGAACGTCGACGAACGGCGTCGACAGCAACAGCGCCATCGCCGTGACCGACAAGGCGATCGCCGCGATACGGACAGAGAACACGTTGTCGAGCGCCACCGGCGACGACATGATCAGATCGAGATCGGCGCGGGCGTAGAACACCCGCGTCACGGATTCGATCGCCTGTGACAGCATCAGCGCCCATGCCAGGAAAATCGTCGTGGTGATGACGATGAGGGTGGATTTGTCGAGCGGCGGCTGCAGGTCCGCAAACCTGCCGACCACCGCGTAGGCCGGCAGGTGCAGCACCGCCGCGAAGACGACCAGCGCGACCATCGCGGTGCGCTTCCTGAAGCGACGGCCGGCCGTCATCATTGCCAGCCATTCGCGCCACGCCAGCCGGATTTCGTGCCGGGCAAACCAGGTCAGCGCCGCTGAACTCATGCCGCGGCGGGCTCGACATCGACCAGGGCGATGAACATGTCTTCGAGGCTGGTGTCGTTGTTGCCGCTCTGCTGGCGGAGTTCGGCGAGGGTGCCCTCGGCGACGAGCCTTCCCGAGGCAATCACACCGATCCGGTCGGCCATCCGCTCGGCCACTTCCAGGATATGCGTAGTCATGATCACCGTGCAGCCATTGCGCACGCGCTCTCCGAGCAGTCCCTTGACGTGACGCGCGGACACGGCGTCGAGCCCGGTCAACGGCTCATCCAGGATGATCAGCCGCGGCTCGTGCACCAGTGCGCCGGCCAGCGCCACCTTCTGGCGCATGCCTTTGGAAAAGCCTTCGCAACGCTCGTGCAGATGCGGCCCCAGCCCGAGCGACACCAGCAGATCCTGCGCGCAAGGTTGCGCAATCTGCGGATCGATGCCCCACAGTCCAGCGACGAAAGCGAGATATTCCAGCGGTGTCAGCTTGTCGTAGATCATCGGCTCGTCCGACACCCACGCCGTGATCTGCTTGGCGGCGACGGAATCGCTCAGTGCATCGATGCCGAGCACCGATACCGAACCCGAATCGGGTCGCAGCAGGCCTGCCACCATGCGCAACGTCGTGGTCTTGCCGGCACCGTTGGGGCCGAGCAGCGCATAGAATTCGCCCGTATGGACAGTGAGGTCCAGCGCATCGACCGCGAGGCGATCAAAACGCTTTGTTAACCCTTTCACCTGCAGGGCGGATGATTGTTCGGCGGGCTTCATGGCGGCGGGGCAATCCGGATTCAGCTTCGGCTGCGGACCATGGACCCAAGATATTTCGGTGCGGTGAACGGGCGACAGCAAATTCCAGCAAAGTTCGCGCCGCTCACGGCCGCTGGCTGCATGCAGTCGCACAACAATTGTGCCGTTGGGTTAGCGGACGCCAACGCAACGCCGAGATCGCCGCCGCGAAACGGAATTCTGCCGGTCTTGACGCGGCGTCGTCGATATTGGAGACCGGCCGGAGTTCTGATATCGTGGCGGATATTTTGCAAATGTCTGGGTGGCGTTTATGCATCGATTGTCGAGACGTGAACTGGTTGCAGGATTTGGCCTGCCGCTGGGCCTGATCCTGGTTGAGTCCTGGTGCGGCGCCGCCGTTGCGCAAAAACTGGTCGATCCGAACAGTGTCGCCCCCGAGTTTCGCGCCGCTGCCGAAAAGCGGCGCAATGAGCAGATCAAGCTCGCCATTTGCTCGAAAAAGGCCGACGATGCCAAGGTGCTGCGCCGAGACCGTGCGGCGTTCGTGGACCAGTGCCTGGAGCGGTGAAGCGCGCGTTCAGGGTGAAATCAGGCTGGGCTCGACGGCGGCATTTGGCGCCATCGACGGCGCGGGAAGCGAGCCGGTGGCGCGGGCCTGCAGCGGCATATCGACATATTGCCGGACGCCGTCTTGATCGATGACAAAGCTCGGCCGGTAGTTGCGCACATGGACGTCCTGCACCATCGCCATGCGGCGATTGTCGAGCGTCAGCCAGTGTCCGTCCAGCCGCGCCGCGGCGACGGCGTGATCCTCGCCACTGATGGTGTCGTGCATGATCACGATCCGGAGGTCGTCGGCTGCGATGCCGGCCAGGTGCAAGGCGGTGAACTTTGCGATGGCGTAATCCTCGCAATCCCCGGCGCCGTGCGCGAAGGTGACCAGCGGCGAGCTCCAGAAGTCGACCTGACCGTATTGGGCCAGATCGCTCATCGGCCGGATCGCGAGGTTGATGGCGCGATTGATCTCGCCGAGGCGGGCACGTCCCTCCCGGGCTCTTCCCTGGTCGACGATGGCAAGCAGTTGAAGCGCAGCCGGCGAGACACAGCGGTCGCGGTCTCCATCGCACAGCGCCAGTTGCACCCGCTCGTCGTCTAGCTCACGCTCGACGCCCAGCCATTTTTCGCGCAGCAGGCCCCAGGATACGGGCATCGTGAACAGCCCGAACGGCTCGGTGGACCCGCCGACCGATTCCGATCCGGATACGTCGAGCGGGTCGGCCCTGAGCTCCGTCGCCGGCTCCAGGCAGACGATGCCCCACGCCAGTATGGCAGCACGCCATGCGCGCGCGTGACCCTGAGCAAAAATCCGCATCCGACGCCCCATCGTCCGGGCATCGGCGAGGCGAGGCAGCCTGCTCGTGACCGGATCATTCGCGACGGATGATCGGCGGCGGAGGTGTGGGCCGGCTTAAAGTCGGGCGCCGCCGCCCGAAAATGCGCGCAACAGGTTGAAGGCCGCCTCGCCATTTTGTGGAAAATTTTACCGATCGCGGTTCGGAGCGCGGGCCCGGCTCCTGGACGGCCGCTGCGCCGGGTGTATTTGCGGCGATTTCCACGGACGGTTAATTTTTGGAGTTGGCCCGCTCCGGCACATTGGCTTAACCGCAACGCTGCCGGCGCAGCAGGCCGCCGGTGGCTCATTTGAAATATCATCGCCGCGGACGATCGGTTGCGTCGATGCCCTGGCCCCAGCGGCGGATGCGATAGTTGCGAGGCCGTGCGCGGCATCCAGTATCGAAGCTCTGCAGCAATGGCGCATTTGCGTGCTTCGCCGAGGGCGAAAAGCCGGCTAGATCGGGCGTGATCAAATTGTCCGAACCTGATATCCAGACGGCATGAAGCGGCTGAGGATATGGCGGCGCTGGTTCGCGCGCAGGTTCGGCTATGCGAGGCTGGTCTGCCTTGGGCTCCTGGTCGGGCTTGCGGGGCTGCGCATCGCCGATCCCGCGCCGATCGAGGAACTTCGGGTCCGGACCTTCGATACGTACCAGGTCATCGAACCGCGGGTGAAGACGGCAAGGCCGGTCACCATTGTCGATATCGACGAAAAGAGCCTTGCAAAGTTCGGGCAGTGGCCGTGGCCGAGGACGCGCGTCGCGGACATGGTCACGAACCTGACTGCGCTCGGCGCCGCCGTGGTCGCCTTCGACATCGTGTTCGCGGAGCCTGACCGGCTCAATCCCGGCGCCGCCGCCGAAACGATGCGCTATCTCGACGAGATAACGCGAAACAAGCTGCGCGAACTGCCCAGCAACGATCAGATTTTCGCCGATGCAATGAAGCGCTCGCGCGTGGTGTTGGGCGAGACGGCCCTGGCTAGCGCCATGTCGGAACTTGACAGCACGCTGCCGATGACCGGGATCGGGATGGGCGGCGAGGATCCGACGCCGTTCCTGTTCGATTTTCCCGGCCTGCTGCGTAACATCCCCATTCTGGAAACAGCGGCGGCGGGACGCGGCCTGATCACGATCAAGACCGAGCGGGACGGCATCATCCGGCGGGTCCCGATGCTGCTGCGGGCCCAGGGCGCTATCATGCCGTCTCTCAGTTTTGAGATTTTGCGGGTGGCAACCGTTACGCCTACAATCATCATCAGGTCGGAAACGGCCGGCATCAAGAGCGTCGCCGTCAGGGGTTTGAAGATTCCGACCGATCGCAACGGTCAGCTTTGGGTTCACTTTGCGCGCCACGATCCTTCGATCTTTGTTTCGGCAGCCGACGTACTCGATGGCAGCGTCGCGCGCGAAAAGATTGCGAACAAGCTGGTGATGATCGGGACCTCAGCGGTGGGGCTCTATGATATCAAGACCACGCCGGTCGATCCGGCAGTGCCCGGTGTCGAGGTTCACGCGCAGGTACTTGAGAGTGCCCTGACCGGCGGCCTGCTTTCGCAGCCGGATTATGGTGTCGGCATCGAATTGTTCATGGCAATCGTGCTCGGGCTGCTGGTGATTGCATTCGCGCCAATGTTCGGACCGGTCACGCTTGTTGTCGTCGGCGCGCTGCTCGCAACCTTCCTGGTCGGAATGTCCTGGTACCTTTACACTCATTACCGGCTGCTGATCGACTTCACCTACCCGCTGCTGTCGACCACGGCGATCTACCTCACGCTGGTTTTTTCCAGCTTCGTCAGGGAACAGGCGCAGCGCCGGCAGATCCGCTCGGCGTTCGGCCGCTATCTGTCGCCGGCGCTGGTCGAACAGCTCGCGCAGTCGCCGGAAAAGCTGGTGCTCGGCGGCGAAGAGCGCGAGATGACCATCATGTTTAGCGACGTCAGGGGCTTCACCACGATTTCGGAATCCTACAAGCACGATCCGCAAGGTCTCACGACGCTGATGAACCGGTTCCTGACCCCGCTGACCAACGCGATCCTCGCGCGCAAAGGCACCATCGACAAATACATGGGCGATGCCATCATGGCATTCTGGAACGCGCCGATCGAGGACGCCGAACACCAGATCAATGCATGCGAAGCTGCGGTCGACATGCTGGAGCGGATCGACGGGCTCAACAGCGAACGCGAGCGCGAGGCGCAGGAGCGCGGCCACAATTATATTCCGCTCAATGTCGGCGTCGGACTCAATACCGGGACCTGCGTCGTCGGCAACATGGGGTCCGACCTGCGTTTCGATTATTCCGTGCTCGGCGACAGCGTCAACCTGGCGTCGCGGCTGGAAGGACAATCCAAGGAATATGGATTTCCGATCATCGTCGGCTCCAAGACCGCGCTTGCGGTCAAGGACAGGTTTGCGATTCTCGAGCTCGATTTCATCATGGTCAAGGGCAAGAAGGAGCCCGAGGTGATCTATGCCATCGCCGGCCGTGAAGACACCGCGCAATCCGGCCGCTTCCAGCGGCTGCGCAACCTGACGATCGAGATGCTGGCTTGCTATCGCAGCCGCGATTGGGACGGTGCGCTGGCGGCGATCGAGCGTGGCCGCCGGACCGACGATGCGAACTCGCTGGAACTGCTCTACAATCTTTATGAAGCACGAATCCTCGGCTATCTGAAGAATCCGCCGCCGGAAGACTGGAATGGCGCCTTCGCGCTCTTGACGAAGTAACGCGAAAAGCAGGTCTCCGAACGGAGCAGAGCTCGCATGACAAGGCCGACACCCAGGGAAATCAAGGCAATGGCGGAGGCCGCGGGCGTGCCCGTCAGTGCCGAAGTCGCCGCGCGGATCGCCGATTCGCTCGGTCCGGCGTTCGAGGGTTTTTCCGCCGTCGCCGGCACCCTGCCGTTCGATCTCGAGCCTGCGACTTTCGCGATCGTGCAAGGCGTGCATGGCACGGAAAAGGCCCCCAAATGAGCGTCGAGCCGGCTTTGCTGTCGTTGACGTCGGTGGCGCAGGCGATTGCGCGCAAGCGGCTGTCATCGCGCGAGGCAACGCAATCCTGTCTCGATCGAATCGAGCGCTGGCAGCCGCGTCTCAACGCGTTCATGGCGATCGAGGCGGAGGCGGCACTGGCCTCTGCCGACGCCGCCGATGCGGCGCTCGCGCGCGGTCACTGCCGCGGCGCGCTGCATGGCGTGCCGCTGGCGCACAAGGACATGTATTACGAGATCGGCAAGGTCGTCACCTGCGGCTCGAGGATCCGGCGCGATTTCGTCGCGACGGTGACGTCGACCGCGTTGCAGCGCCTGCTGGATGCCGGCACGATCCGGTTGGGCTCGCTGCAGATGGCGGAATTCGCCTATGGCCCGACGGGTCACAATACGCATTACGGTCCGGTGCATAACCCCTGGGCCTGCGATCACATCACCGGCGGTTCGTCATCGGGGTCGGGCGCGGCGGTCGCGGCGCGGCTGACATTCGCAGCATTGGGCTCGGACACCGGCGGCTCAGTGCGGATGCCGGCGCATTTCTGCGGCGTCACTGGCTTGAAGACGACCGTGGGGCGCATCAGCCGCGCCGGCGCGATGCCGCTGTCGCAATCGCTGGATACCGTCGGACCGCTGGCACGCAGTGCCGAGGACTGCGCACTGCTGCTCGGCCTGATGGCCGGCAGCGATCCCGATGATCCAACCGCGGTCGCCGGCCCCTTGCCGGATTACACGGCCGCGGCGCAGGCATCGATCAAAGGCTTGACCATCGGTGTGCCCGCTTCCTTCTATGTCGACGACCTCGACCCCGAGGTGGCACACGCGCTCGATGAAGTAATCGCGATCTTCAGGAGCGAGGGCGCACAAATCGTTCAGGTCGATCTGCCGGATCAGCGCCAGCTCTCGGCGGCATGCCAGCTCGTTCTTGCCGTCGAAGCGGCCGCCTTTCACAAGCGATGGATGATCGAGCGCCCGCAGGATTACGGACCGCAGGTCCTGATGCGATTACAGAATGGGCTGGCGGTCCCCGCAATATCCTATCTCGAGGCGATGCGGTGGCGTGGTCCGGCGCTGGCCGCGCACCGCGTCGCGGTTTCGGGCATCGATGCGGTGATCGCACCGGTGGCGCCGGTGGCCGCGCCGACCATCGCCGAGAGTGATGTCGGCAACAGCCCTGATGCCGAGGCGGTGATCCAGCGGCTCACCCGGTTTACCCGGCCGATCAATTACCTCGGCCTGCCGTCGCTCGCCATTCCCTCCGGGTTCACCCGTCACGGTCTTCCGGTGGGAATGCAACTGATCGGCGGTTCATTCGATGAAGCGATGCTGCTGCGGATCGGTGCCGCATTCCAGCGCGCAATAGATTTCCACAACCGGGCGCCGGAATTCACATGAGATGCTGGAGCACCGAGCCGGTTGCCGGATCGGCGGTCTATCCGCCGAGGCCCGGGTCGGCCCAGCGCTCGACCTCGGCAGCGCCGACCACCCGCTTGGGCTGATGCGGGTTTAGCGTGCCGGCGCTGGCCGTCCAGCCTTTGGCCAGGATCTGCATGGCGAACAGCTTGGCATCCACTTCCGACTTGAACGTGCGGGTTGATCGGACCGTGCCGGTGGCGCAGTCGTCCGTTTTCACCGCTTTGTCCGGCCCAAAGGCCACATACCAGGTATCGGGTTGGGTCATGCCCTCATAACGCCGGTAATGCGTGAAAGTTTCGCCCGAAAATCATCCGGCCCGACGTGTGGCCAGATTGGAGTCGTCACATGCCAGGTTTATGGATAGATTCAAAAACAGCGCGCCGGTGATCGCACGCGCTCAGAGGGGGGAGATCTTATGTACATATCCAATGAAAGCCTTATCGTTGTTTTGTTCGTGGGCCTGGTCGCAGGCTGGCTCGCCGGAAAGATCGTGCGGGGCACCGGCTTCGGCATCATTGGCGATATTCTCGTCGGTATCGCCGGTGCGCTGGTCGCCAGTCTGCTGTTTCCAAGGCTTGGCTTCCATCTCGGCACCGGCCTCGTATCGGAAATCATCTATTCCGCGATCGGCGCGGTCGTGCTGCTGCTGATCGTGCGGCTGCTCCGAACCGGCGGCCGGTTCTGATCGTGCAGGCAGCCTGCCCGAAGGCAGAGACGACGAAGAAATGGGGCCATCCGAACGGACGGCCCCATTGGATGTTTCCGACCGCGGCGCGTTATTCGACGATCTCGACAATCCGGCGCGTGCGTGGCTCGACCAGGACGGTACGGCCGTTCACGACGGTGTAGCGATAATTGTGCACCCCGTATTCCGGCGGCACATCGTAATAGGTGACGCCCTCTTCCGGCAGAACCGCGCCGACCGTGACGTCCTCACCATAACGATAGGAAGGGCGGTGCTGCTCGACGACGTAACTGTGAAAGCGCGGACGCTCCTCGACGCCCAGAATGCCGGTGACGCCGCCAACCACGCCGCCGACCACGCCGCCAACAACGGCGCCTACCGGGCCGGCAGCCCGTTCGCCCTCTCTCGAGCCTCGCTCAACGCCCCCCGGAACGCCCTGGGCCTGCGCGACGACCGGAAGCGCAACCAAGGCGAGAAGGGCGGTCATCCCGATAAAACGGCGGATCATGGTAACTCCAATGCTGTCGTTTAAGGTGGTAATACAAGCGATCCACGGCCGGTTTGGTTCCAGCGCGGCAGCCAAATGGGCGATCGGCTTGCCGGCGGCGTTTAGGTTAATATGACTTAAATGGACGATGGCCGGAAACAACGGTAAGACTGCGGTTCCCGCTCCCTCTTGCAGAGACCAGGATTGATGTCTGCGGTTCCCGGCGTCCCGCGTTCCGAACTCGGTGATGCGCTGCGCGCCTGCCGCAATGCCTTCGCCGGCGTCGGCGTCATGAGCTGCATGATCAACCTGCTCTATCTGACCGGCTCGCTGTTCATGCTGGAGGTCTATGACCGGGTGCTTCCGAGCCGGAGCGTGCCGACCCTGATCGGCCTCGCGATCCTGGCCGGCGCCATGTACATCGCCCAGGGCGTTCTCGACCTGATCCGTGCCCGGATTCTCGGTCGGATCGGCACCGCACTCGATCAATCGCTCAACAACCGGGTGTTCGAAACTGTTGTGCGGCTGCCGTTGATCGTTGGCGCGCGCAATGACGGGCTTCAGCCGCTGCGCGATCTGGACAATGTTCGCTCGTTTCTTTCCGGCATGGGGCCCGGCGCGTTCTTCGATCTGCCGTGGTTGCCGCTTTATCTGGCGATCTGCTTCGCCTTCCACGTCATGATCGGTCTCACGGCGCTGGTCGGCGCCATCATCCTGGTCAGCCTCACCGTGGTCACCGAATACATGTCGCGGGCGCCGGCGCGTGACGCGATGGGCCTGGCGGCACGCCGCAACGATCTTGCCGCCACCAGCCGACGCAATGCCGAAGTGCTGGTTGCTATGGGAATGTCCGGACGACTGACCCGGCGGTGGAGCGAGGCCAACCAGAATTATCTGTCAGGCAATCAGCACGCCAGCGACGTCGCGGGAGGTCTTGGCGCGATCGCCAAGGTCCTGCGCATGACGCTTCAATCGGCGGTGCTCGGTGTCGGCGCCTATCTGGTCATCCATCAGGAGGCGACCGCGGGCATCATCATCGCAGGCTCCATCCTGAGCGCGCGGGCGCTGGCGCCGGTCGATCTCGCGATTGCGCACTGGAAGAGTTTTGTTGCCGCGCGCCAGAGCTGGCATCGCCTTAACCGCTTGCTCGAGCAGCTACCCGCGCGGCCGGCGCAGATGCTGTTGCAGAAACCGTCGAGCCGCCTTGCGGTCGAAGCGGTCAGCATCGTGCCGCCGGGCGACCAGAAGGTGATCGTCCAGGACGTCACGTTCGAGCTGGAGGCCGGGCATGGATTGGGCGTCATCGGGCCGAGCGGATCAGGCAAGTCGTCGCTGGTGCGCGCGCTGGTCGGCGTATGGCAGCCGTTTCGCGGCAAGGTCAGGCTCGACGGCGCGGCGCTCGACCAGTGGTCGTCGGATGTGCTCGGCCATCATATCGGTTACCTGCCACAGGACGTCGAGCTGTTCGCCGGCACCGTCGCCCAGAACATCTGCCGGTTCGATCCCGAAGCCAATTCGGAAGCCATCATCGCCGCCGCCAAGGAGGCTGGCGTCCATCAAATGATCATCAAGATGCGCGAGGGTTACGACACCCAGATTGGCGAGCAGGGCACCGCGCTTTCGGCCGGGCAGGCCCAGCGCGTGGCGCTGGCGCGGGCGCTTTACGGCGACCCGTTCCTGATCGTGCTCGACGAGCCCAATTCCAATCTCGACACCGAGGGCGATGAGGCGCTGACCCGGGCCGTTCGTGCCGCGCGCGAGCGTGGCGCCATTGTCGTGATCGTTGCGCACCGGCCGATCGGGATCGAGGCGGTCGACCAGCTTCTGGTCCTGCGCGACGGCCGCATGCAGGCGTTCGGTCCCAAGGAAGCGGTTCTCGGGCAGGTGCTGCAGCGGGTCGCGGCGCCGTCCCCCATCAAGATCGTATCCGACTCCGGAGTTGCCAAATCATGACCGGGCAGGGTGGCGACGCGCACGGGTCAATCCGGCTGCATCTGATCGTCGGGCTGACCGTTGTGGTACTTCTGGCAGGCGGCCTTGGCGGCTGGGCTTCGACCGCCGAGATCTCGGGCGCCTTGATCGCGCCGGGATCGATTGTGGTCGAATCGAGTGTCAAAAAGGTGCAGCACCCGACCGGTGGCGTGGTCGGTGAGGTGCGGGCGCATGACGGTGACATCGTCAAGGCCGGCGACGTCGTGGTGCGACTAGACGATACCGTCACCAAGGCGAACCTGGCCATCGTCACCAAGACGCTCGACGGTTTGTGGGCGCGGGCTGCGCGGCTCGAAGCCGAGCAGCAGGGACTTGCCAAGATCGTGTTTCCACGGATGCTGCTCGATCGCGCCGATGACCCCGACGTCAAGAACATCTTGGCGAACGAGAGCAAATTATTCGAAGTCCGTACCACCGGGAGGAGCGGACAAAAGGCGCAGCTTCGCGAACGCATCACCCAGTTGAACGAGGAAATCGCCGGTCTCCAGGCGCAGGAAACGGCGAAAGACCAGGAGATCGCGCTGGTCCAAAAGGAGCTGGTCGGGGTTCGCTCGCTGTACGACCAGCACCTGGTGCAGTTGACTCGGCTGACGACGCTGGAACGCGACGCGGCCCGGCTGGCCGGCGAGCGCGCGCAGTTCATCGCTTCCCGCGCCCAGGCCAAGGGCAAGATCACCGAAACCGAACTGCAGGTGATCCAGGTCGACAAGGATATGGTCAGCGACGTCTCCAAGGATCTGCGCGAGACCAACGACAAGATCGGCGAATTTGTCGAGCGCAAGGTCACGGCCGAAGACCAGTTGCGGCGGATCGATATCCGCGCTCCGCAGGACGGCATGGTGGAACAGTCCACGGTTCATACCGTCGGCGGGGTGATTTCGGCCGGCGATGCCATCATGATGATCGTTCCGCAGGGGGACGACCTCCAGGTCGAGGCCAAGGTCAATCCGCAGGATATCGACAAACTGCAGATCGGCGAGAAGACGCTGCTGCGGCTGTCGGCATTCAACCAGCGCACGACGCCGGAATTGAACGGCTTCGTCACCCGCGTTTCGCCCGATGTCACCACCGATCAACGCACCGGCCAGTCCTATTATACCATCCGCGTCTCGATGCCGCCGGAAGAACTGGCGCGACTGGGCGAGGTCAGGCTGATACCCGGCATGCCGGTGGAAGCCTTCGTGCAGACCGGCGACCGCACCCTGCTGTCCTATCTGGTCAAGCCGCTGAAGGATCAGTTGATGCGCACCTTCCGCGAACGCTAGGCCGGGTCATGCCCGGGCAGGACCGGTACCCCGGATGGAGCGAAGCGAAATCCGGGGCTACGACACTTCGCCGTCACGCGCCGTCACATCTCCGCGCTGTCATTCCGGGCCTGCGCCATCCAAGTCGGCTGTTGCCGACTTGGACAATCGTATTTGCTGAACTCGGGTAAACCCGAGTTCAGTCGGCGCATCCCGGAATGACGGCGGAGAGGCCTGCGGCGCTTACTCAAGGGCGTCATGCCCGGGTTTCAGCGCGACAGGTTCTGCAGCAGGAAGTTGAGCGCCGTCGCGGCGAAGACCTGCATGTTGGCAAGCCGGTCGGTGCTGCCGGTCTCAAGCGTCATCGCAGACGGGTCGCCGAGGCCCGCGACCGCGATGCAGCTATGGCCGGCGGCGTCGCCATAGCGGTTGCCGGTCGGGCCAGTCGCGCCGGTCTCGGACAGGCTCCAGTCGGTTGAGAAACGACGGCGAATCTGGCTCGCCAGCAGCATCGCATAGGGCTCGGAGGCTGAGCGAATTCCCTTCATCGCGTCGTCCGGGATGTCCGCCAGAATCCGCCGCGCATCGCGGGTATAGACCACAGCGGCGCCGAGGAAATAGGCCGAGGCGCCGGGCACGGCGAGCAACGCCGCCGAGATCAGGCCGCCGGTTGAGGATTCCGCGACCGCGATGGTCTGGCGCCGCTCGATCAGCCGGGCGGCGATTGGCTCGGCGATCGCAACCAGATCTCTCATCGGGCGGCTTTCCCGGCGAACGGGATCGAAGCGACCATGTCCTCTCCCCGCGCGGCGCGTTTCCCGAAACCCTAGCACAGGATGGATCGGTTGCCGAGTTGCGAGCCGCAGGCGAGCCTGCTTGAATGCGGCCGGCCAGCCGCTGCCTGGAACAACAGCCGGCCAGCGAGCGCGGAGCAAGAGGAAACCGTCATGACGTCACCGATCGCGGGCGGTGTGGATTGCGATCTGCACCCTGCCGTCCCTCATCTGACGAGCTTTTTGCCCTACCTCAGCGATTACTGGCGCGATCAGGTCACGACCCGGGGAATGGTCGATCTGGTATCGCAATCCTATCCTGCCAATTCGCCGATCACCGCGCGGCCGGATTGGCGACCCTCCAAGGGCAAACCCGGATCGAGCCTCGCCGACATGCAGGCCCAGGCGCTCGATCGCTTCGCCGTCAGCTACGGCATCTGCAATCCGCTGTACGGGGTACAGATGGTGTTCAGCGAGGACATGGCGGACGCGTTCTGCCGCGCGCTGAACGACTGGCTGGCAAAGGAATGGCTCGACAAGGACAGCCGGCTGCGCGGCTCGATCGTGATCCCAGTCCAGAGCATCGAGAAGTCGGTCGCCGAGATCGAACGCTGCGCCGCGGACCGGCGCTTCGTTCAGGTACTGATGCTGGTGATGGGGGACATGCCGCTCGGCAAGCGCGCCTACTGGCCGATTTACGCCGCCGCCGAGCGCCTTGGTCTGCCGATCGGTATCCATGCCGGCAGCAATTATCACAACCCGCCAAGCTCGGTTGGCTGGGGCTCCTATCACATCGAGGACTATGTCGCCCAGGCCACCGCCTTTCAGACCCAGTTGACCAGCCTGATCGTCGAGGGGGTCTTTGCAAGGCACCCCGGACTGAAAATGGTGATGCTGGAATCCGGGTTCACCTGGCTGCCGTCCTATCTGTGGCGGCTGCATAAATTTTGGCGCGGCATCCGCATGGAAACGCCGTGGGTCGACCGCGCGCCGCTGGAGATTGTGCGCAGCAACATCCGGTTTTCGCTGCAGCCGATCGACGCGCCACCGGATCCGGCGACATTAAATCGCCTGTTTGACCATATGCAGTCGGATGAATTGCTCTTATTCTCCACCGATTATCCGCATTGGCAATTCGACGGCGATTCGGTGCTGCCGGAAGCCATGTCGCCCGACCTGGTGCGCAAGGTCATGATCGAAAATCCGCATGCCACCTACGGCCGGCTGACGCAATCGGCGCTCAAGGAGACAACGCCATGAACATACAGTTCCGCGCGGGCCCGGCCCAGGCGTCGTCCGAGGGCGTCAACACCGCGATTGCCGATTGCGATATTCATCCGGCGCGCAAGAGCCTCAAGGATCTCTATCCCTATCTGGCCCGCCGCTGGCACGACCACCTCGAAACCTACGGCAAGCATCCCTACCAGGGCATGATGGAAGGCCCGCCCTACCCGAAGGCGCAGCCGAATGCGTCGCGCCGCGACGCCTATCCGCCGGAGGGCGGACTGCAGGGCTCGTCGCTGTCGTTCATGCAGCAGCAGCATCTCGATCCGAATCATGTCGCGCTTGGGGTTTTGTGTCCGCTGCAGACCGGGCAGGGCATTCGCAACCAGGATTTGAGCGCGGCGCTGGCCACGGCGGTCAACGACTGGCAGATCGCGGAGTGGACCAGCAAGGACAGCCGCCTCAAGGGATCGATCGTCGTCGCCAATGAGGACGGCCCGGCTGCGGCCGCCGAGATCCGCAAGCGCGCCGGCGACAGCAATTTCATTCAGGTGCTGCTGCTCAGCCGCAACGTCGAGCCGCTGGGTCAGCGCCGCTACTGGCCGATCTATCAGGCGGCCGAAGAGGCTGGCCTTCCGATCGGCGTCCATGCGTTCGGCTTCGGTGGCAATCCGATCACCGCGTCGGGCTGGCCCAGCTATTATATCGAGGAAATGGTGGGTCATTCGCAATGCCAGCAGACCGCACTGGCGAGCATCGTGCTCGAGGGCGTCTTTGAGCGTCATCCGAAGCTCAAGATGGTGATGATCGAGGCCGGCTTCGGCTGGGCGCCGTCGCTGTCGTGGCGGCTAGACAAGAGCTGGCAGCGGATGCGCGGCGAGGTGCCGCATGTGAAACGTCCGCCGTCGGAATACATCCGCGACCACATCTATTGGACTACCCAGCCCATGGAGGATCCGGAGCGGCGCGACCATCTGTTTGACGTGATCGACTGGGTCGGCTGGGACAGGCTGCTGTTTGCGACCGACTATCCGCACTGGGACTATGACGAGCCGTCGCGCGTGCTGCCGGCAGGCGTCAGCGAGACCAACCGCGAAGCATTCTATCTCGGCAACGCCCGGAAGCTGTACGGGCTCGCATGATCCGAAAAAGTGGAAACCGGTTTTTCGAACAAGATCATGCGTGAAAAATAATGGCTCGCCATGTCATCGCCCCGGTGGCGGAGCTTCCGCCGGGCACGCGCAAGTTTCTTACCATCGAAGAGCGACCGATCGCAGTCTTCAACATCAAGGGCGAGTTCTTCGGCCTGCTGAACCGCTGCCCGCATCAGGGCGCGGCACTGTGCGAGGGGCCGCTGATCGGGCTCGCGCAGTCGTCCGATCCCGGCACGATCGAATACACGAGGCTCGGCGAAATCATCCGCTGCCCCTGGCACGGCTGGGAGTTCGATATCCGCACCGGCCAGTCCTACTGCGACCCCAGGCGATTCCGGGTCAAGGCCTTTCCGGTCCATGTCGAGCCCGGCACCAGCGTGGTGAAGGGACCCTACATCGCTGAGACCATCGCGGTGTCGGTGGAAAACGACTACGTGGTGGTGGATTTGTAAATTCAAGCCGTCATTCCGAGGCGACGCGCAAGCGTCGAGCCCGGAATCCATAACCACCATCGGGAGTATGGATTCCGGGCCTGCGCCAAGAGGCGCATCCCGGAATGACGGCGGTGTTAATCGGGCCCCATCATTCGCCGCTCGCGCGCATAGCGCACCAGCGCGACAGTGCGATAGATGCCGTGCACGAACTTGCCGTAGGGCATTGTGATGAAGAGCGCAAACACCACGCCGAGATGCAGCGCCAGCAGCGGACCCAGCGCGGCGGTGTCGCGCCAGAGCAGCAGCGCGAGGCCGGTCAGCGCGGTCAGCAGCAACATCACGATGAAGGCGACGTCCATGCCGGCGCGCGCCTGGTCGACCAGCACGCGATCGCGCCTGGATCTTTCCATCAGCAGACCGATCGGCCCGATCACCAGGCCGAGCCCGCCCAGCGTGCCGAGCACGACCGGCAAATCCCACCAAGGGTATGGCGCTTCGCGTGCGAGCAGGTAGTGGTAGAGCGTCCCGACGCAGGTTGCGGCGAAGCACAGCACGAAGCCGTAAAATGTCAGATGATGATAGAGCTTGCGCCGGTCGGTCGGCCGTTCGTCCTCATTGACGCAGCCGACGCCGCCGCCATCCAGATAGCGCAGCTCGCCGGCGTCCTTGATCGCCTGCCACAGCGAGGCCGGATCGGCGCGCATGCCGATCGGCTCGCCGATGTCGCGCCAGAACGCGCGCACGCCCATCGCCAGTGCCACGATCGCGTAAAGCAACGCGGCGCCGAACAGCGCCGCCATCGCGTTGTGCGGCATCAATCGGTAAAAGCCGCCCGGGCCGGTGTGGATCCCGAACAGGACCTCGCGGTCGTTGCCTGCCGCAAAACCGAAGATGAACGCCGCCACGCTCACGGCTGCCACGATGCTGATCGCGAGCCCATTGCGCGCAAAGACACCGGCGAAGGCCTGCGGCCAGGCATAGGCGGCATAGGATTCCGCACGCGCGATCGCAAGCGTCTGTGGAACGTTGACATTGTACTCGTGCGGCGGCGAAAACTGGCAGTCGGTGTAGCAGGCGCCGCAGGCATGGCAGAGATTGGCGAAATAGTTGAGATCGCCGTCGGAGAACGAGCGGCGCATTTCCATCGCCGGAAACACTGCGCACAGTCCTTCGCAATAGCGGCACGAATTGCAGACCGTCATCAGACGGTCGGCCTCTTCGAGGATTTTAGTTCCGTGCATGTTGCGCTGCTTCCCGTCCTGCGATCCGTCCGAACACGCTGCCGATGGTCATGCCGATCCCGGCGGCATAGCCCTTGCCCAGCACGTTGCCTGCCATGATCTCGCCCGCAGCGAACATGTTGGCCGCAGGCTTGCCGTCCTTCATCAGCATCCGCGCCTGCTTGTTCACCCGGGTGCCGAGATAGGTGAAGGTGATGCCCGGCCGCACCGGATAGGCATAATAAGGCGGCGTCTCGATCCGCCGCGCCCAGTGGGTCTTCGGCGGCGTCAGCCCCTCGGTGCGGCAATCGTCGAGAAGGGTGTGATCGAAGGTGCCTGGACGCACCGCCGCATTGAAGCCGGCGACGGTTTTCTCCAGTGCCGACGTATCGAGCTCGAATTTTGCAGCGAGCCCGGCGATCGAGCCGGCGTCGATCGGCGGGAACAGCGTCGGCATGAAGCTGTTGCGCGAGCTCGCGTCAAAGATGATGTAGGCAATCTGGTCCGGCTGCGCGGCGACCAGCCGGCCCCAGATCGCGTACCGCTTCGGCCAAAGGTCTTCGCCTTCGTCATAGAAACGCTCGGCATGCTTGTTGACGACGATGCCGAACACCACCGAATCATGCCGGGTGATGATGCCGCCATCGAATTTCGGCGCGCGGGCGTCGATCGCGACCGCGTGGCATTGGGTGGGATCGCCGACCTCCTGGACGCCCTTGGCCAGCAGCATCTTGAGGATCGAACCGCGGTTGTAGGGCGTGCCGCGGATCAGGAAATTATCGGCGGCGTCGCCCCAATACTCCTTGAGCCATTCGATATTGGCCTCGAAGCCGCCGGCGGCGGCGACCAGCGTCGAGGCGTGGACTTCCACCGCTCCGCCGACTGGCTGTTTCAGCGTGGCCGACTGAAACATCCCGTCTTCGATCCGCAGTTCCGTGACCTCGGCATCATAGAGGATGTCGGTACCGAGCCGCTCGGCGGTAAGATAGAGCGCGTTCAGCATCGCCCGGCCGCCGCCGAGGAAAAACGAATTGGTGCGGCCGAGGCTCAGCGTGCCGCCGAGCGACGGTTGCCAGCGCACGCCCTGCTCGACGATCCAGCCCAGGATGTCCTTGGACTCGCTGATCATGTGGCGGGCGAGTTGTTCGTCGGTCTGGCCGCCGGTCACGCGCAGCAGGTCTTCCCAGAATTCCTGCTCGCTGTAGGGCCCGGTAAGGATGTCGGTGGCGGCGTCATGGGCGCAGCGCATATTGCGGGTGTGGCGAGTGTTGCCGCCACGATAGAATTTCGGCGCACCTTCCAGCACCAGCACCGATGCGCCGGACCGCCGCGCGCTGATGGCGGCGCACAAAGCGGCATTGCCGCCGCCGATCACCAGCACGTCGAATTTATGAGCGAGATCGACCATGCGATCTTGTTATCTTACTTTGCATGGAAATCAACGCGGCTGACCGATATTGCCGGCCGCTTTGCCAACGTTAACCGATCTGGGTCAACGCGATCAGTACCCCGGTCACGGTAAGCGCTCCGCCGATGCGGGTGGCGATTTGCGCGAACGGCATCAGTTGCATCCGATTGGCCGCAGTGAGGATGGCGACATCGCCGGTGCCGCCCTGCCCGCTGTGGCAGGCGGTGACGATGGCGGTGTCGATCGGATACATTTTGAGCCAGCCTCCGACAAAAAATCCCGCTGTCATGATTGTCACCACCGTCGCCACGATAGTGATGACATAAGGCAACGTAAAAGCGGCCACCAGCTTGTCCCACGGCGTCAACGAAACGCCGATCGCAAACAGCAGCGGGTAGGTGACGGCGGTCGAGAAGAATTTGTAGACGTGAAAGGCCCCGACCTGCAGCGATGGCGACACCGCCCGCGTCAGTTTCAGGAACACCGCAATCGCCAGCATCGCCACCGGCGCGGGAAAACTAAACAGCCGCTGTGCCAGTGCACCGATCAGGTAGAGCGTCACCGCGGTAACGACAGCGGCGGCAACCGTGGTGACATCGACGTGGTCGTTGGTATCTTCTTCCTCGAATTCAAGTTCGTCGTGCTCGCCCGGCTGCAGGCGTCCTTCGCCGGTGAGGTGCGGATATTTCTTGCCGACAAAATTCAGCGTGCCCGACAGCAGAATGGCCGTCAGGCTGCCAAGCATCACCGGCGGCAATACCTGTGCAAACAGATCGCCCTGCGGTTGGTGAAGGATTTGCGAATAGCCGATGGAAAGCGGGATTGCGCCCTCGCCGACGCCGCCGGCCATGATCGGGACCACGACAAAGAAGAAGGTGTGGTAAGCGCCGAGCCCGAGCAGGACGCCGACCAGCGTTCCGACCACGCCGCCCGCGACCGAGCCCGCGGCCAGTGGAACGAATATCTTGAGGAAGCCCTTGATCAGGACACCGCGGTCCATTCCCAGGATGCTGCCGACGATGATGCAGGAAATGAACAAATACAGGAAATTCGAATCCTTGGTGAAGTCCTTTACCGAAGCCAGAATCGAGGCCGGCAATAATTGATGGAAGGCAAGGAATGACGGGATGAAGGTGGCGAAGATCGCCGCCGCACCGATGTTGCGGATGAGCGGGATGCGCTTGCCCAATTCGGCGCAGGCAAAGCCACCCATCGAGAGAATGACGATACCCATCAAGATGTCGGATGGCACCTTCCCGGTAAGGGCGAATCCGCCAATGACCGCAAGCAAGATCACGAAAATCGGCAGCGGGACGATGCCGATCTTGTAGTCGACGATCGACCACCAGCCTTTGGGCCAGAATCCTTCGGTCTCGCCTTGCAAAGCGGGCGCTACGCTCTCGGCGTTGTGCAATGCTCGTCCCCCTGCCGGTGGCCGGTTCGGAATGGTTTCCGCCAGCCGTCGCTGTTTATGCAATCTGCCACGCCCGCACGGCGCGACCAACCGGAAAACACGCAACCAACGCGATATCGCGTTCCACGCCGAAAGCTTTCAGGCTTTGTTCTGCAACGACGCGACCAGCCAATGCCGAAACGCCGAGAGCTTCGGCGAATCCGCTCTCGCCTCGGGTGAAACAAGGTAGAAGCCGGCATCGGCCGGCAACGCGATCTTGAATGGAACAACGAGCCGGCCCTTGGCGATATCGGCCTCGACGTAGGACGTCCGGCCCATCGCCACGCCGAGGCCGTCGATCGCGGCCTGCACCGTCACCAAAATCAGGTCGAAGGTCAGCCCGGGATGCTTCGAGATATTCGCCGGCAGCCCCGCGGCGGTGAGCCATAGCCGCCAGTCGTCATTATACCCGGCGCTGGTGTGGAGCAGGGTCTGCTGCGCCAGGTCCTCCGGACAGCGCAACGGTTTGCTGCCGGTGATCAGCGCCGGGCTGCACACCGGAAACAGCTCGTCGGCCATCAGCCAGTCGGCGCGCAGGCCCGGCCAATGTCCGCGGCCGTAGCGGATCGCGGCATCGACACCGCTACTCTTGAAATCGACCAGCGCAGTCGAGGTGGTGATGCGGACGTCGATGCCGGGCTGCGCTTCCTGAAAAGCGGGAAGTCGCGGCAGCAGCCATTTTGCCGCGAGTGACGCCAGGGTCGAGACGGTCAGGACATTCTCGTTGTCCTTGCGGAGCAAGCGGTCGGTCGCAAACCGCAGATCGTTGAACGCGGTGCGGACGCCGGGAAGATATTCCGTGGCCTCCGGGGTCAGGACCAGCGCGCGGTTCTGCCGGACAAACAGCCGAACGCCGAGCTCTTCCTCAAGCCGCCGGATCTGATGGCTGATCGCGGTTTGCGTGACATTCAGTTCGGTCGCCGCGTTGGTGAAGCTCAAATGCCGGGCGGCGGCCTCGAAGGCGCGCAATCCGTTCAGCGAGGGCAGCCTTGTGGTCATGCAGCGAAAAATTCATTCATGAGTTTATGTCATCTGAAGCGGTACAAAGTGTCGTTTGTGGGAAGGCGAGATAGCGCCGATATTGGCGACAACAGCTTAGCTTTAGGAGATAAAAATGTCCATATACTCGCATCAATCGATGATAAATCATCATGGTTCCGGGATTTTGGCCCAGCTCAGCGAGACCCTTCACGTCTGGCGCGAGCGGCACCGGCAGCGCCGCGAACTGGCGCAATGGACCGATCGCGACATGCACGACGTCGGCATTTCCTGGAGCGACATTGCTAACGAAGTCGAAAAGCCGTTCTGGCGGGCATGATGATGCAGCCAGGCTGGCGTCGCCTCGGTTGAGGGACGCCAGCCAGCCTTTCGAAGTGTGAAGGAACGCGCCATGAGGGCTCTTCGGTTCGACCATCTGGAACAATATTCGGACGTGGTGCGCGCACGCAGCGGAGAGCCGGTGACGGTGCGCTTTGTCGAGCCCGGCGACGCGGATGAGTTGCAGGCCTACTTTCGCTCGCTCTCGACCCGCTCACGCTACAATCGCTTCCTCGGCGCGATGAAGGAACTGCCGCACAACGTACTCGATCGCTTCGTCCATATCGGCGAGAGCGACGGCTTCAGCGTCGTGGCGACGATGCGGGTCGACGGGTTTGAAAGCATTGTCGGCGAGGCCCGTTATGCATTCCACACCGACGCCGAAAGTGTCGAATTCGGTCTGTCGATCGACGATCGCTGGCAGGGCCACGGCATCGGCGCGGCGCTGCTCGGCAATCTGGAATGCCGGGCCGCCGCGCTCGGCGCCGCCCGTCTGTTCGGCGATACCCTGCGCGCCAACGACGCCATGATCGGGCTTGCCCGCAAGTCCGGCTTCGGTTTTGTCGCCAACCCGGAGGATTGGAAACTGGTACGGTTCGAAAAGCATATCGGTACGGCCCCGCAGGATATTCCCTGCGCGAACTGGCGGATCGCCGCGGCTGGCCTCGCCATGAACGGGGCTTCGGCCAACTGAGCCGCCCTCGGACTGTTATTTCCCAGTGAAGTTCGCCTTGCGCTTTTCGATGAAGGCCTGCACCGCCTCGCGGTGATCGGCGGTCATGGTGGTGCGGATCAGGCGCTCGGCCTCATGGTCGCGCGCGGTAGCGAAGTCGAACAGCAGGGCTTCGTCAAGGTTGTCCTTCATGTAGCGGAGCGCAATGGTCGGGCCTTCGGCCATCGATCTGGCAAGCGCAAAGGCCTCTTGCTGAAGTTTTGCGTCCGGCACCACGCGGTTGACGAGACCGATCGCCTCGCATCTGGCGGCATCGACCCTGTCGGCGGTGAACATCAATTCCCGCGCCCGCGCGGTCCCGACCAGCCGCGTCAATAGCCACGCGATGCCGTAGTCGCCGCTGAGGCCGACCCGCAGATAGCCGGTGGAAACGAAGGCGGATTCGGCCGCGATGCGGATGTCGCAGGCCATTGCGAGCGCAAGGCCGGCGCCGACCGCCGGGCCCGGCAGCGCCGCGATGGTCGGCTTGCGCACCGAGACCAGTGCGCCGGTCAGAAGCCGCTGCCGCTCCTGCAGATCCGCGACCTTCTCATCATGGGACATTTCCAGTTTTTCGCGCGCGCGGTGGGCGCCCATGCCTTTGACGTCGCCGCCGGCGCAGAAGGCGGTGCCGGCGCCGGTGATCAGCAGCGTGCCGACCGCGGGATTCTCCCCACAGGTCCTGATCATGGAACGCAAGGCCGGGGTCAGATGATCCGACATGGCGTTGCGCGCGTCCGGCCGGTTCAGCGTGAGGATGGCGACGCGGTCGCGGATTGTGCAGAGCAGTTCATCGGTGCCGGTATCGATCGTGATGTCGGTTGTCGTCATGGCGGAATTCTCCCAGGCTGTTTGGTGCCGTCATTGCGAGGAGCAAAGCGACAAAATCAACACTGTCATTCCGGGATGCGCCGCCTGGCGCAGGCCCGGAATCCATAACCACGGCTGCCGATTTTGAAAATGACGCTACACATCGCCCAACGCAAATTCCGTGGTTATGGATTCCGGGCTCGGCGCTTTTGCGCCGCCCCGGAATGACGAGAAGAGGTTCGTGACGCAATGACGGCTGTCCGGTCGAGCTAGAATTTCTCGACCCATGGCCGCAGTTCCAGTTCCCAGCTCCAGGCGCTGCGCGGCTGTTGCAGCACGTTCCAGTAAGCCTGCGCAATGGCGTCGGGATCGAGCATCGAATCCGGCCTGTCAGCGGCTTCGGTGCGGGCGGCGCTGCGAATGCCGCCGTCGATGACGAAATGCGCGACGTGAATTCCCTGCGGCGACAATTCGCGCGCCATGCTCTGCGCCAGGCCGCGCAGCGCGAACTTGCCCATCGCGAACGGCGCCGATTGCGGATAGCCCTTGACGCTGGCGGAAGCGCCGGTGAACAGGATCGCGCCGTGCCGGTTCGGCATCATCCGCTTCACGCTTTGCTGAGCCACAAGAAACCCGCCGAACGCGCTGACCGCCAGCGCCTGCGCCACTTCCGCCGGCACCAGATCGACGAACGCGCCGCGGGCCCGTGCGCTGGCGTTGTAGACGACAAGGTCGGGCGAGGCGATCTCGCGCTCCACCAGGCCGAACAGGCGTTCGACCTCGTCGGGCTCGGTGGCGTTGCAGGCAAAGGCGCGCGCGCCGGTTTCGGTGCAAAGCGCGCCAAGCTTTTCGACCCGGCGTGCCGCCAGCGCGATGCGAATGCCTTCACGGGCGAACAATCGCGCCAGCGAGGCACTGAGGCCTTCGCCGGCGCCGACAATCAGGGCGGTCTTGTAACTGGCGGTTTCCATGACGCTGTTCCCTTGCTGGTCTCGATGTATTCAGCCGCGCAACCCGGCGAGGCACCCGGCGGCCTCTAGAACCGGATCGAGCGCGGCCTTGTCGGGGGCATCGGCGTATCTGGCGCGCAGCATGGCGAGCGCACGTGCGTGATATTTTTGCGGCTTCTGGATCCAGACCCTTTCGCCGAGCTCGACGGCGAACTCGTCTTGCGCTTCGCCCAGCGCCTTCGCGTTGGCCAGGGTCCAGGGCATGAACTGCCCGCCGACCTGTTCGGTCAGGATCGGCATCAAACTCGGCGCCAGCGTCGACCAGATTTCAAACGGGCCCTCGGCCCTCGGCCACAGCATGCGGTGAACCCAGTCGAGCACGTGGGGGGCGGCGCCCTCGATCAGCGCTCCTGCGGTCGGATCGGTCCACAGTTCATAAAACTGACCCCACAGACCGAAATCGCCGAATGCCGGCCGGTCACCGAACAGATAACGGCGGGTCGCGAGATGATCGTCGAGCAATCCGAGCATGCCCAGAAAGCCGGTTTCGATCAGCGGCGCGGTCGCCGCGCTCGAGCCCACGAACCCGAGCCGATCGGCCATGCGGGCGCGTACCTGGGCGGCGAAGGCGGCATGTTCTGGCTCGCTGGCGTTCGGGCCGCGCATGCGGGCGATTCGCCCTGCCGAGCAGATCTGGTCGACCTCGCGGGTCCAGCGGTAGTGAAACATCCATTTGTTGCCCCACTCGTCGCCGAATTCCTCAATCAGCGCCGAGATGAACCGCGCGACCGGGTCGTCGGGATGGATCGACGGCTCCGGGTGAAGCTTCTCGATGGCGTCGATGATCGGGGTGGAGTCTTGAATGCCGGCGCCCTCCGGCGTAACCACCAAGGGAATGATTGGCAGCTTGGCGTATTTTTCGTAATCCGCCTGGCTTGCCGCATTGCGCAAAATCCATTGATGCGGGATGGCTTTGTAGCGAAAATAGGAGCGTATCTTGACCGAGTAGGGCGACATCTCGGCGCCGAAGATGCGATAGAAGCCAGCCATGGGGGATCCTCCGAATATCTCGTGACGGCTGTCTCGCCTGCTCTACCTGGAGAATTGATCTTTATCATGCAATGGCAGCAAGCGGCATTCTTCAATTCATCGTCCGGGACGGAACGAACAAGGGTTGCCAATGGACCGGTCTAGTCAACCCGCCGACCTGACCATGCCGACGAACCGGCCGGGATTGCTTGCGCCGGACACCTCGGGCATGAATTTCTACCGCGCCGACCCGGCGCTGACCGACCTGCTGCGCATCCACCTGCCCGATGCGCTGTTTCGCCATATCGAGCCGCATCTCGATCGGCTGGGTGCGCTCGCCGGCGGCCATCTCGACGAATGCGCGCGCCTTGCCGACCGCCACGTGCCGGAGCTGCACCAGCGTGATCGCTTCGGCCGTGACGTCCAGTGGATCGAGTACCATCCGGCCTATCGCGAGCTCGAGCGCGCTGCGTTCGGCGAATTCGGCATTCATGCGATGTCGGTTCGCAAGGGCATTTTGGGCTGGCCGCAGAGCTATCCGGTGGCCGCCAAGCACGCCTTCACCTTCCTGTTCAATCAGGCCGAGTTCGGCCTGGGTTGCCCGATCAACGTCACCGACGGCTGCGCCAAGCTGCTGTCGCGCTTTGGCGACGAGGCCTTGAAGGCGAGATATCTCGACGGCCTGACCCAGACCGACATGAGCAAGCTCACCCAGGGCGGGCAGTTCATGACCGAAAAGGAAGGCGGCTCCGACGTCGGCATGCTCACGACCCATGCGGTGAGGGATGGCGATCACTGGCGGCTGTCAGGCGAGAAATGGTTTTGCTCCAATGCCGATGCGGAGGTCGTGATGCTGCTGGCGCGGCCGCAAGGCGCCGAAGCCGGCACTCGCGGCGTCGGCCTGTTTCTGATGCCGCGGCACCTCGATGATGGCTCGCAAAATCACTACCGGATCGTTCGGCTCAAGGACAAGCTCGGCACCCGCTCGATGGCATCGGGCGAGATCAAGCTGGAAGGTGCGATCGCCTATGCGGTCGGTCGGCTCGATCGCGGCTTTGTGCAGATGGCCGAAATGGTCAACTCGTCGCGGCTGTCGAACGGCGTCAAATCGACCGCGCTGATGCGCCGCGCCTACCACGACGCGATGGTGGTGGCGCGAAACCGCGTCGTGTTCGGCCAGCGCATCATCGACCTGCCGCTGGCGCGCCGGCAATTGATGAAGATCATGCTGGCAACCGAACAGGCGCTGTCGATGAGTTTCCTCACCGCCGACGCGCTCGACCGCGCCGAGGCCGGCAGCCAGGACGCCGCGGCGCTGTTGCGGATTCTGACGCCGACCCTGAAATTCCGTGCCACCCGCGATGCCCGCAAGGTCTGCGGCGACGCCTTGGAGATGCGCGGCGGCATCGGCTATGTCGAGGAATTCGCCACCGCGCGGCTGTTGCGCGACGCCCATCTCGGCTCGATCTGGGAAGGCACCGGCAACATTGTCGCACTCGATGCGCTGAAACGCGCGGTCGGCCGCCATGGCGCCGATGCCGCGCTTGCCGCCGATTTGCATGCCCGGCTCGACGACAGCGCCGCCGTGCCGCAGGCCTGGCGCGATCGTTTGCGCGATCTCACCGACCGCGCCATCGGTTTTGCGCGCCAGGTTGCCGCGCGAGCCGGCAACGAGGCCGAGTCGCGGCGCGCGACCAGCTTGCTCTATCATGTCGCCAGCGCGGTGACGCTGGCATGGGAAGGCGGGCGCATTCACGACATGCGCGGCGATGCGCGCCGGCTGTTGCTGTCGCGGCTGGTGGTCGATCACAGGGTCACGGCCGGCGACCCGTTCCGGCTCGCGGAAAATGCCGCCGAGGGTGCGATGACGGACCACCTGCTGAGCGAACGCGCGGTCGGCATGGCCGAGGTTGGCGAACTGGTTCTGGCAGCGTAGGCTGAAGCGGGCTGGTTCAAGAAAAAGATAAAGTAGGGAGTATCCTATGAAGGCCGCCGTCCTGCATGAAGTCAACAAGCCGCTGACGATCGAGGATGTCAGCCTGACGAAACCCGGGCCGCGCGAGGTTCTGATCCGTACCCGTGTGGCCGGCCTCTGCCATTCCGATCTGCACTTCATGGAAGGGTTGTATCCGCATCCGCTGCCGGCGGTGCTCGGTCACGAATCCGCCGGCGTGGTCGAGCAGGTCGGTTCCGACGTGACCTATGTAAAGCCCGGCGATCACGTCGTGACCTGCCTGTCGGTGTTCTGCGGCACCTGCGACAATTGCACGACCGGCCGGCCGGTGCTGTGCACCGACACCACGGTGAAGATGCTGCCGGGCCAATCCAACCGGCTGTCCTGGGCGCGAGCGGAGAAACTCAACCAGTTTCTCAATCTCTCCTCCTTCGCCGAGCAGATGCTGGTGCACGAGAACGCCATTGTCAAAATCCGCAAGGACATGCCGCTGGAGCTGGCGGCGCTGATCGGCTGTGGCGTCGTCACCGGCTATGGCGCGGTGGTAAACACCGCCAAAGTGGCACCCGGCGAGACCGTGGTCGTGATCGGATGCGGCGGTGTCGGCATGGCCGCGATCAACGGCGCGCAGATCGCCGGCGCCGGCCGCGTCATCGCGGTCGACACCAATCCGGCCAAGCTGCAACTGGCGACCAAACTCGGCGCCACCGACATCGTCGATCCCCGAAACGGCGACGTGGTGCAGCAGGTGCGCGATCTCACCAATGGCGGCGTGCACCACTCATTCGAGGTGCTCGGCCGCAAGGAAACCGCCGAGCAGGCGTTTGCCATGCTGGCGCCCGGCGGCACCGCCACCATCGTCGGCATGATCCCGTTCGGCCAGAAGATCGAGCTGCATGGTTTTGACTTTCTGCGCGAGCGCAAGATTCAGGGTTCGTCGATGGGCTCGAACCATTTCCGTGTCGACATGCCGCGGCTGGTCGAGTTCTACATGCGCGGCAGGCTGCATCTCGAGGACTGGATCTCGGCCAGATTGAAGCTGTCGGAGATCAACGAAGGCTTTGCCAACATGAAGGCCGGCAAGACCGTGCGCAGCGTGATCATATTCGATGCGTGAACGTCGTCATTCCGGGATGCGCCGCTTGGCGCAGGCCCGGAATCCATAACCACCATCGGGAGTATGGATTCCGGGCTCGCGCTCCGCGCGCCCCGGAATGACGGCCTCAGCCGCCGTTATCGCGAAACATGCGCCGAGACCGCGAGCCAGCGGCCGTTCTGCCTGGCCCAGCAATCGGTGTAGCGCCCGAAGGCCTGCTGGCCGTCCGCCGTCGTGTAGCTGGTGCGCCCGTGGATGATGGCGAAGTCGCCGAGCACGCGAATCCTGACCTCATCGGCGACCAGGTTCCGGATCGTGACCGGCACCGCGGTCTGCTTCAGAAATCCGGCGCGGTCGACCAGCGACTTGTCGGGGTTGGTGCAATAGAAGTCCTGCGCCAGGATCTCGTCAAAGCGCTTGACGTCCGAGTTCTGCACCGAGGCGACATAATCGCGGTTGAGGATGGTCAGTTCGTCGGTGTCCTTGCCCATGGCTTTCTCCGTTGCTCTCCCTCTTACCCGTCATTCCGGGCGCGGAGCGAACCCGGAATCCATACGCCCGATCGTGGTTATGGATTCCGGGCCTGCGCCAGGCGGCGCATCCCGGAATGACAGAGAGTTTGTTGCTGCGCTGCTGGCCATGACGGCATGGCCTAATCATCAAACATCGGCGGCGGAACGAAGCCGCCGAATTCGCGCTCGATCAGTTCGGCCAATTTCAGCGGTGTGCGGTCTTCCAGCCATGGGCCGACGATCTGGACGCCGACCGGCAGCCCCCGCGGCGACAAGCCGATCGGGATCGCCGTAGCCGGCAGGCCGGGCAGCGTAGCGATTCCGGGCCATGCCAGTTGGTCGAGGTACGGATATTCCCTGCCGTCGATATCGATCCGACGCTTGTTCTGGTCGGCCGAATGATCGTGCGGAAAGGCAGGCGTCGGCATCACCGGGCAGATCACGGCGTCGAAGCTCTTGAACAGCTCGCGCCATTGCGCCCGCAGCCGCGCCCGACCGCCATCGGCCATCAGCCAGTCGCGGTGGCTGAGCGCGATGCCGCGCAGACGCTCCGCCGCAAGACTCATATCGTCGGCTGCGAGCTTTGCCGCGGCGTCTTTCGCGCCCGCATAGATCTCCGGCTGGAACGAGGCCGCCAGGAACGACATCAGCATCCGCATATAGAGCCGCGTCGAGGCGGCGAAGTCGGGCAGCAGCGGGCTCGAGCGCTCCACGGCAACGCCGGCCTTGGCGAGATTTGCACCGAGCTTTTCGATGGCCGCCCGCATCACCGTATCGGTCGGCAGCAACGGATCAGTGTCGATCAGAAGCACGCGAAACTTGTTCAGCTCGCCGTGGCGCGGCGACGGCAGCGCGAGCTGATAGGCCTTGCCGGCCTCGATCGGGTCCGGCCCGGCGATTACGTCGAGCACAAGCGAAAGGTCGGCGGCCGACCGCGCCATCGGCCCGATCACCGCAAGATCGCGGTCGAGCGGCAGCGGCGGAAGCGGCGGTGGGGTATGGCCGCGCGGCGGCACCAATGCGAAGGTCGGCTTGTGGGCATAGACGCCGCAATGAAACGCCGGCACCCGCAGCGAGCCGCCGATGTCGGAACCGAGCGAGAGCGGACCGTAACCCGCCGCCAGCGCCGCCGCCGATCCCCCGGAGGAACCGCCCGGGGTGCGGGTGAGATCGAACGGATTATTGGTGATGCCGTAGATGTCGTTGTAGCTCTGCCAGTCGCCGAGCGCGAGCGGCACGTTGGTCTTGCCGAGGATGACGCCGCCCGCCGCCTTCACCCGCGATATCGACAGCGCGTCTTCCGGCGGGGTGAAATCCTTTTGCGCCGGGAAACCCCACGTGGTCGGCAGCCCGCCGACGTTGTAGGATTCCTTTACGGTCATGGGAAGGCCGAGCAGCGGTTTGCTCTCGCCGCGGGCGAGGGCGACGTCGGCGGCGCGGGCGGCCTCCAGGCCACGGGTGAAATCACGCACGCAGACCGCATTGACCTTGGCGTCGTGGCGCTCGATGCGGCCGATGACATCCTGCGCCAGCTCCACCGCCGAGACTTTCCTGGCCTTCAGGGCTGCCGACAGTTCGGCCGCGGTTGCGAAGCTCCATTGCGATTTTGCCAAGGCGTTTCTCCTGGTGTCGGCTTTTGTGGCGGATGATGCGGCGTTCCTATCGCGTCTGCAAGAGCCAGCCAACCGGGATCGGGTTGAAGGCTATTCCGGCAGCATCCGCTGCATGATGCGGTCGCGGTAGACGAAGATGTGGGCCAGCGCCGCCGCGACGTGAATGCCGATCACCGCCAGCAGCGTCCATTCCATCGCCTGATGCAAGCCGTCGATCGCCTTTCCGGCTGCCGCATTGTCTGCCAGCATCGGCAGCGGCGTCATGAAAAAGAATGACACCGTCCAGCCGCGAAACGACGCGAACAGCCAGCCGGTGATGGTTGTGGCCAGCACCAGCGCGTAGAGCAGCCGGTGCACCGCTTCCGAACTCAGCCGCTGCCAGCGGGGAAGCGAGCTTTCCGGCGCAACCGGATGCATCAGGCGCCATGCGAAGCGCATAACAATGAGGCTAAGGATGACGATTCCGAACGAGATATGGAACGTCATGCCCGCGCCGGGCTTCATGTCGCGGTGAATGTCCGGCATCAGCCAGCCCAGCGGATATTGCACGAGCAGAAGCGCCACGATGAGCCAGTGGAACACCTTGGCGGTGGTCCCGTATTGCAAACGATCGGTCATGATGGGCCTTATGCTAGCACTGGGGTGATTTTCGGCAGGGGTCGCGTCCGGGTTGCCGCTAGAAATGCTCTAATCGTCGGCGCATGTCGATGCCTGCTTCAATTCCCGGCAAAAGCTACGCCGCGCCTATGAGAATGCCGACCGCAAGCACGATGGCGCCGCCGAGCACGATCTGGAAGACGGCCTGCAAAAACGGCGTGTCCATGTAGCGCGCGCGAATATAGGCGATCGCCCAGAGCTCGAAGAACACCACGACGCCAGCGATCGCGGTCGCGATCCAGAAGGCATTGGCCCATGAATCCGGGACCAGATAAGGCATGGAGTGGCCGAGGCCGCCGAGCGCTGTCATGACGCCGCTGGCTGCGCCGCGCAGCCACGGCGAGCCGCGTCCGGTCAGCGAGCCGTCGTCGGAAAGCGCTTCCGCAAAACCCATGCTGATGCCGGCGCCGATCGAGGCGGCCAATCCCACCAGGAAGGTCTGCCAGTTCTGATGGGTGGCGAACGCTGCGGCGAACAGCGGTGCGAGCGTCGATACCGACCCGTCCATCAATCCGGCGAGGCCCGGCTGCACATATTGCAGGACGAAGACGCGCCGGCGGGTCCTGTCCTCGTCGGCGCGCACGTCCGGGCTGAGGATCCGGTCGGTCAGCGTTGCCGCAAGCTTCTCGTGGCCTTTTTCCGCCTCCGCGAGATCACCGAGCAGCCGGCGGACCCCGACATCCTCGGCCTGTTCGGCGGCCTTGACGTAAAACCGCTCGGCCTCGAATTCCATGGTCCCGACTTCCTTGCGGATGGTGTCGAGCGACAGATTCTTGGTCAGCCAGATCGGACGGCGGCGTAAAAACCCGCGGACATTGTCGCGCCGGATCGGCGGCAGATGCGGGCCGAAACGCGCTTCGTACAATTCCAGCAGCTTGTGGCGATGGCCTCTCTCCTCCTCGGCCATCTCCTCGAACATTTTCGCCGAATCCGGATAACGCTGTTCGAGGTCTTCGGCGAAGGTCATGTAGATGCGGCTGTCCTCTTCTTCAGAGGAGATCGCAACCGCCAACACTTCGCGCTCGGTCAAGTCAGCAAAGTTCTTCATGTCGGACTGTCCCAGGCCAAGTTTAGAATGGTTCTAAATTGGTATAATGGCTGCGTCTGATGTGGTCAATGACCGGTTTTCTGGCGAGCCGGGCTCCTTCGTCACGGCCGGGACGAGCCTGGACGAGCCCGGGCACGACGATCCTTGCGAGACCGACTCTCGGGCGGCATGGAACCCTTTGCCGCCGATACCCGTTCGAGTTCCAGCATGGATGACGGGGGTCCCGATGGACAAGGTCAAATACCGCTTGAACGATCCGCGGCTCGCGCCGCGGCGAACCAGGCTCGAAATTCCGGGTTGGGCGGGCAAGCGCGAACCGCGCACGGATGGATCGCGGGAACAGGTCTGGCACTGCGTTCCGTTCTCGGAGGGCGCGCAATACGGAATCGAACTGTTCTACCCCTACGACAATGAGCTACATGTCAGCACCAAAGACGGCCGCTTGATCCTGGAGGGTGACTGGGGTCCGGCGCCGGGCAGTGACGTACAGTGGCCGCCGTTTCGAAATTTCGGCGACCAGTTTTACACCTACCAGATCCTGCTCGATCTCAAGGTCGAGAAAGGCATGGCGGTCCGGACCGAACCGCACCCGCGGTTCTACACCGACTTCACCGATACGGTGCCGATCGCGGTGCCGGCGCTGATACGGAACTGGTGGCCGATGATGTTCTTTACGGTGTTCAAGGCGCCGGCGGAGGGCCGCACCCATATTTTCCGGTCGAACGAACCGTTTGCGCAGATCATTGTGATCCCCGAGGAAGCTTCCTTCGAACTCGAGAAGATGGGCGAGGAGGAATCGGCCGAGCGCGAGCTGCAGGCGCGCCGCATCTATGCCAGCCGACCGACGCTTTCGGCCGGAACCGAATGGACCTCGTCGACCGACACCGTCTTCGACGGTACGTATCGGCATCTTCATCGCGCCGCGAAAGAGAAGGCCCGGCAGGACTGAGCGCAAACAAAACCCCGGGGGTGAAGCCCCGGGGGTTCGCTGTGTCAGCGCAATCGAGCCGACATCAATAGTGATGATGATGGTGGTGGTGATGGTGATGATGGTGGTGGTGATGGCGGTAGCGGTGAGGCACCACGACGATACGGGGCACGTAGCGGCGAAAGCCGTGATGATGGTGGTGGTGATGGTGATGGTATTGCGCCAACTGCACATTTTCATCGGCTGACGCAGCCGGTCCCGATTCATCCACGGCCTGCAGCAGCGCAGCAGCGTTGGGGATCGGATCCAGAAGGTCGGCGAACGAATTGGCCTTCAAGATATCACTTGGTGCCGGGGCCGGCATTGGCGCGGCTTGAGCCGCGCTGAAGGCTCCAAGCGTTGCCATCGCTCCCAATAGGCCAGCGATCTTCTTTTCCATATTACTCCTCCAATCATGTCGCCGGGCGCATTGCCCGGTAGGTTTGAACGCGGCCCCGAAACAATGGTTCCGTCGTTGGTGGTCGCGGAGGAAGTCACGCTGGCGTGCCCCCGAGTTCTTTCGCCTGCTGCAGGAATTGCAGCAGCAACCGACTGACATGGTCGGGCTGTTCCTGCTGCACCCAATGGCCGGCGCCGTCGACCAGATGGCAGCCGATCATCCGCGCGCAGGCCGTCGTCCGCATCGCCTCAAACACGCCGGGGCGTTGGTAGGTGCCCCAGTCCTGCCGTCCCGAGATGAAACAGGAGGGCACGTCAATGCTGCGGCCGGCATAGGTCGCGAGCTCCGGAGCGAATGCCGCCGAGGTACCGCAGCGGTACCATTGCAGGCCGCCCTGGAATCCGGTGCGGGCATATTCGCTGCTGTAAAAGCCGAGTTCGCAGTCGGGCAGCCATTGATTGGCAGCGATGGCCGCAGCGGAAGGCATTTCCGCCGCGACCGTCTCGGCCATGTTCTTCGCCAGATCCATCACATAATAGGTTGGCAGTTTTGCCAGCTCGCTCGTGGACCATGATTTCAGCGGATAGGGCTTGTTGTCTTTCCAGTCCGCGCTCTTGTGATGATAATAGGCCCGCAGGAAATCATGCACGCCTTGCGGCGCACGGTGCATGTCCGCATTCGCCTCGCGCGTCGAGTAATACCACTGATAATGCTTGCGCGGACGCGGCAGCGCCGCAAGCTCGCGATGCACGGGGTCGTCGCGCCGCGGCGACGGCGGCTTGTCCGCGGTGTCGAACGGCAGTGGCGGCGGGCCCGCGAATGGCGCGCTCATCAGCGCGACCGATCGAAAGATATCGGGCCGCACCAGCGCGCACCAGGCGGCGACCGAACTGCCGAAATCATGGCCGACCACGGCATCGACTGCGCGATAGCCGAACGCCGACACCAGCCCGAGGGCGTCGCGCACGAGATTGAGCAGCCGGAACGAATGGAGGTCGCTGTCGTAGTTCGCGTCCCAGCCGGTGCTGCGGCCGTAGCCGCGCTGGTCCGGCGCGATCACATGATAGCCGGCGTCCGCCAGCGCCGGCATCACCTTGCGCCAGCTATAGGCGAGTTCGGGAAAGCCGTGCAGCAGCAGCAGGCAAGGCCGGCCGCCGCTCTCGAAGCCCGCCTCCAGCACATGCATGCGCAGCCCGTTGATGCCGTCGACAAAGCGCGAGCGGATGCCGGCCGGAAGCGGAATGTCGGGGAGGTCGCCGGAGGTATTCATCGGGTACCTTGTGGCCAATAGCGGTCGCGCAAATGCCGCTTGACCAGCTTGCCGGTCGGCGTGCGCGGCAGCTCGGCCTCGAAATCGATGCTGCGCGGGCATTTGATCGGCGACAGATGCTTGCGGCAGAACGCCATCAGCTCGGCTTCCAGCTCCTTGCCGGCCCGCGCCATGTCGTGCGGCTGCACCACCGCCTTGACCTCCTCGCCCATCTCCTCGTTCGGCACGCCGAACACTGCGACATCGGCGACGCCGGGATGGGTGATCAGCACGTCCTCGGTTTCCTGCGGATAGATGTTCACGCCGCCCGAGATGATCATGTAGGACTTGCGGTCGGTGAGATAGAGAAAGCCTTCCTCGTCGAGATAGCCGACGTCGCCGAGCGTCGACCAGCCCCGCGCATTGTAGGCGCGTTTGGTCTTGTCGGGATCGTTGTGATAGGAGAACACCGGCGCATCGGCGAAATAGACCGTGCCGATCTGTCCGGTCGGCGCTTCCCGATCGTTCTCGTCGACAATCCTGACCTTGCCGACCACGGCGCGGCCGACGGTGCCGCGATGCGTCAGCCATTGCTGCGAGGTCGACACCGTGACGCCGTTGCCTTCGGAGCCGGCATAATATTCGATCAGGATCGGTCCCCACCATTCGATCATCTTTGCCTTGACGTCGATCGGGCAGGGCGCGGCGGCATGGATCGCGCCTCGCAGCGACGAGATATCGTAGCGCAGCCGCACCTCGTCCGGCAGCTTCAGCATGCGCACGAACATGGTCGGGACCAGTTGCGACTGGGTGATCCGGTGTTTCTCGACCAACGCCAGGAATTGTTCGGCGTCGAACGTCTCCATGATGATCGCAGTGCCGCCGAGCGTGATCGCCATCATGTTGAAGCGCAGCGGCGCGGCGTGATACAGCGGCGCCGGCGACAGATAGAGGCTGTCGGACGACATCCCGCACATGTCGGCGCAGAGAATCCGCAGGAACGGGTTCGGCAATTCGATCGGATTGTTTTCCGACGGCCGCTTGATGCCCTTGGGCCGGCCGGTGGTGCCCGACGAATACAGCATGTCATGGCCGGCCACCTGGTCCGCTATCGGCGTGGTCGGCTGCGCGGCGGCTTCCGCGTCCCAGGAGCGGAAGTCCGGCAACGGTTCGTCCAGCATGAACAAGATGGGTTGGTCGGGCGCCCCGGTCACGAGGCCTTTGAGCTGGTCGGCGCATTTCGGCGAGGTGATGACGATGCGGGCGCCGCAGTCCTTGACGATATAGGCGATCTCCGGCTGGGTGAGATAGCGGCTGATGGCGGTGTAATAGAGCCCGCTGCGCTGCGCCGCCCAGCAGATCTCCATGAATGCCAGGCGATTCTCCATCAGGAACGCAATGTGGTCGCCGGCCTGAAGCCCGAGCGCGCGAAACAGATGCGCGCCCTGGTTCGACAGTTGGTCAAGCTCGCGATAGGTGATCGCCTTGCCGCTGCCCGCCATCCGGTACGCGATCTTGTCCGGCTGGGTCCGTGCGTGCACCGACGGATGAGTCATGGGGATTCCTCGAGGGGGCGAGTGGCGAATAGCGAATGGCGAAGCGGGTACCGCTATCTATTCGCTACTCACCACTCTCCATTCGCCTCTTACAGCCGCTCCACGATGGTCACATTGGCCATGCCGCCGCCCTCGCACATGGTCTGCAGGCCGTAGCGCTTGTTGCGCTGCTTCAGCGCATGGACCAGCGTGGTCATCAGCTTGGTGCCGGAGCCGCCAAGCGGATGACCGAGCGCGATCGCGCCGCCATTGACGTTGAGCTTCGTCGGGTCGGCGCCGGTGGTCTTCAGCCATGCTGTCGGAACCGAGGCGAAGGCCTCGTTGACCTCGAACAGGTCGATATCGTCGATCGACATGCCGGCCTTCTTCAGTGCCCGCGCGGTCGCCGGGAGCGGCGCCTCCAGCATGATCACGGGATCGCCGCCCATCATGGTCATGTGGTGGATCCGCGCCATCGGCTTGACGCCCAGTGATTTCAGGCCCTTTTCGTTGACCACCATGACGCCGGAGGCGCCATCGCAGATCTGGCTGGCGCTGGCGGCGGTGAGCTTGCCGTTTTCCGCGATCAGCTTGACGTTGCGGATGCCCTCGAGGCTGGCGTCGAAGCGAATGCCTTCGTCGATGTGGTGGGTGTCGGTCGAACCATCCGCGCGGGTGATCTTGAGCGGAATGATTTCGTCCGTGAAGTTACCGGCCTGGGTCGCGGCAATCGCGTGCTGATGGCTCTGATAGGCGTACTGATCGAGGTCGTCTTTGGAGAGGCCGTATTTCTCCGCCATCATTTCCGCGCCGGTGAATTGGCTGAAGACGATATTGGGGTAGCGCTTCTCGATGTTCGGGCTTTTATAATGGCCAAAGCCGTTCTTCGCCGGCAGTGACGACGCAAGCCCCATCGGCACCCGCGTCATGGCCTCGACGCCGGCCGCGATCACCATGTCCATGGCCCCCGACATCACCGCCTGCGCCGCGAAATGCAGTGCCTGCTGCGACGAACCGCATTGCCGGTCGACCGACGTGCCGGGCACGCTTTCCGGCAGTTTCGAGGCCATGATCGCATTGCGCGCGATGTTGTTGGACTGTTCGCCGGCCTGCATGACGCAGCCCATGATGACGTCTTCGATCTGGTCGGGGGCCGCGCCGGAGCGCTCGACCAGCGAGTCGAGCACGGAGGCGGCGAGATCGGCCGGATGCCATCCCGCGAGGCGGCCTCCCTTGCGGCCTCCGGCGGTGCGTGCGGCGGCGACGATATAGGCCTCGGCCATCTCTGTTCTCCCTGGTTGTTTTTGGCGCGGTGCTTGAAGGACGGGCCGGGTTTAAGGGATGCCATGTGATTTAGTCAATCAATCAATTAACTCTTGAGTGGGGCTGCGGCTTCGGCTTATCTGCGCCCGAATTTCCCGACAGGCGGATGATGGCAGCGCAATTGAATACCAGCGTACCGGCCCGGCTTCCGGGCGGGAGGAATGCCACCGCCGAGAAACTCCTCGTCGCGGCGAGCGAACTGATGATCGAGCGCTCGTCGATCGATGTGTCGCTGAGCGACATTGCGCAGAAATCCGGCGTCAATGCCGCGCTGGTGAAATACCATTTCGGCAACAAGGACGGCCTTTTGCTGGCGCTGTTGGCGCGCGACGCCGCGACCGAGGTGTCGCACCTCGAATATCTTCTGGCGCAGCCGATTGCGGCGACCGTGAAACTCCGCCTGCATATCGCGGGGATCATCCGGGCCTATCACCGCTTTCCCTATATGAATCGGCTGATCCATTATTTGCTGCACGAGAGCAGTGCGGATGCCGCCGATGAGGTGTCGAACTTCTTCGTCGCGCCGCTGCTGGATTTCCACCGCCGCCTGCTTGCCGAAGGCATCAAGGCCGGAGAATTCCGCAGCATCGATCCCGTGCTGTTCTACACCAGCCTGATCGGCGCTTGCGATCATCTGTTTTTCGGACGGCATGCGATGTCGCGGGCGAGCGGCGTCGGACCGGTGACCGACGAGGTCTGTCGTCAATATATCGGCCATATGGAAGCGCTGATTTGCGGCGGCGTGCTGAGAGGGGCGGGAGTAGGGAATGGCGAATAGCGAATAGCGAATAGCGAAAGGATAAGGGCTGCCGTCTTCTCTTCCCATTCGCCACTCGCCATTCGCCATTCGCCGAAACGTCCATCACAAGGTTCAAGGAAAGGTCCAGCCATGCAGTTGAAAGACGTTGCCGTTCTCATCACCGGCGGAGGTTCCGGCCTCGGCGCCGCCACCGCGCGCGCCATGGCGGCCAAAGGCGCGAAAATCGCCGTGCTCGACCAGAGCAAGGAAAACGCCGAGAAAATCGCCGCCGAAGTCAAGGGCGTCGCCGTTCACGCCGATGTCACCGACGAGGAGCAAGTCAAGGCCGGCCTCGCCAAGGCGGAAAAATCCCACGGCGTCGCGCGCGTGCTGATGAACTGCGCCGGCATCGGCGGATCGCAGCGCATCGTCGGCAGGGACGGCGTCTATCCGCTGGCCAAGTTCGCGCGCATCATCAACGTCAATCTGATCGGCACTTTCAACGTGCTCCGGCTGTTCGCCGAGCGCCTGGTCACGGCGGAACCGATCGGCGAAGAGCGCGGCGTCATCATCAACACCGCAAGTGTCGCGGCTTATGAGGGCCAGATTGGCCAGATCGCGTATTCGGCCTCCAAGGGCGGCGTCGTCGGCCTGACCTTGCCGGCCGCGCGCGATCTCTCTAGCCAGAAGATCCGCGTCAACACCATCGCGCCCGGCCTGTTCCTGACGCCGCTGCTGATGGGACTGAACGAAGAGGCGCGCAAGAGCCTCGGCGCACAGGTGCCGCATCCGGCGCGCCTCGGCGATGCCTCCGAATACGGCAACCTTGCGGTGCATATTGTCGAGAACCCGATGCTCAACGGCGAGACCATCCGGCTCGACGGTGCCATCCGCATGGCGCCGAGATAGAGGAGTTCGGCGTCATTCCGGGACGATGCGAAGCATCGAACCCGGAATCTCGAGATTCCGGATCGCCGCTTCGCGTCGTCCGGAATGACCTTTCAAGAAAAGAGTAACCCGTCATGAATTTCGACTTCTCAGACGACCAGAAGCAGTTGCGCGACGAAGCCCGGAAGTTTCTCGCCGAGAAATGCCCGCCGAAGGCGGTGCGCACCGTGCTCGATGGCAAGCAGCCCTATGACCGCGACCTGTGGAAGGGTCTTGCCGAGATGGGCTTTCTCGGGGTCGCGATCCCGGAAGCCTTTGGCGGTGCCGGTGCTGGTCATCTCGAGCTTTGCGTGATCGCGGAGGAAATGGGCCGGGCGCTGGCGCCGGTGCCGTTTTCCTCGACGGTTTATCTCGCGGCCGAAGCGATCCTGCTCGCCGGCAGTGACGCGCAGAAGCAGAAATGGCTGCCCCTGATCGCCTCGGGCGCCGCGATCGGCACGCTGGCGCTGTTCGAAGGCAAGGGCAATCCGTCGCCACAGGCAATCCAGCTCAGCGTCTCCGGCAACAGCCTCAATGGCGTCAAGAGGCCGGTGCCCGACGGCGAGGTCGCCGATGTTGTCATCGTCGCCGCCCGCACCGGATCGAGTGGACGCGATTCCGATATCTCGCTATTCTTGGTCGACATGAAGGCTGAGGGGATTGAGGCGAAAGGCCTGACCAATGTCGATCCGTCGCGCGGCCAGGCTGAACTCAGCTTCAAGAACTGCAAGGCGGAGCCGCTCGGCCCGGCCGGCGAGGGCTGGAGCATTCTCTCCCAGGTGCTCGACCGCGCGGCGGTGCTGATGGCCTTCGAGCAGGTCGGCGGCGCCGACCGCGCGCTTGAGATGGGACGCGACTACGCGCTCGACCGTATCGCCTTCGGCCGGCCGATCGGCTCGTTCCAGGCGGTGAAGCACATGCTCGCCGACATGTACGTCTCGGCGACGCTGGCGCGGTCGAACTGCTACTACGGCGCCTGGGCGCTGTCGACCAACGCATCGGAATTGCCGGAAGCCGCCGCATCGGCACGCATCAGCGCGACCCAGGCGTTCCAGCACTGCGCCAAGAACAACATCCAGGTTCATGGCGGCATGGGTTTCACCTGGGAATTCGACTGTCACCTGTACTATCGCCGTTCCAACGCATTGGCATTGTCGCTCGGCAGCCTGTCTTACTGGGAAGACGCCCTGATCGACCGCATGCGCAAGCGCAATGCGGCCTGACTGCAGGAGTCATTCCGGGTTCGCTTCTTCGATGCGCCCCGGAATGACGAAGCGGAGAGGACCACGTGCATGAATTTCGATGACACGCCGCAGGAGGCCGCATTCCGCGCCGAGGCCAGGGCCTGGATCGCGGCCAACGCGCCCAAGCAATATGAGGAGGAGTTGCGCAAATCCTCGCTCGGCCGCACCCAGCTCAAGGGTGGCAACATTCTCGATGTCGCCAAGGGCTGGCAGAAAAAGAAGGCGGATGCCGGCTGGGCCTGCCTGCACTGGCCGAAGGAATATGGCGGACGTGGTGCCACACCGATCGAGCGCGTGATCTGGCAGCAGGAAGAGGGCCCGTTCGGCAAGCTCAGCGGAATGTTCATCATCGGCCACGGCATGTGCGGGCCGACCATGATGGCGTTTGCCGGCGAAGACCAGAAACGCCGCTATCTGCCGCCGCTCGCGTCAGGCGAAAATGTCTGGTGTCAATTGTTCTCCGAGCCAGCGGGCGGCTCCGATGTCGCCGGACTGCGCACGCGGGCGGAAAGGAACGGAGATCGGTGGGTCGTCAACGGCCAGAAGATCTGGACTTCCGGCGCGCATTATTCCGACTATGGCATCCTTTTGACCCGCACCGATCCTGATGTGCCGAAGCACAAGGGTCTCACCATGTTCTTCCTCGACATGAGGAGTCCGGGTGTCGAGGTGCGGCCGATCAAGCAGGCCAGCGGACAATCCGAGTTCAACGAAGTCTATTTTACCGACGTCGGGATTCCGGACGCGCAGCGGCTCGGCGCGGTCAATGACGGCTGGAACGTGTCGCTCACCACGCTGATGAACGAGCGGATGTCGATCGGCGCCGAGGTCTCCACGGGGTTTCCGGAACTGTTCGAGTTCTGCAGCAGTCTGATGCTCGAGGACGGGCTCGCGATCGACGACCGCGCCGTGCGTTCGAGGCTTGCCAACTGGGCGGTACGCGCCAGCGGACTGAAATACACCAGCATGCGCGCGATCTCGGCGCTTTCCAGGGGCGAACGGCCGGGGCCGGAAAATTCCATTGGCAAGTTGGTGGCGGGATCGATGATCCAGGACGTCGCCACCTACGCGCTCGATCTGCAGGGCGCCGCCGGCGTCCTGAGCGGGCCCGAGGAGGCGGAGGCGGCCGGAAAGTTTCAGGCGATGCTGCTGCGTGCGCCCGGCACCCGCGTCGAAGGCGGCACCGACGAGATCATGCGCAACATCATCGCGGAGCGCGTGCTCGGGCTGCCCGGCGATATCAGGGTCGACAAGGATGTACCGTTCAACAAGATACCGACCCGGGGACGGGGATGACTCGTCATTCCGGGTATGCGCCGTTCAGGCGCATACCCGGAATTTGGAAGTTTTGGGTGGAGATTCCGGGTTCGAGCGTTGCACGATCGCCCCGGAATGACAGGAGTGAGGTCAGGTCATGAATTTCGACGATACCGCGCAGGAAGCCGCGTTTCGCCTTGAGGCGCGCAAATGGATCGACGCCAACGCGCCGAAGCAGTTCGAGGCCGAGCTTTCCAAATCTTCGCTTGGCCGTATCCGCCTGCAGAAGCACGACATGGTCGAGATCGGCAAGGCCTGGCAGAAGAAGAAGGCCGAAGGCGGCTGGGCCTGCCTGCATTGGCCGAAGGAATATGGCGGGCGCGGCGCTACGCCGATCGAGCGGGTGATCTGGCAGCAGGAGGAGGGCGTCTATGGCAAGTTGACGCAGCCGTTCCAGATCGGTGAGGGCATGTGCGGCCCGACCGTGATGGCCTATGGCAGCGAGGCGCACAAGCGCCATTATCTGCCGAAGCTCGCGGCCGGCGAACAGATCTGGTGCCAGTTGTTCTCGGAGCCGGCAGCCGGATCGGATGTCGCGGGGCTGCGCACCCGCGCCGAGAAGAAGGCTGACAACTGGATCGTCAACGGCCAGAAGATCTGGACCTCCGGCGCGCACTATTCCGACTATGGACTGCTGATCACGCGCACCGATCCCAATGTGCCGAAGCACAAGGGATTGACCATGTTCTTCCTCGACATGAAGAGTCCGGGCGTCGAGGTCCGGCCGATCAAGCAGGCCAACGGCATGCAGGAATTCAACGAGGTCTATTTTACCGACGTCGTGATCCCGGACAGCCAGCGTCTCGGCGCGGTCGGCGATGGCTGGAACGTGTCGCTGACCACGCTGATGAACGAGCGGATGTCGATCGGCGCGCGGCTCGCGACCGGTTTCCCCGAAATGTTCGATTTCTGCACCAACCTGATGACCGAGGACGGGCCGGCGATCGACGGTCGGGCCACGCGCTCGAAGCTTGCCGGCTGGGCGGTGAAGGCGAGCGGGTTGAAATATACCAGTTACCGCGCCATCTCGGCGCTTTCCAAGGGCGAGCGGCCCGGGCCGGAAAATTCCATCGGCAAGCTGGTCGCGGGCTCGATGCTGCAGGACATCGCCATGTATGCAATGGACCTGGAGGGCGCCGCCGGCGCCCTCACCGAGGATGCCGAGCAGGAGGCGCGCGGTCAGTTCCAGCAGATCCTGCTGAGTTCGCCGTCGATGCGGATTGCCGGAGGGACCGACGAGATCCTCCGCAACATCATCGCCGAGCGCGTGCTCGGCCTGCCCGGCGATATCAGGGTCGACAAGGATGTGCCGTTCAACCAAATCCCGACCCGGGGACGTGGATAAATTCCTCATCCTGTGAGGAGCCGTGAAGCGGCGTCTCGAAGGATGAGGCCACTGTCGGGCCTCATGGTTCGAGACGGCGCCAGGGCGCCTCCTCACCATGAGGGAGAAGAAGCGATGGGAAAGTGAGAGGTCAGGCGATGAATTTCGATGACACCCCGAGGGGAGTCGCGTTCGGTGGCGAGGCCAAGGCGCCTAAGGCGCGCTATTCGACCGAGGATCGCATCGGTGTGCTCGAGGAACTGCTCAACGAGCGCTATTCCGTTCGTGCGTTCCTGCCGGGCGAGGTGCCGCGCCAGACCATCGAGCACGTGCTTGCGGTGGCGCAGCGCACCGCGTCGTGGTGCAACAGCCAACCTTGGCAAATCGCGATTGCGAGCGGCGCGGCCAAGGAACGCTTCCGCCGGCTAATCTATGCCGAAGCCAGTTCCGGCGCGTCGGAAGATGGCGACTTTGCATTTCCGCGTGAATATCTCGGGGTCTATCTCGAGCGTCGCCGCGAAAGCGGCTTTCAGCTCTACAACACCCTCGGCATCGTGCGCGGCGACAAGGCGGCCTATGCGCGGCAGGCGCTCGAGAATTACAATTTCTTCGGCGCGCCGCATGTCGCGATCATTCATTCGACCGAGGCGCTCGGGGTCTATGGTGCGATCGATTGCGGCGCCTATGTCGGCAATTTCATGCTGGCCGCCCAGGCGCTCGGACTCGGTACCATTCCGCAGGCGGCGCTGGCGCGCCACTCCGGGCTGATCCGCCGTCATTTCAAGCTCGGCGACGATCGCCGCGTGGTGTGCGGCATTTCATTCGGCTTCGCCGATCACGCCCACAAGGTCAACAGCTACCGCACCTCGCGCGCCAGCATCGCCGATACCGCGACCTTCGTGGAGGAGTAGCAGTCATTCCGGGGCGCGCCTCTTGGCGCGAGCCCGGAATCCATAACCACCGTTGCCGATTTTGAGCATAACTGCTCTCACATCGCCCTACGCGAATTCCGTGGTTATGGATTCCGGGCTTGCGCCGAGAGGCGCATCCCGGAATGACGGCGAAATGAATTGCTTCGTTGCTGTATTCCGCAATGACGAGCATCTGACATCAAAACCTCGGGGGCCGCTTTTCCGCGAACGCCTTGATGCCTTCGTTGATTTCGGCGCCGCGCATGCTGTCGCGGTGGCGGCGGTCGGCGGCGTCCCGATCGAACCGGCCGCGGGCGAATTCGTTGATTGCCTGCTTCATGCCGCGCATCGCAACCGGGGCGTTGCCGGCCAGAACGCCTGCGAGCCGGTCGACCTCCGGGTCGAGCGCGTCGGTGGGCACTAGCGCAGTGAGGTAGCCGATCCGCAGCATTTCCGCGGCGTCGATCTTCTCGGCGGTCAAAAACAGCTTCTTGGCATTGTCCACGCCCAGCCGGGAGGCGTAACGCGCGATGCCACTGGGATAATAATGCAGCCCGAGCCGCGCCGCCGGCATGAACATCTCGCAGCTCTCGGTGCCGATCCGGAAATCACAGGCCAGCGCCAGATCGGTGGCGCCGCCATAGACGCCGCCATTGAGCCGGCAAATCGTGGGAACGCCGAGCTGCTCGAGCCGGTTGACCACGACTTCGAACGCCGAACCCGCGCTTTGCTGCTCGACGGAGCTGGCGGCGCGTTGTGCCACCGAGTTGAGATCATAGCCGGCGCTGAAGGCGCGGCCGGTTCCGGTCAGCACCAGCACCCGCAGCGCGGCATCGCTTTCGATCCGGTCGAACAACTGGAGCAAGATATTGAGGTCATCGGGCTGCAGCCGGTTCAAATGTCTGGGACGGTTGAGGCGGATGGTGGCGCGCGCCCCGTCGATGGCGAGCAGCGGCGCGGTCGCCGTCGCGGCGTCGGACATCGGTTTCTCCTTATTTGTTTTCCAGCGCGCGCCGCCTGGCTTCGGCATCGATGGTCTCGGCGAGGTCGGGATGCCGTGCCATCAGCAGCCGGAAGTCGACGAGATCGAGCACCAATAGCTTCGACACGCGCGTGGTGGTGATGTTGGCGGAGCGCAAATTGTTGCCGAGCAGCGCCATTTCGCCGAAGAACGCGCCCTCGCCGAGCTTGACCTTCTTGCCGGGCAGATCGACCTCGACCTCGCCGGCAGCGATGAAATACATGCAGTCGCCGGTCTGTTCCTTGCGGATGATCATGGTACGCGCCGGCAGGTCCATGGTGCGCAGCATGTGCGTGACGTCGGCGATTGCCGACGGACCGAGCGAGGCAAAGAACGGCACCTTGCTGACCGATTCCCAGGTCTTGAGAAAATTGTCGCGGCGGGTCTCGGCGGCAAAGCCGGTGGCGAGAATACCGGTCCAGAGCCCGAACACGCCTAGCCCGCAGATCATCACAAGGGCCGCGACCACCCGGCCGAACAGCGTGATCGGCACCACATCGCCATAGCCGGTGGTGGTCAGGGTCGCCACCGCCCACCATAGCGCGGCGGGGATGTTGCCGAAGGTCGCCGGCTGCACGTCGTGCTCGAAATAATACACCGCTACCGAGGCCAGAAACAGCACCATCAGGAAGATCACCAGCACGCTCAACAGCGGCCCGGACTCCTGCACCAGCACCCGGCGCAACTGGCGCAATCCGGGAATGCCGGGGATCACCTTCAGGAGCCACAGCACGCCGAGCAGCCACGCGGTCCTGGGACTGACGCCGAACATCAGGGCGATCGGAACCGCGATGGCGCCGCCGGCGTCCACCAGCCCGCGGCCGGAAAACACGTAAGCCGGCCCGCGTTCGGCCAGAACGGCATGGCGCAGCCGGACCACCCATTCGAAAATGAAAAACGCCAGGCACGCCCACAGCAGCGACTTGATCCATAGATGCCCCGCCTCCTCCGAGGGATTGACGGTGAGCAGGACCATCAGGACGACGCCGGCCGACACCGCGATATAGGCCGCCCTGGTCATGTTGCGGCCGGCTGTCGCGGCCACAAATTGGGTCAGAGCTGGTAAGACAAGCGGCCTGGACATGGGAAAGCGGCGTCTGTCGGTGGAAAGGAACTCGGATCCGGCCGTGCCGGGGTATTTCCGTCCTACAAAGTGCCCGGGTGGGGGGAGGCCGTCAACGGATCGGAGCATCAGGCGGCCGCCGCGTGCGCCGCGGAACGGGGCTTTGCCCGGGACCGGTCGCAACCACCGACAAAACTTCGTCATTCCTCCATATATCAAAGGCTCCTTTCGCTCTTTATGCTGGTGGCGCGCGGAAAAGACGCGGTTTGCCCAACATTTCATTCCGGACAATTGGCTGGTTTCCCATGGATACGTCACATCTCGCTCAAAACGCCGGCGCCGCCAGCAGCTTTTTCGCTTCGATCTTCGTGGTGGCGACGCTGTCGATGCGGACCATGATCCCGCTGCGGGTATTCGCCATCCTCACCAATATCCTGCTGATCGGGTCGGCGATTCCGCTGCACAACTACCCCACGCTGGTGCTGCATGGGGTGCTGCTGCCGCTCAACGCCTATCGGCTGCACCAGATGCTGCAATTGGTGCGCGACGTGAAGAAATCGGTCAACAGCGACCTGTCGATGGAATGGCTGAAGCCCTTCATGACCGAACGCAAATGCGCGGCCGGCGAAATGCTGTTCTACAAGGACGAGAAGGCCGAGGAGATGCTCTACATCGTCAGCGGCCGGTTCAGGCTGGTCGAATCCGGCATCGAACTGCCGGTCGGGGCCATCGTCGGCGAGATGGGCATGCTGTCGCCGTCGAATGTGCGAACCCAGACGCTGGAATGCATCGAATCGGGGCTGATCCTGAGCGTCAGCTATACCCAGGTCGAGCAGCTCTACGTGCAAAATCCGGCTTTCGGCTTCTACTTTCTCCGTCTCACCAGCGCCCGCCTGTTCCAGAACATCGCGACGCTCGAGCAGCGCCTGGCGCAATATACCGCGCCTGCGGCGGGCTCGGCCGCCCCCGGGCCGGCCTGAGGGACCGGCATGATGGCAGGGGTGCTGTCTTCGCTGCGCTATTTGTTTGCCGACATCATCGGTGACGACGAGGAAGCGCCGCCTTTGCTGCCCGACGGACTATCCGGCGGCGCCGCGTCCATTGTCAGCGACGCCATCCGCCGCCTGCTCGATTACCAGGGCCCCAGCTACGCCGGGCTGTATGTAGACAGGCTGCGGCGATTCATCGGCCGGCGCGACGTCGATGGTGCCATGTTCTGCGAAATCGCGCGCCTGATGGCCGCGCGCATGAGCTACGAGGATCCGATCCGGATCGCCCAGCTCAAGCTTGCCGAAGCCGGCGACGGCCATCCGCGGCCAGCATCCACCGACGATGTCGCCAGATTCAGGTTTGACGAGCTGGTCGGAGCGCTCCCCGCCACGGTCGCGGAGCCCGTCCTCGACGTGCTGGAATGGCTGCGGTGGACGCACCGGCCGGTCGCGATCCGCTTCAGCGTCAAAAGCCGCTGGGGCGTTCGCCGTCTCAAGATCGAGGCCGCCCTGCGGCGATGGCGGCTGTTCTCGGTACGCTATGCCAGCGAGCGGGCCTGGGTCGAACGCTGGCTGCACATGATCGACCGCAGCCTGACCAAGCAGCCGGCGGCCGCGTTCGAGATCGTGCGGACGGCAACCATGATTGAAGGCTATGGCGACGTCTATCGTCAGGGCCTTGCCGACTGGCATGCGATCATCGACGGGCTGGTCAAGCCGGTGTTCGACGGCGCGCTGTTCCTGCCGGACTTGGCCGGCGCGGTCGCCGAGGCGCGTGCCGTCGCCATGCCGGATCCGCGGCAGGCCACCCTCAAGCGCAAGATAGCCGAGATCCGGGCGCGCGCGCTTGGTGCGGCTGCGTAGGGCGTAGGAGGAATTCTATCCGCTGTGCGCGGTCTTGACGATCACCACATTGTCATTGTCGTCGCGGCCGGCGTGCCGTTCCAGGTGATCGCGGTGCATGGAGATCTCGTCGCGCACCAATTCATAGCCGAGCTTGAACGTGTCGAGCCCGTCGCTCGAAATGGAGCCGTCGCGCAATCCGATGACGGCGCCGCGCAGGATATCCTCCAGTTCGCGTTGCAATTGCTCCAGCGCGTCCAGCGAATTGGCGTGCTCCACCCGCTCGCCGATATCGAGAATGGCGGTCGAAAGCTCGCTGGCTTTCTCCGGCGCGATGCGGGTGACCTTGGTGTAGAGCGCGGCGAAGATCGAGCCGATGACGCTGAGCGCGGCGACACCCAGATACAGCACGTCGCTGTAGCGATCCATGAACGACTTGGTTTCATCGTTGATATATTCCGCAGCACCCTGGTGCGCGACGATGAAGGCGTCCTTGTCGGTATCCGCCGGTTCGATCTTCGAAGCGAAGCCACTGTCGAGGGCAAGTTCGGCCTTGTTTTCATAGATGATGCGCGCAAGATCCCCCGCGGTGCTCGACGACATCCGCGACTGCACGACCAGCAGCCATTGCAGCCCGATCGTATCGAGGTCGTCATCGGGAACTACCGGCGAGGACGACAGCATGCCGGTCGGCAGCGTCTCCTCCGAAGCCGCGGGATTTCGCCGCGTCAGCGCCTTCGATTCGTCGATCGAATTCAGGGTGAAGGTGCCGTGCCCGGCATATTGCTGGTAGATTTTGTCCTTCGCGATGGTCGAGAGGTGCGCGATGGCGATCACCGCACCATAGCCGCCCGGCGCGAGCAGCTTGTCGAGCGTCGAATTCAACGGCGCCATCTGGACCCGCGATGCGGCATCCGGAACATCGGCGATTTCGAGGAGATTGCGGACGAACGTCGCGTTGTTGTCGCCGTTCGCCAAAACGGCAATCTTTCTTTTTCTCAGATCGGCGAGCGACTTGATCTTCTTGCCGCCTGGACTGATCAGCAGCACCACGTCATGCTCCAGCACGGCCAGCGCGCGGGCGCGGGGCGGCACCTTGGCGTCGGTGCGCAGCACGGCGAGGTCTGCCTGCCGGTGCTCGAATTCAGCGAGCGCCCTGGAATTGTCCCCATTGGGCACGATCTTGAGGTGGAGCCGCGAAGAACTGCTCTTGAGCACCGTGGCAAGCCGGGCGGCAAAATGAGCTTCCGGGCCGTTGGCGTCGCCGACCGCGAACACAAGCGTCTCGGAATTTCTCAGCCAGACGCGACCGCCCCAAACCGTGATCATCGTCAGAAGCAATGTCAGCGCGGCAAACAGCAGCATCTGCCGCTGATTGCGTCGCGCGACCCGCGAACGCACCGACGGCATTTCCGCTTCCGGCCTTGGGACGTCAGCGCTCATCACTCAAACCCGCACCCAGGCGGTTGGCACCATCGCGGCCGTGCGTCGCCCAAACGAGATCGTAAATATCTAAAAAAGAACGCCAATTTTCCACTCTTGATGATAGCCGGCCGCCGGTGGATTGCAAATCGGCCGCGCAGGTAACCTTACCGGGATCGGGCGAGCCGATGCGGTGCGGCTATCGCGGTTCGGCCACACTCCATGTTTTTCCGGTTCCCCGTGGGTGCATTCCGGTCCAGGAGATGTCATAAATGATCCAAATCCGTCGAATTGTTCGAGTTGAGTGGATCCGTGCTGACAGCCTAAGCCTGTTTTCATCTTCCAGGTCAATTTCCAAACAAAGGGCGTCAGTTTTGGCCTTTCCCGCCATGTCATCGTCGGTCCCGGTCGGCGTGCTGATCGGATGGATGCTCGTTCTCACCTTCAAGCACGTCATCGCCGATTTCGTGTTGCAGACCTCGTGGATGGCACTCGGCAAGGATCAGAAGACCGGATGGGCGCTGCCGCTGCTGGCGCATTGCCTCGTCCATTTCGCGGTGATGATGCCGCTGATTCTCATCATCGCGCCGCGGTTCTGGTTCCTCGCTTTCGTCGATTTCGCCATTCACATCACCGTCGATCGGGCCAAGGGGCTTTGCGCCTCCACGTTTGACGTGACGCTGGAGCACCCCTGGTTCTGGACCTTGATCGGCGTCGACCAGGCGCTGCACCATCTGACCGATTTCGGCCTTTCGATCTACATGGCGGCGAACGGCTGACGGGGACCAGGAAGGGTCAAAATGACGGAACAACCGCTCACCAAGAAGATGGTCGATGTGCTCGGCGCCCGCATGGCCTACCATGAACGCGGCGAGGGCAGGCCGGTGCTGTTGCTGCATGGCAATCCGACCTCGTCCTATTTGTGGCGCGACGTTATGCCGGAGATCGAGGGGTGCGGCCGGCTGATCGCGCCGGACCTGATCGGCATGGGGGACTCCGCCAAGCTGCCGAATCCGGGGCCCGACAGCTATCGTTTCGCCACGCACCGCGACTATCTCGGCGCCTTCATCGAAGCGGTGGTGGGGCCTGCGTCGTCCCTCGTGCTTGTGGTACATGATTGGGGTTCGGCGCTTGGCTTTGACTGGGCCAACCATCACCGCGATCGGATCCGCGGCATCGCCTATATGGAGGCGATCGTGCGGCCGATCGCCTCATGGGACGAATGGAGCGCTTCGGCGACCCCGATCTTCCGGGGCTTCCGCTCCGACAAGGGCGAACAGATGATTCTCGACCGCAACATGTTCGTCGAGCGGGTGCTGCCGGGATCGGTATTGCGCAAGCTGACCGAGGCGGAGATGGCGGAATACCGCAGACCGTTCCAGTCCCGCGAGGACCGCTGGCCGACGCTGACCTGGCCGCGGCAGATTCCGATTGCGGGGGAACCAGCCGATGTGGTGCAGATCGCGGCTGACTACTCCCGCTGGATGGCGCAGAACGACCTGCCCAAACTGTTCGTCAACGCCGAGCCTGGCGCGATCCTGATCGGCGCACCACGTGAATTCTGCCGGAACTGGAACAACCAGACCGAGGTGACGGTGCCGGGTTCGCACTTCATCCAGGAGGATTCCGGTCCCGCCATCGGCCGGGCGGTGGCCGGCTGGATCAGGACGAATGCGCTGTGAGGCCGGTCGGCCGCCCCCTTTCCGATTCGCGGCCATTGATCAAGCATCTCCGTGCGACTGCTGACTGCCGTGGTTAACCTCTCGTTAGAGAATTGCATTGCATCTTCTGCTGGCAGGAGAATTGCAATGTTTTCAAGCCGCGATGCCTTCGAGAATGATTTTTGCCCGGTCCGGGACGAATTGCTCGGCGAGATGTACCGCGCCAACGAAAACGGTCTGCCCAAACTGGTGGAGAGCGTCTCTTCCGAGGTGCGCGCGATGCTGGCGCTGTTCTGCTATCGCAGAAGCCATCTGCACGCGCTGGCGGTTGCAATCGCCGCGAGCTGCAATGAACGCGAACTGATCCTGTTGGGCGGACGCGTCGGCTCCGCCCTCTACGCGCTTTCCCGCGAAGCGCCGGCGGTGCGCTCGGTGTCGGCATCCCACGGCCACCGCAAGGCAATCACGCTTTCGACCAAGCCGCTCAGCACGTTTTCGCCGATCGAAGATGAACTCGATGACGAGTTCGCCGAGGCCGTGTCGGCGTGACAGATCACGCCAGCGCCGGCAGCCCGTGCCGCTGCCGCGCCATCCGGCATTCGGGATCGCCGGGCAGGCAGGTACGGCAGACTTCGGGCCGCATTGCATAGATTCCGCAATGCGTCGCGACCCCGATCTGGCCTGACAGCGCCGAACAGCGGTCACCCTCGCAGCGCATGCCCGACAGTCTGTCGTTGACGAAACGTGCCGGAATGAGATCGAGCGCGGCATCATCCTCGGTGGTGAAGCGCGGCCAGTTCGACGAATAGCAACAGCAGGCGCCGCAGGCCTGGCACAGCCTCTCCAGATCGAAGGCGGGATCGGTTTTGTTCTCCATGATGCCGCTTTAGCGCGGAATACACCGCCACGCCAATGACTGCCACGTCATCGCGCGCGAAATGCCCTGTCAGAAGTCTCCGGGCCGTTCCCAGACCAGGGTCTGTCGCCATCGCGCGCGCAGCACATCGCGCCGCTCCGGGTATTTTTCGCCGAGATAATCGGCCTCGACGACGCGGTCGGTGCGAAAGCTGCGGAAATCGTTGCGCAGTTCGCACCAGGCCGCCAGCAGTCGCACGGCTTCGAGATAGCCGACGGCGATCGGCCAGACGGTGCGTTCGCTGTCACGGCCGTGCTCGTCGCGATAGCGCAGCGCGATTTTCCTTCCTTCGTGAATCTGCGCCCGCGTTCGCGCCATGTCGAGGCGGTCAGGCTCCCGTTGCCAGCTCGGGCGGGCCCGGCTGGCGGGCTCGAGCACGAAAGGTCGCAGCCGTTCGGGGACGGTGTCGGCGATTTTCGCAATCAGATCCAAGGCGGCGCGTGACAGCGCCGGATCGGCATGCCCGGCCACCCATTGCGCGCCGAGCACGGCAGCTTCAATTTCCTCCGGGGTGAGCATCAATGGCGGCAGGTCGAAACCCTTCTCCAGGATATAGCCCATGCCGGCTTCGCCGCGGATCGGCACGCGCTGTCCCATCAGGGTCGCGATGTCGCGGTAGATCGTGCGTTTCGAGGTCTCGAGTTCGGCCGCGATCGCGTCGGCGGTCAGCGGTTTTCTGGTGCGCCGGAGCACCTGGATGATTTGAAACAGCCGGTCGGCGCGTCTCATGGCAGCTCACTCTATTTCACGGCGGCGGTGTCGATGCTGACAGCATGTTGGCAGCAGGCCGAGGCTATATCGGGACAACACCTCAGATGAAGGGAATATGTCCATGATGGTCGCTCATTTTTTCGCTGCCCGGGAAGGTCTCCAGCCACTGTGGCGGGCCCAGGCCTTTGTAGGGACGCGCCTGGCCGCGTTCAACGGCGACGCCGCGGGGCTCCGCTGGGTGATTGTGGCACTGGCCGTTCGATCGCTCGGCGCTGTTTCGACGTTGGTGCAGCGGCAACTGGACCGGTGGGCTCGGAATGTGTTGCGGCGTGCCTGGCAAGGTGCCCGGTTTGCGGCCGAGTTGCGCCCTGCTGACACCATGGTGGCAGCAGGGGGCCGCTAGGCTGAAACATCTTCTCCACTGCGATCAGGAGCGAAGCATGATTACCCTCTATGGCTTTGGTGCGGGTTTTGGCCTGCCTGAAATCAGCCCGTTTGTGACCAAGACGGAGGTCCAGTTGAAAATGGCGAGCCTCGACTACCGCAAGGAGCGGGCGATGCCACCGGCTTCCCCCAAGGGCCAGTTGCCCTATATCGTGGACGGTTCCGAGCGGATCGCCGACTCCACCTTCATTCGCGCCCATGTCGAACGCAAATATGGATTTGATTTCGACGCCGGGCTTGATTTGCAGCAGCGCGCGCAGGCCTGGGCGTTCGAGCGCATGATCGAGCACCACATCTATTGGGCGCTGGTCGGGGCCCGTTGGGTCGATGCGGAGAATTTTGCCAAGGGGCCGACGCATTTTTTCGACGGCGCGCCGGCGCATCTGCGGGAGAAGCTGCGCGAGGACGCTCAATTCCGCATCGCCGAGAACTATCTCCTGAGCGGCCTCGGCCGCCACGCCCCCGACGACGATGTCGATCTGGCCGTTCGTTCGCTGTTTGCGCTCTCGGTTCAGCTCGGCGACAAGCCATACCTGATGGGCGACAACCCCTGCGGTATCGATGCGACAGCCTTCGGCGCGCTCGCCGGCGTGCTGACGCCGTTTTTTGTCTCTGCATTGCGCGACCGTGCCGAACGGTTCGCGAATCTGACCGCCTATGTCGACCGCATGATGCTGCAATACTACCCCGACTTCGCCTGGACCCCGCTGCGGCAGGCCGCATGAATCGCAATCTGCCGTCAATGCGCGTGCGACGGCCGGCCCTTCAGTGACGCCAGCTCGGCTTCCAGCTCCGCAATGCGCGCGTCGCTCGCGGCCAACGCCGCCGCCACATCGGCGGCGTCGAATTTCAGCGGAATGTGCTGCGGGCAATTGGTGTCCCACGCCACGATCGTGAACAGAATGACCTGTTCGGGCCGCGCCTTGTAGCCATGCGGCATCAGCGACTGCAGAACAGCCGGATCGTCGTCCACCACACGCGCCTCGCCCCAGATCTTCACGCGCCGGCGGTGCGCGTAATCCATCACGAAAATATGCGCCTTGCGGTTCTCCGAGAGGTTGCCCTGCGTGATGTATTGCCGGTTGCCGCTGTAGTCGGCAAAGGCCAGCGTGTTCTTGTCCAGCACCCTGACAAAACCCTTGGGGCCGCCGCGATGCTGGATGTAGGGCTGGCCGTCGGCGCTGGCGGTCGCGAAGAACAGGCTGTTGGTGTCGGCGAGAAAGGCCGCCAAATTGTCGTCGACCTCGGTCCGCCAGCCGCCGTTCTGCTCGACCCGGGCAAAGCCGTCGCGCGATCCCTTGCGGGCCTGCACCGCCTTCACCGCCGGGGTGAACGCCACGTCGCTGGAATAGGTGTGAGGGTCGGACATCGAAAATCTCCGCATCCGGGCGTGGAGCCGCCCCTCCTTAAAGTGAGCCTTCTCAGAATTTTGAACAATTCGCCAGGTTGACACTTCATTATTGCAGGATATGAAATAATACCATGGATCGCTTGGACGCTATGCAGGCTTTTGTGACGGTGGCCGACCTCCGGGGTTTTGCGCCGGCGGCCCGTCGGCTCGGGTTGTCGCCGTCCGCGGTCACACGGCTGGTGGCGGCGCTGGAGGATCGTCTCGGGGCGCGGCTGTTGCAGCGGACGACGCGTTCGGTGACGCTGACCGATGTCGGCGCGCGCTATCTGGAGCGCATCAGGCGCGTTCTCGCCGATGTCGAGGAGGCCGAAGGTTCGGCGCAACAGGAGCGGACGCGGCCGAGCGGACGGCTGGTGGTCTCGGCGCCGATTGGCTTTGGCCGCCTTCATGTCAGCCCGGTGATGTCGGCCTATTTGACGCGCTATTCGGAGGTTTCCGGCGAACTGCGGCTGTCGGATCGCATGATCAACCTGGTCGAAGACGGCGTCGATCTTGCGGTCAGGATCGGCCATCTCCCCGATTCCAGCCTGGTCGCGCGCCATGTCGGCGAGATGCGCCGGATCGTGGTCGCCTCGACCGGCTATCTCCGCCAACATGGCGAGCCCAGCGCACCGGAAGCGGTCGTTGCCCACGCCACGATCCAGTTCGGGGCCGTTCCGGACTGGCGCTTTTTCAGGGATGGCCACGAACTCCGAATCACCGCCACGCCGCGTTTTGTCACCAACAGCGCCGATGCGGCGATCCAGTACGCCGAGCAGGGTGGGGGACTAACGTGGGTGATGGCGTATCAGGCCGCCGACTCGCTTCGGGCCGGCCGGCTCAGGATCGTGCTGGCGCCGTTCGAGCAGCCGGCACTGCCGATCCACATCGTCTACCCGACCTCGCGGCTGCTGTCGGCCAAGGTCCGCGCCTTCATCGATCTCGTGCTCGGGACCAGCGACTGGCACTTCGGTCAGTGAGGGTGCGTCATTCTCACTTCGGCACCACCCGGAATGTCGCATTGGCGCGCGCGATGACGGCGTCGTCGGCCTTGATCAGGCTTTGCGCAAAGCAGATCGTGCTGCCGGTCCTGATCACGTCGCTCTCGACTGCGAGCCATTGCCCCATCTTGGCGGAGCCGATGAAATCGACGGCAAGGCCGATCGTCACCAGCGACGCGGCCCCGCCCATTCGCTGCGCGCAACTATAGCCCATGGCATTGTCGGCGAGCGCGGCAATCAGGCCGCCATGAATCAAGCCGCGGCCATTGGTATGCGGTTTGGCGAGCCGCAATCCGATCACCACGGCCTGGTCGGTTCGCTTCGAATACAGCGGCTCCCAGGGATCGGTGAGCGGGCTGCGTCTGAAGTGCGGCTGGAAGCCTTCCGGAACATCCATGGCGGTCATACGGGGCACAATTGGTCAAAATCGTCGCCATTGAACGCCAAGCGGCAGCGAAATGCACCGCCTACAAAGTTTTAAACATGATTTGGGTGTCTGTTTGAAAAGCAGTTTTTTACGTCATTCCGGGGCGCGCTTCTTGGCGCGAGCCCGGAATCCATACTCCCGATGGTGGTTATGGATTCCGGGCCTGCGCCAAGAGGCGCATCCCGAAATGACGGTGTTGGATTGCTTCGTCGCTGATGCTCCTCGCATTGACGGCAGCTAATACGGCAAGCCGACATAGTTTTCCGCCAGCGACGTCGACGCCGCCCTCGAGCCGACGAGGTAGTTCAGCTCGGCAAGCTGAATGCGCGCGCCGAATTCGCCCTCTTCGGGGAATTTGTGCAGCATCGATGTCATCCACCACGAGAACCGCACCGCTTTCCAGACCCGCGCCAGCGCCATGCCGGAATAGCCGTCGAGACCGGCGGAGGATTTCTCGTCGTAATAGTCGCGGAACGCGCGCGACAGATAATGCACGTCGCTGGCGGCGAGATTGAGTCCCTTGGCGCCGGTCGGCGGCACGATATGCGCGGCGTCGCCGGCTAGGAACATGGTTCCGAACCGCATCGGCTCGGCGACGAAGCTGCGCAGCGGGGCGATGCTCTTTTCGATCGAAGGTCCGGTCACGAGCTTCTCGACCGCCGCCGGATCCAGCCGCCGCTTCAGTTCATCCCAAAATCGCGCGTCCGGCCATTGATCGATGTGGTCGTCGAGCGGACATTGCACGTAGTAACGGCTGCGGTGGGTCGAGCGCATGGTGCAAAGCGCAAACCCGCGCGCATGATTGGAATAGATCAATTCGTGCGAGACCGGCGGCGTCTCCGACAGGATGCCAAGCCAGCCGAACGGGTAGATCCGCTCGAACGTCTCGATCGCCGACGGCTTGACGCTGGCGCGGCTGACGCCGTGGGATCCGTCGCAGCCGGCGATGAAATCGCAGGCGATTTCGTGGCCGGTGCCATCCTTGCTGTAGGACAGGCGGGGGCGATCGGTATCGAAATCATGCGGTTCGACGTCGGCGGCCTGATAGATGGTGGGAAGTCCGGCCGCCTTGCGTGCGTTCATCAGGTCGAGCGTCACTTCGGTCTGGCCGTAGATCATCACCGTCTTGCCGGTGGCGGCCTTCATGTCGATGCGGTGGCGCGCCCCGCCGAAGGCGAGTTCGATCCCGTCATGGACCAGCCCCTCGCGGTGCGCGCGGGCTCCGACGCCGACCTGATCGAGCAGCGCCACCGTCCCCTCTTCGAGCAGGCCGGCGCGGATGCGGCCGAGCACATAGTCCGGCGTCTGGCGCTCCAGGATGACGTTGTCAATTCCGTAGCTGTGCAGCAATTGGCCCAGCAGCAATCCCGCAGGCCCGGCGCCGATGATTGCTACTTTTGTCCGCAATACTTGCTCCCATGGCTGTTGTAGGTTGTCGCCGCCGCCCGCGGCCGTTGCCGCACGGTCTTGCAATGATAATTATATCATATAACAATATCCGCAAAGGGCCTTGAAGCCCGATGCCGCGAGGGAGGAAGCCGATGAGGAAAGCATTTCTGGCGCTGCTGTTGGCCGCCAGTGTGGCGCCTGCGTTCGCGCAGGACAAGACCGTCACCATGAAGGTGTCGCTCTGGGTGCCGCCGGCGCATCCGCTGGTGCCGGCGACGCAGGCCTGGGCCGCCGATATCGAGAAGGCTTCCGGCGGCACCATCAAGCTGCAGGTGTTTCCCTCCGAACAGCTCGGCAAGGCTTTCGACCATTACGACATGGCGCGCGACGGCATCGCCGACGTCACCTACGTCAATCCCGGCTATCAGCCCGGCCGCTTCCCGATCGCTGCCGCCGGCCAGCTTCCGTTCGTGTTCTCCGACGGCAAGAAAGGCACGTTGGCGCTCAACGAATGGTATCGCAAATACGCGCCGACCGAGATGAAGGACACCCATCTCTGCTTCGCGTTCATCCACGATCCCGGCGCGCTGCACGGCAAGAAGAAAATCCTGGTGCCGGGTGATCTCAAGGGCGTCAAGGTGCGTCCGGCGCAAAGCACCATCGGCGAAATGGTGACAATGTTCGGCGGCACCAATGTGCAGGCCTCGGCGCCGGAAGCGCGTGACGCGATCGAGCGCGGCGTGGCCGACGAAATCACCTTCCCCTGGGGTTCGATGTTCCTGTTCGGCATCGACAAGGCCGTCAAATACACCATGGACGTGCCGCTCTATACGACGGTGTTCACCTACAACATCAACCTGGCCAAATATAACTCGCTTTCGCCGGCACAGAAAAAGATCGTCGACGATCATTGCACGCCGGAATGGGCCTCCAGGGTCACCGACCCCTGGACCGATTTCGAGTTCGCCGGCCGCGCCAAGATGAAGGCATTGCCTGGCCATGAGGTCTACGAGCTGACGCCGGACCAGCTCGCCGAATGGAAGAAGGCAGTGAAGCCGCTGCACGAGAGCTGGGCCGAAGCCGTCAAGAAGGCTGGCGGCGATCCGGCGGCCATCGACGCCGATCTGCAGGCGACGTTGAAAAAATACAACGCCGGGACGTAAGGGCGTTCGTCATTCCGGGATGATCCGAAGGATCAGACCCGGAATCTCGAGATTCCGGGTTCGCGTCGTCGACGCGCCCCGGAATGACCAGCTTTTCGCAAACAATGACGCGAACCTGACAGAGCCATGACCGCCAATCCCGAAGTCTCGCGCGATGGCGCTCTGGTCGGCCCACCCGAGCCGGCACGCAAGAACTTGATGGATCGCTTCATCGACTCGATCGAATGGATCGCGGCGTTTTTTGTCGGCATCGTCGCGCTGAACACCTTTACCGCGGTGTTCATGCGCAAGTTCTTCGCGGTGACGATTCCGGACTACTATAATTTCGGCCAGTTCATGCTGGGCATCCTGATTTTCTGGGGCATCGCCGCCACCAGCTATCGCGGTACCCACATCACCGTCGATCTGGTCTGGGCCAATGCGACGCCGAAATACCAGCGCTTCATCGACGTGTTCGCGACGCTGGTGCTGCTGTTCGTGGTGACGGTGCAGACCTATACGCTGTTCGACAAGGTGGCGGCCACCCGCGCCGAGCATATCGTGACCATGGACCTGCAGGTGCCGATCTGGCCGTTCTTCCTGGTGTCGTGGATCGGCGACGTCTCGGCGGTGCTGCTGATCGCAATCCGGACCTGGCGCCTGATCTTCCATCCGGATCAGATCCACGATCCCAAGATCAAGACCGCGGAGTAGCGCGGCATGAGCAACGAGGCCGTTGCCCTGATCGGCTTTATCAGCCTGTTCACGCTGATGCTGCTGCGCGTCCCGGTTGGCATGGCGATGGGCCTCGTTGGCATTACCGGGTTCGGCTACCTCACCGGGCTCGCCCCGGCATTGAAGCTGGTCGGCCAGACCACGATGCGCACGGTGACGGATTATTCGTTCGGCGTGATCCCGATGTTCCTCTTGATGGGCGCGTTCGTGTCGGTCTCCGGCATCAGCCGCGAGCTGTTCCGTGCCGCCAACACCTTTGTCGGGCACTGGAAGGGCGGCCTCGGCATCGCCACCATTGCCGCCTGCGGCGGCTTCGCAGCGATCTCGGGCTCCTCGGTCGCTACCGCCGCGACCTTCTCGGCGGTGGCCTATCCGGAAATGCGTCGTTTCGGCTATCCGCAATCCTTCGCCACCGGCGTCATCGCGGTGGGCGGCACGCTGGGCGCGATGCTGCCGCCGTCGACGGTGCTCGCGGTCTACGGCATCATCACGCAGCAGGACATCGGCAAGCTGTTCATCGCCGGCATCGTGCCGGGACTGCTGGCGATCTTGATGCACATGATCACCATCGGCGTCATCGGCGTGGCGCGGCCCGGATTCCTTCCGGCTGGGCCGCGCGCGTCCTGGCGCGACCGGCTGGCCGCGCTACGCGACGTCTGGTCGCCGCTGCTGCTGTTCCTGTTCGTGATCGGCGGCCTCTATGGCGGCTTCTTCATCCCGACCGAAGCCGGGGCGGTCGGCGCGGTCGGCGCCTTCATCATCGGCATCCTCAGGGGCAAGCTGACCCGAGACGGCATCCTGCAGTCGCTGCTGCAGGCGACGCGTACCGCCGCCGCGGTCTTCACCGTGCTGATCGGCGCCTTGTGCTTCGGCTATTTTCTCACCATCACCCAGACCCCGCAGAACGTGACCGAGTTCCTGACCGGCCTCGGCATCGGTCGTTACGGTGTGTTGGCGCTGATCCTCTTGATGTATCTGGTGCTGGGCTGTCTGATGGATGCGATGGCGATGGTGATCCTGACGGTGCCGATCGTGTTTCCGGTAGTGACGGCGCTCGGCTTCGATCCGATCTGGTTCGGCATCGTCATCGTCATGACCGTCGAGCTCGGGCTCATTCATCCGCCGGTCGGCATGAACGTGTTCGTCATCAAGAGCGTGATCAAGGACGTCAACATGTCCACCATCTTTGTCGGCGTCTTGCCGTTCGTGGTGACGGACCTGATCCGGCTGGTGATCCTGATTCTGTTTCCGCTGCTTGCGACCTGGCTACCGCAACGAATGATTGGGTAACTCCATGGCTGTTCCGACGCTTTCCACCAGATACGTCTTCACCATTACCGCCCGGATCGGCGGCGTGACCTCGGCCGGCGACATCGGTCACGGCGTTCGCCGCATCATTCCGGTTATCGGCGGCGAGGTCCACGGCGAGAGGGTCAATGGCAAGGTCTGCGCGTTCGGCGCCGACTTTCAGATCATCCGACCCAACGAGCTGATCGAACTCGAGGCAAAATACGCCTTCGAGACCGACGACGGCGCGGTGATCTATGTCGAGAACAGGGGCCTTCGCTTCGGCCCGGTTGAGCTGCTGCAGCAATTGAAGCGCGGCGAACCGGTCGACCCGAAACTGATCTATTTCCGCACGGTGCCGAAATTCGAGACCGGGAGTGAAAAATACCGCTGGTTGATGGAAAATCTGTTCGTCGGTTCGGCCGCCCGCCACCCCGACCACGTCGTGGTCGACGTGCATCAGGTGCTGTGAGTCTTCTTGCGCCGGGAAGAGGCCGGCGCGGCGCGCACTGTCTGCACTCTCCCCCCTTGTGGGGGAGAGCTGGAGCGGGGGGTAAGCCGCGAACTGCGGCGTTTGCTGCTCACCCCCCTCCCTGACCCTCCCCCACAAGCGGGGAGGGAACGGTCGACGTCGGTGGCACGGACTTGGCGACAAGGCTTCCGGTTGACTCTCTCCAAATTAGTTATAAAACATAACTATTTCGGACAGGACACAAAAACGCGATGGGAAACGCCGCTGCCGCCGCGACCGCCGACCGGGCGGCGTTGCTCAAGATCGAGACATCGGGCTCGGTATTGACCGTTGGCCTCAACCGCCCGGCCAAGCGCAATGCGCTGAATGACGGCATCATCCTTGCCGTCGGGGATTGTTTTGCCAGCCTGCCGGATCATATCGGCGCCGTGGTGATCCATGGCGTCGGCGATCATTTCTCATCCGGCCTCGATCTGTCGGAATTGACCGAGCATGACGCCACCGACGGCCTGCGGCATTCGCAGATGTGGCATCGGGTGTTCGATCGCATCCAGTACAGCCGCGTGCCGGTGATCGCCGCGCTCAAGGGCGCGGTGATTGGAGGCGGGCTGGAACTTGCCTGTGCCGCCCATATCAGGGTTGCCGAACCGTCCGCCTATTTCGCGCTGCCCGAGGGCCAGCGCGGCATTTTCGTCGGCGGCGGCGGATCGGTGCGGTTGCCGCGGTTGATCGGGGTCGCCCGGATGGCCGATATGATGCTCACGGGACGGGTTTATTCCGCGACCGAAGGCGGATCTTGCGGATTTACCCAATATCTGACCACAGAAGGCAACGCCTTTGCCAAGGCAATGGAGCTAGCCGCCCAGATCGCGCGCAACGCGCCGTTGACCAATTTCGCCGTGCTGCAGGCGTTGCCGATGATTGCGGAAGCCAATCCGCAGACCGGGCTGTTGATGGAGTCGCTGATGGCGACGGTGGCGCAAAGCGACAAGGAAGCCAAGCTCCGGATTCGCGCGTTCCTCGATCGCAAGACCGCCAAGGTGAAACCGAGCTGACATGAGCGCACCACCCGAGATGCCGGAGCTGGCCGGAAAGGGCGATACCGCGAGAAGCGCCGAAAAAGCGCATCCGCTGCGCGCGATTTCGTTCGGCGATCCCGAGGTGTCGGTCGAGCGCCACGGCGACGGCACCATCTATCTGAAGCCCAAAGTGGCGCTCGGCGACTATCCGATCCGCCTGACCGATCGCCTGCACCATTGGGCCGGGTTGCAGCCTCATCGCGTCTTCATGGCCGAACGCGACGCAGGTGGCGGCTGGCGGCAGATCACCTACGCGGAGCTGCTGAGTTCAGCCCGCCGGATTGGCTCGGCGCTGCTCGCGCGCGATCTGTCGGCAGAACGACCGGTCGTCATCCTCTCCGGCAATTCGATCGACCACGCGCTGGTCGCGTTTGGCGCGATGTATGCGGGCATCCCGTTCTGCCCGGTGTCGCCCGCCTACTCGCTGGTTTCCAGGGACTACGGCAAGCTGGGATTTCTGATGAAGCTGCTGACGCCCGGCCTGGTGTTCGCTGCCGATGCCGGCACCTTCGCCGATGCGCTGTCTGCCACTGTTCCGGCGGCGACCGAGATCGCGGTCTCGCATGGCGCGGTGCCCGACCGCCGGGTGACGATGCTGGCGGATTTGCTCGCGACGCCGGATAATCCCCGCCTCGATGCGACGCATGACGCGATCGGTCCCGACACCATCGCGAAGTTCCTGCTGACATCGGGCTCGACCGGCAATCCGAAGGCCGTCATCAACACACAGCGAATGATCTGCGCCAACCAGGTCATGCTGCGCGAGACGCTCGCCTTCCTCAAGAATGAGCCGCCGGTCATCGTCGACTGGCTGCCGTGGAACCACACTTTTGGCGGCAATCACAATATCGGGCTGACGCTGTTCAATGGCGGGTCGATGTATCTCGACGAGGGCAAGCCGATGCCCGGCGGCATCGAGCAGACCGTGCGCAACCTCCGCGAAATTTCGCCAACGGTCTATTTCAATGTGCCGAAGGGCTATGAATTGCTGCTGCCCTATCTGCGCGACGATGCCGCGCTGCGCGCGAAGTTTTTCCAGCGGCTGGACGCGATGTTCTTCAGCGGCGCGGCGTTGTCGCCTTTCGTCTGGAACAGCCTTGACGAACTCGCGGTGCAGGAAACCGGGTTTCGCGTGCCGATGCTGACCGGGCTTGGCGCCACCGAAACCGCCCCGATGTTCATGTCGGTGCGGCCGGCCACCAGCCGATCCGGTCATGTCGGGCTTCCGGTGTCCGGCAACGACGCCAAGCTTGTCCCCAACAACGGCAAGCTGGAGGTTCGCGCCAGGGGGCCGAATGTCACGCCGGGCTATTGGCGGCAGCCGGAGTTGACGGCGAAGGCGTTCGACGAAGAAGGCTTCTACAAGTTCGGCGATGCGCTGAAGCCAGCCGATCCCGATGATTTCAGTGCCGGCTTTGATTTCGACGGCCGCATTGCCGAGGATTTCAAGCTCGCCAGCGGCACCTGGGTCAGCGTCGGTCCGCTGCGGGCGCGGTTTATTGCAGCCTGCGCGCCGCTGGTCCGCGATGTGGTGATTGCCGGCATCAACCGCGACGAGGTGTCGGCGCTGGTGATCCTCGATCTCGACGGCTGCCGGCTGACCAATGCGGCGCTGCCAGCCGATGATCTGATGGCGGCGGCGTCCGATCCGCTGATCCTGGCGGCGCTTCGCGAGCGACTGCTCCGGCTGCTCGCGACCTCGACCGGGTCATCGACGCGGATTACCCGCGCGGTGCTGATCGATACGCCGCTCTCGATCGATCGCGGCGAGGTGACCGACAAGGGCTCGATCAATCAGCGCGCGGTGCTGGATCATCGCGGCCCACTGATTGATCAGCTTTATTCGCCAGTCCCGACCGCACGGGTGATCACGCTTGAGGGAAGTGCAACGGATTCGCCAGGGAGAGAATCATGCAGTTGAAGGATCAGGCCGCCATCGTCACCGGCGGCGCATCGGGACTGGGCGCCGCGACCGCACGCCGGCTCGCGGCCCAGGGGGCGAAGGTCGCCGTGTGCGACCTCAACGCCAAGCTCGCCGAGGCCGTCGCCGCCGAGATCGGAGGTGTTGCGGTGGTCTGCGACGTCGCCGACGCAGCCTCCGCCGAGGCCGCGATCGTACAGGCATCGAAGGCCCACGGCCCGGCGCGGGTGCTGGTGAACTGTGCCGGCATCGGCGCCGCCAAGCGCGTGATCGGCCGCGACGGCCCGATGCCGCTCGCCGATTTCGACAAGGTGATCAAGGTCAATCTGATCGGCTCCTTCAACATGCTGCGGCTCGCCACGGCTGAAATGTCCAAACTGGAGCCGCTGTCGACCGGGGAACGCGGCGTCGTGATCTCGACCGCATCGGTGGCGGCCTATGACGGCCAGATCGGACAAGCGGCCTATTCGGCGTCGAAGGGCGGCATCGTCGCCATGACGCTGCCGATCGCGCGTGAACTGGCGCAGTTCGGCATTCGCGTGCTCACCATCGCGCCGGGCCTGTTCCTGACGCCGCTGTTGGCCAATCTGCCGCAGGAGGCGCAGGACAGCCTCGCCGCGGCGATCCCGTTTCCGCGCCGGCTCGGCCATGCCGACGAGTTCGCGTCGCTGGCGCTGCACATGATCGACAATCCCTATCTCAATGGCGAGGTGGTGCGGCTCGACGCCTCGCTCCGCATGGCACCGCGATAAGGACCGATCGCATGTTCGTTCATCGGCGCGATGTGCAGATCCAGTGGGGCGATTGCGACCCGGCCAACATCGTCTATTACCCGCGCTATTTCGAGATGTTCGACGATTTCGACCTCGATCCTGTTCGAGGCCGCCGGCTTCTCCAAGCAGGACATCGTCCGGAAATACGGCCTGGTCGGCATCCCGATGGTGGATACACGGGCGAAATTCCATATCGCCTCCACCCATGGCGACTGGATCACCATTGAAAGCCGGGTCGAAAGCTTCAAGCGCTCGAGCTTCGAGGTCACCCACCTTGTGTTCAAGGGCGAGGCGCTGGCGATCGAGGCGTTCGAGACCAGGGTGCTGGTGGGACGACATCCCGACGATCCGGCGCGGCTGAAATCCGCGCCGATGCCGGAAGAAATCATTGCGAGGTTCATGCGGGGCTGACACCGCAGTTGAAAACCGTGGCCGGTATTTGATATGACGGATAACAATTATCAGATATAATCTCAAGGCCGGCGCAGGGCCATTGGCCAATCTACCGGGATTGCGAGCCACGAGCGATGCCTGTTTCAAGAAACGCCGCCGATCCCGCCAGGCCGTCCCGTCCGCCCCGCAAGGGGCACGCCGACGGCACGATCGAAGGCGCCCCGCTGCAACTCGGCGAATTGTCCGAGTTGTTGGGCTATTCGCTGAAGCGCGCCCAGCTCAAGGTGTTCGAGGATTTTCTGCGCTGCGTCGCGCCGCTGCAGCTCACGCCGGCGCAATTCTCGGTGCTGCTGCTGCTCGACCGCAATCCGGGCCGCAACCAGACCGAAATCGCCAGCACGCTCGGCATCCTGCGGCCGAATTTCGTGGCGATGCTCGACGGCCTCGAGAGCCGCGATCTCTGCACGCGGATGCGTTCGACCAATGATCGACGCTCCCACATCCTGGTGCTGACCGACAAGGGCCGGGCAGTGCTGGCGCGCGCCAAGAAGCTGGTCGCCACCAAGCACGAGGCGCGTCTCAACGCGCTGCTGGGTCCCACCAACCGCGCCGCGCTGCTAACGATGCTGGCCACCATCGCCCGCGAGTTCTGACAAAAGTCACGCCATCGTCATCGCGAGGAGCGAAGCGACGAAGCAGCACCGTCATTCCGGGATGCGCCGCTTGGCGCAGGCCCGGAATCCATAACCACGATCGGGAGTATGGATTCCGGGCTCGCGCGGACGCGCGCCCCGGAATGACGAAGAATGTGCGCTCGCAATGACGACCGCCTTAGCCAGCCTCGTCCACCAAAATCACCCTGACGTCGTTGACATTGGTAAGCGTCGGGCCGGTCACCAGAAGATCGCCGGTGGCGGCGAAGAAGGCGGTGGCGTCGTTGTTGTCGAGATAGGCGCGGGGATCGAGCCGAAGCGAGGCCATCTTCGCAAAGGTGGTGTGGTCGACCATCGCGCCGGCGGGATCGGTCGCGCTGCCGGCGCCGCCGTCGGCGCCGTCAGTATCCGCCGCCAGCACCGAGATGGCCGGGGTATTCCTGAGCAGGCTGGCCAGTGCCAGCGCATATTCCTGGTTCGGTCCGCCGCGGCCGTGGCCGCGCACGGTCACCGTGAGTTCACCGCCCGACAGGATCGCGACCTGCCGGCCCTCGGCAAGGGCCTGCAGGGCGAGCCGCGCATGATCGGCCGCAACGCTGCGGGCCTCGCCCTCCAGGTCGGCGCCAAGATCGACAATCGCATAGCCGGCATCACCGGCGATTTTGGCAGCGGCGTCGAGCGAGGCCCGCGGCCGGGCGATCAACTCGAATTGCGTGCGCGCGAAGGCGGGATCGCCGGGCTTGCAGCTCTCGTTGCGAGGATCCTCGAGCGCGCGGCCGATCGCGTCGTCGACCGCAAGTCCATATTTTTTGACGATGGCGCGTGCATCGGCGAGCGTGGTCGGATCCGGCACGGTCGGTCCGGATGCGATCGCGGATGGATCGTCGTGCGGCACGTCCGATATCGCCAGCGTCACGATCTCGGCGCGCCGGCCGGCACGCGCCAGCCGGCCGCCCTTGATGCGCGACAAGTGCTTGCGAACGGTGTTGACCTCGCCGATCGGCGCGCCCGAACGCAGCAGCGCCCGGGTCACCTGCTGCTTCTGTGCTAACGACACGCCCTCGGCCGGTGCGATCCAGTTGGCGGAGCCGCCGCCCGACAACAGCACCAGCAGGAGATCGTCCGCCCCGGCATCCTCGGCGAGACGCAGGCTGTCCTCCGCGCCGTTGAGGCCGGCTTCGTCGGGCACCGGATGGCCGGCCTCGACAACCCTGACGCGCCGGGTCGCCAGGCCGTGGCCGTGACGGGTGGTCGCGATTCCCGACAGCAGCGCGGGCACAAGACCGAGCTCGTCGAGGTAATGCCGCTCCGCCGCCGCGGCCATGGCGGCCGCGGCCTTGCCGGCGGCCAGACAGATCACCCGGCCTTTCGGCGCCGCGCCCAGATGGGCCGCAAGCACCATATCGGGGTGCGCGGCGGCAACCGCGGCGTCGAAGATCGCGCGCAGCAGAGGGCGTCTGTCGGTCATCGCTTTACCGGACCTGATCGGGGCACATGCGGCGCCGGTTATCCATCGCTTTGCCGCAAAAGAAAACCCCCGCAGCGTTACGCGGGGGTACGCAGCGACGGCAGTGCGTGCGGCCCGGACACGCGCTTACGCATCCGGGTCGACGCGGCGGCTAACCGCCCACGTCGGCGCTGATGATGTCGCCGAACAATTCCCATTTTTCGCCCTTGAACCTCATCAGTTGAAGCTGGCTGATCGGGGCGAAATCGGTCGGCGAGGTGTTGATCTTGACGCCGGGCAGCAGGACTTCGGTACGAAAATCCTTGAGGTTCGCCGCCTGCTTCATGATGTTTTCGCGGGTGAGGTTGTCGCCGCACTGCTTCAGCACCTGAACCAGGGTCTGTGAAACGCCGTATCCGACGACCGTCCCGTTATCGAGCTTGTCCCCTTCCGGGAAATCCTTGGCCATGAACGCATAGAACTCCTTCATGCCGGGATCGTTGTTCCACTGCGAATCGGAAGCATCCTTCAGGTAGTTGGCGGAAATGATATCCTGGGAGTTCTGGTAGCCCGCCGGCTTGATCACGCTGCCGACCGAGGCCGAGACGTTATTGAGGAAATGCAGCGGCTTCCATCCGATTTCGGCGATCTTCTTGATCGCCTGCGCTGCGAATTTCGGCGTCGTGATGTTGATGAAGATATCGGCGCCACTCGACTTGAGCTTGACGATATGGCTGTCGATCGAGGGTTCTGTGGTCTCGTAGCTTTCCTCGGCAACGATCATCGATGCGGCCTTGGCACCGAGCCCGTCCTTCAAACCCTTGAGATAGTCCTTGCCGTAGTCGTCGTTCTGAAAAAGCACCGCGATCTTGGCGTTCGGCTTCTCCTTCAGGATATACTTGGCATAGATCTGGGTCTCGCTCTGGTAGTTGGGCTGCCAGCCCATGGTCCATGGAAAGTCCTTGGGGTCGTTCCACTTGGTGGCGCCGGTGGCGACGAACAGTTGCGGCACCTTTTTCGAGTTCATGTATTTGTGAATGGCGGAATTGGGCGGCGTCCCGAGCGAATTGAAGATCAACAGCACCTCGTCGCTTTCCACCAGCTTGCGGGCCTGTTCGACCGTCTTCGGCGGGCTGTAGCCATCGTCATAGCTGATGAAGTTGATCTTGCGGCCATTGATGCCGCCGGCATCGTTGATCTTCTTGAAATAAGCCGCCTCGGTCTTGCCGATCACGCCATAGGCGGAGGCGGGGCCGCTATAGGGCATGATGTTGCCGATCTTGATTTCGGTGTCGGTGGCGCCGGTATCATATTTCTTTTGCGCAAGCGCGCCGCTGCTCGACGCGGCGAGCAAGGCAAAGGCGGCGGAAGCTATTGCCAGCCTGGTGGCGAAAACGGGCATTGCGTTGTCTCCCTGTTGTGAGAATGTCGATGACATCTGGCGGCCTTCTTGATTGAAAGCTCTCGTGGTCTTGGGTCGTCGATACCATCTTACGGATTATGTAACAATATGAAGCCCCTGCGACAAAGCCGCAGGGGCTGCTTCTTTAGTAGTCAGGCAGCCTGGTTGGATCACCGGCCAGGCGGATCAGCCGCCGACCTCGGCGCTGATGATGTCGCCAAACAGGTGCCAGGTTTCGCCCTGCAGCTTTTCCAGCTTGAGTTGCTGGATCGGAGCAAAATCGGTGGCGCTGGTCGTGACCGTGATGCCAGGAAGCAAGCCGTCCAGCTTCAGGCCCTTGATGTTGGCCGCCTGCGTCATGATGTTTGCACGCGTCAGGTTGTCTCCGCATTGTTTCAAAACATACACCATGTTCTGCGCGACGGTGTAACCATAAAGCACGAAGATGTCGCTCCGGTTGGCTTCGGGATAATATTTGTCGAGGAAGGCGTTGAACGTCTTCATCCCGGGATCGTCCTTCCACTGCGGATCGGTCGGATCCTTGATATAGGTCGCCGAGACGATGTTCTGCGCGGCGTCGAATCCGGCTGGCTTGATGGTGGCGCCGATCGAACTCGAGACGCTGTTGAGAAGGTGAAGCGGCTTCCATCCGATCTCGGCGTTCTTCTTGATCGCCTGCGCGGCAAACTTCGGAATCGTGATGTCGACGAATACATCGGCGCCGCTCGCCTTCAGCCTGACGATGTGGCTATCGATGGTGGGTTCTGTGGTCTCGTAGCTGTCCTCGGCCACGATCAGCTTGGCGCCCTTGGCGCCGAGTCCGTCTTTCAGGCCCTTGAGATAATCCTTGCCGTAATCATCGTTTTGATAGAGCACGCCGATCTTGGCGTCGGGCTTGTTCTTCAGAATGTACTTGGCGTAGATCTGGGTTTCACTCTGGTAGCTCGGCTGCCATCCCATGGTCCAGGGAAAGTGCTTGGGGTCGTCCCATTTGGTGGCGCCGGTGGCGACGAAAAGCTGCGGCACCTTCACCGTATTCATGTATTTCTGAATCGCCGAATTCGGCGGGGTACCGAGCGAATTGAAGATCAGCAGCACCTCGTCGCTTTCCACCAGCTTGCGCGCCTGCTCGACCGTTTTTGGCGGGCTATAACCATCGTCGTAACTGATGAAGTTGATCTTGCGGCCGTTGATGCCGCCCTCGGCGTTGATTTTATTGAAATACGCTTCTTCGGTCTTGCCGATGACGCCATAAGAGGACGCCGGTCCGCTATAGGGCATGATGTTGCCGATCTTGATTTCGGTGTCGGTCGCGCCGGTATCATATTTTTTTTGCGCGAGGGCGCTGCTGCCGGTCGCCGCGAGTATCACGAGGGCAGCCGAAAAACCCCCTAATCGCAATTGGATAGCAGGCATTTTGATCTCCCTGGAACATGGTTGGATGTGTCATTTTTTGATTGGGAGCACTTTGCGGCTCCTGCCCGCATTGAATACCCTTCGCCGCTACCCATCAAGAAAAAGCCCCCCGCGACCGGGTCGCGGGGGGCGTCATTTAGTCGAACAGATCCGGATCACCGAGCCGTGAAGACCGCGGCGTTTCTAATTAGTTGCTAAGTTCGCCGCTGATGATGTCGCCGAACAGGTCCCATTTCTCGTCCTTGAAGCGCATCATCTGAAGCTGTTGGATCGGAGCGAAATCGGTGGCGCTGGTGTTGATCTTGACGCCGGGCAGCAAAGTGTCGGGCGCAAAGTCCTTCAGGCTCGCCGCCTGCTTCATGACGTTTTCTCGGGTGAGATTGTCGCCGCACATCTCGAGGACCTTGGCCATGGTCTGGGCAGCGCCGTAGCCGTACACCACCGAGCCATCGAGCTTGTTGGCGTCGGGATAGTACTTTTCGAGGAACCCATAGAATTTCTTCATGCCGGGATCGTTGTCCCACTGCGGGTCCGCGCCGTCCTTGGCATAGGCGGCAGAAAGGATACCCTGTGAGTTCTCGAAGCCGGCCGGCTTGATCACGCCGCCCACCGAGATGCTGACATTGGAGACGATGTGCAGCGGCTTCCATTCGATCTCGGCAATCTTCTTGATCGCCTGGGCCGCGAATTTCGGGGTGGCGATGTCGATGAACACGTCGGCGCCACTGGCCTTGAGCTTGACGATGTGGTTGTCGATCGTCGGCTCCGAGGTCTCGTAGCTTTCTTCGGCGATGATCATCGACGCTTTGGCGCCGAGGCCGTCCTTCAGACCCTTGAGGTAGTCCTTGCCGAAATCGTCATTCTGATACATGACGGCGATCTTGCCGTCGGGCTTTTCCTTCATGAGATATTTGGCGTAGATCCGGGCTTCGCTCTGGTAGCTGGGCTGCCAGCCCATGGTCCATGGGAAATCCTTCGGGTCGTTCCACTTGGTGGCGCCGGTGGCGACGAACAGTTGCGGGACCTTCCTGGCGTTGAGGTATTTCTGGATCGCCGAGTTCGACGGCGTTCCCAGTGGGTTGAACAGCAGCAGCACCTCGTCGCTTTCGACCAGCTTGCGCGCCTGCTCGACGGCTTTCGGCGGGCTGTAGCTGTCGTCATAGGAGATGAAATTGATCTTGCGGCCGTTGATGCCGCCCTCGGCGTTGATTTTCTTGAAATAGGCCGTCTCGGTCTTGCCGATCACGCCGTAGGCGGAGGCGGGGCCGCTATAGGGCATGATGTTGCCGATCTTGATTTCGGCGTCGGTCGCACCGGTGTCGTATTTCTTCTGGGCGAGTGCGCTGCTGCTGACAGCAGCGAAAGCGATGACCGCCGTCGAGAACGCGGCGATTCTTAGTTTTGGTACCAAACGCATAGTCTCTCCTTGGTTCGGGTTTACAGGTCAGCGTTTCTTGAATTTGCCGATCAGTTGCTGGCCTACCATCGCCGCCTGCCGCGCGCCATGCGGCACCAGGAAGATGACGAGGAACAGCAGCACGCCGAACACAGCGCCGGAAAGGCCCTTTGAGATTCCTTCGGCGATGTTCGGCACGAAGATGATGAAGGCCGAACCCACGATCGATCCCGGCAGCCAGCCGACGCCGCCGACCACCATGCCGAGAAAAAGCTGGATCGCCAGCGCGAGGGTGTAGCTGTCGGGCGCGACGAACTGCACGGTGATCGCACCGAGCGCACCGGCGACGCCGGTGATGCCGGCGCTGACACCGAACGCCAGCGTCTTGTACAGCGCGACGTCGATACCCATGGCGGATGCCGCGATCTCGTTGTCGCGGATCGCCATGAAGGCGCGACCGGAGCGCGACTTCAGCAGATTGACGGAACAGATATAGATCCCGATCGTGATCACGAGGGTGAAGTAGTACAGCCACATGTCCTGCGACATCGGCAACCCGAACGGCGCGTCGGGCTTGGTCACGACCAGCCCCTGCACGCCGCCGGTCCAGTGCTCGAAAACGTTGAGCTTCAGGAGTTGCGGCATCGCGGTCGCGAGCGCAAAGGTCGCCAGCGCCAGATAGACGCCGCTCAGCCGCAGCGCCGGCAGGCCGAACAGGAACCCGAATACGAAGCAGATGACGCCGGAGACTGGCAGCGTCAGCGCATAATTGACGTTGAAGGTTTCCATCAGGATCGCCGAGGTGTAGGCGCCGACGGCGTAGAACGCGCTTTGACCCAGCGAAAACTGGCCGCTGCCGCCGGTCAGGATATTCAGGGCCAGCACGGCAAGACCATAGATCAGCAGCATCGTCAGTTGGAAGATGATGAAGTTCTTCACGAATAGCGGGACGAGGATCAGCACGGCCAGCATGACCAGCGAGGTACCGTAGCCGAGCGTCATGGCCCGCTTGGGCACGGCCTCGACGGCCGGCGCTTCGGTGACGACTTCCTGAATTGCACTCATGATCAAACTCGCTTTACGATGGGCCGGCCAAACAGCCCAGCCGGTTTGACAACCAGGACGACGACGATCAGCGCGAGCGCGATCGGCAGCTTCAGTTCATTGCCGACGCCGGGGATATAGGTGCCGGTGAGATTTTCGAAGATGCCGACCAGGAAGCCTCCGACCACGGCGCCGAACGGGCTGGTCAGGCCGCCGAGCACGGCTGCGGCGAACCCGTAGATCAGCACGCCCAGCATCATGTTCGGCTCCAGGAACACCACCGGCGCGATCATCATGCCGGCGATCGCGCCGATTGCGGCCGCCATGCCCCAGCCCAGCGCGATCATCCAGCTGGTATTGATGCCGACCAGCCGTGCCGATTCCGGCAGCGACGCCGCGGCACGCATCGCGAGGCCCATTCGCGTGAACCGGAAAAAGAAGAAAAGCAGAAGCAGCAACAGCAGCGTGACGCCGATCATGCCGGCCTGGTGAGTACTGATGAGCTGGCTGCCGAGGAACGGCGACGATCCGAACGGCGTCGGGAACTGCTTGATCGTGAAGTCCCAGATCAGGCCGGCGACGCTGTTGACGATCGAGTACAGCGCGATGAAGCCGGCAACGTTGGTCAGGATCGGCGCCTTGGCCAGCGGCTTGAACAGCAGCCGCTCGACGACGATGCCGCCGGCGAAGGAAAATGCCACCGTGATCACGAACGCGCCCCAATAGGGCACGCCCCATTGCATCAACTGCCAGGCGATGAAGGTCGAGAACATCGCCATTTCGCCCTGGGCGAAGTTGAGATGGTCGATCGCCTGGTAGATCATCACGACGGCGAGGGCCATGCAGGCGTAGATCGCGCCGGTGGCGACGCCGGCCAGGACTTGGTTGGTGAAGAGTTCCATGGCCGCGCTCCTCAATAGCCCAGATAGGATTTACGGATGTCCTCGTTGCTCGCGATTTCGGCAGCACTTCCCGACATCACGATCCGCCCGGTCTCGATCACATAGGCCTTGTCGGCGAGCTCCAGCGCGAGCTGCGCGTTCTGCTCCACCACTAGGATGGTGACCTTGTCCTCGCGATTGATCCTGCCGAGGATCCGGAACAGATCGCGCACGATCAGCGGCGCAAGCCCGAACGACGGTTCGTCCAGCAGCATCAGCCGCGGCCGCAGCATCAGCGCGCGGGCGACCGCGAGCATCTGCTGTTCGCCACCGGAAAGCGTGCCCGCCTGCTGGGTGTGGCGCTGCTTCAGGACCGGAAAATGATCGTACATGCGTTCGATATCGGAGACGATCCCGGCTTTGTCGCGGCGGGTGATGGCGCCAAGCTGAAGGTTTTCCTCCACCGTCATCGTGGTGAAGGTGCCGCGGCCCTGCGGCACATGCGCGATGCCGAGGCGCACGATGTTTTCGGTCGAGCGGCCGGACAGCGGAGCGCCGTCGAACTCGATCGATCCGGTAGAGCGCACCATGTTGCAGATTGCACGCAACGTCGTGGTCTTGCCGGCACCGTTGGCGCCGAGCAGGGTAGTCAGGCTGCCTTCGTTGAGGCCGAATTCGAGGCCATGCAACGCCTGGACCTGGCCGTAATAAGCGCGCAAATCCTTGATGTTGAGCATGGCGGTCATTGGTCCTTGCTCCCGAGATAGGCCTTGATGACGTCGGGATCGGACTGCACCTGCGCCGGCGTTCCCTCGGCGAGCTTGCGGCCGAAATTGAGCGCGACCACATGATCGGCGATCGACATCACCAGCCCCATGTGATGCTCGACCAGCAGAATTGTCATCTTGCGCTGGTCGCGAATGCGGCGGATCAGGTCGCCGAGCACATGGACCTCTTCATGGTTGAGGCCGCCGGCGGGCTCGTCGAGCAGCAGGATCTTTGGATCGGCAGCCAGCGCGCGAGCCAGCTCGACGCGTTTCTGGGTGCCGAACGGCAATCCCGCGACCGTGACATGGGCGACGTCGTCGAGGTCGAGATAGTGGAGGATTTCGTGGACGTGCTCGTTGATCCTGGTTTCGCCGCGGCGGATCCACGGCAGCTTCAGCGAGTCGCTGACGATGTCGCTGTTGGTGCGGGCATGGGTGCCGACCCGAACATTGTCGAGCACCGAGAGATTGGCGAACAGGGCGACGTTCTGGAAGGTGCGGCCGATGCCGATTTCGGCGATCCGGTGCGGCGGCCGCTTCAGGATACTCTCGCCATCCATCAGGATGTCGCCGGCACTCGGCTGGTAGAGCTGGCTCAGGCAGTTGAACAGCGTGGTCTTGCCGGCGCCGTTGGGCCCGATCAGGCCGAGAATCTGGCCCTGATGCATGTCGAACGACACCCCGTTCAACGCGATGATGCCGCCGAACACGACACTGACGTCGCGGACCGCAAGCAGGGGATCTTGTCCCTGCGCGAGCTGTGCCTGCGTCATTTCGCTGCGCCCGAACGTCGTGTCGGGCGGGAATGGCCGCGCGAACTCATCCGCCGGTCATCACGATACAGGCTATCTGATCCCCTCGACCACTCGTGCAACTTTCCCTCCTGCTCTCAACTTTTTAGTTTCTTCTTTTTTTGATTGGGGCGATGCGCCGCCCAGCGCCGCCTCGATGTTCCTTACCATCGCCACGAGGCGAGGTCCAATATCGCTGCGCAGCCGATCTTCCGTGAAGCGGAATGCGGGCGCGCCACAGTTGAATGCGTAAGGACCCGTTCCGTCGTTAAGCTTGAGCGCGACGCCGACCGCATGCACGTCATCCTGCCATTCGCCCGCGGAAATCGTGAAGCCGTGCCGCGCCACGGTTTCGCCGGAACGTTCGATGCCCTCGCGCATCCGCGGCCAGCGGCTGCCATAGTGCTCGCGCAATTCGCGCAGCAAAGCAGAGCGCTCGTCGTCCGGCAGGGCCCAGATATAGGCCCGTCCCATCGCGGTGGTGGCGATCGGAATCCGCGAACCGACGTCCAGTTGAACGCCCAGCGTGAGTCCGTCGCGGCTTTGACCAAAGTATATCATGCTGTGCCGGTCGCGGCCGCCGACCGCGACCGCGCCGCCGGTCGCGCGCATGACTTCCTCGCGATAGGCCTCGGACAAATGCCGAACGCCGAGATTGGCCAGCGCGGCATAGCCGAGCGACATGGCCGAGGGCGCAAGCTGATATTTCTCGAACCGCGGAACCGGTGTAAGGTAGCCGAGCTTGGTCAACGTGTAAGTCAGCCGCGAAACGGTTGGCCTCGGCAAGTTGGTACGGGCCGCAATCTCCTGATTGCCAAGAAGCCCGTCGTTGGGATGGAATGCGCGCAACACATCGAGCCCGCGGGAAAGCGCGACGACAAAATTGCGATCGGTCGCCACTTTCTTGCCTGGACGCTTCATTGCCTGCTGCTGTGCGGACCTCGTTGACAACCGACGTGCTTCAAAATAACCCTCCGTGTCAAGATGTGGAATTAAATTCCGCACTGCGAAATTGGTCGAATGCCAGCTATCCAGGGAGATTAGCGTGAACGAAGTGGTCAAGCTCGAGCGTCATGACGTGGTCGGCATTGTCACGGTGAACAGTCCCCCGGTAAACGCGCTAAGCGCCGCCGTCCGCGGCGGCATCCTGGATTGCATCACGCGCGCGATTGCCGATCCTGAAATCAAGGCGATCGTGCTGACCTGTGCCGGTCGCACCTTCATTGCCGGCGCCGATATCACCGAATTCGGCAAGCCGCCAAAGCCGCCCGGCCTTCACGAAGTGCTGAACCTGATGGAGAACAGCGCGAAGCCGATCGTTGCCGCCATTCATGGCACGGCGCTTGGCGGCGGGCTGGAAGTGGCGCTGGCGTGCCACTTCCGGGTCGCGACCAAGGATGCCAGGCTCGGGCTGCCGGAAGTGAAGCTCGGCCTTTTGCCGGGCGCGGGCGGCACGCAGCGCCTGCCGCGCGCGGTCGGCCCGGAACTGGCGGTCAAGATGATCGTCGGTGGCGACCCGATCAGCGCCGCGGAGGCACTCAAGAACGGCCTGATCGAGGAGATCGTCGAAGGTCCGGCCTCGGGCGGCGAGGCGTTTGCGCGCAAGGTGCTGGCGGAGAACCGCCCACTGCGCAAGCTGCGCGACGACGACAGCAAGCTTGCGGCGGCCAAGGCCGATCGCTCGATCTTCACCAACGCCGTTGCCGCGATGACCAAGCGGGCGCGCGGACTGGAAGCACCGTTTGCCGCCGCCGACGCGGTCGGCGCTTCGATCGACCTGCCGTTCGACGAAGGCTTGAAGAAGGAGCGCGAGGGTTTCCTGAAGCTCGTCGCCAGCGATCAGTCCAAGGCGCAGCGTTACGCCTTCTTCTCGGAGCGCGAGGCCGCCAAGATCTCCGGCGTTCCCGAGGGCACCAAGCCGCGCGCCGTCGAGCGCGTCGCCGTCATCGGCGCCGGTACCATGGGCGGGGGCATCGCAATGTCGTTCGCCAATGCCGGTATTCCGGTGACGCTGATCGAGACTAGCGAGGCCCAGCTCAAGCGTGGCATGGGGGTGATGCAGAAGAATTACGAGGCCACCGCGGCGCGCGGCGGCATTCCGGCCGATGCGCCGGCCAAGCGGATGGGCCTGATCCATGGCGTCGTGGGTCTTGAGAACGTCAAGGACGCTGACCTGGTCATCGAAGCCGTGTTCGAGACCATGGCGATCAAGAAGGAAGTGTTCGCCGCGCTCGACAAATTCGCCAAGCCGGGCGCGGTGCTCGCCAGCAACACCTCCTATCTCAACATCGACCAGATCGCCGCGGTGACCAAACGTCCGCAGGACGTGCTGGGCATGCACTTCTTCAGCCCCGCCAATGTGATGAAGCTGTGCGAAATCGTGCGCGCCGAGAAGACCGCGCCGGATGCGCTGACCACCGCGGTGGCGGTGGCGCGGCGGATCGCCAAGGTGCCGGCGGTGGTCGGCGTCTGCGACGGCTTTGTCGGCAACCGCATGCTGGCGCAGCGCGGCAAGCAGGCGGAAAAATTGCTGTTCGAAGGCGCATTGCCGCAGCAGGTCGATGCCGTCGTCACCAAGTTCGGCATGCCGATGGGCCCGTTCGCGATGGGCGATCTCGCCGGGCTCGATATCGGCTGGCGCTCGCGCAAGGATCGCGGCATCAAGTCGGAAATCGCCGATGCGCTGTGCGAGGCCGGCCGCTTCGGCCAGAAAACCAGCAAGGGCTATTACAAATATGAGGCGGGCTCGCGCGCGCCGCTGCCCGATCCAGAAGTCGAGAAGCTGATCGACGAGACCCTGCAGCGGCTCGGGCGCAAGCGTCGCGTCGTCAGCGACGAGGAAATTCTCGAGCGCATGATGTATCCGATGATCAACGAGGGCGCGCGCATCCTGGAAGAAAAGATCGCGGCCCGTCCGAGCGATATCGATGTGATCTGGCTCTATGGCTACGGCTGGCCGATCTATCGCGGCGGCCCGATGTTCTATGCCGATCAGGTCGGACTGAAGCACATCGCCGACCGGCTGTCGTTCTACGCCAAGGAGACCAACGATCCCTCGCTCGAGCCGGCGCCGCTGCTGAAACGGCTGGCCGCGGAAGGCAAGACCTTTGCGTCGCTGGCGCAGACGGCGAAAGCGGCTTGATGGTGCGTTGCCTCAAACCTCAATCGTCATTCCGGGATGCGCCTCTTGGCGCAGGCCCGGAATCCATAACCACCATCGGGAGTATGGATTCCGGGCTCTCGCGGAGCCCGTCATCGGGCCGCGCTTTGCGCGGACCCGGTGGCGAGCCCCGGAATGACTGGGGAGGGAACGGAAGGCTTCCATGACCCATCCCGGCGAGCAGTTCTATCCGGAAGGCGTCCGTTGGGACGATCCGATCGCGCGCGGCACGTTGCCCGATTTGCTGTCGCAGGCCGCCGTGCAGTTCGCCGACCGGCCGGCGATCGAATTCCGCGACCGCCCGATCAGCTATGCCGAGCTTGAGGCGATGGTGGAGACGGCTGCCGCGGCATTGCTGCGCGCCGGCCATGGCAAGGACCATTCGGTCGCGCTGTTCCTCGGCAATTCGCCGGATCATCCGGTGAATTTCTTCGGCGCCCTGAAGGCCGGGGCCCGGGTCGTGCATCTGAGCCCGCTCGACGGCGAAATCGCGCTGTCGCACAAGCTCCGCGACAGCGGCGCGCGCGTGCTGGTTACCAGCAACCTGGCGGCCCTGCTGCCGACGGCGCTGAAGTTCCTCGACAAGGGATTGCTAGATCGCCTGATCGTCTGCGAGGATGATCATTGGGGCAAGGTCGGCATTGCGCAGGCGCCGATTCCGGATCACCCCGCGATCGTGACCTTCAGAAGCTTCGTGCAGGGAGCCGCGGCGCCGGCGCGATGGCCGTCGATCTCGGCCGATGACGTCGCGCTGCTGCAATATACCGGCGGCACCACCGGCCTGCCGAAGGGAGCCATGCTGAGCCATGGCAATCTCACCGCGGCGGTGTCGATCTATGATGTCTGGGGCAAGAAGGCGCAGGCCGAGCGCCATGCGGTCGAGCGCGTGATCTGCGTACTGCCGCTGTTCCACATCTTTGCGCTGATGGTGATCCTGCTGCGCAGCCTCGAGCGCGGTGACCTGATCTCGCTGCACCAGCGCTTTGACGTCGAAGCCGTGATGCGCGACATCGAGGTCAAGCGCGCCACCGCCTTTCCCGGCGTGCCGACGATGTGGATCGCGATCGCAAGCCTGCCCGATCTCGAACGCCGCGACCTGTCGTCGCTGGTGAGCTGCGGCTCCGGCGGCGCGCCGCTGCCGGTCGAGGTGGCGCGGATCTTCGAACGCAAGGTCGGCATGAAACTCAAGAGCGGCTGGGGCATGACCGAGACCTGCTCGCCGGGCACCGCCCATCCGCAGGAAGGGCCGGACAAGCCGGGCTCGATCGGACTGATGCTGCCAGGCATCGAACTCGACGTGGTTTCGCTGGAGGATCCCAAGCAGGTGATGCCGGTCGGCGAGGTTGGCGAAATCCGCATCAGGGGTCCGAACGTCACCAAGGGCTACTGGAACCGGCCGCAGGAGACCGCCGAGGCCTTCGTCGGCGACCGTTTCCTGACCGGCGATATCGGCTACATGGACGCCGACGGCTATTTCTACCTGGTCGATCGCAAGAAGGACATGATCATCTCCGGCGGCTTCAACGTCTATCCGCAGATGATCGAGCAGGCGATCTACACCCACCCGTCGGTGCAGGAAGTGATCGTGATCGGCATTGTCGACGATTACCGCGGCGAGGCGGCGAAGGCCTTCGTCAAGCTGCGCGCGGCCGCCACACCGTTCACGCTGGACGAGCTGCGCGCCTTCCTGACCGGCAAGCTCGGCAAGCACGAGCTGCCGGCCGCGCTCGATTTCGTCGACGAACTGCCGCGCACCTCGGTCGGCAAGCTGTCGCGTCACGAATTGCGCCAGCAGCAACCCTCCACCAAGACCGCACCGCCCAAACAACAACAACTCGCAACAGGAGGTCGTCCATGACCGACGCCGTGATCGTTTCCACCGCCCGAACCCCGATCGGCAAGGCCTATCGCGGCGCGCTCAATGCCACCGAGGGCGCTACCCTGCTCGGTCATGCCATCGGTGAAGCGGTCGCCCGCGCCAAGGTCGATCCGAAGGAAGTCGAGGACGTGGTGATGGGCGCCGCCATGCAGCAGGGCACCACCGGCGGCAACATCGCCCGCAAGGCGCTGCTCCGCGCCGGCCTGCCGGTCACGGTCGGCGGCACCACCATCGACCGCCAATGCGCTTCCGGCCTGCAGGCGATCGCGCTCGCCGCGCGCTCGGTGATTTTCGACGGCGTCGAGATCGCGGTTGGCGGCGGCGGCGAATCGATCAGCCTGGTGCAGAACGATCATGCCAACAAGTTTCACACCCAGGATCCGGCGCTGCTCAAGATCAAGGGCGAAGTCTACATGCCGATGATCGACACCGCCGAGGTGGTGGCCAAGCGCTACGGCATTTCGCGCGAGCGCCAGGATGAATATTCGCTGGAGAGCCAGCGCCGCACCGCCGCCGCGCAGCAGGGCGGCAAGTTCAACGACGAACTGGCGCCGATCGCCACCAAAATGGGGGTTGCCGACAAGGCGACCGGCGAGATCTCGTTCAAGGATGTCACGCTGTCGAAGGACGAGGGCCCGCGTCCGGACACCTCGGCCGAAGGCCTCGCCAGCCTCAAGCCGGTGCGCGGCGAGGGTTTCACCATCACCGCCGGCAATGCCAGCCAGTTGTCGGACGGCGCCAGCGCTTCGGTGATCATGAGCGACACGGAAGCCTCGAAGCGCGGCCTGAAGCCGCTCGGCATCTTCCGCGGCTTCGTCGCGGCCGGCTGCGAGCCCGATGAAATGGGCATCGGGCCGGTATTCGCGGTGCCGCGCCTGCTCAAGCGCCACGGCCTCAAGGTCGAGGACATCGATCTCTGGGAGTTGAACGAGGCGTTCGCGGTGCAGGTGCTGTATTGTCGCGACAAGCTCGGCATCGATCCGGAGAAGATCAATGTCGACGGCGGCGCGATTGCGGTCGGTCATCCCTACGGCATGTCGGGCGCCCGCCTCACCGGTCACGCGCTGATCGAGGGCCGTCGCCGCAAGGCCAAATTTGCCGTGGTGACCATGTGCGTCGGCGGCGGCATGGGGGCCGCGGGTTTGTTCGAGGTGCTGCAGTAGGACGCGCCGTCGTCGTCCCCGCGAACGCGGGGACCCATACGCTGCGGCCGTCCTTGTCAAGCGTTGTGGTAGCCGGCTTTCGCTATCGTCGGCGCCGGTGGTTATGGGTCCCCGCGTTCGCGGGGACGACGGTGGGAAGATATCACCTGTTTCATTCGCTCACAGGAGGATCCGATGGATCTCAGCTTCAGCAAGGAAGAAGTGGCGTTTCGCGATGAGGTGCGGACCTTCTTCAGGGACAACGTGCCGCCGGCGACGCGGCAGAAATTGCAGGAGGGCCGTCATCTCGGCAAGGACGAGATGATCGCGTGGTGGCGGATTCTCAACAAGAAGGGCTGGGGCGTGTCGCACTGGCCGAAGGAATATGGCGGCACCGGCTGGAGCTCGGTGCAGCACTACATCTTCAACGAGGAACTGCAGATGGCGCCGGCGCCGGCGCCGCTCGCCTTCGGCGTCAGCATGGTCGGCCCGGTGATCTACACCTTCGGCAACGAGGCCCAGAAGAAGCATTATCTGCCGCGCATCGCCAATGTCGACGATTGGTGGTGCCAGGGCTTTTCGGAGCCGGGTTCCGGCTCCGACCTCGCCTCGCTCAAGACCAAGGCCGAGCGCAAGGGCGAAAAGTACGTCATCAACGGCCAGAAAACCTGGACCACGCTCGCGCAATACGCCGACATGATCTTCTGCCTGTGCCGCACCGACCCGGCGGCGAAGAAGCAGTCCGGGATCTCCTTCATCCTGATGGACATGAAGTCCAAGGGCATCACCGTGCGTCCGATCCAGACCATCGACGGCGGCCATGAGGTCAACGAGGTGTTCCTCGATGACGTCGAGGTGCCGGTGGAGAACCTGGTCGGCGAGGAAAACAAGGGCTGGGACTACGCCAAGTTCCTGCTCGGCAATGAGCGTACCGGCATCGCCCGGGTCGGCGTCTCCAAGGAACGTATCCGCCGCATCAAGGACCTTGCCGCCAAGGTCGAATCCGGCGGCAAGCCGGTGATGCAGGACCAGGGCTTTCGCGAAAAACTCGCCGCGGTCGAGATCGAGCTCAAGGCGCTCGAGCTGACCCAGCTTCGCGTCGTCGCCGACGAGGGCAAGCACGGCAAGGGCAAGCCCAACCCGGCCTCCTCGGTGCTCAAGATCAAGGGCTCGGAAATCCAGCAGGCCACTACCGAATTGTTGATGGAGGTGATCGGCCCGTTCGCGGCCCCGTTCGACGAGCATGGCGAGGACGGCAGCAACGAGGCGATGGACTGGACCGCGCAGATCGCGCCAAGCTATTTCAACAACCGCAAGGTCTCGATCTACGGCGGCTCCAACGAGATCCAGCGCAACATCATCACCAAGGCAGTGCTGGGGCTGTGAGCGACGTCGTTCCGGCACCCGGGCGAGCCGCGTTCCCGCTTACGTCATTCCGGGGCGCGCGAAGCGTGAGCCCGGAATCCATACTCCCGATCGTGGTTATGGATTCCGGGCCTGCGCCAAGAGGCGCATCCCGGAATGACGAAAACAATTTCCATTAGGGGGAAGTAAGACATGGATTTTGATCTGTCCGAGGAGCAGCGGCTTCTCAAGGAAAGCGTCGACGGTCTCTTGACGGATACCTACGATTTCGACCAGCGCAAGAAATACATGGCGGAGAAGGGCGGCTGGAGCAAAGCGGTCTGGAGTAAGCTCGCCGAACAGGGTCTGCTCGGCCTGCCGTTTTCGGAAGCCGATGGCGGGTTCGGCGCCGGCGGCGTCGAAACCATGATCGTGATGGAAGCGCTCGGCAAGGCGCTGGTGCTGGAACCCTATCTTGCCACGGTGGTGATCGGCGGCGGGTTCCTGCGCCATGGCGGCTCGGCCGAACAGAAGGCCACGCAGATCCCCGGCATCATCGACGGCAGCAAAACCTTCGCCTTCGCCCAGCTTGAGAAGAATTCGCGCTACGATCTGCAGGACGTCTCGACCACGGCCAAGAAGAAGGGTGCCGGCTGGGTGATCGATGGCGAGAAGTTCGTCGTGCTCAACGGCGAGACCGCCGACATGCTGGTGGTGAGCGCGCGCACCAGGGGCGGCCAGCGCGACCGCGACGGCATCGGCATCTTCCTGGTGCCCGGCAACGCCAGCGGCACCGCCAAAAAAGGCTATCCGACCCAGGACGGCCTGCACGCCGCCGACATCAGCTTCACCGCCGTCGAGGTCGGCGCGAACGCCGTGATCGGCGATCCCGACAACGGCCTGCCGCTGCTTGAGCGCGTGGTCGACGAGGCGCGCACCGCGCTGTGCGCCGAGGCGGTCGGCGCGATGGATGAATCGCTCAAGACCACCGTCGAATATCTCAAGACCCGCAAGCAGTTCGGGGTGCCGATCGGCAGCTTCCAGACCTTGCAGCACCGCGCCGCCGACATGTTCGTCGCGGTAGAACAGGCCCGCAGCATGTCGATGTTCGCCACCATGGCGTCCGAATTCGACGACGCCAAAGAGCGCGCCACCGCGGTCGCAGCGGCTAGGGTCCAGATCGGCAAATCGGCCAAATTCGTCGGCCAGCAGTCGATCCAGCTCCATGGCGGCATCGGTATGACCCAGGAGGCCAAGATCGGTCACTACTTCAAGCGGCTCACCATGATCGAGAACACCTTCGGCGACACCGACTACCACCTGCGCCGCGTCACCGACAGCGGCGGACTGGTGTAGGTTCCCGGTCGTTCCGGGGCGCACGACAAGATATCCACCACCGTCATTGCGAGCGAAGCGAAGCAATCCATGCCAGCAACGCGGCGAGCAGAATGGATTGCTTCGTCGCTTCGCTCCTTGCAATGACGGTTGGGAGAACAAACGCCGCTAGCAAAACGTTCGGGGGAAGCAACGCCATGTCCTTTGTGCTGGCCATCGATCAGGGCACCACCTCCTCGCGCGCCATTGTGTTTCGCAGCGACATCTCGATCGCGGCGACCGCGCAGCAGGAATTCCCGCAGCATTTCCCGGCCTCCGGCTGGGTCGAGCATGAGCCCGAGGATATCTGGACCTCGACGGTCGCGACCTGCCGCGAGGCGCTCTACAAGGCCGGGGTCGGTCCGAAGGACATTGCCGCGATCGGCATCACCAACCAGCGCGAAACTACCGTGGTGTGGGACCGCGCCACCGGCACCGCCGTCCACCGCGCCATTGTCTGGCAGGACCGCCGCACCGCCGATATCTGCGCCCGGCTGAAAGCCGAGGGCCACGAACCGGCGATCTCGGCCAGGACCGGGCTGATCATCGATCCCTATTTCTCCGGCACCAAGGTTGCCTGGATCCTCGATCACGTGCCCGGCGCGCGCGAGCGCGCGACGCGCGGCGAATTGATGTTCGGCACCGTCGATTGCTATCTGCTGTGGCGGCTGACCGGCGGCAGGGTGCATGCGACCGACGCCACCAATGCCTCGCGCACGCTGCTATTCAACATCCACACCGGGCAATGGGACGAGGAACTGCTGAAAATCCTGCGGGTGCCGCGCTCGATGCTGCCGGAGGTCAAGGATTCCTCGGCCAGGTTCGGCGACAGCGTGCCGGAATTGTTTGGCGGCCCGATCGCGATTTGCGGCATCGCCGGCGACCAGCAGGCCGCCACCATCGGCCAGGCCTGCTTCTCGCCCGGCATGATCAAATCGACCTACGGCACCGGCTGCTTTGCCCTGCTCAACACCGGCGCGACGCCGGTCGCCTCGAACAACAAGCTGTTGACGACCATCGCCTATCAGTTGAACGGCAAGCGCATCTACGCACTGGAGGGATCGATCTTTGTCGCCGGCTCCTCGGTGCAATGGCTGCGCGATGGGCTCGGCATCATCAAGCAGGCGTCCGAGACCGGCCCGCTCGCCGACCAGTCGGATTCCACCCAGAGCGTCTATCTGGTGCCGGCCTTTGTCGGGCTGGGCGCGCCGTACTGGAATCCGCGGGTACGCGGCGCGCTGTTCGGGCTGACCCGCAACACCGGCCCCGCTGAACTCGCGCATGCCGCGCTGGAAAGCGTCTGCTACCAGACGTTCGATTTGTGGACGGCGATGCGCGCCGACTGGCCGGAGGCGGCAGCGGCGAAGACGGTGCTGCGCGTCGACGGCGGCATGACCGCCTCGGACTGGACCATGCAGCGCCTCGCCGATCTCCTGGATGCCCCGGTCGACCGCCCGATGATCCAGGAAACCACCGCGCTCGGCGCCGCCTATCTCGCCGGTCTTGCCGCCGGCATCTATCCCGAGCCGTCAAAATTCGCCGACAACTGGCGGCTCGAACACCGCTTCAAACCCAATATGAGCCGAGCCACAAGGGAACGGAAATTGGCAGGCTGGGCCCGCGCAGTAAAGGGCCTGCTCGCGAGCGACGAGGGGGAGGGGTGAGCCTTCGTCATTCCGGGATGCGCCGCTTGGCGCAGGCCCG
>CAWEEF010000016.1:0-119334 GCA_963808035.1 uncultured Alphaproteobacteria bacterium | reverse complement strand
GTCTCGCTCCCCACAATGAGGTTTGCAAACACGCCACGAGGCGCGGCAAGTTCAAAATCGGGGACGATGGTCACCGAGACCGCTCGCTCGTCGTCGCCCCTCGAGCCTGCTGTAACGGGTCTGGTGTATTCAGCTTGGAAGTCGGGAAATCTTATAGTGTTTCTAAAGGCGGTTCTGACATTTAGGGGGATTTTTGGCCCCATTGAGATCGTTACAGAATATTTCTTTGTCAGAATGGCGGTTGCTAGCCCACGCTCGTCTTCCAAGCCGTTTGCCGGCGGTTAGGAGCCCAACTCCACGCCACCGATCAAGAGCCGATCTGGACCGATCAAGAATCAATCGGGCGGACTCGATTCCGGAACAATTACAACATTGAACTTTCAACGGCTCGCCGCCAGCATCTTGCTGCTTGAGAAACGGTGATCCTCACGGTGACCAAATTGGGCTCGTCGGAAACTATGCTGTGGCGCGCCGGCGCGGGACAGGCCCGCCGAATTGCCGGGATGTTGTCTCCGCGAGATGCTGCGCTTTTAGAAGCGTATCCGGAAGCGGTTCGAGGCATCCATGGCCATGTACTCAAAGTCGCTTGGCAACTTCTTCAAGCATGACTTCCGTGGCGCCACCGCCAATTGCCTGTACGCGGGCGTCCCGCGCCATTCGCTCGATGACGCTTTCGCGCATGAAGCCCATCCCGCCATGAAACTGAACGCAATCGTACATCACGGCATTGACCAATTCACCGCAATAGGCCTTTGCCATCGAGACCTCGCGGGTTACGTCATGACCCTGCGCGTCGCGCCAGGCGGCGGAATAGACGAGCTGACGGCCGGCTTCTACTTCGGCCGCGCGCATCGCAATGCGTTGCCGGATGGCCTGCTTGTCCCATAGCGGCGCACCGAAGGCCTTGCGCGCCTTGAGATAGGCCACCGTAAGGTCCAGCGCGGCCTGCGCCTCTCCCATCGCCATGGCGCCGATCACCGTTCGCTCATTCTGGAAGTTTCGCATGATGGCGTGAAAGCCGCGGCCCTCGTCGCCCAAAACCGCGTCATGAGGGACCAGACAATTCTCGAACAGGAGTTCGGCTGTATCAGACGACCGCCAGCCATGTTTGTCGAGCGCACGGCCGACGCGGAATCCCTGCGTTCCTTTTTCGATGAGAAACATCGTCACCGCTTTGCTTCCGCTGCCGGTTTCGCCGGTCTTCGCAGCGACACAATAGAGATCGGCATGAACACCGTTGGTGATGAACATCTTGGACCCGTTGAGGACATAACCGGCTTCGGATTTACGCGCCGTGGTGCGAATGCCCTTTACGTCCGAGCCTGCATCCGGCTCGGTCACCGCGACGGCGCAAATCGCCTCGCCGGCAATGATCTTGCGCATCCATCGGGATTTCTGCGCTTCGGTACCGGAATTGAACACGTGCACCGAAGCCATATCGGTATGCACCAGAGCCGTGATGGCGACGCCGGAGAATGTCGATCGCCCCAGTTCCTCTGCGAGCACGACGCTTCCGAGCGTATCCATGTCCGATCCACCATAAGCCTCCGGATAGCGAATCCCGAAAAAGCCGAGGGAACCCATGCGTCGCAAAACCTCGCGCGGGACGAAGCCTTGCGCTTCCCATGCGTCCCCGTGCGGCTTGATCTCTTCTTCGACGAAGCGACGAACCTGGTCGCGGAGCATTTCGTGCTCCTCGGTGAAGAAGGGCGAACGCCGACCATTCGCCGCCAAAGCTTGGTTCGGTCGTTTCGTCGTCTCGTCCACTAGAAATCCTTTCGATCGACCCGCGGCCAAGCCCGGCGGCATTGGTCTTGCTACTTTGATTAACCTAACATACGTTAGGTTGAATATCTTCGCAATGAATGCGTAGCGACCGCCCAGCAATTCAATGCCCTGCGAAAAAGCGCAGGCGTACATGGAGGAGACATCATGGACGCCATCGAGGCGCTGACCGCGACACCATTACTTCCGTTGCCGAACCGATGGCGCAATCCGCGCCAGACCGCTCTGTTGGAAGAGGCCCGGGCCACCGAACGTCGCGGTGGCCACGACGCCTATTGGGAATGGGCGGCCCTGCACATGCGCTGGCAGCGCCCATGGGAACAGCTGCACGAAGGCGACTTCGAAAAAACCCGCTATTATGTCGGCGGTCAGCTCAATGTCGCCGACAATTGCGTTGATCGACATGCAGAAGACCCGGTTCGAGCCGACCGCCACGCCATTATCTGGGAAGGTGAGCCTGGAGACGTGCGCCGTCTGACGTATCGTGAGCTGCGCGACGAGATCTGCCGTTGCGCCAATGCCCTTAAGTCACTCGGCGTGGGACGCGGCGACGTCGTCGCTATTCATCTGCCAAACTTGCCGGAAGCCTTCGTCGCTATCCACGCTTGTAACCGAATCGGCGCGATCTACACCGTGCTGTTCAGCGGCTTTGCTCCGGATGCCATCCGCCTTCGCCTGCAGGCCTCGCGAGCCGTCGTCGTCATAACCGCAGATGGCTCCTATCGCCGCGGGCGAACTGTTCCGCTGCTTGGCAATCTTCGCGAAGCTCGCAAGGACGTACCCGAATTACGCCACACCGTGGTCGTAAATCGCACCGGCGCCGGACTTAGTTTGCAGCCGAACGAAAGCGGCTGGGAAGCGCTGTTGGAATCGCTGCCTGCCGAATGTCCCTGTGAGAGGATGGAGGCGAATGAGTCCGCCTTCCTGATTTTCACCTCGGGAACAGAGAGCAAACCGAAGGGTGTCGTACACAGCACCGCAGGATTCCTGGTCGGCACTTGGGCCAATGTGCAATGGCAGGTTGGTCCGGAGCCGGACGATGTCTACTGGTGCGCGGCAGATGTCGGCTGGTTGACGTTTCCAATCCAGGCCGTCACCGGCGGACTTTCGCACGGCATCACCCTGTTTTGCTACGAGGGCGCGCTCGACTATCCTGCACAGACGCGGCTATTGGATAGCGCAAAGCGGCATAGCGTGACCAAGATCCTGGTCGCGCCCACAGGCCTTCGCATGCTGCGAGCAGCCGGCGATGATGCCGTGAGGACGCGCCTGCCGCCGCGCCTCCGCTTGATCACAACGCAGGGCGAGCCACTCGACCCCGACACGGCCGAATGGACGCAGCGCATGTTTGACGTGCCGCTTGTCAACGCTTATGGCCAGACTGAAACCGGATCGACCTGGACCTATCCCGTCTGCGGCGTCGATGCGCTTAAACCGGGAAGCTGCGGAACTCCCGTGCCGGGCCATGCCTGCGCCGTCGTTGATGACGCGGGCAATCCCGTCCCGGCCGGCACGCGCGGCAACCTGGTCCTGACCGCATCTTTCCCGACGCTGGCTCGCACGATCTGGGACGATGAGGAACGTTACCGCACGGCCTATTTTACTCGCTTCAGCCGTCGATACGCTACCTCGGACGAAGCGGTAATAGACACTGACGGACAGATCTGGGTGCTTGGGAGGACTGACGATGTCATCAACGTTGCGGCCCACCGCATCAGCACGATGGAAATTGAAAGTGCAGCCGCGAGCGAACCAGGAGTTGCGGAGGTCGCGGTCGTCGGCGTGCACGACGCGCTGCGTGGCACCGTGCCGGTCGCGTTCGTGACGCTGCGGGCTGGTACGGATCCAGCGTCGGTGCGAGCGGGTGTTGCGGCCGCGGTCGAGCGCGAGATCGGCGGGATCGCCCGGCTTGGCCGGGTATACGTCTCTACGTCATTACCCAAGACGCGGGCGGGCAAGATCATGCGACGGCTGTTGCGCGAAGCGGCTGAAACCGGCGCCGTGCGCGGGGACACCGCTGGACTGGAAGATCAATCGGCGGTGCAGGCGGTGTTAGACGCGGTTGGGAACGCCTGAATCTCTCTCCGATCTGCACTACAGCTTCACTGCAGTTCGGTCCGACCTCGTTTGCGTGTTGCTGCCCTCAGCGATCGGCATGGCGTAGGCCACCGACGATGTTACGATGTCGGGAAGATGCTGGCCGCGAAATCACGCGCGATCTTGTCGATGCTGAGGCAACCGGGGCGATACCATTCGCCCGCCCAGTTCATGGCGCCGAGCAGCAATAGTCGAACCGAATCCTGTGACGTGCCCGGGTGAATCATTCCCGCTTCGCCGAGATCCGCAATTATCTTTCGCCAGACATCTTCGTATTTCTTGCGCTCGACGCGACACTCCTGACGGACGTTCGGCGGCAGGAAGGCAAAAGCCCTGATGCTGGCCGAGGTATAATTGCTGTGCTCCAACGACGACAGCAGGTGCGCGCGCACCGCAATTTCCAGGCGCTTCCGCGGGCTGGTATTCGGCGGCAACGTGGCAAGTGCGCCGACCACGGCCTCATACACCACCCTCACACCTTCGTTGACGACCCGCTGAACGATGTCGTCCTTCGATCGAAAATGATGATAGATGCTCCCCGCCTTGATACCGACCTCGCGGGCGATGGCGCGGATTGTCGTTGCTTCATAGCCCTTCTGCCGCATCAGCCTTGCTGCGGTGTCCAGGATTAGACCCGCAGCTCCGACGCGCCCCGGCGCCGCTTCGGCGGCCGCCGGCTTCGCCTGATCATCGATGGCCGCCTTGTGGCGCGATCTTTGCGGGATCATCTTGACCGTCGTCCTTGTCATTGTCTGCTCCGGCCTCCACGCCACCCCAGCTGGCTTTCCGATGCGGCGTCCGTCTCATTAAAAGGCGCGCCAAACCGGTTTGCGCAATCGTGCCGTGCTGATCAAGCAGGGTGAAGCCCAGCTCCAGCAGGCCGCGGTCCGGGTTCTTGACGCCGCGCGTGCTCATAACCTCGATCAGCGCCTTGACGGTATCGCCAGGTCGCACCGGCGCCTTGAATTCCCACGTCACCCCGAGAAGAGCGATGACCGTGCCATCGATGAGATCGAGCCGGGACGCAAGTCCAAATACCAAACCGATTCCCAATGGACCATGGGCAATCCGGCCGCCAAATTCAGCGTCAGCCGCAAAAATCTCGTCGGTATGCACAGGATTATAATCCCCGGTCAGGCCCGCGAAGGTGATAATGTCCGTCTCTGTGATCGTCCGTCCCGGCGTCTCGAAGCGCTGCCCGGTTGTGAATTCGCCGAAAAGTCGACCCATCACTCATTCCCTTCGAGGCTTGCGCCGAAATTCGGCGGCCGCTTCTCGACAACGGCGCTCATCCCCTCGCGCCAGTCGTCGCAATCGACCAATGCGGATAGCGCCTCGACACCGAAACGCCGGGCGCTGCGCAAGTCGACGTCGCCGGAGACATGGATCGATGCCTTGCATTGGGCGAGCGCACACGGACTCAGTGCCATGAGTTCTCCGGCGAGTCGCAGTCCAGGGAAAGCGTCGAACAGATCATGTCCCGGCCTGCACTTCGTTGCGCAGATCCATCCTGCGGATTTTTCCTGTGATGGTCAGGGGCAACTCGGTTCGGAATTCGATTTGCCGGGGGTATTCATGCGCCGAAAGGCGCGATTTGACGAACGCCTGGACATCCGCATGGAGCGCATCACCCATCGCAAACCCGTCCCTTGGAACGATGAACGCCTTCACCACTTCGCCGCGAACCTTGTCGGGAACTCCTATGACCGCTACCATCGCTACAGCCGGGTGCCGCATGAGACAATCCTCGATCTCTGTCGGACCAATACGATAGCCACCGGAAATGATGACGTCGTCATTACGTCCGTGAAACCAGAAATAGCCTTCTTCATCCCGGTGTCCGGTATCGCCGGTCAAAAGCCACCCATCGCGGAATTTTTCCGCCGTGGCACCGGGCTTGTTCCAGTAGCGCAGAAAGAACACGGGATCCGGAGATTTGACCGCGATCGTGCCTGTGGTTCCAGGCGGCAGCGGTCGACCCTCGTCATCCACGACTTCCAGGACATGTCCCGGAATCGGCCGGCCCATGGAGCCCTCTTTCGGTGTTATGATCGACGCGCAGTTGCCGACCGTGAGGTTGGCCTCCGTCTGACCGTAGAATTCGTTGACGGCGAGGCCGAACGTTTCGTGTCCCCACTCGAGCATCTCCTGGCCGAGCCGCTCCCCGCCACTCGCTATGCTGCGCATCGCGTATTGAAACTTCGACCGTGGCCCCTCAACCTGCCGCATCATTTTCAAAGCGGTTGGTGGCATGAAGGCGTTGCGAACGCCGAGTTCGGCCATCAACGCAAAGGCTTCTTCCGGATCGAATTTCTGCAACCGCTTCGCGACGACCGGCACACCGTGGTAAAGCGATGGCAGGAGCACGTCCATGAGACCACCGGCCCAGGCCCAATCCGCCGGAGTCCACATGCGGTCGCCCGGTTGCGGAAAGAAATCGTGGGGTAGTTCCACGCCCGGCAGGTGCCCGAGCAGGGCGCGGTGTGCGTAGAGCACGCCTTTCGGATTACCGGTGGTGCCGGAGGTGTAGACGATGATCGCCGGATCTTCGGCAGCCGTCGCAACCCGCGTGTGATCCGCCGAGGCCGCGTCGATGAGTTTTCCCCATTCAAGCACACGATTATCGCGACGCTCATCGACGCTGATCAGAATTGGGGGCGCAGCAAGCCTGTTCGCCACGCCGATCAGCTTTTCAATTCCCGCTGCGTTCGAAACGACGACTTTCGCGCCGCTATCATTGAGACGGTACTCGATAGCCTCTGGACCAAAAAGCGTAAACAAGGGCAACGCGATCGCGCCCAACCGATAAGCAGCAAGATGGGCAATCAAGGTTTCCGGGCACTGCGGCAACAGAATACCCACCCGGTCACCCCTCACAATCCCGACCGAGCTGAATGCGTTCGCCAGCCGTCGCGAGCGGTCCTGCACATGTTCGAAGGTCATTTCCGTCATCCGCCCGTCGGTGGTTTCGACCAGCAAAGCGGTGCGGTTCGAACCGATATGCCGATCGCAAATCATCTCCGCAATATTGAATTGCGTTGGGATCTCCCATCGAAAGTTGGCGCAAACCTCCCGATACGTCGTCCCGACAAGTGGCATTTCTAAATCCCTACTTCCCTGCCTAACGATTGTTAGGTATACCTCCTCCACGCAGCGGCAGCAAGCCGCCGGAAAGAATAAAGGATGGCGAGATGACCGCGTTGCAGTTCGAGGCGTTGATCGAAACGTTGCGCGATCGAAATCGATCGATGCTGGAGGGCGGCGGCAAGGCGCTTGTTGAGCGACATCGCGCGCGAGGAAAGATCCCGGTTCGCGACCGGATTGACCTGCTGCTGGATGCGGCGAGCCCGTTCCTCGAGCTTTCGCCGCTGGCGGCTCATGGACTCTATAACGGCGAATTGCCGTCGGCCGGCATCGTTACGGGAATCGGGCTTGTCCACGACACGCCATGTATGGTCATCGCCAACGATGCCACCGTCAAAGGCGGCTCCTTTTTTGCGGAGACCGTCCGCAAGCATCTGCGGGCGCAGGAGATCGCCGAACAGCAGCAGCTTCCCTGTGTTTATCTGGTTGACTGCGGCGGTGCATTTCTTCCCGAGCAGGATCGTGTTTTTCCGGACCGCGATCATTTTGGCGGCATCTTTTACAACCAGTGCAGGATGTCGGCGGCAGGTATTCCCCAGATTTCGGCGGTGTTCGGTGGCTGCACCGCCGGTGGCGCGTACATCCCAGCTCTCTCCGATCAGGTCGTGATGGTGCGCGGCACGGGGCGCATCCATCTCGGTGGGCCTCCTATCGTCAAGGCCGCGATCAACGAGATTGTCGATGGGGAAACTCTGGGTGGCGCCGACATGCACGCGACGGTGTCTGGCGTGACGGACCACGTGGCGGATACGGAAACAGAAGCGATCGGCTGCTTGCGGGAGATTGTCCTCGGCTTCGGCGAGTTGCGGCGTGTGGCACAGCCCCATTTTGCACCCGTCGAACCGGCAGAAGATCCAGAGCAGCTTACATCTCTCGTACCGATCGATCTCAAGAAGCCTTATGATGTGCATGCGGTCATTACACGGATCGTGGACGGGAGCGACTTTCAGGAGTTCAAACCGGCATATGGCGCTTCGCTGGTCGCGGCATTCGCGCGCATCCACGGCTTTCCCGTCGGTATACTCGCCAACAACGGCGTGCTGTTTTCCGAATCCGCTGTGAAGGGCGCCCATTTCATCGAACTGTGCGATCAGCGTCACATCCCGCTTCTGTTCCTTCAGAACATCACGGGCTTCATGGTCGGGACCGAAGCAGAGCGCGCCGGCATCGCGAAGCATTCGGCAAAGCTTGTCTACGCGGTCTCCAATGCCCGTGTTCCGAAATATACGGTTCTCATCGGTGGCTCTTTTGGCGCGGGCAACTATGGGATGTGCGGGCGCGGCTTCAGACCGCGCTTTCTGTTCTCGTGGCCGAACTCGCGCATCGCGACCATGAGCCCGGAGGTTGCGGCAACGGTCGTCACCGAGCTCCGTCGTCAGAGCATCAAAGGCAGCAGCGATGAGACATCTCTCGCGGAACTGGACCGGCGCACACGCGCGCAGTTCGAACAGCAAAGCGACCCTTATTACGCGACCGCGCGCCTTTGGGACGACGGCATCATTGAGCCGGCACAAACCCGCGATGTTCTCGGCCTTTGTCTCGCCCTGTCAGCGGACGAACCGCGCGATACATCGCCTCGACCCGTCTATCGAATGTGAGTGCCGAAATGTTCAACTCCCTCCTCATCGCCAATCGCGGCGAGATCGCGGTTCGCGTCATTCGGACGGCCAAGCGCATGGGATTGCGTACGGTCGCGGTTTATTCCGGAGCCGATCGCCATGCCATGCATGTGGCACTTGCCGATGTCGCCGTGCCGATCGGTGCTGCGCCAGCGCGCGAAAGCTATTTGCGCGCGGAACGGATCATTGCTGCCGCGCTCGCAACGGACGCAGAGGCCATCCACCCCGGCTACGGCTTTCTGTCCGAAAAGACCGAGCTGCCGCTTTTGTGCGAGACCAACGGCATTGTTTGGGTGGGACCACATTCCAAGGCCATCGCCGCCATGGGTTCGAAGATTGAAGCCAAGCGGCTCGCCGTGGTCACCGGCGTTCCGGTCGTGCCTGGCTACCATGGCGACGATCAGAGTGACGGCAGGCTGATTGCCGAGGTCGAGCGCATCGGGCTGCCGGTAATGATCAAAGCAACCGCCGGCGGCGGCGGAAAGGGCATGCGGCATGTCACCTCATTGGACGCTTTGCCGGCTTTGCTGGTGACGGCGCGGCGTGAGGCCGAGGCGTCATTCGGTGACGGCCGTCTGCTAATCGAAAAACTCATCGCCCGGCCGCGCCATATCGAGGTGCAGATACTGGGCGATAAGCACGATCATCTGATTCACCTGTTCGAGCGCGATTGTTCGGTTCAGCGCAACAATCAGAAGCTTCTCGAAGAAGCGCCCGCTCCCAACCTTTCGAATGCAACCCGCGACGCATTGCATCGCCACGCGGTGCAACTCGCGGCCGCAATCGGTTATGATTCCGTCGGAACGGTCGAATTCATCGTCGATGCGGCCACGGAAGAGTTCTTCTTTCTCGAGATGAATACGCGGCTTCAGGTCGAGCATACGGTCACGGAGGAGATCACCCGTCTCGATCTGGTCGAGTGGCAGTTGAGGGTTGCGGCAGGCGAACCGTTGGCGTTTCAGCAAAGCGATATTCGCGGCGAAGGCCATGCGATCCAGGCACGCGTCACGGCCGAACGGGCCGACCAGAGCTTTCGCCCCGATGTGGGCAAAATCGCGCTGTGGGCGGCGCCGTCTGACGTCAGGGTCGATACCGGCGTAACAACAGGGACCGTGGTTGGACTTCACTATGACAGTCTTCTGGCGAAAGTCATCGCCGCCGGCGCCGATCGCGCGCAGGCGCTGGCGCGGCTGCACAGCGGACTTGAAGATCTGACTGTGCTCGGACCGGCGACAAACCGGGCTTTCCTGTGCGACGTCATCGGGACACCGGATTTTGCGGAGAGCCGCGCGACCACTCGGCTAATCGAAGACAATTGGCCTGAGGGTTGGTCGCAGAACAACACAGACCTCCAGTTGGCCCGTCGTCTGGCGGCTCTGGTCGCATGGATCGGGCGGCAGTTACAGGGCGCAAAGGCTTCGCCATGGTCGAGGCTTTCTGGCTTTCGAAATCTCGCCACATCGGGTCGCGCCGGCGTAACGCATTTCTCGGTGACTTCCGAACAAGCGATCACCGAAGTGAAAGTCACCGGCGGATCTCAACGGTTTGTGATCGCCGATACTGATGGCAATCTGACGGTCGATGCCATTATCGAAGATGGCACCTTGATCGCGGTGTTCGATGGCGCATCGTATCGCTTTCCCTTCGCAACCACCGGCCACCGCGTTGCTATTCGCGCCCGATCCGTCGAGGCAACCTTCGAAATACAGCCTGCCGTCGACACCGCGCTCGATGCGGCCGCGCACGCGGGTCTTGGAGATGGCTCCACCGTCATCGCCCCGATGCCAGGTCTTGTCGCGGATATCATGGTGAATGTGGGCGACGATGTGGCAGCCGGACAGACCGTCGCGGTTCTCGAATCCATGAAGCTCTTTACCGATTTGAAGGCGACGTCGGCCGGTCGAGTTGCGCGAGTAGCGGCGGCCAGTGGCGAGACGGTCGCAGCCAATGCACTGATAATATCCATCGAACTACCGAAATGACGGGGAGACGAGCAACTCGAGTGCTTGGCGCCCTGAAAGACCGCGATCTCCAAAGATCTCCTTAAGCTTGCTTCGGTTGCTTCGTCAATTTGACCGGATGCCTCTATCAGCTTTGCGCGTAGGTGAAACAACCGAGCTAGACACCAACATCCGCCCTGCACTAGAGGCAGATACCGAGAATCTTCAAGCGGCAGGATTTCCTTGGGCGAGATTTGGGCTTTGCAACTGCTTGCTTGATACCGGTCGTCAACTTGGGACGTTCATAATCCCCTGCAATCTCCATCGCCCAATACGTACGCCCTGTTGTCACGCTCTTCGCGCTGGCGACACCCACTCGTGCGGCCCCGTGCAGGAGAAGGTTTCTTCGGTGCCCCGATGAATCAATCCACTGACTCAGCGTCTTAGGGAAGCTGTCGTAGCCATAGGCGATGTTCTCTGCGGCTCGGCCTGCGCCGGCCGGATGGACCCGAGACGTGAAGCCTCCGAGCACATCGTGGTCAAGCTTGTCCTTTGCCGCCATAGCCTCGGCTTGCTCGTGCGCAATACGCGTGAGCGTCGAATCCATGACGACCCGCCCCTCCCCATGCTGAGCGCGATAGCTCGAGATCATGTCAGCGGGAGATTCTGCTTGGACAAACGTAGGAAAGCAGCAAACAGCAAGTGAGAAGTAAAGGAAAAGTGGCGGCTTCATTGCGTCCGATTCTTCCAATGACAAGAGCACTTAAGCGAATGTTCCATGTTAAGCAGCTCTTTTGCAAATCCACTATTCGGCGAGCGCTCCTAACTCGACGCAAAGCGCAGCTGGAGTGTAGGGCGCTAACGTCCTTTCTGTAAGGCAGGATTTGCTGCGTTAAGTGTCCTTATCAATTTTGAGTTGGCGGTTTGATGCATAAGCTCGATCGCGCTACCGAACAAATCACGATCAAACTCGACTGGGTAAACGACATATGCCGGCATCGAGAATTCGGGAGCACCGCCAACCAGGTACAGCCGCTTCGACTTGAGATGGCGCAGTACGATCCGCTTGGGGAAATAGCCGGAACCGCCATTCTCCAACACGTGTTGCATTCCTAGCCAGCCGATGTTCGCGGTTATTGCAGGGCCGCCGAAACTAGGAAAGCAGGTCTTGTGTCTCGCATAGAATTCGGGTCCCCACTCAACATATACATAGCCGGGCTGGGGTTCAGGCTTGGCATTCTTGTGCGTCGAAACCAGGATAAGTTTCTCTTCGAATAGCAACTCCACCTTTAATCCGGGCCGGCTTTGCGGTGTGTACATCACACCAATATCTATTCGCCCCTCGAAGAGTCCCTGCATCAATTCGGGTTCAAGCCCAATTTCGGCGCGAATCGATATTTCTGGTCGCGCGACTCGCACTAGCTGAAGCCACTGCGTCAAGAACTCTTCCCACAGACCCATGCGCGCGCCGACTACCAATGTTCCGCTGAAGCCCTCAGGAATTCCGATGTCATGGCGCGCCTGTTCGAGGGTTCGGATGATAGTGGCGGCGTGACGCTGAAATTGCCGGCCGGCCGATGTCAGCGTGGCGCCGGTCTTGTTGCGGACAAAGAGCGTGCATCCGAGTTGTTCTTCCAGGGTATGAACACGCGTACTGACGGTCGATTGGCTGACGTGAAGCCGCTCTGCGGCATTAATGAAACTTCCCGCCGTAACGACGGTGAGGAAAGTTCTGGCCAGTTCGGTGTCCATCGGGACCGCCCCTTGATATCCATCACACAGATATCAAGCCGCAATAATGCTGGTTTGTCAAAGTGGGTCGCGCTGCTGGTTAGGCCCCGCTGATCGCCGTTGGTTATGTCGCGGAGGGTGACCTCATCGACCTCGCCACCTCAAGTCCGGCAAGCATTAGTCCGGAGAGCTGGAAGAGACCAGCGCGGGTGACACCGAGGTCAATTTGTTGCGGTATGGCTTGAGGTGGTCAGCTTCCGCGAGCAACCGCAGCGCGCGGCCTCGTACTGATCGGCCAGTTCGAGCAAGACGTTCTCGGTCAACGCATCGGGCTCAACTCGCTTGTCGGCGAGCGTGTTTGGCTTCTGCCCTAAGTTCATCGGCGTTTGCGGTTTGAGTGCCGTTTTGGTTCGAAGAATTCGATGGAATGCGTGAACATAATTCGTTTGTCAAATCCGATCGGGTGCGCGTAGCCTCACCTACGACGGATCCACTGAAGATTTTTACGATGTCCGAACCAGAATCATCCCGGCCAGCAACATTAGCACCTCGGTTATAAACCCGGCCAGCAGCAGGGCGGCGGCAAAAAGCCCGGTCAACAGCAGGATCACATGGACAAAATCGGTCCGGTTAATCGACAGGGCAACCAGAACACCGAGTATGGCGGTGGCACCGTTGGAGAGGCAGAGTGAAACTGAAGTCGGAAGCGACATACCTTCGCGATCAGGCACAGCAAGCACTTCATCTCGCACGAGACAGCACTAATGAAGTGGTTGTAAACACCCTCATAGAAGTTGCTGTGGAGTTTTTGGGACGCGCAAGTGCGATTGAGCTGATCGAGAGCCTCCAAGAAGTCGCTACGGCGTGGGGCTACGATCATCATTAGAGCCCGGGGCAACCGAGGGAATAGATCGAATTGGCTTTGGCCGATTGGCCAAGGGACGCTGGGAAATTAAGCGATTCTTGTGCTTGGCAAGAGCACAACACTCTTGGTCACAAGTCCCAAAATTAGCGCCGCGCCGCGTGCTGATCGAAGAGTAGCAACGACGACAACTCCCTCCGCGGTTTGATCAGATCGGCGAGCGTGTACGCATCCAGCTCGGCAAGGAACGCCTCGGTCGCATCGCGCAACACGCCGCGCAGCACGCAGACACGCTGAATCGGGCAATAGCCGCGGCGCTCCATGCAGCCGATCACATCGAGCTCCTCGGTGTCGCGCACCACCTGGCCGATAATGATATCGCGCGGCCGGCGGTGCAGCCGGATGCCGCCGTTGCGCCCGCGCAGGGTTTCGAGATAGCCCTTCCGGCTGAGATCGTTCACGACCTTCATCAAATGCTGCTTTGAGATGTCGAAGCTTTGCGCAATATCGTTGATCGTTATCAGCTTGCCGTCCGCGATCGCGACTCGAATCAGGGCGCGCAGAGCGTAATCGGTATGAAGCGTCAGTCGCATTTTTCTTCACCGTGGGGGCCAGTCCGGACCCAAAAAACCAGGGAAGACTGGAAAGGCGCTCGAATTAGCGTCGGTCCAGGTCCCTTATCCTGAATACTCCTACTACAACCTCATCGTGCGGCTCAACAGTCGGGCCGACAGTTGCTCAGCGCCCACATGCCGCCCACTCGCGACCAGGTCTACGAGTTTGCGAACGGTTGCATCGAGGCGGGTGAGGAGGAAACCGCCGCCGAAGCTGTCATCTGTTTTGAATGGCTGCAGCGTCCAGAAAACGTGATCGCGCGTCACATTAAGTGGACGGACTATCGGAATCCGAAGGACCATCGATCATTCGTATCCAACATCACAAGACAAGGGCGATCGTTCTGCATCCGCTAGAAGAAAAATTGCCAGATGGCACCGTGGTCAAGTTCTACGAAGATGCGGAAACGGTGCTGTTGCATCTCAAGAAGCGCGGTACTCCAATGGTCTTGCGCGAGGTTGCTAAAGACAAATCCAAACCGTTTTCATTTTCGGGAATGCAGAAAATCGTGCAACGCATGAGAAAGGAGCTGGAACTGCCAACCTACTTTACCCTGGACGCCTGCCGGCATGGTGGGCTGACCGAGCTTGAGGAAGCGGAATTGACTGACGGTCAGGGCCGCGCGTTGTCGGCGCACCGCACGCAGGAATCCTACGAAGGATATGCCAAGCGGAACCTGCCGCGCGCGCTTTCGGCTACCAGGAAGCGGTATGCTCATGTGCTGGCGAACGCATCAGAAACAAAGCGTCAGAATGAGGCCGTGGCTAGCCGTCAGAATGAAAGTCCGCCCGACTCAAAAAGTGCCTGAATTCATTGGCCAATGTTGGCTGGCGACGCAGTGCTGATCGCACCGGTCTCCATGCCAATTCCCTGGTATCAGGGAATTTTACAGGGAATTTTGCGATTCTGGGGCGTAGAGACACGATTTAATACCAAGAAACCGCTGCGCGGCAGCCACTTCTCGAGCAATTCCCTATGCAGATTATCAGGGAAAAAATTTTGAGGATTAGGGAATTTTTACACGGCATCAGGGACTTCCGGCATGATCGACATTTCAGCGATGCCTCCAATTTCCAAAGCGGCGTGGCAAAACGCTCGGACGACGTCCTTCATTCATTCGAGACCGATGGAGCGAATCTGGAAATATCGCCCCGGCGAGTTTTCGCCAACCGCACACAGGAAGGTTTGGCGCCTGATCTCAGCTTGATCGACCTCTCAGCCTTGATTGGGACTCGTCCATCAAACCCGCGACGGAAACCTGTGCTGATCGGTTCGTTCGCGCCGCGTGCCGAGGAACCAGCTCTCCTCGCGGGCCAGCGCAGCCAATTGCGGCACGAGTGGATTGCCGGTCGCCCGCAGATACGCGGCAAAGTAGTTCATGTCCTTGCTCTTGGGAGTCTCCACCAGGATTTTGAGCGCTCCGGCGGCGAGATCCTCCGTAAACAGTTCGGCTGGCAACAGGCTGACGCCGATGCCGCGCCGAACAAGCAACGACATCACGCTGAAGCTGTTGCAGCGGTGGACGAAACGCGGGCTGATGCCAGCCTCCTCAAACCAACTCACCATCAAATGATAGACGCTGGCATCTTGCGGCATGCCGATAGTCGGCAGATCCGCCATTGCCGCCGCTGTCAACGCACGATCCTGCCGCTGGAAGCGCGGATGCCCGAGCCATTTCAGGGTGCAGCTTCCGAGCGAAGTGCGTACTGAGCCCGGCAGGTCGACGGGTCCGGGCAAGAGCGCGATGTCGATCTGGCGCCGGGTCAACTTCGCGGCGAGGCCGCCGGCAAGGTCGGCATCGATTTCGAGACGCACCTTCGGGTAGTGCCGCTTCGGGCCGACTGTTCGGAATACGACTCCAAGATTGGTGTTCGTGCGATGAACTTCGATATCCTTATCCTGGTCGTAGGACCGTTCGCGGTTCTTTTTATTCACGAATTCGCTCATTTGGTTACGGCCCGCCACGTGGGAGGTGCTGTTTCGCGCATTGCGATCGGCGTTGGACCAGAACTCCTGGGATTCGCGGATCGATTCGGCACGCGCTGGAGCTTGTCGGCGCTACCCCTTAGAGGCAGCTGTGCTTTCTCGGCGCGCGATCCCGTCAACAGCGAAAGTATGCCGAAGGATACGTCATCACTCTCTCAACTGTCATGTTCCAGGCAGGCTCTGGTTCTTGCAGCGGGGCCTTTCGCTAATATCGGCGCGTCAGTTATGATTCTGGCAGGCATATCCATGTATTTTGGTCAGGACTTGCCCAACGTTGCTCTCGCAAGACGTGAGATCGGCTTCTCGCTTCTAGTCGCTGGATTGTCGATGGTTGTCGGCCTATTTAGCTTACTACCTTTCTTGCCGTCGGACGGTGGAGGGCTTCTTCTCCTTGCTGTCGAGACGTATTCTGGTCAAATGATCCCAGCGCGGCTGAAACGCGGCCTCCAGTTGGCGAGTGCGGTATTCCTGTTCTTGGCGACGGTTGCCTCCATCTATTTTTGGCGACGGCATCAGACCGTGTCCTCATGATTTTGAATGAGCCAATCCTTTTCGCTGCCGCGCTCTTTCAATTTCGACTATTCATTTCGACCGTGTGTCGGAGCATTCGGGAGTCGATGGCTGTCCAATACCAAGACTTCCTCTCGACGATCCTATGATCTATCGCCTTCAAAATCACAACCAATCGTGAGCGAAGGCAGAACATTGTAATGCGACCCTAAGTCTCAGCCAGTTTTCACGTCGTCCAGTCATCGCGCCAGGGAGAAAGAAATGCGGTGATACCAATTGGCGGTTCCGGCTGCTCCCGGAGCACCTTGAAAAACGTTTGGCATCGCCGCTTCGGGCGCGCTAACAGGTCTTTTGCTGCAAATGTTGGATACAGGTGCACGTCGTCGTCGAGGTGGTGAATTTGACGTCATAGTACGCAGGACCGCTCGAGTTGGCGGGGCTGTCGGTCGAACAGCGCGGAAACAGCCAATCGCTGTCCGCAAGATTTACGGTCCCGCTGATCGTATAGCCGAGATTGGGTGTATAGGCGTAACTGACTTCGCTCACCACGAACGAAACCTGGTCGTTTTGATTGTTGGCATTGTTTGCATTTCCTGCCGTTCCGTTGAGCGATGTGGGCAATTTCAATGCGCCGTAGGGCGGGTTTGTCGAGCTGTTAATGCTCGGCCTTCCTGGTCCGAAGCTTGTACCGTTGTATGATTGACTCCATTGAAGTGTAAGGTTGCCATTGGCGTCGCTGGAGATTTCGGACACCGTAACCAGTAATTGGCTATTGTTGACGGGATACGGCGCAATGATGGCCGTCGCCCCGGTCAAAATGTTCTGCATCGAGGCCGTGCTGAGCGACGTGTTCTGCGTAACCATGTCGGAGACAGAGTGCGCCGTCGCGCTGACCTTGACGTTGATCGCCATTCCGTCCCCGAGCTCGACGCCGCCGACCAAAAGCACCAACATGAACGGCACCACGATGGCGAACTCTGTCGCAGCCACGGCGTCAGCGTCGGTCGAAAATTTCCTTGCGCAAAATAACAGGTTGGTCATAGGTCGATACCCTTAGGGAGTGGCCGGCTCGTTCTGGAAAGCGGCGGATGCCATGATCTCCCGGCTGCCGTTGGCCTGGTTGGCCAAATTGAAAGCGATGGGTCCGAAGAAAACCGGCCAGAGATACATCACGCGAACAACGACAATGTCGCCCGCATTTCCGGGGTTGAATTGCCAGGTATTGTTGACATTCCCGTTGATGCCGTAGGTCAACACCGGCATGGCCGTATTGGCTGAAGACCAGTTATTGGCAACCTGTACGTCGACCATCAAGCCAGTGCAGGTGAAAAGGACGGCGGCGTTGTTGCAGACGATCTGGTGAAATGCGGCTAAGGCTGCGGTCTGGCTCAGGCTCGCATCCTGTGTCTGCACCTGTCCGGTCAGAATTTGGCGGGCCGATGCCCGTACGGCATTTTCGAGCAGCGACTGCGCAAAGAAAAGGAGAAACACCTGGATGAGGGCAGCGATGATGGCCAAAAACGGCGTGGCAATCAGCGCGAACTCGACCGCTGTTGCACCATTCTTGTCCTTGATAAAGACGAAGAAGCGGCCGCGGCGCCTTTTTCCTGCTGCGATTTCCACTTGGGCCATCGGCGCGTTGCTCACTGCGTGAGGCTGGCAGTGCTTGACGCGACCTTGATGAACAAATCCGTCAGCGCCTGCGTGATATTGCCGCCGGTTTGAACGTCGGAGAAGAAGCCCGGCGAGGCGCACGCCTGGAGATTCTGCGCGATCTGGCCAGTCGCGGAGGTTGGGCCGTCGTAGCGGTTGACCCAGCTCATGTACCAGGCGTCCGTAACGTTATGGCTGGGGCCAAGATTGATGAGTTGCAGATACTCCGTGTAGAGGATCGCGATCTTAATGCCCCGGTTCTTGATGGTCGTGCACATCGTCGTGTCGAGCGGCTGCTGGCAGCGATGGTTGGAGGCGAAGGTCGCATTGGGGCAAGTCACGGCGATCTTGTCCTCGACGCCGTCGGTGACGAGGAAGACCACCTCCTGTGGCGTATCTCCCGCCACATTGCTGCCAAGCCCAGGGGTCGGCATGATACTGTTGACGCTGGTGAGCGCGCCGGCAATATCTGTGCCGTAGTCGGTATTGCAGGATGTCGAAACGACGCAGTTCTGGTAGAGGACCGACATTAGCGCAATGTTGGAAACCTTGGTTCCAGCGGTGGTCGGGGTGGTCAGCGTCGCCAGTGCGTTTAGGCCTGTGTCGAACGTATAGAGGGCCGCCTTGTAGGTGGTGTTGTTCAGAGCCGACATGCACTGCATGACGCCGCCCGTTATACCCGACTGCGGGCAGTTCGACCATGTATTGAGCAACTGCTTGACCGCATCCGTCACGAGATCGATACGCAAGGTTACACTGTTGTTGCGTGCGATCGTGAGGTTATCCTTCGTTCCCCCGTCGTGAGAAATGTTGGTTTCATGACAGGCGAAGCCGCAATTCTGCGAGGATGATGCTGGCTGTTTCGCGGGGGCGGTGGCCGCGATGAGATTGTTGATGTCGGTCAAGGTCGCGCCGATCCCCATGGACGGCGAGTCGTCCATCAGCAGATACCAGTTCATGTTGGGCGCACTCGCCGCCTGCGACGTCGCTGTGCCACTGATCGGCCACGACGCGGTATTCAGGAGTACTTTGGGAAAATTATTGAGGGATGCGGCGTTATACGAAACCGTAACAGTGCGCTGAAGCCCCACGTCGGTGACGGTGATCGTCGGCGTCGGGATCGCGGCGAGGCCTTGAAGACCGTTCGCAACTGACATAAAGATCGCGTTAGCGGTGTCTTGGGCCACCGTATCGGATTGCATCAGCATGGCAGGCCTGACGGCCGCAATTGCGGCGGCGTCGGCAGCCGCGTCCAATTGCTCCTTCTTGCGCAACGCCTGGGTGAAGTCTAGCGTCATTCCCAGCAGGAAAATGATCGGAACCATCACGAGCGCTGTGATCACGGCGACGTTCGCCTTGCGATCTCTAGCGAGGCGATACAACCAAGCGCGAAGCATGACCTTCATCCTAATCGTCGTAAGGTTCCATCAGCTGCAATTCTCTGGCATTTCAAGGGTTGAGGACGGAAGAAGGCGATCGAAGAGCCTCCGCCTCTCTCTAGACGGAACTCTGCAGGTTGGCCGTTAAACAATGCTTACGCACATCGGGTAAACGGCGCAGAAAGTTGCATCCCCAAAATGGTTAGCCCTTAGTTAATTTAGCGACCCGCGAGGCGGCGAAACATTTCAACAATCGGTTGAGGTAACTCCTGCACGCAGCTCATGCCACCGCTGCCAAGGATCCACCGATGCCGTCGCTCTCAGCTAAGCGATGGGGCCAAGCGGAGGACATCGCGCGCGCGTTCGTGCTTCTTTGCATGCCAGCGTCACAATATGCGATGCGAGTTTGACGAACGCCAGATAGTTGGCTGCCAGCTTGTCATAACGGGTCGCGGCACGCCGACATTGCTTGATCTTTTAAAGAACCTCTCGATCAAGTTGCGCGCGGTACAGGTACGGACTGAAGCAGATCGGGTCTTTGCGATTTCGTTTCGGCGGAATGTTGGCCCAGGCGCCTTGCTGCAGAGCAAGCTCCCTGATCCAGTCGGCGTCGTATCCGCGATCCGTAAGCAACATCGTTTGGGGATGCAATGCGCCGAGAAGAACCGAACACAGGCGGTTGTCGTGCGCCTCACCCGGCGTGAGAGCAAGATGGACCGGCAGGCCATTGGTATCCACCACCGCGTGAATCTTGCTGGTGAGCCCCGTCGCTGCGCCCCATATCCTGTTGATCGTTGTGATGCAGGCTCCGTGCCGGTGCACTCGCACGATGGAGGTGTCAATCATCTGCACCGCCGCGTCATGTCCGGCGGCCAGAGCATCCATGATCCGATCCCATACGCCAGCCTGCCGCCAGCGAACGAAGCGAATATAGCAAGTGGTGCGGGGACCATAGATTTCCGGCAGATCGCGCCAAGGAGCACCTGAGCGCAAGACTCAAAAAATGCCGTTGAGCACGCGACGGTCATTTAGCACGCCGAACGCCGCGCGGCTTGTTAGGCAGCATTGGCTTGATGGTGGTCCACTCATAGTCGCTTGGTTCGTAGCGCATGATTTCGAGGCTCCAGCTTCGGAACTTGAATCACGCCTCGGGCAGCGCGATCAACTCGCACTGGCCTATGGCGAAGTAGCTAATTCTCTGAATTTACTTCCGCTTTCGGCACAATGGACTAGCTGGAGGGATTTCACTCGATCCGCGTCAACAGCCAATGGCGGCTCATCTTTCGATGGGATGGCCGCCGCGGCGAAGCATCGGGCGTCTACCTCGATGATCACAGTTTTCGCTGAGGTGTTCCATGTTGATGACAAGCGCAAGCCGGCAACTGTCGGAGAAATTCTGGTTCAGGAATTCATGCAGCCAATGGGCCTTACCCAGACCGCGTTGGCAAACGCCATGGGTGCGCAGCGCAAGCACGTCAACGAATTGTGCAACGACCGCAGGGCGGTAACCGCCCCCACCGCGCTCATCCTTGCCCGCGTGTTTGGCAATAGTCCGGATTTCTGGCTAAACGTTCAGCGTCGAAGCGACATCTGGGACGCAATGCACTCGCCGCGCGAGCGCGAACGCATTAAACGTGCTCGCCCTACAGAGCGACAGCGCGGGATACACCGCCTGACCGGGAGTTTGACCTGTCTTCATTGCAGGCGACACGCCGGTTTGCAGGTGTACGTAGCTTCAGAATCAATTCCGCGATAGACGGCGACTGTCGTTCTGCCATACTTTTCGACTTCTCCGCCATCTCTGTTCGCGAGGCTGCGCAACGCGAGCGACAAGGAGCCTATCAAGGGGGAGCGCGCCAGCGCTTCCGCCTGATCGGGGGTCGCCTCCAAGGTGGCTGTCCTTCCGATCACCGCGGTCTGCCCGTCTTTTCCGTTGGGTGTCTGGTCGATGGCCAGGACCCGAAGATTGCTGAGGATGATGTCTGACATGACAGCATCCTTGTCCCGCCTTGATAAAATAACGTCGACGCGATCATTAGGCAGAATAAATCCGCCGGCACCGGTCTCCGGCGAGATGGGGATCGATACAGCGCGCGTGCCAGATGGAAGAATTGCAGCCATGAAGCCTGAGCCATTAGGTGAGACAAGCTTCGCACTACGGATCGGTTCACCGGCAATGAATGGCATACGCGCGATCGAACCAGCCAGTTTTGCCGTAGCGTCCGGCTGTTCAGCGCGACGAACAAGATTAACGCCCGACGTTGTCTGCGGCCACGCTTGCCATTCAACCTTGTTCGCGGAGAGAGTCTCGCCAAGACCTATATCCGACTTCGCGACGAGGACGTCCATGGTTGGCGCCTGCACGAGTTGGGGCACAACCTTGTCGCTGCTACCCGCCGCCAGATAAGCGGCAACACCCCCCGCCATGATCGACAGGGCCAGCACGAAAAGACGTGCGGCCCCTCTGCTTCCTCCTCGCGGCCGTCCCATGTGGCAACATGCTCCTCTGTTCGCTGGCCTCGTGTAGCCGCCACACCGAATAGCACGAACAACCCGTCGCCCAACGAAGCAGACAGTGCTTCATTTTAATACCGTTAGCTCTCCCTTAATTGCATTGCTTGGATTGAACGCTCCACCGATTGTATTCCGCAACACTCTCCCAAGTTCACCAGCAGTCATCGTCGTCGGTCGCGAGCCCGATCTCCTAAGAAAGGATGAATCGTTTGACTGCGCGCCTTTATCGACCGGTAAGGGTTTGGTGCTACCTTCCGCGCTGTCTCATATCGCTGACGATTGCGATAAAACCCAACCCGGCGCCCGAAGTCATGCACCTTGGTCAAATACGTCACGCCGTTGCACTTTCGGCCCTCCTCCTGGCGGCCGGGCTTGTAGTTTCGAGCACGAAAGCCGCTGAGACTCAGAGCGCGCATTCGGTAGAAAGCGGCATCAGGCCCCCACGCCACGTATCAATCACGCTGTTCAAGTCGCGCACCTTGCAAATCGATCAGCCCTTCACCACCGCGATGATCGGGTCGCCTGAGATCGCCGATATCCTGCCAATGTCAGACCGGTCGCTTTACATTCAAGCGAAGAAGATCGGCACGACCAATATTTCGATGTTCAATTCGAGCATGAAGGTCGTCGGGGTCATCGATATCGAAGTGACCCCCGACACCAAAACTCTTCGAGACAAGATCGACGCCAGCACCAATGACGGCGGCGTTCGCGTCTCAAGCGTCAATGGTCAGGTCGTGCTCAGCGGCGAGGTGCGTGACGCGGTCGCAGCCGACCGAGCGGTCTCTGTCGCAAAAGGGCTGTCGCCGCAGACACCGATCGTCAACGCGATGAAGATCGCAACGACACAGCAGGTGATGCTGAAGGTCCGTTTTCTCGAGGTGACGCGTGAGGCGGGGCGACAACTGGGGGTCAATTGGTTCGTGGGTAGCAACGGCCGAGGCGTCACCGTCGGGGGTCAGGCGCCAGCGGTCGGCCAAGCGCCCGGAACGGGAACTGCGACTGGCGGAAGCGGCATTCCGCTATTTCAAACGATAGGATCGCTGGCTGGCTCGACGACAGGCCCGTTTGGCGTCGCAATTGCAAACCTCGTCAATCAAGGTACCACCGTCGATGTCATGCTGAATGCGCTCGAGTTCGAAGCAGCTCATCCGCAGCCTGGCGGAGCCTGATCTCGTCGCGTTATCGGGCGACACGGCGAGCTTTCTTGCCGGCGGCGAGTTCCCGATTCCCGTTGTCCAGAACAGCGCAGGGGGCTTTCCCAACATCACGGTGGAATTCAAGACCTTCGGTGTCGAATTGACGTTTATGCCCACCGTGCTGGCGAACGGCGTCATCAATCTGCGTTTGGCACCATCAGTAAGCGAGCTTGATTTCGCCAATGCCGTAAGTGTCTCCGGTTTTCAAATTCCAGCGCTATCCAAGCGCGAGGCAAAGACGACGATCGAGCTGCGCGACGGTCAGAGCTTCGCCATCGCCGGCCTGCTGCAGAACAGCAACCGGGGCGATATCTCGCAACTACCATGGATCGGCTCTGTACCCGTTCTTGGAGCGCTGTTCAGGAGCACCGGCTATACTCAGAACGAAACCGAACTCGTTATCATCGTCACTCCGCATCTGGTCAAGCCTATCGCGCCCGGCCAGCAGCTAGCATCCCCACTTGACTCCACTCTTCCGGGGAACGACGCCGATGTCTTCCTGATGGGACAACTCGAAAGAAAGAAGCTGACAGAATATTTGGTTTCCGGCGGCAACATTGCCGGCCCGTACGGCCATATTGTTGAAATCAACCGCGGCACGATCAACACCGTTGCGGGAAAGTGATTCCATCATGACGATGAAAGCGAGTTTGCGCACCACGGCTTTCGCAGCACAGGCGCTGGTGATTTGTTGTCTTGTGGCGCCCTGGGATGATCCCTTCGCGGAATATCTCCAGCGTAAGGATGGCGTGAGTCTCGGCGCCGGCGATGCGGAAGCGGTCAATTCGGCGACCCATATAATCGATCCGTGGCCGCGATATGTCGGCGACACACGAATCCCCGCGGATGGCCAGCGGATGTCCGGGGCCATCGAGCGTTATCGCGACGTCAGCAAACTCCCCAACGCACCTAAGCCGATTTCTCCCGAGTATCAGTCGACGACCAACATTCAGAGCGGAGCCGGAAAGTAGTGGCAAGGCAAGGCCCGGGCTCGTCGCCAAGCAGTTGCGATATCCAAGCGGGTTAGCTGAAGGCGAACTGGAAAGTCTTTGCCGTTTTGCCGAGCCTGTTAAACTCGAACGCTCACGCGGTGCTCAGCGACCGGCCGAATGCTTGACAAAATCATAGCTTAAGTCGAGGAGGCGGAGGTTATTGGCGATCCTTGGATTGCTAGGGTCGCTCGCAGAGGCTTTGAGAAGTTTCTTTCGTGCGATTCCCAATTCTCCCCTCAGCATATACGAGTAGCCCAAATTGTTGAGGATCTCAGGAGTTCTCGCCGGCCAATCGAATTGCGGAAGCATAGGCGCGATCGGCGAGGTCAAAGCGGCCGAGGCGATCGTAGCTGGCAGCAAGCCCAATCCATGCCGCTGCGTCTGCGGGCGTCTTCTCTACCGCATCCTGAAAATAGCGTTCGGCCAATCCGAAGTGACCGCGGTTGAAATGCTCGACGCCCAGTTTGAGCGGTTCATCGGACCTTTGGTACTTGGCGTCTTCAGGCTCCCGAACTGTCGGAGTTGTTCCCGTCGTAACCGGGTCATCCGGCAGCACCGCATTCTCGACGGTCTGGCAACTCGCGAGCGCCAACGCCGAACACGCCACAACTATCCAATCAGCACGCACGAGTACTTCCCCCACCCGCGCGCACGATACCCGAACTCCACTAATAAAATGTGAGGAGGAGACTTCTTCAACCTTCAGACGTAGCGTAACCCGACATTAACTTGACTCAAGTAGCTAATTTTCCACACTCCGAGGTCTGCGCGAAAAGGACGCCGCAACAATTTGGACTTCGGAAAGCAAGTAGGAGTGCCACCTACATCACGACGAAGGCCGCTGCTGATGTTCGATTCGAAAATAAGCGCGCGCGTGCTCAATCCCGGATTGGCGCGGATCGCTGGGGGGGCCTTGGCAATATTCACTGCCCTGATTGCTTTCTCTGCGGGTGGTTTGGCGCTGTGGGAGCGGGGCGAGATCAAATCTCTCCGGGCCGATATTTCATCCACACGCGAGGACCTGGCCCTGGCTAGGCGACACACAGCAATCTTTGAACAGCAGCTCGAAGCCCGGCTGCGGAACGCCGAACAGCACTGGTCGGCCGCCGGTCGTCAGGCACAAGGAGATGAAGCTGCGGAGAAGCGAGTCGATCACCCGGCGTTCCATCTTACGCAGGACGAGGTCTTGCTGGTTCGGAACTACATCAAGGTCTCGCCATCAAAAGCGGCCGCGACGATTGGTGTCGGCGGAGACCTTCGCAACGTGGGGTTGGCGCCGCTCCCGGCTCCAATCGTGGGCAAGGCTTCACGATTGGAAGGTGGGCGATTCACGGTTGACCGCAACGGCGCAATCGTCATCTCTCTCCAACATAGCCGGGTCGCTGATGTCGTCATTCAACCCAATTGAGCGCCGAAGCAGATTTCAGCAAATCCCTCAACTCGACGAAGCCATCCGCCGATCGACGAAGGGACTTATAGCAGTACACCCGGCTTGACTACGTCTGGGATGACTTAACAGGGAATTTGCACTCACCATGATTCCGGACAGCCCGATCAAGGTCATTGCGGTTGCCATTGTGTGTGTTGGCTTCGTCCTGCTCGTCGTATCGGCGCTCCGGCTTTTTGGCTTCACCGGGAGTAAAGCTGCCGGTGAGAATCGCATAGCGCGACGTCGCCGTGTCATGAAAGCCGGAAGAATAGAGTTCAACGGCAACGGGATCGAATGCACTGTCCGCAACATCTCTGAAACGGGGGCGGCTATCGAAGTGGCGAGCCCGATTCAGTGTCCCTTGGCGTTTATCCTGGTCATTCCCTCGGATGGAAGCGTCAAACCCTGCCATGTGGTGTGGCAAAAGGGAAAGCGGATTGGTGTCAAGTTCAGGGGGACGTGAACCTTCCCCTGCGAACTGGACCAGAAAATCCGCAACAGCGTCACTATCGCGCGCCCGTAGCCGTTCGACAAACTCAGATGATCTTCAAATATCGCCAATGGCGCCATTCCGAGACCGGTATCGCGGCCGCGTCTCGCTCGGACACGTTGCCAGCCTGGGGTCGCTCACTCCGGATACCCTTGACGCCTGCCGCCATGGTGGGCTGACCGAACTTGAGGAAGCAGAATTGACAGACGGCCAGGGCGTGCTGCATCAGGATCCGTTCACGGGTCACCTGTTCGTGTTCCGGGGTCGCACCAGGGCCAACCTGATCAAGATCATCTATTGGGATGGCACCGGGTTCTGCCTGTTCACCAAACGGCTCGAGCATGGTGTCTTCTTATGGCCGCCGAGCGTCAAGCCGGACGAGACGCTGTCCCTGACATCGGCACAGCTATCGTCACTGATTGAAGGGGTGGACTGGCGCGCCCCTGAGCAACGCTGGCGTCCGGCAATCGCGGGCTGATGCTGCGACCGATTGACTCGATGATGCAAGCAGAGCGGCGAGAACGGCGCGAAGTCGGCTGAACTCGGCCCTCATGAACATCGATCTCGCCGCGCTGCCTGATGATGTGGAAACGCTACAGAAGCTGGTGCGCTCGCTCGCAGCCGAGCGCACCAGCCTCCGCCAGGCGCAGGCCGAGATCGAGCGCCTCAAGCTCATCATCAAGAAGCTGCAGCGCAGCCAGTCGGAGCGGCTCGATGATGACTGTTATTCGGCGCCCGGTTTGACCCCCGATCGGCGCCGAAGGTTGACCCCGTCCAACACTGCCGAATTCCTTGACCATCACCGGAATTTTCATCACGTGTGGGGTCAATGTTGGAAGCCGATGGGGGTCAAAGTTCGGCGCTTATTTACAGGACTATGCGACGTGGCCGATAGCGAAAACGCGAGACTGCGGCATGTCGGTTCGATACTGTTGAAAGGCCCAAATTGCTTTGTGATTGATTTACGCCGAAAGACGAAATGAGCCCCTCAGGCCCGCTACCAGAGTCAGCGGCGAGTTCATCGCCAGATGATGTCCGTTCCGAAAGCTCGAGCGTTGTATTGGTCGACGCGGACGATTATCCCGTCCCCAAATTTTGAACCGGCCTTCGCGGTAGAACCCGTATGCACACAGTGCACTGCACAACGAGCTGTCAATGGAAACTATTAAGGTCCGGTCACGTTACCGTGACGCACAAAGAGCCTCCATTGGGCTTTCTCCAGAAGTGACGCTAGAGGACAGCCAATGAAACGGGGAATTGCGGTTCTGGCTTCGCTTGGCGCATTGGCTGCTGTCGGGTACTTCACCACAGCCAAATGGGCGATCCGTCACGAGACAATGACCTTCTACGATGCGGCGCGCAATAGCCGTCCCGTCGAGGTGGATATGGCCGTGCGACGCGACAAGGAGATGCAGGCCGATGCTGGCATGTATAAGCTGCCGGTAGCGATCATCAGCCATGGCAACACGGTGAAATTCACCGAGTACTCGTTTTTGGCTAACGTTTTTGCCGCCCGCGGTTATATCGCGATCAGCATCCAGCACGATTTGCCCACCGATCCACCGATGGTCACAAACGTCGGTGAGCTCTATGTTGGTCGGCAGCCACAATATCTGCGCGGCGTTGCCAACATAAAGTTTGCCGTCGAGCAAATGAAAGAGGTTCAACCGAACGCAGATTATGAAAATCTGACGCTTGTTGGACATTCCGCCGGCGCCGACATCTCGATGTATTTTGCCAAATTGTATCCCGGGCGGACCAATGAAGTGGTGACACTCGACAATCTGCGCGTGCCATTTGTAATCGACGGTAAATTCAAGATACTTTCGTTCCGCTCCAAAGATCCCGTCTTCAAGACCGACCCTGGCGTCATCCCTTCCGAAGAAATCCGCAAGAAGGCCGGTATTGAGGTCGTACAAACCACCTTCCAACATAATGACATGCGCGATACCGGTCCCGATCAGGCAAGAACATCGATCCAAGGCATGCTCGACCAATTTATCGAAGACGATACTCCGCTCAAGCCAGTCGAAACAACAGCGCCGCCCGACTTGACCGATGTGGGACCTGTGACGCCCTACGTACCGGTCGAACCGACAGCCAAGTTAGACAAAAGCGCGCGTTCAACGTCGTCTGCGACACTGGCCGCGCGGCAATAAATAAAAGCGGCGCGAAGTCTTCTCGCACCGGCATCTCAATCCAACGGACATCAGAGCCTCTATCACAAACGAACTAGGTGTTTGGTCCCGGGATGAGGTGACGCGGATTGATGATGAAGGCTTCAGGGTCTTTCGTCCAGGCGGCGCAGATGGCCTCGAAGGGCGTTTTCCATCGTAGAGCCTTGAGGTGCTTAGCAAAGTTGTAGGCGGTCACGAAGGCGAGGACATGAGCCTTCAGACTTTCGAGGCTTGGATAGTGGAAGACCTTGATGGTCGCCTCTTTGATCGTCCGGTTCATTCGCTCGGCCTGACCATTCGTCCACGGGTGATACGGCTTTGTCAGCCTGTGCTCGATACCGTTCTCGGTGCAGACACGATCGAAGATATGGGCGCCGAGATATCGCCGCGTGGCTCCGTTCCTGTTCTTCGGCAGATCGGCGAAGGCCATGCCATTGTCGGTGAGCACTGTGTGGATTTTGTAGGGGAAGGCTTTGACCACGTTCCGCAAGAAATCAGCGCCGTTCATCTTGCCGGCGTTCTCATGGAACTCGACATAGGTAAACTTCGATACCCGGTCGATCGCCAGGAACATGTTGAGTTTGCCTTCAGCGAGCCGCAGCTCGCAGATATCGATGTGGACGTAGCCAATCGTCGTGTCTGCGAACCGCCCTCGTTTGGAGGCCTTCTCCTCACTTTCCGGCAGGCGAGAGATGCCATGCCGCTCCAGGCATCGGTGGAGGCTGGACCGCGTAAGCTTTGGAATGCTGTCCTTCAGGCAGCCGAGCACGTCATCGAGGGGAAGCAGCGTCCGCCGGCGAAACTCGACGATCATTGCCTCCTCGACTGGTGTGAGCACAGTGCTCTTCGGATTGCGCGGCCCCATGGGAGCATCCGCGGTCGTCGTCCGAGACCGCCACTTCGTAACGGTTGTTCGGCTCAAGCCGTAACGACGGGCAAGATTACCGGCCGTCTCTTTCGACGCTTGGAGCTCGGATCGAACTCGCGGCGTTGTGCGGGCGCTGCCGTGAAGAATCTCTGCCATAGCGCTCCCTCCGATTCGCGTGTCAGGATAGCGCCACAACTCTCCGGGACCAAACACCTAGATATCCGGCCGTCGCAATTCTCTGATGAGGAGAGACTTTGATCACGACTTGCTCGATGATTACAGTTCTGCCTCGCCTCTCTGGCGGAAAATTATACTGCCTATTCGTTGGTGCACTCCTGCTAAGCTTTTCAGCTTCAGCCGATGAATATCCTATAAATGGGGTCTGGGTGACCTTGGGGCGAGAGTTTCCTGCCGCCGAATATGAAATCTGTTTTGCTGTAAAGACTTTCGGCGTCGAAGCCGTGGTACACAAATCAGTTTCGGAGATCATGATTTTCTCGAAAGACCGTAGGTACGATTTAAAAGGGGCAACCCAAATTCAAGCAACTATCAAGTCCGTGAAACCTGCGGGTCAGGGCTATCGCATAACTGAAACACTAAACAAGCGCCACCGATGGCTCGGGTTCACCCGAATAATAACTTACTTCTTAACTGTTATTGATTCTCGGAAGATTGAGATCCGAAATAATTTGAGTGTGATCCGCTACGCCAAATGCGGCCCTCAAAAATCAGCGATCTAACACTCCTTCACGGCGGGACTTGCATTGATAGCGAAAAGACGCGGTACCGTGGCGAGGCTGTAGACTATCCATCCCGCTACTAGTCTAAAGGAAATTTCGCCAAAAGGTGCCCCCCAAAGTCGAGCCAGCGGAATGGGCGGCGTTAGTTGTAGCCGAAGGCACCGCGCGGCTCGAAGTCGGCCCTAAATCGTTTCATTTTCCCCCAGCGCCGCGATTGTTGTCGCATCGTATCCGAGTTCTCCCAGAACAAGCTCTGTGTGCTCGCCGAGCGTGGGCGCTCGGCTAACGATTTCGCCCGAGGTTTGCGAGAGCCTTACCGCGGCGCGTGCAATCGGCGCGGGGGTCGGCATGCCAGGATAGTCCAAACTGGTCATAAATCCTGCGGCGCGAATGTGAGGGTGATCCGGCGCTTGCTGTGAGCTTAATTCAAGGTCCAGCCGGTATTTGTGCTGTTCCGAGGAAGATATCGACGGCCTCCTGCGTGGTGCGTTCGGCGCACCACCGCGCCATCCGCTGGCTGATCACCGGACCGTTCTCGCCGCGCTTAAGGTCATTGGAGAAGCGCGGATCCTTCAGCCAACGATCTTCTTCACCCATCAGCCTCGCCCAGCGAACGAACAGCGGGTGTCCCGTGACCTGGCAAAGCACCCTGCCGTCCTTCGTGCGGTAGATATCGGCAGGCGCCGCTGTCTGGCCGAGATTGCCGGTTGGCCGCGATCACCGCTTGTTCGAGTGGCGTTTGTGAAGGAGAGTGCGGTCGCAAGTAGCGCGCCTTCGACGATCTGCCCGCGGCCCGACTTGCCGCGCTCGATCAATGCGGCGAGCGTACGGAGGGCGCAACCCAGCGCGGTGCCAACGAGCGCACCACGAGGCGTGGAAACGTAGCGATTTGAATCAACGGCGGTATTGCGAGGCGGAGGTCATCCCGCTCAAGGCGTTCGGGAACTGGCGGGCGAAGTTTAAAGCTGAGCCACAGCTGCCCGAACGTAAGCTGCTCTACCGGCGTTGAGGCTTAAGTCACGGGCTTAGTCAAACCCTTAGTCCAAGCCTAAGTCATGGGGCTTATCCCTCCTCCCGGCAGGAACGTCCGATGTTCCTCGGCCGCGTGAGGGACATCGGCGGCGCTTTGGTGAAGCGGACAAGCGCCGGATTCTCGATGAGGCGGCACGAACCGGCGCCAGCGTCTCAGAAGTGGCGCGCCGCTATGGCATCGATCGCCGGATTCTGTGCCGATGGAAGCAGGAGCTGAGTCCGCCGGCATTGTCGCCGTCGAGATCACCGATGCGGCCCTGAGCGTCGAGAGGTCGGCGTCATGACGAGCCTGCTCCCTTCGAACGTAAAGGTGCATCTGGCCCTCGGCTACATCGACATGCGCAAAGGCATCGATGGCCTCGCGATGCTGGTGCAGCGCGTGCTTCGTCAAGATCCGTTCACGGGCCACCTGTTCGTGCCACCAGAAACCGACTTGTCGATCTTTTCCGATCGTGCCCCCGGTCGAGCCGGCTTGTGCAAACGCTGTCGCCCCCACCGCAACGGACGCAAGCATTCCGAATACAAGTATCAATACTAATCCGAAGGCGGTTGGACGTCTGGATTTTAACGAGGCCGGATCGCGGAGCACACTCTCGGCGGACTCTTGCCGCCGGCGTTTTGGCTAATCCTGGAGTTTTGGTTTTCTAGGATAAGCAAGCGAAATCTAATCGGCATTTGCGGTGGGAAGTATTGGCGCGGGTGCATCGAAACGACTTTGCTTAGGTCTAAGAAACAGGTTACGAGAATTGCGGCGGTTCATGATCATAGTCAGTCATTGAGATATCATCATGGCAGACAAACCCAACAGGCTTCTTCTTACCAAAGTTACCGATCGCATTCATGCTCCTATCGTCTTCTTTGATGCGGCGCCCGTCTCGAATAATTATAATGGCATCATCGGAGTAACTCTGTCCGTCAATCTCAGCGTTCCCGATGGGAATGGCTCGATTGCCATCGAACAAGTGGTCGCGGCGCACTTGCGAGGCAACATCCAAGCCTTCAACGCCCTTAAGTCCGCCATTGATAGCGCTATTCTGCTTGGTGCAAGAACTGATGGCGACGCCAACTAGGGGTTAGGGTCCCTGGCCCTCAGTTCCTTCTTTTAATCTGCCCACCGCCTCCGATGGCAAGCAGGGTTGTACAGAGGAACGGAATAGGAACATGTGGCCCTTTGGTTCCGATTCTGGAACTAACGAGCTCGTAGGATTCACCGTTTTATTTCGGGCACACTTAGGTTAGTTTCGACCGCAATATTTTATGATTTTTTAATCTTTTGCGGGGCTGATTTTGAACTTCTTCGCGGGAAGATTTGAAACGCTTTCAAACTCGCATTCGAGCGAAAATCTTCGTTTCGACTCGACCCCGCGACATGGCCTTGCGAATGCCATCGTAATCCCAGACGCGCATCTGCTATTTTCCGGCGAATACGAGAGATCGGGCAATGATCTGATCATCTCCGATCATGACCATCGGACGGTCGTCCATGATTACTTTCGCGGTCAGCAGCGGCCGGCCCTGGTTTCGTCCGAAGGCGCCATGGTTGATCCAAAGATCATCGACGCACTGACCGGGCATGTTGACTATGCGCAGGCTGCAGGGACCAGCCCCGCTGGCAAGGTAGTCGGCCATGTCGCGAAACTGACCGGCAGCGCCAGCATCGTTCGCAACGGCGTTACCGTCGAACTCAACAACGGAGACGCGGTTTACCAGAACGATGTGGTGCAGACGGGCAGCGGCTCTACGATCGGTCTGGTGATGATCGACGGAACGACGTTCAACCTGACCGCCAATGCACGGTTGATGCTGAACGACCTCACATTTGACGCAACCAGCACATCGAACACCTCGCTGTTTACCCTAATGCAGGGCGCCGCGAGCTTTGTGGCGGGCCAGGTTGCGAAGACCGGCGACATGAAGGTCGGAACGCCAGTGGCGACCGTCGGAATTCGCGGCACCGCGGTCATTCTCGATATTTCATCGACCGACGGAACGGTGTCAGTGTCGGTCGTTGACCAGCACGACGGCCAGGTTCACGCCGTTCAGGTCTTCAACACGCAGGGGGACCTGATCGGGACGGTTGCCAGCAACGGCTCTGGGCTGAAGTTGACGCCGACCGCGACGTTCGAGGTGATCGCCCAGGAAAGCGCCAAGACGACCGCACAAATTGCGCAGGAATTCAGCACGTTCCAGCAGGTCCTGAGTACCTACGACACCTATAAGGCCATTGCGCCAAATACACCCTCACTTGAAAAGCGCGGCGACCTCACCCAACCACAATCCACACAGCATGCTGACGGAAGTTCGGTCCTGCCTACGGTAGCGCCTTCCACCACTGTATTTTCAGACGCGAATGCCGCTAAAACTGTGATCGCGGCGGCTCTCGTTCCCGACACCACGACGGTTGCGAACAGCCAGAGCAACGTGGTCGCAGTGGTGCCGGTATCGACACAAAACAGCACCACGACGTTCATTTTTCCGGTCGTGCCGGTGATCAGCAGCAATGGGGGGCCGACTAACCACGCGAGCCAGACCATTACCGGCACGGCCTCCATAGCCGAGGCCGGCGCCACCGTCACCATGCTCGACGGCACCACGGCGCTCGGCAGCACCATCGTGCAGCCCAACGGCAGCTGGAGCATCCCGGTCACGCTGAACAGCGGTAGCAATTCGCTGATCGCGCAGGTCACCGACAACGCCGGCAACACCTCCACCACAGCGCGGTGGTCTATACTCTGAGCACGACGGCGCCGACGGTGACGCGCGGCGCTGACCATCGATACCGGCTCATCGGCGAGCGACCATATCACCTCGAATGATGCGCTGAGCGGCAGCGGGCTTGCCAACACGGTGGTGCACTTCACCATCGACGGCACCGCGAGTGCCACCACCGTGACCACCAATGCGCAAGGCGCCTGGTCGTTCACCCCGACCGGGCTTTCCGACGGCGCCCACACCATCGTGGCGAGCCAGACCGACAGCTTCGGCAATACCGGCTCCGCCTCGCTCAGCTTCACGCTCGACACCACCGCACCGGTGGTGGCGATCAGAGCCCGGGTGGTCCGACCAACCAGGCGGCGCAGACCATCACCGGCACGGTCGACGTCGCCGATGCCGGCGCGACCGTCACCCTGCTCGACGGCACCACGGCGCTCGGCAGCGCGGTGGTGCAGTCCAACGGCAGCTGGAGCATCCCGGTCACGCTGAACAGCGGCAGCAATTCGCTGACCGCGCAGGTCAGCGATGCTCGCCGGCAACAGCGCCACCTCGAGCGCGGTGGTCTATACGCTGAGCACGACGGCGCCGACGGTGAGCGAGGCGCTGACCATCGATACCGGCACATCGGCAGACGACCACATCACCTCGAACGATGCGCTGAGCGGCAGCGGGCTCGCCAATCGACGGTGGTGCCTTCACCATCGACGGCACCTTGAGTGCCTACCACCGTGACCACCAATGCGCAAGGTCGCCTGGTCGTTCACCCCGACGGCCGCCGGCGACTGGGCCGACGGCACCAACTCGATCATGGCGAGCCAGACCGACAGCTTCGGCAATACCGGCTCCGCCTCGCTCAGCTTCACGCTCGATACCACCGCACCTTTGGTGGCGATCACGAGCCCGGGTGGTCCGACCAACCAGGCGGCGCAGACCATCACCGGCACGGTCGACGTCGCCGATGCCGGCGCGACCGTCACCCTGCTCGACGGCACCACGGCGCTCGGCAGCGCGGTGGTGCAGTCCAACGGCAGCTGGAGCATCCCGGTCACGCTGAGCAGCGGCAGCAATTCGCTGACCGCCCAGGTCAGCGATCTCGCCGGCAACAGCGCCACCTCGAGCGCGGTGGTCTATACGCTGAGCACCACGGCGCCGACGGTGAGCGAGGCGCTGACCATCGATACCGGCTCATCGGCCAGCGACCACATCACCTCGAACGATGCGCTGAGCGGCAGCGGGCTCGCCAACACGGTGGTGCATTTCACCATCGACGGCACCTTGAGTGCCACCACCGTGACCACCAATGCGCAAGGCGCCTGGTCGTTCACCCCGACCGGGCTTGCCGACGGCGCCCACACCATCGTGGCGAGCCAGACCGACAGCTTCGGCAATACCGGCTCCGCCTCGCTCAGCTTCACGCTCGATACCACCGCACCTTTGGTGGCGATCACGAGCCCGGGTGGTCCGACCAACCAGGCGGCGCAGACCATCACCGGCACGGTCGACGTCGCCGATGCCGGCGCGACCGTCACCCTGCTCGACGGCACCACGGCGCTCGGCAGCGCGGTGGTGCAGTCCAACGGCAGCTGGAGCATCCCGGTCACGCTGAGCAGCGGCAGCAATTCGCTGACCGCCCAGGTCAGCGATCTCGCCGGCAACAGCGCCACCTCGAGCGCGGTGGTCTATACGCTGAGCACCACGGCGCCGACGGTGAGCGAGGCGCTGACCATCGATACCGGCTCATCGGCCAGCGACCACATCACCTCGAACGATGCGCTGAGCGGCAGCGGGCTCGCCAACACGGTGGTGCATTTCACCATCGACGGCACCTTGAGTGCCACCACCGTGACCACCAATGCGCAAGGCGCCTGGTCGTTCACCCCGACCGGGCTTGCCGACGGCGCCCACACCATCGTGGCGAGCCAGACCGACAGCTTCGGCAATACCGGCTCCGCCTCGCTCAGCTTCACGCTCGATACCACCGCACCTTTGGTGGCGATCACGAGCCCGGGTGGTCCGACCAACCAGGCGGCGCAGACCATCACCGGCACGGTCGACGTCGCCGATGCCGGCGCGACCGTCACCCTGCTCGACGGCACCACGGCGCTCGGCAGCGCGGTGGTGCAGTCCAACGGCAGCTGGAGCATCCCGGTCACGCTGAGCAGCGGCAGCAATTCGCTGACCGCCCAGGTCAGCGATCTCGCCGGCAACAGCGCCACCTCGAGCGCGGTGGTCTATACGCTGAGCACCACGGCGCCGACGGTGAGCGAGGCGCTGACCATCGATACCGGCTCATCGGCCAGCGACCACATCACCTCGAACGATGCGCTGAGCGGCAGCGGGCTCGCCAACACGGTGGTGCATTTCACCATCGACGGCACCTTGAGTGCCACCACCGTGACCACCAATGCGCAAGGCGCCTGGTCGTTCACCCCGACCGGGCTTGCCGACGGCGCCCACACCATCGTGGCGAGCCAGACCGACAGCTTCGGCAATACCGGCTCCGCCTCGCTCAGCTTCACGCTCGATACCACCGCACCTTTGGTGGCGATCACGAGCCCGGGTGGTCCGACCAACCAGGCGGCGCAGACCATCACCGGCACGGTCGACGTCGCCGATGCCGGCGCGACCGTCACCCTGCTCGACGGCACCACGGCGCTCGGCAGCGCGGTGGTGCAGTCCAACGGCAGCTGGAGCATCCCGGTCACGCTGAGCAGCGGCAGCAATTCGCTGACCGCCCAGGTCAGCGATCTCGCCGGCAACAGCGCCACCTCGAGCGCGGTGGTCTATACGCTGAGCACCACGGCGCCGACGGTGAGCGAGGCGCTGACCATCGATACCGGCTCATCGGCCAGCGACCACATCACCTCGAACGATGCGCTGAGCGGCAGCGGGCTCGCCAACACGGTGGTGCATTTCACCATCGACGGCACCTTGAGTGCCACCACCGTGACCACCAATGCGCAAGGCGCCTGGTCGTTCACCCCGACCGGGCTTGCCGACGGCGCCCACACCATCGTGGCGAGCCAGACCGACAGCTTCGGCAATACCGGCTCCGCCTCGCTCAGCTTCACGCTCGATACCACCGCACCTTTGGTGGCGATCACGAGCCCGGGTGGTCCGACCAACCAGGCGGCGCAGACCATCACCGGCACGGTCGACGTCGCCGATGCCGGCGCGACCGTCACCCTGCTCGACGGCACCACGGCGCTCGGCAGCGCGGTGGTGCAGTCCAACGGCAGCTGGAGCATCCCGGTCACGCTGAGCAGCGGCAGCAATTCGCTGACCGCCCAGGTCAGCGATCTCGCCGGCAACAGCGCCACCTCGAGCGCGGTGGTCTATACGCTGGAGAGCGCGCCACCCACGATTGCGATGGGTGTTGTTGGTCAGAACGATGTCGTCAACGTCACCCAGACGACTGCTGGGGTGGTGATATCTGGAACGGAATCGAACGCAGACGGCCAGACCGTAACAATTACTATTTTGAACAGTGGCAATCAGGTCGTCGATACCTTAACCACAGTAGCTTCGGCTGGCACGTGGAGCACGACGCTCAGCGAGTCCCAGCTTTCGGCGCTGCCGAGTGGGATTTATACTTTCCAAGCCAGTGTGTCGGCCGCGACGCCGGCGAGCCAAATCGTAACTGTCGCACGTTCTTTAGAGTGGGTAGCAACTTCCGGAGGTGATTGGGCTCAGGGGTCCAACTGGAGTACTGGGGTGGCTCCAACCGCGGTCGATAGTGCAACAATCGATCGCACGGGAAGTTATAGCGTCACGATCTCCGGTGCTGACACAGTCGGTTCGTTGTTGGTTACCGATCCTGGAGCAACGGTATCTATCAATGCGAACGCAAACTTAGCGGTTACGGGGACCCTGACGCTCAGTGCGGGATCACTGAATCTGAGTGGTACGCTTTCTGGTGGGACAATCGTATCGAGCGGCGGAACAATCGTCTGGAGCGGCGGCACGCTGTCCGGGGTGAGCTATGACGGCACGCTGAACCTGTCGTCGACCAGCTCGTATGTCTACATCACGAACGGGCTGACGCTGGCCGGCGCGAGCGGTACCGGGCTTGGCACGATCAACCTCACCGGACAGAGCACGCAGATTTATGCCGAAGGTGGCCAGACCATCAATAACGCGACGCTGAACATCGGCAACAGCAATGGCTACGACTACCTCTACAATTATGACCCTTACGGCATCGCCGTTCTGACGCTGGGCGCGAGTCTGACGATCAACCAGGTCGGGACCTATGCGATCCTGGACACCTCTTATTATGGACGGTCCGCGAGCGGGATCGTCAACGCTGGCACCATCAATGCCGGCCTGAGCGGTGGCAACTTCACCATCCAGGGCAGCGGCAGCTTCACCAACCAGGGCACCATCAACGTCTCCAATGGTACGCTCTCGCTGACTTCGAGCAGCTGGTCGAACAGCGGCACGATTGCGGTGACGGGTGGGACGCTGGACCTTCAGGGCAATGGTCTGACCCTGGCGCAGCTCGGGACCGTGACGCATAGCGGAGGCGTGGTCAATCTGCAGACCACGCTGAACGACACCGGCACGACCTTGAACGTCGGCACCGGCACGGGGCTCGGGACGCTGACGCTGGCCACGAGCGGCACGATCGAGAACGGGACGATTGTCGACCAGGGCTCCAGGACTCGCGTTCGCCGGCGGCACGCTGTCCGGGGTGAGCTATGACGGCACGCTGAACCTGTCGTCGACCAGCTCGTATGTCTACATCACGAACGGGCTGACGCTGGCCGGCGCGAGCGGTACCGGGCTTGGCACGATCAACCTCACCGGACAGAGCGCGCAGATCTATGCCGAAGGTGGCCAGACCATCAATAACGCGACGCTGAACATCGGCAACAGCAATAGCTACGACTACCTCTACAATTATGACCCTTACGGCATCGCCGTTCTGACGCTGGGCGCGAGCCTGACGATCAACCAGGTCGGGACCTATGCGATCCTGGACACCTCTTATTATGGACGGTCCGCGAGCGGGATCGTCAACGCGGGCACCATCAATGCCGGCCTGAGCGGTGGCAGCTTCACCATCCAGGGCAGCGGCAGCTTCACCAACCAGGGCACCATCAACGTCTCCAATGGTACGCTCTCGCTGACTTCGAGCAGCTGGTCGAACAGCGGCACGATTGCGGTGACGGGTGGGACGCTGGACCTTCAGGGCAATGGTCTGACCCTGGCCCAGCTCGGGACCGTGACGCATAGCGGAGGCGTGGTCAATCTGCAGACCACGCTGAACGACACCGGCACGACCTTGAGCGTCGGCACCGGCACGGGGCTCGGGACGCTGACGCTGGCCACGAGCGGCACGATCGAGAACGGGACGATTGTCGACCAGGGCTCCGGACTCGCGTTCGCCGGCGGCACGCTGTCCGGGGTGAGCTATGACGGCACGCTGAACCTGTCGTCGACCAGCTCGTATGTCTACATCACGAACGGGCTGACGCTGGCCGGCGCGAGCGGCACCGGGCTTGGCACGATCAACCTCACCGGACAGAGCACGTATATTTATGCCGAAGGTGGCCAGACCATCAATAACGCGACGCTGAACATCGGCAACAGCAATGGCTACGACTACCTCTACAATTATGACCCTTACGGCATCGCCGTTCTGACGCTGGGCGCGAACCTGACGATCAACCAGGTCGGGACCTATGCGATCCTGGACACCTCTAATTACGGACGGTCCGCGAGCGGGATCGTCAATGCGGGCACCATCAATGCCGGCCTGAGCGGTGGCAACTTCACCATCCAGGGCAGCGGCAGCTTCACCAACCAGGGCACCATCAACGTCTCCAATGGTACGCTCTCGCTGACTTCGAGCAGCTGGTCGAACAGCGGCACGATTGCGGTGACGGGTGGGACGCTGGACCTTCAGGGCAATGGTCTGACCCTGGCGCAGCTCGGGACCGTGACGCATAGCGGAGGCGTGGTCAATCTGCAGACCACGCTGAACGACACCGGCACGACCTTGAGCGTCGGCACCGGCACGGGGCTCGGGACGCTGACGCTGGCCACGAGCGGCACGATCGAGAACGGGACGATTGTCGACCAGGGCTCCGGGACTCGCGTTCGCCGGCGGCACGCTGTCCGGGGTGAGCTATGACGGCACGCTGAACCTGTCGTCGACCAGCTCGTATGTCTACATCACGAACGGGCTGACGCTGGCCGGCGCGAGCGGTACCGGGCTTGGCACGATCAACCTCACCGGACAGAGCGCGCAGATCTATGCCGAAGGTGGCCAGACCATCAATAACGCGACGCTGAACATCGGCAACAGCAATGGCTACGACTACCTCTACAATTATGACCCTTACGGCATCGCCGTTCTGACGCTGGGCGCGAGCCTGACGATCAACCAGGTCGGGACCTATGCGATCCTGGACACCTCTTATTACGGACGGTCCGCGAGCGGGATCGTCAATGCGGGCACCATCAATGCCGGCCTGAGCGGTGGCAACTTCACCATCCAGGGCAGCGGCAGCTTCACCAACCAGGGCACCATCAACGTCTCCAATGGTACGCTCTCGCTGACTTCGAGCAGCTGGTCGAACAGCGGCACGATTGCGGTGACGGGTGGGACGCTGGACCTTCAGGGCAATGGTCTGACCCTGGCGCAGCTCGGGACCGTGACGCATAGCGGAGGCGTGGTCAATCTGCAGACCACGCTGAACGACACCGGCACGACCTTGAACGTCGGCACCGGCACGGGGCTCGGGACGCTGACGCTGGCCACGAGCGGCACGATCGAGAACGGGACGATTGTCGACCAGGGCTCAGGACTCGCGTTCGCCGGCGGCACGCTGTCCGGGGTGAGCTATGACGGCACGCTGAACCTGTCGTCGACCAGCTCGTATGTCTACATCACGAACGGGCTGACGCTGGCCGGCGCGAGCGGTACCGGGCTTGGCACGATCAACCTCACCGGACAGAGCGCGCAGATTTATGCCGAAGGTGGCCAGACCATCAATAACGCGACGCTGAACATCGGCAACAGCAATAACTACGACTACCTCTACAATTATGACCCTTACGGCATCGCCGTTCTGACGCTGGGCGCGAGTCTGACGATCAACCAGGTCGGGACCTATGCGATCCTGGACACCTCTTATTACGGACGGTCCGCGAGCGGGATCGTCAACGCGGGCACCATCAATGCCGGCCTGAGCGGTGGCAACTTCACCATCCAGGGCAGCGGCAGCTTCACCAACCAGGGCACCATCAACGTCTCCAATGGAGATATTCTGACAATCAGCGCAGCTAGCTTTATTGATATCGGCTCGCTCGTCGCGAACGGAGGGAATATAACAATTGCGGCCAACGCAACGGGGGGTACCGCAACGATCTATGGTACTTCGCAAATCCAGTACAACGCGGCATCAAATGAAGATGTCACATTTGTGTCCCCATCGAGCGCCTTCGGAGAATTGATTTTACTCCATTCCGCCGCATTCACCGGAACGATTGCAGGATTTACGGGTACTGCGCCCACGCCTTCTACCTCCGACAAGCTTGATTTGCGCGATATCAATTTTTCATCGACACAATTCTCCACGAGCTATGCCAACAACGTGCTCACGGTTACCGACGGTACTCACACTGCCAACATCAATTTCGCAGGATCATATACACTTGCAAATTTCCATTTCGCGTCAGACGGATCAGGAGGTACGCTGGTTACTGACCCGCCAGCAATTTCTGACCAGAGCGGCGCGACAGGATCCGCGGCGACAGCTCCCACTAATACGACGGAAGGGCTTAACGTCACGAGCGTGACGACGCCCGCTCCTGTCGCCGGCGACGCAACACACGAGGGGAGCAAGCTTCCTAGCGAGATGGTGACATCTGGGAAAGAAACCGGCCCACTCACGCTCGACCACGAGAGCAGCTTCACAGAGCAAATCTCCAAATTTGCTCCATTAACGACACCCGGCACAACTCTTTCAGGTACGATAAATTCCGAAAACATCATCCATCAGGATTCAGCTGGCCTCTCTCAAATTTTCCATTCATCGATCGGTAGCAGCGCCGGCTTCAGGTTCAACGAATCTAACAGTACGACAAATTTCGCGTCGTCGAGCCATTATGGCGGAAAATCGTCGACTGACACCTCCGCCGAGATCGTACAAGGCGCGGATAGGACCGGCCAAATCGATGGCGATCAATTTGTGTTTAGGCCAACTTTGGGAAGCGAAGGCGCAACGAGCAATCATTTTTATCCAAGTCAGCCAAACGCTTGTCCCGAACGCGCTGCAGTCAGTGCGGAAGATAGGTTCAATGCATGGACCGAGAACCGCACCGCAGTGATTGGAGAGGATTCTCGACACGACATAATGCAGTTCAAGGACGTCACGCTCGCGCACTTGCACGCCAACGACTTTATCCTTCCAAGTCATTGAGGTGACTTCGCCAATTTCTGCCCTCTCCCCGTCGAAACGCTGATTGAGTGGTCAACGGATTGGTCCAAATCGGCGTCCACAATATAGATGTCGGCCAACCTAGCCGACACGGTGTTCAATCCCGTTACCGAAGGGGCCCGCGACAACGGTCATCATGTCCCAGCTGTACTCCTGCTCCGTTCCTCTCTCAGGACGCTGCGTTGAGCAGGGATGACTCGCGCCTCTCCACCGCTTTATTACGCGTACTGGCAGCAGCGGCCCTTTGACCACATTTCATAACCATCATTACGCGAATCTGAAAAAGTGCCTATATATCCACAACCGACTTGAGGGGGAGCAGGTATCATGACCCATTCGATCGCGCTGAGCGAGGTACCCGGTAAATTTCTCGACCGGAGGAAGTGGAATTGGCTGCGAAAAAGCGCGCCCCAGGAGATAACGGCGCTAACCTATATTAACGCGATCCACCCCGACGATGAGGCCGATCCGGCGGATTTCTTTTGGGACCGCCGAGGTTCGGCTCCTGCGGCAGTTCGTTGCTACGAGATCGGCCGATCGTTGCTGAACCAATGCCGGCTCCTCTTGAATTCGGGGGGCACTGATCGCGACGGGGCTCGACAAACGAACCGGCGAATTCAGAACGATTCCAGCTAGCGATTGGATCAACCTTTGGCCGAAGTTCGCGACCAACACCGCGAGCGGACCGAATGCAGAATATAGCGCAATCACGATTAGCGAGGCCAATTCGGCGACCTTTCGCGAAAAACTTGGGTCCGACTGTATCGCCTGGCTCAAACAACAACGCGCGGCCGGTACCAAGCTCAAGAAGGCCTCGCTCTACCATGATGCCCGCCTGCAATTTGGCGCTAGCCTTACGGATTCGATATTCGATGCCGCTTATCTTGCCGCTTTTGAAAGACGGCGCGGCAGGCCAAAGAAAAAGATAGTAAGTTCAATCGGATAAAATCGCCCTTTTTGCCCCACTGGCTTCAGCAGTTCATTTCGCCCACAAAGTTGTCCATGACCGAGCACCCTCGTGTCAGGGGCAACGTTGATGCGACAACAGACTCTCAAGAAAACGAAGAATCAAATCCGCGGCGAAAGTTATTGCTGCCCGAATCGCCGATCTATCGAGCAATCCTCATAACGCGCGCACGCATTCAGCACGGCAAATCAAGGAAATTGCTCGATCGATCGAGCGGTTTGGATTCAACAATCCGGTCCTGATCGATCGAAACAACCAGCTCATAGCCGGTCATGGCCGCGTGGAAGCTGCAAAGCTGCTCGGCCACAAAACCGTCCCGGCACTTCGCCTCGAGCACATGAGCGAAGGGGATAAGCGCGCCTATGTGATTGCCGACAATAAGCTCGCAGAGAAAGCTGGTTGGGCGCCTGAAATTCTGGCCATTGAATTTCAGGACCTCATCGATCTTGGCTTCGACGTTGAGTTGACCGGCTTTGAACTGCCGGAGATCAACGTGATCCTGGACTCGGGGATTCCAACCGCCAGCAATGTGCCGGAAGGGTCGATCCCCGATCTTGAACCGAGACGAATCGTCACCAAGACCGGCGAGCTGTGGATCCTGGGCGACCATCGGCTCCTATGTGGTGACGCTCGGCGTGAGGGATCGTTCGCAACTTTGATGGGCGGCAGCAGCGCGCAGCTCGTCTTTGTCGACCCGCCTTATAACGTGCAAATTCATGGTCACGTTTCCGGAAAAGGCCGCATCAAACATCGCGAATTTGCCCAGGCCAGCGGGGAAAAAACATCAGCGCAGTTTGTGAAATTTCTTGACGATTCTCTCGGTCTACTCGCCGAGCACTCGACCGATGGGTCTGTCCATTTTGTTTGCACCGACTGGCGGCATCTCGACGAGATGCTGGCTGCGGGTCGGCGCGCTTATCGTGAACTCAAGAATGTCGTGGTCTGGACCAAAACCAACGCTGGCATGGGGTCATTCTATCGAAGCCAGCATGAAATGATTCTGGTCTGGAAAAACGGTCGCGGCAAACACGTGAACAACATCGAACTTGGCAAACACGGCCGCAACCGAAGCAACGTGTGGAGCTACGCCGGGGCGAACACGTTCGGCGCGGAGAGACTGGCCGACCTCGCAATGCACCCCACGGTCAAACCGGTGGCGCTTGTGGCCGACGCGATTCTCGACTGCTCCCGCCGCGGCGATCTGGTCCTCGACAGCTTTGGCGGCAGCGGCACGACGCTGATCGCCTGCGAACGGACCGGCCGAAAGGCACGCCTGATCGAAATCGACCCGGTCTACTGCGACCAGACCGTGCGGCGATGGCAAGTGCTTACCGGGCAACACGCCATCAATAGCGCCGGAGTGCGGTTCGACGATCACGAGAAAGCAAGAAAGGTCAGGTCATGAGACGGACAGATAAAAATATCCGGTCCCGGCCGCGAGGTAAAGTACGGGAAATGCCTTCGTCCAGCGACTACACGGTCGGCTATAAAAAGCCCCCAGTGGCATCGCGATTTCAGCCGGGGAAGTCGGGATATCCGAAGGGCCGGAAAAAGGGCAGCAAGAACCTCAAGACTTTGATCAAGGAAGCCATGACCTCGCTAATCCTAATTCAGGAGGGGTCGACCAGCAGGCGGGTGAGCAAAATCGAGGCTGTTGTAATGCGGCAACTTCAAAGCGCGCTGAAAGGCAACGAGCGCTCCGCCATGGCCTCCATCAAGATGGCGCTCCTTGTCGGTCTTTTGGACGATTCGGACAAAACTGCCGGGGAAGCCACGGCCTTGAGTGCCGCGGATGAGCAAATTATCGAGCAATTGATGAGCCGCCATCGTAAGGCTAGGCGCCGATGAACAACAGATCAGATAGACGGGATCAGATCTCGACTGGGGATCTTTTCGCTAAACTGAGCCCACCGGCTCGCCGGAAATATCTGGACTCGATGCTGGCGACGGATTTCTCATGTTTTCTGGCAAAGGTTTTTGAAACCGTCTCGCCCGGCGACGAGTTTCGGCCGAACTGGCATATCGATGCCATGACCTATGCGGCCGAATGCGTGATGGACGGAAAGCTCAAGCGGCTCATCGCGACGGTCCCGCCCCGCCACCTCAAGTCGATCATCTTTTCCGTGGCACTGCCGGCGTTTCTGCTGGGGCAAGATCCGACCATGCGAATTATCTGTGTCAGTTACTCCAATGACCTTGCCAATAAACACGCGATCGATTTCCGTGCGGTCATGAATGCGGAATGGTATCGGCGCATTTTCCCCGGAACGGTCGTCAGCCGGGAGAAGGACACCCAATCCGAAACCATGGCGACCGCCCGCGGGTTCCGCTACGCGACCTCGCTCGGCGGAACTATAACTGGTTTCGGCGCCGATCTGATCGTGCTCGACGATCCGCAAAAACCGGACGAGGCGCTTTCGGAGGCACATCGCAACAGCGCCGGTCAATGGTTTGATAATACGTTGCTCGCGCGCCTCGATTCCAAATCGGAGGGCGCGATCCTGTTGGTTATGCAACGTTTGCACCAAGATGATCTAGCGGGGCGCTTACTCGAAAAAGGCGGTTGGCAGCAACTGAAGATTCCTGCCATAGCAGAACAAGATGAGCGGATCGCGATTGGACCGGGGCGTGTTTACCGAAGAAAAGCCGGCACCGTGATCGATCCCCGACGAGAAACGCTCGAGGATCTCGAGCGGGTGCGGAAAAGCATGACCGAGTTGTTCTTCTCGGCACAGTATCAGCAGGAACCGATCCCGCTTGCCGGCAATCTGATCAAAGCTGAGTGGTTCAAGGAATACGACACCGCTCCGAGCGCCACCAGCTATAACGATACTTTGGTAATTAGCATCGATACTGCGATGAAAGGATCGCCATCATCCGACTATTCGGTAGCCACGGTCTGGCAATCGTGCGGCGAGCATGCTTACTTGCTTGATGTCTGGCGCGAGCGCCTCGACTACCCCGACCTCAAGCGGGCCGTGATCCAACTCCATCACAAATATCCCGGAGCAGTGCTATTGATCGAGGACAAGGGCTCCGGAACGAGCTTGATTTAGGATCTCAGAGCCGAAAAAAAATCGGTGATTGGCATCAATCCCGAGAAGGACAAGCTGACACGCGTCGCCAAGATTTCCGCGTCGTTCGAAGCGGGTTCGGTGTTCTTTCCCCGCCACGCGCCCTGGCTCAATAGCCTAAAGGCCGAGCTGCTTGGTTTCCCGAACGCGCGGTATGACGATCAGGTCGATTCCATCACACAGGCCCTGTCCTGGCTATTGGAACGCCGCCAGCGCCAAATAACTTTTGTTCCGCCGATCATTATACGCATTCCCCGCACCTCTTTATTTGACATTCCAAACGGTTTTTGACTTCGCGCAGACGGCGCTCGGATTCAGGGTTGCGCGACCTTCTCGAACACCCAGTCCTGCAGGCCCATGCGCAGGACCGTCGCGGCAAGCTCCCGGCCGGCCCAGACATGGATGTCCGTGCGGCCGGCAGGTGCGACCAGTTCGCCATCGGGAGAGTGGCAGACAAAGAAAAACCGGTCGAATCGATCGGCGTCGTCGATCCGGACAATGTACTGGTCGAGGGTCTTTTGACCGGCTGATGATTTGACCTGCACCGCCCCGCGCTCCGACGTGGTCGGCTGTTCCAGTTCCATATCGACCAGTTTCTGGTTGCCGCCGATCGCGGAGGCGCGATGCCAGCCGCTGCGGGCGAAGATGACATCGACCAGCGTCTCGAAATCTGCCCAGTGCAGGCTCGCGAGGCCTTCGCTGATCGCGCCGATCAGGGCGTCGCGGGCTAACGTGCTTTTTTCTACAAAGGGCTCCTGAAGCCCGTTGATCCGGCGCAGCAGGTAGTCCTGCGCCTCGACCTTGCAAATGGTTCGGCGGTAACCCCCGACCTTGGTGAGCATGGTGCTGAGCGTATTCGTCTTCAGGGGTACGCCGCGGATGTCGGTGTTGTGCCAGCCGCCGATGGTCTTGCGGGTGCGCTCACCCTCGGTTTGTCCATCGCCCCCGATCCAGGTCACCTCAGGCGCGGCAAACGCCCACCACAGATGATCCCGGGAAAAGGTGATCCAGAGGCAGTCCGACCCCAGTTCGTAGAAATCGAGGACTTCCCTGGCATCGCGCGTGGCCGCCTGGTTGTCGCGGCCAAGCTCCGTCAGATGCTTCTTAATGCTTTCGGCATCGCCCGCAAGCGACAGCTCGTGGGTTGCATTCTTGTAGCCGAAATGCAGCTCTCCCCGCTCGATCGCGGCATCTGCCCATCGCCCGCCCCGCCCCAACTTTATGTAACGCACCGTTTCAGCTGTGATCGTCATGGCGTGCTCCCGTTTGGTGACGCCAGCCATAGCTCGGCTGCCAGACATTATCCAGTTTTGGGATAATCCGATTCCGGGATCAGATTGCCTGCCGCCGATTCTTTGGTCTGGCGGCGCATGCAGAAATCCCTCAAATCTCCGGAATATGCCCGGCTGATCGCGACCCTTGTTGCGGCGCGACATGCGGCGGACATGCGCCAGCAGGCGCTGGCGAAAAAACTCGGCCGACCGCAGTCATTCGTCTCCAAATACGAGAGTGGGGAACGGCGCCTCGACGTCGTTGAGTTCATCGGGGTTGCCCGGGCACTGGGCGCCGATCCGCTCAAGCTATTCCGAGATTTTGTGACGGGAACGGCCCCGCCGAAAAGCTCACGGAAGCGGGCCGCCAAGGTCGCCCGCAGGGCCGGCGTCTAGATCGGCACCGCGCCAACCGACCAATCCTCCCTACCGGAGCACTTTATGATCGCGGTGCCCCGATAAGAGCCACAACATTGCTCGTTAAGCGCTCGACTTCCGTGGCCGGCGGAGCGTCACTATATCAGGGAAACGGAGCGTTTCATGGACCGCATCGCGATCGAGCCAGCGATCAGGATCATTCTCGGCGAGATTCATTCGAAGCTAAGCGAGGCCACCGGTATTGCCCAGGCAGCGCGGGCCTGCGCCGAGGTCGGCAGCATCGCCGAGGGCGTCACCATTTCGATGGACATCGAGCAACTGATCTATGAAGCCGGCCGGCTGCATGACGCCGCATCCTTGCTGAACCGGCTGTCGCGGGACTAGCCACCGCCGCCGCAATCCTCCATCGCCCCGCCATCGGCGGGGCCGTGCCAGTGGCAGCGCATGATGCTGTCGTTGACAGGAAGGAATGCCGCGATGGCTACCCGCAAACCCATACCAAAACCCACCGAGGCCGCACGCAAGTCTGCCCCTTCGGTGCGGCGCCCCGCCAAGCGCACCAGCAAGCCCCCTGCGGCATCGAAAGCCGCTCCGAAGAAATCCCTACCATCGAAACCGGCGACCTCGGCGCCGTCCAAACAGGACACGGTGCTGGCAATGCTGCGACAACCGAAGGGCGCGACCCTTGCCGCCATCATGAAGACAACCGGCTGGCAGCAGCATTCGGTCCGCGGCTTCCTTGCCAGCGTGGTCAGGAGGAAGCTCAAGCTCAATCTGGTCTCCGAGAAGATCGGCGATAGCAGGATCTACCGGGTCGCCAAATTGGGTGGCGCGTCGTGATGTCTGCCCAACAAGACTCGTCGGCGCCCTATACCGATCCGGCCGTCGAGGCCGAGCTGGATCGGCTACCGGCAATGCCCATCGCGCAGCTGCGGGCTCGGTATGGCGAACTGTTCCGGGCCGACCCGCCCAGGGCGTTCGGCCCGGACCTGCTTCGGCGTAGCATCGCTCACCGGATTCAGGAGAAGGCCTACGGCGGCCTCCCGCAGCCAACCCGGAGGCTGCTGGATCAGTTGGTCAAGGCCGCCATCGCAAAGCCCAATGGCCGACTGGAACTGCCGCGGCGCATCAAGCCGGGCTCGGAGCTGGTCCGGACCTGGAAGGGCCGGACTCACCGGGTGATGGTGATGACCGACGGCTTTGCCTATGGCGGCAAGACGTTCGGCAGTCTGTCCGAGATCGCCTCTGATATCACCGGCACCAACTGGAACGGGCCGCGGTTCTTTGGCCTGCGACCCGCATCGAACCCGGCGATATCAGATGGCAAATGAGGCAAAACCGCTGCGCTGCGCGATCTACACCCGCAAATCGACCGAGCACGGCCTGGACCAGGAGTTCAATTCGCTCGACGCCCAGCGCGATGCCTGCGAGGCCTATATCAAAAGCCAGTCCTCTCTGGGCTGGCGGGCTCTCACCCAGCATTATGACGATCCCGCCTATTCCGGCGGCAATCTTGAGCGTCCAGCCCTCAAAAAGCTGCTCGCCGACATTGAAGCCGGCAGGGTCGACGTCGTCGTGGTCTACAAGATCGACCGCCTGACCCGGTCGCTGGCCGATTTTGCAAAGTTGGTCGAGGCGTTCGATGCCAAATCGATCTCGTTCGTGGCCGTCACCCAGCAGTTCAACACGACGACGTCGATGGGCCGGCTTACCTTGAATGTGCTGTTGTCCTTTGCGCAGTTCGAGCGGGAACTATCCTCCGAGCGGGTCCGGGACAAGGTTGCCGCCTCCCGCCGCAAGGGCAAATGGACCGGTGGCACGGTGCCGCTTGGTTACGATGCCCAGGACAAGAAGCTGGTCGTCAACAAGGCCGAGGCCGACACCGTCCGGACCATCTTCCGGCGATATCTCGAGCTGCAATCCTTCAGCAAACTCGTCGCCGAGCTCGACCGCAACGGCATCGTCACCAAGCGCCGCGATACCAGGGTATCAAAATACAACGGCGGCATTCCCTTCACGTACGGTCCCCTCGCCTACTTTCTCAAAAACCGTGTCTATCTCGGCGAAATCGGCCATGGCGGCAAATGGTTCGAAGGCGAGCACGAGGCCATCATCGACCGCGATACCTTCGACAAAGTCCAACAATTGCTGAAAGCTAACGCCAATAGATACACGGCAAAACGTTCGGACAGCGGTGCCCTGCTGATCGGCAAGCTATTCGATTCCAACGGCAACCTCATGAGCCCGAGCTATTCGACCAAGAATGGCGTTCGCTACCGATTTTACGTCAGTTCGGCGTTGCTGCGGGGGCGAAAGGACGTAGCCGGCTCGATCCCTCGGATTGCTGCGCAGGAGATCGAATCCCGGGTTGTGGGCGCCCTACGGCGCCGCGACGATGCGGATCCGTCAATCGATCCTGCAGATTTGATCGACCGTCAGTTGGCATGCGTGAGGTTCGGAAAGAGCGACGTGACGCTTTTTCTCCGGCAACCCGCAAGTTCCGAAGCTCCTGATCACGCCGACTCCGATCGTGATGTTCAGATCAAACTGCCCTGGACTATGTCTCAGGCCAAGGACTCCGCATACCTTTTGGAGCATGGATCGGGCCGGCAGCGAGAACCGGATCAAAAGCTCGTGCGGGCCCTCGTTCGGGCACACTGCTGGATCGACCTTTTGTCAAAGGGATTGCATACGTCGGTGGAAGAACTCGCCGCCAGCGTGAAGCTTAACCCAAAGGTGGTCCGGAACGAACTCAGGCTTGCTTTCCTTGCACCCCAAATTAGCGAAGCGGCGCTGAGCGGCAGTCAGAATTTTGGCCTGCCCCAACTCCGGAATATTTTCGCGCTACGCTGGCGAGAACAGACCGCGCAGCTTTATTCACGTTCGGCTGATGCAGCATCAAATCAGACCAAATAACCGTGAGAAAACTCCTGATTGCCTTCTTTATTGCTTATCTTCTCCCGATCGGATTATCGGCTGCAAGGTGTTTCTCTGCGAGACGGCAACTGCCAGACAGCGGATGGACCGTTCCAACACGCACCTTTTGCCAGCTGCGTAATCAGCAGCGTGCCTTCTTTCCACTACCGTTGCTACGCATCGCCAACGGCGCCCGGAGAGGTGACGCCGGTAAGGGTCTGTCCCGATCATACGCGTTACGACGCTGACACTTGCTCTCTGATCGATGGTTTTTGCGGCCGATTGATATAGAGAGAGAACCGGGTCACGGAATGTTTTGCATTATCGTCGCTTTCTTTCCGAGCGAGGTTCAGCCAGTGCTCCAGGAGCGGAAGATATTTCTTTGCCTGCTCACGATCGCTATCCTTTTATTCGGCTGTAAGATCCGCGTACTGCGTATTTATCTGACGCTCCCAGCGCGCTGGCGTTCCTGGCCCCCAGCATCCTGGATTCCATTCTAGGTGCAGAGTTTCTGGTCGAACTGCCTCATTTGCGCAAGATCTCGTCGCTAAGCTGGCAAAAGCAGCTGGAAGAACTACATCAACATCACCCCGAAAGCCGAACCCGCTAGTTTTTGCCAATCGTGAAGAAATTCGTGTTCATTTTTTTGCTTCTCATCCTCGCGCCTCTCAGCGTTTCTACCGCCGAATACCTTGGCGGTAACCGGCGCGGGAATTGGCAAATGGCAGACCGCTCGAGCGCAGGGCTGCTGCCTAAGGCATCGGAGCATCCGGATGCGCTTGTCCGAGTTTTTGCTGCGCGCACGGTGCGCTGGCGCGGAATCTTCGCTGTCCACGCTTGGATCGTCGTCAAAGAGCGTGGCGCATCACGCTACAGCCGCTATGACTACACCGCTTGGGGCGAACCCATTCGCGTCGATGGTTTTGCCGCGGACGGGCGATGGTTCGGGGCGCTGCCCGAAACCCTTGTCAGCGTTGACGGTAAAGAAGCTGATAAACTGATTCCAAGAATTCAAACCGTGATCGAAAGCTATGAATTTCGAGCCTACGGTGATTACAGTCCGTGGCCTGGTCCGAACTCGAACACGTTCGTTCAAGCCGTGCTAAACGCCGTGCCGGAGTTGAAAGCGGTGCTGCCGCCCACGGCCATCGGCAAAGACTATCCCTACCACGGCGAGTGGTGGGGTCTCACGCCATCTCGGACCGGCCTGTTTGTATCTCTGGGTGGTTATCTTGGTCTGACGGTCGGCTGGGTCGAGGGTCTCGAACTCAACTTTTTCGGTGCCGTCCTTGGGCTCGACATCCGTCGTCCCGCGCTAAAACTTCCGGGCCTCGGGCGTCTAGGCGTAACCCAAATACAGTAAGTTCAAATCGGAGGTCCCAATGACCACACCTACTTTGAACGGCCCTCACGGCGTTGGTAACCGGAGGTTCCCGCGGCATCGGAGCAGCGATCGTCCGATCGCTGGCAGAGGCCGGCGCCGCCGTTGCCATCAATTATCGCGAGCGCACGAATGAAGCGAACGCATTGGCCAAAGCAATCGGCGAGGCGGGCGGACGTGTCATCGCCATCGCCGCCGACGTTTCCCGATCAGAGGTAGTTGCCCAAATGGTTCAACGTGTAACATCCGACCTCGGGCCAACCGACATTCTGATCAACAACGCCGGAATCGCCATCACTCGCAGTATTGAGGATCTTGGAGGGTGACTTCGATCAAACGATCACGGTGAACTTGAAATCAGTTTTTCTATGCACCCAGGCCGTCTTGCCAGCGATGCGGGCCAAGGGATGGGGTCGTATTGTGAATATATCCTCGGGTGCCGCCCGCGGCGCCGGCTCCATTGGACCTCACTACAACGCGTCCAAAGCTGGCATTGAAGGATTGACGCGCGGGTATGCCGCCCGCCTGGTTAAGGAAGGCATCACGGTCAATGCCGTTGCACCATCTCTCATCGAAACGGATATGATGAAAGGCCAGCCCAATCTCGCTAGCCGGATTCCACTGGGCCGCCTTGGCAAGGCTGACGAGGTCGCACAAGCCGTCATGATGCTCCTTGGCAATCCCTATATGACCGGCCAGACGGTCGCGATGAGCGGTGGCATGGCGTTCAACTAGCAACGGTCTCAGGAACTCTTTGGATGCCGCGGCAATATAGCAATGGCGGTCGAGGTAGCCGCCGGCCCCCTGACTCGGAGACTTTCGGCCCCTCGACACCCAGCAGATCCCTCAAGGAACGCGTGGGCGCCCTGAAAAATCTACGCCCTTTCCTGACCATGGTTTGGCGTACAAGCCCGCAATTGAGGGCGGCATCGCTCGTGCTGCGGTTGATACGGGCGGTAATGCCGGTCGTCACCTTATTCGTCGGCAAGCTCATCATTGATAATGTTGTGGCGCTTGGCCGAAGCCAACCGACTTCACCCCAAGGTCGTGCGTCAGGGCCTGCGACTTGCATATCTTTCGCCCTACGTCACGTCAGCAATCTTGGAAGGCAGACAGCGGCCGGGTCTTTCGGTGGCGCGGATCCCAAAGCTGCTTTCACTGTCGTGGACGGCGCATCGGTTCATGGCAAACTGAAATTCGGCAATCGGATGTTATGGAATACCGACCGACCATCCATTGGCCGTTCACAAGCGTGGCATCAAACCGACGCCGGCCCTAGGGCAGCCGCTTACGGAGATTGGCATCGGTGTCGTGCCATTGGGCGTCGCGATCATAGCTGCGCGCAATCTGCTCAAACAATTGCGACGTAAATGGCCACTCTACTGCGGTGCGCTTAGACCAATCACGATATTTGGCTGCCAGTTCGCGCTCCTGCCGACCGTCAACATCGCGCCAATGCGCTCCCCGCTGATTGTAGAGGCCCACGGCCATCGCTGACGCAACCTTCTGATTCCCGATTTCTTCGAGAACTTCGCGTATTGCAATAACAGGCCAGATTCCGTCCGTGTCTTGCTTGCTCTTGGACAGCAGTTCGCCAATCGCACTGTCGCCGACATCCTGCCGACCATATCCGGCGAGCAACCTTCTTACCTCAACAATCCAAGCTTTCAGTTTCGCATTGTCGATCTTGCCGCTCTCGTCAGTGCCAGGAATGCGCTTCGATTTATGAAGGATTCGGTAAGCTTGAGTAGCTACGTTCTCCCGCGCCTTGTCATCGTCGAGGTTCCACTCAGGCGGATCGGGAACGTCTCCGCCACGCCGCTTATAGACCAGGCTGACAGCTTGCACGAACAACGTTGGATCGTTGGCGAGCTGCCGCTCCAGATTTGGAATACCGCGCTCTTCGTGTTCAAGGGCAGCGAGGTACAAGAATTCCAGATGGGCCAACTCGTCCGCGGACACGTCCGCGCGGCCATCAAGAACTTCAAAGGCGCCGCTACGAGCACTGCATGGAGCTGCCGCAGATGCGCGCGCCAAACGGCAGGCGGCGACCGTAGCGGCGCAGGAGGTATTTAAGAAAGCCAGCCTTCCTGAAATCGGCGGCGCAACTTGGCGGGCGATGTGGGAAGCCGCGCGGCACTACGCAGAGCACATCGGGCAAACTGTCCCTCCGTCCGGCGACAAGAACATGTGCGTGTATTGTCACCAGGAACTGAATGCCGATGCGCTTTCCCGATTGTCCGGCTTCGACGCTTTCGTGAAAAACGATGTCGAACGGCAAGCGGCGGAAGCCGAGCGCAAGTATGAGGAAGCGCGCCAACGTTTCTCAAGGCAGCGCATCGTTACGGCGAGCTTCGCCGCTGCACGCCGGAAACTTGCGATTGCCGATGCGCAGCTTGGCCGTGATGTTCTGAAGTTCCTTGCCTCGGCCCGCCTGCGCCGCATCAAGCTCGAAGAGCAACTGACAGCGCAGGTCGCGACCGCGACCTTGCCCGCCTTCGGCGCAGACGTATCGAGCAACGTTTCGGAGGAAGAGGCCCAGGCGCGGGCCTACGCAGACGAACTCCGCCAAGCGGCTGATCTCGACGGTCGCCGCAAGCTGGAAGCTGAACGCGATGAACTCGGCGACCGCATCCTGCTTGAAAAGTTGATGCCCAAGGTCGAGGCCGAAATCGACCGGGTGAAGCAGCTCAGGCTCGTAGAAAAAGCCCTGAGCGATACGGCGACAACCGCCATCACGAAACTGGGCAATGAGATCGCGGATTCGGTTATCACTCCGAAAATCCGCGACGAGTTCCAGCGGGAGATCATCCAGCTCGCGGCGGAACGCGTGCGCGTCGAAATTGTGAGGGCGGGCGGCAAGTACGGATCGCCGCAGTATCAAGTGAGGCTGTTCGCCAATCCGTCAGCACCGGTCCACGGCGTCTTGAGCGAGGGCGAGCAAACCTGCGTTGCTCTGGCGGCCTTCCTGACGGAACTCGCCACAGCATCCCATAAATCCGCGCTCGTGTTCGACGACCCCGTTTCGTCGCTCGACCATTGGTGGCGCGAACAGGTCGCCAAACGACTGGTTGCCGAGGCCAAGGTTCGGCAGGTCATCACTTTCACGCACGACGCTGTGTTCTTGCAGGACGTGAAATACGCCGCCGAAGAACTGGGACTTCCCACGAAGCTGCTCACGGTGTCGCGTACGCCCGCCGGAGCGGGCACGGTCGCCGCTGGGCTGCCGTGGCTATCGTCGGGTATCAAGGATCGCATCGACAAGCTTGAGAAGGACGCGCGCTCGGCCAGGGCCTTGTACGAGGCGAGCGACTTCGAGAACTACCGTTTGGCGGCACATCGCATTTATAGTGCGCTCCGGAATACCTGGGAGCGCGCGATTGAAGATGTAGCGCTCGGCGGCGTGGTCCTACGGCATCGCGACTACATCAACACGAAGTATTTGCGCAAAGCCTCCGTCTTGGAGAGCGCCGACGTGGACGCGTTTGAGGCGGGGTACAAGCGGTGCTGCGATCAAATCGATGCGCATGACGCATCCCGGGGCCGCAATGCGTCGCCTTCACGACCGGACGTAGTTCTCGCCGACATACAGGCCGTACTGACCTGGACAAATTCGCTACGGGATCGGCAGAAATCCGTTGCCTAATGAACGCGTATTCAGTGTCGGCGTCATTGGAGAGGAAGTTCTTCAATCCGACTCGTGGTGCCAAGGAAAGCATTAGCGCGTTGGGCGGTTTCCGAAACGCGTGTTCAATCAAATGGCGGAGCTGGTGGGATCTGAACCTCTGGTACCGTCAGGCGGTAGTCGCGATCGAACCAAGTCTCCCGCCGCAGTCTCCCGAAAATGGGAATATTCGCGGTAGCGGGCCGGAGACTTTTGACGAATTGGCCTCGCATTTCCCGAATTTGGGAGTCTGGAGACCGATACCTGAATTGCAAAAGCCCGCCATTGGCGGGCCTTTCTGCTACTACTTAAGGTCAAAACTCCGGCCTCGGGACTGCCTGGCTGGGGCGGGAGGATTCGAACCTCCGTATGGTGGAATCAAAATCCACTGCCTTACCACTTGGCGACGCCCCAATAACCGGCCTGGAAAGCGGTCGCCGACAGCGCACCGCGGATCCCCTCTGGCAACGCCGGTCTATAGAGGGAGTGGGGCCATTTCAACAGGGCAAAGCCGATTTCGGGGCTGGTCCGACCGACGATCGCGGGCGGCCTTTTTGCGGTGCGATCGGTGCCGCTCACGCAGCCAGAACCGGATGCCGTTCCGGGGCGGGCGATTTCCCCAACCCCGCAGTTGAGGGGATGGCGGTTTCGTGGGAAGACGGCAGCCCGATCCCGGAGCGAGACACTGACATGAGCTACCGCGCGCCGATCAATGACATGCTGCTCGCCCTCAACCATGGCGCCGGCCTGCAGGCCGCGGTCCAGGCCGGCCATTACGGCGATTTCGACGGTGACATCACCGCGGCTGTGCTGGAGGAGGCCGGAAAATTCGCCAGCGACGTGCTGGCGCCGCTGAACCGGATCGGCGACCAGAACGGCATCAAGCTCGACGGCGGCAAGGTGACCACCGCGCCCGGCTGGCCCGACGCCTATCAGCGCTGGACCGCCGCCGGCTGGAATGCGGTGTCGGGTCCGGAGGCGTTCGGCGGCCAGGGCCTGCCGCTTGCGATCAACGCCGCCTGCACCGAAATCTGGAGCGCGGCCAATATGGCGTTCGGGCTCTGCCCGCTGTTGACGCTGAGCGCGATCGAGGCGCTCGACGCCCATGGCAGCAGCGAGCTGAAACAAGTCTATCTCGAGAAACTGGTGTCGGGCGCATGGACCGGCACCATGCAACTCACCGAGCCGCAAGCCGGATCGGACGTCGGCGCGCTGCGCTCGCGCGCCGAGCGCGTGCCGGACGGCAGCTATCGCATCAAGGGCACCAAGATCTTCATTACCTATGGCGACCACGACATGACCGACAACATCGTGCATTTCGTGCTGGCGCGACTGCCGGATGCGCCCGCGGGCACCAAGGGCATTTCGCTGTTCCTGGTCCCCAAATTCCTGGTCAACGCCAACGGTTCGCTCGGCGCGCGCAACGACATTTATCCGAGCGGTGTCGAGCACAAGCTCGGCATTCATGCCTCGCCGACCTGCACCATGACCATGGGCGATCATGGCGGCGCAATCGGTTACCTGATCGGCGAGGAAAACCGCGGCATGCTCTGCATGTTCACGATGATGAACCAGGCACGACTCGGCGTCGGCCTCGAAGGTGTCGGCATCGCCGACCGCGCCTACCAGCAGGCGCTGGCATTCGCGCAGGAGCGCCGCCAGGGCCGCGCCGTCGGCAAGCCTGGCGAGGGGATGGACCCCATCATCGTGCATCCCGACATCAAGCGCATGCTGATGCAGATGCGCGCCCTGACCGCGGCGGCCCGCACCATCTGCTACGCCACCGCGGTCGCGCTCGATGTTTCGGTGCGGGCCGCTGACGCCAGGGTGCGCGCCGACGCCGCCGCCCGCGGCGCGCTGCTGACGCCGGTCGCGAAAGCATTCTCCACCGACATCGGCAATGAAGTAGCCTCGCTCGGCGTGCAGATCCACGGCGGGATGGGATTTATCGAGGAGACCGGCGCCGCGCAGCATTGTCGCGATGCGCGCATCACCCCGATCTATGAAGGCACCAACGGCATCCAGTCGATCGACCTCGTGACGCGCAAGCTCGCCGCCAATGACGGCGCCTCGGTCTTCTCCCTGCTCAACGAACTTACCGAGATCGTCATCCGGGTCGAGACATCGAACGATCCCGGCTTCGGCACCACCGGCGCCAAACTGCGTGACGCCCTCGGATCGCTCGACCGCACCAGCCGCTGGCTGCTGGAGCGCATCGGTTCGGCGCCGAATGACGCGCTGGCGGGCGCGACCCCGTATCTGCGGCTGTTCGGATCGACGCTCGGCGGCTGCATGCTGGCCGGCGAGGCGCTTGCGGCCCGTAATGCCGGCGACGGCGGCGGCGATCCGCAGCGCTACGTCACGCTGGCGCGGTTCTTTGCCGAGAACATCTCGGTGCAGGCGGGCGCACTGGAGCGAACCGTGATTGACGGCGCCGAGGCCGTGAACGGCGCCGACGCGGTCCTTTTGGGTTAGGATTTTCAGCCGAGCGGCTTTAGCCCTGCTTCGATGGCGGCGCGGCGCGATTCCAGAAACGGCGGCAGCGCCAGCTTTTCGCCCAGCGCGTCCATCGGCTCGTCGGTCGCAAACCCCGGACCGTCGGTGGCGATCTCGAACAGGATGCCGTTGGGTTCGCGAAAATACAGGCTTCGAAAATAGAACCGGTCGATCTCACCGCTGTTGCGGACGCCGAGTTCGTTCAGCCGCTGCGCCCAGGCGTGGTATTGCCGATCGTCGGGGGTGCGAAACGCGACGTGATGCACGCCGCCCGCACCCTGCTGCGCCATCGGCAAATCCATTTGCTCGATCACGTGCAGCTCGGCGGCCGGACCGCCCTCGCCCATCGCGAACACATGAACCTCGCCGGCCGTGTCGGGCGCGGCATAATGGCGCTCCCTGCGCATGTTCATCACTCCGGTCAGGACCCGTTCGGTGCGTGCGAGATCATGCACGTTCAGCACGATCGGACCGAGGCCGCGAATTTGGTGTTCCGCCGGCACCGCGCTGCGCTCCCACGGCGAGGCCGGAGCGCTGCCGCCATCGTCGACCAGCACCAGCCGCTGGCCCTCGGTATCCTCAAACGGCAGCGTCAGCCGGCCGTCGACCTCGGTGATATCGCCGCAGTGGCCGCCCGCCGTTCTGAGGCGATCTCTCCAGTACCCCAGGCTTTTTTCGCCGGCGACGCGCAATCCCGTGCGTGAAATGCTGTTGCTGCCGCGCCGCTCCGGCGCAGCCGGGAAATCGAAGAAGGTCAGGTCGGTGCCGGGATTGGCCTTTCCGTCGGCATAGAACAGATGATAGGCGCTGACGTCGTCCTGATTGACGGTCTTCTTGACCAGCCGCATGCCGAGCAGAGCGGTGTAAAACGCAAGATTCTCGCGGGGTTTCGCCGAGATCGCGGTCAGGTGGTGAATGCCCGTTAACTGCATCGCATCAGGATCCTTCCAGGCCAACTCCCGTGGAAAATCGGCAGGAGCATTTGGGCTATGTGGCGGATCATGTAGGATACACTCCCGAGACTCGCCAGCCATCCCCCTTGCCGCTTGCTCAAGGACAGTATCATGACCGGGCACCTGATAGTCACCGACGAGGGCGCGAGCCGGGTGATCACGTTGCGGCGGCCCGAAAAGAAGAACGCGATCACCCAGGACATGTATCGCGCCATGAGCCATGCCATCGACACCGCGCAGAACAATCCGGCGATTCGCTGCATGATCATCACCGGCGGCTCCGGCGTGTTCACCGCCGGCAACGATCTCGAGGATTTCCTCAGGGACGGCACCTCGGACATCGGCGAACCGCGCGCGTCCAATGCCACCAAGTTCCTTTATTCGCTTGCCCATAACGTCAAGCCGATCATCGCCGCGGTCGACGGCGTCGCGATCGGCATCGGCACCACCATGCTGTTCCATTGCGATTATGTGCTCGCCAGCAACACGGCGACATTTTCCACACCGTTCATCCATCTCGGTCTTGTCCCGGAAGGCGCCTCCAGCCTGCTGATGCCACGCACCATGGGGTACCAGCGGGCGTTTGCCACGCTGGTGATGGGTCGCACGGTCAGTGCTGAAGATGCCCGCCTCGCCGGTTTCGTCAATGTCGTGGTGGCGCCGGGCCACACCGAAGCCGAGGCCCGCAAGGTGGCGCGCGAGATTTGCGCGTTGCCGGCGGAAGCGGTCGCGATCTCGCGCAAGCTTCTGAAGCTGCCGCCCGAAGATCTGACCCGCCGGATCGACCAGGAAGGCCATCTGTTCGGCGAGCGCATGCGATCCGGGGAGGCGGTGGCCGCGTTCAAGGCGTTCTTTGCACGCAAGAAGGGTTAGAGCTTGCTAACCCACTTTCCGATTTCCGCGATCATCTGCTCAAAGGTAGGCTTGTCCTTGTAATAGAGCGAACTGCTGGCTTCATAAGCCTCGTCGTAGATCGCTCGCGTCTTGGGGTCGCTCCATCGGTTCGGTGAAGCTGTCGTACCGCAGGCTGATCCCAGCGCTCCTGTAATACGGTATGTCATCGGCGGCCGCGTCGCGTTCGACCGTTTTTATGCCGTTGATGCTGATGGTCTTCGCAAGCCAATCGTAGAAATCTGTTCGCGTCTTGATCTGCGCCTGACTCAGCTGATTTGGTTTGACCTTCACATCGTGTTCGAGCGGAGGTTCGATGCGGATATCGATATCTTCCGAAAACCGGTTGATGATCTGAAACCCCTTGGAGAGCGACGTTCCGACCTTCAGTTCGAAAGTAAACTTCAGTTGCTGGAGACCGTACATGCAATGCATGATCCAGTAGTCTTTTTCGACCAGGGCAGGATCGATCCCCTTCTCATCAGCCACGATACGGATCAGATCTTCAAACTCCGGATGATTATGAAGGTAATCAAGCGGCATGGTTCAGTTCGCCTGCATTGAGCGACCTTTCAAAGAATTTCTTTGTTCTCTCATTCCCGTATTTGCGCACGGCACGTCGCAAGCGTGAGGCGTCTGACGCCGCGGCACGCTCCATCACCCGTTTCAACACCTCATCCTTGGCTTCGGCGAGCTGATCCACATTGTTGACGAGGTCGACGAGGAGAAACTCCTTCGTCAGCGATTTCGGAAACGCCGGCTTCACGCGAAAGGCAAACTTGCGACCGCCGAACGAGAAGTCGCCATGTCGCTTGCGATTGTAGACAACAGTCTTGTCATAGAGCTGCGTCGTGCCAACACCAAGGCTGTTGTAGGCATTAGGTGACGCCAGAAGAAAGCGATCATCTTTAAGGAAGGCGCTCACGACATCGCTGTCCCTGGCCGGAGCCTGACCGAAAACCGTCTGTCTCGGATACGCGTAGAGTCCACCCGCAAGCTTCTTGAGAACACCGCTCTCGACCAGTTGCTTGAGATGCCGGTCGACAGAGGTCGACCGGCGCGCCAAATGCTCGCGCCGATAGACCCGGCCCGGCCTCAGATGCCTCTTGAGTTGTTCGAGTTTCGTCATGTGCGAAATATAAGCCAAAAGCAGCCAAATTGCAAGATATTTCATTGAAGAACCATGCAACAATGGCACCTATATAATTGATTTATATATGTTTTGCCACGGAAACTTGATGATGACTACACGGAAATTCGCATCCTAGCTCAGTTACGAAAGATTACTATTTCTTCCGCGAGCGTTCGGAGAGCGAAACAACTATTGTGCCCGCGGCTCCTCTCCAGCCTGGTGTTTGATCAATGATCTCCACCTTTATCGCTTTCGGCCCACCAACGCCGTACGGTGACCACGTGATTGACGCCGCCATGTCGTTGAACGGACGCCCCATCGATCCCACGCTGAGCTATCGCGTGACGGTCAACGACTTTCTGTCGGCTGGGGGCGATGGTTTCACCGCTTTGAAGCGAGGCGTGGCGCAGCACTTCGGCGTCTACGACGTCGACCCCCTGTACGGCTATTTCCAGGCCAACAGCCCGATTGCGCCCGCGCCTGCCGAGCGCATCGTGCGAATGAACTGAATTGTAGCGCCATATTGTGCCGCGGCTCTTTCCGAGCGGTCGTGGACTCTCTCAGATTAATGCCTTCTCGCACGCGCGATCGCTGCGCCAAGGTAATGCATGACGCTTCTTCTCAGCCATCCGGCAAGCCTCGACCATCTGACACCGCCAGGGCATCCCGAACGGCCCGACCGGATTCGCGCGGTTGAGCAGGTTCTCGGCGAAGCCAGCTTCGACCGGCTGGTGCGCGAGACGGCACCCGAAGGCTCGCTCGACCAGGTCCTGCTTTGCCATAACGAGCATTATGTCGAGGAACTTCGGCATATCGCGCCGTCGAGCGGTCTGATCTATCTCGACGGCGATACATCGATGTCACCCGGCACGTGGGAAGCCGTGATGCGGGGGGTCGGCGGCGCGGTTGCCGCCACTGACGCGGTGATGGCCGGCACCCACCACAACGCGTTCGTCGCGATGCGCCCTCCCGGACATCATGCGGAAACCAACAAGCCGATGGGCTTCTGCTTTTTCGATCATGCCGCGATTGCGGCGCGTCACGCCCAGCGCAAACACGGCATCGGCCGTGCCGCCGTGGTCGACTTCGACGTCCATCATGGCAATGGCACCCAGGATATCTTCTGGGCCGACCCGACCGTGATGTATTGCTCGACGCACCAGATGCCGCTGTTTCCCGGCACCGGCGCCAGCGGCGAGCGCGGCGAACACGACACCATCGTCAACGCGCCGCTGGCGCCCGAAGACGGCAGCGTCAAATTCCGTTCTGCGTTCGAGAACGTCATCCTGCCGCAATTGCAGAAGTTCAGCCCCGAACTCATCGTCATCTCCGCCGGCTTCGACGCCCACTACCGCGATCCCCTGGCATCGCTCAATCTCAAGGCCGATGATTTCGGCTGGGTGACGCGCAAGCTGATGGACGTCGCCGACACCGGCGCCGGTGGCCGGATCGTCTCAGTGCTCGAGGGCGGTTATGACCTGCAGGGTCTAAAAGAGTTGGTCGCGGCCCATGTCACCGCATTGATGGGCGAGTGAATTCCCGCCACAATACGTCCGCAAAACTATCCTTCAGTCGACGTGTGCGAAGCTGCGCATTCGGGAAAGCAATATGGCCGAAAACACCCAAGTGGACGTCAAGAAGCTGAGCTTCGAGCGCGCGATCGAGGAACTGGAATCGATCGTCAAGCGGCTTGAGGAAGGCAAGGTACCGCTCGAGGAATCCGTCGCCATTTACGAACGCGGCGAGGCGCTGAAACGCCGATGCGAGGAACTGCTGCGGCAGGCGGAGGCACGGGTCGACAAGATCACCACCGATGCCAATGGCGAGGCCACCGGCACTGAACCGCTCGACGTTCAGTGATGGAGGCGTTCCCCGGCGACGTCGATTTGATTCGCGACCCGAGCATCCCGCCGTAGGCGCAATAAATCTTGGCGCACGAACCGGGCAGATTCGGCGGCCCGCATCGCCTCACCCGCAATCACCCGGCGCTGATCATCGCGATCGACCGCCGCGGTGCGTGGAAAAAGCTGGAACTCGGCGCCGCGGGCTTTCCCGGCTGCCGGCGATTTGGGCGAAATGGAACCATCCACCCGTCGAAGCGGTTAAGATTTCCGGGTTTCAGAGTTTCCGTCATGGCAGCTTCCAATCCCTGCGGGTTGGCTTTGGGTGGTGGTTTAGTGTAAAGGTTCCGAGGTTGTGGGCTGGCGAAGGCGGCGTTGCCGCAACTTTCAGGCGACTGTAAGCTATTAAAAAAGCTAACAAAAATGACTGAGAGGGGTAAGTCCGCTATAGAGTGTATATATCACGTTGAACGATCCGGAGCGCATCTCAGCTTCCCAATCAGGTTTCGGCCTGCCGAGATAGCGTCCGGCGTCTGGTCTTCGTCGCGCTGAAATTGCGCAACCCATCTCGCGTCGGGCTCTGCCTCCCGACATGCAAAATTGGAACATCGCTGTGACTGTATTCAGTAAGACGCCGCTTCTCGACACGATCCGTACCCCGGACGACCTGCGCCGGCTCAAGGTTGAGCAACTCCGGCAGGTCGCTGACGAATTGCGCCAGGAAACCATCGATGCGGTCTCGGTCACCGGCGGCCATTTTGGCGCGGGCCTCGGCGTCGTCGAACTGACCACCGCCCTGCATTATATCTTCGACACGCCGCGCGACCGCTTGATCTGGGACGTCGGCCATCAGGCCTATCCGCACAAGATCCTGACCGGCCGACGCGACCGTATCCGCACCCTGCGCACTGGTGGCGGTCTTTCTGGTTTCACCAAGCGAACCGAGAGCGATTACGATCCGTTCGGCGCGGCCCACTCCTCCACCTCGATCTCGGCCGGCCTCGGAATGGCCGTGGCGCGCGATCTGTCGGGCGGCAAGAACAACGTGATCTCGGTGATCGGCGACGGCGCGATGTCCGCGGGCATGGCCTATGAGGCCATGAACAATGCCGGCGCGATGAACTCCCGGCTGATCGTCATTCTGAACGACAATGACATGTCGATTGCGCCGCCGGTCGGTGCGATGTCGGCCTACCTGTCGCGCCTGTACTCAGGCAAGACCTATCGCTCGCTGCGCGAGGCGGCCAAGCAACTCGGCAAGCATCTGCCGAAGGTGATTGCCGATCGTGCCAACCGCGCCGAGGAATATTCCCGCGGCTTCATGGTCGGCGGCGGCACGCTGTTCGAGGAACTCGGCTTCTACTATGTCGGCCCGATCGACGGCCACAATCTCGACCATTTGCTGCCGGTGCTCAGGAACGTCCGTGACATGGAGACCGGCCCGATCCTGGTGCATGTTGTCACGCAGAAGGGCAAAGGCTACCCGCCCGCGGAAGCCTCGGCCGACAAATATCACGCGGTGGTCAAGTTCGATGTCGCGACCGGCGCACAGGCCAAGGCCAAGCCGAACGCCCCCGCCTATCAGAACGTCTTCGGTCAGAGCCTCGTCAAGGAAGCCGCGAAGGACGCAAAGATCGTCGGCATTACCGCCGCGATGCCGTCGGGCACCGGCATCGACATTTTCAACAAGGCGTTTCCGGAGCGCACCTTCGATGTCGGCATCGCCGAGCAGCATGCCGTGACATTCGCCGCCGGCCTTGCGACCGAAGGCTACAAGCCGTTCTGCGCGATCTATTCGACGTTCCTGCAGCGCGGCTATGACCAGATCGTACATGACGTTGCAATCCAGAGCCTGCCGGTGCGCTTTGCCATCGATCGGGCCGGCCTCGTCGGCGCCGACGGCGCGACCCACGCCGGTTCCTTCGACAACGCCTATCTCGGCTGCCTGCCCAATTTCGTCATCATGGCTGCATCGGATGAGGCCGAACTGGTGCACATGGTTGCGACCCAGGTCGCGATCAATGATCGTCCGAGCGCGGTGCGCTACCCGCGCGGCGAGGGCCGCGGCGTCGAGATGCCCGAAGCCGGGGTCGCACTCGAGGTCGGAAAGGGCCGCATCGTCCGCCAGGGCAACAAGATCGCGTTGCTGTCGTTCGGCACCCGCCTCGGCGAATCCGAGAAAGCCGCCGACGAATTGGCGGCGCATGGACTTTCCACCACCATTGCCGATGCACGCTTCATGAAGCCGCTCGACGTCGATCTGGTGCTGAAACTGGCGCGCGAACACGATGTCCTTCTCACCATCGAGGAAGGCGCGATCGGCGGCTTCGGCTCGCATGTCATGCAGACCCTGGCCGAGCACGGCATGCTCGATGGCGGCCTGCGGATGCGGGCGATGGTGCTGCCCGACGTATTCCTCGACCACGACACCCCGAATGCGATGTACGCCCGCGCCGGACTCGACGCCAAGGGCATCGTCGCCAAGGTGTTCGAAGCGCTCGGCAAGGATTTCAAGGCCGAGGTGGTGAAGCTGGCCTGACCGCTCCCGGCTTTTGCCGCCTGCCCGGCAGGACGGCCCTTCACGGTTCGGATCGAACGCTGCCCAGACGGGAGACCCGCGTGTCCTCTCTCCGCAAGCGCGCGGATATGTTGCTGGTCGAGCGCGGCCTGTTCGAGAGCCGGGCGCGAGCCCGGGCCGCCATCGAAGCCGGCCATGTGACCGCCAATGACAAGCCGGTGCTGAAGGCATCGGAGAGCATCGCCCCCGACGCCGTCCTGCGTGCCGAGCCCGCGCATCCCTTTGTTTCACGGGGCGGCGTCAAACTCGCGAGCGCGATCGAGCAGTACCCGTTCGAAATCGAGGATCACGTCTGTCTCGACATCGGCGCATCGACCGGCGGCTTTACCGAAGTATTGCTCGCCAATGGCGCCAGCCTGGTATTCGCCATCGATGTCGGGCGCAACCAATTGCATCGCTCGCTGCACGGCCATCCCAGGCTGGTGTCGATGGAGCAGACCGATATCCGGAAGCTTGAGGGCAAGCGCCTGCCGCAACGGCCCGACATCGTCGTCATCGACGTCAGTTTCATTTCATTGAAGGCCGTGCTGCCGGCGGCGCTGTCGCTGGCGGCAGCGCCGATGCATCTGCTCGCCCTGATCAAACCGCAATTCGAGGCCCCAGCAAAGCATTGCAAGCGCGGCATCGTCCGCGACGCCGCGATTCACCAGGCGGCCTGCGACGACATCGCGGCGTTCGCGTCCTCGCTTGGATGCACTGAGATAAGGGTGTTTCCGTCGCCGATCACGGGCGGCGACGGAAACATCGAATTCTTCATCGGCGCGCGCCGTGGCTAGTGCCGGCACGAGGCATCTTGTCATCGACCATGTCGGCCACCGCGGCGATGGCGTCGGCTTGACCAACGGCGAGAGCGTGTTCGTTCCGTATACGCTGGGCGGTGAGATCGTCGAAATCGCGCCGGTCGCTGGCCATCCCGACCGCGGGCGCCTGTTGCGGATCGATCGCGCCAGCGCGGAGCGGATCCCGCCGTTCTGTCGATATTTTGGCGGCTGCGGCGGCTGCGCCATCCAGCATTGGCAGCCCGAGGCCTATCGCGCCTGGAAACGCAGGGTCGTGGTCGACACGCTGGCACATGCCGGCATCGAATGTGAGGTCGACGTTCTCGTCGATGCGCACGGCACCGGGCGGCGGCGTATCACGGTTCATGCCCGCCGCGGCAGCGATGGCGAATTGCGCGTCGGCTTTGCCGCGGCCAACAGCCACGCGATCGTGGCGATCGACGACTGTCCGATTCTCGATCCGGCCCTGCACGGCGCGTTCGACGCCAGTAGAGCCTTGGCCGCGACCCTCAAGCCCGCCGACAAACCGCTGGACATCCAGGTTACGCTGGTGAGCAACGGGCTCGACGTCGATATCCGGGGCTCGGGGCCGCTGCCAGCGACCATGATCGCGGCACTGTCACGCGTCGCCGAGCAACATCGCCTGGTCCGGCTGACCCGGCACGGTGAACTGGTGCTGATGCGAACACCGCCCATGATCTCGATCGGCGCGGCACAACTGACCTTGCCGCCGGGCTCGTTCCTGCAGGCCACCGCCGCCGGAGAGGAGGCGCTGGCGGCGCGGGTGACCGCACATTGCCAGCGCGCCAGGCACATCGCCGACCTGTTTTGCGGGGTCGGACCGTTCGCATTGCGGCTGGCGGCGAAGGCGCGGGTTTCGGCGTTCGACAACGACGCCGGCGCGGTGGCGGCATTGCAGAAGGCGGCGTCGGCGACTTCCGGACTGAAGCCGGTCAAGGCCGAGGCACGCGACCTGTTCCGGCGGCCGCTGATGCCGCAGGAACTGCGCGACTACGATACCGTGGTTTTCGATCCGCCGCGGCAAGGCGCACTGGCGCAGGTCCAGCAACTGGCGGCGAGCCGGATTCCAGCAGTGGTTGCGGTGTCGTGCAATGTCGCGACATTCGCGCGCGACGCCCGCATCCTGATCGACGGCGGCTATCGGATCGAGGGTGTCACGCCGGTCGACCAGTTCCGTCACACTCCCCATGTCGAACTGGTGGCGCGGTTCAAACGCTGAGGCTATCGCCCCCACCTTTCCTGCCAGATCTTCTCGCCGATCAGGCAGGAGACGCGCGGTTGCTTCTCGGCCACCGGCACGATCCGGCGCCCGGGCTGCCGGTTGGCGACTTCGAGCAGCAGCTTGCTTCGGATCGCCTCCTTGAACTTCTCGCGATCCTTGATCGGCACCACGAAGGAACCGGGTCCGCCGATGACACAGTCTTCGTAGTAGAAATCGAGATTGTCGATGTCCATTGTCGAATAGGACGGCTCCTTCACCATGATCGGCAGCCCGTTGATGACGATGCCCTTGGCGAGCGCCGCGTCGCGCGCACCGGTGACCGGCGCGCCATTGTTGTTGGCGCCGTCGCCGGAAATATCGATGACCCGCCGCAGCCCGTGGTTCGGATTCTCGTCGAACAGCGGCACGGCGAAATTGATCGCTCCCGAGATCGAGGTGCGCGACGCCCGGCGGATCGGCGTCTTCAGGATCTCGTGGGCGACCGCGTCCGCCGATTCCGGTCCGTCGATGACCCGCCAGGGAATGATGATCTTCTGGTCGTTCGACGCCGCCCATTCGAAATAGGTAACCGCAACCTTGCCGGTCGGGCCGGTTTTCAGCGCCTGCAGGAATTCCTTCGAGTTGATGGCCTGCGCATAGCCCTCGCGCTGCACGGCGAGTTCGTCGAGGTCCATCGAGTAGGAAACATCCACGGCGAGAATCAGCTCGACATCGACCGACGGCTTCGCCTCGGCCGCCGCACGATTTCCAGGGCCGGGAGCCGCCATGCCGGCAACGGGGCCTCCGGCCATCGCCCCCGCGACCAGCACCGCTCCGATCGAGACACACCAGCGCATTGCTGCCCTCCCGCGTCGGCCAGGATCGTGACACGCAAAGCGTGCCGCGAAAAGCCGGAAGATCGGCCGCGCTTCACATTCAAGTTAGCCGACGGCTGCCATGATCTGGGAGAAATCGTGGCGCGGCGCCGGCGCCGCAACCAAGCCATCGCAAAACAGCCGGTTCCACAGCAGCCTGCGAGACTATATTCTGTCTGACGCAATCGAGAGAACTTCAGCAACCGCCAGGACGTGCCGCCGGAATGATCGACACCGTCACCAAACCGCGGACCAAGGTGCAGACCAAGACCGAACGGCCGCGTCTGCACAAGGTCATCCTTGTCAACGACGACTACACGCCGCGCGAGTTTGTCGTCACGGTCCTGAAGGCCGAGTTCCGGATGACCGAGGATCAGGCTCACAAGGTGATGATCACCGCGCACCGGCGCGGTGTCTGCGTGGTCGCCGTCTTCACCAAGGACGTTGCCGAGACCAAGGCGACGCGCGCCACCGACGCCGGCCGCGCCAAGGGTTATCCGCTGTTGTTCACCACCGAGCCGGAGGAGTAGCACTTCACCTCGGCCCCGGTTTCGTCGGCCAGGCCGTAGACCCGCTCGACCTTGGCAAAGCCGGCGATCGGAAACTCGCCGAGATCGGTCCAGCCGCTGCCGCAGATCCCGGCAAACTGCTCCGAGGCGACCACGATGCGCTTGAGGCGGCCGGCGATCTTTTCCAGCCGGGCGGCGAGATTGACCGCCGGGCCGATACAGGTGAAGTCGAGCCGGTTGCCGCCGCCGATATTGCCGAACAGAATCCTGCCGACATGCAACGCGACCCCGAAGCGGAAACGCTCGACGGTTTCGCCATTGACGTAGCTCATCTCTTCGACGCTGGCGCGGGATTCCCGCGCCGCCTGCAGAACGCGCCCGCAGACTTCGGCAATATTGCTTTCATCCTCCGCGATCGGAAACACCGCGAGCAGCCCGTCGCCCATGAATTTCAGGATCTCTCCGCCGTGCTTGCGGATCGCCGGCACCTGGCAGTCGAAGTAGCGATTGAGAATCTCGACCACGATTTCCGGTGCCAGTCGATCGGACAGCGCGGTGAAACCGCGCAGGTCCGACAGCCAGATCGCCGCACCCATCGTCTCGGTGTGGCCGCGGCGGATCTGGCCTCCGAGAATCCGCTCGCCGGCGCGGTTGCCGACATAGGTATCGAGCAGGGTCGCGGCCTTCCGGCTCAGGCTAATGATCTCGATGACCCGCGCCAGTGGCGGCACCAGCGATCGCAGCACATCCAGTTGCCGGTCGCTGAAGCCGCCGGGCTGTTTCGTACTCCAGCTCGATGCATGCATCTCGCCGACAAACCAGAGCGGCAGCGCGATATAGTCGGTAACGCCTTCGGCGCGCAAATCGTCGAAGAACGGAAAGCCCCTGCTGGCGGGATCGTCGAGGCGAAACCTCACCTCCTGCTCGGAGTCGTACAGGATCGCGAGCGGGCTGCTTCTGTATTCCGGCGAATCCTGGATATCGAAATCCGCTGATGTCACCACCACCTCGGTTCCCGGCCGCCAGAAGAAGCCACGGCCGAATACGTCGGGATGCAGCATGCGAATGAAGACGCCGACGCGCCAGAGCGGCAGTCCGGCCTGCACCAGGCGTTCGCAGGTCTCCGACATCATCCGGGTCGGGGTGGTCGCAGACCTCGCGCCGTCGATCAGCCAGTCAGTCAGCTTTTGCAGATCGGGAAAATTCATGATGCCTGCATTTGCTGGGCAAGGCTCTCAAACGTCAAGGCAACAATAACAGATCGGCTGAAGCTTTTTGTACCCGGGAGCCCATCTCTTCGTCATTCAGGGGCGCGCGTCAGCGCGAGCCCGGAATGACGGCGGTGAGATACGTGTCCGCATTCCCGCGGCGCAATCCTCTCCGTCGTCATTCCGGGACGCGCCACTTGGCGCAGGCCCGGAATCCATAACCACGGAATTCGCGTGGGGCGATGTGTAGCCAGTCGTGTTCAAAATCGGCAGTGGTGGTTATGGATTCCGGGCTCGCGCTCCGCGCGCCCCGGAATGACGGCGAAAGACATTCCCGCGGCGCGATGCGTCCGAGTCTTGCCAATACTTCCGCCCCTGTGAGGGCGTGGGGAATGCCGGGTGTCGATGCACCCGCAGCCTCGCGTGCGAATGATAATAAAGCACACGAGCGTAGTCACCACAGGTCCACCGGATCAGCCCGGCATTCCCGCACGCAATGGTTTACGGTTTATTCCGCGCTCTCCTCGGTGACCGGGCTTGTTTGCCACCGTCGCCTGCGGGTTGCCCCGCAAACTTGACGCCAGCGTCGGGGCGCCAGGACCACACGGCTTTGCCGTCCGCGTTGGTGTCGTCGTCGTTCGACCCACCCGCGTCCATCGCATCCCGCGCCCAACGTCCGTGACGACCGCGAAACGCCCCTTTGTGAGGGCACGAGACAGCGGCGCTTATAGAAGTGATTTGGGTCAAACGCGAAGCGATATATTTTTGCAACCAGGGCTAGACAGCTTTGGCTGATTTGCCCGTCAGGCAAAATCACCGCCGTCATTCCGGGGCGCGCGCCAGCGCGAGCCCGGAATCCATAACCACCGATGCCTGGTGTCAACGGGAAAGCGGCCCCAGCTTTGCGCAACAGCAACGTTCGTGGTTATGGATTCCGGGCCTGCGCCATCCAAGTCGGCTGTTGCCGACTTGGACAATCGTATTTGCTGAACTCGGGTAAACCCGAGTTCAGTCGGCGCGTCCCGGAATGACGGGGCTGGCGTGGGGGCCTGGCGTAAGATTTCCGGCGTCATCGCGGCATCAATGGGGCGCGTCTCAATGCCTTGCCAATTTTGGTCTCAAATTTGCCGGCCAACTCAATTCAATCTGGGCGCGGGAAAAGGCGGGGGCGCGTTTGACCGTTGCATTGGAGTATTGTCATGGGGATCAATCATTCGCCGCATCATAGGCAGGGCGGTGTCAGCGAACCCACATTATGGGCTGACGATCCTGCCGACGACACGCTTTCGCTGTTCGACGAAGATGCGCTTCGGGGCGACGAAGCGGCACTTTGGGGTGAAGAACGCGCCGAAGACATTCATTTGCTGCTTGAGGAAAATGCCCGGCTGCGGGAGCTTTTGGTTCAGCTATCGGACCTCATCCGCAAAAATGGTATTAGCGCAACGTAGCGTCGCATCGGTTTATGTCGTCAGATGCACCAGCGATGTCCTGGGTGGGGGCCTTCCGCACCCAGGCGCGGGCAAGCATCGCCGGACGGAAGCCCAAAGGCGCGTAGCGCGACCAGCACGTCAGACGTGAATTCCGGGCCTCACGACCGGTTGGAACCAAAGCCAGGTCCATACGTTCGTCCTACCCGGACCCTGCATCCCCAATCCCCCTTTTCTCTGCTAAGCGATGATGAGGCGCCGGAGCGTTGCCGTCATTATTTGCGAGTGCCTCGTGGATTACGCGTCAATACCGGTTTCAGACCCCAACGCCCTCTTGCGTGGCCTGCTCGGTTCGTCGGGCGATTGCATCAAGATCCTCGACCTCGACGGCAACCTCATCTTCATGACCGAGGGCGGCCAGCGGGTCATGGAAGTCACGGACTTCGATGCCATCAAGGGCTGCCCGTGGCCGGACTTCTGGCAGGACAAGGGCCACCTCGACGCCAAGGCCGCCGTCAAGGCCGCACTAGCCGGCGAAATCGGGCACTTCCAGGGTTTCGCGACCACCATGGCGGGGACACCGAAATGGTGGGACGTCACGGTGACGCTGATACGCGACGGCGAAGGCAGGCCGGACCGGCTGCTCTCCGTTTCGCGCGACATCACGGAGAGCCGTCTCGCCGACGAGGCATTGAAGGCCAGCGAACAGCACTTGCGATTGGCGTTGGATGCGGGCCGTCTCGGCCATTGGGGCCTCGACCTCGCGACGGGTGCCCTCACGGCCTCGGACGTCTGCAAGGAGAATTTCGGGCGGTCCGCCGCTGACGATTTTACCTATCAGGATTTGCTTAACGCCGTTGCCCCCGAGGACCAGGCACGGATGACAGCGGCAGTCGCACACACGATCGCAACCGGCGAGGATTACGACGTCGAATACCGGGTCGTGAAACCGGACGACACGTCAGGGTGGGTGCTGGTCCGTGGCCGGCTGGCGCGGGACCTGAATGGCAAGCCGAGCCAGATGTATGGCGTCTCGCTCGACATCGGCAAGCTGAAAGCTGCCGAGCAGGCGCTCGTGGAAAGCGAGACACGTTTCAAGACGTTTGCCCAGGCAATGCCCAACCAGGTCTGGTCGGCAACCCCCGACGGACGGCTCGACTGGTTCAACGACCAGGTATTTTCCTATAGCGGGCTCGCATTCGAGGACCTCGCGGGCAGCAAATGGGCGTTGATGGTTCATGCCGACGACATCGGTCCGGCGGCCGCGACATGGGCCAGGGCGCTGAGCAACGGAACGCCATACCAAACCGAGTTCCGGCTGCGCCGCGCCGACGGCTCGTTCCGCTGGCATCTCGCGCGCGCGCTTCCGATGCGGGACAAGGCAGACCGGATCATCCGCTGGATCGGGACCAATACCGATATCGACAATCAGAAGGAAATCGAGGAGCAACTGTTCGAGAGCCAGCAGCGCGTCGCGTTCGCGATCAACGCCGCCGATATCGGAACGTGGGATTTCGATCCGCAAAACGGCGTGCTGAAATGGGATGACCGGTGCTACCAGCTATTCGGGCTGACACCGGGCAAGCCGGTTTCGTTCGACGTGTTCCTGGCCGGTATCCATCCGGACGACCGCGAAGCCACTGAAAAAGCCTGCCTCGACGCGATGCAACCGGGCGGCGCAGGCGCCTACGATATCGAATATCGGGCGATCGGCCTTGAGGACGGCATCGAAAGGTGGTGTTCGGCCAAAGGCAAAGCCAACTTTGAGAATGGCGTGGCCAGCCGTTTCATCGGCACCATCCGCGATATCAGCGAACTGAAACACGCCGAACTTCAGCAGCAGCTCTTGACCCGCGAGCTCGAACACCGCATGAAAAACACCATGGCGATGGTCGGCGCCATCGCCAGCCAGACATTTCGCACGGCGACGACAAAGGAACAGGCGCGAACCATCTTCGATGCGCGTCTTTCCGCGCTGAACCAGGCCCACGATGTGCTGATACGGTCAAGTTGGACCAGCGCGCCGATGCAAATCGTCGTCGAGGGGGCGCTCGCAGCGCATCGAACCGGCGAAGCGCGAATCCGCGCCAGCGGCCCTCCGGTCGACCTCACGGCGAGGCAGGCACTTTCGCTCGCGCTCGCGCTTCATGAACTGGCAACCAACGCGGCGAAATATGGCGCGCTGTCGGTGCCAGGGGGAACGATCGATGTGAGCTGGGATTGTACCGTGTCCGAAGCCACGCAGGTCTTTCGTTTCGAATGGCGAGAAAATGGCGGTCCGGCCGTTTCGCCGCCATCCCGCCGCGGTTTCGGTTCGCGTCTGATCGAAAGCACGTTGTCGTCCGATTTTGGCAGTTCCGTCAGAATCGATTACCTGCCTGAGGGCGTCGTCTGCCGTTTCGAGACCAAATTGACCGATTTGGCGGGAACGCGGAGTTAATGAATTGAGTGCAGATGCCCGCCAGACCTTACGCCGTGCTTGTCGTCGAGGATGAAGCCATTCTTCGCCTTCATGCCATCGATATCGTCGAGGAAGCCGGATTTAGCGCGATCGAGGCAAAAAACGCCGACGAGGCCATTGCGATCCTTGAAAGCCGCTCCGACATCACGCTGCTGCTTACGGACGTCAGCATGCCCGGATCGATGGATGGGCTGAAGCTCGCGCATGCCGTGCGCAACCGGTGGCCGCCGGTCAAGATTGTCGTCGTCTCCGGGCACCGGCTGGTCGATCCGACCGAATTGCCGACCGATAGCCGTTTCTTTGGCAAGCCCTTTCAGGCCGAGAAGATGATCGCGGAATTGCAGGCGATTATCGGCGCCTGACGTCGGCAATCGAGGTGGTCATGCCCGCCGCGCCCAGCTTCACGCAGCAAACTACGGCTGCGCGATCCCGACCTGGCCGCGATGGCGCAGAAAATGGTCCGCCAGCACGCACGCCAACATGGCTTCGCCGACCGGCACCGCACGGATGCCGACGCAGGGGTCGTGACGGCCCTTGGTCATGATGTCGGTGTCGGCGCCGCCGCGGTCCACGGTTTGGCGCGGCGACAGGATAGAGGAGGTCGGTTTCACCGCAAAGCGCGCCACCACCGGCTGTCCGGTGGAGATGCCGCCGAGAATGCCACCGGCCTGGTTGGACAGGAAGCGGACGCCGTTATTGCCGGTCCTCATCTCGTCGGCGTTCTCCTCGCCCGACAATTCGGCCGCACCGAACCCGGCGCCAATCTCGACGCCCTTGACCGCGTTGATGCTCATCAGCGCCGCGGCGATCTCGGCATCGAGCTTGGCATAAATCGGCGCGCCCAATCCTGCGGGCACGCCCTCGGCGACGATCTCGAGCACGGCGCCGATTGAGGAGCCCTGCTTGCGGATGCCGTCGAGATAGCTCTCGAAGAATGCGGCCTTGTCCTTGTCGGGACAGAAAAACGGGTTGCGGGCGATTTCGTCCCAATCCCATTTGCCGCGATCGATCCGGTGCGGCCCCATCTGCACCAGTGCCCCGCGCACGGTCATGCCGGGCACGATCTTGCGGGCGATGGCGCCTGCGGCGACCCGCGTCGCGGTCTCGCGCGCCGAGGAGCGCCCGCCGCCGCGATAATCGCGCAGGCCGTATTTGGCCTGATAGGTGAAGTCGGCATGCCCGGGACGAAACTTGTCCTTGATTTCGGAATAATCCTTGGAGCGCTGATCGGTGTTCTCGATCAGCAGCGCGATCGGCGTCCCCGTCGTCACCTGCACGCCGGTGTCCGGATGCGCCATCACCCCGGACAGGATCTTCACCACGTCGGCCTCCTGGCGCTGGGTGGTGAAGCGTGATTGTCCGGGACGGCGGCGATCGAGGTCGTGCTGGACGTCTTCATTGGTGAGCGGCAGCAGCGGCGGGCAGCCATCGACCACGCAGCCGATCGCGATCCCGTGGCTTTCACCGAAGGTCGTGACCCGAAACATGTGGCCGAACGTGTTGAAGGACATGGGCTGAGCCTTCGTTGGTTTTCCGCATTTCTGCGGAAGGTCAACAGAGCGAAATGTCGTAACCCGCAAGAGGGAGACGCGTCAAATGACCTCTGCCATCGTCATGGCCGGGCTTGTCACGGCCATCCACGTCTTCCTTGCGGTGAGTACGTCAAAAAGACGTGGATGTCCGGGACAAGCCGGGCATGACGGACGTTTTGCTAACCATGTTTCGTCACTCCGCCGTCTTTGAACACGTACACCACACCCTGCCCCAACCCGGCGTCTATTCCGTCGACGCGCGGCCGAACGAAATGCCTGGAGCCTCCGGACACTTCCGCGAAAATCGTTGAGAAATCAATAGCTCGGCAGGTCAGCATCCGCCGAGTGTCAGGAGTAGCCATTTCTAAGCGGAGAGGCGTTCGCGGGGCATCTCGTCGAACGTACGGCCCCGGTACTTTCGTCCGGTCATAGCCTTGCGAACGCCGCCCCACTGCTTGAAAAAGAACGCGGTTTTGGAACGTCGACAGGCCGCCTCAATCCCTGCGACCCATTCTTCGAGCATCGGTCGTGATCGCGGCCCGCTTTCGCCACCGACAATAGCCCAATCGATGCCCTGCAAATTCGGCTCACCTACTGATCCCAACAGCGGCTCGAATGAGATGAACCGAACCGTCGCGCTGACGCACCGCAGATCATCTATGCGGTAAAGATAGTCCGCATTTTCAACGCTCGTGCCGAGCCAGACATTTCGCAGTACAGGCAGGGATGGAGTGAGTTGGGCCATTCGATCCGGTCGCTTTGTCAGGATTTGGTACGTGTGCCATGGCGTTGAATTCATCGCGGCCCACACCTGCGCGATAAAGCTCGCGGGCACGGCTTCATGAAACAGGTCCGACATCGAGTTAACAAAAATGCGTCGCGGCTTACGCCACCTCTGGGGCACCGTTAGAGCGTTTTGGTCGAGGCGTATCTTGCCGGTCCATAGTGCGCGACGACCGCTCTTGCGCGTCAGCCCACGATATTTCTGCATTCCCATCGCTTCAAGGCGAGCCGCCATTCGCATGGCGTAGCAGTTAGTGCATCCCGGAGACAGGATGGTGCAACCCGCAACAGGGTTCCAAGTCGCGTCGGTCCATTCGATTGAGGTCTCCGCCATGAAGCTCTCCTTATCTGAACAACGACCTCTGGCCTGTCAGGTTCTGTACGCTATTCCACAGTTTGTGACCAAGCGGATTGGAGCTAAGGTAAACCAACCAATAGAGCCGTTGGTTCTGCTCCCCTACCACCAACGGAATACCCGTGGCTGGCTTCGAACCAAGCGATCGGATCAGACCCAACCAATATTCGACCAGAGCCGCGCGCAACGGCGCGTTGGCTTGTCGAACGCTTATCGCATCGCGCCATCCCGGCGCAAAATTATCGAGAGTCGGATCGCCGACGCTGCTATAATCATCGAGGTTACGTTGAAGGTCGAATAGGCTCACATGCACGATCATGTCCATGCGTCGAAATTTGAGCATCTTCTCGATGATTGAAAACGGAAGCAACCTAGCGAGAACGGGTCGAGGAACGCCAAGTGCAAACCATGGGGATTGAGAGCGCGTAGCACTCTGTCAACTATTCGATCCGCAGGACCGCAATAGCTTTGCACGGTGCCATCGAGCTCTTTGATCCGCTGCGCGACTGCATCACTATTTACTTTCTCCAAGTCCGACAGGTGTAGATCGGTGAAGGGCATGGCACTCGACTGAGCCGCTCTATATGCCACCAGCGCGCTACCATCAATGATCCGATTGGTACCTTCGATGAGCGAACGACCGGCACCCGAATAAAGTTCTACGTAGCTCGCCGTCGCCCAACCCTTGGGTGGAACGTATTTCGCGCGCGCCTTCCCCGCCGCGTCGATGTACTTTCGAAGGCGTTCATGCTTCTCCGCAGCCCAGCGACCGACTTCGCCAACAATCAACCCGTCGGCCGGATCATGCTTCACAGATTTCTTCGCCAACCGCAGCCCCCCAAGCCCACCCGGTTTCTACTTATGGTTGAGAACGTAATCGACCAATTCGAGATGCTGTCAAGCGATCCGCAACTGCCACTTTGTGCCTCTTCAGAGGAAGACGACGACAACTAGCGACTTGCTGTTTGTTCTCTCTTTGTTCACATTAGTTAGTTTGTGGGTGAACGTCAATGGACGCCGATCGAGGTCGCGAAATCCGGGTTTGCCACCTGCGCCTCCTCAAACGTGAAGGCCGCCCTGCTGAAGTTGTTCTTCGGCAGATCGAAAAAATCATGGCTGAGCGAGAACGTCATGCAGCTTGAAAGCGTGACGCGAGATCGAGCGCATGCGGATCCAAGTCCATCACCAGCGCCGCGAAATCCGCCAGCTTCAACAAGGGGGAATTCCAATCGCGTCGGCGGAAGCTCTGTTGGATCGTATGCTCAACAAGATCGACGAACTCTGCGCCGGCCGGACCGGCTGAAGAAAGAGCGGCCTCCTGTCAAGGGCCGGTCTTGGGTGGCCGCTCATGGTGAGCGAGCGGCCCCCAACGGTTCGATCACATGGAGGACCATTCGCCGTGGATAAAAGCGTTGGTCGAGGTCAGAAATGGAGCCTCTCGTGAGGGCTGGTATTATCAACACGTGCAAGCGATCATTGTTGCGATCGATCCGGGGCGGCACTTGGCAATAGGCAGTTCTTCTTGAACAGGTTTGGCTCAGGTGCGTGCTCGGCAAAGCTGCTCGCCGGGGCCAAGCACCGGTTCTCCGGTAGCGCTCAGCCATATTTCGTCATCCCGCCGTCTCTGAAGACATAGACCACGCCCTGCCCGATCGGGGTCTCGGCGGCCTCGAGCGGCGTCGCCACGCCGAGCGCCACCATCAGCGCACGCATGGTGCCACCATGGGCGACGGTCACGGTGTCGGCCAGTAGTGAATCGAACCATTCCCGCATCCGCAGCGTGACGCTGGCGTAGCTCTCGCCCGCCGGCGCGGCGATGCCCCATTTGTCGAGATGGCGTGAGGCGAAGGTGGCGGAGTCATGGCGCTGCATTTCCGGCAGCGTCAGCCCTTCCCACTGGCCGTAACCGATTTCCCGCAAACGGTCGTCGACATGATAGTCGGCCGGCGGCAACTTCAGCACGTCGCGCACCAACTCCATGGTCAGCCGCGCCCGGCGGAGCGGGCTGGCGACATAAGGCAATGCTGTTGCGGCGCGGCCGTCACGGGCCAGCAGGCCGGCCAGGATTTCGCCGGCGGCGACCGCCTGGCTGCGGCCGAGCGCGTTGAGCGGGATATCGCGCGTGCCCTGGAAGCGGCCTGCCGCATTCCATGCCGTCTCGCCGTGTCGGATATAGTAGACCGTTCGCGAAGTCATCGAAGTTGAGGTCTATTCCTTCGACGCGCTGCCGAACGCAATGTCCGGCGCCTCCGGGCGCTTCATGCCGACCACGTGATAGCCGGAATCGACGTGGTGCACCTCGCCGGTCACGCCACGGGACAGGTCCGACAGCAGATAGAGCGCGCTGTCGCCGACTTCCTCAATGGTCACGTTGCGGCGCATTGGCGCGTTGACTTCGTTCCACTTCAAGAGATAGCGGGAGTCGGCAATGCCGGCAAATGCCAGTGTCTTGATCGGCCCCGCCGAAATGGCGTTGACGCGGATGTTCTTCTCGCCGAGATCGGCGGCGAGATAGCGAACGCTCGCCTCCAGCGCCGCCTTGGCGACTCCCATCACGTTGTAATGCGGCATCCATTTCTCGGAGCCGTAATAGGTCAGGGTCAGGATCGAGCCGCCGTCGGTCAACAGCCTCTCGGCGCGCTGCGCGATCGCGGTCAGCGAGTAGCAACTGATCAGCAGGCTCTTGGAAAAATTCTCGGCGGTGGTTTCGAGATAGCGGCCGTCGAGCTGGTCCTTGTCAGCGAACGCGATCGCATGGACCACAAAGTCGATCTTGCCCCACTTCTGCTTCAGCGCATCGAACACCGCATCGATGGTGGAGAAATCGGTGACGTCGCAATGGCCGAGCAGGATGGCGCCAAGCTCCGCCGCCAGCGGCTCGACCCGCTTCTTCAAGGCATCGCCCTGCCAGGTGAGCGCGATCTCGGCTCCCGCGGCGTGGCACGCCTTGGCGATGCCCCAGGCGATCGAGCGGTTGTTGGCAACGCCCAGGATCACTCCGCGCTTGCCCTGCATCAATCCTGAACTTTGCGACATTCCGCTTCCCATCAAGCTTGAATCCGGTGTTGGAGGTACACCAGCCGTCCCAACGGGTACAGCCCCAATCCACCCTGCCGTTCCGCCGCACCGCTCGATAGCCGGAATAGCCACACATTTTCGGGGTTATGTTGTGCGAGACGTTCACGCTGGTACGATTGAAGGCCGGCCGGCAAACCTTGGGATCGAGCTTCGATGACCGCGTTTCGTGAAAGTGTCGAAGCCATGATTCCGGCGCTGCGGCGCTACGCGCGTGCGCTGGCGCGCGATGCCGATGTCGCCGACGACCTGGTGCAGGACACGCTGGTGCGGGCGCTGCGTTCGGAACGGCTGTTTCTCGGCGGTGACGTTCGGAGCTGGCTCTACACCATCCTGACCAACCTCAACAAGAATTGTCGGCGCTCGCTGGCCCGGCGGCCGCAATTCATGCCGTTGCTCGACAACAATCCCGACGCCAGCGGGACCGAAGCGGAAGGCCGCGACATCGCCCGCGCGCTGGCGACCCTGGTCGAGGAGCAGCGCGCGGTGCTGCTGCTGGTGATGCTGGAAGGATTGAGCTACCGCGAGGTCGCAGACATTCAGGGCGTGCCGATCGGAACCGTGATGTCCCGCCTCGCCCGCGCCCGCGCCCATGTGAAAGCGGTCCTCGAAGGCGAGCGCCCGGCGCTGCGTCGGGTGAAATGATGGCAGGCAAAATGCATTTGGCTGGACGATTTTCGATCGAGACTGGACAACGACAATGACCGACAGGAAAATTCCCGTCACCGAAGACGAATTGCACGCCTTCGTCGACAGCGAACTGCCGCCGGAGCGTCGCGGCGATGTCGAAGCGTGGCTCGCCACGCATCCCGACGATGCCGAGCGGGTGCAATCGTGGCGGGCGATGGCGGAAGCGTTGCATGCACGTTACGATTCGGTGGCCGACGAAGCGGTGCCGAAGCGGCTGGAGATCGAGCGGCTGGTGCGGCGGCCACGCAAATGGATCTACGGCGCGGTGGCCGCGACGCTGGTGGCGTTCCTGGTCGGCGGCGGCGTCGGCTGGCTGGCGCGCGGCGCCCTCGCCTCGCCCTCGGTATTCCAGAATTTCACGCTGGATGCGCTGGATGCGCACCGGCTCTATGTGGTCGAGGTGCGTCACCCCGTCGAGGTGCCGGGAAGCGAGCGCGCCCATCTGCAGCAATGGCTGACCAAGCGCTGCGGCTGGGATGTCCGGGCGCCGGAATTGGGCGCAACAGGGCTGAAGCTGGTGGGTGGCCGGCTGTTGCCCGGCCCGACCGGACCCGCCTCGTTCCTGATGTATGAGAGCGCATCCGGAGAGCGCTTTACGGTCTACACCGCCCGGGCAGCCACCGAGACGACCCAGATGCGTTATGCCAGACAGGACGGTGATGGGGCGCTGTTCTGGGCCGACCGCGGCGTCGGCTATGTGGTGAGCGGCGGCAGCGACCGCGAAAGGCTGATGCAGGTGGCACAAATGGTCTATGAGCAGACCGAAAAAAGCGGCGGCTGAACAAGGTCATGGCGGATGTCCCAATTCCGACATTGAAAATCTGGAATTGGAACATGGGCGCGTCTAAATATCGCACTGGATGTTATCGCGAGAATGTGAAGCGTTCGATCCGCCGATCGACGCAAGCGGCCTCGATCGGGGTTTAGTACCGCGCTGGTCCCCCTTTCGAGGCCGCACCTTTTTTTTGGCGGAGTGATGCGGTCAGCCGAGATCGCTGCGCGGATTGTAAGGGTGTCCGTCGCGCCACTTTTGCATCAACGTCTCGAGGTCGCTGTGGTTCCCGTCCGGTAACATGATACGGGTGGTAATGAACAGGTCGCCGGCCGTCCCGCCCGTTTTCGGCAGTCCCTTGCCCTTGAGGCGGAAGGTGCGGCCGCTCGAAGTATTCTTCGGGATCGACAATTCGACGGCGCCGCCCAGCGTCGGAGCCCGGACCTTGCCGCCCAGCACGGCCTCGTAGAGCGTAATCGGCAGATCGACCCGCAGATCCCCGCCGTCGACCTTGAAGAAAGCGTGCGGCGCGATGTTGACGGTGATCAGGAGATCGCCGGGCGGGTGGCCGGGCGCGGTCTCGCCCTGCCCCTTCAACCGGATCTGCTGGCCGGCGCTGACACCGGCCGGAATCTTGACATTGAGTTCCTTGCCGGTCGGCAGCCGGACGCGTTTCTCGACGCCGTTGACCGCCTCTTCAAGCGAAACCGTCATCGCGACATTGAGATCGAGATCGAGCGCAATCCCGCCCGGATCGAACTCGAAGGTGGTGCCGGCACCCGGCCGGGCGCCGCCGCGGCCCGCACCGCTAAACATGCTGTTGAGGATGTCCTCGAAGCCGCCACCGCCGCCAAGGCCGGCGCCGCCGGTGCGAAAGGTATGCGTTTCGAACCCGCCGCCCGGAGAAGTACGGCGTGCGCGCGGGTCGCCGCCCGGAAAGCCGCCGCCCGGAAAGCCCTGGAAGCGCGGCTTGCCTTCAGCATCGATCTCGCCGCGATCGAACTGCTTGCGCTTGTCCTCATCGCCAATGATCTCGTTGGCCGAATTCAACTCCGAAAACCGCGCCGCGGCTTTCGGATCGTTCTTGTTACTGTCGGGGTGATGTTTCTTGGCGAGCTTGCGATAGGCGCTCTTGATCGCCGCAGCGCTGGCGCCCCGCGGCACCCCCAAGACCTCATAGGGGTCGCGCATCCGTCACGTCTCCTTTAAGGAAAATCAAAACTCGGGTGGGCTGACAGCCCTTCGGCCTTCATCTGGTGTCTTCGTGGCATTTTTGCAACGGGATCCCTCACCGGGATCAACCCTGCTTCCACGGCTTCATACTCTGGATTTCCCATCGTCCTTCGTCGGATTGACAGGCCGCCCCCTGCAGCCAGCGCTCGGACGCGCCGTTGACATAGCTTGCGAGGAAGTCCCGGCAGGTGCGCCCGTCCGAATCATACGCCACGGCCAGCGGCGTCACCGAACCGCGCGCACCGGTCTCCGGATTTTCCCACGGCTGGCTGGAATCCTTGTCGCCCTTGGTCAGCACGTCGGAAGCGGCATTGCGGGCAAACGCCAGATCCGCCTCGGTCGGACCCGGCGCGTGGGACAGCGACGGCCGCAGCGAACCCGTAGCCTCACGGCCCTCCATCCGGGCAAAGGCGCCGTCACTACGGGACATGGCGCACCCGCCCGAGCCGACGCCAATAAGAATCATTGCAATCACGGTCCGAGCCGGCCTGATCGCCGATAGGCCAACGCGTCCCCATGTCTTATATAGGGGCGGTAGCGCATTCTCAACCGCAGGCGAAGGCAACTCGGATCTCCGATATGACCGACACGACCTCCATCAGACACCCGCCACCGTTAACATCCGGTGATTTCACCGCGGCCGAGGAGCCGTATGCGCTGTTTGCCGAGTGGTTCGCCGAAGCGGTGAAGGCCGAACCCAACGATCCCAACGCGATGTCACTCGCCACCGTCGATGCCGACGGCCTGCCCGACGTGCGGATGGTGCTGATGAAGGGCTACGATGCCGAGGGTTTCGTGTTTTACAGCCATATCGCGAGCCAAAAGGGCCGCGAACTCGCCGCAAATCCTAAGGCGGCTTTACTATTCCACTGGAAATCGCTGCGCCGTCAGGTCCGCATCCGCGGCGGCGTGTCGCCGGTGACCCCAGCGGAAGCCGACGCCTATTTCGCGACCCGGCCCAAGCAGGCCCAGATCGGCGCCTGGGCGAGCAAGCAGTCGCAACCGCTGGAAAGCCGCTTCGCCTTCGAGCAGGCGGTTGCCAAGGTTGCCGCCAGGCACATCGTCGGCAAGGTTCCCCGTCCACCCGGCTGGAGCGGCTGGCGCATCGCGCCGCTGCGGTTCGAATTCTGGCACGATCGTCCGTTCCGCCTGCACGACCGCATCGAATTCAGCCGCGCGGCGCCGGATCATCCGTGGTCCAAGGTGAGGCTCTATCCCTGAAGTTGAAGCCGGTGGCCGGGTATGTCCCGGCCAGCAATTTTTTCTGCAACCCTCAAAGCCAGACGCGGACGCCCGCCATCACGCCGGGCCTGACGAACAACAAGAGAATGGTTCATGCCCTCCTCATCCAATCATGGTCCGCGGCGCACGCTGCTTCTGACTGGAGCCAGCCGCGGCATCGGCCACGCTACCGTGATCCGATTTTCCAGTGCGGGGTGGCGGGTCATCACCTGTTCGCGGCATCCGTTCCCGGAGGAATGCCCCTGGGGTGCCGGGCCCGAGGACCACATCCAGGTCGACCTCGCCGACCACGTCGACACCACGCGGGCGATTTCCGAAATCCGCGACCGGCTGGAAGGCGGCGAACTGCACGCGCTGGTCAACAACGCCGCGATCTCGCCGAAGGCCGAGGGCGGCAAACGGCTCGGCTCGATCGATACCGACATCGACACCTGGAGCCACGTCTTCCGGGTCAACTTCTTCGCGCCGATCATGATGGCGCGCGGATTGATCGATGAATTGACGGCTGCGAAGGGCTCGGTGGTCAATGTCACCTCGATCGCCGGCTCCCGCGTGCATCCGTTTGCGGGCGCGGCCTATGCAACCTCGAAGGCGGCGCTGGCTTCCCTGACCCGCGAGATGGCGGCGGATTTCGGCCGCATCGGCGTCCGCGTCAACTCGATTGCGCCGGGCGAGATCGACACCGCGATATTGTCACCGGGCACCGAGAAGATCGTGGAGCAACAGATCCCGCTGCACCGGCTCGGGACGCCGGATGAAGTGGCGAAGATCATTTATGTGCTGTGCACGGAGACCAGCTCCTACGTCAACGGCGCCGAGATCCACATCAATGGCGGCCAGCACGTGTAGGAATGTCATTCCGGGATGCGCCGCTTGGCGCAGGCCCGGAATCCATAACCACCCCTGCCGATTTTGAAAATGACGCACGCGAATTCCGTGGTTATGGATTCCGGGCTCGGCGCTTTTGCGCCGCCCCGGAATGACGTTCCGATCACTCCATCCCAAACTGACGCAACGCGCCAATGTTGAATGCGCTGGAGCAGTCGTCTTCGTTCTCGCCTTCCAATAGCGCCGCGCCGCAATGCCGGCAGAACCGCGCCGGCATTGCGAGCGCCTTGCCCGCGGCATGGCGGCCGGCTTGATAGCACGCGAAATCAACGACGTTCCGTCCGAGCGTTATGACTTTTTCAACCATTGCGGTCCTCGCGGCTTGAGCCAGCGTTATCGCAGACAAGTTTCGCTCAAACGTTCAGCGCAACACTCAAATTTTATCGGAGAAATTGAGGCGGCTCTTTGTCCTGCAACCTGTTGTGGACCAGGCGCAAATGACCCAGGCGCGGCCGCTACAGCCACTTCTTCCATTTGAAAAACACGTAAGGCAGCACCGAGGCGAGCAGCATCACGACGAGCGCAATAGGGTAGCCATGCTGCCATTCCAGCTCGGGCATGCTCTTGAAGTTCATGCCGTAGACCGAGGCGATCAGGGTCGGCGGCATCAACACCACCGCCATCACCGAAAACAGCTTGATGATGTTGTTCTGCTCGAGATTGACCACGCCGAGCATCGCATCCAGCACGAAAGTGATCTTGTTGGAGAGATAGGAGGCGTGGTCGGTCAGCGAGGTGACGTCGCGCTGCATGGTCTTGAGCTGCTCGCGCATGTCCTTGGACCATTTGACGCCATCGACGGCGGCAGCGACGAATGTCACCACCCGTCCGATCGAGACCAGACTCTCGCGCACCTTGGAAGTGAGGTCGCCCTTGCGGCCGATCGCGATCAGGATTTCGGAGTAGCGCCTGCCCTGACCGGTGTGCGCCGCGCCTTGCGGCTCGAAAATCTCATGGCTGATAGTGTCCATGTCGTTGCCGGCGCGTTCCAGAATATCGGCATTGCGGTCGATCACCGCATCGAGCAATTCCATCAGCACCATCTCGCCGGTGATGCCGGCGGCGCAGCCGCGCCCCAGCTTGTTCTCCACCAGCATGAACGGTTTCGGTGCGTCATAGCGCACCGTGACCAGGCGATGGCTAGCGAGGATAAAGGTCACCGCAGTGGTGCGCGGATTCTCGGTGTCGGACGAGCACATCAGCGTCGCCGTCATGTAGCGCGCGCCGTTCTCGATATAGAGCCGGCTGGAAATCTCGATCTCCTGCATGTCTTCCCGGGTCGGCACCGCAATCCCGGCCAGACGCTCCACGGCCTGATCTTCTTCAGCGGTCGGCTTCATCAGGTCGACCCACACCGCATTCTCCGGCAACGCGGCGAGATCGGGCGCGGCGACTTTCTTCAGCGACGATAGCGACAATTCAACGGGAACGAACACCGAAAGCATGCGGAACTCCGGGCCAGCGCGGACAGCCTACCCAACAGGACTTAGCGCGATTCTGGCAAGCACTTGATGACTGCCGGCGTCAGCGGTTCCGGTTTGTGGCGCTGGGATGGCGACGGCATGGCCTCGATCCGGCAATGGCGGCGCGAATGGTCAAAAACCGGTCGAAAGCCGCAAGCCTTGCGGCAAAAAAGTCACAGGCCGCATCGCGCAGCGCGGAGCAGCATCTAAGCGCTGGAATTGCGATCAATTCCGACGATAATGGCTTAACGGAATCATGGCGTTTTGGGCGCAATATTGCCGCTGCCCGCTGAAGACTTTCGAATTGGAAGCCGCAATGTCGTCGCTCAAAGTGAAGTTGGGAATCCTGGCTGCTGCTGGCCTGATGCTGTCAGGCTGCATGGAGGCCACGACCTACGAGGCGACCAGCCAGACCAATTTCAAGCCGCGCGACAAGGAACTGTTGGCCAAGATCCGTTACACCAACGTGCCGATTCCGGTGCCATTCCGCCGCGCGATCGTCGACTACCATCGCAAGGAAGCGCCCGGCACCATCGTGGTCGATTCCGACAATCACTATCTCTATTACGTGCTCGATAACGGCAAGGCGATCCGCTACGGCATCACCGTCGGCGAGGAAGCGATGGCGTGGTCCGGCATTGCCAAGGTCGGCAGCATGACGGAGTGGCCGCCCTGGCACCCGACCAAGGGCGAGATCGAACGGCTTGGCGTTCCCACTTTCGTGGCGCCGGGGCCGGACAACCCGATGGGTTCGCGCGCGCTCTATCTCTATTCGGGCGGCAAGGACACGCTTGTTCCGGATTCACGGCACCAACCAGCCGGAATATATCGGCGCATCGATCTCCTCCGGTTGCATCCGGATGACCAACGAGGACGTCATCGACCTGTATAACCGGGTGAAGCTCGGCACCATTGTCGTGGTGCTGGAGCCCCATCATGGTGACTCGCCGTTTAACTCGCAGATGGCGCTGCAAGGCGGCGGCAATCCCGGGCCGTTCTTGCAATAGCCGATTGCATCGGCGGGCAGCACGCGACGACAGCATCGGAAAAGCGCCGGTTTGCCGGCGCTTTTATTTTCGGGGAGTGCCGGCGTCCGGCTTCGCCGCACCGGGTTTGGCGGCGTCCGATTTGCCCGCGTCGACTTCGCGCGGCGGCGCCTGATCGGGCCGCGCGGCCGGCAGCAGCGGCGCGATCGGCGGCAACGGGTCCCATACGTCCCACTCGCAGATCTTGTAGTTGTTGCGCCGTTCCATCAGATCGAGGTGGATGTGGTCTTCATGGTAGCCATCGGAGCCCGGCCCCAGCACCGTTGAAAATCGCGCGCAGACCGAATGCAGTACGCTTTCGCGCAGGTCGCGCGGCACCGTGCGATCGGTCAAACTGATCGACTGGCCGTTGGCGAGCTGCAGGGCCCGCACATCGAGGGCGTTGGCACGGCCGTGCTCGGACAATTTGGCACCGATGACGCCGTTGCGGCCACGGCATTCGAACGAGTCGAGATTGTCGAGATCGCTGACGACGCTGCCCAGCGCCACCGTCAGCGGCGCGATGTCGCTGCGAATCCAGTCCGCGATCGCCGATGCCATGGTGCACCGGAGGATCGCCGCGGGCTTCACCGCAACCTGCCGCTTGTCCGGCAGCACCACGGCCTCGAGCCGTACCAGGTCCTCGCCGCCGCAGCCGCCGGGGCCATGGACGTCGGGAATGCTGGGGGCGACGGCGATCGCATCGGTGAGCGCCAGCCGGCAGGCCGACGGCGCCGGTGGCGGCGCCGTCGTTTCGGCGGGCCTTTGATCGCTGCCCGGAACCTGCTGTTCAGCCGCCGGTTGGTGTTGCTCGGAAGCCTTGGGCGGCTCCGCCGGCGCTTCGGCCGGACGCGGCCTCGGCAGCGGCACCGCGGCCCGCGACAGGGTATGGCGCGGCCTCGGCCCTCGCTCGACCAGCAGGCCGCTCCAGGGCCACTGCAAGGTTCTGCGGGCCGCCGCAGCCGAGTCGATCGGCGTGCAGAGCACCAACCATGCCGCCGCGGCGGTCGCCATCGCCGCGCGACCGCGCCCACCTGCTCCATAAGGCCCACTTGCGGGTCGCTTTCTCCGCGCTAAAGTTCATGGCAATTTCGTGAAGCCCTGCGGCTAGTGACAACCCATCGGGAGGAACGTCCGAATGCTTGGATTGATGCAAGACTGGCCCTTGCTTTGTCACCGGATCATTGAGCATGCGGCGTTGTTCCATGGCACGCAGGAGGTGGTGACGCGATCGATCGAAGGCCCGATTCACCGTACCAATTACCGCGAAATTCGCGATCGTGCACTGCAGGTCTCGCAGCGGCTCGACCGCGACGGCATCCGGCTCGGCGACCGCGTCGCCACCATCGCCTGGAACACCTGGCGGCATCTGGAAGTCTGGTACGGCATCATGGGGATCGGCGCCGTCTGCCACACCGTCAATCCGCGCCTGTTCCCCGACCAGATCGCCTGGATCCTCAACCACGCGCAGGACCGCGTGGTGATCCTCGACACCACTTTCGTGCCGATCCTGGAGAAAATCGCCGACAAGCTGCCCAGCGTCGAGCGCTATGTCGTGCTCACCGACAAGGCGCATATGCCGCAGACCACGCTGAAGAATGCGGTCGCCTATGAGGACTGGATCGCGGAGGCGGACGGAAACTTCAAATGGAAGAGCTTCGACGAAAATACCGCCGCCGCAATGTGCTACACTTCGGGCACCACCGGCGATCCCAAGGGCGTGCTGTATTCGCATCGCTCCAACGTGCTGCACGCCCTGATGGCCAACAGCGGCGATTCGCTCGGTGCAAACGCCGCCGATACCATGCTGCCGGTGGTTCCGCTGTTCCATGCCAATAGCTGGGGTATCGCGTTCTCGGCGCCCTCGATGGGCACCAAACTGGTGCTGCCGGGCGCCAAGCTCGACGGCGCGTCGGTATTTGAATTGCTGGAAAGCGAAAAGGTCACGCATACCGCCGGCGTTCCGACGGTGTGGCTGATGCTGCTCAATCATATCGCCGCCAACAACCTCAAGCTGCCGCATCTCAGAATGGTAGTGTGCGGCGGCTCGGCGATGCCGCGCTCGATGATCAAGGCCTTCGTCGACAGCGGGGTACAGGTCCGCCACGCCTGGGGCATGACCGAGATGAGCCCGATCGGCACCCTCGCCGCGCTGAAACCGCCCTTTGCGGAACTCGCCGGCGACGCCCGGCTGGATATTCTCCAGACCCAGGGTTATCCGCCGTTCGGCGTCCAGATGAAAATCGCCGATGATGCCGGCAAGGATCTGCCATGGGACGGCAAGACTTTTGGCCGGCTCAAGGTGAGCGGACCCGCGGTGTCGAAGGCCTATTTCCGGGTCGACAGCAACATCCTGGACGAGGACGGCTATTTCGACACCGGCGACGTCGCGACCATCGACCCGCACGGATACATGCGGATCACCGATCGCTCCAAGGATGTGATCAAATCCGGCGGCGAATGGATTTCCTCGATCGACCTGGAAAACCTTGCGGTCGGACATCCCGCGGTCGCGGAAGCGGCCGTGATCGGCATCCATCATCCCAAATGGGACGAGCGGCCGCTTTTGATCATCCAGCTCAAGCAGGGCCAGAAGGCGACACGCGAGGACATCCTGAAATTCATGGATGGCAAGATCGCCAAATGGTGGATGCCGGACGACGTCGCCTTCGTCGACGGCATTCCGCACACTGCAACCGGAAAGATCCTTAAGACCGCCTTGCGCGATCAGTTCAAGAGCTACAGTTTCCCCAACGCGGCCGCTTGAATTCCCGATCGTCCTGCTCGTCGGCACGGTTTCCACTGCTTTCGGCGGCTATTTTGCACTGCCGCCGGGACAACATTAACAATTGTCCATGTTGTTCCGAGAGCATCGGGCCGATCCCGACGAAAGGCCAATTGGAGCCGGCATTGCGGCTTTCTAGCGTGCACCTCATTCCAACCCGGAAATTGAGGAAGCGCTGAGAATGAAGAGATCAATCGCCATTCGAACAATCCCGTGGCTGCTGTTTGCGTCGTTGACCGCAACAGCAGCGCACGCCGATGGAAACAAGGTGGTCATCGGTGACATCGACGATATGTCCGGCGTCTATGCGGACGTCATCGGACCCGGTGGAGTCGAGGCCGCCAAGATGGCGATCGCCGATTTCGGCGGCAGCGTTCTTGGCAGCAAGATCGAACTGCTGACGTCGGACCACCAGAACAAGCCGGACCTCGGCGCCCAGAAGTTCCGCGAATGGGCCGACCGCAACGGACTGACCATGGTCCTCGGCGGATCCAACACCGGCGTCAGTATCGCGATGGGGACCATCGCCAAGGAGAAGAAGGTACCGTTCTTCGCGGTCGGCCCCGCCGGGGCCTCGCTGACCGGCAAGGACTGCAACGCCTACATGATGCATTACGGCTACGATACCACCGCGCTCGGCAACGGCACCGCGACGACCATGGTGAAGCAAGGTGGCAAGACCTGGTTCTTCCTCACCGCCGATTATGCGTTCGGCACCCAGTTGCAGGAATCGGCTGCGAAGGTCGTGGAAGCGAACGGCGGCAAGGTGGTCGGCGCCGTGCGGGTGCCGCTGTCGACCTCCGATTTCTCGAGCTATCTGTTGCAGGCGCAGAATTCCGGCGCGCAGATCCTGGGCCTTGCCAACGCCGGCAACGACTTCACCAACTCGATCAAGGCGGCCGACGAGTTCGGCATCGCCCGGACCATGAAGCCCGCCGCGCTGCTTGCTTTCATCAGCGACATCCACAGCCTCGGGCTGAAGACCGCCCAGGGCCTCTACCTCACCACGGGCTGGTATTGGGATCTCAACGACAAGACCCGTGCCTTCGCAAAGCGCTATTTCGAGAAGACGAAGCGCGAGCCGACCATGAATCAGGCGGCGTATTATTCGGCGACGATGACTTACCTGAACGCGGTCAAGGCCGTGAACAGCACCGATGCCGACAAGGTCATGGCCCAACTGCACAAGGTCAAGATCGACGACATGTTCACCAGCGACGGCACGATCCGCGCCGACGGACTGCTGGAACATGAAATGTACATCATGCAGGTCAAGAAACCCTCCGAATCGAAATATCCCTGGGACTATTATCGCCTGGTTCAGACCATGACGGGCGAACAGGCGTTCGGGAAGCTTTCCGATTCGACCTGCCCGCTGCTGAAGCACTAAAGCGACTACGCGCCCTGTTGCGACAGGGCGCGCTCGCTTGCGCGGGGCCTGGGCCCGAAGCCACCGTGCCGGTACAAACCGCTTCACAGTCGGCCCGGAAATGGGCTAGGTCACCTGCATGCCCGGCTACCTGCCGACCAGGCCGGCGGCCAAACCCATGGAATGTGAGGATGGCCCGCAGGTTTTCCGCTCCCTACCAGTCGGAGCCCGTGTCCAGCCTCGCCTCATGGGCGCGCAATCTCGCGGTGTTCTCCGTCGTCGCGGTGCTGGTCTCGATCCTGATCGTCCGCTTCGGCTTTCTGGAAATGAAGCCGGCGCTGGCGACGTTTTTCGGGGCGCTGGGCTGTGCCGGACTTTCCATCCTGGTCGGTTTCGCCGCCTTTGTCGCGATCTGGCGCAACGGCTCGCGCGGCATGAGCCGTATCCTGCTGGCGCTGCTGATCGACGCGGCCGTGCTCGCCTATCCCGCCTATCTCGGCCTGCAATATAGCAGGCTGCCGCCGATCCACGACATCACCACCGATCCGATCGATCCGCCGCGATTCGACGCGCTGGCGCAACTGCGCAGTGGCGAGGGCGCCAACACCGCCGTCTATGCCGGGCTCTATTCCGCCGAGCTGCAGCGACAGGCCTATCCCGACATCGAGCCGGTCGAACTCGAGGCTTCCGCACAGCGGGCCTTCCAGATCGCGCTGCAGCTCGTGACCCGGCGCAAATGGCTGATCATTGACGAGCGGCCGCCGCAACCGCCGCGCATGATCGGCCGCATCGAGGCGGTGGCGCGCAGTCCGATCATGGGATTCCGCGAGGATGTGTCGATCCGGGTCACGGCCGACGGCGAGGATTCGCGGGTCGATATCCGCTCCTCCTCGCGCTATTTCGAAAGCGATCTCGGCAGCAACGCCGCGCGCATCAGCCGGCTGATCGATGACCTCAACAGCGCCGTCGAGAACGGCAATCTCAGACCGGCCAAGAAGCCGCAGGTGCCGATCAAGCCGCCGGGCAAGACAGTGAGGAAGTGAGCAGCGAAGGGGGAATGGCGAGACCTCGTCATTCCGGCGCGCCGCTTGGCGCGAGCCCGGAATCCATACTCGCGATCGTGGTTATGGATTCCGGGCTCGACGCTTGCGCGTCGCCCCGGAATGACGGGGAGAGGATTTGCTTCGTCGCGGAGAAGGTGAGGAAGTGAGTGGCTTCCGCTGCGCCAGAATCGTAGCCCGGATGAAGCGGAGCGCAATCCGGGAATCGTCATGCGGAAAAACCTGTCCCGGATTTCGCTCCGCTCCATCCGGGCTACGGGCAGTCATTCCGGGGGCGACGGGTCTTGATTCGCGCGTCCCCTATCCAGCCATCCGATACGTGCCGCCGATCACCGGATCGCCATCGGTCGCAACGATCCCGCGCGCGACCAGATCTTCCAGATGCGCCAGCACCGAATAGCCGGCGGCGCCGGTCAGGCGCGGATCGATGCCGATATAGATCGCGCGCACCAGGGTCGGAATATCCGCCTCACCCTTGGCGAGGCGATGCAGGATCGAGGCTTCGCGCGCCTGGCGGTGCCGGATCAGGAACCGCACATAGCGCGGTCCTTCCGGGATTTCGGGGCCGTGGCCCGAGAAATAGAGATACTCGTCGCGCTGCGTCAGCCGCTGCAGCGAAGCCATATAGTCGATCATCGATCCGTCGGGCGGCGCCACGATCGACGTCGACCAACCCATCACATGGTCCCCCACGAAACACATCCTGCGGTCGCGCCAGGCAAAGGCCAGGTGATTGGCGGTGTGGCCCGGCGTTGCCACCGCCTGCACCGCCCAGCCGGTGCCTTCGATGGTGTCGCCGTCGGATACCCTTATGTCGGGCCTGAATTCGCGGTCGGCGCCGGATTCCGAGGAGATTTTTTCGCTCTCATAGCGCGGCCGCGACGCCCGATGCGGCCCCTCGGCATAGACGGTGGCGCCGGTGGCGGCCTTCAGTCTCGCCGTGTTCGGCGAATGATCGCGGTGGGTGTGGGTGACCAGAATATGGGTCACGGTTTCGCCGCGGACCGCGTCCAGCAGCGCCGCCGCGTGGGCTTCGTCGTCGGGACCGGGATCGACGATCGCGACCTTGCCCTCGCCCAGGATGTAGCTGACGGTGCCGGTAAAGGTGAACGGGCTTGGATTATTGCAGAGAACCCGCCGCACGCCGGGACGCACCCGGTCAGCCACGCCGGGCTTGAGCGGAAAGTCGCGATTGAAGGGAACGTCGTCATTGTCGGACATGGGCGGGGGTTTGCTCCGTCGTCATTCCGGGATGGCGCAAAGCGCAAGACCCGGAATCTCGAAAAGAGGAATGATGCGGATCGAGATTCCGGGTTCGCGTCTTTGACGCGCCCCGGAATGACGGTGAGCCGCGTTACGAAAACGCCTGAATACCGGTGATAGCGCGGCCGAGGATCAGGGCGTGAACGTCGTGGGTACCTTCATAGGTGTTCACCGTTTCCAAATTCGCGGTGTGGCGCATCACATGATATTCGATCTGGATACCGTTGCCGCCGTGCATGTCGCGGGACATCCGGGCGATGTCGAGCGCCTTGCCGCAATTGTTGCGCTTGACGATGGAAATCATCTCCGGCGCCATCTTGCCCTCGTCCATCAATCGCCCGACGCGTAAGCTCGCCTGCAGGCCGAGCGCGATCTCGGTTTCCATATCGGCAAGCTTCTTCTGCACGAGCTGGGTCGCCGCCAGCGGACGATTGAACTGCTTGCGATCGAGGGTGTACTGCCGCGCCCGATGCATGCAGTCTTCCGCCGCCCCCATCGCGCCCCAGGAAATGCCATAGCGGGCGCGGTTGAGGCAGCCGAACGGTCCCTTGAGGCCGGACACGTTGGGCAACAGCGCGCTCTCCGGCACCACCACGCCCTCCATGACAATCTCGCCGGTCACCGAGGCACGAAGCGACAGCTTGCCGTCGATCTTGGGCGCCGACAGCCCCTTCATGCCCTTTTCCAGGATGAAACCACGGATATGGTTGTTGTGTTCGGCCGATTTGGCCCACACCACAAAGACGTCGGCGATCGGCGCATTGGAGATCCACGTCTTGGTGCCGGTCAGCCGATAGCCGTCCGACACCTTCTCGGCGCGGGTCTTCATGCCGTTGGGATCCGAGCCGGCATCCGGCTCGGTCAGGCCGAAGCAGCCGACCCACTCGCCGGTGGCGAGCTTGGGCAGGTATTTCTTGCGCTGGTTCTCGTCGCCATAGGCGTAGATCGGGTGCATCACCAGCGACGACTGCACCGAATTCATCGAGCGATAGCCGGAATCGACGCGCTCGATCTCGCGCGCTACCAGGCCATAGGCCACGTAGCTCGCGTTGGCGCAGCCATACTCCTCCGGCAGCGTGATCCCGATCAGGCCGAGCTCGCCCATCTCATGGAAGATGTCGCGGTCGACCTTCTCCTCCAGATAGGCCTTGACGACGCGCGGCAAGAGCTTGTCCTGCGCATAGGCGCGCGCGGTGTCGCGGATCATGCGCTCGTCCTCGGTGAGCTGCTCGTCGAGCAGGAACGGATCGTCCCACTGGAAACTCGCCGCAGCCGGCTTGTCCTTGGTCTGAGGGCGCACGCTCATGAGAATTCCTTTCACATCGCTACCAAGGGAATTATTTGCCAAATTAAGGCGCTACGGGTCGAAGCGCAATTGAATTGGACAATCCCTCATCAAATGTCGCGGGCGAGCCATCTAGGGAACGACCGGGAAAGCATCAGCTCTCAAGCGTCTCATTGGAGACGATTTCTATACCGAAGCCGGACAATCCCTTGTAGTCGTGCGTCGACGAGGTCAAATGGCGGATCGAGGTCACGCCGAGATCGCGCAGGATCTGCGCGCCGACGCCGACCTCGCGCCACTGCCGGTTGCGATCGGCTTCCGCGGATTTCTCCTCGGGCAGCGGCGCGACCGGAACGCCGGCGGCGCCGTCACGCAAATAGATCAGCACGCCGCGACCGGCCTTCCTGAAGTGTTCCAGCACCGCCTGCATGCGCTTCGGCCCGGTGAACATGTCCCGGACGATATTGGGCTTGTGAAACCGGGTCAGCACGTTCTTGCCATCGCCGATGCCGTTATAGACGAAAGCGACATGGGCGATGGAATCGAACGGCGAGCGATAGGCGTAGCCCTGCAGCGGCCCGATCGGGCTTTCCGAGGTGAATGTCGAGACCCGCTCGATCAGCTTCTCGCGGGCCTGGCGGTAGGCGATCATGTCGGCGATGGTGACGTGCCTGAGATTGTGGGCGGCGGCGAAGCGTACCACTTGCTCGCCCTTCATCACGGTGCCGTCGTCGTTCATGAGTTCGCTGATGACGCCGACCGGCGGCAGGCCGCTCAGCTTGCAGAGATCGACCGCGGCCTCGGTATGGCCGGAGCGCAGCAGTACGCCGCCGTCGCGCGCAATCAGCGGGAAGACGTGGCCGGGCCGGGCAAAATCACTGGCGCCGGCGTTCGGGTTCGCCAGCGCGCGGCAGCAGGAAGCGCGCTCGTCGGCCGAGATGCCGGTGCCGCCGTCGGGCTTGTAGTCGATCGATACCGTGAAGGCGGTGGTGTGGCTGGATTCGTTGTGCGCCACCATCGGGTCGAGCCGCAGCCGGCGCGCGTCTTCGGTGGTGATCGGAGCGCAGACGATGCCCGAGGTGTGGCGAATGATGAACGCCATCTTCTCGGCGGTGCACAGCGACGCCGCGACGATCAAATCGCCCTCGCCCTCGCGGTCATCGTCGTCGGTCACGACAACGAGTTCGCCGCTGGCGAAAGCTTGCAACACTTCCTGGATCGGATCGGCCATTGAGGGGTCTCACGTGATGCTGGGAGCATTAGCCGGGTTGACGGGCCTGCGCCAGCTTCATTACGCAGGGCATAATGCCGCCGGAGCATCGCTCGATGGCATCCTTGGCCGCCCGGTCAGGCCGCGGAAAAGCGTTGACGAAGTCCGTTCTCAATCGTCATGGTCGCCGGCACAAAAGAATATGGGAGATGCCGCTCATGACCGCAATGTTCGACTTCGCGCCGCTGCTCCCGGCCGGGCTGCCCGCGCCCGCGGCGCGGTGGACGGGCCTTGCCAGATACAGCTTCATCGGCGGCAACAACGATCCCGACCAGGTCCCGGTCGAAGGCTTGATCGACGCCGTCAATGCCGTTCTCAAGCGCGAAGGCAGGACGCTCGCCACCTATGGGCTCGCCAGCGGTCCGCAGGGCTACCGGCCGCTGCGTGAATTTCTCACCGCCAAGCTGAAGCGGGACGCCGGAATGGACTGCGCCGCCGACGACATCCTGATCGTTTCCGGCTCGCTGCAGGCGCTCGATCTCGTCAATCAGAGCTTGCTGGCGCGCGGCGACACCGTGATCGTCGAGCGGGAAACCTATCAGGGATCGCTCAACCGTTTGAGCCGGCTCGGGGTCAATGCGGTCGGCATCCCGCTCGACCATCAGGGTATGCGGGTGGACGCGCTGACCGCCGCACTCGCCGACCTCAAGCACGGCGGCATCACCCCGAAATACATCTACACCATCCCGACCGTGCAGAACCCGACCGGCACCATCATGCCGGAGCCGCGACGCGCCGAGCTTCTCAAGCTGTCGCAACACTACGGCGTCCCGATCTTCGAAGACGATTGCTATGCCGACCTGATCTGGGACGGCAAGCGCCCGCCCGCGATCCATGCGATGGACCGGAGCGGCGGGGTCATCCATATCGGCTCGTTTTCCAAGTCGATCGCGCCGGCGCTACGGGTCGGATTCATCGTCGCGCCGTGGCAGATGCTGTCACGGATGCTGGCACTCAAGACCGACGCGGGTTCGGGCGCGCTCGAGCAGATGGTGCTCGCCGAATATTGCGCGCCGCATTTCCGCTCGCACGTGCCAAAGCTGACGCGCGGCCTGCGCGCCAAGCTCGACACCCTGATGGAGGCGCTCAACGAGCAGTTCGGCACGGCGGCTGAATTCGACGATCCCAAGGGCGGCATCTTCCTGTGGGTGAAGCTTCCGGACCAGGTCGACACGCTGAAGCTCTACCAGGCCGCACTCGCCGCCGGCGTCGCCATCAATCCGGGGCCGGAATGGTGCACCGACAAGGCCTATGCCGGCAGCCGGTTGCGGCTGTGCTTCGCCAGTCCGTCACATCACCAGATCCGCGAAGGCGTCGCCGTGCTGGCCGAGGTGTGCCGTCGCGAATTCGGCGTGCCGGCGCGGAGCGCGAATATCGAGAAGCGTGGGCAAATGTAGATCTTGCGACGGAGGCCTCATGGTTCGAGACGCGCGAAGGCGCGCTCCTCACCATGAGGGTCTGATACCAACGGCCGTTGGCGTTGACCCATCCACATCGTCGTGGCCGGGCTCGTCCCGGCCATCCACGCCTTTTGATGTGGAACGGCTTTGAAGACGTGGATGCCCGCAACAAGTGCGGGCATGACGAGTCAGAGATTGTGGCCGTTGGTATGATACGAGACCTCATCTGAGGAGCATCGCGAAGCGATGCGTCTCGAAGGATGAAGCCATTGAGGTGAATTTGTTCTAGTTGGCCTGCCGCTGCCAGTTGCAGATGCCGCCGGATTTGCAGGGCCAGACCTGGATCCGGGTATCGAAGGCCTCGGCGTCGAGCGGGTTGCCGTGATGGCGGCGCGCCAGCCGGATCCGAACCGGCCGGTGGGGTTTGGCCACATGCGCGTGCACGGCCGGGGTCGCGATCCGAGTCGCCAGCCGCAGTCTTGGGCACCACGACATGAGGAGCCGGCTTCGGCTCGGCGCGCGCCTGCGCGGCCTCGCCGTCATGATCTGACGCGGCCTCGACTGGAACCGGCGCGAAATGCGTTTCCGGCCCCAGCGGCTTTGGCGACAGCACGGCCTTCGACAAATCGAGGCCGAGGAACTGATCGGCGCGGTAGCCATCCGCCACCGATGGGCCGGCCCATGCCAGCAGCGCCGCGCAAATCAGGACCGGACAACCATTTTTCAGGATCATCGGGAACCTCCTGAATGCTCACGACCGAAGTTTATCTAGGAAGCCGCATGCGCCAAGTCCAGCCGGTATTGCCGGCAAGGTTACCGCGACCGCGGCGCGGCCGGATCAAAGACGTCCCGCGATTTTGTCGGCCACGCGCAGGGCATTGGCGACGATGGTCAGGGTCGGATTGACCGATCCGATCGAGGGAAAGAAGCTCGCATCGGCGAGATAGAGGTTGTCGAGCTGGTGGGCCTTGCAGTCGAGATCGAGCACGGAGGTCGCGGGATCCGGGCCGAACCGCGCGGTCCCGGCCTGGTGCGCGGTGCCGCCGATTGGAATGTTCTTGCCGAAATACAGGCTCCGCTCCAGCAACACCGGATGCGCGCCAGCCCGGCTCAGCATCCCCTCGAGCTTTTTCTTCAGACGATGGTGGGCTTCCATGTTGGCCTGCGTGACGTCGAGGCACACCCGGCCCTGGTGGTAGAAAATGCGATTTTCGGGGCGCGGCAGGTCTTCGCTCGACAGCCAGAAATCCATCGAATAGCGCGCCATCTCTTCGAACGGCATCTTCGGAACCCATTCGAGCCAGCCGGGAATCGCTTCGCCGCGAATCTGCGCGCCATGCGATTTCGCGCACATCTGGATCAGGCCGAGCGGATATTCCCAGTCGTCGGAACCGAAATAAAAGTCGCTGACCGCGAGCGTCTTCTGAAACACGGTGTCGTTGGGCTCACGCATCAGCGCCATCAGGATCGACTGGTTATGCCGCATGTAGTTGCGCCCGAGCTGGCCGGAGCCATTGCCAAGGCCGTTCGGATGGCTGTCGTTGCCAGATCGCAACAGCAGCAGCGCCGACGACAGCGCGCCGCAGGCGACGACGACGATGTCGGCCGAGTATCGTTCCTCCTCGCCGTTCCGGGTAACATGGACGCCGGTCACTGCCCGACCCGACGCATCGGTCTCCAGCCTGGAAGCATAAGCGCCGGTCAGCAGCGTCAGGTTCGGATGCGCCTGCAACGCCGGATCGATGCAGACCACCTGCGCGTCGGCCTTGCCGTTCAAGAGGCAGGGAAACCCGTCGAAGGCGTCACAGCGGATGCAGATGCTGGTCGGCGTCGCCTTGCCGTCTTTTTCGTCGAGCAGGATTCCAAGCGGCAGGTGAAACGGATGCAGGCCGTCTTTGGCCAGGCTCTCGCCAAGCGCGGCAATCCGCGGCTCATGTGAAACCGGCGGATGCGGAAATGCGCCGCTCGAAGCCGGCTCGGTGGGATCTTCGCCGCGCAGCCCGTGGACATGGAAGAGCCGCTCCGCCTCGGCATAGTAAGGTTCGAACGCTTCGTATTTCAGCGGCCACGCCGGCGACAGGCCATCCTTGTGGACGATGTCGCCGAAATCGCGTTCCCGCATCCGGAACAGGGCGGCACCGTAAACCTTGGAATTGCCGCCGACATAATAATGCAGTCCGGGATGAAAGCTGCGGCCGTCCGCGCCATACCAGGTCTCGGGCGCCTGATAGGTGCCGTCGACAAACACCGTTTGCGAATCCCAATTGGCCGGCGAGCGCGGCAGATAGTCGCCGCGCTCCAGCAGCAGGATCCGCTTGCCGGTCGGCGCCAGCCGGTGGACGACCGAGCCACCGCCGGGGCCGCTGCCAATGACAATCACGTCATAATGGTCCGCCATCTTCGATCCCTTCAGCCGCCGGTGGCGAATCCGGGATAGAGCGTCATGCCGCCGTCGACAAACAGCGTGGTGCCCACCACATAGTCGGACTGATCCGAGGCGAGCCAGACAGCCGCGCGGGCGATATCCTCGGGCTCGCCGATGCGGCCATAGGGCACCAGCGTCATCAGAGCATCATAGGCCTCCTTGGTCTGCCACGCCGCGGTGTTGATCGGTGTGCGGATCGCGCCCGGCGCGATCGCGTTGACGCGGATCTGTTTCGGCGCGAGCTCCTGCGCCATGCTTTCCATCATCAGTTTGATACCGCCCTTGGAGGTGGCGTAGTTGGCATGGCCGGCCCAGGGGATCTCCTGATGAACCGAGCTCATGCAGATGATTTTCCCTGCCGCGCTCGAGATCGACGGCACCACGCCGCGGCGCAGGAATTCCCGCACCGCTTCGCGCGCGCACAGGAACTGCCCGGTCAGGTTGACGCTCAGCACCTTGTTCCATTTATCCAGTGTCATGTCATGAAACGCCGCATCCCGTTGCAGGCCGGCATTGCTGACCAGAATGTCGACAGTGCCGAATTCCCCGATCATGCGCGCAAACATGGCGGCGACCTGATCCTCCGATGAAACGTCGGCCTTGTGCGCAAAGGCCCTGGCGCCGGAGCGCCTGATTTCCTCGACCACGGCGTCGGCGGCGGCGTCATCGTCGACATAATTGACGACGACATCGGCACCGGCCTGTCCCAAGGCGATGGCGGTACCCTTGCCGATCCCGGAATTGGCACCGGTCACCAGCGCCTTCTGCCCGGTCAGGAGCTTGTGAACCGCGACCGGCGGCGCCGTCGAGGGAGTTGCGGAGGCTTCGGTTGAGTTCATGGGTTCACTCCGATTTGGTGGAAACTGTGGAGGGCGCGACGAGGACGAGGTGATGGCCATCTGGATCGATCAGGGTCTGCCGGCTCGGCCGGTTTTCAAGGGTGTGCCGGTCAACCTCGAAGATCAGGCGGGTCGCCGCAACGTCGTTGTCGCGAAGCGCGGCTTTGGCATGATGCGCTGCCGATCGGTAGCATAGCAATTCGACATGCGGCGTGGCCTGGCGAGGCGCCAGCGCCGTCACCTCGACATGTGGATGGCCGACACCGTCGAGATTCGCCTGCTCACTGCCGCTGTTCAGCGAGCGCGCCACCAGCCGCAATCCAAGGGCCTCATAGAACGTACTACTGCGGGCGCTGTCGGAAACCGCGATCGCCGAATGGTCGATGCCGAGAAAGAGTTCGCGATTCGGCCTGGCCCGCCAGCGGGCCGGCGATCTTCCCTCTGGAAATTCCAGCAGTTCAAGCGGATGCCCATCGGGGTCGCGGAATTTGAAGGCGGAGACACCGCCGGACGATGCCGGCAGAAGCTGTGGGCCGCCGGTCGAGATCGCGCGCCATCCGGCCACGCGACAAAGCCGACGATAGGCTTTGTCGATATCGGCAACCGCGATCGCGAAATGTTGAAAGCACGGATCGGAAGCGGATGCCGCGTCCGGATAGGGGCGGCCGGGAACGTGGAATTGAAGCAGTTCGACGAACTCGCGCCCGAGGACAAGCGTGATGCTATCGGCACCGGTGCCGGACTCCGAATGGCGCCCGGCCGCCAATCGGCAGAAACCCATCGCCTGTTCATAAAAACGGCAGAGCCTCGCGGCATCTTGCGTAACCAGCACGAAACGCGCCAGCCGCTGGACCGCGATCTGGGCAAGGGCCGTCACGGCCGGAGCACTCCGCGACGATTGAGAAAGATCGCATACAGCGTGTGCGATCCGCCAATGAAGAGCCGGTTACGGCGAATGCCGCCGAATGTCAGATTCGAAACCCGGTGGGGAACCAGTACCTTGCCGAGCAATCGACCTTCGGGATCAATGCAGTGTACGCCGTCCGCCGCGCTTGACCACAGGTTACCGTCCTCGTCGACGCAAAGCCCGTCGGCGTAACCGGGCTCGATCTTGTGAAAGATGTCACCGCCCGACAGCCGTCCGACGGCGTCGACGTCAAACGCGCGAATATATTGTTTCGGGCTGTCGGAGGTCTGGTCGCCGGTCTCGGCGACATAGAGTTGGCGCTCGTCGGGCGAGAAGGCAAGACCGTTGGGACCGTCGAAGTCGCCGGCCGCGACGTTGATCTCTCCAGTGCCGGGATCGAAGCGATAGAGTGCCGGCGGCTGTTCCGAGGGCTGGCGGCCGCCTTCATAGTCGGTTTGAATACCGTACAGGGGATCGGTGAACCAGATCGTTCCGTCGGATTTGACGGCGACGTCATTGGGCGAATTGAGCCGCCGCCCGCCATGGCGATCGACCAGCCGGGTGATGCTGCCATCCAGTTCGGTGCGGAACAGGCAGCGCTCGCGGTGCGAGCATGAGATCAACCGTCCCTGAAGGTCGCGGGTCTGGCCGTTGGCGTAGCCCGACGGGGCGCGATAGACGGACACTCCTGCATCCTCGATCCATCGCATCGTACGGTCGCGCGGCAAGTCCTCGAACAGCAAACAGCCGGCATCGCCCATCCAGACCAGCCCTTCGATCCAGCGAAAGCCGCCGGCGAGCTGTTCGAGCGGCGCATTGGCCAGGATGTAGTGGGCAAAACGCGGCTCGCGAATCTCGAATCCATCCATCGCGTCACCGGAATTCGCAAGGCGATGACGGCACCGGCGCACCGTCGAACTGGATCACCATCAGCACCGCCGGCGCATCCCCGATTGTGCCGGACCGGTGCCCGCGCTTGCCGTCGAGATCGCGGCAGTGCTGGTCGCCGCCGAAGGATATCTCGCCGGCGCCCATTTCGATGCGCGTGCCGTCCATGGCTTCGACGAACCATCGGCCCGATAGCGGCACGATCCATTGCGGCTTTGGATTCTCATGCCAGGTGCCGATCCAGCCGGCCGGCAGCACCGTGACCATGACCGTCATACTGCCACTGGTCCTGCTGCCCTGCCATTGCGGGTCGGCCGGCGGTTTTATCGATTTCAAATCAAACTCGGTCATCGCGCACCGCTTTTGCCGGCTGATGCCGTCGGCGTCGGTCCACAGGTGCCAGTACGGTACCGTCGGCCGTTCTCCCATCAACGTCCTCCTCTCGGGCTCTGAGCGTAGGGATGAGACGAGGCCAGCGGATGGGCCAGGAAGCCCTGCCAGCCGGCCGCGCTGGCACCGAACGCCAGAGCCAGAAAGCCGCCGGCCAGCGCGAGATTTTTCAGAAAATCCCAGAAGATGTCCCGGCCGCCGCTGGTCCCGCGCAACCGGAAATCCGGCGCCTTCCAGAATTGCTTCCACAGCAGCGCGGTGACCACGCAATAGCCGGCCAGGATGGTCGCAGCCATTCGATCGGCAACGCCGGTCAGAACGGCAAGCGACATCACGACTTCGACACACAGCCCGGCGAAGATCGCGATCCGCGCCAGCAAACGGCTGGGGATCGCTTCGGCCGCCTGCCCGACCGCCGCCTTGAAGTTGAGAATCTTGTCCAGCGCACTGAAGGGCAGAAACAGCGCGACCAGCAAAGCGCGGGCGGCAAAGGCCATAGCCATGCTCAGCCAAATCATCGTCGCGTCCTAAACCAAAAACGGCGTGTCATCGACAGCCCGGCACATCAGGAAAATCGGAAGGGATCGGACCTGCGCGGTCCGAAATGATAACACCCGCAGCGACCGAATGTGCCGTTCATTCGCAGATTAAATAAAAGGGAAGGCCAGGTTTTGAGCCCAGCCTTCCCGGCTATGCTGATTTGATCAATTCGAGATCATCCCTTGGCCAGCGGCACGGCGATGAAGCGCGTGGCGGCATCCGCCGTTTTCACCCGCATCAGAACGCTGTGCTTGCCGTCTTCCTTGGCAGCACTCAGCGCGGTTCGTACATCGCCGACACTGGAGACCGATTTGCCACCGACGTTGAGAATGACATCGCCTTCCTTGAAGCCGTGCTCCGCTGCCGGTCCTTCCGGATCGACGGCGGTCACCACGACGCCCTTGTCGCCGGCGCCCTCGACGTCACCGGCCGGTGCAAGCCGCAGGCCGAGCCGAGGGGTGCCCGCCATCGCGTTCGAATGCGGCTCGCCTGCATTGGCCTGACGGTCGTTCGGCATTTCGCCAAGCGCGAGCGTCAGCGTTTTGGACTGACCCTTGTGCAAGACGTCGAGCTTCACCGAGCTTCCTGGCGCCATCATGCTGATGGTGCGGGCAAGATCCCGCGAGTCCTTCACCTGTTTGCCATCGACCGCGGTGATGACATCACCCGCTTCGATGCCTGCCTTGGCCGCGGGGCTGCCGTCCTGCGGATTGTCGACCATCGCGCCCCCGGCCTGCTTCAGGCCGAGGCTGTCGGCGATATCGGCCGTAACCGGCTGCACCTGGACGCCGAGCCAGCCGCGCGTGATGTAGCCCTTGTCCTTGAGCTGGGCGACGACGAGCTTCGCGGTCGCAGCGGGAATGTCGAAGCCGATGCCGACCGAGCCGCCCGACGGCGAAAAGATCGCGGTGTTCACACCGATGACATTGCCGTTCATGTCGAACGCCGGGCCGCCGGAATTGCCCTTGTTGATGGGGGCGTCGATCTGGACGTAGTCGTCATAGGGACCCGCGCCGATGTCGCGTCCGCGCGCGGAAACGATTCCAGCGGTGACGGTGCCGCCGAGACCAAAGGGATTGCCGACGGCGACCACCCAATCACCGACGCGCGGCGTCTGCTCCGCGAATTTCACGTAAGTGAAGTCCTTCTTGCCATCGACCTTGATCAGCGCCAGATCGGTCTTCTTGTCGGTGCCGATCACCTTGGCGGTGTAGATCGTGCCATCATCGGTCGTGACCTGGACCGATTTGGCATGGTCGACCACGTGATTATTGGTTACGGCATAGCCGTCGGGCGAGATGAAAAAGCCGGAGCCTTCGCCGGTGACGATCTGATGGCGCTGCATGCCGTTGGGGATGCGGAAACCGAATTGCTTGGAAAACTGATCGAGCGGCGAACCGGACTGTTCGCCATTGTCGCGCTGGGTCACCGCGCTGTTGTCACCATCTTCATCGATCTTGACGCGAACCGATATGACGGCGGGCTTTACCTTGGCGACGAGGTCGCCGAAGCCTGCGGGGGTTTGCGCCGTTTCGGCCGCGTGCGCCGATGCGGTAAAGGCCGGAAGATTGAACGGCCGATAGCCGCCAGGTCCAACCAGAAGTATGGCCATGCTGAGCCCCGCTGCCGAGGCGAGCAGCGTGAGCCGGCGCGGCTTCAGTATCTTTCCTGGGGCATGTTGTGTGGTGTTCGATTGATCATTCATGATGGCTTCTCCAAAATATCGGGCGGGAAAATCCCTGTTGCCAACATGGAGCACGCACATTACGGCGTCCTGTTCGCACGATTAATCTTTTGCAAGAAGCCTGCGACGAAGCACCGCGGTCGTATCGTGCGTTGGGTGCCGGCCGAATCCGGCAAGCAAAAAACATGGACAGTTTTTAACGGAACAATTCTCCGGTGGGCTCCTTTTGCATAGGGGCGGCTCATCAGGAGAACCGCCATGAAGCTTCATCTCATAGCCATCGCAACCGCCGCCGCACTCGCTTCCGGGATCGGGGTCGCGTCAGCGGCCGATCATCAGGCCATGTCGAACAATTCGGCGAAGCCAGCGATGCAATCAATGGCGAAAGACAGTCTTTCGCTGACCCGTTCACAGCAACGAACGGCCTGGAGAGATATCAGCAAAGAGGCAAGCAGCCAGAAGGCCCCCGGCGGCTTCACCGCTGCGGTCGGCGCCACGATCCCGAACGACCTCTCGCTTAAACCCGTGCCCGCCAAGGTCGCAACGCGCATCTCGTCGCTGAAGCCTTACGATTACGCTTTGCTCCACGGCAAATTGCTGATCGTCAATCCGAATGACAAGAAGGTCGTCGATGTGATCAACCGCCGCGCCTGAAGGTGCTAGCCCCGGGCGGGATTGCAACATCCCGCCCGGCGTTCCCGCGGAAGTCCAACTGAACCGGCGGTCCGAGATTCTGTACCACGACAATTGAAGCGGTGGGCCGTGCTCGGGTGCTCGGGCCGCACTAATATTTTGCCAAGGGAACCGAACGATTTCGCCTCCCGGAGAGTTAAGGCGATGGCCGCAATTATGCGTGTTGGGGAGAGTCGCGGACCATCATGATGAATTCGGTGATAGTCCGCATCGTCGATCTCTGTGCCCGCTTTCGCTGGACAGTCATTGTTCTGGGAACGCTGCTGATGCTTGGGGCAGCGGCCTATGATGTCGCGCGATTTTCCGTGAATACGGATGTCGAAGGGTTGATTTCGCAGAGCCTGCCGTGGCACCGGCGACAACTGGAGCTGTCCCAGGCCTTCCCGCAAAAAGGCATCTCGGCGGTCGTGAGGGCGCCCACGGCAGAGAATGCCGAACAGGCCACCAATGCGTTGGCGCAGGCGCTGGCAAAAAACCCGAAGCTGTTTCCGCTGGTCGGACAGCCGGACAGCGGCGACTTTTTCGAACGCAACGGCCTGCTGTTTGACGACCCCGCCGATGTCAAAAAAAGCGTGGCGGGACTGACGCACGCCCGTCCTCTCCTTTCCGTGCTCGCCGGCGACCCCAGCCTGCGCGGGGTGATGCAGGCGCTCACGTTTGCGGCGCAGGGTGTCGCGGCCGGCAAGCTCAAGATCGAGCAGCTCGCCTGGCCCCTTTCGCTCGCGGACCGGACCTTGAACGACGTGCTGTCCGGCAAGCCCGCGACATTTTCGTGGCAGGAGTTGCTGCAGGGTCATGCGCTGCCCGAACGGCAGTTGCAGCACTTTGTCGAAATCCAGCCCGCGCTCGATTTCAATACGCTGCAACCCGGCCGCCTGGCCACCGAGGGGATTCATCGAGCCGCGGCCGATCTGGACCTTGCCGGCAAGTTCGGCGCCAAGGTCGATCTCACCGGACAGGTGCCGATGAATGACGACCAGTTCTCGGTCATCCGGCACAGCGCGCTGCGCGACACCTTGACGGCGGTGTTTGGCGTCCTGATCATTCTCTGGCTGGCGCTTCGTTCCTGGAAAATCATCAGCGCGGTGTTCTTCAGCCTGATGGTCGGGCTGGCGGCGACGGCCGCGCTGGGGCTCGCGCTGGTCGGTTCCTTCAACCTGATCTCGATCGCATTTTTCGTGCTGTTTGTCGGCCTCGGGGTCGATTTCGGCATTCAGTTCAGCGTGCGCTATCGCAGCGAACGGCATGAACACGGCGATCTGCGCGAGGCGTTGCGGTCGGCCGCCCGCAAAGCCGGCGATCCGCTCGCTTTGGCTGCAGCGGCCACCGCCGTGGGATTTTTCGCATTTCTGCCGACCAGCTATCGCGGCCTTTCGGAGCTCGGACTGATTGCCGGCTGTGGCATGCTGATCGCGTTCATCTGCAGCATCACGCTGGTGCCGGCGATGCTTTCGCTGCTGAATCCGCCGGGCGAGGTCGAGGCCGTCGGCTTCAAGGGCCTCGCGCCGCTCGACGATTTTCTGCAGCGGCACCGGATCGCCGTCATCGCCGGTACCGTGCTGCTGGTCCTTGCCGGTTCACCGCTGTTGCTGCATCTGCCGTTCGACTTCAATCCGGTCAATTTGCAGAGCCCCGACTTCGCCTTCGGTCGTGACCTATCGCGCGTTGCAGAAATATCCGCAAACCAATGGCAACGATGCCGAGGTCCTGGCGCCGTCGATCGATCAAGCCGACGCGATCGCCAAACGCCTGGCGGCGCTTCCAGAAGTTTCGAGCACCTTGACGCTGCACAGCTTTATTCCGACCGACCAGGAGCAGAAGATTGCAGCGTTGAAGGCCGCGGCGCGCAGCCTGAGCGGTGTCCTCAATCCGTCGAAACAGCAGCCCGCCCCGAGCGACCAGGAAGTGGTCGCGGCAATCCAGACCGCCTCCGCAGAACTTTCCAGGGCCGCAGGCAGCGGAACCAGTTCCGCCGCCGAGGCCGCCCGCCATGTTTCCGGTCTGCTTCAGCGTCTCGCCAGCGCCGATTCCGCCACCCGCGGCAAGGCTGCCGCGGCGCTGGTGCCACCGCTCGTCCACGATCTCGATCAGTTGCGCAGAAGTTTCGCGCCCCAGATGGTGTCGATCAAGACGCTGCCGCCGGATCTGGTCAGGGATTGGGTATTGCCGGACGGCCGGGCCCGCGTTCAGGCGATCCCGAAGGGTGATCCCAACGACATCAACGTGCTGCGAAACTTCGCGACCGCGGTGCTTCGCGCCGAACCCACGGCCACCGGCGCCGCGATCAGCTACTACGAGTTGGGCAAGACCGTGACGGCGGCATTCATCGAAGCCGGCGTTCTCGCGCTGGTCGCGATCGCGATCCTGCTGTTCGTCGCTCTACGGCGCGTGACGGACGTGCTGCTGACGCTGGTCCCGCTGCTGCTTGCCGGCGCCGTCACGCTCGAGATTTCCGTACTCGACGACTTCGCGCTCAACTTCGCCAACATCATCGCGCTTCCGCTGCTGCTCGGCGTCGGCGTCGCATTCAAGATCTACTACATCATGGCATGGCGGGCCGGAAAAACCGGCCTGCTGCAATCGACGCTGACCAGAGCAGTGATTTTCAGCGCCCTGACCAATGCCGTCGCGTTCGGAAGCATGTGGGCGTCGAGCTATCCCGGCATGTCGAGCATGGGCAAGATGATGGCGCTGTCGCTGCTATGCACGATGGCCGCCGCGGTGCTGTTCCAGCCGGTGCTGATGGGACGACCGCGGCAGGCCGAGGCTGTCCCGGAACCGCCCGCGGAATTGTCCGAGGCCGCCGAATAGCCTTGAAGCTCTATCGCCGGCGCGGTCGATCGATTCCCGGTCACGGGTGCAGGTTCGCATCGTCCGAACAATCCCCGGGCTTGCCGCCCTGCTGGATGCAAGCGCGACGTGCAACGTTCCGAAATGCCATCAATCGCCTCAGGCTGTGGTTCCCATATTTATACACCGGCAGGTCGTTCGACAGCCGCGCCTGGCTGGCGACAACGGCATGTTCCACCGGGGTCCGGTCGCGATTGGCGCTGGCCGGGATCACGAAATAGCAATAGGCTGAGAATCAAGAGAGGGCTTTATGCGACGCTTGGCTGCATTGGCATCCGTAGCTTTACTATTGGTCTCTTGCTCTCCCGAGGGAGACGCGACGGGATCGACCAATAAATGTGCGGCCAGCCTGTACCCGTCCTACAACTCGAAGATTCTTGAACAGTGCGTGGCCGTCTGCATCAAGTGTGCTCAGGGCACTCCGACCACGTGCACGACGTCGTGCACGCTGAAGGGCGCGCACTGACGCCGCGAGGCTTGCCGTGGCGTCGCCCGGCCCGGTTCGTCAAACCCCGGCCCGTTTGAACGGTCCTATTTGAATTCATTTTTACCAAATGCTCATCATGTTTCGCATTCGGGCAGGCGGGACCGGACGTATTGGGCTACGTTGTATTTAAGTCCAATCTTATTGGTCAGCGAATGTCCGGGCGCGCATCTTCCATCCAAATCGACAGCGTTCATTGCCGCGCGATCGGCGAAGAAATCGGCTATCGCCTGGGTCTGGCGCTCCGCAAGGAAAACCCCGAGCTGCCGCCGAGGCTCAAAATGTTGCTGGATCGGCTGCGTCAGCAGGATCTCGAACCCGCGCCATCGATCGCGCCGTCGCTCGACGACATGGTACCGCTCGAGGCCAACGTCCCCGCCTGATTGCTGCATTGCACAAGGTGACCGCGGTTCCCCGTACCGATTCGTTAGCAAATTAAGGTTACTTTTGGGTGGGGCATTCAGGACACCATGGGTGGGCCGCCACATTCCGGCCCTTCCCCATGCACGCTTGGGGGTTGAGCGGTGGACATCTTAGCCATTCTTTGCTTGCTATCGATCGGTTTCGTGTTGGCCACCTGGTCCTCGGCGAGGGGCTATTTCGCGCGGGGACGCCTCCACGGCATGCAGGAGGCTACACAAGAGATCGTCCGGGGCATTTCTTCGCATTATGAGGTCGACGGTCAAACCATGCCGCCCGGCGCCGCCAAGGCGGTGGAGGCGATGAATTCGGCTACCGACGGCGTTTCCTACAGCAAGCGTATCCTTCGCCACCACGCCCATCTCTGGGTATTTGCCGATACGATCGGCAAGGCCTGCTGGCAGAAAGGATACGAGTTGGGCAAACGCAAAATGGCGCCCAAAGAGGATCGGATCCTGGTCGAGCTATCCCGCAAGGACCTGCTGCATCTCGTTTGCCTGGCGCACCTTGGCTTCAAGCACATGATGCCGAACTACCGCGGCATCGAAATGCATCGTTTCAACGGCCGTTACGAGGCCGAGGACGGATCGTTTGCCGTTGAAAAGCTTGAAGTGGCTATTCCGCCCGAGCACCGTCCATTTGAGGACCCGCTCGTTCATTCCAATGACCGCTTGAAACTGATCCAGGACTGGTGGCCCGCCGAGCAGCTTCAGAGCGCCTGAACACGGCGCCCGGCACTGGCGCCCGGTTCTGCTTCATCAGAACCGGACCAGGCTCTAATCCCGCGAATGGCTCTTCATCGCCGGTCCGGTTTTGACCGCGAAATTGAGGTCCGGCGGCCTTGACCGGTCAGGCCGGATCACCGCCTTGGGCGGCCCGCTTCGGATGCGCGCTTCAAAAATATCCAGTTGCAGCGCGAACGTCGCCAGCGCCACCTTGAGGTTGTTCAACTCCTGAGTGCGCGGATCCCGAGAAGCCATCAAGCGGCACCAACCTACGCTACTGGACACGGGGGTCATTGTCGGCACGCCCCGGGAAGCGGTCAAGTCAAAGAATCCGGGCGTGAGTAAAAAAGCCGGCCGAGGGCAACCGCTGTCACGCAGAGACCCTCAGAACACAGAACAAGTGCAAAACCAGCAATCACATAGTCACTATCGCACAAAGTTATTGACAGCTCAGGCATAAAGAGCGCATCGAAATTTATCCACTACATGAATCCGGTGAATTGATGCACATCTTCGCAAGCAGCCACAAGGTATATTACCAAGATCAGCCGCCAGATAGATCGTAACTTCTTATCCACCAAAATGTGGCCAGGCACATATACGACTGCAAGAGCACAGAAACTGGTTGAGCTCCGAAAGTACTTCGATTTCCTTTTCAAGTTGGCTCGCCAGCTAAAACTGCTCGATCTGGTGAAATACCGCCCTGCGTTAGGACACTCACCCGAGTAGATCGCTGACCGACTGGCGCTCGAATACACTTACAACATCATCTGCCACGAGTCCAATCTACCGCTTCGCCGATCATCGCTCTGCGCATATGAACTATTCGCTTCTCATGCTTCCACGTCGAAAATTCCATCGCGAACGCCTCAACAAGTACGGCTGCAGCGCTGCTAGTCGCCAGAATTTTCCGCCGCTCTATCAGCTTACGATCTGAGGATGTCGCCGATCTTGTCACCACAGGCCATTAAGAAGCCTACCTCATACCGTTCGCCTAATTCAACAAATTCCTTCTTATCTCTCTTGAGCGATATCGCGCGAGACCAAGCTCGATAATCTACCCGACCGCACCGGCGCCCGGTTCTGCTTCATCAGAACCGCACCAGGCTCTAGTCCCGCGAATGGCTCTTCATCGCCGGCCCGGTTTTGACCGAGAAATTCAGGTCCGGCGGCCTTGACCGTTCAGGCCGTGTCACCGCCTTGGGCGGCCCGTTTCGGATGCGTGCTTCAAAAATATCCAGTTGCAGCGCGAACGTCGCCAGCGCCACCTTGAGGTTGTTCAATTCCTGAGTGCGCGGATCCCGAGAAGCCATCAAGCGGCACCAACCTACGCTACTGGACACGGGGGTCATTGTCGGCACGCCCCGGGAAGCGGTCAAGTCAAGAATCCGGGCGTGAGTAAAAAAGCCGGCCGAGGGCAACCGCTGTCACGCAGAGACCCAACGCCGCCTCGCCGGTTTGGCGGGACCTCGAAATGAGAAAAACACCCCCGATTGCGACGGCGGTATATTCTAATATCGCGTGCACCCTGCCGTCGGTTTTGCACGCCGCCGCCATTGAAGCGGCCCTGCCAGCACCTAACTAAGTTCACATGGCGACGAACTTGAGCGGGAGCGCCGGTTGGGCCCCCCGCGGGTCGTCCTTGCACTGCGGTTCGGCATCGCCGTCGTCGAATGGCGACGGCCACCACCGCGAGCCATTGGACCAGTGACCGCGGCGAGCTGCGAAGGTCCGTTCCGCGCTGCAAGGAGACCAATCATTCGAGGTGTCAGAAATGAAGGACTGTGATCTCAAATCGATGTCGGTGAATGAGCTCTGGGCTCTTCACGAAGCAACTGTCGCGGCATTGGCCCACAAAATCATCGCGGAAAAAGCCCGTCTCGAGCAGCGATTACACGAGCTCGGCCAGGACAACGGGTCTGGCGCCAAAAAGCTGAGCCATGCGCGGCGCCCCTACCCCCAGGTGTTTCCCAAATATCGAAATCCCGCTGAACCCGCCGAGACCTGGGCCGGTCGCGGCAAGCAGCCGCGATGGCTCGCTGCGCAGCTCCGGTCCGGCAAAAAGCTCGACGACTTCCGGATCCAGCCGGCGTCGCACCGCGCCCGGCGTCACGCCGGATAGGCGGCGGCGACACCGTCGTCGGCCGGAAATGTCAACCGGACGGACCGCCGTGTTTCGTGCCGTACACGCAAAGCCTGCGGAATTGAAACACGGACGCGGTCGGTTCTGCGTCCCTGCAGCCGGAAACGACATAGTCGATGTCATGACTTGCGGCGTAGCTGAGCTTCTGTGACAGCGAGCGCAGTTGGAGAACTTCCGGCAGGCGCTGCCGCCAGGTTGGATAATAGGACGGCGACCATAGCACCGCGGCGCCTCGCACGAAGTCCACCCACACGCGCCGGTGCGAGACATATTCAAATATTTCATATTCCTGTACCCCCGGATCGGTTTGCACCGGTTGGATGGCTGCAGCGCGAAAGTCGGATGTGGGAATTAGAAATACTGCGGTCGGCGCCGTATTCGCCCGAGCCCATCGCCCGACCGCCATCCACTGCGCGATCTCCCCGTTCAATGAATTGTTGGTCTGGTGTTGCTTCCAGATCAGGTCGGGCCAGACTGCGAGCGGAAGAATCAGAAGCGCATACCGGAACAGCGGCGTTCGCCACGCCGCAGATCCCGCAGCAAACCGCTTCAGGCCGGACATCAGATACAGAACAATCAGCGCGCCGGAAAGCGCGGCTGCGAGTTTGCTGATGCACAGCATCAGGATGAGAACCGGTCCGAAAAGCCGCGACTCCATCGGGTCGGTGCTTCGCATCAGTCGCGTCGCCAGAGCGCATGTCGCCAGCGCCGTCAGCAGATGGATGGCGCTGCCCGACTGCAGCAAATGAAGATTGAGCAGGGTCGCATTGTCGGTGATTCTCGGAAGCGCGATCCCGATCGCATAAACGAGGATATATCCGCCGAACGCGAGCAGGAACGGCCGTGCCGAATCCCCGATCGCCATCAGGGCCGCGCTGCCGGTTACCATCAGCGCCAGCAGGCCGAGTTTTTGGGTGAGCGGAATCGAGTCGAATAGAAAATGAAAGGGCCAGAACTGGTCGAGATAGATCCGGTAGTCGAAACCGACGGGTCGGCCGAAATCCGGGCTCGCGATCACCGCCAGCAGCACCGGCCCCGCAAGCACCGCGAAAATGCCGATCCCGACCGCACCACGGCCGAGCAACCGGGCGAGGGTGATCTTTTTGTCGAAAACCTGCGAGGCGAAGAGCAGCGCCAGCGGAACCGCATTCCAGGCGGCGACGAAGTCGCTGCAGAAGAACACCAGTCCATTGAACGCAAAGGCAGCAACAATGCGGGCGCGGGCAGCGCAATACAACGCCAGCAGCGAAGTCCCATTTGCGAACTCGGCAGCCGTGAAATAATTGATGAACAAGCCGCCGTCGCCGGCATAGGACGAGCCGGCCAGGATCCTGGAAAACGCAATCAGCACCGTGAAGATGACCCGGTCGCGACGCGAGGTGATTCCGAGCAGCGTCGCGCAGGCGAGGAAACCCGCGAAAGCGATCAGTCGCGAAAGCGCATCGAGCGCAAGAAACAACCAGGCGGGATCGACATATCTGTCGGCGCCCTGCAGCAGCAGGAAGGGTCCCGCCGCATAGAACCGCAGCGATTGAATGAACGCGTCATGCTGAAATTGCGGTTCGTCGTATAGCATTGCGACGATCGGCAAATGGAACAGGTTGTTCTTGGTGCCGAAGACATAGCCGGTGGTCAGCAGCGACAAGGCCGCCCCAAGGATAGCGATGCCGGCGAAGCCTTTCGGATCTCGTGCCGGAGATTGCGTGGTGCTAAAACTGTTTACCATTGCAAGGAAGCACGCGACCTCGGCATCACGACCGTTTTGATTGGTTCGGGCCGAATCTTATTCGATCGCGACAGCCTAATCCAGCCAGCATTGCCGTTTGTCCATGAAGCCAGGGTTTCCCGCTGACGAGCGGAGAGGCTCTCGCCAGGTGGCTGGCTGCTGGTCGACAGCGGCGGCTCGAGCCGGAGCCGAATAAATCATAATCTTAGTAAGTTCGAAAACGCTGATGGATTGCGAAAAATTGAATTGAAGCGCCTCGCCGGATAGTGCGATTGAGAGCCGCTCGAGCGCGACCGCCAGCGCTTGACCAATCGCATATCTTCCGCGGCCAGAAGGAAGCATGAGCGGCTCGTTTCCCCCACGCGACAGCATGGCGGCATCGCCTGATGTCAGCGTCATCATCGTCAGCTACAACTCCGAACGTCTGCTTCCGCGCACCCTGGCGGCCCTGCAGGCGGGTTGCGGACAGCTTCGCCTTCAGGTCGTCGTCGTCGACAATGCCTCGCAAGACCGATCGGTCGAATTGCTGAAGCGGGATTTCCCGAATGTCGAACTGATCGAAAATGCGACCAATCTCGGCTTTGGTCGCGCCAACAATCAGGCGATGTCGCGTGCCCGCGGTCGCTACATCCTGCTGCTTAACCCTGATGCCTTCGTAGCACCAGACACGCTGCCCAAGACGGTCAGCTTCATGGACCGTCATCCCCAGTCTGGCGTGCTCGGCGTCAAGCTCGTGGACGAGAATGGCCGCGTCCAACCTTCCGCTTTCCGCTTTCCCACGCCCTGGAATATTTTCCGTAAACGTAAGCCGCTTCGACAGGCTCGACCGGACAGTCTGCCCTGATACGGCAGGACGATGGCCGTCTTCGCATCCGTGCGACTGGGTGCAAGGCTGCTTCTACCTGATACGACGCGAGGTGATCGAAACAACGTGGTTTATTCGATCCGCGATACTTCCTTTATTATGAGGAGGTCGATCATTGCCGTTCGTTGCGCGGGACGGTTTGGGAGGTGACCTACTATCCGGGCGCCGCGGTAACGCACATTGGCGGTGAAAGCGCCAAGTTCGACGGCGGCCTTCTGGACGACAGCCAGCAGATCTCGGCGTTGCATGCCGAAAGCGAGCTGCTGTACTTTCGCAAGCACTACGGCCTGCTCGGCGTATTCATGCTCGGTCTTCTTGACGATCCTCGTCGATCTCGGCCGAGCATTGAAGCGACTAGTGGTTCTGCAGCAATGCCACGGCAGGCGCTGGCGGCCCTGAGCCATCTGCGGCTGGTCCTGACAGCTGTTGATCGAGACCAGATTGGGCTCGCGGCCGGTCCATTGAAACGGCCAGCCCGGCAATAGCCGGCTTGCTCGATTCGACCGCGGCGGTTGAATGACGAAGCCTTCAGCGCTCCCTCAGGCTCTCGTGCTTGTACCGGAACAGCGGCGACAGAAGGTAGCTGAGCACGGAACGCGAACCGGTCTTGATCTCGACCGTCACCGACATTCCGGGCGACAGATTGACCATGTTCTCGTCGACCTGCATGCGCGTGCGGTCGAGCGAGACCCGGGCGGCGTAGACCAGCTCCTGGCTTTTGGGGTCGCTGGCAGCGCCAGCCGTCCTGTTGTCGTCCTTCGATTGCGCATCATCCAGGATGATGGCGTCCTGGGACAGGTTGACGACCCGGCCGTGCAGAAGCCCGTAGCGGGTAAAGTCGAAGGTATCGATCTTGATCTCGGCTTCCTGCCCGACATGAATAAAGCCGATGTCGCGATTTGGCACCATGGCTTCAATCTCGAGATTGGTGTCGGCCGGCACCACGACCAGCAAGGACTGCGCCGGCGTGACGACACCTCCGATGGTGTGAACTGCGAGTTGCTGGACAACCCCGTCCACCGGCGCCGTCAGGAGCTGCAGCTCGGTCCTTTGCGTCGCCTTGACGACATCCTCGCGAAGGCCGGCGGCCTTGCGCTGTGCTTCAGCCAGGTCGCCATACAAGGTGCGCTGGAATTCGGCCTTTGACTGCGCCTGGGACCCGATCAGAGCGGACACGGCGGCCTCCGCTTCATGGGCGCGGCTCTTCTGGACCTGCAGCTCCTGCTGCGCCTCCACCAGCGCCTGCAGGATCTCGAGATAGTTCACCTTCGAGCCGGTCTCGTGCGCGAAGAGCTCCTGACGAATCGCGACCCGCTGCTGAAGGATCGGCAGCATCGCTTCGAGCTTGCTGGTCGTGGCGGTCGCGGTAGCAAGCTCGGCTTCCTTTTGCGCTCTCTGGCGATCGAGCACCTCGAGCTTGGCGTGTTGCTCCTCGATCTGTCGGATCAGGAACTGCCGCTGAACCGCTATCTGCGCGGCGGTGGCGCCTGGCGGTGCCTTGAAGCTGTTCAGGGGATCGGCATCCTCGCTCAGGGCCGCCTTGATCCTCGCCACATCGAGCTCGGCACTGACCAGATCGCTCTTGAAGTGCTTCAGCTCGGCTTCATTCATGGTGGGGTCGAGTTCGATCAGAACGTCTCCCGCCTTGACGCTCTGGCCGTCGCGAACATGGATGGCTCGGACCACGCCGGTCTCGAACGGCTGTATAACCTTGGTGCGGCCGGTAGGAACGATTTTTCCAGTCGCCGAGGCGACGATGTCCAATTTGCAGAATGATCCCCAGACCAGGGCGGCGCAGAACAATGCGATGATGATCCCGCCGATCGCGCCCGCAAGCGGTGGCGCCGGCGTCTCAACGATTTCCAGCGCCGCAGGCAGGAACGCAAGCTCCTGCTGGCGCCGCATTTGGGGGATCCGGAACAATCCGGCCGTGGCACTAGCGAACTTCATGGATGCCTGCCTGTAGCCGGTGGAGAGATGCATAGCGACCGCCGGTATTGACCAATTCCTCATGCGTGCCGTCTTCAACCAAACGTCCGCGATCGATGGTCATGATGCGGTCGGCGCGGCGCACCGTGGATAGCCGATGTGCAATGATGAAAACGGTCCGTCCCTTGGCGATGCGTGCCATGTTCTGCTGTATGATACGCTCGCTCTCATAATCCAGCGCGCTGGTCGCTTCGTCGAAGATGAGAATTCGAGGATTGGTGACCAGCGCGCGCGCGATCGCGATCCGCTGGCGCTGGCCGCCTGAGAGGCTCGAGCCGCGCTCTCCCAAAATGGTGTCGTAGCCGTTGGGAAGCTCCAGAATGAACTCATGTGCGCCGGCAAGTTGCGCCGCCGCGATGATCCGTTCGATCGGCATGGCCGGGTCTACAAGCGCGATGTTGTCGCGCACCGAGAGGTTGAACAGAACGTTTTCCTGGAGAACCACCCCGACCTGGCGACGGAGCCAGGCTGGGTCAACCACGTTGAGGTCGATGCCGTCGACACTGATCCGGCCGCCTTCCGGGACATACAGCCGCTGAATCAGTTTTGTCAGTGTGCTCTTGCCCGATCCGGATGGACCGACAATGCCGACGACCTGGCCGGCCGGCAACCGAAAGCTGACGTCGTGGAGGATCGGGGGTCCATCGACACGGTAGCGAAAGGTGACGTGATCAAATACGATATCGCCCCGGATCGTCGGCAACGCGGTCTGAACCGAATTGTGGATCGGCTCGGGCGCCGTGTTCAGGATGTCGCCCAACCGCGCGATCGATAGTCTGGCCTGGTGGAAATCCTGCCAGAGCTGGGCAAGCCGCAGCACCGGCGCACTGACCCTGCCGGCCAGCAGATTGAAGGCGACGAGTTCGCCGACCGTGAGGCCACCATGGATGACCAGCTTGGCACCGTAATAGAGCACGCCGGCAATGACCAGCTTGTTGATGAATTGAACGAGCTGGCTCGCGGTATTGTTGAGACTGAGCACGCGGAAGCTTGCGGTGACGTAACCCGCGAGCTGCTCCTCCCATCGCCGCTGCATCTGCGGCTCGACCGCCATCGACTTGAGCGTCTCGATTCCGGTAACGCTTTCGACCAGGAAAGCCTGGTTTTCCGCACCGCGCTCAAACTTCTCGTTCAGACGACTGCGGAACAGCGGGGTCGCCAGCGCCGAGATCCCGATATAGAACGGAAATGAGCCCAGCACGATAAAGGTCAGGAAGGGCGAGTAGGCAAACATCACGAGGATGAATACCGAGGTAAAAAACAGATCGACAATCAGCGTCAACGCAGAGCTGGTGAGGAAATTCCGGATATTTTCGAGTTCGCGAACCCGGGCAACGGAATCGCCAACCCGCCGGGCCTGGAAATAGGCGATCGGCAGCGCCAGCAGATGACGAAACAGCCGAGCGCCGAGTTCGACATCGATCCGGTTGGTGGTGTGGGCGAACACGTAGGTGCGCAATATTCCGAGAACGGTCTCGAACAGCGAAATCGTGACAAGTCCGATCACGAGCACGTCGAGCGTGCTGAGGCTGCGGTGCACCAGGACCTTGTCGATGACGACCTGGAAGAACAGCGGCGAGACCAGCGCAAAAAGCTGGAGAAAGAATGACGCTACCAGCACACCGGAGAGGGCGCGACGATATTTGTGAACGGCTCCGAGAAACCAACTGATGTCAAAGCGCCGGGATAGATCAAGCAGCCCGGCGCGCCGCGCCATCAAGACGAGCTGACCATCCCACAACGCCTCAAACTCGGCACGCTTCATCAAGCGGGGTCGCGGCTCCGTGGGCAACTGAATCAATGCCTCGTCCTCGCCGACCTTGCCAAGCAGCAGAAAGGAGCCGTCGCGCAGCACGGCGATCGCCGGCAGCGGAGTGAGGGCAAGCCGCTTCCAGCTCGTTCGACAGGCGCGCGCCCTGAGGCCAAATTCCCTGGCGCCACGCAGCATCTCCTGGATGCCGATCTTGTTCACGCCAAAGCGATGACGCAATTGCGCGGCATCGGCGCCAATCCCGTGAAAGCGCAGCAGCGCCACGAAGACCGACAGTGCCGGGTCAAGGGTTTGGCTCTGATCTGTGTCTTCGCTCATGGCTCACCCCGGCCGGATTGGCGCAGTCTCGCCCGACCGGGTGGAATGCCCGGTCGGCTTGCATGTCTGACAGCATACGACGGATGTTTGGCGCCGGGTAAAACGCTGCAGTTTACTATTAATCCCGGACCTGGCCTCTTATGGTTTCCCGGCCACGCACCTCGCGGCTGCCACTGAGCCTGGTTCAATTCACCGGTTCGACGTGCGTCGCGTCCGTCTGCCGTTTTCGTTGAGGC
>CAWEEF010000015.1:0-343832 GCA_963808035.1 uncultured Alphaproteobacteria bacterium | reverse complement strand
CTTCTTGCAGCGAGCCGCGAGATGAACCATCATGACCGAACCAGGCTCAATGACGCCCGCCATATCAAAATTCGTGTTCGTTATGCTGGCGATCGGTTGGTATCTCATCCGCTATGGATACGCGAGGCGTTCGCGGCGCACCCCGGTCCTGCGAACCCGATCGGGACACCCGCGAAAACGCGTTATTGCTCATATCTCTACCGGTCTCGGCCTGTCGCCTCTCATCTATGTCGCGACGGGCATGCCTCATTTTGCGGATTACGCGCTTCAGTCCTTTCAAGCTTGGGTTGGCCTTTTTCTTTCGATTGCCGCCTTGATGATATTTCACCTGACGCACCGCGCGTTGGGACGCAATTGGTCAGTGAGCCTTGATGTGAGGGAGGGCCATCTCCTAGTCACGGACGGAATTTACAGCAAAGTTCGACACCCGATGTATTCCGCATTCTGGCTTTGGGCGCTTTCTCAGGCGCTATTGTTGCCAAATTGGGTGGCGGGTTTCTCTGGCATCGTCGGTTTTGGGATTTTGTTTTTTGGCCGGATCGGCTGAGAAGAAAAGATGATGGTCGAAACATTCGGCGATCGCTATCGCGAATATATGGTCCGAACCTACCGTGTTATCCCGCTGATCTTCTGACAAGCGAACGGCTGGGCACACAACACCCGGCAATTTCCCCAGGTTTAGTGCCATTTCTGCAACATCCGTCATAAAAAATTCCCGGCTGATGCGATCGGGGGTCTCGTTAATTGTGTCGCAGCGACAGTCAAGCTAGTTTTAACCCTAACTGGGACAAATAGGAGGTTATCATGTTGAAATTTCTGATTGTTGGAACTGCGTCATTTGCTTTGGTGGGCGCTGCGGCTGCGGCGGACCTTCCCCGCCCGCAACCGGTTACTGAAAACGCTCCGATTGGCAAAATGCCGATTGGCAAAATGCCGATCGTGAAGTATCCTATCGGCAAAGCCCCCATCGCAACCGCCCCCCTCGTAACCAAGGGCTAGCCTGAATAGAGACTACTTCGCGGCTCGGGTGGTCTCCAATCCGCTTGGAGAACGAACGTCTTTGGCGACGAGGGGTGCGAGGGGGCGCGTCTCGGTCTAACGGGGATTTGAAGGTGGCAAAGGCGACACGGAAAATGCGCTGCCTGCACTTTGTTGTAGGGATGCTTGCCCTTACGGCGTCTGTAGGTCTGGGAACCGGAGGCAGCGGGGCACAACAATTGGCGGTGCGCAACCGACCAAGGGGATTCGAGGCCGCATAGGCCATTAGCAAGATCCAATCTTACAACTGCCGCTTCTGCACCGAGCGGGTCTTTGTCTGCGGAAAGCGCGAAACCGGCTGGAAGATCGGCTGTTGCCGTCAAGGGACCCTATTACGTGGATTTTCGGGCCCGCACGGCAGCCAGTTATGGTCATGCATTCGTATGGTTCGGAAAGACCAGCGAAAAGCAGGTCGAAGTTGCCGGGCTGCATCCAGCGGGCGACGAGATGCCCTACGTGTTGGGACACCTCATGTGGGTGCCTGCCGAAACAGGGGCGAGTTACGGGATCTCGACGTGCAGGATCCAACCGCAAGTTACCGCGTCTACTTGAGTGAGGAGGACGCGAAGAAAGTTTTTGCGTACATCAAGCACCTGCAGGCGACTTCTCCGCTCTGGAACGCTGAGACTACTAACTGTACGGCCTTCATTGGTCGCATAGCGAGCTTCATGGGCCTTAAGACGCCGTTCCATTTGCAAATGCCCGAGCAGTACGTAAACCAGCTCAAGGAACTGAACAGGGGGCGCGAGACGGCGCAGCTTTCGGAAGAAAGTCGCTGAGTGACGACGATGATCATAAATTCTGGTTTGCTGTCACCTCGGGGATTTTTTGCAATTCAATTTTCATGCGGTTAACAGCGCTGTTACCGAACCGTCGGCCTGAAATCGACCGATGGCCCCAGAGGACGCCGTTACGGCATCGAAGTCCAAAGGACCGCAAACAATCATGCAGTAATCGTAGGGAGCGTCGATCGTTGCCCATCAAGAACTGGTAGTGCATGCGCATAAAATTGAACCTATGACGCCTGAAGGATGCCGGATCCATCATGGCATGTAGCTGGACGCGGCGGATATTCGGCCGCCCATCTGAGCGATCGCGGCTCACCCGCTTTAGGGTGACCGGGTCGAACCGATAGAAACTGATTGCGTCGTCACGAGCTTGGTATTCTGTCCAATGAATGGACAAGTCGTCGGCAACAACTTGCGTCGCATGGCGAATTTGGTCGCCCTTTGGATGCAAGGAGAATTTCGGGATCGTCGCACCCACCGTGAGGATACAGAACGTTGGTCCGTGGTTGGCGAGTTGCGGATCTTGTTCGAGACCACGCGCGACCGCCGCTATCACCAACGCGGCACCGAACGAATGCCCGACAACTACGATTTCATCGACGTCTGCTTCGCGGGCTCGCTCAACAATCGAGCAAGCGAAATCGTTGATTTGCTTTTCCATTTCGGCCTCTGGCCATAGAGAAACTCCCGGGAAAAAATTGCGTCATCAAGAACGTGATTTATTCTGCGGCGCGGCCCGAACCAATGCATCAAGGCGACGAATGCCGTCAGCGGGATGAGAATGCCCGCTATCGCCGCGGCCACGCCGGTCAATTTCGCCAACCGAGCTGTCGCATAGGCCAACCCAGCGCCGCCGAGCCCAACAGCGCTACACAGAAATACGGATAAAGGAAAAAACCGGCGTATTTCCAGTTTGCGCGAATATACCGAAACAAAGTCCCGGTCGCGACGAAGTCAAGCAACGCGAGCCCGGAACGACCGAGGCGCGACCACATTCCTCTCTGAGAATCCCGCAGAATCAGGTCATCCCACCGGAGCATTTCCAGAGTAACCCGAGTCTTCCAGTTCGGCCCCCAAGCCTCGAAATCCCAGGAAGAGCTCACTTTCGATGAGTTGGCGAGCGCTGGGTTTTGCGATGAAACGTTCCAGGTTCGCTCGAAGCTCGATAGGGACCGACAACACCGTCAAGCTGCCGTTCAGGAATGATCGGATCATAGCCGCCGATATGAAAGACATGTCGTCGCCGGATCATTTCAGCTCAACTCCAATGTCATATCGCTCCGAAAATCGCGCCGGAGCTGCCGGAGCTTAGGTAAGTTTGCAGCCTCTCACAAATTTTAGAACCCAACCGGCATGCAAGGGATGAACGCGCCCTATGTTTTCAGGGCATTAAGCCGCTTCGAATGAATCTGCGCGCCAGGGCAGACGCTGGGTGCGTGTTGGCCCCTCGAGTATCTTTGGCCGGAATTGTGATCGCCCGGTACCCTTGAAAGCGGACATTGCTCGATACATTCGGACATGTCTAGAGTGCTAATGACATTCGCCAGGTTGTCACCATGGCGTTATGTCATATTCCAAATTGGCGGTAACTGTTGACGTTGCCCCCAAACTTTATCCGGTTGGCCTGAGAGTTTGGTGGTTGCCATCTTGCACAATTGGAGCTTCAGGCCAAGGCGCGGAGCCAGCGAGCGCAGCGCCTTGGCCGTGTTGCGATGAGAATTTTGCGGCATAGACGGCTGGGGCCAGCCAACCGAGCCGCGAATGAGGCCGCACCGTGTTGTAGTCGCGCCGCCAGTCTTCCAGCGCCAGGCGCGCTTGCATGAGCGAGGTGAACAGGGTTTCGTTCAGGAACTCATCGCGCAGGCGGCCATTGAAGCTTTCGACGAAGGCGTTCTGCATCGGCTTGCCCGGCGCGATGTAGTGCCACCGACCTGGGTTTGATCAGACCAGCCCAGGATTGCGTTGCTGGTCAGCTCAGTGCCGTTATCGCTGACGATCATCTTGGGCTTGCCGCGCAGGCGATCATGCGATCGAGTTCACGCGCAACCCGCCTCCGGAGAGCGAGGTATCGGCGACCGCAGCCAGGCACTCCCGAGTGCAGTCGTCGAAGATCGCCAGGATACGAAAGCTTCGGCCGCCAGCCAGTTGATCGGAGACGAAATCGAGTGACCAGCGATCGTCAGGCATCTTCGGAGCCGCATGGGCGCCCTTGTTCCCAGGGCTCTTTTGCGGCCGCCCCGTTTGCGCACCATGAGGCGTTCCTCCCGGTAGATGCGGAAAAGCCGCTTGTGATTCACGGTGAAGCCTTCCCGGCGCAGAAAGATCAGAAGCCGTCGGTAGCCGAACCGCCGGCGTTCCCGTGCCAGGGCTCGCAGCCGTTCGCGCAACGCCGGATCATCCGGGCGCCGGGAGCGATAGCGCACCGTCATCCGTTGGCAGCCGATCACCCGACACGCCCGCCGCTCGCTCATCTCGTGGTCATCTTGAGATGCGCGACCGCCTCTCGCTTCCCAGCGGGCGTCACCATTTTTTTGACAGCAGATCCTTCAAGGCCGCGTTGTCCAGCATGGCATCGGCCAGCAGCTTCTTCAGCTTGCCGTTCTCGTCCTGGAGCTGCTTCAGCCGCTTGGCCTCGGATACGTCCATACCACCGAATTTGCTCTTCCAGTTGTAGAAAGTTGCCTCGCTGATCCCGTGCTTGCGGCATAGATCAGCCGTCTTCGCACCCAGATCGTGCTCCTTCAAAATCCCGATGATCTGCTCTTCCTTAAACCGCTTCCGCTTCATCGTCCGGTCCTTCCTTTAAGGGCCAGACTCTAGTTCAATCCGGATCAAACGGCGGGGGCAACGTCAATGTCCGAATTACACGTCTGCCTTGCGGCGATCCAAAAAACCACGAATATCCAAACCAGCTCGCGAGCTATCTGGGGAATCCTGGCTCGACATGAGAACGTCCCTTAGAATGGGAAAATCTGATATGAAATTGTTTGGTTCCAGGTTGTTCGGGCAGGCTATCAAGGCTGCTAGGGTCGGCGCCGCGCTCATGTTGTCGGTGTCGGTAAGCCATGCCCAGTCGGGGCCATTTGCCGGTTTTAACGGATCCTGGGTTGGCAACGGCACAGTCGCGCTTTCCGACGGAACAACCGAGCGCATCCGATGCAAGGCCAGCTACAATGTCAACAGCACCGGACTGGGTCTGAAGCAAACTCTCCGTTGTGCCAGCGACAGCTACAAATTCGACTTGAGTACCGACCTTACTAGTGAGGGTAACCGCATCTCCGGCAACTGGAGCGAAGCGAGCCGAAATATTTTCGGCACTTTGCAGGGCACGGCGGGCGGCGGCCAGATCGAGGTCTTCGTCGAGGCTTCGGGATTTGCCGCCAGCGTGACGTTGCGGACCACCGGCAACCAGCAGACGGTACAGATCAGCTCCAAAGGCGAGATCAGGGGCGTCAATATCACGATGTCGAAGGGCGGCTAATATCGCCTTTCCTTCCGTTCACTCCCCCGGCTTCGCGCGACCTGCTGTCCCCGCGAAGCCGCTGCGACAGGTTGATCAACCACATCGCCGTTGGCCGCGGCATGATTCCCGCGACCGGGGCCGGGGCTGTGAAAGAAAGAAGGGAAATTGCAACTCGTTAAGCGATGGCGGAACTTAATGTCCGGTTCGCATCACTGCGGCATTAGCCGCTGGATGATCGGCATGTTCAGGTCGCGCTTCCTGATGGGTGGTCGAGGTTCTTCGCGTTTGACGGACCAGAGACTTCTGCTCGCTCAGCCTTGATGGCCGGTATATGCGCACTTCTCAAACTCCTTAGGACCCCCTGGTAAGGGACGGTTCCGGCTGGTCTTTTTGACAGCGAAAGGGGCCGGGCCACTCTTCCCGAAATTCGAAACGGTGGCCAAGCGGCCTGATTAGTTGAACCTTCCGCCGAAGCGCGCGACAAATTGGTCAGCAAGGACGACACGGGTTCCGTCGCCGCTCGCAAGTCCTTTGCGCGTGAGCTAAGATTATGAATTTGGTTCCGCTCATTTTCATAACCGTCGCAATTTTATCGGTGTTCGCATTTGCGGCTGACGCGAGCGCTGAATAGCGCGGTCGGACAAGACGGCGCCTGAGCCCAAAACACTCCACGGCGTTCCCAACGCTACAGCCGTGGGATCGGGCGCTTTTTTGGTAACGGGATGTGACCGGTGATTGGTAGCTGATCGGTATCGGCCGACGCTTGCGCATTCGGCACTTCCTTTAGGATAGCCCTTGCAGCCCGCAAGAAAGCATCAGCTTTATCCTCTCCGCCTAGAGTGTAATCGGCACAGCCGTCTCTGCCCCCGGCACTTTTCCCGTCGGCGGCATTCGCTGATCCTCTCCGGCTAGCGGCGGTGGCCCGACTAAATAAGTGAAGCACCCTGCCATGACGGCGGCGACTAAAACGGCCGGAACTGCAAATCGCAAGCCGATCATTTCTTCACCTTCAGTCTGTTTGCGTTGTCCTTTAACGCAGTTATCTTGGCTCGGATTCTCGGATTTCCTGGAGAACTGTTTCGCGATCTGGTCCGTGCGGCAGCTTGCGAGCAACCGCTACCAGTTCTTGGATCATTTTCTCAAGCTCTCGGATCTGTTCTGCGCTCACTTCCTCGCCTTCAATCCGAGCCCGACACACGCGGCAAGAGTGTTTAGCCAACCTCGCGGCGAGAGCAACCACAAAAGGCCCCGAATAGCCAAATCAGGTTCAGGATTGCGGCGGGTGTAGACACCCGGTGATACGCCGCATTTCCTGTGCGCTTCGCCCAACGTTGTCACCGAGGATTTCGATTTTTTCACCCATCAATCTTTAGGATCAGCTTGCGTGACTCTCGCAACAGTTCCTTGAGCTTTCGCCGCTGAGCGATGGCCTCACCTGTATACAGTCCATGCTTTTGGGCGTTCTTGTTGCCCATTGGTGCCCCGGATCCGGCCGCGCCGCCGTGCATGCGGCATCGCTTTTTGCCCTGGACCGCGGGCGACCGGCAGGGCCGGCCGGAGCGGGTCTTGGCGCCGCAGCGCAGGCTTGAGAGCATCGGTTGCGTGTTACGCGGATGATCGCCCGTCATTCGTCATTTCTTCGGCGTCCGCCCGGTTGGAACCTTGGCCGCATGAGGCGTTTCCACGATGGGCATCGAAACTGGTTTGGCATCGGAAATGGCCGCGTCCCGCCTGCGGCCCTGCGTCACGTTGCCGACGATGGCCTGGCCGCCTTCGCTGACATTGACATGTTGCACGGTGACCTTTTGCTCGCCGCCGGAGCGGTAGCGTTTGAGCGCCTCCATCTGAGCCATAAAAGTTTGCATGAGCTTGTTGAACGTACGCTCGGTACTATCGACCATGAATAACGTTTTTTGCGTTGGCAAGGTGTCGCGCGAACGTCATGGTGGCAACGTGAACGACGGCCATTTGGGCGGCAAGCATGGCCTCAACTTGGTCTTTAGGTTTGACGCCCTTGACCATCGCGAGCAAGAAATTGACGTCCACCGCATCTAAATCATTGCCCGGACCGGCGTTGGCAAGTTGAACCAGTAGCCCCTGGACAAAAGCGAGATCCTCCGTCCCCAGCGCCTCCATCAGGAGCGCCAAACCTGTCGGCTCATGTGGGTGATTGGGCAAAACACGCCCACCCTCGATCCTCACCTGCGGCGAACTTGTAGCGAACGCATCCATAAGTTTGCCAACCGCTTCGTCTTCCCGCGGGGTTCGCTTGTATTCAGCTTCTGCTTCAGCGCCCTTTTCTTCGTTCTTCGCGGCCATCAGGAATTACCTTCGCATTGTCGATCACGGGCGTAGGTCTAAGTCCTCTCGCGGCCAAATGAAACCTCATTTTCGGCTGAAAAGCTACTTTGCCATAGGGTTGTTTTTCAATTTCTTAAATGTACCCCACCCCCCACAACTGTGATACAAGCAAATGCAAGGGTCACTTTTGGCGCGGTAATGCTTTGCCAGAATCAAGTCGATCTGGTCCCGCGAGATAGGAGGTGGATGAATAGATGGATGATGGTTTGGGTCGGCTGTTTGACCGCTGCGAGCGGCTGGCGGTCAGTGCCATATACAGCGGTTTTGACAGAACGCAGCCAATTTTTCCTGGAGATGGCCACATCGCGCTTTTGATGATATCAGGATGACGAGCTTGTCGGACATTGGACAGGCCGTTGGAATAGAATGGACGATACTGAACCAACCGCCGCGATCGACCAGCAGAGCTCCGACGACATCGTCGGTGTCCTGAAGAATCTCGTGATCGAGCGCTCGCTGCCGCTGTGGTCGGGCGAAGGCTGGGATCGGACGGCCGGGGGATTTGTCGATCGGCTCCATCCGGACGGCCGCGCCGATCGTCTGGCACCGCGGCGGGTTTTTGTTCAAGCCCGGCAGATCTACTGCTTCGCGACGGCTGCGGCGATCGGCTGGTACCCCGAGGGCCGTGAGATCGCGTTGCGGGGGTTGGACTATCTGCTCGCCAAGGCGAAGGGCCCCGATGGCCGGCCGGGCTTTGTCCATACCCTGGCGACTGACGGCAGCGTTCTGGATCCGTTGCGCGATACCTATGATCACGCTTTCGTGCTGCTGGCTTTGGCAAGCGTCTACGCCCTCGACCGCGATGCGCGGCTGCGCTCCGAAATCGATGCGCTGCTGGGATTTCTGGATCAGCAATTGCGCTCGCCGCATGGCGGCTTCCTGGAAGGATCGCCGGCCTCGATGCCGAGGCGGCAAAACCCGCAAATGCACCTGTTTGAAGCGATGATCGCGGCGTTCGATGCGACCCACGACACGGCGTTTCAGCACCGCGCCGGCGAATTCTTCGCGCTGTTTCTTGCCAATCTGTATGACAAGCCGAGCCAGGTGCTGGGCGAATATTTCGAGGAGGACTGGTCGAAGATCGAGCCGGTCAGCGTCGAACCCGGACACCAGGCGGAATGGGTCTGGCTGCTGAAGGGTTTCGAGAGAATCACGGGTTGCCCGACCGGGCGATACCGCGCCGAACTGCTGGCGTCGGCGTTGCGTTACCGTGAGGAGGCAACCGGCTGCCTGCTCGATGAGGGCGACGCAGCCGGCAACGTCCGAAGGCACACCAGGCGGCTTTGGCCGCAGACCGAATTGGCCAAGGCGTGGATCGCGCAGGCCGAGGCGGGCGAAGCGGGTGCTGCGGAGCAGGCCCATGCCGCACTGGCGCGGCTCGAACGGCACTATCTCCGGCACCCCGTCGCCGGCGGCTGGTATGATCAGTTCGATCGCGACGGTCGTTCGCTGGTCGGACCGATTCCGGCGTCGTCGTTCTATCACGTCCTGTGCGCAACGGTGGAAGCGACGAGCGTCCTCTAGCTGGCCCGCTTTGGCATTAGACTTCACGGGGGTCGAATGCTATGGCCTGCGCCAGGAGCGAACGGCCGATGGCCGGTTTTTTGGGCTGTTTCGCCGCGTTGTTGGAGTGAGCATGGCGGTTCAGGATTCGAGGCGGCAAGTTGCGCTGCTCACCGGCGTCACCGGCCAGGACGGCGCCTATCTCGCCGAATATCTGCTTGGCCTCGGTTACACCGTCCATGGCATCAAGCGGCGGTCATCCTCGTTCAACACCGCGCGCATCGATCATCTCTATCAGGATCCCCACGCTGGCAATGTGCCGTTCCTGCTGCACTATGGCGACATGACGGATTTCAACCAACCTGATCCGGCTGATGCAGCAGATCCGTCCGACCGAGATCTACAACCTCGCCGCCCAAAGCCATGTCGGCGTCAGTTTCGAAAGTCCCGAATATACCGCCAATGCCGACGCCATCGGCGTGCTGCGGCTGCTGGAGGCGATGCGGATTCTCGGCATGGAAAAGGAGACGCGGTTTTATCAGGCGTCGACTTCGGAGCTCTACGGTCTGGTTCAGGAGGTCCCGCAAACGGAGACCACGCCGTTCTATCCGCGCTCGCCCTACGCGGTGGCCAAGCTTTACGGCTACTGGATCACGGTCAACTACCGCGAGGCCTACGGCATCTACGCCTCGAACGGCATCCTGTTCAACCATGAGAGCCCGCTGCGGGGCGAAACCTTCGTGACGCGGAAGATCACGCGCAGCGTCGCCCGGATCGAGACCGGTCTTGAAGCCACGTTGTATCTGGGAAACCTAGAAGCCAAGCGCGACTGGGGTCACGCCAGGGATTATGTCGAGGGCATGCACAAAATCCTGCAGGCGGACGCACCCGGCGATTTCGTGCTGGCGACGGGCGAGACCCGCTCGGTGCGCGAATTTGTCGAACTGGCGTTTGCCGAAGTCGGCCGCAGCGTCGAATGGCGTGGTAAGGGCGTCGATGAAACCGCGGTCGACCGCAAATCCGGCAAGACCGTTGTTCGCGTCGATCCGACCTATTTTCGCCCGACCGAAGTCGACGAGCTGATCGGCGACGCCAGCAAGGCGCGAGAAAAGCTCGGCTGGAAGCCGAAAACAACCTTCGCCCAGCTCGTCAGCGAGATGGTGGCAGCCGATCTTGCGGCGGCGCGGCGGGAGGTCGCCGATGGCAAGAGTTCCGTATGAACTGAAAGGCAAGACAGTCTTTGTTGCCGGACATCGCGGGATGGTCGGGGCGGCACTGCTGCGCCGGCTTGCGTGGGAAGACGTCGAACTGCTGACGATCGGACGCAGCGTGCTTGATCTGCGCGACCAGGCCGCGGTGTTCCGCTGGTTCGCCGAGAAGCGCCCGCAGGCGGTGTTTCTGGCCGCGGCCAAGGTCGGCGGCATCGTCGCCAACGATACGCTGCGCGGCGAATTTCTCTACGACAACCTGGCCATCGCCGCCAATGTGATTCACGCCGCCCATCTCAACGGCGCGGAGAAGCTGCTGTTTCTCGGCTCGTCGTGCATCTATCCGAGGCTGGCGCCGCAGCCGCTGCGCGAGGATTGCATGCTGACGGGGGCACTCGAGCCGACCAATGAGCCCTATGCTATCGCCAAGATCGCCGGCATCAAGATGATCGAAACCTATCGCAGCCAGTACGGCTCCGACTTCATCAGTGTGATGCCGACCAATTTGTACGGGCCCGGCGACAACTATGACCCCGAATATAGCCATGTCGTCGCCGCGCTGATCCGCCGCTTTCACGAAGCGAAACAATTCGGGCTTGCCGATGTCGTGGTCTGGGGCACCGGCACGCCGCGGCGGGAGTTCCTCCATGTCGACGACCTCGCCGACGCCTGCATCCATTTGATGAAGAATTACTCCAGCGGCGAGCTGGTCAATATCGGCACCGGCGCGGATATCACGATCGCCGAGTTTGCCCGGGTGGTGGCCGCGGCCATCGGCTATAGCGGTGCGATCCGTTTCGACCCCTCACGGCCCGACGGGGCGCCGCGGAAACTGCTCGACGTCAGCCGCCTCGCGAGCCTCGGCTGGCGCGCCCGCACCTCGCTCGCTGACGGCATTAAGCTCGCTTACCAGGCCTACCTACGCGAGCATCGCTAGTTGGGTGGTCCCGCCGCGCGTGGCGGCGTCTTGCCGAGCGCTGCCGCCATTGCCGTGATCAGCGGCTTCATGAAATAGGCGTCATTGGCGGGCGCGATATCGGTCCGCAGCCCGTGCGCCGTGAGCTCATCGGAAACCACCGGCCCGACCGCGGCGATCGGGGTCCGTGCCAACCCCTCGCGCAGCCGCGCTTCGCAATCGTGCGCCTTGGCAACCTCGATCAGGCGGCGGACCTGACCCGAACTCGTCAACGCAATGGCATCGAGGCGGCCTTGCGCCATCTCCTCGACCGCGGTGATGATATTGGTCTCGGCGGCCTGTGCGTCGTAGACGTAAGGCAGCACCGGATCGACCTCGGCGCCCTGTGCCGTGATAGCACCGATCAGCTTGCTGTGATCCTTGTCGGGATAAAGCTGCAGGCCGACGCGATGTCTGCCGAGATCGAGCAGCGCCAGCATCTCGGCGATGCCTTCGGAGGTCGGTTTTTCCGTTGTCGCCTGCGGCTCCAGGCCGAGCTCGCGCAGCGCCCGGCCGGGCTTGGGCCCACGGGCCAGTTTTCGGGACTTGCCGAGCGCGACGACAAAATCCTGCTCGGCCTCGATCCGCCGCGCGACCTTGACGAGGCGGCGCAGCCCTTCGCCAGTCATCAGCACGAGGTCGTCGCATGGCTGTTCAACAAATCGCCTGATCCAGGCCTCGATCGGCGCGGCATCGGGTGCGTCGTGGATGGCGAACATCGGGCATTGCACCACGTCCGCGCCTTGCTCGGCGAGCAGCCGCGAGAACTGCGCTTCCTCGCGTGTTTCCAGGATCAGGATGCGATAGCCGTTCAGTCGGTCAGCCAAGATCGTGCAGCCTTGGGATTGCGCTCATGATTAACGCCGATTGCCTCAGGTTTGTTCATCATGGCGCCTCGGCCGGGATTGGCGCAAGGGCTGTGCCGGTGATAGAGCAGGGCCCGTCATCGCCGTTCACTTCATCCTAGGACCGTGATCAAGCCGCGCCATGCCCGAAGACCAATTTGTCTTGACGTTATCCTGTCCGGATCGCCCCGGTATCGTGTCGGCGGTGTCGACCTTCCTTGCCCATAGCGGGCAGAACATTCTCGATGCCCAGCAGTTCAACGATCTTGAAACCGGCCATTTCTTCATGCGGGTGGTGTTCAACCCGGCCGATCTCGCGGTCAATCTTGCCGCCCTGCAAACCGGATTCGCGGCGATCGCGGAGCGCTTCGGCATGGAGTGGCAGCTGCGCGACCGCGCCACCCGCCGCCGGGTCATGCTGCTGGTCTCGAAATCCGATCACTGTCTCGCCGATATTCTTTATCGCTGGCGGACCGGCGAACTGGAGATGATTCCGACCGCCATCGTCTCCAATCATCCGAAAGAAACCTATGACAACCTCGATTTCGGCGAGATTCCGTTTCACTACCTCCCGGTGACGAAAGACAGCAAGCGCGAGCAGGAGAACGCGATCTGGAGATTGGTGGAAGATACCGGAACCGATCTCGTAGTGCTGGCGCGCTACATGCAAATCCTTTCGGACGAGATGTCGGCGAAGCTGTCGGGACGTTGCATCAACATCCATCATTCGTTCCTGCCGGGCTTCAAGGGTGCGCGTCCCTATCACCAGGCGCATGAGCGCGGCGTCAAACTGATCGGCGCCACGGCGCACTACGTCACCAGTGCCCTCGACGAAGGGCCGATCATCGACCAGGATGTCGAGCGCATCAGCCATCGCGACACGCCCGAGGGTCTCGTTCGCAAGGGGCGCGACATCGAACGCCGGGTGCTGGCGCGCGCGATGCGCCATCATCTCGATGATCGTGTCATCCTCAACGGTCGCAAGACCGTGGTGTTCATGGATTGACGCGGCGCGCGTTCAGTGAACCGGACTAAGGCCGGCCGAAGAGGTCGGCGGATTGTTGACATCGGCCTTTGCGGCGGGTTCGAGACGCTTGCGTTCCTGTTCTTTCATGTACTCGTCGTATTTCGCGGTGCCGGGCCGTGGTGGGGCGTCGGGAGGCAGGCCGCCGAGCCATTGCGGGACGTAGTCGCCAACCCCGGTCGCGAGCTTTTCGTTGATGGTTCCGCACCCGCTCAGCCCGCAGGTTGCGAACGCCATCGCCAGCGGGATCAGCAGGTGACGGAAACGAAGAGACATTTGCGCAGCGTTGCAGTCTTGGATGGCGAAGTTACGGAGGAGTTGCGCAAAGTGTTGCACAGGGGTCGTTAAGCGGAAGTTAGAGGTATTTAGATACCATGGCCACGATCCGCACCGTGTGTGGCACAGAATTGAGAGGAATTGGCGCTGGTTGCGTCCTTTGTCGTGATTGACAATCGCACGCGGCTGAGACGCCATGCCGCGCGCCATACACGGCGGAATAATCCGGGTTATGCTGAGGCCAGGGCCGGCGACCCGGTTCGAGGCACAAAATCGATCAGGGGAGAGCGTTCATGTTCGTTCGCGCGAAGATGTTGTCATGGGCCGCGGTCGGCGCCGCGGTTTTGGGAACTGTCGCACTGGCGCCGGCGCAGGCGCAGGAGACCGTGAAGATCGGCCTGATCCTGCCGATGACCGGTGGCCAAGCCTCGACCGGCAAGCAGATCGATAATGCCGTCAAGCTCTACATGCAGCAGAACGGCGATAGCGTTGCCGGCAAGAAGATCGAAATCATCCTGAAGGACGATGCCGCGCTACCTGACAATACCAAGCGCCTCGCGCAGGAACTGATCGTCAATGATAAGGTCAGTTTCATCGCCGGATTCGGGGTCACCCCGGCAGCCCTGGCCGCCGCGCCGCTGGCGACGCAGGCCAAGGTGCCGGAAGTCGTGATGGCGGCCGGCACCTCGATCATCACCGAGCGTTCGCCCTATATCGTGCGCACCAGTTTCACGCTGGCACAGTCGTCCACCATTATCGGCGACTGGGCAGCCAAGAACGGCATCAAGAAGGTCGCGACCCTGACCTCGGACTATGCGCCGGGCAATGATGCGCTCAATTTCTTCAAGCAGCACTTTACCGCCGGCGGCGGCGAGATCGTCGAGGAAGTCAAGGTGCCGCTGGCCAACCCCGACTTCGCGCCGTTCCTGCAGCGCATGAAGGATTCCAAGCCCGACGCCATGTTCGTGTTCGTCCCGGCAGGGCAGGGTGGCAGTTTCATGAAGCAGTATGCCGAGCGCGGGCTCGATAAATCGGGCATCAAGGTGATCGGCCCGGGCGACGTCATGGACGACGATCTCCTGAATGGTATGGGCGATGCCGCGATCGGCGCCGTCACCGCGCATATTTACTCGGCCGCGCACCCGTCCCAGATGAACAAGGATTTCGTCGCCGCCTACCAGAAGGCGTTTGGCTCCCGCCCGGGCTTCATGGCGGTGAGCGGCTATGACGGCATCCACCTGATTTACGCCGCGTTGAAGAAGACTGGCGGCAAGACCGATGGCGATGCGCTGATCGAAGCCATGAAAGGGATGAAGTGGGAAAGTCCGCGCGGCCCGATTTCAATCGATCCGGAGACTCGCGACATCGTGCAGAACATCTACATCCGGAAGGTCGAGAAGGTGAACGGTGGGCTCTATAACGTCGAGTTCCAGACCTTCGATGCGGTGAAGGATCCCGGCAAGACCAAGAAATGACCGGTAGGGGTCTTTCCGGTCGCCGTCGGCGTTCCGGCTCGTTCTTTCCGCCATGCCCGGCCCTGTGCCGGGCATCCACGTCTTTCTTTTCAAGTGAGAAAGACGTGGATGGCCGGGACAAGCCAGGACAAGCCCGGCCATGACGTCGTAGGTATTACCGATTGCAGTTAGACGCCAGGTAGCTTCGGTACCCCATCGCATGACCGCTGTCCTCACCAACCTGTTCGACGGCGTCGCCTACGGCATGTTGCTGTTCGTGCTGGCCTGCGGATTGGCGGTCACGCTCGGGCTGATGAACTTCGTCAACCTCGCGCACGGCGCCTTTGCGATGGCGGGTGGCTATGTCTGCGCGCTTCTCGTCAATCAGTCAGGCTGGCCGTTCTTTGCGGCGCTGCCGCTCGCGTTTGTCGCGAGCGCCCTGATCGGCGCGGTGCTCGAGCGTTCCCTCTATCGCCACCTCTATCATCGCAGTCATCTCGACCAGGTGCTGTTCAGCGTCGGTCTTGTCTTCATGTCGGTGGCCGCGGTCGACTACTTCATGGGCTCGTCGCGCATCTTCATCAAGCTGCCCGCGGCGCTCGAGGGGCAGTTCGACGTGTTCGGCGTCGGCATCGGCCGCTACCGGCTGATGATCATCGTGATCTGCGGCCTGCTCACCGCGGCGCTGCAACTGGTGCTGGCGCGCACCAGATTTGGCAGCCGGTTACGGGCGGCGGTGGACGATCCGCGCGCCGCCAGCGGACTCGGCATTAATGTGCCGCAGGTGTTTGCCCTAACCTTTGCGTTCGGATGCGGCCTTGCCGGTCTCGGCGGTGCGCTCAGTGCCGAGATTCTCGGCCTCGATCCGTATTTTCCGCTGAAATTCATGATCTATTTTCTGATCGTGGTGACCGTCGGCGGCTCGTCGAGCATTACCGGGCCGTTTCTGGCGTCCCTGCTGCTCGGCATCGGCGACGTCGCGGGGAAATACTACGTGCCGAAAATGGGGCCGTTCGTGATCTACACCATCATGATCGTGATCCTGATCTGGCGTCCGAACGGCCTGTTCGGCCGCACTGCAGCGCGCTGACGCCGCCATGGCCACGCCAGCCGACTTCGGACACCACGCCCGACGGCACGCGCGCTGGCAAGCCAGCGAGATCGTGTTCTGGATTGTCGCGCTGGCCTGCGCGTTCCTGTTTCCCTCGCGCTATCTCATCATGACCGACACGGTCCGGCTGGCGCTGTTTGCGCTGTCGCTCGATCTGATCCTGGGTTACGCCGGTATCGTTTCGCTTGGCCATGCCGCGTTTTTCGGGGTCGGTGCCTATTCGGCCGGGTTGTTGGCACTGCATGGCATCGTCAGTGAACCCGTGCTGGCGCTGGTCGTCGCGGGCGTTGCCGCCGCGGTGCTCGGCTTTCTCACCAGTTTTCTGGTCATCAGGGGGGTCGACCTGACCCGGCTGATGGTAACGCTGGGAATAGCGTTGCTGCTGGAGGCCTTGGCGGAGCGCTTCTCGGACATCACCGGCGGTACCGACGGGCTGCAGGGCATCGAGATGCAGCCGATCCTTGGCCTGTTCGCGTTCGACATGTTCGGCAAGGTTGGTTTCTTTTACTCGCTTGCCGTGCTGTTCCTGCTATTCCTGCTGGCGCGGCGCATCGTGCACTCGCCGTTCGGCCTGTCGCTGCGCGCGATCCGCAACAACCCGCTGCGCGCTGCCGCCATCGGCATTCCCGTCAACCGCCGCCTGATTGCGGTCTATACGCTGGCCGCGTTCTACGCCGGAGTAGCCGGCGCGCTGTTCGCCCAGACCAGTGCGCTCGCCTCACTCGACGTGTTTTCGTTCGAGCGCTCGGCCGACCTGATGCTGGTGCTGGTGATCGGAGGTACCGGTTATCTTTATGGTGGATTGATCGGCGCGGTGCTGTTCAGGATGCTGCAGGAAGTGTTTTCGACACTCACCCCGCAATACTGGCAGTTCTGGATCGGTCTCGTGCTGGTCGTGATCGTGTTGGTCGGCCGCCAGCGTCTGCATCGCGCGGTACTATGGGTACCTAATCTGGTGATCCGGCAATTGGCCGGGCGGAAGGCCGTCGTTGCCGTTCCGGACGGTGATGCGCCATGACCGTCGCGCTGGAAACCAGGGGCCTGGAAAAGCAGTTCGGCGGGCTTAAAGTCACCCGTGAGCTTTCGCTGAAGATCGAACAGGGCGCGCGCCACGCGCTGATCGGCCCGAACGGCGCGGGCAAGACCACGGTCATCAACCTTTTGACCGGCGTGCTCAAGCCCAATGGCGGCCGCGTCCTGCTCGAAGGCAACGACATCACCGATCTGCCGGTGCATACAAGGGTGCTGCGCGGCCTGTCGCGCACCTTCCAGATCAACCAGCTCTACGCCGACCTGACGCCGCTCGAGACCGTCGGGCTTGCGGTGTCGGAACGTCTCGGCCGCGGTGCCGACTGGTGGCGGCGAATGGGCACCCGCGACGACGTCAACGCCGAGATCGCCGAGAACCTGACCCGCTTCCATCTGCTCGACGTCATGAACCAACCGACCGTGACACTGCCCTACGGCAAGCAGCGCCTGCTGGAGATTGCCGTCGCGTTGGCGACCAGGCCGCGCGTGCTGCTGCTCGACGAGCCCGCCGCCGGCGTGCCCGAGAGCGAGCGCCACGATATCCTCGCCGCCGTTGCTGCACTGCCACGCGACGTCACCGTGCTTCTGATTGAGCACGACATGGACCTCGTGTTCTCGTTCGCCGACCGCATCTCGGTGCTGGTCAACGGGGCGATGCTGGTGGAAGGCCCGCCCGATCAGGTAGCGCGCGATCCCCAGGTCAAGGCGGTCTATCTCGGCGAGGGCGCCGATGCCTGATCTCCTGAGCATCGAAGGCTTGCGCGCCGGCTATGGCGAAGCCGTGGTCTTGCCGGCGATGTCGCTGCGGCTTGCCGAAAGCGAGGTGCTGGCGCTGCTCGGCCGCAACGGCACCGGCAAGACCACCTTGATCAATTCAATCGTTGGCGTCACTCGCCGTTTTGGCGGAACCGTCAGGGTGGGCGGCCTGGACATCACGCCGATGCGGCCGGACCAGCGGGCGCGGGCCGGCATCGGCTGGGTACCCCAGGAGCGCAACATCTTCCGCTCGCTGACGGTGGAAGAAAACATGACAGCGGTGGCCCAGCCCGGGCCGTGGACAGTCGCCAGGGTCTACGAGATGTTTCCGCGACTGAAGGAGCGCCGCAACAATTTCGGCAATCAACTCTCCGGCGGCGAGCAGCAGATGCTGGCGATCGGCCGCGCGCTCACGCTCAATCCAAAAGTATTGCTACTGGACGAACCCACCGAGGGGCTGGCTCCGATCATCGTCGAGGAACTGCTGAAGGCGATCGGCAGTATCACCCGCGCCGGCGGCACCTGTTCGATTATCGTGGAACAGAATGCACAAAAGATTCTGGGGCTCGCCGACCGCGTTGTGATATTGGAACGCGGGGCGATCGTCCATGACGCGGCGAGCGCCGCGCTGAAAGCCGACCCCGCAGTACTCGAACGTTATCTGGGTGTGTCCGCCAAGATATGACGCCATATTGCTGCGACCCCGCCTCGCCATTCCGGGGGTAACGTGAACCGAGCGTAGCCGGATCCGGAGATCGGCGAGCTTCGGGGTCTGTGCCTTCGGCACATCCCGCAATGACCTTGAGATTGTTTCCTAGGGAGTGAAGACCATGCCAAGAACGAAAGCCCCTTTCCGCGCCGACGAAGTCGGCAGCCTGTTGCGGCCGCCACGCGTCAAGGAAGCACGCGCCAGGCTGGAGAAGGGCGAAATCCCGGCCGACGATCTCCGCAAGGTCGAGGACATGGAAATCGAGAAGGTCGTGCACAAACAGGCCTCGACCGGCTTGCGGCTTGCCACCGACGGCGAATTCCGCCGCTCGTGGTGGCATTTCGATTTTCTCGCCGGGCTGACCGGTTGCGAAATGTTTCACCCCGACCAGGGCATCCAGTTCGCCGGGGTGCAGACCCGGCATGACGCCATCCGGGTGATCGGCAAGCTGGATTTCCCCGCCGACCATCCGATGCTGGATCACTTTCGTTTCCTGAAACGACATGCCGACGCCGCGCATGTGACGGCGAAGATGACGATCCCGTCACCTGCGGTGCTGCATTTCCGCGGCGGCCGCAGGTCGATCTCGAACGCGGTCTATCCCGATCTCGAGCCGTTCTACGAGGATCTCGGCAAGACCTACCGCAAGGCGGTCAAGGCCTTCTACGACGCCGGCTGCCGCTATCTGCAATTCGACGACACGGTGTGGGCCTATCTCTGTTCGCAGGATGAATTGAACAAGGCGCGCGAACGCGGCGACAACCCTGACGGCCTGCAGGATATCTATGCGCGCGTCATCAATTATGCGATCGCCGAGCGGCCCGCCGACATGGTGATCACCACGCATGTCTGCCGCGGCAATTTCCGCTCCACCTGGATTTCCTCCGGCGGCTATGAGCCGGTGGCCGAGACCATGCTGGCCGGCACCAATTACGACGGCTACTTTCTCGAATATGATTCCGACCGGGCCGGTGGCTTCGAGCCGCTGCGTTATCTGCCAAAGGGCAACAAGATCGTGGTGGTCGGCGTCATCACCTCGAAGACCGGCGCGCTCGAAAGCAAGGACGATATCAAGCGCAGGCTGGAAGAGGCCGCCAAATTCGCTCCGCTGGATCAACTCGCGCTGTCGCCGCAATGCGGCTTCGCCTCCACCGAGGAGGGCAACATCCTCTCCGAGGAAGAGCAGTGGGCCAAGCTGAGGCGCGTCGTCGATATCGCCAATGAGGTGTGGGGGAACTAGGGTTTCCGTCATTTGCGCGCCCGATGACAGCTCCGATCCGGGGCAACGCGAGCAGGCCGGATTGCTTCGTTGCTAGGGCTCCTTCAATGATGGGGAACGCGGCGAGCAGAGCGGGAGCCACCATGTCGTCAAGCCTTGACGCCATCATCGTGGGTGCGGGCCCGGCGGGTCTCGCTTGCGCCATGACCATGCACAAGGCGGGGCTCCGCGTTACGGTGCTTGAGAAAGCTGACAGCGTCGGTTCGGTGTGGCGACGCCATTACGATCGCCTTCATCTGCATTCGGATCGCAAGCATTCCAGCTTGCCCGGCATGGCCATGCCGCGAACCTATCCGCTGTATCCGTCTCGGCAACAGGTGGTCGAGTATCTCGAGAACTATGCCGCCCGCTTTGATATCCGGCCGGTTTTCAATACGACGGTTCGCCGCCTTTGGAGCGGGAGTGGGCAATGGTTTGCGGATGCAGCCCAAGGCTCGATCTCCGCACCTGTTGCGGTCGTTGCGACGGGCCTGGCCGATGCGCCGTATCGCCCATCCTGGCCCGGCATCGAGCTGTATCGGGGCTCGGTCATCCACAGCAGTGAATATCGCAATCCGACGCCGTATGCTGGAAAGCGCGTGCTGGTTGTCGGGTTTGGCAATTCCGGCGGTGAGATCGCCTTGGATCTCGCCGAGTCGGGCGTCGAGGTCGCGCTTTCGGTTCGCGGCCCGGTGCAGATCCTGCCACGCGATCTGTTGGGGTTTCCGATCGTGACCTGGGCCATCTTCTATCAATATCTGCCGGCACGGCTGGTCGACCGGATCAACGCCCCGATATTGCGCCTCGCTGTTGGTCGGATCGACAAATTGGGTTTGCGGCTTGCGACCAAGGGACCGCTGCAGTTCATCCGGGAGCGTGGACGCGTGCCGCTGATCGATATCGGCACCCTCGACAGAATCAGGGATGGCTCCATCAAGATACGCGGCGGAATCGATCGCCTGACCTCCGATACGGTCGTGTTTTGCGACCAAAAAGGGGCAGCATTCGACGCAATCATTCTTGCCACCGGCTTCCGTCCCGACCTGCGCCCATTGATGCCCGATGTGGAAGGTGTCCTCGACACGCATGGGATGCCGCTTCTGACAGGGCGGGCGACCAAAGAACCCGGGCTCTATTTCTGTGGTCAAATCACCGCAGCGACCGGTCAGTTCCGGGAGGTAGGTCTCGAAGCCGAGCGCATTGCCGTGCTTGCCAAAGCGCGTCGCAGACAATAGCCGTTCCGCATTTCCCCGTTGGGCAGATGATGGTACACGGGCGCGATCTGCCGCTGCCCACCCCATTGTCCCAATTCCGGCCTGATGAAAAACGACCAGATTCTCAGCCAGATCACCGAATTCTGCCGCCAGGCGGAGATGGCGGAATCGACGTTCGGCCGCCGTGCCGTCAACGACGGCAAGCTGGTGCATCGGCTGCGCGAGGGCAAGCGTATCACCATCGACACCCTGGATCGGATCCAGGCCTATATTGCGGCTTCCATGCCCGGCGGGATGCCGCCGCCGCGCGGCCTCGAGGTGCCACCCGAGAAGCGCGACCCCCGGGGGAATTTCCGCTTTTTCGAGAACCGGCAGAAATACCTGCTGTTCGTCCACACCTGCAGTGAAAAGCGGGTGATCGCCGAGCGGGTGGCGCTCGAGCTTGCGAGCATCCATCCCCGGCCGCCGGCGCTACGGGTATTTGACGCCGGCGTCGGCGACGGCACCGTGCTGGCGCGAGTGATGCGCTCGATGCATGGGCGGTTTCCGCACATGCCATTTTATATCGCCGGCAAGGAACTCAGTCTCGAGGATGTCCGGCTGACGCTCGACAAGGTGCCGGATCGGCTGTTCGAGCATCCGGCCACCGTGTTTGTGTTGACCAACATGTACTACGCCGAAGCGCCCTGGCTGACGCCGGCCTCGCCGGCCGCGGCGGCGGGGATGATCTGGCATGAAGTGGCCTTGCGGGGGGCGTCGTCGGGCGAATTCGAGGCCCAGATCGCGGAACTCGGGCCGTTTTTGGAGCAGAACTGGCGCGCGAGTGTCAGCCCGCGCTCCGGCATGCCGGTCTATGAGCGTCCGGTCGCGATCGTGCTGTATCGGGAGGATCATCGTTTCCTGCTCGATGCGATTATCCCGCGGGCCGGCCGTTCAGAGGCCAATTTCGACCTGATTATCGCCTCTCAGCCCTACCGGGCCAAATCCTCGGTCAATTTCCGCGCCAAACGCATCATCGCACCGCTGGCTCGGGCGTTGCGGGCCGGCGGCCGGTTGATAGGAATTCACTCTCACGGGCAGGATCCGGGCCTCGAGATTATCCAGACCGTGTGGTCCGGAGAAAATCCTTTCTCCATCAGCCGGCATGAGCTATTGCGCGCTGTGAGATACGAACTGGGTTCGGCCGGGCGCGACCTCAATTTTAATGCCTACGCCGATAACCGTTCGATCTTTCGCTATGATATGGAAGCGCTGCCCAATGAGGTCACCGGATCGATCGGAACCTCGACGGCCTTTGCAGCATGGAACGCGGCGGTGTATGTCGCCCAGATCGAAGACGACCGATTGACGGAAATGACCCAGAGCGGCCGTTATCTCGATGCCGCCAGAGATGTTCTGCGCAAGCATAACGGACTCTGGTTCTACGACGAATCCTACGTCATCTCGCGGCGTCGCGATTGACATATCAGGACACAACGAAAAGGGCCGCCGAGGTCCGGCGGAAATAAAGGGGTTGGTTGATGCGCGCGTCTTACCTGTTCACCAGTGAGTTGGTTTCCGAGGGCCATCCGGACAAGGTCTGCGACCGGATTTCTGACGAGATCGTCGATCTGTTTTTCCGCGAAGGCCCGAAAGCGGGAATCGACCCGTGGGCGATCCGCGCCGCCTGCGAGACGCTCGCTACCACCAACAAGGTCGTGATCGCCGGCGAAACGCGCGGTCCCAAATCGGTCACTAACGATCAGATCGAGAGCGTTGTTCGTGCGGCAATCAAGGACATCGGCTACGAGCAGGACGGTTTTCACTGGGACAAGGCCGACATTGAAATCCTGCTGCATCCGCAGTCGGCTGATATCGCGCAGGGCGTGGACGCGTTGCAGCCCGGCACCAACAAGGAAGAGGGTGCCGGCGATCAGGGCATCATGTTCGGCTATGCCTGCAACGAGACGCCCGATCTGATGCCGGCGCCGATCTTCTACGCTCACAAGATTCTGCGGCTGATCTCTGAAGCCCGACACTCCGGCAAGGAGAAGGTGCTGGGTCCGGACTCGAAGAGCCAGGTCACCGTGCAATACGAAAACGGCAAGCCGATCGGCGTGCGCGAGATCGTGGTCTCGCACCAGCATCTGGTCGAGGACATGACCTCGAACCAGGTCCGCGATCGCGTCGAACCCTATGTGCGCGAGGCGCTGCCGAAGGGCTGGATCAACGGCAAGACCATCTGGCACATCAATCCGACCGGAAAATTCTACATCGGCGGCCCCGACGGCGACTCCGGCCTGACCGGCCGCAAGATCATCGTCGATACCTATGGCGGTGCGGCTCCTCATGGCGGCGGCGCATTCTCCGGAAAGGACCCGACCAAGGTCGACCGCTCCGCGGCCTACGCCGCGCGTTATCTCGCCAAGAACATCGTCGCCGCCGGTTTTGCCGATCGCTGCACGCTGCAGCTCGCGTATGCCATCGGCGTGGCGCGGCCGCTGTCGATCTATATCGACACCCACGGCACAGGAAAGATCCCTGAGGACAAACTCGAGACGGCGGTGGCCGAGGCGATGGATCTGACACCGCGCGGTATCCGCAAGCATCTCGATCTCAACAAGCCGATCTACGCGCGGACCTCGTCCTACGGTCATTTCGGCCGGACGCCGGATGCAGAAGGCGGCTTTTCATGGGAAAAGACCGATCTCGCCGACGCGCTGAAGCGGGCGATGTGACTTCTCCACGTCATTCCGGGATGGTCCAAAGGACCAAGCCCGGAATCTCGAGATTCCAGGCTCGCTCGTTTTACTCGCGCCCCGGAATGACAACGCCTAGGAACAGGACCACTTCATGACCGCCACCGCCAAGAAGCCTGCCTTCACCGACTATATCGTCAAGGACATCTCGCTCGCCGAGTTCGGCCGCAAGGAGATCTCGCTGGCCGAGACCGAGATGCCCGGCCTGATGGCGACGCGCGAGGAATACGGCCCAAAGCAGCCGCTGAAGGGCGCGCGCATCGCCGGCTCGCTGCACATGACGATCCAGACCGCGGTACTGATCGAGACCCTGGCGGCACTCGGCGCCGACATCCGCTGGGTCTCCTGCAATATCTATTCGACCCAGGATCACGCCGCGGCCGCCATCGCGGCTGCCGGCATTCCGGTGTTCGCGGTCAAGGGCGAGAGCCTTGCCGAATACTGGCAATACACCGCGAAAATGTTCGACTGGCATGGCGGCGGCACGCCCAACATGATCCTCGACGATGGCGGCGACGCCACCATGTTCGTGCATCAGGGCTTGCGCGCCGAGCGCGGTGAAACCGCGTTTCTCGATCAGCACAACAGCGAAGAGGAAGAGGTGTTCTTCGCGCTGATCAAGCGGATGCTGAAGGAAAAGCCGAAGGGCTGGTTTGCCGAGATCGCGAAAAACATCAAGGGCGTCTCGGAGGAGACCACCACCGGCGTGCACCGGCTCTACGACATGGAGAAATCCGGCACGCTGCTGTTCCCGGCGATCAACGTCAACGACAGCGTCACCAAGTCGAAATTCGACAATCTCTATGGCTGCCGGGAATCGCTGGTCGATGGCATTCGCCGCGGCACTGACGTGATGATGTCGGGCAAGGTGGCGATGGTCGCCGGCTTCGGCGACGTCGGCAAGGGTTCGGCGGCGTCGCTGCGCCAGGCCGGCTGCCGCGTCATGGTGTCGGAAGTTGACCCGATCTGCGCGCTGCAGGCGGCGATGGAGGGCTATGAAGTCGTCACCATGGAAGACGCGGCTCCGCGCGCCGACATCTTCGTCACCGCGACCGGCAACAAGGACATCATCACCATCGAGCACATGCGCGCCATGAAGGACCGCGCCATCGTCTGCAACATCGGCCACTTCGACAACGAGATCCAGATCGCCGGCCTGCGCAACCTGAAATGGACCAACGTCAAGCCGCAGGTCGACGAGATCGAATTCCCCGACAGGCACCGCATCATCCTGCTGTCGGAAGGCCGGCTGGTGAATCTCGGCAACGCCATGGGCCATCCGAGCTTCGTGATGTCGGCGTCGTTCACCAACCAGACGCTGGCGCAGATCGAGCTTTACGCCAACAACAAGGCCGGCAAATACGAAAAGAAGGTCTATGTGCTGCCGAAATCGCTGGACGAGAAGGTGGCGCGGCTGCATCTCGCCAAGATCGGCGTCAAGCTGACAAAGCTGCGGCCGGACCAGGCCGATTATATCGGCGTCAAGCCGGAAGGCCCGTTCAAGGCGGACCACTACCGGTATTAGGAACGAACGTCGTCATTCCGGGTTCGATGCGTCGTATCGCCCCGGAATGACGGCAATGGAATCGACCCATGGAAACGATCACGGCTGCCCAACATGTCGATGTGCTGATCGTCGGCGCCGGGCTGTCCGGCATCGGCGCGGGCTATCATTTGCAGGCCAATTGTCCCGGCAAGAACTACCTCATCCTCGAGGGCCGCGACTGCATCGGCGGCACCTGGGATCTGTTCCGCTACCCCGGCGTCCGCTCCGACAGCGACATGTTCACACTCGGCTATTCGTTCAAGCCGTGGACCGAGCCCAAGGCGATCGCCGACGGGCCGCGGATCCTGAATTACGTCCGTGAGACCGCGGCCGAGAATGGCATCGACCGGAACATCCGCTTCAACCATCGGGTCAAGCGCGCGTCGTGGTCGTCGCCGCAGGCGCGCTGGACTGTCGAGGCCGAGCGCAGCGCGGGCGAGGGGACGACCGAAACCGTCCGCTTCACCTGCAATTTCCTGTTCATGTGCAGCGGCTACTACAATTACGAAGACGGCTATTCGCCGGAATTCCCCGGTGCGAAGGATTTTTCAGGTCGCATCGTGCATCCGCAGAAATGGAGCGACGACGTCGACTATGACGGAAAGCGCGTGGTGGTGATCGGCTCGGGCGCGACCGCGGTGACGCTGGTGCCGGAGATCGCCAAGAAGGCCGCACATGTCACCATGCTGCAGCGTTCGCCGACCTATGTGGTGTCGCGTCCAGCGCAGGACCCGGTCGCCAACAAATTGCGGGCGCGGCTGCCCAGCAAACTCGCCTATCTTCTGATCCGCTGGCGCAATGTGCTGTGGGGGATGTATTTCTTCCAGCTCTCCCGGCGCAAGCCGGAGCGGGTCAAGCAGTTGATCCTCGGTGGCGTCAGGGTGGCGCTCGGGCCGGACTACGATATCGGCACCCATTTCACGCCGCGCTACAATCCCTGGGATCAGCGGCTGTGCCTCGTGCCCGACGGCGACCTGTTCAATGCGATCAGGGAAAAGCGCGCCTCGGTGGTCACCAGCCAGATCGACACCTTCACCGCCAGGGGCATCAGGCTGCAGGACGGTCGCGAGCTCGAGGCCGACCTCATCGTTACCGCCACTGGCCTCAATTTGCAGGTGCTCGGCGGCCTCGAAGTCAGCGTCGACGGCCGCACGGTCGATTTTGCTCGCGCTTTGAACTACAAGGGCATGATGTATTCCGACGTGCCGAACCTCGCGTCCGCGTTCGGCTACACCAACGCGTCGTGGACGCTGAAATGCGACCTGACCTGCGAATATGTCTGCCGCCTGATCAACTACATGGACCGGCACGGCTACAGGCAGTGCATGCCGCACAATCTCGATCCCACCATCACCGAACTGCCCTCGCTGGATTTTTCCTCCGGCTATGTGCAGCGCTCGGTGGCGAAGATGCCGAAACAGGGATCGAAGCGGCCGTGGCGGCTCTATCAGAATTACGCGCTCGACATCGTCTCCTTGCGCTTCGGCAAGGTCGATGACGGTGTGATGCGGTACTCGTGACCGCGGGCTCTACGCCGTCGCCGCGATTGATTTCAGAAACCCGTCGATCTCGGCCTGCAGGCTGGTGGTGGAATCCGATAATTGCCGGGCCGATGACAGCAACTGGCTCGATGCGGCGCCGGTCTGGTTGGCGCCCTGGCTGACTTCGGCGATGGTGCCGGCAACCTGCGTGGTGCCATTGGCGGTGCGTTGAATATTGCCGGAGATTTCCTGGGTGGCGGCGCCCTGTTCCTCGATCGCCGCCGAGATCGCGCTGGTAATCTCGGAAATCTTGCCGATGGTCGAACTGATCATCTTGATCGACCCGACGGCCTCCTGCGTCGCAGTCTGCATGCCCGCGATCTGGATGCCGATTTCGTCGGTGGCCTTGGCGGTCTGGGCGGCGAGCGCCTTGACCTCCTGGGCGACCACGGCGAAGCCGCGGCCGGCTTCGCCGGCGCGGGCGGCCTCAATGGTCGCATTCAGAGCCAGCAAATTGGTCTGCTCGGCGACCGAGGTGATCAGTTTGATCACGTCGCCGATCCGGCCAGCGGCCTGCGACAGCGCATTGATGCGCGAGTTGGTCGCATTGGCCTGCTGCACGGCGTCGGCGGCAATGCGGTTGGATTCCTGCACTTGCGCCGAAATCTCGCGCACCGAACTTGCAAGTTCCTCGGTCGCCGACGCAACCGATTGCACATTGTTGGAAGCATCCTCGGAGGCATTGGCAACCACCGCGGCAAGTCGCGTGGTGTTGCCGGCATTCTCGCTCAACGCGCGGGCGGTGTGTTCCAGTTCGCTGGAGGCCGTCGACAGCGAGGTGATGATGGAACGGAAGCGGTCGCTCGCGTCGGCAATCGTATTCTTGCGCGTCTGACGGTTGGACCCGAAATAGATCGCAACGATGTTTTCAGTGTCCAGCATCACCGCCTTGGCGACGGCGTTCAGCATCGAAGCCTTGCGATTGAGGGCGGCCTGGGCGGCGCGCCCGAAGCGCGGAATCGCCACCTCGGCTTCAACGGCCTTCATCAACTGGTCGCAGATGAACATCTGCCGGCAACCGACATACCATTGCGGCGCGACCTTGGCGCGGTGATTGAGTTCGCAAAACTGGGTGGTGGAGTTCAGGTAGTTGGTGCCGAAATCGCCGACCGCAATCAGGTCCCAGTGATGCACCTGCTGGCGGATCGCCTCCTGCATCGTTCCGTCCTTGAAGATCCCGGAGGAGGGATCGTAGTGCCGGACCTTGTCGTAATATCGCGCCAGGATGGCCGGCAGCGATTTGGCGAAAAACGGCCGCATCTCGCGCAGCATCACCCGCATCGGCTCGTCGATCTGAAGCAAATCAAGACGGATGGCAGTCCAGTCGGGCGTCATCGGCGACTCCAGCGTGCGGTCGTGCGGTTCGCCCATTTAAGGTCGGTATGGTTAATGGACTGCGAATTTGTCGCTGGCTGCATGGAAAACTGCGGATTCCGGCCGCAAAAAAGGCCCCGGACGGTGTCCGGGGCCCGGTTTTGCCAGTTGTACCACGGCCTTCGGCCTAAGCCGGTTTGCCGATCGCAACCTTCAGCGTGCCGACGCCGTCGACGCCGCATTCGATCTTGTCGCCGGGCGACAGTGCGGCAACGCCGGCGGGCGTTCCCGTCATGATAATATCACCGGCGCCGAGCGCGACCTGCTGGGAGAGCTGCCAGATGATTTCCGGCACGCTCCAGATCAGTTCGGTGAGGTCGCCCTGCTGCCGTTCGGCGCCGTTGACCGAAAGCCAGATCCTTCCCTTGGCCGGATGGCCGATCTTCGCGGCCGGCTGCAGCGCCGAGCAGGGCGCGGAATGGTCGAACGATTTGCCGATCTCCCACGGCCGCTCCTTCTTGCGCGCGGCCTGCTGCAGGTCGCGCCGCGTCAGGTCGATGCCGACCGCGTAGCCATAGACGTGGTCCAGCGCCTTATCGGCGGAAATGTTGAGGCCGCCGCTTTTCATCGCCACGATCAGTTCGACCTCATGATGCAGATCCTTGGTCAGTGGCGGATAGGGGATGGTGGCGCCGTCGGGCTCCAGCATGTCGGCGTGCTTGGCGAAGAAAAAGGGCGGCGCGCGCTCGTCATTGCCCATCTCGCGGATATGTTCGAGATAATTGCGTCCGACGCACCAGATGCGCCGAACCGGAAACGACTTCGATTCACCGGCGACGGGAACCGAGGCCTGCGGCGAAGGAGGAATCACAAAGGAGGTGGCGGTCATGAAGCGGTCTCGGTGGGGTTGCGGATGGAAATGCGATGCCAGCTTTACGCGGTCGCACTGGCCGGCGCCAGCGTCGGCGGCCCGGCATCGCGATGTTGCAGGCGGAAGAACGAGGCGTAGCGGCCGCCGCGGCGCAGCAAATCGTCATGCTGGCCGCGCTCGACGATCTCGCCGCCCTCGACCACCAGAATGGCATCGGCATGCATGATGGTGTGGAGGCGGTGGGCGATGACGATGGTGGTGCGGTTCTGGCACAGATGCTCGATCGCTTCCTGCACCTGTTGTTCGGATTCCGAATCGAGTGCAGCGGTCGCTTCGTCGAGCAGAATGATCGGAGCATTCTTCACCAGCGCCCGGGCGACGGCGACGCGCTGACGCTGACCGCCTGACAACTGGGTGCCGTGCTCGCCGACCGGCGTGTCATAGCCGAGCGGGAAGCCGATGATGAAATCGTGTGCGCAGGCCGCCTTGGCGGCGGCGACGATTTCGGCTTCGGTGGCGCCGGCCCTGCCGAACGCGATGTTCTCCCGGATGGTGTCGCGGAACAGATAGACGTCCTGGCCGACATAGGCGGTTTGTCGGCGGAGCGAATGGCGCGACACCGCCGAAATCGCCTGTCCGTCGATCAGGATTTCGCCGCGCCCGGCTTCGTAGAGCCGCAGCAGCAGCGCCAGCACCGTCGATTTGCCGCCGCCCGAGGGGCCGACCAGCGCCGTGACCTTGCCGGGCTCGGCGACGAAGCTCATTCGGTTGAGCACCGGTTCGTCCGGACGGTAGCCGAAGCTCACGTCGCGCAATTCGACGCGCGCGTCGGTCAGCTTCAGGGCCGGCTTATCGTCGTCGGCGGGCTCGCTGGCCGGACTGTCGACGATCTCCAGCAGCTTGCGCGCGCCGATCAGGCTGCTGTTAAGCTCGATGTTGAGCCGCGCCAGCCGCTTCGCCGGCTCATAGGCGAGCAGGAACGCGGTCAGGAAGGAAAAGAACTGGCCTGGCGTCGCGCCCATCGCGACCACGCGATAGCCGCCATACATCAACCCGCCCGCGATCGCGAACCCGCCCAGCGTTTCCATCAGCGGGCTCGAACGGTTGGAGACGCGCGCCATGTTGTTGGCGTTGTGCTCGACTTCGGCAATGCTGACATCGATGCGCTCGCGCATCGTCTGTTCCAGCGTGAAAGCCTTCACGGTGCGGATACCCTGCAGCGATTCCTGCATGGTCTCCATGATGTCGGCGGTACCGGTGAACTGGTTGTGGGCGAGGCCCTTGATCCGCTTCACGAGCTTGCGCAGCACCAGCATCGCCGGTGGCGCCACCATGAAGCCGAACAGCGCCATGTAGGGGTCCTGCGTCACCATGACGATGACGAGCGCGATCAGCGACAGCAGATCGCGCCCGACCGCGTTGATCAGTAGATTGAGCACCTGTGTAACCGAGGTCGCACCCGCGGTCAGCCGCGCCAGGAATTCGGACGAATGCCGCTCCGAAAAGAATGCGACGCTTTCGTTCATCAGCTTGGCAAACAGCCGCCGCTGGTTGTTGGCGAGGATCGCGTTGCTGATCTGCGACAGGATCACGGTATGGCCGTAGGTCGCCGCCCCCTTGAGCATGAAGATCACAATGGTGACGCCCGATAGCAGTGCGATGCCGCGGATGTTCTTGTCGACATAGGCCTGGTTGATCACCTCGCCAAGCAGATAGGCCGATCCGGCGGTGGTCGCCGCCGAGATCCCCATCAACGCGAACGCCAGCAAGTAGCGCCGCCAGTAAGCAGCGCCCTGTTCGGTGATCAGGCGGCGAACCAGAATTGCCGCGCCATAGGGGTCGTCGGTGATTTTTTTTGGAAGTTCGGTCATCCGCGTTCCATTGACGGGCAGGCCGGATTCCGGCCGGCGCGTCAGGGCTGCTGCGAAGTGACTCCTTGCCTGCTATAGCCGGGTTTTTCAAGCCCAATTCCGGCCTTGCATCGAACGGGATTTCAGGCCGATGCGGCCTGCTGCGCCTCGCCGCTGCGTTCATGGAACAGCTTCTCTTCCCATGCCAGCGCATGCGCGGCGATGGTCTCGAGATTGTCGTATTGCGGCGTCCAGTCCAGCGTGCTGCGGATCCGGCCGGTGTCGGCAATCATGGTCATGATGTCGCCGGGCCGGCGCGGGCCATACTGAACCGCGAAACTGCGCCCGGAGACGCGCCGCACCGTCTCGATGGTCTCGATCACCGAATAGCCGCGGCCGTAGCCGCAATTGAGCGTCACCGACGCGCCGCCGTCGCGCAGATAGGACAGCGCCGCGCGATGCGCCTGCGCCAGATCGCTGACATGGATGAAGTCGCGGATGCAACTTCCGTCCGGGGTTGGATAGTCGGTTCCGAACACATCGATCTTGGCGCGCTGTCCGGTGGCCGCCTCGACCGCGATCTTGAGCAGGTGCGTCGCACCGACCGTCGCGAGCCCGATGCGTGCCAGCGGATCGGCGCCTGCGACATTGAAATAGCGCAGCACGACGTAGTTCAATCCGTGCGCCGAGGCGACATCGTGCAGCATGATTTCGGTCATCAGTTTCGAGGAGCCGTAGGGCGACAGCGGTCGGGTCGGCGCGTGCTCGGGAACCGGCACCAGGTCCGGATTGCCGTATACCGCCGCGGTTGACGAAAAGATGAAACGCTTGACGCCGCACTTCACCGCGACATTGAGCAAGCTTCGCGTCGTCATGGTATTGTTGCGGTAATAGGCGAGCGGATCGCGCATCGAATCCGGTACCACCACGGAGCCGGCGAAATGGATGATGCTTTCGACACCATGCGCCGTGATCACGCCCTCGACGAGATTTTCATCGGCGGCATCGCCGATGAAAAGCGGCACGCCCTCGGGCAGGAATGCGGAAAACCCGGTGGACAGATTGTCGATCACGACAACGCTTTCGCCGGCCTCTGCCAGCGCGCGAACCATGTGACTTCCAATGTAGCCGGCGCCGCCGGTGACAAGCACGGCCATGAGCTCACCCTCTCCCAACTGCCGGACGGATGCTATCCGCCGCGCGGTGAAGAGCGGGTTTCGCCGCAACTGAACTGGTCACTATGCTTAATGTTGCGTATAGCATTTGCGCGAAACGGAGCCTGACGTGCCGATCGAGAACAATTCCGCCGGCGATCTGCAACTGATCGTGCCGAATCTGCACAGACGCTATTCCGGCGTTACCGCGACCAACCGGATGGTGGCGCCGAAACTTGCGAAAATGTTTTGCGCGGCGTGGCTCGGTCCCGACGCGCCGGACGGCATCGCGCGGATCGGTTTGGTGGATCTGCCGGGATTGTGGCGGCGGCGCACGCCGCTGATCTGGCACGCGCGGCGCAACAACGAGATGATTATCGGCGTATTGTTGCGGTCGCTTGGCTGGCCGCTGAAACTGCTGTTCACCTCCGCGGCACAGCGCCATCATAGCTGGATTACGCGCTGGCTGATCCGGCGGATGGACGCGATCATCGCAACCAGCGACATCTCGGCGTCGTATCTCAAGCGCGAAGCAACCGTGATTCCGCATGGCGTCGATACCGATCGCTACGCGCCGCCGGAAGATCGCGCCGCGGCGTTCGCCCAGGCCGGACTGCCAGGCCGTTATGCCGTCGGCTGCTTCGGCCGGGTGCGCACGCAAAAAGGCACCGATGTGTTCGTGGAGGCGATGTGCCGGCTGCTGCCGCGCTATCCCGACTTTACCGCAGTCATCGTCGGCGCGGTTGCAGTCGAACAGGCCGGCTTTGCCGGAGAGCTGAAAAAACGCATCGAGGCGGCGGGTCTGCAGCCGCGCATCATCATCACCGGTGAGTTGTCGATTGAAGCCGTGCAGTGCTGGTACCGGCGGCTGACTATCTACGCCTTCACCTCGCGGAATGAAGGTTTTGGATTAACGCTGATCGAGGCGATGTCGGTGGGCGCGGCGCTGGTGGCTTCGCGCGCGGGCGCTGCCGAACTCGTGGTCGAGGACGGCGTGACCGGCGTGCTGACGCCGCCCGGCGATGTCGATGCGCTGGTCGCCGCGCTCGAGCCGCTGATGCGCGATCCGGCGTCAAGCGCTGCGATGGGGCGGCGCGCCCGCGCGCGGGTGCTGGAAAAATTCAGCCTCGATGCAGAAGCGGGCCGGATTGCGGAAGTCTATCGTGCTCTGGTCTGACCCATCAAAGCGAACCGGTGCCGGTCATTTGGTCGCGGCCTCGCTCAGTACGCGCGCGGCGATCGCGACCACGTCCGAGGCGGGAATGTCGCGCATGCAGCGGTGCTCGTTCATGGTGCAAACCGGACGGTGGCAGGGCTGGCAGGGCACCACCGTTTTGGTCTGCACGGTCGCGGCAAGGCCGTTCAGCGGCGCCCATAGGTAGGGGCTGGTGGGGCCGAAAATGCCCATGGTCGGGGTGCCGAGTGCTGCCGCGATATGCATCAAGCCGGAATCGTTGGAGATCGCGACCTTGGCGGCCGCCATCGCCAGGATGCCGTTGCGCAGGTCGGCGCCGGTAAGGTCGCGCACCCGCGCTCCGCCGCCGGCAACGATCTCGGTTGCCAGCGTCTTCTCGCCGGGGCCGCCGACGACCCAGACATCGAGGCCGTGCTCGGCGAGACGCCGTGCGGCCTCCGGGTAATAGGTCCAGCGCTTGGACGCGCCGACCGAGCCCGGAGCCAGCGCGATCGCCGGACCGGTGCCCAGGCCGTGCTGCTGCCGCCAGCGGCCGGCCTCCGCGGCGGGAACCTGAAGCTGCGGCACCGGCCATTCCGGCGGCAGCGGCGCCCCATCCGGGAGCGCCAGCGCGGCGTTCTTGTCAATGAAGCGGGGCAGCGCCTTCTCGCCCCAGCGCCAGCGGTTGAGCAGCCCGAATCGGGCTTCACCGACAAAGCCGACCCGCTCCGGAATACCGGCCAGCGCTGGCGCGATTGCCGATTTCCAGGTGCGCGGCAGCACCAGCGCGGTGCCATAGTTCCGGGCTCGGAGGTCGCTTGCCAGGCCCCATTGCCTGGCCAATGCGAGGCGCGAGCGCGGCAAATCCCAGACGATGCCAGAGCGAATGCCGGGCATGTAATCGACCAGCGGCGCGCATAAGGAGGTTACCAGCAGGTCCACCGGCCGCTTTGGCCAGCGCTGCTTCAGCACCCGCACCACGGTGTGACCGCGCACGAAGTCACCAATCCACATATAGGGCACGACGAGAATCGGTCGGCTGTCGTCTGGATCCCCGCCGTTCTGGTATGGTGAATTGTCATTCATTGGTTCAATGTCTGGTCGTCCCGGTTGATTCGGACTTGTCGGTAACCGCTCCCCGTCGATAGGTAAAGCCGCCTGCCGTCTCGCCATGCTTGGCGGCCCAAGTTGCCTGCCGGGCGGGACTGGGGCAAAGCTTCCGCCGCACAATCGCGGCAGGGATCGTCATGTTGCTGGTGACCGGGGGTGCCGGTTTTATCGGATCGAACGTCGTGGCCGCGCTCAATGAAGCGGGCCGCGCCGACGTCGCGGTTTGCGACCGGCTCGGGCATGACGGCAAATGGCGCAATCTCGCCAAGCGCCAGCTCGCCGACCTCGTTCCGCCCGCCGAATTGCTGAACTGGCTGAGCGGCCGCCGGCTGGACGCCATCATCCATCTCGGCGCCATTTCCGAGACCACTGCGACCGATGCCGATCTCGTCATCGAAACCAATTTCCGCCTGTCAATGCGGCTGCTCGACTGGTGCACGGTCCATGCGACCCCGTTCATCTATGCCTCGTCGGCCGCGACCTATGGCGAAGGCGCGCAAGGCTTTCGCGACGACCCCTCGCTGGCGGCGCTGAAGGCCTTGCGGCCGCTCAATCTGTACGGCTGGAGCAAGCATTTGTTCGACATGGCGGTTGCCGAGCGTGTGGCGAGCGGCGGGAAGCTGCCACCGCAATGGGCAGGCCTGAAATTTTTCAACGTGTTCGGCCCCAATGAATATCACAAGGGTGCCATGATGAGCGTGCTCGCGCGCCGCTTCGACGACGTCAAGGCGGGCCGCACGGTGCAGTTGTTCAAGTCGCACCGCCAGGGCATCGCCGACGGCGATCAACGGCGCGATTTCATCCATGTCGACGATGCGGTCCGGGTGATGATGTGGCTGCTGGCGACGCCAGCGGTCAGCGGGCTCTTCAACGTCGGCACTGGGCGGGCCCGCAGCTTCAGGGAGCTGATACTCGCCGCCTATGCCGCGCTCGGCACCGCTCCCAACATCGAGTATGTCGACATGCCCGAATCTATTCGCGGCAGTTACCAGTATTTCACCCAGAGCGATCTCGATCGGTTGCAGCGCGCCGGCTATAACGGCGGCTTCACCACGCTTGAGCCTGCGGTCGAGAGCTACGTCAAGAGTTTCCTCGATCGCGCCGACCGTTTCCGCTGACGGCAACAGACAACGAGAACAGATGTTCGATTTTGACGCCCTGTCGCCTGCAATTTCCCGCCAGATCGTGCTCTGCGTCGGCGACCTCATGCTTGACGAATTCGTCTATGGCGAGGTGTCGCGGATTTCGCCGGAGGCCCCCGCACCGGTCATCGCCGTCCAGCGCAGCGAGACCGATGTCGGCGGTGCCGGCAACGTCGCGCGCAATATCGCCGCCCTCGGCGCGCGCTGTATCCTGGTCGGATTGATCGGCGAGGATGACGCCGGCAAGGCCCTGCAGGCCGGGCTCGCGCGCGAAAGCCTGATCGAATGCGTGCTGGTTTGCGATCCAACCCGGCCGACGACGCGAAAGGTGCGTTTCGTGTCCGAACATTTCTCCACCCACATGCTGCGCGCCGACTGGGAACTGGCAACGCCGGCTTCGGTCGATATCGAGCGGAAACTGATCGACGCCATCCTGCCGCTGCTGCCACGCGCAGGCATCGTGCTGTTGTCCGATTACGCCAAGGGCGCGTTGACGGCGCGCGTCATCCGCAACGTCATCGACGCCGCGCGCAAGCTCGGCAAGCCGGTCATCGTCGATCCAAAGAGCGCGAATCTCGCGATCTACCGCGGCGCGACGCTGCTCAAGCCCAATCGCAAGGAGTTCGCCGAGGCGACCCGCAGCCGCGCCGACACCGAAAGCAACATCGCCGAGGCGGCGCAGGAGATCATGCAGCTTGCGGATTGCGAAGCCGTGCTGGTGACGCAAAGCGAGCATGGCATGACGCTGGTGCCGCGCGGCGCTGAGGCCATTCATGTGCCGGGTCATCCGGTCAGGGTCCGCGACGTCTCCGGCGCGGGCGACACCGTTGCTGCGGTGCTCGCGGTCGCGGTGGCGGCGGGGGCCGATTGGGAAGCGGCGCTGCGGATCGCCAACGCCGCAGCGGCGGTCGCTGTCGGCAAGATCGGCGTCGCGGTGGTGACGCTGGCCGAATTGCGCCGCAAGATTTTGCCGCACGCATTCCTGGCGGCTGAAGAGAAGATCATCGCGGCGGGCGGTGAGCTCGGCGCCCAGCTTCGGGATTGGCGCAAGCAGGACCTGCGGATCGGATTTACCAATGGCTGTTTCGATATTCTGCATCCCGGCCATGTCAGATTGCTGACGGCAGCGCGAGCTACCTGCGACCGGTTGATCGTAGGGCTCAACAGCGATGCTTCGGTCAGGCGGCTGAAGGGCGAGGGCCGCCCCGTGCAGAGCGAGCGCGCCCGCTCGGAGGTGCTGGCGGCGCTGGAGGCGGTCGATCTGGTGGTGTTGTTCGAAGAGGACACGCCGATTCAATTGATTACGCAGATCAGGCCGGATGTTCTGGTAAAGGGCGCCGACTATACCCGCGAGCAGGTGGTCGGCCACGAGATCGTCGAAGCCTATGGCGGCGAGGTGCGGCTCGTCGATATCCTGCCCGGCTTCAGCACGACGTCGCTGGTCGACCGCGCCCGCGGAGGCGCGCAGTGAATGCCGATGCGACAACCTCCTCGACAGCTCCGGTGCTGCCGGTCTGGCGCGACCCGCAGGCCTGGGCCAGGACCGCGGATGTCGTCGCGGTTCTGATCGCGCTGGCGCTGCCATGGTCGACTTCGCTGGTCGGCATCTTCGTGGTGGTGTGGCTGATCACGGTAGTGCCAACACTTGATCCCGGGGCGTTCACGGCGTCCCTGAGACGTCCGATCATCTCACTGCCGATCGCACTGTTCGCACTGGCGGTGGTCGGAACCCTGTGGTCGGACGCGCAATGGGGCGCGCGCCTCTATGCCATCAGCCCGACCGCCAAGCTGCTGGTGCTTCCGATCCTGCTCTATCACTACCAGCGTTCGACCCGCGGCATGTCGGTGTTGACAGCGTTTCTCATCTCCTGCGCGCTGCTGATGGCGGCGTCGTGGATCGTCGCCTTCGACCCCGGCCTTTCGCTCAAGCCGAGGCTGGAAGCCGAACGTGGAATTTTCGTCAAGAACTATATCGACCAGAGCCAGGAATTTGCGCTCTGTGCGGTGGCGCTGGCCTATCCGATCGTCACCCTGCTGCGCGCCAAACGGGTTGTTCCGGCATTGCTGCTGGTCGCCTTGGCGCTCAGCTTCGCCATCAACATGACCTTCGTCATTGTCTCGCGGACCGCGATGGTCACCATGCCGGTCATGCTGGCGGTGTTCGCGCTGCTTCACCTGAAGTGGCGAAGCATCGTGATCATTGCGTGTCTCGCCCTGGTGTTCGCAGGGCTGGCATGGGTGGCATCGCCTCAGTTGCGCCGGACCACCGGAACTTTTATGCGGGATTACCGGCTATACAAAGAGCAGAACATCCCGACCTCGATCGGGCTGCGGCTCGAATTCTGGCAGAAATCGCTGCGATTTTTTGCCGAGGCGCCGCTGTTTGGGCACGGCACCGGCTCGACGCGTGGCCTATTCGAGCAGGCCGCCATAGGTCACTCCGGCGATGCCAGCGCCGAGGTGATCGGCAACCCGCACAATCAGACCCTGAACGTCGCGATCCAGTGGGGCACGCTCGGAATTATCGTGTTGTATGCGATGTGGCTGCTGCATCTGCTGTTGTTCCGTGGCGAAGGTCTGGTCGCCTGGATCGGATTGCTGGTCGTGGTGCAGAACATATTCACATCGCTGTTCAATTCTCACATCTTCGATTTCCACGAAGGCTGGATGTATGTGCTGGGCGTCGGCGTCGCCGGTGGCATGGTGCTGGGAAAAAAACCACGCGCAGCGCCGCGTCAGGCGAGAGATCCCACCCGATCATGATAGCTGGCATGCCCGCGCGAGATGCGCTATCAGCAGCCTCACATTGCCCTGCTATCGCCTGTTCCAGGTCAGCGACATGATGCGTCTTTCGAATCTGACCTCGCGCAACGCATTGATCGCGCTGCACGACGCGCTGGCGACCACGCTTGCGCTGTTCGTGAGCTTCTATCTGCGGTTCGAGGGCGGCGAGTATTTCTTCGACCGCATCCCGCTGCTGCTGCGCTTGCTGCCTTTTTTCATCGCCCTCAGTGTGGTCGTTTGCTACGTCTTCAATCTGACCACGACGAAATGGCGTTTCATCTCGTTGCCGGACGCGCTGAATATTCTGCGTGCCGCCACGGTGCTGACGCTCGCGCTTCTGGTCGTGGACTACATTTTTGTGGCACCAAATGTTCACGGCACGTTTTTTGTCGGCAGGATTGCCATCGTCCTGTTCTGGTTTCTCGAGGTGTCCTTCCTGGGCGCGTTGCGCTTTGCCTACCGCTATTTCCGTTACACAAGGGTGCGCCGCCATGCCCGGACCGATGGCGCGTCGCCGGCGCTGCTGATCGGCCGTGCCGCCGACGCCGAGATCCTGTTGCGCGGGATCGAAAGCGGCGCCGTCAAGCGGCTGTGGCCGGTCGGCGTGCTGTCGCCGTCGATGGCCGATCGCGGCCAGTCGATCCGCAACATCCCGGTGCTGGGCGGCATCGACGACGTCGAGGATGTGATCCGCGATTTCGCACGGCGCGAAAAGCCGATCACGCGCGTGGTGATGACGCCCTCGGCGTTCGAGCCGGAGGCGCACCCCGAGGCCGTGCTGATGCGGGCGCGCAAGCTCGGGCTGATCGTGAGTCGGCTGCCGTCGCTGGAAAGCGGGGACAGCCCGCGGCTGACCGCCGTCGCAGTCGAGGATCTGTTGCTGCGCTCCAGCGCCAGCATCGACTATGCGCGCCTCGAAGCCCTGGTGAACAACAAGGCTGTCCTCGTCACCGGCGGCGGCGGTTCGATCGGCTCCGAAATATGCGACCGCGTTGCGACCTTCGGCGCCGCACGCCTGCTGGTGATCGAAAACTCCGAGCCGGCGCTTTATGCGGTGATGGAAGCGATGGCCGCGCGCGACACCAGTGTCGTCATCGAGGGCCGGATTGCCGATATCCGGGACCGTGCGCGCATCCTGCGGCTGATGGCCGAATTCAAGCCGGATATCGTGTTCCACGCGGCGGCGCTGAAGCACGTGCCGATTCTCGAACGCGACTGGAGCGAAGGCGTCAAGACCAACATTTTCGGCTCGGTGAATGTCGCCGACGCAGCATTGGCCGCGGGCGCCAGGGCGATGGTGATGATTTCGACCGACAAGGCGATCGAGCCGGTCTCGATGCTCGGTCTGACCAAGCGATTTGCCGAGATGTATTGCCAGGCGCTCGATCACGATCTGGCTGTTCAGTCGGGCGACGGAGCGCGGATGCGACTTATCTCCGTGCGGTTCGGCAACGTGCTGGCCTCGAACGGATCGGTGGTGCCGAAATTCAAGGCCCAGATCGAGGCGGGCGGGCCGGTGACGGTGACCCATCCCGATATGGTCAGGTATTTCATGACCATCCGGGAAGCCTGCGATCTCGTGCTGACGGCTGCGACCCACGCGCTGACGACGGCGCGGGCGGATGTTTCGGTTTACGTGCTCAACATGGGACATCCGGTCAAGATCGTCGATCTGGCGGAGCGAATGATCCGTTTGTCCGGGCTCGAGCCGGGCCACGATATCGACATCGTGTTCACCGGCATGCGGCCCGGGGAACGGCTGAACGAGATCCTGTTTGCCTCGGAGGAGCCGGCTGTTGAGATCGGCGTGGCCGGCATCATGGCCGCCAAGCCCAACGAACCGCCGATGCAAATGCTGCGCAAATGGATTGCGATGCTCGAACAGGCCATTGCGCAGGACGATCGGGTCACCATCAGGGCCGTGCTCAAGGATGCGGTTCCCGAATTCGGTTCGACGGCTGCGTAATCCGACGCGCTGATGTGTCGAAAGCATTGAATGCAGAGCAGCGCAAAAATCGCCCTCGTCAGCCAGCACTACCCGCCGGATCCCAGCACCACCGCTGGTATCATGGCCGCGATCGCCAATCATCTGGCTGCGGAAACGCCTGTGCTGGTGCTGTCGGGAACGCCCGGCTCCGCCTGCCATGAACCGCTAAAACCGGGCCGGCCGGCCGTCGTCGAAATCAGAAACCGGATTCCGCAAAAAGCCGCGCTGGTCAGGCGTGCGCTGGCAGAAAGCCTGTTCTCGTTGCGGGTGTTTGCGGCGCTGCTGGCGAAGTTGCGGCGCCACGACGTCGTGCTCACCGTGACCGCCCCCTTCATGCTGCCTTACGCGGTGGCCGCTGCAGCGCGGTTGAAGCGCGCCCGGTCGGTGCTGATCATGCACGACCTCTTCCCCGACGTCCTGGTCATGGCGGGCCTGCTGCGGCCGACATCGATCCTCGCCAGGGCGATGCGCGGCGCCAATGCGCTGATGTTTCGCGCGCTCGATGCTGTCGTCATCATCGGGCGCGATACCGAGGCACTGCTGCTGCGCTACCGGGGAGCAACGCGCGACAAGATCTGCTTCATTCCGAATTGGGCCACACTGCAGCCGGGCGTAAGGCCGATCCAACCCGACAATCCCTACCGCCGCCTGCATGCCGCCCGCTTCAAGGTCGGCCTTTCCGGCAATCTGGGTTTTACCCACGATCCCGATATCGTGTTCGGCGCAGCGCAACTGCTGCAGGACGATCCGGAAATCCATTTCCTGCTGTCGGGGTGGGGGATCGGCTTCGATCGGCTCAAGCAGTTGCAGTCGAACGCCGGTCTGCCCAATGTGACGGTGATCGAGCGCGTGTCTGAGGAAAGTCTCGAGACCTTTCTTGCCGCGGCGAATGTCTGGCTCATTCCCTATCGCAGAGATTTCGCCGGCGTGTCGGTGCCCAGCCGGTTCTACAATCTGCTGGCGATCGGGCGGCCGGTCATCCTGGTGTCGGAGGCCAATGCCGAGGCGGCACTGACTGTCAGCGAGCATGACCTTGGCTGGGTGGTCGAGCCGGGCGATCCGGACCGGCTCGCGCAAACGATACGGCTTGCGGCCTTGCGCGAGGATTCCGCGAGGGCGGAGCGGGCGGCCGTCATCGCGCAGCAATTCAACTTCGCTGCCGCCATGGCGGGTTACTCTCGATTGATTGCAAGGCTGCTGCGCCAGCGCTGACGTTACAAAGCGCGGTGTCGCGAAAATCGGTACATCACCAGCGCCGTCGCAGCACTGCCGGTGAGCAGAAGCACGATCTTGATCGCGGCCGAGGCGGCCATGATCGATCCGACCGCGAGCACCGCCAACAGGATGTTGAGCGCAAACACCTCGCCGACCACGCGCCATACTGTAAAGCCATTGTCGGTTGCCCGCTGATAGAAATGCGAGCGATGGGCCGCCCAGACCGGCTCGCGCCTGGCCAGCCGCCGCAGCAGGGTCACCGTGGCGTCGAGCAGGTAATACAGCGGCAGCAACAGGGCTGCGGCGAATTGCTGCCGGAAGGCGAGCTGTAGCAGGCACCAGCCGAGCAGCAGGCCGATCGGCAGGCTGCCGACGTCGCCGAGAAAGACCCTGGCGATGGGGCGGTTGAACGGCGCAAACCCCAGCATCGCACCACAGAGCGCCGCAGCGACGAGGGCTGCCGAGGCGGGAAATTCGCCGAGCAGGCCGAGCATCACCAGCGTTGCCGTAACCGGCACCACCTCGGCCACCGTCATCCAGTCGAGCCCGTCCATGAAGTTGACGAGATTGACGAACCAGAGCCCGGCCAGGAGCAGGATGCCGCGCTCGACCCATAGCGGACAAGCCGGAACGATCCGCAGATCGCCGGGTGCCGCGAGCAGGATTGCGGCGACGGCGGCAGCCTGCAGCAGCAGCCGCGGCAGCACGTCGATGGACTTGATGTCGTCGGCGAAGCCGACCATGGCCATGAACAGCGCAGCCCCGAAAACCGCGAGCGGGATCTTCAGCTCGGCCGCGCCGCCCCAGACGACGATTCCGCAGGACACCACGAGTGTTGCCGCAATCACCGCGATGCCCGCGCCCTGCGGGGTGGGGATGCGGTGCGAGGACCGCGCATTCGGCCTGGCGAGCGCATGCTGCAGCAGCATCGGCCGAATTGCCCAGATGAGGGCGGCCGAAATCACCGCTGCGGCGGGGATAGCGAAAAGCGCCGGGATCGATCCGGAAATGTTCATTCTACCAATGTGGCCTCGGGAACCTCGATCGGTGCTGCACCCTGCGCGGCCTTTTCGGCGCTGAAAATCCACACCAATCCCCCGATCGCACCGACGATGAAGAAAACCGCACCAAACAGCAGCGAGACGTTCACGCCCTCATACGTCATCAGCCCGGCATATCCGAACGCCAGCCCCAGCGTGGCTTCGCGGACGCCCCAGCCGGCAATCGAAATCGGCAGCATGGTGATCAGCATCACCGGCGGAACCAGTTGGAAAACCTGGCCGAACAACACCGGGGCTGCGATCGATTTCACCACGCACCAGGCGATGACGACGGCGAGGACGTGGACCAGGATCGAGAATACCGCAATCTTCGGCCCATGCGCGCGGCTGAAAATCACCCGGTTGGCGATCACCGCGCAGGCATAGAGATGATGCGTCCCCCACCAGTGCTTGAGCCATGGCCAGCGCACCCAGCCAAGCGCGAGAAATCCCAACCCGCCGGCGAGCGCCGCGAAATCGATCAACAGCAACGCCGAGCGTCCGTCGGGATCGCGGATCAGATCGTAGCTCCACGGCAGGCTCGCAACGATGATGATCGCGAGCGCGATCAGGCCGACGGCGCGGTCGACGAAAATGGAATAGGTCGCCGCGCGCCAGCCGGCGCCGCCACGCGCCACCAGCCAGAGTCGGACCGCGTCGCCGCCGATCGAGGATGGCAGTGTCTGGTTGAAAAAAGTTCCAATCAGATTGAAACGCATCGCCTGCTTCGTGGTCAGCGCGGCGGCGCATTCCGCGCTGATCTCGCGCCAGCGCAGCGCGCCGAGGAAGATTTGAAGGAAGGTCACGGCGATCGCAAGGCCGATCCAGCCGAGGCTTGCAATATCAATACGCGAGGCGAGTTCCGACAGGTTGACCTTGCGCAGCGAAAAATAAAGCAGGGCTGCGGAGATCAGTATTTTCAGCGTCGAAAACAGGATCCGGCGCATCGCGCGAGCCAGGTTTGAGAGGGGTGTCAAACAGCGCACTCGATACCGGGCGCCGAACTCGCTGCCTTGGTATGGTTTTAAAGCCGATCTGGCAATAGCCGGGCAAACGGGTTATTGCGACACCCTCGATACGGCGGCTAAACAGGTGCTGGATCGGTGCGGCAAAGTCCTGCCGGCGAGCCTCTGGGGATACGATGTCGGATCGAGCAATATTGGTCACGGGGGCGGCGGGCTTCATCGGCTTCCACACCGCGCGCCAGTTGCTCGCTGAAGGCCGCGATGTCGTCGGCCTCGACAGTCTCAATAGCTACTACGATCCGGCGTTGAAGCAGGCCCGGCTGCAGATCCTGCGCCAACATCCGCGCTTCACCTTCGTGCAAACCGACCTCGCGGATCGTCCGGCGATCGCTTCGTTGTTCGCAAGCCATCGCTTTGAGGTGGTCGTGCACCTTGCGGCTCAGGCCGGGGTGCGTCATTCGATCGATCACCCCGATGCCTATGTCGATGCCAATCTCAAAGGTTTTGCCAACGTCCTCGAAGGGTGCCGACACCATCAATGCCGCCATCTGGTGTATGCATCGTCATCGTCGGTCTATGGGGCCAACAGCAAGGTGCCATTTTCGGTCGATGACAAAGCGGACCATCCCGTCAGTTTCTACGCCGCGACCAAGAGGGCCAACGAGTTGATGGCTTATTCCTACAGCCACCTCTACCGACTTCCGGTCACCGGGCTGCGGTTCTTTACCATTTATGGGCCATGGGGCCGGCCCGATATGGCGATTTTCCTGTTTACCAAGGCGATCCTGGAAGGTACGCCGGTCAAGCTTTTTAACCATGGCAAGATGCGCCGCGATTTCACCCATATCGATGACGTTTCGCGTGTAGTATCTCGCGTTGTCGATCGAATTCCCGGCAATGCCGATCACGCCGCCGGCGCGCCGGCGCAGGTCTACAATGTCGGTAACCAGCACCCCGAACAGCTAATGCATGTGGTGACGCTTCTTGAACAGGAGTTGGGCCGCGAGGCCATCAAGGAAATGTTGCCGATGCAGCCCGGAGATGTCACCGAGACCTTCGCCGATGTCGGGGACTTGATGCGCGACACGGGCTTTCGGCCCGATACCCCGATTGCGGAGGGTATTCGCGATTTTGTCGCGTGGTATCGCGGCCATTACAGGATTTGAGGCGCGGATGGACAGACGTATTGTTCCCCTGATCATGTGCGGCGGCGCTGGAACGCGGTTGTGGCCGGCCTCGCGCGCGGTGCATCCAAAGCAGTTTTTGCCGCTGTTCGGGGTGCATTCGACATTTCAGGACACCATGCTGCGGGTGTCGGATGCCTCGTTGTTCGAGCGTCCGATCGTCATCACCAACACCGCCTATCGCTTCATGGTGACCGAGCAGCTCGCCGACATCGGGCTCGAGGCCGATATCCTGCTCGAGCCGATGCGACGGGATTCCGGCCCGGCCATTGCGGCGGGCGCGGCCTTTGCGCAGATGCGCGACAAGGATGCCGTCGTGCTGGCGCTCGCCGCCGACCATGTCGTCGGCGACACCACAGCGTTTGTGGCCGCCTGCCGGCAGGGGCTGGTCGCAGCCGATGCCGGGCGTATCGTCACCTTCGGCATCAAGCCCGAGCGCGCCGCCACCGAATATGGCTATATCAGTTCCGGCGACGTCATTTCGGGCGAGGTTCGTTCGGTGGCGAAGTTCGTCGAAAAACCCGATCCGGCAACCGCGGCCGGATATATCAAGTCCGGCTATCTCTGGAACAGCGGCAACTTCATGTTCCGCGCCTCCGTTCTGCTCGACGAATACCGCCGCGTCGATGCGGCGAGCGTGCAGGCCGTCGCCGATGCGGTGACCAAGGCCGGACGTGACCTCGGATTTGTCACGCTCGAGTCCGGCGCGTTCGGATCGGCGAAGGCGATCTCGATCGACTATGCGGTGATGGAAAAGACCGCGCGCGCCGCGGTGGTGCCGGTGGCCTGCGGCTGGTCCGACGTCGGTTCATGGCATGCGGTGTGGGAACTGTCGGACAAGGATACCGAGGGCAACGCCGCGCGTGGCGCCGCCGTGTTCGAGGATTCGCGCAACTGCAATGTATCGACCGACCGGGCGCTGGTGGCACTGGAAGGTGTCGACGATCTGGTAGTGGTGGCCACCCAGGATGCCGTGCTGGTGTCCCGCCAGAACGACGCCAATGGATTGAAGCGGCTGGTCGCACGGCTGATGATCGCAGCGCCCCAGGTCACCGAGGAACATCTCAAGGTGCATCGCCCCTGGGGTTCTTATCAGTCGGTCGACAATGGCGAGCGCCACCAGGTCAAGCGCATCACGGTAAAGCCGGGCGGCCGGCTCTCGCTGCAGAAGCACCATCATCGCTCCGAGCACTGGATTGTGGTGCGCGGTGCGGCGCTGGTAACGGTCAACGAACTGGTCAAGGTCGTGCACGAAAACGAATCGATCTACATCCCGATCGGCGCGATCCATCGCCTGGAAAACCCTGGCAAGATTCCGCTCGAACTGATCGAAGTCCAGACCGGAAGCTACCTTGGCGAGGACGACATCATCCGAATCGAGGACGATTATCGCCGGTCCTGATCGACCGCTGCGAATCACCTGGGCGCGTGCCGAATCGTTCTGGCCTTGTTCGCGTGCCAATTGTCGGCGAATCCGTGTAATCTTTTGAATCAAAACGTGTCCGGGACGTTCGCTCGGCATTCGCCACACTGGTGACGACGTGCTAGGAGGACCACCGGGCTACTCAAGCAGGGATGACCGAGGTTGACGATATGAGTTCCAAAGGGGACGCAGCGAACGCGCAGGCTGAGGCAAGACGTTCGCTTCGCGTCGGCGTCATCGGGGCGGGCGTCATGGGCAGCAACCATGCCCGCGTGCTGGCCGGCTTGCCGGATACGACGCTGGTCGGAGTTGTCGATCCGCTGCCGGCGCATCGGGCGCGTGCCACGGACATGACGGGGTGCCACACCTTTGCGACCCTGGCGGAATTGATCGCCGATGGTGTCGACGCCGCGACCATCGCCGCTCCCACGCACCTTCATCACGAGATCGCGCTCGTTTGCATCGCGCATGGCATCCACGTCCTGGTGGAAAAGCCGATCGCGTCCTCGGTCGAGGAGGGACGCGACATCGTCGCGGCGGCTCGCCGCGCCGGCGTGACCTTGATGGTCGGCCACGTCGAACGCTTCAACCCGGCGGTCGCCGCCATCAAGCAGGCGATCTCCGGCGAAGACATCCTTTCGATCGCGATCACGCGCGTCGGACCGTTTCCGCCGCGAATGTCGAATGTCGGCGTGGTGATCGATCTTGCGGTGCATGACATCGATCTGATCCGCTGGTTCACCGAATCCGAAATTGTGGAGGTGCAGCCGCAACTCTCCAGCGCCGTCGCCGAGCGCGAGGATATCGCGCTGTTGCAGTTCCGCACCGCCTCCGGCGTGCTTGCGCACATCAACACCAACTGGCTGACGCCGTTCAAGGCCCGCAACGTCACCGTCGCCACCCGCGGAAAGTATGTCATGGGCGATCTGCTGACCCGCCAGGTGACCGAATGCTTCGGTTTCAGGCCGGACGGCAGCTACTCGATGCGCCATCTCCCGGTCGGCCACGATGAACCGCTGCGCGCCGAATTGATCGCGTTCCTCGATGCCGTCCGGGCCGGCGGCGTCTCGGCCGTGACCGGCGAGGAGGGGGTGGCCAGCCTGGAAATCGCGATCCGCTGCCTGGAAACTCCGGCGAAGCCCGCCGCGGCATCGCCGGCCCGCAAGGGCCCGCGGCGCGTCGTCGGCTAGACCCGTTCCTTGACTTTTCCGCAAGGCGCCATGAACCAGCATATGCCGCTCGAACCCGTGCCCTTCATCGATATCGGCGCCCAGCGCCGCCGGCTCGGCAAATCCATCGACGAGGCCGTCGACCGGGTGCTCGCCCATTGCCAGTTCATCAACGGTCCGGAAGTGACCCAGCTCGAGGCCGATCTCGCTGATTTCAGCGGGGCCAGGCATGTCGTGAGCTGCGCCAGCGGCACCGACGCGCTGTTGATGGTGCTGATGGCGAGAGGCATCGGCGCGGGCGATGCGGTGTTCTGCCCGTCCTTTACGTTTTGTGCGACCGGGGAGGCGGTGGCACTGATCGGCGCGACGCCGGTTTTCGTCGATGTCGATGAAGCGACGTTCAACATGGACACGGCTTCGCTGAAGCGCGGGATTGCGACTGCGACCCGCGCCGGCCTCAGGCCGCGGGCCGTCATTCCGGTCGATCTGTTCGGCCAGAGCGCCGACCATGACGGCATCGGCGAGATTGCCGATGCCGAAGCCATGTTCGTGCTCGATGACGCGGCACAAGGTTTTGGCGCGAGCTACAAGGGCCGACGTCTCGGCACCTTCGGACTTGCCACCGCAACCAGTTTCTTTCCGGCCAAGCCGCTCGGCTGCTTCGGCGACGGCGGCGCGATCTTCACCGACGATGCCGAACTGGCGCAGATGCTGCGCAGCATCCGCGTCCACGGCCAGGGCTCGGACAAGTACGATAATGTTCGTCTCGGGCTGACCGGACGGCTCGATACCATGCAGGCCGCCGTGCTGATCGAGAAGCTGAAGATCTTCGAGGACGAGATCGCCGCACGCGACAAGGTCGCGGACCGCTATGCGCGAGGCCTCGGCAACATGGTCGGTGTCCCGCGGCTTGCCGCCGGCTGCAGCTCGGTCTGGGCGCAATACACCATCCGGCTGCCCAACGGCGTCGATCGCGAAGGCTTCGCGGCGGCCTTGAAATCGCAGGGCATTCCGACCGCGATCTATTATCCGAAATCGATGCACCAGCAGACCGCGTATCGGGATTTTCCGGTCGCCGATGGCGGGTTGCCGGCGAGCGAGCGTCTGTCCCGCGACGTCATCAGCCTGCCGATGCACGCCTATCTCGACGAGCCGACGCAGGAGCGAATCATTGCCACCGTGCGCGGCACGCTCGGGGCGTAACTCGCAGAAAGCGCGATCGGGACGCGATTCGACCGGCACGGACGGTATTCGAAGAGTGCCGCGCGACAGTGGTCAAGATGATTTCGCCGTTTTGAAGCGCCGCCGCATGCTATAGAAGCCGCTGATGCTCGGTCGTATTTTCACCGTCGGCGGCTATACGTTCCTTTCGCGGCTGACCGGCTTCGCGCGCGACATCATGCTGGCCGCGATCCTGGGTGCCGGGCCGGTCGCGGACGCATTTTTCGTGGCATTCCGGCTGCCCAATCATTTTCGGGCGATTTTTGCCGAAGGTGCATTCAATGCGTCGTTCGTGCCGGCCTATGCCCATGTCCAGGGCAACGGTGGCGAGACCTCGGCGCGATTGTTCGCCGATCGCATTTTCACCCTGCTTTTTCTGTCGCAAGTGGTGCTGCTGGTGGCAGCGTGGCTGTTCATGCCACAGGCCATGAGCGTCCTGGCGCCGGGCTTTACCGAAGAGCCCGAACAGCGCCGGCTTGCGATCGAGCTCACGCGCATCACCTTTCCCTACCTCCTGCTGATCACGCTGGTGACGCTGTATGGCGGCATGCTCAACGTGATGCACCGCTTCGCCAGTGCCGCGGCGGCGTCGATCTTTCTCAATATCTCGATGATGGCGACGCTGGCGCTGGCCGCCTTCTTCCCGACCGCCGGTCACGCCGCGGCATGGGGGGTGCTGATCTCGGGTTTCCTGCAATATTTCCTGCTCGCCGGCGACCTCGCCCGCCATGGCGGCCTGCCGCGGTTTGCACCGTTGCGGCTCGATGACGACGTCCGCGCCTTCTTCCGTGCGATCGGCCCGGCGACGCTGGGCTCGATGGGCACGCAGGTCGCGATGTTCGCCGATACCATTATCGCCACCTTCCTGCCGGCCGGCGCGCTGTCGGCGCTGTACTACGCCGAGCGGCTCTATCAGCTACCGATCGGCGTGATCGGCATTGCCATCGGCACCGTGCTGCTGCCGGAAATGTCACGGCGGATCACCGCGGGCGATGCGGGCGGCGCGGCGGCATCGCAGCGTCGCGCCTTTGAATTCACGCTGCTGGCGACCGTGCCGTTCGTCGCCGCGTTCCTCACCGTGCCCGATGTCATCATGCGCGCCTTGTTCGCGCGCGGCGCCTTTACCAAGGGCGATGCCGCCGCCGCGGCCGTGACGCTCGCCGCCTATGCGGTCGGGCTCATTCCGTTCGTGACGATCCGCAGTGCGGTCGCGGCGTTCTACGCCCGCAAGGATACGGCGACGCCGGTCAAGGCATCGTTGACCGGGCTTGCCGTCAACGTGCTGCTGAAGATCGTGCTGATGGGGTCGCTGGCCCAGGTCGGGCTCGCGCTCGCCACCGCGACCGGTGCCTGGATCAATCTTTTGCTGGTGCTGGGTTTTTCGGTACGTTCCGGCTATCTCGATCTCGATCGCGCGCTGCTGCGGTCGCTCGGCAAGTTCGCGGTGTCGGGTGTGGTGCTCGCTGCCGCGCTTTGGTTTGCGGCGAGGCTCGCGCTGGTGCAGTTCGCCCATCTCGGCGCGCTGCGCGACGAGGCCGCGCTGCTGGGGCTGATTATCGTCGGCACGATCGTGTACGCCGGATCGATCCTGCTGTTGTTCGGCAGGGGCTGGCTGAGGTCGCTGCTGCGCAGTTAAACCCTTTGCGCTTCCGCGCGATCCGCTGCAAGATGGCGGGAAATCCAAACCGCAATTGGAGATATGATGGCCCCCATCAAATTCGGCGTCGGCCAAAGCGTCCTCCGCAAGGAGGACGACGCGCTCATTCGCGGCAAGGGCCGCTACACCGACGATTACCCGCCGTCAGCCGTGATGCATGCGCTGGTGCTGCGCTCGCCGCATGCGCACGCGAAATTCGCCATCGATGCGACGCGCGCGCGCGGCCTGCCGGGCGTGGCTGCGATCTTCACCCCCGAAGACGTCAAGGATCTCGGCGGTCTTCCGTGCCTGTTCAACCTCGAAGTCGACCCGTTCACCGGCCCGCCATATCCGATTCTCGCCCAGGGCGAGGTGCGCCATGTCGGCGATGCCGTAGCGTTCGTCGTCGCTGAAACCGTCGATCAGGCGCGCGACGCGATCGAGGCTATCGCGGTCGAATGGACGCCATTGCCGGCGGTGATCGGCCTCGCCAACGCGGTGAAGAAGGGCGCGCCACAGGTGTGGCCCGATCAACCCGGCAACGTACTGTTCGATGTGCCGATCGGCGACCGCGAGGCTACCGAAGCCGCATTCGCCAAGGCGCATGCGGTGGTCGAGATATCGATCGTCAATCCACGCGTCGTCACCAATTTCATGGAGCCGCGCGCGGCGGTCGGTGAATATGACGCGAAGCGGGATCACCTGACGCTGACCATCGGCAGCCAGGGCAGCCATCGGCTGCGCGACATCCTGTGCCAGAACATCCTGAACATGCCGGTCGAAAACATGCGGGTGATATGCCCGGATGTCGGCGGCGGCTTCGGCACCAAGCTTTTCCCCTATCGCGAATATGCGCTGGTCGCGGTTGCCGCGCGCAAGCTGCGCAAGACGGTGAAGTGGACCGCCGACCGTGCCGACCACTTCATGGGTGATGCGCAAGGCCGCGACAACGTCACCAGGGCCCGGATGGCGCTCGCCGAGGATGGCAGGTTCCTGGCGATGGATGTCGACCTGATGGGCGACATGGGCGCCTATCTGTCGACCTTTGGACCTTATATTCCTCATGGCGGCGCCGGCATGCTGCCGGGCCTCTACGACATCCAGGTCTTTCATTGTCGCGTGCGCACGGTGTTCACCAACACCGTGCCGGTCGATGCCTATCGCGGCGCCGGGCGTCCCGAGGCGGCTTACGTGGTCGAACGCCTGGTCGATGCGGCCGCGCGCAAGCTCGGCATGACGCCGGATGCGATCCGGCGCAAGAATTTCATCGCGCCGCGGGCAATGCCCTACAAGACCGCGACCGGCAAGGTCTACGATTCCGGCGATTTCAGCGCGCATATGAGGCGGGCGATGGAAATCGCCGACTGGAAGGAATTCCCGAAGCGCGCCCGGGCTGCGAAGAAGCAGGGTCTGGTGCGCGGCATCGGCATGTCCAGCTATGTCGAGGTCTGCGGCACGATGGGCGAGGAGACCGCCAATGTGCGGCTCGATCCCAATGGCGACGTCACCATCCTGATCGGCACCCAGTCGAGCGGGCAGGGGCACCAGACCGCTTACGCCCAGCTTGTCGCCGAACAATTCGGGCTGGCGCCCGAGCGCGTTCACATTGTCCAGGGCGACACCGACCAGGTTGCGACCGGCCTTGGCACCGGAGGCTCGGCTTCCATTCCAACCGGCGGTGTCAGCGTCGAGCGGGCAACCCGGGAGCTCGGCACCAAGCTGAAGGAGATTGCAGCGGAAGCGCTCGAAACCAGCGCCGGCGACCTCGAGATCAATGACGGTACCGTGCGGATCGCCGGCACTGATCGCTCGATTTCCTTTGCCGATCTCGCAGGACGCCCGGGCGTCGATCCCTCGAAACTGAACGCCAGCGCGACGTTCACCAGCGCGGACGGCACCTATCCCAATGGCACGCATATCGCCGAGGTCGAGATCGACCCCGCCACCGGCATTACCCGGATCGTGAATTACGTGATCGTCGACGATTTCGGAGTGACGCTCAATCCGCTGCTGCTGGCGGGCCAGATTCATGGCGGCGCGATGCAGGGGATCGGCCAGGCCCTGATGGAGCAGGCGGTTTACGACCCGAAGGACGGCCAGCTCGTCACCGGCACGTTCATGGACTACGCACTGCCGCGCGCGGCCGATGGTCCTTCGTTTACGTTCGAGACCCATAACGTCCCCTGCAAGACCAATCCGCTGGGCGTGAAGGGTGCGGGCGAGGCCGGCGCGATCGGCTCCTGCCCAGCGGTCGTCAATGCCATCATCGAGGGGCTGTGGCGCGAATATAAAATCGATCATATCGACATGCCGGCGACGGCGGAGCGGGTCTGGATCGCGATCCGTGAGCACCAGCGCCGGCACAGCCTGTAATGCCCCGGCGGACGGAATGAAACGCGATTGGCGGTGTTGCAACCTTCGTAGTCGCGGCTCGCTTGCAGCATCCGCGCCAGAAAACCGGGGAGCCGGAATGATGATGAGAACTGTCGCAGTGGTGGGAACGCTGTTGCTCGGTGCCGGTGCCGTGCTGGCGCAACAGGATATCGCCGTTCAGCAGGATAATCTGATGCGCGGGCAAGCAAAAAGTCTATATGGGACGATCCTGAAAACGGTGAAAGGCGAAATTCCGTACGATCAGGCGGCGATCGATACCGCGATTGCGCAGCTTGAGGAGAGTGTAGGCAAGATCGCCAGCGTGTTCAGGCCAAATCCGAAGCAAAATGTGGTCGACGCGAAGTATGGAGCGTCGCAGAAAGTCTGGAAAAACAAGGCTGATTTCGATTCCAAAATACCCCCCGTTGCCAAGGCGATCGCGGACGTCAAAGGCAAGATCAAGGATATCGCCAGCCTGAAGGTGGCTTACACCTCGATCAACGACAGATGTACCGATTGCCACGAGACCTATCGGCTCAAGCTCAAGTAGATCGTCTCATGAACTCGCTGCGGCCCGAACTCCGCTCGACCCAACATCAAGGGTGGGCGCCATCAAGCGACCACCCCGAGACTTGAGTTAGCCCGAGACCAGCGTCTCGGAGTCCTGCAACGTCGGCCTACTTCGTCACCTGACCGCGAATCTCGCCGCCCGGATTGGCCGCGGTGTGGATGTTGACGTAGTACTTGCCGGCCTCCAGATCGGCGGCCTGGGCGTCGGTCAGTGTGGCGCTGCCTTCGGCCGGGCTTTTGCTGGCATTGGGGATCGCGACCGCCACGCCGGCGTTCTTGCCGGGCTCGGCCGGCCCGTGAAAATGCGCTGCGGTAGCGGGGCCGCTGAGCCCGGAATAGGTCACCTTCCAGCTCAGTTTCTTGCTGGCGGCGTCGTAGTCGATATCGGCGGTACCCTTGCCCGCGCTGGTGTTGGGGGGCGCCTCCGACTTGCCGTCGAGGGTTGCCTTCATCTTCTCGGCAAACGCGGGGCCCGCGAACGTGACGGTTGCGGCCAGCGCAAGCATAGCAAACATGGTCTTCGTGTTCGGCATGGTTCTCTCCCTGTGGACGTCAAGTGATGGTGTCAGCCTCAAAACAATGGGATTTCGGCTTTATTCCTGCGATGGGTTGCCGCGGTCATGAATTTTTCAGGCAGTCTATGGCTTGAAGAGTGGCGATTCTAGCCGTGAAATCGACGCGGATGATGACGGATCGATCAATGCCGCGACGAATGGTCCTTGCTGCGGTCATAGCTGGTACGGCTGCTTTCGGCGTTTACTGGTGGCTTACCGCTCCCCCGGTTGTCCTTGCCGTTACCGAGGCGGCGTACACGCCAAATCTGGCGAACGGCCAGACAACCTTCAACGCCGCAGGATGTTCCTCCTGCCACGCCGTGCCCGGCCAGCCTGACCGCACCCGGCTGGGGGGCGGGCTCGCTTTGCCCACGCCGTTTGGGCGGTTTTACGTTCCCAACATCTCGCCCGATCCGGTTGATGGCATCGGGCGATGGACCGAGGCCCAGTTCGTCCGCGCGGTGACGAGAGGGGTTTCGCCCTCCGGCGTCCACTACTTTCCGGCCTTTCCCTATACGTCCTATGCCCACGCCAGGACCGAAGACATCCGCGACCTCTTCGCCTACTTGAAGACGCTTGCGCCGGTGCCCGGCAAAGTGCGCGACCATGACGTGCGGTTTCCGTTCAACATCAGGCGCAATATCGGGATCTGGAAATTGCTGTTCATGGACCACCGGCCCTTCAGGCCCGACGCGACACGATCGGCGCGGTGGAACCGCGGCGCCTATCTCGTCGTCAGCCTGGGCCACTGCGCGGAGTGTCACAGCCCGCGAAATGTTCTCGGCGGCATCGTCGCCTCGCGGCGCTTCGCAGGTGGACCCGATCCGGAGGGCGAGGGCTGGGTGCCGAACATCACGCAAAAGGGGATGAAAGACTGGAGCGCGAAGGACGTCGAATATTACCTCGAAACCGGACAAACGCCCGATGACGACAGCGCCGGTGGTTCAATGGTGAGCGTGATCAAGAACCTCTCGCTGCTGAGCGAGGGCGATCGCGCCGCCATCGCCGACTATGTCAAATCGCTGCCGCCGGTCGAGGGACCGCCGCGCCCGAGCAAGACGACCAGGGAAAGCGACAAGTCCTGACCTCGGACGGCAGGCTTCGGCCGTCGTTTTTGCTAGCTGGTACCGAACGCCTTGAAGGTGATGATGGTGTGGGTGTCCTGGATACCTGGAATCACCTGCACCCTCTCATTGATGAAATGGCCGATGTCGGTATCGTTGTCGACGTAGAACTTGACCAGGAGGTCGTAGTCGCCGGCGGTGGAATAGATCTCCGAGGCGATTTCCGCTTCGGCGAGCGCGTTGGCGACGGCATAGGACTGGCCGAGCTTGCATTTGAACTGAACAAAAAAGGGAACCATCGCTGTCGTCTCCGGGGCGTCGCGCTGCACCAATAGAGCAAAAAACCGGGCGCGGTGGCAAGCGAACTTGCCGGTCATAATGCCTCGCGCTAGGACAGGACATGACCGTACCGGGACCGTTGCAATACCTCCGAGCCGATCGATGACGATGCCTGTCGCGCTGACCATCGCAGGCTCCGATTCGTCGGGTGGCGCCGGCATCCAGGCGGACCTGAAAACGTTCGCCGCGCTCGGCGTTTACGGCGCGTCCGTCATCACCGCCCTGACCGCCCAGAACACCACGGGCGTCAGCGGCATTCATCCGGTGCCGCCGGCGTTCGTGACCGCGCAAATCGACGCCGTCTTCGGCGATCTCGCGGTCGAGGTTGTCAAGATCGGGATGGTGGCGCAGCCGGCCGTGATCGACGCCGTTGCCGCGGGGCTGATGCGATGGTCGCCGCAGCACGTGGTGCTCGACCCCGTGATGGTCGCGACGTCGGGCGACCGGCTACTCACCCCGGACGCCGTCGAAGCGCTGCGAATGAAGCTTGTTCCCTGGGCTTCGCTGATCACGCCGAACCTTCCGGAAGCGGCGGCGCTGCTGGACGAGCCTGTCGCGCAGAGCGAATCCGCGATCGAACGCCAGGGCCAGCGGCTGCTCGCGATGGGATGTCGAGCCGTGCTGATCAAGGGCGGCCACGGCCAGGGCAGCGAAAGCATCGATTACCTGATCGATTCAGCCGGCACCACCGCGCTATCGGCGCCACGCCTTGCGACCAAGAACACCCACGGCACCGGCTGCTCGCTGTCGTCGGCCATCGCGGCAGGCCTTGCCAAAGGCGATGACGTGGCAACCGCCATCCGTCATGCCAAGGCCTGGATCAGTGCCGCGATCGCCGCGGCTGATCGGCTTGGGGTCGGCCGCGGCCACGGACCGATCCATCATTTTCATGAATTTTATTGAGGCCTGCGCGGCGTCGGCGAACGCCGGGGAGCAGATCCTGCGCCGCCGTCGCCGGCTTGTCGCAGAGCGCTGATATTTGCGAGCGGGAATCATCGGCGTCCGATTCGGGTCGGACTGACCGGGGGCGACGAGGCCGTTCCCAGTTCGACCGTCTTCGCTGCGGTATCGGGCTTTTTTCGTCATCACGACGTCACGGAACTCGGTTAGGTGCCTGCGCATGGGAAGTGAGGCCATGAGTGAAGAGAGCCCGGAGCGGCGCTTTCGCACTTTGTTTATCTCTGACGTCCACCTCGGGGCGCGGGGCTCGCAGGCCGAACGATTGCTCGACTTCCTTCGCAGCCATGATGCTGACACCATCTATCTCGTCGGCGATATCGTCGACGGCTGGGCATTGCAATCCGGCTGGTACTGGCCGCAATCGCACAACGACTTCGTGCAGAAGATGCTGCGCAAGGCGCGCAAGGGCGCCAAGGTCATTTACGTCCCCGGCAATCACGACGAATTCCTGAGGAACTACTACGGCACCCATTTCGGTGGCATCGATGTCGTGGAAAATACCATTCATGAGGGCGTCGACGGCCGGCGCTATCTGGTGATCCACGGCGATATCTTCGATCTCGTGGTACAAAACGCGCGCTGGCTCGCCCATCTCGGCGACACCGCCTATGACTTCGCCATCCGGATCAATCGCTTTGTCAACATGTTTCGGCGTTGGTTCGGCGTGCCCTATTGGTCGCTGTCGCAATGGGCAAAGCTGAAAGTGAAAAACGCCGTGAATTACATCGGCGCCTTCGAGCAGACGCTGGCCGCCGAGGCGCGGCGTCACGGCGCCGACGGCGTGATCTGCGGCCACATCCACTACGCCGCCATCCGCGACGAGCACGGCATCCGCTACATGAACTGCGGCGACTGGGTGGAAAGCTGCACCGCGCTGGCCGAACACGAGGATGGCCGTTTTGAAATCATCACCTGGATCGAACCGCTGCGCCGGGTGGCGCCGATTAGTTCGGTCACGGTGCGCGCCGCCTGATGCGTATCCTGGTCGCGACCGACGCCTGGCATCCGCAGGTCAATGGCGTGGTCCGCACACTGACCATGATGGCGGAGGCGGCACGAGGTCTTGGCGTCGAGGTCAGCTTTCTCACGCCGCAGTCGTTCCGCACCGTCGCGATGCCGAGCTACCCCGACCTGCGGCTGGCGTTGCCGCGCCCGGCCAAGATAGCCCGGCTGATCGCTGACGCACGGGCCGACAGCATTCACATCGCTACCGAAGGGCCGATCGGCATCCTGGTGCGGCGCCATTGCCGCAGGCAGCGTTTGCCATTCACCACAAGCTTCCATACCCGCTTCCCGGAATATGTCTCAGCGCGCGCCCCGGTCCCGGAATCCTGGATCTGGGCGGCGCTGCGCCGGTTCCACGGCGCCAGCCAGGCGGTGATGGCTGCGACGCCGGCGCTGGCAGCGGAATTGCGAACCCGCGGCTTTCGCAACGTGGTGTTATGGCCGCGCGGCGTTGATATCGGACATTTTTACCCCCGCGCCGCCGATCTTGGCCTGCCGCGTCCGATCTTCATCTGCGTCGGCCGGGTTGCCGTCGAAAAGAATCTGGAGGCGTTTCTCGATCTCGACCTGCCCGGCACCAAGGTGATCGTCGGCGACGGACCGTCGCGCGCGGCGCTCGCTGCGAAATATCCGCAGGCGGTGTTCCTTGGCGCGAGGCAGGGCGAAGCCCTGGCGGACGCCTATGCCGCCGCCGACGTGTTCGTGTTTCCGAGCAAGACCGACACCTTCGGCCTGGTATTGCTGGAGGCGCTTGCGAGCGGCCTACCGGTGGCCGCGTTTCCTGTGACTGGACCACGCGATGTGATCGGTGCGGCGCCGGTCGGCGCCCTGCATGAGGATCTGCGGGCGGCGTGCCTGGCGGCGCTGTCGATCTCCCGGCAAGCCTGTCTCGAGTTCGCCGCGAGGCACACCTGGGAAGTCTCGGCGCGCGCCTTTGTCGACAATATAACGGCGATCCGCGCCGTCGACCTGGCCAGCGATACCGTTCAATTCGCCGCCGAGCGTCCCCGGTTCGTCGCCTGACCGGTGCTACGTCTTGCCCGCCCGCCCGGCGACGCGATACAAGGCGCGCATGACGGAACAAACGCCACTCCAGGTCAACTCGACGGATATCGATGCGGCCGCGCGTGTACTGGCACCGTTCGCGGTGCGAACCCCGCTGTTGTCGTCGCCGACGCTCGACCAGCGCGCCGGCACGAGGGTGTTTCTGAAACCGGAACTGCTGCAGCGGACCGGCTCGTTCAAGTTTCGCGGCGCCTTCAACAAGCTGTCGTCGATCCCTCCGGCAAAGCGCGGCGGTGGCGTGGTCGCGTTCTCGTCCGGCAATCATGCCCAGGGCGTGGCGGCCGCGGCGCGGCTCCTGGACATGCAGGCGACCATCGTGATGCCCGCCGACGCGCCGCTCTCCAAGCGCGAGCGCACCAGGGCCTATGGCGCGGAGGTCGTGCTGTACGATCGCGACCGCGAGGATCGCGAAGCGATTGCCCGCGACATCGCCGACAAGCGTGGCGCGACGCTGGTGCCGCCGTATGACGATCCCATGGTGATCGCGGGCCAGGGCACGGTGGGCCGGGAAATCGCCCAGGACATGGCGGCGCTTGGCCTGACGCCGGATATCGTGGCGGCGCCGGTATCGGGCGGCGGACTGATCGCGGGGGTCGCCACGGCGATCAAGGCGCGCTATCCGCAGGCCGAGCTGATGTCCGTCGAACCCGAAGGTTTTGACGATCATGCCCGTTCGCTGCGGGCCGGAAGGCGCGAACCGCATCGCGCCGAAGGCCGCACCGTCTGCGACGCGCTGATGGCCTCGATCCCCGGCGAAATCACCTTCGCCATCAACAGCCGCTTGCTCACCCGAGGCGTCACGGTTTCCGATGCCGAGGTCGGCGCAGCGGTCGGCTTTGCCTTTCGCGAGCTGAAGCTGGTGGTCGAGCCGGGCGGGGCGGTCGGCCTTGCCGCGCTTCTCGCCGGGCGCATCGATGCCCGCGCCAGGAACGTCGTCATCGTCCTGTCGGGCGGCAATGTGGATGCGGATCTGTTTGCGAAACTGGTCGGCTGATCAGGAAAACAGCGCGATCTTCTCGGCCTGGCTCAGGCGCCGGATCGGCGCCAGCGGATCGGAGGCGAGCAACGCGGATCTGCGCACGATCCCGCTCGCGACCAGGGTCGAGCCTAGGGAAGGTTGCGGCGGCGGCTCGGGTTCAGGGGACGGCTGAACCATCGCAGCCGGTGGTGCATCGATCTCGGCGATCGTTTCGGGCTCGGCAGGCGACGGCTCTTCATCGCCGTAGATGTTGGCATCCGCATCGGCCGGATCCGGCGCAGCCATTTCAAAGGCGATCAGGTCCAGCACGGCTTCGTCATGGGCGTCGGCGGCTTCTGCGGTTGGTTCGGCTGGTTCGACCATTGCCACGGCCGCATCGACCGATACCGCCGAAACCGTGTTCACGGCTTCGGCGTGATGTGAAGTGCAGGCAGGCGGCTCAGTCTCCGCGACGGCAGGCGTTTCCTCCGCGACGGCGGCGGCGGCGGGCGATTGGATGATGGCCTCTTCGACACCCTGCGAGGCCCTCTCGTGGTCGCTGAACTTGTCGAGTTCCTGGTTAATAAGATCGAACGCCGCGCGCAGTGAAGCGCAGGGATCGTTCGACGAAATCTGTTCGCAGCCCGCTTCAATCACCCCGATCTGCGAATCGATCAGATCACAAATCCGGCCGTCGGCGCCGATCTCGCGCCAGCGCCACGAAATTTCCCGGATCACCCGGATGCCCTTGCGGATCGGGGCCAACGCTGCTTCCAAGGCGAACCGGTCGATCGCGGCCGACGTGGCCGTTCTCGCCTGTTCGACGGCGCGTTCGATCGCGCTCAGCGCCTCGGCGAGCCCGTGGTCGGGCGGCTCCGGTTTCTGGGCGGCGAGACTGTGTTCGATCCGCGCCACCGCATCGAGCACCATGCGGGTGTCCGCATTGCGGTTGCGCTTGGCATATTCGCCGAGAAACCAACGGCCCCGCGCCGTTTCCATGAACGCTTCGCTGATCGCGTCGTAATCCTCCTCGCTCGGCTGCGCGGCGCGAGCAGAGATCGGCGATAGGGCGAATGCTTGGTCGGCCATGTTAAGCTCTTCCGCGCAAATCACCGCGCGTTACGCTAACGATCACCACGATATCAACCGAATCGCAATTGAATTGATGCCGCCCGAATCACAAATCCCCATCCCATCGCAAGCGGCGCCCGAGCGATTCGCGGTGCGATTGGCGCTGTTCTACGCGGCGGTGTTCGGCCTCAGCGGCACTTATTTGCCGTTTTTCCCGGTCTGGCTGAAGGCGGTCGGGATCGACGCGTCGTGGATCGGGATCATCACGGCGGTGCCTGCGGTGACGCGGTTCACGGTGCTGCCGCTGGTGACGGGTCTTGCCGAAAGCACTCGGAGCTTGCGCGGCACCCTGATGGCCACGGCCTTCATGACCGCTTTCGGGTTTTTGCTGGTGGGAACCCAGCAGGCGCCGCTATCGGTGTTCCTGGCCTTCGCGGTCACCGCCTGCATATGGACGCCGGTCGTACCGCTCACGGATGCCTATGCGCTGCGCGGCGTGGCGCGCTACGGCCTTGATTACGGACCGGTGCGGCTATGGGGCTCGGCTGCGTTCATCGCGGGTGCGCTGGCCTGTGGACTACTGGTCGATCTTATCGCGGCGCGGCACCTGATCTGGATCATCGCCGGCCTCGCAGGGCTCGGCGCGGTGGCGAGCCTCGGGCTTCGGCCGCTGGACATGCCGAAGGGCGTCGCTTCGGTGTTGTCCGGTGCGCCGGCGCTGCTGCGCGATCCCGGCTTTCTGGCCATCATCGTTGGCTCGGCGCTGATCCAGGGAAGCCACGCGGCCTATTACATCTTTGCTTCCATCGTCTGGCAGCAATCGGGCCTCGGCGGGCTCACCATCGCCGGGCTCTGGTCGCTGGGCGTGATCGCCGAGATCGTGGTGTTCGCGCTGTCGCCGCGCTTTACGCTAGCGCCAGCAGTGCTGGTGGTGATCGGCGCGCTCAGCGCGGTGGTGCGTTGGCTGCTCACCGCGCAGGAGCCTTCGGTGGCGGTTCTCGCCGTGGTCCAACTCGCGCACGGTCTGACCTACGGCCTGACCCAGGTCGGCACCATGGGATTATTGGTGCGCCATGTGCCGGACCATATCACGGCAAGGGGGCAAGGATATCTTGCGGCATGCAGCGGGATCATCGCCAGCACGGCGTCGATCCTGTCCGGCGCGGTGTACGCCCGCTATGGGCAGGGTGTCTATTACGTGATGGCGGCGATGGCAGCATGCGGCGCGGTGGTGATGTGGCTGGCGCGGCGGCGGCTGGCGGATCATCCCCATAGCGTGGCGTCCGGCGGATAGACCAGGCTGCCGTCGTAACGCAAGCCATTGTCGCGGTCGCGCGCGAGCAGCAGGGGACCATCGAGATCGACGAACCGCGCCTGCTGGGTCAGCAGCATCGCCGGAGCCATGGCAAGTGAGGTTGCGACCATGCAGCCGATCATGATTTCGAATCCCAGCGCCTGCGCCGCGTCGGCCATCGCCACCGCCTCGGTCAGTCCGCCGGTCTTGTCGAGCTTGATGTTGACGGCGTCGTAACGCTCGCGCAGCCCCTGCAATGAAGCACGATCGTGCACGCTCTCGTCGGCACAGACGGCGAGCGGGCGGCGGATGTGCGCCAGCGCCTCGTCCTTGCCGGCGGGCAGCGGCTGCTCGACCAGGGTGACGCCGAACTCGGCACAGGCGGCGAGGTTCCGCTGCAGATTATCCATCGTCCACGCCTCGTTGGCGTCGACGATGAGTTCGGATTCGGGGGCTGCCTTGCGCACGGCCGCGATTCGCTCGCCGTCGGCGTCGCCGCCGAGCTTGATCTTGAGCAATGGCCGATGCGCCGCCTTGGCGGTCGCCGCCGCCATCGCGTCGGGCGATCCGAGCGAGATGGTGTAGGCGGTGGTACAGGCCCGTGGGGCGGGGCGTCCGAGCAGCGCCCAGGCTCGCTGCCCGCTGGTTTTGGCCTCGAGGTCGAGCAGGGCGCAGTCCAGTGCGTTGCGGGCGGCGCCTGCGGGCATCGCGGCCTGCAAGGTCTGTCGATCGAGACCCCGCCGCAGCAGCTCCCGCATCGGTTTCAGCGCCGCCAGCGTTGCCTCCGGCGTCTCGCCATAGCGCGGATAGGGCACGCATTCACCGCGCCCGGTATGACCACCCCGGCTGACTTCCGCCACCACCGTCACCGCTTGCGTCTTGGCGCCGCGGCTGATGGTGAAGGCGCCGGCGATCGGCCAGCGTTCGATTCGGACATTGAGCTTTACGGACTGACTGGAAGTCATTTTAATATCTGGCAATTTCTGAACCGTATGCTTGCCCGGCGCAACCAGATATGACTGTTTGGCGATCATTTCTGCAGGCAGCGCGACGCGTTGGAACTCTCCCCTCGAAAATGGCGGAGAATCGGCACAGGAGCTGGCATCGTGAGCGGCGACCCGACATTGGAACGGATTGCACAGGGCGACGGACTTGCCTTGTGCGCCGCGGGTTCGTGGACCGCCGGCTTCGCGCCGGTGCTCGAGCTGATCGTAGCCGACGCCGAAAAGCTGACCGGCAGCCGGCCCAACATCTTCATCGATGTGTCTCAGGTCTCCAAGCTCGATACCTTCGGAGCCTGGCTGATCGAGCGGCTTCGCCGCAGCCTCAGCCAGGGCCACGCCGAGGCCAAGATCGCCGGCCTTTCGACGAATTATTCCAGCCTGGTCGATGAAGTGCGTCGGGTAAAGGACGCGCCCGCTGCCGAGGTCCCGAGGGTGACGATCACCGGCATGCTGGACCAGGTCGGACGCAGCGTGGCGGGCTTCGGCACCACCATTGCCGGACTGATCGACATGCTCGGCGCCGTGCTGGCGGCGAGCGCAAGGGTGCTGCGTCATCCCTCCGGCTTCCGCCTGACATCGACCGTGCATCACCTCGAGCAGGTGTGCTGGCGCGCGGTGCCGATCGTCGGGTTGATCACCTTCCTGATCGGCTGCATCATCTCGCAGCAGGGCATCTTCCACTTCCGCAAATTCGGTGCGGATATCTTTGTCGTCGACATGCTGGGCGTGCTGGTGCTGCGCGAAATCGGCGTGCTGCTGGTGGCGATCATGGTGGCGGGCCGCTCCGGCAGCGCCTACACCGCCGAACTCGGCTCCATGAAGATGCGCGAGGAAATCGACGCGCTGCGGACCATGGGGTTCGATCCGATCGAGGTCCTGATCCTGCCGCGGATGCTGGCGCTGATCATCGGGCTGCCAATCCTGGCCTTTCTCGGCGCCATGGCGGCGCTCTATGGTGGCGGGCTGGTGGCGTGGCTGTATGGCGGCGTCGATCCCGAAGCTTTCCTGCTGCGGCTGCGCGACGCCATCTCGATCGATCATTTCATCGTCGGTATCATCAAGGCGCCGGTGATGGCGGCAGTGATCGGCATCGTCGCCTGCGTCGAGGGGCTTGCGGTCGAGGGCAGCGCCGAATCGCTCGGCCGGCACACCACCTCCTCGGTGGTGCAGGGCATCTTTTTCGTCATCGTCATGGATGGCATCTTTGCGATCTTCTTTGCGTCGATCGGAATGTGACGATGGCACCTGAAACGTCCGACGCCATCATCCGGGTTCGCGATATCTCGGTGCAATTCGGGACCACCAGGGTGCTCGACGGCCTCAATCTCGAGGTCAAGCGCGGCGAGATTCTGGGCTTCGTCGGTCCTTCCGGTGCCGGCAAGTCGGTGTTGACCCGCACCATCATCGGGCTTGTGCCCAAGGTCAGCGGACATATCGAAGTGTTCGGAATCGATCTCGATGCGGCGGACGCGCGGGCGCGGCGCGGGGTCGAGCGGCGCTGGGGCATCCTGTTCCAGCAGGGCGCGCTGTTTTCCTCGCTGAACGTGCGGCAGAACATCCAGTTCCCGGTGCGGGAGTATCTCAACGTCTCGCAGCGATTGCTGGACGAGATCACGGTCGCCAAGCTCGGCATGGTCGGGTTGCGACCGGAGGTCGCGGACCGATTTCCCTCCGAACTGTCCGGCGGCATGATCAAGCGCGTGGCACTGGCGCGCGCGCTGGCACTCGATCCCGAACTGGTCTTCCTCGACGAGCCGACCTCCGGCCTTGACCCGATCGGCGCCGGCGACTTCGACGAACTGGTGCGCACCCTGCAGCGCACTTTGGGGCTGACAGTTTTCATGGTAACGCACGATCTGGACAGCCTTTATACCGCTTGTGACCGCATTGCCGTGTTAGGGAACGGTAAGATCATTGCGGCAGGATCGATGGCCGACATGCAGGCCTCGCAGCATCCCTGGTTGAGGGCCTATTTCCACGGCAAGCGCGCCCGCGCTGTCATGGGCTGATCGTTTGTCGGTATCGGAGCTGGTTTGATGGAAACGCGGGCGAACTTCGTCCTGATCGGAGCGTTCACGCTGGCGGTGATCGCCGCGGCGTTCGGCTTTGTGATGTGGTTCCAGAGCCTCCATACCACCAAGGCCCGCACCCCGCTGCGCATCATCTTCGAAGGCCCCGCGGCCGGGCTGCGAAACGGCGGGAGCGTCAATTTTAACGGTATCAGAGTAGGCGAAGTGGTTTCGGTGAAGCTCGACAATCCGCGTCGTGTCGTCGCACTGGCGATGGTCGCCAAGGACGCCCCGATCCGCAAGGACACGCTGGTCGGGCTCGAATTTCAGGGACTGACCGGGGTAGCCGCGATATCCCTGAAGGGCGGCGAGGAAGCGGCTCCGGGCGTGCCGCTGGGTGAGGACGGCGTTCCAGTGCTGACCGCCGATCCCAATGCGTTGCAGGACGTGACCGAGGCGATCCGCGGAACACTACAGAACATCAACCGGGTGGTCGCCGACAACCAGGAAGCGGTCAAGAACTCGCTGCATAACCTCGAGGCCTTCACGGCATCGCTGGCGCGCAATTCCGAAAAGATCGACGGCATGATGCTGAAGGTCGATGGCGTGATGAGCAAGGCCGACAGCCTCATGCTCGGCCTCGATACGCTGGCCGGTGGCAAAGAGGGCGGCGAATTGTTCCAGACCGTCAAATCGATCCGCGAACTGGCCGAGGATTTTGACAAGCGGTCGGGGGCGTTGATGACCGATGGCCGCCGTACCCTTGGCGACATCAGCCGCGCGGTCAACAATCTCGACCGGAACCCGACCCGCCTGATCTTCGGTCCAGCCAACAGTGCATCGGCGCCGGCACCACCACCAGCACCTGCGGCGGTCGAGAGGCGGCGGCCGTAATGCGCCTCACTGAGGCGGGATGACTTCTGCTTGAATCGGTCGATCCGCAGGTTCGTACACCTCTCCCGAAGGGAGAAGTCGATTTGCGCAGCAACTCGGGTTTGGGCTTACGCTCCCACGATAGAACTTAACCCCTCACGCTTTTACCCGAGCCGTCCCGCCGCGTGGGCGAGCAGAGTATAGACCATGCCGGTCTCCGAGGTGAGGTGGCTGCGCAGCATCTGCGGCCCACGTTCGTCGCGCGCGACGTCGTCGAGCAACCGTTCGAACTCCGTGATGTAGCGGTCGACGGTCTGCTTGAAGTTGCGGTCGGCGCGGTATTTGCGGGCGACCTCATCAAAGGCCTTCTGGCCGGCCGGCGTATAGAGCCGCTTGGTAAAGGCCTTGCTCTCGCCGCGCTGGTAGCGATCCCACATCTCGGCGGCGAGATTGCGGTCCATCAGCCGGCCGATGTCGAGCGACAGCGACTCCAGCGGGTTGCCGGTGCCTGCCTGCTGCGGCGGCCGGCCACGCGCGAGCTCCTGGTTGCCGGTGTCGGCGCGGTTCAAAAGGCCGGAGAGCCAGCCGTCGCTGCCCTGATCGGAACTTGCGGGGCTGACCGGCGGCGCCTCGGTACGTCGCGAAGCCGGTATGCCGAGATCCGGCGGCGGCAGGCTCGAGGCGCTGGTGGCGTCGCGCATGCGCGGCGGTGGTGCGGAACGCGAGGGCGTCTCGCCACGCCCGCCGGCGCTTGCCAGAATCGGCTCTTCCTCGCGCGATGAGCTCGCGCGGCCGGCGGTCATTACGTCCAGTCCGCGGCCGTGGCGGGCCACGATCCGGTTCAATTCGGCCAGCGCCTCGATCTGGTCGACAATCACCTTGCGCATCTGCGAGGTGCTCTCGGCGGCCTCCTGCGGCATCTCGAGCACGCCGCGGCGCAGCTCGTTGCGCGTCGCTTCCAGCTCGTGATGCATTTCCGACGCCATTTGCTTCATGCTCGAGACCATCGCAGCGAACTTGTCCGCGGACTGCTGGAACATCGCATCGGCTTCCTGCGTGCCCTGCTGATAGAGCTGGCTCATGGTGTCGGCCGTCGCCCGGCGCTCCTCCTCGGCTGCGGCCCGCACCGCCTCGAACTGCCGGCTGATGGCGACCGAACCGGCGCCGGCGGTCTCGGCGACCACCCTTGCGATGTCGCGGGCACGCTCTTCCGCGGCGGCCAGCGATTCATCGAGCAGGCCGGTGAAGCGCGACAACCGCTGATCGAGATCGGCGGTCCGCATATCGATCGCGGAGACGAGCGATTCCAGGACCGACTTGCGCTCGGCGACCGACGCGGTGGTGGTGCGGTTGCTTTGCTCGACCGCGGCGGCGGCGTCGATCAGTGCCTGGCCGTGGAGTTCAAACTGGCTCGACAGCGAGCCGAGATCTTCCAGCGCCCGCGCGGTCTTGCCGTTGAACACGGTCAACTGGTCTTCCAGCGTCTGGGTCGCGGCGCCGTTACGCGAGGTGACGTCGTTCATGGCGGACACGAAATCAGCCACCCGGGTTACCAAGGCGCGCTCGAGCGAATTGAGATTGTCGTGCGCGCCGGTCAGCACTTCCTGCAGCAGGATATTGCCTTCGCGCAGCCGCTCGAACAGCGCGACGGTGTCGGTGCGCAGGATCTTGCTCGTCTCCTGCATCTCGGTCACCGCGGCAATCGATACCTGACGCGACTGGTCGATCGCGGCCCGCGATGACAGCTCGAGGTCCTTGATCGACTTGTTGACCGCGCCGGTCGCCACTTCGCCCGCGGCGGTGATGGTCCGCGCGACGTCGGACCCATTGGTCATCAGCGACTGCGAAAATGTCTGTCCCCTGGTCTCGATCGACTTGAGGGCATCGGCTGTGACGCGGTCGACATCGAAGGTAAGCTGGCTGGTCCTGGCACCGATCGCCTCGACCAGCGTTCCACGCTTGGCGTCGATCATCTGCGACAGCCGTTCGGTCTGCTGTTGCACGTAGGCGACGATTTCGTCGGACTTGCCGGTCATGGTTGAGCCGAAGCTGCTGCTGACGGCGAGAACCGACCGTTCGACCTCGGTGGAGGCCGACTTGATCCTCGAACTGACTTCGTTCGATACCGACACCAGCGTGCTCTGCGCCGTGAGCGCGGTGGCTTGGATGTTGTCGGTGGTGTTCGCGGTGACCGCACCGAGCGAACGCTCGATATCGGTGGAAATCGCCTTGATCTGGCTTGCGGCATCGGCCGACGTTGCCGCCAGCGAATTTTGCGCCTCGCGGGCGCTGCCAAGGATCGAAGCGGCGGTATCCGCCCCGACCATGGTGAGCGTGCGTTCCACATCGGATGCCAGCGACTTGACGTGGTTGGCGGCGTCCGAGGATGCGGTGACCAGCGTGGTCTGAGCCTCGCGTGCGCCGGCCGTGACCGCCTCGGCGGTTGCAGTCCCGGCCAGGGTCAGCGACCGTTCGACGTCGGCCGCCAGCGACCTGACCTGGTTAGCAGCGTCTGAGGATGCGGTGACCAGCGTGGTCTGGATCTCGCGCGCGCCGGAGAGGATCGAGGCGGCGGTGGCCGACCCCGCAGCCGCCAGGGTGCGTTCGACGTCGGCGGTCAGCGACTTGATCTGGGTGACGGTGTCGGTCGAGACCGACAGCAAACTGGTGTGGGCGTCGCGAGCGCTGGTCACGATCGAGTTCGCGGCATCGCCGCCGACCGCGGTCAGCGAGCGCTCGATTTCCGCCGAAGTCAGCTTCAGTTGCTCGCCGACCTCGGAGGAAACCGTCAGCAGCGACTGCTGGGCGGTGCGGGCGCCGGTCTGGATGGTCTCGCTGGTATTGACCACGAGGTTCGTCAACGAGCGTTCGGCATCCTCGACATGCGACCTGATCGTCGTGGACAGGTCCTCGGCGCGTGCCATCAGGCCTTCGCTCGCCTGGCGGCCGCTGCTCTCGATGCGACCCGCGACGGCTTCGACGCGGGAGCCGAGAAGATCCTCGAGTTGCGCCACCCGCACGTCGATGTCGGAGGCGACCGCGCCGACCCGGGTCTCGATACCCTGATGGATTTCCTGGAATCGTGCCGTGATGGTGTCGGTCAGGAGCGCGCTGCGGCCGTCGATGGTTTCGGTGACGCTGGAAATGCGCTGATCGACCGCCTCGATCGCCTGCGCCGTACCCGTGGTCAGCGAAGTCGTCAGGTGGGTGAGGCGCGAGTCGACGGACTGCAGCGCCTGTACCGTGCCGTCGGTCAGCGACGAGGTGAGCTGGGTGAGGCGCGAATCAATCGACTGGATCGCCTGCGCGGCGCCATCGGTCAGCGATGCGGACAATGTGCCAAGCCGGCCGTCGATGGTCTCGGTGACCGATTTGGCGCGCGCATCGAAGGTCTGTTCGAGCGACTTGAGGCGTCCGTTGACCGACTCATCGAAGAACCTGATCTTGCCGTCGAGCGAGCTGTCGAGATCGGCGACGCGGGTGCCAAGCGTGGTCTCGAATTGCACGAGGCGCTGGTCGAGCGTGGCGGTGATCGCGCCGCCATTGGAGCTGAGACGGCTGTCGAAAGTGTCGACATAGTTCTTCAGGCTGTCCGCAATGTCCTGCGTGCGCTGACCCATGCGCTCGACGATTTCGCCGCCGAAGGTTTTGACGGTGCGGTCGAACTCGGAGATATGGCGGGTGATGAGCGCGCCAAGCGTGCCGCTGTCGCGCGCGAACTTCTCCGCAAGGTCGCCGCCCTGGTTCTTCATCAACTCGTCAAAGGCGCTCATCTGCAGGCTGAGCGTATCGTGCGCGGTTTCGGTCTGGCCGACCACCTTTGCCACTAGCGTATTCACCGTCACATCCAGCGCATCGCTCGCCTTGTCACCGCTGGAGAGGATATGGGTCGCGAGCCGATTGCCGGCGTCGTCGATCTTGCTCACGAGATCGCTGCTGCGCAGTTCGAGCTCGAGCAGCAGCGAATCGCTGGAGTTCTTCAGCGAGTCATGGACCTGCTCGGTGCGGTCGGAAATCGTGTCGACGATGGAGGACGAGCGTTGCTCGAATTCGCCGGTGATGCGGTCAATCCGCTCGTTGAGCAGCTCGTGGACGCGGTCGGCGAGATCGACGAACTCGTCATGCACGTGTCCGGTCTTGAAATTGAGGCTGGTGGTAAGACGCTCGCTGGCGTCGAGCACCGCGCGCGTGGTTTCGGAGCTGGCTTCCTCGAGCCGATCGAGCAGGTCGCCGCCGCGCTCGCCGAGCGCGAGGATCATGTTGTCGCCGGCATTGCTGAGCGCGCTGGTGATGTGGGCGCCGCGCTCTTCCAGCGCGCCGGTGATGCTCTTGGCGACTTCATCGACGCGGGATGCGATCGCGTCCGAGATCAGGGCGATATCGTGGCGAAGGTCGATCTGCACGCCGGAGATGGCGCTGCGTACCTGCTCGGCCTGGCCGACCAGATTGTCGCGCTGGTGGGCGATATCCTGCAGCAGCGCGCGGATGCGCACCTCGTTGTCGCTGTAGGCGCGCTCGAGCGCCGAGACTTCGTTGGCAACCAGGGTCTCGAGTTCGCCGGCACGCGCGATCGCGCGCTCGACGCCGTCGCCCATGGCGGCGACTTCGCGGCGGATGGCCTGGCCGACGGTCACCATCGAGTCGCTGGCCGCGGTCTCGGGCTCCGAGAAACGGATCGCGACCTGCGCCATCGACTGCGCGATCATGCGCAACTCCTGACCGCGCCAGGAAAGACTGGCCAGGAAATAGATCAGCAGCACCGGCGCGACGAACAATGCCGCGAGGCCGGCAAGTGCCAATATGCTGCCGCCGCCCGGACCGATCGCGGCCCGCAGCGACGGCAGAAAGCTGATCATCAGGATTGCCGCGCCGATGATCCAGACCGCGGCAAAAAGCGTAGCGAGGGTGTAGACGCTGCGGGCAGGACGGCCCTTCTGAATGGCCTGCAGAATCTGTCCGATGGTTTCGCGGTCGTCATTGGCGGCGCGGCGCGCCGGGCGCGACTCATCGATCGGATCGAATATCTGCCGATCCTCGCTCGGTCGTGCGTCGAACGTGCTGTCGTCGTAACCCGGCGTCGAGGTGGTCGGCGTCGCATCGTTGCGCACCGAACCGCGGCCGTCGTTGACGCCGGGCGCTTCGCTGATGTTGAGAGCTTCCTGGATGGCAGAAAGCGCGACTTCGGTAGGGTCTTTGACCTTCTTTGGATTGTTCGCCATGTTCAGTCTGAGCCCTCTTTGTACTTTACGCGACCGGACCGTCTTGCGCGAAATGCCCCATGCAAGCTCCAAGCCGGCCTCAGGCCTGCGCGACGCCTAAGGCGCAGGCGTTGATCGGCTTGTCCGCTACATCCGCAAACATCCTATTGGGAAGGCGAAGCGAATGAAATGGTCGCGATTAACCCAATCTTAATCATCGTTAACAGCACCGCGCCGTAAAGCGTTAACAAGCCTCGGAATTCCCGTTCCGGTGGATCGATCGAGGCGGGATTTTGTCAAAAACAAGGCAGAGCCGCGGCAACGGGCCGAACGATCCGTTAACCATTGGTGTGATTGGCTCGCGAAAACGCCGGTCCGGCAACAACGGATCGGGAGAATTGGGTTACCGCCGTGCCGCTTCATCTCGAACGGATTGACTGGATGCCGTCCCCAACGCTCGCGCCCGATGACGGTCCGATCGATACCGGACACCTTGCCCAGATGACACTTGGCGATGCTAGCCTCGAGCGCGAGGTGCTGGCGATGTTCTCGGCCCAGGCCGCCGGGTTGGTCGGCAAGCTCGCCACGCTGCCGTCCGACGCCCTTGCACTCGCCCATACGCTGAAGGGTTCGGCGCGCGCCATCGGGGCATTTGCCGTTGCCGATGCCGCTGCAGTGTTGGAAGTGGCGATCCGGAACGCCAACGATCCTCAGCCCGCACTGGCCGAACTCGCAGGTGCGGTTGCCGAAGCCCGGGCGGCCATCGACGCGATTCTGCGCCGGTCCTGACTTCCGAGGCAGCTCTCGTGGCGTCCGCCTGATCCAGTCCCGCAGGTTTTCGCCCCGAACGCTGGCGCGGAGCGGATCGACCCGTTATAGGACTGCCCGGACCTCCCTCATCTGCGCAGCACGAGCACCATGGCCAAGATTACCTTTGTCGACCACGCCGGCGAATCCCGTACCATTGACGTCGAGAACGGCGCAACCGTGATGGAAGCGGCGATTCGCAACGCCGTTCCCGGGATCGAAGCCGAGTGCGGCGGAGCCTGCGCCTGTGCGACCTGCCACGTCTATGTCGATGAGGCCTGGCGCGACAAGGTCGGCGCGCCATCGCCGATGGAAGAGGACATGCTGGATTTCGGCTTTGACGTGCGGCCGAACTCGCGGCTGTCGTGCCAGATCAAGGTAAGCGACGATCTTGACGGTCTGGTGGTGGCGACGCCGGAGCGGCAGGCCTAGCGGACCGGCGGCACGACGTTGACGCCGCGGCGCAGCCAGGGCTGAAAGTTCCGCACGATCTGTTCGGTCAGCGGGGTCGGTTTGCGGGTGTCCTCGTCGATCAGCACCGTCACCGCTTTCGCCGACGCGACGCATATGTCTTCCGAGAACACCACCTGGTCGAAGGTTACGGACGTCCGGCCAAATTTCGCGACCCCGAGCCCCATTTCTATTTTTCCAGGCCAGCGCAGTTCGGCGCGGAAATGGATATCGATCCGCACCATCATCCAGCCGAGACCCGCGGGCATCAGTCCGTAGCTGCGGTCTTTCATCAGGGTGACGCGGCCGGTTTCGAAATAGGTGGCGTAGACCGCGTTGTTGACGTGCTGGTTTGGATCGAGGTCGGCAAAGCGCACATTGTCGGTCAGCCGGAATGGAAAATCTGCCAGGCGCGGGGCAGTATCAAGGCGGGCGGCTGCATTCACGGCAGGAAGCTCCGGAGGTTCACGCCGTTACAGCCGAGTTCGCGAACTCCGGCAAGGGGTTGCGGCGCACCCCTGCAGCCCATTTATGGCTTTCCTCGAACCGCCGTCTTGGCTAGACAGGCGCAGCCCAAACCACTCCCGGCCTGCAGGACGCGTGGCCTCGCCGAACCTGGCCGGCCGGCGCTGTTCAACCGAAAAGAAGCGACATGAGCGAAGCGATCAAAACCGATGTGCTGATTATTGGAGCGGGCCCGTGCGGACTGTTCGCCGTTTTCGAACTGGGCCTGCTCGACATGAAGGCGCATGTTGTCGACATCCTCGACAAGATCGGCGGCCAGTGTGCCGAGCTCTATCCGGAAAAGCCGATCTACGACATCCCCGGCATTCCCTTCGTGACCGGCCAGGGCCTGACCGAGGCGCTGTTGCAACAGATCAAGCCGTTCAATGCGACCTTCCATCTCAATGAAATGGTGGAGACGATCGAGAAGATCGGCGATCCCGGCTTTCGCGCCACCACCGACGCCGGCCAGGTGTTCGAATGCAAGGTGGTGGTGATTTCCGCGGGCGGCGGTTCGTTCCAGCCGAAGCGGCCGCCGGTGCCGGGTATCGAAGCCTATGAGGGAACCTCGGTATTCTACTCCGTGCGCAAGATGGAGCAGTTTCGCGACAAGGAGATATTGATTGTCGGCGGTGGCGATTCCGCGCTGGACTGGACGCTCAATCTGCATCCGCTGGCAAAGCGCGTGACGCTATTGCACCGGCGCGATGATTTTCGCGCCGCGCCGCACAGCGTCGAGCAGATGCGCGCGCTGGTGGCCGCCGGAAAACTTGATTTGAAGATCGGCCAGGTGACCGGCCTCGAGGGCGAGGGCGGGATGCTGTCGGGGGCTGCCGTCAAGGGCAACGACAATGCAATGTCGCGGGTCGCATGCGATACCATTCTGCCGTTCTTCGGGCTCACCATGAAGCTCGGGCCGGTGTCGAACTGGGGCATCGCGCTCGAGAACAATCTGGTGCCGGTCGAGACCGCCTCGTTCGAGACCAACGTGCCGGGCGTTTTCGCAATCGGCGATATCAACACCTATCCCGGCAAGCTGAAGCTGATCCTGTGCGGCTTCCACGAAGGATCGCTGATGGCGCAGAAGGCGCACCGCTATGTCTACCCGGACAGGCGGCTGGTGTTTCAATACACGACGTCGTCGTCAAGCCTGCAGAAGAAGCTCGGCGTCAACTGAACTGTTCGCCGAATGCGGTGCGGGGAACAACAGCGCTTGCGGCAACGCCATGGCAGGTCGGTGTTTTCACGCCATCTTTGGGACCAATCGGTGGGTCAGGATCGCCCGATGTCGCGATGCAGTACTGGAACCCCCGGCGAAATGGCCGTATTCTCTCGGCCGTTGCCATGCTTGGTCAGGTGATGTCGATGTGGACTGCTGTATCCAGGTTTCGATCGGTGTTGCCGGTGCTGACGAGCCTCACCATGCTCGTCATCATGCTTCCGGCACGGGGCGCGGAACCCTCCGCGGCAGGACTCTGGCAGAAAATCGAGAACAACAAGCCCGTCATCTGGGTGCTTGTGGTCGATCACCAGGACGGTATTTTCGAGGGCGTGATCGCCAAGACATTCCCGGAAGACCCCAACGAGATCTGCGCGAAATGCACCGACGACCGCAAGAATGCGCCGTGGCTCGGAATTTCTTTTATCCGCGACATGAAGCGTGAGGGGTTAAAGTATGAGGACGGCAACGTTCTGGATCCGCGCGACGGCAAGATCTATCACGCCAAGATGAGCGTGAGCCCCGACGGCCAGACGCTGACGATGCGCGGCTATTGGGGGATTTCGCTGCTCGGCAAGAATGAGACCTGGTACCGGCTGCCGGATACGGCGCTGGCCTCGGTCGACCCGGCCATCGTGGCGAAATACCTGCCATCGCAGGCCGCGGCGATGAAACCGCCGGTCGCGGCGAAGAAGGGTGTGACGCACTGACGTCGGCGCCAACCGCGCGCCGTCACCGTGACGGCGGCGGCGCCGCGACGGGTGGCGCCGGCTCGGCGGTGACTTCCGGCACGGCATCGAGATTTAGCACCGTGGCGGCGGCCGGCAACGCTGCGTCGGCCATGGCCGCATAGCCTTCGGCAGTTGGGTGGACTGCGCCGCCATAAACGGCAGACAGAACGCCCCAGGTCGCATCGTGGATATCGGCGGGCTGGCTCGCCGACGGCACCCCCTGCGGATAGGTCATCGCCGCAAAGTAACTGTCATTGGCGTCGCGGATCCAGCGCGCCCGCGGCAGGTAGGCGCGATATTCGCTGGCGCCGCGACCGCAGACCATCGGCTGGTTGGCCGCCGTGACGAGGTCCGGATTGAAGCTGTCGCCCTTGTCCGAGAAGCACTCGCGATCAAATTCCGGATCGGATGCGGCGCGCGCGCAGAATCCGTGAGCGGCGAAGGCAGCCTGATGCGCATCGACAAAGGTCATGCGATCGGCCGCTGGATCGTTGCAGAGCACGCCGCCCTGGCACAGGGCAAGCGCCTTGAGCTGCGGAAGGAATTCGTTCTGCACATAGTCCGATACGCCGGCGAGCCGCTTTGGATCGACATTGAAGGAGGGATGAATGTCGAAGCCGGCGCGGCCGCCGGGGCAGGGCGCGCCACCGGCCAGCGCCGGATTGGCATAGGAGACGTAAACGACACGCGACATGTCGCCGACCAGCGGCCGCAGCGCCTCGCGCAATTTGGCAAATCCGCGCGGCAGATCCCGCGCCAGCGCCGCGCGCGAATCCTCGACCGAACCGATCAGGCCAGTGCGCCGAAACAGCTCGCGTTCGGTGGGGGTGTCGACGATTACGTCGGCGACCAGTCCGGAGAAATCGATATCATTGGCGCCGATCGACAGCAGCACCAGGTCGAGCGTGCGGTCGGGTTGCCGGCGCTTGGCGGCGCTGAGGGCGGCGCGTAACTCGGCCAATTGCGCGCTGACGGTCTGGCAGGACACCGCTGTTTTCGTCGGCGGGCATTCCCGGGCGCGTTGCGAACCGAACAGCCCGTCGGCGATGGTGGCACCGGTGCAGGCCAGCGGCAGATAGGTCACGGCGATGTGCGGGTAGCGCACGGCGAGCGCGAGCGCGGTTCGGGTCTGGTAGCTGTAGAGCGAACGATGGCAGGCTGAATTGAACCAGAGCGCGCTCTGGCGCTGCCATACCTGCAGGGAATCCGGCGCCCCGCAGGCGCGTCCGCCTTTGTAGCCGGCACGGCTCGGGCGGTAATACTCGCTGGCCGCGGTTCCGAGATAGGAGCGGAAACAGAATCCCACATCTGCCAGCGTGATCGCGCGATCCGGATCGCCTTCGCCCGATGCGATGCTGTCGCCGAGCCCGGCGATCAGGATGTCGCGCACCACGATGTCGGCGGTGAGGTGCTGTGGCGCCTCGGATCCGCTGGAGACGTCCACGGTCGCGACCGTGCGGAGGCCGTATCGCGCCCGCAAGTTGATCGGCTCGGCGCAATCCTGCGTGGATTTTTGCGGACCGCCGCCATCGTCAAACGACCAGGCGCAGACAGCGCCGACCGGAACCTGGCCGCTGAGCCGAACGGTGACCGGGTGATCCACCGGCGTCAGATAGCTCTCCTTGACGTTATCGCGCGTGCAGGGTTCGCTGATGCGGCCGGCGAGATCGATACAGAGCCGGTTCACGGTGTTGCGTGCCCAGCCGCGCCCGTCGCTCTGCAGTTCGAGCGCCTGTTCCGATTTGAGAATGCTGCCGTTCTGCGCGCCGTCGGTATGGAGCTGGAAATCGCGCTCTTCGCGAAACAGCCGGAAGCGGTTGCGGACTTCCCAGGAAATCTGCAGGTCGGGAGCGCCCTGTGCGGCGGCCCAATCCGCAGGCAGCATTCCCAGCGCCGCAAGCAGCAGCGCGTATATCATCATCGGGCGAAGGTGAATTCGCATCATGGCGCCTTTGACGTCACTGATGGGGCAGAAATAAGAACGCCGTTCCGGCTCCCTAGCGTGACTTCAGGCGCTTGATCGGCTGCGGCAGCACGACCGGGGGCGGCGGGGCCTCGCTCAGCTTGCGGCGATCCTGCCAGGGCCGCACGACGTTGAGCCAGAGTTCACGCGTGCCCATGATGGAAATCGCGATGCTGAAGGGGATCAGGAAATACAGGATCCGGAACACCACCAGGGTGGCCAGCAACTGTTCGCGCCCGAATTCGGGCAGCGCCACCAGCATGGCGGCGTCGAACACGCCAAGGCTGCCAGGCGCATGACTGGCGAATCCGAGCAGGGTGGCCAGGATGAACACCACCGCCAGCGAAATGAAATCGATCTGCGGCTGGTCCGGCATCAGCAGATACATCGCGAACGCGCAGAAGCTGAGATCAACCACGCCGATCAGCATCTGCAGCAGCGTCAACCGCGCCGATGGCAGCACCACCTTCCAGCCGTTCTGCCCGAGTTCGCGGCGCTCCTCTCCCACCACCAGCCAGATGAAATAGACCGCGATGCCGCCGAGGCAGCCGATCGCGATCAGCCGGTTGATGGCCGGCGGCAGCAGGTCCATGGCCGATGCCGCCCACGGGTGCCACGCCATCCCGAAACCAAGCACGAACAGATTGCCGAGCCAGAACGTCAAGCCGGAGAGAAAGCAGATCTTGGCGACGTCGATGGCATTCAGCGCATAATCCGAATAGATCCGGAAGCGGATTGCACCGCCCGTGAACACGGTGGCGCCGATATTATGGCCGATCGAATAGCTCGCGAAGCTTGACAGCGCCGCGATGCGATACGGCACATGTTTCTTGCCGATGGTCCGCAGCGCAAAGAAATCGTAGAATGTCAGCGTGCAAAACGCGCCGATCACGCACAGCGCGGCGAATGCGATGTGGGCGGGAGGAATTTCGGTCAGCGCGGTCAGGATCACGCCGGTGTTCACCCCCTTGAGGGTGCGGACCAGGGTCGTGATCGCGAGGACGATGATGAGGAGGCTCGCGGCGATCCCGAGCCGTTTCCAGCCGATCCGTTCCTTGAAGCCACGCCCCAGCGTGGTCAGCAGTCGATGCATTCATCCTCCCGGCAGGCGGCAACAGATCCGAAGCCCCTCGAAGAGCTGCCAGGTGGCAGCCAATCGCTCCTCGGGCGAACCCATAAGGCAAAAACGTCGCGATGTGCAGTCCTTGACAATGCCGGCATCGAGATTCGATCGGGGCGGTTGTCACACTCCGTACTTATGCATCGGCGCGGAAGTTTCGAGTCGGCGCGGGCTCTGCCGGCTGCGCAATTGTTCCGATGTTCCGTCGCGCGCCGCAGGAACATAGCGGCGGCCAGCCGGTTAGCGCGGTATCAGCAATCGAACATAGCGGCGCTTCCGCGAGGCCAGCGGTTGCGCCGCCATGTTCCCGAAACAAGAGGACCCCCGCGATGGGACTGTTCACCAAAGACATCAAGAACATGAATGACCTGTTCGTGCATCAACTGCAGGATATCTATTATGCCGAGAAGCAGCTTGTGAAGGCGCTGCCGAAGATGGCTGAAAAGGCCACCGACAAACAGCTCAAGCAAGGCTTTCTGACCCATCTCGAGGAAACCAGGACCCATGTCCAGCGCCTCGAGGAAGTGTTCCGGATGCATGGCACTGCGGTGAAGGCGGTCGATTGTCCGGCGATCGACGGCATCATCGAGGAGGCCGATGAGGTCGCCGGCGAGGTCGAGGACAAAAGCGTGCTCGACGCCGCGCTCATCAACTCTGCCCAGGCGGCGGAGCATTACGAGATCGTGCGCTATGGCAGTCTGATCGCCTGGGCCAAGCAGCTCGGTCGCAACGATTGCGCGGGTATCCTGCAGAAGACGTTGGACGAGGAGAAGGCGACCGACAAGAAGCTGAACACGCTTGCGGAGAGCAAGATCAATCTTCGCGCGGCGAGCTGACGTCAGCTCGCTTTGAGACAAAACGTCGCGCTTGAACCCTTTTGCGCGACGTTTTGCATGCCCGGCACCTTTGGCTCTGCATTCACCCTTCGATCTTGCTCGAACCATTCGCGCGAAACGGAAGCGCTAGACTGACGTTGGTTCGCAAAATGGAGGTGATGCATGCGAGGCGCTGCCATCAAATTCCCGCCGGTTCCGGAATCGCGCGCGGCATCCGTTCGCAATCCGGAACCGGTCCGTTCCGGGCTTGTAACGTCGCTGACCCTGGCTGCCATGAGTCTCGGCTACGGCGTGGTTCAGCTCGACGTCACCGTCGTCAACACCGCGCTCAACAGCATCGGCGGCTCGCTGGGCGGCGGCGTTTCGGAACTGCAGTGGGTCGTCAGTGCATACACCATCGCGTTTGCGGCCTTCATCCTGACCGCGGGCGCACTCGGAGATCGCATCGGCGCCAAGCGGATTTTCATCGCCGGTTTTGCCATCTTTACCGCTTCGTCGGTCGCCTGCGCGCTCGCGCCCAACGCCGTCATCCTGATCGCGGCGAGAGCCGTCCAGGGACTTGGTGCGGCGATTCTGGTACCGAACTCGCTGGCGCTGCTCAGCCATGCCTATCCGGATGAAAGGCAGCGCGGGCGGGCAGTCGGGATCTGGGCGGCCGGCGCCAGCCTCGCGCTTATGGCAGGACCGCTGGTCGGCGGTGGGCTGATTGCCCTGGTCGGCTGGCGATCGATCTTTCTCGTCAATCTGCCGATCGGCCTCGCCGGGCTGTGGCTGAGCGCGCGCTATGCCCGCGAGACCACCCGATCGCCGCAGCGCGAAATCGATTTGCCGGGACAGATCGCGGCGATTGCCGCGCTTGGCTGTCTCGCCGGTGCCATCATCGAAGGCGGTTCTCTGGGCTGGAGCAATGCGTGGGTGATCGCCGGCTTCGTCGCATCGGCGGTTTTGTCGACGCTGTTCATCCTGCAGGAGAGGCGCGCCTCGCAACCGATGCTGCCGCTGTCGCTTTTTTCCCATCGCATGTTCGCGCTGACCTCCCTGATCGGCCTTCTCGTCAACATCGCGTTCTACGGCCTGATCTTCGTCTTCAGCCTCTATTTCCAGCGCGTCAACGGCATGTCGCCATTCGCGACCGGGCTCGCGTTCCTGCCGATGATGGGCGCGGTGCTGCCCGTCAACCTGATCGCGCCGCGCCTGGCGGAGCGAATCGGCGCACCGGCGACCATCGCTGCTGGCGCGGCGCTGACGGCGTTCGGATGTTTGGCGCTGCTCGGAATCGGGCAGGGAACGAGCTATTGGGCAACATGCACCCAACTGATCGTCATTGGCGGGGGGCTCGGTCTGCTGGTGCCGCCGCTTACGTCAACGTTGCTCGGCAGCGTCGAGAAGTCACGTTCCGGCATCGCCGCCGCCGTCCTTAACGCGACCCGGCAAACCGGCAGCGTGCTCGGGGTGGCGCTGTTCGGCTCGCTGGTCGGACACACAAACGGCTTCGTAGCGGGCGCGCATGTATCGCTGCTCATCTCCGCCGGTCTGCTGCTGGTGGCGGCGGCGGCGATCTGGCGCGGCGCAGCAGCCGGTCGCACCGATCCGTAGCGTTGATTGCAGAAAATCCCGGTCGCTCCTGATCTTGCGGCGTTGCCGGCTCATTCCTTGCGCAACGCAAAATGAGCGCCGCAGAACGCCATCGCCGCGCCAAGGCACAGCGCGGCGAGACCGGCGAGCACGCCCGATATGGTTGGAATCGGACTTGGCGCGGAGGCCGCCTGGCCCGCCCCCAGCAGGATGAGGACGCCCACCGCGATCAGGAACTGCCGCATTCGCTGCGGAATTTGTCCCGAGACAGCGCTTGCCATCAGCGTCGCGGTGAAATAGCCCCCGCAGAAGCCGACGCTCGCGATCAGCCACCACGCAATCGCCGCGCCTGCGGGCATGAATTCGCGGGTATCGGATCGCCACAGACCGCTCAGATCGAGCCCGAACCAGGCGCCGAGCATGTGCACGGCAAGCGCCAGCAGCACGCCCGAAATCATCGCGCCGGCGAGAATCAGGCGCCGCGGAAAATAAATCGTCTCGGCCATGGTCCGCTTGTAAGATAAAGCTGGTCGGCCACGCAAGTCGGCGCGGTGATTTCAGTCGAGGTTCGCAAAGAGGGCCAAGTCATGACATTTGGATTTCTCGCGCTGATCGCGGCCGCCATCTTCTCAGGCGCGGCGCTTTACGTGAATGTCGCCGAGCAACCCGCGCGCCTGTTGCTGGACGAACGCGCGCTGCTCACCGAATGGAAGCCTTCCTACAAGCGCGGGGCCGCGATGCAGGCGCCGCTCGCGCTGCTGGGGTGTCTGCTTGGATTCACCGCATGGTGGCAGACCTCGCACCCCGGCTTCCTGATCGGCGCCATTGCGGCGATCGCGCCGTGGCCGTGGACGCTGATCGGCATCAAGCCCACCAATGATGCGCTGCTGGCGACTGAGACCGAGCGAGCGGGGCCGCAGGTGCGAACGCTTGTAGTGAAATGGGGCATGCTCCACAGCGTGCGCACCGCCTTGGGCATGTTCGCAACTGTTGCATTTTTGTGGGCATGCCTGTCACGCTAGGCAAGATCCCGGATTCCAGAGCGCCCGCGTCGTCCCCTCGTGAGAATGGCACACTGCCCATGGCGCTTGATTTGTCCAATGAGGCTGCCGCCGGTGTCCGGTATGCCTTCAAGGCATCGCTGATCGGCGCGGCGCATCAGTTCGAACTGACCGACGAGGGCCTGCGCTGGCGCATTGCCGGGAAATCCGGGGTGTGGCCCTACAGCGCAATTACTGCGATCCGGCTGTCTTATCGGCCGGTGTCGATGCAGTCACGACGGTTTCGCGCCGACATCGAAGCCGGCTCTCGCGGGCGCATCGCAATTCTTTCCACCAGTTGGCAGACCGCGGCGTTGATGGCATCGCAGGACCGCGACTATCGTGCGTTTATTGTGCAGTTGCACCGGCGGATGGCGGAAGCCGGCGGCAGGGCCGAGCTGGTCGGCGGCCTCAAGCCGCCAATCTATGCCGCAGCCATTGGCTTGCTGACCCTGGTCGCGGCCGCGATGGCAGGACTTTTCGTTCGCGCCGTCATGATCGGCCAATTCGCGGGTATCTTGTTTCTGGCCGGCTTCGCCGCGTTGTTTGCCTGGCAGGTCGGCGGCTTCGTTGCTCGCAACCGGCCACGGGCCTACGCGTTCGATGCTTTGCCACAGGCGTTGCTGCCGTAGGTTGGCGCGGCTCCGTAACACAGGTAGCCCGGATAGAGCGTAGCGAAATCCGGCGGCCTTCGCCATCCCGGATTGCGCTGCGCTCCATCCGGGCTACAAAATCTGCGCCGTCCTTCCCAGACGCGCCCGAGCCTTATGCCGTCTAGAGCAATTTCCAATTTCTGTCAAATCGAGGAATTCCCTAGGAGCCGCGATCTGATTTCTGTGGCCTTCTCGAAGCTGAGGAGGCTGCAATGGGGTATTCGAACGATCTGCGAGGATTCGAGTGATCCGAGTTGTAGAGGGTGGCGTAGCGGCACGGGCAGCGGCGCGGCAGTTTGTGATTGGTGATGCGACCGCGATCCGCTGGGTGAAGCGCTGGCGGGAAACCGGGAGTTTTGAGGCCAGATCGGTCAGGGGCCAGAGCCGATCGCCGCTAAAGAAACACGAAGACTGGCTGCTTGAGTTGGTTCGGCAGGAACCTGATCTGACGCTGGAAGAGATCCAGCGCCGTCTGCTCGATGAGCGTCAACAAAAGGCGGGGCTCGGGTCAGTCTGGCGGTTCTTCGACCGCCACGGCATCAGCTTCAAAAAAAAGCGTTCGGGCGGCCGAGCAGGATCGGCCTGACGTTGCAGCGGCGCGATCGACGTGGGCGGACAATCAACCCAAGCTCGATCCCGACCGGCGGTCTTCATCGACGAAACCGGCACCTCAACCAAACATGGCCCGGCTGCGTCGGCCGGGCTCCACGCGGCGAACGGCTGGTCGGAAAAATCCCGCATGCTCATTGGAAAACCAACACCTTTGTTGCGGGCCTCGCTCCACAGCGCTCACCGCACCATGCGTCATCGACGGCCCGATGAACGTGCAGCCTGCCTTTCTCGCAGCTATTGAGTTCGAACAAGTCTGACTGGCGCCGACCCTCAAGACGCAGGTGACGTCGTCGGTTGCGGATAATCCCAGCGTCGCCCACAGGTGTTCGCGCCCCGCGGCGAGCCGGGAAGCGGTGGACCACGACCACGAGATACGCCAGGCTGTCTCCGGCCAACATATCGCCGACTTCGATCCGATCGAATGCTCTTTGCAAAAGCCCCCGCCAGCCTGGCGATGAATAGGACCGCCGCAGCGCTCCGTCGACGGCCGGCTGGAAAGTCCGCAAATGCGCCACCAGCCTTCCCAACGCGCTTCCAGCCGAAGACGAAGGCGCCACCTCTTCCGACCACTTCCGGCATCATTTCTTCACCGCGTTCAGCTCCGGAATTTGCTAGCTAGTGCCGCACCACCAGCACCGAGCATTTGGCGTAGCGCACCACATGGCCGGCGTTGGAGCCGAGGAAATACGTTCGCATCGCCGGCCGGTGCGACGTCATGACGATCAGGTCGGCCTTCATCGCCGCGGCTTCTTCGAGGATCTCGTGATAGATGCCGCCCTGCCGCACCACGCCGGAGATGTGGGCGGCATCGATGCCGGATTCGCGCGCCACAATGGCCAGCGCCTCCTCGGAGGTCTGGCGCTGCTGGGTGTCGAAATCGGCGGGCACATATTCCGCCAGCATCACCGGCGTCATCGGCAACACGTTCAAAAGCCGCACCGCGCCGCTCCAGGTCTGCGACAGCGTCGCTGCGGTCGCGATCGCGGGCTTCGCCAGATCGGTATCGGCGAGATCGATCGGGACCAGAATGGATTTGAACATCTGTGCCTCCGGCGTCCGCGACCAATCTAGCACAACTTTGGCGATGCGGCAGACGCATCGGGGTGCTAATCCCCGGAGGTCTGCTTCAACAGCTTCGGACTGACAAACAGCACGAGCCGTCCGCGGCGGAATGCCACATCGGCCCAGTCCTCGACCGCGAAGTCGAAGATCGCAAGCCCCGACGTCGGCAGATTGCCGGCCAGCGCGTGCCGTGCCGCCGCGTCGCCGCTGCCGGCGAGCGCCAGCCCGAGTTCGTGCATTCCGGGGTTGTGCCCGACCAACATCAGCCGCTGCGGATCTTGCGCGGACGCATCGCGGACGGCTTCCAGCAATTGCGCCGGATCGGCGCCGTAGAGCTGCGGCAAATGCTCCACCTGCGGCTCCGGCCCGAGGTCCTTCATCGCGGCCCAGGCGATTTCCCAGGTCTGGAGCGCCCGAACCGCGGTCGAAACCAGCACGGCATCGGGGAAGGGCGGATGCCGTGCGAGCCAGCCGCCGATTTCGGCGGCGTCACCCCGGCCGCGGTCGTCGAGCCGGCGGTCCTGATCGCGGCCGCTTGGCGCGTCGTTTTCGGTCTTGGCGTGACGCAGCAGCATCAAACGGCGCATGGCGCATTCTCGATTCGTTCAAAGTCCGCAGAATAATGCACAAACCGACGCTCTGTCGTGGGGGTCGGAAGTTCTGTTCACCTTCGTTGCCGGTCCGTCAAGAGAACTTCTGAGCCAGAATCACACTAGGATCATAATTTGCCAGTGTCCTGCCGATCGCCGAAAGTCGCTGAGTAAACGACGACGAATGTCACGCGAATTTCGGGCTCGGAACGCCGGACAAAGGCGACAAAGACGTGATCGGTCCGTAAGATAAAGAACCTATGAGCGAGACTTCCAGCGCACCCAAGCAACCCGACGTCGCGGCGCTGCAACAACGCCAGCGCCTCTCGTTCGATCTCGATGTCGACATCTGCGTGGTCGGCGCGGGGCTCGCCGGCCTGACGGTCGCGCTGGAAGCCGCGCGCCTCGGCGCCAGCGTTGCGGTGCTCGAAGGCCGGCACGTCGGCTGGAATGCGTCCGGCCATCAGCTCGGCACGGTGATGCCGGGCTACGGCGTTCCGATCGGCGAGCTGATCGCGCGCATCGGGTTGGACAACACCCGTGAACTCTGGTCGCTGTCGAAACAAGGCGCCGAATTCGTTCGAGCCGCGGCGGCGAAGGAGCCGATGCCAGGGATGCCGCTGAGCGTAGGCGCCCTTGAAGTCTCCAATGTCGATGTCGGCGATCAGCTCATCAGCCGGCTGCAGATGCTGGGCGAGGACTTCGAGACCGACGTTGAAGGCTGGCAAGTCGATCACGTCCGCGACCTCCTCAAGACGAGGCGGTATTTCCACGGCGTCTACTATCCGAAGGCGTTTCAGATCGACGGCCGCAACTATGTTCATGGCCTTGCTGCTTTGGCGCGGCGCGCGGGCGCGCGGATTTTCGAGGACACGCCGGCGGTCAGCATTGATGCATCCGGCATTCGCAAGCGCATTGTCACGCCGTCGGCGCGATTGCGCGCCGGGCACATCGTGCTTGCCGGCAACATTCATCTCGGTGCGCCGCTGCGGCGGTTATGGGAAACCTTGCTGCCGGTCTGGCGCTACGCCGCGGTGACCGCGCCGCTCGGCGAGCGCCTTGCCGAGGCGATCGCGTTCGAGGGTTCGGTGACCGACAGCGATGGTGTCGATCACTTCCGGATCGTGGAAGGCGACCGGCTGATGTGGGCTTCGCCAGAGACCACCTGGGAAGCGCGGCCGCAGCGGTTTGCCGGCGCCATTGCAGGCCGAATCCGCACCATCTTCCCGCAGCTCGGCAAGGTCGAGATCGCCGAGGTGTGGGGCGGCGCGATCGGTCAGACCGTGCACGGCATGCCGCAGATCGGCCAGTTGCGTCGCGGATTGTGGGTGGCAAGCGGCTTCGGCCGCCAGGGTTTGAACACATCGGCGATGGCCGGCCAGTTGATTGCCGGCAGCATTCTGCGCGGTGACGACCGCTGGCGGCTGTTTTCGCCGTTCGAGCTGGTCTGGGCGGGCGGTCCGGCCGGCCGGGTTGCCGGACAGCTCGTGGGCATGTGGGGACGCGGAAGTGCTGCAGCCGCAGGAGCGCTGGCCCGCTATCGGGAGCGGGCGCGTGCCCGGGAGCGTATTCGCGAAGCGCGCCTCGCCGAGGCCAATCGGCAGGCCGGAACGGCGCCGCGGCGCCGTCCGCCGCCGGGCCGGCCGCATCCCGAACGTGCGCCGGCGGTCGCGGCAAATCCCGTCGAAGTCGAAGGCGAGGGCGGGGAACCGGGCATTCCAGCCTAGCCCTCGCAAGAAAGTGAGAAAATTGCGCCGAACGGGTGTAACTTCCGGCGCTAAGCCCTCGTATCTGAGACCGAACACAGCGAACCTCGCTCTGCACGGAGACCATCATGATCGACCGCCGTATCCTGCTCGCATCCACCGCCGGCCTGTTTGGCCTTGCCGCTTTCCGCTGGTTGCGGGCCACGCCGGCCCGTGCCGCCGAGAAATTCGAGGTCGAAAAGACCGATGCGGAATGGCGCGCGCAGCTAACGCCGCAGCAATACGAGATCCTGCGCCAGCAGGGCACCGAGCGCCCGGGCGCGAGCCCGCTGCTCAAGGAGCATCGCAAGGGCATCTTCGCCTGCGCCGGCTGTGACCTGCCGCTGTTCTCCTCGGAGACCAAATTCGAGAGCGGGACCGGCTGGCCGAGCTTCTATCAGCCGCTCGATAACGCGGTCGGCAAAACCGAAGACCGGAACCTCGGGATGCTGCGGACCGAAATTCACTGCCGCCGCTGCGGCGGCCATCTCGGTCACGTATTCGACGATGGACCGAAGCCGACCGGCCTGCGCTATTGCATGGACGGCTTTGCCCTGCAGTTTCATCCGGCCGCGCCGTCGGCCACCTGACATTCGTTTTCGCCCGGCAAATGTTGCCCGGCCCGGCAATTGTGCCCCGGTCCTCGGACCGGGGCTTTTTTATTAAGCGTTTGATGTAAAGCGTTTTTCCACATTGGCACAGCGCTTGCGACGTCTCCCTCGATGACGGCTGTGGCTTCCGCGCCGGCTGGCCGCCCCGGATCGAACGTGGAGACAATGTTATGGGTATCTTCGATGCGCTAAATACCTCGGTTGGCGGGCTGCAGGCGCAATCGTTCGCGTTGCAGAACATTTCCGGCAACATCGCGAATGCCTCGACGGTCGGCTACAAGGGCATCGAGACCAGCTTCGAGGATCTCATCCCGGACGCGACGACACCCAGCCGGCAGGTCGCCGGCGGCGTCACCGCCTTTGCGCAAGCGACGATCTCCACCCAGGGTACCGTCTCGGCATCGACCGTCGCGACCAACATGGCGATTAACGGGGATGGCTTCTTTTCGGTGCAGGCAGCCACCGGCACGGTCGACAACGCGCCGGTGTTCAACGGCATCACCGATTATACCCGCCGCGGCGATTTCCAGGTCAACGCCAACGGCAATCTGGTCAATGGCGCCGGATATTATCTGATGGGCGTCGCGGTCGATCCGAAGACCGGCAACCCGATTGGCAACGTTCCCCAGGTACTCCAGTTTCAGAATAATTTCGTGCCGGCGCAGGCCACCAGCGCGGTTCAATACGCGGCGAATCTTCCGACTACGCCGGCGACCACGGCAAGCACCACGGCGAGCGCCGGCACGCTTACCGCCGCTGGCGGCTTGAACCCGTCTGATTTCGCCCAGAATCCGCTGGTGCTGGGTACGCCACCGACGCCTTTCGGTGACAATACCGTCACCGGTTCCGCTGCCTTGAACCAGGCGGCGACGCCGGCCCCGATCACCGCCGCAACCGCACTGTCCGGCACCGCGCCGAGCAACTCGCTGTCGACGAGCTTCGTCGCCGGCGATACCATCACCGTCGATGGCACGGCGATCACTTTTGTCAATAGCGGCGCCACCGGCAATCAGCTCAACGTCACCGACACGGTCGGTACCCTGCTGAACAAGATCGGCGCCATCACCGGCGTGACTCCCACCATCAACGCAAGCACCGGTGCGATCACCTTGCACACCGGCACGGCGCAGAATCTCTCGGTCTCGAGCTCGGCGCCGGCATTCGGCGCGCTCGGCTTCAACACCACCATGACGGCTTCGCGCACCGGCGGCGGCACGGCCGGCACCGGCTTCGTCATCGGCAACGACCTCACGCCGTTCGACAACGAGACCATCAGCGGCGGAGCTGTGACCGCCTACAACTCGGCCGGGACGCCGATCAACCTGCAACTGCGATGGGCCAAGACCGACAGTTCATCGCTTGGCAGTCCGCACCAGGACACCTGGAACCTGTTTTACCAGACCGATCCCAGCGCGACCGGCACGAAGGTCGCCTGGGTCAACGTCGGCACCAACTTCACCTTCAATTCCGATGGGTCGTTGTCGAGTCCATCGGGTTCGGCCATCACCATTCCCGGTGTGACCGTGAACGGTCAATCGCTCGGAAACCTGACCATGAATTTCGGATCCGGCGCGTTGACGCAATTTGCCAGCACCGGCGGCACCGCGACCGTCAACACCATCACCCAGAACGGTTACGCCGCCGGCCAGCTTCAGTCGGTCGCGATCAACAACAGCGGCCTCGTGGTCGGAACGTTTTCGAACGGGCAGAACATCGATCTCGCCTCCGTCACGCTGTCGCATTTCAACGGCACCAACTACCTCAAGGCGCTCAACGGCGGTGCCTTTGCGGTAACCGATCAGTCCGGGCCGGCGATCGCCGGCGCGTCCGGCAGGATCAGCGGCTCGTCGCTCGAAGGATCGAACACCGACATCGCCGACGAATTCACCAAGCTGATCGTGACTCAACAGGCCTACTCGGCGAACACCAAGGTCATCACTACGGCCAACGACATGGTTCAAAGCTTGCTGAGCGTAATACGCTGATCGGCACCGGCAACCGTCGGTGTGATGTAACTCAAGACGGACCATAAACATGGGTTTGAGTTCAGCCCTTGCAACTGCGATGTCCGGACTGCGCGCCAATCAGGCTGCGCTTTCGATCGTGTCGTCGAACATCGCGAATGCGCAGACGCCGGGTTACGTCACCCAAAACGTCAACCAGATTGAACTGGCGAGCGGCGGCGCCGGCTCGTCGGTCCAGGTCACCGGCGTCAATCGCCAGCTCGATCTATACGTCCAGAGCCAGTTGCGCACGGAAACCTCGGGCGGCACCTATGCCGACCAGATGTCCAACATCCTGGGCCAACTGCAAAGTGTCTATGGTACCCCCGGCGGTCAGGGCACGCTGGAAACAGCGCTCAGCAATTTGACCTCGTCGCTGCAGGCGCTATCGACAAGCTCGGGAGGCCAGTCAGCACAATCGGTCGCCTTGTCCGCGGCGCAGACGCTGGCCCAGCAACTGAATACGACGACGCAGGGCATTCAGTCGCTGCGCACCAACGTCAATCAGGATATCGGCACCAGCGTCAGCCAGGCCAATGCGGCGATGACCACGATCGCCTCGATCAACACCCGGCTTCAGGGATTGAGCCCGACCGATCCGGAGGCGGCAACGCTGGAAGATCAGCGTGACAACGCGATCAACACGCTGTCGAAGCTGATGGACGTCCGGACCGTCACCGACTCCGCCAATCAGGTCAGCGTCTTCACCAATTCCGGCGTCCAGCTCGTCGGCGGCAGCCTCGCGTCGACGATGTCCTTCAGTTCACCGGGAGCATTGTCGGCGAGTTCGCTGTACAACACCGATCCCACCAAGTCGGGGGCAGGGTCGCTGACGATCCAGCTCCCCAACGGCGCCACGACCGACCTGGTCGCGACCAACGCCTTCAGTTCGGGACAGATCGCGGCCGACCTCAAACTGCGCGATCAGACGCTGGTGCAGGCCCAGACCCAGGTCGATCAGCTCGCCGCGACGCTTTCGAGTTCGCTCTCCGACCAGACGACGGGCGGTACCGCCGTCGCCGGGCCGCCGGCAGGCTTCAGCGTCGATACGTCGAGCGTGGTGCCGGGAAACACGATCAACCTGACCTATACCAACAATGTGACCAACACCCAGCAGCAGATATCCATCGTCAATGTGGCCGATTCATCGGTGCTGCCGCTGCCGAACGCGCCGAACGCCAATCCGCAGGTGATCGGGGTCAATTTATCCAGCGGCATGTCGTCGGTCATATCGCAGTTGAATGCGGCGCTGGGCGGCAGCGGCCTGCAGTTTTCCAATCCATCCGGGGCCACCCTGAACCTGGTCGGATCTGTCATTGCGACGGTCAATGCCGTCTCGACAACGACCACGACCTCGTCGTTGACAAGCGGAAACCCACAACTTCCGTTATTCACCGACGGCAATTCGCTCTACACCGGCGCCATCACCGCAAGCGGCTCGCAGATGACCGGTTATGCCGGACGCATCACCGTCAACCCGGCGCTGCTGAACAATGCCGCGGCCCTCAGCGTCTACAGCACGTCGCCGGCGACGGCTGCCGGCGACACCACACGTTCGGACTATCTGTTTTCGCAGCTCACCAACGCAACGTTCGGCTTTTCACCGAAGACCGGACTCGGCTCCGCGGCGTCGCCTTTCACGGGCACGATCACGAGTTATCTGCAGCAATTCATCAGTCAGCAGGGCAACGCCGCGACGCAGGCGACGCAATTGAAGCAGGGCCAGGACGTCGTCGTTAGTACCTTGCAGCAGAAGTTCAACTCGACGTCCGGCGTCAACATCGACACCGAAATGTCGAACCTGATCCAGTTGCAGAATGCCTATGCTGCCAACGCCCATGTCATGTCGGTGGTCCAAAGCATGATGACCAGCCTGATGCAGGTTCAACTATAAGGCGCGGAAAATGTCGGTTAGTAGTATCAACTATGGCGCTTCTGTGCTCGGCCAGTCGGTACAGAACCTCAACAACCAGCTCACGACCCTGTCGTCACAGCTTTCGACCGGGGTCAAATCCACCACTTACGCCGGCATGGGCGTCAACGAGGGCTTTGCGATTGCCGCACGCGCGCAGCTTGCGAACATCACGGCCTTCGGGACCACGATGGCCAACGTCAATACGATCATTTCTGCGGCCAACACCGCGCTGCAGACCTTGTCCAGCATTGGCTCGCAGGTACAGAGTGGTGCCTCCTCGGGGTCGTTGGATCTGAACAGTTCTGGACAGACCGTCGCGCAGCAGACTGCAGCAAGCGAACTTTCCGCAGTCGTCGGCGTTCTGAACACCCAAGTCGGCGATCGCTACATTTTCTCCGGCAGGGCGATCAACACCCCCGCGGTCGCCTCTGCCGACTCCATCATGAACGGGACCGCTACCCAGGCCGGACTGAAGCAGGTGATCGCCGAGCGGCAGCAGGCCGATCTTGGCGCCAGCGGGCTCGGGCGGCTGGTGCTTTCTTCGCCGACGCCGACATCGGTGCAGGTATCGGAAGATGTCGCCGGTTCCCCGTTCGGCCTCAAGCTGAATTCGGTCGCTTCGACGCTGACGGGAGCCACGGTCACCGGTCCCTCCGGCTCGCCGGCGGCGATTTCGGTCGCTCTCGGCGTCACTAATCCCAACCCGGGCGATCAGGTCAGCTTCACCTTCAATCTCCCCGATGGCACCACCCAAACCGTTCAACTGACGGCAACCAACACCACGCCGCCGCCGACCGGCAGCTTTACGATCGGCGCCACGCCGACGGCGACGGCGGCGAGCCTGAACACCGCCCTGACGGCATCGATCACCACGCTCGCCAATACCTCGCTGGTGGCAGCGTCGGCGGTCGAGGCCGGTGACAATTTTTTCGATACCACCGGCACCGCCACGGGCAGCGTCGCCAGCAACCAGGCGACACCCCCGGCACCGATCACGCGCGCGACAGCCCTGTCAGGGGCCGCCGGCACCAACTCACTGTCGTCAGGTTTCGCGCCGGGCGACACCATCACCGTCAACGGCACGCCGATCACCTTTGTCGCCTCAGGCGCGACCGGCAATGAAGTCAACATTACCGACAGCGTCCAGACGCTGCTGACGAAAATCGACTCGCTAACCGGGACTTCGACCTCCTCGACTGTCAGCGGCGGCGTGATCGCGCTGCATGCCGACAATGCCGCGGACCTCACGGTGACGGGTTCGAACCCGTCTGCGGTCGCGGCGCTCGCAGCGCTTGGATTCAGCGGGCCCGTGACCGCAGTTCAACCGCCACTGCGGGTCGGTGGCACTTCGCCGGGGTCGGCCACATCGCTGGTCAGTGGCGCGTCGAACACCGTCGCCTGGTACACCGGCAATTCCGGGCCAGGTTCCGCACGCGCCTCGTCGACGGCGCGCATCGATACCTCGGAGACGGTCGATTTCGGCGCCCAGGCCAACGAGCAGGCGATTCGCACCCAATTGCAAAACATCGCGGTATTTGCGGCTTTCAAGGCCTCGCCGGGAACCCATTCCGCCGCGCAGATCAGTGCCCTGAGCCAGAGCATTGCGGCGAACCTGACCCCGCATGCCGGTCAGCAAAGCATCGCCGAAATCCAGACCGACTTCGCCAACGCGCAGACCGAAGTGCAGGCCGCCACCGCGCGGCAAACCCAGACGCAGGCGATGATGCAGAACATGATCGATCAGACCGAGAATGTTTCCACCGATCAGGTGGCGAGCGAACTCCTGGCGGTTCAGAACAGTCTGCAGGCGTCCTACCAGGCCACCTCGATGCTGTCTCAACTGTCGCTGGTCAGGTATCTGCCGATCGGCTAGTCGTCTGGCGCGGAAATGTCGGCACGAGGTTGGGCCGGCCATGGAGGCATCGTTGCCTGGGGTCTCAACAATGCTGGACGTGGGGGTTCGATCCGATGCGACCGAGGGTCCGATCGTTCGGCATCGCGCCCATCGGGCTTCCGGCTTGAGCGAGTTGTTCGCGCCGCTGGATCGCCTGCTCGGCAGTGGCGGCGATCCGCGGCTCCGCATCGATCCGGCGAGCGCGACCAACGATTATGGCTGCCGGCTCTCGCCGTGCCCGAATATGCTGAGCTTGGGTTCGAGTACGGCGACGTCGATTTCGGAGCGGGCGTTCGCCCATGCCGGCCGGGCGCGGCAATCGATGATGCGCCGCGCGGTCGCGCACGGGATGGACGAAGCGTTCGATGCGCGCATTGAAGCGATGCGCGATGAACTGAAGGCCTGTCTCGGATTATCGCCGGCGGCGGCCGAGGTGATTTTTTCTCCGTCCGGCACCGACTCGCAACTTCACGCCCTGCTGCTGGCACGCGCGCTGCTGGGCCCGGCGCTGACCACCGTGATCGTGGCGGCGGATCAAACCGGCAGCGGAACCGCGGAGACCGCGCGCGGCCATCATTTCAGTACCGCGACCGCGACCGGCAGCGGGGTACTCAAGGGAGAGCCAATTGCCGGCCCGGCTGGCTCGGTCGCCAGCATAGCAATCGGACTTCTCGGCGAGCGCGGTGACCGCCGCGCGGAAGCCGAAACCGATGCGATGGTGCTTGGCGCAATCGAGGGCTCCGTGGCAAGCGGGATCCCGGTCCTGCTTCAGATCATGGATTGCTCGAAGCTCGGTTGGCGCGCGCCGAGCGAGCAATGCCTCGACGAAATCGCGGCGCGCTGGCCTGATCGGGTCCAAATCGTCGTCGACGCGTGCCAGATGCGCCTCGGCCGGCCGCGGCTGCGAAAATATCTCGATCGCGGCTATCTGGTGATCGTCACCGGCTCGAAGTTTTTCACCGGACCTGCCTTTAGCGGCGCGCTGCTGGTGCCCGCAAGCCTCGCCAACGCTGTCGGCGCGATCGATGGGATCGCACCAGGGTTCCGCGCGTACAGCAGCCGGAGCGACTGGCCGGCGCATTGGCGGGCGTTGCGATCCTGCTTCCCGGTCCGGGCCAATCTTGGCCAATGGCTACGCTGGGAAGCGGCGCTGGAGGAGATCCGGGCCTATCACGCCGTACCCGGTCCATTTCGCCGGCGGGCTTTGACGGGATTCGGCGAAGCCGTGGAGCGGATCATGGCGTCCTCGCCATCGCTTCGCTTGTTGCCGCCGCAGCGCAGTGCCGGACACGGTGGCCTCGACGATGAAGAACTGGCCCAGCCGACAATCTTTCCGTTTGCGATCCGGCATCACAACCGCGACCTGACGCTGGCCGAGGGCAGAGCCATATACCGCGCGCTCGCCATAGGCGGAGGAGACGCCGCGAACGGTTGCGACGTGGCGGCGGAGCCCTGCCTCCTTGGCCAGCCCGTCGCATGGCAGCGCGGCGAACCGCAGCCGGCCGCGCTGCTGCGCATCGCCGCCGGCGCGCGGCTCGTCACCGAAACCTGGTCGCCCGACGAGGCAATCGCGGATCGGAACTTGCAGTGCGAGCTCGGCCGCGTCGTCGCAGTCGTCGCCAACATCGAGCGGCTGGTTTCGCATCTGTCGGGCCTCAATCCAACGGAGCTCTCCCATGCAAGCTAGCTCCGCCGACGCCGGCCTCATGGGCTATCCCTGCGCCGACCGAATCGGATTTGCGCGGCTCACGGCGATGGCGTTCGGCGGCGCCGATCTGCGCCCGTTGCGGGACGAGCTGATCTCGAAGGTCGCCGGCGGCACGGCCGGGGCAGGTGAGGGACTTGATCTCTCGCTGATCACGCAGTTGCTTGGCGACAAGCCGACCGGACTGGCGATCCAGGCGGAAGTGGTTGCCTTTCATCAATTGTTTCGCTCGCCTTGTGCGGTCGAGCCGCCGAAGCTGCGCGTCCTTGCGCTCGCGGCGCCGATCGACATGGGTGGCAACACGCCAATCGAATTCCTGCTGGAGCACGCCGCGATCGAGCTGCAGACACTTTACGTCGTCGCCGGTGTCGATTTGCCGGAGCCGCTGCCCGAACATGATGTCGCGATCGTGATTGCATCCGACTCGGAAGAGTGCCGTGACGCCTTGGGCAAGATCGACCACGCCGCGGCTCGCTGGCCGCGGCCGCTGCTCAATCCGCCGCAGCGCGTCGGCAATCTGGATCGCGACAAGCTGTACCGACTGCTTCACGGCATCGAAGGGCTCGATATTCCGGCGACGACCTCGATAACCCGCGCGCAATTGTCTGATCTGGTCCAGCCCGACCGCCCGATCGGGACGATAGCGCCCGACCTGCGATTCCCGGTTATCGTGCGGCCGCGCGGATCGCATGCCGGCGTCGGGCTCGCCAAGCTCGATGACAGCGCCGCGATCGGCCGCTATCTCGCGCAACGGCCGGAGCCGGCGTTCTTTGTCTCGCGCTTCGTCGATTATTGCGGCGATGACGGCCTGTTTCGCAAATACCGGCTCGCCTTCGTCGACCGCCGCCCTTATGCCTGCCACATGGCGATCGCCGATCGCTGGGATATCTGGTACCTCAACGCAGGCATGGCCTTCAGCGAGAGCAAGCGGCGCGAAGAGGCCGACTTCATGCGCAGTTTCGATCAGGCTTTTGCCGTCCGTCACGCGCGCGTGCTGGGCGCACTGGCCGACCGCGTCGGCCTCGATTATTTCACGGTCGACTGCGCGGAAAACAGCCGCGGCGAACTGCTGATATTTGAGGCGGACAATACCGCCGTCGTGCACAACATGGATTCGCCGACGCTGTTCCCCTACAAGCCGCCACAGATGACCAGGATCTTCGAGGCGTTCGCCGCGATGCTGTACCGCCGCGCCCGCGGTGACCGCGAGCATGCGGCCTGACGGGCCGGCGACCGAAGAAAATGCTAGCCTGTGCAACGCAAGGCTGATTCGAGGGCGGCGGCATTCGGATCGCCTTCGAGGCGGTCTGTTCCGGAAAAGACGGCGCGTGTCGGCGAATTGGAAACATGGATCTGAGCGGATGCCGAACCTGTCCCGCATGCAGCGGCAGGCGTATAATTCCTTCCAGCGCGGCGAGTTCGACAAGACGACGAGGCTGTGTGCCGGGATCCTCGAACATCGGCCGGAGGATTTCGATGCGCTGCATCTGCTGGGATTGCTCAATTACCAGCGCCATCGCATGGTCGAGGCGCTGCACTTCCTCTCGGCAGCGCTGAAGGTAAATTCCGGCTCCTCGGACGCGATGTCGAATCTGGGGCTGGCGCTCGATGCCACCGGACGTTACGAGGAGGCGATCTCAAGCTTTCGCCGTGCGTTGCAGCTTGCGCCGGATCATCCGGAGATCCTCTTCAACCTCGGCAACGTCTACCTCAAACTTGGCCGCATCGCCGAGGCGCTTGCGAGTTATGAGGGTGTACTGACGAACGAGCCGGCCCATGTCGGCAGCCTCGTCAATCGAGGCAACGCGCTGTTGCGACTGAACCGGCCGGACGAGGCGCTTGCGAGCTATGACCATGCGCTCACGCTGGTGCCCGGCCATCCGCAGATCCTGACCAATCGCGGTCATGCGCGGCGCCGCCTCGACCGGCCCGGCGAGGCGCTTGTGGATTTCAACGCGGCGCTCGCCGCCGCGCCGCAATTCGCCGAAGCCCATTTCGAAGCGGCGATGACGCTGCTTTCGCTAGGCAATTTCGCGGCGGGCTGGAAGGAATATGAATGGCGCTGGAAAACCGACGCCTTCGCCACACACCGCCGGCAGTATCAGGCGCCGCTGTGGCTTGGCGACGAATCCATTTCCGGCAAGACCATTCTGCTGCATGCCGAGCAGGGCCTGGGCGATACCATCCAGTTCATTCGCTACGCGCCGCTGCTGGCGCGCCGCGGCGCCCATGTCGTCTGCGAGGTGCAGCCTGAGCTGCAGCCGCTGCTGTCGCAGCTCAGGGACATCGAGGTCATTGCCTGCGGTCAGCCGCTTCCGGCATTCGACTTGCATTGTCCCTTGCTCAGTCTTCCACTTGCATTCGCAACGCAACCGGCGACCATCCCGGCCGACGTTCCCTACCTCGCTGCGTCCGCCGAGCGCTGCGAATATTGGCGCGAGCGTTTGCCGGCCGGTCGGCCGCGCGCCGGATTTGTCTGGTCCGGCTCGCCGTCTCACAAGAACGACAGCAACCGCTCGATACCGCTGGCGCGGCTCGCGGCTTGGTTTGCGACGCCGCCGCTGCAATGCATCAGCCTTCAGAGCGAGTTGCGGGATGCCGATCGCGAGGTGTTGCGGGGCCTGCCGAACCTGATCCATCCCGGCGACAGCGTTCGCGATTTCGCCGATACCGCCGCGATCATCTCGTTGCTCGACGTGGTGGTCTCGGTCGATACCGCGGTGGCGCATCTGGCGGGGGCGATGGGCAGGCCGGTCGTGATCCTGCTGCCTTATGCGGCGGATTTTCGCTGGATGAGGGACCGCGAAGACTCGGCCTGGTATCCGACCGCGAAGCTGATTCGGCAGCCGGCCTTTGGCGATTGGGACACCGTGATCGCCCGGCTGCCGGATCAACTGCGGCAATGGAGCCAGGGATGCGGCCGTTAGGATTTCGTTAACCACGTCTATTTACTGTTTGGTGAGGAATGCGGGGCCGTTTCCAGCGCTTTCGGAGCCATTGATGACCGACCGAATCCACCTGGTGGTGGCCACGCCCTGCTTTGGCGGACAGGTCTCCAGCATCTACGCCAATTCGATCTTCCGCCTGCAGCGTGCGATACGCGCGATATCGAACATGGAGCTCAAGGTGCTGCTGCGCGACGGCGACGCGCTGATCACGCGCGCCCGTGCCAATCTCGTGACCCAGTTCCTCGACGATCCCACCGCGACACATTTTCTGTTCGTCGATGCCGATATCGGTTTTGAACCCGAGCAGGTTTTCCGGCTGATCGAATCCGGAGCCGACGTGGTGGCCGGCATCTACCCGATCAAGCGCGTCAACTGGGACAAGGCGATGCGGATGATGGAGACCAGGCGGCCGGGGATTCCGTCGGCCGCGCTGGACTATGTGCTCGAGCTCGACGATCCCGATCATGTCGCCGTCGTCAACGGCTTCACGCGGGTGCGCTACGCCGGCACGGGATTCCTGATGATCCGGCGTCACGCGTTCGAGAAGATGTGCGTCGCTTACCGATCGCTGCAATTCTTCCGCGAGCATTCGCAGGATACGCTGGCAGGAAGTCCCAACCGCTTTGCCCTGTTCGAATGCATGATCGATCCGGCAAGCGGCACTTATCTCAGCGAGGATTTTGCGTTCTGCAAACGCTGGAGCGATATCGGCGGTGAGATCTGGGCCGATATCGAGAGCCGCCTCGATCATGTCGGCCCTGCGGTATTCCGCGGCGATATCGCGTCGCAGTTTGCCGCCCCTGCGCTGACGACCGATGCGGCGTGAGATGCAGACCGATGCGTCGGTTGGCGTGGCCCGATCGGGCTGCGCAGATCGCGCGGCCGTGGCGAGGCTCACGAAAATGGCAGTGGCAGGGATCGGCCTTCGCCCGCTGTGGCAAAAGCTGATCGTCAGGCTGATCGACGGCAGCATCGAGCCGGGCGAGGGGCTCGATCTGTCGCTGATCGCGCAATTGCTGGGCGACAAGCAGGCCGGTCTCGCGATCCAGGATCATATCCTTGCGTCGCATCGGCTGTTCCGTTCGCCGTGTGCGGCGGCGAAACCGCGGCTGCGCGTTCTGGCGCTGGCGGCTGCGACCGACATCGGCAGCAACACGCCGATCGAGTTCCTGCTGGAGCAGTCCGCAATCGAGCTGATGACGCTGTACGTCATTGCCGACGCCGAATTGCCGATGCCGCTGCCCGATCATGACATCGCGATCGTGATCGCGTCCGACTCGCCGGATTGCCGCGACGCGCTGCGCAAGATCGCCGCCGCCGCTTCGCGCTGGCGGCAACCGATGCTCAATCCGCCGCATCTCGTCGGCAATCTGGATCGCGACAAGCTGCATAGCGTGCTCGACGGAATCGACGGTCTCGAAATTCCGGTGACGGTCGGCGCGTCGCGCGCGCAGCTACTCGACCTGTCACGTTCCGCGATTGCACCTCTCGACATCGCGGCCGATCTTGCGTTTCCCGCCATCGTCAGGCCACGCGGCTCACATGCGGGCGCGGGCCTTGCGAAAATCGATGATCAAGGCGCACTGGAAAATTATCTTCACGGCGAGCAGGCGCAGGAATTTTTCATCGCGCGTTTTGTCGACTACGCCGGCGATGACGGTCTGTATCGCAAATGCCGGATCATCTTTGTCGATGGTCAACCCTACGCGTGCCACATGGCGATCGTCGATCGCTGGGACGTCTGGTATCTCAACGCCGGCATGTCGCTCAACGCAGACAAACGTCGCGAAGAGGAAATATTCATGCGAGCGTTCGATAGCGACTTTGCGCGCCGCCATCGGACGGCGTTGTCCGGCATCGCCGAGCGGATCGGCCTCGACTATTTTGCGGTCGACTGTGCGGAAACCAGAAGCGGATCGCTGCTGGTTTTCGAGGCTGACAATACCGCGATCGTGCACGACATGGATGCCGCGGACCTGTTTGGCTACAAGCTGCAGCAGATGCAAAAGATATTCGACGTGTTCGCGACCATGCTCGAGCGCCGCGCGCGATTTGGCCGGGAGCGTGCCGCATGAACGTCGTACTGCGCCAAGGGCCGCTGTTGTCCGAACCTGGCCAGACGCTCGATCCGAAAAATTGGGACGAGCTTCGTGCGCTGGGTCATCGCATGCTCGACGATATGCTCGACTACGCCGCCAATATCCGCGATCGTCCGGTCTGGTCACCGATACCCGAACATGTTCGCAGCCAGTTCCGCGCAGACCTCCCGCGCCAGCCGACTGGTCTCGACGAGGTGTATCGCGAGTTCACCGATTTCATTGTTCCCCATGCGACGGGAAACGTGCATCCCGGATTCATGGGATGGGTGCATGGCGGCGGCACCGCGGTCGGAATGCTGGCGGAGATGTTGGCGGCCGGATTGAATGCCAATCTCGGCGGCCGCGATCATATCCCGATCGAAGTCGAACGTCAGGTCGTCGAATGGGTGCGCGCGATGTTCGGTCTGCCGGACCAGGCGAGCGGTCTCTTCGTTACCGGCACGTCGATGGCCAATCTGATTGCGGTGCTGGTGGCGCGAACGGCAGCGCTCGGACGATGCGTTCGACAACGCGGCATCGGCGACCAGGGTGCGTTGCTGACCGCTTATACGTCGACTGCGGCTCACGGCTGCATCTCGAAGGCGATGGATCTCGCCGGCTTCGGCAGCGATGCCCTGCGCTGCATCGAGGTCGATCGACTGCATCGTATCGACGTGGCGGCATTGCGCGCCCGGATTGCCTCGGACCGCCGCGCCGGCCGCAGGCCTTTTCTCGTCGTCGGTTCGGTCGGTACCGTGGACATCGGCGCCATCGATGATCTTGAGGCGCTGAGTGCGCTATGCCGGCAAGAGGGACTCTGGTTTCATGTCGACGGCGCCTATGGCGCGCTGGGCATTCTGTCGCCGGCGATTGCATCGCGGCTGGCCGGAATCGAGAACGCGGATTCGATTGCGCTCGATTTTCACAAATGGGGACAGGTGCCCTATGACGCGGGCTTCCTCATCGTTCGCGACGGCGGCCAGCATCGCGATGCCTTCGCGGCACCGGCCGCCTATTTGCGCCGCGAGACTCGCGGCCTCGCCGCCGGCTCGGTTTGGCCTTGCGACCTCGGACCGGATCTGTCGCGCGGCTTTCGCGCGCTGAAGACGTGGTTCACGCTGAAGACCTACGGCACCGAGCAACTCGGAGCGATCATCGCGCGCAGTTGCGCGCTCGCGGAATATCTGGAAACCCGGATCCTGGCCGAGCCGCGGCTGGAATTGCTGGCGCCGGTGCAGCTCAACATCGTCTGCTTCCGCTATCGCGCCGCCGACGCCGACGAGGTGAACCGCAATATCGTTGTCGATATCCAGGAATCCGGCATCGCCGCGCCGTCGACGACCGTTCTCGACGGCCGGCTCGCGATCCGTGCGGCGATCGTCAATCACCGCACCGACGTCTGCGACATCGATGCGCTGATCTCCGCCGTGCTTGAGTTCGGCGCGCAGCGCGCGGGGTGCGACCGCGGCCCGGTGCCGAATGTCGGGCCGTCTCCGCCGCTCGCAATGTGACCGCGCTGCCGTCAGGCGGCGCTTTGCCTGTTCTGCGCGGACTGACTGTGATCCAGCAGACTTCTTCTCGTAGGCGATCAGCTTCCTGGCTTCCTTGAGCGCCTGGTACAGGTCGCCGCTCAGGATATTGTTGTTGATGCCCTCGATGATCGGCCACGCGCTCGGTACGGCCGTCACGATTTCGCGCAACAGGCTGAAATACGTCGCGTGGTTGGCCTCGGGGCTCGGCGAAATATACATTAGCTGCACCGCCAGATAGACGAGCTTGGCCGGCGTGTCGGCGGTCTCGGGCGTCAGGATGTCCTTTTCGCGCAGGATCGGGACCATGTCGCCGTCGATCAGCAGCCGGGCGCGCTGCTCGGTGTTGGTAATGACGCAATTGCCGATGATGATGCGTTCGTTCGGCTTGAGCTCGACTTTCAGGGCCATGCCAGTTCTCCGTTGTCGCCTGTTGCGCCAGTCATCGCTGCAGCGGGTTCGAGTGTTGCGGCGGGTTCGAATAGGTATTGCTTTGGCCGTGCCAGGGACGCGCAAAAACCTGCTTGGGCCGATTGTGGCCGCAATCCTTTCCCAACAGGATTAACACTTGGTAAACGCCGCAGCGCATCATGGAAATGCGCAGCAATATCAGTGGTTTCCTGAATCAACGCGGCGCCTCGACCGGACCTCGAGCGGGTGCCGACACGCTAGCGGGACCGCCGGAGCCATTCGGATTCATGCTTTGTTAGCGCGTTGGTTTCAACGTGCCTTGTCCTCCGATCAAGAAGGTCGGGACCACGCACGCACTCTAGTTTCACACCAGAAAGGTATGAAAAATGTCCGGTATCGTCCTCTCCGCCTCGGTTCGCCAGAACCTGCTCTCGCTGCAGTCGACCGCAGCCCTTCTCGCGACCACCCAGAACAATCTCGCCACGGGCAACAAGGTCAACTCGGCGCTTGACAACCCGACCAGCTATTTCACCGCGCAGGCGCTCAACAACCGCGCCGGCGACATCAATAACCTGCTCGACAGCATCGGCAACGGCGTGCAGGTGCTGCAGGCCGCCAACACCGGCATCACCTCGCTGCAGAGCCTGATTGCCAACGCACAGTCGATTGCCAACCAGGTGCTGCAAGCCCCGACCGGCTACTCGACCAAGTCCACCTTGACGTCCACCGCCATCGCCGGCGCGACGGCGAACAACCTGCTCGGCACGCCAGGCGCGTTCACCAACGCAACCGTTACCGGCACAGCGATCGCCGGTGCCGCCTTGACCACCACCAAGCTCAGCGCGCTCACGTCGGCAGTCACGACCGCCGACAGCCTGACGATCGACGGCAAGACGATCGCCTTCGCAAGCTCCGGCGGTAACGTCATCGCGGCCTCGGGCGCGACCCTCGACCTGACCAATGCGACCGTCGGGGACCTGCTCACCGCGATTGACACGATCACCGGCACAGCCACACCATCGACGCTCGGCTCCACCGCGTTGACGCTGAGCACCGGCACTGCCCAGGATCTCGTGATCGGTGGCACCGCTGGTACGCTGACCAAGCTTGGGCTGACGGCAGGCACCACTGCCCGCGCCGGCGGAACAACCGCGCTTGGCGGTCTCGTGCTGGATATCGCTGCGACCGGCAACGGTACTGCCAGCGCTATCACGTTCGGCACCAGCGCCGGCCAGGTTTCGACTCTGAACGGGCTCAATACCGCGCTGACCGCCAACAATCTGCAGGCCAGCATCGACTCGACCGGGGTGATCACCATCACCACCACCAACAATGCGGCTTCGGCCACGATCGGCGCGATCACCGGCACGGCAACGGGGGCCGGCAAAGCCTTCAACGGCCTGACCGCGGCGGCTCCGGTTGTCGATCCGAACTCGCAGGCGACGCGTAGTAGCTTGGTTGCTCAATACAACCAGGTTCTGGCACAGATCAACACCACGTCGCAGGACTCCTCGTTCAACGGCATCAACCTGTTGAACGGTGACACCCTCAACCTGACCTTCGACGAAACCGGCGCGTCGAAGCTATCGATCACTGGCGTGACCTTCAATTCCGCCGGCCTCAGCCTTTCGAACCTTACTGTGGGCACCGACTTCCTGGATGGCAACTCCGCCAACGCCATTTTGAAGACGCTGACCCAGGCCAGCACCACGCTGCGTACGGAAGCCTCCGCGCTGGGTTCGAACCTGTCGGTCGTGCAGATCCGCCAGGACTTCAACAAGAACCTCATCAACGTGCTGCAAACCGGCGCGTCGAACCTGACGCTGGCCGATCCGAACGCGGAAGCGGCCAACAGCCAGGCGCTGTCGACCCGCCAGTCGATCGCGGTCTCCGCGCTGGCACTCGCCAACCAGTCGCAGCAGAGCGTGCTGCAGCTGCTGCGCTGATCTCGTCCTCCAGGACACCAATCGGAACGGCGGGGGAAACCCCGCCGTTTTTCGTTTTGGTGGCCCGCAAGGTCCGAATCTCTTGAATGGGCCGGCGGCGTTTCTGTTAACCGGCCGTTAATCAAACAACTTAAGCCGCCGTTAACTCTAATTTAAAGGAGTCCCGGTAGAACCTGTGCAGGTAAATTAGGAAGGCTTGACACATGTCCGGTATCGTTCTTTCGGCTTCGGTTCGCCAGAACCTGCTCTCGCTGCAGTCGACCGCAGCCCTCCTTGCGACCACCCAAAACGATCTCGCCACGGGCAACAAGGTCAACTCGGCGCTTGACAACCCGACCGAATATTTCACGGCGCAGGGCCTCACCAACCGCGCCAGCGACATCAGCAACCTGCTCGACGGCATCGGCAACGGTGTGCAGGTGCTGCAGGCCGCCAACACCGGCATCACCTCGCTGCAGGCCCTGATTGCCAATGCGCAGTCGATTGCCAATCAGGTGCTGCAGACGTCGACCGGTTACTCGACCAAGTCCAACGTGACGTCTACCGCCATCGCCGGCGCGACCGCGAACAACCTGCTCGGCACGCCAAGCGCGTTCACCAACGCGACCGTCACCGGCTCGGCGATCGGCGGTGCTGCCGCGACCACGACCAAGCTGACCGCGTTGACCTCCGCGATCGCGGCCACTGACAGCCTGACGATCGATGGCAAGACCATTGCCTTCTCGAACTCCGGCGGTAACGTGATCGCGGCGACCGGCGCGACGCTCGACCTCACCAACGCAACCGTCGGGGACTTGCTGACCGCGATCGACACGATTACCGGCACAGCCACGCCTTCGACGCTCGGTTCCACCCAGTTGACGCTGAGCACCGGTACCGCCCAGAATCTCGTGATCGGCGGCACCGCGGGCACCCTGACCAAGCTTGGTCTAACGGCGGCAACTACGCCTCGCGGCGGTGGAACTTATGCCCTCAGCGGTCAGACGCTCGATATCGCGGCCACCGGCAACGGGACTGCCACTGCGATCACGTTCGGCACCGGCGCCGGCCAGGTTTCGTCTCTGAACGGGCTCAATACCGCGCTGGCCGCCAACAATCTGCAGGCCAGCATCGACTCGACCGGGGCGATCACGATCACGACGTTAAACAATGCGGCCGCGTCGACCATCGGTGCGATCACCGGCACGGCAACCCCGTTCGCGAGCCTGACTGCGGCAGCTCCGGTTGCCGATCCGAACTCGCAGTCCACCCGCAACAGCCTGGTGGCGCAGTACAACCAGGTTCTGGCGCAGATCGATACCACCTCGCAGGACTCCTCGTTCAACGGCATCAACCTGTTGAACGGTGACACCCTTAACCTGACCTTCGATGAAACCGGCGCGTCGAAGCTCGCCATCCAGGGTTTCGTCTTCAACGATGCCGGCCTCGGTCTGTCGAACCTGACCGCGGGCGTCGACTTCCTCGACAGCAACTCCGCCAACTCGATCCTGAAGCAACTCAACCAGGCCAGCACTACGCTGCGCACGGCAGCATCGAGTCTCGGTTCGAACCTGTCGATTGTCGAGATCCGCCAGGACTTCAACAAGAACCTGATCAACGTGCTGCAGACCGGCGCCTCGAACCTGACGGTCGCCGATCCGAACCAGGAAGCGGCCAACAGCCAGGCCTTGTCGACCCGCCAGTCAATCGCGGTCTCCGCGCTGGCGCTCGCCAACCAGTCGCAGCAGAGCGTGCTGCAGTTGCTGCGTTGATCTCTTTCTTCAGGAAACAGAAATAAGCGGCGGGGAAACCCGCCGTTTTAGCTATGTCGGCGCCGAGGAAACGACGGCGCGCGCGGTCCGGCCCATTTGGAAGCTTATCGCTAACGTTATTTTAAAAGCGGCAAAGTATAAAACATCGGCGGTCCGAAGCCCCGGTCTGCACAGTTCCCCGTTGAGGTTCATGAATGTCCAATGCAGCCAAGGCCTACGCTCGCACTGCCCAGGTATCTTCGTCTCCCCGTGATATCGAAGCGCAGGCCCTGCTGATGGCGGCCCGAAAGCTGGTTGAAATCCAGAACGACTGGAAAGGACCCGACAAGCGGATGCACGCTGCGTTGCTGTTCAACCGCCGGCTCTGGACCATTTTCATGAGCGCGGTGGAAAGCGACGACAATCCTCAGCCGGTCGAGATTCGGCAAAACATCCGGAACATCGCGCTGTTCGTCATGCAGCGTACCATCGAGTTGCAGACCAATCCGAGCCCGGAAAAGATGCAATCGCTGATCGATATCAACTCGAACATTGCTGCGGGTCTGGCCGGCAGGGCGTAACGCCGCTGAGCGTGCAGGGCGGTCGATTTCGCGACGCAATCTGCTCGTTTCAATGACCGCGGCACTTCGGTGCCGGATCGTATCTCTGTTCGCTCAGGCCTTCAGATCGGTTGCGAGAGGACGCGCGGGCTGGTCTTTGGCCAGATCGATGGCGTGAAAGTAGGCTCGACGACGCAGCGTCGCATCGTCCGGAAACTGCTCCACCACCTGATTGTTATTGCTGTTGACGACCTGATAGACGATCGAGGCCGCGGCCTGATCAAAAAAAGCCTGGTGCGATACGTAGTCGTTCGCTGCCTGCAAATCGTTGCGCACGCCGGCGCTCGCATCCACCGCGGTGACGCTCTGGCTCGCGGGCAACTGGGTGGCGACGGCGTTTTGGGCCGCGGCCGGCTGAACAACGGATATTGCAGCCGGCGACCCCACCGGCCTGATGCTGAAATCGATACTCATGGCAGCCTCCTGGCTTTCCTCGAGTTTAGTCCCGGCTCCTCCGTGCGCAATTATGACCGGGACCTCTCAACGCCCGGTTAGAGAACGCGGTGAACGCCGCGCTGATACCGGCGCGACAATTTTAGGCAAATTCCGGCATATCGTGGCTTTCAGTGGCCGCGATCGGGCTCGCGCCCTAAAGCGAGCGGCTGACCGTGAGCGGCGCGATGTGGCGCGGACCGGGCGCGGCGCGCCGTCCGGTCGCGGTGTAGGTGTTGGGGATATTGCGGCGCTGCATCTCGGTGTTGACGCCGCGCACAATGCTCTCGGAAACCGCGTGCGCCGTCGCCAGCACCGTGAGATTGACCTGCAGCATCGAGCGAAACACGTCGTGATGGCGGTGCAGCGTGGTCAAAAGCTCCGGGGCGGTCTGCGACAGGTAGTTCTGGCTGGCCTTCAGATACGCGATCGCGCCGGCATAGCGATGCGACAGCTCCGTCTTCTTCGCCACCGACGCCATCGCTTCGCGGACCTTGCCGGCGCGAACCAGTTCGGTCTCACGCTCGATGACGCCGAGCAGGGCGCTCATAACCTCCATCATGGTCTCGGCGAGCTGGCGAGCCTCGGCTGGCGTCGTCGCCATCGGAATCGGTGGCGTCGCCGGTTGCCGCTGCGGATGCTGATTTATGTCGTTTTTCCCTGGGCCTGGCCGGATGTTTTGGCTTGCTGCAGAATCAGCTCGCGATAGACGTCCTTGGAAATTCCGATGCCGCCGGCCTGGGCAAAGGACTTGGAATATTGTTCGGTCAGCATCGAGCGCCACACCCCGGTGCCGGGCGTATCGCCGAACGGGCCTTCGCCCTTGAGGCCGCTGGTCATCTGGGCAAACATCGAATTGAGAAACACTGCCTCGAAATCAGTCGCTGTCGTCTGCGCCTTGGCCTGCGCCTGCGGCGAGACTTTCTTCAGGGCCTGCGCGAGTTCAAGATCGGGGCGGCCGGCATAGGTCAGGATCGTGGCGTTGGCGACCGGGCGGCTGGCGAAGCTGTTCAGGCCGGTCTGCATCACATCACCTCGATATCGGCCTGAATGGCGCCCGCGGCCTTGATCGCCTGCAGGATGCCGATCAGGTCGCGCGGCCCGATACCGAGTCCGTTGAGGCCGTCAACGAGCTGTTGCAGCGACACGCCGTCCTTCACCAGTGCGAATTTCTTGCCGTCCTCGGTTACCCCAACACGCGAGTTCGGCGTCACCACGGTTCGTCCGCGCGACAGCGGATTGGGTTGGCTGACCTGCGGGCTTTCCGAAATCGTCACGGTGAGATTGCCCTGGGCGACCGCCACGGTGGCGACGCGGACGTCGCGACCCATCACGATGATGCCGGAGCGTTCGTCGATCACGATCTTGGCCGCGAGGTCGGGTTCGACCTGCAACTGTTCGATCTCGGTCAGGAAGGCGACGACGTTGCCCTTGAATTCCGGGGGAATGGAGAGCTGCACGGTGGAGGGATCGATAGGCTCGGCGCTCTTGGCACCAAGATAATCGTTGACCGCGGAGGCGATGCGCTTGGCGGTGGTGAAATCGGCGTTGCGCAGCGCGAGCCGCACATTGGGCAGGCGGTTGAGTGCGAATTCGATCTCGCGCTCGATGATTGCGCCATTGGCGATGCGGCCGACCGTCGGTACGCCTCGGACGATCTTGGCGGCTTCGCCCTCGGCCTGAAAACCGCCGATCGCGACCGAACCCTGGGCCACCGCATAGACGTTGCCGTCGGCGCCGAGCAGGGGGGTGACGAGCAGGGTGCCACCCTGCAGATTCTTGGCATCGCCCAGCGAGGATACCGTGACATCCATCCGGGTACCCTGGGTGCCGAACGGGGGTAAATTACCGGTCACCATCACGGCGGCGACGTTGCCGGTGCGGATGGTGGCGCCGCGGATATTGACGCCCATGCGCTCGAGCATCGCCTGCAGCGACTGCTTGGTGAAGGGAATGTTGTTGAGGGTATCGCCGGTGCCGTTCAGCCCGACGACCAGGCCGTAGCCGACCAGTTGGTTCTGTCGCACGCCTTCGATATTGGCGAGATCCTTGATCCGTGAGGTCGCTGCCGCCGGAACGGCGGACACGGTCCACGCCAGCAGCACGGCGCAGATCACCTCGAACACTCTCGCCCGATCGACGCTTGACATCCTCTGCTCCCCGCTGAGGTTTGGCCCGGATGCGCGCCACTCCCATGACGGCGATCCAGCGTTAACCATGCGAACCCTGTGCCACGTCATCTTCTCGTGCATCATACTGATTTTATTAGGTAAATTTCCAAGGTGGAGTGTTGCTGGGAGCTGCCGCAGCGGCGAAACTGCCCTCGGCGGCAGATTTTGCCGAGCCATTTACACTCCATTAACCAAAACCGGGCGAAGCTGCCGCACCCATCGCGAGAACCAACGATGCGCATTTACGGGCCCAACGGCACCACTCTCGGGTCCCCCGCGGCCAGCGCCCGACGAACCAGTACGACCGGCTTTGCCCTTCCGGACGATGCGGCATCAATCCCCGAGAGCCGCGGCCCGAGCGCGCCCAAGGCGGCGGCCAGCATCGACGCGCTGCTGGCCATGCAGGGGGTCGAGGATCCGCTTGAGCGCCGCAAGCGCTCGGTGCAGCGCGGCAAAGGTGCGCTGGATGTGCTGGACGACCTCAAAATCGGCCTGTTGGCCGGGAACCTGCACGCTTCCACCGTGAGCCGGCTGCGGGACGCCGCCGCTAACCTCAAATCGACCTCCGGCGACCCCGGTCTTGACGCGGTGTTGTCCGAGATCGAGCTACGGGTCGAAGTCGAATTGGCCAAGGCCGGCCAGTTCTGACGCGGTCCGGCGTCCATTGTCCGCACCGGTTCCTGCGGGAAAACCGCCACGGTGCACCGTTTCCGGCCCGGGCCCGATATTGTCTGTCACAACCCGCCGCTATATAAGGCCGGCGCGGACGGACCCTTTCCGTCCGCCTTGCACGTACAGATGGGCTGGCCTTGGAAAAGTTGAAGACTTATCGACCCTCCGAAAAAGAGCCTTTCATGAATGACCGCCAGCGCGATTACTTTCGCGCCAAGCTGCTGGCGTGGAAGGACGAGATCCTGAGGGAATCACGAATTACGCTGCAGACGCTGCAGGAAGAGAACGTCAATCATCCCGATCTCGCCGATCGGGCATCCTCCGAGACCGATCGGGCCATCGAACTGCGCGCCCGCGACCGTCAGCGCAAGCTGATCTCCAAGATCGATGCGGCGCTGCAGCGGATCGAGGACAATACCTACGGCTATTGCGAGGAGACCGGCGAGCCGATCTCGCTGAAGCGGCTCGAAGCCCGTCCGATTGCGACGCTGTCGGTGGAAGCGCAGGAGCGTCACGAAAAGCGCGAGAAGGTCTACCGCGACGAGTAGACGGGCAGCACTGACTGGCTTTGTCGATTGTTCCGGCCCGTTGGCCAGTCCTCATCAGTTCGCGCTTTGCCAGGGTGGTGCCGGCGCTCGCAATGCCAAAAAAGCGAATCGTTTTCAGGTTGTTGGCGATTTCATTTCAAGTAACTGGAAAGTTGGCCGGGTGTTCGGGCCCATCGCTGCGGATGGGCGTGAACCAGAGCCGGCATTTGTTGAGGAAACAGTGGCAACCATCGAGAGATGAACAGGATTTCCGAGGCCGCCCGGCTCATCTCCTCAGCCCGCCGCAACCGTGCACCGCTGCGCGCGCTGTCAGCCGACGTCGCGCCGCCGGACGAGGCCGAGGGGTACCGCACCCAGCGCGCCGTCCACGATTTGCTGCTGCCGCATTGCGGCACCATCGTCGGATTCAAAATCGGCTGCACCAGTGCGGTGATGCAGCAATATCTTGATATCCCGCATCCCTGCAGCGGCGGGGTATTCGCCAGCGGCGTTCACGACAGCGGCGTGTCGCTGCGGGCCGCCGATTACGTGCGCGTCGGGGTCGAATGCGAGATCGCCGTTCGGCTCGGGCGCGATCTTGCGTCATCGCAGGCGCCGTTCACGGCCGACCATGTCGCGCGGGCGATCGAGGCCTATTTGCCCGCGATTGAAATCGTCGATGACCGCTATATCGACTGGCAAACCCTGGGCGCGCCGACGCTCATCGCCGATGATTTCTTTGCCGCCGGCTGCGTGCTCGGGAAATCCGTCGCGCGTTCCGCCGCACCCGATCTGCTCGATGTCGTCGGTCGCGCCGCGATCAATGGCGCCGAAGCAGGCCGGGGCAGTGGCGCCGACGTGCTCGGCCATCCGCACCACGCTTTGGCGTGGCTCGCCAATCATCTCGCCGCCGACGGCAAGAGCCTGCATGCCGGGCAGATGGTGCTGACCGGAAGCCTCGTGAAGACCGTCTGGCTCGCCGCCGGCGACGCCGTCGAGATCGACCTGTCGGATCTCGGCAGAGTCTCGGCCGAGTTCCGCGCCTGATCTCGCTCCGGCGCAGGGAGGGCCCGGCGCCGGCCTCTTATCGGTGACTGACTGCGCATGAATTGCGCCAGCGCTGCGATCTGCAAATGCGCGACGTGCCATATTCACTCACGACGCAGCGCGGTCCGAAGATTGCCTAACGAAAAGGGAGCAAAGCGAAAGCTGACGTGGTGAGTACCAGCGGGTACTTGTACGGCCCGGAACAATGACTCAGCCCGCCGGATCGGGACCGACTTGTCGTCGACCTGTGCGATCCAGCCGGGAAAATAAGTGTCATGCAGCACAAGCAAGCCGCCCGTCGGCGAACTCGCGATCAACTCCACGCGACCGGGCCGAGAGGATTCAATTTTCACGGTCCCGGACCCGTCGGAAAACTGTCCCCGTGGCTTGGCGCCCGGGAGCCGATAGATCCAAACTGGCGGGCCGGGGAGGAGAAGATCAGCCGCCGCTGGAGTCGGGACTGACGATCGAGACAGTGGCTGCCCAAGCACCAGGTAGGTCAGGCCGAGGGCTTGCGCGAGCGCGGAATTGTAGTTGTCGAATGACGGTGGAAATTGCCGCAGGTAAACATCCCAGCTTTGCTCGCCTGGTGAAACCAGACGATCGTAGATACCGATGCGCAGTGGATTGTAACCGTTTGTGGCCTCCCACCCGCGGACCATTGCGAGGTTCTGCCAAGGCCCACCGAGGCCGAGGACCTCAACTCGCGGATATTCGCCCCGCGCATGATCTGCCGAGATGATGGCGTCGAGAAAAGCTATGGCGGTAGCCTCGGCGCCTATTGGCGCTTCGAGCACCGCATAGTTGCTCCAGTTGCTGGCGTTAAGACGCGAAGCCGCGTTCCACCACAATAATTCACCGATGGCCACAAGCGTAACGAGTACAGCGGCCGCGAAACGAGCCGGTTGGTGGCGCGCGCTAAAAAGTATCAGGCCAGCGATCAGCATAATTGCGCCAGAAACGACAGTCTCGCCCGCAGCGTCCAGCGCGTGTCCGGTGCGAGCCGAGAACGCGATGGCCGACCCTACGACAGCAACCAACGGCGCAACCGCAGCGAAAGTGTGTAGCAGCCGGAATCGTGGCAGGCCCTCGCGAACGTAATCGGCCAGACAATGCCCGGTTAGAATGGCGAGTGCGAAGCCAAACACGAAGCTGGCATCCGTAGGACGACGGAACAGATCGATGCCGGGCAAGAACCCGAACGCTAGTTCGTAAAGCGGCGTATAACGCCCCAGCATGAACAAACACGCGACAACGACTGTGCCGCTCATCAACCGGCGGCCGGGTCGCCACGAACTACCTCCGGCGACACCTATCCAGATCAATAGCAGGGTCGGTACGGCACCGAAGAACAAGTAATTCTCTGAATCATCGGTGAGGGCGACTTCTGGAAGAGTCGCGGGGCCGGGCCCCCAATAGCTTGCGTGGGTGCCGAAGATGTCTGGAACTGCAACGGTCGCCAGATTGGCCGGATAGAGCGATGCCCTCAGCGCATCATTCATCGACTCGGTGGGCCGGTTTGAAAGATCAGCGAATTGTACCGTCAGAAGAATAGGTACGACCAACAGAGCGCCACCCACTGCGGCCATCGTGGTCAGCACGCGCCATCGATCGCCCAGATAGCGTGCCGGCCGTGGCGAGCATAATATTTCGGCGACGCCAGCAGCCAGCAGTAGAGCACAGAGCAGGAGGGCCACCTGGTTGCGGCCGAGTGCAACGCTGATCGCCGTGACTGCAAAGCCGACCGCCATTAGATGCGAGCGTCGCTCAAGCGCGAGTTGCAGTAGCAGCAGCGTCAACGGGAATACGCTGTAACTGAGGATGATCCCAGTATGCTGGAGGCGCCCGGATGCGGACCCGCCGAACATAAAAAGTGTCGCCGCCAGCACACAACTCGGCACCGGCCAGCGAGCGCGCCAGCCCATTGCCGCGATGGCTATGCCGCCTGCCAGCAAGTGGGCAAGAATCATGAGGTCGAATGCCCTCATGGTAGGGGCCGCATCGAGCGCACCCCAGGCAACGAACAGGGGGGCGAAAACCAGCGATTGCGGGTCTGCCACGCTGGGGTGGCCGCCATAGTGATATGGATTCCAAAACGGCCAGTCTCCCGCGCGCAGCGTCGCCGACAAGAAGCGGAAGAAGGCGTAGAATTGGTTTTTGGAATCCCAAGGGACAACAGCGTCCCGGATGATCCAACGGCTGGCGGCGCCTATCCAGACGGCCGTGACAAGGGCGATGGAAACAACCAGTTCGCTGCTGGGCCTTTCGGTGTCTTGCGATGGCACTGGGTGTCCAAATCACGCCAAGGGATGTTCCGTCGCACTTTCGTGCGTGCCTGAGAACAGACTGCGATCAAATTCCGCCCATTCTAGGCCTGCAAACGGCTGCGGCCAGCCTTGGGCGAGATCTAGCCACTCAAGATCCGGATTGGGGTGGGTAGTGGGACGGCGTCGCAAACACGCGCTGCGCGGCTGATCAAATCCGAACACGAGGTGCCTTCGCAAAACCATTGTTTTCATTGTATTTACATGCATCGGCGAAAAGGTTGCGGCCTCCATCAGGGGAGCTGATGGAGGCCGCGTAGAACATCTCACTGCGCCTAGGTTCGCGGATGAGATGTGGGAGCTTTTGGCAGCGAGGATCAGAATGGCAGCAGCACGTCCATCACCTGTTGACCGTAGCGCGGCTGTTGCACGTCGGTAATCTGGCCTTGGCCGCCATAGGCGATGCGGGCCTGCGCGATCTTGCTGGAATCGATGGTGTTGTCGCTCTGGATGTCCTCGGGGCGGACGATGCCGGCGACGATCAGCTCACGCTTTTCGAAATTGACCCGGATCTCCTGCTTGCCTTCGACCACCAGATTGCCATTCGGCAGCAGTTGGGTAACGACGGCGGCGATGTTGGTGGTCAGGCTTTCCTGACGCTGGATCGTACCCTTGCCGTCGGCCGAGGCGGTAGCGTCTGCGGTCAGCAGCTTTCCGGGCAGCGCGGTTTTGCCGGTCAGCAAGTTACTGCCGAGGAAGGCGGTAATTCCGGAGTCTTCGGTAACCGTGCGGCTACGCTGGGTCTCGTTGGCGAAATTGGCCTGATCGGTGATATTGACGGTGACGGTGAGCAGATCGCCGATCTGGTGGGCGCGCTGATCCTTGAAGAACGACCGCGAACCGTTCCGCCACAGCGAATTGGCGTTGTAGGAGACCGCTTCCGGTTTCGGCATCGGCATCTGCACCGGCTTGTAGCCGGGCTGCGCGGTCGGATTTTCAATCGCCGAGAGTCTCGGCTGCTCGCCGATCTGGGAAAGGCGGTCGATCGAGGAACAGCCACCCGCGACGCTGACGATGGTCAGCAACGTGCCGGTGAGTGCGATCCGATTGATACTTGACGTGTACATGAACGTTACTCGGCTTTTGGAGCGACTGGCGAGCCGTTGCTGGCGGCGACTGAAATGGATGCGGTGTCGGCTGAGCCGACCATGGATGGATTCGCGGCTGCAGGAAGCCGCGGCGTTGCGACCGTGATCGCCACCTGTCCGCGGCCGATCACGACCCCGGATATCGTGCGCTTGGATTGCAGGTTGAGCACGTTGACGGCGTCGCCCTCGGCACCATTGTCGAGCGCCTTGCCGCGGATGGTGAGATAGAGGCCGGCGGATTCGTAGATCAGCGTGACATTGTCGTCGCGCTGCACCAGATCTGGCTTGGCCAGATCGGCGGTCCGCAGCGCCTGGCCGGCGCGAAGCTGCCTGCGTATCTGCATCCCGACCGCCTGGCCGCGTGCCGCAGGATCGCTGCCGACTTCGGCTTTTGGGCGCCGCTCGGTCATCACGTCGGAGGATTTCAGGATCTCGTTGCGTTCGACGTTGCGGGTCAGCACCGCGGCTTCCACGGTTTCGATCGCGACCCCGGTAAAGCGCAGTTTGACCGGCGCCGCGCTGCTGTCGTTGGCAATTTCGAAGCTGACGTCGAAGCGCCCGCTGCGCGGTTCAAATCGCGCCGAAACCGGCTGCAGCGGGCCGGTGTTGGTGGCGTCGAGCTGGATATCCCGAATATCGCGATCGAATGTCAGGCCGAGATTGGCGGCATCGCCGAGGCCGTTGCGGTGTTCCAGCGCACGGGCGACCTGGAGCCGGAGTTCGCTGGCCTCGATGGCGCGCGACAGCCGGGTCACGGTCACGGCCTTGATGTTCCTGGTGTCGACGCCGATCACCTGATGCGCCTGCAACGCCGCGATCACCTGCGCGGTCGGCAGCGAGCCGGTGGTGCCGAGATCGGGCGCCCGGTAGATCGCGATTTGCGCCGATGTGCCGGCATTTTCGATCATGTCGCCGATCCGAACCAATTCGCCGGCGACGGCGACGCTGGCGCGAAGCACGGGAATGGCGATCGCGTCCTCCCGACTCTGCGCCAAAACGGTCAGGGGTGCTGCCATCAGCAGGACGGTTGCGAGCAGAACGGAGCGAACGAACATGGTCAGCTCTCTCACCGGAACAGCGCGGAGGTGGTTTGCAGCATCTGGTCGGCCGCGCTGATCACCTTGGCGTTCATTTCGTAGGCGCGCTGCGCGGCGATCAGGTCGGACATCTCGGAGACGACGTCGACATTGGCCTGCTCGAGACTGCCTTGCGTGATGCTCCCGTAGCCTTCGGCGTTGGCGAGGCCGTCCTGCGGCGGCCCCGACGATGGCGTATCCTGGTACAGGTTGTTGCCGACCGGCAGCAGCCCGGCCTTGTTGATGAACCGCGTGAGTCCGATCTGGCCGATGATGGTCGAGGTCGTCGACCCCGGCAGCGTCACCGAAACCTGACCCTGGGCGTTGACGGTCAGGCCGGAGGCATTCTGCGGGATCGTGATCGCGGGCTGCACCAGATTTCCCTGGGCGTTGACGATGCGGCCCTGGTTGTCCATCTGGAAGGTGCCGTCGCGGGTGTATTGAAAGGTGCCGTCTGGCATCTGGATCTTGAAGAAGCCCTCGCCGGTGATGGCGAGATCGAGATCGTTGCCGGTCTGTGAAAGCGTTCCCTGGGTCATCGACCGGGGCGTTCCCACCGTCTTCACGCCGCCGCCGATATCGATGCCGACCGGCAGGATCGTGCCCTGGTCCGACGACTGCGCGCCAACGCGGCGGATGTGCTCGTAAATCAGGTCCTGGAACGCGGCGGTCTGTTTCTTGTAACCGGTGGTGCGCAGGTTCGCGATGTTGTTGGAGATGACCTGAACGTTGAGTTCCTGGGCCGCCATCCCGGTCGCTGCGGTATGAAGCGCTTGCATGTGCTATCTCCGGAATGGGCTTCAGGTTGGAACGTCGGCGAGTTTTTCGATCGCGGATTTGTGCAGGTCGCTTTCCTGCTGCAGCATCGTCGCGATTTGCGTATAGGCGCGCGTGACCTCGATCATGCGGCTCATCTCGGTGACCGCATTGACGTTGGATTTCTCGATATAGCCTTGTTGTAGCTGGGACCTGGTGTCAGCCTGCGCCGCGCCTTCGCCGGCCGAATAGAGGTTCGAGCCCTCCTTCAGCAACTTCTGCGCGTCCGCGAAACTCACGAGCCGGAGCTTGCCGCGCACCGAATCGGTCCGTCCGGTACCCTCCACCACAGTGATGGTGCCGTCGGGCGATACGTTGACGTCATGATCGGTCGGCTGCAGTACGATCGGCCCGCTGCCGCCGAGAACCGGATCGCCTGCGGCCGTCACCAATTGACCCTGGTTGTTGAGCTGCAGTCCGCCATCGCGGGTGTAGCGCTCGCCGGCGGCCGTCTGCACCACTAGGAAGCCGTTGCCAGAAATCGCAAGGTCCAGCGGATTCTTGGTTTCCGCGATCGGGCCCTGGGAAAGGTCGCGGAAGGTGCCGCGGTCCTGCACATAGCTGACACGGCGGTCGCTGCCGACGAAGTTGTCTTCGTGCGCGCCCGGCATCAGATATTCCTCAAACAGCGAGGTATCGGCCTTGAAGCCCGACGTGTTGACGTTGGCAACGTTGTTGGCGACGACATCGAGCTGTCGCTCCAGGATCGTCTGCCGCGAAAGTCCGATGAGAAGCGCGTTCTCCATCGATGGTTCTCCCCTGTGTGATCCGCAAGCCGACCCTCCCAGGCCTGTTTTGCGGATCCTGCGAACCGCCAAAGCTCTCCCAAGCCGCGGTTCGCCGATGATCAGAGCGAAAGCCGTGCCAGTTTGGAAAATATAGATTTCGTAACGACTTAGCTGGTCCGCAGGGCATCGGCCGGGCGGCAATAAGGTCTTGTTGACCATGTTTGCCCGGCAACTTTTTCCTAGTTCACGGGCAAACGAAAGATTCCGTTAACCATTATTCCCTTAGCGTCCGCATCCAGAGAGCGCGTGTGCGCTGGCGGCATTGTTTCGCGTTGGAAGCCTGCCGGGCTGCATCCATTTTATTCGGAACCGGGGCGGGCGATGGCAGATAAGGACGAGGCAGAAGGCGAGGCAGCCGAAGCTGCGCCGGCTGCGCCCAGAGGCAAGCTCAAGCTGATTATCGCTGCCGCCGCAGTGCTGCTCATCCTCGGTGGCGGCGCCGGCTGGTTCTTCCTGTTCCGTCATCACGGTGAAGAGGTGCGCGCGGAGGCGCCGCCGCCGAAGCCGCCGGTTTTCGTCGAGGTGCCGGACATGCTGGTCAACCTCGTCGGCGCGCCGGGCGAGCGCGTGCAATACCTCAAGGTCAAGGTCGTGCTCGAGGTCAAGGAAGAGAAGCAGGCCGAGGCGATCAAGCCGACGATGCCGCGGGTCGCCGATATCTTTCAAACCTATTTGCGTGAGCTGCGGGCGAGCGACCTCAACGGTTCGGCGGGCCTGTTTCGTCTGAAGGAGGAATTGACCCGGCGCGTCAACGCCGCGATCTCGCCCAGCCAGGTCAGCGCGGTGCTGTTCAAGGAAATCGTCGTTCAGTGACGGGGCGGATCTAGCATCATGGCAGGCAACGACCAGGTCGACCAGGACGCCATCGCGGCGCAATGGGAAGCGTCGCTGGATTCCGAGGACCCGGCGCACGCGGCGGAGGCAGCAGCCTCCAATGAGCTCTCCGGTACCATGGCGCTGCAATGGGCCGCCATGGTCGAAGACGGCGGCCGCGATTTCGGCGGCGGCAAGAACAACGGCGAACGGGTCCTGTCGCAGGAAGAAATCGACAATCTGCTCGGATTCAGCGTCGGCGATGTCAATGTCGATGACAATTCCGGCATCCGCGCCATCATCGATTCGGCGATGGTGTCCTACGAGCGTCTGCCGATGCTCGAAATCGTCTTCGACCGGCTGGTGCGGCTGATGACCACCAGCCTGCGCAACTTCACGTCGGATAACGTCGAAGTCTCGCTGGACCGCATCACTTCGGTGCGGTTCGGCGATTACATGAACTCGATTCCGCTGCCGGCGGTGCTGTCGGTGTTCAAAGCCGAGGAATGGGAGAATTTCGGCCTTGCAACCGTGGATTCCAGCCTGATCTACTCAATGATCGACGTTCTGCTGGGCGGTCGCCGCGGCCAGACCTCGCTGCGCATCGAAGGCCGTCCCTACACCACCATCGAAACCAACCTCGTCAAGCGGCTGGTCGAAGTGGTGTTGTCCGATGCCGAGCAGGCGTTCAGGCCGCTGTCGCCGGTGACCTTCAGCATCGACCGGCTGGAGACCAATCCGCGCTTCGCTGCCATCAGCCGCCCCGCCAACGCCGCCATTCTGGTGCGGCTGCGCATCGACATGGAAGATCGTGGCGGCAATATCGAGCTGCTGCTGCCCTATGCTACCATCGAACCGATCCGCAACGTGCTGCTGCAGATGTTCATGGGCGAGAAATTCGGCCGTGATCCGATCTGGGAAGGTCATTTCGCCACCGAGGTCGCGCAAGCCGAGATCTCGGTCGATGCCGTGCTCTATGAGGCCGATATCCCGCTCAAGCAGCTCATGAAGCTGAAGGTCGGCGACACCCTGCCGCTTGAAATGCGTGCCGACGCGTTGGTGGCGGTACGCTGCGGCAACGTGACCCTGACCGAAGGCCGAATGGGCCGGGTCGGCGATCGCGTCGCCATTCGCGTCACCAAGCAGTTGCGCAAGCCCAATACGACCTTCGCGATGTTCGAGAAGGCCGACGAGCAAACCAAATTGATGGAGGCCCAATGAGTCATTCATTAGGACTTGCGATCGAGAGCCTGGTGGCAATCTTGCTAATGGTTACGATCGGTTATTGCATGCTGCTGAACAAGCGGTTGAAGCGCCTGAAGGCGGATGAGAACTCGCTGAAGGCGACCATCGCCGAGTTGATCACCGCGACCGAAATCGCCGAGCGCGCCATTGGCGGCCTCAAGCACACGGTCCGCGACGTCAACGTGAACCTCGGCGAACAGCTCGAAGCCGCGGGCGAGATGTCGCTGCAGTTGAAGAAGCAGCTCTCGGAAGGCGAAAATGTCGTCCGGCGGCTGTCCAAAATCGCGCTCGCCGCGCGACCGCCTGCGGCGGCGGAGCCAAAGCCCGTGGTCGCCACGATATCCCCGGCCAAGGCGGTGGCCGCGGCGGCACAGGCGTTTTCCGAGCGCAGAAGGGCTGATGGCCTCGCCGCATGAAATCCGTCCGTGACATTCGTGTCATACCCGTCGTGATGGTCGCGATCTTCGGCTTCGCCGTTTTGAAGATCGCCGGCCTCGTCATCGACGGCGGATACGTATTCGACTATCAGCCGGACACCAGCCAGCGCTCCTGGGCACAGAACGCCCTCAACTTCCCGACCGGCAAGGCTGACCCCGCCGATATCACCGGCTCGCTCGATGAGAAGAAGGAGCAAGCCCCCAAGCCGGAAGCCGCCAAGTCGGAGGCGCCCAAGCCGGCCGCACCGGCGGTCGAAGCGGCGAAGCCCGACGGGGCGATGGCGTATCCGTCTCCGGAGCAACCGGTGTCCGCATCCGAGCGCGCGATCCTGGAGCGGCTGCAATCGCGGCGGCTGGAACTCGATGCGCGCGCGCGAGAAATGGATATTCGCGAAAGCCTGCTCAAGGCCGCCGAGAAACGCGTGGAATCGCGCGTCGAAGAACTGAAGGGTGTCGAATTGCAGATTTCGACCGCGACCGAACAGAAAGGCGAAGCCGACGCGGCGCGCTTCAAGGGCATTATCACCATGTATGAGGCGATGAAGCCCAAGGATGCCGCCAAGGTGTTCGACCGGCTCGAGATGCCGGTGCTGTTTCAGATCGCTTCGCAGATCGCGCCGCGGAAGATGTCCGACATCCTCGGCCTGATGTCGCCGGAGGCGGCCGAACGGCTGACGGTCGAGATGGCGCGGCGGGCCAGCCCCGACAAATCCGCCTCCGCCGAGCTTCCCAAAATCGAAGGCAAGATGCTGCCGCAAAAGCCGAACTGACAGGGCTCTCGAACCACCCTCGCCGCGGATAGGCAGGCGGCGCGCCATGTTTGCGATCTACTTGGCCACGCGCAGCCTGGAGATCGAAGTAAAGATTTGCGCGAATGCTGCCGAGATATCGCTCGGCTTCGTGAGCATGAAGAAGTTGCTCGTTCCGCTGGCGCATGAGGGCAGTACGGCTGACGGTCCGGCGCCGTCGGTGTCGATCTGCATGGCAAAGAGGGTAAAGCCGCGGGGATCGCTCTTGATAGTATTGCAAAGCGCGGTCATGCGCGCGTCGACATCCGCGCTTTGGTCGTCATAGTCCCCGTACCAGCGGTCGACCGTGTTCAAGCCGTCGGTGAACAGGATGATGATGTGTTGGTATCTTTGGCCCGACGTCTCCGGCGGAGCGTTGAGCGGATCCTGTTGCAGCAGGGAAAACCAGCCCCATTGCAGGCCGAGGGTCTGGTTGGTCGAGCCATTCGCGTACATCGAATCAATGGCGCCATTGATTAGCGACCAGTTGTAGGTCAACGGGAGGATCGTTGTCTCCGGACAGAATGGCTCCTGGTCGGCGACGAACAGCGTAGAGACATTGCCGGAGGATGGTACCGTCGCGTTGACGTCGTAGTCCTTGTCGCGGTCGGTCACACAGCCGTTCCATTGCTGATGGTCCGGAGAGCCGACCGTGTGATTCCAGGAATACCCATGGTCCTGGCACTGGGCCAGGGTCTCACTCCACCCGCTGTCGCTGCACCAGGTCTGCTGCGAACTGGCGTAGTGCCATTCGTTGGGATCCCAGCGATCCCAGCGCAGCCAGGGCGCGCCGACGTTCGAGGTGCCGACATTGACGTCGGTTGCGAACGGAATGACGGAAACGTAGACGTCGCCGTTGTTCGCGGCGAGTCCCGAGAGTTGGGTGACGAGAGTCTTGGCGGCCGTCTTGAGCGCGCCGATCTTGTTGTAGTCGTTCATCGAGGCGGTGTTGTCGAGGACAAGGGCGATACGGAGTAGGTCCGTCCCCCAGGTTGTGGTCGAACTGACGTGGAAGCCCATCGTGGGGTAGCCGGCCAGATTCATAAAGTCGGTCGTAATCGCGCCCGAGCCGTTCAGCAGAATGGTCCGGGCCGCGCCGGAGCTGCCCGGCGTATAGGTGACGTTGATCGCAACCGACTGTGCGTCCGGATTGGTATAGAGCGCAGCAAAATAGGCCTGCGCCGTCGCGTTGAGTTGCGGCAGCGTGATGGTGCCCGATGCCAGGTCCCTGGACAGCATCAGCGCCGTTGAATCGAGCGCGGCCTGCATCGCCGTGCGTGCCATGCTGACTCGGCCATAGTCGGCGGCCGCGCCGACAAAAATCAGGATCGGAACGAGCGCGCCGATAAATGTCACCGCGATATTGCCGCGCGTGGCGTTGAGAAAATCTTCGGCATGACGCTGCAATCGTCGTAGCCACGAGACAGGCTGCATCGCGTTTTCCGAATTGATCGAAACGCCCGAATGCGTCGAGATACGGACATTCGGCGTGTAGAGCTGGAGAAGCTCTACCTTAGGGAGCAATCCAGCCGTAGCCCAAGCGGTTTTGCGTAGAACGCACAAAACGTCCACTCGACCGACGCGACGACGATCGCGCGTGCGCTGGGGAAAGCTTCGAACAGGAAGAGCCGAGTTGCGATACCGGCGACCGGACGATGTTCCCGGCCGAGCTCACCGGCGGAGACGCTGCAACGCCGCCGTGCCGCGCGGAAATCAACGAGTTGGCGTTAACAAGTCCTTAATTCGCCAATTCTAGATTCACCTGCGCGGGCGAGGGCGTCCCGCTGCCGATCGGATCGGTGAACCGAAAGACCCATCGAACAATGGCGCGAACGGCTGCCGCTGGATTTTGGTCGCGAGTCCGCGCGGATGCGTGGACGGTCCGGCGTTGGCTGCTCCGCCCGTGCTGGCTTGCGGCGGCCCTGCTGCTGATCGGAACGATGGCTTGCGGGAGCTGCCGGGCGGATCCCGTCAAGGGCGAGGCCACGCTCTCCGCGACAGGAGGGTACGCCCGGCTGGTTCTCAAACTCGCCGACGATGTCGAGTCCGAGGTCAGCACGGCCGGCTCGATCCTCGTGATTCGCTTCAAGCAGCCGGTGGATATTCCGGTCGACCAACTGTCCGACGCGGTGCCCGATTATGTCACTTCGGCAAGGCGTGATCCCGATGGTTCGGCGATCCGGCTGTCGTTGGCGCGTCGGGTGAGCGTCAACACCATGTCGGCCGGCGAGCGGGTGTTCGTTGACCTGTTGCCGGATAGCTGGCGTGGTCCGCCTCCGAGCCTTCCCGCCGACGTGATACGCGAACTGGCTGAACGCGCGCGCGCCGCCGAACGCGCATTGCGTCTGCAACGCGCTGCGGCGGCGGCGCAGAAGCGTCCTCCAATTCGCGTCCGTGCATCGGTGCAGCCGACCTTCGTCCGCTTCGTGTTTGAAATGCCGAGCGGCGTCAACGTTTCGTCGGTGCTCAACGATCAGTTGCTCACGCTGCAGTTCAACGCCGCGCTCAATTTCGATCTCGCCGACGCCAAGGTGGCGGCGCCGCCGAATGTCGCATCGATCAATCAGAAGATCGACGGCGAAACTTCTGCCGTCGAGATCAAGTTGATCGGCGATGTCGATGTGCATTCCTTCCGCGAGGACAAGAACTACATTATCGATGTCGCGTTCCAGCAATCGGGAAAATCCTCGGCGCTGTCGTCTGCCGCGGCAGCGTTGAATGCCGCTGCTGCGGCCATGCCGGCGCGCGCTGCCGCGGCCCCGGCCGCGCCGGTGGAAGCCCCGCCGGTGCCGACCGCGCCGGCCGCGCTCGAGAAACCTGGCGGGGACATGCCGGTGCCGCAGAAATCCGGCGAAGCTGTGCCGCCGCCGGAGAAGATGACCAAAACGGCCGACATAGCCATCAAACCCGAACCGGCGCCGCAACCATCGCCAGCACCGCAAGCAATCGAGCCGGAGACACCGAAGCCCGTGCCGCCGGTCAGCGAAACGCCCGAGGTTCCGGCGCAGTCGCCGCCCAGGATCCTGGCGGCGTCGCAGCCGCCGGCCGAAGCAAGGTCCGGCGACAACGCCGTCTTGGTTCGGACCGAGCGCGACAGCGACGGCCTGCACCTGACGTTTTCCTTCGCCACCGCCACGCCGGCGGCGTTGTTTCGCCGGGCCGACACGGTCTGGCTGCTATTTGATTCCACCACGCCGCTCGATGTCGCGCCGATTCGCGGCAGCGACGGCTCGATCATCGCAGACGCCAGCCTGCTGCCGCTGGACAAGGGCGAAGCGGTCCGCATTCGGCTCCGCCGTCCGCAAATGCCGTCGCTGTCGGGCAGCAATCGGGACGGCGTTGCGAAATGGATTCTCACCTTCGCCGATATCATGCAGGCGCCGACCGAACCTCTGATCGTGACCCGAGACATCTCCGATCCTGGGCATGCCAAGGTCACCGTGTCGTTGTCCAACCCGGGACGGGTGTACCGGTTCGTCGATCCCGAGGCGGGCGACGCCTTGATCGTGGTGACGGCTCCCCCGCCGGTTCGCGGCTTCATCAAGCGGCAGGATTTCGTCGAGCTGTCGCTGCTGGAATCGATCCACGGCATCGCGATTCATCCGAACTCGGACGATATCACGGCCGAGGCTGTGCCCGACAAGATCATCCTCGGCAGGCCCGGCGGCCTGACGCTGTCATCCGCCGACACCTCCGCCGATCGTGCGCCAACCGCGCTGCGGCCGATTTTCGACGTCGAGGAGTGGCGCAGCAACCAGCAGGCAGGCCTTATCGCGCGCGAGGACGCACTGATCTCCGCCGCGGCGGCCGCTGAGCCCGACCGGCGCATGCCGGCGCGGATCGAGCTGGCCCGCTTTTATCTGTCGCGCGCGATGTATCCGGAAGCCAAAGGCGTGCTCGATCTCGCGTTGGCGGAGGTCAAGCCGGGTCTGGAGGATCCGGTTGCGCTGATCGTGCATTCGGTCGCCAGCACCTTGATGGGGCGTCCGGGGCTTGGGCTGAAAGATCTCGCCAGCCCTGCGATCGGCACCAAATACGATCCGCAGTTGTGGAAGGCGCTTGCCGATGCCCGGCTGGGGAAGTGGGCGGAGGCGCGGGAAAGATTTCAAGAATGCCGAATCGGCCATCACCGCGCTGCCGATCGACCTGCAGCGCATCGTGTTAATGGCGGCGATGCGCGCCGCGATCGAGGTCCGGGACTATTCGGGTGCGGCGAAACGCGACAGCGATCTGCAGATCATCGGGCTTTCGTCCGAGCAGACGCCGGCAGCCTCGGTGTTGCGCGGCCGGCTCGCCGAAGCGCTCGGCCACGAGGCGGACGCGTTGAGCGATTACAAGATCGCGGTCGACTCGGAAGATCGCGCCGCGGCCGCCGAAGCCAAACTGTACCAGATTGCACTGAAGCAGAAGCGCAACGAGATCAGCCAGGCCGACGCCTTGCGCGAACTGGAAACGCTCTCGGTGATGTGGCGCGGCGACGGGTTCGAGGTGAGGACGCTGGAAATGCTGGCGCGCCTCTATTCCGATGCGGGACGGTTTGCCGAATCGCTCGCGGCGGTACGGACCGCGACCAGGCTGGAGCCCAATTCCGAGCTCGCGCGACAGGGTCAGGACGAGGCAGCGGCCTTGTTTGCGCAGATCTTCCTGGGGTCGAAGGGGGACGATCTGCCACCCGTCGATGCGCTGGCGACGTTCTACGAGTTCCGTGAATTTACCCCGATCGGGCGGCGCGGGGACGAAATGATCCGCCGCCTTGCGGATCGCCTGGTCGCGGTCGATCTGCTCGACCAGGCGAGCGAGCTTCTGCAGTACCAGGTCGATCACCGGCTGGAGGGCGCGGCACGGGCGCAGGTAGCGGCGCGCCTCGCCATGGTCTACCTGACCGGCCGCAAGCCGGACCGCGCCATTGCAGCGCTGCGCACCACGCGGATTTCCGATCTTTCCGGCGAACTGCGCCAGCAGCGGCTGCTGCTCGAGGCGCGGGCGGAAAGCGACGTCGGCCGTCATGATCTCGCGCTCGACATCATCTCCAACATCAGCGGCAGCGAAGCAATCCGGCTGCGCTCCGACATCTATTGGGCGTCGCGGCGGTGGCGCGAGGCCTCCGAGCAGATCGAATTGTATTACGGCGATCGCTGGCGCGACTTCAGGCCGCTGAATCCAGTCGAGAAGGGCGACGTGATCCGTGCCGTGGTCGGCTATGCGCTGGCGGAAGATGCCATCGGCCTGGCGCGCTTCCGCGAGAAATATGCCCCCTTCATGAGCGGCGATGCCGACCGAACCGCGTTCGAGACCGCGAGCAAGCCGGCGGCCGCGAGCAGCGCCGAATTCGGAGCGATCGCCAAGATGGCGGCAAGCGTCGACACGCTTGAGGGCTTCCTGCGTGAAATGAAAACGCGGTTTCCCGACGCGACCGCAAAGGCGACGATGCCGCCGGAAATCGCCCGGGACGATCCGCCGACCGGTTCGTTGCCGGCGATCATCGGATCGAAGCGCGCCAGCGCCGCACGGTAATGCGCCGGAGGCGGCTTCGCCCCCTCCGACAGAGGCGCGCCAACACGCCAACCTGCCTCGATGTCGTTTCCGGAGGATGCCGTCATCATGAGCAGGACCAGCAAGACCGAAGCCGAACTCATCGAGTGGCGAAAGCAGAGTTGAAAGTGCACGCCGATTGTCCGGACGGAATCGTCATTGCTGTGCTCCGGACCGCGGATTCCTGGGAAGTTCGCGCCAGCGCCGATGCTGCGCCGGCAAAACCGGGCTATCCCGAATGCGTCGCGATGCTGGTCCAATCGGCGATCATCTCGGCAAGCAATATGATCTGAAGGGCTGAGCCCGCCGTCAGGAACACCGATCGGCAGCGCAATCCACCCTAACCGCCGTAGCTCTGCACCAGGCTTCCCGCCACCAGCGACCAGCCGTCGACCAAAACGAAGAAGATCAGCTTGAACGGGAGCGACACCACGACCGGTGGCAACATCATCATGCCCATCGACATCAGCACCGAGGCGACCACGAGATCGATGATCAGGAACGGCAGGAACAGCAAAAAGCCGATCTCGAAGGCACGCTTCAGCTCGGAGATCATGAACGCCGGCATCAGAATCCGCAGCGACATGTCGTCGGGCGTCGCCGGCGGCGGCTCGCCCGACAGGTCCATGAACAGCTTGAGATCCTTTTCACGCACGTTCTTTTCCATGAACCCGCGCAGCGGGACCGAGGCGCGCTGCAACGCCTCCTCGACGCTGATCTGGTTGGCGATCAGCGGCTTGATGCCGTCGTCGTAGGATTTCTGCAGCACCGGCCCCATCACGAACGCGGTCAGGAACATCGCGAGCGCGATCATCACCGAGTTCGGCGGGGCGGTTGCGGTGCCCATCGCGGTGCGCAGCAGCGATAGCACGACGACGATCCGCGTGAACGACGTCATCATGATCAGGATCGACGGCGCGATCGACAGCACGGTCAACAGCGCGATCAGTTGGATCGCGCGCTCGCTGACACCGCCATTGCCCTGGCCGAGATTGATGCTGATGTCTTGCGCCAACGCTGGATCGGCCAGCGATCCGGCGGCTATCAGTGTGGCAAAAAATAAAACTCTACGCGGGACTGACGGCGATCTCACGAAGGGGTCTTTGGACGGCCCAGCAATGATGCCATCTCGTCTTCAAGATTCTCGAAGCCAGTTTTGGGTGGAGGGGGGGCAACCGGTGGTGCCGTCGGTTCGGCGCGCGGCGGGCTGCGGACTTGCGGCGGCTCGGGGGCGACCGGAGGCGCGCCGACGCGCGGCTCGCCGGGGTCCGCGGCCGGCCGGCGCAACGCCGCCTCCAACCGCTGCGCCATCTCGGCGAGATTCTGGTCCGCCGAAGATATCGCAGTGGCGGGTTGCGGCGGCGGCGATGGCGGCGCGGCGCGTTCGGCGACGCGAACCGGCGGCACCTTCGGCGCTTCGCTCGGCCGCGGCCGCGGCATGATCGGTTCGCTGCGCGGCGTGACCCGGGGTGGCAGCGGCTCGTTGCGCAGTTCGGGCCGCGGCTCGGTCCGGCCGCCGAGCGGCTCCGGTGTAAAACTGGACAGGGGATCGCCGCGCCGTTCCGGCACCGCAGGCGCCGGGCGGCGCAGTTCGTCGGCAAATGACGGCCGGACCGGCCGCGGCGGCTCGGGTATTTGCGGCTCGGGATGATCGAAGCCATCGGCTCGCGCCCCATCGCCGTCGCTCCAGCCGGGATCGGGCAGCGGCGCCACCCGGGGCGGAGGTTCGGTGCCGGTCACGGTCGGCCGCGGCGACATCTGGTCGCGCGTGGTGGCCCGCACGATATTGGGTTCCACGACGATATCGGTCGGACCGCCGATCATCAGCAGATGTTCAATGTTGTCGCGCCGTACCAGCACCAGCCGCCGGCGGCCGTCGACTGCGGCGGCGTCGATCACCGCCAGCCGCGGCATCCGTCCGCGATTGGTATTGGCACCGAGGCGGTTGCCGGCGAATCGGCGAACCAGCCAGGCCGCCGCGCCGATCAGCGCCAGAACAGCCACGAATGCGAAGAAGAACGTAAGTGCCTGCATGTTCTGTCCCTGGCCCACAAGGCTCTCCTCAAATTCCCATTGCCGCGAATGCGGACCGCACGTCCGTCAAACGGCGAAAGAAGTGCAAAGCAGCCTTATTTCTTAATTCCCCACGGCAAAACCTGCCGTCCGCCTCTCTAATAGACCAAGAATTGCTTGGGCCAAAACGACTTCTCAGCCGCCAAAACGCGTCGTTCCGGCTGGTTAACGCAGCTTTCGTGGCGAAAATGCGCTCGACTGATACCGGAGAGCATGTCGCGGCGGGCCCATCCTGCGATTGGCGACGCGCCGCTCTTAACCCGTTGTTAACCATACAGGCGGCAAATTCTGCCTACCTCAGGGGGGCATCATCCCCCCGCAATGGCGAGGGGCCTTGCGATGTCAATCAGCGATTTTCCGGCATTGGCAGCGCTGCGCACCAAGATGCAATGGCATCAGGAGCGGCAGCGGGTGCTCTCCGAAAACGTCGCCAATTCGGACACGCCGAATTTCAAGCCGCGTGACCTGGTTGAGCCGAAACTCGACAGCAAGGGCGCGACGGTCGGCGCGGCCGGGGGATCGCTGGCCATGCTGCGCACCAGCGCCGCTCATATCGCCCCACCAGGCGCGGCCGACAGCTTTGCGGCGAATCACCAGGGAATTTTCGAAACCAGGCCCGCCGGCAACGCCGTCAATCTCGAGGACCAGATGCTCAAGGTTTCGGCCAACCAGATGGACTATGCGGCGGTAACCTCGCTGTACAGCAAGAGCCTCAGTCTTTTGAAGATCGCGATCGGCAAGGGCTGAGAGCGGATAGCGCGGGAGCAAGGATATCATGGCAGACGACGCAAACGATTTCGTCCGCTCGATGGGCATCGCAACCTCCGGCCTGCGCGCGCAAGCGGGCCGGATGCGGGTGATCTCGGAGAATATCGCCAACGCGGACTCCACGGCCTCGACCGCCGGCGGCGATCCATACCGGCGCAAGGTGCCGACATTTTCCGCGACGCTGGATCGCACGCTCGACGCCCAGGTGGTTGCGCTCGGCAAGGTGCTGCCCGATGCGTCGGCCTTTCGCGTCAAGCACGAGCCGAGCAATCCGGCGGCGGATGCCGCCGGCAACGTCAAATATCCGAACGTCAACCCGCTGATCGAAATGACCGACATGCGCGACGCGCAGCGATCCTACGAGGCGAACCTCAACATCATCAGCGCGACGCGCCGGATGGTTCAACGCACGCTCGACATCCTCAAGTCCTGAACTGGAACCTGAAACATGGCTTCACCCACAGTCGCTGCCAATGCCTATGCCAGTCTTGCCCGCATGATGGATTCCGGCGCCGCCGGCAAGGGTCCGGAATCCGCGGGCCCTTCGTTCAGTTCGGTGCTCAAGGATGCGGTCGGAAGCGTCCTCGATGCCGGCCGCAAATCCGACGCGCAGACCGTGGCGATGGCGTCCGGCAAGGCCAACGTCATGGACGTGGTGACGGCGGTGGCGGAAACCGACGTCGCGGTCTCGACGCTGGTGTCGGTGCGGGACAAGGTCATCTCGGCCTATGAAGACATCATGAAGATGGCGATCTGAGTTCTTCGCAGCGTCATTCCGGGTCTGGTCCTTTCGGACCATCCGGAATGACCAATTCAAAAAAACCCGAGCGAGGCAGAAAATGACCGGTGCGGAAACTCTCGATGTGGCGCGCGATGCAATCTGGACCATCGTGGTGGTATCGTCGCCGCTGATGGTCGTCGGCCTCGTCGTCGGCGTGGTGGTGTCGCTGTTTCAGGCACTCACCCAGATTCAGGAGCAGACGCTGGTATTCGTGCCGAAAATCCTGGCGATCTTCGTCACCCTGCTGCTGGCGCTGCCGTTCATGGCGGACGTGCTGCACAGCCAAATGATGCGGATATCGTCGCGAATCATAGGCGGTTGATGCACTATGCGTGAATCATGCGCATCGATGTCTCGCTGCTCCCCGCACTCGCCGCCGCCTTCATGCTGGTGTTCGCCCGCGTCGGCGCCATGGTGATGCTGTTGCCGGCGCTTGGCGAGTCCAACATCCCGGTTCGCATCAAGCTTTCGATCGCGCTGTTGCTGACGCTGATCGTTCTGCCGTTGCATCGCGCCGCCTACCACGTCGACATGCAGTCGCTGACGCCGCTATTGGTGCTGATGGTCCGCGAGATCATCATCGGGGTGGTGCTCGGGGCCACCGCGCGGGTAACCCTTTCGGCATTGCAGGTCGCGGGGGCGGTGATAGCCCAGCAAATGGGGCTGGGCTTCGTCACCGCCGTCGACCCGACCCAGGGCCAGCAGGGTGTGGTGGTCGGCAATTTCCTCACCATGCTCGGCGTGACGCTGCTGTTTGCCACCGACAGCCACTACCTCGTCATCGCCGCGCTCAACGACAGCTACGCGATCTTCTCGCCCGGCGAGATGATGCCAAGCGGCGATGTCGCCGCGCTCGCCACCCGCGCTTTCTCCGCCGCCTTCAAGATCGGCATACAATTGTCGGCGCCGTTTCTGGTGTTCGGCCTCGTCTTCAATGTCGGGCTCGGCGTGCTGGCACGTCTGATGCCGCAGATGCAGGTCTATTTTGTCGGCGTGCCGCTGTCGATCCTTGCCGGCTTCCTGATTTTCGCGCTGGTGCTCGCCGCGATGATGACAACCTTCCTCAGTTATTTTGTCGGCGTGATGCACGATTTGACGCCTTAGCTGAAAGCCTGATCGATGGCCGACGAGAACGACACAGCCGACAAAACAGAAGACCCCACGCAAAAACGGCTGGATGAGGCCCATGATCGCGGCGATGTCGCGAAAAGCCAGGAGGTCAACACCTGGTTCATGATCGCTGGGGCAACGCTGGTACTGTCGTCGTTTTCCGGATCGATCGGCGGGATCCAGGCGCCACTGCGCAACCTGATCGCCAATTCATGGATGGTCCACACCGACGGTCCGAGCCTGCTCGCGCTGACGCAAAAGCTCGAATACATGCTGATCGCGGCGCTTGGCGTGCCATTCCTGATGCTCGCGATGGCGGCGATCGCGGGCAACCTGCTGCAGCATCGGCTGGTGTGGTCCGGCGAATCGCTGAAGCCGAATTTGAGCAAGATTTCACCGGCCTCGGGGGCCAAGCGGATCTTTGGCAAGCAGGCGGCCGCGAATTTCGGCAAGGGCCTTTTCAAGCTGGTGGCGCTCGGCACCGTGATGTTGTCGATCCTGTGGCCCGAACGCCATCGCCTGGAAACGATGATGCAGTTCGATCCGATGACGATACTGGGCGTCATCGTCACCCTGACGTTGCGGCTGCTGGGTGCCGTGGTGGCGATGCTCGCGGTGGTCGCGATCGCGGACTATTTCTTCCAGTACCGGCAGTGGTACGAGCGGCAGAAGATGTCGCTGCAGGAGATGAAGCAGGAATTCAAGCAGGCCGAAGGCGATCCGCACGTCAAGGGACGGATCAGGCAGCTGCGGCATGCGCGCATGAAGAAGCGCATGATGACCGCGGTTCCCAAGGCCTCGGTGATCATCACCAACCCGACCCACTACGCGGTGGCGCTTTCCTACGAACGCGGCATGTCGGCCCCGGTCTGCGTCGCCAAGGGCGTCGATTTGATCGCGCTCAAGATCAGGGAAATCGCCAAGGCGCACGATATTCCAATCGTCGAAAACGTGCCGCTGGCGAGGGCGCTGCATGCAACTGTGGAAATCGACGACGAAATCCCGGTGGAGCACTATCACGCGGTCGCCGAAGTGATCGGCTATGTCATGGGTCTCAAGCGCGGGCTTTCCGGCCGCCGGACGTGAAACGCGGGCGAAATTGCCGGGGAAAGCCGCGCCGCGGGCGAAATAGCGGTTTGATGGACTTGCGCTGGCCGGCCCGATTCAGGCACTCAGGGGCCAGCCCGCGCCGGGTGCGTCACATCTCACGACAGGCCGCGTCCCCTGGTATGACCGCCGAACCTGACCATGATCCGTCACGGGAACCGATGACCGCGCATGAACCGGTGCGGCGGGGCGGCAGCATCGTGCTGGTGCTGCTGGTGGCCGGCGGCATTGTGGCCGCGGCGCTCGCGCTGATGACCATCGGCCGTGCCCAAGCGCAGCCCTATATCCTCGGCCTGCTGGCATTGCTGGCGATGGTCGGGCTATTCAGCCTGTTCGCCTTCGCTGCCGGCATCATTCGTTTCGCCGATCGCCGCGCCGACGACCCGGTGACCGGCCGGATCGCCGATCATGCCCATGACGGCCTCGCGGTCACCAGCCCGCGTGGCCATGTCGTCTATTTCAACGCGGCCTATCTTTCGCTCACGGGAGCTGCGACCGCGGCGGACGTGCGCCCGGTGGAACGGGTCTTCATCGGTAACCCCGACGTGTCGGAGGCGGTGTTCCGTCTGCTCAAGGCCGCGCGCGAAGGCAAGCGCCAGCAGGAGGAAGTCCGCATTGCCGGCGCCGACGGCGCCCATGGCCGCTGGCTGCGACTACGGGTGCGGCCGCTCGGCAAGCGCAAGCGCGAGGCGAAATATGCGGTATGGTCGATTGCCGACATCACCCGTGACCGCGAGCGGCAGGAGGACGTGTTCCAGGAACTGCAGCACGCGATCGAGTATCTCGATCACGCGCCGTGCGGGTTCTTCTCGGTCAGTCCCGCGGGCGAGCTCGTCTATGTCAACGCCACGCTCGCCAACTGGCTTGACCATGACCTCGCCGAGATCGGCTCCGGCGGCCCGCGGCTGACCGACATCGTATCCGGCGACGGGGCTGCGCTGCTGGCGTCGATCGTGGCAGTGCCCGGCGAAGTCAAAACCGAGGTGTTCGACATCGATCTGCGGATGCGCAGCGGCAAGACCATTCCGGTCCGGCTTTATCACAAGCTCGCATTCGGGGCCGATGGCGTGCCCGGCGCGTCGCGCACGCTGGTGATCAATCGCGCGCGTGACGAGCATTCCGATCCGCAGCGCGCCGCCGAAGTCCGCTTCATGCGTTTCTTCGACCATACGCCGATGGCGATCGCAACCGTGGATCGCGCGGGGGCGGTGGTTCGGGCCAATGCCCGCTTCGCCAAGCTCGCGCAGAGCCTCGGGCTCGACGGCGCGGCCAACAAGTCGATTTTCAGGGCGGTCAACCCGCGCGATCGCAGCCTGATGGTCGCGGCGATCAACCAGGCCGCGGAGGGGCAGGGCGACATTCCGCCGGTCGAGGCGTTGCTCGACGGCGCGAAAGAGCGATGGGGGCAGTTCTTCGTGACGGCAGTCGAGGAAGACGAGCGCGAGACCGAGGCTGCGATCGTCTACATGCTGGAGACCACCGAGCGGCGAACCCTCGAGAACCAGATCAACCAGTCGCAGAAGATGGAGATGGTTGGCCAGCTCGCCGGCGGCATCGCGCACGATTTCAACAATGTGCTTTCCGCGATCATGATGGCGAACGACTTCCTGCTGAACGCCCACAAGCCGACCGACCCCTCGTTCCAGGACATCATGCAGATCAAGCAGAACGCGACCCGGGCGGCGACCCTGGTGCGGCAATTGCTGGCATTCTCGCGCAAGCAAACCTTGCGACCGCAGGTGCTCGATCTCGGAGACGCGCTGTCCGATCTAACCATGCTGCTGCGGCGGCTGATCGGCGAGAAGGTCAAATTCGATCCGGTGCACGGCCGCGATCTCTGGCCGGTCAAGGCCGACGTCTCGCAGTTCGAGCAAGTGATCGTCAATCTGGCGGTCAACGCCCGCGACGCGATGCCCGACGGCGGCAAGTTGACGATCAAGACCGCGAATGTCTCGACCCAGGACGCCGAAAGGCTGACCTACAAGGGCATGCCGCCGGCGGACTATGTCCGGATTGACGTCTCCGATACCGGCACCGGCATTCCCGTGGATATCGTCGACAAGATCTTCGAGCCGTTCTTCTCGACCAAGGAAGTCGGCAAGGGCACCGGGCTCGGGCTGTCGACGGTCTACGGCATCGTCAAGCAGACTGGCGGCTTTGTCTATGTCGACTCCGAGCCGGGCAAGGGCACCACCTTCCACATTTTCCTGCCGCGCTACCATCCCGAGCAGGAGGCGCAGCTCGAACCGCACGCCGGCAACGGCGCGGCGGCGAAGGAAGCGGCCGCCGAACCGAAGAAGGCGGATTTGACCGGTCAGGGTACCATCCTGCTGGTGGAAGACGAGGAGGGCCTGCGCTCGCTCAATGCACGCGGCCTGCGTTCCCGCGGCTACACCGTGATCGAGGCATCGAACGGCATCGAGGCGCTGGAGGCGCTGGAGCAAAAAGACGGAGCGGTCGATCTCGTGGTGTCCGACGTGGTGATGCCGGAAATGGATGGTCCCACTTTGCTGCGGGCGATGCGGGCGCGCAATCCCGACCTCAAGATCATCTTCGTCTCGGGATATGCCGAAGACGCGTTTGCCAAAAGCCTCGAGGAGAATGAGAAGTTTGATTTCCTGGCGAAGCCGTTCGCGCTCAGCGCGCTGGTTACCAAGGTCAAGGAAACCATGGCGCCCCCGTAACGGAACGCGCCCGGCGACCTGCCCGATTGTCGCACGCCCGCGACCGAGCGCCGCAGCCCGGACTGGCAATCGGTGCTTCATATTCGAATGGATGTGCCCATCTTATCGGCACTTCCTCCATGGCGGGGGATTTAGGGAAAATCAGATGAAATTCACGCAGCGCAGGCGCGCGATGGTCCAGGCGATTGCAGTTGTTTTGTCGTTGGCGCTGCCGCTGATGCTTGCGGCGCCGTCGGCCGACGCCCGGGTTGGCGGCGGCTTGAGTTCGGGCTCGCGGGGAGCGCGGACCTTTTCAGCACCGCCCAGCACGTCGACGGCGCCGGGCGCGGCGCAGCCGTTCAACCGCACGTTCGGGCAGCCAGGCAGTGCGGGGAACGGCACCCCCACAGCAGGCGGCGGGCTGTTCAACCGGCCCGGCGGCGGCATGCTCCGCGGCCTCGCCGCGGGTTTCCTCGGTGCGGGCCTGCTCGGTCTGCTGTTCGGTGGCGGCATGTTCGGCGGGGTCGGCGGCTTGTCGTCGCTGTTCGGCCTGATCCTGCAGATTGGCTTGATCGTTTTCCTGGTCCGGATGGCGATGTCGTGGTGGCAGCGTCGCCACGACACCGCGGCGGCCTATAGCGGCGGCGGCGGTGGGCCCGGAGCACCATCGGGTTTCGGCGGCGGTACCGGTTTCGGATTGGGGTCGGGCAGTGCGCCACTGGAGATCGCCCCGGCCGATTACGAAGCGTTCGAACGGCTGCTTGGCGAAATTCAGGCGGCGTGGTCGAACGAGGACGTCGCCAGGCTGCATACCCTGGCGACGCCGGAGATGGTGTCGTATTTCAGCAGGGATCTCGAGGCCAACCGGGCGCGCAACGTCGTCAACAAGGTCTCCGGCACCAAGCTGCTGCAAGGCGACCTTGCGGAAGCCTGGCGCGAAGGCGATACCGATTTCGCCAGTGTCGCGATGCGGTTCTCGATGGTCGACAAGACCATCGATCGCGCCACCGGGCGGTTGGTCGAGGGCAGCGAGCAGCCGGCCGAGGCGACGGAAGTATGGACCTTCCTGCGGCCGCGCGGCGCCAATTGGGAATTATCGGCGATCCAGCAGACCTGATCGCCGCCAAGCCGACAATCGCTGGGCGCCGCCAAGAGCGGCGCCCTTTCGTTTCGGCGCCATCCACCGGAATAACGTCTTCCCGTCCGGGTTGATGTCTGACCAGACCGGCTCACCGGCGAGCCGGTTGAAAAAATTGGAGGATAAGATGCCCAGTCTCGCCAGAATGACCGCGCGGGCGTGTTTCGCCGTCGTCGCGGTTGCGCTACCGGCACTTGTTGCGACCGAGCCAGCGCGGGCGCAGTCACCCAACATGACCTTCTTCGTGACCAGCACCGGCATCGGCAACGGCGCCAATCTCGGCGGTCTTGCCGGTGCCGACAATTATTGCCAGACGCTGGCACAGGCCGCAGGCGCCGGCGCAAAAACCTGGCGCGCTTATCTATCGACCCAGCCCGCGGACGACAAGCCTGCGGTGAACGCACGCGATCGCATCGGCAAGGGGCCATGGCAGAATTCCAAGGGCGTCGAGATCGCGAAGGACGTTGCCGACCTGCACGGCGCCAACAACAACCTCACCAAGCAAACCGCGCTCACCGAAAAAGGCGACGTCAACAACGGCATTGGCGACAAGCCGAACCGCCATGACGTGCTCACGGGGTCGCAGCCCGACGGCACCGCGTTCGCGGCGGGTGAAGACCGCACCTGCAAGAACTGGACGAGCAGCACACAGGGCTCGGCGATGCTGGGCCATGCCGACCGCAAGGGATTGCGCGACGATGACGCGTCGAAATCCTGGAACAGCTCGCATCCCTCGCGCGGGCCGGATGGCGGCTGCTCCCAGTCCGACCTGAGGAGCACCGGGGGCGATGGCCTGCTATACTGCTTCGCGGCAAACTAAGAATTGCCCCTCCGCCATGGTCTCGATGCTTTCGGCAAAGCGCATCGGACTTGCCTGCCGGGATTGACGGATGACTTCGTCTTGAACGAATGATTTCATCGACCGTTAACCGCGACCGGCCCGCGCCGGCACACCGCGAGGCAGTCCATGCGCTATGAACTCTATTACTGGCCGGGCATTCAGGGGCGCGGCGAATTTGTCCGACTCGCGCTGGAAGATGCCGGGGCCGATTATGCCGATGTCGCGCGCAGCGCGAACGGCATGGCGGCGATGACAAGGATGATGCAGGCGCGCGCCGGCACCCCGCCATTCGCCCCGCCATTCCTCAAGGCCGGCCAGCTCGTGATCGGGCAGACCGCCAACATCCTGTTCTATCTGGGATCGCGCCATGGTCTCGCGCCCAAGTCGGAGGCAGGACGGCTGTCGGTGCATCATCTGCAGCTCACGGTGGCGGATTTGGTGTTGGAAATTCATGACACCCATCATCCGCTGGGTCCGTCGCTGTACTACGAGGATCAGCGCGGGCCTGCGAGGAAACGCACGGACGAGTTCTGGAGCGAGCGGGCGCCGAAATATCTCGGCTATTTCGAGCGGCTGCTGCAGGGCAATGCCGGTTCCTATCTGACCGGCCGCAGCGCCAGCTATGTCGACTTGTCGCTGTTCCAGATCGTGGAAGGACTGCGCTACGCATTCCCGAAGCGCATGAAGAGCTTCGAGCGCGCGATTCCCGGCCTGGTCGAGCTGCGCGACCGCGTCGCCGCAAGGCCGAACATCAAGGCCTATCTCGCCAGCGAGCGGCGCATCGCCTTCAACGAGGACGGCATCTTCCGCCGCTACAGGGAGCTGGACATTTAATACCGGCCATTTGCTACCGGTTCCGTCCGTCGATCGACGTCATCGCCAGTTTGGCAAGTTCGATGCCGTCGATGCAGCTCACATTGAGCGCCACAATCTCGGTGCCGTCGGGCTTGCTGCCGCGCGCGAACACGTCGACGCCGCAGTCGACGCAGAGCTGATGCCGGATCGCATGCTTGTTGAACAGGTACTCTTTCAGATTGTCCTCGCCGGCGCGCAACTGAAAGCTGGTTGGCGTGAGAAAAGCGAAATGCAGGCCCTTCTTGGTGCAGATCGAGCAGTTGCACGCCGTCACCATTGCAAGATCGGTGGTGCATTCGAACCGAACCATGCCGCAATGGCAGCCGCCGGTGTAGGTCTTGCTGTCAGGCATGGTCAGCTCCGTTGTTGTTACCAGACGCCGGGAAGCAGCCGATAGCGCACCCGCGAGGTATAATCGCCATAGCCCGGCAGGCCTGCGGTCAGAGTGCGCTCCTCGATTCCGGTGCGAATGCCAAACAGCACCGTAAACAGCGGCGCCATCGCAACGCCCCACCATGAGCCCAGCAACAGCGATGTGCCGACCAGGAACAGCAGGCTGCCGCTGTACATCGGGTGCCGTACCCAGGCATAGGGGCCGCTGTCGATTACGCGATGGCCGCGTTCGCTCTGCACCTTGACAACGGGGGCGGCGAACGAATTCTCGTGCATCACCCACATGATGAAACCGGTCGAGAGCAGCAGCATCGCCAGCCCGAGCCCCTCGAGCGCAAGCGCGAAGTCGGAGCCGTGCAGGCGCCGGTCGAGCCCGATCGCGACCAGCCAGATCAGCGCCACGAGGCCGAACGCCAGCATGAACTTCTTGTCGGCGGTGGGCTGGTCAGGCTGCATCGTCATGCGCATGCGCTCGGCCAGCAGCGCCGGATCGGTGCTGGCAAGCCATAACCCGCCAACAACGCCGAGCACGACCATGGTGCCGAGGAACACCCATGCCGCCGGCCAGTGCAACGTGCCGGCCGTCACGAACAGCAGCGCGCCCATCCCGCCGAACCAGATCAGATTCTGCAGCAGAAGTTTCGCAATCATGCGGCTTTCCCGTTCCAGGGGTCAGCATGATCGCGCCTTTTCCGGCAAACTTGCGGCGAGCCAATGCCGTCATACCCGCCAACCAAGGGTATGCATCCGGCCTCAGCCTTCAAACCAGCTGATCAATCCGGGTTCCCTGACCGGGTGGAAGCGGTGCCGGGGCGGCCGGCTGGGCGGCGCCGGCGTCGTCGGCATTGTTGTCATTGCCGGGGTCGGGGGGATTGGCCGGAGGGGTATTGTTAGCCGGTTGCACGGCGGCCGGCGCTGCGACACTCGAAACACTCATCGACAGGATCCTTGAACTCACTGCGTCCGACTGTGGCAAGGGGAGGCCAACGGCTGATGAATCCAAACGTTAAAAGGCGCGCGATCGGGGTCGATCCGGCCGGATGGTGAACGGGAGGCTTCGAATTCACCGGAATTTTTCCCCGGAACCGCTCGATCCGGGGCCGGATCGCAGGGGCGCTTTATTGGTCGATCCCCCGCGAAATCGTGATCGAGGCTTCGGTTTTCGTCCGGGAGCAGCGCATGTCGAGGCGGCGGTACCGTGTCAAGACATCGTCGCCGTGAAACAGCCCCATTCGTTTGATGCAGCGCGTCGCGCCTTTCAGCATATCGTCCTTCGGCAGCGTGAAGATGATGGCGGCGGCGCTCGCGACCAGATTGAGAAAGGCCGGCGGCGGTTTGCGGCTGCCGGCTCTCGCGAACAGCTGATTGCTGACGTTGCGGCCGGAACAGCCGAGCGTGATCTGCCTGGCCTGCGGGTGCGACAGATAGATCAGATTGGCCGCGGTCCTGCCCACCGCGAGGCCGTCGATCTGGGCCTTGAGCTGGGCGGCGAGATCATCGCAGCGATCGGCACGGGCCGGGGATATCATCAGGAACATCGCCGTCAATACCGAAAGCCCGGCTCCGAGCAGGCTCGATCCCGCGGGATATGATTGCAATGTCATTGTCGAATGCCCCCCTGCGCCATTGAAGCGTCCGCCAGGGGTTAGCGCAAGGAGGCTTCGCGCCGTATCATGGACCTCACCTGCAGGGTCAGCCTGCCTCTTCTGGCGGCTTGACGTGCCGGAACGAAACCAACAGCGCGAGGTCGTAGGCGATCTTGAGCACGCCGCAGACGACGAGCGGCAGCCCGGGAAAGCCGGTGGTCAGCAGCGCGCCGGATAGGGCCGGGCTGATCGCGGACGCAAGGCTGCGCGGTACGGCGGTGACACTTGCGGCGGCGGGACGCTCCGCGGGGGTGACAACCGCCATGACGTAGGATGTGCGGGTCGGGACATCCATCTGCGACAACGCCGAGCGCAGCAGCAAAAGCCCGAGCGCGACGTACAGGTTGGGCGAGAACGCCGCAAGTATCAGGAATATGCTGGACGGAATGTGGGTAAACACCATGGTGTTGACGAGGCCGACGCGCTTCGCGATCCAGGCCGCGACCGGATAGGAAAAGGCACTCAGCGTGCTCGACCAGAAGAAAAACAATCCCGCCGCGGATAGCGACAGGTCAAAACGCTCGAACAGCCAGAGCACCAGCAGGGACTGGGCAACGAATCCGCCGGCGAAGGCATCGACGCTGAACAGCGTGGCGAGCTTGTAGACCGTTGCGCGCGAAGGTCCCAGCGGCGCCGGCCGGACGTTTTCTTCGGCACGTACGTGCGGGACCCGACGATAGATTAGCGCGCTGCAAACGCCGAGCGCAGCATAGGCATAGAACATGATCCGGAACGCGCCGAGCTTCGTGGTGCCGTGCGAAACGAGGAAATCAGGCGCTGATGCTGCAAGCGATCCGGCTGCGGTGCAAAGCGCCCCGATCAGGCTATAGCGCGCAAACACCTGCGTGCGCCGCTCGTCGGACGCGTTGCGCGCCAGCACCGCGTGCTCGAGCGGAACAAGGGCGCCGAGATCGCCACCCGACGGGTTGATGGTGCCAATAAACGCGACCAGCAAGATCATGACGAGATGCTCTGCGCCAGGAAACGCAAGGCCGGTTGCCGCCATCAGCATGGCGCCAAAGATCAGCAGTGCCCGCAGGTCGTGGCGGGGCGCGATCCAGCCGACGATCAAGGTCAGCATTGCCGTTCCAAGCAAGGAAGCGGTGGCAACGATGCCGACCGCGACGGCGCCGTAACCGAGCGCCGTCAGATAGGCGGGCAGGATAATGATGGCAAAGCCGTCGCCAAATCCGCGCAGCCCGCGCGCCGCGTAGAGCAGCGCGATCAACGACGCACCGGTTGGTGCCCGTGGCTCGGTCGTAACGCTCGTCATCCCTCGGCCGCTGCCGTCCACGCGCAATCCCCCGAACACGTCGAGTGGTGCGAGAGCTTGGAGGAGGCCGCCTGATGGGGAGTCTGCTTCATCCCCGTGTGTTTGTAAGGCTAGTCCGAGACGCGACCTTCCGCAAGCACCCTTGCGGGGGGAATCCGGCGGCCACACTCTTCGGAACCTTTCCTTTATCCGAAAAGTGCTTAGAACGAGGTCGACCGCCGGCGCCTCGCGGGCGGCCCCCAATCCTGCGAGCCAAGCCATGAACGCCCCCACCGCCTTTCCCGACCCCAAGCCCGTACCGCCCTACAGACACACCCCGCTGTTTCCGCTTGGGCCCGACACCACGCCCTACAAGAAGCTCACCGCCGACGGCGTGCGGGTCGAGAAGGTGCTGGGCAGGGACATGCTGGTGGTGTCGCGCGAGGCGTTGCGGGCGCTGTCGGAGGCCGCGTTCGGCGACATCAACCATTACCTGCGGCCCGGCCATCTCAAGCAGTTGCGCAGCATCCTCGACGACACGGAGGCGAGCGACAATGACAAGTTCGTCGCCTTCGATTTCCTGAAGAACGCCAACATCGCCGCCGGCGGAGTCTTGCCGATGTGCCAGGACACCGGCACCGCGATCATCATGGGCAAGAAGGGCTGCAACGTCCTCAGCGACGGCGATGACGAGGCGGCCTTGAGCGAGGGCGCCCGCGACGCCTATCTGCGCCGCAATCTGCGCTACTCGCAGGTGGCGCCACTGTCGATGTATGAGGAGAAGAACACTGCCAACAACATGCCGGCGCAGTGCGAGATCTATGCCGAAGGCGATGACGCCTACAAGTTCATGTTCATGGCCAAGGGCGGCGGCAGCGCCAACAAGAGCTTTCTGTTCCAGGCCACGCCCTCGGTGCTGACCCGGGACCGCCTGCTGGCGTTCCTGAAGGAGAAGGTGCTCACGCTCGGCACTGCGGCGTGCCCGCCCTATCATCTGGCGATCGTGATCGGCGGTACCTCGGCCGAGCTCTGCATGAAGGCGGTGAAGCTCGCCTCCGCGCGCTATCTCGACGCGCTGCCGAGCCATGGCTCGGCCGACGGCAACGCCTTCCGCGATCTCGAGATGGAGCAGGAGATTTTGAAGATGACGCAGTCGCTCGGCGTCGGCGCCCAGTTCGGCGGCAAGTATTTCTGCCACGATGTGCGGGTGATCCGCCTGCCGCGGCACGGCGCCTCGCTGCCCATTGGCCTCGGCGTGTCGTGCTCGGCGGATCGCCAGGTGCTCGGCAAGATCACCAAAGACGGCGTCTTTCTCGAAGAGCTCGAGCATAATCCCGCGCAGTACCTGCCGGCGGTCGAACAGTCGCTCGGCGGCGAGGTCGTCAGGATTGATCTCAACCGGCCGATGGCCGATCTTCTGGCGACGTTGTCGCAGCATCCGATCAAGACCCGGCTGTCGCTGACCGGCACCATGATCGTGGCGCGGGATTCCGCCCACGGCAAATTGCGCGAACGGCTCGAGAACGGCGAGCCCTTGCCGGACTACTTCAAGGACCATCCGGTCTACTACGCTGGCCCCGCCAAGACGCCGGATGGTTACGCTTCCGGCGCGTTCGGTCCGACCACCGCGGGCCGGATGGATTCGTTCGTCGATCAGTTTCAGGCGGCCGGCGGCTCGATGGTGATGGTGGCCAAGGGCAACCGCGCGGTCGCCGTGCGCGAAGCCTGCAAGAAGCACGGCGGATTCTACCTCGGCTCGATCGGCGGCGCTGCGGCCAATTTGGCCGAACACTGCATCAAGAAGGTCGAGGTGGTGGAATATCCCGAACTCGGCATGGAAGCGATCTGGCGCATCGAGGTCGAGGATTTTCCGGCCTTCATCATCATCGACGACAAGGGCAACGACTTCTTCAAGGAATTGAATCTGGGGTGAGGGGGCGCAGACCTTCCCTCTTCGTCATTCCGGGACGCGCCACTTGGCGCGGGCCCGGAATCCATAACCACCGATGCTTGTTGTCAACCGCACAGCGGCCGGAGCTTCGCGCAACATCAACCTTCGTAGTTATGGATTTCGCCACCGCGCGTCCCGGAATGACGGGGGAGTATGGTGGTCTGGGCTGAGCGCCCTTACGCCCGCGTTCCCTTGAATGGAAAGCTGCCCATCGGGCCGATGCCCATTTCGCCGGACATGCTGTCGCCGGAGACCTTGCCGGTGAATTCGAGCGTCAGCGGCATCGGGTTGGTGATGGAAACTTTCCAGGCGACGTCGTCGCCGTTGGCGGAGCCGTCGAAGATCTCGGCCGAATTGCCTTCCGCGCCCTGGGTACCCGTCAGCGTGCCGCCGGAATTTTTCAGGCTCAGCGTCGCATTGCGCTCGCCCATTGGCGTGCTCATGGTGATATTCCAGTTTCCATCCAGCGCCATCTAACTCTCCTTAAAGGTTTGCTTCGCAAAACCGGAACGGTTCCGGGATCAGGCAGGCGGCGGTATAGCGCATCCGGCCGTACAAGCCCAATATCTTGAACGGCCCGCGGCGATCAGGCGCGCGCGGCGCGGATCCGGCTGGTCACCAGGATCCGGAACGCGAGGTATTGCATGGCGAAGGCCGCGATCTTGGCGCCGATCGCGATCACCGACACATACAGCGCCCACAGCTTGATATCGCCGGTCAGCGCGATGGCGATGGTGCCGGCGCCGAGCGCGAACATCAGCGTCGCCCAGGCGTAGCCTGCCGCGGTGACATATTCCGGAATGGTCTCGGCGACGATCGGCGGCATGTAGCGCAGCATCCAGCCGCGCTTCAGCATGATGGCGCCGATTGCGAAATGGGCGATCGCGGGCTTGGCCAGCACGAAGCGCGGATCGTTGGTCAAGAGCGTCGCGCTGCCCAGCACGATCACCAGCGCGAGGCTGGCGTAAGTCATGAAGCCGAGCGATGCGCCCTTGATGTGGGCATGGACCACTTGAGCCACCGACGCGGCAATGGCGACGCCGGTTGCCAGCGCCACTTTGTCGGTCGCGAAATACACCGCGAGGAATACGAGGGTCGAGAAGAAGTCGGTGGCGAGCTTCGCGAATACGTTCTTCATCGATACTTTCCTCCGGGTGAGAATCTCAAATCGTGGGCAGGGCGCCGGCGGCAGCCGTACCGTATCTGACTCTTTGGTATTCCGGATACCATTTGGTGAAATAGACGGCGCTGTTTCGGGCGGCGAAAGCGATCACGAGGCTCGACCAGATCGGCAGGCCCGGCACATAGAGCATCGCCGCATTGCCGATCATCATTAATAGCAAGGCGGCGGTCCAGGCGCCGGTGATGACGTAGTTCGCGCGGGTGAAGCCGGGCATCGCCGCGGTCTCGGCAGGAACCGCTTCCAGCGCATATTGCAGCGTGAACGGGTAGCGCACCAACATTGAGGTCGCCGAGATCAGGAAGATGCCGGCGTCGACTGCGAGCTTGACCGCGGCAATGCTCAAGGTGGGATCGACCAACGCGACGTAGCCGCCTATTCCGGCGAACACAACCGCCGAGCCGGCGCCGAGCAACTTGATCGAGCGGCCGCGCACGACGTCGAGCGCGATGACGGCAAGGCAGATTGCGGCCGAAGCGAGCAGGCTGACGGTGGCCGATGTCAGCAGCATCAGGAAAGCGAAGGCGCCATAGGGCGCAAGGATCAGGAAAATCGCCATGATAGCCTCTCCGGCTAATCTTTACATCGTAAAGATAGAACTAGAAGCAAAAGAGAGCAGCGTCAAGCCAAATCTTTACAGTGTCAAAATAAAGTGAGTGGCGCGTTATTCAGGCGCGAATTTAATAGCTTACAGGCGACCATCACGGCGATGGGGGCCGCCATCGTCAGGCCGCATTGACCCAGTTGCCGTGAAAGCCATCGGGAACACGATGACCGAGCCGCGCCAGCGCCACCGGGCCTGCGTCGATTTCGGTGGCATTGAACACCGCAAGGTCGCTGCGATTTTCGCGTGCCCGCCACACCACCGCCAGCAGCCAGCCATCGCCCTCGACGGCATCCTCGCCGCGGGCCACGAACACCGGCTCCGAAATGGTGTCGCCGGCCGGCAGCAGATAGCGGCTGAGGCGGACGCCGCCGCCGCCGACATGCACCAGGCCCGAGAACCCGTCGAGCACCGGCAGCTCCGGGTTGGCACAGGCGTACCAGCCGTGGCGGCTGACATGACCGGCACGGCGATCGTCGATGCGGGGAAATTCGCCGCTGATCTCGTCGAGGTAAACCTGCGTGAAGCGGTCGGTATTGCCGGCGAGATCGAAGGTCCAGCGGCACAGCCGTGCCCGCGATTTGTTCGGGTCGGTCGGCGAGCCATCGGGATGCGGGAACAGGGGCGCTTCCTCGCATTGCATGACATCGGCGACGATACGCTCGCCTTCCTCCCACGCATTCATCACATGGAAGACGTAACAGCTCTCGGCGCGGAACCAGACGATGTCGGCGGCAGCGCCGGCGCGCTTCATGACGCCGACATAGGCGCCCTTGCCCGGCTCCCAGGCATAGGGCGGCCGGCCGCGCATCGCGCGATCCATGCTCCCGGTGATGGGCAGGATCGGAAACAGCAGATGGCGCTCGGTAACGATGAAATCGTGCACCATGCTGGCGTAGGGCGCTTCGAGGCGATCGAACCGCGTCACCAGGCCGGATGAATTGATGGATCCGAAGCTGAGGGCAGGGCTGAACGGTCCGGCGGCATTGTAGCCGAAAAAAACCATCTCGCCGGTCATCGGATCGATCTTGGGATGCGCGGTGAACGGCCCGGCGATGCTGCCGCCAAAGCTGCACGGGCCGCGGGTCCTGAGCGTACCCGGCTCGATCTCGGTCGGCAGATGGCCTTCCTCCAGCGCCAGCAGGCGTCCGCCGTGAAACACGATATTGGTGTTGGCAACGCCGCCGTCGCGGGTGACCGAGACCGGCGCGTCCGGCAGTTTCTGGCCGAAGCCGCCGAACAGTGCGCGGCCGGCGTCGTGTTCGGCCTGCCATTTCGCGGTGCGGACCCAGCGGTTGCGGTAGCTGGCGCGACCGTTCTCGAAATGGAAGGCGTGCAGCATGCCGTCGCCCACGAACCAATGCGCGTCCCGCGATTGGAATTGCGGATTAGGACCGTTGCGGTACAGCGTGCCGTTCAGTTCGCGCGGCAGTTCGCCTTCGATCTCGAGATGCGGCGCGTCGCATTCCATCGGGATCGGTCCCCGGTTGGTGATAGCCGCCTCACTCGCCATGTCCCGTTGCATCGGGTGCTCCCTGATATCTTTACATCGTAAAGATTTAATTACGGCCCGTCGCCGTATCCGTCAAGCGAAATCTTTACAGTGTCAAAATCGGAACGTATAAAGTGCCCATGGTCAGAAGAAGCAGCGACACTCCGGCCCGGATCCGGTCTGCTCCACGAACACCGGCTCGGGCGAGCGGAAGCCGGAACTTCCGTGGCGCTGCCCGAGCGGTGGCACAGGCTCGCTATCATCACGGCGCGCTGCGCGATGCCCTGCTGAAGGCGGCCGAGCACGTGCTCGAACGCGACGGACTGGCCGGGCTGACGCTGCGCGCGGTGGCGCGCGAGGCCGGCGTGTCGCACGCCGCGCCCACTCACCATTTCGGCGATCTCACCGGCCTGGTCAGCGAACTCGCCGCGATCGGCTTCCGGCAATTCAACGCCGCGATGGCGCAGGCCGGCGCCGCAGCCGCGTCGCCCGTCGAGAAGGGAGTGGCGCGAGCCAAGGCCTATGTCGGTTATGCTCGGGCGCATCCCGGTATGTACGGCCTGATGTTTCGCACCGAGCGTCTCGATATGACGCGGCCTTCGCTGCATGAAGCGGCCAATGCCTCGTTTGCCGGATTGGCCGGCGCGATCGGCGCGAGCCGCCACGAGCAGATCTCCGAGCAGGTGCTATCGCTCGACCAGGCTGCCGCCATCGTTCGCGCCTGGTCGCTGGTCCACGGTTTCACCATGCTGCTACTCGATGGCCGGCTCACCGACGTGCTCCGGCGGCTGCCCGCAGGCACCGATGCCGAAAGCCTGCTCGAAGCCATGCTCAGATCCGCCATTGGCCGGCCAGCGGCATCATGACAGCACGCCAGCGCGGCGAGGGAACCCGGCCCGCAGGTCAGGGCAACGCAAGCTGGGGAAGGTTGCTGACAAATGTGCGAAAAGCCTGACATCGGAGCGGAATCGTTTTAAGACAGCGGCTTCGTCATCCCGTCGCCGTCTCCAGCGTGTCAGTTCCTTATCCATCATGCCTGCCATTTCCCCGAACAAGCCCTATCGCGTCGGCCGTTCCCGTACCGGGCTCGGCCTGTTCGCCACCAAGCCGATCAAGAAGGGCACCAAGATCATCCGCTATTTTGGTCCGCTGCTTGATTCCAAGAAGAAAAAAGACGACGCGATCGAAAACAAATATCTGTTCGAGCTCAGCAATCGCTGGACCATCGACGGTTCAGTGCGCAAGAACGTCGCGCGCTACATCAATCACGCCTGCAAGCCGAACGCGGAATCCGACGTCAAGCCGCGCAAGCGCAAGGTAGTGATCCGCGCCATCAAGAACATCGAGCCCGGCGAGGAGATCAGCTACGATTACGGCACCGACTACTTCAAGGCCTATCTGAAGCCGATCGGCTGCAAATGCGACGCCTGCGAACGCAAGCGCAGCAAGAAGCGCGCCGAAGCGCGGGCGGAAAGGCTGCGCCTGAAAGCCAGGGCCGAGAAGAAGGCGCTGAAAAAGGCCGAAAAGCAGGCGGAAAAAGCCGGGCGGATGCTGCAGGGGATGAATGGCGCAAGGCCGAACGGCAAGCACGCCAATGGAGCAGGCCACGCGCCGACGCTAGGCCGCAGACGCCATCACTTTGACAAAAGCGAGCCTGGTCCAGGTGACGCCGGCGGCGTGGTTTTGCGGGTGATTTGATTCCGCGCGCAGGTTCAGGACGGGATGCAGATGATGCGTCGCGGCGAGTCCGATGGTTTCATCGGCCGAAACCTCGAACATGCGGCGTCCGGATGGCACAGGTCCGTGCCGGAGCGTCATGATCACGGTGCCGCCGCTGCGCACCAGCGCGGCGAGGCTCGGCATCGCCTGCCGGCGCTGCCGCACATCGAGATGCATCCAGACCGCGGTAAGCATGACGAGGTCAAAGCTGCCGCCGCGGCTGCGCAGCAGCGCGAGATCGGGCAGGCTGTCGTCGAGCCATTCGATCCGAGGCGAGCGATGCAGCGCCATGGCTGGCCGACGCAAGGCCTCGGTCGGCTCCACGGCGACGACGCGGTGACCCTGGGCGGCGAACCACGCCGCATCGCGCCCGGTGCCGGAGCCGATGTCCAGCACATGGCTCGGCACTGCCGGGATCAAATGCAGCACCGCCCGATGGGCGTCGGCGGCGGGGATGGTTTCGTAGCGATTGAAAAGCTCCGCCGCCTCGTCGGCATATCCTTCCGTACCGCTCACCGGTGCCGGTGTCATGTCGTGCCTCCCGAACATCCGCGTGCAAACCCCGTGGTACTATACACATCCCGGCTCATGGCCGTCCTGTTCGGGGCAATGGCGGAAGCGTCAGCGCCCCGATCCGCGGCGTCGCTTCCGCAAGTAACGCAGCAGGCGGTTCGGGCAGAGCGACTTGCCGATGCTGGTCTCGAAAGCCGCGACCTGTGCGAACACGAACACGCCGGTGTGGTGCACCAGTGGCTCCGGCATGTTGAGCCCGCGCGCCAGCATTCGCGTTGCCAGTTTGAGCAGCCATGGAATCATGCCGAGATGGACGTCAAGGGAGGGGATCGGTGAGCGGCGCATGGTCATCTCCTGTGATGTCGGAGATGGCGCCGTCGCAACCTGATTTCGATTACCTCGCACGTAATGGAATGGGTGGAATTCGCGTGGTAGGCTTCCACCATGAACGCACTCTCTGCCACGGCGACCGCCGACCGAATCAACCCCGTCCATATCGGCGCGCATCTGCGGGAATGGCGGCAGCGTCGTCATCTCAGCCAGCTCGACCTTGCCGGGGACGCCGAGATTTCCGCGCGCCACCTCAGTTTTGTGGAGACCGGCCGCGCGGCGCCGTCGCGCGACATGGTGCTGAAGCTCGCCGAACGGCTCGAGGTGCCGTTGCGTGAGCGCAACGTGCTGCTGGTGGCGGCGGGATTTGCCCCGGCGTTTCAGCAGCGCTCGCTGGATGATCCCGCGCTGAAATCGGCGCGCGCGGCGATCGATCTCGTGCTGCGGGCCCACGAGCCCAATCCGGCGCTGGCGGTCGACCGGCACTGGAATCTGGTGTCGGCCAACCGCATGGTGATGCCGCTGCTCGAGGGCGTGCCGGAGCGGCTGCTCGGCCAGCCTCTCAACGTGCTGCGGCTGAGCTTTCACCCCGAGGCGCTGGCGGCGCGCACCGTCAACCTGGCCGAATGGTGCGGACATCTGCTGGAGCGGCTGCATCGGCAGTGCGAAGCGACCGCCGATCCCGAATTGATCCGGCTTTATCACGACCTCAAGGCGTTTCCGATCCCGGCGCGATCGGCGCCGTTGTCCTCCGACAGTGTCGCGATCCCGTTCAAGATGCGGCTGGGCGGGGACATCCTGAGCTTCTTCTCGACCACGATGATTTTCGGTACGCCGATCGATATCACGCTGTCGGAACTGGCACTGGAAACGTTCTTTCCGGCGGACGATCGGACCGCCGAGCGAATGCGGGCGATCGCCGCCAACCTCACATAGCTCCCTTGTCCGGGTTCGGGTTGCGGCATATCTCTGGGGCTTCCCGGCGAGGAGGCCCCGATGAGCAGCCTGAAACCGCTTAAGATCGATATCGTTTCCGATGTGGTGTGCCCGTGGTGCTATATCGGCAAGCGCCGCATCGAAACCGCGCTGGCGCTGGTGCCGGATGTGCCGGTCGAGGTGCGCTGGCGGCCGTTCTTTCTCAATTCCTGGGTGCCGCGCGAGGGGATCGGCCGCGACGAATATCTCACCGCGAAGTTCGGCTCGCCCGAGGCCTACAAGGGCATCGCCGGCCGCGTGGTGGCTGCCGCCGACGAAGAGGGCCTGTTGTACCGGCCGGATCTCGTCAAACGCCAGCCCAACACCATCGATTGCCATCGTCTGATCCACTGGGCCGATGCGCAGGGCAAGTCCGCCGAGATGAAGCAGCGGCTGATGGAGTTGTATTTCCGCGACGGCGGCGATCTCACCGACATCGACGTGCTGGTGCAGGCGGCCGCCGACATCGGTCTCGATGCCGACGAGGTACGCCGGCGTCTTGCCACCGACGAGGACGTCGCGCTGATTTCGGCGCAGGCACAGGAAGCTTCCGACAAGGGCATCTCGGGGGTGCCGACCTTCGTGTTCGCGCAGAAATACGCGGTGTCCGGCGCCCAGCCCGCCGATCAGCTCGCCCGCGCCATCCGACAGGTCTCGGCGGAAGTAAATGCGCAGGCGGCGGAATAAGGCTCGTCGTCGGCCGGGCTTGAATTTGCAGCTTGGCTGAGGGAAGGTTCCCGGCGGAGGCGACGATGAAGATCAAGATTGTTGTGCACGAAGCTGAGGAGGGGGGCTTCTGGGCCGAAGTCCCTGCCATTCCGGGCTGCGCGACTCGGGGCGACAGCATGGATGAGCTGATGCAGAATCTCCATGAAGCGATCGAGGGCTGTCTTTCGATAGAAATCGCCCCGCCTGAGCCGGGCGGCACCGAACGCATGCTGGAGCTGCCTGCATGAAGTCGCTGTCCGGCCGCGACTTCGCTCGGATTATCGAGCGACGTCGTTGGACGTTAGTTCGCATTAGCGGTAGTCACCATATTTACGGCAAGAGCGGCAGCGTTGTCAGGCTGTCGATTCCGATCCACGGCAACAGGCCGCTAAAAGCCGGGCTGCTGGCGAAGCTTGCCGAAATATCGGACGACGACCTTTAGATCCGGGGGACTTCGGCGCGACCGCGCGATCAGCAACTGCGCCTCAGCGCTTCCGCTGCCGGGCGCGGATCAGCCGCGCGCCGCGGCGCGCCAGCTCGAGGCCCGCGTGGCGCAGGATCATCGCGGCCTGGATCAGCGATACCACCGGATCGTTCGGCCGCAGCGGGATCAGCACGTCGCCGATCGCAAGCCGGCCGCGCCAGATCGGGTTGATCATGGGATGATCGGGGCTGGCGGTGGAATCCGCCGATGTGATCGCGGGATCGGCGCAGAGGTGCCGGGTCAGGTCGAGCGTGAGCTGCACCCCCGGTGAAAATTTCGCGAAGCGCTCGTCGATGCCGAGCTTGAAGTAAAAGGCGCGGTGCTGGTGCCGCAGCACGATCGCGGCCGCGACCGGCGTATCGCCCGCGCGCAAGCTCACGATCTCGCACTGGCCGTTGGCGGCAAGCGCGATTGCCGCGCGGCGGATGAAGCTCGCGTCGCCATCGCGCTGGACCAGGGCGGTGCCGCGCTGGCCCTTCCAGCCGCTGGCCTCGATCTTCAGAAAGACCTCGAGCGCCGCGGTGACTTCGTCCCTGGTCCGTGCCACCTCGAAAGCAACGGCGCCGTGCCCGGCGAGGCGGCTGCGCTGGCGGCGCAATTCCTTCAGTCTCCTCGCGCCGACGGCGTCGTGCAGCAGTTGGTCGCCGTCGCGCGTGGCGTCGAGGCAGGCGCGCAGGCCGGATTGCAGCACGCGCGGGCGCAAGCCGTCTCGCCGCAACGCGTCCGAAAACGCCTTCATGGCGGGGCCGTCGAGCGCCATGTCGCGCAGGATCAGGGCACGGACGCCGGCTCGGCGCGCCTGTTGCACCAGTCGGGCCACGGCATCCTCGGAGGCGTCGCGATCGAGCGGCGGCGTGCAGAGCGTGCCATAGGGATTCGCGCTGACCAGCGCCGGCAGCGGAATCCGGTAGGCGCGCCAGAGCGAGACCACCGGCATGAGCCCGATCAGCCGGAGCGGCTCATCGTGCCAGGCCGCGAGCATCGAAGCACTGCTGCGCCCCGGCGCGAATGCATTCACCGCCAGTTCCCATTCCGGCAGGTAATAGCCGTTTGGCTCGATCGCGCGGCCGGCGAGCTCGCGCCACTGGCTCAATTTGATGGTGGCGAGCGGCGCCAGCGCATCGCCTCGCGGCGCGGCAGCATCTCTGGCCGATGCGCGATCCATCCCCGCTGTGTCGGTAATCTCGACCACGTCGCCGTCCGAAAATCGCGTTTTGTGAACGCGCCCGTCCGGCGCCGTCCTCCGCCCGCGTCATTTGGCGAACGCTAGCGCAAAGGTTGGAAAATATGATTGGCGCCGGGATGCAATTTGAGCGATGACATTTACCGGCTGTTTATCATGCGGGCCGGCCGGACATCCGGAACCGCGCAGTCGCCCCCGACCTTGGGTCAGGCCGCTAGATCGGCTCGTAGGTTTCGGACACGCAAGTGTCATCGGCCTCGACATGGCGCCGGTCCAGGATCACCCCGTCCTCGATGGTGATGCGATAGGTCTGCGTGCCCAGCGGTTTGCCGGTGGCCGAGGTGAGTTCAGCCGTGACGCAGGCGATCCAGCCCAAAGCCGCGATTTGGTGGCGGGGCCGGGAGACCCGCACGTCGCGCGGCGCGGATGCGGCAACGAACACTGAATCCAGGTGGCTGCGGACCATTTGCTTGACATCGGGTGGCGGCTCCGCCGGCGGCTCGCTGGCCCTGGCGCGCATGAAATCCGGCAACGTCGCGTGGCTGTCGGCGAAGCCACAGCCCGCCAACATCAGCGCCGCGCTTGCCGTCAGCGCCGCATAAGCAATGGCCCGCTTCATCCGTCCGGCCTGTCTGTCGCGGGTCAGATGACCAGAGATCGGGGCTGATTCGCGACCCTTTCGTTACCAACCGTTTCCGGAGCGGTTTGCGGAAGGCCGCTATGATGGGCGGCTATGCCGATCCCGTGTTTGCCATCATCCGGTTGCAGGGTAAGTATTGGGAACAGCAATGGCAGGGAGGCCAGGGCGATGAAGATCCGAGTGGTTGCGGCGGCAATTTTGGTGATGATCGCTGTGCCCGCGCAGGCCCAGATGGGCGGCAAACGGCACGGCGGCGGCGACAAGACGGAGCCGAAAAAGCCGCAAGTGGACGACAAGGCATACAAGGCCGCGCTGGAGCGAATACCCGACCCCAAGGAGAAATACGATCCATGGGGCGTGGCCCGCCCCGCCGACTCCGTGAAGAAACCGAAATAGCCTCTCGATCGTCATTTTTCGAATTGATGCCCGCCATGCGATATCTTTCCGGTCTGCTCGTCGTGATGTGCCTGGTCGCAGTACCGGCGTCCGGCTGGGAGCATTGGGGCGGAGACCGCGGTGGGACGCGGTTTTCGCCGCTCAAACAGATCACGCCGCAAAATGTCGACAACCTCGTGCGCGCGTGGCAATTCCGCACCGGCGATCTCGATGCCCGCGTGCCGGCGGTGATGAACCGCACCAAGTTCGAGGCAACACCGCTGTTGGTCGAGGACAGCCTGGTGTTCTGTTCGCCCTTCAACGAGGTCATTGCGCTCGATCCCGGCACCGGCGCGCCGAAGTGGCGATACGATCCGAAGATCAGCACCGCGCAGCGCCCCGGCAACCGTTATGTCTGTCGCGGCCTCGCCTACTGGGTCGATGACCAGGCCGCCGAAGCTGCGGCCTGCCGCGCCCGCATTTTCATGGGCACCAACGATGCCCGGGTGATCGCACTCGACGCCAGGACCGGGATTCCCTGCGCCGATTTCGGCAGCGAGGGCGAGGTGAAGCTCGAGATCGGCAAGACATTGGTGTGGCCGGGCGAATTCCAGATCACCTCCGCACCCGTGGTGAGCCGCGGCGTGGTCATTGTCGGCTCTTCGATCTCGGACAATGTCCGCGTCGATGCGCCGCTCGGGACGGTGCGCGCGTTCGATGCCCGGACCGGGCGGCCGCGCTGGAGCTGGGACCCGCTGGTCCATGACGGCATCGTCGCCGGCACCGCCAATGTCTGGGCGCCGATGTCATCGGATGAAGAGCGCGGACTGGTTTTCCTGCCAACCTCCTCGCCCAGCCCGGATTTCTGGGGCGGCCAACGGCCCGGCAATGACGAACATGCCAATTCCGTGGTCGCGCTGCGCGCCGAGACCGGCGAGCTGGTGTGGTCGTTCCAGACCGTGCATCACGACGTCTGGGACTACGACCTGCCGGCGCAGCCGACGCTGGCCCGCATCGACACTGGCGCGGGAATGCGCGATGTCGTGATTTAACCGACCAAGCAGGGCTTTGTCTTCGTGCTCGACCGCGACACCGGCCGGCCAGTGTGGCCGGTCGAGGAGCGCAGGGTGCCACAGGGCGGCGCGGAGGGTGAACAGCTTTCGCCGACACAGCCGTTTCCAACCCACGTGCCGGCGCTGATGCCGCAGCAGATCTCGGCCGCCGACGTGTTCAAGCCATTTCCGCTGTTGCGCAGCACGTCCTGCGAGAAGCAACTCGCAGCCGCGCGCAATGAGGGGCTCTATACGCCGCCCTCGACGCAGGGGACGCTGATCTTCCCAATGACCGGCGGCGGGGTGAACTGGGGCGGCGCGGCGTTCGATCCGGTCAACCAGATCCTCTATGCCAACACCAGCCGGGCCGTGCACATCGTCAAGCTGATCCCGCGAACCGATGCGGAAGGTTTCAAGCCGGCATCCGGTGTCGATTTCGGACCGCAGCGCGGTGCGCCCTTCGCAGTGACGCGGCGTGTCGCGATGTCGCCGCTCGGCATCCTGTGCAGCAAGCCGCCCTGGGGCGCGCTGGTCGCGGTCGATCTCAAGGCCGGAAAGATCCTCTGGCAGTCATCGGTCGGCACCGCCGAGGATCGGGCGCCGCTGGGGATCGCCTTCAAATGGGGGACGCCGCTGGTCAACGGCGTCATGATTACCGCGGGCGGCCTCGTCTTCACCGGCGCGATGGACGCGTATTTGCGTGCCTTCGACGCCAAATCCGGCGAAGAGCTCTGGCAGGGCAGGCTGCCGGTCCCCGGCGTCGCCAATCCCATGACGTATCTGTGGAAGGGCGAACAATATGTGGCGATCGCGGCCGGCGGTCATTCCGAAGTCGGCACCTCGATCGGCGACAGCATGGTGGCTTTTCGTCTGGCGCGGCCAGGCGAGGCGCCCTCGCTGTGGTCGCGCACCGTCGACCGCCCCGGTGGGCGATTCGAAAGCGAGGCGATGGTGCTGTTGTTCGTAATCGCGCTGAGCGCGGTTGCACTGTGGGACTGGCGCCGTCGCAGGAAAGCGCGCCGAGCCGGCGCGGCGGCGTTGTAGCCCGGAGGGAGCGCAGCGCGATGACCCCGGATTTTGCAGGGACCTCTCCTCCGTCGTTCCGGGATGCGCCGACTGAACTCGGGTTTACCCGAGTTCAGCAAATACGATTGTCCAAGTCGGCAACAGCCGACTTGGATGGCGCAGGCCCGGAATCCATAACCACCATCGGGAGTATCCGGCGTGACCGGCGATAAGTTCCCGCCACAATCGCAAAGGTACACGGCGAATTATTTTGATTTAGCTCGCTATTTCCCCACGATAGGCGCAGCAATGGTTCACGCCAATACCGCCCTTGCGCAACTGCCTTCGGCGGTTGGTCTTCATCGGCTCGTGAAAGAGTTAGGCCGCCCATCTTGATAGATTCAACCGAGGTGCCGAACGTACTCGTCGTCGAAGACGAGATGGTGCTGCGCATGCGCGCCGCCGATATTGTCGAGGATGCCGGATTCCATCCTGTCGAAGCCGTCAACGCCGATGAAGCGCTTTCCATTCTTGAGTCACGTTCGGACATATCGCTGCTGTTTACGGATATCCAAATGCCCGGCACCATGGACGGCCTGAAACTGGCCCAGGCGGTGCACGACCGCTGGCCCGCCATCAAGATCATCCTGGTTTCCGGCCAGGTGAGCCCATCCGAAGCCGATCGGCCCGCCGACAGCCGCTTTTTCGGCAAACCGCTCGGCGTCGAGCAAGTGATCGCCGAGCTGCAGGCGATGGTGGGCAAAGGCGCCTTGCAGATTGTGACGGACGCGGCCTCCTTGCCGGCAGACGGGGCCTTTGACGGCGCAGCGCCAGTCGGTCCGCCTCCGCGCTCCGCACAAGAGGCGGTGTTGTCGGCGGAGAATGAGAGCCTTCGCCTGTTGCTGGAGCAAGCCGGCGTCGACGCCCGGGCTTTGCTCGCGCAGGCCGGCATCGACGCCAGGGAGCGTGAAGCCGCCGACAAGCTGCAGAAGCTCATCCTCGGAGAACTGCACCATCGCATCAAGAACACGCTTGCCACCGTGAGCGCGATTGCATCGCAAAGCCTGCGAACCGCGACCAGTATCGAGCACGGCCAGAAGGCGATTGAAGGCCGGCTGACCGCGTTGGCGCGAGCGCACGATCTGCTGATGCAGGTAAGCTGGGCCAGCGCCAGTCTCACCCATACCCTGAGCGGCGCGACCGAACCCTACGACGGTCGAGGGGGCAGGCGTTTTCATTTCAACGGGCCGGAAATCAAGATTACTTCCGGCGCCGTTATCGCGCTTGCGATGACGTTCAATGAACTGTGCACCAACACCACGAAATTTGGGGCGCTCTCGAGTCCCAATGGCCGCGTCGAAATCGCCTGGACGATAGACGAGGAGAAGCGGCGCCTTCGCCTGACCTGGACCGATAGGGGTGGCCCCGCGGTCGAGCCGCCAAAGCGGCGGAGCTTCGGCACCCGCATGATGGAATTGCTTGGCCAACAATTGAATGGCGATGTGCGATTGGCTTACGAACCATCCGGCTTCGTCTATGCGCTGAATGTACCGCTTGGCTCGATCAAGGCGCCGGCGGCGTGACGATCTGGTGCCGCCCGGCCCCCATCGCCGTAGCCGACGCAATCGGCGCGGCGACGCCGGTCCTGAAAGAAAGCGATAGCTAATTCTGCCGAAAGAGCGCACGTTCGACGCATGCACCACCGCCAAAGCGCCGGCACCGGGCTGTTTGGGAAAGGCAGTTGGGCATGACCATTCGGTCGCGGCGGGAAACCGTCACCTTCAGGCACCCGTTTCGGATCAAGGGCATCGACCGCCTGCTGACGGCAGGGGCTTACGAAGTCATCACCGACGAGGAGATGATCGAAGGATTGTCGTTTGCTTCGTTCCGTCGCATTGCCACCATGATCATGGTGCCGGCAGCCCCGCTGAGTTCGACAATGGAAATGATTTCCATCAGTTCGATCGATCTGTCCGATGCCCAACGCATTGACGCGAGCGCGCCTCGTGAGTGACCAGCCGCTCGATCTCGACAAGCACCGCGGCATGGCCGCACAGAAGGCGACTGACATTCGCCGCATCCTGGCGGACGTTGAGAACAACGCGAGAGACCTGCGCCACCGCCAGGGCATCGTCGAAAATCAGCTTCTGTCGGCCCCGGCTGTTTCATGGCCGGAAGCCGCCGCCAAGGCGCGCTACGTCCTCAATCTGTACGCCGCGGGGTTGGCTCCGGACGATGCCCATCATCGCGATCTGGTGGCCGCCGTCCTTGCGGACTTTGCCCGGCTCTCGAATGACGGCTGACGCCGCGGGAACGCAGTCGTGCGCCGTGGGCTCGCGATGACGGCGAGAATTCTTGGCCCGGGTGCAGCCGCACAGCGTAATCCGGGGCCGCCCCATCCGCGCCGCAATGTCCCGGATTGCGCTGCGCTGCATCCCGGCTACACTTGCGATGTTGGTCGCGCCGGTTCCGCTGTTGCACCCATGTGCCGTGGTACTGCCGGTTCAGGAGCATGGGAATGGAGAGACGTCTGGCTGCCATCGTCTGCGCTGACGTGGCAGGTTACTCGCGGATGATGGGCGCCGACGAGGCAGGCACCCACGCCGCCTTCAAGGCCCATCGCGGCGCGATATATCCGGTCATTCTCAATCATGGCGGGCGCGTCGTGAAGAACACCGGCGACGGCTTCCTGCTCGAGTTTCCGAGCATCGTCGGCGCCATCGAGGCGTCGATCGCGATGCAGGCGCTGATGGCGGAGCGGAACAATCATCTGCCGGCCGACCGGGCCATGCAGTTCCGACTCGGCGTCCACATGGGAGATGTGATCGCCGACGAAGACGAGGTGTTTGGGGACGGCGTGAACGTCGCCGTTCGCCTGGAAGCGGTGGCGGCGCCCGGCGGTGTCGCGGTTTCGGCCAAGGCCTACCATGAGGCGAGCAAGCATCTCAGCGTCCCCCTGGTCGACGCCGGCGGTCACCGCCTGAAGAACATCGAAGAACCGGTCGATGTCTGGACCTGGGAGCCGGGCGGACGCGACAGAAGCGGGCACGAGCACAACAGCGCCTCAGGCCTGCCGGCGCAGTATCGAACGGCGATCGTCGGCGTGCTTCCGTTCGCAAATCTCAGTGACAGCACCGACGAATATTTTTCCGACGGGTTGACCGAAGACCTGATCCACGCGCTTTCCCTGCACTCCTTTTATCGCGTGCTGAGCCGAAGTTCGACTTTTTCGTTCAAAGGCAAAAATCTGAGCACGCGCCTGATCGCGCGCGAGATTGACGCGACCTATTTGATCCAGGGCTCGGTACGGCGCGCCGGAACCAAGATTCGTGTCACCGCCGAACTGATCGCTCCGGAGAGCGGCGAGCAATTATGGACCGGTCGTTACGACAGGGATTTCGGCGATCTGTTCGCGATGCAGGATGAAATCACCGCGCATCTGTCGGCGGCGTTGGCGCCGGAGATATTTCGCGCCGAAGCGTTCGCCGCCCCCGCGCGGTCGACGTCAGCCGATCTCACCGCTTGGGATCGGTTTTTGAGGGGACTTTCCCGCTATTACCAGCAGACCAAGGCGGATTTTGAAGGCTCGATCGCGCTGTTCAGGGAGGCCATCGCGCTCGACCCGGCGCTCTCGATTGCATACGCCTATCTCGCCACCATCCTGGTGCAGGGCGTGCAGTATGGATGGCTCAGGAGTACCAGCGGATTGTGGACCGAGGCGATGGGGTTGGCAGAAAGCAGCGTCAGGCTTGATCCCCGTTCCTCCTTTGCGTTTGCCATTCTGGCCTATCTGCATGCGATGCAGGGCCACCACGAGGCGGCAATGGCGGCCGGAAAAAGCGCGGTGGATCTCAACCCGTACGACATGGGCGCGCGCGGCGTGCTTGGAATATGCCACCTCGTGATCGGCGAACATGAACAGGCGATCGAGTTGCTTTCGACGGCTGCGCAGCGTGGCAACACCGACCCCCGCTACAAATGGTCGGCGTTGAATGCGTTCAGCCATTACCTGCTGGGACACTATGACGCTGCGTTGTCGTGGTCGCGCGAAGCGCTGTATTCAAATCCCAATCATCTTCAGATGCTCGCGATCCGGACGGCGGCGCTGGCGCAATTGGCCCGCACGGAGGAAGCCGCAAAGGCCGCCGAAGCCCTGCTCGGCAGCTATCCGGGCTTTACCGTTGAACGGCATCTGAGGAATTTCCGCTGGAAAAAGCCGGCTGACATCGCCCACTACCGTGACGGGCTTTTGAAAGCCGGCGTGCCATTCGCCAAATTGAGTCTCGTTGAACCGATCTCGAAGCGCTCCGCCTAGGTGCGCCTCGCGCCGACTTCGCAGTCACAGCATTGCGAAAGCGCTCGAGACCATCGCGACCGGCTTGCGATCGGTGGCGCTTGACAGCGTGACGCGGCCGAAGCTCATGGTGCGCCCGAGCCGGACTACTCGCGCGTCGGCGAGCACGTCCGAGGCGGTGACGGCGCGCATGAAATGGGTGGTTTGATCCACCGTCGTCATCGGCCGGTAGCCGCGATTGGCCGCCAGATTTGCCAGCACCATCGCGGTGTCGGCGAACGCCATCAGCGCCTGACCGCAGACAATGCCGCCGGCCCGGCACAGGCGTTCGGAAAACGGCATGCGCAGGATCGCGCCCGGCTGCCAGCCGGATTCGGCATCCGGCGGCGGGTCGTACTCCAGCTCCTCGACCGAGAGCCCGAGATCCTGCACCCAGGGCGCGAACACATCGACGAGGACGCGCCTCGCCTCCGCGATATCGAATGGAGCGGTTTGTTGCTGGTTTTTCATGAATGCTGGTTCCTCGCCCGACTGAAGTGCCGGCGTGCATTCTAGCCACGGGCTCGGTGGCTTGAAAATGCCGGACTTGGGGCCGTATAATCGCAGGCCAAAGCGAATGGGCCAACGATGTTCCGGCGATGGGTCTTGATTTTCAGCGTGGTGGCAACCGGCCTCGTGCTCGGCGGGTGCACCAAATGCGGACCGATCTGGGACGATTGGATGCATGCGCCGAAGTCTTGCAAGTCGGACGCTCTATAGCTCCGGGACCAGGTTGGAGTGGCGGTTGGCGCCGTGGTACAATGTTCGAAAGCGGGGAGCATCCGATGAAGATTCTGCGTGTAGCCGCGGTGATGGCATTGGCGAGCGGGCCGGCCTATGCGCAGATGCCAAACATCAATCTGATGCCCGAAGTCCATTCCAGGACGTCGGAGGAAAAGGCGGCGGACGAGGTGAGGGACAAGGCCTACAAGGAATTGCTGCGGAAAATCCCGGACCCGAAGGTGTCGTCCGATCCCTGGGGCGCGGTGCGCAGCCCCGACACGGCCAAAACATCGACCAAGCCATCGACCAAGCCGCGGACCAGGACCGGCAGCAGCGCCAACTGAACCCCGCCCGGGCGGCGGCCAGCTAAGCTGGGATCGCGCCGCTCCGGCCCTATATAAAGCCAGTCGTCATGGGTATGGAGTTGCGACATGGCCTTTCGCCCGCGCGATCTGGCAGACCGGATGGCCGCCCGCCATCGGCCGGATGACGGTTATCTGCGCGAGACCTTCACGCTGCCGCGTGACCAGGCGCGGGCCAGGGCACGCGATTTCCTCACCCGCTATCCCAAGGCGGCCTATATGAGCGGGGTCGAGCACTGGCGCGAGCTGCCCGACGGGGACATCGAATTTACCATGCGGCGGCTGCGCAGCGCCGATTGATGGCGAAGCTCACGCAACGCTAGCTTTTGGCGGGTACCTTGAAGCGTTCGAAAACGCGATGGGCATCGCTTGATCGGCAGATGTCTTCCACGACGAAAGCCCGCTCAACCCTCGGATCGAGCGGGCAGCAACGCCATTGCAGTATATCCGTGCAAGGGCGTGAAGACTCAGACCACCGAGAGATTTTCGGCGCTGGTCTTGCCCCGCATCTTGTCGGCCTTGATTTCGAACGCGACCTTTTGGCCTTCGGCGAGGCCTGAAAGACCCGCCCGTTCGACCGCGCTGATGTGGACGAACACATCATTGCCGCCGTCGCTGGGTTGAATAAACCCAAAGCCCTTTTGGCCGTTGAACCACTTTACCGTACCTGTCGGCATCTCACTTCTCCATGGCGCCTAAGCGCAAACTCGCGTGTCGATCACGCGATTCCGTTCAATTTTGACGATGTTCTCTGGAAAAAGAGCCCGCAGGCGCGTTCAACAAGGCACAGCGGCTAATCGAATGACAACAAGCTATAGACTGGCGGCGGAACATACAACCCCCCGCCGGGACCGGACCGCTGTATCGCCGGCTGGCACCCGGACGTCGCTAGCTCCGGAGCAGCACGGACGCCGCGACCATCAGCAGCAGAAACAACGGCACGATGACCGGCGGGACGATCCATTCCTGCCACGGCGCGCGCTTGTCCTCAGGCATGGCAATTCTCCCTTTTATAGCGCTTTCAAGCGAAGTGGGTACCGGTTCGCGTGAAGAAAACGCAACAAAGCCAAAGCCCGGTTCTGATTCAATCAGAACCGAACAGGCTTTAGGAAATACGCATGTCTGCCGGGGAATAGATACCGAATAACGCAAAACCGGAGTTGCCGATGGCCGGTCACAATTGTCTGCCGCGAGCGTCACCATTCAAAATGGGCCACTGCAAAAATCAAAACGGGGTCTGAAACGGGGATGGAACAAGGGGCCAGCGCCGTCCCGGCGGTACGGGCCGAAACGGAGGTGGCCTTGCTTCATGGTGCGGACAGTAAGGCGATGGACAACGCGACCATCCATCCCACAATGACGAGAGCGCTAACGGCTCCGGCAGTGATCTTGGCCTTTTCCCTGAGCGTGTAGGGTCGATCCATGGTCGATCCAGAAGGAGGCGCGACACCAGCAGCTTCAAAGCAGGGCACTTGGCCTCAAGCACGGCCAGCGCCCGAATCGGCCTCTCAAGCAATCATTCATCGCATGTACCGCTGCCGACATGCCTGAGCAAATCGGGCCACGGCGAAATTCGAATTGGACCACAGGGGGTTAAATCAGGCCAGCGCCAACTGATGCGGCCTCCAATCATGTATGATCTTTGCGCCCTTTCAGATCATCGAGGGCTTTTTCCGCGTGCGGGTCGAGATGGCCGCTGATGTGAAGCCGCATCTCTGCCATCTTTGGATCTTGCGACCGGTTTGGGTCTCTCAAGTATGCCTTAGCTGCATCAACAACACCGGGCGTTACCTCTTGTAGCTCGGCCAGAACGGCCTCAATTGCCCGAATTCGGCCTGCCAGTTCGTCGTTGGTCATTATCGACTCCCCCAGTTTTTGACTGCCGAGCAGCCTAAATCACCATCGGAAATTGGGACAGTGCAAAATTCTAAAGGGACCACCGGCCTTTTCAAAAGGGACCAGTCGAGGATGGAATGGGGCCAGAACCCATCCGGCCAAAAAGAACATATTGCGAACAGAGAACAAACATGGTACAAGGTTCCAACGATCCTCACCGATCCGTTATTGCCTTTGTCCCGCTCGCGAATCCCCGCCATAAGGAGCACCGCTATGTCCGCCGCCACTGCCCTGCGTATCGTTGAAGGATCCTCCATGGACAAGACCAAGGCCCTGTCCGCCGCGCTGTCCCAGATCGAACGCCAGTTCGGCAAGGGCTCGGTGATGCGGCTCGGCAAGAACGACCGTTCGATGGATATCGAGACCATCTCCTCGGGCTCGCTAGGGCTTGATATCGCGCTCGGCGTCGGCGGCCTGCCGAGGGGCCGGGTGGTCGAAATCTACGGGCCGGAATCCTCCGGCAAGACCACGCTGGCACTGCACACCGTCGCCGAGGGCCAAAAGAAGGGCGGCATCTGCGCTTTCATCGATGCCGAACACGCGCTCGACCCGGTCTATGCCCGAAAGCTCGGCGTCAACATCGACGAACTCTTGATCTCGCAGCCCGACACCGGCGAGCAGGCGCTGGAAATCTGCGACACGCTGGTGCGCTCCGGCGCGGTCGACGTGCTGGTGATCGATTCGGTGGCGGCGTTGGTGCCGCGCGCCGAACTCGAGGGCGAGATGGGCGATGCGCTGCCCGGCCTGCAGGCGCGGCTGATGAGCCAGGCGCTGCGCAAGCTCACCGCCTCGATCAACAAATCCCACACCATGGTGATCTTCATCAACCAGATCCGCATGAAGATCGGGGTGATGTACGGCTCGCCGGAAACCACCACCGGCGGCAATGCGCTGAAATTCTATGCCTCGGTCCGTCTCGACATCCGCCGCATCGGCGCGATCAAGGAGCGTGACGAGGTGGTCGGCAATACCACCCGGGTCAAAGTGGTGAAGAACAAGCTGGCGCCGCCGTTCAAGCAGGTCGAATTCGACATCATGTATGGCGAGGGCGTCTCCAAGATGGGTGAAATCCTCGACCTCGGCGTCAAGGCCGGCATTGTCGAGAAGTCCGGCGCCTGGTTTTCCTATGACAGCCAACGGCTCGGGCAGGGCCGCGAGAACGCCAAGGCCTTCCTCAAGGCCAATCCCGACATGACCGCCAAGATCGAGACCGCGATCCGCCAGAACTCCGGCCTGATCGCCGAGCAGATTCTGGCAGGCAGCCCGGAGCGCGACGCCGACGGCGAGGAGCCGGCCGAGGAGTGACGGCTATCACATTGCTCTCTTCGTCTTTCCGGGGCGACGCGAAGCGGCGAGCCCGGAATCCATAACCACCATCGTGAGTATGGATTCCGGGCCTGCGCCAACGCGCATCCCGGAATGACGGCATTGACGTTTGTCCGGAAACCGCTCCTACTCCGCCGCCTGCGCGTAATCCTGAAGCGGCGGGCATGAGCAGACCAGATGGCGGTCGCCATGGACATTGTCGACGCGCCCGACCGGGGACCAATATTTGTCGGTTCGTGAGCTTCCCGCCGGGAAACAGCCGTCGCTGCGGGAATAGGCGCGCGCCCAGTTGTCGTCGGCGATATCGTGCACGGTGTGCGGCGCGTGGCGCAGCGGCGAGGCGTCGACCTTCCAGCGGCCGGATTCGATCTCGGCGATCTCCCGCCTGATCGCGATCATGGCCTCGCAAAAGCGGTCGATCTCCGCCTTCGATTCGGATTCGGTCGGCTCGATCATCAGCGTGCCCGGTACCGGAAAGCTCATGGTTGGAGCGTGAAAGCCGTAATCGATCAACCGCTTGGCGATATCATCGACGGTGACGCCGCAGCTTTGTTTCAGCGGCCGCGGATCGACAATGCATTCATGCGCGACGCGGCCCTTGGTGTTGCGGTACAGCACCGGAAAATGCGCGTGGAGCCGGCTTGCGATGTAATTGGCATTGAGGATCGCGATCTCGGTGGCGCGCGCCAGGCCTTCGCCGCCCATCATCAGGATGTAGATGTAGGAGATGGTCAGGATCGACGCCGAACCGAACGGCGCCGCCGAGACCGGCCCGGCCATGCGCGGGGCGCTGCCGTCGGTCGCGGAATGCCCGGGCAGGAATGGTGCCAGATGCGCCTTGACGCCGATCGGTCCCATGCCCGGGCCGCCGCCGCCATGCGGAATGCAGAAGGTCTTGTGCAAATTGAGATGGCTGACATCGGCGCCATAGTCGCCCGGCCGCGACAGCCCGACCTGCGCGTTCAAATTGGCGCCGTCGAGATAAACCTGGCCGCCATGGCGATGCACGATGTCGCAGATCTCGCGGATGTGCTCCTCGAACACGCCATGGGTTGAGGGGTAGGTGATCATCATTGCGGCGAGATGCTGCGAATGCCGCTCCGCCTTTGCCCGCAGATCCCCGACGTCGACATCGCCGCGCCTGTCGCAGGCGACCACCACCACCTCCATGCCGACCATGCTGGCGGAGGCCGGATTGGTGCCGTGCGCCGAGGAGGGGATCAGGCACACCTTGCGCTGTGGCTCGCCGCGCGCGGCATGATAGCCGCGGATCGCGAGCAGCCCGGCATATTCGCCCTGTGCGCCGGAATTCGGCTGCAGCGAGATCGCGTCATAGCCGGTGATGTCGCACAGCCATCGTTCGAGCCGCGCGAACAGCGCGTGATAGCCCTTGGCCTGCGGGCGCGGCGCAAACGGATGCAGATTGGCAAATTCTGGCCAGCTCAGCGGAATCATCTCGGTGGTCGCGTTGAGCTTCATGGTGCAGGAGCCGAGCGGAATCATCGCGCGGTCGAGCGCCAGGTCGCGATCGCTGAGCTTGCGCATGTAGCGCAACAATTCGGTCTCGGAGCGATGGGCATGAAACACGGGATGGGCCAGGAACGCGCTCGTGCGTTTCAGTTCCGCAGGCAGCGCCTCGCGCGCGTTCGCCTCGATTTCGGCATAGGCCAGCCGACCGCCGAACACGCGCCACACCGCCTCGACGATGTCAGGCGTCGTGGTCTCGTCCAGCGCGATGCCAAGGGTCTGCTCGCCGATGCGCAGGTTGATGTTTTCCGCCTGCGCGCGGGCAACGATCTCGTCCCGCTTGGCGCCGGGCTGCACGGTCAGCGTGTCGAAGAACGCCTCTGAGCTGGGCGCAAAGCCGAGCCGGCGCAATCCCGCCGCCAGCACCGCGGCCCTGCGATGCAGTCGGCGCGCGATCTCGGTCAGCCCCTCCGGGCCATGATAGACTGCGTACATCGAGGCGATCACCGCCAGCAGCACCTGCGCGGTGCAGATGTTGGAGGTTGCCCTTTCGCGGCGGATGTGTTGCTCGCGGGTCTGCAACGCCAGCCGGTAGGCGGGCTGGCCGCGCGAATCCACCGACAGCCCGACGAGGCGGCCGGGCAGCGCGCGCTTCAACGCATCGCGCACCGCCATGAAGGCCGCGTGCGGCCCGCCATAGCCCATCGGCACCCCGAAGCGCTGCGCCGAGCCGATCGCAATGTCGGCGCCGAGTTCGCCGGGCGAGGTGAGCAGCGTCAGCGCCAGCAGGTCGGCGGCGACGATCGCCAACGCACCCCTAGCATGCAGTGCAGCGATCGCCGGCCGCAGATCGCGTACCGCTCCCGAACTGCCGGGATATTGCAGCAGGCCGCCGAACACGTCGGCGTGCGCCAGGTCGGTGGCGAGATCGCCGACAATCAGCTTCCAGCCCAGCGGCTCGGCGCGGGTGCGCAACACCGCCAGCGTCTGCGGATGCACGTCGCCATCGACAAAGAACGATCGGGTCTTGGCCGGTGCGGAACGCTCGGCCAGCGCCATCGCTTCCGCCGCCGCGGTGGCCTCGTCAAGCAGCGAGGCGTTGGCGATATCGAGCCCGCTGAGATCGCAGATCATGGTCTGGAAATTGAACAAGGCTTCCAGCCGGCCCTGGCTGATCTCCGGCTGGTACGGCGTATAGGCGGTGTACCAGGCCGGGTTCTCCAGGATGTTGCGCTGGATCACCGCCGGCAGGATGGTGCCGGAATAGCCCTGGCCGATCAGCGAGGTGAACACCTCGTTCTGCGCGGCGAGCGTGCGCATATGCGACAGCGCCTCGGTCTCGCTCAAGGCGGTGCCGAGATCAAGCGGCGCCTTCTGCCGGATCGACGATGGCAGCGTCTCGGCCATCAGCGCCTCCAGGCTTTTGGCGCCCACGGTCTCCAGCATCGCAGTGACGTCGCGCGGCGAGGGGCCGATGTGGCGGCGCGCGAAGCTGGTGGCGGCTTGTTCGGATTTGAAGGGCGCGGTCATCTCATCTTTCCTCTTTATCGCCATCATGCCGTGTGCGTCTTGTAGGCGGCCTCATCCATCAGACCGCCGAGCTCGCTCCGATCGGCGATCTTCAGCTTGAAAAACCAGGCCTTGCCGCCAGCATCGGAATTGACCAGGGCGGGTTCGGCCACCACCGCATCGTTGACTTCAAGCACTTCGCCCGAGATCGGCGCGTAGACGTCGGAAGCGGCTTTGACCGATTCGACTACGGCGGCGGCTTCCGCCTTCTTCAGGCTGCGGCCGACCTTCGGCAGTTCGACGAACACGACATCGCCGAGCTGCGATTGCGCGTAGTCGGTGACGCCGATGGTGGCGACATCGCCCTCGATCCGGAGCCATTCGTGGTCTGAGGTGAACAGGGTGGTCATGACAATCCTTCAGCGTTGGTAGGTATTCGGAACGAATGGCAGCGGCGCGACTCGCAGCGGCAGCCGCTGGCCGCGGACCTCGGCGAACACAAGCCCGCCGGCGGCGCAGCGCGCGGATGGCAGATAGCCCATCGCGACCGGCGCATTGACGCTCGGCCCGAATCCGCCCGAGGTGACCGCGCCGATCGGTTCTGCCGCTGTGCCATCGGCGAACAGGGCGGCGGCCTCGCGCACCGGAGCGCGGCCTTCCGCCTTCAGTCCGACGCGACGGCGCGAGGGGCCTTGCTCCAGCTCGGTGAGAATTCGCTCGGCACCGGGGAAACCGCCGGCGCGGGCGCCGCCGCGGCGGCGGCTTTTCTGGATCGACCATTGCAGCGTGGCCTCGACCGGCGTCGTGGTGGTGTCGATGTCGTGTCCGTAAAGGCAGAGCCCGGCCTCCAGTCGCAGGCTGTCGCGGGCACCGAGCCCGATCGGCCAGACCTCGTCATGGCCGAGCAGCGTTGCCGCGAGGGCTTCGGCATGTTCGGCCGGGACCGAAATCTCAAAGCCATCCTCGCCGGTGTAGCCGGAGCGCGCGACAAAACAATCGATGCCGTTGACGCGGCGGAGACCCGCATCCATGAAGCGCATCGCGGGCGCCTCTGCACAATATTCCGCCAGCACCGATTCGGCCTTGGGCCCCTGCAGCGCGATCAGCGCGCGGTCGGCGAGCGATTCGATCTCGCAGACGTCCGACAGGCCGGCGCGCAGACGCGCCTCATCCGCCGCCTTGCAGGCAGCGTTGACCACCAGGAACAGATGGTTGCCGAAATTCGCCACCATCAGGTCGTCGAGAATGCCGCCGTTGCCGGTGGTGAATTGGGCATAGCGTTGCCGGCCCGGGGCTACCGCCACGATATCCTGCGGTACCAGCCGTTCCAGCGCCAGCGCGGCATCCTCGATCCGGCCGGATTTCGGGCGCAGCGTGATCTGGCCCATATGCGAGACATCGAACAGGCCGGCGGCCATGCGGGTGTGCAGGTGTTCCCTGAGCACGCCGGCGGCATATTGCACCGGCATGGCATAACCCGCGAACGGCACCATCCGGCCGCCGCGGCCCGCATGGAGCCCGTGCAGGGGGGTGTGTTTCAATGCAGATTCGGCGTCGCGCGCAAGCATCGGGGGCCCTCGCGGTCGGTCGGGAACCAGCTTCCCGAAAGACCCGTCGAAGCCCCATCTGTCGCTGTGCCTGAGAGTATTATCCCGTCGGCGGACGCCTCGGGGACCAAACCCCTCGGCGTCTCTTTCCAGATGTCTTCACGTCGCGCGGTCCGTTTGCCTGAGAGTTTCCGGGGCGGTTGCTCCTTCGGCGCCGGCGCTAAAGCCGGTCTCTCCCGACGCGACAGTCTAAAACAGATAGGAACAGAACACGGCGGCGCCAAGCCTGTCAACGCAGCCGCAGCATCCATCCACGATCTTGTGCTGATGCGGCAAGTCCCTGATCCGCTGCACACTTTCTGGACACCGCCACCACCCTTGTCTAAAAAGCGTTTGCGGCGAAACCCGGACCGTTTTGCGATTGGATGGACATGAGCGGCGTTAACGAAATCAGGTCGGCTTTTCTGAACTATTTTGCGCGCAACGGCCACCAGATCGTGCCGTCGTCGCCGCTCGTGCCGCGCAACGACCCGACGCTGATGTTCACCAATGCCGGCATGGTGCAGTTCAAGAACGTCTTTACCGGCGTCGAGAAGCGTCCGTATCAGCGCGCCGTCACCTCGCAGAAATGCGTGCGCGCCGGGGGCAAGCACAACGATCTCGACAATGTAGGCTACACCACGCGCCACAATACCTTTTTCGAGATGCTCGGCAATTTCTCGTTCGGCGATTATTTCAAGGACCGCGCCATCGAGCTGGCGTGGAACCTGGTCACCAAGGAATTCGGTCTGCCAAAGGACAAATTGACGGCGACCATCTATGTCGACGACGACGAGGCGTTCAATCTCTGGAAGAAGATCGCGGGGTTGCCGGAATCACGCATCATCCGCATCGCGGGATCAGACAATTTCTGGCAGATGGGCGACACCGGCCCGTGCGGGCCGTGCTCGGAAATTTTCTACGATCACGGCGACAAGATCTGGGGCGGACCGCCGGGTTCGCCCGAGCAAGATGGCGACCGCTTCGTCGAGATCTGGAATCTCGTGTTCATGCAGTTCGAGCAGCTCGAGGGCGGGGGACGCCTTCCGCTGCCGAAGCCCTCGATCGACACTGGCATGGGGCTGGAGCGCGTCGCGGCCGTGCTGCAGGGCAAGCACGACAGTTATGAGATCGACCTGTTCGTTGCCTTGATCCGCGCCATCGCCGAGCTGACCGGCGCCGACCCGATGGGGCCGCAGAAAGCCTCGCTCCGCGTCATCGCCGATCATCTGCGGGCCTCGTCGTTTCTGATTTCCGACGGCGTGCTGCCGTCGAACGAGGGCCGCGGCTATGTGCTGCGCCGAATCATGCGCCGCGCGATGCGCCATGCGCAACTGCTCGGCGCCAGGGAGCCGCTGATGTACCGTCTGGTCTGGGCGCTGGTGCGCGAGATGGGCCATGCCTATCCGGAACTGGTGCGCGCCGAAAACCTGATCGAGGAAACGCTGCGGCTCGAGGAGACCCGGTTCCGCAAGACGCTGGAGCGGGGCCTGTCGATCCTCGACGAGAAGAGCGGCGGCCTCAACAAGGGCGACATGTTCGACGGCGACACCGCGTTCACGCTGTACGACACCTACGGCTTTCCGCTCGACCTGACCCAGGACGCGCTGAAGTCGCGCGGCATCGGCGTCGATGTGGCGGCCTTCACCGATGCGATGGATCGGCAGCGCGAAAAGGCGCGCGCGGCCTGGGCCGGCTCCGGCGACACCGCGACCGAGAATGTCTGGTTTCCGCTGCGCGAGAAACTCGGCAGCACCGAGTTTCTCGGCTACGAGACCGAGACGGCCGAGGGCGTGGTGGCGGCCCTGGTGCAGGACGGCAAAGAGGTCGGCAGCCTCAAGGCCGGCGAGGCCGGCGCGGTGGTCATGAACCAGACCCCGTTTTATGCCGAGTCCGGCGGACAGGTCGGCGACACAGGCATGATGATTGGCGAGGGCGTGCGCTTTCGCGTCACCGACACCCAGAAGAAGGCCGGCGATCTCTTCGTCCATCTCGGTACCGTCGAGCAGGGCACGCTAAAGCCGGCAACCGCGCTGCAGCTCGACGTCGATCTCGCCCGGCGCAGCTCGATCCGTGCCAACCATTCGGCGACACATCTGCTGCACGAAGCGTTGCGCCAGGTGCTCGGCGACCACATCGCGCAGCGCGGCTCGCTGGTGGCGCCGGACCGGCTGCGCTTCGACTTCGTGCATCCGAAGCCGATCACGCCGGAAGAACTTGCCCGGGTCGAGGATATCGCCAACGACGTGGTGCTGGAGAATGACGAGGTGACCACCCGGCTGATGGCGGTCGATGATGCGCGCGATGCCGGCGCCCGGGCGCTGTTCGGCGAGAAATATGGTGACGAGGTGCGTGTGGTATCGATGGGCAGGACCGCCCGCGCGCATGGCGAGAACGCGCTCGGCTGGTCGGTCGAGCTGTGCGGCGGCACCCATGTCCGCCGCACCGGCGATATCGGCCTGATCTCGGTGACCGGGGAGAGCGCGGTGGCGTCCGGCGTTCGCCGCATCGAGGCGCTGACCGGGCGTCATGCCCGCAAACATGCCAACGACACCATCGCGCTGGCGAAGGTGGCGGCAACCGAGCTGCGCACCACGCTGGACGACATGCCGGCGCGGGTCGCCGCGCTGATGGAAGAGCGCAAGAAGCTCGAGCGCGACCTGTCGGATGCGCGCAAGAAGCTGGCGATGGGCGGCGGCGTCGCTACCGGTTCGGCGGCGACCGGCAGCATGCGCGAAGTCGGCAATGTGAAGCTGATGGCGCGAGCGATCCAGGGGGTCGAGGCCAAGGACCTCAAGAGCCTGGTCGACGACGGCAAGAAGCAGCTCGGCTCCGGCGTGGTCGCCATCGTCGGCGTCACCGAGGACGGCAAGGCGGGCGTCGTGGTCGGCGTCACCGCCGATCTCACCTCGCGCTACAGCGCGGTGGATCTGGTGCGGGCCGCCTCGCAGGCGCTGGGCGGCAAGGGTGGCGGCGGACGTCCCGACATGGCGCAGGCCGGCGGCCCCGATGGCGCCAAGGCCGATGCCGCACTCGCCGCGATCGAAAAGGCGATGGGCGAGACCTGAACAACGCGATCAAGATCGGCTTGGTTCAGCCCTTGCGCAGGAAAACATAATCCGCGGCATAGGGCATGCTGCGGAAGTCGCCGGCCTTGTCGCAGGCGCCCTCGAGCTTGCCGCCCAAGGTGTTGATCCGTTGCACCGTGGTGACGTCGGCCAACACGCCGTTGCCGCGGTGGGAAATCACTTCAAGCTTCAGCCATGCAATGTCGTTGGCCGTCGCGCCCGGCGCGCTGCCGGCGACCTTGCCGACCACCGCGCTGCCGTCGATATGCTCCCAGGTCGGCCCCGCGTAATGGCGTCCGATGACCTTGCCGCCGGCGGTCAGCGCTGCGACCGGCTCAACGAACTTCCAGGCCAGTTTGCCGTCGGCAGTGGCCTTGCACGCATAGACCTGCGAACCCTGGGCATGGGTTGAGAGCAAGATGGTTTCCCCGGGCGCCGCGATGGCGCCGGGAAGCGGAGTTTCGGCGAACACGCCCGCCGGCGAACCCGACAGCAGCAGCGCGAGAGTGGCGGTCCTGGGGAATTGCATGGTCATGCACTCTCAATGGTCATGCTCTCTCGATTGTCATTGCGAGCGAAGCGACGAAGCGATCCAACGCCATCATTCCGGGATGCGCCGCTTGGCGCAGGCCCGGAATCCATAACCACCGCGCCCGATTTTGAGAATGACGCGACACATTCGCCCCGCACGAATTCCGTGGTTATGGATTCCGGGCTCGGCGCTTTGCGCCGCCCCGGAATGACGAGATGAGGTTCGTGACGGCGGACGGTTTGCTTCGCAGAGCCTTTCCTCGGGCGCGCATTCGCGACCCCTTGGCTCACGACGCCGCGACGGACAACGTCACGCCGCCGCCATCGCCTTGGTCAGATTGTCGGCGACCTTGTCGAGGAAGCCGGTGGTGGACAGCCAGCGCTGGTCGGCGCCGACCAGGAGCGCGAGGTCCTTGGTCATGTAGCCTTCCTCGACGGTTGCGACGCAGACCCTCTCCAGCGTGCTCGCGAACCTGGCCAGCGCCGCGTTGTTGTCGAGCTTGGCGCGGTGCGACAGCCCGCGGGTCCAGGCGAAGATCGAGGCGACCGAGTTGGTGGAGGTCTCCTTGCCCTTCTGGTGTTCGCGGAAATGCCGCGTCACGGTGCCATGGGCGGCCTCGGCTTCGACCGTCTGGCCGTCCGGCGTCATCAACACCGAGGTCATCAGGCCGAGCGAGCCGTAGCCCTGCGCCACGGTGTCGGACTGCACGTCGCCGTCATAATTCTTGCAGGCCCAGACGTAGCCGCCCGACCATTTCATCGCCGCGGCGACCATGTCGTCGATCAGGCGATGCTCGTAGGTGATCTTCTTCTCCTCGAACCTCGACTTGAATTCGCGCTCATAGATATCCTGGAAGATGTCCTTGAAGCGGCCGTCATAGACCTTGAGAATGGTGTTCTTGGTCGAGAGGTAGACCGGGTAGCCGCGCGACAGGCCGTAGTTGAGCGAGGCGCGGGCGAAATCCATGATGGAATCGTCGAGATTGTACATTTCCATCGCGACGCCGGCGCCGGGTGCCTTGAACACCTCCCGCTCGATCACGGTGCCGTCCTCGCCGACGAACTTCATGGTCAGCGTGCCCTTGCCCGGGAATTTGATGTCAGTGGCACGGTACTGGTCGCCATAGGCGTGGCGACCGATGATGATCGGCTTGGTCCAGCCCGGCACCAGCCGCGGCACGTTCTTGCAGATGATCGGTTCACGGAAGATCACGCCACCAAGGATATTGCGGATGGTGCCGTTCGGGGATTTCCACATTTCCTTTAGGCCGAATTCCTTCACCCGGCCCTCATCGGGGGTGATGGTGGCGCATTTGACGCCGACGCCGACCTTCTTGATGGCGTTGGCGGCGTCGACCGTGACCTGATCGTTGGTCTTGTCGCGGTATTCCATCCCCAGGTCGAAATATTGCAGCTTGATATCGAGAAATGGCGTGATCAGCTTGTCCTTGATGTATTGCCAGATGATCCGGGTCATCTCGTCGCCATCGAGTTCGACGACGGGGTTGGTCACCTTGATTTTTGCCATGGAGATCGGGCCTTCTGGAATAGGGCGTTTGGGGAGGAGGGGAGATTGCCTCCGCGCTATAGCACCGGCGACGCGGCTGCGAAAGCCAAGGCATTATGCAGTTTCAGCCGATCTTTTGGCTCAGCCCCTCGATTCCTGTTGCTCAGGACCGAGCCGCTGCGTGTCCATTTTGATGCGTTTTGTTGACGCAGACGGCAGAGTCCCGTCAAGGCTTTGAAAGAAGATTCAACCTGGCCTCTAACCCGACTATTCTGCTTGAGAAATCTGATCAGACAGGCGATCGAAGAGGCTGCTTCCCTTAAAGGTTGAGCATGCTGCTCCGGAGCCTGATTCAGGACTTCGGAAGTTGAATCGGAAAGCGAGGTGAGATGTCCGGTTCGGGCACCGACAAGACAAAATCCGGCGTCGAACTCGATGGTCCCGTGGTTATCCTGGTCGAGCCGCAGCTCGGCGAGAACATCGGGATGACGGCGCGCGCGATGGGCAATTTCGCGTTGACGCGGTTGCGGATCGTCAATCCGCGCGACGGCTGGCCCAATGTCGCCGCGCAGCGCGCCGCCGCCGGCGCCGACGCCATCCTCGATCGGGTCGAGCTGTTCGAGCGGGTCGAGCAGGCGGTCGCCGACCTGACGCTGCTGTTCGCCACCACCGCCCGCGCCCATGATCAGGCCAAGCCCGTAGTCGCGCCGGAGGCCGCCGCGCGCGAGATCGCGTCCGGCATAGCCGGTGGCGGCAGGGTCGGCATCCTGTTCGGGCGCGAACGTTACGGTCTGCAGAACGAGGAGGTCGCGCTGGCCGACCGCATCATCACCTTTCCGGTCAATCCCGGCTTTGCCTCGCTCAACCTCGCGCAGGCGGTGCTGCTGATGGGCTATGAATGGTTCAAGCTGTCGACCGAAGGGGCGTTGCCGTTCGCGATGCCCGAACGCTCCGAACGGGCGTCGCAGCATCAGATGCAGACCTTCTTCGACAATCTGGTGCGCGAACTCGACCGGGTCGAATTCCTGCGCCCGGCCGAGAAGCGCGAGACCATGCTGGTCAACCTGCGCAACATCTTCGCGCGGATGGAGCCGACCAAGCAGGACATGCACACGCTGCACGGCGTGGTGATGGCGATCGCGGAAGGCCGCAAGGGTCCGGCCAAGGGCGGCGTGCTCGACGGCGAGCAGGCCACGCGATTGCGCGCGCTGCTCGCCGAGCACGGGCAGGGCGCACTGCCGTCGGAAAGCGGCACCGTGCGCGGGCTGGCGCGGCTGCTGCGGCGAAATCCGACCGATGCGGAGCGGATCCTGTGGCAGGCGCTGACCACCGATCGCCGCTTCGCCGGCCAATTCAAGCGCCAGACGCCGGTCGGGCGCCACATTCCGGATTTCGTGTCGTTCGTGTATCGGCTCGCGGTCGAACTGGTCAATCCCGGCGAAAGCGATATGATCGTCCGCGACCGCGCGGCCCGGCAGGCGTGGCTGGAGGCGCGCGGCTACCGGGTCTTCGCCATGGCCGTCGCCGATGTCGAGGCCGACGTGGCCAGCGAACTCGACCGACTCGCCTCCGAGCTCGCCAAATCTCCTTAAGGCCGGCGCCTATCCCGCTGATTTGGCACGCTCTTTGCGTTGAGATAGGCTGCACTCAATGAAATGTCAGGGAGAAGACCCATGAAACGATCCGACCTCACCGAAAAGCTGCTCGATATCAAGCGTGAGAAAGGCTGGAGCTGGAAGCACATTTGCGAAAAGGTCGGTGGCTACTCCGAAGTCCTGATCGTCGGCGCCATCCTCGGCCAGATGAAGCTGACCAAGCCGCAGGCCGCCAATGCCGGCGAGCTGTTTGGACTGTCCAAATCGGAAATCGCTATGCTTAACGAGGTGCCGATGCGCGGCATGCAGATGCCGCCAACCGATCCCGTGATCTATCGCTTCTACGAACTGGTGATGGTCAATGGCCCGGCCTGGAAGGCACTGATCGAGGAGGAATTCGGCGACGGCATCATGTCGGCGATCGATTTCGACATGGTGCTGGAGCGGCTGCCCAATCCCAAAGGCGACCGCGTCAAGATCACGATGTCCGGCAAATTCCTGCCCTACAAATACTACGGCGCCAGCGGCAACATCCCCGAATTTGGCTTCAAGGAAGAGTGAGACTCGCCGTCGTTCGAACGACGGCTGTGGCGAAGCTTCGCCGCCTTACCTTCCCGCCTTCACCTGCAGGATGGCCTGTGCCGTCAGCTCGTCGATCTTGGTGCGGAGTTGCGCGGGCGGCATGGCAACGCCGGCGGCGTCGAGATCGCCGGTGACCTTGCGCAGGGCGCCCCCATTGGGCTGGTCCAAATCGGCGGCGACGAGGTCCCTGGCGTAGGCGGCTGCGGCCTCTCCCGACCTTCCAAGCAGCGAAGCCGTCCACAAGCCGAGCAGCTTGTTGCGGCGCGCTTCGGCCTTGAACCTCAGTTCCTCCTCGACGGCGAACTTTTTCTCGAAAGCTTCCTCGCGCTTGTCGAACGTGGTCATGACCTGGAGTTCCGATCCGGTGGCAACCGTCGCATTGCGGTCGTGTGTCTCGATGCCTAGATAATCAGCGGTAAAGGCCAAAACAACGGCCCGAAAACCGCCGGTGAGATGGGGTAAAACTCGGGCCCTGGGAGACCGGATCGATTGTGCTGGGTAGGCCAATCGGTTAGGTTGGAATCAGGCCCGGTTCATGTTCTGTTTCCCGTTCCTGGCCTTCACGGCAGCTCCGTCGTGGGTCGTAACCCTTGTCATCCGGAGCACACCAAATTCATGGATTTCAACAAAACACGGTACATCCCAATGAGCCGTCGACGCCGCATTTATGAAGGCAAGGCCAAGGTCCTTTATGAAGGGCCGGAGCCGGGAACCCTGATCCAGCACTTCAAGGACGATGCGACCGCGTTCAACGCCAAGAAGCACCAGGTGATCGAGGGCAAGGGCGTCCTCAACAACCGGATTTCGGAGTACCTGTTCCAGCACCTCAACGATATCGGGGTGCCGACCCATTTCATCCGACGCCTCAACATGCGCGAGCAGTTGATTCGCGAAGTCGAAATCGTGCCGCTGGAAGTCGTGGTGCGGAACGTGGCGGCGGGATCGCTGTCGCAGCGCCTCGGCATCGAGGAAGGTACCCAGTTGCCGCGCTCGATCATCGAATTCTACTACAAGAACGACCAGCTCAACGACCCCATGGTCTCCGAGGAGCACATCACCGCGTTTGGCTGGGCCACGCCGCAGGAGATCGACGACATCATGGCGCTGGCGATCCGCGTCAATGATTTCCTCACCGGGCTGTTTCTGGGCATCGGAATTCGCCTGGTCGATTTCAAGATGGAATGCGGTCGCCTGTTCGAAAACGAGATGATGCGCATCATTGTCGCCGACGAGATCTCGCCGGATTCATGCCGGCTGTGGGATATCAAGTCGAACGAGAAGCTCGACAAGGATCGCTTCCGCCGCGACCTCGGCGGCCTGCTCGAGGCCTATACCGAGGTTGCCAAGCGGCTCGGCATCCTGATGGAAAATGAGCGTCCCGCGGGTTCGGGGCCGGTGCTGGTGAAGAGCTGAGGCGAGCCGTGAAAGCACGCGTGACCGTTACGCTGAAGTCGGGGATTCTCGATCCGCAGGGCAAGGCGATCGAAGGCGCGCTGAAATCGCTCGGCGTCGACGGCGTCGCCAGCGTGCGCCAGGGCAAGGTGTTCGACATCGAGCTTTCGGGCGCCGACACGGCCAAGGCCGAAGCGGCGCTGAAAGACGCCGCCGACAAGCTCTTGGCGAACACCGTGATCGAGAATTATCGGGTCGAAGTCTTGAGCTAGGCTATGCGCGCGGTCTCCACCCAACAGATCTATGATCTGGTATTGGACATCTCGCGAGACGTTGCCGAACTCGAAGCGTCAATCGATGAACTTCTGGTTGAAATGCGTGGCCAAAATGAGCGAGCATCGCTGTGCAGACAACATTTATTAGAGGCTTCGCGGTACTTCTATAGAGTCTTTCCGACATGAAATCCGCCATTCTCGTCTTTCCCGGAATCAATCGTGAGCGCGACATCGCGCGCGCGCTGCGGCTCGCCTCAGGTCATGAGCCGGCCATGATCTGGCACGCCGAGACCGCGCTGCCCAGGGGTACCGATCTCGTGGTGATGCCCGGCGGATTTTCTTACGGCGACTACCTGCGCTGCGGCGCCATTGCGGCGCGCGCGCCGGTGATGGATGCGGTGCGCGAATTCGCCAATGGCGGCGGGCTCGTGCTCGGCGTCTGCAACGGATTCCAGATCCTCTGCGAGTCCGGGCTGCTCCCCGGCGTCCTGATGCGCAATGCAGGGCTGAAATTCATCTGCCACGATGTGCATCTGCGGGTCGAGCGATCCGACACCCCGTTCACGCGCGGCTACAATGCGGGCCAGGTCATCCGGGTTCCGATCGCGCATGGCGAGGGCAATTACGAAGCGGATGCGGAGACGCTGAAGCGGCTCGAAGGCGAGGGCAGGGTGCTCTATCGCTACTGCTCCGCCGCCGGCGTCGTCGACGAGCAGTCCAACGTCAACGGCGCGGCGCAATCCATCGCCGGCATTGTCAACCAGCGCGGCAATGTGCTCGGCATGATGCCGCATCCGGAAAATCACGTCGAAGACATCATGGGCTGCACCGACGGTCGCGGCCTGTTCGCCGGGCTGGTGGCGCATCTCGAACGGGCGGCGTGAGCGGCGCCGATCCGATCCGCGATGTGCAAACACCACTGCTGCGGTCTGCCGCCGCAAAGCTCTGGACATCGGGAAACTGCGCCACAAAAGGCCTTTTCCACCCGTTCCGATCTCCCTAATAAGAGACCTCCATCGCCGCAAGAAGCCGCATGAACCAGCCGCCGATCACTCCCGAACTCGTTGCCAGCCACGGGCTCAAGCCCGACGAGTATGCGCGCATCCTGAAGCTGATCGGGCGGGTGCCGAGTTTTACCGAATTGGGGATCTTCTCGGCGATGTGGAACGAGCACTGCTCGTACAAATCCTCGCGCATCCATCTCAAGGGCCTGCCGACCACGGCGCCCTGGGTGATCCAGGGCCCGGGCGAGAATGCCGGCGTCATCGACATCGGCGACGGTCAGGCGGTGGTGTTCAAGATGGAGAGCCACAACCATCCGAGCTATATCGAGCCGTATCAGGGCGCGACCACCGGCGTCGGCGGAATCCTGCGCGATGTCTTCACCATGGGCGCCCGCCCGATTGCCTGCCTCAACGCGCTGAGCTTCGGTGCGCCCGAGCATCCGAGGACGCGGCATCTGGTGTCCGGGGTCGTTGCGGGGATCGGCGGCTACGGCAATTCGTTCGGGGTGCCGACCGTCGGCGGCCAGGTGCGTTTCCACACCCGCTACGACGGCAACATCCTGGTCAATGCCATGGCGGTCGGCCTCGCCGATGCCGACAAGATCTTCTACGCGGCGGCGTCCGGCGTGAACATGCCGATCGTCTATCTCGGCTCCAAGACCGGCCGCGACGGCATTCACGGCGCCTCGATGGCGTCAGCCGAATTCGACGATGATTCCGCCGAGAAGCGTCCGACCGTTCAGGTCGGCGATCCCTTTGCAGAAAAGCTCTTGCTGGAAGCCTGCCTCGAGATCATGGCCGCCGATTGCGTGATCGCGATCCAGGACATGGGCGCGGCGGGGCTGACCTGCTCGGCGGTCGAGATGGGCGCCAAGGGCGATCTCGGGGTCGATCTCGATCTTGATGCGGTGCCGACCCGTGAAACCGGCATGAGCGCCTACGAGATGATGCTCTCCGAAAGCCAGGAGCGCATGCTGATGGTGCTGAAGCCGGAGAAAGAGCAAGAAGCCGAAGCCATCTTCCGCAAATGGGGGCTGGATTTCGCGGTGGTCGGCTACACCACGCCGAGCAAACGCTTCGTGGTGAAGCACGGCGGCGCTGTGATGGCCGATCTGCCGATCAAGGAACTGGGCGACGAGGCGCCGCTCTACGATCGCCCACATGTGGCCTCGCCGCTATTGCCGGTGATTCACGCCCGCGAGATCGGACCGCCGCTCGGAATCATGCCGGCGCTGCAGAAATTGATCGCTACGCCGGAGCTTTGCTCGAAGCGCTGGGTCTGGGAGCAATATGATCATGTCATTCTGGGCAACACGGTGCAGCGCCCCGGCGGCGATGCCGCGGTGGTGCGGGTCGAGGACGGGCCGAAGGGCCTGGCGCTGACGGTCGACGTCACGCCGCGCTATTGCGAGGCCGATCCGTTTCAGGGCGGCATGCAGGCGGTGGCCGAGGCCTGGCGCAACATCACCGCGGTCGGCGGCCGGCCGCTGGCGATTACCGACAATCTGAATTTCGGCAATCCGGAGCGGCCGGAGATCATGGGGCAATTCGTTGGCTGCCTGAAGGGCATTGCGGAGGCCTGCCGGGTGCTCGACTTCCCCGTCGTCTCCGGCAACGTCTCGCTCTACAACGAGACCAATGGCCGCGGCATCCTGCCGACACCCTCGATCGGCGGCGTCGGGCTGCTCGACGATTTTACCAAATCGGCAACGCTGCCCTTCAAGGCCGCGGGCGAGGCGATCCTGCTGGTCGGCGAGAGCCATGGCTGGCTCGGCCAGTCGGTCTACCTGCGCGAGATCTGCGGCCGCGAAGAAGGCGCGCCGCCGCCGGTCGATCTCGCGGCCGAAAAGCGCAATGGCTGTGTGGTGCGCGGCATGATTCATGCCGGCACCGCGACGGCGGTGCACGATGTCTCCGATGGTGGTCTGTTGATTGCGCTTGCCGAGATGGCGATCGCCGGCGGCATCGGCGCACAATTGCTGACAGCGCCGGCCTCGATCGTGCCGCACGCGTTCTGGTTCGGCGAAGATCAGGCGCGCTATGTCGTGACGGTGCCGGAGACCCAGGCCGGCCGGGTGCTTGCCAAGATGAGGGGCGCCGGCGTGCCCTGCGTCCGGATCGGCACCACCGGCGGCGACACCATGGAAGTGGCCGGCGAGCCTCCGGTCCCGGTGGCGTCACTCAAGGCCGGCTTCGAGGGTTGGTTTCCGGCCTACATGAGTGCTAAGGCGTCCTAACGCCGCGCGGGTCGCGCGGCTTACAGGACATGCGTTGCGCCGGGCAACCTCCGCAAGGCTGCCGTTGCCGCCCAGCTTGCCGCCAGCGTCACGACAAAGACGATCACCGCTTTCAGGATCGCGCTCGCCTGCATCACCGGCGCCAGCGAAACGTCGAACAGCGCATATTGCAACCACAGCACCGGGATATAATGGATCAAATAGATGCCGTAGGCGCTGTCACGCAAGGGATCGAAAATGCTCGGCCCGTCATTGTCGAAGCGCAGGAACAGCGCGACAATATTGAAAGTCTGCGCCACGCTGTAGGTTGCGACTGCGAGCGGATAGGCGACCGTCCACCAATCGGGCTGGTGGTTCACGTCGGGCAGTACCCCGCGCTTGATATAGATCAGCCCGATGATGCAGCCATAGCTCACCAGCGTGATCGTCAGCCAGACCGGCCAGCGCCGCGCCAACCCGCCATCGCCGGCGAGCAGGCCCTGGCCGAACGGCACCGCGCCGATGCCAATTCCGGCGAAGAAATACAGCAGGTAGAGCAGGATGCGGCTCGCCTGAATGGCGACGGGTCCGATCGTGAACCAGCGCGAGGCACCGAAGTAAAGCACCGCCGGCAGATAGACGAGGATCGACCCGATCAGCATCGCCCGGAAGAACAGGCCCGGCCGCCTATAGCTCGACAGCGACAGCCGGCCGATCGCCGCGACGATGCCGGGCGCGGCCCGGTACACCACCGCCGCGAGCACATCGAATGCCAACAATACCCAGACAAACCAGGCCGGCCCGCTTGGCCACGGTCCGACGCTGACCGTCTTCCACCAGAAGGCAGCGAAACTGATGTCCTGCTGGCGCAGTTCCACGGCGTAATACGCAACCGGCATCAGGATCAGCGCGGCGACAATGAAGGGCAGACCGAGCCGCCACCAGCGGTCGCGCAGGAACCAGCCGGTTCCCTTGCGCTGCAGGCTCGGCCAGACGAACAGCCCCGACAGGAAGAACATCGCCGCCATGAAGAAGCTGTCGGTGAACAGCACGACGCCGTCAAAGCCGAGGAAGGACTGCGGGTCGGTATGGCCGTAATAGGTGTAGGCGATGACCGAATGGTGAACCAGCACCAGGAGCGTGATGAAGGTTCGGGCGCGGTCAAGCGCGGCATTTCGCGTCGAGGCTTTTGGCGCCGCCCGGACCTGTACCGGCGCCGAATGGGAAAGGACGGTCATGGGCGTCCCGGAGGGGTTGTCAGTCGGTCGGATGTTGCCGTTGGGAACCCGATTCAGCAAGACCAATATCGCGGCCGGACGCCAATCGGATGCTGCCTCGCCGTGGCCGGGGAACCAGTTCCCGGGCCTGAAGTTAGATCACCGATTCGACCGCGCTGCCCCCGGGCGCGCGTAGACCAGGAGTACGCGATGACAATTCTGAAATGGGCGCTGATCTTCTTTCTGGTGTCGGTCGTCGCCGGCATTCTCGGCTTCACCGGCATATCGGCCGCCTCAGCCGACGTCGCCCGCTTCCTGTTCTACATTTTTGTCGTGATCTTCCTGGTCCTGCTGATCCTGGGGCTGACGATCTTCAGGGTGTGAGCAGCGTCGGCGACGCAAGCAATCCAGGGCGCCGCTGTCATTCCGAGGCGATGCGCAAGCATCGAACCCGGAATCTCGAGATTCCGGGCTCGCGCTGACGCGCGTCCCCGAAAGACGAAGGGTAAACACCCGCCCGTTCAGGCCACTTCCTCGATCGTGACCTTGTCGGGATAGAAGGCCAAATGGCCGGAGATTTCGGCCATCGCCGGGAATGGCGTCTCATAGCTCCAGATCGAATTCTCGATGTTCTTGCCGTCGGCCACGACGCTGAAATAATTGGCGTCTCCCTTGTAGGGGCAGTGGGTGGTGCGGCCGGTGCGCTTGAGCAGTGCCATATTGGCATCACCGCGCGGTATATAGTTGACCGCGGGATAGCTCGCTTCCTTGAGGGTGAGCGCATGGGTAGTGTCGGCGATCACGATGCCGCCTATGGTGACGCGGACGCGTTTCGGATTCGCCGCAATGGTGATGGGGTGGTCGGGACCGGGAAGTTTCATGATGGCGAGCCTCTTGCGGTCAGCCCGTTGTGATCGGCAGGTCCGATCCAGCGGATTTCAAACGATTGCCCTGCGAATATAGTGTCACAAGGCGTGACCTAGAAGGGCGTCCGCGCTAGATTTAGCCGTCGTGGCCAAGACGCCGGGACGCGATTCGAGCCCAGACTGGAGAATACCGGGATGCCGATGGACGCCCATGATATCGAATCGATGATCAAGGCAGCCATTCCGGACGCCGAGGTGACGATTCGTGACCTGGCAGGGGACGGCGACCACTACGCGGCGACGGTGATCTCGGAGTCGTTCCGCGGCAAATCCCGCGTCCAACAGCACCAGATCGTCTATCAGTCGCTGCGCGGCCAGATGGGCGGCGTGCTGCACGCCCTGGCGCTGCAGACCGGGGTGCCTGAAGGTTAAGGTCCGGCGGCGGGGCGCGGTCATGGCGGTGGTGGACAATCAACGCGGCGCGATGTTCCGCCCCATCGTGCCTAACCAGCACAGCCGCGTCACCTATGCCGAACTGTTTTTCGACCTGGTGTTCGTGTTCGCGGTCACCCAGATTTCGCATACGCTGCTCGGCCGCTTCACGCCGCTTGGCGCCATCCAGGTCACCGTGCTGTTCCTCGCGGTGTGGTGGGTATGGGTCTACACCACCTGGATCACCAACTGGCTCAACCCTGAACTCACGCCGGTCCGGATCCTGCTGTTTTTGCTGATGCTCGGCGGCCTGATGCTGTCGACCTCGATTCCGTCCGCGTTCGAGGCCCGCGGTCTCTGGTTCGCAGGCGCCTATGCGGCGATGCAGGTCGGCCGGACCCTGTTCTGGCTGGCCTCGATCCCGCGCAGCCGGATCCCCGGGCTTTTTAACGCGGTCCGGATTCTCGCGTGGCTGTCGCTGTCAGCCGTGTTCTGGGTCGCGGGCGGCCTCGCCGACGGACATGCGCGGTTGATGCTTTGGGCCGTGGCACTGCTGATCGAGTACATCTCGCCGGCGGTGCGGTTCTGGATTCCGAAATATGGCGCGTCAACGGTGGCCGACTGGTTCGTCGAAGGCGGTCACATGGCGGAGCGCTGCGCCGGATTCATCATCATCGCGCTCGGCGAGTTCGATCGTTGTCACCGGCGCGACCTTCGCCGACCTGACCTGGAGCGCTGAGAACATCGGCGCCTTCGTGTCGGCCTTCATCGGCAGTATCGCGATGTGGTGGATCTACTTCCACAAGGGGGCCGAGGCCGGATCCGAACTGATCTCACGATCGAGCGAACCGGGCCGGCTGGCGCGGCTCGCCTACACCTATCTGCACATGCCGATCGTGGCCGGCATCATCCTGACGGCGGTTGCCGATGAACTGGTGTTGACACATCCGAACGGCCATTCCGACGTCAGGACGGTGGTGAGCGCGATTGGCGGCCCCTTGCTGTTCCTGCTCGGGACCATTCTGTTCAAGCACACCATTCGCGGCTTTCTCCAGCTCTCCCATGGCGTCGGGATCATCGCCTTCGCGATGTTGGCGTGGTTCGCTTCCGGCCTGTCGCCATTGCTGCTGTCGGGCCTCACCACCGCAATCATGATCGTGGTGGCGGTGTGGGAATCGGTCTCGCTGCGATCCGCTGTCGCCGAAACTCAATCCGAAGCCACCAGCGCGTGAACCGAAAACATGCCCGCCGGGTCGGTCCAGGATGCGCGCGGCGTCCAGCCGGAGCCGCGCGCGAGCGCCGCGAAGCGCTCGAGGCTGTACTTGTAGCTGTTCTCGGTGTGGATGCTTTCGCCGGCGCGGAATGAAATACGGGTGCCGAGCATGCGCACGGTCTGCGGCCGCTTGCTGATCAGGTGCATCTCGATGCGATGCCGCTCGCGGTTGTAAATCGCGCGGTGGGTAAAGGCCGCGAGGTCGAAATTGCCGCCCAGCTCGCGGTTGATGCGGACCAGGACGTTGAGATTGAAGCGCGCGGTGACCCCGGCGGCATCGTTATAGGCGTCGTACAGCACGCGTTCGTCCTTTTCCAGGTCGACGCCGATGATCATTTGCGCGCCCTTACCGAGGATCTCGCGGGCGCTGCGCAGAAAGGCGCACGCCTCGTGCGGCTCGAAATTTCCGAGCGTCGAGCCCGGGAAAAACCCGACCTTCGGCATCGCGGCGACGGCTTCGGGCAGGGCGAATGGCGCGGTAAAGTCGGCGGCAACCGGATAGATGCCGAGTGCGGGGAAATCCTTGCGCAGCGCGTCAGCCTGCGCTTTGAGGAAATCGCCGGAAATATCCACGGGAACGTAGGCGCGGAAAGCGCATTCGTTCAACAGCAGCCGGACCTTGGTAGTGGCGCCGGCGCCGAATTCGATCAGCGCAGCGCCTTTCGGGATGGTGGCGGCAATCTCGCGGCCACGGTCCCGCAGGATCGAAAGCTCGGTCCGGGTCGGATAATATTCCGGCAGCCGAGTGATCGCTTCGAACAATTCCGAACCGGTCGCGTCGTAGAAATATTTCGGCGACAGGCGCTTGGGACGCTGCGACAGGTCGTCGATCGCATCGCGGGCGAACGCCGAGGTCTGTTCGTCGGGAAGATGCGCTTCAGCCAACGCGGCAGCGTGCATATTCATGTCAGTCTCCTGGACGCGCGTTCCCGCACGGGTGAATTCGAAAATCAGGCCGCGTAATCGGCAAGGCGCAGTCCCGTGAATTGCCAGCGATGATGCGGGTAGAAGAAGTTGCGGTAGGTCAAGCGGCTGTGCCCGACCGGCGTGGCAAGCGAAGAACCGCGCAATACCAGTTGGTTGACCATGAACTTGCCGTTGTATTCGCCGAGCGCGCCTTCGATCGCACGGTAGCCGGGATAGGGCGCATAGGCGCTGCGGGTCCATTGCCAAACGATCCCGAATGCATCGTTGAGCTGACCGGCGCGGGCGGCGACTTCCCATTCCATTTCGGTCGGGAGATGCTTGCTGCTCCAGCGCGCGAACGCGTCGGCCTCGTAGTAGCTGACATGGCAGACCGGCGCGGCGGCATCGACCGGCCGCAATCCGCCGAGCGTCATGATCTGCCATTCACCATCGATCTGCCGCCAGTGGCCCGGTGCTTGCCACTGTTCGATGCTCGCCGCCGCAAAGCCGTCCATCAACCAGAGCGTCGGCGTCGCGTAACCGCCATCATTCATGAACGCCAGCCACTCGGCGTTGGTGACGAGGTTGCGCGCAAGCTTGACCGGGCCTACCAGCGCGCGATGGGCGGGCTTCTCGTTATCGAAATGAAAGCTGTCGTCGGCATGCCCGACGGTGTGGATGCCCTCGTTGAGCGCTACCCAGGGATCACCTCCGCGCGTGGACGCGGGAAAGCGCCAGTCCGCGTCATAGGCGGGCGGAATTGGGTTTTGCGCGAAGGCGTGCAGGATGTCGGTCAGCATCAATTCCTGATGCTGCTGTTCGTGATTCAGACCCACTTCCACCAACGGCAGCAGTTTAGTCAAAGCGTCCGGGTCGGCGGTCTGGAAAAACTTCACCACGGCGGCATCGACGTGGCGGCGATAGGCGGCGATTTCGTCGGCGCCCGGGCGGGTCAGATGACCGCGCTGGTGGCGGGCGTGACGCGGTCCAGCGCTGACGTAATAGGAGTTGAACAGATAGGCATAGTCCGGGTGGAAGGGCTGATAGCCCTGGCAGTGCTCGCCGAGCAGGAATTGTTCGAAGAACCAGGTGGTATGGGCGCGGTGCCATTTCGCCGGGCTCGCATCCGGCATCGACTGGATTAGCTGATCTTCCGGGGTCAGGGGGGCGGCGCGCCGCTCGGTTTCGCCTCGCACATCAAGGAAGGATTCCACGAGATCCTGGGCGAGGCCGCCGGAATCGGAGAATAATGACGGGCGAAGGGGCGCAAACGTGGCCGCAGCGGATGCTGGTTTCGTCACGGTAGTCTCCGGTTGGGGAGAGAACGTTGGTCTGGCAGTGGGGTTCCCCCGGACAGCCTGTGCTAGATAGGGGCTACCGGGCGGGATAAAAGCCTTTGGATGCTCCTTTTGCGGCTGTGCAGGCATGCCGCCGACAATGCTCGCAGCCGCGGACAGCAGCCTGAGGCCGGCTGTTGCATGCCAGCTCCTCGCCATTTTACTTTGGATGCACAACGGTTTGGGATACATATATGACAAAGGGCTGAGGCCGGCCCGGAAGGTCATGCCGCAAAGGACGCCAATATGAGCATCGAGCAATTCATCGACAATGAAGTGAAGTCGAACGACGTCGTGCTATTCATGAAGGGAACGGCCCAGTTTCCGCAGTGCGGATTTTCCGGCCAGGTAGTCCAGATTCTTGATCACATCGGGGTTGGCTACAAGGGCCTGAACGTCCTTGATTCCGCCGATCTCCGCGACGGCATCAAGACCTATTCGAACTGGCCGACCATTCCGCAGCTTTATGTGAAGGGCGAGTTCGTCGGCGGTTGCGACATCATCCGAGAAATGTTCCAGGCCGGAGAATTGCAGCAGCTTTTCGTCGACAAGGGTGTCGCGGTCAACGCGGCCGCCTCTGCCTGAACTGGCCTGCGCGCCAGCTTGGCTCGGCGCGGCTGGAGGTCGTCGTCGCCGACATCACCGGCTTGCGTGTCGATGCCATTGTCAACGCCGCGAACACCTCGCTGCTTGGCGGCGGTGGCGTCGATGGCGCAATTCACCGTGCGGCCGGGCCGGAACTGCTGACGGAATGCCGCGCGCTCGGTGGCTGCGAGACCGGCGACGCCAAAATCACCAGGGGTTATCGGTTGCCGGCGCGGCATGTAATCCATGCTGTCGGTCCGGTCTGGCACGGCGGCAGCCAGGGCGAAGATGACGCACTTGCGGCGTGTTACGCCCGCGCAATCGAGCTTTGCCACGTCCATCACCTAGCCTCGGTGGCCTTTCCGGCCATTTCCACTGGGGTCTATCGGTTTCCGGCCGACCGTGCCGCACGGATTGCGGTTTCCAGCACGGCCGGGGCGCTGGCCGCGGCCTCCACGGTCAGCAAGGTCATTTTCTGCTGCTTTTCGCCCGAGAGCGCCCGTTTGCACGGCGAGGTAATGGTCGAATTCGGCAACCCTTGTGCCGGTTGAGCCGGCCATTACACTCGGCGGCGAGCGGTTCCGGGGGAGGGGATAATGAATATTGGACTGGCGACGCGGTCGCTGATCTGGGGAGCGTGGCTGATGCTGGCGGCGCTGTCCCCAGTCAGCGCGCAAGGCACCTTCGACATGCCCGCGGGGGCGCATTTCAACCCGCAAAAGCTGGCGCGCATCGGTGAATTCTTCCGGGACCAGATCGCGAGCGGCAAGATTCCGGGCGCGGTCCTGCTGATCGAACAGCACGGCAAGCCAGTCTATCACGAGTTGTTCGGCGTGCAGGACGTGGTTTCGAAGAAGCCGATGACAGACGATACCATCTTCCGGCTGTTCTCGATGACCAAGCCGATCACCTCGGTTGCGGCCATGATGCTGATCGACGAGGGCAAGCTGAAGCTCGACGATCCCGTCGCGAAATACCTCCCGTCCTTCGCCAGGACCCGGGTCGGTGTCGAAAAGAAAGCCGACGATGGCAAGAAAGTGCTCGATCTCGTGCCGCTGAACCGGCCGATCACGATCCAGGACCTGATGACGCAAACCTCCGGGATCACCTATGGCTTCTACGGCGACAGCATGGTCCGCAAGGCCTATGCCAACGCCAGGATCTATGACGGCGATTTCGACAACGCCGAATTTGCCGAGCGCATTGCCGCGCTGCCACTCGCCGAACAACCGGGCACGCTATGGGATTACGGTCATTCGACCGACATTCTCGGCCGTGTCATCGAGATCGTGTCGGGCAAATCGCTGTTGCAGTTCGAGAAGGAGAAATTGCTCGATCCGCTCGGGATGACCGCGACTTCCTTCTATGTCACCGATCCCGGCAAACGGAAGCTGATCGCGCTGCCGATGCCGAACGATCGTGATTTCAGGGTGGGATACGAATCCAGCCCCGAAGTCGTCATGAAATGGGAATCCGGCGGCGGCGGCATGGTTTCGACGCTGGCGGATTTTGCGCAGTTTTCGCGGATGCTGCTCAACCGCGGCAGCCTCGCGGGCAGGCAGTATTTGAGCTCCAAGGCGTTCGCGGCGATGACGACGGATCGCGTCGGGCCGACCTCCGGCGTCGAGCGCGACTATTTTTATTTCCCCGGGGACGGTTTCGGCTACGGGCTTGGCATCGGGATCCGTACCGATCCCGGCAACGCCAAGCCGCCGCCGCCGGGCTCGCTCGGCGAACTGAAATGGGACGGCGCCAGCGGCTGCTATTTCGTGATCGACCCCAAGCAGGACCTGTTTTTTGTGCTGCTGGAGCAGACGCCATCGGAGCGCCAGAAGATCCAGCCGGCAGTGAAAAAGCTGATCTATGAAGCGATGGAGAACTGACGGGGCCGCGCGTCCGTCACTGGCGGCGGCGCTCGCGTTTCTGTTGGTCGCGGCCGCGGCCGGATGGCCGGACGCCGGGAATGCCGAATCTCCGCGTTCCCCGGCTGGGATTTTCTCGCTAACGAAACTCGATCGCGTCGGCGACTATCTCCGCAACGAAATCGCGACCGGCAAGATCCCCGGCGCCATCATTCTGGTCCAGCAGCACGGCCATCCCGTCTATTTCGAGAAGCTCGGCGTCATCGACGTCGCGACCAGGCGGCCGATGAGCGAAGACGCGATCTTCCGTCTTTATTCCATGTCGAAGCCGATCACGTCGGTTGCGGCAATGATGCTGGTCGAGGACGGCAAGCTCGCGCTCAATGACCCGCTGTCGAAATACATCCCAGCCTTTGCGAGAGTGGACGTCAGGGTCGAGAAGCGCGATGCGGACGGCGGCTCGGTCCTGGCACGCGAGGCCGTCAACCGCCCGATCACCATCGAAGACCTGCTGCGCCACACTTCCGGCCTCACTTACGGCTTCTACGGCGACAGCATGGTGCGCAAGCTCTATGCGAATTCCGACCTGTTCGCGGGCGATTTCGACAATGCCGAATTTGCCGAACGCATCGCCAGGCTGCCGCTTGCCGAACAGCCGGGAACGCTGTGGGATTACGGCCACTCGACCGACGTGCTCGGCCGCGTCATCGAGGTAGTGTCGGGAAAATCGCTGTTCCAGTTCGAGAAGGAGCGCCTGCTCGATCCGCTCGGAATGAGCGAGACGTCGTTCTACCTCGCCGATGCGGCGAAGGGTCCGCTGATTGCCGAGCCGATGCCGGCCGACCGTTTCAGCAGCCCGCTCGCCGGAATCAGGGATCCCATGCTGGCGCGGCGCTGGGAATCCGGCGGCGCCGGCATGATCGGCACGACCGGCGATTACGCGCGGTTTGCGCAGATGCTGCTGAACGGCGGTACACTGGACGGCAGGCGCTACCTCAAGCCCGAGACGGTTGCCCTGATGACCGCCGATCATGTCGGCCCGGAAACGGGGATCGCGCGCGACTCTTTCTATTTCCCGGGCGCCGACAGCGGGTTCGGCTTCGGCTTCGCCGTGCGCACGATGCATCTGCCCAACACGTCGCTGCCGCTCGGCGAATATCGCTGGGACGGCGTCGCCGGCACCTTCTTCTTCATCGATCCGCAGGACGACATGTTCGCGATCTGCATGATGCAGACGCCGTCGCAGCGCGGCCGGATTCAAGCCGCGTTGAAGACACTGATCTACCAGGCGCTGGGAAGGTGATCGTCGGAGCCGTCGTCGCGAGCCAACCCCCTTGTCATTCCGGGGCGCGCGGAGCGCGAGCCCGGAATCCAAACTCCCGATCGTGGTTATGGATTCCGGGCCTGCGCCAAGCGGCGCATACCGGGATGACAATGTTGGATTGGCATCGCCAGATTCAAGCGCCCCGCACGATCTCGCGTACCAGCTCGAGCGTCTGCTCGATCATGTCGGTGGTGACGTCGAGATGGGTGCAGGCCCTGATCCGGCCGTCCATCATCGCCAGCAGCACGCCGCGATTGCGCAAGGCCTCGACCATTTTGCCGCCAGCGACCCCGGCACCGTCGGGGCTGAAAAACACCAGATTGCTCTCCGGCTGTTGCACCTCTATGCCGCTGATCTGCGAGAGCCCCCGGGCCAGCGCCCGCGCATGGGCGTGGTCGTCCGCCAGCCGATCGACGTGGTGATCGAGCGCATGAAGGCAGGCGGCGGCGCAAATGCCGGCCTGGCGCATCGATCCGCCGAGGCGCTGCTTCCAGCGCCAGACCTCGTCGATGAAATCGCGGGAGCCCGCGATCACGCCGCCGATCGGCGCGCCGAGCCCCTTGGAGAAATCGATCCAGGCCGAATCCCATCCCGAGGCCATTTCACGCGCGGCGATCCCGGTCGCGACGCAGGCGTTGAGTAGCCGCGCCCCGTCCATATGGGTGGCAAGTCCGTTCGCTCGCGCGATCTGCACGATCTGGTCGAGATCGGCCTTGTTCCAGATCGTGCCGCCGCCGATATTGGCGGTTTGCTCGACGCTGACCACGGTCTGCGGCGGCTGATAACGCGAGCGCGGGTGAAGCGCCTTGCGAAAGGTATCGGGGGCAAATTGCCCGTCGGCGCCGGTCAGCGCGACGATCTGGAATCCGCCCAGCGCGGCATGCGCACCGCCTTCGCGGGCGATGATATGGGCGGTCTCGTGGGCGAGGATCTCGTCGCCGGGCCGGCAGTGCACCAGCGTCGCCGCGACGTTGCACATGGTGCCCGAAGGCATGAACACCGCGGCCTCCTTGCCGAGCAATCCGGCCACCCGCTGGCACAGCGCGTTCACGGTCGGATCGTCGCCGATCTGTTCGTCGCCGACGTCGGCCCGTGCCATTGCCTCGCGCATCGCGGGGGTCGGGCGGGTCTGTGTGTCCGACAGCAAATTGATGCGGACCGGCGGCTGCCGGGGATCGCGCGGGGGAGGGGTGTACATCGGAAGTTCTCTGCTGCGGAAAGACGGCCGATCTTACCCAAACAAAAGGGCCCCGGCAAAACCGGGGCCCTTGACCGCAGCAATAGGCTGGCAAAAATCAGCGCGAATAGAATTCGACGATCAGATGCGGCTCCATCTGCACCGCGAACGGCACGTCCGACAGATGCGGGATCCGGCTGAATTTCGCCGTCATCTTGGAATGATCGACTTCGAGGAAGTCGGGCACATCGCGCTCGCCAAGCTGGTTTGCTTCCAGAACCGGCGTCAGTTGCTTCGAGGATTCCTTGACCTCGATCACGTCGCCGACCTTGAGCTTGAAGCTGCCGATGTTGACGCGGCGGCCGTTCACCTTGACATGGCCGTGATTGATGAACTGGCGTGCGGCGAACATGGTGGCCACGAACTTGGCGCGATAGACCACGGTGTCGAGACGGCGCTCGAGCAGGCCGATCAGGTTTTCACCGGTGTCGCCTTTCATCCGGCCGGCTTCGACATAGATGCCGTGGAACTGGCGCTCGGAAATGTTGGCGTAATAGCCCTTCAGCTTCTGCTTGGCGCGGAGCTGCACGCCGAAGTCGGAGAGCTTGCCCTTGCGGCGCTGGCCGTGCTGGCCGGGACCGTATTCCCTGCGGTTCACGGGGCTCTTCGGGCGGCCCCAGATATTCTGGCCCATACGGCGATCGATCTTGTATTTCGCCTCATTGCGCTTTGTCATCGCGTCCTCTTGATGAGTTTGAGTTCTTGAGGAAACGCGCCCTCCTGTGCGCCGGGGGATTCCCGGAGCCGACAGGCCCGTCCCTTAAGCTTGAAAGGATGGGCCGCGGGTCGCGAAACGCATCGCGGGCCGAAACCGGCCCGCGAGCAGGGCGGTTCTAGGGAAAAGCCCTTGCCGTGTCAAATCCAACGACCGTCATTTCGCGATTCCGGGCACGGAAGACTGCGAAAAAGCCTTCAGGTCGCGACCGCCCGGGCCGGTTTTGGCTCTGCCTGCTGGCTTTGGCCGCGCAATTCGGCTGCTATGTCGGTGTTCAGCACCTGTTCCAGCCGGGTCATGGCCCTAGCTATCAGGGCTGCATCGGTAATGCGGTGATCCCAGCGGATCACGACATCGATGGTCTGGTCGGGGCCGACAACGCCGTAACTCAGGATGAAGGGCCCCGGGCTCAGCGCATGGAGTTCGCCACCGCCATAGGCGGCGACCGAGGTTATCCCGACGCTGCCAAAATAATTGGCACGCTGCCGTGCGATATTGAGACCGATCAGCCAGACCAGGCGGCGAAGCGGCAGCGGCAGCGCCGTAGCCCGCAACATCTTGCGAAATGCCGGGATCTGTTCGACCGGTACGGTCTTGGCGTGCCGGATCAGCCGGTCGATTTCGGCGAGGCATTCCTTGCCCGCCTCGGGGGCGATTTTTTGCGGCAGCACGCAATCTTCGCCGTCTTCGACCCGCGCGATCGCAACCATGGCGACGCAGCGCGGCAGTTCATAGAAATGCGGCCACGGCCATTTGGCATAGAGCGTGCGCAGCACCGGCTCGTCTTTTGCGACAAGGCCGAACGCCCTGACGAAGATCGCGGCCCATCCGGGCGGCCCGACGGCCAGGGCACGCGCTTCCAGCAGAGGACCGACGTCGAGGGTGCGGCGCAGTGAAACAAAGGGAATGCTGGCCGAGGCATGCATGAGGTCGGCGACGAGGCGGCGCGGTAGGGATATTTTTCGAACCGTTCCGCGCATCGTTCCGCTCAAGTTCCCGCGCCGGCAAAGGGAGGAATGCCCGGCCGCCAGCCATCTAGCACGAACCAGCCGGCCTGACGCCAGACGGTTATCGAACTGTGGCGCAAGCGAGGCCAGGCCCGATTTGGGCCACCGCATAAAATCCAAGTAGTTTCAGCGGCTTGCCGGCGAAGACCGGGCTCTTCCGAGGCGCGGGCGTCAACGCGTGAGTCCGTCAAAACTCGCCGCAACACCGCGCGCGAATATTGCCGCAAACATCAAGCTCGGCTCACGCCGGGACCCGGCCGCCGAAAAACGGCATCAACGCACGGTTCAGCCGGTGCGGCCGCTTCGAGGTGAAGATCATCTCGGCGCCGGCGCGATCGGCGTCGCCTCCGGCCGGTCCGAGCAGATCGGCCACCCGCCGCGCGATCGCGGGCGCCGGATCGATCCATTCGACCGGCCACGGCGCAAGCCTGACCAGCCGGTCCATCAGCAGCGGGTAATGGGTACAGGCGAGCACCACGGTGTCGGTCCGCGCCGAACCATCGGCGCTATCGCCGACAAAGCAGGGCGCGACTTCGGCCAAAATCTCCGCATCGTCCACCGCGGCGCCGTTCAAGGCGGCCTCGGCCAGCGAAGCGAGCTCCGCCGAACCCACCAGGATCACCTCGCAGCCCTGGGCGAAATCGCGGATCAGGGCGCGGGTGTATTCGCGCCTGACGGTGCCCCTGGTGCCGAGCACCGATACGCGTTTGGTTCTCGAACGCGCGCAGGCCGGCTTGATCGCGGGCACCGTCCCGACAAAGGGAATTTGGTATTGTTCGCGAAGCCGCGACATCACCAGCGTCGAGGCGGTGTTGCAGGCGATCACCAAAAGGTCGGGAGCGTGCGCGGCGATCAGCTCGCCGATCAGCGGCACCACCCGGGCGACGATCGCCTCCTCGCTGTGATGGCCATAGGGAAAGAACGCATCGTCTGCGACGTAGACATAGTGCGCGTCGGGCCGCGCCGCGACGATCTCACGCAACACCGTGAGGCCGCCAAGGCCGGAATCGAACACGAGAATCGTCGGGGCCGCTGACACGCTTTCGATCTTAGCCGATCCGGGGTTACCATTCAGTTGTTATTGCGCCGGCGCAGTCGGCGCGCCCGGTTCTCGCTTGGATTGTGCCTTGTACTACGCACAATTCGAGACCAGCATGGAAATTTGGCGGCATTCGGGAGCCGGGGGCATCCATGTCGAAAAACATTGTGTTGCTGTCGGATGGCACCGGCAATAGTTCATCAAAATTGTTTACGACCAATGTCTGGCGTCTCTATCAGGCGATCGATCTCACCGATCCGGCGCGGCAGATTTCCTATTATGACGATGGTGTCGGCACATCGTCTTTCAAGCCGCTGGCCATTCTGGGCGGCGTTTTCGGATTTGGACTGAAGCGCAATGTCATCGACATCTATTCATTCTGCTGCCGCAACTATCGGCGCGGCGACCGCATCTACGGCTTCGGCTTCAGCCGGGGCGCGTTTACGATCCGCGTGGTCGCGGGCTTCATCGCCCGCGTCGGGCTGGTCCGGTACGACGGCAGTGAAGCCGCTTTGGCGCGCGATGCCGAAATCGCCTATCGCGAATATCGCAAGGTCAGGAATTTCAAGTCGGCGGCCAATATCCTGATCGGGCCGTTGCGGCGGCTGCGCGATTGGGTGAGCCATCACGTATTCCGCGCGCCGTCGTTCCAGCAGCTCGATTTGATCGAGGTCGAGAAAATCGATTTTCTCGGGGTCTGGGACACTGTCGATGCCTATGGCGGTCCGATCGACGAGATCACCCGTGCCATCGATTACTGGTATTGGCCGCTGTCGATGCCCGACCAGTTCATGAACCACAAGATCGACCGCGCCTGTCATGCGCTGGCGCTCGAGGAGGAACGTGACTCCTTTCATCCGGTGCTGTGGGACGATCGCTATGTCCGCAACGGCAACAAGCTCTATGCCGTCGCTCACGACTGGACGCCGGCACCGTCGGACCCCGACCTGCCGCTGGCGGAAATCGACCGCGAGCGCATCAGCCAGGTGTGGTTTGTCGGCGTTCACTCCGATATCGGCGGCGGCTATTCGCGGGCCGGGCTTTCCTACCATACCCTGGCGTGGATGATGGAGCGCGCGCAGGTCTACGGCCTGCTTTACCTGACGACACAGCGACGCTGGCTCAGAACCTTCATCGATCCCTACGACAAGCTCAACAATTCGCGGCATGGCCTTGCCGGCTATTATCGCTATCAGCCGCGCAAGCTTGCCGACATCTACAGCCGGCCTCCCTACAAATTGTCGCTGCGCAACGATTTCCAGCACATCGTCGACCTTTTCAAGGACCGGCCGGACCCAGAGCGCGAGGTGAAGGCCGAACTCGCGATACCGCAATCCTACGTCGCGCGGCCGCATCCGAAAATTCATCAGAGTGTGGTCGACCGGATCCGGATTGGAAACGATGGCTACGCCCCGATCGTGCTGCCGGAACGCTATGACGTGGTGAGCCATGACGGCGCCATTGTTCCGAACGGTGCCATTGCGCCGAGCGACGCCCGTTCGCGCACCATCCGTCAGGAGAAGGTCTGGGATTGGGTTTGGGGTCGGCGCATCGTCTACTTCCTGACCGTCTTGGCCTCGCTGTACCTCGCAGCATTGCCGTTGATCGAAAAATGGTGGCCGGGACGTGGACCGGCCGGCCCGGCCGAGGTGGTGGTGGTGCCGATCATCGATCTGGTGGCGGCGTTCCTGCCGAGCTTTGTAACGCCCTGGTTGGATGCGTTCAGGAATTCACCGGGCCGGTTCCTCATTGGCGTCCTGCTGGTCGGCGAACTCATGTATGCCGGTGGCCGGATGCAGGGACACATCCGCGATCTGATGCGCGGTATCTGGCGAACGCCGGGCGCACCGGCAACGCGGGACGGCGGCACCGTCTACCGTCTCCGTTCGGCGGGACCGTATCGCGCCTTCTTCTACCTGCTCAAATACTGGATCTTGCCGACCTTGTTCGCGTTTCTGATTTTCGTATTTCTGCTGGCCGCAGCGATCACGCTGGTGTCGTTTACGGCATCGATCGAATAACAGGGGAAGAGCGATGTGACGCTGCAGCTTCTGGCGGACGAATAGCGAGGTGCCATCGATCGTCCAGCGACTACACCGGCTGCAACCGCCGATGCGGCGCGCTCGGCAGTTCGACCCCGATCGCGTCGCCCGGACGCACGTCGCCGTCCCTGATCACCACGCTCATGATGCCGGCCTTGCGAACCAGATTGCCGTCGGCATCGCGGTCCAGCGTGGCCGCCATCAGGCCTTGCTGGAACTGGTCGATCTGGACACAGGGGTTGCGCAGGCCGGTGATCTCGACCACGGCGCTTTCGCCGAGATGCAGCCGCGTACCGGCCGGCAGCGCCAGCAGGTCGATGCCCGACGTCGTGACGTTCTCGCCGAGTTCGCCGGGCTTCACCGCAAAACCCTTGGTCCGCAGTTCGTCGAACAGTTCGGCATGAATCAGGTGCACCTGACGCAGATTGGGCTGCGTCGGATCCTTGCGGACGCGCGAACGGTGTTTCACCGTCGCGCCCATATGAGCATCGCTGGCGACGCCGAGCCCCGTCAGCAGGCGGATGCCGAGGCTCGGTGTCTTGCTGAAGTGATGACCGGCGCGCAGGCTGACGGCAACGACTAGGCCCATGGCGGCCGCTCAGGCTTGCTCGAACACGCGCTGGAAGATCGTGTCGACATGCTTGAGGTGATAACCGAGGTCGAACTGCTCCTCGATCTCGGCATCGCTGAGATATTTCTTCACGTCGGCGTCTTTCTTGAGTAACGCCTGGAAGTCGCCTTCGCCACGCCACACCGGCATCGCGTTGCGCTGCACGAATTTGTAGGCGTCCTCGCGGCTGGCGCCTTTCTGCGTCAGCGCGATCAACAGCCGCTGCGAATGCACCAGGCCGCCAAGCCGGTCGAGGTTCTTCTGCATGTTGGCGGGATAGATCAGAAGCCCGTCGATCAGGTCGGCGAGCCGGACCAGCGCGAAGTCCAGCGTCACTGTGGCGTCGGGCCCGATCATGCGCTCGGCCGATGAATGCGAAATATCCCGTTCGTGCCACAGCACGACATTTTCCATCGCCGGCGTCACATAGGCGCGCACCATGCGGGCGAGGCCGGTCAGATTCTCCGACAGCACCGGATTGCGCTTGTGCGGCATCGCCGAGGAGCCTTTCTGCCCCTCCGAGAAGAATTCTTCCGCCTCCAGCACTTCGGTGCGCTGCAAATGGCGGATTTCGGTGGCCAGCCGCTCCACCGAGGCGGCGATCACGCCAAGCGTCGCGAAATACATCGCGTGGCGGTCGCGCGGAATCACCTGGGTCGAGATCGGTTCCGGCACAAGGCCCATGGCCTTCGCCACATGCGCTTCCACGCGCGGATCGATCTGCGCGAAGGTTCCGACCGCGCCCGAGATCGCGCAGGTCGCGACTTCCCGGCGGGCGGCCACGAGACGCGCGCGGGCGCGGCTGAATTCCGCATGGGCGAAGGCGAGCTTCAGCCCGAACGTGACGGGCTCGGCGTGGATGCCATGAGAGCGGCCGATGGTTGGCGTCATCTTGTGCTCGAAGGCGCGCTTTTTCAGCGCCGCGAGGACCTTGTCGAGGTCGGCGATCAGCAAGTCGGCGGCGCGCACAAGCTGTACATTGAGACAGGTGTCGAGCACGTCGGAGGAGGTCATGCCCTGGTGCACGAAGCGCGCCTCGGGGCCGACGATCTCTGCCAGATGGGTCAGGAAGGCGATGACGTCGTGCCTGGTTTCGCGCTCGATCTCGTCGATCCGCGCCACATCGAAGGTCGCATTTTTGCCCTTGGCCCAGATCGTTTTGGCGGCTTCCCCGGGGATCACGCCGAGGTCGGCCAGCGCATCCGCCGCATGCGCCTCGATCTCGAACCAGATCATGAAGCGCGTCTGGGCTTCCCAGATCGCGGCCATTTCCGGGCGGGTGTAGCGGGGGATCATCGGCGACTCACGGATCAAATGCGCATTCCGCAAAGATGGGTATTGGTCTTGCAGTTTGTAGTCAGAATAGGCGCAAGGGTTGGGCGAAGAGCATCTTTTTGCGGCGAACCGGCTTCCACGCCGGCAAAAAGATGCCCGCTTGCAACAGCCGCGCTTTAGCAGAGCCGACCCGGTCAGACAAACGCCGGTCTCGCCGCGTGTTGCGGCTCTGAACGTCTCATGTCCCCGTCAATCACGAGATATTGAATGACAGATATTGAAATCTGTCATCGAGATCGCTATAACACTTGGAACCAACCGCGACAATGCGGGGAACAAGTTTAGAAACTCGCCGAGATCACTCAGATGACTATCGAATTGCTGTATTTGACCGCCCGAATCCATCACTGGCTGAACGTCCGCGTGGCCCGCCATCTGGCGGCCCAGGCCGAAAGATTCACCCGCTAGGCGGGGCCGGACAACCAAACGGTGCGCCCATGAACGAGACCGTGGTTTTGACCCCCGAACGCATCCTCGAGGTTACCGAGGACGTTCTGCGCCGGTTTGGGCTGGCGAAGGCCACGGTGGTGGATGTTGCCCGCGCGCTGGATGTCAGCCATGGCAGCGTCTACCGGCATTTTCCGAGCAAGGCCTCCTTGCGCGACGCCGTGGCCAAGCGATGGCTCGATCGCGTCAACGCCCCGCTGGAGAAGATTGCGGAAGGCACGGGGCCGGCGCCCGCGCGGCTCGAACGCTGGCTGCGTGCGCTCTGTGCGACCAAGCAGAAGAAGGTCTGCGACGATCCGGAAATGTTTGCGACCTACCTGACGCTGGCGCGGGAGGCGCGCGACGTCGTGAAGGCCTACAAGGAACGCCTTATCGATCAAATCGCATCTATTCTGTCGGACGGCGTCAAGCAGGGCACCTTCCACGTCACCGACGTCAAGGCCTCGGCACGCGCGGTGCTCGACGCTACCGTCCGCTACCATCATCCGGCGCATGCCGAGGAATGGAACGACCCGGCGCTGGCAGCGCGGACCGATGCCTTGCTGGCGCTGCTGCTGAGGGGTCTCGAGGCGCCGCGCAAGCGTTAGCGTTCAACTAGACCATCTCGCCGCGCGCGGCCGCTGCCGCTTCCCTGATCGCGGAAATATTGGCGCGGTAGCTTTCCATCGTGCCGCCCTTGAACACCGCCGAGCCCGCCACAAAGGCGTTGGCGCCCGCGGCCGCCAATTGACCGGAAACCTCCGGCGCCACGCCGCCATCAACCTCAATATCGATCGGTCGCCCCGCCGTCATGGCTCTGAGGTCGCCGATCTTGCCGAGCGCGGAGCGGATGAAGGCCTGGCCGCCGAAGCCGGGATTGACCGACATCACCAGCACCAGGTCGATCATGTCGATCACATATTCGATGGCGCTGAGTGGCGTGCCTGGATTGAGTGAGACACCGGCCTTCTTGCCGAGCGCGCGAATGGCCTGCAGCGAGCGATGCAAATGCGGGCCGGCCTCGGCATGCACCGTGATGTGGTCGCAGCCGGCCTTGGCAAAGGCCTCGAGGTAGGGATCGCACGGCGCGATCATCAGATGGGCATCGAAGGTCTTGCTGGTGTGCGGGCGCATCGCCTTGATGACATCGGGGCCGTAGGAGATGTTGGGCACGAAATGCCCGTCCATCACGTCAAGGTGAATCCAGTCGGCGCCCGCCGCATCGACGGCGCGCACCTCTTCGCCCAATCGCGCGAAATCGGAAGCCAGGATCGATGGCGCGATCACGAGAGGGCGTGAGGCAAATTGCTGGGACATGGGCGCTTTCCCCCTCATGGCGTGCCGAAACGGCCTCCGCCGTAACATGGGCCAAGCTCGGGAGCAATGCGGCGCGAAGCGGCCCAAAACGGGCCGGAAAATTCTGCCGGCTTGGCACCAATTGCCGGTAATGACGGATCGACGGAACCGGAAAAGCTCTTGTTCTACAAGTCTTTCGCGGTGGCACGGGGTTTGCTGATGGTTTGGCGTGGAAATTTGGCCGTGCTTGCCGCGGCATCGGTTGGAGTTCTGCCATGCTGCTTGCCTTTGGGGCCGCGTCGACCGCTCTGAGCGTGGTCCAATCGCTGACCTCGTCTTCGTCGCCACCCGCTCCATCCTCGGACTTTGACCAGGGCTCAGCGAATCCGTTCGAGGTGGCGAGCCCGGCTCCCGCCTCGCCCAGTTCGGTTTCCGCTACCGGCTTCAGCGCGGGTTCGCAGATCTCGCCGGCGACAATGAGCGAATTGCTGGCAGCGCAAAGTTCCGGGACCGATCCGGGCAGCGCGAGGGCGCCGACATCGGCGACGTCGTCTTACCAATCGCTTGGCCAGTTGTTCCAGCGCGAGGCCCAGGCGATCTCGTTCTCGGTAGCGCCGCTGTCGTTCAACGCCTGACCCGAACCTCCGGCCGCGCCTGGACTGCCCGGCCCGAAAGCGACGGCTATCCGAAGCGATCCCTCCAGGCCGGTAGCGCGTCGGCGAAGGGCAGGGCGGTCGCCGTATAAATTCCGCGCGCGATCGCGCGCGCCATGACATTGGCTGCGACCATGCCGAGCTCGGTCAGGCCGAACAGCGGGTCGATCGGATTTGCGCCGGTGGCAACCGCGAACACCACATCGCCATCGAGCGGCGCGTGCACCGGGTAGATCGCTCGGGCAAATCCGGTCTGCGCGATCATGGCGAGCCGCTTGGCCTGAGGTTTGGTCAGCAAAGCGTCGGTTACCACCACCGCCAGCGTGGTGTTTTCCGCCGAGGTCGCCGCAGGGCCGCCCTTCAGACGCATGGCGAGCTGGTCCGGCGTGAATGACGGCGGCATTCCGCGCCCGCCAAATTCGCCGTCGATTTCGAACGGGGCGGCCCAGAACCATGGCCCGTCCCCGATCGTCACGCTGCCGACAGCATTGACCACCGCGAGCGCCGCGACTTTGACGCCGCCTTGGGTCGCCGCGGATGCGGAGCCGACACCGCCCTTCAGATTGGCCACGGTGGCACCGAGGCCCGCACCGACGCTGCCAAGTGCAAAGGAAGTGCTTGCCGCGCTGGCGGCGGCATAGCCAAGATCCCGGTAGGGTGCAAAACGGCCCCATTGCTTGTCGCCGCCGTTCAGGAGATCGAAGCAGATCGCGCCGGGCACGATGGGAATCACGGCGTCGCGTATCCGCAAGCCGCGACCCTGTTCGGCAAGCCAGGCCTGCACGCCGCCGCCGGCTTCCAGCCCGAATGCCGAGCCGCCCGAGAGCGCGATGGCATCGATCTCTTCTACCACATTGACCGGATCGAGCAGCGAACCCTCGCGGATGCCGGGGCCGCCGCCGCGCACATCCATCGAGGCTACCGCGGGTCTATCGAAGATCACCGCGGTGACACCGGACGCCAGGGCGGCATCGTCGGCATGACCGACGCGGACGCCCGCGATATCCGTGAGCAGGTTGTTCAAGATGCAGGTCTCGTCGCGATCGTATCGGCGCGATCTTACGAGGCCTTCGGACTGACCTCGGCGTAGCCGCCGCTGGCATCCCATTTGTAGACGACATAGTCGATCTGCTTGATGTCGCCCTTGGCATCGTATTGCAGCGTGCCGATCACGGTATCCCATGATCCGGCCTTGATCACGTCCATGACTTTCTTCGGATCGATGGTGCCGGCCTTCTTGACGGCGTCCGACCAGACCTGCATCGCCGCGTAGGTGTAGAGCGTGTAGCCCTCCGGATCGATGTTCTTGGCCTTGAACTTCTCGACCACCGCCTTGGCGGTCGGCTTGTTGCGCGGGTCGGGACCGAAGGTGAACAGCGTGCCTTCGCCGGCCGGCCCGGTGATCGAGGCGAACTCCTTGTCGGCCAGCGCGTCGCCGGCCATCAGGACCGTCTTGAGGCCCTGATCGCGCATCTGGCGCAGGATCAGGCCGGCCTCCTGATGGTAGCCGCCGACATAGACCAGATCGATGTTGTCGCGCTTCAGCCGCGACACGATGGCGTTGAAATCCTTGTCGCCCTTGTTGTAGGACTCGTACATCTTTTCGGTCACGCCGGCCTTGTTGAGCGCCTTCTTGGTCTCGTCGGCGAGGCCCTTGCCATAGGTGGTCTTGTCGTCGAGGATGGCGATATTCTTGCCCTTGTAGTTCTTCGCGATGTACTCGCCGGCGACCGCGCCCTGCTGGTCGTCGCGGCCGCAGACCCGCGCCACGTTCCAGAGCTTGCGCTCGGTGAACAGCGGATTGGTCGAGGCCGGCGTGATCTGCAGCACGTTGCCGTCGGCATAGGCCTCCGACGCCGGAATCGATGACGACGAACAATAGTGGCCGGCGACGAACGGAATTTTCGCGCTGGCGATCTTCTCCGCGACCGAGCGCGCCTGTTTCGGATCGCAGGCATCGTCCTCGACATCGAGCGCCAGTTTCTTGCCGAGCACGCCGCCGGCGGCATTGAGATCGGCCACCGCCTGCTCGGCGCCGTTCTTCATCTGGCGGCCGAACGCCGATTCACCGCCGGTCATCGGGCCGGCCACGGCGATGGTGATGTCCTGCGCCAACGCCGTGCTCGACAGTGCCAGCGATGCGCCGAGTGCCAGGCCGATCAGCTTCAATGATGTCATGAGGGATCCTCGCGGTTTTCGCTACGGGAACTGCCCGGCGCGCGCCGGGGTCGGAAATCGAAAGCCATTGTCGGCCGATTTTGCCGCCAAGTCATCGGCAATTTTGCGGCCGGATCTGCTGATGATCGGGGCGGTCTAGCCTCGTCGCCCGCCCTCCAGATAGGCAGCGCGGATTTCCGGGCGCTGCAGCAATTCCATGCCGGTTCCGCTCAGCGTGATCAGGCCATTGACCATGACATAGCCGCGATGGGCCAGCCGCAACGCATGATTGGCGTTCTGTTCGACGATCAGCACGGTGAGGCCATCCTGCCGGTTCAGGGTCCGGATCGCGTCGAAGATCTGCCGGGCGATCAGCGGCGCCAGTCCGAGCGACGGCTCGTCCAGCATCAACAGGCGCGGGCGGCTCATCAGGGCGCGACCGATCGCCAGCATCTGCTGTTCGCCGCCAGACAGCGTGCCGCCGCGCTGGGCCATGCGCTCCTTGAGCCGCGGAAACAGCGATAGCACGCGCTCCAGGCCGCGGGCGCGATCGGCCTCGCTGCTGTCGGTGGCATCGGCGCCCATCCGCAGGTTTTCCGCCACGCTCATGCGCGCGAAGATGCGGCGACCCTCGGGTGATTGGGCGATGCGCAGCCTGGCAATCTGGTGCGTCGCCTCCTCGGTGATGTCACGGCCGTCGAACTCGATCTGGCCGGCGCGGGCGCGCGGCCTGCCGAAGATCGTCATCATCAGCGTCGACTTGCCGGCGCCATTGGCCCCGATCAGGGCGACAATCTCGCCGCGGTTGATCTCCAGATCGACGCCCTTCAAGGCCTCGATCTTGCCGTAGGCGGCGCGCAGGCCGCGGATCGCCAGCAGGGGGGGCGCGGGCGCCGCAGTCACGTTCCGCTCTCCATCACCGCGATGGCTTCCTGCTCGTCGGCGCCGAGATAGGCCGCAATCACCTTGGGGTCGTCGCGAACGTCCTGCGGCGCGCCCTCGGCGATCTTCTCGCCGTAGTCCATCACCACGACGCGGTCGGAAATCTCCATCACCACCGACATGTCATGCTCGATCAGCAGGATCGAGGTGCCGTGGTCGGCCCGGATCGAGAGCAGCAGTTCGCTCAAGGCGGCACTTTCGCGTCCGTTCAATCCTGCCGCCGGCTCGTCGAGGCAGAGCAGGACCGGTTCTGTGCACATCGCGCGCGCAATTTCGAGACGGCGCTGATCGCCATATGGCAGGTTGCCGGCGGCATCGTCGGCGCGGTCGAGCAGGCCGATGCGATCGAGCCAGAAGCTGGCCTGATCAATCGCGCGTTTCTCGGCGCTGCGCCAGGATGGCGCGCCGATCAGGCCGAGGAAGGTCAGCCCCGAGGCCAGCATCAGCGCGTTGTGCTGCGCCACCATCAGGTTTTCCAGCGCGGTCATGCCGGGAAACAGCCGGATGTTCTGAAAGGTGCGCGCCACCCTCGCCTGTTTGGAAATTCGGAAATCGTTGAGCCGCTCGAGCCGGATCTCGGCGCTGGTCTCGTGCGCGATCCGCAGGGTGCCGGCGGTCGGCTTGTAGAAGCCGGTGATGCAGTTGAAGACGGTGGTCTTGCCGGCGCCGTTCGGCCCGATCAGCGCGGTGATCTTGCGCCGCTCGGCATCGAACGACAGATCGTTCACCGCCACAATGCCGCCGAAGCGCATCGACAGATGATCGACCATGAGAATGCAATCGCCGCTCATCCGTGGCCCTCCCGGGCAAGTTCGGAGGAGATGGCCTTGGCCTGCTTCAGGAACACGGTCGGCGCGCGGTGCCCGATCAGCCCGCGCGGCCGCCAGATCATCAGCAGCACCATCGCGATGCCGAATACCAGCATGCGATATTGTTCGAGGCCGCGAAACAGCTCGAAGCCGCCGATCATGCTGAGCGCCGCAAGCGCAACGCCGAGCTGCGAGCCCATGCCGCCCAGCACCACGATCGCCAGCACCAGCGCCAATTCCTGGAAGGTGAAGGATTCCGGGCTGATGAAACCCTGCCGGGTGGCGAAGAAGGCGCCGGCGAAGCCGCCGAACATGGCGCCGGTGGCGAATGCCGTCAGCTTGGTGGTCGTGATGTTGATGCCGAGCGCGCGGCAGGCGACTTCGTCCTCGCGCAGCGCCTCCCATGCCCGCCCGATCGGCAGCCGACGCAGCCGGATGGTCACCCAGTTGGTGAGCAGCGCCAGCGCCAGGATCAGATAGAACAGGAACACGATGCGGTGGGTCGGCGAAAATTCAATGCCGAGCCTGGCGGCGAGGCCGTCGTCGCCGGGCGTCAGCGGAATGCCGAACAGGGTCGGGCGTGGAATGCTGCCGACGCCGTTGGGACCGCCGGTCAGGCTCTGCCAATTGGTGATGACGAGCCGGATGATCTCCCCGAACGCCAGCGTGACGATGGCGAGGTAATCGCCGCGCAGCCGCAGCACCGGAAAGCCCAGCATGACGCCCCACAGCGCCGCAAGGATGCCGGCGAGCGGCAGGCAGACCCAGAACGACAGGCCGAAATTGGTCGCGAGCAGCGCATAGGAATAGGCCCCGACCGCATAAAACGCCACATAGCCGAGGTCGAGCAGCCCGGCGAGGCCGACCACCACGTTGAGCCCCCAGCCCAGCATCACATAGGTCAGCACCAGAATGCCGAGATCGAGGATGTAGCGCTGGTCGTAGAAGATCACCGGCACCAGAAAGGTGAAGATCAAAAGGATCGGCGCCACCGCGCGACGCAGCAGCGCCAACGCGTTTTGCGCCGTCGGCGGCATGATCCGGACCGCGCCGACCGGTCCCCACCAGTGCCGCAGCAATTCCATGACAATGCTGCCGCCGAACACGATGGCGACCGTGGCGGCGAGATCGCCGAACCGGGTCCAGTAGATCAATTGTCCGCTCGGCCCTGCCTCGGTGCGAATACCGATCATCAACGAAAACAGCACGAGCGCCACCAGGGCGCTGATCAGCGCTTTCTTGAAGATGAACGCGATCATCGGGGCGCGCGACATGCCCGTCGGTTCTGGCGCGAGCGTGGTCACGCCGTCGCCCGTCAAACTTTTTCGACTTCAGGCCGGCCCAGCAGACCGGTCGGAAGGAAAATCAACACGACGATCAGAATTGAGAACGCGGCGACGTCCTTGTACTCGACCGAGAAGTAGGCCGACCACAGCGTCTCGATCAGCCCGATGGCGAGGCCGCCCAGCATCGCGCCGGGCAGCGACCCGATGCCGCCAAGGACGGCTGCGGTGAATGCCTTGATGCCGGCGACAAAGCCCATGTAGAAATCCACCAAGCCGTAATACAGCAGGTACATCATGCCGGCGACCGCAGCGAGCGCCGAGCCGATCACGAAGGTCATCGAGATGGTGCGGTCGACGTCGACCCCAAGCAGCGCCGCCATGGTCTGGTCCTGCTCGCAGGCCCGCATGTCACGGCCGAGCCGGGTCCGCGCCACCAGCCAGGTGAAGATCGCCAGCAGCACGATGGTGCTGACGACGACGATAATCTGCACATTGGACAGTCGCACCACGAAGCCGTTCTGCTCGAGCAGGGAGTAACCGCCGGTGATGATCGGCGGCACCGGCTTCACGCGTGCGCCCTGCGATACCTGCGAAAAGTTGGACAGCACGAACGACATTCCGATCGCCGACAGCATCGGGGCCAGCCGGAACGAGTGCCGCAGCGGCCGATAGGCGATGCGCTCCACCGTCCAGCCATAAAGCGCGGTGACCGCCATCGAGACCAACAGCACGATCAGCAGGATCACGGGGACCATGGTGAGGCCAAGCGAAACCAGGATCAGGAAGCTGATCAACGCGATGAAGCCGCCGATCATGAAAATGTCGCCATGGGCGAAATTGATCATGCCGACGATGCCGTAGACCATGGTGTAGCCGATGGCGATCAGCCCGTAGATCGAGCCGAGGACGAGGCCGTTGATCAGTTGCTGGGCGAAATAGTCCATGCGCTGCCGCTGTCTGGATGACGCGGCGATGGCCCCGGCAGCCGGAACGACGCGTCGTCTCATTTTCTAACAGCGGGAACCCGGTGCGGCAACTGCGCCGGGCGGTTCGGGGCGGCTTGTACATAGGTAGTTGGTAGGACCGGTTCCGCGGCCGCATTTGCGGCAAGCTGTTGCCACGCAATGATCGCCGCGGAACCGGCTTTTGCTGCAACCAAATGGGAGGGCCGAAGTTGACTTGCGCGACGATTCAACAAGGGAGATTTCGATGCCGAATCAGAATCCGAACCCGGGCCAGCAGAACCAGAACCCGGGCCAGAAGCCTGGTCAGCAGCAGCAGGGTGGCGGGCAGAAGCCCGGCCAGCAGCAGCAGGATCCGAACCGTCAAGGTCAGAACCCGCAACGGGATCGATAATTAAGCGAGTGAGAGTCGGAAAATCCCGCCACGTGGCGGGATTTTTCTTGGCGCGATTTTCTTCGCGCGATTTTCTTGGCGCGTCGCGATCACGCAGGGCCATAACGGTACCCTTGTCGGCGACATTAAGGTAAACAAAGGGTTTAAATTGCCCCTCATAGTTTAAGCGCGTTACCTCGACCGCAACGTGGCGCTTCCCCTCGGGTGGCTGCCGGGAAGCGGGAAGCGACATGTCGACAAACTGGCGGATCAGCTCATTCAATGGCGTGCTGCTGGCGGCCTATTTCATTCCGACCTGGACCATCGTCGCGTTCCGGATCATGCTTTCGCCGATCCACGGCTTTTACGAGCGACCGAACGTCGCGGTTGCCCTGTTCGTCAGCGACCATCTGCAACTCACCGCGCTGACCACAATCCGCCTGGCGTGGCTGCTGGCGCTGGGCAAACTCACGGTGGTGGCTTTTTTTGCGGTCTTTCTGGTACTCATCACCCGCGCCGCGATCCGCAAAACCGGCGGATGCGACGAGGCGCTGGCGATCGCGCTTGCCATCGGCAGCGTAATCAGTTTTGCCAGCATGCTGATGGCATCGCGGGTCGGCGAGAGCCAAGCGCTGCGGCTGCACGCGACAGAACTGCTGCTGTTGCTCGGCACCGCGATCGTGTTGCTGCTCGAACGCCCGGTTCGGCCGCAAGCCGATCAGGAGGCAACGAGCGCCGATCTATCGCTTCAGCAGGCCCAGTTCCCCCACAATCGCTGATGCTTCCTTGACGGCGTGGTTGGCTGCCGGCACCCCGCAATAGATCGCCTGCTGCAACAGGATCTCCTTGATATCGTCCGGCGTGAAGCCGCCTTCGACCAGCGCCGCGCGAACGTGCAGGCGGAATTCATCCCACTGGCCCAGCGCCACCATGGTGCCGATGACGAGAACGCGCCGCGTGCGCTGATCGAAATGCGGACGTGTCCAGATATCGCCCCACGCATAGCGCGTGATCAGATCCTGAAAATCGGTATTGAACGAATTCCGGTTGGCGATCGATTTGTCGACCCAGGCATCGCCGAGCACCTTGCGGCGCTGGACCATGCCATCATCCCTGCGTTGTTGCTCGTCCACTGCGTTTTCCTCTCGGTTGGTGCTCCCGAAAAGGGGAGGGCTGGGTGAGGGGTACGGTCTATCGTCAGGCGTTGACCTCTCACCCGGTGCTGTGCGCTCACCTGTCTTACTGGTTATCGAGCGAGGCGAGCAGCCGGTCGATCAGGGCCTGCGAGACGCCCTGATAGGCCATCGGCTCGAACAGTCCTGCGATGGTTGCGGCGTCGAGCTGCGCGGTGACCCTGGGATCGCGGGTCAGCACGTCGCGCAGGCTTTGGTTCCCGGCGATGGCCTGCTTGCTCGCGGCCTCGACCAAATGATGGGCGGCGCTTTTCCCGATCTTTCCTGCCAATGCCATCGTCGCCGCTTCGGCCATGATCAGGCCGCCCGTGCTCTCGAGATTGGCGCGCATGCGCGCCGCATCGACCTCCAGCCCGTCGGCAAGGTCGACGACCGCCGCGAGCGCGCCGGACGTCACGAGCAGCAGGCCCGGCAGGGTCGGCCACTCCGCGTGCCATGGCCCGGCGCTGCGCTCGTGCTCCTGAACCTGCGCGGCGAAAATCGTCGCCGCCAAATTCGGCGCCATGGTGGCTGCGGCAAGCGCGGTCGCGGCCGCTACCGGATTGCGCTTGTGCGGCATCGTCGATGAGCCGCCGCGGCCTTCGCCCGAGGGCTCGAACGCCTCGGCGACGTCGGTCTGCATCATGAGCTGGACATCGCGGGCGATCTTGCCGCAAGTGCCGGCAACGATCGCCAGAACCGAGGCCGCCTCCGCGATGCGGTCGCGGTGGGTATGCCATGGCGCCTCCGGCAGCGGCAGCTCGAGCCCCTCGGCCAACCTCTCTGCCACGCGCAATCCCTGGTCGCCGAGCGCGGCCAGCGTGCCGGCAGCGCCACCGAACTGCAGCGCCAGCGCATCGCTGCGCAATCGCCGCAGCCGCGTGCGCGAGCGCTGCAATGCCGCGGCATATCCCGCCAGTTTCAGTCCGAACGGCATCGGCAGGGCATGCTGCAGCCAGGTCCGCGCCACCACTGCGGTGTTGCGATGCCGGGCGGCGAGTTTGGCAAAGCCGGCAATGGCGCGGTCGATATCGGCCAGCAGCGCATCGAGGCCCGCACGCATGGTCAACATGGTGGCGGTATCGATGACGTCCTGGCTGGTCGCGCCCCAATGGACATAGCGCGCGGCCTCCGGGTCGGCTTTGGCGACCTCCGCCGTCAGTGCCTTGACAAGCGGAATCGCGAGATTGCCCGAGCGGGTGGCGGCATCGGCGAGTGCGCCGAGATCGAATGATGTGGCCCGGCAGGCGGTAGCGATCGGGGCCGCCGCGCTGGCGGGGATGACGCCGGCTGCAACTTCGGCGCGGGCCAGCGCAGCCTCGAAGTCGAACATATGCTGAAGCCATGCCACATCGTCGCAGATGGCCCGCATGGCGGCGCTCGACAGCATCGGCGCGAGCAGAGGCGAGAGGGAGGTACTCATGATGCGCGGACCTAACCATCCCCGCCGGCCGCTGCCAATCCCAAAGCACGCATGCCAATCTGCTGCGCTGCGAATATGCATTGCTCCGGCGGCGGCCATCCCCTTCCTTTTCCGCTGCGCCTGCTTTACTGGAGGGGCAACGTCGCGAGCACCCGGGAGGCACAAATGGCCATGACAATGAACGGCGAAGTCCAGCTTGCGGCTCCGCGCGAGGCGGTGTGGGCCAAATTGAACGATCCGGAAGTGCTCAAGGTCTGCATCCCCGGCTGCGAGGAGCTGGAAAAAACTGACGACACCGGTTTCCGCGCAGTCGCCAAGATGAAGGTTGGACCGGTGTCGGCCCGCTTCAAGGGCAAGGTCACCCTGAGCGATCTCGATCCGCCCAACGGCTACAAGATTTCCGGCGAAGGCGAGGGCGGCGTTGCCGGCTTCGCCAAGGGCGGCGCGACGGTAGCGCTGGCCGACAAGGACGGCGGCACACTGCTCAGCTATAATGTCGAGGCCCAGATCGGCGGCAAGCTCGCCCAGCTCGGCCAGCGACTGATCAACGGCTCCGCCAAGAAACTGGCCGACGAATTCTTCGCGAACTTCGCCAAGGCGGTGCAGGGCTAGTTCCGTCCGGTCATGTCAGGCCATGCCCCCGGCGAGGTTGCTCATTGCCGGGATGGCCCATATTATGGACCCGGAATGATTTCAATGACTGCTCCGTCGACCTGCGTCGTGCGGCTGAAGAGAGTGCTGAATGGCCAAGATCTCGCTTATTGTGAATGGTAACCCCGTCAACGCCAATGTCGATCCGCGGACCCTGCTGGTGCAATTTCTGCGCGAGAATCTGCGGCTGACCGGTACCCATGTCGGCTGCGACACCTCGCAATGCGGGGCCTGCGTCGTGCATCTCGACGGCAAGGCGGTCAAATCCTGTACCACGCTCGCGGTGATGGCCGATGGGCACGAGGTCAAGACCATCGAGGGTCTCGCCGCCGACGGCGCGCCGTTGCACCCGATGCAGGAGGCGTTTCGCGAGCACCACGGCCTGCAATGCGGCTTCTGCACGCCCGGCATGATCATGACGGCGGTCGACATGGTCCATCGCAAGGGTCACGATCTCAGCGACCACACCATCCGCGAAGAGCTCGAAGGCAATCTCTGCCGCTGTACCGGCTACCAGAACATCGTTCTATCGATCGCGGCCGGCGCCAAGGCGATGGCGAAGTCCGACCTCGCCTGAACCAACGCACCCGCAGCGCGGCCAGGAACATCGCATGTATGAATTCAAATACCACCGTCCGGCGACCGTGCGGCAGGCGGCCAATCTGCTGATCAAGAACGAAGACGCCAAGCTGATCGCGGGCGGCCACACTCTGGTGCCGGTGATGAAGCAGCGCCTCGCGAGCCCGCCGCATCTGGTCGATCTCTCGCATATCGAAGGCCTCGACGCCATCGAGATGAAGGGCCGTTCGCTGGTAATCGGCGCCACCGCCAAGCACGCCGACGTCGCGACCTCCGCCATTGTCGGCGAGGCGATTCCGGCCCTGGCCCAACTCGCCGGCCTGATCGGCGACCCGGCGGTGCGCCACAAGGGCACCATTGGCGGCTCGCTCGCCAACAACGATCCGACGGCGGATTATCCCGCCGCCTGCGTGGCGCTTGGCGCGACCGTCGTCACCAACAAGCGCCGGCTGAAGCCCGAAGAGTTCTTCCAGGGGCTGTTCACGACCGCGCTGGAGAGCGACGAGATCATCACCAAGGTGATGTTCCCGCTGCCGAAGAAAGCCGCTTACATCAAGTTCCGCAACCAGGCCTCGCGCTACGCGCTGGTCGGGGTGTTCGTCGCCAAGCGTCCGTCGGACGTGCGCGTCGCCGTCACCGGTGCTGGCTCGGACGGTGTATTCCGTGTTGCCGCGTTCGAAGAAGCCCTGAAAAAGCGCTTCTCGGCCAAGGCGCTCAATGGCCTGGCGGTGCCCGCCGACGGCCTCAACAGCGACCTGCACGGCAGTGCCGAATATCGCGCGCACCTGATCTCGGTAATGGCGCGCCGCGCCGTCGAAGCCGCGACCGCGAAGGCGTGACATTGCTCATCCCGACGCCCTCCAGACTGGCTCTGCCATGAGTGCATCGACGCTGCCCGCCTCGGTCGACGCGATGCTCGAGTTGCTGACGTCCCACGGCTATCTTGCCGAACGCGCGTTGGCGACGGTGACCTATCTGTCGCTGCGGCTCGGGCGGCCGCTGTTTCTGGAAGGCGAGGCCGGCGTCGGCAAGACCGAGCTCGCCAAGGTGCTGTCGGCGGCGCTGGGGCGAAAGCTGATCCGGCTGCAATGCTATGAGGGCCTCGACGTTTCCTCCTCGGTCTATGAGTGGAATAGCGCCGCGCAGATGATCGCGATCAGGCTCGCCGAAGCCGCCGGCGATACCGACCGCGACCAGCTTTCCAGCGATATCTTTGCCGAGCGCTACCTGATCAAACGGCCGCTGCTGCAGGCGCTGGAGCCGGACACGGCGGGCGCCCCGGTACTCCTGATCGACGAACTCGACCGCGCCGACGAGGCATTCGAAGCCTATCTGCTCGAAATTCTCAGCGACTTCCAGGTGACGATCCCCGAACTCGGCACCGTCAAGGCGCCGCACCCACCGATCGTCATCATCACCTCGAACCGTACCCGCGAAATCCACGACGCGCTGAAGCGCCGCTGTCTCTACCACTGGGTGGATTATCCCAACGCCGAGCGCGAGCTTGCGATCGTCAAGGGGCGGGTGCCGGGCATTTCAGCGAAGCTGTCGCAGCAGGTGGTCGGCTTCGTGCAGGCGCTGCGCGAGCAGGATTTCTACAAGTCGCCGGGCGTCGCCGAAACCATCGACTGGGCCACCGCGCTGACCGAACTCGACGCCCGCTCGCTGACGCCGCAAGTGGTCGGCGACACGCTCGGAGCGCTGCTGAAATATCAGGACGACATCGCGCGAATGCAGGGCGACGCGCTGCAGAAGGTGCTGAAGGAAGCGACAAGCGAGAATTGATTACCTGTCATTCCGGGCACGCGAAGCGTGAACCCGGAATCCCGAGGTTATGGCGCGAGATTCCGGGCTCGCGCATTCGCGCGCCCCGGAATGACGCGGGCTGAGAGACGCATATGACCACGTCGACCACCGCTCCCGCCGCCGGGTTGATCGCCGACAACGTGGTCGGCTTTGCCCGTGCGCTGCGTGCCGCCGGGATTCCGGTCGGCCCCGGCGCGGTCATTGATGCGATGAACGCGTTGCAGGTGATCGAGATCGGCAACCGCGCCGATGTCTATGCCACGCTTGAAGCCATTTTCGTCACGCGCCACGAGCACGCGCTGATCTTCGCGCAGGCGTTCGACCTGTTCTTCCGCGCCGCCGAGGACTGGAAGCACATGCTGGATTCGGTGCCGTTGCCGGAGCACGCCAGGAAAAAGCCGCCGCCGGCCTCGCGCCGGGTCCAGGAGGCGTTGTCGCAGGCGCAGATGCACGAAACCCCGCAGCTCCAGGAACAGGAACTCAGGCTCTCGGTCTCGGACAAGGAAGTCCTGCAGAAGAAGGATTTCGCCCAGATGAGCGCGGCCGAAATCGCGCAAGTGACCCGCGCGATCGCGCAGATGAAATTGCCGCAGGCGGAGTTGCGCACCCGTCGCTATCAGCCTGACGCGCGAGGCTTGCGGCTCGACATGCGTCGCACCCTGCGTGACTCGCTGCGAACCGGCGGCGACATCATCGATATCCACCGCCTCGGCAAGATCGACAAGCCGGCGCCGATCGTGGCACTGCTCGATATATCCGGCTCGATGAGCGAATATACCAGGCTGTTCCTGCACTTCCTGCATGCCATCACCGACGCGCGCAAGCGCGTTTCGGTATTTCTGTTCGGCACCCGCCTCACCAATGTGACGCGGGCGCTGCGGGCGCGGGATCCCGACGAGGCGCTGGCGAGCTGCTCGCAGACGGTGGAGGATTGGGCCGGCGGCACCCGTATCGCCACCTCGCTGCATAGCTTCAACAAATTATGGGGACGGCGCGTGCTCGGGCAGGGTGCGATCGTGCTGTTGATCTCCGACGGGCTGGAGCGCGAGGCGGATGCCCGGCTGGCGTTTGAAATGGACCGGCTGCACCGGTCCTGCCGCCGTCTGATCTGGCTCAATCCGCTGCTGCGCTATGGCGGCTTCGAGGCCAAGGCGCAGGGCATCAAAATGATGCTGCCGCATGTTGACGAATTCCGCCCGGTGCATAATTTGAGTTCGATCGAGGGGCTGATCGAAGCACTTTCCTCAGTGCCGGCGCCGCATCATCGCAGTCTGATCCGCCCCGCAGCTTGAAGGAGGCTCCCATGCTCAATCGCGACGAAGACATTCTCAAAGCGGCTGAGGACTGGCAGAAGGCCGGCCACGGCGTCGCCCTCGCCACCGTGGTGGAAACCTGGGGCTCGGCGCCGCGGCCGGCGGGCTCGAGCCTCGTGATCAACGACGACGGCACGTTTCTGGGCTCGGTATCCGGCGGCTGCGTCGAGGGCGCGGTTGTCACCGAAGCGCTGGACGTGATCGCGAGCGGCCAGCCCAAGATGCTGGAATTCGGCGTCGCCGACGAGACTGCGTGGAATGTCGGCCTGTCCTGCGGCGGTACCATCCGGGTGTTTGTCGAGAAGGTCGGGCAATCGTGAAGCTGGAGACGCTTGCGCAGGTCAATGCCGAACGCGCCGCGCGGCGGCCGGTGATCGTGATCACCGATACCGCCAATGGCGAGCAGCGACTGGTGAAGGCGCGGGACATCGCGTCCGATCCGCTCAGTGCCGATCTGGCGAAACAGCTACGCATGGGCAAGAGCGGCATGGTCGAGGCCGGCGGCAGGAAGTTGTTTCTCAACGTCTACGCGCCGACCGCGCGCCTCGTCATCGTCGGCGCGGTTCATATCAGCCAGGCGCTGGCGCCGCTGGCACGCTCGCTGGATTATGATGTGACGGTGGTCGATCCGCGCACGGCATTTGCGAGCCCGGAGCGCTTCCCGGATGTGCCGCTGATTGCGGAATGGCCGGATGTGGCGCTGCCGCCGCTCAACGTCGACCACTACACCGCGTTCGTGGCGGTGACTCACGATCCCAAGATCGACGATCCGGCGCTGCTGCACGCCTTCGAACGCGACTGCTTCTATATCGGCGCACTGGGTTCGCGAAAAACCCATGCCAAGCGCGGCGAGCGCCTCAAGGCACAGGGAGCGACGGACGCCGACATCGGGCGCATTCACGCGCCGATCGGCCTGAGCATCGGCGCGGTGTCGCCCGCCGAAATCGCGGTCGCGATCATGGCCGAGATCACCGCCCAGTTGCGGCTTCCGAAAGAGAAGGTGGCATGAAATTCGGTCCCACCAGCCCGGCGGACGCGATCGGTGGCGTCACCGTTCACACTCTGCGGCAAGGTGGGCTGGTGCTGAAGAAGGGCACCACCATCGGCGCAGCCGAGGTCGAAACGCTCAACAAGGCCGGAGTGAAGGAAATCGTCGTCGTCCGGCTCGAGCACGGCGATGTCTCGGAAGACGTCGCCGCCGGAGGAATTGCGCGCGCCATTGCCGGGGAGGGTATCGACGTCGAGCGCGCCTTCACCGGACGTGCCAACCTTTTTGCCGCGCGCGCCGGCGTTCTGGTGGTCGATCGCAACGCAGTCGACAACATCAACCGGGTCGATGAGGCGATCACCTTCGCGACGCTGCCGGCATTCAAGGCCGTCGTTCCCGGCGAGATGATCGCAACCGTCAAGATCGTGCCGTTCGGCATCGAATCCAGCCTGTGCGACAGGGCCATGGCGGCGGCGAAGGCCGGCCGCATGTCGGTCGCGCCCTACAAGATCAAGCGGGTCGGCATCGTCTCGACCTTGCTGCCGGGATTGGCGCCGAAGGTAGTGGAAAAAACGTTGCGTGTCACCGCGGAGCGGCTGGCGCCGGCGGGTGCGACGATCATCGCCGAGCGCCGTGTTCCGCATGAAGAAACCGTGTTGGCTGCCGCGATCAAGGAGATGCTCGGTCTCGACGCCGAGCTTGTGATCGTATTTGGCGCCTCCGCGATCGCCGACCGCCGTGACGTGATTCCGGCAGCGCTTGAAGACGTCGGCGGCATTGTCGAGCATTTCGGCATGCCGGTCGATCCAGGCAATCTGCTCTTGATCGGCAATGCCGGCGGTGTGCCGGTGCTGGGCGCGCCCGGTTGTGCGCGCTCGCCGGTGGAGAACGGCTTTGACTGGGTGCTGATGCGTCTGCTCGCCGGCCTCGAAATGACGCGCGCCGATCTGACCGGGATGGGCGTCGGCGGCTTGCTGATGGAAATCATCACGCGGCCGCAGCCGCGCAAGCTGGTGGGACCCGATGGCAACCGCAATATCGCCGCGATCATTCTGGCGGCCGGACGTTCCACCCGGATGGGCGGCCCCAACAAGCTGTTGGCCGAACTCGGCGGCAAGAAGCTGGTCCGGATCGTGACCGAGCAGGCGCTCGCCTCAAAAGCCCAGGGCGTGATCGTCGTCACCGGCCATCAAGCCGATCTGGTCGAGCAGGCGCTGCAAGGCCTGAAAGTCAAATTCGTGCGCAATCCCGATTTCGCCGGCGGGCTCGCCGGCTCCGTCAAGGCCGGCGTCGCCGCGGTGCCGGCGGATGCCGACGGCGTGGTGATCTGTCTTGGCGATATGCCGATGATCGATGCCCATCTGATCGACCGACTGATCGAAGCCTTTGCACCGGATCGCGGCAATTTGATCGCGGTGCCTGTCCGCGATAACCGGCGCGGCAATCCAGTGTTGTGGTCGCGCCGGTTCTTCGACGAATTGATGATGCTCGACGGCGATATCGGCGCCCGTCACCTGATCGCCAGGCACAGCGAGGCGGTGGCGGAAGTGACCGTGCAAGGGAACGGCGCGTTTCTCGACATTGATACGCCGCAGGCGCTCGAGGCCGCGCGGCGCGGATGATCTTCCGTTACCGTCGCATTACGGCCGGTTTTCGACTGGGCCTGCGACGCCAAGGGGTAGGATACAGTCGTCATTCCCGGGCGCGCGAAAGCGCGAACCCGGAATCCCGTCAAGGTGATCGACAAGATCGTCGACGGGCTCAAGTTTCACGGTTGAAGGTCGCGACAAAGCCACGCTAGCCCGCAGTTTTTTGCTTCGGCCACGAAGCGACCACCGTGCGCAGCGCGAGTACCGGCGGCGAAACCTCGCCGTGGCGCCACACCAGCGGTGTCATGATGCTGGCCTGCGCTTTCGGCAGCGGATGCCGAAGCACCGGCGTGCCCGGCATGGTGTTTAGCACCGACTCGGGGACCAGCGCGACGCCGGTGCCGGAAGCGACGCAGGCGACGATGGCATGGTAGGAGTTGAGCTCGAGCACGCGCAAGGTCGACAGGCTGTCGCGTCCGAGCCAGCGCTGCAGCACGCGCCGATAGGCGCATCCGGTCGGAAACGCGATCAGGGTGCTGCCTTCGACATCGCGCGCCCGCCGGATCGGATCGGTGCCCCGGGCTCGAGATCAGGATCAGCCGCTCCGGGAAGACCGGAACATGCTGCAGGGCGCGCGCCGCCGGAGGCTCAGCCGTGAAGGCCGCGTCGAGGCGGCGATCGGCCACCCTGTTCACGAGGTCATCATTGGTACCGGTCGCGAGTTCCAGACGGACGTCCGGGTAGCGGCGATGAAAGTCCGCCAGCATGCCCGGCAGCCGGCTCGCCGTCGTGCTCTCGAGCGCGCCCAGTCTCAGCACGCCGCGCGGAATTCCGCCGGAGACGACGGCGTGGGCCTCGCCCGAGAGCTGAATGAGGCGTTCGGCGTAGCCCAGCAGCAACTCGCCGGTGGGGGAGAGATGAAGCCGCTGGCGGTCGCGGTGAAACAGCGTCACGCCCATCGAGGTTTCGAGTTGCTTGATCCTCGTCGTGACGCTCGACGGCACCCGGTGCAGCTTGCGCGCGGCTTTGATGATGCCGCCTTCGTCGACCACGCTCTTGAACACTTGCAGATCGACCAGATCCATCGTCGCTATCCATTCACACTATGAGAACAACACATTCTCAATTATTCAATATAATAGAATAATTACCTGGCCTAATCTAGGGCCATGGACCGGAAATCGACTGAGCCTTCGACCACCGTCGCCGCAACCGCAGGCCTATTCGCGCTCGCCAGCGCGATAGGGATCGGCCGGTTTTCGCTGACCCCGATCCTGCCGCTGATGCAACAGGATTTGGGGCTGACGCTGCGGCAGGGCGGCTGGCTCGCCACCGGCAACTATCTCGGATACCTGGCCGGCGCGCTGATCTGCATGGTCTTCGCGCCGCGGCCGGTGCAGGCGATCCGCTGGGAACTCGTTGCCGTCGCGGTCTTCACGCTGGCGATGGCACCGGCCGGTTCGCCGCTGCCGTGGTTTGCGTTCCGCTTTTTCGCGGGGGTGGCGAGCGCGTTCGTGCTGGTCGGGGTTTCGGCGTGGGCGATGCCGATTCTGGCGCGGCGCAACCGGGAGCACTGGGCTGGCGGCATCTTCGCCGGTGTCGGGGTCGGAATCGCATTGGCCGGGCTGTTGAGCCTTGCCGCCGCCGCCGATGCCTGGAGCTCGCGGGCGACCTGGATTGCCCTCGGCTTCGTTGCCGCTGCACTGGCAGGCGTGCTGTGGCCACTTGTCGCCGATGAACTGCCGCGAGCATCGGCGGAAGCCCAGATGCCGCACCGGTTGCCGCACCAGGTGTGGGTGGCGGCCGGCTGTTACGGACTGTTCGGCTACGGCTACATCATTCCCGCGACATTCCTGCCGGCACTGGCCCGCGGCTATATCGACAATCCGGCGGTGTTCGGCTGGATCTGGCCGCTGTTCGGCGCGGCGGCTGCGGTTTCCACGGTTGTCGCCGCACGCGTCGGTCACCGGCTGACGCCGCGACGGATGTGGACGCGCGCCCAGTGGGTGCTCGCGGCGGGAGTGCTGGCGCCGGTGGTTTCGGTCAATGTGATGACGCTGCTGATCGCTGCGGTCTGCGTCGGCGGGACGTTCATGATCATCACCATGGCCGGCATCAAGGAGTTGCTGCGCATCGGCGGTCCACAGGCCTCGAGGGGGCTCGGGATGATGACGGCAGCGTTTGCCGTCGGGCAGATCGCGGGGCCGCTGACAGTCAGCCTGTTCGCCGGGTCGGGCGATGCGTTTGCGACGTCCAGCCTCATCGCCGCAGCGGGGCTGGTCGCAGGCAATTGCGTGCTGCTGTCGAAGCACTAGCCGGCATTTCCTACGGGCGGCGAATTCGACGTCGACCGGCCACCGGTCACGGCGACGTGACCCCGGCCGGCCGCGCGGCCTCTTGACGTGACTGACCAGTCAGTCATATCAAGGACCATGCCGAAATCCAGCACCACGCCCAAGGGCAGTCCTCACAAAGCAGCCAATCCCAGGTCGCAGGGGAAGGGGGCTGCCATGCCGCCCGCGGCAGCAAAGCCCGCAGCGTCCCATGATCGGTCGGCCAGGCCGGCTTCCGGGCGCGCCGCCCGCGCGGCGGAGCGGCGCGCGGCGATCATCGAGGCGGCGATGGATGAATTCATCGCCCGCGGCTACGCGGCGACGCGGCTCGACGATGTCGCCAAGCGCGCCGGGGTCGCCAAGGGCACCATCTACCTCCACTTCAAGGACAAGGAATTGATGTTCGAAGAGCTGATCCGGACCGCGATCGTGCCGCTGATCAGCCGCATCACAGCACCGGCGCCGGCCGGCGGATCGGTCCGCGACATGCTCGAGGGATTTGCCCGCACCTTCATCCAGGAAGTGGCGACGACGCGGCGCGGCGACATCGTCCGCCTGATCGTGGCTGAGGGTCCGAGATTTCCCGGCATCGCCGATTTCTACTACCGCGAGGTGGTGTCGCGCGGGCTCGCCGGATTGCGCGCCCTGATCGAAGCGGGGATCGCGCGTGGCGAGATCCGCCGCTCGGGGCTCGCGCAGTTTCCGCAGTTCATGGTGGCGCCCGCGATCGTCGCCGTGATCTGGAAGAGCCTGTTCGAGACCCATTCGCCACTGGACGCGGTCGAGATGTTCCGCGTCCACCTCGATCTGATTTTTGGCGAACGGAGCACGACATGACCTCATCGCGACGGTTGCTGCATGTAGTGGCGATGCTTGGGCTCGCGGCCGTGCTGGCCGGCTGCAACCAGCGCCGGGATCCCGGCTATCAGGGCTGGGTCGAGGCCGACATGATCTTCGTCAGCCCCGACGAACCCGGCCGCGTCACCCGGCTCGACGTCCGCGAGGGCGACCAGGTCAAGGTCGGCACGCCGATCTATTCCGTCGACGACGATCTGCAGAAGGCCGACCTCAACCAGAACAACGCCACCCTTGCCAATGCCCAGCAGACCTATGACCGCGCGGCTACGCTGAGCAAGACCGGCTCCGGGACCCAGGCCAATCTCGATGCCGCGGTGTCGGCGCTGCGCGTTGCCGAGGCGCATGTCGTCACCTCGCAGACCCGGCTGGCGCGACGCAACGGTTTCGCGCCGGTCGCTGGGGCCGTGCAGCAGATTTATTTCCGCGAGGGCGAGATGGTGCCGGCGCAGCGGCCGGTGCTCTCGATCATGCCGCCCGGCAACATGAAGGTGCGGTTCTACGTGGCGGAGCCGGACTTGCCCAGGATTGCGATCGGCGACCAGGTGCGCGTCACCTGCGACAACTGCGCCCCGGATCTCACCGCCAGGATCTATTTCATCGCCACGACCGCCGAGTACACCCCGCCGGTGATCTACAGCCTCGATGAGCGCAACAAGCTGGTCTATCTGGTTCAAGCCCGACCCTCCAGGCCCGACGCCTTGCGCGTCGGCCAGCCGATCAGCGTGTATCTCGATGCCAAGACCCCGATGGCGGACCAGCGATGACAGCGGCGCCAGGCTCCGACATTGCCATTGAAGTGAACGGCCTGTCGAAGTCGTTCAACGGCCGCGAAGTCGTCCATGACTTGTCGATGACGGTGAAGCGCGGCACCATCTACGGATTCCTCGGACCCAATGGCTCCGGCAAGACCACGACCATCCGCATGTTGTGCGGGTTGCTGACGCCGGACAGCGGCGAGGGCACCTGTCTCGGCTACGACATCCGCCGCGACGCTTACCGGATCAAGCGCCAGGTCGGCTACATGACCCAGCGCTTCAGCCTGTACCAGGACCTGTCGGTGCGCGAAAACCTCGAATTCGTGGCACGGCTCTATGGCATGCGCGACGCGCGAGGCACTGCGCGCGAGATGATCCGGCGGCTCGGGCTGACAGGCCGCGAGCAGCAGCTCGCGGGCGAACTGTCCGGCGGCTGGAAGCAGCGGCTTGCGCTCGGCGCTTGCACGCTGCCCAACCCGCAATTGCTGTTGCTGGACGAGCCGACCGCCGGCGTCGACCCCAAGGCGCGGCGCGATTTCTGGAACGAGATCCATGCGCTCGCCGCCGAAGGGCTGACGGTCCTGGTGTCGACCCATTATATGGACGAGGCCGAGCGCTGCCACGAGATCGCCTATATCGCCTATGGCCATCTGCTGGTGCATGGCACCGTCGACGAGGTGATCGCGAAATCGGCGCTCACCACCTATACCGTGACCGGCGACGACCTCAACGCGCTCTCCGCCGAACTCGCCGGCAAGCCCGGCGTCGACATGGTGGCGCCGTTCGGCACCAGCCTGCATGTCTCCGGCCGCGATCGCGAGGCGCTTGAGGCCAGCATCGCGCCGTGGCGGCAGCGCCATGAATTTCACTGGCAGCACAGCGAACCCTCGCTGGAGGACGTGTTCATCGAATTGATGGGCCGCTCCAAGGATAATTTCCAGTGAGCGCCGCCGTCGCCCCGCAGCAAGGCCGCGAGGCGGGCGAGCCGCGGTTCGGCTTCTGGCGGCGCAGCTATGCGATGGTGATCAAGGAATTCATCCAGTTGCGGCGCGACCGGGTGTCGTTCGCGATGATCGTGATGATCCCGGTGATGCAGCTTTTGCTGTTCGGCTATGCCATCAACACCACGCCGCGTGACCTGCCCGCCGCGGTGCTGCTGCAGGAGGACAGCGATCTTGCCCGCTCGATCCTCAAGGCGCTGCAGAACACCGCCTATTTCCGATTTACCCGGGAAGTCCACGATGTCGCCGAGTTCGACAATTTGCTGCTGTCGGGCAAGGTGCTGTTCGGTGTCGAAATTCCGCGCGGCTTCGAGCGCGCGGTGCGCCGCGGCGATGATCCGTCGCTGCTGGTTGCCGCGGACGCCACCGATCCGGTTGCGGCCGGCGCCGCGCTGTCGGCACTCGGCACCGTGGTGCAGACCGCGCTCGCCCATGATCTCTATGCCGGCGATCCGCCATCGATGCCGTTCGAGATCCGCGTCCATGCGCGCTACAACCCGGCGGCGTCGTCGCGCCTCAACATCGTGCCCGGCCTGGTCGGGACCATCCTGACCATGACCATGCTGATCTTCACCGCGCTGTCGGTGACCCGCGAGATCGAGCGCGGCACCATGGAAAGCCTGCTGTCGATGCCGATCCGGCCGGTGGAGGTGATGTTCGGCAAGATCGTGCCCTACGTGCTGGTGGGATTCGTCCAGGCCACGCTGATCATCGGCATCGGCGTTCTGCTGTTCGGGGTGCCGGTGCGCGGCAGCCTGATGATGCTGGCGCTGCTCTCCACCCTGTTCATCACCACAAACCTGGCGATCGGTTATACCTTCTCGACCATCGTGCAGAATCAGTTGCAGGCGATGCAGATGTCGATGATGTTCTTTCTGCCGAGCATTCTGTTGTCCGGTTTCATGTTTCCGTTCGCGGGCATGCCGGTATGGGCGCAATATATCGGCGAAGGCTTGCCGCTGACGCATTATGTGAGGATCGTGCGGGCCATCATGCTGAAGGGTGCGGCGCTGCCAAATCTGCAATATGATACGATTGCACTGATCGCCCTGATGCTGCTCGCCATGACCATCGCAGTGACCCGATTCCGCCGCACGCTCGATTGAGAGACAGGCCGTGTTGAAACGAACGGACCGCAGGCTCGAGCTGCTGCGGCGCCTCCTGAGGCGGAAAAGCCACACGCCGGTGCTGGCCCAGTTCCGCGATGCCCTGACGCGCGAGATCCTGCTGACCGAGCGGCTGCGGGTCAAGGCCGTCATCGTCACGGTTTCGATGCTGGTCGCGGTGGTGTCCTCGCTCGATGTCCTCGCGCCGTCGGTGCTGACCCGCATCTCGCAGGGCCGGTTCGAGCTGGCGCGACTGTACGCGGTGTACGTTCCGTTCCTGCTGTTCGAATTCATGGTGCTGTATCTGCTGGCGCGGCGGCTGGCGATGCACAGCGATGTGCCATGGGCGCGGCGTTATCTTTCCGCCTTGATCGAGACCAGCATTCCGACCTTTGTGCTGTATCTCCACATGAACTGGATGGGTCCGGCGCAGGCGCTGGGATTTGCGGCGCCGCTCGGCTATTTTCTCTTCATCGTTCTCTCGACGCTGCGGCTGGATTTCTGGCTCTCTACCTTCACGGGCTTTGTTGCCGCGGCCGAATTGTTCGCGATGGCGATGCTGTACCGCCCGGCGGGTTTTGCCGGCGAGCCGGCATCCGAACTCGGCTACGAGCTGATGCGCAGCGTGATGTTTCTGGTCGGCGGCATCCTGGCGGGTTCGGTTGGCGTTCAATTGCGCCATCAGTTCGAAGCCAGCATCGCCGCGGCGACCGCGCGTGACCGCATCACCAATTTGTTCGGCCAGCATGTCTCCCCCGAGGTGGTCGAGCGGCTGCTGGTCGAGGGCGAGGAGACTTCGAGCGACCTTCGCCGGGTCGCCGTCATGTTCGTCGATTTCCGCAGCTTCACCGCGGGCGCGCGGTCGCGGACGCCGCAGCAGGTGGTCGAGCGGCTCGATGGCGCATTTGCCGTGCTGGTCGAAATACTCGATCGTCACGGCGGCATCGTCAACAAGTTCCTCGGCGACGGCTTCCTGGCGCTGTTCGGCGCGCCGTTCGAGGCCGCCGCGGCGCCGCATCATGCGGTCGCTGCCGCGCGCGAGATGCTGGTCGCGATGAACGGCATCAACAGCGCGAGCGCCTGGCCGCTGCGCATCGGCATCGGCATTCACTTCGGCGAGGTGGTGGCCGGCAATATCGGCTCGCCCCGGCGCAAGGAATATACCGTGATCGGCGACACCGTGAATTTCGCGTCGCGGCTGGAAGCCCTCAACAAGGATTTCGATTCGCAACTGTTGATCTCGGCCGCCGTTCGCGACGCGCTCGGCGAAGACGGCCGTGACGCGGTGCCGCTCGGCGAGGTCGCAATCAGGGGCTACGACCGGCCCATGACGGTGTGGCGGCTGGGATAGGGAGGAGTGCAGATGCAACGACGCTATGTCACGGTGGACGTTTTCACCGATCGCGCCTTTGGCGGCAATCCGCTCGCGGTGGTGCTGGATGCCGGCGGGCTGTCGGCGGCGCAGATGCAGGCGATCGCCTGTGAATTCAACTATGCCGAGACCACCTTCGTATTGCCGCCCGGTGACGCCGCCCACGACGCGCAGGTACGGATTTTCACCGTTCGCTCCGAAATCCCGTTCGCCGGCCATCCCAATGTCGGTACCGCCTTTGTGCTGGCGACGCGGGCGGCGCAGCCGCCTGAGCGGCTGCTGTTCGAGGAAAAGGCGGGCCTGGTGCCGGTCGCGATCCTGAAGCAAGCGCGCGAAATTGTCGGCGCCGAACTCACGGCACCGCAGCCGCTGCAGCGGCTTAAGTCCTTCAGCGCGGCGCAGGCCGCGGCCTGCCTGTCGCTGTCGGCCGCCGATGTCCGGGTCGACCGGCATTCGCCGCAGATCATTTCGGTCGGGCTGCCGTTTCTGGCGGTGGAGCTTGGCACGCGCGAGGCGCTGCGGCGGGCGAGGCCGGATGCGGTCGCGTTCGCGCAGGCCTTTCCCTGCGACGGCTGCGATGCGGTCTACCTCTACACGCGCGACGTGCCCGCCGGCGAGCAGCCGTGCGACCTGCAGGCGCGGATGTTTCATCCGGGATCGAGCGGCCTGTCCGAGGATCCCGCCACCGGCAGCGCCACCGCCGCCGCCGCGGCTCTGCTCGCCGATCTCGCCGGCGAGCGCGATGCCGAGCTGTCGTTGCGAATCGGACAGGGCGTCGACCTCGGACGGCCAAGCCTGCTGCTGACCCGTGTCCGCAAGCGGAACGGCGTCGTCTCCAGCCATGTCGGCGGCCGCTGTGTGCCGATGATGGAAGGAACGTTCCGTCTCGCGGGCCAGGGTTGAGGGCAGGGCTGCGGCTTCCTTTATCATCGCGGGCCTCTCCTTCGTCATTCCGGGATGCGCCGCTAGGCGCAGGCCCGGAATCCATAACCACGGAATTCGCGTAGGGCCGATGTGTAGCCAGTCATGTTCAAAATCGGCAGCGGTGGATATGGATTCCGGGCTCGCGCGGAGCGCGCCCCGGAATGACGGCGGTGAGCATTCCCGCGACACGATCGTGCCCGAGTTGTGCATGGAACGTGTCCCTCCATCAATTCAGAGGGCGCAGGGAAAGCCGGGTGCTGAATGCACCCGCAGCCTCGCGTGCGAATGACAAAAAGCACACGAGCCAGTCACCACAGGTTCACCGCAACAATCCGGCTTTCCCTGCGCAATGGTTTACGGCTTATTCCGCGCTCTCCTCGGTGACCGGCTTGTTTGCCACCGTCGCCTAGTGGATGAACTCCACAAAGCTTGACGCCAGCGTCGGGGCGCCAGGACCACACGGCTTTGCCGTCCGCGTCGGTGTCGTCGTCGTTCGACACCGCTTGCGTCCATTGCATCCCGCGCCAACGTTTCGTGACGATCATGAGCCGCCCCTCTGTGAGAGCGCGAGACGGCGGCGCTTATAGAAGTGATTTGGGTCAAACGCGACGCGATATATTTTTGCAACCTGGGCTGGACAGGGTTTCGCTGATTTGCCCGTCGGGCTGGATCACCCCCGTCATTTCCGGGGCGCGCGTCAGCGCGAGCCTGGAATCCATAACCACCGATGCCTGGTGTCAACGGCACCGCGGCCCCAGCCTCGCGCAACATCAAGGTTCGTGGTTATGGATTCCGGGCCCGTGCCAAACGGCGCGTCCCGGAATGACGACGGGCTACGGGGCCACGCGCGCCGCACCGTTACACCTGCGGCGCGGCCAGGTTCTCGATTCTGACGCCGTCGCGGTCCTCGATGATTTCGGCGATCCATTGCCGATGGCAATGCTGGTGGTCGCGCTCGTAGCAGAGCAGGCAGACCGGGCCGGCTTGCTTCACCAGGGCGGACAGCTCGTCGAGTTCCTGCCGCGCCTGCGCCGTCTTCAGATGCTTCGCATAGATGCGATGCAGCGCCTCGTATTTGCCGCTGCGCGCGGCCTCGCGGCCCTCCTTCGGGGTGCCGAGCCCGCGAAGATGCAGGTACGAAATGCCGCGCTCGTCGAGGCCGGCGGCAAGCTGGTTCTTGGAAAAGCCGGGACGGCGGGAAGACACCACGGCGCGGACGTCGACCAGAAGCTTTACGCCGGCCTGCTCGAGTTCGTCGAGCACCGCTTTCGACGGCGTCTGTTCATAGCCGATGGTGAAGAGTTTCCTGGCTTTGGCCATCTCGAGGTCCGGTCTATTTCACGCGTTCGATCAGCTCCATCGCGCCGGCCGGCGCCCGTATCTTGCCCTCGTGGATCACATAGGCGAAGACATCACGCGGCGTCTTGTTGGGCGCTGCCGTGTCAACGCGCGGCAGGTCGTCCGGTTCGCCGCCGCCGGCCCATAGTTGCAGTCGTCTCGCCCAGGCATCCAGCGCTTTCGGCGGGTAGCAGGTCTTGATCTCGTCATTGCCCTTCTGCAGCCGCGCGTAGACGAAATCGCCGGCGACATCGGCGATCGCAGGATAGCTGCCGTGCTCGGCGAACACCACCGGGGTGTGGAACTGGCGGATCAGTGCGATGAAATCGGGTGCGCGGAAACTGTCATGGCGCACCTCGACGACATGGCGCAGCGCGCGTCCCTCGAGCTTGCGGGGCAGCAGCTCGAGAAACCTGCCGAAATCGGCGGCGTCGAATTTCTTGGTCGGCGCGAACTGCCACAGCACCGGGCCGAGCCGGTCGCCGAGCTCGAGCACGCCGGAATCATAGAAGCGCTTGACGGAATCGCCGGCCTCCGCCAGCACGCGGCGGTTGGTGGCAAAGCGCGGTCCTTTCACCGAGAACACAAAGCCGTCGGGCACCTCGCGCGCCCATTTGCGGAAACTCTCCGGCTTCTGCGAGCCGTAATAGGTGCCGTTGATCTCGATCGAGGTCAGCTTCGAGGCGGCGTATTCCAGTTCTTTCGCCTGCGCCAGCTTGGCCGGATAAAACACCCCGCGCCACGGCGCAAAGGTCCAGCCGCCGACGCCGATATAGATGTTGCCGGTCTTTGCACTCGCCTGCGGGGTCTTGCTCACGTGCGGATCTCGTTGCAAAAAGGGGAACGTCGCCGGCCTCTATATCACCGGTCATGGAATCCACCAATCACCGCCGGCCGGATGTGCTAAGCGTGGCTATCGCCCCGGGCCAATCATCAGAGAACGTATGCAGCGCCGCGAGTTCATGACGATTCTCGGCGGCGCGGCCGCTGGTTGGCCGCTCGCTGCGCGCGCGCAGCTTGCCGCGGCGCCGGTGGTTGGCTTCCTCAATGCCGCGTCGGCGCAGAGTTACGCTGCGCGGGTGGCGGCATTTCTCGATGGGCTCGGTGAGGCCGGGTTTGTCGACGGTCGCAACGTGACAGTCGAATACCGCTGGGCCGAGGGCCAAAATGACCGCCTGCCGGCGCTGGCGGCCGACCTGGTTCAACGTCAGGTCACGGTCATCGCCGCCACCAGCACGCCGGCGGCATTGGCGGCAAGAGCGGCGACCGCGACCATTCCGATCGTGTTTGAAACCGCCGCCGATCCGGTCCAGCTCGGCCTCGTCGCCAGCCTGAACCGGCCGGGCGGCAACGTCACGGGCGTCACCCAAACCAACCTGGAAGTCACGCCGAAGCGGCTGGAATTGTTGCATGAGCTACTCCCGGCGGCACGCGTGATGGCGTTGCTGGTCGACCCGAGCGATCCCGCCGTGGCAAAGGCCATCGCGGGTCAGATGCTGGCGGCGGCGCGAACGCTCGGGTTGGAATTGCGCGTCTTGAATGCCAGCGCCGAAGGTGACCTCGATCCGGTATTCGCGGAAATCAGCCGGTCGCGGGTGAGCGGGCTCGTGATCGGCGCCGGACCAGCCATCTTCGCCAGCCGGAGTGAGCAGCTTGCCGCGCTGGCGGCCCGGCACGCGGTGCCAACGGTGGGCGCAAACCGTGCATTTGTCATGGCCGGCGGCCTCATCAGCTATGGCTCCGATAGCGTCGACGCTCACCGTCTCGCCGGTGGCTATGTGGGCCGTATCCTCATGGGTGAAAAGCCGGTGGACCTGCCGGTCCAGCAGGCAACCAAAGTCGAGCTGCGCATCAACCTCAAGGCCGCGAACGCGCTCGGTGTCACCGTTCCGCTGGCGCTGCTGGGCCGCGCCGACGAATTGATCAAATGAGACCGCGTGCCAGAGCCTGTTCGGTTCGGATTGGATCAGAACCGGGCTTCAGCTTCTTGTATTGACGCGTTTTCTTCACGCGAACCGGTCCCCACTTCGCTCGAAAACGCGCTAGGATGCGCGAAAAAGGAGAACAGAATGCGGATGGTTGCGGTAGTGGCGACGGCTCTGGCAATGACGGCTTCGGCGGCGATCGCCGATGAACTCGACGATGCCCACCGGTTGGCGATCTCGGGGCGCGATACCTACTGGAATTGCCTGGCCCAGGAATACAATGAGGACGGCAACAAGCAGATGTCGGAACAGGATTTCACCCGGCATATTGCCGAGGTCTGTCCTTCGGAACGGCAGAGTTTCCGGGTCGCGCTGGTCGACTATCTGACGTTGCAGTTCCCCAACGCCGACGCCGACGCCCATATGACGAGCGCCAACAACGCCATCACGCTGGCGCAAAAGGACGTCACCACCGCGTTCGCCAAACACAAGGCGGCGTCGAAATAGCGATCGCATGTTTATCGGGACTGTCGGCTCGCCGGGCAGTTCGGAGGCAGCCAGGAAACATCGGAAATGAACTCGGAAAAGCTCGCGGGGATATTGGGTGGCATTGTTGCCGTTGTTGCGCTGGCCGCGGCCATCGTCTACGGCCCGATCGGCCAAATGGGGAAACCTGCCGCGCAGGTCCAAAAGGCCGAGCCGGCCGCGCCGGCAACGCCGCCGGTTCGGGGGCCGGTGGTGCGCGAGGTGCCGCAATAGGCTTAACCGCGTCGTGAGCCGCCTGCCGCAGCCCGCCCCTTGCATATTGCGGCGATCGTCCCTATGTTGCAGCCAACGGCGACGTCGATGCTTGATAGCTCCGGCGCTGGGACGACCACTGAATGGCTAGGATGCGCCGGATGTACGCGCGCCTGTTGTTCGTGGTCGTTGGCATTTTTGGGCCTGTTTTGGCCCGTTTACTCCCTTTGCGCACCGGTTTCTGACCTGCGGCTTGGCATCGCAGGGGCCTGCGGATATACGCTTGCCGCATGAATGAAGCCATCAGACCGGGCTCCGAAACCCCGCTTCAGGCCGATGTCGCGCCTCAGCTTTCGGTCATCGTCCCGACCTTCAACGAGTGCGACAACGTCACCACACTGTTTCGACGGCTGGAGACGGCGCTGGCGGGCATCGCCTGGGAGGTCATCTTTGTCGATGATAACTCTCCGGATGGCACCTGGGATGTGGTGCGGGGCCTCGCCCGCCAGGACGGCCGGGTCCGCTGCATCCGGCGCATCGGACGGCGCGGTTTGTCCGGCGCCTGCATCGAAGGCATCCTCGCATCCAGCGCACCTTGCGCTGCCGTGATCGACGCCGACCTGCAACATGACGAAACCCAGTTGCCGAAGATGCTGGCGCTGCTGCGGGGCGGCGAATTCGATCTGGTGATCGGCAGCCGCTACATCGAGGGCGGCAACGCCGACAGTTTCGACCGGCAGCGCGCCGGCGCCAGCGCATTCGCAACCGAACTCGCACGGGGTGTGCTGCGGGTCAAGGTCGCCGATCCCATGAGCGGCTTCTTCATGATCCGCCGTGATCGCTTCGAGCAATTGGCGCCGCAGCTCTCGACCCAGGGCTTCAAGATCCTGCTCGATATCGTGGCTACCGCGCGCGGCCATCTGCGGATCAAGGAAATTCCCTACCGTTTCGCCGCGCGGCTGCACGGCGAGAGCAAGCTCGATTCCATGGTGGCGCTGGATTTCCTCGGGCTGGTGCTGGCAAAGCTGACCCACGATGCGGTGTCGCTGCGCTTCCTGTTGTTTGCGACGGTCGGATTGATCGGCATTCTGGTGCATTTTGCCGCGCTGTTCATCGCGCTGCGGGCCTTTCATCTGCCGTTCGCGGCGGCGCAGGGCTGCGGCGCGTTCTCCGCCATGACCAGCAACTTCATTCTCAACAATTTTCTTACCTACCGTGACCAGCGGCTGAGCGGGCTCGCGCTGCTGCGCGGGCTATTGGTGTTTTACCTCGTCTGCAGCGTCGGGCTCGCTGCTAATGTCGGCGTCGCCTTCTCGGTCTACGATCAGGAGCCGATCTGGTGGCTCGCCGGCGCGGCCGGCGCCCTGATGGGCGTGGTCTGGAACTACGCGATGTCCGGGCTGTTCGTCTGGCGCCGGCGATGAACGCCCGATGAGCCCCAGCGAGGCCCGGCTCGCCCGCAGCACGGCGCTCGCGATCCTGGCGCTGGTGGCGTTACGGCTGGTTGCCGCGGCCTGGACGCCGCTGACCTTCGACGAGGCCTATTACTGGATGTGGTCGAAGCATCTCGCCGGCGGCTATTACGATCATCCGCCGATGGTTGCGCTGGTGATACGTCTCGGCACCATGATCGCCGGCGATACCGAGCTCGGCGTGCGGCTGGTCTCGATCCTGCTGGCGCTGCCGATGAGCTGGGCGGTGTATCGCACGGCCGCGATCCTGTTCGGCGGCCGGCGCGTCGCATCGACCGCGACCATCCTGCTCAACGTGACGCTGATGGCGGCGGTCGGCACCATGATCGTCACCCCGGATGCGCCGCTGCTGGTGGCGTCGAGTTTCGTGCTGTTCTGTCTCGCGAAGGTCTTGGACAGCGGACGCGGCGCCTGGTGGCTCGCGGTCGGGGCCGCGATCGGCGCCGCCTTGTTGTCGAAATACACCGCGCTGTTTTTCGGCCCGGCGATCCTGATCTGGCTGGCAAGCGTTCCCGGGTTGCGACGCTGGCTGATCAGCCCATGGCCCTATCTGGGCGGCCTCGTTGCCCTGGCGCTGTTTGCGCCGGTCATTGTCTGGAATGCCGACCATCAATGGGTGTCCTTCATCAAGCAGCTCGGCCGCGCCCGGTTCGAGGATTTCAGGCTGGGCTTCATCGGCGAGGTGATCCCGACCCAGATCGCGTTCGCAACCCCGCTGGTTTGGATGCTCGGCGCGACGGGGCTTTATGCGCTGTTGCGGCGCAGCGGCGGCGCGCTGGCCGCGCGCATGTTGATCAACACCACGTTCTGGACCATTGTCGGGTATTTCATCTGGCATTCGCTGCACGCCCGGGTCGAGGCCAACTGGTTCGCGCCGGTCTATCCCGCATTCGCGATCGCGGCTGCGGTCGCCGCCGATGTGGTGCGATGGGAGGCGCGCGGACAGCGCGTCGTCGACTTCTGCCTGCGCTGGGCGGCGCCCTCGGGCGTGCTGATGTTTGCGCTTCTCGTCGTGCAGGCCAATACCGGCGCGCTGTCGGGCTATCGCCGCGACGCTACGGTGCGCAGCGTTGGCGTCGGCTGGCGTGAGCTCGCCGCCGGGATCGAGGCGGTTCGCGACCGGGTCGGGGCGGGCTGCGTGCTGGCGCCGGACTACGGCACCACCGGCTGGCTCGCCTTCTATTTGCCGAAAGGCAGTTGCGTGCTGCAGCAGTCGCAGCGCATCCGCTGGGTCAACATGCCCGAGCCCGATCCGTCGCTGCTGTCGGGCAAGCTGCTCTATGTCGACGAGATCCGCCCCGGTGGCCGCCCGCAACTCGAGGCGCGGTTCGCCCATGTCGAACGGGTTGCGGAACTGCGGCGCATGCGCGGGCCACTTGTCATCGAAACCTACGGGATCGATCTGCTCGAAGGCGCGAGAGGCGAGGTGCTCGACCGCTCGCCGCCGCCCGTGCTGGAGTAAAGCCGGCGCCGCCCGAAGCCCAACTCTTGAGCTGTGCCAGTATATTACATCATCCGAAACGACCGCGTGAGCCAGTTCCGTGGAATTGCCGGCCTGCCCCAGATCCGCCCGCACTTAATCCGCATTTAACTAAAAGTCGCCTTAATGACGCTCCGCACCTCTGTCAGATGCTCCGCTGGGACGCGGTGCATCACGGGCAGGTGAGCATTCGAATGTGCCGCGTCCGCGCAACGCATCGAACGCTGCCTGAAGGGGAACAAGGTGGAACCAGTCTGGATGCAAGGCGAATGAGTACCAGTACAAGTGCGTGTTATGAATTCTCGGTACCGATCCATCGCAAGTCACCCGGCAAAGCCGGTTCTCAGGGTTTCTTCGGCGGCGCCGCCATCGCCTGCCTCGTAGTGGGGTGCGCCTGGACGGTCTATGCCAATGTGTTCGGCGCCAGCGTCTATCCGGCGCTGAGCAGCGGCAACTTCGAGGCATCCCCGATCACCCGGCCGTCGGCGCTGGCGGCCCGCAACCTGCCGCTCGTCGCCGACAACAGCGTGATCGTTGAATCGGCGCCGCTGGTGTCGCGGCCCGCAACCGTCGTGCCGGGCCCTTCGCTTTCGTTCGCGGACCGCTTTGCCGCCGCGGAGCCGGATTCAGTGGCGCCGGCGCCGGCGCCGGTTCCGGCGTCCCCGCCGAAGCTCGCTCTGGCTTCGCCGCAGGTTGATATGTCAAAGCCGGTCGCGGCGCCCGCGGCCCAGCTTGCGCTCGACATTCCGCTGCCGGCGGCGCGTCCGGTCGAGGCTCCGAAAAGCTCTGGCGGCTCGGTTCGCGAGATGGCCCGGCGTGCCAAGGCCGCGGTGATGGCTGCCGTCGCACCGCCCGAGAAACCGCCAACCATCTTCGAGCGGCTGTTTGGAAAATCGGAATCGCGCGGATCGATGCTGTCCTATGCGTCGGCCGATGTCAGCAGCACGGCTTCGCTCGGACCGAGCCAGAATATCGGCGCCGCCGGTACCGTGCCGATGTACGATCGCCAGACCGCAGTCTACGATATTTCCGCGCACACGGTCTATCTGCCCGACGGCACCCGACTGGAAGCGCATTCCGGTCTCGGCTCACAACTCGACGATCCCAATTCGGCGAGAGTGCGAATGCGCGGCGCGACCCCGCCGCATCTGTACGACCTGAAGCCGCGCGAGACGCTGTTTCACGGCGTGCCGGCGCTGCGGCTCAATCCCATCGGCGGCGACGAGGCGGTCTATGGAAGGTCGGGCCTGCTCGCGCATACCTACATGCTGGGCCCGAACGGCGATTCCAACGGCTGCGTCTCCTTCAAGGACTACAGCGCCTTCCTGCAGGCCTACCGCAACGGCGAGATCAAGCGCCTCGCCGTGGTCGCGCGGCTGTGAGGTGAGCGATCCGGGACGTGTAGGTCAGGCCGCCTTGCGCGGCACGATCTTCTTGTAGCTGTGGGCTTTCTCCGCCTTGGAGAGATCGTGCGCGGCCTGCAGGTTCAGCCAAAAGCGCGGGTCGGTGCCGAAATAGCGCCCAAGCCGGATCGCGGTATCTGCGGTCACGTCGCGCGTGCCGCGCATGATCCCCGTCAGGCGGTTGGCCGGAACGCCCAACAGCTTCGCCAGCGCCCGCGCCGACAGTCCCAGCGGCAGCAGATATTCCTCCCGCAACACCTCTCCCGGATGAGTCCGCAGCCGCGTCATCTTCGCCTCCTCAGTGATAATCCACGATCTCCACCGCTTCGGGACCGTCGGGCGTCCAGAGAAAACAGACGCGCCACTGCCGATTGATCCGAACGGAATGCTGGCCGCGACGATCGCCTTTCAATGCTTCCAACCGGTTGCCCGGCGGTGAAAGCAAATCATCCAGCCGGGTCGCCGCGTCCACCATATCAAGCTTACGCAGCGCGACAGCCTCGATGCTCCGCCAGCGCGCCGGGCAGGTGCCGTCGCGAAACAATCGCTCGGTGGTCCTGTCGGCAAAGCTTCGGATCATCAATCCTCAGTATTGTGATACGTACCGCATATCGGTCAAGGGTGATCGCTTCCGCCGCCTCGCAGGAAAACAAAAAGGGCGCGGCTTGCGCCACGCCCTTCCTGCAAACATAACGGAGGAGGCTGGATCTCAGAAGTCCATGCCGCCCATGCCGCCGCCCGGAGGCATGCCGCCGCCGCCGGCGCCGGCGTTCTTCTTCGGCAGTTCGGCCACCATGGCTTCCGTGGTGATCAGTAGAGCCGCTACCGAGGCCGCATTCTGGATCGCTACACGAACCACCTTGGTCGGGTCGATGATGCCTTTTGAGATCAGGTTGACGTATTCGCCGGTCTGGGAGTCGAAGCCGTAGGAATATTGATCCTTTTCAAGGATCTTGCCGACGATGACAGAGCCGTCTTCACCTGCATTGATCGCGATCTGGCGGGCCGGATAGGACAGCGCCTTGCGCACGATCTCGACGCCGGTCTTCTGGTCGTCGTTCTTGGTGCGCAGGCCCTTGAGATGCTCGGAGGCGCGGAGCAAAGCGACGCCGCCGCCCGGAACGATGCCTTCCTCGACCGCCGCACGGGTCGCATGCATCGCGTCATCAACGCGATCCTTGCGCTCCTTGACTTCGACTTCGGTCGCGCCGCCGACGCGGATCACCGCGACGCCGCCCGCGAGCTTGGCCAGACGCTCCTGCAGCTTCTCACGGTCGTAGTCCGAGGTGGTCTCCTCGATCTGCGCCTTGATCTGCGTCACCCGGGCCTCGATGTCGGCCTTCTTGCCGGCGCCGCTGACGATGGTGGTGTTCTCCTTGTCGATCATCACCTTCTTGGCGCGACCGAGCATTTGCAGGGTGACGTTCTCCATCTTGATGCCCAGATCTTCCGAGATCGCCTGGCCGCCGGTCAGGACCGCGATGTCCTGCAGCATGGCCTTGCGGCGATCGCCGAAGCCCGGAGCCTTGACGGCCGCTACCTTGAGACCGCCGCGCAGGCGGTTGACGACAAGGGTGGCGAGCGCTTCGCCTTCGACATCTTCCGCGATAATCACGAGCGGCTTGCCGCTCTGCACCACGGCTTCCAGCAAGGGAAGCAATTCATTCAGTTGAGACAGCTTCTTTTCGTTAATGAGGACGTAGGCATCGTCCATTTCAACGCGCATCTTGTCGGCATTGGTGACGAAGTAGGGCGAGATGTAGCCGCGGTCGAACTGCATGCCTTCGACGACCTCGAGTTCGGTCTCGAGCGACTTGGCTTCCTCGACCGTGATGACGCCCTCGTTGCCGACTTTCTTCATGGCGTCGGCAAGGAATTTGCCGATTTCCGCGTCGCCGTTGGACGAGATGGTTCCAACCTGGGCGATTTCCTCGTTCGAGGTGACCTTTTTGGAGTTCTTGACGAGGTCGGCGACCACGGCTTCCACCGCCAGATCGATACCGCGCTTCAGATCCATCGGGTTCATGCCGGCGGCCACCGACTTGGCGCCTTCGCGCACAATGGCCGCAGCCAGCACGGTCGCGGTAGTGGTGCCGTCACCGGCGGCATCCGCCGCCTTGGAGGCGACTTCGCGCACCATCTGGGCGCCCATGTTCTCGAACTTGTCGTCAAGCTCGATTTCCTTGGCGACGGTGACGCCGTCCTTGGTGATGCGGGGCGCGCCGAACGACTTGTCGAGCACGACGTTGCGGCCCTTGGGGCCGAGCGTCACCTTGACCGCGTTGTTGAGGATCTCGACGCCGCGCAGCATGCGGTCGCGGGCATCGACGCCGAATTTGACTTCTTTAGCTGACATATTTGTTTTCCCTGAGTTGATCTTTGACCTTCATCCTGAGGAGCGGACGTGTCCGCGTCTCGAAGGATGAGGCCGAATGTCTCTCACCCTTCGAGACGCGCCTGGCAGGCGCTCCTCAGGGTGAGGGCGTGCTGGCTGGTCAGGCCGCCTTCTTCTTGGCGGCGGGCAGATCGGTGAGGACGCCCATGATGTCGCTTTCCTTCATGATCAGCAGTTCCTGGCCGTCGAGCTTGACCTCGGTGCCCGACCACTTGCCGAACAAGACGCGGTCGCCGACCTTGAGGTCGATCGGGATCAGCTTGCCGGCTTCGTCACGGCCGCCCGGGCCGACCGCCGTGATCTCGCCCTGCGAGGGCTTTTCCTTGGCACTGTCCGGGATGATGATGCCGCCTGCTGTCTTCTCTTCGGCATCGATGCGCTTGACCACTACGCGGTCGTGAAGCGGACGGAATTTCATGCAGTCCTCCTAAGCTTTTGAAGATGTTGTAGAGTTTTGAAAGGTTGGCAGTCTCCGCCAGCGAGTGCCAGCGCGACTGAAATGGACATAATCCACAGATGTCCGGGGAGCAAGGGCTTCTAGCAGAAAAATTAGCACTCGGCTATGGCGGTTGCCAGCTTTGGTCCCTTGCCGTCGATTGCAGGGGCAGCCCCGAACCCGCATTAGCACATGCGGTAAGCTGCTGCCAACGCAACAAATTTCAACGATTTATTAAACATTTAGGCTTGTGATGGGTTGGTATCGTGCGTCACATTTCTCTCATGTGAGCGCATCTCCACCGGGTGGCTCCCGGTCGGCAGCCATCCCTTGCAAATGCGCTCCAGCAATGGAGGTTGGCATGGTCTCGCGGGTTGGGGTTTCCGAGGACTTTCGGAAACAGGTGCTGGGTTATGGGCTGACGACGGCGCAGATACTCTATCGGCTGCCGGACCATCCCTCGCTGTTACAAACCTATGTCTGGCAGAACTACGATCTGTTTCCGAAATTTCCGGCGCTGAAGGATTTTCTTGCGTTCTGGCAGGAGAAGCTGGAAGGGCCCTTGTTCTCGGTGACCGTGGCACATTCCAAGCTGATCAAGCCCGCCGAGCTTCGCGCGGTCGACGGCGTGTTCCGGCTGAACTGACGGGCGATTTCGAAAGGCGGGCAAAGGCAGGCTTCGCTTCGCCCACCCTACGGACTGCGAACTGTGCTAACCTTTCCGGATCACGGAAAGGGAGAACGTCAATGGCCAGGAAGAAGCCGAGCTCGCGGGCGGCCGCCCGCAGCACCGCGCAGAAGAAATCGCCGGCGCGAAAGACCGCCGCGAAATCGACCGCACGAAAATCCGTCAAGGCAAAAGACCGCAAGACCAAGGCCCGCGCGGTGCCGGTTACCAAGCGTGCACGGCCGAAACAGCGGATCGCCATCAGCCATCATCGTGATGAAGATTTCAAGGCCGACGGCCTGCGGGCCTACGCGCAGTACCGCGACTTCGGCTTTGCCGATGCCACGGGTGGCCTCGCACAGGCGCATGTGATCCGGTTGATCGGGCCATGCAATCCGGCGGAAGTGTCCAAACTGCATTTCCACGATGTCGAGTTTCAGATGGTCTATGTGCTGAAGGGATGGGTGAAGACCTACATGGAAGGGCAGGGCGAAACCCTGATGCGGCCGGGCAGCGCCTGGATCCAGCCGCCGCGGATCAAGCACCTGATCATGGACTATTCCGACGACGTCGAATTGCTCGAAGTGATCCTGCCGGCGGAGTTCAGGACGGTTGAACTGACGCGCTGACACGCCATTGCGGCTCGGTAGGCTGTCGCGAAGCGAAGCAGGAACCTGCTGCGCGGCGTGTCCACGTCGTCATTCCGGGCCTGCGCCAAGAGGCGCATCCCGGAATGACGACTGAGTGGCCTTGCGCCAACTGGCCGTACCCTCGACGACCTAGCCGCGCCCCACGAACGGCATCTTGCTCGCCATCACCGTCATGAACAGCACATTGGCGTCGAGCGGCAGCTTCGCCATATAGGCGACCGCGTCACCCACTGCCTTGGCGTCCATCCGCGGCTCCGGGATCTTGCGGCCGTCGGGCTGCAGCACGCCGTCGACCATGCGGTCGGTCATCGGCGTTGCGGCATTGCCGATGTCGATCTGGCCGACCGCGATGTCATAGGCGCGGCCATCGAGATTGGTCGCCTTGGTCAGGCCGGTGATGGCATGCTTGGTCGAGGTATAGGCCGAGGACAACGGCCGCGGCGCGTGCGCCGAGATCGAGCCGTTGTTGATGATGCGGCCGCCACGCGGGTTCTGGTCCTTCATGATCCGGAACGCGTGCTGGGTGCACAGAAACGGCGCGGTAAGATTGGTCGCCACCACCGCCTGCCACTGCGCCAGCCCGAGATCCTCGAACGGCACCGCCGGCGCGCCCATGCCGGCATTGTTGAACAGAACATCGAGCCGGCCGTAGACTTCCATCACCTTGGCGAACAGGGCGGCGATCGATCCGGGATCGGTCATGTCGGCGAAGACGGGAAGACTCTTGCCGACATTGTCGCCGAGTTTCTGCGTCTCCTGCAGCTTTTCGATGCGGCGGCCCGCCAGCACCACCGTGAAGCCGGCATTCATCAGCGCGAGCGAGGCTGCGCGTCCGACGCCGGTGCCGGCGCCGGTCACGACGGCAATCTTGTTTTTTTCATCTGCCATGGGGTGTCCTGCCTGTTATCTTTTTGTTTCGGTTTCGCTCTTGTAGGGTGGTCTTGGAATGTTCTGATGCGCGGCGCGCAGCGCCGCCGACCAGCGCGAGCGAAGATCGTGGAAATACGGCTCGCCCGCCTCGATGCGGTGGTTGAGGTCGGCTTCGCAGACGTCGGCGCGCACCACCAGCACGTCGATCGGCAGACCGACCCCGAGATTGGAGCGCATTGTCGAATCCATCGAGATCAGACCGGTCTTTAGCGCCTCATAGAGTTCGACATCATAATGCATGGCGCGGTCAAGCACCGGCTTGCCGTATTTATGTTCGCCGATCTGCAGATACGGCGTATCGGTGGTGCATTCGATGAAATTGCCGGCGGTGTAGATCATGAACAGCCGCATGCGCGAGCCCTTGATCTGGCCACCGAACAGGAACGAGACGTCGAAGGAGACGTCCTCCGACTGCAGCGCCGCGCCCTCGGTCGCATGGACGCTGCGGATCGCCCGGCCGATGCGTTGCGCCGCCTGGAACATGGTCGGCGCGTTCATCAGGGTCTCGACCTCGCCGCTGTGCGGGTCTTCCAGCCCTTCGGTCAGGGTCGATAGCACCGACTGGCTGATCGCGAGATTCCCGGCGCTGGCGATCGCCATGATGCGCTCGCCGGGCTTGGCGAAGATGTGGAGCTTGCGGAAGGTCGAGACGTTGTCGAGGCCGGCATTGGTGCGGGTGTCCGCGATCATGACCAGGCCGTCACGCACCAGTATTCCGCAGCAATAGGTCATTCCCGCTCCCCGGAGACGTCAGATCGCGCGGAATTACTAGCCAATTTCGCCCGGGGCTCCAACCCCATTCGGACATCGCAGCCTGCCCCCTCGCGACACGGCCAGGCGGCGGGCAAAACTTTAGGATTGCGACTGCCATTGACCCGGCCGTCCGACCTGGTCGACTTTGACCGCGACGGTCAGGGTTTCCATGCCGCCGCCAAAGCGGGTGCCGCGCACCGGCGCCGCGCCGAGATAGTCGAGGCCGATGGCGACGCGGGCATGCGCGTCGGTGGTGCAGATGCCATTGGCCGGGTCGAACCCGACCCAGCCGAGATCCGGCACGAACGCTTCCGCCCAGGCATGGCCGGCCTGCTGATTGACCATGCCGTCGGAGCGCAGGAAATGCCCGGCCACAAAGCGCGCCGGGATGCCGCCGCTGCGCGCGCAGGCGATAAAGATATGGGCATAGTCCTGGCACACCCCGCGCTTCAGTCCGAACGCTTCCTGCGCCGAGGTTCCGCTGTTGGTGGGATCTTCGTCGAAGGTCATGTGCTCGTTGATCTGCACCATCAGCGCATGGAGGAACCCAAGCACGTCGTCTTCCGATTCCATGCGCAGCTCGCGCGAAAACGTCGCCATCGCCGGATTGACCGCCGTCAGCGACGTCGCGCGCAGGAACAGGCTTGGCGGAAAGCGCTCGTCGGTGCCTCGCAGCACGCCGCCGGTGTCGTGGGTTTCGATCAGGCCTTCGACACGGATGGTGAGGTCGGCGATCGGCCCATGGGTCAGCACATGGGTGATGTTGCCGAACGCGTCCTGATGCATGTCAAGACGCGAATCGGTGGAGACGTCGATCTGCCATTCGGCGACATATTGCCCGTCATGGCTGCCGGGCGTCATTCGCAGGATCTGGATGACGCCCGAGGCCGGCGGATCGTAGCGATAGGCGGTGGAATGGGCGATGCGCAGACGCATGGAGACCGGGTTCCGGCTAGAGTTCAGTGATACATCGTCATGCCCGGGCTTGTCCCGGGCATCCACCTATAAGACCGTCATTGCGAGCGCAAGCGAAGCAATCCATGGCGCGGCAAGTTGTTGATTGCTTCGTCGCTTGCGCTCCTCGCAATGACGACTGGACCGCCGTCATTCCGGGATGCGCCGCTTGGCGCAGGCCCGGAATCCATAACCACGATCGGGAGTATGGATTCCGGGCTCGCGCGTAGCCTGTCATCGGGCCGCGCTTTGCGCGGACCCGGTGGCGCGCCCCGGAATGACGGGCATCTCCGCTATCACACCAGATACTGCCGCGCGATGATTTCGCCAAGCCGGGCGTTGTCTGCGATGAATTCCTGGATGAACTCGTGCACGCCATGCTGGAAGATGTCGTCCATGTGGCTGTGCTCGAGGCGATTGCGGACGCCGCGGGCATGGCGCTGCGAGGGGCCCTGGCGGCCATAGGCGACCCCGATCTGATCGAGATTGCGTACCAGATTGCCGTAGCAGCTCGCCAGCGAGCGCGGCAGCGAGTTGTTGAGGATCAACAGGTCGGCGATCAGCCACGGCTTCAGGGTCTCGCGATAGACCCAGTGATAGGCGGTGAGCGCCGAGACCGAGCGCAGGATCGAGGTCCATTGATAATAGTCGAGCGGACCGCCGACATGTTCCTCCTCGGGCAGCAGCACGTGATACTTCACATCGAGAATGCGTGCGGTGTTGTCGGCGCGTTCCAGATGCAGGCCGAGCCGCGAGAACCAGTAGGCGTCGTTGCGCAGCATGGTGCGGTAGGCCGAGCCATCGAACCGCAGCGAGGTCTCCTGCACAAAGCGCAGGAATTTCGCCAGTTCCTCGCGGGTCGAGGTGCCCTTGCCCCAGACCTCCTGAAGTTCGATCCAGGCGCTGTTGATGGTGTCCCACATCTCGCTGGTCAGCGCCGTGCGCACCGAGCGCGAGTTGAGCCGGGCGCTTTCGATGCAGTTCCTGATCGAGGAGGGATTGGACGAGGCGAAGGAAAGATATTCGACGACGTTGTATTCGTTGGCCTCGTCATAGACGCGGTAGAAGCTCGCACTGACCCCCGCGGTCAGCAGCGCCGAATCCCATTCGTTGGTCTTGCCGATATAGGCGGCGGGAAGCGCGGTCACGCGCAGTGTCGCATCGATGGTCCGCGCCAGATATTCCGCACGCTCGACATAGCGGGCGAGCCAATACAGGTTTTCGGCGGTACGCGACAGCATGCGTGGGTTGTGCTCTCTACTCGTCCAGAATCCAGGTGTCCTTGGTGCCGCCGCCCTGGCTAGAATTCACCACCAGCGAGCCTTCCTTCAGCGCGACACGGGTCAAACCGCCCGGCACGATGGTCACGCGGTTGCTGCCGGTCAGGACGAACGGCCGCAGGTCGACGTGACGTGGCGCGAGGCCGGACGCGGTGCAGGTCGGGCAGGTCGACAGCGCCAGCGTCGGCTGGGCGATAAAGCCCTCGGGCTCGCGCTTCAGCTTGTCGCGGAAGGCCTCGATCGTCGCCTTGGTGGCGGCAGGTCCGATCAGCATCCCGTAGCCTCCGGAGCCGTGGACTTCCTTCACGACCAGTTCGCCGAGATTGTCGAGCACGTAAGAGAGGTCCCTGGGCTCGCGGCAGCGCCAGGTCGGCACGTTTTTCAGGATCGGCTCCTCGCCGAGGTAGAAATTCACGATCTCGGGCATGTAGGAGTACACCGCCTTGTCGTCGGCGATCCCGGTTCCGACCGCGTTGGCGAGCGTGATGTTGCCGGCCGCATAGGCCGACATCAGCCCGGGCACACCGAGCGCGGAATCCGGGCGGAAGGTGAGGGGATCGAGAAAATCATCATCGACCCTGCGGTAGATGACGTCGACGCGTTTCAGCCCCTCGGTGGTTCGCATGAACACCTCGTCATTCTTGACGATGAGGTCGCGGCCCTCGACCAGTTCGACGCCGAGCTTGTCGGCGAGAAAGGAATGCTCGTAATAGGCCGAATTGTAGACGCCGGGCGTCATCAGCGCGACCGTCGGCTCGGCCGAGGCGCTGAGCGGCGCCACCGACCGCAGCGCCGACAGCAATTCGTCCGGATACCGCTCCACCGGCGCGACGCGGTGGCGGGCAAACAGGTCGGGAAACAGCCGCATCATGATCTCGCGGTTTTCCAGCATGTACGACACCCCCGAAGGCGTGCGCGCGTTGTCCTCCAGCACGAAAAAGCTTTCCGGATTGACGCGGACGATATCGATGCCGGCGATGTGGACATAGACATCGTGCGGAACGTCCTGCCCGTTCATCTCGGGGCGGAATACCGGATTCTGGAAGATCAGATCCTCGGGAATGATGTCGGCGCGCAGGATGTCGCGGCCATGATAGATGTCGCGCAGGAACATGTTGAGGGCGCGCACCCGTTGCTTCAGGCCCTTTTCAAGGACGGCCCACTCTTTCGCCGACATGATCCGCGGGATCACGTCGAAGGGAATCAGCCGTTCCTGGGCTTCGGCGTCGCCGTAGACGGCAAAGGTGATGCCGATCCGGCGGAACAACAGCTCGGCCTCCTGGCGGCGATATTCCAGCGCGTCCGGCGGCGTCTCCTTCAGCCAGCGGGAGAGCTCCTGATAGGCCGGTCGGAGATCGCCGCCGGGCCCGTTCATTTCATCGAACGCAACTGCCATAAGTCCCGACTGCTTTTCGAGGTCATGCCGGACAGTGCATGACCGAAAGGGATGGTAGCAAGGCCCGCGCCAGCGCGATATGCATTCGACGCGGGCATTTGCTATGGAGCGCGGGCGTGCTGCCCGAAAAAATGGCTCTCGACTGCTCATTTCCGTTGCAAAACCCGGTGGATTTGATCCGGGGCCTGGGTGAGGATGCGCGGCCGCTTTCCGGCCGGTTTGCCGAAGGGATGCGCGACGGCGAGGAGAAGTCATGAGCGATATTGTTACGGCAGGCATCCTGGTGATCGGCGACGAGATCCTGTCCGGGCGAACCAAGGACAAGAACATCGGCTTCATCGCGGAATACCTGACCAATATCGGAATCGACCTCAAGGAGGTGCGCGTCGTCGCCGACGATGAGGCCGACATCATCGCAGCGCTCGACGCGCTGCGTGGCCGCTACACCTATGTCTTCACCACCGGCGGCATCGGGCCGACCCACGACGACATTACCGCCGACAGCGTCGCCAAGGCATTCGGCGTCGGCATCGATCATCACCCCGAAGTGGTGGCGCGGTTTCGCGAGCGCTTCCAGGGTGCGGGCGAGCTGAACGAGGCGCGGCTGCGGATGGCGCGGATCCCCGACGGGGCCGAGCTGATCCAGAGCGCGACCATTCTCGCGCCCGGCTTCAGGCTCGGCAATGTCATCGTCATGGCGGGCGTGCCCTCGATCATGCAGGCAATGATGGACATTGTCGCGCCGAAGCTGAAGTCGGGGGTGCGGATGCTGTCGGAATTGGTGCGTGCCAATGCGAGGGAAGGCGACATCGGCGGACCCTTGCGCGAAATCGCCAATGCCCATCCCGACACCATCATCGGCAGCTATCCGTTTCAGGACGAAGACAAGAAGCCGAACACCAATCTGGTGGTGCGTTCGCGCGATCCGGACAAGCTCGCGGCGGCGATGACGGCGGTAAAGGAGATGCTGACGGGGCTGAAGGCGGTGCGGTAGCGGATCGGTCGTGCAGGGGAGGGTGGCGTCGTGGACAGGAATTCGTTCTTCTGGAAGATCGTCGATGGCCGACTGCCGCCGCCACCCTGCGTCGAGACACTGGGCATCGAATTTGCCGCGATCGACGGCGAGCGCGGCACGGCCGAAGTCAACTTCGAGGCGAAGCCCGGCTTTCTCAATCCGGCCGGCAATGTGCAGGGCGGATTTCTCGCCGCCATGCTCGACGATACCATGGGACCGGCCTTATCGGCGACGCTGGACGCCGGCGAGTTCGCGCCGACGGTCAATCTAAATGTGCAGTTTCACCGGCCGGCCAAGGCCGGAGCGCTGAAAGGCATCGGTCGGGTGGTGATGCGCGGCAAGGAGATCTGCCAGCTCAGCGCCGAATTGCTCCAGCACGACAAGATCGTTGCGACCGCGACGGCCACGGCGGTCATTCGCAAAATGTAGGAAACAGCCATGACGGGTGAAAACCGCGAACTCAGCGAGCAGGAACGGGCGGGCAAGGCCTTCCCGGTGTCATGGGACCAATTTCACCGCGACTGCCGCGCGCTGACCTGGCGGCTGAACGAGGTCGGCCCGTTTCATGCCGTGATCGCGATCACCCGTGGCGGGTTGGTGCCGGCAGCGATCGTCGCGCGGGAACTCGGCGTTCGCGTGATCGATACCGTATGCATCGCCAGCTACGATCATACCCGGCAGGCAGACCTGAAGGTGCTGAAAGGGATCTCGGCCGACACCGCCAAACTGGGGGGCGGGACCGGCAAGGGATTGCTGATCGTCGACGATCTCGTCGATACCGGCAAGACCGGGCGGCTGGTGCGCGAGATGATGCCGGAGGCACATTTTGCAACGGTCTATGCCAAGCCGAAGGGCCGGCCGCTGGTCGACACCTTCATCACCGAGGTTTCGCAGGACACCTGGATATTCTTTCCCTGGGACACCGCGCTGTCGTTCCAGCCACCGATCCGCGACGGCGCGGCCTGAATTTGCCCGCGCGGGCTCGACCGATGCCGCTGCAAAACCGCGTCACGCCACAGGGGGACATCATCGCGACGCCGCATCGTGGAATGTTCACTGGCAATCGCGGCATCATTCATGATCCCGCCAGCAAAACCCTGACCCGCCGCTGGGCGAGCCCGGCCTGGCTGACCTGTGTCTGCGAGTTCAGGGGACGGCGGCGTCAGGTGATGGGCGGCCGGAGCTGGACCGAATTGTTCTTCCTCGACGAGGCCACCGCGTTCGCGGCCGGGCATCGCCCGTGCTTCTTCTGCCGCCGTGACGATGCCAACCGGTTTCGTGCGGCCTGGCAGGCGGGCAACGGGGTCGGTCCGGTGCGCGCGCCCGAAATCGACGCCGTGCTGCACCGCGAGCGGCTTCATGGCGGCCGGAAACGATTGCATGCGCTGCCGATGCCGCTGGAAAAACTGCCCGACGGCACGATGGTGCAGGGTGGCTGCGAAAGCTACCTGATCGCCCGGAGCCGTGCGCTGCGATGGTCGCCGGCCGGCTACGGCGTAGCGCCAGCTCCGGTCGACGCCCTGCTGCTGACGCCGCCCTCGACATTGCGCGCCTTCGGCGCCGGCTATCGGCCGGTGCTGCATCCGAGTGCGGGTTGAGCAGCGTCATTCCGGGCTCGCGCTCCGCGCGCCCCGGAATGACACAATGACTACCCCGCCCTTTGCCGCGCCAGTCGCGCGCCGGCGCCGAGTGCCATCAGCTTGGCTTCGGCGATGTCGCGGCGCATCGGCGCCATGCCGCAATTGGTGGTGGCGACGATGTTGCTTCTCGGCACGAATTTCGCGACGTCGTCGATCACCTTGGCAACATCCTCCGCGGTCTCCACGGTGTCGTTGGCGACGTCGATCACGCCGGCCTGAACGACCTTGCCGGCGAGCAGGCCGAGTAGTTCCAGCGGCACCCGCGAGTTGCGGCATTCGATCGCGACCTGCTGGATCGGGCTTTTGGCGATCGCCGGAAAGATATCTTCATACTGCCGCCACTCGGCTCCGAGCGTCTGCTTCCAGTCGGTATTGGCCTTGATGCCGTAGCCGTAGCAGATATGCACGGCGGTGGCGCAGCTCAGGCCCTCGGCGGCGCGCTCCAGCGCCTTGATGCCCCAGTCGCGGACTTCGCTCATATAGACGTTGAACGCCGGCTCGTCGAACTGGATGACGTCAACCCCGTCGGCCTGCAACGCCTTGGCTTCCTCGTTGAGCAACTCGGCAAAGGCGAACGCCATCCTGACGCGATCGCCGTAATGGCGGTCGGCGATGGTGTCGATGATGGTCATCGGGCCGGGCAGGGTGAATTTCAGTTGGCGCGTGGTGTGGGTGCGGGCGACGCGGGCCTCGTCGGCATGGACCCGGCCCCTGAGCCGCAACGGCGCCACCACCTGCGGTACCATCGCCTTGTAGCGGTCGTTGCGGATTCCCATTTCGACCTTGTGGGCGAAGTCGATACCCTCGATGTTCTCCAGAAAACCGTGGACGAAATGCTGGCGAGCCTGCTCGCCCTCGGTGACGATGTCGACGCCGGCATCCTCCTGCAGCTTCACCGCCAGCACCGTGGCGTCGCGCTTGGCACGCGCGAGCTCCGCGCCCTGCGATTTCCAGGGCGCCCACAGCGTGTTGGGTTCGGCGAGCCACTCGGGCTTTGGCAGCGAGCCGGCGATCGTGGTCGGAAACAGCATGGGCGCACCCCCGGTTTTGTCGGTTGGTTGGACGTCTATCTGCCATGTCCCGGGCAGCGCGTACATGGCGTTCGGGCGGGGTGGAATGCGTCGAAAGCAGGGGGTAGGATCGCCACCACGTCTCGCAAACTGTCATTCCGGGATGCGCCTCTTGGCGCAGGCCCGGAATCCATAACCACCATTCGGGAGTATGGATTCCGGGCTCGCGCCAAGAGGCGCGCCCCGGAATGACGAGTTGGGTTGATTCACCTGACACAAAACCAGCAACAGGAAAACGCGGCCATGATCGAATTCTTCTTCGACTGCTCCAGTCCCTGGACCTATCTCGCTTTCCACAACATCCAGCCGCTGGCCAAGGAGTTCGGCACCGAGATCGCGTGGCGGCCGATCCTGGTCGGCGGCATCTTCAACACCATCAATCCCAGCGTCTATGCCACGCGCGAGCACCCGGTGCAGGTGAAAGTGGATTACCAGAAGAAGGACATGGCGGACTGGGCGCGCCTGGCGGGATTGGCGATCAAGATGCGCCCCTCGGTATTCCCGGTGAACAGCGTCAAGGCGATGCGCGGCTGCATCTGGCTCGGCAGGGACATGCTGCCGTTCGCGCGAACAATGTTCGAGATCTATTGGGGCGAGGACCAGGACATCTCGCAGGACGCGGTGCTGGTGGAGGCCTGCAGGCGGGTTGGCGTCGATTCGCAGAAATTCCTGGCCGGGATTGGCCAGCAGGCGATCAAGGATCAGCTCAAGGCCAATACCGACGAGGTGATGAAGCGCGGCGGCTTCGGCTCGCCGACCATCTTCATCGACAGGACCGACATGTATTTCGGCAACGACCGCATGCCGCTGATCCGCGAGGCCCTGCTGCGGCGACGGGCGAGCGCGGCCTGATGCCGAACGCCGTGGTTTGTCGCGAGCTCGGGCCGCCCGAAAGCCTGCGCCTGGAAACGATCGCCGCGGTCCCGCTTGCGCCGGGCGAGGTGCGCGTCGCCATCCGCGCCGCCGGAATCAATTTCCCGGACATCCTGATGGCCGCCGGCGAATACCAGCTCAAGCCGGAGCTGCCGTTCACGCCGGGCATGGAGGCGGCGGGGGAAGTCACCGAAGTCGATGGGGCGGCGCACGGCGTCGCGCGCGGTGACAAGGTGATTGTCAAGCTGCGGCACGGAGGGTACGCCGATGAAGCGGTGGTCACGCCGTCGCAGCTCACGCGGTTGCCGTCGACCTTCGATTACGCCGAGGGCGCGACGTTTCTGGCCGCGCATGGCACCGCCTATCACGCCCTGATCGATCGCGGCGAGCTTCGGCCCGGCGAGGTGCTGCTGGTGCACGGTGCCGGCGGCGGCGTCGGCCTTGCCGCGGTCGAAATCGGCAAGCTGCTGGGCGCCATTGTGATCGCGGCGGCGTCATCGGAACAGAAACTGGCCGCGGCGCGCGCCAAGGGCGCCGATCATCTCGTGCAGTACAGCCGCGAGCCGTTCCGCGACGCCGTCAAGCGTCTCACCGATGGCCGCGGCGCCAACGTGGTATTCGATCCCGTCGGCGGCGAGATTTTTGAAAACAGCGTGCGCTGCATCGCCTGGGGCGCGCGCCTTCTTGTCGTCGGCTTCACCGGCGGCATCGGGCTCGCTCGCACCAATCTGCTGCTGATCAAGGGCGCCAGCGTGCTCGGTGTCCGCGCCGGCGAGGCGGTGCGAAAGAATCCTGTTCTCGGCGAGATCCGGCAGAAGACGCTTACGGAGTGGGCAGAGGCGGGCAAGGTTCGGCCCAACATCTCGCACCGCCTGCCGCTGAAAGATTATGCGCCGGCGATGCGGCTATTGGTCGACCGCAAGGCGATCGGCCGGGTGGCGCTGCTGATGCGGTGACGTTGCCCCGGAATGACGGTCTTCCGTCACTCATACTCCCGCTCGTCCCACCATGGGAAATAGTCGGGCATATCCGCCGACACCTTGTTCTTGAACTGCGCCGGGCGCTTTTCCAGGAATGACACCACGCCTTCCCTGACGTCATCGGAGCGCCCGCGCGCGTAGATGCCGCGGCTGTCGACCTTGTGGGCTTCCATCGGGTCGTCGGCGCCGAGCATGCGCCACATCATTTGCCGGATCAGCGCCACCGACACCGGCGCGGTCTTCGCCGCGATTTCGCGTGCCAGCGCGTGCGCGGCGGGCAGCAGCTCGTCGGCCGGCACCACCTTGCTGACGAGGCGGCCGGCAAGCGCTTCCTGCGCCGGAAACACCCGCCCGGTGTAGCACCATTCGAGTGCCTGGGAGATGCCGACGATACGGGGCAGGAACCAGCTCGAGGCGGCCTCCGGCACGATGCCGCGCTGGGAGAACACAAAACCGAACCGGGCGGCCTCCGAGGCGATGCGGATATCCATCGCAAGCTGCATGGTGACGCCGATGCCGACCGCCGGACCGTTGACCGCCGCGATCACCGGCTTCAGGCATTTGAAGATGCGCAAGGTGACCTGGCCGCCGCCGTCGCGCGCATTGGGATCGCTGTAGTCGACCTTGCCATCGGCATGACGCCTCACCGGCCCGCGCCACGCGTCGCGGTCGAAGGTATCGGCCCCGGAAGAAAGGTCGGCGCCGGCGCAGAAGCCGCGGCCGGCGCCGGTCACGATGATGGCGCGGACATCGTCGTCGCGGTCGGCCTGGTCGAAGGCGTCGATCATTTCCTTCTGCATGGCGGCGTTGAAGGCGTTGAGCTTGTCGGGCCGGTTCAAGGTAATCGTCAGGACCTGCTCGGCGACCTCGTATTTGATGGTCTCATACGCCATGGGGGTTTCCTCTCACGATGCTTTTCCGACTATTGCTCGTCATTCCGGGGCGCGCGACGCGCGAGCCCGGAATCCATAACCACCATCGGGAGTAGATTCCGGGTCTGCGCCAAGAGGCGCATCCCGGAATGACGAAGGAAATCATTTCGGCGGCTTCGGCCATGGCTTTTGCGGGCCGCGCAGGCCTTCGAAGGTTTTTGCCATTGCGAGCACGCCGAGATCGTCAAAGCGGCGGCCGATGATCTGCACGCCGATCGGAAAGCCGTTTCGGTCATAGCCGCCATTGATCGAGGCCGCCGGATTCTCCGACATGTTCCAGGGCACGGTGTAGCAGATATGCTCGAACGGCCGGTCGGGATCGTTGAGCGGGGCGGCGAATTCGGCCGCGAAATTCACCACTGGCGACACCGGTGAAATCACGTAGTCGAGATCGCAGAACAGCTTGGCCGCCGCCGCCCGTATCGCCATGGTGGCGTTAAAGCCCCTGACCACCTCGACGCCGGACAATCTTGCGCCGGCTTCGGCCCATCGCTGGATATAGGGCAGCGCCTTGCTGCGCTCGCTTTCGCTGAGCTTGGCCAGATCGTCCCACATCCGCGCCCGCCAGAAATGGTCAAGCCCGTCGAGCATCTCGCGCGTCAGCACGCTGTCGACTTCGGTGACGACGGCGCCGGCGGCCTCAAATGCCTTCGCGGCCTTGACTGCGACCTCGCGTACCGGCTGCTCCAGCGGCTGGCCGACGCCGAGATCGAGCATCAAGCCGAGGCGGAGCTTGCGTGGCGATTTTTCATGCGCCTTCCAGTTGTTGTCATTCGGCGGCAGGCTCATGCCGTCGCGGCGATCGGGCCTCGACAGCACACCCATCATCAAGGCGGCGTCATCGACGGTGCGGGTCATCGGGCCGGCGACGCGGCCGACATAGGGCGGATCGATCGGAACCCGTCCGAGGCTCGGCTTCAACGCAACGAGGCCGCACCAGCCCGCCGGCAGCCGCACCGAGCCGCCAATATCGGTGCCGAGATGCAGCGGGCCGTAGCCGGCAGCACAAGCGGCGCCGGCGCCGGCACTCGAACCGCCCGGATTCTTGCTGAGGTCCCAGGGATTGCGGGTCAGCGGATGGAAGCTCGACAGGCCCGACGACAGCATGCCGTAATCCGGCATCGTGGTTTTGGAAAAGATCACCGCACCGGCCTCGCGCAGCCGCGCCGCGGGCGGCGCATCGACCGGCGCCGGAACCAGCTTCATGGCGGCGGTACCGAGCGGCACCGGCACGCCCTTGGTCGCGATATTGTCCTTGATCGTGACCGGCACGCCGTCGAGCGACCCGGACGGGCGACCGTTCTGCCAGCGCTCGGTCGATGCCTTGGCGGCGGCGCGCGCGCCTTCCGGATCGAACGCGTACAGCGCCTTGAGATGCGGTTCCCACAGCGCGATATGCGCCAGCACGTCCTCCAGCACTTCGGACGGTGAGAATTGCTTGCTGCGATATCCTGCGAGCAGGTCGCCGGCGCTGAGATCGTGCAGCGACGTAACGGCCTCTTCCGTTGCGGGGTTATGCATGGGCACCTACCGGTAACCTGGTTTCAATGATGCGGGCGAACATACTGGCGCCGATTGGCAAGATCTTGTCGTCGAGGATGTAGCCGGGATTGTGCACCGGGACCGAGCCGTCATGGCCGACCCAGAAATAGGCGCCGGGCACCGCCTGCATCATGTCGGCGAAATCCTCGCTGCCCATCTTGGGCTGGGTCCGCGTGATGACCTTGGCCGGTTCGACCACGGTGCGCGCGACCTCGGCGACCACCTTCGACTGTTCTTCCTGGTTCACCAGCACGCTGAAGGTGTCGCGGATATCGGCCGTGATCTCGACCTGGAAGGCGCTGGCGATGCCGGTGCAGATCGCGCGCATCCGCTCGCGGATCAGCGCCCGCACCTCATCGGAAAAGGCGCGGACGGTGCCGCACAATTTCGCTTCGCCCGGAATGACGTTATAGGCGGAGCCGGCGTGAATCTGCGTGATCGAGAGCACCGCCGCCTTGAGCGGATCGACATTGCGGCTGACGATGGTCTGCAGGGCCTGTCCGAGCGTCATCGCGATCACTACCGCATCCTTTGACAGTTCCGGCATGGCGCCGTGCGCGCCGTAGCCCTGGATGGTAATGTCGAAGAAATCGGCGCCCGCCATCGCGGGTCCGGGCAGGATCGCAACCTCGCCATGGTTCAAATCGGGCGCGTTGTGCAGCCCGTAGACCTCGTCGCAGGGAAATTTCGCGAACAGCCCGTCCTTGATCATGGCGCGCGCGCCGCCAAGACCTTCCTCGGCCGGCTGGAAGATGAAATGAACGGTGCCGTCGAAATTGCGGGTCTCGGCGAGGTAGCGCGCGGTGCCGAGCAGCATGGTGGTATGGCCGTCATGGCCGCAGCCATGGAACCGGCCGGGGATGGTCGAACGCCATTTCAGATTGGTGTTTTCCTCCATCGGCAGCGCGTCCATGTCGGCACGCAAGCCGATGCGCTTGCCACCGCTGCCTTTGCCCTTGAGCACGCCGACGACGCCGGTACCGCCGAGCCCGCGATGCACCTCGATGCCCCATTGCGCCAGCTTGTCGGCGACGATGCTCGAGGTTCGTACTTCCTGAAAGCCGATTTCGGGATGGGCGTGCAGATCCCTGCGGATCGCAGTGAGTTCGTCGGCATAGCCTTCGATGCGGTCGATATTGGGCATGTCTGTTATCCGATGGCGGGGGAGGGTGAACGTGCGGTAGTTGATGGCATGAAGGCGGGGCCGTTCGGCTTGATGCGGATGCCCGGACGCAACCGCGTCCAGGGCAATGCGGCGGTATCGGCAGGCATCGCGCCGGGTGCGGCGCAGATCAAGAGCCTTTCGGCGATCGGTTCGAAATCGGCGCGGAAATGCACCGAGCTCTTGTTGACCAGGATGGCCTGCTCGGTCGGCTCGATGCCGACGTAGCGATACATCGACAGATCCGCGAGCTGGGCCTTGCGCGAGCTCACGACCACGCGGACCCCGCCGATCCGCAGTGCCGCCGAGGCGCCCATGTCCATGTCGCGGCCGCCATAATACGGGCCGGGCGCGACGAATTTCCCGTTCGACAGTTTCTCGACGACGAAGCTCTCCTGGTACGGCGCATCGCCCGGTATGCCAGACTTGCCGCCAAGCGCAAGGGTGACGGTGGCGCCCGTGCCGGCGGCATGGGCGGCCCCGGCCGATTGCGGATCGCAGATCACCCCGATCGCGGCACGCCTGGCATTGTTGCGCACCAGCGCGCGCAGCATGCCGGTGGTGTCGGAGTTGCCGCCGGCGCCGGGATTGTCCTGGGTGTCGGCGATCACGATCGGCTTGCGCGCGCGGGTTGCAAGTTCCATGGCATGGCGCACGCCCTCGTCGGGCGAATAGATGCGACCGTCCAAATCGCCTTCATGGCCGATGATGAGCCTTGTCATGGCATCCGCCGCGGCGTCGGCATCGGCTTGCGTCCGGCCATAGGCGAACACGCTCGGCCCGCAATCCGGAAAATCTGCCGCTGGAAAGCCGGGGGCGAAAGACAGTGTCGGCACCGCCTCGCTTTGCAGCGCCGCCAGCTTGCGGAAGATGCTGCCGGCCGGTTGATCGTTGGTGCATTGCCAACTGATCGGAATCAGGAACGGCAACTGCCGGAACGCCTTTGCCAAAGGCTGCCGGGTGCGCAACAGCAGCGCCAGATGTTTCGCCGCGGCGCGGCCGGTGTCGGCCATGTCGACATGCGGATAAGTGCGGTAGGCGATCAGCGCGTCGGCATGCTCCACCATTTGCGGCGTGACGTTGGCGTGAAGATCGAGGCTGACCACCAGCGGCAGCTCGGTGCCGATCACCTTGCGCACGCGCGCGAGGATTTCGCCCTCGCCGTCGTCGAGATGCTCGGTCACCATGGCGCCGTGCAGGTCGAGATAAACCGCGTCGAGCCGTCCCGCCGCCGCGATGCCGTCGACCATCAGCTTGACGACGCGCTCGAACGCGTCTTCGGTGACATGCGCCGAGGGGCTCGCGGCGCACGCGATGGTCGGCACCAGCTCCCAGCCATGGGCTTCCGCCTGCCCGACAAAGCCGGCCAGCCCGACATTGATGTCGCGCATGGTCGTAAGCACGTCGGCACCTAGCGCCATCGCAGGCCAGCCGCCGCCATGCACGAAGTCGTCATAGGTCGCCTTCGTCGGTGCGAAGGTGTTGGTCTCGTGCAGGAAGCCGCCGACGGCGATCCGGGTCATCAAGTCTGTCTCTACCAATAATCCGCGCACTTGACGTTAGACTCGTCATTGCGAGGAGCAAAGCGACGAAGCAATCCATCTATCCCGCGGCACCATGGATTGCTTCGCTGCGCTCGCAATGACGGTACTTAGGGCCGCGTGGCGCCAATCGGCGCCACCGGCCGGAAGTTGGCGAAATCCCACTCCCGTCCGGGGGCGGCGTCAAGCAGCGCCCGGGTATAGGCAACTTGCGGATTTGTCAGGACTTGCGCGGCCGGTCCCTGTTCGACGATGCGACCGTTCTGCATCACCGCAACATCGTCGCAGATTTGCGCTGCGACACGCAGATCATGGGTGATGAACAGCAGCGCGATGCCGAGCCGGGTCTGAATCTCGTCGAGCAGTTCCAGTACCTGGGCCTGCACCGAGACATCCAGCGCCGATACCGCCTCATCGGCGACCAGCACATCGGGATCGAGCGCCAGCGCGCGCGCGATGGCGACGCGCTGGCGCTGGCCACCCGAGAACTGGTGCGGGTAGCGCGAGATCGCATCGGGCGGCAGGTCGACCAGGTCGAGCAGATCGCGGGCTCTTGCCAGCGCTTCGGCGTGCGGCACGCCGTAATTGACCGGCCCCTCGGCGATGGTCTCGCCGATGCTGACGCGCGGATTGAGCGAGCGGTAGGGGTCCTGGAAAATGATCTGGATGCGCTTGCGATGCGGCTGCAACCGCCCGCGCGACAGGTTGGAAATCTCAAAGCCCGCCAGACGAATGCCGCCGGAGGTCGGATCGATCAACCGGACGATGCAACGCGCCACCGTCGATTTGCCAGAACCGCTTTCGCCGACGATGCCGAGCGTGCGGCCTTTGCGCAGGGTTAGCGTGACGTCCTGCGCTGCCGCCACCTCGCGCGCGCCGCCGAAAAACGAGCGTTCGCGATAGACCTTGCCGAGTTCGTTCGTCTCCAGCACCACCGGCTCGGATGTTTCCGCGCGCGGCGCCCGGGGCACCAGGCTCGGTACCGCCGACAGCAGGTTGCGGGTATATTCCATGACAGGCGCACGCAGGATGGCGTCCAGCGTCCCGGTCTCGACCAGCCGGCCCTGCCGCATCACCGCGACGCGATCGGCGATCTCCGCGACCACGCCCATGTCATGGGTGATGAAGAGCACGGCGGTGCCATGATCGCGTTGCAGATCGCGGATCAAGGTCAGAATTTGCTTCTGGGTGGTGACGTCGAGCGCCGTGGTCGGCTCATCCGCGATCAGAAGTTTCGGCTCGAGCACCAGTGCCATCGCGATCATGATGCGCTGGCGCTGGCCGCCCGACAGCCGATGCGGGTAGGACGCGAAGATGCGTTCGACCTCGGGCAGCCGGACCTGCTCCATCATGGCAAGGATGCGACTGCGGCGTGCGCGCGCATCGAGGCCGGTGTGGACGCGCAGCACCTCGTCGATCTGGCGGCCGACCGGAACCACGGGATTGAGAGCCGTCATCGGCTCCTGGAAGATCATCGCCATGGTGGTGGCGCGCAACTGCCGCAGCCGCCGGTCGCTGGCGCCGAGCAGTTCCTCGCCGACCAGTTTGATGCTGCCCGCGGTCGGCGCCAGCGAGCCTTTCTGCAGCAAGCCCATCACGGTCAGCGAGGTGACCGACTTGCCCGACCCGCTTTCGCCGACCAGGCAGAGGGTTTCGCCCTCGCTGACCGTGAGTGACACGCGCTCGATGATCCGCTGACCTCGCGGATTGCGGCCGAGGCCGACGACGAGGTCGTTGATGTCGAGCACAACATTAGTCACGCCACACTCCGCCGTCATTGCGAGCCAAGCGAAGCAATCCATCCTTCGTCATTCCGGGATGCGCCACTTGGCGCAGGCCCGGAATCCATAACCACCATCGGGCGTATGGATTCCGGGCTCGCGCTACCGCGCGCCCCGGAATGACGGACGTTAAGCGGCACTGACTACCACCGTCGCAATGACGATGTTGCCTTCTTACGACCATCACTTGCCGCCCTCGCGCTGTTTCATGCGGGGATCGAGCGCGTCGCGCGCGGCATCGCCGATCAGGTTGACGCTGAGGATCGCGATCGACAGCATCAGGCCCGGCCAGAAGATCAGCGACGGCTTGACCTGGAAGTAGGCACGGCCCTCGGCCATGATATTGCCCCAGGTCGGTATCTCCGGGCTGATGCCGGCGCCGAGAAACGACAGGATCGCCTCGGTCAGGATCGCCGAGGCGCAGACATAGGTGCCCTGCACGATCAGCGGTGCAATCGTGTTCGGCACCAGATGCCGCCACATGATCTTGGGCAGGCTCGAGCCGACGGAAATCGCGGCTTCGACATAGGGCTCCTCGCGCGCCGACAGCACCACCGAACGCACCAGCCGGGCCACCCGCGGGATCTCGGGGATGGTGATGGCGACCATCACCGTCATCAGGCTTGCGCCCGACAGCGAGACCACCGCAATGGCGAGCAGGATGCTGGGGATCGCCATCAAGCCGTCCATGATGCGCATCATGACGGCGTCGATCCATTTGAAGAAACCGGAGACAAGGCCGATCAGGAGGCCGACGCCGACGCTGATCACGGCCGAGCCGAGTCCGATCACGAGCGAGATCCGCCCGCCGTAGAGGATCCGGGACAACACGTCGCGGCCATAGGCGTCGGTGCCGAGCAGGAACTGGGCGCTGGCCGGCTTCAGCCGCTGCGCCGGCGCGAGCAGCAGCGGATCGTGCGGCGAAAGCCAGGGCGCCAGCACGGCGGAGGCCGTCACCAGCGCCAGGCAGATGGTCGCAGTGGCGATGATCGGGGTCGAGGTGAGAAAGCCGAGCCCCGGGCGGAACGGCGTCGTGACCGGTATCGAGGGCTCGGGCAGGGTTTCGATCGCCATCGGAAGCGCCCCTCAATACCGGATTCGGGGATCGAGCAGGGTGTAGGCGAGGTCGATCAGGAGATTGACCGCGACATAGATGCCCGAGGTCAGCAGGATCATCGCCTGGATCACCGGATAATCGCGCGCCAGCACGGCGTCGACCGTGAGGCGTCCGATCCCCGGCAGGTTGAACACGCTCTCGGTGACGACAACACCGGAAATCAGCAGCGCGAAGCCGGAGCCGATCACCGTGATCACGGGCACGGCGGCGTTACGCAGCGCGTGGCGCATCAGCACGCCGGTCTCGCCGATGCCTTTCGCGCGTGCGGTGCGCACATAGTCCTCGCCGAGCACATCCAGCATCGCCGCGCGGGTCATCCGCGCGATCAACGCGACATAGATGAACGACAGCGTGACGGTCGGCAGGATGATGCGTTCAAGGAACGGGCCGAGGCCGGCGTGGATGCTTTTGAAACCCTGCACCGGAAGCCAGCGCAGGTCGATGGCAAAGATCTGGATCAGAACATAGCCGATCACGAACACCGGCACCGAGAAGCCGATCACCGACAACCCCATCACGAAGCGGTCGATCCAGGTGCCGTGTTTCCATGCCGCAATGACGCCGAGCGGCACCGCGACGGCGATGGAAAGGATGATGGTCGACAGCGCGATGCTGATCGAGGGTTCGACGCGCTGGCCGATCATTTGCAGCACCGGCACATTCGAAATCAGGGAAACGCCGAGATCGCCATGCAGCAGCTTGCCGATCCAGGTGAAGAATTGGGCATAGAGCGGTTCGTTCAGCCCGAGCGAGGTGCGAATGCGCTCGAGCTGCTCCGTCGTCGCGTTATCGCCGGCCAGAATCGCGGCGGGATCGCCCGGGGTCAGTCGCAGCAGCAGAAACACGAACAGCGCCACCGTGCCCATCACGGGTATAGCGGCAAGGATGCGGCGCAGCAGATATCCGAGCATCGTTTTCCATCACAGATGCGCCGGCTTCGATCGGAGCCGTCGCCGACTTGTTCCCCGCCAGCGTATCAGTCGAGCAAATCCCGTGCCATGGCGTTGGCAGATAATCTTCTCATCATTCCGGGGCGCGCCTCTTGGCGCGAACCCGGAATCCATATTCCCGATCGTGGTTATGGATTCCGGGCTCGACGCTTGCGCGTCGCCCCGGAATGACGGGAGAGGATGGCGACGTCGCTCGCGCCATCACGCCAGCGTTGCCAATAATCCGGCCATCAGGCGGCCGCGCTCGGCGAGGCTGTCGACTTCGATATGCTCGTTGAGGGTATGGGCGTCGGCGCCCCGAACGCCGAGGCCGTCGAGGGTCGGGATTCCCATCGCGCCGGTGAAATTGCCATCGGAGCCGCCGCCCGCGCTGCCGTGGGGAAGCTCGACGCCGATGTCGCGGGCCACCGCGCGGACCTTTTCATACAGCGCCATGGTTCCCGCATTGGCCTCCCACACCGGCCGGGTCACGCCGCGCGTCACCTTGAAGGTCACATCATTGGCAGTGCCCGACAGCGCCAACATCCGCTCGACGCCGCGCTCGAGATCGGCCTGGCGCTTGGCCATGCTCAGCGCTTCGCCGCTGCAGGTCGTGGCCACGCAATTGACCCACTGGCCGCCATGCACGATGCCGACGCTGAAGGTACAGTCCTCCGATGTCATGCCGTCGATCGCGATGATCTGGCGCGCCATCTCGCGGATCGCCGAGCGGCCGGCCGACAGCGTGGCACCGGCGTGGCTCGGTTTGCCGATCGCCTCCAGATTGAACCGGGCAATGGCATAGCGCCCGGTGACCACGCCATTGTTGGGCCGGCCCGGTTCGGGCACCAGCACATATTGGTTGCGCGCGGCCTCTGCCTCGATGATGTCGCGCGTCGACGGCGTCCCGACTTCCTCGTCCGGGGTGAACAGCACCGTGATCGGCAGCGGCGTCGTGAACGACGCGCGGGCGAGCTGTCGGATCGCCTCCAGCGTGAGGTAGTTGCCGCCCTTCATGTCGAAGATGCCCGGGCCGAAACATTTGTTGCCTTCGCGTCGCCATTGCAGTTTTTCCAGCGTGCCGACGGGATGGACGGTATCGAGATGCCCGGCGATCAGAATTCCGGGCTCGCCCAGTTTCGGGTGTGGAAAACGCGCACGCACGCATCCGCCAAACCCGTGGCGGCCGGCGATGCGCTCGATTGACGCCCCCATGATCGCCATGTCCCGCGCGGCGATGTCGAGCATGCGGTCGACGGCGCTGGCATCCCAGGTCGGGCTTTCACATTCCACCCAGCGGCGGAGCCCCTGCAACATGGCATCGGAATCGAACGGAAGGTTGGCGGGGTTCATCTCGATCTCTTTCCAGTGCTTGCAATCGGGATGATCAGCGAAGCCTATGCAAAGTGCAACACCAGGCGGGCCGCGGGGTCATCGCGCAAAACCCGATTGACGCGCGGCATGCTTGGTGCAAGTCTCAAATACCGTTGAGTTACAGCGTGTTAGTAAGCCCAAATAACGGACGGCGGGCCTCATCCATGATCGGCCGTTGATCCGTTTCACGTCAGGAGAGATCGAATGTCCAACATCGTGCGCTGGAAGCGCTCCACGATCAAATGGGCCCTGGCCCTCGCGGTCGCGCTGGCGGTACCCTCGCTGGCCAGCGCCAAAACCATCACGGCGGTGATGCATGCCGATCTGCGCGAGCCCGGCATGCAGACGACCGCCTATATCGTGCGCGATTTCGGCTACATGGTCTACGACACGCTGGTGGCGGAGGACGCCAACTTCAAGATCCAGCCGCAGATGGCCGACTGGAAAGTTTCCGACGACAAGCTCACCTACACCTTCACGCTGCGCGACGGCCTCAAATGGCATGACGGCACCCCGGTCACGGCAGACGATTGCGTGGCATCGCTGAAGCGTTGGGGCAAGGCCGATGGCATGGGGCAGAAGTTGATGGATTTCACCGCGAGCCTCGAGGCCACCGACGCCAAGACCATCACGCTGAAACTGAAAGAACCGTATGGTCTGGTGCTGGAATTGATCGGCAAACCGTCGTCGCTGGTTCCTTTCATGATGCCGAAGCGGCTGGCTGAAACGCCCGCCGGCAAGCCTGTACCGGAGCTGATCGGATCCGGTCCGTTCAAGTTCGTGCAGGCGGAATTCCAGCCTGGCGTGAAGGCGGTGTTTGAGAAGAACAAGGACTATGTACCGCGCAAGGAACCGCCAAGCTGGACCTCCGGCGGCAAGGTGGTGAAGGTTGATCGCGTCGAATGGATCACGATGGCCGATGCGCAGACCGCGGTAAACGCGCTGCAATCCGGCGACATCGATTTCATGGAAATCCCGTCGTTCGATATTCTTCCGGTGCTCGCCACCAATCCGGACATCAAGATCGGGACGCTCAACAAGCTCGGCTTTCAGACGCTCGGGCGAATGAATTTCCTGCAGCCGCCCTTCGACAATCTCAAAGTTCGCCGCGCCGCCTTCATGGCCATGAACCAGAAGGACGTGCTCGACGCGCTGGTCGGCAACCCCGAATACTACAAGATCTGTGGCGCGGTGTTCATCTGTGATACGCCGCTGGCCAGCGACGTCGGCGCCGAATTGCTGATGAAGGGCGATGGCATGGCGGAAGCGAAGAAGCTGCTTGCCGCTTCCGGCTATGACGGCACGCCGATCGTGATCATGGCACCGGGCGATGTGGTGTCGCTGAAGGCGCAACCGATCGTCGCGGCGCAATTGCTGCGCGAGGCCGGCTTCAAGGTCGACGTCCAGGCTACCGACTGGGGCACCGTGATCGGTCGCCGCACCAGCAAGAAGCCGGTCAAGGAAGGCGGCTGGAACATGTTCTTCACCAACTGGGCCGCCGCCGACGTGATCAACCCCGTCGCCAATGTCTCGATCGGCGGCCGGGGTGAGAATGGCGGCTGGTTCGGCTGGTCGAAGGACGACAAGATCGAAGCGATGCGCGATGCGTTCGCGCGCTCGTCTTCGCCGGAGGAGCAGAAGAAGATCGCGGCCGACATCCAGAAGGAAGTCTACGACCAGGTGATCTATATTCCGCTCGGACAATTCCAGCAGCCCAGCGCCTGGCGTAAATCGCTGTCCGGCGTGCTCGACGGTCCGGCGACGCCGGTGTTCTGGAATATCGACAAGTCTGAGTGAGACCGGCTTTTCCGGTCTGTCAGGATTGGCGGGCTACCTTGCCTGGACGGCTTGCGGGCGCCGGGTTCCGCGAGCCTCAGGCCGGATAGGCGCTCACATGCTGCAATATTAATTCGCCGACCTGACGGGGGCCTGATCGGCGGCGAAATGACCGACGCCGGGAAGGATTTCGAAGCGATAGGGCGCGGCAATGAAATCCTCGGTGCCTTCAGCCGCCGCGCGCCCCACAGTGTCGTCGGCGTCGCCCCAGATGTAGAGCGTCGGAACCCGGATCGGGCCGAGCGGCGAGCGGATGGCGCCGCGCGCGCGATACCAGGCTAGTGCGGCCTCCATCGCCGGCCTGTTGCCGAGCACGGACAGATGGGCGTCAATCGCGGCCGTGGGAACGCCGGCCGCCGCAAGCCGCGTGCGCAATTGCCTGGCGTCGTCGGCGAGCAGCAGATCCGCGGCGCCGGGTTCGAGAAACGCCTTGTGATGCCGCGACCGGTACGCCTGATCGCCGTCGGGCAACTGCAGCGCCCGGTTGAAGGCGTTCGGATGCGGCCGAGACAGCACCGTGAGCGAGGCGAGGCGCTGCGGGTAGCGATCGGCGAGCGCCCAGGCGATGCTGCCGCCCCAGTCGTGGCCGACCAGATGAAAGCGGCGGTCGCCGGCGCCACAGGCCGCGGCGATCGCCATCGCATCGTCCATCAGCCGCTCGATATGGTAGTTGGCGGTATCGCCGGTATCGGGCCGGGCGCCCGGCGAATAACCGCGCTGGCTTGGCGCCGCGGCGCGATAGCCCGCGTCCGCGAGCACCGCCGCCAGGTCGCGCCAGCAATGCATCGATTCCGCAAAGCCATGCAGCAGCAGCGCCAGCGGCGCGCCGGGCACGCCCGCCATGAGGGCGTCGAAAGCGAGATCGGGGGCGATCGTGATGGTTTCGAGATTGGACATGTCTGGTGCGGACATCTGTTCGCAACGCGCCGCGATGCCGTGGCGCGTGCAAGCTCCTGCGATCTTGTCGGGCGGCCTGTGCCAACACAAGCCAAATCGCGAGGCACGCGTCCGATTGCGGACCGCTCAACCCAATGGCGCACCGAACAGCCCGAAAACCACGGGTGCGGCGATCAGAAACGACAGCAGCATCGAGCGGACCCTGGCGGAGGGGACGGCGTTGGCGAATGTAATGGCTGCGAGCGGCACGATCGCGATCATTGGCAGGTAGTAGCGGGGATAGGCGTCCATCATCCAGCCGGTCTCAAGGTGCCGCTGATAGCTGAACGCGATGTGGATCATGAGCGTTGCCACAATGGCCAGCATGCCGGCGGCAACCATCATTTCGGTGTCGGAGCCGCCGCGGCGGCCGGTCCGGATGGCGCGCCAGGACAGCAGCGTTCCGGCTGCGGCGAATGCCAGCGTCGCGCCGGGGAGAACCAGCAGCGCAAGCTGGAACGGATGGCGCGGCTTGAGCGACGGCATCCATTCCGCAAGAAAGTTCTTCAGGAACACGATGGTGTAGGTCGTCGGCCCCATTCTCGGCTCGGCTCCCCAGCCAGTCGTGGCGGCGCCGCTCTGCAGCAACTCGATCTGCGCCGGCGTATTCGGCGCCGGACTGCCATAGTGCAGGGTAAAGGCGATATAGGGTGCCGCCGCGGCGGCCAGGCTGACGGCGAGGATCGCGATGTCGATCTTGCGGATCGTTCGCCGCATCCCGGTCAGTACCAGCAGCGCCGCGAGGAATCCGCCGCACAGCATCAACCCCGTGAGTTTCGAGATGCCGGCGACCAGCATGCCGGCGCAGGCAACGATCAGCCAGGATAGCTTCGGCGAGGCGACGTACATATAGGCCCCGAGCATCGTCAGCGCGCCGCCGGCAAAACAAAGATTGTCGTTGTTGACCGATCCGGCCAGCGGCGCCAGTACCGGCACCGCCGCGCAACTGACGGCGAACGCGTAGAACTCGAGGCCTTCGAGCTGCATCCTCACAGCCAGCGACAGCAGCGCCAGCAGTCCAAGTGCACCGATCGCCACGTTGAGCAGGCGGAGATAGATCAGCGACGTCGGCTGCTCCCTGACCTCAGGCCCGAGCGTGGCGATCAGCCAGTAGTAGAACGGAGGATGATTGAGGTAGTTCGGCTGGGCGGTGAACTCGAAAGTGCCGGGATCGATCAGCCGCATCTGTTCGAGGCGCGGCCATGCTTGATGCGTGGCCTGCAGGTGGGCGACATAGGAGAGGTGGGCGACCTCATCGAAACCCTGCGTGACCGGCTTGCGCAGCGCGCTGCCGGCGGCGCTGAAAACGAACAACAGCACGATGACCGCCGCGGCAGTCAACAAGCCGCCCGCGCGCGTGGCCTGAACCGCCGAGGTCTGGGTTAGGGTGCTCACCACCGACCGTTAGACAGGGAATGGTTAATGGCCGCTTAGCGGGCGAGCATCGTAGAACCATGTATCGGCGGATTGAGGCACAGAGAGTATTGCTATAACTCATAAATTGGGGTAAAAATGAGCTATACAGGGATGATCTATAGCTCATGAAATGGAACTGGGAACAGCCGGGCTGGCCGGAATTCACGTTCGAACGCAACGCGTTGCAGGAATTGGAGCAGCAATTTCTCCTTCGCTCCGGCGAGTTCGTCGGTGCGTTCAAGCACATCGGCCCAGCGGATCGGGATGTCCTCAAGATTGAGCTCATCAGCGATGAGGCTGTGCAGACCTCGGCAATCGAAGGTGAAGTGCTGAACCGCGAGAGTGTGCAATCCTCCGTTCGCCAGCATTTTGGACTCGGCTCCGACCAGCGGCGAATTCCTCCGGCTGAACACGGCATCGCCGAGATGATGGTGAACCTCTACGAAACGTTCGCAGCGCCACTTGGCCACGAGACGATGTTCGCTTGGCACAGGATGCTCATGAGCGGCGACCGGCGCGTTGAAATTGTCGGCGGTTACCGCACGCATGCAACACCGATGCAGGTGGTGTCGGGCAGCCTTCATGAGCCCGAAGTGCACTTCGAGGCCCCACCTTCATCGAAGATGAAGCCCGAGATGGATGACTTCATTACCTGGTTCAATGAATCCCGGCCGGGCGGCAAACGCGCGCTGCCGACGCTGGCGCGCGCGGGTATCGCGCATCTCTACTTCGTCAGCATTCACCCGTTCGAAGACGGCAACGGCCGCATAGGGCGGGCGCTCGCCGAAAAATCTCTCGCGCAGAATCTCGGCCATCCCAGCCTGATCGCGCTCGCCTACACGATCGAGCGCGCACGCAAAGCCTATTACGACGCGCTCGAGCGTAACAACAAGGACACCGAGATAACCGATTGGTTGATTTACTTTGCCGGGACGATCATTCAGGCGCAACGCAACACGATCAACCGCGTTGATTTTCTTATTTCGAAGGCCGGGCTGTACGAGCAGCTTCGCGGCAAGCTGAACGACCGCCAGGAAAAAGCCATAGCCCGCATGTTCCGGGAAGGGATCGATGGGTTCGAAGGGGGGCTCAGCGCCGAGAACTACATCACCATCACCAAGGCCTCGCGCGCGACCGCCACGAGGGACTTGCAGGATCTCGTCGCCAAGGGCGCTCTCACCAAAACCGGTGAGTTGCGGCACACCCGCTACCATCTCGCCATTCCTGGCGAAGCGGGCGCGCTCGGGGTCAACGCGCGATGAGTCGGTACAAGCCGATTGCCGCCAAGCGGATCGAATTTGAGCTCTTGTCCTTTCGTCGCCGAAGGGCGTCACGCGTGGTGGTGGAGTGCCGCGCAAATGGCGGCTGCCGCAGCTTCATTCAGAGTTGGCTGGTGCGGGCGGTGGGACTCGAACCCACACGACGTTGCCATCGAGGGATTTTAAGTCCCTTGCGTCTACCAGTTCCGCCACGTCCGCTTTGGTCAAGAGATCAGAGACTTAGCGCGGTTCCGGCCGGAGTGGAATTGGCATCGGCGGGGGCCGGAATCGCTCTCCCATCCTTAGGCGAGCGGGCGGTCTGAGGCAAAGCCTCATTGCCGACATCAGCGGCTGCTTTACGCAACCTCAATGTTGTCCGGTTACGAAACGCCGATGATCGCCCGCCGTGCCCGTTCCCGGCCGATGCTGCGCGCCGCCGCGGCGATGGCGCTGCTCGTGGCCGGCATCGGGCTGTCCGGTTGCGCCGATCTCGGCGACAGCTTTGCCTCCGGGGCGTTCGTCGACCCCGCCAAATACGAGTATTATGACTGCAAGCAGCTCGAGGCCGAGCGCAAGAGCCTCGCCGCGCGTTCGGCCGAATTGCAGGGCCTGATGGCGAAGGCCGATACCGGCGTTGCTGGGCCCGTGGTGGCCGAGTTGGCCTATCGCAACGACTACATCTCGGTGCGGGCCCAGGCCAAGCTCGCCGACGAAGGCTGGCGCCACAACAAATGCCAGGACTCGCCACCGGCCGCTGCCACGGCGCCGTCCGCCGCGCCGCCGCCACATCCGAAGGACGCGCGTTCACCCATGCGGTCCGGCACCGCGGTTTATTGAACGAAGCCGGCCGGCGATGCGCTCACGGTCGCCAGCCATGAATCCAGTCCTGTCGCGCCAGCAGCCGCTTTCCGCCGATCGCTTTGATCACGAGGTCGCGCGCATAGGCCGCAGGGCCGGTGAAGTGATAGATGCGTCCCGCCTGCCGGGCGGCGCGCTGAACGCGCAGCACGCGCGCCCGGCGCAGGCGCGCATAGCGTTGCAGGGCGGCCGAAACTGCCGGAGCGCCGTCGTCCTGCAACGGGCCGAGGCATCCGGCGAGCACCGCCGCATCCTCGATGGCCATTGCTGCGCCCTGCGCCGCAAACGGCAGCATGGCGTGCGCGGCGTCCCCCAGCAAAGCGATCGCTCCGTCGGTCCACTTGCCGCCATCGGGAACGGTGAACAGCGCCCATTTCCGCCACTCGTCGACGGCGCCGATCATCATTCGCGCGGTCGCCGGCCATTGCGCCGACGCGAACGCATTCTTGATTTCGGTGATCTCGCCGGGTGCGCTCCAGCCTGGCCTGTTCCAGGTCCCCGGCACCACCGCCACCACATTGATCTGTCGCGCGCCGGAAATCGGATAGGCCACCAGATGGGCATTCGGACCCATCCAGAGCTGGACACGGCGCGAGGTATGTTCGCGCGGCAAGGCGGTGGCCTCAAGCGTGCCGCGCCAGGCGATCAGTCCGGAGAACTGCGGCTGCACTTCGGCAAACACATGATGCCGGACCGTGGACCAGATTCCGTCGGCGCCGACCAGCGCCAGCGCTACATCCTGCTGCCGAGTCATGCCGCGGCGCTGCACCACGGTCAGCCCCTTCGCGTGCGGGGTGGCATCCTCGAACTGGCAGCCTAATCGCAACTCGATATCGGAATGGTCATTGACATGGGCTTGCAGCGCCGCCTGCAGATCGGCCCGGTGCATCACCCAATAGGGAGCGCCGGCGCGCAGCGTGGCGGCGTCGCCGAGCGGTAGCCGGGCGATTTCGCCGCCGCTTCGCGCGCTCATGATGCTGATGGCGTCCGGGGTGACGGCGCGGCTGGCCAGTCGCTGTTCGAGGCCGAGGCCGACTAGCACGCGGCTTGCATTGGGCGAAAGCTGCAGCCCGGCGCCGGCTTCCTCGAGGCGCTCGGCCCGCTCCAGCACGATGACGCGAAAGCCTTGTCCCGCCAGCGCCAGCGCCGCCGTCAGTCCTCCGATGCCGGCGCCGGCGACGAAGATCGTGCGTGAGGCCGCCACCGGCCGATCAGGCAGCCCGGTCTTTCACCACGCATTCGGGCGGCCGCGCTTCGCCGGCGGCGAGGTCGGCGGCATATCGATACAAAGTCGAGCAATACGGACAGATGATCTCGTTGTCGTTGCCGAGATCGAGGAAAACATGCGGATGATCGAAAGGCGGATTGGCGCCAACGCACATGAATTCCTGCGAACCGATCTCGATGACCGAGACGCCGGCATCATTGTGGAAGTGCGGAACCGCATGGTCGGACATCAGATTCACCTTGGACGGCAATGGACGGGCGCAATCAACACCGCGCAGCAGGCTGAAAATGCTGCGCACCATACTGGCGGGTACGGTTGATTCCTAGGGCCCCGGCGGCTCATTTGCTCATGCAAATTCGACACAATCTTGTCGTCGGAGGAAAGCCCTTCTTTCGTCGGGGCCGTTGTGTCTTAAAAGCGGCACACCATTTGAGGCAAGCGAAGACATCGGGATTTTCCGGATGAAATGGTTGCGAACAGGCTCGGCTCTTGCTGGTACCGCGGTGTGCGCGGTCGCCTGCGCACTGCTATGGCCGCATGCGCGTGACGCCGGTGCTGTACTGGCGGCGCAGGACGATCCCGCGGTCCTGTCTGACCTGCAGATCAACGCAGCCCTGCGGAATAATCATGCCGTGGTCACCGAGAACATCGAGGCCGCACTGGCGGCCAACGATGCCGATCTTGCCGGCAGTTTTGTTGATCTCGCCAAGGACAGGAACATCCCCGTTCCGGACGAACTGTCCCAGCGGGTAGGCGATGCGGTCGCGGAGGCGAACGCGCCGGCGCAGTTGGCAAAGCACTTCGCCAGCGGCCTCTTTACTGGAAACGCCGACGACGTCGCCAGCATGTCCGGCACGATTGCCGGCGATCTCTTTGTGTTCGGCGACGTCAGGGACGTGGTGCGCGAGGGCAAGCATCTCGCGATGGGCGAGGACACCGACCGTCTGGTGCTGGGCCTCGCTGCGGCGGGCCTTGCGGTGACGGCGGCGACCTATGTCTCGATCGGCGGCGTGGCGCCGGTACGTGCCGGTCTTACGCTGGTCAAGGACGCCCGCAAGGTCGGCCGGCTGGGCGAGCGGCTGACGCAATGGGCCAGCCGCTCGGCGCGTGACGTGGTCGACACGCCAACGCTGGAGAATGCGATCGCATCGGGTTCGGTGCTGCGGCCGGGACAGACGCTCACTGCGATCAAGGCGTCGTTTCGCGCCGAACAGGTCGGAGGCCTGGTGCGTCTCGCCAAGGATGTCGGGCGAGTCGGTGAGAAGGCGGGTGCGCGCGGGGCGCTGGATACGCTGGGAATCGCCGAGGGTCCGAAAGACGTCGCCCGCGCCGCGCGGCTGGCGGAATCCAAGGGCGGGCAGACCCGCGCGATTCTCAAGATACTGGGCCGCGGCGCATTGTTGCTGGCGGCCGGTGCGTTCAATCTCGCGCTGTGGGTGTTCGGCGCGCTGCTGGCGCTGTTCGGATTGCTGTCGTCGATCAAGGCCACCACCGAGCGTCTGACCCAATCATGGCTGCTTCGCAGGAGGGCACGGCGGTTGCGCTGGCAGGCCGCCGCGACCCCCTCGGGGGCTAGCGTGCCGCTGGCCGCGGCGCTGCCGCAAGGTTAGTTTGCGGCTTTCCGTCCAACAAACCTCCCAAAGATGGAATCACCCATGCCGAACTTTCACAACGGCGCTGTTGAAATTGCCTATCTGGACGAAGGCGAGGGCGATCCGATTCTGCTGCTGCACGGTTTCGCTTCGAGCAAGGTGGTGAACTGGGTCTATCCGACCTGGGTTTCCGAGCTGAAGAAAAATGGCCGCCGGGTCGTCGCGCTCGACAATCGCGGCCATGGCGACTCCGCCAAGCTCTACGATACCGAGCAATATCATATCGGCAGCATGGCCAGTGACGTCAGCGCGCTGATGGATCATCTCGGGATCGCGCGGGCCGATATCATGGGCTATTCGCTGGGCGCGAGGATGACCGCCTGGCTCGCGCACAGGCAGCCGCAGCGGCTGCGGTCGGCGATCTTCGGCGGCATCGGCATCGGGCTGATCGAGGGCGGTGGTCCCGGCGAGAACGTGGCGCTGGCGCTCGAGGCGGAGTTGCTGGCCGACGTTACCGATCCGGTCGGGCGGACATTCCGCGCGTTTGCGGACCAGACCCGCTCCGACCGCAGGGCTCTTGCGGCGTGCCTGCGCGGTTCGCGGCGACTGATGACCCGAGAAGAGGCCGCCGGCATCACCGTGCCGGTGCTGATCGCGGTCGGCACGTCGGACGAGATCGCGGGCTCGGCCGCGGCACTCGGAAAGATCATACCCGGCGCTGACGTGCTCGACATCCCCAACCGCGATCACATGCGGGCAGTCGGCGACAAGGTCTACAAGACCGGCGTGCTGGATTTTCTGTCACAGCAGACCTGAATCTCGCGATCCGTCGTCATCGGCGAAACGCCTGAACGCCGCGATCAGGACCGCAAAGGTCGCGACCCAGGCCATACGGGCGCCGTAGCGATCATGCGGTCCCGAGATCGCGCCACAGACAAATGCGTTGCCGAGCAATGCGAGAAATACCGTTGCGGCGAGCAGCGTCAGGTCGTCGAGCCGCCGGCGCCAGAGGTCGCGTGCCAGCATGGCTGCCACAAGCAGGATCGACAACAGCGCGACCGGAACGTGGATCCAGTTGATCGCGGTGAAATCGATCCCCCGCTGCTGCTGGCGGGCGGCGTGCATCGGCGCAACTTGCGCCGGGATATAGCGTTCGATGATGCCGTAGGTATGGGGAAGCCAGACATCGCTGCCTTCGCCGGTCGCAACGTCAACCAGTTGCTGCGCCGTGGCGACAATGGCCGCCTCGGCCTGCCATGCCGGATATTCGGCCAGCGAATGCAGGACGATGAAGCCCATTTCATCGTTCATGCCCTGAAACCGCCCGAGCTCGTTGAAAATGCTGTGGCCCCACAGAAAATCGTCTGCGGTGGCCGGCAGTTCATTGCGATACGGGCAGAGCTTCAGTCGCTGCTCGCGGCAGTGATCGCGGAGGTAGCGGGCGACGATGCCATCCTGCAGCATCCGGCCGAACGAGACGCCGTAGCCTCCCGGCGTCCAGGCCAGTTGTCCCGACAGCGCGAAATTCGCCGCCAGCAGCATGGCGGCACCGGCGACGATGGTCAGACTGCCCTGCAGCAGCCCCGAAACAGCTATCCGCGCGCGCTGCCACGGCCGCACGATCCAGCCCGCGCAAACCAGTCCAAGCAATACGGCGAGGGTTGCGCTGTGCGTTGCTGACGCAAACGCCGTGAAGGCGAACAGCAATAGCTTCTCGGGCGTGGAGACCCGGTCGCCGTGCAGCACAAGAATGAAAAGCGATAGTACCGACAGGCCAGCGAAGATGTCGGTCAGCAGCATACTGGCGATCCACGGCAGCGCCGTGGTCAGGACCAGGACGAGGCTCAATGCCACCAGCCGCAATGGCCGCATCAAGCCGAACCCGCGCAGGGTCAGTTGCAGCAGCCACAGCGTCGCCAGCGCCTGGATTCCGAGGTTGATCCAGAAGCCCGAATCCTCGCCGAAATGCAAATAGAGGCCGAACACGGTGGAGCGGCTGGGGACCAGATAGCCTTCGTACCACCGCGCCAGATAACCGCCGGTGTCCCACTGGAGCAGCGGATAGCCGTTCCACAGGGCTGGCGCGACCAACATCAGGGGAATAACAATCGCGGACACCCGGATCCAGGAGGAATTGGCGAGGCGCGCCCGTAAAACTTGCGTATTAATGCTGGATTCCCCCATTTTCCGACCACCATGCCCGGATTGATGACGGCGCGGAAATCGGCAAATAGTTGGATAGCCTGCCGGCAGGCGGGCTGAGCGCAAATACGAATTCGAGCGAAAGCGCAGAGCCGTCGCCGGCAGGAGGATTTCGGGATGTCTGCCGGCTTACGGTTCATGCGATTGCACCCCATATTCAAGGGCAAAACCCCAAGGAGAATCCAATGGAAATCAAACGAAGCGGCTCTCGGCCTTCCGGCAAAGGCCCGTCGGACTATTTCACCGGGGCGGTTCGCATCGATCCGCTGTTCGAAGCGCCGGAACCGGCCCGTGTTCGCGGTGCGAGCGTCACCTTCGAGCCGGGCGCACGGACGGCATGGCATACCCATCCGCTCGGTCAGACATTGATTGTCACAGCCGGCTGCGGCTGGGTGCAGCGCGAAGGCGGCGCGGTCGAGGAAATCCGGCCTGGTGATGTGGTCTGGTTCCCGCCTGGCGAGAAGCATTGGCACGGCGCGACCCCGACGACGGCAATGACGCATATCGCCATTCAGGAAGCGCTGAACGGCAGTCCCGTCGAATGGATGGAAAAGGTCAGCGACCAGCAATACCGGGCCTGACCACTCTCACGATCGAGTTCGCAAGGACCAGAACAATGCCGACTGCCCGGCGGTCCGATGCGGTGCTCGGCGCCGGTCGCGTTCGAGCGAGGCGTTGGCCCGCCAGGAACCGAATATGCCCGCGGGGACGTCCGCGACAGTTCGCTCAATTCTGGCCAAACTGGCTCACTTCGACCTCGCTCGGTCCTCAATGTGAGCCAGCCTTGACTTCCTGTGCGACGCTGTTGGCCTTTTTGGCGGCGTCGGCCTTTTCGCCCGATTGGTTTGCTCTACTCCGATGCCGGAAAGCACAACCCTTCCCTCCGGGAATTCGGCCGTGACCTTTAATGAACCGCCCATCGCCTCGACGTAGCTCTGAAGGGTCGAGATGAGCATGTCGCTGCGGCTCTCAATCCGGGAAACGCTGTCCTGTCCAATTCCAAGCAGCTTCGCCATCTGCTCCTGGGTAAGGTCGAGCGCCTTTCGGACGTGCTGGAGCGCCATTTCCTCACCAATCAAATTTTTGGCTCGTGCGGAAGCTTTGGCGCGCCTCTCGCGCGGCAAGCCCCGAATGATTTGATTAATGTTTTTCATGGCTGTCTACTCCTCTTACTCTTCTCCAGCCGTTTTAGATGATTGCCAAACCTCTGGTCCGCCTTCTTGATCAGTTCGCGGTAAAAAACGTTTTCTCCTACTTTGTCCCCACCCACCAGGACTACCGCTTGGCGTTTGGTGTCAAATGCAAAGACAAATCGCCAAAGACCGTCGAGCCGGAAACGAAGCTCCTTGATGTTGGGGAAGGAGGAATCGTCCAGCGTGTCAACATTTGGCCGCCCCAGGTTTGGACCGAGTTGTTCCGCAATTTGAGGCGTGACAAAAGTTCGTCCTGAATGTCCGGGTCGAGTGCAGCTCCTTTTCGAATTCATCCGCTAAGACGACCGTCCACCGCATCAGCCCATAATGCATCAGAAGCCATATGGTTTCAAGACCATATTTGCTAAGGCAACAAATCAGCAGCCGCAGAAGTCGGCAGTTGTCCAGCGATCGATCAGAGCCTCCTCGGAGGGGACTGGGTCGCAGGGGCGTTTGGACCGCAGGCAATTCATGGGAGTCCTCTCCAATTTCGGCCCTTTTTAATTTGTGCCACAATACCTCGTCCGCCCGCTTGACTTCCCGGAATTCCCGATCATTTTGAAAAGACGTTTCCGCTCCGGGCGGATTTCGGCTGGCGTGAAGAAAATGCGCTGCGTCAATGTTTTAGCACGCATTGGCGAAGCCCGGACGGAAGGCGGCCGCCTGGTGAGACAGCCGCCGTCTCGGTGTGTTATAAGCCCCACTTGAACCAGTAAATTTGCGAGAGCCGCGCATGGCAATGCATCAGATCAATCCGCAGGCTAACCGCCTCGCATCGCTCGATCCGATCTGGGACCGGGTGCGCAGCGAGGCGGAAGACATCGTCCGCCGCGAGCCCGAACTCGCGAGTTTTATCTATTCCACCGTGCTGCACCACGACCGGCTGGAGGCCTCGGTGGTGCATCGGATCGCCGAGCGGCTCGATCATTCGGCGCTGTCGGGCGATTTGATCCGGCAGACCTATGACGAAGCGCTGCGCGACGACCCCGATCTCGGCAACGCCTTCCGCGCCGATCTGGTGGCAGTGTACGACCGCGATCCCGCCACCTCGCGCTTCATCGATCCGCTGCTTTATTTCAAGGGCTTCCATGCCCTGCAGACCCATCGCCTGGCGCACTGGCTGCATCAAAAAGGCCGCAAGGATTTCGCGTATTACCTGCAGAGTCGCGCCTCCGCGGTATTCCAGACCGATATCAATCCGGCGGCCCGGATCGGCCGCGGGATCTTCCTCGATCACGCCACGGGCTTTGTGTGCGGTGAGACCGCGGTGATCGAGGACGACGTCTCGATCCTGCACGGTGTCACGCTCGGCGGTACCGGCAAGGAGAACGAGGATCGCCATCCCAAAATCCGCCACGGCGTCATGATCGGGGCGGGTGCGAAAATCCTCGGCAATATCGAGATCGGCCATTGCGCGCGCATCGCCGCCGGTTCGGTGGTGGTGAAGCCGGTGCCGCACAATGTGACGGTGGCCGGGGTGCCCGCCAGGATCGTCGGCGAGGCCGGTTGCGCCGAGCCGTCCCGCACCATGGATCAGATGATCAACGCCATCGGACTTTGATACGGCTGTGCTTTGACGTTTTTGGATTCTGCAAGTTTGGCTGGCGGTTCGTTTGGTCTCGTCGTAGAGACTTCTGAAAATCTCAATCGTATTGGAGACTGCCGTGGACGTTCAGGAAGTCAGGAAACTCGACGCCTATCTCAAGCGTCTGTTCGGCAACCCGAAAATCCGCGTGGTGCCGCGGCCGAAAAAGGACGACTCGGCGGAGGTGTATATCGGCGAGGAATTCATCGGCGTGCTGTTCGTTGACGACGAGGATGACGATCGCTCGTTTCAGTTCCAGATGGCCATCCTCGAGGATGATCTGGTCGAGCAGGGCTGACGCGCGGCCGTCGAAATTCCGGGTTCGCGCTACCGCGCGCCCCGGAATGACGCCTCGGTTGGATCGCTTCCCGCGCGCAACGTGTCATTTCCCCGGCCCGTGCAATTGCAGCGTCAACCGGGCCATCGCATCGGCCACGTCGCGCCAATGCGCGAGCCAGCTCCGTGGAAAGCGGAACGTCAGATCGGCGCCGTCGATGCGGCGCATGCTGAGGCACATGCCGGGGGTCTCGGCCTCGCGGGTGCAGCGGGCGTTGAGGTCGGGGCTGTCTGCGAAGAACAGATCTTCACTGCCGTAGGGTGTGCCGTCGCGAAACGTGCGCATCGTCAATCCATCCTGGGCGGGCGTCGAGGCCTGTTCGAGGTAGCGCGGATAGATGCTGCGGACCAGCGTTTCCGGCGCCAGCGCGTCGTGATGGGCCGCTATCGACAGAAAGATCCGGTCAATCGGCTCGACTGTCGCTTCCACGGTATCGGCGCTGACATGCTTCGGCGCCTCTGGTGGCTCGAGCGACGGGTAGATGAAACTGAGATCGATGCGTTCCTGCGGTCCGGAATGGCGCTGGATCTTCATGCGGACGGCCTTGGTCGGCACGTTGAACAGGGTGCCTCCGATACTCACCGGCAGCCGCGCCGGGCTTTCCGCTAGCTCCGCCGCGCCCCAGGTCGGCCACAGCAAATAGCCGACAAGCGCTACCGCGCCGGCGGCAAGAGCGCCGCCCAGCACCAGCGGAATCATGTGGTTGCGTGAACGTCGGCGCGAGCTACGCGCGGGGTGACGGATGGTCGACAGGACTGTCATGAACGCCGCATCGTGAGATGACCAGGCTCGGCCGAATCAGCTTGCCAATATGCCACGCGGCACCGCATTCCCGCATGATTTCCGGCCAGCGATGCCGCGCGAGCCATCTGCGGCGCGCGGTTCCTCGCGGCGACGTTAACCTTTTCTTAAGGATGATGTGGCGGCGGCCTGCCAATTTTGCGAAGCAGGGCAGGTTCCTGCCGGTAGCGGAAGTATCCAATGTCGCCCGATGCGTTGAATTCATTGTTTTCCCTTTGCATCGGTTTCGCGCTGGCTGGTGCGCTCGCCAACGGATATCAGGCACTGGTGCAGCGTCCTGCAGGATTCGGGCTGCTGCAGGAGGGGGTGGCGCCGAAGACATTCGCCGCCGTGCCATTCCTGGTCTTTGCCGCGCCCTTTATCATCATGCGCAACACCCTGCGCGGCGCCCGGATCGAGCGCCGCCGCTTCGAATTCGTGATGGTGGCAACCATTCTGGCCGGGTTCTGGAGCCTGATGTCGGGGACGTTTTTCCTGATGACGCTGCGCGCCGCCGGCGTGCTGGCCTGAGGTCCGATCCTTTGCTTTGACGCGTCTTCTGGACGCAACCCGATAGCCGCTTCGCTTGAAAACGCTCTGGTCGCCATGCCAAGGTCGCCTCCGAACCGGAAGGACAGCGCATGGCAATCTACGAACTGGACGGGCAGGCACCGGAAACGCCTGCGGACGGAAACTATTTTATCGCCGAGACCGCGACGGTGATTGGCAAGGTCCGTTTGCTGAGTTCGGCAAGCGTCTGGTTCGGCGCGGTGCTGCGCGGCGACAATGAGTGGATCGAGATCGGCGAACACTCCAACGTGCAGGACAACTCAACCTGCCACACCGACATGGGCTTTCCGCTGACGATCGGAAAGAACTGCACCATCGGTCACAGCGTCATCCTGCACGGCTGCACCATCGAGGACGGCGCGCTGGTCGGGATGGGCTCGATCATTATGAACGGCGCCCGGATCGGTCGCGCCAGCATCGTCGGCGCCGGATCGGTGATCACCGAAGGCAAGCAGTTTCCGGAACATTCCCTGATCATCGGATCGCCCGCGCGGGTGGTCCGCACCCTCGATACCGCGCAGGTCGCGAGGATGGGAGGCGCCGCAAAGTTCTATGTCGGCAACGGACCGCGATTCAATAAAAGCCTGAGAAAGGTCGGCTGAGTCCGCAAGAACTCGTTCGTTTCTTTCGCTCCAAACGCTTCAGCTGCCCTCGGCTTCATCCGCCTCCGTCGCGCCGGCGACCTGTTCGTGGCCGGCGGCCCACAGCGAATGCGCCTCGCTGCCGTCCTGATACAGATTGCCTGCCGCCGGGATATTTTCCCGCGCGGCGCGCCGGCCCTGCTCGAACGGATCGGGATCGGTCGTCATGATTTGCTCTGCCTCGCGGGCCGCGATGGCCGGGAAGCGCGGGGTTTCGGCTTCTCCGGCGTCGTCTTCGAATGGGTTGCGCTCTTGCGCAGCGCGTCCTTGAGATCGATCGGAATCCCGTGTTTTTTCAATACGTCGGCGAAGGCCTCGTCTGCCAATTCCTGGATCGTCGCCATGCGGTCGCGGCCAAGCTGCTTGAGCTTGTCGAAGGTGTCTTCGTCGAAGGCGACCAGCTTGCGCACGCCTCGATTGGCTCCTGGATTGTTGCGGCCCTCGGGTCCAATCGCGATCGGAACGATTTGTTCCAAGAGAAGCAAATGCCGGAAGGATCGGGTTCGATTCCGGCGGGTGCCAAAAAAACAAGGCCGCCGGCGGAGTATGACGCCTGTGCGACCTTGCCCTGCCCGGATATTGAAATCGGCTCGCGCCACCCGGTAGACGCAGTATGGCTCGAGTACCCGACGGCAAATGTGATCCATTTCACAACTGGCCAATAAATTGCGCGCTTCTGCTTGGCCGACCGCGATTGCGGTCGTCGACCGCCCGTGCGGGACTCAGCCCGGAGTGGCGGGCTTGCGAGGCGGGCCCTTGGCGGTACGGGGCCTCGGCCGGACCGATGTCTTGCGCGGCGAAGGCGGGCTTGCGGCTTCGGCGGAGCGGGCACTGGCGAACGACTGCCGCAGGCCGTCGATCGCGGCGGTGAGTTCTCCGACCTGATCGGACAGCCGCTTGGTGTCGCCTTGCTGGGCGGCGAGCAGCCGCTTGACGGTCTGCAGTTGATCCTGAACGACCTGCAACTGATCGATCGAATCCTGTTGCGACGTTTCCAGGGCCTTGGTCTTTTCGACGAGCTGCTCGGAAGCCTGAACCGCCCGAACCTGGGCCTGGCGGGCCGCCACGATGCGATCCGGTTCGGGCGAGGCGCCGGTGGACGCCCGCCACACCGCAATCGATCCGGCTCCAACCACCATGACGACGAGCGCTATCGCCGCGAGAGCAATCGGTTGCGAGCCGATGCGGGCGATGCCGTTCGTCCTGGTTTCAGCCGGAGGGAGGTTGACCATCATCACTCAAAGCGCGACAGAAAGCGAAAGTTCCCGACACGCGCGGCGCAAACGCGTGCCGACACTTCATAGCACGGATTCGGGTGACGGCAGCCACCTAGCAGCGCCGGAATTCGTGAAAAACCGGGGTCTTAGCCCAAAAAGCTACGACAGTGGATGGACTGTGCGGCGGTCGCGAGGCTCAGGTTGGCGCGGAACCGTCTTGCTCGTCGGCGCCCTGCGCGACGATCTCGGGCGCGTTGTCCGGGAGTTGCCGTTGCTCGGCCGTCCCCTCTTGCCGCGTCGTGACGTCACCCGCCGCTTCGCTCCCGAGCATTGCCGGCATGACCTCCGGATCGGCAGGCTCGACGATGGAGGCCCTGCGTTTTTCAATCACCTGACGGAAATCCATTGCCAGCTCGCTGTAATAGCCAGCCAACACCTCATGGATGGCGCGCTGGGGTCCTGCCATGGCCTGCTGAGCGGACTCCTTGCAGTGCGCGGCCTTGCTCTCGTATTTCTCCACCTTTGTTTTGAGATCCGTCACTATGACAGTACTCCATGCAACATTACACACAACCTTCGATAGTATTGTGACATTCGGTCCCGATCGAAAGCATGGCGAAGCTAAGGAGATTTTGCAGCGGAAGGGGAGTGAGAGGGCGCCAGGGCCGACCCAATAGTTGCGGGTGAAGCGAGCGGACACAGCTTCATGCGGACCAAATCGGCCAGATCTGCGTCAGCCGTTATGAGGTACCGCGCTTGCCACTTGGTCCGCGCCCCAGAAAACCGACTCTTCGACCGGGCAAAAAAGTTGCGGCCAGCCTTTGGGGGAAGGCTGGCCGCGCGCGATCCGGTCTGGGACGGGGAGGGGTGGGGATGTGACCGGGTCGCGTGTCCTGTTGTCGTTGTGTCCTAGCGGGAGCTTGCGGTGGCAGCCGCAGCGTGGCCGTCACCGAGCGCGACCCACACATTCGGATCGCTCTGCGACTGACGTTTGACAAAGCGGTAGCCGGTCTCGGTCCAGGCGACGACGCTTTCGTTCTGATTGTCGAGGATGAACTCACCCTTGTCGGTTTTGACGGTCAACACCGCATGGCCTTCGCCCTTCTTGTCGCGCACCACCGTGATCAGCAGCGCTTCCCGGGGCCAGCCGGCATCGATCAGCATCTTGCGCTTCAGCAGCACATAATCCTCGCAGTCGCCGTAGCCGTCGGTCGGCAGCGACCATTTCTCGACCACGCCCCAATGATCCATATCGGTCATCGGCTTGACGGTGTCGTTGACCCAGTTGTTGACCCGCAGCAAATCCCGCCACGCCGTCTGCGACATCACGATATCCCGCGGCTGCGTCGCGCCGCCCGAGCACTCGCCGGGATTGTCGGCGCAAAACTCGACCCATCCGATCGGCGCGCGCGTGACCTCGCCAAGGCTCGCATACTGCGCGTGTTCGTCCGCGGCTTTCGCCGATACGCTCATGCCCAGCAGGATGGCGGCGATCGCCAATCCCTTCCCCTGTCCCCTGAACCCAAACATTGTGGCCCCCGTTTCTTGTTGGGACCACTTTTCACACAAAGGTTTTGCGCCGCTGCTAAACCAGACAAGTACAATTGAAGCGAATACAAGTAAAAGGCGCGAAGAATTCGATCTATACTTGAATCAAATTCGATTAAAATTTGAGGCAATTCCGAACGATTCGAATTTTACGCGTTAACGGGCTTGGGCCCTTCGGCGCGGCACTTGCGGCTGCAAAAGCATCGCGCGTTAACCGAGAACAGCCGCCGCCAAACGGCGCGAAGGCGGTGTCCGGCAACGCGGACACGGCCTTCATCCGACTGAAAACGGGGAATTGCGGCGGGCTGCGCTTTACCGCGCGGTAACGCTGTCTTCGAGGGTTTCGGCGAGCTGCTCATGCACGAATTCGAGCGCGAAGCCTTCCTCGAGGTTTCGCACTACGCGCGACTGCACCTTGCCGAGCATGACCAGGGATCTCAGCGGCGGCCGGTTTTCCGCGGCGATGGCGGCGCCGGAGAGTGACATGTCGATGACCCGGCAGGTCATCTTGGTGCCGTCTTCGAGCGTGAGCAGCGAAATCGGGTTGCGCGGCACGATGCGGTCGTGGCGGCGGTCTTCCGGGAGGTTGAGAATATCGCGGTTGGCAAGCCAGGTGAGCTGGGCAGCGAGCTTGTCGCGCTTGCGCGCGGTGGCGCCGACGCTCATGGCAAAGCCATTGTCGATGATGCGGGTGATCTTGCCCTCGACCCGGCCGATATGGTCGAGATAGGCGATCACGCGATCACCGACATTGCCGATGCCGGGCGCCAGCAGGGCCAGCCCACCGGGCGACATATTGATGATCTGGCAGGGAAATTCACGCCGGTCCGGCAGCATGTAGCGGCCGAGCAGATGGACCTTGACGCGTTGAAAGCGCCGTCGCTCTTCGGCAGCCGGAAGAATCGATCTTTTGTGCGCTAACGCCATCTTCGCTGTCCGACGACCGGCCGCTCGGTGTCGTCCGACCCTACGGCCAGCAGGGTTAATGGGTGGTTAGCGGCGGTCGCATGAAATGCGGGTGACGCCATTTTGGGCGGTGAAAACCGGCTTCAGCCGTGGCGATGATGCATTGCCAGCGCAGCCCGCAAAGCCAGGATTGGCTTGGCACGTCGGTTCACATAGGCTTGCCCCGCCGGCGCAGACCCGCGGCAAGTGGTGCTCGATTGCGGCATCAACAAGCAAAGTCCGGAGGATTGGCTCGGTGGAACCCATTCGCGTATGCACCTTCGACGGTCCCGGCACCCAGCCGGTCATTCGCACCGTGCCATGGCCGAAAATCCCGGGGAAGGCGGCCCTGATCAAGGTCGGCGCCTGCGGCGTCTGCGGCACCGACCTGCACATCCTGAAGGGCCATTGGCCGAAACAATTGCCGTGGCCGTTTACGCTCGGCCACGAAATCGGTGGCGTGCTGGTCGAGGTCGGCGCGGAATTCGCCGAGGATTTCATGAGCAAGCCGCTCAAAGTGGGGTCGAAGGTGATGATCCCGCCCCTGATGCCGTGCGGCCAATGCTACTACTGCATTCACTACCCACAGAGCGCCAACAAGTGCCTGACGCCGGTGTATTACGGCCGCTATCTCGGCTTCGACAAGGCGCCGCATCTGTGGGGCGGCTGGGCCGAATATGTCTATGTCGATCTCGACATGCTGCCGGGCACCAAGATCTACAAGCTGCCGGACGACATGTCGCTGCGGCTCGGCGCTCTGTCGGAGCCGCTGACCTCCTGCATCCGCGCCTTCAATCGTGCCACCCGGGCGGGCGGATTTGGCTGGGGCGACACCGTCGTGATCCAGGGTTCGGGCCCGATCGGGATTCTCGCGGTCGCCGCCGCGCAGGAGATGGGAGCGGGGCGCGTCATCTGCGTCGGTGCTCCGGAGACGCCGCGGCTGCAGCTCGCGCGCAAGTTCGGTGCTGAAGCAACCGTCGATATCGAACAGGTCGGGACGCCGGCCGCGCGGATCAAGAAGGTGCGCGACATTGTCGGCGGCTTCGGCGCCGATCTGGTGATGGATTGCTCGGGCCATCCGAGCGCAGGCCCGGAAGGCATCGAAATGCTGCGCGACGGCGGCACCTATGTCGAGATGGGCCAGTTCACCGATGCGGGCTCGATCGAGACCTCATGGCACCGCATCTGCACCAAGGACCTCAACGTGCTGGGGTCGTGGGGCTTTACCGGCAACGACCTGCCGCTCGGCGTCGACATGCTCTACCGCACGCGCCACAAATATCCCTGGCTGGAGATGCAGACGATCTATCCGTTCACCGAGCAAGGCGTCAGTCGCGCGGTGGCGGATGCGATGGCGATGAAAACGGTCAAATCGACCATCGTGCCGTGGCCGGAGCTGGTCGAATGATCCGCTGCGTGTACGCTGGTCGGCGCCAGTTCTGCCGGCTTCGACTATCGGGCCGATGACCTGTTCAGGGTCGCGGCGGCGCGTATCAGCGCCTTGAAGGCATCTTTATCCAGTTCATCACCCTCACCGATATCGATCGCACGCCTGACGTTGCCTTCAAGGCTGGAGTTGAACAATCCCGAAGGGTCCTTGAGCGAAGCGCCCTTGGCGAAAGTCAGCTTCACCACGCTCTTGTATGTCTCGCCGGTGCAGATAATTCCATCGTGAGACCAGACCGGCACGCCTCTCCACTTCCACTCCTCGACCACCTCGGGATCAGCCTGTTTGATGAGAGCGCGGACATGGGAGAGCGTCTTGCCCCTCCAATCGTCCAGCTCCTTGATCCTCGCGTCGATCAGCCGAGAAGGAGATTCGCCCTTGGTCGTTGCGGTCTTTTTCATGTGCACCTCATTCGGCTGTCAACAGGACCTGGCCTTGAATTGCGCCGGCCGACTTCAGTCGATCCGCGCCAAAACCTGCTCCAGGTTTGCGAAGAACCGCTGCCAGCCGCCCTTGGCGCCCTGGTAGGCCTGCTGCTGATCCGGCCGGAATCCCGACTGCTCCATGCGCAGGTGGGTCCCCCTGCTGGTAGCGGTGAGAGTCCAGGTGACGACACTCTCGAGACCATAGGCCGCCCACGTGTAAGACAGCGTTTTGTTCGGCTCAACGGCCAGCACCTGACAATCGACGGCGCCCCAGTCGGCGCGAAGATTGAAACGGTGATCTACGACAGGCTTGAAGTCGTTGTTCATGAGCCACTCCTCGATCAGGTGTGGTTGCGTGAGCGCGCGCCAGATCTTTTCCGGCGGATAAGATATTTCCCGTTCGACAATGACGGAGCGCGTTTCGGTCGTAGTGTTCATTGATCCATCCTTTTGAGCAGATCTTCGAGTTGGTCGAACCGGCTTTGCCAGAAGCCGGCCATTTGGCTTGTCCAGTCGATCAGCGGGGCCAAGGCGCTGAGCTGGGCGCTGTAGTGTGTCTGGCGACCTTCGTGGCGGTCGCGCACCAGCCCGGCCTGCTTCAGGACCCCGAGGTGCTTTGAGACGGCCGGTTGCGAGACCCCGGCCCGAGCGGTCAGAGCCCCGACCGACTGCTCTCCTTCGCGGCACAGCCGTTCGAAGATAGCCCGCCGAGTCGGATCGGCGAGCGTTTTGAACAGCAGATCGGGATCATTCGGCATTTGCGATCGATAACTTGCTGGCTATCGATTGACGTATAACCGCCGAGATATGGGTCAGTCAAGCAGGAACCCGGAGCGGCCGAGCCTCCCGGCTCTCCGCCTAGCGCAGGCCCTCATAGACCATGAAGCCGCGCGCGACGGCGAGTTTCTTCAAGGCGCGGGGAATGAGACGCTGCGGCGGGTGGGCGAGATAGCGCCACGACGTCAGCTTGAAATCGCGCAGCCGGCCGTGTCCGTCGCCGAACGGCGCCAGCAATCCGGTTAGACTCATCGGCACATGGGCGCGGGGATGGAACGGCAGCAGCAGCAGTTCAAGCCGCGCCGGCGAACCGTCCTGCGCGGTCGCGGTGATGCCGGCGACCGCGGCCAGGGTCTCTTCAGCCACGACCGTGATGATGTCCTCGATCTCGCGGCGGCTCTCGGCTGCAAACAGCGTCGAAAAGCCGCGATCCTTCAGGTCGCAGCCGAGCAGGGCGCAAACCCGCGTCCCGGCGACGCGAAACGGGTAGCCGTCGGTTGCATCATAGGAGAGTACAAAGATGTCCCCGAGCAATCCGCGCACCGCGCCCGGCTCGATCTCGCTGCGGTCCGGCGCCCGCGCGGCGCCCCGCTTGTCATTCCAATAGGAGTAGAATTCGCGGCTCGACGGATGTTTCATCCTCTACCTTGCCCGGCGTCCGGTCCGGCGGGACAGTTCTGTCCCACTTTTGCGCACGCGCATTCCCGTGTTTGTTTTGCAGGAGGGGCTTTGCAGCGTCCATGCCGCCGGCGCGTTTTCGCGCCGCGGACGCGGTCATTTGCGTCGTTAACGTTAAATTAACTAATCCGCACCCATGCGGACTGTCATATCGCCGCGAAGGCATGGCGGATCCGCTACGCCGCGGCCTCACCGTCAATCGCTGGCGCCAGCGGCATATTTGGTCGTCCGGTCAAGCCGGGCCATGACGGCCGTGGGTGCGCGCCGGCGCTGCACAGTGTTGAGGCGCACCAGCTTGACGGCCGCAGTGAACGTCGATCCCTTGGCAAAAAACAGCCCCATGAGCTCGATCGTGTAGAAGGTCACCCTGACCGGCATCGATAGGATGAAGTTTCAATGATCGGAACCGAAGCTTCAGTCGATGACCTCGTCGGCGCGCAAAAGGAACGATTCCGAGAGCGTCAATCCGAGGGCTTTGGCGGTCTTGAGGTTGACCACGAGTTCGAATTTTGTTGGTTGCTGCACCGGAAGGTCGCCCGCTGCGGTACCCCTCAGGATTTCATTGACGTAGTTTGCCGACTGACGCGCGAGCTCCACAAAGTCCGGACCATAGGATATCAGCCCGCCCACGGCTGCGAAGGATCTCACTTCGTAGATGGTTGGAAGACCACTTTGTGCGGCGGAGCGGACGAGCTCGACCCGGTTTGCGAATGACAACGGATTGGAGATGACAAGGGCGGCCTGATCGCCTTCTTGTACAAATGTCGAAAAAGCCGCGCTGAACTCGGCCGGATTGAAGACCGCGACCCGGTGAATCTGGATTTGAAGAGAGCGGGCGGCATCATCGAGCACCTCGATGTAATGGGGCGTGGTAATTCCCGCTGGCGTGATCGGCTCCACAATTCCAAGCCGAGTGAGGGCCGGCACCAGTTGCTTCAGGATTTCGACCCGCTTGCTCATCAACTCGGGTGAAAGGATTTGGGTGCCGGTGACATTTCCCCCGGGCCTGCGCAAGCTTGCGATCAATCCGGTCCCTTCGAGTTCGCCTGCGTTCACGACGACGATCGGAATGGTATTGGTGGCCTTGCGGGCGATGGCAGCAAGGCCCGCGGTGCCCGCCAGTATTACATCCGGGTTCGTCTCAACCAGCTCGGTCGCTATGGTGGGAAATTGATCCGGCCTTCCCGCGGCGTGATGAATCTCGAAAGAGATGTTCTTTCCTTCCGTCCAGCCCAGCTTCTGGAGTTGCTGGGTAAAGGCTGCGAAGCGCTCCAGCCATTCAGGATCGTGCGCCTGCCCCCACAAAACGCCGACCTTGCGGATGCGGTCGGGCTCCCTGGCGTGCGATGCAACGGGCCAGACCGCCGGAGCGGCGACCAGAAGTGTGATGAACGTGCGCCGCTGCATGGGTGTCCCGGCTTTCCGCCGAGCCTATCACAGCCCGGCATTGGCCGATATTGACGGACTTCTCCCGCCTACGCCCGCCGGGAGGCGAGGAAGGCGCGCACCAACCTGGTCGGGCCGCGGAACTCGAATGGGTTGCCGCAAGCGCATTTTCCGAATGCGGCCACAGCCGATGTCACGAGAAATGCGGCGAGCCATCGCGAAAAGCCGGCGCGCCGCACCGCTAAAATCATGAGCGCCACCAATAGCAAAAGCCCCGGCTCATTCGGAGCCGGGGAAAGTTGAATACCCTATGAAGCCAAGTGGGGGACCTGGCAGAGTGATAAGCCGCTGAAGGCCAGATCGTTCCACGCGAAAATCCCGGCGCATTCCGAGCCGGCGTTCTGCTAGACTGGCGCGACAGGCTCGGGACACTCGATTGATCACTGAGGGCAAATATTCCGTCTGGTTTAGAACGCCAGTCGGCGAGGGGGCGGGGGTGGTGGAGTTTGGCCCCAATGGCAAGCTGAGTGGGGGTGATACGACGTTCTCTTACTCGGGGCATTGGAGGCAGGACGGCGAGCGGTTCAAAGCCACCCTGCTCGCCAAGCGATTTGCGCCCGGTCCGCCCGGCGTGTTCGGGATGGATGAGATCGATATTACCGTGGCGGGCCGCTCCGATGACGGTGCAATAGCCTCCTGCACTGGCTTTGCGAAGCAATCGCCGGGTCTGAAACTGGAGGTCACGCTGGTCCGCATGCGCGACGACCAGCGCTAAATCGCAGGCAGTCCAACGATTTCAAGGTGATAAGTTTCCGGTGAGAGGCCAGAGGCAACACCGGTATGTTGGACGCCTGGTCCAGCCAGCCGAAAAATAAAAACGCCCCGGCTCGCAAGGGGGCGCAAGCCGAGGCGGGGAGATTGTACCGTTGGTCGGGCTCAACACCGTTACCCAACGTCACGCAAGGAAAAAGGTTTCGGGCTCGGTTTACTTGTTAGCCGGCGCCCAACTCGTCGTCGAACTGTCGTATTTATATCCGGCAGCTTTTTTCAGCGAGTCCTTGGTTTCGGCCACTGTCAGATACAATTTGTTATTCTTTTTTTCGGTGTGAACGGCGTCGAATGGCATTGCGACGTCTTTCTCACCGACGCCCAAGAAGCCCCCGACACCCACCATCAGCGTGGTGATTTTGCCGGACTTGTCGATCAGCACGTCGTCGATCTTGCCAACCGAGTTCTGTCCCTTGTCGTAGACATCCTGCTTGTAGTAGTTCGTGATGGTCCAACTGTCCGATGGCAGACTTGACAGTGTTTCAGCCGCGAACGCCGGGGTAGCAACCGCTGCCGCCAGGGCAAGCGCGTAAAGGCTTTTCATTCTAGTCCTCCTCCTATGAAAGCGGGCAACGCCGCCCCAAGAGAAAGGTTCCGAAACGGGCCTTCAGGCAATGGATACGCGGCCTGCCAACCGCCCGACAATTTCTTGCTTCATCGCGGAGGCAACGCGGTCCGGATTTTGCTGATGTAGTTTGGCGAGACGCCGTTCATGAGCGTGAAGCGACCAGCGCGATAACGTCCCACGTCTCGTCATCGTTCTCATCGAGGCTCAAGGACACAAGGCCGCCGAGAGAAAGGGGGCATCTCACGTCATGGGGTCGCCCTTTTCATTTGTGCCATTTCATCAATAGGGCAGCAACGCTGGCTTGAACAGCATCCTCGCCGGTGACACTTTATACGTTATCGGGGATCGTTGGCCCGACAAATTGGCGACGCACCGGCGGACGTGCGCCCAATGGCTAGGCAGGCACGGCGACGTTCGAGCGCCGCCCGACGCCGCAAGCCGCTACGCAAACACAACGCAACGGCATAAGCCGTCGAGGGAAACCTTGGCGGCTTTTGCGTGTCGGCCCCATACGGCACGAACACGATTCCGTTCCCGTCACACACTGGCTCGGCGGCTATTTCTGTCCCTGCCACGGTTCGGAGTACGGTTTGCACGCCTTGCCGGAAGGCGGTTCGGTAGATCTATCTGCGCCCTTGCGCCGCCACGCCAAGCCGCCTATTGGGGCGCAACCGCTCGTACGAGCCGCCGCGTGAGGTCTTCAACTCCTTGGAATCTTCCCCGAACCGACGCCGGAATTGCCCCAGGAAGCCCCTCGCGAGCCAATCCTGACATTGCCGGGCGCCCTGACGGCCTATATCGCGCTGCTGGCGGTGATCCATCTCGTCCGGATGCTGTTGCCAGTCGATCTCGACGACCTCGTCATCGAGATGTTCGGCTTTATTCCGAAGCGTTACGATTCGACGCTGCTGGACATCACTTTTCCCGGCGGCACCGGCGCCAAGGTCTGGTCGTTCGTGACCTATTCGCTGCTGCACGCCAATCTCAGCCACATCGGCTTCAACGTTCTGTGGCTGTTGCCGTTCGGCAGCGCGCTGGCACGTCGCTTCGGCGCGATCCGGTTTTTTGTATTCATGGCGGTGACCGCCGCAGCGGGCGCGCTGGCGCATCTCGTCACCCATGAGCACGCGGTGGCGCCGATGATCGGGGCCTCGGCGTCGGTGTCCGGCACGATGGCGGCGGCGATCCGGTTTGCTTTTGTACGGGGCAGCTTTCTCTCCTTCAGCCGCGGCGATGCCGAAGTCGCCGCCCGGGTGCCGGCGCTTTCGCTGACGCGCGCGTTGCGCGACGGTCGGGTGCTGGGTTTTCTCGCGGTCTGGTTCGGCGTCAACATTATTTTCGGCATCGGGTCGATCTCGGTCGGCGCGGAGGGCGGTATAGTGGCCTGGCAGGCCCATATCGGCGGCTTCTTCGCCGGGCTGCTGCTGTTTTCACTGTTCGATCCGATCCCGCGCGCGGCCGCCAATGCTGGGGATGCGTCGTCGCGGGACCTTGCGGATCCAGGTTGATCGTCGCTTGCGGCGCATCGTGATTTCATTCATCATCCGAAGCCTTGCGAGGCAAGGTCCACGGCCGTGAGCGCGTACCGGATGCCGTTTTTGCCGAATGCGCCCGCAATGAAACCGGCGCTGGATGTTGATTGAAGGCTCAAGGGAACAACAATCGCGCCCGGAGCGATCTATCTGAGGGAGGCCGCAATGACGGTACGTGCGATCCTCGATGCCAAAGGTCATCAAATTCAGAGCGTGGAGCCGGAGGTCACACTCTCGGCCGCGATCAAGATTCTGGCGGAGCGCAAGATCGGCGCCGTGCTGGTGCTGAACGAGGGCCGCATCGAGGGCATTTTGTCGGAGCGCGACATCGTGCGCGTGCTCGGCGACCGCGGTGCTGCCGTGCTCGACGAGCCGGTCAGTGCGGTCATGACGCGCAAGGTCGTCAGTTGCCAGCAGTCCGATACGGTTGCCGCGATCATGGAGATGATGACGCTGGGTAAATTCAGGCATCTGCCGGTGATCGAGGACGGACGGGTCGCCGGTCTGATTTCGATCGGCGACATCGTCAAATGGCGGGTCAGTGAGTACGAGGCGGAGCAGGAAGCGCTGCGCGATTATATCAAGACCGCCTGATCGGCTGCGATCAGGGCGCCTTGTCGACCGCACCGCCCGGAGCGAGAATTCTGGATCGCCTCCTGGATCGACTCGATGGCGCGCGCGGCGGCGCGTGCGCCATGTTCGATCAGCTCGTCGGCGCGATGAAAATCGAACCAGCCGATCTGACCGACGCGGGGCGAGATCAGCAGGTCGGGCGGATCGCCGGCGAGCCGCGCCCGGGTGATGCGGTCCTGCATGATGTTGAAGGCGTCGACCATCACGGTGGAAATGCCCGGCCGACCGCCGCCGCCGAAAAATTCGCGCTTCACGGTGCGCTCGGGCGAAAAAAACTTGCTGAGGCCGCGTTTGGGCGGGGCGGGCTCAATCGCAGCTTGCGGCGGGGGGATCACGCGAACCTCGGCCGCGGGGCCGTGGGAATAAATCGTCGTGCTGTGCGCAAATACGTCGCTCGACAGGTTGGCGGCGATGACGATCTCCGCGCCGAACGCCCGTGCCGTCGACACCGGGACCGGATTGACCAGCGCCCCGTCAACCAGCCAGCGGTCGCCCACCATGACCGGCGAAAAGATCCCGGGCAGCGCATAAGAGGCGCGCATGGCGTCGACGATGCGGCCGTGGGTCAGCCAGATCTCGTGGCCGGTGCGGACTTCGGTCGCGACCGTGGCGAATTTCAGCGGCAGGTCCTCGATCAGGGTCTGGCCCATCGCGACTTCGAGCTGGGCAGCGAGCTTGTCACCGCCGATCAGGCCGGAACCGTTGAGGCGGATATCGAGATAACCCAGGATATTTCGCGGTTGCAGGCTGCGCGCCCACTCTTCAATCCGGTCCAGATGACCCGCCGCGTAGGCGCCACCGACGACCGCGCCGATCGAAGTGCCGACCACGACATTCGGCACGATACCATGGGCAATCAGCGTCCTGACAATGCCGATATGGGCAAATCCACGTGCGGCGCCGCCGCCGAGCGCCAGGCCGATCACCGGTCGACGCGTGGTCCCGAGCCCCACCTTGTTGCCGTTGGAGCCATTCTGGCCACGGCCAATCAAATTCTCCAGCACCGAACTCTCCTTGGGGAGCAAGCCTATTCGTCGCCGGCCGGGCTTGCCAGAACTCACGATTAGCATGGTTTATGACGCGGCCCGATCGACCTGGGGAAGGATTATGACTGGACCGCGACCCCCCGCATAACCACTCGACTTTTTGCAAGTTCCATAGCTCGCCGCCGCAAGGTGGCTCGCAGGCTTGAATTTGCCGCGTTTTCGGTGAAAAGCAGGGGTCATGACATCAGGGGGTTTTGCCATCTTGGGACCGGCAGGGGCCAGAGCCCGGCTCACGGCATGGGCGCTGCTGGCCCTGCTGCTGGTCGCGGCGATTCCGGCCCCGGTTTCGGCCCAGATGTTCACCGATCGGCCGCCGCCGGTACCTCCGGAATTAGTCCCGGAAGCGCCGGCGGGCGCGATGAGCCTGGCGCCGCCGTCAGGCCCGGCGTTGGTGCCCAATCTGCCCGCGCCGCTGCTGCAGGCGCCCGTTGCCGCGATGCCGCCGATTTCCGCGCCTCTCCCGAACGCCGCCACGGCCGGCCAGGCGGTGCTGTCACTGACAGCGCGCTACGGCAAGGATCTGCCGGTGATCAGCAGCGGCCTCGTATGGCGGGTGTTTCCCGACCGGCCGGACGAGACCGGCACCTTCAAATTGATCCGCGAGGAACACAGCGCGGCGCCGAACATTACGCTGCCGCCGGGCAATTATGTCGTCCACGTCGCCTTCGGTCTGGTCAGCGCGGTGCGGCCGGTCTCGCTGAAATCCGATACCGACCGCGAATCCTTCGTGCTTCCGGCGGGCGGTCTGCGCATCGAGGGCCGCGTCGGCGCCAGCAGGATTCCGCAGAACCAGGTTGCGTTTTCGATCTACAAGGGCAGCCAGTTCGACGTCGGCGAGCGCGCGCCGCTGGTGCCGAGCGTCTCCGCCGGCGAAGTCGCGCTGCTGCCGGAGGGGACCTACTACATCGTTTCGAACTATGGCGACGCCAATTCGGTGGTGCGCTCCGATATCCGCGTTCAGGCCGGCAAGTTGACCGACGTCACCATCAGCCACCGCGCTGCCGTCATTACCTTGAAGCTCGTCAGCAACAAGGGCGGCGAGGCCCTTGCCAATACCGCCTGGTCGGTGATCACACCGGGCGGCGACGTCATCAAGGAATCGATCGGAGCTTTCCCCCGCGTCATCCTCGCCGAAGGCGAATATCGCGCCATCGCCAAGAACGAGGGCAAGGTGTACGAGCGGCCCTTCAACGTCGTCACCGGCGTCGACGGCGAAGTCGAAGTCATCGCGCATTAGTGGCTTTCGAGACGCATCGCTCCGCGATGCACCTCAGGATGAGGTCCGAGACCCTCATGGTGAGGAGCGCGCCTTCGCGCGTCTCGAACCATGAGGCCTCGGGAGAAGCAATTTACAGCCGATCTCAGAATCGCGTCACGATATCGGCGAGCGCCGGGCGCGGGCGGTCTTGGCTTGGTTTGGACGGGGTGCCGATATGGATGAAGCCGGCGAGCTTTTCATCCGCCTTCAATCCGAGCCGGTCCAGCACGGCGCGATCGAATGCGAACCAGCCGGTCAGCCAGTTCGCGCCGTAACCGAGCGCGGTTGCCGCGGTGACGATGTTCATCGCACTGGCGCCCGCCGAGAGCTGCTGTTCCCATGGCGGCACCTTGGGATGCGGCCGCGTGAAACTGACGACCCCGATCACCAGCGGAGCGTCCATCAGCCGGTGCTTCTCGGCATCGATTTCGGCGGGGGTGGCGTTGGGGTTTTGCTGCGCGAATACGTCGGCGATGATCTCGCCGGCGCGACGCCGCGCGTCGCCCTCGAACACGATGAAGCGCCACGGCGTCAGCTTGCCGTGATCGGGTACCCGTGCGCCGATGGTCAGGATGGTTTCCAGCTCGGCCGGCGAGGGACCGGGACTGTTCATCTCGCGCGGCTTCACCGAACGGCGGTTCTTCAGGAGTTCAATGGCGTCGAGCACAACAATTCCTTCATCGCGAATGACCGTGAGGATGCCGAAGAGATAGGGCGCAAAACACCGGACAACAGCCAGTTTAGATCGATTGTCAGCGGTCAGGTGGTTGCCCGGGCCCGCTTGACATCCGGCGGGGTGGCCTCCTCGACCAGCGCCGCCACGGCTTCCGCGGTCGGCAGCACCGTCTGGCCATCGCTGCCGAGGCGCCGGATCGAAACCGAATGGGTCTCGGCCTCCTTCTTGCCGACCACCAGCAGCGCCGGAATTTTCGCCAGCGAATGTTCACGGACCTTGTAATTGATCTTCTCGTTGCGCAAATCGAGCTCGACCCGCAGCCCGGCGCGCCGGGCGGCGGCGGCGACCACCTTGGCGTATTCGTCGCCCTCCGAGGTGATGGTGGTGACGACCGCCTGCACCGGCGCCAGCCACAGCGGGAAATTGCCGGCGAAGTGCTCGATCAGGATGCCGATAAAGCGTTCCATCGAACCGCAGATGGCGCGGTGGACCATGACCGGCGTTTTCTTCGAGCCGTCGGCATCGATGTAGAAGGCACCGAACCGCTCCGGCAGGTTGAAGTCGACCTGGGTGGTGCCGCACTGCCAGTCGCGGCCGATGGCGTCGCGCAGCACATATTCGAATTTCGGCCCGTAGAACGCGCCTTCGCCGGGATTGATCGCGGTCTTGATGCGCTGGTTGTGGCCTTGCGCTTCGATCTGCGCCAGCACCGTCGCCATCACCCGCTCGGCGTGATCCCACATCTCGTCGGTGCCGACCCGCTTCTCCGGCCGGGTCGAGAGCTTCACCGTGAGGTCGCCCTCAAAGCCGAAATCCGCATAGGTCGACAAAATCAGATCGTTGATCTTGAGGCACTCGTCGGAGAGCTGCGCCTCGGTGCAGAAGACGTGGGCATCATCCTGGGTAAAGCCGCGCACCCGCATCAGGCCGTGCATCGCCCCGGACGGCTCATAGCGATGCACCACGCCGAACTCGGCGAGCCGCAGCGGCAGGTCACGATAGCTTTTCAGGCCGTGCTTGAAAATCTGCACGTGGCCGGGACAGTTCATCGGCTTTAGCGCAAACCAGCGCTTGTCCTCGGCTTCGTCGCCGGCCGACTGAGCTGCGAACATGTTCTCGCGATACCAGTCCCAATGCCCGGAGGTCTCCCACAGCGCCTTGTCGAGGATCTGCGGCGCGTTGACCTCGCTGTAATCGACGGCGAGCCGGCGGCGCATATAGGCGATCAGAGCCTGGAAGATGGTCCATCCCTTCGGATGCCAGAACACCACGCCCGGGCCTTCCTCCTGGAAGTGAAACAGATCGAGCTCGCGCCCGAGCTTGCGGTGGTCGCGCTTTTCGGCTTCCTCGATCTGCCGGAGATAGGCGTCGAGCTCTTCCTGCTTCGCGAATGCCGTGCCGTAGATCCGCGTCAGCATCGGATTGTTGCTGTCGCCGCGCCAGTACGCGCCCGCGACCTTCATCAGCTTGAACGCATTGCCGATCTTGCCGGTGGACGTCATGTGCGGGCCGCGGCAGAGGTCGAACCAGTCGCCCTGGAAATAGATCTTGATCGGTTCGTCGCCGGGAATGGCGTCGACCAGCTCGACCTTGAAGTTCTCGCCCTTGTCGCGGAACACCTGCTTGGTCTGCTCGCGACTCCACACTTCCTTGGTAAACGGCTTGTCGCGCCCGATGATCTCGCGCATCTTTTTCTCGATCGCGGCGAAATCTTCCGGCGTGAACGGCTCGTTGCGGAAGAAATCGTAATAGAAGCCGTTTTCGATCACCGGGCCGATCGTCACCTGGGTCCCCGGCCACAGCGCCTGCACGGCTTCCGCCAGCACATGGGCCGCGTCGTGCCGGATCAGCTCCAGAGCGCGGGCATCGTCGCGGGCGATGAACTCGATGTTCGCATCCCGGGTGATCGGATCGGCGAGGTCGCCGACCACGCCGTCGAGCGCCATTGCCACCGTGCGCTTGGCGAGCGAGGGCGAGATGCCCTTGGCGATGTCGAGCCCGGTGATGTCCCTGGGGAATTCGCGCTTCGCGCCGTCGGGAAAGGTGAGGGCGATCCTGGTCGATTCCATGGGCTTCAGATTCGTCAGGCTATACTTGAATTCGGACATCGCAGTCTCCTGATGCTCACTCCTGCGAACGAGCGCAGGTAAGCGGGAATGCAGCGGTATAGCAGGGGATTCGGGCCGCGCAATCAGGCAATTCCGGCAAATCCACCGACGCCCGCCGGCAACGCCAGCGACGGCTACCGTAAGATCCGGCGCACCCTTTCATTCGGCAGCGGTCTGGTATAGATGCGTTTGCATGGAAGAGGATCGCAGCGGACGTCGTTTCGCGCCCACCGCCCTGATGCTCGGAAACGTCGTCACCGGCATGTCGGTGCTGGCGCCAGCGGGAATGCTGGGCGAACTGTCGTCCAGTCTCGAGGTCACGATCAGCGGCGCGGCATTGCTGATCACCTTCGGCGCGGTGGTGCTGTGCATCGGCTCGCCGTTGACGGCGGGACTGACCAGCCGGATCGAACGCCGCAGCTTGCTGACCGCTACGCTCGCGGTGTTCACGCTCGCCAACCTGGCGTCGGCGTTTGCGCCGGATTATGCGACCCTGCTCGTCACCCGCCTGGTCATGCTGGCGGTCGGTGCGCTTTACACGCCGCAGGCCGCCGGCACCGCCGGCCTGATGGTGACGGCGGAAAAGCGCGGCAGCACCATCGCCTACATCTTTCTCGGCTGGTCGCTCGCCGCGGCGGTCGGCCTGCCGCTGATCACCTTCATCGCCAGCCGCTATGGCTGGCGCGCGGTGTATGGCAGCATCGGTGTGATCGGGTGTTTCAGCACCCTGTTGCTGGCGTGGCGGCTGCCGAGCGGACTGATCGGCGCGCCGGTCGAGCTCAAGACATGGGCCGAGCTTGGGCGCAACCGGATGATTATCCTGCTGCTGTCGATCACGACGCTGCAGATGTCGGGCCAGTTCGCGGTGTTCACCTTCATGGCGCCGCTGCTGACCAGGCTGACCGGTGCCAGTGCGGACGCGACCGGGTTGGTGTTCGCACTTTACGGCGTGTTCGGTTTCATCGGCATTGCGATCGCGACCCGCATCGTCGATTCCTGGGGAGCCTACAAGACCTCACTGCTGTTTACGCTGCTGATGCTGACCGGAATCAGCGGATGGGCGCTGAGCGCGGGCGTCTATCCGCTGATGGCAGGCTCGGTCGCGGTCTGGGGACTGGGTTTCGCCTCGACCAACTCGATGCAGCAGGTCCGGCTGGTTGCGGCGGCGCCGCCGCTGGCCTCGGCATCGGTGTCGCTCAACACCTCGGTGCTTTACATCGGGCAGGCGATCGGCTCGGCGATCGGCGGCCAGTTGTTCGCCCACGATCAGCTTCGCTGCGTCGGCTACGTCGCGGTGGCATTCGTGGTGCTGGCACTCGCCGCCGTGCTTCTGACCAGGCCGCCGCACCAGCCGGCAATGGCGAGCTGAGGCGGACGAAACGCCCGGCTTGATCGGGAGATGGCGTTGCCCTAAAGCCTGTTCGGTTCTGGTTGAATCAGAACCGGGCCTTAGTTTGTTGTTTTGAGGCGTTTTCTTCCCGCGAACCGGTACCCACTTCGCTCGAAAACGCTATAAATCGACGCGCAGAGACCAAAGTGGGGATGAAATGAGAAAGACACTGGCACTTGTCGCGGTGCTGTATTCAGCGGCCGCCATGGCTCAAGACAGCCCGCCGAAGGTGGGAGGAAAGCCTTTGGTGCAGGTCAAGCCGCACGCCGCTGCGGCAAAACCCAACGCGAAACTGAAGTCGATCGCCGGCAAGCTGCTGGCCTGTCTTGAGATCGATGACGGGACCAAGGGACGGCTGGAGTGCGACGACGCGATCTTCCGGCCCAAGCCGAACCCCAAGGCCCCGGCGGCGAAGGCGGTGGCGGATTGCCGCTTCATCAAGGAAGAAGACGAGCGGCTAACCTGCTACAACGGCTTTGCCGATAAAATTCCGAAATTCTGACGGGCCCGCAGGCCTACTGGCTTGCGGAGGGTGGGGCGCCTGCCGCGATCCGGGTCAGCGCCGGCGACGCCGCCATCTTGATCAGCACTTCCTTGAGCGGGTTGTCGGTCCAGGCATGGGTGACGTAATCGCGATGCGTCACGCCCTCGGGAGTCTCGACGAACACCACGCTGCCGGGCTTCAACGACCCGTCCATGGTGTCGGTGATGGCGATGCCCTTCTCTCGTAACAGGCGCATCAGGTTCTGGTCGTGGCGCTGGGTAGAGCGGGTATAGGAACTGACGAAAAAGCCGGAACGATGGTTTTCGATCCAGGATGCGAACTTGTCGAGTTCGCCATAGACCGCATCAAGCAGGAACACGCCGCGCACGCGGTTGCCGAGGCCGCCGACCTCGAGGCTCCAGGCCGCCGGCATGAAGCCGCCGCTGTAGCCGACGATGACGACCGGCATAGTGGCGAATGCCTTGGCAGCGCCGGGATCGCCGTAGAGTTCGGCCAGATGATCGGCTGATTCGGCCACGAAGCGCTTGAGCCCCCCCGGCTGCCAGAATTTGCCGGCGCTGGAATCGGCGGCGTCAACGGCAAGCTGCGGCGCCAGCAGGACGGCGTTGACGCCGGACTCCGAAATCTGCTGCGGTACGCGCTGGCGTTCGCGCACGTCGCGGTCGAGCGTCGCGCCATTGCCATGGAAGAAGACGACGATGACGCCGGGTTGGTGGACGTTGAAACCCTCCGGCACATGCATCAGCACGCGATTGTCGTTGAAGGTTTCGTCTTGCCAGAAAACCTTGCCGTTGATGCCGCGATGGCCGCGACGCGCGCCCTTTAGAACGTTCAGGAACGGCTCGTCGGTGCGAGGATTGATGCCGAGATAGGGAAACGCCGAGGATTTCAGGCCGACCAGCACGGTCTGGTCTTCGCGTGCCGGCGGACGCTGATACGGCAGTTGTGGCGCCAGCGAGGCCACCCGGTATGAGGCGGGCTCTTGCTGCGCGGCGCGGTTGAGCAGCACGTCGGCGGATGTCTGCTTGAAGCTCTCTTCGGCAGTCGGGAAACGATCTTGGAACTGCGGCTTCGGAAACCTGTCGTCGAAGGAATCTCCCGTCGAAGCCTGCGCGTTGGCGGCAAGCACGGCAGCGTTGGGCGACTTGCTGCATTGGACAAGAACGAGTGACAGCGGCAACAGCACGATGATCCAGCGAAGCCGGTGCGAGTGGACGCAATCACTTCGTGCACGCCGGATCCCGCCCGGCACCATCACCCGGCCTGCGCGATCAGACATCTGGAATTTCGGATTCGCTCCGACCATCCACCCACTGCCCCAATATCCACCGCTGATCGCTTAGTTCAGCTTGCCGGCGTTTAGGTGACGTTAAGCTTTCGGAAAAAGCTCCCCATTTCCGGCCCCCAAAGAGCATGAAATCGTGTCGCGATTGTGGGACGGCCACGGTGTTTGCACAATGCCGAAGGGGTTTGGCCATAGTTCACGGTACTATGGTACTAAATGAAGTCTCGGCTTAAATCATTGTTAGCATTGCTTGAATTGAAATGGCCTAGCCCGCACGATGAAAAAATCTGGGCGGGATGCCCGAGGCATGGACGGCATGGCGGCATCGGAAACGGGGAGCGCGACATGGCCGGGCCGGCTTGCTGGCGGGGGGTCCACAGTTTCCGTCGGCGTAGCGACCGCCATCGTCGTTGCCGACATGGTTGGCGTCGGCGTCTTCACCAGCCTCGGCTTTCAGGTCAAGGACATTCCCTCCGGTTTTTCGATCCTGTTGCTCTGGACCGTTGGCGGCCTGGTGGCATTGTGTGGGGTATTTTCCTACAGCGAGCTTGGCGCGATGTTTCCGCGCTCGAGCGGCGAATACAATTTCCTCGGCCGCGCCTTTCACCCGGCTTTCGGATTTCTCGCGGGCTGGGTTTCGGCCACGGTCGGTTTCGCGGCACCGGTGGCGCTGGCCGCGATGGCCTTCGGCGAGTACGGCAAATCGCTGGTTCCCGGCGCGCCGCCGCTGCCAGTTGCGATCGGCGTCGTCTGGCTGGTCTCGCTCGTGCAGTTGAGCGGGGTCAGGCACTCCAGCACCTTTCAACTGATCTCGACCGTCCTCAAAGTCGTGCTGATCGTGGCGTTCCTGATCGCGGGATTTGTCGTCGGTACGCCGCAGCCGGTCTCGTTCATGCCTGATGTTGCCGATTTCGCTCATGTCGCCAGCGCGCCGTTCGCCATCGGCCTCGTGTTCGTGATGTATTCGTTCTCCGGCTGGAACGCCGCGACCTACATTATCGGCGAGATGCACGCCCCGCAGCAGAGCCTGCCGCGGGCGCTGTTGGCGGGAACGCTGATCGTCACCATCCTCTACGTCGCCCTTAATGCGGTGTTCCTCCACACCACACCGATCGACCAACTGTCCGGACAGCTCGATGTCGCCCGGATCGCCGGCAGTCATATTTTCGGTGAGGTCGGCGGCCGCATCGTCGGTACGATGATCTGTATCGGTCTCGTGTCCTCCATCAGCGCCATGATGTGGATCGGCCCGCGGGTCATGATGACCATGGGCGAGGACGTTCCGGCGATGCGGGTGTTCGCCCGCAAATCAACCCAGGGAGCGCCAGCCTATGCCATTCTGTTCCAGCTTACGGTCGCGAGCCTGATGCTGTTCACCCGTAGTTTCGAGGCGGTACTCGATTTCATCCAGTTCGCCCTGTTGTTCTGCTCGTTCTTCACCGTGCTTGGCGTCATCAAGCTGCGCGTCACGCAGCCGGGCCTGGCGCGGCCCTATCGCGCCTGGGGATACCCGTTTACACCAGCGGTCTTCCTGCTCGTGACCGGGTTCATGATGTACTATCTGTTGATCGATCGGCCGTTGCAGTCGTCGCTCGGCATCGCGATCATGATCTCGGGGCTTGTTATCTACGCCATCCTCGGCAAGCGCGACGATCAGGGCAGCGAGCCCGCATCCGCGGGCCGTGAATAACGATGCAACCGTTCGCGAAATTGGCGGCGCTCGCCGTGATCATAGTCCTGACGGCTGTGGTGCCGGCACGCGCCGCCAGCGTCAGCGCTGATGACACCGCGCGCTTCCTCGCAGGCCTGTCGCCATCGGCCGGTTCGCCGCTGACACCGCTGACCCAGGATCCGGCGTGGCAGCATCATGCACGGCGTTTCGATGCCGCGTTCGCTCAACTCGACGCGCGCCAGCTTGCAAAGATCCGGATCTGGGCGGACGCCAATCTGACCGCGCCGCACCCAACCATGTTTTACATGTTCAGTGGTCCCGACTTCCTCTATGCAGATGCGTTTTATTCGAGGGCGACAACCTATGTGCTGAGCGCGCTCGAGCCGGTCGGCTCGGTGTCCGACCTGACCACGTTGTCCTACGGCGGCATTGGCTACACGCTCTACAATGTCGAGCGTTCGCTGGGGTCGATCCTGAGCTTCAGCTTCTTCATCACCAAATCGATGAAGGCAGATCTGCGCGCCGGACAGATGAGCGGCACGCTGCCGATCCTTTACGTTTTCCTGGCGCGTTCAGGCAAAACGATCCGCAGCGTCAGCCTGATCACGCTCGATGCCACCGGCCTGGTGCATTCGGCCGGCGAAACTCCGGGCAACGCCGCTCGCGGCGTGCGGATCGTGTTCGCCGGCAGCGACGGCGTGGAAAGGACGCTGTATTATTTCAGCACCGATCTCTCCAACAGCGGCGTGCGAAACAGCGGCTTCCTGCAATTTTGCGCGCGACTGGCGCCCGGCGACAGCCTGATCAAGAGTGCGTCATATCTGCTGCACGCCGGCAACTTCACCGCCGTGCGCGGTTTTCTGCTTGCCGACAGTGCCGCGATCATCCAGGACGATTCCGGTATCCCCTTGGCCGACTATGATCCGAAAAAATGGCGGCTCTTGCCGTTCGGCCGCTACGCCGGTCCGATTGCCAAATTCCCGGGAATGTACCAGCCGAAATACGCCGAGCTTTTCCGCAGCAGCCAGCCGATTGATTTCGGAATTGGCTACCGGTGGCGCTCGTTCGAAACGAACTTGCTGCTGGCGATCAGGCTGCCCTGACCGCGACAGGATCCGGCCTCACCAGCGAACGCTTTGACTGGGAACGATGAAGGCCGTGTGGCTCGGCGTGCCCGAGTTGCTGTCGCTGTAGAACCTGCAGGCGGCTACGATGATGATGAGCAGCGCGAGGATGGTGATCAGATCGACCTGGCGGGGATCGTGAAACCTGTGGCTGATTTTCCAGCGCATGATTTTGCCCTCCCAACGGGAGCGTTAAATCAATGCGCTGGCGAAACCGAGGTTCCCGGCACGGCGGCAACGCGCGCTGGCGTGAAAGCAGTGCGGCAATTGCCCGGTGCACCCGCTACGGCGCATTGACGCCGCGCCACCGTCCGAACCGCCACGGCAGGTACCATCGCGCCCCCGCCGGCCTCGTCAGCGGCACGTTGTCAATGCCCGAGGTACCCCAGGGCTGGCAGCGCAGCAGCCGCGCCAACGTCATCCAGCCGCCGGCCCACAATCCGAAGCGTTCGATGGCCTCGTCGCCATAGACCGAGCAGGTCGGCAGGTGACGGCAGTTGTAACCGACCAGCGGCGACAGGGTGTGCCGATAGACCCAGATCAGGGCGCGCCCCGCATAGCGCGGCAGGCGCCGCGCCGTGCCGGCACAGTCGGGACAACGAGATGAATGCAGGGATGAATATTTCATGGGCAAGCTGCTGCAATCATGGGCGGAGGTTGTCCGGTTCCCCATCAAGGAACTGGCGGGTTTCGGTAAATTCGCCACACTTTGGGAAATATCGCATGGTTTGGGTGGCAGTGCAGCAAAGGTTCTCTGGACGATGAAGACTCGCGCGGGTACCTTTTTGACGGCGCCAACATGACAGAATCATCTGGCGTTGAAGCGGGGCCATTGCCACTGCTCTCATGCAGGGCCTGGGGGAAGGAACCAACTTGAGGTTCATGAGGTCGCTCGATCTTCGCGGCTGGGTCCAGCTCGGCGCCGCCGCCCTTTGCATCGCCCTGCCAGGCGTTACCGTGACGTTCGGCGCTGCGGCGCAGGCCGGCATCACGCTCGAAGAACGAAAAATGCCGATGCGGTTTCACTGGGTCGCCTGCCAGCCCAATTGCGGTGGCTGGGTCAGCGCGGTCGGCATTGTGACCGCGGACAGCCCGAAGGATTTCGACGAATTTGCGCGCGGGCACCAGCTCGCCGGCGCGACCATCGTGCTGGATTCCAGCGGCGGCTCGGTCAATGACGCCATCGCGCTCGGACGACGCTGGCGCAGCCTCGGCGCACGGACAACCGTCGGCATCAGCGTTCAGGCCCGCAACGCACAGGGCGATCGTGCCAGCATCATGCCCGACGCCTATTGCGAGTCGATGTGCGTATTCCTGCTGCTCTCCGGCACGACCCGCTACGTGCCCAAGGCCGCCCATGTCAGGGTGCATCAAATCTGGATGGGCGACCGCGCCGATGACGCCAAGGCTGCGAGTTACAGTGCGGACGATCTGATGATCGTGGAGCGCGACGTCGGCCGCCTTGCCAAATACACCTTCGACATGGGCGGTGCGGGTGACCTGCTGTCGCTGGCTCTGAGTGTGCCGCCGTGGGAAGATCTGCGCGAATTGTCGCCGGCGGAATTGCGGCTTACCAATCTCGTTACCACCGATGCCATTGCCGACGTGCTGCCACGGATCGACAATTCCGCAGTGCCGGTTGCCGAACTGACGCCCAAGCCCGTGCAGGATCGATTTGTCGACGAAGCCGTGGGCGCCGAAAAGCCAGTGGCGGCGCCGAAATCGACCAAGACGGCGGAGGCGATGGTTCCGACCGGCGGTGTCGCTGCGAAGACGCCGGGCAAGGAACAGCGATAATTCGTCATTCCGGGGCGCGCGAAGCGCGAGCCCGGAATCCATAACCACGATCGGAAGTATGGATTCCGGGCTCGACGCTTGCGCGTCGCCCCGGAATGACAGTCGATTATCAACCCTGTGCGGCGGCTGGCTGCGTGGCCCTGGCTTCGATCTGGCCGATCGCATCGACCACGGCGTCGAATGTCAGCAGGGTCGAGGCGTGCCGTGCCTTGTAGTCGCGCACCGGTTCGAGCAGTGCGATGTCGGCCCACTTGCCCTGCGGCGGTGTGCCGTTTTCCTTCAGCATCTTGCGGACGGTCTCGCGCAATTCACGCAGTTCGCTGGCCGTCGAGCCGACCACATGGCTCGCCATGATCGAAGATGAAGCCTGGCCGAGCGCGCAGGCCTTCACGTCATGGCCAAAATCGGTGACGACAGGGCCGTCCATCTTGAGGTCGATCTTGACGGTCGAACCGCACAGCTTGGAATGCGCGGTGGCGCTGGCGTCGGGGGCGGCGAGCCGTCCAAGTCGGGGGATATTGCCGGCCAGTTCGATGATGCGCTTGTTGTAAATGTCGTTCAGCATATGTCTGTAGTCTCGGTCCACCCGCTGCGATCGCCCTTGGCGAGCGCGATCAGGCATCTTATATATGGGCGGCAGCGGCGGAAATACAGTCCGGCCGTTTCCCGAAGCGGGCTGAAATGGAAACCAGCCGGGGGCTGCGGGGCTCGATATCTTGGTACTCAGGCGTCCGGCGGCAAGCCGCCCCGTCTGCCGGTGACACTCCGGTCACAGGACCGGTCGAACGGAGTTGACATGGACGCGTTAATCAAATCGCTGCGGCCGGGCAAGCCATCCGACGTCAAATCTTCCGAAACGAGGCTTCCAGACCCGAAGGTCCCGGAGGCCCGTCAGGCGGAGCTCGACCCGTCGGAATTTCTCGCCGCCGCGGTCCGCGCCGACCAGCCGCGACCCTCGCGCGCCGAAGCCGAGCAGGCGGTACAGACCCTGCTCCACTATATCGGCGAGGACCCCGACCGCGAGGGCCTGCTCGATACGCCGCGGCGGGTGGTCGAAGCTTTCGACGAGCTTTATCAGGGCTATCACCAGTGTCCCGCCGAGGTGCTCAACCGCACCTTCGGTGAAACTGCGGGTTATGACGATTTCGTGCTGATCCGCGACATCGAGTTCACCTCGCAATGTGAACATCACATGATGCCATTCTACGGCAAGGCGCATATCGCCTACACGCCGGTCGAGCGTGTCGTTGGACTGTCGAAACTGGCGCGTCTCACGGACATCTTCGCGCGCCGCCTGCAGACCCAGGAGCACCTGACCGCCCAGATCGCGGCGGCGATCGACGAGATTCTGAAGCCGCGCGGCGTTGCAGTGATGATCGAGGCGGAGCATACCTGCATGTCGGTGCGCGGCGTCGCCAAGCATGGCGCCATCACGTTCACCAGCCGCTTCACCGGCATGTTCCGCGACAATCCGGCGGAGCAGGCCCGTTTCCTGTCCATGGTGCGAGGGCCGCAGCGCTAGCCGACCCTCGCTTGAACTTACGAGGGGCCGCCTGTGTCCACGTCTTCCGAAACGAACGAGCGCGAGGAAGGGCTGACATTCCAGCCCAAATTCGATGCGTCGGGGCTTGTCACCTGCGTCGCCACCGATGCGACCTCCGGCGAGGTCCTGATGGTCGCCCACATGAACGACGAAGCGCTGCGCAGGACCATCGCCAGCGGGCAGGCCTGGTATTTCAGCCGTGCGCGCAACGCACTCTGGCGCAAGGGCGAAAGCTCGGGCCAGACCCAGCGCGTGGTCGAGATGCGGATGGATTGCGATCAGGATGCGGTGTGGATCCGGGTCGAGCAGGTCGGCGCGGCCTGCCACACCGGCCGCCGCTCCTGCTTCTATCGCGCCGTCTCCGGCGGCGAGGGCGGCGCGCAATTGTCGTTTGTGGATGCCGAGCGGCTGTTCGATCCGAAACAGATCTACCGCAAGTGAAGTCGGAATATGAAGATATTGTCCGCTGATTGATGCGCGGGATGAACGTACTAAGTCGCTGGATGCTCGTTAGTACCAACCGTCACATGTTCGGACTGCTCTTGATGGCGATAAATAGATCGGCCGACCAATGAGCCTACAGCACCGCCCAAGGCTGCTCCCACGATCGGAGAAAATGGACCAGTTGAGACAGCTACAACCGCGAGAGCCGCACCAAGCGCAGCGCCGCCGGCAGCGCCGACGCCCACACTTTCATTCTGCTTTTCGCTAGACATCGATCGCCTCCGGTTAGTCGGCCGCTTCGCAACGCCCCCGCGCTGAGTTGTCACATGATCGGAGTTCAGCCTTAGGTAGTCAACCCGGGGAATGTCGGACGCGAGCGGGACGAGTCCCGGAATTGCTTAACTCCGCATTAACCATGGCTGCCGCAGGGTAACGGCGGCGCGGGCACTTTTTGGGAGAAAAGCGCTTGCAGGCCGGGCGGTCGTTTCGCGGGGAGAGGGCGGGGCACCAACAAATGTCGGTCGATAGTTCAAACGCCGCGGTGATGGCCGGCGCCGATTCATCGCGCGCGCGGATTGCCGGTGCGATCAAGCAGGCGGCGACCACCACCGGCACCAGCTTCCAGTATCTGCTGACCACAGCAAAGATGGAATCGGATTTCAATCCGAAGGCGAGCGCCTCGACCTCGTCGGCGGGGGGACTTTTTCAGTTCATCGATCAGACCTGGCTCGGCACCGTCAAGGAGGCCGGGGCGCAGCTCGGCTATGGTCAATACGCCGATGCCATCACGAAGTCTTCCTCGGGCACCTACTCGGTCAGCGATCCGACCGCACGGCGCGCGATCATGAATCTGCGGGACGACCCCGACGCCAGTTCGGCGATGGCCGGCGTGCTCACCCAGTCCAACAGTTTCAAGCTCACCGGCATGATCGGCCGCCGCCCGACCGAGAGCGAACTCTATATGGCGCATTTCATGGGCGTCGGCGGTGCGGCCAAGCTGATCACGAACGCCGAGGATAACCCGCAGGCCTCCGGCGCGCGGCTGTTTCCCAACGCCGCCGCGGCGAACCGGTCGATCTTCTACGATCACAGCGGACGCGCGCGCAACATCTCCGAAGTCTATTCGGTGCTGACCGCGCGCTATGCCGGGGCCGCCAGTTCCCCGGCGACGCGCGCCGCCATGGCTTCGGTGGGCGACGCATCGGCGGGCACCAGCGTTGCGGCGGCGGCGCCGGTCGACAATGCGGCCTACCTGTCGAGCTTTCCGGACGCGCGATCGGTCGCACCGGTCACGATGGCCTCGGCGTCGACGCCGACCAGCGCGTCGGCACCGGCCGGTCCGATCTTCCGCTCGCTGTTCCAAGCCGGCGAACGCGCGCAACCGATCTCGCCTGCCATTCATGAATTATGGGGCAATTCGTCATCCCTGATGTCGGTTGCGTCGGCAACCCCGGCCGCACCGGCCACCGGGGCTTCGCCGCAGGCCGCCAACGCCGGCGCCGTGCCATCGCTTGACCTGTTCAGCGACCGCAGCGGCACCTTCAGCAGCGGCTAGGCCCGCTCCGGATCTGGCGGCTTTGCGCGGGCAATCATCCGGATTTTCATCCTTAACAAAACGTCAATACAACCAGCCGTTTATGGTGAACGCTTTGTTAAGCGTCGTGGTTTATTTTGTCTTGCAGTGGCGCCGACTCGCGGTGCCTTTGGCAAGTTGCGTAGGCCGGCAGGGTCATGATCGTTCGGCAGTTCATCAGCTGGATACGGACCGCTCCAACAGGCGAGCGGGCGGAGGCAACTCGGGCGCTGGCGAGGGCCTGGCTGATTTCGGATTTGAGCGAAGACGACCGCATCGCCGCCGAAGGCGCGCTGCTGATGCTACTCGACGATGCTTCGCCGCTGGTGCGCCAGGCCATGGCCGAAGTGTTTGCGCGCAGCACCGACGCACCCGCAGCGATCGTGCAGGCGCTGTCGGTCGACCAGCCATCGGTCGCGCTGCCCATCCTTGAACATTCGCCGCTGCTGATCGATGCCGACCTCGTCGATATCGTCGCGACCGGCAATTGCGAGATGCAATGCGCGATCGCCCGTCGCGTCAATCTGCCCGTCTCGGTATCCGCAGCGATTGCCGAAGTCGGCACGCCGTCGGCGGCGCTCGAACTGATCGAGAATGCCTATGCCGAGCTCGCGCCGTTCTCATGGGATCGCATCGTCGAGCGACACGGCCATCTCGCCGCGATCCGGGAATCGATGCTGGTGCTGGAGGATTTGCCCGCCGCGACGCGGCTCGCGCTGGTCGCCAAGCTCTCTGACACCCTGGCGCAGTTCGTGGCGGCGCGGAACTGGCTCAGCGCAGATCGCGCGGTGCGGATTGCCGGCGAGGCGCTCGACCGTTCGACCGTGAATATCGCCGCACGGTCGCGCGGCGACGACATTGGCGGCCTCGTGCGGCATCTGCGAACCACTGGCCAGTTGACCGCCGGATTGATCCTGCGCGCGCTGTTGTCGGGCAATCTCGAACTGTTCGACCATGCGCTGGCGCAATTGTCCGAGCTGCCGCTGGCCCGCGTCGCGGCGCTGCTCCATGACCGCGGCGGTGCCAGCCTGAACGCGCTGCTGAGCCGCGCCGGCCTGCCGGAATCGACCTTTGCGGCGTTCCGGTCGGCGCTCGAAGCGAGCCACGAGATGGGATTTGCCGGTTCCGCCGGCGAGGCGGCGAGACTGCGACGCCGGATGGTTGAACGCGTGCTGACGCATTGCGAAACCGATGGTCGCGCCACCGAGCCGCTGCTGATCCTGCTGCGGCGCTTTGCCACCGAATCCGCGCGGGAAGAAGCCCGGATGTTCTGCGACGAGCTGATCGCCGAGGACGCCATCGCCCCGATCCAGCCCGACTTGATCGCGGCGTGACCGTCGCCGCGTTGGCGACGACGGCGTTTCGATGGATGCGGATTTCTCCGGTTAATCCCCCGGAACGATGCTGGGAGCGAAGATCGCTTCCAGATGTTCGGGCCGGTCGCGGTTGGCGTGCGCGAGATAGTCGTCGGCAACGCCACGCAATCTCCGGCTCAACTCACCCGCCGTGCTGATGGTGTCGAGCTTGGTACGCTCGGCCACGATCGCCTGAATGGCATTGACGTGGTGCGCGATCAGCGGCGAGGGCACCTGCGCGAGGTCGGGCGCATGCTCGATGATCCGGCACAGGCTTTCGGCGACGACGCCGGCGGACGGATAGCCGAAGGTAATGGCGTCGCCCTTGATGTCATGGGCGGCACGAAACAGCTCCGCGCTGGTGGCAGTGGTAAAGCCATGGATCAGGATCGCGGCATGGGCGACGGCGAGCCGGTCGGCTTCTGCCAACATCCAGTCCTTGAACTCGCCCGACAGACCGGCCAGAGCCTTCTCCGCCCGCGCAACCGGATCATCCAGGTCCGCTTTGGCGACGCGCCGCAGCACCTTGCGCAGTGGATTGGGCTGGGTAATCACGTGGTGATCGACGAAGGTCTCGATCTGCAGCGCTTGCTTGTCCTTGGCCATGATAGCTTCCCTGAGCGCTTCGCTAGATCGAGGAACGGGCCTTCTCGAGCAACGAAGGCTGCTGCATCACTTCCACCTCGCCGCCGACACGGCGTTCGGGGCCGATATAGGCGTTGTTGGAATTGCGCCGGCGATCCGGGCCGAAATAGGTCTTGGTCTTGATGAACGGGCGCGGGTTGGCGACCACGTTCATGATGCGCTGATAGAGTCCCTTGGCCGAGATCGGCTTGGCCAGGAACTCGGTCACGCCGGCATCGCGCGCCACGGTGACGCGGCGCTTTTCGGAATGACCCGTCAGCATGATGATCGGCGCGTAGGGATTGCCCTTCGATTCCGGCTGCCGGATCATCTGCGCCAATTCGAGACCGTCGAATATCGGCATCGACCAGTCGGTGATGACGATGTCGGGAACGTAATGGGTGTACATTTCGAGCGCGGTTGCGCCGTCCTCGGATTCATAGACCTCGCGTGCGCCGAACGAATGCAGCAGCGTGCGCAAAATGCGGCGCATATGCGGATTGTCATCGCAGACGAGAAAGCGCAGCTTGTTGAAATCGATGCGGAACATGGCCGGGCCCCAGGGCTCCCGCCGAAAACGGTATACCCGCGTTAACCATATCGCGGCGCCGGTTAATGAACGGTTAGTAGCCGAACTGCTCGCTCAGAATGCGTTCTTCCAGGCTGTGGCCGGGGTCGAACAGCATCCGCATCGAGATAGTCTTGTCGGAAAGCACCTCGACACGGCAGACGTCGCGAGCCTCGTCGTGATCGGCCACCGCCGCGACCGGGCGTTTGTCGCCGTCCAGCACCTCGATCACGACAAAGGCTGTGTTTGGAAGCAGCGCGCCGCGCCAGCGGCGGGGGCGGAACGCGCTGATCGGCGTCAGCGCCAGCAGCGCGGCATTGATCGGGATGATCGGTCCCTGGGCCGAAAGATTGTAGGCCGTCGATCCCGCAGGCGTCGCCACCAGGACACCGTCGGCGATCAGCTCCGACATCCGCTCGCGCTCGTCGATCAGAATCCTCAGATGTGCCGCCTGATGGGTTTGGCGAAACAGCGCCACTTCATTGATGGCGTGGTGCAGATGCACCGCCCCATGGACGTCGGTGGCGCGCATCAGCAGTGGATGGATGACGGATTCCCTCGCCGACGCCAGCCGGGCCTTCAGATCGTGGGTACTGTACTCGTTCATCAGAAAGCCGACGGTGCCGCGGTGCATGCCGTAGATCGGCTTGCCCGAACGCATGTGCCGATGCAGCGTTTGCAGCATCAATCCGTCGCCGCCGAGTGCCACCACGACGTCGGCGGCGGCGGGATCGTGATCGCCGTACATTTGGGTGAGCTGCACCAGCGCCTGCTGGGCTTCCGCGCCGGCGCTCGCGACAAAGGCGATCCGGTCGTATCGCTGGGGCGTGGTCATGGGATCGCAGGCTCATATTGAGTGGTGGGCGAGGGTGCCCGAGGGTCGTCTATACGACCTCGGCGGTCGTTGTCGAGTTAGCCTGCAGGCCGCCGCAATGTAACTGGGCGGACAATATGTTTCAGGTCAACGTTAACACGGCCTGGGAGCCTGCCAACAAGGCCGGGCTGCCGCAATTTTGAGCCGGAAGGCGGGCTAGAAGCAGCCGTGCCGGACAACTCGCGGCGCCACGGAGACAACGGATATGGCCCGAGCCTTCGCCGCCCCGCGTCTGGCATGCCTCGCGCTTGCAGTTCTCGCGTGGTCGGCCCCTCTCGGCGTGCGCGCCGAGGACGCGACGCAAACTCCGAAGCAGCCACCCGGCGTCGCGCCTTCCGGGCCGAAGGCGCCGGAGGCCGGCAACAAGGGCAACGCTTCCAATCCGCCGGCCGGCGCCGAGCAACATCACCTGCCGCCGGATTCCACCACCCGGCAAACCGTGACGCTTCCCGGCCGCTCGCTCGCCTTTACCGCCACGGCGGGCTCGATCCGGCTGTTCGACGACAAGGGCGAGGCGCAGGCCGATATCACCTACACCGCCTATCAACTGGAAGGCGCCGATCCGGCGACGCGACCGGTAACCTTTCTGTTCAACGGCGGTCCGGGCGCGGCTTCCGCCTATCTGCAATTTGGTACCGCGGGACCCTGGCGGCTGCCGATTACCGGCGACGCAGCGGTTTCCTCCGCCTCGCCCGATCTGATGCCGAACGCCGACACCTGGCTCGATTTCACCGATCTCGTGTTCATCGATCCGGTCGGCACCGGCTACAGCCGTTTCGTTGCGTCCGGCGGCGAGGTGCGCAAGAAATTTTTCTCGGTCGACGGCGACGTTGAATCGATCGCGCTGACGATCCGACGCTGGCTGGAAAAGGCCGGCCGGTTGCGCTCGCCCAAGTTCGTCGCCGGTGAAAGCTATGGCGGCATCCGCGGACCGAAGATCGTTCGCAATTTGCAGATCCAGCAGGGCGTCGGGGTGAGGGGCCTGATCCTGATCTCGCCGGTGCTCGACTTCCGTGAATTCACCGGCTCCAGCCTGCTGCAATATGTGGCGAGCCTTCCGACCATGGCCGCAGTCGCGCGCGAAGCCAAAGGCGCCGTCACCCGCTCCGACATGGCCGACGTCGAACATTATGCGCAGGGCGATTTCCTCGCCGACCTCATCAAGGGCCTGGCGGACACCGAGGCCACAACCCGGCTTGCCGACAAGGTGGCGGCATTGACCGGAATCGATCCGGCGGTGAGCCGTCGGCTGGCCGGGCGTTTTGCCGTTGCCGAGTTTCGTCGCGAATTCGATCGCAAGAACGGCAAGGTGACAGGACGCTACGATGCATCGGTGTCGGGCTTCGATCCCTACCCGGATTCGAGCTTCTATCATTTCAACGATCCCTCGGGCGAACCGTTGGCCGCGCCGCTGACCAGCGCCGCAGTCGACCTCCTCACACGCAAGCTGAATTGGCGCCCGGATGGCTCCTACCAGTTGCTCAGCAACGCGGTCGAGAAGGCCTGGGACTTCGGTGGCGGCATCAATCCGGCGCAGTCGGTTTCTCAATTGCGTGAGATTCTCGCGCTCGACCCCAAGCTGAAACTATTGATCGGGCACGGGCTGTTCGATCTCGCCACGCCGTATTTCGGCTCGCAAATCCAGCTCGATCAGCTTCCGGCGTTTGCTGCACCACCGCGGGTGAAACTGGTGGTCTATCCCGGCGGGCACATGTTCTATTCGCGTGACGCCTCGCGGCAGGCCTTCCGCGCCGAGATCGAGGCGATGATGAAGTGAAGTTTCAGAAGCGCCGTCATTCCGGGGCGCGCGTCAGCGCGAGCCCGGAATCCATACTCACGATGGTGGTTATGGATTCCGGGCCTGCGCCAAGAGGCGCATCCCGGAATGACAGCATTTGGCTGAAAAACCCGCAGAAACGGATCAGTAGACGAGGCCGGTGCCGGCCGGCTTTTCGAGCGCCGCCGCGAGCGAGCGATATTCCGCGCTGTCGGCGCCGGCCAGGGTGGCGATCCGGCTCAAATGATATTGCGCCTGGTCGCGATTGCCCTGTTCGAGCTGCCACAGCCCGTAATACTGCCAGGTCTTGACGTGGTCCGGATCGATCTTGAGCGCACGCTCGTACCAGACCTGCGCCAGCTTGTAGTCGCCGAGCTTGCGGTAGGAATAGCCGATCAGATTGGCGACGGCGGCGTTGTCGTCGTGACCAAGCGCCTTGAGCTGGTCGATGGCCGAGGCGTAATCATTGCGGTCGTAGACCGTGGCATAGGCCGCATGGTAGCCTGCCACGAACCGGCCGTCGTTGATGCTGGAATGCTTGTCGTGCTTCTTCTTGGCTTTCTTGCCGTCGGATGCCGGCGGCGGCGAGGGATTATCATCGCCGGCGGCATAGGCCTTGAGCACCGGCGCTGCCGACAGCGCCGTTGCAATGATTGCCAGCATGAAAAGCCTGATCGCGGATTTGCGCATGCATTTCTCCCGATTTTGCAAGGTGACGATCCTACACCGAAGCCTGATGATGTGAACACCCGGCCTCGCCGGACATTCCCGTGCGAGGCGTCATAATTGCGCCATGCGCGCTCCCCTCGCGTCCGAATATGACTGACAAGTCATGCAGATGAACGAAGTCCATCGTCCCGCTTCAGGGTGGGTTCAGCGCCCGCCGCCTAATGTCGCAGCCGAGATCACCGAGCGCGGTCATCCGACTGTCGCCCTCGCGATCCCGTTGAAAGAGGACACTTCCATGCTGAAGACAATTTCCGCCGCGCTGCTCGCGGTTTCCGTACTCGCTGCGCCCGCATTCGCCGCCACCTCCGGCCAGACGGCGCCGGTCGTCAAGGCCGCTGCGGCCAAGACCCGCACGCTGAACGCCCATGCGAGGATGGACCGCCATCATGTCAGCTATCACCGCCATCACCGTCATCACCACAAGATGGCTGCGCTCGGGAAACACCACATCTCGAAGGTTGCGGTCAAGCACACGGCCGCCGCCAGGCGCGGCTGAAGCCGGTCCGCTGCAGCGGCTGATCCACATTGCCCAGCCGCCTGCTTGCGGATAGCCGGCCCGCGTCATTGCTTCCCCAATGGAGCGGGCCGGTGTTGCTTTGTTCGCGTCCGTTGACCCCCTTGCGATCACCAAGATGACAATTCCATTCGGCTGGCCCGCGGTCTAGGATTCGCCATCGGGGACCAGCGAAGTTCAGGTTGCACTTGAGGACATCGGCACAACGTGCGGCAGTTCTGCTGCTACCGATCGCGCTCGCCGGCTGTGCCGGCAGCGGTGACAGCCGGATCATCAGCTACACTGGCGATCGTGGTGTCGCCGACCAGCCCCTTCCTGCCAATTACCACGCCGAAATACTGTCGTTCATGCGGACCTATCTCAATAATCCGGTCGGAGTGCATGATGCCACCATGGCCGAACCGATGCAGCGCACAGTCGGCGGCCGTCTCCGCTATGTGAGCTGCCTGCGGTTCACGCCGCGCGAGTCCGACGGCGGCTATGGGGTCATGCAGGAGCGTGCCATCGTCTATGTCGATGGCCGCCTCGATCACGTGGTCGAGAAGCCGGCCGATGTCTGCGCCGGCTCGGCCTATGCGCCATTCCCCGACCTGGAAAAGCTGACCCGCTAGCGGGTGAACCACGTCAGACCTGACCATGGCCGCCCATCACATTTCAGAGAGTTTTTGAACCGGAACCGGGCTGGCCCGACACTTTAAGGAGGTGTGTCAAAAACTCGGCGACTCCAGAAAAAAATTCGCGGGGGAAGGAACAAACTGGCTCTGTTGCCTCGCTGTTACAGTTGTCGGTTATCTGGGCCTCCCGCACTGCCGCGAAGGCACCAACAAGCAACCAAATTGAGGCCATGGTGTTTGAAGAGGGTCGCAACGACCTAAACGGGGTACCAACATGAAGAAACTTTTGCTCGGCACAGCTGCCGTGATCGCATTCGCTGCTCCAGCCTTTGCGGCAGACTTGCCTGCGCGCACCTATACCAAGGCGCCTGCCTATACGGCCCCTGAGGCCGTCTACAACTGGACCGGGTTCTACATCGGCGGCCATGTCGGTGGCGCGTTCGCGGGCAATAGCAGTCTGCAGGGCAGCGACGGCCGGTTTCTGGGCGGCGTGCAGGGTGGCTTTGACTACCAATTCGCCCCCAACTGGGTGATGGGTGTTGAAGCCCAATATAGCTGGCTCGGCGGCGGCAATAATTCGGGTAGGCTTTTCCCGGGCGGTACCCTGGTGAAGGCCAACACCGACCAACTTGGTTCGGTCACCGGCCGGGTCGGCTATACTTGGGGTCCGGCGCTCCTTTACGCCAAGGGCGGCTATGCCTGGCGGGACAACAACAATATTGCGGTCAGCTTTGCCGGCGTGCCGCAGCCATTCACCACAGACGGCAGCCATCGGGACGGCTACACCGTCGGCGCCGGCCTGGAGTACATGTTCGCTCCGAACTGGTCCGCCAAAGTCGAGTACCAGTACTACAATTTCGGCAGCACCACCCTCACCAGCGGGCCTGCCGACATCGTCGGGACCCGATTCCGGGATGACGAACATACCGTCAAGGCCGGCCTGAACTATCGCTTCGGCTGGGGCGGCCCGGTCGCCACGCGGTACTGACGGCTACTGACGAGGCTTGATTTGCAAAGGCCGGCCTCGCGCCGGCCTTTTTTTGCAGTCAAGGAGGATGCAGGGCGCCAGCCGTTTCGCGCGCGAAATAATTCTGGCGTCCCGCGGAACTTCCTTTCCCGGCCGAGTTTATGATCGTGCCGGTTGGTGTGGACAACGAACATGCGTGCTTTAGTGTTGGGCCTGTTTTTTTCCGTGGTGGCCGCGCCGTGCTTTGCCCAAACTGTACTGAAATCCGAGCCGCTTATCCTCGCTCCTTATGAAGTTGCTTTCGTGCAGGACGCGAGTTGTCCCGTGGGCAAGGTGCTCAAGGTGACCGGTGCGATCCGGGGGATGCAGCGGCGTAAATCCTGCGTGACCCTCACAGATGAGCAGGCATCGCTGGCGATCGCGACCCCGTAAGCCTTTACGGCTGGGTCGCGCTGCCTCTCATGAACCCAGTTCCGACTGGGCTTCGTGCTCGGCCTCGGCCTTGTTCCGGTCTGGATCTTCCTGCGGATCCGCCCGGCACGGCTTGATTTCGTAATCATTGTCCAGCACCGGCCTGGGGGCAGGCTTTTCCTCTTCCGAGACCGCATCAACCACGAGCCCGCTTTTCCGGGCAAGCTTCCAGACATCCGCCTCGGTAGGGTAGGCCTTGCTCAACTTGGCGTCGTTGCAAAACAATGCATAGGGCATGGATCGGCTCCGCTAAACCACCCTAACGCCGCCGGGCCGATAGGGTTTCAGCCCGGAGGCGGATCACACGCAGGTGAAGGGCGGCCAGCGGGCGGCTGGTGTTTTGCCGGAGTCCCTGAAGTTGTAAACGAGCTCCTGAATCCGGCGAAAAATATTGGCCGAGACTCCTCCGTCAGAATCGCCCGATGCTTTCGCGGTGATGAGAACCGCACTCAAAACCCCGTTCGAGCGCGTGAACTTGCTCCTCGCCGTCGGCCTGCTGGCGGCGTGCGCGGCCAACCTCGCGCTGGTGTGTGCCTGGCTCGGCGATTGACGCCACGCTTATTCCGCCCATCATGCGCCCCCGAAAGCGCCGCAGGCCCGGCTGACCGGTTGGTACCGGCGTGGGTAGGGACGGGATGATCGAAGCCCTGAAACAACGGATCAATGCCGACGCGGCGCTGCTCTGGCGCGGACGCTATCTGACTACGAGTTTTCTGCTCGAAGTCGGCGCGACCGCCTGGCTGATGGCGATCTTCGTGGGCTCCGATCACGTTCGCGTTGGCAGGGAGGTTGGGCCTCTGGCGCGAGTCCGCTATCGAACAGACAACCCAGTGCGACCGGCTCTAGCCTAGCCCCGCACTCCATTTTTTGGCGGGAGGCTTTCGTGCAGAGACGACGAAGGGTCAGGCAGGTCGTGTCGTTCGAGGATCGACTGACCTACGAAGCCTATCGGCTCAAGGAACAGGCCAAGGATGTGCCGCCCGGTCCGCGCCGCGACGACCTTCTCCGCAAGGCCCGGCAGGCCGAGACCGCGGCTCATATCAGCGCGTGGCTCACGTCGCCGGGCTTGGCCGCGCCGAAGTGAGAGTCTCCGATGGCCCACCGGCGAGGCTGGCGCCGCCGTGGCGCCGCCCACACGAAATAATCCCGAAACTAAACCGAAACCATTTCTTCGCAGCGACGAATTCGGCCGGTCATCGACTCCAGCTATCAATGAGGTTGTCGACCAACCCAAGGAGATCGCCATGGCTGCAATTGCAAAAGCGTTTTCGAGTGTCACTCCTGTAATTTCAGCGGACCTCGATAGTCTGAAAACGATTACGTTATTCTGCGGAGCCGTTCTGCTTGTCTCTGTGCTCATGGCAACCTACGGTCTGGATTTCGGCGTTTTCTAGCAGGTGGCACCGATTATTTTGCCGACGGCGACTTTACCGCTTCAACTATTTCTCTGAGCGCCGGGGCTAGCGATTTAAAAAAAGCATCATCCTTACCCCGAGGCCGCAGGACAAAATCGCTCTGCGGTCTTTTCAATTGACGGATGCGCGCGCGTGGGCCCCGGATTGGAAACTGCGGTGGGAAAACATTGAGAACGCTCAGGTTTGAATTAACTGTTCGTTAACCATCATCGCCCAATCCTTAACAAATTGGTCGTAAGGGACAGCGAGTTGATAGTCATGAGCGCAAAGGCCGAGCCACAACGTCAGCTAGTACGCTTCCGCGGTCGGTCCTACGTCGCGTTCGTGTTTTCTCCTGTCGTGCCGATCGTCGGCTGGCTCGAGGAACTGGATGCGACCCTGGCTCGCTCGCCGGGCTTTTTCGCCGGCCGGCCGGTGGTGCTCGATCTGTCGGCGGTCGAGCTTAGCGAATCCGCCATCGCTCACCTGATCTCCAGCCTTCAGGAGCGCAATATCCGCGTGCTCGGCGTCGAAGGCGTGGGCGCGGGTCAACTCGGTTCGAGCCTGCCGCCGCTGCTGACCGGAGGACGCCAATGTTCGTTCGAGGACAGCGAAGCGAAACGGCAAAAGACCCGGGCGCATCCGGCCTCGCTGCTGCTTGAGAGCCCGGTCCGGTCGGGGCAGTCGATCGTGTTTACCGAAGGCGATGTGACCGTGCTGGGCTCGGTCGGATCCGGCGCCGAGATCGTCGCCGGCGGCTCGATCCATGTCTACGGCACGCTGCGCGGCCGGGCGATGGCCGGCGTCAACGGCAATTCAGCGGCGCGCATCTATTGCCAGAAGATCGAAGCGGAACTGCTTGCGATCGACGGCTATTACCAGACCGCCGAGCAGATCGACGACACCCTGCGAAATCGGCCGGCCCAGGCCTGGCTCGACGGCGAAACCATGAAAATCACAGCGCTGAACTAATCGGCGAAGGAGGATAGGATGGCCAAAGTCTTGGTCGTGACGTCAGGCAAGGGCGGAGTTGGAAAGACCACTTCCACGGCCGCGCTCGGGGCGGCGCTGGCGCAGAGCGGGGAAAGGGTCGTTGTCGTCGACTTCGACGTGGGATTGCGCAACCTCGACCTGGTGATGGGTGCCGAGCGGCGGGTGGTGTTCGACCTCATCAACGTGGTGCAGGGCGTAGCCAAGCTCTCGCAGGCACTGATCCGCGACAAGCGGCTCGAGAATTTGTGGCTGCTGCCGGCGTCCCAGACCAGGGACAAGGATGCGCTGACCGACGAGGGCGTCAAGCGCATCATCGCGGAACTGCGCACCAAGTTCGACTGGGTTATCTGCGACAGCCCGGCCGGCATCGAGCGCGGGGCCACGCTGGCGATGCGCTATGCCGACGAAGCCGTCATTGTGACCAATCCCGAAGTATCGTCGGTGCGGGATTCCGACCGCATCATCGGCATGCTCGATTCAAAGACCGCACGGGCCGAGAGGGGCGAGCAGGTCAGCAAGCACGTCCTGATCACCCGCTATGATTCCGGGCGCGCATCGCGCGGAGAGATGCTCAGCATCGATGATATCCTCGACATTCTCGCGACCCCGCTGCTCGGCATTATCCCGGAAAGCCAGGACGTGCTGCGCGCATCGAACGTCGGTTCGCCGGTTACCCTCAACAACGCCGCGAGCGCGCCGGCTCGTGCGTACATCGACGCCGCCCGGCGGCTCAATGGCGAGACCGTTGCCATGATGGTGCCGGTCGAGCGCAAGCGCTTCATGGACAGATTGCTTGGACGGAGGGCGGCATGAGCATGAGCCTGTTGCGGCTACTTGGCCGCCGGGCCGGTTCGGCGCCGGTGGCGCGGGAACGGTTGCAGATCCTGCTCGCGCATGAGCGCAGCCAGCGCGGCCAGCCCGATCTTTTGGGAATCCTGCGGGAAGAAATCCTTGCCGTGGTGTCACGGCACGTCAAGCTCGATCCGGACAAGGTGCTGGTGAAAATGGACCGCGGCAAAAGCATGTCGACGCTGGAGGTCGACATCGAACTGCCGAACGGATTTGACCAGCTGGTCCGGACCCGGCTGCCGGATCATCAATTGGTCTAGCGTTCAGACCTCAGCGCCGCCCCGATCCCGGGAACCAGGCGCCGATCCGATCGCGGCGCGGGCCCTCGCCAGGGTGGCGCTGAAATATTCCTCGCGCTCCCGGTGAAAACGCTCCTGATGGGCACGGAAGTTGGCGAGGCGGGCCTGAATTTCGGCCCGGACGTCGCCGCCGACGATGGCCCGCGGGAGCCGGACACCGGGCTGAATGGCTTTGGACGGCTCGAGGTTCTCATCCGCCTGGATTTTCGCAGCCTGGACCGATGCGGCGGCACCGCCGGGCTCGCTGCCCGATGGCGGTCCAACGCCCGGTTTCCTGCCGGCGAGGGACAGAACAAATTCCATCGTCTCCGCGATCAAGAGATCGCGTTCCTTCATCCATTCCATCACGCATCACCTCAGCCCCGCTGATGTTGCAGCAAATATCGGTTGCGGAATCAAGTAGGCATCCGGCGGGGGGCCCGGCTCGGCCGCGCGATGTCAGGCCATCGGACATTGGTGCCGGTTGAGAGGATTGAACTCCCGACCTTCGGTTTACAAAACCGCTGCTCTACCGCTGAGCTAAACCGGCAAACCTTGTATTTACAACCACTCAGCCGCACAGCCTCAGGCTTTTTTCGGCCGGGCTTGGACGGCGGGGTACACGGTGCAGACCCTAGCCTCGGCAAGGCGCGCCCCTGTACCATGCGGCGGCTCGTGGGGCCAGTAGGCCGGGGCGCCGATGGCCGCGCGGTCACCGGGCGGTCACCGCCCGGGCGTGCACCCTAGGGACGTCCCCGGATGGCCCGGTCACCGGCCGGGCACCACCACCCCCGGCCCCGGTCACGGCCGGGCGGACCGTTTCTGGGCCTCCCGCTGTAATTGCAAGCGGCACGCCGCCCGCCGCCTGGCCGCTACCGCTGCCTCGGCCTGCGGTGCCGGCTGGTGCGCCACCCGGGGTGGAGCGATGCATTCCCTTGGTAGGGGTATTTCATTGCAGCAATCACAGGGGCTCGCGGGGGCTCTGTGTCAGTGGCGTGCCAAAACTATATCGACTTATCCACAGAAGCATGCCGACTCTGCATTCCTAGCTGTAGAACGCTGACCTCGCAGCGAGTTGCAAACCAGCACATTCACGATCAACCTCCCGAGCTGTGGAGGAGCGAATGGCGAGACGTACTAAGAGCGCGCAGCAGCACTGGCTATTCGGCGTCGCCGCCTGCCTGTGGCCCATCGCCTTCGCGCTTGTTGGAATTCTACGGCAGCTTTCCCGTCAAGCTCGCCGGAGCCATCATCGAGCGGATGCGATAAGAGCGCCGTGAAATGGTCGCGAATGTTCCATCTCCGTACTACATCGCCTTCATCGACGAGGCTGGCGACCCCGGATTGAACACCGTTCGTCCGATCGACGAAGTGGGTGGGATTGAGTGGCTGTGCTTGGGAGCAATCGTAATCAGAGCGACCTACGATGCTGAGGCTGCCGAGTGGGTTCGCTCACTCCAAGTCACGGCCGGCGTTCGCAGTCAGCCGGACCTGCACTATCGCAATCTGCCGGATTTTCGAAAGCGGATCATTTGTGCGGAGCTCGCGAAGCTGCCAGCACGCGCATTTGTTTTGACGTCCAACAAGAAGAACATGCGAAGGTATCGCAACCCCCGAGCGGAGCGCGTCAGTTCTCAGCAGTGGTTCTATAACTTTTGCCTTCGCCTGCTCTTGGAGCGGATTACGCACTTTTGCTACGCGCATGCGAAATCTGACAGAGCTAACGGTCGCTTTCTCAAGATAATGTACAGTCAGCGCGGCGGTCACTCTTACGGACAGACGGTCGCCTATCACGAGCTGCTCAAGAACCAAGCAAAGGCCGGAGCGCTCGTGCTCACCAAGCGCCGAATATTTTGGGAGGTCCTCGATTGGCGGTTAGCGGAGGCGGTCTCCCACAAACTTTGCGCTGGCGCCCAGCTCGCGGATGTTGTGGCGAGTTCGTTCTATCAAGCGGTGGATACACTCCCGCCGGCGAAATGGAACAACGAATTTGCAAAAATTGCTGCAGCCGATAGTAGCGACAGATGATGGCTTGCATCTAAACTACGGTTTGGCGCTCCAGCCGACGCCTCCGTACAAAGCGAAGCTTACGGATCAACAGAAAGAAATTTTCGAATTTTACGGATATGAGTTTTGGCCATGAGAAGGAGCACCGGCTTGGGCCAGTGTCGGCAGCAAGCGAAACGCCGCGTTCGGCTGCATCAATGGTTGAGCAGGTTACGCTTCGCGACGGGCGTCACAGAAAAAACCGGGCAGCGCCGCCGCGGAATTAACCTTTCGTTAACCACGCCGAGTTCAGGCTTGGAGCCAGGTTTGCGACGGCACCGGAGATCGAGCCGGCAGTCGCAAGAAAAAGCCGACGGTGTCATGCCCGCCGGCTTTTTCTCTGGACCTTGCCATGGCGAAGGCTGCCGCAGCCGCCCATATCGTCAACTCGCTTTATTGGCAGATATGCCGACGGCCGTCTTCGCCCTTGAACCAGGTGCCGGGCTGGCAGACGAAGCCGTTGCGCGCGGCCCAGCTCTGATTGGTCCCGGTTCCCGGCATGCCCACGCTCAAGGCCGCGGCGCTGCCGGCGCCATCCCCATCGCGATCGGCATCACCACGATCGCCGCGACGGCGTTTCACGACGCGGCGTTAACGCTTTGCTATCCCGTTTGCCCGAATTTGGGCGGGCACCAAGGCCCACGCGTTAGGCTTATCTGTCGTTAGGATCGCGGCCTTAACGCTTGGCCCAGCGCAGTCGGCTAGATTGCTCCAAAATCGGAATACCGAATGATGCGCGCAGGCCTCGCACTGGCACTTTTGATCGGGACCACGGCGTCGGCATGGGCCGGCGACGGCTTCGATATCGTGATCCCCGGGCGTCCCGGCGTTCCCATCATCATCAACGGCGTCGATGCCTCCTATGCCGTCGTCGAAGGCGACTGGGGTCTCGCCAAGGGCCAGCATGTGCAGCCCACCGTCTATGGCGGCCGCTATGTCGATGCCGATCCGCATGTGGGTCATTATTACCCCAGTGCCGGCCGGCAGCCGGGCTATGGGCGCCTCGAAATCGAACCGCCGCTGAACCGCATCCTGCCGAAGCCGGCGGAAAGCTATTATCGATCATGGTCCGCTGAATCCGCGCCATCGCGGGCACAGCCGGAAGTTCCGTCCAATCCGCCGGCGGTGATTCTGGCTCCGCAATATGGCGGCGATGGCCGCCAGCATCATCAGCAGCAGCCGGTCGGCGTTCCGCAGCAGCGGCCGCATCGAGGACCCTGAAACCAGCCACGACAAAACAAGAAACCGACCGAGCCACAGGAGAGAGTGCCCATGCGTCAGACAATTTCAGCAATAGCCGCGGCGATCGCCGTGATGGCCGCGAGCGCCGTGCCGGCAATGGCATGCGGTGGCGGAGGCTGCCACTATGTCAGCCCCTGCGCGCAGGACTATGTCGGGGTGCCGGAATATTCGCCCTACTATAGCTGCGCCGGCTGGGGCTTCGAGCGGCTGCCGGATCCGGTCCATCAGTATTATTATGTCGACCAGGGCCCGACCTATGACGGTCCGGGCGAATTCGCGCCCTATCCGACCTATCACCAAAGCGCGCTGGGATATCACCATCCCGTCATCTACACCTATCGTGGGCACCACTGGCGACCGTCCGGCTACCGCTACTACGGGCACCATCACGGCTACCGCATGCACCGCCGCTATTACTGATCGTCCGTTCGACCAAGCACATCGCTTCCAGCGAGCTGTCTAGACGACGGAACCCATCAAGCCGAGCCGGCTCGCGCCGATATAAAGCGCCAGCACGGCGGCGTTCGAGACATTAAGGCTCTTGATCTCACCGGGCATGTCGAGCCGCGCCACCACGCGGCAGGTCTCGCGCGTCAACTGTCGCAAGCCCTTGCCTTCGGCGCCCAGCACCAGGGCCAGCGGCTGCCGCAGCGGCACCGCGTCGAGATTGTCGCCGCCCTGGCTGTCGAGCCCGACGGTCAGGAAGTCGCGGTCGTTCAGCTCGACGAGCGCGCGCGCGAGATTCTGCACTGTCACCAGCGGCACCAGTTCGAGCGCGCCGGATGCCGACTTCGCCAGCACGCCGGTCGCCTCGGGGCTGTGCCGCGCCGTGGTGACGATGGCCCTGACCGCGAACGCCGCTGCCGAACGCAGGATCGCGCCGACATTGTGCGGATCGGTGATCTGGTCGAGCACCAGCACGATGCCCTCCTGCGCCAGCTCGTCAATATCCGGCGAGGGCAGGGCGTCGGCCTCAGCCAGCAGACCCTGATGCACGGCATCCGGGCCGAGCCGCTGATCGATCAGTGCGGGCCGCACGATTTCCGGCGTCACCGGGATGGCGATGTTGTCATCGGCAAGACGCCGTGCCGCGTTCTCGGTGAGCCATAATTTGCGGATCTGCCGCTGCGGATTGGCCAGCGCCGCTGCCACCGTGTGCCAGCCATACAGGATCACCGGGCCGTCCGGGCTCGCGCCGCGGCCGCGCCAGGCCGGCCGGCGGCCGGAAGGGCCGCCCTGGTCCGGTCGCTTGACGCCTCCGCGCTGAAACCGCGGCTTTCGGTCACGATCGCTCATCGCCAGCTTGTCTCACGGGTTCCCGATAATGGCAATTTGGGCGGCCGGAAGGCACGCAATGGGCGCTCCCCTTGGTTGACTTTGCCATCGCCCATCCGCCATAAACGCGCCCGACCGGGAGCCCGCCATCGGTGCCCGGTTTTAGCGTCATCCATGGCCTTGCCGCCGCCATTTCGGCGGGCAGGTTGCGATGCTGTTGAGCGGGGGAGTGTCCCGAGTGGCAAAGGGAGCTGACTGTAAATCAGCCGTCTTATGACTTCGAAGGTTCGAGTCCTTCTTCCCCCACCAGCCTTCGCTTGCTGCGCAAGCTGCGGCTCGGCAAGCCGGCACCTGGCGAAGGCTGCCGCGCCGAAGCCTGCAAGGCGCAGGCGGGCGGGTGTCGATACGCGCCATTGACCCCGGCAATCAGCCTTAACAGTCAGGACGGGGTCATATTTTCCGTCGGCAATGACAGGCCGGGAAGATAGAGGCTGATCGGGCGGATCTCGTAGATCGCGGTGGGATTGACGCGGCGGAGATCGCGCGCGGCGTCGATGGCGGCGGCTTCGGTGACGCAGTCCACGAGGTAAAAGCCCAGCAACTGTTCCTTGGTTTCGGCAAACGGACCATCGACGACCAGCCCGGCGCCCGGACCGCGCAAGGTGCGGGCGCTCCTGGTCGCGCCCAGTCGCGCCGCCGGCCCGAGCTGCCGCTGTTGCTTCAGTCGATCATGCACCCGATGCAGATCGCCCATCAGCGCCGCATCCTCCTCTTTGGTGAGAGCCATGACGTCCGCTTCGACATGATAGGCCAGGATGGCGTAAAGCATCGGTACCTCTTTCGTGGCCATCGGCTGCTCCCGGGACGTCGCGCCATGGCATCCACCGCAGGACGTCTGGCGTTTGCCAATCCCGACAATCCGGAATCTCCGACACCCACCTCGAGACAGAAAGACGCGGCGGGATTGCTCCCGCCGCGTCCCGATTTTTACACTCGCTGGTCAGGCGCTGAGAGCGCCCTGTTGCCAAGCCGGAGTGAGCTTAGCGGGCGATCCCAGCGAGGTGACAGCGCTTGGTACAAGACACTGGATCACCTCCTTTCGTTGTTGATGGAAACATCAGTATAGGTAGCGAATTGGCCCCTGTTAAGGGCGGGGGCCGGGGCGGAACAAGGTTGGTTACCCGACGGATACGCGGCCGGGCCGGTTGAGGCCGCTCGCCCGGCGTGATAGTTGATCGCCCAGCGCGGGTGTAGCTCAATGGTAGAGCAGCAGCCTTCCAAGCTGAATACGAGGGTTCGATTCCCTTCACCCGCTCCAATGATTTCAGGCACTGCTCGCAACGTCACATTCCCATTCCGACAAGACGGCTGAATCCATTCCGACAAAAACTCAGTCTGTTTCTCGATCGTTCGCGTTTTCCACGCGATTGTCGGCCAGGGCAATGCCACTAGGATTTGAGGCCAGGAACGGCGGCAAGGCCCTACAGGTTCGACGCGCCATCCCGTTTTCAGCGAACCCTGGGGTTACCCCGTGAGAGCCGGCCAGCACACGCAGCGGGCGAGCGGAACAATTGTCATCTATCAGCATTAGCCAGGATCGTCTCGGTGAAGGGCACGTCATGCACCTGTCTAATCAAGGTCTTCTCGTTATTATCATCGTCGGAATTGTCGCCGGATGGCTGGCAGGCAGGGTGATGGAGGGTGGTGGTTTTGGATTAATCGGGGATTTGCTCGTCGGCCTCATCGGTGCATTTATCGGTGATTGGCTGTTACCACGACTTGGTATCCATCTCGGGGTGGGAATTGTTGCTCTAATTCTAAACGCGTTTATTGGAGCGGTTGTCCTTCTGCTGATCCTTCGATTGATCGGCGGTGGTTGGGGCCGCAGGCGCCGCTGGGGCTGACGTTCCAGCAGTCGCAATTCATTCATTTTCCGTCGTCAACCCGTGTAAGTCTTGAATCTCCCGCGCACAAAGGCATGCGATACAGCCTGCTTCAATTCGCAAACCTCCAATTCTAGAAATTCATTGGCGACGATCATGGCTTTGAGCGCGGCGCACATCACCACCGCAAGCGGCAATCGCCTCATCGGTAGCGGCATCTGCCGGTCGGCATCGGGCGTGGCGTGGCGTCTTGCGGCATCAAAGCGTTCCGGCGCAATGTGAGCCCGAGCGACGGGAGAAAGGTCCAGGTCGCGATGCCACCCATCGCAGCGCATGCGTTCATACTCCGAAAGCGACGACGGTGCGGGGAGGAAGCTAAGTGTTAGCTAAGTCTAAGCCCCGAAAACGAGTAGGGACTCGACAGTTGAGCCCGATTCGGAGCAGAGGTTCTGTTTCGCACAACGATGCCTCAAATCTGCAGAGTATAGCTTGACGCGCGTGCCAAATGGCAGGGTTACGAAAATGTGCGGTTTTCCGAGGCTTCCTTCTCGTGGTTCCCGCGTTAATGAACAGTAGCCGCTGCAGGCTGGTGGAACCTTACCGTCAGGCGGCGTGAAGGATTACGAGAGGCATAATGCAAAACGACGACGAGATGCTGAGCAAAGTCCCCGAGGTGACGCTCGGATTCTGGGTGATCAAGATCCTTGCCACGACGCTCGGCGAAACCGGCGGCGACTCGGTGACGATGACCTGGATGCACGCAGACGCACATCCTCACAACGGCGGATATTTGATCGGCAGCGGCATATTTCTTGGTGTGTTCGTTGCGGCCGTGATCGCCCAAATCTTGACAAAAAAGTTCAGCCCCTGGATCTACTGGCTGGCCATCGTGGCCTCTACGACAGTGGGCACCGCCATGGCCGATTTTTTCGATCGCTCGTTGGGCATCGGCTACACAGGAGGCTCTTCGATTTTGTTGGCGTGCGTCTTGTGCTCGCTCGCGATCTGGTACTTCACTCTCGGCTCGATAAATGTTCAGACGGTTGCAACGCCGAAAGTGGAAATCTTCTATTGGGTGACGATCACGTTTTCGCAGACCCTCGGGACCGCGCTCGGAGACTGGATGGCGGACAGCACCGGATTGGGATATGAGGGAGGCGCTCTCGTGTTCTGTGCAGGACTCGCCGTGCTGGCAGCCTTGTATTATTGGACCAGAATCTCGGGCGTCTTCCTGTTCTGGGCGGCTTTCATCCTAACGCGACCGCTCGGTGCGACGGTCGGAGACTTTCTGGACAAGCCGACGAGCCATGGCGGCCTGGCTCTCAGTCGTCCTTTGGCGTCGGGGGTGATCCTCGCCGTAATCGTTGTGCTTATTTTGGTCTTGCCGCAAAGGCCGGGACGGCACCCCGGATCCAGCGTAGCAGCGCAGGTGCAGTGACTCTATCAAGTGGATCCTTACATTATCCTCGCGTTCCTGCTGAGCACGTCGTAGATCGCGTAAGCTAAAGATTGCGCCAATGCGCGAATGTTCGATCCGGGGCTTGGCGCAAGCAAAGGGTTTGCAACGATGGCAGGCTGCAGCTCGATTCGACTTCTCTTGAGCTGGGCCGGTGCAGCTTTAGCAGTGGCCCTGCTGGCGCAGCCGGCGCGCGCGGGTCCGCCCTTCGTGTCCGACGATCCCGAGCCGACCCCTTACCGCCATTTTGAGATCTATACATTCAACAACGGAACAAATACGCGCGACGGTACGGGAGGCGAGACCGGAATAGATTTCAATTACGGTGCGGCGCCGGACCTTCAACTCACGGCGACCTTGCCCGCCGGCTTTGATCAGCGTGCCGGCAGCGGCACCAATTTCGGCCCCAGCAACGTCGAACTCGCCGCGAAATATCGTTTCCTGGATCAAAATGCATTCGGTCTCGACGTCGCCGTTTTTCCTCGCCTTTTCCTTCCCAGCGGTTCGAACACGATCGGCGACAACCATGCTTCGTTGCTGTTGCCGGTGTGGGTGGAGAAGGACTGGCAGGGTGGATGGTCCGCCTTCGGAGGCGGAGGATGCGTTTTCAGTGCAATCCGCACGGCGGATTTCTGTTTGGCAGGTGCCGTTCTGACCTATCAGCTGATGCCCAAGCTTCAGATTGGCGCTGAGCTTTTTCATCGGACCGCCGACTCCCAGGGCACCCCCGCCTCATCCAGTGTCGGCTTAGGTTGGCGCTACGACGTCAGCAAGAACTTCCATCTGCTCGGCTATATCAGACGTGGAATTGAGAACGCGGACCAAACCGATCGTTATTCCTGGTACACTTCCGTTCTGTTCACTTTCTAAAGCAACGCTTGGTCCCAGAAACGTGGCGCAATAAATGCAAGGCGTTGGCGCGGGGATCGCGCCCAAACGAAAACCTCGAGCGCAGGGGCGATTCAACCTGATCGCACCCCGATCAACTGGCCTTCCGTCAGATGCCGGCGGTGCAGTTTCGCTGAAACGACGGAGGAGCGGGGTCAGCAAGCTCGCCAATCGAGTTCGCCGCGCTCATTCGCCTGCTGGTAGAGCGGGCCACGCGCGAACATCTCGCCGAAGCGATCCTCGCGGCCAACGTAGATGAACGCCTGGATAGGCAACCGCTCGCCGTTCGCCTGGGTGAGCACGGTGTGGATGAGAACGCGGTCGTACGAGCGGCCCTCCCGCTCCAACCGATCGAGTTGTGCCAGCGTGGCGTCGTCCACGGCGTAAACCTCGCCGGCCACCGGCTTGCCGCTTGGGTCAGGCATGATGATCGGAAAGCTGGTTTCGACCATTTTGTAGGCCGGTAATGTGACGCCTTCGCCCAAGAACTTGGAGCCCGCCAACAGCGGATTGTTCGAACCCCGTCGCTTGAGCGTGCCGTAGACAAATACCCGGTGGGTCATGCGTCACTGCCTGGTGTCCACTTCCGTTGCCAGCCGGGATTGAGCCCGGTTGACGATGCAAAGGCAAGCCGGCTTGGTTTAGCCTGCGATCCGGAGCTGCCGGTTCTGACATTTGCGAAAAGGTGGTTTAATCTCAATCGGTGCCGATATGCCGCGGTGCCGTCTGCGTCCGGTTGGACAACGCCGCGGGATGGATGGCTTCATGCCGAGAATGCATCCCTCGGCGTGCTAAAAATGGTGTACGCGCAAGGCCGGGCTCAGCGCCGGGCAGCCGGTCCCGCGGCGCGGTCGCCAATTTCGGAGAAATGTTCATGTCGGATTTGCCGCTCTCGGGCATCAAAATCCTTGATCTGACCCGGGTGCTGGCCGGGCCGCTCTCGGCGCAGATGCTGGCCGATCTCGGCGCCGAGGTGATCAAGATCGAACGCCCGGGCGGCGGTGACGATGCCCGCGCGTTCGGGCCGCCCTATCTGGTCGATCCCGAGGGCAAGCAGAACAACAACAACTCGTTCTATCTCTGCGCCAATCGCGGCAAGAAATCGGTCACCGTCGACATTGCCAGGCCGGAAGGCCAGGAGATCATCCGTGCGCTGGCGAAATCGGCCGACATCATGATGGAGAATTTCAAGGTCGGCGATCTCAAGCGCTACAAGCTTGACTATGAATCGATCAGCGCCATCAATCCCGGTATCATCTATTGTTCGGTGACGGGCTTCGGCCAAACCGGGCCGTACAGCCCGCGCCCCGGCTATGACGCGATCTTTCAGGCGATGGGCGGCCTGATGAGCGTCACCGGCCATATCGACGGCGAGCCCGGCGCCGGCCCGATGAAGGTCGGGCCCAGCATCGTCGACTACATGACCGGCATGAACACCTCGATCGGCATCCTCGCCGCGCTGTATCACCGCAAGGCCAATGGCGGCGCCGGCCAGCACATCGATGTCTGCCTGCTCGACACCGTGATTGCCTCGCTGTCGCATTACGCGCAAATCTATCTGGTGAACGGCAAGACGCCGCCGCGCCGCGGCACCTGGGGCAACGGCGGCATGCCGGCGGGGGCGTTCCGCTGTACCGATGGCGAGCTGATGCTGGTGGTCGGCAACGACGCGCAGTTTGCGCGAACCTGCACCGTGCTGGGACGTCCGGAGCTGGCGATCGATCCGAAGTTCATCAAGAACAACGATCGCGTCATTCATGGCAATGAGATCATGGCGATCTTTGCCGGACTGTTCCTGACCAGGCCGGTGGCCTATTGGCGCCAGGAACTGGACAAGGCCGGCGTGCCCTGCGGGCCGATCAACGATTTCGCACAGGTCTTCGCCGACGAACATGTCCGCGAACGCGGCATGGAAATAAAGGTCGAGCACCCGTTCGAACCGGCGCTGTCGCTGATCCGAAATCCCATCGTCTTCTCCGGCACCCCGGTGAAGGACTATCGCGCCCCGCCGCTGCTCGGCCAGAACACCAGGGAAGTGCTGGCCTCGAAGCTCGGCTACGATGACGCCAGACTCGACGGCCTGAAGAAGCAGGGGATCATCTAAGGCGTTTTCGAGCGCAGGGGATACCGGTTCGCGTGAAGAAAAAGGCATCAAGCAGCAATCTATAGCCTGGTTCTGAGTCGATCAGACCGAACAGGCCTTGGGGCGCCAGTCCGTTCAGGTCGCCGCAGATCAGGCGCCACCTAACTTGGAAGGATCGTTGTAGCTGGGGGTCTGGTCTTGGAGGACTGGCGGAAAGCGTGGGTCCACAACTTGGCTGGGACGCACGATAACATGTCGCGGTTTGGGGTGATGCACCCTTGCGGCGTTCGCAGAAGCAACGAGAGCAATCAAAAAGCCCAGGGCCAAGACAAAACGCATCGTATTTGCTCCAATCGACCATTTCCCCATCCTTATCTGATGCGCGGGTTGCGCCGCCGCCATCTGTAACGGCTGACGGATCGCTCAATTTGGGGTGATTATGCGGTATGCCGTGGACCGGGCCGTTCGATATCGACGGCTTCATCCTTCGAGATGCATCGCTTCGCGATGCTCCTCTGAGGATGAGGGTCTCATCTCAGACCCTCATGGTGAGGAGCGCGTCTTCGCGCGTCTCGAACCATGAGGCCTCGGGAGAAGCAACAATGATTCGAGGGAACCGGAAAACTCCCTGTTTTGACGCGTTTTCTTGATGCGAACCGGTGCCCACTTCGCTCGAAAACGCTGCGTCCGGCGGCTATCGCGCGACCAGCGCGGCGGGCGTCCGCGGCGTCTCGCCACCGGCCAGCGCCCTGACCGAGACGTCGACAATGCGCTCGATGATGCCCTGGACGTCGTTGAGGTCGCACGTACCGTCCGACAATTTGGCCAGCCGCTCGCTGTCGCGGATGGTCTGGTGCGCCATCGCAAGCGCGAAATGCAGCCCCCAATAGAGATCGACCTCGTTGCGTCCCGGCAGCGAACGCCGCATCGCCGCGGCGAATTTTCGCAAATGATCGATCTCGCGATTCTTGATGCGGCGGATCGGCGGCACCGATTCGATCGAGGCGCGGATCATGAAGCGTGCGGCGGTCGAGCGCTCACGGTCCGGACCAAGGCAGCCGCGCAGCGTCGGGCCGACCAGCGCGCGCAGGATGGCGTCGATGGCGGCGCGTCCGCCGCCGGCAGCTTCCGCATCCCTCAATTCATTGAGCCGCTCCCGGTTGGTGGCGAGGCTGCGGGTGACGAACAGTTCGGCGATCAGTTCATCCTTGGAGCCGAAATGGTAGTTCACCGCAGCCAGATTCACATCCGCCGTCGCGACGATGTCGCGCAGGGTCACGTCGCCAAAGCCGCGATCGGCGTAAAGCCGTTCGGCGGCATTCAGGATCGCGGTTCGGGTTTGGTCTGTCGGCATCGTCATGGCCCCATGCAAGCGGGGGAGTTGCAATTCAAACAGTTGTATGAAACTATGGTTTGAAGGCTGAAATGTCAATGCGCGAGGCAGCGCGGAAATGCGTCGGCTCGTTGCCGCCGCCGTGCCGCCAAGCGCGATAAATGGTCTTGCGACCGACCGGTGGCGGGCAGACAGTGCGGCCCAAGTCTTCGAGAAACCTAGCTGAGGGAGCGTCCCATGGACTTCAATATGTCGGACCGCCAGAAAGATTGGCTCAACCGTATTCAGGCGTTCATGCACAACCATGTCCGGCCTGCGGTGCCGATCTACCAGAAGCAGGACGCCGAGGGCGCGCGCTGGAAGACGATTCCGGTGCTGGAAGATCTGAAGAAGAAGGCCCGCGCCGAAGGCCTCTGGAATATGTTCATGCCGCCCTCGTCGCACGAGGACGATGAATTCCGCGGCGCGGGATTGAGCAATCTCGAATATGCACCGCTGGCCGAACAGATGGGCCATATCGGCTGGGCATCGGAAGTGTTCAACTGTTCCGCACCGGATACCGGCAACATGGAAGTGTTGATGCGGTACGGCACCAAGGAGCACAAGAGGAAGTGGCTTCGCCCGCTGATGGATGGCGAAATCCGCTCCGCCTTCCTGATGACCGAACCCGCGGTGGCGTCATCGGATGCCACCAATATCGAGACCAGCATCAAGCGCGACGGTGACCACTATGTGATCAATGGCCGCAAATGGTGGTCGTCCGGGGTCGGTGATCCGCGTTGTCAGGTTCTGATCGTGATGGGAAAGACCGATCCCAGCGCGCCGCGCCATCAGCAGCAGTCGCAAATTCTGGTGCCGCGGGACGCCAAGGGCATCACGGTCGAGAAGATGCTGCCGGTGTTCGGCTACGATGACGCGCCGCACGGTCACGCGCAGGTATTGCTCGAGAACGTCCGCGTTCCCGCCAGCAACATCCTGCTCGGCGAGGGCAGGGGATTCGAGATCGCCCAGGGCCGGCTTGGCCCCGGCCGGATCCATCACTGCATGCGCACCATCGGCAAGGCCGAGGAGGCGCTCGAGAAGATGGTGAAGCGGCTGTCGTCACGCACCGCGTTCGGCAAGAAGATCATCGAGTACTCGATCTGGGAACAGCGCATTGCCGAAGCCCGCACCGATATCGAGATGAACCGGCTGTTGTGCCTCAAGGCCGCCGACATGATGGACAAGGTCGGCAACAAGACCGCGCAACTCGAAATCGCCATGATCAAGGTGGCGGCGCCCAACATGGCGCTGAAGATCATCGACCATGCCATTCAGGCCTATGGCGCCGCCGGCGTCTCCGACGACGCCGGTCTTGCGCGCGACTACGCCTCGATGCGCACCATGCGGCTGGCCGACGGACCGGACGAGGTCCATAACCGCGCCATTGCCAGGCTCGAACTTCGGAAGTATGCAAACTCGCCCACCAGGCATTAGCGGGAGTAGCAGGCTGGCGCTCCCCACGGAAGCCTGAGAAAAAATCCGAGGGAGCGTCATCGTGGCCGAAGGCGTCAGAAAAGACGAAGAATTCTCGGGCACCAAGCCGGTCGAGGAGCGGCATCGTATCGACGAGATGCGCCTCGACGGCTGGATGCGCGAGCACGTCGAAGGCTATCAGGGACCGCTGGTCGTCCTGCAGTTCAAGGGCGGTCAGTCGAATCCGACCTATCGGCTCGATACGCCCGGCCGTTCCTATGTGATGCGGCGCAAGCCGTTCGGAAAACTGCTGCCGTCGGCCCATGCGGTCGACCGCGAATTCCGCGTCATCGCCGCGCTCGGCAGGCAGGAGTTTCCGGTCGCCAGGGCCTATGCGTTGTGCACCGACGATACCGTGATCGGCGCCGCCTTCTACATCATGTCGATGGAAGAGGGACGGGTGTTCTGGGATCCGACGCTGCCGAGCCAGCCGCCCGAGGCGCGGCGCAGGATTTTCACCAGCAAAATCGAGACGTTGGCGAAGCTGCACACCTTTGATCCGCAGGCGATCGGGCTCGGCGATTTCGGCAAGCCCGGCAACTACTTCGCGCGCCAGGTCGATCGCTGGACCAAGCAATACCGCGCTTCGGAGACCCAGCATATTCCCGAGGTGGAAAAACTGATCGAGTGGCTGCCGCGCACGCTGCCGAAACAGGAGCGCGTTTCCATCGTTCACGGCGACTACCGCCTCGACAACATGATTTTCCACGCCACCGAGCCGCGGGTTCAGGCGGTGCTCGACTGGGAACTGTCGACGCTCGGCGATCCGATGGCCGACTTCACCTATCTGCTGATGCAATGGACCATGCCCGGTCTGGTCGACGCCGATCTCGCCGCGCTCAACATTCCAACCATGGCAGAGGCGGCGCAGATCTACTGCAACATCACCGGCACCGCCGTGCCCGACCTGAACTGGTATTTCTCCTACAACCTGTTCCGGCTGGCCGGCATCACCCAGGGCATCGCGGGCCGGATTTGCGATGGCACCGCGGCGAACGCCAGAGCCATGGAGTTGGCCAAGCGCACGGTGCCGCTGTCGAAGGACGCCTGGGAATACGCCCAGAAGGCCGGCGCGACGTAGGACACGTGTCGTCGCCCGCGAAAGCGGGCGATCAGTATTCTATGGCGTCGGTTGAATTGAAGAGCCGCGGCGTACTGGATACTCCGCTTTCGCGGAGTATGACGACTTTAAATCGGCTTGCCCGCATACGGCATCGACGCGGTGAGGCCGCCATCGACCGGGATCGCCTGGCCATTGACGTAGGAGGCTTCGTCACTGGCGAGGAACAGCCCCATCGCCGCCAGTTCGTGCGGTTGTCCGGCGCGCTTCAGCGGATTAAGCTGGCCGATCTTGCCGTCGGTGCCGCGCTGCCTCGCGTTGTCGAAGATCGGCTTGGTCATGCCGGTTTCGATCAGTCCGGGGCACACCGCATTGATGCGCACGCCGGTGCCGGACAGCGAATAGGCCGTGGTCTGCACCAGGCTGATGACGCCGGCCTTGCTTGCCGCATAAGGGTGGCCGCTGGCGCCGGACTTCAGGCCCGCAACCGAGGCGGTGCAGACAATCGCCCCGTGTTTCTGCCGGATCATGTGCGGCATGGCATATTTGATCGCGAGAAACGGTCCGATCAGGTTGATGCGCAGGATTTCCTGCCAGTGCTCCACGGTCTGCTCGGCCAGTGGCACCAGGCCGCCGCTAATGCCGGCATTGGCCCAGATCGCATCGAGCCGCCCGTAGGCGGAAACCGCGCTGTCGATGAACGCCATCACATCCTTTTCCGAGCCGGCATCCGCCATCACCGCTTCGGCGGTGCCGCCGGCCTTGCGAACCTGCTCGACCGTCTCCTTGACGCCATCGGCGCGGTCGACCGCGATCAGCCGGGCGCCTTCCTGCGTGAACAGCAGCGAAGCCGCGCGTCCGATGCCGCTGCCCGCACCGGTGATGATGACGGATTTGCCTTCGAGGCGGCCCATGAATATCTCCCTGTTCGCTTCCGATCTGCGCGCATGCCGCCATACGGAATTCGGGATTTACTTGAGACCCGGTCCGGTCTCACGTACAGCCACCTCGAACATTATTGAAGGGTTCCTGCGATGTCCAATAAAGACCAGCGATTCGTATCGCAGCATGCGGTGCCCGCAGGTGTGGTTGCGACGCGGTGGTGGTGGGTGCGTCACGCGCCGGTTCGCGAGGACGGCGGCTGCATCTATGGGCAGGAGGATATCGGCTGCGACACCTCCGACCGCGAGGTATTCGAGGCGGTCGCGAAAATCCTGCCGCGCGGCGCGGTCTGGTACGCGAGCAACCTGAAACGGACCCATCAGACCGCGGATGCGATCTGGGCTGCCGGATTTCCCAGACCGTCAGCCATGCAGCACGACCCGGCGCTCGCCGAGCAGCATCTCGGTGAATGGCAGGGGTTGAACCGCGCAGCATTCTTCGCAAGCCGGCCGGTCGACGTCGGCAGCTACTGGTTTGCGCCGATCGACGATCCGGCGCCGGGCGGCGAGAGTTTCATGGACCTCTACAACCGGGTTCGCGGCGCGATCGAACGGATCAACGCCGAGCACGCCGGCAGGGACGTCATCGCGGTGGCGCATGGTGGCACCATCAAGGCCGCGGTCGGGCTCGCGCTCGGCGATCAGCCGGAAAAGGGCCTTGCCTTCACTATCGACAATTGCTCGGTGACGCGGCTCGATCATCTCGCCACCGCCGGCCATTCCGGCTGGCGAATTCCGATGGTAAATCAGCAGCCCTGGATTGCCGATGCGTCGCACAACGCCATGCACCAGCCGGCAGGGCCGGAAGTCGCCACCGCGAGCAAGCTGGCGTGAAACCACCGCTGCGGTTGTCGAACCGCGCGAACGCTGCTTAGGTTAAAACCGGCGCATCCGCCGCCGGGCCATTGATGGGAGAGACGCATGAGCTTGTTTGACATGTCGGGAAAAGTCGCCGTCATCACCGGCTCCACGCGCGGGATCGGCCGCGCCGTTGCCGAGCGGATGGCCGAGCACGGCGCCAAGGTTGTGATCTCCTCGCGCAAACAGGACGTCTGCGACCAGGTCTCCAGGGAAATCAATGACAGGTTCGGGAAGGGGACCGCGGTGTCGATCGCGGCCAACATCTCGAGCAAGGAAAACCTTCAGCATCTGGTCGATGAAGGCAACCGCGCCTTCGGCAAGATCGATGTGCTGGTCTGCAACGCCGCGTCAAACCCGTATTACGGTCCGCTGGGCGGCATTTCCGACGATCAATTCCGCAAGATCCTCGACAACAATATTGTCGCCAATAACTGGCTGACCAGCATGGTGGTGCCGCAGATGATCGAGCGCAAGGACGGCTCGGTCATCATCGTCTCGTCGATCGGCGGCCTCAAGGGCTCCACCATCCTTGGCGCCTACGCGATCTCGAAAGCGGCCGACATGCAACTCGCGCGCAATCTCGCCTGCGAGTACGGCAAGCACAATGTGCGCGTCAATTGCATCGCGCCGGGCCTGATCAAGACCGACTTCGCCAAGGCGCTGTGGGACAATCCGGAAAACCTCAAGGCATCGACGGCGCGTTCGCCGCTGCTGCGGATCGGCATTCCCGACGAGATCGCGGGTGCCGCGGTGTTCCTCGGATCGGCGGCCGGCAACTTCATGACCGGTCAGACCATGGTCATCGACGGCGGCGCCACCATCAGTTGAGCGCAGGGCGGCGGATGCTGTGCGCCTCGGACGTCGTCACCCACGGAAACGCAAGCGGGTGAGCCTCGTAAGCTCCGACGCCTCGATGGCCATAACCGCGCGCTGCGCTTGATGCTTTGCTTTTGCGGCGCATCCAGTACGGCGCAGTGCGTGGCCCCTGCGACGCCCCGATTGGATCCTCAAACTGGTCAAACCGGCACCTGCCGGCAGTTCGCGCTGTTATCGCAAGCATTGTTTTACGATTTGTCCGGTAGGCTGGCGGGTACTCTTTCTGGAGGCTCCATGACAACCCTGGACTTACCGGTCGTCCGCGCCCGGACCCGCCTTCCGACAGGGACCCGAATCCTGTGCGCCTTGTTCTTTTTCTCGGGCTTTCCGGCGCTGATCTATCAGCTGACCTGGCAGCGCGAACTGTTCCGCATCTTTGGCGTCAATTCAGAATCGGTGACCATCGTCGTTACGGCGTTCATGCTGGGGCTGGGACTTGGCAGTCTCGCCGGTGGCCGGGTGTCAAAGCAGCGCGGTATCAGTCTGCTGCCTTTGCTGGCGGCGATCGAAATAGGCACCGCCGCCTTCGGTATTGTGTCGCTGAGCGTCTTTGAACAGGTCGGCGCGTTCATCGTCAATTGGCCGCTGGCCGCCATGGCCGCTGTCAATCTGTTGCTTGTCATCGTCCCGACGTTGCTGATGGGCGCCACCCTGCCGATTCTGGTTTCGCATCTTGTTCAGCGCTCCGGGCAGGTCGGCGCCGCCGTGGGCTTGCTCTATTACGTCAATACGCTCGGGGCGGGCGCTGCCTGTCTGGTGTGCTGCAGTTTGCTGTTCCCGTTCATTGGCATGCAAAGCGCGATTCTTGTGGCTGCCAGCATCAACATAGCCGTCGCCGTCGCTGCATTGGCGGCGCATGCTTTTCAGTACAGCGAGGTTCGTCCCGCACCGGCGACAACCACTGCTGGCGTCCGCGAATCCATCCTTGGCATGCGCCTGGCACTCCTGTTGGCGGCGCTTGGCGGCTTCATTTCCTTGTCTTACGAAATCTTCCTGTTCCGGACGGTCTCCTACGCGTCCGGATCGAGTGCCACGGTATTTGCCGTTACGCTGTCGTGCTTTCTTGTCGGGATCGCCGGCGGATCACGCAGTGCAGGAAAAAACTGCGAAACATTGCCGCCGGCGGACGCCATGCGCAAAGCTTCCGACGAACTTGTCTTCGCCAATCTCATTGGCTTGCTGTTTCTTCCACTGATGGCGCATTTTGCCTGGCTTGAGATGGGCGTGCTCGGTCTTGCCATGGTGATGGTCTATTTGATTGCGCTCCGCTGGGGTTCATTCCTGCCATATCTCGCCCAGTTCGGCGTTGTCGCCGACGATGATGCCGGCATGCGGACGTCGTTGCTTTATTTCGCCAATATCCTCGGGTCGGCGGCCGGAGCGATTATTACCGGCTTCGTTTTGACGGATTACCTGACCATGGTGCAAATCGCCCAGGCGCTGGTGGTGGCCGGCACGGTCTGCGCCCTGTGCCTGATCGCCATGCTCGATGTCGCACGTCCGGAACGGCTAAGACGTACGGCCGCTGCCCTCGGTGTGCTGGCTGTGGCGATGGTCGGCATTCCCCTGATGTCTCACCGCCTGCTCGAAAACCTGCTCTTCAAGCGCAACGTCGACCACGCCTTCGCCAGCGTCGTGGAGAATCGCAGCGGCATCATCACCGTCGAACCCGACGGCACCGTGTTCGGCAACGGGATGTACGACGGACGATTTAACACCCGATTGAACGACGATCGAAACGGAATTATCCGGCCTTACGCGTTGAGCCTGTTTCACAGCGCGCCGCGCGACGTTCTCATGATCGGACTGTCGTCCGGTTCATGGGCGCAGGTGATCGCCAGCAACCCGGCGGTGACTTCGTTGACGATTGTGGAGATCAATCCCGGATATCGAACCCTGATCGCACAGCAGCCCGAGGTCGCATCGGTGCTGCGCAACCCGAAAATCAATATCATTACCGACGACGGCAGACGCTGGCTGAGCCATCATCCCGACCAGCGCTTCGATGCGATCGTATCGAATACGACCTGGAATTTTCGCGCCAATATCACCAACCTGCTGTCGACCGAGTTTCTTCAGCTCGCGCGGCAACATCTCAATCGGCACGGCATCGTGTTCTATAATACAACCGATTCCGCGCGCGTGCAGCGAACCGCTTGCCTGGCGTTTCCCTACGGGGCACGTTTCACCAACCATATGGTCGTTTCGGAAACTCCGATCGACTGGAATTTTGTACGCTGGCGCCGAACGCTCGAATCCTACGTCATCGACGGCGAAAAGCAGTTTGATCTCCACAGCCCGGATGACCGCGCGCTGCTTGATTTAATCACGTTGCCTGATCAGGGATCGCACCCCGCGATCGAGCAGTGTCCGGACGTCCTTGCCCGAACCGCAGGCGAGGCTTCCGTGACCGACGACAATATGGGAACGGAGTGGCGCCATTACTTGGGCCTGGATTGACGCCGGTCATTGTCACTCCACCGCCGCGTACACCAGGCTGCGCACCAGGGTGCGAAAGTATTCGCGCTGGCCGGGTCCCTGTGACATGAAGACCGCAAACAGATCTTCCTTTGGATCGATCCAGAAGAAGGTCCCGGCCATGCCGCTCCAGAAGAATTGGCCGACCGAGCCCGCGAATGGCGCCATGCCCTGCTGGGTGCGCACCGCAAAGCCGAGCCCAAAACTGTGGCCCGCCGGTACGAGATGGCTGTCCAGCTTCACGTTCGGAGCGAGATGGTCCGACGCCATCAGTTCGAGGGTCTTGCGACCGATGATCCGGATACCGTCGAGCGTACCCCCACTGAGCAGCATCTGGCAGAACCGCGCATAATCCATCATGGTCGACACCAGCCCGCCGCCGCCCGATTCCATCGCCGGCTTCTCCAGCATATTGAAGAGCTGCACCTTTTCGCCGTTCCAGGGATCGGTCAGGAACGGTTCGGCGAGACGGCCGGCGTTTTCTTGCCCGGTGTGAAACGCGGTCTCGGCCATTTGCAAGGGAGCGAGAATGCGCTCGGTCAGGAAGGCACCCAGCGTTTGACCGGTCACCACCTCGATGAGGCGGCCGAGAATGTCGGTGGAGCGGCTGTAATTCCATTCCGCGCCGGGCTGGCAGATCAGCGGCAGGCTGGCGACGATGGCGGCATGCTCGGCGTTGGTGATTTTGCGGCTGCGCAGCCGCGACTGCTGATAAAGCTGTTGCACCAGGGTGTTGCCGGTATGGTCGTAGGTGATGCCCGAGGTGTGGCGCAGCAGGTCCTGGATTGTCATCGGCCGTCGGGGCGGCACCAGATCGAGCTTGCCGTTGTTGTCGACGCCGACCTTCTGGTCCGCAAATTCGGGAATGTATTTGGCGACGGGATCGTTGAGCAGGAACTGGCCGTCCTCGAGCAGCATCATGATGCCGACGGAAACGATCGGCTTGGTCATCGAGAACACGCGGAACAGGCTGTTGTGCGCCATCGGCGCCGCAGCCGCCGGGCTTTGCCGGCCGAGCGCCTCGAACCAGCCGATCTGGCCGCGGCGGGCCACCATCACGGTCGCGCCCGGGATGGTGCCCTTGTCGATATCGCGCTTGAACGCATCCGACATGCGCTGCAGCCGGGTCGATGACAGCCCGAGCGATTCCGGTTTTGCGTAAGGAAGGGAGGGGGTCTGGGGGGCGGCGGTGCGCTGGGCGGCGGATTGCGCGTTCATGGTCTCTCCCGTTTCGCTCTTGCTGTGGGGTGTGGTGGAATTCTGACCCGGAACGCCCGGCTTGAACAGGCCGTTTGCGGGAACGGTTCGCCCTTGCAATCCGGGCATCGCTTATGCTTGAAACGGCGCGGATCGGCGGCGACGCGGGTTCCCTGCAGGAGTGTAGCTCAATTGGTAGAGCACCGGTCTCCAAAACCGGGGGTCGCAGGTTCGAGCCCTGCCACTCCTGCCAAATAAATCAAGAGCTTAGACGGAATTTTGTTCCTCGGCCCGATTGCGAAAATCCCCAAAGGGTAAGGTTCAGGGTAAGGGAAAGAGGACGGCCTCTTAAACGCGTGCGCACGCGGGCAATGATCGAAGCGCATCCGAAGCGGACGCATCCATGACGCTCTCCGCGCGGTGCAAGGCATCCAGATCGACATCCCAGGGACGTTTCCCGCGCCGACACATCGGCTTCCCCGGGGTCCCGGCGAGGCGTTCTGATCTTTTCAATGCGCCATCGCCCACACCGTCAGCATGGTGATGACGATCGCGATGAATTGCAGCAGCACCCGCCATTGCATCAGCTTCTGGGACCGGTTCGGCGACCCGCCCCGCATCATGTTGATGAGACCCAGCAGCAGGACGAAAACAACGGCGCCGACGGCAATCGGAAGAATTAAGTTGCTCAGGAAGGAAGCCATGACCGCTACATAACACCGTGCCGCGGGGTCCGTTCCCGATTGCCGAGTGCGGCTTCGGCGTACTGATCGATCGCGACAATGATTGTTTGAACGTGCGGATAGCACCTTCGCCCGCAGCTAAATGCCGAACCTCAGCCAGCGCTTTGATCCATGGGGGATTGTCGGCGTCTTGGTGGTACCAAACGAGGGGTTCGCGCGGTATTTGCGTCTCTATCGGTAAAAAGCTTCTTCAATTAGTCTGGCAGACCCGAAAGCGAAAACGCCATCGATTACTCCGAAGAGCAACGTCATCACCATTAGCGAATTGCATAACTTCTTCGAGATCGTCGCACTATCGATCAGCGTCAGCTTAGCGGCGACGGCTGCCGCCACGGCCATTAGCTTGCCGATCGGGACCGCCCTTGCGATTTGTTCTTTTCGCGGGCGGCGACTGATCGTCGTTCTGATTAATGCGTTTTTCGGGTTGCCGCCGGTCGTTGTCGGCCTCGTGCTGTATCTGGCCCTCTCGCGTTCCGGTCCGCTAGGCTCCTTTGCGCTGCTATTCACGCCGACCGCGATGGTAATTGCGCAAACCATTCTAGCCATCCCGATCATTACAGCGCTCGTGCACCGAGCCAGCGAGAGGGCTTGGGGTCGCTACGGTGACGAACTGACGAGCGATGGGGCGACGCGATTGCAGGCTGTTCCACAAATCCTCATGATCATTAGGGCGGACCTCGTAACAGCCGTCCTGGCGGGGTTCGGTCGCACCGTTTCGGAAGTTGGCGCTGTGATCTTGGTCGGCGGCAACATTCGGGGCTTGACGAGAACGATGACCACGACCATTGCACTTCAAACGAGCCAAGGCGACCTATCGTTAGCTTTGGCTCTTGGTGCGGTGTTGGTAGGGATCAGCATTTCGGTCAGCGCGACAGTGTTTGCCCTCGCAGGACGGGCGCGAACGGCGGGGAGCGACGAAGTACGATGAAGTTTCGGAACGCATTGGTGCTCATTGCGATCGTCGTCGCGATAAATGCAAGTTCTGCCGCCGAGCAATCCATCGTGTTGGCCTCGACGACATCGGTCGAAGCGTCCGGACTATTGGCAAGCATTCTCCCGCAGTTCACGGCCAAGACTGGCATCACGGTCAATGTCGTCGCGCAGGGCACGGGCAAGGCGTTGGACACCGCGCGGCGGGGCGATGCCGATCTCTTGCTGGTTCACGATCCAGAGGCCGAACAACAGTTCATGGATGAAGGTCACGGCTCGACGCGCCGCCAAATCGCCTGGAATGACTTTATCATCGTTGGGCCGTCCGCCGATCCGGCTCATGTGAAGGGCGGCAGCGACAGCGTTGCGGCATTGAAGGCGATTGCCACATCCCAAGCGCCGTTCGTATCGCGCGGCGACAAGAGCGGCACGAACGCCGCTGAGTTAAGGCTTTGGAAAATCGCCGGTCGGCCGCCCGATACGCTCAGCCAGGAGAAGTGGTATCGCGATATCGGCGGCGGCATGGGCCAAGCCCTCAATGCCGCGAGCGCGATGGACGCGTATACGCTATCGGACCGCGGCACGTGGCTCAGCTTTAACAACAAGGGGTCGTTGATCGTCGCTATCCAGGGCGACGCACGCCTGCTCAATCGATACGACGTGATCGAACTAGATCCGCAGAAGCATGCGGGCGCAAAGTTGGCCGCGGCAAAGGTGTTTGCAGATTGGCTGGTTTCGTCCGAGGGCCAACGAGCAATCGGCGGGTATCAGGTTAACGGTCAAAAATTGTTCAACCCGTCGGCCGGCTCGCCCAAATGGCCTATTTCGGAGGATCATCCTGCGCAGACGAAAATGGGCACCCCTATGGATCAATAGGAACTGCGATGCCTCAATAGACAGCCTGTCCGCGACTTGGCGCTGGCACAGCCCGACCTAGCCGACCCGCTTCCTCGATCCACTCGTCGATCGCTTTGGTGAAGTTGTCGATCGCCTCTGCTCGCGTGGTACCATCGGACATGCAGCCGGGAAGATCAGGCACCCATGCAAGGAAACCACCGCCCTCGTCGAGGGGCAGCACCTTGACCCGAATTTCGTAGTCACTGTTCATCGCACTTCCCACGACTTCCGAACGAAGCCAACGAAGGCTTTAATGTAGACCGGCTTGATCGGTCGTCGAGCCGGGATGGTCAGTATTTCATCGAGATCAGGTGACGAGAGGGACGTTACGTGAACGGACCTGTCCACCCGAACTCCAAAACCGTGTGCGGGTGTCCACGAACTTCTGACCGTTGGTCTTGAACCGACTGGCGTCTTCCGGGCAGGGCATGCACTTATCTCATTGCCTGCACCGATCTTCCGGAGAAAATCGGTGCAAGCATCGCAGGTAGATCGGCAGGGCTAATTGGCCGGCTTGACCTTCAATACACCAGCCAATTGGCCCATGAGATAGCCGAGCACACCGCCCAATACGGCGGACACGATGATGCGGAACAGCGGATTGGAGTTGTCGGCGGCGGTCAATGCATCCAACTTGCCCGCCGACAACGTGTAGCCGACCAGCGCGGCATAGCCGTAGACATTGGCCGGGACGCAGGAGAGCAAATCGATAGAGGCGACGATAACGAGAAAGAAGACCGTAACCCCGACGATGATCGCCGGCCAAACCGTCCCCAACGCCGGCACCGGAACCTTGGCGATGATTAGAAGCGCAATCCAGGCGATCACGGCACCGTAAATGATGCCAACGATCGTCTTGGTTAGCGCCTTGGTATCGCCGCCCGCTGCAAAGAAGCAGCCTGCTGCGATGAACCCAACCCAAACGAGAGCCAGGGCGGCTAAAGGGCCGAGCGCGATGAATGCCCAAATGCCCCCCAGGACGGCGACACTCACGGACAGCGCAAGTAATTCTGACATGGTCGTATTCCCCCCGTTGATTTGCTCCCACGAGCACGAATGCCTTTCCTCTTCGGAAAGCACCCCGCCGAAGAAATTAGCAGAGTGCAGGCGTCAACACGCTTGACTTCTGATCCCGGTTGAAGGCTCGAACCATCGATTTTTCGAATAGGGATCGGGCTTTTCCTTCGCCCCGGACGTTCGTCTTGACCATCGGATCGCCAACACACCTAGCCGCGGGTAGGCCCCCGGGTGGCGGCCGACCCGGCGGCGGACGTCCCGGCCGTTTCCCGTGCGGTCATTGCCGGCTGCCTTGACCTTTGACCCCGCGCGCAGTACATACCCGCCACCTGCAGCCGGCCCGTTTGACGGATATCCGGCGCGGCTTTGAAATCCCCGAAAAATCGAGCCCGCTTGCCGGCTCATCCTTCAAAAGAGGGCTGGGCGCTGGAGGGCTGTTCGGATTCCCTGAAAACCTGACAATCTCACCAAGAACGCGGACCGCTACCGATGGCTTTCAGCCCGTTCAAATTCCTGCAGGAAGTGCGCTCGGAGACCGCCAAGGTTACCTGGCCCAGCCGCCGCGAGACGACGATCACCACGATCATGGTGTTCGTGATGGTCGCGCTGGCGTCGGTCTTCTTCTTCGCCTCGGACCAGGCTATCCGCTATCTCGTCACCCTCGTGCTGGGCATTCACTGATGGCAAGCGCCGGAACGCAAACGATGGACAAGCGCTGGTATATCGTTCACGCCTATTCGAACTTCGAAAAGAAGGTCGCGGAGTTGATCCGCGAACAGTCGAAGCAGCGCGGGCTCGAGGAACTGTTCGAACAGGTGCTGGTGCCGACCGAGAAGGTCACCGAAGTGCGACGCGGACGCAAGGTCGATGCCGAGCGCAAGTTTTTCCCGGGCTACGTCCTGGTCAAGATGCAGCTCACCGACGAGGCCTTCCATCTCATCAAGAACACCCCGAAGGTGACCGGATTCCTCGGCGCGGAAAACAAGCCGATGCCGATTTCCGAAACCGAAGCGATGCGGATCCTGCACCAGGTGCAAGAAGGCGTGGAACGGCCGAAGGCCTCGGTCTCGTTCGAGATCGGCGAGAATGTGCGGGTTGCCGACGGGCCGTTCGCATCGTTCTCCGGGGTGGTCGAGGAAATCGACGAGGCGCGCTCGCGCCTGAAGGTCGCGGTGTCGATCTTCGGACGCGCCACACCGGTCGAACTGGAATTCGGTCAGGTCGAGAAGGTCTGATCGTATTGTCGTTGCCGGGCTTGACCCGGCAATCCATCATGCTTCGCTAGAAGGTGTTTTGCGAAGATTGATGGATGCCCGGATCAAGTCCGGGCATGACAGAGAGAACCGTGGGAGGAGACGGATGATGGCCAGTCATCCATCGAACCGCACCACGGTCCTGTGAAGCTTCCGGGCTGGTCCGGGGCAGCATGAGGAGTGACAGATGGCAAAGAAAGTGACCGGATACCTGAAATTGCAGGTGCCGGCCGGCGCGGCGAACCCTTCGCCGCCGATCGGCCCCGCGCTTGGTCAGCGCGGCCTCAACATCATGGAATTCTGCAAGGCGTTCAACGCCCAGACCCAGAAGGAAGAAAAGAACACGCCGATTCCGGTGGTGATCACGATCTATGCCGATCGCTCGTTCACCTTCGAGATGAGGACGCCGCCGATGTCCTTCTTTCTCAAGCAGGCCGCCAAGATCCAGTCGGGCTCGAAAGCGCCCGGCCGCGACAAGGCCGGCAAGGTGAGCAAGGCGCAGGTGCGCGAAATCGCCGAGAAGAAGATGAAGGATCTGAATTGCGATACCATCGAGGCGGCCATGAAGATGGTCGAGGGCTCGGCCCGCTCGATGGGTCTTGAAGTCGCGGGGTAAGGCGCCATGGCAATCGGAAAACGTTTGAAAAAGGCCCGTGAAGGTGTTGATCGGGAGAAACTCTATCCGCTGGCGGACGCCATCAAGATGGTCAAGGAGCGGGCTAAGTCGAAGTTCGACGAAACCATCGAGATTGCGATCAATCTCGGGGTCGATCCGCGTCACGCCGACCAGATGGTCCGTGGCGTGGTCAACCTGCCGAACGGCACCGGGCGCACCCTGCGTGTCGGCGTGTTCGCGCGTGGCGCCAAGGCGGATGAGGCCAGGGCGGCAGGCGCTGACGTCGTCGGCGCCGAAGATCTGGTTGAGAAAGTGCAGGGCGGCACCATCGATTTCGACCGCTGCATCGCCACCCCGGACATGATGCCGCTGGTCGGCCGGCTCGGCAAGGTGCTCGGCCCGCGCGGCATGATGCCGAACCCGAAGATCGGGACCGTGACCATGGACGTCACCACGGCCGTGAAGGGCGCCAAGGGCGGTTCGGTCGAATTCCGCGTCGAGAAGGCCGGCATTGTGCAGGCCGGCATCGGCAAGGCGTCGTTCTCCGAGGAGAAACTGGTGCAGAACGTCAAGGCGCTCGCCGATGCGGTCGCCAAGGCGAAGCCCGCCGGCGCCAAGGGCACCTACATCCAGCGCGTGGCGGTTTCGTCGACCATGGGACCGGGCGTCAAGGTCGAGCCGGGCACCTTGCTCGGTTAGAACGGTTGCGGACCATCGAGACCAAGCAGGGGCGGAATTGGGTAACCCATTCCGCCCCTTGCGTTTGAGGGAAAAAGCGGTCGATGCCAGAACATGTGCTGATCTATTCGCGTTTTCCGAAAGCGCTGATGGTGCGCATCGGCGAGCGCTTCGAGCTGATGGATGCTGCCGGCAAGCCGCCCAACCGGGTGTTTGCGCCCGAACAGCTTGCCGGCATTCGCGCGATGATCACCGCGGGCGGAACCCCGCTCGGCGGCGAAATGATGGACTTGATGCCGAAGCTCGGCGCGATCGTCTGTTATGGCACCGGCTATGACGGCGTCGATCTGGCGGCCGCGGCCGAACGCAGCATCACGGTCGGCCACAGTCCGGGCGCCAATGCCTCGTCGGTCGCCGATATCGCCATGGCCCTGATGCTCGCGGTGACGCGGCGGCTGTTGGTGGCGGATGACTACGTGCGAAGCGGCAACTGGGCCGCCGCCAGGCCCTCGCCGATGATGCGTCCGCAGCCCGGCATGCGCGGCCGCCGGGTCGGCATCTACGGCATGGGCGAGATCGGCCGCAAGATCGCGGCACGGGCGGCGGCATTCGAGAGCGAGGTCGGCTATTTCAGCCGCAGCCGCCGCGAGCTGCCGTACCGCTATTTCCCGAGCCTCGCGGCACTGGCGGAATGGTGCAGCGTCCTGGTGATCGCGGTCCGTGCCGGCCCCGACACCCATCATGCCGTCGATGCCGAAATCCTGAAAGGGCTCGGCGCCGACGGCTATGTCGTCAATATCGCCCGCGGCTCGGTGATGGATCAGCGGGCGCTGGTCTCGGCGCTCGCCGACGAGGCCATCGCCGGCGCTGGCCTTGACGTCTATGCGACCGAGCCGCATGCGCCGGACGCGCTGACCGCGTTTCCGAATGTGGTGCTGACCCCGCATATCGGCGGCCACACGGTCGAGTCGCATATTGCGATGCAGGATTGCGTGATGGCCAATTTGGAGGCGTTTTTCGCTGGCCGGCCGCTGCCGTATGGTGTCCGGGGGGCCTGAGCCGACAATTTTGTGCCACAACGGGCCCAAACCGGCCAAACTGGTGCGAATTTTGCGTTCCATTCGATTGCGGTTGGATTTGCGCTTGGCAACGCGGAAAAAACTTGTTACACAGCCGCTTCCGGGCGTGCTGGCCGTTGCTGGCACGTCTGTGTGCGCATTCTGAAAACCCGACACGATAGGAGACCATTCCTTTCCGGACGTCCGCATGGATTGCTCGAAAGGAAGGAAACTCGTCGCGTTGGCAGATGTGCGCAGGGGTCTTACGGCGTGCCGGAAGCACCTCGATCCTGTCCAAGACTGCAGGCGCCCGCGGCGAAACCAAAAGTTTCCTCAACGGCTTAATCGGATGGCCTGCATAGACGGGTGAAGACCGGATTTGCGCCCGCTGCGGTTAGTGGCGGGTCGCCGATGTGGTTCGAACCTCGACAACCCGCGACCCCCTTGGGTTCGGGAGGGCAGGCGTTTCAATGTCGTGCTGCCCGGCGTCCTTTGGACTGGTGTCTTGAGGTCAGGTTTCGGGCGGGACGATGGGTGTAACCCGGCGGTCCTGTCCTCGTTACAGACTTGGGCACAGACCGCCAACCGGAGAGAGCTTGCTGTGGAAAGAGCGGCAAAAAAGGACGCGGTCGAGACGCTGAACGGGATCTTCAAGACCACCAGCGTTGCGGTCGTCGCCCATTATTCCGGCCTCACCGTGGCCCAGATGCAGAAGCTGCGCATGCAGATGAAGCAGGCGGGCGCGTCGGTGAAGGTCTCGAAGAACCGTCTCGCCAAAATTGCTCTTGAGGGCACGGACGTCGTTGCCATCGGCTCCCTGTTGAAGGGGCCGACCGTGATCGCGACTTCAAACGATCCGGTGGCGGCGCCGAAGGTTGCCGTGGAATTCGCCAGGACGAACGATCAGTTCGTCATTCTTGGTGGATCGATGGGCAAAACCGTCCTGAATCTCGACGGCGTCAAGGCGCTTGCCGCGCTGCCGTCGCTCGATGAGTTGCGTGCGAAGCTCCTCGGCCTCCTGGTGGCGCCGGCGACCAAGATCGCGCAGCTCTCCACCGCGCCCGCAGCCAAGCTTGCGCGCGTGGTTCAGGCCTATGCCTCAAAGAGCGAAGCGGCCTGACGCCCTTCGCAAATCAAACCTGGTTCGAACCAATACGTTTAAGGAAACAGATCAATGGCTGACTTACAGAAAATCGTCGACGACCTCTCGAGCCTCACCGTGCTCGAAGCGGCCGAACTCGCCAAGCTGCTCGAAGAGAAGTGGGGCGTGTCCGCCGCAGCCGCAGTAGCGGTGGCCGGCCCGGCCGGTGGCGGCGCTGCCGCTGCTCCGGTTGAAGAAAAGACCGAATTCACCGTCGTGCTCGCCGCAGTCGGCGAGAAGAAGATCGAAGTCATCAAGGAAGTCCGGGCCATCACCGGCCTCGGCCTCAAGGAAGCCAAGGACCTCGTCGAGGGCGCGCCCAAGCCGGTCAAGGAAGGCGTGAACAAGGACGAAGCCGACAAGATCAAGGCCCAACTCGAGAAGGCCGGCGCCAAGGTGGAATTGAAGTAAGCCAAGCTGGCTCCAATTCCATCCCGGACGGGCCAAGCGCGATCCGGGATCTATCAACAAAGGCGGGCCGCGGCGAGCCCGACCGTGGCGAACGAAGCAACGACCCGGCCGGGTTCCAC
>CAWEEF010000014.1:217500-276552 GCA_963808035.1 uncultured Alphaproteobacteria bacterium | reverse complement strand
CCTGGCCTATGGCGCGGTGGTCGATTTCGCCCTGTTCCATGTCCAGATCGCGGGCAATACCTTCAATTGGTACGTGTTTAACCTCGCCGACGTGGCGATCGTTGCCGGGGTCGCTGCCTTGCTGTATGACAGCTTCCTGGGGGTACCCGCCGCAAAAGCGCCCTGATCCCGGCTGATACGACCCGATCAGGCTGAAAGCTGCGTAGCGCGCGGGATGGCCGCCGGCCAACGCCAGTTCGCAGCAGAATTGAAAGAGAATCAACAGGGACAGCGCGATGCGCAAGACTGAAGCCACCGCTTGGATGCCGCAGAATGGGTCGGGAGCGCCGCTGCGCGGGCTCCGGCTCGCCGCGCTCGCTCTGGGCGTCGGTCTGGTGATGGTGGCTGGCGCTGCGCGCGCCCAGGACGACGAAGACCAGGGCGACGACAAGACCTTCGAGGAAAAGATCCTCGACAACGTCATGTCCGGACTTGGCGCCACCAACATGCAGAACCACCGCGGTATCGATTATCGCGAACGCTCGCCGCTGGTGGTACCTCCCAAGATCGATCTGCCGCCGCCGGTTTCAGCCTCCTCGGAGGTCAATGCACCCAATTGGCCGAAAGACCCGGATGTGGCGCAGCGCAAGGCCGCCATTGCAGCCAGCAAGAAACGCAAGCCCGCCAATTTCTGGGAAGCCGCACGGCCGCTGACGCCGAGCGAGCTCAATGTCGGGCGGACCGCGGCCCCCGCCCATCCCGATACCGATCCGGTTCAGCCGGGCCGGCAGGCCGATACGCTCCTCAGCCCGTCGCAGCTTGGCTTTAACGGCGGTTTGTTGAGCATGTTCCACGGCAATACCACCGAGACGGCGCCGTTCCCGGGTGAGCCGACGCGCGAAACGCTGACCCAGCCTCCGGTCGGCTACCAGACGCCGTCACCAAATTTTGCCTACGGCACCGGACCCAAGGAATTGCTCAACAAGGAATACAATCCGGTCGCCGGCAAGTATGGCGATTAATTGCGCCAGTCTCTCGGCTTCGTGAAGCGTGACGGCGGATACGCGGCGTACATTGCCGCGGATTTATCTCGAACGCTTTTGTTCGAGCCTGCAGACAGGTCATGATGTCCTCATCCCGTTTTGTCGTTTGCTCCGTCGCCGCGCTGCTGCTGGCGTTCACCGTCTCTGCACCTGGCGTTCGCGCCCAGACCACCGTGACATCGCAGCCTCCCGCCACCTTCACCCTCGGCAACGGCCTGAAAGTGGTGGTGATCCCCGATCACCGCACGCCGGTTGTCACCCAGATGATCTGGTACAAGGTCGGCTCGGCCGACGAGACGCCCGGCAAATCGGGCCTTGCGCATTTTCTTGAGCATTTGATGTTCAAGGGCACCAGCAAGCATCCGGCCGGCCAGTTCTCCCAGACCGTGCTCAAGATCGGCGGCAACGAAAACGCCTTCACCTCGACCGACTACACCGGCTATTTCCAGCGCGTACCGCGCGATCAGCTCGGATCCATGATGGAGTTCGAGGCCGATCGGATGACCGGCCTGATCCTCAAGGACGAGAACGTGCTGCCGGAGCGCGACGTCGTGCTCGAGGAATACAACATGCGCGTCGCCAACAACCCGGAGGCGCGGCTGACCGAACAGATCATGGCGGCGCTGTACCTCAATCATCCCTATGGCCGGCCGGTCATCGGCTGGCACCACGAAATCGAGAAACTCGACCGCGAGGACGCGCTGGCGTTCTACAAGCGCTTCTATGCACCGAACAACGCGACGCTGGTGATCGCCGGCGACGTCGATGAAAAGGACGTTCGCCCGATGGCGGAGCGGACGTTCGGCCCGGTGCCGCCGCAGCCTTCGATTCCGGCGCGACGCCTGCGTCCGCAGGAGCCGACGCCGGTCGCCCCGCGCACCGTGACGCTCGCCGACCCGCGCGTCGAACAGCCGAACATGAAGCGCTTCTATCTGGTTCCGTCCGCCACCACCGCCGCCGCCGGCGAAAGCCCGGCGCTCGATGTGCTGGCGCAATTGATGGGCAATGGCAGCAATTCCTATTTGTATCGCGCGCTGGTGATCGACAAGTCGCTCGCGGTCAGCGCCGGCGCCGGATATCAGGGCACCTCGCTCGATGCCACCCAGTTCACGATCTCGGTCGCGCCCAAACCCGGCGTGGAGTTCACCCAGGTCGAACAGGCGGTCGATCGTGTGATCGCCGATGTCGGACAGAACACCATTCCGGCCGAGGACCTTGAGCGCGTCAAGACCCAGCTCATCGCCGAAGCCATCTATGCCCAGGACAACCAGGCGACGCTGGCGCGCTGGTATGGCGCCGCGCTCACCATCGGCTTGAGCGTCGAGGACATCCGAAGCTGGCCGGATCGCATTCGTGCCGTCACCGCCGAACAGGTCAGCGCCGCCGCGCGAAAATGGCTCGACAAGAAGCGCTCGGTGACCGGCTATCTGATCAAGGACACCACGGCAAAACCCGAGGAGAAGCGCTCGTGACTTATTCCGGGGTTGCCGCGCGCCGCGTCGTGACGATGATTGCGGCCTGTTTCGCCATGACGCTGATCGCGTCAACGCCGTCGCAGGCCGCGGCAAAGATCCAGCATCTGGTGACGCCGGGCGGCATCGAGGCCTGGTTCGTGCAGGATGCCACCTTGCCGCTGATCGCGATGGAATATGCCTTCGGCGGCGGCGCCGCACAGGATCCGGCCGACAAGCCCGGGGTCGGCAATCTGGTCGCCGATCTGCTCGATGAAGGCTCGGGTGACCTCGATTCCAAGACCTTCCACGAACGGCTCGACCGCCGCGCCATCGAGCTCAGCTTCAGGGACACAAGGGATTTTTTCCGCGGTTCGCTGCGCATGCTGCGGGACAACAAGGACGAGGCCTTCGATCTGCTTCGGATGGCACTGACCTCGCCGCATTTCGACAGCGTCGACGTCGAACGGATTCGTTCGCAAGTGATGTCGAGCCTGCGCGGCGACACCACCAATCCTGGCGCGCTGGCGAGCCGCAAGTTCCTGGAAATGGCGTTTGGCGACCATCCCTACGGCCGGCGCGCCGAGGGCACCCTGGAAAGCGCGGCCAAGATCGATATCGCCGATCTCAAGACTTATACCCGCCGCGTCCTCGCCAGGGACACGCTCAGGATCGCCGTGGTCGGCGATATCGACGCCGATACGCTCGGCAAGCTGCTCGACCGGACGTTTGGCGGATTGCCGGCCAAAGCGAGCCTGACGCCGGTCGCCGAGGTCGAGGCCGCCAAACCGCCGCAGCGCGCGTTCATTCCGCTCGATGTTCCGCAGACCGTGGTGACGTTCGGCGGCCCCGGCTTCAAGCGCCATGATCCCGATTTCATGGCAGGTTATGTCGTCAACCACATTCTCGGCGGCGGGACGCTGTCGTCACGGCTCTACCACGAGGTGCGCGAGAAGCGCGGCCTTGCCTATTCGGTCTACGAGGCGCTGCTCTGGATGGAGCATTCCGCAGTGTTTGTCGGCAATACCGGCACCCGCGCCGACCGCGCCGGCGAAACGGTCGAGGCTATCGACAAGGAAGTCCGCCGCATGGCCGAGGATGGCCCGACCCAGCAGGAGCTGGACGAAGCCAAATCCTATCTCAAGGGGTCGCAGATGCTGGCGCTGGACACCTCATCCAAGCTCGCAGCGGCGCTGCTGCAGTACCAGCTCGACGGACTTCCGATCGACTATATCGAAAAGCGCAACGCCATCGTCGACGCGGTTACCCTCGATGACGCCAAGCGCGCCGCCAAGCGTCTGTGGGGACAGGGTCTGTTGACCGTGATTGTCGGCCGCGCCCCGCAGGCTGCCGCGCAGCCCGCCGCGGCAACGCCAGCCCCGCCGACGGCGAATTGATCTGGTCCAGCATTCGCTCTAGCGTGGCCTTCATTCTTCGACCGTCATGCCCGAGCTTGTCCTAGCTTGTCCCGGGCATCCACGTCTTCGCGGCAACGAAACAAGAAAGACGTGGATGGCCGGGACATAGGCGAGCGGAAGGAAGCGACGCCGTCCCTCGGACGGCTATGCCCGGCCATGACGAAAAAACGAATCCGGACGCACTCCCCGTCGGGAGCGAATTGAGCGAGCCCAGCCGGGCAATTTTCCGGGCACCGTCAAGCAAGCCCTGCATAAAACCGCTATCCTCGGCTCGCCCGATTCTCTCGCTCCCGGTGACGCCATGCTGCGGGTTTCCCGCGACCTCCTGATCGACGAAAATGACATCGAGATCCATTTCGTTCGCGCCTCGGGACCGGGCGGACAGAACGTCAACAAGCTTTCGAGTGCCGCGCAACTGCGGTTCGATACCCGACGGATCACGCTCGCCGACGATGTCGCGGCGCGGCTAGACCGGCTCGCGGGCCAGCGCATGACCAAGGACGGCGTGATTGTGATTCATGCGCAGCGTTTCCGTACCCAGGAGCGCAACCGCGCCGACGCGATCGACCGATTGCTGCAATTGCTTCGCGAAGCCTCGATCCGGCCAACCCCGCGCCGCGCTACCCGGCCGACGCTGGGTTCCAAGCAACGGCGGCTGGAAGGCAAGAAGCGCCGCAGCGACGTCAAGGCGAGGCGAAGCTCGGGCGGCTTTGACGATTGAAGCCGACGCGCGGCAGCATCCGCCGCGCACTCACCTCTTTTGTTTTGTTTCGTCATAAAACAGCCCGCTACTACCACCGCCTGTTGGCGGCGACCTAAGCTTGGCTCGCGCCAACGGTGACGGTCATGAGAAAGCGACGTGCGATACGCGTCATGGGGCTGGGATTTTGCAGCGCGATAACGTTTGTCAGCGCCGTTTCAGCACAAATCCCGCTGCCCGCGGCCAAGCCTCCCGATGGAGCCGCGCTTTTCAAACAGCAATGCGCCACGTGTCACACGACAAATCTGTCCGACGCTACTCGACAGGGACCGACATTGGCGCAGATCATCGGCCGCAAAGCCGGCAAGGTCGAAGGGTTCCCCTATTCACCGAGCCTGGCGCAGGCCGATTTCACCTGGGACGAGAACAGGCTCGACGCGTGGCTGGCGAATCCGCAGGCCGTGGTGCCCGGCGCCATCATGCCGTACCGCCAGGCCAAGGCCGAGACCCGCACCGCCATCATTACCTATCTCAAGGGGTTGAACTGAATGGCCAAGCCGGTTCACTCGATGATCCGCGTGTTCGATGAGGCGAAGTCGCTCGACTTCTATGCCCGCGCGTTCGACCTGCAGATTGCCGACCGGCTGGTGTTTCCGGATTTCGCCCTGATTTATCTGCGTCACCCCTCATCGCCGTTCGAACTCGAGCTGACGGTGAATTTCGGCCGCCAGGAACCCTACCTCGCAGGCGACGGATACGGCCATCTGGCCGTTGTCGTCGACGATCTCGATTCCGAACACGCCCGGTTCGAGCGCGAGAACCTGTCGCCCGGGCCGCTCCGCGATTTCAAGCACGACAGCGCCACGCTGGCGCGCTTTTTCTTCGTGTCCGATCCCGACAGCTACAAGATCGAGGTGATCCAGAAAGGCGGCCGCTTCGGCTAGTGCAATCGACAAGAATGTTCAATGGAGGTACCCCATGAGAGAAGTTGATCGTCGAGGCAAATATAATCGCCGAATTTTCCTGCAGGGCGCTGCGACCGCGCTCCCGGCCGCTGCCATCGCGGCCAATACCGGGATTGGCGTTGAGGATGCGTGGGCCGACGACGCCACGACGCTGACGCCGGCGACCCTGAAGACGCTGGTCAAAGTCGCGCGCGACATCTATCCGCACGACTTCCTGGTCGACAGCTACTACGTCACCGCCGTCAAGCCGTGGGACGGCAAGGCGGCCAAGGATCCGGCCGTCAAGGCGCTGCTTGAAGACGGCGTCCGGCGTCTCGATCAGGACGCGAAGGATCGGCACAAGGTCGCTTACGCACAAGTCCCCTGGGAAGCCGACCGGGTCGTGCTGTTGCAGGGAATCGAGCAGACCGATTTCTTCAAGAAGGTCCGCTCCGATCTTGTTGTCTCTCTCTACAACCAGGAAGAGCTATGGCCGAAATTCGGCTACGAGGGCTCGTCCGCCGAGCATGGTGGCTACATCAAACGCGGCTTCAACGACATCGATTGGCTGCCGAAAGTCTAGGGCTTCGAGCAAATCCGGTTGGGAGGACAGATCATGGCGAAATTCGATCAGAACGACGATGGCGTTGTTGTAATTGTTGGCTCCGGCGCCGGCGGCGGTACGCTCGGCAATGAGCTCGCTCAGAAAGGTGTCAAGGTGGTGATCCTTGAGGCCGGACCGCGCACCGAGATCCAGGACTTCATCAACAATGAATGGGAAAGCTTCACGCAGCTCGCATGGACCGACATGCGAACGACGTCCGGCACCTGGCGCGTTGCCAGCGACTTTCCAAATCTGCCGGCGTGGATCGTCAAATCGGTCGGCGGATCGACCGTGCATTGGGCCGGCGCATCGCTGCGGTTCGACGAGCATGAGTTTCGGATCCGAAGCGCCTATGGCAATGTGCCGGGCGCCAACCTGCTCGACTGGCCGATCACGCTGGCGGAAATGGAGCCGTGGTACGCCAAAGCTGAAGACAAGATGGGCGTCACCCGCACCAACAACATTCCGGGATTGCCGGGCAACAACAACTTCAAGGTGATGGAGGCCGGCGCCAGGAAGCTCGGATACAAGGAAGTGCACACCGGGCGGATGGCGATCAACAGCGAGCCCCGCGATGGCCGCGGCTCCTGCCAGCAGATCGGTTTCTGTTTCCAGGGCTGCAAATCCGGCGCCAAATGGTCGACGCTCTACACCGAGATCCCCAAGGGCGAGGCGACCGGCAACCTCGAGGTTCGCCCGAACAGCATGGCGCTCAAGATCGAGCATGATGCATCGGGCAAGGTCACCGGCGTCGTCTACGCCGACGAAGCCGGCAAGACGCAGCGCCAGAAGGCGCGCGTCGTCGCGGTGGCCGGCAACTCGATCGAGAGCCCGCGGCTGTTGCTCAACAGTGCGTCGAGCATGTTTCCCGACGGCCTCGCCAACAGTTCCGGCCAGGTCGGCCGCAACTACATGCGTCACATGACCGGCAGCGTCTATGCCGTTTTCGACCGATCGGTGCACATGTATCGCGGCACCACCATGGCCGGCATCATCCGTGACGAGGCGCGGCACAACCCTTCGCGCGGTTTCATGGGCGGCTATGAAATGGAAACGCTGTCGCTGGGTCTGCCCTTCATGGCGGCGTTCCTCAATCCCGGCGCCTGGGGACGCCCGTTCACCGCGGCAATGGAAGGATACCCGCGGATGGCCGGGATGTGGCTGGTCGGCGAGGACATGCCGCAGGAGACCAACCGCGTCACGCTCGACCCGAAGGCCAAGGACAAGTTCGGTTTGCCGGTCGCGAGCGTGCACTATGACGACCATCCCAACGACATCGCCATGCGCGATCACGCCTACAAACAGGGCTCGGCGGTGTACGAGGCAGTCGGTGCGACGGTGACCTATCCGACCGCGCCGTATCCGAGCACCCATAACATGGGCACCAACCGGATGAGCGCCAAGGCCAAAGACGGTGTAGTGAACAAGTTCGGACAGACCCACGACATCAAGAATTTGTTCGTGTCGGACGGCAGCCAGTTCACCAGCGGCGCGGCCTGCAATCCGACACTCACGATCGTGGCGCTGGCCACCCGGCAGGCCGACCACATCGCCGGCGCCATGCAGCGGAAGGAGATCTAGCGGGATCCCGAGTGCCTCGTTTCCGTCATGGCCGGGCTTGTCCCGGCCATCCACGTCTTGCCTCCCCCGCAACGACAAAACTCTCAGCCGTCATTGCGAAGAGCGCAAGCGACGAAGCAATCCACAGCCAGTTCGCCGCGCTATGGATTGCTTCGCTTGCGCTCGCAATGACGGTTTTTGGCTGAAGGTGGATGCCCGCAAGCCCGGGCATGACGAACTTCGCGATCGGCCCCGCCTATTCGGCGGCGACCAGTCGCGGCGGCGCGCCGTCGGCAAAATCCGGCAAGACAGTTGCGGCTCGTGAACGATAGATCAGGCAGGAGCAGCGCAGCAGCGACGCAAAATTATGTACTTCGCCACAATGATCCAGCACCTCGCTGTGCAGCTTGGTCAGGAACTTGGCGAGACTCATGTCTTCCTTGTTCGCGATTTCCTCGAGCGTATCCCAGAACGCCATCTCCAGCCGGATCGACGTGCAATGGCCATCGATGCGAAGCGATCTGGTCTGCGATTCATAGTCCCGTTGCGGCTGATGGGCGAACAACTGGCACATGGGATCCTCCCGACCTTTTATAGCTTTTCTAAACGATATACCCGGCCGGCACGGGTCACAATATATCTGTCGCGACCACACGCGGCTCGAATCCGGACGGCGCGCATCGGGAACACGGTGCCGCTTCCGCATGTGCAAACGGAAAATCAGCTCAAGAAACCCTTGGGTTCGGCCACCCTGCCCTCCCCTGGTCCGACAAAAGCCTCTAAATTGACCTGCTATTTCCACGAGTCGCCCAGCACCCATGCCCGTCCGCCAGCTCCCCGAACAGGTCGTCAACCGCATCGCCGCCGGCGAGGTGATCGAGCGTCCCGCCAGCGTGGTCAAGGAACTGGTCGAAAACGCCATCGACGCCGGCGCCAGCCGGATCGACATCTTCACCGACGGTGGCGGCCGACGCCGGATCGGCATCACCGACGACGGCAGCGGCATGAGCCATGGCGACCTCGCGTTGGCGGTCGATCGCCATGCCACTTCCAAGCTCGACGACGAGGATCTGCTGCGGATCCGCACGCTGGGGTTTCGCGGCGAGGCGCTGCCCTCGATCGGCGCGGTGGCGAAGCTCGGCATTATCACGCGCCATGCCACCGAACCGCACGCCTGGTCGCTGTCGGTTGAAGCCGGCGCCAAATTGCCGATCATGCCGGCGGCGCTCTCCCAAGGCACCCGCGTCGAAGTCAGCGACCTGTTCTACGCCACGCCGGCGCGGCTGAAATTTCTCAAGACCGACCGCACCGAGGCCGAGGCGATCCGCGAGGTGGTCCGCCGCCTCGCCATGGCGCGGCCTGATATCGCCTTCACGCTGGCCGGCGAGGAACGCGCGCCAGTCACCTGGGCGGCGGCGTTGCCGGGCGCGCCCGGTCGGCTGACGCGGCTCGGCGATATCCTCGGCGCGGACTTTCGCGGCAGCGCGATCGAGGTGCGCTCCGAACGCGAGGGCGTCGTGGTCGAAGGATTTGCTGCGGCGCCCTCGCTGACCCGCGGCAATGCGCTCGGGCAGTATCTGTTCGTCAACGGCCGGCCGGTGCGCGACAAGCTGATCCTCGGCGCGGTGCGCGCGGCCTATGCCGACTATCTGCCGCGCGACCGCCATCCGGTGGTGGCGCTGTTCGTGACACTGGGACCGCAGGAGGTCGATGCCAACGTGCATCCGGCCAAGACCGAGGTCCGGTTCCGCAACGCCGGGCTGGTTCGGGCGCTGATCGTGCACGCCTTGAAGGAGGGCCTTGCCCGCGAGGGCAAGCGCACCGCGGCCAACAGCGGCGGCGCGGCGATCGCTGCGTTCCGCCCGTCCTTTGCACCGCGCTCCGGCCAACTGGGACTGGCGCCGCTCGCCGGCCTATCCGGCCGGACCAGCGCCGGCCTTCGACCGCGCGGCGGCCCTCGCCGAACCCGGACAGGCGGCGTTCGATGTCGGGACGCCGACCGCGGACGTGCGTTTCCAGGAAGCCCCTTCCGCCGATCTGCTCGATCGTCCGCTCGGCGCGGCACGGACGCAGATTCACGAGACCTATATCGTATCGCAGACCCGCGACGGCCTGGTCGTGGTGGACCAGCACGCCGCGCATGAACGCATCGTCTATGAAAGGCTCAAGGCCGCGCTGGCGAGAGACGGCGTGCCGCGGCAGATTCTGCTGATCCCCGAAATCGTCGAACTGGATGAGGCGACGGTCGAACGGCTAGTCACGCGCGCGGACGAGCTCGCCTCGTTCGGGCTTGCAATCGAATCCTTCGGCCCCGGCGCGGTCGCGGTGCGCGAGACGCCGGCGCTGCTCGGCAAGGCCGATGCGGCCTCGCTGCTGCGCGATCTTGCCGAGCACATGGCGGAATGGGACGAGGCCTTGCCACTGGAACGCCGCCTGATGCATGTCGCGGCCACCATGGCCTGCCATGGCTCGGTGCGCGCCGGCCGCCGCCTCAAGGCCGAGGAAATGAACGCGCTGCTGCGCGAGATGGAAGACACGCCGAACTCCGGCCAGTGCAATCACGGCCGCCCGACCTATGTCGAATTGAAACTGTCGGACATCGAGAAGCTGTTCGGACGGAGGTGACCCGGTCCTCATCGTCGGGCGGCCTCGCGCAGGAATACGAACTCGGTGTCGTCATAGGCGCGCCGCTCCAGCTCCTCAAATCCCTCCGGCGCGGCGAATTCCGCCGCCCTGGCTTCTTCCACCACGAGCAGCGCGGCCTGTGTCAGCCAGCCGCCGTCGCGCAAGGAGATACACGCCTTCTCGGCGAGGCTCATCCGGTAGGGCGGATCGAGAAATACCAGCGAGAACGGTTCGACCGGGTGTGCCGGACCGAGATTGGTGGCATCGCGACGGAACACTTTTGTTACCCCGCCGAGGCCCAGCGCTTCGACATTGTTCCGCAAGAGCGCGCGAGCCTCGGTGCCGTTGTCGACGAACAGCGCAAATCGCGCGCCGCGCGACACCGCCTCGATGCCGAGCGCGCCGGTGCCGGCAAACAAATCCAGCACCCGCGCGCCTTCGACCGGGTTGCCATAGGCGTGAACCAGGATGTTGAAGACCGCCTCGCGCAGGCGGTCCGCGGTCGGGCGGATGTCGCGCGATGACGGCGACGCCAGATTGCGACCCTTCAATCGCCCGCCGACGACGCGCATCAGTGGGCCCGCCGGTTCGCCGAACCGCAGGTGCGTTCCCCTCCCCCTTGTGGGGAGGGGTCAGGGGTGGGGGTGCCATGCGCGCAGAGTTGTTGTGGGGTACCCCCTTCCCTGGCCTTCCCACACAAGGCGACCCACAAGGCGGGAGGGAACAGAGCGGTGTTCGCTGCACGAGGAGTCGTCGTTTTCCCTCCCCCCTTGTGGGGGAGGGTCAGGGAGGGGGGTAAACCGCAACGATGCTGGATGGGGCTTACCCCCACCCCCAACCCCTCCCCGCAAGGGGGAGGGGAGAAGGCTTCCCGTGCGACATCGAGAGAACCAGCAGCTCTCATCCAACCACTACCCTACTCGTCGCGCGGCTTCAGATCGCGTTTGCCGTGATAGCCGCGCTGCGGACGGCGCGGCGGCCCATAACCGCTCGCCTCGGCTTCATTGCGCGCGCGCGCTTCCTCGCTGCCGGTGCGCTGCACCAGCACGCGGCGGCCCTTGCGGTCGGCGATCAGGCCGCTCTTGCCGGCGGGCCTGAACGGCTTTTTGCCATGCGCGACCTCGGCTGCATCGTCTTCGGCTTTCGCGTCCGGCTGGCCTTGCATCGGCCGGTTGAAATCCGCGCCCGCCAGCGTCGCAATTTTCTCACCGAGCTGCTCGCGCAGCACCCGGGTCTTGACTTCCTCGACCTCGCCTTCGGCGAGCTCGAGCAACTGGAAAGGACCGTAGGAGACCCGGATCAGGCGGTTCACTTCGAGCCCGAGATGCGCCAGCACGTTGCGGACTTCGCGGTTCTTGCCTTCGCGGATGGCAAACACCAGCCAGACATTGGCGCCCTGGTCGCGCTCCAGCGTCGCATCGATCGAGCCGTATTTGACGCCGTCGACCTCGACGCCCTTCTTGAGCTCATCGAGCTGGCCTTGCGTTACTTCGCCATGGGCACGGACGCGATAGCGCCGCAGCCAGCCGGTGTCCGGCAGTTCGAGCGCGCGGGCGAGACCGCCGTCATTGGTCAGCAGCAGCAGCCCTTCGGTGTTGAAATCGAGCCGGCCGATGCTGATCAGCCGCGGCAGTCCTTCCGGCAGATTGTCGAATACCGTCGGCCTCCCTTCCGGGTCGGCATGGGTCGTCATCAGGCCGCGCGGCTTGTGATACAGGAACATCCGGGTGCGCTCGCGCGGCGGCAACGGCTTGCCGTCGACGGTGACGACATCGTTGGCGGTGACATCGAGCGCCGGCGAGTTGATGACGCGGCCATTGACGGTGACGCGGCCCTGCACGATCCATTCCTCGGCGTCGCGGCGCGAGGCCAGCCCGGCCCGCGACACCACCTTGGCGATGCGCTCGCCGGATTTCTTTTCGCGCGGCGGCCGCGCCGCACGGCGTTCGTCGGAAACCCGTTCACGATAGGCGCCTCGGCCGCCGAACGCCGGACGCTTGGTGAAGATCTTGCTGTCATCCTCATTGTCGCGCCGCGGCCGATCGGCCTGGCGGTCGCTGCGCGGATGCTCCTGCCAACCGGCGCGGCCTTCGGGCGTTTCGCGCGGACGATCGAACTTCGGTCCACCCTGGCGCGGGCGATCGAATTTGCGCGGTTCGCGAAATGGCCGGTCGCCGGCAGGACGGTCCTCGCGCGGACGCGAGAAACGTGGACGCTCCTCGCCACCCCGATCATCCCGCGGCTTGTCGAAGCGGGGCTTGTCAAATTTCCGCGCGCCGTCGCGAGATCGGGAATTGCGGCCGACATGATCGGGTGCCGAAGCGTCGCGCTTCTGCCACGGTTTTGCATCGCCGCGGTCGGGGCCGCGATCCGGCCGGCTGCCAAAATCCTTGCGCGGACCGCGGTCCGGCGCCCCGCGCGAGAATTTCCTGTCACCAAATTTTTTGTCAGGCCGATCGCCACGGGGGCGATCATCCCGGCTGAACCGGGCAGCACGCGGAGCCTCCTTGTCAAAACGGCGCGGCGCGTCCCGGTCAGGACGGCGCGGCGCGTCGTCATCGCGGCGGGGTGGCGGGCCATCGCGCCGGCCGGCGTAAGGCTTGCCCGAACCCGAATAGGGTTTCTTGCCATAGGGTTTGCCGCCGTCGGATTTGCCGGCATAAGGCCGGCGCTCGCCGTCGCGTTGGTCGCCATCGCGCTTGCCGGCGAATTCCTTGCCGGCAAAACCGCGCTTGGCAAATTTCTTGTCGGGCCCCCGGGCCGCGCCGGAACGGCCCTTGCCGCCGGGCGGCCGATCACGCCGGCCACGCGAGGAAGCATTGTCTTTGTCGTTATCGCGGGGCATGAATGATCTCACTTCGAATGCGGACGGGTGGCAATCAGATGGACGCGGGCGGACGATGACGCGCGCGCTCTTCGCTCGAAGGCGCATTCTCACGCAAAACCGGCATCCACTTTTGCTGAAGACCCATTTAATAGCAGAACTTTGCAGGCGATACGAGGCATGACCGCAGCTTCTTTCATGGATTTGGCACTGAAAGCGGCCGAAAGGGCCGGAAAATCCGGCGAAGTACCGATCGGATGCGTAATCGTGCGGGATAATGCGGTGATCGCCACCGCGGGAAACCGCACCCTGACCGACCGCGATCCGACCGGGCATGCCGAAATCCTCGCCATCCGCCAGGCCACCGCAGCCATCGGCAGCGAACGGCTGGTCGATTGCGATCTCTATGTCACGCTGGAGCCCTGCACGATGTGCGCCGGCGCGATCTCGCTGGCGCGGATCCGGCGGCTGTATTATGGCGCCGCCGACCCCAAGGGCGGGGCGGTGGAATCCGGCGTGCGGTTCTTTGCGTCGCCGGCCTGCCATCACGCACCGGAAATCTATTCCGCAGTCGGCGAGCGCGCCGCGGCGACCCTGCTGCAGGATTTTTTCCGAGCGCGGCGGTAGCGCCGGCCCGGAATGACGGCGTTGAGATGTGACGGCGTATTCCCGCGGCACCGGCCTCTCCTCCGTCGTTCCGGGGCGCGCGTCAGCGCGAGCCCGGAATCCATAACCACCGATGCCTGTCGTCAACGGCGCAGCGGCCCCAGCTTCGCGCAACGTCAACGTTCGTGGTTATGGATTCCGGGCCCGCGCCAAGCGGCGCGTCCCGGAATGACGGCCGTGGGCCGCCCGAGTTGCCACCCTTCCCAACTATCAATAATAAGAAATGAAAGGCCATCGAGAGTGGACGGTACGCCGCCCATTCCGCAAGAAGAAATAAGAAGGATAAGGATCAGCCCATGGAAGCTCAGGTCAACCGCGCGGGCTCGGCCGGCAAATGGTCGCCTTCGTCGCAGGCGAGCGACATCGTCAAGAGCATTCATGCGATGCTGCATCCGCGCAACATCGTGCTGGTCGGCGCCACCGACAAGCCGGGCAACTACGCCGAGCGGATCTGGAACAATCTGGTCAAATACAAATTCGAGGGCGGCCTCTATCCGCTCAACGCCCGGCGCGAAACCATCTGGGGCGTTCGCTGCTACAAGGATTTCGCCAGCCTGCCCGACAAGCCCGACCACGTGCTGGTGCTGGTGCCCGCGCGTTTCGCCGTTCAGGTGATCCGCGATGCGGCGGCCGCCGGCGCCCGCTCGGCGACCATCGTCACCTCGGGCTTCAGCGAATTGCAGGACGCCGAAAGCCAGCGGCTTGCCGTTGAATTGCAGCAGGCGATTCGCGACACCGGCATGGCCGTCACCGGCCCGAATTGCCTCGGCAACCTCAGCGCCGGCGAAAAGCTGTTTACCAATATCGACGACCGCATCGTCACCATGGAGGCCGGCCCGGTCGCGGTCGCCGGCCAGTCCGGGGCGATCGTGATGGCGATCCGCCAGGCGCTCGAGGATCGCGGTGTCGGCGTCGGCTACATGGTCACCACCGGCAACGAGGCCGGCCTCGAGACGCCGGATCTCATGGCCTATTTCGCCGCCGATCCCTCGATCCGCGTGATCGTGGTTTATCTGGAAGGTGTGCGCAATACCAAGGTTTTCCGCCAGGCCTGCAAGGCCGCACGGGCCGCCGGCAAACCGGTCATCGCACTCAAGCTCGGATCGTCCGAGGGTGGCCGCGCCGCCGCCATGGCCCATACCGGCGCGCTCGCCGGCTCGATCGAGACATTCGACGCCATCTCGACCCGCGAGGGCGTGATCCGGGTCCGCGGCCTCGACGAATTGATCGAAACCACCGAGTGCTTCGTCCATGCCGACCCGCCAAAGGGTGATCGCCTCGCCGCCGTGACGCTGTCGGGCGGCAAGCGCGGCCTCTTGATCGATGCGTTCCATTCGGCCGGGCTTAATTTCGCGCCGCTCGGCCCCGGCGCGACCGACAAGCTCGGCAACATGCTCGGCCCCGGCAGCATTGTCGGCAATCCGCTCGATGCCGGCTTTGCCGCAGTGGTCGATCCCACGGTCTACATGCAATCGATCCAGATCATGATCGACGACCCCGACACCGACATTGTCATCATCGATGCCGAATTGCCCAAGGCGCCGCACGAATTGCGCGAGCGCAACCTGCGTATCGTCAATGAAAAGGCCGCCAGCGCACACAAGCCCGTGATCTATATCAGCACGATGTCGATCGGCTTCACGGAATTCACCAAGGCGTTGCGCCAATCGCTGCCGCATATCGCGGTGATGCAGGGGCTGGATCGGGCGGTGGGCGCGATCAAGGCCCTGATCGACTATGCCTCGCTGCGCAAGGAAGTGCCGGAGGCCGCGTCAAGCTCGAGCGCATCGGCGCGGGCGACCTTGGAGCGGACGCTCAAGGCCGCCACGGGCGCCGCGCTCGACGAGGTCGCGTCGAAGAAACTGCTCAAGGCTTACGGCATTCCCGTCTCCAGGGAGAAGATCGCGCAGACCGCGGCCGAAGCGGTCAGGATCGCCAGGAAGATCGGATTTCCGGTCGTGGCAAAGGTGGTCAGTGCGGAGATCCTGCACAAATCCGACATCGGCGGCGTGGTGCTGAACCTCAACAGCGCGACCGAGGTGAGAAAGGCCTTCAACGACATCACCGCGCGGGTCGGCAAACTCAAGAGCCGGCCGAAGCTCGAGGGCATCCTGATTGCGCAGCAGGTCAGGGCCGATCTGGAACTCGTGGTCGGCGCCTCGCTCGACGCCGAAATGGGCCCGGTGGTGCTGTTCGGCACCGGCGGCGTCGATATCGAATTGATGAAGGACGTCGCGCTGGCCGGCGCTCCGCTCGACGCCGCCGAGGCCAGGGAATTGATCGGCCGCACCAAGGCCGGGGTGAAGCTGAAGGGCTATCGCGGCAAGCCCGCCCTGCACGAAGCCTCCGCCGTGAAGGCCCTGGTCGGCCTCTCCAACCTGATGGCCGATGCCGGCACCCGCATCGCCTCGATCGACGTCAACCCGTTCCTGATCAACGCCAGGACCGGCGTCGCCGCGGACGGGCTGATCGTGCTCAACAATGCGGCGGCAAGGACTGCTGCGGGGCATTGACGGCAGCCTCGAACCGATCAACCTAGGCCAAAGGTCGCAGGCGCCTGCCGGGTTAACGTTGGCAAAATGAACCCGGACCGGCTAGTTTGCCGACCAAGCAGGCATCGATAGAATGCCACCTCGGAATACATCACCTTGTCTGGGAGGACAGTAATGGGTACCACGCAACGCTGGTCGGTCGACCGGCGCACTATTCTCAAGACCAGCGCCGCGATTGCTGCGGTGCAATTTTCTTCCCCCTACATCATCAAGGCCCGTGGCGACACGCCGGTGCGCATCGGAATGGTCGATCCGCTGACCGGCGTTTATGCCGCGATCGCCCAGAACGAGGTCGTGGGCGCGAAATTCGCCGCCGAGGAAATCAACAAGAAGGGCGGCATTCTGGGCCGGCCGGTCGAACTCCTGATCGAAGATTCGGCCAATGACGTCGGTACCGGCGTGCAGAAAACCCGCAAGCTGATCGAGCGCGACCAGGTCAGCTTCATCATCGGCGACGTCAATTCCGGCATCGCGATCGCGATGGCGCAGGTCACCAGCGAAAAGAAGGTGCTGCACATCGTCTCCGGAGGTCACACCGATCCGATCACCGGCAAGAGCTGCACCTGGAACGTGTTCAGGGTCTGCAACTCCACCGCCATGGACGCCAACGCCATCGGTTCCACGCTGATGGAAAAATTCGGCAAGAAATGGTACTTCCTGACGCCGGATTACGCCTATGGCCACTCGGTCCAGGCGGGCTTCGAAAAATTGCTGAAAGCCGCGGGCGGCACTTCCGCCGGCTCGCTGGTCCCGATCGGCACCCCCGACTATTCCTCCTATTTGATCCAGGCCAAGGCCTATGCGCCGCAAGTGCTGATCAACGTCATGGGCGGCAACGACCAGGTCTCCAGCCTCAAGCAGTTCGTCCAGTTCGGCCTCGACAAGCAGATGGCCGTCGGCGGCACCCTGTTCGAGCTCGAAAGCATCCGCGCCGTTCCCGACGGTGCCCGCGTCGGATGGTGGACCATGGAATGGTGGTGGGATCAGCCCGGCGTACCCCACGTCGCGGAGTTCAATGCCTCGATGAAAAAAATTACCGGTGTCGCGGCCACCGCGCGCAACTGGTTCGGCTATGCCTCGGTGCAGACGCTGGCCGTGATCGCAAACCAGGAAAAGACCCTCGACGCGCCAAAGTTGGCGCATGCGCTCTCCGGGTTCAAGCTGCCCCCGGAGATCGCTTTGCAGCCCGGCGCGCCGGAGTATCGCGGCGGCGACCACGAATTGATGAGCACGGTGTTTGTCGGCGAAGCGCACCCGCCGCAGGGCGATCCCGACAACATGTTCAGCGTGAAGAGCCCGGTGCCCGGCGAAAAGGCCGCCGGTCCGGTTGAGGAGACCGGCTGCAAGATCCAGTGGCCGGCCTGACCGTCAACCTCATGATGAAGACGATGCAATGCTTGGCGCCGTGAGGCGCCGAGCGTCGTACGTGGCAACAAGAAACGCAACGATCCCCCAAGGAGAACCCCATGACCTCGCCAACCTTCAACCCGACATTCAATCGCCGCACCCTGCTCCAGGGCGCCGCCGCGCTGGGCGCCTTCCAGGCGGCATCTCCCTTCATCATCCAGGCGCGCGGCGACACCCCGATCCGGATCGGCATGGTCGATCCGCTCACCGGCGTCTACGCCGCCCCGGCCGGCAACGAGGTGATGGGCGCCAAGCTTGCCGTCACACAGATCAACGCCAAGGGCGGCATTCTCGGCCGCCAGGTCGAATTGCTGGTGGAGGATTCCGCCAATGACGTTGGCACCGGCGTGCAGAAGGCGCGCAAGCTGATCGAACGGGATGGGGTCAATTTCATGATCGGCGACGTCAATTCGGGCATCGCCGCCGCGATCGCGCAGGTGACCGCCGAAAAGAAGGTCCTGCACGTCGTGTCAGGCGGCCACACCGACTCGATCACAGGCAAGGATTGCAAGTGGAATGTGTTCCGCGTCTGCAACACCACGCGGATGGAGGCCAATTCGGTCTCCAACGTGCTGTTCAACAAATATGGCAAGAAGTGGCATTTCATCACCCCCGACTACGCCTTCGGCCACACCCTGTATGACGCCTGTACCGACGATCTGAAGAAGCTGGGCGGTACCGTGACCGGCAATGAGCTCACCCCGCTCGGCACCACGGATTTCTCCGCCTATCTGATCAAGGCGCGCGCGGCCAATCCGGATGTGATGATCCTGCTGGTGCAGGGCTCCGACATGATCAACTGTCTCAAGCAGGTCGTGCAGTTTGGCCTGAACAAGCAGATCCATGTCGCGGGAACGCAGCAGGAGCTGGAATTGCTCGCCGCGCTGCCGCCGGAAGCGCGCATCGGCATCTGGATGTTCGAATGGTACTGGAAGCAGCCGGCCGTTCCCGGCCTCGACAAATTCGTCGCCGATATTCGCAAGCTCAACAATGGCAACGTGCCAACTGCGCGGCACTGGTTCGGCTACACCTCGGCCATGACCTTCGGCCTGATCGCGAACCGGGAGAAGACCGTCGAGGCGGTCAAGCTTGCAACGGCGCTGGAGAATTTCGAGTTGCCCGACGACGTCAAGCTGCAGCCGAACAAGTGCTACTACCGCAAGGGCGATCACCAGTTGATGACTTCGGCCTTCATTGGCGAAGCACAGGCAAAAGGCAAGGACGATCCGGAAGATCTGTTTCGCGTCGATGAAGTGATCCCCGGCGACAAGACCGCGCCGCCGGTGGCCGAAACGGGCTGTACAATCCAGTGGCCGGCGTAGCATAAAGTCGATACTTCCTTGATCCGGGGTCGGGCTTCCCGGATCAAGGGTTGTTTCCCACCCGGTGATTTATGACGCAACTTCTCCTGTTCAACGTCACCAACGGGCTGATCATCGGCGCCTTCTATGTGCTGATGGCGCTCGGCCTGTCGCTCATTCTCAACCTGAGCAACGTCATCAATTTCGCCCATGGCGGGTTTCTCGTCATCGGCGGCTACATCGCCTATGCGGTGACGCCCTATCTCGGCTTCTGGGGCGCGCTTCTGGTGGCGCCGCCACTGACCGCCATCATCGGGCTCATTGTCGAGCGGGTGCTGATCCGGCCGCTCTACGGGCGCGATCCGCTTTACAGCCTGCTGCTCACTTTCGGGCTGGCGTTCATGATCGAGGATGGCACCCGCTTCATCTTCGGCGCCCAGGGCAAGCCGATGACGATTCCGGCTTTCCTGTCGCAGCCGCTGAGCAGCGATCTGTTCTTCATCACCGGCTATCGGCTGTTCATGGTCGCCGTGGTGATGGTTGCGGTGGCATTGCTGTTCGTGCTGCTGCGCTATACCCGGCTCGGCATCCGCATCCGCGCCGGCACGCTCGATCTCGAAACCGTCGCGGCGCTCGGCATCAACGTGCAGATGCTGCGCTCGCTCAACTTTGCGGTCGGCATTTTTCTGGCGGGCCTGAGCGGCGTTCTCGCCGCCGGACAATTGGGGCTTGAACCGACCATGGGCACCGGCCTTCTGATGCCGAGCTTCATCGCCATCATCGTCGGCGGCATCGGCAGCCTGCCGGGAACGCTGGCGGGTGGCTTATTGATCGGGGTAGCATCCGGCCTCACCGCGGTGTTCTTTCCGGCCGCCAGCGAGGCGGTGATCTATGTGCTGATGGCGGTGGTTCTGCTGTTGCGTCCGCGCGGATTGTTCGGCGAAGAAGGAATGTTGAGTTGAGCGGCGAGCAAACACGCAAGCTGATCGCCGTCGCGGCGATCTGGACAGTCCTGCTGCTCGCACCCTACTGGATGGTGCCGCTCGGCGGTTATACGGCGCTTGCAACCCGGGTGCTGGTGCTCGGGCTGGCGGCGATGTCGCTGAACTTCCTGCTGGGATTTACCGGCGTGCTATCGTTTGGCCACGCCGCCTATTTCGGGCTTGGCGCCTATGGCGCCGGACTGTCGCTGAAGTTTTTGGCGGCAAGCACGCCGCTCGCGCTGGTGCTGGGAATACTGCTGGGTGGCGTGTGCGGCGCCCTGCTTGGCACTCTGATCGTCCGCAGGCGCGGCGTCTATTTCGCGATGGTGACGATCGCCTTCGGCCAGGTGTTCTACTACATCGCGTTTCAGTGGAGTTCACTGACCGGGGGTGACGACGGGCTGCGTGGCTTCTCGCGCCAGCCGATCGATTTGGGGCTGTTCAAGATCGACATTCTTTCCAGCGCCAACAATTTCTATTTCTTCGTATTGTTCTGCTTTGCGCTGGCGGTTGGCACCATGGGATTCATCCTGCGCTCGCCGTTCGGCCGCACCATGATCGCGATCCGCGAGAACGAGCGCCGCTCGCGCTTCCTCGGCATTCCGATCGAACGCCACATCTGGATCGCGTTCTCGTTGTCCTGCTTCTTCATGGCGTTCGCCGGCGCGCTCTACGCGCTGGTCAACAATTTCGCCGATCCGCGCGGCCTGCACTACAGCCAGTCCGGCGATTTCGTCATGATGGCCGTGATGGGCGGCATGCGGAATTTCTGGGGTCCGCTGCTTGGCGCCGCCGTTTTCGTGGTGTTGCAGGACTATCTGTCGAGCGTCACCGTCAACTGGATGTCGTTCGTCGGGCTGCTGTTCGTCCTCGTGGTGCTGTTCTTCCCGCGCGGGTTACTCGGCTTCCTGCAACGGAGCAAGGCATGAACGTCCTCGAAATCCAGAACGTCACCAAGCGCTTCGGCAATCTCGTCGCGGTGCGCGAGGTCTCGCTCAACGTGGCGAAGGGTGAGTTGTGCGCGATCATCGGGCCGAACGGCGCCGGCAAGACCACCTTCTTCAACCTGATCAGCGGATTTTTCCCGCCGACCTCCGGTTCCATCAACTTCGACGGCCGCGACATCACCAAGCTGGCGACGCATCAGCGCGTCACGCTCGGGATGGCCAGGACCTTCCAGATTACCGAGATTTTCCCCGAACTCACCGTGTTCGAGAATGTCCGCATTGCCGCCGAGGTCGCCGGCGGGTATCGCTTGCGGCCCTGGATCAACCGTTTGGAAGCGGCGCAAATCCATCAGCGGGTCGTACAGACGCTCAAGCTGGTGTCGCTGGAAACCAAAACCGATCGCCTGGTCGGTGAACTCTCCCATGGCGATCAGCGCGCCGCCGAGATCGCGATGGCACTGGCGTTGCAGCCGCATTTGCTGCTGCTCGACGAGCCCACCGCCGGCATGGGCGATCAGGAGACCTACCAGATCACCCAGTTGATCCGCCGCCTGCACCGCGACAGCAACTACACCATCGTGCTGATCGAGCATGATATGCGGGTGGTGTTCCACCTCGCCGATCGGATCTGCGTGCTCGACCAGGGCAAAATGCTGGCGCAGGGCACGCCGCAGGAGATCGCGGCGAACGAGACTGTGCAGGCCGCCTATCTGGGTACTGCCGCATGACCGCAGCGCTGACCGCCGAGGACCTCCACACCTATTACGGCAAGAGCCATATCCTGCATGGCGTCAGCCTCGAGGTTGCCGAGGGCAGGATCACCGCGCTGCTTGGGCGCAACGGCGCCGGCAAGACCACGACCCTGCGCAGCCTGATGGGACTGACGCCGGCGCGCGAGGGCAAGGTGACGGTGTTCGGCAGGGACACCACGCACTGGCCGACTTTCCGGATCGCCGCCAGCGGCGTGGGCTATGTGCCGGAAGGCCGGCGCATCTTCGCCAATCTCAGCGTCGAGGAGAATCTCAGGGTTCCGCTTGAACGCGACGGTCCGTGGAACATCCAGCGGATCTACCAACTGTTCCCCCGCCTCGAGGAGCGCAAGCTCAATCGCGGCCGGCAACTCTCCGGCGGCGAGCAGGAAATGCTGTCGATCGCGCGCGCGCTGCTGCTCAATCCGAGGCTATTGATCCTCGACGAACCCTCGCAAGGACTGGCGCCGCTGATCGTGCGCGAGGTATTTCGCATCGTCCAGCAGATGAACGCCGAGGGCATTTCGGTTCTGCTGGTGGAGCAGAATGCGCGGATGAGCCTGGAAATTGCCGACGATGCCTATGTGCTGGATGACGGCATCGTCGTCTATTCGGGATCGGCGAGCGAACTCGGCGCCGACGATGCGCGGGTCCGCGCCCTCGCCGGCGCCAGCGCCGAGGAGTGGACGATCGCCTGAGCGCGGTGCGCTTGCGGCGCGCCTCAGCGGCCGCGCTCACTTCCGTCATCCCCGCGAAAAGCAGGGATCCAGTACGCCGCAGCTTTTCGGTTTGATCCCTGACGTCTCGGAATACTGGGTCGCCCGCTTTCGCGGGCGATGACGGCCGGGCGTGAGGCTCGCACCGAGCCCGCCCCGGTCTTTCGTCCGGTCGGCTTTGCCCGTACAATCAGCGCGCATGGCGAAGCGCGTCAGCCCTTTCGAGCGAGCAGATCGCACCCGGACTCCAGGATGAAGACACCGGCGAGCAACCTCATGATCGGCGTTTCGACGCTGGCGGTGATCGCCGTGGCGTTCGTCGCGCTGGTCGGGTACCGCAAGATTCACAGCGTCCAGTCGCACGGCCCGCTGCGGATCGTTTTCGAAGGCTCCGCCAGCGGCCTGTTGAAAGGCGGTGCTGTGAATTTCGACGGTGTCCGGGTTGGCGAAGTCACCTCGCTCAAGCTGGAAAGTCCGCGCAAGATTGTCGCCCTCGTGACGCTGGACAACAGCGCTCCGGTCCGCAAGGACACGGTGGTCGGGCTGGAATTCCAGGGATTGACCGGCGTGGCGGCGATAGCCCTGACCGGCGGCGCGCCGGCCGCGCCCCCGGTGCCGCTCGACGAGGACGGCGTTCCGACCCTGACCGCCGACCTGACCGAGACGCAATCGATCCGCGACACCCTGCACAATGTCGACCGGGTGCTGGTCGACAACCGGGATGTCATGAAAGATGCGCTGCTCGGCTTCGAGACCTCTACCGCGAGCCTCGCCGGCAAAGGCGATGAGATCGACAGCATCCTGCGCAAGGCCGATACCGCATTCGACAGCTTCGACAGCGGCATTGCCAAAATCGACGGGATCGTGCCGGGCCTTGCCAACGGCAAGGACGGCGAGTTGTTTCAGAAATTGAAGTCGATCCGCGAACTGGCCGAAAGCTTCAACAAGCGTTCGGCGGTGTTCATGGACGAGGGCCGCCGTACCCTGCTTGATATCAGCGAGGGTGCGGGCCAGCTTGATCGCAAATTCAATCCGCAGGCCGCAGGTCGCACCACGCCGGCGGCGCCGCGCGCAAGCAGCCGTGGCGCTGGCCCGAGGGCTTCGGTCCCGCGGGGCTCACGATAGGGCGGCGAGATATCGCCCGACCGAAGCATTGAACGCCGTCTTCGCGTCGGCAGCGATGTTGCGGCCCCACCAGGCTCCGTAAATGCGATCAAAGGCGAGCGGCGCGACGATGTCGGCAATCCTCCGGACCGCTGCGGCGTCGAGCGGAATGTAATTCGGATAGCTGTACATGAAGCTGACAAAGCGGCGGTCCATCGCCACGGTGGCGATATCGCCGGTCAACAGCGCGCCCCGTCCTTCGGCGCCGGCCCGCCAATGCAGCACCGTGGCCCCGGCAAAATGGCCGCCGGTGCGTAGCAGCAGCAGATCGTCGGAGAGCTGCAGGGCTTCGCCCGACCACGGCACGATCGCGCGATGCGGCCGGGTGATCCAGGCGCGATCGTCGCCATGCAGATAGATCGGCACACCCCCGAACGCGTCGCTCCAATCGGCGACCGCGCCATAATAATGCGGATGCGAGACCGCGATCGCCTTCAGGCCGCCGAGCGAGTTGACATGGTCGACCGCCTGCTCGGTCAGCAGCGGGATGCAGTCCCAGAGCACGCATCCATCATTTTCACGCAGCAGCAGCGCGCGCTGACCGATCGCGAAATCGGGCTCAACCCCGATTCCGGGGATGCCGAGATCGTCGCGCCAGACCAGCCTGTGACCTGTCGTGAGCTGCTCGCGCGTGAGCCATGACTGGCCTTTCCAGTTGACGAACTGCCGCTCGTCCCGGCAGATCGGGCACTCGGCCGGCGGCGCGCGGCTCTCGGGAAACTGGGCGCCACATTGCTCGCAGGTCCAGAACGGCATGAGGTTGCTCCGATCGGAGCACACAGATAGCCCAAAAGCAGCGGCTCGCCAAAAGGCGGATGCCGTCGCCCCCTGCCTGCAACGCCCGTCCGCGACAATCAGCGTTCGGCGAACGCCTTCTCGACCACGAACTGGCCGGGCTCGCCGTGATTGCCTTCGACGAATTGGCGGTCCAGCAACAAGGCCCGCATATCGTGGACCAGTGCCGGGCTGCCGCAAATCATGACGCGGTCATGATCGGGCTCAAGTGATGCAAGGCCCGCATCGCGAAACAGCTTGCCGGACGTGATCAGGTCGGTGATCCGGCCGCGGTTGCGGAACGGGTCCCGCGTCACCGTGGGATAGTAGATGAGCTGGTTGCGGACCAGCTCTCCGATCAGTTCGTCGTCCGGCAGTTCCCGGGTGATCATCTCGCCATAAGCCAATTCGGCGACGCGGCGGCAGCCGTGCAGCAACACCACCTTCTCGAAGCGCTCGTAGGTCTCCGGATCCTTGATCACGCTCAGGAACGGCGCGAGCCCGGTGCCGGTGCCGATCAGGTAGAGATTGCGGCCGTCCTCGAGGTTGTCGATCACCAGCGTGCCGGTAGCCTTGCGGCTGACGATGATCTCGTCACCCTGCTTCAGATGCTGAAGCCGCGAGGTCAGCGGGCCGTCCGGCACCTTGATGGAAAAGAATTCCAGCCGGTCCTCGTAATTGGCGCTGGCGACGCTGTAGGCCCGCAGCAGCGGTTTGTCGCCGACCTTGAGCCCGATCATCGTGAACTCGCCGTTGCGGAACCGGAACGACGGATCGCGCGTGGTCGTGAAGCTGAACAGGGTTTCGGTCCAGTGATGGACGCTGAGGACGCTTTCCTGGTTGAAGTTGCTCATGGCGTTTAAATCCTGATCGGGGCGACGGCCAAAGCTATCCGAACCGGCCGACGGTAATTCATTCGTATACGATCATTCGTATACAAATGAATAATCCAGCTTGATCCCGCCGTCAAGCCGCGCGCAAGATGCCGCCCTCACCTGGCGAAGGCATTGAACAAGAAGGATAAACCCATGGCCCACGATGAACCTCAGGCGGCAGGCCCAACCAAGCTGGTGATCCGCAATATCGGCCTGCTGCTGAGCGGAGCCCTGGAAAAGCCGATCCTCGACGCCGACACGATCGTGGCCGAAAACGGCAGGATCGCCGCGATCGGATACGCCAGCGACGTCAATGCCGAAGGGGCCACCACCATTGTCGACGCCCACGGGACCACCGTCGCACCGGGCCTGATCGACAGCCATGTGCATCCCGTCGCCGGCGACTGGACGCCACGGCAAAACCAGATCGGCTGGATCGACAGCTTTCTGCATGGTGGCGTCACCACCATGATCTCGGCGGGCGAGGTGCATATGCCGGGCCGCCCCCGTGACGTCGTCGGGCTGAAGGCGATGGCGATTTTCGCGCAGCGTGCATTCTGGACGCTGCGCCCCGGCGGCGTGAAGGTTCATGCCGGCGCTCCCGTGATCGAAACGGAGATGGTCGAGGAGGATTTCAAGGAACTCGCCGCGGCCGGCGTCAAGCTGCTCGGCGAGGTCGGCCTCGGCGGCGTCAAGGACGGCCCCACCGCGCGCAAGATGGTCGGATGGGCGCGCAAATACGGCATCCAGAGCACCATCCATACCGGCGGCCCGTCGATTCCGGGTTCCGGCCTGATCGACAAGGACGTGGTGCTTGAAGCCGACACCGACGTCGTCGGTCATATCAATGGCGGCCACACCGCCTTGCCCGACGGGCAGATCCGCTGCATCTGCGAGGGCTGCAAGCGTGGCCTCGAACTGGTTCACAACGGCAACGAGCGCGCGGCGCTTTACACGCTGCGGATTGCGCGGGAGATGGGCGATCTCGGCCGCGTCATCCTCGGCACCGATGCACCGGCCGGTTCCGGCGTGCAGCCGCTCGGCATCCTGCGCATGGTGTCGCTGCTGTCATCGCTCGGCGAGATGCCCGCGGAGCTTGCGTTCTGCTTTGCGACCGGCAACACCGCCCGGATGCGCGCGCTGGATTGCGGCCTTGTCGAGGTCGGCCGTTCGGCTGACTTCGTCATCATGGACAAGGCGCAGCATTCCGCCGGCAAGAACCTGCTCGACAGCGTTCAGCTCGGCGACCTGCCCGGCGTCGGCATGACCATTATCGACGGCATCGTGCGCACCCAGCGCAGCCGCAACACACCGCCGGCGACCAAGGTGCCGGAGATCGTCAGGCAGTAGCGCGTCACGTCATTCCCGGATGCGCCGCCTGGCGCAGCCTCTCCGTCGTCATTCCGGGATGCGCCACTTGGCGCAGGCCCGGAATCCATAACCACGATCGGGAGTAGATTCCGGGCTCGCGCCCTGCGCGCCCCGGAATGACGCCACGGTCACCGCAGCCGGCTCAGCAGGGCGATCAGGGTTTCGCGCTCCCTGGCGTCGAGCGGCGCCAGCGTCTCCCGGGTGATCGCGAGCGCATTCGGCACGGCCTTTTCGGCCATCTGCTGACCGGCCCGGGTCAGGCTGACCAGCAGCCGGCGGCCATCTTCCGGATCAGGGCTGGTCTCGGTCAGGCCGCGCGCGGTGAGGCGGTCGATCACGCCCTTGATGGTGGCGACATCCATCGCGGTCAGCCGCCCGAGCTGGTTCTGCGAGCACGGCCCGGTCTCGGTCAGCTTGGCCAGGGCCGCCCATTGCGGCGGCGTCAGATTGATGCCGATCTCCCGCGCGAAAATCGTGGCGTGGCGCTGCCAGACCTGACGCAGGATGAAACCGATCTGTTCCTCAAGCAAATAGGCCGGTCGCGAAGCCCTGGCGCTGCGTTTCGGCAGAACATTCCTGGTCATTTGCGCTCCCGCCCTGCCTTGCCCGGTCACAGCGCCAGATGCGCGTCGCGGATGTCCGGACGCGCATCAAGCTCGTTCATGGTGCCGCTGAAGCAGATGCGGCCGCGTTCGATGATGTAGGCGCGGTCGGCGATCAGCCTGGCAAAATGCAAATTCTGCTCGGAGATGACGATGCTGACGCCTGCCTTTTTCATGGTCAGGATGGCGTCCACCATCTGCTCAACGATCTTCGGCGACAATCCTTCCGACGGCTCGTCGAGCAGCACCAGCGACGGATTACCCATCAGCGTCCGCGCGATGGTCAGCATCTGCTGCTCGCCGCCACTCATGCGGCCGCCCTGGCGGCCGCGCATCTCGCCGAGATTGGGAAACAACGCAAACAGTTTTTCGCTGGTCCAGTGCGGCGCGTTCGGCCGGACCGGCTGGCGGCCCACCTCGAGGTTTTCCTCGACCGTGAGATCGGTGAAGATGCGCCGTTCTTCCGGCACATAACCGAGCCCGCTCTTCACGATCGCATGGGTCGGCTGGTTCGAAACATCCCTGCCCTCGAACACGATGCGGCCGGTCCGGCGCTCGACCAGGCCGACGATGGAGCGAAACGTCGTCGACTTGCCAGCGCCGTTGCGCCCGAGCAGTGCGACCACCTCGCCATCGCCGACCTCGAGGGCGATGTCGAACAGGATGTGCGCCGGCCCATAGTGGCTGTTGAGCCCCTCGACCGAAAGTTTCATGGCGACGCTCCCTCGTGGTGGCGGGCGTCATAGACCAGCCCCTCGCCGAGATAGATGGCGCGAACCTGCGGATCGCGCCGGACCTGCTCGGGCGAACCCTCGGCAATCAGCGTGCCGCGGTTGAGCACGAGGATGCGGTCGGCGTGTTCGAACACCACGTCCATGTCGTGTTCGGTGAAGAGAACGCCGATCGACTGCTCGCGGGCGATGGTCGCCGTCAGCCGCATCAGGGCGAGGCGCTCGCGCGGGGCCATGCCGGCGGTCGGCTCGTCCATCAGCAGCAGCTTCGGCTGGTTGGCGAGCGCGACCGCCAGTTCCATCCGCTTGAGATCGCCATAGGCAAGTTCGCCGCAGGGCCGCTTCGCGTAGCCGCCCATGCCGACCAGCTCGAGCAGGCGATCGGCCTCAGCCGGCGCGAACCGCGGCGTCGAGGTCCAGAGATTGAACAACTGGCGGCGATACGACACCAAGGCGACCTGGATGTTTTCGCGCACCGTCATGGTCGGGAAGGTCGCGGTGATCTGGAAGGTACGCCCGACCCCGAGCTGCCAGATCTCGCGCGGCTTCTTGCCGGTGGTGTCCTGACCGAGCAGATGGATGCAGCCGGAATCAGGAATTTTCTGACCGTTGAGCATATCGAAGCAGGTGCTCTTGCCGGCGCCATTGGGACCGATCAGCGCCAGGATCTCGCCGGCCTTGAGCGCAAACGATACCTCGCGCACCGCGTGGACACCGCCATAGGATTTGCTCAGAGCTTCGACAGAAAGCAGCAGGGGTGCGGTGCTCATTCGGCGGTCTCAATCCGGGAGGCAAGCGAAGCGGAGTTGGGCAAGGGCGGCCGGCGCCGGTTCCGGATCGTCTCCAGCACACCGACAATGCCCTTGGGGAAGGCGACCACGATCAGGACGATGAAGCCGCCCAGCACGAGCTTGGACAGATCGGTCTCACTGATGAGCCAGATACTGAGCGCCTTGTAGACGATGGCGCCGACAACCGCGCCGGACGCCGTCTCGACACCGCCGAGCAGCACCATCACCAGCGCGTCTACCGAGAGCGATATGCCGAGATCGTCCGGAAAGACGCTGCCCTTGAGATAGGCGAACAGCGCGCCCGCAATGCCGGCAACGGTGCCGGCGATCACGAACGCGGTCCACTGCACGCGCTTGCCGTTGATTTCGATCGCCTCGCTGCGCAGCGGCGAGTCCCGGATCGCCCGCAACGCATAGCCGAACGGCGAGAACAGGATGACCCGAAGCGCCGCAACCGCCAACGCGGCAGTGCCGAGCGAAAGCCAATAGAAATGCGCCGGGCTCGCCGCCCATTGTTCCGGCCAGACGCCGAGAATGCCGTTGTCGCCGCCGGTGACCGCGACCCACTGAAACGCGATCGACCAGACGATCTGCGCGAATGCCAGCGTCAGCATCGCAAAGTAGACGCCGGATAGCTGAACCGCGAAGAAGCCGAACACCGCCGCGCCGAGCAGCCCGAGCATGGGGCCGAGCAACAGGCAGACGATCATCGGCAGGCCGGCGAACTTGGCGAGCAAGGCGACGCCATAGGTGCCAAGACCGAAATAGGCGGCATGGCCGAACGAGGCGAGGCCGCCGACCGACATCAGGAAATGCAGGCTCACGGCGAAGATCACGAAGATCGCAATCTCGGAGGCGACGGTGAGCGCATAGCTGCCGCCGACCAGCGGCAGCGCCGCCGCCAGCGCCAGCGCGGCCACCACTGCCAGCCGCCCATTCACCGTCAGCGGCCGCCACGGATTGACGGTCAGGCCGGGCGAGCGTCGCGCCGCCGCCTCCGGCTTGCCGAACAGGCCCCATGGCCGCACGATCAGCACCGCCGCCATCACCAGGAACACCAGGATGATCGATATCTTGGGAAAGATCAGGATGCCGAACGCATCCAGCTCGGAGACCAGAACCGCTGCCACAAAGGCGCCGATGATGCTGCCGAGACCGCCGATCACCACCACCACGAAGACGTCGACGATGATGCGCAGGTCCAGGGCGTGATGCACGGCGTCGCGCGGAATTTGCAGCGCGCCGCCCAGTGCCGCCAGAAAGACGCCGACCGCGAACACGCTGGTGAACAGCCATTTCTGATTGACGCCGAGCGCGGCCACCATGTCGCGGTCCTGCGTCGCGGCGCGCACCAGAACGCCCCACCGGGTGCGCTGGAACAGCAGCCACAGCACGCCGAGCACGACCGGACCGAGCACGATCAGGAATAGATCGTAGGACGGAACATTCTGGCCGAAGAAGTCGACGGCGCCCTTGAATCCCGGAGCCCGACGACCGAGTTGGTCGCTGGCGCCCCAGATCAGCACCACCAGATCCTCGACCATCAGGGTCAGGCCGAAGGTCGCCAGCAATTGAAACAGCTCCGGCGCATGATAGATCCGGCGCAGCAGCACCATCTCGACCAGCACCCCGACCGCGGCGACGATCAGCGCCGCGGCGAGAATGCCGCCCCAAAAGCCGACCGCGCCGGAAAATCGCTCGGTCAGCGTAAACGCCACATAGGCGCCGAGCATGTAGAAGGCGCCATGCGCGAAATTGACGATCCGCGTCACGCCAAAGATGATCGACAGCCCCGAAGCCACCAGAAACAGCGACGCTGCGCTGGCAAGGCCGCTCAGGAACTGGACGAAATAGAAAGTCATCGGCGATTCAGCCCTAAAGCATTTTCCGGTTCACTCGAATCATTGTTGCTTCTCTCGAGGCCTCGTGGTTCGAGACGCGCGAAGGCGCGCTCCTCACCATGAGGGTCGGAGACCTCATCCTGAGGAGCATCGCGAAGCGATGCGTCTCGAAGGATGAAGCCATTGAGGTGGACATTGCGCTACGCAGGCTGCGGGCGCCACCGCGCCCGCCGTCACCGGCCTCACTCGTTCGGACGCAATTTCTCGACTTCAGCGTCGCTCGGCAGATAGTCCGAGCCCTTGCGGTAGACCGAATCCACCATGATGCCCTTGCCATCCTTGAGCGCGGTCTTGCCCACGAAGGCGCCAAGCGTCGACTGGTGGTCGATCTTGCGGAAGGTGATCTCGCCGAACGGCGACGGCACCGACAGCCCCTCGGCGGCCGCGATCAGCTTGTCGGTGCCGGTCGAACCCGCCTTGGCGAGGATCGCCGCAGCCGATTTGATGGTCTGATAGCCGACGATCGAGCCGAGCCTTGGATAGTCGTTGTACTTGGCCTGATAGGCCTTGAGGAACGCCTCATGCTCCGGGGTCTTGATGCTGTACCAGGGATAGCCGGTGACGATCCAGCCCTCTGGGGTCTCGTCCTTCAGCGGATCGAGATATTCGGGCTCGCCGGTCAGAAAACTCGCCACGGAGCGGCCCTTGAACAGGCCGCGGGTGTTGCCTTCGCGAACGAACTTCACGAGGTCGGCGCCGAAGGTGACGTTGAGGATGGCCTCCGGCTTGGCTTCGGCGAGAGCCTGCACCACCGGCCCTGCGTCGATCTTGCCGAGCGGCGGCCATTGCTCGCCGACCCATTGGATATCGGGACGCTTTTCCGACATCAGCTTCTTGAACACCGCGGCCGCGGACTGGCCGTATTCATAGTTCGGCGCGATGGTGGCCCAGCGTTTGGCCGGCAGCTTTGCGGCTTCCTCTACCAGCATGGCCGCCTGCATGTAGTTGGAGGGGCGCAGGCGGAAGGTGTAGCGATTGCCCTTCGACCAGGTGATGGCGTCGGTCAGCGGCTCGGCCGCCAGGAAAAAGATCTTCTTCTGCCTGGCGAAATCGCTGACGGCAAGACCAATATTGGACAGGAACGTGCCCGTCAGCATCACCACCTTCTCGCTCGACACCAGTTCGTTGGCGGCGGTTTGCGCGTCGGCGGGCTTGCCGCCGTCATCCTTGGAGATGACGACGAGCTTCTTGCCATTGACGCCGCCGGCGGCATTGATCTCTTCGACCGCGAGCTGCCAGCCCTTGCGATAGGGTTCGGTGAATGCGGGCAACAGCGAGTAGCTGTTGATTTCGCCAATCTTGATTTCGTCCTGGGCCATGGCGGCGTTCGCCATGGCGGCGAACACCACACCCAGCGCGGCACCCAAGAGACGTTTGCTTTGTTGCATCCCAGACCTCCAATGTTGAAAACCAGCTAGCGCAGACCGTCTTCGCCCTTGATCTCGGCGATGGTCAAACCCCCCACCCGCGGCAGCGGCCTGCCGCTGTCGGTGATCGCGACCGCGACCATGATTTCATTGGCGCGTGGCGCGTCATGGACCTGCACTTCCATGCCGTCGAAATGGCTGCGCACGAAGGCCGCATCCTTGTGGCCGAGCGGAATGTTCAGGATCGTCCCCATCCCGCCGCGCTTTTTCGACGACGGAATCAGGGCCGCGCCCTTGCCGAGAATTCTGCGCACCGGCGTACCCATCTTGGGATGCAGGATCGCGGCGGCATGTTCGAGTTCGCCGTTTTCGCCGACGGCCGCCGCCTTGCCATAGCTCTGGGCCTTCGGCCCTTCAATGCCGAGCGCCGCCACCGCCCGCGCCGCCAGCAGTTCGCCGAGTTCCTCGCCGATCGCGATCAGCGGGCCGAGGTCTTCGACATAGTGCCCGGCGAACGGATTTTCGATCACGGCGATCGCCGCCGCTCGCCGGGTCGGCGGTTGAACCGGCCGTCCCATCTCGCGCTGCGTTTCTTCGACCACCGTGACAATCTTGCGAATGACCGCGCTCATTGCTCTCCACCTTTGTCCCTGACCTGCCAACCGCCATCAGGCATGCAGCACCCCTTCGATGGGCCGGCGGCGCGCCGCCGCGTCGAGCTCTTGCAGCGCGACCACGACGGTTTCGCCCTGCAACCGCAATGCCGCGGCGTCGATCAACCGCTTCGCCAGCAAGTGGCGGGCGCAGACCGCGCCGGCGGCAAGCGCGTCGGCAATCTCGCGATCCGACAACGCACCGACGTCGCGGGTCACCAGGCGCGCGCCAAGATCGCTGTCGGGCTGCAGATCCTGCGCCGGGCAGCGGGTGATGGCCTGATGTCCCGGCAAATCCACGGCATTGGCGATGATGGTGGCGGCGGCATCGGCTTGCGACGCGGTCGGCGCCAGCACGGTGACGGCATCGGCAATACCCAGCGAGAAGCTGCGGCCGTGGCGGCCACTGGTCGCAACCCCGCGCGAGGGATCGCCGCTGCCGATAACGGTGGTCCGCATCAAGCCGCGCGCGTCCGGCCGATCGATCAGGCCGACCATGAATTGTTCGCCGTCCGCAAGATGGAGCGCGATGTCACCACCATTGTTGACATAGGCGCGTGCGAGGCTTGCCGATCGAACCATGGCGCCGAGGATTTCCTCCGCCACGGCGCCGGCGACCGCCGCCATCGGCGTGATGAAATGTTCGGCGGCAAACGGCGCCACCGCGGCATGCATGCGGCGCGCGACCCTCCCCCGCAGCGGACAGGGCGCGAGATCGGCCGCTTCGCGCAGCTTCGGCAGCTCGGCGCAGAGTTCGTCGAGCAGGCCGGTGAATCGCCGCGCCGCGGCCTGATAGGCTGCAGCCACGGCGGTCTCGCTTCCGCGCGCTTCCACGATCAGGTCGATCGGACCGTCCTGCAGATGAAGCCGCCTGCCGTCCGCCAGCAAGCAGATCTGCGGGGCCATCCTCATCGGCGCCGTCCCGGGTCAGACGGCGCGGGCATTTGACGGATTTCGGTGTTGTCCTTCAGCGACGCCAGCGGACGGACGTAATCCATATGGCCGCCGAGCGCGGCATAGTCCGACAATCGCATCGTGAACTCGATCGGCGCCACCAGCGCCGGCGTCGGAACATAGCCGAAGGCGCCCGCCGGCAACCGCGTGACATCGACCATGAAGGTGATGCCGCCCCCCGGCCAGACATAGACCGGCGCCCCGCCGCTGGTGACGCGCGTCAGGGCCTCCTTCACCGAGCGGGTCAGACGCACCGGATTGTCGGTGACGCCGGCGCGCAGCGATCCGCCCGCTCCACCCATGAACAGCACGGTGCACAGCGCCGGTTCGCAGTTCTCCTGGATCCGCTCGACCGACCGTCTGAGATCGGCCGGCATCTGCTTCTCGACCGGCTGCAGCGCCGCGTCGAGTTGATAATAGGCCGCGTGTTCGCCGGTGGTGCTGACCATCAGCATGGTCATGCCGGGACGCGCCGTCTTCGGGTCGAACGGACCCAGCACCGAAAGCGGATCGGAAATCTTGGTGCCGCCCCAGCCGGTGCCGGGCTCGGCGACCTGGAAATAGCGGCCCGGCGTCGAGCGCCGCCCCTTCATCTTGATGCCGCTGTCGGCAATGTCGAGCAGCTTGCCGGCCTGGTGCTCGGAAAGCACGCCGGTGATGTGATCGTCCACCACCACCACTTCATCGACCTTGCCATGCCATTGCTTGGCGAACATGCCGATGGTTGCCGAGCCGCAGCCGACCCGCATGCGCTCCTCGGCGACGCCATTGACGATCGGCGCACGGCCGGCCTGCACCACCACGGTGGCGCCGCCGTCGACGGTCAGTTCGACCGGCTTGCAGTTGCTGAGATCCATCAGCGCGTCGCAGGTGACGCGGCCTTCCTTCTTGGAACCGCCGGTGAGATGGTGAACGCCGCCCAGCGACAGCATCTGCGAACCATATTCGCCTGTCGTAACGTGGCCGACCGCCTCGCCCTGCACGCGAACCGTCGCCGTTTCCGGGCCGAGATGACGGTCGGTGTCGATCTTCACCTTGACCCCGCAATAGCTGAAGATGCCCTCGGTCACCACCGTGACCATGTCGACGCCATCGACCTCGGAGGAAACGATGAAGGGCGCGGGCTTGTAGTCGGGATAGGTGGTACCGGCGCCGATCGCGGTGACGAAGACGCTCGGCTCGTGGACGATCTTGCCGTCCCAGTCGCCAACGGCCTGGAACGGCACCAGCCGTCCGCCATGCGACACCGTTCGCTCCAGCACAATATGCGGATCGACGCGTACCAGCTCGCCATCATGATTGGCGTAACGATCGCAGGCGCCCGCTGCGCCCGGCTTGATGTAACACATCACGGGGCAGGCATCGCACCGGATCTTGTCGGCGCTGCCAGCGGCCATAACTGAAGTCGTGTCAGTCAACATCAACGAACTCACGAGCCGGCGAAGTGCGGAACGCCAAGTGCCACAAGTTGGTTGCGGAGAATTTCCCGGGGGGAACGCAACCGGCGATTTTGTTAGTATACGAATGATTTTGCGCGCTGCCCGGAAAACTGTCAAGCGGCTTCGCGGCTGAAACCGGTCGGTTCAGTCCGTAGACCGTGAAGCGATGGCGACGGGTGCCTCGCCACGACACCGACCGGGCATGGCGTGCTTGCACGTTTGTATGCAAACGGTATCTTTCAAGCCAGCCGCGCGCCACGTTTGCAGCGCACCACAGGGCCGGAGCATGACGCAGACCACGATCCGCCTGACCGTCAACGGCAGGGTCCATGACGTCGCCGCCGCACCGGATACCGCGTTGCTCTATGTGCTGCGCAACGATCTTGAATTGAACGGGCCGAAATTCGGCTGCGGGCTCGGCGAATGCGGCGCCTGCGCCGTGATCATTGACGGCATGGCCGCGCGCGCCTGCGTGATCCCAATCAGTGGCTGCGTCGGGCGCGACATTCTGACGCTCGAGGGCCTCGGCACGCGCGATCGTCCCGATCCGGTGCAGAACGCCTTCATCGCCGAGCAGGCCGCGCAATGCGGCTACTGCCTCAACGGCATGATCATGGCGACCAAAGCACTGCTGATGCACAACCAGAAGCCTTCCGAGACCGACATGCTGGAAGCGCTGCGCCATCATCTGTGTCGCTGCGGCGCCCATGTTGAAATCATGCGCGCCATGAGGCGGGCAGCCGGCGATGTCGCAGAGGCGCAGGATTGATGGCCGCGCCGGATCGTCCGACTAGTCCCGAACCCCGGCCCGGCGTCCTGTCGGTGGTCCGCCCGGCGGCATCGGACGCCGCAACCGGGTTCGAAACATTCATACAGATCACGGCCGACGGTTCGGTCACCGCCTTCAACGGCCATGTCGATCTTGGAACCGGGATTCGGACCGCGCTTGGGCAGATCGTCGCCGAAGAGCTCGACGTGTCCTTTGCGCGCGTCGTCATGGTGCTGGGCGATACCTCGCGGGTTCCCGATCAGGGTCCGACGATCGCCAGTGAGACCATTCAGATCACCGCGGTCCCCCTGCGCAAGGCGGCCGCACAGGCGCGGCAATTCCTGCTGGCGCGCGCCGCGCAGCGGCTGGAACTGGCGGTGCGGGACCTCGTAATCGAAGACGGCCTGATCCGCGGCCACGACAATCGCAGCGTCAGTTATGGCGAGTTGATCGCCGGTGAAACCATCCGGCTCGAACTCGCGGAAGATGTGCCGGTCAAGTCGGTGGATACCTACACCCTTGTCGGGCAATCGCAGCCGCGCATCGATCTTCCGGCCAAGGCGACCGGCGAACTCGTCTATGTGCATGACATGCGGGTGCCCGGCATGCTGCACGGCCGCGTGGTGCGCCCACCCTATGCCGGCGTCGATGCTGGCGCCTTTGTCGGCTCCAGCCTGATCGCGGTCGATGAGAGCTCGGTCCGCGGCATTGCGGGACTGGTGGCCGCGGTCAGGATCGGCGATTTCGTCGGCGTTGTCGCCGAGCGCGAGGAAAATGCGGTCAAGGCGGCGGCCCAGCTCAGGATCACCTGGAAACCGACGCCGACGCTGCCCGACCTCAACGACGTCGAGACCGCACTCCGCGCCAATCCATCGGAGCCGCGGATCCTGATCGACAGGGGCGACGTCGACGCCGCCCTCGCCGCCGCCGCCAAGCCGATGCCGCGGACCTATGTCTGGCCGTACCAGATGCATGGCTCGATCGGGCCGTCCTGTGCCGTTGCCGACTACCAGCACGGAAGCATCCGGGTGTGGTCCGGCACGCAAAATCCGCATTTGCTGCGCGCCGACCTCGCGCTGCTGCTGGATCGGCCGGATGCCGAAATCGAGGTGATCCGGATGGAGGCGGCCGGCTGTTATGGCCGCAATTGCGCCGACGACGTTTCGGCGGACGCGGTGCTGCTGTCGCGTGCGGTGGGGCGACCGGTCCGCGTGCAACTGACCCGCGAACAGGAGCATGCCTGGGAGCCGAAGGGCGCGGCGCAATTGATGGACGTCAAGGGTGGATTGCGCGCCGACGGCAGCGTCGCCGGCTATGATTTTGCCGCCCGCTACCCGTCCAACGGGGCGCCCACCCTGGCGCTGCTGCTCACCGGCAGGATGGCGCCGACCCCGGCGGTGTTCGAGATGGGCGACCGTACCGCGATCCCGCCCTATGATTACGACCATCTGCGGGTGGTCGCGCACGACATGCCGCCGATCGCGCGCGCATCCTGGCTGCGCGGCGTCTCGGCGCTGCCGAACACCTTCGCCCACGAATCCTATATCGACGAACTCGCCACCGAAGCCGGTGTCGACCCGATCGAATATCGCCTGCGCTACCTCCGGGATCCGCGCGCGGTCGATCTCGTTCACGCGGTGGCCGAACGCGCCGGCTGGACGCCGCGGCCGGTCTGGAAACCGCCGGTCGCCGAGAACGACGTCGTGCGCGGACGCGGCTTTGCCTATGCGCTCTATGTTCACAGCAAATTTCCGGGCTATGGCGCGGCGTGGTCGGCCTGGATCGCCGACGTGGCCGTCAACACGGCGACCGGCGATGTCAGCGTCACCCGCGTGGTCGCCGGCCAGGATTCCGGCCTGATGATCAACCCCGACGGCGTCCGCCACCAGATCCATGGCAACGTCATCCAGTCGACCAGCCGCGCGCTGATGGAGCAGGTGTCGTTCGATCGCAGCACCGTGACGAGCCGCGAGTGGGGCGCCTACCCGATCATCAAATTCCCCGACATTCCAAAGATCGACGTGCTGATGCTGCCGCGGCAGGATCAGCCGCCGCTCGGCGTCGGCGAATCCGCCTCGGTCCCGAGCGCGGCGGCGATCGCCAACGCCATCTTCGACGCCACCGGCGTCCGGTTCCGCGAACCGCCGTTCACGCGCGAGCGAATTCTGGCGGGACTGCAGGGCGAAACGCGCGCCGCGCCGGCCACGCTGCCGCTGGCGTCAGCCTCGCCGTCGCCGATGGCTTCCGGCCGGTGGCACGATCCGTTCGTCAGACGGCGGGGTGCGCTGGCAACGGTCGCGGCGATGTGTACCGCGGTGGTCGGCATCGCGGCGGCGGTGCTGCCGTGGCGGTCGATTGCGCCGATCGCGCGGCCGGATGCGTCGGTCTATTCGGCCGCGACCCTCGCCCGCGGCCAGCAACTGGCCGCGCTTGGCGACTGCGCGGTCTGCCACACCAATACAAATGGCGGCATGCTCAACGCCGGCGGACGCGCCCTCGCGACGCCGTTCGGCACGATCTACAGTACCAACATCACGCCCGATCCCGAGACCGGCATTGGCGCATGGTCGTATCCCGCCTTCGAGCGCGCCATGCGCGAGGGCGTCCATCGCGACGGGCGGCATCTCTATCCGGCCTTTCCCTATCCGCATTTTGCCAGGACGACCGACGCCGACCTGCAGGCACTCTACGCGTATCTGATGGCGCAGCCACCGGTGCGCGCCGACAACCGCCGCACCAGCCTTGCCTTTCCGCTCAATTGGCGTCCGCTGCTGGCGGGATGGAACGCGCTATTCCATCGTCCCGGCGTGTTCGAACCCCATGCGGCGCAGTCCGCCACATGGAATCGTGGCGGCTATCTGGTCGAGGGCCTTGGCCATTGCGGCGCCTGCCATTCGCCGCGAAACGCGCTCGGCGCGGAACGGGCCCGGGCGTATCTGGCCGGCGGTTTTGCCGAGGGCTGGGAAGCACCGCCGCTGACGTCGCTCTCTCACGCCCCGATTCCCTGGAGCGAGGACGATCTGTACGCCTATTTGCGCACCGGCGAATCCCGCTTCCACGGCGTTGCAGCGGGACCGATGGCGCCGGTGGTGAGAGAGCTTGCGGCGCTGCCCGACGAAGACATTCGCGCCATGGCGGTCTATCTCGGCTCGTTCCAGGACAACGCCATCGACAAGCCGGCGCAGGACGCGCTGGCGGCCAAACTCGAAAGCTCGACCGGTCGACGGGTCGCCTCCGCGTCCAGCATGGGCGCGCAACTCTATGACGGGGCCTGCGCGGTTTGCCACGCGGTCGGCGGCGCCGCGCTGTTCGGCAGCCGGCCATCGCTCGCGCTGAACAGCAATTTGCATGGCGCGATGCCCGACAATCTCCTTCAGGTGATCCTGCATGGCATCGCATCGCCAGCCTCGAGCGAGCTCGGCTACATGCCGGCCTTCAAGGACAGTTTGACGGACGATCAGCTCGCCGAGCTCGTGTCCTATCTCCGGCAGCAATTCGCCCCGGACAAGCCGCCATGGGCCGATGTGCGCGCAGCCGTCAGCCGCGTCAGACAGACAAGCCCGTCGGGCTAAAGCATTTTCCGGTTCACTCGAATCATTGTTGTTGCTTCTCCGGAGGCCTCATGGTTCGAGACGCGCGAAGGCGCGCTCCTCACCATGAGGGTCGAACAGGACCTAATCCTGAGGTGCAGCGCGAAGCGATGCGTCTCGAAGGATGAAACCATTGAGGTGGAAACGGCGCTAGTGTAGCCCAATCCAGTATCGCGTAGTACGTGCGTGAAGCCGGAGGATTCCGCTGCGGCGCTGTTGTATAGGGCAGCCAGTGGCGGAATCTGCGGTGGAGATGCTGGATGCTTCGATCGAAACGAGATCTGAAACTGCTCTCCACGCAAATCCAGCACGAGCCGAACCTGGTCGGGACATGGGTCAACGAACTCGGCTCCAAAATGCGGATCGACAGCGTCGACGATGGTCTGATCACCGGGAAGTACTGGAGCAAAGTCAGCGCCGAGAAAGAGCCGGTCTGCGGTGACCTCACCGGCATGGTCGCCGGCGATACCATCGGCTTTGCCGTGAACTGGCGGCCAACCTTTGACTCCATCACATCCTGGTCGGGGAAACTGCTCGCAACCGACCAGGGATACCCCTACATCTTCACCTTGTGGCACCTGTCGCACGACGTCGGCGACGCCTCCGACTGGTGGCAATCCTTCCTGGCCGGTTCCGATACGTTCTGGCTCGAGCAGGATGCGACCGTGGACCAGCAGCCCAGCTCTGCAACAGGGTAGCCGGTCGGCGTCGACAAGGTCAGAATCTCAGATCGAAATGGGCCTTGAGCGCATTGTCGCTGGCTCGCTCGCCAAACTGTCCCGAATAGAAAATACCGAGCGTCAGGTCGGCGGTCGCGGCGTAGTCGAGTCCCGCTTCGGTCAGCAGCGCGTCGCGGTCGATCGGAACGCCGGCAATGCCGAATGGCTGCGTACTGCTCTGGAACGCCATCAGCGTGACCGGTGCCGCCTCGCCATAGCCATGTCGCCAGCCTATCAGGCCACGCGCGGTCAGTGGCCACGGGCCGGCCAGCGTGGCGTCGGCACGCAGGCCGAGCGTGCTGGTCGCAAAATCGTAGCCCTGTGCCAGGCCGAGCAGAGCCGCCAAGCCTCCGGCCTCATCAAATCCATCCTCATGAATATGAATGGCGGCGGCGCCCACAAAGGGCTCGAGCGCGGCGCGGCTGAAGCCCAGTCCCATCGTGTTGAAGGCCGGGAAGGCGAACCGGTAGCCGATCTCGCCAAAGGCCTGCGCGATCGAACCGGTATATTTCGAACTGGCCGTTTGCGAGAAGCCCGGGAACACAATCTGACGGTAGGTGGTGGTCGCATTCACGCCATAGATTGCGCCGGCCCGGAATTGCATCGTGCCAAGGCTCGCGCCGCCGTACAACGCGGCGAAATCAGTCTGCAGATTGCCCGAGGACAGCCGATCGGCAACCTCGATGCTGTCATTGGTGTAGCCTCCGGCAACGCCGAGACGCGCCGTACTGCCTGGGCCGTCCCATAGTCTCGCATCGGCTCCGACGATGAATCCCTCGATCGAGCGATCCAGCGTGGCGGCGTTGTGATCGGTATCGGTGCGGCCCCAATCGCCGAAGCCCTGCGCCCAGACATCGAACCGTTTGGGTTCGCAATGGCGTTGCTTGGCGGGAGATTTGGTGAAGACCGGGTCGCGACGCGTCTTGCTGGTGTCATCGTCGCAGCCGCAGCTTGTGGTGCCGGTCGGGCATGCTGGGTCCGACTGGCTGAGATGGTCGAAGATGGCCTCGCGCGGCAGGTGGGAATCCTCGAAGGCTGCGGTGACCGCGCTGGCGTGGATCTCGCCGGAAAGCGCGTCGAAGGCCTGGCGGGCGCCGGTCACGCTCTGGCCGACCACGGCATCGTAGATCGGGTTGTTGGGTCCGAGGTTCTGCACGCCCCCGGCCGTGGAGGATTGGTTGCGGGTCGTCGCATCCGAGGGAAAGGTCTTGACCTGCGGGAATTCAAGATAGACGTCACGGGCATCGTAAGTCAGCGTCGGCAGCAGGAAGGCGAAGTTGGTCGCCGAGGAGCCGATGCTCAATCCGGAAAAGAACTGGTTGCTCTGGACCCGCTGATTGCTGGGCGCCTGCACGCCGCCAATTCCGAACACGCCTCCATTCGCCGTCAGCAGGGTGTAGATCAGCGAAGGCATGTAGACGCCGGGCGCCGGCAGGATCTGTACGGTGCCGCCGGTAATCGTGGCCCTTCCGGTCGCCAGGATCTGGTCGTTCTGACCCGCCGCAGTGAGCTCGACCTGAAAGAAGGAGCCCGGCACGAAGGCGACATTGCCGCCGCCGGGCGCGGCGACATGCAGGACGCCGATGGAATTGCCGGGCGCCACGATGCCGCCGGTGTTGGTCAGGATGCCGCCGACCGTGCCATCGCCGCCGAGCGTTGCGCCGTTCTCGACGGTCACGACCGAGGGAGCGAGGGTGCCGTTGACCGATAACAAACCCGCCAGGATGGTGGTCGGCCCCGAGAACGGGCTGTTGCCGGTCAGGTTGAGCACCCCCGCGCCCTGCTTGATCAATTGGCCGCTGCCCGAAATCGGGTTCGCAAAGCTCGCATTGGTTGACTGGTCGAAGACCAGCGTGGCGTTGTCGAGCAGCGCGCCACTGCCAAAGCTGGCGGCGTTGCCGACCAGCGTGCCGTTGGCGACCAGGGTGCCGCCCACATAAGTGTTCACGCCGGTCAGAAACGTGGTGCCATTGCCGATCTGCGCGAACCCGCCGCTTCCCGAAATCAGTCCCGCAAATGTGACGCTGTCGGAATGGTCGATCGCCAATACCGCGTTGTCGACGACATTGCCGACCATCGATCCGATGGTGCCGCCATTGCCGAGCTGCAAGGTGCCGCCGGCGATCGTGGTACCGCCGGAATAGCTGTCGGGAGCCAGCAGCACCAGCGTGCCGGGACCGAGCTTCGACAACGGGCCCGTCCCCGACAGCGTTTGGGCGACGCTGAAGGTATTGGCAGGATCGGCGATATCAAAGCCGCCGCCATTCGCGCCCCAATGGATGGTGCGCGGTGTCGAGGTGAAGTTCGTGCCCGTCACCTGCAGAATGCCGCCGTTGAAGGTGATCGCGCCGATCGGCGTACCGAGATTGTTGTCGGCCGAGACCGAGACCATGCCGGCGTTGAGAATGGTGCCGCCGCTGTAGGTATTGGCTGCTGCCAGAACCGTCGTGCCGCTGCCGTTCTTGATGATCGAGCTCGTTCCACCGGTACCGCCGACGCCGTTCGACGCGGCGCTGCCGCCTGAGCCGTTCTGGTCGGCGATCACATCGGCGACGAGGTAGTTGCCGCTGCCGAAAGCGAGGCTGGACCCTTGCATGAACAAGCCGGAAGCGAAGGCCTGCCCTGCGTTGCCACCAGTACCGCCAGCGACGCTGCCGCCGGAGGTCGAGCCATCGCCATTGATGGTGAGCGTGCCGCCGGTCACCACAAAGATCGCGCCGCCGATGCCGGCGCCACCACCGCCGCTGCTACCCGCTCCCGAGCCGCCGCCGAATCCGCCAGCCGCTGTGCCGCCACCGCCGGCACCGAATCCACCGGTGCCGCCCGCACCGGTTTGACCGCTGGCCGGATAATTCGGAAGACCCGCGCCGCCGCCCTCCGCCAAATCCGCCATTGCCGGCGGCAGCGCCACCACCGCCCGCCGCCGCCTCCGAACCCGCCCTGTCCGCCATTGCCGAACGGAACCGGCGTGCAGCCTTCGCCGGTGCAGGTTTTGATCGGAAACGCGCCGCCCCCGCCGCCGCCGAATCCTCCCGGGCCCCCGTCGGCCGCGGAGCCGCCGCCCCCGCCGCCCCCAAATCCACCGGCGCCCCCGACAAAGCCCGCGCCCCCGGCCGCGCCATTGCCGCCACCAAATCCGCCGCCGCCACCTCCGATACGTGACCCGCCTCCGCCGCCATTGCTGCCGCCGGACGAAATCTGCGCGCTGCCACCGCTTCCGGCCAATCCGGCAACCGCGAGGGTGCCACTGGCTCCGGCGCCATTGCCGCTGAACCCTCCGCCACCGTTCTGGACGCTATTGCCGAGTAACCCGCCGCCGCCCAATGTGTTCGCGCCGGCCGAACCGAAGATGCCGCCACCACCCCCACCGTTGCCGCCAGCCGTTGCACCGCTGCCGCCCAGGCCACCGCCGCCACCGCCGAAGCCAGTTGCGCCGCTGCCGCCGACCGCCTTGTTGTTGGCGAGGCTGACGCCGGTCAGCGTGACGTCGGCCGATTGATTGACGAATAACGCGCCGCCGGCGCCAAGCCCACCGCCTGCACCGGCGCCGCCCGCGCCGCCCCGGGCGAGACCTGACGACAGCGTGAGATCGCTGATCGCGACCTGCTGACGCTGGCTGATGATGGAAGAGGCCGTCGGCGGATTGCCTTGCGCGCTGGACTGCGTCGCGGTTTCGACGCCCACCATGAAAATGCGGGTGTTGTCGGCGGTCACCGTGTTGCCATTGCCGAGGATGGTCACCGAGTTCAAAATCGGCGAGAGCGGCCCGGTCAGTGTGACATTGCCGGCGATCTGGATGGTGTAAGGCGGCCCGCTACCGCCACCCGCATTGACCTCCGCGATCGCTGCGCTCAACGTCCCGGCCTGGGTTACACCGCCGGAGGTCGTTCCCGGATCGACGCCGCCGTTCACCACGATCGTGGTCTGCGCGTGGGCCGGCGAGGCAACGAGAAGGGCGATCAATGCAGCCGCGAGCGGCAGCGCATTCCAGCAATTCGTCCTCGAATACGTGATCATACAATCACTCCTCACGCGGCAGCTCTGGTCCGCCATTCGTCGCGGTCAGATCATGAACTCGAGATGTCCCTGGACGACGTTGTCGGTGGCGCTGACCGCATTGGACGACATTTTCCATGCGGCCTTATCTAGCGAAATTTCACTATGAGCAGGCCAAGTAACGCGTGAAACTTTGTGGTACAATCAAAGGGTGCACACGGCTTTTTGTGGTGTGGTGCAATGATGTGTTCCGTACCGCTCCAGATTCGCAAATCTGCACGACGGGTCGGCCGATAGATTGTGAAACGTTGTGTGGCACGGCCGGCAGCGCACGTGATCCGCGTCGGCACTCGGGCTGACCTTGGATCGCGCCGGACCAATTCATCGCGTCAGAGGCGTTTTAAGTTTCCCCCTAAAGCCGCCCATCACCTGGCAGACCCGGGAAAATCCGCACTCCGTGTCGCCCGACAGGTTGTGAAACATTGTGGCACAACCGGCGCCGCGGGCGCGATCCGCGTCGGCTGTCGACCATTCGTCGCGCGCTGAAGGAAGTCCGGTCGTGACTCATTTGTCACATGATCGGCTTTCGATCGTCGGCGCCGCGGAACGTCACATTTCAGCCGAAGAGATGGCTCTTGTTCGAACGGCCGGCTTCAAGATCAGCGGGAGCCGCAGCGATCGAATCATTGACGATGAGTATATTCAACGAATCCGACCGCTTAAGCGGATCCAACGATCGCGTATTGAAGAGGACGCTTATTTGATGACGCCATAGTTGAAACAGCCGAGCTGATGAAGGACTGTTCCAATGAAGAAAACCGAGATTCTCAAGGTTCGCGTCGACAAAGAAACTCATGCCGCGCTGATGCGATACTACGAAGGCAGCAGGCAATCACCTCCTCCGTGCTGCGCAAGATCCTCGAGGAACTGATCCAGGGCAATAATGGGATTCCCCAGGCGGACGCTGGGAGCTCCGACGCCTGGGCCCGGGACGAACGACGAGGTCAATACGCCCGCAGCATTGCTGCCATCCTGATTGCAGAGCATTTGTCCCGGACCGGGCGATGGCAGGAGCAAGCCGCGCACAAGCATCACGAGATCGCGCGGCTGGTCGATGCCCTCCTGCAGACTTTGTGCGGCGACCACGATCAGAAACCGACGCCGGCGCCCTTTCCAACCGAAAAGCTACCGGGCCCGGCGCTGACGCTGCTGCCATCGGAGTCCGAGCCCAAATACTGGTGAAGGGGGCAATGTCCCGCGGGGGATTTGCCGGCGCGATACGACGTCACGAATGCAGGGCCGACGATCGTCGACGTCGGCTTTGGGGCGATGTCGAACCTTGCGAATCCTGCACCGGCCAGCGATCCGGCGCCACCGCGTGACAGAAGGCCTTCCATTCCGCCTCGGTAATTCGATTGAGTTTCATCCGAAGCTGGAGGATAGCCATCGACACCAATTGCGCCGTCTCCGCGCTGGCGCTGGCGATCAGGACCGCCCGGCACTGCTCGAGGGTCGCAAGAGCGGCACGCAATCGTTGTTCTGAATGCGCCGCCCGCGCTGCTCCCGAAGCCGAGCTGGCGCGGTCGCGCCGACGCGATCCAGGCGATCGTTTCATAATGCCCCCATCCAGCCGACAGCGCAGCAAGCGTTGGACCTCAACCACCGGAGGCCCAACAAGCTCGACGGCAGCATAGCCGGAGGGGCACCGTACCTAGCTGAAAATTCGCGTGATACAGCTCGATATCACGTAGCCTCGCTGGGTCCGCTTGCGGGTTCCTCGGACAGAAATCCCGGCGCGGCGTGCCGCAGAATGCACACTGGTCGTACCGGTCGATGGTACGTGCAGATCGCTTGTACTACGTCATTCAATCTTGCCCGGCGCTGGATCCTGCCTGATTCTCGATACGTGCCTACAAGCGCTATCGCTTCGCCCGCCAACCGCGCCTCACTGCCGATGACGCTGGCCATCCGCCAGACAAGCTAGGCCCGCAGCACTTTCGCGGCGTAGCAGCCGGCTGCGGCAAAGTGGATATGCAGATAGTCGACATTCGAAGGCGCGAGCAACTTTTCTATCACGGGTTCAACCTCCTGCCCGTCGACCAATCGGTTATCGACCATCATTCCCTTACTATCAAAAGACCTCACTGCAAGCGTGCGCTTGCGGAGCTGTTCAGGAACCTCATTCACTTTGTCATAGGTCTGATCGCCTTCGCGCAAGAAGATCGCAAACCGCATCCGATAAGGCGAGTCGACGGGATGATGCTCATAATTGATCAGCAAAAGCTCCTCACCTGGCTGCGAATCCGTGAGGCTGACGCGGCAAGGATAGCTGCCATCGGCCGTCCGCCGCACCGCACCGATCGCCGCGAGATCATGGCCGGACAATCCGAAGAGGTGAGAGAAATTTTCGGCCGGTAGCCCAATGATGCGAAAATGCATGGTTGTTGCTCCTTGTTCAGTCGAAATCAATTTCGCACGCATCAGCGGTCTCAGCCACCCGTTTCCCGAACGCCCTCCGTGTTCTGCCTTCTATACTCCCCGCAACCGCGCGGAATCATTCCGTTCTGATACCGATCCGCGAAGCGCCGGGTTGCGCGGCGCGAACGGCCGGCGCCTCCTCGCTCCCGGAGCGAACCGGGCATTCGCGGTGTCGCCCAACGTAGCAGTGGAAGCCGCCGTAAATTCCGGAGCGGTCCTGTTCGAAGCCGATTGCGCTTCGCTCCTCGTCGCGGCGGCAGACCTGCCGGATGGATGCAAGCTCGGCCTGTTCCAGCGGAGACTCAGCGCCGGCAGTGAGAAAGATCACGCATACGTGGTCGCTGCCGGCGCGATCGATAGCGTCCCAGAGCGCCCGGATTTCCTCCGCCGCCATCCAGTCCTGCGAATCCAGCAGCACCACCGCATCGACCTGGTGCGCCGGCAGACTTTCCAGAAACGAGCCGACGCTCAATGTCGACTGTTATAGCGGCCATACGCCATCATCGCCGTTCGCGCCGCGTGCTGCGGTTTTGCATCCGCAATGGGTTGCGGGTGATTTGAACCTGCCAAACCAAGCCATTGATTTTGTTGGGGCGACGGGTAGACCTCAAAAGCAAAAACCCAACAATCCATTGAGATTGCTGGGTTTTTGGCATCGATCTTGGTTGCGGGGATAGGATTTGAACCTATGACCTTCAGGTTATGAGCCTGACGAGCTACCGGGCTGCTCCACCCCGCGATAAACCGTTGCGCGCCTTCGAAAACCCGATGCCGGAACGAAGCTGGCCAACGCCTCGAGGCGCCGATCGATCCCGTCCGGAGGCTTCCTGAGAAGGCAACCCGGGCAACGCCCCTGGGTGCGGGCGGTATGTACCAACGCAGGCCTGCTTTGGAAAGGCCCGCGGGTCATCTTTTCCGGATTTAATGACCGCCCGAAAACGGGCGCCGGCGTGCCATGCCGGACCACCAGACCGCTCTTGCCAGAACTGGTGCAACAGCCCAGCCTCGCGCTCAAAATATCCTGAGGGGGAACCACGATGGATCAGCCAATGAAAAGCCCGGGGCAGCGCGCCCTGGATGATGCCTTTCACCGTATTTTCGAGCTGACCCGGACCACGCCGGCGCCGACGCTCGGCGAGCGGCTCGACCGGCTGGCGCGGCTGAAGGCGGCCGTCTCGGACAACGAATTCCGCTTCGAGCAGGCGATCTCGGCGGATTTCGGCCATCGCTGCCCGACCGAGACCGCGATCGCCGAAACCCTGCTCGTGCTCGGCGAGATCAAGCACGCCGTCAAACGTTTGAAGAAATGGATGGCGCCGCAGCGGGTCTCGACCGCCCTGCAGTTCATGCCGGCCAAAAACCGGCTGATGCCGCAGCCGCTCGGGGTGGTCGGCATCATCGCCCCGTGGAACTATCCACTGCAGCTCACGCTGGCGCCGGCGGTGGGCGCGCTGGCCGCCGGCAACCGCGTGATGATCAAGCCGAGCGAACTGGTACCGCGGTTTTCTGCGCTGCTGCAGCAAGTGATAGCGGCCAAATTCGACGCCACCGAGATCTTCGTCACCGGCATCGACGACGACATCGCGCGCAGCTTTGCGTCGCTGCCGTTCGATCACCTGATCTTCACGGGGTCGACCCGGGTCGGGCGCCTTGTCGCGGAAGCCGCCGGACGCAACCTCACGCCGGTCACGCTTGAACTCGGCGGCAAATCTCCGGCCATCGTCGACCGCTCCGCCGACCTCGGCCAAGCCGCCGAACGGATCGCCTACGGCAAGCTGCTCAACGCCGGCCAGACCTGCATCGCGCCGGATTACGTGCTGGTCCCGGATGCCGAGGTGCAGAATTTCGCCGACCGGCTGCAGGGCCACATGCGGCGCATGTATGGTATCGATCCCGACAATGCCGATTACACCTCGATCATCTCCGATCGGCATTACGCCCGGCTCGAAGGCCTGCTCGCGGACGCCGCCGCCAAGGGCGCGCGCCTGATGCAGCCGGCCAAGCCCGACGACTCCGCCTGGAAATCGCGGCGGAAATTTCCCCCGACCCTGGTGCTCGGGGCGACGCCGGATATGGCGATCATGCAGGAGGAGATCTTCGGGCCGCTGCTGCCGGTGGTCGGCTACAAGGAGGCCGGTGAACCGGTTTCCTGGATCAACGCCCATGACCGGCCGCTGGCGCTCTACTGGTTCGGCAAGGACGAGGCGGCGCGCGACGAGGTGCTGGCGCGGACGGTCTCCGGCGGCGTCACCGTCAACGACTGCCTGTTTCACTTTACCCAGATCAACCAGCCGATGGGCGGCATCGGCGCCTCCGGCACCGGCGCCTATCACGGCGAATGGGGTTTCCGGGCCTTGAGCAAGCTGAAGCCGGTGTTCTATCGCTCAGCCCTCAACCGGCTCGCCGATCTCTATCCGCCCTACGGCGCCCGGATCGCGCGGCTGGAAAAGATGCTGCGGTTCATGTCGTAATATCTCGTCATTCCGGGGCGCGCTCTGCGCGAGCCCGGAATCCATACTCCCGATGGCGGTGATGGATTCCGGGCCTGCGCCAAGAGGCGCGTCCCGGAATGACGAGCTACTGGGGGGCTGCGCGTGACGGATGCATTCGATTTCGTAGTGGTGGGGGGCGGCTCCGGAGGCTGCGCGGTGGCGAGCCGGCTGTCGGAGGATCCGGCAACGTCGGTGGCGCTGCTCGAGGCCGGCGGCAGGGACGACAATTGGGTGGTGACGTCGCCGGGTGCCATGATCCTGATGATCTCCGGCAAGGTCAACAACTGGGCGTTCAGTACAGTGCCGCAAGCCGGCCTCAATGGAAGGATCGGCTATCAGCCGCGCGGCAAGGGCCTCGGCGGCTCGTCCGCGATCAATGCGATGGTCTATATCCGCGGCCACCGCAGCGATTACGACCAGTGGGCCTCGCTCGGCAACAGCGGCTGGTCCTATGCCGACGTGCTGCCCTATTTCAAGCGCTCGGAGGACAATTCCCAATTCGACGGCGAGTATCACGGCAAGGGCGGCCCGCTCCATGTCACCGGGTTGCGGTCCGACAATCCGGTGCAGCAGATCTATCTGCAGGCCGCGCGCGAGGCGCAGTTCAGGATCCGCGAGGATTTCAATGGCGAGGAGCAGGAAGGCCTCGGCATCTACCAGGTCACCCAGAAGAACGGCGAGCGCTGGAGCGCGGCGCGCGGCTACATTCATCCGCACCTGACGGCGCGGGCAAACTTGCGCGTCGAGACCGGCGCGCAGGCGACCCGCATCCTGTTCGAGGGCAAGCGCGCCATCGCTGTCGAATACCGGCAGGGCAAGGAGACGAGGCAGATCCGCGCCCGCCGCGAGGTGATCCTGTCCTCCGGCGCGTTCCAGACCCCGCAACTGCTGATGCTATCCGGCGTCGGCGATGGGGCCGCGCTGGCCAAGCACGGCATCGCCACCACGCATCATTTGCCGGGGGTCGGACAAAACCTGCAGGATCATCCGGATTTCGTGTTCGGCTTTGCCTCCGACGCGCCCTATTTCACCGGCCTGTCGTTCGGCGGCATCGCGCGGATCTTCAAGGGGATCGCGCAATACCGACGCGAGCGGCGCGGACCGATGACCTCGAACATCGCCGAATGCGGCGGCTTCCTCAAGACGCGGCCCGACCTCGATGTGCCCGACATCCAGCTACATTTCTGCATGGCGATGGTGAACGATCACGGCCGCAGGCCGCGCTGGGGCGCCGGGTTCTCCTGTCACGTCTGCCTGCTGCGGCCCGCGAGTCGCGGCAGCGTCTGGCTGCAGGGCGCCGATCCGCTGCAAGCGCCGGCGATCGATCCAAACTTTCTCGGCGAGGACGCCGACCTTGACGCCATGGTCGCCGGCTTCAAGACCACCCGGCGGCTGCTCGATGCCCCTGCGCTGAAGGCGCTGCAGACCGCGGATGTATTCACCGCGGGCGTCGAAAGCGACGACGATATTCGCAAGGCGCTGCGCGAGCGCGTCGATACCGTCTATCACCCGGTCGGCACCTGCAAGATGGGCGTCAACGATCCGATGGCGGTGGTCGATCCCAAGCTCAGGGTGTACGGCCTCGACGGCTTGCGCGTGGTCGACGCCTCGATCATGCCGACCTTGATCGGCGGCAACACCAATGCGCCGACCATCATGATCGGCGAGAAGGCCGCCGACATGATCGGCGCGGAGCTGCGCTGACGACGACGCGACGGGTCGTGCGAACGCGCCCGATGACAGGCTCCGCGCAGCAATCCAACGCCGTCATTCCGGGGCGCGCCTCCTTCTTGGCGCGAGCCCGGAATCCATACTCCCGATCGTGGTTATGGATTCCGGGCCTGCGCCAAGCGGCGCATCCCGGAATGACGGCCCTACCGTGCAGATCGTCACGCCAGCAGGAAGCCGCCATCGACGGTGACGACGCTGCCGGTCATGTAGCGCGAGGCGTTGGAGGCAAGCAGCAGAATCGCGCCGTCGAGATCGGATTCGGTGCCGACCCGGCGCTGCGGAATCCGTTTGGTCAGTTTCTCGCCCGCCGGGGTCGACCAGAATTCGTGGTTCATCTCGGTATCGATATAGCCCGGCGCCAGGGCGTTGACGCGGATACGGTTGCCGGCTAGTTCCAGCGCCATCGCCCTGGTGGCCTGAACGATGCCCGCCTTCGAGATCGTGTAGGGCGAGAGAAACTTCATCACGCCGAAGCCGAGCACCGAGGCGATGTTGACGATGTTGCCGTCCTGCTTGCGGGCGATCATCCGCCGGGCCATTTGCGTCGCCGCGAAATAGGCACCCTTGAGATTGGCGTTGATCACGGCGTCCCAATCCGCCTCGGTCTGATCGACCGCGAGCTTTTCCACTGCGATGCCGGCATTGTTGATGAGCACGCTGATCGGACCGAGCGCCGCTTCGGCACGGTCGATCGCCGTCCCGATCGATGCCGTGTCGGTCACGTCCATCGATATCGCGGTGGCGCGGCCACCCCGCGCGCGGATTTCATCCTCGAGACTTTTCAACTTCGTGGTCTGGCGCGCCGCCAAGGCGACCGCCGCACCACGCGCCGCCAGCACCCGCGCGAACTGCCGCCCCAGCCCCTGCGAGGCGCCGGTGACGAGAATGACTTCCTTACTGACGTCGAACAGGTCAGACATGACTAAAATCCCCGAGGACAAGCGCGCGCTGCCTTGATACAGACGATTTTCGCCCGCGCAAAGCGGGCCGGCGGCTTATCATGGTCTCTGACGTTGGCTAAGGTAGCCGGCGTGGAACCTTGAAAAAATCACCGCCATAACGGGAGTGAAGCTGTGGATCTTGGAATCAAAGGCCGTCGTGCCATCGTATGCGCTTCCAGCAAGGGCCTCGGACGTGCCTGCGCAATAGCACTTGCCGCCGAGGGTGTGCATGTCACATTGACCGCGCGCGGCGCCGAAGGGCTGGCGAAGACCGCAGCCGAAATCCGCACAAGCCATCCCGGCGTCACCGTGACCGAGGTCGCCGGCGACATCACCACGCCGGCCGGCCGCGAGGCCGCCCTGAAAGCCTGTCCGGATCCGGATATCCTGGTCAACAATGCCGGCGGGCCGCCGCCCGGCGATTTCCGCAACTGGACCCGCGACGACTGGATCAAGGCGCTCGACGCCAACATGCTGACCCCGATCGAACTGATCAAGGCGACGGTCGACGGCATGATGGCGCGCAAGTTCGGCCGCATTGTCAACATCACGTCGGCCGCGGTGAAGGCGCCGATCGAGGTGCTGGGCCTGTCCAACGGCGCGCGCACCGGTCTTACCGGCTTTGTCGCCGGCATCGCCCGCAAGACCGTGATCAACAACGTCACCATCAACGGCCTGTTGCCGGGCCCGTTCGACACCGATCGCCTGCGCGGCGCGGTCGCGAAGGCCGAGGCCGACCGACGCGGCATCACCGTGGATCAATTGCTGGCGGAACGGGCCAAGCTCAATCCCGCCGGCCGCTTCGGCGACCCCGAGGAATTTGGCCTGGCCTGCGCGTTTCTGTGCGGGGCTAAGGCCGGCTTCATCACCGGGCAAAACATCCTGCTCGACGGGGGCGCCTACCCGGGCACGCTGTGAATGAAGACGGCGATCGAAAAGGGGCGGCAAGCTCGCTCCGTCATGATCGATTGCCGCCGCTGATCGTCACGCCAGCGTGGTCCGCTCATCGTTCCAGGTCAGGCCGAACTCATCCAGCCCCCCGGCCAGATAGTCGCTGACCAGGGGTTCGCCGAGCAGATAGTTCGCGGTGCGACCGTCGCGGCCGTCCGCGGCCTCGCGGCGCAGATCGTCCCATTCCTCGATCGTGCCGTCGCCGCGGCCGAGCCGCATCAGTGCGATCAGATCGATCTGCTCGTCTTCGCTCATGGCATTGATGAAGCCGGTGATCTCGCGCGCCACGGGATCGTCGCCGTCATCCTCGAGTACGTCGACCATGTTGTCGTCGGCGCCGTTTGACCCCGAGTCCGGGTCGGACGAGCCTTCCTTGGCATCGAATTCACGGGTTTTCTCGATCAAAAACCCGACCTTTTCGACAGAAATGGCTAGTTCCGGCATGCTCCGTTCCTCTCACTGGTCGCCCCCTTGCGTGCCCCACCAACGCACAGGCCAGCCAGACGATCCATTGCACAGCCGGCCGGAAACCAGCATCTTCCGGGCCAGCCACCGCGGGGAAGCGCCGGATGCACTGGACTGTCGGCAAGGTCAAAATCACAAAAGTGGTCGAACTGGAGACCGTCGGCAGCACCCGATTCATCCTGCCCCTGGCCAGCAACGAGGAAATCCGGAAACTGCCCTGGCTCATTCCCGATTTCGCGACCGAGGAAGGCCGCCTCAAGATGTCGATCCACGCGCTGGTGGTCGAGACGCCGTCGCGCCGGATCGTGGTCGATACCGGGCTCGGCAACGACAAGGAAGGTCGCAACGTCCCGACCTGGAATAACCGCAACGGCCCCTTCCTTGAAACCATGGTGGCGGCGGGCTTTCCGCCCGACAGCATCGACACCGTGCTGTGCACCCATCTGCATGTCGACCATGTCGGCTGGAACACCAAATGGGTCGGCGGCCAATGGGTGCCGACCTTTGTCAACGCGCGCTATGTGTTCGGCCGCACCGAATATGAGCACTGGCGCGACCACAGCGAGGAGCCGGACAAGATCGCGGTATTCGCCGATTCCGTGCGGCCGATCGCCGACGCCGGCAAGGCCGAGCTGGTCGCGAGCGATGCCAGGCTGTGCGATGAAATCACCTTGATCCCGACCCCCGGCCACAGCCCCGGCCATGTCAGCATTCACATCCGGTCGGATGGCGAGCAAGGCCTGCTCGCGGGCGACGTCGCCCATCATCCCTGCCAGATGGCGCATCTCGACTGGTCCTCGACCGCGGACTTCGATCCCGTTCAATCGGCGATGACGCGGCGCGAATTGTTCTCGCGGTTTGCCGATACGAAAACCCTCGTAGTCGGCGGACATTTCAACGCCGGCCGCATCCGTCGCGACGGCGATGCCTTTAAATTTATCGCCTAAAGCTCGGTTCTGCTTGAATCAGGACCGAGCTTTAGCTTCTTGTTTTGACGCGTTTTCTTGGCGCGAACCGGTACCCACTTCGCTCGAAAACGCTATAACAGCCCTGCCATCACGGCACGGCAGTTGAATTTCCCGGCCGGCTGTTCCATGAAGCATGCAAGTAAACAACAATGTTCAAGGGAGTGACGCAAAAATGAAGCTTGTTCGTTACGGGGCCATTGGCCAGGAAAAGCCCGGCCTGATCGACAAATCGGGCCAACTGCGCGACCTCTCGGCGCATGTGAAGGAGCTCAACGGCGAGGCCTATGCACCGGCCTCGCTGGCCAAGCTTGCCGGCCTCGATGCCGCCAAGCTTCCCGCCGTCGATGGCAAGCCGCGGATCGGCGCGCCGGTGACCGGCATTTCGAAATTCGTTGCGATCGGTCTCAACTATGTCGACCACGCCAAGGAGACCGGGTCGCAGATTCCGACCGAACCGATCTTCTTCCTGAAGGCCAACACCGCATTGAGCGGGCCAAACGACCCGGTGGAGAAGCCGCGCGGCTCGACCAAGCTCGACTGGGAAGTCGAAATCGCCGCGATCATCGGTTCCCGCGCCAAATATGTCTCCGAAGCCGACGCGCTCAACCATGTCGCCGGTTATTGCGTCTGCAACGACGTCTCCGAGCGCAATTTCCAGATCGAGCGTCTGGGGCAGTGGACCAAGGGCAAGTCGCACGACACCTTCGGCCCGCTCGGCCCGTGGCTGGTGACCAAGGACGAAATTCCGGACGTCCAGAAACTGTCGATGTGGCTGGACGTCAACGGCAAGCGCCGTCAGACCGGATCGACCTCGACCATGATCTTCAGCATGGCGAAATGCATTTCCTATGTCTCGCAATTCCTGACCCTGCTGCCGGGCGACATCGTCACCACCGGCACGCCGCCCGGCGTCGGCACCGGCATGAAGCCGCCGACCTTCCTCAACGCCGGCGACGTCGTCACGCTCGGCATCGAGGGTCTTGGCGAACAGCGCCAGGAAATCATCGAGGCGTGAGGGTGCTTGCCGACGCAGCCAATATCCGTCGCCGTCATTGCGAGGAGCGAAGCGACGAAACAATCCATGTCACCTGCGGCACGATGGATTGCTTCGCTTCGCTCGCAACGACAAATTACAAGGATTTTTCCCATGAAACTTACCTTTTCGCCGTCCTCGCCGTTTGCCCGCAAGGTGCGCATTGCCGCGATCGAGCTCGGCCTGATCGATCGAATCGAATTCGTGCCCGCGACCGTGGTGCCGGGCCAGCCCAATGACGAATATTCGCAGATCAATCCGGTGAAGAAATTGCCGGCGCTGATCCTCGACAATGGCGACGTCGTGCTGGATTCCTACGTGATCGTCGAATATCTCGACGAGCTTGCCGGCGGCGGCAAACTCATTCCCGCGTCGGGTCCGACACGCTGGAAAGTCAAGAGCGATCATTCGCTGCTGCAGGGCATGCTCGATTCGATGCTGCTGTGCCGGTACGAGCGAATGGTGCGGCCGCAGGGGCTGCAATGGCAGGCCTGGTCCGACGACCACTGGAACCGAGCCTGGAATGGCATGGCGCGGTTCGAGAAGCATCCCGACATGCTGTCGCGGACGCTCGATATTGCCCAGATCGCGCTCGTCTGCGTGCTCGGTTATGCTGATTTCCGCTTTGCCGATTGCGGCTGGCGCAAGGCCTACCCGAAGCTCGACGCCTTCCATCAAAAGATGCTGGAGCGGCCTTCGGTCAAGGTCTCGCTACCGCCGGCGGCATAAGCCGCGGGAGGGGGTCATGAGCCTCAAGCCATCGACCGGGAAATCGTCAGCCCGTCATTCCCGGGCGCGCCACCGGGTCCGCGCAAAGCGCGGCCCGATGACAGGCTCCGCGCGAGCCCGCAATCCATACTTCCGATGGTGGTTATGGATTCCGGGCCTGCGCCAAGCGGCGCATCCCGGAATGACGCGGCTCAATCGAACAGGCTCGGGGTGTGATTGACGACCGCGCCCTCGATCGCCAGCATTTTGAGCTTGGTGACGACGCCGCCATTGGCGGAAAATCCGCCGGGCTTGCCGCCCGCGGCCAGCACGCGATGGCACGGCACTACAATCGGACACGGATTGCGTCCGAGCGCCTGGCCGACATCCCGCGACAGCTCGACGCCGCCGAGCCGTTTGGCGATGTCGCCATAGGTCATGGTCTTGCCCGGCGGGATGGTGCGCGCGATGTCGTAGACGCCACGATTGAATTCCGGAACGTCCTCGAGATCGAGCACGACCTCGCGGAGATCGTTCGGCTTGCCCGCCAGCAATTCAACGATCCGGTCGATCGCGTGTTGCACCTCGGGCGGCGGCGACGCCTCTGCGATGTCGCCATAGCGCTGACGGAGGCGGCCGCGGGTCTTTTCCTCGCTGCCCATCGGTAGCTGCACCGCATGGATGCCGCGCTCGCCCCATACCAGGCCGCAGCGGCCGATCGCGGTGTCGAAGATGGCATAGTGGTGTTCGGTCATGGCTGGCTCCAGATCCTGTGGCTCCATGATGTAAGCTTGATACCTGGTCCGGAATCTAGGCTTGGAGATAGTTGCTATCCACCCGGATTCCGGGAAAAATTGCGGTCACGTCATTCCGGAGCGCGAGGTGAACCCGGAATGACAAATATAGGCATCGCGCGGTTTTCATGGAATGATCGGCCATCGTTCGGTCGCCTGGTATTTCCCAGAAGCTCCATGCAAACCCTCCCCGTCAACGGATATGACATGGCCTATCTCGACGTCGGCGAGGGGCCGCCGCTGGTCTGCGTGCATGGCACGCTGGGGGATTTCCGCACCTGGTCGGCGGTGCTGGGACCGCTGTCGAAGCGGCACCGGGTGATTTCGGTCTCCTTGCGGCGCTTTTTCCCGGAGCACTGGGATGGCGCCGGCGACGACTATCTGATGAGCCAGCATGTCGCTGACGTGACCAGCTTCATCGAACAGTTGGGCGGCACGCCGGTAGACCTGATGGGACATTCGCGCGGCGGACACATCTCGTTCCGGATCGCCCAGCAGCGCCCGGAGCTGCTGCGCAGACTGGTGCTGGCTGAGCCGGGAGGCGAGCTCGACGCCACGCTGGATCCGGCGGCGGCGACGCCCGGCCCCTTGCAGCGGAGCGCTCGGTTCGCCGCCGCCGCAGACAAGGTGGCGAACGGCGATATCGACGGCGCGCTGAAACTGTTCGTCGACACGATCGATGGTGAAGGCGCCTGGGCCCGGCTGCCGGCCGCGCCGAGGCGGCAATTGCGCGACAACGCCACCACTCTGATCGGACAGGTCGGCGAGAATCGCAGGCCCTACAGCAAGGCGGACGCCCAATCGATCCGAAGCCCCACCTTGTTCATCGGCGGCGCCGATACCCCGGGCGCCCTGCCCGCGGTGCTGCGTGCGCTGGCGGCACAGGTTCCCGGCGCCACGACCGCAATCATACCGGGCACAAGGCACTGGATGTTCGAACAGGCGCCGGAGCGATTTTGCGAGATCGTGACCGGGTTTCTGGAGAAATAAGCGAGACCGCCCTCGCCCCCACGCGCGAAGTCATGCAGCCTTGACCCCGTCCGATCCGTCGGCTATTTTTCGGAATTCGGAATTCCGTATTCCCCGACTGGACGTGTCCATGATCCCGCTCAACCCGCTCCCCAGCCTGATCGACCAGGTCTATGCGCGGATACTCGAGGCCATCATCGATCGCTCGCTGCTGCCGGGGCAGCGCATCCGGCAGAGCGAGCTTGCCGAGAAGCTCGGCGTCTCGCGCCAACCGGTCAGCCATGCGCTGCATTTGCTGCATCGCCAGGGCCTGGTCGCGGAAAGCGGCCGCAAGGGGTTTGAAGTGACGCCGCTCGATCCGGTGCGCATCCGCCAGCTCTACGAGGTGCGCGGGGCGATCGACGCGCTGGCGGCGCGGCTCGCGGCGCAACGGGTCAAGACCGATGCGGCAGGCCGCGGGCGGCTCGAGGCGACGCTGCACGCCGGGCGTGCCATCGACCACCGCACGGCGCTGCCGGCGCTGATCGCGCTCGACGTCGATTTCCATAGTGCGATTCATCATCTGGCCGGCAACCCCGCGATCGAGGAAATGCTCGCGCCACAATGGCCGCATATGCGCCGCTCGATGGCGACGGTGCTGGCCGAACTGGACTATCGCCAGAGTGCCTGGACGGAGCACGAAGCCATCGCCGCGCATATTCTGGCGGGCAATGCCAGGGCCGCCGAGACTGCCGCGCTCGCGCATGCTGTCAGCGCAGGACGGATGACGGAACAGCGACTGAAGGCAACGGATCAAGCAGCCTAGCAGCCGCATGGTGAGGAGCGGCGCCCGGAAACCAAGAGGAGGATACGTCATGAAACTGACCCAGCAACAGATCGACGACTTCAACCGCGAAGGGTGGCTGTTCCTGCCGGAATTGTTCAGCCGCGAGGAAGTCGCCTTTTTGGCGCACGAGGCCGAGGGCATCTATGACACCGACCGCCCGGAGGTGTGGCGCGAGAAGAGCGGCGCGCCGCGCACCGCCTTTGCCGCGCATCTCTACAACGAGGCGTTCGGCCTGCTCGGCGCCCATCCGCGCATGATCGATCCGGTCGAGCAGATCTTCGGCGAGAAGGTCTACATGCACCAATACAAGATCAACGCCAAATCGGCCTTCACCGGCGATGTCTGGCAATGGCACCAGGATTACGGCACCTGGAAACGCGACGACGGCATGCCGCAGCCGCGGGCGATGAACATCGCGATCTTTCTCGACGAGGTGATGCCGATCAATGGCCCGCTGATGCTGGTGCCGAAAAGCCAGCATGCCGGCGATCTCAAGGCGGCTCACGACCTTGAGACCACCTCCTACCCGCT
>CAWEEF010000014.1:0-212500 GCA_963808035.1 uncultured Alphaproteobacteria bacterium | reverse complement strand
GCGTGGCTGCGCCACGCGTAGCCAACGGCGAAGCGTGGTGGGCCTGGGAAGACTTGAACTTCCGACCTCACGCTTATCAAGCGCGCGCTCTAACCAACTGAGCTACAAGCCCCTAACGACCAAGGCCCTTTAACGACCAAGGTCCATCAAAGGATTGGAGCATGCTCGCGCGCACCGGTTCGCACCGGATGATCCGCACAAGCGCCGCCCCTGGCGCGTGTTCGTCCGCGAAGAAAGAGAAACGTAGACGGCGAAATCCCGCCTGTGGAGCTCACCGAATCTTTCGATCGATGGCCCCTGATGTTTCTAAAACGATCCGATAGATAGCGTGAGCTGATCTGAAGGATCATCCTTAGAAAGGAGGTGATCCAGCCGCAGGTTCCCCTACGGCTACCTTGTTACGACTTCACCCCAGTCGCTGACCCTACCGTGGCCGGCTGCCTCCTTGCGGTTAGCGCACCGTCTTCAGGTAAAACCAACTCCCATGGTGTGACGGGCGGTGTGTACAAGGCCCGGGAACGTATTCACCGTGGCATGCTGATCCACGATTACTAGCGATTCCAACTTCATGGGCTCGAGTTGCAGAGCCCAATCCGAACTGAGACGGCTTTTTGAGATTTGCGAAGGGTTGCCCCTTAGCGTCCCATTGTCACCGCCATTGTAGCACGTGTGTAGCCCAGCCCGTAAGGGCCATGAGGACTTGACGTCATCCCCACCTTCCTCGCGGCTTATCACCGGCAGTCTCCTTAGAGTGCTCAACTAAATGGTAGCAACTAAGGACGGGGGTTGCGCTCGTTGCGGGACTTAACCCAACATCTCACGACACGAGCTGACGACAGCCATGCAGCACCTGTCTCCGGTCCAGCCGAACTGAAGAACTCCATCTCTGGAGTCCGCGACCGGGATGTCAAGGGCTGGTAAGGTTCTGCGCGTTGCGTCGAATTAAACCACATGCTCCACCGCTTGTGCGGGCCCCCGTCAATTCCTTTGAGTTTTAATCTTGCGACCGTACTCCCCAGGCGGAATGCTTAAAGCGTTAGCTGCGCCACTAGTGAGTAAACCCACTAACGGCTGGCATTCATCGTTTACGGCGTGGACTACCAGGGTATCTAATCCTGTTTGCTCCCCACGCTTTCGTGCCTCAGCGTCAGTATCGGGCCAGTGAGCCGCCTTCGCCACTGGTGTTCTTGCGAATATCTACGAATTTCACCTCTACACTCGCAGTTCCACTCACCTCTCCCGAACTCAAGATCCTCAGTATCAAGGGCAGTTCTGGAGTTGAGCTCCAGGATTTCACCCCTGACTTAAAGACCCGCCTACGCACCCTTTACGCCCAGTGATTCCGAGCAACGCTAGCCCCCTTCGTATTACCGCGGCTGCTGGCACGAAGTTAGCCGGGGCTTATTCTTGCGGTACCGTCATTATCTTCCCGCACAAAAGAGCTTTACAACCCTAGGGCCTTCATCACTCACGCGGCATGGCTGGATCAGGCTTGCGCCCATTGTCCAATATTCCCCACTGCTGCCTCCCGTAGGAGTTTGGGCCGTGTCTCAGTCCCAATGTGGCTGATCATCCTCTCAGACCAGCTACTGATCGTCGCCTTGGTGAGCCATTACCTCACCAACTAGCTAATCAGACGCGGGCCGATCTTTCGGCGATAAATCTTTCCCCGTAAGGGCTTATCCGGTATTAGCACAAGTTTCCCTGTGTTGTTCCGAACCAAAAGGTACGTTCCCACGCGTTACTCACCCGTCTGCCGCTGACGTATTGCTACGCCCGCTCGACTTGCATGTGTTAAGCCTGCCGCCAGCGTTCGCTCTGAGCCAGGATCAAACTCTCAAGTTGGACTTGAAACTTTGAACCGGCTGATCACAACGTTTGACGAGGTCCCACCATATTTATCGCCCGCGATTCACATCGCGGACGACGATGGTGTAACCTTTTCAAAACGTGTACCGCCGAAGTCTTTCGTCCAGTCTCGATAGATGAAAACCGAAGTTTTCAAGTAATCGAGACTCGCAAGGACTCCGCCGTCCACGTTTCTCTTTCTTCATCTTCACTTGTCAAACAGCCCGGGGTCCGAAAACCCCTCTCCCATGGCAGGGAGCCTCGGAAGACCCTCATTCGACGGCAAATGACAACCGATGGCAATCGGCTGTTGAATTCACTCATCTTAGTGAGGAGCTTCACGGGCACGAAAACTTGCCTTGGCCAAGGGCCAAGACAGCGCCGCGCTCAGTGGGCGGTTTATAAGCCCGCCCGATCGGCGTTGTCAACGCCTGTCGTAAACAAATCGTCACGCCCTTGAATGGAATCGCGCGCGGCGAAGAAGTCTCTATTTTTAAGGAGCTTGCGCCGTACTTGAGCCACAATCCTGCGACGTTCTGACGGTACGTAAGCATTGAATCGCCGGATGCCAGTGGGGGTTGCCGGCGGTTCGTCTGTTCAGGAATTGGCGATCTTCCATGAACCTATCGCCCAGTTCCTTCGGCCTGGAAACATCGAGAGACCTGCACCCCATTGTTGTTCGAGCCTCCGGCCAGCCCATTGGCCTTTGATTCCCGAACAGCGGTGCGGCGCGCCATGCTCCCAAATCCCCCCTGCAGCGGGCGAGTGCGGGGTCGGAAGGGGCGAAGATGGTTGCGATGTTGAGCGTATTTGGGGGGATGGTGGTTTGAACCACAGGACGTCACGCGGGAGCGCTTACGGACGCGAGACCGGGGTCATCGACCTTGGCCACGAACCGCCGCTTTCCGTCGATGGCTCCGAAGCCGCGGTGATCGACCGCCGTCGCGTCTCGGTGCAGTGGTTTAGCGGCACCATTCTGACCGGTCTGTGCGGCGCAGCTCTCATCGGCGGCGCCGTTTTTGCGTCACTCGATGGCGAGATGACCTTTGCCAAAGTGCCGGAACGCGTCGAGGGGGCGTTGCGCGGCGCGTTCGGTGCCAACGACCGCAATGCCAGCCTGCACAAGAGCGATCGCCTGCCGCCGCCCGGCAACTCCACCGCCTCACGCAGCCTGGTCCGGGTTTCGACGGTGACCCGTCTCGGCAATCGCGATGTGATGCGAGTGCGGCCGTTCGTGCGGATTTCCGGCAATCTGTCGATGACCACCAGCGATCTCAGCGCCAAGATTCCACCTTTCAACGCCCAGCGTCTGCTGACCGATGTTGGCGCCGAGACGTCCACCGCCACCGGCAATGCCGGCAGCACCGCCGATGCAGCCGAACCCGATGCCGAGGTTTCGTTTGTCACCAAGGATCTCGCGCCAATCCTGCCCAAGGCGAAGCTCGCGGCCGTGGTCGCGCTCGACGACGTTCTGATGCGGGTCCGCGATGCCGCCAACTGGCACGGCAACAGTGCCGGCGTGCGCTACGCGGCGCTTGCCAACGCCACCGCCGACGCCAGCGGCGTCCAGCCCGATTTCAAGATGGCCTATGCCGCCGAGGGCACCACCGCCGATCCCTATGCCGGGTTTGAAACCCGCGTGGTGCCGGAAAACGTCACGCTGCTGCCGAAGACCAAGGACCAGATCACCGGCGGCAACCCGACCGGCGAGCGCGTTCATTTGGTCAAGAAGGGCGATAGCGTTGTCTCGATCCTGCGCGACCAGGGCGCGACCCCGGAAGAGGCGAAATCGATCGCCGCGACGCTCGGGCCCCGCGGCCGCGACGGTGGACTGAAGGAAGGCGAGAAGCTGCGCATCCTGATGGGCCCGGTCAGTCCGGAAGCCGGCGCGCGGTTACAGCCTTACAGGGTGATCGTCGCCAATGATACCACCGTCGAAGCCATATCCGCGCTGTCCGATCTCGGCAAATACGTCGCGGTCGATGTGCAGAGCATGAACAACGTCGCCGAGGCCGCCGACGCCAGCGACGAGGATGATGACGACGGCACCGGGGTGCGGCTCTACCAGAGCATCTATGAGACGGCGCTGCGCAACAAGGTGCCGGCGACGGTCATCGAGGACATGGTCCGGATCTATTCCTATGACGTCGACTTCCAGCGCAAGGTGCAGCCCGGCGACTCCTTCGACGTGTTCTATGCCGGCGAAGATGAAGGCTCGACCGCGACCGAAAAGAACGAGGTGCTTTACGCGTCACTGACCGTCGGCGGAGAGACCAAGAAATATTACCGCTTCCAGACCCCTGACGACGCCGTGATCGATTACTACGACGAGACCGGCAAGAGCGCGAAGAAGTTCCTGGTTCGCAAGCCGGTCAACAGCGCCATCATGCGATCGGGCTTCGGCATCCGCCGCCACCCGATCCTTGGTTACGTCAAGATGCACACCGGCGTCGACTGGGCGACCGCCTATGGCACGCCGATTTTCGCATCCGGCAATGGCGTCGTCGAAGTTGCCGGCTGGGAAGGCGGCTACGGCAAATACGTCAAGCTGAAGCACAGCAACGGCTACGAGACCGCCTACGGACACATGTCGGCGTTCGCCAAGGGCCTCGAAGTTGGCAAACGGGTCCGGCAAGGTCAGGTGATCGGCTTTGTCGGCTCGACCGGAGAATCGACCGGCGCCCACGTCCATTATGAAATCCTGGTCAATGGCCGCTTCGTCGATCCGATGCGCATCAAGCTGCCACGCGGCCGCTCGCTCGAAGGACCCATGCTGGCAAGCTTCGAGAAGGAACGCGACCGGCTTGATGCCCAGATGAACAACCGCAGCAACGCCCCGCGCATCTCCGATGCCACCGGCAGCACCGGCATCCGGCAGATCAGCAATCGCTGAGCGTTGTAAAACCCGGCAGCCCGATCGTTCTGATCCACGAGCCGTGGTTACAATGACGCCCGTCATTCCGGGACGCGCCGCTTGGCGCGGGCCCGGAATCCATAGCCACCGATGTGGGTTGTGAAAACGGGCAGGCCGATCGTCCCGATCCACGAGTCGGGGTTATGGATTCCGGGCTCGGCGCGGAGCGCCGCCCCGGAATGACAATGAGGCCGGCGCGGTGCGCCGCCCCGGAATGACAGTCAGTGCAGCTTCCGTTTCGGCTTCGGCGTCTCGAACTGCGCAATCTCCGCGGTTTGCGCCGCGTTGCCGTTGAAGGTGAGCACGTTGCCTTGCGCCGAGATGGCGATCTGATCGCCATCCCGCACGTCGCCGGCCAGAATCAGCTCGGCGAGCGGATCCTGCAGGTTGCGCTGGATCACCCGTTTCAGCGGCCGCGCGCCATAGGCGGGATCCCAGCCCTTGGCCGCCAGCCAGTCGCGCGCCGCCGCGTCGAGCGTAAGCACGATCTTGCGCTCCTCCAGCAACTTTTGCAGCCGCGCGAACTGGATTTCGACGATGCGGCCCATCTCGCTCTTCTGCAGGCGATGGAACAGGATGATCTCGTCGACGCGGTTGAGGAATTCGGGGCGGAAATGCGCGCGCACCGTACCCATGACCTGCTCGCGCACCGCCGAGGTGTCCTCGCCTTCCGGCTGGTTGACGAGGAATTCCGAGCCGAGATTAGACGTCATGATGATCAGCGTGTTGCGGAAGTCCACCGTGCGGCCCTGACCATCGGTCAGCCGGCCGTCGTCCAGCACTTGCAGCAGCACGTTGAAGACGTCCGGATGCGCCTTCTCGATCTCGTCGAACAGCACGACCTGATAGGGCCGCCGCCGCACCGCTTCGGTCAGCGCGCCGCCCTCGTCATAGCCGACATAACCCGGAGGCGCGCCGATCAGCCGCGAGACCGAGTGCTTCTCCATGTATTCGGACATGTCGAGACGCACCATCGCGGTCTCGTCGTTGAACAGATATTCGGCGAGCGCTTTCGTCAGTTCGGTCTTGCCGACGCCGGTTGGGCCCAGGAACATGAACGAACCCATCGGACGGTTGGGATCCTGCAAGCCCGCGCGGGAGCGGCGAACGGCGGTCGCGACCGCATGCACGGCCTCCGCCTGGCCGACCACGCGCTGGCCGAGACTGTCTTCCATCCGCAGCAGCTTGTCCTTCTCGCCCTCGAGCATCTTGTCGACAGGCACGCCGGTCCAGCGCGACACCACCTGGGCAATATGGTTAGCGGTGACGGCTTCCTCCATCATCTCGCCGGCGTTTTCCTTGGCCTCGATGTCGGCGAGCCGCTTCTCGAGCTCGGGAATCCGGCCATAGGCCAGTTCGCCCGCGCGCTGATATTCGCCGCGGCGCTGGGCGTTGGCGAGTTCAATACGCAAACCGTCGAGCTCGCTCTTCAGTTTCTGCGCGTTCGAGAGCTTGTTCTTCTCGGCACTCCAGCGCGCCGTCAGCGCCGCCGACTTCTCCTCGAGTTCGGCGAGTTCCTTCTCAAGCGTCCGCAGCCGGCTCTTCGAACCGGCGTCGCTTTCCTTCTTGAGGGCTTCCTGCTCGATCTTGAGCCGGATCACTTCCCGGTCCATCGAATCGAGTTCTTCCGGCTTGGAATCGACCTGCATCTTCAACCGCGCCGCGGCCTCGTCCATCAGGTCGATCGCCTTGTCGGGCAGGAATTGGTCGGTGATGTAGCGGTTCGACAGCGTGGCCGCCGCGACCAGCGCCGAATTGGTAATCCGCACGCCATGGTGCTGCTCGTATTTGTCTTTCAGGCCGCGCAGGATCGAGATGGTATCCTCGACCGAAGGCTCCGAGACGAAGATCGGCTGGAACCGCCGCGCCAGTGCCGCATCTTTCTCGACATGCTTGCGGTATTCGTCGAGCGTGGTGGCGCCGATGCAATGCAATTCGCCCCGCGCCAGCGCGGGCTTGAGCAGATTGGACGCATCCATCGCGCCGTCAGCCTTGCCAGCGCCAATCAGGGTATGCATCTCGTCGATGAACAGGATGATGCTGCCTTCGGTCGAGGTGACTTCCTGCAGCACGGCCTTCAGCCGCTCCTCGAATTCGCCGCGGTATTTTGCACCCGCAATCAGCGCGCCGAGGTCGAGCGACAGCAGCTTCTTGTCCTTCAGGCTCTCCGGCACGTCGCCATTGAGAATCCGCAGCGCCAGGCCCTCGACGATCGCGGTCTTGCCAACGCCGGGTTCGCCGATCAGCACAGGGTTATTCTTGGTGCGGCGGGACAGCACTTGAATGGTGCGGCGGATTTCCTCGTCACGTCCGATCACCGGGTCGAGCTTGCCGTCTCGCGCCGCCTGGGTCAGGTCGCGGGCATATTTCTTCAGCGCGTCATAGGCGTTCTCGGCCGTGGCGCTGTCCGCGGTGCGGCCCTTGCGCAGGGCCTCGATCGCGACATTGAGGTTCTGGGGCGTGACGCCGCCCTTCCTCAGGATGCGGCCGGCGTCGCTGTCTTTCTCCAGCGTCAGCCCGAGCAGCAGCCGTTCGACCGTGACAAAGCTGTCGCCGGCCTTGTCGGCGGCTTTTTCCGCCGCATCGAACGCCCGCGCCAGATCCGGCGCGAGATAGACCTGGCCGGCTCCGCTTCCGGAAACTTTCGGGAGTTTGTTGAGCGCGTCCTCGGTCGCTTTCAGGATCGCGCGCGAATTGCCGCCGGCACGGTCGATCAGACCGCCGGCAAGGCCCTCGCTGTCGTCCAGCAGCACTTTGAGCAAATGCAGCGGCGAAAACTGCTGGTGGCCGTCGCGCATCGCGAGCGATTGCGCCGACTGGATAAAACCGCGCGCCCGCTCGGTGTATTTTTCAATGTTCATGCTTCTTCCCTCAGCCTGCCGGTCCGCCTCGAAAGCACGGATACAGCATCTTCATTGGGTTTGCGCAGGCGGCATTGACTTTCCTCAACGAGCCAGCGGTCGTCGCCGACGCTCACGCCGGCTTGAGGCAAATGTGGGAACAGGGTTCGCAAAACGGAAGGGGCGTCATCACAAATTCGTGCGTGGGCCCCCGAACGCCCGAAGCCGCTGCTCCGACCGGGCCACCTCCCGGCCTCTCCCGCCACCGGGGAGAGGCCGCGCTGCTGCCGCGACGGCGTCGATCTCAACCGGTCGGGATGACGTAGGTGTAAATCCGGCGGCGCGAGACCGGGGCTTCGACAACGCGGTTGCGGTTGTTGCCGGAGACCAGGATCGGGTTGCCGTGTGCGTCGATGCCACTGACCACGCCGACATGTCCGCCGCCGCGCCTTCCCATCACCGCGATGGCGCCGATCTGCGGGCCGGCTACGCGCTCGCCGTAATGCGCGAAGGAGTTCGCCATGTCCGAGCCGGTGCCGCGATGACCCGAGCGATGCAAGACCATGTTCATGAAGCGGGCGCACCACAGGCTGCGACGGCTGGTCGGATTGCCGCCGATATAGCGCCGCGCCTCGGCGACGACGTCGGATGAGCCGAAGCCGCCTGTCATGGCCGCGCTTGCGGGCGCTGCGCCGGGCGGCAAGCTGGCATTGGCATTGGCGAGGCCGTGCTTCTGCATTCGCGCCATGCCGTCGTCCCAGCGCGAGCGGTGCATCACATGGCGATAATGGCGATAGTGGTGCTCGCGCCTGGCGTGATGCTTCAGGTGACGCCTGAAGTGGTGCCGGTGAAAATGACGCTCGATGCCTCGATGCGATCGTGCCGAAGCGGGGGTGGCTGACACGACGACTGCCGCCGCACACAACACCAGCGCCACGAGATGCAGCGACCGGCAAAACGCATACAACTGAACCATACTCGATCCTCTTTAGCACCCCCTTCCCCGTCGGTCCTGGCGGACCGACATCCAGCGGCGTTTTGCGGCGGCGGATATGGCGACAGCAAGATCGGATGCGGCGCTGCGGGACTGATTCCGGGGCCATTGCGCGATCATTTCGTGGCGAAAAAGCCCGGTATCGCCGCATTGCAGCCGCGAGCATTAACTGCGATTTTCGCACGCTGCCCGCGAGAAGGAACAGCCCATGCCCTATGCCGTCACCAGCGATCATGTCCGGCTCTATTTCGAGGCGACCGGAAGCGGGACACCGATCGTCTTCCTGCACGAATTCGCCGCCGACCACACCAATTGGGAGCCGCAGATGCGTTATTTCGCGCGCGGCCACCGCTGCATCGCCTATTCCGCCCGCGGCTATACGCCGTCCGATGTGCCGCTATCGCCGGAAGCCTTTAGCTACAGGCATTTCTACACCGACGCACTCGCCGTGCTCGATCATCTCGGGATCGCCAAGGCGCATCTGGTCGGCCTGTCGATGGGATCCTATTCGTCGCTGCAGATCGCTCTCAACGCACCCGACCGCGCGCTGTCGATGACGCTCGCCGGCGTCGGCTCGGGGTCCGATCTCGACAACCTCGACGCCTTCCGCAGGCAATGCCAGGCCACCGCCGAGCAATTCGCGACCATCGGCTCCGCCGAGGTCGCAAAGGTCACGCGCGAGGCGCCGGGCCGAATTCCCTTCCTGGTCAAGGACCCACGCGGACATGCGGATTTCTACAGCGCGCTGGCGCGGCACGATTCCAGGGGCTCTGCCAACACCATGCGCGGCTTTCAGGGCGGCCGGCCCTCGATCTACACGCTGACCGAGGCGATCCGCAAAGTCGTGACGCCGGCCCTGATCATCTGTGGCGACGAGGACGATTCTTGCGTCGAGCCCAGCCTGTTCCTCAAGAGACAACTTCCCGCCGCCGGGCTGACGTTCTTTCCAAAGTCGGGCCATGTGCTCAACCTCGAAGAACCCGCGCTATTCAACGAAATGGTCGAGCGCTTCATTGCGCTGGTCGAAGCCGGGCGCTGGCCGGTTCGCGACCCGCGATCGCTGCCGCCGGGCTAATTTAGTGCGTAGCCCGGAGGAGCGCAGCGAAAATCCGGGGCTATCCCATCCGCGTCACGATTCCCGGATTGCGCTGCGCTGCATCCGGGCTACGACCCTGTCATTCCGGGATGCGCCTCTTGGCGCAGGCCCGGAATGACGGGGTGGATTGCTTCGCTATCGCTCGCAATGACGGTGCTGGCTGTTTGACAATTGAATCAAGACACCCGTAACCCGGATGCAGCGGAGCGAAATCCGGGGTCGTCCCTGGCGCGGCTGAGCAGGAACACGCCCTGCTCGCCGAACATGTTCCAGAACCACCAGGGCATGCTGAGCCGGAGCGGGCGGCCGTACAGATCGAGTGCGACCGCGCGCTCCATCTTGACGTTGATCTCGTCGCAGAGCTGCACGAAATCCTTGATGGTACAGAAATGGATGTTCGGCGTGTCATACCAGGTCGCCGGCAGGTTTTCGGTGCGCGGCATATGGCCGCCGACCAACAATTGCAGCCGCATTTTCCAGAAGCCGAAATTGGGAAACGACACGATGGCGCGGCGCCCGATCCGCAGCAGGTTCTCCAGCACCACGCGCGGCTGCCGCGTCGCCTGCAGCGTTTGCGACAGGATCACATAGTCGAAGGCGTCATCGGGATAGTTGACGAGGTCGGTGTCGGCATCGCCCTGCACCACCGCAAGGCCCTTGGCGACGCAGCGATTGACGCCCTCGCGCGACAGTTCGATGCCGCGCCCGTCGATGCCCCGCGTTTCCAGCAGTTGCAGCAGATCGCCGTCGCCGCAGCCGACGTCGAGCACCTTGGAGCCGCGCTCGACCATCTCGGCCACCAGCAAATGATCGCCGCGATAACCTTCGCTGCCGCGCGCCTGAACGCTTGCCAGCGGCAAGGTTTGCTGCTGCACGCTCATGCCAGCCGCCCGTCCTTGGCGAGGCCGTGCGCCTTGCCTGCCGACTCCAGGAAGGCTCGGGAGATGTCGAAAAACTCCGGCACGTCGAGCAGAAACGCGTCGTGACCGCGATCGGTCTCGATCTCCGCGAATGACACCCTCGCGCTCGAAGCATTGAGGGCGTGCACAATGGCCCGCGCCTCCGACGTCGGAAACAGCCAGTCGCTGGTAAACGACACCACGCAGAACCGGGTCTGGACGCCGCGAAACGCCCGTGCCAGCACGCCGTCATGATCGGCGGCGATGTCGAAATAATCCATCGCCCGCGTCAGATAGAGATAGCTGTTGGCGTCGAACCGCTCGACGAACGACGAGCCCTGGTAGCGCAAATAGCTCTCCACCTGAAAATCCGCGTCGAACGAAAACGTCGGCAACTCGCGATCCTGCATGCGTCGCCCGAACTTGCGGTGCAGGGCGGCGTCCGACAGATAGGTGATATGCGCTGCCATTCGTGCGACGCCGAGGCCGCGATGCGGATAGCTTCCTTGCTCGAAATAGCGGCCATGCCGCCAGTCGGGGTCCGCCATGACAGCCTGCCTGCCGAGTTCGTGGAACGCAATGTTCTGCGCCGAGTGCCGTGTACTGCACGCCACCGCCAGCGCCGAGAACACCCGTGTCGGATAGGCCGCCGTCCATTGCAGCGCCTGCATGCCGCCCATCGAGCCGCCGACCACGCAGAACAGGACCTCGATTCCGAGACGATCGATCAGCATCGCCTGTGCACGCACCATGTCGGGAATGGTGATGATCGGAAAATCCAGTCCCCATACTTTGCCGGTGGCCGGGTTGGTCGAGGCCGGCCCGGTCGAGCCCATGCAGCCGCCGATCACGTTCGAACAAATGATGAAATATCTGTTGGTGTCGAGCGGCCGCCCGGGGCCCACCATGGTCTCCCACCAGCCCGGCTTGGTGGTGACCGGATGAACATTGGCGACATGCTGATCGCCGGTCAGCGCATGCAGGACCAGAATCGCGTTGGAACGCTCCGCATTGAGTTCGCCGTAGGTATTGTAGGCGATCTGGAGCGGCGCCAGATCGATGCCGCAGTCGAGCTTCAGCGGCTGCTCGGTGCCGAACAGCGCCAGCAGCGAACTCGGGTGATCCGCCTCATGCGCGCGATCCTCCGCATGAATCGCCGGGCTCGGTATCGATTGCACGTTCACCATCCTGGCACCGCCCTCCGGTCGGAGGCATCACAGACCAACATCCGAAATCAGGACATAAAAAACCCGGCCTGAACACGGGTTCGGCCGGGATCACATCTGTCCCCGGCCTGTTTAGCGAATTGTTTAACGTGGCTGCAAGCCGGCCGGCTCAAATGACCACGGAACAGGCTGAAACTAATCCCGGGCCGGCTTTTCGTCAAGGCGGGCCAGGGCCTGCCGAAAGCCGCGAACCGCCAAACGGCGGCCCAACATGCATGGTTTCTCTTTGCTTTCGGCTGCCGTCTTACCTAATCAGTAGCGTGGTCTGCCGGTCGAATTTGCCCGATCCGGCCTTTAAGGTTTGAAGATGCCGCAACCGCCCCCCGCCCCGCCTTCGCTGCAGGAACTGCGCAAGGAGATCGACGCCATCGACGCACAGGTCCACAGCCTGCTGATGGCGCGGGGCGATATCATTGATCGCCTGATTTCGGTGAAGCAGACCCAGGAGGTCGGCTCGGCATTCCGCCCGGCGCGGGAGGCCGACATGATGCGCCGGCTGGTGCAACGTCACCGCGGCATCCTGCCGCTCGACACCGTCGAGAGCATCTGGCGCGTCATCATCTCGACCTTCACCTATGTACAGGCGCCGTTTTCGATTCATGCCGACGTCTCGCACGGCGAGTCCGCAATGCGGGATTCGGCGCGATTCCATTTCGGCTTCACCGTGCCCTATGTGTCGCATTTCAGCGCCACCGCCGCGGTCGAGGCGGTCGCCAAGTCGAAGGGCGACCTGGCGCTGGTCTCCGCCACCTCGAGCCGCACCCCGTGGTGGATCGCGCTCGAGGCGGAGGGGACCCCGAAGATCATCGCCCGGCTGCCCTTCGTCGAACGCGCCGATCATCCGGCAGCGTTGCCGGTATTCGTGGTGTCGCGCGTCGCCGACAGCGCGATGGTGACCGAAGTCGAGATGTGGAGCGTGCGCGTATCCGGCTGGAACGCCGACACCGCCCGCGCGCTGTCGCCGCTGGCGGAAATCGTCGCGGTGCCCGACAGCGCCTTTGACGGCGCCGCGCTGCTGGTCTCGGTCGCAGGCCCAAGCAGCCTCGAAAAGATCAAATCGGCGCTGATCGAGGCCGGCGCCTCGGTGCGCTCATCGGCTCTCGTCGGCAGCCACGCAACGCGCTATACGGTGCCCCCGAACGCGGCGGCGAAAACCTGAAGGCCGCTCCCGATCATCCGGAGTTGAAGATGTCCCGACCCGTGCCGAATCCCGGCATTCTCGATATTGCGCCCTATACGCCGGGCAAGAGCCCGGTGCCGGAGCCGGGGCGCAAGGTGTTCAAGCTGTCGGCCAACGAGACCCCGTTCGGCCCCTCGCCAAAGGCGATCGAGGTCTACAAGCAGGCGGCGGCGCATCTGGAGGACTATCCGGAGGGCACCTCGCGCGTGCTGCGCGAGGCGATCGGCCGCGCCTTCGGGCTCGACCCCGACCGCATCATCTGCGGCGCCGGCTCGGACGAAATCCTCAATTTGCTGGCGCACACCTATCTTGGCCACGGCGACGAGGCGATCTCAACGACCCACGGCTTTCTGGTGTACCCGATCGCAACGATGGCGAACGGCGCCCGCAATGTCATCGCGCCGGAGACCGATTTTACCGCCGATGTCGACGCCATCCTGGCGCGGGTCTCGCCGCGCACCAAGCTCGTGTGGCTCGCCAATCCCAATAATCCGACGGGGACCTATTTGCCCTTCGACGAGGTCAAGCGGCTGCGCGCCGGATTGCCGCCGCAGGTGCTGCTGGTGCTCGATGCCGCCTATTCCGATTATGTGTCCCGCAACGATTACGAGATCGGCATCGAACTGGTGGCGACCACCGAAAATACCGTGATGACCCACACCTTTTCCAAAATCCACGGGCTGGCGGCGCTGCGGATCGGCTGGATGTTCGGCCCGGCCCATATCGTCGACGCGGTAAACCGGATTCGCGGTCCGTTCAATGTTTCGACCCCGGCGATGCTGGCGGCGGTCGCGGCGATCGAGGACGCCGCGCACCTGCAGATGTCCAAGACGCACACCGAGAAATGGCGCAACTGGCTGACGCAAGAGGTCGGCAAGCTCGGCCTCAAGGTGACGCCGAGCGTGGCGAACTTCGTGCTGATCCATTTCCCGCTCGAAAAGGGCAAGACCGCGGCCGAGGCCGATGCATTCCTGACCCGGCGCGGCCTGGTGTTGCGGGCGTTGAACAATTACGGCCTGCCGCACGCCTTGCGCATGACCATCGGGACCGAAGAGGCCAATCGCCTCGTGCTCGACGGCTTGCGCGACTTCATGGCGGCGAAGTGAACGCGGCGCCGCTATTCAAACGCGTCGCGCTGATCGGCTTCGGCCTGATCGGCGGCTCGATCGCGCGCGCCGCACGTATGCAAGGCCTGGCGGGAGAAATCGTCACCACCGCGCGTTCGGCCAGCACCCGCGCGCGGGTGCGCGAACTTGGTGTCGTCGACCGCGTGGTGGAAACCAACGTCGATGCCGTGACGGATGCCGATCTCGTGATCCTGTGCATCCCTGTCGGCGCCTGCGGCGCGGTCGCCCAGCAGATCGCGCCGCATCTCAGGCCGGGCGCGATCGTTTCCGATGTCGGCTCGGTCAAGGGTACGGTGGTGCGGGATATGGCGCCGCATCTGCCGGCCGACGTGCAGTTCGTACCGGCGCATCCGGTCGCCGGCACCGAACATTCCGGCCCCGATTCCGGCTTCGCGGAACTGTTCATCAACCGCTGGTGCATCCTGACGCCGCCCGAAGGCAGCGATGCCAACGCGGTCGAGCGGCTGCGCGCGTTCTGGGCAGGCCTCGGCGCCAAAGTCGAGATCATGACGCCCGACCATCACGATCTGGTGCTCGCGATCACCAGCCATCTGCCGCATCTGATCGCCTACACCATCGTCGGCACCGCCGACGAACTCGGCCAGGTAACGTCGTCGGAAGTGATGAAGTTCTCGGCCGGCGGCTTTCGCGACTTCACCCGCATCGCGGCCTCCGACCCGATCATGTGGCGCGACGTCTTTCTTGCCAACAAGGAGGCCGTGCTGGAGATGCTCGGGACCTTCAACGAGGACCTCTCCAAGCTCACCCGGGCCATCCGCCGCGGCGACGGCGAGGCGCTGTTCGAGCACTTCACCCGCACCCGCGCCATTCGCCGCGGCATTGTCGAGATCGGGCAGGATTCCGCGGCGCCCGATTTCGGCCGACCGCACGCCAATCTCGCCAACAAGGCCGATTGACCAGATCCTAAAACAGCGGCGGGATGTCCGCCACTTTCAGCGGGCCGAGCAAAACCGCGCCATCGTCGAAGCGCAGCGGAAACGACCGCGCCTTTTTTCCCTCCAGCACTGCCTCCTTGCCGAGCGCATTGAGCCCGGCAGCGACGCCGACATTGGCGTTCTGCTTGACCGCCTTGCCGAGACCGGGGATCGCCCGGTCGAGCGCGCCGAACAGATTATTGAGGTCCTGCGTCCTGACGCCGGGCGCGACGCGGTCGAGGGTCGCCTGCGGCACGCCTTCCTCCAGCATCTTGTCGATGCCGAGCGCTGCGACCACCTTTTCAAGGCCGGCCACCGTCATCTGCAGTTCGCCCTCGAGACGGCCTTCGGCGCTGAGGCTGAGGGCGCCGGCGGCAATCGCAACGACGTCGCCCTGCTGGATCCGGGACTGCACGACATCGACATGGCCGCCGGCGGCCTGGAGTTCGCGAAACCGCTGCGGCCATGGTTTTGGCGAAAAATCCTTCAGACCGCTCAGCCGGGTGCGTATGTCGGCATCAAACGGCTGCGCCAGCAGCGGATGCACGCCCTGCACGCTGCCGCCCTCGATCTGCAGCGCGGTTTCCATCACCGGGTGATCCGACGGCGCCCCGCTGGCCAGCCGGCCGTGCAGCTCGATATGTCGGGCGCCGGCCAGCGGCGTCTGCGCCGACCCCTCGAGCCGATTGATCGAAGGGTCGTCGAAGACCAGCGCGACACGTTGCGGAACCGCCGGCAGTCCCACCACGCTGCTGCGCGCCGTGCGCCAGTTCGCGATCATGGAGGGCTGCCCGCCGCGATCGGAAATCGTGGCCGGCGCGGTGAATTCCGCGATCAGCAGCTTCGGGTCGTAGATCTGCGCCACCACCAGGATTTCGCCAAGCTTTGCCGTGATCGGGGTCGTGGCCTCGCCTGCGGTCTGCGATATCAGCGACACGCTGGCGCCGTCGCAGCGGACTTCAAGGCGGAACGGATAGCCGGCCACGGAGCGGCGGGCACAATCGTAGACGCGGCCGGATTGGGCCTCCCGCGCGCGCCAGGCGTCGGCGGTGACATCGACCTGGGAAGCGGAATAGAACCAGAACGCGCTCCAGGCCACGGCGGCGATCAGCAGCAGGACGGGCATGAAGAAAAGGCGCCAAAGCGGGCGGCGGCGCGGCGCCAGGGTCATATCGGACATGGGGCGACCTTTGACCAGTGATTTTGTCATTTAAGCGATGCATACAAGCCACGATCAAGTTACCGGATTTTCATTGAAAGTCGGATTCTGATAGGCGTCGCGGCGATGCCAGCAAAAATCCTCTGCGAACCGGATCCGTCCAGGGCCGATCTGTGGGTGTTCGGCTACGGCTCGCTGATGTGGCGACCGGGCTTTGAGTTCATCGAACAGGCCCCGGCGCGGCTGATCGGTGAGCATCGCGCGCTCTGCGTCTATTCGTTCGACCATCGCGGCACGCCGGAAAAGCCCGGCCTGGTGCTCGGGCTCGACCGCGGCGGCGCCTGCCGTGGCATCGCCTTCCGGATTGCGGCCAAGCGGCGCAGCGACACCGTCGAGTATCTGCGCGGCCGCGAGCAGACCACCCACGTCTATCGTGAGGTGATGCGGTCGGTCTGGCTGGACAACGAAGCCCGGCAACGGGTCAGCGCGCTGACCTACGTAGTCGACCGCGGCCATGTGCAATATGCCGGCCGGCTTTCATTGCCGGACCAGCTCCGCCATGTGCAGCAGGGCCATGGTCGTTCCGGGAACAATCGCGACTACGTCCTGTCCACCGTGAAGGCGATCGAGGCCCAGGGCTTCCGCGACCAGCAGTTGCATCAGCTCGCCATGATGCTGCGCGACGATCCGTCCTTGCATCGCTAGCCTTGGGCTTCCCCTGCAGGCCTCAGCTATCCGCGGATCCTGAACTCGGCACCCGGCCGAACAACTGCGCCTGCTCAAGCCGTGCTGTCTCGACCAGCCGACCGGTAGCGTCCTCGATCACGGTACTGATCCGCGCGAGGAAATCACGGCGCGACAGGCCGGGCGGCAACGGGTCGAGAAATTCGACCACCAGTGTTCCCGGATAGCGCATGAAGGTCCGGCGCGGCCAGAACAGCCCCGAATTGAGCGCCACCGGGACACAGGCCACGCCGCTGTCGACGTAAATCTGGGCGACGCCGGGCTTGTAGCGCGGCGGCGCGCCCACCGGCGTTCGCGTGCCCTCGGGGAAGATCACCAACTGGCGGCCACGCCGAACTTCCTCTCCGGCGCGACGCGCCATCGCCAGCAACGAGCGACCGCCGGCACGGCGATCGATCCCGATCATGTTCGACTTGATCAGATACCACCCGAACAGCGGGATCCATGTCAGCTCGCGCTTGAGAATGAAAAGCGGCTGATCGAAGAACTGCAGCAGCGCAAAGGTCTCCCACATCGACTGATGTTTCGACGCGACGATCAGCGGGCCCTTCGGAATTTTTTCCAACCCGCGGTATTCCACCCTGGTGTTGCAGATCACGCGTTGCAGCCAGATGCTGCTGCGCGCCCACCACCGTGCGACCGTCATCACCGCCGCCCGCGGCAACAGGTAGGTCGGAATCGCGACAATGACCCAGAACACCAGCAGCAGGTAAAACAGCACGTTGTAGACCAGCGAGCGCAGGAATATCGACACCATTGGCGCCCCGATCAGTTGGCTTGAGCTGTTGCCGGCCGGCGCGGCGGCAACCACCCGGTCGACTGGTCGGGAAGTTCGGGCAGAAGGTCGAGACCGGCGTCGGCCAGGCGCACCCGCACCTCGGCGGCGACGTATTTGACATACTCCGACAGCAGCAGGCGAACGGTGGTGCCGCTGGTCCACCACGGCTCATCGCGCCATTTGTCGCCGACCACCGCGAACGGGATCAGCGCAATATCGGGCATCGCATGCGACAATTCGACGATCGCCCGCGGCATATGGTAGTTCGACGTCACCACGATCAGCGACTTGAAACCGCGTTCGTGCACCCAGCGTCGGGTCTCCGCAGCATTGCTGCGGGTGTTGACGGCAGAGCGGTCGAGATCGACGCAGCAGCCCAGCAGCGACTGGTTGTCGGGCAGCGAGCGTGAAATGTCGCTGACCGCATTGGTCGGATGCACGCCCGAGATCAACAGCCGTTTGCCGTAGCCGGCAGCCAATAGCTCCATCGCATCGGACACCCGCGACGAGCCGCCGGTGAGCACCACGATGCCGTCGGCGTTGCGGGCCGGCTTCACCTCGGCCCCGCGCAACTGTGACAGGAAGCCGACAAAACCGATCGCGCCGCCGATGAACAGCAGCGCCAGCGCGGCGACGGCCGTGGCGCGGAGCCAGCGTCGCGGCGCGGCAACCAGCGATGTATCGTCGTCCTGCAGGCTCATGCGATGCTGTGTCACCAATTCGCGTGGTCCACCCTAGCAGTCCGGCTGGCGTTGCGCATCTCAGTCAATGTCGTCAAGCGTGGCAAACAGCGTTCGACGCGATGCCCAGGCGGTGATTGCGGCGATCAGCACCGCCTGCGCCGCCAGCGCGAGGTAGCCCGAGGGGCGCAGCGAGAACGTTCCCAACAGCGCCGCGAACTGATCCCCGACGGGCGTGCCCGAAAACCAGCCGGCAATCGATTCGGAGAAGCCGAATACCAGCATCGCGACGCCGCCGCCGATCACGCCGCCCTCAAGGCCGAGTCGCAGGAAATGCCGCTGAAAGCGGTTGGCGATGTAGCGATCGCCGGCTCCCACGAAGTGCAGAACTTCGACGATCGGACGATTGGCGGCCATCGCGCCGCGGGTGGCGAAGGAGACCGAGATAATGGTCGCAATGATCACCAACGCGAGAATGCCGACACCGGCGAACACCGTAGCGCCGGTCATGGACCGCATCCGTTCGATCCAGGCGCGGTGATCGTCGACAGTCGCGGTCGGCGCGGCCTGCGTCACCCGGCTGCGCAATGCCGCCAGATCGAGCGTGGCGTCGGGCTGGACCCGCGCCACGATGACGCGCGGCACTGGCAGATCGTCAAGCGAAAGCCCGCTGCCCAGCCAGGGTTCCAGCAGTTTGGCGGACTCCTCCGGGGTAAAAGGTCTGACCTCGACGATGCCGGGCTCGCCACGTACCGCCTCGGTCGCCGCCGCGACGTCGCGCCCGAGGTCGCGGCCGGCCTGGGGGCGCACCTGGATGGTGAGTTCGCTGCCGACTTCCGACTGCCACTCCGCCGCCGAGGCGCTCACCAGCAGCACCGCGCCGGTGGTGATCGAGGCGAGGAACGTCATGATGGCGACCACCGCGACCAGCGCGCGACCGGCGATCGAGGCCCGCGGCACAATCGGTGACAGATTCCGCGCCCGCGCCGGCACCTGCGGGCGCTCGCGCCCCAGATCCACCAGCGGGCCGTGTTCGTCGTCAAGCCGGTTCATCGAGGTCTACTCATAGATGTGCAGCCGTCCCTGGTGCAGCACCAACCGCCGCGCCTCATACTGGTCCATCAACGTGATGTCATGGGTCGCGATGATCACCGCGGTGCCGGACTTGTTGAGTTCGATGAACAGCCGCAGCAGCCGCCGTCCCAGCGTCGGATCGACGTTGCCGGTCGGCTCATCCGCCAGCAACAGATGCGGCCGGGAAATCACGGCGCGCGCGATCGCCGCGCGCTGCTTTTCGCCGCCGGACAGGATCGGCGGCAGCGCATCCATCCGTTCGCCGAGACCGACCCATTTCAGAAGATCGATGACCTCCTTGCGGTAGCTCGATTCGTCCCGGCCCATCACCCGAAACGGCAACGCCACGTTTTCGTATGTGGTCATGTGATCGAGCAGGCGAAAGTCCTGCAATACGATGCCGATTCGCCGGCGCAGGCCGGCGATTTCATCCTTGCCGAGCAGCGAGACGTCGCGGCCGAACAGATTGACCAGGCCGCGGGTCGGCCGCAGCGACAGGAACAACAGCCGCAGCAGCGAGGTCTTGCCGGCGCCGGAGGGACCGGTGAGAAACTGGAACGAATGGGCGGGAATCTGGAAGCTGAGGTCGCGCAGAATCTCCGGGCCGAGCCCGTAACGCAATCCGACATTTTCGAACCGAACCAAGCTCAGCTCCGTTCGATGTGGGGCGCGGCCGGAAGCCCCCTGCCGGGGGCCTGCGACATGCTGGCTTCGCGGCGGTTGCGAACCCGATAAAATGGTTGTGCTTCGATTATGGTTTCCGATTCGTTAACGGTCGCCTTGTAGCATCCCGGCAGCGTCATTGTGGAGATCGGCTCCATGCATATCGTTTGCCCCCATTGTACAACGTCCTATGCCATTGATTTGGCTACTTTGGGCGCGGCTGGCCGCACCGTGCGCTGTTCCCGCTGCAAGGAAGTCTGGCAGGCGCGGCCGCAAGACGCGGTCGAGGTCACGGCTCCAGTGCCGGCGATGGCCGCCGCCGGCAATCAGGATACCGCAACGGAATCGGAAGCCGTCGCAAGCCAGGACAGCCGCAGCGAGCAGGCCCCCCCCATCGTCGATAGCCCCTCGATATCCGGCGACTGGCCGGCCGACGGCGACGGCGCGACTCCGGCCTCCTCGAACGCCGGGCACCATGTGACGGAGGCTCGCGCCGCGGGTCGGCGAGGCCGGCCATGGCGGCGCAATCCGCTGAAGCGGCCGGGATCGACCGGCAGACCGGCGGCGCGCCTTTCGACGATCTGCGTGGCCATGGGCGCGCTGGTGCTGGCGCTGGCGATCTGGCGTGTCGACGTCGTCCGGCTGCTGCCGCAGACCGCCGCATTCTACCAGATGGCCGGCCTCGAGGTGAACCTGCGCGGGCTCGTGTTCAAGGACGTCAAGATCACCACCGAAACCGTGCAAGGCAAGCCGGCGCTGGTGGTCGAAGGCATGATCGAGGGCCGCAGCCAAAAACCGGTCGAGCTGCCGCGGCTGCGCTTCAGCGTCCGCGATGCCCATGGCGTGGAGATCTACGCCTGGAATGCCGTATTGGAACAAGCCGTCCTGAAACCGGGTGAAAAAGCCTGGTTCAAGTCGCGGCTGGCTTCGCCGCCGCCCGAGGGCCGCAATATCGACGTGCGATTCTTCAACAAGAGGGATATCGCCGGCGGCGACGCATGAACCGGGTTAGTCAGCCGCGCTTGCGCAGCACGATGGCTCGATGCCGCGCATCCTGATTGCCGACGACGAGGAGTCGATGCGGACGCTGGTGGCGCGCGCCATCGCCATGGACGGCCATGATACCGTCACCGCCGAAGATGGTGCCGAAGCGCTGGAGGTCCTGAGCCGCGAGCCGGGTGCCTTCGATCTGCTGCTGACCGATATCCAGATGCCGGTGATGGACGGGATTGCGCTGGCACTGGCGGCGGCACGGGATTTTCCGGAGCTGACGATTCTATTAATGACCGGCTTTGCAGCGCAGCGCGAACGCGCCTCCGGCCTCAATGCCATTGTGCATGACGTTGTCACCAAGCCGTTTTCAGTGGCCGAGATCCGCGCCGCCGTCGCCGGCGCGCTGGCGGCGAGAAAAAGATAGCGGACGGTCTCCAAGGAACAACAAGGTCGCATCGCGCAAACCTGTCATCGTCCGCGAAAGCGGATGATCCAGTAATCAACGCCGTGCGTGAGAATCTCTGGCGCCTGGGAATACTGGATCACCCGCGTTTCGCGGGTGACGACGGCCAACACCAACACGAACCGCTAGTAATCCTTGAGCAGCCGCTCGATGTAATCGAGTTCGGTCTGCGGGCGCGACGGGTCGGCGAGCCGGCGGCGCAGCTCTTCCAGGATGCGGCGAACCCGCTGCACATCGATTTCGCCGGGAATCTTCACCGTCAGATCGTCGCCGAATTCGCGGCCGTGCAATGGCCGGCCCAGCGGATCGCTCTGGTTTCCGCCGCTTTGTTGCCGGCCCACGCGATTGCCCTGACCGTCGCCCGGCTGATCGCCGTCACCCGGCTGCATCGAATCGGCGAGACTCTGGGCGCCCTTGCGCAACGCTTCCAGCGCCTTGCCCTGGGCATCCACCGCGCCGTCCGCGTTGCCCTCGCCGAGTTTGCCGCCGGCGTCGTCCATGGCGCTGTCGGCATCGCCGAGGCCATCCTCGCCCTCGCCCTGTTGCGGATCGGCGCCTTGGCCCTGCTGGCCCTTCTCGCCGCGCTGGCCTTGTCCGATGCCGCGGCGGGCGAGTTCCTGCTGCAATTTGTTCAGCCGGTCACGCAGGCCCTGCTGGTCCTGCTGCAGGCCGCCCATTGCCGGATTGCCCTGCTTGCCGCGCTGGCGATCGCGTCGCGCGTCCTGGCCTTGCTTGAAGGTCTTGTCGCGCAACTGCTGCTGCTTGCGGATCATGTCGCCGAGTTCGTTCAGCGCCTGCTCCATGTCGCCGTCGCCGGACTGGCCCGGCTGCGCCATCTGCAGGTTTTCCAGCATCTCCTGCAACTGCTCGAGCAGATCCTTGGCAGCATCCTTGTCACCGGAACGCGACAGCCGCTCCATGCGCTCGATCATGTTGTCGAGATCCTGCTGGCGCATGATCCGGGTATTGGGGTCGGGCGGCCGCGCCAGCGCCTGTGGATTGCTGCGCATCTGCTCGGCAAGCTGGCGCATGAAATTGTCCAGCGCCGCGCGAAGGTTGTCGGTGAGCTTCTTGATCTCCTCGTCGCTGGCGCCGCGTTCCAGCGCCTGCTTCAGCGCGTCCTGCGCCGCGCGCAGCGCCTTGTCGACGTCGGTGATGTTGCCATCCTCGATAGTAACGGCAAGCGACCACAGGCTGGCGACGACCGCGCGCAGCGCATCATCGGTACGGGCGGCCTCGAGCTGCCGCGCGACGCTGTACAGGCCGAGATAGTGGCCGGCCTCCGGCGTAAACATTTCGGGTGCAATCATCAGCGCATCGAGCGCCGCCTGGACCTGCGAATTCTGGTTGGCGTCGAGCGCCAGGATGCGGCGCTGTTCGATCAGCGCCCGCGCCAGCGGCTTGGTGAACAGCCGCTGCGGCAGCCGCATGTTGAACGGCTCACTATGGCCCTCATTGGCGGCCTCGTCCTTTGCCGTCAGGGTCAGCGTCACATCGGCACCGGCATAGGGGTCTTCACTGAGATCCTTGACGGTCTGTCCAACGCCGTTGCGGGTCCGCGCGTTCGGCAGCACCAGCGAAAATTGCGGCGGGGTGAACAGCGGCCGCGCATCCGGCGTGGCTTTCGGCCCCTCGCCGTCACGCCGGGCGAAATGCGCCTTGGCTTCGGTGACGCCGTAGTCATCCTCGATCTTATAGGACATCTGCAGCGAACCGCGGGCCTGACGCTCCGGATCCTTCGCCAGGGCGATCGTTGGGGCACGATCGGGCACCGCGCTGAATTTCCATTGCGGCTGACCGGAGGGCGCGCGGACATGTACGGTGCCGTCGCCGGCGATGGTGAAATGCCGCTCGTTGGTCCCCTTCGGCGCCTGCTCGGTCGGCACCGCCTCGGTGACGCCGCCACCCGCAACGACGTCGAGCGTGCCGCCGCTGGAACGGACAAGGAGCGTGCTGCCCACCGGCACCGGCAGCGGTCCCGCGACAGACGTGCCGGCTTCCTTGTTGGCTGCCGACAGGATGATCGGCGGCTTGCCGGTGTAGAGCGGCGGCGTCACCCAGGCGTCGACCCTGATAGTGGCCGGCGACAGCACGCCGTTCCAGTCGAACGCCGCCGCTATGCGCAGCCTGCGCTCGTCGCCCGCCGCCACATAGGCTGCAACCATCAACATCACGACCAGCGCGCGCAACGCCCAGGGATCGTGGATGGCAAGCCGCGGTGACGGCAGGCCGGCGCGAATCCGCTTGATCGATGCCAGGGTACGCTCACGCTGGGCCTGCCACAGCGCCCGCGCAACCGGGTCCTGCGAGACCAGCGTATCGGCCAGCGCGGTGGCCGGGCGGTGGCGGATGCCGGTGCCGCGATCGAGCCGGCTCAGCCCTTCTTCGCGGCTAGGCCAGCGAAACCGAACCAGCGGAAACAGTGCCGCCAACGCCAGCAGCACGAATATGCCGAGGCCGATCGCGCGCCCGACAAACGGCAGCGCCAGCCATAATCCGGCCCAGGACACCACCAGGAACAACCCGATCACAGTCAGGAGCCGCGCCAGATGCGGCCAGCCTCGTTCCCATGTGATGGCGTATCTCGCCCGTTGCAGTGCCTGCGTTAGCTGCAGCCGCGCGGCAGCATCCGGGTCATGCACGGGCTCTGACGGATCGGGGATCGTGCCGTTCAATAAAATCTCCGGGTTTACCCGAATGACAGCCTAGCACAGCGGCGGCAGTGAGGCACCCGTTCCTGGGAGGCAACCCACACCCGGGATTACGCATAACACGAAGGCGTGACTGCGGGTCGGCGACCCCGTAACGTCGGCCCGTCATCCACGAAAGGAAACGTCATGGACAAGAAAACGCACGACAGGGGGCTGGAAATCCGAAAAGCGGTGCTGGGCGAGGCCTATGTCAGCAACGCATTGAAGAATGCCGACGATTTCAACCGACCGTTTCAGGAACTGGTCACCGAATATTGCTGGGGTGCGGTATGGGGCCGGGAGGAACTGCCGCGCAAGACCCGCAGCATGCTCAATCTGGCGATGATTTCGATCCTGAACCGGCCGCACGAACTGCGGGTGCACATCAAGGGCGCGCTGGTCAATGGCGTGACCAAGCACGAGATTCGCGAAATCTTCATGCAGGTGGCGATCTATGCCGGCGTTCCCGCCGGCGTCGACAGCTTCCGGATCGCCCGCGAAGTGTTCGCCGAGATCGACAAGGGCTGAAGGCGCATCACCATGGACATCGGATTCATCGGCCTTGGCAACATGGGCTTTCCCATGGCCAGCCGCCTGATCGAAGCGGGACATCGCCTGGTCGTATTTGACCAACGTCAGGAGGCGGTCGACAGACTGGTCGCGCTCGGCGCGCAGGTGGCGTCCTCGCCAAGGGAAATCGCCGACCGCGCCGAGACCGTGCTGGCCAGCCTGCCGTCGCTGCAGGCCTCGCTCGAGGTGGCGACCGGGACGGGCGGCGTGATCGAGGGCAAGCGGGTCAAGCGCTTCGTCGATCTCTCCACCGTCGGCTCGCACATGGCGGTGCGAATCCACGATCTGCTGACCAAACGCAACATCGTGCAGCTCGACAGCCCGGTGAGCGGTGGCGTCGGCGGCGCCGAGAATGGCACCCTCGCGGTGATGGTGTCGGGTCCGCGCGCCGATTTCGAGGCGGTCAAGCCGGCGCTCGACGTGATCGGCAGGGTGTTCTTCATCGGCACCAAGCCCGGCTCGGCCCAGACCATGAAGCTTGCCAACAATCTGTTGTCCGCCACCGCCGTGGTGGCGACGTCAGAGGCGGTGACCATGGGCGTCAAATCGGGGCTCGACGCAGCCGTCATGATCGACGTCATCAATGCGGGCTCGGGCATGAACACGGCGAGCCGCGACAAGTTTCCCCGCTCGATCCTGCCGCGCAGCTTCGATTTCGGTTTCGCGACCGGGTTGATGGTCAAGGACGTGCGGCTCTGCCTCGAAGAGGCCAGGGCAATGGGAATGTCGATGGAGGTCGCCGAAGCGGTCGGACGGCTGTGGGAAGTGGTGATCCGCGAAATGGGCGCGGAATCCGATTTTACTTCCGCGATCAAGCCGATTGAACAAGCCGCCGGCGTGATCGTGGGCGGAAAGAAGGGCAGCCACGCCGCCAAATAAGTCCGCGGTCCTTCCGGCCTTGAGCCGGGACGACGGCTATAGCCAGGGCGCCGGTCTGTCCATCGCGATCAGCGCCTCGGCTTCGAGGCGGGGCCGCACCACCGCGTATTGGTCGTCCTTGACCAGCACTTCCGGAATCAGCGCACGGGTGTTGTAGGTGCCCGACTGCACCGCGCCATAGGCGCCGGCCGTCATGATCGCCACGAATTCGCCGGCCCGCGGCTCAGGCATGCTGCGGTCGAGCGCGAGGTAATCGCCGCTTTCGCAAACCGGGCCGACCACGTCGGCCACGATCCGGCGGGTGCCCTGGGCGGCCTGCTGCACCGGCAGGATGTCGTGGTGCGCTTCGTAGAGCGTGGGGCGGATCAGGTCATTCATCGCTGCGTCGATGATGACGAAATTCTTGGCCTCGCCATGCTTCACATAGATCACGCGGGCGACGAGGATTCCGGCGTTGCCGACGATCATCCGGCCCGGTTCGAACATCAGCGTGCAGCCGAGGTTGTGCGTCACCCGCTTGACCATTGCGGCGTAGGCCGCCGGCGCCGGCGGCGCTTCGCGGTCCATGTAATAGGGAATACCGAGGCCGCCGCCGAAATCGATATGGGAGATGGCGTGGCCGTCGGCGCGCAGCGTCTGGACAAATTCAGCGAGGATCCGGAATGCGGCTTCCATCCGGCTGAGATCGGTGATCTGGCTGCCGATATGCATGTCGGCGCCGGTCACCAGGATGCCCGGCAAGGAGGCGGCGCGGGCGTAGACCGCGCGCGCGCGCGCAAGCGGAATGCCGAACTTGTTCTCGGATCGGCCGGTTGAAATCTTGGCATGGGTGCCGGCATCGACGTCGGGGTTGACCCGCACCGAGATGCGCGCCGTTTTGCCGCTCTCGGCGGCGAGCCGCGACAACAGTTCGAGCTCGGGCTCCGACTCGATATTGATGCACAGGATATCCGCCGCCAGCGCCGCGCGCAGTTCGGTTTCGGTCTTGCCGATGCCGGAGAACAGGATCTTGTCGGGCGCAATGCCGGCCGCCAGCGCCCGCTTCAATTCGCCCCCGGACACCACGTCCGCGCCGGCACCGAGTTTTGCAAGCGTGCGCAGCACCGACTGGTTGGAATTGGCCTTCATGGCGTAGCACACCAGCGTCTTCTCGCCGGCAAAGGCTTCGCTGAACACCCGGTAGTGACGCTCCAGCGTCGCCGTCGAATAGCAGTAGAACGGCGTGCCGACCGCGGTCGCCAGCTCGATCAGGTTCACCGCCTCGGCGTGCAGCACGCCGTTGCGATAGTCGAAGTGATTCATGGCGGCTCAGTTACCCAGCAGCGGATCGAGAACGAAAGATTTCTTGCCACCTTTGGGAGCGGCCGGCGACGCCTCGGTTCCATAGGTAGGATTGAACACAGTGGGTTTGTTGGTCCGTTCGGCCTCGGTGTCGCCCTGCATCGCGGCAGACGACTGCGGCGTCGAGGCCGGCGGCAGGTCAAGCGGGCCCTTGCGCCCGCATCCAGCCAGCATCAGCGCGGCGGCGGCCAACAGCGCGACGGCCCATCTCGACGACAAAGGGCTTGAAACACGATTCACGGCGATATCCCCAAAGCGGCGGCACCATACAAAGATTGCTCTGTTATGGCGAGACCCGGACGGTGATGAAATTGCGGCGCAAATCGTGGCTCAGCCCAATTTTCGCTCTTTTTCCAGCCGCTTGAGCCAGGCCTTGGCCTGCGTCACAACATTCTTCGGCGCCGTTCCGCCATAGCTCGTACGGCTCTTCACCGAGGCCTCGACCGACAGCACCTTCAAGGCCTCCGCCGTGATCCGGGGCTCAACGGTGTGCATCGCCTGCAGCGGCAGCTCGTGCAGTGCGACACCGTCTTTGGCCGCCAGAGCAACGATCCGCCCGGTAACGTGATGGGCATCGCGAAACGGCATTTTCAGCGTTCGCACCAGCCAGTCGGCAAGATCCGTCGCGGTGGCGTAGCCCTCACCTGCGGCGAACTTCATCCGCGCCTCGTCGGGTACCATGTCGGCGACCATGCCGGTCATCGCCCGCACCGCCAGCGAAAGCGCGCCGAATGCTTCCATGGTGCCCTGCTTGTCCTCCTGCATATCCTTTTGATAGGCGAGCGGCAGGCCCTTCATCACGATCAGCAACGCGGTCAGCGCGCCGACTATCCGCCCGGTCTTGGCGCGAACCAGTTCGGCCGCGTCGGGGTTGCGCTTCTGCGGCATGATCGACGAACCGGTGGTGAATTTGTCGGACAAACGCACCAGCCCCACAAGCGGCGAGGTCCAGATCACGAGTTCCTCCGCAAAGCGCGACAGATGCACCGACGCGATCGCCGCTGCGGACAATGTTTCAAGCACAAAGTCGCGATCCGATACCGCGTCAAGCGAATTGGCCATCGGCCGCTCGAAGCCGAGCGCCTTCGCCGTGGCGTGACGGTCGATCGGGAACGAGGTGCCGGCGAGCGCTGCGGCACCAAGCGGGGATTCGTTGAGGCGCTTGCGGGCATCGGCGAAGCGGCCGCGGTCGCGCGATGCCATCTCGAGATAGGCCAGAAGATGATGCCCCAACGTCACCGGCTGGGCGGTCTGCAGATGGGTGAAGCCGGGCATGACGGTGCCGGCATGTTGCAGCGCCCGCTCCGCCAGCACGTGCTGGAACGCGGCCAGTGCCGCATCCGCCGCATCGATGGTGTCGCGAACGTAGAGCCGGAAATCGGTCGCCACCTGATCGTTGCGGGAGCGTGCGGTGTGCAGCCGCCCGGCGACGGGACCGATCAACTCGCCGAGCCGGCTTTCGACATTCATGTGAATGTCCTCGAGCGCACGCTTGAAATCGAAGGATCCCGCGCCGATTTCTGACAAAATCGTGTCTAGACCCCGTGCGATATTTTTCGCATCGTTCGCGGTAAGAATGCCTTGCGCAGCGAGCATCGCGGCGTGGGCCTTGGACGCGGCAATATCCTGGGCAAAAAGGTGACGGTCGACGTCGATGGAGACGTTGATTTCCTCCATGATCGCGTCGGGGCGCTCCGTGAACCGGCCACCCCACATCTTGTTGCTCATGACCTGCTACTCATGACCTGGCTGTCACCCGTCGCCCATCGTGACCCGAAAAGGCAGCGCCGCGTCGTTTAACGATGCGCCGGGTGGTACTATAGGCCCTGCATAGCCGTATCTGATACAGGATGACAAACGATATGCCTGAACAACCCGCGCCACCCCCAACGGCCACGCGCCGGATCCCCTTCGCGATCGGGGCGGTGCTGATCGGCGCCGCGATTGGATTTGCCGGGGTATACGGGATCGGCAGCCTCAAGCGCAACGCGGCCGGCGATTCGGCCTGCCGTCCGGCGGTGGCGCTGGCCCACCGACTGGCGCCGCTGGCGCAGGGCGAAGTCGCCGCACTGACCATGGCGACCGCACCGCTGAAGCTGCCGGATCTCGCCTTCGAGGATGGCGATGGCAAGCCCAGGAAGCTCTCGGACTGGCGCGGCCGCACTGTGCTGGTGAACCTATGGGCGACTTGGTGCGTGCCGTGCCGCCGGGAAATGCCGGCGCTGGAAGGCCTCCAGACCCGGCTCGGCGGACCCGATTTCCAGGTGGTAGCCGTCAACATCGACACCCGCGACCCCGACAAGCCCCGGAATTTCCTGAAAGACGCCAAACTGACCCGGCTCGACTATTTCAGCGACCAGAAAGCCAAGGTTTTCCAGGATCTTAAAAGCATAGGACAGGCGCTCGGGATGCCGACTTCGGTACTGGTCGACGGCCAGGGCTGCGCGATCGCGACCATCGCAGGTCCGGCGGACTGGGCCAGCGACGACGCGATCAAGCTGATCAGGGCGGCGATCAAACCATCGGCGGCGGCGCTTTAGGCCGAAACATCCAGATTGCCACCGATACCGGCGCCGAGGTTGGCCGGCGAGGACGCGGTCGGGCCGCCGAGCAGGGTCTGGACCGCGAATTTTTCCGCATCGGCGTTCGATTTCAGCAGCGAGGTCGCGACCTGCATCTGCACATTTCCCGCCTGGGCGGCGAGAAGGCTGCTGACCATGCTCATCATATCCATAGGCACACACTCCGGCAGCGGCACACTATCCGTCGACGGTTAAGAAAATTGGAATCGGGATGGGGCCGGACGTCTCAGCGTGTCGGGACCGGCTTGTCGCCGCGATAATCGTAGAAGCCGCGCTGGGTCTTGCGGCCGAGCCAGCCCGCCTCGACATATTTCACCAGCAACGGGCACGGCCGGTACTTCGAGTCGGCGAGCCCCTCGTGCAGCACCTGCATGATCGACAGACAGGTATCCAGCCCGATGAAATCGGCCAGTTCGAGCGGCCCCATCGGATGGTGCGCGCCGAGTTTCATCGCGGCATCGATCGCCTCGACGTTGCCGACCCCCTCATACAGCGTATAGATCGCCTCATTGATCATCGGAAGCAGAATGCGGTTGACGATGAAGGCCGGAAAATCCTCGGACACCGCGACCTGCTTGCCGAGCCGGGTGACGAACTCCTTCGAGGCGTCGAAGGTGCTGTCGTCGGTGGCGATGCCGCGGATCAGCTCGACCAGTTCCATCAACGGAACCGGATTCATGAAGTGAATGCCGATGAAGCGCTCGGGCCGGTCGGTGGAGGCGGCGAGCCGCGTGATCGAGATCGACGAGGTGTTGGAGGCGACGATGGCCTCCGGCTTCAGCACCGCGCAGAGATCGTGGAAGATCTTGCGCTTGACCTCTTCCTTCTCGACCGCGGTCTCGATCACGAGATCGCAATCGGCGAGCCCGTCGATCCCTTCGGTGGAACCGATCCTGTTCAGCGCCTGCTTGCGCGCGTCCTCGGTAATGATCTTCTTGGCGACCTGGCGCGAGAGGTTGCCGTTGATGGTCGCCATCGCCGACTTAAGACGGTCGGCGGATATGTCATTGAGCACGACGTCGAACCCGGCGAGGCTCGCGACATGCGCGATGCCGTTGCCCATCTGGCCCGAGCCGATCACGCCAACTTTCTTGATCATAACCGCCATCTCGTCATCTCACCCCGGAGCGGCGCACGCCTGCCGATCCCTTGCACAACACCGACCGATTCCGTTCATCCAGCCGGAGCATTTCACTTTCCAAGCTTACCAAGCGCTTCGGTCAGTTCAGGAACCGCCTGATACAGATCGGCGACCAGACCATAATCGGCGACCTGGAAAATCGGCGCGTCCTCGTCCTTGTTGATCGCAACGATCACCTTGGAATCCTTCATGCCGGCGAGATGCTGGATCGCACCGGAGATGCCGATCGCCACATATAATTCCGGCGCCACCACCTTGCCGGTCTGGCCGACCTGCCAATCATTCGGTGCATATCCGGCATCGACCGCGGCGCGCGAGGCGCCGACACCGGCGCCAAGCTTGTCCGCAAGCGGCTCGATATATTTGGCGAAATTCTCACGGCTCTGCATGGCGCGTCCGCCGGAAACGATAATCTTCGCCGATGTCAGTTCGGGACGATCACTCTTCGCAACCTCCTCGCCGACAAAGCTGGAGAGGCCGGGATCGGCAGCGGAAGCCGCATTCTCGACCGACGCGCTGCCGCCGTCGCCGGTGGCGGCGAAGGTCGAGGTCCGAACCGTGATGACCTTCTTGGCGTCCTTCGATTTCACGGTCTGGATGGCATTGCCGGCATAGATCGGCCGCTCGAACGTGTCGGGCGAAACCACCTTGATGATTTCCGACACCTGCATCACGTCGAGCAGTGCGGCGACGCGCGGCATCACATTCTTGAATCGCGACGTTGCCGGAGCAACGAAGGCATCGTAGGCCGGCGCCAGCGCGACGATCAGGGCGGCCAGCGGTTCGGCGAGATCGTGGGCGTAGGCGTCGCCTTCCGCCAGCAACACCTTCTTGACGCCGGCGAGCTTGGCGGCGGCCTCGGCGGCCGCCTTGGTGCCCTCACCACCGCCGGCGACCAGCACATGGACCTCGGCACCCAATTGCGCGGCTGCGGTCAGCGCCTTGTTGGTGGAATCCTTCAAGGTGGCGCGGTCGTGCTCGGCAATCAACAGCGTGGTCATCAGAGCACCCCGGCTTCGTTCTTCAGCTTCGACACCAGTTCCGTGACGTCCTTGACCTTGACGCCGCCCTTGCGACCCGGTGGATCGGATGTCTTGAGGATTTCAAGATGCGGGGCGAGATCGACACCGTAATCGGCTGCGCTCTTGTCGGCGATCGGCTTCTTCTTCGCTTTCATGATGTTGGGCAGGCTGGCGTAGCGTGGCTCGTTGAGCCGCAAATCGGTGGTGACGATCGCCGGTCCCTTGAGCTTGACCGTCTGCAGGCCGCCGTCGACCTCGCGCGTCACCTTGAAATCGGAGCCATCGACCTCGAGCTTGGAGGCAAAGGTCGCCTGCGACCAGCCGAGCAGCGCCGCCAGCATCTGGCCGGTCTGGTTGGAATCGTCGTCGATCGCCTGCTTGCCGAGGATGACAAGGCCGGGCTTTTCTTCATCGACAATGGCCTTGAGGATCTTTGCCACCGCCAGCGGTTCGACCATCCCGTCCGCCTTGACCAGAATGCCCCGGTCGGCGCCCATCGCGAGCCCGGTGCGGATGGTCTCCGACGCCTGGGCGGGGCCGATCGAAACCACCACCACCTCGGTTGCGTTGCCGGCCTCTCTCAGGCGCAAGGCCTCCTCGACGGCGATTTCATCGAATGGATTCATCGACATCTTGACGTTGGCCAGTTCCACGCCCGATCCATCGCTCTTGACGCGGACCTTGACGTTGTAATCGACCACCCGCTTTACCGGCACCAGAACCTTCATCGAACCTCTTTCGCTTGAAATTCAGGTTTGAGCAGCTTGGGCGCGGAACCTAAAGGTCCCGCCAACCCCGGTCAACGAGCGAAGGCCAAAAATCGCCTTCGGACCGGCGCGATTAGCGGTTCTGGCCAGGCACCCAGAGCACGTCTCCCGCGCCATTCTGGTTCACGGAACGGCTGGCCACGAACAGGAAGTCGGACAGACGGTTCATATAGTGGATTGCCGCGGCGCTGACGGGTTCGTTGGGCTGTGCCGTGAGTTCCACCATGATGCGTTCCGCCCTGCGGCAAATGGTTCGCGCCAGATGCAGATGCGCCGCCGCGGGCGTGCCGCCGGGCAGCACAAACGAGGTCAGGGGCGACAGCCGCTCATTCAGGCTGTCGATGTCGCGCTCAAGCCGCTCGACCTGGCTGGATAGCATCCGCAGCCGCTCCGCCTTGGCTTCGCGTTCGGGTACCGCGAGGTCGGCACCGAGGTCGAACAGGTCGTTCTGGATCAGGCCCAGCATGACATCGAGACCACGCGCATCCGAAAGATGCAGCCGGACGATGCCTATGGCCGCGTTGGTCTCATCGACGGTTCCATAGGCGCTGATGCGCAGATCGTATTTCGGGCGCCGCTCGCCGCTGCCAAGCGCCGTGGTGCCGTCATCGCCGGTTCGTGTGTAGATACGATTGAGAACGACCATTCGTGGCTCCCGTGTTCATGGCCGCCTCTCCCGATGGAAGAGGGAGCACATCGGCTTCCCTGGGGTTCCGGCGAGCCGTTCTGATGTTTCAGTGCCCCATCGCCCATACCGTCAGCATGGTGATGACGATCGCGATGAATTGCAGCAGCACCCGCCATTGCATCAGTTTCTGAGACCGGTTCGGCGACCCGCCCCGCATCATGTTGATGAGACCAAGCAGCAACACGAAAGCAACGGCACCGACGGCAATGGGAAGAATTAACGTGCTCAGGAAGGAAGCCATGACCGCTACATAACACCGTACCGCGCCGTCCGCCATCGTCCACAGCGCGTATCGGCCCGCAACGATCTGGCCTTTTGCTCAATAATATCAGATGGTAGCCGGGCGAGCCGCGTGAACCGATTTTCTGCCATTCAAGGTGAAATGTGAGGCAGCTTCGCTACGTTTATCTGGTGGCACTGGATGCGTTCTACACGTTTCTCGCCGATGACGGCTGGGCGATCGCCAGCCATATCGCGCTGTCGACGCTGATGGCGTTGTTTCCGTTTCTGATCGTGCTGACCTCGCTGGCCGGCTTTTTTGGATCGAAGGAACTCGCCGACCAGGCCGCCGGGTTGATGCTGCAGATATGGCCGCAGCAGGTCGCCGATTCGCTGTCGGTCCAGATTCACGATGTGCTGACCACGACCCGCGGCGACGCGCTGACCATCGGCGTCGTGCTGGCGGTTTATTTCGCCTCGAACGGCGTCGAAAGCCTGCGCGTTGCCCTGAATCGCGCCTATGCGGTGGTCGAGCCGCGGCGCTGGTACTGGCTGCGGCTGGAATCGATCGGCTACACGCTGGTCGCCGCCTTTACGGCGCTGGCGATGGCTTTCCTGATCGTGCTCGGCCCGCTGATGCTGGAAGCCGCACGGCGCCACATTCCGCTGGTTGTCGAGAGCAACGAGAATTTTCTCAATATCGCGCGCTACGGCATCACGATCTCCGCGCTGATCGTTGCGCTGCTGATCCTGCACGCCTGGCTTCCGGCGGGCCGCCGCGGATTTCTGCAGATCCTGCCCGGCATCATCTTTACCATGGTGGCGTCGCTGGTGTCGGGCGTTGTGTTCGGACAATACCTGGCGCGTTTTGCCAACAACTACGTCACGATGTATGCCGGCCTTGCATCCGTCATCATCGCCCTGGTGTTTCTCTACTTCATAGCCGCGATCTTCGTGTATGGCGGCGAACTGAACGCGGCGATCATCAAGTCGCGGCTGCCGCACGGCGTGTCGCTTCAAGCAGCGCAGTCGCTAAAGCCCGCGGACTCACGGGCTTGACCAGGAAGGCATCGGCGCCGGCGGCGCGCGACGCCGTTTCATCGTCGGCGCGGCCCGACACCCCGATGATGGCGATGCGCCCCAACGGCGGACGCAATCCCCGAATCTGCCGGATCGCCTCGATGCCGTTGATGCCCGGCAGCACTATGTCCATCAGCACCGCGTCGAACTCGCCCCGCGCGATCCGCTCGGCGGCCGCCTCCCCCTGCCCGATGAATTCGGCGTGATGGCCGAGTTCGGTCAGGATCGTGTTGAGCACGACGCGGCCGAACGGATTGTCCTCGACGCTGAGAACGCGGAGCGCGCCGGCCTGGCTCGAGGAGGCATCGATCTCGGAACCCGACATGATCGCCACCGACCCCTTCGGCCTAGCCAGCACGACGGTCAGGGTGAAGGTGGTGCCGCCGCCGCGCCGGGGCGAAATTGCGATGTCGCCCCCCATCGCGCGGGCCAGTTGCTTCACCGAGGACAACCCGAGCCCGGCGCCGCCGAAACGCGACGCGATGTTGACATTGGCCTGCGAGAACGGCCGAAACAAGCGCTTGATCTCGGCGAGCGTCAGCCCGATGCCGCTGTCGGAGATCGCGAAGCTGACACCGACCGCGCCCTTCGGGCCCGGCGCCGGCGCGACCTTCAGAGTGACGCTGCCGCGTTCGGTAAACTTCACCGCATTGTCGATCAGGTTTTCCAGCGCCGCGCGGAGACGGACCGGATCGCCGATCACGAAAGCCGAGATCTTCTCCGAAATCTCGACGGCCGAGCGCAGGCCCTTGGCCGCCGCCCGGCCCGCCAGCGAATCGCCGGCGTTGCGGGCGAGAGCGCGCAAGTCGAAAAAGTCCCGCCGCACCGCCAGTCCGGATTCGCCGCTTTTCGCGGCATCGACGAACAGGGTCGCCAGGCTCGCCAGATGTTCCGCGCCGGCCTTGATGGTATCGACCCAGCGCCGCTCACGCTCATCAAGGTCGGACGTTGCGAGAAGATCGCTGATGGCAAGAATTCCCGTGAGCGGCGTGCGCACCTCATGCGCGAAGGCGGCCAGCGCCGCCTCAACCACGCCGGATGAGGCCGCCGTCCTGGCAGCGCGTTTGTCGCGCGCCTTGCGGGCGACCGCCGGCGAGGCGCGCTTTTTCGTCGCCCGCCGTTTCGCTGGGCGCGTGGTGCGCTGTGAGCGCGATTTCGGCGCCATGATTCCCCCACCCTGGCCGGCTCCAGCATGGCATGGCGAGACTGCGGGAGCCACGCCGAAGGAAGTTTTCCCACCGATGTTGAGCGCCCGAAATTATGGCAAGCCGACGACACGGCGGATGTCGGCCGGCGCGGCTCCGGCGGCACGAAGTTCGCGCAAGCCGGTGGCTTTGGTCGATTTCGAGAGCTTCCGCCCGGCGCCGTCGAGAATCAAACGATGGTGCCGGTAGGCCGGCTGCGGCAGGCCAAGCAGCGCCTGCAGCAGCCGATGCAGGCTGGTCGACCAGAACAGATCCTGGCCGCGTACCACCTCCGTCACGCCCTGCAGGGCGTCGTCGATCGCGACAGAGAGGTGATAGCTGGTCGGCGTCTCCCGACGCGCCAGGACGGCGTCGCCCCATGCGTCCGGCCAGGCTGGCACCATGCCGGTCTCGCCATCGGGTCCCTCGCCCTGTTCGATCCAGCCGAGATCGCCGGCGCGCGCGCGAGCCGCCGCCATATCGAGCCGCAATGCCGGGGGCGCGGCCGTTTCGACCGGGTGCGCATGCCGGTCGGGTGGCAGCGACGTTGCCACGCCGGGATAGCGCGGCGCCCCGTCGGGGTCGCGCGGCCACGGCGTCCCGGCAGTTTCCTGCTGTGCCACCCGCCTGGCAAACCCGGCACGGCTCTCAAAACTTCGATAGACCAGGCCGAGTCTGACGAGGTGCTCGATAGCCTGCCGGTAATCGATGAAATGCTCCGACTGCCGCCGCACCGGGGTCTCCCACGTAATCCCGAGCCAGGCCAGGTCTTCATGGATCGCGGCCTCGAATTCCGGCCTGCAGCGGCTGGGGTCGATATCCTCGATGCGCAGCAGAAGCCGGCCGCCGGTCTGACGGGCCAGATCGAAATTCAGCAGGGCCGAATAGGCGTGACCAAGATGAAGGTAACCGTTCGGGCTCGGCGCAAAGCGGAATACGGGTGGCATTGAACTCTCGACATTCGATTGCCGGGCTTGACCGGGCAATCCATCCTTCAAGAGTCTGTTACGATATGAGATGGATGCGCGGGTCAAGCCCGCGCATGACGGCGCCGGCAAGTTGATTGATCACAGCCTCATGACCATCCATCTCAACACCCAGGCCGATCTCGAAGACGCCATCCGCGTGCTGGTGGCACGGGATCCGCGGCTCAAGCCCATCCTTGAACGCACCGGCATGCCGGCATTGCGGCGGCGCGAGCCCGGCTTTGCCGGCCTCGCCGCGATTATCACCGGGCAGCAACTGTCCACCGCGAGTGCGGCGGCGATCTGGGCGCGCGTTAGCGCGGCTTTCGATCCCTTTGATCACGCGAGCCTGCGGAAAGCGCGCGCCGACCGTCTCGGCCGGCTCGGACTGTCGGCGGCGAAGATCAGGACCTTGAAGAGCCTTGCCCGCGAACTCGCTGCCGAGCGACTAAGCCTCGAGGTGCTGGCGAACGAGGACGCCGATGCCGCACACAACACGCTGACCGCGCTGCACGGCATCGGTCCCTGGACCGCCGACGTCTATCTGCTGTTCTGCCTCGGCCATGGTGATGCGTGGCCGGCGGGCGATCTCGCCGTACAGGAAGCGATCAAGATCGGGCTCGGACTGATGACCCGACCGACCGCGAAGCAGATGGCGCCGCTGGCGGAGCCGTGGCGGCCGCTGCGCGGCGCCGCGGCGCATCTGTGGTGGAGCTTTTACCGGGTGCTGCGCAAGCGCGAAGGCGTTATCGCAAGCGAGCCAAAAGCGAACACTGTTTTAAACAAGCTGCCGGTCGCAAACCGGTCATCGGCAAAAGCGAAGATCGCGGCAGCAAAGATGCCGGGATCGAAAAAATGAAATCCACCGATTTCACCGTTGCACGCCACAATCTGCAGCAGTGCAGATTCGTCGAGAGGGAATTGCCCGACGCCGCCAAGTTGCCTGACGACGCCTTGCTGGTCAAGGTCGATCGCTTCGCGTTCACCGCCAACAATATCACCTATGCGGTGCTCGGCGACGAGTTGAACTACTGGCAGCTGTTTCCGGCGCCCGAGGGTTTCGGCAACATCCCGGTGTGGGGATTCGGTGACGTCATCGCCTCGCGCCATCCGGGTGTCGCCGAGGGCGAACGCCTGTTCGGCTATTTTCCGATGGCGACGCATCTGGTGATCGAGGCCGGCAACGTCAGCAAACGCGGCCTGCGCGACGCCGCCGCCCATCGCCAGGGCGTGGCGCCGGTCTACAACGCCTATGCGAGGGTCAGCGGCGACCCCGCCTTCGCCGGCCGTGCCGGCGATCACCAGGCATTGCTGCGGCCGCTGTTCATGCTGTCGTTCCTGGTCGACGATTTCCTCAGCGAACATGCGTTCTACGGCGCGCAGCGCGTGATGCTCTCCAGTGCCTCCAGCAAGACCGCGTTCGGCCTCGCCCACCTGCTGCAGGCGCGACGCAAGCAGGTCGAGGTGGTAGGGCTTACCTCGGCGTCCAATGCCGATTTCGTCAGGTCGCTCGGCTGCTATGACGACGTCGTGACCTACGACGAGATAACGTCGCTGCGCTCGGATACGCCAGTCGCGTTGGTCGACATGGCCGGCAACAGCGTGTTGCGCGCGAAGCTGCATCGGCATTTCGGCGATCGGATGAAGTATTCCGGCCGCATCGGGCTCACCCACCGCAACTCGTCACCGGATGAGCCGCCGTTGCCGGGCGCCAAACCCGTCTGGTTCTTCGCGCCCGACCAGATTCGCAAGCGTGCCACGGAATGGGGACCGGGCGGTGTCGAGGTCAGGTTCAGCACGGCGTGGACCGGGTTTGCCCCGATGCTGGAACGTTGCCTCGAGGTGATCGACAGCCGCGGACCGGCGGTGAAGCAGATTTATCTCGATACGCTCGATGGCCGTATTCCGCCGGATCAGGGCCACATGCTGTCCTTGCTGGGCTAACCCGCTTTCTGCACGACCCCAAACCGGTATAGGCTTGCGGCAGGGAAACGCCGCAACCCGCCGGCGAAGAGAAACGCGCATGCTGGACAGAACCGACGATATCTCGCTCGCCGTGGACAACTGGCTGGTGCAGTTCGAACAAGCCCTCGCAGAGCCCGACGGCATTCTGCTGAAAACCCTGTTTCACGCCGACAGCTACTGGCGCGACGTGCTGGCGCTGAGCTGGAACCTGCAAACGGCGAACGGCGCGGACGCAATCCTGAAAGAGTTGAAGCTGCGCGCCGGGCGCGCCTCTCCTTACGGTTTTTGCGTCGACCCCGATCGCGCCGCACCGCGCCGGGTCACCCGCGCCGGCACGCGCGCGATCGAAGCGATTTTCAGATTTGAGACGGCGCAAGGCCGCGGCGACGGAATCCTGCGCCTCACTCCCGATGCCGGTGATGGCAGCAAGTTGAAGGCCTGGACGCTGCTGACGGCGCTGGAGGAGTTGAAAGGGTTTGAAGAGCAACTCGGAATGGCGCGGCCTCGCGGCAGCGCCTATTCACGTGATTTTCGCGGCCCCAACTGGCTCGACCAGCGCAAGGCCTCGGCCGAATATGCCGATCGCGATCCGGCCGTGCTGGTGATTGGCGGCGGCCAATCCGGGCTTTGTATTGCCGCGCGGCTCCGCCAGTTGCAGGTCGACACGCTGATTGTCGACCGCGAGGCCCGCATCGGCGACAACTGGCGCCAGCGCTATCACGCGTTGACGCTGCACAATCAGGTGCAGGTCAATCACCTGCCTTACATGCCGTTTCCGCCGAACTGGCCGACCTACATTCCCAAGGACAAGCTCGCCAACTGGTTCGAGACCTATGTCGAGAGCATGGAGCTGAACTTCTGGACCAGCACCGAGTTCGAGGGCGGCAGCTACGACGAGAAGGCGGGACGCTGGTCCGTGGTGTTGCGTCGCGGTGACGGCAGCCGGCGCACGATGCATCCGCGCCATGTCGTGCTGGCGACCGGCGTCAGCGGCATTCCGAATTTGCCCGATATTCCGACGCTGCCGCACTTCGCCGGCGCGGTGATGCATTCCAGCCGATACACTGACGGCGAGCAATGGAAGGGAAAGAAGGCGCTGGTGATCGGCACCGGCAACAGCGGTCACGATATTGCACAGGACCTCTATTCGAGCGGTGCCGAGGTGACGCTGGTGCAGCGCAGTTCGACGCTGATTGTCAGCATCGAGCCGTCGGCGCAACTGGTCTACGCGCCCTACAATGAAGGCACGCTTGAGGATAACGACCTGATCGCGACGTCGATGCCGTTGGCGCTGGCGAGGAAGAGCCATGCCATGGTGACCGAACAATCGAAAAAGCTGGACCAGCCATTGCTCGACGGACTGGAACGTGCCGGATTCAAGCTGGATTTCGGCGATGACGGCACCGGCTGGCAGTTCAAATATCTCACCCGCGGCGGCGGCTATTACTTCAATGTCGGCTGCTCCGACCTCGTCGTGAACGGCGACATCAGACTGGTGCAATTTTCCGATATCGAAGGGTTTGCGGCAGCAGGCGTGCGGATGAAGAGCGGCGAGACCATCGCGGCCGACCTGACCGTGCTGGCCACCGGCTACAAGCGCCAGGAGGAACTGGTGCGCAAACTGTTCGGTGACGAGGTCGCCGATCGGGTCGGGACGATCTGGGGATTCGGCGAGCAGCAGGAACTGCGCAACATGTACACCCGCACCGGCCAGCCCGGCCTGTGGTTCATCGCCGGCGGCCTCGCGCAATGCCGGATCGGCTCGAAACAACTCGCGCTGCAGATCAAGGCCATCGAGGAGGGATTGCTGCCGCGCGGTTCGACCTCGCCGCCCGCCGCTGGCTGATCGCGCTCCTACTTAGGAAACATCGCATGCCAACCATTCTCGGCTCGGGCGAGCATCGCTACCGCGTGGTGGAGAACTGGGCGAAGCTGCCGGACGGATGGAATCTCACCGACGTCGCCTCGGTCGCGGTTGACAGCAGGGATCGTATCTACGTCTTCAACCGCGGTGCGCATCCGATGGTGGTGCTCGACCGCGAGGGCCACTTCATCACGAGCTGGGGCGAGGGCCTGTTCAGCCGCGCGCACGGCCTGCACATCGACGCCGACGACAACCTTTATTGCACCGATGACGGCGACCATACCGTGCGCAAGTGCTCGACCGACGGCAAGGTACGGCTCACCATCGGCATTCCGAACCAGCCCGCGCCTTTCATGAGCGGTGAGCCATTCCATCGCTGCACCCACACGGCGCTGTCGCCGAAGGGCGAAATCTACGTCAGCGACGGTTACGGCAATGCCTGCGTTCACAAATACACGCCCGACGGCAGGCTGCTCCAGAGCTGGGGCGAGCCCGGCACCGATCCAGGCCAGTTCAACATCGTGCACAATATCGCAACTGATGCCAACGGCTTTGTCTATGTCGCCGATCGCGAGAACCATCGCGTGCAGGTGTTCGACGGCAACGGCAGATATGAAACGCAATGGAACAATCTGCACCGTCCCTGCGCGCTGCATTGCTGCGGCGGCAAGCACCCCAATTTCATCGTCGGCGAGCTCGGCCCGGGCATGCCGGTCAATCGCAGGGTTCCGAACCTCGGTCCGCGCCTGACCATCGTTGATTGCAAGGGCAAGCGTATCGCGCGGCTCGGTGGCGAGCACGGTCCCGGCCTTGCCACCGGTCAATTCCTCGCGCCGCACGGCATCGCGTTGGATTCCAGAGGCGATATCTATGTCGGCGAAGTCGGCGTGACCGACTGGAAGACGAGCTTTCCGGATACGCCGATGCCATCCGTGGTTCGCTGCCTGCAAAAGCTGCAGCGCTGCCTCACGCCGCCCGCTTGACCAGGGTCGCGCGCGGCAGTTCGGCAAAGTTTGCATTTTCGTGTGCAATCCACAGCAACAGGCCCGAGATCGCGAGCGCGAAGGCGACGACGGCGACTTTCAACATGGCAATCTCCTTTACCGGGATATAGGTCGCGCCACGACGCCCGCCAGTTCGAACGCGCCGCGATCGCCGCGCCCGACCGTTACGATCTGTTTAGTTCCGCGGCCGGCCGATCCCCGATCAGACTTCGCCGACTGCCTCGCGCCGCCGCTGTTCGGACTCCTCCGCGTAGCGGCGCATCGCGTGGGCCTCGCTGAGGATGCCGATCGGCCGATGTTCGCCCCCGGCCTCGACCACCACCAGCGTTTCGGCTTCCGCGGCGTCGAACACGGCGATGGCTTCCTGGATATTCATGATGGGATGCAGCGTGATATCCCGATAGTGCAGGATGTCGACCAGGCTTTTCGACGCCTCGATATCCGGCGCATGCGCTTCGGCCACCAGCGCCAGCCCGGCGTAGCGGCCCGCGGCGTCGACCGCCACCACCTGGGTTTTCGAGCCGAGCGGAAACTTGTCGCGGAATTCTTCGATCGGCATGCCGGCATTAACGGTGGTCACGTCCGGCCGCATCAGGCTGCGCACCGTGAGATCGCGGATCCAGCCGACATCTGCAGCGCTGCGTATGGTTTCGCCGCGCAGGTGAAAGCGCCATGTCGCGAACGAGTAGCCGAACAGTTCGCGGGTGATCTGGGTGGAGATCATGACCGCGACCAGCACCGCCGTTGTGAGCCAGAGATTGCCGGTCGATTCCAGCGCGATGAACGACATCGTCAACGGACCGCCAATCACCGAGGCCGATAGCGCACTCATGCCGATGATGGCGTAGACGTTCGGGTTGAGCTTGAGGCCCGGCCAGATCGCGTCAAAGCCGGCGGCGAACAGGTGGCCGCCAAGCGCGCCCAGGAACAGCGTGGCGAAGAACAGTCCGCCGCGAAAGCCGCTGCCGAGCGAGGCGATCGAGGCCAGCGCCTTCAGCGCGAAGATCGTCGCGACCACACCGAGCGGGATCGAGACAAATCCGGCAAAATGCAGCGCGCCGTGCCCCGACGACATCACCTGCGGCGTCACCAAAGCGAGCAGTCCTACGGCGAGGCCGCCAAGCGCCGGGCGCAGCGGCGGCCAGAGCCCGGTCTTCGAGAGCAGCATCTCGCACAGCGCCACGCCGCGCATGATGGCGATGCCAAACAGCGCCGACAGGATTCCGAGCAGTGTTGCAATGAAGAGATCACGTCCCAATACGTCGCCGACCGGACCGACGCCGACGCCGAGCGACAGCACCGTAAAAGCATGGGCAACGACATAGCCGGTGACCGCAGCGACGCCGACCGGCGTCAGGCTCGCCGGAGTATAGCCTCCGATCACCAGTTCAAAGGCATAGAAGGCACCGGCGAGCGGCGCGCCAAAGGCGCCGGCAATCGCCGCTGCGGCACCGCAGCCGACCATGATGCGCTGGTCGGCGCGTCTCAGATGAAACCCGCGGCCCAGCGAGGCGGCGAGCCCGCTGGCGAGCTGGGTGTATCCTGCTTCGAGTCCGACCGAGGCGCCGACACCGCTCGACCAGATGGTCTGCAGCGCGACGATCACACTGCCGCGGAACGACATCCGCCCGCCATGCAGTGCATTGGCCTCGATCGGATCGACTTCGCGCGCCGGCCGCCATCGCAGCAGCAGCAGGAAGGCCACGCCCAGCAGCAATCCGCCGAGGCTCGGAACCAGCAGCGCGCGCAGCGGCTCGATCCTGAACTGGCTCGAGAGACGCTGCCCCATGTCGAGGTTGAACAGCAGCACATGCAGTCCCTCGACCGCGGCGCTCATCGCGGACACCACCAGTCCGCCGATGGTTCCGATCAGCAGCGCCAGCAGGACCAGGCTTGATTCATGCGCGCGAACGAACGCCCGCAGCCGGCGCGGCGCTTCAAGATAGCGGGACGTGGTGACCATTCTGGCGGGTCCGTGGGCAGCCGGAAAGCGCCGTCCGTGGCGATTTAGCGGTGTTCACGCCAATCATGCAATCCGGATGCGGGCCGGTGCAACCGCGGATAAGGCCCCCAATGCTCTTCACAATCCCGTCACCCTGCCTGTAGTATGTCAACTCACGCTGCTTCGCAGCCAAAACGGGGGCCAGGAGCGTTACTTGAACGCACATGTCTCGCAAGGCGGTTGGCCGGTGCTGGTACTGAACGCGGACTTCCGGCCGCTCAGCTATTATCCGCTGTCTCTATGGTCGTGGCAGGACGCGATCAAGGCGGTGTTTCTCGACCGCGTCAATATTGTCGAGCACTATGACCGCGCGGTGCGCAGTCCGTCGTTCGAGATTCAGCTCCCGAGCGTGGTGTCGCTGAAGTCCTTCGTCAAGCCGACCACCCACCCCGCCTTCACCCGGTTCAACGTGTTCCTGCGCGACCGCTTCGTCTGCCAGTATTGCTCGGCCGGCGACGATCTCACCTTCGATCACATCGTCCCGCGCAGCAAAGGCGGCCAGACCACTTGGGAAAACGTCGTCGCCGCCTGTTCGCCGTGCAACCTGCGCAAGGGCAATTTGACGCCACAGCAGGCGCGGATGTTTCCGCGGCAGCCGCCGTTCGCACCGACGGTGCATCAACTGCATCGCAACGGCCGGCTATTCCCGCCGAACTATCTGCACGACAGTTGGCTCGACTATCTCTACTGGGACACCGAACTCGATCCGTGATTCCAGTGGCGTCCGGCCCCGCCAGGCCTCTACGAACATCCGCATCCCGATTTGCCGGCGGCCTTGGCGTCGACGTCGTCCGCACAGCACGCGTCGGCGCCAGCGGCCGCCGGGCCGCCGCAGCATCCGGACCCGGCCGCGCGCGCTTCAACGCCGCCGCGCGTGCATACGCCTGTTTCGGGCAGTTCCAATTCAATGCGCTCCGCCGCTTCCTTGTCGCCGGCGATATCGGCAGCGATCGAACGCACCTGTTCGTAGCCGGTGATCATGAGGAACGTGGGGGCCCGCCCGTATGATTTGACGCCGGCAAGATACAGGCTGGCGTCGTCCTGTGCGAGTTCGCGGGCGCCGTGCGGCCGAACGGTACCGCAACTGTGTTCATTCGGATCGATCAGCGGCGCCAACGCGATGGGCGCCTCGATCGCGGGGTCGAGCCGCAGACGCACCTCACTTAGGAACGACAAATCCGGGCGGAAACCTGTCGCGACGATCAGTTCATCGACGACGACGTGGCGTCCGCAGCAGCCAGAGCCGGTCGCAATCCGCAGCCGGTCGCCGGTCGAGGCGATCTGCGTTACGGAAAATCCAGCTTCAACCTTGACCTCCCCCGACGCAACCAGTGACGCGAAATGAGAGCCAAGTTCGCCGCGCGCAACGAGCTTGTCGTTGGCGCCGCCCCCGAACGCTTTTGCGGGATCGTTACCGCGAAGAAGCCAGATGACGCTCATGCCCGGTGTCTCGCGCGCAAGCGTGGTCAGGTCAGTGAGCGTGCCGATCGCGGAGTGCCCGGCGCCGAGGACGGCGACGGACTTGCCCGCGAAGCGCACGCGGTCCTTTCCAAGGACATCGGGCATCCCGTTGGAGATCTGGGACTGCGCCTCACGCTCGCCGATCGCGGGCAAGCCGCTTGCACCGGCCGGATTGGGCGAGAACCACGTTCCTGACGTGTCGATCACGGCGTCAGCTTGTAGCGTCTCCGGTCCCTTGCCGTTTTGGAAGCGAATTTCGAAGGGCGCCTTTTCTCGGCCCCGGGTCTTTGCCTTGTCGAAGCCAAGCCGGCTTACGGCGGTGACGCGACTGGAGGTGCGGATAACATCTTTCAAGATCGTTTTGCCGGCGAGCGGCTCGAGGTAACGCTCGAGGAGTTCGGCGCCGGTCGGATAGACGGCCGGATCCGGCGAGTTCCAGCCGATGGATGAAAGCAGCCGCTCGGCCGCCTTATCGACGTTGTATTCCCAGGGCGAGAAGAGTTGAACGTGCCGCCATTGGCGGACGGCGTGGGCCGGCTCCGGGCCCGCCTCCAGCACGATCGGCCTCATCCCGCGTTCGAGGACGTGGGCCGCTGCAGCAAGTCCCACGGGTCCGGCTCCGATGATCCCGATCGTCTTTGTTTCGTTCATTATTCTTCTCCTATCAAACTAGAAATATCGAAATTAGAAGCCAAAAAGGCTAGGCGGCGGTCTTGGTTTCCGGCTCCTTGCACACGACCTCGTCGGCGCAACATTCGGCTACCAAAAAGTCGACGAGATCGCGCATCGTCGCGTAGTTCGCGTGACAGACCAGCGTGGTGGCTTCGCGCACCTGCACAATCAAACCCACGGTCACCAGCGTCTTGATGTGATGCGAAAGCGTGGAGGGCGCGATCTTGAGCCGGTCCTGCAATTTGCCGACCGCCATCCCAGCCTCTCCCGCGCGTACCAGTGCGCGATAGATCTTGAGCCTCGTCGGATTTCCCAAGGCTTCGAGGTGCGCGGCGGCATCGTCGAGTTTCATGTCAGTCTCATGACGGTTTCGTTACGATGTCTTACGATACTTCCAGAATATTCGAAATACAACTGCAATCTCGTTGACATCGAAAAATAGTTCGATAAGTCTGGACAGATCGAACAGGAGGGTAACCGCCGTGACCGACCGGATCTACAATGTCCTGTTTCTATGCACCGGCAACAGCGCCCGCTCGATCCTGGCCGAAGCGATCATGCGGAAGGACGGGCAAGGTCGCTTCCGCTCCTTCTCCGCTGGCAGCCAACCCAAGGGACGGGTCAACCCCTTGGCCCTCAAGGTCCTCGAGAGCCTCAACTACCCGATCGATGGCATGCGCTCGAAGGGCTGGGAGGAATTTGCGGCCCCTGACGCGCCGGTGATGGATTTCGTGTTTACTGTCTGCGACAGTGCCGCCGGTGAAAGCTGCCCGGTATGGCCGGGCCAGCCGATGACCGCGCATTGGGGCATCGAGGATCCCGCCTCCGTTGAGGGCACGTACATCGAAAAGGAGGCTGCCTTCGTCGCCGCCTTCCGGTATCTTAAGAACCGCATCGGCGTCTTCACCAACCTGCCGCTGCGCAGTATTGACAAGCTGTCGCTCGGCACCAAGCTCCGTGAGATCGGCCGTCTCGACGGCGCGACCCACCCGCAACCAAGGGCCGGGTAATGGATACGTTCGACCTCTCGCGGCGCCTAGCAGCGGAAGCTCTCGGGACCGGAATACTCGTCGCTACCGTGGTCGGTTCCGGCATCATGGCCGAGACCCTGACCAAAGACGCCGCCTTGGCCCTGCTTTGCAATACGCTGCCGACGGGCGCGATACTCGTCGTTCTGATTACGGTCCTGGGGCCGATCTCGGGAGCCCACTTCAATCCCGCCGTCACACTGATCTTCACGGGCAAGCGCGAACTGCCGCCGCAGGAAGCCGTTCTCTACGTGATTGCGCAGATCGCGGGCGGCATCGCCGGTACCATGGCGGCCCATCTGATGTTCGCCCTGCCAGTCATCGATTTCTCCATGAAGGCGCGGACCGGCGGAGCGCAATGGTTCGCCGAGTTCGTCGCAACGTTCGGCCTCGTCGCGACCATCCTGGCCGGCATCCGCTTTCAGCGCGCTGCCGTACCGTGGCTGGTCGGCCTCTACATCACCGCGGCCTATTGGTTCACGGCCTCGACGTCGTTTGCCAATCCCGCCGTGGCGATCGCGCGTTCGCTGACGAATACGTTTTCGGGGATACGGCCAATCGACCTTCCAGGCTTCATCGTCGCCCAGCTCTGCGGGGCCTTCGTCGGAATGCTGTTGATGAATTGGCTACTAGGGTGCCCCGAGGTGCGTGGCCCCGTCAGGATTGCCGAGAGATCCCCTTGAGCGGGGGCCGGAATGTCGCGTGCAGTAATCAGGGTTCGATCTGGGTGACATACGCTGGAGAGACTTCAGGTTCGGTATAAGATAACCGGATGAACGACGCTCCAGAAATCGAACTCCGTATCAGTCTCGATTCCGAGACGTTGCTGGGTCCGGGCAAGGCTGCCCTACTTCAGGCTATCGACGAAATGGGCTCGATCGCGGCGGCCGGCCGGCGCATGGGGATGAGCTATAAGCGCGCATGGTATCTCATCGACACGATGAACGCCTATTTCAGCGAGCCGGTCGTGGTTTCCACGAAGGGTGGCAATTCGCGAGGCGGCGCGAAGCTGACTTCGACCGGGCGGAAGGTGCTGGATGCCTACCGACTGATGGAAAGGAAGACGCGCGGCGCGATCGCGAGGGACCTCGCGAAACTAGCTATCCTTGCGGCCAAAAAAGCTCGTTGACCTACCATCTCGTCGGCGTATTGTTCCGATATAGCCTCGACGCTATATCGGGAATACTGACCGCATGCCGGGTCACGAACAAATCAACCATCCGGTTTCCCAAGCGCGGCTGTCGCTCGCGCAGATCGCCGACTTTTTCGTCCGGTACGCCAACTTCACCTTAGGTGGCGGCAGCGCCACCACTGCGGTCATTCATGGTGAAATCGTAGGCAAGCGCAGATGGGTGCGCGAGGAGCAGTTTGGGCTGTCGTTCGCACTCGGGCGGAACGCATAACCGCGGCGCATCACGGGTCCTCGATGCGTGGCGTTGCTGGATCTCCACGATCGCCGCGGTCCACTTTCATGAGCCTACCGACCGACATCACGCTCAGGCCTGCCAACGCAACAACGCCCAGGACCAGTGCGGCCAGCTTCCGCGCGTGGGAATCCGCGGGGACATTGATGGCCATCAAGATGCCCATGATGCCGCAGTAGAGGACGGAAAAACCTCCCAAGGTCAGGAAATTGGCCGTCCGTAGGGACATCCCGGGCGCCACGATCAACAAAATCCAGATGAAGTGCCGGGCGACGTATCGCCCGGCTGAAGGAGGACGCGTGGGTTAGACAGTGTATTCGATCGACTTGAAGCTGAGGTGTTTCACTCCCTCAGGAGCATCAGCGATCTTGCGGATCGCGCCCCACGTCTGCTTGTAGTTCGGGATGACGAACTCGTTGACACCGGCCGAAACCACGTTGCCCTGCACACCGGTCGGATAGGCGAACAGCATGAAGGTCTGCTTTGGCCTCGCCGTTGGGGTCGGATAGACCATCGCCTGGGTCGAGCCGTTGTCGTTGTAGACCTCGACCAGATCGCCCTGCCCCAGCTTCAGTTCGTCCATGTCCTTCGGGTTCATTTGGATGAACGGGTACGGGAAGCGATCCATGACGAACTCGTTGTCCTGGTCGAGATAGGCGTTCTGCCAGACAATGTTTGTACGGCCATTGTTGATGAGGAATGGCCATTTCTTGCGCTCATTCTCCTTGCCCGCCGCCTGCAACCCGCGCCATTGCGTCTCCATGAACTTGGCTTTGCCGTCCTTGCTGTTGAATTTGCCATCGGCAAACAGGCGCTTGGTGCCGACGATCTTGCCGTCCTTGAAGTCGGTCGCCGGCTCCTGGAAACCGTTGGTGCCCATCGCGCGCAGGCGCTCGTAGGTGACGAACTGGCCACCCTTTTCATGGTTGTGATAGCCGTCCATGAAGGCGTCTTCCTCGGTCTTCCAGTCGAAGCCTTTGAACTGGTCGGCATACTGGCCTTTGCCCTGCTCGCGCAGCACGCGCTCCATGTTGTTGGCGATGCGGGCCGCGATCAGGCTATCGGGCATCGCCTGTCCGGGCGGGTCCATGTACTTCTCGGTGAGGCGCATGCGGCGCTCGCCGTTCATGGAAGTGAGGTTCGCTTCGCCCGACGTCGCCGCCGGCAACCAGACATGGCAGGCTTCGCCGATCCTGGTCGGCACGATATCGACGTCGACCGCGAACAGGCCGCCCTTCTTAATCGCGTCCACGATCGCCTTGACCATGGCGTCGCGGTCGCCGTAGGGCACGGTCATCATGGCGTCCTTCACGATGTCGGTGCGCTTCTTGTAGTTCTGCTTGAACTTGAAGGCGTTCAGCGTCGTCTTGTAGTGGTCGCATCCCCAGATGTGATGCACGCCACCCTTGCCCTCCATCAGCAGCTTGTCGACGTATGCCGCGGGCCGCCCGACATGCGCATCCGAGGGACGGGAATAGCCTTCCTGATGGCCGCCCATCCGCACGCAGCCGCCGCCAGGACGCCCGATATTGCCCGTCGCCAACGCGACGTTCACCAGCGCGCCGTTGGTGCGGTAGTTGTCGTTGCCCCAAATCAGGCCCTTCTCGTAGGCGAACATGGTCCGGCGTCGCGCGTTACCCGACTTGGGCTGCGCGATCCATTCGGCCGATTTCCGGATCTGGTCGGCTGTCAGTCCGGTGATGCGAGCCGCTTCTTCCAGCGAAACTTTGTTGGCTGTGCGCATCTTGTCGAAGTCGCTGGTCGAGGCATCGATAAAAGACTTGTCGATCCAGCCGTTGTCGGCGATATGGGTCATCCAGGCGTTGAACAGAACGAGGTCCGTGCCGGAGTTCAGCGCGAGGTGCATGACGTTGTCCTTGCCGGCCTCGACTTCGCAGGCATTGACGGTCACGGTGCGCCGCGGATCGACGATGACGATGCGCGTCTTCTCCAATGACTCCGATCCGAATTCAGCCTTCTTCTTGTCCATGGACGTGCCGCGCAGGTTCGGCACCCAGTGGTTCAGGAAATAATTGGTCTGCGTCTCCAGCGCGTTGGTCCCCACCGCCACGATGGTGTCCGCGAGTTCCGCATCTTCGTAGCAGTTATTGAGTTCGCCCACGCCCATGTCGCGCGTGGCGTGGACTTCCGAATTGTAGGCCGGGCGGTTGTGGATGCGGATGTTCTTGACCTTCATCGCCCCGAAATAGAGCTTGCCGGTGCCCCAGGTGTTTTCGTAGCCGCCGCCGGCGCCGCCGTGATCGAAAGCGGAGACAAATAGTCCGTCCTCCCCCATGTCGTCGATCACGGAGACGGTGACGCGAGCGACGAGGTCCAGCGCGTCCGCCCAGCTCGTCGGCTGCATCTGGCCGTAGCGCCAAACCATTGGATCAGTCAGGCGCTGAAGCTCTGTGTTACGTTGCTGGGAATAGCTCATCTCGGCCATCCGGGCGCCACGGACCGAACCAAGGCCAGAGTTCACCACGCATTCTTTGTCGGGCTTGATGACGATGTGCACGTCCTGACCGTTCTGGCTGACAACGTTGTACATCGAGGGCGCGTACCACGCGGCAGTCTCGGCCGGCTGCTGCTTGGTGAGGTCGACGCCGAACTTGTTCTGGTCGGCAGCCAGGCCGCCCTGCTTGTTGACGGGCCAGGAGTAGGCCTTGTAGCCGCATCCGACGATGCAGTAGTGGCAGGTGACGTTGAATTCCTTGGCGTCCTTCGGAATGATCGGAAGCCGGTCGATCTGGCGTTTGTAGGCCATGTTGGTTCTCCCTCAGAGTACGTTGGACAGACGGCCGTAGAGCAACTCATCGACGCCCTCGGCGTAGATGTCGCCCTTACCGTCGACGTGCAGCACGTACTGCGGAAGGTTTTGCGTGGCCATGCCCCACACCTGCAGGCCGCCGGCTTCGCAGTCGAAGCGCGAATAGTGCCCGGGACAGTTCATGGTCCTGTCCCCAGCGTTGTAGTTGAGCGGAAACCCTTTGTGCGGGCACGTCGTCGAAAATCCGACCACGTCTCCGTCGGCGCCGACGCCGCCCGGCACCCTCTTGCCGAGCTTCAGGAGCACGCCGGGGGCGCTGTCGTCCGGATAGGAAACGTTCAGCGGCTCGTTGACCTTGAGGTCGGCAACGTTGGCGAGCCGATTGGCGGGATAGTCGACCCGCGCCGCTGGAGCCGCGGCTTTGGCAGGGGTGGGGGCGATTGAGGTGACGGCGACGCCGGCGGCGGCAAGCCCGGCCCCGCTCATGAACTTACGGCGGCCGACATCGACCATACGATCGCAGCGCGACATGGCAAAACTCCTGGGTAACGCCAGTACGCCTACTGGCGTGGTTTCCTCGGAACGGTCGGTACGCCTACCGGCCGGAGCGCCCGCTTCACGAAACTGTCGCACAGGTGTCAAGATGCCCGCGCTACCATCTGTCGAGACGTCTCGACATATTCATTAATCGAAACGTTGTGGCTTGTCACCTGCGCTTTGGGCTAAAAAGCGTTAGAATCGATGTTGCGGATTGAGGACGTTTCGATGCGAAAATCCATGCTCGCGGTCGCGAGCCACGCCAATGTGGTCCCGAGCGGGAGCGCGCTGACGGAGGCCCATGCCATTTCGGCCCTGTCCGCGCTCGCACAACCGACACGCCTCGCCATCTTCCGACTCCTGGTGAAGCATGAGCCGATCGGCGTCACAGCGGGGGTCATCGCAGAGACGATCGGTGCGCCGCACAATACCCTCTCGACGCACCTCGCCATCCTCGTGCGCGCCGGCCTGCTACGCAGTTCCCGTGAGGGCCGCACGATCATCTATCGCTCGGACGTCGAGGGCATGCGCTCAGTGATCGCGTTTCTCGTCGACGACTGCTGCGACGGACATCCCGAACTCTGCAATCTCGTCGCGGCCGATGCGGTGGCATGCTGCTCTCCGGCGCCCGCGAAGGCCGGGTCGCGCAAATCGAAGAAGGTTGTCGCCAAAGGCAAGAGCTGATCGCGGAGGGCGACGTGAGCTGGACGCTATGGGGGTTGGTGGTCGAGGCTTTCGCTGGATTTCTCGGAGCGCACGCTGCTGCCGACGCGATCCCAACGGGCTGTTGTTCGTGCTTGCGAGCATGCCCCCGCGGGCGATATTGTCGCCAACGATTATGATCTGAACATGCGAAGCGACGATGCGTCCCAGTTCCCTGTCAGCGCTTGCTGTAGTCGCTGCGACGATCTCTGCCCGGTTTTGGCGGTCATTCGGCCGCACCGATCCGGTCCGCGCCGCCGGGTTTTGAAATGGCGATCGGTGTTCCGCCTGGCGTCGTCCACGGAGCGCTCAACCAGCATCGCCGCGAGCGGCGACCGTTGAAATCCGGGGCGCGAATGCCGAAATAGGGGCGGAGCGCAACCTGGCAATTGGAAAGCCATCAGCGGCTGCGATCCTGCCCTGACTGAACGGGAGAGCCTCGATGCCCTCTTTAACTGAATGGAAAGTGCCGCCGGCAAACCAGCCCCGCGCCAGCGACTACGACTTCGACCTCGACCGGGTACTGACTTCGGTGGTCGGCCTGCATTCGATTGTCCCCAGCGACGCCTCCAGCGCTGACAGTCTGGGTACCGAGCGCGCCGGCAATGGCGTCATGATCGACGATGGGCTGGTGCTGACCATTGGCTATCTGATCACTGAAGCCGAGGCGGTCTGGCTGCATCTGGGCGACGGCCGGGTGGTGCAAGGCCATGCGCTCGGCTTCGATTCCGAATCCGGTTTCGGCCTCGTACAGGCGCTGGGCGGCATCGATCTTGACCCGCTGCCGCTGGGCTCTTCCGCTGCCGGCCAGATCGGCGAGCGCGTGGTGCTGGGCGGCGCGGGCGGGCGGACTCGCTCGGTCGCGAGCCAGATTGCGGCGCGGCAGGAGTTTGCCGGCTACTGGGAATATTTGCTGGAGGATGCGATCTTCACCCAACCCGCCCATCCGAACTGGGGCGGCACCGGACTGATCTCGAACCGCGGCGAACTGATCGGCATCGGCTCGCTGCAACTCGAACGCGAGCGCGACGGCAAGAGCGATTACGTCAACATGATCGTGCCGATCGATCTGCTGAAGCCGGTGCTGGAGGATTTGCGCAAGTTCGGCCGCGTCAACCGGCCGCCCCGGCCCTGGCTCGGCGTGTATTCGACCGAGATCGAGAACAAGGTCGTGGTGGTCGGCATTTCCGCCAAGGGGCCGGCGGCGCTTGCCGAACTCAAGGCTGGTGACGTCATCCTGGCCGTGAAGGGCGAAAAGATCTCAAGTCAGGCGCAGTTCTACCGCAAATTGTGGTCGCTCGGAGCTGCGGGTGTGGACGTGCCGCTGACCATCTATCATGAAGGCGTCACCTTCGACGTCGTTTTGGCCTCAACCGACCGGGCGAAGCTGCTCAAGGCGCCCCGGTTACACTGAAGCCGCCGGGATTGTGGATCAGGGGGCACGCGATGAGCGAGGCCGTGGTGGACGACATCGTGGCCGTGCTGCCGCCGCTGCTGCAGTCGCTGGAAGCGCTCGGTTTCATCGCCCGCCACCTCAACCCGCCGGATTTTGGTTCGGTCATGGAAGCCGCCGGCGTGCCCGACCAGGCGTTGCGCGCGGTGCGGCCGCGGCTGGCCGGCTGGCCCGGGGAATTCAGCGACCTGCTTGCATCGCTCGCGACGGCAAGCGATGCGGTGCTCGCGGCGTTCGAGGGGTTGCGCGCAGTCCAGCACGGCCATAAGGACCTGGTGGCCGTGTTTCGCGCCCTGCGCCACGGCCCCCGGGCGCAGGAGGCGCTGTATCCGCTGACCGCGAAACTGCCGCCGGTGAGCGACTTCTTTCTCGATCCCGCGTTGCGCGAGGACAACGATCTCACGGCGCGTCTCGGATCTCCGCCCGCCGAAAACTCCGGCATCATTCACGACGGCAACGAGCCCGGCAGCCGCGGCGGCTTCTCGCTCTACGTTCCGGAATATTACACGCCCGATCGTGCCTGGCCGCTGGTGATGGCGTTGCATGGCGGCAGCGGCAACGGCCGCGGCTTCCTGTGGAGCTGGCTGCGCGACGCCCGCAGCCGCGGCGCCATCCTGGTCGCGCCGACGGCAACCGGCAGTACCTGGGCCCTGATGGGCGAGGATAACGATACGGCGAACCTCGCCCGCATTCTCGATCGCGTGCGGACACGCTGGAACATCGACCCGTGCCGGCTATTGCTGACGGGCATGAGCGACGGCGGAACGTTCTGCTACGTCACCGGGCTCGAGCGCGGCTCGCCGTTCACCCATCTTGCTCCGATCGCCGCGGCGTTTCATCCGCTGATGGCGGAGACGGCCGATGCGGAACGGCTGCGCGGGCTGCCCGTGCATCTCGTCCACGGCCGGCTCGACTGGATGTTTCCGGTGCAAATGGCTCGGCAGACCCGCGCGGCATTATCGGCGGCCGGCGCCGAGATGACCTATCGCGAGATCGACGATCTCAGCCATTGCTATCCGCGCGAGATCAACGCCGCGATCCTGGACTGGCTCAACCGTCCGCGACAAGTGTCGGCGCATGCTGCGGCCGGCGCACAGCAATACACCTGAACAACCATCGGGAACCATCGTCCGGCATCCGCGTTGTCCGCGGTCACTAGAGGATTCGTCATGCAGACTTTTCTGGGAATGATCCTGGGTGCGCTGTTGCTGGTCGCAGGCGTCTACATCGCCGATTCGATGTCGACCTCGTCGGTCGCCAATGGGGAGGTGGCGCAGAACAACCGCACCATCGTGAACTGGGACGTCGCGGCCAATGACTGGAACGCGGTCAAAATGCGCGCGCATAACGACTGGATCAGGCTGTCCTCGAAATAATACATTCAAATCGACACAGCGCATCGACGCCCTCGCGTTTGGCGGGGGCGTTTTCGCGCCGGAGCCGGGACTATTTCCGGCTCGACGCCGCCTTGCGCGCATCGGCGATAGCCTGATCGAATTCCGCCATGGTGAGGACGCCGGGCACCCGGAACTTGCCGACAATGAAGGACGGCGTGCCCCGGAAGCCGAACGCCGTCGCCTGGTCATTGTTGCGCGCCATGATCGCGTCGATGGCCTTGGCGTTGGTCGCGAGGTCGCGGGTCGCGCGATCGACATCGATCCCGGCACCCGCCAGCAATTCATGGATGCGCGGCTCGGTCAGCTTTGAGCTGACGCCGATCAGCGCGTCATGCGCCTCGGTGAATTTGCCCTGGTATTTGCTGGCCAGCGCCATTCGCGTCGCGGTCACCGAAACCGGCCCGAGGATTGGCCAGTCCTTCCAGATCAGCCGGACCTTGCCGTCATCCTGCACCACCTGGCGCAACTCCGGCTCGATCTTGCGGCAATAGGGGCACTGGTAGTCGAAATATTCGACGATCGTGATGTCACCATCGGCATTGCCGGCGACCGGAATATCGGGGTCGCGTAGCACCAGGGCTTCCGTCAGCACGTTATCGTCGTCGTCGCCTTCCGCCCACGCCGGGCCGGGCGCGAGCCCGAGCATAGCCACGCCGGCGCCGAGCAGGCCGAGCGCCTCGCGCCGGCTGCGGACCGGGCGCGGCCTCATGAGATCGGTGATTTCGGTCATGGCTGGTCTTTCGGCTGGCGTGAGCGGGCTTACCCTTCACGCCCTAGATAGGGATGACTTACGCGCCAGCCTATAGACACGCGGGCATGCCGGCCAATGCATGCCCGCGTCGGCAAAGCCGCGACGATCAGGCGGCTCCCTTCAGCCGCTTGTTGCATTCGCTGTAATAGCCGCCGCCCTTCTGGATCCACTTCATGCCGCCATTGCCATTGCTGGCCTTGTTGGCCTTGTACTGGTCGACGCAGGTATGCATGCGGCCCTTGCCGGCGGATTCCTTGGAATATTTCGGGTCGATCGCGGACGGGAATACGGCGTTACCTGCCGGCATCGGCATGGCCGGGGCGGCCGCCGTCTTGGGCGCCGGGGCGGGCTTGGCTTCCGCTGCCGCCGGCGCGGGGGCCGGGGCTGCTGCCGGAGTTGCGGTCGCACCCGCACCGCATTCGGCCTTGCGGAATTCATTCCACTTCTGGCCGTTCAGCGTGCCGGCGCTCTTGGCGGCCTGGTATTTCGCGCTGCATTCCTGCGTGGTCAAAGCCTGCGCCGGCGCGGTCGCGGCCAGTGCGGCAAATCCCGTCACGGCGACGGCGCACAATAATTTTGCTTTAATGGTCATCCTTGGTCTCCCCTGGGGCATGGCTGAACGAAGCCTCCATCCTAGCTGAGCGACGGCGCGTGACAACGGCGATCCACCGCTCGACTGAAATTTCGTAGCCGCGAAAATGCCGATCCGGCCGGCTTCATTCATCCGCGGTTCAGCATTGTGGCGCGACGTTGCGGCCATCTTCAACCCGAGGTACTCCCATGATGACCCTATCTTCCCGCGCGGTCGCGACCGCTTTTGCATCCCTGTTCCTGATGGGCTCCGCTTTCGCGCAGACGCCGGCGCCGGCGACCCCCGCCGCCAAGACAAAGGCGCCGGCAGTTCACAGCGCCGCCTCGCTGGAATGCTCCAAGGAGGCCGACGCCAAGGGACTGCACGGCAAGGAGCGCAAGAAATTCCGATCCGAGTGCAAGAAGACTGCGGCCGACAAGCCGAAGTGATTTCGTCCGGCTTGGCCTGTCCCTTCCCCCCGCAAGGGGAAGGGATGATCTGTTCGGGCGCCTGCAGGACGACGTCGACGATTAGCTGCGATCGGCAGTCCTGACGATTCCCCACAAAGCCAGCGCCGCCATCAACAGCGAGATCAGCACATTGTAGCCGGCGAGCGACAGGCCGAGAAAGCGCCACTGCACTTCGTCGCAGCGGATCACCTTGACGGTGTCGAGGCGCTGCAACAGGGTGCCGGCGCTGCCGAGATCGCCGATCGGCCCGGTGCAATCGGTCGGCCCCTTGAAGAAATGCCATTCGACGCCGGCATGGTAGGCGCCGAGCCCGGCATTGCCGAGCGCCGCCAGCGCCAGCAGCACCAGACCGGCGAGCAGCGTCGCGCGCGAGACGTCCTTTGCCGCCGCGAGCGCGGTCAGCGCCCCGAGCGGGATCGCCAGATAATAAGCGTAGCGCTGTTCGAGGCAGAGCGGACAGGGGCGGATGTCGAGCACCAGTTGAAAGTACCAGGCGCCGGCCAGCGTCGCCGCCGCGATTGCCGTGATCGCCAGCGCCGCCGTCAGGGCGGGGTTGGCGGTGGCATGGGGATGCGATGGATTGGCGGTCGCCTGCAAGCTCACGTCGGCCTCCTCTGCGCCAAAGCGTCCTATCCCGCGCGTCCATCGCTGTCGAGGCGAAGCGCGATCACACTGGAGTGTTTGCCTCGGCGGCGAGGCATCGGGCGCGCTGGGCCGGCCACCTCCGCGGCATCGCGGGTTGACCCCGAAGGTGCGCCCGCTATATTCCGCCGGTTTCGCGACGCCGGCCTTCCGGCCGATCGGCGAACGCCCCTGTGGCGGAATTGGTAGACGCGCTCGAACTCAAAATCGAGTTCCGCAAGGAGTGCTGGTTCGATTCCGGCCAGGGGCACCAGACATTGCTCGCTTCGCTGTAGCCCCGGATGGAGCGCAGCGTAAAGGCGGGGCCCATAACCACCGATGCCTGTTGTCAACGGGAACGCGGCCCCAGCTTCGCGCAACATCAACGCTCGTGGTTATGGATTCCGGACCCGCGCCAAGCGGCGCACCCTGGAATGACGGAGAGGGAGACGGCCGCGGAGTTCGCTCCGCTCCATCGGGCTACGCTTGGTTGTCGACAAATTACGCGGCTAAAATTATCGGAACATCCGGCTTGCAGGGCCGCAACCATATTCCACATTGATATCGGTCCGTACATCACGGAGATCGGACAATGGGTAAACTCGGAATCGGAAAATGTACAATGCCACTGGTCGTGGCGATGCTTTTCTGGTCCGGATTCACCCATGCCGATCTGATTGCGGACCCACCCGACAGCGATTCCGAAATCCGGATCGGAAACATCATGCCTTACACCGGCCCGCTGGCCGCGTTCGGGGCGATTGGAAGGGCCGAAGCGGCTTATTTTGATATGGTCAACGACAAGGGCGGTATCAACGGCCGCAAGGTCAAGTTCATCTCGTACGACGATAGTTCCAACCCGGCGACGGCGGCCCAACAGACCCGAAAGCTGGTCGAGACCGACAAGGTGCTGCTGATGTTCGGATCATTCGGGACACCGAGCAATCTTGTGACCCGAGATTATCTGAATGAAGGAAGGATTCCGCAACTGTTCGTCGCATCCGGCGACAGCGAGTGGGCAAATCCTCGGGCGTTTCCCTGGAGCATGGGTTGGCAGCCGACGTTCAGGGCCGAGGGGCGCATCTATGCCAACTACATCCAGGCTGCCTATCCGGAACGCAAGATTGCCATGCTTTGGCAAAATGACCAGTTCGGAAGGGCGCTGTTCCAGGGACTGCAGGAGGGCCTCGGGGATTTGGCGCGGATGATCGTTGCTGATACTACGCTCGATCTTTCGGATCCTTCTTCGCTTGATGAGCAGATAGAGGTCCTGAAAAGTTCGGGCGCGGAGATCGTCGTGTTCGATCTTGCACCGGCCGTCGCTGCCCAAGCGTTGCGGAAAATTGCCGAACTCGACTGGCGGCCGGTCAACGTTCTCGTCAATGCTTCAGCATCCATCGCGAGTACGTTGCGACCTGCCGGTCTGCAGAATGCGTCAGGCGTGATCTCGACCTCTTTCTTGAAGGATGCGAGCGACCCGGCGTGGAAGGACGATCCGGCAATGAAGGCGTGGTTGTCCTTCATGGACAAATACTACCCCGATGGAGACAAAGACGACATCAACGCCGTGTTCGGATATGCCGCGGCCGAGACGCTATTTCAGGTTCTGAGCCAATGCGGCGACGATCTTTCCAGCGAGAACGTTATGCGACAGGCCGAATCCCTGAGAGGTTACCAGAGCTCGGTCGCACTGCCGGGTATCACGTTCAACACCGGACCGGCCGACTTCCACCCCATCAAGCAGTTGCGTCTGGTGCAGTTCGATGGCACCGCGTGGCAGCCGATCGGTGACGTGATCGAGAGTGCATTCGTCGACAGCAGCAGCCGATAATCATATAGCTGCCGCTCGGTGGCGAGCGGGAGAGTAGAAATCGGCTGCAAAATCTGTTCTGAATCGATTGCGCGGAGGCTACATTAAAAGCGAGTTACCGCTCGGAGGGTGTAACATGAAAGCATTGAGTCTTGGGCTCTTATTGGCCATCAGCACGTTATCGAGCGTCCACGCGCAACGCTCGCCTGAATCGTTGCCCGCTATGACGGTTGATTGCTACCAATCGTTTGCCGCAAAGACGCCATTGCCTGAACTGGCTTCCAAAGAGGTAGCCATCGACGGCGGCAATCTCGAAACGCCGTTGATACGCTACAGACTTCAAGTCGCCGATCGAACAACGCTCAAGATAATCAAAGACCCAACTCGGCCGGCATTTCGAACCGAACATGGAAAAAGCGTTTGGGAAATAAGGCGGGATTTTACCAACAGGCATCAGGTCGTGGGATGGCGAGAAGAATTGCCGGGGGGGATCGTGAGGCTTTTCACATTCGACTTTGAGGATCTCCTGCTGAGCACAATTGACGTCTCACCAGCGCGTGCGTCCGCCGCCGGGGTCGAACTTCATGTGATGAAATGCAGTAAATCGATTTAGTCCGACGGGGATCCAATCCTGCGTCATTTCGGGGCGCGCCACCGGGTCCGCGCAAAGCGCGGCCCGATGACAGGCTCCGCGCGAACCGGGAATCCATCGCGCCACCAATATCGCGGCAAAATGGATTCCGGACCCGCCAAGAGGCGCGTCCCGGAATGACGGGGAAGTGTCGCAGCCCGAGATCGGCTCAGATCAGCGAGGCCACTTTTTCCAGCCCGATCAGGCGGGCCAGCGTGCGCACTTCGCGCTTCTGGTCCTCGCGCAACTGAAACAGCAGCGGCATCGCGGCCGATTTCAACTGCTGCACTTCCGCGGAATCAGGATCGATCGGTGCGCCGGTCGAATGCGGGGCAGCCGGGCGGGTGGCATGAATCTTCCGCGCCACGGCGCGCAAGGCGGTTTCCACCGCCGGCCAATAGGATTCTTGTTCGGGTGAAAGTCGCAGCCGCTCCTTGATGGTGGCGATCTGGGCGTCGCTGAGCAGCGCATAAGGTTTCTGCGGCGGCGGCGACGGCTTGGTCACCAGCTTCGGCTTTGCAGCGTCCGGCACGTCCAGCGGGGCGGCGGCGGCCGGCTTCGGCGGCTCGATACTGGCGGTCGTGCTGGCGAAGGCGAGCCGCAGCGACTGGGTCGGCTCGGCGGCTGGCGGCTGGGGCTCGAACGCGGCCAGCGCCAGGGTAGCGGCGACCGGCAGCCGGTCCTTCTTGGCTGCCTTGTTCGAGACCGGCTGCTGAAGCTCCGGCGGTGCCGCCGCCAATTGGGGCTCCGGCTGGGCGTTGCGGGCCAGAATGCTGGTGGCGGCCGCGCCGGCGACGAGCAGGCATGTCAATGCGGCGATGGTGATTGCACGGGTCAAGCCGTTCTCCATTCCCGTCCTCGACCGACGGTCATTTCTGCGAAAACTGGACGGTAATTAAGGCTTAACCGTGCCGCCACGGCGGCCTCACCGGTGAATTTGCGGGGCAACGGCGGCGGGGGTGGTGAAATCAGGCGCCGAGATCGTAGGCGTCCTGGATATCGGCGACGATATCGGAGGCTTCCCATAGCGCATCGGGGGTGACCGACTGCAGGCTGATGGTCCAGTTGCCGCCTTTGCGGGTGCGCGGGGTGCTGACGATGTCGAATTGCACGTCGCGGCATAGCGGATGCCGCCAGAGCGCATCGGCGACCCTCGTCCTGATCTCGTCGAGTGTGGCCGGCGTTTTGGTAACGAAGGTCTCCATATCCATGTTGCATCTCCCCTCGCGGCGATGCCGCGCGCCGCCCGCGCGGCGCTGGCCCCGGGGGATTTTTGGGGCGAATTTGGTTAATGGCGCGTTAATGGGATTGCGGGCTTGTTGCAATGCCCGGCGCGGCTCTCACCCGAGCAATTGATCGAGCCGGTCGCGCAACTGATCCTGATGGTAGGGTTTGGCCAGCCGCGGCAGTTCGAGCTGGGCGCCTTCGGGAAGTTCGGCGTAGCCGGTCGCGAGCAGGATCGGCAGCGAGGGCCGGAGCTGCCGCGACGCCGCCGCGAGCTCGATCCCGGTCATGCCGGGCATCACATGATCCGTCATCATCAGGTCGATCGGCTGTCCGCTCCTGATGATGTCGAGCGCGTGCCGGCCGGAACTGGCGCCGATCACCCGGTGGCCGAGATCTTCCAGCATTTCCGTGGTTGACATCGCGATCAGCGGATCGTCGTCGACGAACAATATCACCGCGGAGCGCTTGATCTTCTGCGGCCGCGGCGCGGGAGTTTCGACTTCCGCCACCGCGGTTGCCACCGGCAGCACCAGCGTCGCGGTAGTGCCCTTTCCCTCCGTGCTCGAGAGCTGCAGTGCGCCACCGAGCTGGACCGCCAGTCCATGCACCATCGACAGGCCAAGCCCGGTGCCTTTGCCGAGCGGCTTCGACGAGAAGAACGGCTCGACCGCCCGCTTCAGGATCTCCGGCGGCATGCCCGAGCCGGTATCGATCACCGCCAATTTGAGGTAGCGGCCGGATTTCAACTGCGCATCGCTGCTGGCCTTGTATTCACAGACCCGGATATCGATCTTGCCGCCATCCGGCATGGCGTCGCGGGCGTTGATCGTCAGATTGAGCACGGCGAGCTCGAGCTGGTTGGCATCGACCCGCGCCGGCGGCAGCCCTTCCGGAAGATCGAGCCGCAGCGCGACGCGCGGTCCGAGCGAACGCTCCAGCAGGTCGATCATACCCCGGATCAGGGCGCGCAGATCGACCGGCACGGCGCGCAAATCCTGCTGGCGTGCGAACGCCAGCAGGCGCTGGGTCAGCGAGGCGCCGCGCTCGGCGCCCTGCAGCGCTCCGTCGACCAGCCGGTGCAGCCGCGGATCGGCCGGCATGCGCTTGCGCAGCAGGTCGAGATTGCCCATCACCGCCATCAGCAAATTGTTGAAATCGTGCGCGACGCCTCCGGTGAGCTGGCCGATCGTCTCCATCTTCTGCGCCTGCCGCAACTGCTCCTGGGCCTTTTCGCGCGCGGCGACTTCCTTCATCAGGTCGGCGGTGCGATGTTCGACGCGCTGCTCGAGCGTGGCCGTCAGTTGCGCCAGCGCGGTCCGCTCGGCCGCCAGTTGCGCGAACAGGGCTTCGCGCTCGATTTCGGCAACCTTGCGCGCGGTGATGTCGGAGGAAACGCCGACCAGCGATTTGAGGCTGCCATCGCGGCGGCGCACCGCGCGGGCGCGGACCTCAACCCAGTGCACCGAGCCGTCAGGCCAGATGTTGCGGTATTCGAAATTATAGTCCTGGCCGGATTCGATCGAGCGGTCGAGCGCCTGCTGCCGCCGCGCGCGATCCTCGGGATGTACCGCCGCGAGCAGGTCCTGGTAGGCAAACGGATCCTGTGGTTGGCGGCCGAAGAAGGTCTTGCAGATGCCGGAGGCTTCGAGTTCGAACTCCGGCAGGGACAATTCGAGCGCGCCGAGATGGCCGGCGTTCAGTGCCGTCTGCAGCAAACTCTCGCTTTCGGTGAGGTCTTCCAGAATGGCCCGGGTCTGGTATTGGCGGCGGCGACCCCGGACCGCGGAGCCGATGATGCTGACCAGCGTGGTCGGATGAAACGGGCGTTCGATGAAAGTGACGTTGCCGAGGATCTGCCCGAGCCGTGCGGCGTCCGGATTGCGCTCGGGGCCGCCGCCCTGATGGGTGAGCAGAACGATCGGGAAGTCCGACCATGGCGGCTGGCCGTTGAGCCAGTTGACGAGGCCGCGCAGGTCGGCGGTCTTGATCGCCTCGTCGGCGATCACGGCAAGGCCGGCGCCGCCCTCGATCTCGTGCATCATGGCCGCGAGGTCGGCGCACACATTGGCGTAATAGCCGGCTTCCCGGATCAGCGCGGCGGCGAGCGCGGCGTCGCGCCCCGTCGGTGCGAGGATGACGGCGCGCTCCGACGATGGGCCCGGTTTCACGAACCCTGCCCTTCCAGCAGCGGCCTTGCGCCGCCGACAAAAGTCGGCACGCCCCGCAGCACGCCGTGGAAATTTTCCAGCGCCGCGCCGATGGTCAGCCCACGCCGGTCGATGCGATATTCCCGAATCGTCGACTCATGCGCGCCGGTGCGTTTCTTGATGATGGAAATCGCGCGCTTGACGCTTCCCAGCGCCTCGAAATAACGCAGCAGGATCACCGTGTCGGCGAGGTAGGTGACATCGACCGGGGCCTTCATGTCGCCGACCAGGCCGTGCTGCGCCACCGTCATGAAGGTCGCCGCGCCCTGCCGGTTCAGATATTGCAGCAATTCGTGCATATGCAGGATCAGCGAATTTTCCTCGGGCATCGCCGCCTGATAGCCGTTGAGGCTGTCGATCACCACGGTCTTGATCTGGTCGTCGTCGACCCGCCTGCGGACGCGATGGGCAAACTCGCCCGGCGACAATTCGGCCGCATCGACCTGGTCGATCAACAGCTTGCCGCTGCGTTGCATTTCGGCGAGGTCGATGCCGAGTCCCTTCATGCGCGCGTACAACAGCCCGAGTTCTTCATCAAACACGAACAGCGCCGCCTTCTCGCCACGCGCGACGGCGGCGACGATGAAGATGATCACCGAAAGCGATTTGCCGGTGCCGGCCGGACCGAGCACCAGCGTGCTCGACCCCTTGTCGATGCCGCCACCCAGCAACTGGTCGAGCTCGGCAATGCCGCTCGACAGCACTCCCCGGACGAATTGAGTGCGGTGTTCCGACGCCACCAGCCGCGGAAACAAATTGAACCCGCCGGTGGTGATGGTGGCGTCGTGATAACCGCCGCGGAACTTGACGCCGCGATATTTGACGACGCGGGCGCGCCGCCGCTCGGCGCCATAGGCCGGCGCCAGTTCCTCGAGCCGCAACACGCCATGGGCGACGCTGTGCACGGTCTTGTCGAAAAGCTCCGCGGTCAGATCGTCAAGCAGCAGGACCGTGGTGTTGAACTTCGCAAGATAATGTTTGAGTGCCAGGATCTGCCGCCGGTAGCGCAGCGAGCTTTGCGCCAGCAGCCGGATTTCGGAGAGGCTGTCCAGCACCACCCGGCTCGGCTTGGCGCGCTGCACCGCCTCGAAAATCTGCTTGGTGGTTTCACCGAGTTCGAGATCGGACGAGTAAAGCAGGCTCTGCTGCTGCTCGGAATCGAGTAGGCTTTCCGGCGGCAACAGCTCGAACACCTCGATGCCGTCGCCCAGCTCCCAGCCATGCGACGCCGCCCCCTCGCGCAGTTCGCGCTCGGTCTCCGACAGCGTGATATAGAGACACTTCTCGCCCGCCTTGATGCCTTCGAGCAGGAATTGCAGCGCCACCGTGGTTTTGCCGGTGCCCGGGGCGCCCTCGACCAGGAACAGATGGCCGCGGGAAAACCCGCCCGCCAGAACATCGTCCAGTCCCCAAATACCGGTCTTCGCCTTGTCAGCGAACGTTTTCACAGCATGCATGGCTCCCCCTAACCGGGACTAAACCCTTGTGGCACCATACGGTTCCACAGACAACGGAACTATTGTTGCGGGAAGAATTCCGGCCACCGCGCGCGCCAGGCCGCGGCCAGCGGCTGGAAATCGGTCGGCCCGATTTCGTGGCACTCGGCGTCGGGCGCAGGCTGCACCCAGGCTTGCGCGCTCTTCATGAACATATGCGCCACCGGTGCCAGCCATGAGGTATCGTCGAGGGTGCCGGCACGAAGGTTGACAATCTCGGCGCGCCCGTCCCGGTCGCCGTAAAGCCGGCCACCGCAATCGGCGCAGAACCAGGATATCACCGCGACGCCCGCCGGCGAGGTATGGTGCCATGGCTTCGGCACGCCCCGCCGGATGTGAAAGTCCTTTGCCAAAACCGGCATGTTCAGGGCGAAAGCGCTGCCCGACGCGGTCTGGCAATCGGTGCAGTTGCAGGTGTAGAGCAACAGCGGAAACGACGCGATCTCGTAGCGGATCGCGCCGCATGAACAGCCGCCGGTCATGGGAAGCGTTGGTCGCCCGAACCGCATCACAGTGCCGGGTCGACCGCTTCGGCATATTCCCGTCTGAACCGCGCGATCAGTTCGGCGGCCGGCACGATCTTGCCGACGCTGCCGACCCCCTGGCCGCTGCCCCAGATTTCCTTCCAGGCTTTCGGTTTGGCGCGCTCGCCGGAAGCGTCGGTGCCGAAACTCATTTTCGAGGCGTCGGACTCCGGAAGATTGTCGGGATCCATTCCGGCCGCGACGATCGACGGCTTCAGATAATTGCCATGCACGCCGGTGAACAGGTTGGAATAGACGATATCCTCCGCGGTCGAGGCGGTGATCATCTGCTTGTAGCCCTCGACCGCATTGGCCTCGGAGGTGGCGATGAAGGCGGAGCCGATATAGGCGAAGTCGGCGCCGAGCAGCCGCGCGGCGCGGACTGCGCGGCCATTGCCGATCGCACCCGACAGCGCGATCGGTCCATCGAACCATTGCCGGGTCTCGGCCACGAAGGCGAACGGCGAAATCTCGCCGGCATGGCCGCCGGCGCCGGCCGATACCAGGATCAGGCCGTCGGCGCCCTTGTCGATCGCCTTGTGGGCGAATTTCTGGTTGATGACGTCGTGGAAGACGATGCCGCCCCAGCGATGCGCGGCCTGATTGAGCTCTTCGCGCGCGCCGAGCGAGGTGATGATGATCGGCACCCGATGCTTCTCGCACAGTGTGAGATCCTGCTCGAGCCGGTTGTTCGACCGATGCACGATCTGGTTCACCGCGAACGGCGCTGACGGCCGCTCCGGATGCGCCCGGTCGTATGCGGCAAGCTCCTGCCCGATCCGCGCCAGCCATTCGTCGAGCAGTGCCGGCGGCCGCGCATTCAGCGCCGGAAACGATCCGACGATCCCGGCCTTGCACTGCGCGATCACGAGATCGGGCACCGAGATGATGAACAGCGGCGCACCGATTACCGGAATCGACAGACGACCCTTGAACAAGGCAGGCATGGACATTCGCAAGGACCCTTCTGGTTATTTGCAGCAGCGGCGAGGCCTCGGTTTAAGGATGCCAGACATCATACCAACAAGGCAATCGCGATCCGGCCGTGCTACTGGCATAGCGCGCTGGTAACATAGGTGTCGGTCCGGCAATCGCCCGGCTTTCGGGCCCGGCCCGGGATCAGCACCCTGGCCGAGCAGGTCTCGGCGGAGTCGGAGGCGAGGCTTTTGCCCTCCTTGAAACCCTTGGCCTGACACAATTTATCGGATGCGGCCTTGCAGTCCGGCGCGCCGTTGGCCGACACTGGGCAGATCATGCGGCCGGTGACGAGCAAAGGCCTGGCGAGGTGCGAGAAGCTGTCGGCCGCATCCCTGGCGCGGGCGTTGAGGTCGTTGATGGTCTCACTCGGACTTTTCAGGGTCGGCAGCTTGTCGAACATCTTGCCGATTTCGTTGATCAGGCCGGGATTTTGCTCCTGCGCGGGTGCTGCGGGCGCGCCTTGCGGCGGCGCCGGCTGGTCCGCTGCGGCCGGCCCGCTCTGGGCAGTAGGTGCGGGCGGCGGCGAGGCCTGCGGCAACGCGGCACCGACGGCTGCCGCCAGCACCAGCAGCACCGCGCCCGCGGTCGCAGCCGCCGTGCGGGCCCGCGCGATGAGGTGACGCGACCGGTCAAGCATGCATTGAGCGTAACCCGAAGCCTCGCGCCGGCAAAGCCATTCGGAGCCGCCGTCAGAGCATTCGAAACGCGACGACGAAGCCGAGCACGAGCACGCCGATGCCGAGCCCCACCCACAGCGCCAGATGCCGCTCGATCCTGACCCGGATCCACTCGCCATAGCGATTGAGCAGGACCGCGACGATGAAGAAGCGCAGGCCGCGGGCGATGATCGAGCACAGCACGAACAGCCAGATATTGTAGCCGGCAAAGCCGGAGGCGATGGTCACGAGCTTGTAGGGGATCGGCGTCAGGCCCTTGCCGATGATGATCAAGGCACCCCATTGCGCATAGGAAGCCCGAAAGCCCTCCACCTTGTCGGCAAGACCATAGAGGTTGATCAGCCAGTGCCCGACCGAATTGTACAGCAGCGCTCCGATGGCATAGCCGAGCATGCCGCCCAGGACCGACATCGCGGTGCAGATGCCGGCATAGAGCCAGGCCCGCTGCGGCCGCGCCAGCGACATCGGGATCAGCATCACATCGGGCGGCACCGGGAAGAATGAGCTTTCGGCAAACGCCACCGCCCCCATGATCCAGAGCGCATAGGGCTTGTGGGCGGCGTCAATACACCAGTCGTAAATTCGTCTCAGCATGGCGGCGATGAACCACCACGGCGCGGATTTGTCCATGCCGGGAAATCGGCAGAAAATCCGGAAAATCTCAGTGGCGTTTGCGAAGACCGCGGCCCGCAAGCGCGACAATTGGTCGCCGCGCCGCCGGCGATGGCGATGCCTTGGGCATTTTCACCGCCGATTTCGGCAGCTTCTCGGCGATTCCGAGCAGGTGCTCGCGCCGCTCCATCTCGCGCCAGACGTCGTCGGGTTCGACGCCGGCCGACGCCCACAAAACCGTGAGATTGTAGAGAAGATCGGCGCTCTCGCGCACCACCGCGTCCGGCTTGCCGTTAACCGCGTCGATCACGACCTCGATGGCTTCCTCGGCGAGTTTCTTCGCCATTTTGGCCGGGCCGCGCTGAAACAGCCGGGCGGTTCGCGAAACCGCCGGATCGAGATCCTTGGCCGCGATCACCGCAACGTAAAGCCGCTCGAGCGAATCACTCATCGTTCCATATTTAATCCAAACTCATCGCCGGCGTGTTAACGGCCAGATGATAAAATAATCAATCGGCCGGCCCAGGGAGCCGCCCGGGACCGCGAACGGGCAAGCGGCGGCCAAATCGCCAGGCCGGGCGCTATATCTCGGCGGTGTCCCTGCTTAGAATGCCGGCCGGAACGCTTCGTTCCGCGGACCCCCGGCATGTCCCTGCTTCGCCTGTACGCGCGCGTCCTCGAGCTGCTCGGCAAGGAGGCGCGGCTGGGCTGGATTCTGGCCGGCGCCAACCTGCTGCTGGCGGGGGCGCAATTCGCCGAACCGGTGCTGTTCGGGCGCATCGTCGACGTGCTCTCCGGCAAGCCCGCCCCCGGCCCGCTCGGCGCATCATCGGCATGGCCGCTGCTGGCGGCCTGGGCAGCGTTCGGGCTGTTCACTATCGGTTGCAGCGCCGCGGTCGCGCTGCATGCCGATCGGCTCGCGCATCGCCAGCGCCAGGCGGTGCTGACCAATTACTTCGAGCACATCATGCAACTGCCGCTGACCTTTCACACCGGCACCCATTCCGGCCGGCTGATGAAGGTGATGCTGAACGGCACCGACTCGCTGTGGCGGCTCTGGCTCGGATTCTTCCGCGAGCATTTCGCCGCGATCCTGTCGCTGGCGGTGCTGCTGCCGCTCGCGTTCTACATCAACTGGCGGCTGGCGATCCTGCTGTTCGTGTTGTGCGTGGTATTCACGGTGCTGACCACGCTGGTGGTACGCAAGACCTACGGCATGCAAAGCGAGGTCGAGGCGCATTACAGCGATCTCTCCGCACGCGCGTCCGACGCGCTCGGCAATGTCGCGCTGGTGCAGAGCTTCGTGCGCATCAATGCCGAGGTGCAGGGCCTGCGCTTCGTCGCCGACAGGCTGCTGGCGGTACAGATGCCGGTGCTGTCGTGGTGGGCGCTGGTCACCGTCGTCACCCGGGCGTCGACCACCATCACCGTGCTCGCGATCTTCACCGTCGGCATCGTGTTGCACCAGGAGGGTCTCACCACCGTCGGCGAGATCGTGATGTTCGTGAGCTTCGCCGCCATGCTGATCCAGAAGCTCGAACAGGTGGTCGGCTTCATCAACAGCCTGTTGATGGAGGCGCCGCGGCTGCAGGAATTCGTCAACGTGCTCGATGCCGTGCCCGAGGTCCGCGACCGGCCGGATGCGATCGATCCCGGACGCCTCGCCGGCCTTGTCGAATTCCACGACGTCTCGTTTTCCTATGACGGCAAGCGGCCGGCGGTCGAAGACCTTTCGTTTACCGCCCTGCCCGGCCAGACCATCGCGCTGGTCGGCCCGACCGGCGCCGGCAAATCGACCGCCATCGCGCTGCTGCACCGCGCCTTCGATCCGCAGTCGGGATTCATTCGGATCGACGGCATGGATATCCGCGGCCTGACGTTGACGGCGCTGCGGCGGAATATCGGCGTCGTCTTTCAGGAGGCGCTGCTGTTCAACCGCTCGATCGCCGACAATCTGCGGGTCGGCAAGCCCGACGCAACCGAACAGCAAATGCGGATCGCGGCGGACCGCGCCCAGGCGCTCGAATTCGTCGAGCGCAGCTATCTGAAATTCGACAGCAATGTCGGCGAGCGCGGCCGGATGCTGTCCGGCGGCGAGCGGCAGCGGCTGTCGATCGCACGCGCGCTGCTCAAGGATCCGCCGATCCTGGTCCTCGACGAGGCGACCAGTGCGCTCGATGCCGTGACCGAAGCCAAGGTCAATGCCGCGCTCGACGAAGTGATGAAGGGACGTACCAGTTTCGTGATCGCCCATCGGCTTTCGACCATTCGCAATGCCACGCGCATCCTGCTGTTCGACAGCGGACGCGTGATCGAAAGCGGAACTTTTGATGAACTGGTCGCGAAAGGCGGCCGTTTTGCGGAACTCGCACGCGCCCAGTTCATGATTCAGGAGAACCCGCCTCCCGATCTTCACGCGCAGGACAAGACGGGCGCGACGCTGAAGAATTGAGCGTCAACACAATTCGGCGCATTTCGTCCACGATTTGATTGCACAAGGTCTGTTCCGGGCGAGCAAGCCGGTATAGGTTCGAACCGCCGTAACCGACGGTGTCGGACACGCCTGAAACCCGAACCTCACATGCCAGCACCTCCTCGTCGGAGGCGCGTCTCAAACACCGGAATCGGATTGTGCAATTTGTTCTCCCGCTGCTTCGCAAATCATCGCTGAACTGGATCGTGCTCGCCGCGGCACTCGCCATCCTGGCGCCGCGTCATGTCCATGCCGAGGCGCTGCTGTTGATCGAGGCCGATAGTGGCAAGGTCCTGCAGGCGGAAAACGCCACCATGCCGTGGTATCCCGCCTCGGTGACCAAGCTGATGACGGCCTATGTCACGCTGAAGGCGGTCAAGGATGGACGCATCACGCTCGATACCCTGGTCAACGTGTCGCCGGTCGCGGCCTCGCAGTCGCCGTCGAAGATGGGCTTCCGGCCGGGTACTCAGGTCACCGTCGACAACGCGCTCAAGATGATGCTGGTGAAGTCGGCCAACGACATGGCCGTGGTGCTCGCCGAAGGCGTCGGCGGTTCGATCGACGGTTTTTCGGCCATGATGAACGAGACCGCGCAGCGGCTCGGCATGACGCAAACGAGCTACGTCAATCCAAACGGCCTGCCCGCCGACGGCCAGATCACCTCGGCGCGCGATCTGGCGATCCTGGCGCGTGCGATCATTCGCGACCTGCCGGAATACGAATATTTCGTTCACATTCCCTCGATCCGCTACGGCCGCAAAGTGACTCAGAATTTCAACAAGCTGATCGGGCGCTATCCCGGTGCCGACGGCTTCAAGACCGGATTCATCTGCGCATCCGGCTACAATTTGGTGGCATCGGCCACCCGCGACGGCAAGCGGCTGATCGCGGTGGTGCTGGGTTCGTCATCCGGCACGATGCGCGCGGTTCGCGCCGCCCAACTGCTCGACCGCGGCTTTGCCAACAACACCTTGTCGTGGCTGCGGCCGTCGCTCGGCACGGTCGACAATCTGGTGCCGATCGACGCTTCGCCGCCGAACCTGCGCGACGAGATGTGCGGTGGCAAGCACAAGCATCCGTCCAGCGATGAGGACGAGGAAACGGTCGCCGGCAACGCCGGCAGCTCGAGCAGTGGCGAAAGCGGCATGACGTTTTACGCTGCCGGCCTGCAGCCGCCGGTGACGAAACCGGCGGAGCTGCTGGCTGGGCCCGCGGCTCCCTCGGAGCCGATTCAGGTCTATACCGGTCCGACCAGAACCGGCGCGGCGCTGATTGCCGCGGTCGCCGCCGACAGCGAGAAGCAGACGCCGCGGCATCGTGGAAAAAAGAAGTCGCAGATGGCGGCGAAAAAGCCGGACAACGCGACGGCGCCGAAAGCCGCAGCCAAGGATAGCGGCAAGGATGCCGACGCCAAGACCCAAACCACGGCCAAACCCGCCGCGCTGCGGCACGCCAGTGCCAAGCCAGACGACAAGGCAGCCGCCGCGACCGCCAAGCCGGTAAAACCGAAGGCAACGGCCAAGCGCTCGAGCAAACCCGCCCCGAAGAGCACCACGGGCGAGGCGGCGCCCGCCAATCAAAGGACCGCCACGCCACGCACTTAAAGGGCGCTTTTGGACTACCAAAATCGGCTTTTTCGGCCACGGGCTGCGACCGCGTGCGCCGCCGCTTGCCATCAGCCGTCGCCTTGCTCAATACTGCCGACAACAAGGCCTCCCCATTCCACAAAGACGGGGCCATAGAGCGGAGGGGAAATACCATGGAGCGGATCTGGCTCAAGCAATATCCGGCCGGCGTGCCCGCCGATATCGATGTCACCCAATACGCGTCGCTCGTCGAGTTGCTGGAAGAAAGCTTTGCGAATTTTCGCGACCGCAAGGCCTTCATCTGCATGGACAAGTCGATCAGCTACCGCGATCTCGACGAGATGTCGGCTGCGCTTGCGGCCTATCTGCAAAGCAAGGGCCTGCAAAAGGGCGCCCGCGTCGCGCTGATGATGCCGAACGTCCTGCAATATCCGATATCGACCGCCGCGGTGCTGCGCGCGGGCTATGCGGTCGTGAACGTCAACCCGCTCTACACCCCGCGCGAACTCGAACACCAGCTCAAGGATTCCGGCGCCGAGGTGGTCATCGTGCTGGAGAATTTCGCCACCACCGTGCAGAAGGTGATCGGCAACACCGCGGTGAAGCACGTCATCGTCGGCAGCATGGGCGATCTGCTCGGCCTCAAGGGCATGATCGTCAATCTGGTGGTGCGGCGGGTCAAGAAAATGGTACCGGCCTATTCGATACAAGGCGCGGTGCTGTTCAATGACGCGGTCACGACCGGCCGCGCCATGAAGCTGAACAAACCGAAGATCGCGCCGGACGACGTAGCCTTCCTGCAATATACCGGCGGCACCACCGGCGTCTCCAAGGGCGCGACGCTGCTTCATCGCAACATCCTCGCCAACGTGCTGCAGAACGATGCCTGGCTGCAGCCGGCGCTGAAGAAGCCGCCGCATGTCGACCAGTTGTTCATTGTCTGCGCGCTGCCGCTCTACCACATCTTCGCGCTGACGGCGTGCTTTCTGCTGGCGATGCGCGCCGGCGGCGTCAATCTTTTGATTCCCAATCCACGTGACATGCCGGCCTTCATCAAGGAGCTGGCGAAATACCAGGTCAATAGCTTCCCGGCGGTCAACACGCTCTACAACGGGCTGCTGCATACGCCCGGCTTCGACAAGCTCGACTTCTCCAAACTGAAAACGTCGTTCGGCGGCGGCATGGCGACCCAGAAGGCGGTTGCGGAAGCCTGGCTGAAGACCACCGGCTGTGCGCTGTCGGAGGGCTACGGCCTGTCGGAAACCTCGCCGACGCTGACCTGCAATCCCGCCGATACCGACCGATTCTCGGGCTCGATTGGCATTCCCGTGCCCTCGACCTGGCTCTCGATCCGCGACGACGAAGGCAACGAGGTGCCGCTCGGCGAGCCCGGCGAAATCTGCGCCAAGGGGCCGCAGGTGATGGCCGGCTACTGGAAGAGGCCGGAAGAGACCGCCAATGTGATGACGCCGGACGGCTACTTCCGCACCGGCGACATCGGCGTGATGAGTCCGGACGGCTTTACCAAGATCGTCGATCGCAAGAAGGACATGATCCTGGTGTCGGGCTTCAACGTCTATCCCAACGAGATCGAGGAAGTGATCGCGAGCCACCCGGGCGTGCTGGAATGCGCGGTGATCGGCGTCCCCGACCCGCGCTCGGGCGAGGCTGTCAAGGCGTTCATCGTCAAGAAGGATCCGGGCGTTACCGCCGAAGACATCATCAAGTTCTGCGCGACCCAGCTCACCAACTACAAGGTCCCGAAACAGATCGAATTCCGCACCGACCTGCCCAAGACCAATGTCGGCAAGATCCTGCGCCGCGAACTTCGCGACGAGAAGAAAGCCGCGGCGGCGTGAGTCATTCCGGGGCGCGCGGAGCGCGAGCCCGGAATCCATACTCCCGATCGTGGTTATGGATTCCGGGCCTGCGCCAAGCGGCGCATCCCGGAATGACGGAGCGGTGAGGCGGTTTCCCCTCCGCCGGAAAATGGTCTAAGACACCTCTGCACATTTAAGGAGAATTGACGATGACGATCAAAGTCGGTGACAAGCTGCCCGAGGCGAAATTTCGCGTGATGACGGCGGAAGGTCCGCAAGTCAAGACCACCGAGGACGTCTTCAAGGGCAAGAAGGTCGCGCTGTTCGCGGTGCCCGGCGCCTATACCGGCACCTGCCACAAGATGCATCTGCCGAGCATTTTCCTCAACGCCTACGCTATCAAGGGCAAGGGTGTGGACACGATCGCGATCGTTTCGGTCAATGACGCCTTTGTCATGAACGCCTGGAAGCGCGACACCGACCAGCGCGATGAAGCGGTCTTCCTCGCCGACGGCAACGCCGAATTCACCAAGGCGATCGGCATGGAGCTCGACGCTTCCGGCAACGGCCTCGGCGTCCGCTCCCATCGCTATTCGATGCTGGTCGATGACGGCGTGGTCAAGAAACTCAACCGCGAGCCGGCGCCTGGCAAGGTCGAGGTTTCCGGCGGCGACACCCTGCTCGGACAATTGTAAGCCAGATCGCCTCGCCGCAGTAGAATGGTCATCACCCGCGAAAGCGGGTGATCCAGTATTCCGGACCGTTTGCGATAAACCGGGAAGTCGCCGAGTACTGGGTCGCCCGGTCAAGCCTGGTCAAGCCGGGCGATGACGATGGTGCTCAACGCTTCAGCCGCGCCATCGCGATGCCATCGCGCGCCAGTTGATCGGCGCGTTCGTTCTCGTCATGGCCGGCATGGCCCTTGACCCAGTGCCAGCGTATCTCGTGCGGCTTCAGGGCGGCATCGAGCCGCTGCCACAGCTCGACATTCTTGACCGGCTTCTTGTCGGCGGTGCGCCAGCCGTTCCTCTTCCAGCCATGGATCCAGCCGGTGATGCCCTGACGGACATACTGGCTGTCGGTGAAGAGATCGACCGCGCACGGCCTTTTCAGGGATTCCAGCGCCGAGATCGCCGCCATCAACTCCATCCGATTGTTGGTGGTGTGCCCCTCGCCGCCCTTCAATTCCTTCTCGACGTCGCCGAATTTGAGGATTGCGCCCCAGCCACCGGGTCCGGGATTGCCCGAGCAGGCGCCGTCGGTGAAGATCCGGACCTGCGGCAGCCTCGCCTCGCTCACGCCGCAAATCCGGGATGGGCGACGCCGTAATCGCGCAGGCTGGCGACGCCCTGCTGAAAGCGCAGCTTGCGGACATATTCGAGCGGGTCCTTCGGCTTGACCAGCGCGCCCGCCGGCACGTTGAGGAAATCGACCAGACGCGTCAGCAGGAATCGCAACGCCGCGCCCCGCGCCAACAGCGGCAGGGCGTCCTGCTCGGCCGCGGACAATTTGCGTTCGCGGCCATAGCCGTTGAGCAGCGCACGCGCCTTGGTGACGTTGAAGGAATGATCCGTTTCGAAGCACCACGCGTTCAGGCAGATCGCGACGTCGTAGGCGAGGATGTCGTTGCAGGAAAACGGAAAATCGATCAGTCCCGATAATCTGTCGCCGAGGAAGAAGACATTGTCGGGAAACAGGTCGGCATGGATGACGCCAACCGGCAGCCCGGCGGGCCAGGATGCCTCGAGATGATCGAGCTCGCGCGCGATGAAGTCGTGCAAGCCGGACTGGACGCCGTCGGCGCGCGGCGCCGCTAGGTTGCACAGCGTCCGCCAGCCTTTGACCGACAGCGGGTTTTCCCGGAACAACGGAAAGTCGCGGCCGGCGAGATGCATGCTGGCGAGCGCGTGACCGACGCCGGCGCAATGCGCCGCGTTCGGCCGCCGCGGCCACACCCCTTCAAGGAAATTGATGATCGCCGCAGGCCGTCCCGCCAGCGTGCTGTAGACGTCGCCGTTGCGGTTCCTGGCCGGCTGCGGGCAACGGACGCCGCGCTCGGCGAGGTGCGCCATCAGCGACAGGAAGTAAGGCAGATCATCGACTGCCACGCGCTTTTCATACAGCGTCAGGATGAAGGCGCCGCGGCTGGTATGCAGCAGGAAGTTGGAATTCTCGACGCCCTCGGCGATGCCCTTGTAGGACAGCAATTCGCCGATCTCATAGTGCGTCAGAAATTCCGCAAGATCCTCGGCGGCGACGTCGGTGTAAACCGCCATGAGGGTTCACTCGGCCGCGTCTGGCCGCAACGAGCGCGGCAACGGAAAGAATTCGTTCTCTTCCGCGGCCGACACCGTCTCCACATGCAACTCGTAGCGCTCGGCGAATGCGCCCATGATCTCTTCGACGATGACTTCGGGCGCCGAGGCGCCGGCGGTAATGCCGAGGCTCGTGATGCCCTCGAATCGCGGCCAGTCGAGATCGCCGGCGCGCTGCGCCAGCACCGCGATCGGGCAGCCTTCGCGTTCGGCGACTTCGCGCAGCCGCTGCGAGTTCGAGGAGTTCGGCGCTCCGACCACGATCAGAGCGTCGACCACCGGCGCGACCTTCTTTACCGCGAGCTGCCGGTTGGTGGTGGCGTAGCAGATGTCTTCCTTATGCGGGCCCGAGATGTTCGGAAAGCGATTCTTCAGCATGGCGACGATTTCGGCGGTGTCGTCGATCGACAGCGTGGTCTGGGTCACGAAGGCAAGATTGTTGGGATCCTTCGGCATGAAGGTCGCGGCATCATGGGCGGTTTCGATCAGCGTTACCGCGCCCGCCGGCAACTGTCCCAGCGTGCCCACCACTTCCGGATGGTGGGAATGCCCGATCAGGAGGATTTCGCGGCCGCGCTTGAAATGGATCGCCGCCTCGCGGTGCACCTTGGTGACCAGCGGACAGGTGGCGTCGAGCGAGAAGAAATTGCGGGCCCGGGCATCAGCCGGAACCGATTTGGGAACCCCGTGGGCCGAGAACACCACCGGCGCATTGGTGTTGTCCGGGATCTCGGCGAGTTCCTCGACGAAAATCGCGCCCTTGGTCCGCAGGCTGTCGACGACATAGCGGTTGTGGACAATCTCATGGCGGACATAGACCGGAGCGCCGTAGATCGTGAGCGCCCGCTCCACGGTATCGATCGCCCGCACCACCCCGGCACAGAAGCCCCGCGGCGAACAAAGCACGATTTTCAGGGCTGGTTTGGTTTGCATGGGAACGATCTCGGACCGAATCACCCCTCGCCGGCGGGCGGGGAACGGTCAATTTGAACAAGGAATTGGGACTGGTTTCGAGCGCTGTCAAGGCCGTTTATCAGGCCATTGCGCGGTTAGCCCCGTACGGCTTATATAGGGCGTAATTCCGTCATCGCTGATGACCACGGCTTCGCCTCCAAAACAGGTGGGCGAAGCACAAAGGAGATTTGCCATGAGCAATGCACCGCTGATGCCAAAGGCGACGGCCGTGTGGCTGGTCGACAACACCGCGCTGACCTTCGATCAGGTAGCGGATTTCACCAAAATGCACCCGCTCGAGGTCCGCGCCATCGCCGACGGCGACGCCGCCCAGGGCATCAAGGGCATGGACCCGATTTCAACCGGGCAGCTCACCCGCGACGAGATCGAAAAGGGCGAGAAGGACCCGAACTACCGCCTCAGGCTCGAGGAAAGCAAGGTCACGCTGCCGGCACAGGCCAAGAAGAAGGGCCCGCGCTACACCCCGGTGTCACGCCGCCACGAACGGCCGAGCGCGATCCTGTGGCTGGTGCGCAACCATCCCGAACTGAAGGACGCGCAGATCATGCGGCTGGTCGGCACCACCAAGACCACCATTGCCAGCGTCCGCGACCGTACCCACTGGAACGCCTCGACGCTGACGCCCATGGATCCGGTGACGCTCGGGCTGTGCTCGCAGATCGAGCTCGATTTCGAGGTGCAGCGCGCGGCCAAGGAAAAGCCGGCCGATGCCGCCTACGGCGGCGCCACCCTGCTGCCGGCCTCCGAGACCACCCGCAAGGAGCCGGAGATCGAGCCGACCGAGAAGCAGCGCGACGACCTCAACGTCGACGCCGTATTCGCCAAGCTGAAAACCATCGGCGGCAAGAAGCCGGACGAGGAATAAGGAATAGAGGTTCACCTCTGTTTTTCGTCGTGCCCGGGCTTGTCCCGGGCATCCACGTCTGGATCGCGCCTCACAAAGAAAGACGTGGATGGCCGGGACAAGCCCGGCCATGACGGGGTGAGTTCAGCCCAGCTCGATCTCGTCGGCGATTTCGTGCGCGAGGCTGACGCCGCCGACGGTCAGAACGATTTTCGCCGGCAGCTTTTCATGGCCCTTGAGGCGGCCGGTCTCGATCGCCTCGCGCACCGCCTTCTCGATCTCGCGCTGCGAACTAACGCCGACCTTCTTCAGGAATTTGCGCAAACTGGTGTTGAAGACATCTTCGTTCACGGCGGGCTCCTTCGCTTACGGATGATCCGGATGGTTCAGCATGTATTCGCCGAGGTCGCGCTGGCGGCGATCGGCGCGCGTGGTGGCGTTGCTGCGCTGGACGTCGCGATCCTTGCGGCAGGCGATATATTCCGACGAGCCGGCCTGGACATTGTTGGCGCGGCAGAAGGCGTCGTCGTCCTCGCCGAGACTTGACACCGAATTCTGCTGGCGCGCCGCGCAGCCCGACAGCGCCGCGGCCAATGCCAGCGCGATCAGATGTGTCGAAACGTTTGGTCGCATGCACAAATCCCGTCCGAAGCTCCGAATACTGTCATTGCCGGGCTTGACCCGGCAATCCATCGAAAACAAGGCAGCTTCCTTGATCGGCAGGATGCCCTGGTCAAGTCCGGGCATGACGGTTGTCACAGCCGTCCCTGCAACGCTTCGCCGATCTCATCCAGCACCTTCGGGTCCTCGATGGTCGCGGGCATCGACCACGGATCGCCGTCGGCGATCTTCTTGATGGTGCCGCGCAGGATTTTTCCCGACCGGGTCTTCGGCAGCCGGCCGACCGTGATCGCGAGCTTGAACGCCGCGACCGGGCCGAGCTTGTCGCGCACCAGGGCCACCACGTCCTTTTCCACTTCGGCCGGCGGGCGCGCCACCCCGGCCTTGAGCACCAGGAAGCCGCAGGGCACCTCGCCCTTGATGGCGTCCCTGATGCCGAGCACGGCACATTCGGCGACATCGGGATGCGAGGCGAGAATCTCTTCCATGCCGCCGGTGGAGAGCCGGTGACCGGCGACATTGATGATGTCGTCGGTACGGCCCATGACAAAGATGTAGCCATCCTTGTCCTTGTAGCCAGCGTCGGAGGTTTTGTAGTAGCCGGGGAATTCGTTGAAATAGGCCTCGCGGCAGCGCTCGTCCTGCTCCCACAGGGTCGGCAGGCAGCCCGGCGGCATCGGCAGCTTGATCACGATCGATCCCATAGCGTCCGCCGGCAGCGGCTTTGCCGCTTCATCGACCACCTCGACCTGATAGCCCGGCATTACCACCGTCGGCGAGCCGTGCTTGACCGGCAGCGCTCCCAGTCCGACCGGATTGCCGGCGATGCACCAGCCGGTTTCGGTCTGCCACCAGTGATCGATCACCGGCACCTTCAATTGCCGCTCGGCCCATTCCACCGTGGGCGGATCGGCGCGCTCGCCGGCGAGGAACAGGGTGCGGAATTTCGCCAGATCGTAGTGGCGAATGAACTTGCCATCGGGGTCCTCCTTGCGGATGGCGCGGAAGGCGGTCGGCGCGGTAAAGAACGCCACCGCTTTGTGCTCGGATATCACCCGCCAGAATGCGCCGGCATCCGGCGTGCCGATCGGCTTTCCCTCATACATGATCGAGGTCGCGCCATGGATCAGCGGCCCGTAGACGATGTAGCTGTGGCCGACCACCCAGCCGATGTCGGAGCCACACCACCAGACTTCACCGGGCGCGACACCGTAGAGGTTGAACATCGACCATTTCAGCGCCACCAGATGTCCGCCATTGTCGCGCACCACGCCCTTGGGCTTGCCGGTGGTACCCGAGGTGTAGAGGATATAGAGCGGGTCGGTGGCCTTAACCGGCACGCAGCCGGCGGATTTTTTCGCCGCGATGGCCTTGGAGCGGAGCGTGGCCCAATCGTGATCGCGGCCGGCGAGGAGATCGCAGCCCTGCTGCGGCCGCTGCAGGATGATGCAGCCCTGCGGCTTGACGCTGGAGAGCGCGATCGCCTCGTCGAGCAGCGGCTTGTACTGCACGATGCGGCCGGGCTCGAGCCCGCAGCTCGCCGAGAAGATCAGTTTCGGCTTGGCGTCCTCGATCCGGGTCGCAAGCTCCTTCGCCGCGAAGCCGCCGAACACCACGCTGTGCACCGCGCCGATCCGCGCGCAGGCCAGCATCGCGACCACGGCCTCCGGCACCATCGGCATATAGAGGATGACGCGGTCGCCCTTGGCGACGCCGAAATCCTGCATGACGGCGGCGAGCGTCTGCACCTCGTGCAGCATCTCGGCATAGGTGAATTTTTGGGTGCTGCCCGCAAGCGGCGAATCGTGGATCAGCGCGAGCTGATTGGCGCGTCCGCCGGCGACGTGACGGTCGAGCGCGTTGAAGCAGGTGTTGACCACGGCGCCAGTGAACCAGCGGCCGTAAAGTCCGAGCGCGGGATCGAAGATTTTCCTCGCGGGCTCGATCCAGTCGATGTCGCGCGCGGCCTCGCCCCAAAAGCCTTCGGGATCCCGCAGCGAGCGGGCGTACACCTCGTAATATTTGCTGCTGTTCTGGATGTTCATGGCGCTTGTTCCGCTGCCGCCTCGTTCCTCGTCATGGCCGGGCTTGTTGCGGCCATGACAATGTCAGGCGGTAATTGGCCGTGTTGGTTCGCATTGTCACCGAATAGCTTGACATTTCAAGGCGAAAACGACGCGCCTAGCTCACCTTCAGCGTGATCCCGCCATCGACCACGAGTTCGATGCCGGTGACATATTTCGATTCGTCGGAGGCGAGATACAGCGCGGCGTTGGCGACGTCCCAGGCTTCTCCCATGTGCCCCATCGGCACCTGCGCGTCCCGCGCGCGCCACATCGCCTCGACATCGCCCTTGGCATAGCTCGCGGCGAGGCCGGCGGAGTGCTCGACCATCGGCGTTTTCATCAGGCCGGGCAAGATGGCGTTGACGCGGATATTCTTCGGTGCGTATTCGACCGCCGTCGTGCGTGTCATCTGGTTCATCGCGGCCTTGGTCGTGGCATAGCTGACATAGGATATGCCAAGGTGGCGGATCGAGGCGATCGACGAGATATTGATGATCGAGCCGCCGCCCTGCCGCGCCATCACCGGGATGACGTGCTTCATGGCGAGAAAGGCGCTCTTGAGATTGACCGCGAACACCCGGTCCCAGTCCGCCTCCGCCACCTCGACCACCGATCCCACTTCGGCGATGCCGACATTGTTGTCGAGCACATCGATGCGGCCGTGGGCCTTGAGGCACGCCGCCACCATCGCCTCGACGTCGCCAGCGCGCGACACGTCGGCGGTGAACGCGGTCGCCTTGCCGCCTTCCGCTGCTATGATCTTGGCGGTCTCTGCCGCGGCCGCGCCGTTGCGGTCGACGCAGAACACCTGCGCGCCCTCGCGCGCAAACGTCACCGCGGTCGCCTTGCCGTTGCCCCAGCCCGGCCCGATCGAGCCGGCGCCGACCACCATGGCCATTTTCCCCTTGAGCCGACTCATCCTTTTTTCCTTTTCAGTTTTCAATCAATCGTAGCCCGGATGCAGCGCAGCGCAATCCAGGAATCGCGATGCGGGTTGCTGCTGTCGTCCCCGCGAACGCGGGGACCCATAACCACCAGTGCCTGGTGTTGACGGCACAGTAGCCCCAGCTTCGTGCCCGATCGACATTCGTGGTTATGGGTCCCGGGTCGCGCTTCGCTTGCCCGGGACGACGTAGATTTTATTCAATTGTCGATCGCATCGCCGCATGATCGTGACGTTCATGCCGATCGGACGTCCGAAAATCTCCGACAGCGTTCGACAGCCTCGATCGCTGCACAGTCGCCATTCGCCCGCCGCACCGGAATTGGCCAGCACCAGTTCGGGCATCGGTGCGCGCCGCGGTTGCCACTGAAACCAGCCGTCGACCAGCCGCGCCTCCGGCGGTGGCTCCATGCCCGCACCGGAGCCCTTGACCCGCGCCTGCACCAGTTCGAGGCCGCGCGCGGTGACCCGCCAATCTTCCTGCCAGTCGACCTTTTCGACGGAATGCGTCCATATCAGCGTGAACGCCGTGACCGACAGCATCTTGACGACGCCCGCCGAGGCAAGGCACAGGCTCAAGCCGCCACCGCCGCGGTGCGCAACCGCTGCCGCCATTGCCAGAGCACGACGGCGACGCCCAGCGCGAAACCGGCCGTATCGCTGAAGGCGAAATCGCCAAGCAGGCACAGCGCCGCCGCGAAGGCGACGACCCGCTCCGCCAGCGTCAGCCGGGTAAACAGGAAGCCGATCGCGACCATGCCGAACAGCGCGATCGCGACCAGCGCCTTGAGCGTCGCAAGCGCCACCGCGCCATAGAATCCGAGCCGGGCGGCCATCGGATCACCGGCCTGCAGCATCAACGCCGGCGAGTACACGAGGATGAACGGAATGACATAGCCGGCAAGCGCGATGCGCATCGCCTCCCAGCCGATCCTGTCGGGATTTTCCCTCGCGATGGGCGCCGCTGCCAGCGCCGCCAGCGCGACCGGCGGCGAGAGATCGGCCATGATGCCGTAGTAGAACGCGAACATGTGGCTGGCGATCAGCGGGACGCCGAGTTTGGCGAGCGCCGGCGCGGCCAGCGCGGCGGTGATGATGTAGGTCGGGATGGTCGGGATGCCGGTGCCGAGCAGGATCGACAGCAGCATGGTCACGATCAGCGCGAGGAACAGGCTCTTGGCGCCGAGGCCGATGATCCAGCCGCCAAAGATGGTGCCGACCCCGGTTTGCGTCATCATGCCGATGATGCTGCCGACAATGGCGCAGGCCATGCCGACCGTCAGTGCCGACTTGGCGCTGTCGGCGAGCGAGTCCCGGCAGGCCGCCAGCGTCGCCCGGCCGCCGCGCGTGATCGCCGCGAGCAGCACCAGAACGCCGATCACGCCGGCGACCGGAATAATTGCGAGCCCGTGGCGCGATGCCGCGCCGATTACCACCGCGAGCCCGATCCAGAACAGGTACCGCACCACGGCGCTGGAAAGGCCGAGCGTGATGCTGGCGCCGAGGATCAGCGCCACCGTCAGCGCGAGCCCAATGCTGCCCGCATACAACGGGGTAAAGCCTTCGAACAGCATGTAGACCAGCGCCGCCAGCGGCAACACCAGATACCAGCGCGCCACCAGCGCCTTCCAGGCGCTCGGGATTTCCGCGCGCGTCATGCCGGTCAGGCCGTGCTTGCCGGCCTCGAGATGCACCATCCAGAACGCGGAGGCGAAATAGAGGATCGCGGGGATCACCGCGGCCTTGACAATGACGGCATAATCGACGCCCAGCGTCTCCGCCATGATGAAGGCGACCGCCCCCATCACCGGCGGCATGATCTGGCCGCCCATCGACGCCGTGGCCTCGACGCCGGCGGCGAAGGCGCGGCGATAGCCGAACCTGATCATCAGCGGAATGGTGAACTGGCCGACGGTGACGACGTTGGCGACACCGGAGCCCGAGATCGTGCCCATCATGCCGGAGGCGAACACCGCGACCTTGGCCGGGCCGCCGCGGGTACCGCCGAACAGGCCGAGCGAGACGTCGGTGAACAACCGGATCATGCCGGCGCGTTCGAGGAACGAGCCGAACAGAATGAACAGAAAGATGTAGGTCGCCGAAACATAGATCGGCACGCCATAGAACCCCTCGGTGCCGTATGATAGCTGGGTGATGATCTGATCGATGGCATAGCCGCGATGATTGAACGGCGCCGGCAGATACTGGCCGAACAGCCAGTAGAGCATGCAGGCGCCGCACATCAGCGGCAGCGCGAGACCCATCAACCGCCGCGTCCCCTCGAAAACCAGAATCGCGAGCAGCGTGCCGACCGCAAGGTCGAGCTCGGTCGGATCGCCGTCGCGCGCGATCAGGTCGGCATAGAAGATCCACTGGTAGATTCCACAGAGGAATCCGATGCTGCCGACCAGCCAGCCGGCGGCACGGCCGGCGTTGCTCCTGGCGGTGAAGTTGCCGATCAGGCCGAAGGTCAGCAGCAGCAGGAAGCCGACATGAACGCCGCGCACCACCTGGCTCGGCAGCACATTCCACGCCGCGATGACGAGCTGGAAGGCTGCGAAGGCAATGCCGACGGCATAGGCAAGCTGTCCCCAGCGACCGGGACCGAAGCCGCTCGGAAAGCCATGCTCGAAATGATCGAATTCGACCTTGACGGGCTGCGCTGCGCCTTCGGCCTGCAACATCTTTCCCTCGAACCAAAAATATGACCGGTCTTCGTCTTGCCTGGGCCCGTCCCGGCATGACGACGATCTACTTGATCAAACCCTTTTCCTTGTAATAGCGGATCGCGCCGGGATGCAGCGGCACCGGACTGCCTGCCGCTGCATTCTCCAGCTTGATCTCCTTGCCGGCCGCGTGCGCGTTCGCCAGTTCCGGCAGCGACTCGTAGATCAATTTTGTCATCTGGTAGGCGAGATCGTCGGACACCGCAGAACGGGTCACCAGATAATTCACCACGGCTGCGGTCGGCACATCCTTATCCTGGCCGGTGTAGGTATTGGCAGGGATCTTCACCGCCACGAATGGCGGTCCGATCTTGTCGACGGTCTCGCTCGGAACCGACACCACGGTGATTTCGGTCGAGGTGCTGAGATCCTTGAGCGAGGCCACCCCGAGGCCGGCCGATTGCAGCGTCGCGTCGAGTTGCCGGTTCTTCATCAGATCGACCGATTCCGCAAACGGCAAATATTCGACCTTGCCGATATCCTTGTAGCTCAGCCCGGCAGCGGCAAGGATGGCGCGCGAGTTGAGTTCGGTACCCGATTTCGGCGCTCCCACCGACAGGCTCTTGCCCTTGAGGTCGGCCAGCGTCTTGATGCCGCTGTCGGCGGTGGCGACGATCTGGATATAATTCGGGTAGATCGCGCCGATGGTTCGCAGCCTGTCCAGTCTGGTCTTGAAACCCGCTTCCGCATCGCCTTCCCAGGCGGCTTTCAGCGAATCGCCCAGCGCGAACGCAATCTCGCCACGGCCCTGCTGCAACAGGATCAGGTTCTCAACCGATGCCTTGGTGGCCTGCACCTGTGTCTTCACATTCGCCAGCCGATCGCTGTAAATTTTTCCAATGGCGACGCCGAGCGGATAATAAACTCCGGATGTGCCGCCGGTCAGCACGTTGATGAATTGCTGGGCCCGCGCAACCGGAACCGATACCACCGCCGTCACCGCGACCGCAGCGGCGATCGACCTGGAGCGCTTCAGCATCAGTTATTCCCCCCGACAGCCCGTCGCGAAATTGGACGGCGCTGGCTCCGCGGTCAACCCATCTGCTCGGCAAAAGCCATTTGCGGGCAAATCAGCGTTCGATAACACCGGGAACCGTGCGGTGCGGATGCCGCAGTGCTTCCGTCGATCCGGTCGGCGCGACGCCCGATGGTCTCGCGCCGATCACTGAAACTTCATGTCGAGGCATTTTGAAATGTCGGAACCAAGGCCCGAGCTGATGGTGATGCAGCCGCGCACCTTCTGGGCCGTGGTGTCGCTGGCCCAGATCGCGTAGCCGCCAGGACCAAAAAACGAATTGGTGTTGGGCGCCTCGGTTTCGGTGGCGTCGAAGGCGTAGTGGGAATCGGTGTCGAAGATGCGGGGCCTCTTGGTGCAGCCACCGTCGGTCTGGACGTTAATCACTTCCTTGTTGTCGCGCGTCAGCGCCAGGCTGACGGTGCATCTGAAATATTCCGACGTCTTGGTATTGAAGACATACGCATAGGATTTGCAGGTCGCGGTATTGAGCTTCCCGGCGCTCAAGCCCCGGCTGCAGGAAATGCGCTGGTTCTGGCTAAGCTGGAATTCATCGGCACGGGCAACGGGAACCAACGTCACCAACGACAGCGCGACGCCAAGACAAATTTTCATGACGAGGTTCATCCGAATCATCCCTATGACCTATTTCGCAAACATCGATTCTAGACTGAAACTGCAAGATAGTCGCGACGCCCCAATCGGGAAATCACAAAGTCGCAGGAAATTCCTGCTGCGACCAATGGACAGGTTGTATTGACCAGATCATGGTGTTCGTGATTTGTTCAAAACATTGACGGGCCGCCGCGCCGGCCGCCGGGAGAACGATGATGACGAGATTTTCAAGCAGAACCCTTGTGGTGGTAGCCGCGCTGACCGCGCTGACGACATCGGCGCTGGCGGAGGCCGCAGCCCCGACACCTTGGGTGCTGGCGCCGGACATGGGCTACGGCTACGGCAAGGACGGCAAGACGTTCTCCTACAAGATGGGCACCAACAACGCGGGCCTGCTGTTGAAGGGCGCCAAGAAGGTGCCCAAGGGCACGCTGTTCTTCATCGGCCAGAACGGCCAGCTCTATATGCGAACCGGAACGTATCTCGAAGGCGATGGCAGGTTCATGTTCGGCCCGGATCAGTGATCTCCAAAGCGGGATGACGCTGGTAAAGGGGCCCGCTGCCCGTTGCCGTTACAGATCGATCCAATCTCACCCCGCTTTAGAACGCCGCGGCGAGTTCTTTTGCGCCCGCCAGATTGCTGTTGGCGTCCATGCGGGCGTCGGTGACCGCGAGCAGCTTTGCCACCGTATTGTGGCGGATCGCCACCGGATTTCGTTCGTAGCCGCTGCGCTGGAAGAAATTCGAGGTCGGCACGTGCTCGCGCAGCGCCTGCGGCATCGTCACCATGTCGAGCCCGGTACCGTCACCGGTGAGATTCATCATCTCCAGTTCAGCGGCGGTCAACGGCCTTGCATAACCCTTGGCGCGCGCGAAGATCACCGACGTCAGCAGCTTGTAGGTCTGCAGCATCGGGCCGACATCGAGGTCGAGCACCATCGCGTGGATGGCCCAGCCTTGCGGCGTATCGGCAAGCTTCTCATGCGCCGCCCACTCATCCGGTACCGAACGCGCCAGTGCCACCATCCGCTTCAGCACCGCGAGCTTGTGATCCATCGCCTTGCGCGGCCCGCCCGACAACAACGCGGCCTTTGCCGTCAGCGCCCGAACCAATTCGGGGCCCTGTTCGGCCATCAGTTCGACGCTGTTGGTGGTGAGCAACTGGTTGTAGCCGATCGCGGTGGAGATCGCATGCGAGCCGGGGCGCGAGGCGCTCAGCCCCGATTGCATGTCATGGTTGCCGTTGCCGCCGGTCTCGAACGAATAGACCCGCACCGCCTGCTCGCGCGTCAACCCGGCCGCCGATGCACAGCGGGCGTAGGCGCGCTTGAACTCGGCCTCGCTGGCCGGCCGCTGCGGCGTGAACTGAAACTGCTCTCCGGCGGCCTTCAGCAGGTCGGCGACGACGGGAACATGTTTGCGCTCGCGACGGGTCGGCTCCGGCTCCTCGGTCGGCAACGGGTTGACCGGCCGCTTCGGCCCGTCATAGACCGGCGGCTGCGTCAGTACATAATCGTCGAGCGCAATGGCCTGGTGCTCGCGCCGCTTGGCATTGCGGCCTCGCCGCTTCTCGACGATCGCATTCCAGTAGGCACCGGCCTCCTGCTGGAAGGCCTCGCGCGCTTCGAGATATTGTTGCAGCTTGCGACGATATTCGACAATCGCCTGCGGCGAGACCGCCTGCGCCATCGCGCCGGCGGGCGCCGCCGGCGACACCGCCGCCGCGACGGCCGCTTGCGGCCCCATCAGCAGCAGCGCGAGCGCGAAATATCCCCAGTTCTGACGAATCGCATAGCGGCGCATGGCCCGTTGTAGCAAGCGTTTCGCGCAAGTCAGCCCCGAAACGCTACGGCGATTGATTCCGGCCGCTACTTCCAGGCGAACACCGGCTGCTCCAGCTCGGCAACTCTGGTGTCGCGACCGGCGAGCACCTCGGCGAACTGATAGATCAGCGCCGCCGTCGGGGCGTGGATGAATTGGCGGGCGTGGCGGAAACGGATCACCCGGCGGCTGCTTTCCGGAATGGCGGTGAAGTCGAACGCGTCCGCCCGTTCGATGTCGTCGAGCGCGATGCGATGCACCGAGGCGACCTCGTCCGGATTAGGCGAGATCACAGCGCTGTCGGCCGCCCATACCACGACCGGGGTGATCAGATAGCCGGACCGGGTCGGATAATCGTCGAGCAATCCCAGCACCTGCCCGGGTCCTGGCGAAAGGCCGAGTTCTTCGTGAAGCTCGCGCAATGCGGCCACCACCGGTGTTTCGCCCGCATCGCAGCGTCCGCCAGGCAGCGCCCATTGGCCGCGGTGGGAGCGCAGACCAGCGGCGCGTCGGGTCAGCAGTAGCGCGGTTCCGCGTCTCGCCTCGCCGGCCGCAACCAGCGTGATGGCGACGGCGGCGCGCTTCAGCCTGGAAGCGGACTCGCGCGCCGGCAGCCGCGCAAAGGCCGCGCAGCGCTCTGCGATATTCCGCCTTGTGGTATCGTCGAAAGGCCGGGTCATCCCGCTTGACTACAACACGTCGGCAAATGATGAAATGACCGGCGATACTCAATTTCACCGACCCGGACCGGAAATACCCGAGATGACCGAGAAGGCCGCGGCGATGCTCAAATCTTCCGGCTGGACCCTGGTCGACACCACGGGATTCCTCAGCTTGGTCGGGCCGCTGTGGCAGCGGGTCGTGGACGGCGAACACGAATATGCGCTGGTCGCGCAGCACAAGCACCATAACCGCCGCGGCCTGGTGCAGGGCGGGCTGCTGATGACGTTCGCGGACCGTGCCTGCGGCATGACGGCGCGATATGTGTCGGGCCGGCCGACGCTGGCGACGGTTCAGCTCGACGTGCATTTTGTTGACAGCGGAAAAATCGGCGAGATCCTGCTGGCGAAGCCGCGCGTCGTCCGAACCACCCGCAGTCTCATTTTCATGACCACGGAGGTGACCGCCGGCAAGCGTTGTATCGTCACGGCCAGCGGCGTGTTCAAGGTGTTGAAGAATGAATCCTGATGCGCTCCATCCTTCGTCATTCCGGGACGCGCCGCTTGGCGCGGGCCCGGAATCCATACTCACGATGGTGGTTATGGATTCCGGGTTCGCGCTGATGCGCGCCCCGGAATGACGGGCCCCCGATCCGATCTCCGCAAAGGAAAAAACCCATGCAATACCGTTCCCTCGGCCGCAGCGGCCTGAAGATTTCGCCGATCTGTCTCGGCACCATGATGTTCGGCGGGCCGACCGATGAGGCCACCTCGATGCGGATCGTCGCCAAGGCGCACGAGGCCGGCATCAACTTCATCGACACCGCGGACGCCTATAATGGCGGCAATTCCGAACAGGTGGTCGGACGCGCCATTTCCAATAACCGGCAAGGTTGGATAGTTGCGACCAAGCTCGCCAACCAGATGGGCAGCGATCCCAATCGCGGCGGGCTGTCGCGGCGCTGGCTGTTGCAGGCCGCCGAGGAAAGCCTGAAGCGGCTCGGCACCGACTGCATCGACATCTACTATCTGCACAAGGAAGACCTTTCGACGCCGTTGCAGGAGACCGTGCGCGCGATGGGCGAACTGATCCGGAGCGGCAAGGTGCGCTATTTTGGCGTCTCGAACTACCGCGCCTGGCGGGTCGCCGAGATCTGCAACATCTGCGATCAGCTCGGCATCGACCGGCCGGTGGTCAGCCAGCCCTATTACAACGCAATGAACCGTATGCCGGAGGTCGAGCATTTCCCGGCTTGCGACTATTACGGTCTCGGCATCGTGCCGTACAGCCCGCTGGCGCGCGGCGTGCTGACCGGCAAATATCGTCCCGACACGCCGCCGAGCAAGGATACCCGCGCCGGGCGCAACGACACCCGCATGATGCAGACCGAGTGGCGTCCGGAATCGCTGCAATTGGCGCAGGAAATACGGCGGCATGCCGAGGCGAGGGGCGTGACCGCCGGGCAGTTCGCGGTCTCGTGGGTCCTGAACTCTTCCTTGGTCAGCGCGGTGATCGCCGGTCCCCGCACCGAGGAGCAATGGGACGATTACCTGCGCGCGCTCGACTACCGCTTCACCGCTGAGGACGAAGCCCTGATCGACCGCCTGGTGGCGAGCGGCCACCCCTCGACGCCCGGATTCAACGATCCGGCCTATCCGATCGAGGGACGGCGGGCGCGGACCGCCGGGTGAAAGAAAGCCATGGCTTTCCCGGCATAAAAGGCGCAATGCGAGGTCCCGGGATGTTCCGCAGGCCGAACATCCGGCTTCCAAAGGAACCTCCATGCAAAATCTCTCGCCGCGTCACGTCCAAACCGAGGAATCGCTGCGTCTCGGCGTGGTATCGGGCTGGTATAGCACCAAGGTGAGCGGCACCTTCGTCACCGGTCCCCACACCACCAGGGAGGACTGCCTTTCCAAGATCGCCGAACTCAATCCGCCGCTCGCCAAGAAGAAGTTCTAGATCGGGAGTGTTCGATATGGCACTGACGCGAGGTGACTTCGGGGAATACGACTTCAATCGGATGGTGGTGCTGTTCACGATGAAGAATGAGCAGGCCAGTATCCCCTGCGCCATTTCCACCGATGCGATGGACCAACTCGAAGGCACCTCGCGAACATCGCCGGCGCAGCGCGAACAGCAATTCCTGAGACTGCGCGACCGCATCGAAGAACGCGCCGCGCGGAAATTCAGCGAGGTCGAACTCGAGGGCAATCCCCCCGGCGTGATCCTGCGCGCGATCGATTTTCGGTCCCCACGGCCGTGACCAAAGCAGAAGCTCATCTCGGCCGCGTTACGGGTCGCCGCGCGACAAGGCCGCGCTGCACGTCCGCCAGGGCCTGCGGATCGACCAACAGACCCTGTCGTTCGTAGCGGCGGCGGCTGCGACTGAAGCGCACGACAACAGCGCATCTCGTGCTTTTCGCCTTCACCCGCCGCGACAGCAGCGCATCGCCCGCCGGCAAGAACTCGAGATCGTCGAGGCCGACGCAACGCAGGCATGCCGGGCCCGGATTTTCCATCATCAACAGATCACCGGTGCCGCCGCACCGGTGGCAGGTCCATTCGCTCTTCAATGGCTCGACCACCACCAGATCCGGGGCACGGCTTGCCTTCTCGGTTAAGCGTTCGCGCTTCTTCTCGGAAAGCTCCTGCGAGACCCAATGGGTCCGATACAGCGCCTCGATTGCAGGATCTCCGCTTTGGCTGAACCGCAGCGCCTGGCGTTGCGCCGTGCGCGCGACATAGTCCGTCGGGCTTGCGGACAAGGCTTTGCCGGTGGCCCAGGATTGCAACAGTTGCAACGCTTCCAGAATACGCGACGGGCGGGCTGTATGGCGCGCTCGAGGCAATCGATCTCCCCCCGCCGCCAGCGTTCCATCGCCCCGACGTCAAGCCAGCCTATCCTGACCAGTACGTCGACCGGGCTCGCATAATCCTGCATGGCAAGTGCCGCCTCCGCGGCCCTGACAACACGATCGGCAAGTGCAGTTCGGTTCTTCCGGCTCATCGCTCCATGAACCCCGTGGTTCCGCAGCTCCTCCGGTGCGATCACGGCCGCGGGCGCGCTCCAAGGCTCATTGACCGAGCCAAAGGATAACGGTTGCGAGTTTTTTGTTCAGTTTATGGGGCCTGACCCTAGCTATCCCTGCTCGCGATGCGCTACGCCGACGGCGACTTCGAACGCCTGCCGCCGCTCCAGCAACAAGTCGTATCGCTTGAGGTACGGCAGGTCGAACCCGACCATTACGATCTTGTCGGCATCCGCCAAATCACCGAGCCCATTTAACCATTCGCCATCATTCGCGCGCGCATCGGTTTAAGGATGAACAGAGCTATTGCCACCACTGCTATGTTCATGACGGCGGTCAAGAGAAAAACAAGGTGCCAACTGCCGGTTGATGCCTTGATGACGTTGGCAACAGGAACGAGGAAAGCCGAAGTTCCCTTCGCTGTATAAAGCAGCCCGAGATTCACCGTCGCGAACTTCGTTCCGAATGTGTCTGTACAGGTTGACGGAAACAGACTGAATATCTCACCCCAGGTAAGGAAGATTAGCGCTGCGAAAAGCACGAAAGCCCACGGAGCAGTGCCGAGCGTCCCAAGCAACCAGTAGGCGCCCGCCCCCAAGCCGAACGCGATTGCCATTGTATTTTCACGGCCGATGTTGTCGGAAACCCAGCCAAACAGGGGCCGAGCCGCGCCGTTCGCAACGCTATCGATGATCAGTGCGGCAGTAAGTGTTGGCGCACCGAAGAAAATGATTGTGTTCGCGACGTTGAAGTCTTTTGCGATGGGTGCGATTTGTGCCGTCGCCATCAGGCCGCTGGCGGACACCATAACGAACATGACGTAGAGAATCCAGAATATGGGCGAGGATAGCACTTCGCCTGGCGTGTGGTTCCGCGAGGACTGAGCAACCTTTGGAGCTGGAATACCAGCCATCTCGCCGGATTCAGGCGCCCGTAAAAGCCAAGCCAAAATGAACACAATGCCACCCTGAACCAGCCCGAACCACAAAAACGCTGCTTCGTAGCCGCTGGTACGGATTACATATTGAATGGGAATGACGGTCAGAGCCGCGCCGGCGCCGTAACCGCCGGCGGTGAGGCCGACTGCGAGACCGCGCCGGTCGGGAAACCATTTCACAGCAAGGCCAACGCAGGTGGCGTAGACCGCGCCGCCGCCAATCCCGCCAATAATAGCGCCGACATACAACATCGTCAGTGTCTCGGCATAGGAGTTTATGGCCCAGCCCAGTGCGACCATAACTCCACCGAACGCGACAACAATCTTCGGTCCACGCGCGCCAAGTTTGTCGACGATCCAACCGGAAACCGGCGTGAGCCAAGTCTCAAGCGCGATAAAGATGCTGAAAGCTACCTGTATTGCGGCGATAGACCAGCCATGCTTTGCCGCTATGGGATTAACAAAAAGCGTCCATCCGTATTGAAGATTGGCGATCAACACCATGCAGAGGATTGCACACGTAAGTATCGTCCAACGTGTCCCCGCAATTGCGACCGGCCGTGAATGAAGTTGTGCCGTTACTGCCATCTGTCCCCCCGTTTTCTTCTCGGTTCTGTAAGCCCGAAAATAAGAAGTATCTCCCAAATTTGGAGTTTGTATACGTAATACTGCGTTCAAGCGTTTGGATACGAGGCAGATCACTGCGTCCAGAAGCAGCACAACCGGGAAATTAGGTCAGAAGCCCTGACTTTTGTCATGCGGGACTGCCGCTCGTAATCTCACCCCGATGCCAGCGTAGAGCACTCAAACTCCTTGAACTACGTGATGCCTCGAACGGCGCTGTCCAGAAACGCCTCCAGGGCCGTGATGCAGCGACGATCGCGGTAGATGCGATGCTTGTTGTTGCCGATTCGGGCCGACAATTCGGACCGCTTCACTGAGTCCCGGCCCAGCGAACCGGCGATCGCGACGTAATCGTCAATCGTTTGCGCCGTGGTCTCGTGAATGTCGATCATCGCCATAATCGCGGCGGCGTGACGGCCCCGCATCATCTCTCCGGTTAGGGTCACGATCGGAATATTGTGAACGAGGCTTTCCAGGATCGAATTGCAGCCTGACCATCCGATACTGTCGAGCACGACGTCGCATTGACCCATGGCGGCAGTAAATCGATCAGGTGCGAGCCTCGGCAGAAAGACACAGTGTTCACGGGCGTCGAGCCCGACAGCCTCGAAGGCGCGTACGAGGCGGGTTTGGAACAATTCGGTGACGACCCGGCCGCCGCCGAACTCGATAAAAGTCAACTGACAGCCCGGAACCTCGGCTGCGATACGTGCGAACACTTCATCAAACTGCGGCAGGTATTTTGGCAGGGACTGACAGCACCAATAGACTACGGCGTCGAAGCGCAGACCCAACCCTGCGCGGTCGATCGCGACAGGCGCAACGTCCACGGGTTCGTAATAAATCGACAAATTCGGGAGCCGCACGAGCTGTTCGGAATAATGCGCAGCGGCGTTCGCGGGCTCCATCAGATCGCTGCTGATGAAGTAATCGATGGTCGGAAATCCGCTGGTGACAGGATGCCCCCAGGAGCAGCACTGAACCGGGGCAAGCCGTTGCGCTGCAAGTTGGGCGGTTACCCTGTCCATCCCAATTTCAGGAAAGAGCAGCACATGCGGCGCGTCGTCCAGTATCTCCCGGCGCCAGCCATCCAGCGACAACGGGCCCTGGACGAAACGATCGCACAACGCGGTCGCGGCCGCGGTCGCCTCGTCGCGCTCGGCACCGGTGTAATAGGCGGAGACGCAAAAACGGCGCCGGTCGAGATTCTCGAGCCATCCCTTGATCGGAATTTTCCAATTCGAGTGCTGCCGGAAAAACCCGCTGACGATGCCGAGCCGGGTCGGCTGGTCCGGCGCCGGCGGGTTTGGCAGCACTGCCGTCGGATATCTTGCCGCCAGAACCCTGCACACCAGCGAACCGTACGAGGCCTGCAGGTCTCGATCGTCCTGACCCTGATAAGGGAGGTAAAATGGCTGATGCGAACCGACCGCCTGCGCCAGCGCGGGCGGCACGCCAGCGGCTGTAACATCGGCGGTCAGCCTCGCCAGCCGATTTGCATAGGCAGCGCGCCTCTCGGCGATGTCAGATGGACTGTCGTAGAGAGCCGGGAGCTCGGCCATGCAAACGGCGAACTCGGCTTCCAAAAAATCCGGCTTGAGCGCGAACGCACGTTCGAAATGCGCTCTCGCCTCCGCGATTCTGGTCTCGCCGCGCAACGCCACGCCACAATTATAGTGGGCCATGAAGAAGTTCGGGTCGATCCCGAGCGCGGACTCATATTGTGCGATGGCATCGTCACGCCGCCCCATGCCGCGCAGGATATTGCCGAGATTGTTGCGTGCGCCGGCACTGTCCGGTCGCAACGCGACGGCGCTTTCCGCATAAGCGAGCGCTTCGGGCAGGCGATCCATCTTCTCCAGCAGGGACGCGAGATGGAGGTGAGCATCGACAAAATCGGGGCGCATGGCGATGGCGCTGCGATAGTGCTTCTCGGCGGCGGACTGTTGGCCGGCTGGTTCCAGCACCGACGCCAGGTTGAAATGCGCCAGCGCCGAGTTCGGCGTACTTTTCAGGACCAGTTCAAATTGCGCTACCGCTGCATCGAAACGGCCCAGCGAGCGCAATCCCCGGCCAAAATTATTGCGCGCCTCGGTATATCCGGGGGCAAGCGCCACCGCGCTTTCAAAGCAGGCCAGCGCATCCGAAATCAAGCCGTTGGCTGCGAGGATGACGCCCCTGTCATTGTGCGCCTCGGCAAACCCTGGATCGAGCACGACGGCCCGGCCGATCAATGATGCCGCGTCGGGACGTCTCAACTGATGCGCGACTACCCCGAGCAGGTGAAACGCCCGCGCATTGTCGGGTTCGGCTTCGCAGACGCCTCGGTAGAGACGTTCGGCGTCGGTCAGGCGGCCAGCGCGATGATGAGCCATCGCGGCAGCGAGTGCCCGTTCGGAACGGCTCCCGGCACTCATGGCGACATCTCGAAAATGAAGGCTGCTCGTCTTGAGGTCACTCGCAAGAGCGATAGCGGCCGAGCCCGAGATCCACTTCGCAAGGACTTCCGTAAACCCAGACCGGTTGATCGCAAGGCAGCGCACGCGTCGCCTGGTATGGTGTCATGCAGGCAATGTTCAAGGCCGGGTGCAGCACGAGCCGGCCAGCGCCATAAAGGGCCGGGGGCGCAACGGGTGGCAGCACATATTGCACGTTTGGGTCATGGCGACGGTGCTTCGGCGCATGGGCCTCGGCCAGCCCGTTACCAAGGCCCAGTGCCACAATGGCGGCGAGCGCGACAATGGTTCGCATCAACATGGTCTCTGTCCCCTATCGTCCCTTATCCGTATCCGTTTGATTGGCGGCAGCGTTCTTCAAAGTACATTACACCTTGCTCACCCAATCTGCTCCCGCACGGCTGCATTTCAAGCGCTCGCGATCGCAAAGCCGGCCGGCCTTTTTTTGCTGCACCAGGTATGCCACATCCGCAGGTAGGCCGCCTCGATATGCCCGGTCAATTTTGGCAAATCAAACAATGGACTGGCGTCACGGTTTTCCTGCAATTTCTTCCGCAGCGCAATCAAACGTTGCGGAGCGCGGGCCAGGGCCAGAGCCGCTTGCTCATACGCTTCCAGCGATCCCGTGACCAGTTCCGGCATGCCCATGGCCATCAGCAGGCTGCCCGCCACCCGGCCCGCGAATGTGTCTCCCCTGCAGGTCAAGACCGGCAGCCCGGCCCACAGTGCATCGCTGGCCGTTGTGTGGGCGTTGCAAGGCAACGTGTCGAGAAACAGATCGGCATGCCGATGGCGCCCGAGATGCTCGGCCGGCCCGACGATCGGCGCAAACACCAGCCGATTGGCTGCCACGCCGCGCTTTTCCGCTTCCAAGCCCAGATTGCCTTTGACCAGTTCGTTCGCCTCGAGCAGCCACAGAACGCTGCCGGGAATCGACCGCAGCAGGCGCATCCATATATCGAAAATTGCCGGCGACAGCTTGTAGCTGTTGTTGAAACTGCAAAACACCAGCCCCTCCGCCGGTAGCCCGCAGGACTGCCGCGAGACGGCTTGTGCCACCTCGCGTTGTCTGTCGTTGACCTGATAGCAGCCAGGTAGATGGACAAGCTTTTCCGAAAAAAAGGCTTGCTGGCTGGCCGGGACCACCCAAGGATCGACCATGATGTAGTCGATGAAATCCGCTCCCATCGTGGCCGGATATCCGAGATAGCTCACCTGGACCGGCGCCGGACGATAGGCTGATATCGCCGGCCGCGCCTGATGGGTATAGCCCTTGAGATCAATCAGGATGTCGACTTTGTCGCCATGGATGAGTTCCGCCGCCTCGCGGTGCGAGCGGGCGTGAATGTCGACAAAATGATCAAACGCGGTTTGTAGACGCGCACGCAACGGGCTGCCGTCATCCGGACCATAGGAATAGGCGAAAACCTCGAAGCGGCTGCGGTCGTGGCTTTCAAACAGCTCGGCCATCAATTGCGCGGTAGCATGCTGGTGAAAATCTCCCGACAAATAGCCAACACGAATGCTGGCTGTCTCAACGGAAACCGCGTGGCTAAATACCACTTGCCGTGGCGGCGTGATCGGCTTGATCCAGTGCCGGCCACAGCTCAGTTGATCGGATGCGGAAGCCTTGGTTGAGAGCAGGTAAAATGGCGGAACGCGAACTCCGGCCCGCGCCATCTCGATCAGCTTTTCCTGCTCGGCTTCGTGATCGGTCCACTCGCATGCCAGCGCACGGTGATAGACGAGCTGGCTGAACGCATCCGCATAGCCGGGTCGCAGGCGCAATGCGGTGCGGTAGGCCGCGATCGCCTCGGACAGATTGCCGAGTTCGCGCCAGGCGTTGCCCAAATTGTAGAAGGCCTCGGGGAAATCGGGCTGGCGCGTCAGCGCCTGTTGAAGCGCCGCCAGCGCCTTGTCCGGATTCCCCAGCGCCAGCAGCGCCGTGCCCATATTGTTGTAGGCGCCGGCGTGATCCGGCACCCGCTCAAGCAGGCGGCGGTAAAGTTCGACGGCCTCGCCCACGCGCCCGAGCTCCTGAAGCACAATGCCGGCATTGTTGATCGCCTCGGTATAGTCATGCCGCAGCCCGATGGCGCGGCCGTAGGCCGTGAGGGCTTCTTCCAGTCTCGCCTGTTGCTGCAGCACAGTTCCGCGGTTGTAAAATGCTTCGGCGTAGTCCTCGTTCAACCTGATGGCCGTTTCGAAAGCCGCGAGCGCCTTCTCGGACAGATTTTTGTCCTTCAAGACCGTTCCGAGGTTGTTGTGGGCGGCGGCAATGCCGGGAGCGAGCAAAATGACCCGCCGATATGCAGCTTCGGCTCCATCCAGTTCATGCCGGTCATGCAGCACGGCGCCGAGATTGAATTGGGCTTCGGCGTAGGCTGGTCTAAGCGCTACCGCGTCGCGGTAGGCCGACGTCGCCTGTTCGAGCAAGCCCTGCATCTGAAGCAGCACGCCGACATTGTTGTGGGCTTCCGCGTAATCGGCTTTCGCCGCGATGGCCGAGCGATAGGACGCCATTGCCTCCGCGAGCTTACCCTGTTGCCTGAGCGCATTGCCGATCGCCAGAAATGCCTCGGCGTGGTCCGGCTTGAGCTCGATCGCACGGCGATGCGCGGCAATGGCCTCCGGTAACCTGCCCTGCCGCTGCAGAACCGAACCGAGATTGTTGTAGCTCGCCGGATAACTCGGCCGCAGCTCAATCTCTCGCCGAATGAGCCGTTCGGCGCCTGCGAAATCGCCCTGCTGGGCAGCAATGATGGCGAGGTTGCCATAGGCGGCGGCGTTGCCGGGATCAACGCTCAGGACCGACGCATAAAGGCGTTTCGCGTCTTCGATCGAGCCCCGACGTTGCGCCGCGAGGGCATCCTTCAATAACTGCTCCGCTGTCGGATGTCGCACAGGGTCGCTCTTCCAGAAAGCCGCAGCATTCACTCGATCTGCCGATAGTTCGTGTACTGGATCTTGAAATCCGTCGCTCCATAAAGCTTCACATAGAGGATCGGACCAAACAGCTTGACTTCGTCGATCGAGCGCGGCCCCTTGAACAAGGTCCCATCATTCTCATGGCCGGCGGCATAGATCACCGCCTGCCCCGTTGGCGGCGTCAGAGTTACAAGCATGGTCACCGAAGTTGCCGATTTAGGAATGTATTTCGACACATTGACCTCGATCGGCACCGGTTCGACCGGCGCGTCGGGCGGGGCTTCAGCCTGCGCGACTTGCACCAGGGCGGGCGGCGGCTGCATGTCCATGGTTTGGTCCCTGCCAATGCATCTGCCGGCGTTCGCTCCGGTGCCGGATAACCTCTTGTGAGGGGATTACGGCGTCATTCGAACCCGATGGCAGATGATGCACATCGAAATGGATGGCTCTAAAAGCGATCAGGGGGCTCGTCGTCAAGCCCCCCTTTCGTTCGGATGTTTGGTACTGCTCAGAAGTTGAACGTCATCCCGGTTGTCGCAGCTCTGATGGTTGCACCGCCGATGGTGTCGTTGGCGCCATCGCGACTGCAGGACTGGTAGCCGTGGCCGCTCGCGCCGAGGCAGTAATGCGCGCCCTGCCCTTGGGTGAGCTCGGAGGCGACAATGTACCAGCTCGCCCAATTGTTGAAATAGTAGCGGGCGCCGATCGCGTATTGGCTGGCGGAATTGTCGAACAGATTGGCCTGCACTGTGGCCAACGGTGCCAGTACGGGGTCGTTCACGCTCAACATTGCGGGGTTGCCGGGCGTTCTGAACGCGTGGGCATAGGACGCACTCAGGGCCCACGGCCCGACCCGCTGGGTGGCGCTGGCGAATACACCATCACGCGAGCGCTCATTGAAGGGCTGCTCGATGGGGGTTACTTCGCGCCTGATCCACTCGTAGAACGCGTTCAACTGCAGATCGCCGATGCCATCATTGAAGTGATAGCCGCCGCCAACCTTTGCCGCCCATTCGTTGTGAACGCCAGTCAGGACCTGGGAGCCGTCGGCCAGGAAGACCGGGGCGATCTGGCCCGGCTCGAGCCCATCGTCGCCGTGCCGGTTGACTCCCTCGTGCAATTCGAAAGCGGCGAGTGCCGTGAACGGGCCGTTTTTGTAATTCAACGCCGCGCTATAGGCATTGCCATAGGAGCCATCGGTGCAACCATTGCCGCCGATGTTGCCACTAACGGCACCACCGGTGCCCGGGAAGTTGCTGCCGCTGCCCCTGGTCGACGCACCGTTACATTGGAAGGCATCGCCAAAGGAATAGTCACTGTTGTCCCGGGCGTAGTTCTGGCCCGGCGAGATCAGCGCACTGAACTGGAAGCCATTGAAGATCGGCGATTTATACCAGACGGCGTGCGACATGCGCCAATCGAACTCGGCACGGTTGTCTCCACCGGTGTTGCCCATGATCGAATTATAGTCGCCGAGCGTTCGGGAGAACGGATCCATCGCCGACGTGCTCTTCTTGTACGGCGTGTCGGATTTGCCGGCCTTGATGGCGCCCCATGGCCCCTCCAACCCCAGGAAGCTGTCGCGGGTCCCCAGCGCCGCGCGCTCGGTTGGGGCAGATGCGATGTCGACCTGAGATTCGAGTTGCGCCACCACCGCCATGCCGTCCCAGCCATAGGGCGCAAGGTTATGCCTCACTCGAATTCCGAAACTCGAAATATTGCTCGCGACTCCAAACTTCGTGCCCTGATCGAAGACCGACGGATTGAAAACGTCGCCGGACAGATCGATCGAGCCGTAGAGCGTAACCGTGGTGTTGTCGAGCATCGGCCCGAGCGGACCCGCCTTGACCGGGATGCCACCGATGGTCCGTTGCTGAGGTGGCGTGGGCGAAGTCGCAACGGCGGCATGCAGGACCGGGTTGCCCTTGAATTTTCCCGGCTCGACGGCGACGACCGGCGCAGCGGCCACGGGCTTCGCTGCCGACAGATTCCGGACCTTCTGTCGCAGTTCGGCATTTTCCTTTTCAATCTTGTCAAGTCGGGCCATCACGTCGTCGAGCGTCGCAGCTTTGGTCGCACCGCCGAACGACATCAGGCATAGGGCCGTGCAAGCCGTCCCCGAAAGAAGTCTATTCCTCATGGCTTTTTTCCCCACGCGTTGTACCGGATTCAACTTCCGGGCGAAGGGACGATAATGTATACCAAATGCCAACTGCTAGTTCCTAACAGCCAATTAATGAAATATTGGTAAGGTGTCGCAAAAATGGTACATTGATACTGTTGCGCTGCAGCAAATTGTCGCAGTCTGGAATAACTGGCGGGATTCCAAGCACTTGGAGATTGGATCGGCAACAATTGAAAATGAACTGGTGACGTCGAGATACCTGTTCGTCGTCGCCAATGCAATTTGTAATTGTAAGCCATGCCCAGCGCTGGTTCTCGCGCCTCACGCACCACAGGGCAGGCTCGAATTGGGCGGCTGATCGTTCAATCCGCCCACGGTTTTTCGCCGCGCCCGATCCGATCGGTCACTTCAGACTGGAAAGCCGGGGGACCGAACGCAAACCAATCGTCATCGGCTTGATAGATCAGCAGCCGGTGCTGCTGCGAACTGAACTTCATCAGCCAGTCCAGCGCTTGCGCGGGCAAGCGCGTGAAGGTAGCGCATATCATTTTCTATGCCGCCCGGCGGCACGCAATCTCGCGATCAGCACGCTGAGCTTGTCGACCGGCGCGACCAGCGCCTCAGCGCCAATGTCTCAAAGGTGCCAATCGGCGATATTAACGGTTTACCGAAATGATGATGCAAACCATTCAAAACGCCTTACCTCTGTCCAGCGTGCCTGCTGTAGACCCACATGGGCTCGCCACACTGGCTTGGGCCCTGGTCGGTCATGCAAGCTGCGCTCCAAGGCGGGGCGGCGACCTCGCGCCCCTCGATGCCGTTTGCTTGCGGCTGAGCTGCGATCAACGTTGAAAAAATTGCGAACGTGCCAAGCACTTTAAACCTAGTCATGTAACTCTCCGATGAGCTGACCCATTAGGCGGGCTATCGGATAACAAGACCGGCGTTCGACGCCCGACATTCCGGAACGCACGAGTTGTTTTCCGAATTCGGGATCACGGTTGCGCGATCCGGATTTGAACGATTTCGGGTCGCGAAGGAAAGGCCGAGTATCACCAGCCGCGGCGACTTAATGTCCTAAGCGGTGCACATTACTACGGAGACGGCCACGAAAAGCGTTTCTCGCTACCGCGCATTGGGTTCGTTGTGTCGCCAGCAGGCTGCGTATAATCCCGCTGATAGCTGGAAGCTTCTCGCAAAGGCGGAGCATTGGGAGCATCTGGCCCAACTCGAAATGTCGTTCCACTTTGAAGAATGCAATAACGAAGCCACACCAGCGCGCAACGTCTCGCAACGAAACACTCTTGCTGCGTAAATCCTAAGCAAAACCAACTTGAGAGCTGAGGGCTGATACATAAGGGCCGCCATGACAAGAACGGTCAGACCCTGGAATGGGAACTTCTCACCCTACGGCTATGTGCATTTTGCGCCGGCAAAGCTGCCCCAGATTTTGGCGATCGCATCGAACATAGCCAGAGACTCCCCGCTTAAAATGCCTTAGGCTGCCAAAATATTGGTAGTTAATCACTTTGTGGGCCTCGGTCATGCGATCACATCGCTTTGCATATTGGTGGTTTCGGATTGTTTCGTCCGGTAGATTCTTGGAAAAGTTCTTTGGTTTGGGCGGTCGTAAGAAGATCTAGCGGAGTAGCCATCCCAGCCCTGTCGGGACGACATCCAGCTTAGCGACTGGTTGGAATGCGTCGCACTTCAATGTCCCGATGTTCGGTGGACACGCCGGCTTTCGGCTTTTCCTCGACCCTAGCCAAGTTGTTGATGTCGATGGTGCCCAGGGGCGGGATCGAACCACCGACACTGCGATTTTCAGTCGCATGCTCTACCAACTGAGCTACCTGGGCACTGCCCGGCGCGGGCCGGGAGCGCCGGTTTATAGTCAGGCTGGCCTGCCCTGTCCACCACGCTTCGCCGGCGACCTGGCGTGGCGTAGCCACGCCAGGTCGAGGACGGGCCAGTGATGCCTCCGCACTCCGGAAATGCCGCGAAATGGCGCTCAATCGGCGTCTTCGCCGTCGTCCTTGGCGGCGGGAAGGGCGTAGGAATTCGACAGCCAGCGGTTCAGGTCGACGTCGCGGCAGCGCTCGGAACAAAACGGCCGCGAGGCCTCGGTGGCCGGCTTGCCGCAGATCGGGCACGGCTTCGTCTTGCCGCGCAGCTCTCGCGGTTTAGCTGGCATTCAGCCATCCGAAGCGGATCGGAAAACCTTCGCCGCCGAGCAACGCCGTCGTCTCATACAGCGGCAGGCCGACCACATTGCTGTAGGAACCGACCATCTTGACCACGAACGATCCGGCGATGCCCTGCACGGCGTAGCCGCCGGCCTTGCCGCGCCATTCGCCGGAGCCGATATAGGCCTGGATGTCGTCCTCGCTGAGGCGCTTGAAGCGCACCCGGCTCTCGATCAGGCGCTGGCGAAACGCCTCCTTCGGCGTCACCAGGCAGATCGCGGTGTAGACCCGGTGGTTGCGCCCCGACAACAGCCGCAGGCATTGCGAGGCTTCGTCGACCAGATTCGCCTTGGGCAGGATGCGGCGGCCGACCGCAACCACGGTGTCGGCGGCCAGAATGAAGGCGCCGCGCAATTCGTCATCGAGTTGCACCGATTTGAGCGCGGCGTCGGCCTTGGCACGGGCCAGCCGGTTGGCACAGGCGCGCGGCAATTCGCCCCGCTTCGGCGTTTCGTCGACATCGGCCGGCCGCAGCGCATCGGGCTCGATACCGGCCTGGTTGAGCAGGCTGAGCCGTCGCGGCGAACCGGAGGCGAGAACGAATTTGGGACGGCCTAGCATGCAGATATGGGTCGGAGAGGATTCGGGGAACGGGCGCGCGCGGAACCTATCGGAAGGGACTAGCCGAGACAACCGCTGTCGTCGTCCCTGCGAACGCAGGGACCCATACGCCGCGGCGGTGCGATTTTAGGCAGGTGGCGTGGCAGCTTTCTTTTTCAACGATGTTGGCCGGTGGTTATGGGTCCCTGCGTTCGCAGGGACGACGGGAGCGATCACCCGCTCGGCGCTCCGACCTTTGCAAAGCGTTTGCGGATGCGCAGTGACAGGCCGTCGAGGACCTCGCGATAGGCTTGCAGCCGCTGCTCACGGTTGCCTTCGGTCCGGGTCGGATCGAAGGTCGGCCAGTATTCGACGTCGGCGGCGAGCGTGCGCGTCAACTCCAGCGCCTTGTGGTGCGCCTCGGGCGCGAGCGTGATGATGAGGTCGAAGTTGAGCCCTTCCCAATCGTCGAGTTCCTCGAAGGTGATCGGCCGGTGGCCGGCGATGTCCTGCCCCAGCTCCGCCATCACCGCGATCGCGAACGGATCGAGCTCGCCCTTGCGGACTCCGGCGGATTTGACATACATCGACTGCGGAAACATCTGCCGCAGCAGGCTTTCCGCCATCGGCGAACGCACGCTGTTGAGGCCGCATGCAAACAGCACGGCTTGCGGGTTGCGCACGCGCGGGGGAGCCGCCACGGGTCAGGCTGCGGTCGGGCTGTGCATCATCGGATCCCGACACCGGTGCCCGCGGATCATGCGCCCTCGCCCTTCCAGTGCAGCACGCAGATCAGCGTGAACAGCCGGCGCGCGGTTTCGAAATCGACCCGCACCTTGCCCTTCAACCGCTCCTGCAGCGTGCGCGAGCCCTCGTCATGGATGCCGCGGCGTCCCATGTCGATGGCTTCGATCTTGTCCGGCGTCGCGGTGCGGATCGCCTGATAGTAGCTGTCGCAGATCATGAAATAGTCCTTCACGATCCGCCGGAACGGCGTCAGCGACAGCAGATGCGCCACCACCGGCGTGCCGTTCTCGTGGCGGATATCGAACATCAGCCGGTTGCCGGTGATGCCGATATGTAGGGTGAACGGTCCCGCGCCGGCGCCCTCCGGCGCGAACAGGTTCTTTTCGATCAGATCATAGATCGCGATCGCACGCTCATGCTCGATGTCGGGGCCGGAGCGCCCGATCAATTCCTCATCGAGCGTCACCGCGACGATGTGATTGAGCGAATCGTCTGCTGCAGGCGGTCTGGTCATGGCAAATTGAGACGCAATCCGACCGAGCGGGCATGGGCCTCGAGCCCTTCAGCCTTGCCCAGCGTGATCGCCGCCGGCGCCAATGCGCGCAACTGCTGCGGCCCGCATTTCAGGAGCGAGGTCCGCTTCATGAAATCGAGCACGCCGAGCCCGGAAGAAAACCGCGCCGAGCGCGCGGTCGGCAGCACGTGGTTGGAGCCGCCGACATAGTCGCCGATCGCCTCCGGGGTGTGCGGTCCGAGGAAGATCGCCCCGGCATTGCGGATCTGCGCCGCGAGCGCTTCGGGATCCGACGTCATGATCTCGAGATGCTCGGCGGCGATCGCATTCGCGAGCGCGACTGCCTGCTCGAGGTTTTCGACCTGGATGATCGCGCCAAAATCCTGCCACGACGCCCGCGCGATTGGCGCGCGCGGCAGCGTATTCAACTGTGATTCGACCGCGCGCGCGACCTCGTCGGCCAGCGCGGCATCATCGGTGATCAGGATCGCTTGCGCACTCGCATCGTGCTCGGCCTGTGCCAGCAGATCGGCCGCGATCCAGCCGGCATTGCCGCTGCGGTCGGCGATCACCAGCACCTCGGACGGGCCCGCGATCATGTCGATGCCGACCTTGCCGAATACCAGCCGCTTGGCGGCGGCGACATAGGCGTTGCCGGGACCGACGATCTTGGCCACCGGCGCGATGGTCGCGGTGCCGTAGGCCAGCGCCGCCACCGCCTGCGCGCCGCCGACCCGGTAGATTTCGGAGACGCCGCCAAGCTGCGCCGCCGCCAGCACCAGCGGATTGAGCTTGCCATCGGGCGAGGGCACCACCATCACGACGCGGGCAACGCCGGCAACTTTGGCAGGCACGGCATTCATCAGCACCGAGGACGGATAGGCCGCGGTGCCGCCGGGGACATACAGCCCGACGGCGTCGATGGCGCTCCACCGCCAGCCGAGTTCAACCCCGAGCGGGTCGGTAAAGCGCTGGTCGCGAGGCAATTGTCGGCGATGGAAACTCTCGATCCGGTCGTGGGCAAAGGCGAGCGCAGCGAGCGTTTCGGCGTCGCAGGCCTTCACGGCGGCGTCGATTTCGGCCGCGGTGACGCGTAGGCCGGCGGGCTCAAGATCGAGCCGGTCGAATTTGCGGGTTGCCTCGATCAGGGCCGAGTCGCCGCGGGCGGCGACGTCATCGACGATGGCGCGGGTGGCGGCCTCGATATCGGCGGAAACCTCGCGCTTGGCGGCGAGAAAGCCCGCGAATCGTGCGGCGAAGTCGGCGCTGCTGCGGTCTAGTCGAACAGGCATGGTGGTGGCTTTCCGGCGGAGCTTGATCGAACGCCCCTTGCTCAATGGCGCGGCGACAAATCGCCGTCAACCCTGATCCACTCGAATTGAGTTCACTCGACCTCACGGCGACGGCGGCGGGCTCCTTCTCCCGTTGGGAGAGGGCTGGGGTGAGGGTTAAGGTCTATCGTCAGATCATTACCCCTCACCCGATTTGCTCCGCAAATCGACCTCTCCAGATGGGAGAGGTATGACCCGCTCAGACGTCAAGTCCCGATCGTTCGGCATCCTCGTCGAGATCGGAAGCTCCGAGATCGTCGGGGCCGAGATCGGCCAGTTCGCATTCGAGGCATTCGACGTCGAGCCGCAGCGCCCCGCCCGGGTTGAAGATCAGCACCGCGCTGCCGCCGGGCGCTTCGCCGGGATGAAATTCGATTCCGACCATCTCCAGCGTGGTCTCCGGCGCCTCCAGATCGATGTCGCGCGACTTGCAGGACAGCACGCGGTCGAAACGCAGCGCCGACACCAGACGGCGCTGGCTGGTTTGGCCTGAAGGCGTCTGCTCCCAGTCGAGCCGGTTCATGCCGACCACCAGCCGCTTTTCGCCCTGCCGCCAGATGATGTCGGAAGTCTGCACGCGGGCATCCTGCACATGCGCGGAGATGACGGCGAGGTCATCGGCATCGAGGGCAACCAGTTTGAGTTGATCCGTCACGCAGCACTCCGAACGTTCAATCGCTGATGCGCTCGATCGAAGCGCCGCAGGCCGAGAGTTTTTCCTCGAGCCGCTCGAACCCGCGATCGAGGTGATAGACGCGGTTGACCATGGTCTCGCCTTCAGCGGCAAGCCCCGCGATCACCAGCGATACCGAGGCACGCAGGTCGGTCGCCATCACCGGCGCACCGCGCAGTTTCGAAATGCCATCGATGGTGGCGGTCTCGCCGTCGAGCTGAATGCGCGCGCCGAACCGTGCCAGTTCCTGCACATGCATGAACCGGTTTTCGAAGATCGTCTCGGTGATTCGCGACGCGCCGCTGGCGCTTGCCATCAGCGCCATGAGTTGGGCCTGCAGATCGGTCGGAAAGCCCGGAAACGGCGCGGTCGAAACCGTCACCGGCCTGATCCCGGCGCCGTTGCGGGCGATGCGGATTCCCTCGTCGTTGACCGAGACGTCGGCGCCGGCCAGCGTCAGCACGTCAAGCGCCGATTGCAGCAGTTCGGGCCGGGCACCGGCCAGTTGCACGTCGCCCCCGGTCATCGCGACCGCCATCGCATAGGTGCCGGCCTCGATCCGATCGGGCAGCACGGTGTGGCGCGCGCCGTTGAGCTGGCTCACGCCTTCGACGACGATACGGGAAGTTCCGGCGCCGGAAACCCGCGCCCCCATCTTGTTCAGGCAGGCGGTGACATCGGCAATTTCCGGCTCGCGGGCGGCGTTGGTGATCACGGAGGTGCCGCTCGCAAGCGTCGCTGCCATTAGCGCGACATGGGTGCCGCTCACCGTCACTTTGGGAAAGTCGATATTGGCGCCCTTGAGACCACCGGGTGCGGTGGCGATCACATAGCCGCCGTCGATGGCGATGTCGGCGCCAAGCTTCTCGAGCGCCATGATCAGCAGGTCGACCGGCCGTGTCCCGATGGCGCAGCCGCCGGGCAGTGACACCTTCGCCTGATGCATCCGCGCCAGCAGCGGCGCGATCACCCAGAAACTCGCGCGCATCCGTGACACCAGTTCGTACGGCGCGGTGGTGTCGATGATGTTGGCTGCCGAAATATGCAGGGTCTGGCCCTGATAGGCGCGATCGCCGGGCCGTTTGCCCGCCGACATGATGTCGACGCCGTGATTGCCGAGAATGCGCTGCAATTGCGCGACGTCGGCGAGTCGCGGCACGTTGTCGAGCACCAGGGTCTGTTCGGTCAATAGCCCCGCGATCATCAGCGGCAGCGCGGCGTTCTTCGCCCCGGAAATCGCAATGGTGCCGTTGAGCTTGCTGCCGCCGACGATGCGAATGCGATCCATTACAATACCCGCTGTGCTATGCATAAAGTATACGGCGAATGAGGCCGTCATGGCAAAAGCGCGAAATTTGCGGCTATTTGATGGGGTTAGACGTCGTTTTGGCCGGTCCCGTCGGTCGTCAGACTGCGTTGATATCGCCGCTCTCCAGCACCGGCGTTGGATAGCCGTCGCGCGCGACCTTGATCATGGCGCGTCCGACCTGCTCGGTCGTGGTCATGTAGTTCGGCGCCGTTCGATTGAGCAGGGTCAGTAGCGGTGCCGCCGCGACGTAGATCGCCTGCACCCAGGCGGTCTTCGACCGGATGCCGTGCAGCGGCTGGATGCCGGCCGGACGAAACATGTAGGCCGCCTTGAACGGCAGCTTGAGCAGATCGTTTTCGGTCTTGCCCTTCACCCGCGCCCACATCAGCCGGCCCTTTTCGGTGGCATCGGTGCCGCGTCCGGTGACATAGACGAACACCATGCCCGGATTGAGCCTTGCCAGCGTGTTCGCCGCGGCGATCGTGATGTCATAGGTCAGATGCCGGTAACGTTGCTCGCTCATGCCGACCGAACTGACGCCGAGACAGAAAAAGCAGGCATCGAATCCGGCAAGCCGGGGTTCGATCGCGGAGAAATCCAGGAAATTGTCGTGCACGATTTCGCGCAGCTTGACATTTTGCTGGCCGGTCGGACTGCGCCCGACCGCAAGCGCGCTCTCGACGCCGGGATCGAGCAGGCATTCGCGCAGCACGCCCTGACCGACCATTCCGGTTGCGCCGAACAGGATGACTTTCATGCTTTTCAAGCGAGTGTCAGCGGCCGGAATCGCCTCGGGATCATGATGCGCTCTCCCATGTGAAACGGAGGGAGGCTACGACTCCGCGGTGAAAATTGCTACCTGCGGTGAGTCGCTACAGCACCGGCCGTGCGGTGTCGCCGAGAAAGCCATGCAGCGCCGCCACCACCTGCGCCCCCTCGCCGATTGCGCCGCCGACCCGCTTGACCGAACCCGAGCGCACGTCGCCGACCGCGAATACACCGGAGACGGATGTTTCCAGCGCCGAGGCCAATTGTCCTTCGGCCTTTCTGCATTGTGCGCCGGTCACCACGAAGCCGCCGCGATCGACCATGACGCCGCAGCCGTCGAGCCAGCCGGTGGCGGGATCGGCCCCGACGAACAGGAACAGGTTGCGGATATCGAGGCTGCTGTGGTCCCCTGACAGCCGGCTGCGCCAGCGCACCCGCTCGAGCGAAATGTCCGGCGCGCCTTCCAGCGCCACCACCTCGGTATTGAAAACCAGTTCGATATTCGGCGCCGCCTCGATGCGTTCAATCAGGTAGTGCGACATGCTGGCACCGAGGCCGCCACTGCGGATCACCAGATGGACCTTGCGGGCATGAGCCGCCAGGAACACCGCGGCCTGCCCGGCGGAATTGCCGCCGCCCACCAGCGCGACCTCCTGATCCGCACATAGCCGCGCCTCGATCGGGGAGGCCCAGTACCAGACGCCGCGGCCCTCGAAGCCGGCGAGATTTTCGATCTCGGGGCGCCGATAGCGTGCACCGCTCGCCACCACCACGGAGCGCGCGCGCAGCACCTCGCCATCGTCGAGTTTCAGGCCGAAGGCGCCATCGGAGCGGGAGCAATCAAGCGCCGTCACCGTCACCGGAATCATCATGTCGGCGCCGAATTTCTGCGCCTGGTTGAAGGCGCGCGCTGTCAGCGCCAGCCCCGAGATTCCGGTCGGAAAGCCGAGGTAATTCTCGATCCGCGCGCTGGCGCCGGCCTGGCCTCCGAACGCGCGAGTGTCGCACACCGCCACGCTCAGACCTTCGGAGGCGGCGTACACCGCGGTCGACAGCCCGGCCGGGCCGCTGCCGACTACGGCGACGTCGTAGATCTTGTCCCTGGCGAGCGCGCGCACCATGCCCATCGCGCGCGCCAGTTCGGACTCGCTCGGGTTGCGCAGTACCGTACCGTCGGGTGCGACCACCAGCGGCCAATCTGCCGGCAGCGGCGAATAGCGTGCGATCAGCTCGGCGGCGTCGTGATCCGCGACCGGATCGAGCAAATGGTGCGGATAGCCGTTGCGGGTGAGAAAGCCCTGCAGGCGGATGACGCCGCTCGAATTCGAAGGCCCGATCAAGACCGGACCGCCGGCGCCGCCCTGGATCAGGCTGACGCGGCGAAGGATCAGCGCGCGCATGATGCGCTCGCCGAGATCGGCCTCGGCGACCAGCAGCGCGCGCAAGCGCTCCGGCGGAATCAGGAGTGTTTCGACCTCGCCCTCGGCATGGCCGTCGACCAGCGCGACCCGGCCGGAGAGCTGGCCGATCTCGGCGAGAAATTGGCCCGGTCCCTGGTCGATGATCGGCGTCACATGGCCGAGGCCGTCGCGCTGGGTGATCGCGACGTGGCCGGCCAGCACCACGAACATGCCCGGCCCCGGCCGGCCGGTCTCGAACAGTTTTTCGCCGTCGCGGTAGTTGCGGATATCGCCGAACCGGCGCATGCGGGCGATTTCCTGCGACGTCAGCGTGGGGAAGGTCTGCTCATGACGCGGGAATGCGGCGACGGCCGAAACCCGCCCCTCCATCTTGTCTCCTGCCGTGCTGTCTGCGCCCATTTCGTCCCGCATCGATCGGTGAAAGCCAAAGTCGTCGCGGCAAAACCAGGCGATCGCTAACCGCCCGGCTTTTTTCCGCTGTCGTCATATGGCGAGACATCGCCCGCATGGGAAGGTGCCGGTGCCGGATCGTTTCGCCCCCTCGCCTGGGATTTTCGCCGCTTCAGGTTTTCGCGCAACGCCCGTTTCAGCCGATCCTGCCTGGATTCCTTGCGCGGATCGCCGGCCGGGCGTTTCGCCGCGGCCCGGTCTTGCCCCTCGCGTTTGTCCTTCTCATCCGTCATCGTAGACCTGTTCGATGGCCTCGCCGCGGGCGCGGCACGATTGGAGCATAGACCGATGGGCGAACGACACGCACTGGCGCCGTTGCCGCAACAAGGCCTGGAGGGCTGGCACCGCTTCGTGGCCTTGGGCGACCCGACGCTGCTGCCGCCTTTGCTGTCGGAGCATATCGTGTTTCGCTCGCCATTCGTGCAATCCCCGATTCCCGGACGGCCTGCGACCCTGCTGGTGCTGACCACGGTACTGCAAATTTTCGAGAATTTTCGCTATCACCGCAGCTTTGTCGCGGGCCCGTACGACGCCGCGCTGGAATTTGCCGCCAATATCGGCAAATGGCAGCTCAAGGGGGTCGACCTCATCAAATTCAACGACGCCGGCGAAATGGTTGAGTTCGAGGTCATGGTCCGCCCGATCAAGGCGCTGCAGGCGCTGGGCGAGGAGATGGGGAACCGGATCGGCCCGCAACTTGCCCAGTTGAAGCAGGGGGCCACCGTTCCGCGTTGATTCGGCCGCTTTTGCTGGTACCGCGAGCCGGCCCCGCGCTTGCGCGAGCGGGGGCCTTGTGGCAAGGATCGGCCGCCTTGTAGGGCCGATTTGGCCGATTCCCCTGACCCGGGGCACGCTGCCGTAGCTCAGTGGTAGAGCACTCCATTGGTAATGGAGAGGTCGACAGTTCAATCCTGTCTGGCAGCACCAGTTATCTCTTCCTGGAAAACCTTTGTTTTCAACGATTAACCGGACTTTCCGGGCTGTCGCAGCGCGGATCACTCCCCTTCGAAGGCCTCTATGAAGCGCGACAGAAACTCGCGAAAGACGGTCATATCTTTCGGCGAGAAGACGCCGAAAACCCGCCGCTCGATCGGATCGACCCGCTCACGCGCGGCGTGAAGCGCCTCACGTCCGACCTCGGTCATATGCAGCTCGAGCACGTTGGGATGTCGTGGGTGCGATGATCGCGCGATCAGGCCCTGTTGCTCCATGGTCTTGAGCAGGATCATCATGGCCTGCGGCGTAACCAGGCAGGCCCGTGCCAGCGTCGCCGCGGTGATTCCCGGCTGCTGATCAAGTTCGAACAGTGCGACGTATTGAGACGGGGTCAACCCGACAGATTTCAAGGCCAGGCTTTTGGCCCGGACCATCGCCTGCTCGGCGCGCTTGACCAGCATGCCAAGGCGCTCCTGCTGGGACGACGGACGCGGCGACGATTTGCGGTCGACCGGGTTGCGTGCGGAAGATTTGTGCCCGGACAATCTGCTTTTACGGTTCACTTCCATGGCACGATCGAGCCGCTGCCTACCACGGAGCCGAACGGGCCCGGTTCTTCCCGGCCGACGTGGATGAGCTCGCCATAGAGCGATTCGTGCGGCGAGGTGTCGAGCGCGAGGTCCAAAAGCGGCCCGGCGACCTCGTCCGGCTGGGGGGCGCCGGTCACGTCGAGCCAGGCGCGAGACGCTCCGGTATCGATCAGGCCCGGCGAGATCGATGCGATCAGGATTCCGCGCCGCAAATCGTCGGCGCGACGTTGGCCTGCGAGCACGCGCACCGCCGCGACCTGGCCGATCTTCGAGGGAATGTTGATCCAGGCCGGCCAGGCCTGGCCTGGCGCGCGGCCGGAGCGCACCGCGTCGCGCCAGCTGCAGACCGCGCGGTCGACCTCGTCGAGCGATTGCAAATTTTCGAACCGCGGATGCAGCGCCGGCGCCAGCGCGCGCAGGCTGCCGGCCCGGCTCGCAACCACGAACAGCCGCCCGCCGTCGCGGAGCAGGGGAGCGAAGCTGCGCAGAACATGCGTGGTGCCGAGATTATTGGCCTGGACATAGTGATCGATCACGGCGCGCGGATCGTCATCAGGCTGCACGCGCGCGTAATGATTGGAAAAGACGATGTCGACGCCGCCGTGGCGGCTGGCCAGCAGGTCCGCGAAGCGTTCGACCGCGCCGGGCTCGGCGACGTCCAGCACTTCGCCGCGCAACTTCGCCCGAGCGTTCGGCAGACGATGCACGGATTCGGCGACGCGAGCGGCGTCGCGCCCCGTCAAATACACGGTGTCGGTAGGCTCAAGCCGCTGCGCCAACCCTTCGGCGAGCGAGAAGCCAAGGTTGCGGGTCGCACCGGTGATCAACGCTATTCTATTCATAGCTTTATTGTTATCAACTTATTGATAATAATCAATAGCCACGGACCCCCGGCAGCGGGTTTCGTCCGATTTAGTGAACCTGTTTACATCATCCGATTTTCGGACTATATTCTGGCGCATCAAGCGGGACTGCATGGGCAGACTCCACACCATCGGCAAGATCATCATCACGGTCTATGCGAACGATCATCTGCCGCCGCATTTCCATACTGTTCACCCCGACTTCGAAGCTCTGATCGAGATCGAAACGTTCGCTTTCTATGCCGTTTCACTTCCTTCGGCCGCCCGCAAGGATGTCCTGAAATGGGCCACGGCGAACCTCGCGGTCATCAAAGCCGAGTGGAACAGGATCAACCCGCGCTTTCCGGTAAAATAGCGAAATTCTGGAGCAGCCAATGGCCAGCGAAACGCCACGGATCGAAAAAGTCTCGGTAATTCCCCCCCGCACGCTTCGCGTGAAGTGGCGCAGCAAGGTGACGCCTGACGAGGTGGATCTGACAGGCTGGATAGCGACGGGTGGCGACGCTTTGGCGGCGTTGGCGGGACGAGATGTCTTCAAGCGGGCCGAGGTCGGCAATTATGGAACCGCGGTGCTGTGGGATGAAGGCGACCTTGCGATCGACGCGGCGCACCTGTTGATGCTCGCCACCGAACAAAAAGAATTCAGCGAAGATGATGCCCGTCGCTGGCAAAAGCGTATCGGTCTTTCCAACAATGAGGTTGCCGATCTGCTGGACATCAGCCTCAGCACCTGGAATGCGTACAAGTCCGGCAGTTCGACGATCCCGCAAGTAATCGCCCTGGCCTGCCGCGCGATGTTGCGCGATCCGGTCATCATGCAGGCTCATTATCGGCCGCGGAAGACAGGCAGACCCGCCGCCTGAACGACCCGAGGCCCCGATACTTTCGTCGCATCCGGGTGCGACAGCGGGGCGTACACGGGAACGCCCGGGCGGCGGCGGCGTTAGTCCGCGTTCCAGTTCCGGTTCGGCGATGAACATCCTTGATCCACAGGGGCCGATCGGGGCCGCCGAAAAAACCATCCTGATCAACTCGGTCGCGATCATGCTGGCGATCGTGCTGCCGACCATCATCGCCATCTTCGGCTTCGCCTTCTGGTTTCGCGCCAGCAACGAGCGCGCCCGCCATTTGCCCGACTGGGCCTATTCCGGCCGCATCGAACTCGTGGTCTGGGCGATTCCGGCGCTCACCATCATCCTGCTCGGCGGCGTCGCCTGGATCGGCGCCCACCAGCTCGATCCCGCAGCCCCGATCGAGGGACCCGGCAAGCCGCTGCGGATCCAGGCGGTGTCGCTCGACTGGAAGTGGCTGTTCCTCTATCCCGGCCAGGCCGTTGCGGCCGTCAACACGCTCACTGTGCCCGCCGGCGTGCCGTTGCAATTCGAGCTGACCTCGTCGAGCGTGATGAATGCGTTCTTCATCCCGCAGTTCGGCAGCATGATCTACACCATGAACGGCATGACCACCCGGCTCAACCTGCGGGCGGACACCCCGGGCAATTTTCAGGGCCTTTCGGCGCATTTCAGCGGCGACGGCTTTTCCGACATGCATTTCGAGGTTCACGTGGTGCCGGCCGCGCAATTCGCAAGCTGGGCGGACGGCGCCGCGCATGCACCACAGGCGCTCGACGAGGCGAGCTATCGCGAGATCGCCAGACCCTCGACCCGCAACGCGCCAGCTCTCTACCGGCTCGCCGATCCGAACCTCTTCAATGCCATCGCCACCCAGAAACTGCCGCCGGCGGCCGGCGCGCAATCCGGCGTAAAGGGCGCGGCGCTGCCGGCAGGGGTCGCCGATGCTCGGTAAGCTCACTCTCGCCGCCATCCCGATCGATCAGCCGATCCCGATGATCGCCTCCGGCGTCGTGGCGGTCACGATTCTCGCGATCCTGGCCTGGGTCGTCGTCAGCGGACACCTGCCCTATCTGTGGCGGGAGTGGATCACCAGCGTCGACCACAAGCGCATCGGCGTGATGTACACGGTGCTCGCCATGGTGATGCTGCTGCGCGGCTTCACCGACGCCATCATGATGCGGGCACAGCAGTCGCTGGCGTTTCACGGCCCGGGCTTCCTGCCGCCGGAGCACTTCGACCAGCTGTTCTCGGCGCATGGCACCATCATGATCTTCTTCGTCGCCATGCCGTTCATGATCGGGCTGATGAATTTCGTCGTGCCGCTGCAGCTCGGCGTCCGCGACGTCGCCTTCCCGACGCTCAACTCGGTCGGCTTCTGGCTGACCTGCACCGGCGCGCTGCTGGTCAACATCTCGCTCCTGGTCGGTGAATTCGCCCGCACCGGCTGGCTGCCCTACCCGCCGCTGTCGGAGCTTGCCTATTCGCCCGGCGTCGGCGTCGACTACTATCTGTGGTCGCTGGAAATTGCCGGCGTCGGCACCCTGGTTGCGGGCATCAACCTTGTCACCACGGTGCTGAAGATCCGCACCCGGGGCATGAGCTACCTGCGGATGCCGATGTTCTGCTGGACCACGCTTGCAACCAACCTCTTGATCGTCGCGGCCTTTCCGATCCTGACCGCGACGCTCGCGATGCTGCTGCTCGACCGCTATCTCGGCTTTCACTTCTTCACCAACGAGGCCGGCGGCAATGTAATGATGTTCATGAATCTGATCTGGGCCTGGGGTCATCCGGAGGTCTACATCCTGGTGCTTCCGGCGTTCGGCATCTTCTCGGAAGTCGTATCGACGTTTTCCGGCAGGCCGCTGTTCGGCTACCGCTCCATGGTGGCGGCGACCATGGCGATCTGCATCCTGTCGTTCATGGTGTGGCTGCACCATTTCTTCACCATGGGCGCCGGCGCCAACGTCAACGCGATCTTCGGCATCGCGACCATGATCATCGCGGTGCCGACCGGCGTGAAGGTCTTCAGTTGGCTGTTCACGATGTATGGCGGCAAGCTGCGGTTTGAGACCCCGCTGCTGTGGTCGATCGGCTTCATGGTGACGTTCATCATCGGCGGCATGACCGGCGTGCTGCTGGCGGTGCCGCCCGCCGATTTCCTGCTGCACAACAGCCTGTTCCTGGTCGCGCATTTCCACAACGTCATTATCGGCGGTGTGCTGTTCGGCGCGTTCGCGGGCTACACCTACTGGTTTCCCAAGGCGTTCGGCTTCAGGCTTCACGAAGGCCTCGGGCGAGCGGCGTTCTGGTGCTGGCTGGCCGGTTTCTACCTCGCCTTCATGCCGCTCTATGTACTCGGCCTGCTCGGCATGACCCGGCGGATGCAGCACTATGACGTGCCGGAATGGCGTCCCTGGCTGATCGTGGCGGCGTTCGGCGCGGCACTGATCCTGTGCGGCATCGCGCTTCAGATCATCCAGTTGTTCGTCAGCATCCGCCATCGGGCGCAACTGCGCGACGAGACCGGCGATCCCTGGGATGGCCGTTCGCTCGAATGGGCCACCGCCTCGCCGCCGCCGGCGTTCAATTTCGCGGTGCTGCCCGACGTATCCGGGATGGACGCCTATTGGGGGATCAAGCGGCGCGCGGCCGAGCAGAACGAGCCCGATCAACACCCCGACTATCAAGCCATCCTTATCCCGCGCAATTCGCCGACCGGATTCGTCTGCGCGTTCTTCGCCACCGCCATGGGTTTCGCGCTAATCTGGCACATCTGGTGGATGGTGGCCGCCGGCGCTGTCGGCGCCTTCGCCACCTTCGTGGTATTTGCCTGGCGCGACGAGGATGAGGAGGTCATCCCGGCCGACGAGGTCGCGCGCATCGAGCGCGGCAACCAGAGCCGGCGGCACGCGATGCTCGGCGGCGGAGCAACCCTCCGATGAGCTCGGTTGCCGCCACTTCAGTCGACGATCCCCACGCCCTGCATGGGGCTGGTCATCGAGGCGGTTTCGACGCGGGCTGGAGCGGTCCGCCGTCGAAGCGCATCATCACCGGCTACGGCTTCTGGATCTTCATCCTCAGCGACATCGTGATGTTCTCGGCCTTCTTTGCCACCTACGCCGTTCTGCACCGGCAGACGGCGGGAGGCCCGAGCGGCCATGATCTGTTCAATTTGCGCAATGTCGCGATCGAAACCGCATTGCTGCTCGCGTCAAGCTTTACCTGCGGCCTTGCCAGCATCGCCGCCGACCTGCGCAGCGCGATCTGGTTCCAGTTAGCGATGGCCATCACCTGCGTCCTCGGCCTCGGCTTTCTTGGCCTCGAGGGCCACGAATTCGCCGGCCTGGTCGCACGCGGCGCCGGGCCGACGCGCAGCGCCTTCTTGTCGTCGTTCTTCACGCTGGTGGGCTGTCACGGGCTGCATGTCTCGGCAGGCATCCTCTGGCTGCTGACGATGATAGCGCAGGTTTTCGCCAAGGGGTTCAGGCCGGATATTCAACGCCGCATCCTCTGTTTCGCGCTGTTCTGGCATGCGCTCGACATCATCTGGATCGCGGTATTCACCATCGTGTATTTGCTCGGGAGCGCAGCATGAGCAGCGGACATGACGAGGCCGGCAGGGAATTCGATCTGGCGCCCGGTGACGAGCATGCGGAGAGTTTTTCGCTGCGGGTGATCGGCTACCTCGCCGGACTGGGACTTGCGATTCTTTTGACGGCGACGTCCTTCTTTGTCGCCGGCACCGATCTCGTCTGGCAGCCGAGCATCCCGGTCGCACTGGTGGTGCTGGCGATCGCGCAGATGGGCGTGCACCTGGTGTTCTTCCTCCACATCACCACCGGGCCCGACAACACCAACAACGTGCTGGCGCTGGCTTTCGGCGTCCTGATCGTCGTGCTGGTGATGGGCGGATCGCTCTGGATCATGGCGAACCTCAACCACAATATGATGCCGATGGATCAACTCATGCAGATGCAGCACTAGATCCTTGCATCGCGCACCATGCGGGGTCGATCGCCGGGCCCTGCCCATGTAACTCATTCGTGAACGACGACATCGTGGTGCTCGCGAAAAGGCGGGTGCAGCACGATCGAGGCGCCTGCTTGCGTCCCTTGTCGCAGGAATTAAGGCTTCTTTCGGATTTCATTAAGGCGCCATTAAGCACGCGATTTTGTTGTTCCGGTTGGAGGTTTGGTTCTGATCTGGTGTGACCTCTCGGTGACAGCATTTTATACAAAAGCTGGCTATCTCCGCGCCATGGATGGAGTTGCGATGCGGCTGATCTCAATGATCTGTTGGAGAAATAGAAAATGAAAAAGATTCTACTCGGCACTGTGGCGCTCGTCGTTTTCGGCGCGACCGTGCCTGCACTGGCGGCTGATCTTGCGCCGCGCACTTACACCAAGGCTCCGGCCTATATGGCACCGATCTACAACTGGACCGGCTTCTACATCGGCGGTCACGTCGGCGGCGCGTTCGCCGGCAACGACAGCCTGACCGGGAGCGACGGTCGCTTTCTCGGCGGTATCCAGGGCGGTGCCGACTATCAGTTCGCCACCAATTGGGTGATCGGCGTCGAGGCGCAGTATAGCTGGATGAGCAATAACAATTCCGGCGTGCTGTTCCCGGGTGGCACGCTTGTCACCACCAACAGCAACGAGCTCGGATCGGTCACCGGCCGGCTCGGCTACTCCTTCGGCCCGGCGCTGCTGTATGCCAAGGGCGGTTATGCCTTCAAGGATGGTGATCATATCGCCGCGACCAATGGCGGCGTGCCGGTGGCTTTCACCACCGACGGCGGCCATCGCGACGGCTACACCGTCGGCGCCGGCATCGAATACATGTTCGCCCCGAACTGGTCCGCCAAGATCGAATATCAGTACTACAATTTCGGCAGCGGCACCTTCCTGACCGGTCCCGTCGATCTCGCCGGACGCCATTTCACCGACGACGAACATACGGTGAAGGCTGGCCTGAACTATCGCTTCAACTGGGGTGGCCCGGTCGTCGCGCGGTATTGATCACGATTGATCGAGACTTCGGAAGGGTCGGCCTTGCGCCGACCCTTTTGTTTTGGCCGCCCAAAATTGCGTAAATCGCTGCAATGCTCCCGATTTTATTAACCGGGTAACGCGATACTGCCGCCCGACGGCTGATCCGGGGATCACAGCAGGGGTGGGCGGGAGCATGGCGGCACGATCCATTAACGGGAAATCCCGGGACGCTTCCCGCATCTTTGGCCTTCTGCGTCTCCATTGGGGCGTCAAAGGCAGCCTGTTTGCCGCCTTCGCCGCGATCGCCGGCATGGCGATTGTCATCAGCGCCGGCGCCGGCTTGGTGCTCGGGCATCTCGGCGGGACCATGGTCGATCTCAGCGGGCGGGACATTCCGCGGCTCGCCGCCAGCCTGCAGCTTGCCGCCGAGAGCGCGAGCCTCGCCAGTCAGGGGCCGGACCTGTTGGCTTCGCGGAGCCAGGAGACGCTGAACGAGCGCTCCAAGAAAATGAAGGAAACCCAGCAGGTCACGGCGGAGAAGCTCGGCGAGATCATTGAACTCGGCGCCGACAAGGCCGTCATCGCCGCGCTTAGCGAGACCGTCAAGAACATTGACGACAACATCAATAGCCTCGGCTCCGCGGCGCACGAGCGGCTCGACATTGCTGCCCAGCGTGACAGCCAATACGGCGCCCTGCGCCGGGCGCAGACCGGCTTCGTCGCCGCCGCCAGCCCTGCCATGATGGACGCCCAGGCCGGGATCAACGCCATCCTCGGCTCTGCGGATCTGTCCCGGGACGACGCCGTGCTGAGCGCGCGGACGGTGGAACAGCTCGCCGAGATCATCGCCAGCGGCAATCTCGCCGCATCCGACATGACCGCCGCCTTCTCCGCCAACAGCAGCGAGGGGCTGGAAGCGATCGAGAAGGAATTCCGGGCCGCCCAGCAGCAGGTCAAGTCGACCCTCGACATGCTGCCCAAGAGTTCCAGCCTGGCCGCCCTGCGCGGTGCGGCGCTCAACTTGCTGGCGCTGGGCGAGGGCAAAGCCAGCGTCTTCAAACTTCGCCAGCAGCAGCTCGACGCCATCGATTACGGCGAACTCATCCTGCGGGAGACCGGCAAGCTCAATGTGGGTCTTGGGATGAGCGTGCAGCAACTGGTGGAAGGCGTCCAGAACGAGACCAACAACGCGACCTGGCAGACGCGCCGCGAGATTTCCTTTGCGACGCTGATCATGCTCGGGCTCGGCGGCCTCACGCTGGCCGGATCCGCGCTGTTCGTCTGGCTCTATGTCGGCCGCAACGTCCTGCGCAGGCTCGGCAACCTGCAACGCTCGATGCAGCTTCTGTCCGACGGCGACCTTGAATCGGAAATCTATCACAGCAGCCAGCGCGACGAGATCGCATCGATGGCCAATGCGCTGCAGATTTTCCGCGGAAGCATGGTCGAGGCCCGCGCGCTCGGCGCCGATCAGGACCGCGACCGTGCCGCCAAGGCGGAACGCACCACGCGGATGGAGGCCCGGATCGTCGAATTCGAGGCGACCGTTCGCACCACCCTGGACAGCCTGCAGAAATCCGCCAACTCGATGGAGACCACGGCGCAAAGCATGTCGGCGACCGCCGACCAGTCGAGCGCGCTGGTGGGCGCGGTGGCGGCGGCCGCCGAGGAAACTTCGGTCAACGTGCAGACCGTGTCGGCCGGGACCGAGGAATTATCCTCATCGATCTCCGAGATCGGCCGCCAGGTGGTCGCCTCGGCGCAAATCGCGCGCAAGGCGGTCGACGAGGCCGGCGCCACCGACGCCACCATGCAGGGTCTGGCCGACAATGCGAGCCGCATCAACGTCGTGGTCGATCTGATTCAGACCATCGCGTCGCAGACCAACCTGCTTGCGCTCAATGCCACCATCGAGGCGGCGCGCGCCGGCGAGGCCGGCCGCGGTTTTGCGGTGGTCGCTTCCGAGGTGAAGAACCTCGCCAGTCAGACCGCAAAGGCTACCGACGAAATCCGTTCGCAGATCGCCAGCATGCAGTCGGTGACCGCCTCGGCCGTCGCGGCGATCCGGAGCATCAGCAATACCATCGGCGAGATCAACAACGTGACCACCGCAATCGCGGCCGCGGTCGAGGAGCAGGGCGCGGCCACGCGCGAGATTGCGCGCAACATTCAGCATGCCGCTGGGGGCACCAGCCAGGTTTCGAGCAATATCGTCGGCGTCAGTACCGCCTCGTCCGAAGCCGGATCGGCCGCGATCGATGTGCTCGGCGCCTCCGGCGCGCTGCGCCGCGAGGCCGAAATGCTGCGCGGGGAAATCGACGCGTTCCTCTCCAACATCCGGGCCGCCTAGACGATATCACGTGCCTGGCGATCCATGCGCGGCTGGCTCAAGCCTGCGCCGGCGGCGCATGGATCGGCTCGGCTTTGCGGGGGAGTCGCATGACCCGGTGTCCCCGGCTTTTGTCGAATCACAATTGCTTTTCGGCTGGCGCCGCGCCGATAGTGCGGCTAAGCCGGTTGCAGTCAGGCCGGCCGAACGTTGCGACACCACACCATGCATTCAAAAACAGACATGATTCAATCCTCGGTCGAGGCGCTGCGCTATCCGTGGGAAAACCATCCGGGACCCAACGAGGTCGTCGAGGTGATACCCGGGGTGCTGTGGGTCCGGCTGAAACTGCCGTTCCGCCTCAACCATGTGAACATCTATCTGCTCGCCGATGGCGACGGCTGGACCATGGTGGATTCCGGATTCGGCAATGAGGAGACGATCGCCGCCTGGACCACGCTGCTCGAGGGTCCGCTGGCGCGGGTGAAAATCACCCGGCTGATCGTGACCCATTCACATCCCGATCACGTCGGCCTGGCGGGGTGGATTGTCGAGCGCTTCGACTGTCCGCTCTATATGTCGCAGGTGGAATATCTGCAGTCGGTCTACCACCAGAACCGTGGCACCGAGGAACGCAGGAATGCGCAGCGCCTGTTCTTCAGGCGCCACGGCATGGACGAGAACCTGACCGACAAGTTGCTCGGCCGCGGCCAGGACTATCTGAAACGGGTCTCGATCCTGCCGCCCGCCTATCGCCGCATCTCGCATGGCGACGAAATTTCCATCGGCACGCGGCGCTTCAAGGTCATCACCGGCGGCGGCCATGCGCTCGATCAGGTGATGCTGTATTGCGCTGCCGACAAGCTGTTCCTGTCGGCCGACCAGGTGTTGAGCAAGATCTCGCCCAATGTCAGCGTATGGGCGGTCGAGCCCGACCAGAACTCGCTCGGGGAATATCTGGCGTCATTGGCGAGCCTCACCACCACGCTGCCTTACGACGTCATCGTGCTGCCGGGCCACGGCGTGCCATTTTATGGATTGAAGACCCGCATCAAGCAATTGGCCGATCATCATGAGGAACGCTGCCGGCTGATCGCCGACGCCTGCCGCGTAACCCCAAAAACGTCCAAAGAACTGGTTCCGGTGGTGTTTCACAAGCACGTGCTGGACGTGCATCAGATGGGCTTCGCCGCCGGCGAGTTGATCGCCCATGTGAATTACATGCTGGTCGAAGGACGTTTGAAGGCCGAGGAAGTCGACGGCGTGCTCCGCTTCAGGACCACCTGACGCTTCGCGCAGCGATGTCGTCCCTGCGAAACGCAGGGACCCATAACCACCGGAGCTTATTGTTTTGACAACGGCGGCCTCAGCTTGGCGCCACGCAGGCATTCGTGGTTATGGGTCCCGGCTCGCGCTATCGCTTGGCCGGGACGACGTGGATGAATCGTTGCGTCCAGTCGTAGGCCGGACCGAATGCAGCGCAATCCGGGCTACGGGATTTGCCGGGCGCGGATGAAATCGCCCGCCTGGGCCAGCGCGCGGCGGCCGTCCTCGAGCGCCGCGTTCCATAGCGGCCACGCATGAATCATATGGGGCCAGATCTCCAGCCTGACATCGACGTCGGCCGCACTCGCGGCGGCGGCAAACCGCGCGGCGTCGGCAAGCAAGGTCTCGGCCGAGCCGACCTGAATCAGGGTCGGTGGAAAGCCGTGCAGGTCGGCGAACAAAGGCGAGATCAGCGGATCCTTGCGATCGAGCGTGCCGGGAACATAAGCCTCCGCCAGTTCCTCCAGATAGCCCTTGTGGATGAGCGGATCGACGGCCTCTTTGGTCGCGAGCGTCGAGCCGGACATTGTGAGGTCGGTCCAGGGCGAAACCAGCCACGCGCAGGCCGGCAGGTCCTCGCCGGCGGCGCGCAGCGCGTTGATCAGCGTGACCGTGAGATTGCCGCCCGCACTATCGCCACCGACCGCGATGTGATTGGCCGGCAGGCCCTGGCTGCGCAGGAAGCGCCAGGCCGTCAGCGCATCCTGATGCGCGGCCGGATAAGGGTGCTCGGGCGCGAGCCGGTACCCGATCGCCAGCGTCCGCATCCGCGCGGCGCGGCCGGCTTCCGTCACCATCCGGCGGTGGCTGACGATCGAGCCGGAGCAATAGCCGCCACCGTGGAAGAACATCAGGACGCGCGAGGCGTCGCTGCCGGAAGCCAGCGACCATTCGCCGCGTACGCCATCGCAATCGACGTCCTCAAGCTTGACATCGGCGGCCACCGGCCACACCGAACCGACCTCATCGAGCCGCTGGCGCCGTTCCGACCACCCCACCGGCCGCGGCTTCGAACCCAGCAAGGTACGGATGGCATCGATCTCGTGTTGGGCCAAGGCCTGTCCTCCAGCGGCGGGAACCCGCGATGAACCCACTATAATGCAGACGCCGAGCCGCCCGCACCGAGCGTGTCGGTCACCGTCGATCTTGGGCCCGCGCCCGCGGCAACCCGGTCCCTCATCCATTGGGTGAATGAGGGCCCGATTCCGGCTCGACAGCAAAGCTCGAAACGCTTTAAAAAGGATCGGTGCCGCCAGGCCCTCAGCCCCCTTTGCAGGTTTTGCGATGGATTACAGCCAATTTTTCAGTGCCGCCCTCAGCCGCCTGCATGACGAACGGCGCTACCGGGTTTTCGCCGACCTCGAGCGAATTGCGGGCCGCTTCCCGCATGCGGTGTGGCATTGCCCGAAAGGGCCGCGCAATGTCGTGATCTGGTGCTCGAACGACTATCTCGGAATGGGGCAGCATCCCAAGGTGATCGGCGCCATGGTCGAGACCGCGACCCGGGTCGGAACCGGCGCCGGCGGCACCCGCAACATCGCCGGCACCCATCATCCGCTGGTGCAGCTCGAGCAGGAGCTTGCCGACCTGCACGGCAAGGAAGCGGCGCTGCTGTTCACCTCGGGCTATGTCTCCAACCAGACCGGCATTGCGACCATCGCCAGGCTGATTCCAGATTGCCTGATCCTGTCGGACGCCCTCAACCACAATTCGATGATCGAAGGCATCCGCCAGGCCGGTTGCGAACGCCAGGTGTTCCGTCACAACGATATGGCGCATCTCGAGGAATTGCTGCGCGCCGCCGGGCCGCAGCGGCCCAAACTGATCGCCTGCGAGAGCCTCTATTCGATGGACGGCGACATCGCGCCGCTGGCGAAGATATGCGATCTTGCCGAACGCTACGGCGCCATGACCTATGTCGACGAAGTCCACGCGGTCGGCATGTATGGCCCGCGCGGCGGCGGTATCGCCGAGCGCGACGGCGTCATGCACCGCATCGATGTCCTGGAAGGCACGCTCGCCAAGGCCTTCGGTTGCCTCGGCGGATATATCGCCGGAAGCACCGGGATGATCGACGCCGTGCGTTCCTATGCGCCCGGGTTCATCTTCACCACCGCGTTGCCGCCGGCGATCTGTTCCGCTGCGACCGCCGCGATCCGGCACCTCAAGACCTCGAGCTGGGAACGCGAGCGCCACCAGGAGCGCGCCGCCCGCGTCAAGGCGATCCTGCTGGCGGCGGGCCTGCCGGTGATTTCCAGCGACACCCACATCGTGCCGCTGTTCGTCGGCGACCCCCAACGCTGCAAACAGGCCAGCGATATCCTGCTCGAAGAGCACAACATCTATATCCAGCCGATCAACTATCCGACCGTCGCCAGGGGAACCGAGCGGCTGCGGATCACGCCGTCGCCCTATCATGACGACACGCTGATCGATCAGCTCGCCGAAGCGCTGCTGCAGGTCTGGGAACGGCTCGAACTGCCGCTTCGCGAGAAAACGCTGGCGGCCGAATAGCGTCGCACCGGGGCGCCCGCGGCGAATCCCGGCGCCGGAGACGGTGGCGCACGGTGCTTTGCCGGCCCGATCCGGCTATACTCCGCCGATGCGACGGTGGCGCCGGTCAAGGCGTCCGCCGGAATCGCGAGGGAGCAAGCAGCGATGCTGCACGACTGGGGCGTGATCGCAGCCGCCTTCGGCTACATCGGATTCCTGTTTTTCGTCGCCAGCCATGGCGACCGCTTCTCGTCGACCCGGCGTGGCCGCGCCAGCGGGCTGATCTATCCGCTGTCGCTGGCGATCTATTGCACATCCTGGACGTTCTTCGGCTCGGTCGGATTCGCCAGCCGTACCAGCGTGGATTTTCTCGCGATCTATATCGGCCCGGTCCTGATGATCGGGTTCTGCACGCCGCTGCTGCGGCGGGTGATCCAGCTCGCGAAGTCGCAGAACATCACCTCGATCGCCGATTTTATCGCGGCGCGCTACGGCAAGAGCCAGGCGGTGGCCGCTACCGTGGCGCTGATCGCGATCATCGGATCGGTTCCCTACATCGCGCTCCAGCTCAAGGCGGTGGCGTCCTCGCTTGAGACCATCCTCAGCGAGGACCAGGCGTTCTCCAAGATTCCGATCATCGGCGATATCGCGCTGATGGTGACGTTCGCGATGGCGGCATTCGCGGTGCTGTTCGGCACCCGCCAGACCGACGCCACCGAACATCAGCATGGCCTGATGCTGGCGGTCGCCACCGAATCCATCGTCAAACTGGTAGCCTTCCTCGCCGCCGGCGCTTTCGTCACGTTCTGGATGTTCACTCCGGTCGAGCTGGTCGAACGGGCGATGAAAACGCCGGAAGCGGTTCGCGCGATCGATTATGTGCCCTCGATCGGCAATTTCGCCACCATGCTGGTGCTGTCGTTTTGCGCGATCGTGCTGTTGCCGCGCCAGTTTCACGTCAGCGTGGTGGAGAACTCCAGCGATGCCGAGGTCGGGCGGGCGCGCTGGCTGTTTCCGCTGTATCTGGTCGCCATCAACCTGTTCGTGATTCCGATCGCGCTCGCCGGCCTCGTGATCTTTCCGTTCGGCGCGGTCGACAGCGACATGTTTGTGCTGGCACTGCCGATCGAGGGCAACGCCCCGCTGTTGAGCGTCGGCGTCTTTGTCGGCGGCCTATCGGCGGCGACCGCGATGGTGATGGTGGAATGCGTCGCGCTTTCGATCATGGTCTCGAACGACATCGTCGTGCCGCTGGTGCTGCAGCGCAGCCCTGCGGCGCGCGCGGGCCACAAGGATTTCAGCGACTTCCTGCTCCGGGTCCGCCGGCTTGCGATCTTCGCCATCATGGTGATGGCCTATTTCTATTATCGCGTGCTCGGCAACGCCCAGTTGGCGGCGATCGGCCTGTTGTCCTTTGCGGCGATCGCACAGCTCGCCCCGGCGTTTTTCGGCGGCCTGTTCTGGCGCCGCGCCACCGCCCGCGGCGCCATGGGCGGCATGCTGGTCGGCATCGTGGCGTGGATCTACACGCTTTTTCTGCCGAGTTTCCTGGAAGGCAATACCGCCGGGCTGATGCTGCTGCAGCACGGTCCATTCGGTATCGAGGCGCTGCGTCCGCAGGCGCTGTTCGGCGCCGACCTGACCCCGCTGCTGCACGGCGTGCTCTGGAGCCTGTCGCTCAACATCCTCACTTACGTCGCGCTGTCGCTCGGGCGCGCGCCGTCCTCGATCGAACGATTGCAGGCCGACCTGTTCGTGCCGAACGCGCTGGCGCCGATCACGCCGACCTTCCGGCGCTGGCGCACCACGGTAACGGTGCAGGACATTCAGAATACGGTCGCGCAATATCTCGGCCCCGAGCGCGCCCGCCATTCGTTCGAGGCCTTCGCGGTCGCCCACCATACCCATCTCGAACCGGTAACCCCGGCCGATTTCGAGCTGCTGCAGCACGCCGAGCATCTGATCGCGTCGTCGATCGGCGCGGCGTCGTCGCGCCTGGTGATGTCGTTGTTGCTGCGCAAGCGTACCGTCTCCGCCAGGGCGGCGCTCAAGCTGCTCGACGATTCCCACGCTGCCCTGCATTTCAACCGCGAGATCCTGCAGACCGCGCTGAACCATGTGCGGCAAGGCATCGCCGTGTTCGATCCCGACCTGCAGTTAATCTGTTCGAACCGGCAATTCGCCGAGCTGCTCGCGTTGCCGGCGCACCTCGTGCAGATCGGGATTCCGCTGCGCGAAATCCTTGAATTCATGGGCGACATCAACCCGCCCGCCTCCGGCGACGGCGAATCGCTGCTGGAAAGCCGGCTGGTCGCCTATACCAGCGACGGCGAGCCGTATCTGGAACGGCTGCCGGACCGTCATATGGTGATCGAGGTGCGCACCAACCGGATGCCCGGCGGCGGCCTCGTCATCACCTTTTCCGATGTCACGCCGAGCTTCGAGGCGGCCGAGGCGCTGGAACGCGCCAATGCGACCCTGGAAAAGCGCGTGCGCGATCGGACCGAGGAACTCACCCGGCTGAATTCGGAACTGGCGCGGGCCAAGGGCACCGCCGAGGACGCCAACATCTCGAAGACGCGGTTCCTGGCGGCGGCCAGCCACGACATCCTGCAGCCGTTGAACGCGGCGCGGCTCTATGTGACAAGCCTCGTCGAGCGCCAAAGCGGCGGCGAGGATTCGCGGCTGGTCCAGAATATCGATGGTTCGCTGGAGGCAATCGAGGAAATCCTCGGCGCCCTGCTGGATATTTCCCGGCTCGACGCCGGCGCCATGACCACGACAATCACGAGTTTCAAGGTCGGCGATTTGATGCGTTCGCTCGAGATCGAATTCGCGCCGATCGCGCGCGCCAAGGCATTGAAGCTGGCCTTCGTGCCGAGTTCGCTGGCGGTGGAATCCGATCGTCTGCTGCTGCGGCGGCTGTTGCAGAATCTGATCTCCAATGCCATCAAATATACGCCGCACGGCCGCGTGCTGGTCGGCTGCCGTCGCCGCGGCTCGTCGCTGCAGTTCTGCATCTATGACACCGGCGTCGGCATCCCGATTCTCAAGCGCGGCGAGATCTTCAAGGAATTTCATCGGCTGGAACAGGGCGCGCGGATCGCGCGCGGCCTTGGACTGGGCCTTTCGATCGTCGAACGCCTCGCCCGCGTCCTCAAGCACGGTATCGCGCTCGACTCCACCGCCAGCGGCGGCTCGTTCTTCTCGGTAACGGTGCCGACCGCGAAAGCCATCAACTACACCGCGGCGGTCACCAGCGCGACACCGCTCTCGAGGACACCGATGAGCGGCGCGCTGATCGTCTGCATCGAGAACGATTCGGCGATTCTCGACGGCATGAAGACGCTGCTGACGGGCTGGGACGCCGAGGTGATCGCGGTCGCCGATCCCGACGCCGCAATCGAGGCGATCGAGACGGCCCGCGCCACCCGGGTCACCGGCCTGCTGGTCGATTATCATCTCGACCGCGGCAACGGCATCGCCGCGATCCGGGACATTCGCCGCCGCTTCGGCGACGGCATTCCGGCAATCCTGATCACCGCCGACCGCAGTCCGCATGTGCGCGCCGCGGCGCGCGAGGAGAACATCGCGGTGCTCAACAAGCCGGTCAAGCCGGCATCGCTGCGGGCCTTGCTCGGTCAGTGGCGCACCCAGCAGACGGTCGCGGCGGAATAGCCGTCGTCGGAATTTACTGCGGCGTCGGCGTGCCCTGCCGCCATTGGCCGCCGGCGATCTTCGCCGCGGCGATCACCGCCTGGGTACGGCTTTCGACCCCGAGCTTCTGCAGGATGGCGGAGACATGCGCCTTGATCGTCGCCTCCGACACGCCCAGCTCGTAGGCGATCTGCTTGTTGAGCAGACCTTCCGACAGCATCATCAGCACCCGCACCTGCTGCGGGGTCAGGGTCACCAGCCGGTCGCGCAGCCGGGTCATATCCGGATCGGTCGCCGAGGTGAGATCCGTGTCCGGGGGTACCCAGACATCGCCCTCCATTACCTTCACGACGGCGTCGCGCAAGGTGTCGACGCCGAAGCGCTTGGGAATGAACCCCGAGGCCCCGAAATCAAGCGAGCGGCGGATCGTGCCGCCATCGTCGCTGGCGGATACGATCACCACCGGAATCGCCGGATATTGCGCGCGCAAATAGATCAGGCCGGAGAAGCCGCTGATTCCCGGCATGGTCAGGTCGAGCAGGATCAGATCGACGTCGGAATCCTGCTCCAGCAGTGCGGTCAGTTCGTCGAACGATCCGGTTTCGTCGATTTTCGCGGACGTCACGACGCTCGCAACCGCCTGCCGCAGTGCGTCGCGGAACAGCGGGTGGTCATCGGCGATGACGAGGTGGGTATTGGCTGCGACGGTCATTTCTTCTGGTAACAGGTTGCGGCAAAACCAGTGACCGCTTTGCAGGGGCCTGCCAAGTGAATTTTTTCAATGCAATTGTCCTCTCGCGAGAGGTCTCATGCAAGCGTCCAAATGCTGCTGCCGTCAAAGCGGTTAACCGATCCGGCTTGTGCGCTGCAACAGAGCTCCATCACGGGTTCCCTCTGTCCTCCTGCCGGCATGCCGACGCGGTCGCCGACGCCCATCGACCGGATGTGGATCGCCCGATAGCCCGCTTCAGCCGGTCGCACCGATAAATTGCAGGACGATCTCGCGCCGATGCGGACGCGTCCGATGCTCGATCAGATAGATCGCCTGCCAGGTTCCCAGCGCGAGGTCGCCTTCCAGAACCGGTATCTGCAGCGAGATCGCCGTCAGCATGGTCTTGACATGCGCCGGCATGTCGTCGAGCCCTTCGGCATCGTGGGTCCATCCGGCATCATCGGGTGCAATCCGCTCGAGGGCCGACATCAAATCCGCCAGCACCGAAGGGTCGGCATTTTCCTGGATCGTCAGCGACGCCGAGGTGTGGCGGATGAACAGCGTCACCGCGCCCGCCCGGGCATGCGCCTCCTTCACAAACGCCACGACCTCGGCGGTGAGATCGGTAAATCCGGCACCTCGGGTCTGGACCGTCAGGAGCGACGTCACCAGGGTGGCGGCACCAACCGTTGAAAGCGCCGCGCGTGACGATGTCCGGGGTGAAGGCATGAATGTCTCTTACTGTGTCGTCCCGGCGAACGCCGGGACCCATAGCCACCGATGTTGGTTGTGGCAAAGGCGTCTGCCCTTGCCGTTCAATCGAGAAGCCGCAGCGTATGGGTCCCGGCGTTCGCCGGGACGACTCAATACCAGCCGCGTCAGATCCTGCCGGAGACGTCCTTCTGCACGCGGTTGGCGAGGTCCACCAGCCGCTGCCAGACTTGCTCCAGAAACGTCATCATCCGATCGAGGTCGCGATCGCTGGGCAGCGGGATTTCGATCTTGCGCTCGCCGTCGGCCTTCGGTTCGGGCTTTTTCAGCGAGTCCGACTTCGGCAGCGGGTCGTCGATCTTGCCGGTGACCGTCGGTTCGTGCGCCGCGAGTTCGGCCTTGAGTTTTTCGTTGTCGGCCTCCAGCCGGCCGATTTCCGCATCGAGCGCGGCGCGCTCGTCAGGCACCACATAGCAGGCCCAGCCGGTGCCGTTGTCGGTGCAGGTCGACACCGCCCCGGTCCTGGTGTCGAGCCGGATGACGCCATCGGTCACCGGCGACAGCGCATAGCGGCCGTTCTCCGTGTCCGGCATCGAAGCGGCTTCGGCGGCGCCGATGCCGCCAACGCAGACCAGCGCCGCGGCGGTCGCGAGAGCGGTGAAGAATGTCGAAGGCGATATCACTGTCATCATGGGATTGCTCCGCCGCAAAGCCGATACGATCTGCATTATCCCTGAACCTGCGGGCGATACGGCACGCGGCCGGATTTCAACGCGTCCGCGAGCAATTCGATCCGGTCCTGTCCCCAGAATACCTCGCCGTCGAGCACATAGACCGGCGATCCGAACACATCGGCCGCCAATGCGTCCTGGCGGTTCTGCTCATAGGCCGCGCCGATCGCATCGGATCCCGAGCGCTCCACCAGTTGTTTTCCGGGCAGCCCGGTATCGTCAGCCAATTTTGCCAGCGTTGCCGGATCGGCGAGGTTGAGCTGATCTTCCCACACCGCCGCATAGGCGCGGCGCAGAAACCGATCGGGATCGTGGCCGGCCTCGATCGCCGCGATCACGACGCCGTCGGCCAGCCGGGCGTTGAACGGCCAGTTCGCCGGCTGCAGGTGGAATTTCAGGCCGCGCTTGTCGCGCCAGCGCTGCAGTTCGACCATGCGGTAGCGCTGGCGCACCGGATGACGCTTCAGCAGCGGCAGGCCTCCCGTCTCGGAAAACAGGTCGACCAGCACCACCGGTTTGTAGTTCACCTTGAGGCCGTGCGCCGTGGCGACCTCGGTGAACAATCGATGCCCGATATAGGCCCACGGAGACTGGAGCGAAAAATAGTAATCGACCTGGCGCGGCATGCGGACTCCACAGCAATGCGGATTTTCGCTGCCATCCCAACAGACCCGTCAGGACGACGCAAGATCGATCCGCGACGGGCCCAAGCGCCAGGCGCACGAATACCGCCTGGCCGCTATTGCAGTGCGGCGTCAACTCGATGCGAGTTGCGGATTGCGGGAATAAAGCCAACCAAATCAATATGCTAACTGGTTACGACGCAATCTTGACTTGGTTGGAGGCGGTAAGTATGGTCCGCGCGGCTTTTGAGGGTGACGGGGCGTCATTTCCATCCACGCGGCAGCGTTTCGGGTCTCCACAGCATGGCTGAAGGCGCGGACGGCAGCGGAAACGGAAATCGCGATCAATCGTCCTCTGACGAAGCTGCGCTTTCCGCAAGGCTCGGAAATCTGAATCACCGGTTGTCCGAAATTCGGGACAGCCGCAAAATCAGGACTGACCAACCCGGAACTGACGGCGGAGACGGAGCTGCCAGAGCCTCGGCAATGGCGCGCGGTTTCCGGCTCTCTTCGGAGTTGATTGCCGGCGTTGTTGTCGGCGCGGCAATCGGCTGGGGGCTTGACCGCCTGCTGTCGACCTCGCCGTGGGGGCTGATCGTGTTTGTTCTACTCGGCTTTACCGCCGGCGTGGTCAACGTGGTGAGATCGGCAGGCGTGGCTCCGGACCGCACCGGCCGTTGAGACGGAACGCCGGACCGATTGATTGCAGAGCGCCGGCGTGGCCGGCGGACCAAGAGATGCGCGGATGATTGATCCGATCGAACAGTTCAACATCGACAATATCTTCACGATCGGCCACATCGGCAATCAGCAGATCGCGTTCACCAATTCGTCCGCCTACATGTTCGGTTCGGTGGCGCTGATTTCGCTGCTGATGATCGGTGGCGTTGCCGGACGGCGGATGGTGCCGGGACGCATCCAATCGGTCGTCGAGCTGAGCTACGAGTTCATGGCCAGCACCATACGAGCAAACGCCGGCAAGGAAGGAATGAAGTTCTTTCCGTTCGTGTTTTCGATCTTCATGCTGCTGACCGTTTCCAACATGCTCGGCGTCATTCCCTACTCGTTCACGATATCCAGCCACATCATCGTTACGGCGGCGCTGGCAGTGCTGGTGTTCCTCACCGTGCTGGTTTACGGCTTCTACAGGAACGGCCTGAAATTCTTCAAGCTGTTCGTGCCAAGCGGCATTCCGATCTTCATCCTGCCGCTGGTCGTGTTCATCGAGGTATTCTCGTTCTTCCTGCGGCCAATCTCGCACTCGGTGCGGCTGTTCGCGAACATGCTCGCGGGTCACATCGCGCTCGCGGTTTTCGCGAGCTTCATTCCGATGCTGGCGGCCCTTGGCATTGCCGGTTACTTCGGTGCCGTGCTGCCGTTCGCGATGGTGATCGCGCTGACCGCGCTCGAATTGCTGGTCGCGTTTCTGCAGGCCTACGTCTTCACCATCCTCACCGTCATCTACATCAACGATGCCATCCATCCGGGCCACTGATCCGGCCGTTTCACCAACCTCACCAAGGAGTTCGTTTCATGGATCCGATTGCCGCGAAGTACATTGGCGCTGGAATTGCCTGCATTGGCATGGGTGGCGCCGGCGCCGGCGTGGGCATCATCTTCGGCAACTATCTCGCCGCGGCGGTGCGCAATCCCTCGGCCGCTCAGGGCCAGTTCGGCAACCTGATTTTCGGTTTCGCCGTGACCGAAGCGCTCGGCATCTTCTCGCTGCTGATCGCGCTTCTGCTGTTGTTCGCGCTCTGATAGTTGCCTGCGCCGGTTCCCGCGCGGAACCTGTGCCAAGCCGAACAGGAGAAGCCGGTGGCTGAAAGTCATGGCGAGGCCGGGAGCACCACCACCGCTCACACCGAAGCCGATGCCAGCAAGCACGCGTTTCCACCGTTCCAGAAGGACACCTTTGCGTCGCAACTGGTCTCGCTGGCGATTGCGTTTGTCGCGCTTTATCTGATCGTTTCGCGAATTGCGCTGCCGCGCGTCGGCAGCCTGCTCGACGAGCGCCAGAAAGCGATCGACGGCGACCTTGCCGAGGCCGAACGGCTGAAGAATGAATCCGACGGCGCGCTGAAGGCCTATGAAAGCGAACTGGCGGCGGCGCGCTCGCGTGCGCAGGCGATCGGTGCCGAGACCCGGCAGAAGCTGAACGCGGCATCCGAAGTCGAGCGTAAGACGCTGGAAGAGCGGCTGGCACAGAAGCTCGCCGAGGCCGAAAAGACCATTGCCGCGACGCGCACGGCGGCGATGAGCAATGTCCGCGGCATTGCCGCGGACGCGGCTGGCGCGATCGTGCAGCGGCTGACCGGCGTGCTGCCCGACGGCAACGCGGTAGAAAGCGCCGTCGACGCGTCCTTGAAGGGACAAGCCTGATGTTCGCCGAACCGGAATTCTGGGTCGCAGTCGCCTTCGTCGTCCTGATCGGCGTCTTCGCCTATCTCGGCATCCACCGCACGGTGCTGACGACGCTCGATCATCGCCGCGACCGTATCAAGGCCGAACTCGACGACGCACGCCGCCTCAAGGACGAGGCCGCGAAGCTGCTCGCGGAGTACAAGGCCCGTCGCGCCAGTGCGGAACGGGAAGCCGAGGATATTGTCGCGAGCGCCAGGGCCGAAGCCGAACGCATCGCGTCGGAGGCCAAGATCAAGATGGAAGATTTCGTCGCCCGGCGCACCAAGACCGCGGAAGGCAAGATCGCGCTCGCCGAAGCCCAGGCCATTGCCGATGTGCGTTCGGCGGCGGCCAATGCCGCGGTTGCCGCGGCGTCCTCCATCCTGTCGCAGTCGGTGAAAGGCCAGGTCGCCGACGACCTGCTCGCCAAGGGCATCGCGGAAGTTCGCGAAAAGCTCAACTGACCGCGCGTCCTTGCGCCGCTGGCGCGGGCGGCAATGGCAGCGTTTGAGGGCCGCCTACTTCTTCCTGCGTTTCGCCTTCGGCTCCGGCGTCAGCGCCTGCGGATCGAAGCCGATGTAGAAAATATAGGCGTCACCGGCTGCGGCCGTGGGGGCCGGATACACCATATCTTCGGCAACCAAGCTGAACGGGGCGCTGCCTTCTTCGTTCATCGCCACCGTGGTGCGGTACACCCTGGTCGCGATGGTCTTCTCCTGCACCCCACCCTGCACCACTGCGACACGCAGCGGGACTTCGATGCTCGCCGGACTTCCCGCCGGGCCGGCAATGACGCGGCCCAGAATGCCGATACGCGCGGTGATCTGGCCGTTGTTCAGCGTGCAATCGCGCGCGGTGCGGGTGATGATTGCCTGGAAGCGCACGTCGTTGCCGACCGGCTCCTTGCCCGGCGCCGCCACCGTATAGGTGGATGCTCCGGCGCGAATGTTCACCGGCGGGCAGGTCAAGTCGGTCTCCGCCGCCGGCGGTGGCGCGGCCTCACCTACGGCCTGCGATCTGGAGCCGAACAACTGGCTGAAGCGGTCGCCGATCGAGGGACCTGAACCCGACGAGGCGCCCAGCATGCTGCCGCCGCCGCACCCGGACAGTACCGCGCCTGCCACCGCCAGCATCCATGCGACCCGCAGACGGGCTCCCGGCGCGGCGCGCGCCGCCTGCATCCAACCGTTACGCTTCATCCGAGGTCCCCAAGATTATCAATAGTTTGCGGCGCGCCTGACGGCGGCACAGGTCGGCCGCGTTATAGCAGGGCAATGGCGGCGAACCCAAGGCGCATGAAACCAGGCCTGGTTAGCCGCGAAAATCTTCGTGCAGCAGCCCGAACAGCAGGTGGTCCTGCCAGACGCCGTTGATGCAGAGATAGCGCCGCGCCAGCCCCTCGCGGCTGAAGCCGCACTTCTCCAGCACCCGGATCGACGGCGCGTTGGAAGGAATGCAGGCGGCCTCGATGCGGTGCAGATTGAGCTCGCCGAACAGCGAAGGCAGCAAGACCCGCAACGACGCCGTCATGTAGCCGCGATGGGCATGGGGCTCGCCGACCCAGTATCCGATCGTGCCCGCCTGCACGATGCCGCGGCGGACATTCGCCAGCGTGACGCCACCGATCATCGCACCGTCGGATTCCCGGAATACCAGAAACGGATAGGATCGGTCGGCGGCAATATCTTCGGCATAGCGGCGCAGCCGCCGTCGAAAGCCCGAACGGGTCAGATCGTCCGACGGCCAGATCGGCTCCCATGGCGTCAGGTAATCCCGGCTCGATTCGCGCAAATGCGTCCATTGCAGGAAATCGGACATCTGCGGCGCCCGCAGCAGCAGGCCGAGGCCGCGCGGCGCGAGGGCGGCCGATCCGCTGGATGGCAGGCGAAACAGCGCCATGGGGTGATACTCCCGGTGCCCGAACCTCGATCGCCGCAAGCCTGCCCTGAAGACAGGCGCGCGGTCCCGGCGAAAACGTCATCTCAGAAGGCGCGGCCTAGTGAAGACGTGCCTTGGCCTTCGACCTGGTCAATCCTTCCGCAAAAGCCACCGCCGTGTCCAGACCCCTGCCGCTGCCAAGCGCGACCACGGCCGGCCGGCTGCGCGACATCAGGGCACGCGCGGCGTTGCGGGTCGATTCCACGCTCACGGCGTCGATCCGGGCTACCAGTTCCTCCACTGTCAGCGGACGCCCATAGGCCAGGACATGGCGCGCCAGTTGCTCGGCCCGCGAGCTGCAGCTTTCCAGCGCCATCAGCAGGCCCGCCTTCATCTGCGCCTTGGCGCGGGCGACTTCGGCCTCGGTCAGGGTTTCGACCGCATCGTTGATGACATCGACGATTACTTCCATCATTTCCGGCGCGTCGCCCGGGTCGGTGCCGGTGTAGAGCCCGAAGAAGCCGGTGTCGGCGTACGGCGCATGGAACGTGTAGATCGAGTAACACAGTCCGCGCTTTTCGCGCACCTCCTGGAACAGCCGCGACGACATCCCGCCGCCGAGCGTGTTGGTGAAGACCTGCAGCGAGAACAGCGACAGGTCGATCTGCGGCACCCCTTCGAGCGCCAGCGTCAGATGCGCCTGCTCGAGTTCGCGGTGCACCACGCGGGAGCCGCCCTTGCCGAACGTCGCCGGCTGCGGCTTCGGCGCGGGCGCGGCATCGAAGCTCGCGAAACGCTGTGTCACTTCCTCGACAACGCGCCGGTGGTCAACGGCGCCCGCCGCAGCCACCACCATGTCCGGGCCGCGATAATGCGTTGCAAGATAGCCGCGCAGCGTGTCGCGGTCGAAACCCTTCAGGGTCTTGGCGGTGCCAAGCAGGGAGCGGCCCATCGGCTGATCCGGGTAACACAGCTCGTTGAGATGTTCGAACACCACGTCGTCCGGCGTATCCTGCGCGGCGCCGATCTCCTGCACGATCACGCTCTTTTCGCGCTCGAGCTCGTCCGGCACGAACGACGGATTGGTGAGGATGTCGGACAGCACGTCGAGCGCCAGCGGCACATCGGCTTTCATCACCCGGGCGTAGTACGCCGTGGTTTCGGTCGAGGTGCCGGCGTTGAGATCGCCGCCGACCGCCTCGATTTCCTCGACGATTTCCCGCGACGAGCGCCGCGCGGTGCCCTTGAACGCCATATGCTCGAGCAAATGCGAGATGCCATGCTCGTTGGGCTTCTCGTCGCGGCCGCCGACACCGGCCCATACTCCCAGCGCCGCGGTTTCCAGATGCGGCATGGTGTCGGTAATGACGGTCAGGCCGGAAGGGAGCTTGGTGATATCGACACTCATCCGGCAACTCCTTGCTTCGCGGCGCGGCTGACCGACAGCACGAACCGCTCGACTTCGGCCTCATCGTTCTTCATGACCGTGATGTGCTCCGGCCTCGTCATCAGGCCTTCGAGCCATGGCGGCAGCTCCGGGCGCACGCCGCAGGCGGCGGCCACCGCATCGGGAAATTTCGCGGCATGCGCAGTCGACAGCACAATGTTCGGAATCTTCGAATCCGGGGCGTCGCGATCCGCGACCGCCAGCGCCACCGCGGTATGCGGGTCGACGAGATCGCCGGCCTCGCGCCAGGCGGCGCGGATCGCCGCGCTGGTCTCGGTCTCGTCGGCGCGGCCGGCGTCGAATTCCGCGCGGATCGCCGCCAGCACCGCGTCGGGCAGCACAAAGCGCCCGGACTGCTTCAGCGACGCCATCAGCCTGCGGACGAGACCGGCGTCGCGGCCGCTCGCCTCGAACAACAGCCGCTCGAAATTCGACGAGACCTGGATATCCATCGACGGCGAAGCCGAGGCGTGCACCTCGCGCACCTCGTAAATGCCGGTCTTCAGCGTCCGCGGCAGGATATCGTTGAGGTTGGCGGCGATCCGCAGCCAGCGGATCGGCAAGCCCATCCGCTTGGCGACGAAACCTGCGAAGATATCGCCGAAATTTCCGGTCGGCACGGTGAAATCCACCGTTCGCGCGGGCGCGCCGAGCGCGACCGCAGCGGTGAAATAATAAACCACCTGGGTGACGATCCGGGCCCAGTTGATCGAATTGACGCCCGACAGCGCAACCGCGTCGCGAAAGCTGTGATGATTGAACAGCGCCTTCACGATCGCCTGGCAATCGTCGAAGGTGCCTTCTACGGCCAGCGCGTGGACGTTGCCGGCGCCCGTCGTCGTCATCATCCGGCGCTGCACGTCGGAGATGCGGCCGTGCGGAAACAACACGATCAGGTCGACATTGCCGAGACCGCCGAACGCGTCGACCGCGGCGCCGCCGGTATCGCCCGAGGTCGCGACCACGATGGTGGTGCGTCGCGCGCGTTGCGCCAGCACGTGATCCATCAGCCGCGCGATCAGTTGCATCGCCACGTCCTTGAACGCGAGCGTCGGGCCGTGAAACAGCTCCAGCACGAATTGATTGGGACCGATCTGGTCGAGCGGAACGACGGCGGGATGGCGGAACGTGGCATAGGCCTCGTTGGCCATGCGGCCGAGATCGGCATCCGAAATCTCCCCCCCGACAAACGGGCGGATCACCTCGACTGCGACTTCCCAATAGGGCCGGCCGAAAAATCCGGCGATCGCTTCCGGCTCGAGTTGCGGCCATGTTTCTGGCACGTAAAGGCCGCCGTCGCGGGCAAGCCCGGCCAGCATCACGTCACAGAAACCCAGCGCGGGGGCCTCCCCCCGGGTCGAAACATACCGCGTCAAACCGCCCTCCAAAGGCCTGGGATTTCCGCTAAGCCTTTGATATCAAGAGATGATCCAACTTTGTCGGCCGCAAAGCGGTGCGGCACCATAGAAGATCGAAGCGGCGATGGGTAGCCCGTCAGGCGGTCCCAGCCGGTCGCTTGCGTCAGTCCCGCCGTTGCGTTCGCAGCCACGCCCCGAATGCGATCACGACGGCGCCGGCAAGCGTGAACCAGGTGATGGCATATTGCATGTGGTCGTCCTGCAGGTGGACCGCGAGCGGTCCGGGCGTCGGGATGTCGTTGGCCGGAACCGGCGTTTCCAGATCGATGTAGAACGGCGCGACTTGGCCACCACCGCCCCACCCCAGCGTCCGCGCCATCGCCAGGTGATCCCGGGTAAACCACAGCCGCTCTCCGGGATTTTGCTGTGCCGTCAGCACGCCGGCTGCCTCCGGAAAGCGGATGTAGCCGGTCAAATTTACCGGCGCGTCGGTCATCAGCGGCGCCACCGCGCGATCCTGCAGTCCGCGATCCTGCATGGGGTTTGGCACGAAGCCGGCATCGATGACGACGGTCTCGCCACCAGGCAGCCGCGCCGGCAGGAAAGCCCAGGTGCCGGGACCGGAAATATCCGTACGAATCGCCGACCCGGCACTGTAGACCATGGCGTCCGGAAGCCGCTGATAGGTCGCGGTCAAGCGAACCCGGCGGAATTCGTCGTCGGCCGGCGTCAGCGCGCGCCATTGCGACGGCGGCGGCAGCGACTCCGGCGGCGCCGCAAGCCGTTCGGTCAGGGCCGCGATCAGGGCGTGTTTCTCGACCCGGCGCTGCAACTGCCAGACCCCGAGGCCGATGAACAATGCCAACATCAGCAGCGTGAACACGGCAAAGCCGGCGACATTGCGCCGCGTTGCGGAGGGGTGAATCATCTCGGCTCGCGGTCGATCGGCCGGCCTTCCGCGGCCTTGTGATGGAACTGCAGCGCGATCAGCAACGACTTCATCGCGCGCAACGGCAGCAGCGTGGTGGCGAGAATGAGCGGCAGCCACAGCACCGCATGCAGCCAGTACGGCGGCTGGTATTTCACCTCCACGATCAGGGCGCAGCCGACGACGATGGCGCCGGCGATCATGATGATGAAAATCGCAGGACCGTCGCCGCTGTCGATAAAGGCATAGTCGAGCCCGCAGGCCGCGCAGTTCGGCCGCAGCGTCAGGAATCCCGCATAGAGCTTGCCTTGGCCGCAACGCGGGCAGCGGCAGGCGATACCGCGCATCGCGCTCTCCGCCATCGTCGGTGAATTGTGGCCCGGCATCGGTTGTTCTTTCGCACCTCGCCCAACCAAAAGGGCGGCCCTGCGGCCGCCCCCTTGTAGCACGCAAAGCAAAGGGATCAGTGGACGCCGTGAGCCATGGTTTCCGCGCCGTGGCCCCAGACATAGATGCAGATGAACAGGAACAGCCACACCACGTCGACGAAATGCCAGTACCAGGCGGCGAATTCGAAGCCGAGATGCTGGGTCGGCGTGAAGTGCCCGGCATAGGCCCGCAGCAGGCATACGATCAGGAAGATGGTTCCGATCAGCACATGGAAGCCGTGGAAGCCGGTCGCCATGAAGAAGGTGGCGCCGTAGATGTTGCCGGCGAAGCTGAACGCAGCATGGCTGTATTCCCAGGCCTGCACGCAGGTGAAGGTGGCGCCGAGCAGGATCGTGAGCATCAGCCCGTATTTCAGGCCCTGGCGGTCGTTCTCGAGCAGCGCGTGATGCGCCCAGGTCACGGTGGTGCCGGAGGTCAGCAGCAATAGCGTATTCAGCAGCGGCAGGTGCCAGGGGTCGAAGGTCTCGATGCCCTTGGGCGGCCAGACGCCCGGCACGCTGCACGCGCCCATCTGGGTGCCGGCTCCGCAGCCGAACACCGCGTCACGCGTTGCATGAACCGCGTCCGCCGGGAACAGCGCGGAATTGAAGAACGCCCAGAACCAGGCGACGAAGAACATCACCTCGGAGGCGATGAACAGGATCATGCCGTAGCGGTGGCTGATCTGCACCACCCGGGTGTGATCGCCCTCGTACTGTGCCTCGCGGATCACGTCCGCCCACCAGCTCGCCATGGTGTAGAGCACGCCGATCACGCCGATCCCGAAAATGATCGGCGCGGCGGAAGACAAATGGTGCATCCAGATGATGGCGCCGACGGCCATGAAGAGGGCCGAGATCGAGCCGATGATCGGCCACGGACTCGGGTCGACAAGGTGGTAATCGTGCTTGATTTGCGCCGTAGCCATTGCGGTGTCCCCATTGGCGTGCCGATGGTATCCGGCACCTATTCGTCTCAAAAAATCAAACTCCGGGACGCAAGAAGCCCCGGCGCTCAGAGGTCTCCCTTGCGCCTGTCCGGCTCGGTTGCCGCCAGCGGCTGCGGCGCCGGAGCGCGCACGGGATAGAAGGTATAGGACAGCGTGATGGTGTTGAGGCTGTCGTTATCGCTGTCCTTGACCACCGAGGGGTCGACATAGAACACCACCGTCATCTGGCGCTTCTCGCCGGGGGCCATGGTCTGCTCGGTGAAGCAGAAGCAGTTGATCTTCTCGAAATACTTGCCGACGGTGAGCGGCGCCACGTTGTAGGCGGCCTGCCCGGTGGTGGTCCGCGCCGATTCATTGGTCACGTTGTAATAGACGGTGACGACTTCGCCGATCCTGATCTCGATCTTGGTCTTTTCCGGCTCGAACTTCCACGGTAGCCCGCCCGCGACGTTGGAGTCGAAGCGTACCGCGATCTTGCGCGTTAGCGGTGCCGATGTCGGCGCCGTTTTTGCGACCTGAGTGGTGCCATTGAAGCCGGTGGCGCGGCAGAACCAGTTGTAGAACGGCACTGCCGCATAGGACGCGCCGACCATCAGTGCTACCAGCAGGCCGCAGATCGCACCCACCGCCGCATCGCGGCTGAGGCCGCGGCGCAAGACCGCGTTGCGGCTTGCGGTCGGCGGTTGCGGCATCGTCGGTTGTTTTTCCATATCGATCACAGCGGCCGCACTAGCACCGCCGGCCCCCTGACGATGGTGACCGCGAAAAACAGCACGACCAGGACGCCAAGCGCCAGCGCAATGGCGATCGAACGCTCGCGGCGGCTCTTCTTCTGCGCCTCGGTGAGGACGATTCCGTTTGGCTGTTGCTTGTCATCCATTGCCTCGCCGTGCCTCCCTAAAAGACCACGAGCGACATCACCCGGGGCTTCAGCAACGCGACGTAATCGGACACGCTCGCCTCCGAGATCCGGGGCGACAACTCGATGATGCTTTGATCGACAACCGACAAGACAGGTCTCGCTTTGTTGGGCGCGCGGCGCGGTCAAGGCGCGCCGCGCATCGCATTACTGCACGCGCGGCAGGGTTTCGAACTGGTGGAACGGCGGCGGCGACGGCAACGTCCATTCCAGCGTGGTGGCGCCGACACCCCATGGATTGTCGGCGGCCCGCTGCTTGCGCACGAACGCATCGATCATGCCGTAGAGGAAGATCAGGAGGCCAAAACCGGAGATGAAGGCCCCAACCGACGACACCTCGTTCCAGCCGGCGAACGCATCCGGATAGTCGACCGAGCGCCGCATCATGCCCTGCAGTCCGAGAAAATGCTGCGGGAAAAACAGCACGTTGACCCCGACGAACATCACCCAGAAGTGCAGCTTGCCGATGGTCTCGTTGTACATGTAGCCGGACATTTTCGGGAACCAGTAGTACCAGCCGGCGAAGATCGCGAACACCGCGGCGATGCCCATCACGTAGTGGAAGTGCGCGACGACGTAGTAGGTTTCCTGCAGCACGCGATCGACGCCGGCGTTGGCCAGCACGACGCCGGTGACGCCGCCGACGGTGAACAGAAAGATGAAGCCGATCGCCCACAGCATCGGCGTCTTGAACTCGATCGAGCCGCCCCACATGGTGGCGATCCAGGAGAAGATCTTCACCCCGGTCGGCACCGCGATCACCATGGTTGCGGCGACGAAATAGGCCTGCGTCGCCGACGACATCCCGACCGTATACATGTGGTGCGCCCACACCACAAAGCCGATGCCGCCGATCGCCACCATCGCATAGGCCATGCCGAGATAGCCGAACACCGGCTTCCGCGAGAAGGTCGCGACCACCTGGCTGATCATGCCGAAGCCCGGCAGCACCAGGATGTAGACTTCGGGGTGACCGAAGAACCAGAACAGATGCTGGAACAGCACGGGGTCGCCGCCGCCCTCCGGGGAGAAGAACGTGGTGCCGAAATTGCGGTCGGTGAGCAGCATGGTGAGGGCACCGGCGAGCACCGGCAACGCCAGCAACAACAGGAACACCGTGACCAGGATCGACCATACGAACAGCGGCATCTTGTGCAGCGTCATGCCCGGCGCGCGCATGTTGAAGATCGTGGTGATGAAATTGATGGCGCCGAGAATCGAAGAGGCGCCGGCCAGATGCAGCGCCAGGATGACGAAATCGACCGCCGGTCCGGGATGACCGGTGGTCGACAGCGGCGCATACAGCGTCCAGCCGGTTCCGGCGCCGCTGGAGCCCGGCTCGCCCTCGACGAAGGTCGAGATGATCAAAAGCGTGAACGCCACCGGCAGCAGCCAGAACGAGATGTTGTTCAGGCGCGGGAACGCCATGTCGGGCGCGCCGATCATCAGCGGAACCATCCAGTTGCCGAACCCGCCGATCATCGCCGGCATCACCATGAAGAAGATCATGATCAGGCCGTGCGCGGTCACAAATACGTTGTACTCGTGGGTCTGGTGGAAAACCTGCACCCCGGGAAACATCAGTTCCGCCCGGATCCCCATCGACATCAGGGCGCCGATGATGCCCCCGGTGAGGGCGAACACCAGGTACATCGTGCCGATGTCCTTGTGATTGGTCGAATAGACGAAGCGCCGCCAGCCGGTCGGATGGTCGTGGGCGTGATCGTCATGATAGGTATGAGCCGATGTCGCTGTTGCCATTGTCAAATCCTGCCTTGCCGTCTGGTGGACCGATCCGGTCCCGTCGCCCTTGTCCCGTCGATATGATCCCGTCGGTATGCGCGCAAGCCTTGTGGACTGAAGTCTTGCGGACTCAAGCCTTGCGGACTCAAGCCTTGCGGCCTAGTGCGCCGCGCTCTCTGCCAAAGCGTAGGTATTGCCCGGCAGCGTCGCATATTTCTTCTTCGCGGACTCCACCCAGGCCGCGAAATCCTGATCGCTCACCACCCGCACCGCGATCGGCATGAAGGCGTGATCCCTGCCGCACAGTTCCGAGCACTGGCCGTAGAACATGCCGGTCTTGGTGGCCTTGAACCAGGTTTCGTTGAGCCGGCCGGGAATGGCGTCGATCTTGATGCCGAACGCCGGAACCGCGAAGGAATGGATGACGTCGGCGCCGGTGACCTGCACCCGCACCACCTTGTTCACCGGCACCACCAGCTCGTTATCGACCCCGAGCAGCCGCGGCTGCTTGTCCTGGGCGAGCAGCGAATCAAACTCGAATTTGCCGTTGTCCGGATAGGCATAGCTCCAGTACCACTGCTTGCCGGTCGCCTTGACCGTCAGATCGGCCTTGGGAATGTCGAGCTCCTCGAACAGCAGCCGGAACGACGGCACGGCGATACCGACCAGGATCAGCACCGGAATCAGGGTCCAGGCCACTTCGATCACGCTGTTATGGGTGGTCCGGGAGGGAACCGGATTGGCCCGGGCGTTGAACTTCACCACCACCGTGATCAGCAGCGCCAGCACGAACAGCGTGATCACCGTGATGATGACCAGCAGCCAATCGTGAAACTGCATGATGCTGTCCATCACCGGCGAGGCCGACGCCTGCAGGTTCAATTCCCACGGTGCCGGCTGCCCGACTTCCTCGGCCAACGCCGTCCCGCCGGCCAGCAGCAATACACCCGCTGCCGCCAATCCCAACAACCGCCGGCCCGTCTCGCCTCTCGACATCTTCATGCCGCTCGCGCTCCCTTGATAGACCCTCAAAGCATTCCACCGGACGGCGAGAGATGCTGCACGATCCGCCCCCTGACAAACGGCCTTGGCATGTCTTTTGGCCGGATCGTTAGAACGCGTCGAAATCCAACCTCTCAAACCATAATTCTCAGCCTCTCGCAATGCAGTAGTAAGGCGCAATGCGATGCATCGGCATCGACCCAGTTGATGTCGCATTTCCCGTGAAATCAAGCGAAAGAGCCGGATTTGCCATCGGCCGGCGCTTGACAGACGGATTGCCCGATGTAGGCACAATCGACGGTTCCCGAGGAACCTGATTCGCGACTAATGGTGCAGTGATCCGGCGCCGGATTGCCTTCAAGGCGCCGTCATTGCCGTATCAGTCCACGGCACACGGGCCGGCGTTTGCGAGACTGTGCCGTCAATCGGGAAAACCGGCAAGGAATACTGGAGAAATCGACCCTGATGGGGCTTTCGAAGGACCTGAACGGGCGCACCGCAAGTCGGGACGAATCATTCGCTGCCGGTTTCAGCCGATGGCTGGGCGCGACCTTGACCGCTGCCGGCTTCGTTCTCGCGTTCCTGCTTGGCCTGACCGCGGCCGCCAGCGCACAGGGTGCGGTGCGCTCGGTGCATGGCGACTGGCAAATTCGCTGCGACACCCCACCCGGCGCCCAGACCGAACAATGCGCCCTGATCCAGAGCGTGGTGGCGGAAGACCGCTCCAACGCGGGACTGACCGTCATCGTGCTCAAGACCGCGGACCAGAAGAACAAGCTGATGCGGGTGGTCGCACCGCTCGGCGTGCTGCTGCCGTCGGGACTGGGCCTGAAGCTCGATAATGTTGATGTCGGCCGCGCCGGGTTCGTGCGCTGCCTGCCCAATGGCTGCGTTGCCGAAGTTGTGATGGACGACAAGCTCCTCAATCAGTTGCGGAACGCCAAGACTGCGACCTTCATCATCTTCGAGACCCCGGAGGAAGGCATCGGTTTTCCGCTGAGCCTCAACGGTCTCGGCGAGGGATACGACAAGCTGCCGTGAGGAGGCGGCGGAGCGCTTGGGCGAACCGGCCTCCTCACCGGTCCCTGCCCCCTCCCCTTTTCGCGCGATCGTGACTATCTTGCCTGCATCATCGTCCTTGCCCAGCGCTCGGTGCGCGAGCAGGGACCGATGCGCCCAGATTGGAGCCTGCATGACTGATCCCGTCATCACCTCGCTGCTCGACCGCGCCAACCTCGACCGCGATTCCGTACGCCATGAAGTCGCGCGCGGGCTGGCAGGGGCCGACGATGGCGAACTGTTCCTGGAATATGGCCAGACCGAAGCGCTGATGTTCGACAATGGCCGCCTGAAACAGGCGACCTACGACACCTCGCAGGGCTTCGGCCTGCGCGCCGTGAAAGACGACGCGGTCGGCTACGCGCATTCCTCCGACGTCTCGCTGCCGGCGCTGATCCGTGCCGCTGACGCCGTGCATGCGGTAAGGGGCGGCTATTCGGGCACGTTCGCGGCAGCCCCCCCGCACACCAATGTGCGGCTCTATGGCGACGACAATCCGCTCGACGCGCCCGGCTTCGAAAGCAAAGTGAAACTGCTCGCCGAGATCGATGCCTATGTCCGCGACCGCGATCCGCGGGTGCGGCAGGTGACGGTCAGTCTCGGCGCGACCTGGCAGCTCGTCGAGATCCTGCGTCCCGACGGCGAGAGCTATCGCGACGTCCGCCCGCTGGTGCGGATAAATATATCGGTGGTCGCCGGCCAGGGCGATCGGCAGGAAAGCGGCAGCAAGGGCTATGGCGGCCGTGAAGGCTACGTGCGCTTCGTCGAGGCCAAGGCGTGGCGGGAGGCCGCCGACGGTGCGATCCGCGAGGCCCTGGTCAATCTGGAATCCGTGCCGGCGCCGGCCGGCGAAATGGATGTCGTGCTCGGCGCGGGCTGGCCCGGCGTGATGTTGCACGAGGCGGTCGGCCATGGCCTCGAGGGCGATTTCAACCGCAAGCAGACCTCCGCCTTCGCGGGCCTGATGGGCCAGCAGGTCGCGGCCAAGGGCGTGACAGTGGTCGACGACGGCACCATTGCCGCCCGGAGAGGCTCGCTGTCGATCGACGACGAGGGCACGCCCACCAACCGTACCGTGCTGATCGAGGATGGTATCCTGGTCGGCTACATGCAGGATCGCCAGAACGCCCGGCTGATGAACATGAAGCCGACCGGCAATGGCCGCCGCCAGAGCTATGCCCATGTGCCGATGCCGCGCATGACCAACACCTACATGCTGGCGGGTGGCCGCGACCCGGCCGAAATCCTGGCCTCGGTCAAGAACGGCATCTACGCTGCCAATTTCGGCGGCGGTCAGGTCGATATCACCTCGGGCAAATATGTCTTCCAGTGCACCGAAGCCTACCGAATCGAAAACGGCAAGATCGGCGCGCCGCTGAAGGGCGCCATGCTGATCGGCAATGGACCGACCGACCTGCATCGCATCACCATGATCGGCAACGATCTGGCGCTCGAATTCCGGCATCGGGACCTGCGGCAAGAACGGCCAGGGCGTGCCGGTCGGCGTCGGGCAGCCGACGCTGCGGATGGAGCGGATCACGGTCGGAGGAACCGGCGGATGAGCGCAGACACCGAAACCGTCGCCCCCAAGACCAGCACCTGGCGCGGCCAGTTCGCCCAGCTCGTGGCGATCGTGCTGATCGTGTTTCTCGCCAAGGGAGCGCTCGCCGAGCCCTTTTACGTGCCGTCCGGGTCGATGGAGCCGACGCTGTTGATCGGCGATGCCCTGCTGGCGTCGAAATATCCGTACGGCTACAGCGCCGCCTCGCTGCCGATCCAGATCACCTTGCCGGAGACCGGGCGGGTGTTCGGCGGAACGCCGAAGCGCGGCGACGTCGTGGTGTTTCGCTGGCCGGGCGACCGCTCGCAGGCCTGGGTCAAGCGCGTCGTCGGCCTGCCCGGCGATCGGATCCAGATGCGGCAGGGTCAGCTCTTCATCAACGACCGCCCCGCCTCGCTGAAGCCGGATGGCATCGGCGAAGCCGAGGACGATAATGGCGGATCCGAGCCGGCCTATCGCTTTATCGAGACGTTGCCAGGCGGCGTCAGCCACGCGATTTTCAAGCTCCATGACAACGGCCGGCTAGACAACACCCCCGAGGTGACCGTGCCGACGGGCCGGCTGTTCGTGATGGGCGACAACCGCGACAATTCCGCCGACAGCCGCGTGCCGGTGCGCGATGGCGGCGTCGGCTTGCTGCCAATGGACGATCTGGTCGGCCGCGCCGACGCCGTGGTCGGGTCGTGGGATCTCGGCATCCGCAGCCAGCCGGTCTGGACCTGGCTGTCCGGCTTCCGTCTCGCACGGTTCTTCACCACGGTGCATTGAAGGCGGCACACCAACGCCAAGAACGCATGGCCACCCCATGGACAGCGATGACTTTGTCGCCGCGGCGCTGCGCAACCCGGTCAATCAGGCCTTTGCCAATGAGCTGTTCCGGCTCGGACTGCCGGATGCCTGGATCGTCTCCGGATGCCTGGTGCAGACCGCCTGGAATACGCTGACCGACCGCGCCGTCGATTACGGCATCGACGACTATGACGTGTTCTATTTCGATTCCGACACCTCATGGCAGGCCGAGGACGTGGTGATCCGCCAGTTGCAGGGCCGGTTTGCAAAGCTCAGCGTCAAGGTCGAGGTGCGCAATCAGGCCCGCGTTCACCTCTGGTATTCGCACAAGCACGGCCTGCCCTACCCGGCGCTGCAATCCTCGACGCAAGGCATTGACCGCTTCCTGACCCGGACTACCCAGGTCGGAATCCGGCGCAGCCGGGATGGTCACGAGGTCTATGCGCCGCACGGTTTTGACGATATCGCCGGCATGATCGTGCGGCCCAACCCCTCGCCCAATTTCTCGGCGGCGAACTACGAAGCGAAGGCGCGACGCTGGAAACGGCTCTGGCCGGAACTCACGGTGCTCGCCGCCGCCGCGCCGCGACAGCCGCCGGTTCACGCTGGGTTTACCGCACCACGCCGGACATGAATCCCGCCTTGCGGCGCGGCGGCTTGATTTCCTTCTTCAGAAAGCAGTGCGCGTCTCTTCCGACATAGCCGGGGCGCGCGTAGGTCCAGGCCCGGCACTTATTGTCGGCGGCGCACGCCATCTTGCAGACCTCGTCACTGTCACCGTTCTTGAGATCGAAATTGCGGTAGTCGCCGCCGGCCCGGTCGATCGAGGTTTCGATCGCGCCGTTGCGCGGCTCGACCACGCCAGCGCCGCGCACGCCCGAGACGCAGCAAGTGTCCTTGGTCCGCGACGGCACGCTGCTCTTCAGCCGGCAGAGCGCGGGACCGCCGGCGATATCGGTCGGATAGTTGAAGCTCCAGGCCCGGCAGTGCCGGTCGCGTTCGCAGAGCAATGCGCAATCCACGGGATCGCCCGACTCCACCGGCGAGCTTTGATAGTCGCTGCCCGGACGATCGAAATTGGCCTGGGCCTGCGCCGGTCGCGCGGCGGTGACGGCGGCCGCAAAGGCGAGCGTCATCAAACACGCCCTGAGCCAGCGGTCTCCCCACATTAACATTGGCTTTCAACTAGTTGCGCGCCGCGCGTCGCGGTCCGCCATTTGATCGCCATGAACCTGTACGGCGGATGAACGGCGCCGGGCCGGCCCTAAAACGCGTATTCCTGGTAGGCCGGCTCGACCGAGCCATGCCAGGGGCCGTGGAATTTCTCCAGCATTTCCTCGGCGGGGCAGCGGCCGGAATCGAGAATCCGCTCCAGCGGATCGAGATGGCGGCTTTCGTCGCGGCCGAGGTGATCGGCCCGGCCACGCCGCCTTAGCCCCGAATGCGCCAGCGTCAGGCATTCCTTGGCGATTTCGAACAAATAGCGATCCCTGATCCGGGTCTTGAAGCCCATGCGCGGCACGTCATCGCGCATGGCCTGGCGCTCCGGCGCATTCCAGTGCTTGACGATGTCCCACGCCGCATCAAGGCTGGTGTTGTCATAGAGCAATCCGACCCAGAACGCCGGCAAAGCGGGCAGCCGTCCCCACGGCACGCCGTCGGCGCCGCGCATTTCCAGATAGCGTTTCAGCCGCACTTCAGGGAAGATCGTTGACAAGTGATTGGCCCAGTCCGACAGCGTCGGGCGCTCGCCGGGAAAGGCAGAGTTCCTGCCGTCGAAGAAATCGCGGAACGACGATCCCGCCACATCGATATAGGAATCGCCGCGCTTGACGAAATACATCGGCACGTCGAGCGCATAATCGACCCAGCGTTCGAACCCCATGCCGTCCTCGAACGCCCATGGAATCATGCCGGAACGCGCATTGTCGGTATCGCGCCAGATCTCGGAACGGAACGACAGGAAGCCGTTGGGCTTGCCTTCGGTGAAGGGTGAATTGGCGAACAAGGCGGTCGCCACCGGTTGCAGCGCCACCGATACCCGGAGCTTCTTGACCATGTCGGCTTCCGAGCAGAAGTCGAGATTGGTCTGCACCGTGCAGGTCCGGTACATCATGTCGAGGCCGTACCGGCCGACCTTCGGCATGTAATCGGTCATGATCTTGTAGCGGCCCTTCGGCATCATCGGAATCTGCGCCCGCGACCAGGACGGCGTCATGCCGAGTCCGAGAAACCGGATGCCGAGCGGCGCCGCTACCTCACGCACCTGCGCCAGATGCGCCATCAGCTCGGACTGGGTTTGATGCACGTTCTCGACCGGCGCGCCCGATAGTTCAAATTGTCCGCCGGGCTCCAGCGAAATCGCGCCGCCGCCGGTGACGTCGTAGAGTCCGATGATATTGCCGCGCTCCATGATCGGTTCCCAGCCGAGCAGGAGCTTCATGCCCTCGAGCAGGGCGCCGATCCCGCGGCCCCCTTCGTAGGGAACGGGAAGGTGGCCCTCGGCCGTGAACGGCGTCTTTTCGTGTTCGGTGCCGATCCGGAAATCGGAGACGGGCTTCACGCCGGCCTCGAGCCACGCGACCAGTTCGTCGCGTGACTGCAGCGGCGTCATATCGATGTGGTCACGCGCCATACAAATTCCGGATAAAAGGCGCTTCGACCGAACGCGCGCGGTGTCGGGGTTGGCCCCGGACCGATCGGCCCGGGGATGCTTGCGGCGATAACAATATCATCGTGCGGGCGCGCCGTCTCTTGCGGTGAGCGCCGGGGCCTCCTCGCAGGAGCAGCCGAGCCGGTCGAGCAGGGCGCAGAGTTTCAGCGCGTCGGCATCGGACAGTTTCGAGCCGACATGCTTTTCGATCGCGGCTGAATACGCGCTCCACATCTTCTTCTGCAGTTCGCGCCCGGCTTCGGTAATCTCGACAAACTGCCCACGCTTGTCGATCTTGCATTCGCGGCGCGCCGCCAGCCCCTCGTCCACCAGGCGGTCAATCAGCCGCGAAGTCGAATATTGCGGGATCAGCATCTGCTTTTCCAGCTCGACCGGGCGCATTTCGCCGCTCGGCGCGCGTGACAGTTCCAGCAACGCATCATACCAGGCGAGCGGCGGAAACCCCGCCTTCTTCAGATCCTGCTCGACGGCGTCGAGCACCCGGCTCTGCAGCCGCATCAGGCGGATCCAGGCGGCCGTGGCTTCGGTCGATGGTTTGCGTTTCATGGCTCGGACCATACATCAGACCCGTGAGTGTACCGCACTAAATGCAGCTGCATCAATCTTGACTATTCCATGCAAATGCATTTAATTACCCCGGCCTCAGTCAACCAACATCCATCGCAGGAAGGGAATTCCCATGAAACTCTATTACTCGCCGGGCGCCTGCTCGCTCTCACCCCATATCGCGCTACATGAAGCCGGTCTGCAACACGAACTCGTCAAAGTCGACCTCAAGGCGAAAAAGACCGAAAACGGCGACGATTTCACCGCCATCAATCCCAAGGGCCAGGTCCCGGCGCTGCTGTTGGACAGCGGCGAACTTTTGACCGAAGGCCCGGTGATCGTCCAGGTCATTGCGGACAGGGCCGCCGGCAAGAACCTGGCGCCAGCCAACGGCACCGATGCACGCTACAAGCTGCAGGAATGGCTGAACTTCACCACCAGCGAGTTGCACAAGAATTTCAGCCCGCTGTTCAATCCGGCGATTCCCGATGAGGTGAAGAAATTCTTCATCGACCGGATCATCGGCAAATTCAAATATGCCGACTCCCAGCTTGCCGGCCGCGACTATCTGATGGGCAAACAGTTCACCGTCGCCGACGGTTATCTGTTCGTGATGCTGGCCTGGGCCGACCGCATGAAGATCGACCTGTCGGAAATGAAGAACCTGATGGCCTTCAAGGACCGCGTCGCCGCGCGCCCCAACGTGCAGGCCGCGCTCAAGATGGAAGGCCAGCTCAAGGCGGCGTGAGGCGCGGCACAAGCCGGAACGTCGTCCCTGCGGACGCAGGGACCCATAACCACAGGCGTTCGTTGTTGCAAAAGTGACTACCGCACTGCCCGATCGAAAAGCCGCGGCGCATGGGTCCCGGCTCGCGCTTTGCCTGGCCGGGACGACAACTTACGCCGCCGCCTGTTTCTTCGGCGGAAAGCGGCCGTAGAAGGTCTCGTCCTTGGCCGCCATCTCAATCAGGAGTTTTGGCGGCGTGAAGCGCGAGCCGTATTTGGCCTCGAGCTTGCGGCAGAGCTCGACGAACTGCCTCGACCCCATGAAGTCGATATAGGACAGCGTGCCGCCGGTGAACGGGGCGAAGCCGAATCCCAGGATCGAGCCGACATCGGCCTCGCGCATGTCGGTGATGACGTGGTCCTCGACGGTGCGCGCGGCTTCCACCGCCTGCACCACCAAAAAGCGCTGCTTCAATTCCTCGACATCGAGCGTATCGGGGTCGAGATGCCGGGGCTGCAGGCTGCCAAGTTGCGACCACAGGCTCTTCTGGCCCTTGCCCTTCTCCGGGTAATCATAAAATCCCTTGCCGTTCTTGCGGCCGAAGCGGCCCTGTTTCTCGACCATCTCGACCAAGAGCTTCTTCTGGCTCTGGTCGATGGCATTGGCGCCGAGATCGGCCTCGGTCGCCTTCATGATCTTGAGCACGAGGTCAAGCGCGACCTCGTCGGACAGCGACAGCGGTCCGACCGGCATGCCGGCCATCTTCGCCGTATTCTCGATCATCGCCGGCGGCACGCCCTCCATCAGCATTTCCAGGCCTTCGGCGGTGAAGCGCAACACGCAACGGTTGGCGAAGAAGCCGCGCGAATCATTGACCACGATCGGCGTCTTGCCGATCACCCGGACGTAATCGAGCGCGGTGGCGAGCGCGACATCGCCGGTGTTCTTGCCGACGATGATCTCCACCAGCATCATCTTCTCGACCGGCGAGAAGAAGTGAATGCCGATGAACCTGCCCTGGTCCTTGAACTCCTCGGCCAGCGAATTGATCGGCAGCGTCGAGGTGTTGGAGGCAAAGATCGCGTCGGATTTCAAGAGCGGCTGCGCTTTCGCGTAGGTTTCGGCCTTGACCTTGCGGTCCTCGAACACCGCCTCGATGACCAGATCGCAATCCTTCAGCGCGTTGTAATCGGCGGTCGGGCTGATGCGCGCCAGAATGGCGTCGCGGTCCTTTTCCTTGGCGCGGCCCTTCTTGATCAGATCGTCGATCACGGATTGGGCGTGGGCCTTGCCCTTGTCGGCGCTTTCCTGGTCGCGATCGATCAGCACCACATCGATGCCGGCGCGCGCCGAGACGTAGCCGACGCTGGCGCCCATGAAGCCGGCGCCGATTACGGCCAGTTTCTTCACCTTGGTCGGCGGCACATTCGGCGGCCGGCGGGCACCCTTGTTCAATTCCTGCATCGACAGGAACAGGCTGCGGATCATCGCGGCCGCTTCCTTGCTGCGCAGGATCTTCGTGAAGTAGCGCGACTCGACCCGCAACGCGGCGTCGATCGGTAGCTGCAGGCCCTCATAAACGCACTGCATGATGGCGCGCGCCGCCGGATAATTGTCGTAGGTCTCGCGACGGAAGATCGCGTTGCCGGCCGGAAACATCATCATGCCGGTCTTGGAATAGACCGGGCCGCCCGGCAGCTTGAAACCCTTTTCATCCCAGGGCGCGACCGCCTTGCCGCCGCCCTTGATCCATTCCTTCGCCGCCTTGATCAGATCCCCGGCGGGAACGATGGCGTCGATCAGTTTGAGCGCCTTGGCCTTGTCGAGATTGATCGCCTCGCCTTTCAGCAGCAATTGCATCGCATCCTGCGGCGGCACGATCCGCGGCACGCGCTGGGTGCCGCCGGCGCCGGGAAACAGTCCGACCTTGACTTCGGGCAGGCCGAGACGCGTCCTGGGATTCTCGGCGGCGACGCGGTAATGGCACGACAGCGTCAGTTCGAAACCGCCGCCAAGCGCCAGCCCGTTGATGGCGGCGACCCACGGCTTGCCGGAAGTCTCGATCGAGCGGAACACCTGCGAGAAACGGCGGCTCTGCTCGAACAGTGACTGGTTGGCCGCCTCCTCGCCCTTGGCTTTCAGCACATCGGCATAGCTGCGGCCCATGCCTTCCAGCATGGACAGGTCGGCGCCGGCGGACAACGCCTCCTTGCCCGAGGTGATGACGACGCCCTTGACCGCGCTGTCGGCGGAGGTCTGCTTCACAATTGCTTCGAGTTCGTTGATCGAGGTCTCGTCGAGCACGTTCATCGAACGCCCCGGCGTGTCCCAGGTCACCAGCGCAATGCCGTCGGCGTCGGTCTCGATCTTGAAATTCCTGAAGGCCATGTTGTCGCTCCCTCGATGCCGGCCAATCGTGCGCGCGGCGGTTGTCTCTGAAACGGTAGGGTGGGCAAAGGCGCCCTTGGCGCCGTGCCCACCGATTTTTGATCGGACATCGTTGGTGGGCACGCTTTGCTTTGCCCACCCTACGGCGCCTCCTCAACCCTCCCCCGCAAGGCCCCGCATGGGGGAGGGAGTAAAGGTCGGTCAAACCCGTTCGATGATGGTCGCGGTGCCCATGCCGCCGCCGATGCACAGCGTGACCAGCGCGGTCGATTTGTTGGTGCGCTCGAGCTCGTCGAGCACGGTGCCGAGGATCATCGCGCCGGTGGCGCCGAGCGGATGGCCGAGTGCAATCGCGCCGCCATTGACGTTGATCCTGGCGGTGTCGATGTCGAAGGCCTGGATGTAGCGCAGCACCACCGAGGCGAAGGCTTCGTTCAGTTCGAACAGGTCGATGTCCGATTTCTTCATGCCCGAGCGTTCAAACAGCTTCTTCGTCACATCGACCGGACCGGTCAGCATCATCGCCGGCTCGGAGCCGATATTGGTGAAGGCGCGAATCTTCGCCCGCGGTTTCAGGCCGTGCTTCACCCCCGCCTCCTTGCTGCCGAGCAGGACGGCGCCGGCGCCGTCGACGATGCCGGACGAGTTTCCGGCATGGTGCACGTAGTTGATGCGCTCGATTTCCGGGTGCGACTGGATCGCCACTGCGTCAAAGCCGCCCATCTGGCCCACGGTCACGAACGACGGCTGCAACTGCCCGAGCGACTGCATCGTCGTGGTCGGCCGCATGTGCTCGTCCTTGGCCAGGATGGTCAGCCCGTTGACGTCCTTCACCGGCACCACTGAATTCTTGAAGCGGCCCTCGTCCCACGCCTTGGCGGCGCGCTGCTGGCTCTGCACCGCATAGGCGTCGACATCGTCGCGCGAGAAGCCGTATTTAGTCGCAATCAGGTCGGCTGACACGCCCTGCGGCATGAAATAGGCGGGCACCGCGATCGAGGGGTCCATCGGCCAGGCGCCGCCGGAGGCGCCGATGCCGACACGGCTCATGGATTCAGCGCCGCCGCCGATGGTGAGCTCATGCTGGCCGCTCATGATCTGGGCGGCGGCGAAATTCACGGCATCGAGGCCCGAAGCGCAGAACCGGCTGATCTGGACACCGGGGACAGATTCACCGAGCCCGGCCTGCAGCGCCGCAAAGCGCGCGATGTCGGAGCCGGCCTCGCCGACCGGGTCGACCACGCCGAGCACGACGTCGTCGACGACGTCCTCGCCGAGCCGGTTGCGTTCCTTCAGCGCTTTCAGCGGCGCCGTGGCCAGCGCCAGCGCGGTCACCTCGTGCAGCGCGCCATCGGCCTTGCCGCGGCCACGCGGTGTGCGAACGTGATCGTAGATAAATGCCTCAGGCATGACGCCCTCCTGGTATGAGGATCATAATATATCGGCGGGAACGGAAATTGTCGCGGTTCGTCGGCGGGCGCGGAAGAATTTCTCCGATCAAAAGGCTTCCGCCGCCAGTTCCATGGTGGTCGCGCTTCCGGTCTCGATGCGCGCCAGGTGCAGCGCCGTTTCCGGCAGCATCCGCTCCATGAAGAAGCGGCCGGTTACGAGCTTGGTGGTCAGATAGGGCGTCGCGCCGCTGCCCGCAATCTTGTCTTGTGCGACTTTCGCCATACGCGCCCACATGTAGGCGAAAGTGACGAGCCCGAACAGTTGCATGTAGTCGGTGGCGCCGGCGCCGGCATTATCCGGCTTTGCCATCGCGTTCTGCATCAACCAGGTGGTGGCCTGCTGCAGATGGCCGAGCGCCGTGCTCAGCGGCGCCACATAGGGCTTCATGGCCTCGTCCGCGCCGTGCTCCTTGGCAAAGGCGGCGACTTCGCCGAAGAACGACATCACGGCGCGGCCGCCGTTGCGCGGCAATTTGCGGCCGACCAGGTCGAGCGCCTGAATCCCGTTGGCGCCCTCATAGATCATGGCGATGCGAGCGTCGCGCACGAACTGCTCCATGCCGTTCTCGGCGATATAGCCGTGGCCGCCATACATCTGCTGCGCCAGCACCGCGTTGGAAAATCCGACATCGGTCAGGACGCCCTTCATGACCGGCGTCATCAACCCCATGTGATCGTCCGCGGCCTCGCGATCGCCGGGGTCGCTGGAGCGATGCGCGACGTCGCTTTTCAGCGAAGTCCACACCACCATCGCGCGCGCCGCCTCGTTGAAGGCCCGGATCGTGAGCAGCGTGCGACGCACATCCGGGTGCACGATGATCGGATCGGCCGGCTTGTCCGGCGCCTGAGGCCCGGACAGCGCGCGGCCCTGCAGGCGGTCCCGGGCGTAGGCAACCGCGTTCTGATAGGCAACCTCGGATTGCGCCAGCCCCTGCACCGCGACGCCAAGCCGCGCCTCGTTCATCATCACGAACATGCCCTGCATGCCCTTGTTTTCCTCGCCGATCAGCCAACCGGTGGCGCTGTCGTAATTCATCACGCAGGTGGAGTTGCCGTGAATCCCCATCTTGTGCTCGATCGAGCCGCACGACACGCCGTTGCGCGCGCCCAGCGATCCATCGGCATTGACGAGGATCTTCGGCACCACGAACAGCGACACGCCCCTGATGCCGCTCGGGGCGCCCTCGATTCTCGCCAGCACCAGATGGACGATGTTTTCCGCCAGATCATGCTCGCCGGCGGAGATGAAGATCTTGGTGCCGGTGATCTTGTAGCTGTCGTCGCCCTGCTTGACCGCCCGGGTCCGCAGCAGCCCCAGATCGGTACCGCATTGCGGCTCGGTGAGATTCATGGTGCCGGTCCATTGTCCCGCCACCATTTTCGGCACGAACATCGCCTTCTGTTCCGGCCGGCCATGGACCACCAGGGCCGCGGTCGCCCCCTGGGTCAGGCCGCCATACATCGAAAATGCCATGTTCGCCGCGCTCTGGAATTCCGTGACCACTTGGGTCAGCGTCACCGGCAGCCCCTGCCCGCCATATTCGGTGGGCGCCGAGAGACCGAGCCAGCCGCCTTCGGCAAGCTGGGCGAATGCCTCCTTGAAGCCCTTCGGGGTCGTCACCCGCCCGTCGTCATGGCGGACGCAGCCCTCGAGATCGCCGACCCGATTGAGCGGCTGCAGCACTTGCTCGCTCAGTTTGGCCGCCTCGCCCAGGATCGCCTCGCGCACATCGGCGGAGGCGTCACTAAAGCCGGGGAGATTGTCGTAGCGGTCGATCTGGAATACGTCATTGAGCAGGAAGCTGACGTCTTCGAGGGGAGCTTTGTAGATCGGCATGATGACCTCTCGGCTGGCTGGCGGACCTCATTTAGGGGAGATTTTGCAGCGCAGCAATTGTTCATTTCCAGAATTGGACTCAAGGCCGCGAGCGACCAGCCGAGGGCTCCCGTGGCAAGCGCCTTAACCGGCGCGCCGCGCGGTCGCGGTCCCATCGGCCATTCGATGCTGTCGCCGGGCAACTTTCCAGATGGGATGACCGAATCTTAACCGGTTGTTTACCGTAACACGAAAAAGTCGACCGCAGAGGCAGACGCTCTGCGCGGAATTCGATTGTCTCACCAAGGGACGCGCGGGGAGGCTGAAGGCGCGTGGCAGGCGCCGGAGTCGGACCGGACGAAAGCATGAATTCGCGCGTTTCGTGGAATGTAGAGGGCATCGATCCATCCGTGCGCGAGCGGGCCGAGTCCGCCGCGCGGCGCGCCGGCATGACGCTGAGCGACTGGCTCAATTCCACCATCGGCGAATCCGCGCCGCCCGATTTTGCCCGCCCCTCCGAGCAACGGCCGATGCCGGGACCGGAGACGCGCGACGTTGCCGATATTCATCAGCGGCTCGATTCCATTACCCGCCAGATCGACCAGATCTCGCGCGCGGCGCCGCGCCAGGACTTGCCGCGCAGCGAGCTCGCACGAGGCGAGCCCGGCGTCGCGCGGCAGTTGAACGACGCCATCTCGCGGCTCGATGCGCGGCTGTCGCAGATCTCAAATCCCGCTGCGGCAAGAAACGCCTTTGCGCAAGACTCGCAGCACCAGGCCGACCTGGTGGAGCGCGCCGCAGCCGAGGTCTATCGTCCGTCCCCGCCGCTCAGTCCGGCTTCGCTGGAGCTGGCGGTCGCCGAAATCACCGCACGCCAGAGTGAACTTGACGATGCACCGCCGCGGCAAGTGCCGCCGCGCAGTGCGCCGCCGCTGACACCGACCATGGCGCCGGCGACGCCGGCCAGGCCCGATTTCACCTCGCTCGAGCGTCATCTGTTCAAGATCACCAGCCAGATCGAAGCGCTGCAGCACCCCAGCGGGGTCGAGCCATCGATCGCCGCCTTCCGGATCGAACTCGCCGAGATTCGCGCCGCCATTACCGAGGCGATGCCGCGCCGGGCGATCGAATCGATCGAAAGCGAGATCCGGTCGCTGTCCCGCCGCATCGACGACACCCGGCAAAGCGGCACCGATAGCCTGGCCCTGGCGGGCATCGAACGCGCGCTCGACGAGATTCGCGAAACGCTGCGTTCGCTGAAACCGGCGGAACAACTGGCCGGCTACGACGAGGCGATCCGCAATCTCGGCGCCAGGCTCGACACGATTCTGCGCGCCGGTGACGACCCCTCGACCGTCCACCAGCTCGAAAACGCCATCGCCGCGCTTCGCTCCATCGTCTCCAACGTCGCCTCCACCGACGCGCTGGCGCGGCTCAGCGACGATGTGCACACACTTTCGTCCAAGGTCGACCAGCTTGCCCGCGCCGGCGACAACCGCGAGTCGTTCGCCGCGATCGAGCAGCGCATCGCCGCCCTGGCCTCATCGTTGGAAAGCCGCGAGCGTCCGGCGGCCAGCGAAACCTCCGAACAGCTCGAAGGCGCGCTGCGGGGGCTGTCGGACCGCATCGATCGGATGCCCGTCGCCAACGACAGCGCCGCCGCCTTCGCCCATCTCGAGCAGCGCGTGTCCTATCTGCTCGAACGCCTCGAGGCGTCCACCGAACACCGCGCCGGCCATCTCGACCGCGTCGAGCATGGCTTGCAGGACATCCTGCGCCATCTCGAAGCCCAGCATGCCAGTTTCGCGGCGCTGACCGAAAGCCGCGGGCCCGGAAACGCGCCCGAGGATTCCGGCATTGCCGATATCGTCAAGCGCGAATTTTCCGGTATTCGCCTCAGCCAGAGCGAGCGCGACCGCCAAACCCAGGTTTCGCTGGAGGCCGTTCACAACTCGCTCGGCCATGTCGTCGATCGGCTGGCGATGATCGAAGGCGATCTGCGCAGCGCGCGCGCCGCGCCGATGGTGCCGCCCGCGCAAGCCGCATCGGCCTCCCGGCCCGTCCCGCCGCCCGCCGCGGCGATACCGCCGCAAGTCAAACCCGAATTGCCCAATCCGGCTGCCGCCGAGCTGCATTTTTCGGCCGCGCCGCGCGACTTCCATGCCGCCGCGCCGGCCGTTGCCGCGATCACGCCGCGCGCCATCAGTGAAATTCTCGAGCCGCATGCCGCGCCACCGCGCGCCGCGATCGAACCGGGTCTGCCGCCCGATCATCCGCTCGAGCCGGGAACGCGACCGACCGGGCGAGCGGTTTCGCCGTCGGAACGCATCGCCGCCTCCGAAAGCGCCATCAGCGAAATCGCGGCAAGCACGCGCGAGCAGGCCAGCGCGACCAATTTCATCGCCGCGGCGCGCCGCGCCGCACAGGCCGCCGCGGCTTCACCGCCGGTCGACAAGGCGATTCGCAGCCCGCTCAAGAGCACCGGCGTCGGCAAGGCCAGGGAATCATCGACGATTACCTCGAAGATTCGCTCGCTGCTGGTCGGCGCGAGCGTGGTCGTGATCGTGCTTGGTTCGTTCAAGATGGCGATGACCATGCTCGACGGCGGCAGCGCGCGGCAGCTCCCGGCCGTGGAGAATTCGAGCGCTTCGCCGACTCCGGCGCCGGCTCCCGCGGAAGACAATGCCGGCCCGGTTGCGCCGGCGCAGGAGCCGCCTTCGATGACCTCGCCGGCACCGGTCGGCCGGCAGTCGCTCAATGATTCTGCGCCGGCCGATGCCGATGGCAGCGCGTCGGTGGCGATCCCGCAGACCGCCGCCGTTGCCGCGCCGGCTCCGGGCAGCGATGTCACGGGCGCCATTCCGCTTGTGCCGACGCCTGCCACCGCCAAGCTGCCTGTGGTGCTGATCCCGCCGACCGAGCGATTGCCGGACGCGATCGGTGGCCCGGTGCTGCGCAGCGCCGCGCTCAAGGGCGACCCGGCCGCAGCCTATGAGATCGGCATCCGTTTCGCCGAAGGCAAGGGCGTGGCGCCGAACCTCGACGAAGCCGCCAAATGGTATGGCCGGGCCGCCCAGGCCGGCGTGGTGCCGGCGATCTTCCGGCTCGGGACCTTGTATGAAAAGGGTCTCGGCGTGAAAAAGGACATCGATATCGCGCGCCGCTACTACCTGCAGGCGGCCGAGCGCGGCAACGCCAAGGCAATGCATAACCTCGCCGTGCTCGATGCCGACGGCGGCGGCAAGGGCGCCAATTACAAGAGCGCGGCGCAGTGGTTCCGCAAGGCGGCCGATCGCGGCGTCGCCGACAGCCAGTTCAACCTCGGCATCCTCTACGCCCGCGGCATCGGGGTCGAACAGAATCTTGCCGAATCCTACAAATGGTTCAGCCTGGCGGCCGCGCAGGGCGATGCGGATTCCGCCCATAAGCGCGACGATATTGCGAAGCGGCTCGACGCGCAGTCGCTCGCCGCGGCCAAGCTCGCGATCCAGACATTCACGGTCGAGCCGCAGCCCCACGACGCCGTCAGCGCAGCGGCCCCGACCGGCGGCTGGGACAGCGCGCCGGCCCAGGCGAATACGGCAAAGCCCCCGGCAAAGCCGGTTTCGATCAAGCGCGCGGCCCGCTGATCTCGAAATCTCGAGTCCCTCCGACGGATGATTTCGGTTATGCAGGGACGCGGCTCTTGATCCGCGCTCCCTGAGAAACCATGCCGCGAGCGGTTTCGGCCGCCCTTTCCGGCTAATTCCGAAGCAGACGCGCGTGCAGCTTTACCTTCCGATCGCCGACCTGCCGGTCAATATCTTCCTCATCCTGGCGATGGGCGCGGCGGTTGGTTTCGTGTCCGGCATGTTCGGCATCGGCGGCGGGTTTCTGATGACGCCGCTTTTGATCTTCGTCGGCATCGCGCCCGCGGTCGCGGTCGCCTCGGTCGCAAGCCACATCGCCGCCTCATCGTTTTCCGGCGCGCTATCCTACTGGCGCCGCCGCGCCATCGATCCGGCGCTGGCAATGGTGCTGCTGAGCGGCGGCATTGTCGGCACCACGCTCGGCGTCTTTACCTTCACGCTGCTGCGCTCGCTCGGCCAGCTCGATCTGCTGATCGCGCTATCCTATGTGCTGCTGCTGACCACCGTTGGCGGATTGATGTTCTGGGAAGGGATACGCGCGATCCTGCGGGCCCGGCGCGGGGTCGTGGTACCGATGCGCCGCTCCGGCAGCCATGGCTGGATCCACGGCCTGCCGCTGAAGATGCGCTTCAAGCGTTCCAAGATCTACCTGTCGGTGATCCCGGTCGTGACGGTAGGCGTCATCATCGGCTTCATCGGCGCGATCATGGGCATCGGCGGCGGCTTCATCCTGGTTCCGATCATGATCTATTTGCTGCGGGTGCCGACCGCGACCGTGATCGGTACCTCGATGGTGCTGACGCTGGTCACCATGCTGTTCGCGACCATGCTGCATGCCGTCACCAACCATCTGGTCGATGCGGTGCTGGCGCTGATCCTGATGGTCGGCGGGGTGACCGGCGCGCAGTTCGGCGCCCGCGCCGGCCAGAAGATTCGCGGCGAGCATCTGCGGCTGCTGCTCGGACTGCTGATTCTCGCCGTCGGAATCCGTTTCGCGATCGAACTGGTGATCCGCCCCGACGATCTCTTCACCATCCGTGAAACCGGGGGCGCCGGATGAGAATGCGCCCGTCCCTCGCAGCGGCCGGCCTTGCGCTGGCCCTGGGCACGGCGCCCGCCGCAGCGCCGGCGCGCGCGGAACGGCTGATCGTGTCGGTCTCGAACCATCGGGTGACGGTGACGCCGAACTATTCCGGCGAGGAGCTGGTGCTGTTCGGCTCGGTGGAAAAGGATGCGGCCACCCCTGGCAATCGCACCGCCTATGATCTGGTCGTCACCGTGAGCGGCCCGCGCGCCGACATGGTGACCCGGCGCAAGGAACGCAAATTCGGCATCTGGGTCAACACCGACTACCGCCAGTTCCTGCAAGTGCCGGCCTATCTGGCGGTGTTTGCCAACCGCCCGTTCGGCGCTATCGCATCGGCCGAGGTGCAGCGGCGCCAGCAGCTCGGCCTCGACAATGTGCTGCTCACCCAGCGCGTCGGGCCCGATTATGCCGACGTGGTGCCGAACGACGCCTTTCGCCGCGCCTTCGTCCGGCTGCGCTCCGACCACGGCCTCTATCGCGAGGCGACTTCCGCGGTGAGCTTCCTGACGCCGACGCTGTTTCGCACCGGCATTCCGCTTCCGGCCGAGGTGCCGATCGGCACCTATAATGTCGAGATCAAGCTGTTTGCCGATGGTGGCCTGGTGACGCGGACCGAGACCGCATTCGAGATCGTCAAGGTCGGCTTCGAGCAGTTCGTCGCCACCACCGCCCGCCAGGATGGCTTCAGCTACGGCCTGGTGACAGTCTGGATGGCGCTGATGACCGGATGGATGGCGTCGATCGTTTTCCGCAAGGACTAGCCTGCTCGCGAAGGCTAACCGCGCTTCAATAACAGCGCGAGGCGGCGATGCTGTGGAGGCGGTTGTCGCCGAGCACATGCGCCATAAAGCCCGGCGTTCCAAATATCTTCGCGAACGCCGCGTCGCGAATGTTGAGCCCCCCGGTATAGGCGCCGAACGCCGGCAGCACCGCGCGCTCGCCGTCGCAGGCGAAACATCGCCGCTCCATCGAACGGCCGCGACTGCTGACGCGCGCCTTGGGATGCAGATGACCGGCGATCTCACCGGCCGCGCCGGTCGGCTGATGGCGAAACGCAATCGGCCCGATCGCCACTTCGGTTGCGACCACGCCGCCGAGATCGGTCGGCAGCGCCGGATCGTGGTTGCCCGATATCCAGATCCAGTCGCGCCGCAATTGCAATGCTGCGAGGGCGTCGCGGTCCGGCGTCGACAACCGGGTATGGGCGTTGCGGTCGTGGAAGCTGTCGCCGAGCGCGATCACCATGCGCGGATCATGCCGTGCAATCACCGTCGCGAGCCGGCTCAGCGTCGCCGCGGTATCGTAGGGCGGCAGCAGCACGCCGCGGGCGGCGAAGCTCGAGCCTTTTTCCAGATGCAGATCGGAGACGACGAGCAGGCTCTGCTCGTCCCAGAACAACGCGCCGGAGAGATCGGCAAGTAGTGAAACTCCGCTGACATTCAACGCGCTTTGCGAGACGATGGAGAGAGCGAGGTTCATCGTCATGGCCGGGCTTGTCCCGGCCATCCACGTCCTGGCCGCGGCAAGAAAAAAGACGTGGATGCCCGGGACAAGCCCGGGCATGACGATGCTGCCAGGTCGGAGCGCAACAAACCCATGATCTACGACGTCGCCTCCTTGACGAGTTCCTTGGCGGCTTCCGCCAGCAATTCGTCCGATGCTTCGCCATAAACTGACTCGCGGCCGATTTCCAGCATCACCGGCACTGCGAGCGGCGAAACATGTTCGAGTTCCCTGTGGATGATTCGTCCCTGGATACGCGACAGCATATCGCCGAGCCGGCGCAGATCGAGCAGCCCGCTCGCGGCATCGGCCCGCGCCGCCCGCAACAACACGTGGTCGGCCTGATGCTTGCGCAAGACGTCATAGATCAGGTCGGTCGAGAACAGCACCTGGCGGCGGCTTTTCTCTTCGCCGGTAAAGCGCCGCGCGATCAGCCCGGAAATCACCGCGCAGGTGCGGAACGTGCGCTTCATCAGCGCGGATTCGGCCAGCCACGCCTCGAGATCGTCGCCCAGCATGTCCGGATCGAACAGCGCGTTGAGGTCGAGCCGGCCCTGCCGGATCATGAACGAGATGTCCCCCAGTCCCCACACCGCCAGCGCATATTCATTGGCAACAAAGCCGAGCGGACGCACCCGCGCCCGCTCCATTCGCCGCGTCAGCAGCATGCCCAGCGTCTGATGCGCCAGTCGACCCTCGAACGGGTAGCAGACGAGGTAATGCTTGTTGGCGCGGGGAAAGGTTTCCACCAATAGCTCGCGGACGCCGGGAACGCGGGAAAAATCCCGCTGCAGCGACAGCCAGTCGCGCACCTGATCCGGCAACGCGTTCCAGGCACGCCGGTCGTCGAGCAATTTGCGGACGCGCTCGGCGAGATAGGTCGACAGCGGAAACTTGCCGCCCATATAGGACGGCACCTTCGCATCCTTGTCGTTGGCGCGCGACACATAGACCTGATCCTCGGCAAGCGCTTCGTAACGCACCACCTCGCCGCCAAAGACGAAAGTGTCGCCGATCACGAGGCCCTCGATGAAGGCTTCCTCGATTTCGCCGAGCATCCGGCCGCCGCGCGCCAGCGCGCCGGTCGATCCCGACCCGCCGCCGCGCGAGCGCACCAGCCGCACTTTCAGCATCGTGTCCTCGACAATGGTGCCGACGTTCAGGCGATAGCTCTGCCGCACCCGCGGGTTGGCGACGCGCCAGCGGCCGTCTTTGTCCTGCTTGATGCGGGCGAAGCGCTCGTAGGTCTTCAGCGCATAGCCGCCGGTGGCGACAAAATCGACCACGTCGTCGAAATCGCTCCGGGTCAGGCCGGCATAGGGCGCAGCCGTCAGCACTTCGCGATAGAGTTCACCCGCGACAAACGGCTCGCCGCAGGCGCAGCCGAGCACATGCTGCGCCAAAACGTCGAGCGCGCCGGTGCGCAGCGGCGGGGTGTCCTGCGCATTCTCCGCGATGGCATCGATTGCCACCCGGCACTCCAGCACCTCGAAGCGATTGGCCGGAACCAGCACCGCGCGGGAGGCTTCGTCGATGCGGTGATTGGCACGGCCGATCCGCTGCATCAGCCGCGAGGCGCCCTTCGGCGCGCCGATATTGATGACGAGATCGACGTCGCCCCAGTCGACGCCAAGATCGAGCGAAGAGGTGCAGACCACGCCGCGCAGCCGTCCCGCCGCCATCGCGTCCTCGACCTTGCGGCGCTGCGCGACATCGAGCGAGCCATGATGCAGCGCGATGGCAAGGCCATCGTCGTTCATGCGCCACAGATCCTGAAACAGCATCTCGGCCTGGCTGCGGGTGTTGACGAATACCAGCGTGGTGTTGTGGCGCCGGATCAGATCGTAGATTTCGCCGAGCGCATGGCGCGCGCTGTGCCCGGCCCAGGGCAGCCGCTCGCGTGTGTCGAGCATTTCGACAACCGGCGCCGCGGCGCCGCCGGCGACGACGATATCGGCGGCTTGGCTTCGGCCGTCGGCTTGCGGCACCAGAAACCGCGCCAGCGATTCCGGCTCGGCGACGGTGGCGGACAGGCCGATTGCGCGCAGCCCGGGCGCGAGCCGCCACAGCCGCGCCAGCCCGAGCGACAGCAGGTCACCCCGCTTGGAGGTCACCAGCGCATGCAACTCGTCGAGCACGATGCGCTCGAGCGAAGCGAACAGGAACGGCGCGTCGTCGGAGGACAGCAGCAGCGCCAGTTGCTCCGGCGTGGTGAGCAGGATGTCCGGCGGGTACCGCCGCTGCCGCTGCCGCCGCGACACCGGGGTGTCGCCGGTGCGGGTCTCGACCTTGATCGGCAGCGCCATTTCGGCAATCGGCGTTTCCAGATTGCGAGCGATGTCGACCGCGAGCGCCTTCAGCGGCGAGATATAGAGCGTGTGGAGGCCGCGGCTTGGTTGCACCCCGCGCCCGGTGGAGAAGACGCCGCCGGCGCGCGATCCCGCGACCGCCGCGGGCGCGCTCAACTCCACCAAGGTCGGCAAAAATCCGGCCAGCGTCTTGCCGGCGCCGGTCGGGGCGATCAACAGCGCCGAGCGGTCGTCGCGGGCCTTTGCCAATAACGCCAATTGGTGCTCGCGCGGCAACCAGCCGCGGCTCGCGAACCATTGACGAAACCGGTCCGGCAGCAACGCGGGCGTCTCGGCCGAAGATGCGGTCAGAATGCGGGGCGGCGGCACGGCACCACAGGTAAGCCGCCATGGCCGTTTCGTCGAGGGCCTTGGTCCTTCCGGGACGCGGGCCTTCGCCGTCATTCCGGGCTCGCGCTGGCGCGCGCCCGGAATGACAAAAGCCCGGGCACATTCGTGCCGTGGAAATGCGCCGTCACATCTCACCGCAGTCATTCCGGGGCGCGCGGAGCGCGAGCCCGGAATCCATACTCCCGATGGTGGTTATGGATTCCGGGCCTGCGCCAAGTGGCGCATCCCGGAATGACGACGGAGAAGCCTGCGCCAAGCGCCGCATCCCGGAATGACAAAGGAGAGGCCTGCGCGTGCATTCCATCGGGCTACGGCTTGGTTGCGACCGCGACGAGGCCGGGCACCGGGACATTGTTCTCATTGCGGGCCGACAAATCCTCGCACTGCGACAGTTTGAGGCCGGCATCCTCGATCGCGGCGCGCACGCAGGCGGCGCTGTGGGAGTAGCGCAGCCCGTTGCCGAGGATCACGCCGTCGCCGCCATGGGTTTCGACGGTGAACGCCACGAGGCCGCCTGGCGCCAGCACGCGCTCGACCTCGCGCAACACCGGCGCAGGATCGGCTACATAGACCATGGCGTCGGCGGCCAAAACCAGATCGGCGCTGGCATCGGGCCGGCCGCGCAGGCCCGCCGCCATCTCGGCGACCTCCAGTTCCGCGTAAAGGCCGGTGGCGCGGGCCCGCTCGATCATGCGCGGCGACAGGTCGATGCCGACAAAACGATCGACCTCTCGGGCAAAGGCAGCGGCCGCCAATCCGGTGCCGCAGCCGAGGTCGATGGCGCATTTGAAGAACGCCGGCTTGCGGGCGGCGGCTCGCACCGACAGCACCGCCCGGAACAGCAGCACCGGGCCGCGATAGCCGAGATCGTCGACCAGCGCCGCCTCGAACCGCGGCGCATATTGATCGAACAGAACCTGCACATAGGCCTGCGGCATCGCCCCCAGCGGCTCTGCGCCAAGCCGCATCAAATGCAGGCCGGCGCCGTGCCGATCCTGCGCATCGGTACCGACCGCCTGGCGGAACGCCGCGATCGCCCGATCGCGCTGGCCGAGTTGATGGCGAATTTTGCCGAGCGTGAACCAGGCCGATGGAAAATTCGGCGCCAGCTCGACCGCCTGTTCGAGCAGATCGGCGGCGGCAACCAGGTCGCCCTTCAATTGCAGATCACAGGCGAATTCGAAGCGCCGGTCGGCAACCAGATCGCCGGAAGAAAGGAACAGGCGCGCAGGCATTGGCTCTACAAGAGTTCTCGCGATGGATGCGGGTCAAGCCCACGCAGGACCGCTGAAAATACGGCGGAAGCAACCTATATAGCCGGGATGCGTCCGCAAGACATCCTGATGCCCGTCGCTGCCGGCCTGTGTTGCAAGCCCGGCGGCTTTCATATCGATCCGGTGCGGCCGGTCGCGCGCGCGGTCATTACCCACGGCCATTCCGACCACGCCCGTCCGGGCCATGGCGCGGTGCTGGCCACGCAGGAAACCCTCGACATGATGCGGCTGCGCTACGGCGACCAGTTCGCCCGCAGCACCCAGGCCATCGGCTATGGCGAGCAGATCCGGCTCGGCGACGTCAGCGTCAAACTGCATCCCGCCGGCCATGTGCTGGGCTCGGCGCAGATCGCGGTCTCCTGCAAGGATATCTGCATCGTCGCCTCCGGCGACTACAAGGACGCGCCCGACCCGACCTGCGCGCCGTTCGAGGTGGTGCCGTGCGATGTCTTCATCACTGAGGCGACGTTCGGCCTGCCGGTGTTCCGTCATGGCCGCGCCGCCGACGAGGTCAAAAAGCTGCTGGCGTCGGTGGCGTTGTTCCCAGAGCGCGCCCATCTGGTCGGCGCCTATTCGCTTGGCAAGGCGCAGCGCGTGATCGCGCTGCTGCGGGCCGCCGGCTACGACGCGCCGATCTATCTGCACGGCGCGATGGAGAAGATCACGCGCTATTACCAGAGCCGCGGCGTGGCGCTGGGAGAGCTGCGGCTGGTCAAGGGCATGAAGAAGGCCGACCTTGCCGGCACCATCACGCTGGCGCCGCCATCGGCCACCTCGGACGTCTGGACCCGGCGGTTTCCCGATCCGGTGACGGCGTTTGCGTCGGGCTGGATGCGGGTACGCGCCCGCGCGCGGCAACGCGGCGTCGAATTGCCGCTGGTGATTTCCGATCATGCCGACTGGGATGGACTGACCGCGACCATCAAGGCCACCGGCGCCGGCGAGATTTGGGTGACCCATGGCCAGGAAGATGCCCTGGTGCATTGGTGCACGGCCAGGGGACTGACCGCGCGGCCGCTCGATCTGGTCGGCTATGGCGACGAAGACGAAAGCGATGCGGTGCCGGCGAGCGAGGGCGAAGAGGCATGAACCGCTTCGCCGAACTGCTCGATCGCCTCGCCTACGAGCCCGGCCGCAACAACAAGCTGCGGCTGATTGTCAATTATTTCCGCGAGGTCGAGGATCCCGATCGCGGCTACGCGCTGGCGGCACTGACCGGCGCGCTGTCGTTCAAGCATGCCAAGCCGGGCCTGATCCGCGACCTGATCGCGGCGCGCACCGATCCCGTGCTGTTCGCATTGTCGTATGATTATGTCGGCGATCTGTCAGAGACGGTCGCGCTGATGTGGCCGTCCCATCGTGAGATTTCGTTTCCGGGCTACCCCCCTCCCCAGCCCTCCCCCACAAGGGGGGAGGGAGCCGACGCAGTAACCACCCTCGCCGTTCCCTCCCCCCTTGTGGGGCAGGGAGGGGGGTACCACGAGCGCGATGCGCATGACCGGCACCATAACAATCCGCCGCCGCCGACCCTGACCGAGGTGGTCACCACGCTTCGCACTCTCGGCAAGACCGAGCTGCCGAAGCAGTTGACGCGCTGGCTCGACGAACTCGACGAGACTGGCCGCTGGGCGCTGCTGAAACTGGTCACCGGCGCGATGCGGATCGGCATTTCGGCGCGGCTGGCGAAGACCGCCGCCGCCGCACTCGGCGACAGGGATCCGCATGACATCGAGCTGATGTGGCCCGGGCTGACGCCACCCTATCTCGACCTGTTCGCCTGGCTCGAGGGCCGTGCGGAAAAGCCGGTCAACCGCGATCCCGCGCCGTTCCGTCCCGTGATGCTGGCCCATGCCATCGAGGACACCGATTTTGCCGGGCTCGACGCCACCGAATTCGTCGCGGAATGGAAATGGGATGGCATTCGCGTGCAGGCGGTCAGCGGCCGGGACGACCGCGGCAATCTGCTGGCGCGGCTGTATTCGCGCAGCGGCGAGGACATCACCAGGAGCTTTCCCGATCTGCTGCCGTCGCTGCGCCTGCCGGGCGCGATCGACGGCGAACTGCTGGTGCTGCGCGACGGCCGGGTGCAGACCTTCAACGTGCTGCAGCAGCGGCTGAACCGCAAGGTCGTCTCGCCGAAGCTGATGAATGATTATCCGATCCATTTGCGCGCCTATGATCTGCTCGGCGAAGCTGACCGCGACCTGCGCGAGCTGCCCTTTGTCGAGCGCCGCAAACGGCTCGAAGCCTTTGTCGCCCAACTCGACGACCCCAGGGTCGATCTGTCGCCGATGATCGCCTTCGATAGCTGGGAGGCGCTGAGGTCGGCGCGCGCCGATCCCCAAAGCGCCGGCGCCGGCGCGGATGCCGAGGCGGTCGAAGGCGTGATGCTCAAGCGCCGCGACGCGCCCTATTTGCCGGGCCGCCCGAAGGGCCAGTGGTGGAAGTGGAAGCGCGACCCGCACATCATCGATGCTGTGCTGATGTATGCGCAGCGCGGCCATGGCAAACGATCCTCGTATTATTCCGACTACACGTTCGGAGTTTGGAGCGCGGGCGAGGACGGCGAGGAGCTGGTGCCGGTCGGCAAGGCGTATTTCGGCTTTACCGACGAAGAGCTGTTGCAGATCGATCGCTTCGTGCGTCGCAACACCACGGAGAAATTCGGCCCGGTCCGCCATGTGGTGCACGAGCCCGATCAGGGGCTGGTGCTGGAAGTCGCCTTCGAGGGCCTGGCGCGCTCGCCGCGGCACAAATCCGGCGTGGCGATGCGATTTCCGCGCATCAACCGGCTGCGCTGGGACAAGCCACCGCGCGAAGCCGACCGGCTCGAAACCCTGGAGCGGATGCTGAAATCCGAGGTCCCACATCCCTCCGCGACGGCGGGCAGCCATTGACGAGTGCGGGCGGGTTTCCCATCTGCGCTGTGCCAGAGTAGAATGCGGGCTACCCCGCGCAGGAGATCACCGATGCCCAATGACACCCGGGAATTGCCGGCGACCAGCGACGGCATGTACCGCTTTCTCGGCGGCTCGCCGCTGGCGGTGGCGTTCCGGCTGATCCTGCTCTCGATCCTGGTTGGCGTGGTGCTGGCCGCGATCGGCTTCGACCCCTGGAATATCGTCCACAGCATCCGGCTGCTGTTCCAGCGGATCTGGGATCTCGGTTTTGACGCCATCAACGGCCTGTGGCGCTACTTCCTGCTCGGCGCCGTGATCGTCATACCGATCTGGTTTCTGTCGCGCCTGCTCGGCGCCCCGCGCGGACGATAGATCGGCGCAGGCCAATTTCGTTGACTGCCTTACCCAGGGTCAGCTCCGCCCAGGTCTTTGCGATCGCGGGGCCGGCGATGGTGGCCAACCTGACGACGCCGCTGATCGGGATCGTCTCGACCACGGCGATCGGCCGACTCGGCGATGCGACGCTGCTCGGCGGCGTGGCGATGGCCTCGGTGATGTTCGACTGCCTGTTCTGGCTGTTCGCCTTCCTGCGTATGAGCACAGTGGCGTTCACGGCGCAGGCGCTCGGCAGAAGCGAGGCGCAGGAATTGCGTGCGTTGCTGGTCCGCGGCCTGATCGTGGCGGGCCTGATCGGCGGCAGCCTGATCCTGCTGCAGGTTCCGCTGGGCACGGCGTTGCTGGGTGCGATGGGCGGCAGCGCCGGCGTGACGCACGCCGCGAAAATCTACTTCACTATCCGAATCCGGTCCGCGCCGCTGGCGCTCGCCAATTATGTCGTGCTCGGATGGCTGATCGGGCAGGCCCGGGCAAGGCTCGCCCTCGGCGTGCAGATCACGATCAATCTCGTCAACATGGCGGCCACCGCGCTGCTGGTGCTGGTGCTCAACACCGGCATCACCGGGGCGGCGATCGCCGCGGTGATCGCCGAGGCGACCGGGCTGCTGCTCGGCATGGTCATCGCGCGACGGCTCGCCGCCGGGCCATTGGCCGTTCCCCGCGCGACGCTGTTCGACCGCACCAAGCTGATGCGCATGCTGGCGGTCAATCGCGACATCATGATCCGCACCGCGGCGCTGATCACCGCCTTCCTGTTCTTCACCGCACAGGGCGCGCGCGCCGGTGATGTCACGCTTGCCGCCAATGCGGTGCTGAACAACTTCCTGTTGATCAGCGCCTTCTTCCTCGACGGCCTCGCCAACGCCGCCGAGCAACTCTGCGGCCGCGCCTATGGCGCCCGCGACCGCGACGCGTTCGCCGCCGCGACAACACGCGTCGTGCTCTGGGGTTTTGGCTTTGCGCTGGCGGTGACGGCGGCGTTCACGCTGTTCGGGCCCGTCCTGATCGATCTCATGACGGCGAGCGAGGAGGTCCGCCGCGATGCGCGGCTCTATCTGGCGTTCGTCACCCTCGCCCCGGTGCTCGGCGTTTTCGCGTTCGTCTTTGACGGGGTCTATATCGGCGCCACCTGGGCGCGCGACATGCGCAACCTGATGTTGCTGTCGTTGCTGATTTTCCTGTCCGCGTGGCTGTTGCTGCGTGGGCATGGCAATGCCGGGCTGTGGGGCGCAATGCTGGTGCTGTATGCGGCGCGCGGCGGCCTCGAGGCGCTGCGCTATCCGTCGCTGTTCAAGGCGTCGTTCCGGACAAAACCGGTCACACCGGCCAGTCTTCGGCAGTGATCGTCGCCGCATCGGCGCCGACGATCTCCGACAGCGAATCGCGCCCGGTGCGCAGCAGCGTCGAGGCGAGATCGTTCTTGATGGTGTCGACGAGCCCGAGGCCCTTGTAGATCAGCGAGGAATAAAGCTGGATCAGGCTGGCGCCGGCGCGGATCTTGGTCAGCGCGGCGCCGCCGGAATCGATGCCGCCGACGCCGATCAGCGGAAACGCGCCCTCGGCACGCACATAGGTCTCCGCGACCATGCGCGTCGACAGCCGGAACAGCGGCCTTCCCGACAAGCCGCCCTGCTCGCGGGCACGCGCCTGCTCGCGCAGCGTCGAGGGCCGCGCCAGCGTGGTGTTGGCCACGATCATGCCGTCGACACCGCGCGAGCGCGCGACGTGAACGACATCGTCAAGCTCGGCGAGGCTGAGGTCGGGCGCGATCTTGAGCAGCACCGGCGTTTCGCCGGCATTACGCCGCACCCGCTCGCGCGTCTCGATCACCCGGGCGAGGAGATCGTCGAGCGCCGCCGCCTGCTGCAGGTTGCGCAGGCCCGGCGTGTTCGGCGACGAGACATTGACGGTGAAATAGCTCGCCACCGGCGCCAGCGCCTCGATCAGCCGGACATAATCGGCGACGCGGTCGGCGGAGTCCTTGTTGGCGCCGACATTGACACCGACGATGCCGCCGAGATGGGCGCGCCCGGCGAGCCGCCGCAGCACGGTGTCGGCGCCGGCATTGTTGAAGCCCAGGCGGTTGATCACGCCCTCGTCGCGCTCCAGCCGGAACAGCCGCGGCCGCGGATTGCCGGCCTGCGGCTTCGGCGTCACCGAGCCGATCTCGACAAAACCGAAGCCGAGCCGCAGCAATGCATCCGGCGCCTCCGCGCTCTTGTCGAAGCCCGCGGCCATGCCGATCGGATTGGGGAAATTGAGACCGAAGGCCCGCACCGCCAGTTTCGGATCGTCGGGACGCTTCCGCACCGGCGGCAGCAGGCGCAGGCCCTGGATCGCAATGCGATGGGCGTCTTCCGGATCGAACCAGCGCAGCAGCGGCAGCGAGAAGGCGTCGAAGGCGCGGATCACAGCTTGAGCTCCGGAATGTCGTGGGTGCCGTCCGAGCGCGCATGCAGGTCAAGCACGCCGGTGACCGCGCCGAGATCGAGTTCACCATAGAGGTGCGGGAACAGCTCGTCATGGCGCGACGGCTCCCAGCGCAACCGGTCGCCCAGTGCGTCGGCGTCGACCTCGATCAGGAACAGGCCGTTCTGGCCGAAGAAATGCCTGCTGGCGGTCGCCGCGACCTGCGAGGCGGCCGAGAAGTGAATAAAGCCGTCCCTGAGATCGTCGGCGCTGCCCCGGTACACCCCCAGCCGCTCGGCTTCGCGCCAGGCCGCGGCCGGGCAAATTTTGTAGATCCTGCGCACGCCCTCGGGGATCCTGCCTGTTGCTTGAGTCGCTTGGGATTTTGCCGGATTTTCCGGACCGCGTCCCGACCGTATCGGCGCCACCGGCGCACTTCAAGAGAGCTGAACCGCCGCACCGCCAGGACGCTGGATTTGCCGCCGTTCCGTGCCGCCGCCGACCGCGCGCTGGTCGCCGTCGAGGTGGCCTGGATCGCGCGGATCGTGTGGATGAGGCAGTCGGCGGGAAGACTACTGCGCCGACCTTGCCAGCGCGCCGTCGATCATCGCTACCGAATTCTGCAGGCCATAGACCGCGACAAAGGAGCCGAAGCGCGGGCCCTTCTCCTGGCCGAGCAGCACCTGGTAGAGCATGTTGAACCAGTCGAGCGAGACCCCGGGCCGGCCGTCCTTGCCCTTCTTCACCGGATCGAGGAACGGCTCGCGACGGCCGATCTCGTAGACCACGTTCTGGATCTCTTCCGCCGACGAGGTCGGCGTCAGTTGCGACAGCGCATCGCGCAGGTCCTGCAGCGCGGCGCGCTCGGTGTTGGTCGGCTCGCGGAACTGCTTGGTCGGCGCCACGAAGTCGCGATAATAGTTGATGGCGTAGCCGACCATGGCGTCGAGCTTCGGATGGCTCAGCGGCGTGACGCCGGGACGATAGCGCCCGATGAAGCCCCATAGGGTCTCGGCATTCGCCGCATTCGACGTCGATACCAGCGTCAGCAGCAACTGGAACGTGACCGGCATGTCGGCCTTGGGCGGATGGCCGGCGTGGATGTGCCAGACCGGATTGGCGAGCTGCTGGCGGCCGTCCTGGCGCGGGAACCCCTCGAGGAATTGCTGGTAATCGTCGACATTGCGCGGGATCACGTCGAAATACAGCCGCTTGGCGGCCTTCGGCTCGCGATACATGAACAGCGACAGCGATTCCGGCGACGCATAGCGCAGCCATTCGTCGATGGTGAGCCCGTTGCCCTTTGACTTGGAGATCTTCTGGCCCTTGTCGTCGAGGAACAGCTCGTAATTGAAGCCCTCCGGCGCCATGCCGCCGAGCGCGGCGCAGATCCTGCCCGACAGCTTGACCGAATCGATCAGATCCTTGCCGGCCATTTCATAATCGATGCCGAGCGCGAACCAGCGCATCGCCCAGTCCGGCTTCCATTGCAGCTTGCAGTGACCGCCGGTGACTGGAAGCGTGACGCTTTGCCCGGTTTCGGGATCGTCATAGGAGATAGTCCCGGCCCTGACGTCGTGCGCCGTCACCGGCACGTACAGCACGGCGCCGGTGCGCGGGCAGATCGGCAGGAACGGGGAGTAGCTCGCCGCGCGCTCCTCGCGCAGCGACGGCAGCATGATCGCCATCACCGCATCGAGCCGCTCCAGCACCCGCAGCAACGCCGCGTCGAATTTTCCGGAGGTGTAATAGTCGGTCGAACTGACGAACTCGTAGTCGAACCCGAAGGTGTCGAGAAAGGCGCGGAGCCGCGCATTGTTGTGCGCCCCGAAACTCGGATGGGTGCCGAACGGATCGGGTACGCGGGTCAGCGGCTGGCCGAGATGAGCTTCCAGCATCTCCTTGTTCGGCACATTGTCCGGCACCTTGCGCAGGCCGTCCATGTCGTCGGAGAAGGCGATCAGCCGGGTACCGATCCGGTCATCGGTCAGCACGCGAAACGCGTGACGCACCATGGTGGTGCGCGCGACCTCGCCGAAGGTGCCGATATGCGGCAGCCCCGACGGGCCGTAGCCGGTCGCAAACAGCACCTCGTCCTTCGATTTCTTGTTCAGCCGCGCGACGATCTGCCTCGCCTGCTCGAACGGCCATGCGTTGGATTGTTCGGCCAGCTCGCGCATCGTGGACATCTAACAGGGTCTCCGAAACCGGAAAACCCGGCCAGTTCGCAGTATAGTTGTCATTGCCGACGAAGCGAAGCAATCCGGCTCCGCCGTCATTCCGGGGGCGATGCGAAGCATCGCTCCGGAATGACGGCGGATTAGAACGGGCTGACCGAGAAATAGTGCAACCACAAATCGGTGTAACGGCCTTTTTCCCAGACGCGAAACAGCGCCCAGTTCAACGCCTGACGCAGCAGGTCATTGCCTTTTTTCACCGCGATGCCGATGCCTTCGCCGAAATAGCGGCTCTCGACGAACGGCCCGCCCGAGAAGGCGCAGCAATTGCCGGAATCAGTGCCATTGATCCAGAACGCCAGCGAGATCGCATCGCCGAAAATGAAATCGACCTCGCCGCGCCGCAGCGCCGCGCGCAGCGCGTCGTCATTGGGATAGGAATGCAGCTCGGCATCGGTGAACATCGCCTTCAAATAGGCTTCATGTGCCGAACCGGCGATGACGCCGACTTTCTTGCCTTCGATGTATTCCGGGCGCACCTCGGCCAGCACGGCATCGCGGCGCGACACGAACCGCGCCGGTGCCCGATAATAAGGATCGGTGAAATCGACGCGCGCCCTCAGTTGCGGCGTCACCGCCAGCGAGGCGATGATGGCGTCGCCGCGATTGCTGGTGATGGCATCGATCAAGGTCTCGAACCGCCGCATCTGGATCGTGCAGGAGACCTTGATCTCGTCGCAGAGCGCCCGGGCCAGATCGACGTTGAAGCCGGCCGGGTTGCCATCCGGGCCGGTAAAGTTGAAAGGCGGGTAGTCGGTTTCGGTCAAAAACCGGATCACCGTCAATTTCGACAGATCTGGCCGTTCCGGCCGCCGCCTCGGGTCCCAGAACCCGGGCACCGCCTGCGGTGCAGCCTCGGTTGCGGGCTTGGGCTGGGTTTGCGCCTGCGCGGTACCGCCGCACCAAAGGCAGCCCAGCGCCAGCGCGGCCGACAATCCGGCTGCCGCCAGCAGGATCCTGGCTGATCCCAATAATTTGTCGCGGCCGGCTGAAATCATCGTTCCTGGTGGAATGCGGACGGGTTTTTGCGGAAGTCGCCGGCCTTATAGACCATCCGGCCGGTAACGCGAACGCGTTCGCGGCCTTAGAGATAGTGTTCAAGGTCGGCGGCCGCTTCCTCGGGCTTCCGCTTGAGGTTGAACGGCGCCACGAATTTGCCGTCGCGATCCATCAGATAGACCAATGCGGTGTGATCCATGGTGTAGTCGCCATCCTTGAGCGGGACCCTCTTGGCGTAGACCCGATAATCGGCAACCGCCTTCGCCACCGCGTCCGGACTGCCGGTCAAACCCTTCAGATGCGGATCAAAGCTCGAGAGGTAATCCTTCATCGCCGCCTGCGTGTCCCGCTCGGGATCGACCGAGATGAAATAGGCGTTGACGCGATCGGCGTCCTTGCCCATCGCCCGCAGCACCTCGGACATCTCGAACAGCGAGGTCGGGCAGACGTCGGGACAATGGGTATAGCCGAAGAAGATCAGCGTCGGTCGGCCCTGCAGGCTCTTTTCGGTCACGGTCTGACCGGATTGGTCGGTCAGTTGAAACGGGCCGCCGATCGCGGCAGGGGCGGTAACATGCTGCAGGCCGCCAAGCGCCCACAGCATCAGCAGCAGCCCGACCGCGAGACTGCCGGCAAAGGCTCCGACAATGACCAGCGGGCGGGTGGTCCGATCCATCGTGAATTTCCCTGATCCCGATCAGAAGCAGGCACTGAAGCCGGCCGCGATCATTTCGAAGAATACCGCCGTCCCGTAGTGGAACCAGAGCACCAGCGTGCCAAGCAGGATGGCAGCGCCAGCGACCAGCGCGCCCACCAGGACTGCCGGCGCGATCCGGCGCTCCGGCAATGCGCCTGGTATTGGCTGGGGCGTGGAGACGGGCTGGACCATGCGCGACCACCGGCGTGAACTGACATCGATGGCACGGCGTTTCCGCCATTACCACAATGCGTTGTTCAGATAGAGCCAGTCGGGCCGACGGGCAAGCGCCACGGCGGCGGCGCCGATCACGTCATGCGGAGGCAATCCGCGGTCCATAGCGTTTTCGAGCGAAGTGGATACCGGTTCGCGTGAAGAAAACGCTCAACAAGAAACTAGAGCCCGGTTCTGATTCAATCAGAACCGACGGTCCTAGCGGGATGACGAGGCCTGGGCGTCGAGGTAACAGGGCCGATACATGCTCATCAACTGCTTGCCGTGGAGAAAAATCATGTGCGGCGTCAAGCCCCCGCGCTGGGCGATCCAGCGCCGCACCGCCGACGGGTACATCGAGTAAAGCATCTGCGTCGCTTCGGGGTTGGTAATGGCACGGCCGTTGGCGCCGAAGTCCCAGGCCGCGTGGAAGCCGAGCGTGGCATGAGAGGTCACGCAGATCTTGTCGTGAGGAACCGCCCCGAGAACGATCGTACAGGCCGAGGCGCACAGGCCGTCGATGATCACGCTCTGACCCGAGGTGCGCAACTCCTGGTATTTGTCGACATAGGTACCGATCCGGCCGCCGCGATCTTCCCCGATTCGAACTACCGCGTGGCTCGCCCCCACTCCCGCCAGCAGGAGGACCACCGCGAGCAATCCCGTCACAAGCTTCATATCCAGCCCCGTCCAAACCCGCCGAAACCGATTCTCAGGGTTTGGCGTGATGCAACGCGAGCGTGTTGCGGAAGCCGGAATTTGTCCAGATGGACGAGGTCGCTCAAAACAAATTCAAATCAAGTGTTGCCGGCCGGCTGCACCTGGCGCGCGCGGGGGTCCCAAACCGGAACACGTCAAAGGCCGCCGAGACCGCGTTAACCGTTGACCGCCGAGGACACCGCGGGCTTCAATCGCCGCCGGGATCGGGGATGACGAATGGCTGACGATGCAGACGTGATCGTGGTCGGCGGCGGTCTCGCCGGCCTCGTTGCCGCGACGGAAGTCGCCGACGCCGGCAAGCGCGTCATCGTAGTCGACCAGGAAGGCGAGCAAAGTCTCGGCGGCCAGGCCTTCTGGTCGCTCGGTGGGTTGTTTTTGGTGGATACGCCCGAGCAGCGACGGCTGGGCATCAAGGACAGCCACGATCTGGCGCTGCAGGACTGGATGGGATCGGCGGGCTTCGACCGCGACGAGGATCTTTGGCCGAAGCGCTGGGCGGAAGCCTATGTCGCGTTCGCGGCTGGCGAAAAGCGCGGATGGCTGCGCGCGATGGGCCACCGGATCTTTCCCGTGGTCGGCTGGGCGGAGCGCGGCGGCTATGACGCCATGAGCCATGGCAACTCGGTACCCCGATTCCATGTGAGCTGGGGCACCGGCCCCGGCATCGTCGAGCCGTTCGAGCGGCGGGCGCGCGAGGCTGTGGCCGAGGGCCGCCTCATTTTCCGCTTTCGCCACCGTGTCGATGCGCTCACCGTCACCAGAGGCAGTGTCGATGGCGTCGCGGGTTCGATCCTTGCGCCCGATCCGGTCGCGCGCGGCAACAGCAGTTCGCGTCACACGATCGGCGAGTTCACCCTGCGCGCCCAGGCCGTGATCGTGGCCTCGGGCGGCATCGGCGGCAATCACGATCTGGTACGGCAGAACTGGCCGAAGCGGCTCGGCGACGCTCCTCGCAACCTGATTTCCGGCGTACCCGAACATGTCGATGGCCGCATGATCGGGATCACCGAGGCCGCCGGCGCCCGGCTGATCAACCGCGACCGAATGTGGCATTACGTCGAGGGCATCCGGAACTGGAATCCGATCTGGCCGCGCCATGGCATCCGCATTCTGCCCGGACCGTCGTCGATGTGGTTCGACGCGACCGGCACCCGGCTGCCCTCGCCGCTGTTTCCCGGCTCGGACACGCTCGGCCAACTGCACTACATCATGCGCAGCGGTTACGATTACTCGTGGTTCGTGCTGACCCAGAGCATCATCAAGAAGGAATTCGCGCTGTCGGGCTCGGAGCAGAATCCCGATTTGACCGGCAAGAGCTGGCTGATGACCGCGCGGCGCGCCACCAACAAGGGCGCGCCCGGACCGGTGGAAGCCTTCAAGACCCACGGCGCCGACTTCGTGGTGCGCGACAACCTCGCCGATCTGGTCGCCGGCATGAACGCGCTGGCCGGCGACCACCTGTTGAAGCTGCAGCACCTGCAAGCCCAGATCGAGGCACGCGACCGCGAGATCAGCAATCGCTATGTCAAGGATACGCAGGTGATGAACATCCATAACGCGCGGCGATATATCGGCGACCGGCTGATCCGCACCGCCGCGCCGCACCGGATTCTCGATCCTGCCCACGGCCCGCTGATCGCCGTCAAGCTCAACATCCTGACCCGCAAGACGCTGGGCGGCTTCGAGACCGACCTCGACTTGCGGGTGTTCGGCCGCGACGGGAACATCATGCCGGGGCTCTACGCCGCCGGAGAGGCGGCCGGCTTTGGTGGCGGCGGCATGCATGGCTACCGGTCGCTGGAAGGCACTTTCCTCGGCGGCTGCCTGTTTTCGGGCCGCAATGCCGGCCGCGCGGCGGCCAAGGCCGCCGCCTGACGTCTTGGGACGGGGTCTTTAACCCTGTGGGAAGCCTCCGGGAACCTATTTGCCGCAGCGTCATCCAATGGAGCATTCGGTACAATATCCGGACACAGCGAGAACAGCATGCGCTACGCCAAGGCATCACCACCCACTCCGATCGCGCCAGCCGATACCGACGCGGAACTGGTCCGCCGCGCCGGCGCCCGCGACGAAGCGGCGGTTCGTTCGATTATGCAGGCCAACAACCGCAGGTTGTACCGGATCGCCCGCGGCATTCTGCGCAACGACGCCGAGGCCGAGGATGTCGTCCAGGAGACCTATATGCGGGCGTTTACGCATCTCGACAGCTTTCGCGGCGATTCGAGCCTTGGTACCTGGCTTGCCCGCATCGCCATGAACGAGGCGCTCGGCCGGTTGCGCCAGCAGCGGCCCAGTGTCGATCTCGGCACGCTGGCTCCGGGCGTCGTCGAAGCCCAGATCATCCAATTTCCCCTCTCGGCCGCGTCAGAAGATCCGGAAAAATCGATGGCACAACGTGAAATCCAGCAGGTCGTCGAACGCGCCATCGACGAGCTACCCGAGGCGTTTCGGATCGTTTTCATTACCCGCGTGATCGAGGGCATGAATGTCGAGGAAACCGCCGGGATTCTCGGACTGAAGCCCGAGACCGTTAAGACCAGGCTGCACCGCGCCCGCACCATGCTGCGCGACAATGTCGAGCGAAAAATCGGGCCGGTGATGATGGAAGCGTTTCCATTTGCAGGCAAGCGCTGCGAACGCCTCACCGCGGCGGTCGTCAAACAGCTCGGACTGACCGGATAATTTTCCGGGAACCTTTGCCTTCACCGCTCATCCAACCTGGGTGCAAGCCCAACAATGCCCGGCGAGTCAAAGCTCCCGGCGCCACAGGAGTACCAAATCATGTTCGTTCGATTGAGCGCGGCGATCGCCGCGGTTAGCCTGTTGAGCGGTGCCGCCTTCGCGCAAGGCGCCAAACCGACCGATCCGCAGATTGCCCATATCGCCTACACCGCCGGCGTGATCGATATTGCGGCGGCGAAACAGGCGCTGAAGAAATCCAGCAACAAGGAAGTCAAGACATTCGCCGAAGACATGGTACGCGACCATGAGGCCGTGAACAAGCAGGCGCTGGCGCTGGTGAAGAAACTCAAGGTCACACCCGAGGACAACGACACCAGCAAGACCCTGTCCAAAAACGCGGCCGACAAGCTCGCCGAACTGGCCAAGCTGAGCGGCGCGGCGTTCGACAAGGCGTATGTCGGCAACGAGGTCGCCTATCATAAGGCGGTCGACAGCGCGCTGGAGACCACACTCATTCCATCCGCCAGCAACGCCGAGCTCAAGAGCCTGCTGCAAACCGGCCTGAAGATTTTCGAAGGCCATGAACAGCACGCCGAACACGTCGCCGCCAGCTTGAAATAAGGAGCCGCACATGGCGCCGGGACGGGTTCTCACGATTGCGGCCGCGCTGTCGCTGGGAATCTCGGTCTCGGCGCAGGCGGCAACGATCGAGATTTCGATGGAAAATCTCGTGATCGCGCCGGCCGAGGCCACCGCCAGGGTCGGCGACACCATCGAATGGGTCAACAAGGATATTCTCGCCCATACCGCGACCGCGCAGAACGGCGATTTCGACGTGACGTTGCCGCCGAAGAAAACCGCCACGCTGGTTTTGAAGAAGGCCGGCACGGTCGATTATTACTGCCGCTTCCATCCCAACATGAAGGCGACGCTCACGGTCACACCATAGCGACGACGCGCCCCTTGGTTTGTCGGTTTCTGCTGATTCCGCCTTTTCGAAAAATCCGATTTCATGACCTGCGAGGTAATCGATCAGGTCACGCGAACCTTCGATAGTCGGCCAGCCGGTTTATCCGGCATCATCGAAGGAGACAGACCCATGACTGACGTCAATACCGTTGCCAACCGCTACATCGACCTGTGGAACGAACGCACGCCCAGCCGCCGGCGCGAACTGCTGGCAGCGAATTGGACGCACGATGCCAAATATGTCGACCCGCTGATGAGCGGCGACGGCCACGACGGCGTCGATGCGCTGATCACCGGCGTGCAGCAGCGCTTCCCGGACTTCCGGTTTCACCTGCTCAGCCAGCCCAGTGGATACGGCGAGCATGTCCGCTTCTCCTGGGGCCTCGGCCCCGATGGCGGCGATAGCCCGATCAAGGGCACGGACTTTGCTGTCGTCGAGGACGGCCGGATCCGCCGCGTCACCGGATTTCTAGATCAGGTGCCCGCCGGTGCCTGACGATCCGCGCTGGATGTAGGGGCTCGACGAATGGCGGCTGTCCCGGTCATCCCGGGCCAGCCGCGACGCGACGCTTGTCCAGGGCGCCTTCGGATTTGCCGAAACCACTGATCTGAAATTTCCAGACTTCTACCTGCCGACTTTCGATTGTCGGCCCAAGTCGGACAGCCCCGGACGCAGTTCGACGGGAGTGACAGCCGGCCAATTTGGCTTGGGATTAGCAAGAAGTTTGGCTTTCTTCACGCCACGCGAAGGCGCATTCTTTTGCGTATTTATTCGAGCAATCGAATGGATCGGCAAAAGCATCTGCTGGTTCATGCTTGGGGAGGACTTGTCCATGTTCACGCAAATTCTCGATCCCACGGGAAACCTGTTCCTGACCTGGTTGATCGCACTCGTCCCGGTTGTACTGCTGTTGGTCCTGCTGGCAGGGCTGCGCATGTCGGCGTGGCTCGCCGTGTTGATCGGCTCGATCGTTACCTTCCTGCTCGGATTATGGGTCTGGAAGATGCCGCTCGACGGAGGCATACGCGCCTACATCTACGGCTCGGCAACCGGCATATGGAATGTTGACTGGATCACGTTCTGGGGAGTGATGTTGTTCAACACGCTGGTGACCACCGGCGGATTCGACAAATTGCGCCGCTGGCTCATTCAGCAGGGCACGCGTGATGTGCGGGTGCAGACCATTCTGTTTGCCTGGGCCTTTGGCGCACTGCTCGAAGGCCTGGTCGGTTTCGGCTACCCGTGGGCTTTCGTCGCCCCCATCCTGATCGCAATCGGCATCCCCGATCTCGACGCGATCCGCGTCGCGGCGATTGCCAACAACGCCCCGGTATCCTACGGCGCCTTGGGAGCACCGATCATCGCGCTCGCCACCGTGACCGCCGGCACGCTCGGCGTCAGCTTCGTCGACCTCCTGCCGATCTACTCGGCTTCGGTCGGCAAGATCGTCGCGATCCTGGCTTTGCTGCCGCCGTGGATCCTGCTTTATCTCGTGTCAGGCAGCAAAGGCATGTGGTCGGCGTGGCCGCTCGCCATCGTCGGCTCGCTCGGCTACATCGCCGGTCAGTTGCCGACCGCCGTTTATCTCGGTCCCTATCTGCCGGACGTGATCGGCTCCATCGTGTGTTTCGTGGCGCTGCTGCTGTTGCTCAAGGTGTGGCGGCCGGCGCAGGTCGTGGCCTATGGCGGCGCACCGGTGACCGGTGACCTGCAGGCGGAGGCACATGGTCTCTCAACCGGCGACGTCGGCATGGCCTGGCTGCCGATCGGCATATTGATCGCGGTGGTCGTCGCCTGGACCGGCCCCTGGTCGCACCTGCCTTCGATCGTGCTGTTGCACTATGTCGTGGCCGCCAATTCGGCAATCACGCCGGGAGCCACCATCAGCGCCGTGTTCAACTGGACACCGTTTGTCGGCGGCACGGCCATCCTGGTATCCTGGATCATCACGGTGCTTCTGTTGCGTGTCAGCATGAGCCAGATCAATGCGATCTTTGCCAAGACCTGGTCGCAGATGTGGGGGGCGTGCCTCGTTGGTGTATTTATCTTCGGGCTCGCCTATGTCTTCAACTACTCCGGAATGGCTGGCTCACTTGCCAGCGCCTTCTCCAAGCTGGGAGCCGCCTTCATCGTCGTGGCGCCAATCCTGGGCTTCATCGGCGTGGCTTTGTCCGGCAGCAATACCTCGACCAACGCCATGTTCGGCACGTTCCAGGCGCTGGTCGGCAAGGTCCTCGGCTTTCCCCTGCTATTGCTGCCGACGTTGAACTCGGTCGGCGCCGAGATCGGCAAGCCGATTGCACCGCAAACCGCAAGCGTCGGCGTGTCGACCAGCAAGTTCGTGCGTAACGAAGGCGAGGTGATCCGCCATAATTTCGGCTGGTGCCTCGTGCTGCTGGTCTATCTCGTGATCATCGGGGTGGCCTGCTATCTGTTCTTCCCGAGCATCGCAGTGTTGCCGCCGCACTAGCGACAGTCGAGATATTGCAACGGAGCCGCCGACCGCGGCTCCATTTCTTGGCGTCCCATGAACGACGCCTTGCTGGCGCCGACGATTTCTTCTGGCCTGCCGGCAGTGCAAGCATCAGCCGGATTTCGCGCGTTCCGCCGCTTGCTTCACGCGCTCTGGATCGGCCGCTATGGCGACGCCGGCGCGCTCCTGCTGGAGCAGCATCACGGAGCGTGAGTCGCGGCCTTCCCAGCCGCGGTTGCACGCTTCGATCATCTCGGCGTAGGCGAGGTTACAGATGCGCATCGGCACGCCAAGCTCGCGTCCGAGCGCGGTCGCAAGCGCGACGTCCTTGGTGGCGAGCTTGAGCGCAAAGTTGGGCGGATCGTAGTTGCCGGGCAGGAACTGATCGAGCAGGCCGTCGAACGTGAAACGGCGGCCGCTGACGCCCTGGCGCACAGCTTCCCACAGCGCCACGGGGTCCATACCGGCCTTCACGCCCATGGTGAACGTCTCGGCGAGCGCACAGGTAATCGCGTAGCCCGACATGTTGTGCACGAGCTTCGCGACCGTCGCGGTGCCAATCGGCCCGACATGGGTCGGGCGATCACCCATCGCGTCGAGGACGGGTTTGTGCCTGTCATAGGCGGCTTTATCGCCGCCAACCCAGATCGCCATCCTGCGCGATGCGGCGCCGGACGGCCCCCCGCTCACCGGCGCATCGAGCATGTGCGCGCCCTTGGCGGCAAAGGCCTCGTGAATTTTTTTCACGACGCTCTGAGAGTTTGTCGACAGATCGAAATAGGCCGCGCCCGCTTTTACACCTTCGATCAAGCCATCGGTCCCCAGCGAGACCCGCTCGACATCCGCTGGCTCGGGTAGCGAGGTGAAGATCACGTCAGACTTCTCGGCCAGCGCCCGCGGCGTATCCGCCCATTCAGCGCCCGCCTGCAAATGATGGCCGGCCGATTGTCGATGCAGGTCGTGCACAACGACCTGGTATCCGGCCTTGAGAATGTTGGTGGCCATCTTGCCACCCATGGTACCAAGCCCGATGAAGCCGACGACAATGTCACTGGCCATCGTCATTCTCCCCTTTTTGGTTACCGTTGAAGCGAAGACCGAAGTTTCAGTACCATCAGTTCAGTCGCAGCTCAGTGATGTGTCGCGGATCCGGGTTCAGCTCATTGCGTTCTACGCGCTTGACGATGTCCGTCAGCACGGCGTTGGCACTGCACGAGAGGCCGACTTTCTCGCCCTCGCCCACCACGAAGCCGTTGAGAAATTCGATCTCCGTGCGTCGGCCTTTCTGCATGTCCTGGCCCATGGAGGGACGCTGCTCGGAGGAAGTGCGCTCGGCGTCCTTGAAGCGCTGCTCGTCGCAAGCGCGCATCGCTGCCTCGTCGCCCTCGCCCGCACGTGCGATCGTCTCCGGCGGCAGATGCAAAATCTCCTCCAGTTGATAGCCCTGCGCTTGCCCGACGCGGATCGCTTCGCTCCCGAGCCGGGTGGCGAAGCGGCGGATCGGCTCGCTTTGCAACATCTGTCCGCCGGTCAGGCCCGTGCAGGCGGAGAGCCCGTTGCCCATGGCGTTGGCAACCAGTTTCGACCAGCGCTCGCCCCACAAATTGCCGGTTACCTTGGCACTGTCAGCGTAGCCGACCAGGCGGCAGATTTCTGCCGCCCGTTGCGTGATCCGGCCGTGCACTTCGCCGGCGCGAAACACGGTGTGCGCCGCCCCGCCCTTGCCGGCACCACGGTGGATGTGGCCGGGCTCAGGCAGGTTGACGGTGATGCTGCTTGCAATGCACCCAAGCGTCTTGCCCCAGCCGACGATGCCGGCGATCGTCTCTTCGTTCATGCAATTCTGCAGCGATACGACGTAGCCGTCCGGCGCCAGATACTGCCGAATCAGCGTGGTGGCCCAGGCCGTGTCGTAGGACTTCATGCACACGAAGGCGACGTCGACCGGCGTCTCCTTGGCTAGCTGCTGCGCGTCCGTGACATGCAGCGCGCGTACTTGAACCGAGAATTCCGCGACGTCCCTGGCATGGGTGACGCGAAGGCCGTGCTTGCGCATGTGCTCGACATGCTCGGGCCATGGATCGATGAACGTCACATCCTCGCCCGCTTGCACCATGTGCGCGCCGGCATATCCGCCGACGGCACCCGCGCCGACAATGGCTATCTTCCGACCCATGCTTTCCTCCCGGCATTTCCGACCGCCGAGGCTAGCGCGCCGGTCGGCTCCATCACAACGGTTGAACCACGTCGCGCCAGACGCCAGGCGGTGTTCGTCAGCCATCCCCGTTCGTCCATCCATCAGCACAAACTCGTGCACCGCACAAATCCGGCGAGGAGATCGCCGCCCGGATCGGACGCACTCACGCAGCGGTGGAGCAACCGTGCATCGCAGACGGATCCAGCCGATCCCATGACCATCACGTTCGAGTTTGATTTTCTGAACGGGGACAGGGCGCTTTGCGGACCTCCGAGGCTGGGCTATGGTAACCTTGCAGACGTCCGACAGAAGTCAACGAGCTTTGGGAGCCGATCAGGAAAATCAAGACACTCACGGGAGGAAACAAAAATGGCAATCACTCGTCGTCAAGTGCTGGCATCCGCCGGCGCCGCAGCCCTTGCAAGCAGCTTGACCAAGCCCGCGATCGCAGCAAAAGAGCCGGTCCTGATCGGCTATCTTCCGGCCCTCACAGGTCCATCGTCGTCCACGGGGATTGGCATCAACCGCGGAGTCCAGTTGGCGGTGCAGGAGATCAACGCGGCCGGAGGCATTGGCGGGCGGCAGCTCGAACTGATCACCCGCGACACCCAAAGCGATCCGACCAAGGCGGTAAACGGAGCAGCCGAACTCACGCACGGGCAGAAGGTGAGCGCTGTCTTCGGCCCGGTCAATTCCGGCGAGTTGCTCGCGGTCGTGCCCCTGCTCGCGCGTGCGAACACGCCGCAGATCCATCCCTGCTGGGTCGATACTCTGACCGACCCAAAGAAATATCCGCTGTGCTTCCGCAACGCGCCCACCAACCAGCAGATCGGCGGCGCCGCGAACCACTATGTGGTGGACGTGCTCAAGCGCAAAAAGGTTGCGGTGGTCAGCGACACCACCGGCTACGGCACCGCATCGGTCAACGCCTATGTCCCGATGCTCAAGGCCAAAGGCGCCGACGTCGTCTATCAGGGCAACGTCGACGCCGCCAATCCGGACCTCAAGCCTGAGCTGTTGCGCATGCAATCGGCGGGAGCCGAAGCGATCATGCCCTGGAGCGTGAATGCCGGATTCCTGTCGCGCATCATCAATACCCGCGGGCAGATGGGATGGGACGTGCCGATCGTCGGCCAGACCACGCTCGGCTCCGGCCAGACCAAGGCGCTGCTGGAAAAGCCCGAATACTGGGCGAAGGTATATCCCAACAATTTCGCGCCGGTTTGCTACGCGGCGGGCGGCAAGCTTACCGATCGCACCAACGCCTTCCTCGATCGTTTAAAGAGCGCCAAGATCGACATGGGCGACACGCTGTTGTGGTGGATCGCGCTCGGCTATGACAGTCCAATGATGATCGCCGAGGCAATGAAGAATGTCGGCACCGAGCCGGAACAGATCGTCGGCTATCTCAACAAGCTCAAGGAATTTCCCGGCGTCTATGGCGACATCGCCTTTACAGCCGATAAGCACGACGGCTACCCCGACAACGAGGTGGTGATGGTCGAGGCCAATTCGCTCAAGGACGGCGCGTTCAATCTGGCTCCCGGCTACAACGCCTGAGCCGATGGTCGAATCGATCGTTTCGACGGGGTTGGCGATCGGCTGCATCTACGCACTGATCGCCATCACCTACAACGTGATGTTCTCCGCCTCGCGCGTGTTCAGCTTCACCGCTGGCACGCTCGGGATGCTCGGTGGGGTGCTCGGCTCGCTGTTCATCGCGCGCATGGGCTTGCCGGTAGCTGTCGGCATTCTCCTTGCATTGGCCGGCGGCGCGGTGTTCGGCATTGTCACCGAGATCGTTGCCGTGCGGCCAGTGCTCAAGAGCCTGGACCAGCATCTTTACGTGCTCTCCACGTTGGCGCTGGCGCTGATGGTCCAGCAGTTCACTGCGATCGAATGGGGCACGGACCCGCAGCCGTTTCCGAGGCTCTTCGACATCGCCCGCGGCGGATTCGATCAGCAGATCTGGTTACCGATGCTCGCCTGCGCGGTGGTGATCGTCGGCCTCGAGCTCCTCTATCGCCACACCCTGATCGGCCACGCCATCCTGGCGATCGCCGAGGACAACTTTGCCGCGCGCGCGCTCGGGCTGCCGGAACGCTCGCTGCGCGTGGCGAGCTTTGCGCTCGCCGGGGTAATCGGCGCGCTCGCGGGTTTTGCCGGTGGCGAAATGCTGCTGGCCTTCTTTGCCAATGCGCCGATGCTGACCTTCTATGGTTTTGTCCCGGTCGCGCTGGGCGGCATGGGCAACAACCGCGGCGCCGTGGTCGGCGGCCTCCTGCTCGGATTGTTCCAGCAAACCGCCAACTTCGTGGTCGGCGGCATCTTCGCCTCGGTGGCGGTGTTCGCGGTGTTCATCATCGTTCTGCTGGCGCGCCCCGAGGGCCTCGCCGGCGCAGCTTTCCAACGACGTGTTTGATGGATACCCAGGCAACACAATTGCGTCCGAGCCACCCAAACGTGCTCGGCTCCATGAGCACGAGTGCGACGCTGCCGTTCCTGGCGCTGCTGCTCGTCGGCATCACGCTGCCACTGTTCGGCGGCGGCTATTGGGGCGTGATCGCGACCCGCGCTTGCGTTTATTGGGTGCTGGTATCCGGCCTCAATCTGGTGGTCGGGTTCGGGGGCCAGATCGCGATCGGCTGGGTGGCACTGCTCACGCTCGGGGCCTACACCACCAGCGTTCTCGTGGCCGGCAACGTCACGCCGGCATTGCCGCCCTACCTGGCGCTGGCGATTGCGGCCATGGTCGGCGCCATCTTCGGCTTGATCATCGGCCTGCCGGCGCTGAGGCTGCGCACCTTCTATTTCGCCATCACGACGCTTGGCTTCGCCACCATCGTGACCCAGGTGGCGTTGGCCTGGCAGAGCGTGACCGGGGGTGGGGTCGGCGTTGCCGGACCGATCTTCCCGGCACCGTTCGCCTCCCAGTGGGGCTTCTATTATTTCTGCTTCGGCCTCGCCGCGATCTGCACGTGGATGACGGCGAATATCGCGGCAAGCCGCTTCGGCCGCGCGCTCACCGCGATCCGCGACGCGGAGGTCGCGGCAGAAGCCAGCGGCATCTCAAAGTCTGCTCTGCTGGGGACGGTGTTCGTGTTCAGCGGCGCCGTCGCCGCAATTGCCGGCGGGCTGTTCGCCGCGTTGCAATCCTACATCACCCCGGATGCGTTCACGATTGACCTGTCGATCCTGTTCTTCATTGCCATCCTGATCGGCGGACGCGGCTCGATTCTCGGACCGCTGCTCGGCACGATTCTCTTGACCGTGCTGCCGGAATTTGCTGCACCCCTGGTCGCGTGGTCGACATTTCTCTATGCGGTATTGCTTCTCCTCATCGTGCTCGCGATCCCGGGCGGAATTGCCGAAATCCTGGATTTCAAGAGCCGCCGCCCGCTCGAGCTCGACCGCGCCATCATCCCGCGGCCCGAGCTGCTTGAATCGCTGCTCGGCGCGGCTCCCGATGCCGGCGCTTTGACGCTCGATGAGGTGACGCTGAGCTTCGGCGGAGTGCGTGCGATCGACGGCCTCGACCTCGAGATCCGGCCCGGTCAAGTGCACGGACTGATTGGCCCCAACGGCAGCGGCAAGACCACGACACTGAACGTCATCTCGGGTTACTATGCGCCGCAGCGGGGCCGGGTCAGGCTGAGCGGTGCCGCGCTGCCGGTGTTCGCGCTCCACCGGCGCGCGCACATGCGGATTGCGCGAACGTTCCAGACCCCCCGCATCGTCGGCTCCGCGTCGGTACTGCAGAACGTCATGATCGGCGGCACGATCGACGGCGCGGGCACGTTCGTCGAATCATTGCTCTCGCTGCCGCGCCATCGACGCGACGAAGCGACGTTGCACGACACCGCCATGCTGGCTCTGCTGGCGGTCGGGCTGGAACGGCTGGCTCCTGTGCGCGCCGACCGGCTGCAGCACAGCGAGTTGCGCTTCACCGAGATCGCTCGCGCGTTGATGATGCGCCCGGCTTACCTGTTGCTTGACGAGCCGGCGGCCGGACTTTCGGCCGAGGAGATCGAGCGGCTTGGCGCGCTCATCCTGGCGATCGCGCGGGCCGGTACCGGCGTGCTTGTAGTGGAACATCACCCCGATTTGATCTTCGACATCTGCCATCACGTCACCGTGCTCAACCTTGGCAAGATACTGGCGGCCGGAACTCCGGCCGAAATCCGCGCGCATCGGGAGGTGGTCAATGCCTATCTCGGCGCCTGATCCGCTCCTGGATGTCACCGGGCTCTCGACCGGCTACGGCAAGATCAGCGTGCTGCGCGGCGTCGATCTTAACGTGGGCGCGGGCGAGGTAGTGGCCCTGCTCGGGCCAAACGGCGCCGGCAAGACGACGCTGTTGCGCGCGGTGTCGGGAATGCTGCCCTGGTCTGGACGCGTGCAGTTCGGCGGTCGCGATCTCGCCGGCGCCAGTCCGCGCGATACCGTGAAGGCGGGCCTTTCGCATGTCATCGAGGGGCATCGTGTGTTTACCCAGCTTAGCGTACTCGACAATCTGCTGCTGGCGGTCTACGACCTGCCGCGCCGCGAGCGCGCTTCGCGCGTCGAGGAGGCGCTCGCGCTCTTCCCTGAAATCGCAGCGAAGCGCCACGAACGCGCCGCAGCGCTGTCCGGCGGCCAGCAGCAGATCCTGGCGGTAGCGCAGGGCCTGGTGCGACGGCCACGCTTGCTTATGCTCGACGAGCCCTCCGCCGGCCTGTCGCCGGTCCTGGTCGATCGCGTGCTGGTGGTGGTACAGCGGCTGCGCGAGGCCGGGACCGCGGTACTACTGGTCGAGCAGTTGATCGAGAAAGCGCTGGCGCTCGCCGATCGCGTCTATGCGCTCGCGCGCGGATCGATCGTGCTGGAAGCCGAAACCAGCGAGGCTGATCTGCCGGACCGGCTGGAGCATGCCTATCTGGCAACCAGAAATCTATAACAGGGCATGATCCGGAAAAGCGGGTACCGCTTTTCCGACAAGATCGTGCTCAACAAACGGAGGCCCATCTTGTCCGCCAGGATCGAAATTGGTAACGCCACCATCCACCGCATCGTCGAGCAGGAGGGTCCATTCTTCGAGGCGATGCAATTTTTCCCGACCATGACCAGGGAACTTCTCGACGAGAACCGCGGGTGGCTGCAGCCCAGGTTCCTCGACAGCCGTGACAAGCTGATGCTCTGCATCCAGAGCTACATTGTGCAGACACCTCACCACACGATCATGATCGATACCTGCGTGGGAAACCATAAGCCGCGACCGACGCGGAGCTTCTGGCACATGATGAATTCCGATCGCTACGAGAAGAACCTCGCGGCAAGCGGATTTAGCGTGAATGATATCGATTTTGTCATGTGCACGCATCTGCACACCGACCACGTCGGGTGGAACACGCGGCTTGAGAACGGCCAGTGGGTGCCGACCTTCCCGAACGCACGCTATGTATTCGCCGATCGCGAACTTGCCTACTGGACCGGGCGCCAGAAGGATGACCCGACGGCGTGCCCATGGGTTACCGATTCCGTCCTGCCGATCGTGGCCGCCAATCGCGTCGATATCGTCAAGAGCGCACACGCCTTCAATGAATTCGTTACCCTGATCCCGACGCCTGGCCACACCATCGACCACTATTCGGTGCAGGTCGGCAAGCCTGGCGCCGATGCCATCATTACCGGAGACATGATCCACTCGCCGCTGCAAGCCCGATATCCCGAACTGGGCATGATGTCGGACTACGATTCCGGGCAGGCCGCGGAGTCGCGACGAAAATTATTCGGCCGGTTCTGCGACACCTCTACTCTCATGTGCACGGCACACCTTCCGTCGCCGTCTACCGCACGCGTGGTGCGCTGGCAGGATGCATTCGACTTCGTTGACGTGTAGATCTCTCCAGAACCGGCATCCATCGAAGGGTCCGTCAATGGACTTGGATATCGAGGCTGGATTACCGCATGGCTTCAGCGATCTTTTCCGCCGCCATCAGGGTCGGGAAATTGGTGTTGGCACATGGCACCACAGGGAAGATCGACGCGTCGACCACGCGCAGACCCTGTACTCCCTTGACGCGGCCTTGCGTATCGACAACCGCCATCGGATCGTCCGGCCGACCCATGCGGCATGAGCACGAGGCGTGCCAGACGCCGATTGCTGCCTTGCGCACGAAAGCCTCCATTGCCTCGTCGTCGTTCATGACGTCGCCGAACGTGAATCCCTCGACCACAAACCTGTCGATGATGTAGTGGCGTAACGCCGCCGGTCCATCCATCAGCGCGGCGGCAATCGCGGTGAGAATCTTGTTCTTGGCATTGACCACGCCGATCTTGCGCACACGATCGGGGTACGAGGCCGGGAATGGCTTGTCCGTCACCTCCCTTAGCGGCGCGCTGATCTGCAGCGCCGCCATCTTGCGAAAACCGCTCATCAGACGATCGAGGTCGCGCCGGTCGGACAACAGGTTGAACTGGACGATCGGCTCCGCCCGCGGGTCGCGCGAAGCGAGCCTCACCTGCCCGGTCTCCGAGTAGGTCTTGTTGACGAAGGTGAGCAGCGAGCCGATCTGCGCACCGACGGCATGCCAGGCCGACTTGCTGAGGACGGCGACGAACATGTCGCCTGCGGGTACGCCGGGCAGCCCCGAGGAGTATCGCAGCGCAACCTGGATGTGGCGCCTGGTGTGCTCGTTCATCCGCGCACCACGGCGGATGAAGGACGATAGCGCGATCGAGGGATGATCCATCAAGCGCTGGCCGACGCCCTCAAGGCCCATCACGATCGGAACGCCCATCTCCTTCAGGTGCCCGACCGGACCGATGCCGGCGCGGAGCAGATGGGCCGGGGAATGGATGGCCCCGCACGAGAGGACGACCTCGCGGCCGCGAAACTCTTCCTCCCGGCCGTCGACGTGCGCCTTCGCACCGACGCAGCGTGTACCCTCGAACAGCAGTGCCTTGACGTGCGTGTCGGTTGCAATCGTCAGATTGGCGCGGTTGCGCGTGTCGCTGTCGAGATAGCCCATCGCTGCCGAGACGCGTTGCTCGGCGTGATTGGAGTGCGTCACCGGGAAGTAGCCGTCGACGAACTCGCCGTTCTGGTCGGGCAGGAACATGTAGCCAGCGAGCCTGCAGGCCTCGGCAACGGCCTGCGAGTGCCGGGTCCAATGCTGCTGCGGGATGCGTCGGACGGGGATGCGGCCATCCTTGCCGTGGAGCGGCCCGTCGAAATCGAGGTCGCGCTCGACCTTCTTGAAGTAGGGCAGCACGTCCTTCCAACTCCAGCCCGCGGCGCCGCGGGCCTCCCATTCCTCGTAGTCGGTCGGTGCCCCGCGGTTGGCCAACTGGCCGTTGATCGAGGATCCGCCGCCCAGCACACGCGCCTGCTCGTATTTGCGCAGTGGCGGGCGGTCCTCCTCGGGGTTGTTGTGGCTGACGATCTGGGTCGTGACCTTGAACTCGGTCCAATGGAAGCGCGGATCGAAATATGCCGTGCCCGAATAGCTGTCCCGGATTTCGGCCGGCTCGTTGCCGGGCGGCGTGTCCTGACCCGCCTCGCAGAGCAGGATTTTGGCGGCGCTCCTGGCGGAGAGCCTGTGAGCCAGGACCGAACCTGCCGAACCGCCGCCAACAATGATCGTGTCGTACACTTTGGCATTTCCTTCTGATATATACCGGGAGGCTAACGCACCTCCGCCTTTCAGTCACGACAGCTCGCGCTGGTGCGAGGCCGCCGTCAGCCGGACAGGCTACCTCCGAAAGATGCCGTGATGAGACATCTCGGGCACCCATCTGTGGCCACGAGGCGTTTTGCAATGGCCCGCTGGACCTGTGACTCGAAATAGAGAATTATTCGATGCAGCCGATCTACCTCACTCAACAGGCCCCCCATGCCAACCCCTGTCGTCGCCAGCGTTGATCCTGCACTGCCATTGCTTTTCCAGCCGATTGAATTTCGTGGCCTCACCCTCAAGAACCGCCTCGTCGTACCGCCGATGGTCCACTACCGTGCTGGACCCGGCAACACGTGCGGCACCTTTCACAACGTGCATCTCGGCCGCTATGCCCTGGGTGGCTTCGGGCTCGTCTTTGTCGAGGCCACCGCCGTCGAAGAGATTGGCCTGATCAATGAGCATGACCTTGGTCTCTGGAGCGATGCGCAGGTGCAAAGCTTCAAGCCGCTCATCGCCTTCATGAAGGGTGAGAACACCGCGATCGGCATTCAGCTCGCACATGGCGGGCGCAAGTCGTCCTCGCAGCGGGCGATGGACGGCATGGGCCCGCTTACGGCGCAGCAAATCAAGGCGGGCGCCAAAACGTGGCAGCCGGTCGGCCCCACCAACGAGCCGGTCGCGGAGGGATGGCTTATCCCGCGCCAGCTCACGACCGCTGAGTGCAGAACGATGGTGCGCACCTGGGCTCTTGCAGCGCGGAATGCCGTCGCTGCGGGTTTCGACACGATCGAGATCCACACCGCGCACGGCTATCTGCTGGCTTCGTTTCTTTCACCCGTTTCCAACACGCGCAATGACGGATATGGCGGCGACCGCAACGGGCGCATGCGTCTGCCGCTCGAGATCGTTGAAGCGGTGCGGCGCGAGATGCCGGAAACGATGCCGCTGTTCGTGCGCGTCTCCGCGGTCGACGGCGCCCAAGGCGGTTGGAGTCTCGATGACACGGTGGCATTCGCCGGCGAATTGAAGCTCCGCGGTGTCGACGTGATCGACTGCTCGTCGGGCGGGATTTCAGGTGCGGCAACCGCTGCCCAGGTCCCGCGCGGCCTCGGTTTCCAGGTGCCCTACGCGGAACGGGTCCGCAGGGAAGTGGGCATCGCTTCGATGGCGGTCGGCATCATTCTCGAGGCGGAACAGGCCGAGGCAGTCCTGCAGAACGGGAAGGCCGACCTGATCGCTGTCGGCCGACAATCTCAGTTCAATCCCAATATTGCACAGCACTGGGCCCATGATCTCGGCATCAACCGAAAATTCGAGGAGTGGACTCCCGAATATGGCTGGTGGCTCGAGAAGCGAATTCGGACCATCGAAGGGTTCGCCACACCGACAGGCGTCGTCAAGCGACATCAATAGCACCATCGAAAGTTCAGACGAGATAAGATTTTCAGAATAGGCGCACCGAGCGTGTAAGCGTTCAGTGGAGCGTCACGGCAATCGGCCATCGCGACTTCGTTCGACTATACCTCGAGGATCCGCACGAGAAGCCAATAGCTGCCGAGCAGACCGATGAGCACGGAAAGTATGTAGACCAGCGCCGCGGCTCTCACCGACTTCGCCCGATCAACAGACATTAGCCAGTCCAGCGCGATCAGCGTCGGAACGACGATCGATACGATTGCCACCTGGCCGATCTCAACCCCGACGTTGAAGGCTGCCAGCGCGGTGACGATCGCGTTCGCCGGGAGTCCGACTTCCCGGAGCGCGCCGGCAAAGCCGAAGCCGTGGACAAGCCCGAATACAAAGGTAATCCGCCAGCGGCGGTCAATATCGCGCGAAAAGAAGTTTTCCATCGCAACGAATACGATCGATGCGGCGATTGCGGGCTCTACGACAATGGACGGAATGACGACGATGTTCAGCGCGGCAAGCGAGAGTGTAATCGAATGAGCAATTGTAAATGCGGTTACGATCTTTATCACTGGAACAAGCCGCCGCGCCCATAATACTACCGCGACCAGGAAAGCAATGTGATCGTAGCCCAGGAAGATGTGCTCGATGCCAGTGATCAGATAGCGCTGCATTGTTGAGAACTGCGATGGCGCCGGCGCGGACAGTGTTATCGTCGTATGGCTGGCGTCGAGCAGCGCTTGCGGTGCGTTCGTCTCATCGCCAATCAATACAACTTGCCGGGCGCCGGGATCTGTTGCAGTCAGCACCGTCGAACGGTAAAGGATGTCGCCTGTGACGTTGCCGCACGAAAAAATGTTACGGAAAATGACGCCGTCACCATCGGGTAGAAGCACGGCGGTACCCGGTGCACAAGGGATGCCGTCGCGGCTTGTCACGGCGACATGCGCGTTGACGTAAGCGATAATCTGTTGGGCGGACGCCGCGACCAGCGCGGGATCAACCAGGTCCCGCTGCCTATCGAAAACGTTCGTGCTCGCAAGCCGATCGGCGTCGCTCCCCTTGAGCGCCACCTCGACGGCGACGATACGATCCCCGCCCATCGTGACGCGCGCCGTCGACAGATTGACTTGATGCGCCTGCGCCGACATTCCAATGGCGAAGCAGATCCCGGCCGCAAGGACCACGCGCAGACACCTCACGAGCCGGCTCCAACGGCTTTGAGGAGATCGGTCAGACGCCTGACTTCGAATTCGGCAACCGTCAGAACCTCACCGTCGGGCGCCAGCCGCGCATAGCGATCAAGGCTGTCAGCCGCTGCGCCGAATTCAAGCCGTGTCAAGGAGGTCGAACTGTCACGTGCGTAAAACAATATGATCAGCGTCGGGAATGTGAGGCCGTATCGAGCCAGGTGTGCCGTATTGGAATCACCGACGCGTGTTTCGACCGCGGCGGCGTCGAACGCACGGAACGCGGTTTCGATAATTCGCGCTTGTTCGGGATCGGCGACATGAGCACTGGTGCCGGAAGTATGGGAATGCTGGCCTATATGCCGGAACCAATTGCCGGCGGCGTCGCGTTCGAAGCGAGTGAGCTTTCCTGCAAAGACGATTTCGACGGCCCACACCTGCCCGATCGAAACCGGAAGCAGCAGGGTCGCTGCGCGGCTTGTTACAGTTGCTTCGGCCTGCCCTCGCAGCCGTGACGCCATGTCGAATACCACCTGCCACTCGCCGCCCACGTGGCGCGACATCAGATACACCGTCGGCGCACCGCCCAATCGGAGATAGTGTGACGTGCCTGCCGGGTTTAGGGTGCCGAAGTTCACCGTCGCGACCAGGCGCTCTTGGGTTTCGAGCACCGCAACATTCGCCGGCGGATCGAGGCCGAATTCAGCGAAGCTCCCGGCTGTAAGCTCGCTCGCCGGAATCTCGCGCGCCGGCTCCCTCACCTTCAACAACCGAAGTGCGGTATCGAGATGCGACGCAAGCTCGGCCGGCACGAGGTCCTGCATTCCATCGATTGACCACCCTCCCGGCTGGCGATGCAGAGAAACGCCGTCGGTACCCGAGCGAACCTCGACGCGATCGATCTCGGTCGGGGCGACGGTGAGCAGTCCCTTGGAAGAAAACGACACTTTGCTGCGCAGCTCCGGCCACCCCCCGGTGGCGACGAGAACGACGAGAAGCGCTATCAGAAAAGCGGCCGCGAGCGCTGTTCTCCATCGAATGACGATGCGCCCGACCGCCGCCCTGTTCAACGCCGCCTCCACCACATCAGCACTCCGCAGAACATTGTGATGAGAGGCATCAGAACCACCAGCACTATGAAGGTATCGCGCATCTGTCGGCTGGTGAGCACGATTTGCGGCAGGTCGTAGATTTGCGGTTCGACGTTCGCCGTCGACTCGTCCTCGGCAAGCCAGCGCACCATCGCGACGGAGAGCTCGCCGTTGGAAACATACGGGAAATATTCATTGGTGACGAATTTGCTGGTGCCCGCAACGACCAGGCGAAAATGCTTGTCGGGAGTTGCTCGCGGCCAAACCCCTTCCAGCGCAACCGCAAGCTCCTGCGCACGGCGGGCGGTATTCGGAGCCACCGGTTCATCCGCCGCGGTCGTTAGCCCGCCGGCGGCCGAGGGCGGTTTGAGGTAGCTATCCTGGCTGCTCGCGGCAAGCACGCTGGTACTCACAGCGGTCGGGGCCTGGACGACCTGGATCGGCCTCACCTGCGGAAACACCGTGAGCGCGAGACGTTTGGTGATCGGGTGCGGCGGGTAATATGGAACCGCGACCTTGTCTTCATCGGTGCGGAAATGATTTAACGGATCAATGACGATAGCCGATTGGGTCGATAATCCGACCGCGCCGAGCAAGTGGCCTTCGAAATCGGGGTCAATCGGGAACAGAGGATCGATCAGCAGCAGTAGCCGACCGCCACGCTCCAGATACTCGACCAGCAGGTCGGCTTCGCCCGGGGTGAACGCTGTGCGCGGACCTATCTCGGCGACCACGGCGCAATCGGACGGAATAGTCTTCGTCGCCGCGGGGACGATGCCGCGCATGTCGAAGCCTATCTCGTTCAGCGCGAGCTGGAACCTATCGAGTTGTTCCGGTTCGGCAACCAGCACGTCACCGGCACCCGGCGTGTCGTGCCCCTTCAAGGTTTCGACGTGACTGTAGTGAAAATGGGCTGGGATTGGATGAAACACTTCGCCATGCCCGGTGACAAAGCAGATCGTCTCGGGGCGTTTTCGGAGGACGCGCAGTACCGCGTAGCCCAGACGCGTGACATCGGTGACATTTTCGACCAGCACCTTGCGGTCGTCTGCCTGCAAGATCGCCGTATTGTAGGAGTGCACCCCGACGTCGCGCGCAAGCCCTGGCTCCTTGTCGAGATCGATGGCCCGGAATGCCAAAAGCGGATGGTTTCGCGCCGAAATGGCGATCAAGTCCCTCGCGGCTAATGCGCTCGGGTCGCCGGCATTATAGAAATAAGTCAGCGAAAGCGGCGCATGCAGTTGATCGACGACGTCGGTGAGCTGATGCGGAGGCGTGTTCCGACCTTCGCGGGTTACATCGAAATGCACGTCGTGGCGGTACAGGGCGACATTGGCGGCAGTCACGACGGAGATTGCACCGACCGCGATGAAGCAGTTTGTCGCCCAGGCTGAAAACCGCGATCCGCTGCCGCGCAGAGGCACGCGGATCGCGATTATGAAAAGCGTCAGCAGCGTCAGCGACCAGGACACAAACAGCAGACTGTTTGAAACCTCGTCGCTGAAGCCGGCGAAGCCGAGTATACCGAATACCACCGCGGCGACGACGAACGCGGCAACGGGGACGTCAGATCGGGTGAATTGAGACATCTGTTACTCCCTACCGCCGCGCGAGTGCTCGCACGGTCAGCAGCAAGTTCAGCAGCGTGACGCTGAGGAAGAAGCCAACGTCGGAAAGGTAGATCGAACCTACCGCGAACGGCCGGAAATGTACCGAGAGCGAAAGATTCACCACCAAGGTGTCTGCCGGGCTCGGTAGCAACCAGCCGAAATTGTCGATGATCCAGAGCAGCAGGAAAATGCTGAGCGAGATCACCGCAGCAATCACTTGATTGGCCGTTAGTGCCGAAGCCAGCAAGCCCGTCGCGACCAGCGCCATAGCAAACAGAAGCAGACCCAGATAGCCGCTGTAGATCGGGCCAAAATCCGGGTCGCCGAAAAATGCCAGCGCCGCCGCGTAGCAGCCCGATAGCAGCAGCATGACCAATATCAGGCTCACACTGGCGACGAATTTCGCAAGCACGATCGAGACCTCGGATACCGGCGACGTGAGCAGCACCTCCAACGTGCGCAGCTTTTGTTCCTCGGCCAAAAGTCGCATGGTGATCAAGGGCGTGGTCAACATGAACAGCACGAACATCTGAAAGAAGACATGCACCATGCTGGGCTGATGGCTGAGAAACAAGGTAAGCGTGAAGCTATAGCCCATGATCAGCAGGAAGACCGTCATCACCACATAGGCAATGGGCGAGGAGAACAGGGCTGTCTCTTCCTTGCGCAACAAAACCGCGAAACTTCTCATGCGGCCGCCCTCGACGGCCGCCGTGTCAGGTCCAGGAATACGCGTTCAAGATCCGGGCGGCGCTCCGTCAATTCGGAAACGGCGATTCCGGCGGCGACGAGAGCCGCCACGATGTCGGCAGCGAGCGATGGACGACGTTCGGCATCGATCAGGTAGCGCGGCAGTCCCCTGCTGCTGTCGGGATCGACTGCAATACTGCGCACCCCGCCTATTGTCGAGACGACACCGCGGAGAACCTCCTCCGAGGCGGCTGCCGAAAGCCGGAGCCTTAGAGCGCCCGCCGTTTCACTCAGGGCGTCGACGGTCAAGAGGGCCCCGTCGAGCAGGATCATGACCCTGGAAGCCATCTTTTCGATCTCTGGAAGAACGTGCGATGCAATCAATACGGTGTGGCGTTCGGCGAGTGATTGAATCAGATCGCGAACGGCGATCACCTGATGGGGGTCAAGCCCGCTGGTCGGCTCGTCCAGAACCAGAACCGGGGGATCACCCAGCAGGGCTTGAGCGATCGAGACGCGCTGGCGGAAACCGCGGGAAAGCTTGCTGGTGAGAAGCGTCATGACGCGCGTCAGATCGAGCCGCTCCGCGGCCGCGTCCACGGCACTTTTCGCGACAGAACTGCGCAAACCCTTGATGCCGGCCATAAAGTGCAGAAACTCGCCAACCCTCATGTGGTCGTAGAGTGGGGCGTCCTCGGGCACGTAACTGATCGCGCGGCGGACCGCGAGGGACTCAGCGACGATGTCATGGCCGGCTACTTCGATGCTGCCGGAGGTGGGCACGAGATAGCCCGTGAGCATGCGGAAGATCGTACTTTTGCCCGAGCCGTTTGGGCCGAGCAGGCCGACGATCTCGCCCGGCTCGATGGCAAAGGAAACATCGGTTACGGCACGCCGCGGGCCATACCATTTCGAGACATGCTGCGCCAACACAACCGGAGACATCAAGACTCACAAATCCAAATGCCGGGAGCATTCACGCGGGGGAAAGTGCACTTACACGATCCCGGGCTCTACGCCCGGGATCGTCCCGACCCGCTCACGGCAGTCAACGCGGAGGTGAAGTCACTCGTAAAATTCGGGCGAGTGTTTGTGGGCCTTGAAGGTGTCGGGGTCGTGCGCGTAGATGATATCGGCCCCTTCGACGTCGCGGACTCGGCGCACCCAGGCATAGGCGTCGAGCATGCCAACGGGATCATAGACACTTCCGATACTCGGCAAGATGTTCTTGTCGAGATTTTCCTGGAGGTAGACGGCGTCGCTGGTGAGTACCACGGTGCCGGTTTTGGGCAGGCGCACGACCATGATCTGGCTTCCCGGGGTGTGCGACACCGATCGATGAATGAAGACGCTGTTGTCGCCGAACAGGTCGAGGTCGCCGTCGAGTTCAATGGTCTTGTACTTGCTGGGCATGCCGCCGCCGACGCCGTTTCGCAGCATGGCAAAGTCCTGGCTGATGAAGAAGGTCGCGTAACCGGGCGCCGGCCAGAACGCGTTCCTTATTTCGTCGCGCTGGTACACGAACGTCGAATCGAGGAATTTGCCGATATTGCCGGCGTGATCGACATGGAAATGCCCAAGCACGACATACTTGATATCGGCGGGCTTGACGTTGATCTTGCTGAGCTGGGCGTCAATGGCAATATCCGGCGAGCGACCCGGATCAAGCGCCTTCACGAAAGGTCCCCAATAGTCGGGATCGGTGATGATTTTGTCGTTGTTGCCGCAATCGAACAGCACGTCCCCTTTGGGATGGCGAATCAGGAAGAAGCCGACAGGAATTTGGACTTTACCGCTGCTGCCGTTCTGAATGATGGATTTGTCCAGATTTAATGCTCCGGAGCTGAATACATAAAGCTTCATCTCCTTTGGAGGCTCCGCAGCCATCGCGCCAGCGGACATCAAAAATAGTCCCACCCCCAACGAGCCAAGGACCTTCGCGCAATTCACCGGCATGTCGTCGTCCTCCCTGTCTAGATGCAGTTTTTTTGCCGACCGGTTCAAAACCTACCATAAAATCCGGCGGCGGTGCAGATCCCGCGCGTAGCCGCTGCAAAAAAAATCGTATGAATGAGCAAATCCTGCAAAATTGCCGACAAAACCGCTTCGTCAATCTCGGCCGGGTGTTGGAGCGGGCGAAGGGAATCGAACCCTCGTATGCAGCTTGGGAAGCTGCCGTTCTGCCATTGAACTACGCCCGCAAACTTAGTCAATAAAATCAGGTACTTCTCGCATTTTTCGGCCCGATTTTCGTCTCGCATCATTGTGTCATCGTGTGCCCGATTGATACCTCGGTTCGCGCTTTATAGACCGCTCCGGCGTCCCGCTCAATCCGCTCGCGAGCGCGCTTTGGCGCGCTGGAAGCGCAACGAAAAGCGCGAGCAAGTTTCCTTCCTCGCGCTCCAACTCGTTACCCCCTCGTCCTCGATCGCGGCCGCCAGCAGATCGGAGCCCTTTGTCACGCCGCCGAAACGCCCGTCGCGCCTGATTTGGTATTTTCCGCCCGATGCGGCAGCGTCCAGTTCGGCCGAATGAAGTGACAGGTGTAGCCGTCCGGATATTTCTCCAGATAATCCTGATGCTCGGGCTCGGCCTCCCAGAACGGTCCGGCGGATGCCAGCTCGGTGACAACCTTGCCCGGCCAAAGGCCGGAAGCGTCGACATCGGCAATGGTGTCTTCCGCGATCCGCTTCTGCTCACTGCTGGTATAGAAGATGGCCGACCGGTAGCTCGCTCCCCGGTCGTTGCCCTGGCGGTTCAACGTCGAGGGATCATGGATCTGGAAAAATAATTCCAGCAGCTTTCGATAGCTGATGGTCTGCGGATCGAAGGTAATCTCAATCGCTTCCGCGTGATTGCCATGGTTGCGATACGTCGCGTTTGGCACCTCGCCGCCGGTGTAGCCCACCCTGGTTGAAATCACGCCCGGATGCCGACGCAGCAGATCCTGCACACCCCAGAAGCAGCCGCCGGCAAGAATTGCGCGTTCCGCCGAAACTGTCATGTCTGTCCTCCTTCGGTTCGCTGCGAGCGTCGTCAGACAGCTCTATCAAAGACGCATAATGAGGCCGAACGATGCAGAGGTGCAATATCCGCGAGCGTCCGTTTTGCGCCAGAACCGCTCCGGCAAAATGCCAAGCTGCTCGAGCACATTGGCGTCACGCGCAACACGAATTGCCCTCTTGAATCGGCGGGCATCGCACCGAACCGTAAGAGCAAAACACGCAACAATCGCCTGGCTTTGGTTTCAGGCGAACGCCACAACCCTTGCAGTCATAGAAATATTGACATGCATCGATTGGCATCGATTCCAGCGATTGATGTCCGCACCGTGGACAAGTGATCGTCGATTTAAGCTGCATCATGATCGCTCAAGCAGTTCGCCGAAAAACGCAAAACAGGAAACGCTGTGAAGTATTCCAAGGGGTCGAATGGTCGTGCCGCCGAGATCCCGTCAGTTCAAACCCTTCACCCAGTTCTCCGGCAAGACCCGCCTCATCGTATCGGTTGACCGGCAGCCCGCTGCATTTTTCCGGGCCGTCGGTCGCAAACGTTCCAATGATGACGTGACCACCGGGCTTGACGACCTGTCGCATGCCCGTGACGTAGGCAGAACGGTCCGCCGGATCAGTCAAAAAATGGAAGGCTGCCCGATCATGCCACAGGTCGAAGGTCCGCGCCGGGTACCATTTGGTCACGTCCGCGACGATCCATTGCACCTGGCTCGCTCGCTCACCAAGCCGCGTCCTGGCGGCCTCGAGCGCGGCTTCCGAAATATCCAACACTGTCACATGGCTGAAGCCACGGTCGAGAAGGCTGTCAACAAGGCGTGAGGCGCCGCCGCCAATATCGACGATGGCGGATCCGGACGTTGGCCGTGCAAGGCCGATCAATTCGAGCGATGGCGCCGGATTTTCCTGAAACCAGCTGACTTCATTTTCGCTCTTTGTCGTGTAAACAGTTTCCCAATGGGATTTTCGGTTCACATCTTCCATACCCATCCCCGATCGGCCGCGTCAAAGGCTGAAATCTCACATGGTTACGCTTCCCATATTAGGCAATAAGCACATCTCTTCGCCATCGATGTTTGCACCGCCTGGCATTACCCGCACCCCGACCGCCCATCATGGCAGCCACAAGCGGTGTTCGACCGGCTGCACCCCATTGCACCGCGGCGGCCGCAGAACTAGCTTTGCGGGATGACCGCAACGATCCTGCTGCAGCGCCCCTCGATCTCCGTCTCCGACTTCCGCTGCAGCGCCAGTCCGGGCGACATGCCGTACCTGGAACGGCACGCTTGCCACTCGATCTCCTATGTGCGCAAAGGCAGCTTCGGCTGTCACAGCCGCGGCCGTCTGTTCGAACTGGTGGCGGGGTCGATCATGGTCGGCCATCCCGGCGACGATTATCTCTGCAGTCACGATCATGTCTGCGGCGACGAGTGCCTGTCGTTCTTCCTGAGCCCCGCCCTGGTCGAAGCGATCGGCGATCGGGCCGAGACCTGGCAGATCGGCAGCGTGCCGCCGCTGCCGGAATTGATGGTGCTGGGCGAGTTGGCGCAGGCCGCCGTCGACGGCCACAGCGATGTCGGCCTTGACGAGATCGGACAGTTGTTGGCCGGCCGCTTTGTCGAGGTGGTGTCGGGGCGCGCCGCGCAGCCAGTGCCGGCCGCCGCGAGGGATCGCCGCCGCGCGGTGGAAACGGCGCTGTGGATCGATGCCCATTCGCATCGCCAGATCGACCTGGAAGACGCCGCCAGCCAGGCCGACCTCAGCCCGTTTCACTTCCTGCGGCTGTTCTCGGGCGTGCTCGGCGTCACCCCGCACCAATATCTGGTGCGCTCGCGGCTGCGTCACGGAGCGCGCCGGCTCGCTGATGACAGCGGTTCGATCACCGACATCGCCTATGACGTCGGATTTGGCGATCTCTCCAATTTCGTGCGCACATTCCACCGCGCCGCAGGGGTCTCGCCGCTGCGGTTCCGCCAGGCTTCGCGCGGCGACCGCAAGATTCTCCAAGATCGGCTCGCCGCACCCTGGCTAGGATGATTTCCAGGCCGCGCGTTGAAAAGGCGCGCCAATCATGGAGATCATCATGTACGACCACATCGGAATCAAAGTCGCAAATCTCGACGCCAGTATCGATTTCTACACCGCGGTGCTGACGCCGCTGGGCTATGTGCTGTGCTCGCGCGATGCGTCGGGCGCAGGTTTCGGTCCCAAGGGGGAACCGGCGCTCTGGCTGTATCTCGAAAAGGGGCGGTCCGGCGGCGGCGCGCACATCGCTTTCCGCGCGCCCAGCCATGCGGCGATCCAGAAATTCCACGCCGCCGGACTGAAGGCCGGAGGCCGCGACAACGGCGCCGCCGGACCGCGAGCCGACTATAGCCCGAGCTATTTCGCGGCCTTCCTGATCGATCCCGACGGCAACAATGTCGAGGCGGTGTGTACCTAGGCACCGGTCATCCGGTGCGCGCGTCCGCGCGAAGCCATGCCGCAATGACGGAACAGAACGAAAGATTGACCATCATGGCTTCCATCCGCAAGGACATTGCAATCGATGCCGATCCCGACGAGGTCTGGGATGCGGTTCGCGACTTTGGCGCACTGCACACCCGGCTGGTGCCGGGATTTGTGCTCGACACCCGCATCGAGGGCGACGCCCGCATCGTGACCTTCGCCAACGGCACGGTGGCGCGCGAACTGCTGGTCGATTGCGACGACGCGCGGCGTCGGCTGGCCTATGCCGTGATCAGCGAGCGGGTCAGACACTATAGTGCGTCGGTCGAGGTCGGCGCGGGCAGCGGCAGGCCGACAAGGGTGGGCTGGACCGTCGATGTCTTGCCGAACGAAATCGCGTCCTATATCGATGGCCAGATGGACGAGGGGGCTCGGGCGATGCAAAAGGCGTTCAAGCGCGGCACCTGATCGCCAATGTGACCTTTCCGTGCTCGGCGCTAGCCCTTGATCAGGATAGCGCCGGACGAATGGCGGGAACCGGACCGCCCTTCGGCCCCCATCGGGTCAGTACCACGCTCGAGGTCGACAGCACACCGAGCACCACCATGGAGGAAGCCGCGAGCGCGAAGAAGCCCGCCGCGGTCGCATGGTGGACCGACAGCCACCAGCCGCCCATTGCGATGAACAGCAGCCGCGCACTCTGCGCCAGCACCGGCCCGAGAACCTTGGCTGCGCCCTGCGACGAGAAATACATCGACATCGCCAATCCAATGAATGCGTACATCGGAGCCGCGGTCGACAAATACTGCCGGCTGGCAGCACGTACGCCGGCATCTCCGGTAAAGATGTTTACCCACAGGTCGGGGAAGATCGCGATGACCGTTGCGACCACGCCGACGGCGACGAAGGAGACGCAGCCTGCGGTCCAGGCGATCCTTCTTGCCCGTGCCACCCGTCCGGCGCCGATCGCCATGCCGATCATCGGCACCGATGCGATCCCGAACGCAAACGCAACCGAGGTCAGCATGAATTCGAGCCGTGCCCCGATGCCGTAACCGGCCAGAATCTCGGTGCCGAAGCGCGCCAGCATGTGGGTGAAGATACTGATGGTCAGCACCGACTGCAGCGGCGAAAAGCAGGAAATCATGCCGACCTTCAGAATATCGACGAACATCGCGCGTCGAATGCGAAGCCCCCTGATCCTGGGAACGACCCGCGCCCGCCCGGAAAACAGGTACCACGTCATGACCGATATGCTGATCAAATAGGCGGTCAGCGAACCCGCGGCGACGCCGCGCATGCCGAATTGCGGGATCGGGCCGAGGCCGAGGCCAAGCGTGCCGCCGAGAATGATCTGGCAGACCGCGGAATTGAGAATCATCAGCGACGGCACCTTCATATTGCCGGTACCGCGCAGAATTCCAGCCAGCGAATTCATCAGCCACGGCGCCACCGCGCCACCGAAGAAGATTTGGGTGTAGCCGATCGCGTTCGCCAGCACGTTGCCGCGGCCGCCGAGCAATTTCAGCAGCGCCGGGCCAAACATCAGCATGCCCATCATGAACGCCAGTCCGAAGCAGATGCCGATCAGCAAGGCGTGCGCGGCCAGCGCCGAGGCGCGATCGACATCGCCAGCACCGAGCGCGCGCGCAATCGCCGACGCCACGCCGCCGCCCATCGCGCCGCCCGACATGGTCATGGTCAGGATGACAAAGGGAAATACCAGGGCCATCGGGCCAGCGACTCGACCCCGAGCCGGCCGATATAGGAGGTCTCGGCGATCACCACGCAGGTGCCCGCGCTGAGCGCGATGACGTTCGGCCAGGCGAGCTCCAGCAGGGTGCGCAGAATTGGGCGGTCGAGCAACGCACTGCGCGCCGTCGCGGCCACCGCGGGAACCGGAGACCGGTCGGCTTCGGCGATCGGAATTTCAGCAACGGCGATATCGGACATGGCTGCTCCGGGCCCGATTGATGCCGTGCCGCCACGCTTCCTAGCATCGATCAGGCTGGAAGCCATGTGCATCGGGCGCATTGGGGCCCTGCGGGATTGCAGACGGCCGCAAGCGACGAACCGCTAGCCGACCGACCAGACGAACGGCGGCACACCGCCCGCCGCAGGCCGCAGGCCGACCGCGATGCGGCGACCGCAACCCGCCGCCAGGCCTTCGAACAATCCCTCGAGCGCCTGCGCGCAGGCCGGGTGATAATCGGCAACATCGGCCATCAGCTTCCAGGTCTGTTGCCTGATTTCGAAAGCCCCACCGGATTCGCCGCCATCGGCAACATCATCCTGCGCCTCAAACACCGCACGCAGGAAAGCCGTGAAATCTTCGGCGCTACCGCGACCCATCGAAAAACTGCGCGCCACTTCGTCGAACAACTGCATACCGATCAACTTTCCGGTGAGATGCAGCAGGTAGCCGGCATCTTCCGGACCGAATAGTTGCACCATGACCGGCGCCGCCGTCCGTACATATTCCATGGCGTAGTTGCGGTACGCCTTTTCCAGCCGCGGCCTCGGCCAGTTCGCGACCGGCAATGCCGGTGCGGTTCGCGAATTGAACATGGGGGCTTCGAGATGACGGGCGAACACCAGCCGCTGATCCGGCTCGAGCGCATGGTCGTATTCGCAGTAGTAACCTTCCAGCCCGTCCTGGCCGTCGACGCTTTGCTTGGTGCAGACGAACCCCAGTCTGGCATTGCCCAGCGTAACGCCATTATTGGCATGCCATCCGCGCAGCATCGCGCGCGACACTTCACCCGGCACGCCGCAGATCGCGGTGCCCTTCCAGATCCAGCGTGGCGGCGGATAGCGGATCCAGGCCTTGCGGTCGGTCTCGAACATGTACTCGACATGGACGCCGCCGATCCAGTTGGAGAGATAGTGATATTGCGCCGCCGCCACCGCCGGGGGCAAATGGCTGAGCCCAGCTTCTCCAGACCGGGCAGAAAGCGCTCCTGCTGCTGGCGGCGGAACACCCTGAAGACGAATTCCGCCGCATCGGCGGTGCCGCGCCGCGTCACCACAGTGAGAATGAGCCCGGTAAAATAGGCATGATAGAGCTCGGCGATGCCGCGCCACTTCAACCATTGCGCCTCTTGCGCACCGCCCTCACCGCCGCCCATTCTCGCTCTCCCCTCGCTTCCCGGCATTTCACGTGAAATTCAGGCCGACGCCATCAAGATCGACCGGCTTTCCGCAGTATAAGACGGGATCTGCAAGGAGCCATCATGCGCAACAGAATTTGGCTGACCATCGGGATTGCGGCGCTGACCCTCGCGGGCTGCAACGACCCGCAGGATACTGTAACCGCCGAACAGAGTTTTGGACCTTCGCCGACCCTGCCGGCGCCGCAGCAAGTCCTGGATCCCGACGGTCAATGTCGCCACCGCGATCGGCTGGCCGGCTGGCGGCAAGCCGACCGCGGCCCACGGCATGGCGGTCAATGCGTTCGCTACCGGGCTCAGCCATCCGCGCTCGCTTTACGTGTTGCCGAACGGCGACGTGCTGGTGGCGGAAACCGACGCCCCGTCGAAACCCGACGACAGCAAGGGCATCAACGGCTAGGTGCAAAATGGTCATGAGGCGTGCCGGCTCGGGCTCCGGCAGCGCCAACCGCATCACCCTGCTGCGCGATACCGACGCGATGGCGTCGCCGAACCGAAGCATTTTTCTCACGGGCCTGAACTCCCGTTCGGCATGGCGCTGGTGGGCACTGCTCTATGTCGCCAACACCGACGCGCTGATGGGCTTTCCCTATCGCGACGGCGAAACCAACATCGCCCCGCCGGCAGTCGCCGACCTGCCCGGCGGCACCATCAACCACCATTGGACCAAGAACCTGATCGCCGCCCCGATGGCACGAGGCTTTATGTCACCGTCGGCTCCAACTCCAATGCGGGTGAGAACGGCATGGCGGCGAGAAGGCCGCGCCGCCTCTCGGATCGATCCTGCCAGCGGTCGTGGCGCCTTTCGCATGCGGCCTGCGCAATCCCAACGGGCCTTCCTGGAAGCCTCGGAGCGACGCGCTGTGGGTCACGGTCAATGAGCGCGACGAAATCGGCAACGATCTGGTTCCCGATTACCTCACCTCGGTCAGGATGGCGGCTTTTATGGCTGGCCCTACAGCTATTTTGGCCAGCATCTCGACAGCCGCGTCGATCCGCAACGACCCGATCTGGTGGCGAAGGCGATTGCGCCGGATTACGCACTGGGTGCGCATACGGCCTCGCTGGGGCTGACCTTCAACACCGGCGATCTTTTTCCGTGAGACATGGCCGGCGGCGCTTTTGTCAGCCAGCACGGCTCGTGGAATCGCAAGCCGCCCCCCGGCTACAAGGTGATCTTTGTACCTTTCACCAACGGAATGCCCGCCGGCAAACCGGAGGATGTGCTGACCGGTTTCCTCAACAAGGCGGGCGAAGCGCAGGGCCGGCCGGTCGGCGTCAAGATCGACAAGCAAGGCGCCGGCTGCTTGGTCGCCGACGACGTCGGCGGCACGATCTGGCGGGTGACGCCGGCGGCGAAATCGGCGGCAAACTAGAGGTCGGGAAGCGATCCACACCGCGGTCGGCCTTCCGGGATCGTGCGTAAGCACGAGACCCGGAATGACGAACAGGAACGGGGCGGCTACACCCGAAAATGCTTGCTCAGCTTGAGGCCCTGGGCCTGATAGTTGGATCCGATGCGCTGGCCGTACATCGCATCCGGCCGCGCCAGCATTTTTTCGTAGACCAGCCGGCCGACGATCTGGCCATGCTCGAGGATGAATGGCACCTCGCGCGAGCGCACTTCAAGCACGGCGCGCGAGCCCTGCCCGCCGGCGCCGGCATAGCCGAAACCGGGATCGAAAAAACCGGCATAGTGCACCCGGAATTCGCCGACCAGGGGATCGAACGGCACCATTTCCGCGGCGTAGTCGGGCGGCACCTGGACCGCTTCCTTCGACGCCAGAATGTAGAATTCGCCGGGATCGAGAATGAGGCTGCCATCGGGTCGCGCCGCTATCGGCTCCCAGAATTCGTTGACGGCGTAGCCGGCGCGGCGGTCGATGTCGACCACGCCGGTATGACGCTTGGCGCGGTAGCCGACGAAGCCGCCGGCGTTTACGCCGGAAAGGTCGACGCTCAGCGCCACGCCATTGACGAGATCGGCGTCGTCGCAATCGACCAGCCGCTCCCGATCATGCAGCGCATCGAGTTCATCGGCATTGAGGATGGCATCGCCAGTGCGGAAGCGGACCTGCGACAGTCGCGATCCCTCGCGCAACAGGACCCGGAAACGTCTTCGGGCTGATCTCGGCATAGAGCGGGCCGTGATAACCCGCGCCGATCATGTCGAACCGCCGCGTGCCGTCGGCGATCACGCGGGTGAACACATCGAGCCGGCCGGTCGAGCTTTTTGGATTGGCAGCGGCGACAATCTCGGGCGGCAGTTCGAGGCTTTCCAGCAGCGGCACGATGTAGACACAATTGGTCTCCAGCACGGCGCCGTCGCTCAGATCGATTTCGTGCAGCTTCAATTCGTCGATGCGCTCGGCCACCGTCGCCCCCGGCCCCGGCAGGAAGCTCGCGCGCACCCGATAGGCAATATCGCCAAGCCGCAGATCGAGGCTCGCCGGCTGGATCTGGCTTTCGACGAACGGGTAGGCCGGCAGGATGAGGCCGGTGTGGGCCGTCGCCGCGATCATGCGGTCGGGCAGAATGCCATTGGCACCGGGCTGAAGCGTGAACGACACGATGGGGTCCTCGGGATGGCCTCGCGCTCTGGTCATCCAACGCTGAAAATACGGACTTTTACCGGTTAACCGATGGTTGCCTTGACGGAAAGGGCATGACGGAATATGAGCATGACTTATCCCGTGGTGATTTGAGCCGGCCGGCTTGCAGCCACGTTAAATAAATCGCTAAACAGGCCGGGGACCTCTGTGATCCCGGCCTGTGGAATTCTCCCAGGCCGGTTTTTTGTGGCCATTTTCAAGGGTGGTCACGACGGAGGTCACATGTCTGAGACTGCCCCACGCGCGTCGTCAACCGCCCATTACCGTCCCGAAACCCGACTGGTCCATTCCGGCACCATCCGTTCCGAATTCGGCGAAACCTCCGAGGCGCTGTTCCTCACCCAGGGCTTCGTCTACGACAGCGCCGAGCAATGCGAGGCGCGTTTCAAGGGCGAAGAGGCCGGGTATCTCTATTCGCGATTTTCCAATCCCAATGTTGCGATGTTCGAGCGCCGCATGATCGAGCTGGAAGGCGCCGAGGCGGCGCGGGCCACCGCGACCGGAATGGCCGCGGTGACCGCGGCCGTGCTCGCGCCGCTGAAAGCCGGCGACCATGTGGTGGCCTCGAAGGCGATGTTCGGCTCGTGCCGCTATGTCGTGGAAGATCTGCTGCCGCGCTACGGCATCGCCTCGACGCTGGTGGACGGTCTCGATCTCGACCAGTGGCGCAAGGCGATGCGGCCCAATACCAGAAGCTGCTTTCTGGAGAGCCCGACCAACCCGACGCTCGACGTGCTCGATATCGGTGCGATTGCCGACATCGTCCATCAGGGCGGCGCGCGGCTGATCGTCGACAACGTATTTGCGACGCCGATCTGGCAGAGTCCGCTCGCGCTCGGCGCTGATGTCGTGGTGTATTCGGCGACCAAGCATATCGACGGCCAGGGCCGCTGCCTCGGCGGCATCATCCTTGCCTCGCAAGCGTTCATTACCGAACAGATTCACACTTTCATGCGCCAGACCGGCCCGTCGATGTCGCCGTTCAACGCCTGGGTCCTGCTCAAGGGGCTGGAAACCCTGGCGATCCGGGTGCGCGCGCAGACCGAGAGCGCCGCAGCGATCGCCGAAGTGCTGGCGCAGCATCCGAAGGTTTCGCGGTTGGTCTATCCGGGCCGCGCCGACCACCCGCAGGCAGCCACGGTCAAGAAGCAGATGCGCGCGGGATCGACGCTGGTCGGATTCGAGGTCAAGGGCGGCAAGGCGGCAGCGTTCCGCTGCCTCAACGCGCTCAAGCTGGCGCGGATTTCCAACAACCTCGGCGACGCCAAAAGCCTCGTCACCCATCCGGCGACGACGACGCATCAGCGGCTGGCGCCGGAGGGCCGCGCCGAACTCGGGATCAGCGAGGGCTTTATCCGGCTCTCCGTCGGCCTCGAGCACCGCGACGATCTGATCGAGGACCTGCAAGGCGCGCTGCAGAAGGCGTGAGGATCCCGCACTCGACGCACCCGCCCCTTCGT
>CAWEEF010000013.1:0-61241 GCA_963808035.1 uncultured Alphaproteobacteria bacterium | reverse complement strand
AGCGGATCGCCCGATCGCGGAGCCTTGTGCCCTGCACGACGGATATGGTGACAGCATTCCCTCTGCCTACGAACGGTTGGTCCTCGGTAATCTCGATCGTCTTCAGTTTGTTCGCAGCATGTCAGATAAACCAGCGCTTGTCTCGCTGCTGGATCAAACAGGTGAGTTTTCCCGTAGCGTAAGCGCCCGTATCAATGTTAATGCGGTTTGATCGAATGTCAGGCTCGTCTACCGGCGTATGGCAGTGAATTGCGATTTTTCCAAAATCATACTGCTAATTTAAAAACTCGTCCTGAATCCATTACAGATCCTGCTCGCGCTGCTGATCGAGGGGCACATTCGGCCGCGCGCCCTCATGCGAAGAAAAAAGTCGCCGGTTCGGCGCAACGTGTGGCAGTCAGACTAGCTCAATCAATCTGTTGATGTCATTCCGGGACGCGAGAGTAACTGGCGCCCCGGAATGAAAGTTAGGGATGCTCGCTCAGATACGCCTGATAAGCGAGCCTGATACCATCCTCAAGCGTGGTGCGGGCGTGCCAGCCGAGGCTCGGCGAGGCGGCTGACGTCGAGCAATTTCCGCGGCGTGCCATCGGGCCGTGAGGGGTCGAAACGGATCGCACCGCTGTAGCCGATGACCGCGGCCACCACCCGGGCAAACTCGGCGATCGTGATATCCGCGCCGGTGCCGATATTGACCAGCTCACCGCTGGAGTAAATCTTCATCAAATGGATGCAGGCGTCCGCGAGATCGTCGACATAGAGGAACTCCCGCCGCGGCGTGCCGGTGCCCCAGACCACGACATCGGCAAGCCCGGATTGTTTCGCTTCGTGAAAGCGGCGGATCAGCGCGGCGACGACATGGCTATATTCGGGGTGATAGTTGTCGCCGGGCCCGTACAAATTGGTCGGCATTACACTGATGAAGTCGGAGCCGTACTGGCTGCGATAGGCTTCGACCATCTTGATGCCGGCGATCTTGGCGATAGCATAGGGCTCATTGGTCGGCTCGAGTGCCCCCGTCAGCATGTAATCCTCGCGCAGCGGCTGCGGCGCCAGCCTCGGATAGATGCACGACGAGCCGAGAAACAGCAGCTTCTCCGCGCCGTTGAGATGGGCGGCGTGAATCACATTGGCGGCGATGGCCAGGTTGTCGTAGAGAAATTCGCCGCGCAGCGTATCGTTGGCGACGATGCCGCCGACCTTGGCCGCGGCCAGAAACACCGCCTGCGGGCGCTTCTCGGCGAACCAGCGGAACACCGCGGCCTGGTCGCGCAGATCGAGCACGCTGCGTCCGATCGTCAGCAGTTCGACGTCTTCCCACGCAAGCCGGCGCAGCAGTGCCGCCCCGACCATCCCGCGATGGCCGGCAACAAAGACTGTCTTGCCTTTCAGTTCATACGGAACTCTTGCCATCGGCGACCTCCCGCCGCGCCGCCGCAAGATCGGCTGCCACCATCTCGCTGACGAGCTGGGCGAAGGTTGTTTTCGGCTTCCAGCCGAGTTTTTCTCGCGCCTTGCTGGCGTCGCCGATCAGCTCGTCGACTTCGGTCGGGCGAAAATAGGTCGGATCGACGCGAACAACGGTCTTGCCGGATTTGCGGTCGACCGCGGTTTCATCGACGCCCTTGCCGCGCCATTCGACGCTGCGGCCGACTTCGGCAAACGCCAGTTCGACAAATTCGCGCACCGAGCGGGTCTCGCCCGTCGCCAGCACGAAATCGCCGGGTGCGTCCGCCTGCAGGATTTTGTGCATGCCCTCGACATAATCCCTGGCGTGACCCCAGTCGCGCTTGGCCTCGAGGTTTCCCAGATACAACGTGGCTTCAAGACCGGTCTCGATCCGGGCGACGCTGCGCGTGATCTTGCGCGTCACGAAGGTTTCGCCCCGCAGCGGGCTCTCATGGTTGAACAGGATGCCGTTCGAGGCGTAGATGCCGTAGGCCTCGCGGTAGTTGACCGTGATCCAGTAGCCGTAAAGCTTGGCCACCGCGTAGGGCGAGCGCGGATAGAACGGCGTGGTCTCCGTTTGCGGGACCTCCTGAACCAGACCGTAGAGCTCCGAAGTCGACGCCTGATAAAACCGCGTCTCCTTTTCCATGCCGAGAATCCGCATCGCCTCCAGCAGCCGCAGCACGCCGATGGCGTCGGCATTGGCGGTATATTCGGGACTTTCGAAACTGACGCCGACATGGCTTTGGGCGGCGAGGTTGTAGATCTCGGTCGGACGGATCTGCTGCATCAGCCGGATCAGGTTGGTCGAATCCGTCATGTCGCCATAGTGCAGCAGGAACGGCACATTGCCAGCGTGAGGATCCTGATAGAGATGATCGATGCGCGCGGTGTTGAACGAGGATGACCGCCGCTTGATGCCATGGACGGTGTAACCGAGGCCAAGCAGATATTCGGCGAGATAGGCGCCGTCCTGGCCGGTGACGCCGGTGAGCAGCGCAACGCGGCGACGTGAATTCTCAACCGACAAGACATCTCCACAAAATGACGCAAGCCCATACCAACGAGTCCCAATCGGGCAAATTCACACGGAAGTATTTGGGCCGTTAATCCGCAATGTCTCCAGCCTGCAGTAAGTTGTCAATGGATCAGTTCCTTAACGAAACGGCCCGCGCCTGTTCGGATCGGTCGTAGGAGTGCCCACTGTCGAGATAAGGCAGACGTCGACCACGGAACTTGCGGTCCCCATTTGACCCAAATCGCATATGGCTCGTGGCAACGGCGTAAACCGCTCGTCGCGAATAGCTGCACGGACGGTCAAAGGCCAGCCGCAACGCTGCATGGGTTGGGTCCGACGCAGCCGGATCCCCAAGCGGTGGACGCGCTCGCCAAGGCCATTGCGAGGGAAACCGCAAATGTTTTGCTCGCAGTGTCTGGGAGAACTGAAATGGGCCGAGTAACTGGGCTATGGCGCGATCAGCATAAGCGCCAGCGCCTGGCTTGACACGCGTGTAATGACTGCGCGAATTCCCGGATCCAACGTCGGCCAGTTGTCTGCGATCAGGCCGTTTTAGCCGGAACACACCACGAACAGCCCTGAAACCAGCGGCGCTCTCCGCCGTTGAGTCTCCGGCCTACTTGACCCTTGTTGCGTTGGAGTTCGCTAGTGCCTGTGTCCCGCGTCTACTGGAAGGGCTATCTGAAGCTGTCCTTTGTCTCCTGTCCAATCGCGCTTTACCCGGCTATCTCGGCTGCGGAGCGGCTTTCCTTCCGACAAGTCAACCGACGCACGGGGCATCGCCTCAGGCACAAGCTCGTGGACGCTGTCACGGGTGAGGCTGTGGACTCCTCTAACAAGGCCCGGGGCTATGAGGTCGGTGAGCACGAATTTCTGCTGGTCGAGGACCGTGACCTTGAGCGGGCGCGCAGCGACCGCCCGCCGCCCGGCGCGGTGCAGCTTGCCGAGCCTCCCCGGCGCGAAAGCCCGCCGACGGCGCCTGGCAAACTGTCCGAGCCCGATGAAGAAGAAAGCACCGCCGATGATAACGATGATGATGATGATGTAGGCGAAGAGCAGGAGATGGCCCCGCGGCAACAAAACACCCGCACGATCGAAATTGAACGCTTCCTACCCTCGGGACAGATAGACACCCGGTATTTCGAGAAGCCGTACTACATCGTGCCGCGTGAAGTAATCGGGCAGGAATCCTTCGCGGTCATCCGTGATGCGATGAAAAGCGAGGACGTCGTCGGCCTTGCCCGGGTCGTCCTGTCCTCGCGCGAACGTCCGTTTCTGGTCGAGCCAATGGGCGCAGGGCTTCGGGGCGTGTCGCTGCGCTTTTCACAGGAAGTGCGGGCCGCAGAAGATTATTTCAGCGAGATTCCGAAGATAAAGCTTCCCGCCGAGATGATGAAGCTTGCCCAGCACATCATCAGGACGAAGTCGGAAGAATTCGATCTATCCATGCTGGAGGATCACTATCGCACTGCGCTTCTGCGTATCATGCGCAAAAAGCAAAGGAAGCGTCCCGCGCCCGCGCCTGCCGTCAAGCCAACACATGAGAACGTCGTCAATCTCATGGATGCACTCCGGCGCAGCATCGCAGCCGAGCATCCAGCAAAGCCGGCGCCGAAACGCCGCAGTCCAAAACCATCGGCACGGCGTCCAGCACGCAGAGCAGGATGAGTTTTACCCGGAACGCGAGATTGAATTCAATTGTCCGGGGCCGCGGCAAGAATAAACGCCTGCCCCTTCAAAATCTTCCGTCAAATCGCCAGACGTGACCATATCGCGAATGAGGAACTACAAGTTAGCACGCCGCCGAAATGCTTTAGCGAGCTACTGCAAACGCAATCGGTTGCTGCCGCGCGAGTTGGCCGAACTTCGATTGTTCACATCTTTGAGATGGAACACTGATTGTTAGCGAACTGTTCACAAAATCTCCTCAGAATCTTGATCAGAGTGTCGTTCCACCATGGCGAACAGGACTGATACATGGCGAAATATCAAATCGGTGACATTGTAAAGAAGGCCAACGGATGCGGCGGCGTAGTCCTGGCCGTCTTCAAGACACTTGCTGGCGATCTTTGCTATGCAGTGGAGCATGAAGGTGCACTCGACTTCGTAGAGGAAGCCAAGTTGTCGTCGAGCAAAAAACCAGACCTGGCGGCTTAATCGCACGGGTGGAAAACACATTTCTAAGAGAATGTTTTGACCTAGCTGAAATCAAGCAAGCCGTCGCAGCGCTGCCAAATAAATCGTTCTTCTTCCGCACTTGCTCCATGCCACAAAACACCAATTTTTGCTTTGAGATGTGGGATTGAACACTCGTTCGCAGAAACCGCAACCTCGACTTCGGCCCTGCTCGCCTTCGGCTTGAAGCAGGGTTTGGGCTATTCCCGGTCTTGATGATATCAGCGTCACGCCGACGTCCGCGATCCCCGAATCGTCAACCTGGGCCATGATGCTGATGGGCTTTGCGGGAATTTGCTTCGTTACAACCGCCGTACAGAGCTAGGGCCGGCCTACTGATCGATCGCCGATCGGACCGTTTTGGCCGGATTTATCGGTCCTGCGCAACCGGAAAAGCTTGGCCACCTGATATCGGAACGCTTCATCATGGCGGGCTGCAACTTTCCTTCCACTCCTCGTGGTTTCTGCTAACTTCGCAACCCCTGCGCGAATAAATCTTCTTTGGGAATTAATCGGAACGAGCAAGGGGCTACCCGGTTAGGAAGACTAACCGGCCCTACCGGCCCTTCGCATACCAAAGGAGATTAAGATGGCATCTACCGCACGAGATATCTTTGTGACTGGATTACGCAATGCGCATGCAATGGAAACTCAAGCCAGAGAATTGATGGAAAGGCAGTCGGAGCGGCTTACCGACTATCCGGATGTTCAGGCCCGGATGAAGGCGCATCTGCGGGAAACCGAAGGGCAGCTGAAGCGGCTGGACCAGTGCCTTTCCTCGCTCGGAGAGACCGGTTCTACCATCAAAGACACCACCCAGTCCTTGATGGGGAATATGCTGGCCATGGCACATTCTGTAGCCGGGGACGAAATTTTGAAGAATACTTTCGCGAACAATGCGTTCGAGAATTTTGAGATAGCAGCGTACAAGTCGCTTCTAACGCTGTGCGGACCGGCCGGCGCCGAGGGCGTAAGAACGCTGCTGGAACAGTCGTTGAAAGAAGAAGAAGCCATGGCAGCTTGGGTGGATCAGAATGTCGCCAAGGTGACACTCGCCTATCTCAACAAGGAACAACGGGCGGCGGCCTGAACGGCTGAGCGATCGGCCTCCTGCCGGCACAGGAGGCCGATCTAACGCTGCAAACATCCCAGTTTAAACGACGGAAGCTCTCCGACGTTGATGAAAAAGGCCATTGATGTGGCCCGATACCGGAGTAGCGGCGACCGCCTTTTGCCTAATCGCTTCCGGTCCGCACCGTCTCGACGTCAAGAGATCCTTGCGGCAACGGCCGCAGCAATTCGGTTTCCGGCTTGGTCAGGTAAATCCACGCTGCCCAATCTTTCGGACGCAGGACCACGATTTGACGGGAGTGATAGGGCTCCACATCAGGTCCCGGGGACGTCGTCAGCATGGTGAAGGCGGGAGGAGCGTTGCCTTTCCCCTCTCTCCAGAGCCCGGCGATTGCCAAAAACGGCGAACCGATGAGCGTGAACCGGTGCTTGGCCTTGGGATACTTCTTGCCGGTGAATTCGAAGAACGCGGAAGCAGGGATTAGGCAACGATTGCTCTTTGCGAAACTCCGCCCCTCCGACTTGAAGTTAAACACCGGACCTCCGCGGCCTGAAGGCGGAAAGCTGAAGTTCATCGGGACTAGTTCGACCAGATTACCGCTGGCGCGCATGACGGAGCCGACATCGTTGATCTTGATGTCATCCGCAATGGGCAGGTCGGCCTCGTTTTGCTGGGTCGGAATTCCGAGTTCCGCGGCTTGCATCATGGCGCAATACTGCGCCCATGCAATGTGTTGTTCATAATCGTTGCACATGTCTTAGCCATGCGGCCGTCGCGTGTTCAACGGCACACACGGTTACTCCGGAGTCCCCGAGATGTCGGCATCGACTGCTTACCAGAATTTCACCGTAGGGCTGCGTTCATAATGGTCTGTAAGAGATGCACGTTCAACATGATGCACATTTCAGCCGCTCGTTGCTGCACGAAGTCGCGCTACCGCCTGTTTGCATTCGGAGACCAGCGGCTCTGCGTCGTTTAACCGGGCAAGCTTGTATTTTGCCTTCAGAGCTTGAATACGGTTCTCGATTACGAGGGGTACATGCTCTCGCTTGGCCAATTGAGCGCACTCCTGGGGGACGGAGACCGGAAAGGAAATTCGCTGCTCGGCCGCCGCCGGAGCAGTCAAACCTAGAGCCATTGCTGCAATAAGGCGCATTTCACCGTCATTTTACCTTAAATGCGGGACCCCAACTTTAGTTCCCCCGCGCACCTGACAATCCGTTGCTTGGAATGATCTCGCTGTCTGCTGCCGACGATCTCGAACCCGAGATCAGCTTCTCGCTTCGTCCGTTCGACGATACCGGTTGGGTCTTCGAGGACAAATACGACGGATTTCGCATGGTCGCCTGAAGATCAAGACATCGAAGCGTCAGGAAGCCGTCATTGCGGGTTTTACCGCACCCCGAAAGTCACGCAAGTTCTTCGGCTCGCTCGTTCTTGCCCTGCGCGACCAAGACACCTGGCGTTATATCGGCCATGTCGGCACGGGTTTCACCCACAAGATCCTTGAAGAACTTCACGGCAAGCTTTTGCCGCTCAAGATCACAAAGTCTCCTTTTCCCGCGAGGGTGAAGGACGAAGCCGTCACCACCTGGGTCAAGCCGACATTGGTGGCTGAAGTAAAGTTCACCGAATGGACGACGGCAGGCGAGATGCGCCACCCGGTATATCTCGGACTTCGCGCCGACAAGCAGGCCAGCGAGGTTGTTCACGAAACGGGAACACCGATCGGCAAACTTAAGAAGTAAAACGATAAACTGGGCCGGCCCGAACTCGGACAGCCTACTTGTCATCCTTGTCGGGCCCGCGCGCGAATGGCATCGCCCCGGCAGAGGACGTTGCAAAGACTTCGCGTCGTCCCACGAGCGCGCATCCACACGTCGCGCCGTTGTTATAGTCAGGAAGACCCGGCATGACTTTCGTCGGATGGATGGGCTCAACGACCCCCAGCTTCGGCCTGGTTGTTGGGAATTCTTGAACCAGGCGCCGGTCTCAGCCCTTCTATCGACCCCTTGGTATCCCAACGCACGAGGTCGTTCCATCAGTTTCGCGAGCGGCAGCAGTACATGGCTTGGCTGGGACAATCTTCGTCGAAACGCCGTCTTCCGCGAGCTGAGACAGCCCCGTTCGCGAGAATGCCTGATTCTCCGCGACACCCTGCACCGCCGCTGGCGCAACCGGAGCCGATTGTCCAATTGCCGGCGGGGAAGCCGAGTGGCTGGTCGTACCCGTGTTTCCCCTTCCTGCGTTTCCGCTGGGAGCAGCGCCGCCAGCGGCTGGGCCTCGAGCGGCTGGAATGACGCCGGCGACATTGCCTTGCCCTATGCTGTCACCCGCCACGCCAGCAGTCGGAGGCGTTTTGCTTGGCAATGTTGCGTTTGCGTTAGGAACGGGATTGGATCCAACCGTGTCCCGAGCGACTGAACTAATTCCCGAAGCGTTGTCCAATCCTGCATTGCCTGAGGCGCTGCCCAACCCCGTGTTCCCACCCGCGACGCCAACAGTCGAGGACGCTCCGGCCGGCGCTACTGCGTTTAGCTCAATGCCCCGCGCGACCGGATTGGTGCCCAAGGGACCCCAACCCCGTGCTGCCGACTTGATTGCCAATCGAAAGACTTAAGGGCGGGGGCGATACGCTCGGGACCACCGCGCTTACGTTGGGAGCGACTTGGCCCACTGCTTTGCCCAGGGGCGAAGGCGTGATTTGAGACGGATTGACTACAATGGTTGGGCCAATAGGGACGCCGACGGTCGTAGGCGATCCGCTCGGGGTCACCGGGCCCACGTTGACATTTGGCGCGACCGCGCTTGGGACCCCGACCTGTTCACCACCGCTTACTCCGCCTACACTTAGCGAGATCCCTGCACTTCCCCGAGCGCCACTGGCAGCAGCGCTTGAAGCGCCTACGCCCGCCGTTCCAGCTGCGCTGGCAGCAGCGCCTGACACTCCTGCGCCCGCCGTTCCTGCTGCGCCGGCAGCAGCGCCTGACACTCCTGCGCCCGCCGTTCCTGCTGCGCCGCTAGCCCCTCCTGCGGCACCTGCGCCCGCACCCCCGGCCCCGCCTGCCGCACCGCCCGCCGGCCCCGCCCGCACCGCCTCCGCCCCCACCTCCTTGGGCAGCGAACGGCAGGATCAGCGAAAAAAGGATTGCGACTGCGACAGTTCTCGATACGCCGGCCATGAAAAATCTCCGTAATTCCTTTCAACAGGGTCAACGCTTTGCAGTTCCGTTGTTTGCGTCGCGGTGGGGTGTCCTCCCTAAATTTCCTGGCGAACTCACGTCTCACGGCGACCCCTACGTGAGGATGGCGGGTACCTAACATCCCCGCTTCAGCTTCTCGGCGGCGCAGCATCCGGCTATTCAGGCCTCGATGATATCAGCGTCACGCCGATGTCCGCGGTGCCCGAACCCCCGACGTGGGCCATGATGCTGATGGGCTTTGCGGGAATTTGCTTCATCGCAAACCGCCGCAAACAGCTGGGCCTCGTTCGACACCTCGACTAAAGCAGCCACCGACGGATACCGGATGTTCGCCGTTTTTGGTTCCCGCGCCTCCTTGTTCACTGCCGGCGGACGATCGTTGTTTTGGCGGCGTCTCACGTCTTCGCCGTCGCGCGGCCCCGCAGGCAAAGGCTGGCACGTCACGAGATCGGCCATACTCGCCCACGAAGCGGGCTTTTGACAGAACGAAGCCAATTTGATGGCTGGCACGACCTGCCCCATGCCCGGCATTCGTGGCCAGCGACGTCGTTTGTGCCAAGGCCGACTGCCCTCGCCACCCAGGTTGAGGGGTCGAAACATTTCGCGTTGGAAAAGTCTGAATTGGCCCTCGTGGGGGCTTTCATTTTCCAGGATGACGTTGATAGTGAGCGAATCTTGACATTGATCGTCAACGAGTCACAAGCGTTCGAAGGGCGCTGCGCAAGATGGGGTTCGATACGCTCTCGGTCGACGAGCTGTGGGTGCTTCATCAGGAAATAGTCTCAACGCTCGCCGCGAGACTGAGGTCGGAGAAGCGCGCGCTGGAGAAGCGGCTTCGGCTTCTCAAGGTGAAAGCCCCTCCGATTAGCCCCGACGACCGGAAAAAACGCCGCGCCTATCCGACCGTTATTCCAAAGTACCAAAATCCCGACCGCCCGGCCGAGACCTGGTCGGGTCGTGGCAAGCAACCGCTGTGGCTTGCTGCCCATCTGAAGGCGGGCAAGGCGATCGATGATTTTCGGATCAACGGCCTAACTGTCCAATACAGCGCGGCGGTATGACGAACCGGAGCCCCCATCGATAGGCGATGAGACCCAATCCGAGGAAGCCGAGCAGCATTATGACCCAGGTCGCGGGCTCGGGACCCGCTATTGCTGCCGCGCTCTGTTAAACGTGCCCGGGAAAATTGCGCGGAATTGACAGAACCCGGCTCACCTCGGCGGATCGCGCCCTGCAAGTCACCCGTTACGGCCGAACGTAGCTCCAGCCCTTCTCTTCCAGTTCCATCAGATGAACCACCCCCGAGGGAACGAGCACGGCGTCGGCCACGATGGGGATCGGCTTGCCTTCTTTCTTCTCCATGTTTTCCTTGGTGTTGCCACACGCGGAAAACTGAACGGTGCTGGGAAAGGCGGTTGCCTTCAATTGCTTGATACGGTCCTTCACCGGCGAGGTATCCTCGCGCAGCATGTGCAGGCCGGGACCGTAGGTGACCAGATCCACATCAACGGGCACGCCCTTGGCGCGGTAATAATCGATCACATTCGTTGCGTTGTTGAGCGCAAGATTCATCATCGCGGGATCGTTCTGATCGACCTGAATAACGATGCGATGATGCGGTTCGGCACCCGGCTTGGCGGCCTGGGCACCAAGCTTGACCGGCGCGGCGGGTTTGTGCTTTGCGGCCGACGATTTGGAAGAGGCGGCAGCTTTGGGCGATTGAGCCGTCTGCTCCGTGGCCGCCATGGCTACCGAAGTAATGACGGACGCGACCACCACGAGGGCGATTTTGCGAAACCATGAGCGCATCATGTACTCCTTTAAAAAACCGGCGGTCCGCTCGGAAACCGAGCGCGACCGAATAAGGCCGAACTATTTAGGACAATCGCAGAACATTAAAGGCCAGCGCGGTGAAAAATGCCAACCGAAAAAGACGGCGTGCCTGTCTTTAACCTTTCGGCCGCCGGCCACCCGGCCGGTTCCCTCGAGATCGACACCAGGTTGCGGCCGGATCCCAAGATCAAGGCGGAACGGCAAGTGCCAGCAAACTATTATCCATTGATCGCGGCCACGATCCGTGCCCTCCCCCCCGGCGCTGGACGCAATGACCGCCGCACTGTTTATGAATGTGCCCGGACCGTTCTGCTCCAGCAACGCCCAGATCCCGAGCGCTGTGACGCCCTCGGCTGGCGCTCCCTCGGCTCGGGCTAGCTAGGCGAGCGCAGCTCAGCTTTGGCGACGGGTTGATCGCCGAAGAAGTGATCGATCTGCGCGAAGGCTGGATGAAGCACGCCGATCGGGTGCTGGCGGACGATGAGATCGTAGCGGCTGTGTACGAAGCGCTGGCGAAGCGGCATCCCAAGAGCCGCAGCCGCGGTCGGCTGGGCGCGCCGGCCGAGATGGTGCTGCGGTTGCTGATCCTCAAGCATGTCCGCAACTGGAGCTACGGGGTGCTGGAGCGCGAAGTGCGCGCCAATCTGGTGTACCGCGACTTCACGCGGGTCGGCGCCGGCAAGATGCCCGATGCCAAGACCATGGGGCGTTGGGGCCTGGCGGTGGGGCCGGAGGCGATCAAGCAGATCCACGAGCGGATGGTGCAGATGGCGCAGGACCAACGGGTTGGCGGCAGGCCGGCGGATGCGCGTCGATACCACCGTGGTGGAGACCAACGTCCACTATCCGACCGATTTCGAGCCTGTTGGGCGATGGCGTGCGAGTTCTGATCCGCACCATGAAAAAGATCAGCAAGATCGCCGGCGAAGCCGGCGCCAAGCTGCGCGACCGCAGCCGCAGCGTCAAGCTGCGGGTTCTGGACATCGCCCGGGCGGCGCGCGCCAAGAGCCAAGCAGAGCCAGGAGAGGCTCAAGCGCAGCCTACGGCAAGCTGCTCAACGCGACCAGCCGCGTGGTGGGACAGGCCAAGCGCTTCGCCAAGGAGATCGCCGAGGGCGTCGAAGCGCGCGAGCGAGCATCCTGCGGCAGCTGGTGCTCGAAGGCCTGCGCCAGCAGCTCGACGCGATGGTGCCGCGCGTCAAGCAAGTGATGAAGCAGACGCAGAGCGCGCATCTTCCGCGGCGACACGCACGCCGAAGGCAAGATCCTCAGCCTGTTCGAGCCGTCGACGGAGATCATTCGCAAAGGCAAGGCCGGCAAGCCGAACGAATTCGGCAAGATGGTGAAGTTGCAGGAGGCCGAGAACCAGATCGTGATCGACTACGAAGTCTATGATCAGCGTCCGAGCGACTCAGACCTGCTGATTGCCGCCATCGAAACGCATCAGAGCGATGCTGGGGCGCCCGCCGCACCTGGTGGCGGCGGATGCCGCCTTCTACTCGGCCAAGAACGAGGCAGCCGCCAAAGCCAAGGGCGTCAAGCGCGTCTGCATTCCCAACCGCTCCACCAAGAGCCCCGAGCGCAAACGCGAGCAGAAGAAGCGCTGGTTCCGGCTAGGCCTGTTCGCTCTCACCACATCAGCGCCGCGTAACGAACAAGCGAGAACCGAGATTTCATCGCAAACATGGCGAAGTCTTGACGTTTGGTCCGGTTTGCAACGGGGGAGTTCAACGGAGTTCACGATGTCGACGACGCAAAAGGACAAATCGAGCGGTAAACCCCGCCAGCGCAGCCGCAAGGCCGATCAGCGGAGCCAGAAAACCGAAGCACCGCAGGGCCCGAAACTCGATCAGGAGATTGAAGATCAAATCAGCTCACTGATGGCTGACGCGCCCACGAATGACGCGGCTCCGCCAGCGCAGGCGCCTTTGATCGACGAAGTCGCGCCAGCGGAGGTGCCCCTGATCGACGAAGTTGCACCGGCGGATGCTCCCTCAATCGGCCCGGCCACTCCGGCGCAGCATCGTCCCATCGGCATTCAAAACATCGCGAATGCCTACGAGGACTACGCCAAACGGTCGTTGGAGGAGAGCAGATCCTTTGTCGAGAAGCTGATGGGTGTGCGGTCGCTCGACAAGGCAATTGAGGTTCAGACCGAATTCGCAAGGCAGGCCTATGTGAACTTTGTCACGGAGTTGCAGAGGATATGTGAGCTGTACAACGAGCTTGCCAGACAGATCTTCCGGCCTTGGGAACGCTTCGCGGCGGAGGTGACCCAAAAAGGGCGCTAGGGCAATTTCCACCCCAATGGTTCCATCCTTCGAGACGCATCGCTTCGCGACGCTCCCCAGGATGAGGTCTCAGACCCTCATGGTGAGGAGCGCGGCTTCGCATTCCGTCCGCGATCGCGAGGTTGTCAGCCGGCAACCGCGAACTGACCGCCATATTTGGCGCGCAGCTCGGTTTTGAGCAGTTTGCCCGTCGCGGTATGTGGCAGCGATTCCACGAAGATCACATCGTCCGGAATCCACCATTTGGCGAACTCGCGTCGACAGGAATTCCAGGATCGACTGCTTGGTCGGATGGGCGCCGGGCTTCGGATGCACCAGCAGCAGCGGCCGCTCCTGCCACTGCGGATGCGGGATGGCAATGACGGCCGCCTCGAACACGTCGGGATGCGAGATCACCAGATTCTCGATCTCGATCGAGGAGATCCATTCGCCGCCGGACTTGATGACGTCCTTGAGGCGGTCCGTCAATTGCACATAACCATCGGGATTGATGGTCGCGACGTCGCCGGTGCCGAACCAGCCGTCGTCGTCGACGACCTTGCCGCCCTCGTCCTTGAAATAGCCTGATATCACCCAGTTGCCGCGCACCTTGAGCTGGCCGACCGACTTGCCGTCATGCGGAAGCGCCTCGCCATCCTCGCCGACAAGGCGCAGTTCGACGCCGGAGAGCTGACGTCCCTGCTTGACCTGCATGTCGACAATCTCGGCCGCCGTCGCGCTGTCGTGCTTGGCGAGCGGCGAGCCCAGCGTGACCAGCGGGCTCGTTTCCGTCATGCCCCAGGCGTGGAGCAGAAAGACGCCCAGCAGGTCGTGAAATTTCTCGATGGTCGCGCGCGGCGCCGCGGTGCCGCCGCTGAAGATGAGCTTCAATTTCAGCTTCGAGAAATCGAGCTTCGCGCGGTTGCCCTCGATATAGGCAAGAAAGTTCAGCCAGATTGTCGGAATGCCGCCCGCCTTGGTGCAGCCTTCCTGCTCGAGCAGCATGTAGATGCTCTCCGGATCGAGCCGCGGTCCGGGCAGCACCAGCTTGGCGCCGCACATGGCCGCCGAAAATGGCAGGCTCCACGCATTGGCGTGGAACAGCGGCACGATCACGAGGATGGAATCCTTGGCCGAGAGCGCGAAGCCGTCGGCTGCACAGGCGGCAAAGGCATGCAGCAGGGTCGAGCGATGGCTGTAGAGAACGCCCTTGGGATTGCCGGTGGTGCCGGAGGTGTAGCAGAGCGTACAGGCGGTGTTCTCGTCGAATTGCGGCCAGGCATAATCGGGCGAGGCTCGCGCCAGCAGCGTTTCGTAGCACAGCAGATTGTCGAGCTTGACGGCCGGCATGTCCTTTTCTTCACACAGCACGATCCAGCCGCGCACCAGCGGCAAGTGCGGAGCGAGCCGTTCGACCAGCGAGGTGAAATCGGGGTCAAAGAAAACGTAGCCGTTTTCGGCGTGGTTGATGATGTAGGTGAGCTGTTCGGCGAACAGGCGCGGGTTGACCGTATGCAGCACGCGGCCGGAGCAGGTCACGCCGTAGTAGAGTTCGAGATGCCGCCACGAATTCCAGGCGAGCGTCGCGACGCGATCGCCTTGGCCGACGCCAAGGGCGGCGAGCGCGTTGGCGACGCGCTTGGCACGTGCCGCCACCTGACCGTAATTGGACCGGTGCATGACGCCGTGCGGATCGCGCGACACGATCTCGGTTTCCGCATGCCAGGTCGCGACATAGTCGACCAAACTGGAGATCAGCAGTGGCCGGTTTTGCATCAGTCCAAGCATAAGTCCCCCGTTTCGAACGATTCCTCGAAGTCGATTAAGAGCAGTCGCGCATTTCCTGCCGCGTTGGGCGGTCGGTGTCACGGGCTTCATTACGCCCCAATAAGCCGGCCCGAGTCCAGTGCATTGCGGAGACCGGCTTTCGCCGTCGGCTGATTCTCGGGATTGGCAACTCCGACCGGTCCTGGATTGCTTCGCTTGCGCTTGGCTGCAAGGTATCAGCGATCGATCACTCGAGGTTCATGATACTGTCCGTTCTGGCGCCGTGCGAAATAGCCGCTTCAGAAGTCCGCTCCATCTCCACGGTTTTTTCTCGCCATTAAGGTGCGCGACGGCATCCTCGGCCGCTTCAGTCAGCGCAGCCAACGAGACCTGGCCGCTTTTCGCGCACTCCTTCAGTTTATTCGCGATGAATTGCCGCGCGGCCGGGGTGTCGTTCTTGAGTTGCCTGCAGGCCTGCTCAAGCGCGGCCGTCATGAACGCGAGCGTGTTCGTGTTGAATTCCAGCATCGCTTCGAACCCGGATCTTTCCATTCACCAAAATGACGGACCGTCTCCACGCCTCAGACGTCTTGCGGGAGTACATCTAGCGCATGGTTCGCATCCAAAGAAACCAACGAGAGGCTGCATTTGCTTCGCCCCGCCGGGCCATCGAGAGCCCGCATATCGTGGATGGCAGCATGGTCCGAAGCGGATGGTGCATCCTAGAAGGCCCGGTTTCCTATTTCGCTTTGGGATAGAGCCGCTCGATGTAGCCGATCCGATCGAGCTCATCGACAAACGAGGCGTCGACGAGGTCCTCCGGCTTGATATTGCTGGCCGCGGGATACTTCCGAGCGACGATGGCCTTCAATTGCTGGAGTTCGGAAGCGAATGTCGGTCGTGGCGACGACTGAAACAAAGGCGCGTAATGGGCGAGCAGTTGCTCGACCGAGTTGCGATCGTCGATCTGCAGAAAGCGCTGCAAGATCGGGACGACCACATCGGATTGCGTTTTGAACAGCGCGATCGTATCGACCGACGCCCGGACGAATTGTGAGACCAGCTCGCGATTGGCGGCAATCAGCCGCCGTGTCGTGACAATGCCGCCGGCGCCGACCGGCAGACCGGCAATGGCATTCAGGCCGAGTTCATTCTCGCCAAGAAATCGAAGATCGACCGGGAGATAGCCGGCGTCTATTTCTCCGGTCCCAAGCGCCCGGTAGATCGCATGAAACGAGCCGAGGGAAACAACACTGGCCGAGACGCCGGCTTCATCCAGCAGCGCCTGGACGGCCTGGCCGAACTGACCCTTGGCATCGACGCCGCCGATGCGCTTGTTGGCAAGTTGCTGCGGTGTCGTGATGGCGGGCCTCGCCATCAGGAACGCCGCATCGTGAGGCGCCGTCGGCGCGACGATCAACACCGGATCCTGTCCCTGAGCCACCCCTTCCACGATGGGCACGTCGCCGGTGTGGCAGAATTCCCAATCGCCCTGCACCGTACCGGCGGCAGCCCGAGGGCCGCCGGTTTCCAGCGTGAATGTCACCTCAATGCCATGCCGCCTGAAAATGCCCGCTTCCACCCCTACCCATGCCACGCTCTGGAACGCCGCGCGCAGCGCGATGGCGGTCCGCGTACCCACACCCGTCGTTGAACGACTCATTGTTTCCAGCCCTTCGCAAGTCCTGCTTGCCGGCACGCGTTGGTTATAGCGTTTTCAAGCGAAATGGGGACCCGTTCATATCAAGACAATGCCAGCGGGATAGCGCCCAACCGTGTTGTCGTTCGTCAGTTCGGACGGTACGGTCGTTGATGAAAATGGCCGGGACTGCCGCACTTCTCGGCATCGCGCGCACGCTCGCTCGATTTGAATCGCATTTCAGCAGCGGACCGTTTATGTTGCGGCAATGTCACGCATATTATCCGCATCGAGCGTCATTCTCCTGGCGCTGCTGCCAGCCATTGCATTCGCCGCGCCCGCTCACAAGCGGCACATCCATCGCTGGCATGGCTACGGCTTCCTGCCAGGCTATCAGCAGCCGCCTGACAACAACATTCCGGTCTATGGTTCGAGGGGAGCCATCCGCGACACTCCAGGCTATACCCCCAGCTACTGGTATAATGGCGCGCGATACTATTTCGGCGAACCCGGGTTTTTCCACGGCCGCTACAATGGCGGCAGTTTCGGCCCGTGTTGGACTATCACGCCCATCGGGCGAGTGTGGAATTGCGGGTAGACCCTTGTCCGATTGAAGGGAGGAGTTCTTGTACCATAAAGTGCTTCTTGCCTATGACGGCTCAATCGAAGGCCGGCGAGCCTTGCGGGAGGGAGCGAAAATTGCCCAGCTCTGCAACGCAACGGTGTTCCTGCTCGCGGTCGCTGAAGTAGCTGCGGGAGGCGGCTCGCTCGAGGGCGGCTTTATCTCGGTCGCCGAACAGGTTGAGACCTACCAGAAAATACTGGAGGAAGGTGTGGAGCGGCTAAAGGCGATGGGCTTTTCGCCTACCGCCCGACTGGGCATGGGAGAACCCGGACGTGAGATCGCCGGGGTCGCCAAGGAGATCGAGGCAAACCTTGTCGTTGTAGGCCATCGACCGGATGGACCGTTGGCCCGATGGTTCAGTTCGGTCGGAACCTATTTGGTCAAACACCTTTCCTGCAGCGTCTTGATTGCGCAAACGGAAATTGGCGACGAAGAATTTGCCCGGTTGCTTCATGGGTTTGCCATTGAGGCTTAGGTCGTCAGGCGCCTTGATCGCCCCGGCAAAGCTCGATCGACTCACTGCGACCGAAGAACGTGCAGGGTTATTTCGGCAGGACAGTTGAGGCGGACCGGCAGGATGCTGGTGCCGACGCCGACGGAGGTATACCCATTCATGCCGCGATACTTCCACGCGCCCGCGCCCATGCTGCGCGGCAACACCGCTTCGAGCTTGATCGGGATCGAGCCGGGCAGACAGAGCTGTCCCCCATGCGTGTGCCCACTGAGCATCAGGACAAAGCCGGCTTCGGCTGCCTGGCGGTAGACCTCAGGCGTGTGAGACAACAATATCGCGAAATCTCCCTTCGGTGTATTCGACACCGCCTTTCCAATGTCCTCTGCCCGATAGAAGTGGGCATCGTCGATGCCGGCCAGATGGATTCGCTGGTCACCGCGCCTGAGGGTCTCCGATTCGTTGAGCAATACCCGTATGTCCATGGCCTCGAGGCGCGGGACCATCCGGATCGAGTCATGATTGCCGAGCACGGCGTAAGTCGGCGTTGTTATCCTTGTTCGCAATTTCTCAACGCCCTCCATAGCCGTCTCAAACGGACCGTAAGTCTGTCCCCGGTAGTCGCCGGTGAGCACGCAGACATCAAACCGGAGGGGGCCGACGATCTCGAGCAGATGCCTCATGGCCCCCTCACTCAGGTCCACATGCAGATCGCTGATCTGAAGGATGGTGAACTCGTGAAATGCCGAAGGCAGGTTCTGGAAGGTGAGATCGTTTCGCTTGACGACTACGCGGTCGGCGTTTCGACGCGCCCGCCAATAAAGCCCGGTCGCCTTCAGCGCGTTTCGAATAATAGACCGCGCCGAGTACCAATTCTCGAGATGAAAGAAGGTCAGGCCCTGGCCGAAGACCTGGGCTTCGTGATCCGCCTCAAACTTCAACCTCGCTGTTGCGTCCTTGGCCCCGAGGCGATCCTCCAGTTTGCGTAAGATCTCTGGATCCATCGATCAAACCTATCCGAGATACGAAAACAAAGACAGCCGGCCCAACGGCTGCGCGCAAAAGATAGTGGATTGCCGGCGGTGAAGACCCACGAGGCGCTTTCGAAACTGCTGGTTTGGCGCGAACATCATCGCAACGATTCGCAAATAGGAACAAATATCGCTCAACCTGGTTTCGCTGTGGAACTGGAGTGCGGCAGATGCAGCGCATGATCCTCGTTCTGACATTCGGTTGCTTGATGGGCGTTGTCAGTGCCCGCGATGTGGGACAATGGGAAGCCACAGATCCAACAATCCGGGAATGGTATCAAGCATTGATGCAGCCGGACAATCCAAACGCTTCATGTTGCGGCGAGGCCGATGCGTATTGGGCGGACGAGATTCACGTCAAAGACGGGAGGACCTACGTAATCATAACGGACGATCGACCGGACGAGCCGCGCCGACGTGCGCATATCGATATCGGGACCGCAGTCGAAGTTCCGAACAACAAGCTTAAGTGGGACAAATCCAATCCGACCGGACACGGGATTCTATTTTTGGGGCGTTCCGGAAGTGTCTTTTGCTACGTCCAACCCGGCGGCGTGTGATTTCGCCGTGCGCCCAGCGTAACCGGTCCTGCGCCAAATCACAGGTCTCCGGACCGAAAGCCGGCGAAACCGGCTGGCCGAAATATCGGTTGGGCAGGTTTGGCAGCCGTGATGTGCTGGCTGCCACTTCCGGCTTATCCGGATTTAAGCCAGATCGCTGAGCGGTTTCGGTCGGTTGGAGGATCAGGCGATCCCCCATCGCCCCTTGTGAATATCGAATTTCACCAAACCTTCGTCACGCATTTTCAGGAGCAGGGATTGGCAGGCTTCCTCATTCGTGACGTTGGCGCGTCTCATGATCTCGAAGACCTTGAGAGGCTTCTCGCGAAGCGCATTCAGGATATTTTCTCGGTCATTCAGCAAGACTAGCCACCTCCACGTCAGACCATGACGGTTCACTCGGGAACGAGCCCTTTTAGATCATCACGAGCTTGATCTCGCCGTCTTCAAGGGATCCCGATGCGAGAGCATCGCGCGCCATCTTTTCGACGGTCGGCCAGTTTGTCAGAAGATACTTCTGCGCCTGCACCTGGGTTGGGAACCTGGTTTGCAGACTGCATCGCTGTCGCGCATTTCCATTTGCGATCTGAAAGGATACCGTTTGCGGCCCCTCGTTGATCTCCTGTTCGGTGGGCCGGGCAAGTTTCCGCACACACTGTTCCTTTTGAAAACTCTTGCGCTGGTTGCGAATGAAGTCGGTCATGTCTTGGCCGAAAACGCGCCGATATCGCGCAGTTACGCAATGACGCGACTAGTCGGCGCTGGCAGCCTCAGCGCCGATCTTTTTGGCTTTCGACCGGCGCTTCGGTTGGTGATCCGCGCCGGGTTTCGTGTTGCGGACCGCCTCGGCGAGCATCTGGCGCAGCTCAGCCTTGGTCTTCGGTGGTTGCCGCGGGATGGATGCTTGCCAATAGGCCATGGACACCATGTGGGGATGCCGGAGCGAGAATTAAACCCCACTTGAGAGCGAAAGAATCGAGGCAGCGACCATCTCGGTCTCTCCTGGGGAGGCTTCTCCGGCGTGCGATTTGCCGGCGCCTGCCGCAATGACTTAAAAATGCCGCCTATTTCCCCCGTTGTTGGGGATTGAGGCCCTCAAACCCAGGTCAAAAGGCACGGGGTCGAACCGAAGAGCTGCGGAACCATGACGACGTCGGGAACTTAAATCGCCGCGAGCCAATGCTGCTTTCATCTCACGCTCGCGCCCAGCCCAAAGGAAAATCAATGCGCATGCTTCGCTCGTCCATCCTGGCCCTGACGCTGGGCGCAGCCGCTGCACCTTTCGCTGCGACGGCTCAGGCCCAGGTTTCCATTGATGTTCAGGTGAACATTGCGCCGCCCCCGCTGCCCTATTACGAGCAGCCCGTCATTCCGGCAGAGGGATATTTGTGGGTGCCGGGCTTCTGGGCCTGGGATGCGGCCGAGGCCGATTACTACTGGGTGCCGGGCACATGGGTCGAGCCGCCTCAGCCCGAGCTGTTATGGACGCCTGCCTATTGGGGCTGGGTCGAGGGCCGCTACGTTTTCCACCCGGGCTACTGGGCGCGCGAAGTCGGCTTCTACGGCGGAATAGATTACGGATACGGGTACACCGGCGACGGTTATCTCGGCGGACGCTGGGACCACGGCGCCTTTTTCTACAATCGCTCCGTCAACAATGTTGAGAGCGTGCGGATTAGCAACGCCTATAGTCAGTCGGTCGTGGTCAACAACAGAACCACCCATGCGAGCTTCAACGGTGGCAACGGCGGCACGACCGCAAGGCCCACGTCGCAGCAGGAGTCCATCGCCAGGGAGCGCCACGTTGAAGCGACGCCGGTGCAACGCCAGCAGGTGCAGACCGCCAGCAAGGATCGGGCGTTATTCTCCAAGCAAAATCACGGTGAGCCCGCGGTGGCCGCAACGCCGCGCGCCGGGGTATTCCAGGGCGCGGGGGTGTCGCGCGGGTCACGTACCCCCGTTGCAGCAAAACCCAGCAATGAGCCGGCATCCAATATTGCGCAGCCAACCGGGGTCAACAAGGAAACGCCGAAGGCCGGCGAGCAACCCAATTCGGCCCGGCGACCTGCACAGGCTGAGCCCCGGGCAAATGAGACGCAGGCGCCGAAAGTCGATCAAAGGCGGACGCCGGCCGGCGAGCCTTCGAGGACCGAAGAGCAGCGCAGGCCGACTGAAGCGCGGCCAAAGGTTGAGGAGGAACGCAGGCCTGCGCAACAGCCGAAGCGTGAAGAGCGCAGGCCTCCCGAGCCGCCGCGGGCCGAAGAACCGCGCCGGGCCCCCCAGGCGCCCCCGCGGGCCGAAGAGCCTCGAGCGCCGGCCGCGCCGCCGCGCGAAATGAGGCAGGCGCCGACGCCCGCCAGGCCAGCCGCCGGTGGGAAGCCCCCTGCAGAAGAAAAAAAGCGCGAGTAGCGGGCGCACCGAGGCCCGTGGGCTATCTTGTTGCCAGCGTCCAGACGCGCGGTTGAGTCTCCACCACAGGAGTTGTCAAGCCCACTGCAGGAATTTCTCGGTGTGCCAGGTGGCGCGGCAGCGACGTGGCCGGCCTCGCGGTCGGGTCAGGGATGAGAATGAATTCGCTAAATCAGGCGGGCGAATAACCTCGCGAGGGCGTGGTTCAAAGCGAAAGGACATGCAATGGCAAAGAACACGATTTGTCTCTGGTACGATAAGGATGCCGAGGCCGCTGCGCGCTTTTATGCCGAGACGTTTCCCGACAGCACTGTGGGTGCCATCCACCGTGCACCCGGTGACTACCCATCCGGCAAAACGGGCGACGTGCTCATAGTCGAATTCAAAGTTGCCGGTGTCTCTTGCATCGGCCTCAACGGCGGCCCCGCCTTCAAACATGACGAAGCCTTCTCGTTCCAGATTGCCACTGACGATCAAGCCGAGACCGACCGCTATTGGAACGCCATCGTCGGCAATGGCGGCCAGGAGAGCGCGTGCGGCTGGTGCAAAGACAAGTGGGGCATTTCGTGGCAAATCACGCCGCGTGTTCTGACCGAGGCGATGGCGGCCGGCGGCGATGAAGCAAAGCGCGCGTTTGATGCGATGATGACCATGAAGAAGATCGACATCGCTGCAATCAAGGCGGCGCGGCGCGGCTGAGTTTCCGCGGCAGCGAGGTCAACTTACCGGACATGGCGCAGGAGACATCGGCGGCGTTGAAATCTCGCGCTGCAGCGAGCCCCTAACCTGGTGCTCGCGAATGCGTTATGCTGTCACGTTGGTCAGGGGCAGCGGACCGGCGGACCTGCCGGTTGAGCAACCAACCAGATTTGAACTGGTGATCAACCGAAGGACCGCAGAGGCGATCGGCGTCCAAATTCCAGACAAGCTCTGGGCGACCGCGGACGAGGTGATCGAATAGGTGCGCCAAGCGAAGCTGGCGCGATCTGGCGGTAAAAAGTCCGGCCGGCTAGTCTAGATCATACCAACGGCCGTTGGCGGTGACCCATCCACATCGTCATGGCCGGGCTCGTCCCGGCCATTCACGCCTTTTCATGTGGAACGGCTTTGAAGACGTGGATGCCCGCAACAAGTGCGGGCATGACGAGTCAGAGATTGTGGCCGTTGGTATTCGATCAATAGCGACTTGCGGCAATCCCGCGATATTTCGACCGGGGTCGAGCCAGGCTTGCGAGGAAGATTAAAAGCCGGACGTCGGCGACGGAGCCATGGTTCAGGATCAGTCTCGCCGCTTTTTGGCGGCGCGGCCAATCATTCGGATCGACCGCGAAAGACGGACATAGCCAAATGACGCCGAGAGAGACCCCTTCCCGTCATTAACGGTCGCGTTTCTGTTTCGCCAGCGCCGCCTGAATTTGCGAGCCGATCGAATTTTCATCCTCCTCGTCGTCGGAGGGCGCTGCGAGCGGGGCCGATGGAGGCACAGCGGCTGGCGGCGTCAAACGTTTGCTCATGAGCCTGACAAACCGGGCAATAAGATCGTGGGTCGAACCGCGTACGACGGCCACCGATCGCATCGCTTCCGGACCGGGCGTCTCAGAAGGAGCCGGGAGCAACAGCCGGGCTTCGCCACCGCCATGGTATTCGAAGTCCTCTCGTGGCCGGTGGACGCGCGTCAACTCGGCCAGCGCAGCCTCGATTCGGGCGGCAATTTCGACCTCGCTGACGGTGGGCGAAGCGCCCGTGGACGATACCGTCGGAGCGACCGGTCCGGCATTGGCCGAGGCCGCACGAGCGCTGACCAACTTGGCAACCCTGTCGGCAAGATCATCGGCGCGAGACGGCTCAGAAGCAATCGATGGGACGGGGCCAGCGATTGCCTTCTCAGCGGCGGCGACCACGTTTGGCGGCGTGGGTTCTGCCAGCTCGTCAGACGGCTCTGGTTCTGGCGGCTGGGGAAGAACAAGCGCCGGCGGTCCCGGTTCAGACGTAGCTGGCCGCGCGGCCGAGTCCGTCAAGCCAACTCCAGTTTCGTCGGCGGTCGCGGCCGGATTGATTTGGTCGGGCCCAGGCCGCGCACCTGTCTCCACAGCCTGTTGCGGCATCTCCCGGTGGGTAGGCGCGGGCGGCATCAAAGGCTGATGTTCAGGTGCAGGTTCGGCCCTGGTCGTTTTGAGTTGAGCTGCGAGTTTGTCCCTCGCTTTTTCATCGATCAATAGTTGAATCAGGGCCAGACGCTTCGGTTCATCGTCGGCGTCCTTTAGTAACGCGCGATAGCGATCATGGTCAGTATCTGCCTGGCTCACTGCTGCGCTCCACGCCCCTGGCCATATGATGCCGCAGACCCGGCGGCGATGCCCTGGCGGGTCGTCGGCCGCGGCCGGAGCCGGCCGCAATTCATCCGCTCACACCGAGTGAGCGCAGTTTCATATAGCCCTCATCAGTGAGGCGGTCTTCGTTTCGTTCACCGCTTCGGGCCGCGGCGACGATAAACTTGGCCAGTTCGGTGTGCAGAACCGTGTGATCCCTCACCGACGGGTCGTTGGTCAGATATCGTTCCATCGCCCGATCGAATACCCGCGCCAACAGCCGAACCGTTTCCGGATCAAATCGCGCGGCAAAACGCTCGGGCGCCGACCGCGTCAACCATAGCAGGCCAAACGCCGACGTCACCAGGGCCAGACCAACAAAGCCCATGGCGTTCAGTTTATCCCGGGTAAACAGCCAGCTGCCGATGCCCGAACCGATGGCCTGACCGAGATAAAGAACCGTGTTGTTGATGGCCACCGACGCGGTCGCCAGCATCGGGGCGGCGGCAATGAGCCTGACCTGCTGCATGGCGGTTGCGGCCGCAAATCCAAGACCCCAGATCGCCGCTCCAGCCGCCATCAACGGATATACTCCGGCGCCAGTCGTCCACAAGGCGGCGCCCGCGACAATGCAAACGATCGAAACCGCCGATGTCCTGAACGCGCCCCACCGCAGAACAAGCTGCGAGGCGCAGATATTGCCAATCAGCGTCATCACGCCGAACAGCAGGAAGACCACCGCGATCCCGCGCGGCGTCGCGCCGGTGAGATCGCTCAATAGCGGTCCAACAAACGCGATCACGACCAGTTGGCCGGCGGCCAGCAGGCAGGTGATCAACAGCAACAACCGAAGCGACCGACTGCGGCCGACCGCGAGCCAGGTGGCAAAGATAACCGGCCTGCTTCTCAGTCCCCTCGGCAGCCCCGCGAGAAGCGCCAGAAAGCCCATGAGGGCGAGAATGCCAACCAGGCCATAGGTGGCCCGCCACCCTATTTGCGGCGCAATCACCGTAATCAGCGGCAATCCAGCCGCTATTGCCAGCGCCCACCCGAGCAACACCGATGCGATGGCTGAGGCCTGCTTGTTCTCATCGACCAGCAGCGCCGCGGTGGCCGCCGCAAGCGGGGTGAAGGCCCCGGCGAAGACAAGCATTGTGAGCCGCAGGATCAGAAGCGTTGAGTAGTTTGGCGCAAACGCGGAGGCCATGTGCGCGAGTGCGAGCCAAACCAGGATCAGGCTCAACAGCACACGGCGGTCGACGCGGCTTGTGATCGAGGCCACCAGCGGTGGCGATACGCATACGACGCCGGCGCCAAGACTGATCAACAGGCCCGTTGCCCCAATGGAGACATCGAGACCGGAAGAAAGCTCGGCCATCATTCCGGTCGGCAACAGGATGCTAAGACCGATGACAAAGTTGCCGAGCGCCAGGGCGGCGATGGAGAAATGTCTGCGGGGCACACGCGTCTTCCCAACTGATCGGAGCTGACCGCCAGGCGCCGCTTCCAGCAATCCCGCTTACCCCACCGTGCGGCCAGTAAAGCCACCTTTGCCGATGATCTCAAGGCTGCCCCGTCTCGGGCCACCATATTTCGACTGCGGTGGCACAGTCGCACCGCACCCACGCCCATCGCCGCGATGCCGATCTCCATGGAAGTCCGATCACCGGCTGCTCGCGCGGTGCGCGAGCATGACGACGCGCGCCGGATTGGGACGCCGGCTGCAGGGCTCAAAATTCGGGGCGTCCTGAAGGGCCCCGACCGGCCCGGCGTTAGCCACGTTTGCAAATGCTCCGAGTCCCGGAATCGAGATCTTAGCTGCCGCGCCAGCGGAAAACTTCGCCGCGGAAAGCTAGTTGGCGGCCATTACTCGGGCCGCGCCGCCTCGGCCAGCAAATCGTCAGGAATTACTCGAAAAAAGAATGTATTAGGCGGCGAAATCGCTATTCATTATTACAAAAATAGAAAATTTTAGGTATTTATTTAAGTATTTCCCGCGCCAACACTTGTCAGCCGCGAATATTTGCCAAGCAGCCGGCCGCCAGGAGCCGCCGCCAACAAGATTAAAAGATGGTTTCGCGTTGCCACTGCCGATGATATAGCAGGGGCGAATATTATATAAATATTAACTGCCTTAATGGTGGCCCTTTGAACTATGTTGGCAGCATTGACGCCAGGCCTTCCGCTGACGGCACCGGCGCGCAGGCGCATGCCCTGCTCGATTCGCTGCGCCCGCATGCGCCGTGCCGACGCGATCGTGGTCCCGGACGCGCATTTGCTGTTCAACGCGGACTTCAATCGATCCGGCGTCGACCTGGTCCTCTCCAAGGACGACCACGAATTTGTCGTGCATGATTATTTCAGGGGCGAGAAGCGAGCCGCGTTGGCGTCGCCCGACGGCGCTCATCTGACTGGCGACATCGTCAACGCACTGACGGGGCAAGTCGACTACGCCCAGGCCGCGGGCGCGCCAGATGCCGGCAAGATTATCGGCCATGTCACCAAGCTCGCCGGCAGCGCGACCGTGATCCGCAACGGCGTGTCGATCATCCTCAATATGGGTGACAATGTCGAAAAGAACGACGTGGTGCAGTCCGGCTCGAATTCGACAGTCGGCATCACCTTCATCGACGGCACCGTGTTTGGACTCTTATCCAACGCGCGGATGGTGCTCAACGAGATGGTCTACGACCCGAACGGGTCGAACAATTCATCGTTGATCAGCCTGGTGGCGGGCACCATCTCCTTTGTCGCCGGCGAGACTGCAAAACACGGCGACATGAAGATCGATACGCCCGTCGCCACCATGGGCATTCGCGGCACCGCGGTGCTGGTAGAGATCGACTTTTCCGCGGCCATCGGCGGTTCGCCCGACGCGAAATTCCAGGTGCTGGTCGAGCCCGACGGCACCACGGGCTCCTACATCCTTTACGACAAGACCACGCTGGCGCAGCTCGCCGTCGTCAATCAGGCCGGACAGCAGATCGATATCAACCAGAGCGGCATCAGCATCACCAACACGCCGCTATCGGCGGAAGTGCAAAAGCTCATCAACGACGTGTTCACGCTGAAGTTCACCGATCTGTGGAACCAGCATCCAACCACCAGCACCGCGCAGAACGATACGATCACACCGCAGTCGCAAGGACTGGGATTGCTCAAACTGGCCGATGGCACCAGCGTTGTCCCAATCTATTACGCTCTCAGCAGCACTGACAAACCTACCAAGATAGGTACCGACACCACATCCTTGCTTGAACATATCAATATCCCCCCGACGGTCGTGGTGATGGGCGGCACGCTGCAGGGCGCCGGCAGCCGGGGCGAGGCCATCATCGACGTTGTCTCCGGCCAGATCAGGTTCGTCGACCCCAATTCCGGCGATATTCCAACAGCCACGACGACGTTCAGTTCGTTCGCCCTCCAGGACGCCAATCACAACGACATCACCTCGACGGTGACGCCGCAGCAGCTCGCGGCAATCCAGGCCGTGGAGACGTCGCTGATCCTGGTGCCCGACCCCGGCAACAACAATAACGGCACGGTAGCCTGGACCTACCGCATCGAAGACGCGAAATTCGGCTTTCTTGGACCGGGCGAGACGCTCACATTGACCTATTTGGCGCAGGTCGAGACCAACTCTGCGCCCCCCTTCAACACCATTGTCTCGGCGCCGATCACGATCACGATCATCGGAGAGCAGATCCCGACGATCGCGGCGACGAGCGGCTCGATCGCCGAACTTCCCGGAACCAACAACGCCACGATCGACCATGCCACCGGCACGGTCACGTTTACCGATGCGGACTTGACGGCCCTTCCCGTGGTCAGCGCCCAGTTCACCTCATTCACCTACCAGAACGCCGCGCATACCGACGTCACCGCGTCGCTGACTCCGCAGCAGAAGGCCGATGTTGCGGCTGTCGAGGCGTCGCTAGCCTTGACCCCCGCCTCCTCAAACGCCAACGACGGCTCGGTGGGCTGGTCGTATGATGTCGCCGACAGCAAGCTCGATTTTCTCGCGGCCGGCGAAACGCTGACGCTCACCTACACGGCGACGGTGAGCGAAGGCCCCAACAACTCGGTCACCGAGCCGATCACGGTGACGATCACGGGCACGAACGATGCCCCGACGATCGCGACCACCAACGGCTCGATCACCGAACTGCCCGGAACCGGCAACGGCACGATCGATCATGCGCTGGGCACGATCGCCTTTGCCGATCCGGACCTGACCGACCGCCCCGCGGTGAGCACGCAGTTCACCTCGTTCACCTATCAGAACGCCGCTGACCAGGATGTCACCTCGTCGCTGACGCCACAGCAACAGGCCGATGTCGCAGCGATCGAGGCCTCGCTGGCGCTGACGCCGTTACCCACCAACGCCAACGGCGGCTCGGTGGGGTGGTCCTATGATGTGGCCGACAGCAAGCTGGACTTTCTTGCGGCCGGCGACGTCCTCACGCTGACCTATCTGGCTACTGTCAATGACGGCCATGGCGGCTTGGCCAGCCAGCCGCTTACGGTGACGATCACCGGTACCAATGACCAGCCGACGATTGTCAGTGAAACCAATCCATTGACGCAGAACATCATCTCCGCAGGGTCCGGCGGACCGTCGATTTTGGCGCAGGGCGTCAACACCAACGCGATCGGCCTTGCAACCGAGACGTTCGACGCCCAGTCGGCCGGCTCGTTGTCGAACAACGGCGCCGGACACGGTAATTTCTTCAGCGCCGCTCTCGACGCTACATTCTCCGGATCGGGAGACGCCGGCGTGGTCAACGGCTCGCTTGCCGACATCACCGGCGCGCCGTTCGTCGGACCGGTGCCCGGCAGCGCCGACGCGACCAATTATTTGAGCATCGGCGCCGGTGGCACGGAAACCATCACCTTTGCCGCACTGGAGAACACCTTTGGACTGTATTGGGGTTCGGTCGATACCTTCAATACACTCGACTTCTACAACGGAACCACGCTGGTAGCGTCTTTTACCGGAAATGATGTCAGCCCGCTGTTTGCCACCGGTAATTTGGGCTCATTTTCGTCGAACGGGTATGTCGAATTTTTGGGCCTCGCCTCATTCGACAAGGTTGTGCTGGGCACCGGCAGCACCAACGCGTTCGAGGTTGACAATATTTCTGCCGGAACCGTTCACGCCCAGCTCGCGGCTCCCATTGCCGGAACCCTTACGGTCAGTGATGCGGACATCGGCGACACCTTGACCGCATCGGTTAGCGGCAACGCCACGGTCGAATACAACGGTTCGACGACGCTGCCGGCAAACGTTGATTTCAGCGCGCTGACGGCTGCCAGCGCCATCAAGTTCGACAGCGTGACGAGCAATGGCGGGACCGAGGTTCTCGACTGGACCTATGATCCGACCAACCCGAACCTGGATTTTCTGAAGGCTGGCAACACGCTCACCATCACCTACCAGGCGCAGGTCAACGACGGTCATGGAAGCGTGGGCAGTCAGCCACTGACCGTCTCCATTGTCGGTACCAACCCGACCGCCAGCATGTCTCAATTCCAGGTGGTGAGCGGAACCACTCAGAACGACACCTTCAACAATGTCGGAAATGGCGCGACGGTTTTTGGCGGCGGCGGGCAGGATACGTTCGTCTTCAGGCCCGGCTTTGGCAGCGCCACGATCGGCGACTTCAGCGTCAGCCAGGACACCGTCAATATCGATCACACGCTGTTTGCGAGCGTGACGGCACTGCTGGCCAGCGCACAGCCGATCGATGGCGGTCAGGACACCCTGATCACCGATGCCGCGAACGACAAGATCACGCTGCTCCACGTGACCCCTGCGCAAATTCAGGCGCATTCGACCGATTTTCATTTGGTGTAGCCGGGCCGCGTGCCCTATCCCCCTCATCAACGCTTCTGCTTCTCGTCGCCGGGATCCCGCTCGAGTTCGTATTTCTTCTGCATCCGCTCGACGACGCCCCCCAGCGCGGTGCCGCACTTTTCCCGATCAGCATTTCCAAACTGAATTCCCTTGACGTGCCAGTTGGCATCGTCGCCGGTTCTCTGCACCGAAGGCTCAATCCAGACGCCGACAAAATTTTCGCACAATGGATCCGATTTCTTCACCGCCGCGGTGATCGCCTGCTCGATCGTGGTGCGCAAAACCCGCGTTCGACCAGAGGGTTTCCGCTTCTTCCTAAAGGACGGCATCGAAACCCTCGCGGTGAAAATCCAGGCGCACGATCGCAACTACCCTACATGAGACAACGGCATACCGAACCGGCTTTCCAAAAAATTCTTCCACGAAGGAATGGTCGCGCGCCCATCGCCGGGCGACGGGCAGTCGCGTGCGCCGATTCGACGCCGATCAGGCCCGCTGCATTCCGCTAACCATGATGGGGCTTGCGAATACCGGGTTCAGGCGGACCAAAGAAATCACTTTGACCCGACGAATTCGATGTCGCACTGGCCTTGAATGGCCGCTTCTTCGATTGCATCCAGCTCTTGCTTCAAACCCGCGAGGTCGCCGGTCGCCGGTCCCGCGTCTTGCAGCGCCGGCGGCACGGTAACGACGGGATCACGGCTTGCCGTATCGCCGCCGCTTTTTCTGCCAGCAAGCCCGGTGGCACGAGCCGAAACGTCTCGCGCTACGCCAAGAAGCTGATCGCAGGAGTATTGCCGGTATTTGCCCGGCGAGACGTAGGTGGGTTGTGGCGCCGCCAAGGCCGAGGCCGTACCGCAGATCAAAATGATGGCTGCCGCTACCGCCGCGCGCGTCGTGCCATTGCAACGCCAATCACCGGACAATGTCGGTTCGTTCATAGCCATGGTAATCCCGGCCTTCCAAGTGTGAGTTCGCATTCGCCAGCCGATCTACTCCTGAGAAACCGGACCCGGAAACGGTCCCTTGGGATTGTCCAGAAACAGGCTGTTCTGAAAGATCAAATGGCTGACGCCAGCGGCAACCAGCAACGCCTCATCACGTTCGCCTTCGCTGGCCATTTTGGCGAGCATGTCGGCCAGTCTCGGCCGGGCGATCTCCGGATCAATCGTGGCCCGGCCGGAGCTATAATAGCGATGCCAGGCGCCATCGAAAGCCCTGGCAAGCAGTTGTTTGAATTCCGGATCGGACAACGCCATCACCTAATTTTCCCAGACCGAAGCGTGCTCCGGCCATCGAGACGGCGGCAAAGCAAAATCGATGTCAATCCGCTCAACGGAGCGGAAATCAACCGCCTTCGCCGCGAAAACCCGCGCTGATATCGCGCTGCACAATCGAAACACCCTTGATCCTCGCAAACATTTCGAAAAGAGTAATATGGGCTTCGTTGCACGGGGGCAGTCCGCGGGATGGACCCACTTAGTTTCCGTTTCAGACATGTCGTGGCTATTCTGTTTGCGGCGGTGGTGACCGCGGCGGCGCTGCGCCACATCGTGCACGTCTATGGGGGAATTCCTCGCGAAGAAATCCGCGTCGACGCCCTGTTAACCATTCCGCTTGTTGTGCTCGCGATCGTTCTCCTTCGTCGGAAGCGCGGCCATTGAATTCAGCCTCCGCTCGTTGGCAGCGCTTCCTCGTAATCGACCGTTATCGAGACTCGCGGAACATTGCGTCCGCCAAGCCGTACCAGCAGGCTCAGCGGCTCGCGCCTCGGTGGATGCATTCGCAGAACCCTGATCGTGGGATTTTCTGAAAGCCATCGATCCCGCAACGCCTCGGCGTCGCCGCTGTCAGTCCCCAAAAAAACGTGTTCTTTCAAAACATTTCCTGCCGGTGATGTCATCTGTCAGCCCTGGAAACAGTATGCCAAATAATCCGGCTATTATCTGCAAAAATTCGTGAGCAAGGTTACCGGGTTAAATTCACCATCCCCATGAACCGAAGCTGCGGTGGCAGCCACCCACATGATTACCACTTGAATCAACTTCTGCAGCATTCGCCGCGATCATTCTGAATGTGCATGCCGCGCCCCGATGGGGCCTCGGCTTGCAAGGCAGCACCGGTCGGAAATCCCGGGCGAAATCCTGGATGATAATTTTCGCGTGCGGCCGGTTTCGCCATAAAACGGCAACGAACCCGGGCTTCACTTCCCCCGCAGCCTGCCGCGGGGGCAACCGGGTAATACGCGAATTGGCGAAAATTCGAATTGCGCGCACGAGGACCCGGCGATCCTTGCGCCGTGTTGGCGATGCTGACCATGAAATTGTTCACATTCCGTTCAAAAAGATCCGGATAAATCGCAGGAGTGAACATGCGAATCTAGGTACCGGTAACGTTTACAGCTTACTTTAGTGCGAGGCCGTTGTTGCCGGGACATTCCCGGCATCTCACAATCGCCCCAACGATTTTTTGACCGCGTCTTGGCCGTGCTACCGTCGGACCAATTGTGAAAGTATTTCATGGTGCAGAACAATCGTCCCCCTTCCAAACGTGGTCTCGGCCCGAGACAGTCACCGGTTCCGAAGGTCGATGATCTGGTATCGCGAATGCACGAGTTGCGCCGGCTTCGCGCGCAGGTGGTTAAAGCGGAATCCGGACAACGGCCGAAATTCGACGCAAAAGCATCACCTGGCATTCGCCCGGCCCGGCCGAAATAGACCGGCCCCTTCGGCCGCGGCCGCACCTCGGTCCGTCCGCAGCGGCTTTCGTCCCCCGAATACCCCTCGCCGCCACCAGCCCTCGGGCGGGCGGAATCCCGCAAGTAAGCGCTTGACTCCAAAATAACGCCGGCAATATACGTGTTAAATGTTTTAAATAACATTTTGCGGGTGTGGTCGTGTTTGTGCGTACTCAAATCAGCCGCGACATCGCAGCGGCGCCTGTGCTGTGAGCGGTCGGCCCAATTCCGAGTTTGCAAAGATTTTCGAATTGCTCAACGCGTTTGAGCAACTCGACGAGCAGGAACAGTCGGCGGTTCTGGAGTCGGCGGATCCTGCCAACCTCCCGCCAACACCGACGGCTGTCACGGACGACGTCGTCGCATCTGAGCCCGATGTCGCATCAGAGCCCGATGTCGACAATACCCTTGCCGCCCATATCGCAGCCGCCATGGCGAAGCGGACGCGATCCTAGGACGCCGCCTCGTTCCGCGCCGAACCGCGCCACATCGTTTTCGTCATCACGCCTCGGCACGCGGTTCGGTGGTCGAACACGGGAGGCAGCGCGATCGGATCGAGGTTCGCGGCCAGTTACGATGCAATCATTCATCTCGCATTCAAAATGACCGGCGTAGGCCTTGAAGCAGACATGCCCAGATCCCTTGCCAAGCTCGTGTTCCTTGCCGCCGCCCTGGTCGCGACGGGAGGCTGGATTTGGCTGCTAGGAGTTGGGATAAAGTGGCTGGTCGTCAAGATTTAAATCGTGCGATGCGCGCAAGCGGCGAAGGTTACTGTCGCTGCCGTCGGACAGACCGATTCGCCTTCCCCAAAACAGCAAGGCGAGCAGCGCCAGACTCGGCGTCAGCGCCAACATGGCCCCGAACATAATGGCTCGTATTGTCATGATTTGCGTCCCCACGCTCGGGATCTGCGCCAAGCCCGCGCTCGTCCCATGTCGCGATCTGGGGTTAGCATCGTGGTCCCAATGTGGCGTGGGGCCGACCCGATTGCCCTAATATTGTTCAATCGAATTTTGCTGCAGTGCGTTCAGAGCGCTCGGTTTTCCCGTTTGCGCTGCGACTTGAAGGTGTCCAGCTAACCTATAGCGTTTTCGAGCGAAGTGGATACCGGTTCGCGTGAAGAAAACGCGTCAAAACAAGAAACTAGAGCCCGGTTCTGATTCAATCAGAACCGAACAGGCTCTGGTCGCTTGCCTTCGTTCGGTGGGCGGAAGCTTCGGAAAAAGGCTGGGCACAGGTTGCGGATTCGCAGCGCTCATTGTTTATTTGACGGCGGGTATCCCACCCCTTCGAGGGAGATTGCTATGAAAAATACAGGAATGGCCCTGGCCGGGCTGGCGGCGGTCGCTTTGGCACTTCCCTCCGCTTCGAGCGCCAGAGGTTACCGGCATCACGGCCATTGCGGCTATGGTCTGCATTACGACTATGACCACGGCAATGTGCAATCACCCTCTACCTATCTGTATCCGGCCGCCAATTGGGGCCCATTCTTTGCCTGCAGAATGTACTCCGGTCCCATTTATGTGCCGCTTCGCTGAGCAGCCCCCCGCTGCTCCGCCGGCACCGCATCGCCCGGCCGCCCCGGCCCCGGCGCCGGCGCGGAAATATAACGCTTTCCCTCGGCGGCAAACCGGGTTCGATTTAATAGCCAGCTAGAAATGGGTGGCCGCCGGCATTTCAGACGGGATAACCGGGAACCTGTGCCACAATGAGACCATGATGGTAGCTGAATCTCAGCGGCAGCGGTCCCGACAGGAATCGCTAAAGGCAGATTAAACGCGTGGGGACGCTTATGCCTACTGTTCAAGCCGTCATATTCGGGATGCTGCTGGCGTTGACGCCCAGCCTGGTTTTGTTGGCGATTTTGCTTTGGCGAGAGCGGGTTGGATTCCGCATCGATGAAGGAACGTATCGGCGCCCGCCTTCCTGTATCTAGATCCGAGCGCCGACGATCCGATCCCGTCTCCGCCAGGACCAGGGCCGGCGCGGGGAAGACGAGCTGGTTGGCACGGCTCGATGAAATTTCATTGACTGCGTGGGTGGAGCGGCGGTTGCCTCATTCGATCTGCTCCGAATGCGGATCTGACCCGGACCGTGCGCAGGATCCGCTTGCCGGACGTTCCGTATCGGATGCGTCAGTCCGCCGGGTGTCGGATGGCTGGCTCGCTACGTGCTGATCGGTCTCCGCGAGGAGAATCTGGTGACGGAGACGCAAGACCTCCTCGTATTGCTCGTTGAGGCCCAAGGCCGTGGGGTGATCGCACGGCACTTTACGTCGTCGTGTCATCGCGCAGTTGCTCCATTTGGCACGCCAGCTCTGATTGTGCCGGTTTGTCGGCTCCGCACAGCAGTCGGTTCGAACGTGAAATTGTTTTTTGACGACTTGACGACGGCATGGACAAGGATGCGCGAAGATTCGCAAACCGCTATCCGCTTCGCTCGAAAACGCCCGGTTAGCGCGCCGGTGATTGTGGGCTGGTTCACAATTTCAGCGGCGAAGCGGTTGGTCGTCCCCAGCGCGCACCGTGGAGCGCGATCCACTTCCGCGCTGCATCGGCCGAACTAACCGCTGTCACCGCACTCCAAAGCAGCCACATCTTTGCGGTCTATGGTAAATTTCGGGCGGGGCAAACCATTGACTTAACGCGGTAAAGTGAGTTGGAATAAGACCATTGAAACAATGTTGGTTTTGAGTTCATGAGTGACACGAGTTCCAGCCAGAGCTCGCCGGCCGAAAGCTTGCCGCCTGTCGACCCCTACGCGCGCATTAACCAATTGGCGAACGCCGCCTTTACGAGAGAAGTTCTGCGCAAGGTCAACGAGGTCATTCTGCCTCTCAACGACCGTGGCACCGGCCCGGCCTTTTATTGCATTCATTCGATCACGGGTGCAGCTACCGATTTTCGTTTCATGGCGCAGATGCTCGGGCCAAACCAGCGCTTCTTTGGCATTCAAACGCCAACCAGGAAGCGCACCGCCGAATTTCCCATCTCGGTCGAGTCGATCAGCGAATACTACGTCGACGGTCTGGTCAAATTTCAACCCGAGGGGGGATTCATACTCGGCGGCCATTCCATCGGATCGATGATCGCACTTGAGATGGCGCAGCAATTGCGTGCCCGGGGTCGCGAAGTCAGCCTCGTCGTCGTGTTCGATGGCGAGCTGTTCAATACCGGGGCGGACCTTGGCATGTTCAATCCGCTGTACTGGATCAAACTGCTGTGGAACGTGCCGCGCTGGATCCGTGACGTCCTGGTCGTCGAATACGACATTCGGACGCTCTACAGGACACTCCTGACCAAGGCGATCGCCACGGCCAAGATGCTCAAGGCCAAGACCACCGGTGAAGCAATCAGCTCCGGCCACGCCGTGGAAGGCTTCATCGACATCGACAACTGCACGCCGCAGCACGCCGCGTTCATGAAGACGCTGTTTGAAAATCAGTACGCGTATGTCCCGAAGCAATACTCCGGCCGGCTGCTGGTCTGCGTGGCGAGGACACAGGGGCTTGTTTATCTCCGCCAGGTGGAGGCGGCATGGCGTAAAATCGCGCCGGGGGCCGAAGTAAAGCACTTCGACGGCACCCACACTTCAATCATGCGCGTGCCGCAGGGGATTCCGGTTGCAAAGTATCTGACCGACCAGATTGCGAAGATTGGACGGGACGTCGCCCCCTCTCCGGCGACGAGAAGCGATCCGGTCCCGGCTACGGCGCTGTTCGAACCAATACCGACGCCTCAAACCCTGCCGACGCCCTGATAGGCAGCGTGGCCCGGTTGCCGGACACACTGGCCAAAACGGCGGCACGCGGCTGATGCACCGAATCTCAGATCCGCCAATCGTTCAACCTGGCAAGCTCGGCCGATCGCAGACGCCGCGGCGGCACCGCAATCACGCGTCGCCAGTACACAACGGCCGCAAATAGCAGATTCAGTAAAACCCAGATCAGGACGCCATACAAAATCGACACCGGGGGACTGCCTCTCGCTGTTGAAGTCACAGGAAAAACGTTCCATCGGCTGCTTGTATTCGCGGGTAGCTCTCACAACTCTGTGAAACCGGCGATGGGAGGGGTCGAAATCCAGATTTTGTGATGGAACTATTTTCCCCCGGGCGGACGCCAGGCAGCGCCTGAATGGCTGGCGTTCGTAAGCAGCCCAAACCGGGTCCGGTCCGACCTTGGGAAGATTCCCGGCCGCGCGGAAACACCCGGCCCACGACCGGCTTTGGGATGCCGGTCCCCCCAGCGCCCTCGAAAACCGTTTTGGCTGCGTTGCCGCGTAGTCGCTATTGCGACTGGTCAAAGCTTGGGATTAGATGGAACCCTGACCGGTTCGGGGGGACCAGCTCAATGAGAAGCGACGAGCTCGATGCAGGATACGACGTCGTGGTGGTTCTTCAAGAGCCCCGCCCGAGCTTGAGAGCTGATGAAGTCCGAGACCGCATCAGTTTAACCTTACTGTTCTCCGTGGTGGCTGTTGCGACAGCCGGATGGTTCTGGTTGCTGACCAGAATTGCGGAATATTTCTTCGAGCTCCTGACGGCCACCCCCTGATATCGACGCGGCACTGCCTGGTTCGAAGCGAGCAGCTCGGAAGCCGCGAGGGCGTGCGCGGCCGATTGACAGTGGCGCCTCCCGTGGCAGAATATCCTGAAGAGGCCCGTGGGCGCAGCGTTCCGGGCCAATTTTAGAATTTATAGTGGGCCGGATTTCTAGTTCGGTTGTTGCATTGGAGATGCGCATGCCAGGAGCTTTCCGGCCACCCGCCACAGCGCGGATGCGGCCGTGTAGCGCCGAGCTGCCCGGAGCAGCGCCGAATGACTAACCTCGATCTCATCAACTGGACCATCGAAGAGGCGGCGCGCGTGAGAACCGAGCGCGGCGACGCCGAACGACGGCGACCGCTCGACAGATTACTTGCTGAGCTCGAGCGCGAGCCGGCCGACCTGGCGAAGCCGCCCGCGCCGCCTGCGTTGCACAGCAGCATCGTTTTCGCGGATCCAGCACCGAGCGCCTCCATTTCTGCGGTCGTTGCCGCCCGCGAAGGGACGCGCGCAGAAATCGCCGGTCCGGCGGATATCGAAACGGCCCGCAACGAACTCGTTACATCTGCCGAACGCTTCGCTGCGCTCGAAAGGCGCTATGCCGCCCATTTGGCTATATCGACCCGCGCAGCGGTTGACACCTCGACGCGCGCTCCGGCCTTACCGCCGCCGTCGGCGGACAATGCTGCGCCAGAGCCAGCCCTGCGGCGGGCTATTGTCGAACCAGACATTCACACCGCGCGGGCAGATCGCGACCGCGCGGTAGGCCTGCGCTGGGTATTGAGAGATATCAGAAATCGGCGACTGAAATTCTCTCCCGAAGTTCAGAATGACCTCGAAGTCCTGATCGAGTTCGGCTTGGTCGAGATGCAGCAGGGTGAGCCGATTCTGACAGATGCGGGTCTTAAAGCAATTGCCTGACTTGAATGGCAAAGGTCCGATACGTGCGCTTCCGGGCTGCGGCTGGCCTATAATCGAAAAGCGATCCGATGCGTAGGTTGTGGGCATCATCGACCATCCGAAATCGATCATCGAGAGCTCCCCTGCCCGGGCGAAAAGCGAAGAAGCTTCGCAAACTGCTCAGCACGAAATTCCCGGGCGCAGCGACCAGGAACTCGCGTCGTCTGTCGAAGCCGTCGTCGAAGCGCCGCCGCCCGAGCCCCGAAGGACGCACGCTGTTTCGGCTCAAGCCTGCGAGATCCCACCGGCCGCGCAGACGACCGCCTGGAAAGATCAACGTCGTCAGTGGCCGAAACGGAAAACGCGGCCCGTTTCCGCTCCGCGCGCTTCGCGCCCAGCGACCGTTCAGGTTTTCTAATCACGTGCGCCCGCGATACAGCGCGACCAGGCTGGACGCGCGGGTCAAGAAAGCGGCTTCGCGCAGCATGGAACTGCTCGATCGGACCATGCAGAGGGTCAAGGAGGTCAGGGAACAGCTAATCGACCATGGTTCGCAAGGACATGGATCAACTCCGGCAGCGAGTGCCGAGGTCTCGTCCGGTATTTCTTCCACCGCGCCGCGCCCCGCCGAAGCCAGTCAACCGTTGACCGACCAGGCGACCGACCGGGACCTCGCTCCGGTTGCGCTGGAAACTCCATATCTTGGCGCCAGAAAACCGATCGGATCGCAAAGACTGGAAGCGGCGATCACGGAAGCAGTCAAGAACCGCGCCGCAGGGTGCGAGAATTTCGTTGGCGTCATCGTTCAGCGAACGGCACCGAAAACGCCGTCCGACGCCAACTGGGGCATCAGGGGGGTGAGATTCGGTGGAGTCAGTCGAGAAGAGGCTGGCAACGCCCTGTCGATCATTGTCGCGCGCCTGCAGCAGGAATTCTCGCTTTCCGAGGACTAAACGTTTTTCGAGCGCGCGGGCATGCGGTCTGCTGCGCCGAGCCTCAGCGGTGCTTCGAGAAAATGGTCCCCGTGATGTCTGGGTGATCCTCGTTGGACACGCGCCAGGCGGCCAGCCCGAAATAACCGGTAAGCGCTAGTCCGAGCACGATCAGAACGACAAAAGAAACTTGGTTCATCTCCCTGGCTCCGAGCCGATCCTCAAGGCGCTGGTCATTGCAGAAGAGCACCTTTTTCTGAGTCGGGAAACAACGCGCTCTACTCCAGGGTGCACCGATCGACAGGCTCCAAGCTGCGGCCTTGTTGTGCTCGGCGCGCGATGAACTTCACGGCGCGCCAAACCGGACCGGCCTCTTTGCGGGGGATGGCTCGATCGCGCGCCTCCGCAGCCTAATCGAATCCGATATAATCCGTGCGCAGCCGCAAATACCCAGAGGGCTCATCATGTACTTCGTCGCAGGCGTCCTGGTTGTTCTAGCTGGGTTGTTCTATGCCGCAGGGCAGCAGCAGCTCGGTTCTCTCGGTTCCGAGATGTGCCAGTACGGTGCGGTGTTTTGCGACAATCCGATCTACGTCCTGGTCGCGGCCGCGCTCGCCGCCGTATGGGGCGCATTCGTGAGTGTGCGATAGCTAGCTGGCGGTGCTCATTGCAGACGGGTTCAGCTTCGGCCCCTACTGAGGCATCCCTCGCCGCTGCAATTGCCGCTCAAATTGCCGCTCGCCCATCATTCGCAACCGGGGCGATGACGATTTTTTGCTACCTCGCGGTGCCGTGGCCGGTATAAAAATCGCGCGGCATCGTGACCGATCGCTGGAAGGTCAGGCATTGGGGGAGCCGCACTGGGAAGCGTTGGACCAAGGAGGGACCGATGACGAAACTTTACCGGCGAAAAATGCCGATAAGGCTGATGCTCGCGCTATGGTTGGCTGCTTCGTTCTCCGCGTCGTCGGCATGCGCCAATGGTATCTCGGGACAGGCCAGCGTCGTCGACGGCGACACGCTTGGAATCCAGGGCATCCGCATCCACCTGTTTGGCGTCGACGCGCCTGAAACCAGCCAACTTTGCCGGAGAGCGGATGACGTCCAGTATCCGTGTGGAGTACAGGCGGCGCACCAACTTGAGGCCTTCATCGCAAATCGTGCGGTCATATGCTCGCCCGTTGATCACGATGGCGGCGGAAACACGGTTGCCACGTGTTCCGTCAATGATACCGACCTCGGGGATTGGCTGGTTCGAAACGGTCTGGCGTTCGACCAGCCGGAAGTATCGGAATGGCGATATCATGACGCCCAGTTGCAAGCGGAACGTGCGGCGCGGGGAGTTTGGAACGGCGTCGCCGTCAGGCCGTGGCGCTATCGCGACTGCATCGCGCAGCATGGAAAACCCGCCGATTGCTCCGACGAGCCGAACTCTCACCCGTGAAGGTGGGTTTACGCCGGATGCGCGAGGTGATCGTTGCACCCGGCAAGCATGGGTAGGGTTGACGGGTTAGGTTAAGGTACGATCGAGGTTGCGCTCGCGGGCATCGCCCGGAAATCTGCATACGATTGCGTATGGAGGTTTCAATGCTGAGGAAATGCGCGAGGCTTTCGCTGATCACGCTCGCGGTCGTGGCTATCGGTGTTCCGTTGCTTGCCGTGGCATGGGTGGCCGTTGCTCTGATGGGCTACTGAGCCGTGTCGCACACGCTGCAGAACGGGGGCCAAGCCACTCTTGGCAAGCGGGACCAGCTAATTTTGTCGGCTGCCAAGGCAACCTTGCTGGTGGCAGCATTGATCGTCTTCTCCACCATCGCGATCTGCGCCGGTTTCCGCTCCGCCATCCGGTATCTGGCATCGCCGAGGCGCTCGAGACGTTAACAAGACGACCCAATTCGCCGCACCGCGCCGAAGAGCATTCGGCCGAAGCTGCAAGCTTCCGCGCCGAGGTCGATCCATTTTGCTGCGCGATCCATCGGCTGACGATCGGCTGACGGTTCCAGAATTAACCCGAAACATCCGCATCAAGCTTAATCGACGAGTTTCGTTGCGAAGCCAGCCGAAAGCGCTAGCGTGACAACGCCGGACATTGTCCCCACGTCCGGGTCCATGACGGCGAAGTCGTCGGGCGATCATACTCCGTCCGACGGCTTCGTTCCTGGAAACGCGCCCTGCTTGAATTCGATCACTCCCGAGAGCCCGCACAATGTCAGAACACGATCGAACAAGGCCTGCGCCGAAAGATCTCGCCGAACAGTTTCGGCAATTGAAGATCTTGCGCGCCAAAGTCAGGCAGGCCGAGGCGGAGCTTTCGCGCAAGGCGGGCAAGGGACCTGACCTTCAGCAAGACCGCGACCTCGAGAAATTTACGGGCTCCACGCCGTCGCGAACTGGCCCCGACCAAGCGCGATTGAACGACCGTCGATCGAAGCAACGTTCTTCCATCGGCTCCGTCCGCTTTTGTGCGGCAACTTTCCACGTCATCCGCTGACTTTGCCTGATTTCGTGCCCGTGCGATCTCTCGCGACAGACGTTGTGAGCTGATCGGCGTTGAACGTTCTTGCCCTTAGGGTTAAGGCGCGAATTGCGTTGCCGACCTCGCCCAAGATTCTATCTTCGATCGCAGTCGCGCGGATTGGCCGACGCCCACTCGCCGGTCATGCGTACCGCTCGATTAGGGGTCGCTGCCTTCCAGAAGAGGCAGCGGCCCCGCCGAGCACCGCCGGAGCAGGACTTCCTTGTTCCCGTTGCAATCCGAGATCAGTTAGCGGTGGGGAGTCGCGCATGCGATTTAACCAGCAGGATTTCCGCCGCCGGCTCGGCATGAATCTTTTTACTGCAGCGGCAGTGATCGCAACCATCGGCTGGCTTTGGCTGTTGATACAGCTTGCTAACCTGCTTCTGCACCGGCATGCAGTCGGGTCCATGCTGCCCTAGCGCGGACGCCGCGATGCCGCTGTGCATCGCGCGGCAACCGCTGTTCATCGCGCGAGCAAGCCCGCCAATCGCTCTTCCGCCAGCGAACAGCAAATCTCGTCGATCTGCTGCGCCAGCAGGATTGCATCGGCCTTGAGTTGTTCGACGTGGTGTCCGGAGCCTTCGCGTTCGAACTTTTCCAGATCGGCGATGCGGGCGTTAAAGCCGGCCAGTTGAATGTGAAGTTGCTGAATTTCCGCGTGCGGATCCCGTCCGACCTTCTTCCAGCCTCTCGCCAGTCCCATCGTCGCGCCCCCTGCTGCACTCACGCCTTCGTGAACTCGATCTGTGGCGGCATCGAGAAATATTCGCGTCAGACTTGGACAGATCATGCGACTTTTTTTGCGGGTCCGGCGGCGGCTTTCTTCGGCCGTGGCGCCAGCCCACTCCGGGTTACTGCGCCGGGCATCGACATTGGCAGCGAAATTGTCGGCTACTCGCGCTTGTCGGTTAAAGCCCGGCTGGTCGCCTGAGCCCATTTGCACGCCGTCCCGACTTTCTTGCGAATGGCATTCCACCCGGCGAGTTGGAAGGTCGCTTCGTGGCTTGCGGCGCTCCGATCGGTCACCGTGATCTTAAGTCGCGCGTCTTCCGGCAGCGAGCTGAGAAGTCCGATCGGATCGTCTTTGGCGGAAGCCGTCTTTCCATCCGGTGACAAGAGCCATTGCTGCTTCACAATGGCCTGCTCGTTGAGCTGATAGTCGACCCGGAGTTCGCCGGCGCGCAGCGCGTCCCAAGTTCCCTCGGTGCGAACCAGAAGCTCGGTGCGCTGTCCAAGGCACCGGATTATCAGCGTGTTGGGCGCATCTTTCACATTTGAGGTTGAATGTTTGACCGCCGTCAGGAGTGGCGAGTAATCGACCGGAGATGTCGTCTCGCTGACCACCCAATCCGGCGCAGGTTTGTTGGCAGGAAGGTCGACCACCCTGCCAGGTGCGTTCGGCCGAGCAGGCCGAATGGAATTGGCCGCCGGAGGACCCGGGGGCAGGATCTGCGGCACGGCCTGGGGATTTGGCTTCGGCGCCGCCGCGGGCTGATCGACCGAGACGGTTCCAGTGGGCGCTTCGGCCGTGCGCGGCGGGACAGGCTCTTTGGAGGAATTGGCTTCGGAAGGAACGGTGGGCGGTGCGGAGCTTGTCGGCGGCGGCTCCGGCCGGACCGATCCGGAAGGAAGCGCCGGCGCCGCCGCCTTGGGGGAGAGCTCGGACAAGACGTGCTCGAGGCATTCGAGCTGTGCCGCGCGCGTTTTCTGGAAGCAATCCAGCCGTTGAACCGGGTCATCTTCCAGCCTGGAGCAGATCGCGTCCGCCAGCCGCGCCGCCTGAAAGCAGGACTCGAGCCCGGTGGGGTCATTCGCACGAGCGCCGGCGACATTTCCCGCAATCAACAGCGCTACAGCGACGAGCCGCCACATCAGGGATGCCCGCTCTGTTTGGTGGTCGCCGCCGCGGACCGATCGAGCCACTCCTGGGCGGCCTTGAAGCGTTCAAGCCCGGAAGCGCGCGTGGTCAGGTTGACGTCCTTCCATTGGGGTTCGAAGCCCGGCGCTTTCAGCTTGTCGACCCGGCTAAAAAGCTCGTCGACGAACCGCGCCACCCGGCGATAGCGCGGTGAGTCCGGCTTCCAGTTATACGAAGCCAGGATAGTCGGCACCGCGATCGTGGCGACACGTTCGCCCTTGGCGATCAGACTGGGATAATCCGCGGAGTTGAGATAGGAAGAGACATAGTAGTCTTCAAATTTCGGACCGTACGTCACCGGAAGGAATTTGAACCCCGGCTCCCATTTACCCTTCACAAATGCATTGACCGGCTTTGAGGTCACAAAGACCACAGCGGCAATGTCGCCGCGCTTCATTTGCTCCAGCGCGACGGGATGCGGGATGAACATCTTGTCGACGTCCAATCCGAGGCGGCTGAAGATCAGCGGGCCGGAATAGGCGGCCGCCGTGCCTTGCGTGTTGAAGTTGACTTTCTTGCCAGCCAAATCCGCCAGCGATCGAATCTCCGGACGAACGAAGATGTGTAGTTCGGAGGGAAACAAGGTCAGAATGTAGGTGATGCGCTGCAGGATCTGCGGCACCTGCGATTTGTATTCATCAAGGGAGTCGCTGTTGATGATCGCGGCGTCAACTCCCTTGAGGTAAAGCAGATCGTTGACATTCTCGGTCGGGCCGCGGGTGACGATCGGGAGAACCTGCACTTGGCCACCGTCACTCACGATCCGCGCGATGTCGGTAGCAAAATGGATCGGCGCGCCCTCAAGCAGGCCGCCGGCCAGGCCGACGGTCCAGGCATTCAACCGGTCCCTGATCTGTGCTTCTGCCGAAGGTTGCGTTGCCAAACGGCGCGGAGCCCGCCGGGATTGCGCCACGCTCGCGTCACCGAAGATTAAGCCGACCAGCAGAAATACGCATACTTTTGCAACAAACTTCATTACAACTCTCGCTAGAAATACTTGTGCACGGTTGAGCAAACTAATTAGTTCGGGCGCCGGAAAGTCCCGCCGTTATAACACCTTGTGCGATTAACCAGTTGGTTTTTTTGGAAAAAAGACGCCGCTGCGGGAACCCGCATCTGAATGCGGGGTCTGGAACTGAGGCCGGCGGAACCCGGTGCAGCCACCTCGCGCGTTAACACTTGCCCGGTTCCATGACCGGCGGAGGACCAGACCCGCCCGGGCGGACCGTGGCGCACCAATAGCCGCCGGCGGCAATCCGGGACTGGGCGGGATCAAAAATCAAACAGGTCCTGTCGATCTGACAGCGCGAGGTTGCGCAGATCGCCCAGCGTTCCCCGAGGCGCACCGCAATTCCGGCACCTGATCTTGGTCCAGGATGGCGCATCTTCCGCGCAGTCGAACGCGATGCCGAGCGCATCACAATTGACGCAGACAATCCTGAATTCCGGCCCTCGGCCCGGGAGCTGGCTCGACTGCATCACGGATCCTGGTTCAGAAGATGCGGAAAATTGTTGGGCAATGCGGCTTTGGTAAATCGCGATTAATATCGGGGCGAGCCTAGCGCATTCAGCCGCGCCGACAACCGAGCTGCCGAATTAACCTGAATATCGGGACTGCCGGTTAATTCGGGAACTGGCGTCGAAAACCGCAGCGCGTGCGCAATCCCGCCGCCAGCCGCACCGCGGCTACCACCGGACTGCAATTTGGGAGCCAGACCCACTGGCACGGCGGGACGGCTTCAGGTGGGCACAGCTATCGGTGCGAGGGGGATCAGCTTATCAACAGATCTTCGAGTTGCTTTCCCGCGCCAAGCTGGCGCTGAACCCAATGCGGCTGTCTTCCCCGACCCGACCAGGTTTCTGACGGTTTCTTCGGATTGCGGTACTTCGGCAGGACGGATGGGTAAGGCCGGCGTTGCTGCGCCGAAGAATTCGACCGCTTGCGTGCGCGTTTGTCCGGAACTTGCCTGGCATTCAAAAGCTCGAGACGCGTCTTCAGATGCGCCAGTTCGGCCGCGATCTTCGCCGCAAGAATGGTTTCAACCAACTCGCGGTGTTTCCACATTTCGTCGACCGTCATCGACATCAGATCGTCGGGGTTGGGCAGAAGAGTTTTGCTTTCGAGCGGTAGAGCCACAATTGATGGACCGGGATCGTCCATTTGGTATTCCAGCATGGCAAGCCCTGTTGCTGATGAATGCTGGTAACATTTCTACAATATTTCAGCCGTCATGTCATTTTATTGCACCTGCACTTTATTGCAGCGAAATCCGCCGCAATTGCTGCAGTGCACACCGGCGATCGGGATTTCCAGACTGGCTGGCCGGCTCAATTCAACCGCGGGATTGGCTGCTGCCCCTCGGAACCGCGGCAATCCTGAAGTCTTCGATCTTGCTGCCGGCCTTGAGCGCCGATACCAGCCAGCGCGGCTTCTTTCCCCGCCCCGACCAGGTTTCTTCCGGCGCCGACGGATTTTGATATTTGGGATAGACCTGAGGATATTTTCTGCGTTGGCGCGCCTGATTGCCAGCCTCGGGAATCAAATCGGCCAAGGCGTTTTTCCGAAGGCCCTTGCCTCGATTGAGCTGCAGCAGCCGCCGCTCCAGCTCATGCTTTTCGGCCATGATACGCGTCGACAACAGGCCGCAGACCAGCTCATGAAGCGTCCACAGCTCGTCCAGTGACATTGCTTCCAGTTTCAATCGATCCATAGCAATCAATAAACAAACCGCTGATTTGCTGCAGCCGATTATAGCATGCGGGTATTAATTGGCCCTTTTTCTGACGCAATATTCAGCGCCATCCACCGGTTAACCCACAGGTCTTGATGGCAAATTCGCAAGGGGCTGGGCTTCACCCCCGCGCTAAACATGCTATTTCTGCCGAAACCACCACGGAAAATGCCCGAGATGCAGATCGAACGGTTTAATATCCCGGATATTTTCGCGGTGGTTTCGCCCAAGCGCACCGATCACCGGGGCTTTTTTTCCGAGACATATCGCCGGGAAGCCCTGGCGGCGGAAGGACTGAACGAAGAATTCGTGCAGGAGAACCACGTCTATTCGGCACAGCGGGGCGTATTGAGAGGGTTGCATTTCCAGATCCCGCCACACGCCCAGGGCAAGCTGGTGCGCTGCGTCCGGGGAGCCATACTCGATGTCGGCGTCGACATCCGCAAAGCATCCCCGTTTTATGGCCGCCACGTCGCAGTTGAACTTTCAGCCGCCAACTGGAAGCAATTGTGGCTGCCGCCGGGTTTCGCACATGGTTACATGACGTTGGAGGCGGATTGCGAGGTGATTTACAAGGTCACCGACTACTGGACCCCCGATTGCGAGCGCGGCATCGCATGGGATGATCCGGGTCTCGGCATCGACTGGCGAATTTCCGCGGCCGACGCGATCCTGACCGCGAAGGATCGCCACAATCCGCCGCTGGCCGAACTCGAGCCGTTTTTCCATTATTCTGCACGGAGCGGGTGAACCGATGCGCAGCCGTTGACTGGACAGGAACGAAACGTGCGGGTGTTTGTTTTTGGAGCCGAGGGACAGATCGCACGTTCGCTGCGCGAGGCGGCCGGCAGCCATCGCGGCATCGAGATCGGGCACAGCGCGCGCGCAGACGTCGACATTCTGCGCGCCGATCAGGTTGCGAAAGCGCTCGACGAATTTTCGCCGGACATTGTCGTGAATCCTGCCGCCTACACCGCGGTGGACAAGGCCGAAGCCGAGCCCGAACTCGCCTTTGCGATCAACCGCGACGGCGCCGCCATTGTCGCCGCAACCGCCAAACGCCGAGGCGTTCCCGTCATCCATCTGTCGACCGACTACGTCTTCGATGGTAGCAAGGACGGCAGCTATCTCGAGAGCGATCCCGTCGAGCCGCAGGGGGTGTATGGACGATCGAAGCTCGCCGGAGAGCACGCGGTGGCACGGGCCAATGACCGCCATATCATCCTTCGGACTTCATGGATCTACGCCGCGTTTGGCAACAACTTCGTTCGCACCATGATTCGCCTGTCGGCCGGTGGTAAGCCATTGCGGGTCGTGGACGATCAGATCGGCTGTCCGACCTACGCGCCCGACGTGGCGGATGCGATCCTGACCATCGCGCGCAGGATCGAGTCCGCTGGATGGAACGGACGTTTCGCGGGCGTGACCCATTTGGCAGGCCCCGACCCGGTCACCTGGTGCCAATTTGCACGAATGATCGTCGATGCGGCGCAGAAAATCGGCGGCGACCGCGCCGTGGTCGAAGCCATTTCGACCGCAGACTATCCGACTGCGGCACGGCGGCCTCGCAATTCGCGGCTTTGTTGCGATAGGTTGACGCAGATCTTTGATGTACGGTTACCGCCGTTGCAGCATTCCCTCGCAAATTGTCTAAGGCGGCTCTTCGAGACGCGAACCTAGCCCTGGAGTGGATCTTGAAAGGAATTGTGCTGGCAGGCGGCAGCGGTACACGGCTCTATCCCATGACGGCCGTGAGCTCCAAGCAATTGCTGCCGATCTACGACAAGCCGATGATCTACTATCCGCTGACCACGCTGATGCTGGCGGGCATCAGCGATATTCTCGTGATCTCGACGCCGGATGATCTTCCGCTTTTCAGAAAATTGCTCGGCGACGGTCGGCAGTGGGGAATCTCGCTGTCCTATGCCGTTCAGCCGCGGCCCGAAGGTCTCGCGCAGGCGTTCATCATTGGTGCCGATTTCATTCGGGGCAGCCGCTCGGCCCTCGTTCTTGGCGACAACATCTTTTTTGGTCATGGCCTGCCGGAATTGCTCGCGCGGTCGGCGGCCCGCACCGAAGGCGCGACCGTGTTTGCCTACCATGTCGCAGATCCGGAACGCTATGGGGTCATCGAGTTTGATCAAAGCCGGCGGGCGATCTCGATCGAGGAAAAGCCGAAGGCGCCACGGTCGAGGTTTGCGGTAACCGGCCTGTATTTTTACGATGAGCAGGTCATCGATGTCGCGGCGAGCGTCCGACCGTCGGCCCGGGGAGAGCTCGAGATTACCGATGTGAACCGGTTCTATCTCGATCGCGGACTGCTGACGGTCGAGCAGATGGGGCGCGGTTTCGCCTGGCTCGATACCGGCACGCCGGACAGCCTGCTCGCTGCAGCGGATTTTGTCGCGACCCTGGAAAAGCGCCAGGGTTTCCGCATTGCGTGTCCCGAGGAAATCGCCTTCAACCAGGGATTCATCGATCGAGCACAGCTCCGCAAATTAGGCGCAGCGCTCGGCAATGGCGATTACGCCAGCTATGTGCAGGGACTTGCAGAAACCGCCTGAGCCGGCTTCGTCCGGACAATCATTTTGCTCTCATTGAGCAGGAGCTGAGAATGGATTGGATTCTGTTGATCTCGTTGCAGTGGATTACCCTTGGCAGTCCGCCACCGCCGACCACGCAAACGATCGGGCCATTCGCATCGGAACAGCTTTGCAACAAGGCAGCCGAGGCGATCAGGGAGGAACTCAATGCGCCGATCCAGGGCCAGCGGGTTCAGACCCTCGGCCGGCTGGTCTGCTTTGCGCTGAAAGACAAAGACGGGCAAAAAAACGATGCCGGTGCAAAGTAGCGGCGCGCGGCAGAGCTTTTGCCGGTCTGGTTGCCGCCTCGTTTCAGGCGGCCGCAGCCGGCTTTCTTCAGGCTCGGCTTTGCCTGGCAGCGGGCATGAAGTCGGGAAACCGGGTCTGCAATGCGACCTTCAGAAAGCTGAACGCCTGCATTTGACGCGCGAGATTCTCCAGCCGGAGTTGCCCGTTCGCGATCTGACTGTCGAATTGATTCTGCAGATCGATATCGGCCGGCTCCCGCGTAAGATACTCGTCGGTACCGTTGCCGAGCGTGATCGCGGCTCGCGCCAGGACATCGTCCATTCGCGCCTTGAGACCGGAGTGCTCGGCTTCTGCGGATTTCAGTGCGTGCTCGATCGCGTGCGCGACCGACTGAAGACGCGATTGATCCGTCTCCGTATCGCGCGTGGCGGAACGGGCCGCAAACGGGCTGTTGGCCCAGCTTTGCCGAATGACCTCGAACACTTCTCGATTGGCTCCGCCGACGTTCGAGACAGCTATCGTTTTCCAAAATGGTCGAGGAAGGTTTATAATCAATTAACCTTCATCGCCAGCGGGTTGTCGCCGAACCCGAGGCGCGCGAGTGGCATTGCTGCGGACGCACGAACACCGGCTCGTCGGTGTCGAAGGTTTGCCGGACCGTCAGGGCGAAGCCCATCGCCGGTTGATTCGGACCACGAGGGCGATCGCCAGTCCCTGAAGCCGCGACAAGTTCGCCCAAAAGAACTACGCGGTTTCGGCCCTAATCGCTTGTGGGGCTACGGCGTCCACGCGATAATCAACCCATCAAAACGACCGGCCGAACGGCGGGCGCCGAGGGAGGATATTTTCGATGCCAACGGACTACCACGGATTTAGTCGCCGCCACCTGCTTGCCGGCACCGCCGCCGGCGCGGCCTTTGTTGCCATGCCCTCGATCATCCGGGCACAAACCCAGCCACTCAAGATAGCGGTGGTTCTGCCGCAGTCCGGCTATCTCGCGCAGGCCGGACAAAGTTGTCATCGCGGTGCCCTGGTTTCGTCGTCGGTGCTGGCTGATCTTGGCCATAAGGTCGAACTGGTGCATGTCGACATGGAGTCCAATCCGGACGTCGCGCGGACGCAGACCGAACGCGCGATCAATGAAGGCGCGCAATGCGTCGTGGGTGCTTTCGACTCCGCGGGAACGCTCGCGATCGCGCAAGTCTGCGAACAGCGGCAGGTGCCTCTGATTGTCAACATCGGCGCCGCGCCGCAGTTGACCGAACAGGGCTACAAGTTCCTGGTGCGCAATTTTCCGACCGGCGGCATGCTGGTCAGCAACGGCCTGAAACAGATCAAGGCGCTGATCGAGGCCACCAAGGTGGCGCCCAAGACCGCAGTCTTCCTGCATGCCAACGACAATTTCGGAATGGCGCAGCGCCATGGCATGGACAGCGTGTTCCCGACCGCCGGGATGCCGTTCAAGCTGCTGGATTCGATACCTTACGATCCAAAGGCCCAGGATCTGTCGGTCGAAGTCACCAAGATTCGCGGCCTCAATCCCGACCTGCTGCTGGTGGTGACGCGGGCTGCCGATGCGATCAAGCTGGTGCGCGACATCGTTCGGCAGAAATTTCAGCCGATGGGCATCATTTCGCCCGGCGCTCCCGGTCTTTACGACGAGGAATTCTACAAGGCGCTCGGGCCGCTGGCCGATTACCACGTCGACGCCATTCCGTGGGCCAATCCGAAGTCCAAGGTCACCCAGGCCCTGGAAGCTGCGTACAAGAAACAGCAGCCCAATTACCGGTTCGCGGTCGAATGCTTCAATGTCGGCTTTACCTTTGAAGCCCTGCTGATCGCGGCCGACGCGTTCAAGCGTGCCGGCACCGCAACCGGGCCGGAACTGATGAAGGCGCTGAAGGCCACCAACCTGACCGATCACGCGATGATCGGGCCGCCGATCAAGTTCGACGAGAAAGGACAAAACCTCGATATCCCCTCGAGCTGCGTCCAGAACCGCTCCCAGACCCCGACCGTGGTGCTGCCGACGGACGTCGCCACCATGCCACCGGTGCTGCCGGAGCCGCCTTGGCAGGGTCGGACCTGATCCGATCCGGCACGGACCCATCGTGAGGCGTCATGCTCGAGCGTGACGCCTTGTTACCATAGCGGCAGCGCGGGGCTGGAGTTGGCAATGGCGGCGACCACCTTGAATGTCATCGTTCAGGGACTGCTTACCGGCCTTGTCTATGGACTGATGGCCCTCGGTCTGTCCGTCATCTTCGGGGTGATGCGCGTGGTCAACTTCGCGCATGGCGAATTTACCGTGGTGGCGATGTATGCCGCCTTCATCCTGTTCGAGATCCTGCGTCTCGATCCGCTGATCGCGCTGCTGCCGGTGGCAGCCGCCTTTTTCGGGATCGGCTACCTGCTGCAGCGGACCCTGATCAGTCCCTTTATCGGCCGAGCCGAACACGAGCAGTTCATTCTGCTGGTCGGGCTCGCGACCGTGATCGTCAACGGCCTGCTCATGATCTTCGGTCCTGACGCGCGGCCGATCAACCTGTCCTACAGCTTCGATAGCTACGCCGTCGGGGAAATTTTCATCGACAAGGTCAGGGTGCTGGCCGCGATTGCCGCGCTTGCGGTCGCCACGGCATTGTTCCTGTTTTTTCGCTACACCCGCACCGGAACCGCGATCCGCGCCTGCGCTGACAACCTCACCGGCGCCGCGGTGGTCGGCCTCGATGTCAAGCAGCTCTACGCGGTGACTTTTGGCATCGGCCTCGCCTGTGTCGGCGCCGCGGGCACCCTGATGGCCACCATTGCCGATGCATCGCCCTCGCTGGCGCAGGCCTATACCCTGCTCGCCTTCACCATCGTGATCGTCGGCGGCCTCGGATCGATGGTTGGCGCGCTGATCGGCGGCATCCTGATCGGCATCTCGGAAGCACTGGCCGGATTTTACGTTCAGCCGTCGATGAAAAGCATGTTCTCCTTCGCCCTGCTGATCATCGTCCTGGTGCTGCGTCCGCAGGGATTGATGGGGCGGCGGCTTTGAACCGGATCTGGTTTCGCACCCCCCGGCACGGCAAGATTCTCAGCCTGCTGCTGCTGTTCGGGTTTGCGCTCGCGCCGGTGCTGGCCGATCGCTATTTGCTTTCGGTTCTGATCCTGGTGTTCTATTTCGCCTATCTGGGGCAGGCCTGGAATCTGCTGATGGGATTTGCCGGCCAGTTGTCGCTCGGCCATGCGCTCTATCTCGGGCTCGGCGCTTACACGGCGACCGCACTCTGGACCCTGTTCGGCATCGGGCCGTGGCTCGGCGTATTTGTCGCCATTCCGGTCGCCGCGGCGGCCGGAACGCTGATCGGCTGGCTTGGCTGGCGATTTGCAATCGAAGGCGTCTATTTCGCGCTGCTCACGATTGCGTTCGCCGAATTCACCCGGATCGGCTTCGACAATTGGCAGATCACTGGCGGCGCCGGCGGGCTGTTTCTGCCGGTCAATGGCGAAGCCGCCGGCAAGTGGTGGAATCTCGGCGGCGGACCGCTGCTGTATTATTACCTGTCGCTGACGCTTGCCACCGCGGCGACCGTGCTGATCGCCGGACTGCGCCAGTCTCCGCTCGGCTACCGCTGGCTTGCCGTGCGCGAGGATCCGCAGGCGGCACAGGCGGTCGGAATCAACATCTTCCGGGCCCGCATGCTGGCGATGCTGATCTCCTCCAGCATGACCGCGGTGGGCGGAGTATTTTACGGATTCTATTATCGCAACCTGTTTCCATCGCAGGTGTTCGACATCAGCCGCTCGATCGAACTGATCCTGGCCCCGATTATCGGCGGGCTTGGCACGGTGTTTGGACCGATCGTCGGCGCGATTGTGCTGACACCGCTCGGCGAAGCCCTGACTACATTGGTGCAACGCCTTGGCGTCAACGCGCCCGGCGCCAAGGCGATCTTCTATGGCCTCACTTTGATGGTGATCATCTCGCTGCAGCCCGGCGGCGTGTGGCCGTGGCTGGCGCGTCGTCTCGGTCTCGACAGGCCAGCCGAATGACCGGCCTGCTTTCAGTCGTCGACGTCAGCAAGCGCTTTCGCGGGCTCACCGCGGTCAGCCACGTGAGCTTCGAGGTCCGGCCCGGCGAAATCTTCGCCGTGATCGGCCCCAATGGCGCCGGCAAGACCACCCTGTTCAACATGATTGCCGGCGCGATGGCACCCGATGGCGGATCGATTGCGTTTGCGGGAGAGCGGATCGACGGCCTCCGTGCCGACAGAATCGCGCGGCGCGGCATCGGCCGGACCTTTCAGTTGGTGAAGCCGTTTCCAGCGCTGTCAGTCGAGGACAATGTCGTGATTGGCGCCCTGATGCATGCCAGTGGCCTGCCGGAAGCCCGCAAGCTCGCCCATGAGATCATGTCGCAGCTCGATCTTCTCGGCAAGCGCGCGCAAATCGCCTCCAGCCTGACCCTGCCCGACCGCAAGCGCCTCGAGGTCGCGCGCGCGCTCGCGACCCGGCCGCGACTGCTGCTGCTCGACGAAGTCATGGCCGGGCTGCGGCCGACCGAGACCGATCGTATTGTCGGAATCCTTCGCGAACTCAATCGGGAGGGGCTGACGGTGCTGCTGATCGAGCACGTCATGCGGGCCGTCACCGCGCTGGCCTCGAACATACTGGTGTTGCATCACGGCGCGGCGATTGCAGAAGGCACGCCCGACCAGGTGCTGCGCGAGCCGGCGGTGATCGAATCCTATCTCGGCGCGGAGGCGCTGTGATGCTGCAGGTCGAGGCGCTCAGCGTTTTTTACGGCGACGCGCAGGCGCTCGACGAGGTATCGCTCAGCGTCGCGGAAGGCGCGATCGTCGCGATCGTGGGCGCCAACGGCGCCGGCAAGACCTCGCTGATTCGCACCATCGCCGGCATGCACCGCCCGGCCTCCGGACGCATCGTCTTCCAGGGCGTCAATATCGCCGGCCTGCCCAGCCACCGCGTCTGCGATCTCGGCGTCGGTCAGGTCGCCGAGGGCCGCCAGATCTTTCCCTCGCTCACCGTCGCCGAAAACCTCGACATGGGCGCGATGCTGCCGCGCGCGCGGCAAAACCGGCTGACCAACCGCGAGCGCGTCCAGGCCATGTTCCCAAAACTGGCGGAACGGCTCGGCCAGGCGGCGGGCACGCTTTCAGGCGGCGAGCAGCAGATGCTGGCGATCGCCCGCTGCATCATGGGCGAGCCCAGGCTCATCATGTTTGACGAGCCCTCGCTGGGGCTCGCGCCGACGGTGGTGCACGACGTGCTCAAGACCATTCGCGACCTCAATGCGGCAGGCATCACCTGCGTGCTGGTCGAACAGAATGTTGCGGTCTCGCTCCGGATCGCCAACCATGCCTATGTGCTCGAAAACGGCCGCGTGACGCTTTCCGGCACCGGCGCGGCCCTGCTCGCCGACGAGCGGGTGCGGCAGGCATATCTCGGGATCTAGCCGCTTCGCCATGTTCTACATTCTCATTCGGACATGGTGTTGGTCGCCGCCAGGCGATATCGTGGCGGCAATCATCACGAACGAGAACACCGGGAAGATCCGCCATGAGCAAGTTCGTCATTGAACCGCACTTTCGGCTGCAGGAATGGGTCGCCGAGGAAAAGGGTTATTTTCGCGCCGAAGGGCTCGACTACGAATTCCGCGAACTGATCCGCTCGACCGCGGGCCAGCACCACAACAAGGTCAACCAGGGCGCCTTCCAGAGCATCGAAAAAGGACGTGAGGCCGATGTAAGCTGCGCCTGCCACTGGACCGTGAACGTCGCGGCCTCGAACGGCCATGCCAAGCTCTATGCCGACGTCTATTCAGTCGCGCCGTCCGCTATTTTCGTTGCCGCCGATTCCCCGATCCGAGCGCCGGCCGATCTCGCCGGCGTCCCCATTTCGGTCGGCTTCCAGTCAGGCAGCCACTACTCGACGATCCAGGCGCTCGAGCAATACATGCCGGCCGGCCAGATCAACCTGACCTTCGAGGACGGCATGCTGTTCCGGCGCATGGAGCTTTTGTTCGAGGGCAAAAGTCTCGCCGCAGCGCTTTTCAACGGGCCATATTATTTCGCCGAACAGCTTGGTTTCCGAAAGGTAATCGACACCACTTTCATGATTGCGTCGATGATCAACGGCGCGCCCGACCCCGACGACATCAGACGCTATTTCCGCGGGCTGAGACAGGCGCAACGCGACATCGACCTGCGGCCCGAACTCTACACCCACTACTATCGGAACGAATTTCCGGACCGTTTCCACGCCGCCATGGATCCGAAGCGCTGGGGGCCGGGCGAACGCATCGTGTTCGAGCCCTACTCCCGCGAAGCGTACCAGCAATCGTTCGACTGGATCGAACGGCACGGCATCTTTGCCGAGGGCCGGATGGGGGCGGGCAACTACGATCAGGCCACCGTCTCGCTGACAGCAGGCTGATCGGCCTGCCGCACGCGCGAGGTCATGCGGCCGTTGACGCGGGAGCGAATAATCCCACAATGGAGCGGGACCTTCTTGTCTAATAAAAACCAGGCCAACGAGCCACTTATCACCGGGAGGAGACTACGAATGTTCGTTACAAATAGCTTGGTGCCTGCGGCACTTGCGGCTCTGCTGCTGTCGTCGACAGGCGCTTCGGCCCAGATTTCCGACGACGTGGTCAAGATCGGTGTGCTCACCGACATGTCGGGGCCGGCATCGACGCCGACCGGCCAGGGATCGGTCACCGCGGCGCAAATGGCGGTCGAGGATTTCGGCGGCAAGGTCCTGGGCAAGCCGATCTCGGTCATCGTCGGCGATCATCAGCTCAAGCCGGACATCGGCTCCGCGATCGCGCGGCGCTGGTACGATACCGAGCAGGTCGATCTGATCGTCGACGTCCCGGTGTCGGCCGTCGGTCTTGCGGTGCAGAGCATCGCCAACGAAAAACACAAGATGATGATCACCCATTCCACCGGCTCGGCGGACTTCCATGGCAAGTTCTGCTCGCCCTATACCCTGCAATGGGTGTTCGACACCCATGCGCTGGCGGTCGGCACCGCCCAGGAAGTGGTCAAGCGCGGCGGCGATAGCTGGTTCTTCATCACGGACGATTACGCGTTCGGTCATTCGCTCGAGCGCGACGCCACCGAGGTGATCACCAAGAACGGCGGCAAGGTGCTGGGCTCGGTGCGGCTACCCTTTGCGACCCCCGACCTGTCGTCGTTCGTGTTGCAGGCGCAGGCATCCAAGGCCAAGATCATCGGCCTCGCCGGCGGCCCGCCCAACAATACCACGGCGATCAAGACCGGCGCCGAATTCGGCGTCTTCAAGGGCGGCCAGCAGATGGCTGGCCTCCTGGTTCTGATCACCGATATCCACGCGCTCGGCCTGCCCGCCGCCCAGGGCCTGTTGCTGACCACCTCGTTCTATTGGGACATGGACGACAAGACGCGCGAATGGTCGAAGCGCTATTTCGCCAAGATGAACCGGATGCCGACGATGTGGCAGGCGGGTGTGTATTCCTCGGTCATGAACTACCTCGATGCCATCAAGGACGCCGGAACGGACGAGCCGCTGAAGGTCGCGGCGAAAATGCGCGAAAGACCGATCGAGGATTTCTTCTCGCGTCATGGCACGTTGCGCGAGGACGGGCTAATGGTCCACGACCTGATGCTGGTGCAGGTCAAGACCCCGGAAGAATCCAAATATCCCTGGGACTACTACAAGGTGCTCAGCCACATTCCGGGGGACGAGGCCTTTGGTCCGCCCAACCCGGCCTGCCCGCTGGTCAAGAAATAGGCCGTGATCGCTTGGAGCCGCCGGCCGTGCCGGCGGCCCTTTCGCAGTCCAATTTGCTCCGGCGGCAACGAAGGTAGGGCTTGTGCGATTGCCGAGTTGATATATATTGCTGATATCATATATCACGGCTCGGACAATGCGAATACTGGTTGATCTCGGCGATACCCAAATCCGGGCGCTGGATGAATTGTCGAAGAGGGAGAAGCGGTCGCGCGCCGCCCTGATCCGTCAGGCGATCGATGACTATCTCGCCAAGCGACATAGTAAACCAGAAAGCAATGCGTTTGGCCTGTGGGGTAAACGCAAGGTAGACGGCTTGGCCTATCAGGACAAAGTGCGTCGCGAATGGTGAAGGCACTGTTCGACACCAACATTCTGGTCGACTATCTCAATGCCGTTCCCGAAGCCCGCACAGAACTTCTGCGCTACTCGGAGAAAGCGGTCAGTATCATTACCTGGATGGAGGTCATGGTTGGCGCCGATCAGAACCTTGAAGCTGCGACGCGCAGTTTCCTGAGCGGCTTCGATGTGGTCGCGGTCGATGAACAGATCGCGGAACGCGCTGTTGGTCTTCGTCGAGGCCGTCGGATCAAATTGCCGGATGCTGTGATCTGGGCGACCGCACAGGTGCACGCCATGCTGCTCGTCACCCGCAACACCAGGGGTTTTCCGGATGACGATCCCGGTGTTCGGGCGCCATACAAGTTGTGAAGATTTCGAACGGAAGATCCAATATTGAAGACGTCTCCGAAACACGCAAGCAGCCCGCAGGAGACGTGAATCTTGCAGTCTTGCCGGCCCGTGTAGCCGCTATATATTGTTTGACATGAGCAAGAAAGACAACATCGACCGGGTCTGGGACATCATCGAAAAGGTCGGCGTCTGCATGCTGACGACGCAATTCGCCGGCGGACTGCGTGCGAGGCCGCTCGAAGCAAGGCCCGACCGCGATGCTGGCCTGATTTTTTTCGTGACCGATATCCACAGCGCCAAGGAGGATGAGATCGAGGCCACGCCCGATGTCGGCCTCATCTTTATCGATTCGGACAACAAAGCCTACCTGTCGATCACCGGCCGCGCCTGCGTCTTGCGCGATGCTGACAAGACGAAGGCGGCGTGGCGAAAGACCGACGAGGTGTGGTGGCCCGGCGGCCCGAACGATCCCAACGTATGCTTGTTGCGGATCGAGCCTTTCACCGCGGAATTGTGGGATGGACCGGCGAGCGCTGCCGTTACTGCCTTCGAGTTCGCCAAGGCGAGGTTGACCGGGAAGGAACCGAAGCTCGGCGAGAACCGCAAGGTGACGGTCAAGATGTGAGCGCGCGACGGCGAGCCAGCCTGTGCAGCTTCCAACACAGTTCGATTTGACGATCAAGGTGAAACCCGCCAAGGCGATTGCTATCGCCGTGTCGCCGGCCTTGCTCGCACGCGCTGACGAGATCATCGAGTGAAGAGGCGCGCCAGCAGAGTCACTCCCCAGAGCCACCGAGCAGCGACCCGCGAGCCGGCGGAATCCGACAACTTCACGGCAAATTGACGGGCGTTTCCCGATAAGCGCCGGAATCGCACACATACACGTAACGGCGTCCTCCGGCTTCAATGTGACGATGGCTCAGCATGGTGACAAGTTCTACGCCCTGGTGGCGACGTCGTCGATCGATAGGCCTGATGATTTTTCCCGTTCTGCTCCTCGCGCTGGCGCGCGGGTCGGTTGCGGATATGGACGTGGATGCCAAGGTTCAGCACATCGTAGCGGCCGATCTGGCTCCGGAGACCATGGGTAAAGCGGGCGGTCTTGCTGTGGCGGTCTACGTTGCGGGCTCCACACAGTTTTTCAACTACGGCTTCGCCGACGAAACGACAAAGCGGCCGATCACTCCAGACACCTTGTTCAACGTGGCGTCAGTGGGGAAACCGTTTGCGGCAGTCCTGGTCGCGCTGGGTACGCTTCGGAGCGAACTCCGTCTGGATGACCCAGTGAGCAAGTACGTCCCCGAGTTGCGCGGCGACTACATCAAACGCGTGACGATCGGTGAACTGGCAACCCATACGTCCGGACTCTTGCTGCCGACCGATCACCCGCCATGGCCGAACGAGTCATTTACGTTGCAGCAATTCTTCAACATGCTCAACGCATGGACGCCGCAATCAGGCGAGCAGCCGGGGAAGCAGCGCATCTATACCCATGCTGGGTACGTGCTGCTGCAGCTCGCGCTCGAGCGTCGCTACGGTCGACCTGTCGGGGAGCTTATCAAAGACCATATCTTGAAACCCCTCGGCATGAACCAGACGTTCCTCCCCGAGCGTGGGCCGGACAATCGCGCGATCATGGTTCCGGAGCTGTCGAAACGTGTCGTGCAGGGCTACTCTGATGCGGGCATGGCGATCGGTCCACCCGGCGACCAGCAGAGTTATTACGATTTCCCCGGGACTGGCCAGATGTTCTCCTCGGCTCGTGATCTGGCCACTTTTGTTGCTGCCTGCATCGATGGCCAGGCGATTGATCCGCAATTGCGGCAGGCATTGCAGATGACCCAGCGTGAGACATTTCAAGTGACCGAGAAGTTCGGACAGGCGATGGCTTGGGAAAACATTCATTTGAACGACGTCGACGTTGTTGACAAGCCAGGCGGGCTTAATAACGCAACGGCCTATGTCGGCCTCGTGGCGGCACACAAAGCCGGCATCGTCCTGCTCGCCAACAGCGGCAATTTCCCCCATGAGATCGCCCGCTACCGCGTGCTGCCGGAATTGGCGCGAGAAGAATAGCCGTGAAAGTCGGTTGGTCCGCTCCAATCGCGCATTTGGCCCAACTCGGACATCAATTGCCGAAATTGGGCGAACTGCACCGGGCTTGCTGTGACCTCAACGTTGGATGATATCTGCCGGGTATGGCCGAAGAGGGCGTCCAGAACAAATGTTGTCGCGAGCCCGCACCGCTTCGCGGTGGTCGCCTTCCACCTGATTCAGTATTGGAACGGAAAGGTCGCAGGACTCGCGATTGCTGTTTGCGTAGTTGAGTGTCGCTTCCGCGGCTGAGGAGGCGCGATATAATGCTCCGCAACGCTCCGATGGCGCCCCGAAGAGCGGGACTGCATCATCGGAGATAGCACATGAGCAACTTCGTAAGCTACGGTCGCCGCAACCTCAATACGGCCGGGCAACAACATAACCATACCAGTGCTCAAGGAAGCCACTTGGCGACATTTGTGTATTTGGCGCCGGGATTGGCCTCAATATCTCCGCCCACGTATAAACTTTCAGACTGATTGTGTTACCGACGATCGAAATCGGGGAACGAAGGATGACAACGTGATTGCCCTTACTGGACTTTTCGTTCTGCGTTTTGGGGTCTAATAGTTTGGCATTGATTCTTAGTACGATGCGATACCCGGCGTTATAGTATCGATTGACGACATCGATATCGTTCAGCTTCAAGCTGTAAAATGAATTGTTCTCATAATGCACATCGGTATAACCTGCCTTTTCAAACCATTTAGCCATTTCCTCCAGATGCGTACCGCTATCGTCATCACCTACAGAACTGTAATTGTACCAAAAATTTTCCGAATCTCGAAGACTCGCGGCGGTCAACCAGTCCGCAGGAACTCATTGGGGGCGGTGGAGAATATTGCCGGCAATCGGAACTCGGATCGATCTTCAACTCGCCGAGCATGGCTTTGCCCTTTTCGTATAGGTCGATGGCGTATTTCGCGTATGCTGCGGGAGAGTCGAAGTCCAGGCTGTACAAGAACCCCATTGGCCCGCAGATACCCGCGGTTCGTTGGTTTAAGATATTTGGATTTGATACCCTCAACAGCAAATCGATCCCAACCTCATCCCGGTCCAGCTTCGGGAAATAGTTTTGACCCATGCGTTTCATGAAATTGAAAATGAGGTCCGCAGCGTACTTCTGACGACTCGTTGCGACGCTGATCGGCCCGTATCCATAAACAAGATTCGCCGCTTTACGTAAGTACAATAGCATCGCCTTGGAACGATACATGATCGTCTCGGACGTATTTGCTATCACCTGCAAGTCATCGATCTCCTGCTCCGAAAGATAGCCATCGTTCATTGCGCTGCGAAGAACCTCGACTACTTCAGCGTGAGAGAGATGCCTATCGTCGCTTAGGGCGACTCTGAATGCATCCAGTATACTGCGGCTTTTCACATCATTCCAGTTGATCGCCATAATGACCACATGCGTTGGACTCGTACCGCTATCGGGTGATATGGGCCTGTTAGAATATTGGCGGCGTATCCAGGAACACACTGCAGAGAGCTAACCCGTCCTATTCATGACGAGCGTGTTGAAGGTTGGCGAGCGTGGCATGAAGCGCTGATTTGACGTATGATTGCTGCTTACACCGATCACACCGCCAGCCAGCGAACGCCCCGCCCTCCATGACCAACGATAGCCTCCAGTTGCTCTCATTTCCAGCCGTCCACGCCAAGAAAGTCGTCGCCGCCTTCGACAGCGGACGCATTACTTCCGACGGCGGCGTCATGCTTTTGGCCGCTTCGTCGTCACCAGCCTCGAACACGGCTCGCCCGAATGGATTTAGTGCGGTTTGGCGGACGGCGAAAAGCCGGACGAGGCCCCGCGTCCGAAATCAGGCAGCGACATTCGCCGTGGAAATCGTACCGCCCGGTGAATAGGATGGGTTAGCTCC
>CAWEEF010000012.1:0-206473 GCA_963808035.1 uncultured Alphaproteobacteria bacterium | reverse complement strand
GCTTCGGCGGGGTTTTTCTTGCGGAACGCGTCCAAAATTCATGAGGTGCGAAATGCCCGGGAAATCGATCCTGGTGGGCTTGGTGGGAGCGGGCATTCAGGCCTCGCACGCGCCCCGCCTGCACGAGCAAGAGGGCGCCAGGCAAGGCTTGCACTACATGTACAAGCTCATCGACCTCGACCTGCTTGGCCTCACGCCGGCAGCTTTGCCGGAGATCGTGACAAGCGCCGAACGACTTGGCTTTACCGGATTGAACATTACCTATCCTTGCAAGCAGGCCGTGATCGAACTCCTCGATCAACTGAGCCCCGAGGCAAGCGCCATCGGCGCCGTGAACACCGTCATCTTCAGAGCGGGACGCCGCTTCGGACACAACACCGACTGGTCGGGCTTCGCCAACAGCTTTCGACGCAAGCTATCTGACGTTGCCCGAAATTGCGTCGTCCAATTTGGCGCAGGCGGGGCCGGAGCTGCAGTCGCACATGCGTTGCTGACACTCGGTACCGGCCGGATTGCCCTCATTGATACAAACCGCGATCGCGCCGCCGATCTGGCCAGAGCGCTTTGTTCGCGGTTCGGCGCCGGCCGGGCCGTCGCGGCGGACAACCCGTTCGAAGTAATGGCCGGGGCTGATGGCGTGGTCAACTCGACGCCGGTCGGCATGGCGAAATTCCCTGGTTCGGTCCTCCCGGCACGTCTGATGTCGTCTCATTTGTGGATTGCCGACATTGTCTATTTTCCGTTGCAGACGGAGCTGCTGCGCGACGCCACGGCCTGTGGCTGCCGAGTGATGTCTGGCGGGGGGATGGCTGTGTTCCAGGCTGCTGATGCATTTCGTCTATTGAGCGCAACCGAACCGGATTCCGAACGGATGCTCCGGCATTTCGACGAGATCGCAGGGTGTTCGTGAGGGCTGGCCCCGAGCTTACCCAATCGATCGATTCAAACAGAAGGGGAAATCATGATTCAGACCCTCGAAGCGCCGGACCGTGGCTATCGCTTCTTGCCGGGCGTCAGCCAATATTCCTGCGGCATTGCCGCGCTGCCGGGCTTCACCATCGAGCGCGTGCGCTTCGCCGATCCAGTGCCGCTGAAGCAGGGGTTTCAGCGGATCGCCGACGTCCTCAGGCAAGCCGGACGTCCGCTGCTCGCCTTCGGTGCCTGTGAATTGCGCTCTCCCGCGCCATTCACCGAAGCGGGCTTTAGGGCCTTCAACGAAATCTACCTCAAGACGCTGATCGAATGGGGCGTGATGAAGGACGGTGTCAACCCGGCGGCGCGGAGCAATGTGTGCCCCAAGATCGAGCCGCCGGCCGAGCCGGGTTTCCACGCCTTCTGTTACACCGTGCCGGCGAAAGCCGCGCCGCCGTCCTTCGTGATCGCCGGCAGCGGCGAAACGGTCGAGGGCAAGGCGAATTACGCGGACCATATCGTCCGCTCCGGCGATGTCAGCCCGGCGGCCATGCTGGAAAAGGCGAAATGGGTGCTGGACGAGATGGAGAGGCGCATGAACGGATTCGGTGCCACGTGGCGCCAAACAACCGCCGTACAGCTCTACACTGTGCAGGACGTCTATTCGTTGCTGGAAAGCGAGCTCGGCCGTCGCGGCGTGTTCAAGAACGGTCTAACCTGGCACTTCAATCGACCGCCTGTCGTTGGCCTCGAATATGAGATGGACTGCCGCTGTGTCCATGTCGAGCGGGTGATCTAGCGGCTATCGACCTGGCCGGTCGACCGCTCGTCGCCTGCGGGATTTGCGCCGTATCAAGTGAGGAATGATTTCTGATCGATGAAAGGGACTGCGGTTTGACCAACGGGAAGCAGACTGAGTTGCGGGTCGCCATTGCGGGCTTGGGGTCAATCGGTTCGAGGGTCGCACGGGAGCTCGATCGGGGTATCGCGGGCATGGTTCTTGCCGCGGTCGCGGTTCGCGAACCGGGCAAACATCGTGAGTTTCTGAACGGCTTGCGCGTTCATCCAGTGGTTTTGCCAATCGAGAGACTTTGGGAGGCCGCGGACATAATCGTGGAGTGCGCGCCCAGCCAGCAATTCCGCATGATTGTAGAACCTGTCCTGACGCACGGGAAGACGGCGGTCGTTCTCAGCGCCGGCGCTCTGCTCGACAATGAAGATCTTTTCGAGCTGGCAAAGGCGAGCGGCGGCAAAATTGTCGTGCCCACGGGGGCCCTTATCGGGCTTGACGCGGTGACTGCGGCGGCAGGTGGGATCATCCATTCGGTAAGGATGGTAAGCCGCAAGCCCGTTGACGGTCTGAGAGGCGCTCCGTTCATCGTTCAAAATGGCATCGAGATCGATGGACTTCGGGCCCCGTTGAAGCTGTTCGAGGGCACCGCCCGGCAGGCGGCAAAGGGGTTTCCGGCCAACCTGAATGTCGCGGTGGCCTTGTCGCTGGCGGGCATCGGACCCGATCGAACGATGATCGAGATCTGGGCTGACCCGACGGTGACGCGCAACACCCACCGGGTCGAAGTTGAATCCGATTCTGCCCGGTTCTCGATGTCCATCGAAAACGTCCCTTCCGAAAACCCGAGGACCGGTTTGATCACGGCGCTTTCCGTCATCTCCTTGTTGCGCAAACAGCGCGCAGCGCTTTGCGTGGGTAGCTAGACAGGCAAGGCCCCGGGGGCGACGAGCGCCCGCCCCTCCGCAGCTTCTATCTGTTGAACACCGGCTTCGATTCAAATTCGCAGACTGAATGCCTATTTGCCCACGCCGAACAGGCCGCGTGTTGACTTTCCAACCCATCCCCTAAATACTTGCGCCCAAAGCAAAAATGGCCGGCCGTGAAACCACGGTTCAGTGGGGAGGAGCACGATGCCAACTTCACGCAGAACGCTGCTGAAGAATTCCGCGGCAGCCACGGCCGTGTTCAGCCTCGATTGGACGCGCGCGCAGGCGCAAGCCGAAACGCTGCGCATCGGCATGATCTACGATTTGTCCGGCCCGTTCGCGGCCGGCGGCTCGGTCGCTTCTGCGGTCGGCACCGAGATCGCGATCGACCTCTGCAATGAGAAGGGCGGCATTGGCGGCAAGTACAAGGTCGTGCCGGTCAAAGCCGATTCACAAAGCAAGGCCGACGTTGCGATCAACGAGGTCGAGCGCCTGATCAACCAGGAAAAACTCGACATCATCGAGGGCGTCTATTCGAGCGCGCACGCGGTTCCGCTCGCGGCCAGGGTCGAGCAGGAGAAGAAGATCCTCTGGATCACGACTGCGGTTGCGACCGCGGTGTTCAAGGACAGGAATCTGCACTACGTCTTTCGCGCCCAGATTCACTCCGATCAGTACGGCCAGGCGTTCGCGAGCTTCATTGCCGAACACGCCAAGGCCAAGCTCGGCGTCGAGCCCAAGGATGTCAAGGTCGCGCTGATTCACGAGGATGGCCCTTACGGAAGCGGCGTTGCCGCAGCCGACGAGGCGTATTCCAAGCAGGCCGGGCTTCAGGTCGCCCTCAAGGAGGGCTATTCGGCCGCCGCCCCCGATTTGTCCACGCTGGTAACCAAGATCAAGCGCTCCGGCGCCGAGATCATCTCACACGCCGGCTACAATCCCGACATCACGCTGTTCCTGCGGCAGGCGCGGGAGAACGGTCTTCGTTTCAAGATGCTGTTCGGCGCCGGCGCCGGCTACAGCCAGCTCGACAAGCTGCGCGCGACCTTCGGCAAGGACATCGACAATTTCTGCAATATCGATCCCGTCCCGGCGCAACTGCTCGATCCCTCGAAACTGGCTCCTGGCCTTGGCGATCTGATCAAGACCATGGCCACGCGCTACATGGCGAAGACCGGGGCGACCGATGTCCCGCCGCATTGTTCGATGGGATTCAACCAGACCTGGGTCCTGCTCAACAACGTCCTGCCCGTCGCCAAGGAGAAGTATGGCGGTTTCGATCCCGAGGCCGTCCGCAAGGCAGCGCTCGATGTCGATATCCCGCCGGGGGGCACGATCCAGGGCTACGGTGTAAAGTTTTATCCTCCCGGTACGCCGCTCTCCGGCCAGAATGAGCGATCGACCCCGGTCGTCATGCAAAACGCGGGCGAGCATATCTCGGTGGTTTGGCCGACCAATATCCGCACCCAGGACCCGGTCTTCCCGCTGCCGAAATCGTCGATCTACGCCAGCTAGATCGCGATGCTTGCTGTCGAGGGCCTTTGCAAGCGGTTTGGAGGATATCTGGCCGTCAACCAGGTGTCCTTCGATGTGCGCGCTGGCGAAATTTTAGGCCTCATCGGTCCGAACGGATCGGGCAAAAGCACAACGTTCAATCTTATCGCGGGTAACCTGCGCCCCAGTTCCGGCTCGATCCGTTTCAATGGCCAGGAGATCGGTGGCTTGCCAGCGCACGCGATCTGTCGTCAGGGAATCGGACGGACGTTCCAGATCCCGCGGCCGTTCCACAAGCTGTCGCTGATCGAGAACGTCGCCCTTGCCGCCTATTACGGCGAGGCCGGCGGGATCTCCCGTGCGGAGGCGCAACGCCGCGCCGAGGAGGCGCTCGACATGGTAGGTCTTCCGTTCGATCCGCGCGCCCGCACCAGTGGATTGGGGGCCGCGGCGCTCAAGAAAGTTGAGCTGGCACGCGCGCTCGCGACCAAACCAAAGCTGCTGCTCGCCGATGAGAATCTCGGCGGTCTCGATCACGCCGAGATGGAGCGGGCCGCCGATCTGCTCGGCGAAATCCGCAGCCGCCTCGGCATCACGGTCGTCTGGGTCGAGCATATTATGGGTGTGCTGATGCGGGTCGTCGACCGCGTGATCGTGCTCGATCACGGCGAGAAGATCTTTGAAGGCAAACCGGCACAGGCGGCGGTCGATCCCCGCGTCACCGAGGTCTATCTCGGCAAGGCACAGGCTTAGAACCACATGCTCTCGCTCGCCGCCGTCTCCGCCGGCTACGGTTCGTTTCAGGCGCTGTTCGGAGTTTCGCTTGAGGTATCGCGCGGCGAGGCGGTCGGCGTCATCGGTCCGAATGGCGCGGGCAAGACCACCCTGATGCGGGTCATTTCCGGCCTCATTCCGATGCGCGACGGCACGATGACGATCGAGGGGCGTGAAATCGGCGGTCTGCCGGCGCACCGCGTGGTCGAATTGGGCATCGCGCACGTGCCGGAGAACCGGCGCTTGTTTCCGCGCCTCTCGGTCGAGGAAAACCTGCGCCTCGGTGCGTTCATCCCCTCGGCGCGGGCACGGTTCAGCGAGCGACTCGACTGGGTCTACAGTCTCTTCCCCCGACTCAAGGATCGCCGCGGCCAGCCGGCCGGAACCATGTCGGGCGGCGAACAACAGATGTGCGCGATCGCACGCGCGCTGATGTCGAGACCGAAAGTGCTATTGATGGACGAGCCGTCCGCCGGACTTGCGCCGCTCGTCGTGCAGCAGGTGTTCGACCTCGTCCGCAAAATTCGCGCCGAGGGCCTCACCGTGCTAATTGTGGAGCAAAACGTCCAGCAAGTCCTCGAGGTCGTCGATCGCGCCTATCTGCTTGAGGTCGGCGCCATCAAGATCTCGGGCACCGCCGCCGAGCTGAAAGGCAACAGGATCATTCGAGAGGCGTATATGGGACTGTAGATGGACATCTATCTCCTCGAGGCGGTCATTAACGGCATTCTGCTGGGCGGCGTGCTGGCGCTATTGGCGCTCGGATTGAACCTGATCTTCGGCGTCGTCGACGTGGTGTGGATCTGCTATGCCGACATCGTCATGTGCGGCATGTATGCGGTTTACTTCCTCTACGCCCAATATGGCCTGCCGCTGCCCCTCGCCTGCGCGATCGCGATCGTCGGCATCGCTGGCCTCGGCGTCCTCGTCCACCTCCTGATCATCGCGCCGGTGCTTGATTCGCCGCCGCTCAATCAACTTCTGGCGACCGGCGGCCTGCTGTTCTTCCTGCAAAGTTTCGCGACGCTGCTGTTCGGAACCGATTTCCGCAATATCGGCGTGCGGCTGCCGGTGCTCGAAATCGCAAGCATGTATGTGAGCTTCGCCCGGTTGATCGCCTTTGTGGTCGGATTGATCGGGGCGGTCGCGCTCTATCTCTTCCTGAAGCGGACCTATATCGGTATTGCGATCCGCGCCATTGCGCAGGACCGTGAGATCGTTGGACTGATGGGGATCGATCAACGCCGGGTCTATCTCGTGGTGTCGGCAATCGGGGGCGCCCTTGCGGGACTGGCGGCATGCCTGCTCGCGCTGCAATATGACGTGCATCCCTTCATCGGCAACACGTTCGGTCCGGTCATCTTCATGATCTGCGTGCTGGGCGGGCTCGGCAACATGATCGGAGGCTTCATCGCCTCCTTTGTCATCAGTCAGATCATTGCGATTGGCGGCTATTACGCCAGCACCGAGCTTTCCTACGTACTCGCTTTCACATTCTTCATCGTCCTGATGTTCATCCGGCCACGGGGCCTGCTCGCGCCATGAGCATGACCCGCATGTCCCTGATTGCAGGCATCGCGATCCTGTTTGCACTGCCCGCGGTCATGCCGCCCTATTTCCTGCACCTCGCGATCCAGATCCTGATCTGGGCCTTCATCTACACGGCGTGGGCACTGATGGGCCGCTTCGGCTTCGTATCGTTCGGCCATGGTGCTTTTTTGGGCATCGGGGCCTATGTGCCGGCGCTGCTGTGGAACTACTGGGACGTGACGCCGTGGCTCGGCATTCCGGTCAGCGTCATCGCCTCGGGCCTGCTGGCCGTGGTCGTCGGCTATCCGTGCTTTCGCCGCAGAGTTCTCGGGCATTATTTCGCGCTGGTGACGCTCGCGCTCAGCCAGGTTGTGCTGCTTTCGCTCATCGCTGCCCGTGACGTCACCGGCGGTTCGCTGGGCTTCACCCCGAAGGCGGTCGGACATTCCTGGTATGCGCTGCAATTTCCGGAGAAGAGTTACTTCTACGTCATCGCCGCGCTGCTCTGGCTGATCGGGCTGTTGATATGGCGGCAGATCGACCGCGGCATCGGCCGCCAGGCGCTGGAAGCGATTTCGGAAGACGAGGACGCGGCGGCGTCGATCGGCATCGACGTCATGCGCGAGAAGCTGCGCGTGACGGTCATCAGTGCCGCGCTGACTGCGCTCGGCGGGGCGATCTACGGGCAGTACCTGATGTATCTCAATCCAGACACCGTTTCGGGCGTCGCGGTATCGCTGCAGATCGTATTCGCGGCCATCGCGGGTGGGGTCTATTCGCTGTTCGGGCCGAGCGTCGGTTCGCTGCTGACGCTCTCGCTCACGGAAGGCTTGCGCGTCTGGTTCGGCGTGAACTTTATCGGCGCCGCCAACACGATCTACGGTATCCTGCTGGTCCTGTGCGTCATTTACATGCCGCAAGGCCTGGTCGGCTGGTTGCAGCAAATGAAGCGGCCGCGCCGCTCTGAAATCAAATCACCCGCGACGCAACCCGGCGCTCACAACGTAACGCGACGGCCGTCTTCGGCGGCCCAATAGCCGGCGTAGTTGACCTTGATCGTCTCGAAGGCCAGCGCGAGATCGGAGAGCGGCTGCCGGCCGGTTGCGGCGCATTCCATGAAATCCTGAATTTCCTGCAAATAACCGCGCGTCCATTCCTCTTCAAGACAGACATATTGCCACCCGGTCTTGCGGTCGACTTTTTCAGTAAAATAGACGTCCGCGAGCTTCTCCTCGTTCGTCTGGTAACTCATCATGTGCGTATTCGGCGTGATATTGCCGAACAGCGCGCCGCCGCTCGTGTGGGTTTCGATCAGATTGCGCACGCCGCCCAGGATCATGTCGCCGGAAAGCACGCTCGCCTTGGTGCCGTCGGAGAAGGTGACGGTGAGCGTGCCCCAATCCTCGACGTCGAGCGGGTTGGCCCTGATGAAGGCTCGCTCATCCGAGCGCAGGCACGCCGAGACATTGCCGACGTCGCAGATCACGCTTGCAACGCCGATCGCCTCGCCGCGTGCTTTCGCCTCGACCTGCTTGAGATAGAGCACCGCCGACAGCGGATGGCATCCCATCCGGATCAGCGAGCCGCCACCGGTCATCGCCCATTGCGCCGCGTGCGCGGCGTGGGAGCCGCTGTGACTCTCTTCCCCCTTCATGAACAGGATCTTGTCTTTTGTGGCCTTCAGGATCTCGGCGGTCTTGGTCACCGCCGGCGCGTAGATCCAGTCTTCCGCATACATGAAGAGCTTGCCGGTGTTCTGGATCGCGGCGCGGGTCTCTTCCATTTCCTCGAGCACGCGCGCGTACATCAGAGCTTTCGGCACCTGCTTGCCGATCGGGGCCTCGTCACCTTCGCGCCCGAAATAGCCCGCGAACGGCTTTTCGCAGATGACATGCTTGCCGGCCCGCATGGCGTCGAGAATCATTGGCCGATGCAGATTGGGCGGCGTGCAGATGTCTACCACATCGATGTTGCGGTCGGAGATCAAGTCGCGAAAGCTGCGGCAGGCCGCGGGGATCCGGTGCCGACGGGCAAAATCGAAAACATGGTCTCCGCGTGCCGCGACGGCGCTGACCTCGACATCGACGCCGTAGACGCGTCTGTAGGCATACATGTGCAGCTCCGCAACGAAGCCGCAACCCGCCAGCCCGATCCTGATTTTCGCCATCGCGGGGTACCTCCGGTCGTGGTCGATCGGGCCCGATTGTCGCGCGTGCGATCGCTCGCGCCAGTCTACATCACGCGTTGCCAGATTTCGTTGCGCAATTCATTGCGGGGTGGGCGTTATCTCACGGCCGCGCTCTACGCAGCCTTGTGTTCTGCGAGCGCCTTTTCGACAGCCTCAGGAGCACGATCGATGATCGTCAGATAGGCTCGCGCGGTCGGATCCGGCGAGAAGCGCCCCTGTTCCCAGTCCCTAAGGCTGGCGACACTGAGACCATACCGGATGCAAAACTCTTCCTGGGTGAGGCCGCGCCGCTTCCGGATGGCTTTCACGTCGATCCTCGCGGGCACGAATACCTTATAGGTCGATGCGTCCGCTTTGCCACGAGCAATTGTGCGTGCTTCCTTCGCGGACTGGATTAGTCGTTTGCCGAGGCTGCTCATCTGTTGCTCCTCTTCCTACTGTGTGCAGCGATCTGCGCAATTACGCCCTTGCGATAGTCGTCGGCATAGCCGCTCAATTCGATACGCAACTCGTTGCGCTCTGCCTTACTCAAATTTTCGTCTTCACCCTTATCGATCAAAGCCAACAACAAAACGGGGACGTCATCTCCGGCATAGTAGTGCACCGTCCTGAAACCGCCGCTCTTGCCCTTACCTCTGCCGGCAAATCGCAACTTGCGGCATCCGCCAGTGCCTTCCATGATCGCGCCCGCCGGGGGGTTTTTGGAAATCTCCGAAACGATGTCATTCTGTTCATCGTCGGAAAGCCCAGCCGCCTTGGCGTCTGATAAAAAAGTTGGGGTTCGGATGACTGTTTGCACACGAGCATGACTACGGGAATCACGTATACATTTCAAGATATTTTTCCCAGCGGCACGGCCCGTTATTGCGGTTATAAGACGCCTTTCAAATTGGAGGCTAGCCTTGCTCAAGCTTGCACCAAGACTGCCCGGGTAAGCAGTTTGGTGGCAATCGCAGCGTCCACCTTTTAGATGATGCCAAGACAGCCCGTCGGGAATCTCGATCGCGCTGGCTCAACCACATTCAAGAATCTTCGGATTAAGAGAACTATAATAGTCAGGGATTGTGGCTTCCGGGAATCAGGCCGAGCTCATATAGCCGTACCCGGCGCCAACACCGCTCCTGCCAAGTCGGACGCGCGCCAATGCCACGTAGGGTTACCGAAGTGTTACCCGAGGGAGGGATTTTGCAGATTGACTAAGTACTTGATTTTACTGGTCGGAGTGGCAGGATTTGAACCTGCGACCCCTGCGTCCCGAACGCAGTGCTCTACCGGGCTGAGCCACACTCCGACAAGAACGCGGCTTATAGCCTTGGGTTTCCGACATCGCAAGAAGCCAGATCGATGACCTCAGTTCCTGCCCATGTGGGCCTGAAAACGCAGATTTTGCCCGCCGGCGAGGCTGCGATGACTGCTGCGGCGCGTTGTCTGGCGCAGGGTGGGCTGGTCGGCTTCCCGACCGAGACGGTCTATGGGCTGGGTGCGGACGCGACCAATCCCGGCGCCGTCGCCCGGCTCTATGAGGCCAAGGGCCGGCCGTCCTTCAATCCGCTGATCGCCCATGTCGGCGATCTTGCGGCGGCCCGGCACATTGCGCGTTTCGATGCCCGGGCGACCAGGCTCGCCGAGGCGTTCTGGCCGGGCCCGCTGACGCTGGTGCTGCCCAGAACCAGCGACTGCGCGGTCGCCGACCTCGCCACCGCCGGGCTCGAGACCATCGCGATCCGGGTCCCGGCCCACCCGGTCGCGCGCGACCTCCTCACGCGGTTCGCCCGGCCGGTGGTGGCGCCATCGGCGAACCTGTCGGGTCATGTCTCTCCGACCAATGCGGCGCATGTGCAGAGCGATCTCGAGGGGCGCATCGACCTGATCGTCGATGGCGGCGCGGTGGCGGTCGGCGTCGAATCCACCATTGTCGGATGCTTCGAAACCGCGATCCTGCTGCGTCCCGGCGGCCTGCCGCGCGGCGACATCGAGCGCGTGCTCGGCCGCCCGCTCGCCCGGCCGCAAGAGGACGCCGATCGCGGCACCGCTCATCCGCTCGCGCCGGGCATGCTCGCCTCGCATTATGCGCCGCGCACCCCGGTGCGGCTCGAGGCCGGGCACCTTGAGGCCGGCGAGGCGCTGCTGGCGTTCGGCCCTGGCGCGGTGCCGGGCGCGAACCGCGCCGTCGCAACGCTGAACTTGTCCGCGCAGGGCGATCTGACGGAGGCCGCCGCCAATCTGTTCGGCCATCTTCGCGCCCTCGACCTTGAGGGTGCGCGCAGCATCGCGGTGACGCCGATTCCTCATCATGGCCTCGGCGAAGCCATCAATGACCGTCTGCGCCGCGCCGCGACGCGGCGGCAATGATCGAGAACAACAAAAGCAGCAACCAGGCCATGAATATCGCTCCGCCGCCGGCACCGCCGCTCTCGCCCGAACTGATCGCGCGCTTTCGCGCCATCGTCGGCGATCGATATGCGGTGACCGATGCGGCCGACATCGCGCCTTACCTCACCGAGGAGCGCGACCTCTATCACGGCAGCTCGCCGCTGGTGCTGCGGCCCGGATCGACCGCGGAGGTATCCGCGATCTGCAGGCTTGCCACCGAGCAGCGCATCGCGCTGGTGCCGCAGGGCGGCAATACCGGCCTGGTCGGCGGGCAAACCCCGCACCATGGCGAGGTGGTGGTGTCGATGCGGCGGATGGACCGCATCCGCGATGTCGACGCCGCGTCCAACACCATGACCTGCGAGGCCGGCGTGGTGCTGCAGGTCGCGCAGCAACGCGCCAGCGACATCGACCGCCTGTTTCCGCTGTCGCTCGGGGCCGAAGGAAGCTGCACCATCGGCGGCAATCTCTCCACCAATGCCGGCGGCACCGCGGCGCTGGCCTATGGCGTGGCGCGCGAGATGGCGCTCGGGCTGGAAGTGGTGCTCGCCGACGGGCGCGTGCTGAACGCCCTGTCGAAGCTGAAGAAGGACAATACCGGCTACGATCTGCGCAACCTGTTCATCGGCGCCGAAGGCACGCTCGGCATCATCACCGCGGCGACGCTCCGGCTGTTCCCAAAGCCGCGCGCGGTGGAAACCGCCTATGTCGGCCTGCACTCGCCGGCCGATGCGCTGAAGCTGCTGGCGATATCGCAGAACGAGGCCGCCGGCAGCCTGACCAGCTTCGAATTGCTTTCCGACGTCGCGGTGGACTTTTCGGTGCGTCACGGCATCGACATCCGCAATCCCCTGGCCGACGGGCACCCCTGGTATGTGCTGCTGGAGCTGTCGTCGTCGCGCGATGACGCCCGCGCCGCGCTGGAATCGATCCTGGCACAGGGTCTGGACGACGGAATCGTCGCCGATGCCGTGATTGCGGCGAACCTCGGTCAGCGCCAGGCGTTCTGGAAACTGCGCGACGAAATGTCCGCGGCACAGAAGCCCGAGGGCGGATCGATCAAGCACGACATCTCGGTGCCGGTCGCCGCGGTGCCCGACTTCATCGCGGGGGCCAATGCGGCGGTCGTGAAACTGATTCCCGGTTCGCGGCCGGTACCGTTCGGGCATCTCGGCGACGGCAATATCCATTACAACGTCAGCCAGCCGGTGGGCAGCGATGCCGCCGACTTCCTGGCGCGCTGGCACGAGGTCAATGCGGTGGTGTTCGACATCGTGCGGCGGATGGGCGGATCGATCTCCGCCGAGCACGGCATTGGCGTGCTCAAGCGCGACGAACTACCCGACGTCAAGGACAAGGTCGCGATCGCGCTGATGCGCGACCTCAAGACGATGCTCGATCCGCTCGGCATCATGAACCCCGGCAAGGTGCTGTAGCTTTCGTCCCTCATGATGGATTGCTTCGCTTGCGCGCGTAACTCGTAGGGTGGGCAAAGCGAAGCGTGCCCACCAAGGGTTACCGCGAACAAGATCGGTGGGCACGGCGCTGGCGCGCCATAGCCCACCCTACGATTTTTGCTGCGCGTGCGCTCGCAATGACGGCGTTCGATTCTAGAACAGAGAGCCCTGCCCGTCGTCCGAAGTCGCAGCCGTCGGCCTGCGCGCGGCGACCTTCCGCGGCGGTTGCTCGGCCGCGATCTGTTCGGCGGTGATCGGCAGCACCAGTTGCGCATCGTCATTGGCGACCCGGTTGACCCGCGTCGAAACCTCGTGCCAGGCGAATTCGCCGACAGGGGGCGCGGTCAGCAGCGCCATTACCGCTTCGGCATCATTGCTGCTGCAATCCAGCCAGCGAGCGAAATCGCCGGGCGCGATCGTCACCGGCACGCGGTCATGCAGCACGGCGAGATCCGGACCGGCCGCCGCGGTGACGATCGCCACGGTGTCGAGCTCCTCGCCGTTGGGGCCGATCCAGGTTTCCGCGAGCCCGGCGAGACCGACCGGGCTTGCATCGCGGCGGTGAATGAAGTGAGGCCGTTTGCGGCCGTCGGAGGCCTGCCATTCATAATAGCCGTCGGCCGGAATCAGGCAGCGCCGCCGCTTCATCGCGTTCCTGAACGCCGGTTTCTCCAGCGCGGTTTCGCTGCGTGCGTTGATCAGCAAGGTAATTTTACGGGGATCCTTGACCCAGGCGGGCAGCAGGCCCCACCGCATCAGGCGAAAATGCCGGACGCCATTTTCCACAATAACCACCGGAATCGGCTGGGTCGGCGCAACGTTGTGCCTCGGCGGGAAATTCGGCTGCTCGATATAGCCAAAAATCTGCCGCAAGGCCGCCGGCGGCGAGGTAATTACAAAGCGTCCGCACATTCTGTGGTCCAGATAGGCATCTGTTCAACACCTTTTAACCCCAACCATTAAAACTAGGCCAGATGACCTCGACGGCCACCCCACCTCCCGCGCGATCCGATCGCCCTGCCGGCTCCCCTGAGGCGAAGGTCGAAGCCCGGCTACGCGCAGCCAACATCAATCCCCGCACCGGCCTCGCCACCGACTACCTGAATCATTTCAACGAAGCCATCATGTTGCTCGAGATGATTCCCGATCTGCCGGAATCCGCCGAGGAATTCCTGCGCTGGGATCCGCGATCATACCGCGAGCATTTCATGGCCTCGAATTTCACAGGGCGCGAGCTCGCCATCGAGGCCTATGAGTCGGCCGACGTCAGCATCCGCGCCGAGTTCGATAACATCACCAGCGCCATGACCTCCATTCTCACCGCCGTGGGCGCCGCCATGCGCGACGTCCGCCGGAACAAGGCCCGCGCTGAACTCGCCGAGCAGGCCACCGGCTGGTTGAAGCCGCTGACCGCGCTGGCCGGCGGCATCATCAATGGCGGCTCCGAAGCCGATGTCGAAACCGTCATGGCGAGCGGGTGAGCGCCGTGACGCCGGTTCCGCCGCCGCACCCCCAACTCGCCGTCAGCGGCGCGATCTTCCGCGACGACCGCATCCTGCTGGTGCGGCGGGCGGGCTCGCCGGCCAAGGGCTTCTATTCGCTGCCCGGAGGCCGGGTCGAATTCGGCGAGTTGCTGCACGCGGCCTTGCATCGCGAGGTCGACGAGGAAACCGGGCTGACGATCGACATCGTCGGGCTCGCCGGATGGCGCGAGGTGCTGCCGGGAATCTCGGGCGGCGGGCACTATCTGATCATGTCGTTTGCGGCGCGCTGGATCGGCCGGGAACCGGTCCTCAACGACGAGCTCGACGATTTCAAATGGCTGGCGCCCGGAGCATTCGGCGATCTCAAGCTGACCGGCGGCCTCGAGGAGGTCGTTGCGGCGGCGTGGCGCTTGATCCGGAGCTAGCTCGGCGGGCCTCCACGCCTTGCTTCCAGCGCATTGAAAAGGCATACCCTGCCGGTCCCGGACCGATCATGCGCAATAAACTTCTGGCCGCTCTCATCTTCCTGTCGGCGTGCAGCGTTGTCCCGGCGCGGGCCGAGGACGCGCCGGCGCCATTCGACGGCGACCTGCAGCGGCTGGCCGAAATCCTCGGCACCCTGCACTATTTGCGCGGCATTTGCGGCGCCAATGAAGGCCTGAAATGGCGCAACGAAATGCAGGCCCTGATCGATGCCGAAACCCCGTCGGGCGACCGCCGCGCGCGGATGATCGCGGGCTTCAACCGCGGTTATAATGGATTCCAGCAGACTTACCGCACCTGCACCCCGGCCGCCGCGGTCGCGATTCGCCGCTATATCGAGGAAGGCTCGAAGATCTCGCGCGATCTGACCGCCCGTTACGCCAACTAGCTGCCGCGGGCTGCCGCAAATACCTCGTCAAATTCAAATAACGAGAGCGCCGTTAACCTTTCCTAAAGATGTGGTCTAGGCGGAACAACGCTGCATGCTACACCTCGGGGATTCGCGCGGCCCACCCGGGATCGCGCACCCAGCTTGTTGAGTTTCATGAGCCATTCAGCGTCCTTCACTACCGCCCGCGATCCGCTGCCGGATCATGAACAGAAGCAGGCCGCACTCAGCTATCTCAACGAGGCCTGGGCCGAGGCGCGGCACGATGGTGTGGATGGCGACTGCCTGGCGCAGGCCAGCCTGTTCGCAGCGCTCGCCGAACTGGTCGGAACCTACGGCGAGGACGCGGTGGCGAAATTCGCCGAAGGCCTGTCCGACCGCGTCCGCACCGGCGAATTCTCGATCTCGCTGGCCAAGCAGTAGAGGCCGCGACGGCAAATTCCGCGGCGAAGCAAATTCACAAACGTCGTCATTCCGGGGCGCGCGGAGCGCGAGCCCGGAATCCATAACCACGATCGTGAGTATGGATTCCGGGCCTGCGCCAAGCGGCGCATCCCGGAATGACGGCGAGTTGGATTGCCGCGCTCTTCGTCAAGGCCGCAGCGTCTCCAGGAACGGCACGGGCTCGCCCGTCGAGGGCGTGGCCAGTTCGCCCTGCCACATCACGCGCCGGCCGCGCACGAAGGTGCCGACCGGCCAGCCGGTGACGCGCAGGCCGTCATAGGGCGTCCAGCCCGCGCGCGAGGCGATCCATTTGTCGGTGATGGTTTCGCTGCGCTTGAGGTCGACCACGGTGAAGTCGGCGTCATAGCCCGCCGCGATCCGGCCCTTGCAGGCGATGTTGTACAACCTGGCGGGGCCGGCGCTGGTGAGATCGACGAATCTGGCCAGCGACAATCGGCCGGCATTGACATGGTCGAGCATCAGCGGCACCAGCGTCTGCACACCGGTCATGCCAGAGGGCGCCGCCGGATAGGCTTTTGCCTTCTCCTCGAGCGTGTGCGGGGCATGGTCGGACCCGAGCACGTCGACAATACCTTGCGCGATGCCGCGCCAGATGCCGTCGCGATGATCGGCCGATCGCACCGGCGGATTCATCTGCGCGCGGGTACCGAGCCGCTGATAGCATTCGGGCGCGACCAGCGTGAGGTGATGCGGGGTCGCCTCGCAGGAAGCGACATCCTTGTGATCCCGGAGGAACTCGATCTCCTCCTTGGTCGAGATATGCAGCACGTGAATCCGCTTGCCGGTCTCATGGGCGAGCTTGACCAGGCGCTGGGTTGCGAGCATTGCCGCGGTCTCGTCACGCCAGACCGGATGCGAGCGCGGATCGCCTTCGACGCGCATCCCCTTGCGGTCGTTGAGGCGGTATTCATCCTCGGCATGAAAGGCGGCGCGGCGACGAATCACCTTGAAAATCCGCCGCAGGCTTTCGTCGTCCTCGACCAGCAGCGCGCCGGTGGACGAGCCGACGAACACCTTGACGCCGGCGCAGCCGGGCGCGCGCTCCAGTTCGGGCAAATCCTGCACGTTCTCGCGGGTACCGCCGATGAAGAACGCGAAATCGCAGTGCATGCGGTGATGGCCACGCTTCACCTTGTCGGCGAAGGTCGGTTCATCGACGGTCAGGGGATTGGTGTTGGGCATCTCGAATACCGCCGTCACGCCGCCCATTACCGCGCTGCGCGAGCCGGTTTCGAGATCTTCCTTGTGGGTCAGGCCCGGTTCGCGAAAATGCACCTGGGTGTCGATCACGCCCGGCAGGATATGCAGGCCGTTGCAGTCGATCATTTCGGCTGCCGAAGCCCCGGAAAGCGCGCCGATTTCGGCAATCCGGCCACCGATCACGCCGATGTCGCGCACGCCCTCGCCGTCCTGATTGACCACGGTGCCGGATCTTAGAATGGTATCAAATCGTTGATTCATCGGTCCTCGATAACAGCTTTTCAATGCCGCGCGGGCCTTGTTCGGGTTAGCTTAGCGCCTTACCTTGCCATGTGATATCCGCCGCGGGCGTTTTCCCGGATTCAAAGAGGATTCCAGCAAAGCCGTGCCAACAATGAAAGCAGCATTACTTCCGGACCGGGGCGTGGTGAAGGTCGGCGGCGAGGACGCCCGCAACTTTCTCAACGGTCTCGTTACAACCGACCTGACGCTGCTTGGTCCAGGCCTCGGCCGCTTCGGTGCGTTGCTGACCCCCCAGGGCAAGATCACAACCGATTTTCTGATCACCGAAGCCCCGGCCGGCCATGGCGGCGGCTTCCTGATCGACGTTCCGCGCGCGCTGGCGCAAGGTCTCGCCGACAAGCTCGGCTTCTACAAGCTGCGCGCCAAGGTCGCGGTCGAGAACCTGTCTGACAGCCTCGGCGTGATGGCGGCGTGGGATGGCGAGCCCGCCATGAAACCCGATCTGGCGTTCGCCGATCCGCGTCATGCGGCGCTCGGCTGGCGGATCCTGGCGCCGCAAGAGCTCGCGCAAAAGGTCGCTGACCTGATCGACGCAGAACTGGTCGACAGCGCAGCCTATGACGCCCATCGGATTGCCCTCGGGGTGCCGCACGGCGGCCTTGACTTCATCTATGGCGACGCCTTCCCGCACGAAACCAACATGGACCGCCTGCACGGAATCGATTTCGACAAGGGATGCTATGTCGGACAGGAGGTGGTGTCGCGAATGCAGCATCGCGGCACCGCGCGCACCCGGGCGGTGCGGATCGTGCTGGATGGCCCGGCGCCGGAAGCGGGCACCGCCATTGTCGCGGGCGACAAGCCGGTGGGCACGATGGGTTCGTCGGCCGCCGGAGCCGGTGTCGCGCTGATCAGGATCGATCGGGTCGCCGACGCGCTGGCTGCCGGCGTGGCGCTGACCTCAGGCGGTCTCGCCGTTCGTCTCGCCGAGCCGGACGCGTTACTTGCCGCACCGAAGCAGACGGTGGAATGACACGATCGGCGCGCCTGCATGAAGATGGTCTGACGCGGTGCCCGTGGCCCGGCGAAGATCCGTTTTATGTGGCCTATCACGACACCGAATGGGGCGTGCCGGAATATGACGACCGCGCGCTGTACGAAAAGCTGATCCTCGACGGCTTCCAGGCCGGGCTGTCCTGGATCACGATCCTGCGCAAGCGCGACAATTTCCGCCGCGCGTTTGACGATTTCAGTCCGGAGAAGATTGCGCGCTACAACGCCAAGAAGATTCACGCGCTGATGAACGACATCGGCATCGTCCGTAATCGCGCCAAGATCGAAGGCGCGGTCGCCAGCGCGAAATCCTATCTCAAGATCATGGAAGATGGCCCGGGCTTCTCGAAACTCATCTGGGGTTTCGTCGACGGCAGGCCGAAGGTCAACCACTTCAAGACCACCGCCAGCGTGCCGGCCTCGACGCCGGTCTCGATCAAGATGTCAAAGGAGCTGGCCGGGCGCGGCTTCAAATTTGTCGGCCCGACCATCGTCTACGCCTTCATGCAGGCGACCGGCGTGGTCAACGACCATCTGGTCGGCTGCTTCTGTCATGAAACCTGCGGCGCAAAACGCCGCGGCCCGCGTCTCGAAGCCAAATGACGGCGAGAAGGAAACGCGCAGCGCCGCAAGCCTCCGCCCGCGTCTGGCAGCGGATGTTGTCGGGACGGCGGCTCGACCTGCTCGACCCTTCGCCGCTGGATATCGAGATTGCCGATATTGCCCACGGGCTGGCACGCGTCGCGCGTTGGAACGGACAGACCAGCGGTGCGCATATTTTTTCGGTAGCGCAGCACACGCTGCTGGTCGAAGCGGTCATGCGCGAGCAGGCGCCGCGGATCGATGCCAGCCTGCGGCTCGCGGCACTGCTGCATGACGCGCCGGAATATGTCATCGGCGATATGATCTCGCCGTTCAAGGCGGTGCTGGGCGGCGACTACAAGGCGGTGGAGAAGCGGCTGCTCGCGGCCATCCATGTCCGCTTCGGATTGCCGCCGGTACTTGCCGACGAGATTGCCGAGCAGATCAAGGCGGCCGACCGCGGCGCCGCCTATCTCGAGGCAACCGAGCTTGCGGGCTTCGCGAGAGCGGAAGCGAAACGCCTGTTCGGCCGCGATCCGGCGCTGCCGGCCGCCACCCGGCAGGACTACCTGACGCCCTGGCCCGCGGCCAAGGCCGAAAAGCGGTTGCTGGCGCGCTTCAGGGCCTTGCACGGGTAGGCGCGCCCTGAAGCTGCTTTCGCCGCCATGCCCGCTGGCCTATAATCCGGCCGATCAAGGGATTGCCATGATTCACGTTTGTTCGCTCGCCGCACTTCCCGATACCGTCAAGGCCACGGGTGCCAGTCATGTCCTCACCGTCATGGCCAAGGTCGATCAGGTCCAGCGGCCGGAATCGGTGCTTGAGGCCAATCATTTGAAGGTGGCGGTCGACGACATCACCGAAGCCATCGACGGCTTCGTCGCGCCCTCCGATGTCCATATCGAACAGGTCCTGAATTTTGTGCGCGGCTGGGACCGCAGCGCGCCGTTGGTGGTGCATTGCTACGCCGGCATCAGCCGCTCGACCGCGAGCGCCTTTGCGGCTGCCTGCGCGCTCAACCCGCACCGCGACGAGATCGCGATTGCGCGGCAAATCCGGGCCGCCTCCCCGATCGCGGCGCCCAACCGGCTGATCGTCAGTCTCGCGGACAAGGCACTGCGGCGGCAGGGCCGGATGCTGCGCGCGCTCGACGAAATGGGGCCCGGAAGCATGATGGCGGAAGGCCGCCCATTCCGCGTTGAGCTCGACTGACGCTGCCGATCAGTCGGTCGAGCGGCGCAGTTCGGCTGTGCCTTCCGGTTTCGCCGGTTCGGATTTGACCGGCTCGAGCTTGGCGCTGTCGACCCGCGGCGTTTCCACCCGCGCGGAAACCTCGGTTCGCGATGCGTCGGCCGATTGCTCCGGCCGGTGCCGCGATCGCGGGCGCGCCACCGCGCGCGCCAACAGCATCTGCGCCGCTCCCTGGTGATGGAAGTCGCAATAGGCGAAGCCCAGGCCCGAAACCGATCCGCGGAAGCTGCGATCGTCCTTCTTGTCGAGATTGAAGCAAGGTTCGAACGGAAGGCCCTTGATTGAGGCGCAGACGGCCTGACCGCGAATCTGGAGCGTGTTGCCGGGCAACCGAAGGTGACGTATCGGACCGGAGCCGCTGAATTGCACCGAACCCGCCGCGCCCAGATCATCGAGAATGCGGCCTGCGCCGCGCGTGCCGTCGAAACAGGTGAACGCGAACACCTTGCCGGCAACGAACCTGCGAGCCTCGTCGGCGTTCATCATCCCGGCCAGCGCGGGCGCAATCACTGCTCCGGCCGCGACGGCCCCCAACACAAAACGCGCAAGCATGCTGCAACTCCAACTCACCGAGCAGGGGTATCGGCTCTATGGCCTCTTTACCCGCTGCTTACCATACTAACCGTGGCAACATTGGAGCAGGTTGGTTGGTAAAGTCTGAACACCGTTAGACAATTTTTACCACGATACGGCCGCGAACCTCCCCGGCCAGGATCCGGGCACCCGCCCCGATGACCTCGCCGAGCCCAATTTCATGAGTAATTTCAGCGAGTTTTGTCCGATCCAGATCGCCGGCGAGGCGGCTCCAGGCGGCCTTGCGGAGTTCGATCGGGCACATCACGGATTCGATGCCGAGAAGGCACACACCGCGCAAAATAAACGGCGCCACCGACGACGGCAGGTCCATGCCGCCGGCCAGGCCGCAGGCGGCGACCGCGCCACCGTACTTTGTCATCGAAAGCATGTTGGCCAGCGTGGTCGAGCCGACGCTGTCGATGCCTCCCGCCCAGCGCTCCTTCGCCAGCGGCTTGGCCGGCCCGGACAGTTCGGCGCGATCGATCACCTCGGCTGCGCCGAGTCCTTTCAGGTAGCCGGCCTCCGACATCCGCCCCGTCGACGCCATGACGTGATAGCCGAGTTTCGAGAGCACCGCGGTTGCGACCGAGCCGACACCACCCGCGGCGCCGCTGACCACAATCGGCCCGCCGTTCGGCCTCGCGCCGTGCCTTTCCAACGCGAGCACCGCAAGCATCGCGGTATAGCCAGCCGTGCCGATGGCCATCGCCTCGCGGGTCGAGATGCCTTCCGGCAGCCGCACCAGCCAGTCGCCGCTGACGCGGGCTTTCTCGGCGTAGGCTCCGAGATGGGTCTCGCCCATGCCCCAGCCGTTGCAGACCACCTTGTCGCCGGCTTTCCACTGCGGATGCGAGGACTGTTCGACGCTGCCGGCGAAGTCGATGCCGGCGATCATGGGAAAGCGCCGCACCACCGGCGCCTTGCCGGTGACGGCGAGGCCATCCTTGTAGTTCAGCGTCGACCACTCGACCCGCACCGTGACGTCGCCCTCCATCAATTCGGCTTCGTCGAATTGCGTGAGCGCGACGGTGGTGCCTTTTTCCGCCTTGTCTATTCTGATCGCCTTGAATGTCGCCAACGCCTCATCCCCGTGGTTTATTGATCGGATTTCCCAAGATTGAACGGATCAGGCCGGCTGCGCAACCGGGCGCCCGACCGGTGCCTCGACAATTGGCAGGTTGATCAGCGCCGACACTAGGCCGAGCAGCACTGACAGCCACCAGATCGGTGTGTACGATCCGAACCTTTCGAACACGATTCCGCCGAGCAGCACGCCCAGGAAACTGCCGAGTTGATGGCTGAAGAAGGCGAAGCCGTACAGCGTCGCGAGCCAGCGCGTGCCGAACATCAGGGCGACCAGGCTTGAGGTCGGCGGCACCGTCGAGAGCCAGGTCAGGCCGGTGACGAGACCGAATGCGATTGCGGAGAACGTCGTGATCGGGAACGAAATAAACGCCACGATCGATATTGCGCGGATCAGATAGATGATCGCCAGGATGTAGCGCTTCGGAACCTGGTTCTGCAACCATCCGACCCCGAGCGAGCCTATGATATTGAACAGGCCGATGGTGGCGATCACCCAGCCGCCGATCTGAACCGGCAGGCCGCGATCGACCAGATAGGCCGGCAGGTGCACGCTGATGAACGCGAGTTGAAATCCGCAGGTAAAGAAGCCCAACACCAGCAGCACATAGGAGCGATGACCGAACGCCTCGGCAAGCGCATGCTTGAAGGTCTGCTGTTCCACCACCGTCGCGGGGCTCGACGTCGACGCGGGTGTTGCCAGCGCCAGCGACAGCGGCACCACCAGCAGCATCAGGCATGCGAACACCGTCAAAGCCGGTTGCCAGCCAAAATTGTCCAGCAGTGCGACGCCAAACGGGGCAAACAGGAATTGTCCGAATGATCCCGCCGCGGTGCCGGCGCCGAGCGCGACGCCGCGCCATTGCGGCGGCACCAATTTTCCGAACGCCGACAGCACGAGGTTGAATGAACTGCCGGACAAGCCGAAGCCGATCAACACGCCGGCGCTGAGATCAAGCGACAGCGGCGTCGCCGCGTAACGCATCGTGACCAGGCCCACGGCATACAGCAGCGCGCCGGCGCAGATCACCCGCAACGAGCCAAATCGGTCGGCGATCGCACCCGCGATCGGCTGACCGAGACCCCACAGCAGGTTCTGGATCGCCAGCGCCAGACCGAACACGTCGCGGCCCCACGAAAATTCGCGGCTCATCGGCTGCATGAAAAAGCCGAACGTGGAGCGCGGGCCGAATGTCAGCATGCCGATCAGGCAGCCGCAAACCACAATCACCAATGGCGTCCGCCATGTCGCGGCGGCCGAACCCGGAGGCGGATCGCCCTCAATCGCACTCATGTACTTCCTCGATTTCCCCCGCGACCCCGAAAAATCCCGCGCGCGGGCCAGCACCGTCGTTGCGGGATATTAATGCATCCGCATGCAAATCCCAACCGCGATCAGGCAAAACCGTGCGCTGCAATGCAGCGTTGCGAATTGGGGCGGGCAGCCCTGAGGCCGCAGAAGGATCAAGCCATTGAGGTTGGAATCGCGCTGGACTAGCGCCGCACCGTCGTTGCCGACAGCTCGGCCGTGCTCTTGGCGGCTTCGGTCAGTTCCGCCGAGATCTCGGCGGTTTCCGCCGGCGATCCCCAGCTCGGCGCGTCGCTGCCGTCACCCCATGCCTTCGGCCGGTAGAAGGTATGGACGCCGAACTTGTACATCTTCTTCATTTCGCTGACCCAGGACGGATGCACCCAATAGGCATGGTAGTGCGTCGACTTGCCGACTTCCGGCAGCCAGAGCTGGCCGCCGAGCATCGCCTTGGCGATTTTGCTGGCGCGGTCCCACATATCGGGCTCGCGCACCACGTCGGCGACATTGTCGCAGGCGAAGGTGAACTGGCACGCCATATGGCGATGCTTGTTCTGGTAGACCACGCCGCAGACCGTCGTGGGATAGAAGCCTGAGAAGGCGCGGTTCATGACCACCTGCGCCACCGCGATCTGGCCGCGCACGGCTTCGCCGCGGGCTTCGAAATAGACCGCCTCGGCAAGACATTTTTCCGATTTGGCGCGGAGCTTGGCATCGAACAGGCCGAGCCGCTCAGCCGGCGTCATCGTATGCTGGTTGTCGGAGTTGACCTCGCCCTTGGCGGCGATGCTTTCGCCGCTCTCACCCGCTCTGGATGCCTGGTCCGAGGCCGCGGGCAACGACGCCATGTTTTTCATGTCGGGGTCGGAGGCACCGGGCATCACGATGATCGGCTCTTCACCGGGTTGCCAGCGTTCCATGCTTTCCGCGGGAGCGCCAAGCGAGGCGGTTCCGAAAAACAGGCTCGCGGTCTGCACCGAGAACCCATCGCGCGAGGGCTGGGATTCACGCGGAGCCGATTCGGCATCCGTGCCGGCCTTCAGGTCGTCGAGCGGCTGGGCCTCGAGCGACAACGATACATCGTATTGCGGCAGTGGCGGCGCGCTCAGCGCCTCCTGCAATTCGGGGTCAAGCGGCAGGCGGTCGCCCGGTGCGGCCGCAGCGGTTTTCGCACCGACCACCGAAGCATTGGACGACGACGGATCTTCCAGCGCGGGCGCGGTGTTTGCCGGCGGGACCTTGACCAGTCGATCGCCCTTGAGCGTGCGGTCGACCTTCGGGAAATCGGAGGCCTGGTAGCGCGGCTTCGGCTGCAGCAGCGGATTGCGCGTCACGGCGCCGGCAATGCCGATGCCTTGATTGTCGAGGCTCGCCAACCGGTTGGCGGCGCTCAGCGGCGATGACGTCCCGATCGGACGGCCAAAACTGTAGGTGGCGACCTGAATGGAACTGACCGCGGAGAAGACCCGCCTCTGCCAGCGTTCGGCGACGCCGGGCTGCCGCGCCAGCAGCGATGCGATATCCTGATAGCCGGCTTCGGTCGGGGCCAATGCAAAGATGCAAAGACCAAGGCCGAAGAACGCGAAACGCGCGCCCTTCGGCCGGTTACGCAACTCTAACATCGCAACGCTCACGCAACGCATACACACGCGATCGAACTTCAGTACATCCGTGCAATTCGATCTTTTTTGTTGTTATCGAATTTAGGTTGCGAGGGAGTTAATCGGTGATGCACCGCCGCCACATGCAAGGACTGGCGGGGTTCTCGTCCTCGATATCGAAAGCCTTGGTAAACAGCGGCTCCAGCAGACTGGTAAATATCGCGTCAATAAAAATGGTGAAGGAAGTCCGTCATTCCGGGGCGATGCATCGGCATCGAGCCCGGAATCTCGAGATTCCGGGTTCGCGCTGAGCGCGCCCGGAATGACATCAAGGGCTGCTGATCGTCTTGCCGAGGGCGGCCTGCGCCGCGGCGAGCCGCGCGATCGGTACGCGGTAGGGTGAACAGGAGACGTAGTCGAGGCCGATCTCATGGCAGAACGCGACCGAGGCGGGATCGCCGCCATGCTCGCCGCAAATCCCGACCTTGAGATCGGGACGGGTCTTGCGGCCTCGCACCACGCCGATCTTGACGAGTTCGCCGACGCCGTCGCGATCGACCGAGATGAACGGATCGATTTCCAGGATGCCCTTGGCGATATAGGTGCCGAGAAACCCCGCGGCGTCGTCGCGGCTGATGCCGTAGGTGGTCTGGGTCAGGTCGTTGGTGCCGAACGAAAAGAACTCCGCGGTTTTGGCGACATCGCCCGCCATCAGGCAGGCGCGCGGCAGTTCGATCATGGTGCCGACCTGATAGCTCAGTTTGGCACCGGTCTCCTTCAGCACCGATTGCGCAATGGCGTCGATCCGCGCCTTGACCAGGTCGAATTCCATCTTGGTCGCGATCAGCGGCACCATCACCTCGAGACCGACAGCCTTGCCAGTGCGTTTTCCGGCTTCGACCGCGGCTTCAAAGATCGCGCGCGACTGCATCTCGGCGATTTCCGGATAGGCGATCGCGAGCCGGCAGCCGCGGAAGCCGAGCATCGGGTTGAATTCGGCGAGGTCGCGGGCGCGATCCGCCAGTCGCCGCGGATCGGTGTTCATGGCACGCGCGACTTCCTCGATCTCGGCCTGGGTATGCGGCAGGAATTCATGCAGCGGCGGATCGAGCAGCCGGATCGTCACCGGCAGGCCCTTCATGATCTCGAACAGCTCGACGAAATCCGCGCGCTGCATCGGCAGCAGTTTTGACAACGCCGCGCGACGGGCCTGTTCGTCCTCGGCCAGAATCATCTCGCGGACGGTGCGGATGCGGGTTTCCTCAAAGAACATGTGCTCGGTGCGGCACAGCCCGATGCCCTCGGCCCCGAACTTGATCGCGGTGCGCGCGTCATCCGGGGTATCGCCGTTGACGCGAACGCCAAGCTTGCGAAACTGATCGGCCCAGCTCATCAGCGTGCCGAACTCGCCCGACATTTCCGGCTCGATCATCGGCATCCGCCCGGCCAGCACCTGGCCCAGCGATCCGTCGATGGTGATGACGTCGCCGGTCTTGAGGGTGCGCGAGCCGATGCTCATGGTGCCGCGGCCATAATCGACGCGGATCGTGCCGCAGCCGGAGACGCAGGGCTTGCCCATGCCGCGCGCCACCACAGCGGCGTGCGAGGTCATGCCGCCGCGCGTGGTCAGAATGCCTTCGGCGGCGTGCATGCCGTGGATGTCTTCGGGGCTGGTCTCGATCCGCACCAGAATGACTTTGCGGCCGTCGGCCTGCAGTTTCGCAGCCTCATCGGAGGAGAACACGATTTCACCGGCGGCGGCGCCCGGCGAAGCCGGCAGGCCGGTGGCGATGACGTCGCGCTTGGCGTTGGGATCGATGGTCGGATGCAGCAACTGATCGAGCGAAGCCGGATCGATCCGCGATACCGCGTCCTTCCGGGAGATCAGGCCTTCATTGGCGAGTTCGACGGCGATGCGCAGCGCCGCCTTGGCGGTACGCTTGCCGCCGCGGGTCTGCAGCATCCACAGCTTGCCCTGCTCAACCGTGAATTCCATGTCCTGCATGTCGCGGTAATGCTTCTCGAGCAGCGTGTAGATCCGCGTCAGCTCCCTGAAGGCGTCGGGCATCGCGGTTTCCATCGAGGCCTTGTCGGAGCCGGATTCCTGGCGCGCATATTCGGTGATGTCCTGCGGCGTGCGAATGCCCGCCACCACGTCCTCGCCCTGCGCGTTGATCAGGAATTCGCCGTACAGCTTGCTGTCGCCGGTCGAGGGATTGCGCGTGAAGGCAACGCCGGTCGCCGAGCTCTCGCCCATGTTGCCGAACACCATCGCCTGCACGTTGACCGCGGTGCCCCAGGATTCCGGAATGTCGTGCAGCCGACGGTAGGTGACCGCGCGTGTGTTCATCCAGGACGAAAACACCGCGCCGATCGCGCCCCACAACTGGTCGTGCGGTTCCTGCGGGAAATCCTTGCCGGTTTCGCGCGCCACCGCATCCTTGTAGCGGCCGACCAGGTCGACCCAGTCGTCGCCGCTGAGATCGGTGTCGAGCGTATAGCCCTGGCTGTCCTTGAACGTATCGAGGATGTCCTCGAAATGATGGTGCTCGAAGCCGAGCACCACGTCCGAATACATGGTGATGAAGCGGCGATAGCTGTCATAGGCGAAGCGGCGATCGCCGGACATCTCGGCGAGCGCCTCCACGGTCTTGTCGTTGAGACCGAGATTGAGCACGGTGTCCATCATGCCCGGCATCGAGGCCCGTCCGCCGGACCGCACCGACACCAGCAGTGGATTTTTGGCATCGCCGAATGCCTTGCCGGCGAGCTTGCCGACATGGTCCAGCGCTTTTTCGACCTGCGCCTTCAATTCCTTCGGATAGGTTTTGTCGTGGGCGTAAAAATACGTGCATACCGAAGTCGGAATGGTGAAGCCCGGCGGCACCGGCAGGCCGAGATTGGCCATCTCGGCAAGGTTGGCGCCCTTGCCGCCCAGCAAATCGCGCAGGCCCGCTTTGCCTTCGGCCTTGCCGTCGCCGAACGTGAACACCCACTTGCCGGATTTGACGGCCTCGGCCGCGGGCTTGCGCGCGGCGGTTTTGCCGGCCGGTTTCGGCACCGGCTTGGCGGCGCTCTTTTGCAACGCCTTGCGGGCGCTGGCCGGCCGCGCCTTGGCCCGGGTCGGCACGGATGACTTTGATTTCGCTGCGACTTTTTTGGTCTTCGCTACGGCTTTGGCCATGACTTGCAATCAATCCGCGAGAGGAGATGGAGGTGGGGGCCTTACACCACTTTGGACGGTTCCGCGCAAGGCGCGAGGGCTGGTCTGGAGCCTACATGTGCAGCCATCGCAGCAGCCCGAGTCCGATCAGGCCGTTCAGGATCAGGAAGATCGCGACCACGAGGTTGAGCAGCCGCGGCATGATCAGAATAAGCAGGCCCGCAATCACAGACATGATGGGTGAAATGTGGGCGACGGTGAGTGTCATATGAAAAGCCTCCGCTATGACGGCTGGGGGAGATTTCGAATCGAGGCTGCATTTTATCGGCTATGCCGGTTCCACGAAAGGATTACGCTCGCCGCTTCAACGAGTTCCGCTGGTCGCGAGAAATGCCGAAAATTGCCGCGGAGAAATCATGGTTGTTCCGGGAACGATGCCGCACGGCATGAATTGGGCAGGGATTGCTCGCCGTGAGACCGGCGTGCGCCATCGTCAAGGAGTCGATCATGCTGAACAAACTACTTGCCATTGCCGCGGTTGCGGGCGCTCTCGGCGCGCCGGTCGCAGCCCAGGCGCAGAGCGAGATCACGACCGGCGTCGTTCGCGGCGGCGCCGTGGTTGTCGACGAGGATGCCGATGGCATCGCGATCGATCGGCGGCCGGCGTTTCGTGAATACATCGTGCGCGAACACGTGCCGAATTACGCCATCCCCGGCCGCGTCGTGGTTGGCGGGGTTCTGCCGGAAGCCGGCGTCACCTATTACGACGTGCCGCAGACATTCGGCGTGACGCCGTATCGCTACACCGTGGTGAACGGCCGCACTGTGCTGGTCGAACCGCGCTCGCGCCGCATCGTCCAGGTGGTCGAGTAGGCGCGGCATCGCCAACGGAATTGTCCGGAACCCGCAGCGGCGCTCCGGGCATGAAGGCCTCGTCCGGTCTCCCCCGCCCGGACGGGGCTTTTTTTTGCATCACCATGCGCAGACACTGTCATTCCGGGATGCGCCTCTTTCTTGGCGCAGGCCCGGAATCCATAACCACGATCGGGAGTATGGATTCCGGGCTCGCGCCAAAAAGAGGCGCGCCCCGGAATGACAAAGCTGGTTTCTCGATCAGCCTTCGATCCTGGAAAAATCCGCTACCGCACGGGTCGCGGCGCGGATTTCGTTCAACAGCTTGAGGCGATTTTCGCGCACCTTTGCGTCGTCGTCGTTGACCTTGACCTTGTCGAAGAATGCATCGACCGCGGGGCGCAGCGTGGCCATGGCGCTCATCGCACCGGCGAAATCTTCCTTCGCGACGGCGGCGCCAGCTTCCGCCTTGGCCTGATCGATCGCGTTCGCCAGCGCTCTTTCCTCAGCGAGGCTATAGAGCCCGGCATCCGGCGCGCCGTCGAAGCGGCGCTTGTCCTTCTTCTCTTCGATGGCGAGAATGTTGCTGGCGCGCTTGGTGCCGGCGAGCAGGTTCTTGCCGTCGTCGGTGTCGAGAAATTTTCCGAGCGCTTCGACGCGGCGGACAATCGACAAAAGTCCCGCCTCTTTGCCACCAAGCCGAAGCACAGCATCGACGAGGTCGTGTCGCGCGCCCTGCTCGCGGAGCTGAACTGTAAGACGATCCTCGAAGAAATTTTGGAATGAATCGCCAATTTCAGAAATCGCCTCGTCAGAAAGATCTGGACGAACACTTTTGATCCGCCCTTCGAGAAGGCCCCGAGGATACAAATCAATCTCACGCTCTATCGCAATACGAATCACGCCCAGCGCCGCACGTCTCAACGCATACGGATCCTTGCTCCCGGTCGGCTTCTCGTCGATCGCCCAGAAACCGACGAGGGTGTCGATCTTGTCGGCGAGCGCCACCGCGACGCTCACCGGATCGGTCGGCAGGCGATCGTTCGGACCCTGGGGCTTGTAGTGCTCTTCACTCGCGGCAGCGACGGAGGCATCCTCGCCCTGCGCCAGCGCGTAATACTTGCCCATCAGACCCTGCAACTCCGGGAATTCGCCGACCACTTCGGTCAGCAGATCCGCCTTCGCCAGCCGCGCCGCGCGTCTTGCCTTGTCGACGTCGGCGCCGACCAGCGGGGCGATTTCGGCGGCAAGCCGCTCGATGCGCGCGATGCGCTCGCCCTGGGTGCCGAGTTTTTCGTGAAACACGATTTGATCGAATTTCGGCAGGCGGTCCTCGAGTTTTGTCTTCAGATCGGCCTCGTAGAAGAACTTGGCATCAGCCAGCCGCGCGCGGATCACGCGCTCGTTGCCTCCGACGATGGCCTTGCCACCGTCGGAGGCCTCGATATTGGCGGTCAGGATGAATTTGTTCACGAGCTGGCCGGTCGCGGGATCGTTGACCACAAAGCACTTCATGTTGTTGCGGATGGTGGCGCGGATCACTTCGCCCGGGATCGAGAGGAATTCCGGCTCGAACGATCCCATCGCCACCACCGGCCACTCGACCAGGCCTGCGACTTCGTCAAGCAGTGCCTGATCCTCGACCAGTTCGAAATTCTGCGCCTGCGCCAATGTCCTGGCATCGGCGAGAATGATCTCCCTGCGGCGCTCCGGATCGAGCACCACCCTGGCCGCCTGCAATTTGGCCCGATAGTCTTCGAAGCGGCGCACGTGGATCGCCGCCGGCGCCATGAAGCGATGGCCGAACGTAGTCTGGCCTGCCGCGATGCCGTCGACCGCGAACTCAATCAGGTCCGGCTCTTCGGTCTCGATGCCGAAGGTGGCGACGATCGCGTGCAACGGCCGCACCCATTGCAGCGCGCCGGGTTTTGCGGAACGCTCGCCCCAGCGCATCGATTTCGGCCAGGGAAAGGTCCGGATGATCACCGGCAGGATATCGGCCAGCACATCCAGCGTGGCGCGGCCGGGCTTCTCGATCAGCGCGACATAGAAATCGCCTTTCTTGGGATCGCGCTGGATCTTTGCCTCCGCGAGCGAGGACAGACCGCTCGCCTTGAGAAAGCCCGCGATCGCCGCATCCGGCCCGCCGACGCGCGGTCCCTTGCGCTCTTCCTTCAGGTCGGATTGCCGGGGCGGGATGCCATGCACCGTCAGCGCCAGCCGCCGCGGCGTCGCGAACGCCCTGGCGCCTTCATAGACCAGCCCTTCGGCAACCAGCCGGTCGGTGACCATGCGGCGCAGATCGTCCGCCGCCCTGGCCTGCATCCGCGCCGGGATCTCTTCGGAGAAAAGTTCGAACAGCAGTTCAGGCATCTAATTGCGCTCTTTGCGGGAAAGGCGCGGCACGCGCTTCGCACGCCGGCGCGGCTCCCCTCCCCCTTGCGGGGAGGGGTCGGGGGTTGGGGGGCAGCGCGCGCTGAATTTCGCTCAATATCCCTTCAAGATTGCCAAGCACATCGTGATTCCAGAAACGCAACACGCGATAGCCGGCTTCTTCAATATGACGTGTGCGCCGTGCATCGGATGCTTGCTGCCATTCATGCTGCCCGCCGTCGAGTTCGACGACGAGCTTCGCCTTGCGACTCGCAAAATCCACGATGAACGGGCCGACAAGAGCCTGGCGACGAAAATGCGAACCGGCCAGTGCGATGTCGTGACGAAGTCGCTGCCAGAGCACGCGCTCGGCATCGGTCGGCTGCGCGCGCATCTGGCGCGCGAATTGGCGCTGTCGATCCGTCATCGTCTGCGATTCCATCATATCCATCATCGTCTGTGGACCCCACCCCCGACCCCTCCCCGCAAGGGGGAGGGGAGAAGGAATCAACCCGCCCCGCCCGCTTCGGTGTGCATCCAGGCTTCGCCGCAGGCCTTGGCGAGCTCGCGCACGCGCAGGATGTAGCTCTGCCGCTCGGTCACCGAGATCACGCCGCGTGCGTCGAGCAGGTTGAAGACGTGGCTTGCCTTGATGCACTGATCGTAGGCGGGCAGCGCCATCAGATGCGCCTCGCGCTTGGCGTCCTTCCAGCCCGCGTCGAGATATTTCCGGCAGGCTTCCTCGGCCATCCGAAACTGCTCGAACAGCATCACCGTATCGGCAAACTCGAAATTGTGCCGCGAGTATTCCTGCTCGGCCTGCAGGAATACATCACGATAGCTCACTCGCTCGGTGTCGTCGCGGCCGTTGAAGTTGAGATCCATGATGCGATCGACGCCCTGCAGATAGCAGGCAAGCCGCTCCAGCCCATAGGTGAGCTCGCCCGCGACCGGCGCGCATTCGACGCCCGCGACCTGCTGGAAATAGGTGAACTGCGACACCTCCATGCCGTCGCACCAGCATTCCCAGCCCAATCCCCAGGCTCCCAGCGTCGGGCTCTCCCAATCGTCCTCGACAAAGCGAATATCGTGCAGCGCGGAATCGATGCCGATCGCGGCGAGCGATTTCAGATAGAGGTCCTGCAGATCCGGCGGCGACGGCTTCAGGATCACCTGGAACTGGTAGTAGTGCTGCAGCCGGTTGGGATTTTCGCCGTAGCGGCCGTCCTTGGGCCGCCGCGACGGCTGCACATAGGCCGCGTTCCAGCGTTTCGGCCCGAGCGCGCGCAGTGTGGTCGCGGGATGGAAGGTGCCCGCCCCCACTTCCATGTCGTAGGGTTGCAGGATCACGCAGCCATAGTCCGCCCAATAACGCTGCAGCGCCAGGATCAAACCCTGGAACGAGCGTTCCGGGCGCATGTGCGGGGGTAGGGCATCCATATTGTTCGATTCGAAACCTTTCGGGCGCGGCAAGCGCGCGGGACCGTATCGGCGGGGGAACCGAGAATCAAGGCGAGGCCCGCCCGAATTGGGCGCTCCGGAGTTCGTGATCTCAGGCGATTGGATTGTGAGCCAGAGATACCGACGGGTTCGGTAAAACGACCTGCCTCCAGCTTGCCGCGGTCCTCAGGGGTGATGCCCCCGCCCCGAGGGCGGCGCGAGCGAATAAGGCCCCGCCCGCCCAGTTCACCAATGACACCGAACCGGTCAGCCCGGCCGATAAGCGCCAGTGGTGGGGTCGCGCCGCAGCGTCGGAATATCGTTCGACCGCGCCGCCTCGGCCACCCGCGCGCGTCGCACCTCTTCCAGTTCCCGGTTGACCCTGAGAGCAGTCCGGTAAGCCCAGCGGACCACGGCCAGCCCACCCAGGGCGCCTGCAATTGCGATCAGCGGCGGCATCGGTCGATCCTTATCGTTCATCAGTGACGCCCCCTCGCCGCATTGTCGCGCAAGCCGGCCCGGCTCGCAATCGCCTTGTGCGGGACTAAATGGCGCGGCCGTTCCATCCTCAAAATCCGAATTTGGCCCAGATGGCCCGGCTCTCCAGCGCGGAGATCACTTCATCCGGCAGGCCCGCGGCGCCATCGAGCCCCTTCAGCACGCCGGCGCCGGCTGATCTGCGGCCGAACAGGCCCGCCAGCATGCCGCTTGCGGGCGCGACCAGCGGCGTCTTCACTTTGTCGCCATAGCGCGCCCGCAGCGTCGAGCGCAGGTCGCCGATCGCATCGGCAAGGCCGAGCGCGACCGAGGTTTCGCCCGCCCAATATTCGCCGGTGAACAGAACATCGTCGGCGCCCTTGAGCCGGGCGCCGCGACTCTGTTTGACCAGCGCGATGAAGATGGCGTGGATCTCGCGCTGCAACGCCTTGACGCGCGCAACATCGTCGGGATTTTCCGGCAGGAACGGATCGAGCATCGCCTTGTGCGCACCGGCGGTATAGAGCCGGCGCTCGATACCGATCTTCCTAATCAGTTCCTGGAACCCGAAGGTTCCACCGACCACCCCGATCGAACCGAGAATCGACGAGGGATCGCAGAAGATTTCGTCGCCGGCACACGCGATCATGTAACCACCGGAGGCGGCGACGTCCTCGACAAAGACCAGCACCGGCAATTTCTTTTCCGCGGCGAGCTGCCTGATCCGCAGATAGATCTGGCGCGACTGCACCGGAGAGCCGCCGGGCGAATTGACCACCAGCGCGACCGCCTTGGCATTCTTGGTCGCGAAGGCGCGCTCGAGTGTCCTGGCAAGCCCGGCCAGCATCAGGCCCGGCCGCAGCGGCGTCACCGCGCCGATCGTGCCGGACAGCCGGACCACCGGCACCACGGCGGTTGCGCGGCGCAGCCGCGCGGGGACGAACTCCATCAACCGATCGATCAGGCTCGGCGATCCACTGGAAGCGCCGGTTTGGTCTGTCATGCCGTTACCTCGAAATTAACCAATTCTTATCACGCCCCTGTCATGAAGCCGATGGAACGTCTTTTGCATTGCGGTGGGTACTGGCCTGCAACGGTGCGGCGGAGAAAGACATGAAAATCTACCTGCTCATGATCCTGATCGGTGCACTTCTAACCGCAATCCACTTCACCTCGGCGCCCGAGCGCCAGTCGAAAACGCTGCCGCGCTAACTGTTTGTCGCCGCGCCGCCGCCGGCCTGCGGCACCTTGCGGATGATCTCGCCATCACGGCAGCGCCAGTGGCAATACCCCATTTCCGGCCAGAATGTCGCGCACCTGTTTATTGGGCACGGCTGGCTGATCATTGAGCACCAGCGCCGCATGGATCCGGGTCGGTGCCCTTCCGCCCTTGATGGCGCGAACCAGCACCCGGATGGCGGGCGCTTCGGCGTCGCCGTGAACCGGTAGAATGGCAAGACTGCCGAAGCCGCGGTCGAGCGCTGCCAGCACCTCGGTCAGGCCATCGGCGCGCCAGATCAGGGTAAGGACGCCACCGGATTTCAGAATCCGCCGGCCGGCGTCAATCCAGTTTTCAAGTGTCGCGGCGACGGCCACATGGGCGATCTCGCGTGCGCGGTCCGGCGAAACGCGGTGCCGCGCGGGATCGTTGAACGGCGGATTCATCAGCACGACATCGACGCTGTCGGCCGACAGACCGGCCGCGGCAAAGGCATCGGCAGCAGCCGTCACGTCGAGCACCCGCACATCGGCCGCGATCGCATTGGAGGTGGCATTGCTGCGCGCAAGTGCGGCGAGCCGTGCATCGATCTCGATCAGGACGAGTTTGATCGCGGGCACCCGCCTTGCGAGCACGAGGCCGGCGGCGCCGACGCCGGCGCCGAAATCAACCACGCGATCGCCCGGGCGCGCCGGCGTCGCTGCCGCAAGCAGCAACGCATCGTGGCCGGCGCGGTGACCTGATTTCGGCTGGCGCAGGCACAGCCGACCGCCGAGAAACGCGTCTTCGGTGAAATCGCCGGGCGGTTCAGTCATCGTCCCGCAGTTCGTGCGACAGGCCGGCATCGGCGAGCACCTGGCGGGCCGCCCGGTTATCGTCCTCATGGACGAGAATACGGCGCGGCAGCACCCCGAGCGAGCCCTCGATAATGCTCATATTCTGGTCCAGCACCAGATGATGAATATTGGCGCCGTCGAGCAGCGCACCGACCGCTGAAACCAGCACGATATCGTTGGTCCGAACCAATTCCCGCAACTTGAGTTCTCCCTTGCCGGCCCGGTGTGACAGCAGCGCGGCGCGTGTCAACTGCTTCGTGCCCTTGCCGCGCTACTCCGCACTTTCTATGGTTATATCCGAGGATAGTGCCAATTGGGCAAATGTGGAGACCAGCGTGGCGGTTATTGTACCTTTCGAGAGCCCCTCGAGCGCTTCGATAGATCAACTGGTCGGACTGGTGGCCGCCGATATGGCGCGCGTCAACGCCACGATTCTGTCGCGCACCGGGTCGGAAGTAACCATGATCCCCGAGGTCGCCAACCACCTGATCACCTCGGGCGGCAAGCGGCTGCGTCCCATGCTGACGCTGGCGATGGCGGGGCTCGCCGGCTATTCCGGCGACGGCCATGTCAAGCTCGCCGCCTCGGTCGAGTTCATGCATACCGCGACTCTCTTGCACGACGACGTGGTCGATGAAAGCGAGTTGCGGCGCGGCAAGTTGTCGGCGCGGATGCTGTGGGGCAACGAGGCGAGCGTGCTGGTCGGCGACTTCCTGCTCGGCCAGGCCTTTCGCATGATGGTCGAGGTCGGCTCGCTGCGCGCGCTCGACATTCTGTCGTCGGCGGCGGCCACCATCGCCGAGGGCGAGGTGATGCAGCTCGCGGCGGCAAAGAACACCGCCACCACCGAGGACGAATATCTCGCGGTGATCCGCGGCAAGACTGCCGAGCTGTTCGCGGCCGCCTGCGAGGTCGGCCCGGTGCTTGCCAATCGCCCGAAGGCCGAGCTGACCGCGTGCCGCTCTGTCGGCATGAATCTCGGCATCGCCTTCCAGCTCGTGGACGACGTGCTCGACTATGGCGGCAAGGCCGCCAAGCTCGGCAAGAACGTCGGCGACGATTTCCGCGAGGGCAAGATCACGCTGCCGGTGGTGCTGGCATTCCGTCGCGGCAACGACAGCGAGCGCGACTTCTGGATCCATGCGCTGGAGCGCGGCGAGATCAGCGACGGCGACCTCGATCATGCGATCGGGCTGATGACCAAGCACCGCGCCCTCGAGGACACCATCAGCCGCGCCCAGCATTACGGCGCGATGGCGGTCGATGCGCTGGCGCTGTTTCCGGCCTCCTCGATGAAGTCCGCACTGGAGCAGGTCGTGGCGTTCTGCCTGGCACGGTCGCATTAGATCGATCGCCGTCATTCCGGGGCGCGCGCCAGCGCGAGCCCGGAATCCATAACCACCGTTGCCTGTTGTCAACGGAATGGCGGCCCCAGCTTCGCGCAACATCGACGTTCGTGGTTATGGATTCCGGGCTCGCGCTGGCGCGCGCCCCGGAATGACGGGGCTACCATTCGCTAGCTCAGCGCGCCTACGTGCAGCCACCATTTGGGGTGATCGCGTCCGATCCGTTGCGCCGCGCGCTGCGCCGCGTTGGCGTGCTCGAAAATTGCAAAGCAGGTCGCGCCCGATCCGGACATCCGCGCGAGCCTTGCGCCGTCGGCCGCGGCGAGCGCCGTCAGCACCTCGCCGATCACCGGCTGAATCCGCATCGCCGGGGCTTCGAGGTCGTTACGGCTGGCGCTCAGTGCCTCGATCCAGTCGCCCATCGACGCCCCGGCGTCCGGCCAGGCCTCTGCCTGGATCACGTCGGTGGCGCCGACACGCAATTCGCCGTTGCGCAGGCCGAGCGCCTGAAAGACCTCCGCGGTCGCGACCGCAACACGGGGATTGACCATCACGCACGGCAATTCCGGCAGGCTCAGCGGCAGCAGCGTTTCGCCGACCCCGGTCATGTCGCAGGCGCGCGAGGCGAGACAAACCGGCACATCCGCGCCGGTCAGCATCGCGACCTCCATCAGGCGCGGATCGTCGAACGCAAGGCTATTGAGCCGCGCCAGCAGACGCAGGGCCGCCGCCGCATCGGCCGAACCGCCGCCGATCCCGGCCGCGACCGGCAGAACCTTGTCGAGCACGAACTCGCCGACGCGCAGAGCGGGCACGCGTTCGCCGAGCAGTTGCGCGGCCTTGAGCACCAGATTGTCGGCACTCTGCCCGCAATCGCTGGCCAGCGGGCCGATGGTCTCGAGATTGAGATTGTCGCCGGGCGTCAGGCTGAGGCGGTCGGCGCAATCGGCGAACGCCACCACGCTCTCCAGATCGTGATAGCCGTCGACGCGGCGTCCGACCACCCGAAGGGTCAGGTTGACCTTGGCGCGCCCCTCCTCCATCAGCGCCGGCATCGGCGTCAAGCCCCTCGGTCAGCCGCCCTTGCCTTCCTCTTTTTTCTTGTCAGCGGCGGCCGCGGAAGAGGTGTCGTCGGGCAGACCGTTCTGGATCTTGGCCTCGATTTTCGGCAGTTCCTCGGGTTCAGGCTTGAGGTCGCGGGCGTGCGCCCACTGGAATTTGGCCTCAAGGGTGCGGCCGACCCGCCAGTAGGCGTCGCCGAGATGGTCGTTGATGGTCGGGTCTTCGGGCTTGAGATCGATCGCGCGTTCGAGGTTCTTGACCGCTTCCTCGAAATTGCCGATGCGGAAATAGGCCCAGCCCAGCGAATCCACGATGTAGCCGTCATCCGGGCGCTGATCGACCGCCCGCTTGATCATCTTCATGGCTTCGTCGAGATTGATGCCCTGATCGATCCAGGAATAGCCGAGATAATTCAGCACATGGGGCTGGTCGGGCTGCAGCTCGAGCGCCTTGCGCATGTCGGCTTCGGCCTTGCTCCACTGCTTGGAGCGCTCCTCGCAGATGCCGCGGTAATAGTACCAGACCGTGTTGCCCTTGTCGTTCGCATCCGGCAGCGCGCCGATGCCCTTCGCGTAGGTATCGGCGCAGTCGGCGAACTTCTTGCGGCCGCGCTCGACATTGCCGAGCGCCATGATGGCTTCGAGGTCCTTGGGATCGTTGGCGATGACGCCCTTCAGGATCTTGATCGCCTCGTCGCTGCGGTCGGCGGCGTCGAGATCGGTCGCGAGCTGGATCTGGGCGTTGCGCTTCAGCGGTGAACTCGCCGGCACGCGCTCATAGACCTTGATTGCCATCGCCGGCTTCTTCACTGACTCGTAGAGATCGGCGAGCGACAGCAGCGCCAGCGAATGGTTGGGGGCGAGGTAGAGCGCAAGCTGCAGATAGACCAGCGCGAGATCCTCGCCGCCGCGGCGGGTCAGGGTGGCGCCGATCCCGTAAAGCGCCTCGGCCGCGCCGGTCTGCGGTGAATCGACCAGCGGCGGCAGCTTCTTGCCGGCCTTGGTCTCGCGCAGTCCCTGCAGCACCAGCGGGTGCCGCGGCAGCTTCTTGTCGAATGCGTCATAGACCGCCGTCGCCGACGCCTCATCCTTGTTGCGCGACAGCCAGCGCGCATAGTCGTCGGCGACCCGCAGCATGGAATCGTCGAGCTTGTAGGCCCGCTCGAGACGCACGCCAGCGTCTTTTTCCTTGCCGGCGAGCTCGAGGATCATGCCCGAATGCAAATCCTTGAACAGCGGGTACCATTCCGGACCGGTCAGCTTGTCGATATTGGCGACCGCGGCCTTGCTGTCGCCGGCGCCGTAGCTCGCCCAGCCCGACAGCAGCGTCGCCACCAGGTCGGTGATCGGCCCGCGAATCGACTGATTGATGTTGAGCTGCGCTGCGGCGTATTTCTTCTGCTTCAGATCGCGCACCCCGACCACGAGCCGGGCCACGCGATTGGACTTGTCGACAGTCAGGACACGGTCGGCGAGCCTCACCGCCTCGTCGATATTGCCATCCGCAAGCGAGGAAATGAAGGCGCGATCGAGCAGCTCGTTGTTCTTCGGATCGGTGCGAAGTGCCGAGCGGTAGAACGCCGCCGCCGAGGCGGCGTCCCGCTCCACGCTGGCATGGCGAGCCGCCAGGTAGCTGCCCGACATCGTCAGCGATTTCAGATCGTGGCTGGTGGGAAATTGCGCCGAATTATCGTTCGGATGATCCGGCGTCTGGGCCGAAACCGACACCGGCACCGCGAGCACGGTGAAGGCCAATGCGGCGAGGGTCCGGCGATTGAAACGAATGGGAAACATCACGGCTCGCCCTAGCTCCAGGTTTTAACGGATCGTCTCGAATGCGAACCCAAGCGGCGGCATCAAGGCAGGCGACAATGCCGCGTTTGGCGTTCAACCGCAAGGATACGGGGTGGCGAATCGATCGACGACAAGGGGTTCATATCGGCCCGGCCCGCCGGCCGCGCCTGAGAACGCTGTCAGTGTGGCGGTATCGTGGCCGGGGGCTGGGCCGGCGGGGAACACCTCACGCAATCGTGCGTCACATCGCCTCATAATTGGGTCCGCCGCCACCCTCCGGCGGAACCCAGGTGATGTTGCCGTTCGGGTCCTTGACGTCGCAGGTTTTGCAATGGACGCAATTCTGGGCATTGATCACGTAGCGCGGCCCGCTCGCCTCCTCGACCCATTCATAGACGCCGGCGGGGCAATAGCGGTTGGACGGCCCGGCATAGACGTCGTGCTCGGACGTCTTTTGCAGGTTCATGTCGGCAACCTTGAGGTGGACCGGCTGGTCCTCTTCATGATTGGTGTTGGAGAGAAATACCGACGACAGCTTGTCGAAGGTGAGCTTGCCGTCCGGCTTCGGCGGCGCGATCGGGGCATGGGCCTTCGCCGCATCGAGCGTCTTGCGGTCGGGCTTGGCGTGCGACTGGGTCCCGAACAGCGAGAACCCGAGCGTGTTGCACCACATGTCGATGCCGCCAAGTGCAACGCCGAGGATGGTGCCGAACTTCGACCACAGCGGCTTGACGTTCCGGACCCGGTACAGGTCCTTGCCGACCGGCGAATCGCGCCACGCATTCTCATATTCGGCCAGTTCGTCGTTGGCGCGGCCGGCGCCGAGCGCGGCGACGACCTGTTCGGCCGCCAGCATGCCGCTGCCCATGGCGTTGTGCACGCCCTTGATGCGCGGCACGTTGACAAAACCCGCCGCGCAACCGATCAGCGCGCCGCCCGCAAAGCTCAGGCGCGGCACCGACTGATAGCCGCCCTCGGTGATGGCGCGGGCGCCATAGGCGAGCCGTTTGCCGCCCTCGAACAGGCCACCGATTGCGGGATGGGTCTTGAAGCGCTGGAATTCATCGAACGGCGACAGATACGGATCATCGTAGTTGAGATGCACGACGAATCCGACCGCGACCAGATTGTCGTCGTAATGATAGAGGAACGAGCCGCCGCCGGTCGAATTGTTCAGCGGCCAACCGAACGAATGCTGGATCAGGCCTTTCTGGTGCCTGGCCGGGTCGATCTGCCAGACCTCCTTGAGGCCGATGCCAAACTTCGGCGGCTCGCTACTGGCGGCGAGCGCGAACTTTGCAATGAGCTGCTTGCTCAGGCTGCCGCGCGCGCCTTCGGCAAACAGGGTGTATTTGCCGAGCAGTTCCATGCCCCGCGTATAGGACGATTTGTGCGAGCCGTCCTTGGCCACGCCCATGTCGCCGGTGGCGATACCGCGCACTGCGCCTTTGTCGTCATAGAGCACCTCGACCGCGGCGAAGCCCGGGTAGATCTCGACACCAAGCGCTTCGGCCTTTGGCCCCAGCCAGCGGCACACATTGCCAAGCGAGCCGATATAGCAGTGATGATTGCTCATCAGCGGCGGCATCATGATATTCGGCAGCCGGATCGCGCCACCCGCCGTCATCCAGTAGAAGCGATCGTCCGTGACTGGCGTCTTCAGCGGGCAATCGGCGTCCTCGCGCCAGTCCGGAACGAGCTTGTCCAGCGACACCGGGTCGATCACTGCGCCGGACAGGATGTGCGCGCCGACCTCGGACCCCTTCTCCACCACGACGACCGACAGCTCGGCATTGAGCTGTTTCAACCGGATCGCCGCGGCGAGGCCCGAGGGGCCGGCGCCGACAATCACGACGTCGAATTCCATGGATTCGCGAGGCGGAAGTTCGTCAGTGCTCATGATCTGGTCTCAGCCCGGTGAGAACGCGTCTGAATATGGTTTGTTTCCGATTTTTGCATCAAGGACAACCACGGAAATGCGCCGCGAGGCGTTTCACGGCGGCCTGCTTCGGGGTAGATAGAGGCAATGTCCTCGAGATCGTGTCATGACGCCTGATCCCGCCCCTACCCTCAAGCAATTGCTGGCCTTTTATCTGGAGGCCGGGGTCGACTGCGCGCTATTGGAGGAGCCGGTCAACCGGCTGGCCGATCCTGATCCCACCACAGCGCCCGCGGCGACGGCATCGGCAACACCCGCCAGGACCGTTCCGGTCGCCGCACCTGCCGCACGCAGCGACATTGTGTTGGCGCCGGAGACGGCGATCGCGTCGGCGCGGGAAGCGGCGCGGGCCGCGCCATCGCTCGACGCGTTGCGCGCGCTATTGGAAAATTTCGACGGCTGCGCGCTGAAATCCACCGCCACCCGCCTGGTGTTCGCCGACGGCAACCCGCAGGCGCGCATCATGTTCGTGGGCGAGGCGCCGGGACGCGACGAAGACATCGAGGGCCTGCCCTTTGTCGGGCGTTCGGGCAAATTGCTCGACCGCATGATCGCGGCGATCGGGCTCGATCGCAGCAAGGCCTACATCGCCAATGTCATTCCATGGCGGCCACCCGGCAATCGCACGCCGACGCCGCAGGAGACGCAAATCTGCCTGCCGTTCATCCAGCGGCAAATCGAACTGGTGAACCCCGACGTGCTGGTCACCCTCGGCAACCCCTCGACCCAGACCCTGCTGTCGACCCGCGAGGGCATCATGAAAACCCGCGGCAAATGGTTCGACTACGACACCGGCACCCGCACCATCCGCGCCATGGCGACGTTCCATCCAGCCTATCTGCTGCGATCGCCGTCCTACAAACGCATGTCCTGGCAGGATCTGCGGGCGATCGCCCGGGCGCTGCAGCCGCTCGCTTCGATCTGAGGGCGCGCTTGCGTTGGTCTGTCATTGTCATTCCGGGACGCGCCCCTTCGGCGCGGGCCCGGAATCCATAACCACCATCGGGAGTATGGATTCCGGGCTCGCGCCAAGAGGCGCGCCCCGGAATGACGGCCCGATTACGCCGCACTTCATCCGGGCTACGCGCCTGGCACCGCGGTCACGGCGGCTTCGGGCGCACGATGGCCCAGCCGATCCGCAGCAAGGGCTGGCGGCCGTTCACCAGCCAATCGAACGCGCGCGGCACTTCCGGCACGAGACCGGGGAAATGCTGGGCGATCTCCGCCGGCGGCGTCCCGACCGTGTCGGACGCGCGCCAAACCACGACGCCACCGGTTTGGCTGAATTTCTGCAGCGTCAGCCACGGTGTGCGCTCCGGGGTGGCCTCGAGATACAGATGAGGACGGCCGGCATCCAGTGCGACCAGGCTGGCGAGCCGCGCATCGCCGGTCACCGCACGGAGCCGCTGATTGGTCCGCCGTTCAAAGCTGTCGCCGAAAAAATGCGCGATCGCGGTAGCGGGCAGCGACGTGGCAACCTCGCCGCCGCCGACCCAGGGCAGAAACAGCGTCGCCGCGACGGCCGCGAGCGCAGGGGCAACGATGGCCGCCGCCCAGACCGAACGCAGCACGCGCTGGCGCCGCAAATGTACCAGATCGCCGGTGGCGACGATCGCGGCGAAGCCGGTCATCAGCAATGCGATGGCCGCCCCGCCCACCACCCGGTCGAGGTCGAACAAACCGGCGACCAGGCTGCCTGCGAGCGCCGGCGCGATGGCGAAGAAGTAAACGAAGTCTCGCGCCAGCGGATCGACCGGCGGTCGGTAGATGATCGGCGCATCGTCCGGGGTACGGGCGAACCAGCCGGAGTTGAGGACGACCAGCAGCAGCACGCCGAAAGCTGCCAGCAGCAGACCGCCGAGCAGCCTTGCCCAATGCAGCCCCCTCGCCTGCAAATCCGCGAGCGCGGGCCAGGGCGGCCAGGCCAGCGTGTCGGCGCGGATCAGCCAAATCAGATAGGGCAGCGCCAGCACGATGATCACCAGCAGCGCAAACAGCGGATCGAATGACATCAGCGTGCGCCGTCCGCGCGCGGTGGCAAGCGCGAAGGCCGCGATCAGGATCAAGAGGCCGATCGCGGCGGGCGTTGTCAGCAGCAAAAGGCCGGCCTCGATCGACCAGGCGAACCACGCGTTGCGGCGATGCTGGCCGATCAGCCGCCAGGAATGCAGCAGCAGCAGCGCCCATAGCGGACGCGCCAGCACCAGCGGGCCAAACTCGACGCCGGGCGAACTGAATGCGGCAACCGTCATCGTCAGCAGGACGGCGAGTACCGCCTGCTGGCCGCCGACGACGGCGCGCGCCAGCAGATAAAGCGACCAGAATGTGGCAATGAAGCAAAGCTGCGCCAGCAGATAGACGCCGAACATATGATTGCCGGCGGCACGAAAGGCGATATCGGCGAGCCAGAATGCCAGCGGCGGCCCGAGATCGGTTCCGACCTGGTACTCACGGCCGTAAGCGAGGACGGTAGCAAGGTCGCCGGGCGGGCTTCGATACAGCAGCACCGGCAGCAGCAGCCACAGCGCCGCCTGACACAGCACCACAATCCAGACCACCAGCCGCGGCCGGGCGCGGATCAGTTCGATAATCAGCGAGGTGAAGCGCATCAACCGTCCGACATGCCCGAGCCGGCGCTGGCCGGCTCCATTCGATCTCGAACGTCTGATAAAGCGCGTCAGCCGCCGAGGCAACTGGCGTTACACAGCGGCCGAAGCCTCGATGCCGGAGCCTGTTTCGGTTCTGATTGAATCAGAACCGGGCTCCGGTTCTTGCTTTGACGCGTTTTCTTCACGCGAACCGGTATCCACTTCGCTCGAAAACGCTATAGCGTCATTCTCGATCGCGATGACATCGGCCTCGATCGATGTCCCCTCGCGTCGGGCGCGCGCGGCCGCGACCGGGGCAAAAAAACGCCGGTGATGCACCGACGGCCCAAGCCGGTGCAGTGCCGCCAGATGCTCCGGCACGGCGTAGCCCTTGTGCTGCTCGAAGCCGTAACCCGGGCAATCCTGCGCGAGCGCGCACATCAGGCGGTCGCGCGAGACCTTGGCGACGATCGAGGCTGCCGCGATCGAGAGCACCAGACCGTCACCGCCGATCACGGCATCGCAATCGCACGGCGTCTCGAGCCGGTCGCGGCCATCGACGAACACATGTTTCGGCATTTCGGGCAGCGCATCAACCGCACGCGCCAGCGCCCACAGCGAGGCGCGCAGGATATTGTCGCGATCGATCCGTGAAGGCGAGGCATAGGCGACGGCGAACGACGCGGTCGTGCAGATCTGCTCGAACAGTTCCTCGCGGCGCTCGGCCGTCAGCCGCTTGGAATCGTCGATGCCCTTCGGGATCCGTTTGGGATCGAGCACGACTGCCGCGGCCACGACCGGGCCTGCCAGCGGACCGCGTCCGGCTTCGTCGCAGCCGGCGATCGGCCATACCCCCCGCTTGATCAGCGCGCGCTCGCGGCGAAAGCTCGGCGGCGCAATCGCAATCACACCCTTTGGCAGGCTGGCCGGCTCGCCTTTTGGGGTGTCTGACTTGTCCCGAATCATGCCGGGATGGTGCGCAAGCGAGCCCGGCGACGCAACCGGGAACTCGGCGCAATTCCCGCTATTCAGTGCCGTCATTCCGGGACGCGCCGCTTGGCGCGGGCCCGGAATCCATAAACACGAATGTCCATGTTGCGCGAAACTGGGGACGCGGTGCCGGCTACAACGGGCATCGGTGGTTATAGATTCCGGGCTCGCGCTGCGCGCGCCCCGGAATGACAGGGTGAGAGCCCCGCGCGGCGAGGCGCGTCCCGGAATGAAAATGCTCGGCGACGCCGGCCTAGAACAGGCTGAGCTGCTGGCCGCTGCGTTTCGGCCGGGCGAAATGTTCGGAGGTCAATTTCGAGCGCCGCTTGTTGAGCCCGAGTTTGTCGCAGGCAATCTCGAACCGGCGCCCGATCATCCAGGCCATCGGTCCGGTGCCCTTCATCCGCGTGCCCCATTGTGAATTGTAGTCGCGACCGCCGCGCATGTCGCGGATCAGCGTGAAGATGTGCCGGTAGCGGTCGGGATAGTTCCCGATCAGCCATTCGCGGAACAGATCGCGCACTTCGAGCGGAAGCCGCAGCAGCACATAGCTGGCTTCCCTGACGCCGGCATGCGCCGCGGCGTCGAGAATACGCTCGATCTCGGAATCATTCAGCGCGGGTATCACCGGCGCCACCATCACCGTGGTCGGAATCCCCGCTTCGGACAGCCGCCGCAGCGCCTCGAGCCGCCTCGGCGGGGTCGAGGCCCGGGGTTCCATGGTGCGCGCCAGCCTCGCATCGAGCGTCGTGACCGAGAGCGCCACCTTGGCGAGATTGCGCTTGGCCATCCGCGCCAGAATGTCGATGTCGCGGATGACCAGCGCCGACTTGGTGACGATGCCGACCGGATGGCCGGCGCGATCGAGCACCTCGAGAATGCCGCGCATGATCTGCCGCTCGCGCTCGATCGGCTGGTAGGGGTCGGTGTTGGTGCCGATCGCGATCATGCGCGGCTCGTAATCCTGGGCCGCCAGTTCCTTTTCCAGCAGCGCCGGCGCGTCGGGCTTGGCAAACAGCCGCGACTCGAAGTCGAGCCCCGGCGACAGCCCGAGATAGGCATGGGTCGGCCGCGCGAAGCAGTACACGCAGCCATGTTCGCAGCCCCGATAGGGATTGATTGATCGATCGAAGCCGATATCGGGCGAGTTGTTGCGGGTGATGACCTTGCGCGCGGTATCGAGCGCGACAATGGTCTTGAACGGCGGCAATTCGTCAAGGCTCTGCCAGCCGTCGTCGAACGCGACGCGCGCCTCGGCTTCGAAGCGGCCGCTGTCATTGGACTGCGCGCCGCGACCGCGCCGCCGCTCGCGCTCGATCGCCACCGCCAGTTCCGGAAACGAGGGCAGCGCACCCGCCGGCTCGGAGGGCGCCGTGACCGGCGGGTGCTTGAGGGCATGTGAGGATGCTCGAACTCATGGCCAGAACATAGCATGCTCTAAGAACAAATCAAGAACATAAGCCCAGCAATCGACCGCGACCCCGGCGGTCCAGCAGGCGCGGTCCGGAGCGGCTGCCGCAAAAAGCTGCACTCCAGACGGCTGATTTGAATGTGACAAGGTGATAACAGTGCGGCGTTTTCCGCATTCGAGACCTCGAAGACCCGTCCATGCTGAGCGTCATCATTCCGACCGAAGGCGTCGAGCAAACCGCGGTCGCCACGCTGGCGGCCCTGGTGCCGGGCTCCGCAGCGGGCGTGGTCCGCGAGGTGTTGCTGGTTGATCGCGCCGACACCGGCGTGATCGAACGGGTCGCCGACGTGGCGGGATGTCGTTATCTGCGCCTCAAGGGAACGCGTGCGGCGGCGCTGGCAGCCGGCGCCCGGCAGGCGCGGTCGCCGTGGCTGATGTTCCTGCATGCCGGCGCCGTGCTGGACCATGGCTGGATCGACGAGACCGCGCAGTTCATCCAGCGCGTCTCGACCAGCGGCCAGCCGCGGGCCGGGATTTTCCGCTACTCCCGCTCACCCTATGCCGACATCCGCCTGCGCGACCATTTCCAATCATTGGCGCGGATCCTCGCGGGACCGTCGGCCGATCAAGGATTGCTGATCGCCCGCGACCATTACGACCGGCTCGGCGGCTACGCGCTGGATGGCCGCCGCCCCGAGGCTCGGCTGCTGCGGCAACTCGGCCGCTCCGCGCGCACCCTGCTGCACAGCCGGATCATTGTCGCGTGAGGGCCTTGCCAAATACTTGATTTTGTCAAATAATCATTTGATGAAATCAAATATAACTTCGGATCCGCCGCTGGACGGGCAGATCGCCGCCGTTCGCGGCTTCAGCCGGTTCTACACCAGCAAGCTCGGCATCATCGAGCCGAAGCTCCTGCACAGTCCCTGGACGCTGCAGGAGGCGCGGATCATCTACGAGATCGCCCAGCGCGACCGCTGTACCGCCACCGACCTGGTCCGCGCGCTCGGCCTCGACGCCGGATTTGTCAGCCGCACCCTGCAGGCCCTGCAGCGGCGCCAGGTCGTCGCGCGGAAGCCCTCGAAGTCGGACCGCCGCGTCGCCGAGATCGCGCTGACGGCGAAAGGGCGCGCGGCCTTTGCCGAACTCGACAACCGGTCGCGCGACGAGGTCGCGGCTATGCTTGGCGGTCTCGAGGCCGCGACGCGCGCCGCATTGGTCGACGCCATGACCACCATCGAACAGGCACTGGAGCCGTCGGCGCGGCAGCCGGCGCCGTTCCTGTTGCGAAGCCACCGTCCCGGCGACATCGGCTGGGTCGTTTCACGGCACGGCGCGCTGTATGCGCAGGAATATGGCTGGGACATCAGCTTCGAAGCGCTGGTCGCCGAGATCGGCGCGCAGTTCATCCGATCCTACGACCCCGCGCGCGAGCATTGCTGGATCGCCGAAATCGGCGGCGAGCCGGTCGGCTCGATCTTCCTGGTCAGGGCATCCGACGAGGTTGCGAAACTGCGGCTCTTGCTGGTGGAAAACCCGGCGCGAGGGCTCGGGCTCGGGCGCGCATTGACCGAGCAGTGCATCCGTTTCGCGCGGCAGGCCGGCTACCGCTCGATCACGCTGTGGACCCAAAGCATTCTGGTTGCGGCGCGCGGGGTCTATCAGCGCGCCGGATTTCGCCGCGTGAAGGAGGAGCCCCACCACAGTTTCGGCGTCGACCTTGTCGGCGAAACCTGGCTGCTGGAACTTTGATCAACTCGTTGTCATTCCGGGGCGATGCCAACGGCATCGAACCCGGAATGACGATCACGCCGAAGCGCCCTTGGCTTTCGGCCGCCGCAGATGCTCGTCGAGCCGCGGCATGATCTCGACGAAATTGCAGGGCCGGGTGCGGTAATCGAGCTGAGCCGCCAGGATGCCGTCCCAGCCGTCGCGACAGGCGCCCGGCGATCCCGGCAGGCAGAAGATGAAGGTCGCACCGGCAACGCCCGCGGTGGCGCGGCTCTGCACCGTCGAGGTGCCGATCTTGGCATGGCTCAGCATGTGGAAGGCGATCGAGAAGCCATCCATCCGCTTCTCGAACAAGGGTTCGATCGCCTCCGGCGTCACGTCGCGGCCGGTGAAGCCGGTGCCGCCGGTGGTGATGACGACATCGACGCCGTCATCCGCGATCCATCGCTTGACGATGACACGGATCGCATCGACGTCGTCGACGATGATCTCGCGCGCCGCCAGATGGTGACCGGCAGCGACCAGCCGCTCCGACAGCGTGGTTCCGGATTTGTCGTCCTGCAGCGAGCGGGTGTCGGAGATCGTCAGCACCGCGATGTTGAGCGGCACGAAAGTCCGGCTTGCATCGAGGGAAGACATTGCGAACCCTCCCCTGTCACATCACCCGGCGCCGAAGGTGTTGCAGGCCTGCACGGTGCCCTGCTGGTAGCCGGTCATGAACCATTGCTTGCGCTGCGCGGCGGAACCGTGGGTGAAGGAATCCGGCACCACCCGCCCGGTGGCCTGCCGCTGCAGCGTATCGTCGCCGATCGCCGAGGCGGTCGTCAGCGCCGCGTCGATGTCGCCCGCCTCAAGGAAGCCCGGACGTTTCTTTTCCTCGCGGTTGACCCAGACCCCGGACAGGCAATCCGCCTGCAGCTCGATTTTTACCTGCAGCGCATTGGCCTCGGCCTTGCTGCCGGCCTGCTGCTGCAGCCGCGTCACCTTGGGCAGGATACCGAGCAGGTTCTGGATGTGATGGCCGGCCTCATGGGCGATGATATAGGCCGCGGTAAATTTGCAGGCATTGCCCGAACAGCCATGAAACCGGGATTCGACCTCGCGGAAAAATCCGGTGTCGAGAAAGATCTGCTTGTCCGGCGGACAGTAGAACGGCCCCATCGCCGACTGCGCCATGCCGCAACGGCCGCCATTGGTGACGTTGCGGAACAGCACGATGCGCGGGCCGGTATAGGGCTGCCCGGCGGCCTTGAAGATTTCGCTCCAGCGATCGTCGATCTCGCCGAGGATGCCGGAGATCATGTTGCCCATTTCGTCGGTCGGCGCGCCGGTCTTGCCGGACGAAGGCCTGCGGTCGGTCTGATGGGTCGGCGCCTGGCCACCGCCGTTGATCACCTGTGCGCCACCGATCAAAATGCGCGGATCGATGCCGAACGCATAGCTGATCAGGCCAAGCACGATGATGGTGCCGATGCCGAGCCCGCCGCCACCCATCGGAAGACCGAGACCGCCGCCGCCGATGCCGCCGCCGCTATCGTCGCGACGGTCGTCGATATCGTCGCTGCGACGAAAATCATCGTAACGCATGGCGCATTTCCCTCATTCCAATTCACTGCCGCGGCTTCGCCGAACCCGACGCCGCGTCAAACGTAAAATTTCCGTTCCGTTAATCAATAACCCGCCCGGCAAAAATTGCCTAGCGTGAAAGAATTGCCCGGTTAAGTCGATTTTTACTTTGGTTCGCCAATGTATCGCCAGTCGGTTGTTTAGTCCCGCGTCGCCGACAGCGTCGCCTGAGTCAGAGTATTTGAGTCATGGTTGTGTCGCGTCGCGGGGCGTCTGCAAAGGCGCCCCGCACTAAATTTGAGTCCCCTTCAAGTGTTCGAATCATCCTAGGCGATTGCGTCGCCGAGATGTCGAAACTCCCGGCCGGTTCGGTCGATCTGGTGTTCGCCGACCCGCCCTACAATCTGCAGCTCAAGGGCGACCTCAAGCGCCCCGACGAATCCCATGTCGACGCCGTCAACAACGACTGGGACAAGTTTTCATCCTTCGCCGCTTACGATGATTTCACCCGCGCCTGGCTGTTGGCCTGCCGCCGCGTCATGAAGCCCTCGGCGACGCTGTGGGTGATCGGCTCCTACCACAACATTTTCCGCGTCGGCGCCATCATGCAGGACCTTGGCTTCTGGGTTCTCAACGATATTGTCTGGCGCAAGACCAATCCGATGCCGAACTTTCGCGGCCGTCGCTTCACCAATGCCCATGAGACCATGATCTGGGCGGCGCGCGACGAGAAGGCCAAGGGCTATACCTTCAATTATGAAGCCCTGAAGGCCGCCAATGAGGATGTGCAGGCGCGTTCCGACTGGCTGATTCCGCTGTGCACCGGCGAGGAACGCCTCAAGGGCAAGGACGGCAAGAAGGTCCATCCAACCCAGAAGCCCGAAGGCCTGCTGGCGCGGGTGCTGCTGTCGTCGTCGAAGCCGGGCGATCTCGTGATCGATCCGTTCAACGGCACCGGCACCACCGGTGCCGTCGCCAAGCGGCTCGGCCGCCGCTACATCGGCTTCGAGCGCGATCCGGCCTATGCCGCCGCCGCCGAAGCCCGCATCGCCGCCATCGAGCCGCTGCCGGAGGCAACGCTTGCCCCGTTCATGACGGCGCGCGACGCACCGCGGGTGGCGTTCTCCGAACTGATCGAGCGCGGCATGATTTCGCCCGGCACCCGGCTGGTCGATTCCAAGAAGCGCCACGGCGCCCTGGTGCGCGCCGACGGCGCCATCATGCTCGGCGACAAGGTGGGCTCGATCCACCGCATCGGCGCGGTGGCGCAAGGCGCCGGCGCCTGCAACGGCTGGACCTTCTGGCATGTCGAGACCAACAAGGGCCTGCGGCTGATCGACGAGCTGCGCGCCGAAATCCGCTCGGGAATGGCCGCAGGCTAGCTCCCTTTGGCTCGTCATTCCGGGGCGCGCCTCTTGGCGCGAGCCCGGAATCCATGCTCACGATGGTGGTTATGGATTCCGGGCCTGCGCCAAGAGAGGCGCATCCCGGAATGACACTCTTCCTCACGAACTCGTCGGTTGCGCACCTTGCAAAAATTTGCGCAAGGACAGGCCGCCTGCGGTATCGTCGCCGCGTCCTGACCTTGACCGAAGACGCAAAGGGAGAATTTCAATGCTCAAATTTTACTTTAACGGCGCGCCGAATCCCAACAAGGTCGCGCTGTTTCTGGAAGAGTCCGGCCTGCCTTACGAACTCGTGCCGGTGGACACCCGGAAGGGCGATCAGTTCAAGCCGGAATTCCTCAAGGTCAATCCGAACGGCAAGGTGCCCGCGATCGACGATGACGGCGTGTTCGTGTTCGACAGCAACGCCATCCTGCTCTATCTCGCCGAGAAGACCGGCAAGTTCCTGCCCCCCAACACCCCTGCCAACCGCGCGCACCTGCTGTCCTGGCTGATGTTCGTCGCCAGCGGTATCGGCCCGTATTCCGGCCAGGCTGTGCATTTCAAGCACTTTGCGCCGAAGGAGCTGGAATACGCGCACAACCGCTACCAGTTCGAAGCGCATCGCCATTACGGGATTCTCAACGAACATCTCGCCAACAGCCGTTACATGATCGGCGATAGCTATACCATTGTGGACATGGCGTTCTGGGGCTGGGCACGGCTGGCGCCGTTCGTGCTCGGCGACGAGGTCTACGCGAAATATCCCAATGTCAAACGGTTGGTCGATGAAGTGTCGGCACGGCCGGCCGCGACACGCGCGGTCGCGCTGAAGGACAAGTTCGTCTTCAAGGCTGAAATGGACGACGAGGCGCGCCACATCATGTTCCGCCACCTCAAGACCAAGGCGGCCTGATCGCCTCGAAGCGAATACCGCCATTCCGGGCGGCGCCCTCACCTCGGCGCAGCCCGGAATCCAAAAAGATCGGTGGCGTGGATTTCCGGGTTCGCGCTGAGCTGACGTGCAAGGCCACGTTCGGGAGTTGCCCCGTTCCACCTCTCATGCCATGACCGCCCTCGGAATCAGGGAGGGATCATGACCGTTCTCATCGCCGGTGGCGGCATCGGCGGATTGACGCTGGCGCTCAGCCTGCATCAGATCGGCGTTGCCGCCAAAGTGTTCGAGAGCGTTTCCGAATTGAAGCCACTCGGCGTCGGCATCAATGTGCTGCCGCATGCGGTGCGCGAACTGACCGAACTCGGCCTGCTCGACCGGCTTGACGCGGCCGCCGTGCGTACCCGGGAGCTCGCTTATTTTTCCAAGCGCGGCAGGCCGATCTGGTGCGAGCCGCGCGGCCTCGAGGCCGGGTACAAATGGCCGCAATTCTCGATCCATCGCGGCACGCTGCAGCAGATTCTGCTCGATGCCGCGATCGAACGGCTGGGCGCCGAAAACATTCTCACCAGCCATCATCTGACCGACTGGTCGGAGACTTCGAGCGGCGTGCGTGCCAATTTCGTTGACAAGGGAACCGGCAAGTCCGCCGGCAGCCATGACGGCGCGCTGCTGATCGCCGCCGACGGCATTCACTCCGCGGTCCGCGAAAAACTGTATCCGCAAGAGGGTCCGCCGATCTGGAACGGACGCATTCTCTGGCGCGGCATCACCCGCAGCGACGCTTTCCTCTCCGGCCGCACCATGATCATGGCCGGCCACGAGATCCTGAAGTTCGTCTGCTACTCGATTTCGAAAGAACCCGACCGTTCCGGCAAAGTCTCGATCAACTGGGTCGCCGAGCGACATATGCCGCCGACCTACCAGTGGCGACGGGAGGATTACAACCGCATCGCCCGCCTGGAGGAATTTCTGCCCTGGTTTGACGACTGGAAATTCGACTGGCTCGATGTGCCGGGCCTGATCCGCAACTGTCCGCACGCCTACGAATACCCGCTGGTCGACCGCGATCCGCTTTCGCAATGGACGTTCGGCCGCATCACCCTGATGGGCGACGCCGCGCATCCGATGTATCCGATCGGCTCCAACGGCGCCTCGCAGGCGATCCTCGACGCGCGCGTGCTGACCCGCGAGATCCTGACCCACGGCGCCACCCATGCCGCGCTCAGCGCCTATGAGGCCGAACGTCGCCCCGCCACCTCCGATCTTGTGATGCTGAACCGGCGCAACGGGCCGGAACAGGTGATGCAACTGGTCGAGGAACGCGCGCCCGATGGCTACAACGTCGTCACCGATGTGCTGTCGCTCAAGGAGCTGGAGGACATCGCCGCCAATTACAAGCGTGTCGCCGGCTTCCAGGTCGAGGGACTCAACGCCAGGCCGCCGATCGTGACGGGGCCCGCTTCAAGCCGGGGATAGCGATTGACCCAGCCCATGCGCGATCACCTTGCGCATGAGAGTGGGCAGCGCCTCCTGCTTCAGCGTCGCAATCGGCACCCAGCGCATGCCCGCCGGGGCGCGGATGCCCGGCTCAACGGTTGCGGTATAGACCGCGAGCTCGAGCCGAAAATGCGTGAAGACGTGGGCGACGATTCCGGCCTTGCGATGCCAGCGCAGCGCCCGTCTCGGCATCGGCGCCTGCTGCAGTGCCGCCGCGTCTTGCTGGGCCGCGAGCCATGTTGAACCCGGCACTTCGGTCATGCCGCCGAGCAAACCCTTGTTGGGGCGGGTGCGGACCAACAGCTCATTGCCGCACGTGATCACGAACGCGGCACCCCGGCGCAACTCGCCAGGCTTCTTCGAAGCCTTCCGCGGAAAGGTTTCCTGATCCCCACGCGCGTGGCTGACACAGTGTTCGCGCAGCGGGCACAGCGCACAGGCCGGTCGTTTCGGCGTGCAGATCGAGGAGCCAAGGTCCATCAGCGCCTGCGCGCTGTCGCCGGCGCGCGACACGCCATCACCGTCGCCGAGCAGGGTCGCCGCGAACTCGCGGATCTGCGGCTTGGCCTGCGGCAGCGGCGCCTCGACGGCAAACAGCCGCGACACCACGCGTTCGATATTGCCGTCGACCGGCATGGTCCGCCGACCGAATGCAATCGCGGCGATCGCGGCTGCGGTGTAGGGCCCGATGCCCGGCAGCGACCGCAGGCCTTGCTCGGCGTCCGGAAATGCGCCGCCATGGTCGCGCAGCACCGTCACCGCGCAGGCGTGCAGGTTGCGGGCGCGCGAATAGTAGCCGAGCCCGGCCCACATTCGCAGCACCTCGTCCAGCGATGCACGGCCTAGGGCATCGACATCCGGCCACCGCCTGACGAATTTCTCGAAATAGGCCGCCACCGTCTTCACGCCGGTCTGCTGCAGCATGATTTCCGACAACCACACGCGGTAGGGATCGGCGGGTTCGCCCGGCAACCGCCGCCACGGCAGCCGGCGGCGGTGCCGGTCGTACCACTCAAGCAGCCGCGCGGGAGGACCATGGCCGGATTCGGTGGTGGTGAGCTTTCTTTTGTTGGTTGCTGACGAGAAGGGCACATCTCAGTCTAAGAATAGAATCAGGAATTGGCCAGCCCGCCGCATGATCTGCCGATTGCAAGGTATAACGCATCGCGTTATAGTTGGCCATGATCCAGGGCTTCGCCGACTCCGAAGCGGAACTCATCTGGTCTGGACGGCGCAGCCGGAAATTGCCGGTCGACATCCAGAACGTGGCCCTGAGAAAGCTGCGTCTTCTCAATCAGGCACGGAGGCCGGGCGATCTTCGTGTACCGCCTGGCAATCGCCTCGAAGCCTTACGGGCGGATCGCCAGGGTCAACATTCGATCCGGATCAACGATCAATGGCGCATTTGCTTTATCTGGAATGAGGAAGGAACGTCAGATGTCGAAATCGTCGACTACCACGTCTAAAAGCGGCCTGCTTCACAATCCGCGGCCCGGCGAAATTCTGCTGGAGGAATTCCTGAAGCCCATGGGGCTCAGTCAGAATGCGCTCGCGCGGGCCCTGCATGTTGCGCCACGCCGGATCAACGAGATCGTGCTGGGCAAGCGGGTCGTCACCGCCGACACGGATCTTCGGCTCGCCCGCTATTTCGGCCTCTCGGAAGGGTTTTTTCTCGGCCTGCAGATGGACTACGACCTGATGCAGCGACGGCGCGAAATCGACCGCGATCTCAAGACCATCAGGCCCCGCGCCGCATAGGCGTGTTTCTCGCGGCCGCCGGTGCTATAAGCGGTCATGGCCAAGCCCGGTCCGATCAGTGCCAAGCCGCTTTCCGTCCTGCTCAGCGACGTGTTTTCCGATGCCTATGCCAAGCAGGGATTCGCCGCGCGCGAACTGGTGACGCGCTGGGCCGAAATCGCGGGCCCCGAAATCGCTCGCCATTCCGAGCCGCTGAAAATCCAGTGGCCGCGGCCGGTGGCGGACCAGCCCCAGCAACCGGCAACCCTGGTTTTGCGGGTGGAGGGCCCGATGGCGCTGGAAATCCAGCACGCCTCCTACGTCATTCTGGAGCGCGTCAACCGCTTTTTCGGCTGGAGCGCGGTGGGACGGCTGGCGCTCCGGCAGGCGCCGCTGTCGCGCCGGGATCGCGCCCCGCCCTCCCGCGGACCGGACCCGCGGTCGGTCGCGGAAATCGCAAGCACGCTGGAATCCGTTGAAGACGACGAACTACGAGCCGCGCTGGCGCGGCTCGGCGCTTCGATCAAGCGAAATTGAGCCCGCCGCCAGCACCGCCGGCGGCGGCCGACCATTGCCACAATTGTGGTTTCAAGCTAGCGAACAGGCCTCTTCTTGAGGTCCATCAGGCGTGAACGCGCCAATCCGGAGCAAACCGTTGATGATCACGCGCCGCGCCTTCACCACCGCCCTGTCATTGACCGGGCTTGCCGCTCTCGCCGGCTTCTCGCCGCTGCGCCTGATCACGGGTGTCATGGCGCAAAGCGCGGCTGACGTTGCCAAGCCGGTATCGCTGCCGGACATGGCGCTCGGACCCGCCAACGCGCCGGTCACCATCACCGAATACGCTTCGATGACCTGTCCGCATTGTGCGGCCTTCAACGCCGAGGTGTTCCCCAAGATCAAGTCGACCTATATCGACACCGGCAAGATCCGCTACGTGTTCCGCGAATTCCCGCTCGACATCAAGGCGGCCGCGGGCTCGATGCTGGCGCGCTGCATCGCCAAGGACGATGCCGGCAAGTATTTCGCGGTCGTCGACATGCTGTTCAAGCAACAGAGCGACTGGGTGATGAAGAACACCACCGAAACGCTGACGCGGATCGGCAAGCAGGCGGGGCTCAGCGAGAAGGCGGTCGAGGACTGTCTCAAGGACCAGGCGCTGCTCGACAAGATCGCGGCCGATCAGAAATACGCCGCCGAGGTGCTGAAGGTGAATTCGACGCCGACCTTTTTCGTCAACGGCGACGTCATCAAGGGCGAAGCCTCGTTCGACGAATTCGACAAGAAGATCAAATCGCTGCTGAAGAGCTAAGGGTTTCTCTTAAACCCACAGTTGAGGCGCCTCTTAAACCCCGGTTGGGGCGGCCCACCTAACTCCCCGCAAAAGCCTTGGGAAAAGCCCCCGGCGGCGGTTGCCCTCCGGCCCCCGCCTCGCCATTGTCGCGGCTCAAGCGCCGCCGCAAGCGATTCACCCCCCCACACCGACATTGCCTTCTATGGTATTGTCCCGGCAGAGAGATTCGCGCCCTGCCAACAGAGCATTGTGTCCATGAAACTGACGCGCCTTCGCCTCCACGGATTCAAGTCGTTCGTTGAACCCACCGACTTCATGATCGAGCCCGGATTGACCGGCGTCGTCGGTCCGAACGGCTGCGGAAAATCCAACCTGGTCGAGGCGTTGCGCTGGGCAATGGGCGAGACCTCGCACAAATCGCTGCGCGGCGCCGATATGGACGCGGTGATCTTTGCGGGTTCCGGCAGCCGTCCGTCGCGCAATCACGCCGAAGTGGTGATGACGATCGACAATTCCGACCGTTCGGCGCCGGCGGCGGTCAACGACCGCGAATTTTTGGAAATCTCGCGCCGGATCGAGCGCGAGGCCGGCTCGGTCTACCGCATCAACGGCCGCGACGTGCGCGCCCGCGACGTGCAGATCCTGTTCGCCGACGCCGCCACCGGCGCGCGGTCGCCGGCGCTGGTTCACCAGGGCAAAATCGGCGAGATCATCCAGGCCAAGCCGGAACAGCGCCGCCGCGTGCTGGAGGATGCCGCCGGGGTCGCCGGCCTCCATGCCCGCCGCCATGAGGCCGAATTGCGGCTGCGGGCCGCCGAAACCAACCTCACCCGCGTCGAGGACGTGGTCGGGCAATTGGCCGGACAGATCGACGGCCTGAAGAAGCAGGCGCGGCAGGCGATCCGCTACCGCGAAGTCGCAGCCAAGGTGCGCAAGGCCGAGGCCATGCTGTTTCACCTGCGCTGGCTCGAGGCCAACGCCGACGTCGCCGAAGCCGGCCGCGTCCATGACCTCAGCGTGCGCGAGATGGCCGAGCGCACCCGCGAGCAGGCGGAAGCCGCCCGCATCCAGGCGGTGCGCGCCTCCGAACTGCCGGCGTTGCGCGAGGCGGAAGCCCGTGCCGCTGCCGGACTGCAACGCCTGACCAATGCGCGCGAGACGCTCGACCGCGAGGAAGAACGCGCCAGGGAGCGCGTGGCCGAACTCGACCGCCGGCTGACGCAGTTTGCGGCCGACATCGGCCGCGAGCAGCAGCAGACCTCCGACGCGGAAGTGGCGCTGCAGCGGCTCGACAGCGAGAACACCGAGCTCAAGGACGAGATCAGGTCGCGCGTCGACAAGCGCAGTGGTGTCGACAGCCGGGTGTCCGAGGCCGAGACGACGCTGGCGGCCGCCGAACGCCTGTTCGCCGAGCTGACCACGGTGCTTGCCGACCTCACCGCCAAACGCCGTCAGCTCGAGGCCAATTTGCGCAGCCATCAGGATCGGCTGGCGCGGCTCGATCAGGAAATCGCCAGCGTCCACAGCGAAGAGCAGAAGCTCGCCGAAGACACCGGCGCGCTGGGCGACCTCGCCGCGTTCGCCGATACCCTGCAAGCCGCGCAGCACGGCCTGGCGCAGTCCGAAATCGCCGCCCAGGCCCGCGAAGCCAGCCATGTCGCGGCGCGCGCCAGGCTGGAAGCCGCCCGCCCGCCGCTCAACGAGGCCGACAAGCGCGTGCAGCGGCTCGAGACCGAGGCGCGCACGATCGCCAAACTCGTCAATGGCGAAACCAAGAATCTGTGGCCGCCGATCATCGACGGCATCACCGTGGCCAAGGGATATGAAAAGGCGCTGGGTGCCGCGCTCGGCGATGACCTCGACGCGCCGGTCGATCCGTCGGCGCCGCTGCGCTGGACCAACGCCGGCGTGAGCGAAGGCGACCCCGCCTTGCCCGAAGGGGTGGAGGCCCTCGCGCTCCGTGTCGAGGCGCCGCCGGAACTGGCGCGCCGCCTCGCCCAGATCGGCGTCGTCGCCAGGGAGCGCGGCGCGGAACTGGTGCCGCACCTGAAGACCGGGCAGCGGCTGGTGTCGCTAGAGGGCGACGTCTGGCGCTGGGATGGGTTTGTCGCCGCCGCCCATGCGCCAACCGGCGCGGCGCGGCGCCTCGCCGAACGTGCCCGTCTGGTCGATATCGAAACCGAGCTGGAGCAGGCCCGGATCGACGCCGCCAACAAGCGGCAGACGCTGGACGCGGCCGAGGCCGAACTGAGCACCGCGTCGGCGGCCGAGACCGCCGCACGCGACGCCTTTCGCGCCGCGCGGCGCGACGCCGACGCCGCGCGCCAGCGCCACGCCGATACCGAGCGCGAAATCAATCGCCACGCGGCGCGGAAGTCGGCGCTGACCGAAGCCCATAGCCGGCTCAATGCCGATCGCGCGGAGGCCCAGGCCGCGCATGAGAGCGCCAACGCGGCCCTGGCGGAGCTGCCCCCGAGCCTCGATACCGAGACCAGGCTCGCCGCCGTTCGCAGCGACATCGACGGCCATCGCAGACTTGCCGCCGAGGTGCGGGCCGAAGCGCAGGCGCTGGCGCGGGAGGCGGAACTGGCGGACCGCCGCTTGCAGGCGATCATCACCGAACAACACCAATGGCAGACCCGCCGCGAGAGCGCGGCTTCGCAGATCGCCACCATCGAAGCCCGCGTCACCGAGGTCCGAGCCGAGCGCGCCGAACTCGACAACGCGCCAGCCGTGTTCGCCGAAAAGCGCCGCGCCCTGATCGGCGAAATCGAGGCCGCCGAAACCGCCCGCCGGGTTGCCGCCGACGCTTTGGCCTCCGCCGAGAACGTGATGGCGGAAACCGACCGCGCCGCCAAGGCTTCGCTGGAGGCACTGTCGAGCGCGCGCGAAGCCACCGCACGTGCCGAGGAACGCAGGGACGGCGCCAGGCGCCGGCTCGCGGATGTCGAGCGTGAAATCCACGACATGCTGGAGATCGCACCGCAGGGCGTGGCCGGCCTTGCCGAGATCACGCCGGAGACGGTGTTGCCGCCGCTTTCCGAGATCGAGGAAAACCTTGAAAAGCTGCGCCGCGACCGCGAGCGGCTCGGCGCCGTCAATCTGCGCGCCGAAGAAGAGCTGCGCGAGGTCGAAGCCCAACACACCGCGCTGACCACCGAACGCGACGACCTGGTCGAGGCGATCAAGCGGCTGCGCCAGGGCATCCAGAGCCTGAACCGCGAGGCGCGCGAGCGGCTGTTGACCTCGTTCGAGATCGTCAACGGCCATTTCAGGCGGTTGTTCGTGGAATTGTTCGGCGGCGGCGAAGCAGCCCTTCATTTGATCGAGAGCGACGATCCGCTGGAGGCCGGGCTCGAAATTATCGCCAAGCCACCCGGCAAGAAGCCGCAAACGCTGTCACTGCTGTCCGGCGGCGAGCAGGCGCTGACTGCGCTGGCGCTGATCTTCGCAGTGTTCCTCACCAACCCGTCGCCGATCTGCGTGCTCGACGAAGTCGACGCGCCGCTCGACGATCACAATGTGGAGCGGTTCTGCACCCTGCTGCATGAAATGACCGCGGAGACCGAGACGCGCTTCATCATCATCACCCACAATCCGATCACAATGGCGCGGATGAACCGGCTGTTCGGCGTCACCATGGCCGAACGCGGCGTCTCGCAACTGGTCTCGGTCGACCTCGAAAGCGCGGTCAAGATTCTCGATCAGGACGTGGCGTGACAGGCTATTCGGCCTTGGGAGTGTTGACGACCGGTCTCGAGCCCGGTTGACGTCATCATCCGCGACAGCGGATGATCCAGTACGCCGCGCCGTTCTTGTGGCTCACAGCCATCACGGAATACTGGATGCCCAGCTTCCGCGGGGCATGACAAAGACAGATGATCGTCCCCGACCTTCCCGCCGAACTGAAAACCGCGCTCGACGCCAGGCTGCACGGGCTGTCGCGCACCGCCGCGGCCGGGCGCGCCGCCGCGATCTCGCAGACCTACCGCGCCGGCGGCGGCTCCGCCGCGATCAGGTCCGAGAGCGATGCGCTCGCCTATGCGCTGGCGCGGATGCCGGCGACCTATGCCGCGGTGATGGCAAGCCTGAATGCGCTGTGCGAGAGCCGGCCGGGCTTTGCGCCGGCGAGCCTGCTCGATGTCGGCGCCGGGCCGGGAACCGCGAGCTGGGCTGCGGCCGAAGCCTTTTCCTCACTGCAGGCTTTTACCTTGCTCGATAGCAATGCCCCGTTGCGGGCGCTGGCGCTGGAGCTCTGCGGGACCAGTTCACGCCTGCGCGCGTTGGTCTACCGACACGGCGATGCCCGGGTCGCGCTGGCTGAGACCGCGCCCGCCGATCTGGTGATGGCAAGCTACATGATCGGCGAGACCGGCGAGGCGGAGCGACGCGCGCTTGCCGAGTTGATGTGGGCCAGGACCCGGGACACGCTGCTGGTCGTCGAGCCGGGCACCCCCGCCGGCTATGCCGCGATCATCGCGCTACGGCAACAATTGATCGCCGCAGGCGCGCATGTCGCCGCGCCCTGCCCGCATGAACGCAACTGTCCGCTGGCCGCGCCCGACTGGTGCCATTTCACCCAGCGCCTGCCGCGCTCGCGCGCGCACCGGCAGGTCAAGGCCGCCGAGCTCGCCTATGAGGACGAGAAATTCGCCTATGTCGTGCTCAGCCGCGCAGCGGTCGAACCGCGCCGTGCCCGCGTGCTGGCGCAGCCCGATATCGGCAAGGTGGCAGTGACCGCGAAGCTCTGCACGCCAACCGGTCTTGCCACCATGAACGTGCCGCGCCGGGCCAAAGCCGATTACGCCCGCGCCAGGCGCTGGCGGTGGGGCGACGCGGTGACGGAGGAAGGATAGCCTCGTCCCGGCGAGAACGGCCTGGTGAACTAAATCCGCCTTGCGCCCGACCAAGCGGATACCCACCTCGTGGCGGCCGCGCCAGCCCTTTTCGAGATCATACCCGGCACGAGTTCTTGCCACAAAACCGGTATCCACTGTTGCGCTGCGCACGCTAAAGCCCGTTCGGTTCTGATTGAATCAGAACCGGGCTTTAGTTTGTTGTTTTGACGCGTTTTCTTCACGCGACCCGGTACCCACTTCGCTCGAAAACGCTGTAGGTTACAGACATTTCCGTCGCCTCATCAGGAGCCTTTGCCATGTCGACCGGCTGGATCATTATCGGGGTCATCGTCATCGTCGTGCTGTTTGCTTTCGCGGCCTATAACCGTCTCGTCGCGCTCGGCCAGCGCGTCGGCCAGGCCTACGCCGACATCGACGTGCAGCTCAAGCAGCGTCACGACCTGATCCCGAACCTGCTGGAAACCGTGAAGGGCTATGCCGCCCATGAGCGGGGCACGCTCGACGACGTCGTGAAGGCGCGCAATGCCGCCATGTCCGCGCAGGGACCGGGCCAGGTCGCCGCCGCCGAGAACCAGTTGAGCGGCGCACTGGGCCGGCTGATCGCGTTGTCCGAGGCCTATCCCGACCTCAAGGCCAACGCCAACTTCCAGCAACTGGCCAACGAACTGTCCGACCTCGAGAACAAGATCGCCGCCAGCCGCCGCTTCTTCAACAACGCCGTTCAGGAATACAACACCGGTATCCAGCAAATGCCCGCGGCTCTGTTCGCCGGGATGTTCGGCTTCACCCGCAAGGATTTTTTCGACCTCGGCGCCACCCGCGCCGAAGTCGAGCAGGTGCCGACGGTCAAATTCTGAACGCCTGGGGCTTTGTCCAGCATGATGCCCGGCCATCTCAGTCATTCTGACCCAGGAATCTCCGGATTCCGGGCTCACGCCGTTGGCGTGCCCCGGAACGACGGAGGTTAGCGGAAGCCCATCATGGCCGCCTACGGTCTTTACACGCATATCGCATCCAACAGATTTCGTTCGGTGCTGCTGCTCGCGGGACTGTTCGTGCTGGTTTACGTCATGGTCTATGCCGGCGCGCTGATCATCGAGGTGATCAACGACAGCGGCCGGCCGGCCGACTATTATTTGGCGGTGGCGCTGAACGATGTCGTCCGCACCCTTCCCTATTCGACCGGGGCGGCCGCGCTGTGGATCGTGATCGCCTACTTCTTCCATCAATCGATCGTCGATGCCGTCACCGGCGGCGAAGACGTGACCCGGCAGCAGCAGCCGCGGCTGTATAATCTGCTGGAAAATCTCTGCATCTCGCGCGGCATCGCGATGCCGAAGCTGAAGATCGTGGAAAGCGCGGCGCTGAACGCCTACGCCACCGGGCTCAACCGGCGGCAATATGCGGTCACCGTCACTACCGGCCTGTTGAACGCGCTCAACGACCAGGAAATCGAGGCGGTGCTCGGCCATGAACTGACCCATATCCGCAATGGCGACGTGCAGATGATGGTGATCGCCGTGATCATCGCCGGCGTCGTCGGCTTCTTTGCCGAACTGTTCTTCCGCAGTTTTTTCAACTTCAATTATGGCTGGGGTTACGGCCGCCGCGGTTCATGGTCGTCTTCGTCTTCGTCTTCCTCCTCGTCCTCCTCGGACAACAGCGACCGCAAGAGTTCGGGCGGCGCCGCGATCGTCATCATCATTGTCGCGGTTGCGCTGATCGCGCTGGCCTGGCTGCTCTCGCAACTGGTCCGGCTGGCACTGTCGCGATCGCGCGAACTGCTTGCCGACGCCGGTTCGGTCGAATTGACCAAGAACCCCGACGCCATGATCTCGGCGTTGCGCAAGATCGAGAATCGCGGCGAACTGTCCGGCGCGACCTCGGCGGTGATGGAATTATGCGTCGATAACCCACGCGAGGGCTTTTCCGACCTGTTTGCAACCCACCCCTCGGTGGACCAGCGGGTGCAGGCACTGGTCAAATATGCCGGCGGTCACGATCCCGGCCCCTTGGCGCTGCCATCGGATCCGCCGGCCGGTCCGCAGGAACCAGCCGATCGCCAGTTCCCGCCGCCGTCGCGGCCGGGTCCGTGGGGAGACGCCAGCGATCCCGCCGATGCCTCACCCGGTGCGCCGCAGCAGCCGTCGCAGGGACCTTGGGGCAGCCGTGCCGGCCCGTGGGGCCGGCACTAGCGCATCGGAGCAGCGTGGTCCCAAACCGCCGCAGCGTTAACGACATCGGCAGCGATTATCCGCAAAGCCGCTCTAAAGAATTGAATTCTCCCTTGTTTCTGCCATGTTCGCGCCCAAAGCAGGGACAGGTACAGGACGGTCGCCGCGGCGACCCGGGGCGCGTAAGGGAAGTCCATGGCGAAGCCAGTAGTGATCGTGGTAGGCGCTGATAAGGGCGGGGTCGGCAAGACCACGGTCTCGCGAACCGTGCTCGACTATTTCAGCGCCAACAACGTGCCCACCCGCGCCTTTGATACCGAGTTGCCCCGCGGCACCCTGAAGCGCTTTCATCCCGAGGTCACCGAAATCGTCGACATGACGTCGACCTCGGATCAGATGAAGATCTTCGATACCCTCAACGCCGTCGCGCCCTCGGTTACCGTGATCGACGTCCGCGCCGGCCTGTTGTCGCCGTCGCTGGCCTCACTGCGGGACATCGGCTTTCTCGACGCCGCGAAGTCCGGGCAAATCATCTTTGCCGTGTTCCACATCCTCGGCCCGTCGATCGCCTCGCTCGACGAGATTGCGGAGACCGCGAATTTCATGCACGGCGCGAAATATTTCCTGGTGAAGAATTTCATCAACAATACGAGTTTCTTCGAGTGGGATCAGGCCACCTACAATTCCTATTTTCACCGCATCAAGGACGCCACCGAGATCACCATCCCCAAGCTGAACGAAATGGCCTATGAACAGGTCGAGGTCGCCTCGGTTCCGTTCCTGAAATTTGTCGCCAACAAGGGCTTGAATGAGGACACCGCGAATTATTCCTTTGTGCTGCGCGGCTATGTCCGGCACTGGCTTGCCAACGTCTGGAGCGAATTCGACCGCATCAAGCTGACCGACCTGGCCGGTTCCAAGCCGAGCGGGCGCGGCGGCGAAAAATAATCGCGCCCGAATTGGATTTGGCTGGATTGGACGGCGAATTCGCCCGATATAGCGCGAGATGAGCCGCACGCCCGTCTACATCATCTGCTCACCTCGCCCGCTGGTCGGCAAGACGCTGGTCGCGCGGCTGCTCTGCGAGTTCCTGCTGCTGAAGAACGGCGCGGTGAATGCATTCGACGTCAATCTGAAAGAGCCGGCGCTGCTCGACTATCTTCCCGGGATCACCGAGACCGCGGAAGTCGACGACACCTATGGCAAGATGGCGCTGATGGACCGCCTGATCGTCCATGACGGGATCGCCAAGGTGATCGATCTCGGCTTTCACGCCTACGACGAGTTCTTCAAGATGTCCGACGAAATCGGCTTCATGAAAGAGGCGGCGCGGCGCAGCGTGGCACCGGTTGTCCTGTTCCTGGCTGATACCGACCGTGTCTCGGCGCGCAGCCACGCCGCGCTGCGCCAACAGGTTCCCGCGACCGCGCTGGTGACCATCGACAACGAATATGTGGTACGCGGCGAGCTGCCCGAGGTTTTTTCACAGGGTCCGGTCCTGCGCATCGCCGCGCTGCCGGTATTCCTGAAGACCTATATCGACCGCCTGAACTTCTCGTTCACCGACTATCTGCGTCACGAGAAGGATCAATCGACCGAACTGCATCAATGGATTCGAAGGAATTACCTCAGCTTTCGCGAACTCGAGCTGAGCCTCATTCTGCAGAGGTCGTGACGTCGTCCCTGCGAACGCAGGGACCCATACGCCGTGTCGTCTCTTGCTGGCATTCGGCTGGCCGGCTTCGTAACGGCCAAAATCAGTGGTTATGGGTCCCCGCGTTCGCGGGGGCGACCCCACGCTCAATGGCCCTCGAAGGTCATCAGCGTTCGCACCGACACATCCATCGCCCGCAACTTTGCCGCTCCACCGAGATCCGGCAGGTCGATGATGAAGCAAGCCGCGACCACATCGGCGCCGATCTGACGCAGCAGTTTCACGGCGCCCTCCGCGGTACCGCCGGTGGCGATCAAATCGTCGACCACGATCACCCGCTCGCCCGGATGAATGGCGTCGGCGTGCATCTCCATTTCATCGAGGCCGTATTCCAGCGAATAGGCGATCCGAACCGTGGTGTGCGGCAGCTTGCCCTTCTTGCGGATCGGCACGAAGCCGGCGGAGACCTGATGCGCCACCGCGCCGCCCAGGATGAAGCCGCGCGCCTCGATGCCGGCAACCTTGTCGATCTTCGAGCCGGCCCACGGATGCACCAGCTCGTCGACCGCGCGGCGGAAGGCGCGGGCGTCGCCGAGCAGCGTGGTGATGTCGCGAAACAGGATTCCCGGTTTGGGATAGTCCGGAATGGTGCGAACGGCAGCCTTCAGATCATATTCAAAAGTCATCGGTGTCTCGCTTTATCTTCGTCATTGCGAGCGCAGACGACGTCATTCCGGGGCGCGCGTAGCGCGAGCCCGGAATCCATACTCACGATGGTGGTTATGGATTCCGGGCCTGCGCCAAGGGGCGCATCCCGGAATGACGAAGAGAGGGTGCTTCTCGCCATGACAGGTCCTCTCAATTGACCGGCACGGCAAGCCGGAATGCGTTCTCGACAATGCGCAGGCCGACTTCGCCGCCCAGCGACATCAGCGACTCCGGATGAAACTGGACGCCGCCGACCGGCAAGGTCTTGTGCTCGATCGCCATGGCGACGCCGTCCTCGGTGCTCGCCGTGACCGTCAGCACGTCGGGCATGCCGTCGCGCTCAACATAGAGCGAATGATAGCGGCCGATCACGATCTCGTTGGGCAAATTCCGCATCAGCCGCCCGCCGCGCACCTGGACGCGCGACGGCCGCCCGTGCGCCGGCTGCCCGAGCTGGCCGAGCTGGCCGCCGAAATATTCGCCGATCGCCTGGAGCCCGAGGCAGACCCCGAAAATCGGCAGCTTCCTGTCAAGCGCCGTATCGATGGTCTTGGCCATCCCGAAATCTTCCGGCCGCCCCGGTCCCGGCGACAACACCAGCAGATCATAGCTCTGGGTGTTCAGCATGTGCTGGGCGTGGACATGTCTCACGACGGTGACCGCAGCTCCGACCTGGCGGAAGTAGTCCGCCAGCATATGCACAAAGCTGTCGTCATGGTCGATCAGCAACACCCGCTTTCCCGAGCCGGTCGCATCCGGCGCCACCGCCGACAACCGTTTCGGCGGGTCTCCGCGCAGCGCCTGGAACAGCGCCGCTGCCTTGACCTGGCATTCGCGATCCTCGGCGGCGGCATCCGAATCGAACAGGCAGGTGGCACCGACCCGTACCTCGGCAAGACCGTCCTTCATGCGGATGGTGCGGATGGTCAACCCGGTGTTGATGCTGCCATCGAAGTTCACCGCCCCGATCGCGCCGGCATACCAGCGCCGCGACGAGCGCTCATTGTCCTCGACGAACTGCATCGCCCACAGCTTGGGCGCGCCGGTCACCGTCACCGCCCAGGCGTGGGTGAGAAACGCATCGAGCGAGTCGAAGCCCGGCCGCAGCATACCTTCGACATGGTCGACGGTGTGGAACAGCTTGGAGTAGGTCTCGATCTGCCGCCGCGCCAGCACCTTGATGCTGCCAGGCACGCAGACGCGCGCCTTGTCGTTGCGGTCGACGTCGGTGCACATGTTGAGTTCGAATTCATCCTTCTCCGAATTCAGCAATTGCCGGATCTGTTCGGCGTCGCCGATCGCATCGACCCCGCGCGCGATGGTGCCCGAGATCGGGCAGGTCTCGACCCGCCTGCCGTCACAGCGTACGAACATCTCCGGCGAGGCCGAGACCAGGAACTCGCCGTCGCCGAGATTCATCAGAGCGCCGTAGGGCGACGGATTGATGCGGCACAGCCGCTGGAACACCTCCGCCGGCGAGCGCTCGCAAGGTTCGGCGAATAGCTGACCGGGCACCGCCTCGAACAGGTCGCCGCGCGCAAACGCTGCCCGTGCGGTCTGGACGGTCGCCTGGTACGCGCCGGGCGCGTGGTCGGAAAACCCCTGCCGCGGCGTCGGGGCGTAGGCGCTTTCGGCGGTCTCCCGCGGCAGACCGGCCGTGGACTTTCCCTTCCAGGCAAAATCATAGCTCAACACCACGCCGCGCCCGGTGGCGCGGTCATAGGCGAGCAGGCGATCGGGCACATAAAGCACGATGTCGCGCTGATCGCTCTCGCGTGCGCGCTTCTGCACGAGGTCTTCGATCTGGAACACCAGATCATAGGCGAAGGCGCCGAACAGGCCGAGCAGCGGATCGTCCTGGGCGCCGAACGCCGCCACCATATCGCGCACCAGCGACATCGCGCTGGCGCGCCGGGTGCGCTGGTCTTCCTCGAGCGGCGCCGCGCCACGCACGATATGACCGGCCAGCCGCGTCGCGCTCCGCTCGGTGATCACGGCACAGGGTTCGCTCAAGGCGTCGCCGAGGAATGCGATCAGAACCTCGCCGCGCGCATTCAGCGCCTGCAGCGAAAAGTCGGTCCCGGCGGTCTCCAGCCGCAGCGGCGGATCGGAAAAGCCGAGGTCAAAGCTCTCGTAGCGGCCCGGCACCGTGGTGCCCGACGACAGCACCACCCCGCGGCGGCGATCGAGCAGATCGATCAAATCATCCAGCCGATCGGCACCACCGCTGAATTGCTCCACCACCCGCGAGACCTCGAGGCCGCGATGGGTGCGATATTGGCTATGGGCGGGAAGCGAGAAAGCCGTCCTGTTCATGGGATCCTCTTACGAAACTTGCCGAGGGAACGCCACACAGGACAGACGAAAAGGCCGTCGCACTGCGATGGCGGCCTCTGACGATCGGGAAAAATGGAATCGCACCGGCCACCTTCAGAAGGTGGGCCACCACAGACGGGTTTGGCGAACGAAGGTGCTCATGGACCACGTAGACACCATTGGGCACGGACGATGTCAAGGTGTGCGCTCTTACCGTTCCCTCCCCCTTGTGACCCCCTGTGCACGCCGCGGCCAGCGGCCTGCGCGCCCCGGTTCAGGTCATCGACGGCAATTACACGCTATTGTCCGGCACCTGTCCGTGGTGGGACGGCGTGCGTGACAGGGGTTAACAGCCTTACCAGCGGTGTCGTCCCGGCGAACGCCGGGACCCATAACCACAGGGCTGGGGTCTGGCAAAGCCGCAGGCCAGTTTACTCAATCCCGATCGCCGCGGCGTGTGGGTCCCGGCGTTCGCCGGGACGACGGTTGGATGAGCCTATGGCAACTCACCCCAGATGCTTGCGGAAAAACTCGGTGGCGCGGCCCCAGGCGAGTTCGGCGGCCTCGCGGTCGTGAACCGATTGCCGTTGCTCATTGACGAAGGCGTGCTCGGCGTCATAGCGGAACAGCTCGATCGACTTGCCGGCGGCCTTCATGCCCTTTTCGAAGGCATCGACCACCTGCGGCGTGCACCAGTCATCCTTGCTGGCGAAGTGCGCCTGCAGCGGGATCTTGATGTCGGCCGGCTTGGCCGCCTGCTCCGGCGGAATGCCGTAGAACACCACACCCGCGGTCAGCTCCGGAACCCTGGCTGCTCCGATGATGGTCACGGCACCCCCGAGACAGAAGCCGGTCAGGCCGACCTTGGCGCCGTTCTTGGACAAATATTGCACGGCGCCGCGCACCGTTTGGGTGGTGGCGTCGATGAAATCCAGCGAGTTCATCTCTTTGCCGGCGGCGTCGGTGTCGTGATACGGCACCACCTTGCCCTTGTAGAGATCGGGCGCGAGCGCGTCGAAGCCAGCCACCGCGAAGCGGTCGCACAACCCCTTGATCTGGTCCTGCAGTCCCCACCATTCCTGGATCACCACCACGCCCGGCGCGTTGCCGCGCGCGGCATTGGCGAGGTAGCCGTTGGCGTCCTTGCCGTCCGGACGCTTGAACGAGATGCTGGTACCCATGGGTTCCTCCGGTGATTTTCTTCGTGGGGGTGGCCAATCGAGGGCCATTTTGTCCGCTAGCCGGGTCCGATGCAATCGGCCACGCCGGGCTTGGCGTCGCGCGCAGCCCCGCCTGCCGGCCTGGGCCAACAAAAAAGCCCCGCGGGGGACCTTTTCAAATTCGCGTCATCGACGCCGAAGTCAGTGGGCGTCGGCCCAAACCTTCTTCTTGGTGAAGTAGAGCAGGAAGCTGAGCAGGATCAGGAAGACGAACGCCTGCAGCCCGATCCGCTTGCGCGCCTCCAGGTGCGGCTCCGCGGCCCACATCAGGAACGTGGTGACGTCATGCGCGTATTGCGCGACGGTGGCCGGCGAGCCATCGTCAAAGGTAACCTGACCGTCGCTCAGAGGCTTCGGCATCTTGATAGCATGGCCGGGGAAATATTTGTTGTAATAGGAGCCGTCCGGAATCGTCACGCCAGCCGGCGGCTTGTCTTCAAAGCCCTGCAGGATGGCGTCGACATAGTTCGGACCCTGCTCCTGAAACTGCGTGAAGAAGTCGAAGATGAATTGCGGAAAGCCGCGTTCATAGGAGCGCGCCTTGGTGATCAGCGACAGATCCGGAGGCAACCCGCCGCCATTGGCCGCGCGCGCCGCCTGCTCGTTGGGAAACGGCGGGGGGAAGTAATCGGCCGGCCGGCCCGGCCGCTCGAACATTTCGCCCTGATCGTTCGGACCGTCCTTGATCTTGTATTCGGAGGCGAAGGCCGCGGCCTGCGCTTCCGAATAACCCGGACCGCCGGAATCGGCGAGATTGCGGAACGCGATATAGTTCAGGCTGTGACAGTTGGAGCAGACTTCCTTGTAGATCTTGAGCCCGCGCTGCAGGGCGCCGCGATCGTATTTGCCAAATGGACCGGAGAACGACCATGTCTGGGACGGCGGCGTGGTGTCCTCGGCGGCACGCGCATTCTGCGCGCTGCCGGCAACCAGCGCGCCGGCAGCCATCAGCGCGATGACCGTGGAGACCATCGGCGTCGACCTGCTGCCGGTTTTCGCCAGCACGTCGTCGGCGATCGAATTCGGCACCGGGCGCGGCGTCTCGATCCGGCTCAACAGCGGCAGCAGGATCAGGAAGTAGGTGAAATAGCAGAAGGTGAGGATACGGCCGGCGATCACATAGATGCCTTCCGGCGGCTGCGCACCGAGATAGCCGAGCAGCACGCAGACGATGACGAACAGCCAGAAGAACTGCTTTGCCAACGGGCGATATTTCGACGAGCGCGTTCTCGCGGTATCGAGCCAGGGCAGGAAAGCCAGCACGAGGATCGCCGAGAACATCGCGGTGACGCCGGCAAGCTTGTTCGGGATGCTGCGCAGGATCGCGTAGAACGGCAGATAATACCATTCCGGCACGATATGCGCCGGCGTCACGCCGGGATTGGCGGGAATGTAGTTGTCAGCGTCGCCGAGATAGTTCGGCATGTAGAAGATGAACCAGGCGAAGAAGATCAGGAAACAGGAGACGCCGAACGCGTCCTTGATGGTCGCATAGGGCGTGAACGGCACGGTGTCCTTTTCGGTCTTGGCTTCGACGCCGGCCGGATTGTTCTGGCCCGCGACATGCAGCGCCCAGATGTGCAGCACCACCACGCCGGCGATCACAAACGGCAGCAGATAATGCAGCGAGAAGAACCGGTTCAGGGTCGGATTGCCGACCGAATAGCCGCCCCACAGCAAGGTCACGATGCTCTCGCCGAAATAGGGAATGGCGGAGAACAGGTTGGTGATGACGGTGGCGCCCCAGAAGCTCATCTGGCCCCACGGCAGCACGTAGCCCATAAAGCCGGTTGCCATCATCAGGAGGTAGATGATGACGCCGAGGATCCACAGCACCTCGCGCGGCTCCTTGAACGATCCATAATACATGCCGCGGAACATGTGGATGTAGACCGCAAGAAAGAACATCGAGGCGCCGGCGGCGTGCATGTTGCGCAACAGCCAGCCATAGTTGACGTCGCGAACGAGGCCTTCGACCGACTTGAAGGCGAGATCGGCGTTCGGCGTGTAGTGCATCGCCAGGATCACGCCGGTCACGATCTGTACTACGAGCATGATCGAGAGGATGGCGCCGAACGTCCACCAGTAGTTCAGGTTGCGCGGCGTCGGATAGGCCACGAACGAGGAGTGGACGAGACCCATAATCGGGAGGCGCCGCTCAATCCATTTCAAGACAGGATTGTTCGGCTGGAAGTCGGATGGTCCGCTCATGATGAGATCCTGAGGAAGTAAGACGACGCGATGGGCCAAGTCCCGGACGAAGGATCCGGAGCTCAACCAATCTGGATTTTGCTGTCGGAAACGAATTTATAGGGCGGTACCGCCAGGTTGGCCGGCGCGGGACCCTGTCGAATGCGGCCCGAGGAGTCGTATTGCGAGCCGTGGCAGGGGCAGAAGAAGCCGTCGTAATTGCCCTCATGCGCGATCGGGATGCAGCCGAGGTGGGTGCAGATGCCGATCACGACCAGCCACTGGTCGTGGCCGTCCTTGACCCGGGACTGGTCGGTTGCCGGATCGGGCAGGCTCGAGACCGGGACCGCGCGGGCCTCTTCGATCTGTTTCTTGGTGCGGTTCATGATATAAATCGGCTTACCGCGCCAGAACACCTTGATGTCCTGTCCTGAGGCGATCGGGGTCAGGTCGACTTCAATCGGCGCGCCGGCGGCAATCGTCGAGGCGTCCGGATTCATCTGGCTCACGAGCGGCCAGACCGTGGCCAATCCACCCACCGCGGCGGCGACACCCGTTGCGACAAAGAGGAAATCACGGCGTGTCGAGGCCGCCGAAGACGCTGTCGTCACGATTCCAAACCCTTTCTCAGACTGCAGCCGGCGGAGCCGCCCCCAGACAACGCCACGACGAAGCCTAGAAGAGGCTGCCGGCGCCCGCGACCCCGCGCGGCGGCAGAACACCACCTCGTTCCGGCCAACAGGCGAAACAGGCAGTCCAGAATCGTTCTATTGGCACCCTTGCCGGAAGAGCGCAAGCCCGCTATCGGCTCATCTGCGTGCAATGCACTAAATCAGCGCGGAGCGGTGATTTATCCAGACATTTCATGGCGACCCATAGGCCCTTCGTCGAATGCAGATCGCACTTTTCCAGCCCGACATCCCCCAGAATACCGGGACGATTCTTCGCCTCTGCGCGTGCCTCGATGTGGCCGCGCACATCATCGAACCCGCCGGATTTCCGGTCTCGGACCGGCACTTTCGCCGCGCCGGCATGGATTATCTCGACCAGGTGACGATCACCCGTCACGACTCGTGGTCAGCATTCGAGCAATGGCGTAACGACAGCGCTGCTCGGCTGGTCTTGTTCACGACCAAGGCTAGCGGCTCCTATCTTGATTATCGCTATGGTGAGACCGACATCCTGTTGTTCGGGCGCGAATCCGCGGGCGTCCCCGACGACGTCGCCGCCGCAGCCGACGCGCGGCTGGTGATCCCGATCAGGCCGGGGCTGCGTTCGCTCAATGTCGCGATCGCCGCGGCCATGGCGCTGGGCGAGGCGCTGCGGCAAACCAGACCCGCCATTTGTGGAGAGACGCGGTGAGTTACGCGGTCAAGGAAATCTTTCTGACCTTGCAGGGCGAAGGCGCCCATGTCGGCCGGGCCGCGGTATTCTGCCGGTTCGCAGGCTGCAATCTCTGGAGCGGCCGTGAGCAGGACCGCGCCGGCGCGACCTGCCGGTTTTGCGACACCGATTTTGTCGGCACCGACGGCACGCTGGGTGGCCGTTATGCCACCGCCGCGGAGCTCGCTGAGACCATCGCCAGGCAATGGACCGGGGCTGCCGCCAACCGTTATGTGGTACTCACCGGCGGTGAACCGCTGCTGCAGGTGGATACCGCGCTGATCGAGGCGCTGCATGCCCGTGGCTTCAGTATCGGCGTCGAGACCAACGGCACCATCGACCCGCCCGACGGCATGGACTGGATCTGCGTCAGCCCGAAGGCCGGCGCCGAGTTGCGGGTCCGCCACGGTCACGAGCTGAAGCTGGTTTACCCGCAGGCGGATGCGGCGCCGGAGGCTTTTGTCGATCTCGCCTTCGGGCGTTTCTCGCTGCAACCGATGGACGGGCCGGAATTGGTCGAGAACACCGCGCGCGCGGTCGACTATTGTCTGCGTCATCCGCAATGGCGGCTCAGCCTGCAGACTCACAAGACCCTTGGTATCAGGTAGAATTTGGATTTGCCGATGTGGGAATTGACGAAATCGTTCCGGTTCGAGGCGGCGCATGCGCTGCCGGGAACGACGTTTGGGGCAGCCAGCGAGGAAATCCACGGCCACTCGTTTCGCGCCGAGGTGACGTTGCGCGGGGTGCCAGACCCCGCAACGGGAATGGTGCTCGACCTCGGCCTGCTCGAGCGCCACATGGCTGAGGTACAGAAAATGCTCGACCACAAGCTGCTCAACAATGTCGAGGCGCTGGGGCCGCCGACGCTGGAGAACCTTTCGCGCTTCATCTGGGAGCGGCTGCAGCCGGCCGGCCACATCACACGGGTCAGCGTTCACCGCGATAGCTGCAACGAGAGCTGCAGCTATTTCGGCCCGCGGGAGTAGCGTCAATGCGAGGAGCGTCAGCGACGAAAATCCATTCTCCGTCATTCCGGGCTCGCGCCAAGATAAGAGGCGCACCCCGGAATGACGAAAAAGGTTGAACTACTTCGCTACGATCGCAATGACGAAAGATGGAATTTCCCTATGGACACAGACGTCATCGAGGATCGCAAGGCGCGCGCGCGGGGCTGGTTCGAGGCCCTGCGCGACGAGATCTGCGTGGCCTTCGAGCGATTGGAGGACGACGCGCCGGCCGCACTTTATCCCGGCCGCACGGGGCGCTTCGAGCGCACGCCCTGGGAGCGCACCGACCATGGCGGCAAGCCCGGCGGCGGCGGCGTGACGTCGGTGATGCGGGGCCGGCTGTTCGAAAAGGTCGGCGTGCACTGTTCGACGGTGCACGGCGAATTTGCACCCGAATTTCGCGGCCAGATTCCGGGTGCTGCCGACGATCCCGCGTTCTGGGCTTCGGGCATTTCGCTGATCGCACATCTGCGCAATCCGAACATTCCGGCGGCGCACATGAACACCCGCTTCGTCGTCACCACCAAGGCGTGGTTCGGCGGCGGCGCCGATCTGACGCCGCTGCTCGAGCGGCGGCGCAGCCAGCAAGATGCCGACACGATGGCTTTCCACGCCGCGATGCAGGCCGCCTGCGACGCTCATGCCGCGGTTGCAAGCTATCAAAAATACAGGAAGTGGTGCGACGAATATTTCTATCTGCCGCATCGCAAGGAGGCGCGCGGCATCGGCGGTATCTTCTACGACTGGCACGACAGCGGCGACTGGGACGCCGACCTCGCCTTCACCCAGGACGTCGGCCGCGCCTTGTTGAACATCTATCCCGAACTCGTGCGAAAGAATTTCAACACGCCCTGGACGTCCGACGATCGCGAGGAGCAACTGGTTCGCCGCGGGCGCTATGTCGAATTCAACCTGCTCTACGACCGCGGCACCATTTTCGGGCTGAAAACCGGTGGCCATGTCGATGCCATCCTGTCGTCGCTGCCGCCGGAAGTGAAATGGCCCTGACGTTACGCCGGGTATAGATGTCGCGCCGCCGGCGACATCATCACCGCGCAAAGCCGGAGCCGATGGTCACGGCCGGTGATCCCGACGGAGGCGGCTGACGGCCTGGTCGGCGATCGCGCTCACGGCGGTTCGATCCAGCGGGAAATCCGCTGCCAGCCAGGCGTCTTCCGCAAGCGTCAGCACCTGGCCGAGCGCCGGGCCTTCGGCGATTCCGCGCGCGGTGAAGTCGGCCGCCCGCAGCGGAAATTTCGGCGCGCGCCAGCGCTCCGGCAACGTCGCAAGCTCCCGCCAGGACACGGCGTCAGTGTCGTCGCCGGCCCGCGCCCACGCCAGCATCAGCCGATCGCGGTAACGCTCCGCGCCGAGCCGATACAGCCGCCGCCGCGCCGTCGCCTCATCCATGCCGGCGAGCCGCCACCAGCGATGGCCCATCGAATCCAGCGCCTTTGCTTCGGCGTTGGCGAGCCGCAGGCGCGCCGCAAGGCGTCGAGCATCCTCGGTGACGGCAACCCCGAGCGCGCCGAGCCGGCGAATCGGATTCGGTTGCAGTCCAAGGACGTGCTCGGCGGCGATCATGGCGGCGAACGGCCCGGTATAGGCGACGCCTCCCAGAATCGGCAGCAGCAATCCGCCCTCCGCCATCGCCGTGACCGAAGCGGCCGCGCCCTTGGCAATCATCAGCTTCAAGATTTCCATGCGCACGCGTTCGGCGGACAGTCCGGCGAGCCCCCCGCGCGCGGCGATGCAGGCGAGATATCCGGTGCGATCGGGCTCGCCTTCGCCATAGGCGGCGTGAATGCGGAAAAACCGCAGCACGCGCAAGTAATCCTCGGCGATCCGCCGGTCGGCGTCTCCGATGAAGCGCACCCGCCTTGCAGCAATATCGTCAAGCCCCCCGACGTGGTCATGCACGACCCCCTCGGCGTCGACCGACAGGCCATTGATGGTGAAATCGCGCCGCTCGGCATCACGGATCCAGTCGCGGCCGAATGCGACCTTGGCCTTGCGTCCGAAGGTCTCGACGTCCTCGCGCAAGGTCGTGACCTCGAACGGCTGCGCGTCAACGACGAGCGTGACGGTGCCGTGCTCGATGCCGGTCGGCACACTCTTGATGCCGGCGAGCCTGGCGCGGCGAACCACCTCGGCCGGCAACGCGGTGGTGGCGATGTCGATATCGCCGATCGGAAGCTTCAAGAGCGCATTGCGGACTGCGCCGCCGACCACACGCGCCTCCTCGCCGTCGCCGTCCAACAAGGCAAGCACGCGGGCGGCCGGTCCGGAGGTGAGCCAGGGCGCGCCGCCGAGCACGCGCACATCGCTCATTTTTCCGCTCCGGGAACGAGCTTGCCGTTCTCGAGATGCGCGGGAACGTAGGTCGAGCTCGGCTTCGCCCTGAAATGCGCAAGCATGGCTAGGCTGATCACGACAAGCAGCAGTGAGCCCAGCATCAGCTTGGCGACGACATGCAGCGGCCACGATGACTGCGCCAGCGTGCCGGAGCGGGTCGCGAACAGGAACAGCGCATAGACCGCGAACGGGATCAGGAAAATTCCGATTTCAGTGAAAGCCGGACGGATCATGGCAGATAGATCCGCTCGTAGAGCATGCGCAGGATTCCGGCGGTCGCGCCCCAGATATAGCGTTCGGCAAACGGCATCGCGTAATACGACCGCTCCATGCCGCGGAATTCCTTGCTGTGCAGTTGATGGTTGTCCGGATCCATCAGGAACGCCAGCGGCACCTCGAAGGCATCGTCGACCTCGGCCGCGTTGATCCGCAGCCGGAAGCCCGGCTTTATCCGTGCGACCGTCGGCAGGATGCGGAAGCCGAAACTGGTGGCGTAGAGGTCGAGATAGCCGATCGGATCGATGAATTCGCGCGTGAGGCCGACCTCTTCAAAGGCCTCGCGCAACGCGGCGTCGAGCGGCGAGACGTCGGTCGCATCGATCTTGCCGCCCGGAAACGAAATCTGGCCGGCGTGATCGTTGAGATGCGCCGAACGTTGCGTCAACAGCACGGTCGGCTGCGGATGGTCCACCACCGGAATCAATACCGCCGCGGGCCGAACCGGCTGTTCGCGCGCAACGATCTTCAGCATCCGGTCGGTGCCGGGATCGCCGCCGCGCGGAACGATGTTGGGGTCGACCAGCCCGGGCGGGACGTCGAAGCCGAGTCGCGCGCGGGCGCGGTCGAAGAACTCCGCGGAGCTGGTCGCGTGTCCGGGCTTGAGCATCGGTTCGTTCAAGGTGCTTCCCTCGCCTGCTCGGCATCCGCCATCGCGAAGAACGCGCCCGACGAGGCGACGCCGAACATCGGACGGCCATCGACCACCCGCTCCTCGCCCATGTCAACCAGATCGTAATATAGCGCCCGCGTCACCTTGGCCCACAGGTCGGCGCGGACGTGAAGATAGGGCGTGAGGCCGCCATCGGCGGCGGCCTCGAACCTGAGCCGGTGCGCCGCATCGCAGACCACCCAGTCGTCGACATTGGTACGGAAGCGCAGTAGCCGTCCGCTGTCGTGGTTTTCCTTGCGCATCTCGACCGCCAGGAACGGCGCATCGTCGACGCGAATGCCGACCTTCTCGACCGGGGTCACGAGAAAGTGCTTGCCGTCCTCGCGCTTGAGGATCGTCGAAAACAGCCGCACCAGCGCCGGCCGCCCGATCGGCGTCCCCATGTAGAACCATGTACCATCGCTGGCGATTCGCATGTCGAGATCGCCGCAGAAGGGCGGATTCCAAAGATGCACAGGAGGCAGTCCTTTGCTGCCAGCGCCGGCGCGCGCAGCTTGGTTGGCCGCCGCGGTCAGCCCTTCAAGGCCGTGTTGGGTGGTCTGCCCTTGCTTCGCCATGGTTTGCCCTGAGTTTGACCGCCTCGATCTGGCACGATTGGTGCACGTGCTCCGGTGCGCGAAGCTGGCGCGAGTTCCGCGTGAAGTCGCCACATCGTGATGCCGTTCATACCCCGAAATGCCGATAATGTGGGGATAGTTTAATTCAACGAATACATGGCCTTCACATGAGTTTACCATGGGGTTCATGGCATGACGACGCGATCGGCGGCGTTTTGGGCAAGGAGAACTAGATGGCTGGCGCAGACAGTGTGGAAAAACTGGAGGACGTGATCGTCCGCTCGGCCGAACAGGTCGCAGGCCAAATCCGCACGGCAAAGGAAGCGATCTCCACTGTCATCTTCGGACAGGAGCGGGTGATTGAGAACACCCTGGTGACGATCCTGTCCGGCGGTCATGCGCTCCTGATCGGCGTGCCGGGTCTCGCCAAGACCAAGCTGGTCGAAACCCTGGGCATCACCCTCGGGCTCGACGCCAAGCGCATCCAGTTCACGCCGGACCTGATGCCGTCGGATATTCTGGGCGCCGAGGTGCTGGACGAGAGCAGCTCGGGCAAGCGCTCGTTCCGATTCATCTCGGGGCCGGTGTTCGCGCAGTTGCTGATGGCCGACGAAATCAACCGCGCCAGCCCGCGCACGCAATCGGCGTTGTTGCAGGCGATGCAGGAACAGCACATCACGGTCGCCGGCGCACGTCACGATCTGCCGAGGCCGTTTCACGTGCTGGCGACGCAAAACCCGCTGGAGCAGGAAGGCACCTACCCGCTGCCGGAAGCGCAGCTCGATCGCTTCCTGATGGAGATCGACGTCGACTATCCGGATCGCGACGCCGAGCGGCGGATCCTGTTCGAAACCACTGGCGCGGAAGAGACGCTGGCCAAGGCGGCGATGAACGCCGAAATCCTGATCGCGGCGCAACGGCTGGTGCGGCGCCTGCCGGTCGGCGATTTCGTCGTCGAGGCGATCCTGTCCCTGGTCCGCTCCGCGCGTCCGGGACCCGAAGGCGGCGAGGCCGGCAAGCTGATTGCCTGGGGACCGGGGCCGCGCGCCAGCCAGTCACTGATGCTCGCGGTACGCGCCCGCGCGCTGCTCGACGGTCGCCTCGCGCCCTCGATCGACGACGTGCTCGACCTCGCCGAGCCGGTTCTGAAGCACCGCATGGCGCTGACGTTTTCCGCCCGCGCCGAAGGCCGCACGATTCCCGATGTGATCCGGCAATTGAAGACGCGGATCGGTTAATGGCGGCGGAAGACAAGCACGCAATCAGGGAGACCACAGCAATCCGACGTGCCGACGGCGAAAGCCGAACGCTCGCCGCATCGTTGCCGCGCCTCGTGCTTGAAGCCCGCCGCGTTGCCGCCAATGTGATCCACGGCCTGCACGGCCGGCGGCGCGCCGGCGCCGGCGAAAGCTTCTGGCAATACCGCCGCTTCGTGTCCGGCGAACCGTCGCAAAGCGTCGACTGGCGACGCTCGGCGCGCGACGATCATCTCTATGTCCGCGAGCAGGAATGGGAGGCCGCGCACACGGTATGGCTGTGGCCGGACCGCTCGCCGTCGATGGCCTTTGCCTCGGCGCCGGCGCGCGACAGCAAGCTCGAGCGCGCCTTGATCGTGACGTTTGCGCTGGCCGAACTTCTGGTCGCAGGCGGCGAACGCGTCGGCATCCCCGGCCTGCTCATTCCGACTTCGAGCCGCAACGTGATCGACAAGATGGCGCAGGCGATGCTGCATGACGACGCGGCGCGGCTGAGCCTGCCGCCGTCCTTCGTGCCGTCGGCGCTGGCCGAGATCGTGGTGCTGTCGGATTTCTGGTCCCCGATCGACGAGATCAGGACCATGCTGGCCGGCTTGTCGGCGTCCGGCGCCCACGGTACGCTGGTCCAGGTGGTCGATCCGGCCGAGGAAAGTTTTCCCTATTCCGGCCGCATCGAGTTCGTCGAGCCCGAGGGCGGCGGCGTCATCACCGCGGGCCGTGCCGAACGATGGACCCGCGATTACGTCGACCGGGTGGCGCTGCATCGCGACCAGATTCGCAGCGAGGCGGGCAAGCTCGACTGGCTGTTCTCGACCCACACCACAGACCGCTCCGCCGCCGAACTGCTGCTGTTTCTGCATGGCGGCATGATGGTCAGCAAGGGCAGCACGCGCATCGCAACCGTCAAGGCGGGGCGCAGCGCATGATCGCCTCCCTGCCGCTGTCCTTCGCCGAACCGGTCCTGCTGCTGGGGTTGCTCAGCCTGCCCCTGCTGTGGTGGCTGTTGCGGGTGATGCCGCCGCGGCCGCGGCGCATCGAGTTCCCGCCGACCCGGCTGTTGTTCGACATCGCGCCGAAGGAAGAAACTCCCTCCCGCACGCCGTGGTGGCTGACGGTCCTGCGCCTGCTGGCCGCCGCGCTGATCATTCTGGCCGCGGCGGGCCCGATCTGGAATCCGAAAACCGGTGTCGCCGGCGGCCGCACGCCGCTGGTGATCCTGCTCGACGACGGCTGGAGCGCGGCCGCAAGCTGGGACATCAGGGTCAAGGCCGCCGACGAGTTGATCGCGAATGCTGACAGCGACCGCCGCGGCGTGGCGCTCGTTCCGCTGTCGGAGCCGACACGCGACATCACCATCGTGCCGGCCGGCACCGCGCGCGTCGCGTTGCGCCAGCTTGCGCCAAAACCCTATTCGATCGGACGGGTTGAAACGCTGCCTGCGATCGGGCGATTCCTCAAAGCGACCGGCGACTGCGAGATCGCCTGGCTGTCGGACGGGGTCGATAGCGGGCGCGGAGCGGAATTTGTTGACGGCCTCGGCAAAACGATTGGGGATCGTGGATTGACGATTTTCGAGGGCGGCGCCCCGCCCACGCTGGCGCTGGCTGCGGCCGAAAATGCCGCGGCAAAGATGACCGTGAAGGTGCTGCGCACCGGCGGCGGCTTGGCGGCGGGCGTCGTGCGGGCGATCGACCTCAAGGGTTCGCCGATCGGCGAAGCCCGCTACAGCTTCGCGCCGCAGGCACGCGAGACCGAGGCCGCGTTCGATCTTCCGGTCGAATTGCGCAACGACATCGCCCGGCTTGAAATCGCGGGCGAGCGGTCCGCCGGCGCGGTCCAGTTGCTCGACAAGCGATGGCGACGGCGCGCGATTGGCGTGGTCAGCGGATCGAGCACCGATACCGCGCAGCCGCTGTTGGCATCGACCTTCTATCTGACCCGGGCGCTGGCGCCGTTCGCCGATGTGCGGCTGGGCGACCGCGGCACCGCGCCGCAACAGGCGATCACGCAATTCCTCGATCAGAAACTGCCGATGATCGTGCTCGCCGATGTCGGCACCTTGTCGCCCGAAATCCGCGAGCGGCTGGCGGCATGGATCGAGCAAGGCGGGGTGCTGGTGCGCTTTGCCGGCCCGCGCCTCGCGCAAGCCGACGACGATCTGGTCCCGGTGAAGCTGCGCAGCGGTGGACGCACCCTCGGCGGCAGCCTCACCTGGGAGAAGCCGCAGCACCTTGCGTCGTTCTCTGCCGACGGACCGTTCGCCGGTCTTCCGGTGCCGAAGGACGTCACCGTCAACCGGCAAGTGCTCGCCGAGCCCGATGCCGTGCTGGCGACAAAAAGCTGGGCCTCGCTGGAGGATGGGACGCCGCTGGTGACCGGCGAACGCCGCGGCAAGGGCGTGGTCAGCCTGTTTCATGTCAGCGCCGACATGCGCTGGTCCGATCTGCCGATGTCCGGCACCTTCGTCGAGATGCTGCGGCGGGTCGTCGACATGTCCGGCTATACTTCGAATCCGGGCGCGGGCGTTGCCGGCGAGGCCAAGGCCGAAACCGTAGCGCCGCTGCGGACGCTCGACGGCTTTGGCGCGTTCGGACCACCGCCCTCGACTGCAAAGCCGATTCCCGCCGACTTTCGCGATCGCGCGAGCATCGATCACCCGCCCGGCTTCTACGGACCGGCGGACGGCCCGCTGGCCGTGAATGCGCTGGCGGCCAGCGACCGCATCTCGCCGCTCGATGCTTCGGCGTTGCCGGCGCGGCGGGCGAGCTACACCAACTCCGAACCGCGCGACCTGCGCGGAATCCTGTTGTCGTCCTCATTGACACTGTTCCTGATCGACGCGATCATCGTCGCCCTGCTCGGCGCCGGCTTCGCCGCGTTGCTGCGGCGGCGCGCGGTGTCGGCGGTGCTGGCTTTCACCCTGATCGTGTCGGCGCTGCTGGCGCCGACGGCCTGCCGTGCCGATGACAAGGATGATTTTGCTCTGAAGGCGGTCTCGCAGACCCGGCTTGCCTATGTGGTCACCGGCAATGCGGATGTGGATTCGATCGTCAAGGCGGGCATGGCCGGCCTGACCCTGTTTCTGGCGCAACGCACGGCCCTCGAAGCCGGCGATCCCGTTGGCATCGATCCCGCACGCGACGAACTGGCGTTCTTTCCGCTGATCTACTGGCCGGTGGTGCCGGGCGCGGCGAAGCCGCCGCAAGACGCCATCAACCGCATCGACGCCTACATGAAAAATGGCGGTACCGTGCTGTTTGACACCCGCGATGCCATCGAGGCGCCCCCGGGAGAAGGCGGCGCCTCGCAGACGCCGGCCATGCAGGCCTTGCGCGACATCCTTTCCTCGCTCGACATTCCCGAGCTTGAGCCGGTGCCGCGCGATCACGTCCTGACCAAGACGTTCTACCTGCTGCGTGATTTCCCGGGACGCTTCAACTCGGGGCAGACTTGGGTCGAGGCGCTGCCGCGCGAGGACGACGAGGAGGCCTCGCAGCGGCCCGCGCGCGGCGGCGACGGCGTCTCGCCGATCATCATCACCTCGAACGACCTCGCCGGCGCCTGGGCGCTGCGCCCGGACGGCCAGCCGATGCTGCCGCTGACGCCGGGTGAGCCGCGACAGCGCGAGTTTGCCTTCCGCGCCGGCGTCAACATCGTGATGTACACCCTGACCGGCAACTACAAGGCCGACCAGGTGCACGCGCCGGCGCTGATCGAGCGGCTGGGACAGTGACATGCGCATGATGAGCATCAACGCTTCCCGCCGTGACGACGCTGACAGGTGCACGCCATGAACTACGGCATCGCCTTTACGCCGCTGGTTCCCACGCTGGTGATCTGGCTCGCGGTCGCCGCCATCGCGGTGATCGCGGCCATGCTGCTGCTGGGACGCGCCCGCGGCGCCGCGGTGCGCGTGACGGCGCTTGCCCTGATCGTGCTGGCCCTGGCCAATCCGTCCTTTACCCGCGAGGACCGTGAGCCGCTGTCATCGGTGGCCGTGGTCGTGGTCGACAAGAGTCCCAGCCAGAGTTTTGGCACTCGCACCCGAGAAACCGCCGAGGCCCAGCAGGCACTGGTCGATAGCCTGAAAAAGATCAAGGGGCTGGATGTACGGGTGGTCGAAGCGGGCCAGGCCGACGGTGAAACCGACGGCACCAAATTGTTCGGCGCGCTGTCTTCGGCACTGTCGGACGTTCCGGTCGATCGCGTCGCCGGCGCCTTCCTGATCACCGACGGTCGGGTGCACGACATTCCGGCCAACGCGTCCGCGCTCGGATTCCAGGCTCCGGTGCACGCTTTGATCACCGGGCGCAAGGGCGAACGCGACCGGCGCATCGCGATTTCCGCAGCTCCCCGGTTCGGCATCGTCGGACAGACCCAGACCATCACCTACCGGCTGGACGACCAGGGTGTCAGCGGCGAGCGCGCCAAGGTCGTGGTGCGCCGCGACGGCGATGTGATCAACGAGCGCACCGTGCAGAGCGGTCAGACCGTCAATGTCGACATCGATATCAAGCACCCCGGGCCCAACATCGTCGAGATCGAGGCCTCGCCGCTCGAAAATGAGCTGACGCTGGTGAACAACCGCGCCGTGGTTTCGATCGACGGGGTGCGCGACAAATTGCGGGTGCTGCTGGTCTCGGGCGAGCCGCATTCCGGCGAGCGCACCTGGCGCAACCTGCTCAAGTCCGACCCCAGCGTCGATCTGGTGCATTTCACGATCCTGCGGCCTCCGGAAAAGCAGGATGGAACGCCGATCAACGAATTGTCGCTGATCGCATTTCCGACCCGCGAATTGTTCCAGCAGAAGATCAACGAATTCCAGTTGATCATCTTCGACCGCTACGCGCGGCAGGGCGTGCTGCCGATCGCGTATTTCGACAATATCGCGCGCTATGTGCGCAGCGGCGGCGCGGTGCTGGTTTCGGCGGGCCCCGACTACGCGTCGACCACCAGCATCTGGCGCACGCCGCTGGATTCAGTGCTGCCGGCAGAGCCGGTCGGCGTCACCGAGAGACCGTTCTACGCCCATCTCAGCGACGCCGGGAAGCGCCATCCGGTGACACGCGGGCTGGAAGGCTCGGGCTCCGAACCACCGCATTGGGGTCGGTTCTTTCGCACCGTCGAAACCCGCAACGCCACCACGCCACCGCTGATGACGGGGGCTGATGGCAAGCCGCTGCTGCTGCTGTCCCGCTATGGCGAGGGCCGCGCCGCGCTGCTGTTGTCCGACCAGATCTGGCTATGGGCACGCGGCTACGAGGGCGGTGGGCCGCATATCGATCTGCTGCGGCGAATGTCGCACTGGCTGATGAAGCAGCCCGAACTCGACGAAGAGGCGCTGCGTCTGCAAGTCCATGGCCACGATCTGGAGGTGCTGCGTCAGACCATGGCAGATAGTGTCGCGCCGGTGACGGTGACCTCGCCATCCGGCGCCACGCGCCAACTGACGCTGAGCGCCGGCGAACCCGGTATCTGGACGTCGACCGTCCCCGCCAACGAGCTCGGTTTGTGGCAGGCCACCGACGGCACGCTGAAAGCCCTGATCAATGTCGGCCCGACCAACCCCAAGGAGTTTTCCGAGGTGACATCCACGCCCGATACGCTGAAGCCGCTGGCGCAAGCCACCGGTGGCGACGCGCGGCGGGTGGTCGACGGTTCGAGCATCGAGCTTCCACGCATCGTACCGGTGCGTGCATCCAGCGTGTTTCACGGCGATGGCTGGATGGGTGTCAAGATGCGGGACGCCAGTGTGGTCAAGGGCGTCGGCGTGCTGCCGCTGTTCGCCGGCCTGATCGGTCTGCTGCTGCTGCTTGGGGCCTTCGCCGCGACCTGGCTGCGTGAAGGCCGCTGATCGTCTCGGCAAGCCACTAAAGCCTGGTCGGTTCTGATTGAATCAGAACCGGGCTTTAGCTTGTTGTTTTGACGCGTTTTCTTCACGCGAACCGGTACCCGCTTCGCTCGAAAACGCTACGGCGTTGCCCGAACTACACAGCCCCGGCAATTCTGACGGTGTCGGACCAGACGATGGTTGACATCCACGGAGGTTGCCTGATGTTATATTATAACATCTGCGCGGACCCGGATCGCCGGGTCACCGTCGATGCGGAGTGCCTGTCGGCATGAAGTGGTTCCGCTCGAATATCAGACATGGCGCGCGGCTGGCGCTGTTGGCGCTGGCGATCCAGTTCGTGCTGGCATTCGGGCATTTCCACGGGATCGCCGCGCAGGCCGCGCCGGCGATGCAATCCAGTGCATCCCACGGCACTCCTGCCGCACCGGAAGCGCTGAGCCGATCCACCCGACAGGCGGGATCCGACCGCCATTCCGACCGTCAGCACCCGGACGATGCCTGCGCGATCTGCGCCGTGATCGCGATGGCCAATGCCGTGTTGTTTTCGACCCCGCCGCTGCTGCGACTGCCGCAAGCCGTCGAATTCCTGTATCGCACCACCGACGCCGAATTCGTCCATCTGAAGTCGGCCCACGTCGCATTTCAGCCTCGCGCTCCCCCCCGTCTCCTGATCCCGATGTCCCCGCCTGATCGCCGCGTCGTTCGCGACCGATCCGCCGGGACAGGCTGAACTCGGTCCGTCTGACATCGACGGCCAGCGCTTGCCGAATTCGTCAACGACGAATCTGGTCGCGCTTGATGGGATTGGGATCAATGTCGCTATTCGCAAGGCCAATGCTGGCCGTCTCCGCCTCGCTGCTGCTTTGCGGCCTCGGCGGCCAAGTGCACGCGCAAACACGGCCCGCAGCGGCGGCTGGCGCGACCGCGCTTCCGGAGATCGAAGTCGCCGCGCCCAAGCCGGTGCTGCATCCGCGCCGGCCCCGCACCCATGTCGTATCCAAAAGACGGCTCGAAACCCCGGCGGCTCCGCTACCGCAGACCGAGGCGCAGGCGGTCGCCGGCAAGAACGAGGTATTCGACGAGGCCCGCCGCAACATCGTGGCGGCAACCGGCGCCGGATCGTATGAGATGAACCAGCAGGCCCTCGCGGCGCTGCCGCAGGGCACCAATACGCCGCTCGACAAGGCGCTGCTGCAGGTCCCCGGCGTATCGCAGGACTCCGCCGCAAGCGGCGAACTGCATGTGCGCAACGAGCACGCCAATCTGCAATATCGCATCAACGGCATCATGCTGCCCGACGGCGTCGGCGCATTCGGACAGATCATCGATACCGGTATCGTCGGCAGCCTTGCCCTGATCACCGGGGCGTTGCCGGCACAGTACGGCCTGCGCACCGCAGGTGTCCTCGACATCCAGACCAAGGCCGACGCCTTCAACAACAGCGGCAGCATCAGCGTCTATGGCGGCAGCCACGGCACCATCACGACCTCGCTGGAATATGGCGGCACCGTCGGACAGACCCAGTATTTCGTTTCGGGGCGCTATTTCGGCAGCAACCTCGGAATCGAGAATCCGACCCCGGCGTACAACGCCATTCACGACCACACCTCGCAGGAAAAGGGATTTCTGTATCTGTCGACGGTGCTCGATCCGAGCAGCCGGCTGACCTTCATGAGCGGCGTGTCGAACGGTAGCTATCAGATTCCCAACAATCCCGGACAGACGCCGGTCTTTACCGCCTTCGGGGTGTCCAACTTCGACTCCACGCTGCTCAACGAGCGGCAGAGCGAGTTCAACCAGTTCAATGTCCTTGCCTACCAGAAGTCCGGCGATGGCGTTGACTACCAGCTCTCCTACTTCAACCGCTACAGCCAGTTGCACTTCCTGCCCGATACGATCGGCGATCTGGTCTTCAACGGCGTGGCCTCCGACGTCTACCGGCAGAGTGTCATCAACGGCATTCAGGAAGATACTTCCTATCGCGTCGGATTCGCCCATACGCTCAAATTCGGATTTTCCGCCAGCGCCGAACGTTCGCTGGTAAACAACGGATCCACGGTGCTGCCGCTCGACCCCATGGGCAATCCGGTCGACGCGCCGTTCTCGGTGTTCGATTCCAGCGCCAAGACCGGCGTGTTGTTCAGCACCTATCTGGCGGACGAATGGAAGGTTACTAACAATCTGACCGTGAATGCCGGACTGCGCTTTGACCAGATGTGGCAATATGTCGATGCCAACCAACTCAGCCCGCGCCTCAGCATGACCTGGAAGCCGACCGAAGGCACCACCTTCCACGCCGGCTATGCGCGAACCTTCACGCCACCGCCGCAGGTGGTGGCGGCGCCGACCAATCTCGCACTGGTGCAGAACACGACGCAGCAACCCGCCGTGTCGGCCAACGATCCAGTGTTGCCGGAGCGGGCCAACGTGTTCGACATCGGCGTCGTCCAGAAAATCTACCCGATACCTGGCCTCGAGATCGGTGTCGACGGCTACTACAAGACCGCTCGCGATCTGCTTGACGATGGCCAATTCGGCGCGGCCTATGTGCTGAGCGGCTTCAACTACGACCGCGCCAAGAACGTCGGCGTCGAATTGAAAGCGTCCTACACCAATGGAAATTTCCGAGCCTACGCAAATCTCGCTTCGGCGCAACAGATCGGCACCGATATCGTGTCGAACCAGTATCTGTTCGACCCCGCGCGACTGGCCTACATTGCCAACAATTATATCTATACCGACCATACTCAGCTTTTGACCGGGTCGGCCGGGGCTTCCTATCTCTGGAACGGCACGCGGTTCAGCGCATCGATGATCTACGGCAGCGGCCTGCGGTCCGGCTTCGCCAATATCGATCACGTACCGTCGTACACCCAGGTCAATCTCGGTCTGTCGCACGATTTCAACATCGTGTCGCCGACCAAGCCGACCACGCTGCGCTTCGACGTCGTCAACCTGTTCGACAATATCTACCAGATCAGGGACGGCTCGGGCATCGGCGTATTCGCGCCGCAGTACGGACCGCGCCGCGGATTCTTTTTCGGCATTTCGCAGAAGCTTTGAGTGCGGGCGGCCCGCGGGCCTCGTGGTTCGAGACGCCCGCTGCGCGGGCTCCTCACCATGAGGGGTTGGACCTCATCCAGAGGAGCCGCGCACTGGCGCGGCGTCTCGAAGGATGAAGCCGCGGCACCGGAAACGCGCTTCGATCGCGCCTAGCGGGCAAAACTCCAGTCCGGGCGGATCGCGCCGGAAACGCCGGCGAAGGCGCCGACGACCAGTTCTGCCACCAGCAGACGGTCGTAGTCGACCGGTCCGGGCATGGTCGCCCGTCCCTTCGGAATCGCCTTGAAACCAACGCGGCTGTAATAGGTCTCGTCGCCCACCAGCAGCACCAGCCGATGGCCGCGAGCCTTGGCACCCTTCAGCGCGCGATCGAGCAGCGCGCGGCCAACGCCGCGGCCGCGAAACGGTGGCTCGACCGTCAACGGTCCAAGCAGCAGCGCCCGGGTCTCGCCGACACAGATCGGCAACTGGCGCACCGAGCCCACCAGCAACGTTCCGATCCGGGCCGTGAAGGACAGCTCGAGCAAATGGTCGACATGCTCGCGGATCCGGTAGGCGCTCAACACGAAGCGGCCGGGCCCGAACGTGCGCGCATGCAGCCGCTCGATCGCCTGCGCGTCGTTGGCGGTTTCGGCCAAAATCGTCAATGCAAGATCATTCATGGTCGGCGCGGGATAGCATCATGCGGCGGCGGGGTCCATCGCCCGGTTCCGGCAAACTTCGCGGCCTGTCAGTCCCTGCCGATCGGTGTCTGCGACAGATAGGCGAGCAGCTTCATCTCGCGGCGCCCGCGCGTCACCGTGTCGAGCACCAGCCCCGAAGACATCGACAGCATCGCCAGGATCGTCAGCCCCATCGACAGTACCGCGGTCGGCAGCCGGGGCACGATACCCTGTTCGAGATAGGTGACAAGGATCGGGATCGCGAGACCGATCGAAACCAGGATGAGGAAAATTCCGATCGCCCCGAAAAACCGCAACGGCTTCTCCGACCGGTAGAGCCGCAGGATGGTGCCGAGGATGCGAAAGCCGTCACGCCAGGTATTGAGCTTGCTGAACGATCCCGCCGGCCGCGCGTAATAGGGCGTTTCGATCTCGGTGACCGGCAGCGCCAGTTCGAGCGCGTGAACGCTGAGCTCGGTTTCGATCTCGAAGCCGTCCGACAACACCGGAAAGGATTTGACGAAACGCCGCGACAGCACCCGGTAGCCGGACAGAATATCCTTGAAAGCCTGGCCGAACACCGACGAAAGAAAGCCGGTCAGCATCCAGTTTCCGGCGCGGTGGCCGCGCCGATAGGCGGCCTCGACCTGATCGACGCGAAAGCCCACCACCATGTCGAGACGATCCGACACCAGCGCATCGATCATGCGCGGGGCGCTGGCAGCATCGTAGGTGGCATCGCCATCGACCAGAACATAGATATCGGCGTCGATGTCGGCGAACATGCGCCGGACCACATGTCCCTTGCCCTGGCGGCGTTCGCGGCGCACCTCGGCGCCCGCATCGCCCGCCACCGCCGCGGTGCGATCCGACGAATTGTTGTCGTAAACGAATATCCGGGCCGACGGCAACACCTTGCGAAAATCGGCAACGACGGTGGCGACTGCGGCCTCCTCGTTGAAGCACGGCACCAGTACGGCAATCCGCATCGTCGATAATGTCATCGCTGGAACGCCTGCCTGATCAGTCCTGCCGACTCAGACCTCCATACCACGGTCGAGCTTTTGGCGCCTGCTCAAGCAGGTCATCTTCCACTACTTCTGCCGCAAGCGCGCGGCCTCCTATCGCGTTTTCGAGCGGAGTGGGTACCGGTTCGCGCGAAGAAACCGCGTCAAAAACGACAAGCCAAAGCCCGGTTCTGATTCAATCAGAGCCGAACAGGCTTTAGCGCCAGGTTGCGCTCGGCATCTTGCCTTGCAGCACTTCCGCTATCCGCAGCCGGGTGCCTTCGGTCGTATCCGCCGGCATCGCGTCGGCGCCGAAAAAGCCGCAGGCGGCAATTTCGCGATTGGGCGCCGGCACGCTGTCCTGACGAAAGTCCCTGACCACATAGACCGCGACGTGATCGCGGGGCGAGACATGGCGGTTGAAGAAGATGCCGTGCAGGCGCGGCTCGGCCAGAAGCTCAATCTGTCCCTCTTCGGCCAGTTCGCGATGCAGCGCTTCGCGGAAGGTCTCGCCGACTTCGACGCCGCCGCCCGGCAGATGCCAGCCGGAGACGTAGCCGTGTTTGACCAGAAACACCCTGCTCTCGCCGTCCAGCACCACGGCGCGGACCCCAAGCGTCATGGCGCGGGCGAAACGCCAATAGAGATGGAACAGCCGGCGCAACGCCGGCTCCAGTCTCAACCGCAGCCTGTCACCGTTCATTTCAGCCGATCCCCCGATATCCACCCATGCTGTTTGATCCTTGCGCCACGACCGTCAACTTGCCATTACATGGCGGGGTTTCACAGGATATCACGAGATGATCGTGCTGGCCTTTCTCGCCGGAAGCCCGGTCGGGTGCCGCTGATGGCGGCATTCACGCTGGCCCATTTGTCCGATCCGCACCTGCCGCCGCTGCCGGCGGCGCGGCTTGGCGATCTCGCCGGCAAGCGCGCGCTCGGCTACCTCAACTGGACGCGCAACCGCCACAAATTCCACCGCCGCGATGTGCTCGACGCGCTGCTGGCGGACTTGCAGGCGCAGGCGCCAGATCAGATCGCGGTCACCGGCGATCTCGTCAATCTGGCTCTCGCTGCCGAATTCGAACCGGCGCGGGCCTGGCTGGAAAGCGTCGGTTCACCCGAGCGCGTCGCGATCGTGCCCGGCAATCATGACGCCTATGTTCGCATCACCCGGCACCGCTTTACCGAGACGTTCGACGATTATTTGCGTGGCGACACGTCCGATGGCGGCGGACCGTTTCCATTCCTGCGCCGGCGCGGGCCGCTGGCCCTGATTGGCGTCTCGTCCGCGGTGCCGACGCCGCCCTTGATGGCGACAGGACGGCTCGGACGCAGCCAGCTCGATGCGCTGGATCGCATCCTGAACGACCTGTCCGCCGCGCAGGCCTTTCGTGTGCTGCTGATCCATCACCCGCTGCGCTCGGATTCGCGCGTCAAGCGGCTGACCGATTCGAAGCCGTTGCTGGCGCTGCTCGAACGACACGGCGTGGACCTGATCCTGCACGGGCACGATCACGTCCATTCGACCATATGGGTCGACGGACCGAGCGGGGCGATCCCCGCGATCGGCGTGCCGTCGGCGTCCGCGATCGCCCATGGCCGCTATCCCGCCGCCGCCTACAATCTGTTTTCGATCGCGCGCGACGGCGCGGCGTGGCGCTGCGAACAGACCGTGCGGGGGATCGATGACGCCCTGCGCGTCCGGCAACTCAGTCAGACACGGCTGATATAGCACTGTCCCGCGGCGGCCCGCTTGAAGCGAAGCCCGCGCGCTGCTGTCGGAGAATGTCGACATCCTGAATGACCTGGTCGAGGCACTGGTCAAAGCCGGCACGTTATCCGGCGATCGCGTTGATCAGATCATCGAGCAAAGGATCGCGTTGCGGTCGATTGCAGCAGAACGCCGACGCCGGGATGACTGGCGCCAGCGCGAATTGAATGCGGCAAAATTCTTGGAGGAAACTCAGTCGTGAGGACAGCATCAACCGGGCGAAAAATGCACACCGCCGCGCGGACATGATGCGTCGTAGCGGGCGCGATCACCACGTCCCGAGAATGCGTTCTAACCGATATGACGCGGACATGCCAAAACCGACGCGAATGACCCGGAGCAGACTTGGACAGGTCGCTAAAGCCGGCTCGTCAGTATAAGGGATGCCTTCCTCTCGGTGGGCGCGACGGCCTCGCTCATTGACTATTTCTTGGCGCTGTAATGCACCCTAGGATCAAACGCAACGCTCATTCTTAGGCCCCTTTTAGGAACCGCAGCTATGCGCCACTTGTGTCATTGGTTGGTCTTACTGACCCCTGTCCTGTTTCCATCCCTTGCACACGCGGAGCTGATTACCTTTCGGAGCGAGGTCACGCAAAACGAATTCACCGCCAATATTGGTGGCGACCTCTCATTCCCAAAAGGGAGCGGTCCGTTTCCGGTCGTCATCTTGCTGCATCCATGTGGAGGGCTGGATGCAGTTGCACTAACGACACTTCGGGCTCACTCCCGAGAGTTGCTGAGCAGCGGATTTGCCACGCTGATTTTGGATAGCTATGGGCCTCGGAATTTGATGGGTGGCAAAGCGTGTGGCGGATTGGGGCACCGATCGGTCTTGGTTAGACAATATGAGCTCAGACGAGATGACGCATTCAATGCGATGGCTGCTCTGCAACGCCATGCGAACATCAGCAAGGACAACATATTCCTTGTTGGTCTAAGCGATGGCGCGAGCGCCGCGCTCCTCAGCGCGAAGGGAGGACCGACCGACCACTTTCGCGCGATCGCAGCCTACTATCCTAATTGTGAAAAATTACTCGAGGGAGTTGGCTACGTTTACAAGTCGCCGACGATTGTTTTTGTCGGAGAAAAAGATGATTGGTCGCCGCCGGCCGAATGCATCAAATCGAAAAGCGCTGGCGTCGTCACGGGTGCAGAGTTCGAGGTCATCTCCTATCCAAACACGTACCACGGCTTTGATCTGCCAGGGCCGATGAGAAAAGTCTTCGGGTATACGATGGCATACGACCGTGAGGCCACAGTCGACAGCCGAAGAAGGTACATAGAGTTCTTCACCAAGAATTTGACGGCTGAACTGAAAGCCGCGCCTCCCTTTTCCGGAAAGGCAAAGTGACGTCGCGTCGCTCGATCGCAGCGCTCGCTCTATTTTTTGCCACGTAGTCCATTCTTTGACTTTCGTGATCCGGCGTCTTTAACGTTTGCGAGAGTTCTGGGCTAATAGCGACATTGTGGATTGTTGCAGGACCTTGGCCGTTGTTTGTGATCCACATACGCAGTTGATGGAAATTCTTTTCGCCCAACGTAGGGAAGTTCGCTTTTTTCTGGTGATCTTCAAAGTGATCAATAACGAGGGCCGATCGCGGCTTTAGGCGGCGACTTGAAATAGTTCAAGGCCGAAAATGTTGCGCTAATCGCCTACCTCACTGGCATAGCTGGTCAGAGCATTGGCCTATTTTACATCGATGATGGGATACTCGCGGGCGTCGACGTTGCGACAATGCAGTATGACGGTGCTTACGCCACCCAACCCGACGGCAGCCTAACCGGCGCGGTCCAATATGTGCTTCCTGCCGGGGTGTCGCTTATCACCGGGGCGCCAGCGGGTGTGGCTCCAACTAAAATCACAACAAACCTGACTCTGCCCGCCGATTTTGCCGATGGTCGCATCATCACAATCGAAACGCCGCTCAATTGCTGTACCACGAAACGTATCACAATCGTCCAGCATCCGAGATGTTTGTCCTACTTGAATTTTATTCAAGTTGCTTGACCGAGCTGAAGCTTGCACCAATAGTTTGACGTGACGTTGTGGTGCTGGAGGCAACGATGGCCGTCGAAGCCAAGCTCATCGATGCACGGGCGTCCGATTTCAAGCCGCATTACGAACCTTACGGCTGGCATCATTGGCCCGAGCATCCGTTCATGTCCTATCAGTTTCGCCGCGGTCTCGGCGAGACACAGGAAGGTGCCGGCGCAGTCAGCGAATGCTTCCAGGCCGCGTCGCGGATGATCCCAGGCGACAAGGAAAGCTGGTTTACCGAATTCAAGCGCATTGCGGACCGCAACCGGCTCCGCGGCGATCAGGCCGAGCTCGAAGGTCACCTGAGGACCGCCCAGAATTGCTGGCTGCGAGCTGCCGGCTATTATCGGCAGGCCGAGTTCTGGCTTGCAGCGGACGATCCGCGCCGGCTCGCCATTTTCGAACGGATGGAGGCGTGCTCGAAAAAATTTCTCTCCTGGCTCATTCCCGCGGGTCAACCCGTCGACATTCCCTACGAGAACGGCGCCGCGCTCTGCGGCTATTTTGTTCGCGCGCCGTTCGCGATCGAGCGTCAGCCTGTTCTGATCTCGATGGGCGGCCTTGATTCAATCAAGGACGAGATGTGGGCGATGCAGGCTCATGGTGCCCTGCAGCGGGGCATTTCAGTGCTCATGATCGACGGACCCGGCCAGGGCGGCACGTTGCGGCGGCACAAGATCGTCAGCCGCCACGATTACGAGATCCCGATTGGACGGTGCATCGACTATCTGGCGACGCGCACCGATGTCGACTTGAGCAGGATCGCGGTCTGCGGATCGAGTCTCGGCGGCTACTATGCCGCCCGGGCTGCGAGCTTTGAACACAGGCTGGCGGCGTGCATTTCGCACGGAGCAATCTGGAGCCTGCCCGAACTCTTTGCCGGCGCGAGCGAGGATCACGGCCTTGCCGACCATCTGAAATGGGTCATTGGCGCGAACTCGGTGCGTGAAGCCCTCGCGAAGGCTGCGAACTTCAAGCTGGACGGTGTTCTCGACCACATGAAATGTCCATATCTGATCGTGCACGGCGGTTACGACGTTCTTGGCGTCGGCCAGGCCATGACGGTGTACCGCTACGCCGCAAGCAAGGGCGTTGACGTCACGCTGCGCCTGACCAGCGAGGAAGACACCGGGGCTGATCACTGTCAGCATGACAATCCGACCCTGGGTCAAGAGATCATCTGTGACTGGTTGGCAAGCAAATTCCAGATCGATGAGCGCGGGCTGCGCAACGTCGCGCTGGCACCGCTTGCTTAGCGCACGCCAGCGCGAAGTTCCTCAACGATACCGAACCTGTGCCCCGCCCCTGTCGGGCAGTCAGGCCCGGATCTTTCCTGTTAACTCGGATCGGCCTCGGGCTGCCGTGGAGCAAGCATGTCCAAATTCTCTGAACGCGACGTCGCAACCGGACGCCTGTCTCCGCAATCCGCGCTGACCATGCTGATCATTGTTGGTCTTTGCTACATGATCAACGCAATGGACAGGATCGTGTTTTCGATCCTGTTGCCCAATGTAACCAGAGACTACGGGTTCAGTCTGGAGCAGGGCGGGCTGTTGGCGACGGTTTTTACCTTGGGCCTGGGCTTGTCCGGCGTTCCGACCGGTCTCGCAATGGACCGCCTTTCCCGAAAGACCGTCATCCTGCTCGGCATGTTGATCTATTCGGTCCTGACCATCGCGACCGCGTTCGCGTTCAATTTCTACGACATGGCAGGCTATCGGGTGTTGTCCGGGCTGGGCGAGGGAATGCAAAACGCAGCCGCCTTCACTGCCGTAGGTGTCTACTTCTACAGGAGCCGTGCGCTCGCCATTGGCTCGATGAATTTCGCCTATGGGCTCGGATCATTCATCGGCCCGATGCTTGCTGCGCAAATACTCAGCATGACCAGCGATTGGCGAATTCCACTCATCGCATACGGCCTGCTGGGTCTCGCCATGATGCTGGTCGCGTTGCTTGTTCTGTCGGGCCTTTTCACCGAGCAGAGAGCGGAGACCGCGGTGGGAGCCGAGCCCTTGTCGCCGCCAGCGATCCCGAACGGCTTGTTCCATCGCAACGTCGTCATCTGCTGCATTTGTGCAACCGGGCTTGGCGTTGCGGTCTATGGCTATATCGGGCTGTACCCGACCTTCCTGCGAACCGCATTGCAGTTCGATGTGCGGACCGCCGGGCTGGCCGCCAGCATGTTCGGCCTCGGCGCGCTGATCGGCATTCCCGCCGGCTGGCTCGCCGATCGCTTCGATCAGATCGTCATCAACCTCGTCGCGATCGCGGTGCTCGCGGTCAACGCCTACCTGTTGTTCAACATCGTCACGTCGCCGACCTGGCAAGTGCTGCTGTCGTTTGTGCAGGGGTCGGCGGCGAGCGGCTTCTTTTTTGTCAACACCTACGCACTGATGCAGCGCTCGGTGAGGCCGGATTTCGTTGGCAGAGCAACCGGCCTCGTCGTCACGTTCCTGTATATTCCAGCCTCCCTGGCCGGCTATATCTTTGCGACGTTAAAGGGAGAATACGGCTGGGGAGACGCCGCGACGTTGCAACTCTCCCTGAGCCTGACGATACCCTTCATTGCCATGCTGTTCTTTGATCGGAACGCCATCAGGCGCCCTCGACGGACCTGACGAGGCCGGTGTGTCGGGTTCAGAAATCGCGCAGGCTTGCGAAAAGTGCGAGCGCGAACAGCGCAAGCACGCCCAGCACGAATCCGAGCGCGAAGCTCCAGAACCGGCTGCGGCGCGGCTTTTTGATTGCTGCAGGCGCAACCATCGGCGTCGCCACCAGCGCATGCTCGCGCTCGATCATGCGGCGGGCGACATAACCGGTGACGGCGTCGACGATGTCGGCGACGTCGCGAGACTCGGCAATCACGATCCGGCCGAAACGGGTGTCCTGCACGAAGCGGTAGATGCGCTTGTCGCGTCCCATCAGCACATGGGCGACCACGTCGATCCACAGCCGCGGCGTTTCGCCCTGGCTGAGGCCGCGATCGAACAAATCGACCTGATCTGGAATCTGCGCGAACAGCGGATCGAGCGCTTCATTGAGGATCTCGAGCCGGGCGACCTCGGCGTCGCGCAGATCGACGACGACGCCGGTGCGATCCGCAGTCTCGATCCGCGCCTGCCGCAACGCATCGCGCAGCCGGACCGGGCGCGCATCGCTGGCGGCAGGGCTCCCGGTGTTTTGCGCCTCTGACATCCCGTTCGGCCCTTGCTGCTGAGTCCCCAGCACCCTTAACCTATCAGTAACCACCCTCACCGGCAAAGGCCGTTTATTCCCAAAGGCTTGCAGCCTGCAGCGGCCGCGGACGAAAGCCGGCCCCACCCGGGTCTCCGGATGGGGCCGTGGTCGTCCCTGGGCGCGTTTACCCGAACGTTTTCTTTGAGCCTTTGGCCGGCCGCCGGCTCTCAGGCCGTGGCGCGATTGGGCTCTTCTACGATCGAAAAGCGCACGCCGGCTTTGTGGCGGTTCTCTTCCGAGACGACCCGCCAGGCATCCTCAGCTTCCTTGCGGGTCTTGAACGGACCCTGGACCTGGGCCGAACCTTCCACGAGCTTGTGGAAGTTCATCGAACCGAATTCGCCGCCAATCACCCAGAAATTGCTGCCTTTGGTCATCATCGTCTCCCGTTATTCAGCCGCTTGAACCTTGATTTCCGAACCGTGCGGCTTGAACTGCGCGGCTTCGGTCGAGTTCGTGAAGCGCGGTCGTCGACGAGGTACCGCCGGTGATGGTGGTGGACACCAGATCGAAATAGCCGGTGCCGACTTCGCGCTGATGGCGCGTCGCCGAATAGCCGTGCTTCTCCGAGGCGAACTCGGCCTGCTGCAGGCGGGAATAGGCCGCCATGCCTTCGGCCTTGTAGCCGCGCGCGAGCTCGAACATGCCGTGGTTGAGCGAGTGGAAGCCCGCAAGGGTCACAAACTGGAACTTGTACCCCATCGCGCCGATCTCGCGCTGGAATTTGGCGATCGTCGCCTTGTCGATATTGGCTTCCCAGTTGAACGACGGCGAGCAGTTATAGGCCAGCATCTTGCCGGGACAGACCTTCTGCACCGCCTCGGCGAATTCCTTGGCTTCCTTGAGGTTCGGCGTCGAGGTCTCCCACCACAACAGGTCGGCATATTTCGCAAACGCGATGCCGCGCTTGATGCAGTGCGCGAGGCCGGTGCCGGGCTTGAGGCGGAAAAAGCCTTCCGCGGTGCGCTCGCCGGTGATGAACTCGCGGTCGCGCTCGTCGACATCGGCGGTGATCAGCTTGGCGCTTTCGGCGTCGGTGCGCGCCAGCACGAACGTCGGGGTGCCGCAGACGTCGGCCGCAAGCCGCGCCGCAATCAGGTTGCGCTCATGGGCCGCGGTCGGGATCAGCACCTTGCCGCCCATGTGGCCGCATTTCTTTTCCGACGCGAGCTGGTCCTCGAAATGGACGCCGGCCGCGCCGGCCTCGATATAGGCCTTCATGATCTCGAACGAGTTCAGGGGACCGCCGAAGCCGGCTTCCGCGTCGGCCACGATCGGCACGAACCAGTCGATCTTGGCGCCGCCTTCGGAGTGCTCGATCTGGTCGGCCCGCTGGAAGGTGCGGTTGATGCGACGGCACAGTTCGGGGCCGGCATTGGCCGGGTAAAGGCTCTGGTCCGGATACATCGCGCCGGCGGTGTTGGCGTCAGCGGCGACCTGCCAGCCCGACAGGTAGATCGCGGGCAGACCGGCGCGCGCCTGCTGCATCGCCTGGTTGCCGGTGACCGCGCCCAGCGAATTGACGAAGGGTTCTTTCTTTAGCGATTCCCACAGCCGATTGGCGCCCTTCTCGGCGAGCGTGTAGGCGATCGGCACCGAGCCGCGCAGCTTCTCCACCTCGGCCGGGCTGTAGGGACGGCTGATGCCATCAAAACGCCCGGCGGGCGCGGGAACTAGCTGCTGAAAGGTCTTCGCCATCATAATCTCCAATCGACATTCGTGACAGTGCATTGCGAAATGCGTGGCAGGAGCTAAACGCTAAACTGCTCTATGGGTACAGATAGCTTGCATCTGAATGGTGATGTCATGTAACATCTAAACATGTCATAGATGTTATTTTGTCAATTTTGTCACAAACAGGCGATGAGGACGGCCATGGCAGGCGATTCCGGCAAGAAGCTATTCGTCGGACCGAGGTTTCGGCGCATCCGCCAGCAATTGGGCTTGTCGCAGACCCAGATCGCCGAGGGTCTCGGCATTTCTCCGAGCTATATCAACCTGATCGAGCGCAACCAGCGTCCGGTCACGGCGCAGATCCTGCTGCGGCTGGCGGAGGCCTATGATCTCGATCTGCGCGATCTCGCCACCGCCGACGAGGACCGGTTCTTCGCCGAACTGAACGAGATCTTCTCCGATCCGCTGTTTCGCCAGATCGACCTGCCGAAACAGGAACTGCGCGATCTCGCCGAATTGTGTCCTGGCGTGACGCATTCGTTGCAACGACTTTACGCCGCCTACACCGAGGCCCGCCGCGGCGAGACCCTGGTCGCCGCCCAGATGGCCGACCGCGACGAGGGCACGCGCTTCGAAGCCAATCCGATCGAACGGGTCCGCGACCTGATCGAGGCCAACCGCAATTATTTTCCGGAACTCGAACAGGCCGCGGAAAGCCTGCGCGACCAATTGAACGTGGCATCCGAGGAGCTGTTTGCAGCACTCACGAGTTGGCTGCGCGAAAGGCATTCGGTTGTCACCCGCATCATGCCGGTCGATGTCATGCGCGAGACGCTGCGGCGGTTCGATCGCCATCGCCGGCAACTGCTGATTTCCGAACTGGTCGATGGACCCGGCCGCGCGTTCCAGCTCGCCTTCCAGATCGGCCTCGCCGAATGCGCCGGCCAGTTCGAGGCCATCGTCAACCGCGCCGGCCCGCTCGACGACACGCCGCGCCGGCTCTACCGCATCACGCTCGCGAATTATTTCGCCGCCGCCGCCATGATGCCCTACCAGGCCTTTCACGCCGCCGCCGAGCAGCTCAGCTACGACGTCCACGTGCTGGCGCAGCGCTTCAACGCTGGCTTCGAACAGGTCTGCCACCGCCTGACGACGCTGCAGCGGCCCAATGCGCGCGGCATCCCGTTCTTCATGTTGCGCGTCGACAATGCCGGCAACGTCTCCAAGCGGTTTTCCTCCGGCACCTTTCCGTTCTCGAAATTCGGCGGCACCTGCCCGCTGTGGAACGTACACTCGACCTTCGACACCCCGGACCGGCTGCTCAAGCAGGTGATCGAATTGCCCGACGGCAACCGCTACTTCTCGATTGCGCAGATGGTGCGCCGGCCCGTGGCGCCGCATCCGCAGCCGCAGCCGCGCTTTGCGATCGGGCTCGGCTGCGAAATCCGCCACGCCGCCAAGCTGATCTACGCCACCGGCATCGACCTCGAGAAAACCGAAGGCACGCCGATCGGTGTCAACTGCCGGCTCTGCGAGCGCGAAAACTGCAGTCAGCGCGCCGAACCGCCGATCACCCGCACCCTGATCCTCGACGAGAACACCAGGCGGGTATCCTCGTTCGCGTTCTCCAATGCGCGGGAGCTGTAATGCACGTAGCCCGGATGCAGCGCAGCGAAATCCGGGATTCGCGATGCGGATGTGAAGGCCGCCGGATTGCGCTGCGCTCCATCCGGGCTACTTCGTCATTCCGGGATGCGCCTTTTGGCGCAGGCCCGGAATCCATAACCACCATCGGGAGTATGGATTCCGGGCTCGCGCTCCGCGCGCCCCGGAATGACGGCGATCATCGGGCCGATGCATGTGTTCGGGCACGACCATGCGCCGCGCGGCCACATGCATCTTCGCTTCAACAATGTCAGGGTGCCGAAGGAAAACCTCCTGCTCGGCGAAGGCCGCGGCTTCGAGATCTCACAGGTCGGCCTCGGCCCCGGCCGCATCCATCACTGCACGCGCACCATCGGCAAGGCGGAAAAGGCGCTCGACCTGATGGTTTCACGCGGCCTGACGCGCCAGGCGTTCGGCAACAAGATCGCTCATCTCGGCGGCAATCTTCAGATCATCGCGCAGGCGCGCTGCGAGATCGAGGCGATGCGGCTGATGGTGCTGAAAGCCGCCAAGGCGATGGATGTGCTCGGCAACAAGGAAGCGCGCATCTGGGTCAGCATGGTCAAGGCCATGGTGCCCGAGCGCACCTGCAGGATCATCGACCAGGCGATCCAGATGCACGGCGCCACCGGCGTTTCGCAATGGACACCACTCGCCGAAATGTACACCGACGTGCGGCACCTCCGCTTCGCCGACGGCCCCGATGAAGTGCACTGGATGGTGGTTGGCCGCCACGAGCTGAGCATGCCGTAACGACGCTTAGCCCGGGTCAACTCGCCGTCGCCGGCTCGCCGATCTTGTCCTGCGTTTTGGTCTCGAAATCGCTGGCGTCGTGGCGTTCGTGCAGTTGGCTGGAGGGATCGCCCCAAACGCGGTTGACCATCCGGCCGCGTCGCGCTGCCGGACGTTTGGCGATCGCCGCGGTCCAGCGCAGCACGTTGGCGTAGGTCTGCACGTCGAGGAATTCGCCGGCGCCGTACAACAGGCCCTGCGCCAACGCGCCATACCAGGGCCACACCGCGATATCGGCGATCGTATAGTGCTCGCCTGCCAGATATTCGTTGTCGGCGAGGCGGCGGTCGAGCACGTCGAGCTGACGCTTGACCTCCATCGCGAAGCGGTCGATGGCGTATTCGATCTTGCTCGGCGCATAGGCATAGAAGTGGCCAAAGCCGCCGCCGAGATAGGGCGCGCTGCCCATCTGCCAGAACAGCCACGACAGGCATTCGGCGCGGGCTCCGGCATCGCGCGGCAGCAAGGCGCCGAATTTCTCGGCAAGGTGCAGCAGGATCGCGCCGGATTCGAACACCCGGATCGGTTTCGGCCCGCTGTAATCCATCAGCGCCGGAATCTTGGAGTTGGGATTGACCGCGACAAAGCCGCTGCCGAACTGATTGCCGTCGATCCGGATCAGCCACGCATCGTACTCCGCGCCGCGATGGCCGAGCGCCAGCAGTTCCTCCAGCATCACCGTGACCTTGACGCCGTTCGGCGTCGCCAGCGAATAAAGCTGCAGCGGATGGCGGCCGACCGGCAGTTCCATGTCATGCGTCGGCCCGGCGATCGGGCGGTTGATAGCGGCGAACCGGCCGCCGCTCTCCTTGTTCCAGTGCCATATCTTGGGCGGCGCGTAGCTGGTTTCGTCGGTCATTGCGTTGGCTCCAGATAGTCTCGCATGCCGGCAATGGGCAACAAAATCGGGCGAATGGCAAATCCTGGCCGGGCATGGCTGCTGCCGCGACGAGGTGGCTAATCCGCCGCGCGGCCTGTAATATTCGAATTCCGCCCTCCTTTGTCATGAGCCAGCCACATCGATGCCCCCCTTCTTGCCCGGACGCGTTGCCATCACAACCATCGCGGCATGGCTGGCGTTTTCATCCGCGCTATCGGCGCAAGCTCTCAAGCCGGCCGTGGCGCCAACCAGACCTGTGACAGCGCCGTCTTCGCGCGCCGCCTCCTGCCACAACGGCCTGTCGTTCGACCGCTTCCTCGCCGAGCTCAAGCAGCAGGCGATATCGGCCGGCGTGTCGCCGCACACGTTCGCCGAAGCCGCGCCGCATCTCGTCTATGACCCGGGCATTGTCAGGCGCGACCACGGCCAGCGCGTGTTCGGGCAGATCTTCACCGAATTCGCCGGCCGCATGGCCGCACCCTACCGGATGCAGCAGGGGCAGGCCCGGATCAAAACCTATGCCGCCGCGTTCGCGCGCGCCGAGAAGGAATATGGCGTTCCGCCGGCGGTGATATCGGCGTTCTGGGGACTGGAAAGCGATTTCGGCGCCAACATGGGCAATCTGCCAACCCTGCGTTCGCTGGTTTCGCTGGCCTATGACTGCCGGCGCTCGGAGATGTTCCAGAACGAGACCGTCGCCGCACTGAAGATCATCGATCGCGGCGACCTCACGCCAGACGAGATGGTCGGCTCCTGGGCCGGTGAACTCGGACAGACGCAATTCCTGCCGACCCGTTATTTCACCTACGCCGTCGACTATGATGGCGACGGACGTCGTGATCTCCTGCACAGTCCGGCCGATGTGATCGGCTCGACCGCGAACTACATCGCGACCGGCCTCAAATGGCGGCGCGGCGAGCCTTGGCTGCAGGAAGTGCGCGTGCCGCCAAACCTGCCGTGGGAACAGGCCGACCTGACCATCCAGTTGCCGCGCTCGAAATGGGCGCAACTGGGCGTGACCTATCCGGACGGGAGGGCGCTGCCGAATGACGACATGCCGGCATCGGTGCTGCTGCCGATGGGCCGGGCCGGGCCGGCCTTCCTCGCCTATGCCAATTTCGCCGCCTACACCGAGTGGAATAATTCGCTGATCTATTCCACCACCGCCGGCTATCTGGCCAGCCGCATCGCCGGCAGCCCGCCGATGCGCCGGCCGGCCGCATTGGTCGTACAATTGCCGTTCAGCGAAATCCGCCAATTGCAGCAAATGCTGGTGCGCGCCGGCTTCAATGTCGGCAAGGTCGACGGCGTGCTTGGCCAGCAAAGCCGCACCGCCGTCAAGGCGATGCAGATCAAGTACGGGCTGCCCGCGGATTCCTGGCCAACCCCCGAACTGCTGGCGCGAATGCGCGGCCAGCCGCGTTCCCAGGCGCAGGAATCGGCGACCGTTCGCTAGCACGCTAGAAAAAGGCTCGACGCGCAATACCTTACCAAGACCATCCGTTCTATTTTTTCCTCAATCCACGAAAAGAGCATCACATGTCCTTCTACGACGCCTCCGTTCCGGCCTTCCTGCAAATCCTCGGCAGCCTCTCCGGACTCCTCACCAAAGCCGAGGCCCATTGCAAGGCGAAGAACATCCAGCCTGAAATCCTGCTCGGCGCGCGGCTCTATCCCGACATGCTGCCGCTCAGCAAGCAGATCCAGCTCGCCTGCGACTTCGCCGCAAAGGGCTGCGCGCGGCTGACGCATAGCGAAGTGCCGTCCACGCCCGATACCGAAACGAGCTTTGAGGAGTTGAGGCAGCGGCTGGCCAGGACCAGCGAATACGTCAAGGAGTTCAAGCCTGCGCAGTTCGACGGCGCCGACCGACGCGACGTCACCTTTCCCGCCGGGCCAGACCGCAGCATCACGCTCAAGGGCCAGCAGTTCCTGAACAATTTTGCGTTCCCGAATTTCTATTTCCATGCCGCCACCGCGCACGGCATTCTCCGGCACAACGGCGTGGAAATCGGCAAGCGGGATTTTCTCGGCGTGAGCTAACCATCATTCCGGGGCGCGCGTGAGCGCGAACCCGGAATGACGGCGTCAATGGGGCTCCGCGATGCTTGCCCCGCGAAATCTGAATGGCTGGCGGCATTGCCGGCGTGAGAAAAATGCCCACCTGTCTGCCACCCGCCAATTTCTGGAACAGCCAACATGAGCCAACCGACCAAACTCTTCGAGCCCTACAGGCTTGGACCGATCACGCTGCCGAACCGCCTCGTCATGGCGCCCCTGACCCGCAACCGCGCGGTTGCGGGCATGGTGCCGAGCCCGCTCGCCGTCGAATACTACGGCCAACGCGCCTCCGCAGGGCTGCTGATCACCGAAGCAAGCCAGGTTTCGCAACAGGGCCAGGGTTATCAGGACACCCCCGGCATCTATTCCAAGGAGCAGGTCGCAGGCTGGCGCAAAGTCACCGACCGCGTGCATGAGCGCGGCGGCCGGATCTTCATCCAGGCCTGGCACGTGGGGCGCATTTCGCACATCTCGTTGCAGCCCGGCAACGGCGCGCCGGTCGCGCCCTCGGCAATCCGGGCCAAGGGCAAGACCTTTGTCAATGGCACCTTCACCGAAATCTCCGAGCCGCGCGCGCTCGCGCTGGAAGAGATCCCCGGCATCATCGACAGTTTCAAGCGCGGCACCGCGAACGCGATCGCGGCCGGCTTTGACGGCGTCGAGATCCATGGCGCCAACGGCTATCTGCTCGACCAGTTTGCCAAGGACGGCACCAACAAACGCACCGACGCCTATGGCGGATCGATCGAGAACCGGGCCCGGCTGATGCTCGAGGTGGCGAAAGTGGTGGCCGGGGAAATCGGGCCGGAGCGGACCGGCATTCGCCTTTCGCCGGTGACGCCGGCCAACGATGTTTCCGACAGCAATCCGCAACCGCTGTTCGATTATATAGTCGAGCGTCTCAATGCGATGAAGCTCATCTACATCCACGTGATCGAGGGCGCGACCGGCGGCCCGCGCGACATCGCGCCGTTCGACTACGGCTCGCTGCGGCAGCGTTTCAAGGGCGCCTATATCGCCAACAACGGTTACGACTTTGAGCTGGCCACCAGGATGCTCGCCGCCAATGCGGCCGACCTGATCGCATTCGGCAAGCCGTTCCTCGCCAATCCCGATCTGGTCGAGCGGCTGATGCGCGGCGCACCGCTCAATGCGCCGGACAAGGCCACCTTCTACGGCGGCGGCGCCAAGGGCTATACGGATTATCCGACGCTGGAGGCGGCGGACGCGGCGCAGTAAGACGCAATCGTCCTCACCTGTCATTCCGGGATGCGCCGCTTGGCGCAGGCCCGGAATCCATAACCACGATCGGGCGTATGGATTCCGGGCTCGCGTGGAGCCTGTCATCGGGCCGCGCTTTGCGCGGACCCGGTGGCGCGCCCCGGAATGACAAGGGATGGATGGCTTGGCTTGGCTTGGCTTGGCTTGGCTTCGCTTCGCGCGCAAAGACGGATATGCTGCTGTGACAGATCCCGATGATCCGGAACTGGCGGCCATCTCACGTGAACGCACAGACGCCTGACGACCGGCGGCGGCGTGCCGAGGCGATCAACGCAGCGCTCGCCGCGCTGCGCGAAGGTCGTATCGAGCACGCGGGAACGCTGGCTCGCGCGCTGATCGATGATGCGCCGGATGACCCCGCGGCGCATCAGCTCGTTGCAACTGTTGCCTGGCAGCGGGGTGACCACGGCGAGACGCTCCAGTGGGCGCGATCGTGCCTGGCGCTGCAGGCGGGACACGCGCCGGCTCTGCTTCTCGCTGGCCGCGCGGCGCGAGCCGCAGGCGATCTCGATCGCGCCTTGCAGTTTTTTCGCGAGGCCGCGCAATGCGCCCCCGAACGAGCCGACGCGGCTTTCATGATGTGTATTACGCTGCTGGAGCATGGCGATCCGGAAGCGAATGGCGCGTTACACGATCTGTTGCGCCGCTTTCCGGATGATGCCGAAGGATGGCACGAAATCGGCATGACGCTGCACAGGGCCGGCAAGTTCGAGGCAGCGCTGGCCGCCTTCACCCGTACAGCGGAGCTGGTTCAAAATCCCCGCCATGAAATCGCGCGCGCCGCGAGCTTGCAGGCGTTGGGCCGGCTTGGCGAGGCCGTCGAGGTTTTGCGCAAGGCCGGATCGCTACTGCCGGACAATACCGATATCGCATTGCAGTTGGCACTCTGCCTCCACAAGCTCGGCGAGCTTGCGGCAGCGCGCGCTGCGCTCGAGCGCGTCCTTGCCTCAAACCCCGCCATCGCAAAGCTCTGGTTTGCTTATGGGCTGGTCTGCCAGGACTCGCGTGATCCAATGGCCGCCATCACGGCCTATCGTCGCACGCTGGACTTGTCTCCCGAACTCGCAGAAGCCCATGTCAACCTTGGCATCTGCCTGCAGCAGACGGGCGACATCGCGGCAGCCAAAGCCAGTTTCGGTCGCGCGATGCGGCTTCGCTCCGATACATTCGGGCGCATCGCGCAGGCCCTCGCTGCAGCACCGCGCGGCGAGTTGTGGCTCGACCCCGAACGGCTCAGGCAGTCACTCGCTGGTTGAGCGCCCCCTCCTGGCGCGGAATTTTCGCCGATACACGCCGCGCCGGCTCAAGAGCGCAGCGGCAGTCTCGTCATAGCGGCGCGCCGCCGCGGCTGACAGAGCTTCGCAGTGCAGTTCCAGGGTGGTTCGCGCGACCGGAAAACATTGCGCGACCGGCGTGCCACGCGGCAACACACCTTCAAAATCCGGGTCGGTCCAGACGGCCGGAAACAGCACGCCGACATCGGAAAAACGATCGCAATCGACAAGTCCGCTCAACAACCGAAACGGAAGATCAGCGCGATTGACAGGGTGAGTCGCAAACAGCGAATATCCGGGCTCGAGCTCGATGGTCCAGAAGCTGTTGAACTTCACGATGGATGTTGCAGCGTCGTGAAACGGCGACGCAATCACCTGCGCTGGAACGTGAAAGCTGATCGGTGACCGCGGATGCGCCTCCGGCGATAGCTGCGGCAAATCCCAATCCCACGACAGCACCCGGTTGCGCATGGTGACATCGCATGGAAGTGGGATAACAAAGCCGAAGGCCATCGCGTCGACAAAGGGCGGGCAGTGCTTGACCGTGCGGACGTCCTCATTGTGCAAGGCGGACCAGGTGGTGCCGGGCATGTTTCTGAGCCATTCGGGCAAGGCTTGCCGCGCCGGAATTGGCCGCGCCAGCTTGTCAATCAATGCCGGATCGCAACGAAACGTCACCCGCATGAGACCACTCGCTTGCCGCTGTTCCCGAGCTTCATGAGTTCGGATAAAGGCCGAGATTGAAAGCGATCGATATGCGCAAGGAATTGCCGCTGTAGGGACGCACCGCATGCAACAGGAACGACGGAAACAGAAACAACAGCCCGGCGCGTGGCCGAATTGTCTGCGCGCTTCCCGCGGAGCGGCCATCCTCGCCGGCAAACTTCAGCAGCGGCGCATGCATCATCGGCGACGGACCGCGCGGATCGAACATTTCGAACTCGCCGCCGAGCGAGGCATCGCCGGCGCAGCCGCCGTCGGCGACATAATAAGTGCCGGACCAGAACGAACCTGGATGGTAGTGGCAGGCGTTCGAGCCGCCCGGTCCGATGACGTTGGCCCAGGCTTCGACCTTCCACTCGGGCTTGATCGGGTTGCCGTCGCGGTCGGCGGTCATCTGGGTCGCGACAGATCGGCCGGCGCTCAGCACCTCCTGAATACCCTTGCCACCCCACTCCGCGATGTCGCGGGTCGAATGCCAGCCGCCAATGCTCGACGCACCGATCGACGACTGCGCGGCGCGTCGCCGCAAGATGATTTCGGTCAATTCCGCATTGCGTTCGTCGGCGCCAGGCAGCATCACTGCGGCTACCGGTGTCGCAAATAACCCCTTCACTTCGACGTCGGCGCCGGACATGCCCGGACCCCTTCGAACGGTTCTGCTGCGTGAAAGAAAAAGGGGGTGGGAACCACCCAAGGAGCTTCCCACCCCGTTCGTCGGGCGTCAACCCGGCTTAAGTTCGTTTGTTTGGAACTTCCGCCTTCCAGGTCTTGATCAGTTCATCGTAGTCCTGCGTGACGCCTGGCGGCTTCTCGTTGGCGAGCTTGCGCTGCGGGGCGACATTGCCGTCCTTCTCGGACTTGGCGAACCAGTACTCCGCAGTTTTCTCTTCATTGAGCTTCGGCCCAAGCTTGCCTTGCACGCCGGACTTCTCGAGGCGGCCCAGGATGTCGTCCTGCGCTTTGGCGAGACCGTCCATCGCCTGCTGAGCGGTTGCCTCACCCGAGATGGCGCGCGAGACGTTCTGCCACCAGACCTGTGCCAGCTTGCCGTATTCCGGCACGTTGACACCAGTAGGCGTCCACAGCTTGCGCGCCGGGCTGCGGTAGAACTCGACGAAACCGCCTACCTTTGGCGCAAGCTCCGTCATTGCGTCCGCCCAGATGTCGCTCTCGCGGATCACATGCAGGAACTTGACCGACTTCTTCAGCGAGACCGTCTTCGACACGCAGAACTGCGAGTAAAGCCAACCCGCCTTCACCTTCTCCGGCTTGGCATATTTCAAGAGCGTCCAGCAGCCGACGTCCTGATAGCCGAGCTTCATACCCTCTTTCCAGTACGCCCCGTGCGGGCTCGGTGCCATTCGCCACTTCGGCGTGCCATCCGAGTTCATCACCGGCAACTCGGGTTTTGAGAGTGCCGCTGTGAACGCGCTGTACCAGAAGATCTGCTGGGCGATATGCCCTTGCGCCGGGACTGCACCCGCCTCGAGGAAGTCCATCCCCGCGGCCTCCGGCGGCGCATACTTCTTGAGCCACTCGACAAACTTGGTGAGCGCGTACACCGCAGCCGGTCCGTTGGCGTCGCCGCCGCGCGTGACCGAAGAGCCGCGTGGAATGCCGTCCTCCATGCGGATGCCCCACTCGTCGACCGGTTTGCCGTTCGGCAGGCCCTTGTCGCCGTTGCCGGCCATCGACAACCAGGCGTCGGTGAATCGCCAGCCAAGCGACGGATCCTTCTTGCCATAGTCCATGTGGCCGTAGACCCGCTGGCCGTCGATTTCCTTGACCGTGTTGGTAAAGAAGTCGGCGATGTCTTCGTACGCGGACCAGTTGACGGGAACACCGAGCTCGTAGCCGAATTTGTTCTTGAATGCGGTTTTGAGTTCGGGACGCTTGAACCAGTCGTACCGGAACCAATAGAGGTTGGCGAACTGCTGATCCGGTAGCTGATACAATTTGCCATCGGTAAATGTCGCGAACGAAAGCCCGATGAAGTCGGCGAGGTCGAGATTTGGATTGGTGATGTCCTTGCCTTCGCCCGCCATGAAGTCGGTCAACGAACCGCCGATGATGTCGTTATAGCGAGGATGGGTGCCGATGAAGTCGGAGTCATTCATCCAGAAGTCGTAGATCGGCTTTCCGGATTGAATTTCCGTCGAGATCTTGTCGACGATCAGGCCTTCATCCATCATCTCGTGGTTGACTTGAATGCCGGTAATCTCGGCAAATGCCTTGGTCAGCGTCTTCGACTCGTACTCGTGAATGCCGAGAATTTCCGAAGCGGTGCTGACCTGCAACCCCTTGAAGGGTGCCGATGCCTTGATGAACCAATCCATCTCAGCCATCTGCTGATCCTTGCTCAGCGTCGACGGTTGAAACTCGTTGTCGATCCACTTCTTGGCGGCATCGACCTGTTGCGCATAGCTCACGGTTGGCGTGAGCAACGCTGGCGCTCCGACCGCGGCCGCTGCGGCGACCGTGCCCGCACCCTTCAGAACGTCACGACGCTTGATATCCATCTTGCCTTTCCTCCCTTGTTTAACCTCGCACACAACGCGCGAGGCAGTTGCAGTCACGCAAAACGAAACATAGCGACAGCGAACGGAATACAGATCGCGAGCGCGTACCAAAGCTCTCCGCCGCCGAGGCGGATCCACAGGATGAAAATGAACGCGGAGCCGAGCAGCGTGACGAAGAAGCGATCGCCCCGCGTCGTCGGAAACCCGAGAATGCCCTTGCGCGGCGTCTCCGGCCGGTAGATTGCAAGCAAGGTCAGAACGACGAGCGACAGCGCGATGAAAGCAAAGAAGATCGCCGTCTGCGGCGTCCAGGCCATCCACGCGAATGACATATCTGCCTCCTAAACGCGGCCGAGGGCGAAGCCCTTGGCGATGTGGTTGCGTACGAACCAGATGACGAGGGCGCCCGGAAACATGGTCAGCACGCCTGCGGCAGCGAGCAGCGACCAGTCCATTCCGGAGGCCGAATAGGTCCGCGACATGACCGCGGCGAACGGCAGCGCATTGGTCGCGGTCAGCGTGGTGGCGAGCAGTTGTTCGACCCATGAGAACATGAAGCAGAAGAACGCCGTGACGCCGACGCCATTGGCGATCAGCGGCAGGAAGATGCGCACGAAGAAATGCAAGAACGAATAACCGTCGATCGCGGCGGTCTCGTCGATTTCGCGCGGCACGCCACTGATGAAGCCTTCGAGAATCCACACCGCGAGCGGCACGTTGAACAGGCAATGCGCGAGCGCGACGGCCCACACCGTGTCGAACAGGCCGACCGCGTAGTAGAGATTGAAGAACGGCAGCGCGAATACGGCGGTGGGCGCCATCAGGTTGGTGAGCAGCCAGAAAAACAGGTGCTTGTCGCCGATGAAGCGATACCGGCTGAAGGCGTAAGCCGCCGGCAGCGCCACGGTTACGGAGATCACCGTGTTGATCGCGACGTAGGTCAGTGACACCAGAAATCCGTGTACCCAGGTCGGATCATGCAGAATGAAGAAATACTTCACCAGCGACGGATGTCGCGGCCAAATCACAAGCCCCGACATGATGTCTTCGTTGGTCCGCAAGCTCATATTGATGAGCCAGTAGATCGGCAGCAACAGACAGAGCAGGTAGACCACAAGGCCGAGTTTCGGGAAAACGCCGCGATTCATCTCAGGCCTCCTTCAAAAGATCAAGCTGGGTCATCGCGGTGAAGAAGATCCAGCACAGGGTGATCGTGATGAGGTAGTAGACGAGCGACATCGCGGCCGCACTACCGAGGTCGACTTGTCCGAGCGCGATCTTGACCAGGTCGATCGACAGGAACGTCGTCGCGTTGCCGGGTCCGCCGCCGGTCACGACGAAGGGCTCGGTGTAGATCATGAAGCTCTGCATGAAGCGCAGCAGGATCGCGAGCACGAGCACGCGTTGCAGCTTCGGCAATTCGATATTAAGAAAGACCGACCAGCGGCTGGCGGCATCGATGCGCGCAGCCTGATAAAACGCGTCAGGAATCGCGCGCAACCCGGCATAGCTCAAGAGGATGACGAGCGGTGTCCAGTGCCAAACGTCGATCAACAGTATCGTGAACCATGCCGAGACCGGGTCCTGCGTATCGTTGTAGTGCAGACCCAGGCCGGTCAGGGTCGCGCCGAACAGGCCGATGTCGGCGCGCGCAAAAATCTGCCACATGGTTCCGACGACGTTCCAGGGGATCAGCATGGGAAGCGCAATCAGCACCAGACTGGGCCCGACCGCCCAGCCGCGCCGCGGCAGCGCCAGCGAGAGCGCGATGCCGAGCGGCACCTCGATCAGGAGAACAGCGAACGAGAAGATCAGATTTCGTTCGAGAGCACCCGAGAAGCGGCTGCCAATTTCGGTACTGGGATCGAGCAGGTCGCGGAACCAGGCATCGCCGTTCCAGAAGAAATGGTTCTCCGCCATCGCGTCCTGAAGCGAATAATTGACGACGGTCATCATCGGCAACAGCGCCGAGAACAGCACGACGATCATTACCGGCGCGACCAGCAGCCAGGCACGGTTGTTGACGGTCTTTTTCATCACTCCGCTCCCTCGACCAGTCGGCTGTCGGCATAGACATGCACGCGCGCCGGATCGAACTTCAGTGCCGCCGCACCGTCGGGGCTCGAGAAGCCCGGCGGCACGCGCGCCGCGAATTTGGCGTCGCCGACGCGAACGCGCGCGAAGCGGATGCGGCCGAGATCGTCGATCCGCTCGATATTGGCGGACAGCAGCCCAGGCGCAGGCGGCACGATCTCGACGAATTCGGGACGCACACCGATCTCGATTTTCGCGCCAACCGGCAGCGCGTCGTAGCCGCGGTCGAGCGCGATGATGTGGCCGTCGATCCGTGCCTCGCGTCCTCTGACCTCGGCGGGCACGATATTCATTCCGGGCGAGCCGATGAAATAGCCAACAAAGGTATGCGCCGGCTTGTCGAACAATTCCGCCGGCGTGCCACTCTGCACCACGCGGCCGTCATGCATCACCACCACGGTGTCGGCGAAGGTGAGCGCCTCGGTCTGGTCGTGGGTAACGTAGATCATGGTGAGGTCGAGCTTGCGGTGCAACGCCTTGAGCTTTGAGCGCAACTGCCATTTCAATTCCGGATCGATCACCGTCAGCGGCTCGTCGAACAGGACCGCGGCTACATCGGAGCGGACCAGTCCGCGGCCGAGCGAGATTTTCTGCTTGGCGTCGGCGGTGAGCCACGTCGCCCTGCGTGACAGATAGGGCGTGAGGTCGAGCAGCCGTGCGATCTCGGCTACGCGCGCTTCGATCTCGACTTTCGGCAGGCCGCGATTGCGGAGCGGGAACGCCAGATTTTGTCCGACCGTCATGGTGTCGTAAATCACCGGGAACTGGAACACCTGTGCGATATTGCGCTTCTGGGTTGACAGCGGTGTGATGTCGACGCCGTCGAACAGGATCTGGCCACGCGACTGCGTCACGATGCCCGAGATCAGGTTGAGCAACGTGGTCTTGCCGCAGCCCGATGGCCCGAGCAGCGCATAGGCGCCGCCCTGCCGCCAGGTCATCGAGATCGGCTTCAGCGCAAAGGACTCCGGAGCGGCGTCATTGCCGTTGTAGGAGTGCGCGAGGTCGACGAGATCAATGCGGGCCATGATGCATACCCCTCAAGCCGCGCCGGGCGCAGCGACCAGACGGCCGGCCGGATCGAACACAAAAACATTGTCCGGATCGAGCACCGCATCCAGCACATATCCGGGTGGAAATTCGTGCACGCCCTGCAGCACCGCGACCCAGTTGGACGCATCGCGATTGAGATGCACGAAGCTTTCCGAGCCGGTGATTTCCGTCACCGTCACGGTGGCGGAAAAGGCGTGGCGCCCGGCCACCCCGTTGGCGACCTCGAGCTGGTGCGCGCGGAAACCGACCCGGTAGGCGCCGTCGGCCAGCCGTGCGTAAAGCCCGCTCGCCGGCGCCTGCACGCCGCCGGCATACTGCACCGAGCCGTTGCTCTTTTCGATCCCGACAATGTTGAGCGGCGGATCGGAAAATACCTGGGCGACGCGCAGGGTGGCGGGATGGCGATAGACCGTCGGCGTGTCGCCGATCTGCAAGATTTCGCCCTCCCACATGCAGATGGTGCGACCGCCAAGCAGCAGCGCTTCCGACGGCTCGGTGGTGGCGTAGACGAAGATCGCGCCGGAGGCCTCGAAAATCCGCGGCAGCTCGGTGCGCAACTCTTCGCGGAGCTTGTAATCGAGGTTGGCCAGCGGCTCGTCCAGCAGCACCAGATCGGCGCCCTTCACCAGTGCGCGGGCGATCGCGGTGCGCTGCTGCTGGCCGCCGGACAATTGCAGCGGCGTGCGGTCGAGATAGGGCTCCAGTTTCAGGAGCCGCGCGGCTTCCTGCACGCGCTTGTCGATTTCCGCGCGCGATTTGCCCTGCACGCGCAGCGGCGAGGCGATGTTGTCATAGACGGTGAAAGACGGATAGTTGATGAACTGCTGGTAGACCATCGCCACCGAACGCTGCCGCACGTCGATGCCGGTGACGTCCTTGCCATCGACCCGCAGCCGGCCGGTGGTCGGCTTGTCGAGGCCGGCGAGCAGCCGCATGATCGAGGTCTTGCCGGACAGCGTCGGGCCCAGCAATACGCTCAAGGTGCCGCGTTCAAGCTTCAGCGAAACGTCGCGAATGGCGGGAATGCCGTCGACGGCGCGCGTGACGTGCTCGAGCGTAACGGTCATGTCCGCCCTCCCGCTTCCAGCAACGGACTTTCGAGCGGAACCCGATGCGCGACGATCCAGTCGTCGATCGCGGCAATTTCGGCAGGCGACAGCCGCAATCCAAGCTTGGACCGCCGCCACACGATATCCTCGGCAGTGCGGGCCCACTCCGATACCATCAGGTACCGGACCTCGCTTTCCGTCAAGGTGGCGCCGAACGACTGGCCGAGATCGGCGAAGGATTTCGCGCTGCCGAGCAGCTTGCCGGCGCGCGTGCCATAGGCATGCGCCAGCCGGTTGGCATGGGCCGGGGCGAGGAACGGGTAACCGCAGATCAACTCCGCGCTAAGGGCCGTGATCGCCGAGACGTCGAGATCGCCGCCCGGCAGTGGCGATTTGGCGGTCCAGCCTTCGCGCGCCTTGGTGCTGCGCAGGTAAGGCGCGAGGCGTTCGAGCGCCTCCTCGGCGAGGCGGCGATAGGTGGTGATCTTGCCGCCGTAGATCGACAGCAACGGCGCGCCGCCGGGGGTGTCGAGCTCTAAGACATATTCACGGGTGGCGGCCTTGGCTTCGCTGGCGCCGTCGTCATAGAGCGGGCGGACGCCGGCATAGGTCCACACCACGTCCTCTGGCTTGACCGGTTTGGCCAGATATTCGCTGACGGAATCGCACAGGTATTCGATTTCTTCGGCCGACGCTTTCACCTTCGCCGGATCTCCCTCATAGTCACGGTCGGTGGTGCCGATCAGCGTAAAGTCGTCCTGATAGGGAATGACGAAGACAATCCGGCCGTCGCTGTTCTGGAACATGTAGGCGCGGTCATGCGCGTAGAGCTTCGGCACCACGATGTGCGAGCCTTGCACCAGCCGCACCTTGGCCCTGGCATTGACGCCCGCCCCCGACGCCAGCACGTTCTCGACCCACGGCCCGCTGGCGTTGACCAGCACCCGCGCGCTGATGCTGCTGCGTTCGCCGGACAGGCTGTTGTGGATCGTGACCTGCCAGACCCCGTCGGCCTGGCGGATTTCGGTTGCGCGTGAGCGGGTGCGGATGTCGGCGCCGCGGTCCGCCGCGTCGCGTGCGGTCAGCACCACCAGGCGCGCATCGTCGACGAAGCAATCCGAATACTCAAAGCCCCTGGTGTACCGGTTGGGAATCAGCGGACGGCCGACCTCGTCGCGGGTCAAATCGACCGAACGGGTCGGCGGCAGCAGATGCCGGCCGCCGATATGGTCGTAGAGGAACAGCCCTAATCGCAGCAGCCAGGCCGGCCGCAAGCCGGCATGATGCGGCAGCACGAATTGAAGCGGCCGGATGATGTGGGGCGCGATCTGCCAGAGGATCTCGCGTTCGATCAGCGCTTCGCGCACCAGCCGGAACTCGTAATATTCCAGGTAACGCAGGCCGCCATGCACCAGCTTCGTTGACCAGGACGACGTTCCGCTGGCCAAATCATTCATTTCACAAAGAAAAACAGAATTTCCACGACCGACCGCGTCGCGGGCGATGCCGCAGCCGTTAATGCCGCCGCCAATGATAGCGAGGTCGAAAACCCGGCCCAAGACGTCCCCTCGGCGTTCGCCTATTCACTTTGGCGATTTCACTTTCGATTTCGATTAAATCACAACCAAATGCGAAAGCAACCGAAAAGGCGGAACTAGCGTTCCGGCGCGGTCGCCGGGGCCGGCTCGACGCCGGCCTCGTCGAGCTCGGCGACGGCACCGGGCATTGCCTCGATCACCTCGATGCCGCGGGTGTGGCAGATATTGGCAAGTCCCGCCGGCAGCGCGCCATCGGTGACGAAGGTCTGGATCTGGCTGATATGGGCGATGCGAACCGGCGCGCTGCGCCGCAGCTTGGTGCTGTCGGCGACCAGCATCACGCTGCGCGCATTGGCGATGATGGCCTGGGCCGCCTGGACCTCGCGATAGTCGAAATCCAGCAGCGCCCCCTCTTCATCGATCGCCGAGGCGCCGATGATGGCGTAGTCGACCTTGAACTGGCCGATCAGGCTGATCGCCGTCGAGCCGATCACCGCGCCGTCGGCGCGTCGCACCGCGCCGCCGGCTACGATCACCTCGATACGGGGATGCCGGTAGAGCAGCATCGCGACATTGAGGTTGTTGGTAATGACGAGCAGATCCTGATGCGAGGTCAGTGCGCTCGCGACCTCTTCGGTGGTGGTGCCGATGTTGATGAACAGCGAGCAACCGTTGGGAATCCGCGCCGCCGCGGCGGCGCCGATGGCCTTCTTTTCGTCGGCGGCGACAAAGCGGCGCGCTTCATAGGCGAGATTCTCGACCCCGGAGGCAATGATGGCGCCGCCGTGAATCCGGGTCAGCGAGCGCTGGTCGCACAGGTCGTTCAGATCCTTGCGAATGGTCTGTGCCGAGACCTCGAAGCGCCGCGCGAGATCCTCCACCATCACGCGGCCGAAGGCGCGGGCGATATTGAGGATCTCGGATTGACGGTGGGTCAGGCCGGTCACGGGGCACCTCGGGCAAAACGCGCCCCATGGTGCGGTGGTTCCGGCGGCCGGTCAACGCCGCGCGATCACCGGACATCGGATTACGGTTAAGGCGCCGCGCCTCTACCATCGGTCATTGCGCACATGCACAGCAATGACGGGAGCGATCCGCCGCTTTTCGAGCCGAACGGCCGCGCGCTCGGCTTCGCGTGCATTGCGAAACAACTGGCCTTCCATCTGATGGAACCGGTGCGACGCCGCAAAGAAGCGAAACCCTTTCGGGTTGCGCACCACGATACCCGCCGGCTGCGAGCTGACTTCGATGATGTAGCTATCCGACATTGCCCGGTCTCGATTGCTCAATGCCGGCAAACAACCGGGCCGCTGCCTGAAGGTTCCTCACAAGATATTGAGGGCCAATGCCGTGACGGGGATAGCCGGAACAAGTCCGGCCATGAGGGCAATTCATGTCATGATCGGGGTGTGCTGCGGGATCACTTGCGGGTGGCCCTGGTCGTCGATGGCGACATAGGTGAAGTTGCCGTCGGTCACCAGAATCGCCTGCATCTCCTTGCGGCGCAGAACCCAGGCTTCAAGATGCGCCGTGATCGAGGTCTTGCCGATACGGACCAGATTGGCATGCACCGACACCAGGTCGCCGACGAAAACGGGTTTGCGAAAATTCATCGCCTCGATCGCCACGGTGACAGTTCTCGATTTCGCGATCTTGGAGGCGAACACGCCGCCACCGATATCCATCTGGCTGAGCAGCCAGCCGCCGAAAATATCGCCGTTCTGGTTGGTGTCGGCCGGCATCGCCAGCGTGCGGGTACAAAGATCGCCGCACGGCGCGATTTCAGTGTTCAGCGGAGAGTGAACGGCCGGGGTGTCTGTCATATCGGGTGCTCGTCAACAAAGGCGGGGTCGCAGAGCTGTTATTTGAAACTATCCCAGCCCGCATCCGGCGTGAAGCGGCCGCCAAATTTCGTCGCCAAGGCGCGCAGCGCCGCCGCCACATTTTCGGTGCCGCGGGTGCGCGCATAGTTCATGGGACCGCCACGGAACGGCGCATAACCGGTGCCGAAGATCATGGCGCCGTCGACCACGTCGGCGTCGTCGACGATGCCTTCGCGCAAGCAGGCGACGCAGACATTCGACATCGGCAGGATCAGCCGGTCGATCATTTCCGGCGTCGGCGGCAGCGCGGGCGAGGAAGCGGAGGATTTGTCGGCCTTGCCGTCCTTCCAGACATAGAAGCCGCGTCCGGTCTTGCGGCCGAGTTCGCCCCTGGCAACCTTGTCGCGAAGCCACGCCGGCGTCGGCGGCAGCGCATCGCCGAATTTCGAGCGCAGCATGTCGCCGACATCGAGGCAGATGTCGAGGCCGACCTGATCCGCCAGTTCGATCGGCCCCATCGGCATGCCGAATTTCTTCGCTGCCGCATCGATCGCGACCTTGTCGATCTTCTCGTCCAGCATCATCATTGCCTCCAGCATGTAAGGCGTCAGCGCGCGATTGACGAGAAAGCCCGGCGAGCTCTTCACCGGCAGCGGCAGCCGGTCGATGGCGCCGACAAAGGCGAGCGCCTCGGTGAGGACCTGCGGATCGCTGCCGTCATGGCTGACCACTTCGACCAGTTGCAGGCGGGAAACCGGATTGAAGAAGTGCAGTCCGACCAGCCGTTCCGGCTTCTGCAGGGTCGTGCGCAGGTCCTGCAACGGAATGCTGGAGGTATTGGTGGCGAGGATCGCGCCCATCTTCATCTTCGGCTCGATCCCGGCATAGACCTTCTGCTTCAGCTCGAGCTTTTCCGGGACGGCCTCGATGACCAGGTCGGCATTGCGGACCCCTTCGCCATCGAGATCGGGAATCAGCCGGTCCAGCGCGTCGCGGACATCGGTGCGCTTGTGCATGATCTTGCCGAACAGGTCTGCGGCCCGCTTCATCGCGCCCGCAACCGGCTCCGGCTTCATGTCGGCGAGCGTCACCCGCATGCCCTGATTGGCGCACCACGCCGCAATATCGCCGCCCATCGCGCCGGCGCCGATGACATGAACATGGCCGACCTTGTTGCCGGAGCCGGCGAGCTTCTTCATCTGCTCGCGCAGGAAAAATACCCGGATCAGGTTTTGCGCGGTCGGCGTCACCATCAGATTGGCGAACGAGGTCTTCTCGGCCGCCAGCATCGCCGCCTTGTCGCCGCCATGCTTCTCCCACAGACCGATCAGGGCGTAGGGTGCGGGATAATGCTCATGCGGCGCCGCCTTCTCCGCCTCGGCACGCATCCGCGACGCCAGCAAGCCTCGAACCGGCGTGAAATTCAGCACCGTGTTCAGCACGCCGGGCCGGGCCCGGTTCAGGCGGCCAAACACCGCATCCTTGATCGCATTGCGGACATGTCGCTCCTGCGTCACGGCGTCGACCAGTCCGAGCGCCAGCGCCTTGCGGGCGTCGATGGTCCGGCCGGTCAGCATCAGCGTCATCGCCTGCATCGGATTGACGAGACGGGTGAAGCGCGCGGTGCCGCCGAGGCCGGGATGCAGGCCGAGCAGCACCTCCGGAAAACCAAAGCGGGCGCCGTCGATCGCGATCCGCGACTGGCAGGCGAGCGCGACTTCGAGGCCACCGCCCAGGCAGAAGCCATGGATCACCGCGACGGTCGGAATTTTGATGCCTTCGAGCCGGTCGATCACCGCGTGCGCCCGGCCGATCGCGGTCTCGACACCGCGAGGATCGGCGACGCCGCGAAATTCATTGACGTCGGCGCCGGCGATGAATCCGGATTTTTTCGCAGAACGAATGACGATTCCGGCGGGGCGCTGGTTTTCGAGCGCGGCAAGCACGAGGTCCAATTCCTCGATGACATCGGCCGACAGCGTGTTGGCGCTGGCGCCGGCGCGATCGAACAGCAGCCAGGCGATACCGTCCCCGTCGTGGCACAGCCTGAAATGGCGATAGGGTCCGGCCTCATCGGCCTTCGGCCCCAGTTCGAGCACCCGATCGCCGAGAACATCCATGATCTTCGAATCCATGACGTTCCCTATACCGTTTCGATCAACATGGCGCCGCCCTGCCCGCCACCGATACATTCGGTCGCGACGCCGCGCCTTGTACCAAGCCGCTTCATGGCGTTGACGAGATGCAGCACGATGCGGTTGCCGCTGCAGCCGACTGGATGGCCGAGGCTGATCGCGCCGCCATCGACATTGAGCCGGGCGCGATCGATCTCGCCGGCGGCACCGTCGAGGCCGAGGATCTCGCGGCAGAATTTGTCGTCGTTCCAGGCCGCGAGACAACCCAGCACCTGGGTGGCGAACGCTTCATTCAATTCCCAGGTCTCGACATCCTGCAGCGTCAATTTGTTGCGCTTCAACAGTTCGGTCGCCGACAATACCGGGCCGAGGCCCATGATGCTTGGATCGAGCGCCGACCACTGGCTGTCGAGGATCACGGCCTTCGGCGTCAGGCCATGCTTCGCGACCGCGTCCTCGGAAGCAAGGATGACCCACGAAGCACCGTCGGTAATCTGCGACGAATTGCCGGCGGTGACCTGGCCCCAGGGCCGCTCGAACACCGGCTTCAACTTGGCCAGCGTTTCCGGCGAGGAATCCGGCCGCACGCCGTCATCGTGATCGTAGAATTTGCCGTCGCGGGCGAAGGCGGTTTCGACTTCGCCCTTGAGCCAGCCCTGCGACTGCGCGTTCGCCAGCCGCTTGTGGCTTTCAGCGGCATAGGCGTCCGACTGCGCGCGGGTGATGCCGAACAGATGCCCGACCACTTCGGCGGTTTGTCCCATGTTGAGCTCGGTGATCGGGTCGGTGAGCCCGCGCTCCAGCCCGATGATCGGCTTGAAATAGGCCGGCCGGGCCTTCAGCGCGGCGGCGATCCTGGCGCCGATCCCCTTGGCGCCGGCAAACCCTGCGAACCAGCGCACGCCCTGCTGCGGCCATACCAGCGGCGCGTAGCTCAGCGCTTCCGAGCCGCCGGCCAGGATCAGATCCGAGGCGCCTTCGCGGATATAGCGATAGGCGGCGTCGATCGACTGCATGCCGGAGCCGCAATTGATCTGCACCGTGAAGGCAACCATCGCCTCGCCCATGCCGAGCCGCAGCGCGGCGACACGGGCCGGGTTCATCTCGTCGGCAATGACATTGACGCAGCCGAGGATTACCTGGTCGAAGGCGGTCGACGCAAAGGGCTGCCGCGCCAGCAGCGGCCGGCCGCACTGCACGGCGAGATCGACCGGAGTGAACGGGCCGGGCCCGCTTCGCGCCTTGAGGAACGGGGTCCGGCTGCCGTCGACGATGAAGACCGCTCGCGCCATCAGCTCGCCGCCCTCGTCTCACCGAGTTCCTGGAAGAACTGATGCACATCGGCGGGTTTCTTGTAAATCGGCGACAGCGCCTCCGGCGCGAAGTCGTCGACTTCGATCACCTTCGACACCGCGTCCTGCACGGTCGCGAGCTGCTCGCCCTCGGCTGGCGTGATAACGCCCTTTTTCACGGCCTCGCGCCAGTCATGAAGATGGGCGGCCCGCATCCGCTTGGCGATCTCCTCGCTGCCGGTGACGAGCAGAAACGCTTTCTCCAGTCGAGCGATGCCGCGGTCGTCGTCGACATGCGACAGGTCCGGCGTCAGGCGGTCGCGAGCCGCCGACGGCTCAAGCACCAGTTGCGCGCATTGATGGACCACGCGATCGGAAGGACCGAGCACGCGGGCGCCGAATGGCTGGACCAGGAATTTCAGCACGATGGCGACAAACCGGTTGGGCAGGTTGGCCAGAATTTCCGCAAAACGGATCTCGATGGTCTTGAAACCGCTTGTCATGCACCATTCAAGCACGGCGAAATCGGCTGGCTGACGGCCCTCGTCCTGCCAGCGTTTCAACGCGGCTGACAGCAGATACAATTCGGACAGGATATCGCCAAACCGCGCCGACAGCATTTCCTTGCGCTTCAGCGCGCCGCCGAGCGTCAGCAGCGCCATGTCCGCGCACAGCGCGAAGGCCGCGGAATAGCGTGACAACTGCCGGTAAAATCCGCTCGCCGCGCCGGCCTCGGGCGCGGGCGCAAATACGCCGCCGCTCCAGCTTCGGCCCCACGCCCGGAACAGCGTGGCCACGCTGTGGCCGATATGGTTCCAGAACGCCTTGTCGAAGGCGTCCAACCCCCTGGCATGGTCGTCGTCGCCAAGCGCGTTCATCTCTTCCAGGAGATAAGGATGGGCGCGGATCGCGCCCTGCCCGAACACGATCAGATTGCGGGTGAGAATGTTGGCACCCTCGACCGTGATGCCGACCGGCACCGAGCGGTAGAGATTGCCGAGATAATTCTGCGGGCCGTCGATCACGGCCTTGCCGCCATGGATGTCCATGGCGTCGTCGATCGCGATTCGCATCCGCTCGGTGGCCTGCAGCTTCATGATGCCGGAAATCACCGCGGGATGACGGCCCTGATTGAGTGCCGCGCAGGTCAGCCGCCGCGCCGCGTCGAGCAGATAGGCGGTGCCGGCGATGCGGGCGAGCGGCTCCTCGATGCCCTCGAACTTCCCGATCGGCACATTGAACTGTTCGCGAATCCGCGCATAGGCGCCGGTGGTGCGCGCCGCGTAGGCCGCGCCGGCGGCCGACAGCGACGGCAGCGAGATGCCGCGCCCCGCGGCGAGCGCCGTCATCAGCATTTTCCAGCCCTGGCCGAGGCGCGGCTGCCCGCCGATGATGTAATCCATCGGGATAAACACGTCGCGGCCCCAGTTCGGGCCGTTCTGGAACACCTGCATCGCCGGCAGATGGCGATGGCCGATCTCGACGCCGGGCAGATGGGTCGGGATCAGCGCCACGGTAATGCCGAGGTCGGCCTCCGTGCCAACCAGATGGTCGGGATCGTAGGCCTTGAAGGCGAGGCCGAGCAGGGTCGCGACCGGGCCGAGCGTGATGTAGCGCTTGTGCCAGTTGAGCCGCAGCCCGAGCACCTCGCGTCCCTCGAATTCGGCTTTGCAGATGATGCCGCTGTCGATCATCGAGGCGGCGTCGGAGCCGGCTTCCGGACTGGTCAAGCCAAAGCAGGGAATCTCGCGGCCGTCTGCCAGCCGCGGCAGCCAGGCCTGCTGCTGCTCCCTGGTGCCAAAACGCATCAGCAGTTCGCCGGGGCCGAGCGAATTCGGCACCATCACGGTCACCGCGGCGGTCAGCGAGCGCGACGAAATCTTGCGTACCACTTCGGAATGCGCGTAGGGCGAGAAGCCGAGCCCGCCATATTCGGTCGGGATGATCATGCCGAAGAACTTGTTCTGCCTGATGAAGTCCCAGGCCTCCGGCGGAAGGTCGCGCCACTCCCAGTTGATTTTCCAGTCGTCGAGCATGGCACAGAGCTGGTCGACCGGGCCGTTGAGAAAGGCCTGTTCTTCCGGCGTCAAGACCGCGGGGGCATTGGCAAGCAGCTTGGACCAGTCGGGATTGCCGGTGAACAGATCGGCGTCCCACCAGACATCGCCGGCCTCCAGCGCTTCGCGCTCGGTGTCCGACATCGCCGGCAGCACACCGCGCGCCCAGGAGAAGATCGGCTTGGTGATGAAATCGCGGCGGAAGGAGGTCATGGCGATGTCCTCATGGTCGACGCAGCGCCGCGGCAGCCAGGCCCGCTTGCGCCGGATGTGGTTCAACTTAGCAGGAAAGCACGGGAATCACTGGATACTTCGCAACAAGAGTAAAGCGAAATTGAATAAATTTTCAGTCCGGCCTTTCCATCTCGAACATGGCGTCCGGCCTGATCTCGAAATAATCGCCCTTGCGGCCGGCGCGCACGATCGGCCGCGCTAGCGCGGTCTGGTAGACGCCGTCCTTGATCAGGGCCTTGTCGATATGCACCGCGACAACCTCGCCGAGGGTGAGCCAGCCCTGCACCTTGCGGCCGTCGGCGGCCTGCAACTGGATGATCTCGGTCAGCTTGCATTCGAACGAGACCGGACTTTCAGCCACCCGGGGCACGTTGACGAGCCGGCTCGGCACCGCCGTCAGGCCGGCGATCGCGAACTCGCTGACCTCGCGGGCGACGTGCGCCGCAGTGGCGTTCATCTGCTGCGCCAGATCCTTGGTCGCGAGATTCCAGACGAACTCGCCGGTCTCCTGGATGTTGACGACGCTGTCCTTCCACGAGGTCGAGGAAAAGCCGATGATGGGAGGGACGTAGTTGAAGCCGTTGAAGAAGCTGTAGGGCGCCAGATTGACATTGCCCCTGGTATCCCGCGAGGAGATCCAGCCGATCGGCCGGGGCGCGATGATCGCATTGAAAGGATCGTGCCGCAGGCCGTGGCCGTTCACCGGTTCGTAATAGTGCAAGTCTCTGGTGACTGAGGTGTCCACGCCGGTCTGTTCCTTCCAGTTTGCCCGCGGTTGCGACCGCCTTCAGCGACGCAATCCATATCACGCCCATTGGGGGATGGATTGCTTCGCTGCGCTCGCAATGACGATTTAATTAGCCGTCATTGCGAGGAGCGAAGCGACGAAGCAATCCATATCACGTCAATGACGGAGCCGACGACGCCTTATCGTGCGGCATCAGTGCCGCCAGCACAAAATCGATCATCTGGTCGAGCGAGGGCCCGGGCTTGTCAGCGCATTGCGCGATCATCTGCGGATGGAAGAACCGCATCATCGCGGTGCAGGTGCACTTCGCCGCCTCCGGCACGTCATCGACCGCGAACTCGCCGGACGCGGCGCCATCGGCGATGACCGCGCCGATGGTCTCGGTCACCCGCTCCATATGGGCGGCGCAGACCTCCCAGCTCTCCTGCATCGCGATCTCAACCATCTCATGCAGCTTGGAATCGCCGACATAGCGCTCGCTGTTCATGCGGTGGATCGCGGTCAAGAGCTCGCGCAGCCGTGAGGCCGCCGATCCCCGCTTGCCCGCGATGGCCAGCCCCGCATCCTCGACGCCGCCCATCAGGCCGCGCGCCACGCCTTCGTTGATCGCCTTCTTGGAATCGAAAAAGCGATAGACATTCGCCGGGCTCATTCGCAGCACCTTGGCGATGTCGGCCACGGTGGTCTTCTGGTAGCCGATTTCGCGGAACAGACGCTCCGCCACCGCGAGAATCCGCTCTCGGGTGTCGGCTTCGACGTTTTCGGAAACGAGCGTCATGTTGGCTGCCAATGTTCAATTATTCCGCGGCCGCAGCAAGCGGAATTGCAGGCTCTGATTCGCCCTGATGCTGCGGCGCAAGATCAATGTGTTCGCTCCGCCCGCTTTCTTCAAGGCTGTTGCGGAACCAGAGCGCATAGAGGCCCGGCAGGTACAGCAGGGTCAGGAAGGTGGCGACAAACAGCCCGCCCATGATGGTGATCGCCATCGGGCCCCAAAACGCCGAGCGCGACAGCGGAATCATCGCCAGGATCGCGGCCAGCGCCGTCAGCACCACCGGGCGGGCACGCCGGACGGTGGCCTCGACGATCGCCTCCTTGCGGGTCAGGCCGTGCGCCACGTCGGTCTCGATCTGGTCGACCAGGATCACCGCATTGCGCATGATCATGCCGGCCAGCGCGATCAGGCCGAGCAGCGCCACGAAACCGAATGGCTGGTTCGCGACATTGAGGCCGAGCGAGGCGCCGATAATGCCCAGCGGCGCGGTGAGGAACACCAGCAGCAGCCGCGAGAAGCTCTGCAACTGGATCATCAGCAGGGTCAACATGACCATGACCATCAGCGGAAACAGCACGAAGATCGACGCGTTGCCCTTGGCCGACTCCTCGATCGCGCCGCCCATTTCGATCCGGTAGGCCGGCGGCAGGCTGGCGCGGATGTCTTGCAATTTGGGCCAGATCTGGTTGGTGACGTCGGGCGCCTGCACGCCGTCGGCGACGTCGGCACGCACCGTGATCGCCATGTCGCGGTTGCGCCGCCACAGGATCGGCTCCTCATGGGAGTATTCGATCCTGGCGATCTGCGACAACGGCACGGCAACGCCATTGCGCGAGGTCACGGTGAGATCGCCGACATGGCCGAGATCGAGACGTTCCGACGGCACCGCCCGCGCCACCACGTCGACCTTTTCGATGCCTTCGCGCACCGTGGTTACCGGCACGCCCGAGATCAGCATGCCAAGGGCCTGCGAGACATCCTGCGGGGTGAGGCCAAGCGCGCGGGCGCGGTCCTGGTCGACCACGAGCTTCAGGTAGGGCGACTGTTCATTCCAGTCGAGTTGCGGATCCTTGACACTGGGATTCTGCCTGACGACGTCGCGCACCCGGTAGGCGATGTCGCGCACGGTTTTGCTATCGGGGCCAATCACGCGGAACTGGACGGGAAAGCCGACCGGCGGGCCGAAATTGAAGCGGTCGACCCGCACCCGCGCCGCGGTCAGCGCGCCATCTTCGACCGCCTTTTCCAGTCTGGCCTTGATCCGCTCCCGCGCTTTGACGTCCTTCGCGACGATGACGATTTCGGCAAAGGATTCGTCCGGGAGCTGCGGGTTCAGCCCGAGCCAGAACCGCGGTGAACCCTGGCCGACATAGGCGGTGTAGGTCGAGATGTCCTTGTCGTCCTTGAGCAGCGCTTCCGCGGTCTTGACCGACTGCTCGGTGACGCCGAATGCGGTGCCCTCGGGCAGCCGCAATTGCAGGAACAGCTCCGGCCGCTCGGACAGCGGGAAGAACTGCTGCTGCACATGGCCGAAGGCCACGATCGACAGGGCGAAGATGCCGACCGTCGCCAGCACCACCTTGACGCGGTGATTGACGCACCACTGGATCATGCTGCGCAGCAGCCGGTAGATCCGGGTCTCGTACACCGCATGCGGATCGTGATTGTGGCTGACCGTGATGTTCGGCAGCAGCTTGACGCCGATATAGGGCGTGAAGATCACCGCCACGAACCAGGACGCCACCAGCGCAATCGCCACGATCCAGAAAATGCCGCCGGCATATTCGCCGACCGCGGAATTGGCAAAGCCGATCGGCAGGAATCCGGCTGCGGTCACCAGCGTTCCCGTCAGCATCGGAAACGCGGTAGATTCCCAGGCAAAGGACGCCGCGCGGATGCGGTCCCAGCCTTGCTCCATCTTTACCACCATCATCTCGACCGCAATAATGGCGTCGTCGACCAATAGTCCCAGCGCGATGATCAGCGCGCCGAGCGTGATGCGGTGCAGGTCGAGCGACATCGCGCTCATGACGATGAAGACGATCGCCAGCACCAGCGGCACCGACAAGGCCACCACGATGCCGGTGCGCCAGCCCAGCGCGACAAAGGAAACGAACAGCACGATCGCCAGCGCCTCGATAAAGGACTGCACGAACTCGCTGACCGCATGCTCGACCACCTTGGGCTGATCGGCGATCTGCTCGACATTGATGCCCTGCGGCACCGCCTGCATGAATCCCGCGGTGGCATCCGCGACGTTCTTGCCGAGCTCGAGGATGTTGGCACCCTTGGCGGTGACAACGCCGATACCGAGCGCGGGCCTGCCTTCCTGGCGCACCACAAAGCTCGGCGGATCGACATAGCCGTGGGTGACGGTAGCGATGTCGCCGAGCCGGAACACCCGGCCATTGCTCTCGACCGGCGTCTCCGCCACCGCCTTGACGCCATCGAGCGCGCCGGTGACGCGCAGCGGCACCCGCTGCGCGGAGGTCTCGACCGTGCCGGCCGGCACGACGTTGTTCTGTTTGGCGAGTGAGTCGAACAGGGCCTGCGGTGTAATCCCGAGCGTCGCCAGCTTGGCATGCGAGAACTCGACATAGATCTTCTCGTCCTGGATGCCGTAGAGATCGACCTTGGTGACGCCGGACACCTTCAAGAGCCGCTGGCGCAGACCTTCGGCGGTCTTTTTCAATTGCGCATAGTCAGTACCGTCGCCGGTCATCATGTAGAGGATCGAATCGACATCGCTGAATTCGTCGTTGACGACGGGGCCGAGCAGGCCGGCGGGAAGCTGGCCCTGCACGTCGGCGAGCTTCTTGCGCAGCAAATAGAACAGATACGGCACCTCCTTGGGTGGGGTCGAATCCCTGAACGTGACCTGCATCGCCGTGAATGACGGCTTCGAATAGGTCTGCACCTTCTCGAAATAAGGCAGTTCCTGCAGCTTCTTCTCGATCGGATCGGCGACCTGCATCTGCATTTCCTCGGCGGTCGCGCCGGGCCAGATCGCCGAGACGTTGACCACCTTGACCGTGAAGAACGGGTCCTCCGCGCGTCCAAGGCGCTGGTAGGACAAGAACCCGGCCGCGCCGAGCGCGATGATCAGGAACAGAATGAGGCTGGGGTGGCTGACCGCCCAGCCCGAAAGATTGAAGCGCTTCATCTCACCCTCCTAAGAGTCCTACCCAAAACGCAACGACGGAAAATCCCATCAGAACGACAGCGACGATACGACCCTGACCTTCTGGGCTGGATCGAGCTTTTGCACGCCGAGCGTAACGACCTTCGCGCCTTCCTCGACGCCGCCCGTGATGACGACCTGATCGGTTTCGTAGGATTTGACGGTGACCGGCTTCAGCGCGACGTCGCCGTTGGCATCGACGATGTAGAGCGATGGATCGCCGCCCTCGCTGAACAGTGCCGACAGCGGCAGCCGCGCCACCCGCTCGGTGGCGCGGTCGGCCAGCGTCAGCGTCGCCGTCATGCCGAGCGAGACGCGGTCGTCGGCGTCGGGCAGCGAGAATTTTGCCAGATAGGTGCGCGTGGCGGGGTCGGCCGAGGGCGCCACCTCGCGCAGCTTCGCCGCATATTTCCTGCCGGGCTCGGACCATAGCGTCACGCTGGCGACGCCGTCCTTGGCGCGGCCGAGCAGCGTTTCCGGAATCGCGACCACCGCTTCCTTTTCGGCAAAGCGCGCAACGCGGATCGCGGTCTGTCCAGAGGCCACCACCTGGCCGGGCTCGACCAGGGTCGCGGTGACAACGCCGCGGGTGTCAGCTTCCAGCGTGGCATAGGACAGCGAATTCCGGGTGAGGTCGACCGAACGCTCGGCGCGATTGAGCCGCGCCCGCGCCTCGTCGCCGGCCGCTTTCGCCTGATCCAGTTGGGCATCGGTGGCCCAGCCCTTGCCGCGCAGGTCCCGGGCACGGGTTTCGGCGGCCGCCGCCTGCGCCAATACGCCGGTCGCGGCGCGCAGTTCGGCCTCGGCCTGTTCGGCCTGCAGTTTCAGATCGATTTCGTCGAGCGTTGCCAGCGGCTGGCCGACGTCGACGGTCTGGCCGACCTCGACCAGGCGTTTGGCGACCTTGCCCGGCACCCGAAAGCCCATGTCGGTTTCAATGCGGGGTTTGATGGTGCCGACAAAGCTGCGCTCGGGCGATTCGGCTTCGTAATGCACGGCGGCGACCAGAACAGGCCGTCCGGAGGAGACTTTTTCGGCGACCGAGTCGTTGCAGCCGGCCAGTGCGATGGCCAAAAGGGCTAACGAGGCACCAGCTAGTAGCTTGGAATAGCTCAATAAAATTGAACGGACCAACATTGTGTACTCCTCTGGCTGTGCCTCTGAGGAGTATTGAGTGATTACTGTTAAATGTCAATAATCATCAGTAATCATCAATTCGTGAAGCCGCAGCGGCAGCCCTTGCGACGGCCGGCATTCTCCAGCCGATGCTTGGCATGCGTCCTCATCGTTTGGTTCTTCCGGCGAATCCGAAGCGGCGTTTCTCGCCTTCCGACGCAGCCTGTAAGCCGGAATGCCGGGGCGAACCGTGACCGAGCGCACCATTGGGGGCGATGCGACGTCGTGCCGGTTCGAATTTTCGCCTATCGAATTCCCGCCTGACGCCTTCTCGGCAAGCTACGCGGCGGATTTTTCGGCAGCTTTTTCGGAGTGCGGCTGAAGGTCACGGGATCATCCTGCCTTGCAGCCGGCCGTTCGGGCTCGAGTGCATGGTCGGCGGCATCGGAGGCAATCTTGACAATGTCCCTTGCGGTGTCGGCGATTTTCGCCAGGATCGACCTGTCGCTGCGCATGACGCATCTCCGGAGCTGGCTTGCATTCCATGGCTAACCAGGCCCGGCGGCACTGGTTCCCGCCTGGTGGTTCACTCCGCGAGCTGAAAGCGCTCGAACCGATGCAGTTCCTGCTCGATCCGGCGCTTCAGGTCCTTGCGCCCGCCCCGACGCGCGGCGCTGCCGACCCAGCTCCATTGCTGCAGCAGCAGCTTGCGTTCCCTGCGTTCGGTCTTGAGATCGATGGCGGCAGCGATCTCGTCGCCGACCAGCACCGGCAGCGCGAAATAGCCGAACAGCCGTTTCTCCTTCGGCACATAGGCCTCGAAGCGATGGCCGTAACCGAAGAATAGATCACTGCGCTTGCGCTGGATGACCAGCGGATCGAACGGCGAGAGGATATGCACAAGCTCGGCGGCGGGTTCGGCGGTTTCCAGCATTTCGGGACGTCCCCAATGCTCCTGCTTGCCGGCGCCTTCGAGCGCGACAGCCACCAGTTCGTGGCGACGGACCCTGGCCTCGATCAGGCGGCGGACCGCGGCCTTGCTCGGCGCATCGAGATGGCAGATCGAATCGAGGCTGACGAGGCCCTGGGCGCGCAGCGCGCGGTCAAGCAGATAGGCGGTGACTTCCCTCGCCGAAGCCGGTTTCGGCGGCCTGTCCCAGCCGAAATGACGCGCCATCAGCTCATAGGTCTTGAGCATGCCGTTGCGCTCGCTGATGGTCAGCGTGCCGATGTAGAAGGCGAGCTGCAACGCCCGCTTGGACGGCTTGCGGCTCGCCCATAGATGCTCCTTGTCGGTCAGCACGTCGTCGTCGATGTCGCGGATGGTGAGGGCGCCGCCGCGCCGGATCAGCGTCATCACCTTGCGCATGTCTGCCGGACTGACCGAACTGAACCATCGATGGCCCTCGCGCGCATGGCGCTTCATGGCCGGGATAAAGAAGCGCAAGTCCCGGGTTGGCACGTAAGACAGCGCATGGGTCCAGTATTCGAACACGCTCTTGTCGACGCTCTGGGCCTGGCGAAGATCCGCGCGCCGGTACTCGGGAATCCGGTTCCATAGCACATGGTGATGGGAGCGCTCGATGACGTTGATGGTGTCGATTTGCACATAGCCGAGATGTTCGACCGCCGCTGCGGTTGCCCGCGGCCCCTCGCCAAACGGCGCTGCCGTGTCGAGTCGCTGGGCGCGCAGCCAGATACGCCGGGCGTCGGCCTTGGTGAGCGGGCGGGCTTTATCGGCGGCGGGCATTGCGGCGGCAATGTAGCGAGATTCGCGCCGAATGTTTGGCCCGAAGTAAAAAGCCTCAGTTGCAGGTTCCCGAAGGAAGCTGCCAATTGAGCTAGAAGGATACGCCGCCGTCGCGCGACAGCGAACTGCCGAGCTTGAGCGTCAGGCAAATAAGAACGAAATTGATGAGGTCGGCAACTGCAGGCTTCTCAGTCCAAATCTTCAAAATCTTTAAGTGCAGTTGTTTTGACAAAGCTCTGCCGATCGTCGCGGATCTTCTGCCGCTTATCGCCCATTTGGACATGACTGACAAAGTTTCGAGTAAGCGCCGCAAGAGGTGAGAAGTAGTCCTTCGCAACCGTGTAAATCTCGCGCGACCAATCATCGGGATCGAGGAGGCTCACGTCATCCTCGGGCGACGAGCGCTTTTTCAGGTCTGCTTTTAAGCCCATCACGACGTTCGCTCCGTCATTCCCGAAAACTCGCGGCAATTTCGATAAGCCACTTAACGACCTCAGCCAGCACGTAGATAACAAGGCAGCCGACGTCGACCCAGAACAAAAGCTCGGACAAATAGTAGCACGTCACCCGAATTTCGTCGGGAACCCCGTAACCGCCATAAAGAGGACGGCGGCGATCAAAATGTGGCGCAAGAAATGGAACAGAACTTTGAAGGACTCGGCCATTTCGGCTCTGCGGATCTTCAGAATCCTAGAGTGGTGGGAACAGGATCATGCCTTTGTTTTGGAGGGTAAGTCCATAGAGAATCAATCAAAAGGCGAGTGGCTCAGCGTGCTCCAAAAGGTACCACCCCAGGATGGATCACTCGACCAATTCGGAAGCTGACGCGCCCAACGGAGAGGAGAGGCCTCCGGGAGGCGCCCGGCATTCGCCGTGTAAGGTTCTCACCGGCAACCTGTCAGCGACTCGCGTCCAAGTGACCCGCAAGTGACCCGATCGGCCGTTTCAGCGTTTCGCCGGCACGCCGACGCTTCCGGTCGCGACCTCGGCATCACATGACGCCTTGCCGCGCTCCGGCGCGTCACATTTGTAAACATTGCCGGTAAGCCGGTCGATCAGCCATACCGTCTCTTCAGTGGTACTCTCGAGGCCCGCGAATCGGGTGCCAAGCGCCGTAATCAGCGCCGCCAGCAAGATCGCCGCGGCGATCATGGCTGCACCGATCAGGACCGGCATCGAGATCACTGTGCGGTCCGGCGTAATCGCGCGAGAGCCCTGATAGTCGCTTTGCCGCTTCGGAGTATGGAACACAGGCCCGGATTTCTTCTGTTCTTGTGCCGAACGTCAATGATAGCCGCCCATCTTGCCGAATTATTGTCGGCACATCGGCGTTCCAGCGTCGGCATTGCGACCGCAGCATCGCAGCAAAAGAGGCGGCACGCGAGCCGCCTCTTGATTATTTTGGGTCATTCAACTGACGGTTGAACCAGCGATCAGTCGCCTCCAAACAATCTGCCCATCATATGGCCGAACAGCGCACCGGTCTGCCATCGCCAACAGCGCGATGTCGGCGCCTTCGGCCTTCTTGCCGAACTCGAGCAGCCGTTCCTGTTACTTCGTCTCGGCGGGATCGCGATGGACGGGATCGACCCACAGCACCGTTTCCGGCTTCTCCACCGGCTCGATGTCGAGATTGATCGCGACTGCCTGGCCGTCGCTGCGTACCAGCACGCATTCCAGCACCTCGTCTCGGCTGGCGTTGATCTCCTGGTGCGGGACATAGGGCGGGATGAAGATGAAATCGCCGGGGCTCGCTTCGGCGGTGAATTGCAGATGTTCGCCCCAGCGCATGCGCGCCCTGCCTTTCACGACATAGATGATGCTCTCGAGATGGCCGTGATGATGCGCGCCGGTCTTGGCATCGGGCTTGATGGTCACGGTGCCCGCCCACAATTTCTGGGCGCCGACGCGAGCGAAATTGATCGCGGCCTTGCGATCCATGCCGGCGGTCGAGGGCACGTTGGGATCGAGCTGCTCGCCGGGAATGACGCGGACGCCGTCATGCTTCCAGCGGTCGTGATCGTGCGAATGGGTTTGGTCGTGATGGCCTGTCATAAATGGCTTTCCCGAAACGTTCCGTCGAAGGGTAGCGAAAACCTCGGCCGCAAACCAGTCGAATTGCCGGAACTCCCAGCCCATGGCGGAATTGTCCCTGCGAAGCGCAACAGCTCCAAAGGAGAGTTCCATGGGTGCAACGACAGACAAGGTTAAAGGCGCCACCAATGAGGCCATCGGCAAGGCCAAGCAGGGCGTCGGCGAAGCCGTCGGTTCCGACCGGTTGCAGGGCGAAGGCGTGATCCAGGAAGTCAAAGGCAAGGGTCAGAAGGCCGTCGGCGATGCCAAGGAAGCCACCAAGGACGCCGTAAACAAGGCGGCCGCAGCAACGAACAAAAACCTCTGATCGAAGCCGATCGATTTGCAGCAGACCGGTCCTGCGGGGCCGGTCTTTTTTTGTCGCATGTTTATGTATCGCACTTCGCTCAGCGTTTGCCGATCGCCTCCGGATTGACGACATGGATCGGGGTATTCGCTGCGTAGGCAACGATCTGGTCGAAAATATCGGCGAATTGCAGTTCGTATTCGCCGCGCGAAACGTAGCCGATATGCGGCGTGCAAACCACGTTCTCCATGCTCAGCAGCGGGTCGTTGACGTCGCGCAGTGGTTCCTTTTCATAGACGTCGACCGCCGCCATGCCGGGCCGGCCGGCGCGCAAGGCATTCACCAGGGCATTCGGTTCGATCAGCCCGGCGCGGCTGGTGTTGACCAGCACCGCCGTCGGTTTCATCCGCGCCAGATCGGCCGACGTGACGATGCCACGGGTGGCGTCGACCAGGCGCATATGCAGCGAGAGCACATCGCACTGCTCGAAGAAGGCGTCCTTGCTGCGCGCGGTCTCGTAGCCGTCGGCCCGTGCCTGTGCCAGTGCCTTCTCGCGCGCCCACACCAGCACCCGCATGCCAAAGGCCTTGCCGTAGCCGGCGACGACGGCGCCGATCCGGCCATAGCCATAGATGCCGAGTGTCTTGTCGCGCAGGGTGTGGCCGACCCCGATTTGCCATTTGCCGGCCTTCAACGCGGCCATCTGCTGCGGCAGCGCGCGCATTGCCGCCAGCGCCAGCGCCCAGGTTAATTCCGCGGCGGCGTAAGACGGCGTGCCGGCGTGCTGGCTGGACGACACCACGATGCCGAGCCGGGTACAGGCGTCGATATCGATGTGGGGATACACGCTGCGCTGGCTGATCAGCTTCAGCTTCGGCAATCGTTCCAGCAGCGGCGCACGAATTTGGGTCCGCTCGCGGATCAACACCAGCGCCTCGGTGTCATGCAGCCGACCGGCCAGCGCATCGACGTCCTGGACGTGGTCGTTCCAGATCGTGACCTCGTGCCCCGCAAGCTTTGCGAAGCATTCGAGGGTGCGCACGGTGTCGAAATAATCGTCAAGGACGGAAATCTTCACCGTACGCCTCCCGCTTCCGGTAGCGGCCGGGAGCCTATTTCACCGCCAGCAATTCGACGTCGAACATCAGCGTCGCGTTGGGTGGAATGACGCCGCCGGCGCCGCGGGCGCCGTAGCCGAGCGCGGGCGGAATGATCAGGGTGCGCTTGCCACCGACCTTCATGGTGGCGACACCCTCATCCCAGCCGGCAATGACCTTGTGCTGGCCGATCGGAAACTCGAACGGCTCGCTGCGATCGACCGAACTGTCGAATTTCTTGCCCTTCTTGCCGCCCTCGTAGAGCCAGCCGGTGTAATGCATGACGCAAATCTGGCCCGGCTTTGGCGAGGCGCCGGTGCCGACATTGGTATCGATGATCTGCAAGCCTGAAGCTGTGGTCATGGTTTTTCCTGCGGTCTGGGCCAGCGCGCCGGATGGCGCAGCGGAGAAAAAGCCGCCGGTCACACCGATCGAGACGGCAACGACAAGCGGAAGACTTCGAAACCGGAAACTTCGCATCTGTTCACGTCCTTTCGTAGCCCGGATGCAGCGCAGCGCAATCCGGGAATCGCGATGCGGATGAGACGGCCCCGGATTTCGCTGCGCTGCATCCGGGCTACCGTCTGTTCAAGTCCGCTCAATAGCCAAGTGCGCAACCGTCCTTACGCGGATCGGAACCGCCGGTCAGGGTGCCCTTGTCCCAATCAATCCAGATCGCCTGGCCGCCGCCGAGCGGAGCGACCACGCTGGTGGTCTTGTGCCCGAGCTTTTGCAGCCCTTCGACGATCGCGGCGGGCACGCCGTCCTCGAGCTGATAGACGCCTTCATAATGCAGGCCGCGCGGCATATCGATGGCTTCCTGCACATCACAGCCATAATCGACAATGTTGGTCAGAACGTGGGTCTGCCCGACCGGCTGGTATTGCCCGCCCATGACGCCGAACGGCATCACCGCCCGGCCGCCCTTTGTGACCAGACTCGGAATGATGGTGTGGAGCGGCCGCTTGCCCGGCGCAATGCAATTGGGATGGCCCGGCTGGACGCGGAAACCGCCGGCCCGGTTCTGCAGGAGAATGCCGGTCTTGTTGGAGACGATCGCCGATCCGAACGAATGCGCGATCGAATTGATGAAGGAGCAGACGTTGCGGTCCTTGTCCACCACCGTGATGTACACGGTCGAGGGGTTCATCGGTGGCGCCACATTTGGCAGGTCCAGCATCCCCTCCAACCGAATCCTGGCGCCGTGCTGGTCGGCGAATTCCCTGGCCAGAATCCTGACCACATCGACATCGACATGGGCGGGATCGCCGATGTACTGCTCGCGCATCATGTAGGCGACCCGCGCCGCCTCGGCTTCGAGATGAAAGCGCTCGACACTCATCGCGGGAAACTTCGTCAGGTCGAACCGCGACAGGATGTTCAGCATCACCAGCATGGTGATGCCCGGGCTGTTCGGCGGGCACTGCCAGACATCGTAGCCCTTGTAAACGGTGCCGATCGGCACCGTGGTCTCGGTGCCATGGGCAGCGAAATCCTCGAGCGTATGCAGGCCGCCGATGCCGCGCAGGGTCTCCACCATGTCCGCGGCGACAGCACCCGTGTAGAAGGCATCGCGGCCGCCCTTGGCGATCGCCCGCAGGGTCTGGCCAAGCTCGGGCTGGCGGATCACATCGCCCGCCACCGCCGCCTTGCCATGCGGCAGCAGATAGCGCTCGGTGTTGATGCCTTTCCTCAGCTTTTCGAATTGCAGGTTCCAGTCGAAGGCATTGCGCGGGGCCACCACATAGCCTTGTTCCGCAGCCTTGATCGCGGGCTGCAGCAGGGTATCGAGCCCGAACCTGCCGTGATCCTGCAGGATGGTTGCCCAGGCGTCGATCGCGCCGGGAATGCTGACGGCATGCGCCGAGGTCAGCGGGATCGAACGCAAATTGTGTTCGAGATACCATTCGGGTGTCGCCGCCATCGGCGCGCCGCCCGAGCCATTATAGGCAACGATCCTGCCCTCGCCTTTCGGCTGGATCAGCGCAAAGCAGTCGCCGCCGATGCCGGTGGATTGCGGCTCGATTACGCCAAGCAGCGCGCATGCCGCAACCGCCGCGTCTGTGGCCGTGCCGCCGGCCCGCATCACCTCGATCGCCGCCAGCGCCGCCAGCGGATGCGACGTCGCGACCATCGCATTCTCCGCATGGACCGTCGATCGGCCGGCGAGATGGAAATTCCTCATGCCCCATTGCTCACTTTATTGTTGTTTTCCGGATCGTTGTTTTCCGGGTTGCCCTGCAGGCGGAATTACATGCCATATTCTTGAGCTCATGGGCAATGCATGGGGACGGCGGTCGTCCCTGCGAAAAGCAGGGACCTATAACCATCAGCGGGTGGATTTTGACGACCTAGATCGGCAACCGCCTCGCCAATAGAGAGCTGTGGTTATGGGTCCCTGCTTTCGCAGGGACGACATGGCAATCGATCTTTCGCCTCGCTGTCCCGACTGATAAACCACCGCCATGCCGTCAGGGACATGGTTGCGATGAATGAAACGAAAACGCTCAACGACCGCATCGATACGCTGGAAGCCCGGTTGACGTTTCTCGACGAGACCATCGAGACGCTGAACCAGACCATCACCACCCAATGGCAACAGATCGATGTGCTGACGCGCCAGCTTGCCATACTCGGCGAACGGCTGCGGGAAGCCGAGGCGCGGTCACCCGGCGCCGCCAATGAACCGCCACCGCATTATTGAGCGGGCTCGAGCTTTCAAGTTCTGATGCCGAACCAGATGGCGATGACGATGACGGCCACGATGATGGCGGCCCACACCGCCGGCGTCACCCGTTTCGAACTTCCGCTTCTGGGCGAGTCATTGGCGGCCTGGTCGAATCTCATCTGGCACCTTCACATGCGCGAAATCGGCGTCGGCGGTCGCGATCTAGCGGAACGCCGCCTTGACCTTGTCCCAAAGCGAAGCATCTGCCCGCTCGCCGTCGTGCTTCGATCGGGCCGGTTGTGCGGCACTTACCGGATCCGACGCCGGAAAGCTGTCGATCAGGCCTGCCTCGAGCCTCGCGTGGATGTCCCGGTCAGCGCGGGCCGCCTCGCGGGGATCGGCGGCGTGTTTGTCGTGTGGCGCGGGATTGAATTTCTCAACCATGTTGTGCCTCCATCGCACGAGATAACGCCGCTGGTTTCCCACGGTTCCACCTGCCGGCTTGGCCGGGCCGGAACCGGCGTGTATCAAAAGACGACAATATGCCGATAGCGCCACCGGAATGACGCCTGACCTGGATTGCCCCATGAAACCCTTCATCGAAGTCCTGTCCGGCCGGCGCCAGCGTGTACCGCCGATCTGGATGATGCGGCAGGCCGGCCGCTATCTGCCGGAATACCGCGCCTTGCGCGCCAAGGCCGGCAGCTTTCTCGATCTGTGCTTCACGCCGGACTATGCCGCCGAGGTCACGCTGCAGCCAATCCGACGTTTCAATTTCGACGCCGCGATCATCTTCTCGGATATCCTGGTCGTTCCCTACGCGCTTGGCCGCGCGGTGCGGTTCGAGGCGGGCGAAGGGCCGCGGCTCGACCCGCTGGATACGCCGGAGCTGGTTGCAACGCTGGCGGCACAGGCGGACTTTTCCAGGCTCGAGCCGGTCTATGAGGCGCTGCGTCGGGTTCGCCGCGAACTCGATCCTCAGGTTGCGCTGATCGGATTCTGCGGCGCGCCGTGGACGGTCGCGACCTATATGGTGGCCGGACAGGGCACGCCGGACCAGGCACCGGCCCGGATCATGGCCTATCGCCATCCGGAGGCATTCGCGAAGATCGTCGACGTGCTGGTCGAGAACTCGATTCAGTATCTGCTCGGGCAGCTCAAGGCCGGCGCCGACGCGCTGCAGATTTTCGACACCTGGGCCGGTGTGCTGCCGCCGCGGGAATTCGAGCGCTGGTCGGTCGAACCGACCCGGCGCATCGTCGAAGCCGTGCGGGCAAAGGTGCCGGGCGCGAAAATCATCGGCTTTCCCAGAGGCGCCGGCGCGCTGCTGCCCGCCTATGTCGGTTCGACCGGCGTCGATGCCGTCAGCATCGACTGGGCCGCCGAGCCGTCATTGATCCGCGAGCGTGTGCAGAGCCGCGTCGCCGTTCAAGGCAATCTCGATCCGCTGGCGTTGATCGCAGGCGGCGCGGCACTCGATCGCGCGATTGACGACGTGCTGGCGAACTACGCGGGCGGGCGGCTGGTGTTCAATCTCGGCCACGGCATCCTGCCGGAAACCCCGATCGCGCATGTCCAGCAGATGCTGCGGCGGGTGCGGTCGTATCGGGGGTGATCACACCGGCCGGCTGCGCTCGATGATGTCGGCCGCGCCCTTGTCCAGCAATTCGAGGCCGACGGCGCGACCGAGTTCGCGCGGCCGGTCGGCCGGCCCGGTGCGCGCGGCCTCGATGATCAGGCCGCCGGTGAGGTCCAGCACCGATGCGGTCAAGGACATCCGCGTGCCTTCGATGGTTGAAAATCCCGCGATCGGCGAATTGCAATGGCCGTTGAGCACCCACAACACCTCGCGCTCGGCATCGGCGCATTGGTGCGCGGCCGCGTCGTCGATGCGAGACAAGAGCTGACGCGTCTGCCAATCGCCGGCCGCACACTCGACCGCGACGATGCCCTGCCCCACCGCCGGCAGCATTTCCGTGACTGGAAATTCGTAGGCGATACGACCGGCGAGGCCGACACGCTCGAGCCCGGAGCGCGCCATGATCAGCGCATCCGCGGGGCCAACCGCGCCGCCGTCCGGCAACCGCTGCAATTCCCGCTGGTCGAGCTTGCGAACGCGGGTGTCGGCGGCGCCGCGATAGTGGATCACCTCCACCTCGGGAAACAGCCGCCGCGCATAGGCGGCGCGCCGCACGGCATTGGTGCCGATCTTGAATCCCTTGCCGCGCGATCGCGTGAAATCGTCGATCGCTAGCCCGGCGCGGAGCACCAGAACGTCGTTGGCCGGATCGCGCGGCAGCGTCGCGGCGATCACCAGTCCCGGCGTGTCTTCATTGCCGGGCATATCCTTCAGCGAATGCATCGCGGCATGCAATTCGCCCGACCGCACGGCATTGCGGATCTCGGCCACGAACGCGCCGCCCTTGCCGCCATGCGGCAACAGCTTGCCGGTCTGATCTGAATCGCCTGTGGTCTCGAATTTGACGATCTCGACGTCGGTGCCGGCCGCGGCCAGGCGGCGGGCAATTTCCGCAGTCTGGGCAAGCGCCATGACGCTCTTGCGCGTTCCGATCCGGATTCGAACTGCCACCGATACGCTCCATTCGAAGCCCCGCAAGGTCGGGGTTCCCATTCCGCCGCAACATGACCCGACCGGTGCCGGGATGCAAACGCGTTGGCCGCGCTGACGTCAGCGCGCGTCCTCAAGGATCATGTCGGATGCCTTCTCGGCGATCATGACAATCGGCGCGTTGGTATTGCCCGACACCAGATCCGGCATCACCGAGCCATCGACCACCCGCAGGCAATCGATGCCGCGAACCCGCAGCCGTTGATCGACTACCGCGAGCGGATCGTTGCCCATGCGGCAGGTCGAGGTCGGATGATAGATCGTACTGCCGCGCTGGCGGCAATATTGCAGCAACTCCGCATCGCTCGAGACCTTCGGCCCGGGATCGACCTCGTCGATCACGTAGGGTTTAAGCGCCGGGGCGCCCAGGATCCGGCGCAATATCTTCAGGCCCTCGACAACGGCGGTGCGATCGGTTTCGGTTGCAAGGTAGTTGATGCGTATTTCGGGCGGGACCATCGGGTCGGCGCTTTTGATGCGAAGCGAGCCGCGGCTCTCCGGGCGCAGTTGACAGACCGAGGCGGTAAATCCTGAAAACGCGTGCAGCTTCTCTCCCATCCTGTCGGTCGAGAACGGCAGGAAGTGGATCTGGATGTCCGGCGTCGCCAGCCGCGGACTGGTCCTGAAGAACGCCCCCGATGTGCCGGCCGCGATGGTCAATGGCCCTTTGCGCAGCGCGGCATATTGCGCGCCGGCCATGACCCGGCGCAGCGGAGAATTGACAATGTCGTTCAGCGTGATCGCCTGCCTGCAGCGCATCACAATTCGAACCTGCATGTGATCCTGCAGGTCGTTGCCGACGCCGGGCGCATCGAGCACCATGGCGATGCCGTGCTGATTCAACAGCCCCGCGGGCCCGACCCCGGACAGTTGCAGCAATTGCGGCGAGTTGTAGGCGCCGCTGGATAACAGGACTTCCTTGCGCGCCTGCGCCGTCTTGAGCGTGCCGCCCTGCCGATATTCGACCGCGCGGGCGCGGCGTCCCTCGAACAGGATGCGTTGCGCCTGTGCGGAGGTTTCGACGTGCAGGTTGCTTCGGCGCCGCGCCGGACGAAGATAGGAGAATGCCGTGCTCGCCCGCCGACCGCGGCGGGTCGTGGTCTGGAAAAATCCGGCGCCTTCCTGGGTAGCACCGTTGAAGTCGGGATTTGTGGGAATGCCGGCTTCCGACGCCGCCACCACAAAGGCTTCGGAAAGCGGATCGGCGTGCCTCCAGTCGGACACCGGCAGTGGGCCGCCGACACCGTGAAACTCGTCGGCGCCGCGTTGCTGGTTTTCCGCCTTCTTGAAATAGGGCAGCACGTCGTCATAGCCCCAACCGGCATTGCCACGCTGCCGCCAGCGATCATAGTCCTGGTGCTGGCCGCGAACGTAGAGCAGGCCGTTGATCGAACTCGATCCGCCCAGCACCTTGCCGCGCGGCTGGAATACTGTCCGCCCATCCAGTCCCGGCTCCGGTTCGGTCTGGTACATCCAGTTGACGGTCTTGTCCTTGAACAGCTTGCCATATCCGAGCGGCACGTGGATCCAGAGATTGGAATCCTTCGGACCGGCCTCCAGCAGCAGCACCGAATTGCTGCCGTCGGCACTCAGGCGGTTGGCGAGCACGCATCCGGCCGACCCGGCACCGACGATGACGTAGTCGAATTCGAAAGTCCTGGACAAGCGGTTGGTTTCCCCGGAACTGGAGTTCGGACAATTGATGCCGGTAAGGGCTAAGGGTTCAGGACGAACCCTGCAGCTCCATCGGCTGCAAGCCCAACCGGTGAAACAGATCCATATCCTTATCGTTTCCCGGATTGCCCGCTGTCAACAAAGTGTCGCCGACGAAAATCGAGTTCGCACCGGCAAAGAAGCACAGCGCCTGCATTTCATCGCTCATGGCGGTACGTCCGGCCGATAGCCGAACTACCGATTCGGGCATCATGATCCTGGCCAGCGCGACGGTGCGCACAAACTCGATCGGATCGATCGGCGCCGCGTTCGCCAGCGGTGTGCCGGGGATCGGGATCAGCATGTTGATCGGAACGCTTTCGGGGTGTTCGGGGAGATTGGCGAGCGTCGTCAACATCTCGATGCGGTCGCTTGCCTGTTCGCCCATTCCGACAATTCCGCCGCAGCAGACCTTCATGCCGGCGGCGCGCACGTGCGCGAGGGTCTCGATGCGATCGACGAAGTTTCGCGTGGTGATGATCTCGCTGTAGAAGCGCTCCGATGTATCGATGTTGTGATTGTAGTAGTCGAGACCGGCATGGCTCAATTGCTCGGACTGGGCGCGGTCGAGCATGCCAAGTGTCATGCAGGTTTCCATCCCCAGCGCCTTGACGCCCTTCACCATGGCAACGACGGCTTCCATATCCCGGGGTTTCGGGTTTCGCCACGCCGCACCCATGCAGTAGCGGGTCGCGCCGCCGTCGCGCGCCTTCTGCGCCTCGGCGATCACGTGCTCGATCTCCATCAGCTTGGAGGCGGTCAGGCCGGATTCGTAATGCACGGACTGGCTGCAATACGCGCAATCCTCGGGGCAGCCGCCGGTCTTGATGCTCAGAAGGCGGCTGAGCTGGACCCGATTCGGATCGAAGTTGGTGCGATGCACGGTCTGCGCCTTGAACAAGAGATCGTTGAGCGGCATCCGATACAACGCGGCCGCTTCCGCCGCGGTCCAGGTCTTGCCGCGGTTCGGGCGGATCGCCGGCGAATTCCCGTCAAGGCCGGTTTCTTCATGGGTGTTTGCAGGCGTCATGGTCCCTCCAAAGCTCCGGTCAGCCTACGCCAGGACGCGTCATGGCCCGCCAGATCGCGGCGCGTCAGCGGCGCCGCGGTGGCCGCATCGTGCCGCGGTTTCGATTACATTGTAATTTCATCAGGATAAAGGTCTATCGCAGCGCGGCGCGGTCTTGCCTCGGGAGGACCTGTTGGCGATGCCGCCGACGTTCGGCCGTGCCTCGAATGGCATCGGGCGGCGCGCTTCCCGCTTCCCTCCACCGATCACCCGTCTCGGCCAACGGATGGCTTCCGATCCCGGCCGGCGCATGCAGACGGCTGGTATTCTTCGGCGGCGTACCTCGCCCGACCGACTTTGCCAAGACTTCCTGATTCTCCTTGTCAAACTTGCCCGATCGGGCCAGATTTGAACGGAACCGGCCTGACTCAAAGGCGCCGGTCAATGACAACGATAACATCGGGGCAGGAATCATGAACAGATCACCTATTGTGTGCGCCGCATTGCTCGGCGCGGCCAGCCTATTGGCAGCACCTGTCTATGCACAGGAGACCAAACAAGAGAGCAAGTCGGCATCGGGCCAGGCGAGGATTGCGCCGGTCACGCAGCAGCAACTCGACGCCGCCGGCAAGAGCGCCAGCAACTTTCTGCTGACCAACGTCAACTACGCCCAAACGCGCTTTCATCCTGCCAAACAGATCGATCGCGACAACGTCAAGAACCTGCATGTCGCCTGGATCTTCCAGACCGACGTCAAGGAATCGCTGGAGACCTCGCCGATCGTGGTCGACGGCGTGATGTATGTGACGACCTCGTTCAGCCATGTCTACGCGCTTGACGCCAAGACCGGCGCGCAGCTCTGGCACTACAATCACAAGATGGGACCGATCACGACCTATTGCTGCGGTCCGAACAATCGCGGCGTGCAGGTCCTCGGCGACCTCGTCTATGTTGCCACGCTCGATTCCAAGCTGGTCGCCCTCAATGCCAAGACCGGCGACGTGGCCTGGACGACCGACATCGCCGATCCGGAGCTCGGATACAGTGAAACCATGGCTCCGACCGTGGTCAAGGACAAGGTCCTGATCGGAACCAACGGCGGCGAATACGGCATCCGCGGCTTCCTGAGAGCCTACGATGCCAAGACCGGCAAGCTGCTGTGGAACTTCAACACCATTCCGGAGAACACGGTCGGGGTCTGGGCTACGAAGGATGCCACCGGCCGCGACATGCATCGCGACATCCAGGCCGAGAAGGATCAGCTTGCCAAGACCGGCGATCCCTACGCCAAGCTCGGCGGCGGCGTATGGCAGAATCCATCGGTCGATCTCGCCACCAACCGGATCTATTTTGTGGTCGGCAATCCGTCGCCCGACCTCGACGGCGCGAACCGCCCCGGCGACAACCTCTATACGGATTCGCTGGTGTCGCTCGACCTCGACACCGGAAAATACATCTGCCACTTCCAGTATATCGCGCACGACGTCTGGGACCTCGACGCGGTCAGCCCGACGGTACTGGTCGACGTCAAGGACAAGGACGGCAAGACCGTTCCCGGCGTCATCCATGCCGGCAAGACCGGGCACATCTATGTTCACAATCGCAAGGATTGCAGCCTGATCCGCTTCTCCGAGGCAATGGTGCCGCAGGAAAACATGTGGACCCTTCCCACCAAGGACGGCGCGCGGATGCTGCCGGGCGCCAATGGCGGCGTCGAATGGTCGCCGATCGCCACCGACCCGGGACAGGGCTTGGCCTATGCCATCAACCTGCACCAGCCCATGACCTACCATGTCGACAGTTCGCCCTATCCGAACGGCAAGCTGTGGCTTGGCGGCGCCTTCAAGGTCATTCCAAGCGAAAAGCAGGGCGGCAACATTACCGCGGTCAATTACAACACCGGCAAGATCAAATGGCAGGTGAAGACGCCGCAGCCGATGATCGGCGGCATTCTCGCCACCGCTGGCGGTCTTGTGTTCACCGGCGAAGGCGACGGCAAGTTTGCGGCCTATAATTCCTCCAGCGGCAAGGAATTGTGGAGCTTCCACGCCGGCGCCGGGGTTAACGCGCCACCCTCCACCTACATGCTGGGCAGCAAGCAATACATCGTGGTCGGCGCGGGCGGCAACACCCAGGTCGACTTCCACCGCGGCAACAACATCATCGCCTTCTCGCTCAATTGAACGCGACGGGCTATTATCGAACAGCGAAGCGGGACCGGTTGCGGTCCCGCTTCTTTTAATGGACACACTGGGTTGGAATGATGGACGGCAGACTGAAGGCGTGCGTTTCCGGCGTCATCGCATCGTTGGCGATTGTGTGGGCAGTACCGCTCCGCGCCCAAGGCGTCGAGGAAAAGGCCCAGGTCTGTGCCGGCTGCCATGGCGAGGACGGCAAGCCGATCGACAAGACCATCCCGACCATCTGGGGACAACAGGCGGGCTACCTCTATATTCAGCTTCGCGACTTCAAGCGGGGCGACCGCAAGAGCGAGATCATGCAGCCGATCGTCTCGTCATTGGAGCGCGACGACATGCTGGCGATTGCCGACTATTTCTCGAAAAAGCCCTGGCCCGATCTTGGTCAGCCTCGCGCGCCCAAGGCTGTTGCGGAGCGAGCCCAGAGCGCCAACGCCTCGGTCGGCTGCACCGGCTGCCATCTCGAACGATTTCAAGGCGACGGCACCGTGCCACGCCTCGCCGGCATGGGCCGCGACTACCTGACCAAGACCATCGCCGATTTCCGCAGCCGCGCCCGCGGCAACAATCCCGGTATGTCCGACCTGATGCTCGCAACATCGCCCGACGACCTCGCGGCGCTGACGGAATATCTGTCGGGCCTCTGAGCGCGTCGGCACGGCCTACGAGCCCGGATGGAGCGCAGCGCAATCCAGCACTGTCATTCCGGGATGCGCCTCTTGGCGCAGGCCCGGAATCCATAACCACCATCGGGAGTATGGATTCCGGGCTCGCGCCAAGAAAAGAGGCGCGCCCCGGAATGACCATGATTCGACCTAGACTACCGCGGCGTCAGCCGCTCGCGCAGCGACGATAGCACGGTGAGGTCGGCAGCGCGCTTGCCGGTCTTGTCCTTGAGCGACGGATCGGCGCCGCGTGCCAGCAACAGCTTGGCGATCTCGGCATGGCCGCCTTCGGCCGCGATCATCAACGCGGTGCGGCCCCGCGCATCCCGATCATCGATCTGCGCGCCGGCGTCGAGCAGATAGGAAACGACCTTGATCGCCTGCGCTTCCGAGACCTTTTCATCCGGGCCCGACGCCCACATCAGGAGGGTAAGATCGTTGGAATAGCGGGCGTTGATATCGATCTTGAGCGCCAGCAACCGCTTCACGATGTCGAACTGCGCGCTTGCCGCCGCATAGACCACCGGCGGCTTGCCGGTATCGTCGGGCATGCGCCCGTCGGCACCGCGCGCGAGCAAGGCCTCGACAATCGGGTCGCTGCCGGCATAGGCCGCTGCGGCAACCGGGGAAACCCCGCTGCGGCCAGTGAGATTGACGTCGGCGCCGCGCTCGATCAGCCGCTGCACGATCGGGGCATGGCCGCCCTCGGCGGCAAAATACAGCGCAGTGGCGCCGGCGAGATTGCGTGCATCGATCGGCGCGCCGCGCGCCAGCAGCAGGCCGACCATCTCGAGATGGCCGGACTTCGCGGCATGGCTGAGCGGCCGGGCGCCGAACCGGTCCCGCGCGTCAAGCGACGCGCCCTGATCCAGCAGTTCGGTCACAAGGCCAGCGCAATTGCCGTCGACCGCCGAAAACAGCGTCAGCGAGACCTCGATCGCGGTGATCTGAGGTTTGCTGACCTCAAACCGGCGGCTCAATTCCAGACAGCGGTCGGAGTCCGCGGCACGCGCGATTGCGGTTGCGCTCAGTCCGGCGATGACGACCGAGCAAAGGAATACGGCATGACGGTACAAGGCGGTTCTCCCCCGGGCGAGTTTGTTTGTTACAAGGGCACCCTTACCGGTGAGGATGGCACGGTGACCTGGCTTTGCCAAGAAAGCAGCCTCGCACATCAAGGTTGCCATTATCGGCAGGCGCTGTCGGCGGCTGCGGCAACGGCGAGGAAGGTAATCGTGGCGGGCGCGAACGTCACGGTGCCGGCGGCCACGGGCGCGCCGACGACCGGCGGCAGTTCATCGCCGGCATCGAGCTGCAGCGCATGGCCGTTCAGACTGACGTCGGTATCCTCCAGGTTTGCCGCGCTCAGGGTGTAACGCACCGACGCCACGGGAAGCACCAGCGCATGCGACGCGGCGCGATCGGTGTTGATGGCGAGCAGGGACACGCCGCCCGGCGCGCCGCTTTGGCAGTGGGCATAGACGTGAAGGCGGGGTTGAACCGGCAATCCGGAATCCAGCACCGTGGCTCCCATCAACCGACGCCACAACAGCGCGCCCCAGTAATTGGGCCGCGGCTGCAACGTATGCTCGTCGAGCAGCCCATAGTCGCTCGCCGCCAGCGTGTTGTGCATGACGACCTGAACACCAGCCTTGGCCAGCCGCCCGAGCTGATCGAGATAGCGGAACGTATCGAGGAACGTCGCGGCCCAGGGATTTCCGCCGCATGCGGCTTCGGCGGTTTCCGTGAGCCAGATCGGCTTGCCCGGTTCGAGCCGGTCTCGAAGCGTGCGATAAAATGCCAGCGCCTGGTCGGTCCCCGACAGCCATGCATCGGAAATCGCTGCATCCGGCGTGCCGCTGCCGCGGCATCGCTGCGAAACCATCCCATAATAATGGTAGGAAAGCGCATCAAGGCCGGCACCGGACCCGGCGAGCAGGTCGGCAGCAAGGGCTGCCTCGCCGACCGTGCCGGGACCAAGGATCATGCTCTTGGGGGATGCCATCTTCATCAGCGACCGGAACAGTTTGAAGTCGCGCCCGTAGGCGGCTGCATCATATCCCGCGGGCGCCCCACCCGTGGCCGCAAGGTTCGGCTCGTTCATGAACTCGACGGCAGCGATCCTGCCACCGACCAAACGGGTATAGGCGAGAAGTCGCCGGGCCTGATCCGGATTCCAGACGCCAGTGGCATCCCGGTTGCCGGCGCCGACGCCGAAGGACGTCACGATCGGCGCGTCCACCGCTTGTGAAAACCGGATCACCTGCCGCCATTGGCGGCGAGTCAGCACGCCTTTGAAGCCCGGTGGCGGCAGCGACGGAGGCCGGTCGGTATCGGCAAAATACGTGGTGTTCGCCCAGGTGCCGCTGACGCGCAGGTAGGCCGGCCCCAGCGCCGCCGCGAGCATCCGCAACCGGGCATTGGTCAGGTCGATCGGCGGTCGATATTGAAACAGATGGGCGTCCATGCCCTCCGGCGCGTTCGATCCGGACGGCGCGCGCGCAGCATCGGGTTTTGATCGGTAGGGCCGCCAAAAATCCCCGCCGGTAATTTCGACCATTTCGATATTGTAGGACTGGAACCGCGGGTCAACGGTGCCGACGCGCGGCAGGCTTGCCGGATCGATGCGCGGCGGATCGGTCCCGGACCACGCCGCGGCGCTCAGCAATGTGGATACAATGCAACCGCAAAGCCCGGCGATGACCGGATGGAACAACTGAATTCCTCCCTGGTTTGTTGGCCGCCTATCCAGGGCAAGCAGTATCACCGATCCGCCCGATTTGATTTGCGAGCCGCGGACGATGCCGAATATATCCGCGGCAGGCTTGCGCGCCGGCAAAATCATCGGCAAATCTATCGTTCCGACGAGCACCGGCGGGCCGCGAAGCCGGCGGTTGCGAATCCCCAAGGAGGCGCGGCGTGGCTCTTTCCATGCGTTGTTTTGCGTTTGGCGTTGCGGTGGCGATGGCAGCCGGCCTGTCGCAATCGGCGCTGGCGCTCGATCCTCGTTATCCCGACTGGCCTTGCCAACAATTGAAGGTCCCGGGAATTTCGATCGCGAGCGTCTGGACCGGTCCCGCAATCGACCCGAACGACACCAAGCCGGTCGATGCGGCGACAGCCGACCTCGTCACGCGCCTCGCCGCCCGCCGTACGCCGATCGAGGACGCACGGAAACTGATCGCAAACTTCATGGCCGGAACCAAGGAGGAAAGACAGGACAAGGCGAAGACGCTGTTCGCCGCGCTCTATTCGAAGCTCAACGCCCAGCGCGACCAGGTGATGGACGGCATCGAACGCTTTTCGCGCAAGCAAAAGGGGATGGCCGAGCAGATTCGTGAGGAAACCCAGAAGCTGCGTGACATGCAGGACAAGCCAAACCCCGATCAGGCACTGGATGACGCGGTTGTGAACCAGTTGGCGTGGCAGACGCGCATCTTCGAGGATCGGCGGAAATCGGCATCCTATGTCTGCGACGTACCGGTCCTGATCGAAAAGCGGTTGTTTGATCTGGGCAGCGCGATCCAGACCGCGATGAACGCCGACTCGCCCAAGCCGTGAACAGCTCGGGACGCCTTATTTGCCCGGAGCAACGGGCCTATTGGCTCGGGCGCGGCTCGGGCTCGGCATCCTGCAGCGGCAGGCCGGCGGCGAGCCAGCCGTCGGTGCCTTCGGGAAACCAGGCGACATTCGAATAGCCGAGGGCGCTGGCGCGCTTGGCCGCGTTCCACGACATCCAGCAATTCGCCAGACAATAGATCACGACCATCCTGGTGCGGTCGCCGCCGGTCGCCTTCTGCAGCCCGTTGGCGAAATAGTCAGCCATGCTGGGGGCGAGTTCGCCGTAGCCGGTATCGGGCAGCCAGATGCCGCCGGGAATGTTGGCACGCGGCTTGTCGCGCCACAGCGTTCCCTCGGGCAGGTTGCGCGGTCGCGGCGGCCGCGGCATCACATCGACAAAGGATGCCGCATCGCTGCGCCAGAGATGTTCTGCCTCATCCGTTGTGACGACCCGGGCGCCGCGCAGCGTCGCGGGCGTCGGCGCGCGATAATCTTCAAGGCGGTAGCCGTCCGGTTCGGTCACCTCCGCGGCCCGAACCTGCGCGGCCATCACCATCGCCGCAAGCGCGAGAACGGTGGCGGCCCTGATCATGGCCGCTTGGAAAGCGTCTCAGGGGTGATCGGCACGTTGGCCTCATCGAGGATCGGAATGTTGTAGCTGATCAAGAGTTTGTTGATCTCGGGCTGGTTCTCCATGATCAACTTGTTGAGCGTGCGCTTCCAGTCCTGATCGGCCGGACGGACCGCCATGCCGATCCGATAGGTCATTTGCGGACCGGCCGTTTCCTTGACCAGCGGCACCACGACCAACGGCGGCGTCGCTCGCTTGGCATAATAGCCCGCCATCGGCCCCCATAATATCCCGCAATCGATCACGCCCTGGGCGAGGTCGTCCATCATCGCCTGCGCCGAGGAATCGGCGCGGGTGTCGACGAACAGCGGATAGGATTTGGCCTTGCCCAACAGGCCGTTCAACGCCATGTAGGTGCTCGGCGGCGTCCGCGCGACGATTCCAATTCGCTTATCCTTAAGCTTCGGATCGCTGATGGTGGCGACATCTTCGAGGCCGCTTCCAGGCTTGCTGATCAGCGCATAAGTTGTCCGGTAATAAGGGACGGTCACCTGCGCCTGATCGTCGCCCTGCGGAAACCCGATGATCACATCGCAGCGGTACGAGCCCAGCGTCTTGCTGACAAAACCGGTGGCTTGCGGAAAATAGGTATAGCTAAGCTTTTTGCCGAGCTTGGCGGCGAACAGTTCGGCCAGCTTGTTCTCAAAGCCCTCGCCGTTCTCGTTGGAGAACGGCAGATTGCGTGGGTCGCCGCAGGCGCGAAACACGTTGGGATCGACCAGTTCGAGCGCACCAGCGCCGGTGTCGGCCTGGGCCACGGCCTCGACGGACGGCAGCACGGCAAATCCCCATGCCATTGCGGCTGCGGCTACGACGCCCGTCGCCCACCTTGCGATATGTGCCGGCGCTGCCGGCTTCGCGATACGTTCTGGCTTCATTTGATACCTGTGCAACTGGACTCGGCCTTGGTGGCGGCTTCGGGCTTGTCTTCATGGCTGGGCGGGCGGCCGCCTGGAATGGCATTGTTGGCGCGCGCGCGCAGATAGACATAGAGGTCGTCGAGATAGCACATCACGTTGACGTTGCTGGCGAAGGACGGCATCACCTTGTCATTGGCGGCATCGACATTCTTGCGGCCGTTGGTGACGATGCCGACGAAGTCCGAATAGCCGAGCGTCTTGAGGGATTCGGCCAGCGCCGGGGCATAGCTCGAGCCCTCGCCATTGGGGCCATGGCAGACATGGCAGTCCGAATGGTAGCGGCGGAAGCCGGAGAAGGTGTACCAGTCGACGGTGCCGTCCGGGCTGATCTTGTAGGTCGGGTTGCCGTCCTTATCCAGATACTTGCCATTGTCGGAGGAGGCGACCGCCGGATTGCCGGGCGCTTCGGCAGCGGCGGTTCCGACCGCGGCCAGGCTCGCCAGAACGGCGAGCGCGAATTTCCAGGGAGTGATCTTCACCAAGATTGTCCTTGTGCGCATGGAGCCGTGCGGCGGTAAAACCAAAGGCGGTGCAACGAAATCGGCGCGCAGCAAGCCAGCGGCGCGCCGATTGAGGGGGATCCCGGCGTCGTGCCGTTGCTACTCGCTCGGCAACGCAAACACGGTCAGCGTGCCGCCCAGCGAGGTATAGGCCGCAAGTCCGGCATAGCCGCCGACGGCGCCAAGGCCCGCGGTATCGACGGTCTTGTCCTTGGTCGGCAGTTTGCCCTGGTCGACGGCGCCATGCCAGGCGGCGGCGTTCTCGGGCTGCAGCAGACCGGCCGCCAGCCCAATGCCCGCCCAACCGCCAACACCCGAGAGCACGGCGACGTATTGCTTGCCGCCATGTTCGTAGGTCATGACGTTGCCGATGATGCCGGACGGGGTCTTGAACTTGTAGAGTTCCTTGCCGGTCTTGGCATCGACCGCCTTCAGATAGCCTTCCAGCGTGCCGTAGAACACGACGTTGCCGGCGGTTGCCAGCGCGCCGCCCCAGGCCGAGAACTGCTCCTTGTTGGACCACACGATCTTGCCGGTCTTGCCGTCCCAGGCGATGAAATTGCCCATGTTGGTATCGCCCTTGGGCGGATACATCGCCACCGCCGCACCGACATAGGCCTGACCGGCCGTATAGGCGACCTTGTAGGGCTCATAGTCCATGCAGACGTGGTTGGTCGGGACGTAGAACAGTTGCGTCTCCGGGCTATAGGCCGCCGGCTGTTCGTCCTTGGTGCCGAGCGCCGCCGGGCAGATGCCCTTCGAGTTGTGGTCTTCGCCGCCATGTTGCGTCGAATAGGCGTCGACCACCAGCGGACGGCCATAGGTCTTGGACGACTTGTCCATGTCGACCTTGCTGGCCCAGTTCACCACCGGATCGTACTTCTGGGCGACCAGCAATTCGCCACTGGCCCGATCGAGCGTGTAGCCGAAGCCGTTGCGGTCGAAATGCGTCAGCAGCTTGCGCGCCTTGCCGTCAATGCTCTGATCGCTCAGGATCATCTCGTTGACGCCGTCAAAGTCCCACTCGTCGTGCGGGGTCATCTGGTAGATCCATTTGACCTTGCCGGTATCGAGATCGCGCGCCCAGATCGACATCGACCAGCGGTTGTCGCCGGGGCGCTGCACCGGGTTCCAGGTCGAGGGGTTGCCCGATCCGTAATAAACCAGGTTCAGTTCGGGATCGTAGGAATACCAGCCCCAGGTGGCGCCGCCGCCGATCTTCCATTGATCGCCCTCCCAGGTCGAGGTCGAGGAGTCCGGTCCGACCGGCTTGCCCAGCGAGGTGGTCTTGGCCGGGTCGATCAGCGTGTCGGCGTCCGGCCCTTCCGAATAGCCGCGCCAGGCCAGCTTGCCGTCCTTGATGTTGTAGGCGCTGACCCAGCCGCGCACCCCGAACTCGCCGCCGGACACCCCGATCAGAACCTTGTCCTTGTAGACAAACGGCGCGTCGGTGCCGGATTGGCCCTTGCCGGCTTCGCCGTCCATCACCGACCAGACCTTCTCTCCGCTCTTGGCGTCGAGCGCGACCAGCGTGGTATCGGCCTGATGCAGGAAGATCTTGCCGTCGGCATAGGCGACGCCGCGGTTGACGGTGTCGCAGCACATGATCGGGATCACGTTCGGATCCTGTCGCGGCTCATACTTCCACAGGATCTTGCCGTCATGATTGAGATCCAGCGCATAGACCGTGTTCGGAAACGGCGTGTGCACATACATCACGTCGCCGACCACCAGCGGCCCGCCTTCGTGACCGCGCAAAACCCCGGTCGAGAACGTCCACGCCACCTGCAGCTTCTTGACGTTGGAGGCGTTGATCTGGCTCAGCTTGGAAAAACGCGTGTTGGCGTCGTCGCCCTGCTGCATCACCCACTGCTTCGGATCCTTGGCCAGCTTGTCCAACGCCTCGTCCGCGCGAGCCAGCGATCCCTGCAGTGCCATCAGGCCAAAAATCGACGTCGTAACGACTAAGAACTTCTTCATTGGCTTCCTCCCTGGGACTTTTAGCCTAGAGGATCGCAGACGCTCCTTGGAAACGTACCGAATTCTCCACGGGACGTCGTTTGCCCTCGTTTGGATGAATTGCATCGGTACCGTGCCACAGCCTGTGAAGCGATTCACAACGTGTGAATTTCACGTCACATGAATTGAGAGTGCAGCGAACAGTGCCCACTTATGATTTCGAATCCGCAACGCGCTCCCTATTCGCCGTTGCACATGAAGTCAAAAGCAAAAAAAGTTTAGGTAACTCTTCCAACATAAGCAAGTTATGATTTTGTCGAGTTCGGCCTACGCGTTCTTGCACTGCAACGTGGGGCGGGAAACCCTGGAACTGGCGCCGACGAGATCGCGGAATCGTCGCCGAAAATCTGAAGCGACATTCGGCGCCAACGAGCACGCGAGAACCAAAGCCATCATGGGCCAGATAACAACGGTTCACTGGAGTTCTTCGGCTCACATGGCCGCACGATGTGCCCATTTGGCTCGATCTGCCGCGTGGGCGTGGCAATACGTGGGCAATGTCCTTGGGATCATGTTGCTTTTGATCCTAATTGCGGACAATGGCCACGCGCAGCAGCCGCTCATGCCGTTGCCGACCTCCGAGATTGCGCCCGGCGTCTACGTGCACATCGGCGAGATCGCAATGATGACGGCAACCAACGAGGGCGACGCCGCCAACCTCGGCTTCATCGTCGGCGACGATGCGGTCGCGGTGATCGATACCGGCGGCAGCACGCGCGAAGGCGCCCGCCTGCTGGCCGCAATCCGCAAGCTGACGTCGAAGCCGGTTCGCTATGTCATCAATACGCACGTCCACCCGGATCACATCTTCGGGAACGCGGCGTTCGTGCACAATGGAACCACATTTGTAGGACACAAAAATCTGCCGCGTGCGCTGACGGCGCGCGGCGAGTATTACCTCAAGTCGTTTCGCGGCGTGCTCGGCGATGCGCTCATCGCCGACGTGAAGATCGTGCCGCCGACGCTGCTGGTCGACAACGAAACGCAGATCGATCTCGGCAACCGTCTGTTGACTCTGAAAGCCTGGCCACCCGGGCATACCGACAATGATCTCACCGTCTTCGACCAAAGCAGTTCAACGCTGTTTGCGGGCGACCTGCTGTTCATCCGGCATGTGCCGGTCCTCGATGGCAGCATTCGCGGCTTTCTCGCCAACCTTTCGGCGTTGTCGCAGATTCCGGCCGCCCGGGTAGTACCCGGGCACGGCCCGATCGTCAGCGACTGGCGCGGCGCGGTCGCCGACGAGCGTCGTTATTTCGAGCAACTCGCCGGGGAAGTGCGCGGCCTTATTGCCAAGGGGACGCCGTTGACCGAGGCGGCAAGACAGGCCGGCCGAAGTGAGCGGTCGCAGTGGTTGCTGTTCGACGAATACGGCTCACGCAACGTGATTGCGGCGTTCGGCGAACTTGAATGGGAGTAGCACCTGACCCGGTTCGGCTTGCTGCCGATCGCCCTTTCCGATACATTTGGGTCGTTTCATGATGGAAGCGGGATTCGACAATGTCGGCTTTTTCCAGAGTGATCGTCTCTGCCCTGATGGCGGCGTTTTGCTTCGCAGCGCCGGCGGTGGTGCGCGCCCAGAGCGCAGCTCCCGACGCCGACCAGCCCTCGGAAGCAACCTGGAACAGCATCAAGGGCGATATCTTCAAGAACCGTCCGATCCTCGATGGCACCGGCCTTGTGGTTCTCGATGCGCCGCGGCGCGCCGAGGACGCCGCGATCGTGCCGATCGGCATGCGCGTCAACCTGCCCGGCGACGACAAGCGCACGCTGCAGTCGCTGACGCTGGTCATCGATGAAAATCCCGCGCCGGTTGCCGGGACGTTTACGATCGGTCCACATGCCGGCGTGACTTCGATTTCGACGCGCATTCGCGTCAACAGCTACTCCTATGTCCGCGCCGTCGCCGAACTCAGCGATGGCCAGCTCTACGGCGTCAAGGCCTTCGTCAAGGCCTCCGGCGGGTGCTCCGCGCCGGCGTCGTCCAACGCCGACGCCACCAGGTCGATGCTCGGTCAGATGAAATTCCGCACGTTCCGTCCGGAGGCCAGTACGCTGCCCGAGGCCCAGTTAATGCTGCGCCATCCGCAGAATTCCGGCCTGCAGATGGACCAACTCACGCGGCTTTATATACCGCCGTTCTTTATCGATACCCTCAAGATCTGGCAGGGCGACGACCTCGTGGTGGCGATGGAAGGCGGCATCGCCATTTCAGAGGATCCGAACCTGCGCTTCAATTACAAGCCCAACGGCGCCGCCAGCTTTCGCGTCGAGGCCGTCGATACCGGCAAGCATATATTCAAGGACGAATGGCCGACCGCCAAATCGATGCTGTAGCGGCCTCGGCCTGCAGCCGTCCGGTCAGAAACAGCGAACTTCCGCTTCCGCCTGCGCGCGCCGGAATTCCTGCAAGGTCTGCTTGGCACGCTCGGTCGATCGAAACTCGGAGCCGACGGGTCCGGTGACCTGGGACATCGAGAGAATGGTCTCGGTGGCCACATAGCTGTCGTAAGGAATGAGCGAGGCGATGACGTCGATCGAGCAGGAACACTTCTGCAGAATCTCCTGCGTTTCACCGTTGGCTTTCATGCAGCCGAAAACATAGTCGGCGCGCGCCGTGGTCGGATAGTCGTTGATATCGTCCGCCACGGCATGGGACGCCGCGAGCATCGAAACCGCCAGGACCGCGCCCGCCGGCAGACAGGCGCGCAAGCAGACCGCCGCCAGGTTTTTTGTGGCAGCGCTTTTCAAGCCGTCGCCATCCCCGGCCGAGCGCAAAGCGCAGGGACGCGGCCCCGGCGCAAGGCGATGCCTTGAATGAGTGAGCCTGGCGCGATCCGATTCAGGACTTTTTGCCGTCCGGCCCGAACTGCTTGAGATAGGCGATGACATTGTCGATGTCCTGCTCCTTCGTCAAACCAGGGAAGAGCATCTTGGTGCCGGGAACTTTGGCGCGAGGATTCTTGAGATATTCCTTCAAGGTCGCCTCATCCCAGGTGATGCCGGAGTTCTTGTTGGCATCGCTATAGGAGTAGTCCGGATAAGTGCCGGCCTTGCGGCCGACGACGCCGTTCAGCACTGGCCCCACCGCATCCTTGGCGCCTTCGCCGATCTGGTGGCACGCCTTGCATTTGAGAAACACCTTCTCGCCGAGAGCCGCGTCCTGAGCGGCAGCGGTGCTCACCGACCCCGCGAGCGCCAAGGCAGCGAATATGTAGATCTGAAGATTTTTCACTGGCCCATCCGTGATTATGATTTCAGTGGAGACTGGCAAACCTGCTGCGCCAGAACCATCGGGGAGACGCGTCTGCCAGCGCATGCAACTTTGTCAGGATCGAGAATCCAGGTCAAGCTTGGCATGTTATTCGGCGATTAGACGTTTGGCGGCTTGCGTGCGGATCGACCGGAGGCGAACATCGAGCAGCCGGAACCGGCGCGGCCCGGCGCTGCGACATCTCGATCGATCGTGACAGGTTCTGATTTTGCGCGCCGTCGCCGGGGATGAAGACCATGTTGACAGAGCTTGCCGCAGCCGGCGCGGTGGGCTAAATGGCCGAGATCGAACCTGCGTCGGAACTGACCAGCATGACGCATTGCACCGACGACAAATCAGGTTCTGAAACATCCCTGTGGCGGTCCGACGGATGGTCGCAGGGCTGTCGGCGATGGTAATGACACCATTCGAGCGCGCCCAGACCCCGGCCCTTGAGATCGACCGCGTCAGCCATCGCTATGGCACGCGGATCGCGCTGAACAACGTCAGCCTGACGGTGCGCCAGTCGTCTTTTACCGTGCTGTTGGGATTGAACGGCGCCGGCAAATCGACACTGTTCTCGCTGATCACACGGCTCTACGCGATACGATCGGGCCAGATCCGCATTTTCGGCCATGACGTCGGAAGCGAGCCCGGCGCGGCCCTGAGCCAGCTCGGCGTCGTGTTTCAATCCCGCGCGCTCGACATCGATATCTCGGTCCGGCAGAACCTGTTGTATCATGCGGCGCTGCACGGCATCGCCAACAGCCGCGCCGACGGTCTCATCGCACAGGTGCTGGATCGCGTGGCGATGACCGATCGCAGCCGGGATCGCGTCGGCAATCTTTCGATCGGCCAGATGCGGCGGATCGAGATCGCCCGCGCGCTGCTGCATCGGCCGCGCCTGCTGTTGCTGGACGAACCGACGGTCGGCCTCGATATCAAGGCACGCGCCGACATTCTCGATCACGTTCGGCGGCTTTCGACCGACCAAGGCATCGGCGTGCTCTGGGCGACGCATCTGATCGACGAAGCCGGTGCCGGTGACGATGTGGTGGTGCTGCACAAGGGCAGCGTGCTTGCGCAGGGCACGATCGGCGAGGTGATCGGCAAGTCCGGCGGCAGCGATCTGCGCGATGCGTTCAACCGGCTGACCGGGGTTGCCGATCAGTCCGAACTGGAACGGGCCTGATGACCGCAATCAGCGAAACCACTGACCGTCACCGCTTCACGCTGGCGCAATATTTCATCTGCCTCAAGGGCATCGTGTGGCGCGAAGCGCTGCGCTTCATCCATCAGCGCGAACGTTTCGTCTCCGCGCTGGTGCGCCCGCTGGTCTGGCTTTTTATTTTCGCCGCCGGATTCCGCCAGGTGCTCGGCGTCTCGATCATTCCGCCCTACGAGACCTATGTCCTCTACGAGGTCTACATCGCGCCCGGGCTGATCGCGATGATCCAGCTTTTCAACGGCATGCAGTCGTCGCTGACGATGGTCTATGACCGCGAGACCGGTGGCATGCGCACGCTGCTGGTCAGCCCGTTTCCGCGCTGGTGGCTGCTGACATCGAAGTTGCTGGCGGGCACGCTGGTGTCGGTGCTGCAAGCCTATGCCTTCCTGGTGATTGCCTGGTTCTGGGAGATCGAACCGCCTCCGCTGGGCTATCTGGCGCTGCTGCCGGCGCTGCTGCTCAGCGGCTTCATGCTGGGCGCATTGGGAATGCTGATCTCGTCGCTGATCAAGCAGCTCGAGAATTTTGCCGGCGTCATGAACTTCGTGATCTTTCCGATGTTCTTTGCCTCCTCGGCGCTTTATCCGCTGTGGCGCGTCAAGGAATCGAGCCCCCTGCTGTATTATGTCTGCGAGCTCAACCCGTTCACCCATGCGACGGAACTGATACGTTTTGCGCTCTATGAGCAGGTGAACTGGGTTTCGCTGGCCGTCGTGCTCGGCTGCACCGGGGTGTTCCTGTTCGGCGCGATCCTCGCGTACGATCCCGCCCGCGGCTTCCTGGCCCGCCGCAACAACCCGGCGGGCTGACGCGAGTGGGCGCCCGCCGACCTCAGAACGTGATCCTCATGCCGGCATAGAGGGCGCGCGGCCGTGCCGGGCTGAGCGATTGCGGGTCCGTGAACGGGGCGCCGCCATTGGCGAAGTTGGGCACAGCTCCGGTATCGAAGAACGTTCCATAGGTCGCGTAACGATTGTCGAAAATGTTGTCGGCCCGGGCATAGATCTGGAAATTCTTGTCGATCTGATAGGACGCATGCAGGTTGAAGACGGCATAGCCGGGCAGCCTCGGATACTGGTTGGATCCGTCGCCGACGATATACTGGCTGCCGATGAACAGCGCGTCGCCTCCGAATTTGAAGGCGTCGGTTACCGCATAGTCGAACCCGGCCTTGATCCGATTGCGCGAAATCGCCGGGATCTGGTTGCCCGGCAAGATCTGGATATTGCCGTTGGCGTCGGCGAACGGGCTGTTGGAGCCGACCTGCAGCGCGTCGAGGAAGCGCGCGTCCACAAACGTGTAGCTGGCGTAGAACTGCATCTTGTTCGACTTCAGCGTGGCTTCGGCCTCGATGCCCTGGCGGCGGGTCGAGCCGACGTTCTGGAAATAGCCGAAGCCCTGCAGGGCCGGGCTGGGGATGGCGAGGATGTCGTCGGTATTGTCGGCGCGGAATCCGCCGAGCTTCCAGCCGAGCGTGCCGAATTGGAGTTCCTGGGTTCCGCGCAATCCGGCTTCCACGGTATGGGACACCACCTGCTTCAACGGCGGATCGGAGACAAGGAACGAGGCAATGATGCAGGGATTGGCGGGATCGGCGCATCCCAGTTCCAGCGGCGTCGGCGCGCGGTTCGCCTCCGAGTAGCCGGCGTAGGCCGTCAATCCCGACGTGATCTTGTAGGTGCCGCCGATGATCGGATTGAAGCGTGTATAGGTATCGCTGCCATTCAGCGCGGTGCCGATCTGATCCTGCAGGTTGATATTGGCGACATTGAAACGGCCGCCGGCGGTGATCGAGAATGCCCGCGTCACGTCGAAGGTGTCGAGCGCGTAGAGCCCGGTGTACTGGTTGGTGGCGCGCAGCGCGACCGGCCCGATCGAAACTGGATCGCCGGAACGTCCAAGGAAGATACCGGCGCCGCCGACGACGAAGTCCGGGCCGATCGTCCCCAGTTCCGCACCGGCCGAGAACTGCGTGACGCTGTAGTCGAGACTGGTTCCGACCACAAAGTGATTGTTATGCCCGAACAACTGGTCGGTGTTGGTGGCCTGCAGCGAGGCGCCGGTCGTCGTGCTTCGCGTTGTCGTCCGATCGATCTCGCCGATCGCCGCGTCCGCGGCGAACGGATTAGCGAGCTGGGCGCCATTGAGACCGTTGGCTGGCGTGCTGCCGTCGCCAAAGCAAAGCAGCGCGGGGTCGGCGGTGCAGGGCTGGGTGCCGCTCGGATTGCCGTCCACGATGTTCTGGTTGAAAAGGCGCGCATGCGCGATGCCTTCGACGGTCCAGGTCGGCGTGACCTCGACCTTTCCGGTCAGATTGACGTAGCCGACGCGATTGCTCGAGGTCTGCGGCGAGGTGTAGGTGGCGCCCCAGTATTGCTGGAGCAGTTCAACCGGCGCGGTTGCGGTCGCGCCGAAGTCGTTATCGGCGAGCCCCATATTGACATGAAATTCGGATTGATCGTTCTTGGCTCCGACGTCGCCATAGAAGCGCCGGACATTGGATGCTGAAAAATTTCGGAAGCCGTCGTCGTGCAATCCTTCGAGTGCGCCGTAGACGGCAAAATTGTCGATTTGCTTGCCCCACTGCGCCGAACTCTGGATGCGCCCGAAGGAGCCGCCCATGGTATCGATCTCGGCGCCATGATAGCTGAAGCCATCCTTCATCTGCACATCGATGGCCCCGCCGAGGGCGTTCAAACCGAACGCGGGATTGTTCGTCACTACGCTGACCGACTTGATCGCGGCGGTCGGAATCAAGTCCCAGTTGACGGTGTCGCCGAACGCTTCGTTGACGCGCACGCCGTTCTGGTACACCGCAAGTCCCTGCGGCGTGCCGGACACCGGCGAAGCGACGAAGCCGCGAAATTGTACATCCGGCTGGAATGGATTGCCGGCAACTTCGTTGATGGTGATGCCAGGTACGTATTTCACCAGGGCATCGCTGATGTTGAGCGAACCCGTTTGCTTGATTTGACCGGCTTCGATGGCGTTGATGCTCGCCGGCACCTTGTCGGGATCCACTCCAGCGCCGGCCAGCGGCGTGGTCGGATAGATGAACACTCTCTGGAGGGGCCGCACTGGGCGGCTCGCAGTGCGGTCGCGGCCGGGTTTAACGCCCTGCTTGGTCCCGGACACCTCGATCGGCGGCAACTCCTGGACATTGCCGGAGCCTTGCGCCCGCGCGCATTCAGTCCCGGCAGCCACGCCCATCGAAATCGACGCGATACATACGATAGATAAGTATCGAGCGCCCATTTCGTCCCATCCCGTTCCGTCCCGGCTGTTCTGGTGTCCACCGGCCAGGTTGTGGGGGATAGTATTGCGTCGATAAAGCTGTGCTAGCTACAAAAGGTCCGGTCCTATGACAGGACTTATTCCCGGAAATAGTCGGGAAGAATTCCCGACCTTGACCTTTGGCGTGGTCGGTCGCGCCGCGGGTTGCTTGCTATTTCAACAGCCGTAACAGCGCCTGCCCCGCCCGGGAATGCAATTCCTTGGCATCGAGCGTCCCGTCACGGTCCGGATCGGCGGCTGCGAAGCGTTGCTCGACCACGGCAAGATATTCGTCCCGGGTCAGCGTGCCATCATGGTCGGGATCGGCCGCGGCCAGTTCCTTGGCCGACAACCGCCGCGCCAGTTCACGTTTGTCCAGCGTACCGTCCTTGTCGCGCTCCAGCCGGTCAAACAGCGCCGACGCCGCCTTTTTCGCTTCCGAGAGGTCCACCGTGCCATCATTGTCCGTATCGAGCATGCGGATCAGGTTCATGCGGCCGGACCTGGCCAACGCCGACCCAGTGGCGAGCAAGGTCCCGACCGCTAGTGAAAAGACCACGGTGCGACGTGAAATCATGGTGCGACCCTTCCAAGTTCCGATTGCGCGCAGCGCGAACGCCGCCGGCGGACGCGAGTTCCTGACCGGACCGGGTCAAGTGAGTAAATTCTACCATCAATGTGGCCCGATCCGCCACGCCAACCGCCACCGATGGTTCACGTCGCCTGAAATAATTCGTGCCGCTGGATTCCGCTCGGGACCACGGCTTCGACGGTCACGCCCTGGCCCGTCGATGCCACGGTCATGGTGCCGCCCAATGCCCACACCCGCTCATGCATTCCGATCATGCCAAAACCCTGCTTGTGATCGGTCGGCAGGCCAGCGCCGTTGTCGCGTACACTGACCTTGATCGCCTCCGCCTCCAACGCCGCGCTTTGCGTCGGACCGGCTCCAGCCGGCTCGACCGCGATATCGACCCGCGTAGCACGGGCGTGCCGGAACACGTTGGTCAGGGCTTCCTGAATGATGCGATAGATCGTCAGTTCCGCGGTCTCTCCGGTCGCGCCGACCGCGGGCGAGACCATCATTTCGATGACCACCCCGGGATGGGACTCCTGCCACAGCCGCAGCAGGGCTCCGAGCGCCTCGCGAAGCCCGAATTCCGCCAGTCCAACCGGCCGCAGTTTTTCCAGAACGCGCCGATTGAATTGCTGCAGGGCGTTGACCTGTTCCAGGATGGCGCTGCCGTGCTTGCGCAGGGCACCGGTGTCCGGGACGCGGACGTCCGCGATCCGCATCAGCGAACTCGCATGCGCCCGCAGGGCGAACAGATAGGGTCCGAATTCGTCATGCAGCTCGCGCGCGATTTCCTTGCGTTCCACATCCTGCAGCGAGACGGCGCGCTCGGCCAGTTGCCGCTTGTCTTCGACGGCATCTCCCAACGTGGCCGCAAGATGGTTCAGCTTGGCGCAGATCGCGGCCAGTTCGGGCGCGCCTCCGGGCTCGACGCGGGTGGCATAGCCGCCGGCCTCGATGTTGGTCATCGCCTGCGAAAGCGCCTGAATCGGCGCGAGCGCCCGGCTGACCACCATCATCGTGATCAGAAACAGCGCGACCGCGATCGCGGAGCCAACCTGGAGCTGGGTGACGATGCCGTCCCAGATCTCCGTCGATCTCGTCGTTCGGATGCGAGGTGATCAATAGCGATCCCGGTTTGCCACGGATGGAAATCGGAACACTCACCGCGGTCTGCTCCGGATGGATCAAGGCGACGAACCACGCCGGCACCGAAGACGGCTCGCCATCGGCGCCCCCGGCCGCGGTCGGCTTGGCCCCGATCGCGTCTTCCTGCCGCGTAATGCTGACATGGCGCAGCCGGTTGAGGTCGCCGAATGATCTGGCCAAGCCTCGCATCGGGATCCGGCGTTTCGTTGAGACCGACGACCAGCGTTTCGATGAATTCGCGCGCCAGCCGGATGACGCTTTGATCTTCGGCCTGAACGCGCGGGCCGGCCTCCAGCACAAGCCGTGCGATATTGATGGCGAGACCGAGCGTGAGAATGAGCGCCAGGATGGTGTTGAGCCGGGCGCGCAAGGATAGTTTCTGCCACATGGATTTCGTCCAGGTTCGCGCCGCGCGAGCGCTCGATCAAGAGCCGTTGACAGCAAAAAGCGGCGGCTATCTAATTGAACCGTACAGCAATTCCGGCCGGGATACATAACCCGGCGGGGCAAGCGGGAGCGGTCGGGTGACCCGTGGTTCGCTCTGATGCGACGCAGCAATCCAACTGACGCGGAAGTTGGGATCAACATCGATGCGTGTTCTGATTGTCGACGATCATCCCATCGTGGCTTCCGGTTGCCGCGCCTTGCTCGCCGGCGAGCCTGAGATCGCGATCCTGGAAGCCGCCGATGCGGAAAGCGGCGAGCGGATGTTCTTCGCCGAACGGCCCGATGTCTGCGTGCTCGACATCAACCTGCCGACGGTGTCGGGATTTGAACTGGCGCGGCGCATTCTCGCGCGCACCGAAACCGCGCGCATCATCATGTTCAGCATGAACGACGATCCGGTCTTCGCCGCGCGGGCGATCAACAGTCGGCGCCAAGGGCTATGTCTCGAAATCCGGCGACCCCTCGACCTCGTCGAGGCGATCCGCGAAGTCGGCAAAAGGCGGAGTTTATCTGCCGCCGGCGATCGCGAAAAGCATCGCATTCGCAGGACCCGCGTTCGCCCAGAGCCCGTTGTCGAAACTGACCTCGCGCGAGATCGAGATCTTGCGCCTGCTCAGCGCGGGCAAGAGCCTTTCCGAGATCGCGTGGCTGGTTCATTCATCCTACAAGACGATCGCCAATACCTCTTCCATCATTCGGCAGAAGCTCGGCCTGCGCATCGGCCTCCGAACTCGTGCGCTTCGCGATCGAGAGCCGGCTGGTGTAACACCTATCGCGTTTTCGAGCGACGTGGGTACCTGGTTCGCGTGAAGAAACCGCGTCAAAACAAGACTAAGCACGTCCGGCTTCGGCCGCGATCAGTGCCCGCATTTCCTCGCCGATCGGCAGCAATGCCGTCCCGGCTGCGCGCGCCACGCGGAGGCGGCAGCGACTTTTCGAGCATCACCCGCGCCGGACGATCGGACAGGAAAAACAGCCGATCGGCCAACTGGATCGCCTCGGCGAGGTCATGCGTCACCAACAACGTCGTCACCCTGGTCCGGGTCGTTAGCGCGGTAAGCTCCTGGCGCAGCCGGTCGGCGACGGCCTCATCGAGCGACACGAACGGCTCATCGAGCAGGAGAAAATCCGGACGCACCGCAAACGCGCGGGCGATCGCCGCGCGGCGCGCCAGGCCGAGCGACAATTCTCCGGGATATCGCGCCAGATGTGCGCTGAGGCCGAGCGTCTCGACCAGTTCGGTCAGATCGGCGGCGGCCTGCTCGCGCCGGCAGCGCAAGCCGGATGTTTTGCTCGACCGTGCGCCAGGGCAGCAAGCCGCGGCTCCTGAAACACAATGCCGAGGCGCCCGGATCCGGGCGCCTGGAGTTCGACCGCTGAAATCCGCATCCAGCCCGGCCGCGATTTTCAGGATCGTGGTCTTGCCGCAACCCGACGGGCCGATCAGTGCGCCGAACGAGCCGGCTTCGAGCCGAAGTTCCAGGCCACGCACGACCTCGACCGGCGTGCCATCGGCCGACCGGTAGCTCTTCGCATCGATGCGAAGTTCAAGCGGGGCGGCGTCGCCAGCGGTTTGCGCGTCGTTCAAGCGGTTGTACCAGAAGGCTTTCGATCACAAGCATAAGCAACGATGAAGCAGATCGCATAGCTCAGTATCCTCGCCATGTCGAACAGCGAGAAGGCCGAGCCGAGGACGAAGCCGACGCCATTCGGACGTCCAAGCAATTCGACCACCAGCACGATCTTCCAGACGATCGAAAGGCCGGAACGCGAACTGGCCGCCAGATAGGGCGCGAGCTGCGGAATCACGACGTGGCGGATCCGCGACAGCCAGGTGAACTGAAAGGCCGTCGCCATTTCCTCGAGTTCGGGATCGAGCGCGCGGGTGCCCTCGCGCATCACGACGGTGACGTTCGGCAGTTTGTTGATCGCCACGGCAAGGATCGCCGCGGTTTCGTTCGAGCCCGATCCAGATATAGGCGAAAATGATCGTCACCAGCGCCGGCATGTTGATCAGCACGATCAGCCATGGATCGGCGTAGCGATCGATGGCTTTCGACCGCCCCATCGCATAGCCGGCGATGGTGCCAAGCAGCATCGCGATTGCGAAGGAGCCGATCACGCGCGCCAGCGTGCAGCCCATCTGGAACGGCAACTCGCCGGAACGGATTTCGGCAAGGGTGACGGCGCCGACCGCCAGCGGGCCGGGCAACAGCCGCGACTGGACCAGCGCCGCTGTTACGGCCCAAAGGGCTATCAGGGCAGCCAGCGACAAAATCCTCGGCAACGCTCAGTCTCCGCTCGCGGCAGGTTGATAATAGAGGCCGTGATCAAGCTGGAGCGACGGCCCCAGCAGCTCCGGGCCGCCGACCGAAGCGAGCGTGCTGAACAGCGCGCCGGGCATCGGTTTCTTCCTCACTGATCGGCCGTCGCGGCATCCCCTCTCTGGTGCGATCGCGATAGGCCTTGAATGTTGCTTCGTCCTCGGCCTTCATCAGCGGGCGCAGCGCCTCCCATTCCTGGTCGGATCGCAGCATGATGTCGTTGGCCCTTTGCGTGCACGGCGATGAAGCGGTCGATGGTGCGCGGGTGGTTTGCGACAAATTGCTCCGAAAACACGTATCCGATCAGAGCGACCGGCTGCTTCAGCCCGAGTGCGGCTTCGGCGTCGCGCACGTCGAGAATCCGGCGATATCCCAGCGCCTCCAGCCTGGCGCAGAAATTCCAGAAATTGAGGCCCGCTGCGGCTTCGCCCTGCTGCAGCTTTTGCGCGATCAGCGGCGGCGCGCCATATTCGAGCGTGGTTTCGCGTTTGAGATCGATGCCGGCGCGGATCGCCGCGGCCTGGACGATCAGCCAGCTCTTGTCGAGCGGCCCGCCCGCCACGGCAAGAACCCGGCCCTTGAGGTCGCCGATCTGGCGCACCGCGGAAGTCGCCCTTCACCATGACGGCGCCGGCCGCGCTGGAATAGGGATAGAACAGTAATTTGGCGCCCAGCGCGCGCGCCCGCGCCACCCACAGCCAATCGACCACGGCGACATCGACCGACCCGCTGTTGAGGGCGAGCTTGCCCGCCTCGGGCGAGGCGAATTGGCTGATTTTCAGGTCGAGGCCGGCGCTGTCGGCAAGGCCGTGGCGGCGGATCACGTCCAATTGCCAGGCAAAGGTGCCGGTCGTCTGCAGGCCGATGCGCAGGGTCTCGGCCGCCCGCGCCGGGGCGGTCCCAACCACGAGGCAGAGCATCACGAGAATCCGGAGGCGGGATATCATACTCACTGCGCCATTCATGCGAGAAATCGCCGACACTGTCCACCGCCAAAGGTACAAGCGAAAGGCCGTCAAATCTCGCCGCATTTTGGCGTACGACACCATCGGAAGCGATTGGGCGAGGTCGGCCTGCGCCGAACTGCTACTTGGTGCAGCCCTTCAGTTCCTTCTCCTCGATCGAGAAAACCGATCCGGCCTTGACCTGAACATTTGGAACAATGCAAGTCCGCCCGCTCTGATCGACAAATTTGACGTCGTAGGTGCCCGCCTCGGTGTCGGTGATTTTCAGGCGCTCGTCATGATCGACGGTGTGATCATGATCATTGTCGGCCTGGTTGCGGCCCCACTCGTTCTTGCCAGGCGGCGAAAGCTGCAGGGAGGTGATTGTGTTGGCCGTCAGGTTCCAGAACCGTGTGTCCTTTGCCAATGCTCGGGTCGAGATCAGCGCCAACACGAAAACTGATAGAAAAATCGCCTTGGCCATGATGTTCTCCCTCAGCCAATCCCAACCTCGCGTCCTGGCCACGTATCACCTCGCAAGGACCGCGCGTTACACAACACTGTCATTGCAAGCGCAGCGAAGCAATCCGTGGCGCCGCAGGCGGAAGCGAGGATTGCTTCCTCGCCGTCGCTCCTCGCAAGGACGGAGCGGCGTCATCGCCATGCGTGGCTTGCGCTTCGCGCCGTCCGGGCTACGCTCACTCCTTGCAATGACGCGGCCTGCATCTGCGATCTCGCGGTCGCAAATTCACCCTGGCGATGAGGAACGATGATGACCTGCGGAGCGCTGATCCGGTTTCTGGTTGTGGCCGCCGGCATGGCAAGCTGGTCGGACGCCGCCATCGCAGCACCGGCTACGGCCATTTTTCCGTTCGAAATCTACGACACCAGCGGCGAGCCTCCGCAACCCGACCGAACGGAGCGGCTTGCCATGGCGACCCGGGTGCTATCGGAAGTCCTCGAAAAAACCGGGCGCTATTCACCGGTTGATCTCGCACCCTTCGGCACGGCGGTGGCCACGACAGCCCCGCGCTATCGATGCGGCACCTGCTTCCTGCCGGTCGCGCGCCAGGCTGGCGCGACCTATGCCGTGGTGTCCGTGGTCCACAAAGTATCGTCGCTGATCTCGTCGATGGACATCTGGATCCTCGACGTTTCCAGCGGTGCCACGGTGGCCCATCTCGGTGGCCAGATCCGCGGCGATACCGCCGAGGCCTACGATCACGGCGTGCGCTTCCTGGTCAGGAACCGGCTGCCGGACGATGCGCCTGCGGACCACGACGCGGCGCCGAAATAGCGGGCAATCGAACCCGGGCGCGGAACCGCTAGGTAATCACGCCGTCAGTCGCGCGGCGTGCCAGCGCAAATGATCGTCCATGAATGTCGAGACGAAATAATAGCTGTGGTCGTAGCCGGGCTGGCGCCGAAGGACCAGCGGGATGCCGGCCTGCGAACAGGCGCGCTCCAGCAGTTCAGGGCGAAGCTGTTCGGTGAGGAATTGATCGGCATCGCCGACATCGACCAGGAAATCGGCAAACCGCGCCCCGTCCTCAATCAGCGCCACCGTGTCGTGCCGGCGCCAGGCGGCGCGCGTCTCGCCGAGATACCCGCCCAGCGCCTTGATCCCCCACGGCACTTGCGACGGCGCCACAATCGGCGAAAATGCGCTGGCGGCGCGATAGTGGCCGGGAAGCCGCAGCGCTGCCGTCAGCGCGCCATGGCCGCCCATCGAATGACCTAGGATCGATTGCCGTTTGGCATCAACCGGAAAATGTTCGGCAATCAGTTCGGGCAGCTCTGCCGTCACATAACTCCACATCCGGTAATGATCCGCGAACGGCGCAACCAAGGCGTCGACGTAGAAGCCGGCGCCGTGTCCAAAATCGTAGGCGCCGGCCGGATCACCCGGCACATTTTCGCCGCGCGGACTGGTGTCGGGCGCAACAAAGACCAGCCCCAGCTCGACGCAGGCCCGGCGGAATTCGCCCTTCTCGGTGACGTTGGCGTGGGTGCAGGTCAGACCCGACAGATACCAGACCACCGGCAGCCTGGTGCCGGCCTGATGCGGCGGGACAAAGACCGAGAAGGTCATCGCCGTCCTGGTCTCGCGGCTGTCGTGCCGGTAAACGCCCTGGACGCCGCCATGCGATCGGTTTTGCGAAATGGTCTCAAGGGTCATGATTACCCGGCTCCGGCGCCGCGATGACGCGAAGGTGGTCAGGAGAAGACGTGACTTCAGCCCTGCCGGCGGGTCGCCCGCCGGCCCGAGCTAGCGCGAAGATCAGGCCGCCTTGGCTTTGGATTTGGCCACATGGGTGGCGATTGCATCCATCAGCGCCGGCGACAGGCAGTCATAGGGCTCGAGCCCGAGTTCCTTGAGCCGGGTGCGGATCCCGCCCATCGCGGACGGCTCGACGCCGGCCTCGATCACCGAGGACACGAACGCCGCAAAGCCCGGCGCCGCCGAGCCGGCTTCGGTGAACAGTTCGGGATGGATGAAATCCAGCCCATAGAACGGATGCGCCTTGTTCTCGATACGGCCGAACATGTGGGTTCCGCACACCTTGCAGGCGTGGCGCTGGATCGCCGCCGAGGCGTCGATGATATGCAGCTTGTCGCCGTTCTCGAGCACGCTCACGCTGTCGCGCGGAACCACCGCGACCACCGAAAAGATCGCGCCGTCCGGCTTCCAGCATTTGGTGCAGCCGCAGGCATGGTTGTGGGCGACGTCGCCCTTGATGCCGACCTTGACCGGCTTGTCCTTGCACTTGCACACCAGCGTGCCGCCGGCAAAGCTGCCCGAACCCTTCTTCACTCCGTTGTCAACCGATGGGTGGATATGAACAGTCATAGGCCTATCCTCCTTTTAAGTGTTTGACGTTTTTGATTTGGAAACGACGCGCTTGCGCTAGAACACCACAACCGAACGGATCGACTTACCTTCGTGCATCAGCTCGAAGCCCCGGTTGATCTCCTCGAGCTTGAGAACGTGGGTAATCATCGGGTCGATCTGGATCTTGCCGTTCATGTACCAGTCGACGATCTTGGGCACATCGGTCCGGCCGCGGGCGCCGCCGAACGCGGTGCCCTTCCAGACCCGGCCGGTCACCAGTTGGAACGGCCGGGTGGCGATCTCCTTGCCGGCTTCCGCCACCCCGATCACCACCGACACTCCCCAGCCGCGATGACAGGCTTCCAGCGCCTGGCGCATCACAGTGGTGTTGCCGGTGCAGTCGAAGGTGAAGTCGGCGCCGCCATCGGTCAGCGTCACCAGATGCGCGACGAGGTCGCCGCCGAGCTTCGAGGGGTTGACAAAATGCGTCATGCCGAACTTGCGGCCCCATTCTTCCTTGGAATCGTTGAGGTCGACGCCGATGATCCGGTCGGCGCCCACCATCCGCGCCCCCTGAATGACATTGAGCCCGATGCCGCCAAGCCCGAACACCACCACGTTGGCGCCCGGCGTCACCTTGGCGGTGTTGACCACCGCGCCGACCCCCGTGGTCACCCCGCAGCCGATGTAACAGCTCTTGTCGAACGGCGCGTCCTGCCGGATTTTCGCCACCGCGATCTCCGGCAGCACGGTGAAGTTCGAAAACGTCGAGCAGCCCATGTAGTGGAAGATGGTCTTGCCCTGGTGGCTGAAGCGCGAGCTGCCGTCCGGCATCACGCCCTTGCCCTGGGTGGCGCGGATCGCGGTGCACAGATTGGTCTTCTGGCTGAGGCAGCTTTTGCACTGCCGGCATTCCGGCGTGTAAAGCGGGATCACATGGTCGCCGGGCTTCACCGAGGCCACCCCCGATCCCACCTCGCGGACGATGCCGGCGCCCTCGTGACCCAGGATCGAGGGGAAAATGCCCTCGCTGTCGAACCCGTCCAGCGTGTAGGCGTCGGTGTGGCAAATCCCCGTCGCCTTGATCTCCACCAGCACCTCGCCGGCTTTCGGGCCCTCCAGATCAAGCTCGACAATCTCAAGCGGCCTCTTTGCCTCAAACGCCACCGCGGCGCGTGTCTTCATCTGCCGTTCCTCCCACTCAACGATTTTTTTCTTGAGCCCGGTTCTTTGACGGCTTTTGGAAAGCCCCGGTCCCTTTGGCAAAATTGCGCATTCGCAACGTCACGCGTTCACAGCGCAAACTGCAAAGGGCAAATTTCCCGCAAAACCAAGGCAAGCTATCCGCATTTTCGAAACATTGCACGCTCGCGTCCAATGTCAAGGCCAGTGATTTCGTCAACTCCGTCTGAATCTTTTTTCAAGTGATACAAATCTGGCAATGCCCACAGGGTGGTTGACCTGTGCGCTTGCCTGGACGCGTAGGCAATCCGAGATCGAACGACGACACGCCAGCCATCGGCGGGTGGCAGGAACCGCCGATCGGCCAGTAGGGGATAAATACACCGAAATTTGAAACGTAAGGATGAATTAGGCGTATCATTTCCGTGTGATATTCGAGAATAGAGGACCGAGGAATGATCGAAATCATCCTGACCGTCTGTGCCATCGCCAACCCCGGCAATTGCGAGGAAAAATATCTGCAATTCGTGTGGGACGGTTCGATCAACCAATGCATGATGGCGGCGCAACCCTATATCGCCCAGTGGATTGGCGAGCACCCGGAATGGATGGCCAAGAAGTGGAGCTGCGGCTATCCCGGCATGCGACGCCGGGACATTTGATTTGGACGGAAGGATTGGAATTTGTGGCCCCGGCGCGTTGGCACTGACATCGGGAACCCTGGTCAGTTCGGCCCGAACGCGACCCCCCAGGGTAATTCTCCGACCTGAATCGACTTGATGACCCGCTGGTTCGCGACGTCGATAACCGAAACGTCGTTGGAGACGCCGTTGGCGACCAGAAGATATTTCTCGTCCGGCGTGAACGCGCCGTGCCAGACCCGCTGTCCCACCAGCAAATATTTCAAGACGGCGTGGGTGACGCCATCGACCACGGCGACCCGGTTGGCCGGCCCGAGGTCGACAAAGCCGAGCTTGCCGTCTTTGGTGATGTTGATCCCGACAGGCTGGATGGCCTCCGACCGCAGGCCGGGAATTTCGAACGATACGGTCTGCTTGAGCTGGCGTGTTGCCGGATCGATGATTGAAAGCGCCCCGCCGATTTCCGAGGTCACCCACAATTCTGATCCGTCGGACTTGTAGGCCGAGAAGCGCGGACGGGAACCGACCAGCAGGTTGGCGGTGATTTCGTGAGTTGCGGTATCGATGAAATGGACCATGCTCGTCGTCTCCGACGTGCATATCAGAACCTTGGCATCCGGGCTGACCGTCATGCCTTCGGGCTCGATGCCGACCGATACCTCGCCCGTGGCCGCGCGTTTCGCAACGTCGATGATGGTCACCATCGCGTCGTTCTCGTTGGCGACGTAGAGGGTCTTCCCCGACGGATCGAGGATGAATTGCTCGGGATCCGGACCGGACGGCAGCTCCCCTGCGTCGCTCAGGGTCTTGGTGTCGAAGACCTGGATTTTGTCGTCGTCGCCGACGGCCACGAACAAAAGCTTGCCGTCGCGGGAAACCTCGATGCCGCGCGGACGTTGCCCGGTCTGGATGGTGGCGACGGTCTCCATCTTGTCGGTGTCGATCACCGAGATGGAATTGCCCTTCTCGTTGGACACATAGGCGTGAAAGGCGAAGGCGGAATCCAGCGGAAGGGCAGGCCCGGCCAGGCCGAGGCCGAGTATCGCGATCCAACGCAGACCGAACATGCGGCATTCTCCAAAGTCTCAGGCTCTACTCAGGTCGCTCGAATGTGAACCATTTTGTGGCGCATTTGACGCCGCAGCGTCGAATTAGACAATCGTAGCGGTCGAGGCTCGCGGACGGGACCCGGCATTGCGCCATACGATAAAGGGAGTAGCTTGAAAGTCACGAAAAACACAACGACATGCCATTGAAGGCGGTCGCCATGACGGTTGCACAACACCGTCCGAGAAGCGCGGCCGATCAAGCTACGGGTTCGTCCGAACATGCATTGGAGACGTGATTTGCTCCGGCTTCTGGTTGGTGTCTGCATCCTTGTCGCGCTCTGCGGAACCGGCCGGTCCGAACAGCCGCTGGACATCAAGATCGGCTACCTTCATTTGGCCCCGTCGCGGATCAGGATATCGCTGATCGATGTGCCGGCCAGCAATGACGGTCTCGCCGGCGCCCAATTGGCGATCGAGGACAACAACACCACCGGACGCTTTCTCAATCAGCGCTATACGCTGATCGAGACCTTGCTCGGCGAAGGCGACGATCCCGGTGCGGCGATCAATGCGCTCGCCGACCAGGGAGCGGCCTTCGTCGTCACCAGTCTCGATGCGGGCCGGCTGCTGAAGGCGGCCGATGCCGGCAAGGCGCGCGGCGAGACCTTGCTCAATGCCTCCGCCACCGACGAGCGTCTGCGGGAGCAGGACTGTCGAGCCAATGTGTTTCATGTGGCGCCGACGCGCTCCATGCTCGCCGACGGACTGGCGCAGTATCTGGTCTGGAAGAAGTGGCGCAAATGGATGCTGATGACGGGTTCGCACGACAACGACAAACTGTTCGGCGACGCGCTGCGCCATGCCGCGACCCGCTTCGGCGCCAAGATTGTCGAGGAGCGGGAATTCAAGGACACCGGCGGCGCACGACGCACCGACAGCGGGGTCGCCGAAATCCAGAAGCAGATGCCGGTGGTGACGCAAAGCGCGCCCGAGCACGACGTGCTGGTGGCGGCCGACGAGAGCGAGGTCTTTGCCGGCTATTTGCCGTTCCGGACCTGGGATCCTCGCCCGGTCGCCGGCTCCGCCGGCCTCGTGCCGACGAGTTGGGATGCGGCATTCGACCAATGGGGCGCGGTGCAGTTGCAGAACCGCTTTACCAAGGGGTTTCAGCGGTCGATGACGGCGCAGGACATGCAGGCCTGGACCGCGGTTCGCATGATCGGCGAGGCGGCGGCGCGCACCAACTCCGGCGACCCAGGCAAGATGCTCGCTTATATGAAAAGCCCGGCCTTTTCGGTTTCGGCCTTCAAGGGGCAAAAGCTGACGGTGCGCGACTGGAACCTGCAGCTCCGGCAGCCGATCCTGCTGTTCGACGGCCGAAACACCGTTTCGGTCTCGCCGCAGGAAGGCTTCCTGCATCAGGTATCCACGCTCGATACGCTCGGCCTCGACCGGCCCGAAACCAAGTGCAAGCTGCAGTGACGAGGCTCGCTGGTTGAACTGCTCGCGCGATCGGCATCGAGGCCGCGCCATGTTTCACAGCATCCAGATCTGGGCGCGCCGGCTGATCCGGGACGTCCACGCCGTCTACCTCGCTGCCTGCGATCCCCGCGTGCCCTGGTATGCCAAAATTCTCGCGGCTGCCGTCGCCGGTTACGCGCTTTCGCCGATCGATCTCATTCCTGATTTCATTCCGGTGCTCGGCTATGCCGACGATCTGGTGATCGTGCCGCTCGGCATCTGGCTGGTGGTGTCGCTGATCCCCAACGAGGTGATGACGGAGTGCCGCGCCAAAGCCGACGCCGCGGAGCAGCGCCCGCGCAGCACCGTCGCCGCGGTTGCAATCATCGCGATCTGGATGGGCGCGGCAGCGGTGCTCGGCTGGGCCGGGTTTATCCGCTGGCGTCGGTCCGGCTGAACCATCCGCTTCGCACCGCCCGTTCCTGCCTGCAGCGAAGCGAGCACGAAAGCGCTGTCAATGACTAACACTGCTACCCGACTTGTGGCACAAACGGCTCGACGCTTTCCGATTTGCCGCCTGACCTTGCGAGTCCAGCATGCCCGCGCCAAAGCCGCCCGCGTTTGAAACCTTGAGCCTGCACGCAGGCCAGCATCCCGATCCCGTCACCGGCGCCCGTGCGGTGCCGATCTATCAGACGACCTCTTACGTCTTCCAGGATTCGGAGCATGCGGCCGCCTTGTTCAATCTCGAACGCGCCGGACACATCTACACGCGGATTTCAAATCCGACGACCGCCGTGCTCGAGGAGCGCCTGGCCGCGCTCGAGGGCGGGGTCGGCGCGATCTGCACCGCGAGTGGAATGGCGGCGATGCATCTGGCGATCGCAACGCTGCTTGGCACGGGCGATCATATCGTCGCCTCTTCCTCGCTCTATGGCGGCACCATCAATCTCCTGGCGCACACCCTACCCCGCTTTGGCATCACGACGACCTTCGTCAAACCGCGCGAGCTGGACGCATTCCGTTCGGCCGTCTCATCCAACACCAGGCTGGTGATCGGCGAGACCATCGGCAACCCCGGCCTCGAGGTGCTCGATATCCCCGCCGTGGCGCAGCTCGCGCATCAGGCAAAAATCCCGCTGCTGATCGACAATACGTTTGCCACCCCCTACCTCAGCCGCCCGATCGAATGGGGCGCCGACATCGCGATGAACTCGGTGACGAAATGGCTCGGCGGCCACGGCATCGCCATCGGCGGCGTGATTGTCGACGGCGGCCGGTTCGACTGGCACGATTCCGGCAAGTTTCCGGTGCTGTCCGAGCCCTATGCCGGCTATCACGGCATTGTCTTTGACGAGCAGTTCGGCCGCGCCGCCTTCATCATGCGCGCGAGGACCGAAGGCCTTCGCGATTTCGGCGCGTGCCTGTCGCCGACCAATGCCTTTCAACTCCTGCAGGGCATCGAGACCCTGGGCGTCCGGATGGATCGTCATATGCAGAACACTCACGCGGTGCTCGATTTCCTGTCGAGCAACAAGGCGGTGGATTGGGTGCTGCATCCCTCGCTCGAAAGCCACCCGGATCACCAGCTGGCAAAACGGCTGCTGCCGCGCGGTGCCGGTTCGATCATCAGCTTCGGCATCAAGGGCGGCCGGGTGGCCGGCCGCAAGTTCATCGAGACGTTGCGGATGATCAGCCATCTCGCCAATGTCGGCGATGCCAAGACCCTGGTCATTCACCCGGCGAGCACCACGCATCAGCAGATGGATGCCGCGCAGCTTCAGGACGCGGGCATCGGCGAGGAGCTCGTGCGGCTGTCGGTCGGGATCGAATTCGTCCAGGACATCATCGACGATCTCGGGCAGGCGCTGCGCGCCTCGCAGAAGGTGTGAGCCATGAAATTGTCCGTCAACGGCGCTGACATATTCGTCGCGACCGGCGGCCGCGAATTCGATCGCGCGCTGCCGACGCTGGTTCTGCTGCACGGCGCCGGCTTCGACCACACCGCATGGGCGTTGCACAGCCGGTGGTTCGCCCATCACGGCTATGCCGTGCTGGCGCCGGATCTGCCCGGCCACGGACGTTCGGCCGGCCCCGGCCTTGGCAGCATCGCCGAAATGGCCGACTGGACTGCAGCCCTGCTTGATGCCGCCGGTGCGTCAAAAGCCGATCTGGTCGGCCACTCCATGGGGTCGCTGATCGCGCTCGAAACTGCGGCGCGGCATCCGGCGCGGGTATCGGCGCTTGGACTGATCGGGACGGCGGCCAGCATGACGGTGGGTCCCGACCTGCTCAAGGCGGCCGAAGCCAACGACCAGACCGCGATCGACATGGTGTCGATCTGGGGATTGGGATTCAAGGCTGAACTCGGCGGAAGCCTGGCGCCGGGACTATGGATGCACGGCGGCGCACAATCCGTGCTGCAGTACTGTCAGCCCGGCGTGCTCTTCAGCGATCTCGCCGCCTGCAACGCCTATCAGAATGCGCTGGCTGCAGCCGCCGGGGTGACGGTGCCGACCACATTGATCCTCGGCGAGCGGGACATGATGACGCCGGCCAAGGCGGGCAAGACGCTGGCGGCGGCATTTTCCAACGCCCGCACCGTGGTTCTCGCCGGTGCCGGTCACATGATGATGACCGAACGCCCGGACGAATTGCTCGCGGCGCTGCAGGGCTGACTCGACCGCTGCCCCTGAAGCGTCTTACAGCAGTCTTCTGTTTCGCCCAGCGGCAAAATGCTCTAGCGTCGTGTCCTACCCCTCTGGGGTCACACCATGAGATCCCGCGTCAGGAAATTCGCCCACTTTCTGGAACGCATCGGGCTTGCGATGGCGGGCGCGGCCAGCGGGCTGTTTGTCGGCGCCCATGTCGGTTCGAGCTTCGCGGCGCTGACCTCCCAGGCCTTTATCCTCGTCATGATGATCGGCGGCGCGGTCGGATTTTACCTCGGGATCGACACGCCACCGCTGCCGTTTCATGCGCATGACGAGCCCGCGCCGAACGGCCCGGGCGCAAGGATCGATGCCGCGGAGTTTCTCAGTGCGGTGGGAACGTTCCTGGCGGCGTTGGCAGCCTTTGCATCGGTCGGCGTGATTGTGCTGCGCGAAACCCCGCATTTGTTCTGGACCACGATGATCATGCTGGGATGGATAGTCGGCGTCGCAATGCAGATCGTCTCTGGAACGATCGCCCGCACGCGCAATTGAGATGAGGGCCAGAACCTCGCCCCGCCTCTTTCCCGCAGCATCGCGCCGCACGGCTGCCAAACGAATGGCCTATCTCGATCCGGCAGCACCCTTCCCCCTCCCGGCCGATCGGCGATAACGATCATGGCTCAGCTTGCTTTCCGCGAGAGTGTAAGCGGCAGCTCCAACTCCACCCGATCGTGCATTACCTTCGGCCTAATCCGGCCGCGCTCGCCGCGTTCGAGGCGGACCAGGCCGTAGCCTTCCATCGTCCGCAGCGTGCGCGAGAGGTTGGACTTTGCCTTGCCGGTGATCCGGGCCAACTCGTCGAGCGAGCCAGGCGCCTTCTCGGCAATGACGCGTAGCAACTCGCGATTGCCGGCCGACAGCACCTTGGCGAAGGATTCGGTCGAAGTGAACCAGACCTTGGGCTCGTTGGGGGAGGTGCGACGCTCCCCGCGCGCCACGGCCAAGGTGCGCGCCTTCATTTCGCCATAGCTGGCGATGCCGACCTTCAGCGTCGTCATGGGATAATTCCTCTCTCGCGCAACACCGCGTCCACCGTTTTCCAGAAGTCGGCAAGCAAGGTCGCCGCGTTCCGGTACTCATAGGACCTGATTGCTCGCAGCCGGTGGCGATGGTCCTGCGGATCGCCGCGCTTCTGCCGTGCCACTGGATGCGCATGTCGAAGCCGACAAGCCGCTCGCCGTCCGGCCCGTGCAGCGTGAGCGAGTAGTCGATACCATGCGGCTTCTCCGGCGACACCGGCACCCGCGTCACCACGAACCTCACCCGGTGGCTGCCCTCCGGGTCCACCACGAGAACCTGCCCGTCGAGGTCGAGAAGCACATCGAGAGTTGGGTCGCGCGGCTCCGTCACGGCATAGAGTTATCACACTAAAGCAACTCAAGCAAGGGGGCATTCGGCACCTGTAGACATGGCCGCCATCGCCTGGAGCTGGCCACCTCAAATAACGTCCTTGGCCATGCAGGTCTGCAGAACAGGACATTGCAGCCGGCCGGCCGATATTGTACGTACAAATTTCATCCGAAAAGCTCCCCGGGAGAGGCGCATGTCCAATACTGCCAAGGCAGCTCGGCGTTACGCGAACTACGTGAACGGACAGGATCGCGAGGGCCGCGACGGCGCTACTTTCGAGTCCATCAATCCGACAACGGGCGCGGCCTTTGGTCGGTTCGTCGAATCGAGCGCGAGCGATGTGGATGCGGCCGTGCGCGCAGCCCATGCCGCATTCGAAGGACCCTGGCGGATGCTGTCTCCGACCCGGCGCGGGCGGTTGATGATGCGCTGGGGTGACCTGATCACCGAGCATGCCGAGCAGATTGCGACCATTGAAACCGAACAGAACGGCAAGTTGTTTGCCGAAATGCGCACGCAAGCCCGCATCGTTCAGGACTGGCTTTATTATTTTGGCGGACTGGCCGACAAGATCGAGGGCCGCGTGGTTCCGCTCGATCGCACCAGCGTCCTCAACTATACGGTACAGGAGCCGCTTGGCGTCGTCGCGGCCATCGTGCCGTGGAATTCGCCGACATTCCTCACGATCATGACGGTCGGCCCGGCGCTGGCGGCGGGCAATACCGTCGTCATCAAACCGTCCGAGGTGACGTCGGCTTCGGCGTTCGAACTGGCGCGACTGGCGGAAAGAGCTGGCATTCCGCCGGGCGTGATCAACGTCGTCACCGGCGGACGCGCGGCCGGTGAAGCGTTGGTGTCTCATCCCATGGTCGCCAAGATCTCGTTCACGGGAAGTGACGCGGCCGGACGCGAAATCGCTGCCCGCGCCGGTCAGCGGCTGATCGGATGTACGCTCGAACTCGGCGGCAAAAGCCCGAACATCGTGTTCGACGATGCCGATATCGAGCAGGTCGAAGCCGGCGTGCTGGCCGGCATATTCGCAGCCGCTGGTCAGACCTGCGTGGCAGGTTCGCGCGCGTTTTTCCAGAAGGGCATCTACGATCGGCTGGTGGCGCGGCTGGTGGATCGCGCGAAGAATATCCGGCTCGGCGATCCCTTGAAGGCCGACACCCAGATGGGTCCGGTCGCGACCGCCGGGCAGCTATCCAAGGACGAAAAAATGGTCGCCCGGGCGATCGACGACGGCGCCCGGATTCTGGCCGGCGGCGCGCGGCGGCGCGTCGATGGTTTGGAGGGTGGCTTCTTCTATGCGCCGACCATTCTGGAGGGCGCCAAGAACGACGCGTTCATCATGCAGAACGAGGTGTTCGGACCGGTGCTGTGCGTCACGCCGTTTGAAACCGAAGAAGATGTGCTGAAACTGGCAAATGACACGCCGTTCGGGCTTGCGGCCGGCGTGTGGACCCGCGACATCCGCCGCGGTCATCTGATGGCGCGGAAACTGCAGGCCGGAACGGTCTGGATCAACACCTATCGCGCTTTGACCTTCAACTCGCCATTCGGCGGCTTCAAGAACAGTGGCCTTGGCCGGTTGAACGGCGCTGAAGCCATCCAGAACTTTCTGCAGACCAAGAGCGTCTGGTGCGAATTGAGCAGCGACGTGCAGGATCCATTCGTCATCAAGGCTTGAAGCCGGTTCTCGACAACCGACGATCCATGACGACAGGCGAGCCGCCGATACGATCGCGTTGGGCCTAGCGGGAGGTACCCGCGGCCAAAGCCGTGAAGCTTGAGAACGACGAATGCAGCTCACGGGACAAGAGACTGCCGGCGACCAAGACCAGGGTTGCAGCAAGCACCAGTCGCAGCGCCGTTTCCGGTACGCGGTGCGCAAGATAGCTGCCAATCAAGATGCCGGGCAAGGAACCGACCAGCAGCACGCCCATCAGGTGCCAATCGATCGCGCCGGTGGCCCAGTGTCCGATCCCGGCGACGAGCGTCAAGGGCACCGCATGCGCGATGTCGGAGCCGACAATTCGCTTCATCGGCAACCGCGGGTAGAGCAGCACGAGCGCGGTTACGCCCACAGCACCGGCGCCCACCGAAGAAATGGAGACGAGCACTCCAAGCGCAGCGCCCACCAACACGGTCAAACGCGAGGTGGTCTCGGGATCGAACTGCAGCAAACGCTCACGATAGCGTTCCATGATGGTCTCACGGAATATCAGCGACGTTGCGGTCAGGAACAGCGCGAAACAGAGCGCCAGGTTTACCAGGTTTCGCGAGGAATCTCCGTTGAGATCGAGCTGCCAAAGAACAAACAGCGTCAAGATGCTCGCCGGGATACTACCGCTGGCGAGCCTGATCACCGCCGGCCAATGGATGCTCCTCGCCCAACCGTGCGAAACGCTACCAACGGTCTTCGTCGCAGCGGCGTAGAGCAGATCGGTGCCCACCGCGGTCGCGGGGTGGATGCCAAACAACAGGATGAGCAACGGTGTCATGAGTGAACCGCCGCCAACACCGGTCATGCCCACCAGGAGACCGACGCCGAATCCGGAAGACACGTAAAGAGGATCGATCACCAGCATAAACCGCGTCTCATGATTCCGTTATCGGGCGTCATGACCTACCCGGGGGTTTGTACCAATGCGACGCCTTGTTTGGTCAATGGTCGCATCACAGCTTGGCGCAATGCGTCCATAGATGACTCAACAAGAGGGCACGTAGGATGAAACTCCCCGAAGTTGCAACGGTCCTGAGAAAAAAAGAATGTTTCATGCAAGATTGCAGATTTTGTAGCGAGTTTTGTTCAACTTGACGCCGCTCGACGAAACCGACGCCCTCAGACTCTCGATCAATTTTGCTGAATGAAAGCACAGCGCCCATGGCACATCGTCGCGGCAAGCGCCTGCTCCGCTTGGTCTTTACCGTGCGCGCGTGAGCGCTGCCGGGTTCAGGACCTGTGAACTGCTCCTGACCCATCCCGGCCAGTCTGCTGAATTGCGCGTCCCGGAAATGGAGTCGGGTGTGCTCAGAAATCCCATTTGTCGCCCAGGATCAGCGGCGGTCGCGGAAACGGCGCATCGTCCTCGCTGCGGTCGCGAAACATCAACTCGCGCCGCAACCCGCCTATCCTGGCGGCGACGATGGCGCGATGGACGATGCGGAGCGCGGTCCGCATCCGGCCGAACAGCCACCGCAGCCATTCGGGCGCGGTCCGTGAGGATCGGAAGTGCGAATCGAAAACAGTCATGCTTGAGATTCCCGTATCCGGGGCGCAAGCCATGCGCCGGATAGCCGGCAAGGTGCGGACGCCGGGATAGGAAATCGAGATGGATCGTCGTGCCCCGTCATAGGCACGGCATAAAGGCGCCAGCTATTCCGCGGCGTTGCGGAGCTCGGCTTTTTCGACCCGCACCGCGCAGAACTTGAATTCCGGAATCTTGCCGAACGGATCCAGCGCCGGGTTGGTCAACAGGTTCGCGGCCGCCTCGGCGTAGCAGAACGGCATGAACACCATGTTTTCCGGAACGTCGCGATCGGAGCGCACTTTGACCTCGACCGCGCCGCGGCGGGTTTCCAGCCGGATGAAATCGCCGGGCCAGATTTTCAGCCGCCGCATGTCCCGGGGCGACATGAACGCCACCGCTTCCGGCTCGATCTGATCGAGCACATGGGAGCGCCGCGTCATCGAGCCGGTGTGCCAATGCTCGAGCACCCGGCCGGTCGATAGCACCATCGGATATTCGTCGTCGGGCAGTTCGTCCGGCGGCAGCACATGCGCCGGCACGATCTTGCCGCGGCCGCTCTCGGTTGGGTAGCCGGTGGTAAAGATGATCTCGTTGCCGGGCTTGCTCGGATCATCGACCGGATAGGTCACCGCCCCCTCGCGCACCAGCCGCTCCCAGGTGATGTTGTTCAGCGACGGCATCACTTGCGTCATCTCGGTGAACACGTCGGCCGGGCCGTCATAGCGCCAGTCGAGGCCCATGCGCCTGGCGATCTCCTGGATGATCCACAGATCCTGCCGCGCGTCGCCGGGCGGCTTGATCACTTCGCGCGCCAGTTGCACGCGGCGGTCGGTGTTGGTGAAGGTGCCGGATTTCTCCGCAAAAGCGGACGCCGGAAGAATCACGTCGGCATGGAAAGCGGTTTCGGTGACGAAAAGATCCTGCACCACCAGATGCTCGAGCTTGGCCAGCGCCTCGCGGGCGTGCTGCAGATCGGGGTCCGACATCGCGGGATTCTCGCCCTCGATATACATGCCGGTGATCTCGCCGGCATGAATCGCGGTCATGATCTCGACCACGGTGAGGCCGCGCTCCGGATCGATGTCCTGATGCCAGAGTTTTTCGAATGGCTCGCGCAGATCGGTGCGCCCGACCGGCTGATAGTCCGGCAGGAACATCGGGATCAGCCCGGCGTCGGAGGCGCCCTGCACGTTGTTCTGTCCGCGCAGCGGATGCAGCCCGGTGCCGGGGCGGCCGACCTGCCCGGTAATCAGCGCCAGCGCGATCAGGCAGCGCGCATTGTCGGTGCCATGGACGTGCTGGCTGATGCCCATGCCCCAGAAGATGATCGAGGCGCGCGAGCGTGCATACATCCGCGCCACCTCGCGCAGGGTCGCGGCCGAAATGCCGCAGATCGGCTCCATCTTTTCCGGCGTGAATTCGCCAATGCGCGCCTTGAGATCCTCGAAGCCTTCGGTATAGCCGGCGATATACTGCTCGTCGGTCAGGCCCTCGGTGATGATGGTGTTGATCATCGCGTTCAGCATCGCGACGTCGCTGCCGGGCTTGAAGGCGAGATGCTTGTAGGCATGGCGTGACAGCGCCTGATAGCGCGGGTCAATCACGATCAGCTTGGCGCCGCGCTGCGCCGCATTCTTGATGAAGGTCGCCGCCACCGGGTGGTTCACGGTCGGATTGGCGCCGATCACGATGATGACTTCGGCATCCATTGCCGCCGAGAATGGCGCCGACACCGCCCCGGAGTTCAGGCCCTCCATCAGGGCGGCGACCGAGGAGGCATGGCACAGCCGCGTGCAGTGATCGACATTGTTGGAGCCGAAGCCGGTGCGCACCAGCTTCTGAAACAGATAGGCCTCTTCATTCGAGCCTTTGGCCGAGCCGAAGCCGGCGAGCGCCTTGACGCCCTTCTGGTCGCGGATCCTCACCAGGCCCCTGGCCGCGATGTCGAGCGCTTCCTCCCAGGAGGCTTCGCGGAAATGCGTGAACGGATTGGCCGGATCGACCTGGTCGTTGGGATCCTTCTTCGCATTCGGCAGCCGCACCAGCGGTTTGGTCAGCCGATGCGGATGATGGATGTAATCGAAGCCGAAACGGCCCTTGACGCAGAGCCGGTTGTGGTTGGCCGGTCCATCGCGGCCCTCGGCGTAGATGATCCTGTCGTCCTTGACCTGGTAGGTGACCTGGCAGCCGACGCCGCAGAACGGACACAGCGAGTTCGACCTTCTTGTCCGGATAAGTGACGCGGGTCTGGTTCGCATCGAGCATCACCGCCGGCATCAGCGCGCCGGTCGGGCAGGCCTGCACGCATTCGCCGCAGGCGACGCAGGTCGATTTACCCATCGGGTCGTCGAAATCGAACACGATCTTGGCGTCGTGGTTGCGATAGGCCATGCCGATCACGTCATTGACCTGAACCTCGCGGCAGGCGCGCACGCACAGGCCGCACTGGATGCAGGAGTTGAGATTGACGCGCATGGCGGGATGGCTGGCATCGCCCTGCCAGCGCTCGGCGTGCGGGAAGCGGCTCTCGGTCACCTCGACCTTTTCGGCCCAGTGCCAGAATTTCGAATCCGGGTCATGCGAGGTTTCGCGCGCCGGCTGGTCGGCAACCAGAAGCTCCATCACCATTTTCTGCGCCGCGACCGCGCGCGCGCTTGCCGATTGCACCTTCATCCCGACGCTCGGCGTGCGCGTGCAGGAAGCCGCCAGCACCCGCTCGCCCTCGATCTCGACCATGCAGGCGCGGCAATTGCCGTCGGCCCGATAGTCCGGTTCCGGCGAATAGCAGAGATGCGGGATTTCCCTGCCCTGGCGCTTGGCGACCTGCCAGATGGTCTCGCCGTTGATGGCTTCGACCTGCTTGCCGTCGAGTTCGAACTGGATCTTGGTCATTCCGCGGCCTCTTTCGGCACGAATTCTTCCGGAAAATACTTAATCACTGAGGTCAGCGGATTCGAGGCCGCCTGGCCAAGACCGCAGATCGAGGCGTCCCGCATCGCCTGGCTCAACTGGTCGAGCAATTCGCGGTTCCAGACCGGCTGCTCCATCAACAGCGCCGCCTTCTGGGTGCCGACCCGGCAGGGCGTGCACTGGCCGCAGCTCTCGTCCTCGAAAAAGCGCATCAGGTTCAGCGCCGCACCCTTCACGCTGTCTTGCTCGGACAGGATGATGACCGCGGCGGAACCGATGAAGCAGCCATATTTCTCCAGCGTACCGAAGTCGAGCGGAATGTTGTCCATCGCCGCCGGCAAGATCCCCCCGGAAGCGCCGCCCGGCAAATAGGCGTGGAACGTGTGGCCATCGGCCATGCCGCCGCAGAACTCGTCGATCAGTTCGCGCACCGTGACGCCGGCCGGCGCCAGCTTCATGCCGGGATTTTTCACCCGCCCCGAAACCGAATAGCTGCGCAGGCCGTGGCGGTCGTTGCGGCCATGGCTGTTCCACCACTCCGCGCCCTTTTCCACGATGTCGCGCACCCACCACAGCGTTTCGATATTGTTGATCAGCGTCGGCAGGCCGAACAGCCCGACCTGGAACGGATAAGGCGGCTTGTGCCGCGGCAATCCGCGCTTGCCTTCGATACTTTCGAGCAGCGAGGATTCCTCGCCGCAGATATAGGCACCGGCGCCGCGCCGCATATGCAGTACCGGACCGCCTGGCGGCAGCTTCTTGATCTCGCGTTCCAGAATTTCGCGCGAAGCCGGATATTCGTCGCGGATGTAGATGTAGACGTCGGGCGCCTCCACCACATGCGCGCCAATCAGCATGCCCTCGATGAAGCGATGCGGATCGGTCTCGAGATAGTAGCGATCCTTGAAGGTTCCGGGCTCGCCCTCGTCACCGTTGATCGCCATCAGCCGCGGACCGGGCTCGCCCAGCACGGCGCGCCACTTTCGTCCGGTGGGAAAGCCCGCACCGCCAAGCCCACGCAGGGACGCATCGTCGAGCGCCTTGAGCAGTTGCTCCTTCGCCAGCGCGCCGGAGCTCAGCCGTTTGAGCAGCTCATAGCCGCCGCCCGCGACATAGGCGTCGTAATCGATATAGTCAGGCAGATGCGGGTGGGTGTCGCCGCCCTTGGCCGCCGCCAGCACGCTGGCAACGCTGGCGTGATCGACAAAGTGATGACCGACCTCGGCCGATGGCGCGGTGTCGCAGCGGCCGACGCAGGGCGCGCGCACCACGCGAATGCCCGGGCCGGCGCCGTCCTGCAGCTCGTGCAGCAGCTTTTCGGCGCCCAGCATCGCGCAGGTCAGGGAGTCGCAGACCCGGATGGTCAGCGGCGGGATATTCGCCGCGCCCTCCTTCACCACGTCGAAATGCGCGTAAAAGGTCGCGGTCTCGAACACCTCGGCGAAGGAAAGCTTCATCTCGTCGGCCAGCGCGGCCAGGTGCGCGGCGGAGATCTGGCGGTAGCGGTCCTGGATGAGATGCAAGTGCTCAATCAGGAGGTCGCGGCGCCGCGGCTGATCACCGAGCAAAACGGCAATCTCCTCGCCCGCTTGCGGATCGATCTGGCGTCCCTTGGGGGTGGCCTTGGCCCGCCGGCGCCCCTCACCCGGATGCTCGAACGCACGAACTTGCTGCACATCATGACTCATCGGGACGTCTCGTTCTCGTTCAAATCCATCTATGACTTTAGGGCGTGGCATGCCAGATGCCAAGGGGTATTGTCGCTCAAATCGGTGCTTCCAAACAGCGCGCCGGCCGCGATGTCTCGCGACCGGCGTTGTGATGACAACCTTTGGCTGCCGGCTCCGTCACCGGAAGCGAGCCTTCGCGCTAGCGGAACAACTGCATCGAGTTGATCAGGGTCTGCAGCACCCCCAGCACCAGCGGAATGCCGACGAAGCCCCAGGCGAGCACGAGCTGCAGGGGGGTCGTGGTGCTCTGTTGATCTGTATTGTCCATGTTGGTTTCTCCCCTTAGGCGCGAGCGCCGGCACGAACGCCGGCACGAACGCCGATTGGCTCGACGCCGCGGTCGTCGTTTTCGCTCATGTGGAACTTCTTATCCACGGCCTTGACGAAGAAATTGCAGATGAAGCCGATCACCAGCAACCCGGCCATGATGTACATGGTGGTGTTGTAGGCCTGCGCCTTCGGCACGCCATGGGTGACGTTGTACTCGCGGATATAGTTCACCAGCACCGGACCGAAGATGCCGGCCATCGACCAGGCCGTCAGCAGCAGGCCGTGAATGGCGCCGACATAGCGCGTGCCGAACATGTCCCGGAGATAGGCCGGCACGGTGGCGAAGCCGCCGCCATACATGCTGATGATCACCAGGAAGGCGCAGACGAACCCGACCACGCTGCCGACCGATCCGGTATAGGGCACGGCGCAGTACAGGAAGAAGCCCAGCACCATGAACACGAAGTAGGTGTTGCGGCGACCGATATAGTCCGACGTGGAGGCCCAGACGAAACGGCCGCCCATGTTGAACAGGCTCATCAGGCCGACGAAGCCTGCCGCCGCCACCGGCGTGATGTGACCCGGGAACATTTCCTGGCTCATCGCCGAGGCCTGTCCGAGCACGCCGATGCCGGCGGTCACGTTGAGACACAGTATCCACCAGATCAGCCAGAACTGCGGCGTCTTCAGCGCGTCGTACACAAAGACATCGTTTCTGGTGATCAACCCCTGCGACTGCGTCGGCGCCACATAGCCTTGCGGCCGCCAGCCGGGAGCCGGCACCCGCACGATGATTGAGCCGACGATCATGAAGAAGAAGTAGACGACGCCCAGTACGATGAAAGTTTCGGCGACGCCGACATGGGTCGCGGTGTTGAACTTGCTCATCAGCCATACCGAAAGCGGCGAGGCGATGAAGGCGCCGCCGCCGAAGCCCATGATGGCCATGCCGGTCGCCATGCCCGGACGATCGGGGAACCACTTGATCAGGGTCGAAACCGGCGAGATGTAGCCGATGCCGAGCGCGATGCCGCCGAGCACGCCGTAGCCGAGATAGATCAGCCAGAGCATGTGGGAATAGACACCGATCGCCGAGATGAAAAAGCCGCCAGCCCAGCAGCAGGCGGCGGTGAACATCGCGCGGCGCGGTCCGCCCTCCTCGACCCAGCGGCCGAACACGGCCGAAGAAACACCCAAAAAGAAAATCGCAATCGAGAAAATCCAGCCGAGTTCGGTCAGCTTCCAGTCATCCGGCGCCGATTTGGTGATGCCGATGAGCTTGGTCATCGGCAGATTGAACACGCTGTACGCATAGGCCTGGCCGATGCACAGATGCACGCACAATGCCGCCGGCGGCACCATCCAGCGGCTATAACCCGGACCGGCGATCGTGTGATCGCGATCGAGAAACGATAAGGCACCCATTCTGTCCTCCCCTCAGCCACCCCTGCCCGGGCATGTCTGCCACCTGCGACCCTGTTCCTCAGCCCTTGACGGCGTGCCAGCTCACCATTGCTGCTCCGCACAATTGTCGAGATGCGCCGGGATCGCGGTGCGCATTCGAGCATTCCAACCCCGGGTGCGACGTGTTGTGCCGGAAGTCACAGCCGGCACGGAAATCTCTGAGCGCCGCCCCTGAACCGAGCGTGCAACCGGGCACGACTCAATCTCCACACCCCTGCGGAGACCACGAATTGGGACAGAAGCCCGGGTTGGTGTCGATAGGCAAAAGGTAGCGGTCACAAAAATTAATCCCGATGCGGCAGTGTGGCACATGTCAGGGCCGCTGCCTTTTCGATCAGGAACACGATCCGCTGCTCGTCGCGTTGCGTGATCTCGATCTTGTCCCCGGTCTCCCGGATCAGATTGGGAATATCGATCACCGCCAGCGGGTCGGTGCAATGAACTTCCAGAATGTCGCCGGGAGCCAGTCCCTTCAGCGCCTTTCGTGTCTTCAGCGCCGGCAACGGACACTTTAGCCCGGCGAGATCGAGTTTGGTCTTGGCCATGGCTAGAAGATGGCGAAGCGGCGCCGCATCGTCAACGGCCGCCGCCCCGGCTGACGAACGTCACACCAGGTTCGCATAACCAAGAAACCCGACCAATTGACCGGGTTCGACCAGGGTCACGTCGTCGCCGAGTTCCGCCAGTCCGTCAGTGTCCACCAGCGAGGACAACAGCCCTGCACCCTCGCGCGGGAACTTGACCGCTTCAAGCCCGCCGCTCTCGGCCTTGCGCAAGCTGACCCGGACATATTCCCGTCGCCCGGCTTTCTTCTTGTAACTGAAGGCGGCACGTACCGGCAGCGGCACCAGCGGCGGCTGCGCGGCGCCGGCGAGCGCCAGCACCGTGGGCCGCACCACATGGACGAAAGTGACAAAGCTCGCCACCGGATTTCCCGGCAATCCGATGAACGGCGTGCCATGGATAATTCCCATGGCAACCGGGCGTCCGGGTTTGATCGCCATCCGCCACAGCACCAGCCTGCCGACACTCTCGACCCCGGCCTTGACGTGGTCCTCTTCGCCGGTCGAAACGCCGCCGGTGGTCAGAATCAGGTCGTGGGTATCGGCCGCCGTCCTGAGGGCCTGTGCAAGCGAGGCGCGATCGTCGCGGAGAATGCCGAGATCGCTGACCACAGAGCCGAGCCGGCCGAGCATCGCCATCAGCATGAAGCGGTTGGAGTCAAACAGTTGCGCCGGCGCGCGTGACGCTCCCGGCGACACCAGCTCATTCCCGGTCGAGAACACCGCGACGCGGACGCGCCGGCGCACCTCGATTTTGGTCAGGCCGAAGGCCGCCGCGAGCGCGACGTCCTGCGGCCGCAGCCGCCGGCCCGCCGCCAGCGCGACAGAGCCGACCGGGACGTCCTCGCCGGCGGGCCGCACATTGGCGCCGGGCCTCAATCCGGCCGGGAGCACAACCTTGCCGTCCGCCTCGAGCCGCGCGTCCTCCTGCATGAACACGGTGTCGGTGCCTTCCGGCATCGGCGCGCCGGTGAAGATCCGCACCGCCTCACCCGGCCTGATGGTTGCGCCGGCTGCGGCGCCGGCCTGAATGCGTCCTGTCACCGGAAATGCCCGTTCGGCATCAAGCGGCAGATCGCCACTGCCCACGGCATAGCCATCGACGGCGGAATTGGTGAATGGAGGCAGCGGCAGCGGGGCCGAAATATCGCCCGCGAGAATTCGCCCGTCGGCCTCGGCGAGTGCCACGGTCTCGATATCCTGCACCGCCGTGACCCGCGCGGCGATGATTGCGACAGCCTGGTCGACCGCCATCAGCGGTCCGCCAAAGGCAAAGCAATCGTCGGATAATTGCACCATTTGCCTCTCAGCCTTTGGCGGCACGTTTCGCCAGCACGTCTTCGACCGATGCCGCAGACCGCAGCAGCAACGCGGCGACGGCCTTGATATCATCGAGATGGGCGGTTGGAAGCGTGGTTTCAACCACAGCATCGGTCGCGATGCCGACGATGTCGGGGTCATCGGGGAACAACAGCGGCTTGGCGGCGGCGAGGCGATGCACCTCGATCTTGCGGTGCCGCTCGCGCTTGAAGCCCTCGACGACGACGAAATCGACCGGCGACATCTTCGCCAACAATTCCGGCAGCCTCGGCTCGGCGGCGCCGCGCAGTTCATGCATCAGGGCCCAGCGCCGGGTGGAAGAAACCAGAACCTCGGTGGCGCCGGATTGCCGATGCACCCAGGAATCCTTGCCCGGCACGTCGACATCGAATTCGTGATGGGCGTGCTTGATGACGGAAACGCGCAGGCCCTGCCCAAGCAAATACGGGATGACCCCCGTCAGCAAGGTGGTCTTGCCGGCGCCGCTCCATCCCGCGAGGCCAATCACTTTCATCGCATTCTCCACAACCGCGAGGTAATCCGCACATCGTCATTCCGGGATGCGTCGCTTGGCGCAGGCCCGGAATCCATAACCACCATCGGGAGTATGGATTCCGGGCTCGCGCTCCACGCGCCCCGGAATGACGAAGAGATGGATCGCTTCGCGGGGCCTCTCATCGGGCGCTTTTGCGCGCCCCGCCTGCCCGCCTGCCCGCCTTGGCCGCCTTCGTTCATACTCCAAGATGCTGTATATCGGATGATTGGCAATGTCATGCTAGCCTGTCCGATATGATGAAGATGGAAAAAGCAGCGATCCCCCTGATCGTCCCTCATCCGGACGATCCGCGTCTGACCGAGCGTGTCGCCGGGACCGACCAGACCGGCGCCGCCGTCGAGATCAAGGTCCCGGTGGAACGGCCGCTGACGCTGTATCTGAATGCACAGGAGATCGTTACCATGATGACGATCGGCGACTATCCGGAATATCTCGCGCTCGGTTATCTGCTCAACCAGAACATGCTGAAATACGACGATATCGTCACCGAGGTCGAATATGACGACGATCTGCAGGTGGTGGTGGTGCGCACCGAGCACCACACCAATTTCGAACAGAAGCTGAAAAAGCGCACCCAGACTTCGGGCTGCGCGCAGGGCACCGCGTTCGGCGATCTCCTGGAGGCGATCGAGAGCGTCGCGCTGCCGGCCGCCGAACTGCGCACTTCCTGGCTCTACCAAATGACGCACGCGATCAACACCATGCCGTCGCTCTATCTTGAGGCCGGCGCGATCCATGGCTGCGTGCTGTGCAAGCAAGGTACACCGGTCTGCTACACCGAGGACGTCGGCCGTCACAACGCCGTCGACAAGATCGCGGGCTGGATTTACCGCCATGGCGTCGATCCCGCTGACAAGATCCTCTACACCACGGGACGGCTGACCTCGGAAATGGTGATCAAGACGGTGCGGATGGGGATTCCGATCCTGGTGTCGCGGTCAGGTTTCACAGCCTGGGGCGTCGACCTGGCGCGGCAGGTCGGATTGACTCTGGTCGGGCGCGCGCGGGGCAAGCGATTCATCGCGCTGTCGGGCGGCCAGCGCATTGTCCACGATCAGAACCTCGGCTTTGTCGAAGAAGAATCCGCGCGCCACCAGCGCAAGGGCGAACACAGTGACGAATAAAATTCCGGGCGTGCTGCTCGCGGGCGGCCTGGCGCGGCGGATGGGCGGCGGCGACAAGCCGATGCGGGAGATCGGCGGCCGCACCATCCTGCAGCGCGTGATTGCACGGCTCACCCCGCAATGCGACGGGCTGATCCTCAATGCCAATGGCGATCCCGCGCGTTTTGCGCGCTTCGGATTGCCTGTCATCGCCGACACCGTGGAGAATTTTCCGGGACCGCTCGCGGGCATCCTCGCCGCGCTCGACTGGACGGCGGCGAACCGTCCCGCGGTCGCCTGGGTCCTGAGCGCGGCGGCGGACTGTCCGTTTCTGCCACGCGATCTGGTCGCGCGGCTCGATCGCGCGCGCGCCGAGCAGGACGCACAGCTCGCGGTCGCCGCCTCCGGAGGGCAATCGCATCCGGTAATCGGATTGTGGAACGTGGCGCTGCGCGAGGAGCTGCGACACGCGCTGGTGGTCGAGGATATCCGGAAGATCGACCGTTGGACCGCGCGCTATCGATTGGCCACGGTAGCATGGCCGACGACGCCGCTCGATCCGTTCTTCAACGCCAACACCATGGACGACATTGCCGAAGCCGAGCGGCTGGCGGCGCTAGACGGGGATTGAGACTCACGCATCCTGTCGTCCCGGCCAAGCGATAGCGCGAGCCGGGACCCATAACCACCAAAGTCCAGGTTGCGCCGCGCTGGGGCCGCCGTTCCGTCAATAGCAGGCATCGGCGGTTATGGGTCCCTGCTTTCGCAGGGACGACCCCGAAGGTGCGCGCGTTCAGTTTGCCGGTCGGAATCCGGCGGCAATCAGGGCTGCGCGACTCTGCTCCGACGCCAGCGCGTCGAGGAACGCCTGCACCGCCGGCCGCTGTTTTCTCGCCGACACCAGCGCGAAATCGTAATGCTCTTCGGCCAGCGGAATGAAGCCGAGGTCGGCGGCATGGGCCACCGGCGCAATGGTCATGCCCCAGTCGGCACGGTGCTGCGCCACCGCGGCGGCGACGGCGTTATGCGAGCGCGGCTGGTTCCAGTAGCCGTCGGGCCGCGCCTCGCCGAGCAGCCGGTCGATCAGGATGCGGGTGCCCGCACCCTGGTTGCGATTGACCATGATGCAGGCGGGGTCGGCGAGCGCCGCGCGCACCGCGTCCTCGGCGCTCAATCCTTCGAACCGCGTGTCGCCCTTGCGAAACACGATGCCCTGCATCCGCCGCCAGCCCGGAACCAGTTCGAGTCCTTCGCCGAGAAATGGCGCGTTGTAGGTTTCGGATTTTTCATCGAACAGGTGAATCGGCGCCAGATCGCACTCGCCGCGTTTTGCCGCTGCAATCCCGCCGAGGCTGCCGACCGCAATCGAACGCACCATGAGGCCCGCCCGCGCCAGCGGCGCGGCGACGAGATCAAGCCCGGTGCAATGGCTGCCGACAATCACCAGATCCGGCACCCGCACATGGGGCGTGAACAGCGTCACCTCGACCTCGGAGCCCGCCGGCATCTGATCGGCGAGCGCGTCGATTTTCAGGAATCCGTCAGCCTGGGCGAAGGAAGTGATCGCCCCCGATCCCTTGCCAGAGGGATAAGCGATCAGCCCGTCGGCGGCTTCGACCAGCGACACCATGACGAATTCGGTACGGCCCAGTTCCGAGCCGATCCGCACCGGCACCTTTGCCGTGACCTTGGCATCGGAGCGCGGCGGCAGCCCCGCCATCCGCCGCAGCACCGGCACGATCATGTCGTGGAAAGTGAACATCGCCGAGGTCGGAAATCCCGGCAGGATGATCACCGGCTTGCCGTCGCAGACCGCAAGACAGAGCGGCTTGCCCGGCTTCAGCGCGACGCCATGGGCGATAATGCCGGGCCGTCCCAGCCGGGCGATGATGCGGTGGGAGACGTCGCCGGCGCCCTTCGAGGTGCCGCCCGACACCACCAGCATGTCGCTCGCCGCGAGCGCCCCGCGCATCGCGGCTTCGAGCCTTTCCTCATCATCGGCAATGGCGCCGAAAAAGCTTGCCTCACCACCGTTCTCGTTCACGGCCGCCGTCACGATCGCGCCGTTGGTGTCGTAGATCGCGGCCGGACGCAGCGGCTGGCCCGGCTGCACCAGTTCGTCGCCGGTGGACAGCACCGCCACGCGCGGCCGCCGCACGACCTCGACCTGCGCGATCCCACACGCCGCCAGCATGCCGATCTCCCGCGAACCGATCACGGTGCCGGCGCGCAGCAGCGCCTCGCCGCGCGCAATGTCGGAACCGGCATAGGAAACGAATTGCCCGGGCGCGGCGGCTCGGCGGACCTCGATCGCGCGCGGGCCTGCGGGCTGGGTATGCTCGACCATGACGATGGCATCGGCGCCGCGCGGCACCGCCCCGCCGGTGGCGATTGGCGTCGCCGTCCCCGACAGCACCGGCCGCGTCGGCGCGGTGCCGCAGGCGATCACTTCGTCGTTGAGCAGAACGCGGACCGGCGAGGCTTCTCCGGCCGTAGCAAGATCGGTCGCGCGCACCGCAAAGCCATCGACATTGGAGCGATCGAACGGCGGCACGTCGATCGGCGCCAAGACATCGGCGGCCAGCGCGCCGCCGAGCGCAGCGGCAAGCGGCCGCGATTCGCTCGGGGTGGCGTGTGGAAACAGCGCGGCCTCGAACCGCGCCAGCGCGTCTTCGCGCGACAGAATAGTCAGGAACTGGTCTTGCTCGACGCTGGCGCGGTGTTTCGGCAGAGGCTTGCGGGTCATCTCGGAACTCATGTGTCAGTCCCGTAGCATATAGGCATCGACCGCGGCACCCGCAGCAAATCCCTCGCTGCGGTCGGAAACAGCAAGCCACGCGTCGGCACGGGCGATGGTCTGCAGCGACAACTCGCCGACCGCAAGGGGAAGCCAGCCTTTTTGGTCCTTCTCGAGCAGCACGATTTCAGCGATGCCGACGCTCGATGCGACCTTGCGCAGCAGTGGCAGGCCGACCAGACGCCGCGGCGCACGTCCGGACAATCGGTCGAGCACGGGCAGCCCCAGCGTCCACCATGCCGCGAGCGCCTGATCCGCCGCGCCGGGCAGCGCGACCAGGGGAGTTTTTCCGATCCTGCCGACCGCCGAGGTCCGACCGGGCTGCACCGCGAGCCCATGCGCGATGATATTGCCGCGCTGGGCCAGTGCCACGATCGATGCATCGGTGCGGCCGACACCCGAGCCACCGATGGTCAGCAGCAGATCGCAGCCGCCGCCATCGAGGGCATCGGCAATGGACGCCGCATCGCGTCCCGAGGCCTCGCTGCAGACGATTGCGGCGCCGGCCGCGCCGGCGCTTTCCGCGACCAGCCGTGTGGTCGCCGCAACACCGGAGGCCGCGGGAATATTGACAATGCGCAGGCGCGGGCGCCGCACCCGCAGGCTTTCCAGTCCCGACACCCGTGCGATCAACAGATCAAGCGGGCGGGCGGGTTGTCCGGAAGGGATGGCCAAACCACCTTCGGCGATATCGCCGCCACGGCGGCGAACGCCCTGCCCCGGCATCACCTCCGCCAGCACCTGCGCCACCGGGCCGCTGTGATCGACCAGATCGGCGTCGACCACGCAATCGCAACCATCCGGCATGCGGTCGCCGGCTTCGACCCAGGCCGGCGGTTGAGCCAATGGCAATGGCGAGTAGGACGACGCGCCGGCGAGGTCGCGGGCGCGCAACGCCCAGCCATCGACAGCGGCCCTATCGCAGGCCGGATTTGCCGGCAGAGCGGGCATATAAGCCGCGATGCAGCCCAACGCCTGAGCCAGCGGGATCGCGACCGGCCCGACCGGCTGCAGCCCCTCCAGCAGCAACGTCAGTGCCACATCGAGCGGAGTAAGCGAAGCCGGCAAGCGCTGCGGCGAGATCATGACCAATGGTGGACCACCCTGTTCTACTTCGCCACCCCGATTCCGCGGAGGTAACGCAGCACACCGGGATGGATCAGGTCGGGACTTGGCGCCGCGGCCAACGTGTTCACGGCGGTGGTTTCACAGGCCTGCGCGAGTTTCCGGCAGAGCGCGGGCTCGGCGCCGTGCAGGGTCCGCGCCAGATGATAGGCGAGGTCGTCCGGCAGGGTCTCGCGGACCAGGATAAAACTCCAGGATCCCAGCGCGTCGATCGGAGCGTTCTGGTTGGGATAGCTGCCGGCCGGCACGGTCAGCGGCTTGAGGAACGCGTGCTTGGCGCGGATCCGCGCGATCTCGTCGGCATCCGGTGCGATGAAGCGCGCACCGCCGGGGCTGGTTGCGAGGGCGGTGAAGCCGGGCCAGCCGATGCCGGCGCCCCACAATGCCGCAACCCGTCCGTCGAGCACCATGGCCGGGCCGTCGCCGGCATGATCGAGATAGACCGCCTGAAAATCCTCATCCTGCTTCAGGCCGAGACCATCGAGCACGTAACGCGACAGGATCGGCAGGCCGGAACCCCTGGCACCGAACGCGACCGGATGGCCGACGAGATCGCGAATGGTTCTGTAGGGGCTGTCGGCGCGCACCACGAACATGCCCGGGTTCGAATAGATTGCCGTCAGGATTTTCAATGCGGTGCGTGGCCGTCCGCTTCCCATGAAGGCCTCATAGGCGGGTTCGCCGGCGACCAGCGCGAGATCGAGCTGGCCTTTTTCCAGCAGCGGAATGTTCTCGTTGCTGCCTTTGGTGTTGCGCGGCTCGATCGACAGCGTCGGATCGGCGGCGTTGATGATTTCAGCGAAGGCGTTGCCGTACAGCGGAAAGCCGCCGCCCGGCGTTGCCGTGCCAAGGCTGATCGGTGTCGTTTGAATGGCCTTGCCTCCCTGTTGTGCCGCTGCGCCGGCCGCCAGCAGCAGCATCGCGACGCCGGCGAATGCGGCGATGTTCATCTCTCACCTCCAGACGCCGGCACCGGCGCCGCGCCGCGACGGCCTCGACCGGCGCCAAATCATTTGCCGAAGCGCAATGTAGTCCGAAGCCGATGACGCCCGCCGAATTCGGCAAGCTGGTTTCCGACGAAACCGAGAAATGGCGCAAGGTCGTCGAATTCGCCGGTGTTTCGGTGGATTAGGCCATTGCGGCAACGCGGCATTGCCGGATCGCCGGCCACATTGTAAGGGGTGTCGGCACCGTTGCCGAGCTGCATTCCGCGGCCGCCTGCGGCGGGGCCTGTAGCTCAATGGTTAGAGCCGGCCGCTCATAACGGTCTGGTTGGAGGTTCGAGTCCTCCCAGGCCCACCAATGAAATCAGATACTTATCGATTTCTATTTTTTTCTGCGCCATCAGAAATTCCCACCGAATCTCGAACTGCTTTCCGCCCAACTAACCGGTTGGCGACGTTTGTGAGGGCTTGCCACAGCTTGTCGGTGTCCTCCTCGATCGTTCCGGCAGATAATACGCACTCGACCTTCCCCCCGTTCGCGTTGGCGCGTCACCATCTCACGACGGGTCAACGTGACAGTGAAGCCAACCCGATATCTTGCGGGAGACGGTGCGGATTTTTCGTGCTACAGTTAGAGCTGGGCAGGCCGAGAGACGCGATGCTGTTTCGTTTCGCATTTGCCCTTGTGTCGATGGCGGCGCTGCTGGTGCATCCCTATGGCGCCGTATCGCAGGATCTGTTGCGCTATGTCGACCTCAACAGTCCGGAAATGTCGACATCGGAGATGACGCGCACCGAGGTCGACGCGCTTCTCAAGGCGGCGCCTCAAGGCCCCGGGGACCAACGCTCTGCAGATTTGGAGGGAAAGCGGCTGTCGCACCTCGATCTCTCGGGCCTCGACTTCTCCGGCAGCAATCTTCGCCTGGCAAGGCTCAATCGGACAGATCTGAAAGGCGCGCGCCTCGATCGGGCCATCCTGAGCCAGGCTTGGCTGATCGACGCGGATTTGACGGAGGCGTCCCTCGTCAAGGCATCCCTGCTCAGCACGCAGATGCAACGCGCGAAGCTTGGCGGTGCCGATTTGAGCGGCGCGCGCATAACCGGAGATCTTTCCGGTGCCAGCCTGATCGGGGCCAAGCTTGCGGGCGCCGATCTGAGCGCGGACATGCGCAACCAATCGATGGGCCTGATGCGTGGCGTGCTCAAGTCCGCCGATCTCAGGAATGCGGATCTGAGCGGCGCCAATCTCTCGCGCGCCAATCTCGAATTCGCGAAGCTGCAGAACGCCAATCTGACGAACTGCAACCTCAACCACGCGGATCTTGCGGGAGCTGACCTATCCAACGCCAATCTCGCCGGCGCCGATCTAACCGAGGCCGACCTCGATTCGACCCTCCTGCCGAGCGCGGCCGCGCTCGCGGAGGCCCGCAATCTCGACAAGGCCTGGAACTTAAACCTGGCGCGGCGCCCACCATGACGGATGTGTTGCGATTCATTTTTCGGGTCTGGTTCGTGTCGACGTTCACGGCACCGAGGCGCGGTATTTCCTGTTACCGGGCCTGCCTCGATTCCGGCAGCATTATCCCGATATCCGGCTGCACTTCAGCGAAGCGCACCAACCGCTGGACATGATCCGGGAGGGACTTGACTGCATTCTTCGGGCCGGCGAACTGAACGATGGTCCTTACCGCAAATTGCCTTTAGGCAGACCTGACGCCAAAACCCATCAAGATCCCAATAGCTACGCGTCGTGAGATCGCGGCCGATCACCTGTCGCTGCATGGTCCTGCCCTTCCCGGAGCTGCGTGATCCCGGGACAACGCAGAGTTGGCGCTTGTGGCGCTCGAGCCCAAACATCCACGATCGGATTGACCCGCCCTGACCTTGGGATCATGATCGCGTTACGCACTCAACCCGGTCGCGCGGGCTCGCGGAGCCCGCCCGGCGGGAGCAATATCCGTGCGGACTAACGCCTTGGCGCTATGCCGCAGAACAAAACGGGGTTGATGCAAACGACAAATCGCCAAACAAGGGAGGATGTCTATGACGTTGCAGCGCCTTCTGTTGGGAATTTTTGCCGCCAGTCTTGTCCCCGCGGCTGCCGCGGCCGCCGAGAATACGATCAAGATCGGTTATCCGATGCCCCTGTCCGGCCCCGCTTCGGTTTATGGCGTGCCGGTCGTCAAGGGCGCCGAAATGGCCGTAAAAGAAATCAATGCAAGCGGCGGCGTGCTCGGCCGCAAACTTGAACTGCTGACGCGCGACAGCAAGGCCAGTGCCGATGAGGCGGTACGGCTCGCGCGCGAGCTGATCATCAAGGATAGTGTCGACTTCCTGTCGGGGACACTGACCTCCGCCGAAGCGCCGGCGGTATCGACCATCGCCAAGGAAAACAAGATCGTCTTCCTGGCTCCGACTTCGAAGACCGTCCAGCTCACCTCGCCGGCCAACCTGCATCCCTACATTTTCCGTCTCGCTTCCAACACCGACATTGATGGCCGTACCGGCGCCGCGATCATTGCCGGCTGGAAGGACGTGAAGCGGGTCGCGACCATCGCGCCCGACTATGCCTACGGCCGCGACGCCGTCACCGCCTTTGTCGACTTCATCAAGAAGGCGCGGCCCGACATCGAGATCGTCGACCAGCAATGGCCGAAGCTCGGCCAGAGCGACTTCACGCCGTTCATCTCGGCGCAGATGGCCAAGAAGCCTGATGCGGTGTTCTGCGACGTCTACGGCGGCGACTTCGTGACCTTCGCCAAGCAGGCGGGCCCGCTCGGCTACTTCAAGGCGATCAACAATCGACTGGCCGACGCGGGCGAGGTCGGGACCACTGATGAAGCAAAGGCGCTGGGCAACGACTATCCCTACGGGATCTGGTCCGACGCCTATGATCCCGTCATCTGGCCCGGAAACGAACCCGCCGCGCACAAGGCTTTCATCGAGCGCCTCAAGGCGTACACCAATGAAAAATACGCCTCCGGCTGGGCGATCATGGGCTACGCATCCATCTTCGCGCTGACCGAGGGGATCAAGAAGGCCGGCAGCACCAATTCAGACAAGGTAGCAAAGGCGCTGCTCGGGCTGAGCTTCGATACGCCGATCGGCAAGCTCACCTTCAACGAAAAGACCCATGAGACCGACATGGGCGAGTTCTGGGGCCTGATGGTCAAGGACGACCACTACCCCTTCGCCGTCATGAAGGACCCCAAGTATCTCTCTCAGGGGCCGTACACGAACTGACGGCACGCACCAGCGGAGACAAAGGGCGCAAGCAGCACGCGCGGCGCGCTCGCCCGCTCGATGTCTCCGCGCCGCGGCGCGAACTGTGCGAGGGGCTGGGCCATGTTCGAGGTGTCGTTCCTGTTCGGGCAATTTCTCGGTGGTCTCACCACCGCGATGTTTCTGTTCCTGATCGCATCGGGACTGTCGCTCGTGTTCGGCGTGATGCGCGTGCTCAACTTTGCGCACGGCTCATTCTACATGATCGGTGCGTATCTCGCCTGGCAGGCCGTCCAGTGGCTCGCACCCGCATTGCACAGCTTCTGGCTCGCGGCGCTTGCCGCGGCGGCGGGCGTCGCGCTGCTCGGCGGGCTGATCGAACGCCTGTTGTTGCGGCATATCTATGGGCGCGAAGAACTCTACCAATTGCTCCTTACCTACGCGCTGGTCCTGATTCTGGGTGATGCCGCCAAGATCATCTGGGGAACCCAGCAGCTCTCGGTGTCGCGACCGCCGATCCTCTCCGGCGGCATCGAGATCCTCGGTACCATCCTGCCGACCTACAATCTATTCATCATGTTGACCGGCGTTGTGATCGCCGTCGCCGGCTGGTTTGCGCTCACGCGCAGCCCCGCCGGACGGATGGTGCGCGCCGCGGCGCTCGATCGCGAGATGCTCGGCGCCCTCGGCGCCAACGTCGGCGCGCTCTATACCGGCATGTTCGTCGTCAGCTCCTTCCTGGCGGGCCTGTCCGGCGCTCTGGTCACGCCGATCCAGAGTATCGTGCCGGGAATGGACGTCGAGATCATCGTCGAGGCGTTTATCGTCGTGGTGATCGGCGGCCTCGGCTCGTTCTGGGGCACGTTTTGGGGCTCGGTCATCTACGGCCAGGTGCTCTCGTTCGGCATCCTGATCTTGCCGGGCTTCTCGCTGTTCTCGGTGTTCGCGCTGATGGCCGTCATCTTGATCGTTCGCCCCTGGGGCCTGTTCGGGCGGCCGCTGCGATGATGAAGAAGCCTGCTACCACTCTCGTCCGGCGCATCCCGTGGGTGCTCGTCGTCTTCGTCGCGGCGCTGACCATCCCGTGGCTCGGTAGCCGTTACGATAGCTTTCTTGCAACGCAAATCGCGATCAGCGCACTGTTTGCCATGAGCCTCAATTTGTTGCTCGGCACCACCGGCCTCGTTTCGTTCGGTCACGTCGCCTATTTCGGCATCGGCTCCTATGTTTGCGGCATCCTGATGAAGACCTATGCGGTGCCGTTCGCGATTGCGCTGCCGGCCGCGGCGGCCGGCGGCGCCCTCGGCGCGCTGGTGTTCGGCTTCTTCTGCGTGCGCCTCACCAAAATCTACTTCGCCATGCTGACGCTCGCTTTCTCCCAAATCGTCTGGGCGATTTGCTTCAAATGGAATGATGTCACTGGTGGCGATCAAGGACTACCCAACGTACCCTATCCGGATCTGGGCTGGATGTCATCGATTCCGTTCCTCAGCGACCTGCGCATCGCCGAGCAGTTTTACGTGCTGACGCTCGTTGTGGTCGTGCTGTCGCTGGCGGCGATACAGCGGATCATCGCCTCGCCGTTCGGCCTCATGCTGACGACAATACGGGAGAATCCGGAGCGCGCAGCCTCGATCGGTCTCAACGTCCGCGGCTATGAGCTCGCCGCCTTCGTGATCGCCGGCGGCTTCGCCGGCATCGCCGGGGCCCTGTTCGGCATCTTCAATCGCGGCGTCTTTGCCGACTTCGTCTATTGGCCGAAATCAGCCGAAGTGATGATCATGACCATTCTCGGCGGCATCGACTATTTCTGGGGACCGGTCGTGGGCGCCGCGACGCTCGTGCTGCTCAACCAGGAGATCACGTCCTACACCGAGTACTGGCCGTTCGTGCTCGGGGCCATACTGCTGATGCTGCTGTTCGTGTTCCCCGGCGGAATTGTCGGCGGTCTGACGACCGGCCTGGCGTGGCTTCGCCGCAAGGCGGGGGGGCGCGCCGGTGCTTGAAGTGCGCGGCCTCTCCAAGTCCTTCGGCGGCTTCCGCGCCGTGTCCGACGTTGACCTGGCCGTGGCCGAGGGCGAGATTGCCGCGGTCATCGGACCCAACGGCGCCGGCAAATCGACGCTGTTCAACCTGATGACGGGCCACCTGCAGCCGACCGCCGGCCGTGTGCTCGTCAATGGACGCGACGTCACCGGCGTGGCGCCGCACAAGATCTGCGGTATGGGGCTCGGGCGCTCGTTCCAACGCACCAATATCTTTCCGAAGCTTACGGTGCTCGAGAACGTGCGCGCAGCTCTTCTTGCCCATCGCGGTCAGGGACCGAACTTCTGGTCCCGCTCGAACCGGCTCTGTCACGGCGAAGCCGAGGCGCTGCTCGGCTCGATCGGTCTCGCCGAACAGGCGCCGGCGATCGCCGGTACGCTGTCCTACGGCAACCAGAAGCAGCTCGAGCTCGGCATCGCGCTGGCGAGCGATCCGAAGATTCTTCTGCTCGACGAGCCAACCGCAGGCATGTCGGCGAGCGAAACGCATGAGACAATCGCGCTGATCCAGCGCATCGCACGCGAGCGGCGGCTCACGCTGCTCTTCACCGAGCACGATATGGCCGTGGTGTTCTCGATCGCGCACAGGATCGCGGTATTGCACCAAGGGCGTGTCATAGCGCACGGTGACCCGGCGGCGGTGCGCGCCGATGCGCAAGTCCGCCGCGTCTATCTTGGTGACCAGCCGATGGGCTCGCGGTCATGAGTGCAGTGCTCGAGCTCCAGGACGTGCATGCCGCATACGGGCTGAGCCGTGTACTGTTCGGCATTTCGATCGAGGTCAACGAGGGCGAATGCGTCTGCCTGCTCGGCCGTAACGGCGTCGGCAAGACCACCACGATGCGTTCCGTCATGGGGCTGACACCGCCCAGTGCCGGCCATGTCCGCTTCAGGTCACGCGACATCACCGGCTGGCCACCACACCGCGTCGCCCGTGTCGGCATTGGCTTCGTGCCGGAAGATCGCCGCATCTTTGCCGAGCTATCGGTGTGGGAGAACCTCGACGTAGCCCGGCGAGCCGCTGCGCGGCCCGGACGCTGGACGATCGAGACGATCATCGACCTATTCCCCGTGCTCGGCAAGCTGCGCGACCGGCAAGGCGGCTTTCTCTCGGGAGGCGAACAGCAGATGCTGACCATCGCCCGCACCCTCATGGGCAATCCCGAGTTGCTGCTGCTGGACGAGCCGTCAGAGGGGCTCGCGCCGCTCGTGGTCGAGGCTCTGCTCGCCAAGGTCAGCGAACTGAAGGCGCAGGGCCTGACCATTCTCCTGGCGGAGCAGGGCATCGAATTCTCGCTCGCAATTGCCGACCGCGTCTACATTCTGGAGAAGGGCGCGGTGCGTTTTTCCGGCTCCTCCGCCGCCCTGAGGTCCGACCGTAGCGTGCTGGATCGGTTGCTGACGCTGTGACGCCGGAGGCGGCTGTTCCAGGACTTGATCAGCGAGCGTCTACCTTGGGCTCGAAAGCGAAAATACAAGGCTGCCGTTGCGGCCCACTAGCGGAATCCCGAAGCTGATTGCTCGACTTCGGGCCATCTTTCAACGAGCGTACGTCCGGCTCGCCAACAAGATTCGTCCTGACTTTGGTTTTCTAACTGTTGTAACGATTGTGGCCGGCAACGATGAGATCGCAACCACATGGTGGGTTTGGCACACGTAAACGTCTTGTCCCATAGGTTGAGTTTCGTGCAAGATGCCCGCTGGGGATAAGGAGATTGAGATGGCCGATATCACTTATGCGACCGACGGGAAGGAGTCGAACTTTGTCGCTGAGTCGCCTGCCGGAGAGGAATTTCTTGGCGGACCCGAGCTGACCGTTCCAGACTATGAAGCTGACGCCTATCTGGAGCGGGCCCGAGCGGCCGGATTGACGATACTGCCATTCCCCTAAATATGCCCGCGTGGGCAAAAAGGACGGGTGCAAATCCAATGAGACTATTCCAGCATAAAGCTAGCAACGGCTAACGGCCTCTAACAACCACATAACCGGCAATTTCCTGGCTTCTGCGCCAACGTGATCGGGAACTGGCATTCGCTCGGCCAATGAAATTGCTCAAACCCAAGGAGCCCGATATGACCGGTATTCGTACTCAGGCGGGCAGCAAAGTGGGACTCAATGTGATCCGCCTCTTGGCGTTCGGCATGCTGTTGATTTTCCCTGCGACTTCCGAGGCGCAGCAGAACCCGCCGATTGCCGAACAGATCGCCAAGACTTACGGCCTCGATTCGTCTCACCGCGGCACGGTGGACGGAAAGCCCTTTTCGATTTCGATTTCGGATTTGTCGGCCAAGCTGACGGGATCCGAAAACTGGATCAACGCGCAATAACCGTCGGAAGGTTCGTTCGGGCTGCTGACAATGAAGGCTGAGGCGCAACGCTCGATCGCCAGCGCCGGCGGTGCACCTTGTCAGTTAACCGATACGCACAGTAACGATTCAATCAACCGATACGTAGAATAACTGTTCGATGAGCAGCTATTGGATTCTTTGGAGCACGCGCCGATGCCCAAAATCTTCACCGATGTCTGGCAATTCCTAACCGGGAGCACGGGTGATTATCTCCATCAGGGAAACTGGCGCTATCTGATCCTGGCGCTGTTCTGGGCGCTGTTGTTCGCCAGCACTGCCGTGGCCATCCGGAATTGGCGGGAGGATCCGGCGCAACGGACCGGCCGACACCTAGGAATCTGGCTGGTGCGGGTCCTGATCGGCTGCTTGTGGTTCCAGGGCATGTTGTGGAAATTGCCGCTACCGGTGTCCGACGGTTTGCAATACTGGACCGAACAGGAATCGACCAACGCGGCATTTGAATTTCACCGCGCCTTCTTGAAGGATTTCGTGTTGCCTCACATGAGCGTGTTTGGACCGATTGTTTTTCTTGCCGAGCTGGTCTTCGCTGGATCGATGCTCCTCGGGCTTGCCGTGCGTTTCGTGGGCGTGTTGGCCATCGCTTATACTCTGCAACTCTGGCTCGGCCTCTATGATAATCCCTCCGAGTGGCCGTGGACTTACATGTGCCTGGCCATGCTGATGTTGCTGTTTGTGCTGGATGGCGCCGGCCGCAGCCTCGGCCTTGATGCGTGGCTGCGCCGCAAAGTCCCAGCCGTACGCGACGGGAAGGGTTTTATTGGCTGGTTCTTCAACATCGCGGGTTAGTCGCGGTCGCTATCGCGAGATCGCAACATATCAGCTCGCGGGCGATGGCGGATACCTGGCGGTGTTCTCTCCACCGGACCATGCGGGTCGAAAATCTCCCGGGATATCGTTGCTTGTGAGGATCGCGCCGGCACTCGCTGATCAGGGCTGCTGGCAACTATTTTCGGCGAGGAGTTTCTGGCGTCGCAGCTCAAGCGCGAGGCGAACGAACGTCGCCGAAATCGACCAGGCCGCCTTGATGCCGGCGACGAGATTGCCGGAGACCTTCGACGCGCCACCGATTCGGCACCGCTGCCCGACCGCGATCTCCAGTGCCGGCAAACGGGCGGCCGCGACCCGCATCAGCATTTCCAGGTTCCAGCCATATGTCTTCTCCTTCATGCCGAGACGGCTGAGTTCATCCCGCCGGATGGCACGAAACGGCGACAGGTCGGTGAAGCTTGCGCCATAGCCGATCCGCAGGAGCAGCCTGCCGACATAGGCGGCGAGGAGTTGCTGTGGTGCCAGGCTGCCAGGTTCGCGCCAACCGCGAATGCGCGAGCCGAGAACGAAGGCGGCCTGTGCAGCGACAATCGGCGACACCAGATCAGAGATAAATTCCGGAGGATCGCTGCCGTCGCCGTCGAGAAAGACCAGAATGTCGGCATCATCGCGCACAGCGGCGATGCCTGCCTGGACAGCGCGACCGTAGCCACGTCGCGGCTCGACAATCACGCGAGCCCCGGCGGCCTCTGCCCGCTCGGCCGTCCGGTCGCACGAGCCCCCGTCGACAACGATAACTTCGCTCACACTCTGGGCCAGCACCGCCGCTACGACCTGGCCAATCGCCGCTTCCTCGTCGAGGCATGGAATGATCGCCGAAACCACGGCTGGGCGGTGCGAGACCGGCCTCCGCACGTCCTTCATAGGCTCCAGCACAGGCCGCAATTGGCGCAGCTCTTGGGCGGCTTGTCCGAAAGCAGCGCCGCACGAAAGTGCCGATACGCGGGCCCGTTCCAGATGTCTCGCAAGGGCTGCTGCCCGGCATGGCCAAGCGTATAGTTGTCGTAGCCATGCATCGAAAACGGCGCGATACAGCACGGCAAAGCGCGGCCATTGGCCGTGAAATACATCAATGACCACGGCCGCCGGCACAGCGACCACGGCGACCCGTCGGCGCTACCCTTCAGACTTAACCCCGGCTCGCTCGCTGCGCCCGACGCACTAAAGGTCACGCCGTGGGAACGCGCCAGCTCCTCGGCCTGTTTCAGATAGACTGCTTCTTCCTGCGTCAGGCGCTCGAACAGGGCCTGATCCGGGCGTGCCTTGCCAATGGCCGATTCATCGAAGAACACGAGTCGTTGCAGATAGACCTCCTTGACACCGATCTCGGCTGCAACTTTCACAAACGCCGGAAGTTCTTCGATGGTCTCTTTCAGGCCTGTAAGCCAAACGGAAACCTGCGGCTTGGTGTGTCCCTCCCGCTCCTGCAGCTCGCGAAACGCGCGCACGTTGCGGAGGATGCGGCCGAAATAATCCCTGCCGCGGATCGCCTTAAAACTCTCGCGGGTTGACGCGTCGAGCGACACACGCAATTCATCAAGGCCGGCGTCGATCAGCGCACGGCCGTTGCGTCCACTGAGGACCGTTCCATTGGTGTTGAACAGGACGTAGACGCCGCGGTCCTTCAGGTATCTGACCATCCGGGGCAGGTTCGCGACCAGCATCGGCTCGCCAACGCCGTGCAGAACCGCTCTCGCGAGATCTGACGCCTGGTCGACAATCGTCGTGAACAGGTCCCAGCTCATGTCAGCCGGCGGCTCGAGCTCTTCATAAGTGCGCGGACAAGTGGTGCACAGCAGATTGCAGCGATTGGTCACTTCCAGATAAAGGCAGACCGGCGGATGCCGGGCGACCTCGGTGCGTTCGCCCGTGACCGACTCGTGATAGCGGCGCGGATCGAAGGGCGCTCGAGCGCGTGGCGCTTCGCCGGAAAGGCTCATGGTGATAACCCTGCGTCTGCGGTTCGCTGCATACGGGCCCTCCAGGCCACCAAGGCCCAAGCCAGCAAAAGACCTCCGAACAGAATTGATTTTGTCACCATTCTTGGAATGTAGAAATCCCAGTCGAGCTGTTCGGAAAGCAAGAGTGCCCCGATCGAAACGACCCAATTGGGCAAGGTGCCACAAAGCGCTGTGAACGGCGTGATGACCAGAAAATACCAGGGGTAGTTGGGCGACAAGAACAGGAGAATGAGGAGTAACAGTATGTTGATGTCGGCAAGGCTGGCGGCGATCGTGCGATCAGAGCTTCGGGCCACCGAGAGTCCCTTGAACAGGAGGACCAGCACGGCCAGCACGGCGTAGCCGACAACATCTCCGCGATGCTCGCCAAGCACGAGCCGCCAAAGCGACAATGGCCAGAGCTCATAGCCGGCGCTGATCCCCTCCTCCGTCAGATAGCCTTTGGTGAGGAATCCGAGAACACCCCAACCGACAGATAAATAGGGGAAATAGCAAAGCGCGACCGTGGCGATCACAACCAGCGGCATTTTAAGGTCCCACGGGCGCCAGATCCCGGCCAGCACCGGCGCAACATAGGGTTTCACCAGAACCGAAAACGCGACCAGCACCGCGCCGCGGAGCGCGTGACCTGCCAGCGCAATCCACAAGCCCAGCAGCATCAGCGCAACCATCAGCGCGTCGACATGGCCGCTGTTGGCAACCTCCCACAAGGGCAGCGGGTGCCAGAGATAGGCGGTCACGCGCGTCACCGGCCGGTTCATACGTCGCAGCAGGAGTGCGATCATGGTCACGGTAACGGCCTCGCAGCCCACCAGTGCGAGACGCATCACGGTTACGCTTTCACCGATCCGGGTAACAATCAGGAAGAAGAATTGCGCCACTGGAGGATAAATGGTGACGGCGGTATCGGCCCGGTTGATGTGGGGAAAGATCGTCCCGTCGCGCAGAAACGCCAGCGCCTCGTCGGCCGGGAAATAGCGATAGGGATTGATGCCGGCGGCCTGCACCCTGCCATCCCAGACATAGCGATAGATGTCACTGGAGAGAAGCGGATCGAAGAGCAGCACATAGCCTCTCAGGACGATCGCGAGTCCAAGAATAAGCCAGAGTGCGCGCTTGGGGGGAGCACGCTCGGCGAGGTAAGTCGCACCGATCGTCAGCAGACCCGCGGGGATGGTCAGAGCCATGAAAGCATTGTCACCGAAAGACTCGAAGGCAAAGGGGGTCACCAGCGTCAAACCGACGATGAAAACACCAATGCCGGCCAACAGATGAAGCGGAGCCACGTTGGTGGCGGAGCGCGCCAGTCGACCGAATTGATTTGCGACAGCCCCGGGCATTGGCTCTAAGGGTTTACCTGCGGTGCGTCCTTGAGGAAGGCTCGGCTCGCCGCGGCAAACCCGCCGCCACGAAAGCGGGTCGCATGGCCGAACAATTCGTCCTGCAGCCAACGCAACGTTTGGATGTCGTCGACATCGTACCATTCCGGAAGCAGCGTCGTGGCAAGCCCGATTTCGGCGGCACGCTCACATGTGGTGCGAGCCACGGTTTCTGTTCCCCATGCGATGCGCGTGAACAGTTGCTGATGCGGGTATTTCAGGCCGATGAGGTAGTAGCCGCCGTCGCTCGCCGGCCCAAGCACCATGCAGTCGCCGGGCTCGCGCAAGGCGTCGATCGCCTGCGCCAGCAAACGGGCCGGCAAAGTCGGGCTGTCGCCATTGACAAGCAGGACGCAGTCATGTCCGGCAAGCAGCAGGGCGCGCGCCGCGCCAATCAGCACCTGTCCGAGATCGTCGCCGGTCTGCAGCAACAATCCGAACTCCGCCGGAAGCAGTTGCCGCATGATGTGCTCGG
>CAWEEF010000011.1:0-47726 GCA_963808035.1 uncultured Alphaproteobacteria bacterium | reverse complement strand
CTGTGGAACAGGAGGTCGGTGGTTCGAGCCCACCCAACTGTACGAATCGCGATCGATCCGGAGTGATGCGGCGCCGTGGCCGTTGCGCTTCCCCGCGACAATCACCATGCGGGCGGACCGCCTTCTTCGACAGCAGGATTTTGCGAATATAAGTTGTATGATCGGAACCATTCCTAACAGTGGATGTTGGCCTGATAATCCCCAAGCGAAGCGGCGGGATTGATTTAACCACAGTCAGCAGCCCACAATGATCAAATCATTTGCAGCCTTCGCGATCCTCGCCGTCTTGGGAGCCTCGGTGATCGCGTTACCGTCGTTTGCTCCCAAAGCGAGGCCAGCGAAGGGCTTGCACTGGCAAAGTCCGACCGGCTCGCGGTTCGATCTCCTCCTCAGAATTGCCTCAAGCAGGTTTGGCCGGACTTCGCCACCGCGTGTTTGCGCAACAGCGGTTCGGAAGCAAAGGTTGTCGAAGCGCGCCTCGTGGCCGTCCGTCGCTAGGCGACACTCCCGGCGGAATAACAGCTCGGAAAATTATGATGGCTAATGTCCAAATCAACCGCATTCACAGCGGCGCAATCTGCAATGAAATCGGTGAACGGCTTGCCGCGGCTCTGGGTCCGCAGTCCAATGAATTGCCCTGCCCGCCTGGTTGCACTGATCGACGAACTGGCGAAGGTTGGCCCTCGCGAAGCGCCCTTGAACTGAACGATTTTCCTCAAATGCGTCTTGCCTGTTTAAAGGCGTGTTCAACCGATGGGCTGAACAGTTCTGCGCACGGCCAATGCGGCGACCAACAAGGGTCTTTCTGGGAGGAAAAATTCAATGCTCAATCCCTGGATTTGTGCAGTCGCGATGTGCACCGCCTTATCGTCGCAGTCGATTGCCCAGGAGCAGCCTAAATCAAGGTTTCTCGCTCGCGCGTCATGCACGGTGGTCCGCTACTACGTCGCGAAGTACACAATTTCCGTCGCCGAGTCACTGGGCGCGTGGCAAAGGTGCTACTGAAGCTGAGATTGAGGCAGCTCGACAATGCCTCAAGGTGCGGACAGCGCAGGGGCAGTCCTAAAGAAATGCACTTTGCCTTGCGGAGTTCTTACTTGGGAACATCGTAAAGCGGCTTGCCCTTATCGACGATATGAACCGACAGATATATGATCGGTTTATCGCCCACGACCTTGAATGCGCCGTGAGCTACGTCGCGACGGTTGATGCCAGTCGTACCGGTGGGGAACGGAACCTGCTTGCCGTTCGGAAGCTCGATCGTGCCTCCCTCCACCACGTAAAATGACTCCTCGCCATGATGAACATGGAGCGCCGATGTCTCGCCTGGTTTGATCTCGTTGATACTCGTAATGACTTCCATGCTGGTCCCGGTCAGATCGGCTCGCTTGAGCTCTTTTCGGTAGGGCGAATCCTGCGAATGCGCGGCAGAGGCCACGCTGAAAGCCAGCAAAACGCCCAACAACCATCTCATCCTGCATCCCCTCAATGATGTTCCGCTGTCCGTCCTGTTCGCGGCGGCAGCCCCAGGCGAATTCGACCACTGCAAAGCTGTTTGAGATCGCCTGCCTAGTCAAGCCGATGGGCGGCTTTATGTTCTCAGCACGCCGGGTCCGGCGAGCTCAGGGGTGCCTTTTCCCGCCCCACCGGACAACGCCGCCCTCCGCCATCGACCGGTCCGCCTTAACTGTCCATTTACCATAAATGTTCATGATATCGGTCGCGGTTATATTAATCGTAGTTATTTGCGGAAGGTCTCTGGCTCATGGCGCAGCGCGGGTTGAGAGCGGCATTCGGAAGCGAAAAAGTCCTGAAGTTTGCGCGGTCGTCTGCACCGGATTACGGCGCGACCGCGCTCAATCTGGTCTACCAGGCTGCGGAGGTCATCGGCAGCATCGAAGACCGTGCCCGGGACACCGAAGCCCGCGCGCAGTCATTGTGCAAGAGCGCTGCCGAAAGGCTGACCATCGCCGAGCAGCGGATCGAAAACGCCGAGCGCGAGCGACGTGAACTCATCACCGCGACCGATTGCAAGCTGCAGGACGCATCGCGCGCCTTGAAACAGGCTCAATCGCGGATCGTTGCCGTGGAAGATCAGCTCACGGCGGTGGAATTCCGGGCGCAGGCCGCCGAGGCCGACGCCCGCGAGGCCCGGCAAGCCCTCGCGCTGGTCGAGGAAGCCATCCGCAGGCGCCTGTTGTGCGCAAGCCCGGAAGCGATCGGCAGCCCGAACGCGGTCGCCTGAACAGTCGGAATCATTTCGCGCGCTTCGAGCGTCCGGCTGATCGCGATGCTCGCTGCGATTGACGCGGGCCCGTGGGCATGGTCCGCCGCTTGCCAATCCCCCGTCAGTCCCGCACAATTCGTGCCATCAATGGCTCGGGGGGAATCATGGCTATCGCGCAATCGGCAAGGTTTCAGTTCGGTCTGCTGCTCGCGACCGCGCTTTCGGTTGCGATGCTGCCGACCGCAAGCAAGGCTTATACGCCGGAGCAGCAACAGGCCTGCAGCGACGATGCGTTTCGGCTTTGCGGCCCCGAGATTCCGGATGTCGATCGCGTCACCGCCTGCATGGTCAGCAAGAAGCAGCAGCTTTCGCCGGCCTGCCGGATGTATTTCAGGCCCGGCCCGGAGGCGGACGCAGGCGCGCCGCTCATCATCAGGCCGGGGATCGCGAAGCGGCACAAGTCCAGGAAGCCGGCCAAGCGCGGCGCGACTTGAGGGCAGTGCAGCATTGTCGATCCCGGCACGCCATGCGGCCCATACGGCGACTCTGCTTGCCAACACCCGGTCGCTCACTCACACTTGCCCCACAATAAAAATGTGGAGGAAGCCCGATGTCGGTCCGCCGGATGATTCTCCTTGGTGCCGCCCTGCTGCTGCTCGCGCCGCCGGCGTTGGCCGAAAAGCAGTATGGTCCCGGCACCAGCGATACCGAGATCAAGATCGGCCAGACCATCGCCTATAGCGGCCCGGCCTCGGCCTATGGCACGCTCGGCAAGGTGGAAGCCGCCTATTTCAAATGGCTGAACGACACCAAGGGCGGCATCAACGGCCGCAAGATCACCTTCATCAGCCGCGATGACGGCTATTCGCCGGCGAAGGCGGTCGAAAATGCGCGCAGCCTCGTCGAAGGCGACGAGGTCGCGCTGATGTTCGGCGTGCTCGGGACGCCGCTCAACATGGCGATCCGGCCCTATCTGAACAAACAGGGCGTGCCGCAGTTGTTCGTCGCCGCCGGCTCCTCGGCCTTGAACGACCCCGCGCATTTCCCCTGGACCATGGGCTGGCAGCCCAATCTGCGCGACGAGGCGAAGTTCTATGCGAAGCACCTGCTTGCCCACAATCCGAAGCCGAAGGTCGCCGTGCTCTATCAGAACGACGATTTCGGCAAGGATCTGCTGAACGGCCTGAAGGAGGGCCTCGGCGAAGATTCCGACAAGATGATTGTCAGCGCGCAAAATTTCCAGTCGACCGATCCCACCATCGACAGCCAGATGGTGATCCTGCAGAACTCCGGCGCCGACGCGCTGTTCCTGTTCACCTACGCCAAGCAGGCGGCGCAGGCGATCTCGAAAATGTACGATCTGAAGTGGAAGCCCGAGACCTATCTGCATCTCGGCGCGGCGTCGGTCGGCGCCACCTTCAAGCCGGCCGGGCTCGACAAGTCGGTCGGCATCATGAGTGCCGGCTTCATGAAGGATGTCACCGATCCCAAATGGGCGGCGGATCCCGACGTCAAGACCTGGTCCGAGTGGATGAAGGCCAACATGCCCGGTGCCGATCTCAATGACAGCCTGACTGCCGCCGGCTACAGCTTCGCGCAGACGCTGGAGCAGGTGCTGAAGCAGTGCGGCGACAACCTCACCCGCGAGAACATCATGAAGCAGGCGGCGAGCCTGCATGATTTCCGCGTCGGGCTGCTGTTGCCGGAGAGCCGCATCAACACCTCGGCCACCGACTATCGCGTCGTCACCTACATGCAGTTGCAGCGCTTCAACGGCGCGAGCTGGGATGACGTGAAATAGCACCGCGGATGGCGTCATTGCGCGGATGCACCGTCATTGCGAGGAGCGTCAGCGACGAAGCAATCCAACACTGTCATTCCGGGATGCGCCACTTGGCGCAGGCCTGGAATCCATAACCACCGTCGTGAATATGGATTCCGGGCTCGCGCGGAGCCTGTCATCGGGCCGCGCTTTGCGCGGACCCGGTGGCGCGCCTCGGAATGACGGCCCGCGAGCGCCGCTTGCCTTGGATGTCCCGGCCTTTGCCTGTCTTGAAACCCGCCGCGCGGCGTCCGGACTTGTTTTGTTCGCTCGACCGTCGTTTCAAATATCCCGGAAAGGTTGAATGCGAAGGATTGACCAATCAGCGGCAACGGTCGCCTAATCACCACAGGTGATTCGGTTTTTTCGATTCAGCGGCAGCGCATGGGTGTGACTCAAAAGCCCGAGTCCAAGATAAATCCGGGGCTTTGCCACAATTTACAGTAAATTTTTCTTTCACGAATCACCGCGCTGATTCATTTTTGATTTCTGGGGTCAATCTGGAGGCCAAGGTATGAACGTTATTGTTTTCGCATCGCGTAAGGGCGGCTCGGGAAAGAGTACCCTGGCAGCTCATCTCGCTGCGCAAGTCCATAAATCAACCAAGCCGTGCCTGCTGGTCGATGCCGATCCGCAAGGATCGCTCACACTTTGGCACAAGCTGCGCGGCACCAACGAACCGGCGATCAAGACCGCGGTCAACTCCGTCAGCGGGATCGTCGCCGCCGCCAAGCGCGACGGCGTCGAATGGGTGTTCATCGATACGCCACCCAACATGTCGTCGGTTGTCGAAGACGCCATCAGGAATGCCACGATGGTGATCATTCCGGCCCGGCCGGGGGTATTCGACGTCAATGCGGTGCAGGAAACGATTCAGACCTGCCGCTCGGCGCGCAAGCCCTATGCGGTCGTGCTCAACGGCGCGCCGGCCCGCAGGGACGAGGTTGAAAGCCCGATCGTAACCATCGCCCGCGAGGCGCTGGCCAAGTTCCGGGCTCCGGTCTGGGGCGGCCAGATCACCAACCGTGCCGATCTGCTGATGGCCCTGAGCCATGGCGAAGGCGCGCGTGAATATTATGCGGAAGGCCGCGCCGCGGCAGAGATCGGCCGGCTGTGGGCTGCGATCGAGCGCTCGGTGAAGGCGATCCGTGGTTCGGCGTCGGCGTCCGGCGCGATGCACAAGCAGGCGGCGTAACCACGCCGCCTTGCAAGGCCGACCAGGAACGCGCGGGCCCCGCGCGTTTTTCCGTGCGTGCTAGTTCACCATCAGCAGGTAGAAGACGACCACCGGCGACAGGGTCAGGATTACCGACCAGATGCCGAGTGCCCACAGGATATCCTGGGTGGTAAAACCCCGTTGTTCACGGAGTTGATGGTTTTCTTGGTTCACGACGCCCCCGCGCTTTTTTAGTTATTCCGGAGACTTTGATACGCGTCGTCTTTTAAAAAGCCGGTCGCAATTTCGCTCGCATTTAAACACAGGTGCTACCGCCGATTAACGACGATGGCAGGTGTCGCGCAGCCTCAGCTTCCGATCAGCAGATGGAACGCCAGCACCGGTGACAACCCGAGCACAGCGGCCCACAGGCCGAATGACGACACCAGAAGCAAATCCTGCTTCCGCAGCGCCCGTTCGCAAACTGGATACCTGTCGTCCCCGGTGATTGCTGTGGCCATTTCGTTTCCCCCGTCTGTTATGATGGGGTCAATAAGCCACAAGTTTTAAGGATGCCGCCGCCGCCTGGTTGCGATTTGAAGGGTCGGCGTCACCGCCTATTAACCAAGGCGCGCGGCGGGCCGAGCGGAGAATGACGGCCGGCGGTGGATCACCGATCGGCGCGGCCGACCACGTCCATCAATTCCGCGATCTTGCGGCGCTGGTCGGCCTTGTCGCCGGAGGAGATCGCATGCTCGACGCAATGGGCGACGTGGTCGCGCAGGATTTCCTCCTCGACCCGGCGCAGTGCCGCCTTCGCCGCCGCGATCTGCGTCACCACGTCGATGCAATAGCGGTCATCCTCGACCATCCCGGCAAGGCCGCGAATCTGGCCTTCAATTCGTTTCAGGCGTTTCAGGCAGGAGGCCTTGATCTCGGTGCGCATCCGGGTCATATACCCCCATAGGGTATCTTTATCAAGAGGGTCGCTCGGTGGCACAGACGGAATGTTCTGACGGCGGCACCGATGTCGCCCACGCGCACGCAAGCTGTGGCGGCCAGCACCAAGCCCACGCCGCGACCGATCCCGTCTGCGGCATGAAGGTCGATCCGGCGACCGCGAAGTATCGTTTTTCGCACCGGGGTCAGGACTATTTCTTCTGCGGCGCCCACTGCCGCGAACGGTTCGGCGCCGAGCCGGGAAAATTCCTGCCGGGCCGCCCGGCTGCGCCCGCCGCACCGGCCGGCGCCCTCAACATATGTCCGATGCATCCGGAGGTGCGGCAGGTCGGACCGGGCAGTTGCCCGATCTGCGGCATGGCGCTCGAGCCCGAGCAGGTCTCGCTCGACCAGGCCCGTGATCCCGAGCTGATCGACATGACGCGGCGGTTCTGGATCGCGCTGCTACTGACCTTACCGGTCTTCGTGCTCGAAATGGGCGGTGATCTCGGCCTGATGCCCACCATGGCGTCGCCATGGTCGAACTGGATCTCGCTCGTGCTTGCCACGCCGGTGGTTCTGTGGGCCGGCGCGCCGTTCTTTGTGCGGGGCTGGCGTTCGCTGGTGACCCGAAATCTCAACATGTTCACCCTGATCGCGATCGGCACCGGAATGGCCTTTCTCTATAGCGTGGTCGGCACGCTGCTGCCGCAATGGTTCCCGCCGGCCCTTCGCGGCATGCACGGCGCGGTCGCGGTTTATTTCGAGGCCGCTGCCGTCATTACGGTGCTCGTCCTGCTGGGGCAGGTACTGGAATTGCGCGCGCGCGAACGCACCTCCGGGGCGATCCGCGCCCTGCTTGGGCTCGCGCCGAAAACCGCACGACGCATCGCCGCCAGCGGCGACGAGGAGGTAGCGATTGACGCGATCGCGGTCGGCGATCTGATGCGGGTACGCCCCGGCGAGAAGATTCCGGTCGATGGCGTGGTTACGGAAGGGCGCTCGTCGGTCGACGAATCGATGGTGACCGGCGAATCAATGCCGGTCCTGAAGGCCGAAGGCGCGCACGTCATCGGCGGCACCGTCAACCAAAGCGGCGGCCTGATCCTGCGCGCCGATAGAGTGGGCCGCGACACCATGCTGGCGCGGATCGTCGACATGGTGGCGCGAGCCCAGCGCTCGCGGGCGCCGATCCAGCGCCTGGCCGACCGGGTCGCCGGCTGGTTCGTGCCGGCGGTGATCGCCGCCGCCTTGCTGGCATTCGCGGCCTGGATGGCGTTCGGGCCGGAGCCGCGGTTGACCTTCGCGCTGGTCGCGGCCGTGACGGTGCTGATCATCGCCTGTCCCTGCGCACTGGGTCTGGCGACGCCGATGTCGATCATGGTCGGCGTCGGCCGCGGCGCGCATGCCGGCATTCTGATCCGCGACGCCCAGGCGCTGGAGCGCCTCGAGCGCGTCGACACCATCGTGATCGACAAGACCGGTACGCTGACCGAAGGCAAGCCGAAGGTCGTCGGGATCGTTCCGGCCGACGGTTTCGACGAAAACCAGTTGCTGCGGCTCGCCGCCAGCGTCGAGCGCGGCAGCGAGCATCCGCTGGCGAAGGCGGTCCTGGATGCAGCCGGGGAGCGCCAGCTTGCGCCGGGCGAGGTCAGCGATTTTGTTTCGTGCGCCGGCAAGGGAGCCACGGGCATCGTCGATGGCCGGGCTGTTGCGCTCGGCAACGCCGTGCTGATGACGGAGTTGCGGATTGCGACGGCGGATCTCGATGGCGCCGCCGAGGCCGCCCGCGCGGGCGGCGCCACCGCCATCTATGCGGCGGTGGACGGCCGCGCCGCGGGCGTGATCGCGATCGCCGATCCGGTCAAGCCGTCGGCGCCGGCCGCGCTGCAGGTGCTGCGCGGCGAGGGCCTGCGCATGGTGATGCTGACCGGCGACAACCTCACCACCGCGCGTGCGGTGGCGGCGAAGCTCGGTATCGAGGACATCGAGGCGGGTATCCTGCCGGAGCGCAAGAGCGAGGTGGTGCAGCGGTTGCGCCGCGAGGGCCGCTGCGTCGCCATGGTCGGCGACGGCGTCAACGACGCGCCGGCGCTGGCGGCGGCCGATGTCGGCATCGCGATGGGCGGCGGCACCGATGTCGCGATCGAAAGCGCGGGGATCACGCTGTTGACCGGTGATCTCGCCGGGCTGGTGCGGGCGCGGCGGCTATCGATCGCGACCATGCGCAACATCCGCCAGAACCTCGCCTTCGCGTTCATCTACAACGCCGCCGGCGTGCCGATCGCCGCCGGCGTGCTCTATCCGGTATTCGGCATCCTGCTGTCGCCGATGGTGGGCGCCGCCGCGATGGCGTTGTCGTCAGTCAGCGTGATCGGCAACGCGCTGCGGCTGGCACGCACCAACCTGGATTAGGCGCCGCGGCTGGCCTCCGCGTCATCGCGACGTAGTGTCGTAGGCCGGATGGAGCGCAGCGCAATCCCGGAATCGCGAGGTGGATGCGATGGACCCCGGATTTCGCCGCGCTCCATCCGGGCTACGGATTCTCACCGTCATTGCAATGGCGATGTACCCGGACTTGACAGAAGCCCTCAGGCATGGTTATATCCTCCTACAAACGAGGATTTGCCATGAAACGCCCCAAACCGGTCCACCAACTGACTTCGGCCCAATTCGACAACATGTTTCCGGTTGGAGACGAGGACGCCTGCAAAGCTTATTTGGTCGCCCGCCGCTGGCCCAACGGCGTGATTTGCCCGCGTTGTGGCAATCCCAAGGTCTACAAGCTGGCATCCGGCTTCCATTGGCAATGCGAAGTCTGCGCCAAGGACGGCTATCGCTTTTCCTGCATCGCCGGGACCATTTTCGAGAACACAAACAAGCCGCTCCGCGACTGGTTCAAGGTCACCCATCTGATTCTGACCAGCAAAAAGGGCATGAGCGCGCGGCAGCTTGGCCGCTACATGGGCTTCGGTTCGGTCAAAACTGCTTGGCTGATGGCCCACAAAATCCGTACTGCTTTGATCGAGCCAGAGACCAAGCTTGGCGGCATTGTAGAGGTCGACGAGACATTCGTTGGCGGCAGAGCCAAGAACCGCCATTGGGATCGCCGCGACGGCACGCCCGGTCCTAACGGGTTCTGGCAAGGCAATCGTGGCCGGTGCTGTCCGCCGCAAGGGTAACGTAGTCGCTCGCGTGATCCAGAATGTTCGCGCGTCTACCTTGACCGCCTTCGTCAACGAAGCCGTCTCGCACAAGGTTAGCTTGCTCTGTACCGATCAGTGGGTTGGCTATCATGGCTTGAGCAAGCAGGGCTACCCACACGCCACTATCGACCATGCCCAAAAGCAATATGTGGTCGGCGCGGTCCACACCAATACGATTGAAGGCTTTTGGAGCATTATCAAGCGCGGGATCGTCGGCACCTTTCATAACGTCAGCAAAAAGTATCTGCATCTTTACGTTGCGGAGTTTCAGTTCCGGTACAATAACCGCTTCAACGATGACATTTTTGGAGCGGCTATAGCGGGATGCTGATGAAATCTTTGTCATGGGAATCTTTAGTTTGGGGCTGGTAGAGCTACGATAAACCAGTAGTCATCGCCCTTGACTTCATCAAAGTGGGCCTTTCCATATTCGATTTTCGCTTGATCAAATAAATTCATTAGCACTGTAGCTGATCGCGAAGGTGGCAACTTCCCAGATAAAACATCATCCGAAAATCCAAAGCCAATTCCATAGCTAGAGGCTGTAATTAAAAATGTACAAGATGGTGTCGCCTTCCATCCATGATCGGAAAATAATTTCGCGACCATATTGGCGTATAGCGCCGCACTAAGTGGACAACCAATTATAACTGGAAATCTTTTATCGCCAGGTATTCCCTCAAGAGCCTTCCCAAGTCGAGACTTTTCATCCTCTGTAAGAACAGAGGGCTGCGGTAATCGCCTTAGGATTTCCGCAGCAAGGGCAGCGGCAGATTGATCCCCCTGATCAATCTTTAAGCGTTCGGCCACTCGGCGAATATCATTCCGAAGCATGGCCGAATCCTTTTCTTGTTGCGCTGCCGTCTTCCAGCCGAAGATGCCGATGACAATAGCAGCCATCATCAGAAGTCGGAATTTTCCCTCTGAAATCATTTCGCGAACTGCAAAGACGGCAACGCAGCACGCGAACGCACATGAAACCGCCAAGAAAAGGGCAGTCCCGGTAAACCAAAACTCAAGCTCGGGCATATTGACTCATTCCCCCCTTGAGATTTTAACCCAAAGGGGCTTCTCGTAGAACGGACATCTATTTCTGTCAAGTCCGGGTACATCGCCATTGCAATGACGCGAGAGTTCCCACAAAAACGTGATCATTCGCGGTCTGGCGGCGTGGGCCGTATCCACAGGGTCGCTCAGGAAGAATCGGGCGCGCTCGTCAATACGAAAAAAAGCCGGGCTCAGAGAGCCCGGCTTGAGGTATTGGCCACGTGAGGCCGACACAATCACCTTCCAAGAGGGATTACTGAGCGTTTGCGCCACTGGAGGAGGGGGACAAATGCGTAACGCCAATGCTCAGCGTACCGACATTATGGGCCGCGTCGGCACCCTGCGGCAACCGGGCGAGTCGCATGTCAGTCATGCGATGACCGGGGGCTTGCAAAAGCAATGTCAGGACGGCCAGCGCTGCGCCTTGCTCACCACGAAGTCGCGAAACACCTGCACGCGCGCCACCGTTTTCAGCTCTTCGGGATAGACGAAATAGGTGTCGAGCTGGATCGAATCGGACTCGCCGAACAATTGCACCAGGCGATTGTTTTCCTCGACCAGGTAATCCGGCAGCGCCGCGATGCCGAGCCCCTGCTGGCAGGCGCGCACCAGCCCGAGGATGTTGTTGACCTTGAAATAGGTTTCGCGCGGACCGCTGCCGTTGCGTCCGGCCTCGATCAGCCAGTTGCGGTTCTGCAGATGCGGCGCCACCTGTCCGTCGCTCAGCGTGATGATGCGGTGCGCATCGAGCTCGTCGAGCGTGCGCGGCGTGCCGAACCGCTTGATGTATTCCGGCGAGCAGTAGGCGTGAAAGCCCATCGCGAACAGCTTGCGCTGGATCAGGTCGGGCTGCGTCGGTTTACGGGTCCGGATCGCGACATCGGCCTCGCGCATCGACAAATCGAGTTCCTCATCGGTGACGATCAGGGAAATCCGGATCTCGGGATAGAGCGCGGTGAATTCGCCGAGCCGCGGGATCAGCCAGTTGATGCCGACGCCGGGGGTGGTGGTGATCTTGAGGTCGCCGCTCGGCCGCTCGCGGCTGTCGGTGAGCTTGGCGCGTGCCGCCTGCAGCTGCATGAACACGTCGTGGGCGGTGCGGAACAACAGGTCGCCCTGCTCGGTGAGAATGAGGCCGCGCGCGTGGCGGTGGAACAGCGACACCGAGAGCTCCTGTTCCAGCGCGCTGACCTGGCGTGACACCGCCGATTGCGACAGCCCAAGCTGCTCGCCGGCATGCGTGAAGCTGCCCGCTTCCGCCGCCGCGTGAAACACTTTCAGCTTGTCCCAATCCATATCGGTAAATCCGTCGCGAGCTCGGTTCATGATCACTCCGCCGCCGCGCGCTCGCTCGCGCGCATGGCGAGAAAACGTTCGGCCTCGAGGGCGGCCATGCAGCCAAGGCCCGCGGCCGTGACTGCCTGCCGGTAGGTTTCGTCGGCGATGTCGCCGGCGGCGAACACGCCGGGCACCGAGGTCGCGGTCGAGTTCGGCACCACCTCGACATAGCCCGACGGCTTCAGCTTGATCTGGCCCAGAATCAGCTCGGTCGCCGGCGCATGGCCGATCGCGATGAAGACGCCGTCGGCGGCAACCTCGGTCAGCACACCGCTTTTGACATTCTTCAGCCGGACGTGGGTGACCTTGCTGGGGTTGTCGGTACCGCAGATTTCGTCGATCGCGCTGTCCCAGATCACCCGGATTTTCGGATGCTTGAACAGGCGATCCTGCAGGATGCGCTCGGCGCGGAAATGGTCGCGGCGGTGCACGATGGTCACTTGGGACGCGAAGTTGGTGAGAAACAGCGCTTCCTCGACCGCGGTGTTGCCGCCGCCGACCACCATGACTTCCTTGCCGCGATAGAAGAAGCCGTCACAGGTCGCACACGCCGAAACGCCAAAACCCTTGAATTTTTCCTCTGACGGCATTCCGAGCCAGCGCGCCTGGGCGCCGGTGGCGAGGATGACGGTGTCGGCGAGATAGACGTCGCCGCTGTCGCAGGTCAGGCGGAACGGCCGCTGCCCGAGTTCAAGCCGGGTGACGAGGTCGGTGACGAGCTTGGTGCCGACATGGGCGGCCTGCTTCTCCATCTGCTCCATAAGCCACGGGCCCTGGATGACATCGACAAAGCCGGGATAGTTTTCGACGTCGGTGGTGATGGTGAGCTGGCCGCCGGGCTGGATGCCCTGGATCAGGATCGGCTCCAGCATCGCACGCGCTGCGTAGATCGCCGCGGTATAACCGGCCGGGCCGGAACCGATGATGACGACCTTGGCGTGGACGGCAGCAGGCATGGAGAGTCCTTCTCTGAAGGGCAATTGGTTGTTGCATGGGCGGAAAGCACCCCAAAAAGGCGTCGCGGGGGCACCGAAAGTGTCAAATCCAAGTGTAAGACATCTGGCGAGCCATGCAAGAATTGCAATCCAAATCGGCAGATTTTCCACGCTGATGCCGGAAATGGCGCACCGCACGCGCAATAAAATTGCGCAAGATGTGGGAGCTGCGCTAAGACTGTTGCCGGCCTACCCCCAGCCCAGGACCCGGACCCGCGTGTCGAAGAATCTTGACGAGATCGATCTTAAAATTCTCGGCGAAATCCAGGCCGACGGCCGAATCACCAATGTCGAACTGGCCAAGCGCGTCGGCATCTCGCCGCCACCCTGTCTGCGCCGGGTGCGGACGCTGGAAGAGGCCGGCTACATCCAGGGCTATCGCGGGCTGCTCGATCCGCGCCGGCTCGGTTTCGACGTGACGGTGTTTGCGTCGGTGCATCTCGCCAGCCAGGCCGATGCCGATCTGCGCGCGTTCGAGGATTTCGTGCGCGCCGAACCGCTGGTGCGGGAATGCTGGATGCTGTCGGGCGAGGTCGACTTCATCCTGAAATGCGTCGCCCCCGACATGGCGACATTTCAGGATTTCGTCACCCATCTGACCGCGGCGCCGCATGTGCGCAATGTCAGGACTTCGCTCGTGCTGCACAACTCGAAATACGAGGCCGCGGTGCCGCTCGAGGTCAAGGTGACGCGGTAGGACTGTGGCCGGCGCCCGCCCCGGGGGGTGCGCGGGCAAATTTCTCTCTCGAGGAATAATCGCCGCGCCACATTGTTATAGAGACGCGCTGTTATCGAGACGCGCTAACGAGGTGTGCCCTGCAGCGTCGAGGCGTGGCGGCAACGGAGGATACCATGGTTGCACCCGACGAGCCCAAGCTGGTGTTTCCGGCTCTCGCCGGCCTCTACCGGTGCCTCGCTCCGTTTTCCTACGCGTTCATGCGCTTTGCGAGCGGAGCGATCCTGCTGCCGCACGGCATTCAGAAAGTGCTGTCGGTGCCGGCCGCCAAATTTGCCCAGAACATTGCGGCCAAAGGCCTGCCGTTTGCCGAGGGCCTGACTTATCTGACCTATTTCACCGAATTGGTGGCGGCAGCCTGCCTTGCGATCGGGCTGTTGACGCGGATTGCGGCCGCGATGATCGCCATCGAAATGCTGGTTATCGTGTTGCTGTTCCAATGGCAGTTCGGGTACTTCTGGACCGCCCGCGGATACGAGTTCGCGCTGCTGTGGCTGCTGCTCTGCGTTGCCATTTTCTTCAAGGGCGGCGGGCGCTACTCGGTCGATCGCATGATCGGCAGGGAGTTCTGACTTCGCGGTCCGGCCGCGCCCGGCAGCCAGCCGACTAGTTCCGCGCCTGCACGGCATCATGCGCAGCGCCACCGCGCAACAGGGCATCGAGGCTCCACGGCCCGCCGCCGGCAAAGACGAGATAGAGGAACGTAAAACAAAGAGTGACGGCGAGATCGCCACTGCTCAGGATCGGAAAGAAGCCGTGCGGCAGATGTTCGATGAAATAGGCCGCAGCCATTTCACCGGACAGGATAAAGGCCGCCGGCCGGGTGAACAGGCCGAGGATCAGCAACGTGCCGCCGACCAGTTCGAACATCCCGGCGATGCCGAACAGCGAAAACCACTTCAAGTCCTCGAACATCTCGACGTCCGGCCAGCCGAACAGTTTGGCGGTTCCGTATTGCAGCAGCACCAGGCCGTCGACGATCCGCAACACGCTGAGGAGACGGGGCGCCCAGATCGTGCCGAGTGTCATGGCTCATCTCCGATCGAATACGCGCGGCGAATGCCCGTACCTCAAGCAGCGGACTCTGTGTCCGGACGCCGCCTGAAACCGGCCGGTGCGCCATGCGACAGGTCATGGACCGCCGTCATCGTATCATTTTCGCCGGATCAGCGCATCGAGGCTCCACGGTCCGGCGCCGGCAAACGCAAAATAGAGGAAGACGAAGCAGAACAATGCAGCGAGTTCACCGCCGTTCAACACCGGATAGAAGCCCCTGCCGGCGTGAGCGATGAAATACGCGGCGGCGGTGAAGCCTGAGAGAATGAAGGCGACCGGCCGGGTGAACAGACCGATTGTGAACAGCGCGCCCCCGATCAGTTCGATCAAGCCGGCGCCGCCGGCCAGCGAATTGAGATGGATATTGGCGAACATCGGAACGACCGGAAAACCCAGGATTTTTCCGGTGCCATGCTGAAGCAAATCGAGCCCCGTGAACACGCGGAGCACGCTGAGAAGGGCGAGGGTACGCGACCCCCAAGCGCTGGAGAGGCTGTGCGAATTCATCCGATCGTCCATCCGGCGATTTGATTATAGTTTATAACTATCTCGCGGTATAAGACGGTGGCGCGATGGTGCCAACTCACAATGCTGTCAATCCGGCGTGATGGGCGGGCGGGCGAACAATCCAAACCCGCCGGAACTTGCGCTAGCGCCACTCGACCTTGGTGATCTCGTAGGCCTTGGCGCCGCCGGGCGCCATCACTTCGACCGAGGCGCCCTTTTTCTTGCCGATCAGCGCCCGCGCCAATGGCGAGGTGATGGAGATGCGGCCTTTCTTGGCATCGGCTTCCGGTTCGCCGACGATCTGCCACACCGCTTTCTTTTCGGTGTCTTCATCGATCAGTGTGACGGTGGCGCCGAACTTGATGGTGTCTCCGGAGAGCTTGCTGATGTCGATGATGTCGGCGCGCGCGAGCTTGTCCTCGATCTCGGCAATGCGGCCTTCATTGTGCGACTGCTCTTCCTTGGCGGCGTGATACTCCGCGTTTTCCGACAAATCGCCATGCGAGCGCGCTTCGGCGATATGCTCGATGATACGCGGACGCTCCACCGACTGGCGCTGCTTCAACTCATCTTCAAGCGCGGCATAGCCGCCAGCGGTCATCGGTACCTTTTCCATCATCTGTCTTCGTCCTTCAACCTCATGCGGACCAATCCGCGGCACGCACAAACGCCGAAACAGAACACCCTCATGACGGGTGAGTTCCGGTCATGAAGGGATTCAACGCCAATCGGTTGCCGGACCCGCCGCTCCGGCTTGGGGGTATCATAGATTTTTCTAGCGCCCTTTCGAACCCCAAATTCGCTGCCGAACAGGCTGTCAGGTCGGCGAATTCCGGCGTCAGGACGCTAGTTTTCGGAAAAATAGCTCTGCAGGGTACGGACCTCAAGGTCCCCGCCCAGATAGGCGCGGATGCCCTGTGCGGCCGCCACGGCACCTGAAAGAGTGGTGTAATATGGCACTTTATGCAAGAGGGCAGCTCGTCGCAACGAGCGGCTGTCGGCCAGCGCCTGTGGCCCTTCCGTAGTATTGAAGACGAGCTGGATGTCGCCATTGGTAATGGCGTCGACGATATGCGGACGCCCTTCCAGCACCTTGTTCACTTTTTCGGTCGGCACGCCGCTGTCGGCGAGGAACCGCTGGGTGCCCGACGTGGCCATCACCTTGAAGCCCAGCGAAAACAACAACCGGACCGCCTCGACAATCCGGGTCTTGTCGATCTCGCGGACCGAGACGAACACCGTGCCCTTACGTGGCACGCGGGTACCACCGCCGAGCTGGCTCTTGGCGAATGCCACCTCGAACGAGCGGTCGATTCCCATCACCTCGCCGGTCGATCGCATCTCCGGCCCCAGCACAGTATCGACGCCGGGGAAGCGGGCGAACGGAAATACCGATTCCTTGACCCCGACATGGCCGAGCTTGCGCTTCTTCAAACCGAAATCCGCGAGCTTCTCGCCGGCCATGATCCGGGCGGCGATCTTCGCTACCGGCATGCCGATCACCTTGGCGACGAACGGCACCGTGCGCGATGCTCGCGGGTTGACTTCAAGCACGTAGATCTCGCCGTCCTTGATGGCGTACTGCACGTTCATCAGCCCGACCACGTCGAGGCCGAGCGCGAGTTCGCGGGTCTGCCGCTCGAGTTCGGCAATCATCCGGGCGTCGAGCGAATGCGGCGGCAGCGAGCAGGCGGAATCGCCGGAGTGAATGCCGGCTTCCTCGATATGCTCCATGATGCCGACGATGAAGGTGTCCTTGCCGTCACACAGGCAGTCGACGTCGATCTCGATGGCGTCGGACAGATAGCGGTCGAACAGCAGCGGGTTGGTTCCCAGCACGGTGTTGATCTGTCCGGTCTTGTCGTTCGGGTAGCGCGCCTTGACGTCTCCCGGCACCAGCTCGGGCAAGGTGCCGAGCAGATAATCGCCGAGCTGGGACTCCTCGCGGATGATCTGCATTGCGCGCCCGCCAAGCACATAGGATGGCCGCACCACAAGCGGCAGACCGAGGTCCGCGGCCACCAGCCGCGCCTGTTCGACCGAGTAGGCGATGCCGTTTTTCGGCTGCTTCAGCCGCAGCTTGTCGAGCACGCGCTTGAAGCGGTCGCGGTCCTCGGCGAGATCGATGGCGTCGGGCGAGGTGCCGAGGATCGGCACGTCGGCCGCCTCCAGCGCGCGGGCGAGCTTGAGCGGCGTCTGGCCGCCGAACTGCACGATCACCCCGTGCAGGGTGCCGTTCTGCCGTTCGGTGGCAATGATCTCCAGCACGTCTTCGGAAGTCAGGGGCTCGAAATACAATCGGTCCGCGGTGTCGTAATCGGTCGACACCGTTTCCGGATTGCAGTTGATCATGATGGTTTCATAGCCGGCATCGTGCAGTGCGAAGCAGGCGTGACAGCAGCAATAGTCGAATTCGATGCCCTGGCCGATCCGGTTCGGTCCGCCGCCGAGAATGATCACCTTGCGCTGGTCGGACGGCGCGCTCTCATCGGCGGGTTGGCCGGCGAACGGCGATTTATAGGTCGAATACATATAGGCGGTGGGCGAGGCGAATTCGGCGGCGCAGGTGTCGATGCGCTTGAACACCGGGCGGACCGCCAGCGCGTGACGTTTTGCCGTCACTTCGGCCTCGGTAGTCTCGACCAGCACCGCCAGCCGCGCGTCGGAAAATCCCATCGCCTTCAGCATCCGTATCCCGAATGCGTTGGCGGGCAGGCCGTTCGCCTTGATCCGGGCCTCCATTTCCACGATGCCGCGCATTTCCGCCAGGAACCAGGGGTCGATCTTGCAGGAGGTGAAGATCTCCTCATTGCTCCAGCCGAGCCGCATCGCCTGTGCCACCTGCAGGATCCGGTTCGGCGTCGGGGTACCGAGCGCGGCGCGGATCGCATTCTTGTCGTCGCCGCGGCCGAGGCCTTCGATATCGATCTCGTCAAGCCCGGTGAGCCCGGTCTCGAGACCGCGCAAGGCCTTTTGCAGGCTCTCCTGAAAAGTGCGGCCGATTGCCATCACCTCGCCGACCGACTTCATCGAGGTGGTCAGGGTGGTGGAGGCACCGGGAAATTTCTCGAACGCAAAGCGCGGAATTTTGGTGACGACATAATCGATGGTCGGCTCGAACGAAGCCGGGGTCGCGCCGCCGGTGATGTCGTTGGCGATCTCGTCGAGCGTGTAGCCGACCGCAAGCTGGGCAGCGACCTTGGCGATCGGAAAGCCGGTAGCTTTCGAGGCGAGCGCCGAGGAGCGCGACACCCGCGGATTCATCTCGATCACGACCATGCGTCCGTCGGCCGGATTGACGCCGAACTGCACGTTGGAGCCGCCGGTCTCGACCCCGATCTCGCGCAGCACCGCCAGCGAGGCGTCGCGCATGATCTGGTATTCCTTGTCGGTCAGGGTCAGCGCCGGCGCCACGGTGATGGAGTCGCCGGTATGGACGCCCATCGGATCGAGGTTCTCGATCGAGCAGATGATGATGCAATTGTCCTTCTTGTCCCGCACCACCTCCATCTCGAACTCTTTCCACCCCAGCACGGATTCCTCGATCAGGACTTCGTCGGTGGGGGAGGCGTCGATGCCGCGCTCGACGATTTCGATGAACTCCGCCTTGGTGTAGGCGATGCCGCCGCCAGTGCCGCCCATGGTAAAGGACGGTCGGATGATCGCGGGCAGGCCGATGTCGTCGAGCGCGCGCAACGCATCAGGCAGATTCTTGGTCTGGATCGAGCGTGGCGTCTCCAGCCCGATCCGGGTCATGGCTTCACGGAAGCGGCCGCGATCCTCGGCCTTGTCGATGGCTTCCGCGGTGGCGCCGATCATCTCGACGTCGAATTTTGCCAGCGTGCCCTGCTTGCGCAGCGACAAGGCGCAGTTCAGTGCGGTCTGTCCGCCCATGGTGGGCAGCAGCGCAAAGCCGCCGGGAATGACGTAGCGTTCCTTTTCGATGATGCGGGCGACGATCTCGGGCGTGATCGGCTCGATATAGGTCGCATCCGCCAGTTCCGGGTCGGTCATGATCGTGGCCGGGTTGGAATTGACCAGGACGATCCGGTAGCCTTCCTCTTTCAGCGTTTTGACCGCCTGTGTTCCCGAATAATCGAATTCGCATGCCTGGCCGATCACGATCGGGCCGGCGCCGATGATCAGGATGGTCGAGATGTCGGTTCTTTTGGGCATCAAGTCTCGCGGACAGAACAACAGGCACAAAAAAAGGGCGCGCATGCCGCGCGTCCCTTGAGCCTCGGCGCCGGGTTACCCCACCGCGCGGGTGGTCTTTAGACCAGATTTCGCAACCGCGAAAGGGTCTGAAAGGCCCCATCAACCGGCATTTTTCCCCTGACCGTGTTTCGAGCGACGACAACGGACGCTGCCTTGCCGGCGGCTGCCGGCCGGCCTGAAGCTCAACGAGCGAAGCCTGGAGGCCCGGCCTGGATTTGAACCAGGATAAAGAGCGTTGCACTGCTCTCGCGTCGACGCTTTCCGCCACCGGGCCGCGCCCATCATCGCCGATCACGCCCCGGTGAGCTACACCTCATCCGGGTTAACCCTAACCGGGCGAGAAGGCTTGGCGGGCGACAAACGTCATCCGCCAGGGGTTGTGCCCGACGTTGAAGTGCGCGCGCGAGGCGGTGAATCCGGCCGAGGCGAGTTTTGCCAGTATCTCGGTCTCGCTGTAGCGCTGCAGGCCGACCCGATCCCGCAATTGCCGGTAGTCCGATAGCGCGGTGCTGACGAGGCCGATCAATGCGTCCTTCAGAAAGCCGTGGCGCTGCGCAAAGCGGAGCAAAGCGAGCACGTCCCTGGGCATGCCGACCTCCGGGCGGAGGATATCGCCCAGGATCAGGCGGCCGGACGGTTTCAGCAGCCGCCGGATCACCACCAAAGCGGCATCGAGCTCGGCCGGCGTCATGTACTGGGCCACCGAATTCATCACGGCGAGATCGACCGACTTTTCGCTCATCTTCCGCAGTTCATCCAGGGATCGCACCCTGATCCGGGTGTTCGGAGCAAACCGCGCGATCAGCCGGCCGCGCACGCCCGGCGCCGGCTCCGCCAGGATCAGCTTGCCGCAGGCATCGGCCACCCGCGCTGCCGACAGCGCCTCGCCACAGGCATAATCCAGCACCACCGCATCCGGCGAGGAGATGTAGCCGATAATGTCCTTGGCGATGAGCTGGAAATGCAGCTCGCGGTGCAGCCTGCTCACGTAGATCGTGTGCGTGGAATTGTAATAATCGATCCAGTCGTCCATCGTCGCAGGCGTCCGGTAAAAACAGGGGTTCCGGTCAAGGAACCGGCGTGATCATGATGCGTTAGATGGTTCGGCGACCCGAGTCCATTGCCGCCAATTTCCGGTTTCCTAACAGGAAGGTCCATCGTGAGCAAAGCCAAGTCTGACAAGAACTCGCCCGATCTCGACACACCCACCGACCTGCCGCAGGCCGCCGTGGACAAGATTTCGGCGTCACTCAACACCCTGCTGGCGGATGCTTTCGCGCTGTATGTGAAGACCAAGAACTTTCACTGGCACGTCAGCGGCCGACATTTCCACGATTATCACCTGATGCTCGACGCACAGTCCGACGCGATCTTCGCCACCACCGATCAACTCGCCGAACGCGTGCGCAAGCTCGGCGGCATCACGGTGCGCTCGATCGGGCAGATTGGAAAGCTGCAGACCATCAAGGACAACAACGAAACCTTCGTACCGCCACGCGAGATGCTGCGCGAGCTGATGGAAGACAACAAGCACATGGCAGCGGCGATGCGCAAGGCGCACAAGCTCGTCGACGATCACGAGGATTCCGGCACCGCCGGCCTGCTCGAGACCTTCATCGACGAGACCGAGCGCCGCACCTGGTTCCTGTTCGAGGCGAGCCGCCAGGAAGGCGGCAACGAGGCGTAACGCCCTCGAGCCGTCATTCCGGGATGGTGCGAAAGCACCAGACCCGGAATCTCGAGATTCCGGGTTCGATGCGTCGCATCGCCCCGGAATGACGCCCTACCGCTTCCACAACCTCAGCAGCGGTCCGTTTTCTCCGCGCACCGGATCGGTGCTGGGCACCTTAACTTCCGGAATCGTCTTCAGCGCCTGGCGGTGATTCTCGGGCGTCGGCCGCGTGATCTGCATCCGCGGTCCGGGCGGATAGGCGCCGATCACGCAGAAATCATCGCTGGCGGCAAGGCATTGGTGGCCGGTGCCGGCTGGCAGGATCGCAACATCGCCCGCCGAAATCTCCAGCGCCTTGCCGCGATCGCCGCCGAAGCGGACGCGGGCGCGGCCGCGCGCGACGCCCAGCGCTTCGTGAACCGTGGCGTGGTAATGCAGATAGTCGTAGACGCCGTTGCGCCACATCTCGCCCCAGCCATTGGCGCCGAAAAGTCCCTCGATGGTCTTCTCGGGATGCGCGTTATCGACCGCTATGGCGCCGTGGTAGACCAGAAACGGCATCGGGTTGTTTGGAACGAGGCCGTCATCCTCAAACAGGAGGCTGAGCGGCTCGTGGTCTGTACGGACGACCGACATTGCAGTGCTCCGGCAAACAGGGCTGGCGCGGATTCAATCGCCGAGCGCGGCTCACGTTCCCGATCTCGTCGTCGCCGCAATCTCGAACACCAGGCAGGTGGTGGTGGCGTGCGCGAGCAGCCGGCCCTTGGCGTCGGTGATGCGCGCCTCCGCGGTTGCAGCGCGGCGGCCGACATTGAGCGTACGGCCTTCCGTGCGCACCGGACCGGTGTCCGCAGTCATGCCCCGGATGAAGCTGATCTTGAATTCGAGCGTGGTATAGCCGGTGCCCGCCGGCAGCGTGGTGTGAACGGCAAGCCCCATCGCCGAATTGAGCAGGATCGCGGCATAGCCGCCATGCACCGAGCCGATTGGATTGTAATGTCGGGTTCCGGGGACGCTGTTGATGACGACGATGCCGGGTTCGGCGGTGCAGTCGAACGGTTCGACGCCCTGCATGATCGGTGGCTCCGGCAAGTGGCCGGCGAAGATGGCGCGGACGAAATCGAGGCCGGCCATCGAGGCCATGACCTCGGCCGGCGTCACGCCAAATTCGGTGTTGCGGGGCTTGTCGTCCATCCTGCGATGCCTGCTTTGCGATGATGATTATCATACTAAATCGCGCGCTATTGCGCCAGCGATTTTGAATTCCAATTTGCCACGTCATTCCGGGGCGACGCGCAAGCGTCGAGCCCGGAATCCATAACCACGATCGGGAGTATGGATTGCGGGCTCGCGCCGAGGCGCGCCCCGGAATGACGAGGTTGTTAGCCGCCCTTGTGGGCGCGCATCAGATCCGAAAACCGCTTAAACAGATAATGCGAGTCGCGCGGACCGGGCGAGGCTTCGGGGTGATACTGCACCGAGAAAACTGGCTTGCCCTCGAGCTGGATGCCGCAATTGGAGCCGTCGAACAGCGAGATGTGAGTTTGCATCGCGCCCTTCGGCAACGTCGCCTGGTCCACCGCGAAGCCGTGGTTCATCGAGGTGATCTCGACCTTGCCGGTGGTCTCGTCCTTGACCGGATGATTGGCGCCGTGATGGCCCTGATGCATCTTCATGGTCTTGGCGCCCACTGCAAGGCCCAGCATCTGGTGACCGAGGCAAATGCCGAATGTCGGCGTACCGGACTCGATCACCTTCTGGATCACCGGCACGGCATATTTGCCGGTTTCCGCGGGATCGCCGGGTCCGTTCGACAGGAAAACCCCGTCCGGCTTCATCGCCAGGATGTCTTCGGCCGAGGTGGTCGCGGGCACCACCGTGATCCTGCAGCCTTCGCCGGCGAGCAGGCGAAGGATGTTGCGCTTGATGCCGTAATCGATGGCGACGACGTTGAACTCGGGCGCGGTCTGCCGGCCAAAACCCTTCTCCCACACCCACGGCGTCTCGTCCCAACTGAAGCGCTGGGCTGATGTCACCATCGGCACGAGGTCCATGCCCTCGAGGCCGGGCCATTCGCGCGCTTCTTCCTTCAGTCCGTGCAGGTCGAACTGGCCGTCTCTGGCGTGGGCGATCACGGCGTTTGGCATGCCCTTGCTGCGGATCAGCGCGGTCAGTGCCCGGGTGTCGATGCCGGAAAGCCCGATGATGCCGCGTGCTTTCAGCCATTGATCGAGATGGCGGCTGGCGCGATAGCTCGACGGGTCGGAAATGGCGGTGCGCAGGATCACGCCGCGTGCCCCCGGCGTCGCCGCCATGTTCACCGTCTCGATATCTTCGTCGTTGGTGCCGACGTTGCCGATATGCGGGAAGGTGAAGGTGATGAGCTGTCCGGCATAAGAGGGATCGGTGAGAATCTCCTCATAACCGGTCATCGCGGTGTTGAAGCAGACTTCGCCGACGGCGTGGCCTTCCGCGCCAAGGCCGGAACCTTCCAGCACGGTGCCCTCGGCAAGCACGAGCAGCGCGGTCGGTTTATGGTCCGGCCAGGCTGAGGCATTCTCGGTGATGGTCATGAGCCCATTACATAGTCGCCGCATCGGCCCGCGTCAAAGCCGGAAGTTCCGGATTCACATGCAAAAACCGCATATGAGTTGTTTCAGCGGCGTGAACGGCCTAAAGCCTGTTCGGTTCCGATTGAATCGGAACCGGGCTTTGTTTGTTGTTTCGACGCGTTTTCTTCACGCGAACCGGTATCCACTTCGCTCGAAAACGCTATAGATCAGGGCCGTGACAGAGCAAGAGGATACCGCCATGCTGCGCGACGACATCAACAACGCGGTGAAGGAGGCGATGAAGGCGAGGGACGAGCGCAGGCTCTCCACGCTGCGCATGGTCAATTCGACCATCAAGAACGCCGACATCGATGCGCGCGGGCAGGGCAAGCCGCCGCTCAGCGACGCCGACCTGCTCGGCGTGTTCCAGAAAATGATCAAGCAGCGCCAGGAATCCGTCGAGCTCTACGACAAGGGCGGCCGCGCCGAGCTTGCCGCGCAGGAACGCGAGGAGATCGCGATCATCTCGGCCTATCTGCCGAAGCAAATGTCGGAAGCCGACGTCAAGGCGGCGATCGCCTCCGTGATCGCCGCAACCCAGGCGGCTGGCATCAAGGACATGGGCAAGGTGATCGGAGCGCTGAAGGCGAAATACGCCGGCCAGATGGATTTCGGCAAGGCCAGCGGCCTCGTCAAGGCCGCGCTGACGGGGTAATCCTCGGCCGCCGGAATCTGTACACGCATCTCACTGTCGTCATTCCGGGGCGCGCTCTGCGCGAGCCCGGAATCCATACTCCCGATGGTGGTTATGGATTCCGGGCCTGCGCCAAGTGGCGCATCCCGGAATGACGACGGAGAGGCCTGCACACTATGGCGTTGCAATGCCGAGCTTGTTCAACGCATCCAGCATCCGCTGCGGCGGCGCCATCTGCACGGCGAGTGCATGGCCGGTCTCCAGCAGGCTCTTCAGGCTGGAGAGGATCGCGGGCCAGCCCTGCCGCCCGCCCGACAGGATGTCGTCGTCGATCGGCCGGTCGTGGGATTCCGTCATGGTGAGCCGAACGACGTTGCCGGCCGGCTCGATCTCGTAGCTAACCAAGGTCGGACCGAGCTTGTCGATCAGCGCGGGCCAGTTGACGTTGAAGGTGACGGTGAGTTTGCGTGGGGGCTCGCATTGGAAGACTTCGCCGCTGATATGCGGCGCACCATCCGGGGTGCGAACGACGAAGGCGCCTCCGACCTTCAGCTCTACCTCGACGGCATTGCCAAAGAAATATTTCCGGCTGAACTCGGCGGATGTCAGCGCCTGCCACACCTGCTCAGGCGTGGCGGCGATATAGATGGTGTAGACGGTGGTCGGCCTGAATGCGTCGAGTTTCATGACCGGTACGCCTCATCCAGTTCGCGTATAAACAACGCTTCGATCGGAATGATCAGGGCCTCGCCGGATTCCAGCAGGCTTTTCAGGCTCGACATGATCGCGGGCCAGCCCTTCGAGATGCCGTCGAGGATCACGCTGTCTTCGGCAAAATCCTCATGGGTCAGCGTCAGTTTCACCAGCTTGCCGTGCGGTTCGAGTATGAAGGTGACGCGCGAGGGCCGCTCCCGCGCAGCCGCCTCGTTGAGGATGTGGCGGAAGCTGTAGGATAGACGCCGCGGCGGATCGGCTTCGAGAATCTCACCGACATCGGTGGTCCTGCCGTTCACTACCAGCGAGAATGGAGAACCGACCTTCCAGTCCGAGACGACGCTGGTGTCCCACCAATAGCGCTTTGAAAACTCGCTGCTGGTCAGCGCCTCCCACAGTTTCTCCGGTGTGGTTTCGATATAGCTGACGTAGATAAATTCCGGCTTACTCATCACGCTTCTCCAGTTGCCGTTTCAGTTCGCTGAGCGCGGTCAGCTTGCGGCGCTCGAATTTCCGGATCCATCGCTCGCCGATCTGATGGATCGGGACCGGGTTGAGATAATGCAGCTTCTCGCGGCCGTGCCTGAGCGTGGTGACGAGGTTGGCCGCTTCGAGAATGGCAAGGTGCTTGGTCACGGCCTGTCGCGTCATGGCAAGCCCGTCGCAGAGATCGTTCAGCGTCTGTCCGTTGCTGGCATGAAGCCGATCGAGCAGCGACCGCCTCGAGGCATCGGCCAGCGCTTTGAAGACTTCATCCATTGCCAGCATATTATGCAACCAAATGGTTGCATGTCAAGAGCGTGTGTTTGCACGCCGTCTGGGCGTGCTATCGTCACGACCAGCCGGCGCAGATTGGCTTTGAACAATTGGATGGGAACAATATGAATTGCAGGGGCATTCCGATCGCGCTGATCCTCTTCGCCTGCACGGGTGGCGCGCAGGCGCAGCAGCAGCTCATCGGCGCGCCGCCGGAAGCCTTGAACACGAGGCTGGTCGGCAGCAACGATTTGCAGGCACGCAGCGCCTATCAGCCGACCATCCATCATCAGGGCGACCGCTGGATCGCCTATATCGGCCATCACGGCGGCACCGACGCGGTTCCCGATCCGGTCAATCCGCTGACCGGGAAAGCCGAGCCGAACGGCACCTCGATTGTCGATGTCACCGATCCGGCGCGTCCGAATTATCTGCATCACATCCCCGGACAGCCAGGAAAGTATGAGTCCGGCGGCGCCCAGATGGTGCGCGTCTGTGACGGCAAGACGCTGCCCAAGAGCGATCCCAATGCGGTTTACATGCTGCGCACCTTCGGCAGCGCGGCCCACGAGATCTGGAATGTCGCCGATCCCGCCAATCCGGTTTTGGTCACGCGGCTCGACGGGCTCAAGGATACCCACAAGAGCTGGTGGGAATGCGAAACCGGCATCGCCTTCCTGGTCTCGGGCGCGCCGGGGTGGCGCACCCGCCGCATGACCCAGGTCTACGACTTCAGCGACCCCGCCCATCCGGTCAAGATCAGGGATTTCGGGCTGCCCGGCCAGGAGCCGGGCTCGACCGGCACCGTGCCGACCGAATTGCACGGGCCGATCTCGACCGGCCCCGAAGGCAACCGGGTCTATTTCGGCTACGGCACCGACAAGGGCGGCTTGCTGCAGATCGTCGATCGCGACAAGCTGATCCACGGACCGGCGGAGCCGACGCCGGAAAACCTGCGCTTTCCGGAAATCGCGCGGCTGCCGCTATCGGCCTTCAACGGCGCCCACACCACCTTTCCGATCAAGGGGATGCCGATTGCCGAGTTTGCCCGGGACAAGGACGGCGAGAGCCGCGATATCGTGATGATCGTCGATGAGGCGATCGCGAACGAATGCGGCGAGCCGCGGCAGATGGTCTGGTTCGCCGACGTCACCACCGAGACCCGGCCGATGGTGATCTCGAGCTATACCGTGCCGGAAGCCAGCGGCTCGTTCTGCGAGCGCGGCGGCCGGTTCGGCTCGCATTCCTCCAACGAGAGCATGGCGCCGGTCTACTACAAGAAGATGGCGTTCATCGCCTTCTTCAACGCCGGTGTGCGCGCGCTCGATATCCGCGATCCCTATCATCCCCGGGAGGTCGGCTACTTCATCCCGTCGATCACGGCGGCGACCGACAAGCGCTGCGTGACCGTCGACGGCAAGGAACGCTGCAAGGTTGCGATCCAGACCAACAATGTCGAGACCGACGAGCGCGGCTACATCTATATCGTCGATCGCGCCAATACCGGCCTGCATGTCCTCGAACTGACCGGCCCGGCGCGTGCCGTCGCCGGCCTGCCGTGATGCCGGATCATCGACATGCGTAGGCTGCTGATCGCCGCCGCGGTCGCGATCGCCACGCTATCCGGCGTCGCCGCCTACCAGCATGAGCAGGCCCGGCCCGGCGGCGCGCACTGGCGCGAAACCGCATGGCCGTTTCCGCGCGATGGATGGCCCGCCGGGCGCGCATTCCGCTGCGATGTAGCCGCCTGTGGCGCCGAGGTCGAATTGTATGTGCGGCCGAAGATCGGCTTCTGCAATTGCGACAGCGGCGTCGCCGATGACGACGAGGTTGACCGGGTCGCCGATCTCGACCTTGTCAGTGACCGGTTTGTTCCGCGCGCGGCCGGCCAGGTGGTCCAGCTCGACGGCATGTCGGGACGATCGCGCAGCTACGATCTCCGCATGGCCGACGGATCGAAGCGGAGGGCCGTGGGGTTTGCGCTGTCGCGGCGTTGCGACCTGATGGTAGCCGTGGTGCAGGGCGAGGGTTCGGCGGCCAGCGCCCAGCGCGCGGCGCTCGACTTTCTCGGCACCGATCCGATGGCCCATTGGATGATGTCCGCGCTGGACGGCGGTTGATGGCCGCGCAACCAGCCGTCAGGGCGCCGTCCCGGCCGTCTTTTTATTGGAGCAGCCTTGGGGTAAGACGTGGATCGGTCGGGATGAACCCGGCCGCAGCTTATTTCGCGAGCCCTATATGTCGCTTCAGCTCTACTTTGCTTTTGTCGCCGCCTGCGTCGCACTGGCGCTCCTGCCGGGACCGATTGTCACGCTGGTGATCGGCAACGGCCTACGCTACGGCACCCGCGCGGCGCTGACCAACATCGCCGGCGCACAGGCCGGCCTCGCCATCGTGATCGGAATCGTCGCCGTCGGCCTGACGTCGCTGATGGCGACCATGGGCTATTGGTTCGACTGGGTGCGGCTGGCCGGCGCCGCCTATCTGGTCTGGCTCGGCGTCAAGCTGATCCGTTCACCGGTGGTCGGCCTCGATGCCGATGCGGCAGCGCCGCCGCCGCCGCGCGGCGGGTTCTTCCTGCAAGGCGTCGTGGTGCTGCTGTCAAACCCCAAGGTTCTGGTGTTCTTCGGCGCGTTCATTCCGCAATTCATGGACATGAGCCGGGATCATGTCCCGCAGGTCGCCCTGCTCGGCGTCACCTTCATGGTGATCGCTGGAATGACGGATGCGACGTATGCGCTGCTGGCTGGCCGGGCGCGCCTGTTCTTCTCGGCGCGGCGGACCCGGCTGGTGTCGCGCATCTCCGGCGGCTGCATGATCGGCGGCGGGGTCTGGCTCGCTTTGACCCGGGCGCGGTAGTCAGATCAGCCGCTGTGCCCGCAGCGTCGCTTCGATCTCGCCGAGGATGCGCGCCAGCCGGTCCGCCCATTGGCGCTGGCCGGCCTGGTCGGCAATCAGGTCCTGGCGGATTTCGAGGCCCGAATTCATCAGGCCGCGCGCCTCGCCATGGACCGGAATGGTGTAGTCGGTCTCGTCGCTCACCGCATAGGGTTCGTTGTCGCCGACCACGAAGGGCTCCGCGCGCAACAGCTTCAGCAGCAGCGGCGGCAGCCGGGTGTCGCGATGATAGAGCGTGCCGATGTGCCACGGCCGCGCGATGCCGGCATAGACCGGCGTGAAGCTGTGCAGCGACACCAGCACCGTCGGCACGCCGTCGCGCAGGCGCCGCTCGATCACCTCGCCGATGCGGCGATGGTAAGGTTGAAAAATCGCCTGGCGCCGCGCCGCCATGGCCTCGCGCGTCAGGCCGTCATTGCCGGGGATCGCGGTCGCTTCGCTGAGGCGCGGGATCGAGCTCGGCGCCAGCGGCGGTCGATTGCAGTCGATCACCAGCCGCGAGTAGCGCTGCGCGATCAGATGCGCGTCGAGATGTCCGGATAGCGCCTCGGCGACGCCGGCAATGCCGATATCCCAGGCGATGTGCCGTATCAGTTCGGCGGCCGGCACCCCGAGATCGCCGAGCACGCGCGGGATCAGCCGGCCGTAATGGTCACAAGTGAGCAGAAACGGCGAAGCTCCCGACGCATTAACTTCGCGAACCGGCGGAACCTCTGCGCTGCCGAGGAGTAGTGATGTGTCGCCGAAATCGTCCAAAGCAATTTCCTAAAAGTGATGCCTATCGAAGCAGCACACCGGCCTGGAAATAGGCAGTCATCGGTATAGATTGGATTGCCTGAATTCACGATGATTACTTCAACGATGCCGTTACTCACCATCCATCACAAGACCGAATATCGCTACGCGCACCCGGTGGCGTTCGGCGAACACGACATCATGCTGCGGCCGCGCGACAGCCACGATATTCGAGTGCTGTCGAGCGACCTCGAGATCGAGCCGCGGCCGGCCTCGCTGCGCTGGATCCATGACGTATTCGGCAACAGCGTCGCGATCGCGACCTTCGACGAGCGTTCGGACCGGTTGTCGGTCGTCAGCACGGCAACGGTCGAGCATAATCCGGCGGAGGAATTCGCGCTGACGCCGGATGACCCGGCCTATTTCTACCCTTTCCTTTATGACGACGACGAATTCCCCGACCTCGTTCAATTCATCACGCCGCAATATGGCGATCCCAATGGCGAGCTGTCGGCCTGGGCGCTGAATTTTCTCGACGGCGAGGCGCCGACCCCGACCTTCAATATCCTGAGCGGCATGACTCACGGCATCCGCAACGCGTTCGCCTATCGCAAGCGGCACGAGCACGGTACCCAGCATCCGCTCGACACCCTGCAGACCAAATCCGGCACCTGCCGCGACTACGCGCTGTTCATGATCGAGGCGCTGCGGCGGCTCGGCATCGCCGCGCGCTTCGTGTCCGGCTATCTGTTCATCCCGGGCGACCGTGCCCATGGCTATGTCGGCGGCGGCTCGACCCACGCCTGGGTGCAGGCCTATCTGCCGAGCGCCGGCTGGATCGAATTCGATCCGACCAACGGCATTGTCGGCACCCGCGACCTGATTCGGGTGGCGGTGGCGCGCGATCCGCGCCAGGCTGTCCCGCTGCACGGCACCTATCTCGGCTCGGCCGATGCGTTTGTCGGTATGGACGTCAACATCAATGTCACCTCGGTCGGTGAAGAGGCAAAGGCCTGATCATGGAAATCAAGGTGGGCTTCGAAATTGCGTATGCGGCGGTCCAGCCGACGCCGATGGTGACCATGCTCAATATCCATCCGTCGCGGTTCGCTGACATCGTCGGCACCGAAAGCATCGTCGCCGAGCCGAACGTGCCGATCGGCTTCTATCGCGACAGCTTCGGCAATGTCTGCGGCCGGCTGGTGGCGCCGGCGGGTGGCGTGACATTGCGCGGCAGCGCGCTGGTGCGGGATTCCGGCCTGCCCGACGCGGTGATGCCGACCGCGCAGCAGCTTCCGATCGATCAATTGCCGGACGAATTGCTGCTGTATCTGATGCCGAGCCGCTATTGCGAAACCGACAAGCTCACCGATGTGGCCTGGTCGCTGTTCGGCAACACCCCGCCGGGCTGGGCGCGGGTGGCGGCGATCTGCAGCTTCGTGCACAACCATGTCAGCTTCGGCTACCAGCACGCCCATCACATGAAGTCGGCGCATGACGTCTACGAGCAGCGCGCCGGCGTGTGCCGCGATTTCGCGCATCTGGCGCTGACGTTCTGCCGCTGCATGGGCATCCCGGCGCGCTATTGCACCGGTTATATGGGCGACATCGGAATTCCGTTCGATCCGGCGCCGATGGATTTCTCCGGCTGGTTTCAGGTCTATCTGTCCGGCCAGTGGCACACCTTCGACGCCCGCCACAACCATCCGCAAATCGGCCGCATCCTGATGGGCACCGGGCGCGATGCCGCCGACGTCGCCCTGACCACGAGTTTCGGCCGCATGGACCTGGTCAAATTCCTCGTCATCAGCGATGAAGTGGTGACGGCCTGACGGCGTCATTCCGGGATGCGCCACTTGCCTTGGCGCAGGCCCGGAATCCATAACCACGATATGGCGCATTATGCGCGCTTTTTCGGCTTGGCCTTCTGCTGCATGTAGGAACGCAGCACAGCGTTGATGCGGCGCTGGTAGCCGTTGCCCTCTTTCTTGAAGAAGTCGAGCACGTCTTCGTCGACGCGAATGGAAATCGCCTTTTTTCTGGCAGGTATCACCAAAACAGCGTTCGACCAGTCGATATCGATCGGCGCCGCATCGGGATCGTTGGCGACGGCCCTGGCGATGTCTTCATCCGTGAGCTTGTCGACGCGAGCCCAATCAGTCTTGCCCCTGCGACGGTCGCCCCATTTTCGCGTTACGATATTCTCTCTCTTCATTTTTCCTTGCGCGGCGTGCCGAGATTATCCGGAAGGCATCTGCCCGGCGTGTAAAGACCACGGCGATGAATCTGTTTTCCAGGAAACCTATCGCGATCCAGCGCTCCTCATTGTTCCGATCTGACCGGCGAAGAATGACCGGGCCATGAAAGATTTCGACCGCATCGTCGAAATCGATTCCGTGCTTGTCCAGATTCGACTTGCTCTTGCGTTTATCCCAATCGAATCCGCCACAGGATTCAAGGTCGAGATTTTCCATCATGGGTTGGATTCCGCGCTGCAGCTGTCCTCGCGAGACTGCCCACAGGCGCTTTCCTTCCCAATGATTTTTCCAAATCGTATATACGGTTGTATATCGATAGTCAACTATTGCTCTCTACCTTCTCTTTCGGCAATCGTTCGACGCAACGCCCTGTGAATAGCCGGGAGAAAACCGACAATCGTCGTATTTCGGACAGCTCCCCCTATATCCATGATCGGTTGGCACCGGCCGGCAACTCACCGCAAAATCACCACATGCGCTTTACGCCTCAATTTCTCGAAGAACTGCGCGCCCGGCTTCCGGTCTCCGAAGTCGTCGGCCGGCGCGTGAAGTTGAAGCGGGCGGGGCGGGAGTGGAAGGGGCTCTCGCCATTTCAGCAGGAGAAGACGCCGTCGTTCACGGTCAACGACCAGAAGCAGTTTTATCACGACTTCTCCACCGGCAAGCACGGCAACATCTTTGATTTCGTGATGGAGACGGAGGGCGTCTCCTTTCCCGAGGCGGTCGAACGGCTGGCGTCGATGGCGGGCCTCGCCTTGCCGGCGGTCACCCCGGATGCCGCGCGGCACGAGCAGCGCCGCAAGACGCTGTACGACGTGATGGAATTGGCTGCGAAGTTCTTCGCCGACACCCTGGCCTCGCGCAACGGCGCCAAGGCCCGCGGCTATCTTGGCGACCGCGCGATTTCGCCGGCGACGCAATTGCAATTCCGCATCGGCTATGCGCAGCTCGATCGCTTCGCGCTGAAGGAACATCTGGGCGGCCAGGGCGTCCCGGTCGAAGACATGGTCGAGGCCGGCCTGCTGGTCGCCGGCGACGACATCCCGGTGCCCTATGACCGGTTTCGCGACCGCGTGATGTTTCCGATCACGGATTTGCGGGGCCGGGTGATCGCGTTCGGCGGCCGCGCGCTGGAGAAGGAGGTCGCGGCGAAGTACCTGAACTCGCCGGAAACCCCGCTGTTTCACAAGGGTGACAATCTCTACAATCTCGCGGCTGCGCGGCAGGCCGCGCATGATGGCGCACCGCTGGTGGTGGTGGAAGGATATGTCGATGTGATCGCCATGGTCGGCGCCGGTTTTCCGGGCAGCGTGGCCCCGCTCGGCACCGCGCTCACCGAACACCAGCTCGCGCTGTTGTGGAGGATGGCGGACGAGCCGATCCTGTGCTTCGACGGCGACAGGGCCGGCCAGAAGGCGGCCTATCGCGCCGCCGAGCTCGCGCTGCCGCTGCTGGCGCCCGGCAAGAGCCTGCGCTTTGCGCTGCTGCCGGAGGGTCAGGACCCCGACGATCTCGCGCGCTCCGGTGGCCGCGGCGCGATCGAGGAGGTGATCGGCGCGGCGCGCGGGCTCGCCGATGTGATCTGGTCGCGCGAGATCGAAGGCGGCAGTTACGCGACGCCGGAGCGGCGCGCGGCTTTGGAGGCGCGGATCAAGGAGCTCACCAGCGGCATCCGCGATGAGGTGGTGCGCCGCTATTACCGCCAGGATCTGGCCGAGCGCCTGCAGCGGAGATTCGCGCCCGAGCCAGGGCGTGGCGGCTATGGCAGGGGCAATTATCAGCGAGCCGGCAGCGAATCAGGCCGCCGCTTTGCGCCACGCGGTTCGTTCACGCCGGGCGCGGCGGGCCGATTCGAACCTCGCGGCGGGCGCGCGCAAAACTCGGCCGGCAGCCAGACCATCGATCGCCAGCCCTACCAGGTGGCGAGCCCGCAGCTCGCGTTGAGCCCGATCATGCGCGGCCAGCGCAGTGCGATTTCCCGCCGCGAGGCGCTGATTTTGCAGTCTTTGATCAATCACCCCTGGCTGTTGCATGACCATCTGGAGGAGGTGGCGGCGCTGGAATTGGCCCATCCCGAGGCGCACAAATTGCGCGCCGGCATCATCGCCGCCTTCGCCATCGACCACGGCGCGGAGCCCCTTCAGCACAGCGAAAAAATGCGGGTCGACCTCGCTGGAAGCGGATTTTCACAGGTTCTTCAACGGGTTGAACGAGCGATCACGACCTCGGCGGTGTGGGGCGCGCAACCCGGGGCAGCGCGCGAGGATGTTCTTTCCACCTGGCACCAGCTCGTCTCCTTGCATCGCCAATGGCACTCCTTACTTAGGGAATTGAAGGATGCGGAAGCCGCCTTGGGCGAGGAAGCCAACGAGGCCAATTTGACGTGGCTTCGCGATGTCAAGGCTCGGTTGGAGTCCCTGGACGGCACCGAGGCCCTGATCGAGGGTTTTGGCGAATCCTCGGGCCGGTTGCAACGGAGCGTCTGACTGAAAAATGCTGCGGATGGCGGCCGCGGGAACCGCGAAATGACTCGCCAAACCCATGGTTTGGCTGCAAAAACACGGTTAATCGAAGCTTAGATGCCCGCGGGCTAAGAGTTCGTGACCGGTTGGAGCAATTCGAGGGTGGCGAGAAGTCTGCGCCGCCCTTTGCGCGTCACACGTGACGTCTGGATGAAAGCGCGGGCGCGGCGACGCATCCGGCATGAGCGCGTTTTAGGAGCGATGAATGGCCACCAAGGCAAAGACGCTGCAGGTCAAGGACAAGGAAAAAGACGACAAGGCAGCGGACGCGCCCGAGAAGGATTCACCGGACGCCCCCTCGCCGTTGCTCGATTTGTCCGATGCCGCGGTCAAGAAGATGATCAAGCAGGCCAAGAAGCGCGGCTTCGTGACTTTCGATCAGCTCAATGAAGTGCTGCCATCCGACACCACCTCGCCGGAGCAGATCGAAGACATCATGTCGATGCTGTCCGACATGGGCATCAACGTCTCCGAGGCGGAGGACGCCGACAGCGAGGACGAAAACAAGGAAGACGCCGAGGACGAGACCGACAACGAACTGGTCGAGGTCACGCAGAAGGCCGTCACCGAAGTCAAGAAATCCGAACCCGGCGAGCGCACCGACGATCCCGTCCGCATGTATCTGCGCGAGATGGGCACCGTCGAGTTGCTGTCGCGCGAGGGCGAAATCGCCATCGCTAAGCGCATCGAGGCCGGCCGCGAGGCGATGATTGCGGGGCTGTGCGAAAGCCCGCTGACCTTCCAGGCCATCATCATCTGGCGCGACGAGCTCAACGAGGGAAAGATCTTCCTTCGCGACATCATCGATCTCGAGGCCACCTATGCCGGCCCCGACGCCAAGAACAACATGAACCCGGCGATGCTCGCCGCCCCGCTCGGCCCCGACGGCCAGCCGCTCGCGGCGGTCGAAGGCAATGGCGCCGCCGCGCCGTCGCAGGCCGCGCCGTCGCATATCGCGCCGCCGGCGGCACCGCCGTCGCCGACCCCGTTCCGTGCCGCACCGGCGGCTGCGGCCGACGGCGAGACCACGTCGGAGGCCGCCGCCGAAGGCGACATGGATGACGACGAGTTCGAAAACCAGATGTCGCTCGCCGCGATCGAGGCCGAGCTGAAGCCGAAGGTGGTCGAGACCTTCGACAAGATCGCCGACAACTACAAGAAGTTGCGCCGCCTGCAGGAGCAGGACATCTCCAATCAGCTCCAGAACGAGACGCTGTCGCCGGCGCAGGAACGCAAATACAAGAAGCTGAAGGACGAGATCATCGTCGAGGTGAAGTCGCTGCGGCTGAACCAGGCCCGCATCGATTCGCTGGTCGAGCAGCTCTACGACATCAACAAGAAGCTGGTGTCGTTCGAGGGCCGCCTGCTGCGGCTCGGCGACAGCCACGGCGTCGCGCGCGAGGATTTCCTGCGCAATTACCAGGGCTCGGAGCTCGATCCGCGCTGGCTCAACCGGGTCTCGAAACTCTCGGCCAAGGGCTGGAAGAATTTCGTCCACCACGAGAAGGACCGCATCAAGGAACTGCGCCACGAGATCCAGTCGCTGGCGGCGCTGACCGGGCTCGAGATCGGCGAATTCCGCAAGATCGTGCACGGCGTGCAGAAGGGCGAGCGCGAGGCGCGCCAGGCCAAGAAGGAAATGGTCGAGGCCAATCTGCGGCTGGTGATCTCGATCGCCAAGAAATACACCAACCGCGGCCTGCAGTTCCTCGACCTGATCCAGGAAGGCAATATCGGGCTGATGAAGGCGGTCGACAAATTCGAGTATCGCCGCGGCTACAAGTTCTCGACCTATGCGACCTGGTGGATCCGGCAGGCGATCACCCGCTCGATCGCCGACCAGGCCCGCACCATCCGCATTCCCGTGCACATGATCGAGACCATCAACAAGATCGTGCGCACCTCGCGCCAGATGTTGAACGAGATCGGCCGCGAGCCGACCCCGGAAGAACTCGCCGAAAAGCTCGGCATGCCGCTCGAGAAGGTCCGCAAGGTCCTCAAGATCGCCAAGGAGCCGCTGTCGCTGGAAACCCCGGTCGGCGACGAGGAAGACTCTCATCTCGGCGACTTCATCGAGGACAAGAACGCGATCCTGCCGATCGACGCCGCGATCCAGTCCAACCTGCGCGAGACCACCACCCGCGTGCTGGCTTCGCTGACGCCGCGCGAGGAACGCGTGCTGCGCATGCGTTTCGGCATCGGCATGAACACCGACCATACCTTGGAAGAAGTCGGTCAGCAGTTCTCGGTCACTCGCGAGCGCATCCGCCAGATCGAGGCCAAGGCGCTGCGTAAGCTGAAGCATCCGTCAAGGTCGCGCAAGCTGCGGAGTTTCCTGGATAATTGAGAAGCCTATCGCAGGCCGCGCAGCGAACCGCGGAACGAGCGCATATCAATCGGAAATTTCAAATTCACGCTTCAGCCGCTCGATGATCACCGACAAAGCGGCGTTGCAATTCTCGCGTTCCGCCTTGCCAAACCGGATGCCCCTGACCGCCCAGTTGGTGTCGTCGCGTGATCTCGGCGTGCGGCGCTCGACGACGACGCCGACGAAAGGCTCGCAGCGCGGGTCGGATTTTTTAACCGCCGTCGCGATGGCGACCTCCAGCGTCGCGCATTTAATCCGTTCCCGAGAGCTAACTGATCTTCGCATCCTTGCGAGAGATAACATTATCCGCTCCCCATCTCATGACCGGGGAACTATCTTGAAAAAGCCACAGTTTAGGAAGTGCCGTGAGGTCTCGAAGCCCGTTCGGCGTCAAGAAAACGCAAAGTGTGCCTACCGGGCCACAGTAGGCTGCCAGCACCGTCATGCCCGGGCTTGTCCCGGGTATCCACGTCTTTGCGGCACGATCAAGAAAGACGTGGATCGAGCCAGGACAGCCCGGCCATGACGTAAAAACGAACTATTCTCAATCTCTTAGCGAGAGTTTGCAAAGGCAGGCTCGATTCGCGTCAGACCCTGAGGAGCAGCGCGAAGCGATGCGTCTCGAAGGATGAAGCGATTGAAGCTGGAATTGCGCTGATCAGGCGTGGGTCGGCCAGTGCCGCTCCTGGAACCAGGTGCGGTACTCCAGCATCTTGGCGCGCTGCGGCTGCGGCGCATGCCGCTTGCAGGTCGACGCCTCCTCGCTGTTTTCCGCCGCCCCCCAGCGCAACTCGACGCAGTCGTTCGGGTTGTAGGCCATCTCGAAATTCGCTGCCCGATCGACCACGTCCTTGAGCGTCAGCGTCCACTGCGAGCCGTCGCTGCGAGTGTAGGAAATCTTGCGCGAGGCGAGTTCGGAGGCGAGCACGCCCTGCAATTCGCTCTTTGCGTCCGTGATGCTCTTGCCGCCCGGCAGCGCGTAGCGATCCGACCGTCGAGCGAAGCGATCGGGGAACCCGCGCACCACGTCGATCGCGATCAGCAGCCGGAAATCGCGCGCCGGCGTCGAATAATCTTCCCACGCGCCGGTCGTCTCGAAGATCGAGGCGCCGTTCGGCATGGCGGTCTCGCCGCGCTCCTTCTCCTGGTATTTTCGTCCGTTCTCGACCGAGGTGACGCGCGTCTTCACCTGCTCTTCGAGGCTCGTGATGGCGTCCGTCATCGCCCGCACCGGATCGAGCGGCTCGGGCGACATCACATCATCCATGCGATCGTAAAAATCCTCACCGCTTAACTGCGACTGCTGTAACGAAGAATCGCCGTATTGCGGATTCTTGCCGATTTCGGCGTTGGTCGATCGCCGCAGGCCGTTTTTGTCGCGCAGGATCGGCCGGAAGTGCTTGAAGCCGGGACTGCCGAGCGCGGGATCGTGCACGAACAGGAAATTGCCGCGCCAGAAGCGCTTGCGCGTGATCGATCCGTCCGGCTCGGCGTCGACGGCGAGGAAGACGCCCGGCGTGCCGTTCGATTCCGGCACCCGACGCACCAGCATCAGAACGTGGCCGTAGGGGTCGGCGTACACCGTCCCCGGACGCAGCGCCTGTTGCGTCAGCGGTACCGTGTAAAAGTCGGTGTTGTCATCGCTCGCCGCCACCCGCACGGCGCCGGTATGAACGACATCGCCGACGTCCCGTAAATATTCGCCGAACGACGTCGGGCGCTTCGGCTTCGGTGCGGGCGGACTGGCCGGTGGACTCGCGGACGGCTCGACCGGCTGCGCCCGGCCCAGCAAGCCCAGCAAGGTCGGCGCAGGTGCGGGGGGCGTGGCGGCGGCAGGGGTGACCGAGGCGATGTCCTGTTCCGGCGGCGGGGCCGGACGCGTGACTTCGGGATGCTCGATGTCGAACCACTGGTAGCATTTGGGCGGCTTGCCAGCGGTGCCACGCGAGCAATTCGAATAGCCGAACGGCAGTCCCATCTTGAAGGCGAAATAGGCGCGCAGGAAGTAGACAAAGTCGGCACAGTCGGGGCGAAGGCCTATCCCCAGTTTGTCTTCGCCGATATCCAGATAGTTGAACAGGAAATTGCGGGATCGGTCGCGCAGCACGTCATTCCATGCCTTCCAGGACAGCTCCTGGTCGAGTGGCGCGTCGAACAGCTTCGCGATCCATGCCGAAAACAGGTTCTCGGTCTCCCGGTTCCAGTTATTGCGCACCTGCCAGATGCTCCCCGCCGGCGTGTGCGGCGGCGCCGGCTTGCGCGCGTTCACGACGATGTCGCGGGTGACCGCGCTGCATTCCGCCGGCGGGTGGTCGAGCGTCAGCGTCGCGCGCCACGTCCCCGCAGCCGGAACGGCGACCTCGGCGAACCAGAAATAGGGCGGCCCGTCGTGCCGGTCGGGCGATTTGGCCGCGACGCTTCCATCGGGCGCGATCAGCGCAAGCGTTCCTTCGACCGGCTTTTCGGTGACGAGCATGACGCGCAATGGCGCGCCCTTCCACGGCGCGAGCGGCGAAGGCAACACCACGAGCCCGGCCGCATCTGCGCAGGTGCCGGATGCCGCTTCGGCCGCTGCGCTCGCTGCCGAGACAAACAATCCAGATGCAATCAGCAACGATGCCGCCGTAACGGCAAACCGGTGTGCGAGAAGCATGGGAGTCCTGACCTTCCTGCGGCGCTCCGACCCTGCTGGCGGGGCTGGAGCGAAGGATACCGAATTGGCGGGGATCAGTCAGCCAATTTGGCGGCGATTTTGCGACCCAAGGCGGAACCCTTGCGGCTCCGTCCCGATCGTCACAACTAAATCAGTCGCGCTTTGGCGCAACTCCGGATCAACACCGTGAACCCATTTCTCAGGTGAGGATGCCGCTAAAGATCGAAATTAGTGGGTAACATGACCACGTCGCGAATTGTCATGCCGCGCGGCCGCGTCAGCATGAACGTGACAACGTTCGCCACTTCGCTGGCCTCCAGCAGACTTCCCGACTCCCTGGCTTCCTTCAGCTTTTCAGGCGGCCAGTCCGCGAGCAGTGCGCTGACGACGGGGCCGGGTGAGATCGAGCCCACTCGAATGCCGTGCTTGAAGACTTGGCGTCGCACCGTCTGGACAAAGCAGTTGATCGCCCACTTGGACGACGCATAGACCGGCTCCCATGGCGTCGGAAAATGGGCCGCCAGGGAACTCGTGACGATGATATCGCCCGTCCGACGCGCGATCATGTGAGGCAGCACGTCGTGCACATTCTTCATCACGACGTTGACATTCAAGTTCAGCATCCGGTCGATAGTTGCAGTGTCGGCATCGACCAGGTCGCCGCCGACGTAGGTACCCGCATTTGCATGCAAGATGTCGAGTTGGCCAGCCTTCTCCAGGACCCTGGGCAGCAGCGAACTGCAGTCCTCCGGGTCGAGCAGGTCGATGACCAACGGCATCACGGCGTCGCCGTGCTTGTCGCAGAGCGCCTTCAGCGCTGCCTCGTCGCGGTCGACCATGACCACGCGCGAGCCGGCGGCCAACATCGCCTCGGTACTAGCCAATCCGATGCCCGACCCAGCCCCGGTCACGGCGGCAACCTTGCCTTCCAATTCTCTCGCCATAGGTCTCTACCTTGCTGGGTCACCACAACGCGCGGCGCAGTATAGCAATCCCAGGCGGGTTGTCCGGGATAAAGGAGGTCTGGCGTTTGGCGGCGTTCCACCACCGCTAGCTCTTATCGTCGCGCGTGAAACGCTTCGCCGTTTTGGTAAAGCAATTTATCGGTCTCCCACTTGAACTCGAGCCGCAACAGGATGTGGCGGGAAGCCGGATTTTCTGCGGCATGTGCCGACACAGGGCCGGAATTCTGGACTTCCGCTGCTCCCTGTTGCAAGGTTGAATCAGATCAGCGTCGCCGGCTTGAAGGATTGAGATATGGCCTTGTCACGAAGTCGCGTCGTCGTTGCCGTGCTCGCGGCGGCTACCGTCAGCATTGCCACTCCCGCGCTCGCCGCCCGCTGCGGCGGCGATTTCGGCACGTTCATTTCGAGCATGTCAGCGGAGGCGCAGGCCACGGGGATCCCGCAGGGCGTGGTCTCGCAGGCGTTTGGCGGCGTGACGCAGGACATGGCGGTTTTGAATTTCGACCGCCGCCAGCGCTACACCTTCAACAAGACGTTCGAGCAATATGTCGCGACCCGGGTCGGGCCCGGACGGATCAATGGCGGCCGGGCGATGCTGCAGCGTCACGCGGCGCTGTTGTCGCGGATCGAGGCCCGGTTCGGAGTGCCGCCGCAGATCCTGGTCGCGATCTGGGGACTGGAGAGCGATTTCGGCAAGGGCGATATGGGCCGGCTGCCGGTGATCCGGACGCTCGCCACGCTGGCGCATGATTGCCGCCGCTCGGAACTGTTCCAGGCTGAACTGCTGGCGGCGCTGAAGATCGTGCAGCGCGGCGACCTGCCGCTGCGCGATCTGATCGGCGCCTACGCCGGCGAGATCGGGCAGACCCAATTCCTGCCGTCGTCCTATATCAAATACGGCGTCGATTTCGACGGCGACGGCCGCGTCGACCTGCGCCACAGCGTCGCCGACGTGCTCGCCTCCACCGCCAATCTGCTGCACACCAACGGCTTCAAGAACGGCGCGCCGTATGGCGAAGGCAGCGCGAATTTCGAGGCCATGCGCGAATGGAATCACGCCACGATCTACCGCAAGACCATCGCCTATTTCGCCGACCGGCTGGTCGGACGGTGAGGTCGGCGCGTGCTTTCAGCCGTCATTCCGGGGCGACGCAAAAGCATCGAACCCGGAATCTCGAGATTCCGGGTTCGCGCTAACGCGCATCCCGGAATGACGGAGGAGAGGATTGCTTCAGCTCCGGTGTCGGTCGCAATCAAAAAGCGGGCTGGAAGGCCCGCCGGTTTGGTCAAATCATTTCGCCCGATGTGAGGGGCCCGGGCAGAGCGGCGCTCTACCCGGGCCTGAAGTCACTTCTTGGACTTCTTGGCCTTCTTTGCCTTCTTCGCCTTTTTCGCCTTCTTCGCTTTCTTAGCCATAGCATCCTCATTTGGGTTTAATGGGTGGAAACGCGACACGAGGCATGCTCGGCGGAGGGCCAGCCTCGCAATATCCTCAAATCTAATCCCAACAGATTCGCGGCGCGCTGCCCCGTACCGTGATGCCGCTGTCATCGCGTTATCCACAGTTGTTACGCGTTTTGGCGGGCTTTTCCCCGGTTACGATGCGCGGCGCGCCGCAAAACCGCCGCACGCCGCCTGAAGCTGCGCCGCTCGCGCCGCGGCGTCAGGGTTAACGAGGTGCGAACGCCGGCGCCATTCTGCACCGATCCGGAACAGGCGAACCCACCAACCCCGGTTCTTCATCAATTCAAAACCACCGCGTCGAATGTTGGCGGCGGTGAGAGTCCGTTAAGTCGTGCGGCCGCATCCTCATCGCAACAAAGCGGGGTGTCTTGGATAGACCGTTCGACACGGGAGGCGGAACCATCAGCGTTCTGGGTACGCGATGCTAAGCGTTCCGACGCTATGGACGGTGTTCGTCATCAATTTTCTCGCGCTTGGCCTGATCTGGGCCTACATCATGCGCAGCTATCCCACTTTCGAGGCGGCGCGGTTCTGGACCGGCTCGGCGTTCGCTGCGGCCGGCGGCGCGGCGCTCGCGATGCTGCGCATTGTCGCGGTCGATTCGCTGCTGCCGCTGCTCGCCGGCGGTACCGCGCTGATTTTCTCCGCCTGCCTCGGCGCCATGGGCATCAACCGGTTCTACGACCGCGAGGTCAAATGGCGTGACGCCGCGCTGATCACCGGGTTGAGTTTCGCCGGGCTGACGTTCTTCCTGGTCGGGCATGACAGCATGGCCATGCGGGTCTCCGTCTATTCGATCGGCCAGTCCATTCCGCTAGCGATGACGTTGAAGCTGTTGCTGTCGCGGCAGAACGGCTGCATCAATCCCGGCGCCCGGCTCGCCGCGATGGTCGGCATTGTCATTATCGCCATTTACGGCGTCCGCCTGGCCGGCAGCCTGCTCGGCGCCGACGTCTCCTTCATTCGCTTCAGCCCGCTGCAGTCGGTGCTGATTCTGGCGCTGGTGTTCCTGTCGATGGCCTGGAATTTCGGCCTGCTGCTGATGGCGATGGACCGGCTGCGCAACGAGGTTGCCGATCTCGCACTGCTCGATGATCTCACCGGCGTCGGCAATCGCCGCCATCTGTTGCAGCGCCTGAGCGAGGAGTGTGCCAGGGCCGAGCGCAGCGGCGAGTTGTTCTCGCTGCTCGTGATCGATCTCGACGGCTTCAAGATGATCAACGATACCCATGGCCATGCCGCCGGCGACGCCTGCCTGCAGCATTTCACCCTGATGGCGCAGACCCGGCTGCGGCCCACCGACATGCTGGCGCGCACCGGCGGCGACGAGTTCTGCGTCGTGCTGCCGGCCAGCACCCTGCGCGAGGGCGCGATGATCGCGCGGCGCATCCTGGATGTTTGCCGCGAAGATGCGGAGGCCTGCGTCGGTGCCGATATCCCGATCGCGATCTCGATCGGCGTCGCGCAGTGGACCAGAGACATGGGCGTGTTCCCGGACCGGCTGATCGCAGCCGCCGACCACGCGCTTTACGCCGCCAAGAACGAGGGCAAGAACCGCTATGCGGTCTACGAACCGGCGCCACCGCCGTTGCCCGAATACGAAGCGATCCTGGAGCAGACGCAGCGCAAGCGCGCCTAACTCGCCGGCTATGCGCCGCCAATCGCAGTGTCGCAAACAAAAAGCCGGCGTCGCCGCCGGCTTTCGCAGTTCGTTCGCCTTGTCCGCGAAATCAGTGCGCGGCTTCCAGTGCGGCCTGCTCCTGCCGGGCGATCGTGCCCTTCACGGCGGACTGCACCTTCTCGAATGCGCGGACTTCGATCTGCCGCACCCGCTCGCGCGATACCCCGAACTCGCTGGCGAGATCTTCCAGGGTCATCGGATCGTCGGCCAGCCGCCGCGCCTCGAAGATGCGGCGTTCGCGCGGATTGAGCACCCCGATGGCGCCGTTCAGCGCCTCGCGGCGATGATCCAGCTCCTCGTGCTCGGCCATGACGGCTTCCTGATTGGGCGTCGTATCGACCAGCCAGTCCTGCCATTCGCCAGCCTCGCCGTCGTCGCGGATCGGCGCATTGAGCGAGGCGTCGCCGCCGAGACGGCGGTTCATGTCGACCACATCCTGGTCGGTGACGCCGAGGCGCTTGGCAATCAGCTTCACCTGGTCGGGACGCAGATCGCCCTCGTCCAGTGCGGAGATCTTGCTCTTCGCCTTGCGCAGGTTGAAGAACAGCTTCTTCTGGTTCGCGGTGGTGCCCATCTTCACGAGCGACCACGAGCGAAGGATGTACTCTTGAATTGACGCCTTGATCCACCACATGGCGTAAGTGGCGAGGCGGAAGCCCTTTTCGGGCTCGAACCGCTTCACCGCCTGCATCAGGCCGACATTGCCTTCCGAGACGACCTCGGAAATCGGCAAGCCGTAGCCGCGATAGCCCATGGCGATCTTGGCCACGAGTCGGAGATGGCTGGTGACGAGATGATGTGCCGCGTCGCGATCGTCATGCTCGCGCCAACGTTTGGCGAGCATGTATTCCTGCTGGGGTTCCAGCATCGGAAATTTGCGGATTTCGGCGAGGTATCTTGAAAGGCCGGATTCTCCGTTGAGAACCGGTAGTGAAGCTGTACGGGCCATTTTCAGCGCCCTCCAGTGGTTCAGGCCCCCGATAGCGGCGGGCCCGGCAGGCGGCCGCTTTGTTAAAGCCAGTCGCGCTGCGATGTTCCGCGTTGGATATTCAACGCAGGTGCAACATACACCAAACCGGCCGGGATTTGGAAGGAATTCGGGGTCACGTCACCGTGTGGCTGCCATAACCTGTTGGTATAGCTGGCGTTTTCCGAGAAGCCTGCGTCATAGCGCCGCTTGCAGCGCGCCCTTCAGAAGAACCAGATCCTCCGGCAAAGGGGCCTCCCAGCGCAAAATTTCCCCGGTCCCGGGGTGCTCCAGCTGCAGCAGGTAGGCATGCAGCGCCTGCCGGCCGAGGGCCGCCAAGGCGGCCTGGCCGGCGGCGCCGAGGCGGCTCGCCTTGGTCGCGAAATGCTGGCCATAGACGCCGTCGCCGAGCAGGGGATGGCCGATATGAGCAAGGTGGACCCGGATCTGGTGGGTGCGTCCGGTCTCGAGCTGGCAGGCGATCAGCGAGGCGACCGGCTTGCCGTCCCGCCCCCGATAGGATTCCCGCAGCTCCCAATGGGTAATGGCGTCGCGGCCGCGCTCGCGTACCGCCATCTTCTCCCGGGCATGCGGATGCCGATCGATCGGCGCGTCCACGGTGCCGCGCTGGCGCTGCGGCAGATCCCAGGCAAAGGCGAGATAGCCGCGCCGCATCGAACCGGTACGGCCGTGATCGGCGAATTGCGCAGAGAGCGAGCGGTGCGCCCGGTCGTTCTTGGCGATCACCATCAGCCCGGTGGTGTCCTTGTCGAGCCGGTGCACGATGCCGGGGCGGCGGATGCCGCCGATGCCGGACAGGCTGGCGCCGCAATGGGCGATCAGCGCATTGACCAGCGTGCCGGTCTCATGGCCGGCGCCGGGATGGACGACAAGGCCCCGGGGCTTGTCGATGACGATGATGTCGTCATCCTCGTGGACGATATCGAGGGCAATGGTTTCGGCCTGGGGTTCGGCGGCGACCGCCTCCGGCAGATCGATTGTGATCGTATCGCCTGGGACGACATGATAAGCGGGGTCGCGGACGGGAACGCCCCGGATGGCGACGGAGCCGGCCAGGATCAGCGCTTTCAGCCGCGAGCGCGACAGTTCCGGGCGCCGCACCGCGAGGACGCGGTCGAGCCGGGCCGACCCTTCGGCGCCGGCGACGGTGACTTCAAGCCTCTGAACGCTGGTTGACGACACGCGATGATCCGATGAAGTGCCTTGTTTCGAGAAAAGCAAGAATGACCGAAACCATCGCGCCCGAGCCGACCCCGGAGCAGGCGGCGCTGTTCCTGCGGGTGCGGCGGCTGATGCTGATCGCCGGCCTGACCACGGCCCTGGCGATCGCGGCCGTGCTCGTCGCCATCGGCTATCGCCTTTTTCGCGCCGAGGGAAGCGCGGTTACGGCCGAGGTCACCGCGACCCTGCCCAGGGACGCCCGCATCATGGCCACCGCCGTCGCCGGCGACCGCCTGGTGGTGACGCTCAATATCGGCGGCACGACCGAAATCCGCACCTTCGACATCCACACGCTGAAGCCGGCCGGCCGGCTGAGCTTTGTCGGCGAACCCTGACCCCGGACCTGGCCCGGCCGGCGGCCGCCTTGCCGCCGGCCGATTTCAAGGCTATCCCTGAAAGCCGCACGCTCCCTTCGTCTAGCGGTTAGGACGCGGCCCTCTCAAGGCTGAAACAGGGGTTCGATTCCCCTAGGGAGCGCCAAGCTAAATCAATGGCTTACAGGACAATTTAGCGGCATTAGCGGCAGCCGTTAGCGGCAGTCCCGGCCATCTTGCTTTCGGCGCGCCTACGCAGACAATCGTCGAAGGTTCGCGAGCGTTGCCTTTTTCTCTTGATTTTACTGAGGGACGCCACCACGCTGAAAATCTTCCGTCAGCCAACTCACGGCGGCTTCGGGCGCTATGGGCGTAATGGCTCATGCGTTCCACTCGGCGAATACGCTTCCCTGCGATGCGTCGATCCTCGGTTGTCGGCTCCATTTCTTGGATTCGCTGGAGGCTGGCGGATGAATAATGGAGGCGCGGCATGAGCAAAAAGGCTTTTGCACGTGCGGCGCACCTTACTCGCAAAGTGGCTGAATGGTTGGTGCCCGTTCTTACGACAATCAAACTTCTCATCGAACTAGCGAGTAAGGTCGCCAACTGCGATGATCGAGAACTACAAGTACAAGTATCGGTCGCGGGGTAAGATTATTTTCGTACCCAATGAGAAGTGCGAGCGTCGCGGCAAGAGGATGCTCAAGTTCTTCTCCAAACGCGTCGATTTCCCTGATTATTTCTATCACTACAAATCGGGTGGCCATGTTGCGGCTATGCATGCCCACATGTCTATAACAGCTGATTCTTCAAGATCGATGTACAGAACTTTTACAACTCCATCGCCAGAATGCGTGTCACCCGAGCCTTGCGAAAATGTGGTTACCCCGGGGCTGGCACATTTGCAAAGTGGTCCTGGGCGTTCGTAAACCCGATAAACGCCGCGCCCCCGCACGTGCTGCCTATCGGCTTTGTCCAGTCTCCACTTCTAGCCAGTCTTGTTTTGATGAAGTCGGCTGTTTCGATCTCATAGAGCGCGCCATCGCTAACGGCGTAGTTATAACCGTTTACTTGGACGACTTCATCGGCTCACACGATGACATGGCGACGCTGACGCACGCATATAACGACATCCGCGAAACCTGCGTAGCTGCGGGGAAATCCAACTAAGCTTGTGCCGCCAAGCGTAGCTATCACCGCGTTCAATTGCGACCTGACACATGGGTCTGCAATAGTTAGGGCGGATCGCGTTGCGAAATACATGGCGTCACCCAAACGGACCGTTCTGTCCGATGCGGCGTTCGAGCAATACCGCGACTTAGTGGCGAGCGAAAACGCTTCCTGAGAGCAGGGGACAGTCGTAGCGACCCCGCAGATGAGGCCATGCTCGAGGCGTATAAATATTCGATGGAAGTTAGATCTGATGCTTTTGAAACCGCCAAATCACACTTCTTCGATACCAGCAGCTGGGGTGAATTTTGCGACGTCACTCTAACCTTGAAGCAAGCCTTGCAGCCCGACCGCGGTGGTTGGGTAAAAATCGACGACTATCGGTGCAGACAAGCTTTTGGCACTTCATGAACCTCCTCAACAGAGCTGTATATGGATCTGCATTTCGTCGACACGGCAAGCGTCTTCGTGTTTTACCCGTACTTGAAAAGGGCGAGGTCCGCGCCCGCGCGTTACGTCCATGGGAGTGCGGCGCGTCAGGTCGATGGCATATTCATTGTGCAATTGAATTGCCCTCACACTTCGATGCCATTACCCTTGAAAACATGATCCGCGCGTGTTGGGCGAAGGTCGAGTGGGGTCACAGCAGAATTCTAGTCCGCGACGGTGCGAACGCGGGTTGGATCGACTACATGTTGAAAGACCGTCAGAAGTCAGAGTTCGACGGTTTTCTTGACTGCATAATTATAGAGTCTTTGCACAATCCAATTGCTGACGCGTAGACGTTCTTTGGAATCGGACTCTTGGTAGACCAAGCTTGAGCAAGGGCGATTGGTCAGCAATCGCCTTGTTTT
>CAWEEF010000010.1:0-35056 GCA_963808035.1 uncultured Alphaproteobacteria bacterium | reverse complement strand
AAGCCCGGCCATGACGGAAACGAGGCACTCGGGATCCCGCTAGATCTCCTTCCGCTGCATGGCGCCGGCGATGTGGTCGGCCTGCCGGGTGGCCAGCGCCACGATCGTGAGTGTCGGATTGCAGGCCGCGCCGCTGGTGAACTGGCTGCCGTCCGACACGAACAAATTCTTGATGTCGTGGGTCTGTCCGAACTTGTTCACTACACCGTCTTTGGCCTTGGCGCTCATCCGGTTGGTGCCCATGTTATGGGTGCTCGGATACGGCGCGGTCGGATAGGTCACCGTCGCACCGACTGCCTCGTACACCGCCGAGCCCTGTTTGTAGGCGTGATCGCGCATGGCGATGTCGTTGGGATGGTCGTCATAGTGCACGCTCGCGACCGGCAAACCGAACTTGTCCTTGGCCTTCGGGTCGAGCGTGACGCGGTTGGTCTCCTGCGGCATGTCCTCGCCGACCAGCCACATCCCGGCCATCCGCGGGTATCCTTCCATTGCCGCGGTGAACGGGCGTCCCCAGGCGCCGGGATTGAGGAACGCCGCCATGAAGGGCAGACCCAGCGACAGCGTTTCCATTTCATAGCCGCCCATGAAACCGCGCGAAGGGTTGTGCCGCGCCTCGTCACGGATGATGCCGGCCATGGTGGTGCCGCGATACATGTGCACCGATCGGTCGAAAACGGCATAGACGCTGCCGGTCATGTGACGCATGTAGTTGCGGCCGACCTGGCCGGAACTGTTGGCGAGGCCGTCGGGAAACATGCTCGACGCACTGTTGAGCAACAGCCGCGGGCTCTCGATCGAGTTGCCGGCCACCGCGACGACGCGCGCCTTCTGGCGCTGCGTCTTGCCGGCTTCGTCGGCGTAGACGACGCCGGTGACCTTGCCCGATGCATCATGCTCGATCTTGAGCGCCATGCTGTTCGGGCGAACCTCGAGGTTGCCGGTCGCCTCGCCCTTGGGGATCTCGGTGTAGAGCGTCGACCATTTGGCGCCGGATTTGCAGCCCTGGAAACAGAAACCGATCTGCTGGCAGGAGCCGCGGCCATCGCGGGGCTCGCTGTTGATCGCCATCCGCCCGGTGTGCACTTCCTTGTATCCGAGCTTCCTGGCGCCGGCCTCCATCACCTTGAAGTTGTTGTTGCCCGGCAATCCCGGAATGTTGTTGGTGCGGGTGACGCCCATCTTGTCTTCAGCTTTGGCGTACCACGGCTCCATTTCCGCCAGCGTGATCGGCCAGTCGAGCAGGTTGGCGCCCGGCACATTGCCATAGGCGCTTCGGATCCGAAACTCATGCTCGTCGAACCGCAGCGATGCGCCGGCCCAATGCACGGTCGATCCGCCGACCGATTTGACGATCCACGCCGGCAGATTTGGAAAGTCGCTGGCAACGCGCCAGGTGCCGGACGTCGTTCGCATGTCGGTCCATGCGAGCTGCGTGAAGCTTTCCCATTCATTGTTGATGAAGTCCTGGATCTCGGTGCGCGGTCCGGCCTCAAGGATCACCACCTTGACACCTTTCTGAGCGAGCTCATTGCCGAGCGTACCGCCGCCGGCGCCGGAGCCAACAATTACAACAACGCCATCGTCGTTCTGATCGAATTTCGCCATGATCTGTCCTCCCAACCGGATTTGCTCGAAGCCCTAGACTTTCGGCAGCCAATCGATGTCGTTGAAGCCGCGTTTGATGTAGCCACCATGCTCGGCGGACGAGCCCTCGTAGCCGAATTTCGGCCATAGCTCTTCCTGGTTGTAGAGAGAGACAACAAGATCGGAGCGGACCTTCTTGAAGAAATCGGTCTGCTCGATTCCCTGCAACAGCACGACCCGGTCGGCTTCCCAGGGGACTTGTGCGTAAGCGACCTTGTGCCGATCCTTCGCGTCCTGATCGAGACGCCGGACGCCGTCTTCAAGCAGCGCCTTGACGGCCGGATCCTTGGCCGCCTTGCCGTCCCACGGCTTGACGGCGGTGACGTAGTAGCTGTCGACCAGGAAGTCGTGCGGATAGATGTCGCGCGCGACTTTGACCAGCGTCTTCAGGGTCGCCGGCGTCAGCGTCGTGGCGTCGTCGGCCCACGCATCCTCAACGCCAATCCCGGTATTGGCCGCGATGGCAGCGGCCGGGAGCGCGGTCGCAGCGCCCTGCAGGAAAATTCGGCGATTATATTTGCCTCGACGATCAACTTCTCTCATGGGGTACCTCCATTGAACATTCTTGTCGATTGCACTAGCCGAAGCGGCCGCCTTTCTGGATCACCTCGATCTTGTAGCTGTCGGGATCGGACACGAAGAAAAAGCGCGCCAGCGTGGCGCTGTCGTGCTTGAAATCGCGGAGCGGCCCGGGCGACAGGTTCTCGCGCTCGAACCGGGCGTGTTCGGAATCGAGATCGTCGACGACAACGGCCAGATGGCCGTATCCGTCGCCTGCGAGGTAGGGTTCCTGGCGGCCGAAATTCACCGTCAGTTCGAGTTCGAACGGCGATGAGGGGTGACGCAGATAAATCAGGGCGAAATCCGGAAACACCAGCCGGTCGGCAATCTGCAGGTCGAACGCGCGGGCATAGAAGTCGAGCGACTTCGCCTCATCGAACACGCGGATCATCGAGTGAACCGGCTTGGCCATTCAGTTCAACCCCTTGAGATAGGTAATGATGGCGGTGCGGGTCTCGGCCTTGGCCTGGCGGTACGGCATGATGGCGCCGGGCACGACGGCCTGCGGATTCGCCAGCCACGCGTCGAGCCTGTTCTCGTCCCAGGTGAAATCGGCCTGCGCCAGGCTCGGTGAATAGGGGAACCCTTCGACCTTGCCGGCTTTGCGGCCGATGATCTGCGCCAATGTCGGTCCCTGTCGAGTAGCGTCGGACAGATTTGTCGTGTGACACGTGGCGCATTGCTGTTTGAAAAGCGCGGCTCCATCGGGAGGCTTGGCCGCGGGCAGCGGGATTTGTGCTGAAACGGCGCTGACAAACGTTATCGCGCTGCAAAATCCCAGCCCCATGACGCGTATCGCACGTCGCTTTCTCATGACCGTCACCGTTGGCGCGAGCCAAGCTTAGGTCGCCGCCAACAGGCGGTGGTAGTAGCGGGCTGTTTTTATGACGAAACAAAACAAAAGAGGTGAGTGCGCGGCGGATGCTGCCGCGCGTCGGCTTCAATCGTCAAAGCCGCCCGAGCTTCGCCTCGCCTTGACGTCGCTGCGGCGCTTCTTGCCTTCCAGCCGCCGTTGCTTGGAACCCAGCGTCGGCCGGGTAGCGCGGCGCGGGGTTGGCCGGATCGAGGCTTCGCGAAGCAATTGCAGCAATCGGTCGATCGCGTCGGCGCGGTTGCGCTCCTGGGTACGGAAACGCTGCGCATGAATCACAATCACGCCGTCCTTGGTCATGCGCTGGCCCGCGAGCCGGTCTAGCCGCGCCGCGACATCGTCGGCGAGCGTGATCCGTCGGGTATCGAACCGCAGTTGCGCGGCACTCGAAAGCTTGTTGACGTTCTGTCCGCCCGGTCCCGAGGCGCGAACGAAATGGATCTCGATGTCATTTTCGTCGATCAGGAGGTCGCGGGAAACCCGCAGCATGGCGTCACCGGGAGCGAGAGAATCGGGCGAGCCGAGGATAGCGGTTTTATGCAGGGCTTGCTTGACGGTGCCCGGAAAATTGCCCGGCTGGGCTCGCTCAATTCGCTCCCGACGGGGAGTGCGTCCGGATTTGTTTTTTCGTCATGGCCGGGCATAGCCGTCCGAGGGACGGCGTCGCTTCCTTCCGCTCGCCTATGTCCCGGCCATCCACGTCTTTCTTGTTTCGTTGCCGCGAAGACGTGGATGCCCGGGACAAGCTAGGACAAGCTCGGGCATGACGGTCGAAGAATGAAGGCCACGCTAGAGCGAATGCTGGACCAGATCAATTCGCCGTCGGCGGGGCTGGCGTTGCCGCGGCGGGCTGCGCGGCAGCCTGCGGGGCGCGGCCGACAATCACGGTCAACAGACCCTGTCCCCACAGACGCTTGGCGGCGCGCTTGGCGTCATCGAGGGTAACCGCGTCGACGATGGCGTTGCGCTTTTCGATATAGTCGATCGGAAGTCCGTCGAGCTGGTACTGCAGCAGCGCCGCTGCGAGCTTGGATGAGGTGTCCAGCGCCAGCATCTGCGACCCCTTGAGATAGGATTTGGCTTCGTCCAGCTCCTGCTGGGTCGGGCCATCCTCGGCCATGCGGCGGACTTCCTTGTCGATAGCCTCGACCGTTTCGCCGGCGCGGTCGGCGCGGGTGCCGGTATTGCCGACAAACACTGCGGAATGCTCCATCCAGAGCAGCGCCTCGTAGACCGAATAGGCAAGGCCGCGCTTCTCGCGCACCTCGTGGTAGAGCCGTGACGACAGCGTCCCGCCGCCGAGAATGTGGTTGACGACATAACCTGCCATGAAATCGGGATCATGGCGCTTGAAGCCGGGGCCGCCGAACGTCACCACGGTTTGCGGAACATCGAGCGGAATGAACGCGCGCTGCGGCGGTTTGGCGGCCTCGACCTCGGCGACCGGCGTCAGGCTCGCTTTGGCCGGCAATCCGCCAAACGTCCGGTCGAGCAGCTTGCCGAGCGTATCGGCGTCGATATCGCCGACCACGGCGATCCTGAGCGTGTCCCTGGCGAGGACGCGGCGGGTATAAGTCTTGAGATCGGCGATATCGATCTTGGCCGCGCTTTCCAGGGTGCCCTCGGCGCGCCGGCCGTAGGGATGGTCGCCAAACGCCATTTCCAGGAACTTGCGGCTCGCCAGCGCGCCAGGATTGGTGGTGTCGCCGCGCAGGCTCGACATCACTTGCGAACGAATCCGTTCGACGTCGACGCTGTCGAAATGCGGCGAGGTCAGTGCCATCCGAAGCAGATCGAAGGCCTCGTCCTTGTTGTCCCGCAGCATGCGCAGCGAACCGCGGAAAAAATCCCTTGTGTCCCTGAAGCTGAGCTCGATGGCGCGGCGGTCGAGCCGTTCGTGGAAGGTCTTGGAATCGAGGTCACCCGAGCCTTCATCGAGCAGATCGGCGACCAGATTGCCGACCCCGGGCTTGTCGGCCGGATCCTGTGCGGCGCCGCCGCCGAAGGCATATTCCATCGCGATCAGCGGCAAGGTGGCATCCTGCACGAACCAGGCCTCGATGCCGCCCGGCGTCACCAGATGCTGGATCTTTGCCGCGGCCTGCGACGGCGTTGACGCGATCAGCGTCATGGCGAAACAGGCCGCAATCATCGTCACGACGCGGCGCGCGGCAACCCCGGAATAAGTCACGAGCGCTTCTCCTCGGGTTTTGCCGTGGTGTCCTTGATCAGATAGCCGGTCACCGAGCGCTTCTTGTCGAGCCATTTTCGCGCGGCGGCGCTGACCTGTTCGGCGGTGACGGCGCGAATGCGATCCGGCCAGCTTCGGATGTCCTCGACGCTCAAGCCGATGGTGAGCGCGGCGCCATACCAGCGCGCCAGCGTCGCCTGGTTGTCCTGGGCATAGATGGCTTCGGCGATGAGCTGGGTCTTGACGCGCTCGAGGTCCTCGGCCGGAATGGTGTTCTGTCCGACATCGGCGATCACACGATCGACCGCCTGTTCGACCTGGGTGAACTCGACGCCGGGTTTGGGCGCGACCGAGATCGTGAACTGGGTGGCATCGAGCGAGGTGCCCTGATATCCGGCGCCGGCGCTGACCGCGAGCGACTTGTCGATCACCAGCGCGCGATACAAATAGGAATTGCTGCCATTGCCCATCAATTGCGCCAGCACATCGAGCGCCGGACTTTCGCCGGCGGCGGCGGTGGTGGCGGACGGAACCAGATAGAAGCGCTTCATGTTCGGCTGTTCGACGCGCGGGTCGGCGAGCGTCACGGTGCGCGGGGCGACCGGCGTCGGCTCCTGCGGACGCAGGCGTCGCGCCGGAATCGAAGGCTGCGGCGGCACCGGGCCGAACGTCCGCTCCGCCATCGGGCGAACGTCCTTTTCATCGACGTCGCCGGCGATCACCAGCGTCGCGTTGTTCGGTGCATAGAAGCGCTTGTAGAACGCCAGCGCGTCCTCGCGGTCGAGTTTCTCGATTTCGTGGTGCCAGCCGATGACCGGCCGGCCATAGGGATGATTGAGGTACAGCGCCGCCATGATCTGTTCGGTCAGCCGCGCCTCCGGGTTGTTGGCGACGCGCATGTTGTATTCCTCGAGCACGACGTCGCGCTCCGGCAGCACGTTCTCGTCCTTGAGGATCAGGCCGGTCATCCGATCGGCCTCGAACTCCATCATGGATCCGAGCTGATCGCGCGGTACGCGCTGGAAATAGCCGGTGTAGTCGGTCGAGGTGAAGGCGTTTTCGTTGCCGCCGATCTTGAGCACGGTCTGGGAGAACTGGCCGGCCGGATGCTTGCTGGTGCCCTTGAACATCAAATGCTCAAGAAAATGCGCAAGGCCCGATTTGCCGGGCGTCTCGTCGGCCGAGCCGACCTTGTACCAGATCATCTGGGTGACGACCGGCGTGCGGTGATCGGGGATCACCACCACTTTCAGGCCGTTGCCGAGGGTGAAGGTGGCGGGAGGCTGCGATGTCACGGTGGTCTGGGCGCGAACGCCAGGTGCAGAGACGGTGAACGCCAGCAGCAGCGCGGCGACGGAGCAAACGACAAAACGGGATGAGGACATCATGACCTGTCTGCAGGCTCGAACAAAAGCGTTCGAGATAAATCCGCGGCAATGTACGCCGCGTATCCGCCGTCACGCTTCACGAAGCCGAGAGACTGGCGCAATTAATCGCCATACTTGCCGGCGACCGGATTGTATTCCTTGTTGAGCGATTCCTTGGGTCCGGTGCCGTAGGCAAAATTTGGTGACGGCGTCTGGTAGCCGACCGGAGGCTGGGTCAGCGTTTCGCGCGTCGGCTCACCCGGGAACGGCGCCGTCTCGGTGGTATTGCCGTGGAACATGCTCAACAAACCGCCGTTAAAGCCAAGCTGCGACGGGCTGAGGAGCGTATCGGCCTGCCGGCCCGGCTGAACCGGATCGGTATCGGGATGGGCGGGGGCCGCGGTCCGCCCGACATTGAGCTCGCTCGGCGTCAGCGGCCGTGCGGCTTCCCAGAAATTGGCGGGCTTGCGTTTCTTGCTGGCTGCAATGGCGGCCTTGCGCTGCGCCACATCCGGGTCTTTCGGCCAATTGGGTGCATTGACCTCCGAGGAGGCTGAAACCGGCGGCGGCAGATCGATCTTGGGAGGTACCACCAGCGGCGAGCGTTCGCGATAATCGATACCGCGGTGGTTCTGCATGTTGGTGGCGCCAAGTCCGGACATGACGTTGTCGAGGATCTTTTCCTCGAAGGTCTTGTCGTCGCCCTGGTCTTCGTCGTCCTGGGCGCGCGCAGCGCCAGCCACCATCACCAGACCGACGCCCAGAGCGAGCGCGGCGAGCCGGAGCCCGCGCAGCGGCGCTCCCGACCCATTCTGCGGCATCCAAGCGGTGGCTTCAGTCTTGCGCATCGCGCTGTCCCTGTTGATTCTCTTCAGATTCTGCTGCGAACTGGCGTTGGCCGGCGGCCATCCCGCGCGCTACGCAGCTTTCAGCCTGATCGGGTCGTATCAGCCGGGATCAGGGCGCTTTTGCGGCGGGTACCCCCAGGAAGCTGTCATACAGCAAGGCAGCGACCCCGGCAACGATCGCCACGTCGGCGAGGTTAAACACGTACCAATTGAAGGTATTGCCCGCGATCTGGACATGGAACAGGGCGAAATCGACCACCGCGCCATAGGCCAGGCGGTCAACGGCGTTGCCGATCGCGCCCCCGATGATCAGGCCGAGCGCGACGGTGGCAAGGACGGTGCGCGACCGCGCCATCCAGATCGCCAGCACGATCACCGCCACCGCCTTGACGATCAGCAGGGCGATCTGGGCGAACTGGCTGTCGTTCTGCAGCCAGCCGAAACTGATCCCGGGATTCCAGGCCAGCACCAGATCGAAGAACGGCGTGACCTTGACGGCGCCGCGGTGGCCGATGTCGAACACGAACAGCAGCCAGAGTTTCGAGGCCTGGTCGAGCAGCAGCGTGACGACGGCGGCGATCAGGCCGGAGCGAAATGGAGCGGTCAAACCACCACTCCCAGCGCCTTCCATTCGCGCAGCGCCTGGGCATCGCGCGGCGACACGTCCGGATAGTCGGCGTCCTCGCCCACGGTCGGCAGGATCTTCCACGACCGCGCGCATCGGGTGCCGACGGCCTTTTCAACCACCACGGCGACGCCGGGCACCTCGTTCAGGCGGAACGCATCGGCCGGAGCCTCCTCGTTGGTCGCCATCGCATTCGAGGTGATGCAGACCTCGGCCAGGTCGGTATCGAACAAGGTATTGAAGATTTTCCGGTCCGAAATGTAAATCAGCGGCGAGGCTTCCAGCGACGAGCCGATCCGCTTCGCCGCCCGCTCGATTTCGAGCGCGCCGGTCACGACGCGGCGGACGTCGCGGATGATCTGCCATTTCGCGGCCAGCGCATCGTCGCGGAATTGTTCGAACCCCGCCGGAAACAGCGTGAGATGCACCGACGGCTCGGCGGCGGGCTTGTACATCCGCCACGCCTCTTCCGTGGTGAACGACAGCACCGGCGCCAGCCATTTCAGGATCGCATCGCAAACAAGATCGATGGTGGTCAGCGCGGCCTTGCGCGCCAGCGAAGACGGCGGGTCGCAATACAGCGCGTCCTTGCGGATATCGAAATAGAACGCGGACAGTTCGGTATTCATGAAGGCGGAAAGGCTCGCGATCACGGTTTTATAGTCGAACTCGGCGTAGGCGTTGCTAACGATGGCGGCCTGACCCGCGAGCTGATGCAGCATCAGCCGCTCCAGTTCGGGCATCTCGGCAAAGCCGACGGCGTCCTGTGGCTTGAAATGATGCAGCGTGCCGAGCATCCAGCGGATCGTGTTGCGCAGCTTGCGGTAGGTCTCGATGGTATTCTTCAGGATCTCCGGGCCGATCCGCTGGTCGTCGGCGTAGTCGGTCGCGCAAACCCAAAGCCGCAGGATATCGGCGCCGGATTGCGCCATCACCTTCTGCGGCTCGACGGTGTTGCCGAGCGACTTCGACATCTTGCGGCCGTTCTCGTCGAGCGTGAAGCCATGCGTCAGCACGACGTCATAGGGCGCGCGGCCGCGGGTGCCGCAGCTTTCCAGCAGCGAGGAGTGAAACCAGCCGCGATGCTGGTCGCTTCCTTCGAGATACATCACGGTATCGTCGCCGCCGTCGATCCTGCGCCGGATGCCCTTGAGGCCCGGAAAATGCACGGGGTCTTCGAGCACGAAGGCATGGGTCGAGCCGGAATCGAACCAGACGTCGCAGATGTCGTCGATCTTTTTCCATGGCTCGTTGGCGTGCGAGCCGAGGAAGCGCTCGCGTGCGCCGTCCATGTACCAGGCATCGGCGCCTTCGGCTTCGAACGCGTCGGCGATGCGCCGGTTGACGGCCCCGTCCTGCAGGATTTCGGCGGTGCCGTCGCCGTTTTCGCGCACAAACACCGCGATCGGCACGCCCCAGGCGCGCTGCCGCGAGATCACCCAGTCGGGACGACCGGCGATCATGCCGGTGATGCGGTTCTGACCCTGCGGCGGCACCCATTGGGTGACCGAGATGGCCTGCAGTGCGCGGGCACGCAGCGTTTGCTCCCCAACGTCGGCCACTGCCTGCTTTGACCCCGCTCCCTGACCCTCCCCCGCAAGCGGGGAGGGAAGAGAAAAAGGCTTGTCCATCGCGATGAACCATTGCGGCGTGTTGCGGAAAATCACCGGCTTCTTGGAACGCCAGGAATGCGGGTATTGATGCTTGAGCCGGCCGCGCGCCAGCAGCATGCCGCGCTCGATCAGCGCCTTGATGACGGCCTCGTTGGCGTCGCCCTTCTCGCCCTTGTCATTGATGACGCGCCTGCCTTCGAAGCCCGGGGCCTGATCGGTGAAGGCGCCGTTTTCATCGATCGTGTAGGGAATCGTGGCGTTGATGCCGCGGGATTCCAGGTCGCGCGCGTTCGACACCCAGAGATCGAAGTCCTCACGGCCATGGCCGGGCGCGGTGTGCACGAAACCGGTACCGGCATCGTCGGTGACGTGATCGCCGGGAAGAAGCGGGACCTTGAATTCATAGCCGCCGCCGAGACCGCGCAACGGATGTGAACATTCCACCGCATCCAGCGTATCGGCGGGCACGTCGCGGACTTTCTCATAGGCGGTAACGCGCGATTGCTTGAACACGCTTTCGGCAAGCGCGTCCGCTAGGATCAGAAGATCGCCTGTCTTGGCCCAGTTGTCGGCGGGCGCATTGGTCACCCTGTAAAGGCCATAGGCAATTTTCGGCGAAAAGCTGATGGCGCGATTGCCAGGCAACGTCCATGGCGTGGTGGTCCAGATCACGATACTCATTCTTCCGTCATGGCCGGGCTCGTCCCGGCCATCCACGTCTGTCTTCTTGTCAAGCAAGTCGTGGATGCCCGGGTCAAGCCCGGGCATGACGGTGGTATTTCTTGCACGGTCATCGAGACGGATGACCGGAAACTTCACCCATACCGTGTCCGAGGTGTAGTCCTCGTATTCGACCTCGGCTTCGGCCAGCGCGGTTTTTTCCACCACGCTCCACATCACCGGTTTGGAGCCGCGATACAGCGTACCGTTGGCGGCGAACTTCATCAGCTCGCGGGCGATCTGGGCTTCGGCGAAATAATCCATGGTGGCGTAGGGATGATCCCAGTCGCCGATAATGCCGAGCCGCTTGAATTCCTCGCGCTGCACGTTGAGCCAGTGCGTCGCATAGGCGCGGCATTCGCGGCGGAACGCGACCATCGCGGCGGAGTCGCGAAAGTCCGGCTTCGGCTTGCCCCTGGAACGGTAATTCTCTTCCTCGATCTTCCATTCGATCGGCAGGCCGTGGCAGTCCCAGCCGGGCACGTAATTGGAGTCGAAGCCGAGCATCTGCTGGCTCTTGGTGACGACGTCCTTGAGGATCTTGTTCAGCGCATGCCCGATATGGATGTTGCCGTTGGCATAGGGCGGCCCGTCATGCAGGACGAATTTGGTGCGGCCGGCGGCCGCCTCGCGCAGCCTGCCGTACAGCCCGATCTCGTTCCAGTGCTTGAGGATTTCCGGCTCGCGCTGCGGCAGCCCGGCGCGCATTGGAAATTCCGTCTGCGGCAGGAACAGGGTTTTTGAATAGTCGTTGGCGTCGGATTTTTGCGGCTTTTCGGTCATGGCGGGGTCAATAGCGCGTTTTGACGGGCAGGGGGAGGGCGGAAGTCAGCCAATGCTGCCAAGCCTCGGAAAGGCGCCAGGGGCCGCCGCCAGCATGACGCGGGCGCGGGCGCTGTCCTCGTCCATTTGGCGGACCAGTGCCTCGACGCTGCCAAACTTGAGTTCCTCGCGGATGAAGCCGATGAAGGCGACATCAAGCGCCGTGCCGTAGAGATCGCCGGTGAAGTCGAACAGGAAAACCTCCAGCACCGTCGCGCCATTGTCGAAGGTCGGGCGGCGGCCGAAACTGGCGACACCGTCGAAGCGCTCGGCGCCGCGGCCGACCCGCACGGCATAGATGCCGTGCTTCAGCCCGCAGTTCTTGTCGAGCCGGATATTGGCGGTGGGATAACCGAGATCGCGGCCGCGCTTCTCGCCGTGAATCACCTCGCCGGCGACAAACCACGGGCCGCCGAGCATGCTGGTAGCCTCTTTGATCTGCCCCTCGGCCAGCGCCATGCGAATGGCGCTGGAGGAAACCGGCCGATCCTCGATATCGATGTGCGGCTGCACGTCGACCTCGATGCCGAGCTGGGGCGCCTCGCTGACCAGGAGACTCGGCGAGCCGACCCGGCCCCTGCCGAAATGAAAGTCATAGCCGACCGCGATGCCGCTGATTCCGAGTCGCCCGATCAGATCATGGTGAATGAAATCCTGCGCCGTCGTCCCGGCGCGGATTCTGTCGAACGTCATCACCACGGCGCCGGCGAGACCGGTTCCAGCCAGCAGCCTGAGTTTGGCGGTCTCGTCGCTCAGTCGGAACTGCGGCGAATTCGGGCTGAAGAAACTGCGCGGATGCGGCTCGAAAGTCACCGCCAGCACCGGCTTGCCATGATGGCGGCCCATCTCGATCGCGGCGGCGATAACGGCGCGGTGGCCGAGGTGAACACCGTCGAAATTACCCATCGCCACCACGGCTCCCTTCGGGAACGCGGTCGGAGGCGTGGTATCACGGATAACGGTAAAGCGGGGCGTCATTACGGGATTCTTTGAACCTTGGAGAGGCCGGACCGTGACGTGGCCGCCGTGTGGAAGTCAAGCGGACGGTCGGCGTTGCGGTGCAGGGTTCATTTCTTCCACGGCGGTCCGGTTAACGAGCTGTTTAACGCCTGATGATACAGCTGGGAAGCGAACTGCGGGCCGTTTCGACCTGCGGGCGTGTCGATGACAGGCAGCGTTCGAGGGATCCAAGATGGCGGTAGATTTGTCGATGTCGGTTCTGGTTGTTGATGACTACAATACCATGATCCGCATCATCAGAAATCTCCTGAAACAGCTTGGGTTCGAGAACATCGACGATGCCAGCGACGGGTCCGCGGCCCTGAACAAGATGCGCGGCAAGAAATACGGGCTGGTGATCTCCGACTGGAACATGGAGCCGATGACCGGCTACGATCTGTTGCGGGAAGTGCGGGCAGATCCCAACCTCGCCACCACCCCGTTCATCATGATCACGGCGGAATCCAAGACCGAGAACGTGATCGCGGCCAAAAAGGCCGGGGTCAACAATTACATTGTCAAGCCGTTCAATGCCGCGACGCTGAAGACCAAGATCGAAGCGGTCTTCCCCGACATGGCAAGCGCGTAGCTCCGGCGTCCCGGGAGCCGCGCTGGCTACCAGCGCAATTCCCGCGTCAGCGCCCGAGGCGGATGACCGAACAGCTCCTTCACCGAAGCGGGATCGAGCTGATCGAGGCCTTCGAAGTCCTCGGCGTGGATGCCGCGGGTCACGAACAGGCAATCGATCCCGAAGCCGTGCGCGCCGGCGAGGTCGGTCCGCACTGAATCGCCGATGGCAAGCACGCGGTGCAGCGCCGTGGCGCGGCCGTGGCGCTCGGCGGCAAGCGCCATCGCCCGCTCATAGATCGGCCGGTGCGGCTTGCCGTAGAAGGTCACCTGGCCGCCGAGCTCGCGATAGAGTTCGGCAACGGCCCCCGCGCAATAGATCAGCCGGTCGCCGCGTTCGACCACGATGTCGGGATTGGCGCAAATCATCGGCAACTGGCGCGCGCGCGCCTGCAGCAGCATGTCGCGATAGTCCTCGGCGGATTCGGTCTCGTCGTCGAACAGGCCGGTGCAGATGATGTATTCGGCCTGCTCCAGTGGCGCCAGCACCGGATGCAATCCGCGATAGATCGAATTGTCGCGCTCGGGACCGAGCCAGAAGATTTTCTGGCCGAGGTGGTCGGCGACGAAATGCCGGGTCAGGTCGCCCGAACTGACGATGGCGTCGTAGGTCTCGTCGGCGACGCCGAGCTTCTGCAATTGTCGCTGAACGGAATCCGCCGGTCGCGGCGCATTGGTGATGAGAATCACCCTGCCGCCCTGCTTGCGAAAGCTGTGGAGCGCCTCGCAGGCGTCGGGAAACGCCTCGAGGCCGTTGTGAACCACGCCCCAGATATCGCTGAGCACGACGTCGACGTCGTCGACGAGGTCGCGCAGCTTGTCGGCAAACCGGAGGGACGTCATTGCTGGGGTTGCCGGTCAGGCTGGTCCAGCGGCACGGCGCGCCAGCGCGGCATTGCCGCTGGTCCGTGGGGAATCGATGGCCGGACCATCGACGGAAGCAATCTTGGCGGAGCCATGGGAATCCTGGGCTTTGGTTTCTTGCGCCTTGCTCGGGGCGGCTCCGCCGGTAGCAGATGCGCCCTCTGGCCGCAACGGCCTCGGCGGCGCGAACAGAAATCCCTGCCCGAAGCGCACGTCATAGTCGAGCAGATCGACCACGGCACGCTCGCCCTCGATCCGTTCGGCGATCAGGTCGATGCCAAATCGGCCGAGCAGATCGGAAAGGTCGGAAGGATGAATGTCGGATGCCGAGGTCCGCCGCTGATCGAGCAGCAGCGCCGCCGGCATCTTGATATAGCGGACGCCGCGGTCGGCCAATTCGCGCGGCTCGATCCTGAGATCGGTGACGTGGTCGATCGAGAACCGGTAGCCGCGCTGCGCCAGAGCCGCGAGATGTTCGATTTCAACCGGACCCAGCTTGCGGAACGTCGCCTGCTTGAATTCGAGCACAAACGAGGGTGCCAGCGCCCGATTGGCGTCAAGGAAATCGAGGCATTGCGCGAAGGTGGCCGGATTGCCGAGCGTCGCCGCGGAGACGTTGCAGAATATCCCGATCTCCTTGTTGCGCACCATTAGCCGGCGCAACACCTGGACGCAGCGCAACATCACCATGTGATCGACCCGGCCGATCAGGCCGCCGGTCTCGGCAACGCCGATGAAATCGTCGGCGGTGAGGATCTGGTCCCTGTCGTCGCGCAGCCGGGTCACCGCTTCGTAGAAGCGCACCTTGCGCTGCGGCAGGCTCACCATCGGCTGCAGATAGATGTCGATCCGGTTCTCCTCGACGGCATTTTTCACCGCGGCAAGAACCTTCGCCTCGCTGCGGGGCGGCTCGGGCTCGCTGGCGATGTTCGCTATCGGTGGGGCGGCCGGCGCCGCCGTCGCGACGCTCGCGTCTGCTCCGGACAGCGGCAGTTCCTTCTGTTGCTGATCCGCCGGCCCGTTCGCGGGCGCGGCGCCTGCGGACAGCATGTCGTCATGGCTCGCGACCGAGACGGCAAGCTGCCGGACCAGCACGCCAAGCTCGCCGATCTCGCCGACAATGGACTGGATGCGGTCGCTGTTCGTCGAGTTGGCCGACGCCACCCGGCTCTCGACGGCGGCCAGCCGGCGTCCGAATTCGGCGACCTGGCGGGCGAGGTCAGCGGTGCCGCGCGACAGATCGGCAATCTGGCCGCCGACGTCGGTACGGTCGCGCAGCCGCATCGATACCGCGTTGTAGAGAATAAGGAAGGTCAGCGCGGTGAGCGCCACGATCGCCGATTCCGAGCCGCTGATGCCCGCCACCGAATACAGCATCAGGCCGAGCGAGGCGGCGACCAGCACCATGCAAATGGCGATGAAAATCGTGGAAATGCGAATCATGTTGCGCGCGATGCTCCCCCAGAGCGTCATAACTTAGCATTAATGTTGATTCGAGCAGCTAGTGTTCTTTGGGCATGTCCGGAACCACGGCCGCCCGCGTTTCGGCGGCGCCGCCGCCACGGGCGGCGGACGTCTCGGGACGCCAGGTCGCGGCCTCGAGCGCGATCTGGCGCTCGATCTCCGAGTTCAGTTCAGCCCCGCACAGCACGATGATGGCCGACATCCACATCCACATCATCAGGCCGATGGCGGCGCCGAGCGAGCCATAGGTTGCGCTGTAGTTCGCGAAGTTCGACAGATACCAGGACAATAACGCGGAGCCCGCGATCCAGAGCAGGGCGGCCGCCAGCGCGCCCACGCTCAGCCATTGCCACCGTGCCGATGGCCGGCTCGGACCGAACCGGTAGAGCACGCCGAGCGCGATCAGCAGCATCACCAGCAGCAACGGCCACCGCGCCAGGCTCACGATCATCCTGCTTTCGTTGGCCAAAAACAGCCGGTCGAGGACGAGGGGCAACGCCACCACGGCGCCCACCATCAGCAGCAAGGCCGCGATTCCGCAGGTCGTGAGCGTCAGCGACAGCAGGTTGAGCCGGACGAAGCCGCGCTTCTCGCGCACTTCATGGACGACGTTAAGGGCGTCGATCACCGCCTTGACCCCGGCATTGGCGCTCCAGATGGCGAATCCGAGGCCGAACAGGAAGGTCGCACCCAGCGTGGTGTTGCCTTTCGCGAGCACCCGCGCGACCTGGTCCTGGACGATCTGGAATGAGCCGTTCGGGAGCATCAGCGATAGCGTCTGCAAGTCGGCACCGATGGTCGAGGGGTTGGCGAACAAGCCGTAGCAGGAGACCAGCGCCGTGATGGCTGGAAATACCGCGAGCAGGCCGTAAAAAACCACACCCGCCGCGGTCGCCAGCAGGCGGTCCTCGCCGGTCCGCACATAGCTGCGCCACAGAATGTCCTTCCAGCCGGCCCACCGGATCTGAAAGGGATTGCCCGACAGCCGTCGCAATCCGGGGCGGGAGGTCTCGCCCGCCGGGAGAACGCCCCGCCGGGTCGGGGGCCCTGTCAAGGGTGGCCCCGATTCGGGCAATGGGCTTTTCTGAAAATAGCGCTGCAAGGCCAGCACCAGCAGCGTGGTGGCTGCGATCAACAGCAAATTGTCATTGGGCGTTGAACGCCGGCCGGGCATCAGGCTTGCATTCGCCGCGCCTGACGCCGGCGCCGGGCCACGACCCAGCCCAGCAATGTCGCCATCAGGATCAGCCCGGCGCGCAGATCGCGGGTGTCGCGCGCGGGCCGGAAAGGCGCCGATGGCCGGCGGCGCCCGGCACGCGGATCGGGTGTCGCTGTATCGAGCAGGATCGCCGCGGCGGTATCCCTCACTGCCTCGATCTGGTCCGGTTTGACCGGACTGGACTTGATGGCGACGCGCAGACGGCTGGTTAGCGAGGGGAAGTGCGGCGGCCGCCGCCTGAGCCGGCGGGCCGCGATCGCGGCACAGATTGCGGCAATCACCAGCAGCAGGGCCGCGACGACGCCGAAGGCGGTAAACCGCCCATAGGTGATTTCAATCCAGCGAAACAACGCGGCGACACCGACCAGGCAGGCGGCGAGCAGGAAAACGCCGGATGCGGCGAATAGCCCGGCGGCAATGGCATAGGAGGCGACGGCATCTGTCGCCTGACCGGTGCGATCGCGCAGATAGGACCGGGTTGCCAGCTTGATCTGGTTGAGCTTCAGCCCCAGCCCGGCGCGCAGCCAGGCGTTCGAAGGCGCGAGCATACCTGTTGTTCCTCCATGACGGCGCCAACGCGCTGTCATGGTTGAACGTGGATTGGTTTCGAATGTTCCGGACGGCGCGCGGGCGTCCGTGCGGCGCTTTACGCCACCGCGCGGATCACCTTGGCGACCTTCCCGACGATCTCTCCGATCTGGTCTTCGCTGACAATCAGCGGGGGCGTCAACGCGAGCGTATCGCCGGCAATGCGCAGCATCAGGTCGTTGTCGTGGAAAGCGCTGTTCAGGCTGTCGAAGCCGCGCTTGCCGGGCAAGTCCGGGCGCGGCGCAAGGTCGATGCCGGCCGTCAACCCGACGGTGCGGATGTCGACCACATTCGGCTCGCCCCTGAGCGACATCACCGCATCGGCGAATGTCGGCTCGAGCTTGCGGGCGCGCTCGAACAGCTTTTCGTCACGATAGATATCGAGCGTCGCGAGGCCGGCGGCGCAGGCCAGCGGATGGGCCGAATAGGTGTAACCATGGGTCAGCTCCACGACGTGTTCCGGGCCGCTCATGAAGGCGTCGTGGATGGTGTCGCGCACGATCACCCCGCCCATCGGCGCGGCGCCATTGGTGATCCCCTTGGCAAAGGTGATCATGTCCGGCGGCACGCCATAACGCTCGGCGGCGAAGGCGTAGCCGAGCCGGCCGTAGCCGGTGATCACCTCGTCGAAAATCAGCAGGATGCCGTGCTTCTGGGTAATCTCGCGCAGCCGCTTCAAATAGCCTTTCGGCGGCGGCAGCACGCCGGTCGATCCCGCCATCGGCTCGACGATGACGGCGGCGATGGTGGAGGCGCCATGCAGATTGACCAGCCGCTCCATTTCGTCGGCGAAATGGGCGCCATATTCCGGCTCGCCCTTTGTGAAGGCCTGCTTCTCGCGGTCATAGGTGGCCGGAAGGTGGTCGACCCCGGCGAGCAGGGTTCCGAACATCTTGCGGTTATTGACAATGCCGCCGACGGCGGTGCCGCCGAAGCCGACGCCATGATAGCCGCGCTCACGGCCGATCAGCCGGGTGCGGGTGCCCTGACCGTTGATCTGGTGATAGGCCAACGCGATCTTGAGCGCGGTATCCGCGGCCTCCGATCCGGAATTGCAGAAGAAAACGTGATCGAGCCCGGCGGGCGCGAGATCGGCGATGCGGCTTGCAAGTTCGAAGGCCTGCGGAATGCCGAACTGGAACGGTGGCGCATAATCCAGCGCCTCGGCCTGCCTGGCGATCGCTGCCGAAATCTGGGTGCGGCCGTGACCGGCGTTGGTGCACCACATGCCCGACGCGGCGTCGATAATCTTGCGGCCGTCGATGGTGAGGTAGTGCATGTCCTTGGCCCCGGCGAGAAGCCGCGGCGCCTTCTTGAAGGCGCGGTTGGCGGTGAACGGCATCCAGTGCGCGGCGAGGTCGTTCGGGACGTTGACGGCGGAGGGGCGGGGGCTCTTGTCCAGCATGGGAGGCCTTTTTGCGGTTTTCGGCGTGGCGGTCGTGCGCAGGCTATCAGCTTCATCTGGCGACGGAAACCGGCAACTGCGACGCCTGTTTGGACTTGGTCGGTCGGGCTTTGGGTGGGTCGGCTCAGAGATCGGAAGCATCGATCCAGAACACCTCGCCATCGGACTCCTCGGTATCGAGCCACAGAAATCCGGTGTGCGGGAAGGCCGCCTCCAGCGCCGGCCGGCAGCGTCCGATCTCGCACAACAACCCACCCTTCGATGTCAGATGCCGCCTCGCGTCTTTCAAGATGCGGCGGATAATATCGAGACCATCCGCGCCGCCGTCGAAGGCGAGCCTGGGCTCGGCGCGACATTCGCGCGGCAGCGCCGCCATCCCCGCAGCGTCGACATAGGGCGGATTGGAAATGATCAGGTCGTAGCGCTGGCCGCCGATCGGGTGGAACAGATCGCCCCGATGCAACGTCACCTGTTGCTGCAGGCCGTAATCGGCGATATTGCGCGCCGCGACATCGAGCGCGTCCCCGGAAATATCCACCGCATCGACCCGGGCATTGGGAAACCGTCGGCTCGCCAGCACAGCAAGACACCCCGAACCGGTGCAGAGGTCGAGGACGGTTTCCACCGACGTCGGGTCGGCGATCAGCGAGTCCCCGTCTTGATTGTCCTGGCCGCCGAAATGGGAGTCCAGCAATTCGCCGATGAACGAGCGTGGCACAACGGTGCGTGCGTCGACATAGAAAGGCAGCCCCCGCATGTAGATCTTGTTGACCAGATAGGCCGCGGGCTTTCGCGTTGCGACGCGGCGCTCGATTATCTCGAGGATGGCTTTGGCCTCCGTGACCGTGACCCGCGCCGTCGCGAAGCTCTCGAACTGGTCGGGATGCAGGTGCAGGGTCTCGCAGACCAGGAATGCGGCCTCGGCGACGGGATCGCTGGTGCCGTGCGCAAGCACCAGTTTCGCCTCGACGAACCGGCTCGTCGCATAGCGGACGAAATCGAGCAGCGTCCGCAACTCGCCGGCGGCGACCCTGGGCAGTCCGGACGATTTCCGCGCGCGCCTGGCGACCGGCTTGGCGCGTCTCGCCATCAGCTTCTGGTCCAGCGTGCGGCGGCCGCATCATCATGATCGCGGGCCTCGACCCAGCTCGTCCCGCCTGGCTTTTCCTCGCGCTTCCAGAACGGCGCGCTGGTCTTCAGGTAATCCATCAGGAATTCCGCCGCTTCAAACGCGGCTTGCCGGTGCTGCGAGGCCGTCAGCACCAGCACGATATTTTCGCCGGGCGCGATACGGCCGACACGATGCACCACGGTCAGGCCGGTCAACGGCCATCGCGCCATCGCGGTCTCGGCATGCCGCGCGATTTCAGCCTCCGCCATGCCGGGATAATGTTCGAGCGTCAGCGCGGCGATGGCGGCGTCGCCCTCGCTGTCGCGGCAAATACCGGAAAAACTGACAACGGCACCGATATCCTTGCGCCCGTGCGTCAGCGTCGCGATCTCCTGTGCGATGTCGAAATCGGCTTGCTGAATCCGGATGGTCAAGGGTGCGGTCATGGTCGTCACGATGGCTGTCAAATGGACTAACCGCCGGTCATCGGCGGGAAAAACGCAATCTCGTGGGCGCCGGCGATCATCGCATCCGGCTTGACATGGGCGTGGTCGATCGCAGCACGGATCACACGTGGCGTCTCGAATGCGTGGGCGTAACTATCGCCGCGCCGCGCCAGCCAGCCGATCAGATCGTTTACGGTGCGGACGCTTTCTGGTGGCTCGACGGTTTCCTCCGCCTTTCCGACCCGCTCGCGCACCCAGGCAAAATACTTGATCCTCATCCCTCATCCTCCTCGATCAGGTGATGGATGCCGGCACGGAAATAATCCCATCCGGTATAGATCGTGAAGATCGCCGAGATCCACAGCAGCACGATCCCGATCAGGGTCGTGGCCGGCAATATCGCCTCGCCAGCCTCGCCGGCAATCAGAAAGCCGATCGCGACGAGCTGAATCGTGGTCTTCCACTTCGCGAGCTTGGTCACGGGTACGCTGACCCGCAAAGCCGCCAAATATTCGCGCAGGCCCGACACCAGGATTTCCCGGCACAGGATCACGATGGCCGCCCACAGCGTCCAGCCATGAATGCTGTTGTCGGCAGCCAGCATCAGCAGGCAGGAGGCGACCAGGAGCTTGTCGGCGATCGGGTCGAGCATCCGGCCGAACGCCGAATGCTGATCCCAGATCCGCGCATAATAACCGTCGAGATAATCCGTGACTCCGGCGGCGATGAACACGGCCAGCGCCACCCAGCGCAGCCACAAAGGCCCGTCCAGGATCGACTGCACAAAAACGCAGCCGATCACCACCGGAATGGCGGCGATTCGGGCGTAGGTCAGTATATTCGGAAGGGAAAGCGAGCTCTTGGCCGCCCCCCTGGTTGTGGCGATGTTCATCCCGCTTACCAATACCGCTCAAGCATGAAGGTCAACCATACGGCAAGGGAATCGCGGCAGATGACGCAAATACCACCTGCTGCTAGCCCGGCTGCGCATGGAAAAACTCGAAAATCTTGCGGGCGCTCTCCGCACTGACGCCGGGAACCTTGCCGAGGTCGGCGATCGAGGCTCGTTCGATCTCCTTCAAGGTTCCGAAGTGGTGCAGCAAGGCACGTTTGCGTGACGGGCCGATGCCGGGAATTTCCTGCAGACCCGCTTCGCGAATGTCCTTTTTGCGCAGCTTGCGGTGCGAGCCGATCACGAAGCGATGCGCCTCGTCGCGCAACCGCTGAATGAAATACAGCACCGGATCGCGCGGCTCGAGCTTGAGCGGTTCGCGGCCGGGCATGAACAGGGTCTCGCGGCCGGCGTCGCGGTCCGGACCCTTGGCCACCGCCAGCAGCGAAACCTGGGCGAGTCCGAGGGCATCGAAAATCTCCTTCGCGGCATTGAGCTGGCCGCGGCCACCATCGATGATGACGAGGTCGGGCCATTGCGGAAAGGAATCGTCATCGGGCCTGGCAGCTTCCGCCGGCGGCGACAGCAGCCGCTTGAAGCGTCGCTGCAGCACCTCGCGCATCATCGCGTAGTCGTCTCCCGGGGTCAGGCCTTCGGACCGGATGTTGAACTTCCGGTACTGGTTCTTGATGAAGCCGTCGGGTCCCGCCACGATCATGGCGCCGACCGCGTTGGTGCCCTGGATGTGGCTGTTGTCGTAGACCTCGATCCGCTTCGGCGGTTGCGGCAGGCCGAGCGTCGTGACCAGTCCCTGCAGCAGCCGTCCCTGGGTGGCGGTGTCAGCCAGCTTGCGGCCGAGCGCCTCGCGCGCATTGGTCAGCGCATGCGCAATCATTTCCTTTTTCTCGCCGCGTTGCGGGGTCGAGACCTCGACCTTGAACCCGGCCTTGATCGAAAGCGCGCTTGCCAGCAGTTCGCTTTCCTCGATCGCGTGCGACAACAGGATGAGCTTCGGCGGCGGCTTGTCGTCGTAGAACTGCGCGAGGAAGGAGGCCAGCACCTCCTCCGGCGTGAAGGATTTCTCAGCGCGAGGGAAGTAGGCGCGGTTGCCCCAGTTCTGCCCGGTGCGGAAGAAGAACACCTCGACACAGGAGTATCCGCCCTCCTGGTGGATCGCGAATACGTCGGCCTCCTCGACCGAGCGCGGATTGATGCCCTGCTGCGACTGGATTGCCGACAAGGCGGCGAGGCGGTCGCGGTAGAGCGCCGCGGTTTCGAACGCGAGCTCGGCCGAGGCCTTTTCCATTTCGCCAGCGAGTTGCTGCTTGACCGAGCGGCTGCGGCCGGACAGGAAGTCGGTCGCCTCGTGTACCAGTTCGGTATAGCCGGGAAAATCGATCTCGCCGGTGCAGGGTCCCGAACAGCGCCGGATTTGATAGAGCAGGCAAGGCCGCGTGCGGCTTTCAAAGAACGCATCGGTGCAGGAGCGCACCAGAAAGGCGCGCTGCAGCGCCGTGATGGTGCGATTGACGGCGCCCGCCGAGGCGAACGGCCCGAAATAACGTCCGGGCCGCGATTGCGCGCCGCGATGCTTGAGGATCTGCGGCGCCCAATGGTCCCCGGTGATCAGGATATAGGGGAACGATTTGTCGTCGCGGAGCTGCACATTGAAGCGCGGCCGCAATTGCTTGATCAAGTTCGCTTCGAGCAGCAGCGCCTCGGTTTCGGTGGCGGTGGAGATGATCTCGACCGTGACGGTGGCCGCGATCATGCGCAGGATGCGCGCCGGCTGAAGCGCGGTGACCCGCGCGTAGGAAGCCAGCCGCTTGCGGACATTTTTCGCCTTGCCGACATAGAGCACGTCGTTTGCCGCATTGAGCATGCGGTAGACGCCGGGTGAGGTCGGGGCGAGCCGAACCGCCTGCTCGATGGCGGCATGACCGACCGCGAGCGGGCCTTCCGGGACGGCCCCGGTGGGTTCCTCCGGAACCTCGGGTAGCCGTGCCTCTTCGTCGTCCTCGGCGACGGCGGTCGCGGGGTCGATATCCCCGGAGGGTGCATCCGCGGGCAAGTCCGGCTCGGAACCGGGCCGGGCTCGCCCGGGGTCCGGTCGCTGCGGATGGTCGCTGGAATCCTGATCCATGGGGCTAAACTAAGCGCTGGTTTGCGGCATCGCCAGCGCGCGACGGCAAGGCCGGCCGCATGGCCAACGGCGGACGCGCGCCCCGAGGTAAGACTTTCTTAGGAATGCTGAGCGGGCGGTAACCGAGCTTAACAACCCTTTAACTTAAAACTCTCGATAAATCTTATCGGAAAAAGTGGAATTCCGTAACCGTGCGGGCTCGCCGGCCGGCCGTGACGGCAGTTGCGTGGGAGAGTGTGATGATGCGCAGGAACGCCTGGGGCATGGTAGCGTTGCTCGCTGCGGGTTGGACGGCCTCGGCGCAGGCCGCCGACTTTTCCTACGGGTCGCGCGCTCTCACCACCGTCAACCAGCCTCCCGACGGCTATAGCTGGGCCCGCCCCTATCTCGGCGCCAATCTCGGCTATGCCTGGGGCTCGATCGACAACAATCCGACCAGCCCGTCGGGCTTTGCGGGCGGTGTGCAGGCCGGCTATAACTGGCAACCAAGTTCGTCGTGGGTGTTCGGCATCGAGGGCGACCTCCAGGCCAGCGCCGCCGACGATACCTTTGCGCCGTGGAAGTTCTCCAATCCGTGGTTCGGCACCGTGCGCGGCCGGGTCGGCTATGCGGTCAGCAATGTCCTGTTCTATGGCACCGGCGGTTTGGCATTCGGCGAACTGACCGGCGAGACTTTCGGCCTGTCGGAATCCCATACCAGCGTGGGTTGGACCGCGGGGGTCGGCGGCGAATTCGGCTTCGCGCCGAACTGGAGCGCCAAGGTCGAATATCTCTACGTCGATCTGTCGGATTCCCGCTTCAGCATCACCGGCATGTCGAACGGTTACCAGTTCGGGGTGCTGCGCGCCGGCGTCAACTATCACTTCTGATTGCAACAAGAAAATATTCGGTCGCAACCTCCCGGCCGCTTGCGGCCGGGATTTTTTTAGACCAGCTTCAGGACGAGATCACCAGATTGACCGCCTTGGGGCCTTTGCCCTTCTTGTCCGGTTCGACCTCGAATGTGATGTGCTGTCCTTCGGTCAAATCCTTCAGCCCCGCGCGTTCCACCGCGGTGATGTGAACGAACACATCGCGACCGCCGTCATCGGGTTTGATGAAGCCATAGCCGCGCTCTGCATTGAAGAATTTGACCGTCCCAGTCATGGCCATCGGGAAACCCCTCCCCCGCAGTGCTCTGCCGCCACGCGCTCAGCGCGTCGGCTCGACCGGATATTCGTTGCCGGAAAGCCCGGCCTCCCGAGCGGGTGAGGCAGCAGCGCCGACCCGCCTGCAAAAATATGAGGCCTCGCCACTCCGCCGCAACCATTCGCGGAAGCGGAACGTAAAGCCAGTCTGAATGCGCCCGAGCATAATACGGTTTCGCTGGAATTGCCTACGGGTCAATCGGGAGTTTTTCCAGCGTTCCGGCGGCCGGAAGCCGGCCTAGGGCCTCGGCACCTCAAGCCTGAACCGGCCGGCGCCGCCGACGCCGAGCGGCTTTTCCAATTCGGGAAGGATCGCCTTGAGTTCGCTGGCGAGCCGCCACGGCGGATTGACCAGCAACAGCCCGGCCGAAGTCAGGCCGGCGTCGGCGGCCTGCGGCGCGGTGCTGAATTCGAGGCGCAGGGAGGTTGCCGGCGACGCGCCGGCGCCGGCCAGCCGCGCGACATGCCGCGCAAGGTGATCGGTGGCGCGCCGGCTTTTTGCCGGATACCACAACAGATAACTGCCGGTCGGCCATTTCGCGAACGCTGCGGCAAAGCCGGCGGCGATCCGTTCGAACTCGTCCTTTGCCTCATAGGGCGGGTCGATCAGGACCAGGCCGCGCCGCTCATTCGGCGGCACGAAGGCCGGCAATGCGACCCAGCCATCAAGGTCGACGACCCGGGCCTGGATGTCGCGGCGCAGCGCGTCGATCAGGCGCTTGCGCGCGGCCGGTTCGACCTCGCATGCGGTCAGACGGTCCTGCGGCCGCAGCAGCGCCCGCGCGATCAGCGGCGATCCCGGATAGGCCTTGAGCTCCGGTTGCGGGTTGAAGGCCCGGACGATATCGAGATAGGGCGCGAGCAGCGGCAGCGTGGTTTGCGAAAACCGCGCCTGCATCACCCGGGCGATTCCGGTGAGCCATTCGCCGCCGCGCTGCGCTTCATCGCCGGTGAGGTCATAGGAGCCGGCACCGGCATGGCTGTCGATGACGCGAAACGCGGCCGGCTTGTCCTGCAGATGAACCAGGATGCGCACCAGGACGATGTGCTTGATGACGTCGGCGAAGTTGCCGGCATGAAAGCCGTGACGGTAATTCATGGGTCGACGGCCCTTTGAGGAGACACCGCCACCTTCTACGCGTCACGGCCGGGCTTGTCCCGGCCGTCCGCGGCTTCGCCGGCGATCAGGCGACCGATACGATTTCGGTGTCGGTGTCGGCGTCGGTGTCGGGGAAAATCCGGCCCCAGGGGCGGGCAACTAGCCGCCCCGCATCGGCGGCATCGACACCTGGTCGCGCCGGCAGCCGCGGCGATCGATTTCCTCGCAGGAGCGGAATTGCAGATCCTTGCTGAGGCAGATTCGCACTTCGCTGAGCCGCGTCCGGTTGCAGGTCACGGCGATCGCCGAGCCGGTGAGGCCGGGATTGGCCTTGACGAACGCCTCCTCGATCTCGGCCGGCGCAACGGTCTTCGGCTCGGACAATTCGAGATACGGCTCGGGGATTTTCACGGCAGCGCGCGCCTTGCGGACAGTCTCGAAATAGGCGCGCTCGTCCAGTCCCGAGCACGTGCCGTGCTTGTCCCATTCATTGTAGATCAGGCCGGGCGCCGGCATCAGATCGAGCATCGACGTCATGATGTTGCGGGCGAGCCGCGGCGACGGCCGCTGGCAATATTGCGGGAAGCCGTGCTCAAATTGCGGCCACAGCCCATGCACCACGAAGGAGAACGGCCGGCCGCCGCACTGGGCCTGCGAACGCCGGCCATTGCCGCGCTCTTCCGCCTCCTCGCAGAACGACGGCGACCACGACAACGACAGCACGTAGTAATCGAAATCGCCGGGCGTATCCTGCCGGCGGTCCTGCGCCGATGCCGGTCCGGGGGTCGCGAGGCCGATCAGGGCCGCGATCGCGAGCAGCCCGGCCGCGATGAGAAGCGAAGAAATCCAGCTCCGCTGAGAATGAAATCATGACAACGCCCCCATACCTAAACTGGCCGCGAGACTAGCAGGGGCACGGAACATTTCAAGAACAAAAGGGTAGGACCGACCCAATGGCGCTGTGGGGCCAAGTGTGTTGGCGAAACGCAGGCAGAATTCAGGGCCGGGCGGCCTTGCAGGCCGGATTATAGGCCCAGTTGCGGTCGAGCCCGGTGACGCACCATTCGACGCCCTGGCTGAAACTGGCAAACCCGCCATCCTCGATGATCGAATAGTGCACGTGACGCAGCTTGCCGTCGCTGAGCATCACGTCGGCGCTGCAATAGCGGCGCGGAATGTTGTCGGACTGCCAGGGCCGGAACGCGGTTTCGTGGATCCGCCCATAGCCAGTGATGGTCAGGTCGGAATTCCAGTAGGTGCTTTCCTTTTCCTGGAATTGACTCGAGATGGTCGACAAAGCGGCGTCGCACGGCGCCACCTGGCCGTCATATCTCGGGCCGGAAAGCCAAAAGTTCATTTCGAACGGGTTGGCCGCGTTGGCCGCCGGCCCGCATGCCAACAGGCCGAGCAGGACGCCGAGCGTGGCGCCAAGGCCTGGCTTCAGGGATTTGAACAGCTCGCGCATGGCTAATCCGCCGGATGATCCAACCGGCGGACGGTGCCGCGAACCCCCAGCAAGGTCAAGTGCAGCACGGCAACACCTGCCGATAACCCGACGCCGAACCGGAGGCCGTTCTTTTCACGGCGGCGGATGCGCTCTAAAGTGGGCCGGTACGAACAGGGAGTCTGCAATGCGATGGATGGGGGCCGCGAGCCTGGTTGCCGTGTGCGGAGTGCTGGCGTTGGCGCCAGTGCGGGCCGATACCATGCCGCCGTTCAAGGGCAACGACACCGGCGGCATTATCGCCTTTTCGCTAACCCGCCAGACCGATATCCGGACACTGGCGATCAATCACTGTGCATCCTACGGCAAAGTGGTGAAATTCCTCGCGGTCGAACCTCGTGACGGCGGCTACATCTCGTTCGCCTGCCGCTGGCTGCCCTATGCCGCCGAACGGCCGCTGCGCACCTATTACTGAGCCGACCCGCCCCGCCGCAACAGATCGATCGGAAGCGCAGAACATGACGCCGCGGCTCGTTGCATACTGTCTGGCGTTCGGTTTGCTCGCGCTGTTGCCGGCAGGCGCGTCGCGCGCGGACGAAATGCCGCTTCGCAAGCCGGGCCTGTGGGAAATGAAGATGATGCGGACCGGCTCGCCGCTGCCCGAGATGACGATGCAGCAATGCACCGACGAGACCACCGACAAGGCGATGAGCACCGCGTTCTCGCCGCTGTCGCGGGAGGTTTGCTCCAAGCGCGACATCCAGAAGACCGCGACCGGCTATATCGCCGACACCGCGTGCAGCGTCGGCGGCATGTCGATGACCACACGCTCCGAAATAGCGGGGGATTTCAACTCCGCCTATACCGTGAAGTCGACCTCGCACAGTGAGCGCGGTCCGAACGCCGCGCCGGGTGACCACGTCACCACCATCGAGGCGAAGTGGCTCGGCGCCTGCAAGCCCGACCAGAAGCCCGGCGACGTCGTGATGCCCGGCGGCTTCAAGCTGAACATCAAGGACGCGGACAAGCTGAAAAGTCTGCTGCCGAAATAGCGGCGTAGCCGGGCCTCGTGGTTCGAGACGCGTGGCGTTGCCATGCTCCTCACCATGAGGGTCGAGACCTCATCCCGAGGAGCGGCCACTTGGCCGCGACTCGAATGATGCGGCCAAGGCAGGTCGCTAGACCGGTATCCGCACCGTGGCGCGAAGCCCGCCCATGGGGCTGTCGCCGAGCATGATGTCGCCGCCATGCGAGCGCGCGATGTCGCGGGCAATCGCAAGGCCGAGCCCGGTGCCGCCCTCGTCCTGGTTGCGGGCGTCGTCGAGCCGCAGGAACGGCTTGAATACTTCCTCGCGCATCTCGTGCGGAATGCCCGACCCGTCATCGTCGACCATCACGGTCAAATAGCGGTGGTCGCGGTGGCCGCTGATCGAGATCGCATTGGCGTGGCGCGCCGCGTTCGATACCAGATTGCCAAGGCAGCGTTTGAACGAGGCCGGCTTCACCGTGACCACCGGCAGGCCGTGAAACGATACGGTGGCGGCGTGGCCGTTGCGCTCGGCGTCGCTGCGCAGCTCCTCCAGCGCCTGCGTCATGTCGGTCGGCTGCGCGTGCTCGCCGCCGTCGCCACGGGCGAAGGCAAGGTAGGCCTCGAGCATGCCGGACATCTCGTCGACGTCCTTGCGCATGCCCTCGACTTCCGGACTGTCGCCGATCAGCGCGAGCTCAAGTTTGAAGCGGGTCAGGATGGTGCGCAGGTCGTGCGAGACCCCGGCCAGCATCGCGGTGCGCTGCTCGATCGAGCGCTCGACGCGCGATTTCATCTCGATGAATGCCTGCGCGGCGCGGCGCACTTCCCGCGCGCCGCGGGGCCGGAAGTTCGGCGCCTCGCGGCCCTTGCCGAAGCTCTCGGCGGCATCGGCCAGCCGCAGGATCGGCTTGATCTGGTTGCGCAGGAATAGCACCGAGACGATCAGCAGGATCGACGAGGTGCCGACCATCCAGAACAGGAAGATCTCCGAATTCGAGGCATAGGCGGCGCTGCGCTGGGCGAAGATGCGCATCACCGCGTCATCAAGCTGAATGCGGATTTCGACGAGATTGGAATTGCCGACGGTGTCGATCCAGAACGGCCTGCCGATCTGGCGCCCGAGTTGCACCGACAGCGACTGGTCGAGCAGCGAGAAAAACGGCTTCGGGCCGGGCGGGGGCATGTCGCCGACCGGCAGGAAATCGACCACCAAATTGAGCCGTTGCTGGGCGATGCGCCGCAGTTGCGAGCGGTCCTTGTCCTGCGGATAGCCCTTGTAGACGTCGATCAGGCCGGCGATGTCCTGCACCACCGAGGCCGACAGGCGCCGCGTCACCGTGTTCCAGTGCCGCTCCATGAACACGAACGCCACCACCGACTGCAGCACCACCATCGGCACGATCATGATCAGCAACGCGCGGGCATAAAGCCCGGTCGGCATCCAGGCCTTGAACGCGTTTCCCATCCAGCCATTGGCCGCGGAGACGCGGCCGGCGGCGGTGCGGATCAGCGTAAGGCCGGTGTCGAGCGTGCTCATCGATCAGGATTCACAGATCAGGTTCACGGGCGGTTTTCCGGGTTCAAGGCGACGCGACCAGGCGATAGCCGATGCCGCGTACCGCCTGCAGGAACAGCGGATTGGCGGGATCGTGCTCGATCTTGCGCCGCAGCCGGTTGATCTGCACGTCGACCGCACGTTCGTTCACCGTGCCGTTGCCGGTGAGCGCATTGCGCGGCACCGTCTCGCCCCGCGCCTGGGCGAGAATGCGCAGCATCTCGCGTTCGCGATCGGTCAGATGGATCACGTCCTCGCTCTGGCGCAATTCGCCGCGCTCGAGATGGAAGAGGTAGGGTCCGAACGCGACCTGCTCCAGCATCTCCACCGGCGGCGGCGAGCTGCGCTTCAGGACATTGCCGATCCTAAGCAGCAGTTCTCGTGGCTCGAACGGCTTGGCGACGTAATCGTCGGCGCCGATTTGCAGGCCCTCGATCCGGCTTTCCGCTTCATGGCGCGCCGTCAGCATGATGATCGGCACCGACGAGGAGGTGCGGATGAAGCGGGCGAGTTCGAACCCGGTTTCGCCAGGCATCATCACGTCGAGGATCAACATATCGAAATGCAGGCCGAGCAGCTTGGCGCGGGCGTCCTTGGCGCTCATCGCCGTGGTGACGCGATAGCCTTCGCCGGAGAGAAAGCGCGACAGCAGATCGCGGATCCGGCGGTCATCGTCGACCAGCAGCAGATGCGGTGCGTCGTCGGCCGGTTGCGGCGGCGCTTGAACGAGGGTTGCAGCTTGGGCCACGTTCATTCCTTTGTAGTTGGATTGCCGGGCTTGAGGATCGTCTCCAGCACCTTGTCGGGATCGTCGTGATCGATCATCGCACGCAGGAACTGGCGAACCGTATCGGCGTCGGAAGATCCGATCGCCGCCAGCGCACGATTGATGCGGGTGGTCTGCAGGCCGGCCAGCTTTGCCACCAGCGCCTCACCCTTCGCGGTGGCGAAAAGAAGGCGCTGGCGCCGGTCGTTGTTGCCGGTCCGCTGCACGATATACCCTTCATCGAGCAATTGCTTGAGAACCCGCCCCAGCGATTGCTTGGTGATGCGCAGCACATCGAGCAGATCGGCCACCTTGAGCCCGGGATAGCGGTGGACAAAATGCATCACCCGGTGATGCGCGCGGCCGAATCCGAACGCTTCCAGCTCATGATCGGCGTCGCCGACAAAATCGCGATAGGCGAAGAACAGGAGCTCGATGATATCCCAGCGCAAATCGCCGGCGCGCGGGGCGGCGGCGCGGCCTGATTCCCTCGAATTGAGGTCGCGGGACGGGTTTGAGAAGTTTATGTCAGCCATATTGACATATCTTGGGTTCAATGTTACAAATCTGCCGGTCACCGTGAAACATTAAGTCGTCCCGGATGCCGGCGACATTCCGAGTGACCGCCAAGGCCGCAACCTGCGGCCTCGGCTGCGAATTGGACTGCCGCGCAATTGTCGAGCGGCATTTCGACAAACATACTGGACTTCGTGCGTTCCGCCAAAGCGGAAACCGGCCTAGAAAGACCGGGCGAGCGAAGGTCAGGCGTCAAAACATCACGCCGCCGCGCGGGCGCGGACTGCGTCAATCCGGGAGAAAGCCCATGGGAGTTTCGTTCGACAAGGTCGATGGCGTCGCCTGGTTGAAATTCGAAATCCAGCCTGCGACGAGTCCGACGTCCGAGAAGGAGCGCGCGGCAAGGCTCGTGGACCCGGGCTTCGGCCGGATTTTCACCGATCACATGGCGGTGGTCCGCTACAATCAGGCGAACGGCTGGCATGGCGCGCGGGTCGAATCCCGCGCGAATTTCCCGCTCGATCCGGCCACAGCCGTCCTGCACTACGCGCAGGAGATTTTCGAAGGCCTCAAGGCCTACAAGCGCGACGACGGCGGCGTCAACCTGTTCCGCCCCGACGCCAATGCCCGGCGCTTCCGGAATTCCGCTGAGCGCATGGCCATGGCGCCGGTGCCCGAGCCGGTGTTCATCGAGGCGGTCGAACAGCTTGTGCGCATTGACCGCGCCTGGATACCCGGCGGCGAGGGCAGTCTCTATCTGCGGCCCTTCATGATCGCGAATGAGGTCTTTCTCGGCGTGAAGCCTTCCGCCGAATACATCTTCGCCGTCATAGCCTCGCCGGTCGGCTCCTATTTCAAGGGTGGACCCGCGCCGGTGTCGATCTGGGTGTCGGAGAACTACACGCGCGCCGCGATCGGCGGCACCGGCGCCGTCAAATGCGGCGGCAATTACGCCGCGAGCCTGCGCGCGCAGGCGGAGGCCATCGACCATGGCTGCGATCAGGTCGTGTTCCTCGATGCGGTCGAACGCCGCTACATCGAGGAACTTGGCGGCATGAACATCTTCTTCGCGTTCGACGACGGTTCGCTGCTGACGCCGCCGCTCGGCACGATCCTGCCGGGCATCACCCGCGATTCGATCATCGCGCTCGCGAAGGATTCCGGCACGCCCGTGCGCGAGGAGGCCTACACGATCGACCAGTGGCGCCTGGATGCCGCCAGCGGAAGGCTGAAAGAGGCCTTCGCCTGCGGCACCGCGGCCGTCATCTCGCCGATCGGCAAGGTGTGTTCCGCGAGCGGCGATTTTCTGGTCAGCGGCGGCGTGGCCGGCCCCATCGCCATGGGGCTGCGCAAGAAGCTGGTCGATATCCAGTACGGTCGCGCGGCCGACCCGCACAACTGGATCAGAAAGGTGCTGTGACCAGCGGCGGATTTATTCCGCCGCTTGCGCGACAAGCGCGCGCTTTTTGCCCTCGTGGGAGAGGGTGCCCGAACGAAGTGAGGGCGGGTGAGGGGTCTCTCTCCACGGATACAAACCCCTCATCCGTCACGGACTGCGTCCGCGCCACCTTCTCCCACAAGGGGAGAAGGGAAGTACGCACGGGTTGCCGCGCCGCGCCTCGGCTGGTACCACCCCGCCATGGCCGACAAATCGAAAAAACCGCAAAAATTAAGAGCCCGCCTGCCGCGCGGGCTGGAAGATCGCGGCCCGGCGGCGATCGCCGCCACGCGGCGGATGGTCGAGAAGATCCGCGAGGTGTTCGAGCGCTACGGCTTCGAGCCGGTGGAAACGCCGGCGATGGAATTCACCGACGCGCTCGGCAAATTCCTGCCCGACCAGGACCGCCCCAACGAGGGCGTGTTCTCGTTCCAGGACGATGACGAGCAGTGGGTCTCGCTGCGCTACGACCTCACCGCGCCCCTGGCGCGCTACGTCGCGGAGAATTTCGATTCCCTGCCAAAACCCTATCGCAGCTATCGCGAAGGCTATGTCTATCGCAACGAAAAGCCGGGCCCAGGCCGCTTCCGCCAGTTCATGCAGTTCGACGCCGACACGGTGGGAAGCGCTTCGCCTGCCGCCGACGCCGAGATGTGCATGCTGGCCGCCGACACCATGGAGGCGCTGGGCATTCCCCGCGGCAGCTATGTGGTGAAGGTCAACAATCGCAAGGTGCTTGATGGGCTGCTTGAGTTGCTCGGACTGGGTGGTGATGAGAACGCCAACGCGCGTCTGACAGTTTTGCGCGCTGTAGACAAACTGGATCGGTTAGGCCCGACTGCGGTCTTTCAACTTTTGACATCAGGCAGAAAAGACGAGAGTGGTGATACTACCGCCGGTGCAGGTCTTAGCTCAGGCCAAGCAGACAATGTTATGCGATATCTGGGTTATTCAGCGTCGGCAGACTTTGGCTTCCCCGATTACAAAAAAGCGATCGAGCATCCGGGTCTTCAAAACGACGACGCAATCAATTGGGTTGGGAACAGCGTGCAATTGGGACCGACGGGGCAGGACGGTCTCGATGAGCTCAAGCAGATTGGTGATTTGGCCGCCGCAGCGGGTTATCTCGACAGTCGTGTCGCGATTGATCTCTCGGTGGTCCGCGGCCTCGAATATTACACCGGCCCGGTCTTCGAGGTCGAACTGCTGCTTGAGACCAAAGACGAAAAAGGCCGCCCGGTCCGCTTCGGCTCGGTAGGCGGCGGCGGGCGTTATGATGGGCTGGTGTCACGGTTTCGCGGTGAGCCGGTGCCGGCGACCGGGTTTTCGATCGGCGTGTCGCGGCTGCAGGCCGCGCTGGCTATGCTCGGCAAGCTCGACACCCGGCCGGCATTCGGCCCCGTCGTCGTCACCGTATTCGACCGCGACCGCCTCGCTGACTATCAGAAAATGGTGGGACAGCTCCGCAACGCGAACATCCGAGCCGAGCTGTATCTCGGCAACCCGAAGAACATGGGCAATCAGCTCAAATATGCCGACCGGCGCAACAGCCCCTGCGTCATCATCCAGGGTTCGGATGAAAAGGCGCGCGGCGAGGTGCAGATCAAGGATCTGATCGAGGGCGCCCGGGCGGCTGCCGCCATTGCCTCCAACCAGGAATGGCGCGAAACCCGGCCCGCGCAGTTTTCCTGCCGGGAGGACGAAATGGTCGCCAGGGTGCGCGAAGTGCTGGTGCGCCATGACGTGCAGTGGGGATAGCCATTCATTCCGACGTCATGCCCGGCCTTGTGCCGGGCATCCACGTCTTGTTTGATAGAGCAGACGTGGATGGCCGGGACATAGGCGAGCGGAAGCGCCGCCGTCCTTTGGACGGCTATGCCCGGCCATGACGAGAAATAAACGCAAGGAGATGAAATGCCCGAGATTACCATAAGCATGGCCACCGGCCGTACCGACGAGCAGAAGGCCGGGATGATGCGCGATATCACCCAGGCGCTGGTGACGAATCTCGGCGTCGATGCCGATGCGGTGGTGATCCAGATCAACGAGGCCCCGCTGGCGCACAAGATGAAGGGCGGCAAGACCTTTGTCGAACGCGCCGCCGCCACGAAGAAATAGCCTGTTTCGTCATTCCGGGATGCGCCGCTTGGCGCAGGCCCGGAATCCATAACCACGATCGGGCGTATGGATTCCGGGCTCGCGCCAACAGGCGCGCCCCGGAATGACAACATCAATCCTGGATGCCCCATGGACGCGCGCAAGGTCATTGAGATCGGCATGAGCGCCGAGCGCAGGCTGGTGGTGCCGCCGGAGCGGACCGTGGGGCATTTGGTCCCGCATATGCCGATGGTCTATGCGACACCGATGATGATCCTGGAGATGGAGATGGCGTCGGCCGACGCCATCGCGGCGCGTCTTGAGCCGGGCTGGGTCACCGTCGGCACCGAGGTCGACATTCGGCATCTGGCCGCGACCCCGGTCGGCGCACGGGTGCGCACGACCGCGACGGTGATCGCGGTTGAACGCCGGGTGATCCGATTCGAGGTCGAAGCCTTCGACGACACCCGCCGCATCGGCGAGGGCCGTCACGCCCGTGCCCTGGTTGATGTCGCGAGCTTTACCAAGCGCCTCATCAGGCCATAGGCTCAGGTCTCGGCGTCGCGTTTGCGCAAGAGGTCCTTGGCCAGATCGGCCAGTGCCGGCCGCGGCAACGCGGTGAATGGCAGCGGGCGGGTGACGTCGATCGCGGCAAGCCCGAGCCGCGCCGTCAGCAAGCCGTTGAGCACGCCTTCGCCGAGCCGCTGCGACAGTTTTGCCGCGATGCCGTGGCCAAGCATCTGCTGGATCAGGCCATCGCTCGCCGCCATGCCACCGGTGATGGCGAGATGGGCGATGACGTGACGGATCAGCCGGATCATGCCGAGCGCGCCGGGCCGCCCGCCATAGAGTTGCGCCAATTGCCGGATCAGGCGCAATGACGCCACCAACACGAAAAGCA
>CAWEEF010000009.1:0-69002 GCA_963808035.1 uncultured Alphaproteobacteria bacterium | reverse complement strand
ATTGTCCTGGCCGCCGAAATGGGAGTCCAGCAATTCGCCGATGAACGAGCGCGGCACGATCGGTGCGCTCGTCGACATAGAACGGCAGGCCGCGCATGTAGATCTTGTTGACCAGATAGGCCGCGGGCTTTCGCGTGGCGACGCGGCGCTCGATCACGTCGAGGATCGCTTTGGCCTCCGTGACCGTGACGCGCGCCGTCGCGAAGCTCTCGAACTGGTCGGGATGCAGGTGCAGGGTCTCGCAGACCAGGAATGCGGCCTCGGCGACGGGATCGGTGGTGCCGTGCGCGAAGCACCAGTTTCGCCTCGACGAACCGGCTCGCCGCATAGCGGACGAAATCGAGCAGCGTCCGCAACTCGCCGGCGGCGACCTTGGGCAGTCCGGACGATTTCGCGCGCGCGCCTGGCGACCGGCTTGGCGCGTTTCGCCATCAGGCTTCTGGTCCAGCGCGCGGCGGCCGCATCATCATGATCGCGGGCCTCGACCCAGCTCGTCCCGCCTGGCTTTTCCTCGCGCTTCCAGAACGGCGCGCTGGTCTTCAGGTAATCCATCAGGAATTCCGCCGCTTCAAACGCGGCCTGCCGGTGCTGCGAGGCCGTCAGCACCAGCACGATATTTTCGCCGGGCGCGATGCGGCCGACGCGATGCACCACGGTCAGGCCGGTCAACGGCCATCGCGCCATCGCGGTCTCGGCATGCCGCGCGATTTCGGCCTCCGCCATGCCGGGATAATGTTCGAGCGTCAGCGCGGCGATGGCCGCGTCGCCCTCGCTGTCGCGGCAAATGCCGGAGAAACTGACAACGGCGCCGATATCGCTTGCGGCCCGTGCGTCAGCGTCGCGATCTCCTGTGCGATGTCGAAATCGGCTTGCTGAATGCGGATGGTCACGGGTGCGGTCATGATCGTCACGATGGCTGTCAAATGGACTAACCGCCGGTCATCGGCGGGAAAAACGCGATCTCGCGGGCGCCGGCGATCATCGCATCCGGCTTGACATGGGCGTGGTCGATCGCGGCGCGGATCACCCGCGGCGTCTCGAAGGCGTGGGCGTAGCTCTCGCCGCGCCGCGCCAGCCAGCCGATCAGATCGTCGACGGTGCGGACGCTTGGCCGGCGGCTCGACGGTTTCCTCCGCCTTGCCGACCCGCTCGCGCACCCAGGCGAAATACTTGATCTTCATCCCTCATCCTCCTCGATGAGGTGATGGATGCCGGCACGGAAATAATCCCAGCCGGTATAGATCGTGAAGATCGCCGAGATCCACAGCAGCACGATGCCCGATCAGGGTCGTGGCCGGCAATATCTGCCTCGCCGGCCTCGCCGGCAATCAGAAAGCCGATCGCGACGAGCTGAATCGTGGTCTTCCACTTCGCGAGCTTGGTCACGGGCACGCTGACCCGCAAGCCCGCCAGATATTCGCGCAAGCCCGACACCAGGATTCCGCGGCACAGGAGCAATCACGATCGCGGCCCACAGCGTCCAGCCGTGGATGATGCTCCCGGCGGCCAGCATCAGAAGGCACAGGAGGCGACCAAAAGCTTGTCGGCAATCGGGTCGAGTAAACTGCCGAAGCGCCGATTGCTGATCCCACATCCGTGCATAGTAGCCATCGAGGGAATGGTGACGGCCGCCGCAATGAACACGGCCAGCGTCATCGATCGCAGCCATAGCGGCCAGTCCAGACGGCCTGCGCGTAAATGCAGCTCGATCCACCAGCGGGATACGGCGGCAATCCGCGCAATGGTCAGAATATTGGGGAGGGACAGCGAGCTCTTTGCCAGTCCCCTTGCTCGTTGCGATGTTCAACTGTCCACATGCCATGGCGTGAAGGTCAACCATGCGACACATATGACTCCACGCCCCGCATCCTTAACCCCCTGCTTACCGGGTGGGTGTGGAAAAAATCCAAAATCTTGCGTGTGCTCTCGGCGCTGACGCCGGGGACCTTGGCCAGGTCGGCGATCGAGGCCCGCACGATCCTCCTTTAAGGTTCCAAAATGGTGCAACAAAGCGCTGCTTGCGCGAGGGGCCTGATGCCGGACAGTTTCCTGCAACCTGGCTGCGAATGTCCTTCTTCGCGCAGCTCGCGGTGCGCGAACTGATCACGAACCGGTGGGCCTCTGTCGCGCATGCGCTGGACGAAAAACAGGCACGGGATTCGCGCGGCTCGAGCTTGAGCGGCCTCGCGGCCCGGCATGAACAGGGTCTCGCGGCCGGCGTCGCGGTCCGGCCCCTTGGCCACCGCCAGCAGCGAAACCTGGGTCGAGCCCGAGGCCATCGAAAATCTCCTTCGACGGCGTTGAGCTGGCCGCGGCCGCCGTCGATGATGACGAGGTCGGGCCATTGCGGAAACGAATCGTCGTCGGTCTGGGCTTGGCAGCTTCGCCCTCGGCGGGCGACAGCAGCCGCTTGAAGCGCCGCTGCAGCACCTCGCGCATCATCGCGTAGTCGTCGCCCGGGCGTCAGGCCTTCGGACCTGATGTTGAACTTGCGGTACTGGTTCTTGATGAAGCCGTCCGGCCCCGCCACGATCATGGCGCCGACCGCGTTGGTGCCCTGGATGTGGCTGTTGTCGTAGACCTCGATCCGCTTCGGCGGTTGCGGCAGGCCGAGCGTGGTGACCAGTCCCTGCAGCAGCCGGCCCTGGGTGGCGGTATCGGCCAGCTTGCGGCCGAGCGCCTCGCGCGCATTGGTCAGCGCGTGCGCGATCATTTCCTTTTTCTCGCCGCGCTGCGGCGTCGAGACCTCGACCTTGAAGCCGGCCTTGATCGAAAGCGCGCTCGGCCAGCAGCTCGCTTTCCTCGATCGCGTGCGACAGCAGGATGAGCTTCGGCGGCGGCTTGTCGTCGTAGAACTGCGCGAGGAACGAGGCCAGCACCTCCTCCGGCGTGAAGGATTTCTCCGCGCGCGGAAAATAGGCGCGGTTGCCCCAGTTCTGCCCGGTGCGGAAGAAGAACACCTCGACGCAGGAATAGCCGCCCTCCTGGTGGATGGCGAACACGTCGGCCTCCTCGACGGTGCGCGGATTGATGCCCTGCTGCGACTGGATCGCCGACAAGCGCGGCGAGGCGGTCGCGGTAGAGCGCCGCGGTCTCGAATGCGAGCTCGGCCGGAGGCCTTTTCCATTTCGCCAGCGAGTTGCTGCTTCACCGAGCGGCTGCGGCCGGACAGGAAATCCGTCGCCTCGCGCACCAGTTCGGTATAGCCGGGAAAATCGATCTCGCCGGTGCAGGGTCCCGAGCAGCGCCGGATTTGATAGAGCAGGCAAGGCCGGGTGCGGCTTTCAAAGAACGCATCGGTGCAGGAGCGCACCAGAAAGGCGCGCTGCAGCGCCGTGATGGTGCGATTGACGGCGCCCGCCGAGGCGAACGGCCCGAAATAACGTCCGGGCCGCGATCTGCGCGCCGCGATGCTTGAGGATCTGCGGCGCCCAATGGTCGCCCGGTGATCAGGATATAGGGAAACGATTTGTCGTCGCGCAGCTGCACGTTGAAGCGCGGCCGCAACTGCTTGATCAGGTTGGCTTCGAGCAGCAGCGCCTCGGTTTCGGTCGCGGTGGAGATGATCTCGACCGTGACGGTGGCCGCGATCATGCGCAGGATGCGCGCCGGCTGCGGCGCGGTGACCCGCGCGTAGGAAGACAGCCGCTTGCGGACATTCTTGGCCTTGCCGACATAGAGCACGTCGTTTGCCGCATTGAGCATGCGGTAGACGCCGGGCGAGGTCGGGGCGAGCCGCACCGCCTGCTCGATCGCGGCATGGCCGACCGCGAGCGGGCCTTCCGGGACGGCCTCGGTGGGTTCCTCCGGAACCTCGGGCAGCCGCGCCTCGTCGTCGTCCTCGGCGACGGCGGTCGCGGGGTCGATATCCGCCGGAGCGGTGCATCCGCGGCGGCAAGTCCGGCTCGGAACCGGGCCGCGGCTCGCCCGGGGTCCGGTCGCTTGCGGATGGTCGCTGGAATCGCTGATCCATGGGCCTAAACTAAGCGCTGGTTTGCGGCATCGCCAGCGCGCGACGGCGAGGCCGGCCGCATGGCCAACGGCGGACGCGCGCCCCGAGGTAACGACTTTCTTAAGAATGCTGAGCGGGCGGTAACCGAGCTTAACAACCCTTTAACTTAAAACTCTCGATAAATCTTATCGGTAAAAAGTGGAATTCCGTAACCATGCGGGCTCGCTCGGCGCGGCCGGTCGACGGCAGTTGCGTGGAGAGTGTGATGATGAGCAGGAACGCCTTGGGCGCATGGTGGCGTTGATCGCTGCGGGTTGGACGGCGTCGGCGCAGGCCGCCGACCTGTCCTACGGGTCGCGCGCTCCCTACACCGTCAACCAGCCGCTCAACGGCTATAGCTGGGCCGGCCCCTATCTCGGCGGCAATCTCGGCTATGCCTGGGGCTCGGTCGACAACAATCCGACCAAGCCCGTCGGGCTTCGCGGGCGGCGTGCAGGCCGGCTACAACTGGCAGACCGGGTCCGTGGGTGTTCGGCATCGAGGGCGACCTCCAGGCCAGCGGCGCCGACGATACCTTTGCGCCGTGGAAGTTCTCCAATCCGTGGTTCGGCACCGTGCGCGGCCGGGTCGGCTATGCCGTCAGCAATGTCCTGTTCTATGGCACCGGCGGTCTGGCATTCGGCGAACTGACGCGGCGAGACCTTCGGCCTGTCGGAATCCCATACCAACGCGGGCTGGACCGCGGGCGTCGGCGCCGAATTCGGCTTCGCGCCGAACTGGAGCGCCAAGGTCGAATATCTCTACGTCGATCTGTCGGATTCAGCCGCTTCAGCATCACCGGCATGTCGAACGGTTACCAGTTCGGGCGTGCTGCGCGCCGGCGTGAACTATCACTTCTGATTGCAACAAGAAAATATCCGGTCGCAACCTCCCGGCCGCTCTGCGGCCGGGATTTTTTTCAGCGACCACGCTTCAGCGACCGATGAAATCACCAGATTGACCGCCTTGGGGCCTTTGCCCTTCTTGTCCGGTTCGACCTCGAATGTGATGCGCTGTCCTTCGGTCAGATCCTTCAGTCCGGCCCGCTCCACCGCGGTGATGTGAACGAACACATCGCGACCGCCGTCATCGGGCTTGATGAAGCCATAGCCGCGCTCTGCATTGAAGAACTTGACCGTCCCAGTCATGGCCATCGGGAAACCCCTCCCCCGCAGTGCTCCGCCGCCACGCGCCTCAGCGCGTCGGCTCGACCGGACATTCGTTGCCGGAAAGCCTGGCCATCCCGAGCGGGTGAGGCAGCAGCGCCGACCCGCCTGCAAAATATATGAGGCCTCGTCACTCCGCCGCAACCATTCGCGGAAGCGGAACGTAAAGCCAGTCCCAATGCGCCCGAGCATAATACGGTTTCGCTGCGAATTGCCTACGGGTCAATCGGGAGCTTTTCCAGCGTTCCGGCGGCCGGAAGCCGGCCTAGGGCCTCGGCACTTCGAGCCTGAACCGCCCGGCGCCGCCCTGCAGCCCAGCGGTTTTTCGAGTTCGGGAAGGATTGTCTTCAGCTCGCTTGCCAGCATCCAGGGCGGATTGATCAGCAACAGACCGGCCGAGACCAGGGCTCCGTCCGCGGCCTGCGGCGCGGCGCTGAATTCCAGGCGCAGGCATTTGCCCGGGGAGGAGCCGGCGCAAGAGAGCCTCGGCGACATGCCGGGCGAGGCCCATCGGTGGCACGGCGGCTTTTGGCCGGGTACCACAATAAATAGCTGCCGGTCGGCCATTTCGCGAAGGCTTTCGGTAAAGCCGTCGGCCATCCGTGCGAACTCGTCCCTCTCCTCGTAAGGTCGGGTCGATCAGCACCAGACCACGCCGCTCGTTCGGCGGCACGAAGGCCGGCAACGCTACCCAGCCATCGAGGTCGACTACCTTGGCCTGCGTATCGCGGCGCAGCGCCCCGATCAGGTGTTTGCGGGCTTTCGGTTCGACCTCGCAGGCGGTGAGGCGGTCCTGCGGCCGCAGCAGCGCGCGCGCGATCAGCGGCGATCCCGGATAGGCCTTGAGCTCGCGATTGCCGGTTGAACACCCTGACGATGTCGAGATAGGGCGCCAGCAGCGGCAACGCGGCCTCCGAAAACCGCGCCTGCATCACCCGCGCGATGCCGGTCAGCCATTCGCCGCTGCGTTGCGCCTCCTCGCCGGCGAGATCGTAAACGCCGGCGCCCGCATGGGTATCGATGACGCGAAACGGAGCCGGCTTATCCTGCAGATGGGTCCAGAATGCGCACCAGCACGATGTGCTTGATGACATCGGCAAAGTTGCCGGCATGAAAGGCGTGACGGTAGTTCATGGGAAAACTTGCGACCGGTTAGAGAAGACGCATGTGTCCTTCTACCCGTCATGGCCGGGCTTGTCCCGGCCATCCACGTCTTTGGTTCCCGACAAAAAGGAAGTCGCTGCGATGCCCGGGTCATCTGGCGCGAAGTGCGCTTCGACGCTTTTGCGGGGGGATAGATAGCCAGGAGACTGAGGGGCTACCCGCCCCGCATCGGCGGCATCGACACCTGGTCGCGCCGGCAGCTGCGACATCGAGATTTCCTCGCAGGGCCGGAATTGCAGGTCCTTGCCCATGCAGATGCGCACTTCGCTTAGCCGCGTCCGGTTGCAGGTCACGCCCATCTCCGAGGTGGTCAGTCCGGGATTGGCCTTGACGAAGGCCGCTTCGATGTCGGCCGGCGCCACCATCTTTGGCGTCGGAGAGCTGGAGATATTCCTCTCAGGAATTTTCACTGCCGCCCGCGCCTTGCGGATGGTCTCGAAATAGGCCTGCGCGCCGCCAAGGCCCGAACAGGTGCCGTGCTTCTTCCATTCGTTAAAGATCAGCCCGGGCGCCGGCATCAGGTCCAGCATGGAAGTCATGATCCTGCGGTCGAGCCACTCTGCCGACCGATCGCAATATTTCGGGAAAGCCGTGCTCATATTGCGGCCACAGCCCATGCACCACGAAGGAAAACGGCCGTCCGCCGCATTGCGCCTGCTGAGGACCGCCCGCCACCGCCGCGCTCCTGGGGGCCTCCTCGCAGAAGGAGGGCGACCATGACAGCGACAGCACGTAATAATCGAACTCGCCGGGGGTGTTTTGCCGGCTGTCCTGGGCTGACGCCGGTCCGGCGGTCGCGAGGCCGATCAGGGCCGCGATCGCGAGCAGCCCGGCCGCGATCGAGAAGCGAAGAAATCCAGCTCCGCTGAGAATGAAATCATGAGAATGCCCCCATACCTAAACCGGCCGCGAGACTTAGCAGGGGCACGGAACATTTCAAGAACAAAAGGGTAGGACCGACCGGAATGGCGCTGTGGGGCCAGTGTGTTGTCGAAACGCAGGCAGGTTGCTCCGCCCCTTGCAGGCCCGATCATAGGCCCAGTTGCGGTCGAGTTCGGTGATGGATGATTGATGAATGGGCCAAACTGGCAAACCCGCCATCCTCGTGATCGAATAGTGCACGTGACGCAGCTTGCCGTCGCTGAGCATCACGTTGGCGGCGCTGCAATAGCGGCGCGGAATGTTGTCGGACTGCCAGGGCCGGAACGCGGTTTCGTGGATCCGCCCATAGCCAGTGATGGTCAGGTCGGAATTCCAGTAGGTGCTTTCCTTCTCCTGGAATTGAACCTCCAGACGGTCGACAAAAGCGGCGTCGCACGGCGCCCACCCGCGCCTGTCATATCCAGGGCTGGATAAAGCCAAAAGTTCATTTCGAACGGGTTGGCCGCGTTGGCCGCCGGCCCGGTGCCAACAGGCCGAGCAGGACGCCGAGCGTGGCGCCAAGGCCTGGCTTCAGCGTTGAACAGCTCGCGCATGGCTAATCCGCCGGATGATCCAACCGGCGGACGGTGCCGCGAACCCCCAGCAAGGTCAAGTGCAGCACGAACACCTGCCGATAACCCGACGCCGAACCGGAAGCCGGTTCTTTTCACGGCGGCGGATGCGCTCTAAAGTGGGCCGGTACGAACAGGGAGTCTGCAATGCGATGGATGGGGGCCGCGAGCCTGGTTGCCGTGTGCGGAGTGCTGGCGTTGGCGCCAGTGCGGGCCGATACCATGCCGCCGTTCAAGGGCAACGACACCGGCGGCATTATCGCCTTTTCGCTAACCCGCCAGACCGATATCCGGACACTGGCGATCAATCACTGTGCATCCTACGGCAAAGTGGTGAAATTCCTCGCGGTCGAACCTCGTGACGGCGGCTACATCTCGTTCGCCTGCCGCTGGCTGCCCTATGCCGCCGAACGGCCGCTGCGCACCTATTACTGAGCCGACCCGCCCGCCGCAACAGATCGATCGGAAGCGCAGAACATGACGCCGCGGCTCGTTGCATACTGTCTGGCGTTTGGTTTGCTCGCGCTGTTGCCGGCAGGCGCGTCGCGCGCGGACGAAATGCCGCTTCGCAAGCCGGGCCTGTGGGAAATGAAGATGATGCGGACCGGCTCGCCGCTGCCCGAGATGACGATGCAGCAATGCACCGACGAGACCACCGACAAGGCGATGAGCACCGCGTTCTCGCCGCTGTCGCGGGAGGTTTGCTCCAAGCGCGACATCCAGAAGACCGCGACCGGCTATATCGCCGACACCGCGTGCAGCGTCGGCGGCATGTCGATGACCACACGCTCCGAAATAGCGGGGGATTTCAACTCCGCCTATACCGTGAAGTCGACCTCGCACAGTGAGCGCGGTCCGAACGCCGCGCCGGGTGACCACGTCACCACCATCGAGGCGAAGTGGCTCGGCGCCTGCAAGCCCGACCAGAAGCCCGGCGACGTCGTGATGCCCGGCGGCTTCAAGCTGAACATCAAGGACGCGGACAAGCTGAAAAGTCTGCTGCCGAAATAGCGGCGTAGCCGGGCCTCGTGGTTCGAGACGCGTGGCGTTGCCATGCTCCTCACCATGAGGGTCGAGACCTCATCCCGAGGAGCGGCCACTTGGCCGCGACTCAATGATGCGGCCAAGGCAGGTCGCTAGACCGGTATCCGCACCGTGGCGCGAAGCCCGCCCATGGGGCTGTCGCCGAGCATGATGTCGCCGCCATGCGAGCGCGCGATGTCGCGGGCAATCGCAAGGCCGAGCCCGGTGCCGCCCTCGTCCTGGTTGCGGGCGTCGTCGAGCCGCAGGAACGGCTTGAATACTTCCTCGCGCATCTCGTGCGGAATGCCCGACCCGTCATCGTCGACCATCACGGTCAAATAGCGGTGGTCGCGGTGGCCGCTGATCGAGATCGCATTGGCGTGGCGCGCCGCGTTCGATACCAGATTGCCAAGGCAGCGTTTGAACGAGGCCGGCTTCACCGTGACCACCGGCAGGCCGTGAAACGATACGGTGGCGGCGTGGCCGTTGCGCTCGGCGTCGCTGCGCAGCTCCTCCAGCGCCTGCGTCATGTCGGTCGGCTGCGCGTGCTCGCCGCCGTCGCCACGGGCGAAGGCAAGGTAGGCCTCGAGCATGCCGGACATCTCGTCGACGTCCTTGCGCATGCCCTCGACTTCCGGACTGTCGCCGATCAGCGCGAGCTCAAGTTTGAAGCGGGTCAGGATGGTGCGCAGGTCGTGCGAGACCCCGGCCAGCATCGCGGTGCGCTGCTCGATCGAGCGCTCGACGCGCGATTTCATCTCGATGAATGCCTGCGCGGCGCGGCGCACTTCCCGCGCGCCGCGGGGCCGGAAGTTCGGCGCCTCGCGGCCCTTGCCGAAGCTCTCGGCGGCATCGGCCAGCCGCAGGATCGGCTTGATCTGGTTGCGCAGGAATAGCACCGAGACGATCAGCAGGATCGACGAGGTGCCGACCATCCAGAACAGGAAGATCTCCGAATTCGAGGCATAGGCGGCGCTGCGCTGGGCGAAGATGCGCATCACCGCGTCATCAAGCTGAATGCGGATTTCGACGAGATTGGAATTGCCGACGGTGTCGATCCAGAACGGCCTGCCGATCTGGCGCCCGAGTTGCACCGACAGCGACTGGTCGAGCAGCGAGAAAAACGGCTTCGGGCCGGGCGGGGGCATGTCGCCGACCGGCAGGAAATCGACCACCAAATTGAGCCGTTGCTGGGCGATGCGCCGCAGTTGCGAGCGGTCCTTGTCCTGCGGATAGCCCTTGTAGACGTCGATCAGGCCGGCGATGTCCTGCACCACCGAGGCCGACAGGCGCCGCGTCACCGTGTTCCAGTGCCGCTCCATGAACACGAACGCCACCACCGACTGCAGCACCACCATCGGCACGATCATGATCAGCAACGCGCGGGCATAAAGCCCGGTCGGCATCCAGGCCTTGAACGCGTTTCCCATCCAGCCATTGGCCGCGGAGACGCGGCCGGCGGCGGTGCGGATCAGCGTAAGGCCGGTGTCGAGCGTGCTCATCGATCAGGATTTACAGATCAGGTTCACGGGCGGTTTTCCGGGTTCAAGGCGACGCGACCAGGCGATAGCCGATGCCGCGCACCGCCTGCAGGAACAGCGGGTTGGCGGGATCGTGCTCGATCTTGCGCCGCAGCCGGTTGATCTGCACGTCGACCGCACGTTCGTTCACCGTGCCGTTGCCGGTGAGCGCATTGCGCGGCACCGTCTCGCCCCGCGCCTGGGCGAGAATGCGCAGCATCTCGCGTTCGCGATCGGTCAGATGGATCACGTCCTCGCTCTGGCGCAATTCGCCGCGCTCGAGATGGAAGAGGTAGGGTCCGAACGCGACCTGCTCCAGCATCTCCACCGGCGGCGGCGAGCTGCGCTTCAGGACATTGCCGATCCTAAGCAGCAGTTCTCGTGGCTCGAACGGCTTGGCGACGTAATCGTCGGCGCCGATTTGCAGGCCCTCGATCCGGCTTTCCGCTTCATGGCGCGCCGTCAGCATGATGATCGGCACCGACGAGGAGGTGCGGATGAAGCGGGCGAGTTCGAACCCGGTTTCGCCAGGCATCATCACGTCGAGGATCAACATATCGAAATGCAGGCCGAGCAGCTTGGCGCGGGCGTCCTTGGCGCTCATCGCCGTGGTGACGCGATAGCCTTCGCCGGAGAGAAAGCGCGACAGCAGATCGCGGATCCGGCGGTCATCGTCGACCAGCAGCAGATGCGGTGCGTCGTCGGCCGGTTGCGGCGGCGCTTGAACGAGGGTTGCAGCTTGGGCCACGTTCATTCCTTTGTAGTTGGATTGCCGGGCTTGAGGATCGTCTCCAGCACCTTGTCGGGATCGTCGTGATCGATCATCGCACGCAGGAACTGGCGAACCGTATCGGCGTCGGAAGATCCGATCGCCGCCAGCGCACGATTGATGCGGGTGGTCTGCAGGCCGGCCAGCTTTGCCACCAGCGCCTCACCCTTCGCGGTGGCGAAAAGAAGGCGCTGGCGCCGGTCGTTGTTGCCGGTCCGCTGCACGATATACCCTTCATCGAGCAATTGCTTGAGAACCCGCCCCAGCGATTGCTTGGTGATGCGCAGCACATCGAGCAGATCGGCCACCTTGAGCCCGGGATAGCGGTGGACAAAATGCATCACCCGGTGATGCGCGCGGCCGAATCCGAACGCTTCCAGCTCATGATCGGCGTCGCCGACAAAATCGCGATAGGCGAAGAACAGGAGCTCGATGATATCCCAGCGCAAATCGCCGGCGCGCGGGGCGGCGGCGCGGCCTGATTCCCTCGAATTGAGGTCGCGGGACGGGTTTGAGAAGTTTATGTCAGCCATATTGACATATCTTGGGTTCAATGTTACAAATCTGCCGGTCACCGTGAAACATTAAGTCGTCCCGGATGCCGGCGACATTCCGAGTGACCGCCAAGGCCGCAACCTGCGGCCTCGGCTGCGAATTGGACTGCCGCGCAATTGTCGAGCGGCATTTCGACAAACATACTGGACTTCGTGCGTTCCGCCAAAGCGGAAACCGGCCTAGAAAGACCGGGCGAGCGAAGGTCAGGCGTCAAAACATCACGCCGCCGCGCGGGCGCGGACTGCGTCAATCCGGGAGAAAGCCCATGGGAGTTTCGTTCGACAAGGTCGATGGCGTCGCCTGGTTGAAATTCGAAATCCAGCCTGCGACGAGTTCGACGTCCGAGAAGGAGCGCGCGGCAAGGCTCGTGGACCCGGGCTTCGGCCGGATTTTCACCGATCACATGGCGGTGGTCCGCTACAATCAGGCGAACGGCTGGCATGGCGCGCGGGTCGAATCCCGCGCGAATTTCCCGCTCGATCCGGCCACAGCCGTCCTGCACTACGCGCAGGAGATTTTCGAAGGCCTCAAGGCCTACAAGCGCGACGACGGCGGCGTCAACCTGTTCCGCCCCGACGCCAATGCCCGGCGCTTCCGGAATTCCGCTGAGCGCATGGCCATGGCGCCGGTGCCCGAGCCGGTGTTCATCGAGGCGGTCGAACAGCTTGTGCGCATTGACCGCGCCTGGATACCCGGCGGCGAGGGCAGTCTCTATCTGCGGCCCTTCATGATCGCGAATGAGGTCTTTCTCGGCGTGAAGCCTTCCGCCGAATACATCTTCGCCGTCATAGCCTCGCCGGTCGGCTCCTATTTCAAGGGTGGACCCGCGCCGGTGTCGATCTGGGTGTCGGAGAACTACACGCGCGCCGCGATCGGCGGCACCGGCGCCGTCAAATGCGGCGGCAATTACGCCGCGAGCCTGCGCGCGCAGGCGGAGGCCATCGACCATGGCTGCGATCAGGTCGTGTTCCTCGATGCGGTCGAACGCCGCTACATCGAGGAACTTGGCGGCATGAACATCTTCTTCGCGTTCGACGACGGTTCGCTGCTGACGCCGCCGCTCGGCACGATCCTGCCGGGCATCACCCGCGATTCGATCATCGCGCTCGCGAAGGATTCCGGCACGCCCGTGCGCGAGGAGGCCTACACGATCGACCAGTGGCGCCTGGATGCCGCCAGCGGAAGGCTGAAAGAGGCCTTCGCCTGCGGCACCGCGGCCGTCATCTCGCCGATCGGCAAGGTGTGTTCCGCGAGCGGCGATTTTCTGGTCAGCGGCGGCGTGGCCGGCCCCATCGCCATGGGGCTGCGCAAGAAGCTGGTCGATATCCAGTACGGTCGCGCGGCCGACCCGCACAACTGGATCAGAAAGGTGCTGTGACCAGCGGCGGATTTATTCCGCCGCTTGCGCGACAAGCGCGCGCTTTTTGCCCTCGTGGGAGAGGGTGCCCGAACGAAGTGAGGGCGGGTGAGGGGTCTCTCTCCACGGATACAAACCCCTCATCCGTCACGGACTGCGTCCGCGCCACCTTCTCCCACAAGGGGAGAAGGGAAGTACGCACGGGTTGCCGCGCCGCGCCTCGGCTGGTACCACCCCGCCATGGCCGACAAATCGAAAAAACCGCAAAAATTAAGAGCCCGCCTGCCGCGCGGGCTGGAAGATCGCGGCCCGGCGGCGATCGCCGCCACGCGGCGGATGGTCGAGAAGATCCGCGAGGTGTTCGAGCGCTACGGCTTCGAGCCGGTGGAAACGCCGGCGATGGAATTCACCGACGCGCTCGGCAAATTCCTGCCCGACCAGGACCGCCCCAACGAGGGCGTGTTCTCGTTCCAGGACGATGACGAGCAGTGGGTCTCGCTGCGCTACGACCTCACCGCGCCCCTGGCGCGCTACGTCGCGGAGAATTTCGATTCCCTGCCAAAACCCTATCGCAGCTATCGCGAAGGCTATGTCTATCGCAACGAAAAGCCGGGCCCAGGCCGCTTCCGCCAGTTCATGCAGTTCGACGCCGACACGGTGGGAAGCGCTTCGCCTGCCGCCGACGCCGAGATGTGCATGCTGGCCGCCGACACCATGGAGGCGCTGGGCATTCCCCGCGGCAGCTATGTGGTGAAGGTCAACAATCGCAAGGTGCTTGATGGGCTGCTTGAGTTGCTCGGACTGGGTGGTGATGAGAACGCCAACGCGCGTCTGACAGTTTTGCGCGCTGTAGACAAACTGGATCGGTTAGGCCCGACTGCGGTCTTTCAACTTTTGACATCAGGCAGAAAAGACGAGAGTGGTGATACTACCGCCGGTGCAGGTCTTAGCTCAGGCCAAGCAGACAATGTTATGCGATATCTGGGTTATTCAGCGTCGGCAGACTCTGGCTTCCCCGATTACAAAAAAGCGATCGAGCATCCGGGTCTTCAAAACGACGACGCAATCAATTGGGTTGGGAACAGCGTGCAATTGGGACCGACGGGGCAGGACGGTCTCGATGAGCTCAAGCAGATTGGTGATTTGGCCGCCGCAGCGGGTTATCTCGACAGTCGTGTCGCGATTGATCTCTCGGTGGTCCGCGGCCTCGAATATTACACCGGCCCGGTCTTCGAGGTCGAACTGCTGCTTGAGACCAAAGACGAAAAAGGCCGCCCGGTCCGCTTCGGCTCGGTAGGCGGCGGCGGGCGTTATGATGGGCTGGTGTCACGGTTTCGCGGTGAGCCGGTGCCGGCGACCGGGTTTTCGATCGGCGTGTCGCGGCTGCAGGCCGCGCTGGCTATGCTCGGCAAGCTCGACACCCGGCCGGCATTCGGCCCCGTCGTCGTCACCGTATTCGACCGCGACCGCCTCGCTGACTATCAGAAAATGGTGGGACAGCTCCGCAACGCGAACATCCGAGCCGAGCTGTATCTCGGCAACCCGAAGAACATGGGCAATCAGCTCAAATATGCCGACCGGCGCAACAGCCCCTGCGTCATCATCCAGGGTTCGGATGAAAAGGCGCGCGGCGAGGTGCAGATCAAGGATCTGATCGAGGGCGCCCGGGCGGCTGCCGCCATTGCCTCCAACCAGGAATGGCGCGAAACCCGGCCCGCGCAGTTTTCCTGCCGGGAGGACGAAATGGTCGCCAGGGTGCGCGAAGTGCTGGTGCGCCATGACGTGCAGTGGGGATAGCCATTCATTCCGACGTCATGCCCGGCCTTGTGCCGGGCATCCACGTCTTGTTTGATAGAGCAGACGTGGATGGCCGGGACATAGGCGAGCGGAAGCGCCGCCGTCCTTTGGACGGCTATGCCCGGCCATGACGAGAAATAAACGCAAGGAGATGAAATGCCCGAGATTACCATAAGCATGGCCACCGGCCGTACCGACGAGCAGAAGGCCGGGATGATGCGCGATATCACCCAGGCGCTGGTGACGAATCTCGGCGTCGATGCCGATGCGGTGGTGATCCAGATCAACGAGGCCCCGCTGGCGCACAAGATGAAGGGCGGCAAGACCTTTGTCGAACGCGCCGCCGCCACGAAGAAATAGCCTGTTTCGTCATTCCGGGATGCGCCGCTTGGCGCAGGCCCGGAATCCATAACCACGATCGGGCGTATGGATTCCGGGCTCGCGCCAACAGGCGCGCCCCGGAATGACAACATCAATCCTGGATGCCCCATGGACGCGCGCAAGGTCATTGAGATCGGCATGAGCGCCGAGCGCAGGCTGGTGGTGCCGCCGGAGCGGACCGTGGGGCATTTGGTCCCGCATATGCCGATGGTCTATGCGACACCGATGATGATCCTGGAGATGGAGATGGCGTCGGCCGACGCCATCGCGGCGCGTCTTGAGCCGGGCTGGGTCACCGTCGGCACCGAGGTCGACATTCGGCATCTGGCCGCGACCCCGGTCGGCGCACGGGTGCGCACGACCGCGACGGTGATCGCGGTTGAACGCCGGGTGATCCGATTCGAGGTCGAAGCCTTCGACGACACCCGCCGCATCGGCGAGGGCCGTCACGCCCGTGCCCTGGTTGATGTCGCGAGCTTTACCAAGCGCCTCATCAGGCCATAGGCTCAGGTCTCGGCGTCGCGTTTGCGCAAGAGGTCCTTGGCCAGATCGGCCAGTGCCGGCCGCGGCAACGCGGTGAATGGCAGCGGGCGGGTGACGTCGATCGCGGCAAGCCCGAGCCGCGCCGTCAGCAAGCCGTTGAGCACGCCTTCGCCGAGCCGCTGCGACAGTTTTGCCGCGATGCCGTGGCCAAGCATCTGCTGGATCAGGCCATCGCTCGCCGCCATGCCACCGGTGATGGCGAGATGGGCGATGACGTGACGGATCAGCCGGATCATGCCGAGCGCGCCGGGCCGCCCGCCATAGAGTCGCGCCAATTGCCGGATCAGGCGCAATGACGCCACCAACACGAAAAGCACGTCGATCAGAGCGCGCGGGCTGACCGCGGTGACGATCGAGACGCGCTGCGCCGCCGCCGACACCAGGCGCCGCGCTTCCTGATCGAGCGGCCTCATCAGCTCCCGTTCCGCCAGCCTGATCATGTCGGCGCCGTCGATAATATCGTCGGCGTGACCCTGCAGCGCGGCGCGGGCGCGTGCCAGTTGCGGATTCTGGTGCGCCAGTTTCAGAAGATCGTCGACAATCCGGCGGCTCGCCGGTCGATCGTCGCTGACCAGCACCTCGGCGGCGCGCCGATGCATGTTCTCGATGGCAGCGAGCCGCGCCAGCCCGAAGGTCTCGCGCGCGATGACTGCGATCAGCGCCAGCGCCGCCACCAGGGCAAACGTCAGTCCGAGATAGCCGAGACCCTCGCCGCGGGCGAACAGGTCCTCGATCAGATGCGTGATGCCGAGGCCAAGGCCGAGCAGGACCAGGCCGCCCACGGCGGTCCAGAACACCGCACCCCAGCGCAAGCGGCGTCGCGCCGGAACCAGGGCCGGACCCACCGGCACCGGCAGCAGCGCCGAATCGGCTTCCGGCGTGATCTGGACGGTGCCGCGGGCCGGCCGGCTGGAATCGTCCGGATCCACCACGATGACGGCGGGGTCGTCGAGTTTGAACGTGGCCGGCCGCCGATGCGGCGTTCGCTCGCTCATTGCAATTTGTCTCCGATCAGGAACTGAAGGGCGCGGTCGAGGCGGATATGAGGCAGCGCGAGGCCATCGGCGTCCGGGCCGAGCAGCTGTGGCGGGCGAAAACGCAGAAAACGAAAATCGGACTTTTCCGCCGCCGCGCTGGAGAGGCCGCGGAATGCGGGTTCGCCGCTGAACAGCGCTTCCGGATTGTCGGGCAGGTCGCCCGGAAAGGTTGCGACCTCGGTTTCGCCATCGAAACGCTCGCCATTGGCGGTTTCGCCGCAGGCCGGTGTGCCGAGGATCGAAGGCAGTTTTTCGCGGCCGCGCTGGACCTGAGCCTCGCGCGTGGCGCGGACCGCGGCCAGCGCCACGACATCGATGCCGGCTCCGGTATCGCCGGCCTTCGCGGCCGCCTTGGCGACCGCCCGCCGCAGCACGGCCTCGAGACGATCATGGCTCGAATGATGCAGGTGATCGGCCTTGGTTGCGGCAAACAGGATGCGGTCGATCCGCGGCCGAAACAGGCTGCTCAGCAGCGTCGTGCGGCCGACCCGAAAACAATCCAGGATTCCGGCCAGCGCCGCCTCGAGATCGTGCAGCGCCTCGGGCCCGGCGTTGAACGCGGCCAGCGCGTCGACCAGGACGATCTGGCGATCGAGCCGGGCGAAATGATCGCGAAAGAACGGCCGAACCACCACGTCCTTGTAGGCTTCATACCGTCTCATCATCATCGCCCACAGCGATCCCGGGGGCGCTGTGCCGTCGGCCGGCAGGTCGAGCGGGGCGAAGGTCAGCGCCGGAGAGCCTGCGAGGTTGCCCGGCATCAGGAAGCGGCCCGGCGGCAGCAGGCTCATGGCGAAACGCTCGTCGCGGCAGGCGCGCAGATAGTTGGTGAACAGCCGCGCCGAAGCCAGTGCCGCCTGCTCGTCCTCATGGGCAAGCGGGTCGAGGGTCGCAAGGTGTGCGTGCCATTGCGTCGCCAGCGGTGCCCGCGCCGTCCCCCGTGACAAGGCAAGGCTCTCGGCGGACCATTGCTGGTAGGTCTTGTTGAGCAGCGGCAGATCGAGCAGCCATTCGCCGGGGTAGTCGACAATGTCGAGCGTCAAGGTGCGGTCTGCGCCGTTTCGCCGCTGATAGTCGATGACGAGCCGCAGCTCGCTGATGTCGACGGTGGAGGTCGGCCACTTCCGCTGCTCGATCAGGGTGCGGACATGGTTCTCATAATCGAAGCGCGGCACCGCGTCGTCGGGCTGCGGCTCGAGCCGGGCGCGCGCAATCCGCCCGGTCGCGAAAGGCTCGAAAACCGGAAAGCGGCCGCCACGGGTCAGGCCGTGGACCAGCGCAGTGAGGAAAACAGTCTTGCCGGCGCGTGACAGGCCGGTGACACCGAGCCGAACCGTCGGGTTGAAAAAGTGCTCGCCATAGTCGAGCAGCGCCCGCGCCGACAGGCGTGCTTCCTCGACAATATCGGAAAAAACAGCGGCCATGCGGGCGTGAAAGGCTCGATCCGGAGCTGGGCAATGAAGGGCGAACCGTCCGGAAAGTGGCGATTGGCAGCCGGAAATCAAGCTTTCATACTTCGGACGCGATTTGAGCCGAGGAGTTTTCCGGGTTCGTTGACCTCGCGGGCGATATTATTTATCGCTTTGCCGTGGAGCTATCTGGCTGACATGAGCATTTTCCGACTGAAACAACTGGCCTCGACATCCGTTCACGCGGCGGCCGACGCGATGCGCTGGAACTACGACCGCGCCGAGCTGATCGCCGACGGCGTCGTGCACGGGATTGGGGTGTGTTTCGGGCTGATCGCGGCCACCGTGCTGATCGTGCTGACGGCGATCTACGCCACCGCGCTCGATGTCGCCGTGGTGTCGGTCTATGTCGCGGGACTGCTGGCGATGCTGGTGCTGTCGGCGACCTACAATCTGTGGCCGGTCTCGCGCGCCAAATGGGTGCTGCGGCGCTTCGATCATTCGGCGATCTATCTTCTGATCGCGGCGACCTACACGCCCTTTATCATGGAGTTGAAGGAGAACATGTTTGCCGTCGCGCTGCTGGTCGGGGTCTGGTGCGTGGCGATCGTGGGCATCGTGCTCAAGCTGCTCAGGCCCGGCCGCTTCGACCGGCTCTCGGTCGGCCTTTATCTGGCGATGGGCTGGAGCGGCCTCATGCTCTATCATCGTGTCGTGGCGGCGTTGCCGACCATGGCGCTCGGACTCGTGGTTGCCGGCGGGGCGCTCTATAGTCTCGGCGTGATCTTTCATGCCTGGCAGCGGCTTCGCTTCCAGAACGCGATCTGGCATGGCTTCGTGCTGCTCGGCGCGGCCTGCCACTATACCGCGGTGCTGGATATGGTTCTGGCCTGACGATTTCCAAACCATCGAGGCAGTGATGCAGGTCGCGGGCAAAGTCGTGGTGGTGACCGGGGGCGCCAACGGGATCGGGCGGGCGCTGTGCGAAGCCTTTCATCGAGCCGGCGCGGCCAAAATCGTGGTCGCCGATCTCGATGATTCCGGCGCCAAGGCCGTCGCCGCCGCGATCGATGGTGCGGCGTTCAAATGCGATGTCGGCCGGGAAGAGGACATCCGTCACCTGATCGAGGCAACCGAGCGGCAGTTCGGCCCGATCGCGCTGTTCTGCTCCAATGCCGGCATCGGCGGCGGGTTCGATCCACTGTCGGAGAATGCCGGCGGAACCTCGGATGAGCCCTGGGCGAGAAGCTGGGCCATCCATGTCATGGCGCATGTCTATGCGGCGCGGCATTTGATCCCGCGCATGAAGGCGCGCGGCGGCGGTTATTTCCTCAACACGATTTCCGCAGCCGGGCTGTTGTCGCAGGTCGGCAGTCCGGCCTATTCGGCGACCAAGCACGGCGCGGTCGGTTTTGCCGAGAATCTCGCGATCTCGCACCAGGCCGACGGCATCAAGGTCTCGATCCTGTGCCCGCAGGGCGTCGATACCAACATGCTGCGCTCGATCCCGAAGGGGCCGCAATCCGGCGACGGCGATCTCACGCCCGAGCAGGTCGCGAAAGACGCGCTGGCCGGCATCGAGCAGGAAACCTTTGTCATTTTGCCGCACCCGCAAGTGCTGGGCTACATGCGCAAGAAAACCGAAAACTACGACCGCTGGATCGCCGGCATGGCGAAGATCCAGGCCCGGATGCGCGAGGCTTACCGGAAGTAGAGTATCGTCATTGCGAGCCAACGGGTCGCGCGAATGCGCGCCCGATGACAGGCTCCGCGAAGCAATCCATCCAACCACAGATGGATTGCTTCGTCGCTTCGCTCCTCGCAATGACGGCGTGGGGGCCTGGGTTCAACCCTTCGGCGCATAGAGCAGCGGCACGGTCCAATCCACCATCACCTCGATCACGCTGACGCCGTGATGGCCAAGGCCGCGCCGGAGTGCTGCGGGCAGTTCCGATGATCGGGTCACCCGCACCGCGTCGCAGCCCATGCCCTGTGCGATCTGGACAAAGTCGATGCCGGGCAGTTCGAGGCCCGGAACGTTGCGCACCTGCATCACCTGGCTGAAGGAACGCATGGCGCCATAGCCGGCATTGTTGATCACCACGACCGTCAGCGGCAACTGGCGTTGCGCCGCGGTCCACAGCGCCTGGATCGAATACATCGCGGAACCGTCGCCGACCAGGCAAACGGTGCGGATGCCGGGGCGGCCGAGTGCGGTGCCGACCGCGGCCGGAAGACCGAAGCCGAGGCCACCGCTCGCCATGGTGCAGAAACTGTCCTGCCCGCGCATCGGCATGAAGTTTTGCAGCGCCGGGCGGTGCGACGGCGCTTCCTCCACCACCACGGCGTCATCGGGCATCGCGGCTGAAAGCATGTGCAACAGGAATTCAACCGGAATCGGATCGGCCGCCTGCGGCGCGGCGGGCAATGTGCGGCCTTTCGGCATCGCGCGCCTGGTTTCGGGCAGGGCCTCCAGCAGCGTGGTCAGCGCCGGGCGCATGGTGGCGACGATGCTGGTGCCGACAGGCGTCACCGCCGCCGCGGTCGGATCCTCGGTGATCTGGAACAGGCTGGTCCCGCCATCGAAGATCGAGGCATGGCCTTCGACGTGAAAGGTGAAGATGGGCGCGCCGATCACCGCCACCAGATCGTGGTCGCGCAGGGCATCGGAGAGCTGCGCCGGCGAGGCTTGCAGGAATCCCGCGAACTGCGGATGCCGTTCCGGAAAACTCGATCGCGGCGAAAACGGGCTGACCCAGACCGCGGCCCTGGCCTTCTCGGCCACGCGCACCATCAGCTCGACGGCCTGCGCGCGGTCGATCGCCGGGCCGACCACGAAGGCCGGACGCTTGCTCGCCGCAATCGCCGAGGCGAAGGCTGTCATCGCCTCCGCATCGGGTCCGAGTTCGCGGCTGACGCGGCGGGCCCGCACCGGCTCGGTCTGGCGGCCCCAGTCATCGATCGGTACCGAGACAAAGGTCGGCCCGCAGGGCGGCTGCATCGCCACGTAATAGGCGCGGGCGATCGCCGCCGGGACATCCTCGGCGCGGGCCGGCTCGACGCTGAACTTGACATAGGGCCGCGGGAATTCCGCGGCGCGTTCGGCATAGAGAAAGGGCTGCAGCGGCAGGATGCTGCGGGCCTGCTGCCCCGCCGTGATGACGAGCGGGGTCTGGTTGCGGTGCGCGGTGAAGATGTTGCCAAGCCCGTTGCCGACCCCGGCCGCCGAATGCAAATTGACAAAGCCGGCGTTGCGGGTGGCCTGGGCATAGCCATCGGCCATCCCGATCACGGAGGCCTCCTGCAGGCCCAGCACGTAGTCGATATCGTCGGGCCAGTCGCTCAGGAACGGCAATTCGGTCGAGCCCGGATTGCCGAACACCTTTCGGATACCGAACGCCCGCAACAGCTCCAGCGTCGCCTGCTTGACGGTAACCAGGGTAGCGGCGTTTTTTGCGGGTTTGCGGGACAATGCGGTGGGACCTTTGTCGTCATTCCGGGGCGCGCCACCGGGTCCGCGCAACGCGCGGCCCGATGACAGGCTCCGCGCGAGCCCGGAATCCATACTCCCGTTCGTGGTTATGGATTCCGGGCTCGCGCCAAGCGGCGCGTCCCGGAATGACAATGCGCCTCACCACGTCGCAATGCCCTTCATGGTCGGCTGGCGCTCCGAATTCGCCGTCCACAGCTCCATGCCGTCAACGGTGTCGTTGGCATTGATGCTGAACTCGCTGCCTTCGAACAATGGCTGCAGCCCGCGATAGCTGAATTTTTTGGGTGGCTTGCCGCCGTGCAACCTGGCCGCCAGTTCGACGATGAAGGTCGCCTGCAACGGGCCGTGGAAGATCAGGCCCGGATAGCCCTCGACCTTGGTGACATAGTCGCGATCGTAATGAATGCGGTGGCCGTTAAAGGTGAGCGCCGAATAGCGGAACAGCAGCACCGGATCGGCCATGTGGCTTTCGCGATGCTGCGCCGGAGGCGGTGCCGCCGCCGGCTTGGCCTGCGGCGCCGGTTGACCCGACGAAGCGTCCCGGTAGACGATATCCTGCCGTTCGCGGATGGCGATGCCGCGCGGCGTCGTCACCTCGTGCTCGACGGACACGAAGCACAACACGCCGGTGCTGCCGGTTTTCATGGTGACGTCGGCAATGCGCGACGCGCGCTTCGATTCGTCGCCGACCCGCAGGGTGTCGAAGAATTCGAGTTCGCCGCCGGCCCACATCCGGCGCGGCAGCGGCACCGGTGGCAGGAATTCGCCGCGCGTGGGGTGGCCGTCCTGGCTCAGTTGCGACATTGGGAATACCGGCGGAGCCAGGCACCAATGGCTCGTGAACGGCGCCGCATCGCCCGGTTTTGGCTCGCCGATCTCCTGGAACAGCGTCGCGCGCAGGCCCTTGACCAGTTGGGCGGTCACGATGTCGGAAGCCTCGGTGGTGCGTCCGATCCATTGTCGCAAATGATCGAGGTCGATGCTGTCGGTCATGACGGTCTGGTCCTGGCAGGAGGCGTTTTCGATCGGTCCACGCGCTCGCCGATGCCGGGCACGGCGCCATAGCGGCGCGGTTCGTCGACGACGATGGCGGCAGGCGCCGGATAGCTCACCACGCCCGCCGGGGTGTGGACCTCGATGCGCCGCAGATGCGGGTGCACCGCGAGATCGGCCATGCTGTTGACCTCGGCAAAGGCGATGTCGGCGTCGGACAGCCGCTGCAGCAGTGCGTTCCGGGTCAGGGTCGCAAAGATATCGCCGACGGTGGTGTCGGTGAGTTTCCGGTTCCGAACGCGCGCGACCATACTGGAAAACCGGGGATCGTTCGGCAGGTCCGGCTGGCCCAGCACATCCGTGCAGAGTTTTTTCCATTCGCGCTCGCTCTGGATCGAAATCAGGATGTCCTTGCCGTCGCCGGAGCGAAACACGCCGTAGGGGGCGATCGAGGGATGGGCGAGGCCGATCCGCTGCGGCGGATTGCCGGCTTCCGAATTGAGCAGCGGCACGGTCAGCCAGTCGGCCATCACGTCGAACATTGAAATCCGGATATCCGCGCCGTTGCCGCTGCGGCCTCGGGCGATCAAGGCTTCCAGAATGGCGGCGTGGGCGGTGGCGCCGGTGGCGACGTCGACGATCGACAGCCCGACCCGTGAGGGGCCGTCGGGGCCGCCGGTGATCGAGGCGAGCCCGCTTTCGGCCTGAATCAGCAGATCATAGGCCTTGCGATGGGCATAGGGGCCATCATCGCCATAGCCTGTGATGGTGCAGCAGATCAGCGCCGGGTACTGCTGCTTCAATCGCTCGAGCGAGAAACCGAGCTTGTCCATCGAGCCCGGCTTCAGGTTCTGCAGCAGCACGTCGGCGCCGGCGATCAATTGCTCGAGGCTGGCGCGGCCTTCGCGGCTGGCGAGATCGATGACGACGGAATCCTTGCCGCGGTTGAGCCAGACGAAATAGCTGCTCTGTCCCTTCGCCGCGGCGTCGTATCCGCGCGCGAAATCACCCTCGGGGCGCTCGACCTTGATGACATGGGCGCCGGCGTCGGCCAGCCGCGAACTGCAGAACGGCGCGGCGACCGCCTGTTCGACGGCAATCACATTTATTCCCTCAAGCGGCAGCATCGGACGGTCTCAGTAGGAGCGGGGCATGCCGAGCACGTGCTCGGCGAGGAAGGACAAAATGAGATTGGTCGAGATCGGCGCCACCTGGTAGAGCCGGGTCTCGCGGAACTTGCGTTCGACGTCGTATTCCTCGGCAAAGCCGAAGCCGCCATGGGTCTGCACGCAGGCATTCGCCGCTTCCCAGGAGGCATCGGCCGCCAGCATCTTGGCCATGTTGGCCTCGGCGCCGCAATCGAGCCCGGCCTCGTATTTACGCGTGGCTTCCTTCACCATCAACTCGGCGGCACGCATCGCGGCATAGGCCTTGGCGATCGGAAACTGGATTCCTTGGTTCTGACCGATCGGACGGCCGAACACCGAGCGTTCCCTGGCGTAGGCGGAGGCCTTGGCGATAAACCATTTGGCGTCGCCGACGCACTCCGCCGCGATCAGGATGCGTTCGGCGTTCATCCCGGACAGGATGTAGCGAAAGCCCTTGCCTTCCTCGCCGATCAGGTTTTCCGCGGGCACCTTCATGTCGGTGAAGAACACCTCGGTGGTCGCGTGGTTCATCATGGTGCGGATCGGGCTGATCGTGAGCCCATGGTCGCGGGCTTCCCGCATGTCGACGATGAACACCGACAGGCCGTCGGTGCGTTTCTTGACCTGCTCCTTCGGCTTGGTACGCGCCAACAGGATCATCAGGTCGGAATATTGCGCGCGGCTGGTCCAGATCTTCTGTCCGTTGACGATGTAGCCGTCATTGCCCTGGCGTTTCGCAAAGGTCTTCAGCGACGAGGTATCGGTGCCGCTGGTCGGCTCGGTGACGCCGAACGCCTGCAGCCGCAACTCGCCACTGGCGATCTTCGGCAGCCATTTCGATTTCTGCTCGTCGTTGCCGTGCCGCAGCAGCGTGCCCATGGTGTACATCTGGGCATGGCAGCCGCCGCCATTGCAGCCGGCGCGCTGGATCTCCTCGAGGATGGCGGCGGCGGCGGATAATTTCAGCCCGGCGCCGCCATATTCTTCCGGGATCAGCACCGACAGGTAGCCAGCCTCTGTCAGCGCGTCGACAAAGGCGCTGGGATAGGCCATCTCGCGATCGAGCTTGCGCCAGTATTCGCCGGGAAACTGGGCGCACAGCTTGGCGACGGCGTCGCGGATGTCGGCATGGTCGTCGGGTTCGGTTGCGGTCATAGGAACTCAGTTGACGGGTCGGCGCGGTCGGCGGGTTGCGTGGAACGGCGGATAGCAGTCCTCCAGCGCGGGAAACCGGCCCTGTCATGGCTTTGGAAGGCTTGATGGGTCAAGCCCGTTGTTCAGGGTGCAGCCATGTTCAGGCCGAAATGCGCACCGGCAGGGACTCGTAACCCTTGATGAAACTCGAATAGACCCGCTTCGGTTCGCCGACCACCTCGATCCGGTCGAACCGCTTCAGCATCTCCTGCCACACGATCTTGAGCTGCAGTTCGGCGAGCCGCATGCCGACGCAGCGGTGGATGCCGAAGCCGAACGACAGATGGGTGCGGGGCCGGGCGCGGTCGATGATGAAGTCGTTGGGGTTCTCGATCGCGGCTTCGTCGCGGTTGCCCGAGACATACCACATCACCACCCGATCGCCCTTGCGAATGGTCTTGCCGGCGATTTCGGTATCGGCGAGCGCGGTGCGCCGCATATGCGCGAGCGGCGTCTGCCAGCGAATGACTTCCGGCACCATCGAATCGATCAGCGCCGGATTGCCGCGCAGCTTCTGGTACTGGTCGGGATTCTCGTTCAGGGCGAGCACCGAGCCGCTCATGGTGTTGCGGGTGGTGTCGTTGCCGCCGACCATCAAGAGGATGATGTTGCCCATCAGATTGTCGGGATCCATGTGTCGCGTGGCGTCGCTGTGCGCCATCATCGAGATCAGATCGTTGCGCGGCGCGGCATTGACGCGCTCGTTCCAGAGCCTGGTGAAGTAGGCCGCGCACTCGTCCATCTCGGCCCGGCGCTGCTCGGCGGATTCGACGATCATGCTCTTTGGCAGCGCGGTCGATACGTCCGACCACCGTGTCAGCTTGGCGCGGTCTTCCCAGGGAAAGTCGAACAGCGTCGCCAGCATCTGGGTGGTCAGCTCGATCGACACAAGCTCGACGAAATTGAAGGTCTCGTTGCGCGGCAGCGCATCGAGCACCCTGGCGGAGCGCTGGCGAATCAGGACCGCCAATTCGTCGAGATGCGTCGGGGTGAACATCGGCGACACGGTCTTGCGCTGGGCGCTGTGCCGCGGCTGGTCCATCGCGATGAAACTCGGCTGGTCGTAGCCCGGCGGCAGGTCACGGATCGAAATGCCGCCGAGGCTCGAACTCGGAAGAAAAGACGCCGTGATTGGTGTCGACATGCATGATGTCGTCGTATCGCGTAACCGACCAATAGGGCTCGATCGGCGCGTTGGTGCAATAATGCACCGGCTCTTCCTTGCGCAACCGCTCGAACCAGGGCCACAGCGTGTCGTTCTGGAACAGGCGTGGCGCGCCGGGATGAAAATCCTTCAGCGGGGTCGAATAGGCTTCCTCGCGCGCGGCGCGCTGGACGGCTGCCTTATCGGCCTTGAACGTGGTCTGAATGTTCATCGTCGATCGATCCCGAATTGATATTGCCGGACATTCCTCAGGCGGTGATCCGCACCGGCAGGGTCTCGTATCCCTTGACGAAGCTCGAATACACCCGCTTGGGCTCGGCGACCACCGCAATATTGTCGAAACGTTTCAGAATCTCTTCCCAGATGATCTTGAGTTGCAGTTCCGCAAGTCTCAGTCCGACACAGCGATGGATGCCGAAACCGAACGAGATGTGCGTGCGCGGCCGAGCCCGGTCAATGATGAACTCATAGGGACGCTCGATCGCCTCCTCGTCGCGGTTGCCCGACACGTACCACATCACGACCTTGTCACCTTTCTTGATCTGTCGGCCGCGGAATTCGATGTCGTCGAGCGCGGTCCGGCGCATATGGGCGAGCGGTGTCTGCCAGCGGATCACCTCCGGCACGAAGCTGTCGATCAGGGCCGGATTGTCGCGCAGCTTCTTGTACTGATCGGGATGTTTGTCCAGCGCATAGATGCTGCCCGACAGCGTGTTGCGGGTGGTGTCGTTGCCCCCGACGATCAGCAGGATCAGATTGCCGAGAAAATTCTTCGGATCCATGTCGCGGGTGGCTTCGCTGTGCGCCATCATCGACAACAGGTCGCTCTTCGGCGGCTGGTTGATACGCTCGTTCCAGAGTTTGCCGAAATAGCTCGCGCATTCCATCAGCTCGGTTTGCCGGTCTTGTTCGGTCGCGACCACGCCATCCGGACCTGGCAGCGTCGTCGCCACGTCGGACCAACGTGTCAGCTTGCGCCGGTCCTCCCAGGGGAAGTCGAACAAGACGGCCAGCATCTGCGTGGTCAGTTCGATCGAGACCCGATCGACCCAGTCGAAAACATCGTTGTTCGGCAGGTTGTCCAGGCATTCCGCCGAGCGCTGCCGGATGTTGATGGCCAGTTGGTCGAGATGCGTCGGCGTGAACATCGGCGCCACGGTGCGGCGCTGCGCGCTGTGGCGCGGCTGATCCATCGCGATGAAGCTTTCGCGGCGCAGGTCGGGCGCGGCGTCGCGGATGGTGATGCCGCCCAGCGATGCCGCCGACGAGAACGCCGAATGATTGGTCTCGATGTCCATGATGTCGGCGTACCGGGTCACCGACCAATACGGCCCGAACATGCTGTCCTTGCAGTAGTGCACCGGATCTTCCTTGCGCAGCCGATCGAAATACGGCCAGAAGGTATCGGTCTTGAACAGTTCGGGATCGCCGGGATCGAAGCTTTCGATCGGTATTGAGTACGCGCGCTCACGCGCGGCGCTCTGCTGCGAATCCCGATCGCGATCGATCGCCCCATGCATCGGTCTACTCCCTGATGGCCGATCCCCGTGGCTATCGGAGCGCGGCGTAGGATACGAATTACATCCCGTTGCGCCGGCAAGGGCAAGGAAAGTTTGCAGCATCTTGCCCCATCAGGGCATTTGTCGCAGGGCGGTCGGCGGAAGTCCCTTCTCAGCCCTGCCGAGCCGTGACAAGCTGAATCGCAAGGAATATGGCTGTGCGCGACAGAAGCAGCATGATCTGACCGGAGGCGACCCACCATGATTCCCAACGCGCATCGGATGTTCAACTTCGATCTCGGCGAAACCGCGGATGCGATTCGCGATACCGTGCATGATTTTTCGGCCCATGAGATCGCGCCGCGCGCCGCCGACATCGACAAGAGCAATCAATTCCCCCGCGACCTGTGGCCCAAGATCGGCGCGCTCGGCCTGCACGGCATCACCGTCGAGGAAGAGTATGGCGGATCGGGACTGGGTTACCTCGAGCATTGCATCGCTGTCGAGGAGATATCGCGGGCGTCCGCGTCAGTCGGCCTGTCCTACGGCGCGCATTCCAACCTTTGCGTCAACCAGTTGCGCCGCAACGGCAATGAGGCGCAGAAACGCAAATACCTGCCGAAGCTGATTTCGGGCGAACATGTCGGATCGCTGGCGATGTCGGAGTCGAATGCCGGCTCCGACGTGGTGTCGATGACGACCCGTGCCGAAAAGAAGGGCGACCGCTATGTCATCAACGGCAGCAAGATGTGGATCACCAACGGCCCCGTCGCGGAGACGCTGGTGGTCTATGCCAAGACCGATCCGGCCGCCGGCCCGCGCGGCATCACCGCCTTCATCATCGAAAAAGGCATGAAGGGTTTTTCCACCGCGCAAAAGCTCGACAAGCTCGGCATGCGCGGCTCCGACACCGCCGAGCTGGTGTTTGAGAATTGCGAGGTGCCGGAGGAAAACGTGCTCGGCGAAGTCGGCCGCGGCGTCAACGTGCTGATGTCCGGTCTCGACTATGAGCGCGCAGTGCTGGCGGCCGGGCCGCTCGGGATCATGCAGGCCTGTCTCGACGTGGTGATGCCCTATGTGCACGAGCGCAAGCAGTTCGGCCAGCCGATCGGCAGCTTCCAACTGGTGCAGGGCAAGATCGCCGATATGTACACCACGATGAACGCCTCGCGGGCTTATGTCTATGCGGTGGCCAAGGCCTGCGACCGCGGCGAGACCACGCGCGAGGATGCGGCGGGCGCCATTCTCTATGCCTCGGAGAAGGCGACGCAATGCGCGCTCGACGCGATCCAGTTGCTCGGCGGCAACGGTTATATCAACGACTATCCGACCGGCCGGCTGTTGCGCGACGCCAAGCTCTACGAGATCGGCGCCGGCACCAGCGAAATCCGCCGCATGCTGATCGGGCGCGAACTGTTCGACAAATCGGCCTGAGCTGCGTCATTCCGGGATGCGCCGCTTGGCCCAGGCCCCTCCTTCGTCATTCCGGGCTGCGCAAGCGTCGAGCCCGGAATCCATAACCACGAACGTTGATGGTGCGCGAGGCTGGGGCCGCAGTGCCGTTGACAACAGGCAGTGGTGTTATGGATTCCGGGCTCGCGCTGGCGCGCGCCCCGGAATGACGGGCCCGACGGGCAAATCAGCAAAACCCTGTCTAGCCCAGGTTGCAAAAATATATCGCTTCACCTCTTACCCAAATCACCTCTATAAGCCCCGTCGTCTCGCGCTCTCCCAGAGGGGCGTATCATGATCGTCACGAACGTTGGCGCGGGATGCGATGGACGCTGCGGTGTCGAACGACGACGACACCAACGCGGACGGCAAAGCCGTGTGGTCCTGGCGCCCCGACGCTGGCGTCAAGTTTGCGGGGTAACCCGCAAGCGACGGTGGCAAACAAGCCCGATCACCGGGGAGAGCGCGGTATAAGCCGTAAACCATTGCGCAGGGAAAGCCGGATTGTTGCGGTGAACCTGTGGTGACTGGCTCGTGTGCTTTATTATCATTCGCACGCGAGGCTGCGGGTGCATCGAGCACCCGGCTTTCCCTGCGCCCTCTGATTTCTTGAGGGACATGTCTTGCCAACAACTCGGGCGCCTTCGCGCCGCGGGAATGCCCTTCGCCGTCATTCCGGGGCGCGCCTCTTTGGCGCGAGCCCGGAATCCATACTCCCGATGGTGGTTATGGATTCGGGCTGCGCGGGTATCCGGAATGACGACGGAGAGGCCTGCGCCAAGCGGCGCATCCCGGAATGACGGAAATGGATGGATTGCTTCGCGGAGCCTGTCATCGGGCGCGCATTCGCGCGACCCGTTGGCTCGCGATGACGGTCCGTGGTTGTTTGACAGGTTCAGGCACTGGTGGTTATGACCTTCTACTCCAATCTCCAGCGAGCCAGATAATGACCGCCGATACCGACACTTCAGCCGTTTCCCAGCCGTTCCAGGCCGAGGTTGCCGAACTGCTGCATTTGATGGTGCATTCGGTCTATTCCGAAACCGACATCTTCCTGCGTGAACTGATTTCGAACGCCTCGGATGCCTGCGACAGGCTGCGCTACGAGGCCATCGCCGCCCCTGATCTGATCGCCGACGGGGCGCTGCCCAAAATCCGCATCGTGCCCGACAAGAAAGCAGGCACGCTTTCCGTGATCGACAGCGGCATCGGGATGGATCGGCAGGAGCTGATCGACAATCTCGGCACCATCGCGCGTTCCGGTACCAAATCCTTCCTGTCCCGCCTGACCGAGGCCAAGGATGGCGCCGGCTTGATCGGCCAGTTCGGGGTCGGTTTCTATGCCGCGTTCATGGTCGCCGATCGCATCGTTGTCACCAGCCGTCGCGCGGGAACCGACCAGGTCTGGGTCTGGTCGTCGTCGGGCGGCAGCGGATTCGAAATCGCGCCCGCCAGCGAAGAGGACGCCGGACGGCTCGCCCGGGGGACGGAAATCGCCCTGCATCTGAAGCCCGATGCCAGGAAATACCTCGAGAGCCATGAGATCGAGCGCGTCGTCGGCGCCTATTCCGACAACATCCAGTTTCCGATCGAGCTTCAGCCGGAGGAGGGCGAGCCACGCCAGATCAACTCGGCGAGCGCGCTGTGGCAGCGGCCGAAATCGGAACTGACGGCGGAGGATTACAAGCAAGCCTATCGTGCGATCGCAGGCGCCTTCGACGATCCCGCAATGACGTTGCACTATCGTGCCGAGGGCCGGCAGTCCTATGCGGTATTGCTGTTCGCGCCATCGACCAAACCGTTCGATCTGTTCGAGCCGGCCCGCAAGGGCAAAGTCAAGCTCTACGTCCGCCGCGTCTTCATTGCCGACGACGCCGATCTGTTGCCTGCCTACCTGCGGTTCATCCGCGGCGTCATCGACAGCGAGGATCTGCCACTCAATATCTCGCGCGAGATGCTGCAGAACAATCCGCAGCTCGCGCAAATCCGCAAGGCGGTCACCGGCCGCGTGATCTTCGAGCTGGAAAGCCTGAGCGAGAAGGAGCCGGAGGCGTTCGGCAAAATATGGGACGCGTTCGGCCCGGTGATCAAGGAAGGATTGTGGGAGGACTACGAACGGCGCGAGAAATTGCTGACGCTGTCGCGGTTCACCACCACCGCCGGCGAAAGCCGTTCGCTGAAGCAATATGTCGAGCACCTCAAGCTGAACCAGACCGAGATCTATTATCTCACCGGCGAGAGCCTCGAACGGCTGAAATCGAACCCGAAGCTTGAATCGGCCACGGCGCGGGGTATCGAAGTCCTGCTGCTGACCGATCCGGTCGATGCGTTCTGGACCTCGGCGCCGCTCGATTTCGGCGGCAAGCCGCTCAAATCGCTGAGCCAGGGCGACGTCGATTTCGGGTTGATCCCGCTTTTGGACGCGAAATCCGACGACAAGGAGCGGCCCGGCGCGGATGAGGCCGCGACCATCGCCGTGATCAAGGACACGCTTGGCGCGCTGGTGTCGGACGTGCGGGCGTCGCAGCGCCTGACATCGAGTGCATCATGCCTGGTTGCGGGCGGACAGGGGCGGGACCGTGCGCTGGAGCGTTTGCTCATGCAGCAGAACCGTGGTGCCGTGACCGCGCCGATCCTGGAGATCAACCTGCGCCACCCACTGGTCGCGGCGATTTCAACCGCGAAGGATGCCGCCAGGGATTTATCGCTGCTGCTGCTGGAGCAGGCCCAAATTCTCGACGGCGAGCTCCCGGAGGATCCCGCCGCCTTCGCCGGTCGGCTGAACCGGCTGGTGCTGCGAGGGCTCAAACCGTAGCGCACCGGCCGCGAACCCGGATGCAGAACCGGCCGTATCTGCTAGAAGGGCTTTTGCAACGGGGCAACCGGCATCGCTATGACCATGGCCGCGGGCAACGAGAGGTTTTACGGCAGCATTCCGGTTTTTCGCGGCTTCGGCAGGCTGATGGACCCGGCGCTGTATTCGCCGCTGCCCGATGACTGGAGTATCGGCGTCGCCGATATCGTGGAATCGACCAGGGCGATTGCGGAGGCGCGTTACAAGGCCGTCAACATGGCCGGCGCCGCGGTGATCGCATCGGTCACCAATGCGCTGGACGGGCGCGAGTTTCCGTTCGTGTTCGGCGGCGACGGTGCGAGCTTTGCGGTGTCGCCGGACGATCTTGAGCGCGCCCGCGAAGCGCTGGCGGCGACTGCCATCTGGGTCAAGGACGACCTCGACCTCGTGATGCGGGTGGCACTGGTGCCGGTCGCCGCAGTGCGGGCGCAGGGGCTCGACGTGCGGGTGGCGCGCTTCGGGCCATCGCCCTACCTGTCCTATGCGATGTTTGCCGGGGGCGGCCTCGGCTGGGCCGAAGCTGCGATGAAGCGCGGCGAATTCGCGGTGCCGGCGGCACCGTCGGGCACCCAACCGGATCTCACCGGCCTGTCATGCCGGTTCGAGGAAATTCCCTCGGTCCGCGGGCTGATCCTGTCGGTGCTGATCGTGCCGGGGCAGGGTGCCGATCCCGCGTCCTTCCGCAGACTGATCGAAGACGTGATCGCGCTGGTGGAGCGCAGCCCGGATGCTGGGCGCCCGGTGCCGCCGGGTGGGCCGCCGCTGCGATGGCCGCCGGCCGGCGTCGACTTCGAGGCGAGGGCTGCACGCGGCGGATCGCTGTTCAAGCGGCGCGCCCGGGTGCTTGCCCAGACGCTGTTTGCCTATTTCGTGATGCGCTTCGGCATCAGCGTCGGCGGCTTCGTGCCGAAGACCTATGTCCAGCAGGTGGTGGAGAATTCGGATTTCCGCAAATATGACGACGGCTTGCGCATGATTCTCGATTGCACGCCACAATTGGAGCGCGAGCTGACGCAGCGCCTCAGCGCGGCAGCCTCGGGCGGGATCGCGCGATATGGCCTGCACCGGCAGGACGCGGCGATGATGACTTGCTTCACGCCTTCGGCGCTGCGCAGCGACCATGTGCATTTCATCGATGGCGCGCGGGGCGGCTATGCCTCGGCGGCGACGGCGCTGAAGGCTACGGCCGCCTAGCTTGTCGTCACCATGGCAGGCGATGCCTATCGTCAGCTCTCCGGTCTGGTCGTCCGAATTTGCAGTGTTTAACGCCGATGGAACCTTCTATAAGGGTTCCCGTTAAGCCACGTCTCCCACTATTGCGGACATCCCCCATGACCTTCACGCTCCCCAACCTGCCTTACGCCCACGACGCCCTCGCGCCCCATATGTCGAAGGAAACGCTGGAATATCACCACGACAAGCATCACCAGGCCTATGTGACCAACGGAAACAACGCGATCAAGGGAACCGAATTCGAGGGCAAGTCCCTCGAGGAGATCGTGAAGGGTTCGTTCGGGAAGAATCCCGCGGTCTTCAACAATGCCGGCCAGCACTACAACCATTTGCATTTCTGGAACTGGATGAAGCCCAATGGCGGCGGCAGCAAGCTGCCCGGCCGGCTCGAAAAAAAGATCACCGAAGATCTCGGCGGGCTCGAGAAATTCAAGACCGATTTCGCCGCTGCCGGTGTCGGCCAGTTCGGCTCGGGATGGTGCTGGGTGGCGGTCAAGAACGGCAAGCTCGAGATTTCCAAGACGCCGAACGGCGAGAATCCGCTGGTTCACGGCGCGACGCCGATCCTCGGTTGCGACGTCTGGGAGCACTCCTACTACATCGATTATCGCAACCGTCGTCCGGACTACCTCAAGGCATTCCTCGATCATCTGGTGAATTGGGAGTATGTCGACCAGTTGTTCTCGAAAGCCTGACACGATCGGATCAACGGATAGGGGGCGGCAGCAACAGTTGCCGCCCTTCGTTTGGATACCCGTTGTCGGAGCGCTTGCCGGGCTTGCGAGCTTGCGGCAAAACCGCTGGATTGGGGCGGGGGGACAGTTGCGATGAGCTACGTGCTGGTGTTTTTCGGCGGCGGCGTTGGCGCGTCGCTGCGCCATTTCATCAACATTGCCTGCGCGCGCTGTATCGGCACCGCCTTTCCCTACGGCACCTTCATCATCAACATCACCGGCTCGACCGTGATGGGCCTGATCGCGGGATATCTCGCCTTCAAGGGCGAGGCGTCGCAGCCCTGGCGGCTGTTCCTGATGACCGGCATTCTCGGCGGCTACACCACGTTCTCGGCGTTTTCGCTCGACACCGCGCTGCTGTATGAGCGGGGCCAGATCGGGCTCGCGCTGTTCTACGTGCTGGGCTCGGTGGTGTTTTCGATTGCGGGCCTCTTTGCCGGCCTTGCCCTGGTCCGTCATCTGGCGTGAACCGGAAGCCCGCGCTTCGCTCGATGGACACGCGTTATGTTATAATATAACGTTTTTCCATGGCTCATTCCCACCCCCACGGACATGACCATGGGCACGCGCATGGGCACAGTCACGGGCCGGCATCCCCGCACCCGGCTCAAGCGGCACCCTGGTCGATCCTGCGCATGACCGTCGCCGCCCGGCTGAGCGCCGCGCTGGTGGTCAGCGCCGCTTTGTGGGGCGCGGTGTGGCTGGCGATGAGGTGAGCATGGCCGCGCAACTGCAATTCCGCGATGTCACGCTCGGCTATGATCGCCATCCGGCGGTGCATCATCTCAATGGCGAGGTCGCCTCCGGCGCGCTGGTCGCAATCGTTGGCCCGAACGGTGCCGGCAAATCGACGCTGTTTCGGGGCATCGTCGGCATCTTGAGGCCGCTTGCGGGCTCGATCCTGCGTGGTGATCTCAACGTCCGGGATATCGCCTATCTGCCGCAGACTGCCGACATCGACCGCAGCTTTCCGATTGCGGTGTTCGATTTCGTTGCGACCGGGCTTTGGCGCAGCACCGGCTTTTTCGGCGGGATGAACCAGGGCGCGCGCGAACGGATCACGCAGGCGCTCGCGGCCGTCGGCCTCAATGGCTTCGAGAAGCGTCCGATCGGGACGCTGTCCGGCGGCCAGATGCAGCGCTTGCTGTTTGCCCGGGTGCTGCTGCAGGACGCGCCCGTCATCGTGCTCGACGAACCGTTCAATGCCATCGACGCCAGGACGGCGGCCGATCTGCTAGGGCTGGTGCGACGCTGGCATGCCGAGCAGCGCACAGTGCTGGCGGCGCTGCACGATATCGATCTGGTGCGTGCCAACTTCCCCGAAACCCTGCTGCTCGCGCGCGGCAAGGTCGCCTGGGGGGCTACGGCCGAGGTGCTGACATCGGAAAATCTTCTGGCGGCGCGTCGGATGTGCGAGGCCTTCGACGACAGCGCCGCGGCCTGCGCCGTGGACGACCTGCCGTCGCGGGCCGCCTGACCGTGATGATCTACGATGCGTTGATCGCGCCGTTCACCGAGTTCGAGTTCATGCGCCGGGCGCTGGCGGCGGTGATCGCGTTGGCGCTGGGCGGCGCCCCGATCGGCGTGTTCCTGATGCTGCGGCGAATGAGCCTGGTCGGCGACGCCATGGCGCATGCCATCCTGCCGGGCGCGGCGGTCGGCTTTCTGCTGTCGGGACTCAATCTGATCGCGATGACGACCGGCGGCTTGATCGCGGGATTTGCGGTCGCCATTCTGGCCGGCGTGGTCGCCCGCACCACCGAGCTGAAGGAAGATGCCTCGCTCGCCACGTTCTATCTGGTTTCTCTGGCAACCGGCGTTACCATCGTGTCGATCAAGGGCACCAATATCGATCTGCTGCATGTGCTGTTCGGCAACATTCTGGCGATGGACGACCAGACCCTGTTGGTGATCGCGTTCAACACCACGATCACGCTTCTGGTGCTGGCGGTGATCTATCGCCCATTGGTGATCGAAAGCGTCGATCCGGTATTCCTGCGCACCGTGAGCCGGGCCGGCGCGCCGGCGCATCTGGCGTTTCTGGCGCTGGTCGTGGTCAATCTGGTCAGCGGCTTTCACGCACTCGGCACCTTGCTGGCGGTCGGGCTGATGATCCTGCCTGCGGGCATCGCGCGGTTCTGGTCGCGCGACATCACCGGCATGATCTGCATTGCGGTCGCGAGCGCGGTTCTCTCGGGCTATGCCGGACTGGTCCTGTCGTTCCAGACCCGGGTGCCTTCGGGGCCGGCGATCATTCTGGTGGCCGCGATGCTGTACGTCGTATCCGTGCTGTTCGGCAGCGTCAGCGGCATCGTGCGGCAGTTGTTTCCCGGCCGCCACCTCGAAGCGTAACGGGCAACCCGATGCCGCGCCTTCCAATCTGGCTGATCTGCTCGGTGCTCACGGCCTCGACGCTGCCCGCGCAGGCGCAAGGCCGCTTGAACGTCGTCACCAGTTTTTCGATCCTGGCCGATTTCGCGCAGAATGTCGGGGGCGATCGCGCCAGTGTCACGACCTTGATCGGTCCGGATAGCGACGTGCATGTCTATACGCCGGCGCCGGCCGACGCGAAGAAAGTGGCGGATGCCAGGCTCCTGATCGTCAACGGTCTTGGTCTCGAGGGCTGGCTGCCGCGGCTGGTGCAGTCCTCCGGCAGCAAAGCCACCATCGTGACCGCGACCCACGGCATCGTGCCGCTCGAGGCCGGCGGCGCCGCCGATCCGCATGCCTGGCAATCGGTTGTTGAAGCCAAGGTCTATGTGGCCAATATCCGCGACGCGTTCGTCGCCGCCGACCCGGCCGATGCCGGGGTTTTTCGCGCCAATGCGGACGGCTATCTGGCGAAGCTCGACGCGCTCGACCGCGAGGTCCGGATCGCGGTCGAGCAAATCCCGCCGGCGCACCGCAAGGTGATCTCGACCCACCGCGCCTTCGGCTATTTTGCCGCCGCCTATGGCATCGAATTCATCGCACCGTTCGGCGTTTCCACGGACTCCGAACCCAGCGCCCGCGATATCGCCGACATCATCACCCGGATCAAAGCCGCGAAAATCCCGGCGATTTTCCTGGAAAACATCAGCGACGACAGGCTGATCAACCGGGTTGCCGCCGAGACCGGTGCGCGCCTCGGCGGAACGCTCTACTCCGACAGCCTGACGGGCGAAAAGGGGCCAGCCCCCACTTACATTGATATGGTCAGGCACAATATAAAGGCCCTGACCAGCGCACTTGCAAATTAGCGGCAGGCCTGCCTGCCGCCGGCAGCGCTGCGAACTGCTGTTTTCGGAGTGACTATGCCAGAACTGACGTCCCAAAAAATTCCGGTGACGGTGCTGACGGGCTATCTCGGCGCCGGCAAGACCACCCTCCTCAACCGCATCCTGTCCGAAAACCACGGCAAGAAGTACGCCGTCATCGTCAACGAATTCGGCGAGATCGGCATCGACAACGACCTCATCATCGGTGCGGACGAAGAGGTGTTCGAGATGAACAATGGCTGCGTGTGCTGCACCGTCCGCGGCGATCTCGTGCGTATTCTGGAAGGGCTGATGAAGCGCAAGGGCAAGTTCGACGCCATTATCGTCGAGACGACCGGCCTCGCCGATCCGGCGCCGGTCGCACAGACCTTCTTTGTCGACGAGGACGTGCAGAAGAATGCGCGGCTCGACGCCGTGGTGACGGTGGCGGATGCAAAATGGCTGAGCGACCGGCTGAAGGATGCGCCCGAGGCCAAGAACCAGATCGCCTTTGCCGACGTCATCGTGCTCAACAAGACCGATCTCGTGTCCAGGCCCGAACTCGCTGAAGTCGAGGCGCGGATTCGCGCCATCAATCCCTATGCCAAACTGCATCGCACCGAGCGCTGCCGGGTGGCGCTCTCCGACGTGCTGGAGCGCGGCGCCTTCGATCTCGATCGCATCCTCGAGATCGAGCCGGCGTTCCTGGAGGCCGGCGACGATCACGATCATCACGACCGCCATCACGACCACGACCATCATCACCATGATCACGGCCACGGCGAGGGCGGCCTGAAACACTATCATGACGAGGATATGCAATCGCTGTCGCTGCGCTCGACCAAGCCGCTCGATGCCACCAAATTCATGCCCTGGCTGCAGAACCTGGTCGCCAGCGAAGGCCAGAAGATCCTGCGCTCGAAGGGAATTCTGGCCTTCAGCGACGACAACGACCGGTATGTATTCCAGGGCGTCCATATGATGCTCGAGGGCGATCATCAGCGGGCCTGGAAGGACGGCGAGCCGCGGGAGAGCCGCCTCGTCTTTATCGGACGCGAATTGCCCGAGCAGACCATCCGCGACGGCTTCGAGCAGTGCATCACGACGTGATGAAGCAGTTCGATCGGGGCGACAATTCTGCATCCATCGTCTCCCTCACCGATCGGGTGCGGCCGGTCGCGATCGGCATGCCGGTGATTGCGGTGCATTTCCTGGGCGACCGCGCGGCCTTTGTCGGCGCCGAGGAAAACGTCGCGCTGGTGAACAAGGAGGGCGAGATTTCGCAGGTCGCCGTTCATGGCGGCGCCATCCTGTGCGTTGCATCCGATGGGGCGCGGATCGTCATGGGTGGCGACGACGGCAAGCTCGTCGCGCTGGACAAGGCCGGCGAGACCACACTGCTTGCGACCGATCCGAAGCGGCGCTGGATCGACAATGTCGCGCTTCATCCCGACGGCGCGGTGGCGTGGTCGGCCGGCAAGACGGCGTTCGTCCGCAGCAGCCGGGCCGAGGACAAGTCGTTCGAGGTGCCGTCGACCGTTGGCGGGCTCGCGTTCGCGCCGAAGGGTCTGCGGCTTGCGATCGCGCATTACAACGGCGTGTCGTTGTGGTTTCCGAACATGGCCGCCAACGCCGAATTCCTCGAATGGGCGGGCTCCCATCTCGGCGTTGTGTTCAGCCCGGACAACAAGTTTCTGGTCACCGCGATGCACGAGCCGGCGCTGCATGGCTGGCGGCTGGCCGACCACCGCCACATGCGCATGACCGGCTATCCCGGACGGGTCAGGTCGATGTCGTGGAGCGCGGGCGGCAAGGCACTGGCGACGTCGGGGGCCGATGCCGTGATCCTGTGGCCGTTCGCCAGCAAGGACGGCCCGATGGGCAAGGAGCCGGTGATGTTCGCACCGCTGCAGGCGCGCGCCTCGGTGGTGGCCTGTCATCCAAAGCAGGACATCTTTGCGGCCGGCTATGGCGATGGCACCATACTGATGGTGCGGCTGACCGACGGCGCCGAAATCCTGGTCCGCCGCAACGGCGGTGCGGCGGTGTCGGCGCTGGCCTGGAACCCCAAGGGCACGCTGCTGGCATTCGCCGCCGAGGATGGCGAGGCCGGGTTGCTGGAGTTGCCAGCCTAGCGCGCCACCTTCGCCGCTTCGGCGTGCGGTGCTGGGTGGTGCGCCACCCCGCCGCCGGGCGTCCTGGAGCGTGCGCCTAGCTAGCCGAGAGCCACGGCGAGCAGGCTACCGCACAGCAGCGCCATGCCGGCAACCAGGACGACAAGGAAACTTCCGGAAACGCGATCAACGCCACGCATGATGGACCCTCGTTTTGAAGAGGGATCATGCAAACCAATTGATTAAAGATGTCGGAATCTGATCATGAGGCGGACAGTCGCAATCTCGCGCAGGGGAGTTATATCCCAGCAAGTCGCACCGAGCCCCACTCTGCACCGGCAGAGGCCCTTCCGCTCTTTCCAGAAGGGACTATCGATTTTAGGCAAAGTGAGCGGTTTTGGCTCATTTCAAGGCATCTAATTGCGTCGCCGACCGTACATAGAAGGTGTACAGTTGAGCGATCTTCGGCAGCGGATGGGCGCGCCGCGGACCGAGAGTTCGGTAAACTCCCGCCCCCAAATACGAGGGTGTCCACCATGTTCAGAAACATGTTTAGAAAACAGTTTCCGAAAGTCGAGGATGCCTGGATACTTGCGCACGCTATCGTCGACACGGTTCGAGAACCCCTCATTGTGCTCGATCAGGATCTTCGAGTCGTTGCTGCGAGCCGATCATTCTATCTGACGTTCAAGGTCAATGCCGACGACACTCAAGGCAAACTCCTATATGACCTCGGAGCCGGTCAATGGGATATTCCGAAGCTTCGTTTGCTGCTTGGAAAAATCGTTCCCGAGCAGGGAGTCATGGAAAACTACGAAGTCGAGCACGATTTCCCCGGCCTAGGCCGGCGCACAATGCTTCTGAACGCCCGCAAAGTCTTCGATGAGAAGGGGTCGCACACCACAATCCTGCTTGGCATCGAGGATGTTACTGAAAAGCGTGTGCTCGAAAGCGAAAAGGATGATTTGATACGCCAGAAGGAGGTGCTGCTAGAGGAACTCGAACATCGTGTCGTCAACAGTCTGCAAATCATCGCCAGCATAATCATGCTGAAGGCAAGAACAGTAGAATCAGAAGAAACCCGGCGGCACTTGGAAGACGCTCACAACCGGGTCATCTCGATTGCCGCCGTTCAAAAGCATCTGCACGGTTCAGTCGCCAGCTCTTTTATCGAAATGGGACCGTATCTAGCGACGCTCTGCACGGCCCTAGCGCAATCGATGATTAGTGAAAATCGGCCGATTTCGATCAAATTCAGTGGCACCGGGGGAAATTCCACCAGGCGCGATGCAGAGAGCATCGGTCTGATAGTCACCGAACTCGTTATCAACTCGCTCAAGCATGCCTTCAAGGAAACACTAAAGGGCGGCGAGATTGCCGTTGTTTACGATGTGTCGGGAGCAGATTGGCGGCTTGCGGTGTCCGACAATGGCTCCGGTAAGCCTGATGGCGTGTTTGCTCAACCGAAGACGGGCCTTGGTACCGGCGTGGTTAAGGCACTCGCAAGACAGCTTGATGCTCAAGTGGTGACATTGAGCGGCGCTTTGGGAACAAAAGTTTCAGTCACTCACGCCACGTTTGCACCCGCCTAATCCGACTGCATGGTCTCGGGTCTCGGCGACCGGCAATCGGGAACTATGCGTTCTGTCGGCGGTTGGTCTTGCTGAAAATTCGCGGTGAGACCATGACGCCGGACGACAGGAAGCGCGCCTACAGGAAGGATATGCTTCTCGCCACCATGATGATGGTCGGAGGACTTACAATCGCAGGTCTTTCGATTGCCGAGATCAAGGCCGGCGGTGCGCAGCACCTGGCGCAGGCGACGCAACCCCTCCAAGGGACTCCCGTGCCGGCCGATCAGGGCCAGGTTCCGGCGGAGTCGAAGCCCGGCGGCGCCCGCCCCACCACACCGGCGCCGCAGCCCGCACGCCCCGACCCGCAGGCCCAAAAGGAGGGCGCGCCGCCGGCGCTGCCGCCCGCGCCGGCAGAAAAAACCGGTCCACCGATCAAGGAAAAGTAGCTCCGAACGACACTGTCACTCCGGACGTTCACCGCACCAGCACGTTGCGGAACTGCCAGGGATCGCTGCCGTCGATATCTTCCGGGAACAGGCCGGGCCGGTCCGTAAGCGGGGTCCAGTCGGTATAGTAGCCTTTCACCGGCCCAAGATAGGGTCGCTGGATTTCCAGGCAGCGGCGGAAGTCCATCTCATCGGCCTCGACAATGCCGGCCTCCGGATTTTCCAGCGCCCACACCATTCCGGCCAGCACCGCCGACGACACCTGCAGGCCGGTGGCGTTCTGGTAGGGTGCGAGCCTTCGGGTTTCCTCGATCGAGAGCTGCGATCCATACCAGTAGGCGTTCTTGCCGTGGCCATAGAGCAGCACGCCCAATTCGTCGACGCCGTCCTCGATTTCATTCTCGTCCAGGATGTGCCATTTCGGCTGCATCTTGCCGGTCGCGCCGAAAATTTCGTGCAGCGATAGCACCGCATCGTTGGCGGGGTGGTAGGCGTAGTGGCAGGTCGGGCGATACACCACGCGCTGGCCGTCGCGGACCGTGAAATAATCCGCGATCGAGATCGAACTCGTTGTGGGTGACGAGGAAGCCATATTGCGCGCCTGGCGTCGGACACCATGAGCGCACCCTCGTATTGGCGCCCGGCTGCAGCAGATAGATCGCGGCCTGACACCCGGTGTCGTGCTCGCGGCCATTGTCCGGCATCCATTTTTCGTGGGTGCCCCAGCCGAGCTCCGCCGGCTGCATGCCCTCGGAGACGAAGCCCTCCACCGACCAGGTGTTGACGAACACATTCATCGGCTTCGGCCTCTTCGAACGCTGGGTGTCGCGCTCGGCGATATGGATGCCCTTGACGCCGAGCTTGTGGGCGAGCTGGCCCCAGCCTTCGCGGCTCTTCGGCTCGTTGAACGGCGTGCTGGTGTCGCGGGCGATGTCGAACAGCGCCTGCTTGACGAACCAGGACACCATGCCCGGATTGGCGCCGCAGGTGGACACCGCCGTCGGGCCGCCCGGGCTGCCGTGCTTGGCCGCGAGCAGCGTCTCGCGCAGCGCGTAGTTCGAGCGCTTCTCGGGACCGATATTCCTGTCGAAATAGAAGCCGAGCCAGGGCTCGACGACGGTGTCGATGTAGAGCGCGCCGATCTCGCGGCACAGCGTCATGATCTCGACCGAGGACGTATCCACCGACAGATTGACGCAAAAGCCCTGGCCGCCGCCGCCGGTCAACAACGGCACCAGCTCCTCGCGATAATTGTCCTTGGTCACGGCCTGGCGGATGAAGCGGACCCCGTGCTGCTTGGCGAGTTCGCCGTCCTCATGCGGATCGATGATGACGAACCGCGACTTGTCATAGTCGAAATGCCGTTCGATCAGCGGCAAGGTGCCTTTGCCGATCGAGCCAAATCCGATCATGACAATGGGGCCGGAAATCTTGGCGTGAATCGGTGCGGAAGGGCTCATCGAGGGTCTCCTGGAAGCCGGCTGGGTATGGCGTTGAAGGGATCAGGCTGAACGGCGTTTCGCGGTTACTTCGATCTCGATTTTCATCTCGGGCTTGAGCAGACCAGCGACGACCAGAAGCGTTGCGGCGGGGCGGATCTGGCCGAGATTTTCGCCGCAGACCGCGAATACGGCGTCGGCATCCTCGGGCCGGGTCACGTAATAGGTGGCGCGGACGATATCGGCCATCGCGAATCCGCCTTCCTGCAACGCGGCCTCGATGGTCCTGAAGCAGTTTCGTGCCTGGCTGGTGACATCGGTCGGCATGGTCATGGTCGCGTAATCGTAGCCGGTGGTGCCCGCAACGAAGGCAAAATCGCCATCGATCACGGCGCGGCTGTAGCCTGCGGTTTTTTCGAAGGGCGAGCCGGTGGAAACGAGACGGCGTGACATTCAAGACCTCGGTCAGGGCTATGTGGCGGATGCATCCCTCGCTATCGCACGGCAGGCGAGATGTCACGCCGGTCGCGCCAGCAGCGCGGTTCAGGCCGCGCGTGGCAGCGGACGTGGAGCCCGGGCCTCGGGCGCCGCAGCGCCGGTTGGCGAGATCAGCCCGCGCGCGCCGTCAAGCGCGCCGCGGCGCAGCTCCAGGGCGAGCAGACGATCCCGCTCGAACGGGCCGGGCAGCGACAGCTCAGCGGTCGTGGCCGGCGCGAAGCCGAAGCGGGCGTAATAGGGCGCGTCGCCGAGCAGGATCACGGCGCCATGGCCGCGCTGGCTGGCAACAGCCAAGGCGTGATCCATCAACGTCGCGCCGATGCCGAGCTTGCGGCAACGACCGCTAACCGCGAGCGGTCCCAGCATCAGCGCCGGGACGCCGCCAGCGCTGACCTGCCACAACCGTACGGTTCCAATCAGCCGGCCCTGGCGCACAGCCGAGAGGGCAAGGCCTTCGGCGGGCGCGCGTCCCTCGCGCAGGCGCTGGCAGGTCCGCATATCGCGGTTGTCGCCAAAGCAGGCATCGAGCAGCGCTTCACGCGCAACGACGTCCGCTGCCCGCTCCGCACGGATCGCGAACGGAGCGGCATTCGGGGCGAGAGTAACAAGGCTGTTCCGCAACTTGGTCATGGCACGTCAGTCCTCGCTTCCAGCAGCAAACCACCGCGGGAAGCGTTGTCGGCAAATTCGCTTGTGAGGGGTGGGAGCCGGCGCACCGGCTCCCGGTTGTTCAGACCTCAGTGAGGCCGGATCAGATGTGGTAGGTCCGCAGCGGCGGAATGCCGTTGAAGGCCACCGACGAGTAGGTCGACGTATACGCGCCGGTGCCTTCGATCAGCAGCTTGTCGCCGATCTCGAGCGTGACTGGGAGCGGATACGGCATCTTCTCGTACAGCACGTCGGCGGAATCGCAGGTCGGGCCTGCGAGCACGCACGGCGTCATTTCCGCGCCGTCATGCGGCGTGCGGATGGCGTAGCGGATCGACTCGTCCATCGTCTCGGCGAGCCCGCCGAACTTGCCGATGTCGAGATACACCCAGCGCACCTCGTCCTCGTCGCTCTTCTTGGAGATCAGAACGACTTCGGTCTCGATAATGCCGGCATTTCCGACCATGCCGCGGCCAGGTTCGATGATGGTCTCCGGGATCTGGTTGCCGAAATGCTTGCGCAGCGCACGGAAGATCGACCGTCCGTATTGCACGACCGGAGGAACGTCCTTGAGGTACTTGGTCGGGAATCCGCCGCCCATGTTGACCATGGACAGGTTGATCCCGCGCTCGGCGCAGTCCCGGAACACCGTCGAGGCCATCGCCAGCGCGCGGTCCCACGCCTTCACCTTGCGCTGCTGCGAGCCGACATGGAACGAGATGCCGCACGGCTCGAGGCCCAGCCGTTTGGCCAACTCCAGCACCTCGACCGCCATCTCCGGATCGCAGCCGAACTTGCGCGACAGCGGCCATTCGGCGCCTGCGCAATCGTAGAGGATGCGGCAGAACACCTTGGCGCCGGGCGCGGCACGGGCGATCTTTTCGACTTCGGCAGCGCAATCGACCGCAAACAGGCGAATGCCGAGCGCGAAGGCCCGCGCGATGTCGCGCTCCTTCTTGATCGTATTGCCATAGGAGATGCGGTCCGGCGAAGCGCCGGCGGCGAGCGCCATCTCGATCTCGGCAATGCTCGCGGTGTCGAAGCACGAGCCCATCGAGGCGAGCAGCGACAGCACCTCCGGCGCCGGGTTTGCCTTCACCGCGTAGAATACGCGGCTGTCCGGCAGCGCCTTTGCGAAGGTCTGGTAGTTGTCGCGCACGACTTCGAGGTCGACCACGAGGCAAGGCTCGGTGTCCCGGCCCTCGCTGCGGCGGTTGCGCAGGAATTCCTGAATACGTTCGGTCATAGCACTCTCCCAAACGGCCCAGCGACGAACTCGTTCAAAATTGTTCTCGGGCATGAGAGCTTTGGCGTTGCCGCACGATGGAGACGCGACAAGGCCTCGAACTCAGACCGAATTGTGCTGCCGTGGATTGGTTGGGAAATTTCCCGCCCGCACACCTGGCAATGAAGGACAAGCCTTTTCAGTAGCCCGCGCCGGCGGTGGAATGCCGGTAGAGACCAAAAAAGCCCGATCCGTCGTTGCTTTAAGTCGCGTCCCCCGTTGAGAGCGGGGTGCGCCGGTTCGCCTCCGGCTGCCAGTCACGGTTGCAAGGGAACGAAGAGACCTTCAACGGCATCTCTTGAGAGAGATGCTGGCCTTTCAAGTCAGACCGACCTGAGCGACCCTCGGTACTTCATCCCTTGGCGGCTGTCCGGCCTCTTGTCCGGATACCTACCGACTGACACACGACCACAGGCACGTGCGAAATTGGGCAAAAATGCAAATAAGCGTTTTGAGTCTGTGGCGCAACATTTTTTTTGCGCCGGGGCAAAATTTCTCGCGCGCTTGCGCGCAAAACACCGCAGAAGGTGAACGGTTGTTAAGTTTGCTTAACGAGCCGTAAGTGTTTGAAGCCTGCGGCGCACCGCTTTCTTGCTTCCAGCGCGGCTAGAACCGGCGTGTGAACGGCTCGACGCGCTGCGCGGCGCGGACGAACGCGACCATGACCAGCACGCCGATCGCAAACAGCACTGCCTGCACGACGTGGGCGCCGGTGTCGTCGAGCCCGAGCAGGATCGCGAGCGCCCAGCCGCCGGCGAAGGCCGCGCCGAACACCTCGGCGCTGATCAGGATCGCCGCGCTGATGACGGTGATGACGCTGGGCCACAGAATTTCGCGGGCGGCGTGCGGTGAAGGCTCTGTGCTCATCGGTCAAGTCCTGTTCAAGGCGCGCAATCTCTCCGAAAAGGCCCCTTCTATCAAGCGCAAAAGGCCCAAAAAAGCCCCATCGCGTGATATAGATCGGGCGGTGCCATCGTGGCGAAAAGCGGGAATTGCGATGTCAGAAACCCTGGAAACGGCGGCCGCCTCGCGCGGTCCGGCAAACCCGCTTCTGAAGGCATGGCAGACGCCGCTGGAAACTCCGCCATTTTCGGAGATCGCGCCGGAGCATTTCCTCCCCGCCTTCGAGCAGGCTTTCGCCGATCATTCGGCCGAGATCGCCGCCATCACCCACGATCCCTCCGCGCCGGACTTTCCCAACACCATCACCGCGCTGGAGCGCTCGGGCAAGCTGCTCTCCCGGGTTTCGGCGGTGTTCTATGATTTGGTGTCGGCGCATTCCAACCCGGCGCTGCTCGAGATCGACAAGGAGGTGTCGTTGCGGATGGCGCGGCACTGGAACCCGATCAGGATGAACGCCGTATTGTTCGGCCGGATCGCCCTGCTGCACGACAACCGCGCGAGGCTCGGACTGACCGGCGAACAGATGCGGCTGCTGGAGCGCACCTACACCCGTTTCCATCGCGCCGGCGCCGGCCTCGACGAGGCGGCCAAGAAACGGATGGCGGAAATCAATGAACGGCTGGCGCATCTCGGCACCGCCTTCAGCCATCATCTGCTCGGCGACGAGCAGCAATGGCTTTTGGAACTCGGTGAGGCCGACCGCGACGGCCTGTCGGACAGCTTTGTCGCGGCGGCGAAGGCGGCCGCCGAGGACCGCGGCATGGCCGGCAAGGCGATCGTGACGCTGTCACGCTCGTCGGTCGAGCCGTTCCTGAACAGCTCCGCCCGGCGTGACCTGCGCGAGAGGGCCTACCGGGCCTTCACGGCGCGCGGCGACAACAACAACGCCAACGACAACAACGCCATTATTGTCGAGATCCTGAGCTTGCGCGAGGAGAGCGCGAGGCTATTGGGCTTTCCGACCTTCGCCGCCTACCGGCTGGAGGATTCCATGGCCAAGACGCCGGAGGCGGTGCGCGGCCTGCTGGAGCGGGTCTGGAAGCCGGCGCGCGCCCGGGCGCTCGCCGACCGCGATGGCCTGCAGGCGCTGGTCGCGGAGGAGGGCGGCAATTTCGCGCTGGCGCCGTGGGACTGGCGCTACTACGCCGAGAAGCTGCGCCTGCGCCGCGCCAATTTTGACGACGCCGCGATCAAGCCCTATTTGTCGCTCGATCACATGATCGAGGCTGCGTTCGACTGCGCGAGCCGGCTGTTCGGCCTCAGCTTTTCAGAGCGCCGGGATATCCCGGTCTGGCATCCGGACGTCCGGGTCTGGGAAGTCAGGGACCGCGAGGGCCGGCACAAGGCGCTGTTCTATGGCGACTACTTCGCCCGGCCCTCGAAACGCTCGGGTGCCTGGATGACCTCGCTGCGGGACCAGCAGAAGCTCGACGGCGACGTCGCGCCGCTGGTCGTCAATGTCTGCAATTTCGCCAAGGGCGCCGACGGCGAGCCGTCCTTGCTGTCGCCCGACGATGCCCGGACCCTGTTCCACGAATTCGGCCACGGGCTGCACGGGATGCTGTCGGACGTCACCTATCCCTCGCTGTCCGGCACCAGCGTGTTCACCGATTTCGTCGAATTGCCCTCGCAACTCTACGAGCACTGGCAGGAGCAGCCGCAAGTGCTGCAACAGTTCGCCCGGCACTACCAGACCGGCGAGCCACTGCCGGACGATCTCTTGCGACGCTTCATCGCCGCCCGCAAATTCAACCAGGGCTTCGCCACGGTGGAATTCGTCGCCTCGGCCCTGATCGATCTCGAATTCCACACCCAGCCGGCCTCGGCGAGCCGCGACGTGCGGGCGTTCGAGCAGAACGAGCTGGAAAAAATCGGAATGCCGGCGGAAATCGCGCTGCGGCACCGGCCGCAGCAGTTCGGCCATATTTTCTCCGGCGATCACTATGCGTCCGGCTATTACAGCTACATGTGGTCGGAGGTGATGGACGCCGATGCGTTCGGCGCCTTTGAGGAGGCCGGCAACATCTTCGATGCGGCGGTCGCCAAACGCCTGCACGACGACATCTATTCGTCGGGCGGCTCGCGCGATCCGGAAGACGCCTATGTCGCCTTCCGCGGCCGCGAGCCCGAGCCGGACGCGCTGCTGCGCCGCCGCGGCCTCCTTGAGGCATCGGAGGCGGCCTGAGCGAAGAAGCCGCGGCGCTTTAGATCGGCAGGTGGTCGCGGATCACCGGCAGGAAGAAGATCGCGATGTTGATCGCAAGCCCGACGCTCCACAGGATCGAACGCAGCGTCGGCCGGTTGCCGAGATAGGTGAAGACATAGGCAATCCGCACGATCAGAAACAGCACCGCCAATTCATTGATCAGCCGCTGCGGGCCGCCACGAAATTCCGCCAGCAGCACCGCGACGGCGAAAAACGGAAACGCCTCGATGCCGTTCTGGTGGGCGCCCAGCGCGCGGGACCGGATCGGGTCCTGATAAAACGCGGGGTCGCGCGGCCTCGCGTTGTCAAAACCGCGGAACCCGATCCACTTGATCGACGCGATCGTCAGCAGATAGAGCATCAGCGTTCCGAAAACACACCATTCGGCAACCGTCATGGCTTTCCCTCGACGCACGGCAACGCATGACTCTAGCGAAACCGCCATTATCTTGACAAGGATGGTGCAACGCGCGAAGCCACCCGCGTCATGACAGCAGTCCTTCCGATCGAAACTGCCAAGCCCGCGACCGGCCTCGCGGCGCAGCGTGTCGGCGTGCTCCTGGTCAATCTCGGCACGCCCGACAGCGCGGATGCACGGGGGGTGCGGGTCTATCTCAAGGAATTCCTGTCCGATCCGAGGGTGATCGAAAACCAGGGACTGCCGTGGAAGCTCGTGCTGAACGGCATCATCCTGCGCATCCGTCCGGCGCGCAAGGCGCGCGACTACCTCAAGATCTGGAACACCGAGAGGAACGAATCTCCGCTCAAGACCATCACACGCGCGCAGTCCGACAAGCTTGCCACGGCGATATCGGGGCATGGCGATGTCGTGGTCGATTGGGCGATGCGCTACGGCAATCCGTCGATCCGCTCCGGCATCGACGCGCTGGCGGCACGGGGCTGCGACCGCCTGCTGGTGGTGCCGCTGTATCCGCAATACTCCGCCGCGACCTCCGCCACCGTATGCGATGAGGTGCTTCGCGTGTTCAGCGGCATGCGCGTCCAGCCGACGCTGCGGGTGACGCCGCCTTACTACGACGATCCGGGCTACATCGAGGCGCTGGCGGTCTCGATCGACGCCCATCTTGCGACGTTGCCGTTTCAGCCGGAGCTGATCGTGGCCTCGTTCCACGGCATGCCGCAGAAATATATCGACAAGGGCGATCCCTATCAGGCGCAGTGCGTTGCAACGACGGAGGCGCTGCGCAAGCGGATGGGCCTCGACGCGTCGAAGCTGGTGCTGACATTCCAGTCGCGCTTCGGCTTCGACCAGTGGCTGCAGCCCTACACCGACAAGACCGTCGCGCAACTGGCGAAGGATGGCGTGCGGCGCATCGCCGTCGTGACCCCCGGCTTCTCCGCCGATTGCCTGGAGACGCTGGAAGAAATCGCGCAGGAAAACGCCGAGATCTTCAAGCACAATGGCGGCGAGCAGTTCGCCGCGATCCCCTGCCTCAACGACAGTGCCCCCGGCATGGATGTGATCCGCAAGCTCGTGCTGCGCGAGCTGCAGGGCTGGATCTGACGGCCAATGCGGCTTTCAAGACGACGCTTACGGGCCAAGGGCACGTTAAACATATTCGCCGACGGCTGGATTTGAAGATCTGGCGGCGCGCCAACGGCATCCTAGCTATGATTGGAAAAAGCCGGCTGCACCGGCGTCGTGGTTGCGCCGACAAAATGATCTGCGCGCGGGTCCGGCAGACCGGCCTTGGAGGAGTTATGAACGGTTTCGATATTTTCGCGATTGCATTGGTGCTGCTGGTCATTGTGACGCTGTTTGCCGGCATCAAGACCGTCCCACAAGGTTATGACTGGACCATCGAGCGGTTCGGCAAATACACCCGCACGCTGGCGCCGGGGCTCAATATCATCGTGCCCTATTTCGATCGCGTCGGCCGCAAGATGAACATGATGGAGCAGGTGATCAATATTCCCGAGCAGGAGGTGATCACCAAGGACAACGCCACGGTGACGGTGGACGGTGTCGCGTTCTTCCAGGTATTCGACGCGGCCAAGGCAAGCTACGAGGTCGCCAATCTCAACCAGGCGATCATCGTCCTGACCATGACCAACATCCGCTCGGTGATGGGCGCGATGGACCTCGACCAGGTGCTGTCGCATCGCGACGAGATCAACGAGCGGCTGCTGCGGGTGGTCGATGCCGCGGTGTCGCCCTGGGGGCTCAAGGTCAACCGCATCGAGATCAAGGACATCGTGCCGCCCGCCGACCTCGTCGAGGCGATGGGACGGCAGATGAAGGCCGAGCGGGTCAAGCGCGCCGACATCCTGCAGGCCGAAGGCCAGCGTCAATCGGAAATCCTGCGCGCCGAGGGCGCCAAGCAGGGCCAGATTTTGCAGGCCGAGGGCCGCCGCGAAGCCGCCTTCCGCGATGCCGAAGCCCGCGAGCGCTCCGCCGAAGCGGAGGCCAAGGCGACCCAGATGGTCAGCGACGCCATCGCCAAGGGCGATGTCGCCGCGCTGAACTATTTCATCGCCGACAAGTACATCAAGGCGTTCGGGCAGTTTGCGGATTCGCCGAACCAGAAGATCATCATGCTGCCGGTCGAGGCGATGAGCATGCTCGGATCTCTTGCCGGCATCGGCGAGATCGCCAAGGCCACCTTCGGCGAAAGCGCGGCATCGGCGCAGGCTGCCGCGCGGCGTTCGTCGGTGCCAAGCACCACGCCGAACCCGCTGGCGACGCCGCCACGGTGAAAGACAAGGGGGTACGCGATGAGCGAGATGTTTGCCACGCTCGGCACCTGGAACTGGCTGATCTTCGGCGTCATCCTGATGGCGCTGGAACTGATCGCGCCCGGGGTGTTTCTGTTCTGGCTCGGGCTTGCGGCGCTGCTGGTAGGCCTGCTGTCGTTCGTGATTCATCCGTCCTGGCAGACTCAGATCCTGATGTTTGCGGTGTTCGCGGCGGCGGCGGTGCCGCTGTGGCGGCGCGTCGCGCGCGGCAGCCATGCCGCCAGCAAGAGCAATCCGTTCCTCAACAAGCGGGCGGATGCGCTGGTCGGCCGGGTCTTCACCCTGGAAAAGCCGATCATTGACGGGACGGGCACGGTGCGGATCGACGACACCATCTGGCGGGTGGCCGGGCCCGACACGCCCGGCCGGCAGCCGGGTCCGGATCGTGCAGGCCGATGGCGCCAGCCTGACGGTGGCGGCGGCCTGATTTCAGTTCGTGCGAAGCGCAGGTCTTCGAAGTCATCCTGCTCTGCGGCTTCTATCGTACTGTGGCGATCTGGCGAACGGGCTCAAGCTGCCGCTGGAGCAGACGGCGTCGCGGTTTCCGGTCACTCGATCGTAACCGGCGACGAGGCAATCCTCTCCCGTCTTTCCGGGGCGACGCGCAAGCGTCGAGCCCGGAATCCATAACCACGATCGGGAGTATGGATTCCGGGCTCGCGCCAACAGGCGCGCCCCGGAATGACATCGGTCATGCCACGCCGGCGCGCAGCACGTCGTGGACGTGAACGATGCCGATCGGCTTGCGGCCCTCGGCGACGATCAGGACCGTTACCGCGGGCTTGGACGAATTGATGGTGTCGAGCACCTCGGTGGCGAGCATGCCCGGCGCAATGGTTCGGGGATTTTTCGTCATGACGTCATCGACCCTGGCCGTCATCAGGTCGGGCCGCATGTGACGGCGCAGATCGCCGTCGGTGATGATGCCGGCGATATCGCCGTTACGGTCGACGATGCAGACGCAGCCGAAACCCTTCGACGACATCTCGACCAGCGCGTCCGACATCCTGGCGCCGAGCGGCTTGGTCGGGATTGCCTCGCCGGTATGCATGATGTCGCGAACGAATTTCAGCATGGCGCCGAGCTTGCCGCCGGGGTGGAAGTGGGCGAATTCCACCGAGGTAAAGCCGCGGCTCTCCAGCAGCGCGATCGCCAGCGCGTCGCCGAGCGCCAGCAGCATCAGCGAGGAGGTGGTGGGTGCGAGATTGTGCGGACAGGCCTCGCGCGCCTTGGGCAGCGTCAGGGCGACGACGGCGGCCTTGCTCAGGGTGGACTCGGATTCCGCCGTCATCGCGATCAGCGCGATCCGGAACCGCTTGGCATAGGTGATAAGGTTCTTCATCTCCGCCTGCTCGCCGGACCAGGACAGCGCGATGATGACGTCATCGACGGTGATCATGCCGAGATCGCCGTGGCTCGCTTCGGCGGCGTGGACGAAGAAGGCGGGGGTTCCGGTCGAGGCGAGGGTGGCGGCGATCTTGCGCGCCACATGCCCCGACTTGCCGAGCCCGGTGACGATCACGCGACCCTTGGCCTCGCGGATCAGGTCGACGGCGGCGGCAAACGCCGCGCCAAGCGGCCCCTGCAGCGCGGCGGCGATCGCGGCGATGCCGCTGCCTTCGGCATCCAGCGTGCGCAGCGCCGATTGAACGGCCGCGTTCGCGTCGTCGGGACCGGATGATTTTGCCATCAGCGGTTTCGATTTGGCCATGTCTGGACCCAGGGAAACGGGGCGATGAGCCCGGGCCTCTTCCTAGCATGACCCAATCGGCGATGCGACGCAGCCGGCGCCGTTCTCAACGGCTCCTTAACCATAATTGTTTTAACTCAGCTAACGACGTTTTCCATGGGGCGTGCTCCGGCGTGGTTGGAACTCGATCGGCAAGTGTATGAATTCGCTGGAGTATTTCCATCGTGATGTCGGGTCCAGCCAGGGGCCGCCGCAGCCGCGCGTGGATGCTCCGCGCGCTGTTGCCATGCCTCGCACTGGTTGCGTGGGACACGACGCGGGCCGTGGCCCAGACGCCGACCCCCGACCTGTTCCGGCCGATACCCGATGGCTTGGCCTCGCCGCAGGATTTGCCGTTGCGCAAAACCATCGGGGCAAGCGCCGACGATTCAAGCGATCCGTCGGGCAACGACAAGCGCAACGATCCGAACACCCCCGCGCCGTCGCGGATCGGGCAGGTCCCGAGCTATGGTGTTGCCGCCGCCAACGGCGCCTCCGATACCGGCTTCGACTCGCTCAATCGCACCCGCAAGAAGCCGAAGCCACATCCGGGCGAGGCGCGGCCGAGGCCGCCACCCGGACCCGGCAGTCCCGCGCCGTCGCCGCCGCCGGTCGACGCCGCCGGATCGTTGCGGTTGTCGATCCCGTCCTCCGAGCTTGCCAACAAGGCACCGCTGCCGGCGGCGATGGCCGGCACTGTCGAAGGCCAGCCACCGCGCAAACGGCTCAAGGTCGATGACGATCCGTTCGGCGCGGTCGGCGACTACGCCGGCAGCTTTCTGATCAAGTCGGCGGTCGAACTCAGCGGCGGCTACGACACCAATCCCGGCCGCCTCCATGTGCCGAAGGGCGTGCCGTTCTGGGTGGTGGCGCCGGAATTCCTCGCGGTATCTGACTGGGATCGCCACGCTTTGGTCGCTGATCTCCGGGGCTCGTTCACCGGCTACGGCAACAGCCTGCCGCCGACCATCGGCGGCGCGGTCTCGCCGGCGCCGACCAATATCGACCGGCCCGACTTCACCGGTCACATCGACGGCCGTCTCGATGTCAGCCGGGATACCCATCTCACCTCGGAACTGCGGCTGCGGGTGTCCACCGACAATCCCGGCAGCCCGAACATTCAGGCCGGCCTCGCCAATTATCCGATCTATACGACGCTCGGCGGCAGCCTCGGCATCGACCAGAGCTTCAACCGGCTGGATGTGGCCGTCGGCGGCACCGTCGACCGTACCGTCTATCAGGACTCGACACTCACCGACGGCACCACCTCCACCAACGACGACCGCAACTTCAACCAGTATGGCGGCGTCGGCCGCGTCAGCTACGAGCTGACGCCGGGCCTGAAGCCGTTCGCCGAGGTCGAGGGCGACAGCCGGGTGCACGATCTGCCACTCGACCGCAACGGCTTTGCCCGCGATTCCAATGGCGGCTATGCCAAGGCCGGCACCTCGTTCGAGTTTTCCCGGCTTCTGACCGGCGAAATCTCGATCGGCTATGCCGAGCGCAGTTACGTCGATCCGCGGCTCGACCGGCTGCAGGGCCTGCTCACCGCGGCCTCGCTGACCTGGACCGCGACGCCGCTAACCACGGCCAAGTTCTACTCCACCACCTCGATCGACGAGACCACGCTGCCCGGTACCTCGGGCGTTCTGACCCATCTCTATACCCTCGAAGTCGATCACGATTTCCGCCGCTGGTTGACCGCGATCGGCAAATTCACCTACGGCACGCTCGACTATCAGGGCGACGGGCGATCCGACACCACCTACTCGATCGAAGGCGACGTGATCTACAAGCTGACCCGCAATCTCTGGATCAAGGGCACGCTGCGCCGCGACATCCTCGATTCCAACATCGCCGGCGCCAGCTCGGCGTCAACGGTGGTGATGGCCGGGGTCCGGGTGCAGAACTAGCGCCGCGGCTCACCGCGGCAGGTTAGTCGTTCCCGTCAGGAACTGATCGATCGCCCGCGCGCACAGCCGGCCCTCGCGGATCGCCCAGACCACCAGCGACTGGCCGCGGCGCATGTCGCCGGCGGAGAACACGTTCGGCTGCGAGGTCTTGTAGTCCTGGGTGTTGGCGCGCACGTTGCCGCGCGGGTCGAGATCGACACCGAGCGTCTTCAAGAGGCCCTCATGCACCGGGTGCACAAAACCCATCGCCAGCAGCACCAATTGGGCGTCGAGCTCGAACTCGGTGCCGGCGACCGGCTTGAACTTGTCGTCGACCTGGATGCAATGCAGCTTGGCAACCTGGCCGTCCCGATCGGAGAATTTCTGGGTCAGCACCGCGAATTCGCGCCGCGCCCCTTCGGCCTGGCTCGACGAGGTCCGCATTTTCAGCGGCCAATTCGGCCAGGTCAGGCCCTTGTCCTCGTGCTCCGGCGGCGCCGGCATGATCTCGAGCTGCGTCACCGACAGCGCGCCTTGCCGGAACGAGGTGCCGATGCAGTCCGACCCGGTATCGCCGCCGCCGATCACCACCACATGCTTGCCACCGGCCAGGATGTCGGCCGCATGGCCGGGCGGCTCGCCGGAGATGCGGCGGTTCTGCTGCGGCAGGAAATCCATCGCGTAGTGGATGCCGGCGAGCTCGCGCCCGGGGATCGGCAGGTCGCGCGGGGCTTCCGCGCCGCCGGTCAGCGCCAGGGCGTCATACTGCTTGGCCAGCTCCCGCGGATCGACGGCGCCGGCTTCTTGTGCGGTGCCGCCGACATGGCTGCCGTAGTGAAACGTCACGCCTTCGGCCTCCATCTGCGCGATGCGACGGTCGATGACATGCTTCTCCATCTTGAAATCGGGAATGCCGTAGCGGAGCAGCCCGCCGGCCTTGGCGTATTTCTCGTAGACATGCACGTCATGGCCGGCGCGCGCGAGCTGCTGCGCGCAGGCCAGCCCGGCCGGACCCGAACCGATCACCGCGACCCTCTTGCCGGTCCTGGTTCCGGGTATCTCCGGCTTGACCCAGCCATTGTCCCAGGCGCGATCGACGATCGCGCATTCGATGGTCTTGATGGTGACCGGATTGTCGTCGATGTTCAGCGTGCACGAGGCTTCGCACGGCGCCGGGCAGATGCGCCCGGTGAATTCCGGAAAGTTGTTGGTCGAGTGCAGGTTACGCGAGGCCTCTTCCCAGTTGCCCTGGTAGACCAGATCGTTGAAATCCGGAATCTGGTTGTTCACCGGGCAGCCCGGCGTGCCCGGTGCCACCGAACCGGTGCCGTGGCAGTAGGGAATGCCGCAATTCATGCAGCGCGCGGCCTGATCGCGGGTGTCCTTCTCGCTCAGCGGAACGACGAATTCACGATAGCTCCTGATGCGCTTGGCCACCGGCTCGTATTTGCGGTCGTGCCGCTCGATCTCCAGAAAACCCGTAATCTTGCCCATTAAACCTGACGCCCCTGCATCCTTAGTTTGTCTTCGTTGCTTCCCCCCGTCATTGCGAGGAGCGAAGCGACGAAGCAATCCATGGTTTCGCTTGCGGCCTATGGATTGCTTCGCTGCGCTCGCAATGACGGTTGAGAATTCCTCGTTTCTACTACGCCCCGATTGCGATCTTCGGCTCGGCGTCGGCATTTGCCTTCAGTTCCTTCAGCGCGCGGCGGTACTCCACCGGCATCACCTTGCGGAATTTCGGCAGCCACGTCTTCCAGTTGGCGAGGATGTCGGCGGCCCGCGCCGAGCCCGCCAGCCTGGCGTGGCGCGTGATCAGGATGTGTAGCCGCTCGACGTCGGAATCGAGCAGGTTCTGGAATACGTCGACCCGGCCATGCGCTTCGAGGTCGCCGCTGTGGTGATAGGTGTTCTCGTTGATCATCTCTTCCGAGACCACCGGTTCGAGCTCGACCATCGCCATGTTGCAGAGCTTGTCGAAATCGCCGGTCTCGTCCAGCACATAGGCGATGCCGCCCGACATGCCGGCTGCGAAGTTGCGCCCGGTCTTGCCGAGCACCACGACGATGCCGCCGGTCATGTATTCGCAGCAATGATCGCCGGCGCCCTCGACCACCGCGACCGCGCCGGAATTGCGCACCGCAAAGCGCTCGCCGGCGATGCCGCGGAAATAGCATTCGCCCTCGATCGCGCCGTACATCACGGTGTTGCCGACCACGATCGATTCCTCGGGGACGATGCCGGAATTGCGCGGCGGCTTGACGATGATGCGGCCGCCGGACAGGCCCTTGCCGACATAGTCATTGGCTTCGCCTTCCAGATCGAAGGTGATGCCACGCGCAAGCCAGGCGCCAAACGCCTGTCCCGCAGTGCCCTTGAAGTTGACCTGGATGGTGTCGTGCGGCAGGCCGGCATGGCCGTAGATCTTGGCGACAGCGCCCGACAGCATCGCGCCGGTACTGCGGTTGGTGTTGTTGATGTCTTCGTCGATCTTCACCGGCGCGCCGCGATCGAGCGCCGCCTGCGCCTTTTCGATCAGCCGGCGGTCGAGCACGGCTGCGAGATGATGGTTCTGGGCTTCGGCGCGATAGATCTTCTGGCCGGGCAGTTCCTTCTGGCGGACGAACAGTTTCGAGAAGTCGAGTCCCTTGGCCTTCCAGTGCGCCACCAGCGTCGACTGGTCGAGCATCTGGGTCTGGCCGATCATCTCGTTGAAGGTCCGGTAGCCGAGCCCGGCCATGATCTCGCGAACTTCCTCGGCGACGAAGAAGAAATAGTTGATGACATGCTCGGGCTGGCCGGTGAAACGCTTGCGCAGCAGCGGATCCTGGGTCGCGACCCCGACCGGACAGGTGTTGAGATGGCACTTGCGCATCATGATGCAGCCGGCCGCGATCAGCGGCGCGGTGGCGAAACCGAATTCGTCGGCCCCGAGCAGCGCGCCGATCACCACGTCGCGCCCGGTGCGGAAGCCGCCATCGACCTGGACCACGATGCGGCTGCGCAGCCGTTCGCGCACCAGGGTCTGGTGGGTTTCGGCCAGCCCGATTTCCCAGGGGCTGCCGGCATGCTTGATCGAAGTCAGTGGCGAGGCGCCGGTGCCGCCTTCGAAGCCGGCGATGGTGACATGATCGGCGCGGGCCTTGGCCACGCCGGCGGCGACCGTGCCGACGCCGATTTCGGAGACGAGCTTGACCGAGACCTGGCCGTCCTGATTGACGTTCTTGAGATCGTAGATCAGTTGCGCCAGATCCTCGATTGAATAGATGTCGTGATGCGGCGGCGGCGAGATCAGGCCGACGCCGGGTGTCGAATGCCGCACCCGCGCAATGGTGGCGTCGACCTTGTGGCCCGGTAGCTGTCCGCCTTCGCCGGGCTTCGCGCCCTGCGCCATCTTGATCTGCATCATGTCGGAATTGACGAGATATTCCGTGGTCACGCCGAAGCGGCCGGAGGCGACCTGCTTGATCGCCGAGCGCATCGAATCGCCGTTCGCCATCGGCTTGAAGCGATCGCTTTCCTCGCCGCCCTCGCCGGTGTTGGACTTGCCGCCAATCCGGTTCATGGCGATCGCAAGCGTGGTGTGCGCCTCGCGCGAAATCGAGCCGAACGACATCGCGCCGGTGGCGAAGCGTCTTACGATGTCCTTGGCGGGCTCGACCTCGTCGAGCGGCACGGGCTTGCGCTTCTCGTCCTCGGCCGCCTTGATCTTGAACAGGCCGCGCAAAGTCAACAGCCGCTCGGACTGCTCGTTGAGGATCTTGGCAAACGCCCGGTAGCGCTCCAGCGAATTGCCACGCACGGCATGCTGCAGCGTGGTTACCGATTCCGCGGTCCAGGCGTGGTCCTCGCCGCGGGTGCGGTAGGCATATTCGCCGCCGACGTCGAGCGCGCTCTTGTAGACCGGTGCATCGCCGAACGCGTCGGCATGGCGGCGCGCGGTTTCCTCGGCGATTTCGCCAAGCCCGACGCCTTCTATTCGGGTGTGGGTGCCGACAAAGTATTTCGAAACGAAATCCGCCTTCAGTCCGACCGCGTCGAAAATCTGCGCGCCGCAATAGGACTGATAGGTCGAGATGCCCATCTTCGACATCACCTTGAGCAGGCCCTTGCCGATCGACTTGATGTAGCGCTTGACGATTTCGTAGTCGTCGAGCGCGCCCGGCAGCCGGTCCTTCATCGCGATGATGGTCTCGAACGCGAGGTACGGGTTGATCGCCTCGGCGCCGTAGCCTGCGAGGCAGGCGAAGTGGTGCACCTCGCGCGGCTCGCCGGATTCGACCACGAGTCCCACCGAGGTGCGCAGGCCGACACGGATCAGATGATGATGCACGGCGGCGCAGGCCAGCAGCGAGGGAATCGGAATCCGGTCCGAGCCCGCCATGCGGTCCGACAGGATGATGATGTTGACGCCCTCGCGCACCGCGCCTTCGGCGCGCGCGCATAATTCGTCGAGCACCTGCTCGAGCCCGGCGGCGCCGAATCCGGCATGGAACGTGGTGTCGAGCGTGCGCGACTTGAAATGGGTGTCGGCGAGATCCGAGATCGAGCGGATCTTCTCCAGATCGGCGTCGGTCAGGATCGGCTGGCGCACTTCGAGGCGCTTGGTGGAGGCAAGGCCCTGCAGGTCGAACAGATTGGGACGCGGCCCGATGATCGAGACGAGGCTCATCACCAGTTCCTCGCGGATCGGATCGATCGGCGGATTGGTGACCTGGGCAAAATTCTGCTTGAAGTAGGTGAAGAGCTGCTTCGGCCGGTCCGACAGCGCCGAAATCGGCGTATCGTTGCCCATCGAGCCCGCGGCTTCCTCGCCGGTGGCCGCCATCGGCGTCATCAGGATAGTGATGTCTTCCTGGGAATAGCCGAACGCCTGCTGCCGGTCGAGCAGCGGCAGGTTCGAGCGCATGCCCTTGATCGGCACGCCCGGCAATTCCTCCAGCACGATCTGGGTGCGGTCGAGCCATTTGCGATAGGGATGGCTTCTCGCCAGCGACGCCTTGATCTCGTCGTCCGGAATCAGGCGACCCTGTTCGAGGTCGACCAGCAGCATCTTGCCGGGCTGCAGCCGCCACTTGGTGATGATCTCGTCCTCGGGGATTTTCAGCACGCCCATTTCGGACGCCATGACGATACGGTCGTCACGGGTCACGAGATAGCGCGCCGGCCGCAGCCCGTTGCGGTCAAGCGTGGCGCCGATCTGGCGGCCGTCGGTGAACGCGATCGCGGCCGGGCCGTCCCACGGCTCCATCAGCGCGGCGTGATATTCGTAGAACGCACGGCGCTGCTCGTCCATCAGCGGATTGCCGGTCCAGGCTTCCGGAATCATCATCATGACCGCGTGCGGCAGCGAGTAGCCGCCCTGCACCAGGAATTCGAGCGCGTTGTCGAAGCAGGCGGTGTCGGACTGGCCTTCATAGGAGATCGGCCAGAGCCGGCTGATGTCCTTGCCGTAGAGGTCGGAGCTGACCGAAGCCTGCCGCGCCGCCATCCAGTTGACGTTGCCGCGCAGCGTGTTGATCTCGCCATTATGCGCGATCATTCGATACGGGTGCGCCAGCGACCAGGTCGGGAAGGTGTTGGTCGAAAAGCGCTGATGCACCAGCGCGAGCGCGCTCTCGAAATCCGCCTCATGCAGGTCGGGATAATATTTGCCAAGCTGGTCGGCCAGGAACATGCCCTTGTAGATCACGGTGCGGCACGACATCGAGACCGGGTAGTAGCCGGCAAGGCCGCGGTCGCGGCGTTGATAGATCGCCTGCGAGATCGACTTGCGCAGGATGTAGAGCCGGCGCTCGAAGTCGTCGTCGGTTTTCGCCGCACCGTTGCGGGCGATGAATACCTGCATATGGCTGGGCTCGGTCGGCTTGACGGTCTCGCCGAGCGATGAATTGTCGGTTGGCACCTCGCGCCAGCCGAGCAGCATCAGGCCCTCGGCCTTGATCTGTTCGGCAACGATGCTCTTGATGACATTGCGCCACGCCGTCTCGCGCGGCATGAACAGCGCACCGATCGCATATTCTCCCGGCTGCGGCAGCTGAAAGCCGATTTCCGCGGCCTTGCGTGCAAAGAAGTTGTGCGGAATCTGCACCAGGATGCCGGCGCCATCGCCGGCGCGCGGATCGGCGCCGACCGCGCCACGGTGTTCGAGATTGCAGAGAATGCTGATCGCGTCGGAGACGATCTGACGTGACTTCCTGCCCTTGATGTTGGCGATGAAGCCGACGCCGCAGGAATCCTTTTCGAGGCTGAGATCATAGAGGCCTTCGGCGGGCGGCCGAAAGGTGTGCTCGCGCTGAGGCTCGAGCAATTTCGAAGCCGGGGTCGCCGACAGCGCATCGGTCACGATGTTTTCGCGCTCGAACTCCGACCCGCTCATTTCACATCCTCTCAATTCGGCGAGGGCCTCACCGTGTGATCGTCGGCGCACCTTGGGCGCTCGCGGCACCCACCGGGCCACCGCTCGTCCGCCGCGAGCCGCAATTTCAGAATTAAGGCCTGGGCGTTCAACGTCCCCGAGGAACGACCTTGCCTTTTCACTTCCCGGCGTCTTGGCACCCGACTTTCGCTGCAATCTCTGTGCCGGGGCCGCATCGTAATTGAGACAGTGATACTGTCCTAACTCCGACCATGCCAAACTTTTCACTATCATACAAGCGCGTGAAAGTCGCCGGTTGGATGGCGGGTCGCTCCGGCCGCGGTCGTCGTCGCCCCGGATTTGAAATAAACGCGCCGCGATCCGGCCAAAGGACCGCCGGATTCGGCGACCAAATTGCCCCCGTACCAGGAGCGAAACAATGCTCCGGACGGGGGCCTGACAGGAGCGACGGGCGATGAAGCTGTTCACAGGATGGGTCATGTCAGCGGGGCTGGTTATGGCCGCGACTTCGGCAAATGCCCAGATGCTGGCGCCATATCAGATCGGCGGTACGCGGTATTCGGCGGTGTCCGACTTTGACGGGCCCTATGCCGAGGTGCCGCCGGAAATTCCCGCACCGCGCTACGGCCCGATGCTGCTGCCGGCGCCGGAAGTTTACACGGTCGTCCGCGAGAACGGCTTTTCGCCGCTTGGAATTCCGCGGCAACGCGGCTTCTTCTACACGATTTCGGTGATCAATCGCGACGGCGACGATGGCCAACTGGTGATCGATGCCCGCAACGGGCGGATCATCCGGTTCGTGCCGGCGTACCGAATGGGCGGCAATATCGATCGGGAGATGAGCATGACCTACGGCCGGGTCGAGCCGCTGCCGCCGGTGAGCCCGGTCAGGGGCGTCCCGCGGCCCCCGGCGCTGATCCCGCGGCTGGCGAGCCGTACACCTGCGGTGCCGCTGCCCCGCGCGATGCCGCCGCGAGCCGGCGAGCCGAGGCCGCTGGCAGCGACGCCGGCACCCGCGCCGGCGCAGCAATCTGCGGCCATCCAGCCAAAACCGCCCGAAGCGGCTCCGTCAACCGTGGGTGCCGCCACCGTCGCGGTAAAGCCGTCGGCGCCACAGATCCGGCCGACCCAGGAGATGCCGAAGGTGCAGGACCTGGAGTGAACGTCGTCGCCGAAGCGAACTGCATAGGCACAAAAAACGCCCCGGTTTGCCGGGGCGTTTTCGTCTCGGCAACGGGTTGCCGAAATCGGGATCGCGTTCAGGCGGCGGCCTTCTCGGCCGCGCCATCGACCACCTGCGGGGCCTTCGCACCGGAAGCAATCGGGATGTTGCGCGGCTTCTTGGCCTCGGGGATTTCGCGCACGAGGTCGACATGGAGCAGGCCGTTCTCGAGCGAAGCGTTCTTCACCAGCACGAAATCGGCAAGCTGGAACACCCGCTCGAAGGCGCGCGCGGCGATGCCGCGATACAGCACCTCGGAAGGTTCCTTGCCGTTTTCATTGGCGGATTTTTCGCCCTTGATGGTCAGCGTGTTTTCCTTGGCGACAATCGATAGCTCGCCCTCGGAGAAGCCGGACACCGCGACGCTGATGCGGTAGGCGTTCTCGCCGGTGCGCTCGATGTTGTAGGGCGGGTAGCCGGGGCTGCCGTCTGCGGCGGCCTGATCGAGCAGCGAAAAGAAGCGGTCGAAACCGACGGTGGAGCGATAAAACGGGGTGAGGTCGTAGGTACGCATGGGATAGTCCTCCATTGAGCGACTGTTTCAGTTAAACCCGCCCGCCAACCGGGCCGGGCTTTCGTCCTTGTGCAGCCTGGTGGTTCGGCTTCCCGAAACACTGGTAGCGGCCTGCACGAAGGTGATATGGGAAGAGTGCAAGGGCGTTCAAGAGGGTGGCAACGGGGCCCTTTTTTGACGGCTACGCCCTTGATTTCCGGCACTTTTCACCTATCCGGTCCCCGCCATGATGCTGGTCTCGATTCCCGCCAATCCGGTTCCGGAAAATGCCGTCAGCGGCACCATCAGGACCCCGGACGGCGCCGAATTGCGGTTTGCGCGCTGGCCGCCGCCGGCCAATCGCCGGGGCACGGTGTGCGTCTTCACCGGGCGCGGCGAACAGATCGAGAAATATTTCGAGACGGTGCGCGACCTGCGCGATCGCGGCTTTGCCGTCGCGATGATCGACTGGCGCGGCCAGGGCCATTCGTCGCGCCGCCTGCGCGATCCGCGCAAGGGCTATGTGCGCGATTTTTCCGACTTCGAAGTCGACGTCGAAAGCTTCGTGCAGCAGGTGGTCTTGCCGGATTGTCCGCCGCCGCATTTTGCGCTGGCGCATTCGATGGGCGGGGCGGTAATGCTGCGGGTCGCCCATGCCGGCAAGCGCTGGTTCGACCGCATGGTGCTGTCGGCGCCGATGATCGATCTTCCCGGCCGTCGCACCTCGTTTCCGGCGCGCGCGCTGCTGCGCGTGCTGCGGCTCGCGGGCCAGGGCGGCCGCTATATTCCCGGCGGCAACAACGAGATCGTAGGCACGGCATCGTTCCTCAACAATCCCCTGACCAGCGATCCCGTGCGCTACGCCCGCAACGTCGCGATCATCGAGGAGGATCCGACGCTCGGTATCGCGTCGCCGACCGTGGCGTGGGCCGATACCGCGTTCGCCGCGATGCGCGGCTTTCGCGCCATGGACTATCCCTCGCAGATTCGCCAGCCCATCCTGATGCTGGCCGCCAGCAACGATACCATTGTCTCGACTCCGGCGATCGAGGAGTTCGCCTATCATCTGCGCGCCGGCTCGCATCTCGTCATCGCCGGCGCCAAACATGAAATCCTGCAGGAACAGGACCGCTACCGCGCGCAATTCTGGGCCGCATTCGACGCCTTCGTGCCCGGCACGCCCTTGTTCGGGTAACAGCCAGCACTCGCGCTCGGGAGCGTGGGCGTCACCTTTCTGATTCAATTGTCAAACAGCGTGTCGTCATTCCGGGATGCGCTTGGCGCAGGCCCGGAATCCATAACCACCATCGGGAGTATGGATTCCGGGCTCGCGCCAAGAAAGAGGCGCGCCCCGGAATGACGGCGGAGGGTATCCAGGCCATGCGAATGACGGCGCTGAATCAAACGTCTCACGATACCGACATATTATAGAGGGCGCTGCCCGTGAGATAGATTCCGAGCAGGATCATCGCAATCAGGAACCAGCGGCGAAACGCTTCCGGCTGCATCCGCGAGCGCACGGTCTGGCCGATGAACATGCCGGCGAAGGATCCCGCCATCGCCACGGCACCGGGCAGCGCGGTCGCTGCATTGAGCAATCCCGCGCGGGTGAGATTGAAGGCCAGTCCCACCGTGGCGACGGTGAAGAACACCCCGAGCGCCTGCACCAGTTCTTCCTTTTCCATGCCGATCGCCTGCATGAACGGCATCGACGGGATCACCTGCACGCCGGTTGCCGCCGAGATCATGCCGGTGATGACACCGACGATGCCGCCGACCCATTTTTCATGGGTCGGCGCGACGCTGAAGGTAACCGTGCTCAAGCCGAGGATGGCATAGATCACCAGCAGCACGCCAAGCACGATGGTGCCATAGCGCGCATAGGGGCCGGTCAGCATTCCGGCGTTCAGCCAGATGCCGACAATGGTGCCCAACATCAGCGGCCACAGCCGTCGCAGGATATCGCGCAGAAAGGGCCCGCCAAAGGTCTGCCAGATGTTGGTGATGATCGCGGGCACGATGACGATGGCGAGCGCGTGCGAAGGCTGCATTGATACCGCCAGCAGGCCCATCGACACCGTGGGCAGACCGAGGCCGATCACGCCCTTGATGAAACCCGCGAGCAGGAACGCCGCCGCAATCAGCAACAGAAACGGTTCGAACATGGCGGCCACATTGACCGATCGGCGCAATCGGCACAATCTGCAGATTACGGAGCGAGCCTTCGGAAATGACGAAGGCAGGGGCGCGCGATGAAGGCGATGGGTTTCGATCTGGTTGACCTGCAACTGTTCATCGCGGTGGCCGACAGCCGCAGCATCACGGGCGGCGCGCTGGCTGCCCATCTCGCGCTGGCGTCGGCCAGCGCGCGGATCAAGGGCCTCGAGGCTGCGCTTGGCGTCGTATTGCTGAAACGCGGCCGCCGCGGCGTCGAGCCGACCGCGGCCGGCGAAAGCCTGCTCGATCACGCCCGGATCGTCATCCATGATGTCGATGCGATGCGCGGCGATCTCGCCGCTTTCGCCAGCGGCGCCAAGGCCAGCGTTCATTTGCTGGCCAATACGTCCGGTCTGTCCGAGCACCTGCCGAAGGCGCTGGCGGCATTCCTGTGCGACCATCGCGATATCAATGTCGACGTCGAGGAGCGCGAAAGCGCGGACATCGCCGCGGCCATTGCGGCCGGCGCGGCCGATCTCGGTTTTGCGGCCGAACACGCCCTGCCGGATCACATCGAGCGGTTTCTGTTCAGCGAGGATCGTCTGGTGCTGGTGGCGGCGCGGCGCGGCGATTTCGCCGGTCGCCGCCAGATCGATTTTCAGGAGGTGACGGAGCGGGATTTCGTCGGGCTGACCCAGGCCACCGCGCTCCAGGTCCACATCGCGAGACAGGCCGCGCGGCTCGGCGCGCGCCTGAGATTTCGCGCGCGCCTGAGGGATTTTGATGCGATCTGCCAGATGGTGGCGGCGGATGTCGGCGTTGCCGTGGTGCCGGAAGCCGCCGCGAGGCGTTGCGCCAGATCGATGCCGATCATGATGGCGCGGATCCGCGATCCCTGGGCCAACCGGAAACTGACCATCTGCGCCCGCAGCTTCAAGACGCTGCCGCGACCGGCCAAGCAATTGGTGGAATATCTGCGCAGGGCCGCGCTGTAGGGCCGTTGTTGCGACCGCCCGAAAACGACAAATTGAAAGCCCGTTCTGATTTAATCCGACCGGCTCTAGCCCTTGAGCAGCCTGATCGCGGCTTCATGCACCCGCGGATCCCCGGCCGCAATGATGCGGCCGCCGCTCTGCGCCGGCTTGCCTTCCCAGGTGGTGACGATGCCGCCGGCCCCGGTAATGATCGGGATCAGCGCCGCGATATCGTAGGGCTTGAGCTCGGTTTCGATGACGAGGTCGAGATGGCCAGCCGCGAGCATGCAGTAGGAGTAGCAGTCGCCGCCATAGCGGGTCAGCCGCACTGCTTCCTCGACCCGGTTGAACGCGGCACGATCGACGCTGTTCATCAACAGCGGACTGGTGGTGAACATCGTTGCATCGCGCAGCGAGGAACAGCGTCGCACCGCCAGTTTCCGCTCGCCCGACGGCCCGCGATAATACGCCGAGCCGCTGTCGCCGCTGAAGCGTTCGCCGATGAAGGGCTGGTGCATCATCCCGAACACCGGCGTGCCCTGGTGCAACAGCGCGATCAGCGTGCCCCAGATCGGAAACCCCGCAATGAAGGATTTGGTGCCGTCGATCGGGTCAAGTACCCAGACATATTCTGCGTCCTCGCGCTCGCTGCCGAACTCCTCACCGACAATGCCATGCTGGGGAAAATTGGCTTTGATCAGCCGGCGCATCACGGCCTCGGCGGCGCGGTCGGCTTCGGTGACCGGATCGAAATCATGGCCGACGCTTTTATTGTCGATGCTTAGCGAGGTCCGGAAGAACGGCAGGATGGTTTCTCCGGACGCGGTCGCGAGGCGGCCGATGAAGGCGGTGAAATCGATAACCGTCACGGCTGTTTCCCTGATCTGCGCCGGCGAACAACGAGGGCTCCTGCCTAGCCCAATCCGGCAGGTCGCGCACGAGGTGACGGCGGCTTCTCCTCGATCGAGAAGACGCCTTTCAGTCCGAATCATGTGCCGCCAGCGAGGCATTGCCGGGTGACACGCTCGATCACGAATCCGAGAGTCTGCCGGCGCAACTTGTGAGGCGGGCGCGCGTCGCCCCTCTAGATGGCTGAGATAGCGGCAGAAAACGGCAGGTTTCGGGTTTTTCACCCCGCTTGGGGCCGGCCGAATTGTGCACCGGAAATGATTAAAAGGCTCTTGCGTTTTGTGCAGCGCGGTCGCATATTGTTGCGGTGCGGTAGCGCCTCGCGCTATCGCTGCCCTCCTTGGGCGTTTCCTCCCTAGACTTGGGCCGCTTGTTCATTCAAGCGGCCCTTTTTTCTTCAGACCGTTTTCTTCAGGTCGTTTCTTGGGGCGGCCACGTTCCTGCCCCGTCATTCTGCGCGCAAGGGAATGACCACTACTCCGCGGCCGCCTGGAACGGCCCGAGGTCGCCAAGCGGAACAGCGGCAATCGCTTCCGCCAGCGCGGCAAAATCGATCGCCACTTGCGCAAACCTCGGCCCCCGCTCGCGGCGTCGTTCGTCCATATAGATCGCCCGGTTGAGTTCGAGCTGAATGGTATGGAGTCCGCTGGCGGGATTGCCGTAATGCTCGGTTATGAAGCCGCCGGCATAGGGCTTGTTGCGCCCGACCGAATAGCCGAGCCCGCGCATGGTTTCCTCGACCATGTCGGGAAGCAGCGGCGCGCAGCTTGTGCCGTAGCGGTCGCCGATCACCATATCCGGCCGCCGCGGCTCGTCCCGCGAGACCCCGACCGACGGCATCGAATGGCAATCCACCACGATCACGGTTCCGAACGCCTGGTGCGCCTTGTTGATCAGCCGCCGCAGCGCGCGGTGATATGGCTTGTAGAGAGCCTCGATCCTCGACAGCGCATCGTCGACAGTGAGGCGCTCGCGGTAGATTTCCTGGCCGTCGCCGACCACGCGCGGGATGGTGCCGAGACCGCCGGCAACCCGCATCGATCGCGTGTTGGCAAAGCTCGGCAGCCGCCCGCTGAACATGCGCGGATCGAGCTCGTAGGGTTCCCGGTTGACGTCGACATAGGAGCGGGGAAAGTTGACCCGGACCACCGGAAAGCCGCGGTCGCTGAGATCCCCGATCAGTTCGTCCATGAACGAATCTTCGGAACGGCGCAGCGCCACCAGGTCGATCCGCGACGCCTCCAGGAATTCGGCTGGATAGACCGAGCCGGAATGCGGCGAATTGAAGATAATCGGCGCCCGCCACGCGGCCGGCTCCTTGATCTCGAACGGGGGCGACACTTCGCCATCAAGCCGGGTCATCGTCGGGCGCCGTCCCTGGATAGGTCGCTTCGCCTCCGCCAGAAAAGCGAAGGTTTTGTCGGGACGCATTGTCGGTAATCGCAACCATTCTGCCAAGCGAAAAAGTTTCTGTCCTGCTGGAACGTGTCTGAGGGCCAAAACCCGGCTTCATTGCCTTGCGACGCATTCCGGTACACAAATAACGTGCCGGCAGCCGATCACGGCCGGCGGTCTTTCACCCCAAATTTACCCTCTGTCGGGCTTAGTGAACCGACTGACCTCTTATTCGGATTCGACGACCCATCGCCATGCACAAAATCCTCCTCGCCGAAGACGACAACGACATGCGCCGCTTCCTGGTCAAGGCGTTGGAAAACGCCGGTTTTCAGGTTTCCCCCCATGACAACGGCCTGTCCGCCTATCAGCGGTTGCGCGAGGAGCCGTTTGAAATGCTGCTGACCGATATCGTGATGCCCGAGATGGACGGCATCGAACTGGCGCGCCGCGCCTCGGAACTCGATCCCGATATCAAGATCATGTTCATCACCGGCTTTGCCGCCGTTGCCCTCAATTCCGATTCGGAGGCGCCGAAAAACGCCAAGGTGCTGGCGAAGCCGGTCCATCTGCGTGAATTGGTCAGCGAAGTGAACAAGATGCTGGCGGCTTGATTCGGCCTCCCGGTCGCGCCGCGCGCCCGCCAAGCATCCTTGCCTGCCCGCTTTGGAGCCGATATACGGACCGAACCCGTCACACGGCCTTGAGGGCGCGTAGCTCAGCGGGAGAGCACCTCGTTGACATCGAGGGGGTCACAGGTTCGATCCCTGTCGCGC
>CAWEEF010000008.1:0-62325 GCA_963808035.1 uncultured Alphaproteobacteria bacterium | reverse complement strand
CAAGAACTGGCGGATAAATTTTCCGCCAAGGTCAAGGCGGCGGTCACGAAAAGACGAGGCAGACGGGTATAGCCGCTGACAATTTGCAAAAGCGGACCGACGACGCGGAACATTGCAAGCGGGCTCTGGAACAACACGTCATCCCATTCCTAATGGAACTTAAGCACCATTTTGGGGAAGAACAATTCTCGTTTGCCCCGCAGATCGATGTTCATGACCACAAGCCGGTCGGCGTCTCATTCAAGATCGGTGATGGATCTGCGACAAGCATTTCGACTGCGTTCGGCAATATAGTCGTGACCCGGTTCGGCGATAGCGGGTCGTCCAAGGGCATCCCTTTCGTGTATCCTCCTGACGCTGAACCATACATTTCCAATTCAGGCGATCTCACCCGCGACAAGGTTGCTAAACTCGTTGAGATGGCAATCGATAACGCCGGCGGCTGACTTTTTTGAAAAACCTTGATAGCTAAACGAGGCCGGCGATTGCCGGCGCGTCTTCGTGCAGACCGCGGCGGAACAATCGCTTGTGTTGCTTGTTCAGCCTAGCGCTGCAACATTTCCCAGGATCATCCGGATTTCGTGCACGCGCCTTCCCGAGTGCCATCCATGACCTCGCCAACCCTGTTAGACGCCTGCGTTCTTCCATCCCAGTTCGCAACGCAAAGGCGCATCCCTACGCGATAGCTTCGGGGGTTGGGATTGTGGCACTGGGTGCAATGGCCCTGCTCAATCGTCATCTTGCGAAGAAAGCGGAGCGCGACAATCCGGCTGCCGGCCGCTTCCTCGATGTGAACGGCGTTCGGCTTCACTACGTTGAACGGGGCTCAGGTGATCCCCTGGTTCTTCTGCACGGCAACGGCAGCATGATCGAGGATTTTGAATCAAGCGGTTTGATTGACCTTGCTGAAAAAAACTACAGAGTTATCGCTTTCGACCGTCCCGGCTTTGGCCACAGCAATCGGCCGCGCAGCGTGGTATGGACGCCCCACGCCCAGGCTGAACTGATCAAAAAGGCCCTTGGGCGGCTAGGCGTTTCGAACGCCACCGTGCTCGGACATTCATGGGGCGCATCGGTTGCCGTGGCACTCGCCCTGAAATTTCCCGATATGATCCGCGGACTGGTTCTCGCCTCAGGGTACTATTATCCGACTGCAAGGCCCGACGTCATCGCGATGGGCGCGCCGTCCTTGCCGCTCATCGGCGACCTCCTCAGCCATACCCTGTCGCCGCTGATTAGCCGCGCGTTATGGCCGCTGATGATGGCGAAAATCTTTGGTCCCGCTCCTGCCGAAGAAATTTGAAGCATTTCCAAAGGAAATGGCCCTGCGTCCTTCGCAGATCCGAGCATCTGCCGCGGAATCGGCGCTCATGATCCCAGACGCCTTTAAGGTGCGCAATCAGTATGCGGGTTTGAAGATGCCCATCATCATCATTGCCGGCGAGCAAGACAGGTTGGTCGACATCGACACACAGTCGGGCAGGCTGCACTCCGAGATCCCGCACAGCAGACTTCACCGAGTTCCTGGAAACGGCCACATGATCCAGCAGACGGCAACGGACCAGGTGATGTTGGCAATACGGGAGGTAGCGAGCAGCGCATCGAAACTCGAAGCAGCGGAATAGCTTTTGAGATCGGGAACGCGATAGCACTTACCTTGCAAATGCGGCCAGGCGCGGAAGCCTCAACAGCCTTTCTAAAAGGCCCCGGCGCTGGGGGCCGTGTCGTTAGGCATCGACACGTCGGATAATCTGCCGGCGCCAGGTTCGTTCCAAGAAAATCCACTGATGCCGGGGAGGCCCGCTGATCAGACGAAAAGCACCAGGCCAGAGCGGGCGACATGAGCCTGGCAGAAATTGTTCCGCAGTCGATCGCGTGTGTCCGGGAACCCGTGAGCTGGAACTGCGTTTTGCTTTCAGCTTTCACAATTCCGGCGAGGGCTTGAGGGATGAATGGTGAAATTCACCAGCTGGCAAGCGCGATGCTCGTGCTGGCGTTCGCCGCCGTAATGCTGGTGACCGGACTGCTTTACATCGAAAGATCGGGTGGGCCGTTCGAGGCGCGCGTCCCCGCAAATGCCATCGTTAACCTCGCCAATGAGGCCGGTTCGCTGCGCGCCCACCGGTGAGGAACGGGCCACGGGCGGTTTGCCGGTGCGCAAAAAGCTGCCACCCGGTGGCAGCTTTCTTGCTCTACGCATACACGCACTGGCAAATTCATCGACCAGCGTCCGATCAGAATGCAATGCCGAGGTTAATTTCGGCTTACTCAAATGCCCGAGTTCCGCCGAGTGGTCCGGGCGGGCGGGGACGCCAGGTACGTGGCAAAAGCGGTTCATTCTGCCGGGCTGTTCTGTGCGATAACTGCTCGGGGACAGTGGACCCGCGGTGCAATCCAGGAACTTGGGAGCCGCGACTTGCGTTTTGCTCCGCGAATCCAGCGGCGGCCGAGATGGACTGGAGAAGTACATCAGCTCGCCGATGCGCCGCGCGGGAAGGCGCAACATGGGAGTTCGCTTGTTGGAACGGCGAGGTCCTTCATATCAGGCATGGGCATCCTTAAACGTGAAGCTACCCGATGATTGCCGTCAACTCGAACAACTTTACATCCTCGGCTGCTATTGGGGCTGTCGTCAATGACAGAACAGCCCGCTCCGCGCGTAATCCTCCGACGGTACATCGGCTCCGCGATTTGCGACGTCTTGGTTCTGGTTCGGGGACAAGAAATGGTTATTCGCTGTCGGAGCTATCCCCAGGCACTCAATGGGCGCGGCTGGAATGCAAGTCCTATCGAATTCCAGAGCCAGAACTTGAGCCACTTAGGGAAGTTGACGGAGATGAACCGCCGTTATTTTTGCGCTCACACACTGCAGAGGAAAACCAGGACTAGGTTCTCGGCGCGCTCCAGCCACTAAGAGCTCCCTTGGATGTGGGTGCCGAAAAATCTGGCGCGGCGGCAAAATGGCTTCGGCGCCGCTACGCGCCTAACACCTCCGAAACGCGCTAACCTCCGAAAATGCTTGGCGCCGCGAGGCACGTTAACCTGCTTGGTCACCCTCAAGCGCGCGCGCGAGATTTTCCTTAACTCTCAAGGGCCGGCGCAGCTCAATTCGGATCGGGCCGCCTCCGCGGTGCAGCGGCTGCGGGCGGCGGCTGGGAGGCTCTCAGCTACGGGGTCGGCTTCGCCACCACCCGATCGCGCCGCTGGCCAGGGGTTACCCTCACGTTAACCTGCTTTGTCACCCTCGCGCGCGCGCGAGGTTTTTCTAAACTCTCAAGGGCCGGCGCTGCCCAATTTCGGATCGGGCCGCCTCCGCGGTGCAGCGGCTGCGGGCAGCGGCTGGGAGGCTCTCAGCTACGGGGTCAGCTTCGCCACCACCCGATCGCGCCAGCTGGCCAGGGGTTTCACGTTAACCTGCTTTGTCACCCTCGCGCGCGCGCGAGATTTTTCTAAACTCTCAAGGGCCGGCGCTGCCCAATTCGGATCGGGCCGCCTCCGCGGTGCAGCGGCTGCGGGCGGCGGCTGGGAGGCTCTCAGCTACGGGGTCAGCTTCGCCACCACCCGATCGCGCCAGCTGGCCAGGGGTTCTTCACGTTAACCTGCTTTGTCACCCTCGCGCGCGCGCGAGGTTTTTCTAAACTCTCAAGGGCCGCCGCGTGCCCGATTCGGATCGGGCCGCCTCCGCGGTGCAGCGGCTGCGGGCGGCGGCTAGGAGGCTCTCAGCTACGGGGTCGGCTTCGCCACCACCCGATCGCGCCAGCTGGCCAGGGGTTCTCACGTTAACCTGCTTTGTCACCCTCGCGCGCGCGCGAGGTTTTTCTAAACTCTCAAGGGCCGGCGCTGCCCACATTCGGATCGGGCCGCCTCCGCGGTGCAGCGGCTGCGGGCAGCGGCTGGGAGGCTCTCAGCTACGGGGTCAGCTTCGCCACCACCCGATCGCGCCAGCTGGCCAGGGGTTCTCCGGCGTGCTTTCTCGCCCCGGCATTTCGGGCTGATTCTCTTGATCCCTTGCGCGTGGGTGCCGAAGAATTTGGCGCGACCGAAAATGGCTTCGGCGCCGCTACGCCTCTAACCTCCGAAACGCGCTAACCCCCGAAAATGCTTGGCGCCGCGAGGCACGTTAACCTGCTTTGTCACCCTCGCGCGCGCGCGAGGTTTTTCTAAACTCTCAAGGGCCGGCGCTGCCCGATTCGGATCGGGCCGCCTCCGCGGTGCAGCGGCTGCGGGCAGCGGCTGGGAGGCTCTCAGCTACGGGGTCAGCTTCGCCACGACCCGATCGCGCCAGCTGGCCAGGGGTTCTCCGGCGTGCGTTCTCGCCCCGGCATTTCGGGCTGATTCTCTTGATCCCTTGCGCGTGGGTGCCGAAGAATCTGGCGCGACCGAAAATGGCTTCGGCGCCGCTACGCCTCTAACCTCCGAAACGCGCTAACCCCCGAAAATGCTTGGCGCCGCGAGGCACGTTAACCTGCTTTGTCACCCTCGCGCGCGCGCGAGGTTTTTCTAAACTCTCAAGGGCCGGCGCTGCCCGATTCGGATCGGGCCGCCTCCGCGGTGCAGCGGCTGCGGGCAGCGGCTGGGAGGCTCTCAGCTACGGGGTCGGCTTCGCCACGACCCGATCGCGCCAGCTGGCCAGGGGTTCTCCGGCGTGCGTTCTCGCCCCGGCATTTCGGGCTGATCTCTTGATCCCTTGCGCGTGGGTGCCGAAGAATCTGGCGCGACCGAAAATGGCTTCGGCGCCGCTACGCCTCTAACCTCCGAAACGCGCTAACCCCCGAAAATGCTTGGCGCCGCGAGGCACGTTAACCTGCTTTGTCACCCTCGCGCGCGCGCGAGGTTTTTCTAAACTCTCAAGGGCCGGCGCTGCCCGATTCGGATCGGGCCGCCTCCGCGGTGCAGCGGCTGCGGGCAGCGGCTGGGAGGCTCTCAGCTACGGGGTCGGCTTCGCCACGACCCGATCGCGCCAGCTGGCCAGGGGTTCTCCGGCGTGCGTTCTCGCCCCGGCATTTCGGGCTGGTTCTCTTGATCCCTTGGCGTGGGTGCCGAAAATCTGGCGCGACGGAAAATGGCTTCGGCGCCGCTACGCCTCTAACCTCCGAAACGCGCTAACCCCCGAAAATGCTTGGCGCCGCGAGGCACGTTAACCTGCTTTGTCACCCTCGCGCGCGCGCGAGGTTTTTCTTAACTCTCAAGGGCCGGCGCTGCCCGATTCGGATCGGGCCGCCTCCGCGGTGCAGCGGCTGCGGGCAGCGGCTGGGAGGCTCTCAGCTACGGGGTCGGCTTCGCCACGACCCGATCGCGCCAGCTGGCCAGGGGTTCTCCGGCGTGCGTTCTCGCCCCGGCATTTCGGGCTGATCTCTTGATCCCTTGCGCGTGGGTGCCGAAGAATCTGGCGCGACCGAAAATGGCTTCGGCGCCGCTACGCCTCTAACCTCCGAAATCGCGCTAACCCCCGAAAATGCTTGGCGCCGCGAGGCACGTTAACCTGCTTTGTCACCCTCGCGCGCGCGCGAGGTTTTTCTAAACTCTCAAGGGCCGGCGCTGCCCGATTCGGATCGGGCCGCCTCCGCGGTGCAGCGGCTGCGGGCAGCGGCTGGGAGGCTCTCAGCTACGGGGTCAGCTTCGCCACGACCCGATCGCGCCAGCTGGCCAGGGGTTCTCCGGCGTGCGTTCTCGCCCCGGCATTTCGGGCTGATTCTCTTGATCCCTTGCGCGTGGGTGCCGAAGAAATTGGCGCGACCGAAAATGGCTTCGGCGCCGCTACGCCTCTAACCTCCGAAACGCGCTAACCCCCGAAAATGCTTGGCGCCGCGAGGCACGTTAACCTGCTTTGTCACCCTCGCGCGCGCGCGAGGTTTTTCTTAACTCTCAAGGGCCGGCGCTGCCCGATTCGGATCGGGCCGCCTCCGCGGTGCAGCGCGCTGCGCGGCAGCGGCTGGGAGGCTCTCAGCTACGGGGTCAGCTTCGCCACGACCCGATCGCGCCAGCTGGCCAGGGGTTCTCCGGCGTGCGTTCTCGCCCCGGCATTTCGGGCTGATCTCTTGATCCCTTGCGCGTGGGTGCCGAAAAATCTGGCGCGACCGAAAATGGCTTCGGCGCCGCTACGCCTCTAACCTCCGAAACGCGCTAACCCCCGAAAATGCTTGGCGCCGCGAGGCACGTTAACCTGCTTTGTCACCCTCGCGCGCGCGCGAGGTTTTTCTAAACTCTCAAGGGCCGGCGCTGCCCGATTCGGATCGGGCCGCCTCCGCGGTGCAGCGGCTGCGGGCAGCGGCTGGGAGGCTCTCAGCTACGGGGTCAGCTTCGCCACCACCCGATCGCGCCAGCTGGCCAGGGGTTCTCCGGCGTGCTTTCTCGCCCCGGCATTTCGGGCTGATCTCTTGATCCCTTGGGCGTGGGTGCCGAAGTAATCTGGCGCGGCGGAAAATGGCTTCGGCGCCGCTACGCCTCTAACCTCCGAAACGCGCTAACCCCCGAAAATGCTTGGCGCCGCGAGGCACGTTAACCTGCTTTGTCACCCTCGCGCGCGCGCGAGGTTTTCCTAAACTCTCAAGGGCCGGCGCTGCCCGATTCGGATCGGGCCGCCTCCGCGGTGCAGCGGCTGCGGGCAGCGGCTGGGAGGCTCTCAGCTACGGGGTCGGCTTCGCCACGACCCGATCGCGCCAGCTGGCCAGGGGTTCTCCGGCGTGCTTCTCGCCCCGGCATTTCGGGCTGATCTCTTGATCCCTTGCGCGTGGGTGCCGAAGAATCTGGCGCGACCGAAAATGGCTTCGGCGCCGCTACGCCTCTAACCTCCGAAACGCGCTAACCCCCGAAAATGCTTGGCGCCGCGAGGCACGTTAACCTGCTTTGTCACCCTCGCGCGCGCGCGAGGTTTTTCTTAACTCTCAAGGGCCGGCGCTGCCCGATTCGGATCGGGCCGCCTCCGCGGTGCAGCGGCTGCGGGCAGCGGCTGGGAGGCTCTCAGCTACGGGGTCAGCTTCGCCACGACCCGATCGCGCCAGCTGGCCAGGGGTTCTCCGGCGTGCGTTCTCGCCCCGGCATTTCGGGCTGATCTCTTGATCCCTTGGGCGCGTGGGTGCCGAAGAATCTGGCGCGGCGGAAAACAAGGCGATGGCTAACCAATCGCCCTTGCTCAAGCTTAGTCGACCAAGAGTCCGATTCCAAAGAACGTCTACGCGTCAGCAATTGGATTGTGCAAAGACTCTATAATTATGCAGTCAAGAAAACCGTCGAACTCTGACTTCTGACGGTCTTTCAACATGTAGTCGATCCAACCCGCGTTCGCACCGTCGCGGACAAGAATTCTGCCGTGACCCCACTCGACCTTCGCCCAACACTGGCAGATCATCTTTTTAAAGGTAATGCCATCGAAGTGTGAGGGCAATTCAATTTCACGGCAGCGCAAGTCATGGAACCCGTCCTCTGAGGCTAAGTTGTAGATCCTTATGGGGGCCTATTCGCGCCCGTGCCGACTGAGCCAGCGTCCTAACATTCTCCAGCGTCCTCGCCTCACCGGCCTATAACCGTTGACCCCGCCTTGATCGCTGAAAAGTGCTCGCTCCAGAAATTCACCCTACCGATGTCAATACGATCTCGGTATCATCGATATCGTAGGCGCAAACGTCTTTCGTGCCGCCGTTGAGTAATCGCCACTCTCGCCCTGATCATGCCTTGAGTGTGGATCGCGACAATGCGAGCGATCGGGAGCGGCTTTTCGCATGAAACCCACTTGCGCGTGTCGGAGACGCGCTCACGGCCGAACTTTTCGAGCCTTAATTTGCCGGTCGCTGTAGCCATTACGGGCACCATATCGCGCCAGGGCTCAAATTCGTCGGCATCCAGGGTGATGCGGACGCGAGCCCAGTTGCACGCGATAGCGGGCTTTGAAGGCCGTCGCCGAACTCAGCCCGGGGCGGCCTTCCCGTTGCGCTTTAGCGGGTCATGCGGTCAAACGCTCATAATCGCACCGCCTTGCCGCGACGCCGCGGGCGAGCCCCGAGCGATTGAGGCGAGTTTGGCACAGACGCCGCGACCGTCTTGACGGGCAGACCTTCATAGAACCGCCTGACTGTATCGAAATCGATCAATGTCCGCGACCCGAGCTTGCGCGCAACGAGCTTGCGATCGGCGATCAGGTTGTAGACGGCGCGTGGCGTGATCGACAGATATTGCGCGGCGCCCTTGGGCGACAGCGCGGCCGGGTCAATGGTTTTGACTTGAACTTCAGACACAAGCATGCTCCGGACTGGAGTTGCCCATGCCTTACAAGTGCCGTGGCCTTTGGTCCCGTGCCGAGGGGAGCGGCATCGCGGGAGGCGTCTTCCTGCTGAATTGCCAAACCATCAAGAGGGCTAGATGGCTTCGGCAGAGGGGCCTAAATTACGACCCGTTTCCGAAGGGCGAGAGAGAAGAACTGCCATGCTCCTACCACCTCGTCAGCCGATTGCAATGGGGTTTAGCCCTAGCCGTTCGGATCTATTCCCGTCGAATTCGCAGATGTAGGTAACTGCGTAGGTAAATAGCAAGATTAGATAATGAAATCAATTTGCGAACTCGGCGGGTGAAGCCGCGGGGAACGTGAGAACGGCCGGCGTTAACGCTTCGCTCATCCTTTTCGTCAAAATGGCAGTCTCCGCCGCCGCCATTGGTCGCGGTTTGGTGGCCGGTATGGTGATATCGGTGGGCAAGCGGGCCGAGTGTGGCGTCATGCGTAACATCATCATCTGCGCCGGGATCCTGGTCGGCCTCGGCACGAGCATGGCCCAGATCGCGGACCGCATCACCCCTGCGCTGGCTCACACCTCTACGCGCAACACCACCCTCGCGCCATTGGTGGCGCAGGCCGGCGCTCGCAGCCTCAGCATCCCGCGCGACGCCCGCGGTCATTTCGAAACCGAAGGTCACATCGACGGCCAGCGCATCGACTTCATGGTAGATACCGGGGCGTCGGTGATTGCGCTGAACGAAACCTCGGCAGCGCGATTTGGGCTGCGCCCGTCGCGCGGCGACTACACCGCGACAGTCACGACCGCCAATGGCACCATCAAGGCGGCCCGTACGCGCATTGCCTTGATCGATGTCGGCGGTCTCGTGGCGCGCGACGTCGATGCCATGGTGCTGCCCGACCAAGCATTGTCGGAAAACCTGCTCGGCCTGTCGTTCCTGTCCAAGCTGAAGCGCTTCGAATACGCCGGCGGCACAATGGTGCTGGAGCAGTAGCCCAATGCTTGCCTTGGCAAGCGCGCCGCAGGGGAGGCCGGCGCGAGCCAATGTCGGGCGTACCCACGCAGTCATAGCTAGATTAACTTTTCCGATCCTTGGCATCTCCCGGTTGATGAGGAATCGTGCTACATTCACTTCATGAATAGCTCCGAGGCCATTGAAACCCTGCGACGTTCTGAACAGGCCCTGCGTGGTCGTGGGGTCACGCACGCTGCCTTGATTGGCTCGGTCGCTCGAGGCGACAACCGGCTCGATAGCGACATCGATATTATGATCGAGATCGATCCCGACGCCCGGATCACGGTTTTCGATTACGCGGACCTTAAGGACTACATAGCCGGGCTCTTCGATGACCCCGTCGACGTTGTGAATCGTGAAAGCCTGAAATCCTATGTTCGCCCCGCGGCGACGGCGGATGCCATTTATGCATTCTGAGCGCACCAATGGAGCGCTCCGCGATATTCTGCATCACATCAATTTGGCGACGCAATTTGTCGAGGGTTTTGACCGTGAAACCTTCAAACGGGACCTGCGCGCTACCTACGCAGTTACCCGATGTTTGGAGATTATATCCGAGGCCTCACGACGCCTTCCAATGGATTTGAAGGCTCGCCACCCAACGATCTCGTGGAGGCAGATGGCTGCAGCGGGCAATGTCTATCGCCATGATTACGAAGATGTTGCTGCTCAATTTGTATGGGACACCGTGCAGCAGGCTTTGCCGCCCTTGAAGGTCATCATCGAACAGGAACTGGTCTAGCACCTCGAAGCCTGTCGACGCTGAAGAAGTTTGGCACATCGCCAAATATGCCGTAATTAATCGTCACAACGCGCTGATCCAGCCTTCCGTCGCGCCGCGGTATTCGCTATGGCTGCGGTACATTGCTTTCAGCCTTTCACGACGAGGCCATTTGAATGTTTCCGAAGCCGAAACCCGTGCTGGTTCCCAATACCTATGCCTACGAGTCCGAGCCGATGGTGAAGGCGACCGGATTTCGCGAATATGATGCCCGCTGGCTGTTCGGCAAGGAAATCAACCTGATGGGCATCCAGGCGCTGGGCATGGGGCTCGGTGCGCTGATTACCGAGCTTGGCGCCAGCCAGGAGGTCGTCACCGGGCATGATTTCCGCGGCTATTCGGCGTCGATCAAATATGCGCTGATTTCAGGGTTGCTCGCCTCGGGCTGCAAGGTTCATGACATCGGCCTGTGCATGACGCCGATGGCGTATTTCGCGCAATTCGAACTCGGCGTGGCCTGCGTTGCGATGGTGACGGCGTCGCATAACGACAATGGCTGGACCGGCGTCAAGATGGGCGCCAATCGCCCGCTCACCTTCGGCCCCGACGAGATGAACCGCCTGAAGGAGATCGTGCTCAACGCCGATTTCAACAACAAGGTTGGCGGCTCCTATCAGTTCCACGAGAATTTCCCGGCCCGCTACATTGCCGACCTGACCCGGCGTCCGAAGCTGAAGCGCAAACTGAAGGCGGTGGTTGCCTGCGGCAATGGCACTGCCGGCGCATTCGCACCGCAGGTGATGCAGGCGATCGGCTGCGAGGTGGTGCCGCTCGACACCGAACTCGACTACACCTTCCCGAAATACAATCCCAATCCAGAAGACATGGAAATGCTGCACGCGATCCGCGATGCGGTGCTGACCCACAAGGCCGATGTCGGTCTGGGCTTCGATGGCGACGGCGATCGCTGCGGCGTGGTCGACAATACCGGCGAGGAAATCTTCGCCGACAAGGTCGGCGTGATGCTGGCGCGCGACATGTCGGCGATTCACCAGAATGCGCAGTTCGTGGTCGACGTGAAATCGACCGGGTTGTTCGTCACCGATCCGGTGTTGCAGCGGCAGGGAGCGAAGACCACCTACTGGAAAACCGGCCATTCCTACATGAAACGCCGCACCAACGAGGTCGGCGCATTGGCGGGTTTCGAGAAATCCGGTCATTTCTTCTTCAACAAGCCGTTCGGCCGCGGCTATGACGACGGCCTGATTTCGGCGATCGCGGTCTGCGAGATGCTCGATCGCGCCCCCGGCAAGTCGATGGCGGACCTGAAGAACGCGTTGCCAAAAACCTGGTCGTCGCCGACCATGTCGCCGCACTGCTCGGACGAGGCCAAATACGGCATCGTCGATGCCGTGGTGAAGCATTTCGAGGCGATGCAGAACAGGGGCGAAAAGGTAGCCGGACAAGCGATCCGCGATCTCGTCACCGTCAATGGCGTGCGCGTCACCGTCGAGGATGGCAGTTGGGGCCTGGTGCGGGCGTCATCCAACAAGCCGGAACTGGTGGTGGTGGTGGAAAGCCCGGTCAGCGAGCAGCGCATGCGCGACCTGTTCGAGGCGATGGATTTGGTGTTGCGCACCCATCCCGAAGTCGGCGAATACAATCAGAAGATCTGAGGCTTTCGGCTTCAGGCTGCCGGGACCGGCAGCGCCGTGACCGACTTGATCTTTTCCATCGCAAAGCGCGAGGTGACGTTCTTGAGCGGCACCGCGCTGATCAGCTTCTTGTAAAACACGTCGTAGCTTTGCATGTCCGCAACCACGACACGCAGCATATAGTCGACGTCGCCCGCCATCCGGTAGAATTCCATCACCTCGGGCATCGCGCTGACGGCTTCGGCGAAGGTACGGAGCCAGCTTTCGGAATGATCGGCGCTTTCCACCGACACGAACACGGAGATGCCGAGCCCGATCTTGTTCTGGTCGACCAGCGCGACCCGGCGCAGGATGACGCCGTCGGCTTCCAAGCGCTGGATGCGCTTCCAGCACGGCGTCGAGGACAGCCCGACCCGGTCGCCGATTTCGGCGACCGACAGCGAGGCATCATCCTGCAGCACCATCAGGATTTTGCGGTCGATGGCGTCAAGACGGCGGTTGGGTTCGAGAACGTGAACGGCAAGCTCGGTCATGAGAAGAACTTTCTTTCTTAGGGGTTGATACCCCTCATATAGAGAAAATTCTTCTAGGACAAGCCGCTATTGCCTGTTCCGGGCCGCGTCCGCCGGCTGGCTTTGCTCTAAAAGTTCTTCAACTTCAACGCGTTGCGGGGCGGCAAAGGCGCCCCCGAAGCGGGTGCATTTGAGCGCGGCGGCGGCCGAGGCAAAGCGCAGCGCCTGGCGCAGATCCTGCTGTTCGGTGATGGCAAGCGCGAATGCGCCGTGGAAAACATCGCCGGCGCCGAGCGTGTCCACGGTATGTACCGGAAACGCCGGCGTCTGCTGCAAATTCTGCTGTTCGTCGAGCCAGAGCGTGCCCTGCGCGCCCTGCGTGCCGGCGAGGAACGACGGGGTGAGTTTGGCGATCCTTTTCAGCGCCTCGCCATCGTCGGCGACGCCGGCGGTGGCCTGCAGGGCCTCGCTGGAGAACACCAGGTGCGATGACGCGGTCAGCAAGCCTTCGCGCAACGACATGGTGCGGTCGACGTCCACCACCACCGGAATGCCGCGCCGGCGCGCTTCGGCGCAGAGATCGGTGCAGAATTCGGCGCAGCGGTTCTCGGTCAGGATGGCACTGCAATCCTCCAGCAGCTTGTCGGTGTCGGGCAACTCGACCTTCCACAATTCCGGATCGCGGAATGTTACGATGGTCCGTTCGCCGCTCGGGTCGATCATGATGTTCGAGATCGGCGTCACTAGGCCGGGCATGCGGACGATGTGCGTGGTATCGATGCCCTCATGCGCAAGCTTGTCGAAGATATACCGGCTCGAGGTTTCGCGGGCGTCGCCCATCGGTCCGCAGATCGAGGCGCGGCCGCCGAGACGCACGATTCCGATCGCCGCGTTGAGCGCGTTGCCGCCGCTGATTTCATCGAAATGGCTGGCATTCACCTTGAAGCCGCGGGCCGGCAATTCATCGATCCGAAATGTCAGGTCGCGCACCGGCATGCCGATGCACAGGATGCGCGGCGGGATTTTCGGCGCGGTCGTCTGGAAGTTCATGTCTGGATCCGTCATGCCGGTTCCGCTTTCTGCCGGAACCAAGGTCCCGACTCAATCGACTGGGATGGGGGCCAGTTCCCCGCTATGCAGCCGCGGTCGCGCGCCCATGCACCCAGCGCCCGAGCAAATGATGGGCAATGGCAAACGGATGCGGCCCTGCGAGGCCGTCCGGATGTTGCCGCTTGATCATCAGGGCCGCCTCGGCGCGATCAAACCAGCGCGCGTCCTCCAGCTCGGAACGATCCACGATGATGTCTTCATTGGTGGCACGCGCGGTGCATCCGATCATCAGGGATGACGGATAGGGCCAGGGCTGGGTCATGTAGTAATTCACGTCGGTGCAGCGTATGCCGGATTCCTCGAAGATTTCACGGCGGACCGCGTCTTCGATGGTTTCCGCGGCCTCAACGAACCCGGCAAGGCAGGAGTACATGCCGGGCATGAATTGTTTCTGGCGGCCCAGCAGGCATTTGTCGCCGGCGGTCACCAGCATGATCACGACCGGGTCGGTGCGCGGGAAATGCTCCGCCTTGCAGTTCGGGCAATCGCGCCGCCAGCCGCCCTGGCTCATCGCGGTGCGGGTTCCGCAATTGGCGCAGAAGCCGTGGCGCTGATGCCAGCTCACCAGCGACTTCGCCATCGCAATCGCCGAGAGCTGGTCGGCAGGCACCGCGCCCTGCATTGCCATGCCGCGCAGTTCGGTCACCGCAACGTCGTCGCGCGGCAGCAGTTTTTCCACGGCCGCCGCTGAAATCCCCATGCCGAACACGGCCGCGTCCTCGCGCAGCCCGAGGAAGATCGTGCCGGGATTGGCGCCGAATTTGAGCGCCTCGTCGATCGTCAACAACGCCCGCGGCATGCCGGCCTGCCGGCTCACCACGAGCGAGTCGCGATACACCACATAAGCACGGGCGTCGCGGTGGCCCTCCAGCGCGAACAGCTTGCCTTCGCTGGTGCGCAGATGGGCGGCGCGATCGAGCACATGGCTGACGAAGGCCGGTTGCCCGAGTGGAAATGAATCGAATGCGGTCATGAGTTCAACCTGATCAGGGCTCCAGCCAAATTTTTCGGCGAAGGGCGCGGATGAAATGCTGGACTTCCTCGGGATCATGCGCGAGGGGCGGCGCCGCCCCCCACACCGGGCGCGGCCAGGCGGCATCGCTGCTGCGGCGGGCGATCACGTGCACATGCAGTTGCGGCACCACATTGCCGAGCGCGGCGATATTGAGCTTTTCACATTTGGTGACGTCCTTCAGGGCGCGCGCGACCCGGGAGATTTCGGTCATCAGTTGCGCCTGTTCGACCTCGCCGAGGTCGATGATCTCCACGGTGTCCGGCCGGCGAGGCACCAGCAACAGCCACGGATAATGCGCGTCCTTGATCACCAGCACCCGGCACAGCGGCAAGTCGCCGATGTCGATGGTGTCGCTCTTGAGCTGTGAATTCAATGACCATGCGGGATCGGGCATGCTATTCCTCGTCATGCCCGGCCTTGTGCCGGGCATCCACGTCTTTCCTCGATGGCAAAATAAGACGTGGATGGCCGGGACAAGCCCGGCCACGACGGCAACTAATGCCTTTCCGTGTTCCGGCACAAGTCCTGCAAACGCCTGCCGCCCCGCTTGCTTTCCCGGCCTTTTGGCCCCAAATAGGGACCGGGAGATTGGCGGTGGACGAGCCACTCGCCAACCGGGTCAGGTCCGGAAGGAAGCAGCCCTAACGAGGTCCGGATCGGGTCGCTCGTCAGTCTCCTACCTGTTTTTTCGGGCGAATTGCGCCAAAGGGGTACCCCGCGCCTCGTGCTCGATTCTGCTCCAGTTGTTCCGCAAAGCCGGCTTCCAGAGACAATCAATTGCGGATCGATCGATGACCGACGCCGGCGCTCCCCCCACAAGGCCTGACAGCACCGATCAAGGCGGCTTCGATCTCGGCGCTGCACCTAGCACCACCGGGCCCTATCGCGTGCTGGCGCGCAAATACCGCCCGGCCAGTTTTGCCGATTTGATCGGCCAGGACGCCGTGGTGCGCACCGTTTCCAACGCGTTCGAGACCGGCAGGATTCCGCAGGCCTGGATTTTGACCGGGGTGCGCGGCGTCGGCAAAACCACCACCGCCCGGATTCTCGCCCGCGCGCTTAATTACGAACTGCCGGACGGTTCGGTGAAGGCGCCGACCATCCACATGCCCGGGCTGGGTGTGCACTGCCAGGCGATCATGGAAAGCCGGCACATGGACGTGCTGGAGATGGACGCCGCATCGCATACCGGTGTCGACGACGTGCGCCAGATCAACGACAGCGTGCGCTATGCCCCGGCGAGTGCGCGCTACAAGGTCTATATCATCGACGAAGTGCACATGCTCTCGACCGCGGCGTTCAACGCGTTCCTGAAGACGCTGGAAGAACCGCCGGAGCACGCCAAATTCGTGTTCGCCACCACCGAAATCCGCAAGGTGCCGGTGACGGTGCTGTCGCGCTGCCAGCGTTTCGATCTGCGCCGGGTCGAGGCCGATGTGCTGATGAAGCACCTTGCCAGTATCGCCGCCAGGGAAAACGTCGAGGTCGAGCCGGAAGCGCTCGGCATTATCGCCCGGGCGGCGGAGGGTTCCGTCCGCGATTCGCTGTCGCTGTTCGACCAGGCGATCGCGCATGCGGCAGGGATGGTGCGCGCCGACGCGGTGCGACAGATGCTCGGCCTTGCCGACCGCACCAGGGTGATCGATCTGTTCGACTCGCTGGCGCGCGGTGACATTGCCAGCGCGTTCGGGGAGTTTCGCGAGCAGTACGACACCGGGGCCGATCCGGTGGTGGTGCTGTCCGATCTCGCCGAATTCGTCAATTTCGTCACCCGGGTCAAGATCGTGCCGGCAACGGCGGACAATGTCGCCTTCGGCGAGACCGAACGGCTGCGCGCCCGCGACTTCGCGGCAAAACTGTCGATGCGGGTGTTGTCGCGGATGTGGCAGATGCTGCTGAAGGGCATCGCCGAGGTGCAGGCCGCGACACGGCCGGCGGCGGCGGCCGAAATGGTGCTGGTGCGGATTGCTTATGCTGCCGACATGCCGACGCCGGACGAGGCGATCAGGATGCTCGAGCAGAACGGCGCATCGCCCGTGGTCACGGCCCATGCGACGCCACGAGCGGCGCCGGTTTCGGGCGGCGCTTCGATGCAGGCATCACCGGCGCGCCCGGCCCCGACGCCGCGCAGCGGCCCCGAAGCGTCGGCCCGCGCGCAGCAGGTCGACGCGCCGCCGCCGGAACCGCAGTCCGAACCGGCGCTTCGGATCACCAGTTTTGCCCAACTGGTGGCGCTCGCCGGTGATAAGCGCGATCTGCTGACCAAGGGCGCGCTGGAAACCGATGTGCGGCTGGTCCGCATCGAGGATGGGCGGCTCGAGGTCGCACTGGAGCGCAGCGCCGGCCGGACCTTGATCAACGATCTGTCCCGGAAACTCGAACAGTGGACCGGACGGCGCTGGACCGTGATCGTGTCCAACGAAGCCGGGCAGCCGACGCTGCGTTCGCAAAACGAGGTCGCGCGGAACCAGCGCGAGCGCGCCGCGGAATCCGACCCGCGGGTCAAGGAGGTGCTGGCTCGATTTCCCGGCACCAAGGTCGTCGAAGTACGCAAGCTTGCCCCCGAGCCGCCGGAATCCGATGCTAGTGGTGAAGATCCTGCCGAGAGTCCCGACAGCGACGACCCATAGCGATTCCAAGAGGAATGATTGATGGCTGATTTTCTCGGCATGATGAAGCAGGCGGCGCAACTGCAATCGAAAATGCAGGCGATGCAGGAAGAGCTTGGCCGTGTCGAGGTCGAGGGAATTTCAGGCGGCGGCCTTGTCACCGTGCGCATGACCGCAAAGATGGAAGTAAAGGCGGTGAAGATCGACCCCTCGCTGATCAAGGCGGATGAGCACGAAATTCTCGAGGATCTTCTAGTCACCGCGCTCAATGATGCGCGGCGCAAGGCGGAAGCCGCCATGCAGGAGAAGATGCAGAGCCTGACCGGCGGCCTTGGCCTGCCGCCGGGGCTGGGTCTCACGTAATATGGCTGCTGGGGTTGCCGGTCCCGAAATCGAACGCCTGATCCAGTTGCTGGCCCGGTTGCCGGGCCTCGGCCCGCGTTCGGCGCGCCGCGCCGCGCTGCACCTGATCAAGAAGCGCGAAGCGCTGATGACGCCGCTCTCCGCCGCGCTGCAGGTCGCGATCGACAAGATCGAGGTCTGCAAGATCTGCGGCAATATCGACACCCAGAATCCCTGCACGGTGTGCACCGATCCGCGGCGGGATCCGTCCGTTATTGTCGTGGTCGCCGACGTCGCCGACCTCTGGGCGCTCGAGCGGGCCACCGCGACCAATGGGCTCTATCACGTGCTGGGGGCGACGTTGTCGCCGCTCGACGGCGTCGGGCCGCAGGATCTGACTATCGAGGCGCTGGTGGCGCGCGCGCATGATTCACGCGTGACCGAAATCATTCTCGCGCTGAACGCAACCGTCGACGGCCAGACCACCGCACATTACATCACGGACCTGCTGCAGGACGCGAACGTCAAGGTGACGCGGTTGGCGCACGGCGTGCCAGTCGGCGGCGAGCTCGATTATCTCGACGAGGGCACGTTGTCTGCGGCGATGCGGCAGCGGACGCTGTTCTAGCCCTCAGATAAGAAACGGATCGACGATGACGAAACGACTTTTCGGCAGGCATTCGGCTTTGGCTTTTGTCCTTGCGGTGATATGCGCCGCGGCCGCCGCCGCCCGGGCGCAGCAGGCCGAGCCGGCGTCGAAGGCAGCCAAACTGATCCAGGCCGGCGACGTGCTGTCGGGTGAACTTAACGCCGTGCGCACGCGCGGCAAGAAGGGCAAGCGCGTCGCCACCTACCAGATCACCAGTGAACCACGGCGGCTGCCCGCGCCCAACGGGCTGTGCGGCCTGGAAACCGGGCCGGAAACCTTTCAGATCGTTGTCGGCAACGATGCTCAGGGGACGCTGCTGAAAAGCTTTGTCGGCAAGGAAGTCGCGGTGAAGGTCGGCGAGGTGGCGTGTTCGCAGGAGGCCGGACAGATGAGCGACGCCGTGGTCAGCAAATGGAGCATGGTGAGCGGGCATTGACGGCCGAACCCTAAACGAAAAACGTCATCGCCCGGCTTGACCGGGCGACCCAGTACGCCGTGACCGTTGTATTTATGAATGGCTCTGGAAGAGCGCAACGCCAAGCAGAAATCGGACAAGCAAATCACTGCGATCTGCGTCGTCCCGGCCAAGCCAACGGGTCCGGCCTCTGGCCGGCCCGATGACAGGCTCCGCGCGCCGGGACTCATAACCACCGATATCCGCGATAGGCTGGACCTGGCCGCAATTCCTTCAATACCAAGCAATGGTGGTTATGGGTCCCCGCGAAGGAGCGTGTGAAGGAAACGGGTTTCGATCTTACACTTTTTTCGCAACCGAGCGAGTTGCGAATGCTGGAGGAGTTCGGGAGCCGATCCCGCGATCAGCTCAATGCATCAGGTCATCTGCTGTACGCTCAATTCCCCTCTGTTCGAACCAAACGTTCGATCAAGCAGCTTTAGCCTGCAACCGGTATGCCGCCATCAGATTGTTGGCGAGCGCATGCCACAGCGCCACTGCCTTGGCTTTGATCAGGCCGCGTACCGGAAGGAACCCGAAGCCGTGGTTCTTGAGGTGGGCGTTGATCCGCTCGATGAGCTTTCGGTCCCTATAGCGCTCTTGACCGGCCAAGCTGTCCATCCGGCTGCGCCACGCCTTCACGCTCTCGGCCTCCCTTGCTCGGCTCTTCCCACGGTTGGCCAGTGTCTCGGGTTTGACGTCGTCGCGCTCGGTCGGCGGCGGCGCAAAGACCAGGACAGGATCGACATCGCGCGAGGCCAACGCGGCAATATCGTCGCTGGTGGCGTAGTGAGTGTCGACCAGAAGGTTTGCCGGGGCCTCGCCGTAGCGGCGCACGATGTCGTCCACCATCGGAACCGCCAGACCGGCATCGTTGCGCCGATCCGTCATCTCGACCGAGACGATGATGCCCTCCTTGGGCGTGGCCGCAATCTGCGCGTTGTAAGCTGGCCGCACTGCTCGGTCGGGAAAGCGCATGTTGCGTGCCTCCGCATCACTGAGCGAGGCGCTCGGCTCAGACTTCTTCTTGGCCTCGTCCTGGGGATGCGTCTTCGCCCGTTTCTCCTTCTCGGCCCGAACCCTGTCGAGCGCCGCCCGCGCCCGGTCAGCGCGCTCCTTCACCTCCCGTGCCGCTCGCTCCCTGGCCGCCAGTCTGCGTTGCGAGAAGGCTTTCGGATCGGTCTCGATCTCTGCCCTGAGCTCGGCGAGCCGGCGCTCTACCGCAGCCTCGATCCGCGCCAGCTTGCCAGCGGTCTTGAACGATCCCCGGCTGGCATTCGCCCGCACTTTGGTGCCATCGACCGCGATCTCCTCAAGCGAGATCACTCCCGCCTTGATCAGAGCCGTCACGCTTTCGGTCAGCAGCCGATCCAGCACCTGCACATGCGCCACCCGGAAGTCCGCAAGCCCGTGATAGTTCAACGGCACCCCGCCGGCGATCCATCGGTACGCCAGATCGTTTTGCGTAAGCCGTTCAAGCTGACGGGCCGAGCCGACCCCCTCGATGGTCGCATAAAGCCACAACGCCATCAGAACCGCAGGATCCGGCGGCGGCCGTCCCGGCTCGCCCTCGCGTGCTTTGATGGCGTCGTACAACGCCGACAGCTCAAGCCCCTCGACAAAGCCCATCACGATCCGGGCGCGATGATCGCTCGGCAGCAATGCCTCCAGATCAACGAAATCCCACCGCGTCTGCAGACGATCCGCCCGAATGAACCGCGCCTCGCTCGCCATCGAATCACCTCGCGTTGCTGCGAAAGTGAATCACACCCGCGGGGCAGCAACAATTTCTTCACACGCTCCTTCGCGGGGACGACAAAACTACGGGTCACCCGCTTTCGCGGGTGACGACGGAGGGCGCCCGTCGGGGCGCTAAGCCTTCGCGGTCTCCAGCGCGTCGAAATGTCCCCGCCGCTGCAGCCATGCCAGCACCATCAGGCCGGGTACGGCAACCGCGACACAGGTTGCAAAGAACAGCGGCCATCCGGTCGCCTTCGCGACAAAGCCCGCCCCCGACGACAAATAGGTTCGCCCGACTGCCGCCAGCGCCGTCAGCAGGGCGTATTGGGTCGCGGTGTGCAGCGGGTTCTGGCACAGCGCGGACAGATAGGCGACAAAGATCACGGTGCCGATGGCGCTGGTGAAATTTTCTGCCGATATCGCGAATGCCAGTGCCCATTCATTGACCCCGGTCAGCGCCAGCCACGAGAACGACAGATTGGCCACCGCCTGCAGCACGCCGCCGATCCACAGGCTGGTCGCCAGCGAATAGCGCCGCGCCACGAAGCCGCCGGCGAAACCTCCAATCAAAGTCGCGGCAAGGCCGACGCCCTTGACGATCGCGGCATAGTCGTTGCGGGTGAAGCCGAGGTCGATCACGAAGGGCGCGGTCATGGTGCCGGAAAATGCATCGGTGAATTTGTAGAGCACGACAAAACCAAGCGCCGCCCCGGCATCCCGGCGCGCCAGGAATTCGGAGAACGCGCCGACTGCTGCATGCAGCACGCGTGCAAAGGCGGTCTCGGTTCGCGTTGCCGCCTCCGCGCGCACCGATGGCTCGGGCTCGGTGGCGGCGAGCGCCGTGGCGGTGCCGATCAGCACCAGCATTGCCATCGCCACATAGCCCCACATCCAGGCCGCGGCACGCGCGATCCCGGTGCCTTCAAAGCCGCTGACGAGGAACAGCGCGCCCGCGGTCGAAACCAGCATGCCGATCCTGTAGGCGGCGACATAGGACGCCATGCCGGCGGCCTGTTCGCTCTCGGGCAGGCTTTCGACGCGAAACGCATCGACCACGATGTCCTGCGTCGATGAGGTTGCGGCGACCAGCAGCGCGCCGAGCGCGACAAACAGCGGCGAACGTGCCGGGTCGGCCAGCGCCAGCAGCAGAATTGCACCGATCAAGAGCAGTTGCGACAATACCAGCCACCCGCGCCGGCGGCCCAGCGCCCGTGTCAACAACGGTACGTGCAGCGCGTCGACCAGCGGCGCCCAGAGGAATTTCAGCGTGTAGGGCGTTCCGACCAGGGCAAACAGGCCGATGGTGCCGAGATCGACCCCGGATTCGCGCATCCACACCAGCAGCGTCGATCCGGACAGCGCGAGCGGCAGGCCGGAGGAAAAGCCGAGCAGCAGCACGATCAGCACCCGCCGCTGCAAGTAAACCGCAAAACCCTCGCGCCAGGAGGAGCGGGGAGCGGCGGGATTTTTGGTCGGATCGGGCACTGCCCCCGGTGCGGTCATGAAGCGGTGTTAACAGATTCGGCGAGCCACAAGATAACCGTCATCGTCCGGTTTGACCTGATCAAGCTGGGGATGACAATTTGGTACGTTGTAGCGATGCGCTGTACGCTGCTCGCTAGCCCTATTCTCCCGCCTGCAGCTTGCGGGGGAGGGGAAACAATTCCGAGGTCGCTGATTTGACTACGCGGGTTGCCTCCGCGGGCGCGTCGTTCTTGCTGAAATCGAGTTCTTCGATCCGGCCGGCGCGCTTTTCGATCTTGTCGGCGGAAATCAGGATCTGCCTGATGTCCTCGCTGGCGTCGTTGAAATGCTTCTGCAGTTTCAGCACCCGCTCGCGCAGCCGCCCGAGGTCGTCGCCGAGATTGAGGACTTCGGTGCGGATCTGGTCGGCGGCGTCCCGCATCCGTGCGTCCTTGAGGATCTGCTGCATGACCTGGATCGCCAGCATCAGGAGCGACGGCGAAACCAGCACCACGCGGGCGCGATAGGCCTTTTGGATCACGTCGTCGAAGCCGTCGTGAATCTCGGCGTAGACCGATTCTGACGGCACGAACATCAGCGCAGTGTCTTGGGTCTCGCCGGCGATCAGGTACTTTTCTGCGATGTCGCTGACATGCTTCATCACATCGGCGCGCAGCCGCTGCGTGGCGAATTTCCGCTCTTCTTCGGTCCGCGCGTCGTGCAGAGCGGTCACCGCCTCGAGCGGAAATTTCGCGTCGATGCATAACGGCCGCGCATCGGGCAGGAACACCACGCAGTCCGGCCGCTTGCCGCTGGAGAGCGTGAACTGGAATTCGTAGGAGCCCTTCGGCATGCCATCCTGGACGATGGCTTCCATCCGCGCCTGGCCGAACGCGCCGCGCGATTGCTTGTTGGCGAGCACGTCGCGCAGCGTCGTCACCTGCGACGTCAATTCGGTGAGGTTCTTGTGCGCATGGTCGATGATGCCTAGCCGCTCGTGCAGCACGCGCAGCGAGTCCATGGTGCTGCGCGTGGTCTGCTCCATCGACTGGCCGACGCGGTGAGTGACCGAATCGAGCCGCTCGTTGACGGCGCGCGCCATGTCGGCCTGGCGCCCGGCCAGCGCCTGTCCCATCGCATCGACGCGGCCAGTGGCTTCGCTCTGGGCGCGGAGCATTTCACTCAGCCGCTCTTCCAGTTCGTCGGCGCGAACGGCCTGCATCATCGCCAGTTCCGCGCCGCGGCGCCCGGATCGCGCGACCACGATGGCAATGACCAGAAGCAGCAGCAGCGCGAGCACCGCGAACCCGGTCAATGCCGCGTCGACCCGGACCGGCCCATCGCCGATCATGAAGAGGATGTCGTTCATGCCACCTTGTAGCCGATTCGAGCGGCGATGCGAACGAAGAGAGAACAATTATGCTGAATGATTGGTCAATGTTCGCGTCGCGCCGGCGTGGCCGGCACCGGCCCGGAGAATGGCGGCGGCGGATTGACCCCGCCAAATCAGCAGCTTAAATCGCCCCGATGGCCATTCGCGAAATCATTATCCTGCCTGACAAGAAGTTGCGGCTCGTCTCGAAATCCGTGGAGAAAGTCACGGCCGAGATCCGCAAGCTCGCCGATGACATGTTCGAGACCATGTATGACGCGCCCGGCATCGGGCTCGCCGCCATCCAGGTCGCCCAGCCGTTCCGGCTGATCACGATGGATCTCGCCAAGCGGGACGAGGAGGGCGAGACCCAGCCGCGGCCCCGCGTCTTCATCAATCCGGAAATCCTCGCCGCCTCGGAAGAGCTGTCGATTTACGAAGAGGGCTGCCTGTCGATCCCGGAATATTACGAGGAGGTGGAGCGGCCGGCGAAAGTGCGTGTGCGCTTCACCGATCTCGACGGCAAGGTCCACGAGGAGGACGCCGAAGGTCTGTTCGCCACCTGCATTCAGCACGAGATCGACCACCTCAACGGCGTGTTGTTCGTGGACTATCTGTCGAAGCTGAAGCGCGACCGCGTGCTGAAGAAATTCACCAAAGCCGCCAAGCGCGCGACGGAAGAATGAAGGGTCGATTTTCAGAATTTTCCGTCATGGCCGGGCTCCCGGCCATCCACGCCTCGATGCAGCAAAGCAAGACGTGGATGCCCGCGACAAGCGCGGGCATGACGATAAGGAACGTAACTTTGGCGTTGGGACGCCTGTAGACATGCCGCTCCGTCTGATCTTCATGGGCACGCCCGAGTTCGCGGTGCCGACGTTGCGTGCGCTCGCCGACCTGGGTCACGAGATCGCGGCGGTCTATACCCGCGCCGCAAAGCCGGCCGGGCGCGGCATGAAACTGCAGCCCACGCCGGTGGAACTGGAGGCGCGCCGGCTCGGCCTTGCCGTGCTGACGCCGGCGACGCTGAAGACGTCTGACGCCCTGCAAGCGTTTCGCGCCCATCGTGCCGATGCGGCCGTGGTGGTCGCCTATGGCATGATCCTGCCGCCGCCCATTCTCGATGCGCCGCGGCTTGGTTGTTTCAATCTGCACGCCTCGCTGTTGCCGCGCTGGCGCGGCGCCGCTCCGATTAATCGCGCCATCATGGCAGGCGATACCGCATCGGGGGTGATGGTGATGAAAATGGATGCCGGGCTCGACACCGGCGAGGTGGCGATGGCCGAATGCATCGCGATCACCGATGCCATGACCGCCGCCGACCTGCATGACGCACTGGCGCCGCTTGGCGGCGCGCTGATGGCGCGCGCGATGACCGCGCTGGAGTGCGGGGAGCTGCTACTTCACCGGCAAAGCGACGAAGGCGTCACCTATGCCGCCAAGATCGACAAGGCGGAAACGCGGATCGACTGGACCAGGCCTGCCGGCGCCGTGCTTCGCCAGATCCACGGGCTATCGCCGTTTCCGGGCGCGTGGTGCGAGATCGTTATTGACGATGAGCCGGCGCGCATCAAGGTCCTGCGCTGCGAAACCGCCAAAGGTTCGGCGGCTGCCGGCGAGCTGCTCGACGATCGCCTTCGCGTCGGCTGCGGCGAAGGCGCGATCCGGATCCTCGAATTGCAGCGCGCCGGCAAGGCGCCGATGAAGGCCGCGGAATTCCTGCGGGGCACACCGTTGCCGCCCGGCGCGAGGTTGGCGTGACATGCCCCGCTACAAACTCATCATCGAATATGACGGCGCGCCGTATTGCGGCTGGCAGATCCAGGACAATGGCGCCTCGGTGCAGGGCGCGCTGGAGGCTGCGGTCAGGGCAATCTGCGGCGAGACGGTTCGCGTCCACGGCGCCGGTCGCACCGATGCCGGCGTGCACGCGCTGGCTCAGGTCGCGCATTGCGATATCGCGAAACATTTTGTGCCGGGCCGGTTGCGCGACGGCCTCAACGCCCATTTGCGGCCGCATCCGATCGGCGTGCTCAGTGCGGAGATCGTGCCCGATACGTTCGAGGCGCGCTTCTCCGCCAGGCGACGACATTATCTCTATCGCATCGCCAATCGCCGGGCCAATCTCGCGCTCGACATTGGCCGGGTCTGGCGGCTGCCGCGGCCACTCGATGCCGAGGCGATGCACGCAGCGGCGCAGCGGCTGATCGGCAAGCACGATTTCACCACGTTTCGCGATAGCGAATGCCAGGCGAAGTCGCCACAGAAAACCCTCGACCAGCTCGCTGTCATCCGAGCGGGCGACGCCGTCAACATCATGACCTCGGCGCGCTCGTTTCTGCACAGCCAGGTCCGCTCGATGGTGGGATCGCTGGTCTGGGTCGGTGAGGGGCGCTGGAATGCCGACGACCTCGCGGCGGCACTGTCCGCGCGCGATCGCGCCGCCTGCGGTCCGGTCGCGCCGCCGGACGGGCTGTATCTGGTGCGGGTGGATTATTAGATAAAGCCCAAAGCGTCATTCCGGGGCGCGCGTCGCGAACCCGGAATCTCCAGATTCCGAATTCGCTGCCTGTGGCAGCGCCCCGGAATGACGCTTCGGTCAGGCGAAATAGCGGTCGAGCATGCCGCGATAGATTTTGGTCAGCTTCTCCAGGTCGGACACCGGCGTGCGCTCGTCGACCTGGTGCATGGTCTGCCCGACCAGCCCGAACTCGATCACCGGGCAATAGCTGGCAATAAAGCGCGCATCCGAGGTGCCGCCGCCGGTGCTGAGTTCAGGCTTGCGGCCGGTGACTTCCTCGATCGCGGCGACCGCCAGATCGGTGAAGGGGCCCGGTTTTGTTACGAACACATTGGCGTTGGAGGGCTCCCACAAGATGCGGGCGCGCACCCGGTTGCCGGCCGCCTGTGCCATGCGCTGCTCGATCAGCATCCGCAGCGTCTCCTGGCTGTGGCAGTCGTTGAAGCGGATGTTGAATTTCGCGCGGGCCTGCGCCGGGATGACATTGCTGGCGGTGTTGCCGACATCGACCGAGGTGAATTCGAGGTTCGATGCCTGGAACTGGGCGGTGCCGTGATCGAGCGGCTCGCTCGTGAGCGCCACGATCAACGCCGAGATGTCCGGCACCGGATTTGACGCACGATGCGGATAGGCGACGTGGCCCTGAACGCCGTCGACAACCAGCGTACCCGACAAAGATCCGCGGCGGCCGACCTTGATACAGTCGCCGAGCGTTTCGACATTGCTCGGCTCGCCCAGCACGCAATGGTCGAATGTCTCGCCGCGCTGCGCCAGCCATTGCAGCAGCTTGATGGTGCCGTTGACCGCGATGTCTTCCTCGTCGCCGGTGATCAGGAACGAGATCGAGCCTGAGCCATCGGCGCGCGGCTTGCCGCCATGGGCGGCGAGGTGGTCGAGCACGGCTGCCACGCTGCAGGCGATCCCGCCTTTCATGTCGACGGCGCCGCGTCCATAGAGAAAGCCGTCCTTCACCTCGCCCGCGAACGCGCCATGGGTCCATGCGGCCTCATCGCCTGCCGGCACCACGTCGGTATGGCCGGCAAAGCTGATGTGCGGCGCCGTGGTGCCGATGCGGGCATAGAGGTTGTCGATATCGGCGGCGCCGGGTTCGCTGAAGGTGACGCGATGAATCTCGAAGCCGGCTGCTTTGAGGACATGCTCAAGCACCGCGAGTGCGCCGGCGTCGGCCGGCGTGACCGAACGACAGCGCACGAGATCGCGGGCGATGGAAACGGCATCGATCATCGCTTGCAGCTCTCAGTCCCGCAGCAGCTCGTTGATGCTGGTCTTGGCGCGGGTGCGCTCGTCGACCCGCTTGACGATCACCGCGCAGGCCGTGGAGGGCCCCGGCTGGCCGCTCTTCAGCGGTCTTGCCGGCAACATGCCGGGCACCACCACGGCATATTCCGGGACCTCGCCGACAAAGGTCTCGCCGCTGTCGCGGTCGACGATCTTGGTGGAGGCGCCGAGAAACACACCCATCGCCAGTACCGCGCCCTTGCGCACGATCACGCCCTCGGCGACTTCCGAGCGCGCGCCGATGAAGCAATCGTCCTCGATGATCACGGGCTCGGCCTGCAGCGGCTCGAGCACGCCGCCGATGCCGACCCCGCCGGAAATATGCACGCGCTTGCCGATCTGGGCGCAGGAGCCGACCGTCGACCAGGTGTCGATCATGGTGCTTTCATCGACATAGGCGCCGAGATTGACAAAGGATGGCATCAGCACGACGTTCCTGGCGATGAAGGCGGAACGCCGTACAACGGCGCCCGGAACGGCGCGAAAGCCGGCGTCGCGAAACCGGTTTTCGCCCCAGCCGTCGAACTTCGACGGTACCTTGTCCCACCACGAGGCCTTGCCGGGGCCGCCGGGAATCGCGCTCATATCGTTGAGGCGGAACGACAGCAGCACCGCTTTCTTCAGCCATTGATTGACCTTCCATTTGCCGCCGGCCTCGCGCTCGGCCACCCGTGCCTCGCCCTTGTCGAGCAGCTCCAGCGCGTCATTCACGGCCTCGCGGATTTCACCTTTGGTCGCGGTAGAGATGCCGTCGCGGGCGTCGAACGCGGCGTTGACGGTGGATTCGAGCGAGGCGAGCGACATCGAGCGTTCCTTGCGGAATTGGGTTGGGCAGGCGAGGGGCTTTTGTCGGAATTTGGGACGGGAGAGTCAAGAACACACCCCGGTCATGGCCGGGCTTGTCCCGGCCATCTACGTCTTTTTTCCCACGACGCCGGCAAGACGTGGATGCCCGGGACAAGCCCGGCCATGACCAACGCTGTCAGCCGCCGGCCAGTTTCTGCAGAAATCCGGTCAGATCATCGGTGACATGATCGACATGGGCCGCATCCCGCCCTTCCAGCTCCCACGCCTCGCGCACCACTTGCGTGCTGCCGTCCGGCACCACCAGCACCGTCGTCATGCCGAGCTGGTGCGGCACCACGAGGTTGCGGGCCAGATCCTCGAACATCGCCGATCTCACGGGATCGACGCCGTGAAGTCGTAAGAATTTCTGATAGGTCTGCGGCGCCGGCTTCGGTTCGAGCTCGGCGGCGACGATGTCGAACACCGCCTCGAAATGCGCACCAATGCCGAGCCGCTGCAACACCTTGTCGGCATGGTCGGTCGAACCGTTGGTCAGGATCAGCTTGCGGCCCGGAAGCTTTGCGATCGCCGCGCCCATCGCCGGATTCGGCTGCAGCGGCGAATGGTCGATCTGATGCACATAGGCGAGAAAATCGTCGGCGCGGACGCCGTGCTCGGTCATCATGCCGCGCATGGTCGTGCCGTAGCGGCGGTAGTAGTCCTTCTGGACCCGGCGGGCTTCCTGCGCGGACACCTTGAGACAGGCGCCGACGAATTCGCCGATCCGCTGGTCGACCTGCTGCCACAGGTTGACGTGATGCGGGTAGAGCGTGTTGTCGAGATCGAACACCCAGGTATCGATGTCGGTGAAACCGCGGTTTGATTTCATCACGGGATCGCAAATCGCAGCGTCTTGCCGCCGCTGCTGACGTCGACCGCGGCAAAACCGGTGGCGGCGAGGCCGCGGTTGCCGCAGTCGGCCTGATCATTGCTCTCGAACTTGCTGTCGCGCGTGCAGAGCTGGGTGCTGCCGCCCCAGTTCAGCGCCTTGTCCTTGAGCCTGATGGTGCGGTTGTCGGCGTCGACCGCCTCGGCGAAACTGAATATTTGCTTGGGTTGGCCGACCAGGTCCGGGTGCAGGCATTTGCCGGGATCGATGTGATACCAGCCGCGGCTGACGACGGTCTTGCCGTCGTCAGTGCCGATCGCGGCCATGATCTTGTGCGGGGTATCGTTGCACCAGGTCAGGCCGGTGGCGGAGGGCGATTGTACCGCGTCGATCATGGTCGCAAAGAAGTTCGGCGCCTGCACGATATCCGGCGCCAGCCCGCGGCTTTTCAGGAACGCTGCCAGCGCGGCCTGGGTTTTCGGGCCATCGACGCCGTCGATCGGCGCGGCGTCATAGCCCCCGATGACGAGCAGCCGCTGAATGCCGGCGAGCCGTGCCTGCTCGTCGTCATATTCGCTGTCTTCGGCAAGGTAGGCCACCAGATTGCCGTCGTCGGTCTGGCTCGGGGTGATCTGGGTAAAGGACGCAGGTGTCTGCCCGGCGCGGCACTGGCGCGCCGCGGCAATGACGAAATTGTCGGCGGCTACACACAGCGTGTCGCGGCCGTTTTGCGGGATCGGGGACGCGCCGTAGACGCCAAGCGCGCGGGCGTTAAGCAGAATGCGGTCGGCGGTCAGCGTGCCCTGGACTACGACGCGGCAGGTCGCCGGATCGATGCGAAACCATCCGCGCGTCGCCGTCGCCGCCTTGTCGTCAATGCCGATGGCGGCCTCGACCACATAACTCATGCGGTTGCAGAGTTTGAGATCCGCCTGCGCGGGCACGGCGCTCGCCAGCAGCGCGATGGCCGGAACGAGTCCGGCCAAGGCGGCTCTCAGTGGCGTGGCCGTGGCTGTCATCACTTGTGGATCAGTGTGCCGGTACCCTGATTAGTGAACAATTCGAGCAAGACCGCATGCGGCGTCTTGCCATCGATGATGACGACACCCTCGACGCCCTGCTCGAGCGCATAGATGCAGGTTTCCACCTTGGGGATCATGCCGCCGGAAATGGTGCCGTCGGCGATCAGCTTGCGCGCATCCCTCACCGACAAATCCCCGATGAGTTTCTTCGACTTGTCGAGCACGCCGGGAACGTCGGTCAGGAGCAGCAGGCGCTTGGCCTTCAGCGCGCCTGCGACTGCGCCGGCAAAGGTATCGGCGTTGACGTTGAAGGTGTGGCCCTCCTTCGAGGTCGCCAGCGGCGCCAGCACCGGGATCAGCTCATGGCCGATCAGTTGGTTGAGCAGCGTCAGGTCGACCTTTTCGGGCTCGCCGACGAAACCGAGATCGACCACCCGTTCGATGTTCGAGTCCGGATCGACCATGGTGCGGGTGGCCTTCGACGCCAGCACCATGTTGCCGTCCTTGCCGCACAGGCCGACAGCCTTGCCGCCGGCCTCGTTGATGTAGCCAACCAGTTGCTTGTTGATCGAGCCCGCCAGCACCATCTCGACGATTTCGATGGTTGCGGCATCGGTGATGCGCAGGCCGCCGGCGAATTCCGACTCGATGCCGAGCCGCTTCAGCATGGTCGCGATCTGCGGGCCGCCGCCATGCACAACCACCGGATTGATGGCGGTCTGTTCCAGCAGCACGATATCGCGGGCGAACGCCTTCGCCAGATTCTCCGCCCCCATGGCGTGGCCGCCATATTTGATGACGATGGTTTCCTCGTCATATCGCTGCATGTGCGGCAGCGCCTCGGACAGGATGCGGGCCTGATCGAGCGGACTGATGTGCGGCGCGTCGGTCATGAAGCGGGTCTCATGGTCAGGAAGGTGATGCGGTTTCTATCCGATTGCCAGGCGCCGCGCAAAGCATGTCCGCCGCCGTTTCAACCCTCGCGCCGTGGCAACGCCGCCGCCACCGCAAGCACCAGCCAGCTCAGGATCAGAAGCGTGCCGCCGGTCGGCGCGGCAAACCGAAACAGGCTGTGGCCGGCATATTGGCGCAAGGTCAGGTCGGTCGCGAACAGTACGGCTGCGATGACAAAGCCCGACGCCGCGGCGATGCCGATCCGCCGATTGATGATGTCGCGCTCGGCAAGGGCGACCACCGCGAGCACGGCGAGGGCGTGAAACAGCAGCATTGACGATGCCGGCAACAGCCGCGACGCATCGGGTTGATGCGCCGATGCCGCGGCGAGCATGACGCCGTCGGCGCCCATGACCGCTGCCAGAATGACCAGGATGCGGTAGCCGCGTGATCCGGTCATCGGCTGCGCTCGCCGAGCAGCCGCACCATCGCAGCGCGCAATTCCGGTATCCCGGCGCCGGTGCGCGCGGACGTCGCCAGAAGTTCCGGGTAGGCGGCGGGATGTTTGGTCAGCGCGGCCGTGGTGGCCGCGGCGCATCTTTCCAGTTCGGCAGGCTTGACCTGGTCGGCCTTGGTCAGCACGAGCTGATAGCTCACGGCCGACCTGTCGAGGGTCTTCAGCACGTCGAGATCGACCTCCTTGAAGCCATGCCGGGCGTCGATCAGCACATAGACCCGCGCCAGCGTGCTGCGGCCCTGCAGGTACTTGTGGATCAACGCGGTCCAGGACGCGACCCTGGCCTTGGGCGCGGAGGCATAGCCGTAGCCGGGCATATCGACCAGCCGGAAGCCGGCCCTTTCCGGGCCCTCGAAGAAGATCAGTTCCTGGGTGCGGCCCGGCGTGTGTGAGGTCCTCGCCAGTGCGTTGCGCCCGGTCAGCGCATTGATCAGAACTCGACTTGCCGACATTGGAGCGGCCGGCAAAGGCGACCTCCATGGCCGCCATCGGCGGCAGCGTCTCGATCGAGGGCGAGGCCCAGAAAAACTGCCAGTCGCCGCTGAACAGTTTGCGGCCCTGTTCGATCAGCTTCGCATCGGTATCGGCGGTCATGCGAAGGCTTCCGGTTGCAGTTGCTCATGGTGAGGAGGCGCTTCTTGATGCCGTCTCGAACCATGAGGCCCGTGACTCATCCTGCGAGACGCGGCCAAAGGCCGCCCCTCGGGATAAGGGATCGAGACGATCCGAATGGTTCTACGTCACCTTTTTGGACGCAAACGTGGCCCTCAGATTGTCGAACAATTCGACCTTCACGCCGTTGCGGCGCATGATAAAGCTCTGCTGCAGCACCGACAGCGTGTTGTTCCAGGCCCAGTAGATTACCAGACCGGCGGGGAAGCCCGCGAGCATGAAGGTGAAGATCAGCGGCATCCAGTCGAAGATCATTTTCTGGGTCGGATCCGGCGGCGTCGGATTGAGCTTCATCTGGAACCACATCGTGATGCCCATGATGACCGGCCAGACGCCGAGCGCGAGGTAATGACCGAACAGCGGCACCTGGGTCGGATCGAAATGAAGCAGGCCGAACAGGTTGAAGATGTTGGTCGGATCGGGCGACGACAGATCCTTGATCCAGCCGAAGAACGGCGCATGGCGCATTTCGATGGTGACGAACAGCACCTTGTAGAGCGAGAAGAACACCGGAATCTGCAAGGCGACGGGAAGGCAACCGGCGATCGGATTGATCTTCTCCTTCTTGTAGATTTCCATCATCTCCTGCTGCTGCTTCATCTTGTCGTCGGGATAGCGTTCCTTCAGCGCGGCGAGCTGCGGTTGCACCGATTTCATCTTCGCCATCGACGCGTAGGATTTGTTGGCAAGCGGGAAGAACAGCAGCTTCACCAGCACCGTCACCAGCAGGATGGCGATGCCGAAATTGCCGACCAGATGATAGAAGAAGTCGAGTGCGAGGAACATCGGCTTGGTGATGAAGTAGAACCAGCCCCAATCAATCAGCAGATCGAAATGGTTGAGCCCGAGTTCCTTGCTGTAGCCACCGAACCCGCCGATCGGAAAATTGATGCCGACGACGCTGGCTTCCTTGGCGCCCGCAAACAGCCGCGCATTGGCGCTGCCGGTGCCGCCGATCGCGATGGTCTGCGGATTCTCCAGATAGTCGGTCTGATAGGTTCGCACGCCGCCAACGAGATTGGACGAGAACCGTGCATCAAGCTTCGCGCTGGTATCCGGCAGCAGCGCCGAGGCCCAGTATTTGTCGGTGATGCCAAGCCAGCCGTCGGTGACCTTGAAGTTGACCGATTTGGCATCGTCGATTTTCTTGTAGCTATATTCCTGCAAGCCGCTTTCGCCGAGATAGCCGACCAGACCTTCGTGCAGGATGTAGTAACCCGCGACCTGGGGCGCGCCGTGGCGCGAGATCAGCGCGAACGGATAAAGCGTGACCGGGGCGTTGCCGACATTGGTGACCTCGTCCCTGACGGTGAAGAGGTAACGCTCGTCGATCGAAATGGTGCGGTGGAAGGTGAGGCCGTCGCCATTGTCATATTTCAGCTTCACCGGGGTGCTCGGCGTCAGGCTGCCCGCGCCTTCCTGCTGCCACAGCGTGTTCTGGTCGGGAATCTTGACCGCAGAGCCACTCGCCGAAACCCATCCGAATTCCGCGTAATAGGGGCTCGCGGTGCCGGACGGTGAGAACAGCACGATCGCCGGCGAGGCCGGATTGACGGTTTCGCGGAACTGCACCAGCGACAGATCGTCGATGCGCGCGCCCTTCAGCGAGATGCTGCCGGAAAGCCGCGGGGTGTCGATCTTGATGCGTGGCGCCGAGGCAATCGCGGTGCCGCGGTCGACGACTGCGGTGGAGGCCGGCTGGGTCGCGGGCGCATTGGCGGTCGGCGCCGCCCCGCCTTGCGGGGTGGCGGCGGCTTCGTTCTGCGGCGCCGGCTTCACCAGTTCGCTCTGCGCCTGCTCGGCGACACGGCGCTTCTCCATCTGCGGCAGGTTGAAGAAATATTGCCAGCCGATCAGCACGAGGCCGGACAGAATGACGGCGAAGATGGTGTTGCGATTGTCGGTCATCGGTTAAGGTCTCGTCATTCGGTTCGGGTTGCGGCTTGCCGATCGAGGCGGTGCAGCGCCGAGCGGAGATCGTCGAGCATGACCGCGAATTCGCGGGAGAGGGCGGCACGCCGGCCGACTAGCACATAATCACTGTGCGGTCGCATTGATACGGCATCCAGCCGCTTCACCAATTCGCGAAGCCGGCGCCGGATGCGGTTGCGCTCGGTGGCAGTGCCGTTTTTCCTGGTAACGGTGAAGCCGACCCGGATCGGACCGAGATCGTCGCGATGGCGGCTCTGCACGACGAAGGCAGCGCTATTGATCCGCGCGCCATTGGCAACGGCGAGGAAGTCCGCCCGCTGCCTTAACCGATCCATCAGGAGGTCTCCGGGAAGCCCGGCTCAGGCGCTCAGCCGCTTGCGGCCACGCGCGCGGCGCGCGGCGAGAACCTTGCGGCCGCCGGTCGTCGCAAGGCGGGCGCGGAAACCGTGACGGCGCTTGCGCACCAGTTTGCTGGGTTGATAAGTCCGCTTCACGCGTCGTTCTCCGCTGACCGGGCAATTTGCCTGTTATTGAGATCGGTCCGGCGATGCTGGTCGGCCCAAAACGGGCCGTTTCCGGCCCAAAGGAGCCGCCCCGGTCGAGCCGGGCCATCGCGGACAATTGGCGCGGCTTATACGGGAGCGACCCGTTTTCGTCAATGTTACGAGGTGCCGCAATCGGTGTCCTCGCTGCCCCCTTTGAAACGGCGCAATTGGCACAAATATAATGGGTTTGGCGGCGTTTTCGAGGTGCGGGCGGCGACCCCACTGGGGTCGCGTGATGCGACCGGGAACCGGCAGACATTATCGAACTGTAATTTGACCGGTTAGGACGCAAATCGCATCTTCGGCTGTCAGGCATTGAGGGCGAAAGATTGTGTCATCGATAGAGCCTCCGCCGGATCGGGAAAAGCCACGGCTGCTGCCGTCGCGCCGGCTCGGCCTGTCGGGCAAGCTGCTGCTGCTGACCGTTCCGCTGGTGATGATCGCGGGACTGCTGATCTATGTGCCGGCGATCGCCAATTTCCGGATGAACCGGCTGAACGACCGGTTGGCGGCGGCGAACACCGCCGCCCTGGTGCTGGACGCGGCCCCCTCCGGCATGGTGCCGGATTCGCTGGCGCGGCAAATCCTCGCCAGCATTGGCGCGCATGCGGTTGCCATCAAGATGGGGCAGCAACGGCGGCTGTTGGCCAGCGCCGATTTGCCGGCGGCGGTCGACCACGACGTCGACATGCGGACGATGACGGCATGGTCGGCGATCGTCGACTCCTTTGAAACCATGCTCGAGAGCGGCAACCAGACCATCCGCGTGATCGGGCCGGCTCCCGGCGGCGCGCAGTTCATCGAGACCGTCGTCGATGAGGCGCCGCTGCGCGCATCGATGTACCGGTTTTCCCGCAATCTGCTGCTGGTCGCGATGGCAATCGCGATGTTCACGGCCGGACTGGTCTACATCGCCCTGCATTTCCTGTTCGTGCGGCCGATGCGGCGGCTGACCGCAAGCCTGGTCGGCTTCCACGAGAACCCCGAGAGTTCGGCCCGGATCATCGTCCCGAGCCAGCGCGGTGACGAGATCGGCGTTGCCGAACGTGAGTTGTCCGACATGCAGCGCGACCTGGTGTCGATGCTGCACCAAAAGAGCCGGCTCGCCGCCCTTGGCCTTGCGGTGTCCAAGATCAACCACGATCTGCGCAATCTGCTTGCGTCTTCGCAATTGCTGTCGGATCAGCTCGCCAGTGTGCCCGATCCGCGGGTGCAGCGATTCGCGCCGAAACTGATGCGTTCGCTGGAACGTGCCATCGCGTTCTGCCAGTCGACGCTGTCCTATGGTCGCGCCCAGGAGGCTGCGCCGGACCGCCGCATGATCCTGATCGAACCCGTGGTAATCGAGGTCCGCGAATCCGCCGGGCTGGCGTCGGATGGTTCGATTGCCTGGATCAGCGCGATCGAACGCGGGCTGAGCATCGATGCCGATCCCGATCATCTGTTCCGGATCCTGCTCAACCTCGTGCGCAATGCGGCGCAGGCGCTCGAAGGCCGTCCGAAAAACGACGCCGCGACCCAGCAGATTCGCATCACCGGGCGTCGCGAGGGATCGGTCGCGATCATCGAGGTGTCCGACACCGGGCCCGGCGTCCCGGCCAAGGCCCGCGAACACCTGTTCGAGGCATTCCAGACATCCGGGCGGACCGGCGGCAGCGGCCTCGGGCTTGCGATTGCCGCCGAACTTGTCCGCGCCCATGGTGGCGACATCCATCTGGTGGAGGGTACCATTGGCGCGACCTTCCGGGTCACCGTACCGGACCGGCCGGTGGAACTGCTGAGCGTGCGCAACGAGCGGGCGCGGGCCTGAACGGACTCGGCCGTTCGACAGTGAATTCTGTGCGTTACTTCGATCCGCCGGCCCGCAACCGATCGGCAAATGGCGCCCCGACGGACCTTGCCAAGCCCGCCCGGAGCCGGTAGCAATGGCGCGCTTTCGCGACCATCGTGTGTTTTCCGAATGCATGTGGCACCAGCGGGCTTCGCGCCTGCAATGCCTGGCGAAAAATGCGCCCGTAGCTCAGCTGGATAGAGCACTAGACTACGAATCTAGGGGTCAGGAGTTCGAATCTCTTCGGGCGCGCCAGTTCACGATTTTGCACGCTACAGCGACCTCGCGGTGGCTGTTCGCACCCGATGGTGCTCCTCGCGACCACGCGCTACCCGAGGGGGCGCATTCGAATGCGCCCTGGCTCGATGACGGAGAAATGGCCGGCCCAATCGTCACGCGACATGAGCAGGTTGCTGAGCCGCGGTCCGATATCGCCAGGATTTGGCATCGGCATGCGAAATAGTACGACGCCGCACCTGCTCGGCAATGTCGATGCTCTAGCCAGTTCGCCGAAGTCTTTGTCGAAGGTCAGCAAGGTGCGTTCGTCGCGTGCCGCCCACGCGAGCACATCTGGATCGTTCATGCCTGGGGCCGTATTCCTCACCCACGATATCATGCCCAGCTGCAACGAGCGCCGCCACGGCTGTACCGGGAAAATTCTCGTTTGCAAGGAAGCGCATGTCACGCTGCGCTGGGGAAGACCTTTTCGGAACTCAGCGTGTCACGGGCATATGCGAGACAGGCCATGACGTCGTCGTGAGTTATTCCAGGGTAATTCGTCATGATGTCGGCTTCCTTCCATCCGTCGGCCATCAGTCCGATCACGAATTCGACTGAAAGCCGGGTCCCGCGGATGACAGGCTTGCCGGCCAGGACGGTCGGGTCGAGCGCAATGCGTGAATGCTCCGTGGTCATCATGGGCTCCCTTGGATAAGCACGAGATTATCAGAAGCCGCTGCCCGAAGCGACCTCGAAGCGTAGCATGGGTGAGCGTTGGGGCGCCGAGGCGCACAATAGCGTCGATTTGAGTGCCCTATCATAGGGCCACGGCGAAACAATATTGCCCATCTTCGTCGGCCATGGCGCGCCATTTACGCCAGAGCACGCTGCAACCAACCAGAAGTGCCCGGAACGCGGCGAAGGGCACATCATGCTTGGCCAAATCAGCCTCGGCGGCGCCAACTGCCCTGGAAAGGGGGCCCACGAGGAAGCGCGAGATCGCAGGCCTTTCGCAAATTTGCCGATCGGAACGCTTGGTTGGCTCCGTCCAACCGAGTCTCAATACCTTCGCGAGGCGATCCGCTCACCTATCCTCAGGTAGCCTTGCAGCCGCTGCTCAACTTGCGGTCCCGGACTCCGCGAAGAATTAATCGGCGAGCTTTATCGAATTGAGATCGCACCAGTCGCGCAACGCGCGCTCAGTCGCTTTCGATTCGAACTCGTACCAGCGATCAAGGACATTTCTTCGTATCAGCAGGGCCCGGAATTTCCGGTAAGCGCCCTTTCTGCTGAACATGTACCGAACCTCGTCGAAGTCGTCCGGCAGACATTCGCGCGCGAAGTCCAGCGCCAGCGGCTTGCCCAGATCCAGCTCGCGCTTATCGGGAATCGCGATGTATTTCTGTTCATCGTCGATGTCATCTGGCAGCTCGTCATTCATCTCGGCCACGTCGGAAAATTCGGAGTGCCAGTAGATCTTGGCCGTCCGCCTGCAGAGAAAGGCCAGATTTTCGCCGAGGCCGCCGCTCATCCCGACGAATTCAAAGGCCTCGAGTATGTCCCTAAAGCTGGTGCGCATCGCTCTGCAGGCAGAAAGTAAAGGGGTCATAAGGTCGCCCCCGGGCCGCCTTGCCCGATCAGGCATCGTCGGGCAGGTCCAGGTATTTAAGCCGATCCATGATGCCGTCCGCAAGGGCGATGCGATAGATCGTCTCCGCGAAGTGCCGGTTGTCGATCAAGGTAGCGGGGGAGACTTCGCCCAGGCGGCCCGGCAACACCGCAAGGATGTCTTCGAACATGCCGAGGTCGAACGGCACATTGACGCCAGCAGTCATGGAGAAGTGCTCGGGAGTAAAAAGCCTGGTGGCCATTACCTCTCCGTCGCTTATGGAGCTTTCCAGCCCGATATCGACCAGCCATACTTCGCAGCCGCGGAACAGGTCGGTCGCGATCAGCCCGACCGTTTCGTGGCGCCGCTCAATGAGCAGAATTGAGAACTGCGCCCTGCGCATTGCTTCCAGGACAAGGGTCTCATCGGGCCCTTTCGCAACCCCGGCCGACTTGGCGAAACGATCGATCGCCCGCGAGCGCTTCGGCGGAGCCGTGTGGATTGCGAGATCATAGACGTAGTTCATTTCGTCCATATCATCGAGGATCAGGGTTTTCCCCTGTGCCAGACCCAATCGGCGTGCCTGGCGCAGAAGCGCATCGCCCGATATGAGCTTCAGAGCTTCGTGGTGATATCGCTTGTTGATTTCTCTGAAGAGACGATAGCGGGCAAGCACCTGGTCGCGGCTTGGCGGCGCGCTATCGTTGATGAGGGTGCTGTGTTCGCGCAGGGCAAGGGCCATGGAACCCCCAAACCTTTATCATCAGGCGGCGACATAGGTGCCGCAACACTTCCCCATCCTCCTTAAGCCGAGCGGCCGATTCGCGGAACGACCATGATGGCGGTTCGGCCGAATTTCCCCGCCTATCGTGCAGGCGGCGGCACAGGCCGTCGCAGCTTGGCCCCAGTCGAACCTACTAGGTCGGGGAACATCACCGTAATCTGACGGCGCTCTGCATCATCCTGAGTATCCGGTTCCGATCGGGCTTCGGGTTTGAGTGTCGCCGGCTCAGCGGCAAGCTCAACAATGGCCGCTAGCATTTTTCGCCGATGCCCGAGCGGGATGCCGATGTCCTTGAGGTCTTGATCGGACAGGTGGCGTAGCACCGAGACATTGATCTTGTTCTCGGCAAAGCACCCAGCGTGCTCGGACATGCCGAGTGGTTCGAGCCAATCCGCAATCTGCTGCTCGCGGTACCTCTTGCCTGGCCGAAAATCTGGACCCGGGCGGCAGATTCCTAGCGCAGTACGCCGCCAGATCAAACAGACTACATCATTTTCCAGCGCAGGATAAGGGCTGTCGGCGCACGGTACGATGCTTGCAGACATTTCGCGCCAGCCTGTATAGTCGGGAAAGCAAGGCGACAGGTGATGACGGGGAGGCTGCCGATGCGGTTCAAGATGCTGACGCTTGCGGCGTTGGTCGCGGGCTTTGGTACATTCGGTTTGCTTGCAGCGGCGGCCGATGATCAAGACCCCCGGGAAGTCCTTTGGCCGACAAAATCCTGGCAGACTTCGAGTCCCGAAGAGCAGGGGGTGGACTCAGCGAGTCTGGCCCGGCTGATAGAGACCGTGGGTGGCTATAAACAGGACAGCCTGACGATCATTCGCCACGGAAGGATCGTAGCTGATGCCTACTATGCGCCTTACGTCGCCGGTATCAGTCACGATTTGAGATCGGTAACCAAAAGCGTCGTCGGCACCCTGACCGCCATTCAACTGCAAAAGGGTAACCTTGAGAGCGTTGATCGTACGGTGATCGATCTGTTCCCGGACAGGCAGATCCAGAATGTCGATGCCAGAAAAAGCACGATGACCGTCCAAAGCCTGCTTGACATGACTTCCGGCATCGAATGGGTGGAGAAGGCCTACACGCCCGGCGAGACAATCATGAAGATGTACGAGAGCGCGGATCGTACAACCTTCGTGCTGAACCAACCGATGGCTGACACCCCCGGCGCCAGTTTCAATTACGACGGCGGCAACCCATATTTGCTCTCTGCCCTGATTACCAAAATGACGGGACAGAGCGCGTTCGAATATGCAAAGGAGGAATTGTTCGCGCCGCTTGGCATCAAGAGTGCCGACTGGGGAAAGGTGGATGCTCAGGGTGTGACGGACGGCGAAGCGTTTCTGCATCTGTCGCCGCACGACATGGCGAGGATCGGGTATCTGTATCTTCACAACGGGCTATGGGAAGGAAAGCAAATCATCCCATCATCATGGGTTGAGCGGGCGAAGGCCGGTCCGGTGACGGCGACGTTCGGTTTCCACTATGGAAACCTGTGGTGGTCATATCCCGAAAAGGGCGCCTATATGGCCCGCGGCCGGCATTCGCAGCTTATCCTAGTTATTCCGAAACTGGACGTCGTGGCCGTCATGACGGGTATCCTGCGCGATACTGAATTTTATTCGGCTTCCGCCCTGATTGACGACATCTCCAACGCGGTCAAATCCGATAAACCGTTGCCTGAAGATCCGATCGCACAGGCACTGTTGGCCAACGCACTGCGTCAGGCCGCGGTGGAAAAGCCTTGGGCCATCGGCGCTGCGCCGGAATTGGCCAAGGCGGTTTCGGGCAAGGTCTATGGTTTCGTTGACAACAGGCTGCGCTTGAAGAGCTTCACATTGAATTTTTATGATTTGGATTCGTCTTGGGTAATTACCACTTATGGCGGCAAGGGGAACGGCCGGTTTACAGGACTGGTCGGGCTCGACGGGGTCTATCGCAAGAGTCCTCCGGCCCCCTATGGAATCAATGCCGCAAGAGGCCGCTGGACCAGCGAACATACGTTTGTGATGGAGCGCCGGATTTTGGGGCATAGCGAAATCCAAACTTGGACGCTGACTTTCAACGATGACAAGGTGACGGTGAACTTCGAAAACACGGATGGCTTTAAGGCGGAGTTACAGGGCGAGAGAACCGAGTAAAATGCGGCTGAGTTTGCTGCGAGGGCACTGCGAAATTCTCGAACGGAGCATGGATTTTCGGGGTTGCCCAGCCAGTTCCGTTCGTCGTTGCTTGAGCGCTGCAATTTCCGGCGCAATCGCCGCGGCGCGAATGGCTATCCGCCGGCCATCTCGCGCGCCCCGCCCAGCAGCCGAACGTTGAGCTTGCCGCCCGCGAACAGCATATCGTCCAGCGCTTGCCCGATATCGCCAGACTCGACCGTGGCGCCGCCATCACGGGCGATGCTTGCCTGGGCGATGCGCCGCATCAGTTCCTTGATGAACGCGGCGCTGACGCCCTCGGTCCGCCGCGCTGCCTCGTCCACGATGGCATCACCGAGCGGCAAATCCCTGCCATAAAGCTGGACCAGCTTCCTGCGGCCGATATCGTCCGGAAGCGGCACCTCGATCGCCTGGTCGATGCGACCGGGGCGGCCCGCCAAGGCGCTCTCAAGCTGTTCTGGCCGGTTGGTGGTAAGGACGAACAGGATCTCGGCGTCCTGCTTCAGCCCGTCCATCTCGTTGAGAAGTGCGTTGAGCATCGATTCTTCGCAAGGTCCCATCTCGTCGCGATCACGCGCAATGAGATCGACATCTTCGATGACGACGATCGCCGGCTGCAGCAGGCGGGCGAGGTTCATGTAGTGCGTAAGCAACGCGATCTGCGCTGCGGTGATGATCAAGGTGGTGTGACCGGGCAGGTTGCTCGCCAGATAGCGGATGGTATGGGTCTTGCCGGTTCCGGGTGGCCCGTAAAGCAGGATGCCCTTGCGGGTCGATTGTCCCAGCCGGCGCAGCTGCGCGCGGCTTCCGACAAAGCTCAGGACATTGCGGTCGAGCAATTTCAACGTGGCCTGGGGCAGGATCACGTCCTCACGCTGAACCACCGGCAACCGGTGGACCATGACCCCTTTCGAGCGCCCTCGATAGTCGGCATCGCCATCGAGCGACAGGATCTTGCCGCGATAGGAACGCGCGGCGTTGACGGCGCCCTCCAACTCGGCGAGGCAGCGTTGCACCAATTCGCTCCCCGCCGCGCCGACGGGCACGGCGATCTCGATGCGGGTCCCGGCCTCGCGCGCGTATTCGCGATGCGAAGAAAGGACGACCGCGTAGCGCAGGTCGCCGGCTCGGCAGAGCCACAAGCCGTTATCGAGGCATTTGACCGGCGCGCTCTCGCCGACATCGACATCATGGTATTGTGCCGGCGCGATCGCGTGGGGATTCTGGCCGCGCTTGGTCAGGGCCGCGATGGTCAGCGTCTCGTAGCGGTTCCCTTCATAGATACCAAAAAACCGGATCGGCGCTGCGGAGAACAGCTTGTCGACCGCACCTTGAACGTCCGCGCGCATGTGACCGGGGAATTGCCGCGAGGTCGCGACCAATTGATCATGCGGAATGCCGGCGAAATGCCAGGCGAGCGCGTCGCAGGCACTGTCGAATTGCCTCGTGGCCGCGGCTTCGGGCAGGGTTCTCGAGATCTCGTACAGACAGTCATCGCAGATCAGCGCTACCGTACCTTCGAGTGTAGGCCGGTCCTCGCTGAACAGCGTGCCGCAGAGCTTGCAATGGTCGTCAGCCGTATCACCGTCCTCCGCAACCGCCTCGCTCGTGATCAGGAGCGAATGTCCGGCGGCCTGGATGCGTCGGCGGGCCGCTGCGAGCAGCTTGTTGGCGCGTTCGCGCGGATAGGTCCCGCAAATGGCCTGGCCATATCTGTCGATTTTTTCCAGCAATCTGGTCGTCTCGGCTGCAGACTTCTTGAACACCGAATGCAGAACGTCGACGACGAATTCCACCGGCGTCTCATTGTCGTTGCGAAAAATTATCTGAAGGAGACTCGGCTCGGCCTGAACATCGCTCATGAGATCATATCCGTAACTTGTTGTTGTTTCGGGGGTGTCGGCTTGGATCGTGATCAGGCTAGAACGAAACAAGAACATAGTCACCCACTCCAACGTGTGAAACTTGTGGCACAGCAATGTCGCCGAGAGGCAGCTTGAAGCCTTCTTCGATGGGAGATCACCAACTGCTTGCCTTTTGAGTCCGCGGCTGACGACTGAAGAACGCGCGTCGTTGGATCGTTGCGGCAGCGTTTCGACACCCACGACGCAGCGTCTGCTTTTCATCTGCATGGTCCATTCGGACAGCCTGAATGACACATAAAACGTCCGCCCCGTTGCGGGCATTTAGGTTCAGGACAACGCAGGCTAACGACCGGCTGCCGCCGATAGGCTCTTGCGATTGGCCATGGCAGGCGTAGCGTTCGAGCGCGCATTGCAAACTTCCGGCGCGGGAGACCGTGCTGCGCAGTGAGTTGCACTGGCATTCGTTTCCAGACGATCCGGCCTGGAAGGTTGGCGGCGGCTGGCTTGGGCGGAGAATGTCGATGAAGACCATCACGGCGTCGGCGGCGCGCAGGCTCGGGAGATTTATCGCCAGCGATTTCCGCGAGATCTTTGGTTCAGCGCAGGACGAATTGGCGGAGCGTCTCGGTTCGCTGGCCCGGCTTACCATCGAATGCATCGGCAGAAGCGACGCGCTGTATCACAATTATGAGCATACCTGGCTGGTCACCATGGTTGGCCGCGACATCCTGCAGGGTTTGAGGATGTCGCGCCGGATCGAGCTGGCCGATTACACCCATCTGATCATCGCCTGCCTGCTTCATGACATCGGCTATGTTCGCGGCGTGCTGAGCGGCGATACCGCGGACGAATTTGTCGTAGACAACAATGGAGCCCGGATAACCTTGCCTCGGGGTGCGTCGGATGCATCGCTCATGCCTTACCACGTTCAACGATCGAAGCTGTTTGCCATCGAACGACTTGGCAGTTCTCCCGGAATTGACGTCGAGCGAATCGCCAGGGCAATCGAATCGACCCGCTTCCCGCCTTCGCCTGAGAGCAAGACCGAAGACGCAGATATTCTGCCCCGCCTGGTTCAGGCTGCGGACCTGATCGGACAGCTTGGCGATCCAATGTATGCCAGGAAGGTCAATGCGCTTTTCTATGAATTTGAGGAAGTCGGCATCAACAAGCAACTCGGCTACTCGTCTCCCGCCGATCTCGTCGATAAATATCCCGAATTCTTCTGGAATGGCGTCTCCATGCATATCGACGAGGGCATCAAATATTTGAACCTGACTGTTTCCGGCCGCCAGTGGATTGCCAACCTTCATCACCATGTGCTGTGTGCCGAAAATGCCCAGCGCTTGATGGGCCCGCAGTCCTGATCCGTCGTTGCGAGGAACCAACGGGATCGCTAGACTGCCACGGCATAGTTCAATTCGGCCGAGCAATCCCTGACGTTCCGGCGCGATGACGTGGGCGTCAACCCAAGTCGATTACCTCGACCGGGGTCATCGATGCGGGCCTGCGCCCAACCGCCTTGGTCAGCGCGCCATCGATGATGAGGTTGGTGCCGGAAATGCGGCTCGCCACCGGGCTCGACAGGAACACCACGCCGGCCGCGACCTCCTGTGGTGTCCCCATCCGCCCGGTCGGATTGAGCGACATCGCCGTCTTGTAGAGATCCGGCATTCCCCGCTCGATGTTCTGCCAGATGCCGCCCTCGAAATAGGTATTGCCCGGCGACACCGCGTTGACGCGGATGCCTTTTGCGATGAGCTGGCTGCTCAGGCCCTTGGCGTAGTGAATCAGGGCCGCCTTGAAGGCACCGTAGGATCCGGCGGCGAAATCGACCTCGAAGCCGGACACGCTGGAAACGATGGTGATCGATGCCGATTTGGATTTTTCCAGATAGGGAACGGCGGCAGCCACCGAATTCACGGTGTGCATCATATCGGTCCGGAACGATTTCTCCCAGGTGTCGGCGGTGTCGCCGACCGCCAGCGCGCTGACGTTGCAAACGATACTGTCAATACCACCGAACTCGCCGGCCGCGCTCTCGATCCAGCCTTTCAGCGCCGCCGGGTCTGCAACATCGATCGCCTTGCCCCATGATCTGACGCCCTTTGCCGCGAGGCCCTTCACAGCCTTGTTGACCTGATCGGCATTACGGGCGCAGATCGCCACGTTGGCGCCCTCGGCTGCGAACAGTTCGGCGATCGCAAGGCCAATTCCCTTGCTCGCGCCGGTGACGAGCGCACTCTTTCCCTTTAGTCCGAGATCCATCGTCGCCTCCATGGTTGGTGTGGCGGCCGGCCTTTGTCGGCAGGCCGCCCTGTCCGGTTACATCTTGGTCCAGTCGCCGGCGCCTTCGAAGGCTGCGGCGGCCCGGTAAATGGTCGGCTCATCGAAATACTTGCCGGTCAGCATCAATCCGATCGGCAGGCCCTCGCTCATTCCGCAGGGAAGGCTCATCGCCGGATGCCCGGTTGCGTTGAACGGCGCGGTATTGGGCACCATTTCAAATGCCCGCTGGATATAGAGTTCGCGCGGCGCGTCGGGCGGCGGCAGCGGCGTCGCCTTCATCGGCAATGTCGGCATCAGCAGCAGGTCGTATTTGCCGAGCGCCACATCGTACGCCGCGCGCAGCTTGCGGTTCAGGTTCTGCGCCTTGGCGTAGAAATGGCCGCGGTAATGCTTGGTGAAGTATTGACCGAGCAGCATCGTGATCTTGAGGCTGTCGGACAGTTCGTCGGCGCGGTAACGCCAGCCGGAATGGGCGTCGAGCAGGGTGGTATTGTAAAGACCGCGCCAGTTGGTCCCCATGCCGTTGCCCTTCATCATGAACTCGGTGGCGCCTTCGGCGGCGATTGGCAGCCAGATCGCGGGCGCCACCAGGTGCATCGGCACCGAAATCTCGTCGACGGTGGCGCCGAGCTTCCTGAAGAGGTCGGCACCTGCCTTGACCTTGCTGTCGACATCGGCTTCCGAACTCGGATGCCCGAAGCCTTCCTTGACGACGCCGATGCGCAAGCCCTTGGCACCGCCGCCAAGCGCTTCCGTATAGTTCGAGACCTTCGGCGTGCCTTGCCGGGGATCCAACCCGTCCGCTCCGGCCAGCACCTCCAGCAGAAGCGCGTTGTCGCGGACATTGCGGGTCATCGGTCCGGTGTGATCGATCGTCACTTCAATCGGCATCACCCCGGTGTAGGGAACAAGGCCGTGCGTACCCTTCATCCCGTAAATGCCGCTGAAGGAAGCGGGGATGCGGATCGATCCGCCCTGGTCGCCGCCGATCGCCATATCGGCTTCCCCGGTCGCGACCACGACGGCGCTTCCCGATGACGAGCCTCCGGAGGAATAGCCCATCTTGTGCGGATTGTGGACGGCACCGGCCGCGCAGGTGTGGCTGCCGCCGGAGAAACAGAAATACTCGCAATGCGTCTTGCCGACGATGGTGCCGCCCGCGTCGAGGATGCGCGTGACGATGGTGGCGTCGGTATCGGGTATGTAACCTTCGAGTGTCGAGGCGCCGTTCATCATCGGCACACCGGCCAGGCTGACATTGTCTTTCAGCGCGATCTTCTTGCCGGCGAGCTTGCCGCTTGGCGCTCCCTTGATCTCGGTTTTGACGTACCAGGCATTGTATTTGTTCTCCTCGCCCTCGGGACGATAGCCGGGTGTTCGCGGGTATTTCACCGCCGGCACATAATCCGGCATGGCGTCTACCGCGTCGTAGGCGGCATAGTTCGCCTGCATCAGCGCGTCGTAGGATTTGAGCTCCGCGTCGCCCATATGCATGCCGAGGTCCTCGGCCACGCTGCGCAATTGCTCGAGAGTGGGTCTCCTGACGGCCATGGCTTGGTCTCCCTGTGATTACCCGTGAGATCGGGCTTACGTTGCGATTCCGACAAATTCTCCGACGAGGCTTGCATCGCCGAGAGCCCCGGGTTGAACCTCGCGGGTAATGGTTCCCTTCTGGATGATGAGAATCCGCTGCGAGAGCGCCGCGATGAAGTCGAGATTCTGCTCGACCAGGATCATGGTGAGCCCGCTGTTGGCGCGCAGCCGCTGCAGGGTTTCGATGATCTCGTCGATGATCGAAGGCTGGATGCCTTCGGTCGGCTCGTCGAGCAGCACGAGCCGCGGCTGGCCGCAAAGGCAGCGCGCGATCGCCAGCAATTGCTGTTCGCCGCCCGACAGCGCGCCGCCGGCCCGATCGAGCAGTGTCTTGAGGCGGGGAAACTCCTGCAGCACCGCGGCGATGGTGCTCTGTTCGCGGCCGCGCTGCTTGCTGCAACCCATGCGCAGATTGTCGTAGACCGTCAGCCCCGGGAAAATCTCCCGTCCCTGCGGCACATAACCGAGCCCGAGCCGCGAGCGGCGATAGGGTTCGGCCGTCGTGACATCCTCTTGATCGAACAGCACGCGCCCGGCCGTGGCCGGCAGAAATCCCATCAATGCCTTGAGCAGGGTCGTCTTGCCCATGCCGTTGTGGCCGAGAATGCCGATGAATTCGCCCTCGCTGACGCGGAAGCTGACCCCGTTGAGGATCGGAATGCGGCCGTAACTGGTTCGCAGTCCCTGCACATCGAGCATCATGCGGCCGCCTGTTTGCCGAGATAGATGTCGCGTACCAGCGGATTGCGCAGGATATTCTCCACGGCGTCCTCGACCAGCACGCTGCCCTGATTGAATACGGTAACCTGTTTCGCGATCATGCGGATGAATTGCATGTCGTGCTCGACCACGATGAGGGCCTTGCTGCGGTTGATCTCGCGCACCAGCTCGGCGGTCTTGAAGACTTCGTCGTGGGTCATACCGGCAGCCGGCTCATCCAGCAGGATCAGCTCGGGATCGGTCGACAGAACGAGGCCGAGTTCGACCCATTGCCGCTGACCGTGGGCGAGCTGGCCGACCAGCCGTTGCGCGAGGCCGGTGAGCCCGATCCGCTCCAGCATCTCGTCGACCACGCTCCTGGCGCGTTCCCCGGAATGCAGGCGACTCGCCGCAAGCCAGATATTCTCGCGCACCGTGAGACCGTCGAACACGCTCGGCACCTGGGTCTTGATGCCGATGCCGAGGCGCGCGATCTGGTGGGCGTGGGCGTGGGAGATATCATTGCCGCGGAACAGGACCTGGCCCCGACTCGGCTCGAGCTGCCCGGTCAGCATCTTGAAGAACGTGCTTTTCCCGGCACCGTTCGGGCCGATCAGACAGCGCAGCTCACCCTCGGCCAGCGTGAAGTTGACATGGCGGACGGCGTGGACGCCCCCGAAGTGCATGCTGAGGTCGCGGGTCTGGAGCAGCGGTTCGGCCATCAGCCTTCCTCCGCCCGTTTGGGTTCCATGGCCGTCTTGGTGCGCCGGGTACGCGATCGCAGCAGCGATTGTCCCCAATCGCCGAGCGTCGGCACCAGGCCCTTCGGCACCAGCAGCACAAAGGCAACCAGGATGGTTCCGAGCACGAGCGGCGCGTTGGCGAGAATTTTCGACCACCAATCCGAATTCCCGCTGGGCTGGTTCGCCCCGAGCGCGGTGTTGAGCCACTGGATCCCGATGCAGCCGACGATCGGGCCGATCAGCGTGCCGCGCCCGCCGACAATGACCCAGATGATGATCTGCGCCGATTGTGCCAGCCCGAAGATGGTGGGACTGACAAAGCTTCCCCAATTGGCGAACAGACAGCCGGCAAAACCGGCCAGCGCGCCACCGATGGTGAAGGTCGCAAGCTTGTAGGCGCGGGGATCGTAGCCGAGCAGTTCGGCGCGGCGTTCGTTTTCCCGGATGCCGACGATGATGCGGCCGAAACGGCTGGCCAGGAGCAGCCGCAATCCGAAATATGTCGCGAGCAACGACGCCGTCGCCAGATAGAACATGCCCTCGAGATCGATCGGTGAGGCCGGCTTGCCGGGGACGTTCAGCGACGGAATTCCGGGAATGCCGTTGAAGCCGCCGAGCCGTGCCACGCCGATATGAAACTCGGGGCCCGCCGTGGAATTGACCGAATTGAACAGGATCAGCGTTACGGTCAGCGTGATGACGCCGAGATAGACGTCGCTGATACGGCCATAGAACATGAAATAACCGAGCAGCGCGGCGAAGGCCGCCGGCAGAACGATGGCGAGCAGGAGCGGAATGGTGCTCTCGCCGATGTTGAACATGGCGATCGCATAGGTATAGGCGCCAAGCCCGAAGAAGGCCGATTGGCCGAAACAGAGAATGCCGCCATAGCCCCAGATCAGCGCGAGGCTGAGCGCCAGGATCGCCATGATCATGTAGACGGTGAGTTCGAGAACGGTGTCGAGCTCGGCAAAACGCGGCGTCAGCACCAGGAAGGCAATGCCGACGCTACCGACCAGCGCAAGGCCCGCGACATTGAGCGCGCGTCCGTTCACAGGCCTCTCCGGAAGAAGCGGCCGGTAATGCCTTGAGGCAACAGGCGGATCAGGACGATGGCAGCACCAAGCAGGGCCACTTCGCCAAACACCGGGGTGGTGGCGAAGGTGGCGATCTGGTTGATGGTGCCGAACAGGGCGGCCGCGGATATCGTGCCGCTGAGAATGGCGGCGCCGCCGCCGATCACCGTGATGAAGGATTTGGCGACGTAGGCGACGCCGATGGTGGGAAAAACGCCCGAGACCGGGGCCAGCACCGCGCCGGCCAGACCCGACAGTGCGGCGCCGATACCGAAGGTGATGGCGTAAACGCGCGGCGGATTGACGCCGAGCGCCGCCGCCATGTTGGCGTTCTGCATTGTGCCGCGCGCAATCAGGCCGAGCCGCGTCCAGCGCATCGTCGCGAAGATCGCCGCCAGCACCACGAACGCCACCGCGATCACGAACAGCGTATAGGCGCTGGTCCGGTAGGCGCCGATCTCGAAGCTGCCGAGCGGGGCGGAGATGCCGACCGTGGTATTGCCGAAGATTGCGGTGGTAAGTCCGACCAGCAGCAGGCTCAGGCCCCAGGTCGCCAGCATGGTGTCGATCATGCGGCCGTAGAGGAAACGGATGATGGTGCGCTCGATGATCACGCCGATGATGCCGACCACGACCGGTGCGACCACCAGCATCGACAGCCAGATGTTGACGCCATGGCTGGTGGCAACGATCGCGGCATAGCCACCAAGCATCAGGAATTCGCCATGAGCGAGATTGATGACCCGCATCATGCCGAAGATAATCGCCAGCCCGATGCTGATGAGCGCCAGGCTGGCTATCGCGTAAAGGACCTGGATTGCCAGGAGAGCAACGAGATCCACGTTCACCTTTCCCAAGCAGGACGAGACAGCGCGCGGGCCGTCAGATCTTGATCACATATTGCTGGTTGTCGTTCGGATTCTTGATCAGGTTGCATACCGCGGCGGTGTCGGCGGGCTTCTGCTGGGCGAAATTCTCCAGCACCTTGAGTTTCTTGTCGCTGACTTCGGCGATATGAACATCGAGGATGCAGTGATGCGTCGGCGGATCGATCGTGACCTTGCCGGAGGGGGCATCGATGCTGATGCCGGTTTCCAGCGCCTCGATGACCTTCAGGCGGTCGATGCTGGCCGCCTTCTTGACCCCTTCCGCCCACAGGCGGAAGCCCTGATAGGTTCCCATCGCGAGCTCGGTGATGTTGGGATAGTCGGCGCCGAAGCGTTTGTGGAAGTTGGCGACGAATGCCTCGTTGACCGGGTTCTTCAGATCCTGGAAGTAATTGTAGCAGATCAGCATGCCGTTGCACTCTTCGGGCGACAGCACAATGTGCTCGTTGCCGACAGCAAAGGTCGTCGACGCCATTGGGATGCTCTTGTGCATGCCGGCCGCGGCCCACTGGCGATAGAAGGAAATATGGGCACCGCCGACCAGCGCCGACCATACGAAGTCCGGCTTCGCGGCCTGGATCTTGGAAATGGTCGGACCGAAATTGGTGACATCGAGCGGGAAAAAGTCGATCGACGAGACCTCGCCGCCGTTTTCGGTGACGTATTTCTTCACCCATTGCGAAGTGATCTGGCCGTAATTGTAGTCGGCCGCGACAACATAGGCCTTCTTGCCCCACTTCTTCATCGCGTAGGGCACAAGTTTTTCCACCGTCTGCGCCGGCGTGACGCCGGTGTCGAACTGATCGCGGTCGCAGACGCCGCCCTCATACTGGGTGTTGTAGAAATAAAGCGTCTTGAAGCGATCGAGCACCGGCCGGATGACCTCGCGCGAGGCCGAGGTGATGCCGCCATGAACGACCGCCACCTTGTCCTTCAGCGCCGCCTGCTGCGCGAACTGGGTATAGAGCTGCATGTTCGACTGGGTGTCGTAGTTGATCAGCTTGATCTGCCGGCCGAGCAGTCCGCCGGCCGCGTTGGCTTCCTCGACCGCAAGCGTGATCGCATCGACCATCGGCTTGCCGTAGATGTCGAGGCCGCCCGACAGGTCATGGAGGCTCGCCACGCCGATCGGATCGTCCGCCCAGGCGGTCGATGTGAACATGCCGGCGGCAGCGGTGGCGGCCGTACTCTGTAAGAACCTTCTGCGATTGACCTTCATTGCCGTAGCCCTCCTCGTTGTTGCCGATTCATCATGCGACCAGATATTTCTTCAGGATCGACGCGCCCATCGTATATTTGGGATCGACCATGTTGCCGAGCCGGATCCGTCCGGCCTGGCTGAGCAGCATGTAAGCGTCGATCTGGTCGAAGCCGTAATCGGCGCTCATCCAGCGCACCAGCTCGCGATAGGCGATGCGGGCCGCGTCTTCCAGCGGCCGGGCGCTGCCGATGGTCATCAGGAAATTCTCGGTCTCAAGCCGTGGCCACGCAAAGCTCCAGCCCTTGATGACGTCGACCTGCATCGTGACGGTGGCACGCTGCTCGATCGCCACGCCGGACAACTCGCCGTCGCCCTGCGCGGCATGGCAATCGCCGACATAGAGCAGGCCGCCCTTGACGTGGACCGGAAAGTAAAGGATCGAACCCGGCGCGACATCCGGCAAGTCCATGTTGCCGCCGTGGTAATCCGGCTGCAGCGACGAGATCGCCTCGATCTCGGGCGAAATGCCGATCGTGCCGATGAATGGCTGATAGGGCAGCGTGATCTTGTCGCTCCAGCGCACGCCATCCTTGTCGACGTGCATTTTCCTGACCCGTTCCGGCAGTGGCGGGTTGAGCATCGCGGTCGACGCGGTTCCGACCAGGCCGCCGAATTCCGGAATGATGCAGGTGGTGCCGGCGGGCTGCGCGCCCCGGGTCTCCACGGCGTGGATATGCACGGCCAGGCAATCGCCCTTCTCGATGCCGTTGACGGCGATCGGGCCGCATTGCGGATTGAGAAAGGGAAACTTGAGCTTCGCGGTCGGGCTGTCCCGCTCGCTGGTGATGACGCCGCCAAACGCGTCCTCGGTTTCCACCGCGACGACATCGCCGGGATCGATCGTGAGAACGGGTTTCGCGTAGGGCCCATAGACATAATGGTAGTCGCCCTGCGCCGCGATCGAGTGCGCGTGACGCTTGCCGGTTCGACCTTTGGCAAGGCCGCGCTTGGCCATGATCGAGGTCTTGAGCCAGGGATCGTCGGTCATCGTATCTCCTCAAAACAGGGCGCCGGTACAAACCCGCGCCAATGTCAGTTCATTGCCGCGACGGTCCTAGTTCAGCTTCCAGTCTCCGCCGGCTTCGATCGCTGCCGCCAGCCTGATCAGGGTGGTTTCCTCGAAGTGACGTCCGACCAGCATCAGGCCGACCGGCAAACCATTGACGCGGCCACATGGCACGGTGAAGGCAGGATGGCCGGAAACGTCGAACGAACAGGTATTGGCCTGCATGTTGAGGGCGGCATCGATCGTAACGCCGAGCGGCGCATCGGCCGGCGGAATCGCGGTTGCGGTGAATGGAATGGTCGGCATCGCCAGCACGTCGAATTTCTCCAGCGCCTCGTCATAGGCGCGGCGCAGCAACACGCGCAGGTTTTGCGCCTTCGAATGATAGCGCCCATGGTAGTTGCGGTGCATGTATTCGCCGAGCATCAGTACCAGCTTCACGGTCGGCGACACGTCGTTGATCCGCGTCCCCATGCCGCGTGCGAAGGCCTCCTGCATCGACAGCGGATAATAGCCATGGATGTTGTTGCCGACGCCATATCCCTTCAGCATCATCTCGGCGGCGCCTTCCAGAATGATGCCGCTCCAGACATGCGGCCCGTCGAGATGCCAGGGGATCGAGATCGGCCCGCTTTCGACGCCGGCTTTCCCCAGCGCTTCAATGGCTTGCCGCACCTTGTCATTGACCGCGGGGTCGCTTTCCGGATGGCCAAACCCCTCGCGCAGGATGCCGACGCGCAATCCCTTTGCCGGCTTGCCGAGTGCCGCCATGTAGTCGCCGGGGCGCGCCGCGATCGTTCGTGTGTCCCAGCCGTCATGGCCGGCGATGACGGTCAGCAGGCGCGCCACGTCTTCGACCGATGCGCACATTGGGCCACAATGATCGACGGAATAACTGATCGGCATCGAACCCGTGGTTGGCACCAGGCCCCAGGTCGGCTTCAAGCCATAGACGCCGCACCAGCTTGAGGGCGTGCGGATCGATCCACCCTGGTCGCCGCCGAGCGCCATCGGCACCTCACCGGCCGCGACCAGCGCCGCGCTGCCACCCGACGATCCGCCGGCGCTGTGGGCCGGATTGTGCGGATTTCGTATCACGCCCCCGGCACAGGTGTGGCTGGCGCCCGAGAAGCAGAGGTCTTCGCACGCCGCCTTGCCTGCGATGGTGCCGCCGGCTTCGAGGATCCGCGTCACCACCGTGGCATCGAGTTCGGGAACGTAGCCTTCGAGCAATGCCGAGCCGTTCATCATCGGCACGCCGGCCACGCAGATATTGTCCTTGATCGCGACCTTCTTGCCGCTCAACAGTCCCTCGCTGCCGGTTTTGATATTCGTCTTCCAATACCAGGCCCCATAAGGATTTTCGGACGCGGAAGGCCGGTATCCAGGCGAGCGCGGCGCGACAGGCGCCAGCGCCGGCGGCACCAGTTCTTCCAGCCGGCCGTAAGAGGCCAGCGGCCCTTTGAAGGCGTGCTGAAAGGCCACCACTTCGTCGGCCGAGAGAACGAGACCGAAATCCGATCCCAAATGATCGATCTGCTCCAGCGTCGGAAGGCGCACTACCATGCTTCACCCGCTTTCGTCTCGGCCGACAAACGCGAAAAGCCACCCGTGGCCCGAGAAGGCCCCGAATGGCATCAATGCCGTTCCTATCGATGGTCGCGTAGGGTCTACGTTGCAGCGCAAAACCGGTAAGTCGTCGCCCAGACGTCATCGGCTGCGCGAGAACTCTTTCGCCCCACACGTATTCACGTACGAAGGACGAGGATTGTGTCTTAGCGCCGACGGGCTTGTCAATCAGAGGCCGGCACTTTTTTATGTCAGACGGCCCAAATGATGCGCAGTCCCGATCGACGATAACAGGTGACAGCTCAACCTTATTGCGGTGAGATGACCTGACCTCGCAACGTCCGAGCCTTGCCGATGACCAAGCCGTCGATCCCACTCGGTCTCGTCTTTTCCCGAACCGGCCCCTACGCCATGATGTCGGGCGAGATGCAGAAAAGCGCGTTGATGGCGGTCGACGAGGTCAATCAAAGCGAGGAGTTCGATTTCAGCTTTGCTCCGCACTGGCGCGATCCCGGCGGTGTCGTCGCCGCCTACCATACCGCATGCGACGACCTCATTCGCGAAGAGCAGGTCGAGCATATCGTCGGCTGCTACACCTCGGCGTCGCGCAAGCAGGTTATTCCCATCGTGGAGCGTACCGAACGGTTGCTCTGGCATCCGGCACGATATGAGGGGTTCGAAAGCAGCGACAACGTCATCTATGTCGGCGCCGCGCCCAATCACACCGTCGTGCCGCTGGTGCGGCACATGCTTGAGCACATTTCCAGCGACGTGTTTTGCATCGGCTCCAACTATGTCTGGACCTGGGAGACCAATCGGGTCATCCGGGAAATCGTAACCAGTGCCGGCGGCCGCGTCCTCGCCGAGCGCCTGCTCGAGCTTGGCGAAACCGCGGTGGATCACATCGTCAAGGAAATCACCGAACGAAAGCCTCCCGTGGTGTTCAATACGCTAGTCGGACGGTCCAGCTATGTTTTCATGCGCGCGCTCCACCAGGCGACGGCGCGTGCGGGATTGGTGATCCCGGTGCTGAGCTGCAGCCTGTGCGAGCCCGAACTCAAGCTGATCGGGTCCGAAGCCTCCGCCGGATGCATCACGTCGTCCGCCTATTTCGAGGCCATCGCCCGACCCGAGAACCGCGCGTTCGTCGCCCGCTGGAAGGCTCGCCACGGCAGCGACAGCCACCCTTCCGTGGACGGGCAATCGACCTATGTCTGCGTCATGCTGCTGGCTCGTGCCATCCGCCGCGCCGGCACCGCCGACGTCAATGCCGTCCGTCGTGCTGCGGCAAATCATCGCTACGATTCTCCGCAAGGCCCGGTCTGGGTGGATCCGGACAACAATCACTGCTTCCTGACCCCCCGTCTGGCGCGCGCGGCGCGTGACGGGCAGTTCCGGATCTTCTGGGAAGCGGATGCCCCGGAGCGGCCCGACCCCTATCTTTCGAACCTTGATCTGGCGGCGATTGGCGCGAGGATCGAGACGGGCAACGGTACGAAACGGTCAAACCATCTGCGTGTCGTGAAATGACCAGGTCATCGCCCTTCTCCGTCCGCGGCCGTCGCGCCCTCCTGCTGGTGAGGGACGAGCGCGAGATCGGGATGCTGCGCCGTCAGCTCGGTCGGCTCGGCATGACGATCCTGGAAACCGACCCGGGTCAGGTCACCTCTCCGGAAGGGCCCGTTGACGTGATTGTTCTCGACGCCGACAGCATTCCGATCAAAAGCAGCCCGGCGGCGACGTGGAAGATCCATGCACCGATCATCGCGCTGATCGGAACCGAGACTCCGAGCCGTCTGAAATGGCTGCTCGACCTGCAGCCGGCTTCATTTCTTGTCAAGCCGTTGCGCTCGTCGGGAATTTACACGGCGCTGGTCGTGGCCTTCGATGCGGCGCAGCGGCGCAGCGACGAAGCCGCCCATATCGAGCGGCTCGAGGATCGAATTCGGTCGCGGCGCGTCGTCTTCGCCGCGGTTCTTCATGTCATGCGCAGCCACGCGCTGTGCGAAGAGGACGCATTTGCGCTGATCCGGCAGACGGCGATGCGCTATCGCACGACGATCGAACAGTTGAGTGCGGAAATCATCGCCCTCGGCGGCATGCCGAACCGCACGTCGCGGACCGCATAGAACGGACCTGTCGCGGGAGCCGCGATAGGTCTGCTTTTGCACCGCGCGCTCTCATGAGCGATGTAGCAAGTGCCGTACGGCTGGCGGACGATTCAATCATGGCGTTTCGCCTTGTGCTCGAGCCTCGCGACGACGGTAGGCATCACCGGATTGTGCCGGGCGCTGGAGAGAGTGGGCTCGGCCACAAGGCTTGCCTGCGAGACCACGGGGCGGTCGCAGTATCGAGATAGGAGCGGACCGCGCCAGATTACGGCATTCGTTCGGACACCGCCGTCTGCAACACCGCAAGGCTTTGCTCTACCGTCTGCCCTGCGGTATCCATCACGATGGTTGCGTGATCCACAGCGTCAAAATCCCGATTGATAATCTCCAGCCAATTCGATCCGCGCGTGCCGGAATTGCGCGCCTCAATTCGACGTCGATGTTGCGTCTTGTCTGAGCAGATCACTTGAACATCAACCACTATCGATCCTGATCGCTTCCCTACGTCCCGCCATGCCTCGCGCGTCAGCCTGATGGGATTGACGGAATCAGCGATCACCGTTCGACCAAGCCGCAGGTTGTCTTCAGCCATTGCGTAGGCCACGCGGTAGCCCGCGCCCGCGGCAACAAGATTGCTCCCTCCGTCAGCCAGCAATGCGTCTTCGATGGTGTCGATCCGCACGTAGCCAGCATTGAGCTTGCGTGCCAACGCCTGAGCAAGTGTCGTCTTGCCGGTTCCGGGAAGTCCAGAAAAAACGATGAGCATCGAGGCCGCCAGTTAACTGAGTGACATCAGGCCAGATCGCCGACGCGCTGGACCCCGGCCGCGTCCATCGCCTGGTGGGCGGTTTCGAGCGACCCCGCCAGATCGATCGCCCTGCAGCCCGCTTCGAGCAACACCGCCTCGAAGCCAAGCCGACGAGCGTCGATCGCGGAATAATAGACGCAGAAATCGGTGGCGAGCCCGGCCAGAAAAACTCGTCGCATGCCGCGCTCGCGAAGATAGCCCGCCAGACCTGTCGGTGTGCGCCGGTCATTTTCGTAGAATGCCGAATAGGAATCGATTTCCGGCCGGAAACCCTTGCGGATCACCAGCTCCGCCCGGTCGGTTTTCAACATCGGATGAAAGCCGGCGCCCGATGTCCCCTGCACGCAATGGTCGGGCCACAGTGTCTGCTGGCCATAGGGCATGGTTACGCTTTCAAACGGCGCCGAACCCGGATGGCTGGTGGCAAATGAGCTGTGGCCTTGCGGATGCCAATCCTGGGTCAGCACCACATGGTCGAAGCGTTCCGAAAGCCGGTTGATGATTGGTACAACCGCGTCGCCGGCGCTAACCGCGAGCGCGCCGCCCGGGCAAAAATCGTTTTGAACGTCGATGACGAGCAGCAAATCATCGCTGGACCTGGTCTGCATCTGCACCTGCGTCAGGATTAGATTTCAAACTCGCGCGGCAATCTTCGTCTCGACAGCACGGATCCGCATTTGGATCGGCTCAACGTCAATACCAAACAGGCCGATAGATGGCAAACCGGAAGGGCGCTGGCCGAACGGAACGCGATCATTAATCAATTCAATGGTATGCTGCGCGCAATTTGTTCTGAGCGGCGCAATAAATCGGGCATTTCCTGCCAGCCGGTCTTATACTATGCTTTCCCGAAATCACGCCATCTTCCGGGTCATCAGCAAGGAGAGCCGACCGTGTATGAGGCACCCGCCATCATCGGTACCTGCATCAACTGCATCGCGCCGGGAAGCCTGAGTGCGACGCTCGCGCTGATCCTGATCGGAGCCGGCGTCGCGCTGACCGCAGAACGGCGCAAGCTGATCCGCGGGCGTCGATAAAGGGTCGCGAAAGCAGATGCCGCCAAAGGCGGCAATTGCCCCGTCGTCCGCTATTCAGGCGGGCTGCAGACCGAGGACCAGCGCTTCCGAAGTGTCGGCATTGTCCAACTGATCCAGCCGCCTCGACAGCGCGGCGATCGTCGCGTTCAGATTCTGCTTGCGTAGATCCATGGCTTTCGCCGTGGTCGGATAGGCGTAATGCCGCGGATCGCGAACCCGGGAGGTTTGCAGCTCGGCTGCGATACTGACGTCGAGACTTGCGACCTCCCGATTGAGCGAGGCGATCATCGATCGGATTTGTGAGGCCTCGCGCCAGCGGGATTCGATCGCCTTCAGCTCCCGGCGAATATCACGGATCGGGCGTGGCCGGTCCTGCGACCGCCCTGGACGGCGGTTTGCACGTTGGGTCGTCTCAAAATCGTACTGTTCGGTCATTTTTTCGCTCCGCTCTGGCACAGCCACGGCCCTTGATGGGCATACATGACAGGCCAGCAGCAAGAAATCTGCCAACCGCAGCGGCCAAACGAAGCGCCGCCCATTGCGCGGCCGGCCAACTCTTGCAGGACGGGTAGGGCGCCGTGCCGCCCGGCATCTGTGCATGAGCTGCCCCCGGGGCAATCCGCCTCATTATCGTTTCAGTACGAAAATCTAACAGATCAGCACAACGCAGTGTTTGACCCTTTCGGCTGTCTGCCGCATCGGACATAAGCCGTGTCGCCACCCCGCCGCTACGAAAGGCAAAAGACAGAACAGGGTCCCGTCCCGAGCCCTGGCTCGTCCACCTAGGAACTCTGGTTTGATCCTTCAATTGGGTTCGTTCTGTCAAAACGCGCGTTGTGCTCAGCCATCAGGGTGCGTCTGCCACGCTCCGGTTCGGCCAGCAGCGCCCCCTCGCGCGTCCAGACCCGTCCAAAGTTCCCGCGCCGCCGGAGCTTGCGCAGCATCTGTATCCGACCTGAAAGTTCAATTGCCAACGCCGCCACCGATCTCGTCCAGCCGCCGTTTGGCGGCCTTGCGCAGGCTCTGTGCCAGCCGCTCGTAGCGGCCAATTGCGCACAGGCGGGTCAAAATCTCGGGATCCAGCAGCTGGTCCGGATCGGTCGGTGTCGCCGCAACCTTGGCCGCGCGGATCCGCTTCAGCTCAAGCTGTGCGGCGGCCAGCGCCCGTGCAGCTTCCAGTAGGTCCTGCCGTGCAGCTTCCGGTTGCTCTTCGCCTGCGATTTCGTCCACGATCGTCCGCGCGAGCGATTCCACCGCGGCCTGCGCCTCGGAATCCAGGGACATCGGCCGCGACAGCCCGTGGCGATACGCGTTGTGGCTGGACGTCGCGCGTCCAGCCACGGTGCGAGGGCCCGTGCTCTTCAATGCATTGGCCCGGTTCGCCGCAATCTGCTTTTCGCTGGCCACGGTGTCCTTCTTAATGCAGGGCAAGCTCGGGCTGGTCCGGTTTGGACCTCTCCTGCTGGGCCTTCTCCTTAGCTCCCCTTCGGTTTTCCCGCTTGACCTCGCGCACAATGCTGCTGCGACGGGTCTCGCGCTGGGCAATCAGCCGGTCCAGCGCCGCGATAGTTTTTTCGTGGAGTTCGGCGGCCTGGGTATTGATAGCGGCGTCGGTGATACCGAATATGCGCAGCAGGTTCTGCGCCTGCTCGCGCTCTTTCGGCTCGAGGCCAAGGTAGTCTCGCGCCGTCTTGGCGGCCTCGAGGTTGTAGACGTGCTTGAACTGCATTAGCAACGCCACAATGGCCTTGAAACGGGCCGCATGCGGCAGCGCAACACGCTGGGTGCGATAGCGCGTCAGCTCGCGGGTGCCATGAAAGAGGTCCTCGACCCGCCAGCGGTCGAAGATGTCTTTGGGCTCGACCGCGGCGTGAATTTCATGCGCCAGCGCGAGGTCAGCCCGTCCGTCCTCGCCCGCGGCCAACGGCACGCTTGCAACCATGGCCGCAAGGTAGCGGTCGTCCCGGCGCAGCTGATCAACATCGTCGCCTTGCGTGCCGGCTTTGGAACCTGCTCCCGGCGTGCTGCGCCAGGCACCTTTGGGGGCGTCGGCCGGCCGTGCGGCCGCCTCCGGGCCAGGCGGGGCGGCAGCCTCGGGCTGGGTGTTGCCGGGCACGGCTTGACCGGACGGCAGACCGGCTGCCAATTCCGCCTCCCTTGCCGGAGCCGGATCGGGTTGCGCCGGGTCGGGGCGACCCGGTCGGTTGAGGGGAGGGGTCACAATTTCGGGGGGTATTTGTTCATTCATAGGGGTACTCTCCTGGGTTGTATTTGGACGTCTGACATGGGGTAACCCGGAGCGGAATCAAGTCTGGTCCTGGTAAAAAAACAGGAGAAGGATCAATATGATAGACCAATCTAGGGTTTGTTTTTTAGCCCACACTTATTTACTATAGGTTGCGCTCCCGTTCAGGCTCGCGAGGTCCAAATCATGCCACCCACCTATGTCGATCAGGTCCAAAAACTGGACATCCAACGTCTGATGGCCAAGGCGCTTAAGGTAGCGCGCGCCGACAAGTATGCCTTTGCGATTCCGATGGGAACTTGGCCGCCAGTCAGAGGCCTGCCGGACGGCCATCTGCTGCAGATCGAGATCGTGCTTCAACGACCGGAAGATGTCCCAGCCAATATGCCGCGCGCTGGTGACGTGCTGTTGAAATTCACGTTGCCCGACGGAGGAAAACGCCAGCAGATACTTCTGCTGGAGGGCGTGCCCGCAACAAGGTCAAGCTGGCGTTGGAAGACGATATGCCCCTACAGCGGCGAGCACGTTCAGGCGCTTTACTTCGAACCCTTCCGCCAACAGTTCGTGTCGCGCAAGGTCGCCGGCCTGAAGTATCGCGCAAAACTGTCCAAGGAGAGGTACCGGCCTCTGGACCGAATGCGGCTCTTATTGAGCGAGCTCGAAGCCAAGAACTTCGATCCTTATATTCCAAAACCCTTGTGGATGACCGAAGACCGCTACGAGTTTTTTGCTGCGAGAGCTCAACAAGGAATACATCCGGCTCGCGAGTGCTCGGCTGCTATTCCCGTGATGGAATTTTACGACGAATACGTCGAACCCGATGTCAACGCCTTGCCCGAGCCGTTGCCGCTCAAGGACCCGCAAGCGCTGTCGATGTACTACCGCGACACGGAGGGCAACCTGCAGATCAAAGCCAAATTTGAGCGGAAGTACGGACTGCCTGAGGGCGCGCTACCCGATTTACCCACGCTCGTATGGTTCGCAGTGCCGACACCCGGCGCGAAATAGCTCGGTAAAAGAGCAAGAATTTTTGCTCAAAAAGAACTCGCCTTCGATCACAAACAGAGCGTTACTGATTCGGCCGGAGCATGCGTTTTCCGGGATCTAGCCCCGCCGGGCCGGCTGTTTGGGCGGGGTTGAGGCCGTGCGGCGGATCGCGTCGCGCCAACCCTCAAGGAGATCCCGGTGACCAGTGATGTGCAGCGTAACGGCACAACTCAACTCGTTCCTCCCCTCTCCACCACCTATCGTCCGGTCTGGTTCGATCCAATGGATCGCCGCACCTTCATCGGCGGCTCGGATGCCCGGATCATCATGGGCGACGATGAGGCCACTCTGGTCCGGCTGTGGCGGGAGAAGCGCGGCGAGGTCGAGCCGGAAGACCTCTCCGACAACCTGATCGTCCAGCTCGGCACCGTGACCGAAGACCTCAACCGGCGCTGGTACGAGCGCAACACCGGTCACGCCGTCAAGGACGTTCAGAAGCGGGTCCAGCATCCCGTCCACAAATGGATGGCGGCGACGCTGGATGGCCTCGTCGAGCCCACCGGCGCGGTGTTCGAAGCCAAGTTCATGCTGCCCTGGACCTTCTCGGAAGAAGCCGCGGCCGAAAAGCACATGGCGCAGCTGCAGCACAATATGTGGGTCGCCAACGCCGCGGTCGGCGGTGCTGTCGATCATCACCGGCGGCGGCAAATGGGTCGAGATCACCATCCATGCCGATCCGCTGTACCAGCATCTGCTGCTCACCGCCGAGAAGAAGTTCTGGCGCTGCGTCCAGAGCGGCGAGCCGCCGCGCCTGTTCGGCATCGAGCCGCCGCGGCCCCGGCTGGAGGCGGTCAAGATCGTCGACATGAGCGCCTCCAACAGCTGGGCGGAGTTGGCCGCCACCTACCGGCGGACCCGACCGGCGCACCAGGAGCACGAGGAGCGCCAAGGCCGACCTGAAGAAGCTGGTGCCGGAGGACGCCAAGGAGGCCACCGGCCACGGCATCAGGGCCAAGCGCTCCAAATCCGGCGCCATCAGCTTCGACTCCTCGACGTGGAGGCCGCCGATGCACCGCTCCAGTGAGACCATCGGCGCCATCGCCGCGGCGCTGGCCAAGGCCCAGGGCGAGCTCACCAACCCGGAAAAATCCCTGACCGCCATCATCCGCTCGCCCTTCCCGCGGGAGGGCGACCGGACCTTTCGCTATGCCTCGCTGGCCAGCGGCCTCGACATCGTCCGCAAGAGCCTTGGCCAGCACGAGATCGCCACCATCCAGACCACCGCGATCGACCAGGCCGGCGGCCAAATCCAGCTCACCACCCTGCTGCCCATGCCTCCGGCGAATGGATCTCCTCGGACTGGCCGGTCTGCGCGGTCAGCGAGACCGCGGCGCCGCACCGGATGGGCGCGGCGCTACCTATGCCCGGCGCTACGCGCTGTTCGCGCTGGTCGGGATCGCCGGCGAGGACGACCTCGATGCGCCGGATCTGCTGTCGAACCGTCGCCGGGGGCCGAGGCGCGTGCCGACTCCGAGACCTCAGCCTGCAAACACCGCGCAAACGATCGAACGGCTCGGT
>CAWEEF010000007.1:0-270817 GCA_963808035.1 uncultured Alphaproteobacteria bacterium | reverse complement strand
TTGCCGCCCGGCAGCGCGTAGCGATCCGACCGTCGAGCGAAGCGATCGGGGAACCCGCGCACCACGTCGATCGCGATCAGCAGCCGGAAATCGCGCGCCGGCGTCGAATAATCTTCCCACGCGCCGGTCGTCTCGAAGATCGAGGCGCCGTTCGGCATGGCGGTCTCGCCGCGCTCCTTCTCCTGGTATTTTCGTCCGTTCTCGACCGAGGTGACGCGTGTCTTCACCTGCTCTTCGAGGCTCGCGATGGCGTCCGTCATCGCCCGCACCGGATCGAGCGGCTCGGGCGACATCACATCATCCATGCGATCGTAAAAATCCTCACCGCTTAACTGCGACTGCTGTAACGAGAAATCGCCGTATTGCGGATTCTTGCCGATTTCGGCGTTGGTCGATCGCCGCAGGCCGTTTTTGTCGCGCAGGATCGGCCGGAAATGCTTGAAGCCGGGACTGCCGAGCGCGGGATCGTGCACGAATAGGAAATTGCCGCGCCAGAAGCGCTTGCGCGTGATCGATCCGTCCGGCTCGGCGTCGACGGCGAGGAAGACGCCCGGCGTGCCGTTCGATTCCGGCACCCGACGCACCAGCATCAGAACGTGGCCGTAGGGGTCGGCGTACACCGTCCCCGGACGCAGCGCCTGTTGCGTCAGCGGTACCGTGTAAAAGTCGGTGTTGTCATCGCTCGCCGCCACCCGCACGGCGCCGGTATGAACGACATCGCCGACGTCCCGTAAATATTCGCCGAACGACGTCGGGCGCTTCGGCTTCGGTGCGGGCGGACTGGCCGGTGACTCGCGGACGGCTCGACCGGCTGCGCCCGGCCCAGCAAGCCCAGCAAGGTCGGCGCAGGTGCGGGGGGCGTGGCGGCGGCAGGGGTGACCGAGGCGATGTCCTGTTCCGGCGGCGGGGCCGGACGCGTGACTTCGGGATGCTCGATGTCGAACCACTGGTAGCATTTGGGCGGCTTGCCAGCGGTGCCACGCGAGCAATTCGAATAGCCGAACGGCAGTCCCATCTTGAAGGCGAAATAGGCGCGCAGGAAGTAGACAAAGTCGGCACAGTCGGGGCGAAGGCCTATCCCCAGTTTGTCTTCGCCGATATCCAGATAGTTGAACAGGAAATTGCGGGATCGGTCGCGCAGCACGTCATTCCATGCCTTCCAGGACAATTCCTGGTCGAGTGGCGCGTCGAACAGCTTCGCGATCCATGCCGAAAACAGGTTCTCGGTCTCCCGGTTCCAGTTATTGCGCACCTGCCAGATGCTCCCCGCCGGCGTGTGCGGCGGCGCCGGCTTGCGCGCGTTCACGACGATGTCGCGGGTGACCGCGCTGCATTCCGCCGGCGGGTGGTCGAGCGTCAGCGTCGCGCGCCACGTCCCCGCAGCCGGAACGGCGACCTCGGCGAACCAGAAATAGGGCGGCCCGTCGTGCCGGTCGGGCGATTTGGCCGCGACGCTTCCATCGGGCGCGATCAGCGCAAGCGTTCCTTCGACCGGCTTTTCGGTGACGAGCATGACGCGCAATGGCGCGCCCTTCCACGGCGCGAGCGGCGAAGGCAACACCACGAGCCCGGCCGCATCTGCGCAGGTGCCGGATGCCGCTTCGGCCGCTGCGCTCGCTGCCGAGAAAAACAATCCAGATGCAATCAGCAACGATGCCGCCGTAACAGCAAACCGGTGTGCGAGAAGCATGGGAGTCCTGACCTTCCTGCGGCGCTCCGACCCTGCTGGCGGGGCTGGAGCGAAGGATACCGAATTGGCGGGGATCAGTCAGCCAATTTGGCGGCGATTTTGCGACCCAAGGCGGAACCCTTGCGGCTCCGTCCCGATCGTCACAACCAAATCAGTCGCGCTTTGGCGCAACTCCGGATCAACACCGTGAACCCATTTCTCAGGTGAGGATGCCGCTAAAGATCGAAATTAGTGGGTAACATGACCACGTCGCGAATTGTCATGCCGCGCGGCCGCGTCAGCATGAACGTGACAACGTTCGCCACTTCGCTGGCCTCCAGCAGACTTCCCGACTCCCTGGCTTCCTTCAGCTTTTCAGGCGGCCAGTCCGCGAGCAGTGCGCTGACGACGGGGCCGGGTGAGATCGAGCCCACTCGAATGCCGTGCTTGAAGACTTGGCGTCGCACCGTCTGGACAAAGCAGTTGATCGCCCACTTGGACGACGCATAGACCGGCTCCCATGGCGTCGGAAAATGGGCCGCCAGGGAACTCGTGACGATGATATCGCCCGTCCGACGCGCGATCATGTGAGGCAGCACGTCGTGCACATTCTTCATCACGACGTTGACATTCAAGTTCAGCATCCGGTCGATAGTTGCAGTGTCGGCATCGACCAGGTCGCCGCCGACGTAGGTACCCGCATTTGCATGCAAGATGTCGAGTTGGCCAGCCTTCTCCAGGACCCTGGGCAGCAGCGAACTGCAGTCCTCCGGGTCGAGCAGGTCGATGACCAACGGCATCACGGCGTCGCCGTGCTTGTCGCAGAGCGCCTTCAGCGCTGCCTCGTCGCGGTCGACCATGACCACGCGCGAGCCGGCGGCCAACATCGCCTCGGTACTAGCCAATCCGATGCCCGACCCAGCCCCGGTCACGGCGGCAACCTTGCCTTCCAATTCTCTCGCCATAGGTCTCTACCTTGCTGGGTCACCACAACGCGCGGCGCAGTATAGCAATCCCAGGCGGGTTGTCCGGGATAAAGGAGGTCTGGCGTTTGGCGGCGTTCCACCACCGCTAGCTCTTATCGTCGCGCGTGAAACGCTTCGCCGTTTTGGTAAAGCAATTTATCGGTCTCCCACTTGAACTCGAGCCGCAACAGGATGTGGCGGGAAGCCGGATTTTCTGCGGCATGTGCCGACACAGGGCCGGAATTCTGGACTTCCGCTGCTCCCTGTTGCAAGGTTGAATCAGATCAGCGTCGCCGGCTTGAAGGATTGAGATATGGCCTTGTCACGAAGTCGCGTCGTCGTTGCCGTGCTCGCGGCGGCTACCGTCAGCATTGCCACTCCCGCGCTCGCCGCCCGCTGCGGCGGCGATTTCGGCACGTTCATTTCGAGCATGTCAGCGGAGGCGCAGGCCACGGGGATCCCGCAGGGCGTGGTCTCGCAGGCGTTTGGCGGCGTGACGCAGGACATGGCGGTTTTGAATTTCGACCGCCGCCAGCGCTACACCTTCAACAAGACGTTCGAGCAATATGTCGCGACCCGGGTCGGGCCCGGACGGATCAATGGCGGCCGGGCGATGCTGCAGCGTCACGCGGCGCTGTTGTCGCGGATCGAGGCCCGGTTCGGAGTGCCGCCGCAGATCCTGGTCGCGATCTGGGGACTGGAGAGCGATTTCGGCAAGGGCGATATGGGCCGGCTGCCGGTGATCCGGACGCTCGCCACGCTGGCGCATGATTGCCGCCGCTCGGAACTGTTCCAGGCTGAACTGCTGGCGGCGCTGAAGATCGTGCAGCGCGGCGACCTGCCGCTGCGCGATCTGATCGGCGCCTACGCCGGCGAGATCGGGCAGACCCAATTCCTGCCGTCGTCCTATATCAAATACGGCGTCGATTTCGACGGCGACGGCCGCGTCGACCTGCGCCACAGCGTCGCCGACGTGCTCGCCTCCACCGCCAATCTGCTGCACACCAACGGCTTCAAGAACGGCGCGCCGTATGGCGAAGGCAGCGCGAATTTCGAGGCCATGCGCGAATGGAATCACGCCACGATCTACCGCAAGACCATCGCCTATTTCGCCGACCGGCTGGTCGGACGGTGAGGTCGGCGCGTGCTTTCAGCCGTCATTCCGGGGCGACGCAAAAGCATCGAACCCGGAATCTCGAGATACCGGGTTCGCGCTAACGCGCATCCCGGAATGACGGAGGAGAGGATTGCTTCAGCTCCGGTGTCGGTCGCAATCAAAAAGCGGGCTGGAAGGCCCGCCGGTTTGGTCAAATCATTTCGCCCGATGTGAGGGGCCCGGGCAGAGCGGCGCTCTACCCGGGCCTGAAGTCACTTCTTGGACTTCTTGGCTTTCTTTGCCTTCTTCGCCTTTTTCGCCTTCTTCGCTTTCTTAGCCATAGCATCCTCATTTGGGTTTAATGGGTGGAAACGCGACACGAGGCATGCTCGGCGGAGGGCCAGCCTCGCAATATCCTCAAATCTAATCCCAACAGATTCGCGGCGCGCTGCCCCGTACCGTGATGCCGCTGTCATCGCGTTATCCACAGTTGTTACGCGTTTTGGCGGGCTTTTCCCCGGTTACGATGCGCGGCGCGCCGCAAAACCGCCGCACGCCGCCTGAGCTGCGCCGCTCGCGCCGCGGCGTCAGGGTTAACGAGGTGCGAACGCCGGTGCCATTCTGCACCGATCCGGAACAGGCGAACCCACCAACCCCGTCTTCATCGATTCAAAACCACCGCGTCGAATGTTGCGCGGCGGTGAGAGTCCGTTAAGTCGTGCGGCCGCATCCTCATCGCAACAAAGCGGGGGTGTCTTGGATAGACCGTTCGACACGGGAGGCGGAACCATCAGCGTTCTGGGTACGCGATGCTAAGCGTTCCGACGCTATGGACGGTGTTCGTCATCAATTTTCTCGCGCTTGGCCTGATCTGGGCCTACATCATGCGCAGCTATCCCACTTTCGAGGCGGCGCGGTTCTGGACCGGCTCGGCGTTCGCTGCGGCCGGCGGCGCGGCGCTCGCGATGCTGCGCATTGTCGCGGTCGATTCGCTGCTGCCGCTGCTCGCCGGCGGTACCGCGCTGATTTTCGCCGCCTGCCTCGGCGCCATGGGCATCAACCGGTTCTACGACCGCGAGGTCAAATGGCGTGACGCCGCGCTGATCACCGGGTTGAGTTTCGCCGGGCTGACGTTCTTCCTGGTCGGGCACGACAGCATGGCCATGCGGGTCTCCGTCTATTCGATCGGCCAGTCCATTCCGCTAGCGCTGACGTTGAAGCTGTTGCTGTCGCGGCAGAACGGCTGCATCAATCCCGGCGCCCGGCTCGCCGCGATGGTCGGCATTGTCATTATCGCCATTTACGGCGTCCGCCTGGCCGGCAGCCTGCTCGGCGCCGACGTCTCCTTCATTCGCTTCAGCCCGCTGCAGTCGGTGCTGATTCTGGCGCTGGTGTTCCTGTCGATGGCCTGGAATTTCGGCCTGCTGCTGATGGCGATGGACCGGCTGCGCAACGAGGTTGCCGATCTCGCACTGCTCGATGATCTCACCGGCGTCGGCAATCGCCGCCATCTGTTGCAGCGCCTGAGCGAGGAGTGTGCCAGGGCCGAGCGCAGCGGCGAGTCGTTCTCGCTGCTCGTGATCGACCTCGACGGCTTCAAGATGATCAACGATACCCACGGCCACGCCGCCGGCGACGCCTGCCTGCAGCATTTCACCCTGATGGCGCAGACCCGGCTGCGGCCCACCGACATGCTGGCGCGCACCGGCGGCGACGAGTTCTGCGTCGTGCTGCCGGCCAGCACCCTGCGCGAGGGCGCGATGATCGCGCGGCGCATCCTGGATGTGTGCCGCGAAGATGCGGAGGCCTGCGTCGGTGCCGATATCCCGATCGCGATCTCGATCGGCGTCGCGCAGTGGACCAGAGACATGGGCGTGTTCCCGGACCGGCTGATCGCAGCCGCCGACCACGCGCTTTACGCCGCCAAGAACGAGGGCAAGAACCGCTATGCGGTCGACGAACCGGCGCCACCGCCGTTGCCCGAATACGAAGCGATCCTGGAGCAGACGCAGCGCAAGCGCGCCTAACTCGCCGGCGATGCGCCGCCAATCGCAGTGTCGCAAACAAAAAGCCGGCGTCGCCGCCGGCTTTCGCAGTTCGTCGCCTTGTCCGCGAAATCAGTGCGCGGCTTCCAGTGCGGCCTGCTCCTGCCGGGCGATCGTGCCCTTCACGGCGGACTGCACCTTCTCGAATGCGCGGACTTCGATCTGCCGCACCCGTTCGCGCGATACCCCGAATTCGCTGGCGAGATCTTCCAGGGTCATCGGATCGTCGGCCAGGCGCCGCGCCTCGAAGATGCGGCGCTCGCGCGGATTGAGCACCCCGATGGCGCCGTTCAGCGCCTCGCGGCGATGATCGAACTCCTCGTGCTCGGCCATGATGGCTTCCTGATTGGGCGTCGTGTCGACCAGCCAGTCCTGCCATTCGCCGGCCTCGCCGTCGTCGCGGATCGGCGCATTGAGCGAGGCATCGCCGCCGAGACGGCGGTTCATGTCGACCACATCCTGGTCGGTGACGCCGAGGCGCTTGGCAATCAGCTTCACCTGGTCGGGATGCAGATCGCCCTCGTCCAGTGCGGAGATCTTGCTCTTCGCCTTGCGCAGGTTGAAGAACAGCTTCTTCTGGTTCGCGGTGGTGCCCATCTTCACGAGCGACCACGAGCGCAGGATGTACTCTTGAATTGAGGCCTTGATCCACCACATGGCGTAGGTGGCGAGGCGGAAGCCCTTTTCGGGCTCGAACCGCTTCACTGCCTGCATCAGGCCGACATTGCCTTCCGAGACGACCTCGGAAATCGGCAAGCCGTAGCCGCGATAGCCCATGGCGATCTTGGCCACGAGCCGGAGATGGCTGGTGACAAGGTGATGAGCCGCGTCGCGATCGTCATGCTCGCGCCAGCGTTTGGCGAACATGTATTCCTGCTGGGGTTCCAGCATCGGAAATTTGCGGATTTCGGCGAGGTATCTTGAGAGGCCGGATTCTCCGTTGAGAACCGGTAGCGTAGCTGTACGGGCCATTTTCAGCGCCCTCCAGTGGTTCAGGCCCCCGACAGCGGCGGGCCCGGCAGGCGGCCGCTTTGTTAAAGCCAGTCGCGCTGCGATGTTCCGCGTTGGATATTCAACGCAGGTGCAACATACACCAAATCGACCGGGATTTGGAAGGATATTGAGGGTCACGTCACCGTGTGGCTGCCATAACCTGTTGGCATAACTTGTGTTTTCTGAGAAGCCTGCGTCATAGCGCCGCTCGCAGCGCGTCCTGCAGGAGAACCAGATCCTCCGGTAAGGGCGCCTCCCAGTGCAGAATTTCCCCGGTTTTGGGGTGCTCGAGCGCCAGGAGGTATGCATGTAGCGCTTGGCGCCCGAGGGCGGTCAAGGCGGCCTGGCTGCCTGAGCCGAGACGGCTGGCCTTGCTCTTGAAGTGCGGGCCATAGACGCCGTCACCAAGCAGGGGATGGCCGATATGGGCGAGGTGAACCCGGATCTGATGGGTGCGTCCGGTCTCGAGCTGGCAGGCGATCCGCGAGGCCACGGGCTTGCCGTCGCGCCCGCGATAGGATTCCTGGACCTCCCAATGGGTGACGGCGTCGCGACCGCGCTCGCGCACCGCCATCTTCTCCCGGGCATGCGGATGTCGGTCGATCGGTGCATCCACGGTGCCGCGCTGGCGGTGCGGCAGGTCCCAGGCAAAGGCCAGGTAGCCGCGCCGCATCGCGCCGGTGCGGCCGTGATCGGCGAATTGCGCAGTCAGCGACTGGTGCGCCCGGTCGTTCTTCGCCACCACCATCAGCCCGGTGGTGTCCTTGTCGAGCCGGTGCACGATGCCCGGGCGGCGGACGCCGCCGATCCCCGACAGGCTGGCGCCGCAATGGGCGATCAGCGCATTGACCAGCGTGCCGGTCTCGTGGCCGGCGCCGGGATGGACGACGAGGCCCTTGGCCTTGTCGATGACAATGATGTCGTCATCCTCGTAGACGATATCGAGCGCGATGGCTTCGGCCCGGGGTTCGGCGGCGGTCGCCTCTGGCACATCGATTGTGATCGTATCGCCGGCGGCAACATGATAAGCGGGGTCGCGGACGGGGACGCCTTTGACGGCGACGGAGCCGGCAAGGATCAGCGCTTTCAGCCGCGAGCGCGACAGTTCCGGGCGCCGCACCGCGAGCGCGCGGTCGAGCCGGGCCGATCCCTCGTCGCCGGCGACGGTGACTTCAAGTCTTTGACCGCTGTTTGACGACACGCCTTGTTCCAACGAAGAGCCTTGTTCCCAAGAGATCCCAACAGAGCCTGAATGACCGAAACCACCGCGCCCGAACCGACCCCAGAGCAGGCCGCGCTTTTTCTGCGGGTGCGGCGGCTGATGCTGATTGCGGGCCTGACCACGGCGCTGGCGATCGCGGCCGTTCTGATCGCCATCGGCTATCGTCTTTTCCACACCGAGGGAAGCTCCGTCGCAACCGACGTCACCGCGACCCTGCCCAAAGCCGCCCGCATCGTTGCCACCGGGGTCGCCGGCGACCGGCTGGTGGTGACGCTGGATATCGGCGGGACGACCGAAATCCGCACCTTCGACAGCCACACGCTGAAGCCCGCCGGCCGGCTCAGCTTTGTCGGCGAACCCTGACCCCGGATGATGACCTCGGGAGGCGCCCGCCGCCTTGCCGCGGGCCGATTTCGAGGCTATTCCCTGAAGCCGCACGCTCCCTTCGTCTAGCGGTTAGGACGCGGCCCTCTCAAGGCTGAAACAGGGGTTCGATTCCCCTAGGGAGCGCCAACCAGCGAAATCAATGGCTTACAGGACAATTTAGCGGCATTAGCGGCAGCCGTTAGCGGCAGTCCCGGCCATCTTGCTTTCGGCGCGCCTACGCAGACAATCGTCGAAGGTTCGCGAGCGTTGCCTTTTTCTCTTGATTTTACTGAGGGACGCCACCACGCTGAAAATCTTCCGTCAGCCAACTCACGGCGGCTTCGGGCGCTATGGGCGTAATGGCTCTATGCGTTCCACTCGGCGAATACGCTTCCCTGCGATGCGTCGATCCTCGGTTGTCGGCTCCATTTCTTGGTGTCGCTGGAGGCTGGCGGATGAATAATGGAGGCGCGGCATGAGCAAAAAGGCTTTTGCACGTGCGGCGCACCTTACTCGCAAAGTGGCTGAATGGTTGGTGCCCGTTCTTACGGCAATCAAACTTCTCATCGAACTAGCGAGTAAGGTCGCCAACTGCGATGATCGAGAACTACAAGTACAAGTATCGGTCGCGGGGTAAGATTATTTTCGTACCCAATGAGAAGTGCGAGCGTCGCGGCAAGAGGATGCTCAAGTTCTTCTCCAAACGCGTCGATTTCCCTGATTATTTCTATCACTACAAATCGGGTGGCCATGTTGCGGCTATGCATGCCCACGTCGACAACAGCCTATTCTTCAAGATCGATGTACAGAACTTTTACAACTCCATCGCCAGAATGCGTGTCACCCGAGCCTTGCGAAAATGTGGTTACCCCGGGGCTGGCACATTTGCAAAGTGGTCCTGTGTCGCGAACCCGATAAACGCCGCGCCCCCGCACGTGCTGCCTATCGGCTTTGTCCAGTCTCCACTTCTAGCCAGTCTTGTTTTGATGAAGTCGGCTGTTTCGAGTGCCATAGAGCGCGCCATCGCTAACGGCGTAGTTATAACCGTTTACTTGGACGACTTCATCGGCTCACACGATGACATGGCGACGCTGACGCACGCATATAACGACATCCGCGAAACCTGCGTAGCTGCGGGGAAATCCAACTAAGCTTGTGCCGCCAAGCGTAGCTATCACCGCGTTCAATTGCGACCTGACACATGGGTCTGCAATAGTTAGGGCGGATCGCGTTGCGAAATACATGGCGTCACCCAAACGGACCGTTCTGTCCGATGCGGCGTTCGAGCAATACCGCGACTCAGTGGCGAGCGAAAACGCTTCCTGAGAGCAGGGGACAGTCGTAGCGACCCCGCAGATGAGGCCATGCTCGAGGCGTATAAATATTCGATGGAAGTTAGATCTGATGCTTTTGAAACCGCCAAATCACACTTCTTCGATACCAGCAGCTGGGGTGAATTTTGCGACGTCACTCTAACCTTGAAGCAAGCCTTGCAGCCCGACCGCGGTGGTTGGGTAAAAATCGACGACTATCGGTGCAGACAAGCTTTTCGGCACTTCATGAACCTCCTCAACAGAGCTGTATATGGATCTGCATTTCGTCGACACGGCAAGCGTCTTCGTGTTTTACCCGTACTTGAAAAGGGCGAGGTCCGCGCCCGCGCGTTACGTCCATGGGAGTGCGGCGCGTCAGGTCGATGGCATATTCATTGTGCAATTGAATTGCCCTCACACTTCGATGCCATTACCCTTGAAAACATGATCCGCGCGTGTTGGATGAAGGTCGAGTGGGGTCACAGCAGAATTCTAGTCCGCGACGGTGCGAACGCGGGTTGGATCGACTACATGTTGAAAGACCGTCAGAAGTCAGAGTTCGACGGTTTTCTTGACTGCATAATTATAGAGTCTTTGCACAATCCAATTGCTGACGCGTAGACGTTCTTTGGAATCGGACTCTTGGTAGACCAAGCTTGAGCAAGGGCGATTGGTCAGCAATCGCCTTGTTTTTCGTCGCGCCAGATTCTTCGGCACCCACGCTGCCCAAGGGATCAAGCGAACCAGCCCGAAATGCCGGGGAGAGAACGCACGCCGGAGAACCCCTGGCCAGCTGGTGCGATCGGGTGGTGGCGAAGCTGACCCCGTAGCTGAGCGCCTCCTGGCCGCCGCCAGCAGCCGCTGCACCGCCGCGGCGGCCCGATCCGAATCGATCCGCCGCGCCGGCTCTTGAGAGTTTAGGAAAAGCTCGCGCGCGCGCGTTAAGGGCGACAGGAGAGGTTAACGCATTATGGGCGCATTGACCGAACTCGCTGGCCAACGGTATCGCGAGCAGACAGGGCCGATCATGTATGAGATATCGAAGCGGGGCTTACTCATCACCCTCGTGGTCGTGCTGATCGGTGTCGGCATCACAGTGGAGATCACTTACTACGTGGCGCCAGCGGTACTTTGCTGCTCAGCGCGCCTATGATCCGCTCTCCCGAACCGGCGGTCTACAGCCCGCCCAGGCGATCGACAAAAAGTGAAGCGCCGATTCGCCATGCATGGCAGGCGTGATCGTTTACTTGCTTTGTTGCGGATCACCGGGCGGATCTTCGCCTTTATCTTTGCGGCTGACATGCGGGGCGCGCGGTTTGTCTGCCGGTTGCTCTTGACCCTTTTCGTCTCGCACGATCCCCTGTGCCGAGGAGCTTCTCTGCTCAGGCTTTGGCACGCCGGCTTGGCCGCCGTGTTTGCCGCCCATATCTTGCTTGCCTTCTAGGTCGTTTTCTTTTGGCATTGGATGCGTCCAGTTGGTCAACCACAACGGATAACGGCGTGAATTCGTTCCGTCCTAGCTTCATTGGAACAACCCTCCGGTCGCGACTCGTTGAGCCGACTTTGGAGAGCGGGCATAACTCCGGTACCCAACGGGTCAGATTGACCATGGTGCTATAATCAGCGGATCAAATTGATTCGAGGCTTAGCCATGAAAAGCAACGCGCAGCGGAAATTGCCGCTTGAAACCCTGCGGCCGACGTATCGGACGTTGGAAGGATGGGCCCTAGGGTTGCTCCTTGAACAGCATGCAATCCGGGAGTGCGAGGAGCACGGCCATATTCGGGACCGCGCTGATCCGGACGCGTGGAACCGGGCGCGGGAAGCGGCACGCCACAGCCCCTTCCCGGGGACTTCATCGGAGGCCTCAGTGGCCGCGCTTGACGACGTCATGCGGTCGATTGGAGATTCCTGTCCCGATTGCGACTAACGGACTCCTCTTCGGGCCCGATCCGACTATATTGAAGCAAATTCAGTATAGTTGGAGTTTGTACGATGGCCCCGCGTGCCTACTGGAAGGGCTTTTTGCGCCTTTCGCTCGTGACCTGCCCGATAGCCCTTTTCCCCGCGACATCCGAATCCGAGAAGATCAGTTTCAACCAGATCAACAAGAAGACCGGCCATCGGATCAAGTACCAGAAGGTCGACGCCGACACCGGCGAAGAGGTCTCATCCGAGGACGTCATCAAGGGCTACAAGGTCGATACCGACCGGTACCTTGAGGTCAGCAAAGACGAACTCGAAAAAATCGCGCTAGAATCGACGCGCACCATCGAGATCGACGAATTCGTGCCGCGCAGCGAGATCGATGATCTCTACTTGGTCCGGCCCTACTACATCGTGCCCGACGGCAAGGTAGGCCACGACGCCTACGCTGTGATCCGCGAAACCATTCGAACGATGGACCAGGTGGCGTTGGGCCGCGTAGTGCTCACCAGCCGTGAACACGTCATTGGCCTTGAGGCGCGCGATAAGGGCTTGATGGGCATGCTGCTGCGCTACCCTTATGAGGTCCGCGATTCCTCCGAATACTTCGCCGACATCCAGGACGTGAAAATCACGAAGGATATGCTGGATCTGGCGAAGCACATCGTGGAGCAGAAGGCAGGCCACTTCGATCCGTCCAAGTTTGAGGACCATTACGAGGCGGCGCTACAGGAATTGCTCGCCAAGAAGCAAAAGGGCCTGCCGATCTCTCCCGCACAGAAGCGCGCGCCGGACAACGTCATCAACCTCATGGATGCGCTGCGGGCGAGCTTGAAGAGTGGCGGGAAAGGCGACCCGGCGTCCGCCCCGAAGCCTGCCAAGGCCACAAAGAAAACTGCAAAACCCAAGCGTAAGGCCGGTTAGGCGCTCGTCAATACCGTCTGTCAGTCCTACCCGAGCAACCAAGGAGCCCGCGGCCGGGACCGGCTCCCTGCTTCGTCAACGCATTTCGCTTGGAACTGCTTCCGAGGCCAGACGGTTGCAGTCAGCCCGCTTGGAGAAAATGTCATGGGTTTGGCTGCATATATGATCGTTGCTCAGGGGGACGAATGGGGAGTCCTCCATGACGGTATGTCCCAAATCGCTATGCCACCAAGGAGAGCGCGTTTGAGGCGGCGCTTGCGGCTGCATCACTCGCAATCCGCGAGGGGCACGAGGTCAGAATAAGTGTTCCCGATAGGTCTGCAGGGAATCAGACCACCATGGGCGCAGGCGATTGAGCGTATCTAATCTCTATTGGATTGGTGGCCTTGGGCTTGTGGATAGCGGTCATTGGTATGAAGACCGCGTCAGAGTGGCTCCTGGTTTGGTTCGTAGCGGGGTTATTTCCAGTTCTCGTTGGCATCCTCAGTCTTCTCAACGAATTCCCCAATCGAAGAGGTCAAATCGGCTCACGATGATCCTCTTTCCGTTTCCTAGTGCCCGGCGCATTTCTCAAGATTAGCAATCAGGGCGTCGAGGTATTGAACTCCGTTGCCGTTTTTGTCATCAAATCTCTTCGCAGTTTCAGCCGGCCAAGGGTGAACGCCTTTCTTTCTGGCGTAGTCATCTCGCTGCGATAAAGCTCCGAAATGGCTGCGCTAATCCCCCCATTGTATCGTCCCATCTATTCAATAGCCGAAGAAGATTTTCTGCGGTGTCTTTCAGGAGCTGCCGTTCTTCGTTGGTCATACAGTGTAACGCGCCGGCCCGAACGGAGTTCGTTGCGGCTACCATGCCTTGAGCGCAACAATCATCGCAACTTCACCAATCTCCGCAACATCCGCAGCCCTGATGTGGTGAGCGCACACGGACGCTCGTATGACGTTCGCATTGTTCGCCCGGAGAGCGAATGGCGCGGATGAACACCCGCCCCACATTGCGCTTCAGCGCCCGCATCACCGCGATGCGCGCGAACATCGTCTGGCCGTTCGCGTCCCCACCAGGATCGGGCTCCATCGCGGCCTGCCACTCGCCGCGGTGTGATCGGCCTTCGGTAGTTTGGTGATGTAGTCGCCAGCATCCCGCAATGTGCGTAGCATGCGACCGTCGGGCATCGCGATCGGCTCGTCGAATTGGGGAGACCAGCCTTAGGCCATCAGATCGGAGTTTGATTCTTTGCCTTCCTAAGCGAGCAGATCTACCGTCCGACTAAGAGCCTCAAGTCGATAGGAACTATGAATGGTCTGGCTACTGCTCGGGCGCCGTTTTCGTCGGTCTCAAGGGCGATTTTCTGAGCGAGCATGACATCGCCTGTAACCAGATGGTCCACTGGTAAAAAACACATACCGGCTTTGGGATGGCCCGTTTTGTCCAACTCGACCACGTTTGCGGTGACGCCATAATGGATGCGATACCGCTTTCCGGTATGGCAGCCGACGACGTCGAAATAGTTCTTCTCGCTGAATTGCCGGCGCTGCTCCGGAGATAGCCAGTCTCTCAGGAGCCGCAGACCGCGAACCTCAGGGCCGCTTCGGTGCAAAAATTGCTTGTACAACGCGCGCAGGGCTCGCCGCCGCGACCGTTCGTCTTCAGAAGATCGTCTAAATGACAGCCTCATTGACGGAGTTCATCATCCGCCAATAAGACGAGGGAAGAGCAAGGTCTCCTCGGCGGTCGGATCGAACGAATTAAGCCGTGCTACTTCACTGGAACCGGTACGAACCGCTGGAGTAAAACCAAGGCCGGTCAACTTGTTAAAGCGTTCCTCCGCCTTTGCGAGCGCCTGCTCGTCGCTTGCGTCAAAGGAATGCCGGGTATCACCAGTGTGATCCATCACGATGTGTGTTGCCATTAAGACCTCCCAACCAGTCATTCATTAATAAGAATTTCCCGTATCGGTTCCAAAGTGAAAAAAACCACCTCACCACGCCGATTGGAGTGCCAGTTACCGGGGCCGGAGATTGGGTCCTGAGCTAGTGCGTCGATCGTCGAATTGGCGGCAGAAATCAACGGTTGATCGCGGAGTAGTCATCGCCCAACCTTATCGAGATTGGAGGAGTCATGGCAGTTATCAAGCATATCGAGACCGGGCTGTACCGGGTACCGCTATCAGTCACGTTAAGCGACAGCACTCATGGCGAGATAAGGGCCTTCGAGCTCATCACGGTGCGCGTACGCGATGCCGATGGCGCTGAGGGCGTGGGCTACACGTATACGGTCGGCCGCAACGGTGGCGCGATCGCCGACATTCTGCGCCGGGAGTTGCCTGAGCTTATCGAGGGCCAAGAGGCAGACGATACGGAAGCTCTCTGGCAGCGCGTCTGGTGGGGTCTTCATTACGGTGGACGCGGCGGGCCTACCGTTCTCGCGCTCTCGGCAATCGATATCGCCCTGTGGGACCTGAAGGCACGACGCGCCACATTACCACTCTGGCGGCTTCTGGGAGGCTTCGATCGTCGAGTGCCCTGCTATGCTGGAGGCATCGATCTCGACCTGTCAGTCGATGATTTGCTGAAGCAAACAGAACACAATCTCGGCAAGGGTTTTCGGTCCATCAAGATGAAGGTGGGCCGGCCTGATCTCGCTTCCGACGTTGCCCGCGTGCAAGCTATGCGAAAATATCTGGGTGAGGGCTTCCCGCTCATGGCCGATGCCAATATGAAATGGCCGGTCGAGGAAGCCATTCGCGCGGCCCGAGCGTTCCAACCCTTCGACCTCACGTGGTTGGAAGAACCGACCATTCCAGATGATGTTGCTGGCCACGCCCGCATACTCGCCGCAGGTGGCGTGCCGATCGCAGCCGGGGAAAACTTGCGCACGTTGTGGGAATTTAAAAACTATATTGTCAATGGGGCTGTCTCTTATCCCGAGCCCGACGTCACCAACTGCGGAGGCGTGACCTCCTTCATGAAGATCGCCAGGCTCGCCGAAGCCTTCAACCTCCCCGTCACTAGTCACGGAGCCCACGACGTCACGGTACACTTGCTGGCAGCCTGTCCTAACCGGTCCTATCTGGAGGCGCACGGCTTTGGGCTTGATCGTTATATCGAGCGCCCTCTCAAACTTGAGGATGGTCTGGCGGTCACGCCGGACCTACCCGGTCACGGCGTGAACTTTGACTGGAACGCGCTGGCTCGGCTCGCGACGTAAGCGGCAGATCGTCCTGAGATTTTGATGGGCCACGAACTTTGCTGAGGTGGCCGCCTCTCTCTGCTTATTTTCGGGTTGAACCCCGCGCATAAACGGCCGGATGACGATCAAGCCGCCTTGCGTGGTTTGCCGATCGGACCGGTCTTGGCCGCTTGGCTGAAAAGCTCGTCCAGCTCGCCGGCCCGAACGGCAGCGATCAGAGTATCGATCACCGCCGGCAGCTTGTCTTTGGACGGAACGACGATGCCGGCTTTGCCCTTCTCGAACTCGATCGGCCGGGCGCCGAACTTGACCGCGATCTGCCCGGACGGGTCGGCCTTCCACCAGGGACGGACGGCCTGCTCTTGGTGACGGCCTGTCGCTCGCCGTCGACCTTGGCCCATCGCTGGACGGAGCGGACGGGGTTGGGATCCTTCAGGAGGAGCTTCTGATCCTCCAGCCTGCCGACGAACTTGGCCCGGCGTAGCTGGACGGGATCGTTCCCGGCCTTGGGAACAGCGGTGAACTAGAGTGACTTGAGGACTGGCATGTAGGTTCTCCGTTGTTGGATGAAACCTCGCCGATCCTAATCAGGTGCATGACACTGTGCATGCCGTCCGGCGCAACTTGGTTCCTTTGGCTCCTGAAGTGCGCTCTGTCGATCCGCGGTAGATCTGGAAGATCGTTGCAGATTGCTACCGGAACGGCGTGGCTGTATATTCCACGAACGGCGGGGATCTTACGCAAGTGATCCACTCGTGCAGGGCAGGGCGTGAGTCCCGAAGAAGCCCGGGAATTAAACTCGTGAGGTTGTGCTTGAATTCCCGGAGGCATTAGTATCGCTCGTATCACGGCGGTGCGGCATTTGGCTTTCAAGTCACGACCAGTCCCAGATGCAGGGGTGAACGCAAATGGTGCGGCAATGCTGAGGGACGATCGGGAAAGTGGTGGCGGCCCTCGGCGCCGTACAGATCGCAACGTGCTCGGCGAGCCACTTGAACCCTGTTCGATCAAGCCGATGACAGGTTTTTATCGGGACGGCTGCTGCAACACGGGGGCAGACGACATTGGAAGCCACACGGTCTGCGTCGTGATGACTGCGAAGTTTCTTGATTTTTCCAAATCGCGCGGCAACGATCTCTCGACGCCAGTGCCTGAGTCCGGTTTCCCAGGCCTGAGGCCCGGTGACCGGTGGTGCTTATGTGCACCCCGCTGGCAGGAAGCATTCGAAGCAGACCAAGCGCCGCGAGTGGTTCTGCGCGCTACTCATGAGGATGCGCTGACGTATTGCTCGTTCGCCGATTTCAAACGATTTGCAATGGATCTGGAGTGACCACCCACGTCATCAATGATGCAGCGACCCGCCGGTGCGGCCAGCGCGCTCGAAGTTTGTGGTCCGACGCTATCATCATATGAACCGGTGGCTTATAGCGCCGCGTTCCGCATGACCGGCATTTCAGTGCCGCCTCAAGTTTCCAGACCGGGGGACGTTTCCGCCGTGAAAGGCTCCGTCAGCGCGAGCATTCCCGAAAGCCAACTGCCAGGGAACGCAAGGCATCAATTATCCGCCGCCAACTTCTGATGTCCCGCCTTTTGACGTTCCGTCAGGCCAAGTGTCTCTAATGATGGCCCAGATGCTGCAGCAAAATGACGGTTTTCGCGTCGATGATCTGTCCTGCGCTGATCATCGCGACCGCCTTTTGGAGGTCAATTTCGACGACCTCGATATCCTCCCCCTCGTCAGCCAAACCCCCGCCAGCTGACACCTGATCGGCCGGAGAATATTGGCAGGTGAAGAAGGTGATCTTTTCCATCACCGCCCCGGGGCTCATGTAGAGTTCGAAAAGTCGATCGAGGCGGTCGACACGATAACCCAGCTCTTCCTCGATTTCCTTAATCATCCTTTGCTCGGGCGCCTCGCCCTCGAGCTTGCCGGCGCATGCCTCCAGCATCTTTTCCTTGCCGTCTTGAAGGAAGGCCGGGATTCTCAATTGCTTGGTCAAAAGAATCGTTCCGCGATCAGGATCATACGGAAGCGCGACCCCCGAATTGCCGTTGTCGTAGACTTCTCGCGTGTTGTCCTTCCACTCGCCATGCCGGCTGCGAAACCGATAAGTCACCTTCGTAAGCACCCCCTTCGCCTTCGCGAGGGTGCTCGTTTTTTCTACAATGACGGCCTGAGGCACCTGCGGCATACCGATCAACGCTTTGTCGCCTTATCAGATCCAATCTCTGTCGGGAAAGATGCCCCTCCACTTGTAGGTCTGACACCCATTTCATTTTGCCGACAGGATCGTGCCCGAGGGTCGATGGCGGAAGGGGCGGACCTTCAAAGCCCAATTGCACGGGCTTGCTCTACCCGGTCGTCCAGGGTTTTACTCGGTAAAAATGTCCGCTCAGGGTCGTCACTGGCTTACAAGGTTGACTAGGTGCCCTGCCGACTCTCCAGGTCTCCTCGTACCGGACCGCGATTCGATCATTGGCTTGTTCCGGTGCGCACCGGTGGCGCGCCTATTGAGTGACCCCGGCGAGAGAAGATAGCCCTTGCGTGAGCATGCCCCCTGTCTCAGCTCCTTGTCGGGCTCGACCGAGCTCGCCAATTGCGCCGTCTCTTCGATATGTTTGGCGCGTCGGGCGACCAGTCCGCTGACCGGCGCTGTTCGACAGGACGTTCACGGAAATTGTGTCGGCCATGACCGCCTTAGTGTCCAAGAGCGGCGACCTCCCCGAGCGTCTCATGCGCGGCACGCACCGCCGCTTCGGCGTTGATGTCAAATTTCTTGTAGACGTCGGCGATCTTTCCGGAAGCGCCGAAAGAGTGCATGCCGACGAAGCGGCCTTCGAGGCCGATGTAGCGCCCCCAGCCGAGTTCGACCGCCGCTTCCACCGCCACGCGGGCCCGGGTCGTACCGAGCACGGCCTTCTTGTAGGCGGCGTCCTGCTGTTCGAACAGCAGGCGGCAAGGCATGGAGACGACAGCCGTTGGGATGCCTTGCTTCTGAAGGATGTCCCGAGCCTGGACGGCGAGATGCAGTTCCGACCCGGTGCTCAGAATGGTGAGTTTGCGCTCGCCGCCCTCGGCTTCTTGCAGCACGTAGCCGCCCTTGGCCGACTTGTTCTCGTTGCCAGATTCGCGACGGAGCAACGGCATCGGCTGAAGGGAAAGGGCGAGCAGAGCGGCCTGTCGGGGCGTGTTCAGGATCGCCTCCCAGCACTCGGCGGTCTCGACGGGGTCGCCCGGTCGATAAACCGCAAGATGCGGCACCGCCCGCCGCGCCGCGAGCTGCTCGATCGGCTGATGGGTCGGACCATCCTCGCCGAGACCAATCGAGTCGTGCGTCATGACGAAGATCGTTCGGACCTGCATCATGGCCGCGAGGCGGATCGAAGGGCGACAGTAGTCCGAGAAGCAAAGGAAGGTGCCGCCTTACGGGATCAGGCCGCCGTGCAACGCGATGCCGTTCATTGCCGCGGCCATGCCGTGCTCGCGCACGCCGTAATGCATGTAGGTGCCGTCGTATTCGCCGGGCTTGATCTCGATCATACCCTTCGCCTTGGTGTTGTTCGAAGGCGTCAGGTCGGCGGAGCCTCCCAGCAATTCCGGGATGGTGGCGGCAAGATGATCGAGCACGGCACCGCTGGCAGAACGGGTCGCCATTTCCTTGCCGCTCGCGATGAACTCGGCACGGGCCGCATCGATCGCCTTCTTCCAGTCGGCCGGCAACTTCCCGTCGTTCCGGCGCTCGAATTCGGAGCGGAGTTCAGCCGGCGCGGCCTTGACGCGATCGGCCCAAGCCATGCGCGCCGAGCGCCCCTTTGCGCCGATCTCGCGCCACTCGCGCAGCAACGGCTCGGGGATTACGAACGGCGGCGAATCCCAGCCGAGGATTTTCCGCGCGCCCGCGATTTCCTCTTCCCCGGGAGCATCGCTATGGGCCTTCTGGGTGCCGGCCTTGGTCGGGAGGCCGAAGCCGATGATGGTCTTGCAGGCGATCATGGACGGCATGTAGGTGACGGCGCGGGCGGCGGTGATGGCGTCGCGGATCGCGTCGGTGTCGTGGCCGTCGATCTCCTGGACGTGGCAGCCGGAGGCGCGAAAGCGCTCAAGCTCGTTATCAGAGACCGCGAGGCTGGTCGCACCGTCAATCGTGATCGAATTGTTGTCCCAGAAGGCGATCAGGCGGCCGAGATTGTATTGACCCGCCATGGAGATCGCTTCCTCGCTGATACCCTCCATCAGACAGCCATCGCCCATAAAGACGTAGGTCCAATGCTTGCACAGGTCGTCACCGAACTTGGCATTCATAATGCGTTCGGCGAGGGCAAAGCCCACCGAGTTCGCGACGCCTTGGCCGAGCGGACCCGTCGTCGTCTCAATGCCGTCGGCGTGCTTGTATTCGGGATGACCCGCGGTCTTGCTGTCGATCTGGCGGAACCGCTTCAACTGGTCCAACGTCATGTCTTTGACGCCGGTCAGATAGAGCAGGCTGTAGAGCAGCATCGAGGCGTGGCCGTTTGAGAGTCCAAACCGGTCCCGGTCGAACCAATGTGGATCGGCCGCATCGAACTGCATGAACTCCCTGAAGAGAACGGTCGCGATGTCGGCCATGCCCAAGGGCGCGCCGGGATGACCGCTCTTGGCCTGCTGCACGGCATCCATCGAAAGGAAACGGATGCAGTCGGCCATGTCCCGCAGATGTTGGTCGCGAGGTCTGGGAACCGTCTTGACCGCCGAAGTTGGCGCGGCGTCACTCATGATGTGTAGCCCCTTTTTCGGTGGATCGACTGGGGAGCTTCGCGGTCGCGAGACGAAGATACAAAGCCAAATGACTCAGATTCGTCCCTGCGACGCCTACTTATGGAATTGGTCGCTATCTGTTGGAGTGCGGGAGACGTACGCTCGTCCGCGCGAAGCAGGCTGTGCAAAAGCCAGGGCGTTTCTGAAAGAGCCCGCCGACATGAGCGAGGTCGAAAGCTGGCGCGAAATGCCGGGCGGTGGAATCGAATTCATGCCACCTGTGGCGGCGCGGAACCAATTGGGGCAGCTACCGGTTCGATCAGCATGAAATATCGCGGCGTGGAGTACACGATCACCCAAGGGACTCGGCCTGATGTTTGGAAATGGCGGCTTATGGTCGGCAAGCCCGAGATGTTGCGAATGGGGGAGGCCGCAACTCAAACGCGCGCCGAGATACAGGTGTGGAAGGTGATTGACCGGGCTTTTGAGCTATCAAAAGAGCCTGCCGCCGTCTAAGGGCGACCACGACGGGGAACCTCGTTGAGCCAGCGTTTGGATCAACGGTCGGGGATCGGGCTCACCAGCGAGGTTCAGGCCGTTCAAATTAACTACCCATTACGAGACATGCTTCAAGCCAGATCGGCACTTTGCAGAAGCACCTCGACACAGCAAAATCGATCAAATCTGGCAAGTAAGGCCGACCAGAATGGCACTCGACTGACTGGAGAACAAACTTGGTGGCTCGGTCTCTTTCTAGCACGAGAGGAAGCTATCGTTCCTCATGATAACCGATCCCGAGACCAAGCTGCTTGCAGTACTCGACCATGCCGAAGATTATCGCGGCCTTGCAATCAGATGCCGGGATCGAGGGGAGCGTGAGGTTTATGAGCGCATCGTCGAGCTATATGTCGAAATCGCTGAGCAGCTAGAAAGGCTGATCGACAAATAACTAATGCGAAGGGGAGCTTGCCGACTATCAACCAGAGACAGTACCCCGATTGCCTTGCGTGAGTAGTTCGGAACCTCGGGCGGTGCGACTTGGCTGATCCGATGGAAGGAACGAGCCCCCGGGCGGCGCACTTGATAGGCTGAGGTAATGCAAAAGGAGACCGACAACATGCCGAACGAAAAAGGGTCGAGACCTTCGGGCGGTTGGATTTCGCCTTCAATAACGCCGGTGTGGAGCAGCCCGTCAAGCCATGCGCCGAACTCACGGAGGAGCAGTGGAATCGGATCATCGACATCTATCTACGCGGCGTGTTCCTGTGTATGAAGCACGAGATTCCCCTACTGCTGAAACAAGGAGGCTGCGCAATCATCAATACGTCCTCAGGGGCCGGGGTCAAAGGCATTGCAGGCCAAGCCGCATACTGCGCCGCGAAATTCGGCATCGTCGGCCTTACCCAGGCCGCCGCCCTCGATTATGCCAGAACGAATATCCGCGTTAACGCCGTCTGTCCCGGGGTCATCGAGACGCCGATGATGGACCGCTTCAGCGGGGGGACCCATGAGGGACGCGAGCGACTGATCGCGCAGGAGCCGGTCGATCGGATGGGAAAGCCCGAGGAGATAGCCGCAGCCGTTATTTGGCTATGCTCGGACGCGGCTGCTTTTGTCGTCGGGCACGCTATGGTCATCGACGGCGGCCAAACCGTGTAGTGTGCAAAAGGCCGACCTGAGGTTGCGCCGCCGCCGCAATGCCGACTCGACTTTTAGATCGGCGGCATGCCGATATCAAAATTCCAGTCCTGCATCCCGACTCGCGGGACGAGGGTCCCCATCTCGGACTTTGCGGCACTGCATTCCCGCAGGCATGACGAGGAAGTCCAGTCTACGCTTTCGATATGTTGGCGGGCGAGGGTGACGACATGCGTAGCCTTCCGCTATCCCTGCGCAAGACCAACCTTGCCCGGCTGCTGGCGCGTCGAAGCGACGGCATATTCATCGCGCCGTTCGAGCAAGGAGAGATCGGTTCAGACCTGTTCAGTGCCGTCTGCAACATGGGATTGGAAGGCTTGGTCTCAAAGCGCCGGGACAGACCATACCGCCCAGGGCGGTCGCCGCATTGGGTGAAGGTAAAGAACCCGGCCAGCCCGGCAATGACGCGGGCAAAAGAGGTCGAATGGAAGTAGGAGATTGCAGGTTGTTTATTGTTTTCGGCGGCCTACCCGGCACGGGAAAAACAACAATCTCGCGAGCTGGCGAAGCGACTTTCAGCGACATTTGGCTGGGGATCGACGTGATTGAGCAGGCCATGCCTGTTGGTATGCGATGGGAGATTTTTGTTCCACGGGAACGAATCCAGCGTCCCAATCTTGAATCGTCCGTTCTTAGTTGCGTTGGAGTTTGTAGTCGTGCCTAGATTGGGCTGGACGCCGTCCATCGTACCCGACGCCCACGATCAGAACTATTACATTGTCGTCAATGATTACGTCGGCATCGCATTTGCCGAGACCGATATCGCCGGGGCCGATCTCGAAACAACCATCAACGATCTGATGACTGGCCAGCACCGCAATCCGGTTCGCGTTGTCGCCTTCAACGCTGCCGAGCATTGGTCGGAGGATGCCTCGGAGGATATCGCACGGAAAATCAAGCTGCGCCTCGACATAGCGGGGCAAGAAATGCCGTCATCCATCGAGGCCTTCGTCGAGCGGCACCTTGGATCGGATCGGAACGTTTTGGCTACGCCGGGACCAAACTTGCAGCCCGATATTGCTGATGACGACAGACCGGATAGATCGCCAAGCAACCCGAAAAAGGGTTGGCGTGTGAAGGCAAGAGGCGCTGGCGGGCAAACATCGACAGTGATGCGTAACACAATTGCCGGTGTGACCGAAAACTACCTACATCTACGTGCGCTGGGTTTCAATGTCTGGATTGAAGATGCTCGGGGAAAAGAAATTCCCGCTTCGGAATTTGGCATCGGCGTCTAGTCAGCCTTTCCATCAGACGCGAAATCCGTGCCTTAGTTCTCCTGTGTACAAAAATGAACTTAGCTACGCAGGCTGAACCTCTGTTCATCAAAATTAAATTTCGCATCGCCATGGGGTGCCCACGCAAGGTGCAGCAACTTTCCGGGTCAATTCCAGTTGTGGCAATCACAGAAACCGGAAAGGAATTCTCCCATGAGAAAGCTAGCTTTGATTGCCGCCACAGCCGGGTCGCTGGCTCTGTCTGCGGTGGCTGCACCAGCCGAAGCCCGGGGCGGCTTTGGTCCCGGCCTTGCTGGCGGCCTTATCGCTGGCGCAGTGATCGGCGGCATTGCGTCGAATGCCTATGGCTACGGGCCTTATGGTTACTACGGCGGCTATGGCCCGCGATACTACGGCGGCTATGCACCGGTCTATTATGGTGGTGGATACGCGCCTTACTACGGCTATCGCCGGGTGTATCGTCCAGCCTATGCTTACTATGGCGGCCCGCGTTATTATGGCGGTTGGCACCGAGGCTGGGGGTACGGCTGGTAAAGGCCGATCTGAACAACTCAGCGCCGCTTGACATGGCCCGAGCAATCGAGAACCCCTGTCGGTAAAACCGGCAGAGGTCTGTGTTTTCGGTTGTGATGAGAGGGGCAGAGTCGGCATCGCGGCCTATCCTGCTACTCCATTTAAAGCTTCCTATTTGCAGCGTCGGCTGTCTTTTTCACGGCGTCCTTGACAGCGTTTTTGGCGTCGCCCTTAAGCTGCTGGGCGTGGCACGATCGGCGACATCGACAGATCGTTCGCTGATCGAGCGGCGGAACTTGATGGCGGCGGCAGCGCTGCCGCCGCGCTTGCTGAGGCGTCCGCGCCGGAATTTGCGACGGGGCAGCAGGCGATGCCAATAGTCCTTTTGCGCCGAGCGATGATAGGCGAAGCGGTAGATTAACTCGTGGCTGATGACGGTGTGACCGTGTTCGAGCGCCAGTCGGCCAGCGATCTGCTCGGGAATCGCCCTTTACTTCTTGGGCAGCACCTTCACCCCGGCCCGGAATGGACGGGGGAAGCATATCGAGGCGAAACACTGATCCGCCGGTTGTGGTTCCTCTGATTGTCTAAAATGCAGCAAGGTGACCCGCGCCCGTTTCGATAACCTCGAAACTAAAGGCCTCCGAGATCGTATCATTGGTGCGGCGGTTAGGCTGTCCTCCAGTGCTATGGCCGCCGCCATCGGCCTCGCGTTTGCATTTTCCCGGGTGCAAGCGGGGGCCGTTTGCCAAAATTAGAGCGCACCGCCGTGTCCCGATGAACGGTTTGCGAACCAAGCCCCTTCGACTGAGATGACCATTGGTGGCGCGAGGAACATTTCCTGTCAGGCCGCGTTTCGCTGCCATCAATATTCAGGAGGACTATGATGAAATACCTTTACGCGCTTGCCGCGATGGCCGCGCTCACGGCCCCGGCGCTTGCGGCTGATACGCTATCGAGCCTGCCTCCGGATAGCTGGACCATAACCAATTACTACAAACAGAATGTCTACGACAAAGGACAAAACACGGTCGGCAAGATTGACGATGTGCTCGTTGATAAGACCGGCAAGATAACGGCTTTGATGGTCGGCGTAGGTGGCTTTTTGGGCATAGCGGAAAAAGATGTCGCGTTGCCGTTCACTGCCGTTCATTCAGAGAAGAAGGACAACAACAAATGGTATCTAACGGTGGATGAGACCAAGGACTCATTGAAAAGCGCAGCAGGTTATAAGTACGACAGTTCGACCACGACTTGGTCGCCTGACAACAAGTAAGGATATCTCGAAGAGTAGCCTGAAAATCGACCGCAAGAACATGGATAATTTTTTCTTAACGGTTAGTGCGTAACCTCCGTCCCGCTGTACATCGAGGACCGAAGAGACCCATGCAAAGAATCGAAACCACCGATCCAGTAGAAGCACGACGTGCCCGCAGGTCCCAATATCGGGGGCAACAAGCCCGGTTGACTTTAAGCGGGTCCGCCTTCACCGGGTATGTCCGGTCAGTAATGGAAGATCGGTCGAGCAGCCCCACGCGGTGGATAGTCACCGTTGTTGCGGTGCAGAGACACGCTGCCTAATCAGCGCTGGACGAGAGACTTGACCGGATCGGCAACGTAGCTTCCCGTTAATGCTGAATACAGGGGCGAACCTTTTGGCTACGCGCCGAAATTACTCAGCCGCATCGAGCCTCAGTTGGGTATCGTGCGTGGTAAGTACATCCAGCGGATATCTCAGAAGCACCATGAATCCGCACGGCTGGCACTGAAAGCCCCGAACATCCCCAAAAACCCGTCGGAGAGGACGCGGGACATGTATCATTCGAAAGTCGCAGGTCGGACATTTGGGCCGATCAGACAGTTCCACGCTACTCCCCCGGGCGCAAACCCTCGTTCTCAAGCGAAATGCGCCACGGGCACTATGCGTTCCATCGCGGCCGCCCGCTTTCTGTGGATTCAGTGGATAATCATGATTGCCAAGAAACCGCGCTGGTCGGGGTTCGAGTAACACGTCGGGTGTCCGAAACAGCCGCCGCACAGTCGTACCACCGGACTAGCAGGCGGAAATATAGCCTAGCCCTGCACAAGTTTGACGGTCGAGACCGGCCACTCCCCGTCATGGCCCTTTATCGAGACCCGCAGGCCGTGAAGTTCGTCAAGCCAGACATTCTCTACCGCACCGGCCTTTCCGTCCGTGAAGACGACGGATTTTCCGCATCCGCCAAAGCCTACAGATTAAACCGCTGAAACAATCACAGACACAAATTGGCAGGGAGATGCCGGTGACAGACGACTTTCCCGCAAACGATGCCACTATTTCCAAGCTGGAAGAAACCGTTCGTGATTTGCAAGCCCGTCAAGAGACGTTCCTTGAGAAGCTGTCCAATCCAACCGAAGAAATGATGCTTGCCGGGGCGTTGGCCCACAATGCAGGTCTAAGACCAATGAGGGCGGCCATCACGGCGGGGGAAGCCAAAAGCATCTTTCTGGCGATGATCGCCGCAATGAAACAGTCCGAGTGATGTCGCCGCCGGGGGCTGTCGTTTAACCAAACCTATCAATCCTATTAAGTCAGTTTGGCGTTAATGGTCTCTATTGATTTCACCGTTGGCCCCTTTTGAAACGGGGCCTGCTTATGTCGTATTGCGCACACTACACGGAGCCGTGCTCTCAAAGCCTGATCGCGAAGAATGTTCATCCTATGGAATGCCCCAACTTTGAAATGGACGACGTTTCGGATTGGCGGCAGAAACTATGTCATGGGTCAGGCGGAACGATTGAGATGCCCCACGTGCGGGGCGTATCTGATTTTGGTGGGGTCACCCTCCGACGGGAGGGGACTGCGCATGTTGCAGTGTTTTGAATGCGACCGCCCCGATCCGATCAAGATCGATAAAGTGATGGGCTGGCTCAGGGGCGAGCTACAGCCGCCGAAGTGAGGCCGCCAACTGAGGCGGCCTTCTGATTACCTTCCCACTTTTCGTTTTAGCCATGAGAGATAATGGCGGCGGTTGCCGGATCGGCCCCGGGCCGCGTCCGATTTACTCAGGCAAGCGAGAAAATGTTGAACGCGCGGTGGTGGCCTAGGCTGCTCCTTTGAAAGCAGAATCCGAAGCCGCTCGCCTATTTCCGCACGGATGGCGCTGTTGTGGTCTGTATCGAGGTTGAGAGCATTTCTGTGGGGCATTGCACTTCACCCATATGCAATTTGCCCTGCCGAATACATCAAGCGGAAGGCTGGCAATCGTTCCGGGAGAAAAGTACAAAAGTGAACATTGGTCGTGTTCCGTGGAAGGAACCCCGACATGCTGAGAACCAAAAGGGACCACTAACCATTCGACGGGATGGAAAGGGGCCAGTACCCGTTTGGCCATTAGAGCAAATCAGGGGAGACCGGGGCGCGAAGTCGAAGCCGATACCGGGGCCGCACAACGTCTACGGCTTCCTGACAACCGCGCCGAACGCGGTGGTCGAGCCGATCCATCCCAAGACCATGCCGGTGATACTGACCACCGATGAGGAACGTGACGTGTGGATTAGGGCACCGTGGGATGAGGCGAGGGTGCTACAGCGCCCATTGCCAGATGATGGCCTTATCGTCATCGCTCGCGGCGCTGATAAAGAGGACAAGGTTGCGGCATAGATCGTGACAAGGTCATGACCGACAGGAAGGCGTTGATCAACGCGTTGAACGTGAGCTTAATGCTCGCATGTTCTTTCAGACCAACGTTTTCAGGTCAGGCGCGGTCGCCCCACGCTGGAACAGCAACAGATCGAGCGAGGGCGGTTCTGCGCCAGTAAGAATTGATAGGCAGGCGTGGGCCTGTCCCCGATGGTGGGTCTGATGATTACAAAGGTGCAACAAGATATCTGCAAGAACTTGAGACTGTGGCATGCCCGAGGTGGTCTTGTAGCTGCGGAGATTGGCAAGTGCCGCATCATCAAACTTCTCAACAACCGCGATCAGCCGATTGTCTTCGGCCACACGAGCCCGCGTCAGTTCCGCCCTGTCCTCATAGAGAATCGCATTAAGTCGATTTGGATGGTCGCCTTCACCCGTCAGCCTTTTCAGCCAGAGCCGGTCGGTTAGGAGCAAGTGATTGAGCGTACCGTGGAGGCTGCCGAAGAATACGCCGATGTGAAGTCGGTATGCCTGATCGGATAATGCCAGAGCGGCTGCAAACAAACGGGAGTTAGCCCATTTATTATAAGCGACAAGCTGTTGAAATTTATCTTTGGTCATCACAATCCATGTTCGTTGGAGGCTACCGGTCAAAGCAAACCGCGAGTGATTCGAAGAGCAGGTTTTTCGACTGCCGAAATATCGCACCGCACCGTGCTGCAAAAGCCATTATTGGTAAAGCAGTTGGCCGAGCATCACGGCGGTACGTCAGGAGAATTCTCCCGATCATGGAGAAATCTCCCGATCATGCGTCAACGGTGAACCCAATGGGCGACCACGATTTCCCCTTGAAAAGGCAAACCGAGATGCTGCTATAAATTTGGGGATAGGCACATCGTCTCAAATCGTCGGTCTAAAAAATGGTTCCTTTTGCAAAGGCCTCCGCCTTGCAGGCCGCGAGACCCCGGGGAGAGACAGCATCGACCTGCTGGGCGTGAACCCCTCCGCGCATCTGCGTTCCAAATTTCGCACAAAAGGTTTCACCAAGTGGAACCATCGAGCGATAACCGAAGTTTGGATTAATGCATCATCAAGCTGAGGAGAGTTCAAAACATGAAGGCAACGAAACTTTTGGTCGCCGCTCTCGTAATCGCCGGGCTCGCCGGATCGACCTTTTCCGCAGACGCAAAATCGAAAAAGCACCACCACAAAACGCATTCGATGTCGACCGACAAGGATACGAGTAAAAGCAATCCCGCCAACCCGTCCAGCCAAGGCAATGCAGGCCCCGGCACGACCAACGACAAATAGTCCAATCGTTCTCGCGTATCGTTTGGCCCCGGAGAAATCCGGGGCCTGATTCATTCACCGGACCAACCGCCTAGTTCGACCGCCACCAGACCCTGAAAGTTCGGCATCGCTCAGTAGCCAACGGTTTCAGGGTCGATTGAAAACTCTTATGGATGTCAGCGGTGACGCTAGGCCTTCGTGTCGCCAACGGTCGCAGAAATGGCGCCGCTACATTTTAGCGTTCGCTTATCTTCACTCGTTGATGTCGTAACCATCTTATCGCCTAGAAGATATAACGGCTGTTGTTTTGATTTTTCAGCTTCCGAGCTCGCGTCACTCGATTTCGCACATATTCGGATTTTTGGCGGCGTATTGGACCAGCGCATTATTGTGGTCGTCCGAAACGGCCTTGAGCACGGCATTCCGGGTTTCGAAAGAATCGCATTACAGCGCGGCTGTCGTTGCCGATCTTGTGGATCAGGTAAACCGTTTCAGTTACGCTGGTGTCGATGACGCGTCGTTCCTTGTCGAAATCCTGGTCAAGGAAGGCGTGGCCTGCCCTCGTCCCGCGTTCGCGAGAAGCGCATCCACGGTGCGGCCCTTTGCCGCCGAGTAAAGCTTATCAACCCCATCGGTCGTCGCGAGGTCCGCTTGGCTTCCACGCGCGCCAGCCCCACCAAGCGACGTTGCGGTCCTTTTCGATGACGGGTTCGTCCGCGGCGATCAGAAGATCGTATCCCTCTTTGACGCAGCGCTTTGCCAATTCAAATCCGATGCCGGTCGAAGCGCCGGTCACGATCGCAAATGGTCGGATGGCGGACATAAGTTCTCTCCGTGTGGTCCTGATCGAAGTACCCAACCTCCACGAGTCCTTCTCGTTCCTTCTTCTATCCGGGGGACGGAACAGAACTTCCCTTCGACGTTTGTGTCTCGGATTGATCAAAGGAGACATCGATGAAAGCGCTGACCTGGCATGGCAAGAACGACATCCGCTGCGACACTGTGCCGGACCCCAAGATCCAGGACGGGCGCGATGCCATCATCAAGGTGACCGCCTGTGCGATCTGCGGATCGGATCTGCACCTACTCGACGGAATCATGCCGTCGATGGAAAAGGGCGACGTCCTCGGCCACGAAACCATGGGCGAAGTGGTCGAAGTTGGAACCGATAACAAAAAGCTCCAGGTCGGCGACCGGGTCGTGGTGCCTTTCACGATCTCCTGCGGCCAATGCTTTTTCTGCAACAACGGCTTCTTCTCCGGCTGCGAGCGGTCCAACCCGAACCACAAAATGGCTGAGAAGTTATGGGGCCACTCCCCCGCGGGCCTGTTCGGATATTCCCACATGTTGGGCGGCTATGCCGGGGGCCAGGCGGAATACCTGCGTGTGCCCTATGCCGATGTCGGTCCCATCAAGGTGCCCGAAGGTCTCAGCGATGAGCAGGTGCTGTTCCTCTCCGACATCTTTCCGACCGGCTTCATGGCGGCTGATTTCTGCAACCTCAGGGGCGGCGAGACCGTCGCCGTATGGGGCTGCGGCCCGGTGGGTCAGTTCGCCATTAGGAGTGCGTTTTTGCTGGGCGCCGAGCGTGTTGTCGCGATCGACACCGTTCCTGAACGACTGGCACTCGCCCAAGCCTCGGGCGCCATGACGCTGGATTTCAAGAAGGAAGATATCTACGACCGAATCCAGGAACTGACCGACGGTCGCGGCGCCGATGCCTGTATCGACGCGGTCGGCACCGAGCCTGACACCGGGTCCGGGTTCGATGCCGTCGTCGATCGCGTCAAGGTCGCGACCTTCATGGGAACCGACCGCCCTCATGTTTTACGCCAGGCCATTCATTGCTGCCGTAATTTCGGAACGGTGTCGATCGTGGGGGTCTATGGCGGTCTGCTCGACAAGATTCCGATGGGATCTGCCATCAACCGCGGCCTGACATTCCGGATGGCGCAGACGCCGGTACAGCACTATCTGCCGCAGCTCCTGGAGCGCGTCGAAAAAGGCGAAATCGACCCGTCATTCGTGATCACGCATCGCGCGACGCTGGAGGAGGGGCCGGAACTCTACAAGACGTTCCGCGCCAAGAAGGATGGCTGCATCAAAGTTGTTATGAAGCCGTGAGACAATGGCTCGCGTCCTGATCGGCACGTCGGGTTGGCACTATGGATCATGGCGCGGTCCGTTCTTTCCCGCGGGCCTGCCGGTCAAGTCTCAGCTTCAATATTACGCCAGCCAGTTCGAAACAGCCGAACTCAACGGGGTCTTCTATCGCACGCCAACGCGAGATGCCGTGAAAAGCTGGAAGCAGCAGACCGGCACCGACTTCGTCTTCACCTGGAAGGCGTCGAAGTTCATCACGCATTGGAAAAGGCTCTCGGCGAAATCGGTCAACAGCATCGAACTGCTTGAGGACAGGCTCTCCATTCTCGAGGACAAAGCCGGTCCAATCCTGTTTCAACTCCCGCCCAACTTTCAAGCTGACGTGGATCGGCTGGCGTCTTTCCTCGCATTGCTTTCGGGAAAAAGACGCTACAGTTTTGAGTTCCGACATCCGAGTTGGTACGCAACCCCAATCATGCGCCTGTTGGCTAGGGAAAACATTTCGCTTTGCATATCCGACCACCACGATGCGCCTGCACCCTGGAAACGCACAGCGGACTTTGTCTACGTTCGGGGACATGGCCCGGGCGGGCACTATAAAGGTCACTATTCCACAGCTACATTGAAAGCCTGGGCCAAACGGATAAGGTCCTGGAGGGCCCAAGGATGCGATGTATTCGTGTTTTTTGATAACGACCAAAAGAGTGCCGCGCCAGCCGATGCGTTGAAACTAAAGAAAATATTGGCGGCAAAAGCCGAGCCGCTGACGATCCGCAAGCCGGCCTAATAGGCTAGACAGTCAAACGATAGCGTTTGCATTCTGAGCAGGGCTCTTCGCCCCCCTCCGTTCGTGATTTCTTAGGGAACCCTTGTGTTTAGCAAAGGCGTGAGTAACCTCTGCGCCCATCAGGATGATCTGTGACGAATAGTAGACCCAGATCAGGACCACAATGATCGATGCGGCGGCCCCGTAGGTGGATTCAAGACCCTGTTTTCCGATGTAAAATCCGATGGCGGACTTACCGAGTTCGAACAGGATGGCAGTGATGACGGCTCCGAGCCAGACGTCGTACCAATCGATCGCTGCGTCGGGGAGCCATTTAAACATCATCGCGAAAAGCAGCGAGATGACGCCAAGAGAAGTCAAAATGGTCACTAGGTGCAAAACCCATTCCTGTACGTGTGGAGCGGCGTATTTCCCGAATGCGGCAAGCCCTGCAGTGACGACCAAAGAGACCATTAGAAGAAAGCCGAGAGCGAGAACCGCGGCGAGCGAAACAACGTAGCTACGGATGAACTGCCATATTCCATTGCCTGGCACCTCGCCAACCTCCCAGACTGTATTCAACGCATCCTTGAGCTGAACTACAACTCCTATAGCAGCGAAGAGCAGGGCGCCCAATCCGAGCAGCGTCGCCAATAGACCCTGTCGGGGCCGACCCGCATCGGCCAACATGGCTTGGACGGCTTGGGCGCCAGTTTCTCCCAGGGTGTCTTTGATCGAAGACGTCACCTGGCCACTGACCGCGTCTTTACCGAAGAAGAACCCTGCTACGGCGATGGCTATGAGGATGATAGGTCCCAGTGAAAAAACCGAGTAATAGGCTAGAGCAGCGCCTTGCCGGGAGTCCTTATGAGCTGCCCAATTGCCAGCGGCCTCTTTTGCAATGGTCCATAGCATGGCTTTTGCGCTTTTATCGGTCTTTCATAAACCTCGAAGCGAAAAGACCCGATGCCGGTGGAAGGGCAACGGGTCCATCGTATCTTATCGCTTGTCCAGTTCTATCAAGCTGGACACTTGACTTTAGTTCCCGACGGTCCGCTCGGTGATCTCCCGGATCAGCGGCCAACGCTGCGAAGCCGCCCGCTGAAGGCAACGTCAACTATTTTGCAAGACGCTGAATGGTCTTGATCGCCCGCGTCGGGCCGCGCCAGCCCAGAAATTCCAGTTTCTTGTCTTCGAGCGCATCGGTCGCCACAAAGAATTTCTCGAGCTCCTCGATCGCCCGTTTCGGAAGCCGTCGGACATCTTGCAGGTCGCCCTCAAAGGGCGAACGATCGGGCACCGCGAAAATCCTGTCATTCCGTTCTTTCTTGCCCTTGGATGTCTGAAGAACTTCGAGTACGCCGATCGGTTTGCATCTTAAGAGCAGCCCGGGATAAGTTCCGGCGTCATGGATGACGAGGACGTCGAGGGGATCGTCGTCCTCGGCCTGCGTGGATGGGATAAACCCCCAATCGTAAGGATAGGTCAGGCCTGCCATCAAGGGCTTCGACAAGTTAAAAACCCGAAGTTTCGAATCGTATTCGAGTTTGCAATGACTCCCGCGAGGAGTCTCCACGACGGCGTAGATGTGCGTTTTGTCCGCCCAGGTGGGAAGCTTTGTCAGATTGGTCATCTAATGACGAAACTCCTCCCGGAATTACCCCGGCGGGCCGAAAATGTTCCGTGCCCTGCCAGATATGAACCACTCAAAATAACCGATACACCACCGGGAAGCGAGGAGCAGCCTGCCGCGGGCGAGGGATCGTATCCGAGCTAAGGCAACGATTGGTGATTGTCGATTCTAGAAGCTGGAACTTTTGGCCTGCGCGCTGATTATGGGGCTATTAATCGCAATCACTGCAAAGCGGTTGCCAGCGCATCGGTAAGCAAGGTGATAGTCCCAGCGGGCTTCGTGTTCTCAAATTTTTTCGTCGGCATAGTCGTCGTCGCTGTTCTTTATTTCGCACGCGAAATCCTCGTACCTATCGCTCTGGCTGTCCTGCTTAGCTTTGTTCTGGCCCCCCTTGTAAGGTTTCTGCAGCGCCTGAGGGTGCCGCGGTCGTTGGCCGTGATGGGCGCTGTTGCCACCGCGCTTGCTATATCCCTCAGCCTCGCCACGATGGTCATGATTGAGGTCAATCAACTCGCCAACGACCTCCCGCGCTATCAGTCCACCCTGGGCGACAAGATACACGACCTGAGGGACGCTGTCGGCCGCGCCGGTTTGCTCAACGCTTCCAGCATGCTGAAGAACCTCGACAGGGAACTGAAGTCGCAGGAACGGGGCGATGGCGCCACAAGACCATCGCTCTCGACTGGGCCAACCAACAAAACGCCGATACCCGTGGAAGTCCATCAGCCGGCTCCCGGAGCATCGGAAACATTGGTCGCGGTGCTGCAGCCGCTCGCGGCGCCCTTTACCACGACGGCAATCGTTGTCATCTTCCTCATCTTTTTTCTCTTTCAACGGGCGGACCTTCGCAACCGTTTCATACGATTGGCAGGAAGCGATGACCTCGAGCGCACCACTGCCGCTCTCGATGACGCCGGTGAACGGCTCAGTAAGCTTTTCCTGACGCAATTGGTTTTAAATGCCATCTTCGGCACCATCATCGGACTGGGTTTGGCGGTAATCGGCGTGCCCAGTGCATCGCTATGGGGTCTGTTGGCAGCGATCCTCCGGTTCGTTCCCTATATTGGCGCGATCCTGGCCGCAGCTCTCCCGATTGCCCTCGCAGCTGCGGTCGGACGCGACTGGACCGTGGCGATCTGGACGATAGCGCTGTTTGCCGTCGTAGAATCGGTCACGGGTCAGGTCGTTGAGCCACTCGTGTGGGGACGGACCGCAGGCCTTTCCCCCGTTGCTATCGTGGTCGCGGCGTCGTTTTGGACGTGGCTTTGGGGACCTGTGGGTTTGCTGCTCTCCACACCCATGACTCTTTGTCTGGTCGTTCTCGCTCGCCATGTCGAAAAACTCCAGTTCATTGATATCATGCTGGGAGACCAGCCGGCCCTGAGTCCGCAACAAGCCGCTTACCAGCGCATGCTGACGGGCGACCCGATCGAGGCGATTGAGCAGGCGCGTTCATTTCTGAAGAAAGGGAGTGTCGAGGGTTATTACGAGGAGATAGTTTTGGGGGCGTTGAAGCTAGCTGCGGCCGATGCGGCTCTGGGTCGGCTGGATGACGCGCGGTTGGAGAATATCCACCAGACGGTTTCGGAAATCATTGAGGATCTCGGATCGCAGAAACGCCCGGCGGAACAAAAGCTTCCCCAACAAGGCGACAGCCCGCCCAGCAGCAATGACTTCGACATGGAAGCGAGGAAACTTGGGAGACCCGTGTTCTGCATCCCGGGACTGGGCCGGCTCGACGATTGTGCCGCCCTTGTGGTCGCCGACTTTCTGAAACGCCGAGACGTGTTTGCCCGGACGGCAACGGCCCCAACTGCGATCAAGGCCGATGCCGCGGACACGATATGCGTCTGTTTCCTGGAGGAGGTAACCGAGGCTAGAACAGATTTTACGCGGAGAAAGCTGTCTCGCCAGGCGCCGTCGGCAGAAGTCGTCGTTTGCCTCTTGGGTGCGACCGTCGAACAGAACGGGCCGGATGCACATCCAAGCCAGCCTTCGCCACACTCTTTGGCCGCAGTACTCGCCACGATCGAGAAAAAAGCGATGCATCTGACCCGGCAGGAACAATAGACATTGTCCGGGAGTTCAAGCTGGTCAATGCTCATCCGGGATTTTTCGAACATGACCCAAACTGCCAATCCCTCGCTTCGCGAGCTCAAGCGGGAAACGGAGGAGACCCGCGTCGGTCTGACCCAGACAGTCGAGCAGCTCCGCTCCAGCGTCGCCGAAACCGCCAGCGACCTCCGCCAACGGATTAGCCCGGAGGCCATCAAGGCCGAAATATCAGGCTATGTGCGTTCCCGCGGCGAGCGCTTGATGGAGGACATCACTTCGGCCGCCCGCCGCAATCCGATGCAGGCCGTCGCCGTAGGGGCGAGTGTCGCCTATCCTTTGCTCAGGCTAGTCCGCGCTATTCCATTGCCGGTGCTGATGGTGGGCGCGGGCCTATTTTTCGCTGGTTCCAAGACAGGCCAATCGGTGACGCAAAAGGCCTCCGATCTAGCTTCCGACCTCTCCGACGAGGTTCGGCGGCGAAGCCATGACCTGTCCGACCAGGTCGGTGCATCCATCACGGCTGCAAAGGATATAGCCGTCGGTGCAGTCGGACAGGCGAATGAGGCAATTGCAGCTGGTGCGGATCAATTGCGCCAGTCAACTGCCTCCGCAACGGACAAGTTGGACACCCCAACTGACAGTTTGCGGGCGACCGCTAATACCGTCCAGGACGCGCTCCTTAGCCGCACCCGTGACTTAAAGGATGGCGTTGCGGGCGTTGTGGCTGCGGCAACCGACGGCGCCCAAAATCTGGCGACCGGCGCAAGCGCGGCGGTGCGGAGTGCTGCGGCTTCGACAAGGGATTCGGCCTTGGAGGGAGCGAAAGGGCTTCGCGACCAGGCGACGGATATCTCGGACCGGGCCGGTAAAACCTTGTTGCAAACAGTTGAGCAAAATCCCCTGCTGGTCGCAGGGGTCGGGTTGCTAATTGGAGGCTTGATTGCGAGTGCGCTTCCAAGAAGCGATATCGAGGACGGCCTTGTTGGAGACGCAAGTTCGTCAGCCAAAAGGCGTGCGCAGGAAGCAGCATCGCAAGGCTTTGAAGCCGCTAAAGGGGCGGCGGGCGAAATCCTGGGCAGCGTTGCCCGGCAGGCGGGCGCTGAGGGGCTGACACCCGATGGCCTCGACACAGCGGCCCGAGACATAGGTCAGCGAATGCGGCGCGTCGCCGAGACGGCGGTGACGACCGCTCTGGATCCAGACAATGCACCGAAACCTACTGCCGGCGGAGGAGACAACCATGGCTGAGAACATAAGAACCACAGACAAGCGCGGGACGGCGTCCTCAGGGCAAAGTTCGACACGGGCCGAAGCAGACAAGGCCTCGGTGTCAGCAAAAAGCCTGGCCGATCAAGCGCTGGCTACAGGTCAGGATCTGAAGGAAAAGGCCAAGGATCTCGTCGATACCTCGTCAGACGCTCTCAAGGGGCATGCGTCCAATCTGGTCGACGCAGCAAAGGACGTCGCATCACAGGCAACGGACAAGCTTAAGGGCGCTGTGGATGACCGGAAATCGTCAAGCGCCGAGTATGTTGGTAGCCTTGCCGACACGATGCGCCGCGCGGCCCGCGAATTCGACACCGATCTGCCAATAGCAGGCACCTATATTCGTAAAGCCGCCGCGCAAGTGGAGGGCGTATCGGACACCATTCGGAATGGCAATCTCAACGATTTGGTGCGTAACGCGCAATCATTCGCACGACGTCAGCCGTCGGCCTTCCTCGGTATCGCTGTTCTGGCTGGTTTTGGGGTCGTGCGTTTTCTGAAGAGTTCCGCCGAGGACAATGCGCGATCGGGCACGACGGCGCCCACGACCCCATCAGCCGCAGACAACCTGGGTTATCGCAATGACTTTAGAGACTGACCGCTCAGTTCCAGAACTGTTCGGCGATGCGATGTCTCAGCTCGCCAAACTGGTTGGTAACGAATTCGCGTTAGCGCGCGCGGAATTTTCGGAAAAGGCAGCGCAAGCAGGTCGCGCTGCGGCCTTGATAGGGGCGGGAGCCATCCTCATGATTCCCGGGATTGTTGTGCTTCTCTTCGCAGCCGCCGCTGCGCTCATCCGAAGCGGCTTTTCTGATCCGGTTGCCTATCTGTGTGCGGGTGGAGGCGCTGCCATCGTGGCCGGCGTTTTAATCTCTGTGGGGTTCAGCCGGCTGTCCGGCGATGCTCTCAAGCCATCCGTCACTCTCGAGCAGGTTGAGCGTGACAAGAGCGCTGCCAAGGAGATGATGCAATGAGCGATTCGACCGAAAAAACCACTGACTTCTTGAAAGACGTCGGCGACGCTGCGCGACGCAATCCCGTTTCGACCGCCCTGATCGGTATGGGACTGCTTTGGTTGTTTACAGGGGGAAAGTCTGTGGGCCGCGCGGGCGATCTTTTCAGAAGTACAGGTCTCAATCGCCTGCCCGATACCGCCAAGGACGCCTTGGTGAACGTTGGTTCCGGACTGGCCGCGGGCGCAGGATCCGCAGGGGATATCGCCAACTCTACGCTATCGACAGTCCGCGAGGGGGCGAGCAGCACTCTCGATCAAGCTTCCGATTTCGCACAGTCGATGCGGCAGGGTGACGCGTTCCGAGCCGCACGCGAAAATCTTACCGAACTCTTCCGCGCCCAGCCCTTGGCACTGGGAGCCATCGGCCTTGCGATCGGCGCGGGCATAGCGGCAGCGTTGCCAGGTACCGACGTAGAGAACTCGTATATGGGAGAGGTTAGCGAGACGGTTAAGAGCAAGACCGCTGAAATTGCGGGTCAACACGTGGACAAAGCCGCCACCCTGGCAACCGACGCAATGGAGGCGGCGGCGGAAGAGGCCCGGAAGCAAGGACTGACGATCGATGGCGCGCGAGCGGCAGTCGCAGATGTTACCGACAGGGCAGGTCGGGTGGCGGATGCGGCGAAAAAAACCGCGACCGACCGCGCCAGCTGAGAGGTTTGTGCACAAGTTAAGGGGGCAATCATTGGTTCGTTTGTGAGCTCATGGAAAGCGTGATTTATGGCGTGGGCCTCACTGCCGCGGCCCTGACGTCTCTCTCCTACCTACCCCAAGTGCGAAAGGCGTTTCCACGCGGAGCGACGCATGATCTTTCACTGAAGACCATGGTGGCTTTGGCTGCAGGTCTGGCGCTATGGGTTTGCTACGGCTTGCTTAGAAGTGACATGGTTATCATTCTCGCTAACGGAGTCGGGCTTGCCCTGGCCCTGACCCTTGTTGGTTTTATTCTGCGCGACCGCCGAGCCGCGTGAGTGGAACCCATTCCTTGAAGGAATGTTGTGCTTCAAAAGTTAACTCAACAGGTTTCGAATGCCAAGCCGATCGATATGGATGGAGGTACCGGTTGCGCCCGACGCGAAACCGCTGTTTCAAAACGAAAGATGTGATGTCGTGGTCGTGGGGGCCGGTATCGCCGGCATTTCCACGGCCTATGAGCTGGCGCGCCGCAAGCTGTCGGTGATCGTTGTCGATCGCGGCTCCATCGCCTGCGGCATGACCGCCCGCACCACCGCGCACCTCGCCCCACTATGCGACGACCTCATGAGCGAAATGACGAAGTTGCGGGGTCTTGAAGCATCAAAGGTCTTCTATGAAAGCCAGGCAGCCTCCGTCGATCGCATCGAGGAGATTCAGAAGAGGGAAAACATTGATTGCGACTTTCGCCGGCTCGATGGCTATCTCTTCCAGGGCAATGGAATGCCCTCCGATGTAATTGACACTGAGCTGGAAGCCGTACGCGAGGTCGGCGCGGCTGTACAGCGTCTCGTTGGAGTTCCACTCAGGGGATGCGATGATCGACACGTTCTCCGCTATCCACGGCAGGGTACCTTCCATCCTCTCAAATACCTCGCGGGGGTTGCAATTGCCGCACAAAAGCTCAGCGTTCGGTTTTTCTCGGAAACACCCGTCGAAAGCATAGAGGAGAAAAACGATACCGTCATGGTCAAGACCACGCGCGCACAGATTGACGCCGGCTACGCGGTGGTTGCGACCAACTCTCCGATCTCAGACCGCTTTGCACTGCATACCAAGATGGCACCCTACCGCACCTATGCGATGGCATTGGAGATTAAGAAGGGGATACTACCGGACGCACTCTACTGGGACACGGAGGACCCCTACCACTACGTCCGTCTCCAGCCGGGTGACCAGAAAACCGACTATATTATTGTGGGGGGTGAAGATCACAAGAGCGGGGAGGCGAAAGATGGTGAACAGCGGTTCGCCCGTCTCGAAAGCTGGGTGCGTCCGCTGATCCCCGACCTGCAGGATGTCGTTTACCGATGGTCCGGGCAGGTGCTCGATACGATCGATTACGCCGGCTTCATCGGTCGCAACCCAGGCGACGAGCGAATTTTCGTTCATACCGGAGATTCTGGCCAAGGCCTTACCCACGGGGTGATGGGTGCGATGTTAAATGCCGCGCTGATCATCGACGGGAGCAGTCCTTGGGCCGCGACCTATGCCCCGGATCGAAAGCCGCTGCGTGCGTTCAAGAACTATCTCACGGAAAACATGACGGCGCTCAAGAACTTTGCCGAATACATCGCTCCCGGTGAAATTTCTTCGGTCGATGAGCTCAAGCCGGGTGAGGGAGCAATCCTGCGCCATGGGCTGAAAAAGCTCGCTGCATATCGCGATAAAGAGGGCACGGTGCGAGTTCATTCCGCAGCTTGTACCCATCTTGGGTGCCATTTGCACTGGAACAGCTTCGAGGCGTGCTGGGATTGCCCGTGCCATGGCTCGATTTTCGACGCTGACGGTCAACCATTGAACGCACCGGCCATTTCCGCGCTCGAAAAACAATCGCTGTGAGCACTCGGAACATCGATGCACCTCGTTCGTTGGTCGATTTGAACCGTTGGAGAATAGTTTATGGGCCTTTTCACGAAAGACATCCAGACGATGGAAGACCTGCTGCTGCATGGCCTGCAGGATATCTACTATGCCGAGCAGCAGATCACCAAGGCCCTGCCGAAGATGATTGAAAAAGCCACTAACCGGGATCTGGCGCAAGGCCTCAAGAACCACCTGGAAGAGACCAACAAGCAGATCGAGCGGCTTGATCAGGTTTTCAAGAAGCTGAACCAGAGCCCCAAGGGTACGGACTGTCCGGCCATCGATGGCCTGATCAAGGAGTCGGACGAGACAGCCGGTGAGATTGCGGACAAAAACGTTCTGGACGCCGCTATCGTCGCCAATGCGCAGGCGGTCGAGCACTATGAGATGGCGCGTTACGGTACCCTCATCGCCTGGGCCGAAGCCCTTGGCCATGACGAGATCGTTCGGTTTTTGACGACGAACCTGAACGAAGAGAAGGCCGCCAATACTAAATTGAATACCATCGCGCTGCGGAAAGGCGTGAACATGAGGGCAGCGGGCTAGTTAGACCAAGAACTGGCGCGGCCTTACGCGATCGCCGTAGGTTGCCATCTCCTGGACTCGATGTCCTTCCATATTCCATGGCGATCCGCCAAATCGAGCTATCGATGGGTAATCTGAAAGCGCCCATAGGTCCCGATACCGTCCATGTATGCCTCGATATGCAGCGGCTGTTCGGACCTTCCGGTCCGTGGGCAACGCCGTGGATGATCAAGGTGTTACCCACGGTAGTCGAGCTCGTAGAACGCGCACCATCGCGGACGGTCTTCACCCGCTTCATTCCGCCGCAGACCCCCGACCAAGCACACGGCATGTGGCGCCCTTATTTCCAAAAATGGTCGGCGATCACGCGCGCCCGTATCGATCCTGGGCTGCTCCGGCTAATACCTGAACTTGAGAAATTCGTGCCTCCGGCCCGTATGTTTGACAAACCGGTTTACTCGGCATTTGCAACCGGTGAGTTACATGGAGAATTGCGGCGGACTCGTATCAACACGCTCATCATCACGGGAGCCGAAACGGACGTGTGCGTCTTGTCGACGATCCTGGCGGCGATTGACCTTGGCTACCGGATTATCGTTGTGAAGAATGCCCTGTGCAGTTCCGCGGACGAGAGCCATGACGCATTGCTCGGACTCTATGCCCAGCGCTTTGACCTGCAAGTCGAGCTGGCCGACGCGGATGAACTTCTGGCGTTATGGAAAATCTAAGTTTTTCGGCCTCGCAAAGGTTTTCCGGCAGTAAGGCGATCCACCGATCCAGAATTTGAGTACCCGTCCGCAATCCGAATAAACCGAGCTGAAGCGCTAGAGCAATTTCCAATTTCTGTGAATCGAGGGATTCCCTAGGAGCCGCGAATAAGATTCTGTGGCCTTCTCGAAGCTGAGGAGGCTGCAATGGGGTATTCGAACGATCTGCGAGTTCGAGTGATCCGAGTTGTAGAGGGTGGCGTAGCGGCACGGGCAGCGGCGCGGCAGTTTGTGATTGGTGATGCGACCGCGATCCGCTGGGTGAAGCGCTGGCGGGAAACCGGGAGTTTTGAGGCCAGATCGGTCAGGGGCCAGAGCCGATCGCCGCTAAAGAAACACGAAGACTGGCTGCTTGAGTTGGTTCGGCAGGAACCTGATCTGACGCTGGAAGAGATCCAGCGCCGTCTGCTCGATGAGCGTCAACAAAAGGCGGGGCTCGGGTCAGTCTGGCGGTTCTTCGACCGCCACGGCATCAGCTTCAAAAAAAAGCGTTCGGGCGGCCGAGCAGGATCGGCCTGACGTTGCAGCGGCGCGATCGACGTGGGCGGACAATCAACCCAAGCTCGATCCCGACCGGCTGGTCTTCATCGACGAAACCGGCACCTCAACCAAAATGGCCCGGCTGCGCGGCCGGGCTCCACGCGGCGAACGGCTGGTCGGAAAAATCCCGCATGGTCATTGGAAAACCACCACCTTTGTTGCGGGCCTGCGCTCCACAGCGCTCACCGCACCATGCGTCATCGACGGCCCGATGAACGGCAATGCCTTTCTCGCCTATGTCGAACAAGTTCTGGCGCCGACCCTCAAGCCAGGTGACGTCGTCGTGCTGGATAATCTCAGCGCCCACAAGGTGCCGGGGATACGGGAAGCGGTGGAAGCCACAGGCGCCAGGCTGCTTTACCTGCCACCCTATTCGCCTGACTTCAATCCGATCGAGCAGCTCTTTGCAAAACTCAAAGCCTTGCTACGAAAGGCCGCCGAGCGCTCCGTCGACGGCCTCTGGAACCGCATCGCGTGCCTTCTCGACGCCTTCCAGCCAGATGAATGCGCCAACTACTTCCGCAACTCCGGATATGCTTCAAGTTAAGTGGAAATTGCTCTGGCTGGTAGAGTCTCCGGTCTTGGCTTGGTCAATCAGTGCCGGTCTTTTCTTGGACGGCAACACCCAATGTGCGGAGAGCGCGGTAGAGATCGTCCGCGCGATACGGTTTGCCCACAATGGCGATATTATTTGCGCCCTGGAATATTTCGCGGACGTCCTTCGCACCTTTGCCTGTCGCCACAATAATCGGCAATGACGTATGCATTGCTCTGATTTCGCGAACCAGCTCATCACCGCTACTGTCGGGCAAGCCGATATCGACGATAACAGCTGCGAATCCGCCAGACACCAAGGCCAATTTGTTCAACGCCTCTCTGGCCGTACCCGCCATATCGACCTTGAGGTGGACATCCTCCAGTAATTCCGAGGCTAGCATCTGAATGAGAGGCTCGTCTTCCACGAGCAGGATACGGCTAGGACCGTCGCTTGCGTCCAACATATCCCTCAATTTCGAAGACAGTGCGGCCTGGGCGTACGGCTTTGTGATCAGCTCGACGCCGCGATCGAGCCGACCATCATGGACGATCGCGTTTTGAGCGTAACCGGTAGTGAATAATACCCGCAGGCCGGGTTTTCGCCGGCGCGCCTCGTCCGCCAGCTGCCGTCCGTTCATGCCCCCAGGCAAACCGACGTCGGTGAAAAGAATCCGGATCTGAGGATGAGTATCCAGCAGTCTTAATCCGGCAGGGCCGTCTTTGGCCTCAAGGACGTTGTATCCTAATTCCCGCAACGTCTCGCAGCTGTAACTCCGGACGTCCGGGTCGTCCTCAACGACCAGGATGGTTTCGTTCGCGGAGCCGCGAGCAACCGCCAGAGTTCCTTGGCTCTCGTCATGCGAAATCGCGGCGTGGACGCGCGGAAAATAGAGTTTGACCGTCGTGCCTTCGCCGGGTTCGCTGTACATTTTGACGTGGCCACCCGACTGCTTGGCAAAACCATAGACCTGGGACAAACCTAAGCCGGTGCCATGTCCCACATCCTTAGTCGTAAAGAACGGATCGAAAGCTTTCGACATGACGTCCGGCGTCATCCCGCTGCCACTATCCGTAACAGCAACCATGACATACTGACCCGGGACAACCTCGACCTGACTTGCCGCATAGCTTTCGTCGAGATAGACGTTTGCGGTTTCAAGCGTGAGCTTGCCGCCCTTGGGCATCGCATCGCGCGCGTTGACCGCAAGATTGATAAGGGCGACCTCGAGTTGATTGGGGTCAACATTGGCGCGCCACATTCCGCCGCCGAGCACGGTTTCGACCGTGATCTGTTCGCCCAATGTACGGCGAAGCAAATCAGACAATCCCCCGACAAGCCGGGCGATATCGATCGGCTTGGGGGTCAAGGGAGTCTGGCGAGAGAAAGCGAGAAGCCGTTGCGTCAGCGACTCGGCGCGGCGTGAGCCGCGCATCGCGTTCTCGGCCGATCGCTTCAACCGCTCAACGGGTGGGGGCACCGCATCCAGATTTCGTTGCAGCGTCTCGAGATTTCCGATGATGATGGTGAGCAAATTATTGAAGTCGTGTGCGACGCCACCGGTCAACTGTCCGATGCCCTCCATCTTTTGCGCCTGCCGCGTACGCTCGTCGGCGGCCCGTCGCTCGGTCAGGTCGCGGGTAATCTTGGCAAAACCAAGAAGTTCGTTCTCAGGGGACCTGATCGCGTTGATGACGACACCCGCCCAAAAAGTGCTTCCATCCTTACGGACGCGCCAGCCTTCCGTCTCATATTTGCCGGACGTTGCCGCGATCGCCAGCGCCCTTGCCGGAATTTCTTTGGTGCGCTCATCCGGCGTATAAAACAGCGAAAAGTGATGGCCGACGATTTCATCACGGGCATATCCTTTGATTCGCTCGGCTCCGGTGTTCCAGTTAATCACGAAACCCTGCGCATCCAGCATGTAGATCGCGTAATCGGTAACGCTCTCGACCAAAAGCCGGAAGCGGCGCTCGGTATCTTCAAGTCTTGTTTGGCTGGCGGCGAGCTGTACGGCGCGCTGTTCCGCGCGTTCTTCGAGGGTTTGGTTCAACCGTTGAAGCTCTAGCTCGGCTTGCCGACGCGACTCAATTTCTTGCTGGTTGGCCAGATGAAGTCGCGTATTGTCAATTGCAACCGCCGCCTGGGCCGCAAGACCTGTGACGATCCGTTCGGCCCGATCGGTAAACACCCGAGGCCGCGAGTGCCCGAAGAAAAGGCCACCCAGAACTTCCCCGGATCGCGAGACGACGGACACTGCCAAATAGCTTCGAACCGGCAAATGACCTTCCGGCATGCCCTGGTGCGGAGCGTTCTTGCCATATCGAGGATCGGCCAGAATGTCGTCCGATCGCACCGGGCCGCGTCCACGGAAAGTCGGTTCGAAAATCGCGGTGTTACGCGGCATCGGGAATTTGGCGAAGGCCTCCCGCGGTACGCCCGAGATTGTGTAGAGTGTGTAAGCTTCGCCGTCTTCCCTCATAACGTTATAGAAGAAGGCGCCGAACTCGGCGTGGCTCAATTGCACACCGGCATCCGTTACGGTTTGTACCAACGCTGTGAGATCACGTTCGGCAGCGACAGCGACGCCCGTGTCGTTGAGGATTTCGAGGTATCGAGCCTCTTGCCGAAGTTCTGAAACGCGTGCTTCCAGGGTTTCGTTCAAGGCTAGGAGACGAACTTCGAGTGCCTTTCGTGCGGAAATTTCGTAGATGGCGCCCCGCAGCAAATTCTGTGAGGGTCCGCGCGCGATCTGTCCGTTCGCCGCGATCCAGTGCAAGCTTTCGTCACCGTATCTTACGCGAAATTCAACATAGAAGTTTCCGCTCTGTTTTGCCGCCTCCGCCGCCGCATGGATTTTTGGAACGTCGTCGAAAAACACCGCTGTTTCCCAGCGGTCGAGGTCGGCCAATCCAAGGATGGCAGCGGCTTGCGCAGTCCAGTTCCAGGTGTTGTTGTCGTAATCATATTCAAAGGTTGCAATTTTGCCGGCAATCTCACCAAGCCGAAGCCGCTCCTCTGAGGCGCGATAGCGCCCCTTGTAATCCTCATCGCGATCAGTGTTGGACATCTGGTTTAATTGGTTCCGATCAAAATGGATTTGGCTTCCGTCATTGCTCGAAGCTTTCCGAGCGCAACATGTCTTGGCAAATGATTGAAGCCGCAAGAGCTGGTTATGATGGTTTGCTCCGGCGCCAGCCAACTATGTGCCGTGATCCGGTCGGCGACAAGCTGGCCACTTTCAATGTTCGGGGCTTGCACATCGACGGCGCCTACACCGAGCTGCTTGTTGCCCAGCAAACCCTGGTAGTGCGGAGTCATATCGTGTTCGATGAGATAGAGGTCGCAATCAATCTTGCAAATAAGATCGGCCTTGTAACGACCAGTGTCGAAGTACCGATGGCCGATCTGTCCGTCGTAATCGGGTCCAACAGCATAGTTGCCCTGGCAGATATGTACACCTACATGGATGTCGTCCGGGAGATCTTCGATCATCCCGTTGATCACATCGACGGCGGCAGCAACCTCGCCCTCGGCGGCGGCGGTAAAGTAGGGCTCGTCAATCTGGATATGCTTGCATCCGGCAGCGGCCAGATTCTGGAAATTCTGGCGCAACAGTTTTCCGAAGTCGGCCATCATCCTGGGTGTATCGTTGTAATATTCATCATAAGCTACCGCCGCCAACAGATGCGGACCTGTCATGGTGACCTTGACCGGCTTGCGCGCGAACGAAGATACTGTCCGGAATTCCTCAACAAGTCCGAGATCGATGGAGTCGACAATCGGCCCCCTGCAGATCGCCGCCGGATGAAACACGTGCGGATCATGCGGCGTGATGGGTTTGGGCTTTGTCTCCCCCTGAAAGGAAGGGATCATTTGCCAGAAATGATTCAGCATCGCATTGGGTGGCGAGTGTCGATTGTGTGTACGCCGATGCATTTCACCGCCGCTGATCACGTCAATACCCGCGATCTCCTGTTCTAGAATAGCGGCTTGGGTGGCCCTCAGTTGCGCGTCCGTGAAATCCCCGGGGGCCAGTTGACCGGCGTTAACGAGTCGATCCATGGCCTCATACCATCGTGGGACGCTATGCGCGCCGATCACGGTCGTTGTGTATTTTGCGTAAGGCGGCATACCAATGTCCTCGCGAATACCTCAACAGGCACCTGATTGGCTCCCGGCATATTTCACCTTACAAATGGAGCCGACTAAAATCCAGACAACCGATGGAGGGGAGGACAGGGAGGGCGAAATAACGCGAGCGACGCAGTTTTGTTCCGCCAATACAATAGTCTTTTTCGGCGCACGAGGTTTTCCGCCAGTAAGGCGCTGATCAACTAGAACTTGAGCACCGTCCGCAATCCGAACACCGCCGCGTCCTTCAAGACTTTGCCCGGGTTGGCGCCCAGGGGATCGGTAGCGCCGCCGCCAGGATGGGTGATGTATTGGAAGTTCGGCTGCAGGGTCCAACCGGCGCGGACCTCATACTGATAGACAACGGTCGCCAGCGATTCGAAACTGCGCGTTGGCCAGCTCGAGCCGTAGATCTGCTGGAAGTCAACATCAAGCGCCTTGGCCCAAGGAGAAACGCGCGCGTAGCCGGCGGCAACGCCGAATTTATCGTGGGGTCGCTGGTCGCTAAGTCCAACCAGTTCAATTCCGGCGTCGGCGTAGAGATCGATCAGATTGCGATCCGGCGGGCTGTACGAGGCGCGGGCAAAGATCCCGATACCACGGTCATTGTCCTTGCCAACGCGGTAAAGTTTCTGTTCGAATACGGTGTAGATACCGAAATCGCCGGACAAACCGGCCGGGGTACCGTCAGGCGCCACGCGAGCAAGGGATGTCCCGAATGAGCTGAAGCGCTCGCTGGCGAAGTCTCCAAAATGGCGCCAGCCGCCAACTTTGAACTTTCCCGCCAGACCCGGATCGCCCTTTTCCGCATTCCACTGGAACTGCATCTCGCCGAGGACCAACGACGGATCGTTGACGCGGAAGTTGAGCCCATAGCGGTCGCGTAACTGTGGATCGTTCGATCCCGGGCCGGCGGCATTGCCATCGAATACCGCCCCGACCAACGTAAAATGTTCGGTGAGATCGGCGCGAAGGCGCGTCCCCATCGTTGCCAAGGGTGGCGATGGGCCGCCGCTCGGCATGTTCAACGACAGGCCTGCAGGCCATCCCAGGGAAGCGTTGGTGAAAACGTCGGTATATTTGGCCGTCATGAATTCGGTATCGGCGGCGAGCTGGCCGGCCCTTAGCGCCAGTTTGGTCCCCCATTTTTGCTCGAACCATATTTCGTAGAGCCGTGTCGTCGGCAATGCCTCGATGCCACTAACGACCATGTAATTGAGCAGATCGCCGCGGGAGAGACCGCCGCCATCGATCTGAAAGATGTTGGCATGAAAGGTAAGCTGTTTGGCGCCGAAGAGCTTTTCGAGATCGGCGTCGACCGCAAAATTGATGCGATCCTCATAGACCGCGCGTTGCTTCTGACCACCGGTCGGGTTGCCTATGAGTTCGCCGATGTAAGTAATCGCGAACTTGATTCCTTGTTTTTCGAAGGGATTGGGCAGCAAGCCCAAGGTTGTCTCTTCGACTGTACTTTCGCCTGTGTCAGGATCGGCAGGTTTCAGATCATCGGTCTTCTTGTCTTCCTGCGCCCACGCCGATCCGCTCAAGCCAGCGAGCAAAACAAGCAAAAAGAGCAATTGGCGCATTGACAAAGAACCGGTTAATAAACCGTACTTTTGTCGCAGCTTTCGGCCGTCCTCACAACGGCACGCAACTCATTTGCTCAGGATTTCTTCCGGGGAACTTTTTTACCCTTCTTGCGCGCCTTGGAGAGACCAATGGCGATCGCCTGCTTGCGGCTCTTGACCTTGCCGCCTTTGCCGCCGCGGCCGGTCTTCGCTTTGCCCTTCTTGTAGCGATGCATTTCGCTTTTGACGTCACTTCCGGAACTCTTCGAATACTTTCGTTTCTTTGCCTTTTTGGCCATGATGTTCGCCCTTAAAAAGAACAAGCAACGTCGATCAAGCCTGAATGTTCCAAAGTGAACACATAAGCGCTTGTGATCGGCTTTGGAAGCGACGCGTAGGGAGAACGTTATTGGGTTTTGTGCTGGACAACCGAGCCACCACGAACGTTCAGAGATTGCTTTCGGTTGCGCCATTCTTAGGATAAGTCGCAGTGAGGGCTTTGATGGCGCGGACAAAAGATAAAAAACCGGCGCCTAGGGCGGTTGGTTGGCGGAGAAAGAAAAAAACAGGGGAGAGCGACGCGCCGCCGCGCGGTGGATTCCTGCGGCGGCTGGGACCAGGGCTTATCACAGGCGCCTCGGACGACGATCCGTCAGGGATCGGAACTTACAGTCAGGCGGGCGCGCAGCTTGGTTTTACCGTCAGCTGGACCATGCTCCTGACGTTTCCACTGATGGTGGCCATCCAGGAAATATCGGGACGTATCGGCCGTGTTACCGGCCACGGTATCGCAGGCAATGTCTGTCGTAACTTCCCGGCGCCGGTGATCTGGACGCTTATCACCCTTCTGTTCATTGCCAACACCATCAATGTCGCTGCCGATCTGGGTGCCATGGCCGATGCCCTGAGAATTCTTGTCGGCGGTCCTGGCATCCTCTATGTCGTTGTGTTCGGTGCTATCTCGGTTCTGGCGCAGGTTTTTTTCGACTACAAACGTTATGTCGCCATCCTCAAATGGCTGACGCTGGTGCTGTTTGCCTATGTCATCGCGCTGGCCGTCGTGAAGGTCCCATGGAGTGAAGCGCTCAAAGGCCTCGTCATTCCGAGCATCAGCTGGAACGGCGCTTTTCTGACGACACTGGTGGCCATTCTGGGTACGACTATCTCGCCTTATCTTTTCATCTGGCAATCTTCGGAGGAAGCCGAAAACCAGCGCACCGACAGCCAGAAAAAACCCCTGAAAGAAGACGGGTCTGACCGGCGTGAAGAATTCCGGCGAATACGGGTGGATACCCTCGTTGGCATGGCAATGTCGAACCTGATCGCCATCGCGATCATGATCACAACGGGCGCAACACTTCACGCAAACGGCGTGAGAGATATCCAGTCGTCTTCGCAGGCGGCGGAAGCTCTCAAGCCGGTGGCGGGCCAGTTCGCCGAACTGGTCTTTGCACTTGGCATTATTGGCACCGGTCTGCTGGCCGTTCCGGTCCTGGCCGGATCGGCCGCTTACGCAATCGGCGAAGGCCGCAAGTGGCCGGTTGGCCTTTCACGCAAGCCAAAGCAGGCGGTTGCGTTTTATAGCGTGCTTGCGCTGTCGGTCTTACTCGGCATTGGGCTCAATTTTACGCCAGTCGATCCGATCAAGGCTCTCTACTGGAGCGCGGTGATCAATGGTGTCCTGGCGGCGCCTGTCATGGTGCTGGTAATGATCCTCGTGCGCCGGAAGAAAGTAATGGGCGACCTTGTCGTGGGCGGATGGCTTTACGGGCTTGGATGGGCCTCGACGGTGGCGATGGCTTTCTGCATCGTCGGCATGGCCGCCGCCAGCATCGGGAACTGATGCAAGCCGAAGGGCTCTTCCGCAACAAGGTCGCTCTCTTTGCCAGCTTGGTCATCAACCCGCGCGGCCCAGTTTCTGAAATCTCGTGCTTCGGGCATTTCCGTTCCTCCTCAGAATGGACCCCTCTGCCTCCTCTGGCGGGTATCGAGAACCTTGTGTGCTGTTTGGTACACAACGCCACGGCGGCAACAAAATCCGAGACGGTTAAAGTGCCTTCGCCGAAATGCACCCATTGCCGTAGCACGACGTCTACGCTTTATGCGTTTCTCGATCCGCGCTCCGGCAAGCGAGTCCGAGCATTCAGGTGCGAGTCGCTCAAAAGCGCAGTATGGCCAGCCGGCTGTTTGAAAATCACCGACACGTCACAGCGATTTATATCCGGCCTGATATCGCGTCCTTGATGCCACACGCCTGACAGGAAGACTGCGGCTCTAGATCAGACAGCCTGATATCACCCGGCCATTGCTCTGCGCTGATTGTCGCATAGTGGCTGCACTTATAATCGGAGCAATAGATCAACATGCCGCGAACACCGGCGGCGCGCATTTCGCCTGGGGTGATCCTTTTGGCCGTGTGTCATATTGCCGGAACGATTGCTCAATTTATCGGTTAACGTTTTGGTCGAGACATAGGGCCGCCCGTCTTGGCAAAAAACTTGCGGCCCCAATAGTGGCGGTGCCGTTTCTTTTTGCGAAGAAATATTGAAAATCGCCGAAACTAGCCTTCGACAGTCCACGTTCTGAATGAGCAGCGACTGTCGCCAATCCCCAAAGTCGTCGTCAGCCCAGCCGTCTGCAGGGTGGGGTCGCTGTTCACTTGTGGCCAAGTTTAGGAACGATTTTTTCCTTCGGAATTATGAGACGCGCGCCTCCCTGTCTTATTTCGCAGCGTCGCGTCAACCGCAAATTGTTCCTTATCGAGTCTGCCAAGACCAGCTAATCGACGGGTACGATTTGAAGCTTTGGCAGCGCGACCGCCTAATAGCGCGGTTTTAAAAGCCAGCCAGAGCAAGCTGCGCCTTGCCGCACGGCTTCTAGGCTCGGCGAATCGAGAAGTTCTGTCCCAACCATTGGAGTAAACCCATTCTAAATCTGCCCAGGAACAAATCAGGCTTCGATTCTCGTAGTTTAACAGGTGGCATGGCAATCCCCCGCCTGACGAAGGCGAGAAGTGCGTCGATATCGATAATAAGCTAGAGCGATATCGCAGGTTGCTGCGGTCGATAAACGATCAAGGTTGATCGCGCTAACGAGCTGATCGCCGATTTGGTAGCTCAGAAGATCGTCCTGCATCGTGCGCAAAACGAGTGAGGCTCGGACTAACTGGGCAGATACACGCTGCGAATCTGCCGTGATCCGATCCGCGTCAGACATTCCGGTGCTTGTTCTTGTCGATGAATTTCGGGAAGGCGTCCGATCGGCCATCGACTCGGACTTGCAGATCCGGCTGGCAACGCATCTCGCCGCGTATTCGCGACAAGATCATTTCCTCAAGTTCCGAGGCCGTTTTTGTTTGCCGTTCCATCGTATTTCAACTTCGACGATATCACCGGGTTTGTATATACGCGAGCAATATTAGGGGCCGCTGCAGGCCGGAAGTTTTAGCTGTTCTAAATCGCCGTGGAAACAAAATAGCCCTTTTGGCGTCATGGGTTTAACAGGCGGCATGGTGGCTCCCGCCTGACAATGGCGGAACAGATGTGCGAGAAGTGCGTCGAGTTGGATAAACGTATTGAGCGGTATCGCAGGTTGCTTTTGGGAATAGGCGATCAAGTCACCGTTGACCCTTCAACTGGTGGCCCCCGAATTGCGCGCGGACCAGCGGAACAAGGTCCTGGAATCCAAAGGCAAGATCTACGAAGCGAAGTACCTCGGGTCGGTAAAAGCATTTAATGGCGTGCGTGGCGTTTTCGAGGCGCTGATCAAGCGGGGCGGCAAGATCGCGCTCGCGACCGACTGCAAGGGTCCAGAGCTGAAGCGCTACCGCTCGTTGATGAATGCGGATGATCTGATCAATTCCACGGCCTGCGGTGACGACGTCAAATATGGCAAACTGGATCCGCGGCTTGTGGGTCTTGCGCTGAGAAACTCGGCCTGTCCGCCGCGGAGGCGGTGATGATCGGTGACACTCCATACGACGCCGAAGCCGCGCTCGGTGCGAGCACCTCTGCAGTCGGCGTTCTCACGGGCGGGTTTTCCAGGGAAACCCTGGCGGAGGCGGGATGTTTCGCTGTTGCAAAGGAATTGCAGGACCTGCTGACATGCCTGGCAAGTTCGCCTCCGGGCGGCGGAAGCAGGGTGAATCAGGTGCTGCAACTGATGGCGGGGCGGGATCATCCCGGGGCGGGCGAGATCGTGGCGGATTCGCGCTGAGAACGCTCCTCGACCAGCTCCAGCTTGGACCCTGCTATCCACTCAACGCTTTGAAGGAGAGCGATCATGCCGATTGTTGAAGATCTGTAGGATAGCGGAGCGCGCCACCGGAAATGTGTTGCTCAAAATCAAAGAACCCGTTGATGAGGCTGTGCGGCGAGAGCGTGAAGAAGATTGGGATAGGCCGAACGGATGGAACGGAACCGCCTCGGAACTTAAGCAAATGATTTTGTCGGGAATATGCGACGAGATGCCTATCCGCCTGATCTGCTGCAGGTCAAGGTGATCAGAATCGATGGCCGAGATTGTCTGGCGTGGATCGTGTTGATCACGGCAAAGTTTCGCACGGAGTATGATCTGGCGGAATAAACATCAGGCCCATCGAGTTAGTGGACCCGACTGTCTTTCGCACGATTCAGAAATTCACGTTTTTGGATGCAAGTGCAACCGCCCAAATCACGCTGGTCTTTGCGGCCTCCCGCGTTGTGGCCTCGCCTGATCTGACGGTATTTTCGTCTAGGTGAACCTTCCATTTCCAGGCATCAGGGTTAGGCCAATTACTAAAAGCGCGAGAAAAACTTTTGCCAATGGAGCCAACGCGGATTGGCTCTTTCGTTTCTGACGCTTCGCCGCTGCCTGGTGTCGACAGGAGCCGCACAGTTCGGCGCATGTGCCCGTTTTCGCGCGTAGATGACCGTCAACTGTCGCAGCCTTACTTCGGCGGCTGCAGCTCGCTGTTCAACCAGCCCTTGTCTGATCCATCTTCAGGGGATCGGGACGATCGCAATCGGAGCACTGGAATGTGCGTCGTCCCTTGCCACCGGGAGGCAGCGCCAGAATGAGATAGGCCCCGCAATTGGGGCAAGTCGGTCGTTCTGCCTGGCCCATGACCGGAATTTTGCCGCAGGTCCGAAATTCCGTCAATTCCAAAAAGGGCTATCCACAAAAACTAATTAAGATGGATGGCTCATCTTTATTAAGTCGCTACTGAGCCCCTTACGGGTTGTCGGCGGAGCGATTTTAAGAGGTTGGAGACGGCCGTGACAAGCTGCGCTGCGCGAATGGCTTTTTCAGAAGGATGCTATTCGGAACGCCGTTCGCCCCCACTGATCGGCACTCGCGCCGGTCATGTATATGACGCGCCGGTCATGTATATGACGGGGGAAGACCGGCTCGATCTCTCGGGCCTGCCTTGCGACTCCCATCCGGCTATCTTGCCGCGCAGATTGATGTCGGTCACCAGCACCCTGTATTTGGCCTTGTGGTCCTTGAGCAGGGTGACCGCTTCCTCACCCGAGGCAGCTATGGCTGCTTCAAAACCCGCCTTCGGTCAGGGCTTCCTCCACGATACCCTGTATTGCTGATCATCTTCAATGACCAAGATAACAAGCTGTTCTTCCATCGTGCTTCCCAGGGCTGCCCAACCAAAAACAACATGCACAGACAGGGCTTTTCGTTCCGCCAATACGTACAAAAGTGTACGAGCGGACTTTGAACCACAGGGCCGCACCATGGTTCAAGCGCGAATGGACGACCCCGCCTTGCGGGCGGCGGGGCTGCAAAGGAGAGGTCGCCCCGGCGACGACTGGGGAATGAGGGACCGTCGCCGCCAACCCTAAAAACGCGGATTGTCGACGGCTGGTTTCGGGTGATTTCCGATTTTTAATGATGACTTGGCGTGGCTGCCGGAACGCGCTTAGCGCGTTTGCGTTTTAATTTCCGAAATTCTAGGAGCGTGTGTCATGTATCCGTGGCCTCTCGGCGAGTTCGATTTTGTCATGGAAGTCGCCCCACAGATTGCAATGGATTATCTTGAACGCACCGAGCCGATCTCCGATCCCGATTTGCCTACCACCGATCCGATGCGCGTAATTCTGTTTAGAGAGGCGCAGTCAACTGCGGCGACGGCTATCGCCGGAGCATGGAAAGCCGGGGTGCGGTACCGGCTCAAGCTCGCCAACATTGCAATCAACGCGGTCGAACGGGAAAGGCAACCGCTGATTAAATTTCAGGGCTGCTGACGATGGAACACAAAGGTATCCGCTACAATATCATCCAAGGCATCGAACGCCATGCTTGGAGATGGTCGGTGTCCGTGGAGAGCATGCTGGTCACGGGGCAGGCGGAAACACGATCAGACGCGATTGCCGCTGCCGAGAGAGCAATCGATAAGGCTATGAAGGCAAAAAAGGTGCGGGTTTTTCCGCCCAAAAACCCTTTAAATGAGACCGATGACCGATCATCTTGATCCGAATTTGACGGCTTGGCAGATCACGGCGCGCATCGTGTTTTCTTGTGCAATGACGGTGTTTGCCATCATCGCGATTTATTTCACGATCCGCTGGCTGGCTGGCCGGTCGGTAACGCTAATAAAACCGTTCTGACTCGCACGCGATTTTTGCTGGACAGCGCATCGCAAAACCAGGTAGCTTTCATTCGGGTGGGGTGCAGTGAGTAATTTAGCTTCAATTGTTGTGCGACCTATGTGTCCGACCTGTAAGCACAGGTTGGGATTGGCGCGTATCTCGCCCGGAAAACGCGGCTTCGAAGAACGCACGTTCGAATGTTCGACCTGCCACCGCGTTGAGAAGGTTTCTTTCCCAGTTGATCCCCTGAAAACTGACACTGTGGGCTGGCTGGCCAGCGAGCTGAAGCCGCCACAGCAATGAACCCTGGCGCCAATGACTGGCGACGATTGCCGAAAGGCATGGCAGCCGTCTCTAGCCCAACGGCGCAGCTTCATCCTTGCCGTGTAGCCGACGTCTTATCCGACCCCGAGGCATCTTTAGCGACAACTTAAGCTGATGCGCTTTCACGGACGTAGCCCCGACAGAGCGACCGAGCGCCGCAGCGATGTCCGCAGACGGCTTCCTCTGGGCCATATTTTTTAGCTTTTCGACATCGTCCTCTGTCCAGCGGCGGATGATATTTGGCATGGCACAGCCTCCGAGATTCCCTCCAAAAACTCCAAATGCCGGTTTTTCAAAAAAGTTCCAGGGGAGACCCATGCACCGTTGACCAAAGTATCCACGCCGCCAACCAGGCCCATGAAGCCCCTTCACGATGGTGGCGCCATTGGCCGGCTACTGCTATGGAGACGGTGAGAAACGGCATCACGCATGAGCGAGCTTTTGTTCGGAGAGAAATGTACAAAAGTGAACATTTGGATTGACTTTATCGAATACGCACCACTCCCCGTCCGCTTTCAAGGACGATGGTCTCGTCCCCAATCATCCGCGATGGCCGCTGATCATCTATAGAGGCGCCGTCGAGCTCGATGCAAGCCACAACCCGGCGGCCGTGATGGAGGACCTATTCGAAGCGAACGGGTGGGGGCATACGTGGCGCGACGGCATCTATGACTACGTGCACTACCACTCCAGAATCCATGAGGTGCTCGGCATCGCCCGCGGCAAGGGCCGCGTCTGGCTCGGCGGCAACAAGGGTCGGATCTTCACGCTGAAGGCCGGCGACGTCGCGATCCTGCCGGCCGGCACTGGCCACCAGTGCCTATCGGCCGAAGACGACTTCCTCGTGATCGGCGCCTACCCGCCGGCCGGTACTTACGACGAGTGCACGACCGTCGAGGACCGACCGCGCGCCCTCAAGACCATTCCGAAGGTGCCGCCGCCGCGCAAGGATCCGGTCTACGGGGCCGGCGGGCCGCTGTCGAAACTTTGGAAGAGAGCGAAATGACCGAGTACCTTGTCCGCTTTCTCGTCGGGGGCGTCGTCGTGTCGGCGTTTGCGATGCTGGGAGACATTCTGCGTCCCAAGAGCTTCGCCGGGCTGCTCGGAGCCGCGCCTTCGGTCGCGCTGGCTACGCTCGGCATCGCCGTGTACCTGCACGGCAGCGACTACGTAGCCATGCAAAGCCAGGCGATGATGGCGGGCGCGATCGCGCTAGCCGTCTACAGCGTCGTCGTCTGCCACCTCCTTGTCCGCACGCGGCTGGGAGCGCTGCCCGCTACGTTGGGATCGCTCATCGTCTGGCTGGTCGTCGCCTTCGGGCTACTAACGCTCGCCGGAGCGCAGACATGACCCCGATCCGCTTTTCCCCGTCATCGCTGCGGGAAGGTCGCTGGTACGAATACGCGATCCGCTTCGCCCTTGGCGGTGCCGCGACGGTCTTCACCGGCCTCATCAGCAACCGTTTTGGAGCCTCCGTCGGGGGCCTCTTTCTCGCCCTTCCAGCCATTTTCTGCGCCAGCACCACGTTGATTGAGAAGCATGAAATTCGCCGCAAGCGGCAGGCGGGCCTAGATGGCGCGCGGCGTGGACAGGAGGCGGCCGCGCTCGATGCCGCCGGCGCCGCGCTTGGTGCGCTTGGCATGCTGGCTTTTGCGATCGTCTTTTGGTGGAGGGTGGAAAGGAGCACCGCGACCGCTTTTGTCGGCGCGTCGCTTGCCTGGCTGATCGTCTCGGTGGCGGCTTGGTACGTGCGCCGCAAGATGCGCTCAGTGCGGAAGGCACGGATCGCTGAGAAAACGCGCGGCTCCGCAGCATCCCGAAGCCGCTCAGTTTGATGACGGGACCGCTCAGGCCGAGGTCGAAGCCTCTGCGTTTACGCCCTTTACGTGTTGAGTTTGGTGTTCGCCGCCTTTTCCTCGTTCAGGTTGGTCGTCAGGAAACGCACGATGTCGCCGTGGCCCAGCTCTTCGGCCAATGCGACCAACGTCCCGTAACGGCACATTTCGTAGTGCTCGACGGCCTGTGCGTTCGCGACCATGGCGCATCCAGCGCGCCCTTGTCCTCGATTTCGCCGGCCGTCTCATCGGCCTCCTTGATGATGCCGTCGATCGCCGGGCACTGCGTCCCGGTGGACCGCTTGCCGAGCTTCTCGAAGACCTTCTCAAGCCGCTCGATCTGCTCGTTGGTCTCTTCCAGGTGGCCCTTCAGGCCCGCGATCAGATCGCGGTTGTCGCCTTCTCGATCATCTTGGGCAGCGATTTAACGATCTGCTGCTCCGCGTAATAGATATCCTTCAGATCATGGATCAGCAGGTCCTCCATGGATTTTATGTCCTTGGTGAAGATTCACCGACGTCGTCGCAGCGACCATCTCGAGGCCGGGTATTATTCTCAAGCGCCCCGTCGGATCAGATGGGCTTTTCAGGGAACACGCCGAGCTGTGCGCGACAAATCTAGGAAGGCCCAAGCCAAAAAAGCAGGCGCCCCGCAGAGTCGACGACGCAGCGGACCGCAAGGCCGCACTGGCGTTCGAGGGGGAGCAGAAGCGCCGTGAAAGCGAGCGCCGGAAGGAAGAGGCCGCTCGGGAGAAGGAAGGCCAGCAGCCGCCTTGGAAGAGGCCGAACGGCTGCATGATAAGAAGAAATCGACCATCGAGGCCGAGCGCGACGCCCTCGAAACAAATCGCAAACCGAGGACGCGCGCTGGGAGAAGGAAAGACTGAGACTTAAGACCGCTCTGGGCCGGGCGCGGGACGGCTAGCAGTACGGTCCCGGTACAGCGGCATTGGGCACGTTGAAGCCGACGGGTTGCTGCCGCACAGCAGCACTCGGGGCAGAAAAACGCCCCGAAAAAGGGTCGGAAAATTTTTTGCGGTCCCTTGAAACCAAAATCGATTTTGCTAATTTATTTGGCGCCATTTAAGAAGTGGCTTCCGGGGTGCCTTCTGGGCCTCGGGACCGAGACGGGCACCGGTTGTGTCCGGTGTCTCATACCCATCTTGCTCTTTGGAGGATTTGGCTATGCGCACTTATGACTTCTCTCCCCTCTTCCGATCGACCATCGGCTTCGATCGTCTGTTCGACCTCGCCGAGACGGTTCAGCGGGGCACCGACGAAGGTTATCCGCCCTACAACATCGAACGACTGGCCGAGGACCGCTACCAGATCACGCTGGCTGTGGCGGGTTTCTCGCCCGATGAAGTCTCGATTACGGCCGAGCAGAACGTTGTCACCATCGAAGGCGGCAAGACCGAAAAGCCCGAGCGTGAGTTCCTTTACAGAGGTATCTCGACCCGGCATTTCAAACGGCAATTCAGCCTGGCGGACTATGTCCAGGTGAAGGATGCTACCTTCGACAACGGCTTGCTCAGGATCGAGCTGGTCCGGGAAATCCCCGAGGCCATGAAGCCGCGGCGGATCGCCATCAACGGCGCATCGACCCCCGACAACGTCCATCAGATCGAAGCCAAGGCCGCCTAATTGTCCACTCACGAACGCCGCGCGTCGCCCGACGCGCGGCACCCGACTTCGTCTAAAGAATGGAGGAGACTATGCGGCCGACGACCGCTTTCCGTGACAATGTTTTCGACCTCAACGCGCTGCTGCATCCCGGCATGATTTTCGATCATCCCAAGGACGTGCTGGCGCATCCCTCGCTGTCGATCTCCGAGAAGCGCGCGATCCTGGCGTCCTGGACGTCCGATGCGTCGGCCATCGCCGCCTGTCCCGCGCTGCGGGCACCGGCCGGCCTCAAGGCGCCCGTTACGATCGACGAAATCCTTGAGGCCCTGTGCGAGCTGGATGGCGGCCCGCGCCATCCGCCGGGCGGCAAGCCAAACCGTTTGTGCTCGACGTCTAGGGCCCTCGCGGCTTAGTAGGGAGAGGCGCCATGGATGAAATCAGATTACCGCGACACGTAGTGAACCGGATCGAGCGTCGGTGGGCATCGCGCTTGGCGCAGAAGCTGGAAGACTGGCGACGTCCGGGGCGCGTGCCTTCTTCATCCGCCAGCGGAAGCTACGATCCTCTTCAATCACCGAAAGTTCGGCGGCTGTTGGAGGGATCCTTGAGGTCGCCGACTTCCCTGTCGGGGCAATAGTGGTCGCGCGCGCACTGTAGGCGCTCCCGGAACTTTCCTCGGGAAGTCGGTTGCCTGACATCTTTCGCTTCTCAATATTGGAGAGTCCGATGGCCGACAAAGACCTGAACGCCCTTTTTCTCGACACCCTAAAAGACATCTATTACGCCGAAAAGCAGATCTACAAATCGCTGCCAAAGATGGCTAAGGCTGCTAATTCCGATCAGCTGCGTGCCGCGTTTGAGAAGCACCACGGCGAGACCGAGGGTCAGATCGAGCGGCTGGAGCAAATCTTCGAACAGATCGGGAAGCCTGCGCGCGGCAAGAAGTGCGATGCAATCGAGGGTATTCTCGACGAGGGCACCGAAATCATGGAGGAATACAAGGGTGAGCCGGCGCTTGACGCAGGCCTGTTGGCTGCCGCCCAGGCGGTCGAGCACTATGAAATATCCCGCTATGGCACCTTGAAGAACTGGGCCGGCAAGCTCGGCATGAAGGATGCCGTCAAGCTTCTGGATCAGACTTTGATCGAAGAAAAGAAGACCGACGACACGCTGACAGAGCTCGCCGATACGGCGGTCAACGCCGGAGCGGCATGAGGAGGATGACATGAAACATCGTAGTGCCACACTCGCCTTTGCTTGGGTTCTTTTGTCGACGGCGGCCTATGCGCAGTCGGCGGCAGAAAAGACCGGCGTCAATTCGACGCTTGGAATCGTGCCGAAGACAGAAGACTTCGTCGAAGAAGCTGCTATGAGCGATATGTTGGAGATCAATTCCGCCAAGATAGCCCAACAGAAAGGGGATCCCCAGGAGAAAACATTTGCGGGCGAAATGATCACCGATCACACCAAGACCAGCACGGAGTTGAAGGGAATGGTGTCCAGCGAAATGAAGTCCGCGCTCCCCACCTCTCTTGATGAATCTTCCCAGAAAAAGCTCGATAAGCTGCGCAATACCAAGCCAGAAGACTTCGCCAGCGAATATGATCCGATGCAGGTCAGTGCGCACAAGGATGCGGTGTCGCTCTTCGAGCGTTATGCGAAGGGTGGCGATGATCCGAAGTTGAAAGACTGGGCGGGCAAAACGCTGCCTACCTTGCAGCACCATCTCGAGATGGCGCAGGACATGAACAAGAACCGCAAGTGATCAAACTTGCACATCGGCGCGTCATTTGGACGGCCCCGAAAGGGGTCGTTTTCTTCGACCAGGGCGTTGGCCCCAATCTCGCCGCGTCAAAGTTGCCCGTCAGGATCGGCGAGGCGCACCTCGTTAGCTTTCTCCGGTTTGCTGCATTTACTTCATAACGTGTGTGGTCTTCGGGTGCTTTTCGTGCAGGAAACTCGCAAGCCCCTCTCGGAGGCTATCATCGCCCGCCGTCGCCTCGTTGAACAGAAGCTGCTGGGTCTTGCGCGAAAGGTCGCCCCATCGCCGCACCACGGCGAAGCCCAGCGCGTATTCGAAGTGGTTCTCGTCATCAGTATCCATCGTTCTGACCCTTCCAGTAAGCTATAGAAACCGCTAAGCCGAGGCATTCGCGTATTTCCGGCAGTGCTCCAGATACACAATCTCATGAGCCCCAACCAGCGCAACGACGCTCGACCAAAGCCAGGACGGCGCATCGAGCGATTTTGATCGGTGGCGATTGAGTTCACTGGACCAGCTCTTGCGCGGCATAACGTCCATCTGGCGCGCATGGGCCTTACCCAGGACGCCCGCAAAGCTAGCCGCCTTCATCGCGTCCGGCACCGTCAAGCGTTGGAGCTCGATCTTGAGGTCCTGCGGCAATAGTTCGCGGATGAACACCGATTTTCCTTCGACCTTTCCGGCGAGCATTCGTTTGCCGAGATGCGGCGACAGATGCATCGCGCCCTCCACGACGCGTTCTGCCTGGTCTTTCGGCATTTTCCGTTTGGCGTAACGCGGTGCGGCCGCGGTGACTGCTTCCTCGAGATCCATCAGCGCCATGTCGCGTTTCTTTCCGGATCCGATCGTGAGCAAGACCGCGAAGCGCAGCAGCCCAAGCGAACTGCAGCCCTTCATCCAGTAGGCGGCGTCGGCGACCTCCACGGAAGAATTGTTGTCCCGCGATTTTAGAGAGGTCGCCAGATGATGGAGCGGCGGCGACCGAAATAATTCCTCGATGGCGCCCCTCTCAGATTTCGAAAGCGCCCAGAACCTCGATCCGAGTGGAATTGTCGGCTTCGTATTCTCAAGTCGCTCGTTGGCTAGATGCTTCCATGAACGCGCTATCGATTGCTTAATAACAAACTGAATTGATTTTGGCGCATCGTCGATTTCGTCGGCATCCCGGCGGAGCGCCGCCTGATAGCCGTCGACGACCTGCTCGAGAATGCGGGAGGTTGTCACGCCCGGAAGATCGGAGCCGCGCGAAGCAGTCGCCAGCGATAGAGCCAGGCGAATAATGTCATGCGCCGGGTTGCCGACGACCGTCTGGTCAAGATCCCGAATCTGAATATCCACGCGTCCATCGAACCCGGCAACCGGGCCAAGATTACCGACGTGGCAATCCCCGCAGATCCACACGGGCGGCCCTTCCGGCAGCGTTCCGCGCTCCTGCTGCTCAAGCCACTCATAGAATTTGACCGTGCTGCCGCGAACATAGGCATGTGGGGAGCGCGCCATTTTGAGGGACTGTCGAAGACGCAAGACCGAAATGCGGTCGTTGGGGTGCACGGACTTTTTGGATGTCATTATCTGCTCGTTCTGAAATGCGACCTACAACTCGCCAGAGGCGCATTTGTTGCCAGAACATGGCACTTTATTCGACATCTGTGCGGCTCAAGCTTGGGAAACCGGGACTTCAGACAGCGAATCCCTGCAGCTACCATGCACGGCGCTAAGGCAGCGAACAGCGCTGATTGGAATGACGGTGTCGAGCTCGGACTTCGTTGAGGAAGGGCTGCACTTGTCGCTCCAGGCGACCGTGAGTATGTTTCTTCGACTATTTCAGCGGTCTCGTTCTTATGCGTTATAGTATGCGGGAAAGCGACACCTGGGTTTTGCAACGAGCGTCAGCGAGGTCGAAAAGCTCCAACGACCGTACTTCGAACAAACACAACCCAATTCCACAGTCGCGAGAACCAAGGGAGGGTCAGCAGTTTGGGTTTCACGAACTGAAATATTCGACGAACAAGAGGCTGCACCCGTAGGCGGCGATAATCATGACGGTGCCCGTGATCCAATGCCCCTCTCCCGCCACTGCCACCGCGATGAGCTTCAGAGGCTCAACCAGGCTTGTTGGAATAGCCCAGATGCGCCGGCAGTTCGGCGTGCTCGCCGAAAGGGCCGTCGGATCCGACGGCGCGCTTGAGGACGACACCCGGCTTTGCCATGGTCGCGGCAATGACGTCCGGATCATGGCTTTCCTTCGCTGCGCCCTGGTGGAAGAGGTTGCTGTCCGCGCCCCACGCCTCCAGAGCCACCTTCATCGACGGCGCAGCGATCGCCTGCTCGAAGAAACCGAGCGACGTCTGGTAGGTCTTCAGCTTCCCCGCCATGTGTCGTCTTACCGCCTGAGCAGCGAGTTCCTCGAATTGAGCGAAGAGCGCGGCCGGTCCGGGATATACCTCGACGCAGCCGGCCTGGCGGAGCAAATCCTCGGTGAACCCGCCGCAGAGCACGCCAACGGTTGCAATCTTAGCCTTGCCGGCAGCTTCCGCATCGTAGGGGGAATCCCCTATCGCCACGGCGTCGCTGCCTTCCATCCCAAGTTTCTTGAGGACGATTTTGTAGATATCCGGCGCCGGCTTGGACTCCTCTGCATCGTCGGAAGAGGTCTTCACGTCGACCAGGTCGGAGATGCGGGCGATCTCGAGATACTTGTCCAGTTCGTCCTTCTTGGCCGATGAGCCGATGGCGATGCGTAGGCCGGCATCGCGGACGCGTCGAAGCAGATCGGGCACCGCCGAGAAGGGGCGCACCAGCGGCAGGTACGCGCTCTTGAAGCGCTTGCCGCGCCACTCCTCCAACTCCTTGCCGTGGTCCTTCTGCTCGTCGGCAGAGAGAAATTCGGGAATAAGGTTGTCGCCGCCCTTGCCGATCTGGCTGCGGGCCTGCTCGAAGCTCACATTGTGGCCGAATTTCATCATCGCTTCGTGCCATGCGAGCGCGTGGAGATCCACGGAGTTTAGCAGAGTGCCGTCCAGGTCGAAGATAGCGGCTTTTGGCAATTCAAGGTCCTCCACGGTGCGAACGTCCGATTGTTGCGTACCAATCGGCGTAGGGCGTGTTCTTGCCATATGCCGATTGAGATCCGGCGAACTCGCTCATCTTCCAATGCGAAACGTCGGTTCGGTGGCGGAAGGTCCGAAGCTGATCTGACGACTGGCGTGCGTTTTAATACCGACGAGAACGGTCCCAGTGCAGGGATTAGTGCACTGGGACCATTGCATGGCTTTCACTTTTCGAGGCACCTTCAAATCTCAGTGGTGCAACAGCATAATCAGGATAATCAGCGGAATCGGTATTCCAAGGAGCCAAAGAAGAATGGGCATGGTGTGTTCCTTTCGGGTTGGTTGTTAACGACGCGGTGCTTTTTTGCCCCATGTGCCATCTCGCAGACCGCCTCCCTCCATGGCCGCTAGTGCTGCTGACAATGCTCCGATGAAAAGTGAAAGGGTCAGCCAGATGGCAATTTGCATCGCGGCTTTCCGAGCCTTTTCGAGGTCTGATTTTATTTGGTTGGTGACATCTGAGACACGCTTGTCGGCATCAGCTTGGCTTAGACCGGTTCGTGCCGATACCACCTTGGCAACGTAAGAACGATCCGCCGCATTGAGATCGCCACTGTTGTGAAAGCTGGTAGTGAACAATCGAACTAGTTCGCCACGCGAATCGGCGGGGTTGGCCGAGTTCTGTGCCGCAGGAGTGTCGGACCGCAACAGCGAATCGACGTAACCATCCATTGGTCCTGATGATTGGGTGGAATTCGCTACGGCCTGTGCGGTCCCTGATGCCGCGCCGCCAAGCAGCGACGTTGCCGGGGACGCCAGTACGATTGCTCCTAGTACAGACGCTAATGCCCAAGCCAGAAAGCCGTGGGCGGTGTCTCGAAAATAGACTTCATCGGTATGCAGACCTGTCCACTTGGTGCGTAGACGACCAGCGAGGTAGCCGCCGATGGCCGACGAAATCATCGCCATCACGATGAAATACAGACCGGTCCCGATTTCGAATGTCGTTGTCGAGACGCCTGAACGTCCCCACGGGGATACGACCGCAAAGCCGACGCCGGTGCCGAAGGACAGCAAGACCAAAGTAAGGGCACAAGAGGCAATGGCCCCCGCCAGTATAGCTCCCCACGAGACCGCTGAATCGGAGGCTTCGACACCCGCGACAGGCTGCTCTGTTACAATCGCTTGAACCATTTTTTTCGCTCCCAGCGGTCGAGGTGACCGCCTAGAAAATGAGCGAATGGAACAAAGGTTCCGAGCAGAAATTTTAGAGGCGCATGCAAAATAAATAATCTTAGCTGTCGGCTACGCGGTCGAATCGGCCTTTTTTTGCGGCGCAAAATTTCGATTAACCACAAAGTGCCGAAATTTTTGGAGGCCGGGTTGAAACTTTTTTTGAGTTGGATTATTTCGCCTGCGCCGGATGCAAATGGTGGTCCGGTGCCGGCGTCGGCGGATGTCTGACGCGCTGCTTATACCCATGTTGCTCAAATGGAGGATGTGGCTATGAGGACTTTCGATTTTACTCCCTTCTCGCGGTCAAGCATCGGCTTCGACCACTTGTTTGACCTTCTGAACAATCCCCAGCTATCGGAAGATCAGGGCGGCTATCCACCCTATGATATCATTCGGACGGGTCCGGACAGTTACCGGATCGCAATAGCCATCGCCGGTTTTAGCCCGAACGAGATTACGGTGACCACCCAGCAGAACCTCCTGACCGTGGAAGGCCAGAAGGCGAACGACGGCGACCGACAGTATTTGCACCGAGGCATTTCCGCCCGGGCCTTTACACGGCGCTTCAATCTTGAAGACCACGTGGAGGTGGAGCAGGCCAACTACGATAACGGCCTTCTGCAAATCGACTTGGTTCGCCGGATTCCGGAAGCGATGAAACCCCGCAAGGTCGTGATCGGCAGCAGCAGTCCAGCGTCCAAGCCCTTGAAGTCGATCAACGCCGCCTGAGTATAGACTGGTGTGGGGCGGTTTCTCGCGTCCTGCTGACTAAACCGTCCCCTCCCCACAAATATGGAGGAAATCCTGCCGACGAACCATGGTAGCACAGTGGATATTGACGCGCTGCTGCACCCTGCCCGTGCTTTCGCGCATCCCATGGATGTCGTTCGAGACGACGATCTAACCCTGTATGAAAAACGTGCCATCCTGTCGTCGTGGGCATCCGACGCCTGCGCGGTCGAGGATTTTCCCGAACTGCGCCAGCCGTCGGCCATCGGTCAGGTGAAGTTTGACGACATCATGGATGCGCTGCGTGGGCTTGATTCTGAATTGGAACGAAGGATGTGCACCCATCAGCATCAGGCGACCGCACCCAGTGCTGCGCCTTGAGTCCGGGTGTATATCGCATGTAGTGAAACAGGCGAAGTCGAAACGACCCGCCGAAGCGGGTCGTCTCATTATTCAGCGAATTCCGCCGCCATATAACTGGCGTTCTTTGCGGACTTGCTCGGCGTCGTAGGGTTTGCTGGCCGGATCGAATGTCTTCCATCCCGACTTCTGCCATGCCGCGCTTCGGTCCCGCAGGTTGACCGCTGACTGGTTAAGAATCGCGTCGAGCCGAGAACGATCCGCATCTGGCACCCGGGCCGAGACCAGCGTTCCACCGCGACGAACGCCTTCGGCATAAAGGGGGGCTTCTTCCTTGGACACCCCCGCCTCTGTCAGAGCACCTACGATGCCACCTGTCGCCGCGCCAGCAGCAGCACCTACCGCCGTTGCCGCAAGCCAACCTGCTGCGACAACTGGGCCGAGGCCGGGGATTGCAAGCAAGCCAAGTCCAGCCAGCAGACCTGCCGCGCCACCGAGCCCCGCTCCAATCCCAGCGCCCTTTCCGGCCCCTTCTGCGCGATCATCAACGCCATCACCGTCACGGTCTACCTTTTTGCCGCCGTTGTACCAATTGTCTGAATTGTTGGCGACGATGCTGATATCGGAGTGCGGGACGCCAGCACCTTCAAGGCCCTTAACGGCTCTTTGGGCATCGGCGTAGTTGTCATAGAGTCGAGAAATAGTAACCGTCATGTCGAAATTCCTTCGTTATTTTGTTGAGTTGACGTTGCCTTGGAAATCGACGCTGACACCGGTGGATGAGCCACCCTTGTCCGCCTTGCCGCGCCAAACACCGTTGTCATCTTTTGCGAGTCCACTGACATTTGAGAAGCCTGCGCCCTCAATCTTTGATTTGGCTTGACCTTCGGTGAAGCTGTTGCGACCGGCTACCGGTGCGTTCGAGCTATTCTGTCCGGAACTATTAATGGCATTGTTGCCGGGCCCGGACTGCGCTGGCGGGTTTTGCGCAAAAGCCGATGTGGCCACCATTAAGGCGGCGGATGTAATTAAAGCAAAACGTTTCATCGAGTTTCCTTTGGGGTTTCGTGAGCGGTCGTAACCCCGCGACTCGGCTTATGTTCCTCGTTGCTGCAAATGAGTTGATTGTCCGGAGATCGGAACGTTCCCTATCACCCGCCGTTGACTGGTCAGGGCGATGCTCTGTGAAAGGATTTAACGATGAGCGGGAATACAGATAAAGCTGCTGGCATGGCCAATGAAGCCGCGGGGAAAGTCAAACAAGGTGTCGGCAAAACCGTGGGTTCAGAGAAACTTCAGGGCGAAGGCGCTGGCCAAGAAGCGAAGGGCGATGCCCAGCAGCTTAAGGGCGACGCAAAGAACGCCGTCAAGGATGGTGTGAATAAAGCGGCCGACGCTGCAAATAGTAAGCTTTAGTCAAAAACGGCAGGGTCGGTTCCAACAGCCGACTCTGCCCTCAGCCTCGGGGGATGATCGACCATTCGCCATTCCGACGACTTCGCACTGATTTCGATGGCCGGGGGGATTTCCATAATGCGCAATGTTTTAGCCCTAATTTGGCTTCTGGTAATTACCGGCGGTGCAATGGTGCCGGGGGGGTGTTTTTGTCAACTTGGCTTAGCGTTCGCCAAGCGACGCCGCCTTGCGAACGCGAAGGCAGGTCGATTGGACGTTCCTTCGGCTGCGCCACTCACTGGCCGAGGCGGTCTAACATTTCACGCACGCGCAAAGCGAGTTTTGCTTGAGAGATCGGCTTCTCTAATAACTCAACACCCTCATCCAGTCGTCCTTGGTGCACCACGGCGTTTCGCGAATATCCTGTCATATAGAGGATCTTGATGCCTGGGCGGATCTGCTGGGCGCGCCGGCCCAGCTCGCGTCCATTGATTCCGGGCATGACGACATCTGTCAGTAAAAGATTCACCTTCGGCTCTTCCTGCAGGAGGATGGTCAAGGCGGCTTGGGCGCTAGAAGCCGTAAAGACACGGTAATTCAGGTCGCGCAGAAGGTCATAAACATAGGCACGGAGGTCTGCATCATCCTCGACGACGAGAATCGTCTCCATTTTCTCTGCTTCGGGGAGACATTCATCCGCATCATTGTCGGCTGATTGGGCATCTCCATAATAACGGGGGAAATACATTCTGATACTAGTGCCTTGGCCTACTTCGCTGTAGATCTTCACATGCCCGCCGGACTGTTTAGCGAAACCATAGACTTGGCTCAGACCAAGGCCGGTGCCTTGACCGGGTTCCTTTGTCGTAAAAAAGGGCTCGAAGGCATGATTGAGGACGTCCGCGGTCATCCCAGCACCAGTGTCCGTTATGCAAACGATGACATACTGGCCTGGGGAAAGTTCGGGATTTGCCCGGCAATACTCCTCGTCAGCTGAGACGTTCGCGGCTTCCACCGTGAGCTTGCCACCATCCGGCATTGCATCGCGCGCGTTAATACCAAGGTTGATGATGGCGGATTCGAGATGGTTGGCATCGACCTCGATCGACCAAAGACCCGCACTTCCGACAGTCTGAACTTCGATGCGTTCACCGAGTGTACGCTGCAGAAACTCCTGCAAGCCATTCAGGAAATGATTAAGATTGATGGGCTTCGGGTCAAGCGCCTGCCGACGCGAGAATGCGAGCAAGCGGCTGGTTAGCGCTGCCGCCCGTTGAGCACCGCGCTTGGCGTTGGCCAGTGCGCGCTGGAGATTCACGTTAGCCAGGTCGCGGCTGTTCCGCTCCGCTGTCTCAAGATTACCAAGCACTATCATCAGAAGGTTATTGAAGTCGTGGGCAATCCCGCCGCTGAGCTGCCCCACGGCTTCAAGTTTCTGGGAAGCAAGCAACTGCTGCTGAACGTGTTGGAGTTCGTCCTGAGCTCGCTTCCGCTCCGTTACATCGCGGGTAACTTTCGCAAACCCGACGAGATCGCCGGCCTCATCTATGATGCGATCGATGACAACCGACGCCCAAAAGCGACTGCCGTCCTTTCGCATTCGCCAGCCTTCGGCTTCGAAGCGGCCGTTCTTAGCCGCTTCGGCGAGTGCCAGTTTCGGCACGCCCAGTTGAATATCTTCAGGGGTATAGAACTGGCTGAAGTGCCGACCTATAATTTCCTCTGGATTGTAACCTTTGATGCGCTGTGCTCCGGGGTTCCAGGTGGTCACGTTACCCGCAGGATCTAGCTGAAAGATCGCGTAATCGACTACGGCTTCGATTAATTGACGATATCGTCGCTCGCTTTTCAGTACTTCGTCGTGGGCTTGCTGACGTTCTGTGATGTCGCGTGTCACCTTCGCAAAGCCAATCACCTGACCTTGCTCGTCGCGAATCGCATCGACGACGACGAATGCCCAGAAGTGGCTCCCATCCTTGCGCACGCGCCATCCTTCGGAGCTGAAACGGCCGGTTTCGGCTGCAATTTTCAGGGCTGTTGCCGGAAGCCCTTTAGCGCGATCCTCTGGGGTATAAAACGATGAGAATGGCTTGCCGATAATCTCGTCGGCCGAGTAGCCCTTTAGTCGCGCAGCGCCGGAGTTCCAACTGCGCACGGTGCCATCTACGTCGATCATGTAGATCGCGTAATCTACAATGGCATCTATGAGCAGTTGAAGCCGCCGAGCATCAGCGGTCCCGTCCTGCTTTGATTGAGGCTTATTCAACCGGTGGGACACTCCCAAACAGTGCAAACGTATGGGAATGCGAATTGGTTCCAGATCAAGATTGCCCTTTCAACTGCCGTTGGGCCGCCTAACGACTAATACCTTGCGTAGAACGGCCTTCTTGGGCGTGCGCAGCGATTTGACCGTTGGCCAGTCTCAAGACGCCCCACAACTCTGATTTGGACTTACCGCGATTGCTCGACCCGGGAACGCTACGCGGGGTAAAAAGTTTCCGTCAAATCCATCGGTCCGCAAGGGCCACCTATCGAGAGAATTGGGGGTTGAATATGGACGACGATAATGTGCTTTTGGATGACCGAGAGCTTCCGAGGATTTCCACCGGAAATTCTGGGTTGGACGACATTCTAGGAGGCGGGATCGACCCCGAAAGAATGTACCTTTTCGAAGGACAGCCCGGTTCGGGCAAGACGACCCTAGCCTTGGAATACCTGCTGGAGGGAGTTCGCCGGGGCGAGCCTGCCCTTTACATCACGCTCTCAGAGACCGAGCGGGAACTGCGACTGGTGGCCAAGCGCCATGGGTGGTCACTGAAAGGGATCACCATCTTTGAATTGATCCCTCCAGAGGTCAGCCTGGATCCGAGCCAGGAGTTGACGGTCCTCAATCCGGCGGAAATGGAGCTGAGCGAAACCACCCAATTGATTTTCGATCGGGTTGAGGCCCTCGCCCCCGCGCGCATCGTCCTCGATAGCCTTTCGGAGCTTCGGCTGCTGGCACAAAGCCCTTTGAGATACCGTCGTCAGATTCTTGCGCTGAAGCACTTTTTTTCTGGTCGCAAGTCTACGGTCGTCCTGCTCGATGACCTTTCAGCACAGCAGAATGACCTGCAACTGCACTCGATTGCCCATGGCGTCGTGTTACTCGAGCAGTCGGCGATCGACTACGGCGCCCAGCGGCGGCGCCTCCGGATCGTGAAGATGCGTGGCATCGATTTCAAGGGCGGATTTCACGACTTCACCATCAGGCGTGGCGGTCTTAACGTTTATCCGCGGCTTGTAGCTGCCGAACATCATATGGATTTCGAAGAAGACGTCATATCAAGCGGAAACCCCGAGCTGGACACTCTGTTGGGTGGTGGGCTTGAGCGCGGAACCTCCACACTCCTCATCGGCGCAGCTGGCGTTGGAAAATCATCCCTGGCGCTCACCTACGCGATCGCCGCCGCATCTCGGAATCAGCGCTCCGTGATCTTTGCCTTCGACGAAGGGCGCGGCACGATGAGCGCGCGAGCCAAGGCACTGGGGCTTCCCCTTAAAGAGGCGCTCGACAAAGGTCTAATCGACGTTCAACAAATCGATCCGGCTGAAATGGCGCCGGGCGAGTTTGCCGACGCCGTGCGACGCAGTGTAGAGGTCGGCGAGGCGCGGGTGGTGATCATCGACAGCCTCAACGGCTATCTCAACGCGATGCCGGACGAGCGCTTTTTGACTCTGCAAATGCACGAATTGCTAAGCTATCTCAGTCAGTCCGGCGTCTTGACCATCCTGGTGCTGGCGCAGCATGGCCTTGTCGGACCGATGGATACTCCCCTCGATATTAGCTATCTGGCCGACGGCGTGCTGATGCTGCGCTATTTTGAGTTCGACGGCAGCGTGCGGCGCGCGCTATCGGTTGTAAAGAAAAGAAGCGGCAATCACGAACATACGATCCGGGAATTTAAGCTCAGCCACCTTGGCATCAAGGTCGGACCCCCACTCAAGGGTTTTAGCGGCATTTTTCGTGGCACGCCGGTCTACGAAGGGGAGGAGGCACCTCTGATGTTTGAGGACGCCGATGGTCGAGGCTGAGCCGCCAAAAGGTGTAGTCCTGGTCCTGCTCCCCGTCGGGCGTGACGCGCTCACCGTTGCCGGGTTGATCGAAAGGACCGGCTTACGCCCCGTGATCTGCAACACTCTGCGGGAAGTGGTGGAGAACCTGGACCACGTAGTCGAGGTCGTGCTCGTGGCGGAGGAGGCGCTGTACGGCAATAATGTCCTTGTTCTGGCGGACTGGGTGGGCCGTCAGCCGCCGTGGTCCGATCAGCCCTTTGTCGTACTAACCAACCACAATGAAGGTCCCAAGTTTGCCGCGTTCAGACGAGAACTGGTCACCCGCCTACGGAACGTCGGCTTTCTTGAGCGCCCGCTCCAGGCCATAACGCTTCAGGCCACGGTGCTTTCCGCAGAACGCGCTCGAAGACGACAGTATGATATCCGCGCGTATCTTGAGGCCCAGCGCGGGGCAGCGGAGGGGCTGGAGCGATTAGTGGCCGAGAGAACGGCTGACGTTGAGCGGGCGAATAGTCAACTCCGGGAAGAAATAGCCGGTCGCGAGCGGGCCCAAGCAGCGCTACTGCAAGCTCAGAAGATTGAAGCGTTGGGCCAGCTTGTTGGCGGTGTAGCGCACGATTTCAATAACCTGCTGATGGCGGTCATCGGCAACCTCGACCTGCTATCCAAAAGACTGAACGGAGATGCGCGAATTCGCAGGCTCCTGGATGGTGCCCTGGAAGGGGCTCGCCGTGGCGCCACGTTGACACAAAGGCTGCTCGCTTTTGCTCGCAAGCAGGAGCTCAAGACGCAGGCGACAGATGTCCGAAGCCTGGTGCAGGATATGATCGGCCTCATCCATCGCTCGGTGGGCCCATTAGTTCGTGTCGAGCTGGAGGCGCAGGGCAAATTGCCGGCGGTCGACGTCGACCCGAACCAGCTAGAAATGGCTCTGTTAAATCTTGCCGTAAACGCCCGGGACGCGATGGTTTCGGGCGGTGTGCTCACGATTGGGCTGACCGAGCAAATTGTTGAGGGCGATGATGCGTTCGGTGTTCGGCCGGGCAGATACGTCGCGCTTTCAGTACGAGATACCGGAGAAGGAATGGACTCAGAAACCCTCGCCAAAGCCGTGGAGCCGTTCTTCTCAACAAAGGGAGTGGGCAAGGGCACGGGTTTGGGCTTGTCCATGGTGTTCGGCCTGGCGCAACAATCCGGCGGCGCCCTGCGCCTCGACAGCGTCCCGTCGAGTGGAACAACTGCCAGACTATGGCTGCCGATTGCCAAGGAAACATCGCTGCCTTCTGCAGGCAGGGCGAACGTTGTCACTCAAGCCTCGACCCGAGCGAAGATCCTCTTTGTGGATGACGATGTCCTGATCGCGGGCAGCACCGTTGCTCTACTGGAAGACCTGGGACATGAGGTCATTGAAGTGCACTCCGCTATCGAGGCCTTGCGACTTCTTGAAGGTGGGTTGGCTACTGACCTTTTGATAACGGACCACGCGATGCCAGGGATGACAGGAATCGAACTGGCCCAAGAAGCGCGGCGCCAACGCCCTCAGCTTCCCATCCTGCTTGCTACAGGGTTCGCCGAAATGGAAGGTGGTAGAGTGGTGGACGTCGCGCGTCTCGCGAAACCTTACACGCAGGCTCAACTTGCCACGGAGATCGCGCGCCTCCTGCCGGATGGAAGGGTTGGTTTCTGTGGTCCATCACCTCCGTAGACAATCCTACGATGATCGTTTGGATCTGAAGTGCCTCGAAAGATGCTCTCCGGAGATAAGGCCGGCCGCTCATCACACTGGATGAAAGCGACCAGCATGCAGGCCACTGTTCAGATAAGACGCAGGTAGGAAAGCCCACCCGGGCGCACTCCGCGCCTACGCGCCCGAGGCGCCCACGCACCTGACATTGTGGGATCACAACGGAGGTGCCGGGCGCGAGGCCCTCAAAAGTGCGCGGGCGGATCACTCAAGGTTTCAGGCCGCTGCCTGCTGTTCCTTGTTAAGGAAGGCGAGAGTCACCTTTGAAACGTTTTGGTTCACCCAAGTAGCCATGGCCTCTTCCTTTTTCAAGGACTGTTCGAGCAGCGTCCTTACGCTCTCGGCGCCGGCCGGTTCGCACAGCGTCAGAAGCGACTTGTATGCGGGTATCTCAAAATTTTTCGAAGGCATTGTTAGCGAAAGTATTTTTCAGGATTTCATCCCCGGCTATAGTGTGCCATGGCCATCATGTTCCCCATGAAGTTTGATGGTAGAAGCGGTCTCTCCAAGTGAGGAAAGGCACTGGTCCAGCCGTTTCAGCTGCCCTTCGGTTTCCTGCAGATGCGCCTTCATCCGGACCTGAACGTCCGGATAGTCGGTAAGCCGCTCCGACTGCCTTTCCATCAATTCTCTGGCTTGCGTTTCCATTGCATGCGCATTGCGCAATCCAGTCACAAAGATATCTCGTGCCGTAGATGCCATCTTACCCTCCTTTTGATGCGAAGGGGGGCCGCTAGGGGACCGCCCATAATCTCCCTAACCGAGCAGTGCGATGCTGGTTTCGATCATTTTATAAAGTAAGAGGGACCAATCTTTGGTCCCTGCCCCAGATCAGAACTGGCTCACCATTGAGGGAAGCCTGGCGTCTTATCGACACCATGACTGTCTCTCGCCGATGAGCTTCATTACACGATTGAACAGCGCAATCGACATGCGGGCCGCATCAAGTGGGCCTCTTTTTGGGACTTTGCATTGCGCATCCGAGGGGAAACTACCCCGTCAATTTGCCAGAATCCCATTGGCGCATAGGCAACTTTGGCCAGCAGCGAATACGATCGCCTAATATTTACCGCGTCCGATCGGCTCGAGCCTGGCTCGCGGCTCTCCCTGAGTAGCCGACAGCCGCCAGGGTATGCCTCTGATCCAGATCCTATTGATTTCGATCGAACGCCAACCCGCCGGCAAAATTACGGTTCCCTTGCACCAGTCCTGGGGATTTTCGGGTCCCGGCTGAATCTTTGGAAAACCTAGAATCAGCCCCAGCAAAAAGCCGCCGAGGTTTGCAAAAAATGGTCCAGCGGGCGGTTGCTCTGGAAATACGTCTTTGCGATACTCCAGAGTCTGCATAAACCTTCCGCTGCAAAAATCACCGTAGCCGCGGTCCAGCATCTCCAATGAAAGTTGTCTGTTGCCTGTCCGGGCCGCCCAAACGCCGTACAGCGCCGACAGCATGGGACTGCCAATATAACGTTTTGCGATTTTCAAATAGTAGACAAGGGTCGCTTGCTCCGTCTCGCGATCAAAATCCCATCCAAGAGGGAAGATCCCCATCAAGGGGTCGGGTGTCGCAGCCTTTTCTTCATCTAGGCGGAATTCGTCGTGTGAAATTACAACTTTACCTCGTTTTGGCATCACCATCTTGGTGGCGATCTCTGACCAGGCGGGATCGACAGGCCTATTAAGTCGTTCAGCAGCGGAGATAGCATCAAGCAAAACAGTTCGTGCCGAAATGTTTGTGAATATCGCATTGTCAGAAGGCGATTTGCGCTCGGCGATGCCCATTGAGGCGCGAATTTCATATTTCCCGCGGTGCTTGGTGACGCGGCTCTTGATCCATTCGGCGACCCCGGACAGCACAGGCCAGGCCTTATCTCGCAAGAAAGCGTCGTCGCCGGTTACGTCTGCGCAAAGTGCGAAAGCGCGGGCGATGTCAAGAGACGCATGATCTTCCCGCCAGGCTGCGGAACCCGGCATAGGCGCGGCCTCTTCTCCCGAGGATGGCGCACTTTCCCAGGGAAATTGCAGGCCGCGCCGTCCCATTAGACGTGCGTTGCTCCGGGCGGGCTCTAGATTTCGCAAGCGGTAGTCCAAAATGCCTTGGGCCGCCTCGGGCTGAAGGAAGATCAGCGGTGGAACACAGAAGGTCTCGATGTCCCACATCACGTGACCGAAATAGTAATGATAGTCATGCCAGGTCGCCAGACCGAACATGGATGTCGAAGAGGGAGACGAGGAGTGGGCAGATGACATCAGGTAGAAGAAAGCGGCGTCTGCCATGGCCTGCCAGCGCTTTTCTGCGCCCACCAGACGAATTCGGCCCTTCCACAATTCATCCCAGCATGACCTGTTATTCCTCCTCATTGCATCAAAGCCGATGTTGGCTGTCATGGCGATCAGTCGTACCGCCTGGTAATCCGGCTGACTATGCAGAGCACTGGGAACCAGACTGACCAGCTGTCGAAGTCTGTATTGACGGCCGCGGCGAGCTCGCCAGCCATACTCGCTCGTTAAGCCCTGACCGTCCAACGGCGGCCGCTGCGGTTTTGCATCATCTCCAAGAAGCTCGGTCACGTAAGCCAGACCGCAAGTCGAAATCGCTCCCGCGCTCTCCCAGAGCAGCGAGCCATCATTGGAAGGCTTGGCCTCTCCGGGCGTGTCGCGGTTAAATCGTAACGCGCGTCCCTCTATCCCGGATAGATCTATTCGGGCGCGAACTTTGAGGTCGCACGCGGAATCAACCTCGATGGCGATCTCCTGACATACCACCGTCGGCTGCTCGCGACTGCAGAATGCCGTCACGACGAGTTTTACCCGGCGACCCTTCACTTTGAATTCCAATCGGGTCGTTAATTCGGCCGTCGAGAAATCGTAGGCCTGGTCAACGACTCGAACGCATTGAGGCGCGTCCGACATCCAAACGCCATCTAGGCAGACGTCGCCCGCGACCGGATAAGGTGCGAAGGCGGCCGCCTCGATTTTTCTTTCGGGATGCTCTCCGGAGAACCCGCTGAGCAAGGTCATGCCAGGGGTCAGTGGATTGTCTCGAACTCTCAAACCCACGACGCCATTTGAGATATAGGCCGGCAACTCCTTGCCAGCGCTTCCTGTGATTGGCGGGGGACTAATGGGACCTTCCATGGCGATCTTCCTCCACCCTGCGAAACGTCTTGGGAGGTTTCCCGTTCCCGGGCAATCGACGACAGCGAAAGGGTCGGAACGGCCGATCTACCAACGCGTTTGGTAGGCCGGGTACAGCATAAAAAGGGTTTAACAAATGGAGGGGGGGAGCACGAAATGGTGGCAAACCGGGATCATTTATCAGGTCTATCCCCGCTCGTTCCAAGACAGCAATCGGGATGGCGTAGGCGACCTCCAAGGGATTATTCACCGATTGCCGTACTTGGTTGAGCTGGGCGTCGACGCCATCTGGTTGTCGCCAATCTTTGCGTCCCCAATGGCGGACTTCGGTTACGACATCGCCGATTACATCGATGTGGATCCTCTGTTTGGAAATTTGGCGGACCTCGACAGCCTCATTAACTCGGCGCATCGCCATCGACTGAAGGTCATTCTAGACCTCGTCCCCAATCATACATCGGACCAACATCCCTGGTTTCTTGACAGCAAAGCATCTCGCAATAACCCGAAACGCGAATGGTTTATCTGGCGTGATCCGGCTCCAGGAGGGGACCCCCCGAATAATTGGCTTTCAGAATTTGGGGGAAGCGCATGGGAATTGGATAAAAACACTGATCAGTATTATTACCATACGTTTCTCACCGCACAGCCAGATTTGAACTGGCGCAATCCTGCCGTTCGCCACGCCATACATGACGTCATGCGTTTTTGGCTCCGCCGCGGCGTCGACGGATTTCGCGTTGATGCTGTCTGGTACCTCTTCAAAGACGATCGGTTCCGTAATAACCCTCTTAATCACGATTTCCGCCCGGGCGGGCTCCCCCGCGACGCGCTGATCCCGCTTTATACGGCGGATTTACCTGAGGTTCACGGTGCAATTAGCGGTATGCGACGAGTGGTGGACGAGTTTCCCGATCGTGTTCTGCTTGGCGAAATCTACCTTCCTATCGAGCGTCTTGTTGCGTACTACGGCCGCGAACTGGACGGCTTGCACTTTCCATATAACTTTGCCCTCCTCACCGCGAAATGGGACGCGCGCTCGCTTGCGGCGCTAATCGAGGAGTATGAGGCCGCTCTTCCGGCGGGAGGATGGCCAAACTGGGTGCTGGGCAATCACGACCGACCACGGCTCGCAACCCGGATAGGGCTAGATCAGGCGAGGGTAGCCGCAATGCTTTTGATGACCTTGCGTGGAACACCAACGCTCTACTATGGCGATGAGATTGGCATGCAGCAGGTGACAATTTCGCCGGAACAGGTTCGAGATCCGTTCGAAAAGAATGTACCAGGCATCGGTATAGGCCGCGACGGATGCCGAACGCCGATGCAATGGGATGCCACTAGATTTGCCGGCTTTTCAGACGTGCGCCCGTGGTTGCCGGTGGCCGACCATTATTGTGAGGAAAATGTAGAGACTTTCAGCAAAGATCAAAATTCGCTCTATTGGCTATATCGTCGGCTGATCGGTTTCCGGCGCAGACGCGCTGCACTCACAGAGGGCTCCTACAAACTCCTCAGAGCCAGTGGCGATCTTCTGCTGTTCTGTCGCGAGCGCGGCGACGAGCGGCTGTTGATAGCGCTCAATATGGGATCTCAGGCCATCTCAGTCTCCTTCCCGGACGAAGGTTCAGGGCGCATTTTGCTGTCTTCGTTTGCAGACCGCGAGATGGAAGAGGTGAGGGCCAGTATCGATTTACGAAGCAGCGAAGGCTTACTCGTGCTAGTGGATTCGATGAAAAAATAAATCATAGCTGCGCATAGCCATTGCTGCGCATAGCCAGTATCCTGGCGATTATGAGCTCGCCGGTGCACCTCCCCGCCGGTGCATCGTCAGAGGTTGCCGAGACACCTGCTAGCAGACCAGGTTCTTCACTCTTTGAGTTGGCGCTCTCCTTGGTCAATATTGCCCAGTCGCCGCCGTGGCTGTAGTTCCCGTGGTCAAAGAGCGGCGCGTCGTAATATACAGTGTCCTCAGCCAGTACGTCGTAGCCCTCTTCGGGCACGACTTGGAGCAGCCTTTCGCGCCTAAAGGCATCGCCCATTTCCGCGCGCCGCTGGTCAATCTTCTCCTGGGTAGGGTAAGCGGCTTTCCAGGTGCATCGATCCCACTCGGTACCGGGTCCATCAAGTATTGTGGAAATTCCAATACCTTGTATTGGCCGCTGCGGCCTTCCTGGGTGGCCACCAGGTCGTCGATGTCGTCTGCAATGGCAAGTTTGACGCGGTGGGATGCTCGAAGTCGCCGAACTTGTTAGCGATGCCGGTAAGACCACTAAGAATAAGCTGACTAAAACGATGCTCTCTTTTCAAGTAGTTTGGAACAAGCTCCTACCGAACGAATGTTCAAACCCTAACATAAGAAACCGGGTGGTGCGCGTGCTGCCAGGCATCGCACCGCCCGGCCGGGAGTGCCACCGCGTGGCTAAACAAGCTGGCGTTATGGAACGTTTTTTACGCAATCGCGTTCCAACGAAAAAAATTTGAGTTTGCGCTATGTATCCCTGGCCGTTCGCCTATACCGATCCAGTCCTATGCCAGGCGCTGGACATCGCCATGGACTACTTAGATTTTGCGGGTCAGGCCGAGGATTACCGGAATGTAGAGACCCTCGTAATTATGCCATCCTCGACGAGTATGGCCTGGGTACCCGCCATCGAATAGCGCTAGCCAACAAGGCTATCGTGGCGGTCGAGAAATAGCAAAAAATCTATGGAGATCTCGCATCACTGTACCCACGGGTGTGTTAGCCCCCAGCATTAGCAGCTAATCCATCGCACTGGCCGGAGCACCAAGATACACATGGCCGTCCGAGGTTTGGGGTGTCCGGTGCGCTTCACCCTTACGGCAGGCCAGAAAGGCGATGCACCGCAAGCCGCCGCCTTGCTTGAGGGGTTACCCGCCGAGATCGTCATGGCCGACACGGCCTATGACGCCGATCATCTGCGCCAAGCCATCGCCGCCAAGGGCGCGCTCGCCGTCATTCCCAACAATCCGTCCCGCGCGCTCAAATATCCGCTCGACAAGCACCTTTATGCTCAACGCCATCTCGTGGAATGCTGCTTCTCAAAGCTCAAGCAGTTCAGGCGCGTCGCAACACGCTTCGAAAAGACCGCTCGGAACTATCCCGCCGTCGTCACGCTTGCCGCTATCATCCTATGGATGCGATAAGTGTCCACAGGACTTAGACGTTCTTCCAGCGCTTCTCCGAGGTAATTGCGTACGCCGCAGATGAGGGGCTTAACTTGAACTTCTTCGCGGCGAATTGTTTAGGAACTGCATCGGGCTGGCGTCGTTACGGTTTGGAACAAGGAACCGTACCATGCCGTTTTTCTTCTTTTTGCCTTTGATAGTACTCGACAGCATGTTGACTGCAGCGGAGGCGCGAGCCCGGTTGCGGCAGCTACAGACGCCGCCGCGCAAGCCGACTATCATTATGATGCAGTAAGGGGCATTAGCCGCTCCAGCGGTGCTGGCTCGATGCCCAATCGCCCGTGCCGCGGTTGACGTATAGGTACTTCGCGTAAGCGGTGGTGCCTTCAACTGTGTACAGATGTCGCCAAGCTGGATTGCGGCGCGGTAGCTCGAATTGAACTGATACTTGCCAATAACGTAGCCGAGCTCGCCATTTACGTGGACATTACCTGGCCGTCCTTTCCAAACTGCGCTGCACTTTCTGGCTGTCCGTCGCCGCATTCGCAATTTACGATGCATGGAGCAGGTGCCGGTGCAGGTGCACCAACAACATCATAACCTCACAGTCAAATCCTCCATAGAGCAAGATGGGTACGAGCTGGCACCGGGCACCTGACCGGCGCCCGCCTTTCAGGGCCCGGAGGCACCCTGGCCCGCTCCCGGCGCTTCTGCTCCTTCTCGAAAGCGAATGAGGCCTTCCGATCAGCCGCCGTTTGTTCGGTCCCCTTCGAATGATTCTCCGGTCTGTGGCCCGATTTTGGCGCGGGCTTCGTCTGCCGGCCCTCGCCGGCCAAGTGGGATGGTAGCTTGGCGCGCTCCTCGAACGGTCCGTTGGAGCTGATGGGACGCTTCAGAACCACACCAGGCTTCGCCATCGTTGCAGCGACGACGCCTGGATCCTCGGTCTCATTCGCCGCACCCTGGTGGAAGAGATTGCTGTCCGCACCCCATGCCTCCATAGCCGCTTTGATCGACGGTGCAGCGATCGCTTGATCGAAGAAGCCCAGCGAAGTCTGGTAGGTCTTCAGCTTTCTCGCCATGAGCGTGCTTTCCTGCGCGACAGCCGGTAGATCACGGCCAAATCCCCTAGCGACCCGCCATCACCAAAACAGCAAGCCGTCCGGTCCTGGTGGAAGACGGACCCGGCCGGCCAGGTCGTGATGTCCGTGAAGTTCGGGGCAGGCCCATCGAGTTCGGGAGGGGCAACGTCGGCATCGTCGTCCCGTCCGGGGACAAGCTGCCGGGGGGTCTACCCCCTCATCTCGGCCGCCGGGCAGTGGGCTGGGCGAGTTGTTCAGCCAAGCGGCCAAGCCTGGCTCGATCGGCAAGCCACACAAGGCGGCTTGATCATCAGAAGCCGGTAGCGGACGAAGGTTTGCCACCCGGCCGATCACCGCGCGAGTTCAACTCGGGGCAAGAGGGTAACTTGGGCAAGCGATTTCCCAGTTACCGTTTTTAGGACGAATTTCCGCATGGCCGCTTGGTATGCATATTAGTGCAGCATCTCTCCGCGCCAGATCGTAGCACGACCACGAACCATACGCGTTCTCCCGCATTTTAGCGAGATGAGGGTAGAAATGCGCTTTGTTCCTATTGCACTTGTCCTAGGTTTGGCCGCTCCGGCGGTGGCCGAGCAGCGCATTTCCTTTCCGGTCTCCGTCCCTCTGGAGTGCGCTCAGTTGGCCGAGCGAGAGCATGTGCCGCTTGTTGAGAACCGTGTTCAGGCGCCGAAGGCGAAATACAAGCTGGCCCGGCTAAACGACGCGGAGCCACTGGTCGCGCGATGCAAGCAAGCCGTAGCGCGAGTTCGGGCAGGGACGAGCGGTTGAAAGAGGAAAACCGCTCGCCACCCACAGGACTTGGATTTAGCCGGGCGGGTCAACTTGTTATTCCGGAGCAACCTATTTAGCCAGTGAGTACACCAGAAGATCCTGTCGAGCCATGCATTAGGCAAGTGTTCGTAGCGGCCGAATGCCGAGACTACTGTTGGCCCATTTAATTGCATCAGTCTTCATAGGATCGATGTCGTCGCACCTCAAACAAACTAATTTTGTCCGGTCTGTTCTGTCGGTCAATGCCATCAATCTCTTCTTACATCTCGGACAGCGATTTCCGTCCATCGTTACCTCCTATTTTGCGTGCATTTGGGCCCGGGACGACGAGGCAATCGCCTTTGTCTGCAGGAACACAATGCAACCACCGACGAACATACTCGTTACAGAGGGGGAAAGCGTATCATCTGATAGGGTCCACATAATTTGGAGGTAGCATTGTCCCGAGCAATTCAGATTCTGATCCGAAAGCTAAAGGAGCACTCGCGTCTTACTAGCGAGGATCTGGCCATAATAAATTCGTTGCGCCACACCAATCGGGAACTGAAATCGAATGAGGACCTAATCCGGCAGGGCGACGATCCCGATGTCTCCGCCGTGGTCACATCGGGAATGGTTGCTCGCTATCATTTGCTGCCGAACGGCCTTCGGCAGTACCTCTCGTTTCATATCGCTGGCGATATGCCAGACTCGCAGGCGCTTTTCATCGACAAAATGGATCATGCGGTCTGTGCGATCGGTCCTGCAAAAATTGCATCAATCCCTCACAAACAGATGCTCATCGCGTTCAATCGTCGACCTTCTGTCGGTTTTGCCATCTGGCGGGAAACATTAATCGATGCCGCCATTTTTCGCGAAGCCATCACTAACAATAGCGCCCGGACTTTGCCCGCTCGGATGGGCCACCTATTTTGCGAACTATTCTATCGCGCCCGCGCCTCTGGATTGATTGAGGGAAATTCGTTTACGGCACCGATCAGTCTTGTTCAATTGGGAGAGACGCTCGGAATGTCCATAGCCAGCGTGAACCGTGCCTTGCAGGAGCTTCGGGCGTCGCGGGCGGTGGATTTTCAGCGGGGAGAACTTCAAGTAAAGGATTGGGAAAGCTTGGTTGAGATAGCTCAGTTCAATCCCGCCTATCTGCATCTGAGGAAACCTCCTGTTTGAATTGTGATGAGAACCAACCTACGTTTATGTTTCAGGCATCAATCGTCACGGATCCACCACCAAAAGCAAACTGTCCGCTGGCACGCAAGTTGGCACTTTCCGTCATTTCTTCCATTTCGGGTTTGCAATGAAGGCAGCAAAATGTGCCCTGACAATCTTTCGTCAGGGAATGAGACTGAGACGGGCTGAGAACCCATATTGAGCGCTATCAATAGCCGCTCATCACCCCATTCGCGACAGAAAAATCAGAAGATCGCCGCTGGCCATGAGGCGTTTGTACGAGTCCTCTGAGTGCAGCGGGTTTGCGCCGGAAATCTATCAGCCGACGATATAGCCAATGACCGACCTTTGAACTTCGCTGAAAGTCTCAACATTTTCCTCGCGAAAATTGTCGGCCACCGGCAACAACGGGTGAAGAGCTGAAAGGCCGGCAAATCTTGTCTGGGGAGATAAGTTTCGCCAAGCAGAGCCGATCGCGAAACTTGTCGACCCGCGACGGAAGGGCCAAATCTAAAAGAAAACAGTACCTTGGGAGAAAGGCTGATACAGGCGGAAATGGCTGGTTCAGCCGCGCATTTCGATATTCCATTCAGCAAGCGCCCGCCGGCGGGACCAGATCGACGAGCATCTTCCTCGCTCCACGATCGCGGTTGGGAGGCGGCGCTTGTGTTGATGGCCCATTACGCCAAGACCGTGGGATCAAGACAGTGGGATGAGGACTCTGGGCATTGGCGGGCGTCAGGATAGCGGTGTAAGATCGTGGCAAGGCCCAAAGTTGACAGGGACTAGACAGGGGAAATCGAAACGACGGCCAGAAATCCGAAACATAATCAATAGTTTGCGGCGTAGTCCAATGGCAGAACGGCAGCTTCCCAAACTTTTTTGAGGGCCGTCCAGCCAGGAACTTCACGCCCCGGTCAAAAACCAATCTTGTCAATCCACCGCCTGAGCATGAGCACGGGAAAGCCTTCGCCGTAGCCCGCCGCTACCGTTTCCTTTTCGTGGCCTAGAATCGCCCAACGGCAATCTTCGGGGCAACCGGCAGCCCTCAGACGGTCCTGCGCTCGATGGCGCAGTGAATGGACCACCTTGCGACGGTCGCCGATACCTACCCCGTTCAAAAACCGGTTCAGGCGTTTCGATGCCGCACGCGGATCTCCGGGGAAAAGCCGCCCCTCTAGCTTGCGCGGGAAGAACGGGAGCACCGCGGCCGGAAGCGGAACGCGCCGAAGCGACTGCGATGTTTTCCGGCCGACGATGATATAGCGGCATCTACGCTCTTTCATTTCGTCGTCGATCTCAAATGCTTCCGATAACCTCATGCCGGTTGCGGCGAGCACGCGGAATAACAGTTGGTCGTTTTCGTCGAGCCGCTCAAGGTTCCGCTTCACGTTCCGAATATCAGCTTCGTTCAGCGGCAGGCGTCGTTGCCCATCGTCGCGTTCCCGCACAATGCTGCTAAACGGATTGAATTTCAATCTCGCCTCATCAATCGCCAGATTGACAGCCGCAGTCAGCCATCCGACCTTTTTCTGAATGGTCGCGGTCTTTAAATCCTGCTTCTCGTAATAATCAACGAGCTTCCGACCGTCATCCCTGCTGGCATCCTTCAACGGCTTGCCGTTGGTCAGTTGCTTGTAGAGCGCCCAAACCGCGCGGGCTTCACGCTGATAGTAGCCAGTTACGTTTTTGTGCTTCAAATAGGTTTCTATCAGAGCATCGTCCGCGTTGGTTGCCGTTCGCTGGCGCTGCTCTTCGCGGCGCACGATTGCCTTTTGCTCCCGCAACGGGGGTGCCGCAACCGCGAATTCGCCATTCGGTTCCTTCCTGACAATAGCGCCATTGTGATTGAGGAATATCAGTTCGCGGTCATCCGCAACAATTCGCTCGCCGTCTGGCGTGATGTGTTCCTGCCCCGGAGCGAACCGATGACGCCAAGTGACTTGGACCCCCGGCCTTGCCTCCAGCAGCCGCATCTTGTGCTTTTGGATGTAAGGCAATGCTAGGATTTCGGCTTGGGCGCGATCTGGCGTGCCGAGCGACTTTTCAGCCCGCTCCCCGCCCGAAGACTGCAACTTCAGTTGCCAGTTCCGAGAACCTTTTCGGAGAAACAGGTAGTCGATTTTGCGCGTCATGATCCACCATTAGCGGCAGTCGCTAGCGGCAGGGTTTAGCGGCAGTCTTAGCGGCAGTAAAATGCTTTTTGTTACAATGGTTTACAAAGGTTTGGATCCGGATATTCTCCCTCCCCTAGGGAGCGCCAACTGGCGAAATCAATGGCTTGCGCGACCGTTTAGCGCCAGTTCCGTCAGCCAACTCACGGCGGCTTCGCGCGCCATGGGCGTAATGGCTCTTTGCGTTCCACTCGGCGAATACGCTTCCGATCCTCGGTTGTCGGCAGCGCTTTCACCGGAGACCGGAAACAGGACGGCTCCTCCACCGGCACGTGAGCGCCATGGATGTGGGGCGCTGTTAAGGCTCCCACGATTCGGAGGAGCGAACCATCGTCGGACCACAGTCGCGCAGTGTTCAGTCTGTGTTGTGCCGACTCAAGCTGCGACGCTTCGCGCGGGTTGGCCGAGCGGCTGAATGTTGTCGAATTCCAATTCAGCCTCCGCCTTGGCGGTCCTGAGGATTTGGACTGCGTTGGCGATGTTTGTCTCCGAGTGATTGGCCATCACTTGCATGCGGATACGGGCGGCTCCTTTGGGAACGGCCGGGAATTCAACGAGGTTGGCCACCAAGCCCAGTTTGGGCAAGCGCTTGCTTACCAGGCGAGCGAGCCCTTCCGTTCCCATCTTGACGCAAACAATGGCGGACGGATCGCCGTAGTAATCGAGGTCGGCTTCGCGCAGTTTCTCGCGAAGAGCCAAAATGTTCATCATCATTTCCAGACGCAGCACGCGTCCCTCAACCGATTCCACAATTTCGAACGCCTTCAGGATGGTTGCCGCCTGCACAGGCGACAGCGCATTAGAGAAGGTGGCCGGTGCGCTGTAGAAACGCAGATATTCCTTGACCGCTCGCGTCTTACAAGCGACGAAACCACCATTCGACGCGAAGGTTTTTGAGAAACTGCCCATCACAACATCGATCTTGCCCAGCATGTTTTGAACGCCGATGTGCCCGCGCCCGTCACGGCCGAGGTTACCCAGATCGTGCGCAACGTCGACAACCAAGGTTGCGTTGAATTCGTGGCAGAGATCCTGAAGCGCGACAAGATTTGGGGTATCGGAGTCCATCGAGAATAGTCCCTCGGTAACGACCAAGATACCGTTCTCTTTGTCCTTGGCCCGGATCTTGGCCAGGATGTTTCGGCAATATTCATTGTCGAGATGACGGAAAAGATGAATGTTGGTGGTGGCGGCGTGCGCGCCTTCCTGAAGACAGGAATGCGAAAGCATGTCCATCACCACGTGATCGGCCGAACGCACCAAGCCCTTGATCACGCCAAAACCCGCGGCCCAACCGGTTGGATACAGAACCACTTCCTCCATCTTCAGGAAATCGGCGATCGTGCGCTCAAGCGCCACCGAATGCGAAGTGTTGCCGACCAGCGCCGGCGACCCAGCGCTATGCACGCCGCAGCGTTCGATGGTTTGTTTGGCGCACTCCTTGATTGCTGGATGCGACGACAGGCTCAGATAGTCCTGTGAAGCAAAATTGACGCCGTGCATCCTGTTGCCGCTATCGTCCTGCGCCCAGCAGACCGTATCAGGCCCGTCTTCGGTCGCGCGGGAAAACGGCCACAGCCCGTTTTGACGGCGCAAGTCCTGCCACTTGAAAAAGCCCTCCGTGCGCCCGAGCAGATCTGCTCCGCCCGGTACGCGAAAGTCCCTCATGCTACCGTTCAGCGCGGCAGGCGGAATATAGGCGTTGGTAATATCTGACATTGTCATCCCTGGTTTCGGCGCTGTTTTTTAATGGACTTATTGCCGTCAAGGGTCACGATGGCCTCGCTAACTTAATATCCGGTAGGCTTCCGACCCCTGCACCTTCGGGTTTGCAATTGTTTTTGCGCCGATATTAATTTTCGGTTACCTGCCCATTAACGCACCAAACAATTGCGAACCTCATTGCGACGATTCTGCTGGCCGCGATTGCATGGAAAGGGGATCACGCACGCAACCAATCGCGTGGTCCGACGAACTGGCAAAACCTACGCAACGTTCGAGGAGACGATCGCGGCGAGTTGCGATCGTCCGGATTGGTATCGGACCCGACCCCCACCGCAATGCTCAGGGCCGTTGCCTTGCTCGCCGATTTCGCCCGCGCCGCCGATCACTCAATGTCCGTCGAAGCGCTGCGCTGCTTATGCTAAACCTTGCGTTAATGTCGGGAGGATAAGATCAGAAGATTCGATGATCTGTCGCCCGACGAATCAAGATGATCGTCTCGGGTCAACGATTTGGGGTTTTCATGATCAATTCAAAATTTACCGCGGCTGTCGCAATCAGCGCCCTACTCGGAATTAACGCCGCATCGGCGGCAGACCTGGCGGCTCGCCCTTACAGCAAGGCGCCGGTCTATAGCCCGCCTGTTGCTTCCTGGACCGGATGTTACATCGGCGGCAACGTGGGTGGCGGCTGGACCCACATCAATTCAGGCGGAGTGGCTTTTGCAGGCGTGCCAAATCCCTTCATCGATTATGGCAGCCAAAACGGCAGGAGCGTGATCGGCGGCGGCCAGATTGGCTGCGACTATCAGTTCGCTTCGAATTGGGTGGTCGGCATTCAGGGCCAGGGCGACTTCGGAACCATCAACTCCTCCAACGCGGTGGCGGCCTTCCCGGGCATTACGGCCCAATTCAAGGTGAAGGACATCGAGACCCTGACCGGACGCGTTGGCTACGTGGTGGCGCCGACGGTTCTGGCCTATGTCAAGGGCGGCGTGGCGTGGGCCGGTGCATCCGGCGCAGCCCTCCTGCCGGGCGGAATAGCCGGCGAATCGGCGGACTTTGCCATGACCGGCTATGTGGTTGGCGGCGGTCTGGAATGGATGTTCGCTCCGGGATGGTCGGTTTTCGGCGAATACAACTACATGGATTTCGGCACCAAGAACGTCAATTTCACCTCCACCGGAGCTGGCGGCGGGGCGTTCGGTGCTCCCGGCGCCCTGGCGGACACTAACGCCATCAGACTGACGACCCAGACAGCGCTTGTGGGCGTGAACTACAAGTTCAACTTGGGTGGTCCGGTCGCTGCGAACGACTGAAGCCAGCGAGCTGGGAGCTGTTCGGTTCTGATTGAATCAGAACCGGGCTCCAGTTTCTTGTTTTGACGCGTTTTCTTCACGCAATCCCGTACCCACCTTCACTCCAAACCCCATAGTGAACTGCCAGCGCTGTCCCTGAGCAATCAGGCGACGGCGCTGTCGCGTTCGGCCGCGGGTAGGCAGGCCCTTATCTTACCCAGCAGACGCTGCATATCGACCGGCTTGGTATCGAAATCGGAACATCCAACCTCGACGCTCCTATCACGATCGCTGGCCAGAGCATGTGCCGTCAACGCAACGATCGGTATCGCGGATGTTATCGGGTTGGCCTTTATCAATAGGGTTGCTTCCCAGCCGTCCATTTCACCCAGGGCGACATCCATCAGGATCAGGTCCGGCATCTCGCTGGCAGCCATCGCAACGCCTGTTTTGCCATCGTGTGCACAGCAGACCGAGAAACCGTGACGCTGCAGGCGTCGCGTCAGCATGTCTCGGTTGATCTCATTATCCTCGACCAGCAGGATCTTATGCATTGGCCGCTTCCGTGGTAGCGCGGTGATCAAGATCAGAGCCCGCCGGGACCAGAGTGGCGGCAGCGAACGCGGCTCCCTTACCCTGGCCGGCGAGCAGCGGCATCCGGATCGTAAAACGGCTTCCCTTTCCGACTTCGCTCTCGACGGAAATTTCACCACCCATCAACTTGCAGAGCTTCTGGCTGAGCGCCAGTCCCAGACCGGTGCCGCCATATTTGCTGGTGCTGGAGTCGTCGGCGACAGTGAACTTCTCGAACAAATGGGGAATCTGATCCGGAGTTATGCCGATGCCGGTGTCGATAATATTGACGACAAGCTCATCCTTCGATTCATCCAGCCGACGTTCCGCAACGAACTCGACCTTGCCGTTGTGAGTGAACTTCCCGGCGTTATCGAGTAACTGGCCGGTCATGTTGCGGAACTTGCCGGCGTCGCAGAGCGCCATGCCGAGATTGGGCGCGATTGTCGAGACGACCAAGTTTCCGTTGTTCCTTGCCGCAGATCTCGCCGCTTCGACAATCTCGCCGAACAATTCGGCGAGATTGGTCTCCTCGAGATTCAACTCCATTTTGCCGGCCTCGATCTTCGACAGATCGAGAACCTCGTTGACGAGCTTGAGCAGATGCTGGCCGGCGGTATGGATCTTGTTCAGATCCGCAATGCTCTCGTCGTCACCTTCGTACTCGGCGTCTTCAAGCAGGATTTGGCTATAGCCAATCACGGCGTTGAGGGGCGTTCGCAACTCGTGGCTCATCTTGGCGAGGAAGTCGGCCTTGGCAGCGCCCGCCCGCTCGGCTTCCTCGGTAGCCACCCGGAGCGCCGCCGCGGTCGCCATATGCTGCCGCATCTCGCTCTCAAGCTCCGTCCCCGAGGCCTGAATCTTCGCATAGTAGAGCGCCATCATCGCGACGTAGATCGACGCCGCAACGGTTGAGACGAGCCCCAAGCCCTGCATTGCCGCAATCGGCAGATCGTTACGGACCGGGTAACCAAATAAATAGAAGCCGCTGAAAATTCCCAGATTGGCGGCGAACATCACCATCACGATCAAGCGCAGCGATTTGGACGAACCCAGATAGAAAAACGCGAGCAGCGGAATTACAAGGACCCAGGGCAATGTCGGCGAGGTCACTCCGCCGTAGAAGTAACAGCTCCATAGAATGCAAAATATCAGATTCTGAATCGAGACCAAAGCGAGCGGATTGTAAGACGCTCCGGCCCGCAGCATGAACGGGAAGATCCAGAACGCTGTGATCGAAGCTGCCAGCACCGCCACCTGGTATCCGGGTGTCGGATCAAGGACATAAAGAGCGATCGGAACAACGTTTCCAATGAACGGCCCGAGGATATGGCTGACCAGAAAGACGTGCGCACGGTTTCGTGCGTCGCGGTCAGCCGCAATCTCGGGCGGAATAAAATAGTTCACCAGCTGATCGAGCGACGCAATCAAGATTGCCAGTTTCGTTTCCATGAAATTCGCGCCGCCCTTTTAATACTTAGAAACTCGCCGTCCTGGTGACTATTTTGAAACCATGTGTCGCGGACCGAACGGGATGCCGTTCGAAGCCAGATTTTCAGGTTCCACTTAAAGTCACGTTAATCGACGGAATTCTCGGTTAAACCAATTCTTAAAGTCACTTAAGGTAGGTTCCGTTTGACAGAAGTCATCAGGGACAGCGCTAATGCTAATTTGGAACCAGCTTGTTGGATTGATTGATTGGTTTATCCCGCCCAAGGCGAAAGCCGAGCGTTCCGAGCGAGGCCTCGCGCAAAACTTCGTATTCACGCATCTGTTCGGCCCTGCGCTTTCGCAATCAATCGCGCTGTTTCTGTATCTCAGCGATCCGGATCCCGGGTTCGCGTGCTGGACGGTAATCATTTGCATTTGGCTATTCTGGACGCTGCCGTTCGTCTACAAGATGACCGAAAATCTGCAATTGTCAGCGCTGATATCCGTCGAACTGCTCGCGTTCACATCGCTATTTGGAGCCTATTTTTACGGTGGGGTGAGCTCGCCATTCCTTCCATGGTTGATTATCAGCCTCCTGCTTGGCTTCTTTTATCTGTCTGAGCGCCCGATTCTTGTCGTCGGATTGTTCATTCTGAACATTGTTGGCTTCTGTATTGCCTACCTTCAGTGGGGATTTCCCGAGCTCGTTTCGCAAGAGCACCTCACTACGGTCGGCTGGATTTCGATTCTGTCGGCGACGATCTACATGTCATGGATGGCGATCTATTACGCCAACATGATTGCGATGCGATCGGACCTGGAGCGCGAGGCAGAACGGCATCGCGAGACCTCGGTCCGGCTGCGTCAGGCCAAGGACTTGGCCGACATCGCCAATCGTGCAAAGTCGATTTTCCTGGCCAAAATGAGTCATGAGTTGCGGACACCGCTCAATGCCGTGATCGGTTTTAGCGAAATACTGCTGGAGGGCGTCGATCTCGACGGCCGCAATAGCCACAAGAAGATCGACCTTGAACGGATCAATTCGGCCGGTAAGCATCTGCTGTCTCTGGTGACCGACGTGCTGGATCTGTCGAAGATCGAGTCGAACCATATCGAATTGAAGATCGAAAAATTCGACCTTAACGAGGTCGTCCGCGAGGTGATCGCCAATGTCCAGCCGATGGTGGCCGAAAATGGCAACAGGTTAGTGGTCAAATGCCCCAGCGACCTTGGAATCGTCTCGACTGATCCTACCAAGCTGCGGCAGGCGGCGCTCAATCTGATGAGCAATGCTGCCAAGTTCACCCGCGACGGGACCATCACGCTCTCGGTACAGCGCCAGAAGCGTCAGGCAGCAGACTGGATCGAAATCAAGGTGGAGGATACCGGAATAGGAATCGCCCAGTCGGATGTCGGTCGCCTGTTCAAGAATTTCGGCCAAGTCAATCGTGCCGCCTCCAGCAAATTTGGCGGAACCGGCCTTGGTTTGGTTTTGAGTGAGAAACTGTGCGCGCTGATGGGCGGTGGAATCTCCGCGACAAGCGAACTCGGCTATGGATCTTGCTTCACTATCCGCGTGCTCGCATGGATGAACGAACAGCAACACTCCGAGGCCGGCGACCCCGTCGCGGTCGCGTATGCACGGGCGGTCTGAGAGATAATCCATGTCAGCAACCAATGTAACGCAGCCGAGCGTCACCATGCTTCGGCCTGAAATCAACCGGTTTGACGCGGCCGACGTCAGTGCGAATGCCCGTCCTCGCCTGCTTATCGTGGACGATATCAGCGATAACCGCGCCGTATTGACGAGACGATTTCATCGCCGGGGCTTTGATGTAGTCGAGGCCGACAGCGGTTTCGCGGCGATCGAATTGATCGGCAGCGAATCGTTCGACCTGGTGCTCCTCGACGTGATGATGCCTGGAATTGACGGCATCGAAACCCTGAAACGAATCCGTGACCAGAAGTCGGCCTCTGCGTTGCCCGTGATCATGGTGACGGCGAAATCAGAGAGCGACAACATCGTCGGGGCGCTCGAACTTGGTGCCAATGACTATGTCACCAAGCCGGTCGATTTTGCGGTCGCACTGGCTCGCGTCAACACGCAGATCAGCCGAAAGCTCGCCGAACAGCGGGTGGTGCTGGCGAACGAGCAACTGCGCAAGGCCAACGAAAATCTGGAACGCCGGGTCGAGGAGCGCACCAGCCGCCTGATCGACGCCAATCAGCGGCTCAAGGTCGAGATTGCCGATCGCGAGGAATCGCAGGCGAGGTCACAATACCTTGCCTATCACGACTTGCTGACCGGATTAGGCAATCGACTTTTGTTCAAGGAGCAGCTTGCAGAGGCGCTCAAGGAAGTTTCGGTCACGCCGCATCCGCTGGCGGTTCTTTTCCTGGACCTCGATGGCTTCAAGGCCGTCAATGACACGTTGGGCCATTCGATCGGTGATTTGCTCCTCAAGTCGGTCGCGGTCAAGCTGCGCGACATGCTGCAACAGACGGACCGCATCGCACGCCTCGGCGGCGACGAATTCGCAATTCTTCAGATATCAAAGCCGCAGCCGGCTTCGTCGATCGCGTTGGCGGAAAAGATTGTCGAGATTGTCGGCGAGACGTGCAGTATCGACGGGCACGACGTAACGGTGGGCGCCAGCGTCGGCATCGCTGTTGCCAACCCTGGCGAGATGGATACGGAAAACTTCCTCAAAAGCGCTGATCTCGCGATGTACAGCGCGAAATCCGACGGCCGTGGAACCTATCGCATGTTCGATCCGGAAATGGATGCGATCGTTCAGGCACGGCGAATTCTTGAGGGAGATATGCGCGCCGCGCTCGCCCAGGATGAATTCACGCTGCACTATCAGCCGCTTGTCAATTTGCAGAGCAAAAAAGTTACGGCCTTTGAAGCGCTGATGCGATGGAAGCACCCCAAACGCGGCATGGTGTCTCCGTCAGACTTCATTCCGGTTGCCGAAGATATGGGCCTGATTGTTCAACTCGGTGAATGGGCGTTGAGGCAGGCTTGTGCGGAGGCCACGGAATGGCCCGACAAGATTTGCGTTTCCGTGAATCTGTCGCCGGCGCAGTTCGCGAAGGGCAACCTGGTATCCGTCGTTATGAGTGCGTTGGCTTCATCAGGGCTTCCGCCTTCTCGTCTCGAACTCGAGATCACCGAATTGGTGTTGCTGGACAAGTCGGAACGCAACATTGCAATCCTCAACCAGCTCCGTGCGCTCGGCGTTCGGATATCGATGGACGATTTCGGCACCGGCTATTCCAGCATTGCTTACCTTCGGAGCTTTCCATTCGACAAGATCAAGATCGATCAGTCGTTCGTACGGGACGTGCTGGTGGATGAAGGAAGTCTCGCGATCGTCCGCGCCATCGCGGGACTTGGAGTCAGCTTCGGGATGATCACGACCGCCGAGGGCGTCGAAACCGAGGAGCAGATGCGATGCTTGAATCTCGAAGGCTGCATTGAGGTCCAAGGGTACTTGTACAGCGAGCCCGTACCGGCGAGCAAGATAGTCGATCTGCTTGGAAGTTTGACCGATCGGTGGTCGATCTGAAGGGTTTTCGGCTCTCTCAACAGCCAGACAGCGCGACCACCGAGTTGGCAGTTGGACAGGTTTCACTCGAGAGCGCCATTCTTCCGGAATCCGGAGCTAGAATCATGATTGGAGTTGCTTCCGAAGAGCTCGATCTCGACTACGCTAGGGCGTTGGCGTCCCAGGCCAACCGCTATATGGTTCAGCACGGAATAGCTCCCACACCGAATAATTTTGCCGTCTGGTTCAGCTATTCGATCGGCGCGTCACCTGAATTGAAACGAACGATCGATGTTCTGGTTGCCGGCCAGAAGCGGTTTGATTCGGCCACCAACCGGGAGCTATTTTCGACGCATCTGGCGCCCAGCTCCGCCGGAGCCGTCGTCGGCGATGTCCCGGCGCAGCTCAAACTCGTTTTGACCGAGGCGAAGCGGTTTGTGACCGAAGCGATTGCTGACAACAGGACCCAGATTCGCACCATCGGTGATGTTGCGGAGCAGGCCGAAAGCGGGTTTGATCCAAGATCGCTGGTAGCTTGCCTGCTGGCAGAGCTCACCAGGGCAGCGACGCGGGCCTCGCAACTGGAAATCAATCTCAACGAAACTTCGCGCGAGCTTGACATCATCCGTGAATTGCTCAATAGGGCGGAGGACCGAGCAAACACCGACACGGTCACAGGGCTGCCGAATCGCCGGGCGTTCGAAGAATTTCTGCGGGCTTCCCAGATCTCCGCGATGGAAACGGGTGCGCCTCTCAGCGCATTCCTGATCGATATCGACCGCTTCAAGCAATTCAACGATAGCTTTGGGTACGGGGTCGGCGATCAGGTGCTCCGCTTAATGGCGACCGCGCTTCGCGAGCGTGTAGGAGAGCACGATCTTTCGGCCCGATTTGGTGGCGAGGAACTGATCGCAGTCCTTCCGGGCTCGGATCTTACCAGTTGCGAAGCTGTCGCCGAGCGGATTCGTCGCTCGGTGTCGGAGTGCCGGATCACTCGGCGGTCGACCGGCGAACTGCTGCCGGCGATCACCGTATCGATCGGGGTTGCGCAATTTCGGCCAGGAGAATCGGCGGCGCAATTGATCGAACGCTGCGCTGCCGCGCTTTATCTGGCAAAGCGAACCGGACGTGATCGCGTCGTCACCGAGAAGCGGCTGGAAGGGCGGTCTGTCGCTTGATGAGCCAGGCAGACTGAGTCTCACCGCGGGTTCGGTTTCGAAATCGGCATTCACCGCTGAGAACCAGGCTTCGTCGCATTTGGTCACTCGCTGCCGGTGCCGTACCCGGCCTCGTCGCGGCAGCGGATCAATAGGAAAGTCGATAATTGCTCCAGCTGTCGAAATGTTCGACTCCCGACACAGGAACTTTGCCATAAAATCTCAGGTTGTGTTGCAAAACGGTGACGGTAATTTCGCCGATCTTCAGTAATTTGGAGCCAGAATTGAGAAACTCCCGACCTGGCTGCAATGGAGAGAATGAATGAAGAAATTTTTGTTGGGCGCAAGCGCCCTTGTTGCTGTTGTTTCAATTACCCCGGCATCGGCCGCCGACCTCGCTGCGCGGCCCTATACCAAGGCGCCGCCGATGATGGCACCGATCTATGATTGGACTGGCTTCTACATCGGCGCCAACGGCGGCTGGGGAAGGCAGCGCAACTGCTTCGTATCAACCGATGCGACCACGCTCCTCGGCAATGAGGGATGCCACGATGCGGATGGCGGCGTCGCCGGCGGCCAGATCGGCTATCGCTGGCAGAGCGCCGCCTGGGTGTTCGGCCTCGAAGCCCAGGGCGACTGGGCCGATCTGCGCGGCTCGAATGAAAGCCTGCTCTTCCCCGGCTTCACGAATCGCTCGCAGATGAATGCGTTTGGCCTGTTCACCGGCCAGGTCGGCTGGGCCTGGAACAACACCCTGCTTTATGTGAAGGGTGGTGCTGCGGTGACCGACAATCGAAATGATATTATTACCGACGCCACCGGCGCGGTGTTCGCAAGGTCCGGCGATGATACCCGCTGGGGCGCGGTGGTCGGCGCCGGTCTCGAATTCGGCTTTGCTCCGAACTGGTCGGCTGGCGTTGAATACGACCACATCTTCATGGGCGATCGCAATGCCACGTTCACCAATCCGGCTGGAACTCTCGTTGCAGCCGATCGGATCAGCGGCGATGCCGACCTCGTTACGGTTCGCGTCAACTACCGCTGGGGCGGTCCGGTGATCGGGCGCTACTGATATCGGCCTCAAATTTCCCAAACTTCGAAAGGCCGGCCTTGCGCCGGCCTTTTTTCACTGCGTTTGCGATGTCCGTCCACGTGCCACGGCGAACTCGCCGGATTCGTTTTGCGACGGCCCAGCGTCAGACAGCCAACCGACTCCGAAACGCGCCAGCGGCGTTTCCTGAGTCATGGTCGCACCAGAGGCCGCTCGAGTGCTCCAGCAAATTGGAACGGCAGCCAAACATTCACTGTGTCAGGTTGAACCTACCGCTTGGCTGCCAGACAAATAACCGAACGGGACCCCCACCGGGCTCCAACCGCGCCGGACCATGTTCGCCCCGGCCGCAACTCTTCCAGAACGGGTAGGCCGGCTATGTCCACGAGCCTGGTACCGCTACTTTTCGTAACCGTCGCAATTTTGTCGGTGTTCGCATTTGCGGCTGACGCGAGCTCTGATTAGCGCGCGGCCGGACCAAGTTGCCTCCCGGCCCGCTAAACCGCACCAGCGGCGTTTTCCCGCCGTCGTAGCCGCGGCCGCGCAGTTCTTCGAAGATCCGGATCAATGTCAGGTGCTCACGAGCCGATTTGGCCGCGTTCGCCGCCAGCAACCCGTCGAGCTCCGATGCCCATCGCCCCAGCTTTGGCCGTGGCTGCGCCAACCGCTCGTACTCGAAGGAGGTCTCTCCCGACCTCAGCACCTCGCGGACCGTGTTTCGCGAAAACTTTCAGCTCACGTGCGATCCTTGATCGTCTTGCCCTTGATGAGGTGCTCGCGCCGTATCCGCGCAATCGTCTCCACGATCTGCATCCCCGACCACCTGCTTCTTTACCAAGCAGGCAGCGCAACGGCCCAATCTAGAGGGGGTCAATTTTGGACGCCGAATGACACGGCTGGAAACGAGACGGGCAGAGTTGTATCGTCGTTGACGGCGGGCGCGCAGCGTTGGGGTGAATGAGCCTGGATTGGCTTCGACAACCGATCCTGCGCTGTTCAGCCAATTGCGCCACGCTCGCCCGCTTGATCAAATCACCGTCATGAATAAGCTGGGTTAGCCTCCAATGAGGCTAAAGCTAGAAACGCAGACGCCTAGGGAGAGCACAACCATGCGATACCGTACCAACGAAGGGCTGCTGATCGAGGCCGAAACATCGTTCGATATAGTCAGCCGCCTACGTGAGGCGAGTTGGAGTGAACAAAACCTCAGCGATCGGGCATTCATGGAGGCGGTTGCGGATCGCATGTACCAGGAAGGCATTCACGTTTCAACGGTCAACCCCGACATTTTCGTTGCTGGGCTGTTGACCGCCGGGCTACTCACACGCGAAATTGAAGACACGGGGTCGAATGCGGCGAAGCAGATCGATAACTGAGGAAACTGCAATGGACAGGTGGTACTTGCTGGCTCTGGAGCCTCAACAGATTGCCCTCGGAAAGATCGAGGCGACGGATGGGTGTGCTCGCCTTCAGGTTATCAAACACAGCTTCGGAGAGTACACGAGCCAAGGTCGTCTTGTTCGTTCTTGAACGTCTGGCAGATCGGGGTTTGTTCATGTTGTGTTCCGGGCTCGCGTGGCCCGACATACTGCGCTGGTGCAGGCTAGGCGTGACTCGGCATCTTTCTACTTGCCATCGCCTTCCCGACGGTGAACGGTCGTCTGAGCTAAGCGTGTCGCGCGAGAGCGAAGCATCAGCGAAGCGCAACGACGCGGCACTAGCATCAATGACGCGGTGCTGGCGTCACGTCGGCCTCGATCAAAGCCGACAGCCCGCAGGCCGACGCCGAGGGACGGGCCCTCGCAATTCAAGGCGGCTCGGATGCCTGTATAGGTAGGCCGGCGGAGGGACGAAATGACTGACAAGATCCCGGTCACCGTGCTGACCGGCTATTTGGGCGCCGGCAAGACCACGTTGCTGAACCGTATCCTCTCGGAGCCACACGGCAAGAAATACGCCGTCATCGTCAACGAATTCGGCGAGATCGGCATCGATAACGACCTCATCATCGGCGCGGACGAGGAAGTGTTCGAGATGAACAACGGCTGCATATGCTGCACCGTGCGCGGCGATCTCATGCGCATCCTCAACGACCTGATGCGAAGGAAGGGCAAGTTCGACGCCATCATCGTCGAGACCACGGGGCTCGCCGATCCGGCGCCGGTGGCGCAAACCTTCTTCGTCGACGAGAATGTCGGGAAGCAGACCAAGCTCGACGCGGTAGTCACCGTCGCCGACGCCAAGTGGCTCAACGACAGGCTCAAGGACGCCCCGGAAGCCAAGAACCAGATCGCCTTCGCCGACGTGATCCTGATCAACAAGACCGATCTCGTTTCGGCCGCCGAACTAAGCGAGGTCGAAGCGCGCATCCGCGCCATCAATCCTTACGCCAGGCTGCACAAGACCGAGCGGGCAAAAATCCCGCTCAATGAGATTCTGGAGCGCAACGCCTTCGATCTCGATCGCATCCTCGATCTCGAACCGGACTTCCTCGAAGGCGAGGAGCACGACCACGACCATCATCACGAGCATGGCCACGATGGCCACGACCAGCACCATGGCGGGCTCAAGCACTACCATGACGAGGAGATGCAATCGATTTCGCTCAAAAGCGACAAGCCGCTCGACGCGGACAAATTTTTTCCCTGGGTGGAGGACCTGGTGCAGAAGGAAGGCCCGAGCATTTTGCGCAGCAAGGGCATCCTTTGCTTCAAGGGCGACGATGAGCGCTTCGTGTTCCAGGGCGTGCACATGATTCTCGACGGCGACCACCAGCGGCCGTGGAACAAGGACGAAAAGCGCCAAAGCCGCATCGTCTTCATCGGCCGCAATCTGCCGGAAAAGAAGATCGCCGAAGGGTTCGAGAGCTGCATCGCTTGACGCCAGGCGAAAGCGGCGGAGACAGATATGCTCAACCCGCCACGCCTCGGCTCTACGGTTCGTCGGAGGGTCGTGAGAAGATTATAAGCAAAATCCCGACCACGGCTGTGCCGGCGCCGTAATAGACCCATGAGGTATGGCTGATCATGAAGCTCTCGGCGGGATAGGCGAAAAAACGGGAGCCCTGTCCCATCAAGCCCAGTCCCGCGATCAAAGCGAGAACTCCGATGGCTCTTAGTAGAGCGTGCATTCTAAGGCGATGTCCCAGATTTTGTTGAATTGGGCGAAGCAGGCATTGCCGTGGAACATACTATGCGGCATCGGCGTTCGCTTCAACTCCATTTGCGACGAGATGCTTGGTGGCGTCAGCGACGAGCCCGCTCTGAGAACTGGCAGGTGCTTACAAGCTTTCAATCGACGAAAGTCCTTGCTTGCCTCCATCATGCCGGCAGCCGCGCAGCGCCATGTTCAGGCACCAGACCTGGTCGAGCGAATCCATGCGATCTCTCATCCGACAAGTGATCGATCCGCTCATCGAGCCGGCGCCAGTCATCGGCCAATCCCTCGATGATCCGTACGATGGGAAGCGACAGCACATGGTCGGCATGGCAAGGATGCGACGCGGCGCGCAAGAATCGAAGACCTTGCCGAACAGCGACGCCGCGCTCCAGGAAGAAGGCACGAATCTCTGATTGATTATTCCTGTGCGCCGGCTCACCAATCGCTCGCATCTGCGGGAATTCGGCAAACCGCGATTGAGGAGACCCGTGTTACGTTGCGCGATCCGGACGCTCCGAGGTCCCGTGATATGCCCGAGCCAGATAGTTTCGGTGGGTAAGTCTGCTTATTGAGGGAATGCGGGGCCCCTGACGGCGGCGAGTACTGCCTTCGCCTTGAAAGCCGGCGTGTGGTTCCGGCGCGGCCATCTCTGCATAGTCTTCTCCCGACTCGCACGCTAAAGCGTCCCGTCGTCAGGCAGAAACTCCACCTATCGCACTGTGCAGATTTCCGCGACCAGTTCTGACCAATGGCTGATAGCGCTCAATCCGGCTTAAGCAGCAGCCTTGACCTCAGTTTTCTTCTCCGGCTTCTGAGCCACGGGCTTCTTCGGAAGCTTCTTGAAGCTAGCCTCGATCTCCTCGGCATCGACACCTGCAGGCAACGCGGCCTTCAGAATCGGATGCTGCTTGGGAGCCGTCAAATTGCGGAACGACTGCACCAAGGTCTGCCACAACATCACCGTACCCAGGTTCGGCATCAGGATCGACGCCATTCCCGGCTTGACCGAAACCCGGTTCAAGGTGACGCGCGAGCCGGACGAGCGGGCAACGAATTCAGTTTCAACATGTTCGGAGTGCTGTGTCGCAACCGGCAATTGCAGCACCGTCGCGGTCTGGCCAGCGACCAGCCGTGTGATCTTCAGAACTTGTCCATCTGGGAATTCCAACGCATCGTGCTGAACGTGCGGATCATTCACATCGATCTGCCGAAAGCTTGCGACCTTGTGATTCACACGGGCCTTGCCCAAAAAGCTGAAGGCGCGATCGTACCGGACATCGTCGTCGAAGGCCAGTTCCGTTCCGGGCAGCAGGCAGACCGCCACGTCGGGTGGACTGTCATGAATTACGAGCTTGGCACCGAGTTCGCCGACGGCGGCAAAGCCACGAGTGCTGGATCTCGCAAGTTCCGTTGTTACCAGCTTGTCCGCGACCCTGGCAGGCCGCGAGGAGAGGTGGTGCAGACTGTAGTCGCACATGGAGGGCTCCTCTAGTTCGGACTAGGCATTCCCTACATCAGAATCAATAGCCGCGATGCGCCTCGTTCCGCCAATTTTCTCACTTACGATAGGCGGTTGCGTGCATTGACCCAATCATGCTTTTGGCATGCATGAAATCTACCACGGCATCGGCGTTCGCGTCAACTCCATTTGCAACGAGAGTGGCGTACCCGACGAGCCGGCCTTAAGGACCGCAGGTGCAGACTGGGCTGCCCGACGTGCCGGCAGCCATCCAACCTAAATTCGGCTGTCTTGCGGGAAGGCCAGAACAGCGTTCCAATTCACTCCAGTCGAGGAATCGTCCAGGGAATCCTCGCTAAATGGCCAATTCCGGTGCGGTTTCTTGAATTTGAAGTTCCCCTACGAGCGTTCCGCTGACGGCAGGAACCTCAAATCCACCGCGCTGGTGCGAGGTTTGGAGAGGTGCGGCGGCCGACCATGGTGAACTCGAATACGCGGCTGCGAGGGGCAACGACTATCCTGTGCACGACCAGAGGTATCGCTCCTTCGTCACGCTGGTGAAGGTCGGCATCGCCGTGGCGGCCATCATCGTCGTTCTGATGGCGTATTTCCTGAACGTAGGCCAGTTGCGGCTTTGTCCCTCAAGCGACGGAGGCCTCGGCCGGCTGTTTTGTGGCCGCCGAGCAAATTGCTGGTTCAACGGTTGAGATGCACGACGAGGTTGTGCTAGGTGTGTTCGGGAAAAGGGAACTGGACCGACGCTAATTCGAGCGCCTTTCTAGCCCACCCTAGCTTTTTTGGGTCCCTGACCGGGCCCCACGGTGAAGAAAAATGCGACTGACACTTCATACCGATTACGCTCTGCGCGCCCTGATTCGAGTTGCGATCGCGGACGGCAAGCTGATAACGATCAACGATATTGCGCAAAGCTTCGACATCTCAAAGCAGCATTTGATGAAGGTCGTGAACGATCTCAGCCGGAAGGGCTATCTCGAAACCCTGCGCGGGCGCAACGGCGGCATCCGGCTGCACCGCCGGCCGCGCGATATCATTATCGGCCAGGTGGTGCGCGACACCGAGGAGCTCGATGTGATCGGCTGCATGGAGCGCCGCGGCTATTGCCCGATTCAGCGTGTCTGCGTGCTGCGCGGCGTGTTGCGCGATGCGACCGAGGCGTTCCTTGCCGAGCTGGATGCATACACGCTCGCCGATCTGATCAAACCGCGGAGGGAGTTGTCGTCGTTGCTGCTGCTCGATCAGCACGCGGCGCCTCGCCCGTAGCAAAGGTTTCCGACGGGGCAACCAGGCTGTCCCTTCCCAAAATCAGCTTCGCCTGTGGCGGTGGTGCGATCCCAACAGCGCCCGCCAGTTACGACATTTTGTCACCGTGATCCCGTCCTCGCGGATGAAGTCGAGCAGATAAAACCTGGCGCCTCGGGCAAAGTGCAGCCCTCCCATGTGCTTGCGGCCGGAGATTTCCCCTGCGCTCGCGTGCGGCGTGGTGCGCGTGAGCCTGGGTTGGAGCGTCGGAGAGGCCGATATCGAACACTTTCTTGCCGCTTGGAGAAGGCTTGCAAGTGCGCTATGTAGAGGACACCGTTTAAATGGCTGCATTGGCGAACGTTTTTACGACCGTTCGAATGGTTCAAACGGCCAACATGGGGTGGACAAATCCGAGCCAGAACCCATGTACACCACGCGCGCCGAGGTGGATATTCTGGCGCGGGCCGCTCGTCAAAGCGCAGGAGTTTTTCACATGATGGACGAAGCGAAAACGGCTGGAACGGAAAGCGCTGCTCCGGTTGGCGCTGGCGGCGCCGCCACCGATGCGGCGGAACGGCCATCGACCATCCCGGCGGACGAAATGGCCCGCATGGGCGACGAAATCGTCGACGCGCTCAAGACGGTCTACGATCCGGAAATTCCCGCCGATCTCTACGAGCTTGGTCTAATCTACAAAGTCGTCATCGATGACGACCGCATGGTGAACATCGACATGACGCTGACGTCACCGAGCTGTCCGTCGGCGGCCGAGCTGCCGGGCCAGGTGAAGAACGCGGTCGCGGGCGTGTCCGGCGTGCGCGAGGCCAAGGTCGCCATCGTCTGGGATCCGCCGTGGGACCCCAGCCGCATGTCGGATGAGGCGCGCACGGTGCTCAATATGTGGTGATATCTTGTTGCGTTGCGCCGTCATCCCCGGCGCATCAGCGGCAGATAGTCGAGCTTCGGGAGAAGCCGCCGCCGTGCTTGTGCGCCCAGGCGGCCTGATGGGGCTCCAGAACTTCTGTTTGCCCTCGCTCGTCACGGCATAAGCGCGGTGGCCGGGAAGTTTGGCTGTCCTTTCGTTGATTAAGCGGAAGCCCCGTGATCTTCGGAAACCAGTACCAACCGCCCAAGTTGGCGAAAATGGTTCCGAGCGAGCACAGAGTGGAACCTGCGCCACGACGTAACACGTGCCGTGCCGCTCGCGGTCGACGCCGGCGCCTGCTTCAGCTCGTGAAAGAAGGCCGCAAACATCGCTCATCCGGTCCGGTCGCGCGCGGAGTTGAAGCAAATGCTGGAGTGCACCTTGCACCCGTGCAAAACGGCCTAACCGTCCGAACAGATATTTCTTGCGCTACATCGTAATATGGGCTTCTTTTATCAAAGATATATCTTCACGGAGAACAAGAATGACGGCTCCATCATCATCGGGTGTGGCCGAAGGCGACCTACGTCTGGTTGCGCTCGCGCTCATCGCCGAGACGCCCCGTCGCGGCTACGAGATCATCAAGCTGATCGAGGAGAAGACGGCCGACTGGTACTTGCCAAGTCCCAACGTCGTCCATCCGATGCTGGCCAATCTTGCGGAAGCAGGCTATCTGACCGCGTCTGCCGAACCCCCGAGGCTTTACACGATCACCGACGAGGGCCGCGCCTGTCTTGAGCAGAACCGCGATCTCGCCGATGCCGTCCTCAACCGCCTGACTGCGCTCGGCGAACGCGTCAGCCGCTGGCGGCGGGCCCTTGGAATGGCCGATAGGCTGAAGGAAGCGGACGCGGACGCCACAGAAGGCCTGTTGGATGTCCTCGCCCGCGCGGCCAACGATTTGCAGCGAAGATAAAAAGCCCTGCTCAGGCCGGCACGCGCACGGCCGCCGCTAATCCGCCGTGCGGCGAATCGCCAAGCGTGATGTCGCTCCATGGCGTCCGGTGCGGATCGAGCATTTGGCCAGGCGTTTCGAGAGCTGGCTGGCCAACCACATGGCCGGATCGAGCTGAGGCGATCACCGATGGATCACGCCTCCAGCAGCAGATCGTCTACGAGGCGCTCAAGGCCGAAATGGGCGATTGAGGTCGAACATGATCCATAGCGTGCCGCCGACCAGAATGAGGAGTACGACGGCGGCGAAGCACAGCGCGATCAGTTTATTCTGTGACGACGGTTTCAAGTCGATGTGCAGAAAGTACCGCAAGTGGACGACGACCTGAGCGATCGCGGCAACGCCGATCACGACCAAGATCTGTATCGGCCGCAGCGTGCGAGCGGCGACGAGGCCGAACGGAATCGCGGTCAGCACCAACGCTAGAACGACGCCGACCAAGTAGGGCTTAATCGTGACTTCCCCGCCGTGCGGCGAGGTCGGCATTTTGGACGATTGCGGCGGGGCCGCCACGCTAGAGAATCCCCGGCAGATAAACGACGGAGAAGATGCCGATCCAGACGATAACGAGGAAATGCCAGAACAGGCTCAGCCGGTAGAGCCGGGAGGCGACGAATGGGTTCAGCCCGCGCAGCGCGACCTCGCATCCCAACAGGACGATCCAGACCAGGGCGACGCTTACGTGAGTGCCGTGGGTGCCGACCAGCGTGAAGAAGGCCGAGAGAAAACCGCTGCGCCACGGGCCGGCGCCCGCGACGGCAATGCCGTTGAATTCAGAAATCTCCATGGCGACGAAGCCGAGTCCGAGCAGCAGCGTCACGCCCAGCCAGGTTAGCGTGCGCCAGCGTTGCCCGGCTGCGATCGCGACGCTGGCGAAGCCGAAGGTCGTGCTGCTTGCCAGCAGCAGCATGGTTTCCGCAAAGGTGTGCGGGAGCCGGAATAACGTGTGCCCGCCAGGCCCGTCGGCGGTGTTATGCGACATCACCGCAAAGGTCGCGAACAGCAACGCGAAGATGATCGCGTCGCTCATCAGGCAGATCCAGAAGCCATATGCCTTTTCGTCGATGGCGCGCTCGGCTGCTTCGGCTTCGGTTTCATCGCCGTCCCCGGCGGTGATGACGGCGTCGGTCACGTCGGGACCCCGGGTGCGAGTGCGGGGGCCATGGTGCGTCGATTCTCGATCGCTTCCACTTCGCTCGCCGGGATGCGATGCTCGGCATGATCACGGAAAGTCTGCGACAGCACCGCTGCAAACATGCCGAGCCCGCCGACGGCGGCCAGCCACCAGATTTGCCAGATCATCGCAAAGGCGAACACGAACGACATCGCTCCAAGCACGACCCCGGCGCTGCTGTCGTCGGGCATGATGATGTCGTGGAAGCGGGTGGGCCTGTGGCCCGCCGTCCCGGCCTGCTTCATGGCCCACCAAGGATCGATGCTGTGCACCTGTGGCACGACGGCGAAATTGTAGGCCGCCGGCGGCGAGGCGGTCGCCCATTCCAGCGTCCTGCCGTTCCACGGATCGCCGGCCGAGACTGCAAGCGCGGCGCGGTCGCGGATGCTGGCGGCGAGCTGGATGGCGAGGAAGGTGATGCCACACAGGATGAAGAGGGCGCCGAATTCGGCGACGATGAGATACGGCTGCCAGCCGGCGACATAGTAGCGATCGAGGTGCTGCGGCATGCCCATGAAGCCGAGAATATACAGCGGCGTGAAGGCCAGACAGAAGCCGACGATCCAGGCCCAGAAGGCTCGCCGGCCCCATTTTTCCTCGAGCCGAAATCCGAACGCCTTGGGGAACCAATACTGGTAGCCGGCGAGATAGCCGAACAGTGCGCCGGGGATCAGCAAGTTGTGGAAATGCGCCACCAGGAAGGTTGTATTGTGCAAGTCGACCGGGGCTACCGCGAGCAAAAAGCCGGTCATGCCGCCAATGACGAACGTTACGATAAAGCCGAGCGTAAACAGCATCGGCACGGAGAATTGCACCCGGCCGCGATACATCGTGAATAACCAGTCGAAAATCGTCACGGCTGTCGGCACGGCGATGAGCGGGGCCGCCCTGCCAAAGAAGGCGTTCACGTCGGAGCTGGCGCCCATGGTGAAGAAATGGTGCAGCAAGACGCTGAACGAGAGCACGGTGATGACCGCAGTCGAGTAGACCAGCGACTCGTAGCCGAACAATCGCCTGCCCGAGAACGTCGCCACGACTTCGGAATAGACGCCAAAAGCCGGCAAAATCAGGATGTAGACTTCGGGATGGCCCCAGATCCAGAACAGGCTGACATAGTTCATTACGTTGCCGCCGTCGCCATTGGTGAAAAAGTGCATGCCGAGATAGCGGTCGAGACCAAGCAGCGCAGCGGCAACGGTCAAAGCCGGGAAGGCGAACACGATCAAGATGCTGGTACATAGCGCCGTCCAGGTGAACTGCGGCATCATCATCAGCCGCATGCCGGGCGCTCGCCGCTTGACGATCGTGACGAGGAAATTGATCCCGGTCAGCATCGAGCCGACGCCGCTGACCAGGATCGCCCAGATCCAGTAATCGACGCCGACGTCCGGACTGAACTGCGCTTCCGAGTAAGGCGGGTAAGCGTTCCAGCCAGCGGCGGAAAACTTGCCAATGACGAGCGAGATTATGACCAAAGCAGCGCCGGACGCGGTCAGCCACAGGCTCACCGAGTTCATGAACGGGAACGCCACTTCGCGCGCACCGATCTGCTGCGGAACGACGACGTTGAACAGGCCGACCAGGAACGGCATCGCCACGAAGAAGACCATGATGGTGGCGTGGGAGGTGAAAATCTGATCGAAATGGTCCGGCGGCAGATAGCCATGCGAGTCGAATGCGACCGCCTGCTGGGTCCGCATCATCATGGCATCGATGAAGCCACGCACCAACATGATCAGCGCCAACGTCACGTACATGATGCCGATCTTCTTATGGTCGAGGCTCGTCAGCCACTCGGTCCACAGATAGCGCCATCGGCCGAGCCAGGTGACGAGCACAACCACGCCAAGTGCGCCGAACACGGTGATCAGTGCGCCGCCCATGGCGATGTCACTGTAAAACGGCAGGGCGTCAATCGTCAGCTTACCGAGCATGTCAGTTGTCTCGGACAGGGTAGGGGGTGCTGTCGCGACTTGTGCTGAAATTGGGTGATGCGTTCTTCAGCATTTCGAGAGTACCGAGTAAGGCCACAGGGTCAATTGAAATCGCCGGCTCGCTCCGATCCTGCCAGCCGCGGTCCTGCATCGAGTTTGGCACGAAGCCGGTATTGATCACCACGGTCTCGTCACCAGGCAATCGCGCCGGCAGCAACGCCGAGGTGCCCCGACCGGAGCGCCGACCGCGAGGGCGAAGGCCGCGGGTCAGGCGCCGCCGCGAGCTGCGCGATCAGGGCATGCTTCTCGACCCGGCGCTGCAATGGTCGAAAACAAAAAGGGCGGCCAATGGCCGCCCCGCTGTCGCGCATGTGACGACCGGTTATTCGGCGCCCACCAGCCTTCCGCCGCCGGTGCCCCAGACATAGATGCAGATGAACAGGAACAGCCACACCACGTCGACGAAATGCCAGTACCAGGCGGCGAATTCGAAGCCGAGATGCTGGGTCGGCGTGAAGTGCCCGGCATAGGCCCGCAGCAGGCATACGATCAGGAAGATGGTTCCGATCAGCACATGGAAGCCGTGGAAGCCGGTCGCCATGAAGAAGGTGGCGCCGTAGATATTGCCGGAGAAATGGAAAGCAGCGTGGGTGTATTCCCAGGCCTGCACGCCGGTGAAGGTGGCGCCGAGCAGGATGGTCAGGATCAGCCCGTATTTCAGGCCCTGGCGGTCGTTCTCGAGCAGCGCGTGATGCGCCCAGGTCACGGTGGTGCCGGAGGTCAGCAGCAATAGCGTATTCAGCAGCGGCAGGTGCCAGGGATCGAAGGCATCGATGCCCTTGGGCGGCCAGGTGCCCGGCACGCTGCACGCGCCCATCTGGGTGCCGGCTCCGCAGCCGAACACCGCGTCACGCGTTGCATGAACCGCGTCCGCCGGGAACAGCGCGGAATTGAAGAACGCCCAGAACCAGGCGACGAAGAACATCACCTCGGAGGCGATGAACAGGATCATGCCGTAGCGGTGGCTGATCTGCACCACCCGGGTATGATCGCCCTCGTACTGTGCCTCGCGGATCACGTCCACCCACCAGCTCGCCATGGTGTAAAGCACGCCGATCACGCCGATCCCGAAAATGATCGGCGCGGCGGAAGACAAATGGTGCATCCAGATGATGGCACCGACGGCCATGAAGAAAACCGAGATCGAGCCGATGATTGGCCACGGACTCGGATCGACAAGGTGGTAATCGTGCTTGATTTGCGCCGTAGCCATTGCGGTGTCTCCGTTGGCGTGCCGGTGGTATTCGGCACCTATTCGTCTCAAAAATCAACTCCGGGACGCGAGAAGCCCCGGGTCAGGGGTCTCCCTTGCGCCTGTCCGGCTCGGTTGCCGCCAGCGGCTGCGGCGCCGAATCGCGCACGGGTTCGTATCCCATGCGCCCCCTACCAGACCAAAGGTGCAATGGTGCGTACAACGACTTCGATCAGGAGCGTCGCAAACAGCGCGAAAAGATAAAGGATGGAAAAAGCGAATAATCTTCGCGAGGCGCGGAGCGATTTGGAGCGTTCGCGGCGGTGGTAGACATTGACCGCAAGCGCGAGCATGCCGGCGCCGAGGATCAGCGAGGTGACGCCATAGACGGCGTCGAAATAGCCGAGCGGCCAGGGTGCGAATGCGACCGCGACCAGCACGATGGTGTAGAGCAATATCTGCAGCCGCGTCGCGTCGGGGCCGGCGACCACCGGCAGCATCGGCACGCCGGCGCGGGCGTAATCGTCGGTGCGGAACAGCGCCAGCGCCCAGAAATGCGGCGGGGTCCAGAAGAAGATGATCAGGAACAGCAGCAGCGGCTCGACCGACAGCGAGCCGGTCGCCGCCGCCCATGCCACCACTGGAGGCAGCGCGCCCGCGGCGCCGCCGATCACGATGTTCTGCGCGGTGCGGCGTTTCAGCGCCATGGTGTAGATCACGACGTAAAAAAAGATCGTAAAAGCGAGCAACGCGCCGGCGTACCAGTTGACCAGGATGCCGAGCGTCATCACCGAGAAGAACGCCAGCGTCATGCCGAACGCCATGGCCTCGGCGCGAATGATGCGGCCGCGCGGGATCGGCCGGTTGGCGGTGCGCGACATCAGCGCGTCGATGTCGCCTTCGAGCGCCATGTTCAGCGCGCCGGAGGCGCCGGCGCCGACCGCGATGCAGAGGATCGAGGTGAAGGCCAGCACCGGGTGAAAATGGCCTGGCGCGATCATGAGCCCGACCAGCGCGGTAAAGACCACGAGCGACATCACCCGGGGCTTCAGCAACGCGACGTAATCGGACACGCTCGCCTCCGAGATCCGGGGCGACAACTCGATGACGCTTTGATCGACAACCGACAAGACAGGTCTCGCTTTGTTGGGCGCGCGGCGCGGTCAAGGCGCGCCGCGCATCGCATTACTGCACGCGCGGCAGGGTTTCGAACTGGTGGAACGGCGGCGGCGACGGCAACGTCCATTCCAGCGTGGTGGCGCCGACACCCCATGGATTGTCGGCGGCCCGCTGCTTGCGCACGAACGCATCGATCATGCCGTAGAGGAAGATCAGGAGGCCAAAACCGGAGATGAAGGCCCCAACCGACGACACCTCGTTCCAGCCGGCGAACGCATCCGGATAGTCGACCGAGCGCCGCATCATGCCCTGCAGTCCGAGAAAATGCTGCGGGAAAAACAGCACGTTGACCCCGACGAACATCACCCAGAAGTGCAGCTTGCCGATGGTCTCGTTGTACATGTAGCCGGACATTTTCGGGAACCAGTAGTACCAGCCGGCGAAGATCGCGAACACCGCGGCGATGCCCATCACGTAGTGGAAGTGCGCGACGACGTAGTAGGTTTCCTGCAGCACGCGATCGACGCCGGCGTTGGCCAGCACGACGCCGGTGACGCCGCCGACGGTGAACAGAAAGATGAAGCCGATCGCCCACAGCATCGGCGTCTTGAACTCGATCGAGCCGCCCCACATGGTGGCGATCCAGGAGAAGATCTTCACCCCGGTCGGCACCGCGATCACCATGGTTGCGGCGACGAAATAGGCCTGCGTCGCCGACGACATCCCGACCGTATACATGTGGTGCGCCCACACCACAAAGCCGATGCCGCCGATCGCCACCATCGCATAGGCCATGCCGAGATAGCCGAACACCGGCTTCCGCGAGAAGGTCGCGACCACCTGGCTGATCATGCCGAAGCCCGGCAGCACCAGGATGTAGACTTCGGGGTGACCGAAGAACCAGAACAGATGCTGGAACAGCACGGGGTCGCCGCCGCCCTCCGGGGAGAAGAACGTGGTGCCGAAATTGCGGTCGGTGAGCAGCATGGTGAGGGCACCGGCGAGCACCGGCAACGCCAGCAACAACAGGAACACCGTGACCAGGATCGACCATACGAACAGCGGCATCTTGTGCAGCGTCATGCCCGGCGCGCGCATGTTGAAGATCGTGGTGATGAAATTGATGGCGCCGAGAATCGAAGAGGCGCCGGCCAGATGCAGCGCCAGGATGACGAAATCGACCGCCGGTCCGGGATGACCGGTGGTCGACAGCGGCGCATACAGCGTCCAGCCGGTTCCGGCGCCGCTGGAGCCCGGCTCGCCCTCGACGAAGGTCGAGATGATCAAAAGCGTGAACGCCACCGGCAGCAGCCAGAACGAGATGTTGTTCAGGCGCGGGAACGCCATGTCGGGCGCGCCGATCATCAGCGGAACCATCCAGTTGCCGAACCCGCCGATCATCGCCGGCATCACCATGAAGAAGATCATGATCAGGCCGTGCGCGGTCACAAATACGTTGTACTCGTGGGTCTGGTGGAAAACCTGCACCCCGGGAAACATCAGTTCCGCCCGGATCCCCATCGACATCAGGGCGCCGATGATGCCCCCGGTGAGGGCGAACACCAGGTACATCGTGCCGATGTCCTTGTGATTGGTCGAATAGACGAAGCGCCGCCAGCCGGTCGGATGGTCGTGGGCGTGATCGTCATGATAGGTATGAGCCGATGTCGCTGTTGCCATTGTCAAATCCTGCCTTGCCGTCTGGTGGACCGATCCGGTCCCGTCGCCCTTGTCCCGTCGATATGATCCCGTCGGTATGCGCGCAAGCCTTGTGGACTGAAGTCTTGCGGACTCAAGCCTTGCGGACTCAAGCCTTGCGGCCTAGTGCGCCGCGCTCTCTGCCAAAGCGTAGGTATTGCCCGGCAGCGTCGCATATTTCTTCTTCGCGGACTCCACCCAGGCCGCGAAATCCTGATCGCTCACCACCCGCACCGCGATCGGCATGAAGGCGTGATCCCTGCCGCACAGTTCCGAGCACTGGCCGTAGAACATGCCGGTCTTGGTGGCCTTGAACCAGGTTTCGTTGAGCCGGCCGGGAATGGCGTCGATCTTGATGCCGAACGCCGGAACCGCGAAGGAATGGATGACGTCGGCGCCGGTGACCTGCACCCGCACCACCTTGTTCACCGGCACCACCAGCTCGTTATCGACCCCGAGCAGCCGCGGCTGCTTGTCCTGGGCGAGCAGCGAATCAAACTCGAATTTGCCGTTGTCCGGATAGGCATAGCTCCAGTACCACTGCTTGCCGGTCGCCTTGACCGTCAGATCGGCCTTGGGAATGTCGAGCTCCTCGAACAGCAGCCGGAACGACGGCACGGCGATACCGACCAGGATCAGCACCGGAATCAGGGTCCAGGCCACTTCGATCACGCTGTTATGGGTGGTCCGGGAGGGAACCGGATTGGCCCGGGCGTTGAACTTCACCACCACCGTGATCAGCAGCGCCAGCACGAACAGCGTGATCACCGTGATGATGACCAGCAGCCAATCGTGAAACTGCATGATGCTGTCCATCACCGGCGAGGCCGACGCCTGCAGGTTCAATTCCCACGGTGCCGGCTGCCCGACTTCCTCGGCCAACGCCGTCCCGCCGGCCAGCAGCAATACACCCGCTGCCGCCAATCCCAACAACCGCCGGCCCGTCTCGCCTCTCGACATCTTCATGCCGCTCGCGCCCCTTGCCCAAAATCCCGAATCAGCACCTGGCAGCCGTCGACACGGGCCTTACCAGCGCGTTACGTACCAGCCGATTTCTTAAACAAGTATATTTGACTCTATTTAAGATGCAAGCCTCGTTAATGCTGCTATGCGGCAATGACGGTCACGCTATCAGAACACGAAAGCGCATTGCATCTCTGATGACAGCAGACTCTTTATGACTATGACCATGTACCGGTCCTGGTCATCGCTGATGCCATCGACTGGCAATGCAAAGCGGAACCGGTCGCTGCACACATTAAGCTCGACGGCAGGGAGCCGTATATGTATGTTCGAACGTTGGATAAAGCTGTTCGGCGATACACTGGCAATGGAAAGCGTGCAGGCCGATAATGTGCTGACCGATCGCGCAGCGGCGCCGGAGCTGGATCGCGCCCGTGGTCGCGCGTCCCTGGTCGATCCGTTCGGGCGGGCGATTTCCTATCTGCGCGTCTCCGTGACCGATCGCTGCGATTTCCGCTGTGTCTACTGCATGGCGGAGAATATGACCTTCCTGCCGAAGGCCGACCTGCTCACGCTCGAAGAGCTCGATCGGCTGAGCTCTGCGTTCATTGCGCGCGGTGTGCGAAAGCTTCGCCTCACCGGCGGAGAGCCGTTGGTCCGCCGCGGAATCATGACGCTCTTCTCCTCGCTGTCGCGCCACTTGCGCTCCGGCGCCCTCGACGAGCTGACGCTCACCACCAACGGCTCGCAGCTCGGCAAATATGCGCAAGAGATCAGGGCGCATGGCGTACGTCGGCTCAACGTGTCGCTCGATACACTCGATGCCGACAAATTCCGCGCCATTACCCGTTGGGGATCGCTCAGTCAGGCCCTCGCCGGCATCGACGCTGCGCAGGAAGCGGGCCTCAAGATCAAGATCAACGCGGTGGCGCTCAAGGGCGTCAACGACGACGAATTCCCGCGTCTGATCGAGTGGGCGCACGGACGCGGCATGGATTTGACCCTGATCGAGGTGATGCCGCTCGGCGAGATCGGTGAGGGCCGCTCCGATCAATATCTGCCGCTGTCGATGGTGCGGGCGCGGCTCGCCGAGCGCTACACGCTCGAAGACCTCGACTACCGCAGCGGCGGGCCAGCGCGCTACGTGCGCGTCGGCGAAACCGGCGGAATGCTGGGCTTCATCACGCCGATGACCCACAATTTCTGCGAATTGTGCAACCGGGTGCGCGTCACCTGCACCGGCACGCTCTACATGTGCCTCGGCCAGGAGGATGCGGCCGACCTGCGCAAGCCACTGCGCGCGTCCGAGAGCAACGATCTCCTTTTCGCCGCCATCGATGAGGCGATTTCGCGCAAGCCCAAGGGCCACGATTTTATCATCGACCGCCGCAACAAGCGCCCGGCGCTGGCGCGGCATATGAGCGTGACCGGCGGCTAACCCGAACGGCGGCATCCCCGTAAGGGCGTCCCTTGTGGGCGCCCGAACTCAATCTAAAAGCGCCCCGACAGATACACCGACAGAAACCGCTAACTGCAGACGCTTTCCCCACGGGAAAATATCTTCCGCTAAATCATATGCACCGGCAGTCGCTGAAGTCCCAAATGTCGATTTGCATGCAATCTATCGCCACCGTGCGCAGTCGGTTCACAAAAAGCGGCGCGCGAATGTCTCGCCGCGACATTGTTGCGGAAATCGTCGTGCGCGAGGACCTTGCACTAGCCCTGACTGGCATTGAGGAATGGTCACACTTGATCATCTTGTTTTGGATGGATCAACTTGCCGGGAAGCCCGATCGATTAACCACGCATCCCCGGCATCGCGCCGATCTGCCGGAAGTGGGTGTGCTCTGCGCCCGCGGTGCGGAACGACCCAATCCAATCGGACTGGCCGTCGTCGAGTTGCTGAAACGCGACAAGAATGTTCTGACCGTCAAAGGGCTGGATGCCTACGACGGCACGCCTGTGCTCGATATTAAGCCCTATGACGACTACGACGCCATCAGCGGATTTCGGGTGCCGGAGTGGTGGATGATCGGAACTGGCCGCTTGACACCGTGAACGGTATACCGGCGGCTGGCGGTCTCATGAGCTACGGCATTGGTGACCGCCGCGTCGACCGGCTTTGGGAGTAGCTGTCATGCCTCGCACGGTCAACGCGACGGCCTACGCGTTGGCGCTGACTGACGCCATTGTCGCGACAGGCTTATCAGGCGATCCCGAGAAATCGATCTGCCGTGGTAAACGGCGCGCGCCACCAAGGTCGAACCCAGTACGGCGTTTCCAAATTCGTGCCGGCGTATGAACGGATGATGCGGCAGATACGTTCGGACCATGTCGTTGTATTTTCCCATGTCGGCAAGCGGCAGCGCTACCCGGCCGGTGCCCTCCAGGGGCTTCGACTCGACATACTGCGCGAGCAGCGCCATTTGCTCCTCGACGTCGTAAACTTCATCCGGCAGCGCTGATTTGCATTGCGCGCTCAGTAGCTTCCACAATTTAGCCTGTTCGCGGCTCAGGATCTCGTACAAAACCGCCTCGATTACTCCCCATGCCTCGCGGCCATCGGGTGATTTGAGGTTGTTAGCGACCGTGATGAAATCATCGATCTCGGCCAAGATGGACCCTACCGCCGCAAGCACCGGGGCGTAGCCGGCGAATACCCTGCCTTGTTCGTTCTGCCACAGCTCTCCCGCTGCCAAACCAAGCGCGCTTTCGATTGCGTCAAAGAAGGTGGCTATGAGGTCTCGAGCGGGTTCCGGGTGTTGCTGATAGTGTGAGCCGGGTTTAGCAGCCGTCGCGGCATATGCCTGGATTAGCTGCCAGGCTCCCTCCTCGTCGAAGAACTCGACTTTAGCCGTGGCGCTTGTAATTCCTGGCGCTGTGAGTTCAATCCAATGCCGCGCCAACTCGATCGACTCGAACCTCGCCAAGAAGACCAGCTTGGGCCGCGAGGTAACACTTCGGTTGCTCAGCAAAAGTTCGGCGGTGGTTACGAGAAAACGCTTGATTGCCGTCTCGTTCGACAACAATCTCCCTTCGTCGAGAGCGTCTATGATCACTGGAATCTTGCCCTCATGGAACGCGGCTACGGGATCGCTTTTGTCGGCGGCCTCCAGATCGGTCAGCAGGGTGTGGAGAGATGCGGTCGAAACGGAGGCTTTAGCCAGGTCGAGGATCGGCGCCTTAAGTGTCGCCGACACGTGTCTCGCCAACGTGCTCTTACCGACCGCTGCAGACGCTTCGATGAAAATGATCTCCTTCCGGATGACCGATGGGTCCTTCCCCGGAATATCCAGTCTTGGCGCTACGAATGGCCTTGGCGGCTCCGCGATGAAGAGGCGTCCAGTCTGGCCAACCCTCGGGAAATGGACGGGGCGGCTCAACACGTTAACGAGTACGTTCAGAGCAATTTCCGACATCGATGATCTCTTCCGGCGAGGGCCGCACGTTCTACAATTCGGGGGCCTCCGGTTCAATGGGTAGTGGCTTTGCGATCGACTGACGATCGTCACGCGCGATATGCTGTTAATCAGCCGCAGATCGCGGGCCCGATACCGCGGCGGCGCTTGTCTTGGGAGACGCGTAGGCTCCGACAGCCGCCGCCGGTCTATTTCGATTGTCACTGAGAAAATATGCCACCAAGCATCCATTCTGTTGCGGTGCGATACGTTCGAAAGATCGATCCGCGGCAAACGCAGCAATTGGGTCGCTTTTGGAGCGAAGCCGACATTGAGCGAGCTGCGATTACCGAACCGGATTTATGAGTACGCGGCCTAGAACCTATGTCATACTAAGCCATGGCAAAGGGTTGGAAGATCAGCACCGTGAGGCCTGCCAGAGGCGGCAGTGCAATGCGCCAGGAACTATTCCTTGTCGCCATTGCCGACAAAGGCGAGGCGGTCCGAGCGGTCCAAGCGTGCCTTCCCGACGCGGAAATTAAGATAGATTCGGAAGCCAGTCCGGATTTCCTTGCGGAATATCAGGTCGTCGACGGCGAAATGTTCGTGCTCCCGGAGGGATCGTGACCCCCAAGAAGGAGCACCCTCGCGTCGCGGCTGGGAGATCGGTGATTGGTGATATTGTGGACGTGCTGGAAGCCTGGGGCTTTGCCGCCCCGACCGCTGCCGCCAACCGATGGCCTGTCAGAGACCACATTCGCGGTGCAAAAGCCCGCCGGCAGTGGTCAGCATCAGGCCGTACCGTTGCACGATAAACATGTATTTGATATGCATGTGTTGCCTGCGCCGCGTCGGCACCGCCAAAACGAGCCGTGACCGGGGCAGATCGAGGAGCCGAGATAACTGCTGCCATCGACCCGAAGTTCGGGTTCATCCGGGGGGAGTGATTTAGTAATGGATTCATTTCGGATCAACAAGATTCTCGGTCTGCTGCTGGGAACCGCACTGTTTCTGCAAACGATACACATCGTCGATGCGATGTTCATCCCGGGCAAGGTAGCGAAACCGGGCTCTGAAGCCGCCGTCTCTGAAGCCGCCGCCAAGGAGGAGCAGCCCGCGGCCGCTGGCGGCCAGGCGCTCGACAGCCTGCTTGCCAGCGCCTCCGCCGAACGCGGCGCGCAGATCGCCAAGCAGTGTCAGATTTGCCACAATGTCGAGGAAGGCAAAGGCCCCAAGATCGGGCCCGACCTCTACGGCGTCGTCGATCGACCGGTCGCTTCGCAACCGGGCTTTAGCTACAGCGCCGCCTTGAAGGCCAAGGGCGGCAAATGGACCTTCGCCGCGCTCAACAAATGGATTACCAATCCGCGCGCCGACGTTCCCGGCACGTCCATGACCTTCGCCGGCCTGTCGCGCGACAAACAGCGCGCCGACGTGATCGCCTATCTCGATACGCTCTCGAAGAACCCCGTGCCGCTGCCGAAGGAAGCCGGAACAGGCAAATAGCTGTCCGGACGGCAGCCGATGAGCAACGGCAAGGACGGTTCACAGAATTTGTCACGGCGCATGGCGCTCACGAGCACCGCGCTCGCATTGGTCGTCGCCGCCGATACGGCGGTTACGCGCGCCACCCGCTAAACGTCATCGGCCCGCCGGGACAAGCTGCCCCTATGATCGATCGGACGAACTACCCCGTGAATTACCACGCCTATTTCGCCGACGCGCTCGACCGGCTGCATTCCGAGCAGCGCTATCGCGTGTTCGCCGACCTGGAACGCATCGCCGGGCGCTTTCCGCACGCCACCTGGCATTCGCCGGGGGGGCCGAAGAACGTCGTGATCTGGTGCTCGAACGACTACCTCGGCATGGGCCAGCATCCGAAAGTCATCGACGCCATGGTGGAGACCGCGACCCGGATGGGCACCGGCGCCGGCGGCACCCGCAACATCGCCGGCAACAATCATCCGCTGGTCGAGCTGGAGCGCGAGCTTGCCGATTTGCATCGCAAGGAGGCCGCACTGGTCTTTACATCCGGTTATATTTCCAACGCGACCGGCATCTCCACGCTGGCGCGGCTGATGCCGAACTGCCTTATTCTGTCGGACGCCTGGAACCACAATTCGATGATCGAGGGCGTGCGTCAGGCTCACTGCGAGAAGCAGATTTTCCGCCACAACGACCTGGCGCATCTGCAAGAGTTGCTCGCGGCGTCCGCGCCGAAGCGGCCGAAGCTCATCGTGTTCGAGAGCCTTTATTCGATGGACGGCGACGTCGCGCGCGTGAAGGCCATCTGCGATCTCGCCGAGCAGTACGGCGCCATGACCTATGTGGACGAGGTGCACGCGGTCGGCATGTACGGGCCGCGAGGCGGCGGCATCGCCGAGCGCGACGGCGCCATGGGGCGCATCGACGTGATCGAAGGCACGCTTGCCAAGGCGTTCGGCTGCCTCGGCGGCTATATCGCCGCCTCATCCGCGCTGATCGACGCCGTGCGCTCTTATGCGCCCGGCTTCATCTTCACCACGGCGCTGCCGCCGTCGGTCTGCGCCGCGGCGACCGCCGCCATCCGGCACCTGAAATCGTCAAGCTGGGAGCGCGAACGGCATCAGGATCGCGCCGCGCGCACCAAGGCCGTGCTCTCGGCCGCGCGGCTGCCGGTGATGTTGAGCCCGACCCACATCGTCCCGGTCTTCGTCGGCGATCCCGAGCGCTGCAAACAGGCGAGCGATCTACTCCTCGCCGACCACGGCGTCTACATCCAGCCGATCAACTACCCGACGGTGCCCAGGGGCACCGAACGGTTGCGCATCACGCCGAGTCCTCATCACGACGACGCACTCATCGACGCGCTCGCCGAAGCGCTGGTCGATGTCTGGCAGCGGCTGCGCCTGCCGTTCAAACCGAGCGCGCAGGTGGCGGAGTGATCGCGTCAGCCCTGCTGGCCTAATCCTCTTGCGCACCCTCCAGGTCCCTCACCTTGAGGCCCCGTTCGATCAAACGGCGGTATTGCGCAAAATTCTTGCCATAGAAAGCTTTGTCCTCCACTGGCCCGGCAACCTCAAAGGCGTGGTTATAAAACTCGCCGGATGACGACTTGTCTGTAACCGAGGCCATTTCCAAAATCACGCCAAAAGACGGAGCGCGCAGGACCCTCAATTGACCGATCAACTTGGTTGCCACCTTGATGGCCGTCCGCTGCAATATCACCACCGCAGGGGGCCAACCTTGCCGATCCGGAAATGAACATACGATCGAATACATGCGCGTAGCGGCGGGCGGGGAATTTGGATCGCTCGGATTAGAGCTGCCCCGCTTATTAAGACCCGATGCGGCCACCGTGCGGGCAGTCCGCCACTTCACTTCGTGGCCGCTCTTGAGCTTGACCGTAAACTCGGAATCGGCGGGCGTCCAATGCTTGCCGTCGTCAGCTAGAGCAAGAATGCCGCCGCCCGCCTCCCGCGGACGCCACAGAATAAATCGCCAGTTGATGTAGATTGGGCAAATGCGAACGGTCGATCCGATACGTTCATCGATCAGGCTGTGCCAAAACTCGCCTTGCCTGGCGTTGTTGAATTCAGCAAGCTCGGGCGACGACGCCTGAAGCAGTTTCAGTCGCGGCACTTCTACGTCGCCAACACCAAGGCCGCCAGGGCCCGCATGGTCCTTCAGGAGCGCGGGGAACTGCGTCTTATCCATGTTGTTCTCCTGAGCCGTGAAGACGAATTGGCCCGGTACATGATTGAGAATTCCACACTGGGATTCAACGTGATTGTTGGACCGCCGACTGATTCGGAAGGACGGCATGTCAACGATATTGACGGAACTGGATCGGCCTGCGGCGGTTCCGCTGTTCCGAGCGTCGCTGCCGCGATGCGGCGCCAAGGCCGCAACGATCGGCTGTTCTGGAAGCGCTGCATCATCACCTAATCATCATCTGGCACGCGCTACCGAAGCGCTTCGGCAAATGGAACGGCGTGTGGAAGTGGTTCGAGCGGGTTGAGCAAGGCCGCCGTCTTGATCCACCATGCTTCGCGCCATGTCTCGCCCATCTTTCCGCAGTGCGGTCTACTAATAAGTAGCTGAACGGGAATTGCAATCTGCGCCGGGCACCAGCTCGTCGTTGCGCTCTCGCACGTCGAGAATATACAGCAGCCGCCGGGCCTCGAGCGAGGCCATGGTCTCCGCACTGACCACGCCGCGGTAGGCGCTTAATAAGATGCGAAAAAAATACGTATTTGGGGGGTTGGCTCCCTTGCAGTTTTACGATCGTTAGTCTAGCGTTTACTGACCGTCGCCGATCATGTGGATCTAAGAACGACGGATCATGGGTGGGAAGCGTCAGCTTTCTAGCTGAGAACGACGGATCATGAGCGGGAAGCGTCTGTAGCCTAGCATTAATTTGCTGCCGCCCCGATCATGTGGATCTGAGGACGAGGGATCATGAGCGAGAAGCCGCTTGCGTCATGGCGATTAGTGTCCGTTGTTGCGCTAGCGACGATTGCAGCCATATGGGCCGCGGTGCCCGCCATGGCTGCCGACGCTGACGCGGGCAAACAATTATTCCAGGAAAAAACTTGCGCCGCCTGTCACACCATCGGCAAGGGCCCTCTCGTTGGCCCCGATCTGCAGGGCGTGACCACGAGGCGTCCGCACGATTGGCTGGAGCAATGGATCACAGCACCGGATGCGGTGCTCGCCAAGAAAGATCCGTATGCCGTCAACTTGCTGCACCAGTTCCACGACGTGGAGATGCCCAACCTGGGGCTCAGCAAGCCCGACGTCGACAACATCCTCGCTTATCTGGAAACTGCCGCGTCGGGTGCAGCGGCGCAGTCCTCTGCACCGGCAACCGAGACCGCGAGCAAGCCCGCCGTCCAGGGTAACCCTGAGACCGGCAAAGACCTGTTCACCGGCGTGGTGCGCTATCAGAACGGCGGGCCGCCGTGCATGGCCTGTCATAGCACCGGCGGCATCGGAGCCCTCGGCGGCGGGCAGCTTGGGCCCGACCTGACCACCGTGGTCGCGCGCTTGGGCGGAGCGGCCGGGGTCGACGCCTTCGTCGCCGGCACGCCGACGCCCACCATGAAAGCCGTATGGTCGCAGCACCCGCTGACCACTGAAGAGCGCGCGAACGTGGTCTCCTTCCTCGCCGGCCAGGCGGGGCTGAGCCAACGCCCCGCGGAAGCAATATGGCAACTTGTGGCTCTCACTGTGCTGGGCGTTGTGATCCTGCTGGCCATCGCGGGCTTCAGATGGCGGAACCGGCTAAAATTCGGGGTCCGGCGTCCGATGATGGCCAATCCCACCACCGGGCATGCAGGTCCGTATCACGGCGGTTGGTTTACGGGTCCGTACCCTGACGGCTGGAAGGCCAGGTTTATTGTGAGCGACAAAGACAAACCTCGCGCCGCTAACGCACCCAGGAGACGCTGATGAGCTGGATACTGGACCTAGTCAATCCCCAGGAGCGCAAGTGGGAAGAGTTCTACCGCAACCGCTGGTCGCACGACAACGTCATACGCAGCACGCATGGCGTCAACTGCACCGGCGGCTGTTCCTGGGCGATCTACGTGAAGGATGGGATTATCACCTGGGAGATGCAGCAGACCGACTACCCGTTGCTCGAGCGCAGTTTGCCCCCCTATGAGCCGCGCGGCTGCCAGCGCGGCATCTCCGCCTCCTGGTATGTCTACAGCCCGATTAGAGTGAAATATCCATATATACGCGGCCCGCTGCTCGACCTGTGGCGCGAAGCGAAAGAGACGCATGCCGATCCGGTGCAGGCCTGGGGTGCGCTGGTCGGGGATCCACAAAAGCGTTCGCGCGTCCAGAAGGCGCGCGGCATGGGCGGTTTCCGCCGCGCCAAGTGGGACGAGGTGGTGGAGCTGATCGCCGCTGCCAGCCTGCACACGGCGCGCAAATATGGACCGGACCGGGTGATGGGCTTCTCGCCGATCCCGGCGATGTCGTTCTTCTCTTATGCGGCGGGTTCGCGCTTTCTGCAGCTCTTCGGCGGCGTGAACATGAGCTTCTATGACTGGTACGCCGACCTGCCAACCTCGTTCCCGGAAATTTGGGGCGACCAGACCGACGTGTGCGAAAGCGCGGATTGGTACAACAGCAAGTTCATCGTCTCGATGGCGTCGAACCTGAACATGACCCGCACCCCGGACGTGCACTTCATCGCGGAGGCGCGCACCGAGGGGACCAAGTTCGTAGTCCTCGCGCCGGACTTCAGCCAAATCGCCAAGTACTGCGACGAGTGGATCCCGATCCAGGCGGGACAGGACACAGCGTTATGGATGGCGGTCAATCACGTCATTCTCAAGGAGTACTACATCGATCGCCAAGTCCCTTATTTCGTCGATTACGTCAAACGCTACACCGATCTTCCGTTCCTCGTCGTGCTGGAACGCGACGGAAAGGGTTATAAGACGGGGCGGTTGCTGCGCGCCAAGCATCTGGCGCGCTACGAGGGCGTCGAGAACGGCGACTGGAAGATGGTGGTACTCGACGCCAAAAGCGGCGAGCCGCGCATGCCCAAGGGCCAGGTCGGCGATCGCTGGGGTTCCGTGAAAGGCAAGTGGAACCTCTCCTCGGAGGATAGCCTGGACAACAGTCCCATCGATCCGGTGCTGAGCTTTATCGATCGATCTGATGCTGTGGTCCAGGTGGCGTTCGACGATTTCGCCAGCGGACAAACCCTCTTGCGCGGCGTGCCGGTGCGGCGCATCGCCACCGACGACGGCGAGGTAGTGGTAACCACCGGCTTCGACGTGCTGATGGCCCAGTTCGGTCACGGCCGCGGCCTCGATGGCGCCTTCCCTTCGAACTACGACGACGCGGACGCGCCCTACACGCCGGCATGGCAGGAGCGTCACACCGGCATCGGCCGCGATACGGCGATAAGGCTTGCGCGCGAGTTTGCCACCAACGCGGAACTCACGAACGGCAAGTCCATGGTCATCGTGGGGGCCAGCGCCAACCACTGGTATTACAACAATCTCTGTTACCGCTCGGCCACCGTCGCGCTGATCCTGTGCGGCTGCTGTGGAGTCAACGGCGGCGGGATTAACCACTACGTCGGCCAGGAAAAGCTCGCTCCCGTTGCACCCTGGAACACGATCGCCATGGCGCTCGACTGGAGCAGGCCGCCGCGGGTCGTGCAGTCGTCGACCTGGCATTACGCCAATAGCTGTCAGTGGCGCTACGAGCAGGAGTTCACCGAGTACGGCCTGACGGCCCCAAATCCGCGCTGGGCCAAGGGCCATGCGATCGACCTCGAGGCAAAGGCGGTGCGCATGGGCTGGATGCCATTCTCCCCGCACTTCAACCGCAATCCGCTCGAGGTCGTGACCGAGGCCGAGCGCGCCGGGGCGAAGACCGACGACGAGATCAGGGCGCGCGTCATCGAGCAGCTCCGCAACAAGAAGCTGAATTTCGCGGTCGAGGACCCCGATGCCGAAGAGAACTGGCCGCGGGTTTGGTTCATCTGGCGCGGCAACGCCATCCAGTCGAGCGCCAAGGGGCACGAGTTCTTCCTGCGCCATTACCTCGGGACGAGCGACAACGCCATTGCCGAGGATCGCGCCAAGGGCAAGACGCACACGGTGAAGTACCGTGAAACGGCGCCGCGCGGAAAGTATGACCTGGTGGTCGACCTTAATTTCCGCATGGATACCTCGTCGCTCTACTCCGACATCGTGCTGCCGGCGGCCTTCTGGTACGAAAAGAACGACCTCAACTCGACCGACCTGCACTCGTTCATACATGTGCTCGGGGCGGCGGTGCCGCCGGTGTGGGAATCCAAAACGGACTGGGATATTTTCAAGCTGCTCGCGAAAAAGGTGAGCGAAATGTCGCCGCTCGTGTTTCCCAAGCCCGTGCGCGACGTGGTCGTCCAGCCTCTCATGCACGACACACCCGACGAACTGGCGCAGCCGGAGATCCTCGACTGGGCCGAGGGCGAGTGCGAGCCGGTGCCGGGCAAGACCATGCCGCATCTGCGGGTGGTCGAGCGCGACTACGCGAACCTGTACAACAAATTCATCTCGTTCGGGCCGCGGGCGCGCGAAGACGGCCTCTCTGCTGTCGGCGTCCAGATCCCGATCAAGAAGCAGTACGACCAGATGCTCGATAATCCCGTTATGCCGATGCCCGACCCGAGGCACATGCGTTGCGTCGAGTGGGGCGGCAAACGTTATCCGAGCCTCGAGGACGTGCTGGACGCGGCCAACACCTTGCTGATGACCGCGCCCGAGACCAACGGCGAGGTTTGCTACCAGGCGTTCCATCATGAACAGGAGCACGTCGGCCTCCCGCTTGTTGACATCGCCGAACCCACGCGCGCCGTCACAATGACTTTCTACGACCTCACGCGCCAGCCGAGACGCCTACTCACCAGCCCGTGCTGGACCGGCATGATGAACGACGGCCGCGCCTACTCCGCCTGGTGCATGAACGTCGAGCGACTAGTGCCTTGGCGCACGCTCACCGGCCGCCAAACGCTGTACATCGACCATCAATGGTACCTCGACTTCGGCGAGCACATACCGACCTACAAGCCCAGGCTCCTGCCGCGCAAGACCGGTGACATCGTGAAAAGCCGGGTCGACGACCGTTCCCTGGTGTTGAACTACCTCACGCCGCACGGCAAATGGAACATCCACTCGACCTACAAAGACAACCACCGCATGTTGATGCTGTCGCGCGGCATGGATCCGGTGTGGATCAACGACCGAGACGCCCAGAAGGTAGGCATCGAGGATAACGACTGGGTCGAGGTCTACAATGACAACGGCGTGGTGGTGACCCGCGCCAATGTCAGCCGTCGGATCCAGCCGGGCACTTGCATGTACTATCACGCGGTCGAGCGCACGGTGTACATCCCGAAATCGCAGGAGCGCGGGAAGCGCGCCGGCGGACACAACAGCCTGACGCGTACCCGCATCAACCCACTGTTTATGGCGGGCGGCTACGCTCAATTCACTTACGGCTTCAACTACTGGGGCCCCACCGGGATCATGACGCGCGATACCCATGTCGTCGTGCGCAAAATGGAGAAGCTCGAATGGTAGGTGTCCCCGCGACTCATTCGCATGACCATGACCATGACCATGACATGACCATGAGCATGAGCATGAGTTCGCGCCGGAGCAGTTCGGCGTACCGACGCAAGTCGGCGCCGGAAAGCACGTGACCATCAACTACACGCTGCGCACCAACGGCACGATCCGTCACATCCGTTCGGCGGTCTGGGGCGACGAGCCGCTGGCGTACCAGCACGGCAGCGGCCAACTGCTGCCCGGCCTCGAACGAGCCCTCGAGGGCAGGGCGGTGGGCGAGCGCTTCGTGGTGATCCTGCCGCCCGAAGACGCTTACGGCGAGCGCGACAAGGCGCTGCAGCAGCGGGTACCCATCGAGACGTTTGGTGGCGTGGAACAGATTGAAGCAGGTATGTGTTTTCTCGCGCATAGCGACGACGACCGCCGCGTGGAGAACGTGATCGTCACCGATGTCGACGAAGACAACGGCTTCGTGGTGGTCGATACCAATCACCCACTCGCCGGGATGGCACTTGAGTTCGAGGTCTGCGTGGTGTCGGTACGCGATACCCCGGCGACCGCGGGATGCGGGTCACCCGAGCCAGTCCTGGCCGGCATGGGCGACGGGCTTGCGCTGGCTGCCGCGCGGGCAACGCTCGCGTCGCGTGCGCGCAAGCCGGGGAACGGCGAAGCGCCGGAACCGCCCGCGCACGGCGGCGGGAACGGCAAGGCATAGGAACCAAGGCATAGGCACGACGCCTTAAGAATTAAGCCAGAGGAACGAAGGAGAACTAGACATGGACATCCGATCTCAAGTTTCGATGGTCTTTCACCTGGATAAATGCATCGGCTGCCACACCTGCACCATCGCGTGCAAGAACATCTGGACGGACCGCAAGGGCACCGAGTACATGTACTGGAACAACGTGGAGACCAAGCCGGGCACGGGATACCCGACACGTTGGGAGGACCAGAACAAATACCGCGGCGGCTGGGTGGTCGATGGGAAGAAGCAGAAGAGCCTGCGGCTGCGGCTGCAGGGCAAATGGGGAACGCTGAGCAACATCTTCTATAACCCCTATCTGCCCACGCTCGACGACTATTTCGAACCCTGGACCTACGACTACCAGAACCTGTTCAACGCGCCTGAAAGCGACAGCCAGCCTACCGCGCGCGCCATCTCGATGGTTACCGGCAAGTACATGGACACCATCGAGGCGGGCCCGAACTGGGACGACGACCTCGGCGGCTCGCAGGTCTACGCCAACAACGATCCGAATTTCGACGGCGCCACCGAGGAGGAAATGCGCCAGATAAACGAGATCAACAGTACCGTCTTCTTCTACCTGCCCCGTATCTGCAACCATTGTCTCAATCCGGGCTGCGTGGCGGCCTGCCCGCAGGGGGCGATCTATAAGCGCGGCGAGGACGGCGTGGTGCTGGTCAGCCAGGATCGATGCCGCGCTTGGCGGATGTGCGTCTCGGGCTGCCCCTACAAGAAAACTTACTTCAACTGGTCGACCGGTAAGGCCGAGAAGTGCATTCTGTGCTATCCGCGCCTCGAAAGCGGGCAGCCTCCGGCGTGCTTCCACTCATGCGTGGGACGTATCCGCTATATCGGCCTGGTGCTCTACGACGCCGATGAGATCGAGCAGGCGGCCATGGCGCCGCAAGACCAGCTGGTGCAGGCGCAGCGCAACTGCATCAAGGACCCCTTCGACCCGGCGATAATCGCGGCCGCCAAGGCGAGCGGGGTTCCCGATTCGAAGATCGAGGCGGCGCAAAAGTCGCCGGTCTACCAGTTCGTCAAGATGTGGGGCCTCGCGCTGCCGCTCCATCCGGAGTTCCGCACGCTGCCCATGCTGTTCTACGTGCCGCCGCTGGGCCCGGTGCTCGCCAAAGTGGAAAACGGCGTGTACGACAACGTGGCCTCCGAGGCAAGATTGGGGCCGTTGATGAGCTCGCTCGAAAGATCGCGCATACCGCTGCGCTATATGGCGAGCCTGTTGTCGGGGGGCAATGAAGAGATCATCCGCGACGTCTATCGCAAGCTGGTCGCGGTGCGCGTCTACATGCGCTCGAAGAAGGTCAAGGATATACCTGCAGAAGAGGTGGAACGGGCGCTCGCCGCCGGCAAGACTACTCCGGCCGAGGTGGAGGCGATCTGGCGGCTCACCTCGCTGCCCACCTTCGAAGAGCGCTTCGTGGTTCCGGCTATGGAGCGCGAGACGGCGGTCGAGTTCTCTGTTTCCGGTGCTCGATCCGATCTCGCGCAACTACCCGGTTCGCAAAGGCGCGGTCGGTGTCGGCTTTCACACCGATCCCGCCAGAGGACCATGAGACGCTCTTCGCCCCGCGGAGCGCGAGACCGCAGTCGAGTCCATGTTTCCGGCGCTCGATCCGATCTCGCGCAACTGCCCGACTCGCAAACGCGCGGTCGGTGTCGGCTGTCACACCAATCCACATAGAGGACCATGAGTTGCTTTTCGCACCGCGCAGACGTCTTGTATTCGAACCGCGCCAGGGTCTTGGGGCTGTTCGCCGACATCCTCGACTATCCCGCCCCGGGACTGGCACGCAAAACAGCCGAATGCGCCGCGCTGATCGGCGCGGCACAACCGCAGGCGGCTACCTTGCTGAAGAGCTTCCGCGACTTCGCCGAGGAGAACTCGCTCGGCAAGCTTCAGGAGGTTTACAGCGGTTTTTTTGATCTGAACTCGATCTGCCATCCGTATGTGGGTTATCAGCTGTTCGGCGAGAACTACAAACGCAGCGTCTTCCTGGTCGGGCTCAAGAAGAGCTATCGCGCCGAGGGATTTGAAGCGAACGCCGAAGAAATTCCTGACCGGCTGTCGACCGTGCTGCGCTTCGCTGCCCAGAGCAAGGGCGAGGACGTCGACGCCCTGCTGGGCAAGGGGCTGCTGCCGGCGCTTGAGCGCATGACGACCAAGCCCGAAACCGAGGGCCACCAACACGGATCGGCTGATATTGACGGCGACACCGGCGTAGAGCGCGCGAAGCTCGACGAGCGCCAACAAACCAAGCAGCGCAGAGACCAGGCGCGCGAAGCAATCAATCAGGTCAAAGGCCAGAGCCAGGGCAGCGATGATCGCAAGCAGCTCAAAGGCGCGGGCCAGGGCAGCGATGTACTTGAAGGCGGCTTCCTGCTGGCGATGAGCGACGATTACGACATCGAGGACGTCGAAAAACGCCAGCACCCCTACCATCAGGCGCTCGACGCGCTGCGTCTTTTGCTGCATGAAGGCATGACGAAGAAAAGCGCCGACCGCTCTGCCGAGCAGGAACGCGTTCTTGGCTGGACGCGCGAGCGATTCAAGCTCGACGACGAAGAAACCATCATGGTGTCGGAGCTCCCGTGTTCCGATCCCGGCTGCCCGCCGGTCGAAACGCACGTCGTGTTCTGGACGCCAGCCGGGCGTCAACATTTCAAGGTTTACAAGCCACTCGCGGAGGTCGCCGCAGACGACCTGCTGGATTGGCGAGCGTGAGGAGGGACGTGCCATGAATGACATCATCCTGTTTGCGGTTTTTCCGTACGTGGCGGTCGTGCTGGCGATCGCGGGCGGCGTCTACCGCTACCGCACCAACCGCTTCTCCTATTCCACGCTGTCCTCGCAGCTTCTGGAAAACCGCCGTCTGTTCTGGGGCTCGGTGCCATGGCATTACGGCATCGTCGTCGTTTTGCTGGCGCACTTGATAGGGTTCCTTATGCCCGGCATGTGGGCGAGCATCACATCTGCGCCGGGAGCCCTGTACACGATCGAGACGGTGGGCTTCGCGTTCGGGTTGGCCGCGCTGGTCGGGCTGTGCGTACTGATCGTGCGCCGCTTCACCACGGAACGCATCCTCGCCGTGACCAGCCCGATGGACGGAGTGCTGCTGGTCGCGCTGCTCGTGCAGGTGGCGCTGGGCTTCTATGTTTCGCTGGTGTACCGCTGGGGCGCCGACTGGTATGTAGACACGGCCGTGCCGTGGCTGATCTCGCTGGTGAGCCTGAGTCCCCAGACCCACTACGTCTCGTCCTTGCCGTGGGTGGTCAAGGCGCACATGCTCAACGGGTTCGTGGTGATCCTCCTGTTCCCGTTCTCGCGGCTGGTGCATCTGATCATGTTCCCGTTCTGGTATTTGTGGCGGCCCTATCAGCTCGTAATCAGAAACAGCCCTGCCAGGCCCGCGCCGGGAAAGGCCCACAACGCCTCGGAATGGGCGTCGTGATCAGAAACCGGTAAACGTGGAGATCAGGTGCAGACGATGCTCTGGCGATGAGAATCATCTCAAGAGCGGGCAGGCTTTCGAGAGTGGCCTTTAGGCGGGAGCGTGATCGCCAGTCTTGTGACGTCCTGGGCGGCCTCGGCGGCTTCTGCTTTCCGATCGTCTTCGGCCTTCTCTAATTCACCGGAGTCTGCGGGTTGGATGCACGTGATCCAGCGGGTGATGCGCGATTGGGCAGGCGAATTCATGGGCAGGGTGGAACCTCTCGTTTCATGAGCTGGCTGAGGGAAGGCGTTCGCGACCTTCCACCGGCCTATTTCGCTCTGGTCATGGCCACAGGGATCGTTTCCATCGCCGCGGACCACGCGGGGTTCCCCAGGATTGCCGCTGTCCTCCTTTGGCTGAACCTGGGGCAGTTTGTACTGCTCTGGATTCTCACCTCGTGGCGGCTGGTGCGCTACCGTCCCGCATTGCTTGACAATTTGACGGATCACCGGTCGGCGCCGGGATTCCTCTCGGCAGTGGCGGCCACGGGCGTGGTAGCAAATCAACTGATACTCACTGGCGCGTATGATCTCGCCTTTGGGCTCTGGATTTTCGATCTTTTCCTTTGGATCACCCTGACCTACGCGATTTTCTTTAGCTTGACCATTAAGGAGACCAAGCCGACGATCGATGAGGGAATCACCGGGGGATGGTTGCTTGCGGTCGTCTCGACGCAGGCCATCGCCCTCTTGAGCGCGCTGCTCGCGCGACATTTCCCGCAGCCCGTCCGCCTGCACATCAATTTCGTCGCCCTGTCGATGTGGCTGTGGGGCGGGATGATGTACATATGGATGATCTCGCTGATCTTCTATCGCTACACGTTCTTCAAGTTCTCGCCGGCCGATTTTTCGTCCTTGTACTGGATCAACATGGGGGCGATGGCTATCTCGGCGCTCGCCGGATCGCTCTTGATCGAGAATACCGCGGATGCAGCCTTCCTTGAGACGATGCTCCCCTTTCTCAAGGGGTTCACGATTTTGTTTTGGGCTACCGGAACCTGGTGGATTCCGATGCTGCTCATTCTGGGCGTTTGGCGGCATCTCTATAGGAAATTCCCGCTCAGGTACGATCCTCAAAATTGGGGCGCGGTCTTCCCGCTCGGTATGTATACCGCCTGCACCTTCCAGATGGCGCACGCCATGAATCTGGAATTTCTGCTCCCCATCGCTGACGTATTCATTTACGTGGCCCTGCTGGCGTGGGCGACGACCTTCGTTGGACTGATCAAGAGCCTTGTCAGCAGTCTGGTCCCTGCGCTCCGGGCCGCCAATGGCAGGGAATGATGTTGGCTTCGCTGGACGGGCCGGCGCGCTCGAGAGGGTCGTCCATGGCGGACTTTCCAGGAAATTGGGGCTAATCCCCGCAAACCTGCACTCAGTTCATAGGAGGCAAAACGAGCAGAGCATCAAGGTGCAAGCGTCCGGGCAACCCTGAAACCAAGATATCTGAGCCGATAGTCGGTGGTAAACCAATAGCGGCTCGCCGAACGGAGGAAGGCAGGGGCGAGGAGGTAGGACCCGCCGCGCACGACACGGTCATAACAGTTACCACCCTCGATCCAAGCTGCGCCGTCCGCAGGCGCACCATTGTAGCTGTCGTGGTAGCAGTCCTCCGTCCACTCCCGCACATTGCCCACCATGTCGTAGAGACCGAACCCATTAGTGGCAAACGAGCCGACCGGAGCGGTTTGCCTGGCGTCCCATCGGCTGCCACAGGAATGGCAGTTGGCATTATTAGTACCGATGGCATCGCCCCAGGGATAGACCGTCTGCGTCCCGGCGCGCGTCGCATACTCGTATTCGGATCCCGAGAGCAGCCGATACTGCTTGCCTGTCTTTTTCGATAGCCAATCGACGTAAGCTTTGGCATCGTCCCAGGAAACGTTTATCACGGGTCGGCGTCCCCGACCCCAGCCTTCATCGGAGGGCTTGTAGCGGTTGCAGCCGCCGTCGGCCGCGCACGCATCCCATTCTTCGAAGGTCACCTCAAACCGGCCGACTGCAAATGGTCGAGCAATCGTGACCATATGTTGTGGGCCTTCGTCGGCAGCACGCTCCGGTTCGGTTGTCGGCGATCCCATCGTGAAGCTCCCGGCTGGCACCACCGTCATCTCCGGGCAATTCGCACATTCTTTAAACATGTCTTTCGGCTTCAGCGCGCTCTCCTGAATGGGCGATAGCGGGGCGGCCTGAGGCGACGCGGGCGGTGACGGCGTCACCTGGGCAGGCGGGGTCTGGGCCAGGGCACCAGGCATTGGCGGCGTGGTGAGCCATACGATAGTTGCGGAGGCAAGCATGCCCGGCCCGACCAACGATTTAAGCACTGACTTCTTCATCTAACCATCAATCTCGCTGGGTTTGGCGCTAGCAATTTTGAGCAGACCTATATCGCATCGAGGGCGTCGCCCGAAGGAATCGCTTCAACGTCCGATTTTGCATTCCGAAAGCCGACGCGCGAAAGCGAGATGTAGAGCGCGGCGGCGTTCATCAGCGCCCAGATGGCAAACCCGAAGGTGTAGCCGCCCAAAAGTTCCTTGCTGGCGGCCAGGGTCATGGTCATGGTGAAGCCGCAGGCCGCGCCGGCAGCCTTGGCCAGCCCGCTGACCGCGCCAACCTGCCGGGGGAAGTAGACCGGGATCAGCTTGATGACCGCGGCTGCGGCGGCGCCGGACAGCAGCGCGAGCCCATAAATGGCGAACAGCTCGACGTGCAGTGAAATCTGCATCACCATGACTACGGCAAGAACGACCATGATGCCGAACATCCAGCACAGGATTTTCAGGGCATCGAAACGGTCAGCCAGCCAGCCGCCCAGCGGCCGGGTGATGGCGACGCAGACCACCAGCGGCGGAACGTACACCATGGACGCGCGGATGGCATCCACATGCCATTGGTCGACCAGATAGATCGGCATCGCCGACGCGAAGAAGGTGAGGGTGCCGAAGGATACCCAGTAAAGATAGGGCACCAGCCATACAACTGCGCCCGAACGGTACACGGCCATGATTTCACGCACCGAAGCGCCTTTGTGCTGCTGGTACGGCGAGTTGGACGTAAAAAACCAGTAAACCAGCGCCATCAACAGGGTAGCAACGGCGAAGATCGGAAATATCAGGCGCCAGCTGTCCGGGCCGACTAGAACGCGGGTAATCAGGAAAGTAACGGTCATCATGCCGATGGTGATTCCGATATTGCCCATACCAAAAATGCCAAGGGCTGTACCCTGCTTTGACTTGGGATACCAGGACGATACATGAGCGTTGCCGACCACGAAGCTCGCGCCTCCGAGTCCGAGCAGCGATCCCAGAAGCAGAAAGGCGTAGTAGCCGTGGGCGAAGATCCCAGAAAACAGGGGAATGGTTAGGGTCAAAAGCAAAGCCGTGAAAACTCTCCGGCCCCCGAACTTGTCCGTCAAGATGCCGAGCGGGATGCTGACGGCAGCCGCAAAAAACGGCTCCATCGCAGCGAGCACGAGCACCTGGGTGGCGCTGAAATCGTACCACTTGATCAGAAAGGGGGCGAGCGCGGAAAACATTCCCCAAACCGCAAAGCCCAGCGAAAACGCCAGCGACGAAATCAACAAAACTCTGAGGTTGCCCGGCGGATCAGTCATCACGTCAACCTCGACAAATGGATTTTCCGCGGCTTGCTTTCAATTGCCGGATCACCGACGCGCGCTGCAGAGCGTTAGACGACGCGTGTAAATGAAGTCGACCAAGACAGGTCGGCCCTCGTCATCAAGCAACAAGGAAGCCCGACCGTCCTGATCAAGCAGTCGCACGTCCGTTAGGGGAATCGACGTGCGTCCAAACGACAACTGCTTGGCGCCGGCAGTGGTGATCATGCGAAAGCCGGCCGTCTGTCACGCCCTCCCGGTCTTACGACCGAGTGGACGTGAGCTGCTATTATTTCTGCAAAGTATGAGTGTAGTACCACAGGGTGCCGTTTAGCACCATCGCACCCAGGATATTACCGATGGTGACCGGGATCTGATTCCACACCCACCAGTCGTAGATGCTTACGTGGGCGCCCGAGAGGATAGCGGTCGGGAAGAGCCACATATTTACCACGGTGTGCTCGAAGCCCAGCGCAAAGAACATCGCTATCGGTATCCACATCAGCAGCAACCGGCCCACGGTGCTGCGCGTGGCTTTGGACATGATGGACCCAAGGCTCACCAGCCAGTTACAAAGGACACCCATGCCAATGGCGGCTAACCAGCCAAGGGCGCCGTACTTGACATACTCGACCTTGTGCTCCGCGACGTGGGTGATGACGGTGAGCATGGGGTTCGGCGCGACGGACCCTCCGTCGGTGAATGAGAACCAGAGCAGCCAGCCGAAGAATACGCCTCCGAGCAGGTTGCCTGCCAAAGTCAATGCCCAGTTGCGAACCAACTGCCCTGGCGTGACCGTCCCGGCGTACATGCCGATCGGCATCGTCGCGAAGCTGCCGGTCGCCATCTCCAGTCCGAGGAAGCTCAGCGTGACGTAGCCAGCCGGGAAGATAAGTCCGGCCGCGCCGAGCGGTATGCCAGCGGCGACCATGGCGAATACCACGCAGGCCCCATAGGCCAGAAAGGGCGTGCATAAAAAGCCGCGAATGATGAGGTGAATGGCGCCGAATTTGGCTTTGTTGGCGGCATCCGCGGCCAGTGCCGCTCCCATCTCCGCTGGCGGCACTGTCTCGAGTATAATGCCGGCATTCGCGTAATCCGCCATTGCGTCCTCTCCCAGTCTCGATCTGCCTCGATCACCGCCATTTTGGCGGCGCCGGCACCGCACAAATGCATATCAGATACATGTTTATCGTGCAACGATACGGCTCGATGCTAGCCGTTGCCGGGGAGGTTTTGCACTGCGAAAGTGGCCTCTGACAGGCATCGGTTGGGGCAGCGGTCCGGAAGATCGGGGCGGCAAAGGCCGCGGCCCATCAGATCGCCGAACGGCGCGCCAGGCGTCGCTGCTCTCCCAGCTCCGTTCCGGATGCGCGGATCGATTATTTCGTCAACCCCGCAACCTGTTCGTTGAACCAGTCCAGATCGTGCTTCCAGCCGGCATTGTTCGGCGCGAGCTTTATCACCCGCTTCATGACGGCTTGCCCCTTTCGCAGCGCAGCCAGCGCATTGTCGGGATCCTCGGATCGACGATACACGTCGGCAAGATGTCCATGGCTCACGGCAAGACTGCGCTGCCAGTCGGCGTTGCCGGGTTCGGCGGCCGCCAGCCGCTCGGCAATCGCCAGCCCGTCGTGGAAGGATTTCAGCGCCGCGGGCAGATTGCCCTGCGCCTCCAGCACGTCGCCGACACGATCGTACGACACCGACAGATCACGCTGCCAGCCGGCGTTGCCGGGGTCGGCGCGCGCCAGCCGGTCTCTGATTGCGAGCCCGTCGCGGAAGGATTTCAGCGCCTCGGGCAGATTACCCTGCGCCTCCAGCACGTCGCCGACACAATCGTACGACACCGACAGACCGCGCTGCCAGCCGGCGTTGCCGGGGTCGGCGCGCGCCAGCCGGTCTCTGATCGCCAGTCCGTCGCGGAAGGATTTCAGCGCGTCGGGCAGATTGCCCTGCGCCATCAGCACATCGCCGACCTTCTCGTACGACACCGACAGATCGCGCTGCCAGCCGGCGTTGCCGGGGTCGGCGCGCGCCAGCCGGTCGGCAATCGCAATCTGGTCGCGGAAGGATTTCAGCGCCTCGGGCAGTTTGCCCTGCGCCATCAGCACGTCGCCGATACGATCGTGCGACACCGACAGACCACGCTGCCAGTCGGCGTTATCGGGGTCGGCGCGCGCCAACTGTTCTCTGATCGCCAGTCCGTCGTGGAAGGATTTCAGCGCCTCGGGCAGAATGCCCTGCGCCACCAGCACGTCGCCAACTTTGGCGTAAGACACCGACAGATCGCGCTGCCAGCCGGCGTTGCCGGGGTCGGCGCGCGCCAGCCGGGCGGCAATCGCGAGCTGGTCGCGGAAGGATTTCAGCGCCTCGGGCAGATTGCCCTGCGCCACCAGCACGTCACCGACACGATCGTACGATACCGACAGGCCGCGCTGCCAGCCGGCATTGTCCGGGTCGGCGCGTGCCAGCCGGTCTCTGATCGCGAGCCCGTCGCGGAAGGATTTCAGCGCCTCGGGCAGATTGCCCTGCGCCACCAGCACGTCGCCGATACGATCGTATGACACCGACAGGCCGCGCTGCCAGCCGGCGTTGTCGGGATCGGCGCCCGCCAGCCGGTCTCGGACCGCGAGCCCGTCGTGGAAGGATTTCAGCGCCTCGGGCAGATTGCCCTGCGCCACCAGCACGTCGCCGACACGATCGAAGGACACCGACAGACCGTGCTGCAAGCCGGCGGCGCCGGGGTCCGCGCGCGCCAGCCGATCTCTGATCGCAAGCCCGTCGCGGAAGGATTTCAGCGCTTCGGGCAGATTGCCCTGCGCCTCCAGCACGTCGCCGACCTTCTCGTATGACACCGACAGATCGCGCTGCCAGTCCGCGTTGCCCGGGTCGGCGCGCGCCAGCCGGTCTCTGATCGCGAGCCCGTCGCGGAAGGATTTCAGCGCCTCGGGCAGATTGCCCTGCGCCCCCAACACCTCGCCGATACGCTCGTACGACACCGATAGACTGCGCTGCCAACCGGCGTTGCCGGGGTCGGTGCGAAGCAGTTGCTCGAACGCTCGTTGGGTCGAGTTCAAGACGATCGAGCGGGCATCGAGGGGGGCGTGTTGTTCGATAGCGTCGCCGAGATTTGTGAGGAAACGCTCCGCCACAATTGCGCGTACAGAACCATCGGGGGTGTCAAGCAAACGACAGATGTCTCGCACTGCACTCGCCGGAGTGCCGGCCGACGGTGCGATCACGGTATCGGCCAGCGCGCGCGTGGCGCCTTGCACCTCTGCCTCGCTCAACGATGAATCGCCATAGTACTGGGCAGCGCGGATGTCGTCCTTGCTCGCCAGCAGGTGTACCATGGTTTCAGCAATGCGCAGCGGGTCGACCGACGCCAGCGTCAGCAGGTGATCGGCGATCAACAGGTGCAGTTGCGGCTCCGAGAGACGCAGCGCCGCGAGGCGTGAGCGGGCGGCAGCCCGCATCTGGGCGTGGTTGAAATCCCATTGCGCGAGATCGCCACGCTGGCGCATCTGGCCGCGGAACAGGCGACGCAGTGCGGCGAAGCGCTGTTCGTCCCAAGGTTCGCCGCTTACCCGCGGCAGCAATTGCCGAAAATCGCTCTCGCGCCATCCAGCCCGGCTCGCGGCGATGAGGCCGAGAAACGCTTGCACAGCGGCGGCCCCGAACAGTTCAGCCGCGCGATCGAACGTTGCACGATAGAGGCGGGAAATATCCGGCGGCATGCCGCCGACGACGTCGAGCATCAAATTTCGGAGGCGTTCCGCCGGAGCGCCGGTATATTCGCGCTGCATGCCGGCAAGATCATTGGCGTCGAGCAGGTTGAGCTCCTCTGTGGCGAGCACCAGCCACAGCGGACTGCCCCAGGCGGGCACGCCTGCATGCGTTTTTGCGAGCAGCGCATCGGTCACCGGCGGCTCGAACTTGCGTTGATAGCGGTCGCATATACTCTCGATGATGCCGCGCGCCTCGGCAGCGTCCAGCGGGGGCAGCGACAGCGCTTCCATGCCTGGACGCTCGGCCAGCACTTTGGAGGCGCCGCCGGCAATGGCTGTTGCGACAAGCCGCGCGTTGGGCGGCCACAGCCGAGGCAGCCAGGTCGTAAACCTTCCGCGCGGGGTCTTTTTGAACTGGTCGAGCGCGTCGATCAGGACGACGACGCGCCGCTGTGACGCCATCCGCCCGAGCAGCGAGGCGAAGGTCGTATCGACGGTCTTCGGGTCGACATTCTCGGCGAGGCCAACCTCGCCCGCGCCGAGCGCGCTGCCGAGTTCGTCGATCCAGCGCCGCAGCATTGCATCGACCGATGATGCCCGCGGGCTGGCGCCGGCGGCGTGCGCGAGAACGAAAGCGTCGCCATCCTTCATGCGGCGAAGAAGCTCGCCGAACAGCGCGCTCTTGCCCGAACCCGGCTCGCCGGTGACGCAGGCGCCCCACGGCGCGCCATCTTGCTCCGGGGAGAGACAGAGGCTGGTGAGACGCGCAACGACCGCCTGCCTGCCAACGAAGTGGCGGGCGCGATCATCGGCAAAGTCTTCGAGCGAGTTGCGCTCGGCCTGTTGCCAGGAGAACCGTTCGGGTATCAAGGTAGCCTTCCCCTCGCTATTGCTCCATCGAGCAATTTTTCCGCGTTTTCGATAGCCTGCCTGAAGGTTTCGGCCTCTTCCTCGAAAGACATTCCGATCATTGTGGAGTTCTTCAGATCGCGGATGCAGTTGTCGCGGAGAGTGGCAAGAGAAGCATCATCAAGGGGATGTCCGCCGCGGACATGCTTGATAAGCTTGGCTGCAAAATCCTGAAACGCGAGCGCGATCATGCCCGCTTGGGTGGCGCTGCGGTTCGCATTTTGGAGGATTTGTTTATCATCCATCGCGTCTCTTCATCTGTTTGCGCCAACGGAGGAAGGCGCGGGCTTGCTGTTTGATCGTCCCTTTCGGCGATATTGGCGAAAGCTGGTGGCGGCATGAAGGGGTAAGGCGGCGTATCGTGGGGGTATTCGACGCTTCCACCTCTCCACCGAAGAAGTGATACGCCGTGACCGAGACTGACGTTTTCCAGCTCACCCAGCCAGGAGCTTTTGTGCGCTGCCCAGGCGCGCGCGATCGTGTTGGTGAAGGCTCCCAGCGTATCGGCTTTTGGTCGGGGATTCTGCCGCTCTACGCACGCCGATCGAAGAGCCTCGAAGTACCGATCCCGCTGCTTTACCTCAAGACTCATCGGTTACTCGCCGGTCATCAACGGTCTTGTGCTTGCACGGATGACAGCCGCGGCTGGAATCGATGGTGAGCCCCACGTTCAACCGCGTTCCGGCACCAGGAAGTAATTGCCTCGATGTCGGGCGTTAGACGTGTGGCCGAATCTCCGACAAACGTCAGAAAGTCGCAAAGATTTTGTGTGGAGACACCGATCACCAGGGGGATTTCGGCAATCAGAGCCTCGGCAATGGCCGCTCGCAGTCCCCGGCCATGCGCTTCTTCTCTGCCAAACTTATTGATGATCAGCAGATCGGCACGCTCAAGCACCGCACGCTCGATCCATGCGTCGATGCGCGCGAAAGCGTCCGGATCAAGGCGGCAACCTCTCGCTTCGTCACCACGGTCCAACGAGATCTTTATTTCGTCACCGCCCAATAAGTCCTTCACGTACATATCGCATCGACGTCGACCATGCCGGTGCGCGTTTGACTGGACGACGCCACCCAGCCGGTAACCTGAGGCGACCAGACCGGCTGCGCATTGAGCTATGAGAGCATCCCTAACGAGACCGTCATCATAAGCCACAAAACCAATCTGGCTCAGGCCAGGGTTTGCACGCTCGGCGGGAATTAGTGGAGCATGCTCATGGCGCCACTCCATCGTTTCCTCTCCTCCATCCGTCGTTTCTTGATCGCTGCTCGGCACTCGGCGGCGTCATTCAGTCGCCGGCGCAGAGAAAACCGCAGGCATATTTTTTACGAAGCGACGCCGCGGTCCATCCCGCAGCGCGCGCTGGCCATATGCTACAGCGGATTGTCCACAGAACGGTACAATGTACGCTGCGTGAGTGAAACCGACCTGAAGCGGTATGTCAAGCGCATCTATTTCAAGCGCATCTATTTCAAGGTGACGCAACGGATTCTGTGTCAGGCGACGTCGGCAATCTGATCTGTCCAGCACCGTTCGACCTGGGCCGGAGCAGGCGAAGGTCGCCATCCTTTCGGTGACTGAAGGCGAAGACAAACCGTTCAAATACTCGCCGGAAAGGTCGTCGGCGCGCCCTTGGTGGGTTCGATTGCGGCACCCACACTACGGATTTGCAGAGTTGAGCTTGGTGAGTAGGAAGCGACCCTCGTTCTTGATTAGGCCTGCCGCCTCAGCCGAGCCTTCCGTACGCCACGCCATCGTCGACCTCATCGTTCAACCCAACTCAACGCCGATTCGGGTTCTCCTTGGCGGTGCGTTTATTCGCCTGCTCGTTCAACAAGATGCGCACGCGAGGGTGCAGGGTCAAACCGATCGGCGAAATATTGCGTTTCGTTAGCCACCAGTCCTTCGCGAAATTCCATGATGCTCACCGCGTAAGATGGTATGCCGTCATAGGTAAGTACGAATTCAGTGACCCAGAGATCGCCGCCGCCGACAATTCGCCGGACCGTGAACCGCTTCTTGTTTGGTTGGACGAAACGGCTCTCTTGAATCTTGCGTCGGCCGCGGATCCGCTCGCCCGATTGCGGATAGTCAAGCACGGCATCCTCGCGGTAGATTTCATGTTCGACCTTGAAATCGCTCGCGTCCGAAGCATCCCAATGGCGCTCCAGCGCCACCCGCACGATTCGATCATCCATCTCAATCTCCCACCTACGATTTCGGCTATCGTCTCGGGAGCATATGCTCTTGCTCGCTGCTCCGCAAAATCGAGCGAAATCGCCACGAGAAGGCAGCAGGAAGCCCGCACAGAAGCGCTGAAGAATTCAAAGAATTTGTGGCGGCTTCGCAAGCATCCTGCTCAAAGTCAGAGCCGTCTGAAGGGTGATCGTGGCGGCCGTTATGTATCGGGGCTCCTTTATTGCGGTGTTGAGCATATGAATTGCGAGTTTCCAGCCATACTCTTCGCGTTGCTCCGGTGTCATTTCCGAACACAGTCTGACCGCATCGCCCATCGTAACGAGCGTGCGATCTGTGCAAATCAGTGGAAAGGCCAGCGGGATGGAGCTCATTAGTCGAGACACAATGCTCTCCTGAAAGAGCCATCCTAGGCTGCGATGAGCTGGTTCTCCAGCGGCTCAAAGAAAAAGAGCCGCCTGACCCTCAGACGGCTCTAAGTTTTAGCTTGGAATCAGTTCCTCAGCCTCGAGTGTGTACCGCCGTTACCTTGTTCGCGGCCTTACGTGCGGTACGGTAAATCTGATTCGGCTATTCGGGTGTGACCCAACCAACACAAGCTGCAGGAAATTCCTTTGAGAATGATTCAAGCTTCGCCGGGGGACTCTCACTACTTTGCCCGGGACGAACGGTTGGCCTGTTCCCGCCTCATGGCTCCGAAGGTCAACGGGGCTTGATCCAGGTCAGCGGCGGTTAGCCAATCAGAGCTCACGAGATTGTACAGCCGTGAAAGACGGCTCACACGCCCAGGCTCGGGGGAATTTGTTCGCTACAGCCAACGCGTCGCGCTCATTTGTTTCGAGCGCGATTTTTTGAGCCAGCATGACGTCGCCCGGCACGAGATAGCGGTTCGGGACAAAGCACCAGCCGACGCGGGGAAGGCCGGCATCATCAAGTTCTTCTATATTCGCGGAGGAGCCGTAGCGGATCCGGTATCTCTTTCCGCTATGGCAACCGGTGACCTCGAAGCATTTGGTTGCATTGAATTGCGCGCGTTGCGTGGGCGATAGCCACTCCCTGAGGAGCTTTAAACCACGGATCTCTGAGTCTCTGGTTGAAGCCCGCAGTTCCAAGTGCCGCGCCCGACGGGCCTGACCCCGCAGAACGCGGTCTATTAGAAAACACCAGAAAAGGCGCGCCGCGATGCGCATCCGTTGCGCAAACATGAGCAGCGCCGACTACCCGCCAACAAGCCGCGGATAAAACAGCGTTTCCTGTGCAGTCGGATCAAACGTCCGGGTCAAGGCGACATCGCCAGAACCGGAGCGAGTAGCCGCCGTAAAACCAGCCCGGGTCAATTCCTTGAAGCGCCTTTCAGCGGTCACCAGAGCCTTGACGTCTTTCGGGTCAAAATGGTGCCTGGTATCGCCGGTGTGATCCATTACGATTTGCGTTGCCATCGCTTAGAACTCCCAAAGGTCTCCAGCCCCCAGTTATTTAGAACAATCTTCGTGCCTTGCCTTGTCACAGCAACGTGAGGCGTCCCTCCGGGTCGCGGCGGCTGCCGGGTTTTTGATGAATTGCCCGATCTCCCTAACGAGCTGGAGGCAGGGAAGTTGCGCGCGACTAAAGTAGCCCGGTCTGATCTCACCATGCGGGGGCGAAAATTCCCGTCGTCTTGCATTCAATCCCGCGATCTTCCAGTCCGGAAATTCACGTCGCCGGTTCTCGCGAAGGTTGCGATGCCGGCGTCCGGACCAATCCCAGCCGCTCCGCGTCGTAGCCGCGGCCGAGGATACCCTGCCACCATGCCCGCTCTTCGACATACCACCGCACGGTCTTCTCGATGCCGCTTTCGAAATTCTCTTCGGCGCGCCAGCCAAGCTCGCGCTCGAGCTTCGAGGCGTCGATGGCATAACGCCGATCGTGGCCAGGACGGTCGGCGACGAAGCTGATCAGCCGCCGGCGGGGCCCATCGACGGTCGGCGCAATCCGATCAAGCAGATCGCAGATCGTCTCCACGACGTGCAAATTGGTGCGTTCGTTGCGGCCGCCGACATTGTAGGTCTCGCCGATGGCGCCGCGTTCCAACACCAGCGACAATGCCTTGGCGTGGTCTTCGACATAGAGCCAATCGCGGACATTCTGGCCGTCGCCGTAAACCGGCATCGGTTCGCCCGCGAGGCCCTTGATGATGACGTGCGGAACGAGCTTTTCCGGAAAATGATAGGGCCCGTAATTGTTCGAGCAGTTGGTCACCAGCGCCGGCAGCTCATAGGTTTCGCGCCAGGCCCGAACCAGATGGTCCGACGACGCCTTGCTGGCGGAATAGGGCGAGTTGGGCGCATATGCCGTCGTCTCCGAGAACGTGCCTTCGCTGCCGAGCGAGCCGAACACCTCGTCAGTCGAGATATGCAGAAAGCGGAATCGCGCCCGCCTCTGGGCCGGCAGCCTTCTCCAATGGCGCAGCGCTTCCTGCAGCAGCGTGAAGGTGCCGACAATGTTGGTCTTGATGAATTCGCCGGGTCCGTCGATCGAGCGATCGACGTGGCTCTCCGCCGCCAGGTTCATGACGGCGTCGGGCTGGTACGTGTCGAACAATCTGCGCAGCAACGCGCCCTCGCAGATGCAGGCCTTTTCAAATGCATAGCGCGGATTGCCCGTCGCGCCGGGGAGGGACTCGAGGTTGGCTGCGTAGGTCAACTTGTCGATATTGACGACGCGCGCTTCAGTGTCGCGCAGGAGATGACGCACCACCGCCGAGCCGATGAAACCCGCGCCGCCGGTCACGAAAATCGTGGAGCCCCTAAAGCGCATGATGTTGGTTTGCCTCCGCGCGGTTGTTGTCAAAAAGCATACCAGATCGGATGCGCTTCACAAGTTTTGCACTGAATTACGGCGCTCCGGATCCGCCCGCCACGATCCTCTCGTTGAGCTTTTGATCTACGATCTGGACCGTGCGGTCGATCTCGGCACTGGGGACACCAAGCTGGTACGAAATTAACTTCACCAGCAGGTCGACCCGCTCGATGAAAGGCGCGCCATTGGCCACCGCCCGCGCTGCCGACGATGGCTTGAGAAGGCTTTCTGCCGCCTTGGCATATTTATCGAAAGGCACCTGGTCCTGCGGGTCGGCCCCGAGACGCCGCGCGATGGCGTCGACATGATCGTAGATGGACTGCGAGAGCCTCAGATCATCGTGCACCGCGTCGCGGATCGACTGCGGCTCCTGCAGCGTGATGCAGCGGTAATTTCCGGTCAGCAGCATCGACCATTTGGCCAGCGGGACGAACAGCGAATCGAACACTTTCAGCTTCACTGGAACGTCCCGGCCATCGAGCCTCACCGCGTCGATGTCCGCTTCCAGTTCGCGAAGCAGCCGGTTATGGGTTTCATCCGCAAATGCTGCCGCCTTGAAGTTTGTTGCCAGCCCGACATGAAGGACATTCGCCGCCTCTTCCGGCGGCCGGAAGGCCTGCGGATCGGGCGAGCACAGCGACACCAGTCCCGGCTTGAACCGTTGCCATACCAGGGCATTGGTATAGGCCTCCTCCAGTTCCATTTCTGCCAGCGCCGGGATCCGTTTGAGATAGGGTAGGGGCGGCATGTTCATGATCGAAAGACAAGGCAGCTTCGCCTCGGCGATTTTGATCATCAGGACCCGAATGGTATGGTTGGTGTATTGCGGTTCCTGCATGGCAAGACCAACCAGATCATAACGGGAAAGGTCGACGTCTGCCGGCGTGGTCGCGTCCAGGGTCCCAGGCAGATCGCGCGACAAGATTGCCCGGTGCATCGCCTCGTCACGCAGCTTGATGCGAACTTCGGTACCGTCGCGATTGATGAGTTGGGCGGTGTTCTTCCGACAAACCAGGGTCACGTTATGACCCGCCATCAGCAGCTTGGTCGCCAGCAAAGAGCCATACGAGGCTCCAAGGATCAGAATGTTGCGTGCCACGCGCGCTCCTCCACAGACTATGCCAGATTTTTCCGAGCCCAAGCGCAGGCTGGAAATTTCCGTCAGGGATCTGCCTGGGCGAAGGAACGGAGCAGGCCAGACCTTACATCACACGGCAACAGTCCCCTCGGGCAGATGGCGTCCGTGTCTATCGCACATTGATCGGTATTACAAATGGATGGCAGTTCTCACCTTCATCCTCTGCGGCGCCACTGCTCCGGCAAAAGTTAACGCCGGATTCCGCGGCAAGCGCCGCAGTGAGCCTCAGGGAAAGATCGCAGCATAGGCCTGATGTCGGGGCTTGGCCAAGAACCGGGCGCATCTGGCCGGTCGCGCCCGGGACGTCAGTCTGCTATCAAGCAAGACCTGCCGCAAGTCAGCGCCGAGGCCCCATGACCGACTCGATCGACCGTGCCCCGTTTTACCACGACGGCATGCGTGAGCTGCAGGATCGTTTCGACGGCCGCCGCGTCGCCGACGGCCTCGAGAAGCATCGCCTCCACTTCGAGTTCTGGGAGCAGGACCGCCGGCTCATCGAGGCGGCGCGATTCTTTTTCATCGCGACGAGTCATCAGGACAATGTCGATTGTTCGATACGTTCGGGCGATCCCGGCTTCGTCAGGATCACCGCGCCCGACACGCTCGAGTACCCCGAATATGACGGCAACAACATGTACCGCACACTCGGCAATATTCACCGGAACCCGAACGTTGGGCTGCTGTTCGTGCGCTTTGACGGCAAGACGTTTCGCACGCGCATCCGAGGCAAGGCCACGATCGACGACAGCGCGGAAACGCTGGCCCGGCATCATGGCGCGAAAATTGTCGTGCGCGTCAAATGCGAGATCTTCCCAAACTGCCCGCGCTACATTCCTGACCTGATGGGCGCTGCCACGGCTGTACCGGCGAATCCGTTCGTTCCCCGACCCGGGTACGAGCCGCCGGCACCGGAATGGAAAAGCCGGGACTACCTCAAAGACGTGCTCTCGAAGTATGATCCGCATCGGAAACGCGAGGCGTAGCTTTGGTGTCTGCCGAGGTTTTCCGTAAGATATTGGAGACACCGCCATGACAGAGAACGCCCTGCCGCGATCGATCAGCGAGATCGGGAGCTATCACGCCCACGTCTATTACGATCCGGCGACCACGCGCTCCGAGGCCGAGCGGCTGCGCGGATGGATGGACGAACATTTCGCCGTCACCCTGGGACGATGGCACGACGTCAAAGTCGGGCCCCACGACCAGGCCATGTTCCAGGTGGCCTTTGCGACGGAGCTGTTTGCCGCGCTGGTGCCCTGGCTGATGCTCAACCATGGCAGCCTGAGTGTTCTGGTCCATCCGAATACGGATAACCCGCGCAGGGATCATCTTGCCAATCCGCTCTGGATTGGATCACCGCTTGCGGTGCATGGCGAGAACCTGCCGGAGCACGCCACGAGCTGATCGGCTGTTGTTGCAGGTTCCGGCCGGCTTTCCAGGCGGTGATCGACGACGCTGCGTCATCGCCGAAACGGGAGCGACCTCGGCTCGCAAACGCTCACCTGCGTGGTATAAGCCTCGCCGGCGTTTCATGATTGGCGGTTCCCGATGTCGAAACAGGCGATGCGCGAGGAGGCCGAGCGGCTGATCCGCGAAACCATGGCGAAGAGGGCGATTGTCGTGAAGCAGGGCAGCACCCGGATCGAGACGATCTGCGGCAAATGCGGCGCCCCGAACCGCGTTTCGGCTGAAAAAAGTGCGACCCGGGTGAAATTCGCCTGCAAGCAATGCGGCCACAAGCAGGAGACGTTGTAAGCTCGCTCGCCGATCTGAACGCTGCTTCGGCTAACGTCACGCTTTCAAGTCGGGGACCGGCAGGCGTTGCCTTGCTCAACCGATGTCGATCAGGAATCCGAACCATGAAAAAAGAACATAGCGATGCTCGATGGTACTGAGCTTGCTCGTTCCGGGAAACGTTTCGCGGACGCAACTCCGACGAAAGCGATCCCGGCTCGTTTTTGTGGAACGATGCCCACAAATTTTTAGGAACGCGGGAGAACCCGCCAGGGGCGGGGAACCTCGTCCTAACGCCGTAACGAAATAGTAACAGACCGGAAACGCAACGCACGCTTGCGCTCTTTACGCGGGGGACGTAGCTTGCTGTCCGTTAGGGTGTTCGCACCAAATACTTGGGAGGGATGAATGGCCTGGAAAGCACCGAAGATCGTTGAAGTGCCGGTTGGCATGGAAATCAACATGTACGCCTGCGCGGCGCGCAAGTAACCACCTTCGATGACCCCGCCCGGCCCGGTAGCATCATTCCGGGCTGCGGCGGGCGCCTTCGTTAAACCCGGCCGATTCCCAAGCACGCCATCGACGAAATGATCGGCCCCGGTCGCAACAGCCTTTTTGACTAGCCGCCCTTCACAAAAGCAGCAAACGCCTCGGCGAAATCCGGATGCCATCGCGACAGCGGCGGCCGGTTTTCGACAATATCGCCTGCCGCCCACAGGATCCGCCGCTCGTCGAGATGGCGCGGCACATCGTTATCCGGACACAGAATGTAAAAGTCTCCGGCGCCGATCCTCTCGATCATGAAGTCGACGGTCTGCTCGGGCGTCCAGGCGCCGGGCGGCTTCTCGGTGCGGCCTTTCGCGGTGAGGCCGCTGAAGACAAAGCCCGGAATCAGAAGATGTGCCCTGAGCTGGCTACCTGCGGCGTTGCGCAATTCGTGCTGCAGCGCTTCGGTAAAGGCTTTGACGCCGGCTTTGGCGACGTTGTAGGCGGGATCGCCGGGCGGGGTGGTGATGCCCTGCTTGGATCCGGTGTTGATGATGAGGCCTGGCCGGCCGCGTGCGATCATGCCGGGCGCAAAGGTCTGCGAGCCGTGGATGACCCCCCAGAGATTGACGCCGAGGATGCGCTGCCAGTTTTCCGCCGGCCCGAACATCTGGCTGCCCGGCTGGATGCCGGCATTGTTCATCAGAATATCGGTGCCGCCGAACCGCTTTCGAACGGTGATCTCCAGAGCGGAGAGGTCCTCGACACGACTGACATCGGTCGATGAAACCAGGATGCTGGCCGCGCCCGCGGGTGCTGCCGCCGACAGTTTCGCTTCGGCCTCGCCGAGACGATCGGTTCCGAGATCGGCGATACAGACCTTCATGCCAAGGCGCGCAAAGCGCGTCGCGGCGGCAAGGCCAATGCCGGACGCGCCGCCGGTCACGACGGCAACATGGTTGGGCGACATCGCGGGGTGGGGCACAGCTTCCTCCTCAATTGCGCGCGTCTCGAACCCCATCCCCCACATGGCAGCGTCTCGAAGAACGAGCCGGAAAATACCCTACCGGCTTGCACCCCGCTTCGCCCGACCGATCTCGGTCCGTAGCGCCGCCAGCAACTGGATCTTGCCGGGGCCGATTCGGTCCTCGGCGTCGAGGTCGATACGAACACTCAGAGAAGGAAGCGCCTGGGCGCTGGATTTCCGCATGGAAGACTGGCTCAGCCGGTTTGGGCGGTCAGATTGCCATCGAAGCCTTTTGCGAACAAGGCGAACCGGCTACATTTCCGGATCATCCGATATTTTGGGGCAGGCATGAATTATTCCTCATTGCTGCAGGTTGATCGATCCGGGCTACGAAGACTTGAGCTTCTCGCAAGGACGGTGGAGACGGAAAGGCCGCATGGCTAAACCAGCCAGGTCAGCCGGGATCGCATCAGGTCAATGCCTGTGTGGGCGGGTCGGTTTCGAGATCGACACGCCGGCGCGCTGGGCCTGGCACGATCATTCGTCGGCGAGCCGCCGCGCGCATGGCGCGGCCTATGCCACCTATGTCGGAAGCTGGCGCAAGCGGTTCCGGATCACCCGGGGCAAGAGCGGCATCTCGCGCTTCGAGGACATGCAGGGGAAAACCGTCCGGAGCTTTTGCGCGAGCTGCGGCACGCCGCTGCTGTACGAACGCGCCGGCTCCCCGCATATGGTGAATATTCCGCGCGCGCTGTTTTCGGGCCGCACCGGCCGGCAACCGCTCTATCACATCGCCATCGAGGAGTTGCAGGAATGGGCCTATACCGGCGAGCCGCTGGTGCCGCTGCAGGGCTTTCCCGGTGTGGTCTGGCAGCGCTCGAAACGGAAGCGGCGCCGCGCCGGCGACGATCCATTCGAGCTCGGCCGCGAAGATGCGTGAAAGAGCGTCCGCGCGCCGGCTGGCGCGTCCGCGCAGGGCTGCCATGACCGGGCTTCCTTGATCCCGGCCTCCGAGATCGGCCATGTTGTGACGAACCGCCGCGGTCAGGAGGAGACCTTGATGAATCGCATCACCGGGCGCTCTGCGTTCCTTGCTCTGCTCAAGGACGAGGGCATCACCCATCTGTTCGGCAATCCCGGCACCACCGAACTGCCAATCATGCACGCGCTGAAGGATCATCCCGACCTCACTTATGTGATGGCCATGCAGGAGAGCCTGGTCGTTGCGATTGCGGACGGCTTCAGCCGTGCCTCCGGTCGGCTCGTCGCCTGCAATGTCCACGTCGCGCCCGGGCTCGGCAATGCGATGGGCTCGCTCTACAACGCACAATTCACCGGCACCCCGATGATCCTGACCGCCGGCCAGCAGGAGCAGGGTCATGGCCTGATGGAGCCGCTGCTGTTCGGGCCGCTGGTGCGGATGGCCGAGCCGCTGGTGAAATGGGCGGTCGAGGTGACGAGACTCGAGGACCTGCCGCGCATCGTGCGCCGCGCGGCCAAGGTCGCGACCACGCCGCCGACCGGGCCGGTGTTCATCTCGTTGCCCGGCGACATCCTGAATGCGGAAGCCGGCATTGAGCTTGGCCGTTCGACCCGGATCGATACCCGCGTAAGACCGTCGGACGAGAGCCTGCAGGCGCTGACGCAACGCATTCTCAAGGCCGAGCGGCCAGTCATCATCGCCGGCGACGAAATCGTCAAAAGCGACGCGCTGCAGGAAGCCGCAGCGCTGGCGGCTGTGCTTGGCTGTCCGGCCTATCAGCAATCGGCGCCTTACGGTGCGCATTTCCTGTCCGAGAGCCCGTGCTTCATGGGCGCGCTGTCGCGTCTGCAGAAGCAGGTTCGCGAGGTCCTCGCGCCCTACGACCTCTTGATCGTACTGGGTGCCGATCCGCTGCGGATGTCGGTGCACAGCGAGGTCGAGCCGCTGCCCGACGGCATGCCGATCGTGCAGGTCGGCCTCGTCGACTGGGATCTTGCCAAGAACTACGGCGCCGAGATCGCGCTCAAGGCCGATGTGAAGGAAACCCTGCGCGCGCTGGTACCGGCGCTGAAATCTGCCGGCGGCGCCGCGCTGGAGGCGCACGCCAGCCGAGGCATCGCCGCGCTCAAGCCGAACAACTGGACAGCGCGGCGCGCGGGCGTGGTCGAGCAGATCTCCAGGGCCAAAGATCGCTCGCCGATCGATCCGGATTGGCTCGCCTTGCAGGTGGTCGAGGCGATGCCAGGCAACGCCATTCTGGTTGATGAGGGGCTGACGTCCTCGCGCCAGATCAATGCCCTGCGCCCGCATCGCGATCGTTACGGCTACCACGCGCTCGCCTCGGGCGGGATCGGCTGGGGATTGCCGGCTTCGGTCGGCGTCAGCCTGGCCAATCCCGACCGGCCGGTGGTGTGCTTCACCGGCGACGGCAGCGCGATGTATTCAATCCAGGCACTGTGGACCGCGGCGCATCACAAACTGCCCCTGAACGTCGTGATCATCAACAATGGCGGCTACCGCATCATCAAACAGCGGCTGCTCGCATTTCACGGCGACGATCATTATGTCGGCATGGACTTCGCCGATCCGCCGGTGGACTTCACCGGGCTCGCCAAATCGTTCGGGCTGGAAGCGATGCGGATTACCGATTCGAACGATCTCAAGCCGGCTTTGGCGCAGGCCTTCCGGCGGCCAGGCGCGAAGCTCATTGAGGTGGTCGTCGACGGGACGGTTTGAAAATCGTCGTCATTCCGGGGCGCGCCAAGCGCGAGCCCGGAATCCATCACCACGGAATTCGCGTAGGGCGATGTGTAGCCGGTCATGCTCAAAATCGGCGGTGGTGGTTGTGGATTCCGGGCCCGCGCCAAGCGGCGCGTCCCGGAATGACGAGATGGGACTACTCCGCGGCCTTTGCCGTATGCGGACGATAGTGCGCGGCGGGATGCGGCGCGGCGAGCCGGGCGCGCCCGGCACCGAATAATTTCTCTCGCAACGTTCCCTTTCGATAGGCGGCCTTGTAGCGCCCGCGCCGCGTCAGTTCCGGCACCAGCATATCGGTTATGTCCTCGAAATCGCCGGGCGAAACCGCAAACGGCACGTTCAAGCCGTCGACGTCGGTCTGCTCGAACCAGGCTTCGATCGCGTCGGCGACCTGTTCGGGCGTGCCGACCACCACGGGTCCGATGCCGCCAATGCCGACATGCTCGGCGACCTCGCGCACGGTCCAGACCCGGTCGGGATCGGCGCGGGTGATGTTGTCCATCGCGGTGCGGCCGGCGTCGTTCTGGACGTGGCGGACTTGCTGGTCGAGCGCGTAGGAGGAGAAATCGACGCCGGTCCAGCCGGACATCAGGGTAAGCGCGCCTTCCGGATTGATATGCCGGACATAGTCGGCGTGTTTCGCCGCCGCCTCGGCCTCGGTCCGCCCCAGGATGATGGTCATCATGCTGAACATCAGGATTTCGGCCGGGTTGCGGCCGGCTTCGGCGGCGAGCGCGCGGATCGCCGCGACCCGCGGCGCGATCACCTTGGCCGACGGGCCCGACATGAACACGCATTCGGCGTGCTGGGCGGCGAATTGCCGTCCGCGCGGCGAAGTGCCGGCCTGATACAGCACCGGCGTGCGTTGTGGCGAAGGCTCGCTGAGATGAATGGCATCGACCCGGTAGTGATTGCCCTCGTGCCGGACGCGATGGACCTTGGCCGGATCGGCGAAGATGCCGCGCGCCCGGTCGCGCAGCACTGCATCATCTTCCCAGCTTGCTTCCCACAGCTTGTAGACCACCTCCATATATTCGTCGGCGATATCGTAGCGGTCGTCATGCGCGGTCTGCTTGTCCTTGCCGGAACCGCGGGCCGCGCTGTCGAGATAGCCGGTCACCACGTTCCAGCCGATCCGGCCTTCGGTCAGATGGTCGAGCGTCGACATCCGCCGCGCGAACGGGTAGGGCGGCTCATAGGACAGGTTGCTGGTGACACCAAAGCCGAGGTTTTCGGTGACGGCAGCCATCGCCGGGATCAGCAGCAGCGGCTCGTTCGCCGGCGTCTGAGTGGCGTTGCGCAGCGCCGCATCCGGGCTGCTGCCGAACACGTCGTAGACCCCGAGCACATCGGCGAGAAACAGCCCGTCGAATCGCCCGCGCTCGAGCGTCCTCGCCAGATCGGTCCAGTAGGGCAGCCGGTGATATTCGCTGGTGCGATCGCGCGGATGGGTCCACAGCCCCGGCGATTGATGCGCGACGCAGTTCATGGCGAAGGCGTTGAGCCGGATTTGTTTTTTCATGATCGGTGGGCCTTGAAGCCGGGTCAGCCTTTGGCCTTCCTGCCGCAACAATAGTATTCCGACTGGACCGCATCGCGCAACCAACGCCGCCCGGCCGGCGTAGAAGCCACCGGCGTCGTCCAATTTGATGGATCGTTCACCGGCAATTCGCCTATATAGACGCCGGAACTGCTTCGCATCGCCGGCGGGAGAATGTGCTTGGATCAGATCGCATACGTCAATGGCTCGTTCGTACCCATGGCCGACGCCAAGGTGTCGATCCTGGACCGCGGCTTTCTGTTCGCGGACGGCATCTACGAAGTGGCGGCCGTACTGGACGGCAGGCTGATCGACAATGCTTCGCACCTGGCGCGGCTGCAGCGCTCGGTCGGCGAAATCGCGCTCAAGCTGCCGGAGACGCCGGAACGGATCCAGGAAATCCAGAAAGAGCTGATCGCACGCAACCAGCTCATCAACGGCATGGTCTATCTCGAGGTGACGCGCGGCGCAGATAGCGGGCGCGATTTCGCGTTTCCCAAGAATGCGGTCCAGCCGACCCTGGTGATGTTCACGTCGGTCAAGGACATCGTCAACGCGCCGTCAGCGCGGTCCGGCATCGCCGTGATCACCGTACCCGACATCCGCTGGGAGCGGCGCGACATCAAGAGCGTGGCGCTGCTGGCGCAGGTGCTCGCCAAACAGGCCGCAGCGGAAGCGGGCGCCGGCGAAGCCTGGATGATCGAGGACGGCAAGGTGACCGAAGGCGGATCGTCATCGGCCTTCATCCTGACCCAAGACGACGTGCTGGTGACGCGGCATAATTCCAGCGCCATCCTGCCGGGCTGCACCCGCAAGGCGGTGGTGGCGCTCGCCGAGGAACGCCAGCTCCGCGTCGAGCAGCGGCCGTTCACGGTCGAAGAAGCCCTGGCCGCGAAGGAAGCCTTCACCACCAGCGCCACATTGTTCGTGCAGGCGGTGGTGAGCATCGATGGCAAGACCATCGGCGACGGCAGGCCGGGCCCGATGACGAACCGGTTGCGCGAAATCTACCTGGATTTTGCCCGCGCCACCGCGGTGTAGATCATCCCTCGGCGCAGGCCGCTGCTTCATCGGCCAAGGACGCTGGGAGTAGCCGCAGCGCAACCGTGGAACACAGGTTGCGTCGGATTGCCCGGAATATTGCCCGACCGCTGGGGTTGGACAGTCGGTATCAACCGGGAGAAGCCCATGCGTTCCATCATTTCCATCACCGTTGCGGCTTGTGCTCTGGCAGCCGTCAGCTCGCCGGTTCCCGCACAAACACCGGCGCCCGCGACGCCGCCGACACAACCCTCGGCGGGTGGAACCCCGGCTGCAGTGCCGTTCGACATTCCCTATGGTGTCTCGATCGGGCTCGAACGCGCCAAGGAAGTGATGGCCGCGGCCGAGGCCGAAGCGAAGCGGCGAAACTGGAAGATGATCATCGCCGTGGTCGATACCAATGGCGAGCTCGTTCATTTCTCGCGGATGGAAGGGGCGCAGATTGGGTCGATTTCCGTTTCGATCGGCAAGGCGCGCACCGCGGCCCGCTTTCGCCGCGAATCCCGCGCCTTCTACAATGCCTATGAAGCCGGCCAGGTCTATACCGGTACGCTCGATCCGACCCTGGTTGCGAGCCCCGGCGGCTTTCCTCTGGTCGAAGGCGGCAAAGTGATTGGCGCGGTGGGCTGCAGCGGCGGCACCGGCGATCAGGATGCCGCGATTTGCAAGGTCGGCGCGGAAGTCATGAAATAATCCTATCGCTGTTCCGCGACGAACCGGTTCCGCAAGGTCCCGATGCCGGTGATGTCGATTTCGACAACGTCCCCGGCCTTGAGGTCGGGCGAGGCGCCGTCGGTGCCCATCCAGATCACGTCGCCCGGCCATAGCGTGAAATATTTCGTCAGCTCGACGATGAAGGGCACGATGCCGAAGATCATGTCGTTGGTGTGGAAGCGGTTGCTCTCCTTGCCGTTCACTTTCACGACGGTTTCCATGCGGTCGAGATCGACCTCGGTCTCGATCCACGGACCCATCGGCTTGAAGGTGTCGGTATTCTTGGCACGCCACAGCCCGCGATCGGCTTTCTGCCAGCTCCGCTCGCTGACGTCGTTGCCGATGGTGTAACCGAATACGCAGGACATCGCGTTGGCTGCATCGAGGTGCTTGGCCTTCCTGCCGATGACGACGACCAGCTCGCCTTCATAGTGAATCTTGTCGGTGGCGGTTGCGGGAATCACGACATCTTCGTCATGGGCGATCAGCGCGTTCTGCGCGCGATAGCCGATCTCGGGCCGATCCGGCACATTGGGCACTTCGCCGCGCTTGTCCGCCGCCTCCTTGAGATGCTTGAGATAGTTGAGGCCGACGCAATAGAAGGTGCGCGGTACCAGCGGCAGTTCGATCTTCACGTCGTTCAGCGCATGGGATTGCGCCGTTCGGGTCCATTCGCCGAACGGATCGCCTTTGATCGTGACTACCTTGTCGGCTTCGACGATGCCCCACGAGGTCTGACCACCGGCGGTGAATTTGAGCCAACGCATCTGCAGTCCTCTATTCCGCCGCGACCCGCGGCTGGGTTTTCCAGGCGCCGGCGACGGGGCGGGGCAGGCCGAGATTCTCGCGCAGGGTCCTGCCGGCATAATCCTTGTGGAAGAGGCCGCGCCGCTGCAGTTCCGGAACGATGTGGTGGACGAAATCGGCATACGAGCCGGGCACATAGGTTGCGGCGACCACAAAACCGTCGCAGCCCCGGCCGGTGAACATTTCTTCCAGCGTATCGGCGATTTCCTTTGGCCCGCCGACGATCGCATCCTGGGTCTGGCCGCGGCCGGAAAAGGTGATGAAATCGCGCGTGCTGGGATTGGTCTTGCCGCTGGTCCTCAGCACCCCGTCGCGGATGCCGATCATGCCCTGCATGCCCTGGAGTTCTTCCGTGCTCAGCGGCTCGTCGATGTGCTTGGTAGCGAAATCGTAGTTCAGGCCTTCGGACAACAGCGACAGCGCGTCGATTTCCAGCGGCAGCTTCTGGATCAGCGCCATCTTGTCTTCGGCCTCGGATTTGGTTGCACCGGCGACCGGCGTCACCAGATTGCAGAGGAACATCTGATCGGGATCGCGGCCGAGCCTGGCGGCCTCGTTCCTGATCGCGTCATAGCCCTGCCGGGCGCTCGCCAGATTGCGCGCTGCGGTGAAAATGACCTCGCCCCATCGCCCGGCGAAACGCTGGCCACGACCGCTGGCGCCGGCCTGAATCACCACTGGGTGGCCCTGTTGCGAGCGCGGCACCGTGAACGGTCCCCGCGACTTGAAAAATCGCCCACTGTGATCGAGCCGCTTGACCTTGCCCGGATCGGCAAACCGCCCGCTCTCCTTGTCGATGATGAGCGAGCCGTCTTCCCAGGAATCCCAATGGCCGAGCACGACCTCCATGAACTCGTCGGCGCGGTCATAGCGCAGATCATGTTCGAGATGCTGATCGCGTCCCATATTGTGCGCTTCGCCGTCGTTCACGGAAGTGACCACATTCCAGGCGGCACGGCCGTTGGTCATCAAGTCGAGGGTGGCGAAGCGGCGCGCCACGTCGAATGGCTCGTAATAGGTGGTCGAACAGGTGGAAGCGAGCCCGAGCCTTTCGGTGACCATGCCCATCGTGGTCAGAACCACGATCGGATCCATCTTCACGCAGCGAATGCCGTATTCGACCGTGTGGGCGTGATCGTTGCCGTAGCGGTCGGGCATCGCGAGCCGATCGTCGAAGAACGCCATGTGGAATTTTCCGGCTTCGAGGATCCGGGCGATCTCCTGGTAGTAATCCGCCGACATCGAATCGTCGCGCGACTCCGGATGCCGCCACGAGCTCGGCAGGTTGGTGCAGTTCTGCGCCTGCAGGAAACCGACCATCGCCATTTGCCGTGTCATGCTGCTCTCCCTGCTCTGGCGAGGTGTTACGCAAGATCGAGTTCAGCAGCGAGTTTGTACTCGCCGGCCAGCGCCCGCAACTTCTCCCACGTGGCGCTTTCCACGTCGATGCCGGCGAGCTTGCGCTGCTGCTCGCGAATATATTCGATCTCGCCCGGATAGAGCACGCCGCTGCTGGCCTGCGAGGGCGGCGTCGCCTTGAGGTACCTGGCGAATTCGGCCACCTCTTTCTTGAAGTCCTTGAGCGGCCGGAATGCCGCGACGTTGAACACCGCCATGAAGCATCCGTCATTGTGCCGCCCGGTCGGCTCGACGCCGAAGCCGAGGCCGGTAAGCAGGCCGCACAGCACCTCGACCATCGCGGCGAGGCCGCTGCCCTTGTAGCCTTCGCTGCCGCCGAGCGGCAGCAGGGCGCCGCCGTTGCGGAATTGCCGGGGGTCGGTGGTTTGCCGTCCTTCGCCATCGACGATCCAGCCGGTTGGGATTTGCTCGCCGCGCGCGGCGGCGAGCTGGATCTTGCCGGCCGCCACCGCCGATGTCGCCATGTCCAGATAGAATGGCGCTTCGAGGTCGGAAGGCACCGCGATCGAAATCGGGTTGGTGCCGAGCCGCGCCTCGCGGCCGCCGAACGGTGCGACGATTTTGGGAGAACGGCCGGAATCGGCGGTGGCAAGCCCGATCATGCCTTCCTTGATCGCCATCATCGGATAGGCGGCGAGCCGCCCGACATGGCTCTGGCGAAACACCGTGCAGGCCGCGACGTTGGCGATCTTCGCCTTTTCGATGGTCAGCGCCATTGCCCTGGCATTGACATGAAAGCCGAAGCCCCAGTGGCCGTCGATCACCGTCGTGGTCGGCGATTCCTGCACAATGGTCCACTTCGCGCCGGGAACGATATGGCCGGCCTTGATGCGGTCGATATAGGTCGGGATCGCGATGATCCCGTGCGAATCGTGGCCGGCGAGGTTGGCATTGACGCAGCCAATCGCCACGGCGTCCGCTTCCTCGTCCGAGGCGCCGGCAGCCCTGAGGAGCGCCGCACCGATGCGCTTAAGACGGTCGGCCTGAACGATCGGCATGGGGTTCCTGTTGCGATGCCCGCGTGGCAACGGGTCTTGCTTGCTGTAACGCCCCGCATGGTCTCAAAGCGGCGGCCCGATGGCAATGACTTGGCGCCGGAATTTTTGCCTAGGCCGGCGACGGCCGAGGGGCGACCGCATTCGTCTTCAACGGATGAGCCTTTTTGTGCCAGGCCCACGCGGTTCGGATAATCGTCGCGAGGTCGGAATGCGCGGCGCGGAACTGCAGGGTCTCGCGCGCGGCGGTCGGGTCGGCGACGAGATAGGTCGGATCGCCCGATCGGCGCGGCTTGACGACATGCGGCACTTCGCGGCCGATCTCGGCCGTGATGGCAGCCAGGATCTCGCGCACCGAAAAGCCTTTGCCGGTACCGAGATTGAAGGCGCCACCGCGATGGCCCTGCATCAGCAGCTTAAGCGCCAGGACGTGCGCCGCGGCCAGATCGGTGACATGGATGTAGTCGCGGATCGCGGTGCCGTCGGGTGTCTGGTAGTCGTCGCCGAACACCGCGAAGTCCGAAATATGACCTTGCAGCGCCATCATCGCGCGGGGGATGAGGTGGGTTTCGTTGTCGCGCAGTTCGCCGATCTCGCCTGACGCGTCGGCGCCGCTGGCATTGAAATAGCGCAGGCTGAACGACCCGAAGCCATAGGCGCCGCGATAATCAGCGAGAATCTGCTCGATCATCCATTTCGACGTGCCATAGGGATTGATCGGCGCCCCGGCCGAGCTCTCCGGCAGTGCTTTGCTGTCAGCGTCGCCATAAACCGCGCCGGTAGACGAAAACACCAGGCGATGACAGCCGGCTTCGCGCATCGCAGCCAACAGCGACAACGTGCCGGCGACATTGTTGGCGTAGTATTTCTGCGGATCGGCGACAAACTCGCCGACCAGGCTCGATGCCGCGAAATGCATGACCGCGACGATGCGATGCTGCGCGAAGGCGCGGGCGAGCGCAGCGCGGTCGGCGAGGTCACCGACGACGAGCGAGCCGGTCACGAAGGTGCGGTGGCCGCTTGAAAGATTGTCGAAAACGACTGGATGGAAGCCGGCCGCAGTCAAGGCCCGGCAGCCATGCGAGCCGATATAGCCCGCGCCGCCGGTGACCAGTATAGCCGGCTGTTCGCTCATGCCGCTGCCCGATTTCCGCAATTCATGGTGGTCTGGTCCTTTGGCGTTCGACCGGTGCTCGGCGAACGGCTGATGTTGAACCGTATATAAAGTGCGCGCGGGTTCAGGGTCAAATAGCGCCGGCAAAGCCTGTTAAATCTGCCGCACCACGCCCGGCTGGCCCGGCGCGCATTCCAGCGCCGCGCGGTCCCAGTTCGCCGCGTTTGCCGCCGCCTCGTAGCTCGTTTGCAGGAATTCAAGCAACACCTGATCGGGATGCTTGGCGGTGCGCACGGAATCGTAGGGAAGAATGAACTCGCCCAGCGCCTCGCTGAAGAAGGCGGCATCAGGCTGCACCCGCGCGGCGCGGTAACCCGCGGGTTCGGGATAGGCGTAGGAATAGAATGCCGGATAGTCGATCGCGCCGCTGCCCGGCCAGAATCCCGCGCTGCATTCTTCGTGAGAATAGGCTTCGCACGCGACCGCATCGGGAAGATTGGGAACGCCGCCGGGATGGCGTGGCGCGCGCCGCCCTGAGAAGCGCGTCATTGCGAGATCGAAGCTGCCCCAGAAGAAATGCACCGGGCTTGCCTTGCCGAGGAAGCCGGTGCGGAATTGCTTGAATACGCGGTCGACGTTGACAAGGATCTGCAGGAAGCGCCGCACCGCTGCCGCGTCGTAAGACGCATGGCGCGTGTCCTGCGAAAACCGGATCGGGTCAGGCAGTTCGCTCGGCATGTCGTCGATTTCGAGGCGAATGCCGAGTTCCGCCAGCGCCGCCACTATCGCCGCATGGAAACTCGCGACCGATTGCCCGGCGAGGGCAAACTGGCGTTGCGTCCCGTCGCTGGTCGAAATCCGCAGATCATGATCGATCAAGTCGAAGTCGATCTGAAACGAGCGCATACCGTCGGGGATCGGCGAGGTCGTCAGTCCGCGCGCGGTGACATACAGCGCGACGTGCCAGGAATGATTGAGCCACGGTGTCCGCGCGAGCCGGATCTTGCCGACGATCTGGGTCCACAGATGCAGTGTGTCATAGGTGTCGCGCCAGGCAGCGGTAGGCAATTCAGGCCAGGGATCGTGCGGGGCATTGCTCATCTGTCACCACCATCAACAGCGCTGGCGCCCGTGCCCGGCACGACAAGGCCGGGCGCGATCCGGCCCGGCCTTTATAAGCAAACAATCGGCGCTTGAGGATGGCCGCGTCTAGGACTTTTTCCCGTCCTTGGCGAAGGCCGCGTCGACTTCGTCTTTCTTGATCCGGGCGGCCGGATTGCCGTGCTGACCGAGATTCTGCTCTTCGGTGCCGTCACCCATCATGCCGGGATGCGTCGTGGCCTTCTTGCTGGTGTCCTTGGCGGGTGTCTTGGAATCGGGCTTGTTGCTCATGTTGAAGTCTCCAGGCGCGGGTGCGCCTGACACAACTTCAAGACCACCGTCCGGTTCCGCGGTTCGCTCATGGCCTGGCCGGTATCAGGATCCATTGCATTCCTGGCAACGACGCCGGCCGCGCGATGCACGATAGAGGCTGCGGCACCACCAGCGCCGCGCGATCGCCCGCAGCGGATTCCGGGTCAGTTGATAAATAAAGAGAAGTTCGATCATGGCGGAGTCTCGTCCCCGCCGATAAATGGGGCGGCATGTCCTCAAGGAGAATGCCGCCCGCGTGGCATCAGCCATGCAGCCTCTGCGCCGTCTCTGCGATCACGCGTCCTTGATAGCGCGCCGCCGCCAGTTCGTTGTCGCTTGGCGCCCGGCTGCCGTCGCCGCCGGCAATCGTGGTCGCGCCGTAGGGCGAGCCGCCGGTGATTTCGTCGAGTTTCATCTGACCGGCAAAACCGTAGTTCAGCCCGACGATGACCATGCCGAAATGCAGCAGGTTGGTGATGATGGAGAACAGCGTGGTTTCCTGGCCGCCGTGCTGGGTCGCGGTCGAGGAGAAGGCGCCGCCGACCTTGCCGTGCAGCGCGCCCTTCGCCCAGAGTCCACCGGCCTGATCGAGGAAATTCGCCATCTGCGACGCCATCCGGCCAAAGCGCGTGCCGGTGCCGATGATGATGGCGTCATAATTGGCGAGGTCTTCGATCCTGGCGACCGGCGCCGCCTGATCGAGCTTGTAATGCGACGCCTTGGCAATTTCGGCCGGTACCAGTTCCGGTACCCGCTTGACGTCGACCGCGGCGCCGGCGTCGCGAACGCCTTCGGCAACAGCCTTCGCCATCGTCTCGATGTGACCGTAGGCGGAATAATAGAGGACGAGAACTTTTGTCATGATCGGTCTCCGATTGTGAAATGAATGCCAGTCGTCCGGCCCGGGACATGGCCCGGCCACGACGAGCCCGGTTTTGGTAAAAGAACGGCCTTAGGCCGCGTCGACGAGCACCAGTTCGGAATCCTCCAGCGCGGTGATCGTGAGCCGGGCTTCGTCGCGGATCGCGACGCCGTCGCGGGCATCGACCCGCACGCCGTTGATCTCGACCGCGCCCGCGGCCGGCACCAGATAGAGGCTGCGGGATTTGCCCGGCGCATATTCCGCCCTGTCGCCGGCCTTGAGCGTGGTGGCAAGCACCCGCGCATCGGCCCGGATCGGCAGCGCGTCCTTGTCATGGTCGAAGCCGCTCGCAATGGTGACAAAGCCGCCGGAGCGATCGGCCTTCGGGAATGGTTTTGCGCCCCAGGTCGGTGCGCCGCCCTGGGTGGTTGGCTCGATCCAGATCTGGAAAATCTTCGTCCGGGTCGGCTCGAGATTGTACTCCGAGTGGCGGATGCCGGCGCCGGCACTCATCACCTGGACGTCGCCGGCCTCGGTGCGGCCCTTGTTGCCAAGACTATCCTGATGCGTGATCGCACCCTCGCGAACATAGGTGATGATTTCCATGTTGGCGTGCGGGTGCGCGGGAAAGCCGGTGTTCGGCGCGATCTCGTCGTCATTCCACACCCGCAGCGCGCCGTGGCCCATATTGCCGGGATCGTAGTGGCTGCCGAACGAGAAGTGATGCCTGGCCTTGAGCCAGCCATGGTCGGCGCTGCCGAGTTTTGCAAAGGGTCTGACTTCAATCATGGGACGTCCTTCGTGAATGTTCGTTGGGTAGTGGATATGCCGTGGCCATTGATATAGAAATAGAAACTCTGGAAACTTATTGTTTCCAAAAACAGGTCGATACCAGGTTTTCCAATGACCAAGCTTCCGGATTTCGAAGCGCTCGCGATCTTCGCCAAAGTCGTGGAATTACGGTCGTTTGCGGCGGCCGCGAGCGAACTAGCGCTGTCCAAGGCGACGGTTTCGAAGGCGGTTAGCCGCCTGGAGCAGCGGCTCGGCGCGCGGTTGTTCAACCGCACCTCGCGGCGGCTTGCCCTGACCGATGCCGGGCAAAAACTGTCCGCGCGGGCGGCGCGCCTGCTTGCCGATGGCGAGGCGGCGGAAAACGAGGCGCTGGCGCAATCGGTGGCACCGCGCGGGCTGGTACGTCTCGCGGTGCCGATGACCTTCGGGGTCAAGGCCGTGGCGCCGTTGCTGCCGGAATTCCTGGCGCAGTATCCCGAAGTCGCCATCGATCTTCACCTCAGCGATGCGACCGTGGACCTGATCGGCGAAGGCTTCGACGCTGGCCTGCGAATTGCGCGGCTGCCGGATTCCTCACTGGTGGCGCGGCGGCTGTGCGCGATGCCGCGCCATACCGTGGCGGCGCCCGCCTATCTCAAGCGGCATGGCCGACCGACGCATCCGATGCATCTCGCCCAGCATCGATGCTTCGCCTACACCTATCTCTCCACGCCGAATGTCTGGCACTACACCAATTCAGCCGGCGAACAGGTCAGCGTGCGGCCGGCGGGTCAGTTGCGGGTCAACAATGGCGAGGCGTTGATGCCGGCCTTGCTCGCCGGCCTCGGCATCGCCGACCTGCCGGACTTCATCGTCGGCGACGCCATTGCGTCCGGCGAAGTCGAGGTGATCCTGAACGGCTGGAAGCAGCCCGAAGGCGCGGTTCACCTGGTGACGCCGCCGGGGCGCCCCCGCCCTGCGCGCGTCGAGGTGCTGGCGGAATTTCTGGCCAGCCATTTTGCCAGGGGCAGGAAGCGAATTGACAGCCATTGAGCGCGGCTGGCCGACACGTCCTGCCCTGCTCGACCCGCGGATTTCACATTTTGTTGTGCTGCGTGAACCTTCCCAGGCCGCATTTGGTTTGCAGCTTGGACCAACATTTTGCCGATGGAACCCCGCACGCCAGCTCTATCCGTAACAAGGATTGGCCCATGCGAACCTGCCGAATTGTCCTTAGCCTTGCGATATCGGTCTGTGGAGTCGCCGCTGCTCAGAAGACCGCCCATGCCCAGGAATACCGCGGAACCCTGGAGCAGCAGCTTGCCTGCACGCCCGACGTTTTCCGTCTATGCGGCGAACAGATCCCGGACGCCAACCGGATCGTGGCGTGCCTGCGCCAGAACACGCCGCAGCTCAGCGGACCATGCCGTGCGGTATTTGAATCAAATGCCAGCATGAGCGAGCAGGCCGCGCCGAAACGGCAGGACGATCGGCCAGGGCCGTACAGCAACCAATAGCCCCCATAGCGTTTTCGAGCGCTACATCCGCAGGACCGCGATCACAGATGCGACGGCGGCGACCAGCGTCAGGGCCGCGACCGCCGCCAGCCAACGAGCCTGTCTTCGACCCTCGTTCCGATCATGAAAGCTGAGCCAGTCCCGCACGAACCCGGCCGGGACGTCGGAGACAACCTCATTGTCGTTCGCGTGATGCATCTCGTGATCGACGAACATCGCGCGCACGTTGGGCACGCCAATCCGTTCAAGCTCGCAATACCAGTGCCACGCGCGCTCGCCGCTCGTCCATCGGTTCTCGAAAGGAAGCCGGTGCGATTTCATCTCGAACCTCCGCACTATGCGTTGATCCGCGCTCGGCCGGAGTAGTCGCGCGCAAGGCGGACCATCATCACGATACAACTGGAGCAACGTGCCGTCCAATACTTCGTGGCGGGCAGACGGGAATGCTGTCAGGCGCGGTGCTCGCAGACATCGACCCATTCGGCAGCAACCAGTTCCGCCATTCGCGACGGCGCGATGCGCACCGCGCTGTGGATCGAGCCTGCGGCCGGTACCACCTCATCGAAGGCCTGCAATGAAACATCACAGTAGATCGGCAACGGCGTCTTCAGGCCAAACGGGCAGACGCCGCCGACCTCGTGGCCGGTGATGTCGGCGACCTCGTCGAGGCCGAGCATCTTGGGTTTGCCGCCGAACAGGGCCTTGACCTTCTTGTTGTCCATCCGCGAAGTACCGCTGGCCACGATCAGCACCACCCGCTCGCCGATCCGCAAGCTCAGTGTTTTCGCGATCCGTCCAGGTTCGACGCCATAGGCCTGGGCCGCCAGCGCCACCGTTGCCGAACTGATCGGAGAGACTATCACGATGATATCGGGAGCCTTCTGTGCGAAGAACGCGCGGACCGACTCAAGGCTCATCGGGCGGCGACCAAGCGAGGCAGTTCCGACAGCGTGCGGATGCGATAGTCGGGCTCGACCCCGAGTTCATCCATCTGCATCCGAAGCGCCTTGAACAAAGTGAGCGGGGCCATGAGGTCGCTTCTGACGCAGGCCAGCGCCATCGCTTCCGGCGTCACCCGCTCGATCCAGGCGACGTGGAAGCCGAACGCCTTGGCGCCGCAGGCGTCCCATGGGTTCGAGGATACGAACAGCACCTCGGTGGGCGGCACGCCGAGTTTGGTTTCGACCAGGGTATAGGCGTCCGGGCTCGGCTTGAAGATTTTCATGGAGTCGATGCTGATGGTCGCATCCAGCACACGGTCGAGGCTGCTGTTGCGCACCAGCGCGTCGAGCATATCGGTGCTGCCATTGGAGAGGATGGCGAGCTTGCGGCCGCGCATCGACGCCAGTGCCGCAGCCGCGTCCGGGTAGAGATCGAGATGCAGGTATTTGTCCATGATGCGGTCGAACACGCGCTCGTCGTGCTGCAGCCCGAGGACCCGCAGCGTGTAGGCGAGCGATTGCCGCGTGATGACGGAGAAATCCTCATAGCGCCGCATCAGTGAACGCAGCCAGCTATATTCGAGCTGCTTGATCCGCCAGATCTGGGTGATGAGCTCGCCGTACCCGGGAAATGCCTGTTCGGTGATGGCAGCCACCGACTGGACATCGTAGAGCGTGCCATAGGCGTCGAAAACCACAGCCTTGATATTCACTTGTCCTGCTCTTTCCCGCCGATCGTTGCGTCCAGGAATTGGCGCAGCGCGACGATCGACTGATCCGTTGCCGCCTGGTTGAATTCGAGATGATGCCCCAGGAATTGCCTCGGTGTCTTGAGGTTTGGGGCGTCGAAGGCGTGGTAGGCCCCGGGATAGACGATGAGCCGGATCGGAATGCCCTGGCCCTTCTGCCGCGATATTCCCCAATCGTCCCGGCCCTCCACCATGTTGCGGCACCCCTGAGCCGGGGTCCAATCGTCGAGCTCGCCGACCAGGATCAGCATCGGTACGGTCACGTCGCCGGTGAACGCCGTGCAAGGCGGGTAGAAAGCGGCCGCCGCGCGGAACTTGTTCACGGTCGTCTGTTCGATGATGCCGTGCTCAACCGATATCAGGGTGAGCCAGCCGCCTTGCGAAAATCCCAGTGCCGCGATCCGCGCCGGATCGACGAACGGCTGGCGTACCAGGAAGTTCAGGGCGCGGTAGGCGTCGAAAGCGAGATCGGCCGGCGCGCCGCTGCTGCAGGTGTCCTGGATGCCGCGCGGGCCGAAGCTGTCGACGGTGAGCGTCACATATCCCCAGGACGCGATCCGTTTGCCCCAGCGTTTGTCGAGGCGCTGCCAATTGCCATTGCAGCCGTGCAGCAGCACCACGGCGGGCGAGCGGTCGGCGCGGTCGGGCTGCCGCAGATAGCCCTGCAGCGGCTGCGGGCTGGCCAGCGGATTTTCGAATTCAACGATGGTCGGCGCCGATAAAGACACCGGCGCGGCGCACTCGGCCGCGCCTGCGATCATCAGGGCGCCGGCGAGGGCTGCGGCTGCGGAGAAGTTCATCGGGGACCACCATTTCGTCTGGCGCTGCGCCCATCGATCATCGCCGCGCGTATCAGATGCCCAACAGTTTCCGGGCGTTGGCCTTGATCACTTTCGGCCTGATCTCGTCGCGGATCTCGAGCTTGGCAAAGTCGGCCAGCCAGCGATCCGGTGTGATCACCGGCCAGTCCGAACCAAACAACATCTTGTCCTGCAGGATGGAGTTGATGTAGCGCACCAGGATCGGTGGGAAGTATTTCGGCGACCAGCCGGACAGGTCAATGTAGACGTTCGGCTTGTGGGTCGCGACCGACAGCGCCTCTTCCTGCCACGGAAACGAGGGGTGCGCGAGGATGATCTTCAGATCGGGAAAGTCCGCCGCCACATCGTCCATATACATCGGATTGGAATATTTCAGCCGCATCCCCATGCCGCCCGGCATGCCGGAGCCGACTCCGGTCTGGCCGGTATGGAACAGCGCGATGGCGCCGCCGTCGCTGATCGCCTGGTAGAGCGGATAGGCCATGCGGTCGTTGGCGTAGAAGCCCTGCATGGTCGGATGGAATTTGAAGCCTCTGACGCCGTATTGCTCGATCAGCTTGCGCGCCTCGCGCACCCCGAGCTTGCCCTTATGCGGGTCGATGCTGACGAACGGGATCAGCACGTCGGAATTCTCGGCCGCCGCCTCCAGCATCTCGTAATTGCTGTAGCGGCGGAATCCGGTCTCGCGCTCGGCGTCGACTGGAAAGATCACCGCGGCGATCTTCCTGGCGCGATAATAGGCCGCTGTTTCCGGAACGGTCGGCGGATGCTTGTTCGGCGACTTGAAGTATTCGGCCATCTGCGCCTGGAAATCATCATAGCCGTCGTCGCCATGCATGCCGCACGGCTCCTCGGCGTGGGTGTGGATGTCGATCGCGACGACGTCGTCGATATTGGGCAGCTTTGATTTGGACATTTCAGATTCCCGGCAGCCGCCTTGTCGCAAGGCACGACAAATTGATTATACCATATAACAAATTTGGCAAGGCACCGCTTCCATTGGTGGGCGAAAGCCATTGCGGTATTAAAGTCGTCAAAAATGACCAAACAGCGGGGATGCCATGGCCGAGGCCTCAGCCTTCGAGACCGATTTCTGGAAGCATGCCAATCTGCGCAAGGTCTGGGACGACATTGTCCCCGGCGAACCGCGCAAGACCATTCCGTATACGCTGACCAAGGCAGCGATCGAACTGTACTGCAAATCGGTCGGTGAGGATCATCCGATCTATTTCGATGAAGCCTACGCCAAGGCCACGCGCTACGGCGGCCTGATCGCACCACCGTCGATCCATATTCTCTTGATGTTTTCCTGCACGCCGGCGGACGACTGGATGCGCAGCCCGGGCACCGTCAATGCCGGTCAATCCTGGAGCTACAACATTCCGGCTCGGCCGGGCGACGTCATCACGCTGCAGGCGCGGGCACTCGACAAGTTCATCAAGCGCGAACGGCTGTTCGTGGTCCACGACAATGTCTTCTTCAACCAGCGCGGCGAGGTCATCTGCTCCGGCCGCGGCTGGACCATTCGGCCGCAGTGACGGCGAGGGATAAAATCATGACATCGACATTTGAAGGCCTGAACGCCGGCGACCCCATCGAGGGGCCGAAATTCGCGGTCTCGCGGCAGTCGATCCGGCTGTTTTGCGACGCCTCGCTCGATTACAACCCGCTGCACCTCGACGACGACTATATGAAGGGCAATTTCGGCAAGACCAATTTCGGCGGCATCATCATGCACGGGATGAACAATTTCGGGCTGATCTCGCGCATGATCGCCGACTGGGCCTATCCCGCCGGCGCCATCCACCGGCGGCTGGAAACAAGATGGGTCAAGCCGGTCAGGCCCGGCGACACCATTCAGCCCTCGGGGACCGTGAAATCGAAGCAGGTGACGGCGAATTCGCGCTGGGTCCTGATCGACGTCATGGTGCGTAACCAGAACGACGAGAAGGTCGCCACTGGCGAGGCCATGGTCGAGTTCCCGAACGATTGACGCATCCGTCGTCTCCGGAGCCCGGACCGCCCCGACGCTGTGGCTGCTGGCCAAACCGGGTTCAAAACGCCCTGTTTGGATTGACATTCGGCCCGCCAATGGCTTAGAAATCCGCCGTCCCGGGCGGTATGGCCGCTGGCGGGATTAATCCCATTTTGCCACTTTCGGCCTGTCGGAAAACGGCCTTTCAACGCATCAGGATTGTCCCATGAAGGTCCGTAACTCGCTGAAATCGCTGCGTGGTCGCCATCGCAACAACCGTCTGGTCCGCCGCAAGGGCCGGGTTTACGTGATCAACAAGGTGCAGCGCCGGTTCAAGGCGCGACAGGGCTGATCCGGCCGGTTCCTTCACGAAGTCCCTCCGCTTCACATCTTGCTGCTTTGCAAGACGGTTTTGGCGCGTCTAGACTTTGACGATGGCATCGAGATTCTCCCTGCTGCGCCACCGCGAATTTGCGGTTCTGATCGCCGCCATGATTGCGACGGCGCCGATGGCTGCTGTCGCGCAGGATCCGGGCGCGGGCCCGCTCAGGCAGCAAAAAAAATTACCGGAAGCGCCGAGCAAACTGCCCAAGGTCGGACCCGACCGTACCCGCGGACTGGATTTCCTGTTCGGGGCGCTGAAGGCGGCGCCCGACGAGGCCAGCGCCAAACATGTCGAGGCCCGGATCTGGGCGCTGTGGATGCAAACTCCGAGCGATACCGCGGCGTTGCTGATGGCGCGCGCCAAGGCCGCAATGGATGCCCAGCAACTGGATGTCGCGCTGAAACTGCTCGATGCCGTGATCAAGCTGCGTCCGGATTACGCGGAGGCCTGGAACCGGCGTGCCACCGTGTATTATCTGAAGAACGACTATGGCCATTCGCTCGCGGATATCGAGCAGGTGCTGGTCCGCGAGCCGCGTCACTTCGGTGCGCTGGCCGGCCTTGGCATGATCATGCAGGACATCGGTGACGAAAAACGCGCGCTCGACGCTTTCCGCGCCGCACTCGCCGTCAACCCGTATCTTGAAAAGGTTCCGGAACTGATCAAGACCCTGAGTGAGAAGGTCGAGGGACGCGACATCTGACCGTCGGTCCGGCATCGCCATCGGCAATTCGATTTCCTGCGAGCCTCCCGCGTGCCCGCGCCGATCGGCAGCAAGGGCGCCGTCCGTCATGAGGTCAAGGACGAATGTGGCGCTATCTCCGTCGCTTCTGCCTAAGTGCTAAGCTAGTATTCTCCGCCTGACGCAGATGCGTTCGAACCGGTCCGGTCGTTGCGGTCCTGGCCTACCTTCTGCAGGTAAGCGAGAATGTCGCGGCGAGACGGAGCGTCGAGCACACGAACTGGCATGCGTGCGCCAGGAACAAATTTCTGGGGGTCGGCCAGCCACTGATTGAGATTATCCGTGGACCAGGTGAAACCGGCGCTCTTTAGCGCTGGCGAATAGTGATATCCGGGAGCCGAGCCGGCCCTGCGGCCGACCACACCGCCGAGCGTGGGTCCGGCCTTGTTGCGGTCGATTGCGTGACACGCGGTGCACCGTTCGGTGAAGAGTTGCTGACCATGGACGGGATCCGGCGCGGCATTGGTCAGGAAGCGCGAAAGATTCTTGCTTTGTGACGGATTCACTGAGCGAAGAAACGTATAGCTGAGCGTGATTGTATCGACCTGGAGATTGTCCGAATCTTTCGCAAAGGCCGGGTCGATGAAAAAGACAACGGGCATTTCGACTTTCTGATGCGGGTCGAGGCGCTCCTCGTTGAAACAGAAGCATTGAATCTTGTTGAAATAGATGCCGCTCGTCTCCGGGGTGACGTTGAACGTCGCGTGCGCGACGATCGACTCGTTGCTGAGATTCTCGGCGGTGAAAAATACGAGCTTTTGTTCGCCGAGGTGAACGGTCACCGAGCGCTGCTCCGGTTCGAACCGCCACGGCAAATCCGGCGCGACGTTGCTGTCGAACGCAACCGTTACGGTCTTATCGGAGGTCGCAGTCGGGTCGGAATACGCCCGCTGCGTCGTCCCTCCATATCCAGTTGCGCCACAGAAGGCGCGGTACAGTTGCGGAGCATAGGCCACCAGGCCGGACATGAGGCCAAGCACGACGAAGCAGAGCACGAGAACCTTCAGGTTTTTCCGGTAGCGCAGCTCCATTTCTCCATCCCTCATGCGAGCCGCCCCCGGGCACCTGCGATGATTTAAGCCGATGCAGCCTGGCCGTCCACCGCAGAATGAGAGCAAGCCTCGTACAACGAGACATCGACGGGCTTTCGGCCGTGCTTGACGAGTTTGTGATCGCGCCCTGCCTGGAACTCACATCCGCAGGGCTTCGCCAAATGATCCGTCGTGCCCGATTGGGCTCGTCGCATCCTTCTGACGGTCGTCCGCTCATCTATGGTTTCCCGCGAGCCGAACCCTGCAGGAAGTTCGAGAGTTTGATTATATTGCAGTCCGGACCTAGAACTTGGACCGGTTCCAGGTCGAATTGGCTCTTCTGGCATGAAAACAGTCTTAATCTCGGGAGCCGGCATCGCAGGACCGACGCTCGGCTTCTGGCTGAAGGCGACCGGCTTCGAGCCGACGCTGATTGAGCGCGCGCCGGCGCTGCGCAGCGGCGGCTATGTGATCGACTTCTGGGGGCTTGGCTACGACATTGCTGAGCGCATGGGGATGATCCCCGAGATCAATCGCGCTGGCTACAAAGTGCGGGAAGTGCGAATCGTGAACGATCGCGGTCGGCGCGCGGCGGGTTTTGGGACCAAGCTCGTCACGGAGCTGGCCGGTGGGCACTACGTGACGCTCCCCCGCAGCGATCTTTCGCGTTTGCTGTTCGAAAAAATCAAAGACACCGCGGAAGTCATTTTCGACGAGGAGATTGTTTCTCTTGAAGAAAAACCCGACGGCGTGCGGGTTCAACTGAAGCATTCCGGCGAACGTCATTTCGACCTAGTGATCGGCGCCGATGGCCTGCACTCGACCGTTCGAAAACTTGCCTTTGGCCCGACGCAGCAGTTCGAGAAAGACCTTGGTTACGTCGTCGCCGCGTTTGAGGCTCGATGTTATCGCCCGCGCGACGAAGACGTGTATCTGATGTACGGGCAACCGGGAAGGATGGTTGGGCGCTTTACGCTGCGCAATGACCAAACGCTGTTCTTGTTCGTTTTTGCAGTCGACGGCGATCCGTTGCCTTCGACGCTCGACCAGCAGAAGGCCATGCTGCACGGAAAATACGCCGCCGGCGGGTGGGAATGCCCGTCGGTCCTGGCAGAACTGGATCGCGCAACCGAACTTTATTTCGACCGCGTCAGCCAGATCAGGATGAGAAGCTGGTCAAAGGGGCGCGTCGCCCTCATCGGAGATGCTGCCTTCTGCGTCTCCCTGCTGGCCGGACAGGGTTCTGCATTGGCGATGATCTCGGCCTACGTGCTGGCGGGAGAACTCGCCGACGCGGGCGGGCGATATCAGCAAGCCTTCGACAACTATGAAGCGCGCTTGCGCCCGTTCGTTGAAATGAAGCAGCGAGGCGCTGAAGGCTTCGCCGGTGCCCTTGCACCGAAGACCCGATGGGGTCTTGGTTTCCGTAATCAAGTGATAAGGGCATTTGCAATTCCGGGACTGGCAAAGCTTGCCATCGGCCGGGAGATCATCGACACCCTGCGGCTTCCCGAATATGATTTTCGTTCGCTTCAGCATCATTGAAGAACATCCTTGAGTTGCAGGCCCGATGACCGAAATAGCTGCCTCCGTCTCCATGACTCCAGAATTGATCCAAGTCCAAGAACCGAAATCGAGAGATGAGAGGAGAGTCAGTCTTCTCACGCTGTGCGGGCTCGCGCTGGTGATCGGGGTGATGACCGGTCTCGGCGCGGTCGCTTTCCGGGCGCTGATCGGGTTCGTGCACAACGCCCTTTATAACGGCATGCTGAGCTTCATCTACGATGCCAATGTCGCTGAGGCACCGAGTCGGTTTGGCGACTGGGTGTTTTTCTCGCCGGTGATCGGTGGCCTCCTCGTCGTCTATATCGTCAAACGCTTTGCGCCGGAGGCCAAGGGACACGGTGTTCCCGAGGTGATGGACGCGGTCTTCTACAAGCACGGCAACATCCGCGGCAAGGTGGCGATCGTCAAAGCGCTGGCCTCCGCGCTATCGATCGGCAGCGGCGCTGCGGTAGGCCGCGAAGGTCCGATCATCCAGATCGGCTCGGCGCTGGGCTCCGCGTTCGCGCAAGTGATCCGGCTGTCGACCTGGCAGAAAATCACCTTGCTCTCGGCAGGGGCGGGAGCGGGGATCGCAGCGACCTTCAACACGCCGCTCGGCGGCGTGCTGTTCGCGCTGGAGATCCTGCTGCCGGAGGTTTCAAACCGCACGTTTCTTCCCGTCGTCGTCGCGACCGGCGCCGCCACGACCATCGGCCGGATCTTGATCGGGCCCGATCCGGCGTTTGCGGTCTCGGACATCCAGTTCTCTTTGGCTGGAACGTTCGGCCTGCAGGAGGCGGTCGCCTTCGTGTTGCTCGGCATCCTGTGTGGCGTGGCGGCATGGGCCTTCATTCGCCTGCTCGTCCTCATGGAGGATGGCTTTCCGAAATTGCCAGGCAATGAATACACGCAGAACATCATCGGAATGTCCGTCATCGGCCTGATGATGGTGGTTCTCACCCGCTGGTTTGGCCACTCCTATGTCGATGGCGTCGGCTATTCGGTAATCCAGGCGATTATGGATCAGAAGATGACGGCGACAGGCCTGCTGGCGCTGCTGTTCGTGCTCAAGATGGTCGCGACCACAATTAGTCTAGGTTGCGGCGCCTCCGGTGGCATTTTCTCGCCGTCGCTTTATCTTGGGGCCACGCTCGGAGCGGCCTTTGCGGCCGCCACCGGATCGTTGCTGCCCCATGCGGGACTCGCGGTGCCGTCGGCGGCAATCATCGGTATGGCGGCGATGGTCGGCGCGGCAACCGGCGGCGTCATGACGGCGATTGTCATGGTGTTCGAGATGACGCGCGACTACGCCATCATCGTTCCCGTCATCGTCGCGGTCGCGCTGGCCGCCGGCATCCGGCGGGCGCTGATCAACGAGACGATCTACACCGTCAAACTGCGCCATCGCGGCCATCGCATCCCGAAAGAGCGGCACATCAATCTCTTCCTTGTCAGGCAGGCGCAGGACATCATGGAGCGGCGCTTCATCCTGGCCAAGGCTGGGACGTCCCTGAAGGAGGCCATCAGCGCCGAAGAGCCCGGCGATTTGCGCGTCATCATCGTCGAGCGCGACGGCCGGATCGTTGGCCTCATTCCGCCACGCTCCGGCCTTTGGCGCGAATCCCAAGGGAACCCGAACCTGCTGGTCGAGCGTTTTGTCGAATCCCGGGTGGTGATTTGCCGGGACGACGATCTCGTGAGCCGCGTGCTGGCCAGATTAAGGCGCCACCGCGCCGGCGCGGCCATCGTTTTCTGCGGCGCCGACCGGCCAAGGGCCCGCGACATCGTCGGCGTCATTACCAAGCGTGCGATCGCCGACACCGTCATTGACAGCTTCGACGACTGATTTCCGGCGATGATGGTCCCAAGAGCTGCTTGTCAATAATAGATCAGCGGTTTGCATTGATTGGCCTGCACGGCGTGAGAGGTGCTCATTTTCACCGCGGCAGAGTGTCAAAACCCGACAATTAGCAGAGTAAAGCCCGACACGGCGTTGTCTGGCATGGGGTCATTCTCGTCGGTATCTGTATCGCGATCTGTATCGCGCGCGTTTCTTCAACAAAATCAATCAGTGCCGTCGAGTTGCGACCCGATATGACAAGCTCGCGGCCAACTATCTAGCGTTCCTCAAGCTCGCATCCATCCGCATTTGGCTGCGTGCTAATGAGTTCCCAGCCCTAGTGCAGCGCGTTGCTGCCGCGTTCCAGCGGCACGCCGTGGGTCACCGCTGCGTAAAGTTGTGCCAGTTCGACTTCGAGCTGCTCATTGACCAGAAGGAGGGCCTTCAACGCGCCGCGGAGGTCACCGTTACAGGTCGCCACGATCCGGTCGATGGCAGCTTCGCTTGATCCGGAAGTCATCGAGATACTCCATTTGCAACTTGTAGTAAGGGGCACGCCGACCGTGGTGAGATAATGGTCGCGCGGGTGGTGTGTTCCTGTGGATAGCGTGGAAAAGGCGGCCGGCTTGCTGCGGACTTATCCGATACGAAGGTGTTCGGAATGTTTCCATTCAGCACGGTTATATGAACGTGCCGATGACGGCCGTATGAAGGCACGCGCTATCTCGGTTGGCCAATGGGGAAAACCTTGTTGGCGGCGAAACCCGAGCGTCGTAAAGCCGTAATTCAATTGTGCTCAAGGCGATCCAGACATTGCAGATGATATTGGTGGTTGTCGTGGCGGCGCTGGTTGTTCTCGCGCTGGTCACGCAGGCCAGTGTCGTTGTCCTGCAGCGCGCCTATCCCGCGCAGGGACGGATGATCGATGTCGCCGGGGCAACCCTGCACGTCGTTGATATCGGCCCGCGCGATACCGCCTTGCCGCCGGTCGTCATGATCCATGGTGCAAGCTCCAATCTCGAAACCATGCGGCTGCCGCTCGGCGACATGCTCGCCAAAGCCCATCGGGTGATCCTGATCGACCGTCCCGGCCATGGCTGGAGCGTGCGCGCCCGCGACGAAGATTCGACGCCCGCGATCCAGGCCCGCATGATCGATGAGGCGCTCGAACAATTGGGCATTGGCCCGGCGGTCTTTGTGGTCCACTCGTGGGCTGGCGCGCTGGGCGCGCGCATGGCGCTGGACTATCCGCGGCGGGTGGCGGGTCTCGTCATGCTGGCGCCGGTGGCCTATCCGTGGCGCGGTGGTGTCGGATGGTACAACGAGGTGGTCACCACGCCCGTGATCGGTCCGCTGCTCGCCTATACGATCACGCTGCCGCTCGGTTACCTCCTGGCCGAGCCCGGCGCCCGCGAAGTGTTCCTGCCGCAGACCATGCCAAAGGACTACGTACGCGATACCGCGACGCTCCTGTTGCTGCGTCCGCGCGAATTCCTCGCCAACGCGCGCGATCTCGTGACGCTGAAGGCGGCGGTGGCCGAGCAGGCGCCGCGCTACGGCGATATCAGGACACCGACATTGGTGATCACGGGCGATTCCGACGACACGGTTTCGCCGGACATCCATTCCCGGCCGTTCGCGGCAGCGGTGCCCGGCGCGAAACTGATCGTGCTGCCCGGCGTCGGCCACATGGTGCAGAACGCCGCGCCTGAAACGGTCATGCGCGAAATCGATGCCCTGATCGGTCGGAACCATACCGCCGCCGTCAACTGATGCGGGACCGCACCACCGCGCGTTGGACTTCGGTCACGAAACCGGATCCGGTGCCGGCATGCCGCGCTGAAACGCCAGCAGGTCGAGCGTCGGCGGTTCGGTGCCGGTGAGGATGGAACAGCAGGCGTGGGCCTGGCCGCGGTGGTGGGTCTGATGATTGAACAGATGCAGCAGAAGTTCCTGCAGCGGTTGGGTGTAGGGCTTGCCTGCCATGGTCTGGTACGCCACGGCCCGGGTGAGGTCGGCCTCGGTATAGCTTCTGACGAGATCGGTCAGTCGGGCATCTTCGGCGATCCGGGCGCGCAGCAGGTCCTGACGATTGTCATGCAGGATGGCATCGAGGCGGTTCGGAGCTTCGCCTTGGCCGGTCAGCCGCTTCATCCAGATGCGGTCGGTCACCAGCAGATGATTGAGCGTGCCATGCAGGCTGCCGAAGAAGACGCCGATGGCTCGGCGGTATTGCTGTTCAGGCAGGTCCAGAGCCGCGCCGTACAGGCGAAGGTTCGCCCAGCGATTGTAATCGGCAAGCTGCTGGAAGTTCTCGATCGCCATCGTGCTGTCCTCGTCGTTTCCAGGGCGATGATAGCTTGCGCGAAGCCCGCAATGGGTGAAAATATCACATCCGTCGAGGGGAAGCGCGCGGCCGCGGGAGATTGAACATGACCATCATGATGCCCGCATCGGATCAGGCGGTGCTGGATCGCCGCGACGCTATCGTGGCGGCGTTGCGCGCGATCGTGCCGGGCGAAGGGGTGATCGACAAATCCGCCGAAATGCTGCCTTACGAATCCGATGGCCTGATGGCCTATCGCCAGCCGCCGATGGTCGTGGTGCTGCCGGACACCACCGAACAGGTGGCGCGGGTTCTGAAATATTGCTTCGAGCAGGGCATCAAGGTGGTGCCGCGCGGCTCCGGCACCTCGCTATCCGGCGGCGCGCTGCCGCTGGCCGACGGGGTGCTGCTCGGCCTCGGTAAATTCAAGCGCATCCGCGAGATCGATTTCGACAACCGCGTCGTCGTCACCGAACCGGGGGTGACCAACCTCGCCATCAGCCAGGCGGTGGCCGATGCCGGCTTTTACTACGCGCCCGACCCGTCCTCGCAGATCGCCTGCTCGATCGGCGGCAATGTGGCGGAGAATTCCGGCGGCGTGCATTGCCTGAAATACGGCATGACCACTAACAATGTGCTCGGCTGCGAAATCGTGCTGATGTCGGGTGAAATCATCGAGATCGGCGGCAAGTCGGCGGAGCCCGGCGGCTACGACCTGATGGGCATCATCACCGGTTCCGAAGGCCTGCTTGGGGTCATCACCGAGATCACGGTGCGGATCCTGCGAAAGCCCGAGACCGCGCGCGCGCTGATGATCGGCTTTGCCGAGGTCGAGGCGGCTGGCGAATGCGTGGCGCGGATCATCGGCGCCGGGATCATTCCGGGCGGCATGGAAATGATGGACAGGCCGGCGATCCATGCCGCCGAAGCCTTTGTCCACGCCGGCTATCCGCTCGACGTCGAAGCGCTCCTGATCATCGAACTCGATGGTCCCGGCATCGAGGTCGACGAGCTGATCCAGCGGGTCGAGGCGATCGCGCAAGGCTGCGGCTCGACGCTGTGCCGGATTTCGAATTCGGAAGCCGAACGAAATCTGTTCTGGGCCGGCCGCAAGGCGGCATTTCCCGCCGTCGGGCGGATCTCGCCGGATTATCTGTGCATGGACGGCACCATCCCCCGCGCGGCACTGCCGAAAGCGCTGGCGCGCATCCGCGATCTTTCCGGCAAATACGGCCTTGGCGTCGCCAACGTATTTCATGCCGGCGACGGCAACCTGCATCCGCTGATCCTGTACGACGCCAACAAGCCCGGGGAGATGGACAAGGCCGAGGCCTTCGGCGCCGATATCCTCCGATGCTGTGTCGAACTCGGCGGCGTGCTCACCGGCGAACACGGCGTGGGCGTCGAAAAGCGCGACCTGATGCCGGAAATGTTCAGCGAGATCGATCTCAACCAGCAGCAGCGGCTGAAATGCGCATTCGACGCCCAGGGACTGCTCAATCCCGGCAAGGTATTTCCGACGCTGCATCGCTGCGCCGAGCTCGGCCGCATCCATGTCCACGGCGGCAAGCTCGCCTTCCCGGACCTGCCGCGGTTCTAAAGCGATTTCCACCTCAATGCTTCATCCTTCGAGACGCATCGCTTTGCGATGCTCCTCAGGATGAGGTCTGAGACCCTCATGGTGAGGAGCGCGCCTTCGCGCGTCTCGAACCATGAGGCCTCACGGCCGCAGCCTACAGCAGCGCGTATTGCGTGCGTTCCCGTTTGGCGAGCAGCGGCAGCGCCTGGCCGGCGATGAAGGTCTTGAAATATGCGCTTTCCTGATGCGCCTTGAATGCCGCTTCGTCGACGAACAGCTCATAGAACAGGAAGTGGGCCGGGTTTTCCTTGCCCCGGCCGATCAGGAACAGCTTCGCGCCGGGGTCGCGCTGGGCTTCGGGTAGGAAGCGATCGAGGATGTCGGCAACCTTGTCGGCCTGTCCCTCTTTGGCTTCCCATTGCGCGACCACCAGAAGTCCGCCGCCGCCGACGGCGTCGCTGACGGTCTCGGTTTTCGTTGCGTATTGACCCATGCTCATGGCTCCTTTGATTGAATGTCGCTCGGCTCAAGTACCGCGACTATATACTCCCGTTTCGACGTCTATGGTTCGATATCGGACGAAGTGTATCTGCTGGATGGCGAGCGAACCGCGCCGGTGTCGCGCAGCCGATCGAACCGCGATCGCCCATCCGGCTTCGAACGCAGCCGGATCGGCGGGGCGGCAAGCGGGGCGGTCAAACGTGAAGCCCTTGTGCCCGCCAGCCACATCTTTAGAAGGATGGCTCGAGATACCCATGGCTGCGACAGACGCAGCCTTTCGAGGTCGGTTGCGCGATGACGAGGCGTTGACGTGGACACCCTGAAGGTTCGTGACGCAGGGGATGTCGAGCAGGTGGTGCGCTCGGCGCTTGCCACCGAACAGCCGCTGGAAATCATCGGCCATGGCAGCAAGCGGCTGATCGGCCAGCCGATGGCGACCAACGCGCTGCTCGACCTGTCGGCATTGAACGCGGTGACGGCGTATGAGCCGAACGAGCTGATCATTACCGTCCAGGCCGGCGCGCCGCTCGCCGACGTGGTGTCGCTGATCGATTCCAGGAATCAGCATTTGGCGTTCGAGCCGGTCAACACCGCGCGGCTGCTCGGCACGGCGGATATCGGCACCATTGGCGGCATGATCGGCGCCGGATTGGCGGGGCCGCGCCGCATCAAGGCCGGCGCGGCGCGCGATCATCTGCTTGGCGCGCATGCGGTGTCCGGTTTCGGCGACAGCTTCAAGGCCGGCGGCAAGGTCGTCAAGAATGTCACGGGATACGACCTCTGCAAGCTGCTGGCGGGTTCATGGGGTACACTCGCGGTGATGACGGAGGTGACCTTGAAGGTCATGCCACGGCCCGAGAGCGAACGCACCCTGGTGCTGCGCGGGCTGGACGACCTCACCGCAAACCGGGCCATGACGGCGGCACTGGGGTCGCCGTTCGATGTGTCGGGGGCCGCGCATTTGCCGCATGCGGCGCTTGGGACCGCGACGGGCGGCCTTGGCGATCTCGGATCGCCGCAGCAGGCGGTGACGCTGCTGCGGCTGGAGGGCATTGCCGCTTCCGTCGCCCATCGTGCGGCCGGGCTCGGTGCCGTGCTGGCGCCGTTTGGCAGCGCCGAGATGTTGGCAGATGCGGTCTCGGCGGCGGTCTGGGCTGCGGTCCGCGACGTTCAGCCGTTCGAGGCCGCCGGCACGCTGGGAACATGGCCGGTGTGGCGGATCGTTTGTCCCCCGGCCTCGGGTGGCGCGCTCGGCGAGCGGCTGGCGCGCGACACCGGGGGCACCGTGATCTACGACTGGGGTGGGGGCCTGATCTGGGCTGCACTGCCGCCCGATCCGGAGGCTCACACGGGGCGGGTGCGCGGGCGCGTCGAGGCCACCGGGGGTCACGCGACGCTGTTACGGGCGTCCGAACAGGTACGGCGCCATGTCGATGTGTTCCATCCGCAGCAGCGCGGCCTTGCCGCACTCAGTGAGCGGGTCCGCCACGGCTTCGATCCGAAGAACATCCTTAATCGCGGCCGGCTGATCCGGGAACCGGTAGCATGAAAACCGAATTCAGCCTCGCCCAGCTCGCCGATCCCGATATCGCGGAAGCCGACAAGATCCTGCGCGCCTGCGTGCATTGCGGGTTCTGCACCGCAACCTGCCCAACCTATGTGCTGCTCGGCGACGAACTCGACAGTCCGCGCGGCCGCATCTACCTCATCAAGGAGATGCTGGAAAAGGGCCGGCCGCCGACGCCGGAGGTGGTCAAGCATATCGATCGCTGCCTGTCCTGCCTCGCCTGCATGACTACCTGTCCATCCGGCGTCAACTACATGCATCTCGTCGACCAGGCACGGGTGAGAATTGAACAGCAATACCGAAGGCCGCTGACTGAACGGGCGTTGCGCGCGCTGCTCGCCTGGGTGCTGCCGCGGCCCGGGCTGTTTCGGCTGAGCATGATTCTCGCACGGCTAGGCCGGCCGCTGGCGGCCCTGCTGCCGGCCCCCGGGCCGCCAGCGGCATCGCCGACACTGTGGCGAAGGGTCACGGCGATGCTGGCCTTGGCGCCGAAAAGCCTGCCCGCGCCGGGACCGGCCGGCGGCAGTGTCTTTGCGGCCGTCGGCGGCCGTCGCGGACGTGTCGCGCTGTTGCAGGGCTGCGCCCAGCAGGTGCTGGCGCCGCGCATCAATCAGGCCGCCATCAACCTGCTGACGCGTCACGGCATCGAGGTGGTGCTGGTCAAGGACGAGCAATGTTGCGGTGCGCTCACCCATCACCTCGGGCAGGATCGCGATGCCTTGGGGCGTGCCCGCGCCAATATCGCGGCCTGGCTTGCCGAAGCCGAGCGAGGCGGCCTCGATGCCATCCTGGTGACGACATCGGGTTGCGGCACCGTGATCAAGGACTATGGATTCATGCTGCGCGAAGACCGCGATTTCGCGTCCGCCGCCGCGAAGGTTTCGGCGCTGACCAAGGACATCACGGAGTATGTCAGCGGCATCGAGCTTCATCCCACGCAGCAAAACGGCGATATCGTTGTCGCCTATCACTCCGCCTGTTCGCTGCAGCATGGGCAGAAAATCACGCAGGCCCCGAAAGAATTGCTTTCCAAGAACGGATTCGTGGTGAAAGATGTGCCTGAGAGCCATTTGTGTTGCGGTTCGGCGGGGACCTACAACATTCTCCAGCCCGACATTGCGAACCGATTGCGCGATCGAAAGGTCGCTAATATTGCGATGATCGGGCCGGACATGATTGCTGCGGGCAATATTGGATGCATGGTGCAGATTGCCAGTGGTACGTCAGTTCCCGTAGTGCACACGGTAGAGCTTCTCGATTGGGCGACGGGCGGTTCCAGGCCAGGATTGAACTGATCGATGGACCCCGCGCGGAAAGCGTACGACAAGTTAGGCGCCCGATAGACGTGGATCAGCGGCAACAGGAGGATCACGATGGCTAAAGGGAAAAAGAATAAGAAAGGCAAGAAGAGCAAGACCAAGAAAAAGAAGGCTCTGACCGCGAAGAAGAAATCCGCCAGGAAGACGTCGAAGAAGACATCGAAGAAAACCGCCAGGAAGTCGGCGAAAAAGGCCAAGAAATCCGCCAAGAAATCCACGGCGGCTCCGAAAAAATCGGCCAAAAAATCGGCCAGGAAGGCCACCGCCAAAAAGCGCGTTGCCAAGAAGGCCGTGCCGAGTGCGGTCGCCAAACCGCCCGCGCCCAAGCCGGCGGCCCCCAAACCGGTGTCGCCCAAGCCGGCGGCTCCCAAGCCAGCGCCGGCCCCGACTCCCGCGCCCGCGCCACCGAGCTGGGCCGGTCCAAGCCATGCATCCTCAAGTCCGGCTCCATCGAGCCCAGCACCGAGTTCGGCGCCGTCATGGGGGCATTCCAGCGACCATGGTTCGTCGACTCCATCGTCCTCCCATGGCGGTGACGACGACAAATAGGGTGGCGGAGCCCGCTTCGGCATCGCACTTAAAGGCCGCAGCGTGCTGCGGTCTTTTTGCTGGAATGGCGCCCGGTCGAATCGGCCAACGACGGATTGATTCGGCAAACCGGCCGCGCGCACGGGCAGCAACCCGATTCTCGATCGCAGGCGGCAGGGCTTTGGCTGCAGATTTGGTCAAAGTTGTTGTCGGAATGCAACACACCCCGACAACCTTACACGACATTGCCGGAACGCCTAAAAAGTCGGCAAATGCTTGACTTTTTTGCTTTCTGCAATGATCGCCGCACTCCAGATTGTGACGGACGTTAGCAATTTGGTTTCAGTCGATGATCGCTTGCCCCGGGGGCGTTCGGAATCGGACTGATTTTTTGGAAATGTGATGGGGATCACCATGAAGAAAGCAGCTTTGTTGGCAACGGCGCTGGCAATGGTCTCGGGTTCGGCTTTCGCGGCAGACTTGCCCGTGAAAGCAGTCAAGGCGCCACCGCCGGCGGCATTTGATCCTTGGGACATCGCGTTCGGCAGTGCCGTGATGAACGATTACATCTTTCGCGGCGTGACGCAGTCGAACCACAACCCCTCGGTGACGGCCTATTTCGAGCCCCGCTACAACGTCAGCAAGGATCTCCAGCTTTACATCGGCACCTCGACCGAGAGCATCTCGTTCGCGAATCGCGCGGCCGCCGAAGTCGACGTCTACGGCGGTATCCGACCGACCTTCGGTGCGTTCGCCTTCGACTTCGGTGTCTGGGGCTACCTGTATCCGGGCGGAACCTGCTTCTTCGGCGCCGCGACCGATCCCGCCGGCAATCCGCTTAGCCCGGAATGCGCGGCCAACGCCCTGGCCAACGGCAACGTCATGAAGAAGGACGTGAGCTTCTTCGAAGTCTACGGCAAAGTGAATTACACGATCAACGACAACTGGCAGTTCGGGATCAACGAGTATTATTCTCCGAACTTCCTGAACTCCGGCGCCTGGGGCGACTACGCGTCGATCACCGGCAAATACACCGCGCCGAGCTCGACCTTTGGCACCAGCGGCGTCGGCATGTATGTCTCCGGCGAGTTCGGAAGGCAGTGGCTCGGAACCTCCGATTCGTTCTACGGGACGACCTTCACCAATCCAGGCTTTGCTGGGCCATTCCCGAATGGCATCCCCTATGCCAGCTACAACACCTGGAATATTGGCATCGGCTTTACCTACAAGGTGTTCACCCTCGATCTGCGTTACTCCGACACCGACCTGTCGAAGGGCAACTGTAACGCCTTTACCAGCGCCTTCAACGCCAGCGGAACCACCAACATCACCTCAATCAATCCGGGTGGGGCCGGTTCGAACTGGTGCGGCGCGGCCGGCATCGTCAAGCTCTCGGCCGACCTGACCGCAATGACCAACCTGAAATAAGTCACTCTCCCGAGTCCTCGGGGCGGCAGCGCAATCTGCCGCCCCTTGTTGTTGTGGCGGCGTTTTGTCTATGGCGCTTCCGGCTGGGGCACGACCTTTGAGTCGCGGTCCTGTAGCCTGAACCGCTCGCCGTCGCGGGCCAATACGACGTTGCGCTGATGGAAGGCCTCGAGGGTCGAGCGGTGACCGATCGACACGATCGTGGTGGCCGGCAGTTTCTGCTCGAGAAGGCGGTAGAGCGCTGCTTCCGAAGGCTCATCGAGCGACGCCGTCGCTTCGTCGAGGAACAGGTATTCGGGCGCATGCAGCAGCGCCCGGGCGATTCCCAGCCGCTGCTGTTCGCCGAGCGAAAGCATCCGGTTCCAGTGTGCGTCCTGGTCAAGCTGCGAGGCGAGCCTCGGCAACCCAACCGCGAGCAGGGCATCCCTCACCTGGTCCGAACCATACGCACTTGCTTCTGCGGGGTAGACGGTCGCCGCCTGCAGCGAGCCGATCGGAAAATATGGCCGCTGGGGCAACATCATCAGCGTGGCATTTGCCGGGATCGCGATCGAGCCGGTCCCGAACGGCCAGATGCCGGCAATGGCGCGGAACAGGGTCGATTTGCCGGAGCCGGAAGGACCGACGACCAGGGTGCGCTCGTGACTGTGGAAGCTGAAGCTGCCGGCCGTCACCAGCGGACTGCCATTCGGCAGCCGAACCAGAAGCTCGCGCAGATCGATTTCATCGCCGCCGCTCGACGGCACCACATCGATCGCATCGGCTGTGCTCGCCAGCCTGCAGGCACTGGCAATCGACATCTCGAACCCGTCGAGCCGGGCCACCACCGAGCGCCATTCCGCCAGCGTCCGATACGCCGAGACGAAAAATGACAGCGCGCTCTGCACGCTGCCGAATGCCGATGCCGTCTGCATCATGCCGCCGAGCTGAACCTTCTGGGCGAAATAGGCAGGCGCCACCAGAATGAACGGGAAGATCACCGCGGCTTGCGCATAGCTCGAGGTGAGTGCCGTCAGCCGCTTGGTCCGGCTCATGATGGCATACCAATTGTCGACCACGCGGTTGAAGCGGTCGATCAGCCGGGTCCGCTCGGCGCTCTCGCCCCGCAACAGCGCCACCTGTTCGGAGTTTTCGCGCACCCGCACCAGGTTGAAGCGGAAGTCGGCCTCGAAGCGCTGCTGTTCGAACGAGAGATTGATCAGCGGCGCGCCGATCCACTGCGTCAGCGCCGTTCCCAGGATGGCATAGACCAGCGCGCCCCAGACAAGGTAGCCCGGGATCGCGAATTCACGGCCATATAGCATGAGTGGCGACGCCGCCGAGAGGCCCCACAGGATGATGACGAACGACGCCAGCGACACGATCGAACTGAGCAGGCCGACGCTGATACCCAGTGTTTGTTCGACGAACAGCTTCACATCGTCGGAAATGCGCTGGTCGGGGTTGTCGGCGGCGTCGCCCTGCAACTGCATGCGGTAGTGGTTGGCGCCATGCATCCATTCGCCGAGATAGCGGCCGGTCATCCAGCGCCGCCAGCGGATCTGAAGCCATTGATTGAGGTAGAGCTGGTAGATGGAAAGCGCGACGTTGAGGCCAGCCAGGATGGTGAAGACGCCGAGCTGCCAGACGAAGCCGTTCCAGTCCCGCTCCTGAAGATCGTTGTAGAAGCGGCCGCGCCACTGGTTCAGCAGAACGTCGATGGCGACCAGGGAGAGCTCGATCGCAATCACCGACGCGAGCAGGGTGCAGCCGGCCAATTTGTCTTCGGAACGGAAATAGGGAGAGGCGATCCGCCATACCGTGGCGATCGTCGCGCGAATATTGTTCACAGATGTCCATCTCCGGGAAGGATGGGCTTGCGAGCCCAAAATGGTGCGAAAGTCGGCAATATTAGACTAAAGTCGCATATTGCGTATTCGGCGTCAGCTTGTCGCTGCCGCTCGGTCGACCCTAGCATGGCACCAGCGGCGAGGGGCGGGGGCCTTCGTAGTTCGCGAGGTTTTGAGCGGGTCCGGGGCTGCCTAAATTCGCGGCTCGCTGTCGTGCATTGCCTTGATCACTCCGTCACCACACCAGGCGATCCGACCTTCCACGCTGGTCGGGCCGCCGCACAGAGGCGTGGGGGAGAGAGCTGCAATGTGGAACCAAGTCTATAATCCCTTTAACAGCGCCGCGCTGTCGACGATCGCGGCGGCGGTACCGGTAGTCACGCTGCTGGTTTTGATTGCGACCGGCAAGGTCAAGGCACATGTCGCAGCGATCATCGCGCTGCTGCTGACCAATCTGGTGGCGATCTTCCTGTTCACCATGCCCGCCAACATGTCGATCCGCGCCTCGCTGCTCGGGATCGTTGCCGGGTTCTTCCCGATTGGCTGGATCGTGCTGAACGTCATCTTCATGTACCAGCTTACCGTTACCGCCGGCCGGTTCGAAGCGCTCAAGCGCGCGGTGGGTGGCGTAACCCCGGACCGCCGCCTGCAATTGCTGCTGATCGCATTCTCGTTCGGCGCCTTCTTCGAGGGTGCATCGGGCTTCGGAACGCCGGTGGCAATCACGGGGTCGATCCTGATCGGACTCGGTTTCTCGCCGCTCGCGGCATCGGGCCTGTCGCTGATCGCCAATACCGCGCCGGTGGCCTATGGCGCGCTGGGAACCCCGATTCAGGGCCTCGCTTCGGTGACCGGTCTCGATCCGTATATTCTCGGTGCGATGGTCGGACGGCAATTGCCGATCTTTTCGCTGATCGTGCCGTTCTGGGTGGTGTGGGCCTTCGCTGGCTTCAAAGGCATGAAGGAGGTCTGGCCGGCCATTCTCGTCACCGGCCTGTCATTCGCGATCCCGCAATTCCTGATCTCGAACTATATCAATCCGTGGATCGTTGACATCGGCGCATCCCTGATCTCGATGGGCTGCCTGATCCTGTTCCTGAAGGTCTGGCAACCCAAGGTGCTGTGGCTGTCGCCGGCGCTGCGCGGCAACGACGAATCCGCCAGCACGATGGCGCCCGCGAAGCTGGTCGATCCGGCGCCGTTGGCGTCCGGAGAGTTGTTCACCGCGCTGCTGCCGTGGATCATCCTTTGCGTCATTCTGCTGATCTGGGGCACCGGCTGGTTCAAGGCCGCGGTCAATCCGATCTTCACCTGGAACTACGCGGTGCCCGAATTGCACAACATGATCAACAAGGTTGCACCGGTGGTACCGACGCCGACCAAGGAGGGGGCGGTGTTCGCGTTCACCTATCTGTCGTTTACCGGCACCGGCATGCTGATCGCCGCGATCATCGCGGGCTTCATCATGGGCCTGTCGCCGGGCAAGATTGTCAGCGAATATGGCCGTACCATCAAGCTCTGTGCCTATTCTCTGATCACGATCTCGGCGATGCTGGCAATCGGGACCCTGACCCGGCTGTCCGGCATCGACGCGACGCTCGGTCTCGCCTTCGCGGCAACCGGTGTGCTTTATCCCTTCTTCGGCACGCTGCTGGGCTGGCTCGGCGTGGCGCTGACGGGATCCGACACCGCCTCGAACATCCTGTTCGGCAATCTGCAGAAGATTACGTCGCAGCAATTGGGGCTTTCGCCGATCCTGATGGGAGCGGCGAATTCATCCGGCGGCGTCATGGGCAAGATGATCGACGCGCAGTCGATTGTCGTGGCCTCGACCGCCACCAACTGGTTCGGGCATGAGGGCACCATCCTGCGCTTCGTGTTCAAGCACTCGATCGCGCTGGCGTGCCTGGTCGGCCTGTTCGTGATGCTGCAGGCCTATGTCTATCCGTTCACGGAGATGGTGCTGAAATAGCAGCCCGGATCTGGACGATAGGCGACGAAAATCCCCGCGACCGGCGTCGCGGGGATTTTTTTGCAGCGGAGAATAATTGCGGATGCCGATCTGGCCAATGCGGCGCTTGCGTATTACAAGGCGGCCTCTGAACGCTATAGCTTTTTCGAGCGAAGTGGGTACCTGTTCGCGTGAAGAAAACGCGTCAAAACAAGAAACTAAAGCCCGAACAGGCTTCAGGATGGACGAGAAACCGCATGTGGTCGGTAACAGGATTTTCGCGACGGGCCGTTGCGGCGCTGATGCTGGGCGCGCTCGCCGCCATCGCCAACCCGGCCCGCGCCGATGACGGATTTCCGTTCGGGTTCGAACTGACCCTGGATGTGGCACATCAGCCGGGCTCGAAGCGGGTGCCGTTGCTCGAGATCGGCGACAGCGGCGAGGCGACGCTCGATCTGTGGTGCAAGGACGCCAAGGGCCAGTTTTCCGTCGCAGGCTTTACCGTGATCTTTGTTCCCGGTCAGGTCGAGGACCACGACTGCTCACCGGCCCAGGCGGAAGCCGACGATCAACTGGTCACCGCCTTGAGCGAGGCGACCAACTGGAAACGGGAGGGCGATTTCATTTCGTTCATCGGAACCAGATCGCTGCGTTTCCACCTCAACACCAATTAGGGCGCCCAAGGAGGCGTTCGATGATCCGGGCCAATTTCAGGTCTGGCGGTTCGCCAGCATCCTGGCGCGGATTTCGGATTTCAGCACCTTGCCGACCTTGGAGCGCGGCAGGTCGTCCCAGACTTCAATCTGCTTCGGCGTTTTGACGCTTCCAACCCGCTGCTTCACGAACATCGATACTGCGGCGACATCGACGCTGCGCCCTGGTCTCGGTTGCACCACGGCGACAACGCGTTCGCCCCACTTCTCGTCCGGCAGGCCGATCACGGCACAATCCTGGATGGTTTCGTGGGCCTGGAGCGCGTTCTCGACTTCGACGGAATAGACGTTGAAGCCACCGGTAATGATCATGTCTTTGGCGCGATCGACGATGTAAAGGAAATTGTCCGGGTCCAGAAAGCCGATATCGCCGGTGTGGTGCCAGCCGTGCAGGGAGGCCTCGGCGGTCGCTTCTGCGTTCTTGTAGTAGCCATCCATCACCAGCGATCCGCGAACGACGATTTCGCCGCGTTCTCCTGCCGGCATCAAATTGCCGTCGCCATCCATGATGCCGACCCGAACCAGCGGCCCCACGCGACCCGCCGACGACAAACGCCCGGTCGCGATCGTGCCGTCGGGATTGTAGTGGTCCTCGGGCGGCATCATCGAGATCATCATCGGGGCCTCGGTCTGGCCAAAGAGCTGGCCCATCGGGCCGATCCTTTCCAGCGCCTCGGTCAGGCGTGCCGCCGAAATCGGGGCCGCGCCGTACCAGAAGCATTGCAGCGAGCCGAGGTCGGCGCTGTCGAGCTTCGGATGATCCAGCAGCATGTAGATAACGGTTGGCGGAAGGAATGTGTGTGTGACCCGGTAACGCGCGATCAGGTCGAGGAATTCGCCGATGTCAGGATGATGCATGATCACCACCCTGCCTCCGAGTGTCATGATCGGAAAACACAGCACTCCGGCCGCATGCGTCAGTGGTGCGAGCGCAAGATAGGTCGGGCGCCCCTTGAACGGATAGCCCATCAGGGTCAACGCGGTCATCGTTTCGATGGTGCGGCCCGAGAGCATCACGCCTTTGGGTTTGCCGGTCGTTCCGCCGGTGCCGGGTATCAACGCGAGGTCATCGACGGGTTCGCGCTCGAACGGTCCGGCATCGACATCGGCAAGCCAGCGCTCGAACGACGGCGCGAAGGGCATATCGCTGTCGAGACATACAAGCTTGCGCAGCTTCGGCAGCTGAGACCTTATCTTGTCGACCATCGGCGCGAAGTCGCCGTGAAACAGCAACAGGCTGCAATCGAACGCATCCAGGATGAACTGGTTTTCTGCCGCCTCATTGCGTGGATTGATCGGACACCAGACCGCTGCGGCGCGCGAAATGCCGAATATGCAGGCAAAGGCAATCGGATCGTTGCCGGACAGGATCGCGACTTTCTCGCCCTGGACTACGCCGGAATTGGCGAGGCCGCGAGCGATTCGATAGCTCAGGCGCTGCACCTCGCCATAGCTCAGGTCCTTTCCGTCCATGGTCAGGCATGAAGCATCGGCACCCAGCGACGCGCCCTTATCCAGATAATCGACCAGCCGCACGGACGTCCTCCCGGGACGAAGTCGAGTGGCGCGCTTGTGCCCGCCACCCGGTTGCATCAATTGTGAACGGTCAAAATCGGGTTCATCACCAGTCCGTAGCTGCGCAACTGACCCAGCAGTTCCCGGTGTCCGAAAGCCTGGCAGGCGGACGCAAAGCCAACCTTCCTGGGAGCTGTCTGGAGCAGCGAGAAAGCGGCGTAGGCCTGCAGCATTCCGGTCTGCTTGTAATTGCAATTGCCGTGGATCACGCAATGGGCGCGGCCGAGCGGTCCCGATGCATAGACGGAGTTGATCGAGGTATTGATGCGCGGATTCTCGCGCGGCGGCATGGTCGCCTGCAGCGTCGCCGCGATGTCGGCCAGCGCCTTCTCCTGCTGGTCCGGCGGCAGTGGCTTGATCTTCTCCTTGACCATCTCCTGGGTTTGAACCACGCCCAGCATTACGTCGCGCTGCATGACGCCGCCGAGCACCCGGCAGTTGGACACGCGCGGATCGTTCTTGAACCAGACCGGATGCGCAGTGCCGCCCCACGGCACGGCGATGGCGCCCTCGTGCTGACCCGGAACGTTGACCTCGAAATTGGCAGTGACATCCCATTCAACAAATTTGTTCTGGACGAGATAGTACCAATTCGCCTTGAGAATGGTGAAGATCGTCTGCGTCGAGGCATAGGTCGGGAACCCCTTCCACAGGACCAGGATGTCGAGCGTGTCGAGGCCCGGCGTTTCGAGGCATATGTTCGCTGCGATCTCTCCCGTCGTGTACATCTGCGCGACGTTGGGCGCGAGCAGCAATCCTTTGCCCGCGAATTTTGTCCCCCAGCGCTCCTGCGCCAGCAGCACCCAGTCCTGCTCGCCGGTCGTATCCGTATAGTGACAACCGGCCGCCAGACAGGCCTCGACGACCTCCGGGCCATATTTGATAAATGGGCCAACCATGTTGCTGACGACCTGGGCGCCCTTGAACAGCTTGGTCAGCGCTTCGACGGTGTGCTCAACCTGGGCAACTTCGTAGTCGGCGGTTTCGATGCCGGGAATTTTTTCGACGACGGCCTTCACCTTGGCCGCATCGCGGCCGGCGGCAATAAAGGGAATGTTGTATTCGCGCAGATATTCGCAGACCAGACGCCCGGTGTAGCCAGAGACGCCATAGACGATCACAGGCCTTTTCTCGCTCATCTCGTATCCTCCCGAATTCCATTCTTTGCGGTTGACGATTTACATGCCCATGCCGCCGTCGACCGGCAGGCCGGCGCCAGTGATGAAGCGCGCCTCGTGGGAGCAAAGGAAAACAGCAGCGTCGGCCATGTCGCCGACCTCGCCCAACCGGCCGAGCGGCGTCTGCTCGATGACCGAGGCGACGGCGGCGCCGGCGTCCGCTGCGAGTCCTGCCGCGACGATGTCGTTGGCGAGTTGCATGCCCATATCGGTCGGGACCAGCCCGGGATAGAGACAGTTGACCCGCACGCCGTAGCCCAGCTTGCCCGCTTCCATTGCGGCGATCCGCGTCATGCGGTCGACAGCCGATTTGGTGCCGGAGTAGCCGGCAATGGCCGGAAATGCGATCGTGGCCGCGACCGAGGCGATATTGACGATGGCGCCGCCGGCGCCGGCACCGCCGCCAGGTCGCATCGCGCGAAACGCATGTTTCATGCCGAGACCGGTGCCGACGATGTTGACGTCGCACATCCGCCGCAGATCCTCAGCCTTGAGATCGACGACGAGCGACGTAATCTCGATGCCCGCATTGTTGATCAGGATATCGTAGCCACCGAGCGTGGCGATGGTGGCTGCGACAGCTTTTTCCCATTGCGCGTCGTCGGTGACGTTCAGTTCCACGAAGCCGGTCTTGGCACCTGCTTTGGCAAGGCGGCCCGCGGTTTGCTTGCCGAGATCAGCGAGAATGTCGCCGATCATGACGGAAGCGCCGGCAGTGGTAAGCGCCTCCGCGATCGCAGCGCCGATGCCTCGCGCGCCGCCGGTGACCAGAGCCTTGCGGCCCGCCAGACTTTTCCCACTCATCGTATCCTCCCTTGGTGATCTTCATTGAAGTGGCGCGGCGTGCCCGCCGGTTTGCTAGCGGGTCGGAATCGACGCTGCTGGTGTGCTGTTTGCGGTTCCTCCCTCTGCGCAGCTTCTTCGGGCTGCGGCGCTTGGGAACTTGACGCTTGCCCAAGAATCTCTTGACGATTGTCCAAAATCTATACACTTGTCAAGTAATCCTTGACTGCGGGAGCGGAGGATGTTTTCGCAGGGCGCGCTTCGGGGCAATCTTGCCGTCGGGTGGCGTGGTGATTTGGAGTGAAGGCGTGCGCAGGGAATCGGGAGTGACGCAGCGGAAACCTGAAATGGCGAGACGGTCGATGCGGCCCTCGGATCGAATTGAGCGTGCGCGGGTCGACAAATTCAGTGCACGGCGAATAGAGCTTGCCGAGGCGGCGCTCGAGACCCTGGCCGAACTCGGTTATGCGAGGACCAGCCTACGCGAGATTGCGCAGAAGTCCGAGTTTACCCACGGCGTGCTGCACTACTATTTCAGCGACAAGGTCGACCTGATCTGCTGCTGTGTTCGTCACTACAAGGCCAAGTGCGTCACGCGCTACGACCAGATCACGACGGCGGCGCAAAGCCGCGACGAACTGATGAAGGGCTTTTTGGAAAAGCTCGGCGAAACGGTTCGCGACGAGGCTCGGATGCATCGCCTCTGGTACGACCTGCGCTCGCAGTCGCTGTTTGAAGAGGCCTTTCGCGACGACGTCGCGGAGATCGACAAGAGTCTCGAAGATATGGTGTGGCGCGTCGCGTCCCGCTTTGCCGCGCTTGGCGGCCGACAACCCGTCATCTCCAGGGGCGCGCTTTATGCGCTGTTTGACGGGCTCTTCCAGCGATGCCTGCTGCGGCATCTTTCGGGCGACCGCAAGGCGATCCCCGACCTGCTGGAAGAAGTGGAACGTCTTCTCCCAACCGTTGCATAGCGGCCGGGTCAGCGCGCCGCCCTGCCTATTTCCAGGCGGACTTGTCCACGTCCCAGCGCTGGCCGTGGAATTCCCTGGCCAGCGCGTCGACCGAGCCGTTGTCGTCGCTCGGGTCGGTTTCCTCGTCGCCGGTGGATTCGTCGATCAGATTGAGCTTCGGACCGGCAGCCTCGTCCGCGGTCGAGATCACGGGATTGCTGATCCACAGCATCAACCGATCGGAAGCGCCGGGCCGGTCGGCCGCGACCAGCGCGGTCACCTCGATCGTGTCGGTGAGGTCGAGCGCCGGATAGAGATCGCTCGGGCGCTTGAACGTCAATTTCAGCTTGCCGGTGCTGCTGCTCCATGCCGACGATGATGATTTCGCCGACAGGGTTTTGGTCAGCACCTTGGCAATGGTGGCGGCGAGCCGGTCCTTGTTGAGCCTGTCGCCGTCGCGCCAGTCGGCCGCCGGAAAACGGATGGTGCGCTCCATATCCACGATGCCGCTGGTCCACCCTGCGGAAACCACGCCGGGCGTCGATTTGGCTTTCGCGATCAGCGCGGCGGCGCGCTCCGGATCGACGGTGATGCCGATCGTCTGCTGGCCGGCGCGCAGGGCATCGCAGCCAATAGTGAGAGCGCCAAGCGCAATCTCGACGTCCTGTCCCCGCAATCCCTTCAGGAAGTCTGAGGCTGCATCGAGCTTGACCCTGACGCCGACCGATTCGGGAGAAACCTCGGTAAAATCCTTCGGCGCGGCGGTGAGGCCGTCATCGGTGGCCTGGTTATCCAGGAATTCCTTTTCGCTGAGATCGGAATTGTCCGACGAGGTCACTTCGGTCACGGTCTGGCCGAGGCGGATCTCGCCCTTGAATTCGAAAGTATCGCCGGTCGGCCGGCGCGTCAGCTTCACGCTCACCGGCAGCCTGTCGCCAAGGCTCTGGGTCGTGCCGGTCAGGGTCGGGCCGTTCACCGCGAGATTGACGACAAAGCGATCCTTGCGATCCGAGCCCTTCGCGGCCGGATAGCAGACATCGAGCACCGCGGAGGTGACGGTCTTGCCCTGACGGGTTTCCTTGAGGATGACGTCGGCATTGCCGCTCATCAGCCCGTCGATGGAGGTGAAGTAACGGGTTTCGTTGGCGCCGGGCGCAGCCTTCGGCGACAGCTTCATGTCGGCCAGCGCAAGCCCCGACGAGGTCCCCATCACCAGGCCGACCAGACAGAACAGCAGCGCGCGCATGGGGGATTCCTCGAACGATAGAATAGCAAACCTCTCGACGATTGACCAAAAACAAGGCCGCCCGGAGGCGGCCCTGGTCGATCAATTCGTGTCCGCAACGGGTCGGCCCATGGCGTTTTGGCGCGACCGGTTCGCGTGAAGAAAACGCGTCAAAACAACGAACTAAAGCCCGGTTCTGATTCGATCAGAACCGAACCGGCTTTAAAAGCCCATGCCACCCATTCCGCCCATGCCGCCACCGCCGCCGGGCATCGGCGGCGCCGGCTCCCTGGGCAATTCGGCGACCATGGCTTCGGTCGTCACCAGCAGCCCCGCGACCGAGGCAGCATCCTGCAGCGCCGTGCGAACCACCTTGGCCGGGTCGATGATGCCCTTGGTGACCATGTCGACATATTCTTCGGTCTGCGCGTCGAAGCCGAACGTCTCGGACTTGTTGTCGAGGATGGTGCCGACCACGATCGAGCCTTCGACCCCGGCATTCTCGGCGATCTGGCGGACCGGTGCTTCCAGCGCCTTCAGCACGATATTGATGCCGGCCTGGACATCGGAATTATCGTGGCTGATGCGGCCGACCGCCCGCTTGGCACGGAGCAGCGCCACGCCGCCGCCGGGCACGATGCCTTCCTGCACCGCCGCGCGGGTGGCGTTGAGCGCGTCCTCGACGCGGTCCTTCTTTTCCTTGACCTCGATTTCGGTCGCGCCGCCGACGCGAATGATGGCGACGCCGCCGGCGAGCTTGGCCAGGCGCTCCTGCAGCTTCTCGCGGTCGTAGTCCGAGGTGGTCTCCTCGATCTGCGCCTTGATCTGGCCGACCCGGGCCTCGATGTCCTTCTTCTTGCCGGCGCCATTGACGATCGTGGTGTTTTCCTTGTCGATCACCACTTTGCGGGCGCGGCCGAGCATGTTGACCGTCACGCTTTCGAGCTTCATGCCGAGTTCGTCCGAGATCAACTGGCCGCCGGTCAGGATCGCGATGTCTTCCAGCATGGCCTTGCGGCGGTCGCCGAAGCCGGGCGCCTTGACCGCAGCGACCTTGAGGCCGCCGCGCAGGCGGTTGACGACCAGCGTCGCCAGCGCCTCGCCTTCGACGTCTTCGGCGAGGATCAGCAGCGGACGGCCCGACTGCACCACGGCTTCGAGCACCGGCAGCATCGCCTGCAGGCCCGACAGCTTCTTCTCGTGCAGCAGCACGTACGCGTCCTCGAGCTCGGCCGTCATCTTCTCGGCATTGGTGATGAAATACGGCGACAGGTAGCCGCGATCGAATTTCATGCCCTCGACGATATCGACCTCGGTCTCGAGCGACTTGTTCTCCTCGACGGTGATGACGCCTTCATTGCCGACTTTCTGCATTGCCTGCGCGATCATCTTGCCGATCGCGGCGTCGCCGTTCGACGAGATGGTGCCGATCTGCGCCACCTCGGACGACGAGGCGACCGGCTTGGCGCGCTTTTCGAGGTCCTTGACCACGGCAGCCACCGCGATCTCGATGCCGCGTTTCAAATCCATCGGGTTCATCCCGGCGGCCACCGACTTGGCGCCTTCCCGCACGATGGCCTGTCCGAGCACGGTGGCGGTGGTGGTGCCGTCGCCTGCGCTGTCGCTGGTCTTGGAGGCGACCTCGCGCAGCATCTGCGCGCCCATGTTCTCGAACTTGTCGTCGAGTTCGATCTCCTTGGCGACGGTGACGCCATCCTTGGTGATGCGGGGGGCGCCGAAGCTCTTTTCGATGAGGACATTGCGGCCCTTGGGGCCGAGCGTCACCTTGACGGCGTTGGCGAGAATGTCGATGCCGCGCAGCAAGCGGTCGCGCGCCTCGCCGGAAAACTTGACGTCTTTGGCTGCCATTTTGTGCTCCTTGAAATGGGGCTCATCGCAAACTGCGGACTGTTGCCCGCGTCTTTAAAGCGTGAGCTTGTGGAAGATGAGCTCGTGGAACAAAGCTGCGTCGCTTGACACAACGCGGTCATGGAGCGGACGAAATTTGGCTTTAGCCATCACGGTTCCTTTGGACGCTCGGTGTTCAGGTCTGGTTCGCCATCGAAACGGCCCGGAATGCGGCCGTATTCGACACCCCAGGGGGCAGAACCGTTCGCATAGCAATCGCGCTCTCAGAGTGCTAATTGTGCGCCCGCAAATATGGCTTGGCGCCGATCCTGTCAAGCAAACCGGGGTTAAGCCCTTGGTGAGGCCGATATTGGATGGTTATGGAAACTAAATCGGAGCGGCGACGTAATCCGTTTGACGTGATTGCTCCGACAACGGTTTTGCGCTTGGCTGCAAGACGGGTGCGGCCACGAATTTGTTCGGGGGAAAACCATGATCCGGTCAGTTAGCGCGCGAACGGTTGCCAACCTTGGGGTCGCCTCGGCGCTCACGATATTCCTGGCAGCGTGCGGGAGCATGAGCCTCACGTCGTCGCCCACCGCTGCCCCGGAGCCCGGCGTCGCACCGGAGATGCCGGCCTCGATCCGCGCCGACGAGATCGTCGGCCGCTGGGGCCTCGCGTCGTATCAGGACCCGAAGGATCGTGCGCGCACCGAAGCTGCCGCACGCGGGCAGTGCAAGCAGCCTTATGTGATCGGGGCTGGTTCCTCCGGCGGGGTGGTTATGCATCTGGCCGACCAGGCAACGCCGCAGGAGCTACGCCTGAAGGGCAGCCCGAGCGGCAAGAACTATATCGGTCCGCCCGGCCCGGCTGGCGGCCAGCAGGACCGCGAGATCGTTTCGTTCGACGGGCGTGTCCTGGTCACGCGCTTCATCGACCCCGATGCGGCAACCCGTTACGGCAATATGGTCTACGTCCGCTGCGGGGCACGGGCCTGATCGGGGGCGCCGTCCGACCACGCCAGCGAGGCCCACAGCAGTCGAAATCAGTCAAATAGCGCGTCGATGTCGTCCTGCGAGGCATGGCCGACGTCGTCGGCGAGCTTCGGGCCGTTCAGCAGCCGCTCGTCGCCTTCGCGGATATCGGCGATCGGCGGCGCGTGTGACTTGATCGCGTCGATGCCACCCCAGATGTCCATCATGACCGCGATGTGGTTCTCGATGAACTTCATCGTGGTCATCACCTTCTTGATGCGCTGACCGGTCAGGTCCTGGAAGTTGCAGGCCTCGAAGATCGAAACGACGCGCTCCTGGATTTCCTCGCTGAGCAGCTTGCGCTGGTCTGGCGAGTTCACCTTCATCAGCGCGCTGGCAGCCTGGTCGATCGACTCGGCGGCTTCCAGAATCTGCTGCGTCGCTTCCTCGGTGCCGCCGACCACGGCGCCAAGTTCGCCATTGACCCTGGCCATTTCCTCGCCGTTGAAGTTCTTGCCGTGGAGCACGGCGATTTCCCGCTTGGTCCGGCTGATCGCATCGTAGATCAGGTCGAGTTCGACCTTGAGCTTCTCGCACTGCTCGATCTGGGCGCGGTAGGTTTCGAGCAGCGCCAGGGCGTCGGCGACCTCTTGCTCCGAGACCGCGTCGCCGGCGATCCCGCCAGCAGCGCTGCGGACCGGCGCGGCCATCTGGCTGCGGATGGCGCGCAATTCGTTCATGATTTCCTGATGCATGGGACCAACCTCGCCGTCCATCATTGCGAGTGGCGGCAGGTCGCCGGCGAACGCTTCTTCGATACGAAAACGTTTGCGCTGATTCGGCATGAGGTCTTCCCTGATCTTCACCTTTGCCGTTTTAGACCGATGCGATTTAACAACGGGTTCACGGCCAAACCCGTGGCGAAGCGGGCGCACCGCGCGCGGCATACCAGCGATTAACCAAGCGGCGGCTGCGTTCACCGAAAATAAACGCTGCGGGACAAAACCCCGCCCAGCTTGCGACGTGGTGAATCAAAACGGCGTTTCCGTTTACCAAACCGATGCGGTTTTGATCTCTATTGGTCGCGTGCAACGGCGCCGCTCAGGCGCTGCCACGACGAAATTGTACAGAGTACGTCAATGTCCACGAAAACCGCCTTTGCGCTGCTCGCCGGCGCGTCCCTTCTCGCTGCCGTTCCTCATCCCGCCGCCGCGATCGATGCGGCCTCCCGGGAACCCCGGGTGATCTTCGCCGATCAGCCGCCGCAGCCCGCCGCCCCGGTCCGTACCGCCTATGCCGAACGCTCCAGCATGGGCGGCGGCTTCATCGAGTTTCTGTTCGGTGACGGCCAGCAGCAGGCCGGCCGCTACCCGCAGCAGCCGGTGTATCAGCAGCAACCTTCCTACGAATCGGGGCGTCCGCTGTATCCGCAGGCCGAGCCGCAGCAGTCAATGCCCGTGCCGGAACAGGCCAGCGATCCGACGCAGCGCCCGTTCGATCCGAAATACGAAAAGCAGCTTGTCGAATATCACGGCAAGGAAAGCCCGGGCACGATCGTCATCGACACGCCGAACAAATTCCTGTTTTTGGTGCAGGGCGGCGGCACGGCGCTGCGCTACGGCATCGGCGTCGGCAAGCCGGGATTCACCTGGTCGGGTGTGAAGACGATCTCCGCCAAGAGGGAATGGCCGGACTGGACGCCGCCGGCGGAGATGCTGGTGCGCCGTCCTGACCTGCCGCGTCACATGGAAGGCGGTCCGCAAAATCCGCTCGGCGCGCGCGCGATGTATCTGGGCTCCTCGCTCTATCGCATCCACGGCTCCAACGAGCCCTGGACGATCGGCACCAACGTCTCGTCCGGCTGCATCCGGATGCGCAATCAGGACGTGATCGACCTGTATAGCCGGGTCAATGTCGGCGCCAGGGTTGTCGTGATCTGAAGGTGCGCGTTGCCTGAAAAAAACGGCCGCTCTCCGGAGCGGCCGTTGTTGCTGACAGGCGTCGATCGATCAGGCGTAGTCGCTGTCGCCGTCGTCGCCGCCGACATCATCCGAATCCATATCCATATCGTCCTGGTCGTCATCGCCGTTCGAGCTATCGTCGTTCGAGGTCTGGTCGAACAGTCCGGCGCGCGAATTGTCTTCGGCGCGATTCTGCGATGATGCGTTGATATCGTTGATGCCGGCATCGCGCGAAAGGCTGCTGCCGGATTGATCGCTCCACGGCGACTGGCTTGAGTTTCGGTCGCCGATCCCGCCGGCATCGGCGAAGCTTTGATGGCTGCCGCCCATCATTGAGCGGATACTGTTGAGCAGCAGCGATCCGCCGATCACGCCGGCCGCCGAAGCCGCCGCGGTCCCGAGAAAGGAACCGCCACCTCCGCCGATCGGCGGCTGCGGCGCGCCGTAGGATTGGCCGTAAGGTTGCTCGTTATAGTGGTCTTGCGGTTGGCCTTGCTGCAGCACCTGGCCGCTGTTCCATACCGGGCGACCGGACTCGGGCGGCCGCACATTGGGTACCGAACCATGCGACTGGCTCTGTCCGAAGATCGATTCCCGCATCGAATCGAGAAAGCCGCCGGATTGATTCGGTTCGGGCGCGGTCGCGGCCTCCAGTTCCTGGATCCGGCTGTCGGCGCGCCTGAGCGCTTCGTCCTGCACCAGAACCGTCTGCACCAGCCCGTAAACGGCATTGGGAGCCGCGCGCAAGCCTTGCGCAATCGCGGCGACCGCGTTCGGATCGCGCGGCGCGCTCTCCAGCTTCGCGAGCCGGTCGAAAAGTTCGTCGATCATCTGGCGTTCTTGCGGTGTCATGGCGATTTCTCCCTCGCTTCGAAACGCGGGGATGATGTAGGGCGCGGTTTGTGTCGCAAGTAGTGCTGCCCGGAATTAAATTTTGGTATGCGACAAGATGCCCGGTGGCCTCATTCCAGGGTGACGTTGTTGGCGGCCAGCAGGCGCGGGAAAGCCTCGCTGCCGAGGTAAGCGTGTTCGCGTTCGCGCTGGACCGTGAGCGGATCGAGGCCGACGAGGGTTTCATCGACAAAGCCGGGGTGACACATGACGACACCGTCCTCCGCCAGCCCGTCAAGGAAGTCGGCCATCAGTTCGCCGAAATCCGGCTGCCGCGAAAAATCATAGGCGCCCGCGAAGCCGGGATTGAACCTGATCCGGGCGCGCGAGGCGCGCTTGCGGAATTGCACGCTCAGGAGGTCGAGAAACAGCGCCTTCGGCGTCCCCAGCCGTCGCAGCGGCGGCTGATTTTGGCCGCATTGGCGAACCCAGGCGTCGGGCGCAGCCGCCTGCACAGCCGACAGAAAGGCGTCCCGTATCTGCGGAAACAGCTGCGCATGCTGATGGCCATCGACAAAATCGGGAACGCGGCCGAACAGCTCGCCGAAGGCTTCGAACTGCACCACCAGTTCGGCGCGGACGATTTCCGGATCAAGCCGCCGCATCAGGCCGGCGCGCAGCAGTTTCGCAAAGCCGGGAAACATGCCGCCATCGGTCGGACTGAAATGCATGGTCAGCGGACGGAACGGCGCGGTCAGGGTAAGGTGCAGGCCGATTGCGCAGCGGGGGCTGTTTGCAGCGGCGGTGCGCAGTGCGCCGGCCTCGTCGCGGCCGAGCGCGGGGCCAACCACCATCGCCGATGTGGCATTGAGACGGCCGCGCTCGACCAGATCGCGAATGGCGCGGTTGACGCCGGGACTGATGCCGTAATCGTCGGCGCAGAGCCAGATACGGCGCGGCGCGGCGTCGTTCATTCGGCGGCGGACCTTTCGCCGTCGCCGCTGTCGCGCTCGGCCTCGATTCGTTTCTCGCTGTGCTCGGCCACGAAATAGATCGGGCGGGCCTTCAGCTCCGAGAGAATCTTGCCGATATATTCACCGACAATGCCGATCATGATGAGCTGGACGCCACCGATGGTCATCAGGCCGACCACCAGCGAGGGATAGCCGGGCACCGACTTGCCGTTCATCCAGGTCTCCCACAGGATCGAGAGGCCGAACAGGAAGGCGACGGTTGCGAGCAGGGCTCCGAGCAGGCTCGCAAAGCGCAGCGGTGCCACCGAGAACGAGGTCAGGCCTTCGATCGAAAGCCCGACCAGCCGGCCGGCGTTGAAATTGGTGACGCCGTGGGCGCGGGCCGCGGGCTCGTAGTCGACGCGGATCTGGCGGAATCCGATCCAGCTTGCCAGTCCCTTGAAGAAGCGATTGCGCTCGGGAAGCTGCCGCAGCGCCGCGGCGGCGCGCGGCGACAGCAGGCGGAAGTCGCCGGCATCTTCCGGAATCTTCTGCCGCGCACCCCAATTGATCAGCGCGTAGAAGCCGTGCACGGCCAGCCGCCGCAGCAGCGATTCATTGTCGCGGTTCGCCTTGGCGGTATAGACCACGTCATAGCCGCCATCGATCCAGTGGCTGACAAGCTGCTCGACCAGATCCGGCGGGTGCTGGCCGTCGCCGTCCATGAACAGCACGGCGCCGCGCCGGGCATGGTCCAGCCCTGCCATGAGCGCGGCTTCCTTGCCGAAATTGCGCGACAGCGACACCACCTGAAGGTCGAGCGCAGCGGCCGCAAGCCCGCGCGCAATGGCAAGCGTCGCGTCAGCGCTGCCGTCATCGACGTAGACGACCTCGCAGGCGAGCCCGTAGCGCTGCGTCAGCCTGGTTGCCAGTTCGCTGATCCGCTGGTGCAGCAGGGCCAGCCCTGCCGCCTCGTTGTACAGCGGCACGACGATCGACAGCCCGCGCGCCGCCGCCGTGGCCGCGGTGGTGGAAAGGCCGGAAACATCCGTACCGAACGTCATCGATCAGGTCTCAACCATCCGAGAAAGCAACTTTATGGCAATTGTTGCGCCTTGTCGCCACGGATCGTGGGGCCACCGTTCGCCTCAGCGCCGCAGGAATGCCTCGAGTTTGGCAAACAGCGGATTGTCGCGGTCGAGCACATAGTCGAGCGAAGCCACCGACACCGTATCGGCGCCGTGAGTGCGAAGAAAGCTGCCGAGGGCGTAAAGCTGCGACGGCGGACAGTGCAGCGTCACCATCCCGGAAGAGGTCGGCCCGCCGAACGGCGAGACCACACCGAAGCGATTATGGGCCTCGGTCAGCAGCGCGGCGTTGCATCCGGCAAAGCGGGTCCGGACCTCCCGGTATTTGCTGGCGCGGGCGCGGGCGGCGATGTGATCGAGGATGACGCGCGCGGTCTCGCGGGCCTCCTCCGACCAGTCGGCGTCGCGCGAGGCCACGAGGTTGGCCTGGCTGCGCAGGATGACGCCGTCGTCGAGCACCTTCAGTCCATTGGCGGCGAGGGTGGCGCCCGTCGTCGTGATGTCGACGATCATTTCGGCCGTTCCGACCGCCGGCGCGCCCTCGGTCGCGCCGGCGCTCTCGACGATGCGGTAATCGACGACGCCGTGCGCGGCAAAGAAAGATCGGGTCAGATTGATGTATTTGGTCGCGACGCGCATCCGCCGGTTATGTTGGGCGCGGAATCCGGTGGTGACGTCGTCGAGATCGGCCATGGTACGGACGTCGATCCACGCCTGTGGAACCGCGACCACCACATTGGCGCTGCCAAAGCCGAGGCTGTCGATCAGCAGCACGTGCGTGTCGGCGTCGAGGATGCTCTCGCGCACCAGGTCCTCGCCGGTGACCCCGAGATGCACGGCCCCGCGCGCCAGTTGCGAGGCAATCTCGCTGGCGGATAGATAGGCGATCTCCACGTTCTCGAGCCCGTTGATGGTGCCGCGATAGTCGCGGGCGCCGCGCGGCTTCGCGAGTCCCAATCCGGCGTGCGAAAAGAACGCCTCGGCATTTTCCTGCAGGCGGCCTTTCGAGGGAACCGCCAGAACAAACGGCGTCGTCATGACGATGCGCTCCCGCCCGCGGCGGGCTTGCCGCCGATCTGCGCCAAAGCCTCGACCCATACCGAAAACCCGACCGCGGGGATCGGCGCGGCTGAGCCAAGCTGGGTCATCAGCCCGTCATAGCGCCCGCCCGCGACCAACGGCTCGACACCGTTGCCCCCGGGATGCAGTTCGAACTCGAAGCCGGTGTAATAGTCGACGCCGCGTCCGAACGAGGTCGAAAAACGTGTCAGGCTGGTCTTGATGCCGCGCGCCGCCATGAAGCCGACGCGGCTCTCGAACTGGTCGATCGCGGCAGCAATGTCGAGCTTGGCGTCGTCGGCGAGCGCGCGCAACTGCGCGATCGCGTCGTCAGGGTCGCCGGCGATCGCCAGGAACCGCTTGATCGATTTGAGCGCATCGCGCGGCAGCGCGCCGCCCTTCAGCGTCGACTGCTCGAGGAAACGATCGGCGATTTCGGAGACCGAGCGTCCGCCGACATTGGTGGTGCCGGCGATCGACATCAGGTCGGTCACCAGCGCCAGCGCGGCCTTGCGGTCGGAACCGGCCAGCGCGGCGAGAACGCCCTCATATTCGTTGCGGCTGGCGCCGGTCGCCAGCGTCAGCCGCTCGATATCCTGTGCGAGGCTGGTCTTGCGGTTGAAATCCTTGATCAGTCGGCGCCGCCACACCGGATAGAGCTCGAGCGCGTCGATCAGCGCGATGAACAGCGCGACGTCGCCGGTGCGAATTTCGACGTCGGTCAGCCCGAGCGCGGCAGTCGCCTCCAGCGCCAACGCGAGCATTTCGGCATCGGCGGCGGCGCGATCCTGTCGCCCGAACGATTCGATGCCGGCCTGCAAAAACTCGCTCGGACGACCACCGCGATAGCGAAACACCGGGCCGAGATAGCTGAAGCCGGCGGGCTGGCCGGCCCGGCCCGACGCGAGATAATCCCGCGCCACCGGAATGGTGAGGTCGGGGCGGAGGCAAAGCTCCTCCCCGCCGGCATCGGTGGTGAGATAAAGGCTTTTCCGGATATCCTCACCGGACAGATCGAGGAACGGCTCGGCCGGCTGCAGGATCGCCGGCTCGGCCCGTACGTAACCGGCTTGCGCGAACGACAATAGCAGGGCGTCCGCCCATGCGGCGGACCCGGTCGCACCAAGGGCGGCGGTCAGGCTCATCTTCGAAGTCCGATGATCTCCGGAAACAGGTTCCAAAGGCTTGAGGTTGCCGCCCCCTTAGCATGGCCGGGGCTGGGTTTCGACAGGGAACGCCTAAGTGGCTTAATGCCGATGGAACGCCGGCGGACGGCCCCGGGAGGGCCGCCGGGCCGTTTATCCGGGGCTGCCGCGGCTGGTCCAGTCGCCGAGCGCGGCCTGGACCAGCGCCAGCGCCGCCACCGCCGCGGTATCGGCGCGCAGCACTCTCGGGCCAAGCGAAACCCGCAGCACCCGCGGCTGCCGTAGCAGCAGGGCACGCTCTTCCTCGGCAAATCCGCCTTCGGGGCCGATCAGGAGGTCGTTGCCATTGGCGACCGTCTTGTCGTTCTGCAGCGCCTGCATCGGATTGGCGACGTCTGCGGCCTCGTCGCAGAACACCAGCAGCCGCTGCGCATCGCGCTGGTTCAGATAGCGTTCGAGTGTCACCGGTTCCGCGACCGTTGCGATGCTGAGGATCCCGCATTGCTCGGCCGCCTCAACGACATTGGCCCGCATCCGCTCGCCATTAACCCGCGCGACCTGGGTGAACCGGGTCAAAACCGGTTGCAGCGATGCTGCGCCCATCTCGACGGCCTTCTGCACCATGTAGTCGAGCCGGGCGTGCTTCAGCGGCGCAAAGATGTAGGCGAGGTCGGGCAGGCGGTCCTGGGGCCGGGTCCGGGCGACGATATGGAGGCTGTCGGGCCGTTTGCGTCCGGCGACCGAGGCTTGCCATTCGCCGTCGCGCCCGTTGAACACCAGGATGGTTCCGCCCGTCGATAGCCGCAGCACATTGCCGAGATAATTGCTCTGGCTTTGCTGGAGCGCGACCCTCTCGCCAGCGCAGAGCGGGGCATCGACAAACAGCCGGGGGCTGCGAAAATCGAGTTGCGGCATGAGCAGTGTTCCAATCCGACGGTCTTTTAACCCAAAGGATGAGAATTTACGCCATTATTGGGTTCCGATGTGGCCCTGCGCCGCGCTGTTGCCAAATTCCACGGGTTGTTAAGCGCTGCCGGGAATCGTAATAAGCCCCACCGGAAGTAGCGCTTCTGTTGAGAGGGGCGCTGGGGCTATCTGGACCTTGCCGGAGAAACAGCTTTGAACATGCGCCGCCTCATTGTGCCCGCCGCCGTGGCTGTCGTTGCCGCCTGCGCTGGTCCGGTCATGGCGCAGGGCGCGTTTCCCGCGCCGCTGCCGGGCCAGACGGTGCAGCCGAACGACCCGGCTTTTCCACCCGCGCCGGGCCAGACCGTGCAGCGCAACGATCCGGCATTTCCGCCGGTGTCCGGTCGATCCGTGCCGCGCAACGACCCCGCATTTCCTCCCGTCAACGGCTCGGCGCCGGTGGCAGCGATCGGCGCGGCGCCGACTTCGTTCCCGGCCAATGGCGCGGCGCCGCTCGCCGGCGCCGCATTCGAGCGGCCGCCGGCGCCGCCATCGCAGGTGGCTGGATCGGACGCGTGCATGAAGGGTTTTCTTCCGCTGCGTAACGAGGCCGAGCGGCGCGGCAAGCTGATCAAGGCCGCCGGCGACCGCCACGCGACGCCGCAGGAGGCCTGCAAGCTGATCGAAAGCTTCGGCCAGTCCGAAATCAAGATGATCAAATACGTCGAAGTCAATGCATCAAAGTGCGGGATTCCGGCGCAGATCGCGGACCAGCTCAAGGCCGGCCACAAGAACACCGAGACCATGCAGAAGAAGGTCTGCGAGGTCGCGCAGCAGGCAGGGCGGGGGCCGGCCGGTCCGAGCCTGAGCGAAGTGCTGGGATCGGCCGCGACGGTTCCTGAAGCCACCCAGACCAAGAAGGGCGGCAGCACCTTCGATACCCTGAACGGCAACGTGCTGGCGCGATGACCGGGCTCCGATGAGCGGAACCGCCGCCCGCGTTGCTGACTCGACCGGCAACTGGGTCGACACCCACGCGCCGACCTGGTCGCGCCCCTATCTACGGCTCTCCCGCCTCGACCGGCCGATCGGATCGTGGCTGCTGCTCCTGCCGTGCTGGTGGTCGGCCGCGCTCGCCTGCGGTGTCGCCGGCAATCTCTCGTCCTTGCCGCTGGTGCTGACGCTGTTCCTGGTCGGGGCCTTCGTCATGCGCGGCGCCGGCTGCACCTGGAACGATATCACCGATCGCGATCTCGACGCGCGGGTCGAGCGGACGCGGTCGCGGCCGATTCCGGCGGGACAGGTCAGCGTGGCGCAGGCCGCGGCCTTTCTGGTCGCGCAGGCGCTGATCGGGCTTGCCGTGCTGCTGCAGTTTGACCGCTTCGCGGTCGTGACCGGAATCGCCTCGCTTGGGATCGTCGCGGTCTATCCGTTCATGAAGCGGATCACGTACTGGCCGCAGATCGTGCTGGGGCTCGCCTTCTCATGGGGCGCGCTGATGGGATTTGCCGTGATCGTCGGCCGGATCGATGCGCCGGCGCTGTGGCTGTACGCCGGCTCGATCGCGTGGGTGATCGGCTACGACACCATCTATGCCCATCAGGACGCCGAGGACGACGCGCTGATCGGCATCAAATCGACCGCGTTGCTGTTCGGCGCCCGCACCGGTCCGGCGCTCGCGGCGTTTTATGGCTCGGCGGTGGTTTTGATCGGCATGGCGCTGGTCTCGGCAGCCGCGCGCTGGCCGGCGTGGATCGGGCTTGCCGCCTTTGCCGCGCATCTGGCCTGGCAGATCGTCCGGCTTGATATTGCAAATCCCGCGTTGTGCCTGCGCGTCTTCAAGTCCAACCGCGATGCGGGGTTGTTGCTGTTTGCCGGACTGCTCGCCGATGCGGCGATGCGAGGCTGAGTGCAACGTCATTCCGGGGCGCGCGGCAGCGCGAGCCCGGGATGACAATGCGGGCCAACCCAAAACACTGTCATTCCGGGATGCGCCACTTGGCGCAGGCCCGGAATCCATAACCACTATCGGGAGTATGGATTCCGGGCTCGCTCCGCTTCGCTTCGCGCCCCGGAATGACTCGGGATGGATTGCTTCGCTTGCGCTCGCAATGAAAGCGTTCAGTCGATCATGCCGCGTAAAAATACTTGTGAGGTTCTGGCGTAGCCGGGCTCTACACGTACTACGTCATCTGCAGAGCTTTCTGAACTGCCTTGGGTGCGCGTTCGATCACCAGAAGGTACGCGCGAGTCGGCCCTTCCGGCTGCCGCGAACCCTGTTCCCAATGCCGCAGCGTGTTGACGCTGAACCCGAACCGGCCTGCAAATTCTTCCTGCGTCATGTCCAGGCGTGTCCGGATCGCCTTCACGTCGATCTTCTCCGGCACATGCGATTCTCATCCGCCTTTCCTTCGGCGTAGGCCACCGCTTCCTTGAGGCCGCGCCGGATGCTGTCAGCAACCTTGCTCATGATTTTCTCCTCTTGAATGCCTCGACCAGCAGCGTCGTAAGCTGGCGGAAGTCATTGCGGTCCTGCTGGCTCAAATCGGCCTGCACGTTCTTGGCGAAGGCGGTCAGCGCGAAGAGCGGCATGCCGGCGTCGTGGTGGAAGTAGATCAACCGTGCGCCGCCGCGCTTGCCCCGGCCATCCAATCCCCACCGCAACTTCCGCACGCCTGAGCTTGCGGGCTGCCGACAGGAATTCCGGCGTCTCCACCACGCTGATCGGAATCGTTAGTGTCATGATGACTACTCTCCAATGGGTCAGCCCATGCAACGGGAAAGTAATCCAATGAGCTAGGCGACGCTGCCGCCCTCTCGTCGGCATTGGAGTGCTTCCGCACTCCAATCATCTTACCTGCGTGGGAGCCGCTGGCGGGGACAGCCGGTCAAGGCCGGCCCGGCCTGACGGTGATAAGACTAAGATCAAGCGAGTGGGGTCGTTGATTGCCTCAATCCCTGGCGATGATCTCGCACTCGCCCTGGTGGATATTCGCAGGGTTGAGCAAATCGCCGGCGCGGCGCCGGACCAGAAATTTCGGACGCCGGGTCCGGATCGCGTTGTGGCGCCGCCGTCGCGCGGCCGGCTCGTTGGCCTCTTCCTCCGGCAATGGCGGCAGCGCGAAGATCTCGCACCACATCTGCCAGGCGTGCGCGATCTCACCGCGGTCGGAACTGACGCAGAGCGGGATGGTCAGCGATGGGTCGCGATGTACCAGCACCAGCATCTGCGCTTCATCGATGCCGCGCAGCCCAACACCAAGAAAATCGCAGACGCGAATGCTGACCGCCATTTGCATGCCGTGCAGGGCCCGGCGCAAAACGACTCGCTCGCGATGAAGTTCGATCTGCCGTACGCCGCCGTCGGCACGGCTGTCGTGCGCGTCGAAGTTGACCGGCAAACAAAGAGGGTCGAGCCGCAAGGCGCGGCCCGACCCGGCGGGATTGATCCCGCTTGTTGCTGTTTGACGCCTCACGGCCTGGTCTCCCCGCCGGGATTATGCTCCCGGTCGATAGCCTGCAGCTTGCCAGAACCGCGTCCGTTTCGGCTTAAAAAGGCTGGTTAATCGGGCGTCACCTGCCGTGGATTCGCCCGCATGATTGACAAGACCTTGGCTCACATGATTGACGAGTCGTTGCGGCAAATCGGAAATTCTTTGGCTTTGGCATCAGGAAATGCTTGAAGTCCGCGTAAATCGGGCACATCTCAGGAGGCTGCCGATCCGCATCGACCTCGCTCAGCGCTGGTTCAATCCCCGGGAATTTGTTCGTGATCTCTTCACCGTCTGCCGCATCACCGCTTTCGTCAAAAGCCGCCAGCTCACACCTGTTCGACCAGTCCGCTTTGAGCGCGCTGGCGCAGCGCCTGGTCGAGGCGGCGCGGCGCGCTGGCGCCGACGCCGCCGATGCGGTCGCCGTGCGCGGCATTTCGCAGGGCGTCGAGGTGCGCGACGGCCGCGTCGAGGAATCGGAGCGCTCGGAAGGCGACGATGTCGGGCTGCGCGTGCTGGTGGGGCAGCGTCAGGCCGTGGTATCGACCAACGATGTCAGCGGCGATGGCATCGCCAAATTGGCCGAGCGCGCCGTCGCCATGGCGAGGGTCGCGCCCGCCGACAAATATGTCGGGCTCGCCGATCCGGCGTTGCTGGCGCGGGAATTTCCCGATCTCGATCTTTTGGATCCACAGGTCCCCTCGACGTCGGAACTCGAACGCCGCGCCTGCGAGGCGGAAGCGGCCGGACTTGCCGTCAAGGGCGTCACCAAGTCGGGTGGCGGATCGGCGTCCACGGGAATCGGCGGCATGGTGCTCGTGACCAGCACCGGCTTCCACGGCTCTTATTTGCGCTCAAGCCAGAGCATCTCGATGACCGCGATCTCGGGTGATGGCACCGGCATGGAGCGCGACTACGACTACACCACCGCGCCTCACGCTTCCGACCTGGCATCGCCGGAAAGCGTCGGGCGCAAGGCAGGCGAGCGTACGGTGGCACGCGCCAATCCGCGCAAGGTCGAGACCTGTCGGGTGCCGGTGGTGTTCGATCCCCGGGTTTCCGGATCGCTGGTCGGTCATCTGGTCGGCGCGGTGAACGGCGCATCGGTCGCGCGCAAGACGAGCTTCCTGAAGGACCGTCTCGGCGAACAGCTATTTGCGCGCAACATCCGCATCATCGACGATCCGCTGCGGGTGCGGGGCCTGCGCTCGCAAGGCTTCGATGCCGAAGGCGTCAAGGTCAAAAAGCTCGCCATCATCGATCAGGGCGTGCTGACCTCGTGGCTGCTGGATTCCGCCACCGCGCGCGAACTCGGGATGGCCACGACCGGCCATGCCCATCGCGGCGTTTCGTCTTCGCCCTCGCCGGGGTCGTTTAACCTGCATCTCGAAGCCGGTGAGCCGACGCCGGCCGACCTGATGTCGGACATCAAACAGGGGTTCTATGTCACCGATCTGATCGGCTCCGGGGTCAATGGCGTCACCGGCGATTACAGCCGCGGCGCCTCCGGCTTCTGGATCGAGAACGGCAAGATCACCTATGCGGTGAGCGAGGTGACCATCGCCGGCCACCTGCTCGAGATTTTCAAATCGATGGTGCCGGCCAACGATCTGGAATTCCGTTATGGCGTCAATGCTCCGACCGTGCGCATCGAGGGTTTGACGCTTGGCGGACGCTAGCGCCGCCGGCGCGCCCGGCAGCATTTTGGCGCGTGAAGCCGCGCTGTTGACCGACACGGTGCGGGACGCCGGCGCGCTGGCGCTGTCGCTGTTTCGCACCGACCTCAAGAACTGGACCAAGGGCGCGTCGTCGCCGGTGTCCGAGGCCGATATCGCGGTCAACGATCTGCTTGAGGACCGGCTGCGGTCCGCCACGCCGGACTATGGCTGGCTGTCGGAAGAGAGTGCCGACGACGACGCGCGGCTGGGCATGCCGCGGGTCTGGATCGTCGATCCGATCGACGGCACCCGCGGCTACCTCGCCGGCCGCGAGGACTGGTGCGTCAGCGTGGCGCTGGTCGAGAACAATTGCCCGGTGCTGGCGGCGGTTTTCGCGCCGGTCAGCGCTGAGTTGTTCTTCGCGGCGCGCGGGCGCGGCGCCGTGCGCAATGACGCCCGCGTGCATGCCACACCCGGCGTCGATCTGGACTTTTCCCGCGTGGCCGGTCCGAGGCCGCTGGTGCAGCGCCTCAGTGGGTCGCCCGGCGACGTCGCGCTTCATCCGCGAATCGGTTCGTTGGCGCTGCGGCTGTGCCGGGTCGCGGACGGAAGTCTCGATGCCGCGTTCGCCGGCGGCCAGAGCCGCGACTGGGACCTTGCGGCGGCCAATTTGATCGTGCAGGAAGCGAATGGTAACATGACGGCGCTTTCCGGCGAGACGATCCTGTACAATCGCCGGGAGGTGACGCACGGGGTGCTGGTGGCAGCGGGACGCGATCGTCATGCAGGCATTGTCGAGCATTTTCGACAATTTCCGCTGTCCTGAGTGCCGCCGTTTCGCGTCGGGAGACTGGTGCGCCGGGCACCGCGCTAGGAAAATGCATCATGTCGGATAGTGCCCAGCAGCAATTGCTCCACCTCGTCATCGGCGGCGAATTGACCGATCTCGAGCATACGACGTTCAAGGACCTCGATCAGGTGGAAATCGTCGGGGTGTTTCCCAACTATGCCAGCGCCTATGCGGCCTGGAAGGCGAAGGCGCAGCAGACCGTGGACAACGCCCATATGCGCTATTTCGTAGTCCATCTGCACCGGCTGCTCGATCCGGCTCAAGACGCGAAGCCTGGCCGTTGAAAAGACTGCTTCGCAACGCGCTGCGCAGCAGCTCCGTGCAGCGCGCTGCGGGGTTTCTTGCGGCCGAATTCCTGCGGCTGGTGTGGCGGACCAACAGATTCAGTTTCGACCCTCCCGACGTCTATGACCTGGTCGAGCCGCAGCAGCCGGCGATTTTCGCGTTCTGGCACGGCCAGCATTTCATGACACCGTTCATCAGGACCAAGGAGAGCCATCGGGCCAAGGTGCTGATTTCCCGGCATCGCGACGGCGAATTCAACGCGATCGCGGCCGAACGGCTCGGCGTCGGCACCATCCGCGGCTCCGGCGACCACGGGTCGGCGTTTCACCGTAAGGGCGGTGTCGGCGCCTTCAAGGAAATGCTGCGCGCGCTCGAAGAAAATTATAACGTCGCGCTGACTGCGGACGTGCCGAAGCGCTCGCGTGTCGCGGGCCTCGGCATTATCATGCTGGCGCGGGAATCCGGGCGACCGATCATGCCGTTCGCGATGGCGACCAGCCGCTTCATCCGCCTCGACAACTGGGACCATTCCACCATCAATCTGCCATTTGGCCGAGGTGCATTGGTGGGAGGCGAAGTCATTGCGGTCCCGCCGGATGCCGACGCCGAGACCATGGAACGACTGCGCGCGCGACTGGAGGCGACCTTGAACGAGGCAACCCGCCAAGCCTATGCGCAGGCCGGCCGTTCGGAAGAGGCCGGCCATGGCTGACGCCCTGCCGATCACCTTGCGCATCTACCAGAAATTGTCCGCCGCGGCGGCACCGCTGGCGCCGGCGCTGATCAGGCGGCGGCTGAAACAGGGCAAGGAGGATCCGGCGCGCGTCGGTGAACGACGCGGCGTGAGCGGGGACGTCCGGCCGCGCGGACCGCTGGTCTGGATTCACGGCGCCAGCGTCGGCGAAGTCCTGGCCGCCGCCGCCTTGATCGAAAGGATGCGGGCGCTGAATATCCGCATCCTGCTGACGTCAGGTACGGTGACCTCGGCGGCGATCGTCGCCAAGCGCTTTCCGCCCGATATCATCCATCAATATGTGCCGTTCGATTCGCCGCGCTACGTCGCGCGCTTCCTCGATCACTGGCGGCCGAGCCTTGCGCTGTTCATCGAGTCCGATCTGTGGCCCAATCTGATCCTGTCGAGTGCGGCGCGGCGTCTGCCGATGGTGCTGATCAACGGCCGGATGTCGCATCGTTCCTTCCCGCGCTGGCGACGGATCACCGGCACCATCTCGGCATTGCTCGGACGGTTCGACGTCTGTCTCGCGCAGTCGCAGCTCGATGCCGATCGCTTCGCGGCGCTGGGCAGCCGCAATGTCGTGACGACGGGAAATCTGAAGCTGGATGTTCCGGCACCGCCCGCCGATCCGGCGAGGCTGGAGCGGCTGATGGGGGTGACGCGCGGCCGCCCGATCATCGTCGCGGCCTCGACCCATCCCGGCGAGGAGGAACCGTTCGTGGAAGCGCATCGCCGTCTGGCGGCGATCTTTCCGTCGCTGCTGAGCGTGATCGTGCCACGGCATCCGGACCGCGGGCAGACCATCGCGCGGGCGATCGCGGCCTCCGGCCTCCATGTGGCCTTGCGCTCGCGCGAGGAGTTGCCGATCGCGACCACCGACATCTATGTCGCCGATACCATGGGCGAATTGGGACTGTTCTATCGGTTGGCGCCGATCGTGTTCATGGGGGGCTCGCTGATTGCTCATGGCGGCCAGAATCCGATCGAAGCGATCAAGCTCGGCGCCTCGATCGTGCACGGTCCGCATGTCTTCAATTTCGCCGATGTCTATGCGGCGCTCGACGGCGCGGGCGGTGCCAGGCTTGCCGCCACACCGGAAGCGCTGGTGAAACAGCTCGGGCAGTTGCTGGCCGATCCAGCCATACGCACCAAGTCGATGGCGGCCGCGGAACGCGTGGTGGCCCAGCTCGGCGGCGCGCTCGATCGCACCTTCGCCGCGCTCGAGCCCTATCTGCTGCAGTTGCGGCTCGAAATGGGAGCGGCCAATGCGTGAGCCGGCCTTCTGGTACCGGCCGCCATCCTGGATCTCGCTGCTGCTGTCGCCGCTCGGCGCTCTCTATGGCCTGGTCGCAGGCCTGCGGTTGCAAAATGCCGGTTTCGACGCCGGCATTCCCGTGCTCTGCGTCGGCAATTATCACGCCGGCGGAGCCGGCAAGACCCCGGCGGTGCTGGCGCTCGCTGAGCTTCTGCGCGAGCTCGACGAAACCCCGGTCGTGCTCAGCCGCGGTTATGGCGGACGATTGCACGGGCCGATCAAGGTCGATCCGGCGCGCCATGTTGCGGCTGATGTCGGCGACGAGCCGCTGATGCTGGCGCTGCGGCTGCCCGTGGTGGTAGCGCGCGATCGTGTCGGCGGCGTGGCCCTGGCGCGGTCGCAGAGCGCCAGCGTGATCCTGATGGACGATGGGTTCCAGAACCCCGCCATCGCCAAGGATTGTTCGCTGATCGTGATCGACGGCGACCGTGGCATCGGCAATGGCGGCGTGTTTCCCGCAGGGCCGCTGCGGGCACCGCTGCGCCAGCAGCTTGCCCGCACCGATGCCTTGATCGTGGTGGGTGACGGCAACGCCGCCGATGCGGTGGTGGCCGCCGCCGCCGCGCAAGGCCGGCCGGCGCTGCGCGCGCATCTGACGCCCGACCCGGCCACGGTGGCCCGTCTCACCGGCCGCCGCGTCCTGGCCTTTGCCGGGATCGGCGATCCGGCGCGGTTCTTCCGGACGCTGCGCGGCAGCGGAATCGATGTGATCACGCAACGCATTTTCCCGGATCACCATCCGTTTTCCAAAACCGAGATCGCCGCGCTGGTCGCCGAGGCCGGGCGCGATGGGCTGACCATGGTGACGACGGAAAAGGATCTGGCGCGGCTGCGCGACGGCGACGGCGCTCTCGGCTGGGCGCGCGACATCGTGCCGTTCGCGGTGAAGCTTGAGTTCGAGGACAGGGCACGACTGCGGAAATTCGTGCTCGACCGGCTGTTCCAGGCGCGCCAGAGCAGGTTTCAGCGCGGCAACTAACGCTGCGCCTTCAGCACGCCGGGAAAATGCCGCTGCAGCACCGCGCCCGGCACGGCGTAGGCCTCCTGCAGGTCGACGCTCCAATATTTCAGCTCGTCGAGCGGTATGCGGACGTCGGTTACCGCGCAGCGCACATACGTTCCCGGCGAGATCACCCGGAAATCGCCGTCGAGATATTGGACCTGCGCTTCGCCGTGTCCCGACGGACCGAATTTATTCAGCACGGTTCTCTCCGAATAGCCCGGGGCCGCCCGGGACACATGCTCTTGCTGATGCGATCTATCATAAATAGGTCAACGTGTCCGCCAGTCAAACCCACCGATTTGTGATGAAATGCCGGCTTTGCTGCATGCTAGCCTTGGCGGTGGAGCGCTGTTTTCCCGGCGCCATAACGACGCCGCAAGCCCAATGCGCCTCCTGTCAGCCATTGCATTCCTGACGTCCATCGCCGTGGCCCTTGCCGCGCACGCGGCGCCGTTGCCGCTGCCGCGTCAGGTCGACATTCCCTCGGGCAAGGCCGTCTTGCATGCGCAGCTCTACAAGCCCGAGGGCGATGGTCCGTTTCCGGTTGTGATCGCCCTGCATGGTTGCGGCGGCCTGGCCGGCCGCTCCGAGCCGGTGCTGGCGCGCTACCGGGACTGGGCCGAGCAATTGCTGAAAGCCGGCGATGCGGTGTTGCTGCCGGACAGTTACGGCTCGCGCGAACTCGGGCCGCAATGCCGGGTCAAGGAGCATCATGTGCTCGCCCGCCGCGAGCGGGTGGTGGACATCATGGCATCCCGGGAGTGGCTGGTGCGGCAGCCCTGGGCCGCCCATGATCGCATCAGCCTGCTGGGATGGGCGAACGGCGCCAGCGCGCTGCTGTGGGCGGTGCGCCCGCAACTCGCCTCGCGCAATTTCGAGCCGGATTTCCGCTCGGCCGTCGCGTTCTATCCGGACTGCCGGATCTCCTCGGGGCTGGGCTGGAGCGCGCGGGTGCCGACGCTGCTTTTGATCGGCGCCAAGGATGATGTCAGCTCGCCGCCGGCCTGCCGCCAGATGATCGACGGCGCGCGGGGCCGCAGCGCGCTGGCACGGATCGTGGTGTATCCCGGCGCCTATCACGACTTCGACCGGGCGAACCTGCCGCTTCATGCCATGGCCGGAATCGCGGATGCCAGCGTTCCCGAGCGCGGTCATCTCGGCACCGATGCCGAAGCCCGCACCGATTCGCAAAAGCGCGTCGCCGAATGGCTGGCCCGGTAGTTCGTCTTTCGGCGCAGCGGGGGGCTTCATCTTTCGAGACGCGGCCAAGAGGCCGCTCCTCAAGATGAGGTCTAACTCCTCATGGTGAGGAGCCCGCGCAGCGGGCGTCTCGAACCACGAGGCCACTGAGCGCTCTTAAAACAGGCTGCCCTGGCCGACCGGCTTCACCACGCGCTTGGGCGGCGCGGTTCGCGGCTCGCTGGCGGCGGGTTTCGCCGGGCTCGCGGCCGCCGGCCGATCCGCATCTGCGGTCGCCGCGACGCGTCCGTCGGCGAATTCGAGGGTGAGGTGCGCGCCCGGTCCGACGGCGGCGGCGGCGTGCAGCGCAAGGCCCCGCGCATCGCGCACCAGTGCAAAACCGCGAGCCAGCACGCCGCGGTAGGACAGCGCGGCCAGCAATTGGCCGCTATGGCTGACCCGGGCCCGATCGCGCTGCATGGCGGTCGCAAGCGCGCGGCGGGCGCGCTCGGAAAGCCGCAGCGTGCGTTCGCGGTCGCGGACGATGACTTGGCGCTGGGCCTGCGCGTTCGACAATTTTGAAGCCTTCAGTCGTATTGCCAGTCCGGCATAGCGATCCCGGCGAATTCGCAACAGCGCCCGCGCGGCATGGATGATCCGTTCGCCCGACGCCGAGAGCCGCTGCTGCGCCTGCGCGACCTGACCATGCAGCACCCGCAAAGTGAGGCGGGCGCTGGTGCCGGCAAAGCGGCGGAAATGCGCGTGGGTATTGGCTTTCAGCGCGCGGGGCAGGGCGGCGGCCGTGCCGTCCAGCCGCTGCCGCGGGATCGCCAGCAGTTCGCTGGCCGCGGGCAGCGCCCGTACCGCTGCGCGCAGCTCATTGCGCCGGCTGTCCTGGCCGCGCTGCCAGCACATCAGGGTGCGCCGCGCCAGCGTGGAAACCTTGACGAACAATTCGCGGCGCACCGGCACGGCCATTTCGGCCGCGGCCGTCGGCGTCGGCGCGCGCTTGTCGGCGGCAAAATCGATCAGCGTGATATCGGTCTCGTGGCCGACCGCGGAGATCAGCGGGATCATGCTGTCGGCGGCGGCGCGGACCACGATTTCCTCGTTGAACGACCAGAGGTCCTCCAGCGAGCCACCGCCACGCGCAACGATCAACAGATCCGGCCGCGGAATCCGGCCGCCCTCCGGCAGCGCATTGAAGCCGCGGATCGCAGCTGCAATCTGTTCGGCCGAGCCTTCGCCCTGCACCTTGACCGGCCACACCAGCACCCGCCGCGGAAAGCGGTCTTGCAGCCGATGCAGGATGTCGCGGATCACCGCACCCGTCGGTGAGGTGACGACGCCGATCACCTCCGGCAGCCATGGCAGCAGTTGCTTACGCGCCTCGTCGAACAGCCCCTCGGCGCCGAGCTTGCGCTTGCGCTCCTCCATCAGAGCCATCAGCGCGCCGATCCCGGCCGGCTCGAGGGCTTCAATGACGATCTGGTATTTCGAGGAGCCCGGATAGGTGGTGAGCTTGCCGGTGGCGATGACCTCAAGCCCCTCCTGCGGCTTGAAGCGCATCCGCGCATGGGCGAATTTCCAGATCACCGCCTCGATCTTGGCGCTCTCGTCCTTGAGCGCGAAATAGCAGTGCCCGGAGGAGTGCGGGCCGCGGAAACCGGAGATCTCGCCGCGCACCCGGACATGCCCGAACGTGTCCTCGACCGTCCGCTTCAGCGCCGAGGACAGTTCCGACACGGTGAATTCAGGCGCGTTGATCAGGGCTTCGGCAGCAGGCATCGACCAATCGATTCGGGTTTTGGGCTCGAGCGCAGGGTAGGGATTTCCGCCGCGGCCGCCAATCAGGGATTGCGGATGCCAACACTCTGTGATACAGAGTTCTCTGTAACGCATTTTTTGGATCGTTTGGAGGAGAACTCACATGCGGAAATCCCTGATAAACCGCTCGCTCAAGACCGTCGGATGGATTCTTGCAGGGGTCGGCGCCGTGGCCGTCCTACTCACCGCCCTGGTTGCGGCGCCGCTGACACGGCCTCCGCCGCTCGCCTCGATCTCGGACACCGCGCACACCGTCGACCGCAGCACCATGCCGGCGCTGGAGTGGTTCCAGGCCCGCGACGGCACCACGCTCGTCTACCGCCGCTACCCGGCGCGCGGAAGTGCGGTCGGGCGCGTCGCCATCCTCGTTCACGGCTCGTCAGGGTCAAGCGCGAGCGTCCATTCGCTCTCCGATGCGCTCGCCGCGCGCGGCGTCGAAACCTTTGCGGTCGATATTCGCGGCCACGGCGCCTCGGGGGCACGCGGCGATATCGCCTATCTCGGCCAGCTTGAGGATGACCTCGCCGATTTTGTCGCGGTGGTGCGTAAGACGGCTCCAACCGCGCCGCTGACGCTGCTCGGCCACTCCGCCGGCGGCGGGTTCGCGTTGCGGGTGGCGGCGTCACCGATCCAGCGCCTGTTCGCGCGCACCGTGCTGCTCGCGCCCTATCTCGGCTACAACGCCCCGACCAATCGGCCGCATTCCGGCGGCTGGGCCAGCGCCGACATTCCGCGCCTCATCGGGCTCGCGGCGCTGCGCCAGATCGGAGTCGCCTGCTGCGACGCTCTGCCGGCGCTGGCCTTCGCGGTGCCCGAAAATTCCGAGAGATTTCTGACGCCCACCTATACGGTGCGGTTGATGCGCAACTTTGGTACCGATGGCGAATATCGCGCCGATCTCGCTGCCGCGACCAGGCCGCTCACGATCTTCTGTGGCGCCGACGACGAGTTGATGATCGCGGATCAATATGCCGAGGCGGTGCGCGGCATCACGCCGCCGGTCGACGTCAAGTTGATTCCCGGCGCCAACCACATGGCCATCGTCAGCGCGCCCGCCGCGGTGTCGGTCATCGCCGACGACGTCGCGACACGTTGAGAGGCGATCATGATCGACAGCAAGCAGGCCATCGAAGCGCTCGGCGAGATCGACGAGGTCGTTCGCCGGGTGCGGCAGTCGCAGATTTACGATACCGCGAGCAAGTTGATGATCATGTGGGGCGGGCTGGTGTTTGCCGGCAACCTCGTGACCTACTTCACGCCCCACTACGCCAACTACGCCTGGATTCTGGTTTACATCGCCGGCGTCGTGGGCTCGGCGGCCGTCGGCGTGTTCGGCCGTGTACGGTCCGGGTTGCCCGGCTTCGATCTCCGCGCGCTCGCGGCCTTCCTGATGTTCTTCGGGTTCGGCTTTTTCTGCGTCAATGGGCTCGGCCACTTCACGCCGCGCCAGGTGGGCACGTTCTGGCCGATCTACTTCATGCTGATGTACTGCATGGCAGGCCTGTGGTTCGGCTATATCTTCATCGCGATCGGTCTCGCCGTGACGGCACTGACGCTGGTTGGCTATTTCTTTATCGGCGCGGCGTTTCCGCTGTGGATGGCATTTGTCAATGGCGGCGGGCTGATCCTGGGCGGGCTCTGGATGCGCCGGGACTGAGCGATGGCAGAGCTTGACGACATCATTCACCAGCCGTTGCGGCTGAAGATCATGGCGGCGCTGAACGCCATGCCGGCCGGCGCCGGACTGGAGTTTTCCAAACTCAAAAAGCTGACCAGTGCCACCGACGGCAATCTCGGCGCCCATATCGAGACGCTGTCGCGCGCCGGCTATGTCGCGGTCGACAAGGCCTTTGTCGGCCGGAAGCCGCAGACCACGGTGACCGCGACCGCGGCCGGGCGCGGCGCCTTCGCCCGCCATGTCGCCACGCTGCAGGAAATCATCGCAGCCTCGGCGCGGCAGGAATGACGACGTAGTGCCGTAGCCCGGATGCAATCCGGGATCGCGGCGAGGCGGCGCGAGGCCCCGGATTTCGCTTCGCTGCATCCGGGCCACGTTGTTCGCAATGAGCTTTCCTCTTGCAGGGGGAGGGAATTTCGTGCGACCGAACCGGTTTCGTACACCTTTTTTGGTGCCTCATGCACATCCTCCTGCTCGGTTCCGGCGGCCGCGAACACGCCCTGGCCTGGAAGATCGCGGCCTCTCCTTTGGTGACCAAACTCTGGTGCGCGCCGGGCAATGCCGGTATTGCACGGGAAGCGGAATGTGTAGCGCTCGATATCGCCGACCCCGGCGCCGTGATCGATTTCTGCAAGCGCCACGCCGTGGAGTTGGTGGTGGTCGGCCCGGAGACGCCGCTGGCAGCCGGGATCGTCGATGATCTCGCGGCCGCCGGCATCAAGGCGTTCGGTCCGAGCCGGCAGGCGGCGCGGCTCGAGGGCTCCAAGGGCTTTACCAAGGCGCTGTGCAGCGAATTCGGCATTCCGACCGGAGCCTATGGCCGCTTCACCAGCGCGGCCGATGCGCTGGCTCATGTGCGGACGCAGGGCGCGCCGATCGTGGTCAAGGCCGACGGACTGGCGGCGGGCAAGGGCGTGGTCGTCGCCAGCACCCTGCGCGAGGCCGAGGATGCCGTCGCCATGATGTTTGAGGGCGCGTTCGGCGCGGCGGGCGCGGAAATCGTGATCGAGGAATATCTCGCCGGCCGCGAGATCAGCTTTTTTGCGCTGTGTGACGGCGAGACCGCGATCCCGCTGGCCTCGGCGCAGGACCACAAGCGGGCGTTCGATCACGACCAGGGGCCGAACACCGGCGGCATGGGCGCCTATTCGCCGACGCCGTTCGTGACGCCGGACATCCACGACGCCATCATGGCGAGAATCATTCGCCCGACCGTCGCCGGGATGAAGGCGCGCGGCATGCCGTTTCGCGGCGTGCTCTATGCCGGTGTGATGCTGACGGCGGCCGGCCCAAAACTGTTCGAATACAATGTCCGCTTCGGCGATCCGGAATGCCAGGTGCTGATGCTGCGGATGATGTCGGATATCGTGCCGGCCTTGCTGGCCGCCTGCGACGGCCAGCTCGGGAATTTCGATCTGCGCTGGTATCCGCAATCGGCGTTGACCGTGGTGATGGCGGCGAAAGGCTATCCCGGCGACACCAAAAAGGGCTCGCGGATCGAGGGGCTCGAGGACGCCGCAAAAATCGAGGGCGTCGAGATTTTCCACGCCGGCACAATTGCGAAGGATGGGCACATCCTCGCCAATGGCGGTCGGGTGTTGAATGTCTGCGCACTGGGCAAGACAATAGCGGAGGCGCAGCAACGCGCCTACCAGGCCGTCGACCGCATCCAATGGCCGGAAGGTTTCTGCCGCCGCGACATTGCCTCGCAGGCGTTGGCGCAGGAGAACAATCCGTAGCCCGGATGGAGCGCAGCGCAATCCGGGAATCGCGATGTTGATGAGACGGCCCCGGATTCCGCGGAGTTTATCCTTGGTCACGCCTTCGGGTGCCCCGAGGGCTTCATCCGGGTTACAACATCGTTGTTGACGTGAGAATGTCAAAAATGCCCGATCTCGCCGATCTGTTTCCCGGCTACGCGTCCGAATGGATCAACACCAGCGCGGGCCGCATTTTCGCCCGCGTCGGCGGCAACGGTCCGCCGCTGTTGCTGCTGCACGGGTTTTCGTCGACCCATGTGATGTGGCACCGCGTCGCGCCGCAATTGGCGGACCAGTTCACGCTGATCGTCGCCGACCTGCCGGGCTATGGCTGGTCTGACATGCCCGAGAGCGACAAGGACCATACGCCCTACACCAAGCGCGCGATGGCGCAGGCCGTGGTGGAAGCGATGCAGCAACTCGGCCATGTGCACTTCGCGCTCGCCGGCCACGACCGCGGCGGCCGCGTCGCCTATCGTCTCGCGCTCGACCATGCCGGCCGGCTGTCGAGACTGGCGGTACTGGATATCCTGCCGACCTATGATTACTGGCAGCGCATGAACCGGCTTTACGCGCTGAAGATTTACCACTGGACCTTTCTGGCGCAGCCGTTCCCGCTGCCGGAAACACTGATCGGCGGCCATCCCGATTTCTTCCTCCGGCAGAAGATGGCGAGCCAGACCCGGTCGAGAAATCTCGACGCGATCGATCCGCGCGCGCTGCAGCATTATCTCGCCCCGTTCCGCGATCCCTCACGCGTGCATGCGATGTGCGAGGATTACCGCGCCGGTGCCTATGCCGATTACGACATCGACAAGGCCGACTTCGAAGCCGGCAAGAAGATCACGATCCCGATGCTGGCGCTGTGGGGCGATGCCGGCATCGCCAGCGCCGCGGCCACACCGCTCGACACCTGGAAGCAATGGGCAACCAACGTGTCGGGCGCCCCGGTCGATTCCGGACACTTCCTGCCGGAGGAAAATCCCGATGCGACCGCAAGGGCGTTGAAAACGTTTTTCCAGGCGAGGTAGGGTAGAGCCGTCATTCCGGGACGCGCCGCTTGGCGCGGGCCCGGAATCCATAACCACAAACGTTGATGTTGCGCGAAGCTGGGGCCGCTTCCCGTCGACACCAGGCATCGGTGGTTATGGATTCCGGGCTCGCGCTGGCGCGCGCCCCGGAATGACGGCGGTGATTTGCCCGGCGGGCAACCACGCATGCTGTCATCGCCCGCGAAAGCGGGCGACCCAGTATTCCGAGACGTTAGTGATAGATCCGAAGCGCCGCGGCGTACTGGATCCCCGCGTTCGCGCGGGGATGACAGGGAAAGGCGTGGCTGCCTGACGGGCAAATCAGAATCGTAGCCCGGATGGAGCAAAGCGAAATCCGGGGTGTTCGCCCGCATCGCGATTCCCGGATTGCGCTGCGCTCCATCCGGGCTACGAAGCCCGACGGGCATCTTGGCGCGAGCCCGGAATCCATACTCCCGATGGTGGTTATGGATTCCGGGCCTGCGCCAAGTGTGGCGCATCCCGGAATGACGAAGGAGAGGCCGGCGCCCCGGAACGGCGAGTATCTGGTGCTACTCCGGCAGGCTATTGACGCTCTTCACCCAGGCGCGCACGTCGGCGAGGACTTCGGGCAGTACGGCTTTCACCTCCTGCACGGTCATGCCGGCCTTGATGCGCGGATCGTACAGCACGTTGAGGATGTACTGATCGTAGACATCGAAGAATCCCATCGACACATTGTCATTGAACATGGTCCACGGCACCGAGCTGGTGTCGTTGATCGGGCCCAGCGACTGCAGCAGTTCCTCATAGGCGCAGTCGAGAAACGTGAAATCGCTGCTGTCGTAGGTGAGGATCACGTCGGAATGCTCGATTTCGAAGCGGTCGTTCTTGCGAAAGCCGGACAGGCATTGCGGGTCGAGCGAAGATCCGATCTCGCGGGCCCGTTCGCTGCCGTAAAGGCTGGTGATGGTGCGCGACAGATCGCGGTCACGCACCAGGTTGACGACGACGTTGGCGTCATCGTTGGTCTCTGTCATCGCGATATCGAGATGCTGCACCCGCCGCGCGATGTCGGCGACCACAATGGCGAGCTGCGCCTTTCGATCCGGCCGCCCGGCGCCCGAGGCGAACACCCGTACCGGCATGTCGTATTTCCGGATGCGGTCGACCCGGCCGGCCAGATGGAACTCGGCGCCGAACGCGGTCTTGAAGAACCCTTCGGTGATCTCGCTGTCGGTGAAGGTCTTCTTTTCGGCGCGCTGGCGCGAGGCAATGGCGGGGATTTCGCCGGAGGCCGCCGGCAGCCACGCGGCGCCGTCAAAGGCGGTCGCAGCCAGGCCGAGCGCGATGATCCCTAAACGATACGACGACCGGAAGACAGCGTGCATGCGTGCAACGCTGCCGCAACCGGTGCGGACGCGCAAGGCCGATCGGGCAAACCCGTCGATGCAACGGCGCGGGTTCCGCGGGTTCGGTGCGGGGCTAGTTCTTCACGATGACGGTAGTGCCGACCGAGACCCGGTTATAGAGGTCGGCGACGTCGTCATTGGTCATCCGGAAGCAGCCCGAGGACACCGCTTGGCCGATCGTCTCCGGCTCGTTCGAGCCGTGAATGCGATAGAGCGTCGAGCCCAGATAGATGGCGCGGGCGCCGAGCGGGTTATCGATGCCGCCCGCCATGTGGCGCGGCAGGTCGGGCCGCCGCGCCAGCATCTGCGAGGGCGGTGTCCAGCTCGGCCATTCCTTCTTGGCGGAGACGCGATGGACGCCACTCCAGCGAAAGCCGTCGCGGCCGACGCCGATGCCGTAGCGCAGCGCCTGGCCGTTGGGCAGTACCAGATAAAGCCGCCGCTCGGCGGTGTTCACCACAATGGTGCCCGGCGCGTAGTGGCTGTCGAAAATGACGGTGGTGCGCGGAATTGGGGTGGCGCCGCCGGCGATGAAATTGGGGCCGCCTCCCATGATATCGCGGCTGTCGAATGTCTCGGCCTGCGCCAGCCCGGTCCCGGCCAACAAGGCGATCGCCGCCATCGCAAACGCAAAAGTCCGGGTCATGTTGTTCCTCGCAAGAACTCTGATTGCAGCGCAAGACAGGCCATATTTGAAGCGATTTCGCAAGCAGCGCGGCGGCGAAGCGGTCATTTCCGGACCCGGGTTAACTGTGTTGCCTCGGCGATGGCAGCAATGCCTTGCGAACCTTTGACGAAACCCGCAGGGAATGATTGATCTTCGGCAGCCTATCGAGTGATCGCGAACGGGAGATGAACGGATGAACGGTGCGGAAAGTCTGGTGCGGACGCTGGTGGCGGGCGGCGTTAACGTCTGCTTTGCCAACCCCGGCACCTCGGAGATGCATTTCGTCGCCGCGCTCGATCGGGTCGAGGGCATGCGCTGCGTGCTTGGGCTGTTCGAGGGCGTGGTGACCGGGGCCGCCGACGGCTATTTCCGCATGAAGGGCACGCCGGCCTCGACGCTGCTGCATCTCGGACCCGGACTCGCCAACGGTCTTGCCAATCTGCACAATGCCAAGAAGGCGCATTCCGGCATTGTCAACATCGTCGGCCAGCACGCCACCTACCACATCGGTTACAATGCGCCGCTCACCTCCGACATCGAGGGCCTGGCCCGGACGATGTCGGCCTGGGTCCGCACCTCGCCGGATGCCCAATCGGTTGCCGCCGATGGCGCCGCGGCGATCGCGGCGGCCAAAAGCTCTCCGCCGCAGATCGCCACCCTGATCCTGCCCGCCGACACCGCTTGGAACGAGGCCGATGGCATTGCGCAGGTGCCGGCCGGCAGCCAGCGTATCAGTTATTCCCCACAGGCCGTCGACGAGGCGGCCAGGGTGCTGCGCGGCGGAGCCCAGACGCTGCTGCTGATCACCGGCAACGCGCTGACCGAACAGGGCCTCGCGCTCGCGCAGCAGATTGCCGGCAAAACCGGCTGCAAGGTGATGGGTCAGACCTATCATCCGCGGATGGCGCGCGGCCGCGGCCGATTCTCGATTGACCGGATTCCCTATGTGATCGAACAGGCGTTGCCGATCCTGAAGGATTTCAAGCACATCATTCTGGTCGAGGCCAACGATCCGATCGCGTTCTTTGCCTACCCGAACAAGCCGAGCATGCTGAAACCCGAGGGCTGCGAGGTTCATCGCATGACCTCGTGGGGGGAAAATTCGATTGCGGCGCTGGAGGCATTAGCGGGGGCGGTCGGCGCCAGGCCGCAGGACGTCAAGCCGCAGAAGCGGGTCGAGCTTGCCAAGCCGACCGGTGCCCTCAATCACGCCTCGATTGCCCAGGCCATCGCAGTGGCGATTCCGGAGAATGCCATCGTGGTCGACGAATCCATCACCACCGGCCGCGGTTTTTTCCCGCCGACCGCGTCGGCTGCACCGCATGACTGGCTGCAGAACATGGGCGGCTCGATCGGATTTTCGACGCCGATCGCGACCGGCGCCGCGGTGGCGTGCCCCGATCGCAAGGTGATCTGCATGGTCGGCGACGGCAGCGCGATGTACACCATCCAGTCGCTGTGGACGCAGGCCCGCGAGGGGCTGAACGTCGTCACCATCGTGTTCGCCAACCGCATTTATCAGATCCTGCGTGGCGAATTCGACGGCGTGGGCGCAGGCGAGCCGGGAAAGCGCGCCCAGGACATGCTGAAGATCGACCGCCCGACCATCGACTTCGTCTCGCTGGCCAAGGGCATGGGCGTTCCCGGCCGCGCGGTCGCGACCGCGGATGATTTCAACAAGGCGCTGGCGGAAGCCATCGCCGAGCCGGGACCGCGATTGATCGAAGTGCAGATGTAAAAGCGTCATCGATCCGACGCAGAGATCGGCCATCACGACGCCTCGGGGGAGGCGCCATGCAGGCCGCGATACAGTCGGAACTCGACAAGGTGGTCAGCGCGCTCGGGGAATTCTACGCGCGCGAAACCTACCTGCTCGAGAACGATCTCGGGGAACGGACCCTGACGCACCGACTGGCGGTGCATCTGGAAAGGCAGTTCGAGGGCTGGGAGGTCGACTGCGACTACGACCGGTTGGGCGAGCGCACGTTGCGGCTTCCCAAGGGATCGATTGTCTCGACCGACGATCATATCGGGAAATCGGTCTATCCCGACATCGTCGTGCATCGCCGCGCCGTTCCGGAAAATTTGCTCGCGGTCGAAGTCCGCAAGGCCAGCAACCATCAGCCGCCGGAACATGACCGGCACAAGCTGCGCGCGCTGACCGATCCACATCTTTGGTTCGCCTATCGGATCGGCATCTACCTGACGCTTGCGAAGACGGGCGTCACGTCGTCGGACGTCTATGTCGGTGGGGTAATCGAGCAGGCGCTGTCCGGCTGGCTGGCCGGCCGGCTCACATGAAAAGGCCGCCCGGGGGCGGCCAGATCGTCATTGTTTGGGTTCACTGCTCATCTTGCTGGTCGATTTCTTCTTGGTCATCTTCTTCTTGGTCATCTTGCCCTTCGACATCTCGCCCTTGCTCATGGTGTCGCCGCTCTGCGCCGCAGGCCCGGTGGTCCCGGCGGGTTTGTCTTGAGCGAAAGCAGTCGAGGAGAGAAAGGCGAGGGCGGCCGTGGCGATGATCAGTTTGCGCATGAGTAAACCTCCGTGTTTTTGACCGGCGCGCCTCAACGGAACCGGCGAGGTCCGGTTCCAGCACCATGATCAGTTGTCCGTGATCAATTCCCAACGCCGCGAGAGCAGACTTCCGCGGGGCTTATGGTGGGCGCACAAGGGATCGAACCTTGGACCTCTCCCGTGTGAAGGGAACGCTCTCCCGCTGAGCTATGCGCCCGGGATTTCCGTGCGATTTACGGAGTGCGGGGCAGGGGTGTCAAGCCAAAGGCGCCAAACCGCCGGGAAAGCTTCACGCCCCGTGCTGACGGGCGCGGGAAGCGTGCGACTGCAGCGCCCGGATTCGCTCGGCGAGCGTGCCGCCGCTCTCCGGCGGGCTGCTATCGGCGTTGCCGCCGGCTGCGGTGCCGTTGACGGGCCGCGTGGCCTTCGCTGGAATCGCCGGTTCTGCCGCCAGCATGGCCTCGATCGCCGAATTCGGCCCCTCGAGCGTCATTGCGAGCTTTGCGACCTCGGCGGCGATGTCGTTGATGCGTTCACGCAGCAGCGCGTTCTCCATGCGCTCGGTCGCCCATGAGCTCTCGGCTTGCTGCTGGATCGCGTGGAGGTCGCGCTGGGTCTTGGCGCGCTCGTCGCGCGCCAGCCGAAGCTGCTCCTCGATGGCGGCCTTCTCGGTGCGCAATTTTTCGATCGCAGGCAATTTGCCGCCGCTCGCTGCCTGGAGTTCATCGCGCAGTTCCTGGACCAGATGCTGGGCGGCCTCGCTGGCCTGGCGAAGCTGTCTGTTTTCATAGTCGCGCTCGGCCAGAAGCTTGCCCTGCGTGGCGAGGCGCGATTCCAGGTCGGTGACGCGGCTGCCGAGCATTTCGGCCTCCTTGACCTGGATGATGAGCTGGCGGTCGAGATCGGTGACCCGCTGGCTCAGGTTCTCGACCCGGCCGCGCGCTTCGTTGAGTTCTCGCGTCGCGGTTTCCGATTCGGCGTGTTCGTGCGCAAGCCGCGCCTGGGTCGAGACAAAATCCCTTTCGGCCTCGCCGACGCGCTGCTTCAGTTGGTCGATCTGGGTGCGTACCGCCACCAGTTCGACCTGGCGGCTGTCCGCCGTGATCGAACGGTCGGATAATTCGGCATGGATCTTCGCAAGCTCGTTTTGCTTGTCGCTCAGCGCCTGCTCGGCGGTGCGCACCGCCTCCGTCTTGGCGGCAAACTCCTCTTCGGTCGCCCGCAACTGTTCCTTCACCGCCTTCTCGCGCGCCTCGAGCGAAAAGATCGTGGCGTTCTTTTCGCCGAGCTCGATCTTCATGCGGTTGATCGCGTCGGATTTCTTGCCGAGTTCGGCGAGCTGGCTGGTGGTCTTGTTCTTGAGCTGATCGACGCTCATCTCGAGCCGCCGCGCCGACATCGCGAATTCCGCGCGGAGCTGATCCTTGTCGGCCTGGATTTCGGCCATCGACAGCGGTGTGGCCGCCTCCATGCGCCGGGTCGTCAGCCGTACCGCGCGGTTGTGAACCAGCGGCACGATCATCAGCCCGAACAGCATTGAGACCAGAAAACCGATCGCCAGATACATGATCGGTTCGACCATAGGTGGTGCTCCAGCGAGAAACGCGTCGTTATTCACAATGCCATGGGCTGCGGGGCCAAGGCCAGCCCAATGCCGCGTTGCCGTGAATTCGTGAACAGCGCTGTTGCCGTTCCTGTACGCTCAAGAACGCTTCAGAACGGGTTCCAGGTGGCGCGCGGCGTGTATTTGAGATAGCCGATGTTGGCGCCGAGGCGCAGGCCGAGGCCGGAACGAATCGGCACCAATACGATGTTGTTGGCGGTCAGCGCCGTCATCCCGAAGCCGCCGATGATATAGGCCGAGCCGTCGATGCCGGCGAAGCGCTGGTAGATCGCGTTGGTGGCTGGAAGATTGTAGACCAGCGTCATGGTGCGAGCGCCATCGCCGCCCCAGTCGAAGCCAACCGACGGTCCCTGCCAGTAAACCCGCAAATCGCCGGCATTCTTGGTGTAGAGCGTGCCTTCGCCGTATCGTAGCCCGGCGACAAAGGCGCCGCTGCCCTCTTCGCCCAGGACGTAGCCGTTCGGCAGCCCCCACTGGCTTACCGCACGTTCGATGACCGAGGCGAGCCCGCGCGAGACATTGCCAAAGAACCGGTGTCCGGCGTTGACCAGTTCCTCCGGCTCATAGGTGCTGCCACTGGGCCCGCGTTGCGGGGCGGCAGCAGGCTCCGGTGACGCCGTCTGCGCCGAGGCAGGCACGGTCCAGCACATCATCGCGGCGAGCGACACCGCGGCAAGGCGTGAGGCGAAAATCATGAAAAACCCCTGGATATCAAATCGCGGCCGCCGCCTTAACCTGACGCCAATAAACGCGGCTTTAGGTTGCGTCCATTGTCCCCGACTCGGATGTTATCGGCACCAACTATGACGGCACAACGGCAGGAAAGAAATGGTTGGCGCCCCGGAATAGCCTTTATTGCTGCCGCGGCGAGCCTTGTGGGGCTGAGCCTCGGCGGCGCCATGGTTCGCCCCGACGCCGCAGCCGCGGCGGCCACCTCCGAGCGGGTGGTCTTGAACCGTTTCACGGGTCTCGCCATCGAGGGCTTCGACCCAGTCGCCTACTTCACCGATGCCCGCCCTGAAATCGGTCTCGAGGCCTACGAGGCCGACGGGGCGGGGGCGGTCTGGCGCTTCTGCAACGAGGGCAATCGGGCGTCTTTCGTCGCTCATCCCGATATTTACGGGCCTCAGTTCGGCGGCTACGACCCCACCGACGTGGCACGCGGGGTCACGGTCGCCGGCAACCCGCGGTTCTGGCTGATCTCGGGGCAGCGGCTTTATCTGTTCGGCCGCGAGGAGACCCGGGACGCTTTCGCCACCGATCCCTCCAACGTGCTGCGTAAGGCCAAGTTGCGCTGGCCGGAACTTGAGCAAAGCCTGGCACAATAGGCCCGATTCAGGCTGCCGCCGTGGGATCACCCCAGGCGATGAACTCCGGTACGATGAAGTCGGAACGGCCCTGGCCGAACCGAAGCTCCGCGCCTTGCCCGTCCGTGATCTTGCCGCCGGCCGCGGTCACGATGGCGTGGCCGGCGGCGATATCCCATTCGCTGGTCGGGGCAAGCCGCGGATAGATGTCGGCGGCGCCCTCTGCGACCCGGCCGAATTTGACCGCCGAGCCGAGTACCTGCCGGATCGCGCCCGGCCTGCCATCGATAAAGGCGTCGGTCCTGCGGTCCCCGTGCGAACGGCTGACGGCCGCGATCCAGGGAGCACCGCGCGGCGGTGCCGGGCGGGTATGAATCGGCTCGGCCGATCCGACCGAGCACTCCGTTACCACCAGCCTGTCGGCGCCTCTTCCCACGAGGCCGCGCCAGACCAGTCCCAGCGCCGGCGCGCCGATGATGCCGAGCAGCGGCGTGCCGTTCGTCACCAGCGCAACATTGACCGTAAACTCGCTGCGGCCGGCGATAAACTCCTTGGTGCCATCCAATGGATCGATCAGAAAGAAACTGCCGCCACGAGGTGGTCCGGCTGGATCGGTGCGCTCCTCGGAAAAGGCCGGGACGCCGGGAGCGAGCCGCGCAAGACCGTCACCGATGATGCGGTCGGCGGCGAGATCCGCTTCCGTTACCGGCGTTCCGTCGCTCTTGCCGTCGATCTGCATGGCAAGACGGTTGACGGCAAGAATGGCGGCGCCGGCCCGCACCACCAGATCGGTCAACGGGTCCCACATCGCGGCCGCGACGTCGCGATCGATCACGGAGGCTGGCGAACGCGCCTTATTCATCGGCAGGCCTCATTTTCAATGCTTCTTTAACTCACAGCTTTCCCGCCGGAACAAGCGCGCGGCGATCGGCCGGTCGATGAAACCGGTGTGTAGCCGCACCGCCCCGTGTTGGCAGCACGCGCATCCGCAGTGTATCAACCCAGCGAGTGTGCGTGATTCGCCTTGGTCCCGCGCCGTGCAGATCTCCAGGAACAGCTCATGTCTGGCACTTCGCCCCCCGGTCCGGCCCCCGACGCCCTCGAACTTGCGGCGCTGTTGTGTTCGCGGGTTTGCCACGACCTCATCAGTCCGGTGGGCGCCATCGTCAATGGGCTCGAGGTGCTCGACGACAATCCCAAGCCGGACGACCGAGAATTTGCCCTCGATTTGATCCGCAAGAGCGCCAGGACCGCATCGGCGCGGCTGCAGTTCTGCCGTCTCGCGTTCGGGGCCGCAGGTTCGTCGGGTGCGCAGATCGATGTCGGCGACGCGCAAAACATGGCGAAGGGTCACCTTGAGGACGGCAAGACCACGATCGCCTGGAATCTGCCGCGGCTGCTGCTGGCAAAAAACCGGGTCAAGCTGCTCCTGAACATGCTGGTGATCGCGCAGCAGACCATTCCGCGCGGCGGCACGCTCACGGTCGATCCGATCGGCGACGGCGATGCCATGGGCTTTCGCGTCGCGGCGAGCGGGCTCAACGCGCGCATGCCGCAAAACATTGCGGACCTGCTCAGTTCCAACGGCAGTTCAAGTGTCGACGCCCACGCGGTGCAGCCGTACTACACGCGGCTGTTGGCGCAGTCCTGCGGACTGAAGGTGGTGCTGGCGCCCGACGGGGATTCGATCGTGGTGACGGCCTCTTAGGAGAACGGCCTCGCAAACATGGTTAACCAGTGCTTTACGGCCTGCGCGCAGCCGGCGGGAGCCGTTCTTATCTCTTTGTTGAGCGCGTTCTTTTCCGGTTACTCAACCAATATTAAACGCTTTGCATAGAAGCTGCCCAGACCCCGAAAGGCGCGTCGAAGTCGTGCGCGCCCGTGCGTTCGAAGGTCTGGTTCATGGACGACTTGTTGCGCGAGTTCCTGACGGAGACGGGCGAGAGCCTGGACACCGTCGATAATCAGCTCGTTCGGTTCGAGCAGGACCCGAACAACGCCAAGATTCTGGATAACATCTTTCGTCTGGTCCACACCATCAAGGGTACTTGCGGCTTTCTGGGGTTGCCGCGGCTGGAAGCGCTGGCGCACGCCGGCGAGACCTTGATGGGCAAATTCCGCGACGGCATGCCGGTCACCGGGGAGGCGGTCAGCCTGATCCTCGCCAGCATCGACCGGATCAAGGAAATCCTTTCTCGGCTCGAAGCCACCGAAGCGGAGCCGGAGGGCAACGACAAGGATTTGATCGTCCAGCTTCATCAGATGGTTGAGCGCGGGATGCAGGCAATGTCAGCGTCGGCTCCGCCGATCGCGGCGGCACAGGTCGCGGTTCAGGGCACGCTGGTTCGGCAAACGCTCGAGCGTGAACTGCGTCCCGGCGAAGTCTCACTGGATGAGCTTGAACGTGCCTTCCGCGAGACCGCGACGGAGGTTGCCACACCCGCCAAGCCGACGGCGCCTGCGCCGCGCGCTTCATCAGTCAAGGAGGCCAAGCCGCCGGCGAGGAAACTCTCCGCCGAGCCGGAATCGCCCGAGACCGACCGCATCGCCAACCAGTCGATCCGGGTCAATGTGGACACGCTGGAACACCTGATGACGATGGTGTCGGAACTGGTGCTGACACGCAATCAGCTACTGGAGATCTCCCGGCGCAACGACGATACCGAGTTCAAGGTGCCGCTGCAGCGGCTGTCGAATGTGACCGCCGAACTGCAGGAAGGCGTCATGAAGACGCGGATGCAGCCGATCGGCAATGCCTGGCAGAAGCTGCCGAGGATTGTGCGCGACCTGTCGGGCGAACTGAACAAGCAGATCGAGCTCGAGATGCAGGGCGCCGACACCGAGCTCGACCGCCAGGTGCTCGACCTGATCAAGGATCCGCTGACCCATATGGTGCGCAACTCGGCCGATCACGGTCTGGAGACACCGGCCGAGCGGCTGGCCGCGGGCAAGTCCGAGCAGGGCACCATCCGGCTGTCGGCCTATCACGAAGGCGGCCACATCATCATCTGCATCGCCGACAACGGCCGAGGCCTCAACACCGAGCGCATCAAGGCCAAGGCTGTTGCCAACGGCCTCGTCAGCGAGGCCGATCTTGAGAAGATGACGGAAGCGCAGATCCACAAATTCATCTTCGCGCCGGGTTTCTCGACCGCGGCCGCCGTGACCAGCGTGTCCGGCCGCGGCGTCGGCATGGACGTGGTGCGCACCAATATCGACCAGATCGGCGGCACCATCGACGTCAAGTCAGTGGCGGGCGAAGGGTCGAGCGTCACCATCAAGATTCCGCTCACGCTTGCGATCGTCTCGGCACTGATCGTCGAGGCCGCCGGCGACCGCTTCGCGGTCCCGCAATTGTCGGTGGTCGAACTGGTGCGGGCACGGGCCAATTCCGAGCACCGCATCGAGCGCATCAAGGACACCGCGGTACTGCGGCTGCGCAACAAGCTGCTGCCGCTGGTGCACCTGAAAAAGCTGCTCGGGATCGACGACGGCTCCTCGTCCGACCCGGAGAACGGCTTCATCGTCGTCACCCAGGTCGGCAGTCAGACCTTCGGTATCGTGGTCGACGGCGTATTCCACACCGAAGAAATCGTGGTCAAGCCGATGTCGACCAAGCTGCGCCACATCGACATGTTCTCCGGCAACACCATTCTGGGCGACGGCGCCGTGATCATGATTATCGACCCCAACGGCATTGCCAAGGCGCTCGGAACCTCGGTCGCGGCATCGCACGAGATTGCCGACGACAACGCGGCGATACGCGCCAGTGCGGCCGAACAGGTGACCTCGCTGCTGGTGTTCCGCGCCGGGTCGAGCCAGCCCAAGGCGGTGCCGCTGGCGCTGGTGACCCGGCTGGAAGAAATCGCCACCGACAAGATCGAACTCTCCAACGGCCGCCATATGGTGCAGTACCGCGATCAGTTGATGCCGCTGGTGCAGATGGCCGGCGTCGGCCTCAAGGGTTCGGGCGCCCAGCCGATTCTGGTGTTCGCCGATGACGGCCGCTCGATGGGACTGGTGGTCGATGAGATCATCGATATTGTCGAGGAGCAACTCAACATCGAGGTCGCCAGCTCGAGCGAGGGTATTCTGGGTTCGGCCGTGATAAAGGGTCACGCCACCGAGGTGATCGATGTCGGTCACTTCCTGCCGATGGCGTTCGCCGATTGGTTCCACCGCAAGGAAATGCGGCCGTCGCTGAACGCGCAATCGGTGTTGCTGGTCGATGACTCGGCGTTCTTCCGCAACATGCTGGCGCCGGTGCTGAAGGCGGCAGGCTATCGGGTGCGGGTGGCGCCGAGCGCGCAGGAGGGGCTGCAGGCGCTGCGCTCCGGCCAGTCATTCGACGTGGTGCTGACCGACATCGAGATGCCCGAGATGAACGGCTACGAGTTCGCCGAGACGATCCGGGCCGACCAGCACCTGAGTTCGATGCCGATCATCGCGCTGTCCTCGCTGGTTTCGCCGGCGGCGATCGAGCGCGGCCGGCTCGCAGGCTTCCACGATTACGTCGCCAAATTCGACCGTCCCGGGCTGATCGCGGCGCTGAAGGAACAGACCGCCGAACTGTACAGGGCGGCCTGACACCGATGCCGGACGTCATGACGGGTTCAAGGAAACCAGGATGAGCAAGACCGAAACGACCGAAGGCACTGTTGCCGAATACGTCACCGCGGTGATCGGCGGACAGCTATTCGGGTTGCCGATCTCGCGGGTCCAGGATGTGTTCATGCCGGAGCGGCTGACCCGGGTGCCGTTGTCCCCCGGCGAGATTGCGGGCGTGCTCAATCTGCGTGGACGCATTGTCACCGTGGTCGACATGCGCGCTCGCCTCGGGCTGCCCAAAAGCGACGGCGGCCGGCCGCCAATGGCAGTCGGCGTCGATCTGCGCGGCGAATCCTATGGCCTGTTGATCGACCAGATCGGCGAGGTGCTGCGGCTCCCCGACGATGGCCGCGAGGATAACCCCATCAATCTCGATCCCCGAATGAGCAGGCTCGCCGGCGGCGTCCATCGCCTCGATGGCCAGCTCATGGTCGTCCTCGATGTCGATCGTGTTCTCGAAATCATGCCTGCAACAATGGCGGCGTAAGATCAGGAATGGGCGCGCCGCGAACTCAAACTGCAATGGAAATGGTTGTTCATTGCAAGAAGCAGAGGCTAAAATGAAGACATGTCTGGTGGTCGATGACTCGAGCGTCATTCGAAAGGTCGCAAGGCGGATCCTGGAAGGGCTCGATTTCCATATCCTGGAAGCCGAGGACGGCGAGAAGGCACTCGAGGTCTGCAAGCGCGGACTGCCCGAAGCCATCCTGCTCGACTGGAACATGCCCATTATGGATGGCTATGAATTCCTCGGCAATCTGCGCCGCATGCCGGGAGGCGACCAGCCCAAGGTCGTGTTCTGCACCACCGAAAACGATGTCGCGCATATCGCGCGCGCGCTGCATGCGGGTGCCAACGAATACATCATGAAGCCGTTCGACAAGGAAATCGTGACCGCGAAGTTCCAGGAAGTCGGCCTGATCTGATCAGCTTGCTCCGATCCGTCGGCTCAAGCGGCCTTCGGCGTTGTCGTTTCAGAAGCGCGGCCAAAGCCGCAGCCGGTGAGTAATGAGTGTTGCGTTGACAAGCGTCCCGACCTCCAAATCGACGCAGCAGGAACCGCTGCGGGTCATGGTGGTCGACGATTCCGTCGTGATCAGGGGACTGCTGTCCCGCTGGATTGCCGCCGAGCCGGACATGGTGGTGGCAGCCTCGCTGCGGACCGGCCGTGACGCCGTCAACCAGCTCGAGCGCGCCAACCCCGATGTCGCGGTGCTCGATATCGAAATGCCAGAGCTCGACGGCATCTCGGCGCTGCCGCTGCTGCTGGCGAAGAAGCGCAACCTCATCATCATCATGGCCTCGACCCTGACCCGGCGCAACGCGGAGATCAGCTTCAGAGCGCTGGCGCTCGGCGCCGCCGACTATATTCCGAAGCCCGAAAGCACCCGCGAAGCCAGCGCCGCCGAAACCTTCCGCCACGATCTGGTGCAGAAAATCCGCTCCCTCGGCGCCAAGGTTCGCCGTACCGTCCCGGCGTCGGCCAGTCCGCCTCTGGCACCGGGCCTCGACCGGCCGCGGGAACCATGGTCGCGCCCGTCGCCGGCTGCCGTCGCCAATCCGCAGTTGCTGCGCCGCCCTTTCAGCACCTTGGCGCCGCGCGCGCTGCTGGTCGGTTCTTCGACCGGCGGCCCGCAGGCGCTGATGACGCTGGTCAGCGAGATCGGCTGCGTAATCGACCGCTTTCCCGTGCTCATCACCCAGCATATGCCCCCAACCTTCACCACGATTCTCGCCGAGCACCTGGCGCGTTCGAGCCGCCGGCCGGCGCACGAAGCCGTCGACGGGGAAATCGTCAAGGCGGGTCAGATCTATCTCGCGCCAGGCGGCCGCCATATGCGTGTCATCCGTCACGGCACCGACGCCGTGATCGCGCTCGACGACGGACCGTCGATCAATTTCTGCAAGCCCGCGGTCGATCCGCTGTTCACCTCCGCGATCGATGTCTGGCAGGGCGGCCTTCTGGCGGTGGTACTGACCGGCATGGGCTCGGACGGCACGCGCGGCGGCAAGGACATTGTCGCCGCCGGCGGCAACGTGATTGCCCAGGACGAAGCCACCAGCGTGGTGTGGGGAATGCCTGGGGCTGCGGCGAATGCCGGTATTTGCGCGGCGGTGCTGCCGCTCGGTCAGATCGCTCCGAAACTGGTTCGGCTATTTTCGGGAGATCGTTCGTGACGCCTCTGGACTATGAGTTCCTGCGCAGGTTTCTGAAGGAGCGTTCCGGCCTCGATCTGTCTGCCGACAAGCAATATCTGGTGGAAAGCAGGTTGATCCCGCTCGCCCGCAAAGCGGGTCTGCCCGGCATCGCCGAGCTCGTTCAGAAAATCAGGAGCGGTACCGACGCGTTGGCAAATGAGGTGGTCGAGGCCATGACCACCAACGAGACGTTCTTCTACCGCGACAAGATTCCGTTCGAGCATCTGCGCGCGACGATACTTCCCGAATTGTTGCAGGCCCGTGCCAGCCGCCGCTCGCTGCGCATCTGGTGTGCGGCCTCCTCTACCGGGCAGGAACCCTATTCGATCGCGATGTGCCTGAAGGAAATGGGCCCGGCACTGGCGGGCTGGCGGGTCGAGATCATCGCAACCGATCTGTCGGCGGCCGTGCTGGAAAAGTCCAAAGCCGGCATCTTCAGCCAATTCGAGGTGCAGCGCGGTTTGCCGATCCAGATGCTGGTCAGGCATTTCGCGCAGGTCGGCGAGCTATGGCAGCTCAATGCCGATATCCGCGCCATGGTCCAGCACCGGCAGCTCAATCTGCTGCATGATTTCTCCCATCTCGGCACCTTCGACGTGATCTTCTGCCGCAACGTCCTGATCTATTTCGATCAGGAAACCAAGGCTGGCGCCTTCGCCCGGCTGGCAAGGCAGCTCGAGACCGATGGCTTCCTGGTGCTGGGCGCGGCGGAAACGGTGGTCGGCCTGACCGATGTTTTCAGGGCCTTCCCGGAGCGGCGCGGGCTGTATCGCCCGAACATCTCGCGGGCGATGCCCCCTGGCGTCGTGGCAATGCCCCAGGCGCTGACGTCCGCCGCGCTGGCGCGCTAAAGCCTGTTCGGTTCTGATTGAATCAGAACCGGGCTTTAGTTTCTTGTTTTGACGCGTTTTCTTGACGCGAACCGGTATCCACTTCGCTCGAAAACGCTATGTTCCGCTCACAGGATCGCGTGCGGCAGAAACCGCGAGGTATTGCCGGTGATCGGATTCTCGTCCTCGCGGATCGACAATCCGCAAGGGCTGTGATCGACCAGCCAGCTTCCGAGCACCGGATATTGGCTCGAAAAGCCCGGCAGCGGCGCCAGCGCCTGGCGAATGAAGCCCTCGGCGCCATACGGTCCATCCTGCTGCGCCAGCGTCACGCCGCCGCGGATCAGCGCCACATTGGCCCCTTCACGCGAATACAGCGGCTTGCGCACATAGGAGGCGCCGAGCCCGGCCATGTCGGGATCGTTCTCGAAAAAAGCCGGCAGCAGGTTGGGATGGCCCGGAAACATCTCCCACAGCAACGCCAGCATTCCCTTGTTGGAGAGGATCGCTTTCCATGGCGGCTCGATCCAGCGCGTCGGCGCTTTGCCGATGGCTGCGCCAAACGTCTCGTGAAACATCCATTCCCACGGATAGAGCTTGAAGATCAGCGCGATCGAACGATCGTCGAGATCGACGAAGGTGCCGTCGTCGCGCAGTCCGACGTCCTCGATATCGAGCACGGTGGTTGCGAGGCCGGCCTGCCGGGCGGTGTCCGCCAGATAGGTCAGCGTGCCGGTATCCTCGGTGCTTTCGGTCATTCCCGCCAGATGCAGATGGGATCCCGCCGGGAGCTTTTTCCAGGCGGCGATCAGGCGTTCGTGAATCGAATTGAACTGATCGGCGCGAGAGGGAATGATGCGTCGCTCGATCGCCTGCTCGAGCCAGGTCCACTGAAAGACCGCCGCCTCGAAGATCGAGGTTGGCGTATCGGCGTTATATTCCAGCAGTTTTGCCGGGCCGCGCCCGTCGAAGCTGAGGTCGAGCCGGCCGTAGAGGCTGGCGTCGTCGCGGTGCCAGCTTTCGGAGATCAGCGGCCAGAACGGTTCCGGAATCTTCAACCGTTGCAAATGGTGCTCGTCGTCGACCGCGCGGTCGACCAGTTCGAGGCACATGGCGTCGATCTCGCCGGTCGGCGTCTCGATCTGGCGTTCGATTTCATCCAGCGTGAAGCCGTAATAGGCGCGCTCGTCCCAGTAGCGCTCGCCGTCGATGGTGTGAAAATCAAATCCGAATTGCTCGGCGGTGACCCGCCAGTCGTCGCGCTCGGGGCAGGCGATGCGGCGCATGGATGGCCGCTAGCCGCCGCCATGGGGGTGGCCGTGGCCGTGCATTCGATGTGGGGCGCCGCCGAAGCCGCCATAGACGACGCGGCAATTCTCGGCAAGCCGTCCGTCCGGGCCTCGCGCCAGTTCGGAAACCGTTCCGGGACCGCAGGCACTGCGTCGTACAAAGCCCATCGATACCGCGCTGATGGTCGCGGTGCCCATCAGGGTCAAGACAACGCGGCGCGAGCGTTTCATGGTGCAGCCTCGGGTTTCCGAACAGGGATTTGAAGTGGACATTCAGGCATGCGCTGACGGATTCGGCAAGGCAAAGGCATGGCATTGGTGCGACGCGAATGCCGCTGGCGAGCAGCCGCCGCCGGAAAAATGCGCCGTGAACGCCCGCGCGAACGAGCCAAAGCCGCCGCGCGTCACGCTGCCGGGGCCGGACGATCTGTCCCATGTCGCGCGTTCAATCCCCAACAACAAAAACCCCGCCATTCGCGGCGGGGTCCAGTCTGGGAGGAGCGAGCCTTGCGGCTCGCGGTAGAACCCTGGGATCAGGCGGGAATGCGCTCTTCTTGCTCGTGCGGCTCGCGCAGCACGTAGCCGCGGCCCCACACGGTCTCGATGAAGTTGCGGCCTTCAGAAGCGTTGGCGAGCTTCTTGCGCAGCTTGCAAATGAAGACGTCGATGATCTTGAGCTCGGGCTCGTCCATACCGCCATAGAGGTGGTTGAGAAACATTTCCTTTGTGAGCGTGGTGCCCTTGCGGAGCGATAGCAGCTCCAGCATCTGGTATTCCTTGCCGGTCAGGTGTACCCGCTGGCCGCCGACCTCGACCGTCTTGGTGTCGAGGTTGACCACGAGGTCGCCGGTCTGGATCACCGATTGGGCGTGGCCCTTGGAGCGGCGAACGATCGCATGGATGCGGGCGACTAGCTCGTCCTTGTGGAAGGGCTTGGTCATGTAGTCGTCGGCGCCGACGCCGAGACCTTTGACCTTGTCCTCGATGCCGGCGAGGCCGGAGAGGATCAAAATGGGTGTTTTGATTTTCGACACCCGAAGCTGCTTCAGCACGTCGTAACCCGACATATCTGGCAAATTGAGGTCGAGAAGAATAATGTCGTAATCGTAAAGCTTTCCGAGATCGACGCCTTCTTCTCCGAGGTCGGTCGTGTAGACGTTGAAACTCTCGGACTTGAGCATCAGTTCGATCGACTGCGCGACGGCGCTGTCATCTTCTATCAGCAAAACGCGCATGCCAGTCCCCTATAGTCGCCGCTCCGGGCGTCAGGTCGGCCGCACTTGCGGCACTCAAAACGCCTTTGCACAACTGATTCGGATCCTGACGACACATGGTTAACAAAATCTGATTCACGTTCGCAAGGTCTCTCAGTGCAATTTTTTACGAATCGCTCTAAGATGTTGCATCGAAGCAGTTTTTTGTACCCGCCGGTATTCAGGTTCCACATTAAGAGGCGGGCCTAACCAACTCCCGCGACTCGGCCCGTCATTCTGACGGTCGAGCGCTCTCAGTCACCAAAGACAGTGACGCAATGATTAACGATGCGGGTAAACACCAAGTTAAGGACAGGCTCCAAATGCGTGAAAACTTAAGGTTTTCGCAATGAAAGCCCTGGCCGAACAGATCGCTGACATCGACGGCGTCAACATCTATGGCCGCGTGGTCGGCGTCCGCGGCCTGATGGTCGAGATCGCGGGGCCGATCCACGCGATGTCGGTTGGCGCCCGTATCGTGATCGAGACCGGCGGCAACCGCTTCATCCCGTCCGAGGTCATCGGCTTCACCGGCAACAACGCCGTGGTGATGCCGTTCGCCGGCCTCGACGGGGTCAGGCGCGGCTGCCGTGCTGTCATTGCCAATGCCACGGGACTGGTGCGGCCTTCGCCGTTGTGGCTCGGGCGCGTCATCAACGCGATGGGCGAGCCGATCGACGGCAAGGGGCCTTTGCCGCTGGGGCCGTCGCCGATGCCCTATCGCAACGCCCCGCCGCCGGCGCATTCGCGCAAGCGGGTCGGCCCGCCGCTCGACCTTGGCGTGCGGGCGCTCAACACGTTTCTGACCTGCTGTCGCGGCCAGCGGCTCGGCATCTTCGCCGGCTCGGGCGTCGGCAAGTCGGTGCTGCTGTCGATGCTGGCGCGCAATGTCGACGCCGACATCACGGTAATCGGCCTCGTCGGCGAACGCGGCCGCGAAGTCCAGGAGTTTCTGCAGGACGACCTTGGAGAGGACGGACTGGCACGTTCCGTGGTGGTGGTGGCGACCTCGGACGAGCCCGCCTTGATGCGGCGGCAGGCGGCTTATCTGACGCTGGCGATCGCCGAATATTTCCGCGACGAGGCCAAGGACGTGCTGTGCCTGATGGATTCGGTGACGCGTTTTGCCATGGCCCAGCGCGAGATCGGCCTGTCGGCCGGGGAGCCGCCGACCGCCAAGGGCTATACGCCGACCGTGTTCACCGAATTGCCGAAGCTGCTCGAGCGCGCCGGTCCCGGAATCGGCGACGGCACCATCACCGGCATCTTCACCGTGCTGGTGGATGGTGACGACCATAACGAACCGATCGCCGATGCGGTTCGCGGCATCCTCGATGGCCATGTGGTGATGGAGCGGGCGATTGCCGAGCGTGGCCGGTTCCCGGCGATCAACGTCCTCAAATCGGTCTCCCGGACCATGCCGAGATCAGCCGATCCGCAGTTCCTGCAAACCATTACCAGGGGCCGCCAGGTCATGGCGACCTATGCCGACATGGAGGAGCTGATCCGCCTCGGGGCCTATCGGGCGGGGTCGAGCACCGAGGTCGACGAGGCGATCCGGCTGCATGAGCCGCTCGAGGCATTTCTGCGCCAGGGCAAGGACGAGGTCAGCGGCCTTAAGGAAGGTTACCAGCAGCTTGAGCAAATCCTTGGGAGTTTGGAAACGGAACGCTAACTTTGTCAGGCCATCATCCGTGCCACGCAAGTAGAGAAGCCGGTGGGGCCCCTCGGGGAGGCCGGTACTGTCCCGCGTGCAGCTTGGGACTTCTGGGGAGTATGAGTCGATGAAGTCACGTGAAACGCTAATCCGCCTGAAGAAGTTTCAGGTCGATGAGAAGCGGCGAAGGGTTACCCAGATTGAGGGCATGATCGCCGATTTCCAGCGTATGTCGGTCGACCTCGAGCGTGAAATCCAAACCGAACAGGACCGCGCCGGCATCAACGATCCCTCGCACTTCGCCTATCCAACCTATGCCAAGGCGGCGATCCAGCGCCGGGAGAATCTGACCCGGTCCGCCGACGAACTGCGCATCCAGCTTGAAGACGCCAGGGGCCTGCTTGCCGAGGCTTTCGAGGAGCTCAAGAAAGTCGAACTGCTTGACGAGCGCGACCAGGCGCGTGAACGCGCCGAAGAAAACGCACGCGAACAGGCCGACCTCGACAGTATCGGTTTGATGCGCGCGCGCATCGGGGCGATCGCCTGAGCCGTCGGCCCTTCATCCTCACATCGCTGGAACCCGGGCCGCGAGGCCCGGGTTTTTCGTTAATGTCCACAGGGACGCCGCTGACTTGGCGGACCGGTTTGGCGCAGGGTATGGTACCACAGCGCCGGATGCCGGCGGGTCGGTGTAAAGCGGCGATGAGCATTGGGACTTCCGAGGATGTTGAATGCTGACCCCGGCTGAGTTGGTCTGGCTGCTTGCCGCCGTTGCCAAGGGGGATGAGGCAGCCTTTGAGCGCCTCTACGCCGCGACGCGGGCGAAACTCTTTGGTGTGGTGCTCCGTATCTTGCGCCGACAGGATCTCGCGGAGGAAGTCATCCAGGAGGCTTACGTCAAGATCTGGAACAGTGCCGGACAGTTCAATCCCGGCCTGGCATCGCCAATCACCTGGATGGCTTCGATCGCCCGGAACCGGGCCATCGACGTCGTTCGCAAGCGGAGCGAAGTTTCGATTGAAGAGGAGCCTGCAGCGATGGAAGTGGCTGCCGACGCCCCCGATCCGCTGGCGCGCCGCGAGATGACGGAAGAGTTGAAGCGATTGCTGGAGTGCGTCGGCCGTCTGGAGCCGGATCGGCAAAAGCTCGTGCTGCTGGCCTATTACAACGGCTGGAGCCGCGAGCAGTTGGCGGCCAAGTTCGAGACGCCGGTGAATACGGTGAAGACATGGCTGCGCCGCAGCATGATGGACATCCGGGAGTGCCTTGGGCTGGGGTAATGGCTTACAACGAAGACCATATCGCGCTGGCCGCGGAATATGCGCTCGGCACCCTTGATGCCGATGAGCGGGCGTTGGTCGAGACCATGATGGCCGGTGACCAGGACTTCACCACGCTGGTAGCGGCGTGGGAGCAAAAGCTCGGTGTCCTGAACCAGATGGTCGGATCGGTCGAGCCGCGGCCCGAGGTCTGGCAGAAGATCAGAGCCGCGGCAGGACTGTCCGAAACGCAGGCGCCGATGGTGCTTCCCGAGGCGCCGCCACCGATTGTTGTCGCCCCATCGACCCCGGCTGTCGCGGCCGTCGACAGCTCCAACGTGATTCGGCTGTCCAACCGGGCCCGGCGCTGGCGCCAGGTTGCGACGCTCACGACGGGAATCGCCGCCGCACTGGTCGCCATGATTGCGGTCGGAGTTTACCGGCCGGACATGCTGCCCGATCAGCTTCGCCCCCAACCGCGGACTCAGGTGGTCGCGATCAAGACGCCGGCGGCTCCGGCGACGCCGGATGCGCAATATGTCGCCGTGCTGCAGAAGGACGGCGGAGCGCCGGCCTTCATTCTCACGGTGGATGGGGTGACCAAGAATTTCACGGTCCGCCGTATCGGCGCCGCCGCCGAGCCCGGCAAGAGCTTCGAGCTGTGGCTGATCTCGGACAAGCTGCCGCAGCCGCGATCGCTGGGCGTGATCGGCACCGGCGATTTCACCGCGCGGCCGGTGCTCGCGTCATATGACGCCGAGACCATCAAGGCCGCGACCTATGCGGTGACCATCGAGCAGACCGGTGGTTCGCCGGATGGCAAGCCGACGTCGGCGCCTGTGTTTGCCGGCAAGCTGATCGAGACCGTGCCGCCGGCCGCGGCTCCCGCGCCGTCGCCGCCGCGATAGAACCTCGCTCTCGGCGCTTTCCCGACCGGCGAACGCGCAGGCGATGGCGAAAAAAGAAAACGCCCGTGGGGGAGCGGGCGTTTTCGGTCGTCCTGTAGTCAACTTGGGGGTCTTCTACATACTCACGTGGCGACTTTGGGGGGCTGGTAAAGAGCCGCGTGAATTCACAAAATCATCAGCGAACGGTGGACGTGTCCGAACTCGTCAGCGTCACCGCCTTGCCGGCCTTGATGACGCGCGCGGTCTGATATCCGTCGTTCGAAAAGCTGCGAGCCGAGATGCCGAAACCCGCCACCGCGATACCGGCGACAAGCGCCACGACCACGATCTTCAGATGTGTGCTCCGATCAGCGCTGTAGATCGAATGGTTCATGGAAGTCTCCTGCCGTCTTCCCGTACCTTGCCGATTGGTCTGCCCAACCCGCCGACCGGTTCAACATCTCACAGTCAGAAACGTGGGGATTCGGCTTCTAGTTCCGAAGAGGCGATCACAAGGCAGTGAAAAGACTTGAACCCGCGCGATCCGCCGAACCCGGGCCAGCGGCCAGATTTGGCATATAATACAGATATTACAATATGTTGTGACTAAATTGGTCGCCGGATCGCGAAACGGGTGCAAGCTCGCTGCAACCGACAAATCACTTGCCTGTTGCGGGAAAGCACTGCGGGCAAGTGCTTCGGCAGGCCGTGCGGCTAGACGCTCCCGACCGTTTTCAGTCGCGCCCGCGGGTGAATTTCCGCCTGCGACAGCACGGTCGTCTGCGACCTGAACCGCTCCACCAGCGAACGCACGAACGGGCGAATCGCCGCCGAGGTCACCAGCACGGGCGCCTCGCCGTCGCGCGCCGCCCGCTCGAAGCTGTCACGCACGACGGTCATGAACTCCGACAGTTTGGATGGCTGCATCGCAAGGCTGCGTTCCTCGCCCTGTCCGATCAACGACTCGGCGAAGGCCTGTTCCCATTTGGCCGACAGCGCGATCAGCGGCAGGTAGCCGTTGGCCGAGGTGTGCTGCGCGCAAATCTGCCGCGCCAGCCGGGCGCGAACATGTTCGACCATCGTCGCCGGGTTGCGCGAGAACGCCAGCGCGTCGGCGATGCCTTCGAGAATGGTCGACAGATCGCGGATCGAAATGCGCTCGCCGAGCAGCAGTTGCAGCACGCGCTGAATGCCCGAAATGGTGACCAGGCTCGGTACGATATCCTTGACCAGTTCGCCCTGTTCCTTCGGCAGGTCCTTCAGAAGCTTCTGTACTTCGCCATAGGACAACAGGTCCGACATGTTGTTCTTGAGCAGTTCGGTGAGATGGGTCGAGAGCACGGTCGCAGCGTCGACCACCGTATAGCCCTTCAGCGAGGCCTCCTCCTTCAGGCTGGCGTCGACCCAGGTCGCCGGCAGTCCGAAGGTCGGTTCGACCGTGTGGATGCCGGGTACCGCGACCTGGTTTCCAGCGGGGTCCATCACCATGAACTGGTTCGGCCAGATCCGGCCGGTGCCTGCGTCCACCTCCTTGATCTTGATGACATAGGTGTTCGCCTCGAGCTGCACGTTGTCGAGGATACGCACCGCCGGCATCACAAAGCCCATCTCGATCGCAAGCGAGCGGCGCAGTGCCTTGATCTGCTCGGTCAGGCGGTCGGTGCCGTCGGGGCCGTTGACCAGCGGCAGCAGCGCATAGCCGAGCTCGATCTTGAGATCGTCGATCTTCAGCGCTGTTGCGATTGGCTCGTCAGCGGCTGCCGCCGCGGCGGCTGCCGCCGCCGGCGCGGCTGCCGCGCGGGCCTCGGCCGCCGTGGCGGCGCGATTGCTCTTGCGGGCGTTGAATGCCAGGGCCGCCGCCCCGCCGCCGAGCAGCAGGAAGGGAATCATCGGGATGCCCGGCAGCGTCGCCAGCACCAGCATCACGCCGGCCGACATGCCGAGTGCCTGCGGATAGCCCGAGAGCTGCTTCATCAGCGCCTTGTCGGCGGCGCCGCTGACGCCGGCCTTGGAGACCAGCAGGCCCGCCGCGGTGGAGACGATCAATGCCGGGATCTGCGTCACCAGACCGTCGCCGACGGTCAGCAGCGTGTAGGTTTGCGCGGCTTCGCCGAAGCTGAGGCCTTGCTGGGCCACGCCGATGATGATTCCGCCGATGATGTTGATGAAGACGACCAGCAGGCCGGCGACGGCGTCGCCGCGCACGAATTTCGAAGCGCCGTCCATCGCGCCGAAGAAGCCGCTTTCGTCTTCCAGCGCCTTGCGGCGCTCTTTGGCCGCCTTCTCGTCGATCAGGCCCGCGGACAGATCGGCGTCGATCGCCATTTGCTTGCCCGGCATGGCGTCGAGATGGAAGCGCGCCGCGACCTCGGCGATGCGCCCCGAACCCTTGGTGATGACGACGAAATTCACGATCACGAGAATCGCGAAGACGATAATTCCAATGACGAAATTGCCGCCCATCACGAAGTTGCCGAATGCCTGGATGACGTGGCCGGCGGCGTCGGTTCCCTCGTGGCCGCGCGACAGGATCAACCGGGTGGAGGCGAGGTTGAGCGAGAGCCGCAGCATTGTCGAGATCAGGAGGATAGTCGGGAACGAGGAGAATTCCAGCGGGGCCTGGATGAACAGCGACGTCATCAGGATCAGGATCGACAGCGTGATCGAGATCGCCAGGAACAGGTCGAGCACCACCGAGGGCAGTGGCAGGATCAGCACCACCAGGATGGTGAGGACACCGAATGCCAGCGCCAGATCGCCGCGCTTCAGGACTTTTACGATCTCGCCGAGGCGGAACCCGCTCCTCGACGCTCCTACGCCCGCACCCGCCGTGACATCGACCATGGTTGCTGTTTCCCCGCGCGCATGACGCCCGCCGGCCCCAAACGCCTGAGCGGCGGCCGGAAGGCCGCCGTTTCGAAAGTGAGGTACCGCACTGGCGTCCACGGGAGCTCCCGTTCTACGCGGTCGACGACACTCGACTTCACCCGGCAATTTTTGCCCGGTTTATGGTTAGGAAAGGGTTAACGGCATCATCATCTTGGGATGTGCTTAAAGCGCGGGGACGGGATCGAGGCTCCGGGTTCGCGCAGACGCCTACCCGGAACGACGAAACCAAGCGGCGCTTTGCCCCACCCCGGGCGCATGCCTAATATCGCGCCATACTGCTTGACCCTGGGGCGGCGGGCGAGGAAGTTGCCCGCCGTGCACGCTCGCAGCGATTCAGCGCCAACTTCGACGACATTCACCCCGGATTCCGGTCAGGCATGGGTGAGGCTTGCGCTTGCGCTTCTGATCGGCTCGATCGGCAGCGTCGGGATGTGGTCGGTGGTGGTGGTATTGCCGGTGGTGCAGGCCGAGTTCGCGGCCACCCGGGGCGCGGTTTCGCTGGCCTATGCCATGACCATGCTCGGCTTCGGCCTGGGCAGTGTCGTCACCGGCCGGATGACCGATCGCTTCGGCATCGTGACGGCAATGGCGGTCAGTATCGGCCTGATCGGGCTCGCCTATGTCAGCGCCGGACTTTCGACCACGTTATCGCAATTCATCGCGATTTATTTTCTGATCGGGCTCGGGACAGCGGCGACCTTTGCGCCGCTGATGGCTGAGGTGTCGCACTGGTTCGAACGCTTTCGCGGGCTCGCCGTCGCCATCGTCGCCAGCGGGAACTACGTCGGCGGCACGATCTGGCCGCCGCTGGTCAACTGGGGTGTGCAGTCGGCCGGCTGGCGCAGCACGCATATCGCCATCGGCATTTTCTGCACCGTCAGCATGGCGCTGGTGCTGCTGGTATTGCGCGCCCAGATCGGCGAAGCTACGCGGCGGACTCACGAGAACGCACCACCGCCGCGGGTCGATCTGCAAATCAGTACCAATGCGCTGACGGTGATATTGTGCATTGCCAGCATCTCCTGCTGCGTGGCAATGGCGATGCCGCAGGTCCACATCGTCGCCTATTGCGGCGATCTCGGCTACGGCGTGGCTCGCGGCACCGAGATGCTGTCGCTGATGATGGCGTTCGGCATCGTCAGCCGCATCGGCTCGGGCTTCCTGGCGGACAGAATCGGCGGTATTCGTACGCTGCTGATCGGCTCGGCGGCGCAGGGCTTTGCGCTGTTGTTCTATTTGTTCTTCGACAGCCTCAATTCGCTCTACGTCATTTCCGCGATGTTCGGCCTGTTCCAGGGCGGCATCGTGCCGAGCTATGCCATCATCGTGCGCGAGGCGATGCCGGCGCGCGAGGCCGCCACCCGGGTCGGCATCGTGATTTTCGCCTCGGTGTTCGGCATGTCGTTCGGCGGCTGGGTATCCGGCGTGATCTTCGATGCCACCGGTTCCTACAGCGCCGCATTCCTCAACGGCCTTGGCTGGAACGCGCTTAACGTCACCATCATGGTGTCGCTCTTGATCCGGGCGCGGCAGCGGCTGGCGATGGCCTGAGCGCGCCGGTTTAAACGTCCTGGCCCGCCTTCAGCAGCACGCAACCGACGATCTTGAGGCTGCCGTCGGGCTCGTGCTCCAGCGTATACAGCGCCTCCCACGGCTCACCGGTGGCATCGAGGATATGAACATGCTGGGCGATCTGGCCGCCCGATACGCAGGCCTCGCCGAACTCGAAGCTCTTGTGGCGGTACACCGGTGCGTAACTTCGTTGCACCATCCCGAGGAAGGAATCGGCTTTCGGGAATATGCGCTGGATTTCGGGCGCCGCATAGGAATAGGCCGCGGCGGCATCGTCACGGCTGAACGCTTCCACCTGCGAGCGGATGACGCCTTGCGCGGCGGCAACATCATCGGCCCCCTGAGCGGGCAAAACCAGGCCAAGCCACAATGCAGCGAACAAAGTGAAGACACGCATGACAATGCTCCGGTGCTTGCTCGCGGCTACTTTAATCCGATCGTGGCGGACCTGCCAGACCAGCTATCACCGTTAGGCGCGGAGGAGCGCGAGCCTGGAGCGACGTTGATCGCGCCTCATCTAGCTCGGCGTGGTATTCGCAAGCGAGCCTCGCGTGGTCAGGACCTCGGGAATTTCGGATACGCGATCTCTTGCCTTCCGCAGAACAATTTGATCGCCTTTGGGAAGCGAAGCGAGGTCGCCGTCCTTGAAGAACCCGATCGCTTTGAGCGCAAGGCTGGGGTCCTTGCCGTACATGTTGGCAAACGCACCCAAAGCCTTTTCGAGGGAAACGCCTGCCGAAAGCATCACAGAAAGGTCCCGATAATCCTTCGCTTCGGCACGGTCCAGGATTGTCTTCAGTTTTGTAGCTAGAAGGTCCTCGAGGGAGGCAACGAGAAGCGTCCCGTCTTTGGTCCGCAGTGGCTCGTTGATTCTGCCGATGCCGAGGCCGCCGAAAAACGCAATCTTGACCGGACCGGACGGCATCGGCGCGATTGCAACGAGCAGCGTGTTCTTGTCTTCCTGGATCGTCCGGGAATCTCGCATGAAGGCGAAGGAGGTTTCGATTTCCCTCTTCCCGAACGGCTCAGTTCTGAGAAAGTCAAAATCGACGGAAACGCGGTGGCCAAGATGAAGCGCTACCGCGGTTCCTCCGTACAAAACGAACGACAATCCCGGAGCGGGCGCAAGCTGGGGCCAGATCTCCTGCTGAGCCTTGGGCAAGACCTCCGTCCTGGGCTCAAAACTGACCGGCATCGAACGTTCTCCGGGGAGGTGCATCCGGAATCGCCCGGCCGGTCGCGAGCGTCAGGCGTCCGCGCCAGAACTCCCACGACCGTTCGCTGATCCATCCCGGCTCCGCCGCGAGCATCGCTTCGGCCAATAGCCCAGCACCCAGTGTCTTTTCGAGTTGCCGCACATCGTCGAATGGTGCCAGGTTCATCGCCTGCGCGAGAATTCGCTCCGGCGATCGGGGCTGTGAGCCAATTGGCTCCCACCAGAAGAATTTGCTCTCCAGTTCAGACGCCAAGTCTGCAGGCAGGCTGTCTGTGTCGAATGCGCTCATGGCGCGAATATAGCATGGCATACCACGCCCAGCCAGCCATGCGCGTGAGGCACCTGGAAATCTCTTTGCTTTATCAATGTATTACGCCGAGACTCGGATGTTCGTAAGGCGGCCAGGGCGCGCCCCTAAATCCCGAGAATCCAGATGGCGATAATGGTGCCGAGCACGGCGAGGCCTGAAATCGTCCAGCCGGTCATGTACGCAGCCTCATCGGCTGCCGGTCGCTCCACCATGGTATCGCGCCACTCTGACATGATCGCCTCCTGCAATGCTTTGGAAAACAATGTCGAGACCGGCGACGAGTTCCGCCCGTCCAACCGGTCACGCATTAATTAGTGGGCGCCGGGGCGCCGGCGGTGCGGACCAACCTGTCCGCCTTTTGCAAGACATAGGTATTGGCAGGCTGCTCGCGGGCCAGGAAACTGATCGCCACGAACAGCGCGCAGCACATCAGGCCGACCAGCATGACCTTGCGGTGCGTTCGCCGGTCGGCGTTGTGAAATGACGAGGACATCGATTAGCCGTACAACTTGCGGCTCGGGGCGCAATCTGACTCGATTTTTAACCTAACTTTTGAAGGTTATTCGCCGGCGCGAGCTTGAATAAAACTGAATCGAAGGAGCGCCGGGTGGTTCACGCCAGAGCCGATAGCGCTCCGGCTGCCGCCAGCAGCACCACTACAATCCAGGGTGGCACCTTCCAGACGGTGAGCAGCAGAAATCCGCTGAGGGCGAGCGCAAAATCGCGCGCCGTCAGGACCGCGCTGGTCCAGACCGGATTGTAGAGGGCGGCGCCGAGAATGCCGACCACGGCTGCGTTGGTGCCGCGCATCGCGGCCTGAGCGGCGGGACTTGCGCGCAGCCCATTCCAGAATGGCAACATGCCGTAGACCAGCAGCAGGCCAGGCAGAAAGATCGCGACGAGCGCCATTGCCGATCCGGCCAAGCCGCTCGGCGGAGGGCCCATCACAGCACCAAGATAGGCGGCAAAGCTGAAAAGCGGTCCCGGCACCGCCTGGGCCAGCCCATAACCTGCCAGGAATGCCTCGTTGCCGACCCATCCCGGCGTGACAATCTGGGCCTGAAGCAGCGGCAAGACGACGTGGCCGCCGCCGAAGACCAGGGCTCCCGACCGGTAGAACGCGTTGAACAGAGCGAGCCCCTGAGACCCAGCCCCGGCGGCCAGGGCCGGAGGTATCAACAGAAGGGCCGCCAACAGCGCGAGCGCGATCCCGCCGCCCAGCCGGGTGATCGGAAAATTCAGATCGAGCCGTCGCGAACTCGGCACGGCTTGTTCCCGGCAGAACCAAAGGCCCGCGCAGGCGCCGAGCGCGATTGCCGAGATTTGCGCAAAGGATCCGGCGAACAGGACAACAACCACAACAGCGGCAAGCGCGATACCGGCGCGGGCCCGATCGGATGTGAGGGTCTGCGCCATTCCCCAGATGGCCTGTGCGACCACCGCAACAGCGACGAGCTTGAGCCCGTGCAGGAAACCTTCGGCCACCGGACCGGTGAATGCGGCTGCGCTGGTCGCAAAGGCAAACATGATCAGAGCCGATGGCATCGTGAATGCGAACCACGCCGTCAGTCCGCCAAGAAGTCCGTGACCGCGCAGGATTCCGATGGAAAACCCGACCTGACTGGAGGCAGGTCCTGGGAGGAACTGACAGAGTGCGACGAGGTCGGCAAAGACGGCCTCGTCGATCCATTTGCGACGCTCAACGAATTCGTGGCGGAAATAGCCGAGATGGGCGATCGGACCGCCAAATGAGGTCACGCCGAGCTTGAGAAAAGCCCGAAACACCTCGCCGAGCGAACCGTGGCGATCGCGACCGTCCACTTCCGGGTTGGCGGGCGAAGCAACCTCCATCCAGTCACCTTGCGGGCCGCTTCTTCGCTCATGCTCTCAGGCGAGATCGAAGCGATCGAGGTTCATCACCTTGGTCCACGCCGCGACGAAGTCGTTCACAAACTTCTCCTGCGAGTCTGCGCACGCATAGACTTCGGCGAGGGCGCGGAGCTGCGAGTGCGAACCGAAGATCAGGTCGGCACGGGTGCCGGTCCACTTGACCTCGTTGGTCTTGCGGTCGCGCCCCTCATACACGCTTTCAGAGCCAGCGGACGGCTGCCATTGCGTGGTCATGTCGAGAAGGTTGATGAAGAAGTCGTTGGTCAGCGTCTCCGGCCGCTTGGTGAAGGCGCCGTGCGCGGACTTCCCGACATTGGCACCGAGGACGCGTAGGCCACCGACCAGAACCGCCATCTCGGGTGCCGTCAGCGTCAGCAATTGTGCCCGGTCCACCAACAGCTCCTCGGGGGAGAGGCGCTGCGTGCCGCGGAGATAGTTGCGGAAACCTTCGGCGGCCGGTTCGAGAGGCGCAAAGGAGTCGACCTCGGTTTGCTGCTGCGATGCGTCCATGCGGCCTGGCGTGAACGGCACCTTCAGATCATGGCCGGCATTTCTGGCGGCCTTCTCGACCGCGGCGGTGCCGCCGAGAACGATCAGGTCAGCGAGCGAGACCTTCTTTTCGCCGGATTGCGAAGCGTTGAACTCCTTCTGGATCGCTTCGAGTTTCTGGAGGACCTTCGCGAGCTCCGAGGGCTGGTTGACCTCCCAGTCCTTTTGCGGCGCGAGGCGAATCCGCGCGCCATTGGCTCCGCCGCGCTTGTCGGAACCTCGGAACGTCGATGCCGACGCCCAGGCGGTCGCGACCAACTGGGAAATGGAAACGCCAGAGCCGAGAATTTTCGCCTTCAAAGCAGCAATGTCCTGCTGCCCGATCAGTTCATGATCGATTGCGGGAATGGGGTCTTGCCACGGCAGCTCCTCCTTCGGAACGAGCGGCCCGAGATAGCGCACGATCGGGCCCATGTCGCGGTGGGTGAGCTTGAACCACGCCCGGGCAAACGCGTCTGCTAACTGATCCGGATTTTCGTGGAAACGCCTTGAGATCTTTTCGTAAGCCGGGTCGAATTGCAAGGCGAGGTCGGTGGTCAGCATGGACGGTGCGTGATGCTTCGAGGGGTCGTGCGCATCCGGCACCGTGCCGGCGCCCGCGCCATCTTTCGGCTTCCACTGATGCGCACCGGCTGGGCTCTTGGTCAGTTCCCATTCGTAGCCGAACAGGTTTGCGAAGAAGGTATTGCTCCACTTCGTTGGGGTCGTGCTCCAGATCACCTCGATGCCGCTGGTGATCGCGTCACCCGCCTTGCCCGAGCCATATTTGCTGGCCCAGCCGAGGCCCTGTTGCTCGATGTCGCCGCCTTCAGGCTCTGGACCGACCAGGGTGGCATCGCCGGCGCCGTGGGTTTTGCCGAAGGTGTGACCGCCGGCAATGAGCGCGACGGTTTCTTCGTCGTTCATCGCCATGCGCGCGAAGGTCTCGCGAATATCGCGGGCCGCCGCGAGGGGATCCGGCTTGCCATTCGGCCCTTCCGGATTGACGTAGATCAGACCCATTTGCACGGCGGCGAGGGGATTTTGAAGATCGCGATCGCCGCTGTATCGCTCGTCCGCAAGCCACTTGCCCTCGGGGCCCCAGTAGATGTCGGTTTCGGGCTCCCAGACATCCGCGCGTCCACCGCCGAAACCGAAGGTCTTGAAGCCCATCGACTCGAGCGCGACGTTGCCCGCGAGAACGATAAGGTCAGCCCAGGAGATTTTCCGGCCGTATTTCTGCTTGATCGGCCACAACAGCCGGCGAGCCTTGTCAAGGTTGGCGTTATCCGGCCAACTGTTGAGGGGCGCGAAGCGCTGCTGTCCGGTGCCGGCGCCGCCGCGGCCGTCGCCGATGCGGTAGGTGCCGGCGCTGTGCCATGCCATCCGAATGAACAGCGGCCCGTAATGGCCATAATCGGCCGGCCACCAATCCTGCGAGTCCGTCATCAAGGCATGCAGGTCCTTGATCACGGCCTCCAGGTCGAGACTTCCTGAATTCCTTGGCGTAGTCGAACGCCTCGCCCATTGGATCGGACAGGGTGGAGTGCTGGTGCAGGACCTGAAGGTTGAGTTGGTTGGGCCACCAGTCACGGTTCGCGTGTGCGCGGTTGCCGCCCGTGAACGGGCACTTGGTTGTCTCATCCATGATTGCCTCCTGTCGCGGTGGTCTTGATGCTATCCACCCTGTGCCCTGTTTCTAAGCAACGCAAGCCATCAGGTGAAATTGACTCTATTGATCGTTGCGATAAGATATTCTGATGAATCATGTGACCCTCAGGCAGCTTCGCTATTTCGACGCGCTGGCCCGTCATTGCCACTTCGGACGCGCGGCAGAAGCATGTGCGATCTCGCAGCCGGCCTTGTCGATGCAGATCAAGGAAATGGAGGAAGCTCTGGGCGGTGTGCTGCTCGAGCGAGGCGCGCGACAAGTCGGGCTTACGAACTTCGGAGAAGAGGCCGCCCAACGCGTCCGCAACATCCTGCGTTCGGTTGATGAACTCGGAGATTTCGCGCGGGCGTCGCGGGACCGGCTTGTGGGGCGGCTGCGCATCGGCATGATTCCAACGATTGCGCCCTATCTGCTGCCTGCGGTCATCGGGAACCTCACCCGAACGCATCCCGAGCTTGACATTCACGTCCGCGAGACGCTGACGCCGAAGCTGATCCAGGAACTCGCGGAAGGCCGGCTTGACGCCGCCATTGTGGCTTTGCCGGTGTCCGAGCCTTCGCTTGCCGAGGTCGCGTTGTTTGCGGAAACCTTTCTGCTGGTGCGGCCGGGCAAGGATGAGGGAACGCCGGTGCCCAGTGGCGAAGCGCTGCGCGAAATGCGATTGCTGCTGCTGGAAGAAGGGCACTGTTTTCGCGATCAGGCCCTGGCGTTCTGCAAGATGCGATCGTCGCCGCCGCGCGAGGTGCTGGACGCAAGCTCCCTGTCTACGCTTGTTCAAATGGTAAGCGCCGGTATCGGTGTCACCTTGATCCCGGAAATCGCCGTCGCGGTCGAGACACGCTCGGCATCGGTGTCTGTCGCCCGCTTCAAGAACCCGCAACCCTCGCGAACCATCGGCATGGTCTGGCGCAAGACTAATCCTCTGGCGAGACAGCTTCTGCAAATTTCCGAAGTTGTTTGTCGCTCGGCCGACGCCGCGCGCAAACCGCCTGCCCGCGGGTCCGCATCGCGCAATCCCCGAACCTGAACCACACGCCTCGCGCCTCGCGCCGAAGCGCTTCAGCGATTTGTTCGTCCGGTAATAACGGACCGGGTATAATACTCGGCATAGTCGACCATGGCCTTGGCGGCGTCGGCGGCGGCAACCTCGTCGCCGGAAGCGATCGCCTTAAGTACAGCCGCGTGCAGCGCAGCGGCTCTGGCAACGTCCTTGGTTTCACGCTGGTACACAAAATAAAATCGCCGCGTCAGCGCATTGATGGGTGCAAACGCGTTGGCGACGAAAGGATTGCGCGCGCAGGCAATGACGAACCGCTTGGACTCGAAATGCACGCGAAGGAATTTCATGACGTCGACCGTCACGCCGGCTTCCATGAAGGAATCGGCGATCTTGGACAGATAGCGCCGTTCATCGACTGTGGCGCGGCGGGCCGCGCGCGAGGCGACCAGCGGTTCGAACTCCCGGCGCAACTCCAGCACCAGCATCTGCTCGTGCGGATCGATATCGGATATTCGAATGCCATGCCGGCGGATGATCGTGACCAGCCGCTCCCACGCCAGCCGCTGCAGCGCTTCCCGCACCGGCGTCCGGCCGATCCCGATGCGGTCGCTCAGCATCGCTTCGGACCACAGGCTCCCCGGCGGCAGTTCCAACGTGACAATCAGCTCTTCGAGTTTGCCATGCGCGATGTCGGCCAGCCGGTCCGGACGCGCTTTCGATCCGCGCGAGGCCGTTGGCGGTACCATGTCAGGCATCCACGGCGCAGCGATGGGAGGGTTGCCCTTGGCCATGCCGCGATTGTTCGCGCTACGCATAATGTGTCCGTCCTTAAAATTCGGAAAGGTCTCGCGCAATAACAAGCCGCTGAATCTCGCTGGTTCCCTCGACCAGGGTCAGAACCTTGGCCTCGCCGAGCAGCCCGGAAACATCATATTCTTCGAAGACCCCGTAGCCGCCGTGGATCTGAATGGCGAGAGTGGCCGCCTCGACCGCGAGCTCCGAGGCGAACAGCTTGACCATCGAGGTCTCGCTCCGGAACGATCGCGCCTCATCGACGAGCTTCGCCGCGTCCTGAATCATGAGCTCGGCGGCATAGCATTTGGTCAGGATGTCAGCGAGCGGGAAGGACAAGCCCTGGTTCTCAAGGATATCGTGCCCGAACAGCTTTCTGTTCGAACCATAGGCGATCGCCAGCCGCGTTGCCTTGCGTGCGAGCCCCAGCGCCGTTGCCGCAACCAGCACCCGGCCGATCGCAAGAGTGGTAAGGATCTGCTTCAGGCCGTCACCGCGATTGCCGATCATCGAGCTTTTGGGCAGCCGGCATCCGTCGAAGAACAACTCGCAGGAAGGAGCAATCCGCCAGCCGATCTTGCGGCCCGGCTTGCCGATCGAGAACCCCGGTGTACCTACCGGCACGGCGAACGTCGACAATCCCTTGGGGCCCTTGTCTGGATCGGTTACCGCGACAACCGTCGTCAATCCATGGAGCGGCGTGCCGGCATTTGTGGAAAACACCTTCGATCCGTCCAGCACGAAGTCATGGCCGTCCTGGCGAGCGCTGGTCTTGATTTGCGCCACGTCTGAACCGCCGTGCGGTTCGGTAACGCCGAAGGATGCCAGTGTTTCGCCGCGGCACAGCGGACCAAGCCATTGTTGTTTGATCTGGTCGGAGCCGAACCGGGCAAGCACTGTCATTGGCGCACTGTTGCAGAGAAAGATGGCGGCGAAGCCCGGCTCGGTTTCCGCCAGCCGGGCACTCAATAGCGCGGCGCCGCGTGCGCCCAACCCGCCTCCGTCGAAAGCCGGATCGTAAGCGACGCCCATGAATCCTGCATTGGCGAAGGCCCGCACAATCGGTGTGGGGAACTGGTGCTCGCGCACATAGGCGCCGATCGAGGGCTTCATCTCTCGCTCAATGAAGCGGTCGGCGGCAGCGAGCAGCGCGGTTTCATCTTCGGTCAGTTCGATCGGCATTCGTTCATCCAAGGTATCGCAATAATATATCAGTGCCTTTCAACTTTATCAAAACGCGGCAGATAAGGACGTAGCTCGCCGGCATATCGGTGTTTTCCGCCTCGAAAGCAGGCAAGTTGACAGCGGATCAGAAATATCTGTAACATATTACGATCAACAAATCGAGCAGACCAGTGGCAGAGAATTTGGACCGGCGGGCGCGTCTCAGCCTCGACACGGACGTTCTGGTTGTCGGCGGCGGCGCGGCCGGCGTGGCGGCGGCATTCACCGCAGCCAAGGCGGGCGCCCGCGTTCTGCTGCTGGAGAAATACGGCTTCTGCGGCGGGGCTGCCGTTGCCGGATTGTCCGGAACGGTCTGTGGTTTGTACGCGGCGACCGAGGGTGCAGCGAAACCTCCCGAGCAGGTGGTATTCGGCTTTGCCGACCGGTTCGTCGACCTGATGAAGGCCAAAGGCGGCATCACCGAGCCGCAACGATACGGCAATACCTATACGCTGACGCACGATCCCCTGGTCTGGCGCGAAGCCGGTGATCACTTCCTTGAGGAAGCGGGCGTTCGGGTCCTATTCCACACCACGGTCATTGACGTGCTGACCGAAGGCGAGCAGGTCCGCGGCGTGCTGGCCTGGACCAAGCAGGGGCGGGCGGAGATCCGGGCCCGGCTGACCATCGATGCGAGCGGGGACGCGGATGTCGCCGCACTCGCCGGCTTCGAGACCTTTATGGGCCAGGACGGCAGGGTTCAAAATCCGACCATGCTGTTTCGCCTGATGGGCGTCGATATCGAGCGCCTTCGCGCGCAATACGGCAACGACACCATCATGGGCGATGAAGTTTCGCAGATGATCCGCAATTTGCATAACAGCAGGGAATATGACCTTCCGCGCTCCAAGATTTTCCTGTTCTCGACGCCTCGCCCGAACGAACTGCTCTGCAATTGCACGCGTATCATCGGCCGGGACGGCCGGGAGCTCAATCCGATACTGGTCGAGGATATCACGGAAGCGGAGATCCAGGGCCGCAAACAGGTCCGTGAATACGCAAGGTTCTTCAAAGCCCGCCTGGTGGGTTGCGAAGAGTCGTTCGTCAACGACACCGGCGTGCAGGTCGGTGTGCGCCAGACCCGGCAGATCAGGGGCGTCACAACCCTCAACAACGAAGACGTCGTGGCCGGCGCCAAGAGCAAGCACGCCATCGCGCGGTCGGCATGGCCGATCGAGCTGCATTCCGGCGAAAAACCACAGCTCAAATGGCTGCTCGATGACTATTACGACATCTCCTACGAAAGCTTCGTTCCGGTCGCGGGCGAGGGGTTCCTGGTTGCTGGGCGCTGTCTTTCGGCCGAGCACGAGGCGATGGCCTCAGCGCGGGTCACGGCGCAATGTTTTTCCTATGGCCAGGCCATCGGCATGGCGGCGGCGATGTCGCTGCGCGATGGGACCTCGCCCCGGAAGCTTTCGGTCTCCGACCTCCGCGACGCGTTGCGCAAGGACGGCGCGGTCATCTGAGATCAATCGATATGCGACGGCCCAACAGCGGTGACGGGCTGGACATCGAACCAAACATAGCCGCCAGAGGGGTCAAGGAAATGAAGAACATCTTCAGGGGTTGTTTGGCGGCCGGTCTGCTGGCGACGGCAATTCCCAATGTTGCCATTGCGCAAACCGGCACTGTGAAGCTGGGGCAGATCGAGGCTCAGACCGGGCCGAACGCCATCTACGGCTACATGTCATCCCAAGGCGTCCCGATCGCCGTCGACGAGATCAACAAGGCCGGCGGCTTCAAAGTAGGCGATACCACCTACAAACTGGACCTGATCGCGCTCGACACGCGCGGCGACCCGAAAGAGGCGACGATCGAGCTCAAGAAGCTGCTCGAGCAGGACAAGGTCAAGTTCGTCTTCGGGCCGTTTCTGTCCAATGTCTTTGTCACGATCTTTCCCTATGCCAAGCAGTTCAACGGGAAATTCCTGATGCTCGGCGGCGGTACGCGCATTCACGATTACGCCGGGCAACCCGGCAACGACTTCGTCATCCGAACCTGGAACTGGGACGCGGGACCGAAGGGCTTTGGCGAGAGGATGGTCGACTACCTGATCAAGACGGCGCATCCCAAGAAAGTGGCGATGCTGTTCCAGAACGATTCCGGCGGCAAGGTGCTCGGCGACATCTACGAGCCGATCTTCAAGGCCCACGGTATCGAGACCATGACCGAATATTTCGAACCGGGCACCAAGGACTTCTCGCCTGTACTGGCCAAGATCGCCGAATTCCACCCGGACTATCTCTTCCCGGGTTATTCCGACGCCGCGCTGTACGACATCGTGCGGCAGTCGATCGAAGGCAACTATTCCAAGAAGTTCTTTCTGGTGCGCGGATCCACCGGACCGGGCCTGAAGAACAAGGACGGTCTGGAAGACTACATCGTCTATGTACCAAAGGACTTCGAAGAGGCCGAGAAGAAGGAGCCCAAGGTCAAGCATTTCATCGACGCCTATAAGGCCTTCTACAAGCGCGACTTCCCGTACGATCAGGCGCCGCTCTGCTCGTCGTCCTGCTACGATCACGTCTATATGCTGGTCGCGGCGATGCAGAAGGCCGGCACGGTCGACGACGTCGAAAAAATCCGCGCCGCGCTTCTCTCCACGACCTATCAGGGCATGTGGAAGATCAGCTTCGATGATCACGCCGAACAGGTATTCGACTTCGACATCGTTCATTTGAGAAAAGGCGGCGCCAAGGAAGTGGTGCACGTCGAGCCATAAGCATGACGCAGGTCGTCGTCGGGCAGATCCTCAATGGCATTATCCTCGGCTCGCTTTACGGAATTATCGCGCTCGGCGTGACAATGACGTTCGGCATAACCGGTATCGTGAATTTCGCACTTGGTCAGTTCATGATGATCGGCGCCTATGCGACCTGGTATTTCACCGATCTGGCGATGTTGCCTTTTCCGGTTGCGGTGATGTTCGCGGTGGCGCTCGCCGCCGTGGCCGGGCTGGTCGCCGACCAGACGATGTTTCGGTTCACGCGAAACAATCTGGTCAACGGCCTGCTGGTCTCGATTGGCTTGATTTCCGTGATGGAGAGCGGCGCCTTGTTGCTGTTCACGACAACGCCGAAGAACATGGACGTGGTCATTGCGGGATCGCTGAGTCTCGGATCGATCACATTGCCGCGCATGAAAGTGGTGGCGTTCCTGCTGCTGGTGGCGGTGATCGGGTTGACCTGGCTCGGGCTGTCGCGCGCCTGGCTCGGCCGTGCGACCCGTGCCTACGCGCAAAATCCCGAGGCCGCCATGCTGATGGGGGTTCCCACCAAAGCGCTGCAGACCGCTGTCGTGGTCTATTCCTGCGCCCTGGCGGGCTTCGGCGGCGCGCTCTACGCCTGTCTGTTCTCGCTCGAGCCGTCGTTGGGTGGCTTGTTTATCCTCAAGGGGGTTGAAGCGGCGATCCTTGCCGGCGTCGGCAATCTGCTCGGGGCGCTCGCCGGCGGCGTGATTCTGGGAGTGACCGAATCGGTTGGCTCGCTCTATCTGCCGTCGGCGTTCCGCGATGCCTATGGTCTGGTGTTTCTGGTCGCGATCCTGTTGTTTCGGCCGGCTGGCCTGTTCGGGAGCCAGAAGTGAAGACGCTGCTGTTCCTGGTTCCTCTGTACCTGTTGCCGCTGGTGGTGCGAAGCGATGTGGTTCTGACGGTCCTGATCTTCACCTTCGTGCTGAGCATTTTGGCGATCGGATTCAACGTCGTGTTCGGCGGCGCCGGACAATTGACGATGTTCCATGCCGCCGCTTTCGGCATCGGCAGCTACGTCACGTTTCTCTCGATGCTGCGATTGGGCGTTTCGTTCTGGCTCGGCTATCTCGTGGCGGTGCTGGTCGTGGTGGTGATTTCGATCGTGATCGGCTGGATATGCTTCAAGTTCCGGCTGAAGGAATTCTACTTTGCCGTTGTAACGCTCGCTTTCGCCGAACTGTGCCGGCTGGTGGTGATGAACTGGACCAGCGTGACCAATGGAACGCTGGGCATGCTGGTCCTGGAAAAGCCGACGGTCTGGCTCCCTGGAAGCGGCGTCGTCCGGATCGAGCAAACCGTTCCCTGGTATTTTCTCACACTGCTTTGCCTGACCGGAGTTCTGTTTTTTTCGGTGCTCCTGATGCGGTCGTGGATCGGCCGCAATTTTTCGGCGATACGTCTCAATGAGGACCTGGCGCAGACGCTTGGAATAGACACCTTTCGCTACAAGTTGCTGGCATTCACGATATCGAACGTGATCGCTTCCTTGGCCGGCGCGCTTTACGGCTTCTACACCGGCTATATCGAACCGGCCTATCTTGCCGTGACCCAGTCGCTCGACGCCATCGCCATGGTGCTGCTTGGCGGGGTGTCCACGATACTGGGGCCGGTCGTCGGTGCGCTGGTCCTGACCTCGCTGCCGCATTTGATCGAGCTGCCGGCAGAAATACGCGTCGCGGTCTATGGCATGATCCTCATCCTCGTAATCCTGCTGATGCCGCGTGGAATCGTCGGTCTCGCCGCGGGGCTGTCCAAGGGGCGGGTTCATGCTGCTTAAGGTCGAAAATCTCACCAAACGCTTTGGCGGCCTGGTCGCGGTGTCGGACGTGTCATTCGCGATCAACAAAGGCGAGATCATCGGGATATTTGGACCGAACGGATCGGGAAAGACCACGCTGCTCAGCCTGCTGGCGGGGTTGCTGCCGCCCAGCGCGGGCCGCGTTTTCTGGAAGGGCCGGGATATTGCCGGCGCACGGCCTAATGTCATTGCGTCGCTGGGCGTGATCAAGACCTTTCAGAATCCGCAGTTGTTTTCCGAACTTTCGGTCCTGGAGCACGTCATGATCGCGAGTTTCCTCGCTTTCACGCGGATGAAGGGCCACGGCCGCCTGCGCAGCTTGCTGTCGCCACGCACGGGCGAGGCGATCTTGCGCGCGCGGGCAGAAAAGGCGCTGACACTCTGCCGCCTGCAGGATTCTTCCAGCAAGCCGGCCGCCGAATTATCTTATGGCGAGGAAAAGATGCTCGGCGTCGCAATGGCGATGATGTGCGAGCCGGAGCTGTTGCTGCTCGATGAACCGGCATCCGGGCTCGGAAACGATGAAATCCACAATCTGGAGAGCGTGCTCCGGGATCTGCGGACGCACGGAACCACGTTGTGCATCATCGACCACAAGGTGGCGTTTCTGGCCAAGTTTGCCGACCAGGCGATTGCACTCCAGCAGGGCTGCAAGATTGCCGAAGGCCTTCCGCACGATGTGCTGGCTGATCCCGGCGTAGTTAAGGCCTATCTCGGACGAAGCCATCATGCTTGAGCTTTCAGCCATATCCGCGCACTACGCCAAGAACCAGGTCTTGCGCTCGGTCGATCTCTCGGTTGCGGCCGGCGAGGTTGTGGCACTGATCGGAGCCAATGCGGCCGGCAAATCGACGACGATGCGCCTGATCGCCGGGCTGAAGCGCGCCACCTCCGGCTCGATCAAGCTGGACGGTGTCGAAATCGAATCGATGTCGACGCCCCGGCGCGTCAGCCTTGGCATTGCATTGGTGCCCGAGGGCCGCCAGGTCTTTGCCCAATCCACCGTTCTCGAAAACCTGACGATGGGGGCCTATCACCGCCCTGACCGCAACGACATCCAGCGCGATCTCGACGCGATGTTCGCAATGTTTCCGACGCTTGGCGAGCGTCGCAACCAGCGGGCGGGCTCGATGTCCGGCGGCGAGCAGCAGATGGTGGCGATCGCGCGGGGCCTGATGGCGAAGCCGAAGTGCCTGCTGCTTGATGAACCCACGCTTGGCCTCGCCCCGGTCATTGTCGACGAAATATCGCTCACCATCGTGAAACTGGCGCGGGACGGCATGACGATTTTGCTCGCTGAGCAGAATGCGGCGATGGCGCTCGAAGTCGCAAGCCGGGCCTACGTGCTCGCCGCCGGTGCGATCTCAGCCGAAGGCACCCCGGAACAGTTGAAAGCGTCACCGCTCGTCGCGCAATTGTACTTCGGCGCTGCGCCAGCGGAGGCGTTCCATGCTTGATGTCAGCAGCCGCGGTCGCATCGGTGTCGTTTCGTTGAACCGGCCGGAGCGGCGCAATGCGATGGATCGCGAACTGGTCATGGCGTTGGCCGGGTCGGTTCGACGCCTGGATGCGGATCCGCTGATCGCCGCCATTGTTCTCAGGGGCGAACCACCCGGTTTTTGCGCCGGCAGCGACCTGAAATTCATCGGTCGACTTGCGCTCGAGGATATCCGCAGGTTCGAAGCCGAGACCGGCGACATGGCGCGGCTCCTCGGCTTTCTCGGGAAGCCGGTGATTGCTTCGGTCGAGGGATTTGCGCTCGGCGGTGGATTTATCCTCGCCGCGTCCTGTGACCTCGTGGTTTCCGCCGGTACCGCGCGGTGGCATCTGCCGGAAGTTCCGATCGGCTGGCTGACGCCGTGGGGACTTGGAGGCCTGATTTCGAGGGTAGGTGCGGTCTCCGCGCGAAAGCTCTGTTTCGCCAGCGAAGAGTTTGACGGGTACGAGGCGAAACGCCTCGGTCTTGTCGATCATCTCGCGGAACCCGGCCACGCCGACGAAATGGCAATGGCGCTGGCGGACCGGCTGGCGGTTCTGCCGGCGGCGGCGGTCGTCGCCACCAAACGCTTCTTCATGCCTGACATTATCAGGGGCGCCGAAGCCCTTGATGTCCAGGCGAACCAGGCGTTTGCCGACAATTGCCGTCACTCCGTTGCACGCGCGACGCTTGAGCGATTTGGCAAGAGATGACGATGAGGCAGCGAAAGGTCGCCCGATGTTGAAACGCAGGCAACAAGGTCAAGTCGCAATTCTGACTATCGATCGCTCGAACCGGCGCAACGCGCTGGGCACCGAGTTGATGCAGGCTTTCAGCGACGCCTTCGCGGAAATCGATCGCGACGACGGGGTCGCCGCCGTCGTCATTTCAGCCACCCCTCCCGGCTTCTGCGCAGGCAGCGATCTCAAGGAACTGGCGACCATGGACATCGCACAGATGTGCGCGCACGAGGCCGAGACGGCGCGGGTGGTGCGCGCCATCGGATTTATGGAAAAGCCCGCTGTCGCCGCTGTCAGCGGTTTTGCGTTGGGCGGCGGCGTCGGTCTCGCGGCAGGCTGCGATTTGATCGTGACGCATTCCGAATGCCGCTGGCATATGCCCGAGGTACCGAACGGGTGGCTGCCGCCATGGGCGCTTGCGTCGCTGAGCGTGCGGATTGGACCGGTTGCGGCCCGGCGTCTGGTGTGGGCGAGCGAGCCGATCACGGGAGCCGAAGCCTACCATCTGAAGCTCGCCGACTATCTGGTGCCGCTGTCCGACGTCGAGCGTGAAGCAATCGCCCTCGCAGAGCGGCTCGCGGCGCTGCCCCGGGTCGCCGTGGCGAGCACGAAACGCTTCTTTACGCCCCTGATCAACGGCAATGCCGAGGCCAGCGACATGCTTGCAAACCGGATTTTTGCAGAGAACTGCCAGGACGACGCATCGAAGGCGACGCTGCGAAAATTCGGCATGAAAATCTAAGCCCGGAGGAATATCCGATGAACAAGTTCTGTTCGGCAGAAACTGCAGTTGCAAATATCAAGAATGGCCAGACGGTTGCCAGCGTCGGCGTGATCGGCTGGATCACGCCGGATTTGATCCTCAAGAGCCTCGCCGCGCGCTTTCTCAGCGAAGGCAGTCCGCGCGATCTGACGTTTTACTTTCCGTGCGGGACCGGAGACGGCGTCGGTATTCGCGGCATGGATCACGTCGCCATCGAAGGTTTGATGAAGCGGATCGTGTCCGGCTCCTATATCAATCCGGTGAACCCCGCGACCGGCAAGCGTCCCGAACTGATGCGGCTGATCCGCGAGAATGCGATCGAGGCCTATAGCTGGCCGATCGGCGCCAGCATGCACTGGCTGCGGGAGGTTGCGCGCCGGAGTCCAGGCTATATGACCGAAATCGGGCTTGGCTGCTATATCGATCCGGATCAGACCGGTGGTCGTCTGACCGCGCGTTCCAAGGACAATCTGGTCGACAAGATCGAATTCCGCGGCAAGCCATATCTGTTTTATCCAACCTGGAACATCGACGTCGCCATCATCCGGGCGGGGGAGGCTGATGCGGCCGGCAATCTGTCGTTCGAGAGCGAAGCATTGCTGTCCTCCTCGCTGGCGCTGGCACTGGCGACGAAGGCCTGCGGCGGGCTGGTGATCGCGCAGGTATCGCGGCGTGTGGAGCGTGGAACCCGACGCGCGCAGTCGGTTAGAATCCCGGGGGCGCTGGTCGACCATGTCGTGCTCGATCCGGCGCAGATGATGACAACGGAAGTCGCGCATGATGCCGCCTATCTCGGCGGACAACCCTTCGATTTGTCCAAGATCCCGGCGGTGCCGTTCGGTCCGGACAAGATCATCGCCCGCCGTGCGGCACAGGAGATCAAGCCAGGCGTCGTCAGCATTTTCGGCTTTGGCGCGTCCTCCGATACCCCTCTGGTGATGGCGGAGCAGGGCGCCTTCGACAATGGCAGGATCGCGGATTATGCCTTCACGACCGAGCACGGTCCGTTCGGCGGCCTCGTGATGAGCAACTGGCAGTTTTCGGCAAACCGCCATCCGGAAGCACTGCTCGACGGTCTGTCGCAGTTCGATTTCATCGATGGCGGCAACTGCGAGTTTGCGGCGCTGGCATTCGCGCAATTCGATTCAGCCGGGAACGTCAACGTAAGCAAGTTTGGCAGCTTCAATCCCGGCGCCGGCGGATTTATCGACATCGCCCACAATGCCCGCCAGTTGCTGTTCGCGGGCACCTTCACCACAGCGGGGCTACAGATCGAAACCGATGAAAACGGGCTGAACATTCGCAAGGAGGGCAAAGTCCGGAAATTCGTCAACGACGCCGAGCAGATCACCTACCCCGTGCGTCACGGGGTCATCAATCGCGGTCAGCGCGCCCAAATCATTACCGAGCGTGCCGTCTTCGAAGTGACGGCTCAAGGTCTGGTGCTAACGGAACTGGCAAAGGGCGTCGACGTCAGGAGGCACATCATCGAGCAGATGGAGTTTCCCCCGGCGCATATTGAAGATCCGCCCAAGCCAATGGATGACGCATTGTTTGCGCACTGAGAGCCATCGATCAACTTGCAAAGCTGCGGCGTCTCCGCCGTGCCTGTCGCCGCATGGAAATCGACCGAGTGGATCATGGCGGCGTCAGCATCATGCGCCCCTACCAAACAGTGAACAGGAAAAAGCTGCAATCCACAGTAATGCGGAAACCTGAATCAGCGTGAGAAACGATCCGCCGATCGCCGCCACCACGCGCATCATGGCGGCCAGGACCACAAGCAGATAGATGAGAACCGTAATCCGATCCGCCCTGAGTGCGCGGGCGCTGTGGCCGAGCGAAACCCGGGTCATGACTCCAAGCACCATGGTGCCGATGGCATGCTGCGCAATTGGTTCGGCCATGATCCGGCCCGCTGGCAGAAATTTCGACGGCGCTACACGGATGAGATTCACAGACATCGAGAACAGCTCGACGAGCTGCGCGCTCGCGCCGAGTTAGGCCGGATTACGCCCGTCTTTGCTGCCCACGACAAGGTTCATAACCATGCCATCGTCTTGAGGGCTGTTCTTCCGGGTCGAACCGAAGCTCGATCTCCCCGCTCCACATCGACTTGGATTGTCGTTTTCGGTCTGTAATCGCAGTTCCGGGCACAGTCCCTGTCCGTAGTCAAACCGGCCGGTCCTGTCCGTCAAGACAGTTTGGCCGGTCGCGCCGTCGACCGGCCATTCCGCGATCGACTCCTCAATCTGCCGATGTTCCGATGACATCCAGCATCAACGTCGAATGGGCGAAGGCGGCGCCAGCTTTCATTTCCGTGGCGACCCAGACCGCTTCCATCAGCTCTTGCGCTGTCGCGCCGGACCGCAGCGCTAGCTTCGTGTGGCCCTGGATGCAGTAGGGGCACTGCGTTACGTGCGCCACAGCCACTGCGATCAACTGCTTTGTCTTGCCCGAAAGAGCGCCATCTGCAAACACCGCCTGGCTGAACGCCTGGAAGGCGGCCTCGGGCTTGGGCGCCAGGTCGCGTCGCTTTTGCGCTATTTCACGTGTGGCCTTTGGATACATCTCGTTGCTCATCATTCGTCTCCTGGCTTGAAACAAGATTTGATGCCGTCGGACGGCGAACACATCATGACCGAGCCAGACGCGATAAGGAAACTTAAATATCTACCGACCCCGGCGGCGGTCTGCTGGCGATCGAATCAATGTCGGACTTGACCGCCGCCTCGTGGAGAGACCGGCGGCGATGAATTTGCGCGCGACGACCGATGAATAGGTTGACCTGGCCGAGTTTGTGGCATAACATGTACGGAAGATACATGTTATGGGGCATTGATGCGGCAGTAGGGATTTCCAGACCCGGCCGCGCTGTAAAGAGGTGGCACCCGATTTCGTGGGCGGTGCGTGAATTGCCTACCTGCTGTAAACGCTGGGGAGGGGGTTATGGTTCAAGAAATCGTCTGGGGCGTCTCGATCGTGCTCATGGGGACGCTCGCCGCTGTGTTTGCGTGGGTCGCGATTGGCGCCAATGTCGCGCTCGCTGATTACGGGCCCGTCATCGCGTCGGCATACCGACTGCGCACGTGGCTGTTCGGCCTCGCCGTCATCGTTCTGATCGGTGCCAACTATGAGACCCTTGGCAAACTTCCCTACGTGTCGAGTATTTCTGCGCCATCGTCCGGCGCAGCGACGCAGCCCGTCGAGGCCGTCGCCGAGCAGTGGTCGTGGAGCATCAAGCCAGACGCGTTTCGGGTCGGCGAGACAGTCGAATTTCACGTCACCAGCAAGGACGTGAATCACGGTTTTGCGCTCTACAATCCCGACATGCGCATCGTTGCCCAGACCCAGGCGATGCCCGGATACATCAACGTGCTGCGCTACACCTTCAATGAACCCGGCGTTTATCGGGTATTGTGCCTCGAATATTGCGGCGTCGGGCATCACGAGATGACGGCGGAAATCAAAGTGGCCGCGCGTTGAGCGGCGCAGCCGGGAGGACGCCATGACCATCCAAGCCGTGCAAAGCCGGAGCCGGATCAGCGCGCGCGCCGCCGTTCTCGCCTACATCATCGTGTCTGGACTTGTTCTGTTGCTGATGATGCTGCTCGGACTGACGATGCGCCTGGCGCAAGCGCAATGGATCACTATCCAGCCTGATTTCTTCTACGTAATCATGACCATGCATGGTGCCGGCATGGTCGGCATCGCCGGCTTGAGCGGCGCTTCGGTGATGTGGTATTTTGTGCGTCGCCACGTGCCGGTGTCGACGGCGGTGTTCGTCGCCAATCTGGTGTTCTTCCTCATCGGTGCCGTGCTCATTCTCGGTTCCGGTTTCATCGGCGGGTTCGCCGCCGCCTGGACCTTCCTGTTCCCGCTGCCCGCACATTCCGGCGAGCTTTGGTCGGTCAATGCAGCAGCTTCCTACATGGTGGGCTTGCTGTTCATCGGCGTCGGCTTTCTGCTGCTGCATCTCGACATCGCCCGCGGCATTCTTTCCGTCTATGGCGGGCTGGGCGCGGCGCTCGGTGTCAAACAGGCCTTTGGTCTGGCGCCGGAAGATGAAGGGCCGCCGCCGGCCGTTACCGCATCGACGATGGTGCTGATCGTCAACATCCTCGGCATCCTGCTCGGCGCCGCGGTGCTCGTCGTCTCGCTGGTCAATCTGTACGTGCCAAGCTTCACCTTCAACGCGTTGGCGGCGAAGAACATGACCTATTTCTTCGGGCACGTCTTTATCAACGCCACGATCTACATGGCGGTGATCGCGGTCTACGAGATCTTGCCCGTCTATACCCATCGCGACTGGAAGACGAACCGCGCATTCTATTTTGCCTGGGTGCTCTCGACCGTGATGGTGCTGACCGTCTACCCGCATCACTTGCTGATGGACTTTGCCATGCCGACCTGGGCGCTGATCGCAGGCCAGATCATCTCCTGGCTGAGTGGCCTGCCGGTGCTGCTGGTGACTGCCTTCGGCGCGCTCACCAATGTCTATCGTTCCGGGATCAAGTGGACCGTAGCGGCGGGCCTTGTCTTCGTTGGCGTGGCCGGCTGGGCGATCGGTGTCATCCCGGCGATCGCCGATGGAACCATCGAGGTGAACAGCTTCATGCACAACACGCAATGGGTGCCCGGCCACTTCCATACCTATCTGCTGCTTGGCATGGTGGCGATGTTCTTCGGCTTCATGACTTATATTGGTCCAAGGACGACTGGCGCTTTTCTGCCATTCGGTTTCTGGCTCTACGTCGTCGGCGGCTCGATATTTGTTCTTTCCTTCCTCGCCGCCGGAAGCGTCAGCGTTCCGCGCCGCTACGCGGTGCATCTGCCGCAGTGGTTGCCTTATGACCGGGTGGCTTCGGTCGGCGCGGCGCTAACGGTGTTGGGGGCATTGATCCTGGTGCTGAATTTCGTCATCGGCTTGCCCTCGGCAATGCGCGAGGACGCCGCAGCATGATGACTCGCGGCTTTCTTCCGCTGCTTGCGATCGTCGCTGCGACGGGAATCGCGACGCTCGCCTGGGAGACCGATGGATTTCGCGTCGTCACCAGCGCCGGCGCGCGGCAATTGTCCATTGAACGCACGCCACGTCTCCTCCCGGACGTGCGACTGGTCGATCAGGACGGTCACGCCTTCTCGTTGAGTTCGTACGAGGGCAGGCCCGTCCTGGTCGACTTCATTTACACGCGTTGCCCGACGCTGTGCGGCGTGCTCGGCGATGATTTTCATGGCGTGCTGCAGCTCATGAGCGGCGCGGGAGCCGGTGCTCCGATCGACCTCATCAGCATCAGCTTCGATCCGCAGAACGACGATCGGAAGGCGTTGCAGCTCTACGGCGACCGCTATGGCGCGAAGGCGCCCCGCTGGCGGATCGCCGCGCCCGCTGACGAGCGCAGCCTCGCTCAGTTGATGCAAAGCTTCGGCGTCGTCGTTATCCCGGACGGCATGGGCGGCTTCATTCACAACAGCGCCGTCTATCTCGTCGACGCACGAGGGCGCCTGGCCCGCATCCTCGATCCCGATTCGCCTCCACAGCTCCTCGCGGCCGCGTTGCGCGTGTCGTTGCCATGAGCCCCCGCGTGCGTTTCGTGGCCGCCATCGGATCATGGCTCACCCTGTGGCTGTGGCCGGCGCGCATCGCGCTTGAGAGCGACATGGCCGTGCATATGACGTTACAGTTGCCGCTGCTGATCGGCATCGGCGTATTCCTTGCGGCCGCTGTCCGCTCGCATGAGCCGCACTGGCTCGCCGATGCCGACTGGCTCGGTATCCCCGGCATTGTGATGGTAGTGTTGGGCACTTCTTTCTGGATGCTGCCGCGCGCCCTCGATGGCGCGGTCGCCGATCCATTGGTTGATGCAGCCAAGTTCCTGAGCCTGCCGCTGCTGGTGGGGTTACCCCTGGGCCTGTCCTGGCGCCGCATGCCGCCACTCGGCCGCGCGTTCATCTGGGCCAATTTCATTCCCAAGCTTGGCGCGATCGGCGGCCTTTACCTGGCGGCGCCAACGCGGCTTTGCGCCTATTATCGGCTCGACCAGCAGGCCGTGGCCGGCTGGACGCTGATCGTCCTCGCTGTCGTGCTGGGCACGCTATCCTTCATCGTCGCGTTCGTCGGCTGGCCGGCGCGTGGGCTGCGACAGCTCTCGCCGGCTGCGCCCCTCTGAATTCTGGAGGGCAGGTGATGACAAAAAGCTCGGGCACATTCGTGCCGCGGGATCGCGCCGTCACATCCGAGCGCCGTCATTCCGGGGCGATGCAAAAGCATCGAACCCGGAATCTCGGGATTCCGGGTTCGCGCTGACGCGCGCCCCGGAATGACCGATCCCCCGCCATTGCCTACATGAGTTTCAAAAGGGTAATCAGGCTGCCGAAACCGAGGATCAGCCCGATGGTGACGCAAACTACAACTATGGCCGCCTCTCCAAACGAATTTGAAGAATGAAGGAGACCAACATGGCGAGGAAGAAGAAAGTAATCCGTTCCACCGCCAAACTCACCACGCTCGACGATTTCCTCGGCGAGGAAGGCAAGCGTGACGAATTCGAGGCCATCGCGGTCAAGGAAGTTCTCGCGTGGCAGATCGTGCGGGCGATGAAGGAGCAGAACATATCGCGCAACAACCTGGCCCAGCGCATGAAGACCTCGCGCAGCCAGATTGGGCGCCTGCTCGACCCAAAGGACGGCAATGTCACGCTAACCACGCTTCAGCGCGCCGCGCGCATGGTCGGGCGGTCGCTCCGGCTAGAGCTGGTTTGAGAGGAAGACGGCGCGCATGACACGGATGCGCAAAATCTCTTGTGAAGGAATCGGCGAGGTTCAGCGTTCATCGTGGCTCCAGGTTTCTGCGAAACCGGATCATTTCATCGCTTGCAAAAACTTCCGCGCTTCGCCCAACAGGGCCTGAATCTGCTTGCGCTCGGCGATCGCTTGCCTGGTGAACAGACCGTGCTTGCGCGCGTTGCGGTTGCCCCTTGGCGGGCCGGATCCCGGCGCGCCACCGTGCATGCGGCAACGCTTTTTGCCGCGCACCGCCGGCGAGCGGCAGGCGCCGCCGGAACGGATTTTGGCGCCGCACCGCGGGCTCGCCCGCATCGGTCCGGTATTGCGGGCGTGATCGCTCATGTCTTCGCTTTCCGCCTGGCGTCCATGCCGTCGTGCTTCCGCTCGGAAAGCTCGGGCGCCGGCTCCCTCCGCGCCGGCGTCGCCGCCGCGGGCGCCGGGTTCTTGTCCGAGACGATCACGCTCGCATGCTGCGTGACGTTGCCGACAATGGCGTTGCCGCCATCCCCGACCGACACGTTCTGCACGGTGATGGCAGGTTCGCCATGGCTCCGATAGCGGTTGAGCGCCTCGATCTGGGCCGGAAAGGTGCGGGCCAGCCTGCCCAATGCCCGCCCGGCACTGTCCTGCTGAGCGAGGTCTTCCGCATTGGCGAGGTGATGGGCACATCGCATCGCCATCACATGAACGGAAACCATCTGCGCCACCAGCATGGCCTCGACGGCGTCCCTCGGCTTGATGCTCCTCACCATCGAAATCATGAAGGCAAGAGTGACCTCGTCAGGCCTCTCGCCCTTCACGCTGGCCTTCACCAACTGCCCGAGCATGCCATGCATGGCGTCACGATCGGCGACCCCCAATGCGTCCGCCATGAGCTGATCGCCAAGCTCCGGATCCGGATGCTCGATGTAGAATCCGTGTGACAAGAGCTTTATCCGCGGGGCTGCGGCAGTCTTGGGGACGGCAGTCTTGGGGACGGCAGTGGGATGTTGGGTTGACCGGTTGCGGCCAGTGCCGTTGCTTTGTTGGGGTCTGGACCTGTGTTCACGTCGATATCTCCTCGGGCACGCGCATCGGAAGCGCGCGGCCCGGCAACGCGGGAGGCGCCCCTTCGCTTGCGGCGAGCCGGTGCAACTTCAATTGTGGGTAAGGATGTTTGCCTGCAATCGCGCCGAAGAGCCCATTGTCGGGCAGGGCCATGGGCGTTTTACAAATTGCGCGATGATCGAATAGTGCCCTTGATTTGCCCGACGTGTCAAAATGTTTTCGCGGGATCGCTCAGGCATCGATGCCGATGACCACCATGCTACTTTGCATGGGGTTGTTTTCGATATTTTGGTTGGGAGCCCGCCGCGGCAAGTCGAGTGACGTCGGCGCCTGCGGGACAGCGAACCCGGTAATTGGTATAAGTCCGCGGATCATCCAATGACATGCGTTTCAGTCCTTCCAAGCCGGCAGAATGTTCATGCGCGCGCACTCAGCTCTACCTCACGCCGCAGCCGGCGAGTTCTCCACGTCCAGTGGCCATCGCGGCCTACGTTTGCACCCGCGCTGCGCAACCTGTGCCAATTCAACGATGCGTCGCTATCCTCCGGCACTTGTTTATTCTGTTACTTGCACCTCAACAGAGCCGATCTCCTCGAGGTCAAAACGGTAAGTTGTGTCTTCGACCGGAAATACGGTTTTCATAACGCTGCCAGTCATCACGATCTGGCCCGTTTTCAGAATCACGTGGCGCGCAGCCAGTTGCGTGGCAAGCCACCCGACTGAATTGAAGGGATGGCCGAGGATGTCGCGTCCGTAGCCATCGCCAATCGCAACCTGATCTTGCGCTGCACGTCCGAGGACGCCCTCCAAATTAGGCCATTTAGTTGCAAATTCTGACAGGACGATACCACCGTTCCAAGAATTGTCCGCAATAAGGGAAAGCACATCGAGGTTGGCATAGTCCGCGCTTCGATCGTCCACGAGTTCGATGGCGGCGCAAACGCTGTCGATGTGAGGCTCGATCATGTCAGCAGTCCATGGCCCGCCGGTGATCGGAACATCTGACTTGATACGGACGGCGATTTCAAATTCCAGGCCCAGTCGTCCGAAATCTGAACGCCGGACGATTGCCCCAGATTGGTGCAGGCGTTTTGCGAGCACGACACCCGCGATGGGATGATCGATCCCGCAAAACGCCTGCATCGGAGCCGACGTAAGTCCGACCTTATAGCCCACAGCGTTGCCGAACGTACCCCGGAGCAGCGCCACATACCTCTCCTGGATATCGTAGGCGTCCGAGATCGTAGCAGGCCCGTCTGGCGGACCAAGCGGCTTGAACTGTACGTTAGCTCTGTGTTCCTCGAACAGCGCTTGGGCTGCACGCCGCGCCGCGATATCCTCCATGGATGCTCTCCGTTTTTCGCAGGCAGCGTTCAACGATTTGGGGTGGTTCACTGGCATCGATCAGGAGGCTTTGCCGAAATGGCTAACGTCGTCTTCGAGCCAGCGCCTACGCATGGGCACATACTCCGGTGGCCATTATGGCGCAAAAATTAAATGTAACAACCTGGTCGGTGGCCTCGTTTGAATTTTCCGGGAGGCGCATATATTTTAGATGCTGCGCCGGAAGACCTTTATGGGAGCCGCCATGTTTCCTGTGATTATTGCAACCGTCCTCTATCTCAGCCTGGGATATGTATGCGGACGCTATACTGCGAAGTACGCGGCAGAGCGAGGACGCTCAGCGGCGATCTGGTTTGTCTTGGGTGGGCTGTTTTATCCCTTGCCCTATATTGTCCTTGCGCTTTTACCGCCCCGCAGCAAACAGATGGCAGTCTAACGCCGCCTGGCGCTCGCAAGCTCGCAGGTTGACGTCGTCATCGTCCTGCAGACCGGGCTGTTGTTGAGCGTGGGACGACAGATTGCCGAATTCGCGGCGGCGAAGCGGGTGCCGACGGTCTACGGCTATCGCGAGCACGTATTGGACGGCGGGCTAATAAGCTATGGCGTCTGGTGCTATCGTCGCGCCGCCTCTTTCGTGGACAAGATTCTGCACGGCACGCCGCCCGGCGAGTTGCCGGTGGAATTCCCGACCAAGATGATGCTGTCCATCAAATCTCAGAACGGCAAAGGCGCTCGGCATCGCGCTCGCGCCAGCGCTGTTGGGCGTCGCCGATGAGGTGATCGAGTGACGCGGCAATACCATCGGATCAACACGACCAGCCTCAAGCATCGCTAGCTTTCGCCGTATCAGCAGCGAGCGATATCCGTGATCATTACGTCCTTCAAGGCCATCTTGTTACGCTCCTCGAAATCTTTTTCACGACGTCGGTGACACCCATGCCTCTTCCGGGTGCGATCTCTGATGCCGTAGCCAACGGGCAGCACTTGCCCGCTGTCGAGGAGAGCGCTACCAATGACCGGCAACGGCGTGACGAGGTCGGTCTGGTGATGGCGGTCAACGACGGCGGGGTCCCGCCCATCCTCGCGCAAAAACATTACGCGCAGCCGTCAGCATTTGCGCCGGAAAATCTGCTGCGCGAAGCGCGCAGGCAAAAGCAGATTGCGAACTCCAGCATCCCTGATATCTGCGTGCTCGACCCCGACGGCGACATCCTGCGCAGCCTGCTCGCCGGCGGCGAGGCCCGGCTTGAACCGGGATGGGCCTGCTATCACACACAGCTCTACTCATTCCGCCGCGGCGGGATTGAGTTCGGAATTGTCGGCTGCGCCGTCGGCGCCCCTTACGCGGTGCTGATCGCCGAGGAAATGTTTGCCTCAGGCTGCAAGCTCTTGATCAGCGTCACCTCGTCCGGACAGATCGTACCGGTGCGCCCGCCGCCTTATTTCATCATCATCGAACGCGCGCTGCGCGACGAAGGCACCAGCTACCACTACATGGCGCCATCCGATTATTCGGATGCCGATTCCGGATTGATCGCGGCGCTCGACGGCGCATTCGGCGAACTTCCCGTGCCGGTGCTTGCGGGCTCGACCTGGACAACCGATGCACCGTTCCGTGAAACCCAGTCGGCGATCGACGCAATGTGCAAGAGGAACCTGATGGCAGTCGAGATGGAAGCCGCCGCGCTCTACGCATTCGCGCAAGCCCGACAAAAGCCCGTCTTGTGTTTTGCCCATGTCACAAATCAAATGGGACGCATCGACGGCGATTTTGAAAAGGGCGAAGCGGCCGGCAGCCATGACGCGCTGCAATTGATCGCGATCGCCGGCGATCGCCTGCGGTCCCGGCTGCTGCGGTGAGCGGCGCCGCGATCGGCATCATATGCAAGGCGCCGCAGCCCGGCCGCTCAAAGACGCGGCTCGCCTCGGCCATCGGTGTCGCTGCCGCTTCGGAATTATCCGCCTGCTTTCTGCGCGACGTCGCCGCGGCCATCGAGGCGGTACCGGAGGCGCTCGGCAGGCGCGGCTACGGCGTCTATGCGC
>CAWEEF010000006.1:0-40520 GCA_963808035.1 uncultured Alphaproteobacteria bacterium | reverse complement strand
ACATCTCGAAATATTCGCGATGCTCCCAGTCCGATACTTCGGCCTGGAAGCGCTCGATCTCGGCGTTCTTGATGTGGACGTAATAGTCGACAAACGCCGCGCCGAGGCTGTCGCGAAAGAACGGGTCGTCCTTGAGCGCGGCCACCGCCTCGCGCAGGCTCGTCGGCAGCAACGCCGCCTTGGTCTCGTAGGGCGTATCGGCCGACGGCCCGGGATCGAGCTTGCGGTCGACGCCGTCGAGCCCTGAGAGGATCTGCGAGGCCATATAGAGATAGGGGTTGGCGGCGGGCTCGCCGATCCGGTTCTCCAATCGGGTTGCGGTATCGCCGGCGCCGCCGAGCACACGGATCATGACACCGCGGTTGTCGCGGCCCCAGATCGCGCGATCGGGCGCCAGCGAATAGGATCGATAACGCTTGTAGCCATTGATGGTCGGGGTGGTGAACACCGCCGATGCGCGGGCATGCTGCAACAGCCCGGCGAGATAGCAGCGGCCGAGGGAGCTCAGCACCTCGCCGCTCTCGTCGGTCATGAAGGCATTGGCGCCACTGTCGCGCGCAACGATCGATTGATGCAGGTGCCACCCGGACGCAAACAGGTTCGGCAGTTTGGGCCGGCACATGAAGGTCGCGTGATAGCCATGGCGATGGCAGATCTGCTTCACGGCACTGCGAAACAGCACCATGGTGTCGGCGGGCTCGAGCCCCGTGGTCGGCCGGAAGGTGAATTCGCACTGGCTCGGACCGAACTCGACCTCGATCGATCGCAGCGGCAGGCCGAGCGCCAGGATGTCACGTCGGAGAATTTCCAGCACCGGCTCCATCTGGTCGTAACGCTGCTCTGTCAGATATTGGTAGCCGTGCGACAACAGGCTGACCGACGGGGGCTGGCCGGGCTGTCCGGCATCCTCCGGCGCCATCCTGGAATCCTCGAGCTTGAAAATGTGAAACTCGACTTCCAGCCCGGCGACGAAATCGTAGCCGCGTTTGCCGAGCCGTTCGAGCACCGATCGGTAGAGCTGGCGGGTCGCGAACGGCACCGGCCGCCCGTCGGCAAAATAGAGATCGCACAGCAGCCAGCCGGTGGCGGGTGCCCACGGCAGCACGCGAAAGCTGGTCGGATCCGGCACCATCATTACGTCGGCGGCGCCCTCCATTTCCCGCATCCCGAAGCCGCCGCCGGCGGTGAACACCGGAAACACGGTTCGGTGCGAGGTGTCCTTGGCGAGCATGGTGGTGGTGATGGAACAGCCGCTCTGCAGCGAGGCCAACGCCTCGCTGGCGACCAGGGTCTTGCCGCGCAGGATGCCGTGCTGGTCGGGAAACGACAGCCGGATCACTTCGAGCTTCTGCTCTTCGACGATACGGCGCAGCCGGCTCGCCGCCTCTTTCTGCTCGTACGACCACAGACCGTGACGCCCGACAAAACTCAACGCGTCACTCCCTCACCGCGCCCCGTCATTCCGGGCTCGCGCCAACAAAGAGGCGCGCCCCGGAATGACGATGACGGAGAAAAGCCACTACTCCGCCGCCGACAGATGACGGATCCGGTCGGCAATCTCTTCCGGCACCGGCGCAGCCCATGGCGCGCCGCGCCGCCGCTTGACGTCGACTTCCATCCAATAGGCTTCCCATCCCCGGGTCGGCCCGATGCCGTCCATGGTGGCCGGCCCCTGGATGCTGCGCGCATGCGCGGCATCGAGCACCATGAACGGCCTGTCGCCGGCGACGGCCTTCTCGATCTCCTGGCGCAGCAGCCGGCGATATTGCACGATCGCCTTGTCGGACTGGCCGAGATGTTCGTTGGTGCGATCCTGGATCGCGCCCATCGATTCCACCGCCCATTGGTCATGCACATTGATGTCGGCGCCCATGCCGGTAAAGGTCGCGGTCGCCTGCTCGTGCGGATCGAAGCCGTAATCATTCGACTTGTTCTTGCGTGACCGATAGTCCGGCAGCTCGTAGAGTTCGAGGCGCTGGTCGCGCATCCTGGCCTTGTCGACCGGCGCCGCATAGCTGGTGAAGATCGCATACCAGTAGCAGTTCTGGTCATCGACCGGCACGTGCCACTGCGTGATCGTCATCTCGGTGCTCATCGGAATCACAAAGCCATGCGGGAAAAGCTGGTTGGTGACGCGGACATGGGTGCGCTGATCGTCGATCTCGCGCAGCGCGATCAACCGCAGTCCATATTCGGTATGCTCGACATTGATAATGGGCCGGTCATATTCGCGCAGGATCCTGGTCATCGGCATGTCGGTGCCGGCGGAGGTGCCGCGGAACTGCTTGCCATAGGCCGAAGACGTATCCTCGTCCTCGAAGAAGCGATGCAGGAACGAGGCATGTGACGGATCGATGCCGACTTCGAGCGCCTGCAGCCAGTTGCAGTTGATGTGGCCCTTGAAGGCGAAGACGTGGCTTTCGGGGGCCACAAAACAGTCGATCTCCGGAAAGGCCGGCGGAGTGCCTTCGCCGAGATAGGCCCAGAGAATGCCGCTCTTCTCGACCACCGGATAGGCGCGCTGCCGGATGCCCTTGCACAGCACGGAGTCTGCGGGCTCGGCGGGCGTTTCCAGACACTGGCCTGATACGTCGAACAGCCAGCCGTGAAAGGCGCACCGCAGCCCGCCATGTTCACGGCGGCCAAAGGCGAGATCGGCGCCGCGATGGGCGCAATGCCGATCGATCAGGCCGTAGCGGTCGTGCTCGTCGCGAAACAGCACCAGATCCTCGCCCAGCAGCTTGACCGGCTTGACCGGGCGCGGTCCCTGCAGCTCGTCGACCAGCGCCGCCGGCTGCCAGTACATCCGCATCAGCCTGCCGCAGGCGTCCTTCGGCCCGGTGCGGGTGATCAGGTCATTCTGTTCCTGGCTCATCATGGCGGCGATCCCTTCCGAGCTAGCGACGTGGGCCGAATTCGATGTGAAATCAAATTACTAGCCCTGCCATTCGAGGCAAGCGGATTCCTCGGCCCCGGTAAGTGGTCAGGACGCCACGCTGCGCGGGCCGAACCCCTGCGCGTCGTTTTGCAGCACCGGCGCCGCCGCATCGATCAGGCGCGCCGCCGCCTCGTCGACGGAAAGACCGGCGGTGTCGACCACGGCGGCGGCGCGGGCATAGAGCGGTTCGCGGCTGAGCAGGATATTGCGCAACTCCGCCATGGCCGAGCGATCGTCCGCCATCGGGCGCAGATCGCCCTGGCTGCGCACCCGCGCCATGTGTTCTTCCGGCTCGGCCTTGAGCCAGATGGTGTAGAACGACGACAGGATCAGGTCGAATGTCAGCGGTTCCGAGACGATGCCGCCGCCGGTCGCGAGCACGGTCAGCTCGCGTCGCGCCAGCAATTGCCCGAGCGCGGCCTGCTCCATGCGGCGAAACCCTTCCTGGCCGTAGAGCGCGATGATCTCGGCGACGGATAATCCGTTTTGCGCCTCGATCTCCTTGTTGAGCTCGGCAAAGCGCCAGCCGATCTTCTTCGCCAGCATCTTGCCCAGCGTTGACTTGCCGGCGCCGCGCAGGCCGATCAGCGCGATGCCGGCGAACGCCATCCGCCGCGTCGAGGCCCCGTTGGCATGGCCGGACAGCACATCCTTGGCCTGGGCGACCTGGTCCGCCGTCGCCTTGCGCAGCAGGTCACGGATCACCGGCCAGTCCGGCGCCGGCTCGGCTGTGGGAATGAGGTCTTCGAGATGCGCGGCCATCGCGTTCGACACCCGGCGCAGCAGCACGATCGAGACGTTGCCCTTGCCGCTTTCGAGCTGGGCGATATAGCGTTCGGAAATGCCCGAGACCTTCGCGAGCACCTTGCGCGACATGCCGCGCAGCGCACGCATGGTGCGGACGCGCTGGCCGAGCTGTTCAAGAAAGCCGGTTTCGGGATCGCGTCCTTCGGTCATGTCCTCGTTCGTTTTTTTCTTGGCTTCGAGGCGATGGGTTCATGGCCGGGCAAACGAATTTCGCTAAAGCGCCACCGCTCCAGATCACCTTCCGCGTCGAGCCTCCCGGCTTTGACGAGGGCTTTGATCCGGTCTGCTATGAAACCCTTGTCCTGATCCATCGGCACTTTGAGAGCGATCGCAACGTTACCGACAATGAGCGCAACCTTGCGGAATTGCGGCCTGCAGTTCGCCAGGATGGTTTGATCGACGAGGTCGGACGGCATCGGATTTGTGGATGTAAGAGTGCGCGTGCTTTCGGAAACATAATGCCGAGCGGGATTGACAGCAAGCGCGAGGAGTGGCTTTCTATGAATTATAATTCGTAAAAGTTGGGAGAACGTCGTGACACGCTTGAGTTCTCGGGGCGCGGCATGAGCGGCGCTTCCGGTTCCTATAATGCCGTGAGCTGGCTGCTCGACCGCAATGTCGATGAGGGCCGCGGCGGCAAGCTCGCCTTCACCGACACGGTTTCGGAACTGAGCTACGGCGCGCTGCAACAGCAGACCTGCCGTGTCGCCAACCTACTGCGCCGTCTCGGCGTCCGCCGCGAAGAGCGCGTCGCCATGATCATGCTCGATACCGTCGATTTTCCGATGGTGTTTCTCGGCGCGATCCGCGCCGGGGTAGTGCCGGTGCCGCTCAACACGCTGCTGACGTCGGATCAATACGCCTATGTGCTGGCGGATTGCCGCGCCCGGGTGCTGTTCATCTCAGAAGCGCTGCTGCCGGTGGTGAAGGACATCGTCGGGCGAATGCCGGATCTCGAGCATGTCGTCGTCTCCGGTCACGACGCCCATGGCCACCACAAACTCGCCGACGAGATCGCGCACGAAAGCGATTTATTTGCAACGGTGGCGACACATGCCGACGAACCGGCCTTCTGGCTGTATTCGTCGGGTTCGACCGGCATGCCCAAGGGCGTGCGGCATCTGCATGCGAGCCTGGCTGCGACCGCGGAGACCTACGCCAAACAGGTGCTCGGCATTCGCGAGGACGATGTCGGATTGTCGGCGGCGAAACTGTTTTTCGCCTATGGCCTCGGCAATGCGCTGACCTTTCCGATGTCGGTCGGCGCCACTACGGTTCTCAACCCCGAGCGCCCGACGCCGGCGACCATGTTCGCGCTGATGAACAGCTACAATCCCAGCATCTTCTTCGGCGTGCCGACGCTGTTCTCGGCGATGCTGAACGATGAGACGCTGAAGCACGAGCGCGGCGGTGGCCGTTTGCGGGTCTGCACCTCGGCCGGCGAGGCGCTGCCGGAATCGGTCGGCAATAGCTGGAAGTCACGCTTCGGCGTCGACATTCTCGACGGCGTCGGCTCGACCGAGCTGTTGCATATTTTTCTCTCGAACGCGCCGGGCGATATCAAATATGGCTGCTCGGGCCGCCCGGTGCCCGGCTACAAGGTGAGGCTCGTCAACGAGGCCGGCGCCGATGTGGCCGATGGCGAGGTCGGCGAGCTTTTGGTCGATGCGCCCTCCGCCGGCGAAGGCTACTGGAACCAGCGCAGCAAGAGCCGCCAGACCTTTGAGGGCCACTGGACCCGTACCGGCGACAAATACATTCGCGACAGCGACGGGCGCTACACCTTCTGCGGCCGCAGCGACGACATGTTCAAGGTCTCCGGCATCTGGGTGTCGCCGTTCGAGGTCGAGAGCGCGCTCATCACCCATCCTGCCGTGCTCGAGGCCGCCGTGGTGCCCGAAGCCGACCCGGAAGGATTGCTGAAGCCGAAAGCCTTCGTGGTGCTGCGCGCGCAGGCGACTACCGACGGCCTGCACGAGGCGCTGAAGGAACACGTCAAGCAGAAGATCGGTCCGTGGAAATACCCGCGCTGGATCGAAATCGTCGAAAGCCTGCCGAAAACCGCGACCGGAAAAATCCAGCGCTTCAAGCTGCGGGAATGACGAAGGTAAATTCGAGTTCGCAGGAACAAGGAAACATGACTGCCATCGCGCCCACCGGTTTCCTGCGCATCGGCGCTGCCGAGCTTGAATACCGCATGAGCGGCCCCGCGCCGGATCAGGCCCCGACCATTGTCATGCTGCATGAGGGCCTCGGATCGGCCGGGCTGTGGGGCGATTTTCCTGACCGGCTGCAGGCCGCTACCGGGGCCGGCGTGTTGGCGTATTCGCGCGCCGGGTACGGCGCCTCGACCGCGGTGACGCTGCCGCGCCCGCTCGACTACATGCACGTCGAGGCGCTCGAAGTCCTGCCCGAACTGCTCGACCGCATCGGCTTTCGTCGCGGCCTGCTGCTTGGACATTCCGATGGCGCCTCGATCGCAGCCATCTACGCCGGCGGTCGCCAGGATCATCGCGTGCAGGGAGTTGCGATGATTGCCCCGCATTTTGTGGTGGAGGACACCGGGCTCGCGGCGATCGCCGAGACCCGGACCGCCTATGAGACCGCCGGCCTCAAGGCAAAACTCGCGCGTTGGCATGACGATGTCGACAATGCGTTTTACGGCTGGAGCAACGCCTGGCTCGATCCCAAATTCCGCGACTGGAACATCTCGGAATTCCTCGCCTATGTCCGGGTGCCGGTGGCGATCCTGCAGGGCACCGGCGATCAATATGGCACCATCCGCCAGATCGAGATCGCCCGCGACGAGTGCTACTGTCCGGTCGAGGTAACGATGATCCCGGGCGCCGGCCATTCGCCGCATCGGGACGTGCCGGGGCCGGCGCTGGATGCGATCGCGGCATTTGCGGCCGCTGTTTGGTCCGATGAGGAGGGCTCGCGAGGCCGCGCCGCATAACACCACAGCGCGGGAAGCATGAAACAAAATGCACATTCCGTCATTTTGGACTGGACTTGGCCAAAAACATGCATTATTGTGCATAGTGTTCCCTCCAGCAATTCAAGGGTGGCCCGATGGCCGGTGAAGATCGCGTCCTCGCTGAAGGCGCCAGCTACATCGATTTTCAGACCGAGCCGTCGCGCTACCGGCATTGGAAGCTCGACATCGACGGCGAGGTCGCCACCCTGACCATGGATGTCGACGAGAATGGCGGGCTGTTCGAAGGCTATCAGCTCAAGCTCAATTCCTACGATCTCGGGGTCGACATCGAGCTCGCCGATGCGGTGCAGCGGCTGCGTTTCGAGCATCCCGGCGTCAAGGTGGTGCTGCTGCGCTCCGGCAAGAACCGGGTGTTCTGCGCCGGCGCCAATATCCGCATGCTGGCCGGTTCGACCCACGCCCACAAGGTCAATTTCTGCAAGTTCACCAACGAGACCCGCAACGGGCTGGAGGACTCCAGCGAGAATTCCGGGCAGCGCTTCATCACCGTCGTGAACGGCACCGCGGCCGGTGGCGGCTATGAACTGGCGCTGGCGACCGATCACATCATGCTGGCCGACGATGGCGCGGCCTCGGTGGCGTTGCCGGAGGTGCCGCTGCTCGCGGTGCTGCCGGGCACCGGCGGCCTGACGCGCGTGGTCGACAAGCGCAAGGTGCGCCGCGACCATGCCGATTACTTCTGCACCATCGAGGAAGGCATCAAGGGCAAGCGCGCTGTCGCCTGGCGGCTGGTCGACGAGATCGTGCCGAACAGCAAGCTGGAGGCGAGGGTCACTGAGCGTGCGAAACAATTCGCCGCGGCCTCGAAGCGCAACGGCAGCGGAAAGGGCATTGCACTGACCCCGCTCGCCCGCAGCTTCGATGACAGCGGCATCCGCTATGGCCTCGTCAGCGTTGACATCAACCGCGCCGAGCGCATCGCCACGATTACCATCAAGGCGCCGGATGCCGCGCCGCCGGCCGATATCGACGGCATGATGGCGCAGGGCGCGTCGTTCTGGCCGCTGCAAGTGGCGCGCGAACTCGATGACGCGATTCTGCATCTGCGCATCAACGAGCTTCAGACCGCGATGCTGCTGTTCAAGTCGCATGGCGAGCGTGCCAATGTTGTTGCCTGCGACACTTTTCTCGAGACTCACAAGGCGCACTGGCTGGTCAACGAGATCAGGCAGTACTGGAAGCGCGTGCTGAAGCGCATTGATGTCACCTCGCGCACGCTGGTGACGCTGGTCGAGCCGGGCTCGTGCTTCGTCGGCACGCTGGCCGAACTGGTGTTTGCCGCCGACCGCTCCTACATGCTGATCGGCTCGAGGCAGGGCGACAACCGCGCACCGCCCGCCCTCGAACTCACCGCGATGAATTTCGGCCCGTATCCGATGAGCCACGGTCTGACCCGGCTGCAATCGCGTTTCCAGGCCGATCCATCCGATCTCGACCGCGCCAAGGCGAAGATCGGCGAGGCGATCGATGCGGAAGCGGCCGAAGCGCTCGGCCTCGTCACCTTCGCGCTCGACGACATCGATTGGGACGACGAGGTCAGGGTGTTCCTCGAGGAACGCGCCAGTTTTTCGCCGGATGGCCTCACCGGCATGGAGGCGAATCTGCGCTTCGTCGGGCCCGAGACCATGGAATCGAAGATCTTTTCGCGCCTGACGGCGTGGCAGAACTGGATCTTCCAGCGCCCCAACGCGGTCGGCGAAGACGGCGCGCTGCGCCGCTACGGCAGCGGTCAGAAGGCGCAGTTCGACATGACGCGGGTTTAGAGAGGCGAATGGCGAGTGGCGAATAGCGAATGGTGAATAATTTTTCTTCCCTACTCGCTACTCGCCATTCGCTACTCGCCAATACCCCCCACACGGGAGACCGAAGCCATGAACATCATGAACGTCGACTACTCGACCAAGATTCCCAACAACGTCAATCTCAGCGAGGATCGCCAGGTGCTGAAAGCGTTGGAGGGCTGGCATCCCGGTTACATCGACTGGTGGAACGACATGGGGCCGGACGGCTTCCAGCAGTCGCTGGTCTATCTGCGTACCGCCTATTCGGTCGATCCGCGCGGCTGGGCCAAGTTCGACTATGTCAAGATGCCGGACTATCGCTGGGGCATCCTGCTGGCGCCGCAGGAGGACAATCGCGTGATCCCGTTCGGCGAGAATTACGGCAAGCCGGCCTGGCAGGAGGTACCCGGCGAGCATCGCGCCACGCTGCGCCGCCTGATCGTGATCCAGGGCGATACCGAGCCAGCGTCGGTCGAGCAGCAGCGCCATCTCGGCAAGACCGCGCCCTCGCTGTACGACCTGCGCAACCTGTTCCAGGTCAATGTCGAGGAGGGCCGTCATCTCTGGGCCATGGTCTATCTGCTGCAGAAATATTTCGGCCGCGACGGCCGCGAGGAGGCCGACGAGTTGCTGCGGCGCCGCTCGGGCGATGCCGATTCACCGCGTATGCTCGGCGCCTTCAACGAGGCGACGCCGGACTGGCTGTCGTTTTTCATGTTCACCTATTTCACCGACCGCGACGGCAAGATGCAGTTGCATTCGCTGGCGCAATCCGGCTTCGATCCGTTGTCGCGCACCTGCCGCTTCATGCTGACCGAAGAGGCGCACCACATGTTCGTCGGCGAGACCGGCATCAGCCGCGTGGTGCAGCGGACCTGCGAGGCGATGAAGGCCGCCGGCGTCGAGGATCCCGCCGATGTTGCCCGGGTCCGCGCGCTCGGAGTCATCGACCTTCCGACCATCCAGAAGAAGCTGAATCTGCATTATTCGCTGTCGCTCGACCTGTTCGGATCCGAAGTGTCGACCAACGCGGCGAACGCCTACAATGCCGGGATCAAGGGCCGCTATCGTGAAACCCAGATCGACGACGATCACCGGTTGCAGAACTCGACCTATCCGGTGCTGAAGCTGGTCGACGGCAAGATCAAGCGGGTCAACGAGCCGGCGCTCACCGCGCTCAACATGCGGCTGCGCGACGATTACACGCAGGATTGCGCCAAGGGCATGCTGCGCTGGAACAAGATCATTTCGCTCGCCGGCTACGACGTCAAGCTGACGCTGCCCAACGTCGCGTTCCATCGCCAGATCGGCGAGTTCAAGGACGTGCACGCCACGCCGGACGGCGTGCTGATCGATGATGCGGCCTGGAACAGCCGCAGAAGCGAATGGCTGCCGTCCACCGAGGACGGCGACTTCATCGCCTCGCTGATGACCCCGGTGACCGAAATCGGCGAGTTTGCCGCCTGGATCTCGCCGCCCAAGGTCGGCATCGACAACAAGCCCGGCGATTTCGAATATGTGAAGATCGAGACGTAGCGCGGTCATTCCGGGGCGCGCCACCGGGTCCGCGCAAAGCGCGGCCCGATGACAGGCTCGGCGCGAGCCCGGAAATCCATACTCCCGATCGTGGTTATGGATTCCGGGCCTGCGCCATCCAAGTCGGCTGTTGCCGACTTGGACAATCGTATTTGCTGAACTCGGGTAAACCCGAGTTCAGTCGGCGCATCCCGGAATGACAAAAATCTGTGACTTACGCCGCGTCGACGCGGCGAAAACCGTTCCACATCGCGGTGGCGGCGCCGGAGGTCAGCACCGGCAGAATGCGCGCATCCTGATAATTGCCGTTGAGCGAGACCCGCGGCAGCGCCGTTAGATGGTTCGCGTTTTCGGGAAAGATCATGCCCGGCCGCGTGGTCACGGCGGTGCGGTATCCGGCCGCCCGCGCCAGCGCGAATTCGCGGGCGGCGGCCGCACCCTTGTCGCCATAGGGATAGGCGAGATGGACGGCGGGCCGTTGCATCGCGGCCTCGATTCGCTCGCGGCTCGCCACCATCTCGTGACGGGCGGTTGGTTCGGTCTGCCGGGCGAGATTGCAATGCGTGACGGAATGCGCGCCGATCGCAATCAGCGGATTGTCCGCGAACCGCTTCAATTCGTCCCAGGACATGCAGAGATCCCTGCAGATTGCGGCTTGGTCAACGCCGTGACGCGTGCATAACACGCCGATCTCGCGCGTCAGATCATGCTCGCCCGGCAATCCGCGCAGCCAGTCATGCAGCCGGTCGAACGCAAGTTGTTTTGCAGCCGGGGTCTCGGTATCGAAACGGGTGGCTGTGCCGCCGATCTCGACTTCGACCGAATTGGCCCTCGCGATCACCGCCTCGAGCGCGATCCACCACAGCCGGCCGGTTCCTTCAGCGAATTCGCTGGTGACATAGACGGCAAAAGGTGCGTCGAACTCACGCAGCACCGGCAGCGCGAAATCCCGGTTGTCGCGATACCCGTCGTCGAACGTGAAACAGGCGAACCGCCGCGAAAAGTTGCGTTCGACCAGCCGCCGATGCACCTCGTCCATGGTAATGACGTCGATGCCCCGCGCCCGAAGGTGCGACAGCGTGGCGCGCAGAAACTCGGGCGTGACCTCGAGGTGCCGGTTGGGCTGGAACTCGCCGCCACGGCCTGGCCGCACTTGATGCAACATGAAAATGGCGCCGACACCGGCGAAGATCGGCCGCAGCAGATGGTGCGCGCCGGTGAAGTACAGCGCTTCCAGTCCGGCGCGGATGACGCTGTGGCGAAGCTGCTTCATCGGAAGTGGTTGGCCCTGGCTACGATGGCGAGAGTTAGCGGGCGACCACTGAACAAACAGTTAGCCGGGCCGCTGTCCGAAGGTCGGACCGTTCCGTGTTATTTCCAGTTTGACAGCCTCGCAAGGGTTTGTTTTCTCTCGGTTCCCAGATCCGCAGGACGTCGAATGCACGGTCTTTTCAGATGGAGCAGCAAATGGTGGCCGGGCGTGATTCCGCTGGCTGTCTTTTGGGTGATTGCGGCCTGGATGAATACCGCTGCGGTGGAATCCGACCTTGCCGCGCGCAGCACCGCGGCGCTGAAGGACACGGTGCTCGACAAGAGGCAGATCGAGGTCGCCGGCCGCGACGTCACCTTTGCGGCGGATGCCTTCTCGGAAGCAGGACGCCGCAATGCGGTGGCGTCGGTGCAAGCCGTCCCGGGCGTGCGACGGGTCAATGACGAAACGAGGCTCGTTCCGGAAGCCAAGCCATTCGTCTGGTCGGCCGAGCGCGACGTGGTCAGGGTGACGCTGGCTGGCAGTTCGCCGTTACCGGCCAGCAAGAACAAGTTGCTCGAAGCGGCCCGAGCGGCTCTCGGCGGGGTGGAGGTCGTCGACCAGATGAATCTGGCGCGGGGCGCGCCGCCGCGTTTCGACATGGCGACGGCGCTGCTGGTCGATCAGATCGGAAAGCTGAAGGACGGCAAGATCACGCTTTCCGACAACAAGGTCAGTCTGACCGGCATGGCGCGCGAGCTTGGGGGCCGCGAAGCGATCGCGGCTGCGCTCAAGGATCTGCCGGAGGGCTTTTCCGTCGCCACCAACGACATCAAGGCGCCGCCCTATGTCTTTCAGGCCAACAAGGATCCGGTCGCGGTGACGCTGAAGCTGACCGGCTATGTGCCGGACGACACGGTCCATGCGGCGCTGGTGGCCGCTGCCGGCCGCAAATTCTTCAGCGAAAAGGTCGTCGACAATCTCAAGCCGAGCATCGGTGCGCCGTTCGGATTCGCGGCCGCCGTGGTGCCGGCGCTGGGCGCGCTGTCGCGGCTGTCGACCGGCACCCTCGTCGTGAGCGACCGCGAAGTGAAGCTTTCGGGCGATGCGTTCTACGACGCCGCCGCGGTGCAGATCCGAGCGGGTCTCGGCAAGGATTTCCCGCAAGGATGGCAGTTCAAGGCCGATATTTCGGTGAAGCCGGCGGCGGCGCCGGTGGATGCGACCATATGCCAGCAACTGTTTTCGGATCTGCTCAACAAGGGCAAGATCCGTTTCGCGCCGGGCCGGGCGATCATCGATCCGGATTCGGCCGGGCTGCTTGACCGGCTGATCGAAACCGCATTGCGCTGCCCCACCGCCAGGATCGAGATTGCCGGACACACCGACGCCGACGGTGAGGATGCCGTCAACCAGGCGTTGTCGGAAAAACGCGCGCAGGCGGTGAGCGATTATCTGGTCAAGGCCGGCCTGCCCGCCGACCGTTTCACGGCGACGGGCTATGGCAGCACGCAGCCGATTGCCACCAACGATACCGACGAAGGCAAGGCGCAGAATCGCCGGATCGATTTCATGGTGAGGTAACGCAATGGCCTATCTGGCGGCATTTCACTGGGGCTGGCTGCTGGCGTCGTTGCTGCTCGGGCTGGCGATGGGCTGGATTGCGGTGGTGCATCGCGGCCCGGGCGTCCCCAGCGTGACAGCGCGGTGGCTGGCGCTGCTGGTGGCGGCACTGGTGGCCGCGGCATTGGCCCGTCTGGTTCCGGGCCGCCCCGGCTATTGGCTCGACCTCGGCCTCATGATGTTCACACTATATCTGGCCGGTTGCGCCGTCGGATCGTGGTTGCGCGCCTGGGTGATTTCGCGTTCAACACCGATGGCTTGAGGCGCCGCAGTGTTTTCGAGCGAAGTAGGTACCGAATAGGCCTCCCGAGGCACAAGGTCGCAGCCTCGGGCCAGCCTGTCGTGGAGCGAATGCAGCAAAACTGTGCTTCCGCCGACATGGATTCCACCTAATATATTGATGGAGCGCGTTTTTATTCACGCCAAGCGAATTCCACTCCGGCTCAAAACGCGCTACCACGTTTTATCAGGGGAGCAAGCGTGACGCCGGCGGCGGCAAGGTTCGCCCCCGGTCGGCTGTCGTCGTAGGATCGCAATTCGAGGTCTAGATGCTTGAAGCAATACGCAGGGCGGCCTCGTTTCTGCGCCACAAGCAAATCCTGCACAAGCTGGGCGTCCTGATCAGCATCACGGTCATCGCGACCGCGTGCTACGTGCTTTACCACATGCTGGTGGGTATCGACGTCGACGAGGTCGTCGAGGCCATCAAGGGAACCGAATCCCGCTCGATCGCGCTGGCCGGCCTGTTCGTGGCGGCGGGCTATTTCACGCTGACTTTCTACGATCTGTTCGCGGTTCGCGCCATCGGCCGTACTGATATTCCCTACCGCATCAACGCGCTGGCCGCCTTCACCAGCTATTCCATCGGACACAATGTCGGCGCCAGCGTTTTCACCGGCGGTGCGGTGCGCTATCGGATCTATTCCGCCTGGGGACTGAATGCGATCGACGTCGCCAAGATTTGCTTTCTGGCCGGCCTGACATTCTGGCTCGGCAACGCCGCGGTGTTGGGGCTCGGCATCGCCTATCATCCGGAAGCTGCAACCGCGATCGATCAACTGCCGCCCTGGCTGAACCGGCTGGTCGCGTTTGCCATCATTCTCGGGCTGGTGGCCTATGTGGGCTGGGTCTCGACCCGGCCAAGAGGGGTCGGCCGCGGGCCGTGGACCGTGATCCTGCCCGGTGGCTCACTGACGCTGTTGCAGATCGCGATCGGAATTGTCGATCTCGGCTTTTGCGCGCTGGCGATGTACGTGCTGGTGCCGGACGAGCCCAATCTCGGTTTTGTCGTGGTCGCCGTGATCTTTGTCTCGGCGACGCTGCTTGGCTTTGCCAGCCATTCTCCCGGCGGCCTTGGCGTGTTCGATGCCGCCATGCTGGTCGGGCTGTGGCAGATGGATCGGGAAGACCTTCTGGCGGGGATGCTGCTGTTTCGCGTCCTCTATTATATTACACCTTTCGTCATATCTGTGATCGTGCTGACGTTTCGAGAAGTTATCCTGGGAGCGCGATTGAAGCGCCTGCGTCAGGCGAGGCGAGCGCTCGATCCCGAGCCGCGCCGCGAAGCCGCCTATGTTCGAAAGCGCGGCGACACCGGCGCCTGACGATGCGGCCCCGAACGGAAGAGCAGGCCCGATGGCCATAGACGCCCCTTCTCCTTCCTTGCCTTCGCCGTGGTCGGACCGGTTGCGGCATTCGGCCATTATTCTTCTGGCCGCCGGCATTGCCCTGGCCGTCGTGGTCGCGCTGGGCGAACTGTCGCTGTTGCGGGCCGCCGCGGTGTTCGCTTGCATCGCCGCGGCGGCGCTGGTGCCGTGGCGGCTGCACAACGCCGCCGCCTCGCGTGAGGATGTCCGCGGCGTCAACCCGGTGGAAACCGCGGCGGTCAGCGCCGTCGTTGCCAACATGCCGGACCCGGCCGTGCTGCTCGACCGTGCCGGTCGCGTCATCCACCTCAATGCCGCCGCGGCGCAGCTTGCGCCGGCGCTGCGCAAGAACGAACTCGCCCAGTTCGCGTTGCGCTCGCCCGAGATCATCACCGCGCTGCGCGAAGCCATCGCGACTTCCGAACTGCGGCGCACGACCTATCTCGACCACGTTCCGGTCGATCGCTGGATGGAATTGACCGTGACGCCGGTTCCGGTGCCGACCCTGTTCGGCGGCACCGACAAATGCATGCTGATGACGTTCCACGACCAAACGCCGCTGCGGCGGGTCGAGGAAATGCGCGCCGACTTCGTCGCCAACGCCAGCCATGAACTGCGGACGCCGCTGGCCGCACTGTCGGGCTTCATCGACACGCTGCAGGGACCTGCCAAGGACGACGCCACGGCGCGCGAGCGCTTTCTCGCCATCATGCATGTGCAGGCGACCCGAATGGCGCGGCTGATCGACGATCTGCTGTCGTTGTCGCGGGTCGAACTCTCCGCCCATGTCCGCCCCGACACCCTGGTGGATATCGTGCCGATCATTCGGCAGGTCGCCGACGGCCTTGAGCCGTTGGCGCGGGAACGCCAGGTGATCATCGATGTCGAGCTGCCGGAGACACCGGTCCTGATCGCAGGCGACCGCGAGGAATTGCTTCGGCTGTTCGAAAACCTGATCGAAAACGCTCTGAAATACGGCGCATCGGGCGGCAGGGTCATGGTCTCGCTGAACTCGGCCATGGCAGGCGAAGAATCCCCGGAAATCCGCGTCATGGTGCGCGATTTCGGCCCCGGCATTGCGCCCGAGCATCTGCCGCGGCTGACCGAGCGGTTTTACCGGGTCGACGTTGGCGACAGCCGCGCCCAAGGCGGCACGGGCCTCGGATTATCGCTGGTGAAACATATTGTTAACCGGCATCGCGGCCGGTTGCTGATCGAAAGCGTGCCGAAAAACGGCGCCACCTTCACCGCCTGTTTTCCCCAGGCGAAAATCCCGCCATCGGCCTGAAATCAAGCGATTTCAAGGGCTTGGTGCTGTCATCCGACTGTCACCAAAGCTTCGTAAAAGCAGCATCGACCGCTCCTAAACGGACCGGCGTGAGCGCGATCGGGCGCGTCCGGCGCTTCGCTCACCAGATGGAGACCGCTATGAATTTCATGAAGGCTATCGTCGCTGCCGGCCTGGTCGCCGCATCGACGTCGGCGTTCGCCGCCGACATCACCGGCGCCGGCTCAACCTTTATCTTCCCGGTTCTGTCGAAATGGGCGGACGCTTACAAGAAGGAATCCGGCAACGGGGTCAACTACCAATCGATCGGGTCGGGCGCCGGCATCAAGCAGATCCAGGCCAAGACCGTGACGTTCGGCGCCACCGATGCACCGCTCAAGGTCGATCAGCTCGAAAAGGATGGTCTTGCGCAGTGGCCGATGATCATGGGCGCGATCGTTCCCGTGGTGAATCTCGAGGGCGTGAAGGCCGGCGACATGGCGCTGGACGGCGAAACCCTTGCCAACATCTATGCCGGCAAGATCACCAAATGGGATGATCCGGCGATCAAGAAGCTCAATCCGAAGCTCACTTTGCCTTCAGCGGCGATCGCCGTCGTTCACCGCTCCGACGGATCGGGCACCACGTTCAACTTCACCGATTATCTCTCCAAGGTAAGCGCGGACTGGAAGTCGAAAACCGGATCCGGCACCACGGTCGAGTGGCCGGCTGGCGTTGGCGCCAAGGGTAACGAAGGCGTCTCCGGCAATATCGGTCAAACCAAGAACTCCATCGGTTACGTCGAATACGCCTATGCCAAGCAGAACAAGCTGACCTACACCAAGTTGGTCAACAAGGCCGGCAAGACTGTGGAGCCCACCATGGAGGCCTTCCAGGCGGCTGCTTCCAATGCCGACTGGGCGCACGCGCCGGGTTACTACCTGATCCTAACCGATCAGCCCGGCGAAAAGTCCTGGCCGATCGTTGCGTCGACCTTCATCCTGATGCACAAGGAACCGGCCGACAAGGCCAACTCCGCCGAGGCTGTGAAGTTCTTCAAATGGTCGTTTGCCAAGGGCAACAAGATGGCTGAAGACCTTGATTACATCCCGATGCCGGAGTCGGTGGTCAAGCTGATCGAGAAGACCTGGTCGGCGGAGATCAAGAGCTGAGGCCGACCGAGCCATTCGCCCTCATCATCTCCGGCGCGTCAACTGGCGCGTCGGAGCACGCTGCTGACCGCGGGCGGTTCCGCCAGGCCGCGCCGATCGGGCACATTCCGGAGCCGCCGCGAACCACTCCGGAGCACACGATTTTCTGGTAGCTTTGAAGTAGACAGGGGATTGGCGTGGCGGACATGGCCGTTCAAAGCGATGCAATCGAAGCTGCCGAACCTTACGATCGCGCTCGCGCTCTCGGTGCCTTTAGACTTGGCGACGTCACCTTCTACTGGATCACGCGCCTCTCTGCGATTTCGGTGTTGCTGATCCTCGGCGGCATCATTGTCTCCCTGGTTGTCGGTGCCTGGCCCGCCATCATGGCGTTTGGATTCCCGTTCCTGACGACGGCCCGCTGGGCACCGTCAGCGGATCCGCCGGTGCTCGGCGCGCTTGGTCCGCTCTATGGCACGATGGTGACCTCGGTGATCGCGATGATCATTGCCATTCCGGTTGGCCTCGGCATCGCGATCTTTCTCACCGAGCTGTGTCCGCAATGGCTGCGGCGGCCGATCGGCATCGCCATCGAGCTGCTCGCGGGTATCCCTTCGATCATCTACGGCATGTGGGGCTTCTTCGTGCTGGGGCCGTTCCTGGCCAATTATTTTCAACCGCTGGTGATCGATACTTTCGCGAACGTTCCGGTGCTCGGGACGATCTTCGCGGGCCCGCCGTCCTATCTCAGCCTGTTCAACGCGGCCCTGATCCTGGCCATCATGGTGCTGCCCTTCATCACCGCGATTTCAGTCGACGTGTTCAAGACCGTGCCGCCGGTGCTGAAGGAGGCTGCCTATGGCGTCGGCTGCACCACCTGGGAGGTCGTGCGCAACGTGGTGATTCCCTATACCCGCGTCGGCGTCATCGGTGGCGTCATGCTGGCGCTCGGCCGCGCGCTCGGCGAAACCATGGCGGTGACCTTCATCATCGGCAACGCCTACCGCATCACCGGTTCGGTGTTCTCTCCGGGCACCACGATTTCGGCGGCAATCGCCTCCGAGTTCGCGGAAAGCGACGGACTGCATCAATCCGGGCTGATTCTGCTCGGCCTGTTGCTGTTCGTGCTGACCTTCTTCGTGCTTGCGGCGGCGCGGCTGATGCTGCTGCGCCTGGAAAAGAAGGCGGGGAAATAACCCATGAACCCGATTTACCGGCGCCGCCGCCGTAACGACATCGTCATCAGGCTGCTCTGCCTGGGCGCCGCGATCTTCGGCGTCACCTGGCTGGCGCTGATCCTGTTCACGCTGTTCTACAATGGCGTCGCGGGCCTCAATCTGCAGATCTTTACCCAGAACACGCCGCCGCCGGGATCCACCCAAGGCGGCCTGCTCAACGCCATCGTCGGCTCGGTCATCATGACCGTGATGGGCGTCGGCATCGGTGCGCCGCTTGGCATGTTCGCGGGCACCTATCTTGCCGAATACGGCAGGAACGATCGTCTCACCTCGGTGATCCGCTTCATCAACGACATTCTGCTCAGCGCGCCATCGATCATTATCGGCCTGTTTGTCTACGGCGCGGTGGTGGTGCCGATGGGCGGGTTCTCGGCTATCGCCGGCGCGCTGGCGCTGGCGGTGATCGTCATTCCCGTGGTGCTGCGCACCACCGAAGACATGCTGCTCCTGGTACCCAATCCGCTGCGCGAGGCGGCGTCGGCGCTTGGCCTGCCGCGCTCGCTCGTGATCAAGCGCATCGCCTACCGCGCGGCGCGTTCCGGCCTGATCACCGGCGTCCTGCTGGCCACCGCGCGCGTCGCCGGCGAGACCGCGCCATTGCTGTTTACCGCGCTCTCTAACCAGTTCTTCAGCCTCGATCTGACCAAGACGATGGCCAACCTGCCCGTGACTATCAACAACTTCGTGCAGAGCCCCTACGAATACTGGAAGCAACTGGCCTGGAGCGGGGCCTTGCTGATCACCCTGACCGTACTTGCGCTGAACATTGGCGCGCGCGTGCTCGGCGCCGAGAGGACCGCAAAATGACTGACGTTTCCGTATCGATGAGCGCTGCCGGCGGCTCCGTTCCTTCGGTGGCATTGCCCGAGGCGCCGCCGAAGGTCACCGCGCGTGGACTGAACTTTTACTACGGTGAGCATCACGCGTTGAACAACATCAACCTCACGCTTGGCACCAACCGGGTCACCGCCTTCATCGGGCCTTCCGGCTGCGGCAAGTCGACATTGCTGCGTATTTTCAACCGGATGTACGATCTCTATCCGGGGCAACGCGCCACCGGCCAGTTGATGCTGGATTCCACCAACGTCCTCGATCCCAAGCTCGATCTCAATCTGCTGCGCGCCCGCGTCGGCATGGTGTTCCAGAAGCCGACGCCGTTCCCGATGACCATCTATGAGAACATCGCGTTCGGGATCCGGCTCTACGAGAAGATTTCCAAGTCCGAGATGGATGGCCGCGTCGAAAAGGCGCTGCGCGGCGGTGCGCTGTGGAACGAGGTCAAGGACAAGCTGAACGCCAGCGGGCTCAGCCTGTCCGGCGGCCAGCAGCAGCGGCTGTGCATCGCGCGCACCGTCGCGGTACGGCCGGAGGTGATCCTGTTCGACGAGCCGTGCTCGGCGCTCGATCCGATTTCGACCGCCAAGGTCGAGGAACTGATCCAGGAACTGGCGGAGGACTATACGATCGCCATCGTTACCCACAACATGCAGCAGGCCGCGCGCGTCTCTGACAAGACTGCCTTCATGTACCTCGGCGAGCTGATCGAATTCGACGATACGGACAGGATATTCACCTCGCCGAGCGATCGACGGACGCAAGACTACATCACCGGCCGGTTCGGCTAAGGAGAGCACATGATGGGTTCCGAACACACCGCCAAGGCGTTCGACAGCGATCTGCAGGAATTGACCCGCCTGGTCGCCGAGATGGGCGGTCTTGCCGAGCGCATGATCGTCGATTCCGTCGATGCCTTGATCCGCCGCGATGTCGCGCTCGGCCAGCGTGTCGTCGCCGCCGATGCCGAGATTGACCACCTGCAGCACACGATCGAGGAGCGCGCGGTACTGACCATTGCGCGCCGCCAGCCGATGGCGATCGACCTGCGCGAAATCGTCGGCGCCATGCGGGTCGCGACTGATCTCGAACGGATCGGCGATCTTGCCAAGAACATGGGCAAGCGAGTGGCGGCGCTGGAAAGCGATTTCCAGCCGCTCAAGCTGATCCGCGGCCTCGAGCACATGACCGACCTCGTGCAGTCGCAGGTGAAATCCGTGCTCGACGCCTATGCGGCGCACGATTTGCCGGCGGCGATGACGGTCTGGAAAGGCGACGAGGAGGTCGATGCGATCTGCACCTCGCTGTTCCGCGAACTCCTGACCTACATGATGGAAGATCCCCGCAATATCAGTTTCTGCATCCATCTGATGTTCTGCGCCAAGAACATCGAACGGATCGGCGACCATGCCACCAATATCGCTGAGACGGTGTTCTACATGATCGAAGGCCAGCAGATCCTCGACAAGCGGCCGAAGGGCGACATGACGACGTTCGCCACCACAGCGCCCGGAAACCAGGAGAAGGCCAGGCCATGAGCGCGCGCATTCTGGTAGTTGAAGACGAGGAAGCGCTTACCACGCTTCTGCGCTACAACCTCGATGCCGAAGGCTACGATGTCGAAACCGTCGGGCGGGGCGATGACGCCGACACCAGACTGAAGGAACGCGTACCCGACCTGATCGTGCTCGACTGGATGCTGCCGGGGCTGTCGGGAATTGAGCTGTGCCGCCGCTTAAGGGCGCGGCCGGAGACCCGGCAGCTTCCGATCATCATGCTGACCGCGCGCGGCGAGGAGAGCGAACGGGTCAGGGGGCTCGCGACCGGCGCCGACGACTACATCGTCAAGCCGTTCTCGGTGCCGGAATTGCTGGCGCGGGTGAAGGGCCTGCTGCGCCGCGCCAGCCCCGAGCGCCTTGCCACCATCCTCACCTATGGCGACATCGAACTCGATCGTGAGAAACGCCGCGTCGCGCGGTCGGGACGGCCGGTCGATCTCGGCCCGACCGAATACCGACTGCTGGAATTCTTCCTGGAGCACCCGGGGCGGGTGTTCAGCCGCGAACAGCTACTCGACAGCGTCTGGGGCCGCGATATCTATATCGACGAGCGCACCGTGGATGTGCATATCGGCCGGCTGCGCAAGCTGCTCAACCCGGGCCGCGAGCAGGATCCGATCCGTACCGTGCGCGGCGCCGGCTATGCGCTTGATGACCGCTTCGCCAAGGTGGAGTAGGCCGCCGCCGCCCCGGCGAACGCGGGGACCCATAACCATCGATCTCAATTCTGAAAAAAGCTGGAGCCCCGGCGAGCCATAATCACGAACGCCGGTGGTTATGGGTCCCGGCGTTCGCCGGGACGACGCTGTTACCTTGCTGGCTTCGGCGGCTGGCGGCGGCGGTCGCTGGCGGGCTGGTAAGCGATGCGCGAATGGTGCGCGCAATAGGGCAGGCCGGTCAGCGCCTTGCCGCCGCAGAAGAAAAATTCCGGACTGGAGGGATCGCCGACCGGCCAGTGACAGGTCGCCTCGCTCAGTTCCAGCAGCGACAGGCGCTGGCTCATCGGCACCACATTGTCATAGGCGATCGGGTCCGGTTCGAGCTCGACTTCGAAAGCGTGGGCGAGCGCGGTATTGCCGCGCGAGACCGGACGCGAAACCCGCATCATATGCTGGGCGGGACGGGCCTTGCGCTGGCGCGGCGCCGCCGAGGAGGGGCTCTTGGCGCGGCCGGAAAGCCCGAGCCGGTGGACTTTGCCGATCACGGCATTTCGCGTCACATTTCCGAGCTCCGCAGCGATCTGGCTGGCAGAAAGGCCGGCCTCCCAAAGTTTCTTCAATTGCTCGACGCGCTCGTCGGACCAGGTCAATACCGTCATCGCATGTCTTCCCTTCGGTCGCGCCGGCCGTTAACCAGGGCAGCGCTGCGATCTCAAATCTCCAAAATCCCAGTGGTCAGAATCCCTTAGCCCTCGCCGGGCGCAGCAGGCGCGCCCGAACGTGTACGCGGAACACTGGGGACCTAGAGGATCAGAACTGCCGCACGAGATGTCGTACCCAACGGCCGAGACGCTACAATATGGCGTGAACTCGGGCGCAGAGTCCGCGTCGGTGCGTCCACATGTTCCGTCATTTAAGCATTGCAATCGGATTTTTCCACCGCATCGAACCGCGGCCGAGATTCGGGCAACGGCCCGGTCGCGACCCGACCGCTTCGCGGCAGGTTGACACGTATCGCCGTGGGCCTAGAATACTGCTACGTGCCGCCCCGAAAAGGCGGCACGTTTTGTTTTCCGCGGGCCGGCTGTTGCTGCATCGCGCCAACGCGCGCACCGCAACTGGCTCTAACCCTCAGTGACCGCCATGATCAAGAGCGCAACGTCGCATTTGCTTCCCGTATTCGCCAGAGTGGATCTCGGTTTCGAACGCGGCGAAGGCGTCTGGCTGACCGCAACCAACGGCGAGCGCTATCTTGATTTCACCTCTGGCGTTGCCGTGAACGCGCTCGGCCATGCGCACCCGCATCTGGTCGCGGCGCTGCAGGATCAGGCCACGAAACTCTGGCACATGTCGAACCTTTTCAAGAGTCCGGACGGCGAGCGGCTGGCGGCGAGACTGTGCGAAGCGAGTTTTGCCGACTTCGTCTTCTTTGCCAATTCCGGCGCCGAGGCGATGGAATGCGCGATCAAGATCACGCGCAAATATCATGCTGCCAAGGGTCATCCCGACCGCTACCGCATCATCACCTTCGAGGGCGCGTTTCACGGCCGGACGCTGGCGACGCTGGCTGCGACCGGCTCCTCAAAATATCTCGAAGGTTTTGGGCCGCCGATGGACGGCTTCGATCAGGTGCAACTCGGCGATCTCGATGCCGTCAGGAAAGTGGTCGGCCCGCACACCGCCGGCATCCTGATCGAGCCCGTGCAGGGCGAAGGCGGTGTGCGTGCCGCACCGCCCGCCTTCTTCAAGGCCTTGCGCCAGCTCTGCGACGACAACGGGTTGCTGTTGATCTTCGACGAAGTGCAGACCGGCATGGGCCGCACCGGCGAGCTGTTCGCCTACAAGCGCCTCGGTGTCACCCCCGACGTGATGCCACTTGCCAAAGCGCTCGGCGGCGGCTTTCCGATCGGCGCCTGTCTCGCGACGGCGGAAGCCGCTGCCGGCATGACGCCTGGCTCGCATGGCTCGACTTTCGGCGGCAACCCGCTCGCGGTCGCCGCCGCGAATGCGGTGCTGGACGTCATGCTCAAGCCCGGATTCTTTCAGCATGTGCAGAAGATGTCGCTGCTACTGAAGCAGAAGCTCGCCTCGGTGGTCGATCGCTATCCCGGCGTGCTCGCGGAAGTTCGCGGCGAGGGGCTCCTGGTCGGCGTAAAGGCGGTGGTGCCGTCGGGCGATCTCGTCACCGCGTTGCGCAATGAAAAGCTGCTCACGGTCGGCGCCGGTGACAATGTGGTGCGATTCCTGCCGCCATTGATCGTTACCGAGGCCGAGATCGATGAATTGGTGGCCCGGCTCGAACGCGCCTGTGCCGCCCTCGCCGGCCATCAATTGCAACGGGCGGCGGGGCAATGAGCAAGGCGCTACGTCACTTTCTTGATCTCAGCGAGCTTCCGACCAGGGAGCTGCGCAACATGCTGGCCGCCGGCGCTGCGATGAAAGCGCGACTGAAGGCGCATGAGACGCCGGCACGGCCGCTTGAAGGCAAGACCCTGGCGATGATTTTCGAGAAACCTTCGACCCGGACCCGGGTGTCGTTCGACGTCGGCATGCGGCAGCTCGGCGGCGAAGCGATCATGCTGACCGGCGCGGAAATGCAGCTCGGTCGTGGCGAGACCATCGCCGACACCGCGCGGGTGCTGTCGCGCTACGTCGACGCCATCATGATCCGCATCCTCAACCATGAGGCGCTGCTGGAGCTTGCTGCGCACGCCACCGTGCCCGTCATCAATGGGCTGACGCGGCGCTCGCACCCCTGCCAGGTGATGGCCGACCTGATGACGTTCGAGGAGCATCGCGGCCCGATCGAGGGTCGCACCATCGCCTGGACCGGCGACGACAACAACGTGCTGGCGTCGTGGGCACACGCGGCGGAACGTTTTCAATTCAAGCTGAACGTCGCCACTCCGCCGCAGCTTGCGCCGAACAAGGCTATGAAGGAATGGATCAAGGCGACCCAGGCCCCGGTCGCGCTCGGCAGCGATCCGGAAGCGGCGGTGCGCGGCGCCGATTGCGTGGTCACCGATACCTGGGTTTCGATGGGCGACAAGGACGGCGAGCACCGCCACAATTTGCTGAAGCCATACCAGGTCAACGCCAAGCTGATGTCGCTGGCCAAGCCGGATGCGCTGTTCATGCATTGCCTGCCGGCGCATCGTGGCGATGAAGTCACCGATGAGGTGATCGACGGCCCGCAATCGGTGGTGTTCGATGAGGCCGAGAACCGTCTGCACGCGCAAAAGGGGATCCTGGCGTGGTGTCTCGAGGCGGTGGCGTAAGTCTCTCCGTCGTCCTTGCGAAAAGCAATGCGTGCCCGGAATCCATACTCCCGAATGGTGGTTATGGATTCCGGGCCTGCGCCAAGCGGCGCATCCCGGAATGACGAAGGTTTTCGCCGCCCCTCAACCCCTTCAACTTTGCCTCCTTCGACCCCAGATAAAGCGCCATGATTTCAGAATCCCCCGGCACGAAAATCACGACCGAGGCGCCCGTTCGTGCGCCCTCGGCCGTTCCGGTCGACGACGCGGTGCTGCCGTTCGAGGTCGACGCGCTCGATCTGCGCGGCCGTCTCACCCGGCTCGGCCCCGCGCTCGACGACATCCTGACCAAGCACGACTATCCGCCGGCCGTCGGCAAGTTGCTCGGCGAGGCGATCGTGCTCACGACGCTGCTCGGCTCGTCGCTGAAATTCGACGGCCGTTTCATTCTGCAGACCCAGACCGATGGCCCGGTGTCGTTTCTGATCGTCGACTTCCAGGCGCCGGATCGCTTGCGGGCCTATGCGCGCTTTGATGTGAAGCAGCTCAAGGCCGGTCAGGACTCCGGCGCGTTGCTCGGCAAGGGCCATCTCGCGATGACCATCGATCAGGGGCCGGATATGAGCCGATACCAGGGCCTGGTGGCGCTCGAAGGCGGCAGCCTGGAAGACGCCGCGCATGAATATTTTCTCCGCTCGGAGCAGATTCCGACCCGGGTGCGGCTCGCGGTCGGCGAGGAATGGCGCGGCGGCGACGGGCCGAGACATCGCTGGCGCGCCGGCGGCATGCTGCTGCAATTTCTCCCCAAGGCACCGGAGCGGGCGCGGCGTCCCGATCTTCATCCGGGCGATGCCCCGGAGGGCGTCGTCAGCCATGCTGTAGCGGAGGACGATGCATGGATCGAAGGCCAGTCGTTGATCTCCACCGTCGAGGATGTCGAGCTGATCGATCCTGACCTTTCGGGCGAGCGACTGTTGTTCCGGCTGTTTCACGAACGCGGCGTTCGCGTGTTTCCGCCGTTGCCGCTGCGCGCCCAATGCTCCTGCTCGCGCGATGCGGTGTCGGCGATGCTCAAGAGCTTTGCGCCGAAGGATCGGGCCGAGATGGTGAAGGATGGCAAGGTGGTGGTGACATGCGAATTCTGCAGTTCGGTCTATGAATTCACGCCCGGGGAGGCCGGCGTGTGACCGTCATCACCCGCGCGCATGCGGGTGATCCAGTATTTCGAGGCGTCTGTTGTGGAATCGAACGGCTGCGGCGTACTGGATACTCCGCTTTCGCGGAGTATGACGAGTGAATCTAGTTCAACACCCGCCGGCTGTCGGGACTGTCGAGCGAGAAGGTCGGGACCTCGATTTCGAACGGTTCACCGCTCTCGCTCACCATCTGGTAGCGGCCGGTCATGAATCCCGATGCGGTCGGCAGCGGGACGCCGCTGGTATATTCGAAGCGTTCGCCCGGCGCGAGCACGGGCTGCTCGCCGACCACGCCCTCGCCGCGGATTTCCTGCTTGCGGCCCGAGGCGTCGGTGATGATCCAGTGCCGGGTCTGAAGCTGGACCGTCTCGTCCCCGGCGTTGGTGATGACAATGGTGTAAGACCAGAAATACTCCGATCGTTCGGGCGATGAGCGTTGCGGCATGAAGTTGGGTTCGACGGTGACTTCGATCTGGCGGGTGATGGCGCGGTACATGCGGGCAACTTTCCGAAATCCGATGGCATCATATCGAAAACGTCGGCCGGAACCAATTGCCCTGCGGCATGGGCGGCCATCCATCTTGTCGCATTTTAGCTCGCCGTTTCAACATGGTTCCAGTCTAAAGCCCGTTCGCGCTGCCGCAAACCGCCGCAACTTGCCTGTGCGGCCGGGGCCGGTACTATCCTCCGACACGCTCTCAGGTGTCGTGTAAGCCTGTAAAGTCGATCTGTTCCAGACGGTACCCGATGACATCCGTTGCCGACCGAATTACCGAACCGCCCGTGGCGAATACAGCGGATGCGACCGGGCAAGGTGCTGTCCTGGCGCCGCCCGCTTCGCCGGCGGCGAGTTCGCTGGCGCGGGTGAGCGAGCGCGAGCTGCGGCTCGACCTGTTTCGCGGGCTCGCGCTCTGGCTGATCTTCATCGACCATTTGCCACCCAATCTCCTGACCTGGCTTACGATCCGAAATTATGGATTTAGCGACGCCACCGAAATATTCATTTTCATCTCGGGTTACACCGCGGCATTCGTCTACGGCCGGGCGATGCGCGAGGCCGGCTTTGTGGTGGCGACCGCGCGCGTCCTGCGGCGGGTCTGGCAGATTTATGTCGCGCATGTGTTCCTGTTCACGATCTTTCTGGCGGAGATTTCCTACGTCGCCACCAGCTTCGAGAATCCGCTCTACAGCGAAGAAATGGGGATCATGGATTTTCTCAAGCAGCCGGACGTCACCATCGTCCAGGCGCTGCTGTTGAGATTTCGTCCGGTCAATATGGACGTGCTGCCGCTCTATATCGTGCTGATGCTCTTCCTGCCGCTGATCCTGTGGCTTTTGAAGTGGAGAGCCGACGTCACGCTGGCGCTGTCGGTCCTGCTCTATGCCATCACCTGGCAATACGATCTTTACCTGTCGGCGTATCCGAACGGCGTCTGGGCCTTCAATCCGTTCGCCTGGCAATTGCTGTTCGTGTTCGGCGCCTGGTGCGCGCACGGCGGCGCCAGACGGATGTCGCGGATTCTCGCATCGCGGATCACGCTTTGGATCGCGTTCGCCTACCTGTTGGCGGCGTTCTGCGTCACGCTGACCTGGTATTTGCCTCAGCTCAGCTACTTGATGCCGCGGCGGCTCGAGCAATGGATGTACCCCATCGACAAGACCGATCTCGATGTGCTCAGGTTTGCGCATTTCCTGGCGCTGGCCGCCCTGACGGTGCGTTTCCTGCCGAAGGACTGGCCGGGGTTGAAGTCGCGCTGGCTGCGTCCGCTGATTCTGTGCGGGCAGCACTCACTGGAGATTTTCTGTCTCGGCGTGTTCCTGGCATTCGCCGGACATTTCATTCTGGCAGAGGTCTCCGGCGGCGCCGGGCTGCATTTTGTCGTCAGTATTTCCGGAATCCTGATCATGTCCGGCGCAGCCTGGCTGTTTTCATGGTACAAATACTCCGCCGACAAGAGTGCCTCGCGGACAAGAAGCACCATGGGCAATGCCGATATGGCAGGGGGGAGTCTATGAGGTCCAGTTCGAGGACCATTGTGGGATTGATGTCGCTGGCCGGTCTTTTCGCCGCCTCGCCGCTGTTTGCCGAGGATACGGCGCCCCTCTGTGAGGTCCCGACCTACCTGCTGACGAGCGAGAGCACGCTTCCCAAGGTCGCGGATGCCGCGAAAAACGGCCGCCCGCTTGATATTCTGGTGATTGGCAGCCGGTCCTCAACCATCCCAGCTTCGGAGGCCAGCGCCTATCCAGCCCGCTTGCAGGCGATGCTGAAAGAGAAACTACCTGCGCTCACGGTTAACGTCGCCGTGGAACTACAGGCCAAGAAGACCGCTGAGGACGTCACCGCCGGCCTCGCCAAGCTCCTGGAAGGCAAAAGGCCCGTTTTGGTCGTTTGGCAAACCGGCACCGTCGATGCGGTGCGATCCGTCGATCCCGATGATTTTCGCAGCGCGGTCGGCGACGGCGTTGCTGCGCTGCAAAATACCGGAGCCGACGTCATCCTGATGAATCCGCAATACAGTCCGCGCACGGAAACCATGATGGCGCCGGAGCCTTACCTGGACAACATGCGCGTGGTAGCACAGCAGCACGACGTTCCGCTATTCGACCGCTTCGCCATCATGCGTCAATGGAATGATTCCGGGGAGTTCGATCTGTTCAGCGCGGTGCATGGGATCGACCTGGCCAAACGGGTCCATGATTGTCTCGGCCGCGCGCTGTCGACCTTTGTGATCGATGCGGCCCGCATCAATTCGCCGCAGCAGAATTGAGGTTTTGTATTTATGCGTTTCCTCCGCCCTTTTTTCCTAACGCTATTGCTGGCTGCATTCGCGGCGCTGATGCCGGCGACCGGACCTACGCGCGCGCAGGCCGTCCAGCAGGCGAGATTGGCTGACAGCACCCAAGCCGGCAGCAACAAGGCTGAGGAGAGCAAGACCGACGGCACCAAGTCCGACGGCGCCAAGTCAACCGCATATCAGCCGCCCACGGCCGCAAATGCGGCGACCGCCTATCGCACCACTCCGGCGCAGCAGAAGAGCATCACCGCCACGGCGATCGACAAGATGAAGGAGGTCGCGAAATCGGCCAACGACATTTTCAGCCGCGTTCCCTGCCTGCCGCCGAAAGGTGCCAACCCGATAGGATCGTTGCCACATGTGGCGGGCAAGCTTGCTTCCGGGCAGTCGGTGGTGATCGTCGCCTTCGGCTCGTCCTCGACGGCCGGTTTCGGCGTGACCTCGCCTGAATTCACCTATCCCAACCGACTGGCGGCGCAGTTGCACCGGCAGTATCCGGGCGCCGACATCACCGTCCTCAATCGCGGCAAGGGGGGCGAAGACGCGCCCGAAATGATGAACCGGCTGCAGACCTCGGTGATCGATGTGAAGCCGGATCTCGTGATCTGGCAGGTCGGCACCAACGCGGTGCTGCGCAACCTCGATCCCGCCGAAACCGCCAGGCAGGTGGAGCAGGGGGTTGCCCGGATCCAGGCCGCCGGCGCCGACCTCGTGCTGGTCGATCCGCAATATTCTCCAAGAGTGACCGAGCGCGGCGAAACCGCAAACCGGATGGTGCGCCTGCTTGGCAAGGTCGCCGCGCTTCGGCATGTCGGCATTTTCCCGCGCTTCGAAGTGATGCGCGAGTGGCATGATCAGCAGTCGCTTCCGATCGACAGCTTCGTCATCGCCGACGGCCTGCACATGAACGATTGGGGCTACGCCTGCTTCGCCCAGTTGCTCGGCGACGACATCATCAAATCGGTCGGACAGATCAGGCTCGGCATCAACGTGCCGGCGACCGTGCTGACCTACCGGCCGATGTGAACCGCCGTCATCGCGAGCAGCGAGCGCGATGAATCCGGCACTGTCATTCCGGGATGCGCCGCTTGGCGCAGGCCCGGAATCCATAACCACCGTTGCCGATTTTGAAAACCACTGGATACAAATCGCCCCACGCGAATTTCGTGGTTATGGATTCCGGGCTCGCGCTGGCGCGCGCCCCGGAATGACGACACGCGAGGCTGCGGGTGCATTGCGCACCCGGCTTTCCCTGCGCCCTCTGTTGTTTCGAGGGGCACGTCATGGCAACAACTCGGGCACGATCGTGTCGCGGGAATGCTCACCGCCGTCATTCCGGGGCGCGCGCAGCGCGAGTCCGGAATCCATACTCCCGATGGTGGTTATGGATTCCGGGCCTGCGCCAAGTGTGGCGCATCCCGGAATGACAAAGGAGAAGCCTGCGCCAAGCGGCGCATCCCGGAATGACGAAGGGGCGGGTGCGTCGAGTGCGGGATCCTCACGCCTTCTGCAGCGCGCCTTGCAGGTCCTCGATCAGATCGTCGCGGTGCTCGAGGCCGACGGAGAGCCGGATAAAGCCCTCGCTGATCCCGAGTTCGGCGCGGCCCTCCGGCGCCAGCCGCTGATGCGTCGTCGTCGCCGGATGGGTGACGAGGCTTTTGGCGTCGCCGAGGTTGTTGGAAATCCGCGCCAGCTTGAGCGCGTTGAGGCAGCGGAACGCTGCCGCCTTGCCGCCCTTGACCTCGAATCCGACCAGCGTCGATCCCGCGCGCATCTGCTTCTTGACCGTGGCTGCCTGCGGGTGGTCGGCGCGGCCCGGATAGACCAACCGCGAAACCTTCGGATGCTGCGCCAGCACTTCGGCGATCGCTGCGGCGCTCTCGGTCTGCGCGCGCACCCGGATCGCCAGGGTTTCCAGCCCCTTGAGCAGGACCCAGGCGTTGAACGGCGACATCGACGGGCCGGTCTGGCGCATGAAAGTGTGAATTTGTTCGGTAATGAACGCTTGCGAGGCAAGGATGATGCCGCCGAGGCAGCGGCCCTGGCCGTCGATATGCTTGGTCGCCGAATACACCACGACATCAGCGCCGAGCGCGAGCGGACTCTGCCAGATCGGCGTCGCAAATACGTTGTCGACGATCAGCCGCGCGCCGCCCTGATGGACGATGTCGGCAATCGCACCGATATCGAGCACGTCGAGCGTCGGGTTGGTCGGGCTCTCCAGAAAGCAGCTTCTGGTATTGGGCCGCATCGCCTTGCGCCACTGGTCGAGATCGAGACCGTCCACCAGCGTCGAGGCGATGCCGTAGCGCGGCAGCAGATCTTCCACGACATAGCGGCACGAGCCGAACATCGCCTTCGAGGCCACCACATGGTCGCCGGCTTTCAGCGGCGCGAGCACGGCCGCGGTCACCGCGGCCATTCCGGTCGCGGTGGCCCGCGCCGCCTCGGCGCCTTCCAGCTCGATCATGCGGCGCTCGAACATCGCAACATTGGGATTGGAAAATCGCGAATAGAGATACCCGGCCTCTTCGCCCTTGAAACGCGCCTCGCATTGCTCGGCGCTGTCGTAGACGAAGCCCTGGGTGAGGAACAGCGCCTCGGAGGTTTCGCCGAATTCGGAACGGATGGTGCCGGAATGGACCAGTCGGGTTTCGGGACGGTAATGGGCGGTTGACGACGCGCGTGGGGCAGTCTCAGACATGTGACCTCCGTCGTGACCACCCTTGAAAATGGCCACAAAAAACCGGCCTGGAAGAATTCCACAGGCCGGGATCACAGAGGTCCCCGGCCTGTTTAGCGATTTATTTAACGTGGCTGCAAGCCGGCCGGCTCAAATCACCACGGGATAAGTCATGCTCATATTCCGTCATGCCCTTTCCGTCAAGGCAACCATCGGATAACCGGTAAAAGTCCGTATTTTCAGCGTTGGATGACCAGAGCGCGAGGCCATCCCGAGGACCCCATCGTGTCGTTCACGCTTCAGCCCGGTGCCAATGGCATTCTGCCCGACCGCATGATCGCGGCGATGGCCGACACCGGCCTCATCCTGCCGGCCTACCCGTTCGTCGAAAGCCAGATCCAGCCGGCGAGCCTCGATCTGCGGCTTGGCGATATTGCCTATCGGGTGCGCGCGAGCTTCCTGCCGGGGCCGGGGGCGACGGTGGCCGAGCGCATCGACGAATTGAAGCTGCACGAAATCGATCTGAGCGACGGCGCCGTGCTGGAGACCAATTGTGTCTACATCGTGCCGCTGCTGGAAAGCCTGGCACTGCCGCCCGAGATTGTCGCCGCTGCCAATCCAAAAAGCTCGACCGGCCGGCTCGATGTGTTCACCCGCGTGATCGCCGACGGCACGCGGCGGTTCGACATGATCGGCGCGGGTTATCACGGCCCGCTCTATGCCGAGATCAGCCCGAAGACGTTTCCGGTCCTGTTGCGCGAGGGATCGCGACTGTCGCAGGTCCGCTTCCGCACTGGCGATGCCATCCTCAATGCCGATGAACTCGATGCGCTGCATGATCGGGAGCGGCTGGTCGATTGCGACGACGCCGATCTCGTCAATGGCGTGGCGCTGAGCGTCGACCTTTCCGGCGTAAACGCCGGCGGCTTCGTCGGCTACCGCGCCAAGCGTCATACCGGCGTGGTCGACATCGACCGCCGCGCCGGCTACGCCGTCAACGAATTCTGGGAGCCGATAGCGGCGCGACCCGATGGCAGCCTCATTCTCGATCCCGGCGAATTCTACATTCTGGCGTCGAAGGAAGCGGTCCAGGTGCCGCCCGACTACGCCGCGGAAATGGTGCCGTTCGATCCCCTGGTCGGCGAATTCCGGGTGCACTATGCCGGTTTTTTCGATCCCGGCTTCGGCTATGCCGGCGCCGGCGGGCAGGGCTCGCGCGCCGTGCTTGAAGTGCGCTCGCGCGAGGTGCCATTCATCCTCGAGCATGGCCAGATCGTCGGCCGGCTGGTCTACGAAAAAATGCTGGCGCGGCCGGATGCGATGTACGGCCAGCGCATCGGATCCAACTATCAGGCCCAGGGCCTCAAGCTGAGCAAGCATTTTCGGGTGTAGCCGCCCCGTTCCTGTTCGTCATTCCGGGTCTCGTGCTTACGCACGATCCCGGAAGGCCGACCGCGGTGTGGATCGCTTCCCGACCTCTAGTTTGCCGCCGATTTCGCCGCCGGCGTCACCCGCCAGATCGTGCCGCCGACGTCGTCGGCGACCAAGAGCGCGCCTTGCTTGTCGATCTTGACGCCGACCGGCCGGCCCTGCGCTTCGCCCGCCTTGTTGAGGAAACCGGTCAGCACATCCTCCGGTTTGCCGGCGGGCATTCCGTTGGTGAAAGGTACGAAGATCACCTTGTAGCCGGCGCGCGGCTTGCGATTCCACGAGCCGTGCTGGCTGACAAAAGCGCCGCCGGCCATCTCCGGCGGAAACAGATCGCCGGTGTTGAAGGTCAGCCCCAGCGAGGCCGTATGCGCACCCAGTGCGTAATCCGGCGCAATCGCCTTCGCCACCAGATCGGGTCGTTGCGGATCGACGCGGCTGTCGAGATGCTGGCCAAAATAGCTGTAGGGCCAGCCATAAAAGCCGCCATCCCTGACCGAGGTCATGTAATCGGGAACGAGATCGTTGCCGAGTTCGTCGCGCTCATTGACCGTGACCCACAGCGCGCCGCTCTGAGGCTGCCAGGAAGGCCCGTTCGGATTGCGCAGGCCGGATGCGAATACGCGCGACGAACCGCTGGCACGATCGATCTCGAGCACGGCTGCGCGTTGCGTCTCTGCCGCCATGCCGTTCTCACCGACATTGCTGTTGGAGCCGACGGTCGCGTACAGCTTCGAGCCGTCGGGACTGGCGGCGAGATCCTTGGTCCAGTGGTGGTTGATGGTGCCGGCGGGCAGGTCGGCGAGCTTGCCAGCGGGAAGGTCGATCTTGGTATCGCCGTCATGATAGGGAAACCGCATGATCGCATCGGTATCGGCGACATAGAGGTCAGTGCCGACCAGCGCCATGCCGAACGGAGAGTTCAGGCCCTTGAGCAGAATGCTTCTGGTGTCGGCGACGCCATCGCCGTCGGTATCGCGCAGCAGCGTGATGCGGTTGGCGCTGCCCGAGCCGGAGCCTGCACGGCCCATGATCATTTTCGCGATCCAGCCCTTGATGCCCCTGGTGTCGTCGGGCTTCGGCGGGGCGTCGGTTTCCGCCACCAGCACGTCGCCGTTCGGCAACACGTAAAGCGAGCGCGGATGGCTGAGCCCGGTAGCGAACGCATTGACCGCCATGCCGTGGGCCGCGGTCGGCTTGCCGCCAGCCGGCCAGCCGATCGCGGTGGCGACATTGACCGTCGGGATCCAGGAATGCTGCGGCGCCGGCAGGGTCGGCGAAGGTCCAAAACTCTGTTCGGCGGTTACAGTATCCTGCGGGTCGTTGCAGCCCGCGAGGGTCAGCGCCGCAATCCCGATGGTCAGCCAAATTCTGTTGCGCATGATGGCTCCTTGCAGATCCCGTCTTATACTGCGGAAAGCCGGTCGATCTTGATGGCGTCGGCCTGAATTTCACGTGAAATGCCGGGAAGCGAGGGGAGAGCGAGAATGGGCGGCGGTGAGGGCGGTGCGCAAGAGGCGCAATGGTTGAAGTGGCGCGGCATCGCCGAGCTCTATCATGCCTATTTTACCGGGCTCATTCTCACTGTGGTGACGCGGCGCGGCACCGCCGATGCGGCGGAATTCGTCTTCAGGGTGTTCCGCCGCCAGCAGCAGGAGCGCTTTCTGCCCGGTCTGGAGAAGCTCGGGCTCAGCCATTTGCCCCCGGCGGTGGCGGCGGCGCAATATCACTATCTCTCCAACTGGATCGGCGGCGTCCATGTCGAGTACATGTTCGAGACCGACCGCAAGGCCTGGATCCGCTATCCGCCGCCACGCTGGATCTGGAAGGGCACCGCGATCTGCGGCGTGCCGGGTGAAGTGTCGCGCGCGATGCTGCGCGGATGGCATGCCAATAATGGCGTTACGCTGGGCAATGCCAGACTGGGGTTCGTCTGCACCAAGCAAAGCGTCGACGGCCAGGACGGGCTGGAAGGTTACTACTGCGAATACGACCATGCGCTCGAGCCGGATCAGCGGCTGGTGTTCGCCCGTCATCTCGAATCCCCCATGTTCGATTCGCGGACCGCACCGGCATTGCCGGTCGCGAACTGGCCGAGGCCGCGGCTGGAAAAGGCGTACCGCAACTACGCCATGGAATATGTACGGACGGCGGCGCCGGTCATGGTGCAACTATTCGGTCCGGATGATGCCGGCTACCTGCTGCATCTCACCGGAAAGTTGATCGGTATGCAGTTGTTCGACGAAGTGGCGCGCAGTTTTTCGATGGGTCGCGGTAGCGCCGAAGATTTCACGGCTTTCCTGCGTGCGGTGTTTGAGGCGCAGGATGATGTTGCCGATGGCGGCGAATCCGGTGGGGCTTTCGAAATCAGGCAACAGACCTGGAAGCTGATGGCCGATGTTGCCGATTATCACCCGGCCTGCGCGAAGGCGCTCGAGGGATTGTTCGAAGGCCTGGCGGCGGGTTGCGGTCGCCGCATCGCGGTCGGCCTGCGGCCTGCGGCGGGCGGTGTGCCGCCGTTCGTCTGGTCGGTCGGCTAGCGGTTCGTCGCTTGCGGCCGTCTGCAATCCCGCAGGGCCCCAATGCGCCCGATGCACATGGCTTCCAGCCTGATCGATGCTAGGAAGCGTGGCGGCACGGCATCAATCGGGCCCGGAGCAGCCATGTCCGATATCGCCGTTGCTGAAATTCCGATCGCCGAAGCCGACCGGTCTCCGGTTCCCGCGGTGGCCGCGACGGCGCGCAGCGCGTTGCTCGACCGCCCGATTCTGCGCACCCTGCTGGAGCTCGCCTGGCCGAACGTCATCGCGCTCAGCGCGGGCACCTGCGTGGTGATCGCCGAGACCTCCTATATCGGCCGGCTCGGGGTCGAGTTGCTGGCCGCGATGGCCCTGGTATTTCCCTTTGTCATCCTGACCATGACCATGTCGGGCGGCGCGATGGGCGGCGGCGTGGCGTCGGCGATTGCGCGCGCGCTCGGTGCTGGCGATGTCGATCGCGCCTCGGCGCTGGCCGCGCACGCCTTGCTGATCGGCATCTGCTTCGGACTGGCGTTCATGATGGGCATGCTGATGTTTGGCCCGGCGCTGCTGAAATTGCTCGGCGGCCGCGGCAACGTGCTGGCGAACGCGATCGGCTACAGCCAAATCTTCTTCGGTGGCGCGGTGGCGCCGTGGCTGATGAATTCGCTGGCTGGAATTCTGCGCGGTACCGGCAATATGAAGGTGCCGTCGCTGATGATTCTCAATTCCGCGGTCTGCCAGATCATTCTCGGCGGCACGCTTGGCCTCGGCCTCGGCCCGATCCCGCAATTCGGCATGCGCGGCGTCGCCGCGGGTTCGCTGACCGCCTATTTGATCAGCATATCGGTCATGACGTGGTACCTGTTTTCCGGGCGGGCGCGGGTCGTTCCCAGGATCAGGGGGCTTCGCATTCGACGCGCGATGTTCGTCGATATTCTGAAGGTCGGCATGATTTCCTGCTTTTCGCCGCTGCAGTCGGTGCTGACCATCAGTATCTTCACCCACATGCTGGCGCGCTTCGGCACCGAGATTCTGGCCGGTTACGGCATCGGGGCACGGCTCGAATTCATGCTGACCTCGGTTGCGTTTGCGTTCGGGATCGCATCGGTGCCGATGATCGGCATGGCGATCGGCGCCGGACGGGTGGCACGGGCAAGAAGGATCGCCTGGACCGCAGGCTGCGTCTCCTTCGTCGCCGTCGGCGTGGTCGCAACGGTCATCGCGATCTTCCCCGACCTGTGGGTAAACATCTTTACCGGAGATGCCGGCGTACGTGCTGCCAGCCGGCAGTATTTGTCGACCGCGGCTCCGATGTACGCATTCATTGGATTGGCGATGTCGATGTATTTCTCGTCGCAGGGCGCAGCCAAGGTTCTCGGGCCGGTGCTGGCGCAGAGTGCGCGGCTGCTGTTCATCGCAATGGGCGGCTGGTGGCTGTCGGTCTACCATGCGACCGCGGCGGGCTTCTTCGCGCTCGCGGCTTCCTCCATGGTGGTGCTCGGTGTGCTGTCGACCTCGAGCGTGGTACTGACCCGATGGGGGCCGAAGGGCGGTCCGGTTCCCGCCATTCGTCCGGCGCTATCCTGATCAAGGGCTAGCGCCGAGCACGGAAAGGTCACATTGGCGATCAGGTGCCGCGCTTGAACGCCTTTTGCATCGCCCGAGCCCCCTCGTCCATCTGGCCATCGATATAGGACGCGATTTCGTTGGGCAGGACATCGACGGTCCAGCCCACCCTTGTCGGCCTGCCGCTGCCCGCGCCGACCTCGACCGACGCACTATAGTGTCTGACCCGCTCGCTGATCACGGCATAGGCCAGCCGACGCCGCGCGTCGTCGCAATCGACCAGCAGTTCGCGCGCCACCGTGCCGTTGGCGAAGGTCACGATGCGGGCGTCGCCCTCGATGCGGGTGTCGAGCACAAATCCCGGCACCAGCCGGGTGTGCAGCGCGCCAAAGTCGCGAACCGCATCCCAGACCTCGTCGGGATCGGCATCGATTGCAATGTCCTTGCGGATGGAAGCCATGATGGTCAATCTTTCGTTCTGTTCCGTCATTGCGGCATGGCTTCGCGCGGACGCGCGCACCGGATGACCGGTGCCTAGGTACACACCGCCTCGACATTGTTGCCGTCGGGATCGATCAGGAAGGCCGCGAAATAGCTCGGGCTATAGTCGGCTCGCGGTCCGGCGGCGCCGTTGTCGCGGCCTCCGGCCTTCAGTCCGGCGGCGTGGAATTTCTGGATCGCCGCATGGCTGGGCGCGCGGAAAGCGATGTGCGCGTCGCCGCCGGACCGCCCCTTTTCGAGATACAGCCAGAGCGCCGGTTCCCCCTTGGGACCGAAACCTGCGCCCGACGCATCGCGCGAGCACAGCACATAGCCCAGCGGCGTCAGCACCGCGGTGTAGAAATCGATACTGGCGTCGAGATTTGCGACTTTGATTCCGATGTGGTCGTACATGATGATCTCCATGATTGGCGCGCCTTTTCAACGCGCGGCCTGGAAATCATCCTAGCCAGGGTGCGGCGAGCCGATCTTGGAGAATCTTGCGGTCGCCGCGCGAAGCCTGGCGGAACCGCAGCGGCGAGACCCCTGCGGCGCGGTGGAATGTGCGCACGAAATTGGAGAGATCGCCGAATCCGACGTCATAGGCGATGTCGGTGATCGAACCGCTGTCATCAGCGAGCCGGCGCGCTCCGTGACGCAGCCGCGAGCGCACCAGATATTGGTGCGGGGTGACGCCGAGCACGCCCGAGAACAGCCGCAGGAAGTGAAACGGGCTGAGGTCGGCCTGGCTGGCGGCGTCTTCCAGGTCGATCTGGCGATGCGAATGGGCATCGATCCACAGCGCCGTTTCCACCGCGCGGCGGCGATCCCTCGCGGCGGCCGGCACTGGCTGCGCGGCGCGCCCCGACACCACCTCGACAAAGCGGCCGGCCAACAACTGTCCGATCTCGTCAAGGCCGACATCGCTGTGGCCGTCGACGGCGGCCTGCGCCAACTCGCCCAGCACCATCAATTCCGGCAGCGGCGGCACGCTGCCGATCTGCCAGGTCTCGGCCCGATCGCCGATCGCTTCGACCAGGGCGGGGCTCAGGAAGAACGACAGGCACTCGTCGCCGCAGACATGATCGTGACTGCAGAGATAATCGTCGCCGGGATGGCCGACCATGATCGACCCCGCCACCAGTTCGAACAGACGGCCGCGGCTGTGACAGCCGAAGCTGCCTTTGCGCACATAGGAGATCGAGTGGCAAGCGTGCCGTTCCAGGTACGGCATGTCGCCCGGACTGGCGCTGCAGCGGAAGTCGGAGACGGAGATCGAGGGGCGCTGCAGCAGGATCGTTGCGGTCATCCCGCAAAGCTAGTTCTGCGGCCGCCGCGGTGCAATGGGGTGCAGCCGGTCGAACACCGCTTGTGGCTGCCATGATGGGCGGTCGGGGTGCGGGTAATGCCAGGCGGTGCAAACATCGATGGCGAAGAGATGTGCTTATTGCCTAATATGGGAAGCGTAACCATGTGAGATTTCAGCCTTTGACGCGGCCGATCGGGGATGGGTATGGAAGATGTGAACCGAAAATCCCATTGGGAAACTGTTTACACGACAAAGAGCGAAAATGAAGTCAGCTGGTTTCAGGAAAATCCGGCGCCATCGCTCGAATTGATCGGCCTTGCACGGCCAACGTCCGGATCCGCCATCGTCGATGTTGGCGGCGGCGCCTCACGCCTTGTTGACAGCCTTCTCGACCGTGGCTTCAGCCATGTGACAGTGTTGGATATTTCGGAAGCCGCGCTCGAGGCCGCCAGGACGCGGCTTGGTGAGCGAGCGAGCCAGGTGCAATGGATCGTCGCGGACGTGACCAAATGGTACCCGGCGCGGACCTTCGACCTGTGGCATGATCGGGCAGCCTTCCATTTTTTGACTGATCCGGCGGACCGTTCTGCCTACGTCACGGGCATGCGACAGGTCGTCAAGCCCGGTGGTCACGTCATCATTGGAACGTTTGCGACCGACGGCCCGGAAAAATGCAGCGGGCTGCCGGTCAACCGATACGATGAGGCGGGTCTTGCCGGAGAACTGGGTGAAGGGTTTGAACTGACGGGATCTCGGCGGCACGACCATTCGACCCCTTGGAATACTTCACAGCGTTTCCTGTTTTGCGTTTTTCGGCGAACCGCTTGAGCGATCATGATGCAGCTTGAATCGACGATCACTTGTCCACGGTGCGGACATCAATCGCTGGAATTGATGCCAATCGATGCATGTCAATATTTCTATGACTGCAAGGGTTGTGGCGTTCGCCTGAAACCAAAGCCAGGCGATTGTTGCGTGTTTTGCTCTTACGGTTCGGTGCGATGCCCGCCAATTTAAGAGGGCAATTCGTGTTGCGCGTGACGCCAATGTGCTCGAGCAGCTTGGCATTTTGCCGGAGCGGTTCTGGCGCAAAACGGACGCTCGCGGATATTGCACCTCTGCATCGTTCGGCCTCATTATGCGTCTTTGATAGAGCTGTCTGACGACGCTCGCAGCGAACCGAAGGAGGACAGACATGACAGTTTCGGCGGAACGCGCAATTCTTGCCGGCGGCTGCTTCTGGGGTGTGCAGGATCTGCTGCGTCGGCATCCGGGCGTGATTTCAACCAGGGTGGGCTACACCGGCGGCGAGGTGCCAAACGCGACGTATCGCAACCATGGCAATCACGCGGAAGCGATTGAGATTACCTTCGATCCGCAGACCATCAGCTATCGAAAGCTGCTGGAATTATTTTTCCAGATCCATGATCCCTCGACGTTGAACCGCCAGGGCAACGACCGGGGAGCGAGCTACCGGTCGGCCATCTTCTATACCAGCAGTGAGCAGAAGCGGATCGCGGAAGACACCATTGCCGATGTCGACGCTTCCGGCCTTTGGCCGGGCAAGGTTGTCACCGAGCTGGCATCCGCCGGACCGTTCTGGGAGGCCGAGCCCGAGCATCAGGATTATCTGGAGAAATATCCGGACGGCTACACCTGTCACTTCATTCGGCCGAACTGGACGCTGCCGCATCGGGCGGAAAATACCGAATCAGGCGCGACGGGCGTTTCGGCGGCGTGACAAGGGCTCCGATCTGCTGGCGGCCGCGATCGAGGACGAGGGGTAACGAGTTGGAGCGCGAGGAAGGAAACTTGCTCGCGTTTTTCGTTGCGCTTCCAGCGCGCCAAAGCGCGCTCGCGAGCGGATTGAGCGGGACGCCGGAGCGGTCTATAAAGCGCGAACCGAGGTATCAATCGGGCACACGATGACACCCTGATGCGCGACGAAAATCGGGCCAAAAAGTGCGAGAAGTACCTGATTTTATTGAATAAGTT
>CAWEEF010000005.1:0-379683 GCA_963808035.1 uncultured Alphaproteobacteria bacterium | reverse complement strand
CGACCTGCATCAACCAGCGTCCGCTGGTGAAGGTCGGCGATCTCGTCAGCAAGGGCGACATCATCGCCGACGGTCCATCGACCGATCTCGGCGAGCTCGCGCTCGGCCGCAACGTGCTGGTCGCGTTCATGCCGTGGAATGGCTACAATTTCGAGGACTCGATCCTGCTGTCCGAAAGGATCGTCAAGGACGACGTCTTCACCTCGATCCATATCGAGGAATTCGAGGTGATGGCCCGCGACACCAAGCTCGGTCCCGAGGAAATAACCCGCGACATTCCGAACGTTTCGGAAGAAGCATTGAAGAACCTCGACGAGGCCGGCATCGTCTATATCGGCGCCGAAGTCCGTGCCGGCGACATCCTGGTCGGCAAGATCACGCCGAAGGGCGAAAGCCCGATGACGCCGGAAGAAAAGCTGCTGCGCGCCATCTTCGGTGAAAAGGCCTCCGACGTCCGCGACACCTCGCTCCGGGTTCCTCCGGGCGTGCAGGGCACGATCGTCGAAGTCCGGGTCTTCAACCGCCACGGCGTCGACAAGGACGAGCGCGCGCTGGCGATCGAACGGGAAGAGATCGAGCGTCTGGCCAAGGACCGCGACGACGAGCAGGCGATTCTCGACCGCAACGTCTACAGCCGGCTTGCCGAGCTTCTGGAAAACCGCCAGGGCATCGCCGGTCCGAAGGGCTTCAAGAAGGACACCAAGATCACCCGTGCCGTGCTCGACGAGCATCCGCGGTCGCAATGGTGGATGTTCGCATCCCCCAACGACAAGCTGATGGCCGAAATCGAGGCGATGCGGAAGCAGTACGACGAATCGAAGAAGGGGCTTGAACAGCGCTTCCTCGACAAGGTCGAGAAGCTGCAGCGTGGCGACGAATTGCCGCCCGGCGTGATGAAGATGGTCAAGGTCTTCGTCGCGGTGAAGCGCAAGATCCAGCCCGGCGACAAGATGGCCGGCCGTCACGGCAACAAGGGCGTGGTGTCCAAGATCGTGCCGATCGAGGACATGCCTTTCCTCGAGGACGGAACCCATGCCGATATCGTGCTCAATCCGCTCGGCGTGCCGAGCCGGATGAATGTCGGTCAGATTCTCGAGACCCATCTCGGCTGGGCCTGCGCCGGCCTCGGCAAGCGCATCGGCCAGACCGTCGATGCCTACCTTGCTGCCGCCAAGCAGGATACCAGGCCGCTGAAGGAGACCCTGAAGAAGATCTACGGCGATGACGAAACCATCAAGTCGCTCAACGACAGCGAACTGATGGAGCTCGGCCGCAATCTGAGCCACGGCGTGCCGATCGCGACCCCGGTGTTCGACGGCGCCAAGGAAGCCGACATCGAGGAGATGCTGAAGCTCGCCGGTCTCGACGCCTCCGGACAATCGACCGTCTATGACGGCCGCACCGGTGACGCCTTCGACCGCAAGGTGACGGTCGGATACATCTACATGCTCAAGCTGCATCATCTGGTCGACGACAAGATCCACGCGCGTTCGATCGGACCGTACTCGCTCGTTACCCAGCAGCCGCTGGGCGGCAAGGCGCAGTTCGGCGGCCAGCGTTTCGGCGAAATGGAGGTGTGGGCGCTCGAAGCTTACGGCGCGGCGTACACGCTGCAGGAAATGCTGACCGTGAAGTCGGACGACGTCGCCGGCCGTACCAAGGTGTACGAGGCGATCGTGCGCGGCGACGACACGTTCGAGGCGGGTATCCCGGAATCGTTCAACGTGCTGGTCAAGGAAATGCGTTCGCTCGGCCTCAACGTCGACCTGCACAATTCCAAGATCGGCGGCCCGACGTCCGAGGCGGCGGAGTAACCGAGGGCGTCATGCCCGGCCTGGCGCCGGGCATCCGCGCTCCGCTCGGACGTTGAGCGGGGCGCGTTGCTGCAAAAGAATTTCGAATTTGCTGCCGGTGACGATCGGCACGCGAGGAGCAGGCCATGAACCAAGAAATTATGAATCTCTTCAATCCGACGACCCCGGCTCAGGTCTTCGACCAGATCCGGATTTCGATCGCGTCGCCGGAGAAGATTCTGTCGTGGTCCTACGGCGAGATCAAGAAGCCGGAGACCATCAACTACCGTACCTTCAAGCCGGAGCGCGACGGCCTGTTCTGCGCCCGCATCTTCGGCCCGATCAAGGATTACGAGTGCCTGTGCGGCAAGTACAAGCGCATGAAGTACAAGGGCATTATCTGCGAAAAGTGCTCGGTCGAAGTGACGCTGTCGCGGGTCCGGCGCGAGCGCATGGGCCACATCGAGCTGGCCGCGCCGGTCGCGCATATCTGGTTCCTGAAGTCGCTGCCGTCGCGGATCGGGCTGTTGCTCGACATGACGCTGAAGGACCTCGAGCGGATCCTGTATTTTGAATACTACGTCGTGCTCGAGCCCGGTCTCACCGCGCTCAAGGACCGTCAGTTGCTGTCGGAAGACGAGTATCTGAAGGCGCAGGACGAATACGGCCAGGACAGCTTCACCGCCATGATCGGCGCCGAGGCGATCCGCGAATTGCTGAAGGGGCTCGAGCTCGAAAAGCTCGAGACCTCGCTGCGTGCCGAGATGCAGGAGACCGAATCCGACATCAAGCACAAAAAACTCGCCAAGCGGCTCAAGATCGTCGAGGCGTTCCGCTATTCCGGCAACAAGCCGGAGTGGATGATCCTCACCGTGGTGCCGGTGATCCCGCCGGACCTGCGTCCGCTGGTGCCGCTCGACGGCGGCCGCTTCGCGACCTCCGATCTCAACGACCTCTATCGCCGCGTCATCAACCGCAACAACCGCCTGAAGCGGCTGATGGAGCTGCGCGCGCCCGACATCATCATCCGCAACGAAAAGCGCATGCTGCAGGAGGCGGTCGACGCCTTGTTCGACAACGGCCGCCGTGGCCGCGTCATCACCGGCGCCAACAAGCGTCCGCTGAAGTCGCTGGCCGACATGCTGAAGGGCAAGCAGGGCCGCTTCCGGCAAAACCTGCTCGGCAAGCGCGTCGACTATTCCGGCCGCTCGGTGATCGTGGTCGGTCCCGAACTGCGGCTGCATCAGTGCGGCCTGCCGAAGAAGATGGCGCTCGAGCTGTTCAAGCCGTTCATCTATTCGCGGCTCGACGCCAAGGGCCTGTCCACCACGGTGAAGCAGGCCAAGAAGCTGGTCGAAAAAGAGCGCCCCGAGGTCTGGGACATTCTCGACGAGGTGATCCGCGAGCATCCCGTGCTGTTGAACCGCGCGCCGACGCTGCATCGTCTCGGTATTCAGGCGTTCGAGCCGGTATTGATCGAAGGCAAGGCGATCCAGTTGCATCCGCTGGTCTGCGCGGCATTCAACGCCGACTTCGACGGCGACCAGATGGCCGTGCACGTCCCGCTGTCGCTCGAGGCGCAGCTCGAAGCGCGCGTCTTGATGATGTCGACCAACAACATCCTGCATCCGGCCAATGGTCAGCCGATCATCGTGCCGTCGCAGGACATCGTGCTCGGCCTGTACTACCTGTCGATCATGCGCGAAGGCCTGCCCGGCGAAGGCAAGATCTTCGGCGACATGGCCGAACTCGAGCATGCGCTGCATTCGAAGGTCATCCACCTCCACACCAAGATCAAGTATCGCTGGGATGGCATCGACGAGACCGGCAAGCAGGCGCGACGCTGGATCGAGACCACGGCCGGCCGTGTCATGCTCGGCAACGTGCTGCCGAAATCGTCCAAGATCCCGTTCGACATCATCAACAAGCTGATGACCAAGCGGGAAATCTCCAGTGTGATCGATCAGGTCTATCGCCACTGCGGCCAGAAGGAGACGGTGATCTTCTGCGACCGCATCATGGCGCTCGGCTTCTACAACGCGTTCAAGGCCGGCATCTCGTTCGGCAAGGACGACATGGTGGTGCCGCACGGCAAGTGGAAGATCGTCGACACCACGCGTGCGCTGGCGAAGGATTTCGAGCAGCAGTACAATGACGGCCTGATCACCCACGGCGAGAAGTACAACAAGGTGGTCGACGCCTGGTCGAAGGCGACGGAAGAAATCGCCAAGGAGATGATGAAGGAAATCTCCTCGACCAAGAAGACCGCCAAGGGCGCCGACGCCGACATCAACTCGATCTACATGATGGCGCATTCCGGTGCGCGCGGTTCGCCGGCGCAGATGCGCCAGCTCGCCGGCATGCGCGGCCTGATGGCCAAGCCGTCGGGCGAGATCATCGAGACGCCGATCATTTCCAATTTCAAGGAAGGCCTCTCGGTGCTCGAATATTTCAACTCGACCCACGGCGCCCGCAAGGGCCTCGCGGACACCGCGTTGAAGACCGCGAATTCCGGCTATCTGACGCGGCGTCTGGTCGACGTTGCGCAGGACTGCATCATCACCCAGGACGATTGCGGCACCAAGCTCGGCATCAAGATGCGCGCCATCATCGATGCCGGCACCGTGGTGGCATCGCTGGCGTCCCGTATTCTCGGCCGCACCGCGGGCGAGGATCTGCGCGACCCCGCCACCAACAAGGTAGTGGTGAAGCGCGGCACGCTGATGGAAGAGTCGCATGTCGACGCCATCCAGCAGGCCGGCATCCAGGAGGTGAAGATTCGCTCGGCATTGACCTGCGAACTCGTCAACGGCATCTGCGGCAAATGCTATGGCCGCGACCTCGCCCGCGGCACGCCGGTCAACCACGGCGAAGCGGTCGGCGTCATCGCGGCGCAGTCGATCGGCGAGCCGGGCACCCAGCTTACGATGCGTACCTTCCACATCGGCGGCGCGGCCCAGATCAACGAGCAGTCGTTCGTCGAGTTGAACTTCGAAGGCAAGGTCACCATCAAGAACAAGGCGATCGCGAAGAACAGCGAAGGTCACCTGATCGCGATGGTTCGCAACATGGTGGTTGCGATCACTGATGCCGACGGCACCGAGCGTGCGACCCACCGTATCCAGTACGGCGCGCGCATGCATGTCGACGAAGGCGACATGGTCAAGCGCGGCCAGCGCATCGCGGAATGGGATCCGTATTCGCGGCCGGTTCTGACCGAGGTCGAGGGCACGATCGCGTTCGAGGATCTGGTCGAAGGCCAGTCGATCTCCGAAACGCTCGACGAATCGACCGGCATCGCCAAGCGCGTGGTGATCGACTGGCGCACGACGCGGGGCGGCGCGGATCTGCGTCCGGCCATCGTCGTCAAGGGCAAGGACGGCAAGATCCTCAAGCTCGCGCGCGGCGGCGACGCCCGCTACATGCTGTCGGTCGACGCCATCCTGTCGGTCGACGTCGGCGCCAAGGTCAAGCCCGGCGACATCCTGGCGCGTATCTCGACCGAGAGCGCCAAGACCCGCGACATCACCGGCGGTCTGCCGCGGGTGGCCGAGCTGTTCGAGGCCCGCAAGCCGAAGGACGCGGCAATCATTGCGGAAATCGCCGGCACCATCCGGTTCGGGCGCGACTACAAGAACAAGCGCCGGATCTCGATCGAGCCGGTCGACAAGAATGAGGAGACCCGCGAATACCTCATCCCGAAGGGCAAGCACATCCATCTGCAGGACGGCGACATCGTCGAAAAGGGCGATTTCATCGTCGAAGGCAATCCGGCGCCGCACGACATCCTGGCGATCAAGGGCATCGAGGAACTCGCGGCCTATCTGGTCAACGAAATCCAGGAGGTTTACCGGCTGCAGGGCGTGCTGATCAACGACAAGCACATCGAGGTGATTGTCCGTCAGATGCTGCAGAAGGTGGAGATCACCGACCAGGGCGAGACCGACATGATTTCGGGCGAGCAGGTCGACAAGATCGAATTCGACGTGCTCAACGCCAAGGCCAAGGAAGAGGGCAAGAAGATCGCGACGGGAACGCCGGTGCTGCTCGGCATCACCAAGGCGAGCCTGCAGACCCGCTCGTTCTTCTCGGCGGCCTCGTTCCAGGAGACCACCCGCGTGCTCACCGAAGCCGCCGTCAACGGCAAGGTGGACCCGCTCGAAGGCCTCAAGGAAAACGTCATTGTCGGCCGGCTGATTCCGGCCGGCACCGGGGCCTCGATGGCCAAGATCCGCGAAGTCGCGGTCAAGCGCGACAAGCTCATTCTCGACGAGCGCGAGAAGCAGGCGGCAATCGTGCCGGCGGCTCCGGAGGTCGAACCCCTGGCGCTTCCGCCGGCGGAATAAAGCCGCGAGGATTCATGATGTTATGGAAAAGACCGGCGCACGCCGGTCTTTTTCGTGCCGGGCCGGTTTTTGTCAGCCCTTGGGGCCGCTTTGCCCGGTTTGTTCATCTTTCCTTCAGGCTGAAAAGTGCCTTTGCTAGGGTGGCTTAGGCCGGGTTCTCCGACGGGGGAGCCGGAGGCCGGAGACGACGGAAAACACATGCTGGATCTTGCAATCGTTGGCGGCGGCCCCGGCGGGCTGATGAGCGCCTGGTACCTGAAGAAGAAGCTGGGCGAGCTTTGCCGCATCACCATCTATGAGGCGTCCGACCGGCTCGGCGGCAAGATCCTGACGCGCAAGTTCGATTCCGCGCCGGCGATGTATGAGGCCGGTGTCGCCGAGATCTACGATTACTCGATGACCGGGCCCGACCCGCTGCGCGAACTGATCCAGCATTTCGGCCTGCAGACCATTCCGATCGACGCCGAGCAGGTCCATCTCGATGGCGAACTGCTGAACGACGTGTCCGGCATGCGCCGCAAATACGGCGCGAAAACCGCCGACGCGATCGAGGCGTTCCGCAAGCGCTGCACCACGATGGTGTCGCCGATCGAATATTACGAGGGTGTCGGCGCGCACGACAACGAACATCCGTGGGCCTACATCAGTTGCGAGCAATTGCTCGATCGCGAAGTCGACGATCCCGTCGCCCGGCGCTTCTTCAAGGTGATGGCGCGCTCCGATCTTGCCACCGAAGCGCACAACACCAACGGGCTCAACGCGCTGAAGAACTTCGTGATGGACGTCGACGGCTATATCGGCCTGTATTCGATCCAGAACGGCAACGAACAGCTGATCGATTGCCTGCAGTCCGAAGTCGACGCCGACATTCAGCTTAATCACCGGGTGCTTGAGGTCGGCAAGACCGCGGCCGGCCGCTACCAGCTCAACATGATGAACGGCAAGGGACCGGAGACGCGGGACTTCGATCTGGTGCTGATGTGCCTGCCGCACTCCTGGCTCGCGACCATGCGATGGGACGGCGAACAGCTCCGCAAGTCGATGGTCAAGCACGTCGCCTATTTCGACCGGCCCGCGCACTATTTGCGGGTCTCGATCCTGTTCGACGAACCGTTCTGGGGCGAGACGATTCCAGGCGCCTGGTTCATGTCGGAGGCGTTCGGCGGCTGCTGCGTCTACAACGAGGGCGCGCGCCACGACGTCGGCAGGCACGGTGTGCTGAACTGGCTGATCGCCGGCTCCGACGCGCTGGCTTTCGCCAATCTCGGCGACCAGGAACTGATCGATGCCGCGCTGAAGTCGCTGCCGGCCTCGCTCGGCAATGCGCGCATGCATTTCATCGAAGGCAAGATTCACCGCTGGCTGTCGTCGGTCAACGCGCTGCCCGGCGGCTTGCCGGCGCGCGACGTCATGACCAACCACAGGCCGGACCCGAAGCAGCACCCCGGCCTGGTCGTGGTTGGCGACTATCTGTTCGATTCGACCCTCAACGGGCTGCTCGATTCCTCCGACGCCGCCACCGACATCATCGTCACCGAAATGATGCGGCTGCGCCGGGCGCGCGGGCAGGGCGGCGGGTCCGACAGGATCGACCGCCATTATTTCGAGAATTATCGCGGGCTCGGCCCCTACAGCGAGGTCTGGAGCCATTTCACCGATCCCGGATATCTGACGGAGCTGATCCGGATCGTCTGGGGCCGGGCCGCGGGCTACCGGCTGCTGGTCGCGGGTTCGGCCAGCGGCGAACTTGTCGGGGCTTTGCGTGCCCACGGCATCGACGCCTGGGGCATCGAGAACAACCGCGCGATCCATGCGAGGACGCCGAAGCCGCTGCAGAAGTTCAACCGGCTCGGATCGATCGTCGAGCTGCCGTTCAAGAACGGCGAATTCGATTTCGTGTTCGAGACCAGCCTGTGTCATGTCGCGGAAAGGCAGGTCGCGCGCGCGGTTCGCGAGTTGAATTGGGTGGTGAAGTCGGGGCTCGTGTTCGGATCGGTGACGTCGGACATGGCGCCGGCGCTGATCGATCGATACGACCTCCTGCGCGGGGTGCGGAAGCTCGGCACCTGGTGGGAATGGTCGGAGCTGTTCTTCAATAACGGCTTCGACCTGTCGATGCACCGCCACGACTGCACCGACGCGCTGTGGGCGGCAACGCTGGCTGCCGACAAGGGGCCCGGCCAGTGGTATGCCGACTCCGACAGCCTGCGCTATTCCTTCTTTGACAAGATCGCCGACGACGACTAGGTGTTTTCCCGGATGAGGTGACGCGGATTGATGATGAAGGCTTCAGGGTCTTTCGTCCAGGCGGCGCAGATGGCCTCGAAGGGCGTTTTCCATCGTAGAGCCTTGAGGTGCTTAGCAAAGTTGTAGGCGGTCACGAAGGCGAGGACATGAGCCTTCAGACTTTCGAGGCTTGGATAGTGGAAGACCTTGATGGTCGCCTCTTTGATCGTCCGGTTCATTCGCTCGGCCTGACCATTCGTCCACGGGTGATACGGCTTTGTCAGCCTGTGCTCGATACCGTTCTCGGTGCAGACACGATCGAAGATATGGGCGCCGAGATATCGCCGCGTGGCTCCGTTCCTGTTCTTCGGCAGATCGGCGAAGGCCATGCCATTGTCGGTGAGCACTGTGTGGATTTTGTAGGGGAAGGCTTTGACCACGTTCCGCAAGAAATCAGCGCCGTTCATCTTGCCGGCGTTCTCATGGAACTCGACATAGGTAAACTTCGATACCCGGTCGATCGCCAGGAACATGTTGAGTTTGCCTTCAGCGAGCCGCAGCTCGCAGATATAGAACGCCGGCGCGCGGCGGTTCCAATTATTTTGCTGAATGCGCGCCAATCGCATAGGATCGGCGCGGTGGCGCCGTCGCCCATCCTTATCGATCCTGCGGTCATGCCGGCCGTGCAGCTGCTGTTGGTCTCATGGCGTCCAAGTCCTCAGTGTCGGATGACCCGCCCGCCGTGTCCGCGCGTGGCGCTGCGGGGCCGCCCGACGAGAAACTTGCGCCGGGCACGGCGGCGCGCGGCGGCAAGGCGTTGCCTCCATCGGACGATGACGACGAGGATCTCGCCGACGAACTCGACCTCGAAGAGGACGAGGAGGACGAGGACCTTGTCGTCTTCACGGCGCGGGAGGCTGCCGGTGCGCTCGCGACCGTCTACGGCTTCGTCAGACCGTTTCTGAAAAACTACAAGCGGGTAATGGCATTCGTCAGCCTCGGCGTCGTGGTCGAGACGCTGTTCAATGTCATCATGCCGCTCAGCCTGAAATTCCTGATCGACGATGCGCTCGGCGAAGAGGATTTTCAGGCGCTGGTCAAGATTCTCTCGGTGCTGGCGGCGGCGGGAATCTTCACCTCGGTCGTCGCGGTCTGGTACGAAAAATGGGATGCCTGGCTCGCGGCCTCGGTGATTTCGGACGTGCGCGCGCGCCTGTTCGACCACGTCCAGGATCTGCCCTCGGCCTATTTTGCGCGCACCAGGCGCGGCGAGATCCTGTCGCGCTTTTCCGTCGACCTGTCGGCGTTCGAAGGCTCGATCAAGAGCTTTGCCAACAGCGCGGCGCTGCCGTTCCTGGAATTGATCGCCGGCATCGTCCTGATGCTGTTTTTGAACTGGCAGCTCGCCGCGGTGGCGCTGCTGGTGTTCCCGATCACGCTGATCGGGCCGCGGATCCTGACGCCGAAGGCGGTGCAGGCCAATTACGAGCAGAAGCTCAATGAATCCGCGCTGCTCGGCATGGTGCAGGAAAACGTCGCGGCGCAGGCGGTGATCAAGGCGTTCAACCTGCAGCGCCGGACCTTCGGCTGGTTCACGATGCGCAACGACGACGCGCGTCGCAAGATCGCCGCCGCGACGTTCCTGTCGACCATGGTCGAGCGCACCGTGACGATTTCGGTGTTGTTGCTCCACCTCGTGGTGCTGGCGCTCGGCGCCTATCTCGCCACCAAGGGCCAGATCACCATCGGAACCTTCGTGACGTTCGAGAGCGCGTTCTGGGAGGTTTCCTACAACATCGCCCACATCATGCATTTCATCCCGGTGTCGATCCAGTCGGCGGCGGCGGTCCGCCACATTCAGGAGTTGCTGGACGAACCGACCCGCGGCGGCGACCGCCCGGGCGCGCCCGATCTGCCGCGCATCACCAACGACATCAGCTTCGACCGCGTCACCTTCCAGTACGAAGGCAGCCTGTCGCCGGTGCTCGACAATTTCAGCCTCAAGCTCAACGTCGGCCGGCGCATCGCCGTCGTCGGCCCGAGCGGCTCCGGCAAGAGCACGCTGCTCAACCTGATCCTCCGGCTTTACGTGCCGGACGAGGGGCGCGTGACCATCGACGGCGTCGATATCCGCAAGGTCACCCGCGAATCGCTGCGCCGGAGCATGGCGGTGGTGTTTCAGGAAAACATGCTGTTCAACATGTCGATCCGCGAGAACATCCGGCTCGGCAAGGAAGGCGCCAGCGACCAGGAGGTCGAGCAGGCGGCGCGCAAGGCCGAGATCCACCGCTACATCATGAGCCTGCCGCAGAAATACGATACCCCGGTCGGCGAGCGCGGCGATACGCTGTCCGGCGGACAGCGCCAGCGCATCGCGATTGCCCGTGCCATCGTCCGCAATCCCTCGGTGCTGCTGCTCGACGAGGCGACCTCGGCGCTCGACCAGACCACCGAGGCCGCGATCAACCGCACGCTGCTCAAGGTCGCCAAGGGCCGTACCATGATCTTCTCGACCCATCGCCTGACCTCGGTGGTGGAGATGGACGAGATCATTGTGATCTCGGGCGGCCGGGCGATCGAGCGCGGTTCGCATCTGCAACTGCTCGCCGCCAACGGCGTGTATCGCCGGCTCTGGGATGACCAGGGCCACGCGCCGCACCAGCCGGCCGATCAGGTCGACCCCGATAGCGACGATGAGGATGAGGATGAGGATGACGCGTGAGGTCGAATGGCCGGCCCCGCCGCCGGGCGATTTCGCATCCGCCGCACCGTTCGGACCCACCTTCGGATATAATACCCGGGTAAAATAACGAACGGGGCGGACCGTCGCGGCTGGCGGGGCCGCCGTCCGGATCTTGCGAATTCGCTGCGGCGAGGCCAATTATGCAGGCGTCTGAGGCGCTTCCCATCCATCGTTTCGCCTTGACTTGGTTACTGGGCGCCGATACAACCCGCGCACTTAACGACAGGCGGTGAGCGACGCCAGAGTCGGAACGGACCACCCTTTCGATCCCTGAGAACCGGGCTTGAAACGGGCACCAACCTCGACGAATGCCGCTCAAACGCTGTCGATTATAGCTAGGCAATGCCAGGACGATTTTAGTTCTCTTGAGCACGTCCTCTTGAGATTGAACTCGGATGCATGATCTCGGTGCCTGACTGATCAGCCTGTGCTGAGCGGTCGCAACTGCGGTCCTCTGTGGCGTCGAAGCGCTTTCCGCTCAGCGATGAGTGGTTGGCGCGATTTCGTTTTGCGCGAATAGCTTCGGGCAGGGCGACCGAATGGGACCCCGGTTCCGAGAGGAACTTGCGGAATCGATCCTCGGTTTCGCGTGAACTAAAGGGTGAAGGCTGACATGCCGACGATCAACCAGCTGATCGCACGTCCGCGGACGGTGCAGAAGTCGCGCAAGAAGGTGCCGGCGCTGCAGCAGTCGCCGCAGAAGCGCGGCGTTTGCACGCGCGTCTACACCACGACCCCGAAGAAGCCGAACTCAGCGCTTCGCAAGGTCGCTAAGGTGCGCCTGACCAACGGCTTCGAGGTGATCGGCTACATCCCGGGTGAAGGCCATAACCTTCAGGAGCACTCGGTGGTGATGATCCGCGGCGGCCGCGTCAAGGATCTGCCCGGCGTGCGCTACCACATTCTCCGCGGCGTCCTCGATACCCAGGGCGTCAAGAACCGCAAGCAGCGCCGTTCGAAATACGGCGCCAAACGTCCGAAATAACCGGGAACAGCCACGATGTCTCGCCGCCATTCTGCTGAAAAGCGCGAAGTGCTTCCGGATCCCAAGTTCGGGAACATCATCATTACGAAATTCATGAACTCGGTGATGTATGCCGGGAAGAAGTCGGTCGCCGAAGGCATCGTCTACGGCGCGCTCGGCATGATCGAGACCAAGACCAAGCAAAGCCCGCTGCCGATCTTCGAGCAGGCGCTCGAGAACGTGATGCCGACCATCGAAGTGCGTTCGCGCCGGGTCGGCGGCGCCACCTACCAGGTGCCAGTCGAGGTCCGCTCGGTGCGCCGGCAGGCGCTCGGCATCCGCTGGCTGATTTCGGCGGCGCGCGAGCGCAATGAAAAGACAATGACGGAGCGGCTCTCGGCGGAGTTGCTCGATGCGTCGAATGGCAGGGGGAACGCCGTCAAGAAGCGCGAAGACGTGCACCGGATGGCGGAAGCCAACCGCGCCTTCTCGCACTATCGCTGGTAACGGCGAAACCTAGGACTTTAAGGAACATCCCATGCCCCGCCAACATGCCATCGAGGACTATCGCAACTTCGGTATCATGGCACATATCGATGCCGGCAAGACCACGACCACCGAGCGCATCCTGTATTACACCGGCAAGAGCCACAAGATCGGTGAAGTGCACGAAGGTGCCGCGACGATGGACTGGATGGAGCAGGAGCAGGAGCGCGGCATCACCATCACCTCGGCGGCGACCACCGCGTTCTGGAACGGCAAGCGCCTCAACATCATCGACACCCCCGGCCATGTCGACTTCACCATCGAAGTCGAACGTTCGCTGCGCGTGCTCGACGGTGCGGTATGCGTGCTCGATTCCAACCAGGGCGTCGAGCCGCAGACCGAAACGGTCTGGCGTCAGGGCGACAAATACCGGGTCCCGCGCATCGTCTTCGCCAACAAGATGGACAAGACCGGTGCCGACTTCTTCAAGTGCCTCGACGATATCGTCGATCGCCTCGGTGCCAAGCCGATTGCGATCCAGCTTCCGATCGGTTCGGAGAACAATTTCAAGGGTTTGGTCGATCTCGTTCGCATGAAGGGCGTAGTCTGGGAAGACGAGGCGCTCGGCGCCAATTTCCACGACATCGACATCCCCGCCGACCTCGTCGAAAAGGCCAAGGAATATCGTGAGAAGATGCTGGAAGCCGCCGTCGAACTCGATGACGACGCGCTGGCCGCCTACCTCGACGGCAAGGAACCCGATGAGGCGACACTCAAGCGCCTGATCCGCAAGGCGGTGCTGACCGGCGCGTTCTATCCGGTGCTGTGTGGCTCGGCTTTCAAGAACAAGGGCGTTCAGCCGCTGCTCGACGCGGTGGTGGACTATCTGCCGTCGCCAGTCGACGTGCCCGCGATCAAGGGCATCGATGACGACGGCAACGAAGTGGTCCGCAGGGCCGACGACAAGGAACCGCTGGCGCTGCTCGCATTCAAGATCATGGACGATCCGTTCGTCGGCACCATCACCTTCTGCCGTATTTATTCCGGCGTGCTGGCGAGCGGCACCGGCGTGATCAATTCGACGCGCGACAAGAAGGAGCGCATCGGCCGCATGCTGCTGATGCATGCCAACAACCGCGAAGACATCAAGGAGGCCTATGCCGGCGACATCGTGGCGCTGGCCGGGCTGAAGGAAGCGCGCACCGGCGATACGCTGTGCGATCCACACAAGCCGGTGATCCTGGAAAAGATGGAATTTCCGGAGCCGGTCATCGAAATCGCGATCGAGCCAAAGTCGAAGGCCGACCAGGAGAAGCTCGGCGTCGCGCTGGCGAAGCTCGCCGCCGAGGATCCCTCGTTCCGGGTGTCGACAGACCAGGAATCCGGCCAGACCATCCTCAAGGGGATGGGCGAGCTTCATCTCGACATCAAGGTCGATATCCTGAGGCGTACCTACAAGGTCGATGCCAATATCGGCGCGCCGCAGGTGGCGTTCCGCGAGCGCGTCACCAGACGCGCCGAGGTCAAGTACACCCACAAGAAGCAGACCGGCGGTACCGGCCAGTTTGCCGAAGTCTCGATCGTGGTCGAGCCGAACGAGCCCGGCGCGGGTTACGTGTTCGAATCGAAGGTCGTCGGCGGCGCGGTGCCTAAGGAATACATCCCCGGCGTCGAAAAGGGCCTCAACAGCGTGATGGGCTCCGGCGTCGTCGCGGGCTTCCCGGTGGTCGACGTCAAGGTCCAGCTCGTGGACGGCAAGTACCACGATGTCGACTCCTCGGCGCTTGCCTTCGAAATCGCGTCGCGGGCGGCATTCCGCGAAGCTCTGCAAAAGGGCAAGTCGGTCCTGCTCGAACCGATCATGAAGGTCGAAGTGGTGACCCCGGAAGACTATACCGGCTCGGTGATCGGCGATCTGAATTCGCGGCGCGGCCAGATCCAGGGGCAGGACATGCGCGGCAACGCCAACGTCATCAATGCGATGGTGCCGCTCATGAATATGTTCGGTTACGTGAATAACCTGCGCTCGATGAGCCAGGGCCGCGCAACCTTTACGATGCAGTTCGATCACTACGCGGAAGCGCCGGCGAACGTGTCGGCAGAAGTACAGAAGAAGTTTGCCTGATTGTCGTTGGCGGCAGTTAACGACTGAACGGAGAGTCAAATGGCCAAAGCAAAGTTTGAACGCAATAAACCGCACTGCAACATTGGAACGATCGGTCACGTCGACCACGGCAAGACGTCGCTGACGGCGGCGATCACCAAGGTGCTGGCGGAGACCGGCGGTGCGACGTTCACCGCGTACGACCAGATCGACAAGGCGCCGGAAGAGAAGGCGCGCGGCATCACGATCTCGACCGCCCACGTCGAATACGAAACCAAGAACCGGCATTACGCCCACGTCGATTGCCCCGGCCACGCCGACTATGTGAAGAACATGATCACCGGTGCGGCGCAGATGGACGGCGCGATCCTGGTGGTGTCGGCGGCCGACGGCCCGATGCCGCAGACCCGCGAGCACATCCTGCTGGCACGCCAGGTCGGCGTGCCCGCACTGGTGGTGTACCTCAACAAATGCGACATGGTGGACGACCCGGAGCTGCTCGAACTGGTCGAGCTGGAAGTCCGCGAGCTGCTCTCGAAGTACGATTTCCCCGGCGACAAGATTCCGATCGTCAAGGGCTCGGCGCTCGCCGCGCTCGAAGACAAGGACAAGAAGCTCGGTCACGACTCCATCATCGAACTGATGAAGAGTGTCGACGAGTACATTCCGCAGCCGGAGCGCCCGATCGATCAGCCGTTCCTGATGCCGGTGGAAGACGTGTTCTCGATCTCGGGCCGCGGCACCGTCGTCACCGGCCGTGTCGAGCGAGGCGTGATCAAGGTCGGCGAGGAAATCGAAATCGTCGGTCTGCGCGATACCCAGAAGACCATTGTCACCGGCGTCGAGATGTTCCGCAAGCTGCTCGACCAGGGCCAGGCCGGCGACAACATCGGCGCACTGCTGCGCGGCACCAAGCGCGAGGAAGTCGAGCGCGGCCAGGTGCTGTGCAAGCCGGGTTCGGTCAAGCCGCACACCAAGTTCAAGGCCGAGGCCTACATCCTGACCAAGGAGGAGGGCGGCCGTCACACCCCGTTCTTCACCAACTACCGGCCGCAGTTCTATTTCCGCACCACCGACGTGACCGGCGTCGTGCATCTGCCCGAGGGCACCGAAATGGTGATGCCGGGCGACAACATCGCGATGGAGGTACACCTGATCGTGCCGATCGCGATGGAAGAAAAGCTGCGCTTCGCGATCCGCGAGGGCGGCCGCACCGTCGGCGCCGGCGTCGTCGCCGCCATCATCGAGTAAGCGAATAGTGAAATAGGGAGTAGCGAGTAGAAGGTTCTATTCGCTATTCGCTACTCGCCACTCACTAAAGAAAGATAACGGCAATGAACGGCCAGAACATCCGCATCCGTCTCAAGGCGTTCGACCATCGAATTCTTGACACGTCGACACGTGAGATCGTGAACACGGCGAAACGGACCGGTGCTCAGGTTCGCGGACCGATTCCGCTGCCGACGCGCATCGAGAAGTTCACCGTCAACCGTTCGCCGCACGTTGACAAGAAGAGCCGCGAGCAATTCGAGATGCGCACCCACAAGCGTCTTCTCGACATTGTCGATCCGACTCCGCAGACCGTCGACGCCCTCATGAAGCTCGATCTGGCCGCCGGTGTCGACGTCGAAATCAAGCTCTAACTTTTAGCTCCCGTCCGACGCTAGCGGACAGAAAGAACAGGAAGCACGCCGATGCGCTCCGGAGTGATCGCACAAAAGGTCGGGATGACGCGGGTCTTTACGGAGGCCGGCGAACATATCCCCGTGACCGTGCTGAAGCTGGGCAATTGCCAGGTGCTGGGCCACCGCACCACCGAGAAAAACGGTTACGTCGCGCTGCAACTCGGTTCGGGCACGCGCAAGACCGTCTATCTGCCGAAGGCGGAGCGCGGCCAGTTTGCGGTCTCCAAGGTCGAGCCCAAGCGCAAGGTCACCGAGTTCCGCGTGTCGGAAGACGCGCTGATCCCGGTTGGCGCCGAAATCCAGGCCGACCATTTCGTGGTCGGGCAGTTCGTCGATGTCACCGGCACCTCGGTCGGCAAGGGCTTTGCCGGCGGCATCAAGCGCTGGAACTTCGGCGGCCTGCGGGCCACCCACGGCGTCTCGGTGTCGCATCGTTCGATCGGTTCGACCGGCGGCCGCCAGGATCCCGGCAAGACGTTCAAGAACAAGAAGATGCCCGGCCACATGGGCGTCGATCGCATCACCACGCTCAATCTGCGGGTGGTGCAGACCGACGTCGCGCGCGGCCTGATCCTGGTCGAGGGCGCCGTTCCCGGCTCCAAGGGCGGCTGGATCGCGGTGCGCGACGCGGTGAAGAAGCCATTGCCGAAGGAGGCTCCCAAGCCCGGCAAGTTCAAGGTCGCCAGCGGCGGCGAGCAGGCCGCTGATGCGCCGGCCGAGCAGGAGGGCGCGTGAGATGGAATTGAAAGTCACGACCCTTGAAGGCAAGGAAGCCGGCTCGGTTGAGCTCTCGGACGCCATTTTCGGCCTCGAGCCCCGCGCCGACATCATTGCGCGCTGCGTGCAGTGGCAGCTCAACAAGCGTCAGGCCGGCACCCACAAGGCGCAAGGCCGCGCCGATGTCTGGCGCACCGGCAAGAAGATGTACAAGCAGAAGGGCACCGGTGGTGCGCGACATGGTTCTGCCCGCGTGCCGCAGTTCCGCGGCGGCGGCCGCGCCTTCGGTCCGGTGGTCCGCTCCCACGCCACCGACCTGCCGAAAAAGGTGCGCGCCCTCGCGCTCAAGCATGCGCTGTCGGCCAAGGCCAAGGATGGCGGCCTGATCGTGATCGACAGCGCGCAGGTCAAGGATGCCAAGACCAAGGCGCTGGTCGGACACTTCTCCGGTCTCGGTCTCACCAATGCGCTGATCATCGACGGCGCCGAGCTGCACAACGGTTTCGCGACCGCCGCCCGCAACATCCCGAACATCGACGTGCTGCCGATCCAGGGCATCAACGTCTATGACATTCTGCGCCGCCAGAAGCTGGTGCTGACCAAGGCGGCGATCGATGCGCTGGAGGCGCGCTTCAAATGAAGAATATCGACCCGCGCCATTACGACATCATTGTCGCCCCGGTCGTGACCGAAAAGGCGACACTCGCCTCCGAGCACAACAAGGTGTTGTTCAAGGTCGCGAGCAAGGCGACCAAGGCGCAGATCAAGGAAGCGGTCGAGAAGCTGTTCGACGTCAAGGTGAAGAGCGTGAACACGATGATTCGCAAGGGCAAGACCAAGGTGTTTCGCGGCAATTTCGGTTCGCAGTCGGATGTGAAGCGCGCGATCGTGACCCTCGAAGAGGGCCACCGCATCGACGTCACCACCGGACTATAGGGCGATACGACGATGGCATTGAAAACATTCAACCCCACGACGCCCGGCCAGCGCCAGTTGGTGATGGTCGATCGCTCGGCGCTCTACAAGGGCAAGCCGGTCAAGGCACTGACCGAAGGCAAGCTCGGCAGCGGCGGCCGCAACAACACCGGCCGCATCACCGTGCGCTTCCGCGGCGGCGGCCACAAGAAGGCCTATCGCACCGTTGACTTCAAGCGTTCCAAGGTCGACATGCCGGCGACCGTCGAGCGGCTGGAATATGATCCGAACCGCACCGCCTTCATCGCGCTGATCAAGTATCAGGACGGCGAGCAGGCCTACATCCTGGCGCCGCAGCGGCTTGCCGCCGGCGACACCGTGGTCGCGGGCAATCATGTCGACGTCAAGCCCGGCAACGTGATGCCGCTCGGCAACATGCCGGTCGGTACCATCGTCCACAATGTCGAGATGAAGATCGGCAAGGGCGGCCAGCTCGCGCGCTCCGCCGGCACCTATGCCCAGATCGTCGGCCGTGATCAGGACTACGTCATTGTCCGGCTGAACTCGGGCGAGCAGCGCCTGGTCCATGGCCGTTGCCGCGGCACCATCGGCGCCGTCTCCAATCCCGACCACATGAACATCTCGATCGGCAAGGCCGGTCGTACCCGTTGGCTGGGCTGGCGCCCGCACAACCGCGGCGTCGTCATGAACCCGATCGATCACCCGCATGGCGGCGGCGAAGGCCGCACCTCGGGCGGCCGTCACCCGGTGACGCCGTGGGGCAAGCCGACCAAGGGCAAGAAGACCCGCTCCAACAAGTCCACCAACCGATTCATTCTCATCAGCCGCCACAAGCGGAAGAAGTAAGGAACGCCGGACATGGTTCGTTCAGTCTGGAAAGGCCCGTTCGTCGAAGGCTCGCTGCTGAAGAAGGCAGATGCCGCGCGCGCGTCTGGCCGTCACGACGTGATCAAGATCTGGAGCCGCCGCTCGACCATCCTGCCGCAGTTCGTCGGTCTGGTATTCGGCGTCTACAACGGCCAGAAGCACGTGCCGGTTTCGGTCAACGAGGAAATGGTCGGACACAAGTTCGGCGAATTCTCGCCGACCCGGACCTTCCACGGCCATTCTGGCGACAAGAAAGCCAAGAAGGCTTGAGGATTAAGCGATGAGCAAACCTAAGCGCGAACGGAGCCTTTCGGACAACGAGGCCAAGGCGGTCGCCCGGATGCTGCGGGTGAGCCCGCAGAAGCTCAACCTTGTCGCGCAGCTAATCCGCGGCAGGAAGGCCTCGGCGGCGCTCGCCGATCTGCAGTTTTCGCGCAAGCGGATCGCGGTCGACGTCAAGAAGTGCCTGGAATCGGCGATCGCCAATGCCGAGAACAATCACGACCTCGATGTCGACGATCTGGTCGTCTCCGAGGCGCATGTCGGCAACGGCATAGTCATGAAGCGTTTCGCACCGCGCGGCCGTGGCCGTTCGGGCCGTGTCTTTAAACCGTTCTCGCAACTGACGATCGTGGTTCGTCAGGTCGAGGCCGAGGCGAGCGCTTAAAAGAGCGCGGGAGAAAACGATGGGTCAGAAGATCAATCCGATCGGGCTGCGTCTGGGGATCAACCGGACCTGGGATTCGCGCTGGTATTCCGGCAAGGGCGAATACGGCAAGCTGCTGCATGAAGACGTCAAGATCCGCGAGATCCTGCACAAGGAGCTGAAGCAGGCGGCGGTCGCCAGGATCGTGATCGAGCGCCCACACAAGAAGTGCCGGGTGACGATCCACTCGGCGCGTCCCGGCGTCGTGATCGGCAAGAAGGGTGCCGACATCGACAAGCTGCGCAAGCGGGTTGCCGACATCACCGCATCCGACGTCGTCATCAACATCGTCGAGATCCGCAAGCCCGAACTTGACGCCACGCTGGTCGCCGAATTGATCGCGCAGCAGCTCGAGCGCCGCGTCGCATTCCGTCGCGCGATGAAGCGCGCGGTGCAGTCGGCGATGCGCCTTGGCGCCGAAGGCATTCGCATCAACTGCTCAGGCCGTCTCGGCGGCGCCGAAATCGCCCGCATGGAATGGTACCGCGAGGGGCGGGTGCCGCTGCACACGCTGCGCGCCGATATCGACTATGGCGTCGCGACGGCATTCACCACGTTCGGCACCTGCGGCGTCAAGGTCTGGATCTTCAAGGGCGAGATCCTCGAGCACGATCCGATGGCCCAGGACAAGAAGATGGCCGAGGGCGACAGTTCGCGGCCGCGTCGCGATGCTGCTTGAGCGCAATAGAGAAGGTTTGAGGGCGTAAGCCATGATGCAACCAAAGAAAACGAAGTTCCGGAAGGCGCATAAGGGCCGTATCCACGGTACCGCGACTTCGGGCGCGACGTTGTCGTTCGGTCAGTTCGGCCTGAAGGCGATGGCGCCGGAGCGCATCACCGCGCGCCAGATCGAAGCCGCTCGCCGCGCGCTGACCCGCCACATGAAGCGCGCCGGCCGGGTCTGGATCCGGATCTTCCCCGACGTTCCGGTATCGAAGAAGCCGGCCGAAGTGCGCATGGGCTCGGGCAAGGGCACCCCGGAATTGTGGGTGGCGCGGGTCAAGCCTGGCCGCGTGATTTTCGAGATCGACGGCGTCACGGTGCAGACCGCGAGGGAAGCGCTGTCGCTTGCCGCCGCCAAATTGCCGATCAAGACGCGCTTCGTGGCGCGCATTGCGGAGTAGTGGTCATGGCCGAGTTGAAAACCGCCGATATCCGCGCGATGAGCCCCGATCAGATGGACGACGCCGTCCTCAATCTGAAGAAGGAGCGCTTCAATCTGCGTTTCCAGCGCGCCACCGGGCAGCTCGAGAACACCTCGCGGCTGCGCGAAGCCCGCCGCGACATCGCCCGCATCAAGACCATCGCCGCGCAACAGCGCGCGAAGAAGAAGTAAGGGGCTTAAAATGCCGAAACGTACGCTTCAGGGTGTGGTCGTCAGCGACAAGCAGGCCAAGACGGTCGTGGTGCGCGTCGATCGCCGCTTCACCCATCCGATCTACAAGAAGACGATTCGCCGCTCCAAGAACTATCACGCGCACGACGAGAACAGCGAGTTCAAGCCGGGTGACATGGTGTGGATCGAGGAAAGCAAGCCGATCTCGAAGATGAAGCGCTGGACGGTGGTCCGGGGCGAGCAGAAGAAAACGGCCTGAGGTCGGCTCGGCGCGCCGAACCGGACTTTCAGGAAATTTCAGGCGCAAACCTGCGCAGCAGAAAGAGGACGAGGTGCATCAATGATTCAGATGCAGACCAACCTCGACGTGGCCGACAATTCAGGCGCACGCCGTGTCATGTGCATCAAGGTGCTTGGGGGCTCCAAGCGCCGCTATGCCACCGTGGGCGACGTCATCGTGGTGTCGATCAAGGAAGCGATCCCGCGCGGCAAGGTGAAGAAAGGCGACGTGATGAAGGCCGTCGTGGTGCGGGTCCGCAAGGACATCCGCCGCGCCGACGGCTCCGTCATCCGCTTCGACCGCAACGCCGCCGTGCTGATCAACAACCAGTCGGAGCCGGTCGGCACCCGTATCTTCGGGCCGGTGCCGCGCGAGCTGCGCGCCAAGAACCACATGAAGATCATTTCGCTTGCGCCGGAGGTGCTGTGATGGCTGCCAAGATCCGGAAGGGTGACAAGGTCATCGTTCTCAACGGCCGCGACAAGGGTCGCACCGGCGAGGTATTCGAGGTGCGTCCGGACGAGGGCAAGGCGCTGGTTCGCGGCATCAATCTCGTGAAGCGCCACCAGAAGCAGACCCAGGCCCAGGAGGGCGGCATCATCTCCAAGGAGTCGCCGATCCACCTGTCCAACATCGCGTTCGTCGGCAAGGACGGCAAACCGACCCGCGTCGGATTCAAAATTCAGACGGATGGCACCAAGGTACGCATCGCCAAACGCTCGGGAGCAGAGATCGATGGCTGAGACCGCCTACGTACCGCGCCTGCGCGCGGAATATGACAAGAGCATCCGTGGCAAGCTGACGGAACAGTTCGGCTACGCCAATGTCATGCAGGTGCCGCGGCTCGATAAGGTCGTGCTCAACATGGGCGTCGGCGAGGCTGTCAACGACCGCAAGAAAGCCGAACTGGCGGCGGCCGATCTGTCGCTGATCGCCGGCCAGAAGGCGATCGTGACCTATTCGCGGATCGCGATTGCGACCTACAAGCTGCGTGAAAACCAGCCGATCGGCTGCAAGGTGACGCTGCGCAAGGTCAAGATGTACGAATTCATCGATCGCCTGGTCAATGTCGCGCTGCCGCGCGTGCGCGACTTCCGCGGCCTCAACCCGAAAAGCTTCGACGGCCGCGGCAACTATTCGCTCGGCATCAAGGAGCACATCATTTTCCCCGAAATCGACTTCGACAAGATGGGGGAAACATGGGGCATGGACGTCACGGTGTGCACCACGGCGAGCAGCGACGACGAAGCGCGAGCCCTGTTGACCGCATTCAATTTCCCGTTCCGGCAGTGAGACGCTGAACAGCCTCTCAAACGCGGAAACCCAGGAGCCAAGCATGGCAAAGAAGAGTTCGATCGAGAAGAACAATCGTCGCAAGCGGATGACCAAGAACGCCGCGGTCAGGCGTGCGAAGCTGAAGGCCATCATCGCCGACCGGAAGAAGCCGATGGAAGAGCGGTTCGCCGCCACGCTGAAGCTCGCCGAGCTGCCGCGTAATTCGTCGGCGACCCGGATTCGGAACCGCTGCGAAATGACCGGACGGCCGCGCTCGGTCTATCGCAAGAACAAGCTCAGCCGCATCGCGCTGCGTGAACTCGGCTCCAAGGGCCTGGTTCCCGGGCTCGTGAAGTCAAGCTGGTAAGGGGGTCGGACATGTCAACGCACGATCCAATCAGCGATCTCATCACCCGCATCCGCAATGCACAGATGCGCGCCAAGCCCAAGGTTTCGACCCCGGGCTCGAAGATGCGCGCCAATGTGCTCGAAGTGCTCAAGTCCGAAGGCTATATCCGCGGCTATGCCAGCGTCGAGCATTCCAGTGGCCGCAGCGAGCTCGAGATCGAGCTGAAGTATTTCGACGGCGAGCCGGTGATCCGCGAGATCGAGCGGGTATCGAAGCCGGGGCGGCGGGTTTATGCCTCGGTGAAGAACCTGCCGCGCGTGAACAACGGGCTCGGAATTTCGGTGTTGTCGACACCGAAGGGAATCATGGCCGACCACGACGCGCGTGACGCGAATGTGGGCGGCGAAATTCTCTTCACGGTGTTCTGAGGAAGGGATCAACCATGTCACGTATCGGCAAGCGGCCTGTGACGGTCCCGTCGGGCGTTACCGCGACCGTCGAGGGACAGACCGTAAAGATGAAGGGGCCGAAGGGCCAGCTTCAGTTCATTGTGCATGACGACGTCGAAGTGAAGTTCGAGAACGGCGCGGTCAAGGTTGCGCCGCGGGTTGCCACCAACCGCGCGCAGGCGATGTACGGCACCGCGCGCGCCCAGGTTGCCAATCTGGTTTCCGGCGTCACCAAGGGTTTCGAGAAGAAGCTCGAGATCACCGGCGTCGGCTACCGCGCCGCGCTGCAGGGCAAGAACCTGCAGCTTGCGCTCGGTTACAGCCACGACGTCGTCTATGCGATTCCGGAAGGCATTGCGATCACGGTGCCGAAGCCGACCGAGATCGTCATCACCGGCAGCGACTCCCAGCGCGTCGGCCAGGTCGCGGCCGAGATCCGCAGCTACCGTCCGCCGGAGCCTTACAAGGGCAAGGGCGTGAGATATTCCGACGAATTCATCTTCCGCAAGGAAGGCAAGAAGAAGTAACGGAGCCGGTCATGTCGAGACTCAAGATCACCAATGCCCGGCGCAAGCAACGCGTGAGGCTGTCTTTGCGCCGCACCGCGAGCGGCCGTCCGCGGCTGTCGGTGTTCCGTTCGTCGAAGCACATCTATGCGCAGGTCATCGACGACCTCAAGGGCGAGACGCTGGCTTCGGCTTCCTCGCTGGAGAAGTCGATGCGCGACGGCGGCAACACCGGTGCGAACATCGACGCCGCCAAGGCGGTCGGCAAGCTCGTGGCCGAGCGTGCGGTCAAGAACGGCGTCACCGAAGTGGTGTTCGACCGCGGTGGCTATCTCTATCACGGGCGGGTCAAGGCGCTGGCCGATGCGGCACGCGAAGGCGGGTTGAGGTTCTAACGGTATCGGTTTGAACGGACACTAGGACAGGGGCTTTGGGCCTCTCAAGGATTGGAAAACACCATGGCAGGTGAACGCGAACGCGGCGGACGCGAACGGAGCAGGGATCGCGAGGAGCGCGACAGCGAGTTCGTCGACAAGCTCGTCCACATCAATCGCGTGGCGAAGGTCGTCAAGGGCGGCAAGCGCTTCGGATTTGCGGCCCTGGTCGTGATCGGCGACCAGAAGGGCCGGGTCGGGTTCGGCCACGGCAAGGCGCGCGAAGTCCCCGAGGCGATTCGCAAGGCGACCGAATCGGCCAAGCGCAACCTGACGCGGGTGGCGCTGCGCGAAGGCCGCACGCTGCATCACGATATCGCCGGCCGTCATGGCGCCGGCCGGGTTTATCTGCGCGCGGCGCCGGCAGGCACCGGCATCATCGCAGGCGGTCCGATGCGCGCGGTGTTCGAGACGCTCGGCATCCAGGACGTGGTGGCGAAGTCGATCGGTTCCTCGAACCCCTACAACATGGTTCGCGCCACGTTCGATGCGCTGAAGCACCAGGATTCGCCGCGCTCGGTTGCGGCGCGCCGCAACATCAAGGTATCCACGCTGCAGGCACGCCGTGTCGGTGGCGACGCCGAAGTCGTGGCGGAATAAACAATACGCGCTTTTCGGAGTTTACGACGATGGCCAAGGCCGCAAAGACGATCAAGGTCGAGCAGACCGGCAGCGCGATCCGCCGCCACCACTCGCAGCGTGCGACGCTGATCGGCCTCAAGCTCAACAAGATCGGCCGGGTCAGCGAGCTGCGGGATACCCCTGCGATTCGCGGCATGATCGCCAAGGTTCAACACCTCGTCCGCGTCGTCGGCGAGAAATAGGGAGACAGGGCGATGAAGCTCAGCGATATCGCCGACAATGCCGGCTCGCGCAAGAAGCGCATGCGGGTCGGCCGTGGCATCGGCTCCGGCAAGGGCAAGACGGCAGGCCGCGGCGGCAAGGGTCAGACCGCGCGCTCCGGCGTGCGCATCAAGGGCTTCGAAGGCGGCCAGATGCCGCTGCACCGGCGGCTGCCGAAGCGTGGCTTCACCAACATCTTCCGGCTCGAATTCGCCGAGATCAATCTCGACCGCATCCAGCAGGCGATCGACGCCAAGCTGCTCGACGTCAAGGCCACGCTGAACGCCGAATCGCTGGTGAAGGCCCGCGTGCTGCGGCGCGCCAAGGATGGCGTGCGGCTGCTCGGCCGCGGTGAAATCAAGGCCAAACTCAATATCGAGGTTCACGGCGCTTCGAAATCCGCCATCGCGGCGGTCGAGAAGGCGGGCGGCACGGTGAAAATCCTGGCGCCGGCGACCAAGGACGAAGGCGAGGCGGCGTAACATCTGCGTCATCGCCCGTTCTGGCGGGCATTGGGCACCACAGGATGATGGACTTATCGTAGCCGAGCACCAGATAATGTCCGGCGTCCGCTGCGTGTTCCACTTTGCCAGGGAATGACAGCGCAAGCGGCGCGGGAGAAAGCCAACCATGGTCTCAGCAGCGGAACAACTTGCGGCAAACCTGAACTTCTCGGCGCTCGGAAAAGCCGACGAACTGAAGAAGCGCATCTGGTTCACGCTGGGCGCGCTGCTGGTTTACCGGCTTGGCACCTACATTCCGCTGCCCGGCATCGATCCCACCATCTGGGAACAGGTATTCAAGTCCCAGGCCGGCGGCATCCTCGGTATGTTCAACATGTTTGCCGGCGGCGGCATCCACCGCATGGCGATCTTTGCGCTGAACATCATGCCGTATATCTCGGCTTCCATCATCATTCAGCTCCTGACCACGGTGTCGCCGCAGCTCGAGGCCCTGAAAAAAGAGGGTGAAGCCGGCCGCAAGACGCTGAACCAGTATACCCGCTATCTCACGGTGCTGCTGGCGGCATTCCAGTCCTACGGCATCGCGGTCGGGCTCGAGGGTGCCGGCAATGTCGTCAGCGATCCCGGCGTGTTCTTCCTGCTGTCGACCACGGTGACGCTGACCGGCGGCACCATGTTCCTGATGTGGCTCGGCGAGCAGATCACCTCGCGCGGCATCGGCAACGGCATTTCGCTGATCATTCTCGCCGGCATTGTCGCCCAGTTGCCCACCGCGCTCGCCAATATGCTGGAACTCGGCCGGCAGGGCGCGCTCTCCACCGGGCTCATTCTGGTCGTCATCGTCATGGCGGTCGCGGTGATCGCCTTCATCGTGTTCATGGAGCGTGCGCAGCGGCGGCTGCTGATCCAGTATCCGAAGCGCCAGGTCGGCAACAAGATGTTCGAGGGCCAGTCCTCGCATCTGCCGCTCAAGTTGAATACATCCGGCGTGATTCCGCCGATCTTCGCTTCCTCGCTGCTGCTGCTGCCGGCCACGGTGGCGAATTTCAACGCCGGCCGCGGCCCGGAATGGTTCCAGTGGATCACCACCCAGCTCGGTCACGGCCGTCCGCTGTTCCTGTTTCTCTATCTGGCCTTGATCGTGTTCTTTGCGTTCTTCTATACCGCGATCGTGTTCAACCCGACCGAGACCGCCGATAATCTCAAGAAGCATGGCGGCTTCATCCCGGGCATCCGTCCGGGCGAACGTACCGCCGAATACATCGACTATGTGCTTTCACGCATTACGGTGCTGGGCGCGATCTACCTCGCGGTGGTCTGCCTGATTCCCGAAATCCTGATCTCCTACGCCGCGGTGCCGTTCTACTTTGGTGGAACCTCGCTGTTGATCGTCGTCAGCGTGACGATGGATACGGTGGCGCAGGTGCAGGGCTATCTGCTCGCCCATCAATATGAAGGGCTGATCAGGAAATCGAAGCTGCGCGGGCGTCGCCGCTGAGAACAGTGGCTGACGCGTTGCCTCGCTTCGCCGTCTGGCCTGGATGTTGAAACAAAGGTGGGCGGGCCACGCTCGCCAAGCCGGGGGGCTGATCGCAATGAGACTGATTCTTCTCGGGCCGCCGGGTGCCGGCAAGGGCACGCAGGCCCAGCGGCTGGTGCATCGCTACGGCATCATTCAGCTTTCGACCGGCGAAATGCTGCGTGCGGCGGTGGCCGCGCAGACCCCGGTCGGCCTCAAGGCCAAGGACGTGATGGCCGGCGGCGGGTTGGTGCCGGACGAGATCGTGATCGGGATCATTTCCGATCGGCTGGACCAGCCGGACGCCGCCAAGGGTTTTATTCTCGACGGCTTTCCACGCACGGTGCCGCAGGCGCAGGCGTTGGATGAGCTGCTGAAGAGGAAACACATCCGGCTCGACGCCGTGGTGGAACTGCGGGTCAACGAAAGCGCGCTGTTGCAGCGGGTCGAAACCCGGGTCGCGGAAATGCGCGCGCGCGGCGAGGTGGTGCGGATCGACGACACGCCGGAGGTGTTGTCGAAGCGGCTGGCAAGCTACCGCTCGCTGACCGAACCGCTGATCCACTATTATTCGGAGCGGCGCAAGCTGCTGACGGTCGACGGCATGATGACCATCGAACACGTCACGCGGGAGATCAACCGCATTCTGGCTGCGATCGGCGCGGTGGATAGCCGTGCCCCGAAGGGCGGCACCGTGGCAAACCGGGCGGCACAGCGCGCCAAAGCGCCGGCCCGCAAGGCCCTCCGGCCTGCCGTCAAGCGCGCCAAAGCCGCCACGAGTTCCCGCAAGGCCGGGAAAGTGGTCCGGAAGCCGGCCGGCAAGGCCGCCGCCAGTTCCAGGGCCCGGCCCGCCAAAAAGCCAGGAAAACCCGCCAAAAAGGTCACGAAAAAGCGATCTAAGACATAGAGACGGTTGACGAAACCAAGTTGAATCCTTTAATAAGCCCCGTATCCAGTCGGATAGTTTTTCAGACGATGCCGGGCCCCAGGAAACCCGAGGGGAAGGGCGTCGTGTTCGCGTTTGTGAACACCTGCCCGAGATAGCGAACAACATGGCCGTTCCCTTGCGGGTCGGCAACAGGAGAGAAGTCCGTGGCCCGTATTGCCGGCGTGAATATTCCGACCAACAAGCGCGTCCTGATCGCGCTCCAGTACATCCATGGCATCGGCCAGAGAAACGCCGCCGAGATCCTCGAGAAGGTCAAGATTCCCGACGACCGCCGCGTCAGTCAGCTCAGCGACCAGGAAGTGCTCCAGATTCGCGAAGTGATCGACCGCGACTATATGGTCGAAGGCGACCTGCGCCGCGAGACCGGCATGAATATCAAGCGTCTGATGGATCTTGGCTGCTATCGCGGCCTGCGCCATCGCCGCGGATTGCCGGTACGGGGCCAGCGTACCCATACCAACGCGCGCACGCGCAAGGGGCCGGCCAAGTCGATCGCCGGCAAGAAGAAATAGAAGGCGAATAGCGAAAGGCGAGTGGCGAGTGGGGCCCTCACCTTAACCATTCGCTACTCGCCATTCGCTGTTCAGGTGTAGCCGCTGGCATTACGGCGGCGTTTGAGATCGCAGGAAAGGTTCTGGAATGGGCAAGGAAGCCACCCGCGTCCGCCGCCGTGAGCGCAAGAACATCGCATCCGGCATTGCGCACGTGAACTCGTCGTTCAACAACACGACCATCACCATCACCGACGCGCAGGGCAACACCATTGCCTGGTCGTCGGCCGGCACGATGGGCTTCAAGGGCTCGCGCAAATCGACCCCCTATGCCGCGCAGGTCGCGGCGGAAGACGTCTCCAAGAAGGCGCAGGAACACGGCATGCGCACGCTGGAGGTTGAAGTTGCGGGCCCCGGTTCGGGCCGCGAATTGGCGCTTCGTGCGCTGCAGGCTGCGGGCTTCACCGTCACATCGATCCGCGACGTGACGACGATCCCGCACAATGGCTGCCGCCCGCGCAAGCGCCGGCGTGTTTGATGTCGGATCGCCTGCGGCTCGGCCGCCGGCGGTGATTTTGCGATGCATGTGACGCGGGCTGTCCCCGCGATCTCCAACGCCAGTGATTTAGATTGAATTGACTGGCCTGTATGGGTGAAACAGTGACGATCCAGAAAAATTGGCAAGAACTCATTCGGCCGAACAAGCTCCAGGTGACGCCGGGCAGCGACGCGACCCGTTTCGCGACGCTGGTCGCGGAGCCGCTGGAGCGCGGTTTCGGCCAGACCCTCGGCAATGCGCTGCGCCGCATCCTGTTGTCGTCGCTGCAAGGCGCGGCGGTGCAGTCGGTGCATATCGACGGCGTGCTGCACGAATTCTCCTCGATTGCGGGCGTTCGCGAGGACGTCACCGACATCGTGCTGAACATCAAGGACATCTCGATCAAGATGCAGGGCGAGGGCCCCAAGCGCATGGTCGTGAAGAAGCAGGGACCCGGCGTGGTGTCCGCCGGCGATATCCAGACCGTCGGCGACGTCGTCGTGCTCAATCCGGAATTGCAGATCTGCACGCTCGACGAAGGCGCGGAAATTCGCATGGAATTCACGGTCGCCGCCGGCAAGGGCTATGTCGCCGCCGAGCGCAACCGCCCCGAGGACGCGCCAATCGGCCTGATCCCGGTCGACAGCCTGTTCTCGCCGGTCCGCAAGGTGTCATACAAGGTCGAGAACACCCGCGAGGGCCAGATCCTCGACTACGACAAGCTGACCATGACGATCGAGACCAACGGCGCGATCAGCCCGGATGACGCTGTGGCCTATGCCGCGCGCATCCTGCAGGATCAGCTCAACGTGTTCGTCAATTTCGAGGAACCGCGCAAGGAAGTCGCGCAGGAGATCATCCCCGATCTCGCCTTCAATCCGGCGTTCCTCAAGAAGGTCGACGAACTCGAATTGTCGGTCCGTTCGGCAAACTGCCTGAAGAACGACAACATCGTCTATATCGGCGATCTCGTGCAGAAGTCGGAAGCGGAGATGCTCCGCACCCCGAACTTCGGCCGCAAGTCGCTGAACGAGATCAAGGAAGTGCTGGCCCAGATGGGGCTGCATCTCGGCATGGAAGTGCCGGGCTGGCCGCCGGAGAATATCGACGAACTCGCCAAGCGCTTCGAGGACCATTACTGAGGCCATCAGATCTAACCATCCTCCCGACGAGCGGCCTCACGGCCGCGTCTCGAAGGAAGCGGCCAGCAAACCGTAGGAGAGGACGCCATGCGTCACGGCAAGGTTCATCGCAAACTCAATCGCACCGCCGAACACCGGCGCGCGATGTTTGCCAATATGTGCGCGGCGCTGATCAAGCACGAGCAGATCGTCACCACGCTGCCGAAGGCGAAGGAGCTGCGCCCGATCGTCGAGAAGCTGGTCACGCTCGGCAAGAAGGGCGGTCTCGCGATGCGCCGGCAGGCGATCAGCGAGATGCGCGATCTCGATCAGACCAAAAAGCTGTTCGACGTGCTCGCCGCCCGCTACAAGGATCGGCAGGGCGGCTATACCCGCATCATCAAGGCCGGCTTTCGCTACGGCGACAACGCGCCGATGGCGGTGATCGAATTCGTCGACCGCGACGTCGACGCCAAGGGCCTGGATTCCGGCCCGGCGCAGGACAAGGCCGCCGAGGCGGCGTAGTTCTCCGGCGCTCGGTTGCGAAAGCGGCGCTTGCGGCGCCGCTTTTTTATTGGGTCTGTCGTCACGGCCCGCCGAGCACAGGTGTCCTACCATCCCTCCAGCACGATCTTGCCGCGCGACTTGCCGGATTCCAGCAACGCATGCGCCCGCTTCAGATTGGCGGCGTTGATGGTCCCGAAGCTCTGATCAAGCGTCGTGCGCAGCACGCCCTTGTCGAGGAGGTCGGCGACATCGTTCAGCAAATTGTGCTGGCCGATCATGTCCGGCGTCTGGAACGAGCTGCGCGTGAACATCGACTCCCAGTGGATCGAGATCGCCTTGCCCTTGAACGCGCTGACGTTGAATTCCGGCGGATCGTCGATCAGGCCGAATTTTCCCTGCGGCGCCATCAGTTGCGCGATCGCCCTGTAATGCTGGTCGGTGAAGGTCAGGCTCGCGACCAGCGACACCGGCGGTCCTTTCAGGTTTTCGATCTGCTGCTGCATCGGCTTTGCGTGATCGATGACCGCGTGCGCGCCGAGATCGCGGCACCATTGTTGCGACTCCGGCCGGGTCGCGGTGGCGACAACGGTCAGCCCGGTGAGGCGGCGCGCGAGCTGGATCAGGATGGAGCCGACGCCGCCGGCGCCGCCCGTGATCAGCAGGGTGCGCGGGTCGACGCTCTTGCCGGGCACCGCGCCGAGGCGATCAAACAGCAATTCCCAGGCGGTGATCGAGGTCAGCGGTACCGCCGCTGCCTGCGCGAACGAAAGGCTCGCTGGCTTGCGCCCGACGATGCGTTCATCGACCAGATGAAATTCCGAATTGGTGCCCTGGCGCTGGATCGAGCCGGCATAGAAGACCTCGTCGCCAGCCTTGAACAGGGTGACGTCCGGGCCGATGGCATCGACGATGCCGGCAGCGTCGTAGCCGAGAATTTTGGTCTCGCCTTCCGGCGGCGCGGCGCGCTTGCGCACCTTGTAGTCGACGGGATTGGCCGAGACGGCCTTGACGGCGACGCGGATGTCGCGCCCGCGCGGCTCCGGCTTGGCGGCCTCGAAATCGAACAGCGCTTCCGCATCATCGACCGGAAGCGACTTTCTGTACCCGACGGCCCTCATGCCCTGATCTCCATCTGACGGCGCTATCGCCTTGGTCTCATAGTCGCGCTGGCGTCTTTTTGGCAAGTACTGTAAATATGGGGATATAGTCCCTGTTTGGATACTATCGGGGAAACCAGCCCATGAAGCGGCGGAATTTCGCGCAACGACCCGGTTGTGCGGTCGAAGCAACGCTCGATCTGATCGACGGCAAGTGGAAAGGCGTCATCCTGTACCACCTGCAGGACGGCACCCTGCGCTTCGGTGAATTGCGGCGGCGGATGCCCGGCATCACCCAGCGCATGCTGACCAAGCAGTTGCGCGCGCTCGAGGACGACCATCTCGTAATCCGCAAGGTCTATGCCGAGGTGCCACCGCGGGTGGAATACCGTCTGTCGGAGACCGGCGAAAGCCTGCGTCCGGTGATCGACATCCTCAAGGCCTGGGGCGAAGGCCATCAGGAGAGGCTCGCCTGTGCGCCGGCGCCGGACATCATCAAAGCGCCGCATCGGGCCGCCTAGGTGCGCTTTCTCGTTCCCGTTCTCTTCTCCGACCGTTGGCTCCCGCCTATATCTGGGGCTCTTTAATCCCGGGATTTTTCCGCATGACGTTGATCCATTCCATGGCTCGATCCTCCGCTCGATTCCCTGTTCGATCCCTGGCTCGACGCTTGGCTCGATTGTTGGCCCTGCTGCTGATTGCCGCGGCGGCCGCGGCGCCGGCGCTGGCGCAGGAACGCCGGCTGCCGGCCTCGCAGGCGGAACTGCGGCTGTCGTACGCGCCGATCGTGCAGCGGGTGCAGCCCGCAGTGGTCAACGTCTATGCCGCCAAGATGGTGCAGCAGCACAATCCGCTGCTCGACGATCCGATCTTCCGCCGTTTCTTCGGCGTGCCTGGCCAGCAGCCGGAACAGATGCAGCGTTCGCTGGGGTCGGGCGTGATGGTCGATCCGTCCGGTCTGGTAGTGACCAACGTTCACGTCATCGAAGGCGCCGATCAGGTCAAGGTGTCGCTGTCCGACAAACGGGAATTCGAAGCCGAGATCGTGCTCAAGGACCCGCGCAGCGATCTCGCCGTGCTGCGCCTGAAAGACGTCCACGAGAAATTCCCGACCCTCGATTTCGACAATTCCGATGATCTGATGGTCGGCGACGTCGTGCTGGCGATCGGCAATCCGTTCGGGGTCGGGCAGACCGTGACGCACGGCATCATTTCGGCGCTGGCGCGCACCCAGGTCGGCATCACCGACTACCAGTTCTTCATTCAGACCGATGCCGCGATCAATCCGGGCAATTCGGGCGGCGCGCTGGTCGACATGACCGGCAAGCTCGCCGGCATCAACACTGCAATCTTCTCGCGATCCGGCGGGTCGCAGGGCATCGGCTTTGCCATTCCCGCCAACATGGTGCGCGTCGTGGTCGCTTCCGCCAAGGGCGGCGGCAAGGCGGTCAAGCGGCCCTGGCTCGGCGCCCGCCTGCAGGCGGTCACGCCCGAGATCGCCGAGACGCTCGGGATTCGCAGCCCGACCGGTGCCCTGGTCACGAGCGTGGTTGTGAACAGTCCGGCGGCGCAGGCAGGGCTGAAAGTGTCCGACCTGATCGTCTCAATCGACGGCCAGATCGTCGAAGACCCCAATGCGTTCGATTACCGCTTTGCGACCCGTCCGCTCGGCGGAACGTCGCAAATCGAGGTGCAGCGCGCCGGAAAGCCGGTCAAGCTGACCGTGCCGCTCGAACCGGTGCCGGATACCGGACGCAACGAAATCGTGCTGACCAGCCGCTCGCCGTTTCAGGGTGCGAAAGTCGCCAACATCTCACCCGCGGTGGCGGATGAACTGCATCTCGACACCGACACCGAGGGCGTCGTGGTGACCGACCTGGCCGACGGCGGGACCGCCTCCGCAGTCGGATTCCAGAAGGGCGACATCATCCTGTCGGTCAACAACCAGAACATCAAAAAGACCGGCGACCTCGAAAAGGCAACGCGCGAGTCGACCCGGCTCTGGCGCATCACATTGGTGCGGGGCGGCCAGCAGATCAACGTTACGCTCGGCGGATGAGCCCGAAGCGACCACGCGAAGCGGCAACCCTGTTCGCAGCCGCGGGGATGGAGCGGGACGCGCCGCATCCGCTTCCGGACAGATTGCGACCGCGCACGCTGTCCGATGTGGTCGGACAGGATCATATCCTCGGGCCCGATGGCGCGCTGACGCGGATGCTGGCGACGCGCACACTGGGTTCGCTGATCTTCTGGGGGCCGCCGGGGACCGGCAAGACCACGGTCGCGCGGCTGCTCGCGGATGCCACCGAACTGCATTTCGAACAGCTCTCGGCGGTGTTCTCCGGTGTTGCCGATCTGAAGAAGGCATTCGACGCCGCCCGCGCCCGGCGCGAGACCGGCACGGGCACGCTGCTGTTTGTCGACGAGGTGCATCGGTTCAACCGGGCGCAGCAGGATTCGTTTCTGCCGGTGATGGAAGACGGAACGGTGGTGCTGGTCGGAGCCACCACCGAAAATCCTTCCTTCGAGCTCAACGCCGCGTTGCTGTCGCGCGCCCGCGTGCTGGTGTTTCACTCGCTCGATCCGGTGGCGATCGAAAAACTGTTTGTCCATGCCGAGCGGGTGGAGGGCAAGAGACTGCCGCTCGACACGGAGGCGCGCGCGGTGTTGGTGCGGATGTCCGACGGCGACGGACGCGCCGCGCTGACGCTCGCCGAAGAGGTCTGGCGCGCCGCGCGCGAGAACGAGACCTTCGATGCCGCGCAGTTGCAGGACATCCTGCAGCGCCGGGCACCGATTTACGACAAGTCCGCCGACGGACACTACAACCTGATCTCGGCGCTGCATAAATCGGTGCGCGGTTCCGATCCCGACGCGGCGCTGTATTATCTCGCGCGCATGATGGATGCCGGTGAGGACCCGTTGTTCCTGGCCCGGCGCGTGGTCCGCATGGCCGTCGAGGATATCGGCCTTGCCGATCCGCAGGCGCTGGTGATCTGCAATGCCGCCAAGGATGCCTATGATTTCCTCGGTCATCCCGAGGGTGAGCTGGCGATCGCGCAGGCGGTGATCTATCTCGCCACCGCGCCGAAATCGAACGCCGCCTACAAGGCGTTTGGTGCGGCGATGCGCGCGGCCAGGCAGGGCGGTTCGCTGTTGCCGCCGAAACATATCCTGAATTCGCCGACCACGCTGATGAAGTCCGAAGGCTACGGCAGCGGCTACGAATATGACCATGACACGCCGGAAGCCTTTTCCGGCCAGGACTATTTCCCGGAGGCGCTCGGGCGCCAGACCTTCTACGATCCGCCCGATCGCGGCTTCGAGCGGGAAATCCGCAAACGGCTCGACTATTGGGCGAAATTGAGAAGTGGAAAAGCACCATGAGCCGTCGGGTCAAAAGACCGCTGGCGAAGTCTCGCGCATCGGGCGATCGGCCAAAGGGCGCGCGACCCTATCGCGGCTCGCGGGCCGAGCGACCGCACGCGCGTCCGGGCGCCAAGCTGGCCCCGCACTTTCCCGCGCCGCGCGCCGAGAAGGCCGCCGTTTTCATCGCCGAGCCCGAAAAGATCGCTGCCGCGCTACCGCTGCCGACCAAGGTTCAGACCGTGGTTGTGACCGCGGACGAGAACAACATGCGGGTTGACCGCTTTCTGGAGGCGCGCTTTCCCGGCCTGTCGTTCTCCCACATCCAGCGCATCGTCCGCAAAGGCGAGCTGCGCGTCAACGGCAAGCGCGCCGACAGCAAGGATCGGCTGGAGGAGGGGCAAAGTATCCGCATCCCGCCGCTCAAGCTCGATGCGCCCAAAGTCGCGGGCAGTCTGTCGGAAGCGGCGAGCAGGACGCTGCAGGCCCTCAAGGACATGATCCTTTTTGAAGACGCCGACGTCATGGTGCTGAACAAGCCGGCCGGGCTTGCGGTGCAGGGCGGCTCCGGCACCACACGGCATGTCGACCAGATGCTGGAGGTGATGCGCGATGCCAAGGGGCAAAAGCCGCGCCTGGTGCACCGGCTCGACAAGGAGACGGCGGGCTGCCTGTTGATTGCGAAGACGCGTTTCGCCGCGACCGCGCTCACCGGATCGTTCCGCCATCGTTCGGCGCGCAAGATCTACTGGGCGCTGGTCGCGGGCGTGCCGAAACCGAAGCAGGGCCGGATCTCGACCTATCTCGCCAAGGAGGAGGGCGAGGAGGATACCATCATGCGGATCGCCGCGCATGGCGATGAGGGCGCAAGCCACGCCGTGACCTATTATGCGGTGGTGGAAACCTCGGCACAGAAGCTTGCCTGGGTATCGCTGAAGCCGGTGACCGGACGGACCCATCAGTTGCGGGCGCATATGGCGCATATCGATCACGCCATCGTCGGCGATCCCAAATATTTCAACAAGGAGAACTGGGCGCTGCCGGGCGGCCTGCAGAACCGGCTGCATCTGTTGGCGCGCCGGATCGTGATTCCGCATCCGCGCGGCGGCGTCATCGACGCGACGGCGCCGCTGCCGCCGCACATGCTGCAGTCGTGGAACCTGCTCGGGCTCGAGGCCGACCGGTTCGACCCGATCGAGAACGCGCCCGAGGAATGACGGCTTGCATTTTGCTTGCGGCCACAACATGGATCGGATGCGAGATCTTGCGCGCGGAATATCGACAGCAATCCCTGTCATGGCCCCAAGCACGGAAAACCGAATGCGTGAATTGTTTGACGAGGAGGCCGGCCATTCTCCGCTCGATGCGGAGGAAGCGATCAGGCGCACGACGCGCGGACCGCAGCGCAAGCGCTTTTACGCGCAGGCGGCTGTCACCGAGACGGCCGATGGTTTTGCCATCAGGCTTGACGACAAGCCGGTTCGCACGCCGTCCGGCCGGGCGCTGCTGGCGCCGAACCGAGAGATCGCCGAGGCGATCGCCGCCGAATGGGACGCCCAGAAGGATTTTCTCGATCCCCTGACCATGCCGCTGACGCGCTTTACCAACAGCGTCATCGAGGCGGTCGTCGATCGGGTCGACGCCGTGGCCGAGGACATCGCCAAATATCTCGGTTCCGACCTGCTGTTCTATCGCGCCGGCCATCCCGAGGCGCTGGCCGCCCGGGAAGCGGGCTTGTGGGACCCGGTACTGTTCTGGGCAGCGGATGCGCTTGGCGCGCATTTTATTCTCGCCGAGGGCATCGTGCATGTGCGCCAGCCTGATTCCGCGATCCGGGCGGCGCGCACGGCGCTGCCATCGGACCCATGGTCGATCGCGGCGCTGCATGTGGTCACGACGCTGACGGGATCGGCACTGCTCGCCCTGGCGCTGCTGCACGGTGTGCTCGATTCCGACCGGGTCTGGACCGCCGCGCATGTCGATGAGGACTGGAATGCCGAGCAATGGGGCGTGGACGGCGAAGTCGCGGCGCGCCGCGCCGCCAGGCTGGTCGATTTCAACGCCGCTGTTCGCATTCTCAAGACCCTGAATTCCGGCATCGGTTAACGAGAGGTTTACGACCGCCTTGTAGCTTCGGCCGGGCCTGACCCGGTGAAGCCAAACCATGTCGACGATTGTCATCAATCCCAATGTACCGTTGGTCGCCGTGCAGGGCGTGACGGCGGATGTCATCCTGCAGCCGGGCACGGTGATCAGCGCCCAGGTGCAGCAGATTCTTGGCAACGGCCAGGTGCAAATCTCGATCGGCGGCCAGTCGATCGTGGTGATGTCGCAAGTTCCGCTGCAGACCGGCCAGATGCTGCAGCTCGCGGTTTCGCAAGCGCTCGACGGCAGCATCGGGCTTGCGGTGCTCAATCCTGGACTCGGCGCGGCAGGTCAGACTGTCGCCGATCTGACTAGCGCGGGCCTGACCGCCGACCTCGTCGCGCTGACCGCCGGCGCGATCGCCAATCTCGCCGCGCCAGCCACGGCGGTGACGGTCGCTGCACCCAATCAGCTCACGCCACCGGAAGCTCTCGCGGTCACGGTCGCCGCCCAGGCCGCGGCGACCCAGCAGGCCAGTCTTGCGCCGCTGTTCGCCGACCTCAGCCTGGCTGCCGGCGTCAACGGTCTGCCGCCGAAGGTTCAGCAGGCCGTGGCGCAAGTGCTGGCGCAGCGCATCAGCCTCGCCCCGAGCCTGACCGGCGCCGATATCAAGCAGGCGTTCCAGAGATCGGGCCTGTTTCTGGAAGCCTCGCTGGCGTCGGGATCGGTGGCGCTGGACCTCAAGGCGGCGCTGATCGTGCTGCGCCAGGTGCTGACGACCTCGCTCGGCGACGCGGCGCCGACGCCGACGCCGGGCAGCACGGCGCCGACGACAACGGTGACAACGGCCCAGCCGGGATCCGTCGTGCCGAGCCAGGATACGCCAGCGGCGGTTCAGGTCTCCTCGCTGCCGGTGACGATCGAGCCTGACACATCGAGCGTCGTGTCGCCGGCGCTGGTGCCGCTGCTCGCACCCGAGACCGTCGGGCCTGAGGCTTTACTTCAAGGCACGGCGTCGCCGCTGCCGGCGGGCGTATCCGACCTCGGCGCGGCGAGCGCCGTCATGTCTTCGCCAGCGACGATCGCCGCCGCCGTCGCGCGCGCTGCGGTCAGCAATGCCGCCCTCAATTTGCTGCAGGAAGCGGTGCAGGTGGGTCCCCTGAGTTCGCTGAATTTGTCAAGCCTCGGGCTCGAGGAGGACCAGGCGCTGTCCTGGCTGCCGGTGGTGACCGGGGCGCGCCTTGCGAATATCGAGGACGGCGCGTTTGCCCGCACCATCCTGCCGCCGCCGCCGCTCAGCGGGGCATTGCCGGCGGCGCAGCCGGTGCTGCCGGCGACGCTGGTACCGAATTCGTCGCCCCAGGCCGCCATGCAGCATTTGCTCGCGGACACCGATGGCGCGCTCGCGCGGCAGACGCTGCTGCAGGTCGCTTCGCTGCCCGGCCAGGTCGACGCCACGGTCGGGCGGCTCGATCCGACGGTGCCGCGCTGGAATTTTGAAATTCCATTTGTGACCTCGCAGGGAACGGCGATGGCGCAGTTCGAGATTTCGCGTGACGGCAACGGCAGCGAGGTCGAGCCGGCCAAGCGGGTTTGGCGGGCGCGGTTCTCGCTCGACGTCGAGCCTGCCGGGCCGGTCCATGCGCAGATAGCGCTGAGCGGCGAGCGCACGTCGGTGCGGATGTGGGCGGAACGGCCGGCGACCGCGGAGCAATTGCGCGCCGGCATCCCCGAGCTCAGTCAGGCACTCAGCCGCGCCGAATTGCGGCCGGGCGATATCGTGATCCGCGCCGGCGCGCCGACGCAGGCGGCATCGGCGCGCGCCGGGCATTTTCTGGACCGTGCATTGTGAGCGTGAAGGCAAAGAACCAGCTCGCGGTCGCGCTGCATTACGACAGGTCGGGCGCGCCGCGGGTCGTTGCCAAGGGCAGGGGAAGCATCGGTGAGAAGATCATCGAGGTGGCGCGCGCCCATGACATTCCGATCGAGGAGAACGAGGTTCTCGCCGGTGCGCTCGCCCATGTCGAGCTCGGCGATGAAATTCCGGCCGAGCTGTACAAGGCGGTCGCGGAGGTGCTGATTTTCGTGCTCCGCCTGTCGGGTCGAATCCGTTAGCGCCGCTTGAGCGTAAGGGAAACCGCGGTCACCCGAGGTGGGCCATTGTGATGGCCGCTCCCTTGTAGCGCCATTCGGCACAGTCCGTCGCGGAAACCCGGTTTCCGGTTCGGGAATCGCCGTGTTAGAACGGCTGCAAACTTCGACAAGGACGGGGCGGAAGCAGATGAAAGACATCCTGGACTCCCTTGAGGAACGGCGCGCCGGCGCCAAGTTCGGCGGCGGCGAGAAGCGCGTCGAGGCGCAGCACGCCCGCGGCAAGCTGACCGCGCGCGAGCGCATCGAGCTTCTGCTCGACCGGGGGTCGTTCGAGGAATTCGACATGTTCGTCGAACACCGTTCGGTGGAATTCGGCATGGAGAAATCCAGGGTGCCGGGCGACGGCGTCGTCACCGGCTGGGGCACCGTCAACGGCCGCAAGACCTTCGTCTTTGCCAAGGACTTCACGGTATTCGGCGGTTCGCTGTCGGAAACCCACGCCCAGAAAATCGTCAAAATCCAGGACATGGCAATGAAGGCGAGGGCGCCGATCATCGGGCTCTACGATGCCGGCGGCGCCCGCATCCAGGAAGGCGTCGCGGCGCTGGCCGGCTATTCCTACGTGTTCCGCCGCAACGTCATTGCCTCCGGCGTAATCCCGCAGATCTCCGTCATCATGGGGCCATGTGCCGGCGGCGACGTCTATTCGCCGGCCATGACCGACTTCATCTTCATGGTGAAGCACACCAGCTACATGTTCGTGACCGGGCCCGACGTGGTGAAGACCGTCACCAACGAAGTCGTCACCGCCGAAGAACTCGGCGGTGCCTCGGTGCATGCCACGCGCTCCTCGATCGCCGACGGCGCCTTCGAGAACGATGTCGAGACGCTGTTGCAGATGCGCCGGCTGATCGACTTCCTGCCCGCCAACAATACCGACGGCGTGCCGGAATGGCCGAGCTTTGACGATGTCGGGCGGGTCGAGATGTCGCTGGACACGCTGATCCCGGACAATCCGAACAAGCCCTATGACATGAAGGAATTGATCCTCAAGGTGGTGGACGAGGGCGACTTCTTCGAGCTTTCCGAAACCTTTGCAAGGAACATCGTCACCGGCTTCGGCCGCATCGCCGGCCGCACCGTCGGTTTCGTCGCCAACCAGCCGATGGTGCTGGCGGGTGTGCTCGACAGCGACGCCTCGCGCAAGGCGGCGCGCTTTGTCCGCTTCTGCGATGCCTTCAACATTCCGATCGTCACCTTTGTGGACGTGCCGGGGTTCCTGCCGGGCACCGCCCAGGAATATGGCGGGCTGATCAAGCATGGCGCGAAACTGCTATTCGCCTATTCGCAATGCACCGTGCCGCTGGTCACGGTGATCACTCGCAAGGCCTATGGCGGCGCCTTCGACGTGATGGCGTCGAAGGAAATCGGCGCCGACATGAATTATGCCTGGCCGACTGCGCAGATCGCGGTGATGGGTGCCAAGGGCGCGGTCGAGATCATCTTCCGCGCCGATATCGGTGACGCCGAGAAAATCGCCGCGCGCACCAGGGAGTATGAAGACCGCTTCCTGTCCCCCTTCATCGCCGCCGAGCGCGGCTACATCGACGACGTCATCATGCCGCATTCGACGCGACGGCGAATTGCACGGGCGCTCGCCATGCTGCGCGACAAGAAGGTGGAAATGCCCGCCAAGAAGCACGACAATTTGCCGCTGTAGCGGATGCTTGCCTCGAAGTGATCGTCATTCCGGGATGCGCCGCTTGGCGCAGGCCCGGAATCCATAACCACCATCGGGAGTATGGATTCCGGGCTCGCGCTCCGCGCGCCCCGGAATGACAACGTGGTTCAGCGAACATTCATCTCGACGCAGCGAAACTCTCCCTCGTCCACTCACCATGCGGAAAGCAAGGAGACATCATGGAACGTCGGGAATTTCTGAAACTCGGTCTTGGGGTCGTTGCGGGGGCGACGGCGCTTGCCACCAGCGCGAATGCGGCGCCGCTGCCGCCGATCCAGCCAACGCAGGGCCTTGCACCCCCGCATGGCAATGGGGCGGAGCCGGCGCTCGTTGCAAAAAGCGAGGTCGATCATCTCAAACCCGAGCAGGTTCGCTGGGGGCGCCACTGGCATCGGCATTGGCATCGGCGTCACTGGGGCTGGCGGCGCTGGCACCATCGTCATTGGCGTCATCGCTGGCATCGCCGTCACTGGTAAGATGGTTCGTGCGAGGTCGCATTACTACGCTGCAGCCGCATCGCGGCAAATTGCTGGAAAGGAAACATCCATGAGATTGCTTGCTACTTCCGCGTTCGCCGTCGGCCTTGGCCTGTTGACGGTCTCCGCCCAGGCCATGCCGGTTTATCCGGTCGACAAGCCGGTTTCGAACGAGATCACCCGGGTTGCGCAGGGTTGCGGCCCCGGCATGCACCGCGGCCCCGGCGGAATGTGCCGTCCGCTTTTTACCTGCCCTCCCGGTTGGCACACCGGCCCGTACGGCAAGAAGTGCTTTAGAAACTGATGCGCCGGCGAGGCAGGGACCGCGACGACGGTCCCTGCCTTTCGCATCTGGATTGGATCATTGCCAGAAAGCCGAGCATTAGCTCGTCGAACCTCGCGCGCGCTTCGAGAAATGCCAGATGCCCGGTGTCCGGGATTACCTCGGCGCGCGCTTTCGGCATCCTGGCCGCGAGCGTTGTCGCGAGTTCAGCGTTCTGGCCCATCTTCGATCGAAGCGCCTCCGGCGCGTTGGGCCTGCCCGGCGCGTTGTGGTCGTCGGCGCCCATGATGAACAGCGTCGGCTGCGAAACCAGCGGAATCTCGTGCACCACGGGCTCGCGATAGATCATTTGCGCCGAGCTGACGAAGGCGTGCAGCCAGCGCGGATATTCCGAACTGCCCTTGATGTTGAAACGCGAATCGATGAACGGCGTCACCTGGTCGGGTGGCAGTTTCAGCGAATAATTGTTCTCAAGCTGCTTGCGGTAGCCTTCCGCCGTTTGCCGGTCCTCGGCCTGCAGGATCTTCTCGGTCGGCGTCGGCGGCACGTACAACCGATAGTCCTCAAGCCCGATCGGCGCGGTCAGCAGCAGATGCGCGACCCGGTCCGGATCGGCACGCGCGATCCGCACCGCCAACATCCCGCCCATCGAATGCGCGACGATGTCGGCCTTGGCGATCTGCAGGTGATCAAGCAGGGCGATGGTGTTGCTCGCCAGCGTGTCGAAGTGCAGGTCGCCCGAGGGTTTGGAGGATTTCCCGAAGCCGATCTGGTCGGGCACCACGACGCGATAGCCGGCGCCATTCAGCGTCTTGATCACCGGCGCCCAGTAGCTCGATGGAAAATTACGGCCGTGCAGCAGCAGCACCGGTCCGGCCGTTTGGCTGCGCCGGTGCGACATCCATATAGGCCATCCGCACCTGCTCGCCGTCATTGACCAGCGGCAGCATGCTGACGGGGTAGGGATAGGCAAAACCTTCCAGGCCGATGCCGTAGGGCTCGCGCGGCTCCCCGGCATGGGCTTGCACAACGGGCAGGGCGAGCAGGCCGGCAACCGCGAGCAATGCGGCATTGAAAGCACTGTTCATCGAAGCTTCTCCGTCAAGTCCGCCCGCTGACGAATGAGTGAAGGGGATGCGGCGCTATTCGTTCGCGCCGAACAGCGCGGCGAACCGCTTCTCGCCCTGGCGCGTGAAGTTGACGACGCGGCTGCCGGGTGCCGCATCGCGCGCGGCCCATTTCAGTTCGGTGAACCGGTTCAACAATGCCGCGCCCAGCGTGCCGGCGAGGTGATGGCGCCGTTCGCTCCAGTCGAGGCAGGTCTTGCACAGCGGTCGACGCGGATGGGCGAGATCGTCGGCCGATATCTGCAGGGTCTCGGCCAGGAAACGGCCGCCTTCCACGGTCAGTTCGACGTCCTGTTTCCGCTGTCGCAGCAGTCGCTGCCGTTTCATGCTGTCGAGCATCTGCACGCCGAGATCGCCGGCGAGATGATCGTAGCAGACCCGGGCGCGGCGCAGCGCCGGATCCTTCGGCCCGGTGCGCACCCGCAGATGCCCGGCCCGCGCGGCGAGGCCCTCGAGCCCTTCCAGCACGGCGGCGACATCGGGGTCGGCGAGACGGTAATAGCGGTGGCGGCCCTGCTTTTCCTGCTCGATCAGGCCGCCGGCTTCCAGCTTCGCCAGATGCGAACTCGCCGTCTGCGGCGTAACGCCAGCCTGGTGGGCGAGCTCGCTCGCCGTCAGCGCGCGACCGGTCATCAGCGCCGTCAGCATGTTGGAACGCGCGGGATCGCCGACCAGCGAGGCGACCATGGCGATATCGGGACCTGCTTTCATAGTTCGATGATAGACGAACCATTGGTGGCGATCAAGCGCCTATGTTGCGGGGCAGCGAGTACCGGAGGTTCCCATGGCGATCACCGTTTTCATCCGTTATCAGCTCGATCCGTTCAAGCGTACGATGTTCGAGCAATATGCGCGGCGCTGGCTCGCCATTATCCCCAAGGCGGGCGGCGATCTGATCGGTTACTGGATGCCGCATGAAGGCACCAATAACATTGCATTCGCGCTGATTTCCTTCGACAATCTCGCCGCCTATGAAGATTACCGTGCCAGGCTTCGCGCCGATGCCGAAAGCATGGCAAACTTTGCCTTCGCCGAGGAGAACCAATTCATCCTGGCGGAGGAGCGGACATTTTTGCGCAAGGTGACATGACAGGTCATCGACGCGCGGGCATCTCGATGCCAACAGGAGAAGCACATGATCGCCGTGATTTTCGAAGTCTGGCCCAAACCGGAATACAAGCAGGACTATTTCGACCTCGCCGCCGAGTTGAGGCCGATCCTCGACACCATCGATGGCTTCATCTCGATCGAACGGTTCGAGAGCCTGACCGAGAAGGGCAAAATCCTGTCGCTGTCGTTTTTCCGCGATGAAGCCGCCATTGCGGCGTGGCGCAACGTGTCCGAACACCGCAGGAGCCAGGCGAAAGGCCGCGCCAAGATTTTCGACAATTACCGGATCCGTATTGCCGGCGTGGTCCGCGACTACGGCATGAACGAGCGGGCGCAGGTACCGAAGGACAGCCGCGCCCTCCATGACGCGCAGCGCGCAACATTATGAAGTATACCGTTGCCCAGCCGAAGGAGGAAAGATGATGCCGGTCACAGCCGCAGATAAGCGCACGATTTTTCGCAAGATGCATCAAACGGGCTGTTTCGCGCTGCCCAACCCCTGGGATGTCGGCAGTGCGCGAGCGCTGCAGCACCTGGGCTTCAAGGCGATCGCTTCGACCAGCGCCGGCTTCGCCTGGTCGATCGGGCGGTCCGACAATCATGTCACCGTCGAGGACGTGTTGCAGCATCTCACCGCGCTGTGTGGCGCGGTCGACCTGCCGGTCAATGCCGATTTCGAGGGCGGCTTTGCCGACGAGGCGGAGAAAGTCGCGGTCAACGTCGCACGGGCGGCCAGAACCGGCGTGGCCGGGTTGTCGATCGAGGATTCCACCGGCGATGCCGCAAAGCCGCTATACGAGCGTGGGCATGCGATCGAACGCATCAAGGCGGCGCGGCGCGCGATCGATGCTGACAGCAGCGGTGTCCTGTTGACCGGCCGCTGCGAAGGCTTTCTGGTCGGACAGGACGATCTGAACATGGTGATCGACAGGCTCGAGGCCTATGCGGATGCCGGTGCGGATTGCCTGTATGCACCGGGTATCAAGACCAGAGATCAGATCGCCGCGGTCGTGAAGGCCGTCGCGCCAAAGCCGGTCAATCTCCTGATCGGGGCATCCGGTCTCTCGGTCGAGCAAGCGGCCGATCTCGGGGTCCGCCGCATCAGCGTTGGCGGTTCGCTGGCGCGCACGGCGTGGGCTGGCTTCATGCGGGCCGCGCGCGAGATTGCGGACAAGGGCACCTTCACCGAGCTCGGCACCGGCTTTGCCGGCGCCGAGTTGAACAAGATGTTCCGCTAGAAATGCGGAAGCGGCGGGCCAGGGCTGGTCCGCCGCGTCCATCGTCACGTCGTGGGTGCTTCGTTACTTGTTCGCCGGCGCGTTGTCGGCCGGTGGATTGCCGGAGCGGTTGACGTCCTGGCCGGTCGGGCCTGATGTCGGCGGGTTCTGCGGACGCGCCGGCGCGGCGCCGGTGGTCACGCCGGGACTGGTGTTGGCGTGCGGCGTCACGTCACGCATGCCGGGAGGCGCCGCTTGCGGGGATGGCTGGTTTTGCGCGGTGCTTTGCGGCGGGGCAGTGTTCTGCGGTTGCCCGCTGTTCTGCGCCGTCGAAGACGTGCCGGTGTGGTCGATCGATGAATTGTTCAGCCCGTAAAAGACCGCGCCCAGAATCAAGGCGATAGCCACCGCAAACGCGGCAATCCGGCCGCTGCTGGCTGGGCCCTCAGTGAGCTCCGGATCCGGCTGCAACTCATTGTCGAGGCGGCTTGGGTCACGTATGTCGTCGCCGGCGAGAGTAGAACGATAGGGATCGCTCTGGGAGCGATCGGGATCGTTCGGGATGCGTTGATTGGCCATGATCGGTTCCTCCGTTTGCCCTCGGGGACAATGGCCGTCGCCCCGCTTGGGTTCCCAACATCGTCCTGTTTCTGACCGCGTCTCGCCCGGACAATTTCTGGACCTGTTCAGGATGGAACCCGCGACGTAAGTTCCAGCCTCATGACATGAGGTTGCGATGCGGGGCCTGCCTCCCAGCGATATGGTTCTATACGGTCTGTCGCTGGTGGCGCTGGCCGCGCAGGCCATGACTGCGGCGCTGGCCGCCGGAAGACGCAGCATGGACTGGGTCGGGGTGTGCCTGCTCGGCTGCATCACCGCACTTGGCGGCGGCACCATCCGAGACGTTCTGCTCGGGCATTACCCGCTGCTGTGGGTGCAGAACCCGGTCTATCTTGCGCTGACCGCCGGCGCCGCCTTCATCACCATTCTGATCGCGCGCGCCGTGCATCGGCTGAGCCTGGCATTTCTGGTTCTCGACGCCATTGGTCTCGTCGTCTTCACCATGGCCGGCTGCGATGTCGCCTGGCAGATGGATGAGTCGCTGCCGATCGTGATCGTGGCGGGAATGATCACCGGCTGCGCCGGTGGGGTGTTGCGCGACATTCTCTGTAACGACGTGCCACTGCTGTTTCGCTCCGAGCTTTATGCCAGCGTCTCCGTCGTCACCGGAGTGTTTTACGCGACGGCGTTCGGCCTGAAGCTGAATGACGAAATCTGGACCGGCCTGACCTTCGTGCTCGGCCTTGGCTTTCGGCTGCTCGCGATCCGCTACAAATGGGAGATGCCGAAATTCGTCTTTAACGACGATCGCCGCTAGGTTCGAGGCAACGCACCGGCGTGGTAACGATCATCACCGGCCGGCTCGGGTTTTTCGCGCCGCCGCGACCTGCGCCGGCGTTACGGCGGGCGCGGCGTTGCCCCATGAATTCCGGATATAGGTCGTGACGTCGGCGATTTGCTGATCCGACAGCTTCGCGCTATAGGCAGGCATCGATCCGGCATTGGGCGCGCGCGGCGTCGTCACGGTCTCGGCGCCGTCGAGAATGATGCGCAGCGCGCTGGAGGCATCCGCGGATTGCAGATTGGCATTGCCCGGCAGCGGCGGATAGATCCGAGGTGAGCCGCTTCCATCCACTTCATGGCAGGCGATGCAGGCGCCTCGGTACAGCTTCTCGCCGTCGGCCATTTGCGCTGGCGCTGGCGGGGTGACCACGGGCTCGGGAGCTCCCACCGGCAGATCCTTGAGATAGGCCGCGATCGCCCGAACGTCGCCGTCGGTCATCTTCGAGGTCGAATTAACCACGACGTCGGCCATCGGGCCATCGGCATGGCTGCGTCCGTTGCGGCCGCTCTGTAGATATTCGACGATGTCGTCGGAGCTCCATGATTTCAGTCCGCCGCGCGGCGCGTTGTCGAGCCGCGGCGCAAACCAGCCCTGCAGCAGGCCGCCGCCATAGGCCCGACCGGGCTTGTCGGCGCCGAATATGTTCTTGGGGGTGTGGCAGGCGCCACAATGTGCCGCGCCCTCGACCAGATAGGCGCCGCGATTCCATTGTTGGCTTTTGGACTGATTCGGCTCCAACAGGCCGGGCTGGAAGAACAGATAATTCCAGGCCCGCATCAAGATGCGATGATTCAGCGGCCAGCGCAGCTCCGGCGCCGGTGTGACGCTGTGGACCGGTGTTAGCGTCGCGAGATAGGCGCGAATTGCGAGAATGTCCTCGCGGGTGAGTTTGGTGAAATAGGGATAGGGGAAGGCCGGGTAATAGCGCGAGCGGTTGGGAGCGACGCCGTCACGCAGCGCGCGGCGAAAATCCTCATCGCTCCAGGCGCCGAGACCGGTATCGCGATCCGGCGTGAGATTGGGCGAATAGATTCCGCCGAACGGGGTGTCGATGCGCTTGCCACCGGCGAACGGCTTGGCGGGATCGGCGGTATGGCAACCCGCGCAATCGGCCGCTTCGGCGAGCGCCTTGCCGCGGGCGATGGTATCGGGCGAGGGCTGTGCTGCCGCCGGGCCACAAACGGACGCAGCGCACAAAAACAGGATTCCACGAATCGCTCGCATGGTCTGACGATATCGTGCCTGCACCAATTGATCTCCTCCCAGCAGCATAGTCCAAAACCGGCGGAGAGGATGGCGCCACGCCATTTCGTATCCGGGCCCTGGAAAGACACAAACCGAATAAGCCTGCGGGTATTCCGGGCACGAAATTGCGATCTGCTGTCGCGGGTCTCCGTTGTCGAGATTTGGGGTGCGCCCGGCGCAAAAACCGACATAGACTGGTGCTAACGGGTTTAGATGACTAGCTAAAAAGAGCAGACGGCCGGCCGCCGTGCGGGCTTGAAGAGGGTGGAATGGGAATCAACCAAGGTCCGATCAGTCTCGATCAGAAATACACCCAGGGCTCCGGCCATGTCTTCCTGACCGGCATCCAGGCGTTGGTTCGACTGCCGATGGCGCAGATCCGCCGCGACCGCGCCGCAGGCCTCAATACCGCGGGCTTTATCAGTGGTTATCGTGGTTCGCCGCTGGGTGGTTACGATCAGCAGCTATTCGCCGCGCGAAAACACCTCGAACAATACGACATCAAGTTTCAGCCCGGCGTGAACGAAGACCTCGCGGCCACCGCGATCTGGGGCTCGCAGCAGCTCAATCTGTCGCCCGGCGCCAGGCACGATGGCGTGGTCGGCATCTGGTACGGCAAGGGCCCCGGCGTCGACCGCTGCGGCGACGTCTTCCGGCACGGCAATGCGGCGGGCTCGGCCAGGAATGGCGGCGTGCTGTGTCTGGCCGGCGACGATCATGGCGCGAAATCCTCCACCGTTCCGCACCAGTCGGATCATGCCTTCATCTCGGCCCTGATGCCCTACCTCTATCCCTCGAGCATCCATGAAATGATCGAGATGGGCCTCTTGGGCATCGCGATGTCGCGCTATTCGGGCTGCTGGGTCGGCATGAAGGTGATCACCGAGACCGTCGAGACCACCGCGGAGGTCGACCTCAGCGATGAGATGAAGCCGTTCGTGATCCCGGCCGATTTCGAGATGCCGCCGGGCGGCCTCAATCTGCGCTGGCCCGACGACCGCTATGACCAGGATCGCCGGCTGCAGGACTACAAGGGCTTTGCCGCAATCGCATTCGCCCGTGCCAACAAGGTGAACCGCATCACCATGGATTTACCGAATGCGCGGTTCGGCATCATGGCCTCGGGCAAGAGCTACGAGGACATCCGGCAGGCGCTGCGCGAACTCGGCGTCACGCCGGAGGTCGCCGCCAAGATCGGGCTCAGACTTTACAAGATTGGGATGCCCTGGCCGCTCGAGCCGGAGGGTGTACGGCAATTCGCCGTCGGTCTCGAAGAGATATTCATCGTCGAAGAGCGCCGCGAGATCGTCGAGAACCAGGTCAAGCAGGAACTGTTCAACTGGCGCGACGACGTGCGGCCGCGCATCGTCGGCAAGATGGACGATCACGACAAGCGCTTCCTTCCGTTTGCAGAGGAACTCAGCGTCGCCTCGCTGGCAAGCTCGCTGACCGAGCGCCTGCTTCGGCTCAACCTCAATCCCGAAATAGCGGCCATGCTGCGCGCCAAGGCCGACTGGTTCAACGGCCGCCAGGCCACCCAGATGCAAGCCGTCGCACCGATCACCCGCACGCCGTATTTCTGCTCGGGCTGCCCGCACAACACCTCGACCAGGGTGCCGGAGGGCAGCCGCGCCTTCGCCGGCATCGGCTGTCATTTCATGGCACTGTGGATGGACCGCAACACCGAAACCTTCACCCATATGGGCGGCGAGGGGGTGCCATGGGTCGGGGTCGCGCCCTTTACCAACGAGCAGCACGTGTTTGCCAACCTCGGCGACGGCACCTATTTCCATTCCGGCAGTCTCGCGATCCGCCAGGCGGTCGCCTCCGGCGCCAACATCACCTACAAGATCCTCTACAACGACGCCACCGCGATGACCGGCGGCCAGCATGTCGACGGCGAATTGTCGCCGCAGCAAATCACGTTCCAACTGCACTCGGAGGGCATTCGCGACATCTATCTGGTGTCGGAAAACCCCGATGCCTATCCGGCCGCCGACATCGCGCCCGGCACCAGGACGGCGCATCGCGACGAACTCGACGCGGTCATGAAAACGCTGCGCCAGGTCAAGGGCGCGTCTGCCATCGTGTTCGTGCAGACCTGTGCGGCGGAAAAGCGCCGCCGCCGCAAGCGCGGCACCATGGAGGATCCGCAGCGCCGTGTGCTGATCAATCCCGCCGTGTGCGAAGGCTGCGGCGACTGTTCGGTGCAGTCGAACTGCATTTCGGTCGAACCGCTGGAGACCGAGATGGGGCGCAAGCGCACCATCAACCAGTCGAGCTGCAACAAGGACTATTCCTGCCTGAAGGGCTTTTGTCCGTCCTTTGTCACGATCGATGGCGGCAAGCTGCGCCGCCGCGCGCCGGCCGATCTCGGCAATATCGGCGATCTGCCCGAACCGCCGTCGCGCCCCTCGCTCGATCGGCCCTACAACGTCGCCGTCGGCGGCGTCGGCGGCACCGGCGTCCTGACCATCGGCGCGCTGCTCGGCATGGCCGCCCATATCGAGGGCAAGGCCAGCATGATCCTGGACATGTCCGGCCTCGCGCAGAAGGGCGGCGCGGTGCTGAGCCACGTCCGGCTGTCCGAACATACCGCCGACGTCACCTGTTCGCGCATCGTGACCGGCACCGCCGACCTTGTGATTGCAGCGGACGAGGTGGTGGCGGTCGCCAAGGAAACCATCTCGCTGTGCGAGTCCAGCCGCAGCCACGGCGTCATCAACACCCACCTGATCCCGATCGCGGATTTCATCATGCACCGCGATTTCAATTTCCAGAGCCGCAAGGTCAACGCCGTGCTGGAAACGGCATTGCGCAAGGATTCGTCGTTCTTCGATTTCACCACGCCGGCCGAGGTCCTGCTGGGCGACTCCATCGCCACCAACATGATGATGATGGGCTATGCCTATCAAAAGGGATGGCTGCCGCTATCGGCGGCTTCGATCGAGCAGGCGATCGCGGTCAACGGCGTCGCGGTCAAGATGAACACCCAGGCGTTCCAGCTCGGGCGGCTTGCTGCAGCCGATCCGGCACGGCTGGCGGCGATGATGAAGGGGCATGACGAGACTGTCGCGCCGAAGACGCTGGAGGCGATGTCGCTCGACGAAATCATCGCGCATCGCAGCGCATTGCTGACGGATTATCAGAACGCCGGACTCGCCGCGCGTTATCGCAACCTCGTGACCAGGGTGCGCGACGCGGCAACGGACCGCGGCTTCGGCGACGAGTTGCCGCGCGCGGTCGCGATCAATTACGCCAAGCTGCTCGCCTACAAGGATGAATACGAGGTGGCGCGGCTCTATACCGATGGCCGCTTCGAAAAGCAGCTCCGCGACCAGTTCGACGGCGATTTCAGGATCAGCTTCAATCTGGCGCCACCGCTGCTCGCCGGCGGTACCGATGCGCTGGGTCGGCCGCGCAAGCGCGCGTTCGGGGCCTGGATGATGCCGCTGTTCCGGGTCCTTGCCAGCCTGCGCGGGCTGCGCGGCACGGCCTTCGATGTGTTCGGCCGCAGTGCCGACCGCAGGCTCGAACGCGAACTGATCGCGGCTTACGAGAAAGACGTCGCCACCGTGCTCGGCGTGCTCTCGGCGGTCACGCTGGATACCGCGGTCGAACTGCTTTCGCTCCCCGATCGCGTCAGGGGCTACGGGCCGGTGAAGGAGAAATCGGCAAAGGAGGCCGAGGCGCACCATGCGCAGCTTGCGGCTGATCTTGTCAGCCCGCCGCCGGCACCGCGGCAGATCGCGGCGGAATAGCACCGCGTCTCGTCCGACGGAATATTTCGACGCTTGCCAAGGTTGTCCCAACAGGCGAGAAAACCGCTGCGACGAAATTCCAGCGGAGAGCCGTATTGACCATCAAGGGCAGGGCCTACATTGCCGGGATCTATGAGCATCCAACCCGGCACGCACCCGAAAAATCCACCGCACAGCTTCATGCCGAAGTCGCCAGGGGCGCCCTTGAGGACGCCGCGCTGACCAAGGCCGATGTCGACGGCTATTTCTGCGCCGGTGACGCCCCCGGCGGGGCCTGGCCGATGGTCGATTATCTCGGCCTGAGGGTGCGCCACGTCGATTCCACCGAGACCGGTGGTTGCTCCTACCTGATCCATCTCGGTCATGCCGCGGAAGCGATTGCCGCCGGCAAGTGCTCGATCGCGCTGATCACGCTGGCAGGCAAGCCGCGTACCGGGCCGCTGCCGCCGCGCGCCGCCGGCGCCGAGGCCGATTTCGAGGCGGCTTACGGGGCGACCACGCACAATGCCTATGGCATGTGTGCCATGCGCCATATGCACGACTACGGCACCACCAGCGAACAACTGGCCTGGATCAAGGTCGCCGCCTCCCATCACGCCCAATACAATCCGCACGCACTGCTCAGGGACGTCGTCACCGTCGAGGACGTGGTCAACTCGCCGATGATTTCCGACCCGCTGCACCGGTTGGACTGTTGCGTGGTCACCGACGGCGGCGGCGCCTTGATCGTCACCACGCCGGAAATCGCCAAGAGCCTGAAGAAACCGCAAGTGCGCCTGATCGGCCATGGCGAAGCGATGAAGGGACCGCGCGGTGGCAAGGATCTCGATCTGACCTATTCGGCCGGGGTTTGGTCCGGCCCCCGGGCGTTCGAAGAGGCAGGGGTCACGCCAAGGGATATCAAATACGCCTCGATCTATGACAGCTTCACCATCACGGTGCTGATGCAGATCGAAGATCTGGGCTTTTGCAAGAAAGGCGACGGCGGCAAGTTCGTCGCCGACGGCAATCTGATCTCCGGCGTCGGCAAGCTGCCCTTCAACACCGACGGCGGCGGGCTCTGCAGCAACCATCCGGTCAACCGCGGCGGCATGACCAAGATCATCGAGGCGGTGCGCCAGTTGCGTGGCGAGGCGCACCCCAAGGTGCAGGTGCCGAACTGCGATCTCGCCGTCGCCCACGGCACCGGCGGCCTGCTCGGCGTGCGCCACGCCGCCTCGACCTGCATCCTGGAGCGCGCGTGATGGCTGAAGCGAGGAAATATCCGGCGCCGCAGGGCAATCCCGAGACCAAGCCATTTTGGGATGCCGCCGCCGCGGGCAAGTTCATGATCAAGCGCTGCACCGCATGCGGTGAAGCGCATTATTTTCCGCGCTCGATCTGCCCGTTCTGCTTCTCCGACAAGACGGTCTGGGAGCAAAGCTCGGGGGAGGGCGAGATCTATACATTCAGCCTGATGCGCAAATCCGCCACCGGACCTTATGCGATCGGTTACGTCACGCTGAGGGAAGGGCCGTCGCTGCAGACCAACTTCGTCGACTGCGACATCGACAAGCTGAAGATCGGGCAAAAGGTCAAGGTGGTGTTCAAGCCGACCGACGGCGCGCCATTGCCGTTCTTTACGCCGGTGTGAGGTTCACGGGCATGACGAAATAACAGGGAAACACACGATGCCGATCAGGTACGACGAGTTGATGGCGCTGAAAAATCTCGGCCAGAAATACGCCTACACCGATCGCGACGTGATGCTGTACGCCTATGGCATCGGGCTTGGTGCCGATCCGATGGACGAGAAGGAACTCGCCTTCGTCAACGAGGCGGTCGCCACGCCGCGCGCCCTCAAAGTGGTTCCGACCTTTGCCTCGGTCGCGGCCTGGGGCGCCGGACCCGGCGAGATGAATCTCAACCGTGTCATGGTGGTCGATGGCGAACGTGACATTACCTTTCATAAGTCGCTCGCCACGTCGGCGCATATCACCGCCGATTCGACCGTGCTCGACGTATTCGACAAGGGCAAGGACAAGGGTGCGGTAATCCGGCATCAGACGGTGCTGCGGGACGACAAGGGCGAGAAGCTGGCGACGCTGGTGGCGTCGCGCTTTGCGCGCGGCGACGGCGGCTTCGGCGGTCCCTCGGAGGGCCAGCCCGAGCCGCACAAGGTGCCGACCCGCGCGCCGGATAAAACCGTCGAGATTACGACGCGGCCGGACCAGGCGCTGGTCTACCGGCTGTGCGGCGACCGCAATCCGCTGCACAGCGATCCGGAATTCGCCAAGCGTGCCGGTTTCCCGCGGCCGATCCTGCACGGAATGTGTACCTACGGCATCAGTTGCCGGGGCGTGTTGCAGACCTATGCCGACTACGATCCGGCCGCGTTCAGGCAGCACGCCGCGCGGTTCTCTTCCCCGGTCTATCCCGGCGAGACCGTGACAATGGAACTATGGAAGGACGGCAACGTGATTTCATTCGAGGCGAAAGTGAAGACGCGCGACGTCATCGTCATCAAGAGCGGCAGGACGGTGCTGGGGTACGAGGCGTACCCACTTATTGTCGTCATGCCCGGCCTTGTGCCGGGCATCCACGGCTTCTCTATGGAAACAGGAAAGACGTGGATGGCCGGGACTGGCCCGGCCATGACGGTCACATAAACGGCATGGGAGCAGGCATCATGGGACTACTCGACGGCAAGGTTGCGTTGATCACCGGCGCGGGCGGCGGGCTCGGCGAAGCCTATGCCAAACTGTTCGCGCGCGAGGGGGCGGCCGTCGTGGTCAACGATCTCGGCGGGCCCCGTGACGGCAGCGGCGGCGATGCGTCGATGGCGCAGAAGGTGGTCGACGCCATCAAGGCCCAAGGCGGCCGCGCGGTCGCCAACGGCGCGGATATTTCGACCATGGCCGGTGGCCAGTCGGTGTTCGACGACGCCATCCGGACTTTCGGCCGCGTCGACATCCTGGTCAACAACGCGGGCATCCTGCTTGACCAGACCTTTGCCAAGGCCAGCGAAGCCGCCTGGGACAAGGTTATCAAGGTGCATCTCAAGGGTACGTTCTGCTGCACCCAGCCAGTATTCCGCTGGATGCGCGAGAATGGTGGCGGCGTCATCGTCAACACGTCGTCGACCTCGGGCCTGATCGGCAATTTCGGCCAGACCAATTACGGCGCCGCCAAGGGCGGCATCTGGGGCCTGTCCAACGTGCTCGCCATCGAGGGCCGCAAATACAATATCCGGGTCTGGACGCTGGCGCCGGGAGCGCTGACCCGCATGACCGCCGATCTGCCGCGCTATATCGAAAATCCCGGAGCCGCCCTCGGACCAGACGGGATCGCGCCGGCCGTGCTATACATGGTCAGCGATCTGTCGGGCGACCAGACCGGCAAGGTGCTCGGCGTTTCCGGCCCGCGCGGCGTGCGCGAGATGCGGATGATGGAAATGGAGGGCTGGAAGCCGCCGCATACCGGCTGGAAGGCCCAGGACGTCGTCGCCCATGCCCGCGAGATCTTCTTCTCGGAGGAGCAGATCAAGATGGGCGCGCGGCGGTTCTGAGTCCCGGCAGAGTTTGGAAACTGACGAGGCACACATGACGAAGCTCACCGCCAAGGCCGCAGGCACCTTTGCCATTGCCCCGACACCGTTCCACGACGACGGCCGCATCGACGACAAATCGATCGACCGGCTGACCGAGTTCTATGCCGAGGTCGGATGCGATGGCGTCACGGTACTCGGCATTCTCGGCGAGGCGCCGAAGCTCGACGCCGCAGAGGCGGAGCAGGTCGCCATCCGCTTTGTCAAACGCGCCAAGAACATGCAGATCATCGTCGGCGTCTCCGCGCCCGGATTTGCCACGATGCGGGCGCTGGCGCGCGCCACAATGGACGCCGGCGCCGCCGGCGTGATGATCGCACCACCGCCAAATCTGCGCACCGACGACCAGATCACCGGCTATTTCAAGCAGGCGCAGGAGGCGATCGGCGACGACATTCCCTGGGTGCTGCAGGATTATCCCCTGACCCTGTCGGTGGTGTTCACGCCCGCGGTGATCCGCAAGATCGTGATGGAGAGCCCGTCCTGCGTGATGCTCAAGCACGAGGATTGGCCGGGCCTGGAAAAGATTTCCGCACTGCGCGCGTTCCAGAAGGACGGCTCGCTGCGACCGCTGTCGATCCTGACCGGAAATGGCGGGCTGTTTCTGGATTTCGAAATGGAGCGTGGCGCCGACGGCGCGATGACCGGTTACGCGTTTCCGGAGTTGCTGATCGACGTCGTGAAATTGTCGAAGGCCGGCAAGCGCGATGCGGCGCACGATCTGTTCGATGCGCATCTGCCGCTGATCCGCTACGAGCAGCAGCCTGGTGCGGGATTGGCGGTGCGCAAATATGTGCTGCAGAAACGCGGCGTGATCGCTTCCAGTGCACAGCGCAGGCCAAGCGCGGGCATCACGCCGGCGGCCAAAGCTGAAGTGGACTATTTGCTGTCGCGGGTCGCGCGGATCGACCTGCGCGCCAATTTGCAGCCGCAATCCAGCGCTGCAGGCTGATCCCGTGGCCGAGACCGTCGCCCCGCGTCCTGCATCGACCATCCTGCTGCTGCGAGACAACGCTGCCAGCAAGGAAATCGAGGTCTTCATGATGGTGCGCCATTATGAGATCGATTTTAATTCCGGCGCGCTGGTGTTTCCCGGCGGTAGTGTCGACAAGGGCGACAACGAGATCATCGCGAGGCCAGAACTTTATTCGGGCGCGAAAGGGCTCGATGTAGCCGATCTGAGCTTCCGGATCGCCGCGATCCGCGAGACTTTCGAGGAAAGCGGCATTCTGCTGGCACGGCCGAAAGGATCGAAAGTGCTGGTCGATGCCAAGCAAGCCCAGCAGATCGAGGCCGCGCATCGCACGGCCTTGTGCGAAGGCAAGACCACGTTTCTCAACGTGCTCGCCGACCACGGAATGCTGCTGGCACTCGATCTGCTTGTGCCGTACGCGCACTGGATTACACCGGAGGGCATGCCGAAACGGTTCGACACCTGGTTCTTTCTGGCGGCGGCGCCGCCGGAGCAGGCCGGCGCCCATGACGGCAAGGAATCCACCGATTCGATCTGGGTGTCGCCGCGCGAGGCGCTGGCCGGCGGTGAAAGCGGGCGGTTCAAGCTGCCGTTTCCGACCACCCGCAACCTGGTCCGGCTTGGCAAGCAGCCAGGCGTGAACGCCGCGCTTGAAGACAGCCGGGGGAAGCCAATCGTCACCGTGATGCCGGTCATGACGAAACTCAATGGCGGCCGCCAACTGCGGATCCCGCGTGAGGCCGGCTATGACGGCGAAGTGTTTGAAGTGGGCGCGCTCGGCTAGGGCCGCCCTTGGGCCAGCGGCGGCCGGTTGGGGACCGCCGGATGTTCCCCCAACGGCCCATTCCAGCGTATAAAGCGGGCTGCACGGAGCCGGTCCAGACCCCTATGCCCTTCGCCGCCATCGTCCAGAGATTGCGGTCGATCTCGCTTTCGATCGGCCAGTTGACCTTTGGCAGCTTCCTGCTGGTGCTGGCCGCCATCACCGCGACCAGCATGGCGAGCGTCATTGCCATCCGGCATATCGATGCGACATTCGCGGAACTGCAACGGCTGCAGGATGTCGGCGATCTCGCCGAGGAGATCGACCGCCGCATGAACGAGCTGCGGCTGGCAGCCCGCGATTTCGTCACCGATCCCAATGCGCGCACCGATCGGGTCGGTGAAGCTGCATCGACCTTGAGCGCGCTGCTGAAGAAGACGCGGCTGGAACTCGCTCCCGAGCAGCAGCGGATGATCGATGGTGTCGCCGCCAGGCTGCAGAACTACCGCGATGGCATCGAGCACATCACCGGATTGATTTCGCGCCGCGTCGAACTGGTCGCGGCATTGCCGCCGGTGCGCGAACGGTTCGAATCGGCGATCGCGGCGGTGCCGGACCGGGCTGCGGCGAGGCAACTGTTCCTGGCCCAGAACCAGGTCGCGGCGGGCCTGTTGGCGCACGATCCCCCATCGGCCGAACGGGCCGCCGAGCGGATGCGGGCGCTGGTGATCGATGATCCGGCGCTGCGATCCGCAGCCGAATCCTATACCGACGCGATTGTGTCGATCGCACGGACCGAGGCCGAGATCGCCAAGCTCGACAAGGAAGTTCTGGGCGCCGAAGGGCAGCAGATCGGCCGGGTGACCGAACTGCTGCGCGATTTGAGCGCGCGACGGGGCCGCGAACTGTCCAACGATTTTGCCGGAACGCTGCGAGACGATAAATGGCAAAGCATCATCCTGGGAATCGCGGGGGTGCTGATCGGGCTGATCGCGGCGCTGTTTGTGGTGCGCCGGACCGTGCGGCCGCTCAAGTCCATTGCGGGAGCGATCCGCGCGCTCGCCGGGGGTGAAAAGAACGCCTCGATTCCCGAAACCGACGTCAACAACGAGATCGGCGACATCGCGCGCGCCGCCGAGGTGTTTCGCCGGTCGCTGGTCGATGCCGACGCCGCGCGCGAGGCCGCCATCCACGCTCTGGCCGAGCAGCGGCTGGCCGAAGAAGGCTATCGCAAGCTGTTCGAAGGCTCGGTCGATGGGATCTATGTGACGACGCCGCCCGGCGCGCTGCTCAACGCCAACCCGGCGCTGGCACGGATCATGGGGTACGATACGCCTGAGGAACTGATCGGCGACACCAAGGACATTGCGCACACGATCTACGTGCATCCGGCGGCGCGCGCGGAATACCAGTCGCTGATGCGGCGCGACGGCGTGGTGCGCGAGTTCGAGTATCAGGCACGCCGGCGCGACGGCGCGATCCTGTGGCTCTCCGACAGCGCCACCGCGGTGCGCGACGCAGCCGGCGCGGTCGTACGTTATGAAGGCACGGTGCGCGACATCACCGATCAGAAGCGCGCCGAGGATGCCATTGCCGAAGGCCGCCGGCTGCTGCAGCAGGTGATCGACACCGTGCCTGCGGTAATCAACCTCAAGGACAAACAGCTCCGTTATGTGCTGATGAACCGCTATATGGCCGGCATTTTCGGGATCGATCCGGCGGATGCGATCGGTCGCACCACGACTGACCTGATGTCGCGCTATGGCGCGCAAAAGACCGACGAGAACGACAAGCGGGTGCTGGAGGCGGGCCGCGGGCTTGGCTTCTACGAGGAGGAATATCTGGATGCCGCCGGCAACGTGCGGCACTGGCTGGTCAACAAGCTGCCGCTGCTCGATTCCGACGGCGAGATCCAGAACATCGTCACCGTCGCGCTCGACATCGGCGAGCGCAAGCGTGGCGAACAGGAGATGCGCAAGGCCAAGGATGCCGCCGAAGCGGCGTTGCGCAACCTGCGTGAAACCCAGAACTCGCTGATCGAGGCCGAAAAGCTTGCGGCGCTGGGCCGGCTGGTCGCGGGCGTCGCCCACGAGGTCAACAATCCCGTCGGCATCAGCCTGACGGTCGCCTCCGCGCTGGAGCGCAAGACCGCGATGTTCGCCGCCGAGGTGGCGCGCGGCGACCTGCGGCGCTCCCGCCTGAATGAATTCCTCGAAACCAGCCGCGATGCCGCCTCGCAACTGGTCGCCAACCTCAACCGCGCCGCCGAGCTGATCCAGTCATTCAAGCAGGTCGCCGCCGACCGCAATTACTCCGACCAGCGCAGCTTCGATCTGGGCGATCTCACCGAGCAGGTCGTCATGAGCCTGCGGCCCGGCCTGCGAAAGCATCATCTGACCCTTACGGTCGATTGCCAGCCCAATCTCACCATGAACAGCTATCCGGGGCCCTATGGCCAGGTGCTCACCAACCTGTTTCTCAATGCCGTGGCGCATGCCTTTCCGGACGGCAGGCCCGGTACGGTCGATATCCAGGTACGGGAGTCGGGCAAGGACAACGTCGAGATCATTTTTTCCGACAATGGTTGCGGCATGAGTCTCGACGTGCGGCGCCGCGCCTTCGATCCGTTCTTTACCACCCGCCGCGACCAGGGCGGCACCGGGCTCGGCCTGCACATCGTCTACAGCATCGTGACCAACCGTCTGGGCGGCCGGCTCGACCTCGATTCCGAGCCCGGCAAGGGTACGCGGGTCCAGATCATCCTGCCGAGGGTAGCGCCGCTGGAACAGGCGGCGGAATAGCCGTGGCGGGACGCAGGACTAATCGGTGTCGGCAAGGAAGCGCAGCGTCGCCGCGAAGATCTGGCTGGCCTTGCCGACCAGCGCCGTCCCGTTCATCACCCCCGCGGTGTCGGTAAAGGTGCCGGAAACGCCGATGCCGACCGGAACGGCGCCGCCAAACAGCGGATTGGCATCGGGGCTGGAGGTATGGCGCTGGACCAGAACCTCGCCCTTGAAGCTGTTACCCTTGGTTGTGTAGCTGCCGGTGTAATAGAGATAGGCATCGCCGCCGAGGATCTTGCCGTCGCGGAACATGACCACGCCGCTGCCTTTGCCCGTACGACCGTCCTGCAGGCTGACGTGGATCGAATAAAGACCGTTTTTCATGACGTCCCGCGCGGCCGACATCCGTCACAGCGGCGGTCGGTAGCCTGTTATGCCAAGGCGAGGCCCGCATCGTCAACGCGGCAGGTTGCCCTGCGAGCCTGCGCCGGCGCCAGTTTCGCGAAAATTGATGGCTGTCTGTGACGCCGAGATGACAGCCGGATGCGCCAACCTGGCTGCCCACAGGGCAGACCGCCGAACCGGGCGCCTCGTCGCTCAGGCGTACTTCTTGTCGCGCTCGAGCAGCTCGATCGAGATGCCCTGCGGCCCGCGGATGAAGCAGATGCGAACGCCGGGCCGGATCGTCGTTGGCTCCCGGGTGAACTCGACGCCTTTCGCCTTGATCTCGGCGGCCACCGCGTCGATATCCTTCACGGTCAGCCCGAAATGGTCGAGCCCCTGATAGGGCGTGACCGGCGGGGTGTTGACGCCATCGCCGGCCGTCACCGGTGCAATGAACACATTGGCGCCGCCAAGCTTGACGTCGATCCGACCGGGACCGCGAATGATAACGCCGCCGAGGATATTTTCGAGCCAGGCGGCCGTCGCCTCCGGATCGGGACTGCGCAAATGGACGTGATCCCAGGTGACTATCGGCATCGTGGTCTCCCTCTGGTTCTCTGCCGGTTCGCCTGACGCGACACATTTGGGCGATCGGGGTCAGGCGGCGCGGCGGTCAATTTTAGCGACGGCCGTCCGGGCTGGCCATCCCCCTGATGTCTTCCAGGATGCAGCACGTGCCTTGGCGACATTCCGGCCTGGTGACATTTGGAACCATTTGTCGTTTGATCGATTGATGAACCGCGACGGAACCGTCATCGGCAGTCGTATCAGGAGCCGTGCGGTGTAAAGCCCGCGCGGCTTTTTGCTGGCGATAGGGCCTTGGCGGTTCGCTGTCGGTTGAGGCAGGACCATGGAAATCGGGCTGTCCCGCATCGCATGGACTGGGCCGGGTCGGCCCGGCGGCTGGCCATGGAAAATATCCGCGCCATATTCTCGACCGGGACTTGTCTGGCTGCCGTTGATCGTGATGGCGAGCCTTGCCGCATGGACGCTGCTGTCCCGATACGGCAACCCCGCCGCGAGTGAGCCGGTACATCCGGTAGATTTGGCGACAGCCGTGATCGGACCGCTGCCCTCGATGGTCCCGGCCCCGGCCCCACAGGAGCCCGCGCTATATCCGGCAATCACGCCCGAGGAGATGGCGTCCGCCGAGGGACTGAAGATTTCTTCGCAGCATTGGCGGCGCGGGGGACTGGGTTCCAATGCCTTGCTGACATTCACCCTCCGCAACCGCAACGACTACGCGGTCAAGGATATCGAGATTTCCTGCGCCTTCGCCCGCCGGGACGGAAGCCATCTGACCGATCGTGCGCGCACCATTCACGACACCGTCATCATGAAGGGCAAACGAAGGTTTGCCCACCTGCATATCGGTTTCGTCAATATCCATGCCAGCAAGGTCAAATGCGCGCCGGTGGCGGCCAGCCGGGCCTGATCACGCGGCCTTGAACCGGGTTAACCGCGTGGGGGGATGCAAAGCGGCCGGCCAGGAACCAAATACATGAGTGCCCGTTAGGCGAGTGGTCCGCACGCTCCGCGCGGATGGAGCGCTGGTGAAATGCCCCTGTTGCGATATTTCGTCTTTGTCGGCGGAGCGCTGGTAGCACTGCTGTTCGTTTCGAATGCCGTTTTGCCGAAGCCGCCGGTGGCGGAAGTCGCCACCACACCGAACGAACTGCCAATGATCCGGATCCACTCCGCGATGAAATGGCCGCAGCGTGTTGTCATCGATACCAGCCTCCCGACGATTATTCCGACGCAGACCGCCAGGGCGGAACGGGACACCTCGGCGACGGTCGCCGACGTTCCGGCGCCCACCGGGACACGCGATGCCTACGCCAAACTGACGGCTCCGCAGCCGAAGCAGATGGAACCGACACCGCGCCGCAAACACAGGGTGGCAAGGAGACCGATGGCCCCGCCGACGTTGATCGCGCAACAGCGGCCGTTCAACTTCTTTGCCAGCAATAGCTGGTAATGTAGCGTCCTGGCGGGCTTGTGAGACGGGCCGCTCTCGGCCGCCGGCTCTGGGAGCGTCAGATGCGAAGCCTGGTTCTTCTCGCGGTGCTGGCGTCGTCATCGGCGCTGGCGCAGAACGGCACGGCAGCGGAACCGGTATGCGAGCCGATTGGCCGAACCTCGAAGGGCGACCTGGTCTATTCGATGCAGTGCCGCAACATTCCGGGATTGCGGGCCGGCGACAACGGATACAATCCGGCCCCGGGGGCGGCGGGGACCACCAAGGCGCCCGCGCCAACCCCTCCGGCAAGCAAATAGAAATGCCGCGTCGTTCGCGGCTTGCAGGGACATTTCAGGTTGATGGTTCGGCTGCATTCAGACGATGTCTGGATGACCGTGCGATCACGGGCTCAATACCGGAACGGGTTGGTTCAGACGGGATCGGCCGCCAACGTCGCCGCCCGATCCGGCACGTCCAGCCTGATGCCGTCCCGCGATCCGGCAGCCAGACCTTCGCGCGCCATCGTTTCGATCATCGGCCAGTTTTGCCGGAAGAACCTGGTTGCATCGTGAATATTCTGGGCCTGCACTTTGACGCTGCAAGCCTGTCGTCCCCCGCTGTTCGAAATCTGGAAATTGAAAGTATAGCCGGTGGTTTCCGCGTCCTGGCGGACAGGTTGATCATCGCGGCGCATTCAGTATCCCCCCTGTATTGCGTCGAGCCGGCATAGTTTAGATTTGCGAATTGGCCATTCGTACGGCGTGATTGTGGCGCACTCGAATTCGACCTGCGTGCCGCCGCGCCTCTGTCGTTGCGATACCGGGCGAGCGCAATCTAGGGGTTAGAGGACGATTCCATAAGGGCTGGCGCGACCTCGGGCCTTACATCTGCTTATGACGACCCGGAGCGGACGACCTCCTGATTCACTGTCATCATCATTCGGCGCGGGCGACGGCAATCTTGAAATTTGCGGGCAGGTCGGGTAGGGTCGTTTCCGTGGGGACCGGCAGACTCCCCGTCAGACGTTTCGTCCAAGCTCTGCGCGACACACGATCGATCGTGGAGCTTGCGCATGGATGAACGACATCCCTCTCTCCGACACACAGTTGCTATAGTCTCGCGCGGAGACGCTGCCGCACGCCGGGACGCCACCCCACAAAACAGCCGCTTCGTCGGCGTGTTCGAGGCACTGGCCGCCGCCGGCATCGAAGCCCGTCCGGCCATCTACGATGAGCGCTTTGCCGACGAGGTTCGCGACCAATTGCTTGCAGTCGATGGCGTGCTGGTCTGGGTCGATCCAATCCATCAAGGCAAGACGCGCGCGGAGCTCGATCCGCTGCTCCGCGAGGTCGCAAAGCGAGGCCCGTGGGTGAGCGCGCACCCCGACACTATACTGAAAATGGGCGTCAAGGAGGTGCTCTATCGAACGCGCCATTTGGGTTGGGGCGCCGACACGCACCGCTACGATAGTGCCTTCGCCTTTCGCGCCGAATTCCCGTCGCGCCTGAAGGCGGGCGGCGCCCGCGTGCTCAAGCAGAATTGTGGGAATGGAGGCCTGGGCGTCTGGAAGGTGGAGGCTCTGCCGAACACGGACGCAATGGTCCGCGTGCTTCACGCGCAGCGAGGCAGCGTTGCGGAGGAGATGCGGCTGGACACGTTTGTCGGCCGTTGCGAATTTTATTTCGGATGGGGCGGCTGTATCATTGATCAGGTATTTCAACCGCGCCTGCCTGAAGGAATGATCCGCTGCTACATGAGCGGGTCAAAGGTCGCCGGCTTCGGAAAGCAATTCATCAAGGCCCTGATTCCACCGCCGCCGGAAGGTCCGAATTCGCCGGAGGCGCAACCCGGGCCGAAGATCATGCATGGCCCAGACGCGTTGCCGTTCCAGGCCCTGCGGCGGTCGATGGAGGAAAATTGGACGCCGCAGATGATGGAAACGCTCGCCATCGATCAAGCGTCGCTGCCGATCATCTGGGACGCGGATTTCCTCTACGGCCCATGCGACATGGCCGGTGCCGACACGTACGTCCTGTGCGAAATCAACGCGAGCTCATGCTTCGCGATTCCTGACGAGGCGCCGGCGGCAATAGCGCGGACGGTAGTGGAACGCTTTCGGCAAAACCAATAGTCCGGTTCCGGCAGATAGGAACCTGTTTCGCGGCCGTGAAGGGAGCGCCAGTCGCAGCACCGGCAAACGAGCTATCCGCGGGACCTCATCTATACGAAGAGTTCGCCGTGACGCTGTGGGAATATATCGACTGGTGGCTGGGACAATGCTGACAACGTGGGTTTGGCCGCGCACGCACTTCATCGTATCCACGACGCGCTTGCAGACTTTCCCGGCCATTTGCCGCGGTTCGGCAGCAGGCCTGAAGGCTGGCGGCGAGGCGTTTGTTGAACGTCACCTTGGATCGGATCGGCAGTTGACGTTGCTGGCGTGATCGCCATTACTCAATTTGTTTTCTGGGTGTCCTCGCCCAACCCCGCAGCAACTTCTTTGAGACTCTCTACAAGGTCAATCGCATCTGCGCGTCCCAAAGACTCCGCAGCAGCGTCTATGAGAACTCTTTACAAGCACCTGATCAGTGATGTCTCGGGCGAGACAAAGTGCTTGCTCTGCCTTGTCGCGAAGATATGACGCGTCTGTCATGGGCTTCACTCTGGATGAGGCGGGAGGGTTCACCACCCTCAGTCACCGATAAACCGCACGGGAGTTGTCTACGATACGGACCGATTCGAGATGAACCCTCCCACTTGGGCGTGTTTTCGCCGCCGAGCCAACCACTGCCTAAGAGAACCGAATTTTGCCAAATTAAGGAAATTATTTTATCTTTGGGTTGGACAAATTTTTTCTTATGGAGGCAGCGATGCCGGCGTTGCCACAGCGCTGTGAACGGGAAACCAAGCAAAATCACGAACACTAGCCAGGCAAAAAAGGCGCCGATGTAAGGGCGAACTTCCACTGCAACAAGCTCTGTCGCGGCGATGGGCTAGTGGCCCGCTTGATGGGCGGCTTGTCGCCGTTTCATCTCGGCAATCATCCTCGGAAGCCTTTCAAGAAGGCCCTGAAGCATGTCGAAGTCTAACTGTGCTTCAATTCGGGTCCCGTCTAGTGTTGTGCAAACCAATGCCGCCGATGTTCCGCCAATATCCGGCTCGAGCGCAGCCTGAGCCACTGGATTGGACTGTGCTTCCCGCGCCTCTAGATCAGAAGCATTGGGATCAAGTTTCAGGCGTCTCTCCTGAGCCTCGTTGGCAATCGCTTGGAGGTAGTTGATAAGCAGGCCAAGCACTTTATAGTTCGCGATAAAATCCACGGGGCCAGCGGCAGTTTTGAAGCCGAAGAAAACGTGATTGCCCGTATCATCAACCCCGAAGGGTGTTGTGCCGATAACATCTCTAGCGCCGATTGGTGGTTCGACCATGCGCCCCTCCTGATTGTGGAGCGAACTTTACCGCGTCCGCCAGCATTTGACGAATTGAGGTTTGGCTTCTGGCCTCAACGCGCATCTACCAAGGACTGCCAGACCTCGATTATCCCTTCCATGACAAGGCCGTCACCGTCACAAACGTGCGGCGCGGACATCGTCAGGCTGAGCTGGGATGTCCGCCAAGGCCGACATCGGAAGTGGCGGATGCAAGCCCCGCAAAGAAAAGGCCGCCCGAAGGCAGCTCTCAATTCAGGCATCGTGGATCAAGCGGCAATCAATATGGGCGTTGACTTCCGACGATAGACCATGAAGCCGATCCCGGCGAAGCCGAGCAGCAACATTGCCCATGTGGCGGGTTCGGGGACGGCGGTTGTAAGCACCAACGTATCGATTGGCTGGTTAGTAAAACCTGCTCGATTTTCTGCGTCACCGTTGAAAGTCACGCTCTCGATCCCGGGACCGTTCAGAACGAAGGTTTGCGCAGCGCCTCCAACCGAAATAAAAGGAACGCCTACGCTGCTAAGAGCCACGTTAGACGCATCGAACGCGGTTGCCGACCATATCGGCAAAGAATTGAATACCAGGTTCTTGACCGTATCGAATTGAAAGCTCAGAAGCGGGGTTGCGAAGCTCAAGGTATAGCTCGCCGGACCTGAGGTGCCACCTTGCATTAGGACGTTAAGACCCGTTGTCGCTCCAATAACTCCACCGCCATAAACCAAATTAACATCGGCGATACTGACCGGTGTGAGGGGGTTTTCGGTCAAAGTGATACCGAAGCCAGCCAGATAGCTCGTCAATGGGGCACCGCTGATTGCCCCCCCGGAAGCGTCCAATGCATCGAAATTAACCGTCGTGACAACGTCAGCACGGGCTGGCGCCGCAAGAGGCAGGGCACCAAAAAAACCCAAGCTTGCGACCAAGCTCAGAATCTTTGCGTTTGTTTTTAGAACTGGGATTATAGAATGCATAATTTCTCCCTTGTCCTGCGCGATTGAGGCGATCAAAGACGGCCCGATCACACCGGACGTTTTGTCGTAGGATGGGATTGCCTACCGCTGGCGCGGGTGTTGTCTTTTGAGATAGCCGCCACATCGGTAACTGGCAGCTTTACGACAACACGCGAGCGCGATTCGCGCTCATTGCCGCAATCCTGAACAGCTTCATGTTGAGCCGCAAGCGCAAACAAGAAAGATTATTAATAGGAGCGCGTTGCAAGCGTCACTTTTGTTTCCAATTGTTTCTTGTGAGAAATGTTTGAGCCGGCCTATCTGAATTCTGTCCCATACTTGAGGGCGATCGCGTTGATCTGCTCCCGGGTCAGTTCCTTTGGCGGTTCGCCGGGTAGGCTGCAGGTTTCGCGAAAGAACCCGTCGAGGCCTGGGGGCACCATGATCCACAGCAGAACCAGTTCCTGATCCGGACTACTGAAACCATGCCACGTGTTCTTGGGGATGAAAATCGTTCCACCTCTTTCGCAAGAGTGACGCACATCGTTGAGTGTGACCGTGCCACTGCCTTCCAGGACGTAGAAGGCTTCTTCCATGTGGAAGTGTCGGTGAACCGGAATGCCTGAGCCCTTGGGCAGCTGCTGCGTGCCCAGGGCGAAATTATCGGACCCCTTGACGGGGTCGACCTTGATGAAGATGTTGCCGGCATCACGAAAATGGATCAGGTGTTCACCTTCTCTGGCACCAAGCACATACCCCTGCAGCACCGCTTTGTGCGACTTCGCCTCGATCTCCTTGCTGTTTGGCATCGCGTGCTCCATCGGCCGATATTCAACAATGAAAAAGCCACAATAGCAGATGCTGCCCACGAGCGAAGGCTTCGGATCATTCGCATCGATATTGTCAAGTCCGCCTTGTCGTCCGCTATCGAGAGTACCCGACGTTACTGACCGAGAGTTGGGGCAGATCTCGACCCGATTAGGACGGCAAGGGAAGGGGCCGACAGCCGCTTGCTTGGTTGGGCGTCGCAAATGTTTGCCTGCACATTGATTCTGGCAGCATCGCTGCTGTCGCTTGAAACAGAAAGCTATCGGACTCAAAGCTCCGAGCGCCAGCCGGCGACTCCGGGCCAAACTGTGCGTTATCCTCCGCCTGGCGCGCGAGGGAAACGGCTCCTCGGGGCCAATCGGCGTCAAGTCGATCGCCACGCACCTGAACGAGAGCCGCATCCGAACCCGCGATGGCGGACGCTGGGCGTCGACGCCGTGCACAAGGTGCTGACGCGATCGTCGGAATCAAACAAACCGACGGGCGGATTTGGCTCGTCAGCTTTATGGACGATGATCTTGGATACTTCGAGGACGAGACTTGCAGGCTCGAACCCCTTGCAAATCCCTTCGGGCCGAAAGTGTTGCCCATGTCTTCGGTATAAACCGTAACCCATGTGTCCGGAACGGAACGTACCGAATTGGCGCGCCACGGCCGATGAAGATGGGCACTACTCCTTCGCCGTGCCGCTATGATGCAACGTTCAATTTTGCTCGACTGCTGCCCAGGGCGGACGTGAGCCGCCGATGCTGCTATGATGATCACCCCGGATTTCGGATGGGGCCACCGCCTACTTCCGCTGAACGCGCTGACCGGACATGGCTGCATTAACATTGCGACAGGACGGGAAGGAGGTGCCGTGCGGAAAACGATCGCGGTATTGGGCTCTGCCCTCTTCTTTGCGGTTGCGCCCAGCTCGGTGGCGGGGCTCGTTCCTTGGTGGATTACGCGTTGGGAGTTTCGGCCGCCCTTCTTCGATCTCGACGCGACGCGCGCCGTCGGGATCCTGTTGATCGTCGCCGGTCTACCCGGGCTTGTCGACTCGTTTGCACGCTTTGCGCTGCAAGGATTGGGCACGCCGGCGCCGATCGCACCGACGCAGAACCTCGTGGTGACGGGTCTCTATCGCTATGTGCGCAATCCTATTTACGTTGCCCTTGTCGCCGTCATTCTGGGCCAAGCGGTCTTGTTCGGCGACCAGCGCCTTCTTGGGTACGGTGTGTTGGTGTGGCTCGCCTTCCACGCGTTTGTCGTGGGGTACGAGGAGCCGGCGCTCGTTCGTAGGTTCGGAACGGAGTACGAGGATTTCCGGGCCAATGTCCCGCGCTGGATTCCGCGGCTCACGCCCTGGCGAGCCGCACGACGCCGGAATCATTCGTGACGCGGGCGCCACCGCGGGAAGGGCGCGGTAGCGTGCCCTGTCGTAAAATGGCGCGCTCGGAGAGTATCAAACTAGCCAAAGTTATGCCCATTCTATAAGGGTTTCTTGCGAGTTAAATTCTTGCGAGTGGTAGGCCGAGTGGTAGGCTTCAAAAAACTACCACTCTGCAGCAAAAATGTTCGGATCGGGGCTTCCAGCCCGGATCAAAAAGAGGGCCGCTCAGCGGCCCCCGCCCATGCGTCGGCGCGGACTGCCGGCTACCATTGCCACTGGAATTTGCGCGCACCAGCGCCCCCGACATTAGCGCCTACCGTCGATCATCGTCATCAGGATGCGTCCACCGGTACGGCGTGATCTCGCGCCGTTCCGTCAGCTTGACAATGTGTGCAACGATCCGGGTTTGGACCCGATTGGGTCATGCCATCATTTCGTATAAACAGCTCCGAATTCGGGTTCACCGCAAGCCGCTCGAATAGCGCTTGCAGTTCGGGTCGAAGGCCATCGCCGCACAGGGCCGCGATAGAGTGGAATTTGCGCATTTTGAAATCCTCCTACGTGCTGATGCACGATAGGTGGAGAGGCGTGTCGCGCCACCCGATTACCGAGAAGGTGTGGCGGAAGCGGAATAGATAATCGGGAGCGCCATAGCCGCCGTTCAGGCATTGACCGATGGTTGGCGAAGGCTGCGCCGGCCCACCATGGGCCTCCATCTGGATGGACCATAGTTCGGCTGAGGCCCGGTCAGCCTCGCGAGCGGCATCGGCGGCGCGCTGGCGAGCATCAGCGAGGACGAGCCATGAAGCTGCAATTTTCTTACCGGGGCTTCTTATGTTTATGTACTACAGCAGGATGATTGGGGTGCTGTGGTGTCGTCACTGCGGGATGTGCTGCGGGTGCATGTGCTGCGGGTTCAGGGCTGGCTTTCATGTTGTCCATTGCCATTGCCGGGCTTGAAAGCAGTATCATTGCTATCGTTATGGAAATGATTCTCATTGCTGAACTCGCTCCTGTTATTTAGCAATATTGCCAAACTGGCTATGCAATTGCAACCGGGGTCGGCGCTACGACTGCTACAGCTTCCGGCGGCTCGCGCCATAATCTGAGGTTGAAATCCTCAGCACGTATCTTGGCTCCGATGATCCGGCCCACCGTAAATCACCTCGCGCGACTTTGTGCTCATGGCTGGGCATTACAACGGCCTTTGCTGTGATGGGCAAGCCTACTAGAATTTGCGGCTGGAAACGGCGGTGAGGCCCAACAGGTTCGGTCAAATGTGGATGGCGGCTTTTGAAAATGACCGAAGCAATTACCAACGTAGCGGGAATTGAAATACCTTCCACTGATCCAATCTTTCTGGCGGTGGTGGGCGTGCATGTCATGCTGGGGCTTGCCAGCACGATCACGGGCGCTATCGCGATGCTCAGTCAGAAACGTCCCGGTCGCCATCCTCGCTACGGCACGATCTACTTTTGGTGTTTGGCCGGGGTTTTTCTAACTGCAACCGGCCTAGCTGCGGTGCGTTGGGCCGAGGACTATCACTTATTTTTTCTTGGCGCGCTGTCGTTTGCGGCGGCGTTTTCCGGCCGCCAAGCCAGACGGCGACGCTGGCGCAATTGGGCAAGACTGCACATCACCGGCATGGGAACGTCTTACGTTTTGCTTCTGATCGCCTTTTACGTGGACAATGGAAAGCAGTTGCCGGTTTGGAAAGACCTTCCCCACTTCACCTATTGGCTATTGCCTCTGGCCGTCGGGATTCCATTCATCGTTCGCGCTCTGTTGTGGCATCCGCTGGCCCGGCAAACGTGAGGTAAGTTCGCGTGTCCTGGGACCAGCAATTTTACGATCCGATAGAGCTACCGAACCGGAAACCGCTGGTGACGCTGCGGGACGCCGCGCAATACATCATCAAGCTACCGGTCGCCGAGCGCGACGCCGACGAATGGCAGGCCGCGATGCAAGCGCTGATACTGGTTGCCGAACACAACGGGCCAACGATGTTCGCGCGGATTGGCGTGAGCGATCAACCGTCACGTCGAACGGGCGTTCAATCCAGACCACAAGGATCATCATTGGGGAAAGCGGAAGTTGAAAGGGACGAATAGATCAAGGACCATAGGCCATATCCTTGCAGCCGTTGCTTTCAAATGTTTTCCGGGTCCTCGCCCAACGCTATGCGGTCGACCTTATCGGCCCTTGCTAAACATTCCGCAGCGAATTCCTTGAGGCTTTTTATGAGCACCGGATCGGTGGTGTCTCTGGCGAGACGTAGTGCTTGCTCGGCCTTGTCGCGAAGGAATGAAGAATCTGCCATGAAGCTCAAAACCGCTGGGATCAGGCGGGAGCGTGCAGCACTCTCAGTCACCGATAGACGCCGAGAACGGGTCGATGATGGGTATAACGATATCACCTATGTCCGGTTCCGGACATTAATCTTCAGGTGCTAATTTTTGGCCGCTAATTTCGGCCGCCAGCCGCACGACGAAACGTTCACCGCTCCACAGCTCAATGTCGTGGCCGTCGACAAGGCGCTTGGCCTTTTCGATTGCGTCGGCATCGTCGGCGCAAACTAGCGGCTCGAAATCCTATGAAATGCCCGTCGTCCCCAACGGCATAAGCCCGGTATTCCGCCATCCCGCCACCCTACCAACCGACCCCACCTTTAAAAGGTAGCCGAATTCTCACGGCCCGGTATGTCCACTTTTGAACTTAACGTATCCAGGGTCAATTCACGAAATGTCACGGACAGCTAAGCGGCAGTGACAACAGACTGAACTTGAGCAAATAATTTTGTCGCGAAAAAAATGGCCCCAGCTAGGGGCCATTTTCTACTAGTAGTCGTCCCAATCATGATGACGCCTAATAATTACACGGTCGCCATGGTGATGGTACCAGCCGCCATCCTCGGTCATGACCGTAGAATTCAACACCGGGGCCGCGATAGTAATCTCGAGCGCCATCGTAGTAACCATGATCGGGGCCGACGCTGAAACCGAAACCCTCGGCGCTCGCCATTGTTGGCGCTGCAACCGCGATGGTCGCTAATGCGGCGAGAGCACAGAACGTCCTCTTCATGTCGTTTCTCCTATCATCGTTGTCCATAGAGAGACTTGCAGGCTCGAACCCCTTGCAAATCCCTTCGGGCCGAAAGTGTTGCCCATGTCTTCGGTATAAACCGTAACCCATGTGTCCGGAACGGAACGTACCGAATTGGCGCGCCACGGCCGATGAAGATGGGCACTACTCCTTCGCCGTGCCGCTATGATGCAACGTTCAATTTTGCTCGACTGCTGCCCAGGGCGGACGTGAGCCGCCGATGCTGCTATGATGATCACCCCGGATTTCGGATGGGGCCACCGCCTACTTCCGCTGAACGCGCTGACCGGACATGGCTGCATTAACATTGCGACAGGACGGGAAGGAGGTGCCGTGCGGAAAACGATCGCGGTATTGGGCTCTGCCCTCTTCTTTGCGGTTGCGCCCAGCTCGGTGGCGGGGCTCGTTCCTTGGTGGATTACGCGTTGGGAGTTTCGGCCGCCCTTCTTCGATCTCGACGCGACGCGCGCCGTCGGGATCCTGTTGATCGTCGCCGGTCTACCCGGGCTTGTCGACTCGTTTGCACGCTTTGCGCTGCAAGGATTGGGCACGCCGGCGCCGATCGCACCGACGCAGAACCTCGTGGTGACGGGTCTCTATCGCTATGTGCGCAATCCTATTTACGTTGCCCTTGTCGCCGTCATTCTGGGCCAAGCGGTCTTGTTCGGCGACCAGCGCCTTCTTGGGTACGGTGTGTTGGTGTGGCTCGCCTTCCACGCGTTTGTCGTGGGGTACGAGGAGCCGGCGCTCGTTCGTAGGTTCGGAACGGAGTACGAGGATTTCCGGGCCAATGTCCCGCGCTGGATTCCGCGGTTCACGCCCTGGCGAGCCGCACGACGCCGGAATCATTCGTGACGCGGACGCCACCGCGGGAAGGGCGCGGTAGCGTGCCCTGTCGTAAAATGGCGCGCTCGGAGAGATTCGAACTCCCGACCCTCGGAATCGAAATCCGATGCTCTATCCAGCTGAGCTACGAGCGCGTGCCGGCTCGATTACCAGACTTGGCCGGATTGGGCCAGCGGGCCGCCAGCCGGGCGGTTTCCGGCGCAAGCGGGCTAAAACCTGGCCTGGGGCAGCAATTTTGCCCCAATCCGGATGCTTAACGGATTGCCAACACAGTAAGGCCAGAGTTGTGCCGTCAGGTCGGCTACTCGACCCGGCGTTCCCACCTTTCGACAGGCTCATCCGGTTTTCCGAACGATCCATGCGCATCACGCCTCTCGCCCTGCTGTTGCCGTTGTTTCTGGCCGCGACGCCGGCGCGCGCCGACCTGCGCATCACCCGCGACCACGGCGGCTATGTCGAGCAATACAAGGCAAAATACGAGCGCATCCGCGACCGCCATGAGCGCGTGATCATCGACGGCATCTGCAACTCGGCCTGCACCCTGGTGTTCGGGATCGTCCCCCTCAACAAGATCTGCGTGACGCCGCGGGCCAGCGTCGGCTTCCATCAGGCCTATTACGACAAGGCCTTCACCTTCGGCATCAAGGTCACCAGCTTCCAGGGCACCGCGGATCTGATGTCCTATTACCCCAATACGGTGAAGGACTGGATCCGCCGCAATGGCGGGCTGACCACCGAAATGAAGAAGATCAGGAACGGCCTCGATCTCTGGAAGATCGTCGACCCCTGTCCGGACGAGTTTTAGTCAAGGCTCCATCCTTTCCCATGTTTGGCGATTGCCGGATGGCCTTGGTTCGGGCAAGCAGGGCCGCACATGAACCAGGACATCGAAGATCTCGCCGGCCGCGCGGCGCCGGCGCTGTTTGTCATCCTCTGGAGCACCGGCTTTATCGGCACCAAATATGTGCTGCGCGACGCCGAACCACTGACCTATCTGGCGATCCGCATGGTACTGGTGGTGGGGCTGATGACGCTGATCGCCGCGATCGCACGGCCGCAATGGCCGGACCGCCGCGGCATCGCGCACAGTGTGGTTGCGGGCTGCCTGGTGCACGGATTCTATCTGGGCGGCACTGCGATCGCGATCGCGCATTCGATTCCGGCCGGACTGTCGGCGCTGATCCCGGGCCTGCAGCCGATCCTGACCTCGACCGTGGCCAATCGCTGGCTCGGTGAACGCGTCACGCCGCTGCAATGGGCCGGGCTGCTGCTCGGGCTTGGCGGTGTGGTGCTGATCCTGCACGACCGCCCGATGAGCGGGGAGGCGGGCTGGGGCTGGCTGGCCTCGGGCGTGTCGCTGGTCAGCATCACGCTGGGTACGCTGTACCAGCGCCGCTATTGCAACCGCATCGACTGGCGCGCCGGCAACCTCGTGCAGTACATCGCGGCCGCGATTTTCTTCGCCGCCGGCGCGTGGCTGTTCGAGAGCAATGTGGTGCGATGGACCAGCGAGTTCGTGCTGTCGCTGATCTGGCTCGCGGTGGTGCTGTCGATCGGGTCGATCGGATTGCTGTACTGGCTGATCCGCCACTCGGCGGCGACATCGGTGGCGAGCCTGTTCTATCTGGTACCGGCAGTCACCGCTGTCATGGCCTATGTGCTGTTCGGCGAACGGCTCGACCGGATTGCGGTCGCGGGCATGGTGGCCTGCGCCGCTGCGGTGTTCCTGGTCAATCAGCGGATACGGGCCTGACGTCCGCGCCCGGATGAAAGGCCTCCGGATCTTGATCCAGAGGCCGCGAGCCGATCAGCGCTTTGCCTTCTTTGCCTTCTTTTTCTTCCTGGTGGCCTTCTTCACGGCCTTCTTGCCGGCCTTCTTCACTGCCTTCCTGGCTGATTTCTTCGCCGCGGATTTCTTGCCGGCCCTTTTGGCCTTCCTGGCTTTGACGGCCTTCTTCGGCGTTACCTTTTTCGCGACCCTCCTGGCCGCCTTCCTGACTTTCTTGACCGCGGTCTTGGCAGCTTCCGTGGTTGCCGTTGCGGCGCTGCCGATCGCCTCGGTCACTTGCTCGAGTACCGGTTTGTCGTCGTCCATATCGTCCCCCAGGGTTCTGTCGACGCGGCAACGATAGCAGATTCTTCAGGGTATCAAAGCAACGCGATGTGCTCAGGCGTTGCGGACCCTGGCATAGGCGGCGAGCGCGCGTTCGCGCCCGACCCGATGGTCGATGATCGGCTTCGGATAGGTCTTGCCGAGACGGATGCCGGCACCGGCCAGTTCGAGCGGCGCCGCGTTCCACGGCTCGTGGATCACGCCCGCCGGCAATTGCCCGAGTTCCGGAACCCAGCGCCGGGTATAGACGCCATCGGGATCAAATTTTTCGCCCTGGAGAACCGGATTGAAGATACGGAAGTAAGGTGCCGCATCGGCCCCCGATCCGGCCACCCATTGCCAGTTGGCTGGATTGCTGCCGGGGTCGGCATCGACCAGCGTGTCCCAGAACCATTTTTCGCCCTCGCGCCAGTCGATCAGAAGGTGTTTCACCAGGAACGACGCCGCCACCATCCGCACCCGGTTGTGCATCACGCCGGTGTGCCACAGCTCGCGCATCCCGGCGTCGACCAAGGGATAGCCGGTCTGGCCGCGTTGCCACGCCCGCAGCGCCTTGTCGTCGTTCTTCCAGGGGAAGGCGTCGAATGATGGCTGCAGGTTGCGCGTCGCCAGATCGGGCACGTCAAACAACAGATGACGGCAGAATTCGCGCCAACCCAGCTCGCTCAGGAACTTGTCGATATCGCTGGAAAAGACCGGCCGCCCGGCCATGGCAAAGCGCGCAGCGTGCCAGACCTGTCGGGGGCTGATCTCGCCGAAACGCAAATGCGGCGACAGCCGCGAGGTCCCGTCGCGGTCGGGCCGGTCGCGGTCGCCGGCATAGCCGGCCACGCCGCCTCTAAGGAACGCGCCGAGCTGGAGCCGGGCCGACGGCTCGCCCGGCCTCCACGTTTCGCGCAATCCGCCGGCCCAGTCCGGGCGGGTCGGTTCAAGACCCCAGCTTTCGATGCGGTCGCTGCCGAGGCCCGGCACGGTGCCCAGCCGCATCGGCGCCGGCAGCGGCTGCGGCGGATTGCCGGACCTCAGCACGCGTTTCCAGAACGGCGTGAACACGCGAAGTCCCCGGTTCTCCTTGTTGCGGATGTTGACGGGTGCCACCAGGAGATCGCCGTAAAAGCTGTGAGCGGCGATGCCGATCTCCCGGAGGCCGGCCGCGAGCTGTTCGGCCACCGCCTGATGCGGCGCCTGCGCGATCTCGTTCCAGAACACGGCGTCGGCGCCGGTCTCGCGCGCGAGCTCGGTGATGACCCGAGCTGCGGCCCCGCGGCGCAGCAGCAGCGGCATACCGAGCGTGCCGAGCCGTTCCTGCAGCGCGCGCAGCGACTGCGCGAGCCACCAGCGCGCTGCGCCGCCGGGCGGACGCGCGGCCGGGGCGCGGAGTGCCGGGCTCTGCTCGTCGAGGACGTAGAGACAGATCACCGGTGCGCTGGCGTCGCACGCGGCGTGCAGGGCGGGATGATCGGAAAGCCGCAGATCGTCACGGAACCAGACGATGCGGGGAGCGGCGGGGTTGCGGGCCATCGAACGGTCAACGCCGGTGGCGCAAGGTGGGTCCGCGCAATCTACGGCGCCGCCGGCTTTGGCCGCCGCCGGTCGAGCGTGGCCAGTGCATTGACCAGGATCGATCGGATCCGGTCAGCTCCCTGCGCATCCACGACCGAGGAATCCAGGTAGAAATCCAGACCGGTAATCCGCTCTACGATGAGCTCGCCTTCGGCCGCGGTGTCGAGCACATTGTCCACCGAGTAGGGAATGACCTCGCGGCTGATGCCTTTCATGGTGATCGGCGCCAGCGGGTGTCCCGAAAGGATGTCGCTTGCCAGCGCATATGTTTCATAGCTGATGACGATGCCGCCCGGTTCGGCGATCGATTGCAGCCGTGCCGCCAGATTGGCCTCGGCGCCGATGATCGTATAGTCCATGCGGTCGGCGCTGCCGAAATTGCCGACATTGCAGAATCCGGAGTTGATGCCCATCCGGGTCTTGAACGGGTGTTCGATGCCCGAGGCGCGCCATTTTGCATTGAGTTCGAGCAGGCGGCGCTGCATGCTCCAGGCCATCCGTACGCAGGCCTGGGCGTCGGCCCTGTCGCCCTTGGTTTCGGGGTCTCCGAAGAAGATCAGCATCGCATCGCCGATGAATTTGTCGATCGTGCCGCCATACTCATGTGCGATCGCGGACATCTCCGTGAAATATTCGTTGAGTAGCTGCGTGATCTGTTCAGGCTGCAGCCGCTCGGTGGTGGCGGTGAAATTCTGGATGTCCGAGAAGAAAATCGTCAGTTTCTTCCTCTCGGTATGAATCGTGACGTCGCGCTGTCCGCTGAAGATGCTCTTATAGATCTGCGGCGGAATGTAGCGCGAGATTTTCAACGACAGCGTGGCGAGAAAGTCGTTGGTGGTTTCCAGCTCCCGGTTCATGCCTTGAATCTGCATGCTTTGGCGGCGTTGCGTCAGCAGAAAGGCCGCCCCGCAGATCGCTGCCAGCGCGAAATAGGCCAGCAGGTACTTGAACGACAGAATATTGCCGGCGATCGGCTGGGTGATCGCAACCTCCTGAATGCCGCGCACGTCGCCGACTTTCCAGTCCCGCTTCGGACTTTCCGGATGGATGTTGTGACAGGCGACGCAGGCCGGTCCCATGACGACCGGCGCGATCAGCCGGACATGATCGCTGAACATCGAGTTCGCCGCCTCGACGAGCTTCTGGTCGGGATTGCTACGCAGGCTTTGCAGGGAAGCCTTCTCGAAATCGTCGAGCTGGTGCGGCGCGCGATTCTTGAACGGAAAGTCCGAAACGAAGCGATAGCTGATGTTGTGCTGCTGCTCGCTGATTACCCTGCCGAGCTCCAGCGATAACGTCGCTGGAATTGGAATCGCACCCGGTATCGACTCGTAGTTGTGGACAACCTGGGTCGCACCAGGGTGCGCCAGAATCCGCCCCACCACATTCGCCGCGTAGTAGGAGCGCACGCTGCTGACAACGGAGTTGAGGTCGCTCGCCTGTCGCCGGAGTGCGGTCTCGGCAAGGTTTTTCAGGTCGAGCCATACCGCGACCGGCAGCGCGGCTAGCAGCAGCGCGATCACGAGGCCCGTCAGCACCGAGCTGCGCAGGTCTCGGGGAGCCTTACTTTTCATGGCGGCAACTCCGATTCGTCGATGATAGGCGCGGCGCTTTTGCCGGGTGGCGCACCCAAAACAGACTCGCAAGGCGAGCGCTGCAACCATATACGCGTTGATACGTAGTTCAAACCGGCTGGCCATGAATAAGGAAGGGAGGGCCTGACGTGAAGCGGTATGCTGCGCTCTATTTCGCGACCCTGATCGTCCTCGTCCCGATTGATTTTCTGTTTCTCGGGATCGTCGGCAAGGGCTTTTTCACCTCGCAGGTCGGCGACATGCTGGGCGAGATCCGGCTCGCGCCCGCGGTCCTGTTCTATCTGCTGTATGGGGTCGGCATCGTGGTCTTCGTCAGCGGACCGGCGACCGCGACGTGGCCGTCGACGCTCGCCTATGGTGCGCTGTTTGGCCTGTTTTGCTATGCGACGTTCGAGCTGACCTCGCTGTCGCTGCTCAAGCACTGGACCTGGCCCGTGGTCGCCGTCGACGTGGGCTGGGGAGCGTTCGTCACGGCGGTGTCATCGACCTTGGGGCTGGTGATCGCCAATTGGCTGACGCGGAAGAGTTGACGGCGGCGGCGTCATTTCGGGGCGCGCGGGCCAGGATTTGCGGGATGGTGCCGTTGCATCATCCCGCAATGGTGCGCAAGCTGGTTACTTCGGCTGCGGCACGATCCGGATATACGGTTTCGGCGATTTCCAGCCCTGCGGATAGATCGTCTTGGCCTCGTCGTCGCTCACCGAACCCGAGATGATGACGTCTTCGCCCGGCTTCCAGTCGGATGGAGTTGAGATGCGGTGTTTCGCGGTCAACTGCAGCGAATCGATCACGCGCAGGATTTCCTGGAAATTGCGCCCGGTGGTCATCGGGTAGACCAGTACGAGCTTGATCTTCTTGTCCGGCCCGATGATGAAGACGTTGCGGACGGTCTGATTGTCGGCGGCGGTGCGCTTGGTGACATCGCCGGACGTCGCGGCCGGTAGCATGTCGTACAGCTTGGACACCTTGAAATCGGTATCGCCGATCATCGGATAATTCGGCGCCGTCCCCTGCGTCTCCTTGATGTCTTCGGCCCATTTCGAATGGCGTTCGACGGGGTCGACGCTCAGCCCCATCAGCTTGACGCCACGCTTGTCGAATTCCGGCTTCAGCTTGGCGAGCGCGCCCAGTTCGGTGGTGCAGACCGGGGTAAAATCCTTGGGATGCGAGAACAGCAATGCCCAGCTATTGCCGATCCAGTCGTGAAACTTGATCTTGCCCTCGGTGGTTTGGGCTTCGAAATCAGGGGCTTCGGCGCCAATCTGAAGAGCCATGTTGAACCTCATGTCGTTCTTGTCGCGGATGAATTCGTCTTTCCATGATAGGCGGTGGAACCGCCCGGCGAAACCGGCTGCCAAAAAGGAAAAAATCCTTCTCCGCCGCCCAGAACTTCTAGCATCTTTTTCCGGCCGCTGTCCCCACAGTGAAAAAACTGTAATGGTTTCAAAGCCGTGGTTGCCGTGATATTGCCCCATGGGTGCTGCACCGCTGCCGGATCGCCCTGCGATCTCCCGGGCCCCGCATGTCGAGATCCCAGCGACTAATCGGCCACTGTCTAAAAAACTCGCGATGCCAGTTTCGAATCGTTAACCAGTCGTTTACGCCCGCATGAAAATGCTGGCCCAGAACAAGAAAATGAGAAGAGTACCGATGTCTGCCCCTGTTGCTAACGTCGCCGAACCCCTCGGCGCTATCGAGACCGCCAAGATTTCCTGCCGGAATACCGCTGCGCTGGCACTGACCGTTGTTCGTGATGGCGTCATCACCGGAGAGGGGCCAACCACCCGCGGCCGAGTGCATTTTTCGCGCGCGCTGGATGCCCATGACGCCGCCTGGTGCGCGCGGATCCTGACCGCGACGGCGGTCGAGCATCAGCCGGTCAGCCGGGCCGAGGCCGAAGCGCTGTTTGAGATCAACAATGCCGCCGCCGAGCGCAGCGATGACGGACGCTTCGACGATTTGCTGGCCAAGGCGGTGGTGCACCACGCGGCTTCCGAGTCCGGCCTGCCGGTGCCGCCGCGTACCGTCGCGCTGTCGCCGGACACGGCGATCGAGAGCTGGGCGCCGACTCACCGGGTGGTCGACGTCGACGTGCTGGAATGGATCGCAAGCCAGATGCGCGGCAAGCCCCGCGGCAACCATACCTTGGCGACCCTGGTCGCGACCCTTGTCGGGGTCGCCGCGCTGCCGCTGGCACACCTGCCGAACGTTTTCGATATCGGGATGTAATCAGTTCACCCATCACGGGAACGACCGGCGGGGACACTTTCGCCGGGTTAGGCGATTATCCTGTCGTATTCGGTGTGCGTACCAATGAATTTGACGAACGCAATGCCGCGGGCGAAATCGAAAGCAACGATCGTGCGGGTCGACGCCTTGACGATTTCGCAGTTCTAGGAAGCTCAATATGGAAATTCATCCCATTCGAAACGATGAAGATCATGCCGCGGCGATCAGAGAAATAGAGAAGCTCTGGGGCGCTGAGACCGGAAGCGAGGAGGGCGACAAGCTCGACATCCTGGCAACGCTTGTCGAGAAATACGAGGAGCGTCGCTGGCCCAACGTGGATGTATCCGACCCGATCGATCTGCTGAATTATGCGATCACGGAGTTCGGACATTCGCAGGCGGAACTTGCTGATTTGCTTGGCTCCCGATCGCGCGCATCCGAAATACTGAACCGCCGGCGTCCCTTGACCGTCGAGATGATTCACAGGATCAGCGAAGCGTGGAAGATCTCCGCTGATCTTCTGGTGAAACCAGTTCGAGTTGCCGCTTGAACGGCGGGCTATTTCCCCGCCGCTTTCTGCTTGCCGTCATGGGGATCGAGCCCGAGCGTCCGGCCCGGAAATCCCGCCGCGTCGAAATAGCGTTGCGACGATACGCGCTGGAACCTCAGCACCGTGCGCAGGCCGTTGGCGGGGTTCGATTTGACCGTGCCGGAAAACGCCCGCGGGACGATGCCATGGGGCATCGCTTCCGTGATCACCCGCCCGACCAGATGACCCTTGGGCCGTGGCGAGAGGTCGAGCAGCCGTGCCGCGGTGGCGCCGACATCGGCGTTGCTGACCGGCAGGGCATCGACATAACCGGCCTTGAAGTCGGGCCCGATCGCCGCCGTGAAATTCAAGGTGTCGCCGCGGCTGAAACTGCCGTGCATGCCCTGGCCTTGCTGCAGCACCGTATCGGCGACTTCGACCGAGCAGTTGGTCGGCTGCTCGCATTCGCTCGAATAGGAGCGGAAATTGACCACGATCGCAGGCCGCGGCGTGACCGCGTTGCCGCGAAGGAAGAGTTGCGACAACGGCAGCGTGCCGGGCAATTTGCCGAGATCGTCATCGACAAAGATGCCGCTGACATAATCCTGCTCCAGCAGCGCCCTGACGGTGCGTCCCGCCAGCTTCTTGTCCTTGTTCGGCAGATAGATCAGGTCCGAGCCGCCATTGGTGGCGACCACCAGATCGGGCTTTGCCGGATCGTTGCCAACCAACCCATTCCCCGCCTTGGGATGGGCGTCGTCGGCCACGCGGGCGTTGTTGTCGTTCGGGTCGAACAGCGGCAGCTTCAACGCTCTCGCAAGATCGATCGCGAGAAAGCCCATCGGCAGGAAATCCTTCGGTGTGTCCGCGTAGCTGGCTTTCGCCGACGGACTGGTCCTGCTTTGCTTCGAGATCGTCGAGAAGCCGTGGTCGGAGGAGATGATGATGTCGGTGGTGGCGGCAAGTCCGAGATCGTCGAGCGCCTTGCGCAACTGTGCCAGGTTGTTGTCGGCGTTCCTGATGCCGGCGAGCGAGGTCGGGCCGTTGATACCGGGCGTGATGGTGTTGAGACTATCGCCATTGTTGTGTTGGCTGCCGTCGGGATCGCGCGACCAGAACACCATTACGAACGGCCTGTTGCGGGCCTTGAACATCGGCAGCACGACCTTGGCGGCGACGTCGGCGAGATAGGCCTGCTGGGCGGTGTTGGGCACGAGCGTACCTGGCGTTTTGGCATCGCCGGCCTTGCCGTTGTCGCCGCGTGACGGCGTCGCAAGCGGAAGGTTGGCCTTGCTCAGCGCAGCTTTCATTTCGTCGGAAAGCGGAACGCCGGCTTTGCCGCCGGTCGAAATCGTCGATGATGATCGAATGCAGACCCTCGGCGCCGACCTTGTCGGTATGATCGAAAATCAGGGTCGGACCGAGCTTGCCAATCGCAGCCGTGCTGTAGCCCCTGGCGCGCGCCATTTTCAGCAGGGTCTCCTCGTTCAGATAGTCGCCGCCGAAATGCTCGTCGGCATCGAGGATGACAGGATCGGATTCGAGGAACGGGGTGACGGTGCCACGCGCCGGCCCGACCGGATAGCCGGTGTAGATCGTGTTGCTGAAGTCGCCGGTGTCGCCGAGATAGTGACCGGTCGCGAGCCCGGACGCATTGGCGGTGGTAAAGGTCGGAAACAGCGAGTGCGAATTACTGAAATTCACGCCCTTGTCGCGGACCTCGGCCATTGCCGGCGCGGTCTCCGGGCTGACGATACGGCCACGCAGACCGTCCGGTACGAACAGGACGAGATTGCGGGACGGGTTGCCTTGCGCGAACCCGGTTCCGGCGGACAGCAGCGACAGAGCGACAGACAGCAGGATGATCGGGCGGTGCATTGATATCTCCCCATAGGCCGGCCAATTTGGACTGCCGGCTTTGTTTAGTTTTGCCATGCGACGGTTTTGTTACATTCGCTCGGCGTGCGGATGGCACGCCCGATTCCGCGCGCAAGCCCGGTCAATTTCGCCGTACTGGTTGCGGATAACGCAGTGTCGAATTCCCGCGCCCGGCCGTCAACGTGTCCCGGCCGGGCGAAACGGGCAGCTTTCCGGCATATCAGCCGTTGCCTCCGGTACGACGGAATTGTTACATCCATCCTCGCGTGCCAGATTGCGGACCTGGTCCGCGCGCGATCCCGCCCAAAGGTTGCAAGCAAAAAGCCCATGTTCAAACGAATTCTGATCGCCAATCGCGGCGAGATCGCGTGCCGGATCATCAAGACGGCCCGCCGGATGCGAATCGCGACCGTCGCGGTCTATTCCGAGGCCGACCGCGACGCGCTCCATGTCGAGATGGCCGACGAGGCGGTTCTGATCGGGCCGGCGGCGGCCGCCGAAAGCTACCTCGTGATCGACAGGATCGTCGAGGCCTGTCGCAAGACCGGCGCGGAAGCCGTGCATCCCGGCTACGGCTTCCTGTCCGAGCGCGAAGCCTTTCCGCGTGCGCTCACCGAGGCCGGCATCGTCTTCATCGGCCCCAATGCCGGTGCCATCGCCGCCATGGGCGACAAGATCGAATCCAAGAAGGCCGCCGCGAAAGCCAGGGTCTCGACGGTGCCGGGTCATCTCGGCGTGATCGAAGACGAAAAACACGCGGTGAAGATCGCCGACGAGATCGGCTACCCCGTGATGATCAAGGCTTCGGCCGGCGGCGGCGGCAAGGGCATGCGGATCGCGCATTCGAAATCCGAGGTCGCCGAGGGCTTCAACCTCGCCAGGGCCGAGGCCAAATCGTCGTTCGGCGACGACCGCGTCTTCATCGAGAAATTCATCGTCGATCCCCGGCACATCGAAATCCAGGTGCTGGGCGACAAGCATGGCCATGTGATCTACCTCGGCGAGCGCGAATGCTCGATCCAGCGCCGCAATCAAAAGGTCATCGAGGAGGCACCGTCGCCGCTGCTCGATGAGAACACCCGTCGCAAGATGGGCGAACAGGCCGTCGCACTCGCCAGGGCCGTGAACTACGATTCGGCCGGCACCGTCGAGTTCGTCGCAGGCCAGGACAAGAGCTTCTTCTTCCTGGAGATGAACACGCGGCTGCAGGTCGAACATCCCGTGACCGAACTGATCACCGGCATCGACCTTGTCGAGCAGATGATCCGGGTGGCGGCCGGCGAACCGCTCGCGCTCTCGCAGAAGGACATCGCGCTCACCGGCTGGGCGGTGGAATCGCGGGTCTATGCCGAAGATCCGTTTCGCGGCTTCCTGCCTTCGATCGGCCGGCTGGTCAAATACCGGCCGCCGCCGGAAGCGAGCGTGGACGGCATCACGATACGCAACGACACCGGCGTGCAGGAGGGCGGCGAGATCTCGATCTTCTACGATCCGATGATCGCCAAGCTCGTGACCCACGCGCCCTCGCGCGCTGCTGCGATCGAGGCGCAGTCCCGCGCGCTCGATGCCTTTTATGTCGACGGCATTCGTCACAACATCCCGTTCCTGTCGGCGCTGATGCATCACCCGCGCTGGCGCGAGGGCAACCTGTCGACCGGCTTCATCGCCGAGGAGTTCCCGGGAGGATTTGCCGCCCGTCCGCCGGAAGGCGAGGTGGCGCGCCGGCTCGCTGCGGTCGGCGCCGCGATCGATCATGTGCTTGGCGAGCGCAAGCGGCAGATTTCCGGCCAGCTCAATGGCCGGCTGGTGCAGCGCGAGCGCCGCCGCGCAGTGTGGCTCGAACGCGCCGAGACCATCCTCGATATTGCCCGCGACGGCGGCGGCATCGCGGTGCAATTTGTCGCCGCCGACGGCACCCCCGGCCAACCACATCATCTGGTCTCGTCGTGGAAGCCGGGCGATCCGGTCTGGCACGGCAGCATCGACGGCCAGGCTGTGGCGATGCAGGTGCGGCCGATCGCCAACGGGTTCCGGCTCGCACATCAGGGGTTTGAGGTCCCGGTGTACGTGTTCACCGAAGCCGAGGCGACTTCGGCGCGGCTGATGCCGGTAGTGACCGTGGCCGATACCGGCAAGAAGCTGCTGTGCCCGATGCCCGGCCTCGTGGTCTCGATCGCGGTGGCGGAGGGCCAGGAGGTCAAGGCCGGGGAGACGCTCGCGGTGGTCGAAGCGATGAAGATGCAGAACGTGCTGCGCGCCGAGCGGGACGGTACGGTGAAGAAAATTCATGCGACCGCTGGCGCCACGCTCGCGGTCGACGCGCTGATTCTCGAGTTCGCCTAAAGAGGTTTGCAATGGCTTTTCGAAAGCGCCGCGAGGCGTTGCGTTCGATCCTGACTCGATCCGGCTGCATCCGCCCTGGGTCGGTCTACGATGCGGTTTCGATCCGCATTGCGGAGGATCTCGGCTTTGAGGTCGGCATGTTCGGCGGTTCGGTGGCCTCCCTTGCGGTGCTCGGCGATCCCGATATCGCGCTGATTACCTTGACCGAGCTCGCCGAGCAGATGCGGCGGATGTCCCGCGCCGCCGCGCTGCCGGTGCTGGTCGATGCCGATCACGGCTACGGCAACGCACTCAATGTCCGCCGCACGGTGCAGGAACTGGAAGCGGCGGGCGCCGCCGGTCTCACCATCGAGGACACGCTGTTGCCGCAGGCCTTCGGGCAGACCCGGATGCAATTGATTTCGCTGGAGGAGGGTGTCGGCAAGATGAAGGCCGCGGTCGATGGCCGCGACGATCCGGCCCTGGTGATCATGGCACGTACCGGTGCTGCATCGGTGTGCGGCATCGAAGACGCGATGGTACGCGCGAAGGCCTATGAGGCGACCGGCGTCGATGCGCTGTTTTTCACCGGCTTGAAATCCCGGGCCGAGCTTGAGGCGATCGCCGCGGCCACGCGGCTTCCGATTGTGCTGGGCGGCTTCCCCGAGGCGCTGGTCGAGCGCGACTATCTCGCGGCCCAGCGCGTTCGCATCGCGCTGCAGGGACATGCGCCGTTCGCGGCGGCCACCCAAGCCGTCTACGAAACGCTGAAGGCATTGCGCGATGGCCAGCCGCCCGGAAACCTGAAGGGCCTTGCGTCGTCGGAACTAACCGGTCGGGTCACGCGCGATGCCGCCATGAAGGAGCGCGGCGCCGATTTTCTCGGAATCAGGAAATAGATGAGCGGAGCGATACGCCAGGTCATGGTCCGGGGCCGGGTGCAGGGCGTCGGCTACCGTGCCTGGGTCAAGCACCAGGCGAGGCTACGCGGTCTCGATGGGTGGGCGCGCAACCGTCGCGACGGCAGCGTCGAGGCGTTGTTTGCGGGGCCGCCGGATATCGTTTCCGAAATGGTCGCGCTTGTGCGGGCGCGGGCCACCCTCGTCGCGCGTCGAAGCCGTCGAAGACCAGCCCTGCCATCCCGATGCGCTGAATCTGAGGCGGGCGGGCGAGGCGTTTTCGCTGCTGCCGACAATCTAGCCCCGGCGCCGGAGATTGCGCCGTTTCCTCGGATCGCGAGATCGTTCCCAGCGGCCGTGCGAATTCAACCACGGTCGGGCCGGGAACCGCTGCCCCCTTCATTGCATTGTTGCTTGGGCAGTCATTGGAGGAGAGAATGAAGAAAATAGCCATTGCACTGGCGACGGCCGCGGGCGTTGCGCTCGCGATTCCGGCCGCAAATGCCGACGACGCCCGGATCGGCGTCGGCGTGGGCCCTGTGGGGGCCGGCGTGACGGTTGGCGAATCGCATGATCACGACCGCGACCGCACCACCATCATCAAGAAGGAAGAGGAGCCGCGTGGCCGGACCACGATCATCAAGAAAGAACACGAGGATCCGCCGGACCGGGTCATTGTGAAGGAACACGACCGCGATTGACCGATTTCAAGAGCCTCGCGCCTTCCGCGAGGCTCTTTTTACATGGCCGGCCACGGCCGCAGAAGACAACAGCAGCTTGCTGATGGCTTCGCTTAGTTGGTGAATTTCATAGGGCTTGCGCAGAATGGCAAAGTCGCCGCGGACATTGACCGCGGCTTCGCTATACCCCGTCGCCAGCAGCACCGGCAGATCGGGTCGGATTTCCCTGAGGCGATGCGCGAGGCCGACACCATCCATCTTTCCGGGCATCACGATGTCTGAGAAAACCAGATCGATTTCGTCATGTTCGATTTCGAGCAACGCCGTGTCGGCGTCGAGCGCCCGGCGGACGGTGTAGCCGAGCTGTTCAAGCAGGCCGGCGCTGACCGAGGCGACATCCGGATTGTCCTCCACCAGCAGCACCGTGCCGCTTCCGCTGATCGAAACGGCCTCACTGTCAGCAGCCTGCGGGCGCAGCTGTTCGCGCGGCAACAGGATCGTCACCCTGGTTCCCTTGCCGAGCTCGCTTTCGACCTTGACCGTTCCACCGGCCTGATGCGCGAACCCATGAACCTGGGAGAGGCCGAGGCCGGTGCCCTTGCCGATCGGCTTGGTGGTGAAGAATGGATCGAATACCCTGCTGAGAACGTCGGGAGCGATTCCGACGCCGGCATCCTCGACGCTGACGGCGACATACTCACCATCCGCAAGCTCTCCGGTCACCGTCTGGTTATGCGCGGTGACCAGCACCGTTCCACCCGAAGGCATGGCGTCGCGGGCGTTGATCACGAGATTGACCAGGGCGGTCTCCATTTCCGCGACGTCGACCCTGACGGGCCAGACACCGTGCTCGATGTCGAACGCCAGGGTGACGGAGCTGCCCACCCCGGTCTTCAGCACCTCGCGCACGGCCTCGATCCGGTCGGCAAGATCGACAGGCTGAGGATTGAGGCTCTGCCGCCGAGCGAAGGTCAGCAACTGGCTGGTCAGGGTGGCGCCGCGTTTGGTGGCTGCTTCGATCGCGGCCACCGCGCGCTGGAGCTTGGCGTCCTCGCTTGTGCCCTTCTTCAAAGTGTAGACGCTGCCGCTGATGACCATCAGGAGGTTGTTGAAGTCGTGGGCAACGCCTCCGGTGAGTTGGCCAAGCGCATCGAGCTTCTGCGACTCCGCAAGTTGCCGTTGCATCTGTTCGAGCTTGAGTTGCGCGTCGCGCCGCTCGGTGATGTCACGGGTGATTTTGGCAAAGCCGACCAGTTTGCCGTCCTCGCGGATCGCATCGATGATGACACTGGCCCAAAAGAAGGTGCCATCCTTGCGGACTCGCCAGCCTTCTTCCTCGTAGCGGCCGTGCGCATGGGCAATGCCGAGGGCACGGCTGGGTTTGCCATTGGCGCGATCGGTTTCGGTGTAGAAACGGGAAAAGTGTTGGCCAAGGATCTCCTTGGGAGAATAGCCCTTGATCCGTTCCCCGCCGATATTCCAGCTTGTTATGAATCCGGCGGGGTCGAGCATGTAAAGCGCATAGTCGGCGACGCCTTCAACGAGAAGGCGGAAACTGCGCTCACTCTCGAATAAGTCCCTCTGCTGCCTGCCGCTTTCAGCCATTGAACCCTGCCCTCGGACCGGGCCAAACGCACGATAGTCGTTTTGGTTCCAGCGCATCAGAGGCTTTTTGCCGAATGGCGACGGGAAGAAAGTATAAGGATTCCAGCCGGCACTCACATCATCGCATCCGACACACGCATACTCGCAGAGCCGAACACCTCCTCAAAGGCCTGCCGGAGCGCGATGTCGACCTCGGCCATGGACACGAGATGGCCGAGATCGGCGAGGCTGGTGACACCGTAGCGCGGGTCGGAGACGCCGCAGGGCACGATCGCCGCGAAGTGCGCCAGATCGGGCTCGATATTGATGGCGATGCCATGGAACGAGACCCAGCGCCGCACCCGCACGCCAATGGCCGCAATCTTGTCTTCAAAGTCCGGGCCCTTGTCCGGCCGTCTCACCCAGACCCCGACTCGGTCCTCGCGACGTTCGCCCCGCACGTTGAAGGCCGCCAATGCCCGAATGATCCATTGCTCGAGGGCGGCTACATAGGCCCGCACGTCGGGCCGCCGGCGCTTCAGATCGAGCATCACATAGGCCACCCGCTGGCCGGGGCCGTGATAGGTAAGCTGGCCGCCACGCCCGCTCGCAAAGATGGGGAATCGGGGGTCCAGCAGATCGGCGGCCTTGCCGGTGGTCCCGGAGGTATAGAGCGCGGGATGCTCGAGCAGCCATACCCGTTCGGGGGCTTCATTGGCCGCGATCCTCGCCACGCGCGTCTCCATCGCGGCGATGGCCTCGGGGTAGGGCACCGGCCGGTCCGAGATCGCCCACTCAACCGCGCCACTGTCGGCAGGGGCGGCAAAGGTCGCAAAATCGAGGGTTTGGCGGGCATTAACCATTGGCTAACCATAACGTGGTGATCTGAAACGAGGCAATTCTGCATTTGTCCGTCCGTCCGGGTTCCCAGTGCCAACCCTCGATAAAGTCACCGTCGATCTCATGGTGGTCCTCGGGACCACGACAATGCCCATCCATCAAGTGATGCGGCTCAGCCGTGGCGCCATCATCGAACTGGACGCGACCGAGGCGGACGAGGTCAAGATCCTCGCCAACAACCTGCCGATCGCCAGCGGCGTGGTGCTGGTTGATCGCAACCGGATCGCGGTCGAAGTCAAGCAAATGCTGCCGCGATCGCCGGATGTCCGCTGAGCCAAATGGCCGCCGGGCCTTGTCCCTCCATGGCTGATTTGTTACATCGCGCCATTGATCCGGTGCGCCCGTGCCGTACCGATCTTGAAAAAGCGCTCGTGGCGGAATTGGTAGACGCGCTGCCTTGAGGTGGCAGTGAGTAACATCGTGGGGGTTCGAGTCCCTCCGAGCGCACCAGGCGGTGGTAATTTCGGCTAAGTGCAACCGCTCATCTGCGCCTCTGCGCCTCTGGTGTAAGCTGGAACCCCGGCCCGTGCTTGGAGCCTGCCGTTGCAGGCCCTTCTTCGGATAATTAGGCCGTGCAGTCCTGAGTACAGGTTGCAGGATTACGTTGACGTGCACACTCGCTCGCCGCGGATCGATTGGCCAATCAGCAGCGACTCATACAGGCTTGGTTCCGAGCTTGTTGACCAGCGCTTATCGACTGGCGATGATTTATTGATATAGAGCACTGACCTGTCCAACGTGAAATCCTTCTCGTCCATGCCGAGTTTTTTCATGATTGCCGGCAATACCTGATGGATGATCCGCATCCCTTCGTGCTCGAAGTGGCGCAGCGACAGAGCGCCAAGTTCTGGGAACTGCGTGCGGCCCTCGGCCTCGCGCGGCTCTGGCGCGACCAGGGCAAACGCACCGAGGCAGGATCTCCTCTCGCCCATTTACGGCTGGTTCACCGAAGGCTTAGACACGCGAGATTTGAAGAAGGCGAAGGCCTTGCTCGTCGATTTGGCACAATGAGGCTCGGTCAGATCGGGCAGCACGGTTTCGTCAAATTGCATTCTCACGGAACGTCGTCTCATGGAGTTCGAGACCGGGACCGTGCCGCCAAAGCCCAAGCTTCATGATGGTGTCCCTAAAGCTTCTTGTCGAACCGGAACAGCAGCAAATATCCGGCCGGCACAAAGAACAGTGTCAACAGCGAAGCGATGGCAAGCCCGGACATCATGAGCACCGCCATGGGCTGCCATAATGCGCCGCCGACGATCGCCATCGGCGCCAGTCCGAGAACTGTCGTTGCCGATGTCAGCAGGATCGGTCGCAAACGCTTTTCAGAGGCGACAACAATCGCGTCGCGCAGGTCAAGCTCCCTTCGCTCGATGTCGATCTGATCGATCAGCACGATGGCGTTGTTGATGATGATTCCCGATAGGCTGATGATGCCGAGCGTTCCAAAGAACGAAAGCGGCTGTCCGGTCAGCAGCAGGCCGAATGGGATGCCGATCACGATCAGCGGAATGGTGATGAATGTCAGCAGTGTGCGCCGAAAGGAGTTGAATTGCAGAATGATCGCCAGCACCATGATGCCAAGGGCGACAGGAAACCCTGCTGCGAGCTTCCGGTTGGTCTCCGTACTCTTCTCGATCTCGCCCCCGATCGTGTAGTGATAGCCGCCGGCCAGGTCGAGCGCCTGCAGGCCGGGGCCAATGGACTCCAGGAGCTGCCCGGCCGTCAGCGAGGCGCTCCGGGCAGTGACGGTGATCGTTCGTTCCTGGTTTTTCCGCCGGATGCGAGCAAAATCGAACTCCGGCCTTAGCTTAGCCACCTGTGCGAGTGGGATCAATCCGCCATTCTTCGCGAAGGTCGCGCTGGTGAGCCCTTCCAGATTCTCGGAGGTGTATGCTCCGGCGCGGAGCACGATGGGAATGAGATGGTCGCCTTCGCGGTAGATCGACACGGCGGCACCGCTGAAATAGGTATTGAGGAGCTGCGTAATCTCTTCGGATGTTATTCCGAGCTGCCGTGCGCGATCCTGATCGATCTCGACAAATACCTTGATGAGCTTGTTGCCCCAATCGTCTTCGTTGTCGTGAACGTCCGGCGCTGCCCGAAACAGCGCTTGCACGCTTTCGCTGAGCGCCAGCAGGCGGTCGGCGTCGGGGCCGGAGATTTCCACGTCGACGATGCCGGATTCCACCGCGCCCATCGCTAGGCGCTTGACCTTGAACCTCGCTTCCGGATGATTGGTGTAAAGATATTTCCATGCGCGATCCGCCGCCCGCACTGCACCGGCGTAGTCGTTGGTGTTGATCAGGAAGAAGGCCGATGCGGGATCCGGCGCCACGGGGGTCAGCGTCAGATAGAATCTCGGGCCGCCATCCCCGATGTAGACGATGTTGCTCGCGAACTCGGGATTTTGGGTCTTGTCGCCGAGCCATCTGGAGATTTCCAGCGCTTTGGTCTCGGTGCGGGAGACGTCGGTTCCATCAGGCATGTTCATGTAAATGAGGAACTGGTTGCGCTCGCTCAGCGGGAACATCTGTTTTGGCACGCGGCCGAACAGCGAGAGCGACAGCACGACCAAGACGATGCACGCGGCCAGCACGATCGGCGAGAAGCGGAGCGCGGTCCGCAACGCGATCGCGTAGAGCCGTTGCAACCGTGAAGGAGAAGCTGTCTGGTTTCCCGCAATCTGGCCGCGGCCGAACAACCAGACCGTCAACGCCGGAAGGATGTAGACGGCCGCGATCCACGAGCCGGTCAGTGTCAAGGCGACGACCGCGGCGAGCGAGTAGCCATATTCGCCCGACGATCCCGGAAGCAGAAACAGCGGCAGAAAAGCCGCAACCGTAGTGACCGACGATATCAGCAGGGGAAGCGCGTATTGCTCGCCGGAGGCGAGACCCGCAGCCTGAGCCGGCACGCCGCGGCCCATCCCGCTGACAATATCCTCGACGATCACCACGCCGTTGTCGACCAGGAGACCCAGGGCGATGATGATGGCAGCGATCGATACCTGCTCGAGCGCAATGCCGAGCCAACGCATGCCGATGAGCGAAAACATCACGGCAAAGGGAACGATCATCGCCGCGACCAATCCCGCGCGCAGGCCCAGAAACAGCACGACCAGCGCGGCCACGACGACAAAGGTCTGCGCCACGTTTGACAGCGCAGAGTTGACGGAGGCGCGGACCTGTTCCGCCTGGTAAGTCGCGAAATTGATCGCATATCCGATCGGGAGCTGCTGCTCGTAGGCGCGTGCCGTCGCGCGCAGCTTTTGTCCGAGCTGAGTTACATCCTGATCGGGCTGCATGATCACGCTCAGCACGACTGCAGAGCGCCCGTTGAAGTAAACCGGCTTGATTTTGGGGGAAACGTAACCGCGGTGAACGGTGACGAGATCGGCAAGCCTCACCAGGCTGTCCGTCGCACCCACGCGGGTCAGCATGGTTTCGACGGCACGCACATCCGGAAAGTCACCTGATGTTTCCAGCAGCAGGCGCGTGCCCTCGACATTGATTGATCCCGACGGCAGCACGACGTTTTGCGCCTGAAGGTCCTTGATCAGGGCGTTGAGCTGGACGCCGACGGCCGCGAGTTTTCGCGTGTCCAGTTCCAGCCAAACGCGTTCGTCCTGAAACCCGAAGAGATCAATCTTGGAGATTCCGGTCATCTGATAGAGTTTCTTGCGGAAATCGTCCGCGACATCCTTCAGTTCACGCGGTGAAAAACCTTCGCCGGTTATCGCGATCGTTGCAATGGCGACATCGCCGAAGTCGCTGTTGACGAACGGGCCGACGACGCCGTCGGGCAGCTCGACCTTGACGTCGCCAATCTTGTCGCGCAGCCGTTGCCAGGTCGCGTTGACGTTGCCGACCTCATCGTTGAGATCGACGTAGATCGTCAGCGATCCTTCGCTCGCAAGCGTCCTGATATCCTTGACTTCGGCAAGCTCGCGGATTTTCCGTTCGATCGGAACCGCAATCAGATTTTCGATGCGCTCGGGCGCCATTCCCGGGAAAAGCGCCGATACCACCGCCGTGCGGATGACGATGACCGGGTCCTCGCGCTTGGGAAAATTCGGATAAAGGACCACGCCAGCAACAAGCAGCCCAATCATGGCTGCAATGGTGAATCGCGACCGCACGAGACCAAATCGCGTGAGGAGATTCACGATACCTACTCCACAATGGGTAGAAGTTTGACTTTTTGTCCGTCAAGCAAATAAGAGACGCCGGCCGCGGCAACGATGTCGCCCGCGCCAACGCCTTCCGTGACGATCAGGCGATTGTCACGGACCCCTCCAACGGTGACCTTGCGCTTGTTCACCGTCGAGCTGGCGCCATCATAGACAAAGACGGTCGCAGCGCCCTCCAGTTCCTTGCCGGCCTCGGGCGCAATGACAGTGAGCGGCAGCAGAAAGCCGCTGGCTACACCGATCAGTGGCTCCTGGATCGCGACTTCGACCGACATCCCGGCATTTAGCCCCGCAACCTTATCTCCCAGCCGAACAACGACCGGGAACGCAGAGACCTGCTCTGCCTTGGACCCGAGCTCCTTGATGTCTCCCCTGAGCGAGAGATCAGGCATGTCAGCGACCTTGACGGTGACCGGTTGCCCGACCTTCAGGGTTTGAAAGGTCGGGGAGGGAATGAGGAAGGACATCTCGAAACGATCGTCACTGTACAAGGTGACAATCGGTTGCCCGGCTGAAACCTGTGCGAATGACTTGACCTCGACGCGGGCGATAGTGCCGGAGAACGGCGCAACGAGCTTGCTGCGGTCCAGGTTGTGGTCTGCCAGTTCGAGCTGGCGCTTCGCCTGGTCCAATTGCGCTCTCGCCGTGAGCAAGGTCGCTTTCGACTGATCGAATATTGCCTGGGTTGTGACCCCTTTCCCGAGCAGGTCTTCCTTGCGCCGGAAATCGGCTTCTGCGTTATCGACCTGGGCCTGCGCCTGCTGCACGCCAGCACTGGCCTGGTCGACCTGCGACTGCAGCGAACGCGAGTCGATTTCCGCCAGAAGGTCTCCCAACTGCACCTTTTGGCCGACAGCGAGCGTTATTGCTTTCAATTGTCCGGCAATTTCGAAGGATAAGCTGCTGACGTCTGCCGGCTGCAGGACCGTGGGAAAACGGCGAACGCGGCTCTCGGCTTTTGCGAGTACCTTGAAGGCGCGAAGTCCCCGCACGGGTTGCTCGGTGGCTTCCTGATCCTTTCCGCTGCAGGCTTGCAAGCCGAACACGATTGTCGCGCAGATCACAAACCGCAACGGTCGTCGACTCATTGTCGGCTCCATCTGAGGCAATTTGAGGCGGCGTCAGCGTGTTGCATTCTTCCCCAAACAGTGCCGCCTGCCAAGAGCGACCGATCTTACGTATGTGATCTTTGCGCGATAGCATACGGCGTGAAGCTGTCCTACCGGCGTTGATCCTCGCCTTTCTCTGGTTGCATCGCAATACGAACACTCTTCACGTCACCAAACCTATGATGTCGCTCTTCCAAGCCATAAGATCGTTACCGACGGTGGGCGACTTTCCACTTCCGCTTCACCGCATCTAAACTTGAAAACATCCGACCAAAGCGCAAATATGCTTGCGCTTATTTCTCGTGCCACCTTCACTGGAGTGATCGAATGACAATCACCGAGATGCAAGTGAATGCGGCTCAACAGGCATGGTGCGATGGTTTGGTGAGGATCGGAACGGTCTACAGAGCGTCCGGAGATTTTCGGGCGGCTGCAACGGCCGTGATCGATGAGCTCTACGATTACCAGGACGGAGTGGTGTTTTTCAAGCCCACGATGGCTCACGGCCGTCAGACGTTTCGCAATACGGCGCGAGGAGCACTGTCATACTTTATCGGTGCCGATCCGGAATTTCCCGATGACAAGGGCTTTGCCTTAAAGCCCTGGGCGCGCGTCTGGTACGACAATAATGCCGCTGAAAATGGAATTCAGGTTCACGGAATAATTGCCATAACCATGGGCAACGTATATCTCGCCGACTACGAGGGGAACGAAATCATGGTCGACAAGACCTTCGTCTTTCGCCTCTGCAAGGATGGCAAGCTTCGGCTTTGCGCCCACAAATCGGCGCTGCCTTACGTTCCAGATACCTGATTGATTCCATACCGTTCACGAGAGTGAACTTGCCGGTTCTGGCCGGGGAGTTGGAAAAAGGGGGGAATTTTGTCAGGGTTCGCGATTACGCGTGGCGATATTTTTGGCGGCATAACTGCCGGCATCGTAGCGTTGCCACTTTGCCTCGCGTTTGGCGTTGCCTCGGGATTGGGGCCGGCCGCTGGATTGTACGGTGGAGTTATCCTGGGCATCGTTGCCGCACTGTTGGGAGGCACGCCAGTCCAGATCTCCGGTCCGACGGCACCCATGACGCTCATAGCGGCCAACGTCGTTGCGGCAAACACGTCGTCCAACGGAGAAGTGCAGCTCGCGCTGGTTGTTGGAATTTTTTGCCTCGCTGGTGCCTTGCAAGTGCTCTTCGGGATCGCAAGGCTTGGAAATTATATTCGGTTCCTGCCATATCCGGCGATCTCGGGCCTGATGACAGGCATCGGGATTATCATCATAATTCAGCAGATTTTCCCGATAATGGGTCTGTCTTCGCCATCATCCAATCCGGTCGAAATCTTGAAATCTTTCGGCGCCCTCGCGCAAGGCGGCCGCCTTGATGCGTTCCTGCTTGCCGCGGCGACCGTCGCGATATCATTTCTTCTCCCGCGCTTTTTTTCGGCCGTGCCTCCGTCTCTCGTCGCATTGATCCTGCTGACGGGCATAGCCGTAGCTCTCGGGCTTTCGACGCCGACCATCGGCGACATTCCCAGGGGGCTGCCGGACTTTGTCCTGCCCAGGCTCAATATTGCCGATTTCAAGTTTTCCTTCATTGCTGCATTTCAACTGGCGTTCCTGGGCGCGATCGACGCTTTAACGACATCGCTGGTCGCGGATAACATGACGAGGACGCATCACGACAGCAATCGAGAGCTCATCGGCCAGGGTGCCGGCAATATAGGTGCAGCGCTGTTCGGCGGCATCCCGGGCGCCGGCGCGTTCATGCGAACCGCCATCAATGTTCGGGCCGGTGGACGGCATCGCTCCTCGGGAGTGATACATGGTCTCTTCCTGCTGGCGGTTCTTGTCGGTCTATCCAGCGTGGTGCGGTACATCCCTCATGCCGTCTTGTCAGGAATTCTGGTCAGCGCCGGGTTGAGCATCATCGACTATCGCAGCCTTGCCCATCTGTTTCGCGCGCCGCGCGGCGACACGTGGGTCATGCTGATCGTTGTTGTATTGACGATATTCACTGATCTGATCACCGCGGTCGGCACCGGCGCCGTGCTTGCATCCCTGATCTTCATGACCAAGATTGCACGCACGATGGAACAGAACACGACTCTGACGCTGGTCGAAGATGAGGTGTGGCAGGATGAACTCGAGCTTCCGGAAAAACTAAAGCAGGGGCTTCTCATCAAGCATGTCAACGGGCCGCTGTTCTTTGGATTTGTTTATGCTTTTCGCCGAATTGCGGAGCGAGCGACGGGTGGAAAAATGCTCGTGCTGCGGATGGAGCGCGTAACCTATATGGATCAATCCGGGATTTATGCACTGCAGGACGTATTGGTTGATCTGGAAGCCGCTGGACTAAAGGTATTTGTTGTCGGACTTCCTCAAGACCAGATCGACCAGCTTGAGGCGATGCATATTGTTCCGACAGTTTTGTCTGAAAAGGACATCTTCCAGAATTTCGATGAGTTCAAGCAACGGCTCCCCGCAATCGTTGAAGAGCTCAGCCGCACGAGCGGCGCGGGCCGGCCCATCAAGACGGTGGAGAGTTGAGCAACGTCTTTTCATCGTCTTGTGGCGTGGCGGCTGACAATCGATCGGAACACCTGCATGAAATTCCTGGGCTTCGCCTACCGGTTCGTGTCCAACTTCATCTTTCTGGCGCTGGTCTATTACAGTCTGAATTTCATGGAGAAGTACCAGCAGCGCGCGATCCTCGCGATCCTCGTGCTGCTCTATGCCACGATGCGCGCCGCAACGGCGTTTCGCTCGTTTTACCTCTTCCAGCGCATCGAACGCCTCGAACTCGATGCGCGCCGCCTCGCGGGCGTCGCCGGGGACGGCCCTGCGGCCAGCGCCTCGCGCAGGCAGATTGTCAATGACGTCGCTTCGCTGCGTCGCGACGGCGAGATGAAGTCCTACATCGATCTGCTGTTCTTAGCGCTGGTCATCTTGCTGTGTATTTCAAAGCTCGTGACGGATTGAACGGTCACGCGGGTTTTCTTTTGACCAGCACCAGATGTTTCAGCGGACCGCGTCGGGCATGCGCGGTCCCCCGGGTTTTGCCGGCGGTCGCGTGAGCGGCGGCCCAGCGACGGGCGTGCATCGGGCGCTTGCCGCGGACCTTGGCTCGGGAGCCGGCGGCTTCAATCGAGACCAGGCGCGCGGCCTTTTTGCGCCCGACCTGCAGCATGTGCTCAGCGGGGCGCGCCGGTGCGGCCGGCAAGAGGAGCGCATAGGATTTTTCCGGTATCGCGAACACGCTCGACGCCGGCACGGGCAGGGTGGCTGCGGCGATATTCCCGGCGAGGCCGGGCGGGGACGTGTTCCAGGGCGATGCTCCATCAAGTCCGTGCGGGCTTGCGCGATCGAATGGCTCTGAACGCGGCACCAACTGTCCGTCGCGTCCGTCGAAATCGGACCGCGCCGGTGCGGGAAGCGCGCCGGCACTGGCAAAGACAAATTCCGGTATCCTGGGCCAATGTGCGATCGCTACGGTTTCCGAGGGCGGATGCAGCAGCCATTCCTGCGGCTCGGTCGGCGTCGCGGGGCGATCGGGGGTCGCCGCCACGACGTGAACGATATGATAGCCGCGCGCCTTGAGCTCGTGCAGGATCCGCGGCAGCGCGGCGACCGTGCGCGCCTGGATATCGTGCAGCAGCAGGATACCGCGTCCCTTGGCTTCGATCCGCTCCATTGCCAGATCGTAGACCCGCGACGCGGAAATGTGCCGCCAGTCGTCGGCCGGGAAATCGGCGCTCCAGATCTGGATGCCCAGCGAGGCAAGGTAATCCTCGACCGCCTCTGCACGCAGCAGGCCGGGAATGCGAAAGAACGGGCCAAGTGCCGCCGCGTCGTCGCCAAGCGCGGCCTTCACCGAGGCGATGCCGTCGTCGACCTGCTGTTTGGCGCGCTCGATCGGCATCGTGTTCATGGTGAGCGGGTGGTCCTGACTGTGAGTGCCGATGGTGTGGCCGGCGTCGCGGAGCTTGCGGACGCCTTCCGGATAGGCGCGCGCCATCTGGCCGATCACGAAGAAATTCGCCTTCACGCATTGCGAGGCGAGAATGTCCAGAATCTGGTTGCTGTTGCGGGGCAGCGGCCCGTCATCGAACGACAGCACCACCTCGTGATCACGGAGCGGCAGCGTCTCCGGATATTGCATGGTTCCGATCCGGGGGTGCTGCCGCGGATCGACCACCAGCGTTCGCGAGGTGCCGATGGCATCGGGATGGCCGGGGCAATCGGCGGCGGACGCGGTCTGCGTGGCGATACAGCCCAACAATCCCACGCACAAGGCAGCCCATGGCCGGGTCCGAACTCCAAGCTCACCGATCATGAAACACCAAAATTCCCATTTCCAGGCTGTCATTAGACGCCCCGCCATGAACGGCGCCTTAATCGGGAGACGTGAGGGCCGGTTTTGGCGTCAGCCCGGCACGGGCGCCAGGAGCGGCCGACACCAGGTGGACCACGCGATAGTGATGGTCGCTGAGATAGCGCAGAAAGGTCGGCAGCATGGCGGCGGTCCGCGCCTTGGAGTCGTGTAGCAAAATGATGCCCTTGCGGGCGATTTCGAGCCGGCCGGTGATCAGCTTCAGCTCCCGTTTCGGCGTCATCGGGTTCCAGTCGCTGGCCCAAAGGTCGGCGCCGAAGACGACGATGCCGCGCGATTGCAGAAGGTCGAGCGTTGCCGGCGTGCTCTCGAAGCCGGGAAAACGGAAGAACGGCGTACTCGGGGCGGTGGTGGCGACGCCGTGCAGCGCCATCTCGTCCGCGGCGATGCCGCGCTCGATCTGCTCGACGGCCTGCGCGGGCGGGATCCGCGCCAGGCTGGGATGGCTCCAGGTGTGATGTCCGATGCTGTGGCCCTCGGCCGCGATCCGCCGCATCAGGTCCGGATGTTCCGAGGCCAACTTGCCGATCACGAAGAACGTCGCGCCCACGCATTCATGGGCCAGCGCCGCCAATACCCGCCGCGTTGTCGGCGGCCGCGGCCCGTCATCGAAGGTCAGCACGACTTCGTGGTCGCCGAGCGGCAGCGTCTGCGGAAAGCTCTTCAGCCCGACCCGCGGGGTGGTGGCGGCATCGACCGCCAGCACCCGCGCGGTATTGAGCGCGTCCTTGCGCGGACAGGCCGCTGCGGCCGCCGCCGTGCACGCCATCGAGGCGACAACGGCAGCCGCCACGGCGTGGATCAACTTCCAGAGTCCGATGTTTTTCATTGCGCTCGGCGTTGCCCATTGGCTAATGCGTGAAGCGACCATTCAGACGAGTTCAGCAAATCTGTCAAACCGGCGAGGCGCGGCATGGCCGAGGATGTGGACGTTGCCGGACCGGCCGCAGCGCCGGTGCTCGACCGGCTCCCGATGCGCGACGAAAATGGCGAAATTCGCCGCGAATTCGTCGAGCAGATCGCGCGCGCCATTCATGACGCCAACGCGACCCTGCTGCGCGAAATCGTGGCCGAACTGCATGAGGCCGATCTCGGCGATTTGATCGAGGCGCTTGAACCCGAAGACCGTGTCAGCCTTGTGGAATTGACCGGCGAGGATTTCCATTTTTCGGCGCTCAACGAAGTCGATGACGCCGTCCGCGAGGAAATCCTCGAAGAGCTCGAGCCGGAAACCGTCGCCGAAGGCGTTCGCGAACTGGAATCCGATGACGCCGTCGAATTGCTCGAAGGTCTCGACGAAGAGGACAAGGAGGAAATCCTCGAGAAACTGCCGCCGCTGGAGCGCGACGCCCTCGAGCGTAGTTTGCTTTATCCGGAAAATTCCGCCGGGCGGCGGATGCAGAGCGAATTCATCGCGGTGCCCCCTGACTGGACCGTGGGGCAGGCGATCGACTACATGCGCGACAACCGCGAGCTGCCGGACCGGTTCTACGAAATCTACGCGGTCGATGACCATCGGCACTGGCAGGGCGCCATATCGCTGGATGCGTTGCTGCGCTCACGAAGGCCGGTGTCGCTGAGCGATATCGTCGACGAAAACCGCCAGCGCGTGTCCGTCCTGGACGACCAGGAAGAAGTGGCGCGGATGTTCGGCAAATACAATCTGGTCGCCGCCCCGGTCGTTGACACCACGAACCGGCTGGTCGGCGTCATCACCATCGACGACGTGGTCGACGTGATCGAGGAGGAGGCCGACGAAGACCTCAAGGCGCTGGGCGGCGTCACCAGCGACGAAGAACTGTCCGACAACGTCTGGACCATTGCCAGGGGACGTTTCAACTGGCTGCTGGTCAATCTTGCCACGGCCTTTCTCGCCTCCTCGGTGCTCGGCCTGTTCGAAGGCCAACTGCAGAAAATGGTGGCGCTCGCGGTGCTGGCGCCGATCGTGGCAAGCCAGGGCGGCAATGCCGCGACCCAGACCATGACCGTTGCGGTGCGCGCGCTGGCGACCCGGGAACTTGGCTCATCCAACAGCCTCCGCGTCGTGATGCGCGAGGGCCTGGTCGGGCTCGTCAATGGCATCGCCTTCGCCGTCATCACCGGCATCGCCGCGGTGGCCTGGTTCAAGATTCCCGGGCTTGGCGTCGTGATCGGCATGGCGATCATCTGCAATCTGGTGGCGGGCGCGCTCGGCGGCATCCTGATTCCGATGGCACTGGAGCGGGTTCGGGCCGATCCAGCGGTGGCTTCGGGCACCTTCGTTACCACGGTCACCGATGTGGTCGGTTTCTTCTCGTTTCTTGGCATCGCGACCCTGTGGTTCGGCTTGAACTAGCAAGGGCGACACGCTCCTCAACAGCAAGCCCCGGCTGTCATGCCCGGGTCGCCAACACCGGGCGCCCTTGGACGAACCAGGAAATAGGTAATCGAACCTTAACGCGCATCACCCACTATGCTGGTGGGCGCGGGGTGGGAAATGCGGCGGCTGCGGCTGAAAGCGGATGGGCGGATCGTCGAATTGCGTGACGGGCGGGAGTTTCCGCTGGTTCCGGCGTTGTCTTTGGCTGCACCGGCCCCGGCGGTTCGCGACCTGCGCCGCCGCGCGCGACTAACGCAACTCGAATTTGCCGCCCGGCTCGGCGTACCGGTCGAGACCATCCGCAACTGGGAGCAGGGCAAACGCCTGCCGCGCGGACCGGCACGGGCGCTGCTTGCCGTGATAGCCCACGCCCCGGAAACGGTGTTTGCGGCCTTGGCCTCCCATCCTTCGCGGATCTGACCGCGTCAGCCTCGCGGCCATGTTGGCAGCGTCCGCCCGGCGGGACATAATAGGGGTTCGGAGGTTCGAGAACCCACCCATGCAGTTCGTCGAAGCCAACGGCGCCAAAATCCCTGCGATCGGGCTCGGTACCTGGGAGCTGCGCGGACGATCCTGCACGCGCCTGGTCGAACAGGCCGTAAGGCTCGGCTACCGCCATGTCGACACCGCTCAGATCTATGAGAACGAGCAAGAGGTCGGCGACGGCCTGCGGGCGTCGGGAGTGAGACGCGACGAATTGTTCGTGACCACCAAGGTCTGGACCACGCATTTCGCACCGAACGATCTCGAACGATCATCCAAGGAGAGTCTGACCAGGCTGCATTTGTCCGAAGTCGATCTGTTGTTGCTGCATTGGCCAAATCCGCGGGTGCCGTTGCCGGAAACGCTGGGTGCGCTGGCGCATGTCAAGAAACTTGGCCTGTGCCGGCACATTGGCGTCTCGAACTTCACGGTGGCTTTGATTGAGGAGGCCGTCGCGGCCTGTCCGGAACCGCTGGTGTGCGATCAGGTGGAATACCATCCCTATCTCGACCAGACCAAGGTGCGGGAGGCATGCGCGCGCCACGACCTTGCGGTCGTCGCCTATAGTCCGGTTGCCAGGGGCCGGATCAAGAACGACCAGACCCTGGCCCGGATCGGGCAGGCCCACGGCAAGACCGCGGCGCAGGTCTGTCTGCGCTGGCTTGTGCAACAAAATGTTTCCGCGATACCGCGGACCTCGCGGATCGAGCGGTTGTCGGAAAATATCGACATTTTCGACTTTGCGCTGTCGGAGGCGGAAATGCACCAGATTTCCCTGATGGGAAGCGCCAAAGGCCGACTGACCGATTTTGGCTTTGCGCCGAAATGGGATTGATGCCGCCGTGGCCTTGCGGATACACCCCGTCGATCATCCTCGCGTCTCGGCCAAAAAAACCGAACCGCGCGGCAGCAATGCCCGCTATGCTGAGCGCCGGGGCGCGACCTCGAAACGTTGATCGAGTACGGTGAAACTAGCTGGCTTCATACGCTCAGGCATCGCCGCGTCGGCGCTCGTCCATCTGTCGGCGCTCGCAATGATGCTGTTGTTTGCAGAAGTGCATCCGTTCAGTTCGGTCACCGCCGAGCCCATCGCCGTCGATATCGTCGCGCCGGATCAGGTGGAGCCGGAGCCCACGCCGGCCAAAACCCAGCCTTCCGACGCGTTCGATCTGCCCACACCATCCGCGGCTTCCAGTCCAACGCCGTCTGCCGCCCCGCAATCCGCGGCGCAGCCGCCAACGCAGGCCGCGACGCCGCCACCGAAGCCGGCTGCCGCGCAGCCGCAACAGCAGGCCGCGCTGGCGCCCGATCCCGTTGGGCAACAGCCGGTCGCGCAGCCCTCATCGCCACCGCCCCCTCCACCGCCTGCCTATACGCCGGCGCAGCCCGACCTTTCCGTCAAATATCATGTCATGCTCGGATTGCCCCAGAACCGGCCTGCCGACGGCTTCGACGCCCTCGCGACCCAGAAGGCCGACCTCGGATCGGAACTGGTCGCAGAGTTTCGACGCCATCTCAGGACGTGTTCGACGTTGCCGGAATTGGTCGCGGCCTCCGACAAGATCGCCGTCAAGCTGCGCGTGCTGATGAGCCGCGACGGTACGCTTGCGGCCGATCCGATGCTGATCGAGGCCAGCGCCTCCGCAAAGGGTCCGCTCCTGATGCAAAGCGCGATCGTCGCGCTCAAGGCCTGCCAGCCCTACGCGATGTTGCCGGCGGATAGATATGGCGAATGGAAAGTCCTCGATCTCACGTTCACCCCGCAGGATTTCACCAGCGCCTCCTGACGCCCTTTGCGTACCAGGCCCCTCACAGGAACACGTCTCATGACCTTGAAGCTCGTCATTGGCAACAAAAACTATTCGTCGTGGTCGATGCGGCCGTGGCTCGCGCTGAGGGCAAACAACATTGCCTTCGAAGAGATCTTCATCCCGCTTTACACCGGCGAGGCCGACAAGAAACGGATTCTCGGTTTTACCCGATCGGGCAAGGTGCCAGCGCTGCTGGACGGCGACGTCACGATCTGGGATTCGCTTGCCATCATCGAATACGCTGCCGAGCGGTTTCCGGAAGCACGGCTTTGGCCCGAGGATCGCGCCAGCCGCGCCCACGCGCGCGCGATTTCGGCCGAGATGCATTCCGGGTTTGCCGCGTTGCGCAACGAATGCGGCATGAACCTTCACCGGCCGGTCGGTGGCATTGCCCTGTCGGTGGATGCGCGCGCCGATATCGCGCGGGTCCAGCAAATCTGGATCGAATGCCGCGAGCGCTATGGCCAGTCCGGTCCGTTTTTGTTTGGAGCCTTTGGCGGCGCCGATGCCATGTTCGCGCCCGTGGTGCACCGATTTCGGACCTATGCCATCGAGGTGGCATCGACTGCGCGCGGCTATATGGATGCCATGATGGCGCTGCCGGCGTTTCGGGAATGGACCAGCGCGGCGCTGGCCGAAACCCTCCTGATCGAGAAATTCGAGACCGTCTGATGCCTGCGACCTGCCGTCATCTTGCCTTGACGGGGCGCCGGTAAAGCGGTCTCAATTCGAACCGTCTCGGCGCGCATCGAGCGAAAGGACAAGAACATGGGAATTCTCGATTCACTGGAAAATTCACCGGCATTCCGCGGAGCGCTCGGCCAGCTTGAGGGCGCGGTGCTTCCGGTCGTGCTGAGCGAAGTGCTCGGCAATGGCAGCCAGGGCGGCCTTTCCGCGATCGTCGCCAAGCTGCAGCAGGCCGGCTTTGGCGATCAGGTAAAATCCTGGATTGGAAACGGACAGAACCTGCCGATCACGGCCGAGCAACTGCAGCAGGTGCTGGGCAGCGACACCGTCAAGCAGTTGGCGGCGCGGTTCAATATCCCGGTCGATCAACTCGCCAAGGTGCTGGCGGAACAACTGCCCAAGGCGGTCGACAGCGCCAGTCCGAAGGGCAGCCTTCCGCCCTCGTCCTAGGGCCCCCGGCGCCAGGGTTCCGGGTGCCGGTGCGCCGATTCGTCAGCTACCGCGAAAACGACGTTTATCGCACTGAAAAACCTGCAAAATTCGCGTATTTGCCATGCCATGATGGTGCTGGCCAAAAAGCCCGGCTTTGTGCTAGGGTTTGGCGGGGTTTTCAGTCGGCCACAGCTAGCGGGACCATGAGCGTGACCGGCGTATTTTTGCGTATGGAGAGGGCGTTGAAGCATAAATTCACCGTAGGCGAGACCGTCTATTTCACTGCCAGCAATGTCGCGCGGCCGGCCGCCAGCGGCACCTATGAGGTGATTCGGCTGCTTCCGACCGATGGCGATGACTGCCAGTACCGGATCAAGAACTCGACCGAGGCTTTCGAACGGGTGGCCAAGGAAAGTCAACTCGCCGTCTCGTAGCGGGCGGCGAGGCGAGGCCGTTTCGTCCGCCGCCAAAAGGCCCGGTTCGCAGCATTTGCGCAGGCTGGATGGAATCGGCATTCGCTTTCGCCGAATGACGTTTTATGCCGCGTTGAGGGACATCGCGCATGAACTGGGCCTGGGCTAATTCGCTCGATCAACTTTGGCGCTCGGCGACTTTCCCGATGTGGCTGACATTGGCGGCCGCCGGCTTTTTCGCGCTCATCCTGCTTGTCACGCTGTTGCGCGCGGAGCGATCCGTCGCCAATGGCGCGCTGACGGTGATCACGCTCTTGGCGATCGGCGTTGCGGGTGCGGCTACCATTCGCGGCCTCGGCACCGGCGGCGGGGAGGAGGGCGCGCCCCCCGAAACGGCAGCTTTCTCGCCGACCAGCGCGCCGCTACCGGCGCTGTCCTGCATCGATGATCTGGCCGGAGAGGCCGTTTTGACGGCGTGTGAAAAAGTGCTGTTCGGTTCCCCCGAATCGGCTGCCTCGGCCGTCTCCTATGCCGCCTCGCGGATCACGCGGCTGAGCGCCTCGGGCGACGTCGCAACCGCCAACAGGAACATGACGCCCGACTTGCAGGCGCTGCGTCACGCCGTCGAGCGCGATCGCTACGGATTGGTGGCGCATGTGTTGCTCACCCGCGACCATTGCACACCGGTGGAATGCGCGGCCTTCCGCTCGATGACCGATCACAGCCAGATCGTCGCCAATATGGATGAGCGCGTCTATGACGGCTTGGTGTCGCGCTACGCGCCGTTGTGGAACATGCCGGTGGCGCCCGCGCCCGCGACGGTCGCCGCGCTGCCGCCGTCGATGCCGACGGGCAGGCCGACCAATGCAGATTTTCCCTCCGCGGCCTCGACACCCCCGGTCAGCATCATGACACCTGAACCGGGTCCGGCGCCGGCCCCGCGCCCGGCACCGGTTGCGACCTCGCCACCGCCGTCGCCACATCCGCCGGTTCCCGCGCTGTCGGCTGCCAAGAAGCCGCCGAGACATCCGGCAGCGCCGGTTCAGCTTGCGCCCGCAACACCAGCAGCACCAGCAGCGCTGATTCCGGCTCCCGCGCCTGCGGCCTCAAACGATTGATCCTGTGTGCATCGCGATAATTTGCGCGTATTCCGATCGCAAAACCGCTATCCATCCCGGGATCAACCCAGCGACCGGATTTCGCGGAAAATCCGCCAGCCGCCGCCGACCGCCGACCGCCGACACAGAAAGCAATGCCGCTTCATCTCATCAAGCTTGCCGTAGGGTGCGAGTCCGTCAAGGAACTGACGGGCCGGGTCGCCGAACGCATGCGAACCGCCAGGCAAAAGGGCCTGCCGCGTCATCATATCCACATCACCCGCATGACCCCGAAGCGCGGCGAGGAACTGCTGGCCGGGGGCTCGCTTTATTGGGTCATTCGCGGCGAGATCGCGGCACGGGAAAAGATCATCGGTATCGAGCCGTTCCGCGACCGCGACGGGATTGGCCGCTGCAGGCTTGCCATGCAGCCCAAGGTGATTGCCGTGCGGCCGCGACCGATGCGGCCGTTCCAGGGCTGGCGCTATCTCGCCGACAGCGACGCCCCACCGGATCTCGGCTCCGCCGGGGCGGGCATTGCCGCAATGCCGGAGCCGTTGCGTCGCGAACTGCGCGAACTCGGGCTGCTTTAGACCGCGACGTTGTCGATCAGCCGCGTCTTTCCGATTCTGGCCGCGACCAGTATCCGTGCCGGCTGCGCTTTCCCCGAGATGACCGGGGCGAGCGTCTCGGCATGCCGGACTTCCAGATAATCCAGCTTGAAGCCGGCGCCGGCGATCAGGTCCGCGCCGCCGGCCAGGACCGCGCCGATGTCGTCACCGCCGCGGATGCGGCGGGCGCTCTCCCGCATCGAGCGATATAGTTCCGGCGCGGCGCGGCGCTCCTCCGGCGACAGGTAGACGTTGCGCGAAGACATCGCGAGGCCATCGCGTTCGCGCACGGTCGGCGATCCCACGACCTTGACACCGAGGTCAAGGTCCCTCGCCATCCGCGCCACCACCCGCAATTGCTGGAAATCCTTTTCGCCGAACATCGCCAAATCCGGCCGACATTGCGTGAACAGCTTGCCGACCACGGTGGTGACGCCACCAAAGAAATGCGGGCGGAAGCGATCCTCCAGACCCGCGATGGCGGGCCCCTCGGTCAGTATCCCGGTGGCAAAGCCGTCCGGGTACATGGTTTTGACGTCCGGATTCCAGATCAGGTCGACTTCCGCGGCGGTCAGCTTGGCGACATCGGATTTCCAGGTGCGCGGGTAGGAACTGAAATCTTCCGACGGCGCGAACTGAGCGGGGTTGACGAAGATCGAAACGACGACCCTGGTGGCACGCCGCTTCGCCAGTCGAACCAGCGACAGGTGGCCGTCATGGAGCGCTCCCATGGTTGGCACGAGTGCGACGGTAGCCTTCCGCGCCCGCAGGCCTTCGAGGGCGCGCCGCAGCGCGGGCATCGTCCGGGCAATCATCGGGCTTTGCGACATCGGGACTCGATCTCAGGGGCAGGGTGGCCGCTTGCTCCGGCCTTGCGGGAGGAATCCCGACCTTATCAAGCCCGACGCGCCTTCGCCAAGCGGACCGTGCGAGACCCGCGGGCTTCGACAGCCGCGATGTGCGAATCGATGCGGCGGCATCGCGCGCGCAATTCATGATTAAGACAGATGCTTCATTATTCAACAGCGCTGCCGCGCAATTTACTTGACCGCGGTCGAACGTAATTTGAAGATATCGAAGGGGTCGAAACATGCTGGTGCAGGCAACTCAGGGACAATCGGGCTCGGCCCATGTCGTTGTGCTGGGCAATGAGAAGGGCGGTTCTGGCAAATCGACCACCGCGCTGCATATTGCCGTCGCCTTGCTGAAGGCCGGCCAGCGAGTCGCCACCATCGATCTCGACTGCCGGCAGCAGAGTTTCACCCGTTACATCCGCAATCGGCGCGCGTGGGCCAGCCGTACCGGCCTGGACCTCGAACTTCCCGTGCATAACTGCATCAAGCTTGGCGAGACCATGCAGATCGCCGACAACGAATCGTCCGAGTTCCAGCAGTTCATGGATGCCGTGAGCGCGGTTGAGCGAACCTTCGATTTCATCGTCATCGATACGCCCGGCTCCGATAGCTACCTGATGCGGCTTGCCCATTCGATGGCAGATACGCTGGTGACGCCGATCAATGACAGCTTCCTGGATTTCGACGTGCTGGGCACCGTGGACCCCGCGACCTATTCGGTGACCGGCGAGAGCCACTATGCGGAGATGGTGCGCGAGGCACGGCGCTCGCGCCGGCAACTCGACGGCACGAGCTGCGACTGGATCGTGGTCCGTAACCGGTTGTCGATGCTGGGATCGCGCAACAAGCAGCTCGTCGCCGACAGCCTCAACGATCTGTCGTTCCGGCTCGGCTTCCGGGCGATCGACGGCTTCGCGGAGCGGGTGGTCTATCGCGAATTCTTTCCGCGCGGGCTGACCGCGCTCGACGACCTCGACGAGACCACGCTTGGCACCCGCCCGAGCATGGGCCATGTGACGGCGCGCGAGGAGGTCACGAGCCTGCTGCGCCAGTTGAAGCTGCCGCTCGACGAGCGTGGCCGCCGCCGAGCCGCCAATCGGGCCGAATGGTTCAACCAGGTCGACAAGCCGCTGGAAGTCCACGACATCTTTGGTGCCTGACATTTTCCACCGCTTGGTCCAGCGGTGAATTGTTACCGTGAGCGCGATATCAAGCGGCGGGTGACGGCTCTGCCGCTTGCCAAGCACGCGAGGGCCTGCCGCAGTAAGTCAAGGTTTTACAAAGCATTTACTGAAGAGCTGAACCCGGCTTTCACTTTCGACGTCCCACGATGCGGCGGCGAGCCGCCGCATCCCGGCACCGTGCGCGTGCACAACAAAAAGGGTGCGCCGCACAACGATCAGGCGGTGAAATCACAACATTTGGCCTTCCAGTCACGTCGCCGTGACATATATTACGCATAACGGACCGAAGAGTCCGGAACGGGCTTGTTTCCCAGAGGTTGATGCGTCGAGGACAACGATGAAACGTGGAATTGCCATCCTGCTTTCGCTTTGCGTGCTGGTGACGGTCGGATATTTCACCGCCAGCAAATGGGCGATCCGTCACCAGACGATCACGTTCTATGATCCGGCGCGGGACAACCGCCCGGTGGCAGTCGACGTCGCCGTGCGGCGTGACAAGGAAATGCAGGCCACAGCGGGTATGATCACGCTGCCGGTAGCCATCCTCAATCACGGCAATACCGTCAAGTTCACCGAATACTCTTTCCTCGCGAACGTCTTTGCCGCGCGCGGTTATCTCGCCATCAGCATCCAGCATGATCTCCCGACCGACGCGCCGATGGTGACGAAAGTCGGCGAACTCTATGTCGGACGCCTGCCGCAATATCAGCGCGACGTTGCCAATATCCGCTTTGCCGTCGACGAGATGAAGAAGATCGAATCGAATGCGGACTATGATCACCTGACCATGGTCGGACATTCCAATGGCGGCGACGTCTCGATGTATTTTGCCAGGATGTATCCCGATGAAATCAAGAAGGTCGTGACGCTGGACAATCTGCGTGTGCCGTTCATCACCGACGGCAAGTTCAAGATTCTCTCCTTCCGCTCCAAGGATCCGGTGTTCAAGACCGACCCCGGCGTCGTGCCCGACAAGGACATCTGCGATAAATCCGGCATTACGGTCGTGCAAACCGGCTTTCAGCACACCGACATGAGCGATCGCGGTCCGGATAGCGCCAAGGAGACGATCGAGGGCATGCTCGACAAATTCCTCGAGGACGACAGTCCGCTTGCGCCAGTCGTGACCAACATGCCGAAGATCACCGAACCGGGTCCGGTTGCGCTCTACGCGCCGATCAAGGACTGACGATCTCCGCCTCGGCGCTTGACTTGACTGGCTTCGGTCGAGGCCAAGACGGCCTTTGCCGCGCATTGACCGCTGACCGATCCCGCGCCACATAAAGCGGGCGGCAATTAGCGAGTGCTCATGTCCGGCGAGCCCACCAGACCCAAATCAGCAGGAGACGTGTCTTCGACGCAGAAGTCCGGCAACGCCGGGTCGCTGCCCGAGCAAAGGCCTTCGGCCGCGGACGACATCGCCGCCTTTGTCGCCAAGGCCCGTTCGATGTCGCCTCATGCCGCGGGCGCCAGGGGCCGCCTGGTGTTCGCGCTCGATGCCACCATGAGCCGGCAGCCGACCTGGGACATGGCTTGCGCGCTGCAGGCCGACATGTTTCGCGAGGCGGCGGCACTTGGCAGCCTTGATATCCGCCTCGTCTATTATCGCGGCCTCAATGAGTGCCGCGCCACGGGGTGGATTTCCGACAGCGACCAGCTCGCGAAATTGATGGGCAAGATCGATTGCCGCGGTGGCAATACCCAGATCGGCAAGGTGTTGGGTGAAGCGCGGCGTGAAGCTGTCGCATCCGGTGTGCGCGCAGTGGTGTTTGTCGGCGACGCCATGGAGGAGGCGATCGACAAATTGTGTGCCAAGGCGGGTGAACTCGGCCTGCTCAAGGTGCCGGTGTTCATGTTCCAGGAAGGCCATGATGACGTGGCCGAGCAGGCGTTCCGCGAGATTGCCCGGCTGACGGGCGGCGCGTGGTGCAGGTTCGATCCCGGCGCCGCGGCGCAATTGCGCGAATTGCTCCGCGCGGCCGCGGCCTATGCCGCCGGCGGGCGCGAGGCGCTGCTGCGGCTGTCGAAAACCACAGGCGGCGCGGCCCAATTGCTCGGGCAGATGAAGTGATTCCGTCGCCATCGTGCCGCTGTGGGCGGCATGCTTTTTGCCGCTGACCGGTCTATATTGAATCCATGCCCACCCTGATCGCCGGCGTTGTCGCCGTTATCCTTCTGTACTCGCTGCTGCAGATGTTTCGGGCAGCCAATCCGGTCGTGCTGGCGCGCGCCATCAAGATCGCGGGCGGCGTGCTGGCGCTTGCGGTCGCGGCCTTTACCGGCTTCAGGGGCGAGCTTGCGGTGGCTGTGCCGCTCGGGATCTTCGGTGCGGGGCTGCTGGGCTGGTCGCCGTTCGGAACCCCTGGCTTTGGCAATATCGGCGGATTGTTTGCACGCGCGGGGGCACGGCGTTCCGCCGGCCAGACCTCGCAGGTCCGCTCGCAATTCCTCGACATGAGGCTCGACCATGACAGCGGCGAACTGAGCGGCCAGATCGTCGCCGGGCCGAACGCCGGCCACTTGCTGGACGAATTCGATCTGCAGCAGTTGATCGCGATGATCCCGGGCTTCGATGCCGAAAGCGTTTCGTTACTGGAAAGCTATCTGGACCGCAGGTTTCCCGCCTGGCGTCAGGACGCGCAGGGAAATGCGGCAGGCGGGCAGCGCCGCGCGGCGTCGAACAGCAAAATGACGGACGAGGAGGCCTATCAGATCCTTGGCCTGCAGCCTGGGGCGGGGCGTGATGAGATCGGCCGCGCGCACCGCGGGTTGATGAAGAAACTGCATCCCGATCAAGGGGGGTCGACGTACCTCGCTGCCCGTGTAAACGAGGCCAAGGATACTTTGCTTCGCACGCATCACGGCTAACTCCGGCAACGCTACAAACGCTACTGTCCGCGAGGTGCTTCTGCTGGTCGCTCTGGCTGACGCCCCGTTACCACCCGCCGTTGTCCGACGTGGTCGATCTTTCCCTTCTGCAGTTGTAATCGCCAAATCTTGACGAGAGGTTTGCAGGATCGGGGATTTGTGCGGTCAAAGCGCACGGAGCCAGTACGCAGGCGGGGTAAACGTCGCCTATCCGGCACAGTCGAGCTGGCAAGCTCGGGTGCTTGCCGCGGTCAGTTCTTGACGGTGATGCAGGAGATTTCGGAGCGCTTGAGGGTCCGGCACACCGCCTCGGCCTGGTCGCGATCAAGTCCGGCGAAGCGGGCACGAAACAGCTTCTTGTCGCCCTTGGCGACGACCGGTTCGGTAAACGGATCGGCCTTGCTGAGCAGGCCGTGGGCCTGGCTCCGCGCCGCCTCTATGCGCTCCCGTGCCTCGCTCTCGCTGTCGAGCGCGCCGACCTGGATGATCCATCCGGTGTGGGCCGCGAGCGGCTTGATGGCGCCGTTCTGTTGGATCGCCTGCGGCCGGGGGCTGGGATCGGCGTAGGCCAAGGCCTGCGAGCCGGTGGCAGCCGGTACGCTCGATGCCGGCAAGACACCGAGCACACCATGGCCGGTGCCGAAGTTGGCCGGCTGCGGCGGCATTTCAGGGGCGGCGGCAGGCTTGTTGGACTCGGCGCGGGCGACAATGGCGCCCGATGTCTCCGGCACGTCCGAACGAGATGAGATGGAACTGGTGACGGGCGCCGCCGGCTGCGACGGGGCGGCGGAGGCCAGCTTGAGCTGTCCCGCCTTGATCTGGACGGTCTTGACCCGGACCGGTTTCATCGGTTCGGACGAACCGGGAATCGCGGCGATCGACTGGGTCTGGATCACGCCATTGGTAAACGGCGCGGGTTCGGATTTGGCCTGCGGCGGCGGCACGGCCGCGGTCGCGGCGGCGATCACCGATCGCGAAACCGATGCGGTGGAATGGATCGGCGGGGCGGCCGCCGGCTCGGACGATACCGCCTGAATGGCGCCCTCGACCTGAATAGTCTGGGTCGACCGTGACTCGGCTTCGGCTTCCGCAACATCGGCATTGGCGTCGGCAGGGTTGCGCTCGGTGATCGCGGCCACGGTCCGCCGGGTTGCGGCCTTGTCCATGTTCTCGGCCAGCAGGTTGCGCATGATGGCGTCGCGCGATCCGCCGCTGTGGCCGCCCATCACGACGCCGATCAGATGCCGATTGCCGCGGCGTATCGAGGTAACGAGATTGAAGCCCGAGGCGCGGGTGTATCCGGTCTTGATTCCATCCACGCCCTCGACGCTGCCGAGCAGGTGGTTGTGGTTGCGGATGGACTGGCCATGGTAGTTGAAGGCTTCGGTCGAGAAGTAGCGGTAATAGCGCGGAAAGCGGTCCTGAATCGCGCGTCCGAGAATCGACTGGTCGCGCGCCGTGGTGACCTGTGCGTCATCGGGAAGGCCGGAGGCGTTGACATAGACCGTCTTGGTCATGCCGATGGCGCGCGCCTTGCGCGTCATCATCTTGCAGAAATCCTCTTCGTCGCCGCCGATGGCTTCGGCGATCACGACGGCGGCATCGTTGGCCGAACGCGTCACGATGCCCTTGATGGCGTCTTCGACGCGAATGCTTTGACCGGGACGCAGGCCGAGTTTGGTGGGCGCCTGCTCGGAGGCGTGCTCCGATACCGGCATCTGGGTATCGAGCGTCATCTTGCCGTTCTCGAGCCGCTCGAACAACAGATAGAGTGTCATGATCTTGGTGAGCGATGCCGGGTGACGCGACGCATCGGGATTGCTGGCGGTCAGCGTGGCGCCTGAATTGGCATCTACGATGATGGAAGAAAACGGCGGACTATAGCTTTCCCGCGCCTCATGGTGATGGCGGGCATTGTTATGATGCCTGGCACGCCGAGCATCGGCGGCAGTTGAGGTAAGGATGACCGCGGTGGCGATGGTGAAACCGAAAACACAAGCCCGCTGAACGCGCGAGGAAAGCAAGGTTGTGCGAAGCATGAACTTCCCCGTCCCATTATCTCTGTCTAGTTCACCGCTCCGTGAGGCCAAATTATGCCCAACGCAACCCGTGACGATTACCCCTGCTCAATGTGTGATTCGAGCAAACGCTGTTCACCCGGATCGCTGTTCAGGTCATTATTCCAGTAAGCCACTGCAGAACAACAGTTTTAACGACCCGCCCGGTCCGGGGGCGAGTTTGGATCAGGTTAGGGGGCCGGAGTTTCCAAAGGATTAAGCATCTCTTGCGTCTCGCTGTGCAAATTGCGGCTGACTCGAATAATTTGTGCGATGCACAATAATCCTTGACTTCATTGTGCATTGCACTATGTATGAGCCGTCAGGGGGCTGGACCTCCCGGCAGATCATGGCACCTCAGTCTGGGAAAGAACCGCACCGATGCTCAAAATTGAAGAACTCCAGCAATACGGCAAAGAGCAGCTCGAAACCGTCACGGCGTCGGCCGCCGGCCTTCAGAGCGGCATTCAAGCCATCGCCAGCGCCTATGGCGACTACACCAGGAAGTCGTTCGAAGACACGAAGCAGTTCGTCGAGAAGCTTTCCGGCGTAAAGTCACTGGACAAGGCGATCGAGGTGCAGACTGAATATGCGAGGTCGGCCTATGAGACCTTCGTGGCGGAGGCGCAGAAGATCGCCGGGCTTTATACCGATCTTGCCAAGACGAGCCTCAAGCCGCTGCAGGGCGTCGCCGCGAGGTTAGTCTCGCCCACCAAAGGCTAAAAGCCTGTTCGGTTCTGATCGAATCCGGTCCCCGGTTCGCTCGAAAGCGCTATAAGCAGCCTTCACGTCATTGAAAATCAAAAGCCCAGCCGTTGCGGCCGGGCTTTTTCTTGTCGAGGGGTGCGGCTGCGGTTATCTCGCGACGCGCAGCTCGCTGAGTGCGGTGCCGATCGTGTTGAACGTGGTGACGATCTGGTTGGCGTTGGTCAGCAGGAAAAACTTGCTGGTATCCGGGAGCCCATTGGAGCTGGCGCAGGATTGAAGGATTGCCGAGGTCGGATCCGCTGGCGTGCTGGTGTCGACCTGGATCGTGTAGATCGTGTACATCGGATTGCCATTGGCATCCTTGGCGTTTCGAAGATTGTCGCACAGCAACTGCTGCCGGGCATCGATCGCACCATTGTTTTGGGTGTTTCCGTTGCCGTTCACCGGCCAGCGGTCTTCGGTATTCAGGCCGTCCGACAGCAGAATGATCACCCGGTTGTAGGTGGAGTTGGGATCTTCGGCCGGAGCGGGTACGGGTCCCGTCTGCAGAAGCGTCTGCCAGGCCCAGGCGAGGCCGATCGCCTGATCGGTGCCGCCCGTCGGCTGCATCGCACCGATGTTGGTCTTGAGCGTGCTCCAGTTGTAGGTCATCGGCATGATGGGCTCGAGCTGAGTCGAGCTATTGGGATTACAATAGGCCGTACCGTTCTCGTAATACTGGTTGGCTGGAAACAGCGTCGCAGCAATATTCGATGTTGGTGCGTCGCCCGTGGTGTCGAAGTCCTGGGTGCGGTCCGTGATGCAACCGGTCCATGTGTTGGTCGCATTGGCAATCCAGTTGTGAGTGAAGGTGTATTCCTTGCAAACCTTGCCGCTGCCGCTGCCGGTACAGGTGGCCGTGCTGTTGGCGCCATTCGTGCTGCAAGAGGAGCCGGTGCAATAGGTTACCTGCGTCGCGGTTTGTGTGCTGGTCCAGCAGCCGTTATAGAGAGTGTGCGAATTGTAGTCGACGCTCGGGCAAATATAGCCCTTATAGGTGCCGCTCGACGGAACGTTCGAGACCGTTGAACTGCCGTTCACAGGGCTGCTGGTGCAGACGAATCCGCTGTTGTTATTCGTGAATGGACAGGTCGAGCCCGGTCCAATGTTGGCCCAATTGCCTGGCAATTTTGCCTGGTAAGTGCCGTTGTTCGGTTGCTGCGTCGGCGGGTTCTGCCAGTCAGTCCAGTCAATCCACGTCGCGCCGGAATTGCTGGAGCCGACGTTGATGACCTTGGCGAAGGGAATCACGGAAATGTAGACATCGCCGGGATTCTTGGCGAGTGCGCTGAGCTGGTTGACGAGGTTGGTCGCGGCGGTGCGCAACGCGGCGATCTTGCCGTTGTCGGCCATCGATCCCGTGTTGTCGAGCGCCAGCGCCACCCGCATCTTCACATTGCCCCAGGCGGTGGTCGAGGTGCTGCTGAAGGGGATGGTGGGAAAGCCCGCCAGCTTCATGAAGTCGGTGTTGATGTACGCCGATCCGTTGACCTGGACGGTCGAGCCCATGCTGCCGGCATTGGCCGTGTAGGTGGCGGTGACACTCACGGCCTGAGCGTCGGGGTTGGTATAGAGAGCGTTAAAATCGGCCTGGGCCTGTGTAGCGATCTGGGCCGTCGTGATCAAACCGCTGGAGAGGTCCTTGGAAATCATCAAGGCCGTCGAATCGAGCGCGGCCTGCATCGTCGAGCGGGCGTTATTGGCCCGGCTATAGTCGATTGCCGCGCCGATGAAGCTGATGATGGGGATAAGGGCGATGGTAAAGATCACCGCGATATTGCCCTCATTGGCCCGGGCAAAGCGGCGGGCCGCTTCCCGGACGCGAAGTTTAATGAATGCACCGCACATGGTTTGCCACCGAGTTTGGGGTTATTCCGCCATCTCGGTCGCCGCCAATAAACAGGTGGTAAATTCCTCTCGATAAAACTGGGTCAATAGCCGCGCAACCGCGATTCGGCCCAAAAAGCCATCGCTATTGTCAATGCGCGCTAAATGGCTGGCGATCCCGCTTTGTCAAATCCAAAGGGATTGGTTAACCTTGGTGCGATCGTCGGGCTCGGAGTTTGGGCCGCCGCGGGTTGGATTTGGTCAGTATTTGCGTGCTTGCGGCGAGCCGGTGGCGGACCCATATTTCCGGCATCGATCCAGCGAATGGGTCGGGTCGGACGGGAGCGGCGGTCTGAAAACGTCTGGGAACTCCTTGAGATGGCCCCGGCAGGGGACATCACCCGGTCGTTGTCCAGTTTCCCGTTGGGATGTCGAACGCCTGTGCCATGCTGCTATTAACTCCCAGATTTGATTGGTCGGCGCCGCCCGCCGTCGCCGCATCTGCCGTTCGAATGAGCAACGACGAGAACCGGACCGGGGGGGCCGGTGGCCCGGCGACCTCCGTGATTGCCAAGGTCAAGCCGAAGACCAAGCGCCCGAATCTGTATCGGGTCCTGATCCTGAACGACGATTACACGCCGATGGAGTTCGTCGTTCACGTGCTGGAGAAATTCTTCCAGAAGGACATCGAGGCCGCGACCAAGATCATGTTGCACGTTCATCACCATGGTATCGGGGAGTGCGGCGTGTTCACCTATGAAATCGCCGAAACCAAGGTGACCCAGGTGATGGATTTCGCGCGCAAGCACCAGCACCCCCTGCAATGCGTGATGGAAAAAAAGTAGGCTCGGGCTGGAATCTATCAAGAACCGGAACGGGTTTTGCCTTGTCGGCCAACCTGATCTGCCCGCTCACGTGGTACGGCCGGCGAAATTCCATGTACGGTGCGGTGCAAGCCGGGTGCGAACGAACAGTGGGAACCGGTCTTTCGCCATGATCCAGTGTAACTATATATGGTATGATAAAGGTTGTTGTTGCCTGACCGGCCAACGGCGATCATGATGGCAGGGGGCCACAGAGGACGCGAATGCCGACTTTTTCCCAGAGCCTTGAACAATCACTGCATCGTGCGCTTGCGATTGCCAACGAGCGTCATCACCAATATGCCACGCTCGAACATCTGCTGCTGTCGCTGATCGACGATTCCGATGCGGCGGCTGTCATGCGCGCCTGCAGTGTCGATCTCGACAAGCTGCGCACCAGTCTTGTCAATTACCTCGAAACCGAGTTCGAAAACCTGGTGACGGATGGCGCCGATGACGCCAAGCCGACGGCGGGTTTTCAGCGCGTGATCCAGCGCGCCGTGATTCACGTCCAGTCATCCGGCCGCGAGGAGGTGACGGGGGCCAATGTGCTGATCGCGATCTTCGCGGAGCGCGAGAGCCACGCCGCCTATTTCCTGCAGGAGCAGGACATGACCCGCTACGATGCGGTGAATTATATCAGCCACGGCATCGCCAAGCGCCCCGGGGTATCGGAAGCGCGCCCGGTGCGCGGCGTCGATGAAGAAACCGAGACCAAGGGAAACGAGGACTCCAAGAAAAAGGGCGAGGCGCTCGATACCTACTGCGTGAACCTCAACAAGAAGGCGCGCGACGGCAAGATTGATCCGGTGATCGGGCGCAATGCCGAGATCAACCGCGCGATCCAGGTACTGTGCCGCCGGCAAAAGAACAATCCGCTGTTCGTCGGCGAAGCCGGCGTCGGCAAGACCGCGATTGCGGAGGGGCTCGCCAAGCGCATCGTCGACAGCGAGGTGCCGGAGGTGCTGGCGGCGGCAACCGTGTTCTCGCTGGACATGGGTACGTTGCTGGCCGGCACCCGCTACCGCGGCGATTTCGAGGAGCGGCTGAAGCAGGTGCTGAAGGAGTTGGAGGCGCATCCGAACGCGATCCTGTTCATCGACGAGATCCATACCGTGATCGGCGCCGGCGCAACGTCGGGTGGCGCGATGGACGCTTCCAACCTGCTGAAGCCCGCGCTGGCATCGGGCACGATTCGCTGCATGGGTTCGACCACCTACAAGGAATATCGCCAGCATTTCGAGAAGGACCGCGCGCTGGTGCGCCGGTTCCAGAAGATCGACATCAATGAGCCGACGGTGGAGGATGCGATCGCGATCCTCAAGGGTCTGAAACCCTATTTCGAGGACTACCACCGGCTGAAATACACCAACGAGGCGATCGAGGCCGCGGTGCAACTATCCTCGCGCTACATCCATGACCGCAAGCTGCCGGACAAGGCGATCGACGTGATCGATGAATCCGGTGCGGCGCAAATGCTGTTGACGGAAAGCAAGCGCAAGAAGACCATCGGCATCAAGGAAATCGAGACGACCATCGCGACCATGGCGCGGATTCCGCCCAAGAGCGTGTCCAAGGACGATGCCGAGGTTCTCAAGCACCTCGAACAGACGCTGAAGCGGGTAGTGTTCGGCCAGGACAAGGCGATTGAGGCGCTGTCGGCTTCGATCAAGCTGGCGCGGGCCGGCCTGCGCGAGCCGGAAAAGCCGATCGGCTCGTATTTGTTTTCGGGTCCGACCGGTGTCGGCAAGACCGAGGTGGCTAAACAGCTCGCCGCATCGCTCGGCGTCGAACTGATCCGCTTCGACATGTCGGAATATATGGAGCGGCACACGGTATCGCGCCTCATCGGCGCGCCTCCCGGCTATGTCGGTTTCGACCAGGGCGGGCTGCTCACCGACGGCGTCGACCAGCATCCGCACTGCGTGGTGCTGCTCGACGAAATCGAGAAGGCGCATCCCGACCTCTACAACGTGCTGCTGCAGATCATGGATCACGGCCGGTTGACCGACCATAACGGCAAGCCGGTCAATTTCCGCAACGTCATCCTGATCATGACCACCAATGCGGGCGCTGCCGACCTGGCGCGTCAGGCGTTCGGCTTCACGCGCAACAGGCGGGAAGGCGACGATCACGAGGCGATCACCCGGCAGTTCGCGCCCGAATTCCGCAACCGACTCGACGCCATCATCTCGTTCGCGCATCTTAACGTCGATGTGATCGGCATGGTGGTCGAGAAATTCGTGCTGCAACTCGAGGCGCAGCTCGGCGACCGCGACGTCACCATCGAGCTGTCGGAACCGGCCAAGGCATGGCTGATTCAGCACGGTTATGACGAGCAGATGGGAGCGCGGCCGATGGCGCGCGTCATCCAGGAGCACATCAAGAAGCCGCTCGCCGACGAGGTGCTGTTCGGCAAGCTCAAGGGTGGCGGCCATGTCCGTGTCGTGCTGGTCAAGGACGAGGCGGCCGCGGAAACCGGTCAGGAAAAGATCGGCTTCGAATACGTCGAAGGGCCGGTGACGCCGAAGCCGGAGAAGCTGCCCGGCGCCCGCAAGCGCGCGGTGCCGCGCAAGCCGAGACCGAACGGACCGGGCGGCGGGTCGAAGGGCCCGGTCTCGCGAGGCCCGCTGGTCAAGGCGTAGGCCGCCTGAGATTGGCGCGAATCGAGGGCGAGCCGGCGCGTCGCAAGATAGCCGGTGGCCACCGGTACTGGTCCGCGGTCAGTCGCCCTTGAGGCGCTGGCCGTCGCGGATTTGGACCCGTTCGAGGCCTCGGGTGCCCGCCGGCGACAGCCGCAGCATGCTAAGCGCCGCGCCGCACAGCGCAAAGGCCACCGCAACCAGCAGCGCGATCCGGGTGCCCGCCACGGGATAGCGGGCCAGAAACAGTGCCACCAGTGCCGCGCCCGCGGTCTGGCCCAGCAGCCGGGCCGTTCCGAGCATGCCGCTCGCGCCGCCGCTGCGCTCGCGCGGCGCCGCCGCAATCATGGTACGGTTGTTTGGGGTCTGGAACAGACCGAAGCCGAAGCCGGCCAGCGCCATGCGCCAGACCACGTCGAACGATGAGGGAGCCTCCGGGATCAGCGCCAGCGCGCCGAGGCCGCCTGCAAACAGCACGAGGCCGATGCCGCCGAGCAGCCCGGCCGGGTAGCGTTCGACCAGCCGTCCGGCGAGGGGGGCTGCGAATGCGACGGCGATCGGCCAGGGCGTGATCAGAAGTCCGATCTCGACCGCCGAATATCCGAACCGGCTCTCGAGATAAAACGGCATCGCCACGAACGCCAGCATCTGCGCGCAAAACGAGGCGATCGAGGTGCCGATCGACAGTGCGAAAATGGGAATGCGCAACAGGTCGACCGGCAGCAATGGCGAGGGCTGATGCTTCTGCCGTAACACCAGCAGAACCCCGGCGACGGCCGCGACCCCGAACTCCAGCAGGCACAGCAGCAGGGCCTCGCCATGGCCGACGCTATCGATGGCGGCGATGCCGAGGCCGAAGGTGACGGCGCTGAGCACGCCGCTCAACCAGTCGAAACTGTGAACGGCGCGCGGAATATGGGGCAGGCTGCGCCAGCCCAATGCGAGCGTCGCGACACCGAGCGGGATATTGATGGCGAAAAGATACGGCCATGTTCCGATCGACAGGATCGCCGAGGCCACCGTGGGGCCGACCGCGGCGGAGACCGCGACCACCAGCGCGTTGAGGCCGATGCCGCGGCCCAGCAGCGCGTGCGGATAGGTGAAGCGGACCAACGCCGCGTTGACGCTCATGATCCCTGCGGCGCCAAATCCCTGCATGATGCGCGCCACCGTCAGCAGCAACAGTGTGTGCGAAAGCGCGCAAAACAGGGATGCCAGCGTGAAGAGCAGGAGCCCCGCAAGGTAGACCCGGCGATAGCCGATGATTTCGCCCAGCGATGCCAGCGGCAGCAGCGAGATCGTGATCGCCAGTTGATAGCCGTTGACGATCCAGATCGAAAACGCCGGACTGGCGTTCAAGTCCCTTGCAATGGTCGGCAGCGCGACATTGGCGATGGCGCCATCGATCACCGCCATGACAAGACCGAGCGCGATGGTAAGAATGGCCCAATGACGTTGCGGCTTGGGCAGGCCATCGGCGTGCTCGGCAATGGCGGACGACATGCGGTGGATATGCCTCAGATCATGATATTGGCGGGTTACCGCTTGCTGGATTAGCCGACCCTTTGCAACATCGAACTGCCAACCGGGTTCCCGGCCGGCAAGGGTCAGACCTGCAGCAGGCTGGGGGGCGATACCGGTTCGAAGGTGGACGGCAAACCGCCGCGCTGCCGGCGCGGTTGCGGCGGTTCGTCGACCCGAGCGGCCGCGGGTTCAGTCCCGGCTCAGCAACGCGTTGATGCGATGCTGAAGCTGCCGCTTCTTCTGCTCGCTCTGGCGCAGCCGCTCCTCGAGGTCGGAGACCGGCAGCTCATAAGGATTTTCCGAACGAAACGCGATGCCGACAAAATTGTCGCGCCACCGGATGATTCTGGCGCGGAAGGAGCGGCTCCTGAGCGCGATGCCCAGCGATATCGGCTGCTTCTGGAATTTGACGACATTGCTGAATTCGATGTTGGCGCCGGCGCAATCCCGGGTCATGCCGGGCTCGCCGATTTCGGCGACGCCGCGATCGATAATCTTGTCGCGCGCGCACTCGCGTCGGTCCAGCATCGAAGAATCCCCCGGTGAAACGGCCGGACCTTACGCGGCTCCGCTGCCTGCGAAAGAGCGCGGCCGGCAAAATGCCGCGTTAACCTAAACCGATCGCGGTCGGAATAGGGCGTATTCGGCGCTTTTGGCCGTGGCGAAGAAGCCGTTATGCTCGCGCGGCCGGGCGCATGGCCTGCGCTCCACGCGTACGCCATCATTGCCGGATAGCCAGACCGTCGTCTCCCTGTGTCAGGCACGTTTTCGCGCTGAAAAACATAACGACCATGCGAACGGAAGTCGGTCTGAAGGTGGCGGTTTGGGTCGTGTTCGCGGTGCTGGGCTCGCCGGCTGCGCCGGCGTCCGCGGAGGATGCGGCGACCGCGGACAGGTTCGTGAGGCCGAGTGTCGAGGAACTCGCGATTCCCCAAAGCCAGGACAAGGGCGACCACACCGGCGACGACGACACACGCGAGGCGATGTGCCTGATGATCGAATTGGCGGCCAAGGCGCAGGGCCTGCCGCTTGAGTTCTTTGCGCGGGTAATCTGGCAGGAGAGTTGGTTCCAGTCGGACGCGGTCGGACCGGTGACGCGCAGCGGCCAGCGCGCCGAGGGGATTGCGCAATTCATGCCGGGTACCGCCAGCGAACGCCGTCTGCTCGATCCGTTCGATCCGGTGCAGGCGCTGCCGAAGTCGGCCGAATTCCTGGGCGAGCTGCGCGATCAGTTCGGCAATCTTGGGCTGGCGGCCGCGGCCTATAACGCCGGACCGCACCGGGTCCAGCAATGGCTTGCCGGCACCGCGGCGATGCCGCAGGAGACGCGCAACTACGTGGCCGCCATCACCGGCAGCACGGTCGAGGCTTGGGCGACCGCCGGCAAAACCGGCACGATGCCCGAACGCCCGCCGACCCGCAGTTGCCGCGAGCTGATGGCGCTGCTGCGGCGCGCGCCCAATCCCTTCGTCACCCAGTTGGAGCAACATGTGAAGCTCGCTGCGGCCAAGCTGTGGGGCGTGCAGCTCGCCGCGGGCTTCGACCGCAACAAGGCGCTGGCGATGTATGCGCGGGCGATGAAACGGCTTGCCGCGGTGATCGGTGATCAGGACCCCAGCCTGTTGAGCTCGGTGGTCCGCAGCCGCGGCACCCGCGCATTCTATCAGGTGCGCATCGGTGCCGATACGCGGCCCGCCGCCAACGATCTGTGCAACCGCATCCGCCGCGCCGGCGGGGCCTGCTTCGTATTGCGAAACCCGAATGTACGGAGCTGACCGGGCGGCTGCATGACAGCCCTGAACCTCGGTTCGCTTGACGGCGGTCGGTTTGGCCCGCGTTATGCGGGGCGCGCCTCAACCGATCCGGACAGCCGTGCCGCTTCCCGCTCTCAACTCGCCCCAGTGGCAAAATTCCCTGCGGGCGTTCGCGTGGGGGATGTGGTCGGTCGGTTCGACGGTGCTCGCGCTGGTGCTGTTTGCGACCTATCTCGGCATCGGCGCGCTCGCCCACGACACGCATTTCAGCCTGGGATGGGCGCTGCTGGCGACCGCCCTGGTCTGGGCGGGCCCGGCGCAAATCATCCTGATCTCCACGCTGGGTTCGGGGGCCACCCTGGTGCAGGCGGCAATTGCCGTCACGCTGAGCGCGATCCGCCTGTTTCCGATGGTGGTGTCGGTATTGCCGATGCTGCGCACGCCAACGACGAAGCGGCGTCATCTGGTACTGGCGGCCCATTTCATCGCGGTCACACTGTGGGTCGAATGCTTTCGGCTGCTGCCGCAGGTTCCGCACGAGCGGCGGCTGGCGTTCACCCATGGTCTCGGCCTTGGCCTGCTGTCGGTCTGCCTGGTCGCGACGACTGTCGGCTACGGCCTTGCGGCCAACCTGCCCGAACTGTTCGCCGCCGCCATCCTGCTGCTGACGCCATTGGCCTTTCTGCTCTCGACCGCTCGCAATTGCCGGCAACTCGCCGACGCGCTGGCGCTGCTGCTCGGATTGGCGCTGTTTCCGCTGGTGGCGATGCTGCACACCGGCGTCGATATCCTGATCAGTGGCGTCTCGGCCGGCACCATCGCCTTCGGTGTCCACCGCTGGCGGATGCGCCCATGAGCGGGTTGTTCGGCGACTGGCATGCGCTGCTGGTGCTGGTGATCGCGGGCTTCCTGCCCAACGAGGTCTGGCGGATGCTCGGCCTTTGGCTCGGCGGCGGCGTCGATGAGGGGTCTGAGCTGCTGGTCTGGGTGAGGGCGATCGCAACCGCTATTCTCGCCGGCGTTATCGCGCAGATCCTGCTGCAACCGCCGGGCGCGCTGGCGAGCGTGCCGGGATGGCTGCGATACGCTGCGGTGGTGGCGGGATTTGCGGTCTTCCTCGCGGCGCGGCGGTCGATTTTTGCCGGCGTGGTCGGTGGCGAATTGCTGATGCTTGCTGGCAAATGGTGGCTCGGGTAATGACATCCGGGGTTTGACGGCGAGGCCGCTGATGGTTCGAGAGAATGAAATCCGCGAAGGCGAACGCGCCGTCGACGCGCCCCCGGCGCACGATGCCGGCCTGATCTTCATCGGCCGTATACGCACCCCCTGGACCTCGCGCCTGGCGACGCCGCGGCAGGGGCGTCACGACGGCCCGGTGTGCCGGCTCGAGATTTTCGAGCCCTGGGTGCCGGCGCTGAAGGGGGTCGATTTCTACTCCACCCTCGAGGTGATCTATTGGCTGCATCGGTCGCGTCGCGATCTGGTGCTGCAGAGCCCGAAGAACAACAAATCGACGCGTGGTACATTTTCGCTGCGCTCGCCGGTGCGACCGAACCCGATCGGCACTTCGATCGTCAAGCTGGTCAGCGTCGAAGGCAGCACCGTCTTTGTCCGCGGGCTGGATTGCCTCGACGAAACGCCGCTGCTCGACCTCAAACCCGACCGCTGCGAATTTACGCCGCTCGCATCGCCGCAGGCCGGCGACTTCGAGACGGAGTGAGGGATTCCCGTTCATCGCGATGGCGCGATGACGATCCTAACCTCATCCGGCCTTCAGCGCCGCGATCAGCCGGACGGCATGGTCTTCCAGCACTTTGGCGTCCTCCTTCCGGCTCGCCGGCGGCAGCAGCGCGATGCCGTCGTGGCGGGGCATCACGTGCATGTGCAGGTGATACACCACCTGCCCGGAGGCGGGTTCGCTGAACTGCTGAATGGTGATGCCGTCGGCCTTGAACGCCGTCATCGCAGCGCGGGCGATGCGATGGGTGCCGCGCGCGACATGAGCGAAATCCTCCGCCGTGATATCGAGGATGTTGCGGGCCGGCGCCTTCGGGATCACGAGCGTATGCCCGGGAGACCGCGGCATGATGTCGAGGAAGGCGAGGACGTGATCGTTCTCGTACACCTTGTAGCACGGGAATTCACCGCGCAGGATCTTGGCGAAGATGTTGTTGGGGTCATATGAGGCCATGCTGTCTCCAGAATCCGGTTCCATCAGGACGGGTCGTCGGCGGCTTTGCGAAACGGTCCGGCCTCGGTGAGCTCGCGCCCGGCCTCCGCCACATAGGCGCGCTCGCGCTTGAGATAGTCGGCGATCGCGCGGCGCAGACCGGGGTCGGCGATGTAATGCGCCGAATAGGTGGTCTGCGGCAGATATCCGCGCGCGATCTTATGCTCGCCTTGCGCGCCGGCCTCGACCACCCGCAGTCCGCGCCGGATCGCAAAATCGATCGCCTGATAATAGCAGACTTCGAAATGCAGGAACGGATGATGCTCGATCGCACCCCAGTTGCGCCCAAACAAGGTATCGGAGCCGATGAAATTGATGGCGCCGGCAATCCAGCGGCCATTGCGCCGCGCCATCACCAGCAGCACGTCCTCGGCCATGGTTTCGCTGACCAGCGAGAAGAAGGCGCGGGTCAGATAGGGCCGGCCCCATTTTCGCGATCCCGTGTCCATGTAGAACGCAAAGAAGGCGTCCCAGGCCTCTTCAGTGATTTCGCGGCCGGTGAGGGCTTCGATCGTGATACCGGCGGCAAGCGCCTCGCGCCGTTCGCGCCGGATCGCCTTGCGATGGCGCGAGTTGAGGCTGGCAAGAAAATCCTCGAACCCGCCATAACCCTGATTGTGCCAGTGAAACTGCTGGTCGTTGCGCTGCAGGAAGCCGTATTCGGCGAGCAATTTCTGCTCGGTCTCGCGGGCAAAGGTGACGTGAACCGAGGAGGCCCGCACGGTCTCGCACAGCGCCACCAGTCCGCCGGCGAGCGCGGCACCGATGCGTTCGCGATCGGCGCCATTCCGGATCAGCAGGCGCGGTCCGGCGGCCGGCGTGAAGGGAACCGAGGCCTGCAGCTTCGGATAATAGCGTCCGCCGGCACGCTCATAGGCCTCGGCCCAGCCGCGGTCGAACACATATTCGCCCTGCGAGTGGGATTTCAGATAGCACGGCACGATGCCGGCAATGCTGCCGTCAAGCCGTGCCAGCAGGTGGCGCGGTCCCCATCCGGTCCGCGCGGTGGCCGATCCGGAAGCTTCGGCGGCCGTAAAAAAAGCATGCGAAACGAATGGGTTATAGCCGGGTCCTGGGTTGGAGCAGGAATCCGCCGCAGGATTGGATGAAGCCGTGTCGAGGCCGTTGCGGCTGCCGGGCCCGGGCCGCGGGTTGGCGCAGGCATCCCAATCCGCAGCCGGGATCTGGCTGACGGAGGAGACGGCTTCGAGGGTTATTTCGGATGACGCCATCGACGACTGGGAACGGTCTCATGTCACGATCGGCCATCGCACATGGTGACCAACCCACCCAAGATCGTGCATTGCGGTCGCGACTTCAAGGGTGCGGGACTGCTCAGGTTCCCGGCCGGAAACCTTCAAAGATCATCTGGTCGGCGTAGCGCGCCGCACGTTCGCGCTGCTCTGGTGTGCGCACGGTCCAGGCCAGCAAGGGAAGGCCGAACAGATGGCGCGCCATCCATGGCGCCGCAGCCGGCAACTGGTTGACCGAGAAGGCGACGAAATGCGGCCGGGTGCGGAAGGCGTGACGCAGATGCAGCATGCTGCCACGCTGGGCCGGGCTGAGTTTTTTCCAGTAATCGTCGTCATAGCTGCGCTGGGCGATGATGCCGCGGGGCAGCTCCGGCATCTGCTCGCGCAGCGCCAGCACCTGGTCCGGGTCGAACGACATTCCGACCACCGGCCCGCGATAGGAGGCGAGAACCTGCGCCATCCGCGCCACCAGTGTGCGGTCGCCGTCGAAATGGCTCTTGACCTCGATCAGCAGCGGCGTCCGGCCGCCGACCCGCGCGCAGAGATCGTCGAGCGACATCATCCGCTCGGCGGTATCCTTGAACCGGACGGCCCTGAGTGCGGCCGCGCTCATGTCGAGCAGTGCGCCGGAGCCTTCGGTGAGACGGCCCAGCTCGTCGTCATGGTGCACCATCGCCTCGCCATCGGCGCTGAGCTGCAGGTCGACCTCGATTGCGAAATGTCCGTCGATCGCGGCTTCGACCGCGCCCGGCATGTTTTCCACGATGCCGCGCGCGCGGTCGTGCAGGCCGCGATGGGCTACCGGCCGCGTCGTCAGCCAGTCCGGTGCGCGCATCCGGCCGCTCCGCCTACGAGACCTCGAATATGCCCTCGACTTCCACCGCCGCATCCGACGGCAGCGCAGCGACGCCGACGGTGGTGCGGGCGTGACGGCCCTTGTCGCCGAATGCCGCGACCATCAGGTCGGAGGCGCCATTGAGCACCTTCGGCCCGTCGAGGAAATCCGGAGCCGAATTGACGAAGCCGCCGAGCCGGACCACGCGGACGACCTTGTCGAGATCGCCAAGCGCGGCCTTGATCTGTGCCAGCAGATTGATGGCGCAGCCGCGCGCGGCGGCGTTGCCCTGCTCGACGGTGACGCCGGCGCCGAGCTTGCCCTTGGCGATCAGTTTTCCCTCGGAGTTGACGCATACCTGGCCCGACACGAACAGCAGATTCCCGGTACGCACGAAGCCGACATAGTTCGCTACCGGACTGGCCGGTTCATGCAAGACGACACCCTGCGCCGCAAGTTTCTGCTCGATCGTACCCGCCATGTCTCGTCCCCGTTTGATGCTCCGGCACCCGATCCAGGCGATCGGGTCCGCCTTGTTTCGCGCATCGCGCCGCCACTTGCAAGCGACCGCCGGCCGCCGGTGAAGGCAGCCGTCCGTCCGGCGCGGCACCGGCCAAAGAACGCCGTCGCTCAGCCGATAATTCCGCCCCTTTTTCGCGGCGCGGCCCTAGTTGTGGCGCAATACCTCGGTCATTAATGCGACAAATCACGGTCGAGGAAAAGACATGGCTCGCTTGCTGCGGATTGCGCCCCGAGACGTTACAGCGCTGGCGCTGATGGTTGCCGCCATCGCGGCGGCACCGGGCCTTGCCGGCGGCCGGGCCGAGGCGGCGGCCAGCATCCCGTTCCTGCCGCATCAGGCGCTTTACGATCTCAGCCTGGTGAAGTCGCGTGGCTCCAACGCGATCAACAGCGCGCGCGGGCGCATTCTCTATAATTTCTCCGGCAGCGCCTGCGAAGGCTACACCTCGGAATTCAGGCAGGTGTCGGAACTGGAAAGCGGCGAGGACAAGGTGACATTGAGCGATTTGCGCTCGACCTCCTGGGAAGACGGCGCGGGCAAGAGCTATCGCTTCAAGATCGAGACCCGAATGAACGACAGCGACGCCAGCCCGGTGGATGGCGTTGCCGAGCGGGTCGGCGATCATGTCACGGTCAAACTGAAACAACCCCAGGCCAAGACCATTACGCTCGACGGCGACACGGTGTTTCCGACCCAGCAGATCCAGCGCATCATCGAGGCGGCGCGCGCGGGAAAATCGGTGCTCGAGCTCACGGTCTATGACGGCTCCGACAACGGCGAGAAGGTCTACAACACGCTTTCGGTGATCGGTCAGCCGATCCCCGGCGACCGCAGCATCGCCTCGCCCGACCCCTCCACCGAAAGCGGTGCGATGAAATCGCTGACGCGCTGGCCGGTCACGGTGAGTTATTACGATCGCGGCGCCAAGGCCACGGAGGGCGAGCAGACCCCGGTCTACTCGATGTCGTTCGAGCTGTTCGAGAACGGCGTGTCGCGGGCGCTGGTGCTCGACTACAACGATTTTGTCATCTCCGGCGCCCTGGGCAAGTTCGACATCAAGGATTCTAAGCCGTGTAAGTGAGACGGGCAGGCTGCCGTCATTGCGAACCAACGGGTCGCGCGAATGCGTCCCGATGCCAGGCTCCGCGAAGCAATCCATTTCCCCCGTCATTCCGGGGCGCGCGTTAGCGCGAGCCCGGAATCCATAACCACGGAATTCACGTAGGGCGATGTGTAGCCAGTCATGTTCAAAATCGGCAGTGGTGGTTATGGATAACGGCGCGTCCCGGAATGACGGGGGAATCGTGATGCGGCGCTCACGCGAACACCACCATCATTCGTCCTCCGGCTTTTCCGGCCTCTCATAGGCGATGCCGCGGATCACTGCCGTGTTGCCGAACTTCCTGCGCAGATCGTCGATCGCGCGCTCGGCATCGGCCGACCGGCGGTCGAGCATGTCGGTGTCGTCGGCTTGCGAACCCGTTCGCAGCGCGCTGACGCCCGTGCCCATCAGCCGGAACGCGGTGCCGTCGATTTCCTTCGCCAGCATTTCGCGGGACACCGCGAAGATTTTCGCCGCAAGCTGCGTCGGTGCGTGGATCGACTGCGAGCGGGTACGCTGCCGGAAGTCGGCTGTCTTCAGCTTCAGCGTGATGGTGCACCCGGCGAGATTGCCGCCCTTGAGCCGCGCCGACACCTTGTCCGACAGTCGCCACAGCAGTTTTTCCAGCGTGGCAAAATCGCGGACGTCGGTCTCGAATGTGGTCTCGCTCGAAATTGTCTTGGCGCCGCGATCGGGCACCACGCAACGGTCGTCGATGCCGCGTGCGAGCCGCCACAACCTGCGGCCCTCGGTCGCGAACTGCTTCATCAGCTCGACCTCGTCGGCGCGCTGCAGGTCGGCGATGGTGCGAAAGCCGCGCTGGGACAGCCGCTCCTGGGTGGCAGGACCGACGCCGAAAATGAACCCGACCGGCTTGTCCGCCAGCATCGCGCGGGCTTCGTCCTGGTCGAGCGCCGCAAACCCGCGCGGCTTGTCGAGGTCGGAGGCGATCTTGGCCAGGAACTTGTTGCAGGACAGGCCGACCGAGACGGTAATTCCGATATCGCGCTCGACCTCGCGGGCAAACCGCGCCAGCACCTTGGCCGGGATCATGCCGTGGACGCGCTGGGTGCCGCTAAGATCGAGAAACGCCTCGTCGATCGAAAGCGGCTCGACCAGCGGCGTCAGCGCCTGCATGGCATGGCGGACCTCGCGACCGACCCTGACATATTTCGCCATGTCGGGCCGGATCACGATCGCAGACGGGCACAGCGCTAGCGCCTTGAACATCGGCATCGCGGAACGCACGCCGAAGGTCCGGGAAATGTAGCAGGCCGCGGATACCACGCCGCGCTTGCCGCCGCCGATAATGACCGGCTTGTCGGCGATCTCAGGATTGTCGCGCTTTTCCACCGTCGCGTAGAACGCATCGCAATCGATGTGCGCAAGGGTGAGGGAAGCCAACGCGCGGTGGCGGACCAGGCGCGGCGAACCACATTCGCTGCAGCGATGGGCCGCGAAATCGAGCTCGCCAAGGCAATCCCGGCAAAAGCAGGTCGGGCCGGCGAGCTCGGGCGTGGCAGCGGTCACGGCACGTCGCGCTCCCATTTCGGATCGTTGAGCGCCTGGTGGGCCGCGGCGATATTGGTGGGATCGAGATCCGAGGCGGCTGCGAACGCCTTCACGGTCGCGTCATCGCGTAGGACGAAATCGAGCACATTCACCAGGAAATGTGGGTCGGTCGCGGCCGTGCGCAGCGTTTCCGGACCGATCCCGGTTTCGGCCAGGAACAGGCCCAGCCGCCCAGCATCGCCGGCAATGAAGGAAAGCGCCTGAACGGCAACTATTTCAGCTACTTCCCGAGGGTTGTGAACAGGCTTCTTCAACAGGGGTATTTGCCTTTCCGTAACTTATGGTCTCTATTTTGGAACCATCATGCCCGAGTTTGCGGAACGTGTTCAAGCAAGCGGCGCGCATTTTGCAGGCACATCGCAAAAGAAAGCACTGGGGATTAACGGGTTAGAGCGAATCTGGCGCTAGTTTGAACTTCAACACGTCCGGCGGCCGCGCGCTGGAATCATCGGGGATTGGGAGGACGGGATGGCAAAAACCGTCCTGATCGTGGAGGACAACGAGCTCAATATGAAGCTCTTTCGCGATCTGCTGGAAGCGCATGGCTATCAGACCTCCGGCACCAGCAACGGTTTCGAGGCGCTCGATCTGGTTCGCAAGCTTCGCCCCGACCTTGTGCTGATGGATATCCAGCTTCCCCAGGTGTCCGGGCTCGAAGTGACAAAATGGATCAAGGACGATCCGGAACTGCGCGCCATTCCGGTGGTCGCGGTGACGGCATTTGCGATGAAGGGCGACGAGGAGCGGATTCGCGAGGGCGGCTGCGAGGCCTATCTGTCCAAGCCGATCTCGGTCGGCAAGTTCATCGAAACCGTTCGGCGCTTTATCGGGTAGGAGAAAATTTTCGATGTCCGCGCGTATCCTGGTCGTCGACGACGTCCCAGCCAACGTCAAGCTCTTGGAAGCAAGACTGTCCGCCGAGTATTTCGACGTGCTGACCGCGTCCAACGGAGCCGAGGCGCTGTCGGTCTGCACGCGGGCCGAATGCGACATCATCCTGCTTGACGTGATGATGCCCGATATCGACGGCTTCGAGGTTTGCCGCCGGCTGAAATCCAACCCAGCCACCCATTTCATTCCGGTGGTGATGATCACGGCGCTGGACAGCCCCGCCGACCGCGTGCGCGGCCTCGAGGCCGGCGCCGACGATTTCCTGACCAAGCCGGTGTCCGACATCGTGCTGATTGCGCGGGTACGGTCGCTGACCCGGCTCAAGATGATGACTGACGAGTTGCGCATGCGCGCCGTCACCTCGCTGGAAATCGGCATGCAGGCGCCGGAGCGCAGCGCGGTCGCCGACACCGGCAAGGGCGGCCGCATCCTGCTGGTCGACGACCGACCCTCGTCCTATGAGCGGCTGGCGCCGGTGTTGAGCGCCGAACATACCGTCGATGTCGAAATCAAACCGGCGGAGGCGCTGTTTCGTGCCGCCGAAGGCAATTACGATCTGCTCATCGTCTCGCTTGGACTTGCCAACTACGACGGCCTGCGGCTGTGCAGCCAGGCGCGCTCGCTGGAGCGGACCCGGCAGGTGCCGATTCTTGCCATTTCCGACGCCGACAACAATGCGCGGCTGCTGCGAGGCCTCGAGATCGGCGTCAACGATTATCTGCTGCGCCCGGTCGACAAGAACGAGTTGCTGGCGCGCGCGCGCACCCAGATCCGCAAACGGCGCTATAGCGACCACCTGCGCGACAACGTGCAGAACTCCATCGAAATGTCGATCACCGACGCGCTGACCGGCCTGCACAACCGCCGCTACATGGAAAGTCATCTGGGAACGCTGGCCGAACAGGCCGCAGGCCGCGGCAAGCCGCTGGCGCTGATGATGCTCGACATCGATTTTTTCAAGTCGATCAACGACAATTACGGCCACGACGCCGGCGACGACGTGCTGCGCGAATTCGCGGTCCGGATCCGCAAATCGATCCGCGGCATCGACCTCGCCTGCCGCTATGGCGGCGAGGAATTCGTGATCGTGATGCCGGAGACCGATCTGCATGTCGCCGGCTTGGTGGCGGAACGGCTGCGGCGTTCGATCGCCGGCGAACCGTTCGCGGTCAACAAGGGCGCCAAACGCATCGAGGTCACGATCTCGATCGGGCTTTCGACCCTGGAAAGGAAGGGCGAGGCCATCGCCGATGTGCTCAAGCGCGCCGACACCGCGCTCTACCGCGCCAAGCACGACGGCCGCAATCGCGTCGTCGCGGCGGCGGCATAGCGGCAATAGCCTTCATCATTCCGGACTACGACTTCTCACCGTCATTGCGAGCCAACGGGTCGCGCGAATGCGCGCCCGATGACAGGCTCCGCGAAGCAATCCATGGCGCGGCAAAACGGAGGCGTGGATTGCTTCGTCGCTTCGCTCCTCGCAATGACGGGTTGCGTAGCTCGGATGCAACGCAGCGAAATCCCGGCGGACCGCGTAGATCGTCTGCCGGCGACGGCCGCCAAAAGAAAACGGGACCCCGAGGATCCCGCCCAAATTCATCCGCAGCAGATGCAAGCCTATTTGATCTTGGACTTCGCGGAATTCGACGTGCTTGCGCGCGACCGGATCGTACTTCTTCTTGACCAGCTTGTCGGTCATGGTGCGCGAATTCTTCTTGGCGACGTAATAAAAGCCGGTATCCGCCGAGGAGACGAGCTTGACCTTGATGGTGACCGCTTTGGCCATGTTCAGGACCTCAATTCGTGGGAAATCGGGCGCCGGCGAAACCTGCCTGCATTTGCGCGCAACCTAGCCCCGATCCGCTCAAAGTCAAGGTTTAGGGGTAGATAACCGGCGCAATTTCGCCGATCAACTCTCGAAGAAGCGGTTTTTCGGCCGCGGCAGGCCGAGATTTTCCCGCAGTGTCCGACCTTCGTACTCGGTGCGGAAGATGCCGCGCCTTTGCAGTTCCGGCACCACCTTGTCGACGAAATCGTCGAGGCCCGCCGGCAGGAACGGGAACATGATGTTGAAGCCGTCGCAGCCGTAGCCCGTCAGCCACTCCTCCATCTGATCGGCGATCCCCGAGGGCGTGCCGACAAACGACAGCCCGCCATAGCCGCCGACCCGCTGCGCGAGCTGGCGCACGGTCAGCTTGTCGCGGGCAGCGACGTCGACCAGGCGTTGACGACCGCTCTTTGAGGCATTGGTCTCGGGGACGTCGGGCAACTGGCCGTCGGGATCGAAGCCGGACGCATCGGTCCCCAGGATCACCGACAGCGACGCGATGGCGCTGTCATAATGCACCCTGCTGTCAAGCAGCGCGCGTTTTTCCCTGGCTTGCTCGACGCTGTCTCCAACCACGACGAAGGCGCCGGGCAGGATCTTCAGGTGATCGCGGTCGCGGCCGAGCTTGTCCATGCGGCCCTTGATGTCGGCATAGAGCTTCTGCCCGTCGGCCAGGCTGCCGCCGCCGGTGAAGACGGCTTCCGCGGTCTCCGCCGCGAGCTGCCGGCCGTCCTCCGATGCGCCGGCCTGGACGATCACCGGCCAGCCCTGCACCGGGCGGGCGATGTTGAGAGGTCCCCGCACCTTCAGATATTTGCCCTTGTGATCGAGCACATGCATTTTGGCTGGATCGAAATAGAGCCCGGCCTCGACGTCGCGCACGAAGGCGTCGTCGGCAAACGAATCCCACAGCCCGGTGACGACATCGTAGAACTCGCGCGCCCGCTTGTAGCGCTCGGCGTGCTCCATGTGATCCTCGAGCCCGAAATTCAACGCCGCGTCCGGATTGGAGGTGGTGACGATATTCCAGCCGGCGCGGCCGCCACTGATGTGATCGAGCGACGCAAAGCGCCGCGCGACATGATAGGGCTCATCGAAGGTGGTCGAGCCGGTGGCGATCAGCCCGATATGTTCGGTGCCCCCGGCCAGCGCCGAGAGCAGCGTGAACGGCTCGAACGAGGTCACGGTGTGGCTGCGCTTCAGCGCATTGATCGGCATGTTGAGCACGGCGAGATGGTCCGCCATGAAGAAGGCGTCGAACCTGCCGGCCTCCAGTTTCCGGATCAGTTGCTTGATATGCGCAAAATTGAAATTGGCGTCCGGCCAGGCGCCGGGATAGCGCCACGCCCCGGTGTGAATGCTGACCGGCCGCATGAACGCGCCGAGCCGCAACTGACGTTTTGCCATGGCCCCATTCCATGTTGGTTGTGGTTCGGCAAAGAGATAGGGATGAAGCCGCGCCGCGCCATCGCTTGCGGCCGAGAAGATTATTTTGTTTTTTCGTCCCGTCCCGTCATTCCGGGGCGCGCGTCAGCGCGAGCCCGGAATCCATAACCACGAGCGTTGATGTTGCGCGAAGCTGGGGCCGCTTTCCCGTTGACACCAGGCATCGGTGGTTATGGGTCCCCGCCTTCGAGCGTGTGAAGAAATTGTTGCTGCCCCGCGGGTGTGATTCACTTTCGCAGCAACGCGAGGTGATTCGATGGCGAGCGAGGCGCGGTTCATTCGGGCGGATCGTCTGCAGACGCGGTGGGATTTCGTTGATCTGGAGGCATTGCTGCCGAGCGATCATCGCGCCCGGATCGTGATGGGCTTTGTCGAGGGGCTTGAGCTGTCGGCGTTGTACGACGCCATCAAAGCACGCGAGGGCGAGCCGGGACGGCCGCCGCCGGATCCTGCGGTTCTGATGGCGTTGTGGCTTTATGCGACCATCGAGGGGGTCGGCTCGGCCCGTCAGCTTGAACGGCTTACGCAAAACGATCTGGCGTACCGATGGATCGCCGGCGGGGTGCCGTTGAACTATCACGGGCTTGCGGACTTCCGGGTGGCGCATGTGCAGGTGCTGGATCGGCTGCTGACCGAAAGCGTGACGGCTCTGATCAAGGCGGGAGTGATCTCGCTTGAGGAGATCGCGGTCGATGGCACCAAAGTGCGGGCGAATGCCAGCCGGGGATCGTTCAAGACCGCTGGCAAGCTGGCGCGGATCGAGGCTGCGGTAGAGCGCCGGCTCGCCGAGCTCAGGGCAGAGATCGAGACCGATCCGAAAGCCTTCTCGCAACGCAGACTGGCGGCCAGGGAGCGAGCGGCACGGGAGGTGAAGGAGCGCGCTGACCGGGCGCGGGCGGCGCTCGACAGGGTTCGGGCCGAGAAGGAGAAACGGGCGAAGACGCATCCCCAGGACGAGGCCAAGAAGAAGTCTGAGCCGAGCGCCTCGCTCAGTGATGCGGAGGCACGCAACATGCGCTTTCCCGACCGAGCAGTGCGGCCAGCTTACAACGCGCAGATTGCGGCCACGCCCAAGGAGGGCATCATCGTCTCGGTCGAGATGACGGATCGGCGCAACGATGCCGGTCTGGCGGTTCCGATGGTGGACGACATCGTGCGCCGCTACGGCGAGGCCCCGGCAAACCTTCTGGTCGACACTCACTACGCCACCAGCGACGATATTGCCGCGTTGGCCTCGCGCGATGTCGATCCTGTCCTGGTCTTTGCGCCGCCGCCGACCGAGCGCGACGACGTCAAACCCGAGACACTGGCCAACCGTGGGAAGAGCCGAGCAAGGGAGGCCGAGAGCGTGAAGGCGTGGCGCAGCCGGATGGACAGCTTGGCCGGTCAAGAGCGCTATAGGGACCGAAAGCTCATCGAGCGGATCAACGCCCACCTCAAGAACCACGGCTTCGGGTTCCTTCCGGTACGCGGCCTGATCAAAGCCAAGGCAGTGGCGCTGTGGCATGCGCTCGCCAACAATCTGATGGCGGCATACCGGTTGCAGGCTAAAGCTGCTTGATCGAACGTTTGGTTCGAACAGAGGGGAATTGAGCGTACAGCAGATGACCTGATGCATTGAGCTGATCGCGGGATCGGCTCCCGAACTCCTCCAGCATTCGCAACTCGCTCGGTTGCGAAAAAAGTGTAAGATCGAAACCCGTTTCCTTCACACGCTCCTTCGCGGGGACGACAAAGCTTCCCGTCATTCCGGGCCCGCGCCAAGAGGCGCGTCCCGGAATGACGAACGCAGCGAAATTCGGAATTCCTACGCCCACAGCACGTCACGGTGCATCCGGCCGCCGTAGAAATGGAAGAACGGCACCATGGCGGCATGATGGAGCGGTCCGGTAGCGAGGCGCTGTTCGAGTTCGCTCAGGACATTCCTGGTCATGGCATGCAGGTCGGCGAGCGGCTTTGATCCGATCTCGACCCAGGCCAGCTCCACCAGTTCGGCCTCGGCGTGGATCACACCCTCGACCCGATGGGCAATGGCCGAGGCGTCGGCGGTGAAAAACCTGGTGTCGAAGCGCCGCACCCGGCCAGGCGGGGTGATGGCGCGCGCGACCAGGAACAATCCGGATGGATCGGGCAAAAGGCCGGCGTCGGCAAATGGCTTCCACGGGCCTTCCAGCGCCGGCGTGGCGGCGTCGCTCTTGCGGCCGAGACAGAGGCCGGTTTCCTCGCAGGCTTCGCGGATCGCAGCGATCGCCAGCGAACGCGCCCGCGACGGCGTGATCTTCGGGCTGCCCTTGAGCAGATTGGCTTCGAGCGCTTGCGGAATTGGCGCGGCCACCGGGACGCGGTTGTCGGATTTGTCGACACGGCCGCCGGGGAAGACGAATTTGCCGGGCATGAACACCACCTTGTCGTGGCGCTTGCCGACCAGAACTCTTGGAACCGCGGCGCTGCGATCGACCAGGATCAGTGTGGCGGCATCCTTGGGACGGAAGTAGGGGTGGTGATCGGGTTCTTTTTCTTCTGTTGCGACTTTTGCGGCGTCGGTCATTCCACCCCCAATTCGCCCCTGGTTTCCAATCGGCTATGGCGTTTTCGAGCGAAGTGGATACCGGTTCGCGTCAAGAAAACGCGTCAAAACAAGAAACTAAAGCCCGGTTCTGATTCAATCAGAACCGAACAGGCTTTAGACCGGCGGAATGCCATCCACGGCATTCTCGTCAAAGCCATGCATGCGCAACGCCCATTGCAGCCCGACCACGGTGCCCTTCACCGGTTGCAGCAAAAATAGTGCGACGATGAAGGTCATAGGCAAATAGATCGCGAGCTGCAGCGCCACCGGCGGGGCATAGTTGGTCTCGATCAGCAATGCCAGCGGCACCATGATGTGGCCGACAATGACGATGACGAGGTAGGCGGGCAGGTCATCGGCGCGGTGCGGCGTGAAGTCCAGTCCGCACACCGAGCAGCCGTTGTCGACCTTGAGGAAGGCGCGAAACAGTCTACCTTCGCCGCAGCGCGGGCAGCGGCCGCGAAACCCGCGCTTCATCGCGGTCCATAGGTCGCGCTTTTCGGTTGATCCGTAATCCCGGGTCCAGATTTTGGTCGCGGCACTCACGGTTTCCATGATTTGCCTTTCTTCGCTTTTCCAGGCCTGCGCTGGCCCGGCTTGCGGTCTTTCTTGCGCGGGTTGCGGCCCGGATAGGTCCTGGCGGGTGCGCTCGTCTGTGCTGGTGGGCCGTCGCCGCGGCCGCGCTTTCGCCCGCGCGGCACGACCTGGCCGTCCGACAGCAATTCAAACCGCAGCGCGCCCGCTACAGGCGCTGCTTCTACCAGACGAACGTCAACCACGTCACCCAACCGGTGCATGGCACCGCTGCGCGAGCCGACCAGGGCATGGCGCGCCTCATCATAATTGAAATATTCCGATCCCAGCGTGCGGATCGGGATCAAGCCGTCGGCGCCGGTATCGCTGAGCTTGACGAACAGTCCGGCGCGGGTGACGCCGGAGATGCGGCCCTGAAAGGTCGCCCCGATGCGGTCGGCGAGAAAATGCGCGATCAGGCGGTCGGCGGTTTCGCGCTCGGCCTTCATGGCACGCCGTTCGGTGACCGAAATCTCGGCTGCGACCTCGCTCAGGCTTTCCACCGTCTCGGTCTCCGGCAGGGCTCCTTCGCCGAGGCCGAGACCCCGGATCAGGGCGCGGTGCACGACGAGATCGGCGTAGCGCCGGATCGGCGAAGTGAAATGCGCGTAGCGCCGCAGGTTGAGGCCGAAATGGCCGTAATTCTCCGCGGCATATTCGGCCTGGGCCTGCGAGCGCAATACCACTTCATTCACCAGCGGTTCGGAATCGTGACCTTTGACCTGCGCCAGCACCCGGTTGAACAGAGCGGGCCGCAAGGCGCCGCTTTTCGCGAACGGCAGGTCGAGCGTCTTGAGGAATTCCTGGAGATTGTGGACCTTCTCGAGCGTCGGTTCGTCATGTACGCGGTAGATAAGCGGCAGCGACTTCTTTTCAAGCATTTCGGCCGCGGCGACATTGGCCAGGATCATGAACTCTTCGATCAGCTTATGCGCATCCAGCCGCTCCGGCACGATGACGCGATCAACCGTGCCGTCGGGCTTCAGCAGGATCTTGCGTTCGGGAATGTCGAGATCGAGCGGATCGCGCTCGTCGCGGGCGCGCTTCACCACCGCATAGGCGTCGTACAGCGGCTTCAGAATAGAATCGAGCAGGGGGCCGGTGACGTCGTCGGGCCGCCCGTCAATCGCAGCCTGCGCTTGCGCGTAGCTGAGCTTGGCGGCCGAGCGCATCAGGATCCGGTGGAAGCTGTGCGAACGCTTGCGGCCGTCGGAGCCGATCACCATCCGTACGGCGAGCGCGCCGCGGGGCTGCCCGGGCACCAGCGAGCACAGATCGTTGGAGATGCGCTCCGGCAGCATCGGCACCACGCGATCAGGGAAATACACCGAATTGCCGCGTGTCAGCGCGTCGCGGTCGAGTGCCGAGCCCGGCCGTACATAGAAGGCGACGTCGGCGATCGCGACATGGACGATAGTGCCGCCCTTGTTGTTCGGATCCGAATCGGCCTCGGCGTGCACGGCGTCGTCATGGTCCTTGGCGTCGGGCGGATCGATGGTGATGAGCGGCAGCGCGCGCCAGTCCTCACGGCCGGACAAGCTCGCCGGCTTTGCCGCCTCGGCCTCGCGCAGCGCCGCCGGCGTGAAGACTTGCGGAATCTCATGGGCGTGTATCGCGATCAGGCTGACCGCTTTTTCGGATGCCAGGGAGCCAAGCCGTTCCTTGACCTTGCCTGAAGCAAGCCCAAAACCGCGCGAGCGGACCAGATCGACACTGACGAGATCGCCGTCCTCGGCGCCGTTGCTGTCTACCTTGGCGATGTTGAGCTCGCGCCCGGCCTGCTTCTTGTCGACCGGAACGAGACGTCCGCCACCTCCGGGCAGGGCGCGGAAAATCCCGAGCAGGCGTGTCCGGGCGTGATCGATCACCTTGATGACACGGCCGCTGTAGACGCCGGCTTCGCCGTCACCCGATTTTTCGACGCGCAGCAGCACGCGGTCGCCGACACCCGCCGCGGTGCCCGGCTGCGGTCGGCGCGGGATGTGAATGCGTATTTTCGGCGGCTCGCCGCTTTCCACCTCGTCCCATTCGGTGGGCGCAGCGATCAATTCCCCGTCGCGGTCGCGGCCGGTGATGTCGGCCATGACGGTCGGCGGCAAGGCCGCCGGCTCGTTGACCTTCTTGCCGCGCTTGGCGATCGCGCCTTCGTCCGCAAGTTCGCGCAGGATGTTTTTCAATTGCACCCGGTCGGCATTCTTGAGACCGAACTCGCGCGCGATCTCGCGGGTTCCGACCATTCCTGGATGCGCACGGATGAAGGCGACGATGGCGTCCCGGCCGGGAAATTCGCTGTCGCGCTGCTTTGCCACTTATCCACTTGCCTTGCCGGCGCTCTTTTTCGCGACCGGCTTTGCAGCCTTGGCGGGCGACGTCTTGGCGGTTGCCGTCACCGGCGCGCGCGCCTTGCTGGCGGCATCGGATTTCGGTTTTGCCGCGGATTTCTTCGCCGCCGTCTGTTTGGCCGGCTTTGCCGCCGGGCTCGAATGGTCGGCCGTGGCTGCGGCCTTCTTGGCCGGCGCTGCCTTCTTGCCGCGCTTCGGCTTGCCGCCGCCTTTCGCCACGCGTTCGTCGATCAGCGCAATGGCTTCCGGCAAGGTGATGGTCTCCGCCGTCTTGTCGCTCGGGATCGTCGCGTTAACGCCGCCGGCCGTGACATAGACACCATAGCGCCCGTTCTTGACGGCAACGCCGCCAAGGTTCGGATGCTCGCCCAGGGGCTTGCCGGGATCGGCGCCGAAACGGCGTCCGCTCGGTCCCTTGGCGATCTTCTCGGCAATCAGCGTGACCGCCCGGTTGAGCCCGATGTCGAACACCTCGTCGCCGGCCTCGAGACTGGCATAGGTCTTCTCATGGCGCACGAACGGGCCGAACCGGCCAAGACCCGCCGTGATCGGCTCGCCGGTCTCGGGATGCCTGCCGATCTCGCGCGGCAGCGACAACAGTTTCAACGCAAGCTCCAGCTCGATATCGCCGGGCGACAGGTTCTTCGGAATGCCGGCGCGCTTCGGCTTTTCGCCCTCGGAATAATCCTTCTGCTCGCCGAGCTGGATATAGGGACCGAACCGTCCGGCCTTCACGATGACGTCGAGATCGGACACCGGATCCTTGCCGAGGATGCGATCGGCGCTGGCCTCGCTGTCCGCCGCAAGCGGCCGGGTGTAGCGGCACTCCGGATAATTGGAGCAGCCGACAAAGGCGCCGAACTTTCCGGCCTTGAGGTTGAGTTGGCCGGTGCCGCAGGTCGGACATTGCCGGGGATCGCCGCCATCCTCACGCGGCGCATAGATGTGAGGCCCCAGCATGTCGTCGAGCGCGTCGAGCACCTGCGTGACACGCAGGTCCTTGATCTCGTTGACGGCGCCGATGAAGTCGCCCCAGAAATCCCTCAGCACCTGCTGCCAGGAAATCTCGTTGTTGGAGATGCGGTCAAGCTGCTCCTCGAGATCGGCGGTGAAATCATATTCGACATAGCGGGCGAAGAAGTTTTCCAGGAACGCGACCACGACGCGGCCCTTGTCCTCGCCATGCAGCCGCTTCTTGTCGAGCCTGACATAGCCGCGATCCTTCAGCACCTGCAGGATCGAGGCGTAGGTGGAGGGTCGCCCGATGCCGAGCTCTTCCATGCGCTTGACCAGGGAAGCTTCCGAGAAGCGCGGCGGCGGCTCGGTGAAATGCTGGGTGACGGCGAGCGCCTGACGCCTCAGCGCTTCGCCCTCGCTCATGGCGGGAAGGCGGCGACTGTCATCGTCGTCGCCGTCGTCGTCGCGGCCCTCCTGGTAGAGCGCAAGGAAGCCGTCGAACTTGATGACCTGCCCGGTGGCGCGCAGCTCGAGCACGCGCGCGCCGGCTTTGGCGGCGATATCGACCGTGGTGCGTTCCAGTTCCGCCGATTCCATCTGGCTCGCGATGGTGCGGATCCAGATCAGTTCATAGAGTCTCTGCCTGGTCGGTATCGAGCCGGCGGCGCATGTCGGCGGGGCGGCGCGACAAATCGGTGGGGCGGATGGCTTCGTGCGCCTCCTGGGCGTTCTTGGCCTTGGTCTGATACTGGCGCGGCGCATCCGGCACATAGGCGTTGCCATAGTCCTCGCCGATCAGCTTGCGCGCCTGGGTGATCGCCTCGTTGGCGATCTGTACGCCGTCGGTCCGCATATAGGTAATGAGGCCGGCGGTCTCGCCGCCGATGTCGATGCCCTCATAGAGCCGCTGCGCGATCCGCATGGTATGTGCCGGCGCAAAGCCCAGTTTCCGGCTCGCCTCTTGCTGCAGCGTCGAGGTGGTGAAGGGCGCCTGCGGGTTGCGGCGGGCGGGCTTGGCTTCGACGGTGGAGACCGTGAAATTGGCGGCCTCGATCGCCTTCTTGAAATCTTCGGCCTCCACGCCGCTGCCGATGTCGAGACGCTGGATCTTCTTGCCGTCGGCGCCGACCAGGCGTGCCTCGAAGGCTTCGCCGCGCGGGGTCGTCAGGGTCGCGACCAGCGACCAGTATTCGCGGGGGACGAATTTCTCGATTTCGAGTTCGCGGTCGCACACCAGCCGCAGCGCGACCGACTGCACCCGTCCTGCCGAGCGCGCGCCCGGCAGTTTCCGCCACAAAACCGGCGAAAGCGTGAAGCCGACCAGGTAATCCAGCGCGCGGCGCGCCATGTAGGCATCCACCAGCGCGCCGTCGATCTCGCGCGGATGCTTCATGGCGTCCGTCACCGATTGCTTGGTGATGGCATTGAATACGACGCGCTCGATCTTGTGGTGCTTCAGCGCCCGCTTTTCCTTGAGCACTTCGAGCACGTGCCAGGAGATCGCTTCGCCCTCGCGATCGGGGTCGGTGGCGAGGATGAGCTTGTCGGCGCCCTTCAGCGCCCTTGCGATGTCGTTGAGCCGGCCTGCCGCCTTGGGGTCGATCTCCCAGATCATCTGGAAGTTGGCCTCCGGATCGACCGATCCGTTCTTCGCAGGGAGATCGCGGACATGGCCGAACGAGGCCAGAACCTCGTAGGACGCGCCCAAATATTTGTTGATCGTCTTGGCTTTCGCCGGCGACTCGACAATGACGATATTCATGTCATTCCAATGGCTTACGGGAAAAATAAAGGCCGCTTCCGCGAGACTTCGCGTCGGCCGTTTCGCTCCGAACATGGGTGCAGCGGAGGTCGCTGTCAAATCGACTGATGTTGATGAGGTCGCCGCGAGGGCCCGATTCCTATCCGGCAAGTTGCATAATGCACTCGCTGGTTGCACAGCTTTTGGCTGTACCCCCACGTAGCTCGCGCATCTGGATAGCTGACCATTGGGTGGAAAATGCGCCGCGGAGACTTTCGTCGACGGCGGCTCGACCGGTTCCGCGGCCGGCGCACCGATCTATCGCGGATGATCGGGATCTCGCGCCGGCAAGACCAGCGACACCAGTCCGCCGCCGTGGCGCTCCAGCCGTCCGGCCAGTTCGAGCTCGAGCAGCACGGCGCGGACGATGCCGGGCGAGGTTGCAGCCAACCGGATCAGGTCGTCGAGGCCGATCGGGCTCGGTCCGAGCAGGTCGACGACGCGCGTGCGATCGCCCGCGTCGGGCTCGAAATCGAGCGGCTCGGTTCGGTCCACCTCGCGCAATTCGATCGGCCGCTCCATGATCGGCGCGACGGCGTTGATCACATCCGATGCCTCCGTGATTAACGTCGCGCCCTGCTTGATCAGCTCGTTGGTACCGGCGGCGCGCGGGTCGAGCGGCGAGCCCGGCACCGCGAACACCTCGCGGCCCTGTTCGGCGGCGATGCGCGCGGTGATCAGCGAGCCCGAGCGGTGCGCGGCCTCGACCACGACAACGCCGATCGCGACGCCCGAGATCAGCCGGTTGCGCCGTGGAAAATCCCGGGCGCGCGGCACGTGACCGAGCGCCATCTCGGAAATCGCACTGCCGGTTTCGAGCATGGTGGCGAGCAGATCTTCATGCTCGGGCGGATAGACCTTGTCGTGACCGCCGGCCAGCACCGCCGCCGTGCCACTGCCGAGGCTGGCGCGATGGGCCGCCTGGTCGATGCCGCGCGCCAGTCCCGAGGCGATGACAAAGCCGGCCTGGCCGAGATCGTGTGCCAGCTTGGCTGCGAATTTCAGGCCGGCGCCGGACGCATTGCGGGAGCCGACGATCGCCATCATCGGCCGCATCAGCACCGCCAGCGCGCCGCGCACGCCGAGCAGCGGCGGCGCCCCGTCAAGTGCGGCGAGCCGGGGTGGATAGCCAGTCTCGCCTGGCGCGACCAGGCTGACGCCGAGCTGCTGGCAGCGTGCGAGTTCACTGCGGGCGTCGTCTTCGCTGCAGATGCGGCCCGGCCGCGCCGCGCCGCCGCGCCGGGCGAGATCCGGCAGCCGCTCCAGCGCGGCGCGCGCACTGCCGAAATGTTCGACCAGCGAATGGAACGTACGTGGCCCGATATGGTCGCTCCGGATCAGCCGCAGCCAGTCGATCCGCTCGGCGTCGGGTAGCTGTGTCGGGCCTGACGTTTTGATTTCCACGCTGTTCCCCCCGCGGCCAGCATGACTCAACCCTAGGATGTGGGCAACGAAAATTGATCGGCCGGCGTTTTTTGGCGCTGTCCGCGGATTTCGCTTCGCTCATCGGGCCACGCGCTGTTCCGCGGCTTTCGGAAGGGAAGGCTTGCCCCTTGCGGACCCGCTCCGTAAAAGCAGCCGGGTCGTCTTCAGGGGGTAAAGCCAATGATATCGCTTGCCGAACTGCAACGTCGGATCGATCGAGGCGAGCTTTCGCCCGAGGCGGCGATCGCTCAATCGGTGCAGGCGATCGAGGCGAAAGAGAAAGCCGTGGGCGCCTTTGTCTGTCGCGCCGCCAATCCGCGCGCCGCCAGCCAGGGGCCGCTGCGCGGCATTGCCGTTGGTATCAAGGACATCATCGATACCGCGGACTTTCCGACCGAAATGGGCTCCCCGATCTACAAGGGCTGGCGGCCGCGCGCGGATGCGGCGGTGGTGGCCATGCTGAAACAAGCAGGCGCGACCATCATCGGCAAGACCACGACAACAGCCTTCGCCGCGCTCGACCCGACCGCGACCCTCAATCCGCATCACCCCGGGCATACCCCGGGTGGCTCGTCAGCGGGCTCCGCCGCTTCGGTCGGGGCCGGGATGATTCCGCTTGCGCTGGGAACCCAGACCGGGGGCTCGGTGATCCGGCCGGCGTCGTTCTGCGGCGTGGCGGCCATCAAGCCGTCCTACCGGCTGCTGCCGACGGTCGGGGTCAAATGCTATTCCTGGATGCTGGACACGGTCGGTCTGTTCGCGGCCGGCGTCAAAGACCTGGCGCACGGGCTTTCGGCCATCACGGGCCGCGCCGAACTGCTCGATGATGCGGCCAGCGAACGGCCGCGGATCGGCGTCGTGACGCAGGATTTCGCCGGCGCGCCGGAGTCGGCGGGCAGCGAGGCGCTGCGGGTTGCGGCGACGGCGGCGGAGCGCGCCGGGGCATCGATCCGTACGCTTGCACTGCCGGAGATCGTCGCGGAGGCGTGGCGGATCCACCCGATCGTACAGGAGTTCGAGGCGCATCAGGCGCTGGCCTGGGAATACCGCACCCATCACGATGCGCTGGCGCCGCTATTGCGCGCCAAGCTCGATGACACCGCCGGCATAAAACCGGCGGCCTATGACAAAGCGCGCGGAATCGCCAATCGCAGCCGCCGGGCGATGGCAGAGATCTTCGACGGCATCGACGTATTGCTGACGTTCTCGGCGCCCGGCGCGGCGCCGAAGGGGCTGGCGTCGACCGGCGATCCCCGTTTCAACCGGCTCTGGACCCTGATCGGCGTGCCATGCGTCAATATTCCGGCCTATGTGGCCGACGGCGGATTGCCGGTGGGGGTGCAGGTCATCGGGCGGTTTGGCGATGACGCCGGCACGCTCAAGGCGGCACGCTTTGTTGAGAAGGCGCTGGCGCGGTCGTGACAGTCATTCCGGGATGGTCCGAAGGGAAGGACCAGACCCGGAATGACAGTGCTAACCCTTCGCCCCGATCCGCCCTTCGGTCCCTGCCTGCAACCGCTTGATGTTTTCGCGGTGCATGTAGAACGATAGCAGCGTCAGCACGGCGAACAGGGAGGCGAGGGCGAGGTGACCGAACCACCACAGGAAAATCGGGGTGACCACGCTCGCTACCAGCCCCGACAGTGACGAGTAGCGCGTCACCACGGCGGTCACGAGCCACAGCGCGCAGAACAGCACCGCGGCCGGCCAGAACAACCCGATCAGAACCCCGATATACACCGCGACACCTTTGCCGCCCCTGAACTTGAGCCACACCGGAAACAGGTGGCCGAGGAAAGCGCCGAGCGCCGCCAGCATCGCGGTGTCGGGCCCGCCAAAGTAGCCCGCGATCAGCACGGCGATCGTGCCCTTGAGCATGTCGCAGATCAATGTCGCGGCGGCGAGACCCTTGCGCCCGGTGCGCAGCACGTTGGTGGCGCCGATATTGCCGGAGCCGATCGAGCGCAGATCCTGGGTTCCGGCGAGTTGGGTCAGCACCAGCCCGAACGGAATCGAGCCGAGCAGATAGCCAAGCAGGAACGCTACGACCAGGAGTGCGTCAGCCGACATCGCGATTGCTCCCATCAATGCTCATTCGCTGGTCAAACATGCTCAAACACCGTGCGTCCGCCGATGATAGTGCGTACCACACGACCCGAGAACCGTGCTTCGTCGAATGGCGTGTTCTTGCATTGGGATTTCAGATCGGCGGGGTCGAGCACCCACGGCGTGTCGGCATCGATCACGATCACGTCGGCGGGAGCGCCGGCGCGCAGCGATCCGGCCGGCAAGCCCAACAGTTCCGCCGGGCGCGTCGACATCGCGCGGATTAGCGTCTTGAAATCCACCTCGCCATTATGGATCAGCCGCAGCGCCGCCGGCAGCATGGTTTCAAGGCCGATCGCGCCGCTGGCGGCTTCGGCAAACGGTAGCCGCTTGACCTCGACGTCCTGCGGATTGTGATCGGACATGATGACGTCGATCAGGCCGGACGCGACGGCTTCAACCAGCGCCCTTCGGTCGTCCTCGCTACGCAGCGGCGGCGACAATTTCAGGAAAGTCCGGTACGGGCCGATGTCGTTTTCGTTCAGCGTGACATGGTTGATCGAGGCCGAGGCACTGACCGACAGGCCGGCATCGCGTGCCCGCCGCAGGATTTCCAGCGATTCGATACAGCTCAGCGACGCCGCGTGATAGCGGCCGCCGGTCAGCGCGACCAGCCGCATGTCGCGCTCCAGCATGATGGCTTCGGCGGCATTGGGAATGCCGGCGAGCCCGAGCCGAGCGGCGAACTCGCCCTCGTTCATGACGCCTTCGCCGACCAAATGGGGGTCTTCGGTGTGATGCACGATCAAGGCATCGAAATCGCGGGCATAGGTCAGCGCCCGCCGCATCACCAGCGCATTGGTGACACTGATGTCGCCATCGGTGAAGGCGACCGCGCCGGCGGCCTTCAACAGCCCGATTTCGGTCATTTCCTCGCCGCGCAGGCCCTTGGTCAGCGCCGCCATCGGGTGGATATTGACAATGGCGGTGTCGCGGGCGCGGCGCAGCACGAAATCGACCGTCGCCGAATTGTCAATCACAGGCGAGGTATCGGGCTGGCAGATGATGGTGGTGATACCGCCGGTCGCGGCCGCCTGGCTTGCCGAAGCAAAGGTTTCGCGGTGGCTGGCGCCGGGTTCGCCGACAAAGGCGCGCATGTCGATCAGTCCGGGCGCAACGATCTTGCCGGCGCAATTGACGATGTCGGTCCCTTCGGGCACGCCGGCGGCGCCGATGCCACGCCGGGCGTCACGGATCATGCCGTCGGCGATCAGGACGTCGCCAGGGCCGTCGAAATCGCGCGCGGGATCGATGACGCGGGCGTTGGCGAGCAGGATCGGGCGGCGGTCGGTCAGCATGGTGTCACGCGTTGGGCAGATTGCGGGCGAGCGCTTCGAGCACCGCCATCCGCACTGCCACTCCCATTTCCACCTGCTCGCGGATCAGCGATTGCGCGCCGTCCGCCACGATCGAGTTGATCTCGACACCGCGGTTCATCGGCCCCGGATGCATCACCAGCGCATCCGGCCTGGCGTAGGCGAGCTTTTTCTGGTCGAGGCCGAAATAGTGGAAATATTCCTGGCTCGACGGCACGAACGAGCCGTTCATGCGCTCGCGCTGCAGCCGCAGCATCATGACAATGTCGGCCCCGTTGAGCCCTTCACGCATGTCGCGGGCGACTTCGACGCCCATCCGCTCGATACCGCGTGGCAGCAGCGTCGAGGGCGCCACCACGCGGACGCGGGCGCCCATGATGTTGAGCAGAAGGATGTTGGAACGCGCCACCCGCGAATGCAGTACATCGCCGCAGATCGCGATCACCAGCCCCTCGAGCCGGCCCTTGTTGCGGCGAATGGTGAGGGCGTCGAGCAGCGCCTGGGTCGGATGCTCGTGGGCGCCATCGCCGGCATTGACCACGGAACCGTCGACCTTGCGCGCCAGCAGCTCGACCGCACCGGAGGCATGGTGGCGCACCACCAGGATATCCGGATGCATGGCGTTCAGCGTCACCGCGGTGTCCATCAGGGTCTCGCCCTTGCGCATCGAGGACGATGACACCGACATGTTCATGACGTCGGCGCCGAGACGCTTGCCGGCGATTTCGAACGAGGATTGGGTGCGGGTCGAAGCCTCGAAGAACAGGTTGACCTGGGTTCGGCCGCGCAACGAGGTGCGCTTCTTGTCAACCTGGCGATTGAGCTCGACATATTCCTCGGAAAGGTCGAGCAGGCCGGTGATATCGTCAGCGGAAAGGCCCTCGATTCCCAGCAGATGCCGGTGACCGAGGACGAAGGTCGATTTCGATGCAGGGGTCATTAAAACCAGAGCTATAGGCGGGGATCGGCGGCGGGGCAAGGACGAAAGGCGCGCCAACGAGTTTTCCCCCGTCTGTCCGCTCTCGTCATGCCAGCACTTGTCGCGGGCATCCATGTCTTCCTTTCCGGTTAACCGTGAAACAGACGTGGATGGCCGGAACAAGTCCGGCCATGACGATTGGGGGTCGCATTGCGCGGACAACAGTGCATCTGCCGGAGTGAAATCAGGCCGGTTCCGGCGTAAACTGATTCCCCACACCGCGAGGAACAGGCATGGCTCAAAACTCTTCGGCGACCCACGAGGTGCTGAACCAATCGCCGCCGTTTGAAGACGTCGACCTGTTCGCGCTGGACCGGCCGCTGGTTGAGGCGGTGGCGGCCCATGGCGGGGCGTCGGCGGAACAGGAACTATCCGGCTTCGGAAAGCACTGGGGTTCGGCCGCAATGGCCGAGCGGGGCCGGCTCGCCAACGAGAACACCCCCAAGCTGCGCACTTTCGATGCGCGCGGCAACCGGCGCGACGAGGTCGAATTTCATCCCGCTTACCACGAACTGATGGCCCACAGTGCCCATGCCGGCATTCACAATTCGACCTGGAACGCGCAAGGCAAGCCGGCCGGCGGCGCGGCCGAAGTGGTACGCGCCGCGAAATTCTACATGGCCGCCCAAGTCGAGACCGGTCATCTCTGTCCGATCACGATGACGCGTGCGTCGGTGGCGGCGCTCGCGGCGCAGCCGGATGTGCTGGCCAGCACGATGCCGGTGATCGCGACGCGGTCCTACGATCCCGCTTTTGCGCCGTGGTGGACCAAGCGCGGCATGACGCTTGGCATGGGTATGACCGAAAAGCAGGGCGGCACCGACGTGCGTTCCAACATGACGCGGGCGAGGCGCGCCGGCGAGGGCTACCGCATTACCGGTCATAAATGGTTCATGTCGGCGCCGATGTGCGACGCGTTCCTGGTGCTGGCGCAGGCCGATGAGGGTCTGAGCTGCTTCTTCATGCCGCGTTTTGCTCCGGACGGGTCGGTCAATGCGATTCATTTCCAACGCCTGAAGGACAAGCTCGGCAACCGTTCGAACGCCTCTTCCGAGGTGGAATTCGACAGCGCCTACGCGATGCCGGTCGGTGACGAGGGCAAGGGCATCCGCACCATCATCCAGATGGTGCAGTTGACGCGGCAGGATTGCGCGATCGCCTCGGTTGGCCTGATGCGGTCCGGCCTCGCGCACGCGCTGCATCACGCCCGCCATCGCAGCGTGTTCCAGAAGCACCTCGCCGATCAGCCGCTGATGCGGGCGGTGCTGTCGGACATGGCGCTGCATGTCGAGGCGTCGGTGGCGCTGGTGATGCGGCTTTGCCGCTCGTTCGACCGGGCGCCGGATGACGCGGGCGAGACGGCATTCATGCGGCTGCTGACGCCCGCGATCAAATATTGGGTCTGCAAGAGCGCGCCGGGCTTTCTCTATGAAGCGATGGAATGCTTGGGCGGCAACGGCTATGTCGAGGAGGGCATTCTGGCGCGTCACTACCGCGAATCCCCGGTCAATGCGATCTGGGAGGGCTCGGGCAATGTCATGTGCCTGGATGTGTTGCGGGCATTGTCGCGGGAGCCGGAGGCGGCGGCGGCAGTTTTGCAGGACCTTGCCGAACAGGTCAGCGGATTGCCCGGCGCGCGCGAGGCGGTGGCATTCATCGGCCAGGCTTTTCTGCGGCCGGACAGCGAGCGGGTGGCGCGGCTCGCGGTCGAAAGGCTCGCGCTGCTGTCGGCCACGGCGGCGCTCAACGCTGTGATGCCGCGTCATGCCGAATTGTTCGCCGCGACACGGCTTGCCGGAAATCACGCCGGCATGTATGGCGCGGTCGATCTCGCCAGCAACGATATCAACGGCCTGCTGGCACGGGCGTTGCGCTGATGTCACCAAGTGCGATGCGAGCTATCGCGTCATGGCCGCTCTCCGGCTCGTCCCGGCCATCCACGTCTTTGGTTGCCACGACGATCAAAATTGAAAGCCGTTCATGAACTCTCTCGAAAGTCCCGCTGACCCGATCGCTGCTGCAACACTTACCCCGGTAGTACATCGGCCCCGGATCTGGAAGTTCTGGGGTACCACGCTGTGGGGTCTGTTCATCTTCGCGGCGATGTTCGCCGGCCAGATCGCGGTGGTGGCGTGGTTCGTGCTGCGGCTGGCTGGGCCGTTTGATTACGCGGCCGCCATCCATGTCCTCGGCGGCGGGGTAACGATTTCCCTCTCGGTGATCACCGGGCTGCCTGCCGTTCTCGCCGCAGTGTGGCTGCCGATACGCCTGTCGCGCACTCCGTTTGCGGATTATCTCGCGCTGCGCTGGACCTCCTGGGTCAATCTTCTGGTTGGGATCGTCGCCATGGCCGCAGTGGTGGTGGGATGGGACATGATCTCGCGCTTCGCAGGTCGAGACGTGACGCCGGGATTCATGGGAGAGGTGTTGCAATCGGCGCGCGCCGACGGCGCGCTATGGCTGCTGCTGCTCGCGTTCTGCGTCGCCGCCCCGGTTTCGGAGGAGTTTTTCGCGCGCGGCTTTCTCTACCGCGGCTGGTCGGAGTCCTTTCTCGGGCCGCCCGGTGCGATCGTGCTGTCGTCACTGGTTTGGACCGCGCTGCATCTGCAATACGACTGGTTCTTTCTCGGCGAGGTGTTTTCGATCGGCCTGGTGCTGGGCTATCTGCGCTATCGCAGCCAATCGCTCTGGCTGACGGTGCTGCTGCACGGCCTCAACAACCTCGCTGCGACGCTGCAGACCCTCTGGCTGGCCGGATCGAATTGACGGCGTTCGCTGCGCAAACCGACGCCTCAGTCTGCTCCGCGAAGCCTCGCCAGCCGGTCGAGCGCGCCCTGCAGGATGAAAATCGCGGCGTGTTCGTCGATCACTTCGGCGCGCCGGGCCCGGCTCATGTCCATCCCGATCAATTCGCGCTCGACCGCGGCGGTCGAAAGCCGCTCGTCCCATAGCGCAATGGCGAGATCGGAGAGTTTCGAAAAGTTACGGGCAAAGGCGCGAGTCGATTGCGCCCGAGGACCTTCGCTGGCGTTCATGTTGATCGGCAGTCCGAGCACGAAGCCGACCGCATGGCGTTCGGCGGCGATCGTGAGCAGGCGCGCCGCATCGGCCTTGAAAGCTTTGCGCTGGATGGTCTCGACCCCGGTCGCGAGCCTACGGTCGGGATCGGATACCGCCACGCCGATGGTTTTGGTACCGAGATCGAGCCCGACCAGCGCGCCGCGTGCCGGCCAGTGCAGGGCGGCGTCGATCAGCGGTAGAATGAGCGCGGGCATCGCCCCGCATACCACGCGGCGAGCCGGGCACGCAAAGCGGGAGAGCGAGATGACATTGGACCGGCTGACATTATTCGGGTTGTTCGCCGTCACTGCGATGCTCGTAAGCTACGCGCTGGAGGATCGCAGCCATTGGCTCGTCCTGGCCTTCGCCGGTTCCTGCGCGCTAGGGTCAATCTACGGATTTCTGCAAGGCGCGTGGCCGTTCGGACTGGTTGAGGCGATCTGGGCCGGCGTCGCACTTCGGCGCTGGATCGTTAGGCGTCAGTCCATCGGATAGCGCGGCGGCTGGGTGGGTGCTAACCTCATCAGCCCGGCACCGGCACCGATGCCTGCGCCGACATTTCCCATCCGAGTGAGCAGACCATGTGGCCGGACCGCCGACTTCTCGACCTCTTCAAGACTGAATTTCCCATCGTCCTGGCGCCGATGGCCGGGATCATGGACGCGGAATTGGTGATCGCGGCATCGCAGGGCGGGGCGCTCGGCTCGCTGCCCTGCGCGATGTTGACAGCGGAGAAGGCCCGCGAGCAGGTCAAGATCATCCGCCAGCGCGTCTCCGCGCCACTCAACATGAATTTTTTCTGCCATACCCCGACCGATGCCGATGCGAGCCGCGAAGCGCGATGGAAGCAACGGCTCGAGCCCTATTATCGGGAACTTGGGCTCGATCCGGCGACGCCAGCCAATGCCGCCAACCGCGCGCCTTTCGACGCCGCGATGTGCAGCCTGGTCGAAGAGCTGAAGCCGGAAGTGGTCAGTTTCCACTTCGGCCTGCCGGGTCAGGCGCTGCTCAAGCGGGTCAAGGCGGCGGGCTGCATCGTGGTGGCGTGCGCGACCATTGTGCGCGAGGCGATCTGGCTCGAGGAGAACGGCGCCGATGTCATCATCGCGCAAGGGGCGGAAGCGGGCGGCCATCGCGGCATGTTCCTGGCCCAGGACATCGCCGAGCAGCCCGGCACCTTCGCGCTGGTGCCCCAGGTGGTCGACGCGGTGAAAGTCCCGGTCATCGCGGCCGGCGGTATCGCCGACGGTCGCGGCATCGCGGCGGCGTTCGCGCTCGGCGCGGCGGGCGTGCAGATCGGCAGCGCCTATCTGCGCTGTCCGGAGTCCAAAGTGATCGCGCCGGCTCGATCGGCACTCGCCCAGGCGCGGGACGATTCCACCGTCATCACCAATGTCATGACCGGGCGGCCGGCCCGCGGCATCGCCAACCGCGTTATCCGCGAGGTCGGCCCGATCTCGCCGGACGCGCCGGCGTTTCCTTATGCCGCGAGCGGACTTGGCCCTCTCAAGGCGGCCGCGGAAAAGCTCGGCAAGGTCGATTTCACCAGCCTTTGGGCCGGGCAGGCGATCCGGCTCGGTCGCGAAATGCCCGCCGCCGAGCTGACGCGGGCGCTGGCCGGGGCGGCGCTGGCGCGGTTGAGCCGAATGGCCGGCTAGAACCTGCTGCTGATGATCGCGTCCGAAAATGAACTGGCACTGGCGCGCGGTTGCGGCGTAAAACCGCCCTCTGCTATACGGCTGGCTGAACTTGCCGTTTGAGGCCATAGATAATGTCTGTCGATGCCGCCACCGTTCGCCGCATCGCGCATCTGGCGCGGATTGCGGTCGCTGAGTCAGAGGTTCCGCATTTACAGGGCGAACTGAATGCGATGCTGGCCTTTGTCGAACAGCTCAGCGAAGTCAATGTCGACGGCGTCGAGCCGATGACATCGGTGACCCCGATGGACATGAAGAAGCGACCCGACGTGGTCAATGACGGTGAGATCGCGGACGAGGTGGTCGCCAATGCGCCGGAGACCCAGGATCATTTCTTCCTGGTGCCGAAAGTCGTCGAATAGGCCGCGTCAACGAAACGCGGCAAACAATGAGTTCTCGAGGCGGGAAATCCGATGTGTCTGCTCTGCGACGATGAAAAGGCCTATCAGGCCTATATGAACTATCTCGACGCCATGGAGCGCGCTGGCAAGCCTGCCGATCCCGACCAGGCGATGGATGCCGTGCTCGACCAGCTTGAAGCCGCCGACCAGGCCAGAGCGAAGGCCGCGCGCGACGATCCGGCCACCGACAAGACGCTGTCTCCGTTCTTCTGCAGCCCGGTTGATAAATGACCGATTTGACATCGCTGACGATCGCGGAGGCTCGAAGCGGCCTCGCGCGCAAATCCTTCACGTCGCTTGAACTGACCGACGCGCACCTCGAGGCGATCGAAGCGGCCCGCGCGCTCAACGCCTTTGTGCTGGAGACGCCGGATCAGGCGCGCGCCATGGCTCGCGCGGCCGATGCCAGGATCGCAGGGGGCGAGGGCGGTCCGCTCGGCGGAATTCCGCTCGGTATCAAGGACCTGTTCGCGACCAGGAATGTGCGCACCACCGCGTGCTCGAAGATCCTCGGCAATTTCGTGCCGCCGTATGAATCCACGGTGACCTCGCAGCTCTGGCGCGACGGCGCCGTGATGCTCGGCAAGCTCAACAACGACGAATTTGCGATGGGCTCGTCGAACGAGACCTCGTGCTTCGGCGCGGTGGTCAATCCGTGGCGGCGCGAGGGCTCCGATGCGGCGCTGGTACCGGGCGGATCGTCCGGCGGCTCGGCTTCGGCTGTGGCGGCGCTGTTGTGCATGGGGGCGACCGCAACCGATACCGGCGGTTCGATCCGCCAGCCGGCCGCGTTTACCGCAACCGTCGGGATGAAGCCGACCTATGGACGCTGCTCGCGCTGGGGCATCGTCGCCTTCGCCTCCTCGCTCGATCAGGCCGGACCGATCGCGCGCTCGGTGCGGGATGCGGCGATGCTGATGCGGTCGATGGCGGGCCACGACCCAAAAGACACCACCTCGGTCGACCGCGAGGTCCCGAACTACGAGGCGGCGATCGGAAAATCCGTCAAGGGCATGAAGATCGGGATACCCAGGGAATATCGTCTCGACGGCATGCCGGCTGAAATCGAAACGCTCTGGAGTGAGGGCGCGGCCTGGCTCAAGGCCGCGGGCGCCGAGCTGGTCGAGGTGTCGCTGCCCCACACCAGATACGCCTTGCCGGCCTATTACATCGTGGCGCCGGCCGAAGCCTCGTCGAACTTGGCGCGCTACGACGGCGTGCGCTACGGCCTGCGCGTGCCCGGGCGTTCGATCGGCGAGATGTATGAAAATACCCGCGCGCGCGGCTTTGGCGCCGAAGTCCGCCGCCGCGTCATGATCGGCACCTATGTGCTCTCGGCCGGCTATTACGATGCCTATTATTTGCGTGCGCAGAAAGTGCGCAGCCTGATCAAGAATGACTTCGAGCATTGTTTCGCCGGCGGCGTGAATGCGATCCTGACGCCGGCGACGCCATCGGCGGCCTTCGGCATCGGCGAGAGGGGCGCCGATCCGGTCGAGATGTATCTCAACGACATCTTTACCGTGACGGTGAACATGGCGGGCTTGCCGGGGATTGCGGTTCCCGCCGGCAAGGATTCGCAGGGGCTGCCGCTCGGGCTGCAACTGATCGGACGGCCATTCGACGAGGAGACGCTGTTCTCGCTCGGCGAGGTGATCGAGCAGGCGGCGGGACGGTTCACGCCGCCAAAATGGTGGGCGTAAGTTCCATGCGATGCCGAAAGTTTTTGCGTTGCGTTTTCTGCCACGCTTCGCCATGGTTCGCCGGATGAAAATGGTTCGCGTATGAGCGCTGACGACGGTATCCCGTCTTCCCAACAGGTCGACCAGTTTCTGGGTTCGTCGAAGCTTGCTTTGGCGATCGAGAACGACAGATACAAGCACCTGCTCGATCATGCGCCGGTCGCCGTCGCGGTGTCGCGCGGCGCCCGTGACGAACAGCGCATCGTCTACATCAACAAGTCGTTCGAGATTTTGATGTCGATGGCCGCTGCCGATGTCGAGGGCCAGGCCTGGACCTGTCTCGATGGCTTTCTCAGCGAGGACCCGCCGGCCAAGACCCTGGGCGAGGCGATCCGGGACGGTGAGGATTTCATCGGCGTGTTCCGCCCGTCCGGGCCGCTCGACCGTGTGGTCGTCGTGCAGGCCTACGCTTCCGTGATTGAGAGCGACGTCGAGAGTTTTCGGATTGCGGCGCTGGTCGATGTCGGCGGCCGGGAACGGGCGCAGATCGAGCAGTTCGAAAGCCAGATCCGCGACCGCGACACTCTGATGCGCGAACTTCAGCACCGGGTGAAGAATAACCTGCAGTTGATCACGGCATTGATCCGTCTGGAGGCAAGATCGGCAGCGGAAGGGGAGACGGTGGCGTTGGCGCGGCTGGCGAGCCGGATTGACGCCTTGACGGTGCTGTACCGAGCCCTGTCGGCGGAAAACGCGCCGCCTGAAATCGATCTTGGCCAGTATCTTTCCGACATCGCGACCTCGGTGATGGAGGTCAACGCCGTCGAGAGCGTGCAGATCGAGATCGAGGCCGGCTATTGCCCGCTGTCGATCAATATCGCGATGCCGGCTGGACTTTTGATCAACGAGATGCTGACCAACGCGTTGAAATACGCCTTTGTCGGCCGCACCGGTGGCCAGTTGAAGCTGATCTGCAAACAGGAGAGCGGTCGGGTGACGATCATTGTGTCCGATGACGGTGTAGGACTTGGCGAAAACCAGGAATGGCCGTCGCCGCGGAAGCTTGGCGCGCTGATCCTGCAGACGTTGAAGGAAAATGCTCGGAATGTCGTGTTTCGGGCCGAAAGCATCCGCGGGCAGGGCACCTGGTTCACCCTGGTGTTCGACGCGGCGCCGGGGACGATGCCGAACTGAGCCGCTTCGTCCGGCGAAGTGTTCGCGACCGAAGCCGGAAGATCTGCACCGACGAGGTCGTGATGACGATGGCGGATTTCAAGGCCAGTCTATCCGGTGCCGCACCGGCGCCGGGCCTGGATGCCCCGCTCGCCGCGCTCTGGTGGGCGGCCAAAGGTGAGTGGGACAAGGCGCATCACCTCGTTCAGGACGAGCCGACCGCCAACGCAGCCTGGGTCCATGCCTATCTGCACCGCGTCGAGGGCGATCCTGGCAATGCCGGCTACTGGTACCGGCAGGCTGGTCAACCGGTCGCGACGGATGCGCTCGCGATCGAATGGGACCGGATTGTTGCCGCGCTGACGTCCGGCAGGCCGTCGGCCTGATCCGCCTTCCAACCGAGAGGGGCGCCGCTCGGCCCGGCCCGTTGCATCGCTGTCGGTCGCGGCCTAATTAACAAGTTCTCGCCATCTGAACCGAGCCACCGATGAATGTGCCTGTCAAACCGTCGAAACTGATCAAGGGAGCGAGCGGCGACTGGGAAGTCGTGATCGGCATGGAGGTCCATGCCCAGGTCACCTCGAACTCAAAGCTGTTCTCCGGCGCCTCGACCGAATTCGGCGGCGATCCGAACAGCCATGTTTCGCTGGTCGATGCCGCGATGCCGGGCATGCTGCCGGTGATCAATGAAGCCTGCGTCAGGCAGGCGGTGCGGACCGGCCTCGGCCTCAAGGCAAAAATCAATTTGCGTTCGGTGTTCGACCGCAAGAACTATTTCTATCCCGATCTGCCGCAGGGCTATCAGATCAGCCAATACAAGTCGCCGATCGTGGGCGAGGGCGAGGTGATCGTCGAACTGGCGGGCGGGGAAAGCGTCACGGTCGGAATCGAGCGGCTGCATCTGGAGCAGGATGCCGCCAAGTCGCTGCACGATCAGAGCCCGACGCTGTCGTTCGTCGATCTCAATCGCTCCGGCGTCGCACTGATGGAGATCGTCTCCAAGCCCGACATCCGTTCGTCCGAACAGGCCAAGGCCTACCTGACCAAGCTGCGCGTCGATCCTGCGCTATCTTGGCACCTGCGACGGCGACATGGAAAAGGGCAGCCTGCGCGCCGATGTCAACGTCTCGGTGCGCAAGCCGGGCGGGCCGCTCGGCACCCGCTGCGAGATCAAGAACATGAACTCGATCAGCTTCATCGGACAGGCGATCGAATACGAAGCGCGGCGGCAGGTCGAAATCCTCGAAGATGGCGGTGCCATCGAGCAGGAGACCCGGCTGTTCGATCCGAACAACGGCGAGACGCGCTCGATGCGCTCCAAGGAAGAGGCGCACGACTATCGCTATTTCCCCGATCCCGATTTGCTGCCGCTGGAGTTAACGCAGGGATATGTCGATGGCCTGAAGGCCGATCTGCCGGAATTGCCGGACCAGAAGCAGGCCCGCTTCATCGCCGAACTCGGGCTTTCGGCCTATGATGCCGGCGTGCTGGTGGCCGAACGCGAGAGCGCCGCGTTCTACGAGAGTGTGCTGGCAAAGCTCGCGGACCGCGGCCGTGACGGCAAACTCGCCGCCAACTGGGTGATCAACGAGCTGTTCGGCCGGCTCAACAAGGAAGGCCAGGACATATCGGCCTCGCCGGTTTCGGCGGGACAGCTTGCCGCCATCGTCGAACTGATCGGCGAGGGCACCATTTCCGGCAAGATCGCCAAGGACCTGTTCGAGATCGTCTGGCAGGAGGGCGGCGATCCCCGGGACGCTGGTCGAAGCGCGCGGCATGAAGCAGGTCACCGATGTCGGGGCGATCGAGAAGGTGGTCGACGACATCCTCGCCGCCAATCCCGACAAGGTCGCGCAGGCTCGCGCCAAGCCGCAACTGATCGGCTGGTTCGTCGGCCAGGTGATGAAGTCGTCCGGCGGCAAGGCCAATCCGCAATCGGTCAATGATCTGCTGAAGTCCAAACTCGGCGTCTGAACATCGCGCGCGAGGTGACGCCAGACACGCGAACGAGCATTCGTCGCGGCTCGCCGACGTCCGCGTGCCTCGTCTCGGGTGGCAATCGTGTCGCCGAATCGGCTGCGGCGATTCGTGCAAAACCCCGGTTTTGGCGAGCGGCGATGCGACGCAGTGCCGTTAACCGCGAAAATTTTTTCATTGCCAAATTCCGCGACTCAGAGTCCGCGCGATGCACTTGCGGGCGGCATCGGCGAGTTGCGTCGGGGTCGGATGCGCGCCGATGATCGGATGCGCGAATGACGAAAGCGCCTGCAGCGCGGGCATTTCCTGCGATATTGACAATCGAAAGCCTCGCGTTTCCGCGCCTTACTCGCATCGCCGTGCACATGCTCGTTGGTGTTGCCGACCCGCGCGGGTGACACGCGCTGGCGTCGGCGCGTCAACACTTCCTTAAGCGGGACGCTGTTTTTTTCGATGTGTTGGTGTATTCGGGATGTAGTGCATTTCGATTCCCGAGTGCACGCAGCGATAAAGCTATCTCACTACATTAGGAGGGCAACATGGCCAAGAAAGCGAAGAAGGCGAAGAAGGCGAAGAGCGCAGTGAAGAAGACTGCGAAGAAGACCCGCAGGGTCGCCAAGAAGAAGAAGTAAATCTCGCTTAAGGAATTGCCGGCGGCTTGATGCCGGCGACGTCACAAGAGCCATCAGGACGATTTGCGCTTCGGAGCGGAGTTCGAGCCGGCGGCTCTGGTCGACGAAAGAGGGTGTCGGCGAGACATCAGGTCAAACGGCTGGATCGTCTATCGCGGAGTTCGCTCCGGGAAAACCGGTCCGGCAGAAGAAACAGGTTTTCTTCGTTCGGTGCGGATCCGTGGTCCGCAATTTCATCGGGCCGCAAAGCTGCAAGGTGAAATCTGGTCCTGACGTGTTCGCCGACGCCCTCGTTCGAATTTCCCAAATCACGCGCATGCATTCTGGCCATCCGCGGCTTTTGGCCCGGTAGTGTTGTCGCGCCAGGACCGGCGTCCGCGCCGCGACCACCGCGCGTGCGGTCGGTCGGCGAACGCCGCGGCGGCGGCCCCCGGGCCGGGCCTGGGCCGATGGTTATCATCTCGCCAAACCGCAAGGTAAATCGAATCCTCCGGGCCGCCCGCACTCCATGCCAGACCGGCACTTTTCCGATTTCACGGCTGCCTATCCCGCATTCACCTTCGATTCATCGCGATACTTAAACTGCCCTTCAAATTTGATCGGCATGATTCCCGCAACAAGCCGGCAAACGGCGGTGAGGCAGAGTGGGACGTTTCGACCAGTGGGCAGGGGCCGCGCTCGACAACGAGGCGGAAAAAAACAAGGGGAGACGACGGATGTTTCAGGGGCAAATCGATCTGGATACAGCGACGGCGTTGGAAGCAAGCGCCATTCCCGACGTGCTGTTCGAGCGCGGCCTGTATTGGGCGAGCGGGCGTTCCGGGGTGGTCAATCTCGTGGCCGCGCATAAGTGGTTCAATCTCGCCGCCCTCAAGGGCCGCAGCGATGCCATCCGGTTGCGTCGCGAGGTCGCCGAGATGATGTCAGAACTCGAGATCGCCACCGCCCAACGCGAGGCCAGAGCCTGGATGACCGCGCATTAAGAACGAGCGGACGGCGAGGCGGGCGGGCGCTCTTTATTATCCGGTGCGCCGGTCTGCTCTCGGCTAGCAATGCGGCGTAGAACCCGGCCGGCCACAGCCGCCCGTCCGACGGACGGCTGTCGCGAAACGTCGACGGCTGCAGCACTTATTGTGTAATTATTTCAAATAGATGGATGGGGCTCCGAAACCGGCTATCGTTTGAGGGCCGCTGTGGCTTCTCGGTGACAGTCTTTGGCTCGAATCCAGGTATTATGCCACATCGTTTGAACGCTTAATTGGGGATTTGGTTATGAAGAAGTTGGCCATCGCGCTCATTGCCAGTGCAGCGCTTAGCGGATCAGCCGTTGCGGCCGACCTTCCGGCCCGGACCTACACCAAAGCCCCCATGATGGAAGCGGCCCCGAGTTGGACCGGCTTCTATATCTTCGGTGGTGTCGGCGGCGGCATTTGGGACGCTGACAGCAATGCAGTAACCCAGCCCGGTGGGGTGGCGCTGACGACCGATCAGAGATTTGGCGGTGACGGCTGGTACGGCACCGTAGGCGCCGGTTACGATTGGCAGTTCAACAGCAGTTGGGTGGCGGGCATCTTCGCCGACGGACAATTCGGGAGCCTGCGAGGCTCGGCGACCGACAACATTTGCAACTGCTCGGGCCGGGAAAAGCTGAACACCAGCTACGCTGCTGGCGTCAGGTTGGGTTATCTGGTGGCGCCGAATGTGTTGTCCTATGTCAACGCCGGTTACACCGGCTCGGAGTGGTCGGGAACGACCTACACCTCCGTGTTCGGTGGCGCGCCCGTCTTCACGACCCCTTCGTTCCATCGCGACGGCGTATTCGTTGGCGGCGGCGTCGAAAACAACCTGAACATCTTCGGCATTACGGCGCCCGGCTGGTTCATGAAGACCGAGTACCGCGCGGCTTACTATGACCGCATCACCCTGCCGGAAACCTTTGTCGGCGGCGGAGCCACGCCGGATTCGCTCACCTTCAAGCCGCTGGTGCAGACCGTCAGCACCTCGCTGGTCTATCGGTTCAACTGGAGTGGACCTGTGGTCGCGAAATACTGACCTGGCGTCGAATATTGAGGACAGAAAGCCCCGGTTCTGCCGGGGCTTTTTTGTGTCGCCCGCCTCCGGCCTAAGGGCCGGCCCGCCTCACGGGACTGTTGCTAGACCCTCGCCAGCGGCGATGGTAAGGTACCGGCGCGAGGACAACTTACTGAGCCTATGCCGAAGCATCCATCTTTGCCTTCCGACGGCCGCGGAAATCGCCCCGCCCAGATGCTCGAACGCGCAGCCCTCGCGCTGCGGATGCAACATTTCGGTGAAGCCCAGCAACTCGCTGCCGAAGTCTTGAGAACAAGCCGGACCGACACCGCCGCCACAATGATCCTGGCTCAGGCCCTGATCGCTCAGAACCGGGCAGGAGAGGCGATAGCGCCGCTCGAAAAGGCGGCGCGTCGCGGCAACGATGCGCGGATCGAAACCCTGCTTGGCGCGGGGCTCGGCAGCGCCGGACGGGGCGCGGAAGCGATCGAACAATTGCGCCGGACCGTCGCGCGGCGCCCGCCCTTTATGCCGGCGTTCCAGGAACTCGCCGGTCAGCTTACCAAGGCCGGACGCGTCAAGGAGGCCATCGCCGTCGCCGAAAGCGCTCTCGCATTGGCGCCTGAAAGTATTGATCTGCAACTGGATCTTGCGCGCCTCCATTTCTACCGCAACGAGCGCGGGAAGGTGCGCGCGATCCTTCTGAAGGCTCGCGAAGCTGCGCCGGGGCGGCCCGAGATCCTCGCGGAGCTCGGTCGCATCCTGCTGCTGGACGGCGAATATGCCTCTGCCGCCGACACCTACCGGCATGCGCTGGCGCTGCGTCCCGACGATGCCTTGACGCGCGCCGATCTCGCCGCCTGCCTCTTGGAAATGGGTGACCGCGACGCCGGCGAAGCCAACCTCCGTTCGGCGTTGCGCGGCCGGCCCCAGATGTTCGGTCGAACCACCTACGCGCTCGCCGCCTCATCGCACGGTCGCTTCTTCTTCCGTCCGAGCGCGCTCGCAAAATTCCTGCAGGGTGGCGACCGGTCCGAGCCGTCTACGCCCTGAATTTCCGACGGTAGAGGCCGGGTTCGCGACTGATCGCCTTCCTAAGCTCGTGTACTCGCTCCGACTCCTCGGCCGTGAACGGCGCCGTATGCGCGACCCAGTTTTCCCGCTTCACCAGCACGCACTGGGCGATCGGCGTGCCCCTCGGCAGCACGCCGCTGAAATCGACGTCGTGCCAGTGCGCCGGGAAATCAATCCAGCCGTCACGATAGCGGTCGCAATCGACCAGGCCGCTCAGGGTGGTGAATGGCAGATCAAAGCGATTGATCGGATGGGTGAACAAAAGGGCATAGCCCTCTGGCGCTTCGATCGTCCAAAGATTGTGAAACTTGATCACGAACTGGTCCGGATCGAACAGGGGCGTGTCGATGACTTGGCTCGCATCATGGAAACCGATGGGCGAACGCGGGAAATCGAGCGCGCCACCAGGCGGGATGTCATTGTCCCAGGTGATCGCTCCCTTCTCGATCCTGAGATCGCAGATCAGCGGGATCAGGAATCCGCAGGTCATGGCGTCGACGAACGGCGGACACCGCTTGATCGTATCCTCGTCGCGCAGGTTGATCGCGTTGAAGGCCTGCGCGGGCATCGCCCTGAGCCAGCCGGGAAGGCCCGATGTCGCGGCTACGGGCGGCGGCAGCTTTCCGTAGAGTTCCGGCGGGCAGCGGAATTTGAGCGCTAGAGGTTCAGTGTTGTCGGTCACGGTCATCGTCTTCCACTGGTTTGCCGGTCCGGAGTTGCTTTCGCGAAACCGCCTCGACGCGCGGCCGATAGAACGCGGCAGCCATTCCAATCCTCTTGATCTACCGCTTCTATCCCGCGCCCGCCAGTTTGAACTGATGCTTTCGCCGCGGCTGCAGCAGGATCGGCAGGGCGGGAATCGCGCTGATCGCGCCCGAGATTGCTGGATTAGTGCTTGAGAATCTTTGCAAGAAAGGCCTTGGCGCGATCCGATTTCGGCCGATCGAAGAACGCAGCAGCATCGGCGGTCTCGACGATCTCGCCTTCGTCCATGAACAGGATGCGGTTGGCGACGTTTCGCGCAAATCCCATCTCGTGGGTGACGCAGACCATGGTCATGCCCTGCCGGGCAAGGCCGGTCATGACGTCGAGGACCTCGTTGACCATCTCCGGATCGAGCGCCGAGGTCGGTTCGTCGAACAGCATGACCTCGGGATCGAGCGCCAGCGCTCGCGCGATCGCGACGCGTTGTTGCTGTCCGCCGGACAACTGCGCCGGGTGTTTTGCGATGTGCGCGGACAACCCGACGCGTTCGAGCAGGGAACGGGCTTTCTCTTCGGCGACGGCTTTCGGTCGCTTGAGCACCTTGGTTTGCGCGATGGTGACGTTGCTGAGGACGGTCAGATGGGGGAACAGCTCAAAACTCTGGAACACCATTCCGACCGACCGCCGCAAGGCCGCAACATTGGTGACACCGTGCGCCAGGCGGAAGCCACCGACCTTGATTTCGCCGGAATCGATCGCCTCGAGCCCGTTCACCGTCTTGATCAGGGTGCTCTTGCCGGAGCCGGACGGCCCGCATATCACCACGACTTCGCCGCGGGCGATGCTGGCCGAGCAATGCCTCAGCACCTGGAACGATCCGTAACATTTCGAAATATCGTTGATCTCGATCATCACCGGACTCCGTAGGCAAGACGACCTTGCAGGTGCTTCACCAGTTGCGAGGCGACAAAGCAGAGCACGAAGTAGATGACGCCGACGGTGAGATACATTTCGACCAGCCGGCCGTCGCGCTGGGCGATCTTGGTCGCAGCACCGAGCAAATCGGTCGCCGAGATGACGTAGACCAGCGAGGTGTCCTGGAACAGCACGATGGTCTGGGTCAGAAGTATCGGCAGCACGTTGCGGAATGCCTGCGGGAACAGAATGTAGACATAGGCGTGGAATTTTGAGAGCCCGAGCGCATCGCACGCCGAATATTGTCCGGTCGAGATGGAGCGAAAGCCGGCGCGTACGATCTCGGCGTAATAGGCCGCCTCGAACAGCACGAAGGTAACGAAAATCGTCAGCGAGGCCCCGACCGCGACCGGACGCCCGCTGCGGGTCACCCAACCGATCGCCCAGGGGACCAGGAAGAATACCCAGAAGATCACGAGGATCAGCGGGATCGATCGCATCAGGTTGATATAGGCCGTCGCCAGCGTCGCGACGAGCCGATGGTGCGACAATCGCGCGATCGCAAGCAGGCTTCCGAACACGATGCCGCCGGCGACCCCGACCAATGTGATCTGCAGGGTGAACCAGAGGCCCTGCATCAGATAGGGCCACGCGGAGACGATGGCGGAAACGTCGACCATCATGATCGCGATTTCCCGCTCGCGAAGCTTGGCAACCGCACCGCCCGCTCGATCCGGTGCATGATCTGCCAGGCGAGAAGCGCGATCACGAGATAGACGACCGTCACGACGCCGAACGCCTCGAACGTGCGAAAGGTGTTCTCGTTGATCTCGCGCGCGGTCGCCGTCAGTTCCACGAGTCCGATCGTCAGGGCGACCGAGGTGTTCTTGAAGATGGTCATGAACTCGTTGGTGAGCGTCGGCAGGATGATCCGGAACGCCTGCGGCAGCAGGATCAGGCGGTACATGCTGCCGCGGCCAAAGCCGAGGGCCGACGCTGCCTGGATCTGCCCCCGCGGCAGCGCCTGCAGACCGGCGCGGACCTGCTCGGCAATCCGCGCGGCGGTGAACAGGCCAAGGCAAACCAGCGCCGGCACGAAGCTCCCCCACGGCGGATCCATCTGCTTGATCGCCATGCCGATGCGGGCGGGCAGCAGCTCCGGAAGCACGAAGTACCAGAAGAACATCTGCACCAGCAGCGGCACGTTCCGGAAGGTCTCGACATAGATCCGCCCGAGCCGGGGAAGGATTCCGTTCGGCAGCGTGCGGGCGACGCCGACGAGCGTGCCCACGACAAGGGCGATGGTCCAGGCGCCGAGCGCCAGCGCGAGCGTCCAGCCGAGGCCGCTGACAATCCAGTCGAGATATCGTCCTGCGCCGTCGGGAGTTGGTTCGAACAGCAACGACATCGGTTGATCGCTCCTCACGCGTGGCTAGTTGAACGCATAGGACAAACCTCGCCCGCTGCTGCGGGAAGGTCGGATTTACCCGAAAGCGCGAATCCGGGTGGGGGCCTCCGCAAGTCGCACGTGTTGCGAGGGCCTCCAGTCCTCTAACAACGAGCTTCGTTCGTTGACCCCGCGAAGAACGGGAAGAGGCAGAGGCGACCAAAGCGCGCTCCGCATGCGGTCCGTCACTGGCCGTTCGCCTTGTCGCTCGGGGCCTTGACCAGTTCCTTGAGCTTCTCCGACTGCGGGAAATTCAGGTTGATGTTCTTGGGTGGGATCGGGCTCTCGAACCATTTCGTGTAGAGCTTGTCGTAAAGGCCCGACTTCATCGCTTCGGTCAGCGCGCCATCGACCAACTGTTTAAATTCAGGGTCGCCCTTGGCCATCATCACGCCGTAGGGATCGCTCGGGAAAGCGTCGGTCAAAAACGCGAAATTGTCCGGCGACGCGGCCGTCGCTTTCAGGCCGGCGAGCAGGATATCGTCCTCCATGAAGGCCGCGGCGCGTCCGGTCTCGACCAGCAGGAAGGATTCGGCGTGATCCTTGCCTTGCAGGATCTTCATGCCCAATCCCTTGTCGGTGTTGAGCTTGGCCACGAATTGCGAGGTGTTGGTGCCCTGGGTCACGGCCACCGTCTTGCCCTTGAGGTCATCGGTCGTCTTCAGACCCGATGATTTCAGGGCAATCCATTTGAACTGGGGCGCATAGAAAATCACCGAATAGGCGACTTCCTGCTGGCGCTGAATGGTGTTGGCGGTCGACCCGCATTCGATATCGACCGTGCCGTTCTTGACCAGCGGAATCCGGTTCGACGAGTTCACGGCCTGATAGGCGACCTTGAGGCCGGGAATACCGAGCTTCGCCTTCACCTTTGCGACCACGAGGCCGCACAGTTCGAGCGAGAAGCCGATCGGCTTCTGATCGGCACCCAAATAGGAGAACGGCACCGAGGAGTCGCGGTTGCCGATCGTGATCGTGCCGGCATCCTTGATCTTCTGCAATGTCGGACCGAGGCTCTCGGCGCCGGCGTTCGACGGCCCGAACGCCCATACGAGACACAAGGCCGCGAGGCTGTTGACGAGTTTCGTCATGGCTAATCTATCCCTCTCTCACGTTCCGCCTCTCGACCGGCAACCAACGCCAGCCTCACCCGATCGATGCGACTGCCGCATCGACTGCATCGCCGAGACGTTCGACGATCGCATCCACTTGCCCTTCGTCCACGATGAACGGCGGCGCCAGCAGCACGTGATCTCCCAGGGTGCCATCGACCGTCCCACCCATCGGATAGACCATCAAGCCGCGCGCCATCGCCGCACCCTTGATCCGCGCGTGCAATTTGCGTTGCGGATCGAACGGATTCCTGGTGTCGCGGTCGGCGACGATCTCAAGTCCCTGAAACAGGCCGCGGCCGCGCAAATTGCCGACAAAGGGATGATTGCCGAACCGTTCCTGCAGCCGCCGCGCCAGATGCGCACCTTGCCTGCGGACATTCGCGAGCAAATCGTCGCGGCGAATGACCTGTTGCACGGCAAGGGCTGCGGCGCAGGCCAGCGGATGGCCGGTATAGGTGTGGCTGTGCTGGAAGGCGCCCGAGCCCCCGGCGATGGTCTTGAAGATCTTGTCCTGCAGCAGAATCGCGCCGATCGGCGCGTAGCCGCCGCCCAATCCCTTGGCGATGGCCAGGATATCCGGGCTGACGCCTTCCTGCTCGCAGGCATGCAGGGTGCCGGTCCGACCCATGCCGCACATCACCTCGTCGAGGATCAGCAAGATGCCATGGCGGTCGCAGATCTCGCGGACACGCCGGAAGTAGCCAGGCACCGCCGCCACCGCGCCCATGGTCGCCCCGACCACGGTCTCGGCGACGAAGGCGATGACGCTGCCGCCGCCGAGCTCGGCGATCTTGCCATCGAGCTCCCGGGCGAGCCGCTCACCATAGGCCTCCAGCGTTTCCTCCGCATGGCGCTCGCGATATTCGTAGACCGGCGACACATGATGGGTTTCGATCAACAGCGGCGAAAATGCCCGGCGCTGCCATTCCCGGCCGCCGACGGCGAGCGCACCCAGGGTGACGCCGTGATAGCTCTGGCGCCGTGCAATGAGAAACCGCCGCTGCGGCTCGCCGCGCTCGACGAAATATTGCCGCGCCAGCTTCAACGCCGCCTCGATCGCCTCCGATCCGCCACTGACGAAGAACGCGTGGCCGAGGCCCGCAGGCGCATGCGCCACCAGGTCGTCGGCCAGTTCTTCGGCCACCTGCGTCGTGAAGAAGCTGGTATGGGCGTATTCGAGCTTGTCGAGCTGCGCGCGCATGGCGGCGATGACGTCGGGATGCGAATGGCCGAGACAGGAAACCGCCGCCCCCCCGGAAGCGTCGATGTAGTCTTTGCCGGAGCTGTCGCGGATGGTGATGCCCCTGGCTCTTGCCGCCACCGGATAATCATGGTTGATCTGCCTGTGCAGGACGTGGGTCACGATTTCTGGATCCGTTTCTTGGTGGTGTGGACGCGTCTCTTCGTCGGCAGGATGTAGGTGTCGAAGGCTTCGAGCTGTTCCTGGCTCGATGCCAGCGACTTCAGGGTCTCCTTGCCGCGGCGCGCCGCCACCAGCGCCGTCAGGCACTCGATCGCGGCGAAGGCCGGCGCCATGGTGTGGAAAAACGAGGGAGTTTCGGTGCCGACGATCAGGGTCTCCCGCGACAATTTCGCGAGCGGCGAGACCTCGCTGTCGGTCACCGCGATCACCCGCGCGCCGCGTTTGCCGGCATAATGCGCCGCCTGCACGGTTTGCCTTGTGTAGGGCTTGACCGAGATCGCCAGCAGCACATCGCCCGGGCCGATGGTGCGCAATGCGTCGGTGGCGATGCCGCCGGGGCCATCGACCAGCACCGAATCCGCGCCGAACAGCGCGCGCGCATAGTGGAAACTATAGGCGACCGAAAACGTCGAGCGCAGCCCGAGACAGAATACCCGCCTGGATTTCGCGATGATTTCGGCTGCCGCCTTGAAACCGCGCATCGAAGCCGGGCTGGCGAGTTCCTGCAGGTGACGGGTCAACGAGGAGAAGATGTCCTGGATAAGCGCCTCGTCGCCCTCGCTGTCGCGCCGTTGCAACAGCTCCTCGGCGCGTCCGCGATAGCTGTCGGGCCGTCGGCGCACGGCTTCGGCGTAGAGCTTGCGGATTTCGTCATAGCCCTCGAGCCTGAAACGTTGCGCCAGCCGCGTCAGTGTCGCCGGCGGAATTCCGGCCCGACGCGCCTGCTCGCGCATGGTGAGCAGCGCGACATCGGCCGGGTGATCGATCACCCATCGCGCCGCTTCCTTCAGTTGCGGCGACAGCTCGTCGAAATTCGCCGTCAGCTCGCCAAGCAGTTGTTTCATCGCCAAGATTTTCCTCCCCGGAAAATTCCGCGCGAGCACGCAGGCTAGATCAGGCGCGTGGCCGATGCAACATATGTTTCAGTCTTGTCATTTTCGGTTCATATGTTTCGCACCTCGCCGATCAATCCCGGAAATCCGCTGCCGATGGTCGGGAATTGGATCCTGGCGCTGCGTTTGCGTACATCCTCATCAAGAGCGCCGACGCACCAAACGCTGCGTGAGCCGTCATGATTCTTTTCGTCATGGCTGGGCTTGTTTCGGCCATCGACGTCTTTCTTGTTTCGTTACCGCAAAGACGGAGATGCCCGGGACCAGCCCGGGCATGACGATCTCTGTAACAAGGCAGCGATCAAGGCGCCCGCCGCCGACTGCGCGGGTAGCGCCGAAGCAAGAAAAAAATAATAGGCATTTCAATATGTTATTTTTGGCGGAGACGGAGGGATTCGAACCCTCGATAGGGCTTTACAACCCTATAACGGTTTAGCAAACCGCCGCCTTCAGCCACTCGGCCACATCTCCGGTCAAGCCGATATGCCCGACGCCGAGGCGAGCCGCAAGCGGCAGATTTCAGGCCGGCGGTTTCCTGTCGCTGCAACGGCAGCCCGGCTGCGGTCGCGGACATCTGAACGCATCCTCGAAGCGAAAGCCGCGGCATCGAAGGGGAGAATCCTAAAGACGTGCCGGATCATGTCGACTGTCAACGTCGTCATATTGTCGCAGGCTGCCGACAGTGTTGGCCTTAATCGTTCGAAATGCCATTTGCGCCTGTGAAATAAGGTCTTTCGTAAATCCCGTTGCTAGCGCCTGGAGTTCGCCGGCGCGTTTTTTCGGCGCGAGGCAAACCTATCTTCATCGACGAATTGTTCGGCTGTTAGGGTTCCCGTTGCCTCCCGGAGAGATTGCGAACGTCTATCCGGTCGCCGAACCGATGGTGCCGTTGCGCTACACGATCGCGGGAATCGGGGGAGAATGCCGCCGGACGGGCGGCTCGATTCGGTCTCGATCGGAGCGCTGCAGGAGCCGAAACCGGGTGGCTTGGCGGCTCACGCGGCGATCTCCACGCCAAATCGAGCTAATCGAAAACCAGCTTATGAAACAACACCTTACAGGCAAAGCCTGATCACGCTTGCGTGTTATTTGTGCAACACCCATTCAAAAACGGACAAGGCGGCACCTTCCGAAGCGGTTCCTTTATTGCGTGTGTAAGGACCTTCGGTAATTGTGATGGCGCGACGGAGGGGGGCATCCCGAGGTCGTCCCGTCTTTAGGTGGTTCGCTTAAGTCCCTCGCGTTCATGCGGGTGTGTCCGAAGGCGCGAAGCGACTAAGCGGGTTTCAAGGGATTAAGGGAACCAACCTTCAGGGTGTTTCACCCAGCGGATCCGGAACCTTCCCTACAGAGCAACTTGGAGGTCTTAAAATGAAGATGATTAAGAGCCTACTGCTCGGCTCAGCGGCGGGTATCGTCGCGATGAGTGGGGCACAGGCAGCTGATCTTCCGCTGAAGGCGAAAGCGGTCGAGTATGTGAGGGTTTGCTCCCTCTATGGTGCGGGTTTCTATTACATCCCCGGCACCGACACCTGCATCAAGCTGAGTGGCTATCTGCGTGTTGACGTGATTGCCAACTCGAACTCCGACAACACCGGTAATACTTCGGGCGCCGGCGGTGCGAAGAACCGCTTCACCAATGGTATGACCTGGCGTTCTCGTGAAGACTTCGACATCGACACGCGCACCGCGACCGAATATGGCGTGGTCCGCACCTTCTTCGATGCGACCTTCAGCTGGACCTCGGACAGCTACGGGGTGAATGGATTTGGTACCACTTACTCGCCGCTCCCAGGCGTTCCGGCTGGCAGCGCGCCGAACAACGCCAACGCTGGCGCGGTCGCCGGCGGTTCGGTCGGTGTCTACTACGCGTTCATCCAGTTCGCTGGGTTTACGATCGGTAAAGCGATCTCGCAGTTCAGCGCTCCCTGGACCGCCTATCCTGGCAACAGCGCCTTCGACGGTCTCGTCGGCGGTGGCGGCACGGTCACCGGCGTGAACCAGTTCAGTTACACCGCTGAGTTCGGCAATGGCGTCAGCGGCACGCTGTCGGCGCAGGATCCGACCGCATATTATCAGGCTGGCAACATGAACCTCCTTGGCGGTGGTTTCGGCTCCAATGACATTGCCGGAACAACCGCTCCTGACCTGGTTGCGATGGTGCGCGTTGATCAGGCCTGGGGTCTCTTCCAGGCGTCGATTGCCGCCCATGACAATCATGCCGCGTACTACAACAACGCCATTGGCGAGCAAACTGGCCATCCCGACGACAAGTGGGGCTTTGCTGGTCAGTTGGCCTTGTCCATCAAGAACATCCCGACCGGACCCGGTGACACCATCAACGTTCAGGGCGTCTATACCGACGGTGCAACCCGCTACAACATCCAGGACTTGGCGGGCGGGTTCGGTGCTAACACGATCTTTGGCAGCTCGGGCAATCCGCTGGCCTATGGGAGCGTGGGTGTTGGCTTTGCACCTGACTCGGTCTTCGGAATCGTGAACGGACAGTTCTCGGGTCAGCAGTTGGTCCAGACCTGGGGCATGCGCGGTGGTTACACCCACAACTGGAATCCCTACTGGAACAGCAGCATCTACGGTGCCTACGCTGCGGTCATGTACAACGATACGTCCAAGACCATGATGTGCGGTACTGGCGGCGTTGGTGGTACACTCCGGGCCGCCTTTGGTCCTCTCGTGATCAACTGCAACCCGGATTACAACATCGCGCAGTTGGGCTTTGTCACCCGCTGGACTCCCGTCAAGAACCTGACCTTCCAGGCGGAAGTTACCTACCAGCGTCTCGACCAGAGCTTCTCGGGCTTGGCGGCTTCCGCGGGCGGCAATGGCAAGCCGGCCGCCCTCTACGAACTCAAGGACCAGGACAACTGGATCCTTGGGCTGCGCGCCCAGCGCAACTGGTAATCCAGTTCGTCTGATCGACCTCTAACAGAACCCCCGGTGGTCACCCGCCGGGGGTTTTGCTATGCCTGGGTGCGGCACGCCGTGTGCTGATGATGCGCTATTTATAGCATGATGAGATTAGGTCGATCTGTAGCGGCAACGGCAGCCGGCCCCCTCTCCCTTGGGAGAGGGTTGGGGTGAGGGTTAAGGTCCATCGTCGGAGCATCGCCCCTCACCCGATTTGCTGCGCAAATCGACCTCTCCCTTCGGGAGAGGTGAACTGAACCTGCGGAACGACCGATTCAACCAAAAGTCATCGCGCTTAGTGCGATAGAATCTTGGACAGGAATTTTTGCGCGCGGTCGCTGCGGGGGCTGCCGAAGAATTCGGTCTCGAGTGCGTCTTCGACGATCTCTCCCTTGTCCATGAAAATGACGCGACGGGCGACCTTGCTGGCAAAGCCCATTTCGTGGGTCACCACCATCATGGTCATGCCGTCGCGGGCGAGGTCGACCATGACGTCCAGCACCTCGCTGATCATTTCCGGATCGAGCGCCGAGGTCGGCTCGTCGAACAGCATGGCAACCGGATCCATCGCCAGCGCCCGCGCGATGGCGACGCGTTGTTGCTGGCCGCCGGACAATTCGGCCGGGTATTTGCGTGCGTGTTCCTTGAGCCCGACCCGGTCGAGCAGGGCTGCGGCCTTCGCGACCGCCTCGTCATGCGATCTTCCCAGCACCTTCTCTTGGGCGAGGCACAAATTGTCGATGATCCGAAGGTGCGGGAATAGTTCGAAATGCTGAAATACCATGCCGACGCGGGCACGCAGTTTCGGCAGGTTGGTCCTGGGATCGTTGACCTTGATACCGTCGATGCTGATTTCGCCGCTCTGGAACGGCTCGAGCGCATTGACGCATTTGATCAACGTCGACTTACCCGAGCCCGACGGACCACACACCACCACCACTTCGCCCCTCGCCACATTCGTGCTGCAGTCCCTCAACGCCTGGAAATTGCGCCCGTACCATTTGTCGACATGGCTGATCTCGATCATGAAGCTCTCGCGCTAGTGAACGAAGGCGATACGCGCCTGAAGATGCCTGACGCCGAATGACGCGAGGCAGGAGACCACGAAATAGACCACCGCGGCGAACAGGTACATTTCGACCAGCCGCCCGTCGCGTTCCGCGACCTTGCTCGCCGCGCCAAGAAAATCTGTGATCGACACCACGTACACCAGGGAAGTGTCCTGGAACAGGACGATGGTCTGGGTCAGCAGCACCGGAAGCATGTTGCGGAATGCCTGCGGCAGCACGACGTAGCGCATGGTCTGGCCGTAGGTCAGGCCGAGCGCCTGGGCGGCGGCGGGCTGTCCCTTCGAGATCGATTGGATACCGGCGCGCATGATTTCGGAAAAATACGCCGCTTCAAACATGATGAAGGTAACGAGCGAGGAAGTGAACGCGCCGACGCGAACCGGCTGCGAGGATCCGGTCAGCCATTGTCCGATATAGGGAACCAGGAAATAGAACCAGAAGATCACCAGCACCAGCGGCAGCGAGCGGATCAAGTCGACATAGAGGCCCGCGATGCGGCCGAGCAGCCTGAAGCGCGACAGGCGCATCAGGGCGATCAGCGTGCCAAACACCAGGCCGCCGCCAGCCGAAAGACCGGTCAGCATCAGTGTGAACGTCATGCCGTCGAGAAACAGATAGGACAGCGAGCGGCGGATGACGTCAAAATCGAAATTGGCGATCATGAGCGCAAGCTCACTTCCCGGTGATATAGCCGGGGATCGCCATGCCTCGCTCGAGCAGGCGCATGGCGACGACGACAACGATATTGATCAGCAGGTACAGCACGGTCGCGGCGGTGAAAGCCTCGAACACCTGAAACGAGAATTCCTGCATCGAACGCGCCTCGCCGGTCAGCTCGATCAGGCCAATGGTAATTCCAACCGAGGTGTTCTTGATGGTGTTGAGAAATTCCGACGTCAGCGGCGGCATGATGATGCGGAACGCGATCGGCAGCAGCACGTAGCGATAGGACTGTGCGGTCGTCAGGCCCAGCGCCGTCGCCGCCAGCTTCTGTCCGCGTGGCAGCGATCCGATGCCCGCCCGCACTTGTTCGGCCACCCGAGCCGACATGAACAGCCCCACGCCAATCATCGTGGTGTAAAATGGCGCGTTCGGGATCTGCTTCAGCCAAAGCCCCCACGCATGCGGCAACAGTTCCGGCAACACGAAGAACCAGAGAAACAACTGCACCAACAGCGGCATGTTGCGGAAGAATTCGACATAGAGAAACCCGATCCGTGAGGCGGTCTGCGACGGCAGCGTGCGCAGGACGCCAACGACCGATCCGAACGCGAGCGCAATGATCCAGGCGCCAAGCGCGGTCTCGATGGTGAGAACAAGGCCCCCCAGCAGCATGTCGAGATAGGTGCCGGTCCCGCCAGGGGCCGGCTCCCAGAAGATGTGCCAGTTCCAGTGGTAGTTCACGAAGCCTTACATCGCTGTGTAGGAAGCAGGGTCGGGAGAATCCGACGGGTGGGCGAATTCATGCTTGAGCTCCGGTGCGATCGGGGTGTTGAGATTCAATCCCTTCGGCGGAATTTTCTGCATGAACCATTTGTCGTAGAGCTTCTGGCCCTCGCCACTCTGGTAGAGCGCCGCAGTCGCACCGTCGACCACCTTCTTGAAGGCCGGATCGTCCCTGCGCAGCATGATGCCGTAGGGCTCGGGCTTCGAGAAGGCATCCGTCGAGATCGTATAGGCCCCCGGGTCCTTCGATCCCGCCACGAGGCTCGCCAGCAGGATATCGTCCATCACGAAGGCGGCCGCGCGATCGGTCTCGACCATCAGGAATGCCTCGGCATGGTCCTTGGCGGGGATGATGGTGGCACCCAGATTGCGGGCGGCATTGGCTTCCGTGAGTTGCTTGATGTTGGTGGTGCCGGAGGTCGAGACCACCGGCTTGCCCTTGAGACCGTCGATCTTGTCGATTTTGGCGGATTTCTTCGAAACGAAGCGGCTGGCGGTCAGGAAATGGGTGTTGGTGAAAGCGACCTGTTTCTCACGCTCGGCATTGTTGGTGGTCGAGCCGCACTCGAGGTCGATGGTGCCGTTGGCGAGCAGGGGAATGCGGGTCGATGAGGTGACCGGATTGAGCTTGACGTCAAGCTTGTCGAGCTTGAGCTCCTTCTTCACGGCGTCGACTATCTTGTAGCAGATGTCCATCGCAAAGCCGATCGGTTTCTGGTTGTCGTCGAGGTAGGAAAACGGGATCGAGGAATCGCGAAAGCCAAGGGTTATGGTGCCGGTCTCCTTGATGTTCTTCAGCGTCCCGGTAAGTTGCTCTGCATTGGCCTGCCCAGCGAAGAGCGCCGCCGTCAGCGTAAGACCGATCATGCGCAGGTATCTCATAGGTGTTCTCCATGCTCTGCTGGGACGATTCAAATATCAAACGCCCCGCCGCTTCGGCGGCCGGGGTTACCGGCTTCATGCTTGCGTCGGCCGAGCGAAACCAGAAGCGCATCGGTTTTCCGGTGCATTCTGACCCGTAAATGCAGCTTGTGACAAGGGAACGCCCGCCGGTTTCGACCGTCGCCGTACTAATTGCCTAGGGGGCCCGCGGGCACCCCGGCCACAGCCGCGTCGTTCGGCCGTCATTGCGAGGAGCGCAAGCGACGAAGCAATCCATGCCTCCGCTTGCCGCGCCATGGATTGCTTCGCTTACGCTCGCAATGACGGCCTCAAAGATGGATGATGAATGGAAATGAAAGATCGTCAAGGCAAACAAAATCCACGACTGCTGCTTGCATGCAAGCAGCAGTCGTATCTTGCTTTATCGATGTCCGTGTCCGCCCTTATTGGGGTCAGGCGGATCAATCGCGCCAAGATCGAAATCTGCCAGATATCGCCGCAGAGTCCGATGGCGGCTTAAAGGAAAAAACCCGGCTTCCAGGCTGCGGCCGTTTGCCCTTGGCACGAGCATGGGACGCGTTCATTTGGTCTTCTGGCCCATTCCTTTGGTTTTTACCTTACCACTGCAATTGCCAGCCTTACATTTCCCAGTCGAACCATAGGTCGCATCGGATCCACTCATCTGTGCTGCGCGATGACCTCCCGCGGGCCGGAAGGCGAAGGCACTCGAAAACGAACTCGAGATAGCCATGATGAGAACAGTAGCCGCCAGGATCGGAAAAAAAATCTTCATTTCATCCTCCAATAGATTTGGATCAGCAAAAATAGGCCGCTGCTCATCATCTACCCATCCGGATTGGGCGCAAGCCCAATTAAATCCAAAGCGGCGGATTTTTCAGCCGGCGCGCCAAATAATCAACGTGGCGCCGACAGCATTTATTTTGCGCACGGTCGCTGCCGACACCCTTGCCGGCAGAGCCCATTTCATGGGCGTCAGACCCTCAGGACGCCTTCGGACTGACCTCGGCGTAGCCGCCGCTGGCATCCCATTTGTAGACGACATAGTCGATCTGCTTGATGTCGCCCTTGGCATCGTATTGCAGCGTGCCGATCACGGTATCCCATGATCCGGCCTTGATCACGTCCATGACTTTCTTCGGATCGATGGTGCCGGCCTTCTTGACGGCGTCCGACCAGACCTGCATCGCCGCGTAGGTGTAGAGCGTGTAGCCCTCCGGATCGATGTTCTTGGCCTTGAACTTCTCGACCACCGCCTTGGCGGTCGGCTTGTTGCGCGGGTCGGGACCGAAGGTGAACAGCGTGCCTTCGCCGGCCGGCCCGGTGATCGAGGCGAACTCCTTGTCGGCCAGCGCGTCGCCGGCCATCAGGACCGTCTTGAGGCCCTGATCGCGCATCTGGCGCAGGATCAGGCCGGCCTCCTGATGGTAGCCGCCGACATAGACCAGATCGATGTTGTCGCGCTTCAGCCGCGACACGATGGCGTTGAAATCCTTGTCGCCCTTGTTGTAGGACTCGTACATCTTTTCGGTCACGCCGGCCTTGTTGAGCGCCTTCTTGGTCTCGTCGGCGAGGCCCTTGCCATAGGTGGTCTTGTCGTCGAGGATGGCGATATTCTTGCCCTTGTAGTTCTTCGCGATGTACTCGCCGGCGACCGCGCCCTGCTGGTCGTCGCGGCCGCAGACCCGCGCCACGTTCCAGAGCTTGCGCTCGGTGAACAGCGGATTAGTCGAGGCCGGCGTGATCTGCAACACGTTGCCGTCGGCATAGGCCTCCGACGCCGGAATCGATGACGACGAACAATAGTGGCCGGCGACGAACGGAATTTTCGCGCTGGCGATCTTCTCCGCGACCGAGCGCGCCTGTTTCGGATCGCAGGCATCGTCCTCGACATCGAGCGCCAGTTTCTTGCCGAGCACGCCGCCGGCGGCATTGAGATCGGCCACCGCCTGCTCGGCGCCGTTCTTCATCTGGCGGCCGAACGCCGATTCACCGCCGGTCATCGGGCCGGCCACGGCGATGGTGATGTCCTGCGCCAACGCCGTGCTCGACAGTGCCAGCGATGCGCCGAGTGCCAGGCCGATCAGCTTCAATGATGTCATGAGGGATCCTCGCGGTTTTCGCTACGGGAACTGCCCGGCGCGCGCCGGGGTCGGAAATCGAAAGCCATTGTCGGCCGATTTTGCCGCCAAGTCATCGGCAATTTTGCGGCCGGATCTGCTGATGATCGGGGCGGTTCAGCCCCGTCGGGGGCAGTTAGACGATGGCGTTCAAGATGGACGGACTATTCGACGCTGGCGCCGCGGTGCAGGTCGGCCTCGATCTGAAGCCGCGTTCCACCGCCAAATCGCGCCCGATAGACCTGCAAATTCTCCATGATCCGCTGCACATAGTTGCGGGTCTCGGAGAACGGAATCAGTTCGACCCAGTCGACCGCGTCGACCTTGGGATCGCGCGGATCGCCGTACCGTTCGATCCACTTTTTGACGCTGCCGCGGCCGGCATTGTAGGCCGCGAACGCCATGACGTAGGAGCCGCGGTAATCCTCAAGCAGGCCGCCGAGCTCGGCCGCGCCCAGCGCCGCATTATAGACCGGATCGGTCTTCATCCGGCCGAGATCGAAGCCCACGCCATACTTCTTGCAGACATAACGGCCCGCGTCCGGCGTCACTTGCATCAAGCCGTAGGCTTGTGCCGGCGAGACCACGGCCGGATTGAAGGCGCTCTCCTGCCGGGCGATCGCAAAAACGACGCTCTGCTCAATATCGGGCCCGATCGACTTGAACGGCGGAATCCCGTTCACCGGGTAGGCATAGAAATCGAACGGCAGGCCACGGTTGAGCGCGGCCTTGCCAAGCAGCAGCATTCCGCGCGCATCGCCGTTGCGCGAGGCGAGCTCGCCAAGCCCAACCAGTGCGTCGGGATCGCCATTATCGCCCATGTCGGCGAAGATCGGGACCGCGATTTCGCGTTCGTCGAGCGCGTACAGCAACTGCACCGCGCGGACGATTTCCAGCCGCTCGATGCCGCGTCCGCGTGCGCTCGGCGCACCATTCAGCTCGATCTGCGGCAGGCCGAGCTTGGCGCGTGCCAACTGGCCGTAATAGCTGGTCGATTGTAGCGCAGCCGCGCTGTAGGCGGCGCGCGCCTGCTCGATGCGGCCGGCGGCCTCGGCCGACCGTCCCTGCCAGTAACCGGCCCGCGCCAGCGTGGTCGGGTTGACGCTGCCGACCCCGATGCGCGCAAAATGTTGCGCAGCCGTCGCCGGGTCTCTCAGGAAGCGCAGCGCAATCCAGCCGGCGGTGAATTCCTGCTCCGTCTTGTAGATATCGCGCGCAGGCAGGGCGGCGTCGCGTGCGATCAGATACGCCGTGCGGTTCTCTCCGACATCGAGCATCTTGCGCGACAGCAGCCGCCGCTCGATCCACCATTCATCAACATTGTACAGACGGGCCGGATCCCTCGGCGCGCTCAGCATTAGCTGCGCGGCCTCGGCATATTTCTCCTCGCGCCGCAGCAACTGGATCTTGCTGAAGATGTAGCCGGGGTCGCCATGCAGCTCGCGCGGCACGGCCTCGAGCAGCGCCCTGGCGCTGGATGCCTTGCGATAGGCCGCGATCCGAGCCTTCGCCAGCGCGACCTCGCTGCTGCCGAGCCGTTTGGCGGCACGCAGCGCGGCCTCGTGCTCGCTGCCATAGAGCAGAAGATCCATCCTCGCCTTCTGATCGCCCGGTGTCAGCAACGCGCCGAACTGCTCCAGCGCCGCGTTTTCGGTCTCCTCCGACATCGCGTCGTTGCGCCAGGCGTCGCGCACCAAGCGCTCCGCATTGGCGCGGTCGCCGCGCGCGATCAACGCGTGCGCCAGCGAGAATTTGCCTTTGGCGGACCGCGGCGATTCATTTTCGAACCAGGCCAGAACGGTGGCGTCGTCGCGGTGGTCGTCCCACAATGCGGCCTCCAGGCGGCGGCGCAGGAAGGTCTGCGAAGGCCAGCTTGGATTGGCCGCGATGAAAGCGCGATAACGTTCGACCGACGCGCCATTATCGTCGCTGCGCAGGATGATCCATTCGGCGAGTTTCCGCGCTACCGGATCCGATATCGCCGCCTCAACCTGGGTCGCGTCCGCGGGTTGGTGCTTGCGCACGAGTTCAATGACGTTGTGCAGCGCCTCGGCGTCGGCCTGCGACGTCGTCGCGGTGGCAGCCACCGCGGCGGCTGGCGGCGCCCGCCGCACCGGTGGCAGGGCCGCATGCTGGCGCGTCGCGGGCTCGATCGCCGGCGCCACGTGACCGGGCGGGGTCGCGGTCGTCCTGGCGAGGGTCTTTGCGGTGGACGTTGTCTTCGGAACGACGCTGCGAGCGATCGGCCGCGGCTTGGGCAGCGGAACTCTTGGCTTGACCGAGCCAGTGGTCGCATGCGCCGACCATGCTACCGCCAGCACAAGGCCGGTCGCCAAGGCTGTTGATAAAGCCGTCGAACGCAATGCGGCTGCGCGGGCGGATCGGATCACAGCGTTCCTTCGCGTCGAATCATCAACCGGGTGTCCTGGGACTACTTGATTGAATATGTTGACAAAATACTAAGCACGACGGGCCTGTCGAGGTCTGCGCCCGTTCCGCGGCAAAATCGCGGCCGGATCGCGCCGGATCGAGGCCTTTCGCCTGATCGACGGACACGTTATGAATCGACTATTCCTGCAGCGGCAATACCGTCAATCGCGTATTCGGAGGAGTTCATGGCAGCCAGGACGAACTTTCGGGGCTCCTTCACGGCGCTGGTCACGCCATTCAAGAACGGTTCGCTCGACGAGGCCGCCTTTCGCGCGCTGGTGAGCTGGCAGATCGCCGAGGGTACGCATGGTCTTGTGCCGGTGGGAACCACCGGCGAAAGTCCGACGGTCAGCCATGACGAGCACCGGCGCGTGGTCGAATGGTGCATCGACGAAGCCAGGGGGAGGGTGCCCGTGATCGCCGGTGCCGGCTCCAATTCGACCAAGGAAGCGATCGAACTTGCACAACACGCCGAAAAGGCCGGTGCCAGTGCCGTGCTGGTGGTAACACCGTACTATAACAAGCCGACGCAGGAAGGCATGTACCAGCACTTCAAGGCGATCAACGATGCGATCGGAATCCCGATCATGATCTACAACATCCCGCCGCGCTCGGTGATCGATATGAGTGTGGATACGATGGCGCGGCTGTTCGAACTGAAGAACATTTCCGGCGTCAAGGATGCGACCGCAAGCATGGTGCGGGTATCGCAGCAGCGCGCGGCGATGGGCGAAGACTTCAACCAATTGTCGGGCGAGGACGCCACCGTGCTCGGCTACATGGCCCATGGCGGCCATGGCTGCATCTCGGTTACCGCCAATGTCGCGCCGCGGCTGTGTTCCGAATTTCACATGGCCTGGCGGAAGGGCGATCTGGCCGCGGCGCTCAAGCTGCACGACAAGCTGATGCCGCTGCACACCAACCTTTTCATCGAATCCAATCCAGCGCCGGTGAAATATGCGTTGTCGCTGCTCGGCAAGATGGACGAGAAACTGCGGCTGCCGATGGTGCCGGTTTCCGAGCCCACACGGGTCGCGGTGCGCAACGCGATGGTGCATGCGGGTCTGATCAACTAGGGGCGTGCTGTCGGCAAACAGGCGAGAAGGGGACTGCGAATGCTGAAGGAATTCCGCGAATTCGCCATGAAGGGCAATGTTGTCGATCTCGCGGTTGCCGTCATCATCGGCGCGGCGTTCGGCGCCATCGTGACCTCGCTGGTCGCCGATATCATCATGCCCGTCGTCGGCTCGGTTACCGGCGGGCTCGATTTCTCGAACTATTTCACCGGCCTCTCGAAAGCGGTGACGGCAAGCAACCTTGCCGATGCCAAGAAACAGGGCGCGGTGTTGGCATGGGGCAATTTCCTGACGCTGACGCTGAATTTCATTATCATCGCGTTCGTTTTGTTCATGGTGGTCCGTTTCATGAGCAAGCTGAAGCGCAAGGATGAAGCCGCTCCCGGGCCGCCGCCGAAGCCGACCCGCGAGGAAGAACTGCTCACCGAGATCCGCGATCTCCTGAAGAAGGCCTGACGTGGCGGAGAAAAAGAGCGCGCGATCAAGGTGGTCGCCGAAAACCGCAAGGCCCGCTTCAACTATGCCATCGAAGACACGATCGAGGCCGGCATTTCGCTGACCGGCACCGAGGTCAAGTCGGTCCGCAACGGCAAGACCACGATCGCGGAATCCTACGCGGATTCCAGGGACGGCGAGATCTGGCTGATCAATGCCAATATCCCGGAATATCTCCAGGCCAACCGTTTCAATCACGAGCCGAAACGGCCGCGCAAGCTGCTGCTGCACAAGAAGCAGATCAACCGGCTGATGGGCGCGGTCGATCGCGAGGGCATGACGCTGGTTCCGCTCAAACTCTACTTCAATGAGCGCGGGCGGGCCAAGCTGTTGCTGGCGGTCGCCAAGGGCAAGAAGCTGCACGACAAGCGCGAAACCGAGAAAAAACGCGATTGGAGCCGGGAGAAAGGACGCCTGATGCGGGCGCGGGGATAGGCCGAGGAAACAGCGATGAACCAGAAGAACCTGCTCGAGGTCGATTGGAGCAAGATCCCGGCGCCGGCCGACGATGGCGCTGCAGCGCACCTGGCGGGCATGATCATCCCGCCATTGAGTCTGATTGCCACCGACGATACCGCGGTGACGCTCGCGGCGCTGCCGGGACGCACCGTAGTGTTTGCCTACCCGCGCACCGGCGAGCCCGGCAAGATCAGCCTGGTCGACGACTGGGACATGATCCCCGGCGCACGCGGCTGCACGCCGCAGACCTGCGCGTTCCGCGATCTGTTCGCGGAACTGAAGGCCGCCGGCGCCGCGCATGTGTTCGGGCTGTCGACCCAAAGCAACGCCTACCAGACCGAAATGGCCTCGCGGCTGCATCTGCCGTTCCCGGTCTTGTCGGACGAAAAGCTGACGCTGGTGCGCGCGCTCAATCTGCCGACCATGGAGGTGGCCGGACTGACCCTGATCAGGCGGCTCGCCTTGATCATCGATGACGCCCGCATCACGTGCGTGTTCTATCCGGTGTTTCCGCCCGACCGCAACGCCGGCGACGTGCTGGCGTGGCTCAAGAAGAATCCGGTTTAGCTCGTTGGCTTTGCCCTTCCGCCTAAACGTCATTGCGAGCGCAAGCGAAGCAATCCATTGTGAGGGACGAAAAGCGTGGATTGCTTCGTCGCTTGCGCTCCTCGCAATGACGAGCAGAATCGTAGCAACCGTCAGGTGAGTTGCGCGCGTACGGCGGCGAACACACTGCGAAACATCTCCGGCGTCAGAACCCTTGTGTTGGTGTTGTAGCGCGAGCAGTGATAGCTGTCGTAAAGCCTGACGGCGGCCGCCTGATGCATCGCGCCATGGGCAAAGGGCGCCGTGGCGGCGCGCAAGCCCAGCACTTTCAGGACCGAGTCGTGCGCCACCCGGCCGAGCGCCACGATGGCGCGCAGCCTCGGCATGGTCTCGACGGTTGCGGACAGGAATGCCCGGCAGCTATTGATCTCCACGGGCAGCGGCTTGTTCTGCGGCGGCACACAGCGCACGGCATTGCTGATCCGGCAATCGACCAGCCTGAGGCCGTCATCGGGGCTTGCCTGATAGACACCGCTGGCGAACCCGTATTCGAGCAAGGTCGCGTAGAGCAGGTCGCCGGCATAGTCGCCGGTAAACGGCCGCCCGGTGCGATTGGCGCCCTGCAGGCCGGGTGCGAGCCCGACGATCAGCAATCGTCCATCGGGATCCCCGAATGAGGCCACCGGCGCATTGAACCATGACGGTTCGCGCGCGCGCGTCACCGCGCGGAAGCTGACCAAACGTGGACAGCGCGGGCAATCGAGACCGGGTTCGGTGCGGGGGAGGGCATCGCTGGCGAGCGGCGGTTCGCTCGCGCTGTCGGTTTCAATCGTCGAATTCGTCGTCATCGCCCCTCGGCGCCATCGTGGTCGCGCGCTGCAGGAATTGCGGGGCGTGATGACGCGGCTCGCGCGGGGCCGGACGCTCGGAGGGATCGCGGCCAAGCTTGGACTGCAGCTCCACCAGATCGGTGAAGACGTCGGCCTGACGCCGCAGTTCGTCGGCGATCATCGGCGGCTGGCTCGAAATCGTCGAGATCACGGTCACCCGGACGCCGCGGCGCTGCACCGCTTCGACCAGTGACCGGAAGTCCCCGTCGCCGGAGAACAGCACGATCTGGTCAACATGCTCGGCGAGCTCCATCGCATCCACCGCAAGCTCGATATCCATGTTGCCCTTGACCTTGCGGCGGCCGCTGGCATCGATGAATTCCTTGGTGGCCTTGGTAACGACGGTGTAGCCGTTGTAGTCCAGCCAGTCGATCAACGGACGGATCGATGAATATTCCTGATCCTCAATGATCGCGGTATAATAGAACGCACGCACCAGCGTCCCGCGGCCCTGGAATTCCTTCAGCAGTCGCTTGTAGTCGATATCGAAGCCGAGGGTCTTGGCGGTCGCATAGAGGTTGGCGCCATCTATGAAGAGCGCGATCTTGTTGGAAGCTGGTGACATCAAGTTTTCTCGCGGTGTTGTTAGCGTTTTTGGCGCGGCCAGGGCCGCGCGATCCAAGACATACCGTTCAAGGTTCGGTTTGATCGAGCCTCAGCAAACACCGCCCAAACGCAGTGTGGCAAGGACGAAAGACCTATACCTTCGACGTGCAATGAAGCGATTTCTTGTCCAGGACAGCGTTCGCCATGGGTTTGGCGGTGTCCGGACGCTCCGGCCTTTCGGGCCCCGGGAGATGGGTTAGCAGAGCAGATTGCCGAGGCCAAATCACAAATTGGCCTTGCGAAAAGGCGCCGCGCCCTATAACTAGCCCGCATAACCAGCATATTCGGTCCCATTTAACGGAGCGACAGTCGATGGCGCGCGTCACCGTAGAAGATTGCATTGACAAGGTGGACAACCGTTTTGACCTCGTCCTGCTGGCGGCGCATCGCGCCCGTATGATCTCGTCAGGGTCGCAACTTACAGTTGATCGCGACAATGACAAGAATCCGGTGGTGTCGCTACGCGAAATTGCCGATTTGACGATTTCGCCAGAGGATTTACGCGAGGAACTGGTTCATTCATTGCAGAAATTCGTCGAGGTCGACGAACCGGAGCCCGATACGGTGCCCTTGATCGGGTCAGCGGGCGCCAGCGTCGATGCCGATGACACCGAGGTCGCGGTCGAACGCATGACCGAGGAGGAACTTCTCAAGGGCCTCGAGGGCCTTGCCCCCCCGGAAGAGCAGCCCGAAGAGGACGAGTAAGCCGTCCCGATCGTGCCACGGGGTATCCTGACCCCAATCGATTTACCAAAGGCCCGGACATTTGCCCGGGCCTTTGCTTTTGTTGAGGTTTTCATGGTTACCTTGCACCTGTTGCAGGCGCAGGCGAATTCGGCAACGGCTGTCTCTGATTTGATCGGGGAATGGCCGGTTTGGCGGTAGACTGGGTCCGGCGTCCGACGGTCGCCCGTTCTGGCCGGAACGGCGGCGACTTGGCCCGGCAATGCAACACGACACAGGATGAGGCGGGAGCGCATCCGGGGCCCGCGCGCGAAGGCAGTGATTTCGATGGCGAACTGGCGCCGCAACCCACGGCAGATGCAGGCCGCGACCGATTCGGTCGCCGTGGCGCCTTCGTCGGCCGCATCAGCGGCCACCGGCGCCAAGCCGGCCAAATCGCCGCGGGCGCGCATGATGCGGCAATATGATCTTGTCGAGCGGGTCAGGTCCTACAACCCGGACACTAACGAAGATCTGCTGAACCGCGCCTACGTCTATGCCATGAAGGCCCACGGCGCGCAGACCCGTGCGTCCGGCGATCCCTATTTTTCACATCCGCTTGAAGTGGCGGCGATCCTCACCGACCTCAAGCTCGACGACGCCACCATTGTTGCGGCCCTGCTGCACGACACCATCGAGGATACCGAGGCTACCCGCGCCGAAATCGACCAGGTGTTCGGACACGAGATCGGCGCGCTGGTCGAGGGGCTCACCAAGCTGAAACGGCTGGAGCTCGTTTCGCGAGAGGCCAAGCAGGCCGAAAACCTCCGCAAGCTGCTGCTGGCGATCGCCGACGACGTCCGCGTCCTCCTGATCAAGCTGGCCGACCGTCTGCACAACATGCGCACGCTGGAGTTTGTACCGCCCGCGGCGCGGCGCCGGATCGCCGAGGAGACGCTCGACATCTATGCGCCGCTGGCCGGCCGCATGGGCATGCAGGAGATGCGGGAAGAACTCGAAGACCTGTCGTTCCGCACCCTCGATCCGGAAGCTCATGCGGTGGTGATGCAGCGGCTGGATTCGCTGGCCGAGCGCAATCGCAACCTGATCGGTGAAATCGAAAGCCAGCTCTCCAGAAACCTGCAGAAGAACGGCATGACGGCGCATGTCTATGGCCGCCGCAAGCAGCCGTTTTCGATCTGGACCAAAATGGAGCGCAAGTCGGTCGGGTTCGAGCAACTGTCGGACATCTTCGGATTCCGCGTGGTGATGCATGACGTCGAAGCCTGTTACCGTGCGCTCGGCGTCGTGCACACCACTTGGCCGGTGGTGCCCGGCCGGTTCAAGGACTACATCTCGACGCCGAAGCAGAATGACTATCGTTCGATCCACACCACCGTGATCGGCCCCGGCAACCAGCGTGTCGAACTGCAGATCCGCACCGAGGAGATGGATCAGATCGCGGAATTCGGCATTGCCGCGCACGCCTTCTACAAGGACGGCGTCGGTTCGCCGACCGAGTTGCTCAAGCGCGAATCCAACGCCTTCGCCTGGTTGCGCCACACCATCGGGATCCTTTCGGAAAGCGCCAATCCCGAGGAATTTCTCGAGCACACCAAGCTTGAGCTGTTTCACGACCAGGTTTTCTGCTTCACCCCGAAGGGAAAGCTGATCGCGCTGCCGCGACAGGCCAACGTCATCGACTTCGCCTATGCGGTGCACACCGATGTCGGCAACAGCGCGGTCGGCTGCAAGATCAATGGCAAGTTCGCGCCGCTGTCATCCGAACTGCAGAACGGCGACGAAGTCGAGGTCCTGACCTCGAAGGCGCAGGCGGCGCCGCCGTCGGCCTGGGAAGCGCTCGCGGTCACCGGCAAGGCGCGCGCGGCGATCCGGCGCGCGACCCGCACGGCGGTACGCGATCAATATGTCGGTCTCGGCCGTCGCATCGTGGAGCGGTTGTTCGCGCGCGCGAAAATCCAATACGCCGATGACAAGCTAAAGGGCGCGCTGCCGCGGCTGGCGCGGGGCTCGATTGAAGACGTGATGGCTTCGGTCGGACGCGGCGAGATGAAAGCGTCCGACGTCGCCCGCGCGATGTATCCCGATTACAAGGAAGAACGCATCGGGCGGTTCGGGGCCAAGAAGAGCCTCGCGGTCAAGCTGAAGCTCAAGTCACCGCCCGACCCGGCCCGCAGCCCCTCCGCCATTCCGATCGGCGGCCTCAATTCCGATTTGCCGGTCAAGTTCGCGCCGAACGGCGGCGCGGTGCCGGGCGACCGGATCGTCGGCATCGTGTCGCCGGGAGAAGGCATCACCATCTACCCGATCCAGTCGCCGGCGCTGAAGGATTTCGAGGACGAGCCGGAACGCTGGCTCGACGTGCGCTGGGATGTCGACGAACTCGACGCCGCAGCGCTTTCCGGCGCGAATTCTGGTCGATAATGTCAACGAGCCCGGAAGCCTCGCCCAGGTCGCCACCGTGATCGCCGAGCACGACGGCAATATCGACAATATCAGCATGTCGCGGCGCTCGCCGGACTTCACCGAGCTCACCATTGATCTTGAGGTCTATGACCTGAAGCATCTCAGCGCTATTATCGCCCAGTTGCGTGCCAAGGCCGTCGTGGCACGGGTCGAACGGGTCAATGGATAGGTCATCCGTCCGGGCCGGGCTTGACCCGGCAATCCATTGTTTTCATGAAGATGGCTGCACGGGTCGAGCCCGCGCTTGGCATCTCGGGTTATCTTGTCGCTCCGGAAATTCTGCGGGTCCTGCATGGCTGCTCCTCATTTGCGTCTCGGAGTCAATGTCGATCACATCGCCACCCTCCGCAACGCGAGGGCCGGCCGCAATCCCGATCCGGTGCGGGCGGCTCTGACCGCGATCGAGGCTGGTGCCGACGGCATCACCGCGCATCTGCGCGAGGACCGCCGTCACATCCGCGACGACGACATGGCGCGGCTCAAGGCGGAACTCTCCAAGCCGCTGAACTTCGAGATGGCCGCGACCGAAGACATGCTGGCGATCGCGCTTGCGACCAGGCCTCATGCCGTCTGCCTGGTGCCCGAGCGCCGCGAAGAGCTCACCACCGAGGGCGGCCTCGACGTGGTCGGACAGCACAACACGCTGCGGCCGTTCATCGCCCGGCTGAACGAGGCCGGCGTGCGGGTGTCGCTGTTCATCTCGGCCGAGCCGCGGCAGATCGAGATGGCCGCGAAGCTGCGCGCTCCGGTGATCGAGATCCACACCGGCGCCTGGTGCGATGCCGTGGTCGATGGTCACGCCGCAAAGGCGGAAGCGGAATGGCAGCGGATCGTCGCTGGCAGCCGGCTGGCGCGGGCCGCCGGCCTCGAGGTCCATGCCGGCCACGGGCTCGATTATGTGACGGCCGAGCAGATCGCCGGCCTGGCCGAGATCGTCGAATTGAACATCGGCTACTACATGATCGGGGAGGCGCTGTTTGTCGGGCTCGGCGAAACGGTGCGCACCATGCGGGCCGCCATGGACCGCGGGCGGCGCAAGCTCGAGAATCCTGCGGGCCGGCCATGATCATCGGTATCGGCTCCGACCTGATCGATATCCGCCGCATTGCCCAGGTCGTCGAGCGCCATGGCGAGCGCTTTCTCGAACGTATCTTCACCGAGGCCGAGCGGGCAAAGGCCGACCGCCGCGCCAAAAACGAGAAGATGGTGGTCGCGACCTACGCCAAGCGCTTTGCCGCCAAGGAAGCCTGTTCCAAGGCGCTTGGCACTGGGATCCGGCGTGGCGTCTGGTGGCGGGACATGGGGGTGGTGAACCTGCCGGGCGGCCGTCCGACCATGCAACTGACCGGCGGCGCGCTGGCGCGGCTGCAAGCCCTGACGCCCGCGGGCTTCGACGCCCGGATCGATCTCAGCATTACGGATGACTGGCCGTTGGCGCAGGCTTTCGTCATAATTTCGGCGGTCCCTGCGGGCAAACCCTGATGCGCCGGAGGGGATTGTCGGCCGAGTCCCGCGGCACGGGAAAATCGTCGACTTGTCAATGCATTAGAAAGTCTTGACGCGGTCGTTGATTGCGCCGCTGGGAACAACGGTCTAGAACGCCGCAGGGAATGACATCGAACCGGGCGGATTCGGCTCAGGCCGGAACTCGCTCTTAACTTCAGACTCAGGATCATTTTCTTGACGCGAAACGAACGGCGATTTGCGCGAGGAAAATGCTCTGCCACCGCGCGGGACATGCGCCGGGAATTGGGAACAAGATGAGCGCGACATCCGGGACAAAATCTGAGAGCGGCTTGGGTGAAACCATCCGCGTCGTCATCCACGCCTTGCTGATTGCCCTGGTGATCCGCACCTTCCTGTTCCAGCCCTTCAACATCCCCTCGGGATCGATGAAGGCGACCCTGCTGGTCGGCGATTACCTGTTTGTTTCGAAATATTCCTACGGTTACAGCCACTATTCGATTCCGTTGTCGCCGCCGCTGTTTTCGGGACGCGTCTTCGGCTCCGAGCCGAACCGCGGCGACGTCGTCGTGTTCCGGCTGCCGAAGGACGACAGCACCGACTACATCAAGCGGGTGATCGGGCTCCCGGGCGACCGCATCCAGATGAAGGAAGGCCTGCTCTACATCAACGAGGCGCCGGTAAAACGTGAGCGCCTGGGCGATTTTGTCGGCGAGGATCCCTGCGGCTCCGATGCGACCGCGCGGGTGAAACGCTGGAAGGAGACGCTGCCGAACGGCGTCAGCTACGAGACGCTGGACTGCGTCGACAACGGCTTTTACGACAATACCAGTGTCTATACCGTGCCGCCCGGCCACTTCTTCATGATGGGCGACAACAGGGACAACTCAACCGACAGCCGGGTGCTGTCGGCGGTAGGCTACGTCCCGTTCGAAAATCTCATTGGCCGTGCCCAGATGATCTTCTTTTCCATTGCCGAGGGCGAACACGCCTGGATGTTCTGGCGTTGGCCGACCGCAGTGCGCTGGAATCGCATATTCTCGCTGGTGCGATGAACGACGAATCACCTGACACCCATCCCCCAACGTCAGCAGGCGAGCCAAGCCCGCAGCCTGACACCGGGCGCGCCGCCGCAGCGGCGCAAAAAAAGCGCCGCAAGGTCAGTGCCAAGGCGGCGACCGCGGCGATCGAGGCCCGCATCGGCCACAAGTTTGCCGATCCGGCGCTGCTCGTCACTGCCTTCACCCACGTTTCCGCGCTGAAATCCGGACACAAGCGCGCGGACAGTTATCAACGTCTGGAGTTTCTCGGCGATCACGTGCTCGGCCTGGTTGTGTCAGACATGCTGTATCGAGCCTTCCCGAATGCCAATGAGGGCGAACTGTCAAAGCGGCTGGCCGATCTCGTTCGCAAGGAGAGTTGCGCCGATGTGGCCAAATCGCTCGGCCTGTTCGATGACATCAAGCTGGGCTCGGTCGGTGCGCTCGCGAGCGCCCGCCTGCGCAAGTCCGTGCTGGGCGACATCTGCGAGGCGGTGATCGGCGCGGTCTATCTCGACGGCGGCCACGCCGCTGCCGCGCGGTTCGTCGAACGCAACTGGACCGAGCGGATGCGCAAGCCGCGGCGGCCGTTGCGCGATCCCAAGACGGTGCTGCAGGAATGGGCGCAGGGCAAGGGTCTGCCGACCCCGGCCTATCGCGAGATCGAGCGCACCGGGCCGCACCACGATCCGCTGTTCCGGGTGGCCGTCGACCTGCCAGGATTTGCAGCCGCCGAAGGCGTGGGTGGCAACAAGCGCGAAGCTGAAAAGGATGCAGCCTCGGTCATGATTGCGCGCGAGGGCGTCGGCGGCGGCAACAATGACGGATGAGTCGCCCGGCGAGGCCGCGCCGACGGCTGCGCGATGCGGCTTTGTCGCGCTGATCGGCGCCCCCAATGTCGGCAAGTCGACGCTGGTCAACGCGCTGGTTGGCTCCAAGGTCACCATCGTCTCGCGCAAGGTGCAGACCACGCGGGCGCTGATCCGCGGCATTGTGATCGAGAACCACGCGCAGATCATTCTGGTCGATACGCCGGGGATTTTTCTGCCGAAGCGACGGCTCGATCGGGCCATGGTGTCGACCGCCTGGAGCGGGGCGCACGACGCCGATCTCGTCTGTGTCCTGCTCGATGCGCGCCAGGGCCTCGACGAGGAAGCCGATGCCATCTTCGCCAGGCTGGTGGAAGTCGCTCACGACAAGATCCTGGTCCTGAACAAGATCGATCTGGTCCCGCGCGAAAAATTGCTGGGGCTGGCGAGGGCCGCCAACGATCGCCTGCCTTTCGCAAAAACCTTCATGGTCTCGGCGTTGTCGGGCGACGGCGTCGATGCCCTGCGCCGCGCGCTTTCGCAGATGGTGCCGGCGGGACCGTTTCACTATCCCGAGGACCAGATGTCGGATGCGCCGATGCGGCATCTGGCGGCTGAAATCACCCGGGAAAAGATCTTCCGAAAGCTGCATCAGGAACTGCCGTACCAGTCGACGGTTGAGACCGAGAGCTGGACCGAGCGGAAGGACAAGTCGATCCGTATCGAACAGACCATCTTTGTCGAGCGTGAAAGCCAGCGCAAGATCGTGCTCGGCAAGGGTGGCGCCACCATCAAGGCGATCGGCGCCGACTCGCGAAAAGAGCTTGCCGAGATCACAGGCCAGCCGGTCCATCTGTTCTTGTTCGTGAAGGTGCGCGAAAACTGGGGTGACGATCCCCACCGCTATCGTGAAATGAGACTTGAGTTCCCGAAGGAATGACCGGCGCGGCAATGAACCTACCCAGGAACGTCGTGTGGTTTGAGGCGCTGTTGTATCTGTCGCTGACGCTCGACGCGTTGTCGGTCGCGTTCCAGGATCGGACGCCGAACGCGGAGATGACGCAGTCGATGATTACGATCGCGACCGTGCTGGCGGCCGGCCTGATCCTGTTGCTGGTCTATTTCGTCTGGCTTGCGGCGCAGCGCCGCAAGAACTGGCCGCGCTGGGTTTTGGCCGCCGCGCTGGTGTTGTCGATCTATTCGCTGGTGGCGGACATCGGCCAGAAGGGCCTTGAGCTCGACAGCGCGATCGAGATCGTTTCCTGCGCGCTCACGGCGGCGGGTTTGTATTTCTCTTTTACCGGGGACGGGCAGGGCTGGTTCAACGGCTGAGTTTTGTCAGGCCGTTGCTCGGTATCTGCGCCAGGCGGTGCTCGCATTGGCGGCTGCGCACGCCGGCTGAATCCTGTAAGCTCCTGCCATGGAATGGACCGACGACGGCATCGTGCTGGGGGTCAGGCGGCATGGCGAATCCAGTGCCATCGTCGAACTGCTGACCCGCGGCCATGGCCGCCACCTTGGCCTGGTGCGCGGCGGTGCCGGTTCACGGATGCGCCCGCTGCTGCAGCCCGGCAATAGCGTGCGGGCGGTGTGGCGGGCTCGGCTCGACGAGCATCTCGGTTATTATGCGGTCGAGGGCACAAGGCTGCGCGCTGCCACCGTGCTGGCCTCGTCGCACGCGGTCTATGGCGTGACACATCTGGCGTCGCTGGCGCGGCTGTTGCCGGAGCGCGATCCGCATCAGGACATCTACGACCGGCTCGATCGCACGCTGGACGATTTCGACGACGTCGGCGACGCGGCCGTCCACCTTGTGAAATTCGAGCTCGCGATGCTGGCCGAACTGGGCTTCGGGCTCGATCTGGAAAACTGCGCCGCGACCGGCGAGACCTCCGATCTGATCTACGTCTCGCCGAAATCGGGCAGCGCGTTGTCGCGGCAGGCCGGCGAGCCCTGGCGCGACCGGCTGCTACGGCTGCCGCCGTTTCTGCGCGGGGCCGGGGGAGGGTCGAACGGCTGGTCCGACCAGGATCTGCAGGACGGCTTTCGGCTTACCGGATTGTTTCTGCTGCGCCACGTATTGGAACCGCGTGGGCAGCGCCACTCCGACGCGCGCGAGGGTTTTATCAATGCGGTGACCAAACACCGGGCGCGGATCGCGTTGCCTTGAAATCGGCGAATGGCCGATCGCACCAAATCCCGCTCGATGACCCCATCGTCGGGTGGGTATTCGATGTATCGACCCGCGTGCCGCAACGTCTCGAAAATCGGCGCGGCGCTGGAGGTCGCAAGCCCGGTCGGCATCCCTGACCGGTTCACCCTTGTGGTCCCCCGCGAGGGATTGCAAATCGCCTGCCGGGTGATCTATCGAAAAGAACGGAGGATTGGGGTCAAGTTCCATTTGACCTGTTCCCCCAAGGGAACTTAATTGCGACGGGCCCGTTAACCGGCAGCCGAAGGGGACGACAGCATGTGGTCACGCTGGATATGGGTCGTCGCAGCGGTTTGCCTGGGAGCGGCGACGCAAGCCGAAGCCGGCGAGCCCCTGATTCATCGTGCATCCTGTACTGTGGTACGGTTCTACGTCGCCAAATATTCGGCGCCCGCCGCTGAATCATGGGCCCGCAGCCATGGCGCGACCGATGCCGAGATCGAGGCCGCCCGGCATTGTCTGAAAGATGTCCCCGTCCCGACCGCGCAAGCCGCCCGCTGGGCCGGCCAGTGATCTTCATCGCCTTCAAGATATTCAGCAATTAGGCCACTGCCCGCTTGCCACCCTCGCAGCGTAACTGGTTTGGGTATAAGCAGGCCGCTGAAGGGGTTAAAGTGAGTCGGCGTTGTCGCTTTCCCGCCGCTTGGATGGGAAACTTCGCAAGCCGCCTCAACTCCCGCCTGGAAACTACTGAAGGTCTTGACGTATGGGGAAGAGGCTGATTCCGCCGGAACCGGAGCCGGCGGAAGTCCATGAGGTCATGCTGCGCGATGCACTCGAGGAGCGTTATCTCGCCTACGCGCTTTCGACCATCATGCATCGCGCGTTGCCGGATGCCCGCGACGGCTTGAAGCCGGTGCACCGCCGTATCCTCTACGGCATGCGGTTGCTGCGGCTCGACCCCGGCACGCCGTTCAAGAAATCCGCCAAGATCGTCGGCGACGTCATGGGTTCGTTCCATCCCCATGGCGACCAGGCGATCTACGATGCCATGGTTCGCCTCGCGCAGGATTTCTCCTCGCGCTACCCGCTGGTCGATGGCCAGGGCAATTTCGGCAACATCGACGGCGATAACCCCGCCGCCTACCGCTACACCGAAGCGCGCATGACCGAGGTGGCGCGGCTATTGCTCGATGGCATCGATGAGGACGGAGTCGAATTTCGCGCCAATTACGACGGCCAGTCGAAAGAGCCGGTGGTGCTGCCCGGCGGATTTCCCAACCTGCTTGCCAACGGCGCCCAGGGCATCGCGGTCGGCATGGCGACCTCGATCCCGCCACACAACGTGGCCGAGCTTTGCGATGCCGCGCTGCATCTGATCGACAAGCCCGATGCCCGGTCGAAGACGCTGTTGAAATGGGTCAAGGGTCCGGATTTCCCGACCGGCGGCATCATCGTCGATTCCAAGGAAAGCATCGCCGATGCCTACATGACCGGGCGCGGCTCGTTCCGCACCCGCGCCAAATGGCAACAGGAAGAGGGCGCGCGCGGCACCTGGGTCATTGTCATCAGCGAAATTCCCTGGCTGGTGCAGAAGTCGCGGCTGGTCGAGAAGATCGCCGAACTGCTCAACGACAAGAAACTGCCGCTGGTCGGCGATGTCAGGGATGAATTGGCCGAAGACGTCCGCCTGGTGATCGAGCCGAAATCACGCACGGTCGATCCGGAATTGCTGATGGAATCGCTGTTTCGGCTCACCGAACTGGAGAGCCGCATTCCGCTGAACCTCAATGTGCTGGTGAAGGGTCGCATTCCCAGGGTGCTCGGACTTGCCGAGTGCCTGCGCGAATGGCTGGACCATCTGCGCGACGTGCTGCTGCGCCGGACCAATCATCGCAAGGAGCAGATCGAGCATCGGCTGGAGGTGCTCGCCGGCTACCTGATCGCCTATCTGAACATCGACAAGGTGATCAAGATCATCCGCGCGGAGGACGAGCCGAAGCCGGCGCTGATCAAGGAGTTCAAGCTCACCGAGACCCAGGCCGACGCCATCCTCAATATGCGGCTGCGCTCCCTGCGCAAGCTCGAGGAAATGGAAATCCGCAGCGAGGACAAGGCGCTCCGCGGCGAGCTCAGGGGCGTCAAGGCGATGCTCGGCTCCGAGGGCGAGCAGTGGTCGAAGGTCGGCGAGCAGGTGCGCAAGGTGCGCGACCTGTTCGGACCGAAGACGCCGCTCGGCAAGCGCCGCACGCAATTTGCCGATGCGCCCGAGCACGATCTCGCCGCGATCGAGGAAGCCTTCGTGGAGCGCGAGCCGGTCACCGTGGTGGTCTCCGACAAGGGCTGGGTACGCATACTGAAGGGCCATGTCGCCGATCTCTCGGGTTTGACCTTCAAGACCGACGACCAGCTCGGCTCCGCATTTTTTGCCGAGACCACCTCGAAGCTGCTGCTGTTCGCCACCAACGGAAAATTCTACTCGCTCGATGTCGCCAAGCTGCCGGGTGGTCGCGGCCATGGCGAGCCGATCCGGATGTTCATCGACATGGAGCAGGATGCGGCGATCGTGTCGCTGTTCGTCAACACGGGCAGCCGCAGGTTCCTGGTCGCAAGCCATGAAGGGCAGGGCTTTGTGGTCAACGAGGATGACTGCGTCGGCAACACCCGCAAGGGCAAGCAGGTGCTCAATGTCGAGATGCCGAACGAGGCCCGCGCGCTCGCCACCGTTACCGGCGATACCGTCGCCGTGATCGGCAATAACCGCAAGATGCTGCTGTTTCCGATCGACCAGGTGCCGGAAATGGCCCGCGGCCGCGGCGTGCGGCTGCAGAAATACAGGGATGGCGGACTGTCCGACATCGCGACGTTCGACGCCAAGGCTGGCCTGACCTGGAAGGATTCCGCCGGCCGCGAATTCAGCGCCACGATCAAGGAGCTCGCGGAGTGGCGCGGCACCCGCGCCGACGCCGGCCGCCTGCCGCCGAAGGGTTTTCCGAAGTCGAACAAGTTCGGCCGAGCCGTCGAGTAAAGGCGCGCCTATCCGATCGGTGGTTGACGTCTCATTTTCATTTTCCCCGGCTTGGCTATCTGACCATGACCCAGGTCGGCTGCAGCAGCGGAAACGCGATCAGGCCCACGGCGGCAGTGGCGGCGATCAGGAGTGGGTTGATGATTTTCCAGCGAAACAGGATGGCGAGCGAGATCAGCCCGATCAAGGCAGTGAGCCAATCACCAATGGCGATGCGTCCCAGCAGGATGCATGCACCCAATATCGTTCCGATTGCTGCCGCGTAGGCGCCTTTGACAAAGCCTTGGACGTTAGGATTGCCACGATGACGCGCGAGCAACGGCGCCGCGATCAGCACCAAAAGAAAGGATGGAAGGAAAATGCCGATCGTCGAGACGACCGAACCCCAAAATCCCGCTACAAGATACCCCACGAAGGTTGCCGTGATCACGACCGGGCCAGGGCTGATCATGCCGATGGCGACAGCGATCAGAAACTGGCGTTGATCCAGCCAGCCGAACTGCTGAACCAGTCCCTGCTCGAGGAACGGTACGATCACGAGGCCGCTTCCAAAGGTCAGCGACCCCGCTTTAAGGAAAAACAACAACAGCTTGCTCAAGATCGAGCCTGAGGCGATCGGTGCGAGCTGCGCCAAAATCGGCACTACGGCTACCGAAAGCGCTGCCGGAGGCGAACGATGGAGCAGGCTGCCATAATACAGAATGCCGACGATGCCTGCGGCGACGAACAATAGCGCGACCTCGGCTTGAAGGACCACGGTGACGACGAGGCAGACCGCTGCAATCATCCATTGCAGCCAGTGTTCCATGCCGAGTTTTGCCAACCGGTAACAGGAATGCAGGATCAGCGCGATGACGGCGGGGCTGACGCCGTAGAAGATCGCGGTTACCGGCTGGAGGTTGCCGAGGTAGACGTAGAGAGCGCCGAGCGAAGCCACGATGACGAAGTTTGGCAGGATGAAAGCCCATCCCCCGGCCCAGGCGCCCCAAAATCCGCCACGGAGATAGGAAACATAGACTCCGACCTGGATCGCGAGAGGGCCCGGAAGCGACTGGCAGATGGCGATGGCCTCGCGCATCTGCTCCTTGGTGAGCCATTTGCGTTCGTCGACAAGCTCCCGCTCCATTTGTCCTACGAGCGCAACCGGGCCGCCGAAGCCGAGGAACCCGAGACGCAGGAAGTAGAGGACCAGTTCGCCAATCCGGCCGGCCGGAATAGTTATCGGCGTCATGTCACACCCCGCGAATGCAATGCGCCGGCATTATTCTTCCCATGGATTCAACATTTCCCGATGTTATGGAAACTCAATGTCCCGGCTAGCTCTTGGAGCTTGCTGTCTTATCGAGTGCCGCGCGTAGTCCGCGGGCGAGCTTCAAGGCGTCGTCGTTGGCCCAGAAATGAAGGAAGAACAGCCGAGGCTGCTCGTCCAGCATATGGCTGTGGAGCGCGGTGACGTCGATGCCGTTCGTGCGCAGCGCCCCAATGACAGGATTCACTTCGTCATTGGTGAGGACGAAATCACCGGTGATGGCAGCCTTGCCGCCGCCGGTCGGCTGGAAGTTGATGCCGATCGCTGCGCCCAACGGCGCGGGCGGAGTCATTGGCATTCCGTTCTCGGTCACGGGTTCACGGCGCGGCACATTGAACTGATAGACGCCCCCGTTCGCGTGGCCCTTGACCCCGATGATCTGATCGAGTTGAGCGGTATCGAGATCGACCGCGGACGGAGCCGCGGCTGAGGTGGGCGTCGTCAGTGGGGTCTTGCTGACGGCAAGGGCATCATGAATAACCGCCGCCATCTTGGCCGGATCGCCATGACCTCCGATATGCATGTAGAATGTCGCGGGGCTCGCGCGAAGCAGGTGATTGTGAACCGCGGTGATTTCGAGCCCGCCTTCGATCATCTTGAGCATGACAGGATCGATTTCGTTCTCCAGCAATACCAGGTCGCCCATCACCATGGCTCCGCCATGCATCGGCTTGAACGCGACCCATCCGCCAAGAGCCAGCGCCGGTTTGATGGTAACTCCGTCGAGCGTCACCGTGAGATCGGTACGCGGGAAACCGTAGCGATGCACGTCGTCTGAAACGACCGGCTTCCTGCCAAATGCGTCATCGACTTTTTTCCAGTCGATTTCCTGAGCGGTCGCCAAGGTGGCAAATGAGGCGACGAAAAGCGCGGCTACGGGCCAAGGCATGATACGCATTTGATTGTCCTCCTGTTTGAACCGGGGGTAGGGAGCGCGGCGTTAGCTTCCGGTTCGCCGCGATATCGATCACGGCTTCGCCTTGTTGGTCGGCCAGTTGTGAGTTTCGTCGGTCGCGTCACGGCACCATCGATAGAATGCGTCGTAGAGCGCGATGCCGGCCTCGAGCTGCGCGAGATCGTCGTCGTACATTCGCGACAGGCCCAACGACGCCGCAAGCAGTCCGGGCGCTTCCGGTGACAGCGCGAGCCGCCCGGTGTCGGCGGCGCGCACCATGGTTGCCAGCCGCAGCAATGGCGGCGTCGCCAAGCCGAACTCCTCGATCATCACATCGAAGGTGCAGAGCTCGCCGCGATGGCTCCAGAACACGTTTTCAATATCGAAGGGAGCGGCGTTGAAGCGCTCGCCGACCGCGACAACCTCGGCAGGCGCCACGAACAGAAACACCGCGCTCGGATCGATGAACCGGCGAATCAGCCAGGGGCAGGCGATGCGGTCGATCTTCGGTCGGGCGCGGGTCACCCATACGGTGCGTCCCTGCGGATCGCGTGCGGGTAGTTTCGACGCGGGGACCAGAGGAAGCTTGGCCGCCTTCCAGCCTTCGAAACCATCCTCCAGCGCTTCAGCCGCTACGTTAACATGCCTCAGCCACGCGGCGGTGCCTTGCGCGAGCTTTTGGCCGCGCAAGCACACGACGATGGCTGCGCGCCCGGATAATTCCGCGCCCCAGGCGGCGGCCTCCAGATGGTTGCGTCGGATCGAACCGGGAATCAGCCGCGGATCAGCGGCGAAGTCCTCGTCCGTGCGCACGTCGATCAGCGCGGGCAATTTCGCCGTGCCAACCAGACGAGCAAGCTTATCGGGGGATATGAATGTGTGAGATGACATGACGGCGCCCTCGTAAAACCAACGGGACGCGATACTTGGGCATGTCGCCTCATGGGGGGATCGCAGAGCCCCCAGAGCTCCATTACAGCGAAAGCCGCACGGGCTGTCAATCCGCCCGTAAGTTTTGGCTTACCGGCGATGTGGAACTTTGTTCTGCTGGACGCACATTCGATGATGGAATCGCACCAGTCATCGGAGACTGAGCGATGCATTCACGCTCTCTTGATCAGTGAACGTCACATCGCCGCAATGGCCTCGATCTCGATCATGAAATCCGCCCCGTACAGCTTCGATACCTCAACCAGCGTCACCGCAGGCGCCGCCGGCGGTGTGACCGAGGCAAAGAAGCGATTTCGCGCCGCGCGACAGCCGGCAAGGTTGTTCATGTCGGTCAGAAACACCGTCAGCTTCACCAGATGGGCCGGCGTGCATCCGCTTGCCTGCAGCGCGGTGGCGAGGTTGCGGAACACCTGTGCCGCGTGGGCTTCAAAATCATTCTTGCCAACCACATTGCCGTCCCGATCGAGCGCGGTCTGGCCGGCAATGAAGATGAGGCGGCCAGCGCTGACCTCGACGATCTGCGAATAACCAGGCGAGATGCCGAGTTCGGGCGGATTGATGCGGGTGATCGAGGGCACGGCGTCGTGGGGCATGGATGAGCCTCGTGAGCATTGAATTTGCGAGAATCAGTTCTTCGGGACGGCGACCGGCGGCGGACTGGTTTCGACCGACTTCCTCGGCTGCAGCGTGCCGGCGAAGAACGACACGCTGAAAACCAGCAAAAGGCCGATCACGTAGACCACATAGGCTTGCGGCGGGGTGAGCGCCCACTGCACCAAGGCCTTCAAAGAGGCGGTCGGGTCCGTGTCGTGTTCCATGGCGTGGTTTTGCTCGAAAGCGGCTGGAATTGAAAGGAGCAATCGGGCGGCTACGGCGCCGCCGGTTCCTGGCGGAGCAGGCACAGCGCCAGCAGTGCCGCCAGGCTGAGGCCGGAGGACACGATCAGGATATGACTGCCCATGCTGTCGATCAGCAGCCCGAAGGCCAGCGGCGCGATGGCTTGCGCCATCCGGGCCGGCGCTCCGATGATGCCGAGCCGATAGCCGTAGTTTTCGGGGCCGAAGATCGCGAGCGGCAGCGTGCCGCGCGCTATCGTCAGGATGCCGTTGCCGGTGCCGTGAAAGATCGCGAACACGGTTGCGGCGCCGCCGCCGGCGAGAGCGAGGATGGCGGCGCCAATCGGGTGCGTCAGGCAGGCCAGCCGGGTCGAGAGCAGTGGATGATAGCGGCTGAGAAAACTCGCCTCGACCATGCGGGCCAGCACCTGTGCCGGTCCGATCAATGCGCCGGCCGCCACCGCCTGCACGGAGGTCGCGCCGGCGGCCTCGAGGATCCGCGGCAGATGTGCCGCCATCGCACCGGTGACGCTCCAGGCGGCGGCGAAGGCAAACGCCAGCAGCACCATCGTGCGGTCGATCGGGATGTGCGGCTTGACCGCCGTCTCGGCTGCCGCCTTCGCACCCGCGATCGGCGGCAGCATCAGCAGATTGAGCGGCAGGCCGATCAGGATATGCGCCGCAGCCCAGGCAAAGCAGGTGTTGCGCCAGCCGATGGATTCCAGCCCCCAGGCGGTGAGCGGCCATCCCACCGTGCTGGCAAAACCGGCGAGCAGGGTGATGCCGGTGATGGACCGGCGCGCCTGGTCGCCATAGATGCGCCCAAGCGCGGCAAAGGCCGCATCATACAGGCCGGCTGCCATGCCGACGCCGAGCAGGATCCAGGCCGCGACCAGCATCGGGATCGAATAGGTGAACCCGAGCAACACCAGTCCAGCGGCCAGCGTCAAATTGGAAAGCGACAGCACGGACCTGCCGCCGACGAGATCGATCTGGCGGCCGACGCGCGGGCCGAGCACAGCGGAGATCAGCAGCGATGCCGAAAAGGCCGCAAATATCCAGTTGCTGGAAACCCCGAGGTCGCGTGCGATCGGGTCGGCCAGAATCGCCGGCAGATAGTAACTCGAAGCCCAGGCCAGGGTCTGTGTGGTGCCGAGCGCCAGAATGATCGGGAGCGGGCGCCTGCTCATGCTTCAGGCGCCGTTGTTGTTCTTGCCAGTGCTTTCCGCATCGATTCCTGACCGTTTGCACCGCATTTGCCCCCGCTATGTGACAGGCGTCAACATCCGATCAAGCCGTCAGGGCATTCGCGGGTGGCCGAGCGCAAACAGGTGGGTCAATCCCTTGATTAGGATTCCGATGTTGCGCATTCTCGGGCGCCTTAACACATCAATGATTGGCGGCCACTGTTGACCGCGAACGCGGCATACCACCGTGCGGACCTGATATGGACCTGGCGCCCCGCCTCAAGCTGATGAACTGGCTGGTCAGCCAGGGCCTGATCGGCCTGGCCGAGAACGATCTGGTGCGAGGCTTCTGCGAGCGCTGCCGCGCCGAAGGCCTCGATCTGTCGCGTGGGCTGGTCTTCATCGATACGCTGCACCCGATTTTCGAGGGCCGCGGATTTCGCTGGAACGACACCGAGACCAACGAGCGCGACAGCTTCGAATATGGACCGACAGGGGAGGGCGATGCGGCGCAGAATTGGCGGCGCACGACGTTCTTTCATATGCTTGAGCACGGCCATGACGAACTGCGGATCGATCTCGCCGATTGCGCCTCGCTCGACTTCGCGTCGATCGACGAGCTTGCTGCAAAAGGCCACCGTCATTTCGTGTCGTTCGTGCATCGCTTCGGTGAAGCCGGAACCATCGGCCAGATGGACTGCGTCTATTCCTACTGGCTGACGCGGCGTGCGGACGGTTTCGGCGCACAGGGCCTGTCGGCGCTGCGCGATCTCGTCCCCGTGCTGGGGCTCGCGATCAAATCCGCCGCCCAGGTCGACATCGCGCGAACGCTGGGCCGGGTCTATCTCGGCCGTGACGCGTCCGAACAGGTTCTGCGCGGACGGATATCGCGCGGCGTGACCGAGCGCATCAGCGCGGTGCTGTGGTTTTCCGACCTGCGCGGCTCGACCGCGATCGGTGAAAACATCGGTCCCGACGAAATCATTCCGTTTCTCAACGATTATGCCCAGGCCGCCATCGACGCGATTCACGATGCCGGCGGCGATGTGCTGAAGCTGATGGGGGATGGCGTGCTCGCGATGTTTACCAATGAGGACATCGGCGTCGCCAGGCGCGCGGCGCTGCAGGCCGAGAATCGTTTCCGGCGAAACATGACCACGCTCAATGTGCGCCGTTCCGCCGACGGCCGGCCGACGACTTCGGCCTATGTCGGTCTGCATGTCGGCGAAGTGTTCTACGGCAATATCGGCAGCGAGGACCGGCTCGATTTCACGGTGGTGGGGCCGGCGGTCAATGAGGTCAGCCGGATCGCTTCGATGTGCCGTTCGGTCGACCGCGACTTGCTGGCGTCCTCGGCCTTTCGGTCTGGACTGGATGCGACCGGCCGCCGCTATCTGGTCTCGACCGGCCGGTTCGCGCTCCGCGGCATCGGCCGCGCGCAGGATCTCTACACCCTTGATCCGGACATTGCCGCCAGTGAGCCGGTGGCCGGCAGCTATGCGCGCTACCTGGCGGACTAAACTAGCTGGCGGCTATCCCGTGCCCGCATCGTGTACAGAGCGGCCGCCACCAGCGAGGCCGCGGTCAGCACCAGGCCGAGGCCGAACATCGCCTGAGGGGAGACCGTCGCGGCCAGCCAGACCCCGATCGCCGCAGCCATCATCTGCCAGAACCCGAGCAGCGCCGAGGCCGCGCCGGCCTTCTCGCCGAATGGCGACAGCGCCTGCGCGGTGCCGAGCGGGTTGACGATACCCATGCCGAGCAGGAAGACGCACATGGCCGCGAGGAACGGCAGGAAGGCCGGACACAACAGCGACACCAGCAGGATAGCGATGCTGCCGGCTGCCGCCACCAGCACGCCGCCCTTGATCGAACGATCGAGCCCGAAGCGCGGTGCCAGCCTGGTCGCGAGCATGCCGGCGCTGAAGACGACCATCACGGTGCCGGCAAAGAACAGGCCGAGCTGGATCGGCTTGAATTGCAGCTCCTCGATCAGAATGCGCGGTGCGGCCGCGAACATCGCGAACAGCCCGCCCATGATCAGGCTGACGGTCGCGGCCGGCACCAGGAAGCGGCGATCGACAATGAGGCCGAGATAATTTCTGGCGATGGCCAGCGGATTGAGCGGGACCCGCGCCGAGCGATGGGTTTCGCCGAATACCAGATCATAGGCAATGGCGCCGGCCGCGGCGAACATCCCGACAAAGGCAAATTCGGAGCGCCAGCCGAAATAATGGTCGAGCGCGCCGCCAAGCAGCGGCGAAAAGCCGGGCGCCGCCGCCATCGCGATCATGATCAGCGCCATCGCGCGCGCCAGCGCGGCGCCGCTGAAGAGATCGCGGGCAATAGCGCGCGAGAGTACCGAGGTCGAACAGGCGCCGGCGGCCTGAATGCTCCGACCGATCAGCAGGCTGGTCAGGTCGTGGGCGAACGCGCACCAGATGCTGCCGGCGCAGAACACCGCAAATCCGATCAGCACAGGCCAGCGCCGGCCGTAACGATCAGAGATGGGCCCGACCGCGAGCTGGCCGATCGCGAACACCGCGAGGAAAACCGTGATCGCGGAGGTGACCGCTGCGCTCGAGACGTTGAGGGCGAGCGCCATCTGCGGCAGCGAGGGCAGCAGGATATTGGTGGCCAGCGTTCCCGTCGCCGCCAACGCGGCCAGCACGGCGATCTGCGGGACGGTCGAAGCGACCTGATGCGGCGGCGCGATCGCTGAAACGGTCTGGTCGGTCATGGCAACATAATATGACATATATCATATAAAGCGCAATAGGGAACGAGAACTTCTCCTTGTCATTCCGGGGCGCGCCTCTTTCTTGGCGCGAGCCCGGAATCCATACTCCCGATCGTGGTTATGGATTCCGGGCCTGCGCCAAGCGGCGCATCCCGGAATGACGAAGGAGAGGATGGCTTCGTCGCGCAGCTTTCATCGGGCCCGCCAAAGGCGGGACCCGTTGGCTGCTTGGACTGGCCCGCTAGCCCTTGGCGGGTTCGCAGACCATCTCCGGCTGCCGCGCCAGCGAGACCGCAGGCGACAGCAGGATCACCAGCGCCTGCGCAGCGAAGATCGCAGCCGCGAGATAGAGGCAGGCTTCGGCGCCGTAGAGCCCGCCGACGATGGCGCCGAGGCCGGCGCCGATCGGGCGTGCGCCATAGCTCAGGATATTGATCGCGGAGACCCGGCCCAGCAGCCGCGGCGGCGTCACCGATTGCCGCAGGGTCGTGGTGCTGATCACCCACAGGATCGGGCCCGCGCCGAGCAGGAAGAAGCCGAGGCCTGCCAGTTGCGGACTGGGAACGACGGTGGTCAGCGCCAGCACGGTGGCGGCGACGAAGCCGGTGACCGGCCCGAGCCCGATCACGGTGCCGAAGGCCAGCCGCCGCATCACCCGCGTCGCCAGCAGCGCGCCCATCACCATGCCGACGCCATACATCGCGAGCGTGATCCCGACCCCCGTCGCCGACAGTCCGAGCCGGCGCACCGCATAGGGCACGAACACCGCGAGCACCAGGAACGAGGCGATGTTGAAGATGAATTGCGTGACAAACACCGGCCGCAGCAACGGATGGTGCAGCACGAATGCGCAGCCTTCCTTGATTTCCTGCAGCGGGTGCCGTCGCGGCGCGGGCACACGGGCCGGCTCGTAGATTCCGGACAGCAGCACCACCGCAAGGATCGAGAGCGCGGCGGCAACCCCGAAGGCGGGGGCGGCTCCGACCCATCCCACCAGCACGCCGCCCAGCGCCGGTCCGCTGGCGAAAGCCACCGTGCGGGCCAGTTCGATCCGCGCATTGGCTGACGGTAACAGTTCGGGCGTGACCAGCGACGGCACCAAGGCGGGCGCGGCCACGCTGTAGACGACCGTTCCGCACACCGCGACAAAGCCGAACAGCGCGAGCAGCGGTAGCGACAGTCCATTGCACCGGATCAGGGTCAGGATGGCGAGCAGCGCCACCGCCCGCAGCGCCTCCGATCCCGCCATCAGCCAGCGCCGCGCGATGCGGTCGGCAAGCAGGCCCGCGGGGATCGCGAACAGGATAAACGGCAGCGTCAGCGCGGTCTGCAGAATGCCGGTTTGGCCTTCACCGACGCCGAGCATCAGCACCGCGACGATCGGAGCTGCGGCCAGCGCGATTTGCTCGGCCGATTGGGCGGCGAGATTGGACCAGGCCAGACGATTGAAGGTCGGCGGCAGGCGCGGCGTTTCGGAAGCAAAAATCACGAGATTCCCTACAGGTTTCGATCCGCCGGCAGTGTCCATTGCCGGAGCGCGCCGAACCACCCGGTTACCGACAAGGTCTGCCCACGGCATTAGGCCCCGATCCGTCTCAGATGCAGATGCAAATGAGTTGCAATAAGAATGAATATCCCCCATGTTGCCAACATGGATGCGCGAAACCCTGATTTGCTGCCTGATCCGCCGCCGGCGCCGGTTCCAGCCCTGGCGCCGGGCGGCCTTGGCTGGCGCGGGGAGCGCGGCGAGCCGTCGCTGGCAGGGATGTTCGCCTCGGTGCAGACGGCGAAGCAGGGGCCGTTCTGGCGCAAGCTGCTGGCCTTCCTCGGCCCGGGTTACCTGGTCGCGGTTGGCTATATGGATCCCGGTAACTGGGCGACCTCGCTCGCCGGCGGATCGCGATTCGGCTATGCGCTGCTGACGGTAGCGCTGCTGTCGAACGTGATGGCGATCGTGCTGCAGTCGCTGTGCACGCGGCTCGGCGTCGGCGCCGGGCGCGATCTCGCCCAGGCCAGCCGCGATTCCTTTCCGCGCCTCGTATCGTGGCCGCTGTGGCTGTCGGCCGAGATCGCCATCACCGCCACCGACCTTGCCGAAGTGATCGGCACCGCCATCGGCCTCAACCTGCTGTTTCACATTCCGCTGCAGATCGGCGTGATCATCACGGCCGCGGACGTGTTTCTGATTCTCGCGCTGCAGGCGTTCGGGTTTCGCTGGATCGAGGCATTCGTGGTGGCGATGCTGGGGGTGATCGCGGCCTGTTTCGCGGTGCAGATCGCCATGGCCGATCCCGACTGGGCCGCGGTGCTGCGGGGCTTCGCGCCGACCACCGACATCCTGGCCAATCACCAGATGCTCTACCTCGCGCTCGGAATTCTCGGCGCGACGGTCATGCCGCACAATCTCTATCTGCATTCTGGGCTGGTGCAGACCCGCGGCTATGGCGAAAGCATCGCGGAAAAGCGCGAGGCGATCACGCTGGCGACGATCGATTCCACCATCGCGCTGTGCCTCGCGCTGGTCATCAACGCCTCGATCCTGATTCTCGCGGCGGCGACGTTTCATCGCGCCGGCAGGATCGACGTCGCCGAGCTTGATCAGGCCCACGGCTTCCTGGCGCCGCTGCTCGGCTCGACCCTGGCGCCGACGCTGTTTGCGATCGCGCTGTTGTGCTGCGGGCTGAATTCGACCATCACCGCAACGCTGTCCGGCCAGATCGTGATGGAGGGTTTTCTCAACCTGCGCATCGCGCCATGGCTGCGGCGACTGGTGACGCGGCTGATCGCAATCGTGCCGGCGGTGGTGGTGACGATCTGGGCCGGCGAAAAGGCTACCGGCCAGCTATTGATTTTCAGCCAGGTGGTGCTCAGCCTGCAATTGCCGTTCGCGGTGGTGCCGCTGGTCATGTTCACCGCAAGCGGCGCCAAGATGGGCCCATTCGTCGCGCCGCGCTGGCTGACCGTACTTGCCGCACTTACCGCGGCGATCATCATCGCGCTCAACATCAAGCTGGTGTGGGATTTCGTCGGCGGATGACGTGCGGACCGCAGCCCGGATGGAGCGCAGCGAAATCCGGGGCCGCGGCCCGAGATTCCCGGATTGCGCTGCGCTCCATCCGGGCTACGGGCAAACGCGGTCGCGCTATTCCTGCGGTTCGGAGGGCACTTCGCCGGTCGCATCGGTGCGCAGCCAGCCCGAGGGGGCGAGGCGCTGCTGCGGCAGGAAGCGGCCCTTGTAATCCATCTTCTTTGAGCCTTCGATCCAGTAGCCGAGATAGACATACGGCAGCCCCTGCCGGCGGGCGCGCGCGATGTGGTCGAGAATCATGAAGGTGCCGAGCGAGCGGCTTTGCTCCGACGGCTCGAAGAACGAATACACCATCGACAACCCGTCGCTGAGTACGTCGGTGAGCGCCACCGCGAGCAGATCGGTGCCGCGGCCGGTGATGCCGCTGTCGACGTTGCGGCGCCGGTACTCGATGATGCGGGTCTCGACGTGGCTGTCCTCGACCATCATTGCATAGTCGAGCACAGTCATGTCGGCCATGCCGCCATGGCGATGGCGCTGGTCGAGATAGCCGCGAAACACGGAATATTGCTCCGAGGTCGGCACCGCGCTGCGTTGTTCGCCGATGACGTCGGCATTGCGGGCGAGGATCTTGCGGAAATTGCGCGAGGGCCGGAATTCGTTGGCGACCACGCGAACCGAAACGCAGGCGCGGCACTGATCGCAGGCCGGCCGGTAGGCGATCGACTGGCTGCGCCGGAACCCGCCATGGGTGAGCAGGTCGTTGAGATCGCCGGCCTTGTCGCCGACAAGATGGGTGAACACCTTGCGCTCATGCCGGCCCGGCAGATAGGGGCAGGGCGACGGCGCGGTCAGGTAGAACTGCGGTGTATCACGCGAATGCTGGGTCACGGGATGTCGTCAGGCCTCCAAAGCAGCAGGCGGGAGCATCGCGCCGCGGAGGCCTATGGTCAATCGGTTTGGCCAAAGCGTGGCCGAACTCAGTAGGTTCGCGCCGGCTGCGCCACTGTACGCACCGAACTGTTAATAATTATGGTTCCCAGGATGATATCGTGCAGCAGGCGGCGCCGGCCGTTGAACAGCCCGACCAGAAGAATGAGCGGGGTGAGAAACGAGACCGACATCCAGAACACCACGGCATGCATGGCCCCGAGCACAAAATAGCTGGGGGCGCCGTACCAGGTCCGCATCTCCAAATCCATCACGCGCATGCCGACGGTAGCCGAATGCGGCCCGCCAAGCGAAGCGCCGTAATAGACCAGTGCCCAGACCACCGATGCCGGCGAGACCAGCCAGAACAGCGCCCAGCCGAGACCCAGCGTGACTACGCCGAACACAGCGATGAACAGGCAGGCCAGGATCACCGGGATCGAAAGCACCACGAGATCGATCAGGAACGCGAAAAACCGCCGCGTCAGCACGCCGCGAAACAATTCCGGCTGTGTCCAGGGATCGAAAGCATGCGGCCGCGCGCCGCCGTCATTGCGCCAGCCACCGCCGGCACTATCCGAACCGCCGTAAGACATGATCACTTCCTCCCGACCGTGCATTCCCGCCGCGAGACATGGGAACGGTTTCGGCCACCTGCAAGGGCGGTCCATTGTCACTGCGAATGCCGCGAAGCAATTCAGAGCGAGGCCTGTGATTTCGGATTGCCCGGTCGCGGCGTTGGCCTTTCGCGACCGGCTAGCCCTGCTTGAGCTTCTCCGCCGCCTGCGGCGCGAAGTAGCTGAGGATCCCATCGGCGCCGGCGCGCTTGAACGCCAGCAGGCTTTCCAGCATCGCCCGTTCGCCATCGATCCAGCCATTGCCGGCGGCCGCGGCAATCATCGCGTATTCGCCCGACACCTGGTAGACGAAGGTCGGCATCGCAAAGGTGTCTTTGACCCGCCGTACGATGTCGAGATAGGGCATACCCGGTTTGACCATCACCATGTCGGCGCCTTCGCCGATATCGAGTTCGACCTCCCGCAAGGCCTCGTCCGAATTGGCGCTGTCCATCTGGTAGGTGCGCTTGTCGCCGGTCAACGTCTTCGCCGAGCCGACGGCGTCGCGGAACGGGCCGTAGAAGGCCGAGGCATATTTCGCCGCATAGGACATGATCTGCACATCGAGAAAGCCGGCGGCGTCGAGCGCCTTGCGGATCGCCCCGACGCGGCCGTCCATCATGTCGGAGGGCGCGATGATGTCGCAGCCGGCTTCGGCCTGCACCAAGGCCTGGCGCACCAGCACCGCGACGGTCTCGTCGTTGAGGATCCGGCCGTCCTCGATCAGGCCGTCATGGCCGTGGCTTGTGAACGGATCGAGCGCGACGTCGCAGAGCAGGCCAAGGCCGGGGAATTCCTTCTTGATGGCGCGCACCGTGCTGCAGACGAGATTGTCCGGATTGACCGCCTCGGAACCGTGTTCGTCGCGCAGCGAGGGCTCGGTGTAGGGAAACAGCGCGATGCAGGGGATGTTAAGCTTCACCGCGCGTTCGGCCTCGCGCACCGCCTGGTCGACGCTGAGCCGGTCGACCCCCGGCATCGAGGCGACCGCTATGCGCTGGTTATGACCGTCGACCACGAAGAGCGGCCAGATCAGGTCGTCCGCGGTGAGAACGTTTTCCCGGACCAGCCGCCGCGCCCATTCGGACTTCCGGTTGCGCCGCGGGCGCACCGTCAGATCGAGGGCGGGAGGGGCGAGGGCGGCCGGCTGGCGCGGCGCCTCTCGCATTTCGATCGGACGTCCGAATTTGATTGCCATGTAATGAACACTCCACGCTGGCAGGCCGGATTTTGATCCGTTCCAGCCTAGCACTTCGCACAGGCCCCGTCACCGCACCAAGGCTGTCGCATCGCCGATTGATTTTGTCGCCTCGAGAGGCCATGACTGAGAGGATGAAGGCCTATTCATGACCGGCTATTCCCATGTCTGAGATCCCGTCGCGCGACCATCCGCGGGATAACGCCATGTCGGTGGCGGCGATATCGTCCGAGCGAATCGAATCCGACGACAATGTCTGGACCCGGCGGCTGGTGTTCTTTCTGCGCGTGATGGCCGTGGTTTCGGTAGCCAAGGGTCTCTATCACTGGGCGCAGGTGACCGGCTTTGTCGGCGGCGAAGAGGATGCGTTCGAAAGCCAGACCATGGCTTGGCAGGCCGCGACGGTGTATTTCGCCGTGATCGAACTGGTCGCGGCGGTGGGATTGTGGCTGGCGACGCCTTGGGGCGCGGTGGTTTGGCTCACCACCGTGGTGTCGATGGCAGTGATCGAACTGATGTTCCCGGGAATCTATGGCGGCAGCTTGACGGTGGTGGGTCTCGAAGCGAGCATGCTCGCGGCCTATCTCGCACTCGCCTGGATGGCGGCCCGCGAACGGCCGCCATAGCGGAGAGGCATGCACCGGTGCACCAAATTGCGCGCAATCGCATAAAATTTTCGCGTTTTGTCGCGGTAACTTTTCGGTCACCCTAACGCCGCGGTCATACCTGTTACGCGGACGTTTCGAATTTGAGCGATGCTGTTTCCATATGCGACAGCGTAGGCAGACGAAGCGTGAACATCGCGCCGCCACCGTCAATGAAGTGTTGCGAGAAGTCCTTTGTCCATGGGCTTAATCCGCGATTCACTGTCTTAAATTCATGATCTCTTTATTGTCTTATTTAAGCTGATCTTCAAACCGCCCCCTTAAGTTGAGGCTATCAGGCGGGACACAAGTTTCGTCGAATAAGTCGATAAAACGACAACAGGGGAAGTGTCATGATGAAAGCCGTTGCAACGGCGGTGGAAGCCGCCGAACGCGCTGCCGGACAAGCTCCGGTGCAGCCGCTCTATCTCGAAGCCTTGACCTTGGTGGAGCGGCTGCATCGCCGCCTGCTCGATGTCATCAAGGATGAATTCGATCGCCGCGGCCGCGCCGACATCAATTCGGTGCAGGCGCTGCTGCTCTATAATATCGGCGACAAGGAGCTGACCGCAGGCGAGCTGCGCACGCGCGGCTACTACCTCGGCTCCAACGTTTCCTACAATCTGAAGAAGCTCGTCGAACTCGGCTTCCTCGACCATCAGCGCTCGCGCGTCGATCGCCGATCGGTCCGCATTCGCCTGACCGCGCAGGGCCAGGAGATCCGCCGCATCGTCGACGCGCTCTATCAGAAGCACGTCAAGACCGTGGAACAGGTCGGTGGCATCTCCAACGAAGAGTTCGCGACCCTGAACAAGTCGCTGCACCGGCTCGAGCGGTTCTGGACCGACCAGATCCTGTATCGGCTCTGATAGGTTTTCGATCGCAGCACGTCGCCAAGCCGGCACCCAGAAGACCGGCGGCCATCACCTGCAAGAACTTCCCCATGCGCATCGGCCCGGGCATCCGGCCGGTGCGTTTTGTTTTGCGGCGCAAAAAAATAGCTTTGCGGAAATGGAACCTGTTCGCCGCGTCGGCTTTATCCCTGCGTATCGGAGGACACAAGTCATGCTGGTCGAACGCGGATTGCAGGTGATGAATGTCGAGGCGGTCGGCGATGCCTATGCCATCGCATCGAACTACCTTCGAAAGTCCGGCGCCATTCCCGATACCATCGCCACCAACGACATGCTGATCGAGATCATCGTCGAGATGTTCTATCGGGGCGAATCCAACAAGATCCGGCTTGCCAACAAGGCGATCTCGAAGTTCGAGGCCTTGCAAAACACCCTGGAATTCGTCTGAACAACCATCGCGAGGATTCATGGAAGCCGCCATCGACCGCATCATGCAGACCTATGATCTGCTGGTGAACCGGACTGCTGCCGCCAGCGCCGAGGCGCGCGCCAAGGTGACCGATTACGTCACGAAATTGTTCGAAGCCGGGGAGAAGGATACGCATCGGCTGACCGTTTGCGGACTGACCTATTTGCGCGAACTCGACGGCTCCAGCGATCCGGTGAAGGCCGGGTATACTGGGCTGTAACGACGAAGGGCGCCGGCTGCAACGAGGTCGCTGCCGGACCTGATCCGGCCGTCCATCACGTCAAAGTCGCCGTGAAGATGGGATGGATACGCGGCTCAAGCGAGCGTATGACGGGGGCTATTGGCTCGCCCAGAGGATCCCATGCTCACCCTGCATCACCTGAACGACTCCCGCTCGCAGCGCATCCTGTGGCTGCTGGAAGAACTCGGCACGCCCTACGAGATGACGCGCTACCAGCGCGACGCCACCACGCGCCTCGCGCCGCAGGAACTGACTGCGGTGCATCCGCTCGGCAAGTCGCCGGTCATTACCGATGGCGAAATCACAATTGCGGAATCCGGCGCCATCGTCGATTACATCATACGGCGCTACGGCAAGGGCGCGATGATGCCCGCGCCTGGCGCTGCCGAGTATGAGGCCTATAACGAGTGGCTGCACTATTCCGAAGGATCGGCGATGCTGCCGCTGATGCTCAATCTTTATGTCGGCAGGCTGAAAGCGGCGGGGGCGCCGCTGCATCCGCGCATCGACAGCGAGATCGCCAACCATCTCGGCCATGTCGACGGTGCACTCCAGGGTCGCGAGTTCTTTGTCGGCCGATCGCTCAGCGGCGCCGACATCCAGATGAGTTTTGTCGGCGACATGGCGAAGGTTTTCGACAAGCTCGGGCCTTATCCCAATCTGGCCGCCTGGCTATCGCGAATGCACGCGCGCCCGGCGTTCCAGCGCTCGATCGAGAAGGGCGGGGCCTACCGATTCGCGTAGGGGGCCAAAAGGGCGCCTCCCCCTACGCCGTCATGCCCGGCCTTGTGCCGGGCATCCACGCCTTTCTTCGCCAAGACCCAAGACGTGGATGGCCGGGACAAGCCCGGCCATGACGGGTTAGTCGGGAGTCCGGCCTCGCAATCGGTCCGTTTCCACCATATCTGGCATAAATGTCAGCGGCCACACGCAATGGCTTGGCCATTTCCGCCCGATATGGTATCTCGCCAGCGCCGCTTTCGACCCCCACACAGGACCGACCGCACCTCTTCCAGCAGGCTGCGGCGGTGGAGATATTCGTCCATGAACTCAGCCAGCGCCAAGACATCCGCCGCGCCCGACAAGTTCTTTACCGCCGGGCTCACCGAGGCCGACCCCGACATCGCCGCGGCGATCCGCGGCGAACTCGGTCGGCAGCGTCATGAGATCGAACTGATCGCGTCGGAGAACATCGTCAGCCGCGCGGTGCTGGAAGCGCAGGGTTCGGTGCTGACCAACAAATATGCCGAAGGCTATCCGGGCAACCGCTATTACGGCGGCTGCGAATGGGTCGACGTGGTGGAAACGCTCGCGATCGATCGCGCCAGGAAACTGTTCGGCGCCGGCTTCGCCAATGTGCAGCCGAATTCCGGCAGCCAGATGAACCAGGCGGTGTTTCTGGCACTGCTGCAACCCGGCGACACTTTCATGGGCCTCGATCTCGCCGCCGGCGGCCATCTTACCCATGGCGCGCCGGTCAACATCTCGGGTAAATGGTTCAAGGCGCAACATTACACCGTGCGCCGCGACGACCAGATCATCGACATGGACGAGGTCGCGCGCCGAGCCGAAGAGGTAAAGCCGAAGCTGATCATTGCCGGCGGGTCGGCCTATTCACGCGCCTGGGACTTCAAGCGCTTTCGCGAGATCGCCGATCAGGTCGGCGCCTGGCTGATGGTCGACATGGCGCATTTCGCCGGCCTCGTCGCCGGCGGCGTGCATGCCTCGCCGGTGCCGCATGCCCATGTCACCACCACCACCACCCATAAATCGCTGCGCGGCCCGCGCGGCGGCCTCATTCTTTGCAATGATGAAGCGCTGGCCAGGAAGTTCAACTCGGCCGTTTTCCCCGGCTTGCAGGGCGGGCCCCTGATGCATGTGATCGCGGCCAAGGCAGTGGCGTTCGCCGAAGCGCTGCGGCCGGACTTCAAGATCTACGCGAAGAACGTCGTCGAAAACGCCAAGGCGCTGGCGGAAAGCCTGCGCGCCAACGGCCTCAATATCGTCTCCGGCGGCACCGACAACCATCTGATGCTGGTCGACCTCAGGCCCAAGGGGCTGAAGGGCAACGTGTCGGAAAAGGCCCTGGTGCGCGCGGCCATCACCTGCAACAAGAACGGCATTCCGTTCGATCCGGAAAAGCCGTTCGTCACCTCGGGCCTTCGGCTCGGCACCCCGGCGGCGACTACCCGTGGTTTCGGGGTCGCCGAATTCAGGCAGGTCGGCGGGCTGATCGCCGAGGTGCTCAATGCCATCGCGCAGTCGCAGGACGGGCAGGCGCCGCTGGTCGAGGCGTCGATCAAGGAACGGGTCAAGGCGCTCACCGATCGCTTCCCGATCTATCAATAAGGTTGATTTGAATGCGCTGTCCTAGCTGCAACAGTCTCGATACGCAGGTGAAGGACTCGCGTCCGACCGAAGATTCCGCGGTGATCCGGCGGCGGCGGGTTTGCATCGCCTGCAACTTCCGCTTCACCACCTTCGAGCGGGTGCAACTGCGCGAACTCACCGTAATCAAGCGCAACGGCCGCCGAGTGCCGTTCGATCGCGACAAGCTGGTGCGCTCGCTGCAGATCTCCCTGCGCAAGCGGCCGGTCGATCCCGAGCGGGTCGAGAAGATGGTTTCGGCGATCGTGCGCGAGCTGGAAAGCGGCGGCGAGGCGGAGGTTTCCTCGGAGGCGATCGGCGAGATCGTGATGGAGCATCTGCGCCAGCTCGACGATGTCGCCTATGTCCGCTTCGCCTCGGTCTACCGCAACTTCCGCGAAGCCAAGGATTTCGAGACCGTGCTCGGCGAACTGTCCGGCGAAGAGGACACGCGGCTCGCCACGTTGCGCAAATGATCTTCCGCATTCTGGAAGATCAGTTCGCCGAGAAATCCCGGGAATTGAAGGCGGCCGACCAGCGCTTCATGCAACTCGCGCTGGCGCTCGGCCGGCGCGGGCAGGGCCGTACCTGGCCCAACCCCGCCGTCGGCGCCGTCGTGGTCAAGGATGGCGTCATCGTCGGCCGCGGCTGGACCCAGCCGGGCGGCCGGCCCCACGCCGAGCCGGAGGCACTGCGTCGTACCGGCAACGCCGCCCGCGGCGCCACGCTCTATGTGACGCTCGAGCCGTGCTCGCATGTCGGCAAGTCGCCACCCTGCGCCGACGCCATCATCGCCGCCGGGGTCGCCCGCGTGGTTTCAGCGATCGAAGACCCCAATCCCGAGGTGGCCGGACGGGGCCACGCCCGGCTTCGCGCCGCCGGCATCACGGTCGATATCGGCCTTGGCGCGGCCGAGGCCGCGCACGATCACGCCGGACATTTCAGGAGGATCCGCGACCAGCGTCCGCATCTGATCCTCAAGCTCGCGGTATCCAGCGACGATCGGATCGGCGCTGCCGGCCGCAAGCCGGTGGCGATTTCGGGCGAAGCCGCCCGAGCCCGGGTACACCTGCTCCGCGCGCAATGCGACGCTGTGCTGGTCGGGATTGGCACGGTCATCGCGGACGACCCGCTGTTGACTTGCCGGCTGCCGGGCATGGCGGCGCGATCGCCGATTCGGGTCGTGCTGGACTGCACGCTGCGTCTGCCCGGCACCGCGCGCCTGGTTGATTCCGCGCGCGACACGCCGCTCTGGGTCATGACGTCGGAACCAGCCGAAACGACCGCGGCCATGAGGCTCGGCGCGGGCGGTGCGGAGGTGATTGCCGTCCCCGCAGCGGTCTCGCCGCAGCCGGGGCTCGATTGGCTGGCCGTGTTGCGGGAGCTGGCCGGGCGGGGCATCACACGGCTGTTGGTGGAAGGCGGTGCGCGGGTGGCGTCGTCGGTAGTCGCGGCAGGCCTTGTCGACGAAGTCTGGCTGCTGCGCGGGCCCGATGCGATCGGAGGCGATGGCGTCGCCGCGTTGGACGCCGTGCCGCTCACGACCATCACGCAGTCGCCCGCTTTCCGCGTTCGTGCTAGCGACAGGCTGGATAGGGATACACTGACGATTTACGAGCGCGCCTGATGTTCACCGGCATAGTCACCGATATCGGCGAGATCACGGCTCTGACGCCAACGGCGCAAGGGCGGCTGCACCGGCTGCGCATCGCCTGCCGCTACGACCGTGCCAGCATCGCCGACGGCGCGTCGATCGCCTGCAACGGCGTGTGCCTCACCGTCGTTGGCTCAGGCGTGGCCGAGGGCGGGACCTGGTTCGAGGTCGATGCTGCCGCCGAAACGCTCGCCATGACCACGGCAAGACAGTGGCATGTCGGCACCCGGCTCAATCTCGAACGGGCGCTGAAAATCGGCGACGAGCTCGGCGGCCATATCGTCGCCGGTCATGCCGATGGCATCGCCGCCATCGTCACGCGCGACGATCTGCCCGATATGGCGCGGTTCGAGCTGCGGACCACGCGCGAACTGGCGCGCTTCATCGCCGGCAAGGGTTCGGTGACGCTCGACGGCGTGTCGCTGACGGTAAATGCCGTGCACGATGTCCTGTTTTCGGTGCTGATCATTCCGCATACGCTCAATGTCACGACGCTGGCCGGCTGGCGCGCCGGCGGCGAGGTCAATCTCGAGGTCGACCTGATGGCGCGCTACGCCGCGCGGTTGTCGGAAATGAAATAGGCGGCATCAATAAAGTGACGGAAGCGGGCTTGACCCGTGTATCCATCCTCTTAACAAGTGGATTGCCGATCAGGCCCGCAATGACCACGATATTGGATGATCGAACATGGCTGACGCGCGGCGCGCACCCCTGAAAGACCAGAGCGACCTGTCGGGGGCGCGCGTGCTGATCGTGGAGGCGCGCTTTTATGACGATATCCAGGATGCGCTGCTGGAAGGCGTGGTGGCCGAGCTGCAAGCTGCCGGCGTCGGCCATGATTTGATCACGGTGCCCGGGGCGCTGGAAATTCCGGCGGCGATGGCGATTGCGCTCGATGCCGCCGAAACCCGCGGCAAGCCCTACGACGCGGCGGTTGCGCTCGGCTGCGTCATCAGGGGCGACACCATCCATTTCGAAATTGTCTCGATGGAATCTTCCCGCGCCCTGATGGACCTCGCGGTGGCGAGAAAGGTTGCGCTCGGCAACGGTATCATCACCGTCAACACCGAGGCGCAGGCCTGGGCGCGGGCGCGCGCCAGCGAGCTCAACAAGGGCGGCGATGCCGCGCGCGCCGCGCTGGCGATGCTGCGGATCAAGCGCCGGCTGGCGCGGACCTGACCATGGCCGAACCCAGGAACAACCCGGACAAGAAGCCGGCAAAGGGCGCGGACAAAAAGGCCAACCGGCGCGGCGCGGCGCGGCTCGCCGCGGTGCAGGCGCTCTATCAAATGGACATCGGCGGCGCCGGCATTAACGACATCTTCGCCGAATTTGAAAGCCATTGGCTCGGCGGCGAGGTCGAGGGCGATAAATATCTGCCGGCCGAGGCCGCCTTCTTCCGCGACGTGGTGTCGGGCGTGGTGCGCGATCAGGGCAAGCTCGATCCCTTGATCGACAATGCGCTCTCGAAGGGCTGGCCGCTGAAGCGGATCGACGCCATCCTGCGCGCGGTGCTACGCGCCGGCTCTTATGAACTGGAGCATCGCAAGGACGTGCCCGGCCGGGTCGTGGTGTCGGAATATGTCGACGTCGCGCATGCCTTTGTCGAAGCCGACGAAACCGGCATGGTCAATGCGGTACTCGATCAGATCGCGCGCCAGTTTCGCGCCGACGAGTTTGCACGTGGGTAGGACTTCGTCATTGCGAGGAGCGTAAGCGACGAAGCAATCCAGAGCCCAGCATGACGCCCGATGGATTGCTTCGCTTCGCTCGCAATGATGCTGGACCTGTATGACGGATCGTGAGGCATGACCGACCTCCCAAATCGTCCATCCGGCGAGGACTCGCTGATCGCCCGCTATTTCCGGCCGCTGGCAACTGACTCGGGCGCGTTCGATCTCGGCGACGATGCCGCGGTGCTGAGGACGACCGGCGACGACGTCGTGGTGACGACGGACGCCATCGTCGAGGGCGTACACTTCCTGCCGGGCGACCCGCCCGACAGCGTGGCGCGCAAGGCGCTGCGGGTCAATCTCAGCGACCTCGCGGCGAAGGGCGCAACGCCCGCCGGTTTCGTGTTGACCTTGGCGTTGCGGGCTGCCGATGCAGCCTGGCTCGAGCCGTTCGCCTCGGCGCTCGGCGAGGACGCCACCCGGTTCGGCTGCCCGCTGCTCGGCGGCGATACCGTCGCGACGCCGGGCCCGGTGATGATCTCGATCACGGCGTTCGGGCGTGTTGCGCCGAGCAAAATGGTCCGCCGCAGCGGCGCCAGCCCGGGCGACCGCGTCGTGGTGACGGGCACGATCGGCGATGCCGCGTTGGGTCTCGATGTTCTGAAGGGCGGCGCGGTGGCGGCGGCGCTCGCGAATGATGCCGCGGCGACGGCCATGCTGGCCGGACGCTACCGGATCCCGCAGCCGCGCAACGCCTTGGCCGCCGCGATTTGCGATCACGCCGCGGCGGCGATGGACGTGTCAGATGGTCTCGCCGGTGATCTCGCCAAGCTTTGCGCAGCCTCCGGCGTATCCGCCGCGATCGATCTCGACAGCATTCCGCTATCCGCCACGACGGCCGCGTTGCTCGCACAGGGCACGGTCGGCATCGAAGCGATCGTGGCCGGCGGCGACGATTACGAGATTTTGTGCGCCGTTCCGGAGAATCGGTTTGCGGCGTTCGCGAACGCCGCAGCAGCGGCCGACGTAGCGGTGACCACCATCGGCACGATCATCGCCGGGGCGCCAGTTCCAAGGTTCTTGGACGCGCAAGGCAAGGAAATCGCGCTGCGGCGCGCGTCTTACAGTCATTTCTAGCATTTCTGCGAAAAGCGCTCGGCTCGACGCAAAAACCTGCCGAAATCGATGGATTTTTGCACTCCGCGGCGTTGCGCCCGGGTTGCGATTTTGGCATGGTCCCGCCGATTTGGGGCCGCCCTGTTGGGCAGGGCAGGCCTCCTTTTTATGCGCCTGCCGCCTCCCGCGGTAACGGCGAGGGCTACACCAGCATCTGAGGCAGATTCTATGACAGCATTGTGGGCGATCGTGCTCTGCGGGGCGCTCTCCATCATCTACGCCATCTGGGCAACCGCATCGGTCATGAAAGCGGATGCCGGCAATCCGAGGATGCAGGAAATTGCGGCGGCGGTGCGCGAAGGCGCCCAGGCCTATCTGAAGCGCCAGTACACCACGATCGGGATGGTCGGCGTCGTGATCTTCTTGCTGCTGGCCTACTTCCTCGGCACGCTGGTCGCGGTCGGCTTCCTGATCGGCGCGGTGCTGTCGGGCGCTGCGGGCTTCATCGGCATGAACGTGTCGGTTCGCGCCAATGTGCGCACGGCGCAGGCGGCGACGACGTCACTTGCGGGCGGGCTTGAACTTGCCTTCAAGGCAGGAGCGATCACCGGCATGCTCGTGGCCGGCCTCGCGTTGCTTGGCGTCACCCTTTATTTCGCTTATCTCACCCATTTCCTGGGACTTGCACCGAACAGCCGCACCGTGGTCGATGCGATGGTCGCGCTCGGCTTCGGCGCGTCCCTGATCTCGATCTTCGCCCGTCTCGGCGGCGGCATCTTCACCAAGGGCGCCGACGTCGGCGGCGATCTCGTCGGCAAGGTCGAGGCCGGCATTCCCGAGGACGATCCGCGCAATCCGGCGACCATTGCCGACAACGTCGGCGACAATGTCGGCGACTGCGCCGGCATGGCGGCCGATCTGTTCGAGACCTATGCGGTGACCGCGGTCGCCACCATGGTTCTGGCCGCGATCTTCTTTGCCAAGTCGCCGCTTCTGACCAACATGATGACGCTGCCGCTCGCAATTGGCGGCATCTGCATCATCACCTCGATCATCGGCACCTTCTTCGTCAAGCTCGGCGCCAGCCAATCGATCATGGGCGCGCTCTACAAGGGTCTGATCGCCACCGGCATCCTGTCGCTCGCCGGTGTTGCCGCCGTGATCCACTGGCTGATCGGCTTCGGCAAGCTCGACGGCGTCGATTATACCGGCATGGCGCTGTTCGAGTGTGGCGTCGTCGGCCTGGTCGTCACCGGGCTGATCATCTGGATCACCGAATACTATACCGGCACCGACTATCGCCCGGTGAGGTCGATTGCGGCGTCCTCGGTCACCGGTCACGGCACCAACGTGATCCAGGGCCTCGCCATTTCGATGGAAGCAACCGCACTGCCGGCGCTGGTCATCATCGCCGGCATCCTCGTCACCTACAGCCTGGCCAACCTGTTTGGCATCGCGATCGCAACCACGACCATGCTGGCGCTGGCCGGCATGATCGTGGCGCTCGACGCGTTCGGCCCGGTGACCGACAATGCCGGCGGCATCGCCGAAATGGCCGGCCTGCCGAAGGAAGTCCGCAAGTCGACCGACGCGCTCGACGCCGTCGGTAACACCACCAAGGCGGTCACCAAGGGCTATGCGATCGGCTCGGCCGGTCTCGGCGCACTGGTGCTGTTTGCGGCCTACAATCAGGACCTCAAATTCTTTATCGCCGATGCCGCGAACCACCCGTATTTCGTCGGCGTCAATCCGGATTTTTCGCTCAACAACCCCTATGTCGTGGTCGGGCTGCTGTTCGGCGGCCTGTTGCCCTATCTGTTCGGCGCGATGGGCATGACGGCGGTCGGTCGCGCGGCCAGTGCGATCGTTGAAGAGGTGAGGCGCCAGTTCCGCGAAAAGCCCGGCATCATGCAGGGCACCGACAAGCCGGATTATGGCAAGGCGGTCGATCTTCTGACCAAGGCCGCGATCAAGGAGATGATCATTCCGTCGCTGCTGCCGGTGCTGTCGCCGATCGTGGTGTATTTCATCATCTACGCGATTGCAGGCGGCGGCGCAGCCGGCAAGTCGGCGGCGTTTTCGGCCGTCGGTGCCATGCTGCTCGGCGTGATCGTGACCGGCCTGTTCGTCGCGATCTCGATGACCTCGGGCGGCGGCGCCTGGGACAACGCCAAGAAATACATCGAAGACGGCCATTACGGCGGCAAGGGCTCCGATGCGCACAAATCGGCGGTGACCGGCGATACCGTCGGCGATCCCTACAAGGATACGGCCGGTCCCGCCGTCAACCCGATGATCAAGATCACCAATATCGTGGCGCTGTTGCTGCTGGCGGTCCTGGCGCATTAGAACGGTGCCGGACCCCTCAGACAAAAACCCCGCGGGCTGCGAGCCGCGGGGTTTTCTTTTGATGGACCGTCTGCCTGACAGCCCTTAGTTGAAGCTGAGCAGCTTGAACAGCGGCGTGAGGTAGCTCATCTCCTGGCCTGATGTCGGCGTGGTGCGGCTGATGAAGTCGAATATCTTGCCGTCCTGCAGCCCGTAATTGGCGAGCCGCTTCACCTGGCGGTTCTTGTCGAAATAGATCGCGATCACCCGCTGATCGGTAATCTTCTGGTTCATGAAAGCGAGCCTGCGCTCGGCGCGCTGCGAAATGTAATAGAACACCTCGCCGTCGAGGGTCGCGACCGTGGAGGGCGTTCCCATCACGATCAGCACCTGATCCTGACTCGCCCCGATCGGAATTTGCTCGAGCGCTCCCTGCGGCAGGATGTAGCCCTTCTGGAATTGTTCGCCGGAGCAGCCGCCCAGCGCTGCGCAGAGCAGGGCGACGGCGGCAGCGGCGCGCAGGCCGCGCCAGCGTGCAACCGGACCGCGCCGGAAGCGCGCGCGTGAGCATGTCGGACTCGTGGCGGTCATCTTCGGAACTGGTCCCGTCCCCTTGCATCGGGCGAGGCGTTGACGTACCGGGCAGCATGCTGGATTGCAACATGCACGGGCCCGAAGGGTCCGCCCCGGACCCCACAATGCTTTGGCCGTTCAATCACTTCAGGAAACCCCGGATGCGCCCGCGCGGCACCATCGAGGCCATCTATGGCATGATCGTGACGCAGGCGCGAGAACCGTTGTTTTATCGGGACTTGGGCGTGCCGGACACGGTTGACGGCCGTTTTGACCTGGTGGTGCTGCATTTATGGATGCTATTGCGCCGGCTGAAGCTGGCGGCGGATGGAGCGGGCCTCTGCCAGGCGCTGTTCGACCATTTTTGCGACGATATGGACGCCAATTTACGCGAAATGGGGGTCGGCGATCTGACCGTCCCGAAGCGGATGCAGGCCTTTGGGGAGGCGTTCTATGGCCGCGCCGCCGCCTACGATGTGGCGGCGGCGGCGGGCCCCGGGCCGCTGGCACAGGCGCTGGACAAGAATATATTGAACGGCAAGGGGGGCGAAAACGCCGGTCGGCTCGCCGCCTATGCAACGGCGGCGATCGCGGTTCTGGATGGTAGCGACGAGGCAACGCTGTTGCGTGCCGCATGGACATTTCCCTCGCCCGCTCGATCGAGCCCGCCATGAACAGGAGTAGCGGCATGACCGACAGGTCGGACCCATGGAGCGTGCGCGTTGTCGTGGCACAAATCCCGGACACCGGATTGCACAGCGATTTCGAAGCGGGCCCCGCCGCGCGCGCGGCGATGGCGGAGGTCGCGGGCTTGCGCGCGATCCTGTCGGCGACGGCATCGCTCGACGTCACGCCCGAACGGGGCGGGCGCGTCCATGTCGCAGGCCGGGTGCGGGCGCGGATTGGGCAAACCTGCGTGGTCTCGCTCGATTCGATCGAGAACGATATTGATGAACCCATCGACCTGATTTTCGCGCCTCCCGAGCACATTCCCGTGCTCTCCGACCTGGTCAACGAGGCGGCCGAAAGCGATGCGGAAATTCCGGATCCACCGGAGCCGATCGAAAACGGGATCATCGATCTCGGCCGGGTGGCGACCGATGCGCTGTTTCTGGCGATCGATCCCTATCCACGCCGGCCGGACGCGGCTTTCGAGCCGCCGATCGAGGTCGCCGATCCGCGCGATCATCCTTTTGCCGCGCTCAAGGCGCTGCAACTCGATGCACCGCCGCCCGGCAGCAAGAACCGCGCGGCCAAGCCCAAAGGAGGCTGATGCGCCGGTGTTGCCCGTGGCCCACAACAAAAAGCTGCCGGCGTGATCGGTGCTATTCGATTAAGTAGTTGAATTGCCGGTATTTAGCTCAGCGGGACGAATCCGCCGCGCGGCAATTCAGGTTCCAAAGGCGGCGGTCAAGAGGTTGTGTCAAAGCGAGGACGCGCTATTGTCGCGCCCTGGCCGAAGCGCAGCGTGGCGCCTCGCCGATCGCTGCAATCCGTGGCGATTTCTAGTCCGCGGCCGAGCGCTTCAAGACCGCACAAGATCAGGTTTCCGGGACGTTCATGCCGCAAAAGGTTCGAAATCGCGCTTGACGCCATGGGTGGCGATGTCGGCGCATCGGTCGTCATTCCCGGCGCCGCGATTTCGCTGACGCGACACCCCGACTCCGAATTTCTGCTGTTCGGCGATCAGGGACAGATCGAACCGGAACTCGCCAAACATCCGGCGATGAAGGCCGTCTCCCGCGTCATCCACACCAGCGTCGCTGTCAGCATGCACGACAAGCCGAGCCAGGCGTTGCGTCGCGGCCGCAGGACCTCGTCGATGTGGCTTGCCATCGACGCCGTCAAGAAGGGCGAGGCCGACGTCGCGGTATCTGCCGGCAACACCGGCGCGCTGATGGCGATGGCGCGGTTCAACCTGCACATGCTGCCCGGCATCGACCGCCCGGCGATCGCGGCGGTATGGCCGACGATCCGTGGCGATTCGGTCGTGCTCGACCTCGGCGCCACGATCGGCGGCGACGCGCATCATCTGATGGCGCTGGCGGTGATGGGCAGTGCCATGGCGAGCGTCCTGTTTAACCTCGATCGGCCCACGGTGGGCTTGCTCAATATCGGGGTCGAGGAGGTCAAGGGCGGCGAGGAGATTCGCGAGGCCGCGGAGTTGCTGCGCGCCATGAACCTTCCTCAGCTCGACTATATCGGCTTTGTCGAGGGCGACGGCATCGGCCGCGGGGCCGCCGACGTCATCGTGACCGAGGGCTTCAGCGGCAACATCGCCCTCAAGACGGCGGAGGGAACGGCGCGGCAGATTTCCGAATATCTGCGCAACGCCATGGCCCGCACCTGGCGTTCGCGGATCGGCTATCTCTTTGCCAGGAATGCGTTTCAGTCGCTGCGCGACAAGATGGACCCGAAGAAGTCCAATGGCGGCGTGCTGCTCGGATTGAGGGGCGTCGTGGTCAAGAGCCACGGGGGAACCGACGCCGAAGGCTTTGCCTATGCGGTTGATGTTGGCTATGAGATGGTCCGCTACGATCTCCTGACCAAGATCAATCAGATGCTCAACCGCGACGGCAGCGCGCTCGCGCCCGCGCAGGAGGCTGTATCTTGAATGCAATACGTTCGGTCGTGCTCGGCTGCGGCTCCTATCTGCCGCGGCGGATCCTGACCAATGCCGACCTCGCGGCGCGGATCGACACCTCGGACGAGTGGATCGTGCAGCGCACCGGCATCCGGCAGCGCCACATCGCGGCCGAGGGCGAATTCACCTCGCATCTGGCGATTCACGCCGCACAGGCCGCACTGGCCCATGCCGGGGTCGACGCGCAGTCGATCGACCTGATCGTGCTGGCAACCTCGACGCCGGACAATACCTTTCCCGCGACCGCGGTCGCGGTGCAGAACGGGCTCGGCGTCCATCATGGCGCCGCCTTCGACCTGCAGGCGGTCTGCTCCGGCTTCATCTTCGCGCTCGCCAGCGCCGACAATTTCCTGCGCTGCGGTGCGTTCAAGCGCGCGCTGGTGATCGGCGCCGAGACCTTCTCGCGAATCCTGGACTGGAACGACCGCGGCACCTGCGTGCTGTTCGGCGACGGCGCCGGCGCCGTCGTGCTGGACGCCGAGCCGCAGCCCGGCAAGCCTTCCGACCGCGGCATCCTGACCACGCATCTACGCTCGGACGGCCGGCACAAGGCCAAGCTGTATGTCGACGGCGGTCCTTCCTCAACGCAGACGGTCGGCCATCTCCGGATGGAAGGCCGCGAAGTGTTCAAGCACGCGGTCGGCATGATCACCGACGTGATTGTGGATGCGTTCAAGGCCACCGGCACCACTGCGGAGGATATCGACTGGTTCATCCCGCACCAGGCCAACAAGCGAATTATCGATGCTTCAGCGCACAAGTTGCATATTGCACCGCAGAAGGTGGTGCTGACCGTTGATCTGCATGGCAACACATCGGCGGCGTCGATACCGCTTGCGCTGTCGGTCGCCGTCGCGGACGGACGCGTGAAGAAGGGCGATCTGGTGCTGCTGGAGGCGATGGGCGGCGGCTTCACCTGGGGTTCGGCGCTGCTGCGCTGGTAGGGAGCGCGTCAGCAAGTCCAGATGGATTGCACACTTCTTTCATGCTATGGCAGCTAACAGCGCTGTTGACCATCGCGCGTTAACCTCTTAATTTCAGATACGAATTGTTCGCCGTGAGTGGGGCAGGCGATGACCGGAACCGGGAAGACAGTCACACGCGTCGATCTGTGCGAAGCGGTCTACCAGAAGGTAGGCCTGTCGCGCACGGAATTGTCGGCCTTTGTCGAACTGGTCTTGAAAGAGATCACCGATTGCCTCGAGAAGGGCGAGACGGTGAAATTGTCGTCATTCGGATCGTTTATGGTGCGCAAGAAGGGACAGCGCATTGGACGTAATCCGAAGACCGGCACCGAAGTGCCGATTTCGCCGCGACGTGTGATGGTGTTCAAGCCCTCGGCGATCTTGAAGCAACGGATCAATGGCATCAGCAACGGCGCCGACAAGGCCGACTGAGAATTCTTCAACCGGTGATTGAAGAGGAGCGGGCCTTTGGACAAGGCGCCGGATGCGTTCCGAACCATCAGCGAGGTCGCTGAAGACCTCGATATCCCCCAGCACGTGCTGCGGTTCTGGGAGACCCGGTTCGTTCAGATCAAGCCGATGAAGCGGAGCGGCGGCCGGCGCTATTATCGCCCGGACGACGTCGACCTGCTTCGCGGCATCCGCCGCCTGCTGTACGGCGAGGGTTACACCATTCGCGGCGTGCAGCGCATTCTCAAGGAACACGGCATCAAGTCGGTGCAGCGGCTGGCGGATTCCTCGGTCGCCGCCTCGTTCGGCGCGATCGAGGAGGCGATCGGGCGCAGCATCCTGGATGACGACGTCGATGCCGGTCCCGGCATCGACGTCGATGACGATGACTATGAGGACACCCGCCAGGGTACGGGTTCGCGGGCTGCCGAAGCCGACGAGGACGCGCTGCAGGAGGCCCTGGACGACGGCCCGATCGCCGGCGTCGCCGACTTCGCGCTCGATCTCGAACGGCTGGAGGGCGTGTTGCAGAACCTGATCGCGTGCCGGCGATTGCTCGACCAGGCGCTCAAGGAAGGGTAGCGGTATGTTCCCCCGGGGACAGCCGCCAGTCCCGCCCTCGGTCGCCCTTCTTGCGCCCGGCACTGATCGAAGCTAAGGGAACGGCATCGGAGCGTGGCGCAGCCCGGTTAGCGCACTAGTCTGGGAGACTAGGGGTCGGAGGTTCAAATCCTCTCGCTCCGACCACAGAAACCCATTGGAGGTCGTAAGTGCCGCTTGACGCGCGGCGAAAGCGGCGACGAGAAGTGCCTGAAAAATCAGGGGCTCTAATTCAACAAGCCGGCCGAAAATTATTTTCGCGCAAGTGGGGGCTACGGCGGCGTATCGGGTCGTAACGCTGGGCGGTAATGGATGACCCGGAGTTCCGACAAAAAGCGGTGGTAAATGGTATTATGGCCAGCTTCGTTGCGAAAAATGCACCCAATGCCCTGGGAAGTGCTTATATAGCCGTTAACGACTTATAAGGCACCGTCAAGGGCCGCAGGAACGGAGCGTATCATGGGTGATGATCTCAAGAAGCTTATCGAAGTGGCAAAAGGCGTCAAAGCCACGCCTGAGCACCGCGAGGAACAGCGAAGGAGCTTTGCCTACGGTAATACCGCCTTCGAGAACCGTATGATCACCCGCGAAATGGTCAACGAGCAGGCGGATAAATTGGCTCGCGCACACAATGACCGTCGAGGAAAGTGACCGCCGCCACAGCAAGGCGCTTGAGCCGGAGCTTATCAGCGATCCAAAGTTGAAAGCGGAGGCGGAGGCTGCAAATGGCCTCCGTCAATATGATCTAGCGGTTCAAGCAGTTCAGACGGCCGTTGAACGACAACCCTTCAAACTTCGTCTCTCGCTAATTCTATCTTTCCAACGCGAAGCACTTCAAGGAATTAGCGCCTACGCGGGCAATTTCAGACCCGGTGATGTCGAGATCAAGCATAGTCGGCACGTTCCTCCGGGCGCTCATTTAGTCCCGGAACTTGTGGAAGACCTGTGCGACTATGTGAACTCGAACTGGGAGTTGTCGTCGCCAGTTCATTTGGCTGCGTATGTCATGTGGCGGCTCAATTGGATACACCCGTTTGCCGATGGCAACGGTAGGACATCGCGCATCCTCTCCTTTTACGTCCTGTTTTCAAAAGTCGGAGGGGTGCTTCCGGGAACCCCGACCCTGCCTGACTTGATCATTGATCATCGCGCCCTCTACGAAAAAGCGCTCGATACCGCCGACGATGCGTGCAAGGAGGGCCGGACTGACGTATCGGAAATGGAAAAACTAATAGAAGCCCTGTTAGCAAAACAACTCGCGGGCGTGTATGAACTCGCCGCGGGCAGACCAGTCATGGATAGCGAAACCCACTGAGACGGATAGCCATATGTCTACCGCTCCTCATCCGGGATGCACCCATCGATATGGCGTGATTTCCCCCCGAATGCCAAGTTGGTCGCGCCAGCCGCCGTCCGGGGCTGACTTGGAGGTAGCATGCTGACGGCTGAACTTCGTTCCAGGATCGACAACGTCTGGAACGCCTTCTGGGCAGGTGGCATCGCCAATCCGCTCAAGGTGATCGAGCAGATTACCTACCTTCTGTTCATGCGCGGCCTCGACGAGGCGCATACGCGGGAGGAGAACAAGGCCAACCGGCTCGGCAAACCGTTCGATCGGCGTATATTTCTTCACTCGCAACGGCCATGATTGGGCCGACCGGTTTCCCCCTCATCGTTGGGGCCGCCAGGCGCATGCGGGCGGCTTCCTTCCTGATCGATGGCGAGGCTGTGATCTGCCGGCCTGCTGGGATATCGGATTTCGAGGCTCTGCGAGGCTGCCGTTCCGGAACGGCAGATGCGACGCTGGTGGACTTCGACCTCATCGAATTGCAGGGCAATGATCTGCGGAATGACAAGCCGATCACCCGGAAGCAAACCCTTGCCAGGATGCTATCCGACAACAGCACCGACAACGCCATCGTCTACAATGAACATCTTGAGCATGACGGCGCGCTGGTGTTTGATCACGCCTGCCGGATGGGCTTTTAGAGGGTATCGTATCAAAGCGCCTCGATGCGCCGTACCGGAGCGGACCGTCAAAGGTGGGGCTCAAGTCCAAGAACCCGCTGAGCGAAGCCGTGCGGCGGGAGTGGGAAAAGGATTGGGGTTAGTCCTGAGCCGGCTGAGTAGGAGGAACTGAATGGCTAGCGTCAATCTCAAGGTTAATGCCAACCACGAGGAGATGACACTCTCTTTGGAGAGGCCGACTGGAACGGTGGCCTCGATCATCATCTCAACCGGAGCTGCGGCCCAAATTGCAGGCAACGTGCTCGAAGCCGCCAAGGCGGCTTACGACGCGACCGGCAAGCCGCCTCCGGATGAGACCGGCGAGGTTTCGCTGAAGATTGTTCGCCCCTCAGGATATAACGTCGTCCCGGGTCGGAATAACATGTCAACGATGATACAGTTTCATTTTGGTGAGACGACCTTGGGTATCGAGGTGCAAAACGCGGACACGCAGATATTGGGGCGCCGTCTGATAGCGGCTGCTGCTGAAGATACCGCGCAGTGAAAAGCCGTCCAAAAAAGTATCAGGTATTTGTCGGGCGAACAGAAGTGACACGCCAGCACAATCACGCTGACTGAAAATGTGCGGGCCGCGCAGCGCGCCGAAAGTGAAAGTCAGCGATGGAGACCGGAAAATGTCAGGAATAGAGGCTCATGCTTCTGGCGAGGCCGTTGAGTTTCAAATAGAGGACGACAACGGCGAGCTATCACAGTTCCGCCTCGACCGCCGCTTAACGACAACGTTGATCCTTCTGGCGCTACAAGAACTAGCTCACCTCCCTGATCTTGAAGGTGAGCTTCTCCAAGAAGTAGATCGCCCTTTGTTGCAGGGGCGCCCTTCGGTTCAGGTAGGCGTTGGTGAAAGTGGCGATGTGCTGTTGGAATTTCGTCTTGATCCTGCGACGATGCAGTTTCTAATTAACGACGAGATGGCAACAGCGCTGGTGCAGCAAGTTTCAGAGATCATGGCGACGCCACGCAGCGTGCGCTATCAACCGAATAAGAATTGAGGTTTCACCCAGCTTGCCCCCAAACTGCATCTCGCTTCGATAGCAGCCCCAGAAAACGGTGCCACCTTCGCGCAAGTGAGCGCCGGTCACCACGACATAATTTCGGCAATCGCATTGGCAGCGCCAGCTTGCGCGCGCCGATTCGGCCGCGTAAGCGGACGGCACGCAGCAGTGGGTCAGAAGCCGAAGTGAGCCGCTGCCTCTTGCGTTCCAACGCGGGAGGCGGACATCGGGGCGTCCGCAACCATGGTTAGCTGTGTTGCCAATTGGCGACCTCAAAAGTCGGGAGTAAAATGTACCACCGATGGCGGTTTTGGGGCATGCATGAATGTTCAAAGTCGATGTGGCCAACTCAAGGGAGTACATGGCATTCGATCCGGCTCGCAAGCCGGATCTCAGAAAGCTGGATGCGTTGATCCGAGGAACAGCCCCAGAGCTAATGCCGCACTTTCACGCTGGGACGCCCGCTGGCGAGGCGGGAATGCGGATGAAGATGCTTGGTTATGGGAAGTCGAGCTATACGACGAAAGCGGGAAAAACGACACCTTGGCCAGTCATCGGTGTCGCTCTGCAAAAGAGCTACATCAGTGTCTATTTTGCCGTGCGTCGAAACGGAAAGCCAATAACCGCGCGCTACGCTGGTAGGCTGGGTGAACACAAAGTGGGCCGCAACAATTTTAGTTTCGAAAAATTTGACGATCTTGAGGTTGATGTGCTGAAGGCGCTTCTCCTGGAAGCGCAAAACATTTTCATCGACGATCCGATCTACGACGCTAGGCGCGAAGCCCGTCCGAAAGACCAGTAGCTCGCGAGCAGTGAGGCGGCCACGATGTCCGGCCTGGGTCATTCGCGCCGTTTTGACCATGGACCGCCACTTCCGGTCTACCCCGATTAACGGACGTCGCCAGATCAGCGCGGCTGGTCCGTTTCGTGCCATCAACAGCCATAGGGTCGGACCAAAGTGGTTCGGCGATCATTGCCACTCGACGTCAAGGGTTGTCGAGACCTTGAGGCAGACTGATCCAGATGACTGTTTGCTCTTGGGGCGAATGCCGCGATTTGTGTCCCCTGCCATCAACGTCCTCAAACAAGACGAAGCTACCGGCCGGTACGCGCCTCTCATCGCCGTCACTTGTCTGATATTCCGCCGATCCATCGAGCCGCACTGTCAGTACGCGCTCCGGCACTGTATGCCAATCTACCTCTCGCGCACCCGACGGAATGCGCGTGAAACGGATGTTTGACGCCGCGTACTTCCCCGACACTTCGAATGCCGCGGCATTGGGGTGAACCTGTCGTGAGGTTGTCGGGATTTCGACCTCACCGAAGTGGGACTCGCCGTCCGCTGTAGAGTAAACGCGCAGACACTTCATTGCACTGCCTCGCAGTCAGCGCTGCTGTAGTCTAGCACAAACCCGGCATACGCCACGGCCGAAAAATATCCGTTCCGGGGTCAGAAGCGGACATATCGCACGTTATTCGATCACGTCGTCGGCGATTGATAGTAGGGACGGTGGTATCTCGAAGCCTTGAGCCTTGGCGGTTTTCAAGTTCGCAACGAGCTCAAATTTGGTCGGCAATTGCACGGGCAGCTCAGCGGGCTTTTCACCCTTGACGATGCGATCGGCATAAATTGCGGCTTGGCGAAACAGTTCGATGATGTCGACGCCATAGGACATCAGGCCGCCATCGACGACGGCACTCCGCAGCGAGTAAATGGTCGGCAGCCGATACCGCGCTGCGAGGTCAACGATAAGTCCGCGGTATGAATTGGTCGCGGGGTCCGATGGCACGATGACACCATAGCCCAATCTCTGTCCCCAATGGCTCATCGCGGTTTCAATCTCGGCTGTTTCACGGCCGGCTGCCGAAACAATTTCAACGCCAAAGTTCGGAGCGGCAGCCGCAAGCAGACCGATAATTCGCGTATGGTTGGCATTGTCTGGGTTCACCAAGGTGCCAACGCGGGTGACGTGCGGCGCGACCTGCTTCAATATTCCAAGCAGCTTTGCGCCCAGACTTGGCTCCATTACAGTAAAACCAGTCAGGTTGCCGCCCGGACGAGCGAGGCTTTGGATCAGACCATCACCTACCGGATCACCGCTGCCGATGAATATGACGGGAACTGTATGGGTCGCCCGTTGTGCCGCCTTGATCGCCGGATCGCCATTTGCCAGCAACACGTCCGGTTTCCCGCTTAGGACATCCTCGGTTGCAGACCGCACCCAATCGGCGTCGCCCGTACCCCACTTGAAATTGATCTCGATATTTCCGCCGACCCTCCAGCCTAATTTCTCGAGCTGTTGCCGGAATGCAATCGAACGAAGTTTCCCTTGCGGATCTTTCTCGGGGTACAGCATAACGACCCCGATCCGGCGTGGCCGCCCGGCCTGCTGCGCGCGTACAGCAGTGAGACCCGCAAGGATACTTCCTGAAAGCAACAAGATTAATTGGCGTCGCTTCATGGCACCCAAAGAATCGCTGCCAAATGCCGGGACTAAACACCTTGTTTCACGGAGATTTATCGAATTGGGGCAGACCATCGCGTATATCGTCCCAGGGTGCTTTCGAACCCACGAAAATATGAGCGGTTGGTCCAATAGAGGGACTATCGATCAGGGTTCCCAAGGTGACGTGCAAATAGGCGCCGTTGCGGACCAGCGAATAGAGAAGTGAGCCGCACCGTTCACAATGAGCGTCATGGTTCGCGCCGCCGCCATACCGCATGACGTGATCGCCACCGCTCACGAATGTGAGGCGGTCAGACTTTATAGCTGCGAACGGCTTTGCAGCCGCCCCGGTGGCTCGCCTGCAATTGGAACAATGGCAATAGAGTGAGTACTCGAAGCTGTCCGGCACCTCATAGGCAACCAAGCCGCATAAGCACGATCCTCTTAGAAGGGCTGGCTCTGCCGCCATGATCTCGAGCCCTTTTTGGTTCTTCCCAAGGCTGTCCCCTTGGCAGAGACGAGCACAATCCAGACCTCTTGGTAAGGCCCCTCCTCGAAGGTGCGGAGGGAGCCTCTGCGCGCATGCCATGCCGAAGGCCCATGTCGGTTTCGTGCCAATGGACTAAACCGCTCGCTGCGGCGAGCGGCATGGCCGTGCCAGCAATGGATGGAACGATGGGAGCGTCTTAGGCACCCGATCCGGCTCGAAATCGCCTCTTGTGCCGCGCCCGCCGCGATAGCGGCGCCGTGCCTTGGAACATCGAGGAGGGTCACGGACTTGGCTTGGCGGGCCCGTGGTTATGGACAGTGCCGCTGGTCTGGGCGCGGTTGCCGATCCCTCCAGTTCTGCGGCCGCGCCAACCATGGAAAGTCCCGGAGGATGTGAGATGGGCGAACTACTCGATGCGTTGAATGCGGCGGACGCCCGCGGCGTGCCACCCGACCCTAAATCGACCGTCGACCAGGTCGCGGATGCTTTTCAGACGGCGAGCCGCCGTGTCGGAGATGCCGTTGATGCCGCCCGGCAGCCCGACATGCCGCTCGACGTCCTAACCAAGCTGGTCCGGCAGGCGCCGTTGCAATCGCTCGCCATCGCGTTCGTTCTCGGTCTGATGGTGGCCCGGCGCTGATAATTTCGCTGCGTGACGATGCGGTGCCCGGATCAAAACACCGTTGAACGGGTTGCCTTCACATGCTTCCCGTTCCTGACCGTCCGACCGTCGGCCAATTGGCCAAGGCGCACACATTCCGCTTCCTGACAATGATAGCGACGTGGGTGCTGATCTTCGCCGCCTTCATTTACCACCCGGACTGGATTCGGGATTGGCTTCGGTTCATGACCCATTCGATCGAGTCGATCGCAGATCAGGTGCCCGAGCCGTGGGGCGCGCGGCTCGAGATCATGCTGAGGGAGTTGGGCGGCGTGATCTGGATTCAGATCGCTTCCGCCATCGTCCTGCTCCGCCTGATCATCTGGCTGCCTTTTCACGCCTGGCGATTGAGCCGAGATCGCAGACCCCGCTACTAGTGTCTGCGTCGGCCTGATGCGGGCGCGAAGTAGGGATTGATCAGGCACGTTGCTGAACGACCCGAGGCCGTAGCTGCGCACTGCGCGAGCGAGGTGAAGATGCAATCCATCCGGTCGCCCTCCAATTCGCCATAGACATGCATGCAGACGGGATAATTGGGATCATATGTTTGAGCCTGCACAGAGGCGGCGATGCCCGCCATTGCAAGCCCAACGATCGCAAAAAACAACTTGATCACGCCAACCTCCAGTCAGAGAAACCCATTCGTCAGGTTGATTATAGTACGCCGTCGTGGCGCGATCCACTCCAGAGCTATACCGGTGATCCCGACCACAGGCGAGGCGCGTTGTGAGGCTGGCGATCAGAGTTTCAATTTGCGTCATCTCTCTCAGGGAACTTGGCAGGTGTTTCACGGCGGTCCTCGTCTTGCCTGTTTTGGCACATCCGAACCGGCGCGTTCGGTCGTCGACGATCCATGAGCAAACACGGTGCCACGCTCGCAGGGCGAACGCCGCCAGCATCCACGCCGTGGCCTTGAACCATTATCCGGTTCCATCGTTCACTTCCGAGAGCGCGAAGGATGAAACTAGAATGAGCGGATGGAATCGCGATGAGACGTGTTGACCGCCGCAGGCTGGAAGACTGGCTTGCACGATGCCGCTGGCTCGAGACAACCCGGCTGGACGATCACACGCGGTCCCGGCTCGAACGCCTCATCATCGATTTGGAGCAGGATCTCAATGAAGATGAATTCGAGCGGCTCTCGCAGCGCCTGACCGGCTAGGCCGTATTGAGATTAGGTCTGATTGCTACCGCGAAGGAAGTGCGCTCCCTCCGCTTGCGGGGGAGGGCTGGGGTGGGGGTGTCTAATTCGCTGGAAAATTATCCCGCCCGCATTTGAACCTTCGTCGATGTTGCGCCGACCTAACAGACGCCGGGGGATTTGAGGGCTCGGCACCTAAACCAGCGCCGCCAAGCGAACATACTCCGCTTGTGCGGCGTTGTGCTTGGGCGGGGGATTCTTTCAGAAGCCAAGCCGCCGGTCGAAATCAAGGCAGCGCCACCACGCCCGGGTTGGAAAACTCAGGGCGCTTCGCCGAGCCAGTCTCGTATGGTTGCGTCCGAACCGCCCTTGCACCGCGACATGCAGGCGGCAAGATCAATCATGCAGGCTCTTGGCTCGTTACCGTCCAGGACCGACGTCAGGCAGCTCAGCGAGGTGTTCGAACACTCAAAGTAGCAGGCCTCCGTCTCCGGGACCGTCGACACCTTGCCGACCGGCTGATCCTCGAAGCAGGACGACGCGAACGGCACGTTGCTCCATTTCCATTCGAACAAATGACCGTCCATATCCATGCAGAGGCGCGAGGAAGCCACCTCGCGGTCGGCGATCAGCCCCGAAAACGAGCTCACGCTAGTCGGCTCGGCCCAGCCGTAGCCGCATGAAACCAGCGCGATGGCGCCAACGACGGTGCTGACGATGGATCGGCCTGGGTATCCCATTCGCCCATAAGGCATAGGGAAACAGCCGAAATTGTGTACGCCTGCCCGCCCCAGCAGCCACGCTGAAGGCAATCCCGCTCACACCTCGCGATTGTCGAACAGGATCATGTCGACGCCGCCGGTCGCGAACTTTTGTACATCTGCGGCCGCGGCCTTGCCCTCGGCGCTGCCGAAGCCGGCCTGTACCGCGGCCAGATTGTCAAAATGCAGCGTCGCAATGAGATGAAAGCCGGACGGACCGGCCGGAGTCGCGACCGGGCCCTGGCTCACCTCATACTTCTTGAGTTCGGGTATCTTTTTCGCAAGGGGGACGTGGGTCGAGAAATAATACTTGTCGAAAGCGGCGGTGTCTTTCGGCGTCTTGTACATGACCACGACGTGCGCCATTGCGTTGCTCCTTATTGCACTCGAACCGACATCATCCGCACAGCTTTCAGTCCGCCCCGAGCTTTGTCAAGCGGTTGCTTGCGACCTTATTGCGCACCCGATGACTGGCTTCGGAAGTAATCCATCGGGCGTCATTCCGGGGCGGCGCAAAGCGCCGAGCCCGGAATCCATAACCACGGAATTCGCGTGGCGCGATGTGTAGCGTCATTTCAAAATCGGCAGGCGTGGTTATGGATTCCGGGCCTGCGCCAAGCGGCGCATCCCGGAATGACAGTGCTGGATGGCTTCGTCGCTTCGGGCGGGTGGCGCGGACAGGGGGCGGAAATCTGTGCCCGACAAGAAAATGGCCCCGGTCGCGGGGCCATTCGTCTTACATGTCCCTCTTCATCATGTGGTGATGATGATGGTGGTGATGATGGACCACCATCATGTGCTTGCCGTGCATCATGCCTTCCTTGTGCATGCCTTCCTTGTGCATTCTTCCTTGGCCATGCCGGCTTTTGCATCTTGTGCGCTGGCGATCGACGGCACGCTGAGCGCGGTAACGGCCAAGGCGGCCAAAACATAAGAAAACTTCGTCATCGAGATCTCCCTGGGGGTGAATTAAGCCCATGGGGAACGAAACTTCGACCATTGCGTTCCCTGCCGCCGAAAATAGTATGATGAACCGGCGTTCAGAATCGCCGCGCTCCCAACCGTGCGCCATCGGGCTCGGTCTCGGGATCGCCAGATGAAGAGGTCGAACCAACCCGCGTAGCTGATTGTGCTTGCTCACCGGCGGTCTTGCGACTTATTGAGCTCGCGGATCGGTGGTCTCTTGAACCGGCAGGCGGGCCGGAATTGGGATTTCGGGTCGGTCGAAGCTGTTCAACTTGGCAATTGGAAAGGCGAGCGTTTCACATGAAGGATTTTGCAGGAAAGACGGCTGTTATCACCGGTGGTGGCACCGGCATGGGCCGCGAGCTGGTGCGCCAACTGGTCGCCGAAGGCTGCAATGTCGCGATGTGCGATGTTTCCGCCAGCGCGATGGCCGAGACCAGGCGGCTTTGCGAGGTCGAGAAGCTGCCGCAGGGCCTGCGCGTCACCACGCACATCGCCGACGTCTCCATCGAAGACCAGCTCAAGCGCTTTCGCGACGAGCTCGCCGAACAGCAGGCGACCGACAGGATCCATCTCTTGTTCAACAATGCCGGGATCGGCGGTGGTGGCAGCCTGTTCACCAACACACGCGAGCAGTGGGAAAAGACCTTCAACATCTGCTGGGGCGGGGTCTATCTCGGCGTCCGCACCTTCCTGCCGATGCTGCTGAAGGCCGAGGAGGGCCACATCGTCAACACCTCGAGCGTCAACGGTTTCTGGGCCTCGATCGGGCTCGGCGTGTCACACACGGCCTATAGCGCCGCCAAATTCGCGGTAAAGGGATTCACCGAGGCATTGATCAACGATCTCAGGCTGAACGCTCCGCATATCAAATGCTCGGTCGTGATGCCCGGCCATATCGGCACCTCGATCATATCGAATTCCCGGAAAGTGCTGAGTGGCACCGAGTCCGACCAGCTCGGCCCGGACGAGATCCTGCAGGTGCGACAACGCCTGAAGGGCATGGGCGTCGATCAGGCCGTGATGGCGGATGAACAAATTCAGGAGATCGCCGCGGACCGGGCCCGCAGCTTTCGCGACGAAGCGCCGACCACGGCGGCCGCCGCGGCGACCATCATTCTCGAGGGGGTCAAGGCCGGGCGCTGGCGCATCCTGGTCGGCGACGACGCCCACCGCCTCGATGAGCGCGTACGGCAGACGCCGGAACGCGCCTACGACGCCGAATTCTACCAGAGCTTTGCCGCCGAGGTCGGCTGGCGGCTGGGGTAGCACCATCTTATTTGCGTCCGGAACGACGGTGTGGCTTGTCTCAGCCATGCACCACCGTCTTCGCGATCATGCAGTGAATGCCCTTGGCGCCGTTCACGGTCTGCGTCACCCGCAGGTCGGCGGCAAGGCTGCAGAGCGTGTAGGCGTCCTCGCGCGACAAATTCCGCTTTTCTCCAAGCAGGGCGATCATGTCGCGCAGCGCCCGTACCACGCATTGGTCGAGGTCGGGATCCATTGCCATGGTCATGTAATGCGTCGAGGTCTCGGCGCGCGGATAGCTCAGTTGCAAATCCTCGCGCAGCGTCAGCCGGAAACGTCCCTGCAGCGCGGTCTCGATCGCGGTGACGCAGACCTCACCATCGCCCTGGACGCCGTGGCCGTCGCCACAGGAGAACAGGGCGCCCGACACGAACACCGGCAGATAGAGCCTGGCCCCCGGCCCCAGTTCCTTGTTGTCGAGATTGCCGCCCATCGCGCGCGGGACCAGCGAGGTGATGCGCCCCCAGGCTGGCGGCGGCGCGACGCCCATCACGCCGAAAAACGGTTTCAGCGGCAGATCGAGCCCCCATGGCAGCCGGCCGACCATCCGCTTCAGGTCGAGCGGAATGTTGAGCAGCCGGGTTTCATGGAAATCGTCGGGCAGGGTGCCGGCCAGCGGTCGGATCAGATTATAGCCCCAGTCCTGCCTCAGCCCGACCTCGAGAATTTCGACCTCGAGCACGTCGCCCGGCTCGGCGCCCTCGATCGCGACCGGCCCGGTCAGGATGTGACCGGGCAGCATCCGTTCGTTTTTGGCGTGAACCTCGGCCAGCTCCGGCGGGACGTGAAAGCGGGCCCGGTCCGGCACCACATCGGGGCCGCCGCTGATCGTGTCGATCGTCACCTCATCGCCGCTGGCGATGGCGAGGACAGGCTTCAGCCGCGCCTCGAAGAAGCCCCAGTGGCAGGTCTCGGGGCTTGCGTGCAAATGGTGATGGGTCATGGCGGGACTTCTGGTCAGGGCAGGGGTTGCCAGTTTGCCCCCGCAACCGCGCTCTGTCGATGTGCCGTAGTGTTGCGCGAATAGCTATGCCGAAGATGGGTGGATACCCGGATCAAGCCCGCGTATGACGAGGCGTGCGTGCGGGTACTGCGCGCGCGTCCGAAGGGGATTGCCGCCTTGTTTTTTGTGCTCTCGAAGACACTCGGCATCCTGTTGCTGCCGACCGATTTCCTGATCTTTGTCGGGATCGCCGGCGTCATCCTGCTGGCCACGCGGTGGGCGCCGCTCGGCCGCCGGCTGATGGTCGCCTCGCTCCTGTTGCTAGCGCTATGCGGTTTTTCGCCGCTCGGCAATTGGCTGCTCTACCCGCTGGAATCCCGATTTCCCGTCTGGGACGCTTCGCGCGGCGCGCCGGACGGCATTGTCGTGCTCGGCGGGTCGATCGATGCGGATATTTCCGCGGCGCATGGCGTGGCCGTCGTCCACGGGGCCGCCGACCGCATCGTGGCGGCGGCGGCGCTCGCCCGCCGCTATCCGAACGCCCGCCTCATCTTTACCGGAGGAAGCTCCAATCTGATTTCGAACGACCCCCGGGAAGCCGATTACGCCGCCCAGGTTTTCGAACGTCTCGGCGTGCCCGGGGAGCAGTTGACCATGGAGCGGCGCTCGCGCAACACCGAGGAAAATGCCGAATTCACCAAGGCGATCGCCGCGCCGAAAAACGGCGAGCGATGGCTGCTGGTGACGTCCGCCTACCACATGCCGCGATCGGTCGCGCTGTTCCGAAAGGCGGGCTTTGCCGTGGAGCCGTATCCGGTCGACTGGCGGGTGGGCAATAGGGCGGATCTGCTGCGGTTTTCGGCGTTCGCCCTCGATGGCCTGCAGCGCACGGGCATCGCCGTGCATGAATGGATCGGCCTGCTCGCCTATCGGCTAACGGGAAAGACCGACCGGTTGCTGCCGGGGCCTGATCCGCAATAAACCCGGTCGCCGCCGACCAATAATCCGGCTATAGCGTTTTCGAGCGAAGTGGCTACCGGTTCGCGTGAAGAAAACGCGTCAAACCAACAAACTAAAGCCCGGTTCTGATTCAATCAGAACCGAAAAGGCTTTAGGGTGCGGCCGGGTCGCCGTTCACGGAGTATCAGATGCAACAACCAACCATGCAGCAGGAAACCTTCGATTGGACCGGCATGGCAGCGGATCTGAACAGTCTGCTCCGCCTCAAGACCACCGTGATCGGCATGAAGATGTTTGCGCGGGTGGAAGAAATGACGGCGATACCGAAAATCCGGCGTCCGACTGCCATCCACACCACCGACCAGATCGTCAGCATGGCCTCGCGGCTGGGCTGGACCGTCGGCATCACCGCGGCCGATCTGGTCGGGGCGCAATGCCGGGCGGTGATCGGGCTGGCGCCGCAGGACGAGAACTGGCTTGCGGGCCAATCCTATGTCGGCGTCTGGCACGGCACGGCCGAGGATGCGCGCAAGCGCCAGGAAGCGCTGGATGTCGTGGCTTACGGCCAATATCAGGCGCTGGCGGTCAGCCCCTTGACCAGCGGCCGGCTCGACCCGCCGGATATCTGCCTGGTCTATGCGACGCCGGGCCAGATGATTATTCTGATCAACGGGCTGCAATATACCGGCTACAAGAAATTCGAATGGGGCGTGGTCGGCGAGACCGCGTGCGCCGATTCATGGGGGCGGGCGCTCAAGACCGGCGAGCCCAGCCTGTCGCTGCCATGTTTCGCCGAGCGGCGTTATGGCGGCGTGCCGGACGAGGAGTTGCTGATGGCGTTGTCGCCCAGGCATCTCGCCAAGGCGATCGAGGGCATGAAGGCGCTGGCGAAGAACGGTCTGCGTTATCCGATCGCGCCCTATGGCATCCAAAGCGACGTGCGCGCCGGCATGGGCGTTTCCTACGCCGGGAAGTAATACCAACGGCCGTTGGCGGTGATCCATCCACGTCGTCATGGCCGGGCTCGTCCACGCTCGTCCCGGCCATCCACGCCCTTTTGATTGGAACGGCTTTGAAGACGTGGATGCCCGCAACAAGTGCGGGCATGACGAGTTAGAGATTGTGGCCGTTGGTATAACCTATTTCAACCTGTGCCCGTTTTACGAGGGGCTTTCCGCGCGGCAACAAATCGATCTTAAGGGAAGACCTGTGATGGGGGCGCCCGATACGATAGCGCGATGGGGGCGGGGCCGGCGTCCGCAAATTTTCACAAAAACGGAAGTCGCCGGCCCACCACGAATATCCAGCCACCCCCGTCCGGTAGGTTAGGTTGCGCCGAAGCGCCGCACCTTGACGCATTCGTATCAGGCTCTCCATCATGGAAGGTTCTAAAGATCAGGCGTAGCGTGGCCCTTTCCGGACGAAAGCCGGAAATCTCAGGAATCAACCAAGCTTTTCTTGCTGGTTCAGGATTTCTCTCGCCGATCAAGGTCAGGCGGTGCTTCAAATATACTAAACGAGCTACCCTATCCGGTTACGAGCAATTTCAATGATTGTGCACTCTTAAGGAGGAACTTTCATGAAGCTTCGCGCGACGTTCGTTATCGCAGCAGGACTTTCAATGCTCATTTCGATAGCCGCCCCAGCCAGGGCCGCTGCACCCGAGTCCAAAAGTCAGATCACTATCCTCTACGATGCATTCGGAACCGATCCTTCGATGACGAAGGACTGGGGCTTCTCCGCGCTCGTCGAGATCGCCGGAAAACGAATCTTGTTTGATACCGGGAATGACGCCGACATATTTGCAGCCAATGTAAAGACGAAGGGCGTTGATCTCAAAAACCTTGATTTCGTTGTCCTGTCACACCGGCATTCGGACCACATGGCAGGCTTGAATTACGTTTTGAGTGTCAATCCGACTGTGAAGATCTACGCGCCCAAAGAAGGATTCGGCATCTACGGTTCGTCGCTGCCGTCGAGCTTCTACCGAAAAGACGAGTCGTTGCCGGCTGAGATGCGCTATTACGGAGGCAAGCCTCCGGAGATCATGAAATTCGGTGCCGCATGGGGAGGCGCTCACTTCGAGCCGATCGATCAGACTACCGAAATCGCGCCCGGCGTTTCACTGATCGCACTGGTTTCCGACGCTCCCGGTACCAAGGAGCTCAAGGAGCTGTCACTTGCGGTGAATACAGCGGACGGAATAGTGCTCGTCGTCGGCTGCTCACATCCCGGGATCGAACGGATCGTCGAGGCTGCGGCAGTCATCAACCCTAAAATTCATCTGATTGCGGGCGGTTTCCACCTTGTCGTCGCGCCTGATGACGTGATTGCAAGAGTAGTGACCTCGCTCAAAGACAAGTTCAAGGTCGAAAACGTTGCGCCGGGCCACTGCACCGGGGAGCCGATGTTCGCAGCATTGAAGAAGGCTTTCGGCGACCGTTACCTTTACGCCGGTCTTGGCACTTCGCTTCCGCTTGCGTCAACCATAGGCTCAGGTATGCGACGTGGTGAGGTGCCTGCGCTCGATGACCTCACGACTTATCGCAAACTTGCCAGTCGCGAAGATCAGAATTGACACCGTCGAGTCGAATGCGGTCTCGGAGTTCGTATTCCTGGCCCGTCTCAGATTAGGTCGAAGTCGTGATAAATCCTTGTCGCTAGGGTTGAAGGCGATTGGCTGGCTGATCGGCGGAACATGCTTGAAGTGGATCCTGGGTGGGCGCGACGTTTAGTCGTGACCCTCTCTCGAAGCATCCGAGAGCCGATCGGATTGCTGTTGACAATTCGAGGAATGTTCTTATTATGTTCCTGTTTGCGCCGCCCGGTCCTTGACCGGCCAGTGTCGGCGCATGTGTGGTGGCCGCGCGGATCAGATTCTCGCAATTGCTTCCTGGGGGGAGGAAGAGTTCTTGCCGCTGCTCGAGCTTACAGCGGAAAACGCGCTTATCTTCCGCATCACCCACAAAAACAACCTGCCGTGGATTTTAGGCAACGGATTGCACAGCCGTAGTTCCAGCAATCAAGATTTGAACTTTGTCAATATCGGCATGACCGATCTAATTGATAAGCGAAAGTCCTGGCAAGTTCCGCGGCAGCCGGGCGGTACGTTGAGCGACTACGTGCCGTTTTATTTCACGCCTCGCTCGATGATGGCGTTCAACATTTACACGGGTCGCAATGCGCCGCAGAGAGACAACGCTGAGATTGTCATTCTTGTGACATCTCTCTTGCGTCTTCGCGAGAAGGCGGTTCCCTTTCTGAGAACAGATAAACACGCCTGCGCGAACAATACGCATTATTCCGATGATCTTACTGATATGAACCGGATTGACTGGAAGATTCTTCAAAACAGCGACTTCAGTAGAGATAACGACGATCCTGACAAAACGAACAGGTATCAAGCTGAGACGTTGGTGCACAAACACATGCCCTTAGATGCTCTGCTATATGTCGCATGCTGCGACGATAAGCAAAAGTTGGAGGTCCAACCGCTGATATCCAAACATAAAGTGAACCTTCAGGTTCATACTAAGCGAGGGTGGTATTTCTAATGATTACCTTCATTGAGGGTAACCTTCTCAAGGCCGAGACCGAAGCCTTGGTCAACACCGTGAATACAATCGGCGTGATGGGGAAAGGCATTGCCTTGATGTTCAAGGAAGCGTTTCCCGAGAATTTCCGCGCTTATGCGGCCGCTTGCAAAGAGCAGGAGATCAAGGTTGGCCATATCTTCGCAACAGAGCGGAAGGATTTGGTCGGAGGACCAAAGTGGATCATCAATTTTCCTACAAAGAAGCATTGGCGGAATCCGTCCAAAATAGAGTGGATAAAGGACGGTCTTCAAGACTTGGCGCGCTTTATCCGCGAGCACAAGATTAAGTCGATTGCTCTGCCGCCCCTTGGTAGTGGCAATGGGGGGCTCGAATGGAAGCACGTGCGTTCTGTTATAGAGACGACGCTCGGAAGTCTCCAAGACGTTGAAGTGGTGGTCTATGAGCCAACAGCCGGGTATCAGAACGTGGCCAAACCTAAAGGCGTAAAGAAACTAACCGCTGCGCGAGCTTTGGTAGCCGAGCTTGTGCGCCGCTACTCGGTTCTCGGTTTCGAATGCACGATGCTCGAAATTTACAAGCTGGCGTATCTTCTTCAGCGTAAAATAGTTAGCCGCGGACAGGAAAGTCCGCTTAAGCTGGCATTTCAGGCTGACAAGTTCGGGCCATACGCACCCAATCTTGGACATTTGCTGAATAACTTGGATGGAAGCTATCTGCACTGTGAGAAAAGAGTTGCCGACGCGAGCGTGCTCGACACAATCTGGTTCGAAAACTCGAAAAAAGATGTTGTAGCAGCGTTCCTGGGGACGTCTGAGGCAAAGCAATATGCTGGTGCGCTGGATGAGACCACCCGCCTCATCGATGGATTCGAATATCCCTTGGGGATGGAGCTATTGGCTACGGTCGATTGGCTGCTAAACCAAGATAAAGTAGAGCCAACCCTTGAAGATGTAAAAAAAGCACTAGCGAAGTGGCTTGGTGGAGGTGAGGCCGCTCAGCGAAAGTTGAGGTTGTTCGAAGACGCACAGATCGAACTGGCTCTAACCAGATTGACTGCGTCTTAAGCAGACGGGATGTTCCATTTGGTCTTCTTTTTCTAAGGTGAGTCATCGCGCGCGCCGCGATTGCGAACGCGGCGTGAACATCGCGGTGTCAGCCGTGTGTCAATTGATCTGCATATTCCTGCAAAGTTCTGCATTTTACTGGAAATTTCTGCAGGGTTCATTTTGTCTACCACTTTGAATCATTGAACTTTCCGATAGAGACCGAGAATGGCCGGCGCGACGCTCCGAAATTTCCGCGCCTTCAGCCGTTCGACACGCCGTCATTCCGGGGCGCGCGATCGCGCGAGATGCGGAATCCATACTCCCGAATGCTGGTGGATTCCGGGCCCGCGCCATCATGATTGCTGCTCCGCCGCTCCAAGCTTTGGCCAAAGCATCCCTGTGGTCTTGCGATAGTTCAGATACTCCTCGGCGAATGGCGATATCTCGAACGAGCGCTCCTCGCGATAGGCGGCGGTCACGTTAATCGCGCTGAATGCTCCCAGAAAAACAAGCATGAGAGGATCCAAAGTCGCGACGACGCATCCGAGCCAAAACAGGATGTAGGACGTATAGAACGGATGCCGGATGTAATGATATGGACCCGTTCGCACAACGGAGCCGGGCGACTCGGGGTCGAATGCGAGTTTCAGGAGCTTTGATCGGGTCGTCTTCGCCGCCCAGAGAAAGAGCGCGAGGCTGGCCGCGAAGATCGCGAGCGCGGCCACCAGCGCAGCGATCGCGTGCTTGTCCCGCAGCATCAGGTATATGAATGCCGCGAGACCGACATAGGAGGCAATGATGCCAAATCGTACTTCGCGCGGTGTCATTGCCGACGAAAAGTGGCGCCTCACGACCACCATCGCCTTGGTCAAATAGCAAAGCAGACCGACAATCAGGACCAATCTATCCATGGCGTATCCCGACTTGCTCGCGAGCGGATGCGTCGAGCATAGTCTCAGACTGCGCATTTGGCTTCAACAATAGATTGACGAGATCGCTTCGGCTTTAGAGAGACAGGGTCGATACACAGGGTCGATACAATGCCGGCGCACGCTCCGAATTTTCTGCGCCTTCAGCCGTTCGCGACACGCCGTCATTCCGGGGCGCGCGATCGCGCGAGCCCGGAATCCATACTCCCGATCGGTGGTTATGGATTCCGGGCCTGCGCCAAGCGGCGCATCCCGGAATGACGCAGGAATTCGGATCGCGCCCGTCGGGTTGCGGCCAAGTGGCACGACGGGCAAGATTTCGCTTCACCGAGGCCCCAAATCAGTGGCTTAACAGCGGCCGTCCCGTTCCGGCAAGAGGGGCGGTCGCGCGTCGTCACGAACGCGGGATGGGATGTGGTGGACGCGAGAGCGTCGGCGCGAATGGCGGTCGCAGGGCGAGTTGAACCTCGTGAGCGATTGCAGGCGCGCAAGACGAACGACGTTGTAGCGTACGGCAAAACCGTGTGGTCCTGACACCCGTTGCTGGTGCCAAGTCGGCGGTGACGAATTCAAACCCGACCGGGTTGGAGCAGTCGCTGAATCCGCCGACGACGGTGACAAGACGAATTCGTCGCCGAGGAGAGCGCGGCATAAGCCGTAAAACCATTACGCAGGGGATGCCGGATGCCTCCGCTGAGCCAGTATGCTCGTGCGCGCACCCACTTCTCTCCATTTGCGTACGAGACCGCCGGTGCGGCGCGCACCCGGCATTCCCTGCGCCCTCTGATTTCCGGAGGGCAAGGCTTCCAGCAAAACCCGGGCGCATCGCGCCGCGGGAATGCGAAGTTGCATGCCACCGTCGTCATTCCGGGGCGCGCGGGAGCGCGAGCCCGGAATCCATACTCCCGATGGTGGTTATGGATTCCGGGCCTGCGCCAAGTGGCGCATCCCGGAATGACGACGGAAGGGCCCGCGCCAAGCGGGCGCATCGCGCCGCGAGACGGCAAAAGCGACCGCGGTTCAGGAAGAAGTTGCTGGCGAATTGGCGCGGTTCAAGGAACGCACGGGTGTCAGATGTTGAGTACTCGCTTGTGGATCCTGAAAGCGCTACCGTGGGGGTAGTCACGCGGATCGCCAGCGCGCGTTCACCGCAAGGAATCGAACATGGCTTCGTCGCAACTCGACATCGTGGTCTATGGCGCTACCGGCTTCACCGGCCAACTGGTCGCGGAATATCTGGCGGCGCGTTATGGCGGGAAATCCGATCTGAAATGGGCGATGGCCGGGCGCAGTCTGGACAAGCTCGCCGCGGTGCGCGATGCGATCGGCGCGCCGGCCGACACCCCGTTGATTGTCGCCGATGCCGGCGATCCCGCGTCGCTGAAGGCGATGCTCGAGCAGACCCGATCGGTGCTGACGACCGTCGGTCCGTACCAGCTCTATGGCAGCGATCTGGTGGCAGCTTGCGCGGCCTCGGGCACCGACTATCTCGACCTCTGTGGCGAGCCGGTCTGGATGCGGCAAATGATCGATGCCCATCAGGCGACGGCTCAATCATCGGGCGCGCGGATCGTGTTTTCCTGCGGCTTCGATTCGCTGCCGTTCGAGCTCGGGGTCTTTTTTGTTCAGGAGACGGCGAAGCAGGTGCTTGGCGCGCCGGTCAGCCGCGTCAAGGGCCGCGTCCGCAACATGAAGGGAACGTTCTCGGGCGGAACGGCGGCGAGTATCAAGGCGACGTTTGCGGCGGCGGCGAAGGACCTCAGCCTTGTCGTGCTGCTGCGCAATCCGTTCGTGCTGACGCCAGGCTTCGAAGGCCCGAAGCAGCCGCCGGGCAACAAGCCATTGTTCGACCCGGACCTCGATGCCTGGACCGCCCCGTTCGTGATGTCGACCATCAACACCCGCAACGTGCATCGATCCAACCTGCTGATGGGTTTTCCCTACGGCAGGGACTTTGTCTATGACGAGATGGTGCTGACCGGCCGCGGCGAGAAGGGAGAAGCCAACGCGAAACTCGTGGTTGCCGCCAATGCCGAGATGGGCGGCCCCGGCGGCCCGAAACCGGGCGAGGGCCCGTCCCGGGAGCAGCGCGAGTCCGGCCTCTACGACCTGCTGTTTGTCGGGCTCGGTGAGAGCGGACGCCAAATCCGGGTTGCCGTCCGCGGCGATCGCGACCCCGGTTATGGGTCGACCTCGAAGATGATCGCGGAATGCGCGGTCTGCCTGCTGCGCGAGGCGCCGGAAGTGCCAGGCGGTATCTGGACTCCCGGCGCGGCGATGCGCAGCCGCCTGATCAAGCGGCTTGTCGATAATGCCGGCCTGACATTTGAGGTGGAGACATAGATTCCTAAGTGTGATGAGTTTAGCTCGATCTGTAACGGCAAAGGCAGCGCGCCTCCCTCTCCCTTGGGAGAGGGTTGGGGTGAGGGGTTACGGTCTATCGTCGGAGCGCTCCCCTCACCCGATTTGCTGCGCAAATCGACCTCTCCCCTTTGGGGCGAGGTGTACCGAAGCTCCGTATCGACCGATTCAACCAAAAGTCATTCCGCGTCAAGAAACCGGACCGGGCGTCGTGGGCGGCTGATGCGAGGCTGCCTTGTAGGGCTGCGCGGCGGCGAACATGCCCCACATCGTGCCCAGCATCATCCAGAAGTGGCGCCAATGGTCGGTGTCAATGATGAAGCTTTCACCCACCGTCGCCAGAAATGCCGCAAAGATGGCGAGATAGGCGCGCTGCCACGGTACCCGGACGAAGACGTGTCGAAAGCCGGTGATGACAGTGACGAATACCAGCGCGGGATAGCAGATGCCCGAGATCCAGCCGCCGGACATGAACGCGTTCAGGTAGGAGTTGTGGGTGTCCTCGGGAAAGTATTTGTGAAACTGCAACGGGCCGATGCCGAACGGCAGGTCGAGTGCCATCTGGGCGCCGAGGATATGCCGTCCGAACCGGCCGAACCGGCCCTCGTCATAGCTCTGGTCGAAACTCGCACGCTGCTTGAACATTTCGCTGATCGAATCGAACGACAGCAGCACGGCCAGCAGCAACGCCACGACAATGACGGCGACGACCGCCGTGACGATGATGCGCGATCGTTGCGCGGGCGAGCGGCTGGTCAGGACCATCAGCGCCAGCATGAACACCGATGTGATCACGAGCCCGCCCCAGGCGGCGCGGGAAAACGCCAGCAGGATCGCAAGCGCCATGATGCCGAGCGCGATCGTGCTGCGGAACGATTTTCCGGGACGGTCGGAGACGATGCTTTGCAGGGCGAACAGCGCCGGCAGGATCAGGAACGCGCCCAGCACGTTCGGATCCTTGAAGGTGCCGCGCGCCCGCTCATAGAGCGTCAGCAAATCATGCCCGCCGGGGACGAGGTTGAAATAACCGGCGATGGCGGCCATCGCTGCAATCAGGGCCCCCACGACCAGGCCGCGGCGAAGCATGTCGAGACGGGCCGCGGTGTCGTCGGAAATCACCATCGCAAAGAACATCACGGTGAACGCCATATACCAGGATGTTGCGATCCAGTTCGCGATCTCGGGCTTGTCCATGAACGGGACGGCGCAGAAGCTGTAGCCGATATTGAGCAGGACCAGCAGCAGCAGCAACGGCATGAAAACCAGCCGCAGCCGCAGGCCGGTCGCAAACAGGATCACGGTGGCGACAATCGTCACGAACTCGTAGGGACTGGGCTCGATGAATACGATCGCGCCGGACGCGCCAACCAGCCACACCAGCGCGCGCTGCAGCATGAGCAGGCCCGGCGCCGCCGTCACCGAAGGAAGGGAGCTCTCGGCTGTCGCCGCATACGCCATCACACACTCGCCAACTCAACGCTACGCGTACCCGCTAGTAAGCGTTCGCGCTCCTGGTCATCAACGCCAGCGGCGTCTTGAGCAGAATGTACAGATCGAACAGCACCGACCAGTTCTCGATATAGTACAGATCGAACTCGACGCGCTTCTGGATTTTCTCTTCGCTGTCGACTTCGCCGCGCCAGCCGTTGACCTGGGCCCAGCCGGTGATGCCGGGCTTGACGCGGTGGCGGGCGAAATAGCCGTCAACGGCTTCGTCGAACAACTGGCTCAGCAATCTGCCCTGCACGGCGTGGGGGCGCGGACCGACCAGCGACAGGTTGCTCTTGAATACGACATTGAGGAGCTGCGGCAGCTCGTCGAGGCTGGTCTTGCGGATGAAGCGGCCGACCCGGGTGACGCGGCTGTCGTTTCTGGTCACGACCCTGGAAGCCATCGGATCGGCCTGATCGTGATAGAGCGAGCGAAACTTGAAGACGTCGATGCGTTCGTTGTTGAAGCCGAACCGCTTCTGGCGGAACAGCACCGGCCCCGGACTGTCGAGCTTGACCGCGAGCGCGACCACTACCATCAGCGGCGCCGCCAGCAGCAGGACGATGGCACCGACGATGTGGTCGAACAGCCATTTCATCACCAGATCCCAGTCGGTGATCGGCGTCTCGAACACGTCGAGGGTCGGAACCTTGCCGAGATAGGAATAGGCGCGGGGACGAAAGCGCAGCTTGTTGGTATGCGCGGACAACCGGATATCGACCGGCAATACCCAAAGCTTCTTCAGCATTTCGAGAATCCGGGTCTCCGCCGAAATCGGCAACGCGAACAGCACGAGATCGAGGCGGGTGCGGCGGGCGAATTCGACGATGTCGTCGACTTTTCCCAGTTTCGGGGCGCCCGCGCAGGTGTCGAGCGCCCGGCTGTCGTTGCGGTCATCGAACACGCCGAGGATATCGATGTCGGAATCGGCCTGGATCCTGAGCGCTTCGACCAGCTTTTCGCCGCTTTGATCGGAGCCGACGATGATGGTGCGGCGACCGAGCCGGCCCTGGCGCGCCCAACTACGGACCATCGCGCGCAGCAACAGCCGCTCGGCAATCAGCGTTGCGAGGCCGCCGAAGAAAAATGCCGAAAGCCAGAGCCGCGATACCTGACCGCCGAGCTTCGCGAAGAACGAAATGCCGATAAACAGCAGGAACACGAATGCCCACGATGAGATCAGCCGTGTGAGCTGCCGCAGTTGGCCGCGAAACACCTGCACCTCGTAGATGTCGGCAGCCTGGAAACAGATCACTGCGGTGGCAGCCATGGCGAATATGGCCGCAACATAGGGCCAACGAAAGCTGTCATGGCGGACCACGTAGCCGAAATAGATCGTAACGCCGACGAGGCTCAACACGGCGAAATCGACCACGCGAACCGCGCCCGCGATCACGATCGGCGAATAGGCTCGGCGCACCTTCTGGTTGGCGACGGCAAGCGCGGCCTGCGACAGCCGGCGACGCCGTTCGATCGGAGGTCGACCCTCCGTTGCGACGGCATCCATGGCGCGTGCGTTGACTGGTTCCACTGTTCCAGGTCCGTTCTTGCACAGGCATTTAGTCGTGCGTGCGCCGCGGCGGAATTCCCCGCATCACGGCTTAGAGGACAAATCGGAAGAAACAGTTATCGGTGGTAAAGAACGGTTAACGGGCGGCAAAGGCGTCGCGATAGCCGGCCAACACCCCCTCAACCATCGCCTTTTGGGAAAAATGCTGGAAGATTCGTTCGCGAAGCGATTTTGCCCGCAGCTCCGCGGCGGCCGGATGGTCAAGCGCGCCTGCGATCGCGTCTGCCATGGCGGCAACATTGTTCGGCGTGAGCAACGCGTCGGTGTGGGGCCCAAAGATTTCCGGAATGCCGCCGACATTGGCCGCCACCATCGGAACTCCCGCAGCCGCCGCCTCGATCACGACATAGGGCATCGAATCTCCGCGCGACGGAACAACCAGCATCGAGCCCTTGGAAAATCCGTACCTTGCCTTGACGTGGCCGAGGAAGCGGACCGCTTCGCCGAGGCCAAGCCTCTGGATCTGGGCCCTGAGATTTGCACTTTCCTCACCGTCGCCGGCAAGCGTCAGCGTGACCGGCTTGCCGTTGGCGCGAAGCCGCGCCACCGCATCCACCAGCAGGTCGGCCCCCTTGATGTGCCTGAATTCCCCGACATAGACGAGGTCGGTGGCGTCGCTGGCCTTGATGATCGGGTCGAACTCCGCCGCGGTCACGCCATTGAAGACGCAGCGGACAAGACCTGCCGGCGTGCCGATCATGCGCTGATAGGTATCGCGCGCGAACGCGCTTTCGAACAGGAACAGGTCGGTGCGGTTCATCAGCGCGCGTTCGAGGCGGCCATAGAGGGCGCCCTTGAAGGTGTTCAGCGGATAGTGCAGCGAGCCGCCATGTGGCGTGTAGACCCGGATGGTGGTCTTCGAACCGGATTTCAGGCGAATGAAGGCCCCGGCCTTGGCGCCGTGGCCGTGCAGAACCTGCGGCTTCAGCCGGCCGATCAGCCGCCTGAACCGCGCAAATGCCACTAGATCGGTGGGCGAGGGCTGGCGCCGGATGGCGAGACGATGGACCCCAAGCTTGAGACGGGGCGCGATCTCCGCCAGCGCCGCCTCGGCGCGCTCGCCACCGGTCAGGCTGTCGGCGATGATGCCGACGTGGTGGCCGCGGTCGACCTGGCCGTTGGCGAGGTCGAGGATGTGACGGAAGATTCCGCCGACCGGGGCGCGTACCGCGTGCAGGACACGGAGCGGCGGATCTGAATTCTGCTGCATGATCAGAGCCGGCGTTTGCCGGTGAAAACGACGATTGGGGCGTGTCCTCCATCGGAACGGCGTCCGTAGGACATCGAGCCGGGATCGACGCGCTGCTGGATGGTCGCGACCGGCGCAACGCCGCAGCCCGACACACCGAGTGCAGCCGGCAAGCGGAAACGGGCAGTACGCGCGGCTGACATCAAACAACCCTGCAGGAAGCCTTGATTCCGATTAAGGGCATTTACGGTTAACAAAGCATGAGCAGCGTGCGCAGCGCCGATCTCCCGGTTCGGTCAGACCGAATTAACCCAGCGGCAACCTTAATGGAGTGTAATCGGCCGCGGTCAGGGCAGGCGGGGCGTCTGCGGGAGTGTGGGATGCGTTTAGCGTTTTGGCGTGCCGACACCGACTGGACGGCTGCGCAAGAACCGGCAGTCGAAACGGTCGTCTCAAGGCCCGCGCCGGCAACCGATCAAGCCGTTGCGCCGGCGATCACCGGCGATCTCGAATTGCGTTTGCTGGGCCACGCGCTGGCGCGCCGCAAGCGCTGGATCATCGTGCCGACGATACTGGCCGCCGTGCTTTCGATCGCCGCCGTCAATCTGGTCACGCCACGGTACAAATCCGAGGCGCGAATTCTGGTCGACGGACGCGAAAATGTCTTCCTGCGGCCGAACGGCGAACGCAACGACGAGCGCAATGCGCTCGATCCCGAAGCCGTTACCAGTCAGGTCCAACTGTTGCTGTCCCGCGATCTGGCACGCCAGGTCATCAAGAAGAACAAGCTCGCCGAACTGCCGGAATTCGACCCGGTGCTGCGCGGGATCTCGCCGCTCCGCTCGCTGCTGGCACTGTTCGGAATCGGCCGCGATCCATTCTCGATGACGCCCGAAGAACGGGTGCTGGATGCCTATTTCGACCGGCTCACCGCCTATGCGGTCGACAAATCGCGTGTCATCGTCATTGAGTTCCAGTCCCGCGATCCCGAACTGGCGGCCCGCGTCGCCAATTCGATCGCCGACGGTTATCTGGAATTCCAGCAAAATGCCCGGCAGGAGCAGGCCAAGGCCGCGGGGCAATGGTTGTCCGGTGAAATCGAAAGTCTGCGCAAGAAGGTCGCAGACGCGGAATCGCGCGTCGAGGATTTCCGCTCGAAATCGAGCCTGTTCATCGGCACCAACAATACCTCGCTCTCCAACCAGCAGATGGGCGAGCTGAACACCCAATTGAACAACGCGCGCGCGCTGAAGTCCGATGCGGAGGCGAAGGCGCGGCTGATCCGCGAAATGCTTCAGAGCGGCCGGCCGATCGAGGCGTCTGAGGTGCTCAATTCCGAGTTGATGCGGCGGCTGTCCGAACAGCGCGTCACGCTGCGCGCCCAGCTTGCCGAACAGTCATCGACGCTACTCGACGGCCATCCGCGCATCAAGGAGCTGAAGGCGCAGCTTGCCGACCTCGATCGCCAGATTCGCGACGAAGCGGCCAAGGTCTCGCGCTCGCTGGAGAACGATGCCCGCATCGCCGGCGGCAGGGTAGAGGGCCTGAGCGCGAACCTCGAACAGTTGAAGAAGCTGGCGAGCTCGAGCAATGGCCAGGACGTCCAGCTACGGGCGCTCGAGCGCGAGGCCAAGGCGCAGCGTGATCTTCTGGAATCCTATCTTGCGAAATATCGTGAAGCCACCACGCGGGAGAATATCGACGCCGCGCCGTCGGACGGCCGGATCATTTCCCGCGCCATCGTGTCCAATACGCCGGCTTACCCGAAGAAGCTGCCGATCGTGCTGATCGCGACATTGGCGAGCTTGATGCTGAGTGCCGGCGCGATCGCAACCGGCGAATTGTTGCGCATGACCGCGCCGCACGCGGCGGCGGTGTTCGCTGCCACATCGGTGGCGCCGGCCCGCGCAGCGGTGGCTGCCGCTCCGGCCGTTGCGGTGCCCATCGCCGATCTCGAACCCGCTCGGGGTCCCAGTCCAGAACCTCCGGATCAGCCGGCTGGGCCGGCCGAAATCGAACAGCTTGCCGAGGATCTGCGAGGCGCCGGCGAAGCGGCGCGCAAGATCACCATTCTCGGCACCGCGGCCGGCGCCAGCATCGCTTTGACGGCATTGGCGCTTGCCCGCCTGATCGCGCGCGAGGCGAAGGTCGTGGTGGTCGATCTGGCGGCGGCATCGCCGGCGATTTCGGCGGCGTCGGTCGATCCTGTCGCGCCGGGCCTTGCGGAATTGATGCTGGGCGAAGCCTCCTTTTCCCAGATCATCACCAGGGATCGGCTGTCGCGGGCCCACCTTGTCAGTGCCGGACGCTCCGGCTTCGACCGCAAGCTGCTGCAATCGCCGCGGCTCGCGCTGGCGATCGATGCCTTGATTCGGGTCTATGATCACGTGTTGCTGGATGCGGGTACCGCCTCCGACCTGCCGGCGGAGTTGCTGACCGCGCAGGCCCGCGCGGTGGTGGTTCCGGATGTCGCGATGACCGCGGAGGCGCGCACCGTGATGTCCGATCAACTGAGGGCGGCAGGTTTCGCGGATGTGAAGATGCTGAGCCGGCCCCCGCAAGCACCGCACAGCGTCGAGCCCGGTCCGCGGGTGGTGGCGGCCTGAACGCCGCGGGCCGATCGCGGCTGGGATTGGTTCAGCGAAGCGCGCCGCGTAGCCTTTGTGCCATGTGCAGCAGCATCGGATTATGCTTCACCGCATGCTTGGCGCGGTTGAAGCCGGACATCGCCGCCGCGGCCAGTCTGCCGCGGGCGCTGAGCGGGATGAAGCAATCGAAAATCGGCTCGTCGCTCTTGCAGAACTGCCGTTTGTAGGGATCGGACCCAATTCCGAGATCGAGCACACGAAAGCCGCGCGCGGCATAATGATCGACGATATGCCGCATCAGGATCAGCCCGGGGCTGTAGCGCGCATGTTCCGACATGGTGTAGGTGTTGAACATCATGGAAAAGCGATGGCCGTCGGCGACGCCTGCGAATATCGCAATCACTTCGTCGTCGCATTCAAGCGCATGCACGTCGATGGCGCGGCTGCCGCCGATGCCTGGAGCGAGGCAGGTGCTGCGGATGAAATCCGCAACGCCGGGTTCCTTGAACACGTCGGGCAGCTTCTGGCTCGCCATCCGCAGCGGCTTGACGCGGAAGAACCAATCGAGCAGCCGGTCGATGTCGGCCTCGGTGGTGGCGACGCGATAGCGATAGCCGGCAAGCGCCTGCAGCTTGCGTTCCTTTGCCTTGAGCCGACGGCGGAACGAATGGCTGATCCGTGCGGCCGCTGATTCGCCCGGCGCCATGGTCAGCACCGGGCAATCGTTGATCGAGGGCTGGTTCGGCATCATCGCCATTGGATTGGGCAGATCCCGCCATTGCCGGGGTTGTTGCGTCAGCGCGAGCACGTCGACGCCCGAGCGCTGGCGTATCGCCGCCAGCAGCGCTGCAAGATCGGCGGCGGTGGCCACCGCTGCAAAGTCGCGGTCCCATAGCGCCATGTTGAAGGTGGTATGGCGGCCGCCCATGAAGCGCGCCACGCGAATGCCGTGGTTGCGCCCGAGCGCAAGCGGCAGCAGCAGCAGTGGGCGGCGTTCGACGTCGTAGCCGATGACGATGAAGGGCAGCAGGTGCTCACGCTCGCCGACCTCGCGTTGCCAGCGGCTGAGGAAATCGAAGTGCTGATACGGCGTCGAGCCATATCGCTGGGCCTCGAGACCGCGCCAGACAGCTTCCGCCTCGCCGAGATCGTGGAGAATTTCGACGCCGGCGATGCGGCCCGGTGTCGACTGCGCTGCCGCGTCCGCGGTCCGGCTTTCGATCGCGGCAGCCATGGTCATCGCAAAGCCTGTCACCAGGAAAATATTTATTTCCGCTTCGGGCCGACCTTTGCAAAGAAGTGTCAACAAAGGGTAATGACAATGCACCGCGGCTGAGCCCCGGAGCCGCGTCGAGGGGCGTGAAATTGCCATCAGATAGCCGGTTTTTGCAGCGCCTCGGACTGGAGCTCGCTTACTTCAGCGGTTATGCCCGTCTCATGCAGCCGCGGACCGGCGTCGCCGGCGTCGTGCTGCGGTTCGAACGGGTCCGCCCGCGCCGTGTCGCCCGGTTCCAGCCGCTCAAATCCGGTGAGGTCACGCCCGTATTTCTCGATCGCACCATCAGCGCCTTGCAGCGCTGGAACTTGGATATCGTTTCGATCGACGAGGTGTGCCGGAGGGCGGTGACGCTGGCGGCGCCACGACGGTTTGTCTGCCTGACATTCGACGGCGGTTACAAGGACCTGATCGATTGGGCCTATCCGGTGCTGTCGCGGCACCGCGTTCCCTTCGCCGTCTATGTCCCGACCGCATTTCCCGATGGCGTCGGTGAGATCTGGTGGCTCGCGCTTGAAGCGGTGATTGCCAATGAGCGCCACCTCAGCCTGGTGATCGATCGGAAGGAACTTCATTTCACCATCGGCGGCAGCTCCGAGAAATATCAGCTCTACGATTTTCTCCAGCGCTGGATGCGTTCGCTGTCGCCATCCGATCTTTCCATCGCGATCAACGATCTCTGCCGGCGCTATTCGGTCGGCCTCGCGGCGCTGTCGCGCGAAGCCGTGATGAACTGGGACGATCTGGCGATGCTCGCCGCCGACCCGCTGGTGACGATCGGAACCGCGACCGTGAATTATCCGGTACTGGCGCGGCTGAAGGACGATGATGCCCTGCGCGAGATGACGATGGGCAGAGCGGTGGCGCAGTCCGCGCTGCGTCGCGAGATCAGGCATTTGGCCTATCCGTTCGGCGATCGCGCCGCCTTCCGCCGCCAGGACGTGGCGCTGGCCGCGCAGGCGGGTTTTGCCAGCGCGGCATCGGCGATCCCGGGTGTCGTTGAAACCGCGGGGCGGACCAGCCTGCATGAACTTCCACGCATCGCCTGGGACGGGCGGCTGCGCTCGCTGCGCGCCATGCGCGTGATGCTTGCAGGCGCGCTGTTTCGCCCGGCAACGTGTCCACCGGCGGCAGGGATCTAGAGGTCCGGCCGCGCCATCCAGCTCACGATCGGCATCGCCGGCAGCACCCAGCCAATGCCGGCGACGACGTAGAAGATCGCCTGCAGCAGGCCGGAACCGGCGAGCCAGGGCGTCTGCGCCACCGTCATGCCCAACAGCGACCACACCACCACCAGCACCAATAGCGCGATGGTTCCGAATAGTTTGCGCGTGCGTATCGTCATGACCGAAAATGTGCAGCCGGTTGCAGCGGCGCGTCTTGCGCGCGGGAAGGGGCGGACTATAAGGGGCGTACCAATTCATTCAAGCACCGTATCCCATGACCGGAATTCCCGTTCACGCCGACCATCGCGCCGTTCGCTGGTGGCTGCTGTCGATGGCCGCGCTGATCGCGCTCATGGTGTTGGTCGGCGGCGCAACGCGTCTCACCGAATCCGGACTTTCGATCGTGCAATGGAAGCCGGTGACCGGCGCCCTGCCGCCGCTCAATCAGGAGCAGTGGCGACAGGCGTTCGATGGCTACAAGACCATTCCGCAATATCGCGAGCTCAATGCCGGCATGGATCTCGCCCAGTTCAAGACGATCTTCTGGTGGGAATGGAGCCATCGCCTGCTCGGGCGCATGATCGGCGTTGCCTATCTGCTGCCGTTTCTGTGGTTTCTCTGGCGCGGGGCGCTCGGCGCCGACCTCAGGCGGAGGCTGTGGCTGATCTTCGGTCTCGGCGCGCTGCAGGGCGCGGTCGGCTGGTGGATGGTGGCATCGGGACTGAGCGAGCGGGTGGAAGTTTCGCAATACCGCCTTGCCACCCATCTCGTGCTGGCGCTGTTGATCTATGCCAGCATCGTCTGGACGCTGCGCCGGCTTGCACAGAATCCGCCGCCGGCGGCCACGCCGCGCGCTGAAAATCACCGCCATGGTTCTGCTCGGACTGACCTTCGTGCAGCTTTATCTGGGCGCACTGGTAGCGGGCCTGCGCGCCGGCCTTGTCTACAACACCTGGCCCGATATCGATGGCGGGCTGGTGCCCGCCGCCGCCCGGCTGTTTTTCGAGGCGCCCTGGTGGCGCAATCTGTTCGACAACACGCTGACGGTGCAGTTCGAGCATCGCATGACCGCCTATGTGCTGTTCGCACTCGCCGTCCTGCACGCGGTCGATGCCCTCCGCTCGCGGGCCGGCGTTGCCGCGATCCGAGGTGCGCTGTGGCTGGCCGCGGCGATCACGCTGCAGGCGACGCTCGGTGTTCTGACACTGCTCCATCACGTCCCGATTGACCTCGCTTTGACACACCAGGCCGTGGCGATCGCGGTGTTGACGCTCGCGACGATCCAGGTCGAACGCCTGGCTGCGCGACAGTCCGAGCCGCAGCCCGCGCCAGTGCCGGTCGCCCAGACCGGTTGATTTTGCCTCACCGTTGTCATTCCGGGATGCGCCCCCTTGGCGCAGGCCTCACCGTTGTCATTCCGGGATGCGCCCTCTTGGCGCAGGCCCGGAATCCATAACCGCCAAAATTCGCGTGGGGCGATGTGTATCCAGTGGTTTTCAAAATCGGCAATGGTGGTTATAGATTCCGGGCTCGCGCCAACGGGGAGTACGCCGCGGCCCTTCGGTTCTATCACTGACGTCTCGGAATACTGGGTCGCCCGCTTTCGCGGGCGATGACAGCAGTGTGTGGCTGCCCGTCAGGCAGAAGCTCAGCCGAGCCCCTCGCCAAGCGCGCTGGCGAGCGTTCACGGGGTGCTTTCAACGAAGGGGTTGACGATGGTGAGGCCAGCGAATTTGCGGCCGTGCTGCATGTCTTCCGTGAACAGGGTGTCGCAACCGGCTTCGACCGCAGCGGCGATGATCAGCGCGTTGTAGAAGGCGAGGCTGTGTTCGTGGGCGAGTGCCAGCGCGGCTTCGTGAGTCAACACCGAGATGTCGCGCACGCGTCCCGAGCGGCTACGCACAAGAGCGAGCGTCGCCTCAATATTGGGCCAAGGCCATTTGAGCTTGCCTCGCGCAACGTTGGCGAACTCGTTCAGCACCTGGACGCTGATCGTGCTGCCGGCGGCCAGAAGCCGTTCCGCAGTCTGGCAGCGTGGATCATCCGATAGAACGGCATAGACCAGAATATTGGTGTCCAGAAAAGGCCTCACCGCGTGTTGGCATCATCGCAATTCCAGACAAACCCCTCGGGCCTTGGTTTTTGCAACGCGCGGAGCTTGAGGATGAAATCGCCTCTGTCGTCGTTTTTTCAGATCACGATGGGGTGGGCATCCGCCGACGTCACTGTGACGTCGTCGCCCTCGGCGAGCCCAAGGTCATCGACCAGCTTTTTGGGCAACCGGACCGCGAGGCTGTTGCCCCATTTGGAAACCTGCATGGTCGCCTCCATCTTGCGCCACCGCCGCATCCATCACGCCACCCAATCCGCCACCAGGAGTCCGGGTACGCGCGCGAACTCGCGGGAATTCGCCGTCACCAAAGTCGCACCGCGGCGCCGGGCCTGCGCGGCGATCAGATAGTCATAATGGCCGATCGGCGTGCCCGCTTTTTCAAGCTCGGCGCGGATATTGCCGGCATGCACGGCGTCTTCCGGCTCGAAAGACCATGGCGTGACGGCCAGTGACAGGAAGGCTTCGAGGCCGGCCTCACTTCGTGCTCGCCGATCGCTTTTCGCCGCGCCATAGCGCATCTCGAACAGAACGATGGCGGGAATGCCGATCATCGCACCCGATGCGAGTTCGGCGTCAAGCCGGGCGCGGATGTACGCCGGTCGCAAATTGATGGACGAAATCACGACGTTGGTGTCGAGGCAGAACATCAGTCGAAGAATTTGCGTGGGTCAGGCTCCGCCGGTGGGTCATCGATGCCGCCTTCGGGAAATAGATCTTCGCCATTTCGCAGGGCATCAATCTCTGCCCAGACGGAGGCAATTTCCTTCTCCGTTCGTGCGAGCGGCTCGAGGATCACCTTGTCGCCGACCCTGCTGACGCGCACCTCTTTGCCCTCGAAGCGGAACTCCTTGGGCAGGCGCACCGCCTGGCTGCGGCCATGCATGAAAAGCTTGGCGGTTGCACTCATGATCCGCCTCCCTCAGTTGATAGATACCAATGATATATATCATGTCAGTAACGCATCAACAATGTACATAGCAGCGACCAGCCATCCGCCTAGCAATATCCGTAGACCCCGCAGGCGTAGGGCAGGCGATCCCAGTAGCCGACATAGGGGCCGCCGTAATAGGGGCCGCGATACTGGTAGGAGTGGGTCGATCCGTAATAACCGGGCAGCGTCGCGGAGCCCGGCAGCAGCGGCGTTCCCACCAGCGGCGGGAGATAGGGCACGGCGCCATCCGACGGCGTGAACAGCACCTCGGGCTCGTCCACGACACCGACGTGGCCACGCGGTCGCACGTAGGCGGGCGGCGCGCCGCGCGAAACCGTGGCCCCGTGGTCGTACGCGCCGAGGTCGGCGGCCGTCGCGGCTCCGCCAGCCGCGGTCGCGACAACAAAGGCAACCATCCAGCGCAACATCGCCTGCTTCCGAATCATCGAGGGGCCTTGCTGCGAGCTTACAGCGGAAAGCGGCCGGGGAGGGATGCGGCGAACGGCTCCGGTTCAATCCTCGTGGTGAGGAGCGCGGCAACGCCGCGCGTCTCGAACCACGAGGCCACGCGGCTTCATCCTTCGAGACGCGCGCAAGAGCGCGCTCCGGCTAGGCGGTCAGTGCGTGCTCGAGGTCCGCGATCAGATCTTCCTTGTCCTCGATCCCGATCGAGAGCCGTACCACGTCGGGAGCGGCGCCGGCCTTGGTCTTCTGCGCATCGTCGAGCTGGCTGTGGGTGGTCGAGGCCGGGTAAATCACCAGCGAGCGGGTGTCGCCGACATTGGCGAGATGCGAAAACAGTTTCAGGTTCGAGACCAGGTTGACACCAGCGTCATAGCCGCCCTTGAGGCTGAAGGTGAATACCGCGCCGGCGCCCTTCGGCGCATATTTGCGCGCCAAATTGTTGTATTTGTCGGTTGGCAGGCCGGCGTAATTGACCGACGCCACCGCGGCATGGCCGGACAGGAATTCGGCGACCGCCCTGGCGTTTTCGCAGTGCTTCTGCATGCGCAATGGCAGGGTTTCGATGCCGGTCAGGATCAGGAACGCATTGAACGGCGACAGCGCCGGACCGAGATCGCGCAGGCCCAGTACCCGGCAGGCAATCGCAAACGCAAAATTGCCGAACGTCTCCTGAATCTTGATGCCGTGATATTCCGGCCGCGGCTCGCTCAGCACCGGATATTTGCCGTCCTTGGACCAGTCGAAGGTGCCGGCATCGACGATGACGCCGCCGATCGAATTGCCGTGCCCGGCCAGAAACTTGGTCAGCGAATGCACCACGATGTCGGCGCCGTGGTCGATGGGGCGGATCAGGTAGGGTGTCGCCAGCGTGTTGTCGACGATCAGCGGCACCCCGGCCTTGCGGGCGACCGCCGAGATCGCCTCGATATCGGTGATGGACCCCGACGGATTGGCGATCGATTCGATGAAGATCGCCTTGGTGTGCGGTGTCACCGCGCGTTCGAAGCTGCCGATATCGTCGGGCTCGGCCCACACCACGTTCCAGCCGAAACTCTTGAAGGCATGGTTGAACTGGTTGATCGAGCCGCCATACAGCTTGCGTGCGGCGATGAACTCATCGCCCGGCCGCAGCAACTGCTGCAGCACAACCACCTGGGCGGCGTGTCCGGACGCGACCGCAAGCGCCGCGGTGCCGCCCTCCAGCGCGGCGACGCGCTCTTCCAGCACCGCGTTGGTGGGGTTTCCGATCCGCGTATAGATGTTGCCGAAAGCCTGCAGCCCGAACAGCGAGGCGGCGTGATCGGCGTCGTTGAACACGAACGACGTGGTCTGGTAGATCGGTGTCACCCGGGCGCCGGTGGTGGGATCGGGCTGCGCACCGGCATGTACAGCGAGGGTCGAAAATCCGGGAAGACGATCGGTCATGCTGTTTCCTTTCCGACGACGCCATCCCCAGGCAGCGACCCGGTCGGCCGCCTTTCGAAGGATGAGCAACACAATGTGAATTCCAGGCCCAGGCTGTGAATTCCAGGCCGAGGCAGCGCCAACAGGCGCGCTCGCCGCCGCGCACAATCGCGGCAGCGGCGATCCCCGTCAAGACGGCTTGAAGCGGCATCAATTGTTCGGCAGGTTCATGCTTCGCTTTGTCGCGCTCGCAAAGCAATCCTGTTGCGACTGTGTCACGCGAGGTCGTTCCTGTTTTTCGCCGCGCGATCGGACGCAGCGGTCTCGCCGCCGCCAACGCTTGTCCGGTTCAATGACAGCCGCATGCCCTGGGTCGGCATTGGCGCGCGTCTTGAGCTGAGCGTTCGCGAGTTGACGCCCATCCACGAAATCTCCGAGGACAACCGTCCATATTCGATCTTGGGACAGCGGTTCATCACGACCTTGAGGCCCGCAGCCTCCGCCTTCGCCGCCGCGGCATCGTCGCGCGCACCGAGCTGCATCCAGATCACTCGGGGCAATGGCGTCAGCTTCAACGCTTCATCGACCACCGGCATAATGTGGCTCGAACTCCGGAAGATGTCGATCATGTCGACCGGCCGGCCGATGTCGGAGAGCGAGGCGACAAACGGCTTGCCGAGCAGGCTCTTGCCGACATGGCCGGGATTGACCGGGATCATGTCATAGCCGCGCTGTGCGAGATATTTGAAAGCGAAATAACTCGGCCGCACATTGACCGGCGAGGCGCCGACCATCGCGATCGATTTCACGCCGCTCAGAATCTCCCGGATGTACGAGTCGGGGTAGGCATCGTGGTTCATTTGCGGCGATCAGTCCTGGTTTTTGGCGTTATCGGCGACGAACGAAAGCAAAGCAATCCACCCTGTTGTCATTCCGCCTCTTGGCGCGAGCCCGGAATCCATACTCCCGGTCGTGGTTATGGATTCCGGGCCTGCGCCAAGAGGCGCATCCCGGAATGACAAGGAGTGAATGCTCTCGCAAATGACGGGTACTATCTGTCCTGCCATTTCGGCTCGCGTTTTTCGATGAAGGCACCGATGCCTTCCTCGGCGTCGCGGGCCATCATGTTCTCGGTCATCACCTCTGCCGCATAGCGGTAAGCGTCCGCAAGGCTCATTTCGGCCTGGCGGTAGAATGCGGCCTTGCCGAGCTTGACGGTATAGGCGGATTTGAGCGCGACCTTGCGCGCCAGCGCGATCGCGGCCTCGCGCTCGGTGCCGGCGGCCACGACATGGTTGACGAGCCCGATCTCGCGCGCCCTGGCGGCGGCAACGGGCTCGCCGGTCAACAGCATTTCCATCGCCTGCTTGCGTGGAACATTGCGCGTCAGCGCCACCATCGGCGTCGAACAAAACAGCCCGATATCGACGCCGGGAGTCGCGAAGGTCGCGGCTTCCGAGGCAATCGCAAGATCGCAGCTCGCGACCAACTGGCAGCCGGCCGCGGTGGCGACGCCTTGCACCGCGGCCACCACCGGCTTCGGCAACTGCACAATGGCCTGCATCATCGCGCTGCAGGCATTCATGATCTCCGCGAAATAACCGCGCCCGCGGTCAGCGTCGCTGCGGCGCGCGGTGAGTTCCTTCATGTCGTGGCCCGCGGAAAATGCCGGGCCGTTGGCGGCGATCACCAGCGCCCGCACGCTCGCATCGCCGTCGATCTGCTGCAACGCTGCGTGCACTTCGGCGATCATTCCCTCCGACAGGCTGTTGCGGGCGCCGGGGCGGTTGAGCGTCAGCACCGCGATGCCGTCAAGCGTCTCGCGCAGCAGGATCGGCGGTTGCGGGGCGGCGGCGCGGGCGGGTTGTGCGGTCATCGAAATATCCGGTTAGGCGAAGTCGCCATCTTATTGTAACAGACGGCGGCAGGCGAGGGCGGGTGCGGCGAGATGGCGATTGCGAAAATGAATGTGGCGGAACTCGAGCAGTTTCTCCATGTCGAATTTCCCCAGGCCTTCATTGGCGGCGAGATCTCGATCGAAAGCGCTGACGGTGCCACCTGTCTGCTGCGTCAGCGCTACAGCGATCGGATGCTGCGGCCGGGCGGAACGGTGTCCGGACCGACGCTGATGGCGCTGGCGGACTTCGCCATGTATGTGGTGCTGCTGTCGGCGATCGGTCCGGTTGGGCTCGCGGTCACGACCAACCTCACCATCAATTTTCTGCGTAAAGGGCAGCCGGGGCAGGATGTGCTTGCGGCGGCGCGGCTGTTGAAGCTTGGCAAACGGCTTGCGGTGGGCGAGGTCAATCTGTTGTCCGGGACGTCGCCCGATCCGATCGCCCACGTAACGGCTACCTACTCCATTCCAAACACTTAAGGTTTTCCACGGTAATATCACACCATAATCGTAAGCCATTGTTATTTCAGGGAAAACCGTAGCCTCCGGGGATTGACGCGGGCGCGGCGGCTATCTAGAAACGCCGCAGTTGGCGCGCCCTGCGTCCGATGTCCCCATTCACGGAATTCGTCCCATGAAAACCTATTCGGCCAAGCCCGCCGAGGTGACCAAGAAGTGGGTGCTGATCGATGCCAAGGGTCTGGTGGTCGGCCGGCTCGCCACGCTGGTCGCGATGCGCCTTCGCGGCAAACACCTCCCGACCTACACCCCGCATGTCGATTGCGGCGACCACGTCATCATCGTCAACGCGGCGCATGCGGTGCTCACCGGGCGCAAGCGTGACAACAAGATCTATTACAATCACACCGGCTTCATCGGTGGCATCAAGGAACGGACCGCCAGGTCGATCCTCGAGGGCCGGTTCCCGGAGCGCGTGGTCGAAAAGGCGATCGAACGCATGATTCCGCGCGGACCGCTCGGCCGGGTGCAACTCGGCAATCTGCGCGTCTATCCCGGCCCCGAGCATCCGCACGAAGCCCAGCAGCCCGAGACCATCGACGTCGCTGCAATGAACCGCAAGAACATGAGGGCCGCATAAGATGTCCGACACCATGCAGTCTCTCGACCAGTTGTCGCAGCTCAAGCCGGCCACGCCGGAAGCGCCGAAATACGTCAGAAAGGTCGACAAGCACGGCCGCGCCTATGCCACCGGCAAGCGCAAGGACGCGGTCGCCCGGGTCTGGATCAAGCCGGGTGCTGGCAAGATCCTGGTCAACTCCCGTGAGGTCGAAACCTATTTCGCCCGTCCGGTGTTGCGGATGATGATCCAGCAGCCGCTGGTCGCAGCCGCCCGCGCCGGGCAGTATGACGTGATCTGCACCGTGGCGGGCGGCGGCCTGTCGGGCCAGGCCGGCGCGGTGCGCCATGGCCTGTCGAAGGCGCTGACCTGTTTCGAGCCGGATCTGCGCGCCATCCTGAAGAAGGGCGGCTTCCTCACCCGGGATTCGCGTGTGGTCGAGCGCAAGAAGTACGGCCGCGCCAAGGCGCGCAAATCGTTCCAGTTCTCGAAGCGCTAACGGCTTCGATAAGATTCGCCGCGAATACGGCGAATCCGGAACATCGGCGACGACACGGGAGCGCGATTGGCAGATGCCGGTCGCGCTCTCTCTTTTGGGGAGCGAATTTGCCGACGAGTTGACGCAGTTTTTGCCGAAAACTTGCCGATACGTGCAAACGGATTGCCAACGCGGCAATCGTAGCGTTCGCGCTGATGACGGCGCGTTTTATCCTCGGCGGCGTGCTGAATACCTGCATCACCACAGCGCGGTGGCCCCATGTCACTTGACACCTCGACGCTTTATCTCGTGGCCACCCTGGTTGCCGCGCTGCTGGGCGCCATGCTGCTGTTTTTCGGCAGGCAGGAAAACATCCCCGCGTTGCGATGGTGGGGGACCGCCTATCTGCTCGGTGCGGCGTCGGTCGCGCTCTGGACCCTCGGCAGCCCGATCCTTGGCGGGATGCTTTCGCTGGCGCTCAATGCCGTCGGCTTCCTGGCCTGCGGCATGGTCTGGAACGCCTCGCGCGTGTTTCACGGCCGCCAGCCGAATCTGCCGGGGCTGGTTCTCGGCGCCATTGCCTGGGTGACCGCGATGATGACGCTGCCGCCGGCGGCGTCGGCACTGCGCCTGACCATCGGTGCGGCGATCGTCGCGATCTATGCGGCGTTGACCGCCACCGAATTGTGGCGCGAGCGCCGCCGGACCATGCAACGGCGCTGGCCGACCGTCGCGGTGCCGGTGCTGCATGGCTTCGCGCTGATGCTGCCGATCCTGCTCGGCGACCTGCTGCACCCGCACGATCCGACGTTCGCCAGCAGCATTTGGGTGACGGCATTCGCCATCGAGCTCGTGCTCTACGCGGTCGGCACGGTGTTCGTGATCTTCATGCTGGTGTCGGAGCGCACGGTCACCGCGCACAAGACCGCGGCGTCGATGGATCCCCTGACCGGCATGTTCAATCGCCGCGGTTTTGCCGAGGCGACGTCGCGGGTGATCGAACGCGAAGCCAATGCCGGGCGCCCGGTGACGGTACTGATCTTCGATATCGACCATTTCAAGTCGATCAACGACCGCTTCGGCCATCCGGCGGGAGACGAGATCCTCAAGCTGTTCGCCACCGTCGTGGTCAATTCGTTGCGGATATCCGACCTATCGGGCCGGATCGGCGGCGAGGAGTTTGCCGCCTTGCTGCCCTGTTCGCTGGAAGAAGGCGTGCTCGCTGCCGAGCGGGTGCGCGAGGCCTTTGCCGATTCCGGAATCGTGGTCGAGGAAGGCCCGGTCGACACCACCGTCAGCATCGGGGTGGCCGGCGGACCGGCCGGCACCGAGCTCGAAGTATTGCTGGCGGCGGCCGATACCGCGCTCTACCAGGCCAAGCGCGGCGGCCGCAACCGGGTCGAGGCGGCGGAAGAGCTGCCGTTGTCGCTGGAGAAGTGGCGGCGCAAGACCGCGGGCATTGCGGATCAGCCTCGACCGGGGATACCGAGCCTCGCCTAGACCATTCTCCGGCTGGGTCGAATCATGACCGCGCATCCGGGGCCTCGTGGTTCGAGGCGCGCGGCGGTGCCACGCTCCTCACCATGAAGGTCGAAGACCTCATCCAGAGGAGCGCTTGCGCGCGTCTCGAAGGATGAAGCCGCGGTGCTGGAACATGGTCTGGTTTCTTCGCGTTTTCTTCACGCGAACCGCTACCCACGTTGCTCGAAACGCCATGGCGGCGCGTAAGCGGCGATAACCCGCTGTTTACCATCTCCGCCTATCCTCGTACCCATGGACAGGAGTCACAGCCAGAACGCCGACACCGCCTTGATATCGCTCGAGGCCGACGCCGTATCGGCGCGCGGCGGATTTGCCTGCCTGTTTTCAAGCGCCGAGGAATACGAGACCGCACTGATATCGGAACGGCGCGCGCAGGGCCGCTACCATCAGACGCGCATGCTCTGGCCGATGGTGATGTTTATCGGCTGCTCGCTGTTGCTTGCCGGTTCGGCGCTGCTTCTGAGCTGACCGGTCGTCGAAAAGGGCACGACCCGGGCGCCGCGCGGCGCTTTTCTTTTTGCGGTTGCGGCGATGCCGGGGTAGAGACGGGGATTGTCCGCATAAGGTCGCAACCCCGATGATTACCGAAATCGCACAAATCGACGTCAAGCCCGGCTCCGAGAAGGACTTTGAAGCCGCGGTCGCCAGGGCGCGTCCGCTGTTCCTGCGCGCCAAAGGCGGCAAGGGGTTTGAACTGCATAAATCGATCGAGAAGCCGTCGCGCTACCGGCTGATCGCAAAATGGGAAACGCTCGAAAACCACACTGTCGACTTCAGGGGCTCGGAAGATTTTGCGGCCTGGCGCGGACTGGTCGGGTCATATTTCGCCGCGCCGCCCGACGTCGAGCACACCGAGACGGTATTGACGTCAGGCTGAAGGCTCAAGCCGTCGCCGCGACGGCTGCGGGGTCGTCGGCCTTGAAATAGTCGATCATGACCTTGGCGATGGCCATCAGCGGCAGCGCCAGCGCTAGTCCCCAGATTCCGAACACGACGCCGAGCAGGATCTGGAACGCAAACAGCGTGGCCGGCGGAATCTCAAGCGCCTGACGTTGAAAGATCGGCGTCAGAATGTAGCTTTCCAGCGCGTGAATGCCGAGGAAAAGCGCGAACGCGCTGGCCGCGGCGACCCACCCCGACGCGAGGCTCGCGAGTACTACGATCAGCCCGGCGAGCAGCGCGCCGACGGTCGGAATGAAAGTTAGCAGGCCGGCCTGGATACCCAGGATGAAGGAACTCCCGATGCCGATGATCGAGAGGCCGATCCAGGTCACGAAGAAGACCACAGCCATGGTGATGATCTGCGCGATCAGCCAGCGTTCCAGCGTTTCGCCGATGCGATCGACGATCACAGTTGCGGGCGCACGATGGCGCGCGGGAGCCAGGAACAACAACCCTTTTCGATACACGCTTGGCTGCGCTGCGAAGGTCAATCCGAGAAACAACACAATGAAGAAGTTTCCGACCGCGCTCACCGTTCCGAGAACAAGCTTAAATGTCTGGCTTATGATCGCGCCGCCACTGGAGGCGATCGCGCCTGCGCTGGGCAGACTATGTGTCGCTGCCGCACCAGGCGCGGCCGATGTCGACGAAGCCGTCGGTGTCGCCGCTGGATTGCCGATATCGAAATAGCTGGTATCGATTCCGTTCCTCTCAAGGAAAGCTTTGACGCCGACAAGCTGCGACTTGATCGTATCGCCCAGTGCCGTGGCCTGTTGCGCGATGGTGGCGCCACCAAGGAACACCACACCCGACAGCAGGCTTGCGAGCACCAGACAAACGATCGTCAGGCGCAGCGCATGAGGCAGCCTGACGACGCGGCCGAGCATCCCGGTCATGGCGTTGAGTGCGACACCAAGTAGCATGCCCGCCAAGATCAGGAACAGCGTCGCGGCGTAATGCCAGGTGAACAGCAGCGCCGCCGCAAATGCGACCACGCCGATGCCGCCGACCGCGATGGCCCATGCCAGATCGCCGCGCGCCTGAACTCGATCACCAGCCGAAACTGCCACGCCAATTCCTTTTCCGGTCATTTCCGGCACACTGTTTCGTCAAATGCGCCGGCGATCAAGCCGGGTGGCGAGCCGGTTTGACGCAGGCGGGCCGGCCGTGCCAAGCGGAGAATGCAACGGATCGCAGGACAAGTGAGGGGACCGGGGATGAATTTCAAATGGTTCGGACCGCTGGCGCTGCTGGCAGCGCTGGTGATCGGCGATCAGATTCGCATCAACCGGCCCGGCCACAAATACCGTCTGACGGTTGCGGTCGAAACGCCCGACGGCAGCAAATCGGGCTCCGGCGTCCTGGCCGTCCATCCCGACCGCGGCTACAGCCAGGGCGGACACACCCGCACCAAAGGTGACGCGGTATTTGTCGATCTCGGCGCCGGCAAGAACCTGGTGGTGCTGCTCGCGCAGCTCGATCCGTCGCTCGACCTCGACGGGATGAACTATCTGGCGTTGCGCGCCTACAACGCCGCGCGCAGCCCAAGGGTCTCGTTCAGCGCGATGAGCGGCCAGACCGGGGTGGTGCCGGTGCAGGGCGAGCTCGTTCCGGTGCTGGTCAGCTTTGCCGAGGTGAACGATCCGGCGACCGCGCGCAGGGTGATGCCGGATCACCCGGAAGCGGTGCTCGGGCCAGGTTTTCATCTCGGCCCGATCGAGGTCGAGGTGGTGCCGAACGGCCTCTGGCCGCTCGATTTCGGCGGTTGGCTTGGCGAGCCGGTGACGCGCGGCATCGTGGCGAGACTGCCGTGGCTGAACGGGTCGGACAATGCCGCGGCAACCGCGCTCAAGGCGGCGGGATTGCAGGCCGGCGAGCCCATCGATGCGAAACAGGCCTTCACCCGGAAATAGCATCGCGGCTGCGCAACGACAGCATATTGATCCGGAATCGCGACCCGGCATAGGATATGCTTGTCCGAGATGTTGAAAGTGGAGCGATGAGACGGCCCGTCGTCGGTGTGATTGGAAACGCCCATCGCATCGAAAACCGATTTGCGACCCAGATGGTCGGCGAGCGGAATCTCCGCGCCGTCGCGGAAGTCGCAGGTGCGCTGCCGCTGATGTTTGCGGGGTCACCCGAGATCACCGATATCGGGGCGTTGCTGGATGCCGTCGACGGCATCGTGCTGACCGGCGCCCGCGCCAATGTTCATCCGACCCGGTTCAAGACCGCGCCGCACGCACGCCATGAACCCTACGATATCCATCGCGACGACCTCGCGCTGGCGCTTTCGGAAGCCTGCGTCGCCCGCGGCATCCCGCTGTTCGGCATCTGCCGCGGCCTGCAGGAAATGAACGTCGCGTTCGGCGGCTCGCTGCATCCGGAAATCCGCGAGCTGCCAGGGCGGATCAACCACCGCATGCCGCGGCTCGAGAATGGCGAAATCCACCCCGACCCCACCGTCGTCTTTGCCGACCGGCACACTGTCAGCCTGATTCCCGGCGGCGCCTTTGCGCGGCTGCTCGGTTGCGAGACCATCCGCGTCAACTCGCTGCACGGTCAGGGTATTCTCGAACCGGGCAGACGCGTCGTGGTCGAGGGCGTGGCCGAAGACGGTACCATCGAGGCGATCCGGATCGCCGATGCGGCGGGCTTTGCGCTCGGGGTGCAGTGGCATGCGGAGTACGATCCGCAGCGCAACCCGATCAACCGCGCGCTGTTCAAGGCGTTCGGCGAGGCGTTGCTGGCGCAGCAGCGGGCGGGCTGACGCGCCGACGCCTCAACGGACACCCGCCATCCCGATGGTTCGCTTTTGGGCCGGCCCTGATCCTTGCCGTGGTCCGGAAAGCCGGTCACAAAAACAGAAGGCGCCCCATTCGGAGCGCCTTTGTTTGCCGGACCGGGATGTCGGCGGGCAGGCCCGCCAACAAAAATCACAGCGAATAGTACATATCGAACTCGACCGGGTGCGGCGTCATCTCGAACCGCGCGACTTCGGTCATCTTCAGCTCGATATAGCTGTCGATGAAATCGTCGTCGAACACCCCGCCGTTCTTGAGGAAAGCGCGGTCCTTGTCGAGATTTTCCAGCGCCTCGCGCAGCGAGCCGCACACGGTCGGGATCGCCTTCAGTTCTTCCTTCGGCAGATCGTAGAGATCCTTGTCCATCGCAGGTCCGGGATCGAGCTTGTTCTTGACGCCGTCAAGACCGGCCATCAGCATCGCGGCGAAGCCGAGATAGGGATTGGCCATCGGATCCGGGAAGCGGACCTCGACGCGCTTGGCCTTCGGGTTCGACGTATAGGGAATCCGGCAGGACGCCGAACGGTTGCGCGCGGAGTAGGCGAGCAGCACCGGAGCTTCATAACCCGGGACCAGACGCTTGTAGGAGTTGGTGGACGGATTGGTGAAGGCGTTGATCGCCTTGGCGTGTTTGATGATGCCGGCGATGTAGGACAGGCAGGTTTCGGAGAGGTCAGCATATTTGCTGCCGGCGAACACCGGCTTGCCGCCCTTCCAGATCGACTGGTGGCAGTGCATGCCCGAACCGTTGTCGCCGAAGATCGGCTTCGGCATGAAGGTGGCGGTCTTGCCGTAGATATGGGCGACCTGGTGAATGCAATATTTGTAGATCTGCATCTGGTCGGCCATCAGCGTCATCGTGTCGAACTTCATGCCCAGTTCGTGCTGGGCCGAAGCGACTTCGTGGTGATGCTTCTCGACCTTGACGCCCATCTTGGCCATCGCGCCCAGCATTTCCGAGCGCATGTCCTGCACCGAGTCCTGCGGCGGCACCGGGAAGTAGCCGCCCTTGGTGCGGATGCGGTGGCCGAGGTTGCCGCCCTCATATTCGGTGGCCGAATTGGTCGGGAATTCGGAGGAGTCGAGCTTGAAACCGGTGCTGTAGGGATCGGCGGAGAAGCGCACGTCGTCGAACACGAAGAATTCCGCTTCCGGCCCAAAGAACACGGTATCGCCGACGCCCATCGACTTGACCATGGCTTCGGCCTTCTTGGCCATGCCGCGCGGGTCGCGATTGTACGGCTCGCCGGTGGTCGGCTCCAGCACGTCGCAGGTGATGACCAGCGTGGTCTCGGCAAAGAACGGGTCGATCGTCGCGGTGACCGGGTCAGGCATCAGGCACATGTCGGATTCATTGATCGCCTTCCAGCCGGCGATCGATGAGCCGTCGAACATCAAGCCCTCTGCGAAAGCCTCGTCGTCGATCATGCCGACGTCAAAGGTCACGTGCTGCCACTTGCCGCGCGGATCGGTGAAACGCAAGTCGACGTATTTGACGTCGTTGTCCTTGATTGACTTCAGGACGTCTTTGGCGGTCTTCATGAATACCCCTTTTGGCTTACTGGTCGAGGTGATTTGGCCGCCGGCAGCGACCGTGGGTGATGCAATACAATCGAGGGAAGCCCAACACAATATCGGAAAAATCGGCGGGTCCGGCTCAGATGGCGTCCAGTCCGGTTTCTCCGGTTCGGATGCGAATGGCTTCCTCGACGTTGGACACGAAAATCTTGCCGTCGCCGATCCGGCCGGTCTGGGCCGCGCGCCGGATCGCGTCGATCGCCTTCTCGACCAGATCGTCCGAAATCACAATTTCGATTTTGACCTTGGGCAGGAAGTCCACGATGTACTCCGCGCCGCGATAGAGTTCGGCGTGACCTTTCTGCCGCCCGAAGCCCTTGGCTTCGGTGACGGTGATGCCCTGCAGCCCAACTTCCTGGAGCGCTTCCTTCACCTCGTCGAGCTTGAATGGCTTGATGATGGCTTCGATTTTCTTCACTGGGCGCCTCCCGGGCATTTCCATGTCTTCCGCGTTGCGCGGATCCGCAACTTGCTCGATCCTCTGGCCCGGCGAACCTCCGGGCGCAGACATCCACTGCCGGTTGAACCAGGCGATCCAGAACCGGCTTCCTCAAAAGCAGGGTCTATGCCAAGTTGTTAGACTGCCTGATTTTGAAATGTTATCAGACTTTTAACGGGCATTCCTGGGGGTAGATAGAAGGGTTTCCAACACTGATTGCCTATCGAATAGGCAAATAGCTTAATTGGCTTGCATTCGCCAGAGGGTTCGGCTGCACATACACCGCAAGATGCCTCAGGATAAGGCGCCGGGATCGGGAATTTGGCATGGAAGTTCTCACCTCCGTTGAGATGGAGCGAGCCGATCGGCTGACCATTGCCGCCGGTACCCCGGGCTTCGCCCTGATGCTCAGCGCAGGCCAGGCCGTCGCCGAAGCCGCCATGGACCTCGTGGAGCAGGGACCAATCCTGGTGGTCGCCGGCGGCGGCAACAATGGCGGCGACGGTTTTGTCGCGGCGGCTGAACTGGTGGCACGCGGGCGCGAGGTCTCGGTGAGCCTGCTCTGTGAACGGGACAGTCTCGAGGGCGACGCAGCCTCCGCGGCGCGTGGCTGGAAATATCCGATCCTGCCGTTCAATCCGCAGGCGATCGGCAAGCCGGCACTGATCATCGACGCGCTGTTCGGCGTCGGGCTCAACCGGACCGTCAAGGGTGACCCGCACGATATGATCGAGGCCATCAACGCCAACGGCGCGCCGGTTCTCAGCGTCGATCTGCCGAGCGGCATCAATGGCAGCACCGGCGCCGTCATGGGCGTTGCGATCCGCGCCACCGAGACTGTTACGTTCTTCCGGCGCAAGCCGGCGCATCTACTGCTGCCGGGCAGGATCCATTGCGGTCGCGTCCGCGTCGTCGATATCGGGATCGACGCGCGGGTGCTTTCGGAAATTCAGCCTAAGACTTTCGAAAACATTCCGGAAGCCTGGCGCGAGCGCTTTCCGGTGCCACAGACCGATGGCCATAAATACTCGCGCGGTCATGTCGTGGTCGTCTCCGGCGACATTGCCGCGACCGGCGCGGCGCGGATGTCGGCGCGCGGCGCGCTGCGGGCCGGTGCCGGACTGGTCACGCTGGCTTCGCCGCGGGATGCGCTCGTCGTCAACGCCACGGCACTGACCGCGGTGATGGTTCGCGCCGTCGACACGGTGGTCGAGTTTGGCGAACTGATCGCCGACAAGCGGTTCAACACGTGCGTGACCGGACCGGGCGCCGGGCTCGGAGCCCGGACGCGCGATCTGGTCCAGACCGCGCTTGGCGCCAACCGCGCTGTGGTGCTGGACGCGGACGCGCTGACGAGCTTTGCGGACGCGCCCGACCGCCTGTTCCAGTCCATCAAGGCGCTGTCCGAACCGCAGGTGGTGCTGACCCCGCATGAGGGCGAGTTTCCCCGGCTGTTCAGCGACATCAGCAACAAGACGCCCTATCGCTCGAAGCTCGAACGGGTGCGCTCGGCGGCGGAACGCGCGGGCGCCGTCGTGTTGCTCAAGGGACCGGACACCGTGGTGGCCTCGCCGGACGGGCGCGCCACCATCGCCGCCAACGCACCGCCCTGGCTTGCGACCGCGGGCGCCGGCGACGTGCTGTCGGGGATGATCGGGGGCCTGCTGGCGCAGGGCGTGCCAGCGTTCGAAGCGGCCTCTATCGGGGTCTGGATGCACGGCGAGGCGGCGCGTGAAGCCGGTCCCGGCCTGATCGCAGAAGACCTTCCGGAAACGCTGCCAGCGGTGTTCCGGCGCCTCTACGACGCGTTCGGGATCGATTATTGAGAAATTGGCCGGAGTTCTCCCACCGGACTCGGCCGCCGATGAGCGGACGCTGCCAGGAGCCAATGCGCCCCGAGGCAAAGAAATATGCTTTGCAGCGGGCATCGCGCGTATTTCGCCACTTGCACATTGACCCGAGTAGCCATATAGCAATTCTACTATGGAGACGAAGGGTGGCAATGCCCTCAAAGCCGAAGCGAATTAGGAAGGTTCAGTTCATTGGAACCAGCCGCAAGGACCTGAGGGCACTTCCAAAAGGAGCAAGGGCAGTTTTTGGCTTCGCGATCCTACTAGCCGAACACGGAATGAAGCATCCCGATGCCAAGCCACTAACAGGCTTTGGGGGCGCAGGTGTGTTGGAGATTGTTGAGGACTTGGATGGTGACGCGTACAGAGCCGTCTATACCGTCAAGTTTGGCAGCACGGTATATGTCCTGCACGCGTTCAAAAAGAAATCTAAGGTTGGCTCAAAAACACCGCCTCGCGACAGGGAGTTAATCGTACAACGACTCAAAGAAGCAGAGGAACACTACAAGCTAAGTCACGCGCCAAAGAGAAAATCTTAGAAGAGATGGGGTGAGACATGGCCAAGAAATCAAAAATAACAGAAGGCAGTGGCAACATTTTTGCAGACTTGGGACTTGAAAATGCCCAGGAGCATTATGTGAAGGCCCATCTTGTCGTTCTCATCAGCAAGATGATCGAAAGCAAAAATCTCACTCAAGGGCAGGCTGCAACCAAGATGGGCTTACGCCAGCCTGACGTCTCAAAGCTTCTGAAGGGAAGATTTGAAGGGTTTTCGCTTGAACGGCTTCTGAGCTTTGTGCGTGCGCTGGGATCTAATGTTGAGATCAAGATTACACCAAGCAAAACCAAACAAGTGGGCCGCATCCTTATAACGGCCTGACGTCGAACCGATCGGCGTCTTTGTCCGCTTATGAGGTTCTTTCGGGGGACGTCAACTCTGTCACATGGTGGGCCGGATCACGAAACGTATTTCTCGGAAAGATCGCCATTTTCGTCCAAGAAGCCAAGTCCTTTAAGAAATTGCTCAGCTTGCTCCGGCGTCGAGGTATTCTTGATACGCTCGGCCTTCATGGCGTCAATGAACTGCTGAAGTTCTTGTTCGCTCAAGACGTTTCTCTGAAGCGGGCCACCGGCCCTCGGTCATAAGGCGCACAATAGACAAGCTCAGGCGCCATTCACATGGCTGCCCGGTTCACGAAACACCATATTTGCGCACCGCCGCTTCGTCCCAGGACAACCCGAGGCCGGGGCCGCGCGCGGTGACGGTGCCGTCGACGATCCGGACCGGCTCGGCCAGCACGGCTCGCGCGAGATCGAGATATTCGAGCCAATGCGCGGTCGGCGTGACCGCGAGCAGATGCGAGCTCGCTTCGGCAAACAGGTGGCTCGACATCGGAATCGATGCGGCTTCGGCTTGAGCGGCGACCCGAAGCCAGCCGGTGACGCCGCCGACTTTCATCAGGTCGGGCATGATGAAATCGCTGGCGCCGGCCGCAATGGCTTCGGCGAAGCCGCGCGGGAACCACCAATTCTCACCAGCCTGAATCGGAATAGGAGAGGTCGCGCGCACCGTGGCGTGGCCTTGAAGATTTTCTTGTGGCACGGGTTCTTCAATCCAGTGCAGATCGTACGGCGCGAGCCGCGCAATCCGGCGGCTCGCCTCGGCGGGATCGAGCGACTGGTTGAAATCGAGCATCAGCGCGATGTCGGGGCCGAGCAGGGCGCGCACGCCCTTCACCACCCGCTCGTCGTTGGCCGCATCGCCATCGCCGCCCTTGATCTTGATGCCGCGAAAGCCCTGTTCAAGCGACCGCCGCAAGGCCTTCTCGTCGGCGACCGGGTCGACTGCGCCATAGCTGTCATAGGCGCGCATCGGTCGTGGCGATCCGCCCAGCAACTCGACCAGGGGTTGGCCAGCCGCCTGTCCGAGCGCGTCCCAGAACGCCATGTCGAGGCCGGATACGGCCATCCCGACCAGACCCTGCCAGCTCAGCAGCCTGAATTTGGCATCCATGGCGGCCATCAGGTCGAACGGCGCGATCGCCTTGCCCGTCAGATCGCGGCCGATCTCTTCAATCAGATGCACCAGCGGCTTGAGCGTCAGGCTGGTGTAGGCGAAAATATAGGACCGGCCGGTGACGCCCTGATCGGTCGAGACATCGAGCAGTACCAGCGGCGCCGCCTCGATCACCCCGAAGGCATTTTTCACCGGGCGCGAGATCGGGGCGATCAGTGCCCGGGCCTTGATGTCGCGGATGGCTGGAACGGATTTGCTCATGCGGGTCTCCTCATTCGACACTGTACCACCGTACCAGGCGCGGTGCCGCCCAGTCCGCTACCATCGCCTCGAGCAGCCAGTGTCCGGGGTAGTCGGCGGCGAAGGCGACACGCTCGGTCCGTCCGGGTTCGATCGCGAGCGTATCCAGCCAGAACGGTTTCCAGCCGTCGTCAAGTCGGTCCAATAGCCGGAAGTGGTGCCCATGCAGATGGAACACGGTGCCGGTAGCGGCGCGATTGGTGAGGGCCAGCACCACGGTGCGGCCGGCCTTGGCCCGGAATGCCGGGGCCGAGGAGGCCGCGAAGCCGGATACGGTCACCCAATCGGCCGGTGGGCCGCCGAACACAAGCTCGAAGCGCAGCGCGTTCCGAAGGTCGAGCCGGGCCGGCAACTCGTTCGGGGGTAGCGGCGGAGCCGGCGGCAGCGGCACGGCGCGAAGCGGCGGCTCGTCCGAGACCACGAGCCGGCCGATCGGGCGGGCCTCGTGTCCATCATGGAGCAGAATCCCCACGTTCGAGCCAGGCGGAGCGGTTGCGTCGACGAAGGCGTCGATCCGGGCGCCGGGCGCCAGCAGCACCGCGCCGTTGCGTGCCAGGAACGGTTCGGCCGGCTGGCTGTCGAGGGCCATTACCCGGATATCGAGGCTCTCCATTTTCAGCGCGACGACAGTGCGTTGAAAACCGTTGATGAAGCGAAGCCTCAAACGCTCATTGCTGTGTACGGTAATGTCGCGCGAAGTCTCGCCATTGATCGTATAGAGGCGGCTGGCATCCCCGGCATCGCTGCCCGGTGCGATGGCGGTCCCGTCCGGGCGCAGCCGCCAGTCCTCCAGCAGCACAATCTCATCGCGATCGACCGAGACGGCCCCGCTTTCCCCGACGACCAACGCCAGCGCCCGCGCCGGCCGTGCCTGCCCGTCGCCGAGAAGCCGCAAGTCGCAGAGGAAGGTCCCAGCCTGAAGCAACGGAATCCGGAGGTTTTGCTTGAGCCCGGCCGAAAGCGGGACCCGCCCGGCCAGGGGTTCGACGGCTTGAATTCCGTCCAGCCCATGCCAGTTGAGCAGTGCCGGGACCGGGAGTTCATTGTCGAAGGTCAGTTCGAGGCTATCGCCGCGTCTGAAGCGGCCGGCATGGTCGGCCGCCGCGCCACTGGGCGTCCAGAGCAGGCCGTCAGGCTTTCCCGGACCTGTCGTGCCGGCACTGGCGGTTAGCCCCAGCCGTGGCTGCGGCTCGGCCATGGCGCCAGCAAGCAGGGCTGGCCGCCCAACCGCACCCAGCGCCGCAGCGCCCAATCCGGCCAGGAGCCCGCGTCGATCCAGCCGGAGATTTCGATCTGCCATGGCCTCGATGCGGATCATTTTCCGCTTATGATGTCCAGCCGGCGGCGACCGGTGCGGGAGGCCCGAAACGGACTATTTTTTTGCTGCGGAATGGCGGGCCCATGTTATAAGCCCGCCGCCCGCGGCATCGCGGCCGGACAATGATGCTAACAGCGGGCGTGGCGGAACTGGTAGACGCGCTGGATTTAGGTTCCAGTGACGAAAGTTGTGGGGGTTCGAGTCCCTCCGCCCGCACCAAGCGCTTTCAGCGTTTGCACGATGATTGCTCAAGAACCTGTTTCCCGCGAGGGAATTGGGTTCGCCGAACCAGCGGCGCAGGCTCCGTGCCCGGCGTCGACCAGATGGACCATGTTGCGGCCGTTCGGGCCGGACCAAGCGAGAAGAAGATTGAACGCCATGCAGGTCACCGAGACCCTCAATGAGGGACTGAAGCACGAATTCACCATCAACGTTCCCGCATCGGATCTCGATGCCAAGGCGGACGCCCGTCTTGTCGATCTCAAAGACAAGGTTCGCCTCAACGGCTTTCGTCCGGGCAAGGTGCCGGTGAGCCACCTCAAGAAGGTCTATGGCCGCTCGGTGATGGCGGAAACCGTGGAGCAGACCATCCGCGATACCAACACCCAGATTTTCACCGAGCGCGGCTTTCGGCTGGCGACCGAGCCCAAGGTCACGATGCCGACCGAGGAAAAGGCCGTCGACGATATTCTCGCCGGCAAATCCGATCTGACCTACACGGTATCGATCGAAGTCGTGCCCCCGATCCAGTTGGCCGATTTCAAGAGCTTTGCGGTCGAAAAGCCGGTGGTCGAAGTCAGCGACGCCGATGTCGACGAGGCCATCAAGCGCATCGCCGACCATCACCGCAGCTATGCCGCCAAGGGCGAGGGGACCCAGGCCGAAACCGGCGACCGGGTCACCGTCAACTTCAAGGGCAGCATCGACGGCACGCCGTTCGATGGCGGCACCGGCGAGGGCATTCAGGTCGTGATCGGCACCGGCCAGTTCATTCCCGGTTTCGAGGACCAGTTGATCGGGGTCAAGGCGGAGGAGACCCGCACGCTGAAGGTCGCCTTCCCGAAAAATTACGCCAGTGGGAAACTCGCCGGCCAGGCGGCCGAGTTCGAAACCACCGCCACGCTGATCGAATCCCCGCTGGAAACCAGAATCGACGACGAATTCGCCAAGGCGGTCGGGCTGGAATTGCTCGACAAGCTGAAGGATGCCGCCCGCGAGCGGCTGACGGCCGAATTCGCCGGTGCGACGCGGCAGCGGGTCAAGCGCACGCTGCTCGACCGTCTTGACGAAACCCACCGCTTCGAGGCGCCGCCTTCGCTGGTCGAGGAAGAGTTCAAGCTGATGTGGAACTCGATCAAGGCCGAGATGGCATCGAACGGCAAGAGCTTCGCCGACGAGGACACCACCGAGGATGCCGCCGAGGCGGAGTATCGCAAGATCGCCGATCGCAGGGTGCGGCTCGGTCTCGTGCTGTCGGAGATCGGCGAGAGGAACAAGATCACGGTCACCGACGACGAAATCAGCCGCGCGGTGATCGAGCGCGCACGCCAGACGCCGGGACGCGAGAAAGAGGTCTGGGACTACTATCGCAACAATGCCAATGCGCTGGCCCAGCTCCGTGCACCGATCTATGAAGACAAGGTGGTCGATTTCATCCTCGAGCTTGCCAACGTGACCGAAAAGAAGGTCACGCGCGAAGAACTCATGAAGGACGATGACGCCGACAAGAGCACTGTCTGACGCGGCCGGCCGACGTTAAGGATGTGTCGGGAAAGTGCCTTGCGCCGGCTGGGATTGCTATCTCCTGCGTCGCGAATCAGCTTCAACTGAACGCGCCTGTGCACCTCGTTGACGCGGTCTTGTGGCGCGGGAATTGGTCCATATCTGTGGATCTGGTTAAGTCCTGCATCACGGGACGTTCGTCCACGCCCAGCCAATCGTGGGTGTCCGTCTCCGCCAAACCTTGGGTGACAAATGCGCGATCCGGTGGAAACCTATATGAACCTTGTGCCGATGGTGGTCGAGCAGACCAACCGCGGCGAGCGCGCCTATGACATCTTCTCGCGCCTCTTGAAGGAACGCATCATCTTCGTGACCGGACCGGTCGAGGATGGCATGTCGACGCTGGTCGTCGCGCAACTGCTGTTCCTCGAGGCCGAGAATCCGAAGAAGGAAATCTCGATGTACATCAACTCGCCCGGCGGGGTGGTGACGTCGGGGCTCGCGATCTACGACACGATGCAGTTCATCCGTCCGCCGGTATCGACCCTGTGTACGGGCCAGGCCGCCTCGATGGGGTCGCTGCTGCTGGCGGCGGGCCACAAGGACATGCGTTTCTCACTGCCCAATGCGCGCATCATGGTGCATCAGCCCTCCGGCGGTTTCCAGGGCCAGGCGACCGACATCATGCTGCACGCGCAGGAAATCCTGAATCTCAAGAAGCGGCTCAACGAGATCTACGTTCACCACACCGGCCAGACCTACAAGGCGATCGAGGATGCGCTGGAACGCGACAAGTTCCTGACCGCCGAGATGGCCCGCGACTTCGGCATCGTCGACAAGGTGATCGACAAGCGCGCGGAAGAACCGGCGGCGGCCAAGACCTCGTAGCGTCCGGAGTAGTCCAGAGCTTCAACAGGCGCCCCTAACGGCCTGTCCGCGGACGGTTAATTATGGCCGCCGTGGGCGGTTTGGCGCCCTGAGGGAGCGAAAAGTTCCGCTTTCGTGCTGGTTTGGCAGCGTGGCAATCGCGCAACGCTTTGCTGATTTCGGTGCCTTCGGCTCGCGAATGTGCGGCAAATCACGGTAATGTAACGGCTATCGGCGGTAGGGCCGATTAGGGAATTCTTGATAGTCGGCTGTCAGCATGGTTGGCTAGGTTGGATCGATTATGATCGCGGGGAGATTTGAGTTAGCCACCATTTGTGGCATCTGAAGCGTAGGGTCTTTTCTGGTACGGAATTTGCTCTATCTACGATACTGTGCCGGCCTGTACCGGAGCAGGACGATCGAGCGAACGGATCGAACGGCGGACGGAGATAAGAATGAGTAAGGTCGGCACGAGCGACTCCAAGAACACGCTGTATTGCTCGTTCTGCGGCAAGAGCCAGCACGAAGTCCGCAAACTGATCGCGGGTCCCACCGTCTTCATCTGTGACGAATGCGTCGAACTCTGCATGGACATCATCCGCGAGGAGAACAAGTCCTCGCTGGTGAAGTCGCGCGATGGCATTCCGACCCCGAAGGAAATCTGCAAGGTCCTCGACGACTATGTGATCGGGCAAAGCCATGCCAAGAAGGTGCTCTCGGTCGCCGTCCACAATCACTACAAGCGTCTCAATCACCAGACCAAGCACAACGACGTCGAACTCGCGAAATCGAACATCCTGCTGATCGGTCCGACCGGGTCGGGCAAGACGCTGCTGGCGCAAACGTTGGCGCGGATCCTCGACGTGCCGTTCACGATGGCGGACGCGACGACGCTGACCGAAGCCGGCTATGTCGGCGAAGACGTCGAGAACATCATCCTGAAGCTCTTGCAGTCGGCCGACTACAATGTCGAGCGCGCGCAACGTGGCATCGTCTATATTGACGAGATCGACAAGATCAGCCGCAAGTCCGACAATCCGTCGATCACCCGCGACGTGTCTGGCGAGGGCGTGCAGCAGGCGCTGCTGAAGATCATGGAGGGCACCGTCGCTTCGGTGCCGCCGCAGGGAGGGCGCAAGCATCCGCAGCAGGAATTCCTGCAGGTCGACACCACCAACATTCTTTTCATCTGCGGTGGCGCGTTCTCCGGGCTGGAGAAGATCATCTCCGCGCGCGGGCGCTCGACCTCGATCGGTTTCGCGGCCCAGGTGCTGGCGCCGGAAGACCGCCGGACCGGCGAAATCTTCCGCCACGTCGAGCCCGAGGACCTGCTGAAATACGGCCTGATCCCCGAATTCGTCGGGCGCCTGCCGGTGGTCGCGACACTGGAGGATCTCGACGAGGCTTCGCTGAAGAAGATCCTGACCGATCCGAAGAACGCGCTGGTCAAGCAGTATCAGCGGCTGTTCGAGATGGAAAACATCGAACTGTCGTTCGCCGACGAAGCGCTCGGTGCGGTTGCCCGCAGGGCGATCGAACGCAAGACCGGCGCGCGGGGCCTGCGCTCGATTCTCGAAAGCATCCTGCTCGAGACCATGTTCGACCTGCCGGGCCTGGAAGGCGTCGAGGAGGTCGTGATCTCGCGCGAGGTGGTCGAGGGAACGGCGCGCCCGCTCTACATCTACGCCGATCGCTCCGACCGCGCGGTCGAAAGCAGCGCCAGCGCGTGATCCAAAGCGCCGCGGGCGCGCGATCGAGCATCCCAACCACGACGGCTGCCGGGCCCTTCGGCGGCCGTTGCCGCCCAGGGTCTACCCGATATTTGGCCGCATTCCGCGGCCATTTTACTGCGACTTGACACCCCCATGGGCGATAGCCACCTAATGCTGTCGGCGACGAAAATCGCAGGTCGAGATTCGCTGCCCAACGACCCGGAAGGAGCGAGGCCAGGACGGTCCCGCACTCCCGGAACATCCCGGCACCTTGTGGCGGTTGCGCAAGATCGCGGACCGCGTTGCGAGGGGGCACAACAAAAGGAATAGGCCATGACGACCCCGAAACCCCGGCCAACTATCGTTCACGGCGAAAGCCATTCTTATCCGGTGCTGCCGCTGCGCGACATCGTCGTTTTCCCGCACATCATCGTGCCGCTGTTCGTGGGCCGCGAAAAATCGATCCGCGCGCTTGAAGAGGTGATGAAGAATGACGCGCTGATCATCCTGGCGACCCAGAAGAATGCTTCCGATGACGATCCGAGCCCGGATTCGATTTACGAGACCGGCACGCTCGCAAGCGTATTGCAATTGCTGAAACTGCCCGACGGCACCGTCAAGGTGCTGGTCGAGGGCCTCGAGCGCGCGCGCGTGCTGAAATATTCCGACCGCAGCGACTATTACGAGGCGACCGCCGTTGCACTTGCCGACACCGATGCCACCTCGGTCGAGGCGGAAGCGCTGGCGCGTTCGGTCGTGTCCGACTTCGAGAGCTATGTGAAGCTCAACAAGAAGATCTCCGCCGAGGTTGTCGGCGTGGTGCAGGCGATCACTGATTTCGGCAAGCTCGGCGACAACGTCGCCTCGCATCTCGCCGTCAAGATCGCCGACCGCCAGGCGATCCTGGAAACGCTGTCGGTGACCGCGCGGCTCGAGAAGGTGCTCGGTCTGATGGAGAGCGAGATCTCGGTGCTGCAGGTCGAGAAGCGGATCCGCTCGCGGGTCAAGCGCCAGATGGAGAAGACCCAGCGCGAATATTATCTCAACGAGCAGATGAAGGCGATCCAGAAGGAACTCGGCGATGACGAGGGCCGGGACGAACTCGCCGATCTCGAAGAGAAGATTGCCAAGACCAAGCTCTCCAAGGAGGCGCGGGAGAAGGCGCAGCACGAGTTGAAGAAGCTGCGCCAGATGTCGCCGATGTCCGCCGAGGCGACCGTTGTGCGCAACTATCTCGACTGGCTGCTGTCGATCCCGTGGAACAAGAAATCCAAGGTCAAGAAGGATCTGGAAGCGGCGCAAACCACGCTCGACAATGACCACTACGGACTCGAGAAGGTCAAGGACCGCATCGTCGAGTATCTCGCGGTGCAGTCGCGCGCCAACAAGCTGACCGGACCGATCCTGTGCCTGGTCGGCCCTCCCGGCGTCGGCAAGACCTCGCTGGGCAAGTCGATCGCGAGGGCGACCGGGCGCGAATTCGTCCGCGTGTCGCTCGGCGGCGTGCGCGACGAGGCCGAGATCCGCGGTCACCGCCGGACCTATATCGGCTCGATGCCCGGCAAGATCATCCAGTCGATGCGCAAGGCGAAGACGTCGAATCCGCTGTTCCTGCTCGACGAGGTCGACAAGATGGGCGCCGACTTCCGCGGCGATCCGTCGTCGGCGCTGCTCGAGGTGCTTGACCCCGAGCAGAATTCGACCTTCAACGACCACTATCTCGAGGTCGACTACGATCTCTCCAACGTGATGTTCATCACCACCGCGAATACGCTGAATATTCCGGGACCGCTGATGGACCGCATGGAGATCATCCGGATCGCCGGCTATACCGAGAACGAGAAGGTCGAGATCGCGCGCAAGCACCTGATCCCGAACGCGGTCTCCAAGCATGGCCTCGATTCCAAAGAATGGTCGATCGACGACGATGCCCTGCTGCTGATGATCCGGCGCTACACCCGCGAAGCGGGCGTGCGCAACCTTGAGCGCGAGCTGTCGACGCTTACCCGCAAGGCGGTGAAGGAGTTGATGATCTCCAAGAAGAAATCGGTGAAGGTCACCGAGAAGAATCTGGAGGAGTTTCTCGGCGTTCCGAAATACCGCTATGGCGAGATCGAGAGCGACGACCAGGTCGGCATTGTGACCGGGCTCGCCTGGACCGATGTCGGCGGCGAGCTGCTGACCATCGAGGGCGTCATGATGCCGGGCAAGGGCAAGATGACGGTCACCGGCAACCTGCGCGACGTGATGAAGGAGTCGATCTCGGCGGCGGCATCCTATGTGCGCTCGCGGGCGATCACCTATGGCATCGAGCCGCCGCTGTTCGACCGGCGCGACATCCACGTCCACGTGCCGGAAGGGGCGACCCCGAAGGACGGACCGTCGGCCGGCGTCGCGATGGCCACCGCGATCATCTCGGTAATGACCGGCATCCCGGTTCGCCACGATGTCGCCATGACCGGCGAGATCACGCTGCGCGGACGGGTGTTGCCGATCGGCGGCCTCAAGGAGAAGCTGCTGGCGGCGGCCCGCGGCGGCATCAAGACGGTGCTGATCCCCGACGACAACGCCAAGGATCTCACGGAGATTTCCGATGCGATCAAGGGCGGCATGGAGATCATTCCGGTCGCGCGGCTCGACGACGTGGTTACCAGGGCCTTGGTGCGGCCACCGGTGCCGATCGTCTGGGAGGAGGATACCAAGCTGCCGGTGAAGCCGGACGCCTCCGACGAAGCCTCCGGCGGCCTGACCGCGCACTGAACTGCCAGGGCGGCAGCATCACGATTGGCGGCGTCCCGGTTGGGACGCCGCTTTTTTGTCGCGCAGAGGTTGTGTCACAATATGCGCAACTGAGCTTTGCCGGGGCGTCGGAAGGCTAGGCCCAGCCCTGATCTATGCTATCTTGGGTTGCAAAACTCAACGCTAAAGCTTTTATTGCATTTTTTGTATCATATATTGATAGCGGCGGTTCTATTTGGGGCCGTCGCGGGTGTTGCCAGCTTGCTTTGGTATGGCACCGAGGTCATGCAGTTGCATGGCATTCCGCCGGAGATCTATGTCGTATGCTATATTGTCGCGGAACTTGTATTTGCTGTCGATGTGATATGCCTATTGTTCTTCATTGGTGTAGAGGGATGGATATTGCTGCGGGAGATTGCTGAGCGGCTGCGGACTAGGGAGGAATAGATGAGTGACTCGAACAAGGATTTTGCGGCCAGGCTAGCTGCCGAAGCGGTGGATTCTGCCAATCTATTTTTCAGACCTGTTCGAGTGATTGTGAAAGAATTCAGCAAGGCAATCGGGTATGGCCACCCCCATCGTGAGAGTTCGGAGCACGAAAAGCCAGTGGACAACGTAGGCACGCGCGTCGGCTAGCGCCTTATTGTTAGCTGCGCACGGGGGCAAGGGCCGCGCGCCGGATCGACGGGCGTGCTGGTTTCAGGGCGATTAGCTCAGCGGTAGAGCGCTTCCTTTACACGGAAGATGTCGGCGGTTCGATCCCGTCATCGCCTACCATCGATACGCCCGCTCCGTCCCGCTACGGTTCGCGCAGGGTCTCATAGCATTCGCAGGACATCGCGGTGAGGGCGTCGAGATCGATGATCTTGATGACGCCGCGGGAATAGCTGATGGCGCCGGCCGCCTGGATCTTGCTGGCGACTTCGGTGACCGAGGTGCGCCGGACGCCGAGCATTTCGGCCAGGAATTCCTGCGTGAGCTGGACGGTATCGCTCTCGGCGCGGTCCCGGGTTTGCAACAGCCAGCGGCAAAACCGGGCTTCGACGTGATGCAATGCATTGCACGCCGCGGTGATCCGCGCCTGGGTCAGCAGCACCTCGTTGTAGCGAATGCAGAGATCGGCGATCGGCCGGCTCAGGGCCACCGTCCTTCTCAATTCGGTGGAAGAGATCCGGACGGCGGACACGGGAAGTTGCGCGATCGCCCGCACCCGCGAGATATGAAGGCCAATTCCAGACATTGCGCCGACGACGCCCTCGCGGCCGACCGTGGCGGTCTCGATCGCCTTGCCGTCCCGCATCACGACGACCATGGAGACCATCCCGGCGAGCGGGAAATAGACCTGATCGACCTCGTCGCCGGCTTCGGAAAGAACAGCGCCCTGGGGGAACTGCACGGCGACGAGATGTGGCAGCAGGCGCTGCAGCTCCTTGTGCGGGAGCGACGCCAGCAATCTGTTGCTGAGCGGTCCCGGATCGATGGCATGCACGGGCGAATCCGCCCGGTCGGTCTGGGCCTTGTCCTGCGGGGATTGACCTGGCGTCCGAGAACCGCCGCCGCAGCGCCTATGTTCTATTGCAATGCTGGGTCACATCGCTTCCGGTGAACTCCGCGCCGATCTGCCATCCAAGGCGTTTGGCCTTGGCCAGATATCCCTTGGCCAGAGCCGAGAGCAGCTCACGCGTCAACCGGGGCATTGAGAAGCCTGTGCACCCGTGCGGCTTGATCGCGGAAGTGAGCGGTATCGGGCATGAACGAAGCCCCAAACCGACGGTAGTACACGCATCTGTCCGTCGTCGGAACGGGGCGTCAGGCAGATGATGAGGTTAGCATACCACCAATGTTGTGTATCGGACATTAATTCTGAGGCCATCGGGATGCCGGGCCAGGCCGGCTCGGCACATGCTCTCGGGCCCGACAGGTCCACGGGGGCGACGCCGCGATCCCGCCAAACCCCTCGCATTCCGTCGGCGCCGGGCGCGGCATGACCTTGACCGTGGTCGGCACCTTGTCCGGAGGGACCGGTGCCGGAACGTTCAACCGATCCGACGGCTGCGTTGGCAGTTGGATCGCCATCAAGCGTTAGCGCCGCTTTGGTGGTATGCGGTTATCCCGCAGCGCCGTGCGGCTTCCGCCAACGCGGAAACAGGAATCACCGACATGAATATACCGGCAGGCCACGATCGAAACGCAGACCAGATCGCATACTGGAACGGACCCGGCGGCCAGCGCTGGGCCGATCGGCAGCAGGCACAGGATATTCTGCTTTCGCCCATTGCCGATGTTCTGATCGATCGCGCGAGACCGGCGGCAGGTGAGCGGGTCATCGACGTCGGCTGCGGCAGTGGCGCAACGAGCATCGCATTGGCGCGAAAGGTTGCGCCATCCGGTCATGTTTTCGGCGTCGACGTGTCGGGTCCGATGCTGGCGCGAGCGCGGCAAAACGCCCCCAAGGAGTTGCCGGTCGAATTCGCGCTGGCGGACGCGACCGTCTATCCGTTCGAGCCCGCAACTTTCGACCTTTTGGCCTCCCGGTTCGGGGTGATGTTTTTCGCGGAGCCGGCGCTGTCGTTCGCGAACCTGCGCCGGGCGCTGCGGCCGTCCGGCCGGCTGGCGTTCGCCTGCTGGCGCGAGCCACGGGAAAATCCGTTTTTCATGGCTCCGCTTCACGCGGTTTACAAACACGTCCCGAAATTGCCGCAGCAGGGGCCGGAAGATCCGGGGCCATTCGCGTTTGCCTCCGAGACGCGCGTCCACCGCATCCTGGGCGAGGCCGGCTTCTCCGGGATCGAAATGGAGCCGTACAATTTGGCGCTCGATGTCGCCATCGGGCACGGCCTTGATGCGGCGGTGCAAAGCGCGCTCGAAATCGGCCCGGCCAGCCGTGCCTTGGAGGGCCATTCGGCGGACGTTCGCGCCGCTGCGATGAATTCGATCCGCGAGGCGCTGACGCCGTTTGCCAGGGGACAAACCGTGCCGCTTCCCGCATCGATCTGGATCGTGACCGCGCGAGCCTCCTGAGTTGCCGTCAGGCCCGTTCTTCCCAGATCGCCGCCAGATGGACGATGGTCTGCACCGCCCTTTCCATGTCCTGCACGCTCACCCATTCCAGCCGTGAATGGAAGGCGTGTTCGCCGGCAAAGATATTGGGGCAGGGCAGTCCCATGAAGGACAGCCGCGAGCCGTCGGTGCCGCCGCGGATCGAAGTCTTGACCGGCTTGAGGCCGGCGCGGCGGATCGCCTCCATCGCATAGTCGATGATTTCGGGGTGACGATCGATCACCTGCTTCATGTTGCGGTATTGCGGCGTGATTTCCAGCCGGTAGGTCGACCGCGGAAAGTCCTTCATCACCTCTTTGACAATGCCTTCCAGCAATACTTCCTTTTCCTTCAATCCCTGGTCGGTGAAATCGCGGACGATCAGGCTGAGCGTGGCCTTTTCCAGCGCACCGGAAATGCCGATCGGGTGCAGAAAGCCCTGCTTGCCCTCGGTGGTTTCCGGCGAACAGCCCTGTTTCGGCAGGCGATCGACGATCCGCGCTGCGATCTTGATGGCGTGCTCCATCTTGCCCTTGGCATAGCCCGGATGGGTGCTGACGCCTTCGATGGTGATCACGGCGCCGTCGGCAGAGAACGTCTCGTCCTCGATATTCCCGGCGGTTTCGCCGTCGATCGTGTAGGCAAAATCGGCGCCGAGCTTGTTCAGATCGGCCCTGTCGACGCCGCGGCCGATCTCTTCGTCGGGCGTGAACAGGATCTTGATGGTGCCGTGTTTGACGTGCGGATGGCTGACCAGGAAATGCGCGGCATCGACGATTTCGGCGAGACCGGCCTTGTTGTCGGCGCCGAGCAAGGTAGTGCCATCGGTGGTGACGATGTCGTTGCCGATCTGATCAGCGAGCGCGGGATGTTCGGCGGCGCGGATGACCTGGCTGGGATCGCCCGGCAGCACGATGTCGCCACCGCGATAGTTGCGGACGATCTGCGGCTTGACGTCCTTGCCGGTGCAGTCGGGTGAGGTGTCCATGTGCGAGCAGAAACAGATGACCGGGACTTGCCTGGCGGTATTTGCGGGAATGGTCGCATAGACGTAGCCGTGCTGATCGAGATGGGCGTCGCGAAGGCCTATCGCCTGCAATTCCGACGCCAGCAGGCGGCCCAGATCCTTCTGCTTGTCAGTGGATGGGCAGGTTGACGAGGCCGGGTCGGACTGGGTGTCGATGACCGCGTAACGCAGGAAGCGCTCGGTCACGGTGTGTTCGAATGCAAGAGCTGGGGGCACATCAAAAACCGCGGCAGGAGAGGAGGTCGGGCAGCCGGCACTATAACAAAAAGCGCCATTCCGGGCCCGCGCACAGGCCGGAATGACGCCGAAACAGTTTCGCAGATGCGTCCTAAACGGCTTCCTTCAGTTCCTTGGCCGCGCGGAAGGCGACCTTCTTGCTCGCCTTGATGTGAATCGGTTCGCCGGTGGCGGGGTTGCGGCCCATGCGGGCGGCGCGCTTGCGTACCTGCAGGATGCCGAGGCCGACGATGCGGATGCGCTCGCCCTTCTTCAGGTGCTTGGTGATCCGGTTGACGAGGTCGGTCAGAATGGCCTCGGCGCTCTTCTTGGACAATTCGTGCTCTTCCGACAGAGCTGCCGCGAGATGCTTGAGCGTGACGGTGGTCGGGGTCGCTGCCTTCTTCGCCATATTTGGCCCTCCTCGTTGTTGATGGCTTCGGAAACTTAGATGTATCAGGCCTTAAACGATTCGGGGACTAGCTGCCTACGCTGTTTTGCCCGTAAACAGCCCATTATTTGCATCGACGTCGCAAAAACGCCCGACTAGCAGCGGGATTCGCAACTGCCTTGACTTGGATAGGTGGTCCCTTTAAGTCCCACCACCTGCGGGTCTCGCACCACGCGGGAGTAGCTCAGTTGGTTAGAGCGCCGGCCTGTCACGCCGGAGGTCGCGGGTTCGAGCCCCGTCTCTCGCGCCATCATTTCAATGACATAGCAGGTGTTGCGGCAGCCATTCCAACTTTCGGGCCAAGCGTGGCTCAGTCAGTCGGCGCCGCCGTGCCTTGGCGACGGATCGGCGTCGCGCCCCGTTTCTCAAGATGCGCCGCTAGGATGCGCATGGAGCGGGCGCTGCGAATGCCGCCAACAGGGACGCCGGTCTTTCCGCGCTCGGTGAAGAACAGCGCCCGGAAATCATCGCCAAGGGTGTCCTTGGAATAGGACGGGACAGAGGCCATCTTTGCTGGCGGTTGCCGAATGGGGTCGGGACGGTGACGAGCCAGACCGTGATCAGCAGTTGAGACCCTTTGAGCGTGTTTTCGCCGGAATAAGCCGTCAAAGCATCCGCTACGCGGCGGCGGGTCATACCCGTGCTCGATATCTGCCGCTGCTCGATCCACTGCTCAGGAGCAAGCTATGAACGCACCGCCAAACATTGACAGCGACGTTGTGCACTGGCTGACAAACGAAACGCGCGACGAGCGCTTCATTGACAATATTTTCGCTGAGCTGTGTGTCCGGCTCCAGCGCGCGGGCATTCCCGTCAAGCGGGCGTCGCTTCATGTCCTGATCCATCATCCGCAATGGCTTGGCGCCCGAATCTTGTGGGCCGACGGGATGCGCGAGGCCGAGCTTGCGAGAGTTGACTACGATGTCAGGGAGCGATCCGAATACATCGGTAGCCCCGCCAACGAAATCCATGATGGTGTCACCGAGGTGCGCGAGAATCTCGAACGCGACCCATCACTGGGCCGCAAGCATGCCGTCTATGTCGAAATGCGAGCGAAAGGCCTGACCGACTATGTAGCGTGGCCGCTGTACCATACGCTCGGCAAGCGGCATATCGTGACCTTTGCAACCGACCGGCCCGGCGGTTTCGACGACGCGCACATCGCCGGCTTGTTGAAACTGTTGCCGGTGCTGGCGCTGGTCAGCGAAATCCGGATCAAGAACCGGCTGGCGCGAACGCTGCTCGAAACCTATGTCGGATCGCATGCCGGCGAGCTCATTCTGGCCGGCGCCACCAGGCGCGGAAGCGGAACCACGGTTCGCGCCGCCATCATGATCTGCGATCTGCGTGATTTCACCGGGATCTCCGACAACTGGCCGCGCGATGACGTCATCGATCTTCTGAACGGCTATTTCGACGCGATGTCGGAGCCGATTGCGCGACATGGCGGGGAAATACTGAAATTCATCGGCGACGGTCTGCTCGCCATTTTTCCGCTGAGCCAGCCTCAGGCCTGCGCAAATCTGCTGCGTGCCGTGGCCGAAGCCCGTCAGGCCATGGTTAACCTGAACGAAAAAAACGGCGAAACCGGTCGTGCGCCGCTGAATTACGGCATCGGGGTCCATGTCGGAGACGTCATGTACGGCAATATCGGGTCGCGCCGCCGGCTCGACTTCACCGTCATCGGTCCTGCGGTCAACATGGCTTCGCGTCTCGAAACCCTCACCAAGCAATTGGGCAGAACGGTGCTGCTGTCCCGTGCGTTCGCCGACTTCGTCGAAAACGATTTCGATCTCGAACGGGTCGGCGAATATCCGGTGCGCGGCTTCAACGACCCAATCGAGCTGTTTGCGTATCACGGCTGAACGCCGATCTATCACGCCGATATAACCCGGGTCTGGGGAATACACTTGCTACAGAATCAAAAGACCTGATTTTAGTCCGATGGCGACGGCATCCGTCCTGTTGCGGGCGCCCAGTTTTGTGAGCAGCGAGCCAACATGAAATTTGGCAGTCGCGAGCGAAATGTTCAGGTCTCGGGCGATCGCCTTGTTGGATCCGCCAGCAGCAAGTTTTTCAAGGACATGGCGTTCGCGCGCCGTGAGTGGTTCCGCGCCCTCGGCAGTCGGATCGTCGTAAGGTGATTCCCGGGAGCGAGGACGTTCGATCCTTGAATGGGTGATGTGGTACCCGTGGGCAACGAGTCTGATCGCGGCTTCGAGCAGATCAATGCCAACCCTGTTGTCAATGCTGTTGATTGTCGGCAGCAATGCTGGCGAGTCTCCCAGAACCAGATGACGGCCTGGCTGTGCGGGAGCGGTGTCCGTCAAGATCACGTCCGCGTCGTCGACGTTTTCCAGTTCGACCGCCGGCATTTGAGAAATCATGGAGATCACGCGTGACCGCAGTGTGCGGTCGGTTAAAGCCAGCCCGACCAAAATTGGGCTCACGGCATCGGACGTCAAAATCTCGGGTGCGGCCTCGCTCTCGTCCTCGTCTTCCATTTTGTCTATCTATGCGGGCCGCTTGCCCACAACAATATCGACGGTGGACGGTTGACCGCCCCGCAAGATACCGAGCGAGACCGTCGTGCCGACGCTGTCGGGACCCAAATTTCGAAAGATCTGTCGCGATCCCGTCACGTCCTCACCATTCCAGCGGGCGATACAGTCGCCGAGAATGAGGCCTGCTGTGGCAGCCGGTCCCTCCTTGTCGAGATGAACGATGACGGCTCCAGTGCGCCGTTGTCCGTCCCGCAATGGATGCAGTTGAACGCCGATATAGCCTCGCGAGATCGTGCCTGACTTCTCCAGCAGGGCGGTGATGCGTTCGACGGTCTGCACGGGAATGACGATCGCCCGGTGTCTCGGCCCAAAGGCAGCCAGCCCAATCAGTCGCCCGGCGGCGTCAACGACGGCACCGCCATGCGCGCGACGGTCTAGGTTGAAGCCCAGTCGAATTTTTCGATCGATCTTGCCGCCCGACAAGCTCTGCCATTCACCTCCCGTTTCGGCAATCAAGCCAGCCGCGACCAGTTCGGAGGTCGCGCTGCGCCCGACGGCGATAGCAAAGTCTCCGGCATGAGCCTCCGTTGCTGCTTCGAACGGATGTTGCCCGACATCCGCCTTGAAAAGCGCGAGATCAGTGGATGGGTCCCGACCGGCCAGTTCGGCCGTCAGGATGGCTCCGTCGGCGGTGACGACTTTGACGCGGTCTCCGACGGCTTCGTCTGCGCTAATCACATATCCCTTGCGCCAGGCAATTCCGCTTGCCGCAGAGCCGTCTTCATTCTGCAGGGCGACGACACCTTGGGCGGTAGCCTTCACGGTCTGCCGTATACCTTTCGACCAATCTTGAACCTGATCCATCGCTGTTCCCTCGTTGCTTTCGATGGATCGAATGTCGCTGCTCGTGCGACCGATATCTACTGGCCGCATGGCTAGGCGGAAGTTACGATATCGGCCAGGTGTTCGGCGGAACAGGTGCCGCATGCACAAAGATGCGACCGGCCTTGCGGCTATGTTTTTCAGCAAACGGCGGCCCGGCCGCGACCGGCGGGACACGGTCGACCAACGCCCAGAGCCGACAGGCCGACCGTGCCAGGCCGCGGAGGCTGGTTGATGAATCCGCGACCCGACAGGGCAACGGACTGCGCCAGGGATCGATCCCTCGCTTCGCGCGTTGGGAGTCCATGGACAAGCAATCAAAGCGCGAGATTTGGGTTTTGGCGATCAGTACGGTGCTGGTCGAGGTTCCCGTGGTCGCGATCGCCGCCCTGGCTATTGCGGCCCACTGAAATGCCGGGGTGGCTTGGGATTTTTCCGTGCGCACCGAGGCGACCATACAGGCCTTCCTGGCTGGCGCATTGGTTGGCCCATGCCGCCGCTGGTGCAGGTCCTCTCTGCGGACGTCCCTCGCGGTGCTCGCGGATCAGTGGCCGGATGAAGTCCGACACTAGTCGAAGGCGACGCCGATCCGCTCCTGCTGGCGCCAGATGACGTGACAGGGGATGTGCGTGTCGTCCGCCTTGAAGACAAGGTTGAAACGCTCGGGGATGTCGTGGGGGTTGGTAACCTCGAGCGCCGCCCCCGAAATGGAAATGTTGCTGATCAAGCAGTTGATGTTGCTGCCGGCGAACTCAATCGCCCCAGACATCAATACAGGTTTGCGAGAGCCCGCGCGTCTTTCCATCATACTGTGATATTTCGAAATTCTTAGGGATTGATGAAAGCGAGCCCATCCGCCGCCGCAGCACAGCCTGACCGAGATGCAGGAGATATCCTCGACTTCCCCTGTTCGCCTTAACGGAGCGTTAAAGTCTGTCAGCCACGAATCCGCCGCCAGCGTGGGTCAGCATTTTGAGGGCCCGATGAATTGTCAAACATTCACTAACGATGCTCTTTTGATGATGCATTACAGTATTCGTGGCGCGCTAGCGGTGGACGATGAACTGACGAGGCTGGGTGAAGAACACCGGTTTCGTGTCCGCGAGACCTCCGATTGGAAGAAGCACGCCCACGATCTTGAAGCGGAGATGAGCAAACGTGGGATGATCTTTGCGGCAATCGACTGGCTCGAAAACCAGAACGTCGATGGCGTCTCGGACAGCGCGGCTCTGCAGCCTGAGATTCCACAGCCGGGCGGATCTGCGCCGAGTGACCGGGTCTCAGGAGAGACCGACGACGGCAATGCGCGTTTGAAGCGAAGGATTGCGGCCTTCATCAAGATACGATGAGGCTTGTACTTTTCTGCAGACGATGCGGATGGAGCAGAGCGGGCAGCATCTCACGCCGGCCATTCAGGGCTGTTTGAACATTCTGCACGGTGGCAGGAAACTGCGCTCATTACTGAGGGAGAGTTTTGTAGATCCCCCCGATCAAGAGCTCGCGGCCAATTCGCTCCTCGACACGTCGGATGGCCAGGTGTTCATCGCTTGCTTTCGTCGTGCCGGTCTTGATCGCACGGCCGATATAAAACCGGTATTCCCAGACGCCCGCCTCAACCGATTTGAGGGAGTATTCTATCCCTTTGTAATTCATGGGACCGACGGCCCATTCGCCGCGATGCGTGACCACCATCCGGTTTACGGCGGTGACAAGTTGCGCTGGCCCGAATGGCTTGGTCAGAAGAACGCTGTTCGGAACACCCTGAGAGGGCCACTGGTCGGCGTGTGCTGCGGTGATGTAGAGGATGGGAAAGGTTGGGTCGATCTCTCTCGCCCGCTTCGCGACCTCCCACCCATCAAGCCTGCCCAAAAGGGTGATGTCGATCACAAGCGCATGATATTTGCCTCTCGCACCCTCGAGCAGGGTCACCGCTTCCTCGCCGGAAGGGGCGATAGCCGGTTCAAAACCGCCATCCACGAGCGCGTCTTCAACGATGGTCTGAATCGGGGGGTCGTCTTCGACGACCAGGATAACCGGCGAATCTTCCAACGAACCCACCCTCCTTAGTCCGCAGTGCCAGCTATGCTACTTGGAAATCGGGGATTTGTTGCAGGGCAAATGTATAAAAGTGTACTAAGTGGACTTCGTGCAACAGGGTCCGCCTGTGGTCAGCGGGGCGTCGGCGCAGGTCGGTGCACCGTCAAGACCACACGATCCCGTGACCCTGTTTCGGGCGCAAGCCGCCATGAAACATCCGCGCCCGGCGACGAAACCAGATTGGGCCAACCACGAAGAATGTTGGAAACCGAAGCTGGGGAGGATTGCAGTATTGGGCGGCTAAAGTTGGAACACGCCCTGCAACCACGTGCTTGAGATCTTTGATGGCTCGCGCGAAGTGGTCCTCCGTCTCACCGTCCAGCCCCGCAAAGCAGAGGAAGGGTTGAGACGGACGACTTCGGCAGGTTAGGGCAGTCGTCTTGACCCAACTGAAAAGCACGGGGAATGCTCAACTCGGTTCCAACTGAACAATTCACCGCCGAAGCGGTTTCGACCCGCGCGGGCTGTTTCAATCAGGCGCGTGCGATTGTTCGATCGCGACGTATTCGTCGGCTCAATGCTCCGGCATGGTGAAGACGGCGCAAGGAGATTCAATACCGCGCAGCGCATGTGTTCCCAGCGGAATCAGGGATGCTTCGGTCTCGGCGGCGAGCGTGCCCGAGATCAGGACGGCCTTGTCGAGCGGCCGGCATAGCCCCTCCAGCCGGCTGACCAGATTGACGGCAGGGCCGATCGCGGTGAAATCCAGCCGATCGGCAGCACCGATATTGCCCCACAATATCTCGCCGAGGTGCAGGGCGACACCGAAGGGCAGCGGCGACAACCCCTGCTGACGTCGCGCATCATCAAGATGCGCCATTCCGACCCGCGCGGCGGAGACCGCACGCAGGGCAGCGTCGCAGGCACCGCGCGGCGACCCTTCGACCACGGGGAAGATCGCCAGCACGCCGTCGCCGATGAATTTCAGCACTTCGCCGCCGAAGGCGTGGACCGGGCCGGCGATGCGGTCGAACCAGGCGTCGAGCGCCGCGATGACCGCCGAGGGGGGATTGCTCTCGGACAGCGCGGTGAAGCCGCGCAGATCGGCATAGAGCAGCGCGGCCTGGATGGTCTCGCCGATATCGCGCCGCAAGGGACCCGCCAGCACCCGTGCTGCGCTGCGCCGGCCCAGATAGGCCTCGAGTGTCGCGGTCAAGGTGGCGCGCGCCGCGAGAGCGGCAAGCGGCGCCGCTGCGAAACGCGCGGTCTGGCGCAGTTCGTTGGTCTCCTCCAGCGTGAACCGGCGCGGCCCGATCCAGCCCAGCGAAGCAGCATCCGGCGCGGGCCCGACCGTGTCCTCGTGTACGACGCCGGCCGCGAGTTCAGCGAGCCAACGCCGAGCTGCATCGCCGTGCGGACTTGCCGCGGCCGCAATCCCTTTCGCCGCGAACCCAAAAGCCTCCATCACTTCCCCGCTCTCGGCTCGCCAGAGCCAGGTGCGCCGGGCAATCAGCGGGTGCGGTACGGCAAGGGTCAGGGAACCGGCGACGAGCGGCAGGCCATCCGCGACCAGGCGCGCGCCGACCTCGGCCAGCAGCCGGTCGGCGCCCGGCGCCTCGCCGGCCACATCGACGAGCCAGGAGAGCGCCGAAGAGAGCTGCATCGAGCGATCATGGCGTTGACGCAGGTCCCTTGTCACGAGTCATTGTCGCGCGGAACCGCTCTCCGCCGCCGTCCGCGCAGCCGCCAGACGGGTGTCGCGCTACGCGTCGGCCTTCCCTGGGCCAGGATCGGCGCCGGGATTTCGGCCCGCCGCCGCTATCCCCAGCCGGCCCAGGTAATGCGCCCAACCCTTGGCGTGGCCGGTGCACTGTGCCGCGTTGGGAAGGCCGCTATGGGTCATGCGCAGCAAGGTGCCGCCATCGCGGTCGATCAGATCGATCTCGATCAGGCCCGATCCCGGCGGCACCTCCTCATCGCCGTCCCAACCGAAGCTGTAGGCGAGCCGGTGCACCGGCACGACCTCGCGGAAGGTGCCGCGCGCTACGCGGCGGTTGTTGACACCTTTGAGGAGATAGAGCCCGCCCGGATGCATCTCGGTCTTCGCTTCGGTGCCGATCCAGCTAATGATCTTTTCGGGATCGGTCAGGAAGGCGAAGACGGTCGCGGGCGGAGCTTTGATCTGGGTCTCCTGACGGACCATGAGCTGTTCAGTCATCGAAGTCTCCTTGATTGAGGTTGCGCTAGAAGCGCCTGGCGGTGCGCAAAGTTCCAGCAACGCGGATGCGTCATCCAGGGCCGGCCGGGATCATGCCGGCACTGGCGCAGCCAGGGCTCTTGGAAACGGCCGAAAGCACAAGGCCATCAGGAACGCACCGAGGCCCATGCCCCACGCGCCGATATAGAGCCACGCGTAGCTTGCGAAGGTGTCGTAGATCAGGCCGCCGGCAATCGGTCCCGTGGCCATGCCGAGACTACCGGCCATCGCGGTGCCGCCGATCACGGTACCCATCATCTTCAACGGGAAATTTTCCCGCGCCAGCACCGAATAGAGTGGCATGACGCCGGCATAGATGAAGCCGAACACCGCGGCGACCGCATAGAACGCGGCAAGTTCGCGCACGAAGACGTAGGCCAGCGCACCGAACGCCTGGACCAGCAGCCCCAGGACCAGAACGCGCTTGGCGCTAAAGCGGTCGCCGAGCAGCCCGAAGGCAATGCGGCCGCCCAATCCCGCCAGCCCTTCCACGCTGTAGATCGAAACAGCGGCCACCAGCGGGATGCCGCAACTGATGGCGTAGCTCACGGTGTGGATGATCGGACCGGAATGCGTGGCGCAGCAGAAGAAATTCGTCGCGAGAAGGATGATGAACTGCGGCGACCGAACCGCCTGGGCGAGCGACATCTCCGATTGCGGCCCTGCATCGGCGGATGCAGCGGCGGCGCCAGCGAGCGCGGGCGGGCGGCGTAACAGCAGCGCGACCGGAATCATGATCGCCGCGACGACAACGGCAAGGATCTGCATCGTGGTTCGCCAGTCATGGCTGGAGACGAGCCAGGCCACCAGCGGCGACATGGTCATCGGTGCCATCCCCATGCCGGCCGACACCAGCGACACCGCAAGGCTGCGATGGGTGTCGAACCAGCCGGTGACGCAGGCCATCATCGGCGCGAAGATAGCGGCAGTCGCCGCTCCCATCAGCAGGCCGAAGAGGAGCTGAAACTCGATCAACGACGTCGCACGGCTCGCCAGCGCAAGGCTTGCCGCGATGACGATCGAGCCGGTCAGCACTACCGGACGCGGCCCGACCCGATCCGACAAGGTCCCCCAGATCATGCTGGCGAAGGCCATTGCAAGAAAGCCGATCGTCATGGCGCTGGATACGCCGGCGACCGACCAGCCGGTATCCCGTGTGATCGGCTGCAGCAGAACCGGCAGCGAAAACATGCCACCGATGGCAACACAGCCCAACAGGCCGCCGGCTGCTACAATGACCCAGCGATAGCGAGAATTGCTCATTCCACATCTCCGTACCAGCTCTCGGGACAAGGACGAATGAGGAGGGGCGAAAGGCGACGCATTGGCCATGCATGCCGTCTCACTTCTTTGTGAGCCAAGTTTTGTGAGCCAAGTTTTGTGAGCCTGTCGCACCGGCGCCGTCGAGCCCGTCGGGTGAGCATCATAGGCGACCGGTTGTGATGTTTGAGTTTCCCACGATGGCGGCCGTCCACGCCGCAACCAGATGCAAACCGCGGAGAAGCGACACCATACCCGCGTTTGGTGCAGGTGATTTGGCAGAACTCAACTTACCGCCTCGATTTTCACCGCCTCCAGGAAACGTCGGATTCGGCTCGCCGATGTCAGATGGTGCACCTGCTTCGAAGCAGAAGCGTCCGCCACGAGCTGGCGGTACTTGGGCGCCAAATGACGCTCGCAACGGCGGACGACGCGCCAGCTATCGAGCGTGCTCTGCCACATCGGGCTGTTTGCCGGCCATCCCTCGGGGGTCACGAAGGCGCTTTTGATGAGCCGTTTCGTCACCCACCAGTAATGTCTCGAGAGCGGCAAATCCACATAGACAAGGGTGTCGGCCGCGCTGAACCGTGCCCAGGCCGACGCCTCGCACCCGAAGCCATCGATGATCCACTCATCACGGCCAATGAGATCGGCGTGAGCCTTCAGATAGTCTTCATGCGGGATCTTTCCGCCGCCGGTCTTGAACTGGATCAAGTCGAGCGGGTACAGCGGCAGCCCCGTCAGATCGGCCAGCCGTCGGGCCAGGGTCGACTTGCCGCCACCAGCGTTGCCGAACACCGCGACCCGTTTCATCTGCGCAGGCGCTTTTCCCTCAGATGTCGTTGGAGAACTCGCGACGCTTGTGCCGAACACCTCAAAAGCAAAAGCCGCCCGGAGGCGGCCGCTTCGTCCCGTCGAACATCCCGAAACGGTCTCACCGGACCATCATCGTGTCCGAGCTGGTCACAGCCATGGTCTTGCCCGCCTTTATGACGTGCGCGGTCTGGGTGTAATCGGAGGTGCTGCGGGCGGAGATCCCGAAACCGGCTACCGCAAGGCCCGCCACGAGCGCAACCGCCACGATCTTCAGATGGGTCGCCCGGTCAGCCGAGTGAATTGAGTGGTTCATGGAAGCCTCCTGGCGTCTGAGAGCGCCGCTTTATTGGACACAGCGTTAACCCGCGCCTGTTTCAGGATGGTTTCATGGGTTCCACAAAATGGTTTCGTCCAGGGGTTTTGGGGCCCCCGGAAAGATGGTTGCCCCCGTGTCGGTTTTGAGCGAGGCGGGCTACGCATCGCGGATGTAATTGCCGGCTTCGAACTCGACCGGCGCGGCGTTGGGATCGAATGAGATGCCAATGGGATCGCTGCCGCGGCCGACGGCCTCGAGCTGGTCGCTCAGCATCCGCCGGATCATCAGGACGCCGCGGTCGCTCTGGCCGAAATGCTCCTCGGAATGCAGCGTGACCGCTCCCTGGCCGACCTGGGCCTCGTAATCGCCCGGAAATTGCTGGTGTTCCTGCTCGGTCATGTCCCACCAGAATTTGCCGTTGAATTTCGAGCGCATGCGGCCGATTTCGCCGCGTTGCTTCACCCGGCCGGCGACATAGATGCGGAACGACGTGTCGTCGATCGGCAGCGTCCAGCCGATCGATTCGACGCGGGCGAATTGCGTGACCCGCGGATTGGGCACCACGCGCAGGGTGGGGAGGGCGGCTTCGGTCACCCGGTAGAACAGTTTGCCGTCGTCCTGATTGCGGATCGACCGCACAGTGACGCCGCGCGGCGACATCTCGAATGTCACCTCGGGCATCGCCGCCATCATGTTGGTGAACTGGGGCCCGCTGAACGAACCGTGCAGCACCGGGACATGGTAGGGATCGACCACGTTCTCGAAATGCTGCAGCCAATTGCAGGGGATCACCGCCGGGCCGCCGCCGCCGATCGAGTTGTCGTCGGCCTCCACGAATTCGCCCTGGTCCATTTTTTCCAGCGCTTCGTAACGCGGCAGCACCGGCTTTTTCTCCGACGGTCCCAGATAGGCGAAGATCAGCCCGTAGCGTTCCTGAACCGGGTACCAGGGTTGTCGCACCTTGTCCCTGAAAGAGCCGCCATCGACTTCGCAGGGTTGCTCGAGGCAGTGGCCTTCGGCGTCGAATTTCCAGCCATGGTAGCAGCAGCGAATGCCGTCTTGCTCGACCTTGCCGTAGTAGAGCGTGGTGCCGCGGTGGCAGCAGCGCGCGTGCAGCAGGCCGGCGCGGCCATCCCGGTCACGGAACAGGATAAGATCCTCGCCGAGTGCGCGGACCTTTCGGGGGATATCGCTGGCGTCGGAGACAAGGCCGATCGGATGCCAGTAGCGTCGCAGCAATTCTCCCATCGGCGTGCCACGGCCGACGGCGGTCAACTCGGTTCGGGTGGTGGCGGCCCGCTTCGCATAGGCGGTGCCGAGATCGCGATCCCGCTGGCTGACGTTCATCGCCCACCTCCTCCCGGTCTTGCTTTGTAGGCCAAGACAACGTTAGATCGATGACAATGTCAACGGTCTGAGGCGGCGGGAGGTAGTGAAGCCATGGGCCAGAACTCGAAGCGGGCGATCGCGGCGGCGCCGACCGCGCCGCGCGATGATCAGCTTGCGCCCATCACGGCGATGATGTCGTCGCGGCTGATGGTGCTCGCCAACCTGCTGAAGCGGGGTGCCATCCTGCGTTACAAGCGCCTGGCCGGGCTTTCCTCGGTAGAGTTCGGGCTGGTGGCATCGTTGGGGCGCCGGCCGCCGATGAGCGTGGTCAAGCTCGCCGAGGCGGTCGGCATGGACAAGGGACAGATCAGCCGCGCGCTCACCGGTCTCGTCTCGCGCAGGCTCGTTTCGCGCGCCGTCAATCCCAGGGACAACCGAGAAGTGCTGGTCGGCCTCACCGCGTCCGGGCTCGCCGCCCATGAGATGATTGTGGCGGGCGCACGCGAGCGCAATCAATGCCTGCTGGAACACCTCAGCGAGGACGACGTCGTGATGTTGCTGGCCCATGTCGACCGCCTGACCGACACCGCCGCGAGGATGCTCGACGCCGAAAAAGCGGTGATCTGACGGACCTCCCAACTGCCTTAAATCGAGGCGCGCGGGCCGGCGAAACGGTCAAGATAGCTTGTCTTGCGCGGCTTGTTGCGCTGCGCTAAGCCTCGCAATAATTCCAATGAACGAATTTGCGGAGCCTGAAACCGCAGGAAAAGGTCTCGCCGATGACCGGCATTTTGCAGAACTATCTTCCACTTGCGGTGTTTATTGGAGTGGCAAGCCTGATCGGTTTGGCGCTGTTGATCGCCCCGTTCCTGGTCGCTTTCCAGCAGCCGGATCCGGAGAAGCTTTCCGCCTATGAATGTGGATTTCAACGCTTTCGACGACGCCCGCATGAAGTTCGACGTGCGGTTCTATCTGGTCGCGATCCTGTTCATCATCTTCGATCTTGAGGTGGCGTTCCTGTTTCCCTGGGCGGTAGCGTTTGGAAAGCTCGGCGCAACCGGCTTCTGGTCGATGATTGTCTTCCTGGCGGTGCTCACCGTCGGCTTTGCCTATGAGTGGAAGAAAGGTGCGCTCGAATGGGATTGAGCCCTGTTTCCACTGCTGGCCAGCGAGTACCCTCGTCGACGCCAGTCGGCGCGCAGCCGCTCGTGGCGCAGGCCGCGACCGGCATTCTCGACCCCGCCACCGGCAGGCCGGTCGGCGCCGCCGATCCCTACTTTCTAGAGGCCAATCACGAGCTGTCCGACAAGGGCTTCTTTGTTGCCGCCGCCGACGACCTCATCACCTGGGCGCGCACCGGCTCGCTGATGTGGATGACCTTCGGCCTCGCCTGCTGCGCGGTCGAGATGATGCAGGTGTCGATGCCGCGTTACGACGTCGAGCGTTTCGGCTTTGCGCCGCGCGCTTCGCCTCGGCAGTCCGACGTGATGATCGTAGCGGGCACGCTGACCAACAAGATGGCGCCGGCGTTGCGCAAGGTCTACGACCAGATGCCGGAACCGCGCTACGTGATCTCGATGGGGTCGTGCGCCAATGGCGGCGGCTACTATCATTATTCGTATTCGGTGGTGCGCGGCTGCGACCGCATCGTGCCGATTGATATCTATGTGCCGGGGTGCCCGCCCACGGCGGAGGCGCTGCTTTACGGCATCTTGCTGCTGCAGAAGAAGATCCGGCGCACCGGAACCATCGAACGCTGAGAGACCCGATGACTGACCCAGCAGACATGATCGTGCCGCTGCTTCGCGAAATGCGGAGCGAAAATCTGACGCTGCATGAACAGACGCAAGCCCTGGTTGAGGACAAACGCCTGGGCGGCGTAGAGGAAGCACAGAAAAGCTTTCGGCAGGCGATGACGGCCGACACTCTTCTGAGCAAACTTCTCACGGGTGAGTTTGAGGAACGGATCGAAGCTCTCGAAAACAGAGTGCGAGAGTTAGAGGGCCACAAGTGAGCAAGCTGGCCGAGCTTGGTGAATCCATCAAAGTTGCGTTGTCCGGCGCCGTGACCGGATACGAAGTCGCGTTTGAGCAGCTGACCGTTTCAGTTGAAGCCGAAAAGATCGTCGATGTCGTCAAATTCCTGCGCGACGACCCCGGCTGCCGCTTCCTCAGCTTCACCGACGTCACTGCGGTTGACTATCCTGGGCGCGAGAAGCGCTTCGACGTGGTCTATCACCTGCTGTCGCCAACGCTGAATGCCCGCATCCGGTTGCGTGCGGAGGCCGGCGAAACCACGCAGGTACCTTCGATCATCGAGGTGTTTCCCGGCGCCGATTGGTTCGAGCGCGAATGCTACGACCTCTATGGCGTGATCTTCACCGGCCACCCCGACATGCGGCGGCTGCTGACCGATTACGGTTTCGACGGCCATCCGCTGCGCAAGGATTTTCCGCTCACCGGCTTTGTCGAGGTGCGCTACGACGACCAGGAGAAACGGGTGGTGTATGAGCCGGTCCGGCTCAATCAGGAATTCCGCAATTTCGATTTCCTCTCGCCCTGGGAGGGCGCGGACTATCCGATCCTGCCCGGCGACGAGAAGAGAAGTGGCGAATAGCGAATGGCGAGTAGCGAGTGGCGAATAGGATGAATCTTGAACGAGCCGTCGATCAATTCATATCGGGACCTGAGGGTATGGCAGGAATCCATGACCTTGGCGGAGTCCTGCTATCGTTTGACGCGCCAGTTTCCGCGCGACGAACTGTTCGGACTGACGTCGCAAATCAGACGCGCGTCGGGATCGGTTCCTGCCAATATCGCGGAAGGCCACGGGCGGGAAAATACCGGCAACTTCGTGCAACACCTGCGCATCTCGCAGGGTTCACTGAAGGAACTCGAAACACATCTGCTTTTGGCGGAGCGCGTCGGCCTCCTGCCTGCATCCGATTTACAGATGGTCCTCGCCCAGTGCGAAAGTCTGGGAAAAATGCTTCGCGCTTTGATTCGTTCGCTGCAGGACAAATCGGCGAAATGAGGCCATTCGCCATTCGCCACTCGCCATTCGCCATTCGCCCGGAAGCGGACGCCGCGTAATGAACGAACAGAACCTCCGCAACTTCACCATCAATTTCGGACCGCAGCATCCGGCGGCGCATGGCGTGCTGCGTCTGGTGCTGGAGCTCGACGGCGAGGTGGTGGCGCGGGTCGATCCGCATATCGGCCTGCTTCATCGCGGCACCGAGAAGCTGATCGAGCACAAGACCTATCTGCAGGCGATCCCCTATTTCGATCGGCTCGACTACGTCGCGCCGATGAACCAGGAGCACGCGTTCTGCCTGGCGGCGGAACGGCTGCTCGGCATCGCGGTGCCGCGCCGCGGCCAGTTGATCCGGGTGCTGTATTGCGAGATCGGCCGCATCCTGTCGCATCTTCTCAACGTCACCACCCAGGCGATGGACGTCGGTGCGCTGACCCCGCCGCTGTGGGGCTTTGAAGAGCGCGAAAAGCTGATGGTGTTCTACGAGCGCGCCTCCGGCTCGCGGATGCATGCGGCGTTTTTCCGGATCGGCGGCGTGCACCAGGACCTGCCGCCCAAACTGATCGACGATATCGATGCCTGGTGCGAACCGTTCCTCGGCGTCGTCGCGGATCTCGATCGGCTTCTGACCGGCAACCGCATCTTCAAGCAGCGCAATGTCGACATTGGTGTGGTGACGCTGAAGCAGGCTTGGGAATGGGGTTTCTCCGGCGTGATGGTGCGCGGCTCCGGTGCGGCGTGGGATCTGCGCAAGGCGCAGCCCTATGAGTGCTATGCCGAGATGGACTTCGATATTCCGATCGGCAAGAACGGCGACTGTTACGACCGCTACTGCATCCGCATGGAAGAAATGCGCCAGTCGGTGCGCATCATGAGACAGTGCATCGCGAAGCTGCGCGCGGCCGAAGGGCAGGGACCCGTCGCCATCGAAGACAACAAGATCTTCCCGCCACGTCGGGCCGTGATGAAGCGCTCGATGGAAGCCCTGATCCATCATTTCAAGCTTTATACCGAGGGCTTCCATGTGCCGGCCGGCGAGGTCTATGCCGCGGTCGAGGCGCCGAAGGGCGAGTTCGGCGTCTATCTGGTCGCCGATGGCAGCAACAAGCCCTACAAATGCAAGATCCGGGCGCCGGGCTTTGCCCATCTGCAGGCGATGGATTTCATCTGCAGGGGTCACCTCCTGGCCGACGTCTCCGCGATCCTGGGCTCGCTCGACATCGTGTTCGGAGAGGTCGACCGGTGATGGCGCAGGCGCCCATCCAGTTTGATCGCACCTCGGGGGTTCTTGAAGGAGCCAATCTGTGGGAGCGGACGGCTGCACTGGCGCTGGCAACCGGTTCGAAAATATCGTCGCACTTTTCGCATCGCGGCTACATCGGTTGCGCCAATCTGCTGCGCAAGACGCTGCCCGAGCGCAACATCGCGATCAAGCTCAACCCGGACGCGACCTTCGAATTCCCCTATGGCGACGGTTACTGGAGCAAGCTGCTCAATCGATCCTACCACTATGAGGACGAACTCGAGCTGTTGTTTCGCGATTCGGCCGCGGTCGACTTCACGCTGATCGATTGCGGCGCCAATTATGGCTACTGGTCGGTACTGGTCTCGAGCGCGCCGCTCGGCGCGCACAAGGCGATCGCGATCGAGCCGTCGTCGCAGAATTTTGCCAAGCTCAGGAATAATGCCGAGATCAACGGCAACCGGTTCGAGTTGATGAAATGCGCGATCGGGGCGGCCAGGGGAACAGCGCGGCTCTCCGGCACCAAGCACGAGGCGTTCAGCATCGCCGGCGATCCGGCCGGCGGCGGCGAGGAGGTGCCGGTTATCGCACTCGACAATCTGCTCGACGACGGCAGGGTTTCCGTCGGCGGCAGGTACCTGATCAAGCTCGATGTCGAAGGTGTCGAAATCGACGCCATCAAGGGTGGCACGCGGCTGTTGCAGGGCGACAGCGTGATATTATGCGAAGAACACGGCAATGACCCCCGGCATACGGTGTCGCGCTATATCGTTGAACAGACGCCGCTGAAGCTGATCGTCTACGATCCCAGAAGCCGTCGTCTCGAGACCGTCACCGAGCTTTCGATTCTCGACCGCATCAAGGTTTCGTCCAACGTCGGCTACAACGTATTCGGGACCGCAAGCGCGTTCTGGCTGGATCGGATCAATGCCCTGAACGCCAACGCCGCGCGCCGCACGCAATGAGAGACTGAGAGAGATGTCCGTCCGCCGCCTTGCACCCAAAGAAATGCAGCCCGCCAGTTTTGCGTTCACCGCGGAAAACCTCGCCTGGGCGAAGCAGCAGATCGCCAAATACCCGGAGGGCCGGCAGGCCTCGGCGGCGATCTCGATCCTGTGGCGGGTCCAGGAACAGCATGAAAATTGGATTTCGGAGGCGGCGATCCGCGCGGTCGCGGACCTGCTCGAGATGCCCTACATCCGCATGCTGGAGATCGCGACCTTCTACACCATGTTTCAACTGCAGCCGGTCGGCCGGAAGGCCCATGTTCAGGTCTGCGGCACCACGCCGTGCCGGCTGCGCGGCGCCGGCGACCTGATCGAGGTCTGCCAAAGCCGCATCCACCACGATCCCTTCCAGTTGTCCAAGGACGGCAATTTTAGCTGGGAGGAAGTCGAGTGTCTCGGCGCCTGTGTGAACGCGCCGATGGTGCTGATCTGGAAGGATACCTACGAGGACCTGACCAAGGAAAGCTTTGGCAAGGTGCTGGACGGCTTTGCTTCCGGCAAGCCGGTGCAGCCGGGCCCGCAGAACGGCCGCCAGTTCTCGGCGCCGGTCGGCGGACCGACCACCCTGAAGGAAACCACATGATGCCCGCTCACGCTTTGTCCACTCGCCGATCCGGGGAAGCTTCAAGTCATGCTTGACGACAAGGACCGTATCTTCCGCAATCTCTACGGCCTGCAGGACTGGGGCCTCGACGGCGCGCGCCGCCGCGGCGCATGGGACGGCACCAAAACGATCATCGACAAGGGCCGCGACTGGATCATCAACGAGATGAAGGCCTCGGGCCTGCGCGGCCGTGGCGGCGCCGGATTTCCGACCGGGCTCAAATGGTCGTTCATGCCGAAGGAATCCACCGACGGCCGGCCGAGCTATCTCGTGGTCAATGCCGACGAGTCCGAACCCGGCACCTGCAAGGATCGCGAGATCATGCGGCACGATCCGCACTTGCTGGTCGAGGGCTGCCTGATCGCGAGCTTCGCGATGGGGGCGCATGCCTGCTACATCTATGTGCGCGGCGAATTCATCCGCGAGCGTGAGCATCTGCAGGCCGCGGTCGATCAGGCCTATGAGGCGAAGCTGATCGGCAAGGACAATGTCAATGGCTGGCCGTTCGATCTCTATGTGACCCACGGCGCCGGCGCCTATATCTGTGGCGAAGAGACCGCGCTGCTGGAGAGCCTGGAGGGCAAGAAGGGCCAGCCGCGGCTGAAGCCGCCATTCCCCGCCAATGTCGGGCTCTACGGCTGTCCGACCACGGTTAACAATGTCGAGTCGATCGCAGTAGCGCCGGACATCCTGCGGCGCGGCGCGGCGTGGTTTGCCGGCATCGGCCGGCCCAACAATGTCGGCACCAAGCTGTTCTGCATCTCCGGCCATGTCGAACGTCCCTGCAATGTCGAAGAGGCGATGGGCATCCCGTTCCGTGAACTGATCGAGCGCCATTGCGGCGGTATCCGCGGCGGCTGGGACAACCTCAAGGCCGTGATCCCCGGCGGTTCGTCGGTGCGCATGGTGCCGGCCGAGCAGATCATCGATACCCCGATGGATTTCGACAGCCTGGGCAAGCTGCGCTCCGGACTCGGCACCGCCGCCGTGATCGTGATGGACAAGTCGACCGACCTGATCCGGGCCATCGCGCGCATTTCCTATTTCTACAAGCACGAGAGCTGCGGCCAGTGCACGCCATGCCGCGAGGGCACGGGGTGGATGTGGCGGGTGCTGACCCGCATGGCCGAGGGTCGCGCCCACAAGCGCGAGATCGACATGCTGCTCGAAGTTACGAAGCAGGTCGAGGGTCACACCATCTGCGCGCTCGGCGATGCCGCGGCGTGGCCGATCCAGGGCCTGATCGCGCATTTCCGCCACGAGATCGAGCAGCGCATCGATGACTATTCGCACAAGGCGGATATCGACGATGTCGGGATTCTCGATCCCGACCATATGGTCGCGGCGGAGTAGCGTCGATGTCGCAGCCGAGCATTTTGTGGTGGCAGAAATACGGGACGCTGGCGCAGATGGCGCAGGCGGCCGTGGCGTTGCTCGGTTTTGTGGCGATCCTGTTCCAGATCAACGAAATCAGGTCGAATACGCGCGCGGCGAGCGCGCGGCAGGCGTTTCTGGGCTATACCGATCTGGCGTTCCGGAACCCCAAATTCTCGCAGCCCGATTACGATACGATCAAAGCGGGCGAGCGGGACGAGAGGGTTCAATATGAGAGTTTCGTGTCCTATTTTCTCTATGCGTGCGAGGAGGCCACCGCCGCCTTCGCCGACCGGCCCGAATGGCAGGCCTCCTGCGATTACGATTTGAAACCGCATCTGCCGTTCCTGTGCGAGAAGAACCAGGCCGAACCGGCCTACCTCGCGACCTACAGTGCCGACACCCAGCGATGGGTGAAGGCTTCCATGACGACCGCCAGCGTCACGCCACCCGATTGCAAGCTCGGAAAGACTTGAGACCGCAATGACCAAACTCATCATCGATGGCAAAGAGATCGATGTTCCCGCCGAGTATACGCTGCTGCAGGCATGCGAGGCGGCGGGGGCGGAGATTCCCCGGTTTTGCTACCATGAGCGGCTGTCGATCGCCGGCAACTGCCGCATGTGCCTGGTCGAGGTGAAGGGCGGGCCGAAGCCGGTCGCAAGCTGCGCCTGGGGCGTTCGCGACTGCCGTCCCGGGCCGAAGGGCGAGCCGCCGGAAATCTCGACCCGCTCGCCGATGGTGAAGAAGGCACGCGAAGGCGTGATGGAATTCCTGCTGATCAACCACCCGCTGGATTGCCCGATCTGCGATCAGGGCGGCGAGTGCGACCTGCAGGATCAGGCCATGGGTTACGGCGTCGATACCAGCCGCTTTGCCGAAAACAAGCGCGCGGTCGAGGACAAATACCTCGGCGCGCTGGTCAAGACCTCGATGAACCGCTGCATCCAGTGCACCCGCTGCGTCCGCTTCTCCGCCGAAGTCTGCGGCGCCCCGGAAATGGGTGCTACTGGCCGCGGCGAGGACATGGAGATCACCACCTATCTCGAACATGCGCTGACCTCGGAGTTGCAGGGCAACCTCGTCGATATCTGCCCGGTCGGGGCATTGACCTCCAAGCCCTATGCGTTCGCGGCGCGTCCCTGGGAGCTCGGCAAGACCCAGTCGATCGACGTGATGGATGGCGTCGGTTCGGCGATCCGGGTCGACACCCGCGGCCGCGAGGTGATGCGGATTCTGCCGCGTGTCAACGAGGCGGTGAACGAGGAATGGATTTCCGACAAGACCCGTCACATCGTCGACGGTCTGCGCACCCAGCGGCTTGATCGCCCTTATATCCGGGACAGCGGTCAGCTCCGCGCGGCGTCGTGGGCGGAGGCGTTCGGCGCGATCGCGGCCAGGGTCGGCCGCATCGACGGCAAGCGCATCGGCGCCATCGCGGGCGATCTTGCCGCGGTCGAAGAGATGTTTGCGCTGAAGGACCTGTTGGCGAGGTGCGGCTCGGTCAATCTCGCGACCCAGGGTGGCGACGGCTTCGATCCCGCGGCCGGCCGCGCCTGCTACATTTTCAATCCGACCATTGCCGGCATCGAGCAGGCCGACGCACTTCTGATCGTCGGCTCGAATCCGCGCAAGGAGGCCGCCGTCCTCAATGCGCGCATCCGCAAGCGCTGGCGCAGCGGGCAATTGAAGATCGGCGTGATCGGCGCCAAGGCCGATTTCACCTACGCTCATGATTATCTGGGCGCCGGCACGGATTCGCTGGCCAAGCTTGCCGCCGGCAAGCATTCCTTCGCGAAAGTGTTGAAGGGCGCCAAGAATCCGATGGTGCTGGTCGGGGCCGGCGTTGCCGCACGGCACGACGGTGCCGCGGTGCTGGCGCAGGCAGCCAAGCTCGCGCTGGATTTCGGCGCGGTCAAGGACGGCTGGAACGGCTTTGCCGTGCTGCATGACACCGCTTCGCGGGTCGGCGCACTCGATATCGGCTTCGCGCCGGCTGCGGGCGGCCTCAGCGGAGCCCAGATGACGACCTTCGGAACCCTCGACGTCCTGTTCCTGCTCGGGGCCGATGAGATCCAGGTGCCCGACGGCACCTTCGTGGTCTACATCGGCACCCATGGCGACCGCGGCGCGCATTGGGCCGATGTCATCCTGCCGGGGGCCGCCTATACCGAGAAATCCGGCATCTATGTCAACACCGAAGGCCGGGTGCAAATGGCGAGCCGCGCGGCATTTCCGCCGGGCGACGCGCGCGAGGATTGGGCGATCATCCGCGCGCTGTCGGAAGTGCTGGGCAGGAAGCTGCTGTACGATTCGCTCGGGGCATTGCGGCAGGCGATCTTCAAGGCGACGCCATACATGATGCGTGTCGACCAGATTGAGCCGGGGAACGCCGCCGATCTGCGGACCCTCGCCGGCAACGGCGGCAACATCGAGAAAACGCCGTTCAAGACCACCGTTGAGGATTATTACCTGACCAACCCGATCGCGCGCGCGTCTGCGGTGATGGCGGAATGTTCCCGGCTCGCCTCCGGGCAGATGCTGACGGCAGCGGAATGAGCGTGACCTGATGGCTGAATTGTTCACAAGCGCATTCTGGACCGGCTTCCTCTGGCCGCTGATCGTCATGGTCGCGGAGAGCCTGTTGCTGCTCGTGGTGCTGCTGATCGCGATCGCCTACATCCTGCTCGCCGACCGCAAGATCTGGGCGGCGGTGCAGATCCGGCGTGGACCCAATGTGGTCGGCCCGTTCGGGCTGTTGCAATCCTTTGCCGACCTGTTGAAGTTCGTGCTCAAGGAGCCGACCATCCCCGCCGGCGCCAACAAGGGAGTATTCCTGCTCGCGCCGCTGGTATCGTGCGTGCTGGCGCTGGCGGCGTGGGCCGTGATCCCGATGAATCTCGGCTGGGTGATCTCCGACATCAATGTCGGCGTACTCTATATTTTCGCAATCTCGTCGCTGTCGATCTACGGCATCATCATGGCCGGCTGGTCGTCGAACTCGAAATATCCGTTTCTCGCCGCGCTGCGCTCGGCGGCCCAGATGGTGAGTTACGAAGTCTCGATCGGATTCGTCATCATCACGGTGCTGTTGTGCGCGGGCTCGCTCAATCTTTCCAGCGTGGTCGAGGCGCAGAACACCCGCGGGTTCGGCGGGCTGATCGGCCTGCCACAGGTGACCTTCCTGAACTGGTATGTGTGGCCGCTGTTCCCGATGTTTGTGGTGTTCTACGTCTCGGCGCTGGCGGAAACCAACCGCCCGCCGTTCGACCTGGTGGAAGCCGAATCCGAGCTGGTGGCGGGCTTCATGGTCGAATACGGCTCGACGCCGTATCTCTTGTTCATGCTCGGCGAATATGTCGCGATCACCACGATGTGCGCGATGGCGACCATCCTGTTCCTCGGCGGCTGGCTGCCGCCGATCGCGCTGCCGCCGTTCACCTGGGTGCCCGGCGTGATCTGGTTTGCGCTGAAGGTGTTTTTCATGTTCTTCCTGTTTGCGATGGCGAAGGCGATCGTGCCGCGCTACCGCTACGATCAATTGATGCGGCTCGGCTGGAAGGTGTTCCTGCCACTGTCGCTGGCGATGGTGGTGATCGTCGCCGGCGTGCTGCATTTCGCGGGGATCGCGCCGACATGAGGTCGCCATGAGTATCAACGTCAATGCCACAGCCCGCTCGCTGCTGTTGTCCGAATTCGTATCGGCGTTCTTTCTCGCCATGCGCTATTTCTTCAAGCCGAAGCCGACGCTGAACTATCCGTTCGAGAAGGGCCCGATCTCGCCGCGCTTCCGCGGCGAGCATGCGCTGCGCCGCTATCCCAACGGCGAGGAACGCTGCATCGCCTGCAAGCTGTGCGAAGCGATCTGCCCGGCGCAGGCGATCACCATCGAGGCCGGCCCGCGCCGCAACGACGGCACCCGCCGCGCCGTGCGCTACGACATCGACATGGTGAAGTGCATCTATTGCGGGTTGTGCCAGGAGGCCTGTCCGGTCGATGCCATCGTCGAGGGACCGAATTTCGAATTCGCCACCGAGACCCGCGAGGAACTCTATTATGACAAGGCGAAACTGCTCGCCAATGGCGACCGCTGGGAGCGCGAGATTGCGAAATCGATCGAACTCGACGCGCCGTACCGGTGATGCCATGAACCTGGTCAGCAAGATGCACTTGGCTCCCGCGAAGACGGCGGGCTCTCTCCCCCACAAGGGGGGAGGGAATGCCGTCGGGTTTGCCGATCGATGCGTGACTGACGGCGGGAGCGCGTTCGCATGGCATATCCCTTCCGTCATTCCGGGGCGCGCGAAGCGCGAACCCGAATCTCGCCCCTTCACCTCCAGATTCCGGGTTCGCGGACTTTGTCCGCGCCCCGGAATGACGGAGTATGATCGATGATGGTGCCCGCGCTGTTCTTTTATCTGTTTGCCGCCGTTTGCGTCGCCTCCGCGGTGATGGTGATCGTGTCGCGCAATCCGGTGCACTCCGTGCTGTTCCTGATCCTGGCGTTCGTCAACGCGGCCGGCCTGTTCGTGCTGATGGGCGCCGAGTTCCTGGGAATGGTTCTCGTCTTCGTATATGTCGGCGCGGTCGCGGTCTTGTTCCTGTTCGTGATCATGATGCTGGATGTCGATTTTGCCGAAATGCGCGAAGGCTTCATCGAATATCTGCCGGTCGGTATCGTGATCGGCGGGATCTTCCTGTTCGAACTGCTGCTGACCGTCGGCGTCTGGGTCATCAATCCCGGCGTCGCCAAATCGATCACGGCGGCGATTCCGGCCAATGTCAGCAATACCGAGGCGCTCGGCCTCGTGCTCTACACCAGATACATCCACTACTTCCAGATCGCGGGCATGGTGCTGCTGGTCGCCATGATCGGCGCCATCGTGCTGACGCTGCGTCACAAGGTCAGCGTCAAGCGGCAGGACATCAATGTGCAGAACGCGCGGACGCCGGAGCTTGCGATGAGCATCCGCACGGTGGCGTCGGGGCAGGGCCTGCAGGAAGCGGATGCGCCGGAGTGGGTGCAATGACCATCGGTCTTGGACATTACCTCGCGGTCGGCGCCATCCTGTTCACGCTCGGGATTCTCGGCATCTTCCTCAACCGCAAGAACATCATCGTCATCCTGATGTCGATCGAGCTGATCCTGCTGGCAGTCAACATCAACCTGGTGGCGTTTTCGACCTTTCTCGGCGACATCGTCGGGCAGGTGTTCGCGCTGCTGGTGCTGACGGTGGCCGCGGCGGAAACCGCGATCGGTCTGGCGGTGCTGGTGGTGTACTTCCGCAACCGCGGCTCGATCGCGGTTGAAGACGTCAATCTGATGAAGGGCTAACGCGTCAATGATCCAGGCAATCGTCTTTCTGCCGCTGATCGGCGCGGTACTCGCGGGCCTGATCGCCATCTTCGGCGCCCATGCGCGGCATCCCGGCGGTGATACGGTCGAGCATCACGGCGATAGCCACGGCGCCGTCGCGGTCAACGAGGACGCCGGCGTCATTCATGCCGCCAGCCACGAATCCGATGCGCACGACGATCATCACGCGGTCGAGCCGGCGGCGGCGGGCTCGCGTGCCGCCGAGCTGATCACGACCGGGCTGCTGTTCGTGTCGGCGGCGTTTTCGTGGATCGCGCTGGTCGATGTCGGCTTCATGCATCACGATGTCCGGATCGCGCTGTTTCCATGGATCGTTTCGGGCGACCTGCAGGTCAACTGGTCGTTGCGGGTCGATACGCTGACCGCGGTGATGCTGGTCGTGGTCAACACGGTGTCGTCGCTGGTGCACCTCTATTCGATCGGCTACATGGACGAAGATCCGTACCGGCCGCGATTCTTTGCCTACCTCTCGCTGTTCACCTTCGCGATGCTGGTGCTGGTGACCGCTGACAATCTGGTGCAGATGTTCTTCGGCTGGGAGGGCGTCGGCCTTGCAAGCTATCTGCTGATCGGATTCTGGTACCAGAAGCCGTCGGCCAACGCCGCCGCCATCAAGGCGTTCGTGGTCAACCGGGTCGGCGATTTCGGTTTTGCGCTCGGCATTTTTGCAGTCTTCATGCTGATCGGCTCGATCGACTTCGAAACGATTTTTGCAGGCGCGCCGGGGCTGACCGGCAAGACCATCGATTTCTTCGGCTGGCACGCCGACGCACTGACGCTGACCTGCGTGCTGCTGTTCATGGGCGCGATGGGCAAGTCGGCGCAGTTCCTGCTGCACACCTGGTTGCCGGACGCCATGGAAGGTCCGACACCGGTCTCGGCGCTGATTCATGCCGCCACCATGGTCACCGCCGGGGTGTTCATGGTGGCGCGGCTGTCGCCGTTGTTCGAGCTCGCGCCGGATGCGCGGGCGGTGGTGATGTTCTTCGGCGCCACCACCGCGTTCTTCGCGGCGACCATCGGCCTCGTGCAGAACGACATCAAGCGCATCGTCGCCTATTCGACCTGTTCGCAGCTCGGTTACATGTTCGTGGCGATGGGAGCCGGGGCCTATTCGGTTGGCATGTTCCATCTATTCACGCACGCCTTCTTCAAGGCGTTGCTGTTCCTGGGTTCGGGCTCGGTGATCTATGCGATGCATCACGAGCAGGACATCCGCAACATGGGCGGGCTGAAGGACAAGATCCCCTATACCTACATCGTGATGGTGATCGGCACCCTGTCGCTGACCGGCTTTCCGCTCACCGCCGGCTATTTCTCCAAGGACGCGATCATCGAATCCGCCTACGCCTCGCACAATCCGCTGGCGTTCTACGGCTACCTGCTGACGGTGGTCGCGGCCGGACTGACCTCGTTCTACTCCTGGCGCCTGATCTTCAAGACCTTCCATGGCGAGCCGCACGACCAGGAGCATTACGAAGCCGCGCATGAGAGCCCGCTCTGGATGCTGATCCCGATCGGCGTTCTGGCCGCGGGCTCGATCCTGGCAGGTTTTCCGTTCAAGGAATTGTTCGCCGGCGCCGGCGTCGACGAATTCTTCCGCGAGTCGGTGAAGATGCATCCCGGCATCATCGAGGACATGGAGAAAATGCCGGAGGCCATCAAGCTGCTGCCGACGGCGATGATGGCGCTCGGTTTTGTCGTAGCCTGGCTGTTCTATATTCGCCGGCCCTATATGCCGGTGGAACTCGCGCGCCAGCACCAGATGCTGTACCAGTTCCTGCTCAACAAATGGTATTTCGACGAACTCTACGACCTGATCTTCGTTCGTCCGACGAAGTGGATTGGCCGCTTCCTGTGGAAGGTCGGCGACGGCTACATCATCGACGGCTTCGGCCCCGACGGCGTGTCGGCTGGGGTGCTGGATGTTACCCGCAATGTGGTGCGGTTGCAGACCGGCTACCTCTATCACTACGCCTTCGCGATGCTGATCGGGGTTGCCGGATTGATCACCTGGTTCATGTTCGGCGTGGGAGGCCAGTGATGAGCCTGGCCCATTCTCTCCGTCGTCACCTTCCTGCCCGTGGTCGGGGCGCTGCTGATCTATCTCAGCCGCGGCGACGACCAAGCCGCCCGCCGCAATGCGCGCTGGATCGCGCTCTGGACCACGCTGATCACCTTCGGCGTCTCGCTGCTCCTGGTGTGGCGCTTCGACCCGTCCCAGGCCGATTTCCAGTTCGTCGAGAAGGCGCCATGGCTGGCCAGCGCCATCACCTACCACATGGGCGTCGACGGCATCTCGCTGCCATTTGTGATCCTCACCACCGCGCTGATGCCGTTCTGCATCGTTGCGAGCTGGAAATCGGTGACGATGCGGGTGCGCGAATACATGATGGCGTTCCTGCTGCTGGAAACGCTGATGGTCGGCACCTTCTGTTCGCTCGACCTCCTGCTGTTCTACCTGTTCTTCGAGGGTGGCCTGATCCCGATGTTCCTGATCATCGGGGTGTGGGGCGGTCCGCGCCGGGTCTATGCCTCCTTCAAGTTCTTCCTCTACACGCTGCTCGGCTCGGTGCTGATGCTGCTCGCCATCATGGCGCTGTACTGGAACGCCGGCACTACCGATATTCCGACCCTGATGCATACCGCCGTGCCGCGTTCGCTGCAGACCTGGGCGTGGCTGGCGTTCTTCGCTTCCTTCGCGGTCAAGCTGCCGATGTGGCCGGTTCATACCTGGCTGCCGGACGCCCATGTCGAGGCGCCGACGGCGGGCTCGGTGGTCCTCGCCGCGATCCTGCTGAAGATGGGCGGCTACGGTTTTCTGCGCTTCTCGCTGCCGATGTTTCCGCTGGCCTCGCATGAATTCGCGCCGCTGATGTTCTCGTTGTCGACCATCGCCATCATCTACACCTCGCTGGTGGCGCTGATGCAGGACGACATGAAGAAGCTGATTGCCTATTCGTCGGTCGCCCATATGGGCTTTGTCACCATGGGCATTTTTGCCGGCACCATCCAGGGCGTAGCCGGCGGCGTGTTCCAGATGATCTCGCACGGCATCGTGTCGGGCGCGCTGTTCCTCTGCGTCGGCATCGTCTACGACCGCATGCATACCCGCGAGATCGCTGCCTATGGCGGCCTCGTCAACCGCATGCCGCTTTACGCGCTGGTGTTCCTGGTCTTCACCATGGCCAACGTCGGTCTGCCCGGCACCTCCGGCTTCGTCGGCGAGTTCATGTCGCTGATCGGCACCTTCAGGGTCTCGATCCCGACTGCCGTGTTCGCCACCACCGGGGTGATCCTGTCGGCGGCCTATGCGCTGTGGCTCTATCGCAAGATCGTGTTCGGCGCGCTGGTCAAGTCGTCGCTGATGAGCATCAAGGACCTGACTTTCCGCGAGGGCCTGACGCTGCTGCCGCTGGTGGCGCTGACCATCCTGTTCGGCGTCTATCCGAAGCCGGTGCTTGATATGTCGGCGGCCTCGGTGCAGCAACTCGTTACCAATTACAGCCACGCGATCACTGCCGTGCAGGCAGCCGCGCTGCAGTGAACGCGGCAGAGCGTTCGGGGTGAGGACTACGCGCCATGAGTTTTGAGAGTGCAGGTTATCAGTTGCTGCCGGTGCTGCCGGAAATGGTGCTCGCCGTCGGCGCCATGGTGCTGCTGATGATCGGGGCCTATCGGGGCCAGCAGGCGACGAGCCTTGTCACCGGTCTTGCGGTCTGCCTGCTGGTGCTGACCGGCGTCCTCGAACTATGGCTTCCGGCCGGAAAGCTCACGACCTTCAGCGGCAGCTTCATTGTCGACGATTTTGCCCGCTTCCTGAAGATCCTGGCGCTGATCGGCTCAGTGGCGACGCTGGTCCTGTCGACGGAATTTCTCGCCGACCCGTCGCGGCGGATCTTTGAATACGCGATCCTGGTGCTGCTCTCGACGCTTGGGATGATGGTGCTGATTTCGGCCGGCGACCTCATCATGCTCTATCTCGGGCTGGAACTGATGAGCCTTGCGCTGTACGTGGTGGCGGCCAGCAACCGTGACAATGCGAAATCGACCGAAGCCGGGCTGAAATATTTCGTGCTGGGGGCGCTGTCGTCCGGCATGCTGCTGTACGGCGCCTCGCTGATCTATGGCTTCACCGGCACGGTCGGTTTCGCCGGCATCGCCGCCGCGGCCAAAACCGGCAGCATCGGCATCGTGTTCGGCCTGGTGTTCCTGCTCGCCGGGCTCTGCTTCAAGGTCTCGGCGGTGCCGTTCCACATGTGGACACCCGACGTCTATGAGGGCGCACCGACACCCGTCACCGCGTTCTTTGCCTCGGCGCCGAAAGTCGCGGCGCTTGCGGTGTTCACCCGGGTGGCGCTCACGGCATTTCCGGGCATCCTGTCGCAATGGCAGCAGATCGTGGTGTTCGTCTCGATCGCCTCGATGGTGCTGGGGTCGTTCGCCGCCATCGGCCAGCAGAACATCAAGCGGCTGATGGCCTATTCGTCGATCGGCCATATGGGCTTCGCGCTGGTCGGACTTGCCGCCGGAACTGCCGAGGGCGCGCAGGGCGTGCTGGTCTATATCGCGATCTATGTGGCGATGACGCTCGGCAGCTTTGCGGTGATCCTGACCATGAAGCGCAACGGTCAGCATGTCGAGAACATCAGCGATTTCGCCGGGCTGTCGCGCACCAATCCGCTGCTGGCGTTCTTCTTCGCGATGCTGCTGTTTTCGCTGGCGGGCATTCCGCCGCTGGCGGGGTTCTTCGCGAAATTCTACGTGTTCGTCGCGGCGATCAAGGCCGGCCTGTTCACGCTCGCCGTGGTCGGCGTGCTCGCAAGCGTGGTCGGCGCGTTTTACTATCTGACCATCATCAAGGTGATGTATTTCGACGAGCCGCTCGCGAAGCTCGATCCGATGCGGCTGGAATTGCGCACGGTGCTGGCGGTCGCGGGCCTGTTCAACATCTTCTTCTTCGTCTATCCGGGGCCGCTCGTGAGCGTGGCAACGGTTGCGGCGAAGTCGCTCTTCTAGATGGCATTCTCGCTCGGGCCACGAGCTCTCTCGGCGGGTTATCGGCTCGCCGCTTTCGACCAGGTCGGCTCGACCAACGCGGAGGCGATGTCGCGTGCCCACGCGGGCGAGCGCGGACCGATCTGGTTTGTGACCTCGGAGCAGACCGCGGGGCGTGGCCGCAGGCATCGTCCCTGGATCGCGCCGCGCGGCAACCTTGCCAGCAGCGTCCTCGAAGTCGTCGATGTCGCGCCGTCGGTCGCGGCGACACTGGGTTTTGCCGCCGGGCTCGCGCTCGAGGCGGCGCTGCAGAGGGTAAGCATCGAAGCGTCGCTGAGATCGGCGGGATCGGACGATATGAAGTTTTCGCTGAAATGGCCCAACGACGTGCTTGCAGGTCGGCAGAAGCTTGCCGGCATCCTGCTCGAAGCCGAGGCGGTGGCCGGCGATCGGCTCGCCGTGGTAGTCGGGATCGGCACCAATGTGATCGCGGCGCCCGAGGGTACGCCGACGCCCGCCACCTCGCTCGCGGCGCTCGGCGTGCAGATCGGCGCCGAGGAGTTGTTCACGGTCCTGTCGGACTGCTGGGCCGAATTCCGCGGTATCTGGGACGACGGCCGCGGATTTGACCAGATCCGCCGGCTCTGGCTCGATCGCGCCGCCGGGCTTGGCGAAAGGGTGGCGATCCGATCCGGCGCCTCGACCATCGAGGGCACATTCGACACCCTGGACGGCTCGGGCTGCATGGTCGTCCGGACGCCCGATGGCGGGCGGGTTCCGATCGCTGCCGGCGACGTCTATTTCGGTTCAGTGGCCTCGGCGGGAGCAACGCGATGACGCGGCCGGATGAGCTGAGCTTTGCGCCGCTCGGCGGCGTCGGCGAGATCGGCATGAACCTGTCGATCTATGGCCTCGGCAACCGCCATCAGCGTAGCTGGCTCGCCGTCGATCTCGGCGTGTCCTTTGGCGACGAGGAACATCTGCCGGGCATCGATCTCATCATGCCCGACATCCGCTTTCTGGAAAAGGAGCGCAAGAACCTCGTTGGCCTCGTGCTGACGCACGCCCATGAAGATCATTTCGGCGCCATCATCGACCTCTGGCCACGCCTGAAATGTCCGATCTACGCCACCAAATTCAGCGCTGCATTGTTCGAGGCGAAATGCGCTTCCGAGCGCAATCCGCCGAAAATTCCGGTCACGGTGGTTCGCTCGGGCGGACGCATCGACCTTGGCCCGTTCAATGTCGAGTTCATTCCGGTCGCGCATTCGATTCCGGAATCCCATGCACTTGCGATCCACACTTCCGCCGGCACCGTGTTGCACACCGGCGACTGGAAAATCGATCCGACCCCGGTCTTGGGGCCGCCGACCGACGAGAGGCGGCTCCGCGAGCTCGGCGACGCCGGCGTGCTGGCGCTGATTGGCGATTCCACCAACGCCGTCCGGGAAGGGCGCTCGCCCTCCGAGGCTGAAGTCGCCAAATCCATTACCGAGCTGGTCAAGGCCGCGAAGGGCCGCGTCGCCGTGACCACCTTCGCTTCGAACGTCGCCCGGCTGCGCGCGGTGGCCGATGCCGCCCGCGCCGCGGGGCGCGAAGTCGTGGTGGTCGGCCGCGCGATGGAGCGCGTGGTTCAGGTCGCGCGCGAGACCGGCCACCTCGACGGGGTGCAGAATTTTCGTGGCGCCGACCTTTACGGCCATTTTCCGCCCGACAAGGTGCTGGCGCTCTGCACCGGAAGCCAGGGCGAGCCGCGCGCGGCGCTGGCGCGGATCGCCAATGACGACCACCCGCAGGTGACGCTCAACAAGGGCGACTGCGTGATTTTTTCCTCGCGCACCATCCCCGGCAACGAGAAGGCGGTCGGCGCCATCATCAACGGCCTGATCACCCAGGGCATCGAGGTCATCACCGATCGCACCCACCTCGTTCATGTCTCCGGCCATCCGCGCCGCGACGAATTGCGCGACATGATCTCATGGGTACGACCGCAACTGCTGATCCCGGTTCACGGCGAGGCGCTGCATCTCGCCGAGCATGCGCAGCTCGCCCGCACCGCCGGAGTGCCGAAGGTTCTGGTTTGCCGCAACGGCGATCTGGTCAAGCTCGGGCCGGGCGATCCGGGCATTATTGACGAACTGCCCTCGGGGCGACTCTACAAGGACGGCTCGATCCTGGAGGATTCCAAGTCGCGCGCCGTGGTCGAACGGCGCCGGATGGCGTTCGCCGGCTGCGCCCTGGTGGCGATTGCGATCACCGAAAAAGGCGAACTGGCCGACGATCCCGAGGTCGATCTGGTCGGAATTCCCGAGAAGAACACCGCCGGCGAGATCATCGACGAGATCGTGTTCGACGTGGTGGTGTCGACCGTCGAGGGCCTGCCGCGGGCGCGGCGGCGCGATCCCGACGCGCTGGCGGAGTCGGTGCGGCGGGCGGTGCGCGCCGCGCTGAACGAGCAGTGGGGCAAAAAGCCGTTATGTTATGTTCACGTCCTGACGGTTTAGCGCGGTTCCCCTGGGTAAGGGTGGGGCGCGGTTATGGGAGTTGGAGGTGAGTGCCATGCTGGGTCGGCTCAACCATGTGGCGATCGCGGTCAAGGATGCCGAGAAGGCCGCCAGGATCTATGGCGCGGCGTTCGGCGCCGACATCTCCGCGGCGGTGCCGCTGCCGGAGCACGGGGTCATCACCGTGTTCGTGACACTGCCCAACACCAAGATCGAGTTCATCCAGCCGCTGGGTGAAACCTCGCCCATCGCCAAATTTCTGGAGCGCCACGCCGACGGCGGCATCCACCACGTCTGCTACGACGTGCCCGACATCATCGCGGCGCGCGACACCCTGATCAAGGCGGGCGCGCGGGTGCTGGGCGACGGCGTGCCGAAAATCGGTGCCCATGGCAAGCCGGTGCTGTTTCTGCACCCGAAGGATTTTTCCGGCGCCCTGGTTGAAATCGAACAGGCCTGAAACATGATCTACAGCATCTCCACTGCGTTCGCGATCTACTTCGTCATCTGGTGGATTGTGCTGTTCCTGACCCTGCCGTTCGGCGTGCGCAGCCAGCACGAGGATGGCGGCGGCGCGCCCGGCACCGATCCCGGCGCGCCGATCGCTAGCCTGATGGGGCGCAAGCTGATCTGGACCACCGTTCTCTCGGCGGTGATTTTCGCGGCTGCGTGGCTGGCCTATGATGCCGGATATCTAAACGTCGATCGGCTCTCGCGGCTGATGGGAATGTGAGGGCCCGGGTTTCGGGCTGGGGAATGAGACAGATGTCTTTTCAGAGAATCATGGTCGGGCTGTTGATCCTGGCGATCGCCGGCCTTGCGGGCGCCTTCTACATGAACTGGAAAATCCTGGCCCAGTTGCGCACGGTGAAGGCCTTTGTCGAAGGCCAGGTCTTTGCCGAAGCGGTTGCGGCCTGCGAACGAGCGCCGAGCTCAACACCGTTCAAGTGGAACGGCGGCACCAACACCTCGGTCATCGGGCTGAATTCGGTCAAGCTCAATAAATTTACGGTGATCGCCAGCTACACGCTTTTGGCCGACGGGGTCTATTGCGACTACGATCCGATCAAGAAGAAGGCCGACATCGGATCGAATTTTCTCGAGCGGGATTAAGGCCCACCCCGCCGCAGGATAGGATGGCATGCGTCCATGACTTCGCAGCCGCGCCCGTCGGGCGTCCCCGGACCGGATCAATATCGCGTTTTGCGGGACGCGGATCTGCGGGCCTACCTCGCTCAGCTTCCTGACGTCGTCGCCCGTCTGGGAGGATCGCCGCAGGCCTGGTCGATCAGCGAGGTCGGCGACGGCAACCTCAATCTCGTGTTCATCGTCAAGGGAACGATGGGCGGAATCGCCGTCAAGCAGGCGCTGCCTTATGTGCGACTGGTCGGCGAAAGCTGGCCGCTGCCGCTGTCGCGCTCGCATTACGAATACCAGGCGCTCGTCCACCAGGCTCGGCTGGCGCCCGGCCTGGTGCCGGCGGTGCTGCACCACAATGAGGCTCTCGCGCTCATCGCCATGGAGTTGCTGGAGCCGCACATCATCCTGCGCAAGGGGCTTGTTGCCGGCACCTGCTACCCGCGCCTGGTCGACCACATCACGACTTTCCTGGCGCGGACACTGTTTCTCAGTTCCGACCTTGCGGTTCCCGCCGCGCAGAAAAAGCAGGGCATCGCCGCCTTTGCCGGCAACCACGCGCTGTGCAAGATCACCGAGGATCTGATCTTTACGGAACCGTATTTCCAGGCCGAGCAAAACCGCTGGACATCGCCCTGGCTCGATGCGACCGCCGCCGGCTTTCGCGAAGATCTGGACCTGCATGTCGCGATCTCGCGGCTCAAGCTCAAGTTCATGGCATGCCCGGAAACGCTGATCCACGGCGACCTCCACACCGGATCGATCATGGTGACGGAAAGCCAGACGCGGGTGATCGACCCCGAATTCGCCTTCTACGGCCCGATGGGGTTCGACCTCGGCGCCTTGATTGGTAATCTCATCATGAGCTATCTGGCCTCGGTCGGCCACGAGCGCGCGCCCAGCGAACGCCAAGCGTTCGAGGCCTGGGTGCTGGAAACGACTGAAAGCGTCTGGAATGAGTTTGCCGTCAAATTCGTCGCGCTTTGGCGCGATCAGCCGGCCGGCGACGCCTATCCGGCAGCGCTGTTCGCCGGTCCGTCGGGCGCGGCGCGGCTCGAGGCCGAACGGCAGATCTACATGGAACGGCTGTTGCAGGACGCCATCGGGTTCTCGGCCGCAAAGATCATCCGCCGTATCCTCGGCCTCGCGCACAATATCGATTTCGAACTGATCGAGGATCCGAAGCGCCGGGCGGTCTGCGAGGCGCGAAGCCTGCGTCTCGCCCGCGCGATGCTGCTGGACACCCCGTCGTTCCGTACTATCGAGGCGGTGACCACGGCAGCGCGGCAATTGCGCGACTGGCGCCCCGATTTCGGCGACTAAATCTCGTCCATCTATTTTCGAGCCGCATGGCTCCATCCTTCGAGGCGCCGCGCTCGGGCGCGTCTCGCACAGGAGGCCACCGCTATTCGACGGCCCTTGCCCGCAATCGCTGCGCGTAGACGTTGATGACGAGGGCCGCGAGCAGAATGAGACCGCGGATCAATATCTTCAGGAAGCTATCGATGTTGACATGGTCGAGCCCGTTGTTGAGGACGCCGAGCACGAACAGGCCGACAATGGTATTGCCGATGCCGCCGCGGCCGCCGAACAGGCTGGTGCCGCCGACCACAACCGCAGCGATCGAATCCAGCAGGTAGGTGTCGAACTCGTTCTGCTGCGCGCTGCCGAAATGGGCGACGCCCAACATGCCGCCGATGCCCGAGCAGATCGCGGAGATCACCATGACGCTGCCGAGAATCAGATTGACGTTGAGTCCGGAATATTCCGCCGCCTCGCGGTTGCCGCCGACCATGTAGACGTAACGACCGAAGCGGGTGTAGGTCAGCACAAGGTGGCCGGCGAGCAGCATCAATGCCGCAACGATCACGATCCAGGGAATGCCGCCGATCGACGACGACCCGAGCGTGGTGACAACGCCGGGCACCTTGTAGGCGATCTGGCCGCGCACTAAGAGGGCGGAGATGCCGGCTGCGATCTGCATCATGGCGAGGGTCATGATGAAGGACGGAATGCCGATCACCGTCAGTCCGAGCGCGTTGACGAGGCCGAGCAGGGCGCAGAGCGCCAGCGCCAGCAGGATCGCGATCCAGCCGGCCATCGGAAGGTTGGCGATGTTCACGTAGGATTCCTGCTGGGTGAAATAGGCGACCGCAATGCCGGTGACGTTGGCGATGCTGGCGATCGACAGGTCGATCTCGGCGCAAAGAATAACGAAGGTGAGGCCGACGGCGATGATGCCGGTGACCGAAACCTGGGTTAGAATGTTGCCGACATTGTCGAGGGTCGCAAACGAAGAACTTGCGGCGGCAAAGAAGCCGCTGAGCAAGATCAGCGTCAGGAACGGCGCAATGTTTCGCATCTGGGAGCGCAGCAGCGCGGCGATTCGGCCTGATCGCTTGTGGCCAGCCGCGGAAACCGTCACGCTTTCACCGCTCCCCATGGGCCTCTCCTCACGCCGCTTCCAGCAGGCGGTCTTTGCTGATCGTCTCGTTGGCGAATTCGCGTACCACCACGCCGCGCTTGAGAACGATGATGCGATCGGCCAGCGACAGCACCGTCTCCGGCTCGGTCGAAAGCACGACGATGGCGAGCCCGCGCGCGCGCAGGTCGCGGATGATGTGGATGACGTCGTTCTTGGCACCGACGTCCATGCCGCGTGTGGGCTCGCACAGCACCAAAAGCCGCGGCGGGTAGCTCAGCCACTTCGCAAGCGCGACCTTCTGCTGGTTGCCGCCGGACAGCATGCCGAGGTCGATCTCGACGGCCGCCGGCCTGATCTGCAATTGCTCGATCTGCCGGGTGGCGATCGATCGCTCGCGTGGCGGCCTCAGCCATAGCGAGGAAATACGATCGAGGATGCTGATCGAGATGTTCTTGTAAACCGGCTCCTGGTGGAACAGCATGGCGCGCCGGCTCTCCGGAACGAATGCGATTCCGGCGCTCCGGGCATCCGCTGTGCTGCCGAAGGCCTCCGGCTTTCCGGCAATGGCAAGCTCGCCGGCATCGGGCCTGAGCTTGCCGAACAGAATCCGTGCCAGCTCGAGCTGCCCGCAGCCCATGAAGCCGTAGATGCCGAGGACTTCGCCGGAGCGCACCCCAAAGGAGACGTCCTGCAGGCTGCGGCCGAACCATAGCTGCCGGGCCTCCAGCACCAGCGGCCGGTCGCTCGACGGCGGCAACGCGATCTCCTCGGTGTAGGTCTCTTCCAGCGCCTCGCGGCCCTTGCCGATCATCGCCTCGATCAGGGCCGCCTTGCTGGTGGCGGTCGCCTGCGCCTCGGCGACCTTCCGGCCGTTGCGGAAAACCGTCACCGTGTCCGAGACGCGCAGGATGTCCTCGATGAAATGGGAAATGAAGACGATCGCAGTACCCTCGTCGCGGAGCCGTCGCAGGGTCGAGAACAGGCGTTCGACCTCTGGCGGCGACAATGCCGAGGTCGGCTCGTCCAGAATGATGATCCGCGCCCCGGAAAACAGTACCCGGGCGATCTCGATCAGTTGCTGCAGGCCGATCGGCAGGTCGCCAAGCCGCGAAAGCGGATCGACGTCGATGCCGAATCTCGCGAGTTGCTCACCCGCTTCGCGCGCCATCCGCCGCCACTGCACGAGTCCGAAGCGATTGGTCGGCTGGACGCCGAGAAACACGTTCTCGGCGACCGTCAAATCGGGCGCGACGCTGAGTTCCTGATGCACCATGGCGATACCGGCCGCGCGGGCATCGCGGACCGATCGAAACCGGACTTCCTTTCCATCCAGCGCGAAACGACCCGAGAATTCCGCATGCACGCCGGCGATGATTTTCATCAGCGTGCTCTTGCCGGCCCCGTTTTCGCCGACGAGACCGTGGATCTCGCCGGCGGAAAGCGTGAAGTCGACCCCGCGGAGCGCCTCGACGCCGCCGAAGGCCTTGGTGATCTGCTCCAGTTCGAGGAGGGGTGAGCGGCCTTGCGGCATAAACAGTTCAGATCAGGAAATGATCCTCCATCCACTGCATGCCCGGAGCATTGGCCTTGGTCACCACCGGACCGTCGGTCACGACGTTCTTCGGGATGCCCTGACCGCTCTTTTCGCCCGCGGTCACGGCGGCGACGCCAGCGACGATGGCGCCCCCATGGATACGGCAGGAAGGATTGCGGACGGTCGCGAACATGCGGCCTTCGCTCACCGCCTGGATTGCCGGCGGCATGGCGTCAACCCCGCCGATCAGGATCTTGGTGCGGTTGTGCGCCTTCATGATGTTGTAGGCGGCAAGGGCCATGTCGTCATTGTGGAAGAAGGCCGCGTCGATCTGCGGGTATTTGGTGAGATAGGTCTCCCACAGCCTCGCTGTCTTCGACACGTCCCAATCCGCCGGTTGGGTGTCGAGGACCTCGATGTTCGGGAACTGCTTTACGACGGTGTTGAAGCCCTTGGCGCGGCCCTGCGCGCCGGTATGGCCAAGCGCGCCCTGGGTCATGATCATCTTGCCCTTGCCACCGATGGCGTTGACCAGCGCTTGCGTCACCGAAGCGCCCATGAACTCGTTGTCGGGCGCGAGAAACGAGTGGACGTTGATCTGGTCCAGCGGCGCGATCAGCGTGTCCATGTCGATGACCGGGATGCCGGCATCAATCATCTTCTGCACGGGCTGGGTCAAGGTGCCGATGCCGAACGCCTGGATGGCGACGAAATCCCATTTCTGGGAGGCCATATTGTCGATCGCGGCGCGCTGTTTCACGGCATCGAGCTGGCCGTCGAACCAGGTGACCTCGACGTTGAACAGCTTGCCCCACCATTCGGCCGCCTGCTTGCCCTGGGCGCACCAGGTCGCCTGCAGGCCGGCGTTCGAGAACGCCGCCTTGAGCGGCTTTTCCGAACGGCTCACCTCGGCCGCCATCGCAGGGCTTACGCCCAACCCGCCAAACAGGGCGGTCGCCGCGCCGGCGGTCGCGGCCGCCTGAAGAAGATCACGCCTGGTCGTTGAGGAATTGTCAGTCCCGGACATTCGCTTGCTCCCTGTTTTCCCATGTTTTTTGCCCGACGGCGTTGATTGCATGCGCCGCGGAAGCAGCAAGTGTCTCATACTCGGGGCATTCGCGCCACCTTGCGGCAGAACCGCGGGTCAGGAGATTCGGAACTGACGTGTCGATTCCAAGGCAGAGCTATTCCGCTCGGGCTTCGCTGGCGGCGATCATGGTTTCGATCTCGTCCAGCCGTTTTCGCCACGCCTGTTCGATCTCCGGCGACCAGTCAGGCCCGAGGATTTCGTGCAGCGTTGCCGCGATCACGCCGAAGAATTTTCCGAACAGCTCGCGCGGCGTGCCGTAGGCGTCATGCGAAGCCGCCTCGCATTCGATCATGCGAAAGTTGCCGGTGCGCTTGCCCGCAAGATCCAGTATCGCCTCGATGCTGAGCGCGAGCATGGAGCCCTTGACGAGGTCGTTCGCTTCGCGCCGGAACATCGCTTCGGCCTCGGGGTGTTCGCGGAACAGGCGGCGATAGACCACCGGCGTCAGATCCCCGCACCGTTCGGCGGCGAGTTGGAAACTGTGCTCGATCGGATGGGTCATGGCGGAACGAGAGGGTGTCTTGACGGCATCGCAAAAAAGCATCGCGAAAAAAAGAGCAGGGCGTGAGCCCTGCTCTAGAAATTGTGTCGACCCTATTTCCCCGAAAATTTGGATTTGATCTTGATTGCGGGGCGACGCTGCTTGTGCACGCCAGGGCTCCTCCCGAGACTTGGACCACCAGACTTCAACCTTACGGTTGGCCTGAACCCGCAGTGGTAGACCATCTTTTTTGCCTTGTCATCAATTTCAGCAACGATTGTTCAAAATTCAAGCAATTTGCGAAATGATTGGGATTTCGCCACTTGCGTTTGAGGATTTCGCGCCCACAGCCATTCCGGGTAAGGGGGTAGGGCCGAAGGCGGGCGGGCGCGACGCCTGCACCCGCGCGACGACACCGCCGCCAGCAAGTTATTTCATCGTTGGCTTCCGCAGGAATCCGCATTTTCCCGCGCGCAACGTCAGTTTGCCGGGAACCCAATCTCGACACCGGACTCTGAGCATGATTAGCTGGCCACGTTGAAGGGGATGGGTTTGCTCATGCGCCGGAGGTTGCGGAAATTCCTTCCGATCGTCCTGATCGCCTTGGCGGTGCAGAGTTTCGCGCCGATCGCCGCATGCTGGGCTGCCACCGTCGCCGCGTCCGACCCGTTGCGTGGGCCAGCGATCTGTCATGACGACGGCGCCGCGAATTCCGGCCAGAGCGATCAATCCGGCCAGCCTCGCGCGCATGATGGCTGCTGTTCGACCTGTAATTTGGCCCATGCCGGCGCGCCGGTCGACACCCCGCAGGCGACGATCGAGACGCCTTACCTGCAGCTTGGGCGCGTCGTGTGGCGCGATGTGGCGGCGGATCGGCTGCCATCCCGAACCGGCTCCCATGCGCAAGCCCGGGCGCCGCCGCATCTGACGTGATCTTTTCGGCCATTGGCCGTTGATGCAATCCCACGTCAATTCATGCGGAGATTTTCGATGTTTATACGTTATGCGCGGGCGGGCCTTTCGGGGCTCGCTATCGCGCTCGTTCCCCTCAGTGAAAGCGTCGCCCACGAAATCGTCGGCAACCGCTTCTTTCCCGCAACGCTCGGCATCGATGACCCCGGTGTCAACGACGAACTCTCGCTGCCAACCGTCGATAGCTTTAAGACCGGCGACGTCCCACCCGTGCGGCAGCGCGACATATCGGAAGAGTTTTCCAAGCGCATTACCGAGGATTTCGCGGTGTCGTTCGGCTCGACCTATAGCTTTCTCAGTCCGACCGCTTTCATGACACCCGGAGCCAATGGATTTCAGAATCTGGACACCACGTTCAAATACCGCGTTTTCAGGGACCCCGCGCATGAGTTCGTGATGTCGGTGGGCTTGAGCGTGGAGTGGGCCGGCACCGGCGCGGAAAATGTCGGCGCCGATCCCTTCAATACGTACACGCCGAATGTTTATTTCGGCAAAGGCTGGGGCGACCTTCCCGACACCTTCTCGTGGTTGCGGCCGGTGGCGATCACCGGCCAACTCGGCTACGCGATCCCAGGCAGGAATTCAACCACCACATTCGGGGTCGATGCCGGCACTGGAGATGTCACGACGGACACAGAATTCCACCCGCGCGTGCTGAACTGGGGCGGTTCGATTCAATATAGCATGCCGTATCTGAAGTCCGCCGTAACCGACCTCGGCCTGCCGGATTTCATCAATCACCTGATCCCGCTGGTCGAAGCAACCCTGCAGACCCCGGTAGGAAATACGCTGACCTCGGGAACGATGACGACGGGCACCATCAATCCCGGTGTCATCTGGGTCGGAAATACCTTTCAGGTCGGCATCGAGGCCCTGATTCCGATCAACCGGGAGAGCGGCACCAATGTGGGCGTCATTGCACAATTGCATCTTTATCTCGACGACATCGACCCGCGCGGCATTGGCAAGCCGATCTTCGGTGGCCCCGTGCAGCCTGCCAGCCCATTTGCAAGGAATTGACCATGCGACGCTCATCTGTTTTCGGGATCATTGCGCTGCTGTTGCTGTTCGCCACCGGGGCAGCGTCGGCGCATGCCATGCTTGACCATGCCGAACCTCGGGTCGGCAACAAGGTTGCGACGGCGCCACGCGAGGTGACCCTGTGGTTTACGCAAAAGCTGGAGCCGGCCTTCAGCACGATCACCGTGACCGACCCGGCCGGTAAACGCGCCGATACCGGCAAAAGCCGGGTCAGCGGCAACCAGATGTCGGTCTCGCTGCGCGCGGGCGGCAGCGGAACCTATCATGTGACGTGGCGCGTGCTTTCGGTCGACACGCATAGCACCGAGGGCAGCTTCACGTTTCAGGTCGGCAAGTAGGCACAATCGAATGGACTGGTTCGAAGCGGGGGTGAACGAACCCTTGATCGCGGTTCGTGCGATACACTTTGGCGCGACGGCGGTGACGGCCGGAACCGTGATGTTCGGGACCCTGGTGGCGAAGCCTGCTCTCCACGCCGGGTCCGCTGCAAAACTGGTCCGGACCCAAACGCTGCGTGTCGCCTGGATCGGTCTGGCCGTTACCGCGTTGTCAGGGGTGATCTGGCTTTTGCTTCAGACCGTCTCGATGAGCGGACTGCCGTTTGGTGAGGCCATGACCGCACCCGTGCTGTGGACGGTATTGGACCAGACGCAATTCGGGCTGGTTGTTGAAATACGCGGCCTGCTGGCGATCGTTCTGGCCGTTTGCCTGGCGTATCGGCAGGTGCCGTGGACCAATTGGCTCGCATTCGCGGCGGCGCTCGGCCTGACCGCCGCGATCGCCTGGTCCGGCCATGCCGGGTCGACGCTGGGTGCAATCGGCAATCTGCATGTTGCGGCCGATGCGCTGCATCTTGTTGCTGCGGCGGCCTGGATCGGAGGCTTGGTGCCGCTGGTGCTTCTGCTCGGCGCGGTTGGTCGTCACCCCACCCCGGCGCGGGCGTCGCAGGCTTGGGATGCGACGCGAAGGTTTTCGGCGTTGGGCGTGGTCAGCGTAGCGACGCTGGCGGCCAGCGGAATTGTCAACGCATGGATTCTGGTCGGTTCGGTTCACGCATTGCTTGTCACCGAATACGGGCAGCTCCTGATGCTCAAGCTCGGGGTTTTCGCCGTCATGCTGGTGTTCGCGGCGGTGAACCGGTTCTGGTTGACACCACAGTTCGGCCGCTCGACGGCGAACGGGCCGCAACTCGACGCGCTTCGTCAGCTCACCCGCAACAGCACGATCGAGATCGGCCTGGGATTGGCCATCTTCGCCATCGTCGGGATGCTCGGCACGCTGCATCCGGCGATCCATCTTCCGTAAATCCATCCGCGCGCAAAAGAGGACAAAATGCAGATCACGCAAACGGTACTAAGATCGGTGGTCGGTCCACTCGTGGCCATCGCCATGCTCGGATATGGCCTCGCCGGGGCCGCGCTGGCCCAGGAAGTCAGGGCCGGCGACCTCGTCATTACTCGAGCCTGGGCCCGCGCCACGCCGGGGGGCGCCAAGATCGGCGGCGCCTATCTGACGATCGAGAACAAGGGGGCGACCGCCGATCGGCTGACCGGCGGCTCGGCGGACATCGCCGGCAAGGTCGAGGTTCACGAAATGGCTACCAAGAATGGCGTGATGACGATGCGGCCGCTCGACAGCGGACTCACCATCGACCCCGGCAAGACGGTGAAGCTCGCGCCGGGCGGATATCATTTGATGATGTTCGGTCTGAAGAGCCCGCTCAAGCAGGGCGACAAGGTGCCGGTCACCCTTGATTTCGAGAAGGCTGGCCAGGTGAAGCTCTCGTTCGATGTCCAGGGCGTCGGCGCGCAGGGGCCCGGCGCCGCTTCCGGCGGGATGGATATGAAGAAGATGCCCGAGCGTTCCGGCGCCAAGATGTGATGCCAGAGCCTGGCCGGTCGCTGCTTCTCATGGCCGGGATCGCGCTCGCGAGCTTCCGGCTTGCGACCGCTCCAACTGATCCGCAATCCGTGACCGGCTCCGCGCCTTAATCACGCCGCCAATGGGGTCGAAACGGCCGGAAATACCGCGGTGCCAGCGGCTTTTGCGGTGCCCGCCCTTGTGTTTTCGCAGCCGATCCGGTTTCACTGCCGGCCTACGCTGTCTCACCGATTCCCCCGGGTTTTCCCATGCGACTGTCGCGATTTTTTCTGCCCATCCTGAAAGAGAATCCGAAGGAAGCGGAGATCGTGTCGCACCGGCTGATGCTGCGCGCGGGCATGATCCGGCAGGAGGCCGCCGGCATCTATGCCTGGCTGCCGCTGGGCTTGCGGGTGCTGAAGAAGATCGAGCGGATCGTGCGCGAAGAGCAGGACCGCGCCGGCGCGCTCGAACTGTTGATGCCGACGCTGCAACTGGCCGACCTCTGGCGCGAAAGCGGCCGCTACGACGCCTATGGCCCGGAGATGCTGCGCATCGCCGACCGCCACAAGCGCGAATTGCTGTACGGGCCGACCAACGAGGAAATGATCACCGAGATTTTCCGCGCCTACGTGAAATCCTACAAGAGCCTGCCGCTCAACCTCTACCACATCCAGTGGAAGTTTCGCGACGAGCAGCGGCCGCGGTTCGGCGTCATGCGCGGACGCGAATTCCTGATGAAGGATGCCTACTCGTTCGATATCGACGAGGCGGCGGCACGACGCTCCTACAACCGGATGTTCGTCGCCTATTTGCGGACCTTTGCGCGGATGGGATTGAAGGCGATCCCGATGCGGGCGGAGACCGGCCCGATCGGCGGCGATCTCAGCCACGAATTCATCGTGCTGGCGGAGACCGGCGAGTCCGCGGTCTTTTGCGACAGCAACGTGCTCAATCTGCCAGTGCCGGGCGCGGAGATCGACTATGACGGCGACCTAACGCCCATCATCCAGCAATGGACCTCGGCCTATGCCGCCACCGAGGACGTTCACGACGCCGCGCGGTTCGACCGCGAAGTGCCCGCCGACAAGAGAGTGCAGACGCGGGGCATCGAGGTCGGCCAGATCTTCTACTTCGGCACCAAATATTCCGACACGATGAAAGCCATGGTTGCGGGCGCCGACGGCGCCGAAGTGCCGATCCACGGCGGTTCCTACGGCGTCGGCGTCTCGCGGCTGGTCGGCGCCATCATCGAGGCCTGCCATGACGATGCCGGTATCAAATGGCCGGAGGCGGTCGCGCCGTTCAAAGCCGCGATCCTGAACCTGAAGCAGGGTGCCGAAGATACCGATACCGCGTGCGAAAAACTCTACCGCGAGCTCACGGCGAAGGGTGTCGAGGTCTTGTATGACGATACCGATCAGCGCGCCGGCGCCAAGTTCGCCGCCTCCGACCTGATCGGCATTCCCTGGCAGATCCTGGTCGGCCCGAAGGGGCTTGCCGAGGGCAAGCTCGAGATCAAGCGGCGCAGCGACGGCATGCGCGAGAATCTAACTCCAGCCGACGTGCTGGCGCGCCTCTCTTCGTAACGAATTATTCATCGCTGAAGCACCACCCCCCAAGCGAGGCCCTATCGTAAAGGACCCGGCAAGGAGGCCAAGCTCTGCTTCACGGGACATGCGCAGATGGGGAACCGCGACGGTTTGGCGGTCCCCCCGGCATTGTATGCCGATCGCGGCCGCCCTTTAGATTGGACCATCGTAGAAGTGGTTTCGCTGCTTGCGCCGCCACGGGGGGAACAAGTTGGACGGGAAATCTGCCGCGAAGCGCCGCTCGCGAATCGCGGGCGGGAAGGGATCGATTTCGGATTGGGAGGGATCCGGTGCGACCACCTTGCGATACAGATGCCAGGTGGCGTGGCCGAGCAGCGGGATCACGACCGCAAGGCCGAGGAAGAACGGCAGCGATCCCAGCACCAGCAGCACCGCGACGATCAATCCCCATGCCGCCATCGGCACCGGGTTTCGTGCCACCGCGCGCAGCGACGTCACCATGGCGTCCCCGGCGTCGGCGTGTCGGTCGAGCATCAGCGGGAACGAGACCACGCTGACGCACAGCGCCACCACGGCGAACAGGAAGCCGACGCTGCAACCAGCGACGATCAGCCACCATCCCTGCGGTGTGGTCAGCACCTGCGCGGCGAAGTCCGGAATTCTCGCCGCGGCTTCATAACCGAAGGCGGCGACGTAGATCGCCTGCGCGGTCGCCACCCAGGTCACGAACAGCGCCAGCAACAGCGTGCCGAGCCCGAGCATGGCGCCGAATGACGGCGAGCGCAGCACCTCGAGCGCACCCCATGCCGGCGCCGGTTCGCCGCGCTCGAGGCGGCGGCTCAGTTCATAGAGACCAAGAGCTGCGAACGGACCGATCAGGGCAAAACCCGCCGCCAGCGGAAACAGCAGCGGCAATACCGAATAACCCACCACAATGCGCGCCAGCACCAGTCCGAGCACTGGATAGATCAGGCAGAGAATGATGGCGTGGCTGGGCACCGCCTTGAAATCTTCCCAGCCGAGCCGCAGGGCCTGGTGCAGGTCGGACAGGCCGATGGTGCGGATGATGGGCGCAGTTGCGGCGCCTTGCGCCGGCTGAGCCATTAGCGAGACATTGCCTGACGGGGTAGTCATGGTCGTTATCTCCTTTGCCGCGGCCACTGGTTCTGGCGCCATTGCGGGGCGCAAGCGGGCCGTCTGCGAAAACGATCACGATCAGGCCAGACGCGAAAAAAGGAAACCGAAACTGGCCATGTCGCGAGCTGGACGATGACCGTACTCCCAATCGCTGCCGCCGTCGCTCACGCTTGGGTGAAGGCTTCATTGGCAAGTCACAATGAGGTGACTAGATGCGGGCCGAGAGGCCCGCCGTGCTTCGAACCGCGTGACATAACGATCTAACATTACGAACGCATGCTTAATCGGCCATGCCTGGCAGTGTTCCTCTGAGTCGTTTGCAGGAGGGCCTGGCGAGTTTTATGTCGTGGACAGAGAGGGCGACGTTGAAGCCGAGTCGATTATCACCTCTGTCCGAAGCCATAGCTCGAAGCGTTGAAGCGAGCCAAGCGGACCGCGACGGCGGAAACAATCCTTGTCAGCAAGCAAGGCAAGCCGTCGGTGAGCCAACGTGCTGGGCAGGGCGATCCGGCACCATCTGATCAAGATCGGGCTCGCCAAGAAGGACGAATGCACCCATGGCCTGAGATGGACGGCTCCGTCCGAGGTCGGCGGTCTGCTGCTGGGCGCTCGGGGCATCGAGAGCGTGACCGGGCACAAGTCAGACGAGATAGCGTGACTACGCACAGCATGCCGATCCGATCGAGATCAACAAGAAGGCCGTATCCGCTTGGGATGAAGTACGGGCGGAGAAAGCGCGCGTCAAAGGGCTGCGCCGGCTGAAATAGGTCTCTGACCGAACGAATCAGTTACAAGGGCGGCGGCTCGTTTTCGCCGCCTTTTTCTGTTTTCCCCCTGCCAAGCAACCTGGGAAACCGTTTTGGGAAACCGAAAATACCGGTGGGAAACCGCGGAAAGCGCTCAGAAAGCCCAATTCGTGTGAAAATCGACCTATGGATGCAGCCATGAGCGAGCCAATTCGGACCCTACCCTTTGCGCCATTTGAATGGCTGATGTCGGGACGCTATTTGCGCGCGCGTCGCAAGGAAGGCTTCATTTCCGTTATCGCGGGCTTCTCTTTCCTCGGCATCATGCTCGGGGTCGCCACTCTGATCATTGTGATGGCGGTCATGAACGGCTTCCGCAAGGAACTGCTGGACAAGATTCTCGGCCTCAACGGACATTTGCTGGTGCAGCCGCTGGAATCGCCGCTGACCGACTGGAAGGACGTCGCCGACCGCATCAGCCAGCTCGCCGGCATCCGGCTTGCCGCACCCGTCGTCGACGGCCAGGCGCTGGCATCCTCGCCGTTCAATGCGGCCGGGGTTCTGGTGCGCGGCATTCGCGCCAATGATCTCGACAACCTCACCTCGATCGCCAAGAACATCAAGCAAGGCACGCTCGAGGGTTTCGACCAGGGTCAGGGCGTCGCCATCGGCCGCCGGCTCGCCGATCAGTTGTCGCTGCACGCCGGCGACAGCATCACGCTGGTGTCGCCACGCGGGGCGGTGACGCCGATGGGCATCACGCCGCGCATCAAGCCGTACAAGGTCACGGCGGTGTTCGAGATCGGCATGACGGAATATGACTCGACCGTGGTGTTCATGCCGCTGGCGGAGGCGCAGGCCTATTTCAACCGCGCCAACGACGTGACCGCGATCGAGGTGTTCACCACCAATCCGGACAAGATCGACGCATTCCGCAAGACCGTGACCGAGGCCGCCGGGCGGCCGATATTCCTGGTTGACTGGCGGCAGCGCAACGCGACCTTCTTCAACGCGCTCCAGGTCGAGCGCAACGTGATGTTTTTGATCCTCACGATGATCGTGCTGGTGGCGGCGCTCAACATCGTCTCCGGCCTGATCATGCTCGTCAAAGACAAGGGCAGCGATATCGCGATCCTGCGCACCATGGGCGCGTCGCAGGGCTCGATCATGCGGATCTTCCTAATCACGGGGGCTGCGATCGGCGTGGTCGGCACCCTGACCGGACTGTTCGTCGGCATGCTGGTGTGCCTGAATATCGAATTGATCCGTCAATTCCTGTCCTGGCTCACCAGCACCGAGCTGTTTTCGCCGGAGCTTTATTTTCTTTCCAAGCTGCCGGCCGAGATCGATTTCGGCGAGACCAGCGCGGTGGTGATCATGGCGTTGACCCTGTCTTTCCTCGCCACCCTGTACCCGTCCTGGCGTGCGGCCCGCCTCGATCCCGTCGAAGCGCTCCGGTACGAGTGAGGAACAGATGGGGCAGGGGGCAGAAGATGTACCGGTCGTCTATCTCCACGAGATCAAGCGCCAGTACACCCAGGGCGAGACGGTGCTGACCATCCTCGACGGCGCCAAGCTCGCCTTGTGGGCGGGACAGTCGGTCGCGCTGGTGGCGCCCTCGGGTTCGGGCAAATCGACGCTGCTGCACATCGCCGGCCTGCTCGAGAGTCCGGACGACGGCGAAGTCTATGTCGGGGGGACCGCGACCTCGGGATTGTCCGACGTCGAACGAACCCAGATTCGCCGCACCGATATCGGCTTTGTCTATCAGTCGCACCGGCTGCTGCCGGAATTCTCCGCGCTCGAAAATGTCATGCTGCCGCAGATGATCCGCGGTCTCAAGCGCGCCGAGACCGTCAAGCGCGCCACTGAGATCCTGGGCTATCTCGGGCTCGGCGAGCGCATCAGGCACCGGCCGGCCGAACTGTCGGGAGGCGAGCAGCAGCGGGTGGCGATCGCGCGGGCCGTCGCCAATGCGCCGCGGGTGCTGCTCGCCGACGAGCCGACCGGCAATCTCGATCCGCATACCGCAGATCATGTGTTCGGGGCGCTGATGCAGCTTGTCAAGGCGACCCGGGTGGCGATGCTGATCGCGACCCACAATATGGATCTGGCGGCGCGAATGGACCGCCGGGTGTCGCTGCAATCCGGCCGGATCATCGAACTCGAATAGTCTCGACCCCCCATGGTTCGGTCTAATAGTGGCGGCGACGGCGTTGGACCGCCGGCCTCGAACGTGGATTGACGTAATAGGGATTGATGAGGCACGACGCCGAGCGGCCCGATGCCGTGGCGTTGCATTGCGGCAGCGAGGTGTAGCGGCAGTCGATATAGCCGACCCTGCCAAAGACCTGCATGCAGACCGGATAATCCGGACCGTAGGTCTGGGCTTGCGCAGGAGCGGTCGCGGCAACCGCGGCCGCTGTCATGATCGCCATCATCAGGATCCGCATCAATAACTCCTTCGGGACAAATGGCCCCGACCCGGTCGCTGCGCTGCGCTCAGTCAGCGGGATAGATCGAACGCGGACGAGGCGCGCGGCGTTCCGCCGGCATCTGGCGGCCGCCAACGTAATAGGGATTGGCGATGCAGGTGAGTTCCCGTCCCGACGCGGTGGCCTGGCACTGTTCGTAGGTCTCAAAGCTGCAGTAGCTGAGGCCGGGATATTGATCGCCCTGAATGCAGAACGGATAGCGGGTGCCGACGGCGTGGGCCGGTGCAGCCCCCACCAACGCCAGTCCACTGGCGGCCAGCAGGGCCAGAACGACGTTGCGCATGAAAGCTCCCTTCGGCCGTAGCCGCTTATATCAATTCCGCAGCGCGACCCAAGCCGGGCAGGCGGGTCGCCGTCAACTCACGTTTTGCGGTGGAGAAGGCGATGCGTCTCCAAGCGGGACGCTTCCTGACGCCAGCCTCTCGCCCCCCAAAGGTCACCCACGCCGAATGAGTAAAAAGGTGCTAAAATACCATACGTCGTTCTCTTGACAAATATTTGTACAATGTACAAATATTTGGAAGGAACGGGAGAGGATTCATGGCACACGTCTCTTACAGTCAGCTTCGCAACAACCTGGCGTCCTACATGGACGAAGTTTGCGACAACCGAGCGCCGCTCTTTGTTACCCGCCAGAATGCTCGCAGCGTGGTCCTGATGTCGGAAGACGACTATGAGGGCCTCATGGAAACGGTTCACCTTCTCAAGAGCCCGGCGAACGCTGCTCGCTTGTTGCGATCGATCAAGGACGCCGATCAGGGAAGGTTGCACGATCGCGAGCTGATTGAGCCGGACAAAGCGGCTCCGCCTGCAACATGAAGATTGCCTGGACCAACGACGCCTGGGACGAATATCTGCAATGGCAGCAGGAGGACGAAAAGATCCTCACCGCCATCAACGAACTGATCAAGGACATCAAGCGCGATCCATTCAAGGGGCTCGGGAAACCAGAGCCCCTTAAACATGCTCTCCAGGGTTGGTGGTCACGTCGAATTTCTGGCGAACATCGCCTTGTCTATCGAGTTTCCGGTAAGGGCGCGGACCAACAGATGGATATCGCCCAGTGCCGCTATCACTATTGAGGTTACGCCCGCAATCGTTGCTGGTGTCATCGACAAGTTTTGTGAAAGTGTCCGATATCGTCGCGATGCTTGAGCGTGAGAGCTGGCGAACTTCGAGCCGGAGTATCAATTCGTGGTCCTCAATACGCCTCGGATTTGAGAAGTAGGCCGCCGCGCTGCAATTTAGGCATTTCGCGAATGTAGGCTGCGACTCTCGCAGAAGGCGAGTCAGCTCATGCGAAATCCCCGGCTTAAACTGACCGGCTCGCCACACATCCCCAAAATTAACCAAGAGGTTATTTTTGGGGGGTCATTTTTCAAACTGGCCCACTACCGCCGCTTGACTCTCGTGAACAGAACCGGAACAATGTTCTTGTTACGTTCCAGCAGAGGAGGCGGGAAATGTTGAGGATCTTTGTCGAAGAGGCCGCGGCGCTCACGTCGATTACGCTGTTTATCGGCATGATCGCGGTGTGGGCACAGCTCATTCCCCAGCTTTGAGGCCAGCCGGCGCGGGCAGGTTGCTGCACGCCCACGGCTGCCCCTGGGGAAAAGCCGGATGGCGGGGTGGATTGGCGGGTTACGCGTAGACAGGTGTGGCAGCAGGGATCACCATTGCGGGCGCGAGTTCGGCCTTTGGGCGGCTTTCGACCCCTCAAGCCGATGACCGCCGAGCCGATGACGCAGCAACCTGTCGCAACCATGTCGAGTGCCGGATTCATCCATCTCCATGTCCATTCGGCCTATTCGCTGCTGAAAGGGTCGATCAAGATCCAGAAGCTGGCGGAACTGGCCAAGGCCGACCGCCAGCCGGCGCTGGCGCTGACAGACACCGACAACATGTTCGGGGCGCTGGAATTTTCCGACAAGCTCGCGGCCTATGGTATCCAGCCGATCATCGGCTGCGAACTCGCGGTCGATTTCGGGGACCAAGACCCCAACGCGCGCAATGCGCTCGCCGCGGGCCCGGCCCGGATCGTGCTGCTGGCGGCGCGCGAGCGCGGCTACCGCAACCTGATGCGGCTGAATTCGCGGGCGTTTCTGGAAACGCCGACCCACCAGGCGCCGCACATCAAGTTCGAATGGCTGCAGGGACATGCCGAAGACCTGATCGTGCTGAGCGGCGGCCCTGACGGCCCGATTTCGCTGGCGCTGGCCGCCGATCAGGGGCAGCTCGCGGCGACGCGCTGCGAGCGGCTGGCGAGCCTGTTCGACGACCGGCTCTATCTCGAACTGCAGCGTCACGGCATTGAAAGGGAACGCCGCGCCGAGGCCGGCCTGATCGATCTCGCCTATGCCAAGGGGCTGCCGCTGGTCGCGACCAACGAGCCGTATTTCGCCACCGCCGACGATTACGAAGCCCACGACGCGCTGCTGTGCATTGCCAGCGGCCGGCTCATAGCCGAAACCGACCGCGACCAGCTCACGGCGGATCATCGCTTCAAGACCCGGGCGGAAATGGCGGTGTTGTTTGCCGACGTGCCGGAGGCGCTGGCTTCCACGGTCGAGATCGCCGAGCGCTGTGCGTTCCGCCCGATGACGCGCAAGCCGATTCTGCCGCGCTTCACCGTCGGTGCGGGCGCCAATGCCGCGGATGCGCAAAGCGACGAGGCGGCCGAACTGCGCCGGCAGGCCGAGGCGGGCCTGAGCAACCGGCTCCGCATCCACGGCCTCTCCCAGGGGGCGTCGGAGGAAGACTATCGCGCCCGCCTTGCGTTCGAGATCGACGTCATCACCCGCATGAATTATGCGGGCTATTTCCTGATCGTGGCCGATTTCATCCAATGGGCGAAGTCCGAGGGAATTCCGGTCGGGCCGGGCCGCGGCTCGGGCGCGGGCTCCCTCGTCGCCTACTCGCTGACCATCACCGATCTCGATCCGATCCAGTTCGGCCTGCTGTTCGAGCGGTTTCTCAACCCCGAACGCGTATCGATGCCGGACTTCGATATTGATTTCTGTCAGGACCGGCGCGGCGAGGTGATCGACTATGTGCAGCAGCGCTACGGTCGCGACCAGGTGGCGCAGATCATCACGTTCGGCACGCTGCAGGCGCGCGGGGTGCTGCGCGATGTCGGCCGCGTGCTGCAGATGCCGTATGGACAGGTCGACAAGCTGACCAAGCTGGTGCCGCAGAACCCGGCGGCCCCGGTGACGCTGGCCGCCGCGATCGCCGGCGAGCCGAAGCTGCAGGCGTTCCGCGACGAGGACGCTGTGGTGGCGCGCGCCTTCGACATCGCGCAGCGCCTCGAAGGTCTGACCCGGCACGCCTCGACCCACGCCGCCGGCATCGTGATCGGCGACCGGCCCTTGAGCGAGCTGGTGCCGCTCTATCGCGACCCCAAATCCGACATGCCGGTCACCCAGTTCAACATGAAATGGGTCGAACCGGCAGGGCTGGTGAAATTCGACTTCCTCGGCCTCAAGACGCTGACCGTGCTTGACGTCGCGGGAAAGCTGCTCAGGCAGCGCGGCGTCGAGCTCGATCTGGCGACCCTGCCGCTCGACGATGCCGCCAGTTACCAGATGCTGGCGAGAGGCGACGTGGTCGGCGTGTTCCAGGTTGAAAGCCAGGGAATGCGACGCGCGCTGGTCGACATGCGGCCCGACCGCTTCGAGGACATCATCGCGCTGGTCGCGCTGTATCGGCCGGGTCCGATGGCCAACATCCCGACCTACTGCGCCCGCAAGCATGGCGATGAAGAACCCGAATATCTGCATCCGATGCTCGAGCCGATCCTGAGGGAAACCTTCGGCGTCATCATCTACCAGGAACAGGTGATGCAGATTGCGCAGGTCATGGCCGGCTATTCGCTCGGCGAGGCCGACCTGTTGCGCCGCGCCATGGGCAAGAAGATCCGCTCGGAGATGGAAAAGCAGCGCGAGCGCTTCGTGTCGGGCGCGATCGAGCGCGGCATCCAGCCGGGCCACGCCGACACCATCTTCGAATTGCTGGCGAAATTTGCCGATTATGGCTTCAACAAGAGCCATGCCGCGGCGTATGCGCTGGTATCGTACCACACCGCCTACATGAAGGCGCACTACCCGGTGGAGTTCCTCGCGGCATCGATGACGCTCGAACTCAACAACACCGACAAGCTGTCGGAGTTTCGCGCCGAAGCGCAGCGGCTCGGCATCAAGGTTGAAGCGCCATCGATCAATCGCTCCGGTGCCACGTTCGAAGTCGACAACCACACCATCTATTACGCGCTGGCGGCGCTGAAGGGTGTCGGACCGCAGGCGATCGAGCTGATCGCGGAGGTCAGGCGCGACGGGCTGTTCACCTCGCTGGCCGATTTCGCGGCACGGGTGAACCCGCGCGCGATCAACAAGCGCGTGATCGAAAGCTTGGCAGCCGCCGGGGCGTTCGACGCACTGGATTCCAACCGCGCGCGGGTGTTTGCCGGTGCTGAAGCAATCCTTGCAGCATGCCAGCGCAGCCACGAAGCCGCGACCATGGGCCAGAACGACATGTTCGGCGGGGCGGCCGACGCGCCGACCATCATGCTGCCGCAGATCGAGCCATGGCTGCCGGCCGAACGGCTGCGGCGCGAATATGACGCGATCGGATTCTTCCTGTCCGGCCATCCACTCGACGACTACGCTACCGTCCTGAAGCGGCTGCGGGTGCAGTCCTGGGCCGAATTCTCACGCGCGGTCAAGACCGGCGCCACCGCCGGCAAGGTTGCCGCCACGGTGGTATCGCGCATGGAGCGCCGCACCAAGACCGGCAACAAGATGGGCATCATCGGGCTGTCCGACCCGACCGGCCATTTCGAGGCGGTGCTGTTTTCGGAAGGGCTCGCGCAGTACCGCGAACTGCTTGAGCCGGGGGCTGCGGTGTTGCTGCAACTCGGCGCCGAATTGCAGGGCGAGGACGTCCGCGCCCGGGTGCTTCACGCCGAACCGCTGGATGATGCCGCGGCCAAGACCCAAAAAGGCCTGCGCATCTTTGTTCGCGACACCAGGCCACTGGAATCGATCGCCAGGCGGCTGCAGCTTCCCGAAGCGCCCGCGCCAGGCGGCGCCAACCGTGGTGCCCCGGCCAGCTCGGTCTCCGCGTCCGGCGCTGACGCCGACGTCTCGCTGGTGATGATGCTTGACCTCGAAACCGAGGTGGAGATGAAGTTGCCGGGCCGCTTCAAGGTCTCGCCGCAGATCGCCGGCGCGATCAAGGCTGTCGCAGGCGTGGTGGACGTGCAAACGCTGTAGGAGATTTCAGATGTGCAACTTGTGCCGCGAAAAGCTGTCGCATCGATCCGCCCCTTCCCGACGCGCTTTCGTGGTCGGCGCGACCTCGACGATCGGGATGTTGCTGGCGGACGCGGCCGGCGCGAAGGAATCCAAGGCGCCGCCGAAGCCGCAGAACGTGCTGTCGCCGGATGCGGCGCTCGAGCGCTTGCACCGGGGAAATTTGCGTTACATTCAAGGCGTGTCGCGGCGTCACGATTTCAAGCATGAGCGGGAGGCGCTGGCGGGCGGCCAGAATCCCTTTGCCGGCATTTTGAGCTGCGCCGATTCGCGTATCGCACCCGAATATGCCTTCGACAGCGGACGGGGCGATCTCTTTGTCTGTCGCGTGGCCGGCAACTTTGCCAATACCGAAACCATCGCCAGCCTCGAATACGGCGTCGCCGTGCTCGGCATGCCCTTGATCCTGGTGCTCGGTCACGACGGCTGCGGCGCGGTCGACGCGGCGATCAAATCACTCAAGGACGGCACCACGCTGCCGGGACACTTGCCCTCCCTGGTCGCCGGCGTTGCCCCCGCGGTGAACACGGTCTTGCAGCAGGGCGGCGACACCCTCGGCAACGCGATCCGGCAGAATGTGATCGACAATGTCGCCAAGCTGCGTTCGGCGACGCCGATCCTGAGCGCGGCGGTTGAACAGAACAAAATCAAGGTGGTTGGTGGCATCTACCGGCTCAAGGACGGCCGGGTGGAAATGGTCGCCTGAGGTTGAATCGGCGCCGCTATTCTTTTTCCAGGTCTTCCAGTCGGACCCCGCGCCCAGCCTGCAGGCTATTCCGCGCCTGTTCAATCCGGCGCAAGAATCGCGGATCGTTTTCGAGCCGATATTCAAACCAATCCTCTTCTGATTCGAATCCGATCAGGATCCCGGCCGGCTTGCCGTGGCGGGTGATGACGATTTCTTGTGTCTCGGCCTCGCGAAGATAGCGCGACAGATCGTCCTTGATCTCCGACAGCGGAACCTGCTTCACGCCGGGTTTCCGAATTGTGCGAGCCATGAGTCTGCCTCCAATTTAGCGACGATCGCCAAAACCTCGACGGTGGTTTCGGTTACGTCATGGAATATTCGCATCTCGCCGACGCGGAGCCGATATTGCGGCCTGCGGAGGCCGCGCAAGGGCCATTTCCCGCTCGTCTCAACAGCTCGGAGGCCTGCGCCGACAAAAAAAGCGGCCGTAGCCCAAGATTTGCCCGCGGCGCCGCGAAACCGGCTGGATTTCCTTGCTTCTTGGGAAAATACGGCTATATACCGCGCCATCTCACACGGAAACATGGCTCACAAGGCCGTCCGGTGGCAACCGGGCCGACATGGCTCGTTTGCTCACACGTTTCCGGAGGAACCAACCGGAGAACCAGAATTATGGCGCTACCCGATTTCTCTATGCGTCAGCTACTCGAAGCTGGCGTTCACTTTGGCCACCAATCGCACCGCTGGAATCCGAAAATGGCGGATTATATTTTCGGTGCGCGCAACAACATCCATATCATCGATCTGGCCCAGACCGTGCCATTGCTGCATCGGGCGCTGCAGGCCGTCAGCGATACCGTTGCCAAGGGCGGCCGCATCCTGTTCGTCGGCACCAAGCGGCAGGCGCAGGACGGTGTCGCCGAGGCTGCGAAGCGCTCGGCGCAGTATTTTGTCAATTCGCGCTGGCTCGGCGGTACCCTGACCAACTGGAAGACGGTGTCCGGGTCGATCAAGCGGCTGCGCCAGCTCGAAGAGATGCTGGGCTCCGGTGAGGGCGCGCAATACACCAAGAAGGAACGGCTGACGCTGCAGCGCGAGCGGGACAAGCTCGACCGTTCGCTGGGCGGCATCAAGGACATGGGCGGTCTGCCCGACATGATCTTCGTGATCGACACCAACAAGGAAGACATCGCGATTGCGGAAGCCCGGCGGCTCAATATTCCCGTCGCCGCGATCGTCGATACCAATTCCGACCCGAAGGGCATCACCTTTGTGGTGCCCGGCAATGACGACGCCGGCCGCGCCATCACGCTGTATTGCGATCTGGTCGCCCGCGCGGCGATCGATGGCATCTCGCGGGCGCAGGGCGACTCCGGCATCGATATCGGCGCATCGGCCCATCCGGTCCGCGAGGAGCTTCCGGCCACGACGCAGCCGACGGGATTCCAGGGTCTCGCCGGGCCGCGCGGTGCCGCCGACGACCTCAAAAAGCTCACCGGCGTGTCCGGCGCGATCGAGAAGAAGTTCAACGATCTCGGCATCTTCCATTACTGGCAGCTCGCCGAACTCGACCACAATACCGCGCACAAGATCGGCGAAGAGGTGGGACTGCCGAGCCGGGCCGATGGCTGGGTGGCTCAGGCCAAGGCGATGACCGCGGAAGCCGAATAACGCGACGCGTTGGCCGGATCGTTCCGGCCACCCACTTCCGATTTACCTAATTCCGGATGGCGGCGGGGCGGCAGGCCGCGCCGCGGCTGCCCGGACAGGCAGAGGATTTGCAACGATGGCGACAATCACAGCAGCGATGGTCAAGGACCTCCGCGAGTCGACCGGCGCGGGCATGATGGATTGCAAGGCCGCGCTCACCGAGAGCAGCGGCGACATGCAGGCCGCGCAGGACTGGCTGCGCAAGAAGGGCCTGTCCAAGGCCGCGAAGAAGGCCGGCCGCGTTGCGGCCGAAGGCCTGATCGGCATGCTGACATCCGGCACCAAGGGGGTTGTCGTGGAGGTCAACTCCGAGACCGACTTCGTGGCTCGCAACGAGCATTTCCAGGGATTGGTCAAGATGATCGCCCAGATCGCGCTCGAGGTCGGCGCCGATATCGAGAAGATCAAGGCGGCCAAGGTCGGCGACGTGACGGTCGAGACCGCCATTGCCGATGCGATTGCGACCATCGGCGAGAACATGACGCTGCGCCGCGCGGCTTCGCTTGTGGTCGGCGAGGGCGTGGTGTCGGGCTATGTGCACAACGCCGTGATCGAGGGCGCCGGCAAATACGGTGTCATCGTCGCGCTCGAGTCGGCCGGAAAGATCGATGAACTGGCCGGCCTCGGCAAGCAGCTCGCGATGCATGTCGCCGCCGCCAATCCGCAGGCGCTTGATCCCGCCGGGCTCGATCCCGCCGTCGTGAAGCGCGAAAAGGATGTGCTGGCCGACAAATACCGCCAGCAGGGCAAGCCGGAGAACGTCATCGAGAAGATCGTCGAGTCCGGGCTCAAGACCTACTACAAGGAGGTCTGCCTGCTCGAACAGGCCTTCATCCACGACAGCGCCAAATCGGTCGCCCAGGCCGTGAAGGAAGCTGAGGGAAAGGTCGGCGCGCCTGTGAAGATCACCGGATTTGTGCGCTATGCTCTCGGCGAGGGAATCGACAGGCAGGAATCCGATTTCGCAGCCGAAGTCGCGGCCGCCAGCGGTCAGAAGAAACCGCCGGAAGACCCAGCGACGGTATCGTAGGCCGGAGCTGCCGCGCGGACAGGAAAGCGATCGCATCATGGCTGGGCCGGTCTATCGTCGCGTGGTGATCAAGCTCTCGGGCGAATATCTCGCCGGTGCGCAGTCCTTCGGCATCGACCAACCCACCCTCGACCGGATCGCCGGCGACCTCATTGCCGCCCGCGAGCTGGGCGCGGAGGTGGCGGTGGTGGTCGGCGGCGGCAACGTTGTCCGCGGCGTCGAAGTATCGTCGCGCGGCGTATCGCGGCCGACCGGCGATACCATGGGGATGCTCGCGACCGTGATGAACTGTCTCGCGCTTGAGGCCGCCATCGAGCGGCGGGGGGCGCCGTCGAGGACGCTGTCGGCGTTCGTGATGCCGCAAATTTGCGAGCTTTTCACCCGAAGTGCGACGCACAAATATCTCGCCGAGGGCCGGATCGTGCTGCTCGGGGGTGGAACCGGCAATCCGTTCTTCACCACCGATACCACCGCCGTGCTGCGGGCGGCCGAAATCGGCGCGGCAGCAGTGCTGAAAGCCACCAATGTCGATGGCGTCTACAGCGCCGATCCCAAAAAGGACCCGTCCGCCAAGCGATTCGACCGTCTGACCCATTCGCAGGCGATCGAGGGCGGCTACAGGGTCATGGATGCCACCGCTTTCGCGCTTGCCCGCGAGACGTCGCTGCCTATCATCGTGTTCTCGATCGCCGAGCCGGGCTCGATCGGTGCGATTCTGAGCGGAACCGGCCGCGGCACCATCGTCGCCGGCTGAGGCGTTGACGCCGCAGCGCACCTCATGCCGGCCAACGCGGCGACGTTAGTTCTTAAGGAGGGGAGAAGTGTTATGCCCACACCTGGTTTCGACATCAACGAACTGAAACGCCGAATGCAGGGCGCCACCCAGGCTCTCAAGCACGAGCTCGGCGGTCTGCGCACCGGTCGGGCCGCGGCTTCGATGCTGGAGCCGGTGCAGGTCGAAGCCTATGGCAGCCACATGCCACTTAACCAGCTCGCGACCATCAGCGTGCCGGAACCGCGGCTGCTTTCGGTGCAGGTCTGGGACAAGTCGATGGTCAAGGCGGTGGAGAAGGCGATTGTCGATTCCAATCTCGGCTTGAGCCCCGCCACCGAAGGGCAGGTGCTGCGGCTCCGAATCCCCGAACTGAACGAAGAGCGCCGCAAGGAACTGGTGAAGGTGGCGCATAAATACGCCGAGGCGGCCAAGGTCGCGGTGCGGCATGTTCGCCGTGACGGCCTCGATACCGTCAAGAAGCTTGAGAAAAACCACGAGATTTCCGAGGATGATCAGGAGCGTCTGGCCGCCGATGTGCAAAAGGCAACCGACGGCTCGATTTCGGAGATCGATCAGTTGCTGGCGGCCAAGGAAAAGGAAATCCTGACCGTTTAGCGTCTTGCTGCGCCGCCTTGTTCGCGCCCTGGAATTGACCGATGTCGAATGTCGCCGCTCCCGCACCCGACGCCCCCGACCGAACCGAGGGTCCGCGGCATGTCGCGATCATCATGGACGGTAACGGCCGCTGGGCAGCGGCGCGCGGCTTGCCGCGCGCGGAGGGCCATCGCCGGGGTGTCGAGGCATTGCGCCGCGTCGTTCGCGCGGCGAGCGAACTCGGCATCCGCTATTTGACGATCTTCTCGTTCAGTTCGGAGAACTGGTCGCGTCCGGCTACCGAGATTGGCGACCTGTTCGGTCTGCTCCGGCGGTTCATCCGCAACGATCTGGCGACCTTGCATCGCGACGGCGTGCGGGTACGCGTGATCGGCGAGCGCGACGGTCTCGAACCCGACATTTGCGCGCTCCTGAACGAAGCCGAGGAACTGACGCGCGGCAATACCCGGCTCAGTCTCGTGGTCGCGTTCAATTACGGATCCCGGCAGGAAATCGCCAGTGCGGCGCAGCGGCTGGCGCGCGAGGTCGCGGCAGGAACGCGCGATCCATCCTCGATCGACGCCGATGCGCTCGGCCGATACCTCGATGCGCCCGACATTCCCGACCCCGATCTGATCATTCGCACCAGCGGCGAGCAGCGGCTGTCGAACTTCCTGATGTGGCAGGCCGCCTACAGCGAACTTGTGTTCGTGTCGATCCATTGGCCCGATTTCGACAAAGCCGCACTCGAAGGCGCGATCGCCGAATACGGCAGGCGAGAACGCCGCTTCGGCGGTCTGGCCGTGAAAACCGGATCGTGACCGAAGGCGAAGCCGCACCGGCGGCATCTGCGGAGCAGGTCACACGCAACCTTCTGATCCGAATCGTTGCGGCATTGGTGCTCGCACCGCTCGCCATTGCGATCGCGTATGCCGGTGGCTGGCTCTGGATCGCTTTGGTCGCGCTGGCTGCGGTCGGCCTGTATGTCGAATGGTTGACCGTTGTCGGTGCCGTGCAGGTCGGCGCGATCGTATCCGGCGCGACAGCGCTCCTGATCACCGGAATTTGCCTCGCTGTCGGGCGGATCGATGCTTCGCTCGTGGTCTTGGCGCTCGGTCTCGCCGGCGTGGCATGGCTTTCGCCGTTGCGGCGCTGGACCGCGGGGGGATTTTGCTACGCGGCCGCCGCGGAGATGGCATCGGTCCTGATCCGCCTCGACCAGGCCTGGGGATTTGTCGCGCTGTTGCTGGTCCTGCTGGTGGTGTGGGGGACCGATATCGGCGGCTATTTTGCCGGCCGCGGCATCGGCGGCCCGAAGCTCTGGCCGCGCGTCAGCCCCAGGAAGACCTGGGCCGGCGCGATCGGCGGCCTTGCCGCGAGCCTGGTCGTTGCCGCGGGGTTTGCCGCGTTCGGTCTCGGCAGGACCGGGCCATTGCTGCTGTTGGGTACGCTGCTTTCGATTGTTTCACAGTTCGGCGATCTGTTCGAATCCGCGGTCAAGCGGCGTTTCGGCGTCAAGGATTCCAGCCACATCATTCCCGGCCATGGCGGCCTGCTCGACCGCCTCGACGGTTTTGTCGCCGCAGCGGTTCTGGCGGCGATTTTCGGGCTTTTGCGGGGCGGCGTGGATGGCGTCGGCCGCGGTCTTATGGTTTGGTAAAGCGATGAGCGCCGTTCCGTTGCGTAACAACAAGGCCGTGGCATCCGCCGTCCGGACCGTGACCGTCCTGGGAGCCACCGGGTCGATCGGCGACAGCACAATGGATCTGCTGAGAGCCGCTCCCGACCGCTACCGGATCGAGGCTTTGACCGCCAACAGCAACGTCGGGGATCTGGCGACGCTTGCGAAGGAATTCCACGCGCGCTTTGCCGCCATCGCCGACCCAAGCCTGCTGGCGGATCTGCAAGACGCACTGGCGGGCACCGGGACTGAATGCGGGGCAGGCGAGAGTGCAATTATCGAGGCGGCGGCGCGTCCGGCCGACTGGGTCATGGCCGCGGTCAGCGGCGCGGCCGGATTGAAGCCAGCACTCGCCGCGGTGGATCGCGGTGCAACGGTTGCGCTCGCCAACAAGGAGTGCCTGGTCTGTGCCGGCGATTTCTTCATGCAGCGCGCGGCCGCCGCCGGGGCCTGCATCCTGCCGGCCGACTCTGAGCACAATGCGCTGTTTCAGGCGCTCGGTTCCGGCAACCGGGAGGAACTGGTTCGCGTCATCATCACCGCATCGGGCGGACCGTTCCGGACCTGGACCAGCAAGGATATCGAGCGGGCGACGCTGGCCCAGGCCCTGAAGCATCCGAACTGGAGCATGGGGCAGAAGATCACCATCGATTCCGCGTCGATGATGAACAAGGGGCTCGAGGTCATCGAGGCCTCCTATCTGTTCGCGCTGACGCCGGATGAGATCGACGTCCTGGTGCACCCGCAATCGATCATCCACGGCATGGTGGAATTTTCCGACTGCTCGGTGGTCGCGCAACTGGGAGCGCCCGACATGCGCACGCCGATCGCCCATTGTCTTGGGTGGCCCGATCGTATCGTCGGACCGGCGGCCAAGCTTGACCTCGCCAAGATCGGACAACTCACGTTTGAGGCACCGGATTTCGAGCGTTTTCCCGCGCTCCGGCTCGCTTATGACGCGCTGCGAACCGGCCGTGGGGCCACCACGGTCTATAACGCCGCCAACGAGGTGGCGGTGGCGGCGTTCATCGCAGGCAAGATCAAATTCGGTGCCATTGCCCGCCTTGTCGAAGCGACGCTGGACGGCTGGGTACGTTCCGGCAATCTCGCGCCGCTGACGTCGGCCGATGACGCCATCGCCGTTGACCATAACGTGCGAAATAGGGCTGCCACCCTCTTGCCTCAAATTGCCGCAAAGGCATCCTAGACGGTTGGGGCAGAGCCTTCGGCTCTGGGTGAGGGGATTCGGATGTCAGAGTTTTTTCTGCATAGTTTCAATACGTTGAGCCATGGTTTCGTCGGTTATTTAATCCCCTTTCTGTTTGTACTGACCATCGTCGTCTTCTTCCATGAACTCGGTCATTTCGTGGTGGCCCGCTGGGCCGGCGTGCGCGTGCTAACGTTCTCGCTGGGCTTCGGTCCGGAGTTGGTCGGTTTCAACGACCGTCACGGCACGCGATGGAAGATTTCGGCGATCCCGCTCGGCGGTTACGTCAAGTTCTTCGGCGACGACAGCGAAGCCTCGACGTCGTCTTCCGATGTGCTTGCCAACATGAGCGAGGAGGAGCGCGCGGGAAGCTTCCACCACAAGAAGGTTGGTCCTCGCGCAGCGATCGTGGCCGCTGGCCCGATCGCCAATTTCATCCTGGCGATCGTGATCTTTGCCGGCCTGTTCACGTTCCTGGGCAAGCCGAGCACGTCGGCGCGCGTCGACAAGGTGGAAGCGGGCAGCGCGGCCGCGGCAGCCGGCTTCCAGGTCGGCGATGTCGTCACGACGATCGACGGCACGGCGATCGACAGCTTCTCGGACATGCAGCGCATTGTCGGCGTCCGCGCCGGCGAGAAACTGACGTTCACCGTCAAGCGCGGCAATGCCACCGTGCAATTGCAGGGCACGCCGGAACTGAAAGAGGTGAAGGACCCGTTCGGCAATGCGCACAAGCTTGGCGTGCTGGGAATCACCCGGTCGATGTCGCCCGGCGATGTCACGACCGAGCGCGTCGGCCCGGCGACTGCGGTGTGGCTTGGTGTCAAGGAAACCTGGTTCGTGGTCGACCGCACGCTCGCCTATATCGGCGGTGTCTTTACCGGGCGCGAGGCGGCCGATCAGGTCGGTGGGCCGCTGCGGATCGCCCAGATTTCAGGTCAGGTCGCCACCATCGGACTTGCCGCGCTGGTACATTTGGCTGCGGTGCTTTCGATCTCGATCGGATTGCTGAACCTGTTCCCGGTTCCACTGCTCGATGGCGGTCATCTTTTGTTCTATGCGGTGGAGGCGGTGCGGGGACGCCCCTTGTCGGAGCGGGCGCAGGAAATGGGGTTCCGAATCGGACTCGGGCTGGTGCTGATGCTGATGGTGTTTGCGACCTATAACGACATTCTTCATCTGGCCGCGTCATGATGCCTTATTTGGGCGGCGTGGCCGATGGGCAACGTCTTGGAATGAAATTGAAATTGCACCGCAATAGTGCGTTTGCCGACCCGGCAAAATTGGCTACAAGCGGGGCGACAAATGGGAATCTGTCGGGTCGTAGGGGTGCGATCCGGCATCGGGAAGACAAGGGCGCATTGCGCATGAATGTTGGAATGCGAGTGCGGGGGGGCTTGTTCGCCGCCCTTATGATGTTCGCCATGCCGGTCGCTGCCACGCTGGTCACCATGCTGCCGGCGGCGGCGGTGGCCCAGACCGTCGCCTCGATCCAGGTCGAGGGCAACCGGCGTGTCGAAATCGAGACCATTCGCTCGTATTTCAAGCCCGGTCCCGGCGGGCGCCTCGATCAGGCGGCGATTGATGACGGCCTGAAGGCGCTGATCCAGACCGGCCTGTTCCAGGACGTCAAGATCAACCAGGCTGGCGGTCATCTGGTGGTGACCGTGATTGAAAATCCGGTGATCAATCGCGTTGCTTTCGAGGGCAACAAGAAGATCAAGGACGAGCAGCTTGCCGCGGAGGTGCAATCCAAGCCGCGCGGCACGCTGTCACGTCCGATGGTGCAGTCCGACGCGCTCCGGATCGCCGAAATCTATCGTCACTCCGGCCGTTACGATATCCGCGTCGATCCCCAGATCATTGAACAGCCTAACAACCGTGTTGATCTCATTTTCTCGGTCACGGAAGGCGTGAAGACCGGCGTCAAGTCGATCGAGTTCATCGGCAACAACACCTATTCTTCCTATCGGCTGAAGGACATCATCAAGACCCACGAATCGAATTTGCTGAGCTTTCTTGCCAGCGGCGACGTCTACGATCCGGACCGTGTCGAAGCCGACCGGGATCTGATTCGCCGCTATTACCTGAAGCATGGCTTTGCCGACGTGCAGGTGGTGGCCGCGCTCACGGAATATGATCCGGAGAGAAAGGGCTTCCTGGTCACCTTCAAGATCGAGGAAGGCCAGCAGTACCGGGTTGCATCGGTCAATTTCCAGTCCAGCATCCCGACGCTCGATGCCAATTCGCTGAGCAGCTACTCGCGCGTCTATATCGGGTCGCTCTACAACGCCGAGGCGCTGGAGAAGTCGGTCGAGGAGATGCAAATCGAGGCCTCACGGCGCGGTTATGCCTTCGCGGTCGTGCACCCGCGCGGCGACCGCAATTTCGACGCCCATACCGTCTCGATAACCTTCGCCGTCGATGAAGGACCCAGGGTCTACATCGAGCGCATCAACATCCGCGGCAACACCCGCACCCGCGACTATGTGATTCGCCGCGAATTCGATATCTCGGAGGGCGATGCCTATAACCGCGCGCTGGTCGATCGCGCCGAACGCCGCCTCAAGAACCTCGATTTCTTCAAGACCGTCAAAATCACCACCGAACCAGGATCGTCGACGGATCGGGTGGTTCTCGACGTCGATCTTGAAGAGAAGTCCACCGGCGACTTCTCGGTATCGGGCGGTTACTCCACGACCCAGGGGGCGCTGGCCGAGGTCAGCATTTCCGAGCGGAATTTCCTCGGCCGTGGCTTGTTTGCGAAGGCATCGGTGACCTACGGTCAGTATGCGCGCGGAGTCTCGCTCTCGTTCGTTGAGCCCTATCTGCTGGACTATCGTGTCGCGCTCGGTCTCGACGTGTTCTATCGTGAACAACTGGCGAACAACTATATTTCGTACGGTACCAAAACCATCGGATTCTCGCCGAGGCTCGGCTTCGCCTTGCGCGAAGATCTGTCGCTGCAATTGCGTTATTCACTCTACCAGCAGAAGATCACGCTGCCGTTCCAGCTCGACAATTGTAACAACCTCGCGGGTCCGGCGTTCTTCCCGACACCGGCCTATATCAACCAGGTCCTGGGCGGGGTCGATCCCACCGGTAATGCGCAGGCCGGGTTGCTTCCGGGCTGTCTGGCGGACGGCGAGTCGTCGCTGCCAGTTCGTCAGGAGCTGGCAAACGGTGCGGAATTGACCTCGGCGATCGGCTATACGCTCAATTACAACACGCTCGACAACAACAAGAATCCGACCGACGGCCTGCTCGTCGACTTCAAGCAGGATTTCGCCGGCGTTGGCGGCGATGTCAGCTATCTGAAGTCTGCGATCGATGCGAAATATTACACGCCGCTGGTTGGTGATCTGGTCGGGCTGGTCCACCTTCAGACCGGCATGCTCAATAAGGTAGGTAACACCAACCTCCGCATGCTGGACCAGTTCCAGATGGGACCGAACCTTGTCCGTGGCTTTGCGCCCAACGGCATCGGGCCGCGCGATCTGACCTTCTTCCCCTATACCGGAACGGGCGATGCGCTTGGCGGCACCAAATATTGGGGTGCGTCGGCTGAATTGCAGATGCCGTTCTGGTTCCTGCCCAAGGAGGTCGGTCTTAAGGGCGCCGTATATGCCGATGCCGGGTCGCTATGGGACTATCAAGGTCCGACAAGTTGGGCCGCGACCGGTGAAATCAACGGCCTGGTCAACGGCAGTCCGTGCAGATGCGGCATGGTCTTCGACGATACCAACGTGATCCGTACCTCGGTCGGTGTCGGCTTGATCTGGGCGTCGCCATTCGGACCGCTCCGCTTCGATTACGCGATCCCGATCACCAAGGGCAAGTATGACGTCGTGCAGGAGTTCAAGTTCGGCGGCGGGACTTCGTTCTGAATTTGATCACGGGCCGCACCGCGACGGGTGGAATGGCGCAGCCGGTATTTTTCCAACGACCACCTTCGTCGACGCTGGCTGAGATAGCCGCGTTGGCGAAGGCGCATCTGGTCGATGCGGCGCGCGGCAGCCAGCAGGTCAGAGGACTGGCTTCGCTCGATGAAGCCGGCCCGATGCATCTGACCTTTTTCGACAACCTGAAATATGCCGATCAACTTGCTTCAACGAAGGCCGGCGCCTGCCTGGTCAACGAGCGCTTCGAGGCAACGGTTCCGGCGGGTGTTGCGGTGCTGCGCGCGGCGCATCCTTTTCGCGAGTTCGTGAAGATTGCGCGCGAACTTCACGGCGACGCCCTCCGTCCGCTATCCTGGTTTGACCAGCCCGGCATCGCGCCGTCCGCCATCATCGACCCGACCGCGCATCTGGAGGACGACGTGATCATCGATCCACTGGCGGTGATCGGGCCGAACGTCGAGATCGGCGCGGGAACGGTAGTCGGCGCCGGTGCCGTGATCGGGGTCAATGTCAGGATTGGCAGGGATTGCAACGTCGGGGCGCGCTCCGCCATTCAATGCGCGCTGATCGGCAACAACGTGCTGATCCACCCCGGCTGCAGCATCGGCCAGGACGGATATGGATTTGTCTTCTTCGGACCCGACGGCCATTTGAAGGTGCCGCAAACCGGCCGTGTCCTGATCCAGAATGACGTCGAGATCGGCGCCGGAACCACCATCGATCGGGGCAGCCTGCGCGACACCGTGATCGGCGAGGGGACTAAAATCGACAATCAGGTCCAGATCGGTCACAATGTGACCATCGGGCGGCATTGCCTGCTCGCGGCTCAGATTGGACTCGCGGGCAGCCTGACGATTGGCGACAATGTGGCGCTGGGCGCCAAGGTAGGTATCAACAACCACCTCCATATCGGCGACGGCGCCCAGGTCACCGCGATGAGCGCGGTCAAGGACGATATCCCGGCCAACGGGCGCTGGGGGGGCTTCTTCGCCAAGCCAACCAAGCAATGGTTCCGGGAGATCGTTGCGCTGGAGCGACTGGTGCGCGAGGGCTCGGCCGCCGCGAAGGACGAAGGACGGGATTGATGGAGGCACCGGTCAGATTTGATGTCGTGGACATCAATACCATCCTCAAGACGCTCCCACACCGCTATCCGATGCTGTTGATCGATCGGGTCATCAATATCCGGACCGACTACAGCGGCACCGGAATCAAGAACGTCACCTTCAACGAAGTGCCGTTTCTCGGCCACTTTCCCGATCGTCCGGTCTATCCGGGCGTCATGATGATCGAAGCCATGGCGCAGACCGCCGGTGTGATCGGTATCATGTCGGTGGAGGGCACCGAAAAGCCGCGCGCCGTTTATTTTCTGACCATCGACAAATGCAAGTTTCGCAAGCCGGTGATGCCCGGCGATACCATCGAATATCACATGCGCAGTATTGGCCGGCGCAAGACCATGTGGTGGTTTCACGGCGACGCCAGGGTGAACGGCACGACCGTTGCCGAAGCGGATGTCGGTGCGATGCTGACCGATTGAGTTCGTCGCGGTTGTTAGCCCGGTCGAGCTTCATCCTGCAGCCCCGACCGCTGCAACACAGGGTAACCAGACGTCACTGGACAGTGCCGGGATGCCGCGCTAACCAGCGGAAAACTCGACACATTCACCTCAAGCGGCATTGGCTGGCAGCGGACCCTTCGATGAGCACGATCGATCCCACCGCGCGGATTGAAGATGGCGCTGTGATCGGCGAGGGCACGTCGATCGGCCCCTATTGCATCATCGGTCCCGATGTCGTCATCGGCGCCAAGTGCAAGCTGATCGCCCATGTCCACATCGCCGCGCAGACCACGATCGGCGACGGCTGCACCCTCTATCCGTTCGTCTCGCTCGGCACACCGCCGCAATCCCTGAGTTATCGCGGCGAGCTTACCAAGCTGGAAATCGGAGCGGGTTGCATCTTGAGGGAATCCGTCACCATGAACGCCGGGACCGTCGCCGGCGGCGGCATCACGCGAGTCGGCGATCGCGGTTATTTCATGAACTGCAGCCATGTCGGCCACGACTGCAAGGTCGGCAACGACGTCATTTTCGCGACCTCGGCCACCCTTGGCGGCCATTGCGAGATTGGCGATTTCGTCTTCATCGGCGGGCTGTCCGCGGTGCATCAGTTCACGCGGGTCGGGCCGCAGGTAATGGTCGGCGGCGTCTGCGGGGTGCGGGGCGACGTGATTCCGTTCGGCCTCGTCAATGGCCAGTATGCGACGCTCGAGGGGCTCAACATCATCGGCATGAAACGCCGCAAGTTCAGCCGCAAGCGACTCGTCACCGTGCGGTCGTTCTATCAAAAGCTGTTTCACGGACCCGGCATGTTTGCCGAGCGGCTGAGCGAGGTGCAACCGCTGGCGGCCGAGGATCCGGCGATCGCTGAAATCCTCGCCTTCATCGGCGCGGCCAAGCATCGCGCGCTGTGCCTGCCGGCCGACGACGGCAGCCGGCATTGATAACGGGGTCGATGAAGCCATGACCAGCGAGGCTTTGGACATTTCATCGCCGGTCGGTCTGATCGCGGGCGGCGGCGTGATGCCTTTCGCGGTCGCGGACTCCCTTTCGGCGCGCGGCATCGATCCGGTCCTGTTCGCACTCCGAGGGGCCTGCGATCCCGTGCGGGTCGAGCGCTTTCGTCATCACTGGATATCGGTCGGTCAGATCGGCCGGGCGGTGAAGCTGTTTCGCGCGGAAAACTGCCGCGATCTGGTTTTTATCGGAACGCTGGTGCGGCCCGCACTGTCCGAAATTCGCCTCGATTGGACGACGCTTCGGGTCATCGGCCGGGTATGGGCGTCGTTCCGCGGCGGCGACGACCATCTGCTGTCCGGAATAGGCGACATTCTGGAGCGGGGCGGCTTCCGGATGGTCGGGATCAGGGACGTCGCCCCGGATCTTCTGATGCCGGAAGGATGCCTGACCCGAGCCGTTCCGGACCATGATGCACTGGCCGATATCGCCAGGGGACGCGACGTGCTGCTTGCACTCGGCCGCTTCGACATCGGTCAGGCGGCCGTCGTCATCGACGGCCATGTGGTCGGGGTGGAGGATATCGAGGGCACCGACGGGCTGCTGGCGCGGGTGGCGCGGCTGCGGGCCGAAGGCCGGATTCGCGCCGCGACGGCGCGTGGCGTGCTGGTCAAGGCCCCCAAGAGCGGCCAGGATCTGCGGTTCGACCTCCCTACCATGGGACCGCGGACCGTCGAGGGTGCCGCTGCGGCGCGATTGGCCGGGATTGCGATCGTTGCTGGCCACACCATGGTCGCCGATCCCCAGGCCATGATCGAGGCGGCGGACGCCAGGGGCCTTTTCGTGACCGGTCTTCCCGCGTGACGCCGGCGCGGGCAGCGGCGGACGTCGCGCGAAACATATTCCTGATCGCGACCGAGGAATCCGGCGACCGGCTCGGCGCCAGCCTGATGAAGGTGCTGCGCCAGCGCCTTGGCGGCGCGGTGCGGTTCGACGGCGTCGGCGGCCGGTCGATGATGCAGGAGGGCCTGTCGTCGCGGTTTCCGATCGAGGAACTATCGATCATCGGGCTCGCGGCGATCGCAACGCGATTGCCGGCGATCCTGCGGCGCATTCGGCAAACCGCCGATGCGGTGACCGACGCGTCGGCGGATATTCTCGTGATCATCGACAGCCCCGATTTTACCCATCGGGTGGCAAGGCGCGTCCGCGCCCGCAATCCAGCGATTCCGATTATCGACTACGTGTCTCCTTCGGTCTGGGCGTGGCGGCCGGGCCGGGCCCGCGCGATGAGCGCTTATGTCGACCATGTCCTGGCCTTGTTGCCGTTCGAGCCGGAGGAATACCGGCGATTGCGCGGCCCGCCCTGCAGCTACGTCGGTCATCCCCTGGTCGAGCAGATCGCCACGCTGCGGCCCCGGCCCGAGGAACAACAGCGAAGGGACCAGCAGCCACCGGTTCTGCTGGTGCTGCCAGGAAGCCGACGCAGCGAGATCCGCCATCATCTGGCGATATTCGGCGCGGCGCTCGGCCGGCTGCGTGCGCAGGATGTCGCGTTCGAACCGGTCCTTCCGACCATGCCGCATCTGGAGCAGGCGGTCCGCGAGGGCGTGAAGAGCTGGCCGGTCGCGCCGCGGATCGTGCTCGGCGAGGCGGACAAGCGGGCGGCGTTTCGGATCGCCCGCGCGGCGCTGGCCAAATCCGGCACCGTGACCCTGGAGCTCGCGCTCGCCGGGGTGCCGATGGTCGCGGGCTATCGGGCCGGCGCGGCCGAGGCCTGGATTCTGCAGCGCGCCATCAACGTTTCCTCGATCATCCTGGCCAATCTCGTGATCGGCGAAAACGTGGTTCCGGAATTCCTTCAGAACGATTGCACGGCGGAAAAGCTCTCCCACGCCCTGCGCGAGGTGCTGACGGATTCCGCGTTGCGCCGGCGCCAGATCGAGGCCTTTGCGGGGATCGACCGCATCATGGCGACCGGCGAGCAGCCGCCGAGCGTACGGGCCGCCGATATCGTGCTGGCGGCGTTGCGCCGCTCGCGGGAGCCGGCATAGGCGGCCAATGGATGCGGTCGGACCGCATCCATTGCCGGAAACCGCAGGTTATTTCCGCTTGGCGATGTCGACGTAGTCGCGGCGGGTGACGCCGGTGTAGAGCTGGCGCGGCCGGCCGATCTTCTGCTGCGGATCCTCGATCATTTCGCTCCACTGGCTGATCCAGCCGACGGTGCGGGCGACAGCAAACAGAACGGTGAACAGCGAGGTGGGGAAGCCCATCGCCTTCAGGGTGATGCCCGAATAGAAGTCGACGTTCGGATAGAGCTTGCGCTCGGTGAAATACTCGTCGTGCAGCGCGATCTTTTCCAGTTCCAGCGCGACCTTCAGCATCGGATCGTCGTCGTGGCCGGTCTCCGCCAGTACCGCGTGACACATCTTCTGCATAATCTTGGCGCGCGGATCGTAGTTCTTGTAGACGCGATGTCCGAAGCCCATCAGGCGGACTTCGCTGTTCTTGTCCTTCACCTTCTTGATGAATTCGGGAATCTTGTCGACCGAGCCGATCTCGGCGAGCATCGCCAATGCGGCCTCGTTGGCACCGCCATGGGCGGGTCCCCACAGGCAGGCAATGCCGGCGGCGATGCAGGCGAACGGGTTGGCGCCGGAGGAGCCGGCGATCCGCACCGTCGAGGTCGAGGCATTCTGCTCATGGTCGGCATGCAGGATGAAGATCTTGTCGAGAGCGTCGGCGAGCACCGGATTGATCTTGTACTCCTCGCAGGGGACCGCGAAACACATATGCAGGAAGTTCTCGGCGAAGCTCAGCGAGTTCTTCGGATACATGAAGGGCTGGCCAATGGTGTATTTGAACGCCATCGCCGCCAGCGTCGGGATCTTCGCGATCATCCGCATCGACGCGATCATGCGTTGCTGCGGATCGGTGATGTCGGTGGAGTCGTGATAGAACGCGGCCAGTGCGCCGACCGAAGCCACCATCACGGCCATTGGATGGGCGTCGCGGCGGAAGCCCTGGAAGAACCGGGCCATCTGCTCGTGCACCATGGTGTGATGAATCACGCGCTGGTCGAAATCCTGCTTTTGCGCCTTGGTCGGCAGCTCGCCGTAGAGCAGGAGGTAGCAGGTTTCGAGAAAGTCGCCGTGTTCTGCCAGTTGCTCGATCGGATAGCCGCGGTATTCCAGAACGCCGGCGTCGCCGTCGATATAGGTGATTTTGGACTGGCAGCTTCCGGTCGAGGTAAAACCGGGGTCGTAGGTGAACATCCCGGCCTGGGCGTAAAGCTTGGCGATGTCAATGACGTCAGGCCCGGCGGTACCGTTCAGAATGGGAAAATCGTAGGTCTTGTTGCCAACCGTTAGTGTTGCGGCTTTGGAGCTGGATTTTGCGTCCATCGTGAATTCCCCGATGAAATCGTTGCGAAAACCGGCGGTCGCGCGCCAATACGACTGAGATGGCGAGGGCAAGCCGGATATTCTAGAGGCGCTGCTTAGATGGGTATCTTATTGCTGTTTGCACTGCAAGATGGCCGGTCGGCGCGGCGCTCGCCCGCATCAAGAGGCAGCCTGATCGGCCAGCCGGGCCAGGCATTCCTGCCGTCCCACCACCGCCAGGACGTCGAAGATACCCGGCGAAGTGGTGCGCCCGGTCAATGCCGCCCGCAGCGGCTGGGCCACCGCGCCCAGCTTGAGGTTATGCTGTTCGGCATAGGCGCGCATGGCGGCTTCGGTGGTTTCGGCGCTCCATGGCGTCACCGCTTCAAGCGCGGTGCGAAGCCTGCCGATCAACTCGCGGTTTTCGGGGGTCAACAATGCTGCCGCCTTGGGCTCGATCTGCAGCGGCCGGTCGGCGAAGATAAAATACGAACTGTCGGCCAGTTCGATCAGCGTCTTGGCACGTTGCTTGAGGCTCGGCATCGCCCGCAGCAATTGCGCGCGCGTGGTGTCGTTCAGCTTCGCCTTGAGGTCGAGCCCGCCGGGAATATAGTCCAGCACGTCCTCGAACATGGTCGCGAGAGATTGATCGTCGGCATGGCGAATATAATGTCCGTTGAGGTTTTCGAGCTTGGCGAAATCGAACCGCGCGGCGGAGCGCCCGACGCCCGACAGGTCGAAGGTGTCGATCATTTCCTGCGTCGAAAATATCTCCTGGTCGCCATGGCTCCATCCGAGGCGGACCAGATAGTTGCGCAGCGCCGCCGGCAGATATCCCATGGCGCGGTAGGCATCGACGCCGAGCGCGCCGTGGCGTTTTGACAGCTTCGAGCCGTCCGGCCCGTGGATCAGGGGAATATGGGACATGTTGGGTACGCCCCAGCCGAGCGCGTCATAGATCTGGGTCTGGCGGGCGGCATTGATCAGGTGGTCGTCACCGCGAATGATGTGGGTGACGCCCATGTCGTGGTCGTCAACCACGACGGCGAGCATGTAGGTCGGGTTGCCGTCGCCGCGCAGCAGCACCAGGTCGTCGAGGTTCTCGTTCTGCCAGACCACGCGGCCCTGCACCTGGTCCTCGATCACGGTCTCGCCGGTCAGCGGCGCCTTCAGCCTGATCGTGGGCTTCATGCCGATCGGGGCTGTGGCGGGATCGCGATCCCGCCACATGCCGTCATAGAGCCGGGTACGGCCCTCGGCGCGGGCCTTCTCGCGCATCGCGGCGAGCTCCTCCGGCGTGGCGTAGCAGCGATAGGCCTTGCCGCTGGCCAGCAATTGCTCGGCAATCTCGCGGTGGCGCGCGGCCCGGCTGAACTGGTAGACCACCTCGCCATCCCAATCGAGGCCGAGCCATTTCAGCCCATCCAGGATCGCCGCGATCGCGGGCTCGGTGGATCGCTCGCGGTCGGTGTCCTCGATCCGCAGCAGCATCTTGCCGCCGCGCCCGCGGGCGTAAAGCCAGTTGAACAGCGCGGTGCGGGCGCCGCCGATATGGAGAAAGCCGGTCGGCGAGGGGGCAAATCGGGTGACGACGGAGTCGGTCATTGCAGGGGCGGATCGCGGACCAGGAGGGCATGTGCAGGGCGCGGTGGTGTATAGCAGGAACCGCACATAACTAAAGCCTCGCCTCTATCAAGCGGGCTTGGCTCGGTCGGACTAATTTGGCAGAAGGTCGGCTGACCCCGAACAGGAAACAGGAATGGCGTCCGAACCGGCAGCAACAGAGACAGGCCGCGACTTTATCCGCGATATCGTCCAGGCCGATCTCGACTCGAAGAAGCACAACCGGATCGTGACGCGCTTCCCGCCGGAGCCGAACGGCTATTTGCATATCGGCCACGCCAAGTCGATCGCGCTCAATTTCGGCATCGCCGAGGAGTTTTCCGGGCGCTGCCATTTGCGATTCGACGACACCAATCCGACCCGGGAAGAGCAGGAGTACATCGATTCGATTCAGGCCGATGTCCGCTGGCTCGGCTATGACTGGGGCACCGACCTGTTCTATGCCTCGGATTATTTCGAGCGTCTCTATGAATGGGCGGAAAGCCTGATTCTTGCCGGTCATGCCTATGTCGACGACCAGTCGCAGGCGGAAATCCGCGGCCGGCGCGGCACCCTGACCGAGCCCGGCCAGAACAGCCCGTTTCGTGAGCGCTCCGTGGCGGAGAATCTCGATCTGTTCCGTCGCATGAAGGCGGGCGAGTTCCCCAACGGCGCCCGCGTCCTGCGCGCCAAGATCGACATGGCCTCGGGCAACATCAACCTGCGCGACCCCGTGCTGTATCGCATCCTGCACGCCACCCATCCGCGCACCGGCAATCGATGGTCGATCTATCCAAGCTACGACTACGCCCATGGTCAGTCCGATGCGATCGAGGGCATCACCCATTCGATTTGCACATTGGAATTCGAGGATCACCGGCCGCTGTATGATTGGCTGCTCGACAAGCTGCCGGTGCCGTCGAAACCGCGGCAATACGAATTCGCGCGGCTCAATTTGACCTACACGCTGCTGTCGAAGCGGGTGCTGACCCAGCTCGTGCGCGACGGCCATGTCGCCGGCTGGGACGATCCGCGCATGCCGACGATCGCCGGACTGAAGCGGCGCGGGGTGCCGCCAGCGGCGATCCGCGAATTCGTCAAGCGCATCGGCGTTGCCAAGGCCAACAGCGTGGTCGATGTCGGCATGCTGGAATTCTCGATCCGCGAAACTCTCAACAAGACGGCGCCGCGGCGCATGGCGGTGTTGCGGCCGCTCAAGGTGGTGATCGAGAATTATCCGGACGGCAGCAGCGAGGAGATCGAGGCCATCAATCATCCGGACGATCCAGCGGCTGGAACCCGGCGCATCGTTTTCGGGCGCGAGCTCTATATCGAGCGCGACGACTTCATGGAGAATCCGCCGAAGAAATTCTTCCGGCTCTCGCCGGGAAACGAAGTGCGGCTGCGTTACGCCTATTTCATCACCTGCCGCGAGGTCGTCAAGAATGCCGCCGGCGAGGTGATCGAATTGCTCTGTACCTATGATCCCGCGACCAGGGGCGGCAATGCGCCCGATGGGCGCAAGGTCAAGGCCACCATGCACTGGCTGCCGGCGGCGCAGTCGCTGCCCGCCGAAATCCGCATCTATAACCAGTTGTTCGTCAATCCAACGCCGGATGCGGCCAATTTCGCCGCCGATCTTAACCCGCAATCGCTGGAAATTCTCGCCGCTGCCCGGATCGAGTCCGCGATCGCGCAAGCTAACGCCTCCGAGCCGTTGCAGTTCGAACGGCAGGGCTATTTCGTGCGCGACAAGGACTCAACGCCGGGCCAGCCGGTGTTCAACCGGACCATCGGCCTGCGCGACACCTTCGCGAAGGAAGTCGGCAAGGGCTGAGCGACTTGCGGTCGCCGCCAGTTAGGGCTCCGCTTGATGAGGTCAGTCGAGGCGTCCGCGAATCTCGTCGCGCATCTTCTCGCGGAACTCCTGCCTCCGCGCCGGCCGCTCCTTTTCGGGGATATTGAAGCGGTCGAAGACATTGAAATTGTCGAGAATGGGATAACGGTCGCTGGCCATTGCCAGAATACGAAGCAGTTCGCCGGCAGGTCCGGTGGGACCGGAGACTTCCCATCTGCGAATGGTATCGGCGCTGGCCTTGCCCGGCGCGAGGCCGCACAGCTTGGCCATGTCGGCGGCCGAGAGCGGTCTACCGATCGCCTCGCCGAGATCGTTGCGCAGTTGTCTGAGTTCAGGGCCGGTCACGATCTGGGCTTCCCCTAGGCTTTGCGTATTCGTCGCGCCGTTTGCTCGCGATCTTCGATAGCCCTGTGTTCCTTAAAGCCACGTAACACCAAACCCGGTTCCAGTGCTGCCTTTTCGGCTCGGAACCTGTGCGTGATTCTGCATCCGTTCCACTTTCTGGGAATTGCACGCTAGAGTAGTATTTCGGTTTTAGATGTTGCGTAGGGTGTTGGCGGATGGCAGAGCCGGGCAGGGTGCCGGGCCGGATGCAGGGTTATGCGGGAACCTGGCCGCCGCGAAGCGCCGCCGCCGCAGGCGGCCTGGCGCCGTCCGGCCTGCATGCGTGGTCGTCCTTTACGGCGAAGTTGCGCGAATGGGCCGCGGCGGAAGCCGGCGCCGGCCGCCTGTTTCCCTGGATGCCGGTGGCATTCGGCATCGGGATTGCGGTTTATTTTGCCGCCGACCATGAGCCGGTGTTGCCAGTCAGCATGGTTGCCGCGGCAGCGTCTGGCGTGGGGGCGTTGCTGTCGCGGCGGCAGAAGCTGTTTCCCGCCGCTGTCATGATCGCTGCCGTCGCGGCGGGTTTCGCGGCGGCGACATGGCGAACCGCGCGGATCGGCCATGGCGTGCTGGCGAGGCCGATCTATTCGGTGCAGCTTGCCGGTTTCGTCGAGACGCGCGACATCCGTGAGCGCACCGACCGGTTCGTGCTGCGGCTCACCCAAATGGAGGCGCCGCGTGCCCGCACCCAGCTCGAGCGGGTTCGCCTGTCGGTACGAAGAGGCACCGCACCGGAGGTCGGCAGCTTTGTCGAATTGAAGGCGCGGCTGCAGCCGCCGCTCGCGCCATTGCGGCCCGGCAGCTACGATTTTGCTCGCGACATGTATTTCCAGGGCATCGGCGCCTCCGGTTTTGTGACCGGCACCGTCCAGAGTGTGGTGCCGCCGTCCGCTGGCGGGTTGTCGCTGCGCTATGCCGCATTCATGCAGGGACTGCGCGATGGCATCGACGCGCGCATCCGAACCGCGCTAGACGGCGACCGGCGCGCCATCGCTACCGCCTTGCTGACCGGCCGCCGCGACGCGATCACCACGCCCGTCAATGATGCAATGTTCATTTCAGGGCTCGGCCACGTGCTCTCGATATCGGGATATCAGGTAGCTGATTAGGTCAGCACTATTCAGGAAGCATCACGATCCACAGTTTTTATGGGCTTTTCGAAAAAGGCACGTGACGGATTCCGTCGCAAATGTTCTCCTGAATTCACTGCTTCGCATCCCAGGCGCTTCCCACGGCAGAAAGGACTGCTTCCCATGAGACCGCAAATCGTCCGCCTCGACACCGCCCGCTTCACCGCCGGCAATGTCGAAAAGCTGTCGCTACCGGCCGGCAAAACGGACCACATCGAGTGGGATCCAGAGCTGCCGGGGTTTGGCGTCAGGTTGCGCGCCGGCAGCGCGTTCTATGTCGTGCAGTACCGCATCGGGAGCAAACAGCGGCGCGAGAGCCTCGGTGATATCCGCAAAACCGACCTGGAACAGGCCCGCAAGAATGCCAAGATCAGGTTTGCCCAGATCGAGCTGGGGATCGATCCGAGAGCCGAGCGGGACAAGCTCGAGGCCTCACAGAAGGCCGACGGGTTGACCTTCAAAGTGCTCTTCGAGGACTACCTGGAGGCCAGGGAGGGCGCGCAGCGGGCCAGCACGCACAATGCAGCCAAACGATATTTCGAGAAGCATTGGGCGCCCTTGCACCGGCGGGCTGCCCACGCGATCGATCGAGGGATCGTTGCGGCCATGCTGCGGGATATTACCCGGGACCACGGCCGCACCTCGGCTGCCCGGGCGAGGGGGAACCTGTCTGCGTTGTTCGCCTGGGCGATGCGGGAGGGCCTGACAAGCAGCAATCCCGTGGTCGGCACGAATGATCCCGCTGAGGGCATAGAGCCGCGCGACCGGGTCCTGACGCCCGGAGAGCTCAAAGCGATCTGGAGGCAATGCCGGGATGACGATTTCGGCCGCATCATCCGCTTGCTGCTGCTGACTGCCTGCCGCCGGGACGAGATCGGCGGTTTGCGCTGGTCTGAGGTCGACCTTGAGACGGGGAAACTGCTGCTTCCAAAAGACAGAACCAAGAATGGGCGCCCGCTGGCTCTGACCTTGCCGGACGCGGCCCGATCGATCCTGAAAGCAGCGCCGCGGCGGGCCGGCCGGGACCTCGCGTTCGGGGGCGGTAAGGCGGGCTTCAACGCATGGAGCTACAGCACGCTCGCGCTGAATAGCCGCATCACGGAGGCGCACGGGCGCGGGCTGGCGCCCTGGCGCCTCCATGACCTCCGCAGGACCGTGCGGACGGGCATGGGGAAGATTGGGATCAAACCGCATGTGGCGGAGCTGGTGCTGAACCACACGGGCCACAAAGCCGGGATCGGCGGCGTCTATGACCATTATGATTACGAGCCTGAGATAGCGGAGGCGCTGGCGAAATGGGAGCAGCACCTGCTTGCGATCGTAGGCGCTGAATAGATGGGAAGGCCGCCGTCAAAGTTCATCACCGACCCAAAGAACGCGCGAGATCCCCGTCATAAGCGCTCGGACTATATCAAGCGGTCCGAGTTGATCCAGCTAATGCAATCTTGGTTGCACGGTAATCCAGGCGCAGGCATGGAGGCCTTTTATCGCTGGTACGCGGAAAACTATTTCGGTCTGCCGGCCAACAAGATCGAACATGCTGAATTGGAACGGGTTCGCCAACTTGTTCGAGACGCAAAGGTGCGCGCCCGCAAGGCCGGCTGGTTCGAGGACTGAACAGCCGAGTTATTTTACGGTTACAGGAACGAAACGCCCGAATACTCCTGACGCACTGAAAGCGCAGGAGACTACAAATGAATTGCCGACCGGAATTGACTAGCCAAGCCGCGCTACAAGGCATGGGCCTCGACGATGACCGGGTGTTGTCATTCATTGAATGGTGCGAACTGAACGGTTTCTCCCGCAGCACCGGTCAGCGAGTTATCGCTGGCGGCAAAGGTCCGCGGTTCATCCAACTTTCCGAAAAGCGCAAGGGCGTGACCGTCGGCGAAAACCGTCGATGGCAGCAATCGCGGGTCATAGAGAGCGCCGCCTAAGCAGAAAGCCGCCCCGGGCAAGGGAGCGGCTTTTGTTGTTTTCAGCAATCTCGGAACATCACCAATGCCACACGCAGCCCCGGCTGACAAGCCAGTTCGCGACCGCCTGCCGAACCGGCGGAGCGCAATAAGCGCCTGCTTTGAACGCGACGGCGCCCGCTTCGAAATGACAGCCGGCTATTACCCCGACGGGCGAGCGGGCGAGATATTCCTAAATGCCGATCGCGCCAATTCGTTGCTCGACTTTCTCATGAGCGACGCGGCGATTCTGGCGAGCCTCGCTTTGCAATACGGCTGCCCTCTCGACGACATCAAACACGCGCTCAAGCGCGACATACGCGGCGAGGCGGCTAGCCCGATCGGTGCCGCCCTGGATCGAATTGCACATGAGCCCGCGCCCCACGCTCGACGAGCCGGTGATCGTTCATCAGTTTTGGAAAAACCGGAAGCACGACGCGATCGTGGTTTCGCTCTCGACTTTCGAGGGTCGCAATCTGATCGACTTGCGCCAGCACTACATGACAAAAGACGGCAAGCTGGCGCCGACGCAGAAGGGCCTCGCGATGGTCGTGCTGCGCCTGCCGGACCTGGCGAAGGCGATCACGAAGGCGCTAGCCAAGGCCCTGGAGCTCGGCCTGCTCGACGATGACGGGGCAGGCAAATGACCTTCGCCGAGTCCGACCGAGATCGAGCCGGACCCGATCGAGATTGACCCGCGGCCCTGCGACTTGTGCGGCTGCACGATCGACGAGCATGAACGCGTCGACACGCCGGAAGGTCCTGAATTTTTCTGCGAAGACGTCGAGCGGGAAATCTATCTCGCCGCGCTGGCGATTGTCCTGAGCTGGGAGCTGCACGACCCCCGGGACGCTTGGAAGCACACCTGCGAACCGCGGCCGGAAGCATCCGAATATCCAACCCCAGCTAGGCCGCCGTACCGCACACCCCAGGCAACGGTCGATGCGTTTTGTACCTCGTTCGTCTCGACGATCAGCAGCGGCTGTCCGACTGGTTGAAAGGTCATCCAGCGGACGTGCCGCGCCTTCTCAAACTTTTAGAGGAGGCAGCATGATTTCCGCCTCGAACGTCGCAACGGCTCGAAAAGTATTTGCTGATCTTGGCATCACGCTAGACCAGCCGCGATCCCCACCGGAGGAGGAATGTTGCGAGCCGCAGGCCGCAGCGCCGCCGGACGAGGGCTACTACGAACCACCGAACGAGATCCCCGACAGCGTGCCCGACGAGACGCCTTCAGTCGTGGCAGAGACGACCGCGGTGCCGGGCTTTACCATCGTGACGCCCGCATCATGGAGGGGCACCCAGCCGATCAAGCAGAACTGGCTGGCGAGTGCGCGCATTCCTTCCGGCGATCTGACGCTGTATTCCGGCAACGGCGGCGCCGGCAAGACCGAAACCGCGGTGCAGCTTTTTAGTGTCGGTAGCGGCAGACCTCGGCGATTGGCTGGGCTGTGTCGTCGAGACCGGCCCGGTGCTTTTCCTGAGTTGCGAGGAACCCGAGGGCAACATCCGCGACCGCATCGAGCGGATCTGCAAACATCGCGGTATTGATTCGCACGCCATCGATAATCTGCATCTCCACTTTCCCGACCTGGACGTCACATGGCTTGTCACCACCGACAGGGCAGGGAAGGTGACCAAGACCGCACTTTTCGCCCAGGTCGAAGCGTGGATCGCGGTGCACCGGCCGCGCCTGGTCGTGATCGATTCCATCGCCGCCGTGTTCGACGGCGAGGCCATCGCCCGCCGGCAGGTTCGCAGCTTCCTCGCAATGCTCCGCAAGGTGGCCCGGGAATACGATACCGCGATTGTTCTGCTCGATCACCCCTCGGTGCGCGGCATGTCCGACGGCAGCGGAACCGCGAACTCGGTCGACTGGCGGAACTCGGTCCGGTCAATGCTGCACCTGTCCGATCCCGACAAGGACGACGCCGACGTCCGCACCCTAGAGGTGAAGAAGTCGAACTACGGCAAGAGCGGCGAAAAGGTAAAGCTGCGGTGGAACGGGCTCACGTTCGGCATCGAGGCCACCGGTGCACCATCGCCCTACCGTGCAGCGGCCGAGCGTGACGTCGACGAACTGTTCCTGCGGCTACTCGACAAACGCCTCGCCCAGGGACGCCCTGTCCACGCCAACACGGCCAAGGGCAGCGCACCGTCGGAGTTTGCACTCGACCCCGAGGCGGCCGGCATTACAGCGGAGGCCTTTCGGCGCGCCATGGAACGTCTGTTCATCGCCGAGAAGATCAGAACGGTGGAGACCGGACCGGCCAGCAAGCGACGCCAGCACGTCGAGAGGGTGGCACAGTGACCTTCCAACGCCCCTACCAACGCTCCTCGAGCACTTCCAACACCCCTACCAACAGGTATTCCAACGGGTATTCCAACGGTTTCCAACACCTATTCCAACGCCTGTTCCCCAACCCCCCATACCCCCCGAGCGTTGGAAGCTCCCTCTACGGCCTTGGTGGCCGCGGTCGCTCCCACGCTAAAGGCAGGATTGAACTCGTTGTCCCCTACACAACCGTAACCGGGAAATCTCCGACCGCTGGCCTGAGACACAACACAGTCGCCGTTGCGCGCAAGCGAAAGGGTCGAAACGCGCGATCGCATCCGGGGGTAACAAGTTATGGTAATGGTTACCTGCACCGTGATCTGCGTGACGCAAGTCCGCATGCCCGCTGTTGCGTCGACACCGGTAGGTCAACAAGGCGACGCGCAAGCAACTGGTTGATTGAACCGCGCATTCCCGCAGTTTCTGAAGCCTCCCAGCATGCAATGCATCCGTCTGGGAAGCACGTGGGATTAGTTCGGAGGGGATTTACGCGCGCGCTCTCTCATGACCTTCAACACTCTTGGAAGGAAAGACGCGCGAGCCAGGCGCAGGCGAAACGTGTGAAAGACCCGATTTGCAGGGATTGCCGACCATCTAGGCCGGGCGGGGTGGGGGTGGGGGGCGATCCTAGCGCCCTCGCCATAATCGACGTGCTCGTTCTGTTTCGCGGCGCCTTTGAAAATTTTCCGGCGGCTCGTCCAGAAATTCCGGGCGGCCCCTGTTGGAAAAACCCGGCCGGTTGTGCGTTTGCCGGGCTAGCGGGACTGACCTGTGCGTTTTCCGGGTGTGGCGCTCTCCGACCATCCTCCAATCGCGACCGCGGTCCAGCGAGTCTCTCACGGGCCGTCGTGGACATCTGAAATCCATGACCCGGCTGATCCGCAGCATCGACGATATCGTGGCGGCGGTCCGCGCGCGGCGGGATGAACTCAACATTTCTCATGAGCTGATCGACGACCTTGCGGGGTTTCAGTCCGGCTACACGTCGAAACTGCTGGCGCCCGAGCCGATGAAGGGGCTTGGCCCGATGTCGCTACCGGCGCTGCTGGGCGCCCTCGGCGCGGCGCTGGTGCTGGTCGAGGACAGCGCAGCGATCGAGCGGATGCGGGACAAGTGGATACCGCGCAAACGACTTCAGCGAAAACCAGTGGCGGATTAACGACGTCCTAGCGGTGCGTTGTTAATCCATCAAGGTTGGCCAATTCTCACCGAAACCAACGGAGAGGCTCGCATGTCGAACAAACTGGAACAGGTTGCGGTGAGGCTCGAACCTGAACTACGGGAGCGGCTGCAGCGCGCGGCCGATCAGGACCGGCGGCCTTTGGCCGGCATGATCCGGAAGATCCTACATGACGCCACGAAGCCGGCGCCGGAAGTTGGAGCTGCAGCATGAGCACGTCACCGGCCCGTCAGCGCCTCCGCGCGCTTGAGGATGCAACATTCGGAGCGAACGCCACCCGCATCAGCGGCGAGATCGAAAAGGGCCACGGGTCGCCCTTCGCTCGATTGGACGAGACCACGCGCAAGCAATTTCTCGCGGTGGACCGACTGATCGCCGCTGAACATGCCATGGCAGCCACGGGGAAGGCGCTGGAATTGGCGACGTCAAGCCACAAGGCCGCCCAGGCCAAACATGCCGCCATGGAAAAGCAGATCGACCTGCCGGCCGTGATCGGAGAGGGAGCATGAGCATCGTTCTCCGTGCGCCGGCGATTGCCGAAAAGCTGGAAGCAGCCCGAGCGATGCTCGCCGCGCACAACGGCGAAGTGGCACAGACGGTTCTCGACGCCGCGGAGAACGTCCCGGGCGCGACGAAGCGGTTGACCGAGCTGCGCGCGCATATTGCCTCGGCCGAACGCGCGGTCTTTGAGCTCGAGAAGGCCCATGAGCTTGCTGCCAGGATTGACCGGCAGGCTGACGTCGCCGCGGTCACTCAAATGCGGGCTGAGCAGCTCGTCGAATTCAAGCGCCAGTTTGAGGCCCGCGAGAAAGCAATGGCCGCCGTTCTCAAGGCTGCAGACGACATGGCGGCAGCTTACGGCGAATATTCGGAGGCAACACTGCGCGCCGCGGTCGCGGCACCGTCGGGAACCGTGATCCCAGTAATGGCGATGGGTGAGACGGATCATACGGCCCGGTGTTTGGACCTTGCGAGCGGCTAATCCTGGCCGAGCTGTACAGATTGGCGCCCGAGCGCGAAGACGGCATCGGGCGATTTGTTCTGCCATTCGCAAAATCCCCGAACGTGATGCTCGCTGGTACCCCGAACTCCATTCGACCCGGCATTGACGAGGTGCGTGATGCGCACGCGTCCATCATCTCGGACATCGTTGTGCAGATCGAAAAACTTGATGAGCAAGCCATGCGCGTTGCTCTCGCTACCGATCGAAAGGACGCGGCATGAACCATCTTGCAGGCCTGACAAAGGTGGATTGCCCCATCGGTTGCAACGCCGACGGATGCGTTATCGGCGCCGGCAAGCCGCACTGCATGCACCCGTGCAAGGGCGGGGTGCCATTCAATTTCAAGAACGATCCCGCGATCCAGAAAATATATACCGAGGCCTGCACCGTGCTTGGCGTGCCGAACAAAAACGTCGTGACGCAATGAGTGACCAGCCCCAGACCCCCGAGGCGGCCACAGCCCGCTTGACCGAATTGTCGAGCAACTCCGATTGGAGTTCCAAGGTGCTCGCCCAGCACCCAGCGTCGTTCGCTGAATTCCAGGCCCTCACGACGACCGTGGCGCAGGGCACAATGGCATTGGCGGAGGCAACCTCCGCAGCCAACAACGCCAAGATGGTCAACGAGTTTTTGGCTGGCCCGCTTCCGACCGGATTTCCGGACCTTTCGACGCCGGCCGGTGCCGAGCTGGCGCAGATCCTCAAAGGCGAAAAACAAATCACACCCGACCTTCATCGCGCGGTGCAGGACAACTCGATTCGATGATTGCCGATGAGGGATGGCGAACTCGCTTTGACGCCAAGGACCAGCTTGCCCTTCGCGAATGGCACCTCGCGACAGTGCTTCTGACGGCCGAGGTTGCTCCATGACCGAAACAACCCAAACGCAACTTGACGCGCCCGCGCCGCATCTACGCCGGCAGAAGCTGCCACGCGGCTCGATCAACTCAAAGCAGATCCGAAATGGACCTCTGCGCTGCTTAGCGGCGCGCTTGGACAGACGAAGGAATTTCACGACCTCCACCATCTCGTCGCGAAAGGTGACAGCGTCGATATGGCGATGGCCGGCGTGCTGCAGCCGGGTGTGTTGCAGACATCCGATCACATGGAGCTAATGGGCGGCGCCCAGGCGCTTCGTGCACTCGGTATTCAGGACGGAATAATCAAGGATGTCCTGACCGACAGCCACGCCGTCACGAAGGCTGAATACGAAGCGACCAAACAGTGGAAGGCAGACCACATGAGCAACCCGGAGTGGGTAAAGCTTTACATGGGCGGCGACAACGAGGCTCGCCGGAAGATGGCGCTCGTCAGTATCATTTTGACCGGCGGAATAAAGGAGAATACCTGATGCGCTTCAACTGCGAATTCGAACACCAAGACACCGGCGAATGCAAAACGATCGTTGCATCTCTCAGCTTGGCGGAATGCCAGTCGATCGAAAACCTACGCAAGCATAAGGGCAGCGAAACTGCCGATGTCACGGCAGAGGCATATGCATTGAGGAAAGCATATTCCGAAGTGCCCGATGGCTTTCGGCACACCGAACCGCCCAAACTCCTGCTTGTTGCATGAGCATTTCATGCCTCCTGATCGACTAGGGAAAAGCAATGAGCATTATGCAATCCGGAAATCGCAACCACGACACTACGTGCAACACGGCTGAGATGACCAGGCAAGTTGCCGACGACAAGGCCAGAGCGACCTTTCTAGCGGCCGGTGGCGGCCCTACTGCGCAGCCAGCTTACGACGCGGCACTAAAGGCCAATGCGATCACGTATTTTCGTGCAGTCATTGCAAGCTCGATTGCCAACGGCCTCCAATACACGGGGTTCAGCGAAGCTCTTCGTGAACTGACCCGCAGCTATTCGTGATCTTGGGCAGGGTCTGTTGCGTATGCGTTTCCAAAACTCAATTGAGGAAATCCGCCATGCGCAAACTTCTCACGTTCTTGATCGCTCTGGGGGCGATCGTCTTTGCGGTCGTTGCGACCGCATCGGCGAATATGATGCTGACCGGAGTTGGCAGCGCGCCTGGTGGCGGGGGCGGCACACCTTTTGGAATAACGAACACTGATTTTGCATCCGACACAACAACGCAAACAACCTATAATTTTTCGGCGCGAAACTTTGCGATTGGGTCTGCCGATCCGTCCCGCTTGGTCGTCGTCGTCGTGGGGGCAAGGCAAGCCGGAACGGTGGGGGCTGCCTCGGGTGTGTTGATTAACGGAAGCGCGGCTTCGCTTGTCGTTTCAGGTGCCGATAGCACGGCGCCGTCCGGCGCCACTACCACTCTGGATATATACCAATTGGCGGTCTCGACCGGAACCACGGCAACCGTAGCAGTGACTTATCCTTCTGCCATGCTCCGGGCCGGATCTGCCGTTTATAGTATTTTGGGTTCAAACGGGCGTTGTTCCATCAGGCGCAGCTATTGCCACCAGTCTTACTACAGCAAATCCATCGGCATCGATCACGGAACCGACTGGTGGCGGCACAATCCTTGGCGCGGCTATCTCCGCCGCCGGAAAGGTCACGCCGACGAATTATACTCAAGATCAAAGCGTAGCTGTGTCCACTCTTTGGTTTGTCGCTGGTACGACACCGCGCATTCCGGATCAACGTCGTATACAGTTACCACTACCGGCGGTGACAACGATCCTGTCGGGGCCTTCGCGGCTGGGGCTCCATAAATGAACCTCTTGCGTCGCGATCTCCGATATCCGCAAACCCGATCCCAGCGAACCCGATCAGCAGCATGGTCCATGTCGAGGACTCTGGGGATGTCACCCGAACCTCATTCACGGTTATCGCACCGGCCGTTATGCCTCCGATGGATATACCGAGGCTCTCAATTCCGCTGGTATAAAAGGCACTGGTGGCCTCGCCCAAGTATTTCGCACCTCTAAACGTAAGACTGGATACCTCCGAGGGGTCTAGCAGCGGATCGATGCCTCCATAGAAACAGTCTCCACAGCTCCCGATTTCGCTTTAGTGCCATCGCCATGCGCGCCGATCAGCGTCACAGCAGTCGGGGTATTAGCGTGGCTGGGAAGTGAAACCTCGTCTCCAAAAGTCAGCAGGCCGCTGCAATGTGGGCCTGGAGAGCAATTGGTTACAGTAATTGATTGCCCAGGCAAAAATTTTAGAACGAGTAAATACTCGTCACCCAGCTTTAGATGAACCACTGAAACCGAGAATTGTAAAAATCCATCAGCTAGGTCTGGAGAGGAATTATATGTGAGCTTAATATCATTCGCGTCTACGGTCGCAAACTCCGTGTATACCTTGGCGTTGGCCATGCGAGCGGCATTGGCAGCCATGAGGCAACAGAGAAACAAAGTAAAAATTGCACGCATTTTCAGCCCCCACTGAAATGACGGCCCTATCCGACGCTCACGCCACGGTTGAGTTAATCACCCCAGACCAAAGATAGTGGTGGATCGGGAGGGCATTCGGGCTCGCAACGTTTAGTCACAGGTCTTCCCTACAAAGATACCGAGCGAGTGCGTTGGCAGTTCCAAAACGTTCAAATCCAAAGCAATCACGGGCTTTATCCGTGAACCGCATGCACCCGACGCAATCGCCCTACCAAAGTCTTTGTAGGGATCAGCACATAATCGAGCACAGTCTTGTTGTCATCGGTTAGCCGGATGGCGACAATCCATTTGACAGCCGGTCGGTCCAGGCGAGGGACGCGCCAGTACGTTAGAAGTCCCGCTTTAGGATAGGAACGAACGACCCGAAACAGAACCGCTTTTCCGTCAACACAAAACTGATTGTTTAACGGCCCGAACAGAACCCTTCTGCCCGACCTCTCTAATCGAGCTCCAACCTGCAACGCTAGGTTGCCGGCAACATCGAACCAAGCCTGCTCGGCATCGATTAACGTGCGATCGCGCTCGGAATTATATCCGACTCGCCTATAGACTCTTCGAAGACTGCCGAAGCGACGAATGTGTGTAAGTACGCAGGGAAGGCCGCTCGTCTCGTTGATGATCGTTGGGCTAAGGCGACCCTTCTTGAACAGAACCCGACGCAGACGAGACAACATCTCGTCCTCGGGGATTTCAATGCGCCGGGCGTCTATGACCTTTTTCGCACGCTCGAACACCTCGTGTTCAATGATCGGTTCGACGCAATGCTCGCCTCGAACCCAAAGCTCTGGTGAATTAGATGCTTTATGGGCTCCTAGCTTTCGCGACTGACGATTGTAAACGATGTTCCCAATATACGTTTCATTGCGAAGGATCCGACTTACAAGACCTGGATTCCACGGGCGACGAGTGCCGGTGGGTATTGCTCGATGATTAAGTTCGCGGGCAATTTGCGAGTCTGGACTTCTTTTGCAAGCATTCTTGGAAGACCCATCTAACGATGGCTACCTTATGGGCTGTGCCGGGCTGAACCTTTACCCGATCCGTTTGCAGATATTTCAGCTGACCTTTTCTTAGATGCCCTTTGGCTCCTGGTTTTCGTCAACCAGCTGCCGCTGAAGTCCATAGCCGAGTGGGGCGCCGGGTCGGAAACCCAATCGAACAATGCGGCATTGGGCAGCATGGACCTTCACGGATAGTTCGCGACTATATTCGGCAGCCATCACTCTCTTGAAATTCTTCACAATGCTGGAAAGCATACTACCGTCGTTATCAAACTGCTCCGCACAATGGCTACTTTGATTCCCGCTTGCCTACAGACGAACTCGTAATGAGCGCTCTCGTCTGTCTCCTGAAGCGGCCCCAGCGACTTACGTCATAGACCAGAAGATGCTCATAGTCCGCTTTTCCGCCGCTAACGTCCGCGATCAACTGCAACAGTCCGGCTCTATTTTTGATACGGAGACCGCTCTCGCCCTCGTCGGCGTAAGTCCGGACGATTGTTAAACTTTGCGCATGAGCGTAAGCAGCGATGAACGCGGCCTGATTCTGAATGGAGTATCGCTGCTTGTCTGTCGACATGCGGACATATTGCGCTGCCCGCCCAGCTTTTTCACGGGCTGGCAGCTTTATTCTTCGAATCACGAGCGCGTTGGCCATCGGTCACGCTCCTGAATATGCCGATCGGTTCTCCGAACTCGCGATACCAAGCCTGTTTGCTAATGGGCTGTCTCTTCATCGATGTAGCCGACATCGACCAAATACCTCCGCAAGGCATTTTCGAGAAATTCAGCCACGGCCATGTCGGCTTCTGCCGCGGCGCGCTCGATCTCCCCCTTGGTTTCAGGTGGGATATCGATCGATAGCTCGATGGGTTTGCCTGTTATTGCGTTCGCTCCGCCGTTTTCCTCATTGGTCCCGCTTCAGTTTCCGCTTGCCCCAATGATGATCCTTGCGGTCTGGATTGAACATGCGCTCCATGTGCCGGTTCAAGGCTCGCATGATGCCGATCCGCGCGAACATCGTCGGCCCGCCGAGATCGGCGACCAGGATCAGGGCTTCCATCGCGGCCTGCCATTCCGGTGCCGTGTGCTCGGCCTTCGGAAGCTTGGTGATGTACGTTGCGGCGTCTCTCAGCGTCACGAGCTTACGACCCTTCGGCAGGATGATTGGATCCTCAAACGGCGTCGACCAGGGCATTCAACGATAGCCCATCGCCGGGACCGGCTTTGCTTCCAGTGAAAATCGGGCCTGACTTCGGCGCCTCGCTGCCGCACGCCTTGCAGACAAAGCGCGGCTCAAGATCGGACAGCCGGATTGATCGGGCCATTGGTCTGCGCTGATGGCGACGAATGGCTGCAGCGATAATCCGCACAATAGATCAGGAGACCGCGGACGCCTGACGAGCGCATTTCGGCGAAGGTGATCTTCTGGTTTGCGGCTGGCGCCACGGCACTTCAAAGTGGTGTTGGTCGAGGGGTTTTGCCGGCATCCGCCAGGTATCTTCGCAAAGCTTCTTGGATGAAGTCGGAAACAGAAAGGCCGCGTTCTGAGGCAGCGCGCTCGATCGCCCGCTTGGTGTCACCGGGAACTTCGATCGATAGCTCGATAGGTTTGTCGGTCATAACAACGCCTCACTTCTTGTCGATCGTCTGGGAGGGCTTTAGGCCGCCGGCTCGGGAGAGCGGATCATAGGCGCGCTGGGCCGCAAAGTACCGCTGGGCCACGTAGTAAGTGATTTCCACCGTGATCCCGACACCGATCAGCACGGCCGCGAGGGTGATCAGTAAGCCCCGCTTCGATATCTCATACATGATCGGCCCCGTCTGCTCGCGATACCGGTGGCGAGCGAGTTCGGTCATGCGCCCATGATTGCGCCGATCGGGCCGGCCGGGAAGCCGCTAGGGATGGTGGCTCAATAGCCGCGCCACCGCCGCGTATCGGTGTAGCCACGAAGTCTACAAATAGTTGCGAATCAAATGGCCTCCCTTATTAGGGTTGAAATGCTCGTTTTTATCGACGAATTGGGGGGACCCCGGCTTCAAGGTGAGCAAAGGTTCGAGCCCCGTTTTTACTGCCGCTCTCGTTGCCTTTCGCGACCGCAGCGGCGGCCCCGACGGAGGCCGCCATTGCTCGGCTTGCTGGCCGGCTGAGGATCCAGCCCGAGTTCAAATTTAATAAATGCCGTCCCGAGGTGCGCGATGCATTTTTCAACGCCGTCGCACTCTGTTCCACTTTTGCGTTCGGGCTATCGTTGTGCAGAAAGAAAAAATCTACAGCGTGCACCTGCGAACGAAAAAGGAGGCCTTCTATAATTTCTTTGTGAGATCGATGTTGAAGTTCGACAACGGGCTTCTTCAGGGAGCGAAAGTAGTCATTGACGGATCAGGTGATCGTCAATTCAGACAGGAGCTCGAAGGGTATTTTCGGCGAGGCCTTCCGCCGGGCAGCATTGAAAAGCTGTCATTCCAGAATTCTAAAGGCGATCGACTAGTTCAGTTGGCGGACGTGTGCTCGGTGCTATCGCCAGATCATATCGGAAAGACAAGGAGGACGCTCGCCGGTGGCGAGGCATCCTGGCACCGAAGATCGAAGACGTTTGGGATTTCGGCTGAAAAAGATGTGCGCCGCCTACCTATCCAAGGGGAACCCGAGGAACGCACGCCATCCGGCGACAATTCGGTAGACGGGACGACTTCTCAAAGCGGAAAATGCGCATTCGTTGGCAGCTTGTCAAACGGCGCCATTATTAACCCTTTGGAAACCACGGCTCGTCGACCTCGTTCCGCCAATGCCGACCAGGGGGATTTGAGCGGCCCAAAGAAGCCGAAAATCCCGTCCGACCAGATCGGTAGGCGGGCTTGCGCAAGGCCTTTCCCAGGTCTTCCAACCGCCCTACAGAGGCAGCGGCCCGGCCGGAAATTATTTTCGGAACGGGTAAATGGCGCCAATATCCGGTCCTGAGAATCACTTCTTTGCCTTCAGCCCGAGCTCGACCAGGCGGGTGCCCTCATTTGATCCATTCTTTGATGACCGGCCACGCTGCTATCAGGCTAGCAATTGCTGCGACGCTGCCCGCGGCACCAGCAATGACCGTCCACCGGCGAATTACCTGGAATTGTTCAAGCTCTATCGCGGTATTCTCGGCGTCCTTTTCAAGCAGCCAAACTTCTGCCTCTCGGGCGTATTCATTGGGAAATTCGGCGCGTCGATGTTCGAGGCGGAGCCTCAGTTGTGCCGGACCGATCTTCTCGAATGCTCTGCGCCAACTCTGGCGTTCGTCGGTCATGGGCCATTTCTCTTAAGCCAAAATGCCAAGATAGCACGAGTTAAAACTCACACCCCACATTGGGGATGGATTTTTTACCAAATCAGGTTCAGGATGGCCGCGGGCCTAAGAACCTGAAACCAGTGCTGCCCGCGTCCATCATCTGTAACGGCCTTCCCCGATCACCGCGGGGTGCCGTCGTCCGTTATGGCGCGTGCTGTCCGGCCTATGGGCCGGGGGGCCGACGTTATGTCCAAGGCCGCGAGGCCTAAAAGAACCGGCGCCTGTCTCACTGGCAGGTTCTTAGCCCCCGGCTGCCGCGGCTGACCCGTGGCCGAGGCCCTAAGAAGCCAGATCAGTGGAGCCACCCCCATGACCATCGAAAGACCTATGTTTCCGCCGCGGCAGTTTCGCGCCCGAAAATGACCATTGACGATCTGCTCGCCTCGGCGAGACGGAACACAACCGGGCCTATGAGCCCAGATGCCCTCTCGTCTTCAAACCTGAGTGAATTTCTTCGGTTTGCATTGGGTCAGTTGTTGGAGGACATCGATTATGAGGCGGACAAAGCATCTGGCGCCGCCGTTGCCGCACGGACGCTCGCCATCATCATCAACAGTGCTGACGCGCTGGTCGCCCAGCCGATACAGTGAGGTGACCCGCCATGTCCAACATTGTGAAATTTCCCGCGCAGCGCCAGCCGCCGCGTCACACTCCCAAAAGCCGCGACGATCAAAGAATGGCACGCCCGAAGAGCGAGCGGCGAAAGCTGCGGCATCTGAAACAGCGCCGGCCCACGTCGTCTCCATGTCCCGCGTTAGAGCGGAAGCGTATTCGGAGGTCGACGACAGGAAGCTTCGCTGCAGTCCGCTGCGTGACCATGTTCGGCACGATCTCGTTTGGTGCAATCGTTGTCGGAAAAATGCATACCGCCGGGCTGAAGGGCGAACCGCTTGCGACGATCGAACCCGAGATCAGAAGGGAGTGGCTGGAAGCTTTGGACCGCGCGATTGGAGCATTGGGCACGGTGGCCGCGGTTCTTACTCAGGCGGTGAACACCCTCAAGGCGCTGCAGTCGGAAACTTCTGACTTTCCGGTAAAATTACCGGTCCCCGACTCTGGGACAACCTGTCCTAAATTTAGCAAAGGAGGACAATCTGTCCTAAGGTTGGCGCGGTGCCGGCTTTATTCTTTGGTTGTCAATCGATTAGTCGATTAGCGATAGCCAATAGCAAAGTTCGCAAATTGTGA
>CAWEEF010000004.1:0-727559 GCA_963808035.1 uncultured Alphaproteobacteria bacterium | reverse complement strand
TCGAACCAGACGAACTCGATCACCGTCGGCTGGTTTGAGGTCAGATGAAAGCCGAGCGCGTCCAGCTGTTTGAGGTCGATCGCGGTAAGCTGCTGAAGGGTACTGCCGCTGTAAAATTCGTTGAAGGGGTCGTTTGACCCCTGCACGCCGCTATTGAGGAAATCGCTCGCATCGGAGGTCTGGCCATAATCGGCCACCTTCGTCGTGCCTCCGTCCAGCGAGAAGTACGCGGCCGGAGCGGTGGCGCCGTTCAGAAACAGCCGTGTGCCCGGGCTGGTGAAGCGAAAAAGATCGAAAATATCCGGCTGCGGTCCGTACGGGACGCGGCCCATCGCGTGGGTCAATTCGTGCAGCGCAACGCCCACCAGCAAGTTCGAATTGATATCGGTTGCAAAGGTTGCACTGCCGTCATCCGTGGTGGTATCGTTCGCGCCGAGCAACCCGAACAGCTTGAGCTGTGCATTCCAGACCGCGACACTCGATTGCCCCTGGATCGTCGATCCGCTCGGCAGCGCGTTGAAGGTCGTGTCGCCCGGCGTGGCATCGTTGATCAGGTCCGCCCGGACCGTCGTATAGCTGACATATTGGCCGTTATCCGGGCCGGCAGCGGCGCCGCCGCCGGTTCCGCTATAGTCAATGTTTAGATTGACGGTGATCTTGTCGGAGATCGCCCCGCTCAGGATGGCGGCGGCCTGCTCGATGCCCTGCCGGAACGACAGGGGCGCGGCCATCGCCGCCGCGTCGAACAGAAGATTGATGACAAGGCCCCCGGACGTCTCGGCGACCACAGAGCCCGGGCCGCCGGGGCCATTTTGGGCGCTTTCGGCTTCGATCGATTCGTCCGGGAGCGCCGGAGGCGGCAAAGCCACATTGCTGCCGGCCGGCGTGGCCATGGGGTTCAAGAAAGCTGTCAGGCACGCCCAAGGGGTGTTCGAACAAGTCCAGCAGGTCCGCCGTCGATCCTTGCTTCATCGCTTAATCCATGGTCCTGAACGAGAGTTTCCGAAGGTTCGACCGCCATACGCCGGCAACCCGCTGCGATATTGGTAGAATGTTTCGCGAACGTTAACTTGGAGTTTCGAACCACAGATCAATCATCGGGAACCACAAGTCATTGAACGATTATTCGGTCAGGCGGAACCCGACGTTTCACGGCGGGGTTTCAATGGCTGCAATTTTCGGTGATAGCTCCGATACACCTCATCCCCTATTTGAATCAAACGATCGAACAACGGATTCGCCCGCAATGGGCCGGTGAACCGCAGCAGTTAGGAAACCGCACCCCGAGCGGCACGCACAAACTCCGCGGCGAAAGCCCCGACCCGCGCGTCCAGATCCGGCAATAGGTTGCGGACGGCCAGCGATTGCGCGGATTGCGAAACGTCCGAAAGATGATCCGCCAGGCAATCGGGATCATTGATGCCGAAATAACGCGCGGCGCCGCCGGTCTGTTCGCGGTGAACATCGATATCGGACAAGATCATCGGCACGCCAAACGATTTTGCTTCCTCAACACTTGTGCTCCAGCCCTCCAAGCTAGACGGGTTGATCAGAGCGGCGCGACGTGCGCAGCAGCGCGTACACATGATCCAGGGGAATCATTCCGAGATACCGAAAATTCATCTTCAAGTCCACGATTTTGTACATCTGTCATGAAGTCTTTGAAATAATGGGGTTCGCGAGGATCTTCCGCGCTGCCGGTCGCCGCGACGACCACATCACAGCTGCGCTTTCTCAAGATCGCCAAGGCGTCAACCACGACCTTATGGTTCTTGTGCCGCCAGAACTGGTTTGGCAGATAGAAAAAGTTCGGCGGCAGCCCGTAATGCGCAAGGACGTCCGGTGGGTTCGTGGTGAGGAGGTCGGGCGCAGGCTCGGTCGCAAACCGAACCACGGAGACGTTGTTAGTCAAACCGGGATAGAACCTGCGGCAGTCGCGCAGGGCGCTTTCACTGCTGAGCATGATGCGGCGGCCGGAAGCAATCTGGGCACGGAAGCCCAGATCGCGCTGCCATCGCGCGGCCCGCGAAAAGAGCTGCGGCAGCCGGCGATGCTGAAAATCCGGAAACCATGCCAGCGCTGGAAAAGGCAACCGCCAGCCGAAGAACCGCGCGGCTTCGAACACGAGATCGATGCGGCTCGCCCTGAATTCGGCCGCGGCCGCGCGATCAATCCCAGACGCAAGTGCCGCCAAGAGGCCGGAACGACGACGGTCAAACTCCGCAAATGCCGGCGATTGCACCACTTCAACGCCAGAAATGTGTTCGGTAGCCGCAAGTTCCAACGGATCGTCATTCATCCCCGCAAACAACACGGGCTTGATTTCACCCGGCCGGTGCCGGGCAAGTGCGGCGAAGAGGTTATTTTGGTAGTTGTAGCCGCCAGTCCAAACCCGACGGGAGATGTGGGTGAACGCGACACGAAGGGGCGTGCGCTCGGTCACGAAAGCTCGCCCTTGAACCATTTCACATAATCGGCGAGACCCTGTTCGATCGGAACCCGCCACTCGAACGACAATCGATGCGAGACCCGCTGCATCCGCCACCAGGCTGAAAGGGTCGCCGGCACGGACAATGCCGGAATAACGCACAGCGACATCGCCGCCCCAATGCCGCACAAGCATGCTGTGCGACTTCGGCGACGGTGGTGCCGCGACCGCAGCCGCCATTGATGACGCCAAACGCCTCCTGCTGCGGATGTTCGGCAATGCGCGCCAACAACCGTGACACGTCGCGAACGTCGGTCCAATCGCGGACCTCAGCACCCGTTCCGCCGAGAACCAGCGTCTGGCCGTCCTGCTGCAGCCGGGAGCAGATATCCCACAGCAATTGCTTACGCAGGCGCGGTCCGTAAACTGAAAACAATCGCGCGACGGTGCTGCGAATCCCGAAAGTCGTGGCATAGCCTCTGCATAATTGCTCCATCATCAGCTTGTGCTGTCCATATGGCGACATCGGAACCAAACCGGCATTCTCGGCAATTGGACCGCCGTGGTCCGCGCCGTAGACCGCCGCGCTCGATGCAACGATCAACCGGGTTTGTGGCGCCGAGCTGCGCATCCACTCCAGCAGTCGAGCCGTGCTAGTAACCGTGCGGGAGAAATCCTCAAACGGCAGCGCGATCGATAATCCAACCGAAGATCCGCCGGCCAGATGAAAAATTGCCGACGGCAAGCCCCGTCCGGCAGCAAGCGCATTGAGATTGGCAGCCTCGATCTCGCCATTCACCCATGTCCGCAGGCCGAGACGCTGTTTTTCCGACTCTTCCATTGCGCCATGACCGATGCCGTCGACGGCATGGCCGGCGTCCGCCAGTTCGCGCGCCAGATAGCGACCGATAAAACCGTTGGCGCCGGTGATCCAGACCGTCATCGCGCGGCCTTGTGGCCAATAAAGGAGTAAAGCCTTCCCGGCCGGCTGTCGAAGCGCCCGGCGACAGAAAGCAGTGACTCGAAGATCCGATTGGAGCCAAGCACCATGCGCCACACGCGGCCTTGCCGGTATTTTTCGCGAGATTTTGTCTATGACGGCATCCCGCAGCGTGTCCATCGTGTAGGGAAACAGATTGATCGGACTCTGCAGTGGAGGCAGCACCTCTATGGGGCCGAAATCCCGCGCCTTTCAGCGCACCAGTATAGCGTTCGAGAAGAAACGCATGCTCGCCACCATACAGATGATGCAACGGATGACCATCAAGGAATCGTTCCAGATCGGCTTCCTTGCTGATCACATGCTCGCGCGCCGCAATGAGGATACCGCCGGGGCGGAGCACGCGGTACATCTCGGAACATGCAAGCTCAAGATCGCGGGTATGATGCAGCACGGCTCGCGCAAATACGACATCAAACGTGCCTTCAGCAAATGGCAAGCGTTCGGAGAATTCCTCTACTACATTGATCGGCAACGCCGCTTCCGCCGCCAGCGTGCGGATCGCGCCGGCGCCGACGATGGCGCTGGGATCTGGCTCCAGCGCAGTGACCGCAAATCCGTTGCGCGCGAGCGCATAGCTGGCAATGCCGCGTCCGGCGCCAACGTCGAGCGCCCTGCCGGTGCGCCCGCGCAGGATTTGTGAAACCGCCTGCCATTCATGGCTATCGAAATAACGCTTTGCCGCAGCGATCAGCGGGTCGTCATAAAACGCATCGAGAACAAGCTGTCGCTGGTCCGGCTGGCGGCGAAGCCAGATCACGGCGTTTTCCCAAGTCGATATTTTTGGGTCAACGTTCATCGAGGGACAATTCCCTGACCAGCACGGCAGGATTTCCCGCCACGATCGTATATGGCAAAACATCCTTGGTGACGACCGCACCCGCCGCCACGACGCCGCCTTCACCCACCGTTACGCCGCGCAAGACGATGGCGCCTGCGCCAATCCAGGCGTCATCGCAAATGTTGACCGGGCTCTCGTCGAGCGAAATCCTGCGCGGATGGCCGCGCTCGAAGATCTGCTTGACCTGTTCATGCCGCGCCGCAGCCCCGAGCGGATGGGTCAGGCTATCGAAAACGTTCGCAGAATGCGAGATCAAAACGCGGTTTCCGATCATGACAGAGGCGGCGGACCAGATTCGGGTGCCCTCTCCGACGTAGCACCACTCGCCGATCCTGATTTCACCACCATGCGCGAAAGTCAGAAGCTCGCCCAAGGATACGGGTGTGCCTGCCGACGACGATCTTGTCGGTGTCACCACGAATATTTCTGATCCTCGCGGCCGAACCCAGCACGGCACCTTGCTGCAACCGGCAGGTCGCGCGTCCGATCAGTCGCTGAATCAGGTAATCGACATTCATGCCGTCAACTGCAGACATGCCACCGCGCGCGACGATGCCGCCCGGTCTGCACCCCACCCTTTGCCGCTATGGACGTCATACACGGTCGCGTTCGCCAACGAAGCGGCCGAGGCTCGTGACCAGCCGCTGCTCGAGTATCCGAAGTATTCGATCGAATGCGAACTCGGTCGGAACACTTCAACAACCTGTTCGACCATGGCGAGGTCAAAGACCTGGTACCAGCCGAGATTGTCCCGCTTGCCGAACGGAAACGAAATGAAGCAGGTGCCTCCGGGTTTCAAAATGCGCCTGAATTCCTGGACCGCCGGCACGAACCCGGTCTCATCCGACTCCGCATCATCAGGATCTTCCGTATAGAGCATGGTATTGTTCAAGCCGATATGCTCGATCGTTGAAATGCTGGCAATCGTATCAAACGTTTGGTCGGAAAACACCGTATGCCTGAGATCGCCGAAGACGTAGGAATAGCCTTTATACCAATAACATCGCTTTTCTGGAGCCAGTGTCATGATGGTGAGATCGGCGCCCCGCAAAGGCGGCCGTTCCAGCAGGAACTCATGATTGAAAGTAGATCCGGCATCCAGCATTTTGCCGACCATCGTCATCCTGGCGAACAGCCAGGGGTATTCGACGACCCGTTCGTCCATGGCGATCCCGTAGCCGGGCGGCAGGTTCTGCCCGTCGCGAAGGAGCCCGCGGTCGATCGCTGACGTTATGGTGCGCCGTTTCACGGTCTGATAGCCGGGGCTGAAGGGTCGTGGGCGCATTTTGAAGATAGGCACCGCCGCCCCATCCAGCAGCCATTTCACCCCATGAGTAAATCTATCAGTACGCATTGTCGAAGCCCAAATGATCCGCTTTGCGGAATGCTCTATCACGGCTTCGTCCGGGCGACGAGATCGACAAAATTCATCCATTGCGAGGACTTGCTGTAGATCTCCGAAATTTCGCTTCCTTCCTCGCGTGGCGAGTTCTGCCGATTGCGGCCAATGGTCCAGACTTTCCGTGATCAGCTCCGAAGCATGCTCCGCGGACGTGTAAGTCCGCATCGTCTCGCCCGGTTTCATTCCTTTCGGATAGTGGCCGTCGTCCGACACCAGCAGCGCGCCGCATCCCATGGCCTCAAAACAGCGCATGTTGCCCCGATCCCGATCGGCCATATCGATGGCGCCGTTCAGCACGATCTTTGACTTTCCAATCAGATCGTAGAGTTCTCGTCCGAATACCGGAGCCTGGGAGATTTTGGCGATGGCAGCTGGACGACGGTGCTTCCGCAACGGCAACAGCCGGCCGAGCGGGCTTTCCGCGAGCCGGGTCAGCCGCGACGCATCGAGGCAATACACGACCTGCCGGGTCTTCGCGAGGCCCGCGACCCGTTCGAGAATTTTTGCCCGCGCGGAATGATGCCGCGAATAGCCCCCAACGAACAGCACATCGATCGGCCGCTCGCCAAGTCCATACGCGCTCATCAAGGGATCGACCGCGGGAAAGAACAATTCGGCCCGACAGCCCTTGCGACGCCAGGAATCCAGGATTGAAGGAAAATTCCCCAGCACCGCGCCATAAGCCGTCAAATCCGCCAGCCCTGACGGCGCCGCCCGCCAGCACAGTGTCTTCCTGACGCATCCCGGCAACTTGCGGATGAACCTGCTGGGGTAACCGACCGGGTCAAGATTATAGAACACCTCGGTTCGGTGGTGCTCAATCTGCGCGAGCAGAATTTCCTCGAGCGAGGCTTCGGCACGTATGCCGTTCTCTCGTCCCCATTGGCATTGCATAATTTCATCGTTGCCATTGGTGAAGAATGCATCGGCGTCACCGTCGAGCACTGGCCGCAGGAAATGAAGCGCGCCAAACCGGTCATCGAGGAAGATGCGCCGGCGCTGCTCGAAGCCGGATGCCTTCGGCACGAGCTGGTTGAGGCGAACCAGGTAAGAGGGGGCCAGCGCGCTATTTTGAAAGAGACGCATGTCTTACACGGCCCGTGCCATCGCCCACTTCATGTTGATATAGGGCCAGATCCGCGACACCGACTCCCAGTCCCATGTTCCGATGCGCTCAGGCGGTCGACCGTCTTGCGCAGGCGGGCTTCGTCGACGAGTTCGGAAAACGCCGGGACGTTGCGATTGAGCAACGCGCTGGTCCAACTCGCAAGCGGTCCGTTCAACCATTCCGGCATCGGCGAGTTGAAGCCGACCTTGCGGCGTCCCATGCGGATCGACTCGGGCATCCGGCCCCGCATTGCCTGTCGAGCCACCATCTTGGTATAGCCGTCGGACGACTTGCTGGTATCCGGAAGTGCCATTGTATAGGTGACGAGACGCCAGTCCATGAACGGCATCCGTACTTCCACGCCGTGCGCCATCGAGAGACGATCGAAATTGCGCAAAATAGTCGGCAGCACGGTACCATGGAACATGCGATAGAGCCGTCGGTTCAACGCGCTCCAATCGCCGCGGCAACGGGTCGTCATCACCGACAAGGCCGAGCTGACGCGGGAATTTCGCGCAGCCCTCCGCGCAGGAAATAATACCCCTGTTGTCTGATCATCAACGCGCGCAGCACGTCCACGCCGCGCCGCGCCCGCGCCGACCCGGAGGAAATTCCGGCCAGCGCATTCCTCACTCGAAAAGCTGCGCCCTCGCCCTCCTGGCGATAGGCTCCCATCAATTCATCGGCGCCATGGCCGTCGAGCGATACCACCACCTGTTGCCGACGAAGCTCCTGATAGATCAACCAGGGCGCGCTCGGGAGACCGATATAGACGTCATCATTGTCGTCGAGGATACGGTCAAGGTCGATGAGCGCGTCGTTCGGGCCAATTTCCACGAACGTCGGATCGACCTCCGCCCATGCAGCCGCTTCCTCCGCCAACGGCCGCTCGTCGTTGGAAGCTCCCGGAAACGTCGCGACAAACGCGTGGCGCCAGGCGGTGTTGTCACGCGGTCCCATCCCCGCTTTCTCGTGCGCCGACATCGCGCAGATGACGGCCGACGAGTTGAAGCCACCGGACAGGCAGGTTCCGATCGGCACGTCGCTGCGCATGCGCAGCGCGACCGCGTCCCGAAACAATTCGCCGAAACGCTCGATCCGCTCGGCGTCGGTCTTCGGCAGCGCCGGCAGATGATCGACCGTGCGCCACCAGCGCCGGATCTCCGGCCTCCCCTGTCGCAGCCACATAAAATGACCGCCCTGCAAACGACGAACCTCCTTGCAGAGCGTGCGCTCGCTACCTTCAACTCCGAACGCATCCAGCAACAGTCTCCGCGCGACATCGATATCGACGGAAGTCGTAATCAGACCGCTCTTCACCAGTGCGCGCTGCTCGGATGCGAAGACAAACCGCTTCGGCGAAATCGCATAGAGCAGCGGCTTGATGCCGAAGCGGTCCCGCGCCAGAAACAATTCCCCGGTTTGGGTGTCGAAGATCGCCAGCGCCCACATTCCGTTGAAACGTGACAACATCCCTTCCCGCCAGGCTTGCCAGGCCGCAACAATGACTTCGGTATCCGATTGGGTTTTGAAGATCGCACCCCGTGCTTCCAGTTCACGGCGCAACTCGAGGAAATTGTAGATTTCGCCGTTGAAGACAATGACGTGATTGCCATCGACCGACAGCATCGGCTGGTATCCCCCCGGGCCGGGATCGATGATCGCGAGCCGCCGATGGCCGAGAGCGGCATCGCGCGCCGCGCTGAACCAATATCCCTCGCCGTCCGGCCCGCGATGCGCCAATAGATTCGTCAAGCGCGAGATTTCCGCAGGCTCGACCGCTTGTCCGTCAATATTGATAATGCCCGCAATTCCGCACATGGCTACACGATCCCCACGGGCAGGAAACGACTGGCGATTGCACGGATATCTCGCCAGCAGGTTTCCCCGTAAGGTCCTATTCTTGAAACGGCGACGACTGACGACGAAGATGGTGCCCGCCGCCGCACCATAACAGACCCCGACAAGCCACCAATGCGAGGCCTGATCGAATAGTCGAGCCGGGGCGACATGGCGCAATGCGATAGCCGTGACGATGCCCGTTGCCAGCGGCATTATTACAAAGTGAAAGATGCGCGGCCACACGCCAACCAGGCTGAAGATCTGGCGCAGCAACACCATGGTGATGACGATCTGCGCGAGCATGCCGAAACAAGCGCTCAAGCCCGCCGCCTGCCATCCGAACGCAGGTAGCGCGATGGCGCTTGTCGCGATCGTGATGACGGCCGTCACCAGTGAGATCAAGGCGTTGGAGCGCGACCGGCCACTGGCCAATAGATAGTACCCGAACACGTTCGAGGCACATCCCAGCATTCCCGCGACCGCAAGTACGACAAGCAACCCTTCGGTCTCGACGGCGACATCCTTTCCGGTCCAGGCGTAAAGCAGCGGACCGGCAACAGGGATCAGGGCGCCAAGCAGTGTAGCCGCCAGAAGATTCAATACCCAGGTCGAGCGAAACAGCAGATCGGCGATTCGCTCGGTCGATTCCTTGTGCAGTGAGCTAAAAAACGGAAAAAGGATTTCACCAATCTTCAGGACGCCGATATACACCGCTTCTTCGAGACGCTGGGCTATCGTGTAGTAACCAACAAATTGCGGCGCGAGAAATGCGCCGAGCAAATAGCGGTCCGCTTGACCCGCGATCAGGCCGCCACCCTGCGCGGCAAACTGCCAGCCTCCGAGACGAACCAGGCCGCCGAGCGGGCCGCGATGAAGGGCCGGGCGCGCGATCCATTCCCGCACCAGGAGGCCCGAAAGCGCAAAAGACACCAACAGCCCGGCAGCAAAGCCCAATGCCTGGCAGCCGAGAAGCGTCGATGCCTGGGGCCAGCGTGGTATCAGGAGCAACATCGACGAAGTCGACACAACCGTGCTTACGATGCTGATCGATGCCAGCCGCGCATAGTTCTGACGTGCGGTAAAAAGCGCAAGAAATACCGCGGAGATGCACTGGCAGAGCCATCCACCCGCACCGAACAGGAATGCTGGCGTCAGGTCGTCGGCGACCTGCCCATCTAGATGAAAGACGCGACGAGCAAGCAGCGGCCCGATCAGTGAAAGTACCGCCGCGATTGGCAAACCGCCCGCGCCTGCCAGCAACAGCGCGCTGGCAAAAAAGCGGCGCGCATTCTCACGTTCACCCGGCTCCAATCGGCGGGCGAGTTCCCGCGTCGTTGATAATCCGAGCGCGTTACTGAACGTCAACGCGGGCGCAATGCAGGCCGTCACCAAACCAGCAACACCAAACACTGGCGCCCCCAGCCGAAACAGCACGAACGGTAGCACAAACAGATTCAAACCGACGTTGACGAGAAAGGCACTCGGCATTCCACGCCGAATTTCCCAGCAGTTGAGAATTGTTCGTTGAAGCAGCCATTTCAGCGATCAAATTGCATCGTCGCCTGACCAGGTCGGATCGCCGAGGCGGGAGCCCTGCTCCCGAAATCAATGCATGGTGCTGCACCGACAAAGGCAGCCATTTCGCGAAACGTACACGGGCAAGCAGACCAGTCCAGTCCATAAGAATCTTCTCCGACCAAAACCGGTCGGCCGCGAGGCGCACGGTCGTGCGACCCAGGCGTTTGGCGAGGTCTCTGGCGGCGCAAAGGCTCCTGGTACAAAGCTGACCCCCGGGCATCTGCAGCGGGCTACCAGCCAAACGCCGGGTTGTCGAGGGTTCAGCGTGGCTGAATGGTCCGGTGCCCGGGCATCAATTGTGACCGACATGCCAGCCGGCAATGCACGAAATAGCCTAGTGAATGATGAAGCCGTGCATGAACTGCGGCAAGACCATTCAAGGCCCATGACCGTCATGACTGCCCGCCTCGACGGTTTCGACTGTGCCCGCCAATCGCCATCTGAAACAGAACCTCTGTATGTCCGGAGCCGAGGTCGCTCCAGAACGCAGCCAAGTGGTTGCCGTTGGCGGGATTTGAAAACTGACCCGTACCCGGCGCGCTTGCATTGCCAGCAACCCGGCTCTCGCCAGCGGCCGGAAGAAAAGCTAACGAGTCATTGGCGGATGAACCTGCTGCCGCCGTAAAGACAGCCAGGGCCGCAACCGAATTTCCGGAGGGAACGCCGATGACGCCGTCTCCATTCAGGTCTTGATGAAAGCTGGTCTCCAGTGCTTCCAGCGCGGAATTAGTGCCTGCGACAATATTCGCTGTCAGTCGCCCAGACCAGATATTGATCAGCGCCGGGAATTTGCCATGCGACCTCGTACCCAGTCGCCGTCTGCTCCGCACCGATTGGATCCAGCCGCCAAACTGACCAGCAACGACGGCTACGCCGTTCAATTTCAATTCAGGGCCAGTCCCGCTGCTAATGTTGTCCATAAAATAGTTGTTGCCGGCTTGAACCAGACTGGTCGATCCGGCCAACTCGATCACCATAGTGGGAACGCCAATCACGCCGTCCCCGTTTAGGTCTTGATGAAAGCTGGTCGCAGGGCGTGTTCAAACAGGTCCAGCAGGTCCGCCGTCGATCCTTGCTTCATCACTTAGTCCATGCCTGAACTGGGTTTCGGCACGTTTGACACTCTATTGTCCGGCACCCATTGCGATATTGGTAGAATGTTTCGGGAACATTAACTTGGCGTTTCGAACCACGGTTCAATCATCGGGAATCACAAGTCATTGAACGGAAATCGTCCGGCGGCGCCGGCGGTTCTTCCTCGGCCGGGTTTCAATAACGGTAGCTTTCGGGCAATTGTGGGCCACCATCCTGTTTCCCGCCAATCCACATTGGAGCCACTGAATGCCCTTCCCGCGTGCCTCGCAGGCCCTGTCCCGTTTCACCGTGCTCGACCTTACCCGCGTCCGCTCCGGGCCGACCTGCGTGCGCCAACTCGCCGATTGGGGTGTCAACGTCATCAAGATCGCTCTCCCGGACCCCGAGCAAATGGTGGCACGGCCGCCGGAGTTCGGCGCACAAACCGACGAGGTGCTGACCGAATTCGGCTTCGGCGCCGATGAATTTGCGGAGCTGCGGCGAGCCAAGGTGGTGTGATGACAACCAAAGCAGCAGGCCATCGGCAACGACAATGTGAAGGCTCCGTGCTGGTGCCACGAACGACGCTATGGATCATTTACACCGCCGCGCCATGGCGGGCGGTAGCGCGTCCGTGATGCGGTCCCAGCGGGCGTTGAATGACGTCCAAATCGACGCCTTCAACCGGCACCGCATTGCGAGGGTACTTCCTAACCGGAAGTGGCGCGGACATGCCAAAATCGACGCAAATGCCTCGGACGGACATGGGCTGATCGGCTTCTTCATTCCTGACAGTCTGGCCAAAAAGGCGATCCGTCGACGGTACGGAACAGTCCAGTCGCCATAAATTTCTCCTGCTTTCCGCTAAGAATGACACGGTAGCCCGACGCTCCGCTCCTTCTAATTGGCTGGTAACGGCGAACCAGAGCGTGGGACGCAAGCGGAACAGCCTCTCCGTGACTCTAGAAAGCCTTTGGAGGTCCGGCATTTGCGGGCGGGGCCCGCGGCGCGGGACGTCGTTCGCGAATAGGTGGGCTTTACTACGGCTTGGTGGGTTCAACTCGCGCAGCGCCCTTTCGCACCTTGCCGACTGCCGTCTGACGATTGCGAGTAACGGACAGGTCTTTCTTTAGCTCCAACTGTTGATCCGCCGTCATGGCAGGCTTCTCGGGCTTTGGCGGCATATCGTCCAAGTTTGGATAACCGGTCGTCCGACGCCCCGGTTCCTCACCTCGCGCATCGAGTGGTACAAGCGATATGAGGGATAGCAGTATCGCTGATGCAGCCAAAGCTGTGAGTTTTTTTCCATCGTTCTGCATCAACGATCCTATGGATTTGGGAACAGCCAATGCCTGTGCTGCCAGGACTACTTGCCAAACAAATAAGTCTTTACAACGTCGAATTTGGAGACACCCGGTTTTATCGGTTTTCAAGAAAACACGGCTGATATCTCAAAGATCGTTTTTAGCCACGGCGCCATAGCTGTTCGTGACATTACAATTTCGACTGCCATCCCGAGCCTTCCACCTGGGCCAAGATGATCCTGGGCTTTTTCGGGTTGGGCTTCATGGCATCTCGGCGGAGGCAGAACGAATCGGCGCTTCACATCGCCTGATCTACAGCGCGTCGGAGTTACAGAGGGGCCGCCTTCGAGGCGGTCTTTCGTTTGTCCGATCGCAGTCCAACCCCGTCGTGCGCCTATAGTTTTCGAAAGCTCAGGTCAGGCTGCTCTTGGGCGAAGGCGCTTTCCCAAGCGGGATCGGCTCCAAGCATCGGGAGCAATCGACCGCGATGTACCATTTTGCGGGTTGGACAAAACTGGGCATAAAGGGAGCCTTGGTCCATGGCACCCTATCACAATTTACTCAACGGCGTTCGGTGCTGCATTTCAGCATCGCGCTGCCACTCTTCGACCGCGGCGAGCTTTTCCTAGTATTTAACGATGCTCATCAACCGTTGCGCTTCGTCGGCATCCGGCTCTGTGCTGGCCCGGCGAGCCACCCGGGCGGCCCAATTTCTGAAATCTCGTGCTTTTTGTGCGTTCAGTTCGCCATCCGCAATTTGTCGGATGCCGGCGCCGCCCTTGACGTTCCAACCTCGTTCGGCATTCCGCACGAGTTTCAATTGGTCATGGAAATCGACCGAGCCGTCAGGCAGTGCCGGGGCATCTGGCGCCGGGAAAAGCGGATTGGCGTCGTTCTGTTGTTGAAGGCAGTCGAACTCAGTTAACTCTGAAAAGCTGCCCTTCGTGTTCAGTTAGCTCGCGTCCGCGCGGTTAGGCGGCTACCATCTCACGCTAGCTCCAGCGCCGTTGAACGCGCCCGTGCCGGGTCCCCATCGACCTGTAAGACTCATCTCCATTTTGGTGACAGGGCATGAAGTCTTTGGGCCCAAAAAAGTGCCTGCCGGTGAAAGCGGTATCGCACAATGGAACGAGCCAAGCCGCTGGGATTGATGAGCGCCGGCTAGTCGTGTGATCGGGCCAGTATCCTGTCCGCCGGTTGTACGACCGTCAAATAAAAGACATCCTTGACCTTTCGAATCCAAAACGAATATCTCAGCGTTCGGAAAATCGTCTCCCCGGGCGGATCCGAAAAAACGCACACCTGTGCCCGTCCAGTCGGCGCGAAAATCAATGATTGTGTCGATGTCCGGTGAATAGGGGATCATAGGATTCGCGCCTGCCGTACTCGAGGTAAAAGAAATCGAATTCCTCGCCACCGCTTTATTTGATATCGAAGACGAAACTTTGGACATTGGATTGCCGGCAAGTTTGCGAAGCCAATCGCCGCCTCCATTATAGTGCGTTCCGCTGCTGTTTGCAGTGACCAAGCCAATCTTTCCGTTTTCAAACGGAACAATACCGATCGTGCGGGCCGTGGCCTGCATCGAAACCGACGGGCCCTTTCGGTGATCGCCCTCGAAGCCAAACCCAAATTTTGCGAACGGAGCGTATCGTCTAAATATCAAAAAAAATCCCATTTCCCACCTCCATGAAATACCCTGCAGCATACATCGCTTCGGATCCTCTGCTACCCGCCTGACCAGAAAACCCGCCGGCTGACCGCCCGGTTTCGTTCTGCGAACTGATCAGGTGGGCGTGGCGCGTGATTTTTGCCCAGGTGAGTCACTCCTGCTCAGGGTCCGGCTGTTGGGCATCGTCGGCGGCATCGCCCCTGATCCGCTACTTACATATGTCCGACTAACGCATTGAAATCTAATCAGAATTAAATTCTGAGACGTTCAGAATTGACTTCCGAATCGGGAATTAAATTCCGGCGCTGCTTGCGCACGAAGTCGGATCGCGGCAACACGCTTCGAGGTCGGGCTGTGAGCGAAGGGAAATTAATGGCTGGCTTCTCGCGCGTGTTCACACTGAAAGTAGAGCTGGTGGTCGAGATTGACGCATTCCCTCCTGTGGCAGTAAACGGGGAGCCATTGGGATCCCATGGCGCGGATGCGTCACTGCGAATGCAGCAATCGCGTCCGTCGTGGCGCCCGTGTCGTGGATCGTAATAACATCGCTGCTACGTGTGCTAGGAGCGATTGCGTACCAGCGTTTGGGGGTGTTGGTAGTCGTACTAGCCCGGAGGATCCACGTTGTTCCAGCGGGGTCGCTTACCGGTTGACCGCCACTTACCGTGCCTCCATTATGCCAAGCGAACACCACGATCACGTCGTTTGAGTTTGATGTTGAGAGCGTGATTGATTGTGGTTTGCGGTAGAGATTTGGACAATTTGAGGCGTGCCATCGATGGCTGCGTTGTTCGTGCAGGGGCCTTTTAGCCTGTTCCCAGCCCACCCGCTCGCTACCACTGATACCGAACGCCAGCCTTGCCGCCCGCGCCAAATAGCCCTTCGCCTCCTCGAACGTCGGCCAATACGAAGCTCGATAGCCCTCGGCCAAAATCGAAGTTTACGGCGAAGATGCCCTCCCCGCGGATTTTGCCCTCGTCGGCGAGCAAGAGCGCGTTAGAGCCAAACGCAGCGTTTTGAATCACGCCGCCATTGACGATGGCATCGTCATAGGCAAGGCCGGTCACGATTGTGGTGATTTGGACCTGGTTCCAAACAGACTCCACGCCAAAGCGCGCGCCAGCCTGCACGCGCAGGAGATATCCGTCTGAGAGCCCGAGCAGCGCGGCATTGTTATCGTAGTGCGACGAGGTGTAATTGTAACCGGCGGTGGGCTCAATCCAATATTGCTCGGAGAGCCGGAAGCGGTAGTTTACGTTGCCGAAACTGCTAAGGTTCGTCAGGTTTGTGGACCCTGCCGAAGAGAATGTCGCGAACGCGGGGTTGACACCAAGGTTTGCAGTGAAAGCCAAGTTATCCGTAAAACTCTCGCTCAGGCTCAAGAAGTCGACCTTGAAAGTGTTATCAATGGAGAACGGACCATTGAAATAGGTGGCGTAGACTCCGGCGCTCGGCCCCGAGATTCGTGCGTTAAGGGTACTAGACCCACTTCCAACGGTAGTGGTGGTGGTGGTGGACGTGGCTGACAGCTTCATATCGGTTTCGGCATAGCCGAAGAGGAAGCCGGCTATCAGCCCATCGCCCTGCGTCAGAAGATTGCGGCTGGTAAAGTCGAGACCGCTCAGGAATCCAACTGTATTGGCTACGCTGGTCTCTGATAGATTAAGCGGATTTGGCAAACCGGCGGGGGGAAAGACACCGGTGCAGCAGACGATGCTCGTAATGCCGGTTCCAGTGCGTCGCTCGTAGTCGCCGAACACGTTCGCCCAAGTGGCCACGCGAATGCCCTCATCGACGACGGGGAGTGGGGGCGCCTTGTAAACCGGGGCACGAGGGGACGCGACAATAGGAGCTTCGCGATGCTCCCGCTTGGCATGGCGGGCAGCACGACTCGCGGGCGCGGCTGAGCTCGAGGACACTGGGGCTTGCGGCACCTCGGCGGCCGCCGGCCGTCGACACACCCCATCAACCCGTTCGAAACCCTCCGGGCATCGCTGGGCCTCTGTCTGTCGCCGCTCAGAAATCGCATTCGTGGCGGTTCGCGTGGTCTCCTGCGTGGTTGACTGCGAAAGATCGCTCAGCGCCTGACTGGCCAGCGTCGCGTTTGAAAATGCACCGGTGGTATTGTTGGTGCAGGTTCCACCCTGCAGCAAAATCCCATTCTGAGCACCGACTGAAGGGGGACAAAAAATCTGGGCATGCGCAGGACCGTTGCAAAGAGCAATTCCAGAAAAAATACCGACTAAAAATGCAAATCTCGATATGAACAAAGTCTTCATCAATATGCCTCCAGACCGCTGCTTTTTTACCAGACTGAAGGCGCTATCATCGTAACATTATTGCAACAGGGGAGATTTATTGCGCTCCGCCAAGGGCTCCGCGCCGGTTGCTACTTCACGGCAAAGTAGAAATTGTCTCCCGGCAGCGAGCCATACGTAAAGGGTTCCTGTTTACGTTGTGTGTCGTGGAACACCTCGTCCCGGACGTGCCGAAACAGCATATTGATTTCCAAATCTGGATCGGTCACGTTTTTTAAAAAGGCTGTCGTAAAAGGGCTATGCTCGCCGTTTCCGTCTCGTGATATCTGTCCCTCGCGCGCTGCGTAGGCGACCAATGTTCCGCCATCCGGTTCGATTCTGGCCAATCCTCGACCGATCGATCGCGAGGCCACCGTCCGTTGCATTTTTACTAGAAACGGATTGTCTCGGCAGGAATTGAGAATGACCAGCCGTAGCTTGCGGGCGCGCTCCGTCGCTTTTAGCACTCTATCGAGCGAAATAGCCTCATCCTGAACGTCACGGTCGCTTTTCAACCGAACATCGACTGGTAAAAGGTAATTCGCGCCGTCCATCTCCAGTCCGTGCCCAGCATAGTAGATCACTGCCCAGTCTGCCGAGGCAGCCAAATCTTCAAACTGACGAAGCTTGGAAAGAAAAACGGGCCGGGTCAGATCACTTTCCGAAATGACCGTCTGAAATCCAAGCTTCTCAAAGGTTGCTGCGACATCCTGGGCATCCCGCTTCGGGTTTGGCAGGACAGGCACATCCTGATATGCGGAATTGCCGATTACCAGCGCGACGCGTACGCCGCGCTCCTTGGTGACACGCACCCGATTGATTGTAAGCTTGGTTTGCGCCTCCAGCGCGATAGCGTCATCCCTGGCTTTGATCTCGGCTCGAAGGCGATTTTCAACTTCAACCTTGGCTTTGGCCTCAATTTCGGCCTTAGCCTTGGCTTCCGCCTCAGCCAGCTCGCGAGCATTTGCAGCCGCCCGCGCCAGCGCCTCGGCATTGACGCGTGCCTCCGCCGCTGCTGCGGCCGCGTTGGCGCGTCGATCGACCTGCTCTTTGACGCGGGCCTCGAATTCGGCATTGAGACGGGCCTCAAGTTCCTTTTTTGCTTGAGCCTCGATTTGGGCTCTCTCTTTCACTCGCTCATCAGCCATGATGCGTTGCCGCGATGCCATCGTGGCCGCGTTCCCAGCTTCGACCTTTTCGGCCAGGGCCAAAGCGGCTTTTTGATTGGCGGCCTCTTCGGATGCCTTGGCTTTCGCCAGTTCGGCATCGGTGATTGCAGCCAACCTCGTCGTAGCGATTTCTCTTGCCGGTTTGGCGATCGACGCATCGGCCTCGGGCGGCAGTGTCAGTGCTTTCTGAAAATCCGCTCGAGCGTTCGGCAGATTGCCAAGTTTTTCAAATGTTAGCCCGCGTCCAACGAATGCGGCAATGAAGTCAGGAACGTTTCGGATGGCTTCGTTGTAATCGGCAAGCGAACGCTGAAAGTCACCTCGTTCGCGTAAAATATCGCCTCGATAAGTCAGTGCGATCGGTGATTTTGGACTAAGGTTCACAGCCTTGTTGAGGTCGACAATCGCCTGCTCCAAATTTCCCTGTCTGCGCAACAATTCTCCGCGATTGGCATACGCCAGAAAAAATTTTGGATTGATCAAAATCGCTTCGTTGTAGTCCGCTAACGCGTGGTCAATCTGTTGTTGATCTCTCCAGACCAGCGCACGATTGTTGAACGCTTCGGCTGTCCGGTCCAGTGCAACGGCTTTATCGTGATCCTGCATTGCTTTTGCAAGGTCGCCTTTGAGCCGCCAGGCCTCGCCGCGGCGGCTGTAGCCGCCCGATCCGTTTGGGTCCAGACGAATCGCTTCCGCATAGTCCGCTATTGCTCCGTCCAAATTGCCTTGGTCAGTTTTAGCGGCAGCACGATTCAGATAGCCGGCCGGATCATTCGGAAGTAGCCGTACCACTTCGTCAAAATCCGCGATCGCGCGATCGAGCCGCCGCCTAAACATGAAGGCAAGACCACGATTAATATAGGCTTTCACGTAATTTTTGTCGCAAGAAAGCGCACTATTGAAGTCGACGATAGCTCGCTCATATTCATCTTTGCTAAAGAGGGCCGATCCCCGAGCATTGAAAAGCGCAGCTGAATTTGGGTCGTAACGAAGCCCCTGACTGAAGTCTGCGATCGCCCGATCGTAGTCGTTCATCATCTGGCGCGCGATTCCGCGGTTGCGGTAGGCATCGGAAAATCGAGGATTGCGATCAAGCGCTCTGTTAAAATCTTCGACTGCGCTTGCGATGTCGCCGAGGCGGATTTTTCCGATCCCCCGATTGTTGTAGAAGCCAGCAAGGTTAACGGTTTCGCCTTCGCGTCCGATCAACCGCGTGCAGGCTGGAATTCCGGCATCAGGATCAATCGAAGTATGATTGCATAAGTCAAAATCGTCCGCTGCTCTCAACGGTTGACCAAAAAATAGAAAACAAACAGAAAGTATACAAACAACCCATTTGATTGCCGGCATAACGCTGGTCCTCAATAGGCATGCGAAAATAAAGATCGGTATACCAGCTTACGCTTTCAGACCTGCCCTCGCAACGTTCCGCCGTCCGGAATCCCTTCGGGATCCCGATATTCTAAGGAGCTAGCGGCTTGAAATTCTGGTGGCGGCAGAAGGCAAGACCACCGGCCAGTTTCCCGATCCGTATTGAACCGAGCCACGATCGTAACGGTCCCGACATCGCCTCTTCGGCAGGATCGCTTGGGCTTTTCGTCGGCAGGGTATCAATGGCCGCGACTTTCGGCAATTGTGGCCACAATCCTGAACCTTGAGCCACGTCAGCACTGAATGCCCATGTCGCGTGCGTCGCAGGCCCTTTATCGTTTCACCATGCTCGACCTTACCCGCGTCTCGACCTGGGTGCGCCAACTCGCCTTCCGCCGTACTTCCTGGAGTCATCTGGTGTCAGAGGGGGCTGGCAAGATCGCGGACAGTGTTGAGGTGGGAACCCTTAGGGGTGCTCATGACCTTGTAGACCGCGCCACGCGAACACCCAAGCTGTTTCGCGATGGCCGTGGGGCCGAGGCCTTGAGAACGCAAAGCCTTGATCTGGACATGGTCGAGACTGATCGGTCGGCCCTTGTAGACACCCGCCGCTTTCGCCTTCGCAATTCCAGCTGCATGCCGCTCCTTGATGAAGCGAAGTTCCATCTCCGCGACCATGCCGAGGACGACCATCCTGCCTACAGGTCCAACGGTGCTCACCGCGGGTTCCAGAATGCGAAGCGATGCTCCCTTCTGATCCAGCTCGTGGACGAGGTTGAGCACATAAGGGATGGACCGGCCTAGCCGATCAAGTTTCACCACCACGAAGCTATCGCCGGGTCGCACGAAATCGAGGATGGTTGCCAGCACGGTTCGGCCCTCGCGCCTCCGGCCCGACACCTTCTCTACCTTGATGACCTCGCAGCCAGCCGCCTTGAGCCGCTCGACCTGGGTGTCAGCGCTCTGGTCGGTGGTGGAAACACGGGCGTAACCGATCTGGGTCATGTGGGCAGCTCTATCGATTTAGGTACAACGCTCGGTGAACGGACAAAGAGATCGTACAACCGGCCCAAAAGAATGGCGCTCCCACCTATGAGGGATTATGAGCGCATACAGCGGGGCTGAGTCTGAAAGCTTGTCCATCCCTCGATGATGCACCCGGAGTGGGCCCTTTTCCAGGGCAGAACCCCGCCTCAATTAAACGACTACTGTTCATCTGGTGCTGCTTCAAAGGGTGGGCGGCAATGTCATCAAGACCGACGCCCTGATAACGGATGCTGCCAGCGAGCAGCAGGCGTTCAAGCGCCTGCTCGAGAAGGCCGACGTGGTGGTCGAGAATTTCCACCGAACTCGGCATCGACTACGAGAGCCTGCGCAAGATCAATCCCGGCATCGTCTATGGCGGTATCTCGGGCTTCAGGCAGCAGGATGGCCACTCACGAGCGCCCAGCCTCGACCAGGTCCCCAGGGCATGAGCGGGCTGATGTCGGTCGGTTTTTCGAGCGGGCCGGGTGGCGGCCGGGTCGGTCGCGAGGCCCCTCCGCCGCCTGGGCTGGCGATTGGCGCCCTCTCGTCATTTTGTGGGAAGGCTGACGGGGTTGACCGCCCAGCGCCGCCGCGCCGTGGCCGCACCAGTGCGTTATTTTTGGTCGCCGGGTAGACCCTCGGCTTACCCCGCTCCTACAGCGACCCCAACACTTCTGGGCCCACTTCGGCAGCGTGGATGGACGACTTGGACCAGGGTGTTGGATCATGGCTCGCATTTTTGGCAGCTCGATTTTATCGTTCGGGCTATCGCGCCAAGCCATCCGCAGCTAGATCGGACCGAAGGCCACGAATGACAATGTTCGCTGTTCGGAACAATACTCAATGGACTCCCGAGGAGGATGACCTGCTGCGCAAGCTGGCGGCCTCCGGCGAGAATATCGCGAACATCGCCAAAGAGATAAATCGCTCCCCCGGATCAGTCCGCGGCCGCGCTCAGAGGCTGAATGTAAAGCTGGCCAAATCGGGTCGATTAACAGCATGTCCGGCATGGCTTGACCTGTCTGAAGATCGGACATCTTTTGTTTTTCTGCCCGATCGTGCCGAGATTGTCAGACAAATCTTCGAAATGAGCCTCGCCGGCCTTGGCGGTTACACGATAGCTAAGCAGCTCAACGCAAAAAACGTGCCCGCGTTCGGGCCATCGCCCAGATGGGATCAGTCAACCATACATAATATGCTCACGAATAAAGCCACCATTGGCGAGCACCAACCTAAACGATATGAGAACAAAAAAGAGCTCCCTTTTGGGGATCCAATCCGAGAACTACTATCCCGCGGTGATCGGAGAAGACCTTTTCTACGCTGCTCAAGAAGCCCGCCGTAAAAATCTGGCCTCAGGCCGAGGCCGCAAGGGGCGACTGATCACCAACTTATTTGGAGGCCTCTTAACCTGCGCATATTGCGCGGCGCCGGTGAGATTTCACAGCAACGGAAATGCCAAAAGCCTTATTTGCTCGACGGTGCTCCAACAGCGTGGCTGTTATCGGATGGCTTGGACATACCGAAGTTTTGAAGACTCGTTTTTCAAATTGGTGACCGAGGTGGCCGAGCAGGCGTCCACACAAGACGAGCAAGAAACACTTAGCAAGCTCAAGACACTCATTCTGAGCATGTCAGGCGGCGAGGTTTACGACGCTCGTTTAGCGATCTCCGTGATCCTGAAGGCAGCCGTATCGGAATTCAAGGTCGCGGCTGCAGGATCGACACCGATAGCAAGCAGATCAGACGCACGCATTCGGCGCGACGGTCCGGGACGATACTTCGAGATTAGGTTTCCGGGCGGACCAACGCACACCGGTTTTCCAGCAAACAGATAAGTTCTTAGAGAGGCACAAAGCGCCTCGGCGGGTATGCGCCACTCTCGCCCTGCAACTCGGAAGCCCGCTGTTTCGTTCTCGTTCAATCTGACGCCCGAAGTCATCGCCAATGCTAAAAACTCACCAACGGGCTTCCTAGACCCGCTGAAGCGTTCTTTCGACCGACAGCGTCACGCCATAGTGAAAAACGTAGCTGGCGATTTACCTATCGCCGGTAGCAACCAAAGATCCTATCGCAAACCGCCATTTTGTTGCGCGTGCACGCGGCCTCACCCCCAGGCAAAGCAAAGCCCCCGGCGGTTACCCGCCGGGGGCTCTGTTAGGCTTCGATCAGACGAACTGGATTACCAGTTGCGCTGGGCGCGCAGCCCCAGGATCCAGTTGTCCTGGTCCTTGAGCTCGTAGAGGGCCGCCGGCTTGCCAATGCCGCACCGCGGAAGCCGCCAAGCCCGCGAACTCTGGTCCAGATGTGTAGGTAACTTCCGCCGAGAAGGTCAGGTTCTTGACGGGAGTCCACCGGGTGACGAAACCAAGCTGCGCAATGTTGTAGTCGGGGTTGCAGTTGAGTCACGACCGCGGACCAAAGGCGGCCTGGAGCGTACCACCCACACCGCCAGTACCGCACATCAGAGTCTTAGACGTGTCGTTGTACATGACCGCAGCGTAGGCACCGTAGATGCTGCTGTTCCAGTAGGGATTCCAGTTGTGGGTGTAGCCACCGCGCATGCCCCAGGTCTGGACCAACTGCTGACCGAACCGTCCAGTTCGCGAACACCGTGTCAGGAGCAAACCAATACCAACGCTCCGTAGTCTCCGGGGACGCCTGTGCTGCCAAAGATCGTGTTTGCACCTGCCGAGCCGGCCAAGTCCTGGATGTTGTAGCGGGTTGCACCGTCGGTATAGACGCCCTGAACGTTGATGGTGTCACCGGGTCCGGTCGGGATGTTCTTGATCGACAAGGCCAACTGACCAGCAAAGCCCCACTTGTCGTCGGGATGGCCAGATCGTGCTCGCCAGTGGCGTTGCCGTAGTATGCGGCATGGTTGTCATGCGCGGCAACCGACGCCTGGAAGAGACCCCAAGCCTGATCGACACGGACCATCGCAACGAGGTCAGGAGCAATCGTTCCGGCGAATGTCACTGGCGCCGAAAGCCGAGACCGCGGCTAGGCCAAGGCAGGTTGTTGACGCCAGCCTGATAATATGCGGTCGGATCCTGCGCCGACAGCGTGCCGCTGATGCCGTTGCCGAACTCAGCCGTGTAGCTGAACTGGTTCACGCCCGTGACCGTGCCGCCACCGCCGACGAGACCGTCGAAGTTGCTGTTGCCAGGATAGGCGGTCCAGGGAGCGCTGAACTGCGAGATCGCCTTACCGATCGTGAACCCAGCGAACTGGATGAACGCGTAGTACACGCCGAGCGTACCGCCGGCAACCGCGCCCGAGCTACCATTGTTCGGAGCGGGAGTGGTACCAATCGGTCCGTAAACGGTAGTCCGGTGCCGTTGCCGGCGTAGGTATCCGCGGTCCAGCTGAAGGTCGCATCGAAGAAGGTGCGGACCACGCCGTATTCGGTCGCGGTGCGCGTATCGATGTCGAAGTCTTCACGAGACCGCCAGGTCATAGCCATTGGTGAAGCGGTTCTTCGCACCGCCGGCGCCCGAAGTGTTGCCGGTGTTGTCGGAGTTCGTGTTGGCAAGCACGTCAACACGCAGATAGCCACTCAGCTTGATGCAGGTGTCGGTGCCGGGGATGTAATAGAAACCCGCACCATAGAGGGAGCAAACCCTCACATACTCGACCGCTTTCGCCTTCAGCGGAAGATCAGCTGCCTGTGCCCCACTCATCGCGACGATACCCGCCGCTGAGCCGAGCAGTAGGCTCTTAATCATCTTCATTTTAAGACCTCCAAGTTGCTCTGTAGGGAAGGTTCCGGATCCGCTGGGTGAAACACCCTGAAGGTTGGTTCCCTTAATCCCTTGAAACCCGCTCAGTCGCTTCGCGCCTTCGGACACACCCGCATGAACGCGAGGGACTTAAGCGAACCACCTAAATACGGGACGACCTCGGGATGCCCCCCTCCGTCGCAGTTCCGATAAGAAACGAAGACCTCTGATCAATCAATAAAAGACAGCCATATCTCGCGCTGCACGGTCTTGTTTTTAGGCAGATGTTGCACAAATACCACGACACAGAATTGTGAAAATGACTACTAAACCACGGCTACTACTAGCTTTTTTGGACTTTCATGGGGGCTCTGACTGACTGCTTCATCTTAGTCAACTTCTCCCCTTGCCGAGCCAGGTGAGAAAGGGCTTGGCGCGAAACGCTCGGGAATCACTTAGCGTGTCGGAGATCGAGAAACCGCACCAAGTCCACCAATTTTACGCGCCGACTCAGATTTCCTGGGAGCACAATTCCTTAGATTCCCGTCGTTGTTGACTTTGCGTGTCCCAACAGCATGCCAAACTTTCACCCAACAGCCTGCTTGTCGAAACGCAGCCGCGATACCGTCGCAAGAGCTGTGAAAATCGACTCGAGCTATCTGTCCTTTAACTTATATTCTGCAGACGTCAGCGTTGAAGAACCTGGACGGCTGAGCCGAGCAGATACCTTGATCCGGCTTGATTTCAGAAAACAACTGCTTTCACCGCGCGCAACGATTGTTTGGTGTGGTCGACTAAATAGATCAACCAATTCGCTGTCGATCGGCACAACGCGCTATGATCCCGCCGAAGTGGTAGACTTCAAGCCCGAACTTTCACGCGTGCGTGAAAAACTCAAACACGATGAAGCTGGCGCACGTCCTCAGCCAATCACGGCGCTATCTCACCGAGGCGGTCTCCGGTGTACAAAGCGATCCGCGCTGACTAAAGCCCCTGTCTCAGACGAGCCCGCAGGTTGACGCTCCCGCGCGCTGCACCGGCCGGTCACTTTCGAGTTCGTTTGCGCATCATCGCGAGGTTCGAACACGGAGGGGTTTCAATGGCCGCAACTTTCGGCAATTGTGGCCCACAACGTTATTCGTTTAGCCTTGATCCACATCGGAGCCACTGAATGCCCTTCCCGCGCGCCTCGCAGGCCCTGTCCCGTTTCACCGTGCTCGACCTTACCCGCGTCCGCTCCGGGCCGACCTGCGTGCGCCAACTCGCCGATTGGGGCGCCAATGTCGTCAAGATCGACGCCCTGACAGAGGACGCCGCCGGTGAACAGCCGGGCGGCCCGCGCCATGGTTCGGATTTCCAGAACCTGCACCGCAACAAGCGGGCGATGACGCTCAACCTGAAGGACCCCAAGGGACTTCAGGTGTTCCAGCGCCTGGCCGAGAAGGCCGACGTGGTGGTCGAGAATTTCCGCCCCGACGTCAAAGCGAAGCTCGGCGTCGACTACGAGAGCCTGCGCAAGATCAATCGCGGCATTGTCTATGGCAGTATCTCGGGCTTCGGGCAGGATGGCCCCTATCACAAGCGCCCCGGCTTCGACCAGATCGCACAGGGCATGGGCGGGCTGATGTCGATCACCGGCGCGCCCGGCGAAGGGCCGATGCGGGTCGGGATCCCCGTCGCCGACCTCGCGGCCGGGCTGTTCTGTGCCATCGGCATCCTCACGGCATTGCTCGAGCGCGACGTCTCCGGCGAGGGGCAGTGGGTGCAGACCTCGCTGCTTCAGGCCCAGATCTTCATGCTGGATTTCCAGGCCGCGCGCTGGCTAATGGAAGGGGACGTCGCCAAGCAGGCCGGCAACAACCACCCGACCAGCATTCCCACCGGCGTGTTCAAGACCTCGGATGGCTACATCAACATCGCCACCACTGGCGGGCGAATCTGGGAGCGTTGCGCCGAGGCGATCGGCGCCCCCGAGCTCGTCAGCCATCCCGATTACGCCACGGCGCCGGCGCGCTCGAAGAACCGCAATGCGCTGAATGCGACGATCAGCAGCTTCACGGAAAAGAAATCGACCGACCTTTGGGTCAAGGAGCTGAACGCCGCCGGTGTGCCCTGCGGTCCGATCTATTCCATCGACCAGATGTTCGATGATGCCCAGGTCAAGCATCTCGGCATTGCCCAGGACGTGCCCAATGCCGAGAATCGCCATATCCGGCTGGTCGGCCAGCCGGTCACGCTGTCGCGCACCCCGAGCAAAATGGTGGCCCGGCCGCCCGAATTCGGCGAGCAGACCGAAGAGGTGCTGGCCGAATTCGGCTTCGGCGCCGATGAAATTGCGGAGTTGCGGCGAGCCAAGTTGGTGTGATGAGCGCATCACACCCCGGATCAAATGTCTGATATAAGACATTGATCAGTTTAGGTTATTTTATTTGGGTCGGGGATCGGGGCCAATTGGAGTGCCAGATTAGCTCGGCGCCTTCGCTGGCCGCCACAGCCGGCCGACCCGGCCGAACAAGCCGTCGATGACCGGCCAGAACAGCAACGCGATGGCGAGTGTCGTGATCGAACCGACCAGCCCGTTCGACCAGAACACCGCCATGTCGCCGCCGGCGCCGATCATCGACAGCCGAAACGCGTCCTCGGCGCGGCTGCCCAGCACCAGCGCCAGCGTGAACGGCGCCAAGGGAATGCCGATCTTCTTGAAGACATAGCCGACCACGCCGAACCCCAGCATCAGCCAGATGTCGAACATCGCATTCTGGATCGCGTAAGCGCCGATCGCGCACGACACCACGATCATCGGCGCCACGGCGGCGAACGGTACCCGCAGGATCGATGCGAAAATCGGTACCGTCGTCAGCACCAGCACGAGGCCGACGATATTGCCGAGATACATCGAGGCGATCAGGCCCCAGACGAAATCCTTGTGCTCGACGAACAGCAGCGGACCGGGATTGAGTTCCCACACCATCAGGCCGCCGAGCAGGATTGCGGCGGTGCCGGAACCGGGAATGCCCAGCGCCAGCATCGGCAACAACGCCGCCGTTCCGGACGCGTGTGCGGCGGTTTCCGGCGCGAACACACCCTCGATGCGACCCTTGCCGAAACTCTCGGGATCCCGCGAAAACCGCTTGGCAAGATTGTAGCCCATGAAGGAAGCGGCAATCGCGCCACCCGGGGTGATGCCGAGCCAGCAGCCGATGAACGAGGAACGCGCCAGCGTCACCCAATATTTCGGCAGGTCTTTCCAGACGCCGAGCACAACCCGCAGGCTGATCTTGGCGGCATGGCCGCGCAAAGCGAGGCGCTCTTCCATGGTCAGCAGGATTTCGCTGATGCCGAACAGGCCGATTACCGCGACCAGGAAATTGATGCCGCGCAGCAACTGCTCGGAGCCGAAGGTCATGCGCAACGTGCCCGACACGGTATCCATGCCGACGCCGGCGAGCAGCAGGCCGAACGACATCGAGATCACGGTCTTGTGCTTGGCCTCGCGCCCGAGGCCGACGAACGAGCAGAATGTCAGGAGATAGACCGCGAAAAACTCCGGCGGCCCGAACTTCAACGCGAAGGACGAGATCAGTGGCGCCAGGAATGTGATCAGCAGCACCGCGACCAGCGAGCCGATGAAGGACGATGTGAACGCCGCGGTCAGCGCTTCCGCCGCCCTGCCCTGTTGCGCCATCGGATAGCCGTCGAAGGTGGTCGCAACCGACCACGCTTCGCCGGGGATGTTGAACAGGATCGAGGTGATGGCGCCGCCGAACAGTGCGCCCCAATAGATGCTCGACAGCATCACAATGGCCGAGGTTGGATCCATGGTGAAGGTCAGCGGCAGCAGGATCGCCACCCCGTTCGGGCCGCCGAGGCCCGGCAGCACGCCAACGAAAATGCCGAGCACCAGCCCGACCATCATCAGGAGCAGGGTCTTCCACGTCATCAGGACGGCGAAGCCGTGGAACAACAGACCGAACGCTTCCATCGAAGATCTATCCCGGTTGGCGCGCTAGTAACCGAACGCCGCTTCGAGCGGGCCCTTCGGCATAATGACGTCAAACGCGATATCGAAGGTCACGAACATCGCGGCCGTGAAAATGAAGGCGGTCAGCAGTGACTTCCACAACGCAATCCGACCGACCAGGCGCATGAAACCGGCGATCAACAGGAAGCTCGCGACATAAAGGCCGAGAAACTGCGTCGCCAGGCAGAACAACAGGGTCGGCACGAATACCGCCATTACCCGGCGAAGCTGCGCGCGCGTGACGAAGGTCTCCGCTTCCTGCTTGCGCGTCATCGCCGCAGCGACAACACCGTAGAGGCTGGCGCCGCCCAGAATGACCGAGAGATAAAACGGAAAATAGCCGGCCTGCGGGCCGGTCGAATCCCAGCCAATACCCGTGCGCCAATTGTCATAGCCAAGCAGCACCGCGAGGCCCAACAGCAGCAGCGAAGCCACGATCTCCACCACGCGGGTGTCGGTCACGGCCGGCGAATCGGGCTCCGGTGCGGTCGGATCGTCGACGACAATTTCAAGCTCGGAACTGGACATCGATGAGGCTTTTCTCGTTAACCGCGACGACAGGCGACCGTTGCCGGGCAATCCGGATAGTTATCGGACGATAATTGGGCTCCGATTAAGCTGGATACAGCGCCGCTGTCGCTCGCGTCAACCGATCTGCGTCCGAGGGCTTTGGTGCGCCGCAATCCGCTCCGGGAAGGCGCCGGCGAGCGCAGCGCGCTCCGGCTTCAACACACCCCGCTCGGTAATCAGACCTGTCACCAGCCTCGCCGGAGTGACGTCGAAGCCGTAATTGGCGATCGGCGAGCCCTCGGGAACCACGCGCACGGTCTCGATCCGCCCGTCGGCGGTGCGCCCGGTCATGGTCGCGACCTCTTCAGTTGACCGCTGCTCGATCGGAATCTCGCGCACGCCGTCGTCAATGGCAAAATCGATGGTCGGCGACGGTAGCGCCACATAGAACGGCACGCGATTGTCGTGCGCTGCGAGTGCTTTCAGATAGGTGCCGATCTTGTTGCAGACATCGCCATTGGCGGCGACGCGGTCGGTGCCGACGATCGCCAGATCGACGCTGCCGCGCTGCATGAGGTGGCCACCGGCATTATCCGCGATCACCGTATGCGGGACACCGTGATGGCCGAGCTCCCAGGCGGTGAGCGAGGCGCCCTGGTTGCGGGGACGGGTCTCGTCGACCCAGACATGAACGGCGAGACCGCTGTCGTGCGCCATGTAAATTGGCGCAGTTGCGGTTCCGAAATCGACCGTCGCCAGCCAGCCGGCGTTGCAGTGCGTCAATATATTGACGGGTTGGCCGCGCCTGCTGGTTGCGCCGATCGCCTTGATCAGCGCAAGGCCGTGCCGGCCGATTTCCCTGTTGATGGCGACATCCTGTTCGGCGATTTCATGGGCCCGGGCATAGGCCGCCGCGGCGCGGGCGACAGGCGGCAGTGGCCGAACGGTCCGTTGCATTTCGTCGAGCGCCCATTTCAGATTGACCGCCGTCGGCCGAGTTGCGATCAGCATGCAGCAAGCCTGATCGAGCGCGGAGTCGGACGGGTCGGTCCGCATCGCCAGCGCGATGCCATAGGCAGCCGTGGCGCCGATCAGCGGGGCGCCGCGCACAAGCATGGCGCGGATCGCTTCAGCCGCTGCATCGACGCTCTCGATCCGCGCCACCACAAATTCGTGCGGCAGCCGTCGCTGATCGATTGCGCCGACCGACCAGCCGTCCGGCTCCAGCCAGATGCTGCGAAAATGTCGGCCATCGACCTTCATGATTGCAGCACCCGGCCCGCCACCGCGTCGAGCTTCTTCAACAATGCGGGATCTCGCGCTTCCGGGGCGGTGATCAAAGCGGTGTCGAGCGCGCGGTCCGAACCGATCGGGCATGGTTCATGCTCGCGCGGAAGATCGGCGGCGAGGCGCGCGACCAGCGTCTTTGCCTTGTCGGCATTCGAGTTCAGCACGCGAATGATGTCCTGCACCGTGACCGCATCATGGTCGGGATGCCAGCAATCGAAATCGGTGACCATCGCCACGCTGGCGTAGCAGATTTCGGCCTCGCGGGCGAGTTTAGCTTCCGGCATATTGGTCATGCCGATCACCGAATAGCCCAGGGTCTTGTAGGTCAGGCTCTCGGCGAGGCTGGAAAACTGCGGACCTTCGATGCAGACATAGGTGCCGCTGCGCGCGACCGCGATACCTTCGGCTTCGGCCGCCGCTGCCAGGTGAATCCGCAACCGCGGCGACACCGGATGGGCCATCGAGACATGGGCGACACATCCCTTGCCGAAAAACGAGCTTTCGCGACGGTGGGTGCGATCGACAAACTGGTCGACCATCACGAACGTCCCAGGCGGCATCTCCTCCTTGAACGAACCGCAGGCCGAGAGCGAGATCAGATCGGTGACGCCGGCGCGTTTCAGCGCATCGATATTGGCGCGGTAGTTGATGTCGGAGGGCGACAGCCGGTGTCCCCGGTCATGCCGCGGCAGAAACACGATCGGCAGCCCGGCGATCGTGCCGTGACGAACCGGTGCCGAAGGCTCGCCCCACGGGCTCGCGATCGCCTCGTCGCGGACGTTCTCCAGCCCCGGCAGGTCGTAGATGCCGGATCCGCCGATGATGCCAAGCACGGCATTTGCCATGACGTCTTCCAGTCAGTTTCAGCGGCAGAACGGCCGAACGCTGACACGCCAATATCACGGCTGCCTCGAAATCGGAATTGCCCGATTGTTGCCGGGCGCGGGCTGCGCCGGGCCGGCCTATTTCGCGACAAATCCCGCCTTGGTCATCAGCGAGGTGTTGAGCGCATCATCCTCCTCGAGGAACTGCAACATATCCTTGCCGGTGAGGAAGATCGGTTTCAAGGCCTGCTTCTCCATGTAGTCCTTGTATTCGGGGGTCTGCGTTACCTTCTGGAACAGGTCGACATAGAACGCCTGCTGCTCAGGCGTCACCTTGCCGGGCAGGAACATGGCGCGCAGCATCAGATACTGGACGTCGAGCCCCTCCTCCTTGCAGGTCGGGATATCGTTCCAGGACTGCGTCGCAGTCACCTTGGCCTTGTAGGAGATCCGCTCCTTGTCGAACACGCAGAGCGCGCGAACCTGGCCGGCGCGCCAGACTTCGAGATTCTCGCTGGGATTGTTGACATTGGAATCGGTGTGGTTGCCGACCAGTTGCGTCGCTGCCTCGCCGCCGGACTTGTAGGGCAGATAGGAGAACTTCGCGCCGGTCTTCTGCTCCATGAAAACGGTGAGCACGTTATCCTCGCGCTTCGATCCGGTGCCACCCATCTTGAACGGCGAACTGGCGGCCTTTGCGGCCGCGATAAAGTCCTTCACATTCTTCGGCCCGGCAGCGTTATCCCACAGCACGAACTGGTCCAGCGCCACCACCGATACCGGCGTCAGCTCGTGCCAGTTAAACGGAATTTTCGCCGAGAGTGGCAGCATGTAGATCAGCGAATAGGCGATCAGCACCTTGTTGGGATCGCCTTCGCTGGATTTCATGTACATCAGGGCTTCGGCGCCCGACGCGCCGCCTTTCAGCGACACCACCATCGGCTGCTTCATCAGGTTGTTCTTCTGGATCGCCGCCTGCATCATTCGCGCCATCTGGTCGGAGGCGCCGCCGGCGCCGGCCGCCACCACGATTTCAACCGGCTTGGTCGGTTCCCAGCCCGCGATCGCCGGCGCACTCGCCAACACGGCCGTGAGCGCGGCCGCAGCTTTCATGATGTTTCGCACGTGTTTCTTCCCTGCAACTACGCTTTTGGCCCGGCCCATGCCGGTCATGGCCATTCGAGCCATTGTGTTCGCTATCAGCCGCGAGTTCAAGCAAGCCGCAACGTTGCGGGCTATGACTTTCGGATGGGGGCCTTCGAGGCCAGTTACTTGCCCTTCCAGTTCGGCGTGCGCTTGTTGAGGAACGCGTCCATGCCTTCGCGGAAATCCTCGCTCATATAGGCGCGCAGGATCAGATCCTCGCCCTCGTCGCGCGACAGCGTGCGCCGGATCCGGCGCACCGCCTCCTTGGTGACTTCGATCGTGATCGGAGCGTGGCTCGCAACCAGCTTCGCGGTCTCGTCGGCGCGCTGCTGCAGCGTCGCCACGTCGGGTACCACCTCGTTGAGCAAGCCGAGCGCCAGGGCCTCGGGCGCTTCGACCAGCCGTGCCTTGAAGATCAAATCCTTGGTCCGCGCCGGCCCGACCAGCGAGTTGAGCCGGCTGATATTGGACATCGACAGGCAATTGCCGAGCGTCCGCGCGATCGGAAAGCCGATCCGGGTCGTCGCGGTTCCAATCCGGATGTCGCAACAGGCGGCGATCCCGGCCCCGCCCCCGGTGCAGGCGCCGGCAATGGCGGCAATGGTCGGTACCCGGCAGGTTTCCAGCGCACCCAGCACGCGATCGATCCGTGCCTCATAGTCGAGCGCATCCTGCGCGGTCTTGAACGCGCGGAACTGCGAGATGTCTGTTCCCGAGGCAAACGCCTTGTCGCCGGCACCGGTCAGGATCATCGCCTTGATCGAGCGGTCGACATTGGCGGCCTCGCAGATCGCCGCCATCTGCTCGTACATCGCAAAGGTCAGCGCGTTGCGGGCTTGCGGACGATTGAAGGTTAGCCGGGCGATACCGTCATCGACGGCATAGATCAGGTCTTCGGTTGCTTGCACCGGGGCGTTCATGGCGCGCTCCTTCTGTTGTCGGCCTGCATCGAACTGGGCTTAACCGACCGCAGCCTTTGATTTGCTCATCGGCACCGCATCGCGTCCGATCAGGACTTCCATCGCCGCGAGCACACCGCCGCTGCGATGCGGCACCTTGGCGATATCGAGACCCATCTCGATGCCGGACAGTGTGCCCATCAGCATCAGATCGTTGAAGTGGCCGATATGACCGATGCGGAAGACCTTGCCCTTGATCTTGTTGAGACCGGTACCAAGCGACATGTCGAAATGCTCGAGCACGATCTTGCGGAAATTGTCGGCGTCATGACCCTCCGGCATCACCACGCCGGTCAGCGCCGGCGAATGCGCGCCTTGCTCCTGGCATTGCGTTTCGAGGCCCCAGGCTTTCACCGCCGCGCGCGTCGCCGCGCTGTGGCGCTTGTGTCGGGCGAACACATGATCGAGGCCTTCTTCCTCGAGCATCGCGATGGCTTCCCTCAGCCCGAACAGCAGATTGGTCGCCGGGGTATACGGCCAGGTGCCGACCTTGTTGATCGCAATCACGTCCTGCCAGTCCCAGTAAGAGCGCATCGACGGATTGGCCTGCGCCACCGCCAGCGCTTTCTCCGACACCGCGTTGAAGCCAAGGCCCGGCGGCAACATCAGTCCCTTCTGCGAGCCGGCGACGGAGACGTCGATGCCCCAGGCATCATGCTCGTATTCGAGCGAGCCAAGCCCGGAAATAGTGTCGACCATCAACAACGCCGGGTGCTTGACCCGGTCCAGCAGCCTGCGGACCTCGAGCGGATGGGTGACGCAGCCGGTCGAGGTCTCATTGTGGACGATCATCACCGCCTTGATCTTGTGCTCGCGATCGGCGGCAAGGTGCGCCTCGATCTGTTCCAGGTCGGCGCCATGTCGCCAGTCACCCGGCAGGAGGTCGACTTCGAGCTTGAACTTGTCGGCGATGCCGCGCCACAACACTGCAAACTGACCGGTCTCCGCCATCAGCACCTTGTCGCCGGGCTTGAGTGTGTTGACGATCGCGGCCTCCCAGGCGCCGGTGCCCGACGATGGGTAGATGATAACCGGCTGCTTGGTGCGGAACACCCGCTGACTGGCCGCAAGCACGTCATGGCCGAGCCTGGCGAACTCCGGGCCGCGATGATCCATGGTCGGCATGTCCATGGCCCGCAGCACGCGATCCGGTACGTTGGTGGGTCCTGGAATCTGGAGAAAGTGCCTTCCAGTATGCACGGTCATGGGCGTCCCTCCCGGGATGGTCTCGATTTCGCAAGCGGTCGAATAGCATTATTCGGAGGGCTTGTCCTCCGCCCGGCGGGTGCCGTCAATGCATAAGAAAGGCGAGGCTTTGCCTTGCCAAGGCGAAGGGCGCGATGCAAGACAGGGGCATCACTCGAGATGAACCGATGGCGACGACGCGGGCCGAGAAAGTCCGAAATTCGGCTGAAAACGACGCCCTCGCCGCGCGGCTGCGCCGCGAGATCAGCGGCGAAGTGCTGTTTGATCCATTCAATCGCGGCCGCTATGCGACCGACGCATCGTTCTACCAGATCATGCCGGCGGGCGTCGTGGTTCCCCGCACCATGGATGAGGCGCTGCGGACGCTGGCGATCGCCCGCGACCATGGCCGAATTGTCACGCCGCGCGGCGGCGGAACCTCGCAATGTGGCCAGAGCATCAATGGCGGCATCGTCATCGATGTCTCAAAACACCTCAACCGCATCGTCTCGCTCGACGTTGCCAACCGCGTCTGCGCAGTCGAGCCGGGCATCGTGCTCGACGAACTCAACCGACAGCTCAAGCGGCATGGCCTGTGGTTTCCGGTCGATGTCTCCACGGCCTCGCGCGCCACCATCGGCGGCATGGCCGGCAACAATTCCTGCGGCGGACGCTCGCTGCGCTACGGCACCATGCGCGACAACACGTTGGCAATGGATGCAGCACTGGCCGACGGCAGGATGCTGCATTTCGGCCAGGTGCCGCGCGATCTCGCAGATCTGAACGGCAGCGCCGGCGGATTTGGCCTGTTTGCCGACATGCTGGAGCTCGGCGCCCGTGAAGCAGCCGAGATCGCCGCGAGATTTCCGCAGGTGCAGCGCCGCGTCGGTGGCTACAATCTGGACGCGCTGGTGCCGCGCAATGTGCCAAACAACCTGGCGCATCTTTTGGTCGGATCGGAGGGCACCCTCGCCTTCACCACCCAAATCGAGCTCAAGCTGTGGCCGGTGATCCGCAACAAGGTGCTTGGCGTCTGCCATTTCGGCAGCTTTTACCAGGCGATGGACGCCGCCCAGCATCTGGTAAAACTGCGTCCGATCGCCGTCGAGCTGATCGATCGCACCATGTTGACGCTCGGCCGCGAGATCGCGATGTTCCAGCCGGTCATCGCCACCGCCATCCGCGGCGACCCGGATGCGGTGCTGATCGTCGAATTCGCGGAGGAAGATCAGGGAGAAAATCTGCATCGCGTGAAGCGGCTCGGCGAGCTGATGGCGGATCTCGGCTTTGGCTGGGACCATCCGCAACGCAAATGGGGCGGCGTGGTTGAGGTCACCGACCCTGCGCAGCAGAGCGGTATCGCCGATTTCCGCGCCGCCGGCCTCAACGTCATGATGTCGATGAAGCAGGAGGGCAAGCCGGTCTCCTTCGTCGAGGATTGCGCGGTGCCGCTGCCGCATCTGGCAGATTACACCGAACGCCTCAACGTCATCTTCGCCAGACACGGCGCCAGCGGCACCATGTATGCGCACGCCTCCGAAGGCTGCCTGCATGTCCGGCCGGTGCTCAATTTGAAGCTCGAAAAAGACGTCAGGGCGATGCGCGCGATCGCCGAGGAAACTTTCGCCATGGTGCGCGAGTATAAGGGATCGCATTCCGGCGAGCACGGCGACGGCCTGGTACGATCGGAATTCCACGAGGCGATGTTCGGCCCGCGCATCATCGCCGATTTCGCCGAGGTCAAACAGCGCTTCGACCCCGATCATGTGCTCAATCCCGGCAAGATCGTCGATCCGCCCAGAATGGACGATCGCAGACTGTTTCGCTACTCGCCGGACTACCGCGTCGGCGAACTCAGGACCGCACTCGACTGGTCGGCCTATCCTGGCGCCGGCGGCGGTTTTCAGGGCGCGATCGAGATGTGCAACAACAATGGCGCCTGTCGCAAACTCGAAGGCGGCGTGATGTGTCCGTCATTTCGCGTTACCCGCAATGAGATCGACGTGACCCGCGGCCGCGCCAACACACTGCGGCTCGCCATCTCCGGCCAGCTCGGGCCGGACGCGCTTGGTTCCAACGAGATGATGGAGACCTTGAAACTTTGCGTCTCCTGCAAGGCGTGCCGCCATGAATGCCCGACCGGCGTCGACATGGCCAAAATGAAGATCGAGGTTCTTGCGGCGCGCGTGGCCCGACACGGGCTTTCCCTGCGGGACCGCCTGGTCGGCTACCTGCCGCGCTATGCCGGCCTGGCGTCGCGCCTCGCCCCACTCGCCAATCTGCGCAACAAAAGCCCGCTGTTGCGCCTGCTGCTCGAAAAATTGGCCGGCATCAGCGCAAAGCGCCGCCTGCCGGCGTTCCGTCGCGACCTATTTCGTACCGAGGCCGACGCTGTCGGGCCTGCCGACGGCCGCGAAGTCGTGCTGTTTGCCGATACCTTCAACCGAATTTACGAACGCGAAAACCTCGACGCCGCGCTGCTTGTGCTGGTCCGGGGCGGCTACCGCGTCCATCTTCCAAAACCCGCCGACCGCGGCCGGCCGTTGTGCTGCGGCAGGACTTTTCTGTCGGCGGGCCTCGTCGGCCATGCACGTGCAGAGCTCGACCGGCTGGTCGAGACCTACGCGCCGTTTGCCGCGCGCGGCGTGCCGATCGTCGGGCTCGAGCCGAGCTGTCTGCTGACACTGCGGGATGAACTGCTGGCGCTGCGTTCCGACATGACAGCGAAGAACATCAGCGCCCATGCGCTGCTGTTCGAGGAGTTTCTGGTGCGCGAGGCCGAGGCCGGTCGCCTCGAACTGCCGCTCGGCCCGATCGCCGGCAAAGCCCTGTTGCACGGCCATTGCCATCAAAAATCATTCGGCGCGTTCAAGCCGGTCGAGCAGGTACTGCGACTGGTTCCGGGTCTTGATGTCGAAACCATCGAATCGAGCTGCTGTGGTATGGCCGGCGCGTTTGGCTACGGCGCCGACACCTGGCGGACTTCCATGGACATGGCCGAGCTTTCTTTGCTGCCGGCGGTGCGACGCGCCGAAGCCACGACACTGATCGTCGCCGATGGGACCTCATGCCGGCATCAGATCGAGGACGGCGCCGCGCGCGGCGCGCTGCATGTCGCGCGCGTGCTCGCCATGAGTCTCGATCGTACGCGGCCAACCACCTCTCGCCCACCCCAAGCAAAGGAATTCATCGATGGCTGAACTGACCCTTGAAATCGCCCGAAAAATCCTCGATGCCGCTCTCGCCAAGGGCGTCGAGAAGAAATTCAAACCGCTTGTGGTGACCATCCTCGATGCGCGCGGCTGCACCAAACTCACCGCGGCGCAGGACGGCACCAGCCTGATGCGGGCCGAAATCGCCCAGGGCAAGGCCTATGGCGCGCTCGCGATGGGCATGGGGTCGCGCGCGCTGTTCCAGCGCGCGCAGGAGCAGGCGTTTTTCATCGGCGCCGTCAATACGCTGGCGCAGGGCCGCCTGGTGCCGGTGCCCGGCGGCGTTTTGATTCAAAGTGACGGCGCCCTGCTCGGCGCCGTCGGCATCAGCGGCGATACCTCCGACAATGACGAAGCCTGCGCCATCGCCGGCATTGAGGCCGCCGGATTGAAGGCCAATCCGGGGTAAATTGCCAGTTTTTCCGATTAAAAGCTCGAAAAGAGTTAGGCGGCTGTTCTGCTTCAGATTCCGCGTTGGTGTGCCCTAAACGACACAGCCAGTCTGGCTGGAATGCTCTAATGTTCTACTAGTTATTTCTTTTGGGACATTTGCAGATGAAAAAAACCCTGTTCGCAGTTGCGGCTCTGTCCGCCCTATCGATTGCAGCGCCCGCACTGGCCGCCGACATGGCGCCCGCCTACAAGGCGGCTCCCATGGCCCCTGTAGCGGTGTACAACTGGACCGGCTTCTACATCGGCGGTCACATCGGTGGCGGCTGGGCTGACCAAGGTTCGGTCGAACTTGCGCCAGGGACCGGTGCATTTCCGACCGGCACCGTGTTTGCCGGGAAAAATTTGAGCGGCTTCCTGGGCGGTGTACAGGGCGGCTACAATTGGCAGGTGAACAACTTTGTTCTGGGCGTTGAAGGCGAATATACTTGGGCTGATGTGAGTGGGTCGGCGACCACTGTCAGCACCGTGCCGAGGTTATTGGGGTTCTCCAGCACCACGACAGCAAAGCTTCAGGATATTGCGCTAGTAACCGGCCGCGTAGGTTATGCCGCAAACAACTGGCTGTTCTATTTCAAGGGCGGCGGCGCTTGGGGCCAGGGCAAGTCGTTTAGCTTCAACAATAATGCGAATGGCACTCTCTTTGATACGAGTTCTTCCAGCACCGATCGCAGCGGATATGTTGTAGGCGTGGGCGCAGAATGGGGATTCGCTCCCAATTGGTCTGCCAAGCTCGAATACAACTACGTCGACTTTGGGTCCACGAACGTTACGATCAATAGCAGCAATGGCACTCAGTCGTTTGTCAGCTCTTCCGAAAAAGTTAATATCGTAAAGGCGGGAGTTAACTACCGCTTCAACTGGGGTGGTCCAGTCGTCGCCAATTATTGATCTAAATTCACTCCAACAAATCGAAGCCCGGCGCGATGCCGGGCTTTTTGTTTGCCGTAACCCGACCCGAGATCCCGTCAGGGCGGGCAGGTGCTTAGCCTTCGGCCGTTTGCGCCCGGAGCATGGTAAGATAGTGCCGCTCGACGTCGGATGCCTCGGCATGACGGCCGCTACTTGCCCGGCCAGGATGGCTTGCGCTTTTCGCCGAACGCCTTGAGGCCTTCCTTGGCATCCTCGGTCATCGCCAACAGGGCGATCTGGCTCTCGGTATAGGCGATGCTCTCGTCGAACGACATCGACGCGATCGCGCGCATAGCGTATTTGCCGCGCCGGATCGCGGTTGGAGACTTGTCGACGATCCGGCCGATCAGCCAGTCAACTTTGGCGTCGAGCTCGGCGGAAGGCACGACATGGTTGACGAGCCCGGCGGCGTGGGCGGTCCGCGCGTCGAACGGCTCGCCGGTCAGCGCCCATTCGCTGATGACGCGCCGCGGTGCGATCGCCTGCAACAGGCTCAGCACCTGCATCGGAAACACGCCGACCTTCACTTCGGGCAGGCCAAAGATCACGTGGTCGGCCGCCACCGCCATGTCGGTCATGCACAACAGGCCCATGCCGCCGGCCATGCAGACCCCGCCCACTCGCGCGACCGAAGGTTTGGTGGCGTTCTGCGACAGCCGCAGCAGGTCGGCGTAATCGACGTTGGGCCTGGAAAAATCCATCGCGAACGCCGCGCCGCTGTTCTGCAGGTCGGCGCCCGCACAAAACGCCTTGTCGCCCGCGCCAGTCAGGACGATGACGCGGACGTCGCGATCGTCATGCGCCTCGCGATAGCCTTTGGCGATGCCGGCAACGACGTCGGCATTGATGGCGTTGCGCCTGTCCGGCCGGTTGATGGTGATCCAGAACGCCTGCCCGCGCTTTTCGAGGAGAACGCTGTTACTATCAGCCATGACCCTGCTCGCCCGTTCGCTTCCTGTTCGGAAACATTTGCGATGGGATCACGGACAACTGCAAGGGCATTTTTAGCCGCTGCGCGTTGCCGCTGCCTTTTTCACCCATACCTTGTTGTCGTGGAACGCGGCGCCGCCGATTGGCGCCACGGCCTCGGCGCCGGTCAGCATGTTGATGCCGTGACCGCCAATATGATGCTTGTTGGGATGAACCGATTCCGCGATCAGCACGCCGCGGCGCACACCATCGAACAGCCTTGCGGTCAGCGTCGTCTCGCCCCTGGTATTGCCGAGCGTGACGGCATCGCCATCCGATATCGCCAATGCAGCGGCGTCGGCCGGATGCATCTTCACCGTCGGCGCACCCTCGCGGGCCTGCGACGACGGCGTCTCGTTGAAGGTGGTGTTGAGGAAGCTGCGCGACGGACTGGTGGCAAGCCGGAACGGATGCGCCTCATCTGCTTCCTCGATGATGGCCCAGTGATCGGGCAGCGCCGGCATCTTCTCCCAGGCGCCCATCAACCTGGCGCTGCCGATCGGCGGATGGGCCCAGTCGGCCTTGAAATGGAATTTGCCGTCGCGATGGGCAAAGCCGTCGAGATAATGCGAAGTGCGGAAGTCGGGCTGCAGGTCGCGCCACAAATCGGCCTCGAGCGTTTCGATATCGCCATGGCCGCTGCGCTTGAGCGTGGCGTCGATCAGCTCGCGCGCGGACATTTCGAAGGCCGGATGGGTGGCATTGAGGCGACGGCTGAGCCCCTGCAGCACCTCGTGGTTGGAGCGGCACTCGCCGGGCGGCTCGATCAGCTTGGCGCCGACCGAGATGTGCTGATGGCCGCCGCCATAATAGAGATCGTCATGCTCCATGAACATGGTCGCCGGCAGGACGATGTCGGCCATCTGCGCGGTCTCGGTCATGAACTGCTCATGGACCGCCATGAACAGGTCTTCGCGCGCAAAGCCCTGGCGCACCAGGGCCTGCTCCGGCGACACCGTCATCGGGTTGGTGTTCTGGATCAGCATGGCCTTGACCGGGCCGCCGCCGCGCAGCGCCTCGGCGTCGCCGGTCAGGATCCTCCCGATCTTGGACTGATCGAGCACCCGGATGCGATGGTCAATGGCGTCATGACCCTCGATCAGCGACTCATCGAAGCGCCACAACGCATAATTGTTGAAGAACGCGCCGCCGCCCTCGTACTGCCAGGCACCGGTCACCGCCGGGATGCACAGCGCCGCGTGCATCTGCGCGGCACCGTTGCGGCTGCGGGTAAAGCCGTAGCCGTAGCGGAAGAAGGTGCGCTGGGTCTGCCCGACCGCGCGGGCGAAGGCCTCGATCTCCTCGACGGGTACGCCGCAAATCGATGAAGCCCATTCCGGCGTGCGGGTAGCGAGATGCGCCTCCAACTCGGCCGGACAATCGGTGTAGCGCTCGAGATAGGCGCGGTCGGCATATCCTTCGCGGAACAGCACATGCATGACGCCGCAGGCAAAGGCGCCGTCGGTGCCGGGCCGCAGGATGATCTTGATATCGGCCTGTTTCATGGTGTCGTTGTTGTAGATATCGACCGCAGCGATCCTGCCGCCGCGTTCCTTGCGCGCGCGGGCGGCGTGGGTCATCACGTTAACCTGGGTATTCACCGGATTGGTGCCCCAGATCACGATCAGGTCGGAGACGCCCATTTCGCGGGGATCGACGCCGGCGATCCTGCCGGTGCCGATGGCAAATCCGACCCGGGCGATGTTCGCGCATATCGTTGGGTAGAACCTCGAATATTTTTTTACATGGGCGAGACGGTTGATGCCGTCGCGCATGACGAGGCCCATGGTGCCAGCATAATAATGGGGCCACACTGACTCCGCTCCGAAATCGCGCTCGGCCGCGTTGAACCGTGCCGCGATCTCGTCGAGCGCCTCGTCCCATGAAATCCGTGCGAACTGGCCCGAGCCCTTTGGCCCGATACGGCGATGTGGATGGATCAGCCGGTCCGGATGGTGTATGCGTTCGGCGTAGCGGCCGACCTTGGCGCAGACCACTCCCGCCGTGTAGGTCTGCAGCCTGGAACCGCGCACCCGGCCAATCGTGGAATTGTCGATCACTTCGATGTCGAGCGCGCAGGCCGACGGGCAATCATGCGGACAGGTGGAATGCCGGATGTCGATCTTGGCGCTTTGATTCATACTGCGATGAGTAGCATCAAAAGCGCGGTCCGCCGAGGCCATTTATCCGCCATGCCGAGGCAAAAACCGCCCGTGTGCCATGCACAATGCGCCGAGATAGGCTCCGCCATTGGCGCGGATCGCCCCGGACCTTGATATGGTGCGCGCCCGGCCGGCGCAGGACATCCGCAGGTTCTGGCGAGACTGGGCATACCGGATGTTATCTTTTATTCCCGGATCGGAGGATCGTCGACAGCCGCTGACAGCCAGACCTAATTGCTATATGTGGCCAGTAACCGACGCGAAATGAGATCAGGGAGATCGACATGATGGGGCCACGGCTTGCACTGGCGCTGGCGGCAGCATTGCTGACGACGCCGCTGCCGCTTGCGACGAAATGTGTCGCCGAGGACTATCCGAGCCGACCAATCAAGATCATCGTTCCCTTTGGCGCCGGCGGTCCCGCCGATACGACGGCCCGCCTGCTCGGCAACAATCTGCAGCAGAGTCTCGGTCAGCCGTTCGTGATCGAAGACCGGCCCGGCGCCGGCGGCGTGATTGGCACCGCCGAGGTCGCCAAATCCGCGCCCGACGGCTATACGCTCTTGATGATGTCGAACACGCAGACCGCAAATGAATCGCTGGTGCCGCAGCGCAAATACGATCTGATGCGCGATCTCGCGCCGATCGCGCCGGTCAATTACTCCGACCTGGTGATTGTCGTGAATCCGTCGGTTGCGGCGACGTCGCTGCAGGAGTTCATCGCGCTGGCGAAATCGCAGCCGGGCAAGCTCAATTACGCCTCATCCGGCCAGGGCACGCCCTATCACATGGCCGGCGAATTGTTCAAGAGCATGGCCGGTATCGACGTCGTGCACGTTCCCTACCGCAGCAGCGGCGATGCCCGCAGTGGCGTCATCGGTGGACAGGTGCAGATGATGATCGACGCGGTGCCCACCATGGCGCCCAATGTCAGCGCCGGCCAGGTGCGCGCGCTCGCCACCACCGGCAAGGAGCGGTCGCACGTTCTGCCTGACGTGCCGACGGTAACCGAAGCCGGCGTTCCCGGGTACGAGGCGACGATCTGGCTCGGATTGATGGCCCCGGCCGGCACGCCGAAGGCGATCGTCGACAAGCTGAATGCTGCCATCAATGCGGTGATCGAGCGGCAAGACGTCGTCAAGCTGTGGGCCGCCCAGGGCGCGATACCGATGTCGATGACGCCGGAACAGTTCGACAAATATCTGCGCGGCGATATTGTGAAGTGGGCCAACGTCGTCAAGCAGTTCAGCGACAAGCCGCAATAGAGCGCTCATCTCCATGCCCGGCATTCGATTCTCCCTCAATGGCGTCGAGACCGAGGTCGACGCCGATCCTGATCGGACGTTGCTGGATATCCTGCGCGGACCGCTCGGCATGACGGGGCCGCACTTCGGTTGCGGCGTCAATGAATGTGGCGCCTGCAACGTCATCGTCGGCGATCGCGCGGTCGCCGCATGCGAGACGCCACTTTGGTCAGTGGCGGACAAGGACGTCACCACGATCGAGGGACTTGGAAATGAACGGCAGCCGCACCCTCTGCAGCGCGCATTCATTGCCGAGCAGGCCTTGCAATGCGGCTATTGCGTGTCCGGCATTCTGATGAGTGCCGCCGCGTTGTTGAGGCAAAATCCAGATCCTACCGCTGCGGAGGTGAAATTGGCGCTGGACCGCAATCTCTGCCGGTGCGGATCGCACAATCGAATTGTGAAGGCAATATTGCGGGCGGCGGCGGAGATGGCAGCCCAATGACAGAGCCCGCGCCCGCACCGCCGAACCTGCCGGTCAGCCTTGCGGCGAATCCAATGCTGTCGTCTTGGGTCCGGTTCTCGTCGGACGGCGAGGTGACGATCTCACCGGGCAAAGTGGAAATCGGGCAAGGCATCGTGACTGCGCTTGCCCAGATCGCCGCCGACGAACTCGATGTCGATATCGGCCGCGTGCGGATGGTCCGCGCAACAACCGCGGGCAGCCCGAACGAAGGGGTCACGTCGGGCAGTCTTTCGGTGCAGCAATCCGGACGCGCCTTGCGGCATGTCTGCGCCGAAGTGCGGCAGATATTCCTGAGTTTCGCGTCGGACCGCCTCGGCGTCGGGACCGACACGCTCGACATCAAGGATGGAACCCTGTCGGGGCCCGGCAACGTTCAAACCAGTTACTGGGAGCTTGCGGGCGAGGTGTCGCTGGATCGGGAGGCGAAGCCGGGCGCCGTAGCGAAATCGGCGGCGCAGCGCGCACTGGCGGGGCATTCGGTGCAGCAACTCGACATTCCGGACAAGGTATTCGCGCATCGGCGTTTCATTCACGATTCCGCGTTGCCCGGCATGCTGCATGGTCGCGTGTTGCGGCCGGAAATCTCGCGCGCGAGGCTCGTGGGCCTGCAGGAAAAGGATGCCCGGGCCGTAGCCGGCCTCCTCGCCATTGTGCGCGACGGAAGTTTCGTCGGCGTCGTGTGCGAAACCGAAGACAGTGCCGAAGCCGCCCTCAAGGCGCTGCGCAAGGGCGCCACGTGGTCGGAAGGCGAAGCGCTCCCCGATGAAGACCGGCTGGCGGAATGGCTGAAGGCCCAGCCGGCGGAACTCACGATCATCGACCAGAGAACCGTGGCTTGCGCTCCTGACAGGACACGCACGATCCGCCGGCAATACAGCCGCCCCTATATCGCGCACGGGTCGATCGCACCCTCCTGCGCTATGGCGCAGTGGACCGGCAATCGGGTCCATGTCTGGACCCACAGCCAGGGCGTCTACCTTCTCCGCGCCGATCTCGCGCTGGTGCTCAAACTGCCGCTTGAAAATATTACGGTCGAACACCTCGAGGGCGCCGGCTGCTATGGCCACAATGCCGCGGATGATGCTGCCCTCGACGCGGTCCTGCTCGCGAAGGCGGCCGGCGGACGGCCGGTCCGCGTGCAATGGTCACGAGAAAGCGAAATGTCGCACGCGCCGTTCGGGGCAGCGATGGCGATCGAGATCGAGGCCGATCTCGACGCGGGTGGCGAGATTGTCGACTGGCGGCACAGTATCTGGAGCAACGGCCATGCGGCACGGCCGGGGCGTGCGGCAACGCCGGCGCTCCTCGCGGCGACCGAACTTTCAAATCCATTTCCGCGCACCATCTCGACCAATCCACCGCAAGCCAATGGCGGAGGAGCCGATCGCAATTCGATTCCGCCCTATGACCTGCCGGCGTGGCGGATCGAATCTCACCGCCTGACGACCATGCCGGTCCGAACCTCGGCGCTGCGAACGCTGGGCGCGCAGGGTAATGTTTTCGCGGTCGAGTCATTCATGGACGAAATCGCCGCCGAACGCGGCGAGGATCCGGTCGATTTCCGGCTCCGCCATCTGTCGGATGTGCGGGCCAGGGACGTGATAGTGGCTGCCGCGGCCCGCGCGAACTGGAAGCCGAGCAGGCAACCAGGTCGCGGTTACGGGCTCGGCTTCGCACGATACAAGAGCACCGGCGCGTATTGCGCCGCCATCGCCGATGTCGAGGTCGCCAAGGATGTCCATGTCAACCGCCTGACCATTGCAGTCGATGTCGGCGAAGCGATCAATCCGGACGGCGTGATCAACCAGATCGAGGGCGGTGCGATCCAGGCCACCAGTTGGGTATTGAAGGAACGGGTTCGCTTTGACCGGCAGCGCATCACCAGCAACACCTGGTCGGCCTATCCGATCCTCCGTTTCAGCGAGGTGCCCGAGGTGCAGGTCGAAATCATTCAGCGGCCGGAGATCGAGCCGGTCGGCGCTGGTGAGGCGGCCCATGGCCCTGTGACGGCAGCGATCGCCAATGCGGTGTTCGATGCGCTGGGGGTACGGGTTCGCGACCTGCCGATCACCCGCGACAGGCTTGTTGCGGCGATGGAAATCGAGCCCATGAGCAGCCTTAACATCTTGAGCGGCGGCGCGGTGCAGGGTCTGGTCGGCAGTCTCGCGCCGAAATTCAAGGCCCTGACCGACTTTGACATCACCGGCGAGTTCGGCGCCGTCAGCGCCATGGCCGACAAGCTGCGAAACGGCGTCGCCACCGACATCGTGATCCTGACAGCGGCGATCGTGGCGAGGCTCGCGACCGAAAAACTCGTGGTTCCCACCTCGATAGCGGACGTCGGGCTGGTCGAGACTGCGCTGGCGGTCCGTGCCGGCGAGCCGCAGGTCACCGCCAACGATGCGGCAACGCTGCGCGAGGCATTGCTCGCCGCCGATGCGATCTTCGTTCCCGATACCAGGGCATCAACGGCCGGCATTCATGCTGCGAAAGTACTGCACCAGCTTGGCATTGCCGAGCAGGTTTCGGCCCAACTCAGGATCTTTCCGAATGGCGCAACCGCCATGCGCCAGCTTGCGGCATCCGACGCCACGGGGCCAATCGGTTGCACCCAGTCGACCGAGATCATCAGCACCCCAGGCGTGGCGCTGTCGGGATCTCTGCCGAAGGGTTACCACCTCTCGACCGTGTATACGGCAGCGGTGGCCACTGGCGCAGTCCATGCCCGACAGGCCCGTGACTTGATCGGTTTGCTGACTGCCGCCGAACACCATGAGCTGCGGCAGCGGGCTGGATTCCTGAACGCGGAAAAATAGCGACGCGCTTGCAGCGCCGCTATTTGGGCAATTGCGTCAGGCCGGTCGGCGGCCCGTCGATGCGCTGGCGCTGGCAGCGTTATGACCGCCGCGGCCCGCGGCGGCGATCGACCCTGTGCCAGTCGCCCCGGGGGTCGACTTGCGGAACGGCAGGAAAAGCGCCAGCATTGGCAGCAGCGCCATCCGGACCATCTCCGCTAAAGGCCATCGAATCGTGAAGATCGTCGACCTCAGTCGTGAACTTTACCTGCGCACCCCGAGCTATCCCGGCCACCCTCCCACCATTCACGGCATCTGGAAGACCCATGAGGAGTCGTTCGTCGAATCCGGCAACGTGCACGGGCTTGCATCGATGTTCATCTCGATGTCGGATCACGCCGGAACCCACATCGACGCGCCACGGCATTTCGGCAGGACCGGGGTGCCGATCGATGAATACCCGCTGGAGAACTGCATCGTTCCGGGCATCTGCATCGATCTGCGCCACATCGCGCCGCGTGCCGAGATCGCGCCGTCCGATCTCGAAGCCGCGGTTCAAATAGCCGGCGTTCCGGTGCCGAAGGGCGGCACCGTCCTGCTCTGCACCGGCCATCACCAGCGCACTTTCCCGCACAAGCAATATGCGACCGACAATTCCGGCGTGAATGTCGCGGCGACTGAGTGGCTAGCGGCCCAGGGGGTCGTGCACTTCGGCATCGACTCGATGCGGCCCGGGCCCGAGGGCAAGGTGAACGCGCTTGTGCACAAAGCCTGTCTCGACCTCGACATCACTCATATCGAAAGCCTCTGCAACCTTGAAGCGCTGCTCGGCAAGGGCCAATTCACCTTCATCGGCCTGCCGCTGAAGTGGCAGGGCGGCACGGCATCGCCGATCCGCGCGGTGGCCGTGTTCGAGATGTGAAAACACTGCCGGCGGCGAGGCCGCGACAATGATTCGCCGCAATATCGACGCGGGCCAAAAAGCAAAACGACCGGCACAAGCCGGGCGATCTTTAGGGAGAAGATATCATGGCTGAGAAGAAATCCACACTCCCGTCGCGCCGCGACGCCTTGCGGACCACCGGCCTGCTGATGGGCGCGGCTGCGATGTCGGGCCTGTCGCTGGCGCGGGCGAAGCCAGAGAGCTATCCGACACGCCCAGTCAAGATCATCGTGCCGTTCGCGTACTCCGGGCCGACGGACATCATGGCCCGAATCCTCAGTACCCATCTCGGCGATGCGATCGGCGGCTCGTTCATTGTCGAGAACAAGCCCGGAGCCGGTGGCAATATCGGGATCGGCTTTGCGGCGCATGCCGAGCCGGACGGCTACACGGTGCTGGTCACATCGAGCGCCTATGTCGTCAATCCCGGTCTGTATGCAAAAATCCCGTATGATCCCTATAAGGATTTTGCGCCGATTGCCGAACTCGGAACCTCGCCGAATGTGATTTTGGTCGATCCCAAGCTCGGCATCGGTTCGATCGCCGATCTGATCGCCCATGCCAAGGCTCATCCGGACGAGCTCAATTATGCAAGCCCCGGCGTCGGCACCACGCCGCATCTTTCCGCTGAGCTGTTCAAGATCATCGCCCGGGTCCAGATCACCCATATTCCCTTCTCCGGCGCCGGTCCCGCGATCCAGGCGATCCTCGCCGGCACCACTCAGGTTGCGTTTGCCGCGCTGCCGCCGGCTCACCCGCATATCGAATCCGGTGCGTTAAAGGCGCTTGCCCTCACCGCCACCCATCGCTGGTTCGATCTTCCGCAAGTACCGACCATGGTCGAGCTCGGTTACAAGGATCTCGTCTCCGACACGTTCCAGGGTTTCTTGGCGCCGGTAAAAACGCCGCCGGCCATAGTCGGACTGCTGTCGGCCCGGTCGATCGAAGTTCTCAAGCGACCGGAGATCTCTGAACAATTGCGCAACAACGGCTTCGAGGTCCTCGCCAATGGACCCGATGGCATGAGGAAGCGGATTGACGACGAGGTGCCGAAATGGCGCGACATTATCGCCAAGGCCGGCATCAAGCCGGTGTGACCCGCGCGCCCGCGCATCAGGAAGAAAAAAGCCAGAACACCGGAGAAAGCGCCATGGCGCGAAGGCTGATCGACATTTCCGTACCGCTACAGAACGACGTACCGGCCGATCCGCCGGGTATCCATCCGGCCATTCAGTACATCGATCACCAGCAAAGCCTGCCGCGAATGCTAGGCTTCTTCGCGGGGCTCAAGGCTGAAGAACTGCCGGACGGCCAGGGCTGGGCGATGGAAACAGTGCAGCTCTCGACCCATAACGGCACCCATCTGGATGCGCCCTATCATTACCACCCGACCATGAACCGCGGTGAGAGGTCATGGACAATCGACGAAGTTCCGCTTGAGTGGTGCCTGCAGCCCGCGGTGAAACTGGATTTCCGCCATCTGCCGGACGGCTATGTGGCGACTGCCACGGATGTCGAAGACGAACTCAGGCGCATCGGCCACACGCTTTCACCGCTCGAAATCGTCGTCGTCAACACCAGCGCCGGAGCCAAATACGGTCAGCAGGACTATGTCAATTCAGGTTGTGGCATGGGTTACGAAGCCACGATGTACCTGCTGGAGCGCGGGGTGCGGCTAACCGGCATCGACGGCTGGAGCTGGGACGCGCCGTTCGTCTACACCGCGAAAAAATTCGCCGAGACAGGGAACGCGAGCTTGATCTGGGAAGGCCACAAGGCGGGACGCCACATCGGCTACTGCCATATCGAGAAGTTGCACAATCTGGAACTGCTGCCCTCGACCGGCTTCATGGTCTCGTGCTTCCCGGTCAAGATCGAGCGCGCTTCGGCGGGCTGGACGCGAGCGGTAGCCATCATCGACGGATGAAACCGTAAAGCCCCCGGGGCTGGCCGGAAACCCGCGGCAGTACCGTTAGCCGGCTTCGCGCGCGCGTTGCCTCAATTGGCCCTGACGGTCCGAACCTGCACTGCCGGCTGAGCGAGTTGTGTCGGAGCCCGGTCCGGCACATTGACGCCTACAAACTCGGCCTGAGCGGCTTCTGAAATCCAGACCGACGCGGCGGGTTGCAACACGGCCAGAGCAATCAAGGCGATCAGTAGAAGCGTGGGCAGGAGGAAAAGTCCAAGGCTGAAGCTTCGGTCGGTGCGGTTGTGCGATCTACCTGATCTATCGAACGTGCCGTGCATGAAACCCTCCATGATGCCGATGGGCCAGTGTGAGTTAGCCCATGACGTATCAGGCCGATGTGACCTGCTTCACACTCGTCAAGATAATGCATTGGAGAGAAGGTGCAGATTTAGGAAGTGTCCGGATCGGCGCCGGGCTCATTGCCGTCGCGTCAGCCGGCTTCGTCTTCCGACCCTGCCTCGGCGAGCGCCAGCAGCGGCGCTTCATCAAGCACAACGATCGCCCCGTGTTCGAGACGCACCCAGTTGCGCCCCGCCCACACCCGCAACTGCTTGTTGATGCTTTCCCGCGTCATGCCGACCATCTCGCTTATTTCCTGCTGGGTCACGGCGATGGTCCGACCTCCATGTGCGAGCTTGTGTTTATCCGTCAGGCGAACAAGGGCGCTGGCGAGCCGGCCGGGCAGATCCTGCAGAATCACCTGTTCGACCTGGTCGCTGGTCCAGCGCAGGCGCATGCACAGCAACTCGATGAACTTCATGGCAAGCGTCGGCTGGCTACGCACGAAGGGCAGAAAGTCGCGGCGGTCGATGGCGAAGATCTCACAATTTGTATTGGCAGAGGCATCGGCGGTGCGCGCATGGTCATCGAACAAGGCGATTTCGCCGAAGACTTCGCCGGCGCCGATCAGATTCAAAATCGCGCTGCGGCCGTCGGCCGAGGATATGCTGATCTTCACCGTGCCGCTTATGACAGCATAGAGGCTGTTGCCGGGATCTCCTTTGGAAAAGAGCGTGGCTCCGCGCTTCAGCGAGGCGTGCTTGGCGTAGCGGCAGAGCTGCTCGAGGGCACTGGAATCAAGATCGCGGAAAATCGGATGCTTGCGCAGGAGCGAAAGCGTGCTGCTTACGACCGACCGAGGTACAATTTTTTTGTCCTGGGGCACGCCGGTCACGACCATCCAATCACTCGCTGTCCATTATCGGCGGATCGCACTAAATGCTGGACCGGACGAGACATCTCCATCCGCCTCGGGCGCCAACATAGCCTCGCGTGCTGCGCACGGCAAGAAAGGCCGCGACAATCTGCAGGGCGCTCACATCGCACTTGTCTAAAAACATCCACGGATTGAAACAATTTCACCATACTACCCTTGCTAGATCCGTGACGACCTCATTGCGTGGCGAATATCGGCGCGGGCAGTTGAGATCCGGTACGGCGATCGCCCAATTAGCGGAACGATCATCCGGATCGGACGATCAGGACAGGCCGCCTGACGCCTCTCAAAGCAGCTTGCCATCCGGTCCGAAAAACGGATGCGGTCCGTCAAAGCCCCCGATCGGGATTTGATGGGTAACGACGCTGCCAAATCCCTCCCCTGGAAACCAGCTATGAAGATGGAACGCCGGCGGCTCAACCTTGAACGACGGCTCGCGCAGTTCAGCCAGATCAAGCTCGACCGCATGATTTGGCGCCGGGCAAATCGTGGTCGGCACGCCCGCGAACATCGTCAGCGCCGCACGATGAACGTGGCCGGTCGCGATCAGCTTTACGCGCGGATGGCGTCTTACGATCTGCGCCAGTTCGCCGGCATTGACGAGGTTCTGTCGATCCATATGCCAGATGCCGGTCTTGAACGGCGGATGATGCAGGAACAGCAGCGCCGGCCGATCCGGTACCGAGGCAAGCGTCGCCTCGAGCCATAGCAGGGTGGCAGCGTCGAGTTCGCCGTGCGGCATGCGGGGAACGCTCGAATCGAGCAGCATGAGATCGAGGTGACCGACTTCAACACATTGGTTCAGCGGTCCCGAGCGCGACGCATAGGCAGCGTCCGGAAATGCGGCCCGCATCAATTCGCGCGAATCGTGATTGCCGGGAATGCTGGCAAGCGGACATTGCAGCGGCCGCAGCAGCCGCTCGAGATGGCGATATTCCTCCGGCGTTGCCGTATCGGCCAGATCGCCGGATATCACCACGAAATCCGGCTTTGGCGCAAATTCGTTGAGAACTGCGATGCAGCGCTCGAGCGCACCGGCGGTATCAATCCGACCATAAGCCAGCGAGCCCGGCGCCTTGATATGCAGATCCGAAATCTGCGCGATATGGACCGGCCTTGTTGGCATGAACTTGCTGTTCAACCTTCCAGGGGCAGAAGACGGACGGCATCGGGCGCGACCAGAAGCCCGATCCGTTCACCGGCCCTGGCTTTAACACTGTTTGGCGCATCGATGGTGAGGAGCTTGCCGGTGGCGCCACTGACCAGCATGCGTTGCCGGTCACCGATAAAGCTGACGCTGTCGACAATTCCGGAAAGCATCGTGCTGCCGGGTTCCACAATGCGGATCGTTTCGGGACGGATCATCGCCACGGCGGCAGGCAGGGTGGCGTCCCCTCCGATCGGCTGCCGACCGCCCGGCAGCACCAGGTGGCCGTTCTCGACCGGCGCCTCAACGATGTTCGCCGCGCCGATGAATTCGGCCACAAAGCGATTCCTTGGCGTAAAATAGATCTCCCGCGGCGTCCCGATCTGGACCATCGCGCCTTTTTGCATGACAACGATGCGGTCGCCGAGTGCCATGGCCTCGGACTGATCGTGCGTCACATAGATGGTGGTGATGCCCAGCGTTCGCAGCAAACGATCGAGCTCGCCGCGCAGGCGATCGCGCAACGCGGCATCGAGCGCCGTTAGCGGCTCGTCGAGCAGCAGGATACCGGGCCGGATCGCGACCGCGCGCGCCAGCGCCACACGCTGGCGCTGTCCGCCGGAGAGCTGATCGATCCGGCGATGTTCCAATCCCGAGATATTGGTCAGCCTGATCAGTTCCGCCACACGGATTGCGCGCTCTGGCTTTGCTACTCCCCGGATCTTCAGGCCGTAGCCGATGTTGTCGGCAACACTCATGTTCGGAAAAAGTGCGTAGGATTGAAATACCATGCCGACATTGCGCTGCTCGATCGGCACCGAGGTCACGTCTTTGCCATCAAACGATACCCGGCCGCCGGGATCGGGCCGCTCGAGCCCTGCGATGATCCGCAGCATGGTGGTCTTGCCACAACCGGAAGGCCCGAGCAGAACCAGCGTTTCGCCCCGGGCAATGTCGAGCGTCGCAGGCTCGAGCGCGCGGGTCCCATCGGCGAAGGTCTTGCCGCATGCCTCGATGCGAACCGACGCGCCGTGCCCGGCAACCGCCTTCATCTTGCCTGCTCCCTGTCGGCAAACATCTGCATGGCGACCAGCAGCGGAATGATCATCACGAAGAAAATCAGCGTATAGGCCGAGGCCACTTCCAGCCGCATCGACGCATAACTGTCGGCAAGCCCGATCGGCAGCGTCTTGGTCAGCGGAGTGTGCAGCATCCAGGTCAGATTGAATTCACCGAGCGAAAGCGTCACCACCATCAGCGCGCCGGCGAGAACCCCGGGCATGGCGTTGGGAACGATCACGTCACGAAAGCGGCGCCATGGCGAGGCGCCGAGCGACGCCGCGCCTTCGTCGAGCGTCTTGATGTCGGCGGTTGCAAATACCGCCATCACGGATCGCACCATGAACGGCATGGTGAAGATGACATGACCCGTGAGGATGAAGAGCCAGGAACGGCGAAACTCGCCAAAGCCGCCATAGGTGAGCAGCAGCCCCAGCGCGATCGCAAGACCGGGGATCGCGAGCGGCAGCGTGATGATCTCCTCAATGATGCGCGACAGTCCCCCGCCCCGGATGTGCAGCGCGTAAGCCGCAGGCACGCCAGCGATAAGCGTAACTGCAAGCGTCGCGAAGGCGATCACGAATGACAACAGGATGGTCCCGGCATATAGATCCCAGACTTGGATTACCCATTGCAGCGTCACGCCCGACTGGATGCCACGGAAATAGTTCACGGTGACGCCGGCCGAAATCGACAGCATTGCCGGTACGACCAGGAATGCGGCGACAAGCAGGGTAAACAGCATCTGACCGATGAAGATCAAGCGATCACGCATGGCATCATCCGGCGGCCGCGACGGCGCTGCCGCTGAACGAGCGGGCGAGCGCCAGGATGAACCAGGTGAGCAGGCCGAGCCCGACGGATAGCGCGGCCGATGTGGCAAAATTCGCGGCCAGCGTGAACTCGGTATAGATCAGCATCGGTAACACATCGATATTGGTCGCCAGCGTGAAGGCGGTACCGAACGCGCCCATCGCGGTTGCGAAGGCAATGGCACCTGAGGCCACGAAAGCAGGCCCGAGTGCCGGCAGCACGACATCACGCTGCACCGCCCAGGGGCTGGCACCCAGCGAGCGCGCGGCTTCCTCCAGTCCGACGTCAAGTTTCTGGACTGCGGCCATGATCGTGAGAATGACCCGCGGGATGGAAAAATAGAGATAACCGAGGAAAAGCCCCCAGATCGAATAGGCAAAGACCAGCTTCTCGCCGAACAGGCGATTTGAAACATCGCCGATCAGTCCCTGGCGTCCGGCGAGCAGGATGATCAGGAACCCGACCACCACCCCGGGAAATGCCAGCGGAAAGGTCAGCATCGCGATCAGCACGGCACGGCCGGGAAAGCGATGGCGTTGCAGGAACATCCCCGCGACAGTTGCGACGGCAAGGGCAGCGATTGTAGTCGCGGACGCCAGCAGAACCGTATTGATCAGGGTGGCGCGGTAGCGCGGTTCGGTGAGGATGGCCAGATATCCGGCGAAGCCCAGCGGTCCTTCCGCCCCGGTCACCACCAGCCGTGCCATCGGCAGCAGAAAGAACGCGGCCGTCACCACGACGAGCGGCAGCAAGCACAACCAGACAAACGATTTATGCCGCATGCGAGATGGCGCCCCGGCGAACGAATGCACCATACTGCATCAACGCACCTCGGCGAGATAGCGCTCGACAAAGCCTTTTTGCCTGCTTTCCATCTGACCCCAGTCGACGGTCTTGGCACGGGCATAATCGCTGTCGGGCAGGAATTTCGCTTTGACCACCTCAGGCAAAGGGATCGGGCGCGCTGGTCGCAGATAGGCGTTGGTCCAGATCGCCTGTCCTTTGTCGGACAAGATATAATCAAGCACCTTTTTGGCTTTTTCCTTGTCAGGCGCGTTTTTCACGAGCCCGATGACATAGGGAAATACCACTGAGCCCTCGCAGGGGATCACGAATTCGAAATTGCCCTTCTCGCTATATTTCGCGCGGTAGGCGTTGAAGTCATAGTCCAGCAGAATCGGCATCTCACCGGAGACTACCCGGGCGTAGGATGTCTGCTTGGGTACGATCGGATCATTCTTCAGCAGTTCCTTGAAGAAATTGATGGCCGGATCGAAGTTGTCGGCATTGCCGCCGAGCGCCAGATTGATCGCCACCGCGCCGACATATCCGACTGCTGCCGACGATGGGTCGAGATAGCCGACCATGCCGCGATAGTCCGGCTTCAGCAGGTCTTTCCAGCAAGCCGGCACCGGTTTGCCGCCAAGGGCATCCTTGTTCACGAACAGGCCAAGCGTGCCGGAATGAATTGTGGACCAATAACCATCCGGATCCTTCAGCTCTGGCGGCACCTGGTCCCAGTTGACGGGCTTGTACGGTTCCAGTGCACCTTCGGCCTTGGCCTTCATGCCAAAGGTCACGCCGAAATAGGCGATATCGCCGACCGGATTGTTTTTCTCGGCGAGGATTTGCGCCAGCGCCTGCCCGGAATTCTTGTTGTCGTGGGGAATATCGTAGCCGAGATCGGTCTTGATGGCCTTGAGCATCGAAGCCCAATCTGCCCATTCCGGGGGACAATTGTAGCAGATGACGTCAGCCGCATTGGCCGATTGCAACGGCGCCAGCAGAGACAGCGCAAGCAAGGCCAGGACGAGGCGGGTGATCTTCATGGAGGCAACTCCGAGCTGGCGGGAATGACATTCCGAGGATTTCAGCACTGACGCGGGATCAAGTATAGGCCGCGTATGAACGATTTGCGACGACCGCCTTTCGCTCCGCAGCACGGCGGCTTGCGGCTTTGCCGAGGCCAAGAAAAGCAAAAAAGCCCGGTGACCGTCAGGCCACCGGGCTGGCGTCATGTTTTCGAATCTAGCAGGCCGGCGTCTTGACCAATCTACCTCCGTTGGGATTTCATTTGATGGATTTTCGCCAATACAGCGTATTGGACCAGGCCCAAGGACATCGCGGCTGGTACAGAAGGTAGCCGGCACGGATGAAATTGTTGGCCGAAACAAGATTTTCCGTGGTGTCCGACACCACCCAGCGCCATCCATTTCGCCGAGCCCGCCATTCCAACGCGCGCATCAGCCGCAATTGCAGGCCGTTGCCGCAATCTTTGCGCAGCACGCCGACGCGGCAGAAATATCCGGCATTGTGCGTTCGCGTGGATGGCACCATGCCGGCAAAGGCGACCGGTGCCGCTTCGTGAAACGCGAGCCACCAATGTCCCCGATCGAACTCCGGAATGGGTGCACCATCGAAGAAGGTCAGACGGTGAAGTCCTGCCAGCGTGTCCGCGATATCATCGTCATCGCCATCGACCTCGCGAATCCAGTACATTAGCAGGCCCGTGAAATTTCCGTTCTCCAATCCAGCCGACCGGCTGGACTGATGATGCCGCGATGAAAGTTCGGGATGCCGTTCCAGAAGACGCCACCGCCGCCTGCCTGGTGATGCGGCGGTCGATCGCGGAGTAGTGCGTCGCCGATCACCACATGACCGGACGGCAAGTTCGGCACGACTTCCGCTTACCCGATGTCAAAGCGGATCAGCCCGCGATGATACACCGAGCGGCATGCATCACAGCGGCGCGGCTCATTTGCCGAGCACCACCTTCGCACCGAGCCAGACTGCCCCGACGAATCCGGTGACGATGACGGTAATGACGGCCTTGAAGGTGTAACTTTGCACCTGCTCGACGCTCTTACGCCAGCGTCGCAAATGCTGGAAATCCGCCCGTAGCTCCCGACGATCCTCTTCTTCAATTCCAAAGGAAGTCAGGATGTTCGCGATTGTCTTGAGGACGACGGCATCGAGGTCGCTGTGACCAAGCCTGTGCTGCTCGGCCAGCGTTTCGATGACGATGGCCCGGATCTCCTCGATCCGCATCTCGGTGCCGCGCTCCTCGTTCATCGCTTGATGATCCGCGCAACGTTCTCGAATCCGCGCTTGGCGAAGTAAAATGACACCACTAGATTCGAGGTGGTGGATGCGAAGCCGGCGAGCGGATCGGTCGTTCCAAGCCCGAGGACTTTGTCCCATATCAGGAGCTTGCCGAAATACAACGCCACGAAAAATCCCATCAGTTTGTCGGGCTCGTACCAGCACCCGATTTCCGCGATGCGATACTGCGCTATCGCCTTTGTTTCCGAGACCTGGGCCGCGATCTCGCCCGCCGCAAGATCGGCGGCGATCTTGCTCTCGACATTGCCGGCCTTCAGTTTGGCCTGATAGGCGTCGATCAATCCCTTGATGACGGGGCCGCCAAGAAAGGACAGGATTGTCATCCACATCTCAGCTTCCTTTCCTGATCGTGCGCAAACGGGCAGCGATGGTGATGACCGAAATGCCGAGCAGGATCCGGCCGGTCATCCTGGCATCGCCAATCGACGCGCTGATCTGATCTTTCAGGTTTGGATCGCCCAGCGCATCGGCGACGGTATCGATGCCCTGCATCATCACGCCGACGAACGCCAGGCTGTAGCCCCACGCCACGGTGAGGGAGTGGAGGCAAAAGGCCTTGACCTTGCACCACATGGTCAGAGCGCCGCCTTGAGCGCGGCGGTCCTGGCCTCAAGATGTGCAATCTCGGTCTGCGCGCCGTTGACCCACAATTTGATCCGCGGCCATGAATAGATCGAGGCGGCGTAACCGGCAGCGAACACAACAGCATCAAACAATGACCACATGGCTATTTCCTTCTGTTGAAGAGGGCGGAGAGAACGGAAGCGATGAACGCGCCGATCGAACCACTTGACGGGTTGGCAATCGAGGGCGGTCTGGTGATGGTCGGTGGCGCCGGTGCGACGGCCGCAGGCGCCGGCGCGGGCGCCACCGGTACACCGGCAAAGCCGACGGTCGGATCGAGCGCGCGCAACGCCAGCAGCAGACCGGCACATCCGGCCTGGCTGTCCACGGCGTGGGAATCGTAGACGCCGTCACGAACATATTTGCCGGCTCTGTATTGATCCGTTCCCGCCCAGAGATAGGGCGACGGCAAACCGCGCGCGGCATAGCCGAGCCCGTTATACTGCTCGAGCATGGTCAACGTACCGCCGACACTCCAATCCCTGTTGCGCGCGGCATAGGGCGCGCAATGCGCCAGCGCGTCGATCGCCGCCTCCTCCCAGGATTTGAAGGGACCGCGCCCGGCGGGCACGTGAACCGAAACCCTGTTCCACGGATCGCCCTGCGCCAGGCTGGCAAACCAGTTCTGGGAGGATTCCCGCTCGTGGATCGCGGCGATCACGAACCAGGGAACCCCTGTGCTGGCCTCGACCGCCCGATAGCGTGGTTTGGCGGCGACCAGCGCCTTTGCCGCGGGCGTCACGTTACGGGTGAGCCTGGCATTCGCCCAACGCCTCGCGTTAGCGCTCTTGAGCGCGGTCAGATCGGTCATTGCTTGCTCGCCCGGGGAAAGTAGATGTCGAGAAGGACGCGGTGAACTTCGGTGTCCGTCAGCGAACAACGCCAGACGTTCTCACGCACCGGAATTCACAGCACGCATTTGCCAGCCGATCCTGTTTATATAATTCGTATGACGTAGTTGCACACGATGGCGGGTGGCATATTGGCGTGTGCTGCACCGCCGGTATTGTTCGACGTAACACCGATGGTGTTGTTGCCGGCTGCCGAGACCGATGCCTGTCCCACCGACGCGGGATATTGAAAGCCGAAACTTCCGCCGGGTGTCGTACTCGGGTTTGTCGCCAAACATACGTTGCTCGAAGTCGCGCCTGTCACGGTAATCGTGTTGAGTCCAGTGGAAGTGATGCCGGTAGGCATCTCTCCAAGCGTCAGCGTGTGACTCTGCGAGCCGCCGGCCGCGCCTAACGTATCGCCAGCAAAACCGGCCACGGCGCTGGTGACGCGAAACGCCGACGAGCCGCCCATGTCGTCCTTGACAATGGAGACACGGCCTCTCTTGTCAGGCAGATTGAATGTCGTCGACCCATCACCGCTGCCCCAGGTCGTGCCGAGCAGCGAGAACAGTGCCGAATAGGTCGATCGCGAGATCGCCTGCCCCGCCGGAAATGCAAAGCACGAGTTCGGCGCCGTCGGTCCCCAGTAATCCAGACCTGCGGCGAGCGGTACGTTGCAGGGGTTGCCGAAAAGACCGCGCAAATAGAACGCCGCATCGGAATTGTTGTAGACTGCGACATAGGGCGTGCCCTGAATGATGGTTCCAGCCAGCAATTCGATCCCGGGCGAGGCGCGTAACGGCCTCGCCCCCAGACCGTCGACATTCAGCGTCACGGTCGCGCCATTGGTGACGTGCGGCGTAAATGCGATCATCTGCCCGCCGAGATGGGCGGCACTGTCGAAGCCCTGGTAAGACGAAACGACATAGGCGACCGACGTGCCCGACGTCACGATCGCGCCGGCGATGTCGTCGCGGTATTTTGCAGTCGCGGCCATCATGGCACGGCCGGAATTGTTGACGCTGGATGGCGACTGCCCCTCGGCCCAGTTGATCGTGCTATCGGCGCTCGCGTCGAGGGCGGCGGTCTGCGACCATTTATAAAGTGTCATTGCGGTTTCCTTCGAGTGGGATGCGACGACCCCTGCGGACCGCCGCCGGTTGCCGTCCCCAGCCGAAAGGCTGGTCTCGGTCCGGACCCTGTGCTAGCCGTCGCCGATCCGGCGTTTGCACTGGCGGGGGAAGATGATCGAGGCGGTAATCTGGGATTTTGGCGGCGTGCTCACCAGTTCGCCGTTCGAGGCCTTTGCGCGATTCGAGGCCGAGCGCGGCCTGCCCGCCGATATCATCCGGCGCACCAACGCCAACAATCACTGGGAAAATGCCTGGGCGAAATTCGAGCGCGCCGAAGTCGATATCGACGCCTTCGATCAACTGTTCGCGGCGGAATCGCTGGCGCTGGGCGCCGAGGTCCGCGGCAAGGACGTCCTGCCGCTGTTGTCGGGAGATCTGCGGCCCGAGATGGTCGAGGCGCTGCGGCGCACGGCCGCTAAATTCAGGACCGGCTGCATCACCAACAACCTTCCAGCCAATGCCATAGGAAGCCTTGGCGGCCGGTCACTCTACATCGCCGAGGTGATGGCGCTGTTCAATCACGTCATCGAGTCCGCGAAAATCGGTCTGCGCAAGCCCGACCCGCGTATCTACCGGATGATGGTTGAGGCGCTCGACGTCGATCCCGGCAACTGCGTCTACCTCGACGATCTCGGCGTCAATTTGAAGCCGGCGCGTGACATGGGCATGACCACCATCAAGGTGGTCGATTCGGCTCAGGCGATCGCCGAGCTCGAGGCCGCGACGGCGCTGTCGCTGCGTTGATCGCCGGCTGAAGTACCACTACCCGCCTCGCGGGCTGCTCAACTGCGGCGTCAGCTCACCGTGCCGGGCCTCGCCGGCCAATTCGAGATACTGCGCACAGCGGCAGCCCGGCGTCCGCGCGGTCAGGAGATTGCGGATGACGCCGAGCGGAACCCCCGGGCTATGGCTTGCGACGGCTTCCGCTCTCGCATCGATCATGCCGTCGATTTCGGCGCGAATTTGTCCGATGCGGATTTCAAGCGGGGTCTCGATCACGTCCATGGGATCTGCCTTCAGGGGTTGCGGGATGTTGCGTGGCAATTTGCGCTGCCTGCCGATATGCCGCGAGCTGCTGCCTCGCGCTCGCCGCTTCATTTTGCGCACGCCGGATCGTCCTTTCGCGGCTTGCCTCATGCGCTGCGACATAGACCTGCAGGTCATAGGGCAAGGAGTGGAATTGCTGCTTGCAGTCACTCGGCCAGGAGCGCGGCGGCGCGATGCCGGCGATGGCGTTGATGGCTGCCGCCACGGCGCCGCCCAGCGTCGGGTCGGCGAAGCCAAGCGCCGCATGCATTTTCGAGATGTCCTGCACCGCCGGCCACAGCCGCTCGATGCCGAGCGAGGCGCAATCGTGGACAAACCGTGCCACGTCGGCGGGCGCTGCCGGGCAGAAGCAAACTCCATTCAGCTCGCACCATCGCGCAAAAATCGGCGCTGTGCGCAGCCGCCCCTGCGCCAGCGCGGCCAGCACCGGGTCAGTTGTCGCCGTCATCGCCTCAATCATCGCCCGGCTTTGCGCAGCGCCTGATGGACGCCACCCATCTTCCGGCGCAGCGCGATCAGTCGCACGTGACGGCGCAGGCTGTGAGGGCTCGACCCGATTTCGCCGCGCAGCTCGTGATCGATGTTCTCGATCGCCGCTGCGCGTTTCTCCAGTCCGTACAGCGCAAAATGATCGACCAGTTCGTCGGCGGGCATTGGCCGGCCATCGAGCTTTTCGGCAAGAGACTTTGAACGTTCGATCAAGTCGGCATCATGGTCTGCCATCTCATTATTCCTCGGAGGTTCGCGCCGCCGATCAGCGCTGCTGCGACTTGCGGGCGTGATAGAGCGCGACCGCGTCCCTGATATCGCCCGAATTCGATAGCCTGGCGCTGAGCGTGCGCAGATCGGCGTGCTCGCGCTCGGCCGGTGCGCGGGCCATGCCGGGACGCTGCACCGGCGGCACCGGCCGGGTCGCGATCGCGTCCTTTGCCTTCATCATCAGGCGATATTTGCCGGCGTCATACATCATGCGCTGGAACGCGGCGTTTCGCATCACCGGTTCGCTGTTGAAGAGCCGCATCAACTCGGCCGCCTCGACACCGCTCGCGCTGGCCGAGGCGATGATCTCGGCGGCGACCGCACGCTGTATCTCCGGCGCCTCGCCCTTCAGCGTGGCTTCGAAGCGCGCGTCTTCGGATCTTGCGAAGTCGTGGAAGCCTTGCCGGGCCGCTTCGGCCTGGCGGAGGCTCTCCTGCTGCTGCTGGGCAAACAATTGCTCGGTGGTCGCCACCATGGCCTGGACGCGGGCGAACTTGGCCGGATCCTGCCGCGACATCTGCCCGAGCGCGGCGGACAGGTTTTCCGGCGCAACGGCGGCAAGTTCGGGAAACTGGCTGAGAAAACTCACCTGCGCGATCTGGGTCGCTGCCGCCAGCCCGTTGAGGTACCCTTGCCGGGTCTTCTCGGCCTCGCCGATCTTCTGTTCGATGGCGTGGCGCACCTGCGGGTGCTCAAGGGCTTTCTGAAGCTCGGGATCGAGCCGTGCTGTGGCGTCGCCGTCGTTCCCGGCCGGATCGCTCCCGGCTTTTTCGGGCTCGGGTTTGTCGGTCCCAGTCGTTTCCGTTGCGGCCTCCGGCAGCTCAAAGCCGTAAAGCTCCGCAGCATCGGGATCTCGGGCCGCGGCTTCGGCACGCCACGCATCGACCCGGGCGGCCAATTCCGCCGACGTTTCGCTTTCGGCCGCGGCTTTGTCGGCTGCCGCGGCCTCAGCGTAGTCGCGCCCGGCGCGCGCAAGCGTCACCGCCTCGTTCGCCGCCACCGGCTTGCCGCTGCCGTCGAGATATTCCCGGACCACGATTTTGTCGGGCGAACCGTGTCGCCGCGCGGCGGCTTCGCGCAGCGACGCGCTGTCGCTTCCGATCGCTTCATCGTCCCGCCTTTTACTTGTTTTCGGCATCGGCCTGTAGCCGGCATTCGCCAAATCGAATGCAGCCCCCGTCAACCCGGCGTCTGGATCACTAGTCATGCTTCAACTCCGGTCGAGGTCCAAAAACACGTCGCCTTGATCAAGGGAGAAACCCGGGCTTGAACTCCGGGAACTCGCGATGAATTGGCACGAGAATTTCGATATCCAACTCGGCGACGCACATTGCCAGAACAGGCTGGATGCGCTTCCTGTCCGCCTCATCGGCGTTGGCGATGAGAAAATTGTTCAAACCATCCATCTGACCGATAATTGCCTCCAGTTTCTGACAGATTTGTTCTGCTACTTGCTTTTTCATGAGGTTTCCTCGGAAAATTGCAATGTTATTCAGAAATCGAAGCAGCCAGCTGCGTGCACGCATGCGCGCATGCAAGCCCTGTAGGGACCGAAACCGTCGGGAGCAAGTGCCAAGCCGACGCATTGGCGATGGCAGATGTCCTTCATCGTCTTGCAATAGACGCTTGGTCGCTGGTGATACCGACATCTTGAATATCTCCACCTCGATCGATACCAGGTACCGAAGAGTAAGGAGCGGGACGCAATTCAGCAGTCTGCGCGGCTCCCCGCGCCTGCCAATTCGTCGGCGAAAAAAGTGGCGGCTGCGGGACCGCCAGGCGAAAATCGGAATTGGCGCCGGGATCACGCTGCTTCTGCAGTGAAAGCAGCCGGCCGAGCAGCCCGCCGCTCATCTCGAACTGCCGCGGATCGGAGACTCCGTCGAACAGTCCCATTACGCGGCCCCCTGAATCCGCCGCGACGCCGCGGTCGCGGCGCAATAGTCCACGGCCTTGTAGCCGTTGATCTCGATCACCGCGCCCGGCAGGGTCTTTTCGACGTCCTGCGCCAGCAGGCCGATCTGATAGGCCGGCGCGCCCCGGTAGCGATAGCCATAGACTGGCGTGCCGTCGAACAAGGCGCCGACCTGCTCGATGTCCTGCTTCAGGCGGCGATCCGACGGCCAGTATTTGAACAGGTTGCTGCCGCCGGTCAACAGGTTGCCGATGCCGCCGGCGATGGTGGCGAACTGCTGCGCGCCGGACGCCTGCTGCGTGCCTTGCGAGTTGCCTGACGATTGCGACCCGAGGCCGGCGATGGGCACGCCGATCTGCGCTAGCAGACCGAGGTTCTGCGCCGGGATGCTCTGCGTCAATTGCGCCAGCGCCAGTTGCTGTTGCGGGGTGTAATTGCGCGCGTTCAGCGCATCCTGCGACGAGGTCACGCCCTGCAATTGATTGGCAAGGCCCTGCTGCGTCTGGCCCGCCAGCAGGCCGCTGGTCGAGCTCTGGGCACCATAAAGCGAGTTTGCCGCGCTCGATTGATTGGCGACATCCTGGTTGTATTGCCCGGCGATGACCGGCGCCTCGCCTTGCGCGATGCCGCGCGCCAGCGCCTGTTGGTTCATTCCCGATCCGTCGCGCCCGGCGGCGGCGAATTGCGAGTTGACCTGATTGGTGGTGTCGGTTGCGATCTGATTGAGCTGGGCCTGCAAGGCCGGGTTGCTGCCGATCATGGAGCCGTTGGCATAAGGGTTGAGCTGGCTCTGAAGGGTAGAAAGGCCGCTTTGCAGCGCGGGAGCCTGCGCGGCCGCACCACCGCCGCTTAGCAGGTTTGAGACGAAGCCGCCGATTTGCGAGGCATAGGGATTGCCTTGCGATGCGTTTTGCGAAAGCTGGTTGATCGCGCCGCTTTCGGTCGAATTCAGCCCGCTGTTCTGTAGCAGCGGATTGAGCTGTCCAAGAATGCTGTTCAGCATCGGCTGCGCCGCTTGCCACGGCGCGGTCTGCGACTGTTGCGTTTGCGTCGATGAGGATTTGCCACCCATAGTCTATTCCTTGTCCATGTTGAACGGATGTGGTTGTCAGCAACTTGCGCCGTCCGCGATCGGCACCCGCTGTTGCGCGCTCCGGGAGCAGTTCCGGCGGCGATGCGGGCTCATGACGGGCAATGGACGGTGACCGAATAGAAGCTTCCGTGCAGCGGCAGCGCCGATGTGCTGCACTGTTCCGATTTATTCGGTACGGGCAGGCTGTTCAGGCGCTCCGCCAAGGCGTTGTTCTCGTCGAAGAGAAGCAAATAATAGGTGTGCGCACCCTGGAAGCCGTTGCTACCCCAATCAAACGGCACCCGTTTCGGCCGGGTATCGCTCTTCTCGACTTCGGCGACATAGAAGCCCCAGTTCAGGTGCAAACGAAATTGATCGATGCTGTAGAACACCGCGGCCTTGCCGACCCATGGATAGGCCGCCAGCAGCGCGACACACGCCAGCAACGCGGCAGGGTTCTGGCGTCGCTGCCCCGAGATGGGAAAAGCGATCGAAACAGCGATACGAACGATCGCGATCAGCGCGAGACCGCCGCCGACCAGCAGCAGCGACCATCTTCCGACAACATTTCCCCAGACGACATTGTCGTGCGACGAAACATAATCAGCGACCGCTAGCGCGAGCAGCAACACTGCCGTCAGGATCAACAGCCTCTTGTCGAACCCGCTTAATCCTCCGACAGATCCACGGATCGGCATCTTGACGCCTTCGGCTGCGCAAATGTCCATTGTCGCGTAACCGCCCAGGCAGGCTGGCTTCATCGGCATCGCGTGCTTTCGGCGTGACGTTTTCATCGTCCAGCTTTTGCAAAAGGACCGTCGCTCGCTTGCTAGAACAAATGCGGAACATCATCAAGCTGCCTGCCGTACTACAGCAACTCCTTTGTGTGTCACATTCAGTTGGTGCGGGAGGCGCTACCAGGAACCTGACTCGAAATGCCGCCAGTCGAATCGCGGGCTTGTTGCGAAGTCCGGCCATGACGAAAAAGAATCGTTCACAATCTGTTGGAGCGAGTTTGCGACTTCCGGGACGACGATTGACGTGACTTCTCGTCGGCAAGTCGTCGTCTGGACAGTTGTCTATCCTGCTTTTTGATCTCGGCGTCGAGCATGTCGCATAGCTTCCAATGAAATTCGAGGCTGTAACAAAAAGGCACATATCGCGTAAAAATGACCTCGTGCGCCACTCCGTCTGGATTGACGATTCCTGGATTGAGGATTTTCAGCCGATCGAGCCACTTTCGAATGACGTTGCTTGCGATCGTGACCGCCTGAAGCCCGTCAACACCGCGCGCCAAGCGATTCCGGCCATCCTTCAGACCGCGTATCTGAAACGCACACACCCATTCGCCGGGATGAGCCTCATCGGGACGTGGCACTCCCAAGCGCGCGAGCCCTGGTCGATTCTTTGCACCGAACCGGAATTCAAACTCGACGAGTAAGCGGCTCGCTCCATTCCATTTGTCGCTCGAACCTTTCATTTGCTCGCGCATCCAAGGCTCAGCCGTGGTGCCGCAACAGTGTTTGCTGACGGATTTGTCCATTCATTCCCACCCCGGGGACTCCCATTCCGGAGGCTTGTCAACTTTCGTATCTCCGGCCCGCTTTGGCCGAAATTGATTGTAACGGGCGAGAACGTCCTCCGAGATCAGCCCCGGCGGCGCGCGGTCGACGAAATCGCGCTCCCGACCGACATCAGGAACGCCTTTGGTCATCTGCAGCGACATGATCTCCTCGAGTACCTCGCAGAGCTGCTCGCCTCTTCCAAGCTTCACTAGAATCCGGGCCTTTACGCCAAGCGCCTCCCGCCGGAAAAACCCGTTGCGGCAGGCCATCTGCAAGGCCACATCGATCGCTCTCAGCGCTTCTTCCGGATCGTCCAGGAAATAAAGATAGCTTGTTGCCTTGCTGATCCGGGGGCGAATATTGTCCGGATAGCGTTTGCACAGGTCATCCAGGACCTGCAGCGCTTCACGGTCTCGCCCAGCCAACCCTAAAAAGGTCTGAAGCGCCATCGCCAGATCGTAGTGATCTTCTTCACTGTCGGTCGCCCACATCCGTGTCGATACTTCGTCAACAGAATCGCCCTTGGATACCCGCTTCATCCACTGTGGCATCAATAAATCGACGGAGCTAATGATGGCCTCCTGCCAAGGGACCTTTGTGCCGTTTCTACTTACAGCCGGCCCATTCTGGCGGTACGGATGGCGGGAAGCGAGCACCATCGCGTGGTACACGCGGCAATTGGTTCGACGTCACAGCCGGTCGAAAGCGACCCCAGTAGGTCACCCCAAAAACTCGTCAATTTCACAATGCTTGTTGTCGAGGAAGATACGTGTCCCCGGAGGAATTTCCGCCTTCGCTCGCTTGAACTCGTCTGTTCGTCCCAGCCTATGCAGGCACACCGCCCGCCTGTAACGGCTGTCATTGAGGAAATAAACATTCTTTTTCGCCAGCGACAAGTCGACAATCTCCTTGAGCAGCGCCTCGGCCTCGCCCCAACGCTTCACGTCCATCAGCAGGACAGACAGCCGATAGAGATGAGGCAGCCAATCGGGCTTCTCGCGGAGAGCTTGGCGCATCAATGCGATGCTTTGGTCGACTTCTCCAAGCCGTTCGTGCAGCACCGCGGAGAAGGCTAGGAATCGGTGCGACTCGCTCCCGGGATATTTCTTTCGTTCGGACTTAATCAGCGCTTTTGCCTCCCCGTAGCACTTGTCGGAAACCAATGAAAGTATTTCCCTGAATAACAGGAATAACTTGTCTTCGAGGTCAGCGTCACTTTTTCTTTTTCTTGCCATTGCCTTTTTTCGTCAACCATTCGTCGTGCCGATTTCCACCACAGCGTTGGCTGACGAATCCTCGCACACAATCCTCGATAGTCCAAGGCTCCCCGTTTTCCTTCGCAAAGGGTCCCACGGCCAAGTCGCTTTTCCATCCATTTAGGTAGGCATCCGTGCAGAGCTCGCGTGCCTCCTTACGCTCCTGTTCGCAACCGTCGTCATCATTTCCACCACCACTTTCAACAGAAGGCGGCTGCGCAGATTTACCGGCCCGCTGCGCGCTCGGAATTCAGCGGCAGGGGCGGAGTGCCCCTCTTAGGAGCAGATTTTCTTGCTCCTAACGACGGCTCAGTCGGTACTTGCGTCGGAATCTGTTTGCCACTGCCTCGGCCGAATAAGCCGCCATTGCCCGGAGAAGACGGCAAGGTCGGCCTCCGAGAGCTGATCCCGGCACGCGCAACTACGTTGCTTCCAAGAGACCCCGGACTATTTGAGTTTGGGAAAAGATTTGGATTGCGAGAAACAAACCTGACTGCCGAACCAGCTCCGTCGGCTACGGCACCTTGCGCGGCGTTGCCATCTATCGGTTTCAGATACGGAAGAAGCCCATTTATTGACAGAGGCGCAGCGTTGCTAGAGCCCGACTGAAATTGCGCAGCCGCGCCAGCGGGACCCTTCTTTATGACGCTAGCGCCGCCCGGCAGCGAGGATGGTCTGTTGCGAAGCGCATCGACTATCGGACCCGCAAATCTTCCGCCGGCCACGCCGGGGGCCAGTGGCGTCAACAACGACGCCGCCTGCAGTGCGCCAACCGGACCTCGATCTCGCCCTTGGTTTTGCCAGAAAGCCTCTTGCTCCGTCGACGGCGTGCTAGTGGCAGCGATCGAACCCTGCACCGCTTCTCCGATGCCATTCAGGGCTGCCTTTATTATCCCGACCAGCCCCTGCGGGTGCGGATGATCCCAATAGGTCTGGAGGCGGTCGGAGAACCCGCGCGTTGGCTGCGCGGCAAAATTGTTGGATGCCATCGGTCAATTCCGTAAATGAGGTGGAGGTTCGGGGTGGTAATGGCGGATGGATTCACACCGGCGGCAGGGCTTGTTACGCCCCATCAGCCCAAATCCTTGTCCATGATGATGTGTTCTTCCTCAAAGCCGGCGAGCACGCGCAGCCAGCCCTTGCGCCCGAAGATGCGGACGCGTCGGCAGCCTTCGGCCCTGGCGTAGATTTCGATCTGACCGATCAGCGGCAGCCAGCCCTTCATGTCGCTACCGCCGCAGGCGGTGATGATGCAGACCTTGCCGATCTCGGAACGGATCAGGATGGTCGCCGCCGCCGCCTCGATCGCCCGGCCGTTCCAAGCCATCCACAGCAGGCTGCGGCCGGAAAGAATGTCGGCTTCGATATCGGCAAAGGCATTGAGCCCGGTGCGATGGCAGGCTGCTTGCAGCAACGGGCCGGCATGCGGCCAGAATTCGTCAACCCGTTTCGGATCGACGCAGACGAGCTCAGCCGACGATCGCATAAAGGAAGGTGCGCCCGGTGGTGGCGGAGTTGGCGTGGGTAATGGTGAACGAGCCGTTCGCGACCGCGCTGACGAACAGAGTGCCGTTGCCGATCTCGGCGGCGGCGTTCGCGGTTGCCGGCGTCAACAGCGGCGTCGATCCGGCCGCGCAGTTCCTGTCGGTAACGACCGTCGCCGCGGCGCCGGCCGCGAGCGTCACCACTCCCGACCGCGTTCGACCGGCCCGCCGCGAGCTGCTGGATCGCCAGCACGATCGCTTCGGGTCGGTTTCGGTGATGCCGGGAACATAGGCCGTCATAGCGCGCCGCCTTCGGTCAAATCGGGCACCACGCCGGCACAGAACGTCCAGGACGTGGCCGCCGGAATCCGCACCTTGAAGCGGGCGTAGCGGGTATCGCGCATCAGGTCGCAGCGGCCGGTTCTGGCATTGACCGGAACTTCGGCGCCGGCTGTTGCGCTGGACGACGGCGTGTCGCGATACGACACCGAGCCGTAGAGCGTGGCGGCGTCGGTGACCGGACGAAATCCGCGGACCGTGATGCGGTTCTCGTCGGTGCCCTGCTCCGGGCTTTCGATGGTGGCTTCCAGATTGGCTCCCGAAAAAATCCCAGCACATGTCTGCCGTCGAACTGCGCGATTTCCGGCTGCACCGCGGTGGCATAGGCATCGAGGCTGAGTGTCAGCGCGTCGAGCGAAGACGAGATGCTGTCGAGATTTTCCAGCGTCAGCCCGGTCTGCGAAATGCCGAGCAGGTATTCGCCGCGTAGCGAGACCGGGAAGAAGCGATCGAGCAGGAAGTCATAGCCGAGCAGCTTGTCGTAAGTCCCGATCGGTTCCGGAGAGCGATTTGTAGGCCCAGTAGACCCGCGTGCTTCGCGGATCCGCCGCGCCGACGAAGAGCTGCAGATTGCCCTTGTCGAGGTCGGCCAGGAATGTGCGATCGACCTTCTCCCGTCCGATCTGTTCGGGCATCCCGCCTGGGTCGATCCGGTGAAAGCCCTGGCCCGCGTAGAAGAAGATGCGCTCGCCGGCCCGGATGATCGAGTAGGGCGCGTAAAGACCCTTGTCCTGGGTGATGCGATCGATCTGGAAGATGATCGGCGACCCCGGCACATAGGACATGCGGCGGATCGCCTGATCCTGGAAGATGATGCCAGCCTCGCCGCCGGCAACGCCGCGGACGATGCCGCCGTCGGGAAAATCCTGGAAGTCGGAAGAGTTGACGCCGCTGGTCCAGCTCGCCGGAGCGTTGAAGCTGTTGAGGCCCGACCACTGGATGCGATAGGGCGTGGAGAGCAATCCGGACAGCACCAGGAACCGCCCGACCACGCTGACATAGGCGGCTTGCGGCGGCGATCCCAGCGCGGCGCTGAACTCGGTTGCGGACGAAAGATCGAACACCTGCAGCACGGCGTTGGCCTGGGTCGCGAACACGAGATTTCCGGTCTGCGCGAACTGCCACTGCGCGGTGTTCGATAATGCGGGATAGGTCGCCGCGATCGAATGCGTGCCGCTGCCGCTGCTTGTCGTGTTGATGCGCGGACCGTCGGGAACAGCGCACAGGCTGAATCCGGTGGGACCGTTTCCGGCGACGCTGACATAGTAGGTGGTTCCAGGAACCAGCGGCGCGGGAAGCGTGCCCGTGGTTTCCAGCACGACAGGATCATTGGCGGCAAACGCATTCGCATAGACAACCACGCCGGGACTGGCATTGGTAATCGCGGTCACGGCCGCCGTCGCGCTGACATTCCTCCAGGTAAAGTCCGAGTTACTCAGCCGGTAGAGGCGATCGACCGTACCGGCAAAGGTGACCACCGTTCCATCGGACTTCAGCGCATAGAACGCGCCCCGGCAGGGTGCGGGAAGCGCGCTCGTATACGCCGAAAATCCGGGGAACGGTCCGTAGCCGTCGCCGCGCGGGATCACGTTCAGGATGTTTCTGGTGGCCTGCCCTTCATAGTCGCTGACGTCAGGGCGATAGTCGCCGGCGGGAAGAAGCGGCATGATTCGGATGTCCAGCTCTCGAGGTGTTGGGTCGCCGGCAACCAATTTGCCGCCGGTGCGGGCCGTGCGGTCCATGGTTCAGGCAGGCCGGCTTGATCGGTCCAGGTCGTCGCCGCGGTCGTTTTACCGGTCCAGTTGGCGGCGGGGGCGAACGGGCGCGGAAACCAGGCTTTGAAATCGCGGGTGAAATCGGTGTCATAGCCGGTGACGGAATATCCGCCGCTGCCGGACCGCATTGAGGGGTTGAACGCCGCGGCCTGCCCCTGCCTGCCCGCCGGCTGCGCCAGGAGAAATGAACTTCACGGCGAACCCGGCGGCGCTGCCGCTGACCGCACAATTGGCAGGGCCGGCCGCAATCCGGACCGCCAATCTCGCGAGGTTACCCGTCAGCGGAGCGGGAGCGGACCAAGCCGAGAGCCTGGCGCCAAGCGCCGCTGCGCCGCCGGTTGCGGAAACAACAGCCGCGCCGGATGGCTCGGTGATTTCGAAGGCAGCGCGGTTGGGCGAAACGGCGCAAGACGCCGCTGCGCCCATCAGAACGGTATTGGTCAGTCCAATCGTGGACAACTGCCCCAGCGCGAGACGCCCGGGCGCATCAAAGCCGAGTAGCGACATGAGCGGTCAGGCGATCGTGACGCCGAGCGCCGTGGCAATGGCGGTCATCCGCGGTTGCCCGAGCACCTGCACCAGGGCGGCCCATCCGGCCTGAAACCGCGGATTGGCAATCACCATCGGGTCCTTTTGCGCCTGCAACGCCGACCACAGCAGCCAGAACGGCACATTGCCGGAAATGGCGGTTTGGATTCTCGTGGCATCGTCGGCCGTGAACTGCGCCATCAGATCCTGCGCGAGCACGGCTCGCGGGGCCAGCAGCGCGTCAGTGTCGACGGCTTCGATTTCAGCCTGGGTCGGCTTCGCCACGTCCGTCCTGTTCCACACCGAGATGAACGAAGCCGCCTCCGTTACCGCGAGCTCAAAGTCGACATTGTTGAGGAGCCCGGGGCGCAACGCCTGGACCGCCAATGAGATCTGGGCAGGTCTGTAGCCCATCAGCGTGCTCTCCTGTATTTGAGATAGCCGGCGAAGTTGAGAACGCCGCCGCCGAACGTCGCCTGCGCGTGCATGTAGTACATCATGGCCGAGGCATTTCGGACGCCGACCGGCCCGATGGTTTGACGCAAGGCGAAGTCCTGCCCGGGCGGCGCGCGGTTATGGCAAACGCCGAGCGGGAAGCCGCCATTGTTGGCGACCGTCGGGGTGGAGACAGTCGTGACCAGCGTATTCCAGTCCGATGACGTCGTCGCACCCGCGCCGCTGAAATCGCAATATCCGTAAACCTCAACGTCGCCGGCAGGGACACTCAGGCTGAGGACGTTTTGCGCCACAGCCGACGCGGTGAAGCTGCCGGAGCCTCCGGCACGACCTTCTTCGCCGATCTCTCCTTGTGCCGGAACGCCGTTGCCGGTTTCGCCGGGAACATGGCCGATCGCCGCCGCGCCGATCGCGGTGACGCCGATATTGCTGCGCGCCTGGGCCTGCTGCGCGGCGGAAAAGCCGTTGGCTTCCTCGACCGAGATCAGGTCCTCCTTCAGCGCCACGATCGCCACCTGCGGCACCGTCGAGAACTTGATCCTCGACCTGTCACCGCTCGAATTGTAGAGCACGGTGGTGCGGGCGAGCACGCCGGTCGAGCCGTTGTAAGTCCCCTCGCCCACTTCCCATTGGCAGAGATCGGCGCTCTCGGCACGATATTTGTAAAGCCTGCCGTTGGCGACGTTGGCCGCCGCCGGGCTTTGATAGCCGGTAACGGCGGACAGATAAGCCCAGTCCGCGGTGCCGCCGGCCGCCGGATTGAACCGGCAAATGTCGAGAAAAGCTGCCATCTCAGGTGATCGTCAAGATGCCGTTGGTCTGGTCGATATCGACCGTGAAGCGTGTTGCCGTTGGTCAGCGTGATCGGCGTGCCGTAATCCCACCAGCCGATCAGCGGCTGGGTCGCCGACGTGGAATTGTAGAGCACGGCATATTGAAACGGCCCGATCGAGCCGCCGGAAGCCGTCCACGCCGGATCGGTACCGCCGAAGAATTTGAATGTGCCCGAGGTCTGCGCGCCGGTGATGGTGCCGATGCTGACTGCCGCCCGCCGCGTAACCGTTGCCGCCGGAAGATCCGCCGGCGTGTTGTAGACCGTGTTGGTCGCGACCGGAGCGGTGTTGGTCAGATAGACCTTGTAGACCTGCGCCGTGCCGGTCTTCATGTCGTGCAGCGCATTCGCAACGTCCTGCACAAAGCAATTGAACTTGTTGAATGATGCCATTGGTAATCTCCTAAATGACCTGGCCGGAGACGCGAACCGTCATCGGCCCGGCGTTGAATGTCGATGTCAGCCCGAGAGCTGTTCAGATCATTCAGCGCCGCGGTAAGGCCGAGACCCCAGGTCTGGATGCGGCCGTCTTCCTTGATGTAAGGCGCGGATTCCAGCAGCGCGCCGTACAGATAGAGATCGGGCGCCAGCGCCAGCAGCCAATTGCTGGCGTTGGATGCGAGCGGCGGAATGTTCTGCCGGTACACCATCTCGATGGTGTAGGCGGCGTCGGGCGTCGGTGCGAATTCGATCTCGTCGCCGAACACCGTGAAGTAACGCGGCTGCGCCGCGACGTCGGACGTGCGGAAGCGATATTCGTCCATCTGCGTGCCCGATCTGAACTCCAGGCAGGGCTTTCCGGTCACGCTCGACAGCCGCACCCGGCGCATCGACTGGAAATCCGCCGGCAGCGAGATGAACTCCGGCTCGCTCGACGCGATTCGACCAGCGCCGTCGACGCGCTGCTCCATCTGGCGCACGAATAGCTGCCGGTTGAACTTGGCTTCCGCGAGCTGGATGAAGGTCGGGATCCGCGCAATCAGCGTCGCGTCCTGATCTCGCGCCAGATATTCGGTCACCGCCGATTGCAGCGATGCTGTAGTCGACGATTTGCGTCACGATAGCTCCGCTGACCAGCCGGCCTGCAGCTTCGGCCTGTCGGTTCGCAAATAGGCCCATTCGGGATCGTCGAGCTTCTTCTGCACGATCTGCGTCGAATTCGGGCGTGAACAGCCGCAGCGACGGTGTTGCCCCTGGCATGTTCCTCGTTGAGCCATTTGACGTAGATGACGTTGGGAATGCGCGCGACGTGGCGTCCCCAGTCGCTGCGCTGCTCGTCGCGGCGCGCCTGTTTGTTCCATTCCAGGATCGGCGCGACGTCCTGGACATGCTCGATCGCAAGGTCCCGGCCATTGCTGTCGAGATGAGGCCGGATCAGCACGCCGTCCATCACGACATCTCCGTGACCCACAGCGTGCCGGCGCGTCGCGGTGACCAGGCCGTTGGTGGCGGCCTTGATCGCAGCGATGCGCTGGCCGGGACTGACGATGACATATTCGATCGCGTTGGCCGGAAGAAACGCATCGGCCGTGGTCGCGGTCTGCGCGCCGTCGCCGATCCGGTAGCAGCAGGCGGAATTGGCAACCAGGCGAAGCTGGTAGGTTTCGGTACCGAACGCATTGGCGATCGCCGCGCTGCCATCGTAGGCGATCGTCTGCGTCGTGCCGATGCGGGAGGATGTTTGCTTGGGAAAGAACGACATCTAGGCGGCCCTCACGGCGACGGAAAAATGCATCGGAATCGACGCGCCCGATGCGCCCGAGGGCGTCAGCACGATCACGTCGTCCTCGTTGAGATAGGCCGGCGACGGCGGCACCGCCGAGAACAACTGGCCGGCGGCGGAGCCGGCCTGCGGCACCGCGAAGCTCGCAACCGTGTTCGAATTGACCGAGACCGTGACCGTACCGTCGGCGGTGGTGATGGCGCCGCCGAGGATGCCGGTCGCCTTCAGCAGCCGGCAGCGGAAGGGAACGCGGATATAGGCGGCGACCGGGCGTGGCGCCGCAGGACGGCGTATAGGCCGTGAGATCGATGGTGTTGAGCGTGTGATTGCCGGGAAGCGGCATTTGGTGTCTCCAGAGAAAAAGCGAGGCGGCCCGGAGGCCGCCCCGAGGTGAGAGGGATCTGAGCCGGATGGCATCAGGAGGTGGTGTTGTCGAACACGCCGCCGCTCGATTTCTCGTTGCGGGCAACCAGCGCGTATTCGGCCAGGATCTGGCGGCGATCGGAATCGCCGGTCTTGGCCAGCGGGATCGAGATCATGTTGCGGCCGTTGAGATAGGCCACCGCCCATTTGTCCATCTCCAGCACCAGCACGTCGCGCGGCGCGCTGGAAGCGGTTGGCGACCACCTTGAGCTTGCCGAAGTCGGACTCGTAGGCATCGACCGACGCCACGATCTTCTTCGACTTGGCTTCCTCGATCGCGGTGGAGCGGCCGGTGAAGGTCGAGAACACCTGCTTGTTGAAGGCGCCGGTCATGATGGTGCCGGGCTTGCCGCCATTGGTCCAGATCGAGGACAGCACGGTCTTCAGCCGCGCTTCGGTGAACGCGATCTGCGTGCCGTCGGTGCGCGTGCCGGTGCCGTCGGCCGCGCGCCGGATCGGCCGCGCCGCCGGCCGTGCCCTTGGAGGTGTTGGACACGATCCAGGACAGGACCGAGGCGGTCTTGCGCGGCGTCGTCGTGTTGCCGGCGACCTTGGCCTGGTTGGTGCCGACCAGGATGGTCTCGATGTCGCGCTTCAGCTCGAGACCCTTGAGCATCTCCTGATAGGCCAGTTCGTTGTCGCGGCCGGCGTGGTCGACCGCCTGCTGGGTGCCCGAGACGCTGCGCCACCTTGTAGGAGATCTGGCAGATGATTGCCGAGGCGCACCGTCGGCGTGGTCGCGTTGGTGGTGGGATCGTCGCCTTCGAGCTGGGCGTTGGTGTTGTACGGCCGGCGGCGAGCGCCTGCGTCTGCCATTCGTGATTGACGGCAGTCGCCTTTTCCTTCTCGACGCCGCTCATGAACGGCGTATCGGTCGGGTCGATGCGATAGATCATATCGCTGAGATCTTCGCGGTTGCCGATCGCCTGATAGGTGACGAAGGTTGAAGTCGGGAGAGCCATGGTCGTTGGTTTCCTTTAATGGTGCCGTCAAGCTTCCCGCGACTTCTAGCCGGGCTTCGCAGCTTTTCGGCCGCGCTGAACGATTAGGCATGAGTGAACTCGATCTAGAGAAGGGATGGGTTTTATTTCAAAAGATCTCGAGCGCGCGATGGTACGGCAGCGTCACTTTCGGTTCGGCCTGTCCCTTGGGTTGATTCGCCGGGCGCCAGGGTGTGCCTCAGGGTCGGCGTTGTCAGGAGCCATTCGATGAGCTGCCGGCGCCACAACGGCGCGCCCGACAACGGATCGACTTATTCGGGCGATCAGCGGCACGCTATTGCACACGTCCGAGGTATCTGATCGGCCGGTCCGCCTGAGGCGGCCAGGCGGTCGGCGTAGGCTGCTCCGGATCGATGCCAGCGAGCGAGGCGATTAGGCCCGCAATGCCGCCGCCGTCGCCGATCTGGCCCGCGGGCGTCGGGCTGTTGGTGGTAACCGTAGTCGTTGAATGACACTTGCGCGTTGCTAGTCGCCTCGAAGGTCGCCGGTGTCTTGCGGGCTGCCCCCGTCGGTATGGCCCTGAGTGATGTTGGCTTCGTTTGCCGGGAGAGGCCATGGTTTCCACTGGTCTCGATGTCGGTGGATTCAAGGCTAACAACTTCCTGCCAGGTTGGATACCCTCGCCGTTGATCGTTTGGCAAGCTCGCCGGCAACTTGCGCCCATCCCTGGGTATGCCGGCACAGCCAGTTACAAATCCGAAATGGTTGGAAGCACCACTGATGAAGCCTGTCACAGCGGAATCTTTCGGAATGCCCCATTGTGGATTCCGTTGCAATTCTTCCGAACCACCGGGCGAGAAGGCGTTGGCCATCGCTCGAACGGCAACCATATCGCTCCTGGAAGATTTGTATCCGGGAGCTTCTTGATGCCGCAGCGAAGTCCCTCGCTTTCAGTTCGCTATAATTCGAGGGCACGACGATGTAGTTGTTCGGATTGGCGACACTTCCACTCATCCCGTTCTTGCCCCAAGATCGGAATAAATGGTCTTTCGTTGCGACGCGCCCGGACGCGGATCCATGACATAAGCCCCGTTGCGCATCAGGAACTGGGCCGGCAGATAGCCGGTAACTTCTTTGCCCTTCGAGGCTTCAACGTAAAAGTGGCGATCGGGCATAGCTGTGTTCGCTTCCTTGAAACCAGGCTTCATCGACAATTAGGGTTAGTCAGAACTCAAAATGAGGATGTCGTAGAAATTGCCATACACATGAGCCGTGCGGCCTTTGATCTTGCTAAGCGTGTCTACTCTGGCTCGAAATGCCTCATCGCCGCCGTCCATTCCGGCGTTCGCTGTGAGACCGGCAAAATGAATTCCCCGGTCGAGTCGTAGAAAACCGCTACGGCATCTTCGTTTCCCATCCCGAGGCGCTCGCACTGACCCAACGATTGCTCGCTACCGCGCTCGCTGAATCGAACCAGATCGCATCGGGCCAGGTATCGTTCGATCGGCGCACTATGGACGCGGAACGCGATCGTGACCAACGCACCAGCCGGAACCTCGAGCAGATAGTCCAGTCTGTAATATGGAAGTAAAACAACCGCTCCGATGGCGATAAAAATCGGAACCTCGTTCCATCGTGTCCAAAAGCGAAACAAGGCCCCTAGAAAGAGGAAGAGCAAGACGAGCAAGCAGGCGAGGTAGACCCAAATGAGCTTGTACGTAAGGGTCGGATGAGAGAACAACAGAAGTGGCGTTGCGATCCAGCTCGCGAGAATGGCAGCGAACAAGGCATATGCAAGCGGGAGTCGTAACGATTTCCTGCGACGGACTGAAGACGCCGCGCCGCTGCGATCAGGTTCGGCATCCGAACGGTTGGCCCGGAGTCACAACTAATGCCGGCTTCCCGCGTTCTGGACGTGTCAGCGCTGGCACGCAAATGATACAGATGCGCTTTCGCCGGTCATCAGAACCTCTGGTCTTCAAGGGTAGTCGAGACGAGATAAAAGTCGCCAAATATGCGCGTCGAGCGCCGCTTGGAACTATGAGGACCTTGTCGGAGTAAAACGCCGACATCGCCGTCTGCCAGGCCTGTGTCCTGCGTGAGACCGGCTTGAGAATTTCGCCGGTGGGGTCGTTCTTTCCATTTCCGCCGGAACAGGGCCAGGACGGAGAGCGCGAGGACGACAAACACGCAGACCAAGGAACATCGTCCGACCAATCGGAAAATTTCCAGGCCAGGTGTGTCAGAAAGGCTGAAACCCAGAGACTCGCGAGGGTGATGATGGCGATCGCGACTTCAGCCCTGCTGGAGATTTCCGGCGAATCGCCGGAGAGGATGACTTCCGACTGAGAACTCATGCGCTCTCGTCCATTCGCAGCATGGACCTGTTCGAAGTCGGAATCGGCGACGCCTTCGTCGGCCGAGGGAACGTAATGCGAACTTTGTGATAAGCACTTCCAAAGTCGTGACACATACGGCGTTGTCGTCCTACAGAAATTCAACAGCCGCCTGCGCTCCGAAACCTGCGCCAGTTCTTTCAATTCGCTTCCGATGAGGTTTACCCTCACGGTGAGGAGCGTGGCCTGCGCGTTCGAACCACGAAGCCCTTGGACGCGGGTCATGATCTGATTCGTCCGGAATGGTCCACGACGCAGCGGCGCGGGATCGCTATTGCACACGTCCAAGAATCTGATCGGCCTGTCCGCCTGCGGCGGCCAAACCGGCGGCGTCGGCTCTTGCGGATCGATGCCTGCCAGCGAGGCGATCAGGCCCGCGAAGCCGCCGCCGTCGCCAATCTGGCCGGGGGCGGTTGGGCTGTGGGTTGTAGCCGTAGTTGTCGAATGGCGGCGGCGCCTTGCTACCCGCCTCGAAGGGCGCCGGAGTTTTCTGCGCGGCGACGCCGTCGGCATAGCCCTGGGAGATATTGGCGTCATTTTGCCGGGAAAGACCATAGGGTCCGCTGGTATCGATGTCGGTGGCCTTGCGGCCTGCCATTTCTTGATAGCCTGGAAATCGCCGTTGATCGTATTGGCAACCCCGCCGCCAATCTGCGACCACTCCTTGGGAACGCCGGCGTAGCCGGTTACAAACCCGAGATGGTTGGAAGCACCGCCAATGAAGGCTCTAACCGTGGAGCCTTCCGGAATGCCCCATTGGGGATTCCGCTGCAAGTCCTGGGAGCCACGCTGCCTGAAAGCGTTGGCCATCAGCAACGCCGACCCGATGCCACTTGGCAAAATATACTCCCCGACTTTCTCAACAAAGGCAGCGAAGTCCCGCGCTTTCTGCTCGGTGTAGTTAGCGGGAACGATGAGGTAGTTGTTCGGATTTGCGATGCTTCCACTCGTCTGTTGCTACCGGAACGATCGGAATAGATCGGTTGCAGTTGTGAACCCCTAGGTGTTGGATTCATGACGTATGCGCCGTTGCGCATCAGGAATTGGGCGGGCACATAGCCGGTGAGACCATCGTGATTCGAAGCTTCAACATAAAACCGGCGATCTGGCATGATTATGTTTGCTTCCTCGAGGTAAAAACCTCATCCAAGCTCAACGGCGATCTTCGCCACACATCAAAAAATGGCATCATAGAAATTGCCGTACATGTAAAACGCGCGGTCTTCGGTCTCGGCAAGCGTAAATCCTTCCCCAGCTTGTCTATCGCCGCCGTCCATTCCGGCGTTCGCTGTGAGATGGGCAACATGAATTCACCCGTCGAGTCGTAGAATACGACTACATATTCTTCGGAGCTCAGCGAAGGTAAGGTCTCGCATTTGCCTACCGACTGTTCCCTGCCGTTTTCGCTAAATCGAATCAGATGGCACCGGGAGAGGTATTGTTCGAGCGGCGAGGCGTGGATCCTGAAACCGATGACATAAAGCCATCCCAACGACAGATCGATCCCCAGGCGAGCTGGTACAAGGGCAGCAGAACAACCGCAAAATCGCGAGATAGATGGCGAAGCCTTCCACCAGAGCCGATACACAACGCCCACAAACAGGAATAGAAGGGTAGCCAAGCAAGCGAGGTCAGCCCACATGAGTTGACGGGAAAGGTAGGGGTGAGAAAATGCGAGCAGTGAGCATAGACGTTTAGCCACCGAGCATGACCGTGAACAGAGGTAAGCAAGCAACCGCCGTCTTGACCTCCTGCGCTGGCTCGACGTCTCAGTGCTGCTGCGATCAGGTTCGGCATCAGACGCGGATGGCTCTGCTTCAAGAACTTATCACCGTGCGTTCTGCGTGTCAGCGGTGACATCATTTCTCATTCACGGAACGTACCCGGAACCTTGATCTCGGTACCTCCTAATTGTCCTACACCCGGCGTTATTGTTTACAGAATTCCAAACCGCTTCCGGCGCTCCGACACCTGCTCAAGCTCTTTCAGTTCGGCTTGGGCCAGTTTGCCGTTGGCGAGGATGGCGGTGAGGTGATCGCGGACCTTGCCGACGATATTGATGGCGAGAAACAGTTTCTCGCGGGCGGCGGCATCGTCGATGGTGGTGCCCGCCAGGCCGCGGTGTAATTCGCTTCAGCCCGCTGAAGGCTTCCGCCAGCAGTTCGTCGGCAAGCAGTGCCTCGGCGCGGACCGCTTTGGCGACGGCCTGGTCGAGTTTGCATTCATCCGTCATTGGATTGACCCGCCGGGTTGTCGATCGTTTGCATCATCAGATCGTGGCCCTGCGCCGTCGCCAGCAGGCCAAGCGCGGTCTCGGCCGCGCCCATGTCATGCTGCGCCTCGGCATGGCGCATTTTCTGCTGCGCGACCGCCGCTTTCAGATGCGCATCGAGCAGCGCCATCTTGGCGTCGAGATCGGCCTTGATCTTGGCGAGCTCGATTTCCGCCTGGGTCTTGACCTGCTGATGGATCGCGTCGTTCTGCGCCTTCTGTTGCTGCAATCTGCGCCTTGTGCGCGGCCGTCGCCTGATCGGTCTGCGCCCTCGCCTGCGCCGCCAGCAGCTTCGGATCGGGCGGCGGTGCGGCGGCGCCGGCGGCGGATGCAGCAGCTGTCCGGTCTGCGGATTGATCGCGGCGGGATCGTTGAAGAACCGGTCGGGGTTCTTGTGCCCCATGATCCGCGTCAGCTCGGCCGCGGTGTTGTAGAGCTCGCAGATCGCCGACCAGATTGACCTTGCCGCCGGCGAGCATTTCCTTCTGCACATTGGCGATCGCCATGGTCTGCGCGAATTGCTGGGCCTTGCCGCCGGAGCCGAGCCCGACATTGATGGTCATGTCGTCGCGGGTCTTCCAGCCGCGCGGATCGACATTGACCCAGGCATTGCGCAGCCGCACCGTCTGCGCTGCTGGCCATGCTTGCGGATCGTGCCATGCAGCAGCGCAAAGATATCGCGCACGCCCTCGGCCATGATCCGCGCGATCAGCTTGATGCGCATCTGCGAGGCCGAGAACACCTGCGCCACCGCGGTCGCCGACTGGTTCTGCAGCGCGTTGGCGTCGATGCCCTGGGTCTGCTTGGCAAGGCCGGTGCGGGTCTCCAGTTCGGCATCGAGATATTGCAGCATCGGATAGATCGAGGTGGTGATGTCCGGCACCACCTGCCAGTTCAGCCCGCCCGGCTGTCTTGGTGCGCACCACGCCGCCCGGCCGCGACACCAGGAGATCGTCGAGCGTATTCGGGCCCGGCATTGCTCTCGGCGACCTCGACGCGCGGATTGTTGTGCAGATAGAGATTGTCCAGCGCGCCGCGCTTGAGCGCGGTCTTCTCCCGCTGCAACGGCATCACGAGGTCGGCGATCGAGCGGCCGAAGAAGCGATGCGTGACCGGCACCGGCGTCGTCGCCGCAAACGGAATCGCGTCGAACGGCGTGACGCAGTCGCGGCCGTCCTTGCGCAGGATCTCGCCCTGGTCGCCGCCGGTGATGACCTGATAGAGGCAGCGCGGCCGTTGCCCTCGTAATCCATCCGCACATAATGCTCGGTGATGCGCACCAGCCGCGCGGCCGAATTGACGTCGCCGCCGTCGGCGCCGAAATGCTCGCCGACGGTATCGCGCGCCAGCGTCTCGATTTCGGTATTGCCGGTGTAATCGCCGAGCGACCTGATCTGTTCGGCGTCAAAGCCTTCGGCGATCAGCTGGCTTTCGGTCTTGGTGACGACCTCGTGGAAGCAGTAATTGCAGTCGCGGATGTTGCGCGCGCCGCGCTCGATGCCGAATTCCTCCGGCGGAACGCCGAGCACGCGGCCTGCGCGAGCTTTCGCGTGGTGACGATGGTGACGTCGTGGGTGACGGGCGGCCCGAAGGCAGGCATCAGGGCGGGCATCGAGGCAGGCAGCAAGGGCGGGCTCGCGGCGGCAGCCGAGGGGGCGGGTATGCTTTGCAGCGCGGAAGCAGATGGAAATGCGGCCATGTTCATCAGCTCGTCGCCTCCGATTCCCCGGTGTCGGCTTGCCACGTCGTCTTGCGGGTCATGCACGGTATGCGCCACGATCTTCATCGCGCCGTCGGATTCCGCCACCGCCTGCGCCAGCAGCGCGAACTGGTCGTCGGTGAGGTCGTAATAGGTCTCGCGGCTCTTCCTCCTCGCGCTCTTCCCACCACACCTTGACGATGCCGACCTTGGACAGCAGCGCATCCTTGATGAAGGAATACAGGATCATGAAGCCGGGGTTCTGCTGCATGAAGACGTGATTGACGTAATCGGTCTCCTGCTGCGCCGCCGCTTCGTCCTCGGGGCCGACCGGCTCGAAGCGCACCACCTCGTCGGAGCCGGCAAAGATGTCCATCAGGCTGCGGCATCAGCCCTTCGATGGTGTCGGCGACGTCGGTCGACACCGCGCGCGAGCGCCCGTCCTGCGCCGGCATGTCCTTGCGCATGTCGCCGAGATAATAATCCATCGCATCGGCCCGCTCCTCCATCAGCCGCGCCGCCGAAATCGCCGCCAGCGCATTGGCCTTCTCGCAAGCGAGCATCGCCTTGAGATCGGACACCGGCATTTTGGGCATTTGGATTTCTCTTTCTGAAATTATCCGACCCTTCGTCATTCCGAGGCGCGCGGAGCGCGAGCCCGGAATCCATACGCCCGATCGAGGTTATGGATTCCGGGCCTGCGCCAAGCGGCGCATCCCGGAATGACTGCTCCTCGTCACGATGACAAATTGCGAAGGGCGGATCGCCCTCACCGCCGGCTCGACATTCCGGATCGGCCGGTTGAAGCTTCCCGCCCGGCCTGGCTGCTCGTAGCAGATCGCCATCAGCCCGAGCGCGTCGGCGGCGAGGCTCGACAAGTCGTGCTCGCATCCGAGGCCGACATTGCGCACGTCGTCTTTCCGCTCGTGGTAGAAGCCGATGCCTTCAGGATAGAACAGACTTCCCGCGCTCGATGACTTGCTCAACCTATGGATGTTCGATATTGACTTTTCGCGCGAGACCGCGATTGCCATCTCGCAGTGAATATCAAGGACCCGAATCCGGACGAACGAAAGTTCGAGGAGATCATTCTGTTCCGAAGAATCGACGCGAGATCGATTTTGGTGCGGAAAAGTCTCAACGGGAAATTCAAGGGTCCGGGTTGGCAGGCTTCCTATTACCCCGACGAAGCGCAGCGCATGTATACAGCGGCAAGAGCAAAAGAGCGCGCAGAGGCCGCACAAAGGGCCGCGCAGCAAACGCCGAGGCCAGAGGTCGGGAAATAACGCCTCGGCATGAGTTTGACGAGCCGATGGTGAAGCAATCCAGCGCCTAGAAGGACCGCATGACACTACGTCAATCGGCGTAAGTCCTGCCAGGGCGACCAGAATTTTTTCCGCTCAGTCGCGCAGCCGCGCTAATCGACTTACGCAGCTTCCAGAATGCGATAGCCATTATTTCGGGCTTGAAGCCTAACTATCGTGGACGCCACCCCAATTTCATCCGAAACCTTGTCGAGAGTGAATGGTGAAACATCCAATTCCCTGCCGAGGCGTTTCTTGAGAAACTCAGCAGGTGCCAGCAATTCAGCGCCAAACGCTCGGCTTGCTCGTTGCTCTCTTGTTCGCGCTGTAGTCACTAGCCGTGCATTATTATCATTGCTCAGCCAGGCCAAAAACGACGCTCTGGCAGCGGAAAACTCCTTGTCGGTCCCGGACGAGAGCGCGAGTTTGATCTTTCTACGTGTGCGAGATACGGCGCCCTGGATTGGGAAAATGTTGGATACGGGACTTCCTATATCAGACGATGTTTTCGGATCAAATCCCAGCCCGCGAAAAAACTCTCGCCGACCATCTGGCTTGTCATGGGGGATACCGAGTGCCATTCGCGCTTCCGACGCCGCGTTGTATCCCCATTCGTAAGCTTGTCGTACGTTGTCTTCAGGCTTCTTGGTCTTGAGAAGAGGCTCGAGCTCTATGGATGAACTCATCTCCAGAGCTTCTGAAATTCGCTTTGTAAATTCTGCAGCCCTAACAAAACTCGAGAGTGTTGCAGCATCACAGAGATCCGTGAGTATCGAGCTACTCACTTGATCTGCAATACCTTCGAGAACTTCGTCGATCGTGGGGTGCTCGACGTAAGGCGAAAGACCCATAGATCCAATTAGCCGACAATAAGGCTCGTCATCAGAAGAGGTATCGACGACCTTCTTCCAGGCCGTATGGGCTTCCGAAGCCTTAATCCCCTGTGCGGACATGTGCGCCAATACAGCCTCGATGAAATTACTGAATTGGTCTCGCACATCCCTGGTCCGGACGATTGCATTGCCCGCCTCCGTGAAGCTCAATCGAGCAAATCGTAGATAGGTTTGCCTGGAGACAATCTCTATTGTTTCGCCCGACGGAGAGAACATCAAATCAGGAAGGGCAAAACCATTTCTAGGAATGCCCATCCAATGTCTTGAACGGAATTCTGAGTCCGCATCACTTCGATCGTCTTTTCTTGGCTCGTAAAGGAACGACCACCAGTTTTGGGTGAGCCATTCGACAAGATAGTAAGCCGGCACAGTTAAATAGCTATTTTTGAGACCTTCGTCCGTTTGAAACGATGTCAGCGCCGATTGTCCGGCTTTGATCTCGAAACGAGCAATTGATGAATCCAATACATTGCTACCGCCTGCCTCTGGCGCAGACGGCCATTGCACATCGAGTGCGAACGTATCTGGCTCTATCGAAAGTTTTTCGGCCATTGCCATCGATCTTCTAGCGGATACCCGTGATATTCGCCGTTCTCTCGGTTCGTAAGTCTCGCCTCATACAAGACGTCGCCGTCAAGGTACCATACATAACGGGGGAAACCTGCGCCCTCCCAAAAGCATGACACTCTGACCTCACTAATCGCAAGCCGTAGCGCCTCTGTGGCGCCCGCGTTCGTCCATGTCGGCGGACACCTGCTCGAAAGTCCCGCTCTCTTGGCAATCGTTCCAGCTCTAGAACCGGCCGATCGATGGTAAGGGCTGCCAGTGTAATGAACTCGGGTAATGATCGCCTTAAGCGCTGCCTCGAACCTTCTGGCTGCTCGCGGCGATAAGTCTTGAAGGATAAGCAGTTCCTTAGCCTTGGAAGGTCCAAATATTTTTTGCTGCTTGGGCCGCTTAAGGACCATTCTGCTCAACTCGGGAATAGCGCCTTTCAGGTGCAAGTTGTAGTCTGTGCTTCCGCACAACTCAAGATGATACCTGCTTAGATAATTCTTGTAAAGTACTGATCTTAATTAACTTTTCAAACAAAAATGTGCCTCACCGCCACCCCGGCTCGACATAGCGGATCGGCCGGTTGAAGCTTCTCGCCCTTCCCGGCTGCTCGTGGCAGATCGCCATCAGCCCGAGCGCGTCGGCGGCGTGGCTGGACCAGTCGTGTTCGGGCCCGAGGCCGACATTGCGGACGTCGTCTTTCCGCTCGTGGTAGAAGCCGATGGCGTCGCGGCCGGGCTCGGTCGTCGCCTCGTTCCACCAGAGTTGCGGGCCCAGCCGTCGCAGCGCCTCGATCCGCATCATGGCGGCGCCCTTGCCCTGGTTTTTCACCGGCGGCTCGACGGCAAAGCCGGCTTCGCGCAAATGGTCCTCGTAGCGCTTGCCGGTGATCGCGTCGCAATTCACGCCGTCATGCGGCAGGTACAGAATGGCGTGCGCATAGCCGTTGCTGCGTAGCCAGTTGACGTGAAACGCCAGCACCTGGCCGACCAACTCGTAATAGTCGAGCACGCGGATTTCGGCGCCGACCCATTGCACGATCCACGTCGTGAACGCATCGGCCGCCGCGCCGGCGCCGCCGATGTCGATGAAGGCCCGCAGCGGCAGCAGCGGATCGGCGGCGATCTTGCCGATCCGGCCCTGCGCCTTCGCCTCGATCAGCATCTGGGAAAAATAGGCGCCTTCGAACGCCCGCGCATAGTCACCCTCCCAGACGTGATCGTAACGATCGGGATAGAGCGACAGATCGAGCCGGCGCTCCTGCTCAAGCACATCGGGAAACCAGGGATTGTCGCGCCAGTTGGCGTTGACCACGATCGCGCCTGCAGGCTTTCGTGCGCGCAGGAAATCGTCGATCGGGTCGGACCGGCGGCGGGGATTCCAGCTTGCCCACAATTCGGAGCGCGCCGCCCGGATGGTCGGACGAAGCAACGACAGGCTGCGCGCGCTCAAATTCTGCGCCTCGTCGATCCAGGCAATGCGGAATCCTTCGAGCGACTTGATCGAATCCGCGGTGTGATCCTGCATGCCCCTGAAGATGATGATGCCGTCACCGGGCGTCTCGATCTTGTCGCTGAACACCCGGAAGCCGCGGCCGAGCCCGAGGCTTTCGATCTTGCCTTCGATCAGCCGCTTGGAGGACTGCGCCAGCGTCCGCTGCGCCTCGCGGATGCACACCGCGAGGGTGCCGCGCTCGGCCTGGCAGGTTTCGACCAGAAGCTCACCGAAGAAATTCGATTTCCCCGAGCCCCTGCCGCCGTGAATCGCCTTGTATCGCGCCGGGTGCAAAAGCGGCTCGAAAATTCTAGCGGTCTTTATTTTCAGGGTCGACAATGATGCGCTCGATTCGATGGATCAGTTCAAGCGCGCCGTCATCGCCGTTGCCGACGGGCTGCGTCGCCTTGCCCCAGCCGCGATCAAGGATGGCGTTAGCCGCCGACACCCGTGCCGCGGCGGTCGCACCCTTGCTGCGCATGATGCCGACCAGGACATTGATGGCCGTCCTGGTGTGGCTGCGCGCCAGTGAACGGATTTCAGTGAGGGATTTTGCCATGGTGGATTGGGATTCGTGCCTCCGCGATCGTCATTGAAGAAAATGTGCGGCATGATCGCTGTCCGCGCGATCATTTCAGGCGCGAACCCTATCTCCGTCACGGGAGGCCGCGTGCGGACGTGGCCTTGACGCCACGCCGCGCGCCGGCGCGTTCGCGCGCGCCGGCCAATGCGATGAAAGCTGATGTTCAAAAGGCGCAATGGAAAAGCCCGCAGCGGAGTTTTCCGCGCGGGCTCGATTGTTGCGATGATGAATGTCTACTGCTGATTTGCCCGACGGCGCAAGTCCCGTTCCAAAAAAATTACAATGCGATGAGCGGGTCGCGATCCGATCAAAAAAGCCCGCTTCCGTTGTTGCGGGCGCGGGCTCGATGTTTTCCGATGATGAGCCTATGCCACTGATTTGCCCGACGGCGCAAGTCTCGTTGGAAAAATTTGCAACGGCGCGGCGCGACCGTCATTGCGAGGAGCGAAGCGACGAAGCAATCCAGCTTTCTTCTGCCGTGGCATGGATCGCTTCGCGGAGCCTGTCATCGGGCGCGCATTCGCGCGACCCGTTGGCTCGCAATGACGGGGCTGCCTATGGCGCCACGGGGTTGGCGGGTTGGGCCGGCTTCGGACCAGGAGCCACGGGCTCGATCGCGGGTTTCGGCGCCGTCGGCGTCACCGTCGCACCGACCGCCTTCGCCGCCGCGCTGGTGGTGCCGTAATTGACCTGCGCGGTCTGCAGATGCGGTTTATTCCACGGACCGTGATCGACCAGCAGCATTCCCGCGATGCCGAACACCGCCACGACCAGCGCGACACCGAAGGGGCTTCGGATCGTTTGCATCGTCACATCTCTTTCCATGCCATCAACCTGATTTGCAATTCCTGTCGTGAAACAAAGCTCGGCAGCGACCATGGTTCCTCATTTCGGGCACACAAAACCGACCGGCTGCGGGAACCTTTTTCCTGCTTTGATTCGGTCACGCAGCGGCCGGCGCGGAACCCGGGCTGGCGGCTGAAACCTCCAGCCCCGACGCAATTTCCTTGATTGCCGACGCAAAATGCCGAAAGTCTTCCAGCAGCGACCTCACTGATTCAACTTTGGCCCGGACACCGCAGCAATTCATGGCCGACCCCAAAAACGCAGAGGTCAAGAAACCCCGCAATATTGTGCTTCGGCTGCTGGGTCCGGGACTGGTGACCGGCGCCGCCGACGACGATCCGTCGGGCATTGCGACCTACTCGCAGGCCGGCGCGCAGTTTGGCTACGGCCTGCTGTGGACCGTGTTTCTCACCACGCCGTTCATGATCGCGATCCAGCTCGTGAGCGCGCGGATCGGCCGCGTCACCGGCAAGGGGCTTGCCGCCAACGTGATGGAGCTCGCGCCGCGCTGGCTGGTGCTGGCGCTGGTTTTCCTGCTGGTCGCTGCCAACACGTTCAACATCGCGGCCGACATTGCGGCGATGGGGGAATCGCTGTCGCTGGTGATCGGCGGGCTCAATCACGAACATGCGCTGATTTTCGCATCCGCCTCCACCCTGCTGCAGGTGTTCGTGCCGTATCGGCGCTATTCGCCGGTGCTCAAATTCATGACGCTCACGCTGTTCGCCTATGTCGCGACCGCCTTTACCGTGAACATTCCCTGGAGCAAGGCGCTGCTGGCCGCGATCTGGCCGCACCCCATAATCAATGCCGATTATTTCCTGATGGTGGTCGCGGTTCTCGGCACCACCATCAGCCCGTATCTGTTTTTCTGGCAGGCTTCCCAGGAAGTCGAGGAAATGAACCAGGGCAAGGTGCGCCGGCCGCTTCGCGATCTGACCAGGGGCGGAGCGACGGAGCTCGACCGCATCCAGATCGACACCACCGTTGGAATGATCTTCTCCAACGTGATCGCGTTTTCCATCATCCTCACCACTGCGGCCGTGCTGAATGCCGGCGGAGTGACCAACATCAACTCGGCAACACAGGCGGCCGAGGCGCTGCGGCCGCTGGCGGGTAATTTCACCTTTTTCCTGTTCGCGCTCGGCATCATCGGCACCGGCATGCTGGCGATTCCGGTGCTGGCGGGCTCGGCGGCCTATGGCGTGTCCGAAGCATTCGGATGGCCCGCGACGCTGGAAGCCAAGGCGCCGGACGCCGTCGGATTTTACACCATCATCGCGGCGGCAACCGTGATCGGATTCGGGCTTGGGTTCACCGGCATTGACGCCATCCACATGCTGGTGTGGAGCGCCGTGCTCAACGGCATTGTCGCGGTTCCGATCATGGCGATGATGATGGTAATCGTCGCCAACGCAACGCTGATGGGGCGGTTCGGGGCGAGGCCCTCACTGATTGCGCTCGGCTGGCTCGGCACCGGGCTGATGGCCCTGGCGGTGGTCGCGCTGATCGGATCCTTCGTCCTCGGCTGAGCTGAGCGATAGAGCCCGCCGCTACTTCACACGCCGGCCCTGAAAGAAGCCCTTGTTGGTGGTGTTCTGCTTGATGTTGGCGGTGTCGCCCTGCTCGGCGGTGTTTTGGGTATGGCCTTCCTTTACAGAGGTATCGCGCGCGACATCCGCATCGGCGGATTTAGGTCCTTTGTTGCTTCGGTTTCCCGGAGGGATGGGCGGCATGTGACCGGTCATGGCGGGATCCTTGCTGTTCTACGCCGTTCCGCGCAGGTTCAAGCGCCGGCCGGGACGATCGTTCAATTCCCATAGGCCTGTTTTGCCCCGGCGTCACCCGTATTAAATTCACCGGTCTTCACTTGAAGGGCGGAACTATATTCAGATTGGCGTTCACGGCTGCAGCGATGCAGCGCTCCTAGATCGCGATCTGCCGCCCGATCTCGACGACCTGATCGTTGGGAAGGCTGAAGAAGTCGCTGACATGGATGGCGTTGCGCTCCATCACGGCGAACAACCCTTCCTGCCATGCCGGCAGGCCCTTGCCGTCCTCGCGGCCGATCACCGTCTCGTGGCCGACATAATAGGTGACATCGTCGAGATCGACCGTGCAGCCGAGCGACTTGCCGGTGGCGAGCAGTTCCGGAATATGCGGACGCTCCATGAAGCCGAAGCGTGCTTCCGCGCGCCAGAAATTCGGCGCGACTTCCTCGACGGTCATCCGGCTGCGCGATGCGACCCATGGTCTCGGCAGGATTTCGACGCGCAGCACGAACAGATGCTCGTGCAAGGCCCGGTTATGCTTGACGTGCCAGTGCATCACCGGAGGCGTATCCCGCTCGGTCCGGGTCAGGAACACGGCGGTGCCGGGGACGCGCGGAATGCCCTTGGCCTTGACGTCCTGCATGAACTGGGGCACCGGAACCAGGGTTTCACCGACCCGATCCATCACCGCCGCCCATCCGCGATGCCAGATCCACATCACGCCGTAGACGGCGATCGCCAGCAGCAGCGGCACGTATCCGCCCTCGGCGATCTTGGTGAGATTGGCCAGAAAGAACGCGCTGTCGATCAGCAGGAAGCAGGCGGCGACCGAACCGGCGGCAATGATGCTCCAGCCCCAGATCTCGCGCATTGCGATGAAAAGCAGCGCCGACGTCATCAACATGGTCAGCGAAACCGCGATGCCATAGGCGGCGGCCAGATTGTCGGATTTGCCGAAGCCGAGCGTCAGCCCGACGGTCACGATCATCAGGAGCCAGTTGACCACGCCGACATAGATCTGCCCGTAGCCCTCCGATGAGGTCTGCGCGATCCGCAGCCGCGGCAACCAGCCGAGCTGGATCGCCTGCCGCGTCATCGAGAAGGCGCCGGTGATGATCGACTGACTGGCGATGATCGTCGCCACGGTCGCCAGCACGACCAGCGGGATCAGGAGAATTCCCGGGCAAAGACGGAAGAAGATGTTGCCGTCGGTCGGCGCACCTTCGAGCACGAGCGCGGCCTGCCCGGCATAGTTCAGGATCAGGCTTGGAAAGACGACCGCAAACCAGGACAGCTTGATCGGTCCCCTGCCGAAATGCCCCATGTCGGCGTAGAGCGCCTCAGCGCCGGTGACGCAGAGAAAGACCGCCCCCAGTACCAGAAAGCCGGTCACGCCATTCGAGAACAGATAGGACAGGCCATAGACCGGATTGAGCGCGGCCATCACGGCTGGATGGCGCGCGATACCGGAGATTCCCATCAGCGCCATGGCAACGAACCAGAGCAGCATCACCGGGCCGAAGTAGTGACCGATCCGTGCCGTGCCCTGCGACTGGATGGCGAACAAGGCGACCAGGATCGCCACCGCCGCAGGCACGACATAGGGCTGCACCGCGGGGGTGGCCATGTTCAGCCCTTCCAACGCCGAGAGCACCGAAATCGCCGGCGTGATCGCGCCATCGCCGTAGATCAGCGCCGCGCCAAACAGGCCGACGGCCACGATGGTCGGGCGGCGCTGCTTCTTGACGCCGAGCAGCGCCATCAAGGCAAGGATGCCGCCCTCGCCGTCATTGTCGACGCGCATCGCGAACAGGACGTATTTGACGGTGGTAATGATGAACAGCGTCCAAAGCACGAGCGACAGCGCACCGAGCACGGTGGCTGCGGCGGATGGCGCTGCCGCGGTGCCAAGGATGGTCTTGAACGTGTAAAGCGGACTGGTCCCGATATCTCCGAACACGATGCCAAGCGCCGACAGGGCCAGCACCGGTAGCTTTCCCTCTGGGGTCGGGCGTGCAAGGTCCGCAGCCGCTGGTTGGTCATCGCTCAATTGCCATCCAATGCAGAAATCGATCGTTGCCGAAACGGGCGTCCGGACAATCCCATGATATCACGCCGGACCGTACAACTATCACCTTGCATTGCGACATTCAGGCGACCGGTGTCCTGCAGATCCAGCCTACGTCCCCGGGCATTTTTACAGCAAGCTAAAGCGGGCGCGGCAGTTCCCCGAGATCCCAGAACAGGCCGGCCATGATGCGCAGGGCTTCTTCTGTCACCGGCAGAAGAATGTGCTCATCGGGCGCGTGCTGCGAGCAGCCGGGATAGGAATGCGGCAACCAGATCGTGGGCAGCCCAAGCAGATCGGCGAAAACGTCGTTGGGCAGCGAGCCGCCGAAGTTCGGCAGCACCGCCGGCTCCTTGCCGGTGGTTTGCCGGATCGAGGTCGCCACCCAACTGATCCAAGGACTGCCGAGATCGGTTCGCGAAGCGGCAAAACTCTGCGCGCCACGCGCCTTGACCATGGAAAGCCCGTGGTCGTCGAGATGGCGCTGAATCGCCGGAACTACCCGGTCGATTTGCGTACCGACGACGAAACGAAGCTGCAGCACCGCATGCGCGTGGCCGGGGATGGCATTTGCAGGCTTGTCGAGATTGCCGGAGGAGATTGCCAGCACCTCGAGTGTATTCCAGGCATAGAGCCGCTCCGCCGCTGACAGACCCTGCTCGCCCCAGTTCGGCGACAGCGCGGGTTCATCCGCCAGCGGCTCGACCTTGACATCGGCAAGCATGGAACGGATCTGGTTCGAGAGCCGCGCCGGCTTCAAGACGTCGAGCAACAGACGACCCTGGGCATCGACCAGCGAGGCGATCGCGCTGGCAAGTAACGTCGCGGGATTGGCGAGGACGCCGCCCCAATTGCCGGAGTGATGGGCGCCATCGTGCAGTTCGACATCGAGATGGATTCTGAGACCGCCGCGACAGCCCAGGAAGATGGTCGGACGATCCGCCGAAAGCCGCGGCCCGTCGGAGGCAATGAAAACATCGGCGGCGAGTTCGTCACGCAACGATCCGCAGACCTCCGCCAGATCCGGCGAGCCGATCTCCTCGCCCATCTCAATGATGAACTTGGCATTGAAGCCGAGCCGCCCGCCGCGCGCATCGTGGACCGCGCGCAGCGCCGACAGATTGATGCTGTGCTGCCCCTTGTTGTCGGCGGCACCGCGGCCGTAAATGCGATCGCCCGCCGGCGTGAGCAGCCAGGGGTCGCGATTGTCACGCCACTCGCCTGCCATGCCGTCGACGACATCGCCGTGCCCGTACATCAGCACGGTCGGCGCCGCGGCGCGCTCGCGATAAGTCGCCAGCAGATACGGGGTCTTGCCGCTCGGGGGACTCGATAAACCGGGCGGAGAAACCGAGCGCGGAAAGCGCCGGCTGCATCTCGGCTTCGAGATAGGCCCGCAGGATATCGCGCCGGGCGGCATTCTGGCTTTCGGTGGGGTACGCCACCCTGCGGCCAAGTTCGCCGAGAAAGTCTCCGCAATCAAGGTGGCGATGAACCCGCTCGATAGCTTCGGATCTGCTCACGATGAAGATGTCCCGGCCTGCGCCGGCCGCAGGGCAATCGAACCGACGCCACCGGGTCCACGGCTGATTTTGTGGCTGCCTCAGCAGCCTTTCTCGCAGGCCGGGTTCTTGACGTCGGGCCTGGGGTCTCCGGTGAACCTGTCGCGGTTCGGCATCTTGATCGCGCTGAGCGCCCGGGCATCGAGGGTCGCATCGGACGGAAGCAGGCCGTTCAGGTTGAGAATGTAGGCGGAGACGGCATAGACGTCGTCGTTGCTGAGCGACTGCGGCGCGTTCTGCGGCATGGCGCGGCGGATATAGTCGAACAGCGTCGGAGCGTAGGGCCAGTAGCTGCCGACGGTCTTGATCGGCTTCGGCGTTGCGATCGTGCCCTGCCCGCCGACCAGGCGATCACCGACGCCGCCTTCGCCTTGCGCACCATGGCATGCCGCGCATTGCTGCTCGAACACCTCGTGGCCGTGGGCAACGCTGCCGCTGCCTGCCGGCAGGTTGGAGCCGTCGCGGCCGATGTCGATATTCCAGCCGGCGATTTCCGCGTCCGTCGCCGGCCGTCCGATGCCGTACTGCCCCTGGGCGTGGACTTGTGCCGCCAATCCCAGCACGCATGCAGCGCAAGCTGCCAGACCGAGCTCAAGCGTTCGCATTGGTGACCTGCCCCTGCGCGTCGACGCGCCACGGCTGAATGGCGTTGTTGTGGTAGAAGGAGTTCTCGCCGCGCACCGCCAGCAACTCTGCAAATGTCGGCTGCACATAGTCGGTCTCGTCGATCGCTCGGCTCTGGATCACGGCCGGCTGACCGTCCCATTGCCACGGCAGCCGAAACCGGGTCAGCGCCCGGGTCAGAACAGGCTCCTGCAGCGGTGCTTCCCGCCAGTCCTTGCCGCCATCGACCGAAACGTCGACCCGCTTGATCTTGCCATGCCCGCTCCAGGCGATGCCGGTGATCTCGTGGAAGCCACGCGCGGTCAGCTTCTGGCCGCCGGACGGCCGGGTGATGATGGATTTAGCCTCCATGTAGAAAGTGAATTCCCGTGCGCTGCCGTCGGGCATCAGGTCGGTGTATTTCGACGTCTCCTCCCGCGAATAGGCCGGCTCGGCGACCGCCTTGAGGCGGCGCAGCCATTTCACGTTCATGTTGCCTTCGAAGCCCGGCACCAGCAAGCGCAGCGGATAACCCTGCTGCGGACGCAGCCGTTCGCCGTTCTGGCTGTACACCAGCATGGCGTCGTCGAGACATTTCTCGATCGGAATGCTGCGCGTCAGCGCCGCCGCATCGGCGCCTTCAGCGACCAGCCATTTGGCTTCGGGACGGAGTCCGGCCTCCTGCAACACCAGCTTCAGGCTGACCCCGGTCCACTCCGCGCAACTCAACAGCCCGACCAGATCGGAGGCGGTCTTGCCATACGGCTTGGTGTAGACCGGGTTGCCGGAACACTCGAGAAAATGGATCCGCGATTGCGACGGGAAACGGCGAATGTCGTCCATGGTGAAGATGAGCGGGCGCTCCACCAGTCCATGCAGCATCAAGCGGTGCTGCTCCGGATCGATGGTCGGCACGCCGCCATGGTGCCGCTCGTAGAACAACCCGTTCGGCGTGATGATGCCGTCGAGATCCTGCAAGGGCGTCCGCCCGGACGCCGAGATGTATTGCGGCAGCTTTTTCGAGATGTTCTTGACAACACCCTTTTCGAACGGCGACGGCGTTCCATAGAGCTGGCTTCCCATGGGATCGCCGGGCGCCTTCATCCACTCGGGAATGTTGGGTGGAAGGTTGTCGCCTTCCGTTGCAGCCAAGGCGTCGCTGCCGGCGAGACCGACCACCACGGCCCCGCCCATCAGTGCACCGCCTTCCCGCAGAAAACGCCGGCGCGATGTGACAGGGTCGTTGTCGGGGTCTGCTGGCTCGGTCATGGTGCGTCTCCGCGGCAAAGCGAGATTCATGGAACCCAAATTCATGGAACACCGTCATGAAGTCGTTGGCAATCTCGAAATATTTCAAGGCAAGGCATTGTTACCGCCTTCTGGAAGGGTTCAGCCACCACTTCTTCACGCGAGCCAATACCGTTCGGTCGAAAACGCGACAGGACCACCGAGCAGCTCGTTGCGACGGAACAAAATTCCCGCTGCTGCATTGGCTGGGGGTGAGGCCGTTGCCCGCCGTTCAACACGGCGCCTGTCGCGGATAGCCAAAGGTCTTTGACCCGCTGTTCAAAACGAGCGCGCGCGCGGATAGCCAAAGGTGACGGCCTCATGAATTGTCTTGACTTTGCATGCGGCGAGCCGCTGGACCAAAGCCCGCAGCCAGGAAGGCATCCCCACGTGAGCATCGAGAATCCGAACATCGAAACGCCCACCTCCCAGCCGGGCATGGCGGAGCGCGCCATCGATACCGCGACCGATGTATCGCGCACGATCACCGAGGTGTCCGCCACGCTGAAGTCCGCGGTCGATCGGCTGAGTGAGGCAGTGGCGACTGCGCGACAGCCCGGAAAGCCGCTCTCCACCGTCAGCGCCATTACCCGGGAAGCGCCGCTGGCAAGCCTGTTCGTGGCTTTCCTGTTCGGCATCGCCATAGCGCGCCGGCGTTAGGTCCCGGAGATGGTGACGGGACGTGGGCACCCCCAGCCCTGAAATTCCATTCTACTTGCCGCGCAGCGTAGGCAATAAATAATTCTCATCGAACGGAATGACCGAGGAGGAATTATTCTTCCCGCGAGAACTACGGCGCCTCCGCGGCTGCGGTCGACAGCCACCAGCCATCCCCGGCATACCAGCAGGTATCGTCCCTGGCGTCGTCGATCCGGAACGATTTGACCTGGTCCCAATGGCTGGAGAAAGCTGCCGACAGGCGGCGTCCGGCGTCGGCGTCCTGCCGTCCGTCGCAACAGACGAACCGGGCGCGGGAAACAAATCGCGCCGGCCAGCGCAAACCGTGAGCGGGCCGCGTCAGCAACAGCATGCCACCAAGTCCTTCGGGCGGTTGCAGTGGAAACAACAGCCGCGCGCCGGGACGCATCGCATCGAGCCAGGCCCAGCTCGGCTGGGTAATGCCGGCGCAGACATAGATCGCGTCGGCCTTCGGCAGATCATCGGCGATGCCGGACCGCGCCCGCACCTCGACCTGAGGCAGGTCTTGCAGGTTGTTGCTGGCATGCGCAGCGAGTCCGGGGTCGATTTCATAGGCATGAACGCGCCCGTTGGGACCGGCGAGCCGCGCCAGGATCGCGGAGTAGTAGCCGGTCCCCGCACCGACCTGGAGCACGGTCTCGCCTTGCCTCACGTCGATGGCGTCGAGCCACAGCGCATGCCAGCTTGGCTGACCGATGTTGATGCCGCGGTTGGGATCCAGCGCCAGCAGCGTATCCTGATAGAGAAACGCAGGATCGTCGTCCGGGGTTTTCACATAGCCGCTCCCGACCACCATGATGGACCAGGGACCGGGGCCCGCGAAGCGCTCGCGTTCGACCGTGGCAAAGGCCTGCTCAATGGCCGGATGACGGCCACGAAACTGCCCGGCGACCAGACTTGCGAAAAAGGTCCGCAATTTTCCGGACCGGTCCTGCATGCTCGCGCCTCTCGATTTCGGGTGGGCGCCACCCTATGCGAGGCGCTCCCGCCGCGCGAGCCCGAACCGGCGAAATCCTAGGCCCTGACCTCCTGGCGCTGGAACACGACATAGCCGGCGACAAACAGCACGATGGTACTGGCGATCAGGCATACCGTTTGCGGCCAGGCGATCAGGAGGCTCTGCCCGAGCGGCAGCGGCGCTCCCATCACCGCGCCCCGCAACTGGTCCAGGAACACGGGACCGAGCGACCGCGTGGTCGGCGACAGCACCGCCAGCATCGCCTCGCCGAACAGATGGTTCGGCGACAGCCGGGCCAGCGTCTGCGTCCAGATGGCGGTATCCGGCGAATCCAGCCCGAGCAGCGCATAACGCGGATCCGGCGGCGAGATCGCCTGCGCGAGCGCCGGCGCCAGCATCGGCCACAGCACGGACAGGAACAGCCAGATGCCGAGGGCAACCAGTGCTGCGGTCGCCGGCGAGCGGAACACGATCGACAGCAGCATCGCGAGCGAAAGCCAGACCCCGGCATAGAAAATCGCGATCACCAGGAACGCCAGCGAGCGCGCGATTTCCTCCCCGCCCGGCGGGACGCCGAGGAAGATCAGGCCGAGACCGATCACCAGCAGCCACAGCGCCGCCAGGCTGAAACCGAGCGTCATGAGCCCGGCGAGGAATTTCCCCATCAGCAGCGCGTCGCGATAGATCGGCTGCGCCAGGATACGCGAAAGCGTCCGCCGGTTATGCTCGCTGTTGATTGCATCAAAGCCCAGTCCGATCGCCATCAGCGGAATAAGAAATCCGAGGATGGCGACAAAGGATGGCAGCGGCGTATGGTCGACGGTGAACAGCCGCAGCAGCAGGAAGGGGTCCTCCGCGGTGTTCTGCCGGAGGTCGTCGATCGCGCCATAGAGTGCGGCCAGCGCCGTCAGCACGATCAGCAGCTCCAGCACCAGCACGCGGGCGCTCGAGAGATTGTCGGCCAACTCCTTGACCGCCACGGCTCCGAGACCCTGGAACGGCGAGCCCTCACGCCGCATGACGCGTTCCCCCCGTGGGTTCGGTCCGGTCGCGGAAGAACCGGGCATAGATCGTCTCGAGGCTCGGTTCATCGACCGAAAGCCGGCGCAGCGAGCCATTGGCGGCGACCACGGCCCGCGCCGCGTCCGCGCGCACGTCGCGGTCGGCGGTCATCCGGAAGCGATCCGCGGCCAGCGTCTCGACATTGGTGACGCCGGCGACCGTCGCCAGCCGCCGGGCCAGGCCGGCACCATCGGCCTCGACTTCGACCACAAAGCCCGCGCCCAGCACCTGACGGGCGAGATCGGCGACGGCGCCCATCAGAACGATGCGCCCGGCCTGAAACAGCGCGACACGATTGCACACCCGCTGTACCTGATCGAGCAGGTGGGACGACAGCAGCACCGTAACGCCACCGGCCTTGAGCTCACCGATCAGTTCGAGGAATTCGAGGGTGGCCTGCGGATCGAGCCCGGAGGTCGGTTCGTCGAGAATGGCGATATCGGCCTGCTTGACGACGATTTCGGCAAGCCCAAGCCGCTGCCGCATGCCGCGCGAGAATGTTGCCACCCGCTTGTCGGCAACATCGGCGAGACGGACTCGCTGCAGCGCCGCCGCGATCCGTCGCGTCCGCTCCGGCGCCGAAAGACCCATCAGTTTGGCGGTATAAGCAAGATTCTCGGCGGCGCTGAGATGATCGTAGAAGCCGACCGAGTCCGGCAGATAGCCAACCCGGCGCTTGACTTGCAGCGGCGCACGCGCCGGATCACAGCCGAGCACGCTGACGGCGCCGGCGGAAATCTCGGTCAAGCCGAGCATCATCAGGATCGTCGTGGTCTTGCCGGCGCCGTTCGGTCCGAGCAATCCAAACACCTCGCCCTTGACGATATCGAAGTTGATGGCGTCGACCGCGTTGACGTCATTGTAGCGCTTGGTAAGGCCTCGCGCCGCGATCACGATCTCGTTTGCCGTCGTGACGGCCTGCTCGTTTGCCGTCGTGACGGCCTGTTGCTGATCGCTCATCGGCGTCCGAACCTCGCAACCGCACCCAGCATCAACAGCAGCGCAACGCCGATAATGCCGGCGCCCACCATTCCCCATACCGTCGAGGTCGCCACCGTAATCCGGAACTGGCCGGACGCGCTCTCGCCGCGCGACGTCGCGCGGACCGTCGTCATGTAGTCGCCGGCCAGCGATTTGTCGCCCGGCGTCACCAGCGCCTGCACCTCGGCGTCCTTGCCCGGGACCAGCCGGTCGATGCTGGCGGGCGCGAACGTCACCTTCCATCCCGTCGGTGCCGTCGATGCGAGCTCGATGTTCTCGGCCGGTGCGCTGCCGGTGTTGGTGACGACAACCGGGATCGAGCTTTGCTGCGCGGCGACCGCACGCGCGCTCAGCAATCCGTCACGGCCCGACACCGTTAGCTGCGGCTGGCCGACGACATCGAGCGCAAGCTCGACCTTTGCCGAGGCATCTTCCGCATTGACCGTCACCTTCACCGGAAAATGTCCGGCATCGATGCTGCTGGGTGGACGAACCTTGAGCTTGATGTCCTTGGACTGACCGGCCTCGATCGGAATCGAGGAGAGCTCCTGGGTGCCGTAGGCCTCGGTGAACGAGGTCTCGAAATTGGTTGGTGCGTCGGCCGCGAAGCTCGCGACCAGGTTGCGTCCGGAGTTGTTCTTGATGGTCAGGGTATATTCGAAGTTCGACTTCGGACTGCCGCGGAGTGACGGCAGCTTCGAAGTCACCGCCAACTTGGCCGGCAACTCCTTGGCGAGCGCAACGTTGAGCGGCAGCGTCGCCTCGGTATCCTGCCCTTCCGCCTTGACAGTCAGGGTCTGCCCGCTCAGCGCCGTGTTGGCCGGCACGTCGAGGCGAAGCTGAAGCGCGACACTGGCGTCCGGCGCGGGCATCGCCGCCGCGACCGGCTGTCCGCCGCCCAACAGCGTCGCCGTCCATCCGCCCGGCACGCCGGTGACCGAGAGCTGGTATCGCTGCGGGTCAAGTCCGTAATTCTGCAGGCGCAACGGGATGGTCGACGTAGTACCCGGCCTTACCGTGACCGCCGGATAATCGGTCATCAGGTAAAGACCCTTGATGTCCCGGGGCGTCTCCGCGGCTTGTACATTAGAGACGACCAGTCCGACAGCGAAAGCAAAGGGGGCGAGATAAAGCGCTCGCATATCGCGGCACTCCTGCGATGGAAAAGGAAAACATGTCGCCGTTCCGGCCTGCCCGACCGAAAAACTGCGACGGCGACGTTGAAGTGTCGGGACTAAGCGAGGCCGCTTTGGAAAATTTGCGGCGATCCGATTACGAGTTGGTGATGTCGGGTAGACAATTAGTCTAGGTGACCGTGAGCTCGGCGGCGCTGACCGGCTCGTACCACCGGGCCCGCGATTTGCTGCGGAGCAGCAAGCTTGCCTAAAATTAATCTGGTGTGGTTCATTCCACCCTCGACCCGTCAAGCGTTAAACACCATCTGTTGAATCAAATGTGATCGAGGAAGCGATGAAGAGGGGAATTGCAGTTCTAGCCTGCGTTTGTCTGCTCACGGCGGCTGTCTATTTGACCATCAGCAAGTGGGGCATTCGGCACGAGACGCTCAATTTGTTCGATGCCTCGCGGCAGCGGCCGGTGGCAGTCGATCTCGCCGTGCGGCGCGACTACGAGTTGAAAGCGGACGACGGATTCTGGAAGCTGCCGGTCGCCGTCATCAGCAACGGCAATACCGTCAAGAACACCGAATATTCGTTCCTGGCCAACGTGCTCGCGGCGCGCGGATACATGGTCGCCAGCATTCAGCAGGATAATCCGAGCGATCCGCCGTTGATGACAAAGGTCGGCATGCCCTATGTCGGCCGCACCGGCGTGTATGAAAAGGGCGAGGCCAATATCCTGTTCGTGATCGGGCAATTAGAGCAGCGGCAGCCGAATGCCGACTACCGGCACCTCACTTTGGTCGGACATTCCAATGGCGGCGACACTTCGATGTACTTCGCCAAGCAGCATCCTGAGCTGGTATCGAAGGTCATCACGCTTGACAATCTGCGCGTTCCGATCGTGCTCAGTGACAAGATGAAAATCCTGTCGTTCCGTTCCAGCGACCCCAATTTCAAGACTGATCCCGGCGTGCTGCCGGATCCCAAGCTGGCCAAGGAAGACGGCATCGATATCGTCCATACCAAATTCCAGCACACCGAAATGAGCGACCGCGGACCGGACTCGGTCAAGGAGAAGATCCAGGCGACGCTTGATCAGTTTCTGGGTGGCGGCGGTCGCAGCAGTGACCTCTCGCCGACGAATACCGACAAGCCGCTCATTGCCGAATATGGAACGGGTCCTTATCCATAGATCTCGGTCGGAGAAGCAACAATGCTTCGAGTGAACCGGAAGACGCTTTAGGCGGGGGCCGCCAATTCGACGTCATCGGCCGGGCTCGGGACCGTAACCGGCGGCACGGCCTCGCGCTGCTGCATCTCGACTTCCTTGGTCACGGCCGCGATGGAATTACCGGCCTTGTCGACGGCGGTCTTCAGCACGTCTGCGGTGACGCCGAGCCGTCGGGTCCAGACCCGGACCTGAGCCGGATCCTGCAGGTTGATCTTGTTGCGCACCGGTGGACGTTTGACGCGTTGCATGCCCTTGGTTTCCCTCGCTGCCAGATCAACACCATCGCCACGGCTTCGTTCCGTTGACCGTCGGCGATCTCGCCGCGCGGCCGGGCCCGATGGACCAAAGCGCCCATGCGTGGCTATGACATTCAAGGCGGGCCATCCGAACCAGCATCGGCCCGTCAAGCGGCGGCGCGGCCGCGGCTTTCAATTAAGGCAAGAATCGGGCATAGTGATTCGGTTATTGCGTGGCGTTGGGTCTCCCGTCGAAACCGAGGACACGATGCTGCAATCGTTGAGGCCGACCCCGACCTGTACGCGCCTCAAGGCGACCGCCGAAATGCCCTGCATCAAATGCGGGGATCCGATGAGGCTGCGCCTTGTCGAGCCGCGCAATCAGCAGTTCGATTTGCTGACCTACCAATGCGTCAAATGTGGTTCTGCGGAAAGCTTCCTGCGGCCAATGTAGACTGCCGCCGGTTGCGTACGCGGCCAGAGGGCGGCGGTCGATACTACTGATTTGCGACTTGCACGCGGGAATTATGCAGGGAGGCGGTTTGGAGAATTCCCGCCCCCGAGACCTGTGATGCAATCAGGAACGCCACAACCACGGCGGGCACGGTTATCAAACGCAGAAACTGGTCTACGGACAGCATCGCTTTGGTCCCCCAAGATACCCTAAACACACCCCAAACACACCCTGAGCCGACTTCCCCGAGTTGGCCCTAGTTCACCCTTTGCGTCGTCTGCTGATCGCTGGTCATAAGCTGGTCGGTATAAGCAGCCCCGGTGATCGTGAGCAGCGCCAGAATTGCGATAACGGCCAAGGTTTGCATGACCCAATCGTCGGGTCAGATTGTGGCCAAAAATGTCACAGCTTGGTGCATTTTGTGGACCAACACGAGAACAATGATGGCGGTCTCGACCTCACGCGTCGCGCCGGGCCAGTTTCCCGGCTGCGGTGATATCGAGCGACTGAACGAACTTGATGACGGCGGGCACCTTGTGGGGTGCGAGCGATGCCATACAATCGGCGAGAATCGTGGCGCGGATCTCCTCGTTGCGGCTAGCGTCGCTGGCGTCGGCGAGGATGACGTCGGCGACCACGATGGCACCGGTGATCGGGCTGCGGCGCGATTTGGCGCAGGACATCCGCACTTCCGCCCGCCGATTGATGACCGCCTCGATCTCTTCCGGATGAACCTTGAGGCCGCCGATATTGATGATGCCGCCACGCCGCCCGACGAAGTGATAGCGATCGCCGCGCAGTTCGACCATGTCGCCGGTGTCGATGAATCCATCGGGTTCGGCCAGCGCCGCCGCGTGGCGACCGACATAGGCATGCGCCGTCCGCATCGAGCGAATCCGGAGCGATCCGTCTTCGACTTTCATTTCGACGCCGTCGCGCTTGTCGGCGATGATCCGCGCCGGAAAGCCCTCGAGGCCGTCGTTCACGGCAAAGCCGACGCCGGCCTCCGTTGATGCATAAGCGTGGCCGATCGAAGCTTGCGGAAAGGCCTGCTTCAGGCCGTCAAGCACGGCCTGGTCGGCGATTTCGCCCGACAAGCGGACATAGCGCGGTGAAAACTCCAAAGCCGCTCCGCTCATCAAGAGCTTGCGCCAATGCGACGGCGTTCCGGAGATATGCGTCACGCTGTGGGCACGCAGGCGCGCCACATGATCGGCAATCGGCTCACCGGGGTCGGACAGCACCATCGAGCCGCCGCCGATGACGGCGCGCAGCAGGATCTGCAAACCGCCGTAGCGGCGAATGTCGTAGAAGGTGGCCCACACCGCCGAGCCTCGGCGGGCCGGGCCATCGGCGACGATCGCGCCGGCCAGTCCCTCCAAGGTATGGCCGACGATCTTCGGCACGCCCGAGGTGCCCGACGTCAGCATCAACCAGTCCGTCGCGCGCTCGGTTCGCACCGGCGCACCGGCGCCGACCAGCGACTGCGCCGCAACCACCAGAGCGACGCCGGCGTCGGCGAACTGCGCCGGGCGATCGGTCACCACGGCATCGATCCCGGCATCCTCGATCAAGACCTGAATGTGATCGACATTGAGATCAGGCGGACACAACAGCATTCGGCTCGCTACCCCGTCGATCTCCGTCATCGCGATCGCGGATATGAGTTGATCCGACACCGCAAGCAGCACCGAACGCCCGGAGAGTTCGCGAAGACGGCCGCCAAGACAGGTGCGGCCAACGCTGTTGGTCAGCGGCACCACCTGTCGTGCGTCCGAAATCGTGCGCCCGGTGATGTCAGGTCCAAGGAAGTCGCGCAGCGCGAAGACCTCACGCGGAGACATTTTCACAGACCCTGACAACATCGCCCATCGTGCTCCGCCGCATCGCCGAAATCACCCTTAACCTTACCGGCATCAATGGTCACGCCCTTCTCCTTATGCGCGGTCATCATAGTGTGCAAATGCCGAATGACTGAACCCCGCACGCGATCTTTCGCATTGGTTGGTAAACCGGTGTCCGCGGCAATGACCCACAGCATATGAAACACGCGGCATCTGCCGCCACGCATGGGCCTGCTGGCAGGTCAGAGCCGGATCGAACCGTCCAGGATGCGCGCATAGGTATCCGCGTCGATCGGCCGATATGCCCCCGACTTCGGTTCCTTGAAGAACAGCGGGTCGGTCACGCGATGCGGATTGAAGGCGTCGCGGGCCAGTTCCTGTTTCTTTTGCTTGAACGTCTCGGTGGTATCCAGCGACGCACAAATCCGCACCGCGACGGGGCAGGCGTAGGCGGGCAGCCGGCGTGCCAGATGATCGCGGAAGGTGTCGAGATCGAACCGTCGGTCGACCACGGCCGCAACCATTCCGGCGCGGCCATCGGCCCCGGCGATTTCCACGCCATAGCTTGTCGCATCGACCACGCCCGGGCAATCCAGCACGGCCTGGTTCACCTCGGATGTCGCGACGTTCTCGCCCTTCCAGCGGAAGGTATCGCCGACCCGATCGACAAAGTGGAAATAGCCCTGCTCGTCGAGTTTCATCAGGTCGCCGGTACGAAACCAGGCATCGCCTTTCGCCATCACGTCGCGCAGGATCTTCTTCTCGGTCTGGGTCACGTCGGTATAACCCTCGAAGCGGCCGCCGCCCTCGTCCGCGGTTCCAATCCGGCCGATGGCTTCGCCGACCTCGCCGCGTGCGCAGGGAATGCACAGACCGTCTGCCGTGCGAACGGGGATGCCGAGATCCGCATCGACGCGCACGATCGCGGCCGGAAAGCGGTGCGCCAGCAGCGGGGGAACGCGCCCAATCGCGCCCGGCTTGCCCTCGACGTTGTAAAGCGAAAAATTGCCTTCGGTCGCGGCATAGAATTCGAGGATCCGCGGGATGGCGAAGCGCGCCTGGAACGGCTCCCAGACATCGCCGCGCAGCCCGTTGCCGCAGGCGAGCCGGAGCCGGTGCGCGGTCTCGAATTCGGATCGCGGCGCGTTGAGCAGATAACGGCAGAGTTCGCCGATATATTGAAATATCGTGCACTCCCAGCGCACGATGTCATGCCAGAACTGGCTGACTGAGAATTTCTCGGCAAGCACCACAGAGCCGCCTGCGTTGAGCATGCTGCATGGCGCGACGATGCCGCCGACGCTGTGATAGACCGGCAGACAATTGTACAGGCGGTCCTGCGGCGAAGCGTCGGTCAAGCCTGTGAACCAGCCGCCCCAATTCAGGATGCGGCGGTGACTGATGCTCGCGGCCTTCGGCAGGCCGGTGGTACCCGAGGTGTAGATCAGAAGTGCGCGGTCATCGATCGTGACCTCGCGCCGCTCTGCCGGCGTCAGCCGGCCTCCATCGATTCCGGCGAGCGCCGCATCGAGATTTCCAGCTTTTGCAGGGCCGCCGTGGATCCATAGTTTAGGTAGGCGGGAGAGATGCGGCACCGCCGTCTCAAACGCCGACGCCAACTCCTCAGCGAGGACGAGGTGGTCGGCTTCCGCCACACCGATGCAGTGCGACAGCGATGGCCCGACGAGCTTGGTGTTGATCAGGGCGACCACTCCGCCGACCCTGGTGATCCCGAGCCAGGCCGCGACATAGTCCGGACGGCTCGGCATCAACAGGCAGACGGTGTCACCGGGCTTGATCCCCACCCCCAGCGCCCAGCGGGCGTAGCGATTGATCCGTTCGGCGAGCGTCCGATAACTGAATGTCTCCATTTCCGACAGCAGGGCCGGATTGTCCGGCTGCCGCCCCGCCCAATCCTCGACCAGATCGGCGAACAATCGATGCGGATCGTCTTCGATACGGGACGTAAGCTCGATTGCCTTCAGCCAGCTCTTGGCGGCGGAAGGTTTCCGCGGCTTGCCGTCTGGCGGATGTACGCCTGCGTTCATAGTCGAATTCTCGTTGCTTTCGCGCCAAGCTATAACCGGGCCCGGCGGTCCAGGGGTTAATCAGCACAGTTAAAAGTGGCTTGTAAGAGCGGCTTGCCCTGGACCCAATCGCGGGCAACGCCGAGCACACTCAGACTTCCAACCATTCCTCCGGGTTCGGATTTCCTGGTTCCAACCATTGCTTATGGCTGCTGCCCGAAAGCAAACATCTTTGCAGGTGGTCCAGCTTTCGCCAAATACGAATGCGAGACAAGCCGTTGTGAAGTGGATTTGCGCCGCTTTCTGATAGCATTCCTGGTCCAGCGGCCCCGTAAGCGGATGGTCGAGCAAGCAAAAATCAAAACATGGGAGGATATTCTCCGGACAGCGAACCCGGCCAGATCGGAAATGACGTCCGCAGTTGCTCGTTCCGGGATTGCCTGAGGCGGCGATCCGACGGCGGCGAGAGACTTGGAAACGACGGGAGCGGTCGAGAAACATGTTCTCGCTTTCGTCGACGAGACATCAACAGCTTATGCAGAGCGAGGAAACGATCATGATCAAGGTAAAGATTAATGGCCATGAACAAAACTGGGACGGCGACCCGGATCTTCCATTACTTTGGTTTCTGCGTGACGAAGTCGGCTTGACGGGCACCAAATTCGGCTGCGGCCAGGCGTTCTGCGGCGCTTGCACCGTGATCGTCGACAAGCAGGCCGTCCGCGCCTGCATCACCTCGGTTTCCGATGTAGTCGGCCGCGAGGTCATCACCATCGAAGGCCTTCATCCCACAGGCGATCATGCGGTGCAGAAGGCTTGGCGCCAGGTCAACGTACCGCAATGCGGCTACTGCCAGTCCGGCCAGATCATGCAGGCTGCGGCGCTGCTCGCGGAAAATCCCAAACCCGATCATGATCAGATACGCGAGGCGATGGCGGGCAATATCTGCCGCTGCGGCTGTTACCAGCGCATCGAAAATGCAGTCCATCTCGCCTCGACGGGAGTTTGATCATGAACATCCTCACAAATCCCGACAAGCCTCGCGGCATGGAAGCACGCGTCAAGGTGGAGAAGGTTTCCCGCCGCTCCGTTCTCAAGAGCCTCGGCATCGCCGGAGGTTTCGTGCTGGCCGCGCCGTTGATGTCGCGCCAGGCGTTTGCGGCCTATCAGACCGGCGCCGACAAGATGCCGCACGGCACCGTGGTCGATCCGCGGGTCTTTGTCGCCATCGCGTCCGATGGAACCGTGACGATCGTAGCACATCGTTCCGAGATGGGTACGGGCGTCCGCACCAGCCTGCCCCTGATCGTTGCCGAGGAGATGGAGGCCGACTGGTCGCGTGTGAAGGTGCAGCAGGCACAGGGCGACGAGGTCAAATACGGCAACCAGGATACCGACGGGTCCCGCAGCACCCGGCACTATCTGATCCCGATGCGCGAGATCGGCGCATCGGCGCGGGTCATGCTCGAAGCCGCCGCCGCCAAGCGCTGGAACGTGCCGGTGTCCGAAGTCAAGGCCGTGAATCACGAGGTGGTTCATGCCGCAAGCGGCCGCCGTCTCGGCTTCGGCGACCTCGCCGCCGATGCGGCCAAGGAATTGGTGCCCAACGTTGAAGGCCTGAAGCTGAAGGACCCGAAGGACTTTCGCTATCTCGGCAAGGGCGAGATCAGCATTGTCGATCTTCGCGACATCACGGTCGGCACCGCGCTTTACGGCATCGACACCCGCCTTCCCGGCATGAAATACGCCGTGATCGCGCGGCCGCCGGTGACCGGCGGCAAGCTCGTGTCGTTCGATTCCACCGATGCGATGAAGGTTTCCGGCGTCGAAAAGGTCATGGAGGTCAAGGGCTGGCCGTGGCCATCCAAATTCCAGCCGCTCGGGGGTGTTGCCGTGATCGCCCGCAACACCGGCGCCGCGATCAAGGGACGCGATGCCCTGAAGGTCGTGTGGGACGACGGCGCCAACGGCAAATACGACTCGGTCGCCTACCGTACCGAATTGGAGGAAGCCGCCCGCAAACCCGGCCTGGTAGTGCGCAAGGAAGGCGACGCCGACGCCGTCCTCAAGAGTGCCGACAAGGTCATTGTCGGCGAATATTACCTGCCTCATCTCGCGCATGTGAGCATGGAGCCGCCGGTAGCGGTCGCGGACGTCAAGGGAGACAAGGCCGAGATCTGGGCACCGGTGCAGAGCGCGGGCGGAACGCGGGAAGACGTCGCCAAGACTCTCGGCATTCCCGAGGACAATGTCACCGTCAATGTCACGCTGCTCGGCGGCGGATTCGGGCGCAAATCGAAGTGCGATTTCGTGCTAGAGGCGGCGCTGCTGTCCAAGGAGCTCGGCGCCCCGGTAAAGGTGCAATGGACGCGGGAGGACGACGTTCGTCACGACTTCCTGCACACCGTCTCGGTGGAACGCATCGAGGCCGGCCTCGACAAGAGCGGCAAGGTGGTGGCCTGGCGGCACCGCAGCGTCGCGCCCAGCATTGCCTCGACCTTTGCGGCCAATACCGTGCATGAGGCGGCGTTCGAACTCGGCATGGGGTTGATCGACATGCCGTTCGAGATCGCCAATATCCAGTGCGAAAATCCCGAAGCGGCCGCGCATACCCGCATCGGCTGGTTCCGCTCGGTGTCGAATATCCCGCGCGCCTTCGCCGTGCAGTCGATGATGGCCGAGATCGCGCACGCCACCAACCGCGATCAAAAGGAGATGCTTCTGGAACTGATCGGCTCACCACGGATCGTCAGCCTCGCCTCGGTGAAGGACCCGTGGAACTACGGCGAACCCTATGACAGCTATCCGATCGATACCGCCCGGCTGCGGCGGGTGGTCGAGGTGGTTGCCGACAAGGGCGGCTGGGGACGGACCGTGCCGAAGGGACACGGGCTCGGCATCGCCGCCCATCGCAGCTTTGTCAGCTATATCGCCACCATCGTCGAGGTCTCGGTGGGCGACAAGGGCAAGCTAACCGTGCATCAGGTCGACACCGCCATAGACTGCGGCACGTACGTCAATCCCGAACGGATCCAGTCGCAGATCGAGGGCGCTGCGATCATGGGGCTCAGTCTTGCCAAATATGGCGAGATTACCTTCAAGGACGGCAAGGTTCAGCAGGGCAATTTCGACGACTTCCCTGTGATCCGGATGGACGAGGCCCCGCTTGTGACCAACGTTCACATCGTGCCCGTCGATGCCAATACGCCGCCCAGCGGCGTCGGCGAGCCGGGGGTACCTCCGTTCGCGCCGGCCCTGACCAACGCCATCTTCGCCGCCACTGGCAAACGCATCCGGGCGCTGCCGATCGGCAAGCAATTGGAGACGTGAGATGGAACGTTAGGCGATACCGGCCGTTTTCATCGATCTGACAGGAGCCAGATCGATGAACATCAAGCTCATGACGCTCGCGGCATCCCTGCTGTCGGGCGTCTTTCTTTTGAACCTGCAGGCGGTGAGTGCCCAGAGCAGTTCTCCGCCGAGCACGACCGCAAATCGCCCGGCGAAGACCGCGCCGGATCAGACCTCCGTTCCCAACGCCAGCCCGCCGGCCACCACGACCCAGACCACCGGCGAAGCGAGCCAGGATCCGACCATCAAGAAAATGAACGAAGACGAGAAGCAGAAGGTCGAGACCAAGGGCAAGTAGATAGCGCCCTGTCATTCCAGGGCGATGCAAAAAGCATCGAACCCGGAATCTCGAGATTCCGGGTTCGCGCTGACGCGCGCCCCGGAATGACGCAAAGGGTTGGATTGCTTCGCGGAGCTCGTCAACAGGGCGCGCATTCGCGCGCCCTGTTGGCTCGCAGCATGACCTGGATGCAGGCCACCTACTTCTTGACCGCGAACACCCAGACCACGCCACCCTGAGGCACGTTGCTCTCGATGCCGACATTGTCGCCGGCCAGCGCGTCCTGGATACGCTGGGCGTCGACGCCCCAACCCGACTGGACGGCGATATATTCGGTGCCGTCGACTTCATAGGCGATCGGCATGCCCATGATGCCGGAGTTGGTCTTCTGCTCCCACAGGACGTCGCCGGTCTTGGCGTCGAACGCCCGGAACATGCGGTCGTTGGTCCCTCCGGCAAAGACGAGATCGCCCGCAGTCGCCGTCACCGAGCCAAATAGCTGTGATTTGGCAAAGTTGTGCGTCCAGGCTTTTTTGCCTGTGGAGGGATCCCAGGCCTGCAGCTCACCAAAATGATCGGCGCCGGGACGCACCGACAGGCCGATATCTTCCGGCTTGGTTCCGAGCCAGAGCTGGCCGGGAACCAGCGGCACCTTCTCGCCGGTGAAGCCGCCGCAGAAGTTCTCATTGGCCGGAACGTAGACCAATCCGGTTTTCTGGCTATAGGCCGCGGACGGCCAGTCCTTGCCGCCCCACAGCGAGGGACAGAACTCGACGCGCTTGCCGATCACCGGCTTGTGCGCCGGGTCGACAACCGGACGACCGCTTTCGGCCTCGATGCCTTTCCAGACGTCGGTCTTAACGAACGGCCAGCCGGCGACGTAATTGATGCTGTTCGGCTTGCGCTCCAGCACCCAGAAGATGGCGTCGCGGCCGGGATGAACGAGGCCCTTGAACGAGCGTCCGTCCCTTTGCAGGTCGATCAGCATCGGCGCGTCCACCTCGTCCCAATCCCAGGAATTGTTTTGATGGTATTGGTGGAACGCCTTGATCTTGCCGGTGTCGAGATCGAGCCCCAGCACCGAGCTTGTGTAGAGGTTGTCACCGGGATGCGTGGCCCCAGGCCAGGGTGCGGCGTTGCCGGTGCCCCAGTAAACCGTCTTGGTTTCCTTGTCGTAGGTACCGGTCATCCAGGCGGGGGCGCCGCCGGACTTCCAGTCGTCGCCGCTCCAGGTGTCGTGGCCGGGTTCGCCCTCACCCGGAATGGTGAAGGTCCGCCACAGCTCCTTGCCGTCATTGGCGTCGAACGCAACGACGTAGCCACGGATGCCGAATTCGCCGCCGGAGCCGCCAACGATAACCTTGCCGTCGACTACCATCGGCATCAAGGTCATGTACTGACCCTTCTTGTAATCCTGGACCTTGGTATCCCAGACAACTTTGCCGGTTTTGGCATCCAGCGCGACGATATGATCGTCGGTCGTGGCCAGATACAGCTTGTCCTGCCACAATCCGACGCCGCGGCTGGTCGGATGCAACTGAAACAGATCGTCAGGAAGCTTGCGTTTGTAGCGCCAGTACTCATCTCCGGTCTTGGCATTGAGCGCGATCACCTGCCCCATCGGCGTTGCCACGAACATCACGCCATTGTTGACGATGGGCGGCGCCTCGTGGCCCTCGAGCACGCCAGTTGAAAACGTCCACACCGGCGTCAGGTTTTTCACGTTCGAGCTGTTGATCTGGTCGAGCGGGCTGTAACCCTGTCCGTCATAGGTCCGCCGATACAGCATCCAGTTGCCGGGTTCGGGATTTTCGAGGCGGCTTGCTGTCACCGGACTGTAGTTCTCGATCGGACCGGCGCTGGCGGCGATCGGGACAAGGCATGTGGACGCGACAAAGCTCGACAATAGCCACTGCTTCATGGTCATGAAACGTACCTCCCTGTTTGGCTTTCTATTCACGCATCTTTCGTCGTGCGGAAATCCGGTGTGACGGCGCCAACGTCAGCCTGCCTGCTGGGCACCTACCTTTCCGACAAAGGGCGCCGCCACGACCAGCGAACCGTCGGCGATGGCCAGCGGAAGCGCGGCGAGGCGCCGGGGAGCGGGGCCGAATACGACTTCGGCTCCTTGTCTGGGATCGTATTCAGAATTGTGGCACACACACTTGAAGACGTCCTTGTCGCCGTTTGCCTCCTTGACCCAGGCGGTCACGGGACATCCAGCATGGGCGCAAATCGCCGAATAGGCCACGATGCCGTCGGCCGCATGCGAGCGGGTCGCCTCATCCAGTTCGGCGGGATCGAGCCTGACGACCAGAATCTCGTTCAGCCGCGATCCCTTGCGGATCACCGACGTTTTTGGATCCTTGGGCCACGCATGCACCGGCGGTCCACCGAGTTTCAGATCTGCTGGCTTGAGGACCTCTCCGGCATGATCGCCTTCGGTCAATACCAGCAGGTCAGCCTTTTGCGGTCGCTCGTCACTGCCGGGCTGGTCCTCTTCGGTCAAAGCAGCCGGCGGCGCTGCCAGCCACGCGCCCGCCGCAAGCGCCGTCAGGACCAGAGTGCGCCGCGTCCGCTCCGGACACCGCATCGCGATCTCGCGTGCCGCAGCAAGGCGTTCGATCGATCTTGGAGCGTGTGGATCGGATTCAGACATAGCCAAAGTTGAACGCCGAAACACGGCAAAAAAGAGGGCGACAGGCGAATCGTTGATTTGAGATCATACCTTTTGCCGAGAGAGACTGTATGCGAGTGCCCTGAGCAAGGTCATGCGCATTTCGCGGACCTGACCAGACACTTCCGAATTTGTGCGACGCGTTAGACAAAATGCGAACCAAATTTGCGCGATGCGGATTTTCGGCCTGCCGATTGCGTCATTGCGGACCCACGCGTCCGGAACGGGCATTGCCAACAGAATGCGTGCTAGGTCTGTGGTTCCGACCGGGAGTTGCCCTCGATGACTTTGCAGACGCGGCTAACCGAAATGCTCGGCATCGAGCACCCGATCATCTCGGCGCCGATGGCCTTTGCCGCTGGCGGCGGCCTGGCCGCGGCCGTCACCGCAGCCGGTGGTCTCGGCCTGATTGGCGGTGGATATGGCGACGCCGGGTGGCTGCAGCGCGAATTTACTGAAGCCGGTAACGCGCGCGTAGGCTGCGGATTTATAACCTGGTCGCTGGCAAGTCATCCGGAATTACTGCAGATTGCTTTGGCGCACTCTCCTGCGGCCTTGATGTTGTCGTTCGGTACGCCCACGCCGTTCGCGCCCGCCGTCAAGGCGGCAGGGTCCAAGCTGATCTGCCAAGTGCAGAACATGGAACATGCCAGGGCAGCCGTCGACGCCGGCGCCGACATCATCGTCGCGCAGGGAGCAGAAGCAGGCGGGCACGGTCTCAGCCGCTCGACCTTCACCCTGGTGCCGGAGGTTGCCGATTACCTGACCAGGGCAGCGCCTGCCACGGTGCTTGTCGCCGCGGGCGGAATAGCTGACGGCCGCGGGCTGGCTGCAGCGCTGATGCTTGGAGCCGAGGGTGCGTTGATCGGTTCGCGGTTCTGGGCGAGTTCGGAGGCGCTGGTTCATTCGGCTCACCAAACCGCGGCAATCCGCGCCGATGGCGATGCCACCACCCGCACGACGGTGGTCGACCTTGTCCGCAAGATCGACTGGCCCAAGCCGTTTACCGCCCGGGTCATGAAGACTCGTTTTGTCGATGAATGGCACGAGCGCGAGACAGAGCTTTCGGACCCCGTCTTGCTGGAGCGCGAGATGGCCAGGTACCTGATGGCCATGAAGGATGGCGATCCGGAAAATACCGGCGTATGGGTCGGCGAAGCGGCCGGGCTGATCCATGACGTCCGTCCGGCGGCGGCCCTGCTGCACGAGATCATCGTCGATGCCGAGACTTCGCTCAAGACCAGGGCGGCCGGCCTTGTCCGCACGACATGAAGCAATTCCGCTGTCAGGCTCGCCGCCGCGTCTGTTAGCGCCGCAAAATCGCGGGCAGGATGTAGTTATCCAACAGCTCAATTTCAGGCGCCACCATGGCTTCCGATTCACGGGAGGCATTGAAGACAACGATCAGATCATCGTCCGCAACGACAATGATCTTCTGCGCGTTAAAGCCCAGCGCGGCGACCCAGTCGACGGCATGATCGTTGAGCGGGGAGCGGCCGAGCCACCATTGAAAGCCATATCGAGTCGAGGTTCCCGCCGTGATCTGCACGGCGGTCGACTGCGCGACCCAGGAAGCGGATACGATCTGCCTGCCCTGCCAAGCCCCGTGGTTCAACACGAGCTGGCCAATCTTTGCCCAGTCACGCGGCCGCAAACTGAGTCCCGAGCTTGCTCTCGGATATCCGTTGCCGAGGCGACGATCCCAATCGCTGTCGTGGATTCCAAGCGGCGCGAGGATTTCTTCCCTTGCCAGGATGTCGACGGTCTTCCCGGTCACCTTTTGCAGCACCGCCCCGATGAGCTCGGTCGTGGCGTTGTTATATTCGAAGGCAACGCCGGGCTCCCGGATGAGCTTGGTCTCGAGTATGGAGCGATACGGATCAGGATCGAGGCTATGTCCTCCCGCCTCGAACAGGGCGGCGGAATCCAGGCCGTCGGACATCGTCAGCAGACTACGTAATGTTATACGGTCCTTCTCGGGCGAGCGAAGATCGGCATACTCCGGGAAATAGGAAAAAATCGACGCATCCAGATCCTTGATCAAGCCGCGATCAACGGCAATGCCCACAAGAAGCGATACGACACTCTTGGTCAGTGAATTGCCACGGTGCTTAACCGTCGCCGGATCAAACGAACCGGTCGGTCCGGACACGAAGAAGTAGCGCTCGTAGACAAGCACGCCATGGCGAACCACAACAATCGAATCGACGTTGGCGAGCTTGCCGTCCGCCACGCCTTGGCCCATCGCACAGAGCCGAGTTGGATCAAAGCCCTGTTGTTCGGGCGAACCGATAACCCAGCCATCGTGAATGTCGGACGGGCTGCCGCAGTCGGAGCCGGGTTGGCCTGCCATTGCACGTTCAGCCGTGAGCGAAAATACCACCAGGACATACAAGACAACGGCCGAACGGATCATCCATGCGCGCATGTTGTGTGCTCCGAACCGTACCCGCGATCGACCTTATCTAACGCGATCTCGGTGATTGATTGAGGTCCATAGTACCGCAACCAGCCGGCAGAGTGGGGCCAAGCCACGCCTGGCTAACCGGTGCCGCCGATAGTCGCGGGCCGTTTTTCCGGCGCGGTCTCGTGCATCATTGCCATGGCAGCGAGCCCGACGGCGGCGGCAAACAGCATGTACCAGGCCGGCGCCAGTGCGTTGCCGGTGACATGAATGAGCCAGGCAACGACAAGCTGCGCGGTGCCGCCGAAGCTCGCAATCGCGACCGCATAGATGGTCGCAAAGGCGCCGCCGCGGATGTTTTTGGGCAGCCCTTCTGCAAGCGCCACGTAGAAGGCGCTGTAGGGAATGCTGCCGATCAGCGACAGCACACCGAAGCCCCCCAGCAGCGCCCAGGCACTGCGCGTTTCCACGATCCAGAGAAAGATCGGATAGGTGAGCAGCAGCGCCGCAAGCTGCGGCCACACCATGACCGGCCATCGCCCCTTGCGGTCAGCCAGCCAACCGCCATAAAGCGCGCCGGCAATACCGAGGCCGTTGCTGACAACGGAGGTGGCGAACGCAAGGTCGGTCGCAACATGCAGCGTGTTCTCGGCATAGGTCGTCATGTATTGGGTGACGTAGGTGGCGATGGTGCCGCTCGCCAGGATGAGCAGGCCAAGAACAATGGTCCGGGCGTTGGCGCGTATCACGCCGACCGACGCGTCGGCTGCCGCTTTCGCCTTGGTTTCTATCTCGCTCAGATGGATCGTCTCCGGCAGGCCGGAGCGCAGCCACAACCCGAATGGCAGGCAGGCCGCGCCGAGCAGAAAAGCAATGCGCCAGCCATAGGATTCGAGCGCGGCATCGCTCATCGACCTCGAAAGCACCACCCCGACCAGCGCTCCGGCCGTCGCGGCGATTTCCTGGCTGGCGGGCTGCCATGAGACGGCGAACCCGCGGCCGCCTGGCGGCGCCGCCTCCATCAGATAGGCTGTGGTGGGCCCGACCTCGCCGCCGAGCGAGAAGCCCTGCACCATGCGCGCGATAATGGCGATAATCGGCGCGGCGATGCCGATAGCCTGATAGGAGGGCGTCAGTGCCAGCGTGATGATGGCGCATCCCATCATGGCAAAGCTCAGGATCATCGCCGGACGGCGCCCTGCCCGGTCGGAATAGGATCCGATTACCAAGCCGCCGATCGGCCGGGTGATAAAGCCGGCCCCGAAGGTTGCCAGCGACAGCATCAAACTGCCGAACTGGCTTTGCGCGGGAAAGAAAGTGTGGCCGATCTGGATGGCAAAGAAGCTGTAAGTGATGAAATCATAGAATTCGAGCATGTTGCCGATGGTCACGGCCAAAATGCCTAAGGGATTGCTAATTGGCTTTTTCCCATGTCCCGCAATGTCAGAAAGTTGCTCGGGCATGGTCTGGGGCATCGTTTTGCCAGGGTTCAATCGTGAGGAACTGGGATATGTCGTTGTGAACGACTTCGGGCCCTGTCTGATCCCCGGCATGCTCACCCAGAAAAAGGCATCGGGCAACACCCGCGCAAACACCTTGGCGGGAGCGATCCGCAGGCGGTCGCGATCTTCGCCTTCTTATCATCCTGACTGTCGTCGGTAGATCGTGCCTTGAGGCAGAACTTCCATGATCGCGAGCGTCAGTGCGATGGCCAGAAGCGCTAATAGCAGCACTACGGCGAGTGGCCCTGGCATTGGCTCGGCGGTGGGCGACGGTGTGGCCTGAGGAATATCCACCCAGCGCGCGGCAAGGGACAGCTCTGATGGCTTGATATCCACCCAGCGATCCAGCCACGGTGTCTGTGCAACGTTCGCGTCTAGTATCATCTCCGACATCGCGTCACGCCATTTCGGTTGATCAGGTTTTGGCGCAACTTTGTGGACAACATGACGCTGCCGACGTCCCGGCGATGCGTCCCAGCAATGATCCGCGCCATGCCAGTAGATGTGCACCAAGCCAAAATGCTGACGAGCTTCGGTCTTGCTCATGCAGGACTCGGAAGCTTCCGATGGCGTGGCCACCATCAAGATCGATACTACGATTACCGCGACTCTCATGGGGTCGCCCCTACTCAACACTGAAATGCAAGCGTAACCATCAGTAAAATCTAACTAATTAGTTACGGAGATTATGGCCGAAATACGCTTTAACCGAGGCTGGCGAGCAAGCGCACGGGGGCGAATGGAAAACACCAAAGAACAAGAAGTCTGCGTGGCCTCTTGCTCCTCCTTTGGTTCGCCATACGTGCAGCGTCTAGTACCGGGCAGGCACAAGATTGCGGCTGGCCTATCGTGAGCAGATGAGTCCACAGACGAAAGACGCTCGTCTTTGTTATACTCGATCTATGGGTGAGCAAGGCACGATGACCTTCTCGGCGGCACAGCACCGCATGTGGGAGCTCGTTGAGAGATACTCGTACCGGGTTGGCTATCGGCGGGGGACCAAAGCCGAAGGTCTTGCTGCCTGTCCTCCGGTTATCGACTGCTCCGGCTGGGTTGGTGTTCTACTGACAGAAGCCATGAGAGCGGAGAACCGTGCCAACGGCAAAAACATTTTCGATGAAGCCGACATCCGGGCCTGTGTCGCTTGGTCTGATCGAATTGTGCTCGAAATTGAGAACCGTACAGCAACGCTCATCGTTGGCCGCGAAATAACGGCAGCGTCACTACCTTGCTACGCAACCATCGGGCTCAACCTCGGGACGCTTGGCTGGGAGACGAACTTCGTTCGCACGCGAGGCATCAATCATATCGTTCAAATGGTCCGCCGCCCCGCCGATCAAATGCCCTTCGTCAGTGAAGCAATCGGGCCTGACGACAAGGGCAGTCTGCGCTTGATGCCAATCGAACAATGGCTCGCCGCCTTCGACCATTGCATCAGCGCCGGAAACGCATGGGCCGTTGATCCGTTCGCCATGGCGAACTGTCATGGCAAGCGGGATTGTCCATAAGTCTCAAATCGACGACGCCAGCGCTGGTTCGATGAAACTTGGATAGCCGGCCTTGGTGCCTGCCGCCGCGGGCTCGGTTCCACGCCTTGGCAATAACCTGATAGCATGCGCTGCGATTTCGCGGTCAGGGGAAACCAGCCATGCTTGTCAGCCGTCGGTCCCTAGCCCTTGCAGCAGGCTTTTGCTTTCTGATCAATGGGGAAATCATGGCGTTCGATATTGAAGCCCATCGCGGCGGACGGGCTCTGTTTCCCGAAAACACCCTGCCATCCTTTGCCAACGCACTCTCCATGGGGGTCAACACGCTGGAACTCGATATCGGGGTTACCTCGGACGGGACAATCGTTGTCTCGCATGAACGCGGACTCAACCCCGATCTCGCCCGCAATGCCGATGGCGTCTATGTGGCGCCGCCCGGCACCCCCTTTGTCCGATTGCGGCTCGAGGAAGTCAGGAAGTACGATGTCGGTCAAATCCGGCCGGGCAGCCGCTATGCGGCACAATTTCCGGACCAGCACGCCGTGCCGGGAACGCCGATCCCGACACTGCGCGAAGTGTTCGGTCTCGTGCGGAAATCCGGCGACCGCAACGTGCGCCTCAATATCGAAACCAAAATCGATCCCCATCATCCCGAGGAGTCGCCCGATCCCGAACGCTTCGTTGCGCTGCTGCTCGATTTTCTCAAGGCAGAGGAATTCGTCGATCGTGTCACGGTTCAGTCCTTCGACTGGCGGACTCTGCAACGGATCCAGAAGCTGGCCCCCACCATTCCGACGGTCTATTTGACGCTGCAGAAGGGTTCGGGAGCGACGATCTTTTTGGATAAGGCCTCGGACTGGACCGCAGGTTTCAACCCGGCCGAACACGGCAAATCGGTGCCGGCTGCAATCACGGCCGCCGGCGGCGCGATTTGGTCGCCTTACTTCGGTGACGTCGATCCCGACCTGATCGCCGAATCCCACCGCCTCGGACTCGCGGTGGTAGTCTGGACGGTGAACAAGCCGGCCGACATGGTGCGGATGATCGACATGGGTGTCGACGGAATCATTTCCGATCGTCCCGACCTGCTGCGCAACGTCGCCGGCGAGAAGGGCATTGCGCTACCCGCCGCCGCACCGGTAACGCCCTAAGCCGTGCACCGACCGGTCCGCGCCTGAGGCGCGGTCCTGGGGCGATACCACGAAGTCGGCGCGCCGGCGCAAGGTCGTTGAGATGTCTGGTCAGACAAAGCAATAGCGGCGGGCACGGCAACCACTCATCCGCGTGTATCCAGCGATACGCCGAGTTGGTGGGCCTTGACGGCAGTAGCACCCACCGTCCGCTTCAACGCTTTCGAGATTCCGGCGACACCGACCTTTTTCCTGGCCAGTGATTTGAGCTCGCGCACATCAGCCGAACTCCAGGCGCGCCTCACCGATTTCCTCTTTGCCGGCTTTCCATTGCCAGGTTGCTTCGTCGCTGATTTGTTCTTCTTGGCCATGTCGGCTCCTTATTTGAGAGCCGGGCTTTTATCACACCAAAAATATTTAGCAACGCAACGCCGTTGCTCTCGTGTCAAATCTTAACGAAAGATTTGCCAATGCAGACCATCAGGGCCGGCCTTTCGTCGCATCCTTTGCCGCGGACATGATGCCGCCGGTGATCTGTCTCATATGCTCTCCGGCGTTGGTGAACTGGCTGCGCAAGAACTCGGACTGGATTTGCATGGCCTGCTGTAGATCGGTGGCGTGAACCAGCTTGCGCGCGTGTTCGAACGCGGCTTTCATGTTCTGTTCGGTAAAAGTGAGCGCCTGCCGGGAAATCTCCGTACCGGGGCTCGGCATTGACGCCACCGACTTGTTCGCGGCGTCGAAAAACATTCCGAATGCCTTTTCCGCCTGATCGATGGTTTTTTCGGCCAAATCGCGCAACTCGGCCGGCACTTCGAGCTTTGGTTCAATCATGTCGCCGTTCTCCGATTGAGATTGAACGTTACCACCTTTTCGCGCCGTCGTCCTTGCCGTATTTTCCCCGTTTGGCTCCGGTCGGAACCGGGCAATTGGTCGGGAGGCCGCAATGCCGAAACAATGGATGGCCCTGGTTGTGATACTCGGTCTGGCGACAACGCTGCTCAATCTGGCGATCCTCGCCAGTCAGATCGCAACGCCGGCAAGCGCGCGCGCCGGCGCCGGTGCCGGCAAATTGCTCAATGACGAGGACTTTACGGACGGCCTGACCAAAATCATCAGGAAAACCGTGCGCGATTACTGTACGGTCGGCAAGAGAAGCAGCATCGACTGCTAGCGGCAAGCGAGCGCAGGCCTGCGAAGGATCGCCAGCCAAGCTTTGACCGCGGCCGAAAGGATCCATGTCTTCATCTGACACGCCCTTATCCAACAGTTCTCCGGCCGGAGATAGCCGCAGGGCGCCGCTGCGGCGCCAGCAGCGCCGACGCTTTTTGCTTTTCATGGTGTTTGCCGGCATCTTCATTTTCATCGCGGCGGCGGGCGCGCTTTATTTCGCGCTGCGACCCGAGACATTGCGGATCGCGGTAGGCCCGTCGGGCAGCGACGATCAAAAACTGATTCAGGCACTGGCGCAGACTTTTGCCCGGCAGAAAAGTGCGATCCGGCTTGCGCCAATTCCGACCGACGGCGCGATGCAGAGCCTCGCGCTGCTGCGGGCGTCGAAAACCGATCTCGCGGTGACACGCGGCGACCTCGACATGCCCGCCGATGCGCAGTCGGTCGCCATCCTGCGCAAGAATTTCGTTGTGCTCTGGGCGCCGTCGGGCCTGCCGGCCAAAGGATCCAGGAGAACTCCAGCGCCAAAAATAAAGAGTCTCGAAGACCTCGCGGGACACCGCATGGGCGTGATCGGAAAAACCCAGGCCAATGTCATCCTGCTGAAGGTCATTCTGAGCGAGTCCGGCATCGCGCCCGACAAGGTTCAGGTCGTTCAGTTCGGTACCGATCAGATCGGCGAAATGACGCGCGATGCGACGCTGGATGCCTTCATGGCGGTTGGCCCGCTGGACAGCAAGATCACCGCCGATGCCATCGCCGCGACGGCCCGCGATCGCGGCGAGCCGAAATTCCTGCCGATCGATGTCTCGGAGGCGATCGCCCAACGGCATCCCGTGTATGAATCGGAGGAAATCCCGGGCAGCACGTTCGGCTCGGCGCCGGCGCGGCCGGACGACAAAATCGAGACTGTAGGCGTCAATCATCTGATCGTGACGCGGCGCGAACTGTCCGATACAGCGGTGGGAACGTTCACCCGACAACTGTTCGCCGTTCGTCCCGCGCTCGCAAAGGAACTGCCGGGGGCGGCCAACATCGCGACGCCCGACACCGACAAGGATGCCGCGCTGCCGGCGCATCGCGGTGCCGCGGCCTATATCGACGGGACCGAGCGAACCTTCCTCGAAAAATACAGCGATTACATCTGGGGTGTGGTGCTGCTGTTGTCGGGCCTCGGATCGGCAGCGGCGTGGTTTCGCAGTTATCTGAAACGCGACGAGAAAGCCGAAGGCATTGCATTGCGGGACCGGGTGGTCGCACTCATTGCCCAGGCGCGGCTCGGAAACTCGACCGACGAACTGCATGACATGCAGCGCGAGGTCGACCGCATTCTTCGCGAGATCCTGCATTCATATGATGACGGCGCGCTCGACGAAGGCGATCTGTCGGCGTTCAGCCTGGTGTTCGAACAGTTTCACCATGCAATCACGGAACGGCATCTGGCGCTGGAGAGCACCGACGCCGACCCGGTGCTGTTACGGAGCCGACAGTAGCGCGCTGCCGGCAACGAGGCCGCTTGACGCGTGAAGTCGATCGCCCGAGTCTTCTACCGCTTCACCGCGGCGATGTAGGCCCGCCGCATCGGCTTCAGCGCCACCAGCGCCAATATCCCGGTCAGCGCGTCCATCGCGATGATGATGGCAAAGACCGGCAGCCAGCTCCCGGTCTGCACGCGCAGCAAGGCCGCGAGCGGGCCGCCGAGGATCGATCCGACGCCCTGCGCGACATAGAGCCATCCGTAATTCGTGGTGGCGTATTGGGCACCGAAGATATCGGTCAGGGTCGAGGGGAACAGCGAAAAGATTTCGCCCCAGCCGAAGAAGACGAGGCCGGACAGGATCACGAACACCACGGCATTGTCGCGGAACATCACCATCAGCGTAACCGCCGCGGCTTCCATCAGGAACGCGATCGCCATGGTGTTTTCACGCCCGATCCGGTCCGACACAAAGCCGAAGAACGGCCGGGTCAGGCCGTTGGTCAGGCGATCGATGGTCAACGCCAGCGGTAACGCCGCGAGCCCGAATACCACGACGTTGGCGACGCCGAAGTCGCGCGAGAATGCCGCGAACTGCGAAATGATCATCAGGCCGCCGGTGGACATCATGGTCATCATGAAAAACATCAGCCAGAACACCGGGCTTCGCAGCATCTGGCCGGGGGGCGTTCCCGCCTTCGCGGCCAGCGCCGGCGGCGGCGGCAACACATCCGCCGATGTCGGCATCCGCATCGCCAGCGCCGCGGCGGCCCCGACCACGCCCAGGATGAGGCCGAACACCACCAGGGTGTGCTGATAGCCGGCCTGCTTCATCATGGTGTCGATCGGGAAGGTGGTCAGGATGGCGCCGAAGCCGTAGCCCGCAGCGACGAGCCCGGTTGCCAATCCGCGGCGATCCGGAAACCACCGGACCATGAGCCCGATGATCCCGACATAAACAATGCCGGTGCCGATGCCGCAGAACAGCCCGTAGGTGAGATAAAGCATGGTCAGGCTCGTCGCAAAGGCGGAACTGATCCAGCCGAGGCCGGACAACAGGCAGCCGGCCGCAATCAGGGTGCGGGCGCCGAACCGGTCGATGAGATAGCCCTGTACCGGCGAAAGCCAGGTTTGCAGGACGATGAGGATCGTGAAGGTGACCTGGATGGCGGGCAAGTTAGCGCCCAGGGCTTCCTGCAGGGGCTTGGTGAAAAGCGTCCAGACATATTGCGGGCTCGAGATCGACATCATCGCGATCAGCCCGAGCACGAGCTGAATCCAGCGCGTCGACGTCGCAGATCGACGAGCCTCCGTCACCACCGTAGCCATGGTCAAGTCCCCCATCACGATGCCCTGCCCGACGATTATGATCGCTCCCCGCCTTGGTGCAAGGCTGTTCCGTAGCCGCGCTGGCAATAAAACAGGCGCCCGCGCCTTCGACTCCTGAGATGCGCGACACGATCCGGTGAAGTTGGCCGTTTCCAGCAATCGGCTTTTTCGATCTCGGCTTGTCCCCACGTTGGCGTCGTCCCGCCAAGTCGTTCGGATACAGGATGTGACCGCCAATCCCCCGATTGCGCTGGCCGCAGGATTTGAGGCAAGGTTTCCGGTAAGGTCGCTGGCTTGCAGGTCGGCCTTAAGGTCGGGGCGGCGCATTGATGATCGAAACATCCCCCGGTACGGACAAGATCGATCGCTGGCCGGTGCTGCGCTCCCTGCAGGGCTATCGTCTGGCGTTTCTGGCCAGCGACCTGGTCGCCGGAATCACGCTCACCGCCATCGCCATCCCCGAACAACTCGCAACAGCGCGGCTGGGCGGGTTTTCGCCGCAGATCGGGTTTTTCGCGTTTCTTGCCGGCTCGCTGGCCTTTGCCACTTTCGGCAGCAACCGCTTGCTGTCGAGCGGCGCCGATTCGACCATCACGCCGATCTTTGCCGGTGGCCTCGCGCTACTGGCCGTGGCCGGCTCGCCGGAATATGCGGCGCTTGCCGGCGCGCTCGCGCTCATGGTCGGTCTCGTGCTGGTCGCCGGCGGCATTTTCCGTCTTGGCTGGATCGCGGATTTGCTGTCGATCCCGGTCACGGTCGGCTTTCTCGCCGGCATCTCCATTCACATCCTGATCTCGCAGATGCCGGCCATCCTCGGCTTGCCCTCGCCGCAAGGTGCGATGCTGCAGCGCCTTGCGGCCCTGCTGGAGCAACTGCCGCAGGCCAATCTCTACGCGCTTGGTATCGGCCTTGGCGTGCTCGCGCTGATCGCGATTGCGGAACGGATCGACGCCCGGATTCCGGCCGCCCTGCTCGGGCTGATCGCCGCGGCCGCCATCGTGGTATTTGCGGGCCTCGAAAGCCGCGGCGTCGCGGTTCTCGGCAATATCCCGGTGGCGCTGCCGACCCTCACCGTTCCGGACGTGCCGATCGGGAAATGGCTGCAACTGGTGCCGCTGACCCTCATCATTGCCGTCATTGTCATGGTGCAGACGGCGGCCACGACGCGATCGTTCGCGTCGGACCCCGGTCAGCCACCGGATGTCGATCGCGATTTCATAGGCGTCGGAGCCGGCAGCATCGTGGCGGGCCTGATCGCCGGATTTCCCGTCAATGCCAGCCCGCCGCGCACCGCCATCGTGTCGGAGACCGGCGGCCGGTCGCAGCTCGCCGTCCTCGTCGCCGCCGCGATTGTCCTGGGGCTGCTCGGATTCGGCGGTGGGCTATTGCGCCATGTGCCCCAGGCCGCACTCGGCGGAGTCCTCCTGTTCGTCGCCATGCGGATCATCCGGGTCGGCCAGATCGTTGCGATCTACCGCCAGTCGCTCGCCGAATTTTTTTTGATCCTCACGACCGCCGCAGCCATCATCGTCCTGCCAATCGAACAAGGTGTCGGCATTGGAATCGCGCTCTCGCTGCTGCACGGCATCTGGAGCACGAGCCGCGCCCGGCTTATCCTGTTCGAACGCGTGCCGGGTACCTCCATCTGGTGGCCGTCGAGTCCGCACATCCCCGGCGAAACCGAATCCAAGGTGATCGTCGCCGGATTTCAGGCTCCGCTGTCATTTCTCAATGCGTATCACTTCCGGCGGGATCTGATGGGACTGCTGCATGCCGCGCGAGAGCAGCCACGGTTGATCGTGCTCGAGGCGACGGGCATCGTGGAAATCGACTTCACCGCCGCGCAGGTCTTGAGCGACACCATCAGCGCCTGCCACGCGGCCGCAATCGACTTTGCGATCGCCCGCCTCGAATCGGCACGGGCACGGGATACGATCAAGCGCTCCGGCATCGAGCAATTGCTTGGATCGGATCATCTGTTCCAGAGCGTGGAGGAAGCCATCCGGGCCCGCCGCGACAAAGCCGGGGCCGCGACCTAGCACGTCGGCAGGCCGAGGGGCGCGCGATGACAGTCGCGGAACCAGGGAGAGCTGATCAGGAACTGAACAGCCGGGGCGGAACTGCGAAAGAATTCCGCGACGACCTCGGAACAGTTGCTAATTTTTTCTGTTGCCTCTTCGTCGATTTCGAAGGGAACACAGCGCATGGCTTTCAACACAACGTCTTATCTGGCCGGGGTGGGGTCCGTCGTTGTCATCCTCTCAACCGGATTTGCCGGCGGCTACATGCTGGCTAACCCGACGCATCAGGATCCGCCAAACCGGCTGCAACGCCTGGCGGCGGAGGGTCAGGACGCCAAGCCCGTTACGCAAGCGACGCCGGCAACGAAGCCCGAAATTGTTGCCACAGTCGCGCCGGCTTCGACGCCCGCACCGGCAACTCCGCAACCCGCAGCAGCCGATCCACCCGCGCAGCCGGCTTCCGTTCCGGCCGCGGCGAAGGCGGCCGAACCGGTTCGCAGCGTTGCGCAGGCGACTGCTGAAAAGGCAAATGCCGAAAAGTCGGGTACGGAAAAAGCCCGTATTGCCGAAGCCAAGGCGGCGGAAAAGAAGCGCGGCGAAACGAGAAAATTCGCAGGACGTCAACGCAAGCAGAGAGAGCTCGAAATCGCCACCGTGGCGGTCAGGCGCATGATCCATGACCGGGACAACGAGGAATTCGCCGCGATGGATCAGCCCGAGCCACCGCCTCCCGAAATGCCCCGCTTGAGCCTGTTCGGACAGTGACGACCCATTCGATCGCTTCGCCCCGGTCAAGCGCCTGATCGCTGCGAGGTTCCTATCTGTTTGCGCTGGTTCGGGGCGCCGCGGTGGATTTTTGCATGATCATGGCAACGACGGCCTCGATGATGCGGCTGATGGCCGTGCGCCGATAGGCCCAGCGATCGTCAGCGTCGGGAATGGCGATCACCATGGTGGCATTGGCTTCGAACAGCAACAGATCGCCATTGCGACCGAGCCCAAAATCGACGCCGGCATAGTCGAGACCAAGCACGTCACCGATCCGCTCCAGCGCCGCCATCGCCTTGTCGCCAAGCGCGGCCCGCATATCGGTGAGGAAACGCGCCTCCTCGGCACGATGCTCCGGCTGGTCGGCCATGTCGGAAGTGAAATAATGCACTTTCCAGTTCCGCGATATCGCCAGGTGCAAGGGGTAGATTTGACCGCCGACCATCATCACCCGGTATTTCCGCGCGTTGCCGTCAGCGCCGCGAGCATCGAGATATTCGATGACCAGCAGTTCATCGCCGGGCAGACTCGCCGCCGCCGCGGACAATTCGGCCGCCTGCTCCACCAGACTAAAATTGCGCCCGGTATGATACCCGGGAGAGCGCAGCAATAGCGGGAACGTAAATCCTCGCGCCGCCACCGAACTCGCGCCGTCTGGACCGGCCAGGACCGCGCGCGCGATGGCGATGGTCCGTGGGGTTGCTACGCCCGGCACATCGCCAAGCCTGATGGCGTTGTCGATCCGGCCGGTTTTCATCACGGCGCGGGGATCGTTGATCACGGGCGCGGTAGTGCGCGCGATCAGGCGGATCGCCGCCTGAAGCGCCGGTTCGCAGAGATCGGCATCGCCAATGGCGTTGAAGATCAGTCGATGCGGCGGCAGCGCCACCGACGGATCGAGATAGTCGGCGACAATCACCGTCGTCAGGAAAGTGCAATCATCCAGTAACGCGGCGGTCGGAATGTTGCCGCCGCCCGACGAGACCAGCTGCAGCAGGGTTACCGGCGGCTTGGTGCCGCGGTACGGCAGCGTTGAAACCGCGTGATGGCGGAAGCCCTTCTCGAAATGATATCGCGCGACCCTGCGCTCGCCGACATCGGACAGCACGGCACCCAGCCCCTGATGCGCCTCCGCGTAATCCGGGTCGAGACGCAAAACTGCCTCGTAATGGGCGCGCGCTTCGGCATGCCGGTTGGCGCGAAGCAGCAAATTGGCCAGGTTCACATGCCCCATCGGGTTTCGCGGGTGGTGCAGGATCGCCTCGGCGTAGACGCGACAGGCGGCATCAATCGCGCCCATATCCGTCAGCAGCGTCCCGAATTCGTTCAGCGCGCTGAAATTCTCGGGCGCCCGGCGCAGGATGTCGATGAAGGCGAGTTGCGCCTGCTGTCGCCGACCGAGGGCGCCAAGAAGTGCGGCCCGCTCGATTTCCGTTGCGATGGCAACGCCCGCGGCGGGCGGCACCGCCAGCAAATCATCGAGCTGCCGCAGCCGCAATTCCTGCGCCAGCCGCGGAGCCCAGCCGCGGCCGTCGCCGGCGCCGGCGCTGTCAGGCAACAAGGCAGCCGCATTCTGGTTCAGTCCGGTCACGATCTCAGCAAAGTCTGGGCGCCCGCGGAGTCGGGCTGTGAGGTTTTTCAATCACCCCACTATCTGCTGATTTGCCGGCGGCGCGTATCGGCTAATTTCGGCACCTTTTCGCGACCCGGAGCGACATTGCCGGATGTTTCCAGGCCCCATGTTCGAAACCGCCGGAAGCAGACCGCCGGCCGGCCGCGACCGCGACAAGACTTTGTTTACCAACAATCTTCATGGTTCGGTTACTTTCACCGAACCGAGGCGCAAATCCATGACCGCTATCGCATTGGCCGCCGAGCAGGCCCCTACCGGCGCGGCCAACTGGCTCCGGATCGGTCAGGAACATTACGGCGCGAGCCGCAACGACGAGGCCATCGCCGCCTATCAATGCGGACTTGCAGCGGCTGCCGCCGAACCCGCAGGCCAGGTATCGACGACGATTTCGGAATTGCATTCCCATCTCGGCAACGCCTGGATGGTGCGGGGCGACCTCGAGCAGGCCGCCATCAACTACAAGGCTGCACTGCGGTTGGCGCCGGAACTGACGTCGTGCTGGTGCAATCTGGGCAATGTGCACGTCAAGACCGGCAAACCGCAGGAAGCGGTCGCGTTTTATCTTCAGGCGCTGAGGACAAATCCGGCCCACTGGGCGTCGCGCACCAATCTGGTTCAAGCCCTGATCGCCACAAGGCAATACCTGATCGCAAGGGCGCTGCTGCTGGAGTTGATCGGCGAGCGGCCGCAGGACAGCGCGATCCGCCATCAGCTCGGCAAGGTTCATTATGAGCTGAACGAGGGGGAATCGGCGATCGAATGTTTCCAGCAGGCCATCGCGCTCAATCCCCGCGATGCAGACAGCCTGTACTGGCTCGGCGGCATCAGGCAGCAGCGAAATGAGATCGAAGCAGCGCAGGCCGCCTATGCGCAAGCCGCGGCAATCCAGCCCTTGATCCGGCGGCCGGCCATCAAATCGCCGGCGGATTTTCGCGTGCTGGCGCTGTACGCCCCGTTCGGCGGCAATACACCGACCGAATATTTGTTCAAGAATGCGGCCTACGATAGCGACATCCTCGCGGTGTTCGAGTCGAACGCCTACGGCGCTGAAGCCTTTAAACAGGGCGTTCAGGTGGTCGTCAACCTGATCTCGGACGTGGATCAGGCGGCAGCGATGCTGCCGCTGGCCGCCGATCTGGTCGAAGCGCTGGACAAGCCGACCATCAACCATCCCCGCAAGATCCTGCGGACGACGCGCGATGCAGTCGCACATTTGCTGACCGACATACCCGGCTGCCGCATCCCGAACATCGTGCGCCAAAAGGCTGGCACCGCGCTTTCCGTTGAGGACGTGCAGGCCGCCTTTCCGTCGGCATCCGCGATCCTGGCCCGGCCGGTCGGGACCCATGGCGGCGACGATTTTGAAAAGATCGACGGTCCGGCCGAACTCGCCTCATACCTGGCGCAACCTGCCGATACCGACCGCTATTTCATCGAATATGCCGACTATCGCTCGGCGGACGGATATTTCCGGAAATACCGCTTCATTTTCGTCGATGATCAGATCCTGCCGTACCATCTTGCGATCGCGGAAGGCTGGAAGGTGCATCACGTCAACACCGACATGGCCAATCAGCCCTGGATGCAACAGGAAGAGGCCGCGTTCCTGAACGATCCGGCCGTCGTCTTCAACGCGGGCCATCAGCGGGCGCTGCAGGAGATCCGCCGGCGCATCGATCTTGAGTATTTCGGCATCGATTGCGGTTTGGACGGCGGTGGCAATCTGCTCGTGTTCGAAGTCAATGCCTCGATGCTGGTCCATGACGACAATAGGGAATTCCCTTACAAGGACCCGGCCGTCCGCCGCATCAAATCGGCGTTCGATGTGATGCTGGCAAAGTTCGCCGGCTGCGGGACCTGAAGTCTACGCAGTTCCTGCGCCCGGCGAGGCTCAAACCGGCTTCGCCTGATCCAGTTCCTGGACCTGCAACATCACTTTCAGGGTGCCTTCGCTCAAGCGTCCCTGAGGCTGCTGCGGCTTTCTTTCAGCACCTTCGACCGGCACAAAATTTTCAGGCGCAAGCATGTGGCCGACCGGTGCCGGCGGCTCGCCCGATTCAAACGTCTCCCCGACCTCGCCGGCGTTGTCGACGCGGTACGCGCCGTGCATCCGGATGCGGCTCTTTCGCGGCTCGATCTTCTTTGGCTTCGGCTGCGGCGCATAGGCGATCGGCGGCAGCATATGATGGTGTGACATGATCAATCTCCATTGCGATTGCCCAAACGCACACAAACAGCCCTGCCCGTTGCAAAAGCAAATCCCAGGCCAGAAAATTCTCGTTGGAAATCAATCCGTTTGCCGTGCCGCGACGGCCATCCCGGCAAGATTTGCCCGGAATGAAATTGACCTGCCATGAAAAGGCCCCGCGTAGCACCCGCTATTTCGCTGCGGAGTCCTTTGACAGCAGCGTGATCGCCTCCTGCACCGTGGTCATGAATTGGGCCGGGAAGATAATGGTGGAATTCTTCTCAACCGAGATTTCCGCCATGGTTTGCAAAGTGCGGAGCTGCAGAGCTACGGGATGCTGGGTGATGATGTCGGCGGCCTCGCCGAGTTTCACCGCCGCCTGATATTCGCCTTCGGCGGCGACGATCTTGGCGCGGCGCTCGCGCTCAGCCTCGGCTTCCTTGGCCATCGCCCGCTGCATGTTATCCGGCAGCGTGATGTCCTTGATCTCGACCGCCGTGACCTGAGTGCCCCATGGCTCGGTGTGCTGGTCGATGACGTTCTTGATCTGGTCATTGATGCTGGAGGTATCCGAGAGCAGTTGATCGAGGCTGAAACGTCCCACCACATTGCGCACAGTGGTCTGACTGATCTGGTTGATCGCGTTGTAGACGTTCTCGATCGCGATCACGGCCCTTTCCGGATCGGTGATATGGTAGTAGGCGACCGCCGCGATATCGATCGACACGTTGTCCTTGGTGATGATCTTTTGTGAGGGAATCTGCATGGTGACGGTCCGCAGCGAGACCCGCACCATCTGCTGAATGGGAACGAAAATCAGCGTCAGCCCCGGGCCACGCACGGTTTCGAACTTGCCGAGAAAAAACACCACGCCGCGTTCATACTGCCTCAGCACCCGAAGCGAGCCGAGGGTGTACAGAATGGCCGCAACGACAACAATCGAGATCAAGCCCATCGTGTCCTCATCAATTGTCTTCGCCTGACCGAAGCGAGCCGCCCCCGCGCGGCCGCGGTGCTCGTGTCCGCAGATTGCGGTCTGCGCGCGAATTTGGCAACGAAAAACCGTTCCCCGGAATATCCCGGCCGGGACGCTGGTTGCATTCGCAATCAAAGCGAGCCAACATCGCCGGCAAAAGACCAAGAACGAAGAGAAGCCGGGATGGGGATCAGGAACGTCGGACAGCAGGGAATCGTGTTTGCGGTTTTTGCCGCCCTTTTTGTCGTCTTCGCGATTGCGCTGCCTGGCTTCCTCACCACCGCGAACATGCTGACGCTGCTGCAGAACGTGGCGGTGCTCGGCATTCTGGGCCTGGCCATGGCGATCGTCGTGATCGGTCGCGGCATCGACATTTCGCTGATCGCGGCCCTGGCGGTTCCGCCGGGGCTTGTGCTCCAAATGGTGCAGGACGGCCACACGCTGCCGATCTCCCTCGCCGCAGCCTTTGCGCTGACGGCGGTATTCGGCCTCGTGAACGGATGGCTGATCGCGTACGCCGAGGTGCCGTCGCTGTTCACGACGCTCGCCTCCGGACTGTTTCTCGCCGGCCTCGGCCAGGCCGCGCTTTTCAAGCTCGACGTCGTGCAATGGAGCCCGGGACTCGACGGCTTCGAACGCCTCGGACAAGGCAATGTGCTGGGCATCCCGATGCCGATCGTGATGTTCGCGCTTTCCTGTGTCGTGGTGGCGTTCCTGTTGCGGCGGACGCGGATCGGCGCCTACATCTACGCGATCGGCGACAACCCCTACGCCGCCCGGGTCACGGGTATTCCGACGCGCCCCATCATCGTGTTGCAATACGTCCTGGCAGCGGTCATCGGTTGCGCTGCCGGCCTGATCCTCGCCGCCTCCGTCAACAGCATGCCGACCCGCATCTTCAATTCAACGCTGATCTACGACGTGATCCTGGTTGTCGTCCTCGGCGGCATCGGGCTGTCGGGCGGCCGCGGCGGCGTCCTCAATGTCGTGATCGGAACGCTGCTGATCGGAACCATGCTCAATGGCATGACGATCATGGATGTTTCCTATTCCGGCCAGAACCTCGTCAAGGGCGTGGTGCTGCTGGTCGCGGTGATAGCGGACTCCTTCCTCAATCCGCGTAACGAGGAGACGGCGCAACAAGGCGATATCTGACGAAGCCACGACACCACGATAAGCAGATCACAACCGGAGGACGACATGACGATATCTGCGTTGACGAAAATGAAGACATTGCTGTTCGGGGTCGGCCTGGTTGCCGCGGCAACCGCGCCGGCGCTGGCGCAGAAGGGTCTCGATGAGCCGTTTCAGGGCGCCTTCAAGCAAGCGCTGGCCGGCAAGACCGTAGCCTACGTTCCGGTCGCGATGAATTTCGATCTGACCGAGGGCTGGTTTGCGGGCCTCAAGAACGAACTGGAGCCGTATGGCGTCAAGGTGATTGTGCGCGACCCGAACTGGAGCACCAATGCCGGAGCCCAGGCGGTGACGACGCTGATCTCGGAAAAGCCGGCGGTGATGGTCATCCATAATCCCGACGTGCAGACCTACGCCAAGCTGCTGCAGCGCGCCGAGAACGAAGGCATCTACGTCATCCAGATCAACATGGGTTCGAACTATCGCAGTTCGGCCTTTGTCGGCGCCAACTGGATCGAGATCGGTGAGCGCGACACCGAGGCGGTGGTGAAGGCCTGCCAGGGCAAATCGAACAAGATCGCGATCATCCAGGGTGCGCTGTCAGCCGCGGCAAGCGCCTACACCCTGAAAGGCGTTGAAAATGCCCTTGCCAAGAATCCGGACGTCAAGGTGGTCTCGAGCCAGGCCGCCGACTGGGATGCGGCCAAAGCCAAGGCCATCACCCAGACGGTCCTGAAGCAGAATCCGGACCTCTGTGGCATCGTCGGCTTCTGGGACGGCATGGATATCGGTACCGCGGCCGCAGTGAAGGAAGCCGGGCTGACGGGCAAGGTATTCGTCGCGACCTCCGGCGGCGGTGAACGGCGGGGCGCATGCGACCTGGTCAAATCGGGCGCGTTCGACCTCGATCTGAGCTATGACGTACCAACGCAGGCGGAGCAGATGGCGGGCATGGTCAAGTGGCTGGTCTCGTCGGGCGCCAAACCCGGCGCGGTGAAGGGATCGATCTATACGACGCTCATTCCGATCACCAAGGAGAATGCGGCAAGCGACACCGCGTGCTGGAATCTCAGCGACATCAAGAAGTAGGTGAACCCGCGAGCGGCCAGTCCACCGACTGGCCGCTCGTCTGCCAACACGGCCGCGTACCGATCCGCATTCCCCTGCAGCTCCGGGCCACCGATGCAAGACACGCTTCTTCGTTTGAAATACCGCTATTGGCCGGACCATCTGCTCGGGGAAATCCTATCCAAACGCTGGACCGAGACCGCGATCCCGGTGATCGTGCTCCTGATCATCACCGTTCTGCTAAGCCAATCGATCCCTGGCTTCCTGTCGCTCAACAGCCTCGCCGATACCGGACGTCAGGCCGGCGAAATCGGCTTTGTCGTGCTCGGCATGGCGATCGTCGTCATTGTCGGCGGCATCGATCTTTCGGTCGGATCGATGTTCGCATTGTGTGACTTCTGCGCCCTGTTCTGCCTGAACGTCCTCAACTGGCCGGTTCCCGCGGTCATCGTCGCGACGCTTGTCTGCGGCGCAGCGCTCGGCGCCGTCAATGGACTGTTAATCGGCTACCTGCGGCTGCGCGCCTTCATCACCACGCTGATCACGCTGATTATCTATCGCTCCGCCTACGATCTGCTGCTGTTTGACTATTCGAACACGATTGCCGCCGCCTTTCCCGACATACCCTCCTGGAATTTCATGGGTGGCGGCGTGCTGCTTGGCGTACCGGCCGTGGCGCTGGTCTATATCGTCGTCGCGCTGTTTGGACATGTCTTCCTGACCCGGTTGCGACCGGGATGGCACGTCACCGCAATCGGCGGCTCGCGCCGTTCGGCCTACAATTCCGGCATTCCGGTAAGGCGCACGATCGCTTTGTGTTACACCGCCAGCGGCGTACTGACCGCGATCGGGGCGCTGTTCTTTGCCGCGCGACTCGGCACCGTCGGCGGCGACGTCGGCATCGGGCTGGAAGTAACCGTGCTGACCGCGACGGTGCTGGGCGGCATCAGCCTCGGCGGCGGCAAGGGCTCGGTCGCCAAGGCGCTGGTCGGCACGCTGATCGTTCTGTTCGTGATCAACGGCCTGACGACGCTATCGGTGAGCGGCGGCGTCAACCGCATGGTGCTCGCCGGCGTGCTGCTGGTCGCGGCCGCGATCGACATTCGCTGGCTGAAGAACCGGACGCGCATCATCAGCAAGGTCTATGTCAGCCCGACCTTCCACGGACTGGCCGCGGCACCCTCGACCGCACCCGGGACCGGGCCGTTCGCCCAAAACGACAAGCTGCGTGACGTGACGCTGATCGGGCTTGGCCGGATCGAAGCGCCGGAAGACGTCATTCTCGACCGCAACGACAATCTCTATGCCGGTTCCCGCCACGGCGACATCATCCGGTTCATGGCGCCCGACTACCAGGAAATGGAGGTGTACGCCCACATCGGCGGCCAGCCGCTCGGCATGGCGTTCGACCGCGCCGATAATCTGTATGTGTGCATCGGCGGAATGGGGCTCTATCGCATTACGCCCGACCGGAAGGTCGAGAAGGTTACCGACGAGACCAACCGCAGCCTCTATTCGGTCAACGATGACAGCCGGCTCCGGCTCGCCGACGATCTCGACATCGCGGATGACGGACGCATTTTCTTCTCCGAAGCCACCGTTCGCTACGAAATGCACGAGTGGCCGGTCGACGGGCTGGAAGCGCGCGGCAACGGCCGCATCATCTGCTACGATCCAAACAGCGGAACGACGCGGACCGTGTTGCGTGGCCTGAAATTTCCCAACGGCATTTGCGTCGCCAGCGATGGCCAGTCGATCCTGTACGCCGAGACCTTCGGCTGCACCATCAAGCGCTACTGGTTCGACGGCCCGAAGACCGGCAAGATCGAGACCGTGATCGACAACCTGCCGGGTTATCCCGACAACATCAACCTCGCTTCGGACGGAAACTACTGGCTCGCCATGGTCGGCATGCGCAGTCCCGCGCTCGATCTCGCCTGGCGCATGCCGGGCTTCCGCAAGCGGATGGGCAAGCGGGTTCCGATCGACGAATGGCTGTTTCCAAATATCAATACCGGCTGCGTGATCAAGTTCAACGAGCGCGGCGAAGTGCTGGACTCGCTGTGGGACCTGCGCGGCGTCAACCACCCCATGATCACGTCGATGCGCGAACACCGCGGCTATCTCTATCTCGGCGGCATCGCCAACAACCGCATCGGTCGCTACAAGCTCACCGGCGCCGATCCCGATTTCGTCCAGTACGACCGTCGCTGGGGGAAAAGCCGGTGATCGCCGCGCTGAGGGATTTCGTCGATCGCTTTCTCGGGCGCGGCGACGCCACCATCACGGTTCCGTCGTTCGACGGCGCGTTGAAGCCCAACCAGATCCTGGAAAAGGCGGAAACGATCGGACAGTTCGAGGCCCCCGAGGATCTCGCCACCGACGGCAACGTTCTCTACATCGCGGATGGCCCGGCCATTCTGCGGCTCGACGCCGGTGCTACCTCCGAGGTCAGGCGTTTTGATCGCACCGTGACCGCGCTGTGTTGCCTGCCGGTCGGCGGCCTTGCGGTCGCGCTCGACGGGCGCGAAATTCAGGTCCTTGCCACGCCGTCGGCAACATCCGCCACCGCGACCTTCTCCGATCCCGCCATCAACGCAATCAACACGCTGTCGCCGGGGCCGCATGGAACGTTGATCGCGACCGACGGATCGACCGCCCGGCCCTGGCAGCAATGGGTGCACGATCTGATGGAACGGGGACGTAGCGGCAAAGTCCTCGTCCTCGACATCGCCAGTGGCCGCCTGCGCACCCTCGCCGCGGGGCTGCACTATGCGTTTGGCGTCTGTGCCGCCGGCGAGGTTGTGCTGGCCAGCGAAAGCTGGCGACACCGCGTCATCGCCGTCGCACCGGATGGAAGCAGGCGCACCGTCCTCGACAACCTGCCGGTCTACCCTTCGCGGCTGTCGCCGGCGGCGGACGGCGGCTTCTGGCTCACGGCGTTCACCGCGCGCACCCAGCTCGTCGAATTCGTGCTGCGCGAAACTGCCTACCGGCGCCGCATGATGAACGAAATCGATCCGGAATACTGGATCGCACCAAAGCTTAAATCCGGCCAGTCGTTCCTCGAACCGATGCAGGGTGCCCACATCAAGACCATGGGCGTCGTCAAGCCGTGGGCGCCGCCGCGCTCCTACGGCCTGATCATCCGGCTCAATGCGGACGGACTGCCGCTTTACGCGCTGCATAGCCGGGTCGACGGCGTCAACCACGGCATCGTGGCGGCGGTCGAAGCGAACGGGTCGCTATACGCGCTCGCCAAGGGGCCGGGCCGCCTGCTGCGGATGCGGTTGGCTGGAATCGATCAGGAATTGCCCGCATGACCGACATCGTCCTCGCCCTCCGTAACGCGACCAAGCTCTATGCCGGCGTAGCTGCGATCGAGAATGTCGATTTCGAACTTCGGCGCGGCGAAATTCATGCGCTGGTCGGCGAGAACGGCGCCGGCAAGTCGACACTAACCAAGATAATGGCCGGCGTCGTCACGCTGAGTACCGGAACGATGCAGGTGAACGGCGTCGATGCGGCGCCGAGGACGCCGCTGGAAGCGCGCCATCTCGGTATCGCGATGGTGTTCCAGGAGAACAGCCTGGTTCCAACCATGACGGTCGCTCAAAATCTGTTCCTCGGTCAGGAGCGCTTCTACAACCGGCTGCGCGGCATCTACATCGCCGCCCAGCAATTCCTGCAATCGCTGAATTTCGACGTCACCCCGACCGCCACGGTCGGACTGCTCGGCGCCGCCAAGAAGCAGATGGTCGAGATCGCCCGCGCCGTCCTGCATCAGGCGAAGGTCATCATCTTCGACGAGCCGACCGCGACGCTGACGCCGGAGGAAAAGAAATATTTCTTCGACCTCGTGCGCGACCTCAAGCGCCGTGGCGTATCGATCGTGTTCATTTCCCATGCGCTGGAGGAGGCGCTGATTCTGGCCGATCGAATTACCATCCTGCGCGACGGCAGGCACGTCGTGACCGACGATGCCGCCAATTTCGACCGCGCCCGTATCGTGCAGGCGATGGTCGGGCGCGACTTGTCGAACACACTCTACGGCACCCGCAAGACCAGCGTGCGGCCCGCCGGCGCGCGGGTGCTCACGGTGCAGAATCTCAAGATGGCGCCGATGGTCAAGAACAACTCGCTGTCGGTGTTCGCCGGACAGATCACCGGTGTGTTCGGCCTGGTCGGTGCCGGCCGCACCGAGACCTTCAAGGTCGTCGCCGGCGTGCTCAAGCGGGATTTCTTTCACGGCGGCGAAGTGATCCTGCACGACAAGCCGGTACGATACCGGGTTCCGGCGCCGGCGGTGCGGGCCGGAATCGCCTATGTCACGGAAGACCGCAAGGTCGAGGGCTTCTACGAGACCATGTCGGTGGCGCGCAATATCTATCTCGGGCTGCTCGCCAAGCTGCCGGGCGGCCGCTTCTTCCTGTCCGGACGCGAGGCCGACAAGGTCGGCAAGACGTGGGTCGAGAAACTCAGGGTCCGTTCCACCGGCAATGACATGAAGGTCGTCGAACTGTCGGGCGGCAACCAGCAGAAGGTGGTGATTGCCAAATCGCTGGTGCAGGACCCGGATCTCATCATTTTCGACGAGCCGACCCGCGGTGTCGACGTCGGCGCGATTGTCGAGATCCATGAACTGATCCAGCGCCTCGCCGACGAAGGCAAGGCGGTCGTGGTGATCTCATCCTACTTGCCCGAGATCATGGCGCTGTCCGATCGCATTCTGGTTTCGAGACAGGGCAAGGTGGTCGAGGAATTCTCCGCGCTGGAAGCGACCGAAGAGAAAATCATGTACGCGGCGGTGCATTAGCCCAGTTGAAGCTCGTCATGCCCGGGGCTTGGCCCGGCTTGGCCCGGGCATGACGAACAAGCGAAGGCCCGGCCACCCCAACAGCCGCGTAGGGTGGGCAAAGCGAAGCGTGCCCACCAATCGTCCGACGGTGGGCACGGCGCAAGCGCGCCCTGCCCACCCTACGAATGAGGAGTTTGGCAACGCCGCGCGTCTCGAACCACGAGGCCACCGGATGGCGTTCATGATTCACGCATTGCCCGGCTTGGCGCCGAACGCCCCCGCATCGGCCAGCGCTGCGATGCGGGCGTCATCATAGCCGAGCGTGCCGCGCAACACCTCCCTGGTGTGCTCGCCCAGCAACGGCGCCGCAACGGGATCGACCACCGGCGTCAGCTCGAGACGGAGCGGAGTTTCGATGTTGGGCACCGATCCCGCGGTCGGATGCGGAATCCGGCTGAGACGGTGTCGCTCGCGCACTTCGGGCGCATTGAAGCCCTGTTCGACGGTGCGGAGATAGCCGACCGGAACATTGGCCTTCTTCATCTTCGCCATCCAGTTCTCGAGCCGGTCGGCCCTGAAAGCCGCGCCGATGATGGCGCGCAGCTTTTCCCGGTTGGCGGTTCGCGCTTTCCGCGTCGCGAATTGCGGGTCGGTGACGAGGTCAGGCCGCTCCAGCACCTCGGTGACCAGGCGGCGGTACAGCCGGTCGTTGGCGCAGGCGATGTAGAACGGCCCGTCGGACGCCTCGTAAACGCCGACGCTGGGCGAGCCGTTGGGTGAATTGCCAAAGCGGCCCGGATTCGAGCCGGTGATCAGATAGGCCATGCCGTAGAAGCCGGTCATCGCGACCGCGATGTCGATCAGCGCAACCTCGACATGCTGGCCGCGGCCGAGCCGGTCGCGCGCCAGCAATGCAAGCAGGATGGCGTTGCAGGCCGACATTCCCGTCGCCATGTCGACGATCGGCGGACCGGTGCGCACCGGCTGTCCATCCGGAAAGCCATTCAGCGACATGAACCCGCTTTCGGCCTGCGTGATCGGATCGAATCCCGGACGCAGCGCGAAGGGCCCGTTGCGGCCGTAGGCGGAGATCGAGCAATAGACCAGCCGCGGATTGGCGCCGGCGACCGAGGCATAGTCGAGGCCATATTTCTTCATCACCCCGCCGGAGAAATTCTCGACCACCACATCCGCTTTCGCGATGAGTTCGCGCACCACCTCCAGCGCCTGCGGCCTGGTGAAGTCGAGCGCGATGCCACGCTTGTTGCGGTTGAGACTGAGATAGGCTGCGCTCTCGCCGCCGATTTCGGCGTGCTCATAATGGCGCGTGTCGTCGCCGCCTTCCGGGTTCTCGATCTTGATGACCCTGGCGCCGAAGTCCGCCAGCGTCTGCGTGCAGGCGGGGCCGGCGACGATGCGGGTGAAATCCACCACCAGCAGGCCGTCGAGAGCGGTCGGCGCGCCCTGCTTCCTTGGCGCGCGATCCGGCAATTGCGGTCCGGCGGTCATGATCTCCCGTCCTCTTCTTCTGATGGCGATTGGCGCGACATCCGTGCCGCGCGGGCCGACATTACGGTCTATTTCCGCAAGTTCACAAGTAGCGCTTCTGCGCCGCCGTCATGCCGCCGGGCCAACACGACCGGCCCTGGCGCGGCGGGCCGTCACCAAAGCAGTGGCAGCGGGCCGCACATGACTATCCTGTCGAGCCACATAGCGTCGGATCACTGCTGTTTTTCCCAAAACGACAGCAGGCCTTGCGATGCAGAGCCGCCGATCACGCAGGGAATACCGACAGCGATCTGGCCGAGCGCCGCCGCCGACACGCAGCCCAGCGCCACCGCGCCGACGCCGACCTGGCCCCAGAAGTCGAGGTTGCGCCTGGAATCCGACCCCTTGGTCTTGAGCTCTTCCACGGCGGCGAGTGCGTCCTTGCGCACGGCGGCAAGTTGTACCGTGTCGGCAGCTTCGACCACCTCGGCCAGCGGCACCTTGACCGCCGCCGGCTGCCGCGCCAGTTCGCCGCGGAGATATTCACGCAATCCCGCATCGCGGACTGCGTAGCTTGCGAGCGTATAGCGCGCCATGCTGCCGACGGTGAGTTTGTCGACGGTGTCGCGGCTTTTGCTCCAGGGCAGCATCGAGATAATGCGCTGGATCGGAACGTGCGAGCCGGTCGCGAAGTAATATCCCCACAGCGTATCCAGCAGGTCCTGACTGTTGGCGAAGGTCAGCTTGATGTCCGTCTTCTTGTCTTCCTTGGCAAACGGATTGCGCGTGAACACACCACGCAACCTGTCGAGCATGCCGGGTTTGGTCTCTTCCAGCGGGATGTCACCAAGGGTCGGCAGCGTGCCGGCGAGATAGCTGTCGATCATAACCTGGCGCCCCGGCATCCGCGGCGCGATCCGGCGCAGCAAATTGCGCCAGTCGGGCAGCCCTGAATAGGCGATCGCACGCACAATCACCCACTCATCTTCCGGCGGCACCGGAAAGAAACTGGTGACGAGCTGCTCGGCCTTGGCCGGATTCGACCCGATCGCTCCGGCGATGAAGCCAAGATATATGCCGGCGTTCTCCGGTTCCTTGAAGCTCTGCGCGTGGAACAGCACGCGCACCGCGGCCGGGACATGCGCGTAGTCCGGTTTGGCGCGGTAATTGTAGATCCATTGCTGAACCACGCTGAGCGACGCGCGCGGGTCGATCTCCGGCGAGATCGCCGCGCTGGCTGACGGGATCGAAAGAAACAGGGCGATGAGGTAGGCTGCGTAGCGCATAGGATGCTCCCACGAAGCGCTTGCGAGGCCCGCAGCGCGAACGTTTTCTGGCATTTGGCTAGCCGGCATTTGGAGCGGCTATACGACGAATCTTGGGACAGCCGGTTCAGCACCGCGTCGAAATTGTGGCTACGTTAATGATCGGCCCGCAACTGACCTTGGCACCGACATTCTTTTGCCCCGCGCGCGCAATTCGATGCCGGCCCGTCAAACGAGGGACAGCGGGACGTGATGAGTAAACCCGTGGTACCGACCCGACGCCTTCGCCAGATGCCGATCCCAGCCGCGTTGATGGTCGCGACGCTCGTGCTGATTCCATCGGCCGGCACTGCGAACGAGGCGGCCGCACAGGCCATCAGTGTAGAGGGCAATCACCGCATCGACGCCGACACCGTGCGCTCGTATTTCCACCCAGCGGCCGACGGACGCTTCGACGCCGCATCGCTCGACGTGGCGCTCAAGGCCCTGATTGCAACTGGCCTGTTCGAACATGTCGCGGTCGATCACGCCGGGGAACGCCTGGTCGTGCGTCTGACCGAGGCGAAAGTGCTCGATCGCGTCGCCTTCGAGGGCAACAAGAAGATAAAGGACAAGGAGCTCGAGGCCGTCGTCGAATCCAAGCCGCGCGGCACCCTGCAACGCGCCATGGTGCAGGCCGATGTCGGCCGCATCATGGAAGCCTACCGCCATGCCGGGCGCGACGATGTCGGTGTCGTGCCCGAAATCATCGACCGCGGCAACGATGGGGTCGACCTCGTCTACGAGGTGACCGAAGGCAGCAAGACCACGGTGCGGCAAATCAACTTTGTCGGCAACCAGGTGTTCAGCAAGCGGCAGCTTGCCGCCGTCATCAAGACTTCGGCAACCAACATGCTGAGCTTCCTGACCGGTGGCGACGCCTATGATCCGGACCGCATCGCGGCGGATCGCGAGCTGCTGCGACGGTACTACCGCAGCAAGGGCTATGCCGACGCCAGCGTCCCCTCCGCGGTCGCCGAATACGATCCCGCGACCAGGGGATTTACGCTGACCTTTTCGATCGATGAAGGTCCGCTCTACCATTTCGGCGACATCGGCGTCGATTGCCGTGTCGTGGGATTGGATTCCGGACAGCTTCGCCGCCTGCTGCTGATCCGGACCGGCGCCGTGTTCGACGGCAATGCGCTCGACAAGAGCACCGAAATTGTCGGGACCGCACTGGCCAAGCTCGGCTATCCCTTCGCACAGGCTACAACCCGCACCACGCGCGATGCCGACGCGCGGCGCATCGGGGTCGCGCTGGTGATCGATCAGGGGCCCCGCACCTATGTCGAGCGCATCGAAATCCACGGCAATACCCGAACCCGCGGCTATGTGATCCGGCGTGAATTCGACATTGCGGAAGGCGATGCCTACAACAAGGCCCTGATCGATCGTGCCGAACGGCGGCTGAAGAATCTGAACTATTTCAAGACCGTGAAGATTTCGAACAAGCAAGGCTCGGCGCCGGACCGCGTCATCCTTGATGTCGAGGTGGCCGAACAATCGACCGGCGACTTCTCGATCTCCGGCGGCTATTCGACGACCGACGGCCTGCTCGCCGAGGTCAAGCTGGGCGACAGCAACTTCCTGGGCTCCGGCGCGGCCGTCAAGACGTCGTTGACCTATGGCCAATACGCCCGGGGCGTCGACCTCTCGGCATCGGAGCCCTATTTTCTCGGCACCCGCGTCGCGGCGGGGATCGAGTTTCTGGCCAAGCAGACCGATGCCAGCAGCTACCAATCCTATGGCAGCGACGTCTATGGCGCGACCTTGTCGCTCGGCACGCCATTGACCGAACAGGTCGGCGTGCAATGGCGCTACTCGCTGTCCCGCCAAAATGTCACGCTCGACCCGGCGTCGCTGGCCGCAGCCCCCTCGCTGCCCATCCAGCAGGCGGCGCTTGCCGGCCCGGCCTGGGTTTCCGCCGTCGGCGATACCGTCAGTTACAACACCCTCGACAATACCAAGAATCCGACCAGCGGCATCAGTTCGCAACTCAGGCAGGATCTGGCCGGCCTCGGCGGCGACGTGAATTTCCTGCGCACCACCGAGGACGTGCGCTACTATCAGTCGCTCAACAGCGACCTCGTCGGCATGGTCCGCGCCCAGGGCGGTTACATCACGGGCTATGGCGGCCAGCAGGTACCGCTGATCGACAGCTTTTTCGGAGGCCCGCAACTGGTGCGGGGATTTGCACCCAACGGCTTCGGGCCTCGCGATCTCACTCCCGGCACCACCATGGATAATGTCGGTGGCAGCATGTACTGGGCGACCACGGCGGAGTTGCAGAGCGCGATCCCCGGCGTGCCTCAGGAGTACGGCCTCAAGGCGTTGGCGTTCGTCGACGCCGGCAGCGTGTTTCGCTACGGCGGGCCGACAACATTCCCGGGCTCCGCACAGTCGCTGCAGCTCGCCAATGCCAACATCATGCGCTCGTCGGCTGGCGTCGGGCTTAGCTGGGCCTCGCCATTCGGCGCACTGACCGTCAACTACGCCCTGCCGGTGAGCAAGGCAGCCTACGACGTGGCGCAACCGCTTGGCTTCAGCGCCGGGCCGTTCTGAACAGGTGGCCCATAGGGCTATCTCGTTTTCGGCAAAAGGGGCGGCTTCTCCGCCGAAAGTCCAGCACGGATTCCTCATTATGGCTGGAACCTGGATTGAACCTTACCAATTTTCATGCGGGATCGTCCTTCAGACAAAAAAGCCCGTGCGAGCGGCTAGCTCGGCGCGGGCTTTTTCAGACGGTTGATTTTTCGTGAAGATCGAACCCCCCGGCCCCGAGGGAATATCCAAATCAAACCTATTTCAACGAGTTGTTGATTGATGCGAATTGGGTGTTGAGGTTGCTGCCCAAGCCGTTAACCACCGCGATAATTGCAAGCGCAATACCCGCTGCAATAAGGCCGTATTCGATCGCGGTCGCACCCGATTCATCGGACAGGAACGCCAAAATGCTACGCTTCACCACTGCCTCCATTGGAATTGTATTTGATCGATTTAGCTCGGCAAATATACATGGGACATTCTAAGGCAGTATGAATCGATTTGGCTTAATTTGATCGAGTGTTTTCGGCTAACCATCTGCTTCAGGGACCTCGAACGGCAACCGCGATCGACCTGCCGGCCGGGATGCCGGCTGCATCGACCTGCAGCAGCGGTCATTGGACAACACATGTCCACTTGAAATCCTTGCCGAGGGACGCGGCAAAGCCGATCTGGCAAGTCGGCTTCGCCAGCGCCACCCAGAAACCGTACAGCGTCGCAACCAGCGCGACGCTCAGCAGCAGCCGCCGTTTCATTGCGATCTCCCGTTCTCGCCGGCACCGTCACATCATTCATGCCGATGCTGCGACGGTAGGGCGCCCGGAGGAGTCATTCAATGGCGGCCGGTCGCTGCCGGGTCGCCGTGCCGGCTTCCGCCGCAAACCCGTACATCAACGCCAGCCGATCCAGGCATTCGCGGAATCGGCGCGCGAAATAGTCGATCCAGCGCTGACTGCGCAAACCGCGCCGCAGTCCAACCTGCTCCATTGTCATGCCCAGAACCAGGATGTCGTGCACCAGCGCCGACCCGTCGGCACCCAGTTCGCGTTCGGCGCGGTTCAACCGCAACACCGCCTTGCGCTGGCGTTCCGTAATCGGTTCGCGAAACTGGCCGCCATCGACATATTCCCTTGAGGGATCGAGGGCCCGCGGGCCGCGCTCGGCTTTTTCCCAATCATCCTGGAAGGCGCGCCCGCCGCGGTATTGCGCCTCGTCGATCTGGCGATGGGAATGCAGCCGCGCCAGCGGATCGTTGCGGATCGAACGCAGCGTGACGATGCTGTCTCCCGGCTCGAGCGCCAACGGATCGTCGACTTCGATCGTCGCCACTTCGGCGTTGTGCGGAAGATCGCGAGATCGCCGGTCATGCGCCGTTGCGAACCGATACGGCTTTTTGCGTTTGGTCCTTGGCATTTCCTCACCCCCTGTGCTGAAGCTTGAAATTGAGCAGGCTGATTACGTTTTCCCCGCGATGGCGGCGTGGCAGCGTCGGCGGGATCGCGATCGCCCTCTTCGAACGGTCATGCGGTCTCCACGGCCGCCGCGCGGTCTCGCCAGCGGCGGCTTCCGGCGCCGCCTCGGTGTTCCGCGTCAGTTTGGAATGGGCCGCGCAGTAGCTCGAGTTTTCATGGCGGGGATGACCGCAGAAGGTGATCGGCTCGCCTTCCTCGTCGCCGCCATAAGGATATCGGCAATCGCTGGTTTGAAGATCGGTCAGCGAAAGATGGCGCGGATCGATGTCGGCACAGCGGAGCTTGACCGGTTCGACGGGTTCAAGAATCGGCACACGCCACCTGAGTTTGGCCCCATGGTGCTCGCGGTGCAGGCTTGGCGGCCGTGCCTCCGGCGATGGTTTCGGCCGGCTCTCGGACCGCGTGCCGGCAAGCCCCATGCGCTTGGCGCGGCCGATCACGGCGCTGCGGGAATAGGCGGTCTGGGATATCGCGTTGAGTGCAGCGGCGATTTCCGAATATGACAGGCTACTTGCCAGCAATTTGCGCAGTGCGTCGCAATGCGCCGGCGCCCAGTCTGATTGCATTCACTCCTCCCGATGTTCCACCGTCGTTGCGAGCGCCGCGGCAAGCGAGAGCCGTCGGCCGGCGCCAGGGCGCCGTCCCGTCTGGATGCGACAACGATGTCCAGTCGATTGAACCGGACCGCCCAATGGAGCTGGGCGGCCGATCCCACATCCGGCAATTTCGGATATTCCGAAATGAAAGTCAAGCTTGATTTCTGATAATCGGAATTGCTATCATGTGGCCGAACTCAAGAGACGGCGCCGTCATGCTGGACATCAGGCTGATCGAACGGGGACTGCAAAAGCCCGGCAAGACCAAGGGCGGCCTGGCGGCGGCGATGGGCGTCCGTCCCGGCGCGGTGTCCGAAATCCTGTCCGGGCTGCGCCTGATCAAGGCCGCAGAGATCGCGCCGATCGTGGAATATCTCGAACTGAACTCGGTGCCGATCATGGGGCGGGTCGGCGCCGGTGCGGCGATCGAACCTGAACACGAACAGGTGCCGCCGGAGGGCCTGGGCGAAGTCGAACTGCCGTTCCCGATCGCCGAGGAAACCATCGCCTTCGAGGTAGCTGGCGATTCCATGCTGCCGAAGTACGAAAATGGCGATGTGATCGTGGTTTTCAGGGACCAGCGCCACCCGCTGGCGAGTTTCTACGGGGAAGAGGCCGCGGTCCGGCTCAAGACCGGCGAGCGCTACCTGAAAACCATCGAGCGAGGCAACTCATCCGCTGTCGTCAACCTGACGAGTTTCAACGCCAAGCCGATCAACGGCGTCAAGCTGGAATGGATCGGGGAGATCTGCGTTACCCTGCCGAGGGGCCAGATCGAGCGGTTGCGGGCCAAAGCCGCCGGCCGGACCCGCAAGGCCGCCAAGGGCGGCCAGAAGTGATCGCCGGCGCCGTGATTCGCTCCCGGCGCGGGACGGATCCGCGGACCACGGTCCGGCCATTTCTGATTTTCAGAATTATTGCTTGACTTGCTTCCGATTTTCGGAAATAGTGGATGACCAACATCCCCTCCGGGCATGCGGCAAGACCTCGCCATGCAGTATTTCGTCGTGATGATCGATTACGGAAAGCGCGGGCGCGAGGCCATCGTCGATCCCGAGATCACGCGGCGGGAGGTCATCTCCCGCGTGGCGTCCGGCGAATACAAGAACGTCAGCTTCATTCATGAGATCGCCGATTTAGCCGTCGACGATGTCACCGCAGAGATCCTGGCGGAGGCGGCCATTCCCGAAATCCAGACGACCGGCGCCGACCCGCAGGCCGACCGTTTCGATCATGCCCGCGATCTGCGCAAGCACGAGACCGATCGGACGGGATCACTCAACCCTTGCCGCGAAACTTCGCTTCCATTGCCCGCCGCGTCCTGATCGTCTCATTGTCGGCATCGACCTCGACATCGCTCCAGCGCACCGCCGTGCCATGGGCGACGTCATTCTTCAGCTTGACCCGGTGTGCGAGGCCAATCGGCAGCGCACCGGCGGCAAGGCTTGCCGCGGCCGGCATCAGTTTGCCCCATACGGTATAGCCTCCCTCGCCGTCGAGCATTTCGCCGGCGCGCAGATCGCGCTTGGCGACTGAGGCGACATCGCCGCGGAAATCGTGCGGCTGGCCGGTCGGCTCGCCTCGCAGTGCGGCGGACAGGATCGAGATGTTCAGTTCCAGCCCGATCAGATGATAGGGCTTGTACATCGCGGCGTAACGGCCGCTCGCATCGGTCCGCAGCCCGTATTGCCTGAAGCAATCCGCGGCATAGTCGTTCGGCGCTTCCAGAACGACGTAGACACCCCAGCGCAGATCACGGAACACCGCACGGCCGTCGCGCTCCAGCGAGGAGGCGACTTCCACGACGCCCGACCGCTCCAGCACGCCGCCATGGTCGCGCGGCCGCATGATGTGCGGCAGGTCGTCGACGCCGCAGGGCGGGAACAGCAATCCGCCGCTGGGCACCTCGAGCCCGGTGGCATTGGCGATTGCAGCCATCTCGATCGCGGATTTGGTGCCGTCCAGGAATGAGTTGAACATCTGCGGGTTCATGCCAGCCGACTGCGCCTCGTCGGCCGAAAGGCCATAATGGCCCCAGACGCCCGCCGGCGTCACATCGTGATAGGCCGGCAGATACTTCGTTCCCTTGCCGGCGGCGACCACGCGGAAACCGGTGGCCCGCGCCCAGTCCACCATTTCGGCGGTCAACGCCGGCTGATCGCCATAGGCCAGCGAATAGACCACACCTGCCTTGCGCGCCTCATCCGCGAGCAGCGGTCCGGCCAGCACGTCGGCCTCGACATTGACCATGACGATGTGTTTGCCGGCCGCAATCGCCGCGCGCGCGTGGCGAATGCCGACCGCGGGATTGCCGGTGGCCTCGACAATGACCTCGATATCGGCCGCTGTCGCCCTCGCGGCGTCGGCGGTAAATAGGGTCGCTGCGATTTTCGCCTGATCCCAGCCAACAGTACGGCAGGCCTCGCGCGCGCGCTCCGGATCGAGGTCGACGATCAGCGGCACCTCGAGCCCCGGCGTGTGCGGCACCTGCGACAGGAACATCGAGCCGAATTTGCCGGCGCCGATCAAGGCGACCCGGACCGGTTTGCCGGCTGCATGGCGGGCCTTGAGCAGATAAAACAGATTCATGAGAGACGATCCCGCGCGAGAGCCTGTTGCAGCGAACCTACCGGCGCTCAGACCAGCAGCACTGTCGATCCCGTGGTCTTGCGCGCGGCGAGATCGGCATGCGCCTTGGCTGCATCCTTGAGCGGGTAGGTCTGGCGAACCTCGATCTTCACCGCACCGGATTGCACCACCTCGAACAGTTCTTTTGCCATCGCCACCAGGTTCTCGCGTTTGGCACCGTAGGTGTTGAGCGTCGGGCGGGTGACGTAGAGCGACCCCTTCTGGGCCAGCAGACCGAGGTTCAGCGGCTCGACATTGCCGGAGGACTGGCCGAACAGCGCAACGAAGCCGAGCGGTGCCAGGCAATCGAGCGATTTCAGAAACGTATCCTTGCCGACGGAATCGTAGACCACCGGCACTTTCTTGCCCCCGGTGATCTCGCCGACGCGCTTCACGAAATCCTCTCGCGTGTAGACGATGGTGTGGGCGCAGCCATGGGCTTGCGCGAGCTTTGCCTTTTCATCGCTGCCGACCGTGCCAATCACGGTTGCGCCAAGATGCTTCGCCCATTGGCCGAGGATCAGACCGACGCCGCCGGCCGCGGCATGGAGCAGGATGGTTTCGCCGGCTTTCACCCGATAGGTCTGGCGGATCAGATATTGCACCGTCAGGCCCTTCAGCATCATCGCCGCTGCGGTCCTGTCATCGATGCTATCGGGCAGCTTGATGAGGCGGTCGGCCGGGATCAGACGCGCTTCGGCATAGGCGCCCATCGGGGCGGCGCCATAGGCGATGCGGTCGCCTGGCTTCAGGTCGGTGACGCCGGATCCGACTTCCTCGACAACACCGGCCGCCTCGCCGCCGAGACCGCTCGGCAATTGCACGGGGTACAGGCCGGAGCGATTGTAGATGTCGACAAAGTTCAGTCCGACGGCGGTATGGCGAATCCGTGCCTCGCCCGGACCCGGCTTGCCGAGCTTGACCTCCTCCCAGACCAGAACTTCGGGGCCACCGGTCTTATGAAAGCGGATCGCATGGGTCATGGAGTTACTCCTCACGTAAGATGACAGGGACGGGAAACGCTACGGCGGCGACAGTTGGCATATTCGTCAAATCGGATGGCCGGGGTGCTCCTGTATGCGGGCCGCGGCATCACGCGGGTTCCTTCTGCCGGGCGGCCAGCTTGTCCAGCGCATCAAGCACCGCGTCGCCCATCTCGGCGGTCGAAAGTCTGGTTGCGTCCGGCTCGGCGATATCGGCCGTGCGCGCCCCGGCCGCCAGCGCGGTATCGACCGCTCGTTCGAGCAGGTCCGCATCATCGGGCCGGCCGAGCGTGAGGCGCAGCAGCATGGCGACGCTGAGTATCGAGCCGAGCGGATTGGCGATGCCTTTGCCCGCGATGTCGGGTGCGCTGCCGTGGACCGGCTCATAGAGCGCCTTGCGGCGGCCGAACCGATCGACCGGCCCGAGCGAGGCCGACGGCAGCATGCCAAGCGAGCCGGACGCCATCGCCGCGCAATCGGACAGGATGTCGCCGAAGATGTTGCCGGTCACCATCATGTCGAATTGCGCCGGCTCGCGAACGATCTGCATGGCCGCGTTGTCGACATAGAGATGGGTAAGCTCGACGTCGGAGAATTCCTCGCTGTGCAGCGCGGTCACTTCCTCGCGCCACACCACGCTGGTTTCCAGCACATTGGCCTTGTCGACCGAGCAGACCCGGCCCTTGCGCGTCCGCGCCAGCTCGAAGGCGGTCCGCGCCACCCGGCGAATCTGATTGGTGGTGTATTGCTCGGTGTTGAAGCCGCGGCGCTGGCCGTCGGCCAGCGTCTCGATGCCGCGCGGCTCGCCAAAATAGATGCCGCCGGTCAACTCGCGGATGATGACAAAGTCGACGCCCTTGAGCACGCGCGGCTTGAGCGGGGCCGACTCCGATAGCGCGGGGTTGGCAACGATCGGCCTTAGATTGGCATAGAGATCGTATTTGCGGCGCAGCCCGAGCAGGCTGCCGGCCTTGCGTGCGGCGGCGGGAACCTCGGTGGTTTCGGGACCACCGGTCGCGCCCCACAAAATGGCATCGGCCTCATCCATCGCTTCCGCCGTATCCGGCGGCAACACCTTGCCGGTCGCCCGATAGGGGATCAGACCGTATTGCGCCTCGCGCAGCGTTACCGGGGCGCCGCGTCGCGCCGCGAACCAGGCGAGAACCCGGTGCGACTGCGCCGTCACCTCGGGACCAATGCCCTCGCCGCCCACTACGGCTATCTTGAACATGTTCGAACGGCCGTTCATGCGTGTTTCCCCGCAAAGTGGATCCAGGGCCGCGCATTGCGGTCGGATGCCTGGAACGCCCGGATTTCGTCGTCGCGGCGCAGGGTCTGCAGCACCTCGTCGAGCCCCTTGAGAAGCCCGGCGCGGCGGCGCGGATCGATCTCGAAACGGTGCCGCTTGCCGGACGGCGACATGATCGTCTGCGCCTCGAGATCGACGCCGACGCGCCCGGAGCCCTGGGTCAGTTCGACCTCTGCGGCAAGGCCGTCGACAATGTCCTTGTCGATCACGATCGGAAGGATGCCGTTCTGAAAACAGTTGGCGAAGAAGATATCGCCGAAACCCGAGCCGATCACGGCGCGGATTCCCATCTCCTGCAGCGCCCACACCGCGCCCTCGCGGGAAGAACCGCAGCCGAAATTCGGTCCGGTGACGAGGATTTCGGCGTGCCGGTACGGCTCGCGGTTCAGGATGAACGCGGGATTCTCCGAGCCGTCCGGTAGATAGCGCAGCGAGCCGAACGCCCATTTGCCAAGCGTGCCGCGCACCGCGTTGCCGACCAGACGTTCGATGCGAATGATGACGTCGGTATCGATGTTGGTGCGCATGATCGGTGCGGCGATGGCGTTCAGTCGGGTGAAGGGTTGCGGCATCTATCGCTCCATCATCCGCACATCGGCGATGGCGCCCGCGATCGCCGCCGCCGCCGCCGTGGCCGGACTGGCGAGATGGGTTCGCGCGCCCGGCCCCTGGCGGCCGATGAAATTGCGGTTGGAGGTCGAGACCGAACGCTGGCCCGGTGCAACTGTCTCGCCGTTGGCGGCAAGACACATCGAACATCCGGGCTCGCGCCACTCGAAGCCGGCGTCGATGAACAGCCTGTCCAGTCCTTCGGCAACCGCATCGCGCTTGACCGTCTCCGACCCCGGCACCACCCAGGCGCGCACGCCGGGCGCGACCTTGCGGCCACGCGCGACTTCAGCGGCAGCGCGCAAATCGCTGAGCCGGCTATTGGTGCAGGAGCCGATGAAGACCCAGTCGACCGGCGTGCCGGCGATCGGCGCGCCGCCTTTGAGGCCCATATAATCGAGCGCGGTCTCGACCGCGGCGCGGCGCGCCGGATCGGCAATCTGTTCGGGATCCGGAATGCGGCCATCGACGCCGATGACGTGCTCCGGACTGATGCCCCAGGTCACCTGCGGAATGATGCTTTCGACATCGATGCGAACTTCCTTGTCGAACACTGCATCGGGGTCGCTTGGCAGCCGCCGCCATGCCCGAACCGCCTGCTCCCACGTCTCGCCTTGCGGGGCGTAGCGTCGTCCGTGGATGTACGCATAGGTTTTCTCGTCCGGGGCAACCATGCCAATCTTGGCGCCAAGCTCGATCGAGAGGTTGCAGATGGTCAGCCGCCCTTCGACCGGCAGATCCCTGATCGCGCTGCCGGCGTATTCGACGGCATAGCCGGCGCCGCCGGCAGCCCCGACATGGCCGATCAAGGCAAGGACCATGTCCTTCGCGGTGACGCCAAGCGGAAGCTTGCCCTCGAACCGGACGCGCATGGATTTGGGTCGACGCTGGATCAGCGCCTGCGTCGCCAGCACATGCGTCAATTCGCTCGATCCGATGCCAAAGGCGAGCGCGCCGAGCCCGCCATGGGTGCAGGTATGGCTGTCGCCGCACACGATCAGGCAACCAGGCAGGCTCAGGCCCAGCTCCGGCCCGATGACATGAACAATGCCCTGGCCGGGCTGGTCGACATCGAACAGCTCGATGCCGGCGGCCGCCGTTTCGACCCGCAACGCCGCCAGCAGGTCCTGACCGATCTGGATGGTGCCGGCGCGTCCATGCGCGGTCGAGATCGCGTGATCCGGCGTCGCGAAGGTCAGTTCGGGGTTGTGAACGGAAAGATTGCGCTTCTTGAGATCGAGCAGGCCGCGCGAGCCCCCGAGGTCGTGCAGCAAGTGACGATCGACATGGAGCAGATCGGTATCCTCGCCAAGGCGTGCGATGACATGCTGGTCCCAGATCTTGGCCAGCAGCGTGCGGCCGGATTTCTCCAAGGATGCCTCCCGTTTGGCTTCTCATGGCTGGCGGCGCCTCGTGCCGCTGGCCGCCGTTTTGCCGGCGTGGTTCTTCAGGCCCGGGCTTTTTCACATCAAAGCATAGCAGACCGCCGTTCGGCTAGAGCCAACGCTGAAACATGGCAGCCAAGACCGCCCGCAGCTTTTGATGCCGCGACGCGCGCGCCACCATGAAGCTGCCCGATTTCACCTTTTAGTGACCCGCTCCGCCCGGTGATTTTCGCGGCATTTGAAATATTCGCAGCCCGCGAATGTTCCTATTGCGAAGGCGGAAATCGGGGGACACGCAATGGCCAAAGCTGCTCCGGCGTCACAGGCGGCTTTGGTCTCGCTGGCAACTTCCCTCCCTCCTCACGTGTTTCTGCAGAAGGATGTTCTCGCCGCCGCGTGGGAGGTGTTCGGACCGCGGCTTCCCGAATTCGAAACGCTTTCCAGCATTTTCAGCAATACCGGGATCGTCAAGCGCCATGGCGTGAAGCCGTTCGACTGGTATCTCGCGCCGCGCGGCTGGCCGGAACGGACCGAGGCCTTTCTGGAGGGCGCGGAGGCGCTGTTCGTCGATGCCGCCGGGAAAGCGCTGGCGAGCGCCGATCTGACGGCTGCCGATATCGACACGGTGGTGACCGTCTCCTCCACCGGGATTGCCACGCCAAGTCTCGAAGCCCGGGTCGCCGGCCGGATGGGATTCCGCTTCGACGTCACGCGGGTGCCGGTGTTCGGGCTCGGCTGCGCTGGCGGGGTATCGGGACTGTCGATCGCGGCACGCCTCGCGCAGGCGCGACCGGGAACCAACGTGTTGCTGGTCGCCGTCGAGCTCTGCTCGCTGGCGCTTCGCCTCGACGAACTCACCAAGGCCAACATCGTCGCCACCAGCCTGTTCGGCGACGGTGCCGCGGCGATCATCCTGCGCGCGGGCGACGGCGGCGCCACGCAAATCGAGAGTTCCGGCGAATATCTGTGGCCGGATACGCTTGGCATCATGGGCTGGAACGTCGATCCCGAAGGATTCGGCGTCATCTTCCAGCGCACCATTCCGAATTTCATTACCGCGCATCTTGGCTCTGCCGTGATGCAAATTCTCTCGAACATGCAGCTCTCGACAACGGAGATCGGGCGATTCATCTGTCATCCCGGCGGCGCCAGGGTCATCGCCGCCCTGGAGACGGCACTGCGCCTTCACCAGGGCACGCTCGACCATGAGCGGCAGGTCATCGCCGATTGCGGCAACATGTCGGCACCGACGGTGTTGTTTGTTCTCGAACGTGCGCGCGCCAAGGGTCTGCCGGCCCGATCGCTGTTGACGGCGCTCGGACCCGGCTTCACCGCAACCTGTGTCACGCTGCGGCACACCGCTTGACCGGCGCCGAGCTCCTGCTTGTCGTCGTCACGCTGCAGCGCATCGGTGAACTCGTCGTTGCACGCCACAACACGCGCAAGCTGATGGCCCGTGGCGCCGTCGAAGTGGGATCGCGGCACTATCCATTGATCGTCGCAGTGCACACGGCCTGGCTGCTGTCGCTGTGGCTATTCGGACGACATCAAACCGTGAACGGAGTGGCGCTCGCTTTGTATGTCGCGCTGCAGGGCCTGCGTTGCTGGGTGCTGTGGACGCTTGGCTCACGATGGACCACGCGGATCATCGTGCTGCCGGGCGAGCCACTGGTGGCGGCGGGACCTTATCGATTGATGTCTCACCCCAACTATGCGGTTGTGGCCGGCGAGATCGCCGTGCTGCCATGGGCGCTCGATCTTCCGCGGCTTGCCATCGTCTTCACGGTCCTCAACGCGGCCGTGCTGGCGATCCGCCTGCGGGCCGAGAACCGCGCGCTGGGCGCCTGTCACCAGGCGAGGATGGCGGATCCGCCATGAATGAATGGCTGAGCAAGCAGAGCGATATCCAGGCCGCGACATGGCTTGGTTTCATGCTGATGTGCCTCGGCATGTTCATGGCGATCCTCGACATTCAGGTTGTCGCGACCTCGTTGCCGACGATCCAGCGCGCACTGGCAATGGCTCCGGATCTGATGAGCTGGGTCCAGACCGCGTATCTGATCGCCGAGATCATCGCCATTCCCCTGACGGGCTGGATGACGCGCGTGTTGACGCTGCGGTGGCTGTTTGTCGGAGCGATCAGCCTGTTCACCCTCGCCTCGATCGGCTGTGCCTTCAGCGGCGGTTTTGTGGTTCTGATCAGCTTCCGGGTGTTGCAGGGTTTTGCCGGCGGCACCCTGATCCCCGCGGTATTCTCCGCAGTCTTCCTGCTGTTTCCAATCCGGCTGCATCCGATCGCCACCACCCTGGCCGGTATCACGGCCGTTCTGGCGCCGACCGTGGGGCCGGTGGTCGGCGGCTGGATCACCGATACCTGGTCCTGGCACTGGCTGTTCTTGATCAATGTTGTTCCTGGGATCATCGCCGCCGCCGTCACGCCCCTGGTGCTGCCGCGCACAAAGCCCTGCCTTGCCGATCTGGTAACACTTGACGGTTATTCGCTGACGCTGATGGCAATCGCGCTCGCGAGCCTCGAGATCGGCCTCAAGCTGGCCCCGCAGCAAGGCTGGTTTTCGCCAGGCTCCGTTGCCCTGTTCCTGCTGTGTGCCATGGCGGCGGCGGGCTTTGCGGTCAGGACGGGCAAGGCCGCGCATCCGGTGGTCGAGCTATCGACATTGAGCACGCGTTCGTTCGCGATCGGTTGCGTGCTGAGCTTTTGCCTCGGCGTCGGATTGTTCGGCTCGGTCTATCTGATGCCGGTGTTTCTCGCCTATGTGCGTCACCATGATGCCTTCGAAATCGGCACCGTCATGCTGGTCACCGGTGTCGCGCAACTCGCGACCGCACCGATTGCCGGCGCGCTGGAAAGCAGGTTCGATCCGCGCTGGCTGTCGGCCGGCGGTTTCGCGCTGTTCGCATTCGGGCTCGGTTGTAGCGCGTTTCAGAGCCGGGTCGCCGATTTCGACGAGATGTTCTGGCCGCAGGTCCTGCGTGGCATCGCCATCATGTTCTGCCTGCTGCCGCCGACCCGGCTGGCGCTCGGCACATTGACGGCAAGCCAGGTGCCCGACGCCAGCGGCCTGTTCAACCTGATGCGAAACCTCGGTGGCGCGATCGGGATCGCATTGATCGACACCATCCTCTACGGGCGCACGGCGCAACATGCCGGCGCACTGCGCGACCGACTGATTGCCGGTGATGTCACCGCGGCGCAGGCGATCGGGCTTGACCTTCGGTTGTTCAACCACCCGCCGGCCGGTGTGTCGGAGGCCGCCGTCGAAGCCTATGTTCGGCCCATGGTCGAGCGGGCGGCGTTTGCGCTCAGCACCAACGAAGCCTGGGCCCTGCTGACCATCGTGGCGCTGCTCGGATTGATGCTCGTTCCGCTCGCGCGTCCGCCACCCGAACGCGCGGATGCAAACCGGGGTTAGATGAGCTGGCTCGGCGAATCGCCCGACCGTGCTGCGTTCAATGCTCGATAAACGGTTCGACGTCGCCGCGACGGCCGAGCATGAAGGCATCGGCAACATGGACCAGCGGCGATAGATCGACATCGGACTCGCCGCGGGCGACCAGTTCGACGAAGCGCCGATAGACGCCGTGATACTCCGCCGGCTTTTCGTCGACCAATATCCGGTCATCGCAGACAAGACGGCCGCCGCCGCCGGAGAGCGAAAGGCTGCCCGCGTCGGTCTCGACCCGGATGTTCCAGCTTTGCGGGCCGGTCTGGCGCCAATCGAATTCGGCCCGGATCGGCAACCCGCTATCGTCAGAAAAAACGAGATCGGCGGCGATCGGGGCGGCGCGCCGGCGCGGGAACGACAGTTCGGCCCGGCTGAGAAAGAACGGCCGCGGCAGAATGCGAGTAAGGATCGAGAGCGCATTGATGCCGGGATCGAACACCCCGAGCCCACCGGGCTCCCAGATCCAGGCCTGGCCCGGATGCCAGATCCTCACGTCCTCCTTCCATTCGACGACGACCGATTTGATGTTGCGGCTTGCGAGAAAACGTCGCGCCGGTTCGACGGCGGGTGCGAAACGGGAATGCCAGCTCGCAAACAACGTCAGCCCGGCTTGCCTTGCCACCTCGATCAGAGGATTGAGTTCGCTGACCGTCGCTCCCGGAGGCTTTTCGAGCAGAACATGCTTGCCGGCCCTTAACGCCGCTGCCGCCTGAAGATGCCGCCCTTGCGGCGGCGTACACAGCGCCACGGCATCGATATCCGGCGCGGCCGCCAGCAACTCGTCGAGCGTCGCGAAATGCGTGAGGCCGGCAATCGAGGCATTGCGGCTGGCGACGGCGGCGAGTTTAATTCCTTCGGTGCCGGCGATTGCAGGGACATGCTGATCGCGGGCGATCTTGCCGAGGCCGACAATGGCGAGGCGAATGGTGGTCACGTTGCTGGTCCTGCGTTGGAGGAAGGTGTCGACGCTCTACCGATCCCACGGCAGCACAACGGCACCGAGACAGCCAGCGATCTCAATCAAGCCGACGCGCAGGGGTCGATCGACAGCTTTAACAAGCCGGCGGCCAAAACTGTGCCTTTTGGGTGCCGTCGATGCGCCAATCCCGGTAAAAACCGGCCGATTCGCTGGCGAGGTGTGTCGGATCGGGATACAATTCTTTCCGAATATTAATGCGATCAGCCGGTCTTGGACGTGTACTTCTCTGCCGTCGGGCGATTGCGAAATTCCGTTCAAAACGCGTACAATGTTCGATTCGTTACGGTTTGTTTGAACGACTTCGTGCCCTCGACAGGTCACGCGGCCGGAGGCCCGAAAATGAGCGACAGTTCGATGATGGAACGTTCATGAACCAACCCGTGAAACCTCCTCAGGAAGCTTCGCCCCAGCAGGAAGCCCGTCCGGCTCACGCTCTACCTGTCACCAAGCCCCGGTCGGGCCGGCGATTCGTCGCGACCTGCCTGCTGCTGTTGCTGATCGTCGCCGGGGTCGTCTGGTGGAGCCGGCACCAGAGCGCGCCCGAGCAGGGCGGTGCCGCGCGAAATGCCGCGCCGATGTCGATCGTGCCCGAAGTCGTCGCCAAGGGCGATATCGGAATCAACCTCAACGCACTCGGTACCGTCACATCGCTGGCCACCGTGACGATCAGAAGTCAGATCAGCGGTTACCTGTTGAAGATCGATTTCAAGGAGGGCGATGAGGTCAAGAAAGGCGACCTGCTCGCGGAAATCGAACTCTCGGCCCTATGAAGCCACACTAAATCAGGCGAAAGGAGCGCTGGCGCGCGACGAAGCGCTGCTGAAAGGCGCGCAAGTCGATCTGACGCGCTATCAAGGCCTGGCGGCGCAGAATGCGGTGCCGCATCAGACGCTGGACACCCAGATTGCACTGGTCGCACAGGACCAGGGCACGGTCGAAGCCGACCGCGCCGCGGTCAAATCTGCCGAAGTGAACCTGAACTATTGCCGCATCGTGTCGCCGCTGGATGGCCGCGTCGGACTGCGTCAGGTCGACCAGGGCAACTATGTCACGCCCGGCGATACCAACGGCCTCGTCGTGATCACGCAGTTGAAGCCGATCAGCGTCCTGTTCACGGTGCCGGAAGACAATCTGCAGGCGATCTCGAAACGTCTCCAGGACGGAGCCGTCCTGCCGGTAACCGCGCTCGATCGCAGCGGCGCCAACAAGATCGCCGACGGCACCTTGCAGACTTTCGACAGCCAGATCGATCCGACCACCGGAACGATCAAGCTGCGAGCGCAGTTTCCCAACGACACCGAAACGCTTTACCCGAATCAGTTCGTCAACATCCGCCTGCTGCTTGATACCCACAAGGATGTCACCACGATGCCGACGGCGGGTGTTCAGCGCGGCGTACCCGGCACGTTCGTCTATCTTGTCAACGCCGACAACACCGTTTCGGTCCGCAAGGTCGAACTCGGCGTGACGGATGGCGACCGCGTCGAGGTCCGCTCCGGGCTGGTGCCCGGTGATCGCATCGTGATCGATGGCGCCGACAAGCTGCGCGACGGCGCCAAGATCAACCTGCGCGCGGAGGCCGATACCGGCAAGCCGCCGGCGACCCCTTCCACCAGCCCGGACAAGGCGGGCAGCAAGAAGCGGCGCTCGGACAGCGGACAAAAACAATGAACCCTTCACAGCCGTTCATTCTGCGGCCTGTGGCGACCACCCTGCTGATGATAGCGATCATGCTGTCCGGCATGCTCGCGTTCAGATTCCTTCCAGTCGCCGCTTTGCCCGAGGTGGACTATCCGACCATCCAGGTGCAGACTTTCTATCCCGGCGCCAGTCCGGATGTCATGACCTCGTCGGTCACCGCACCGCTGGAAGTGCAGTTCGGCCAGATGCCGAATCTCAACCAGATGAGTTCGGTGAGTTCCGCCGGCGCGTCGGTGATCACGCTGCAGTTCGGTCTCGCTATCTCACTCGATATCGCCGAGCAGGAAGTGCAGGCCGCGATCAATGCCGCGGGCAATTTGTTGCCTGCCGACCTGCCGGCGCCGCCGATCTACGCCAAAGTAAACCCGGCCGACGCACCGATCCTGACCCTGGGGCTGACGTCGAAGACGATGCCGCTGACGCAGGTGGAGGACTTCGTCGACACCCGCCTGGCGCAGAAGATCTCGCAGCTTCCCGGCGTCGGGCTTGTCAGCATCAGCGGCGGCCAAAGGCCGGCGGTGCGGATCCGCGCCGATATCCGCAAGCTCGCGGCGTATGGGCTTAATATCGACGACCTGCGCACCACGCTTGGCAATGCCAATATCAACACGCCCAAGGGCAATTTCGACGGCGCGATGCGCGCCTACACCATCAACGCCAACGACCAGATCAGGAATGCGAGCGACTACAAATCGCTGATTGTCGCCTACAAGAACGGTTCGCCGGTCCGGCTCAGCGATGTCGGCGATGTCGTCGACGGCGCCCAGAACGACAAGCTCGGCGCCTGGATGAACGAAACTCCGGCGATCATTCTCAATATTCAGCGGCAGCCGGGCGCCAACGTGATCTCGGTGGTCGCGGGCATCAAGTCGCTGTTGCCGCAACTGCAAGCCTCGCTGCCGGCCGCTATCGACCTCAACATCCTGACCGACCGGACCGTAACCATTCGCGCCTCTGTCCGGGACGTGGAATACGAGTTGTCGCTCGCCGTTCTGCTGGTGGTGCTGGTGATTTTCGTGTTCCTGCGCAACGCGCGCGCGACCCTGATCCCGAGCCTCTCGGTTCCGTTGTCGCTGGTCGGCACACTGGGCGCGATGTATCTGTTCGGCTTCAGTCTCAACAACCTTTCCTTGATGGCGCTGACCATCGCCACCGGATTTGTCGTCGACGACGCGATCGTCGTGATCGAGAATATTTCGCGCTACATCGAAGAGGGCGAGCCGCCACTGCAGGCCGCCCTCCGTGGCTCCGAGCAGATCGGGTTCACCATCATCTCGCTCACGGTATCGCTGATCGCGGTGCTGATTCCGCTGCTGTTCATGGGCGACGTGGTCGGCCGGCTGTTTCGCGAATTCGCCATCACGCTGTCGGTCACGATCCTGATCTCGGCCGTGGTGTCGCTGACCTTGGTGCCGATGGCCTGCGCCAGGCTGCTCAAGCCCGAAGCGCAGGTGCGGGAAAACGCGTTTCAGCGATATGGCCGCGAAGGCTTCGATCGGATCATCGCGGTGTATGGGCATGCGCTCAATTGGGTGCTCGATCGCCAGACCTTCGTGCTGCTGATCGCGCTCGGCACCTTCGCCCTGACCGCCGTGCTCTACGTTGTCATTCCGAAAGGGTTCTTTCCGTTACAGGACACCGGCGTCATCCAGGCGATTTCGGAGGCGCCGCAGTCGGTGTCTTACGCCGCGATGGCAGAGCGGCAGCAACAGCTCGCCAGCGCCATCCTGAAGGATCCGGACGTCGAAAGCCTCTCTTCCTTCATCGGTGTCGACGGCACCAACACCACCCTCAACAGCGGGCGTATCCTGATCAATCTCAAGCCCTATGATCAGCGCAAATCCGGCATTGCGGCGGTCATGCAACGCATCAAGAACAGCACGGCGGCGCTGACCGGCATCACGCTCTACATGCAGCCGGTTCAGGACCTCACCATCGAGGGCACCGTCAGCCGGACGCAATACCAGTTCATCCTTCAGGATTCCGATCCGGTGCAATTGACGGAATGGACGCCCAAGCTCGTCGATAAGCTGAACACGCTGCCGGAGCTTGCCGATGTGACCAGCGACCTGTCGGCGCAGGGCCTGTCGGTGTATGTTGAAATCGACCGCGACCAGGCCGCCCGTTTCGGCATCACGCCCGCGACCATCGACAATGCACTCTATGACTCGTACGGCCAGCGCATTGTCTCCACCATCTTCACCAACTCGAACCAATATCGCGTCATTCTCGAGGCCGATCCGAGCCTGCAAACCTCGCTGCAGTCGCTGTCCGACATCTATCTGCCTTCATCGGTGGGCAGCACGCCGGTTCCGCTCGCCGTGATGGCCAAGGTGAAGCAGCAAACCGCCCCGCTTCTGGTCTCGCACCTCGGCCAGTTTCCGTCCTCGACGATTTCCTTCAACCTTGCCCCCGGAGCATCGCTTGGCGGCGCAGTGACCGCCATCAAGCAGGCGGAGGCCGACATCAGCCTGCCACTCGGCGTGATCAGCACTTTTCAGGGCGCCGCACTCGCGTTTCAGTCGTCGCTCTCGAACCAGTTGTTCCTGATCCTGGCGGCGATCGTCACGGTCTATATCGTGCTGGGCGTGCTCTACGAGAGCTTTATCCATCCCATCACGATCCTCTCCACGCTGCCGTCCGCCGGCATCGGCGCGCTGCTGGCGCTGATGGCCGCCGGCGACGACCTGACGATCGTTGCGATCATCGGGATCATCCTTCTGATCGGCATCGTGAAGAAAAACGCGATCATGATGATCGATTTCGCACTCGACGCCGAGCGCAACGAGGGCAAGCCGCCACGCGAGGCGATCTACCAGGCCTGCCTGTTGCGGTTCCGGCCCATTCTGATGACGACCATGGCCGCGGTTCTCGGTGCCCTGCCGTTGATGCTCGGAACCGGCGCGGGCTCCGAGTTGCGGCATCCGCTCGGCATTTCCATCGTCGGTGGCCTGCTGGTCAGCCAGTTGCTGACCCTGTTCACGACTCCGGTAATCTACCTCTGGTTCGACCGCCTGGCGATAAGGTTCGCCGGACGCTCCAGCGACGTCGGCCCCGTCAACGAATTGCACTGAGCGGTGAGCCGAGATATGGGCCCGTCAACTCCCTTCATCCGCCGACCGGTCGCCACGACCTTGCTGACGTTCGGGCTTGCAGCCGCAGGCGCCGTGGCGTTTTTCAAGCTGCCGGTGGCGCCGCTGCCGCAAGTGGATTTTCCGACCATCTCGGTACGGGCTACCCTGCCCGGCGCCAGCCCGCAGGACGTCGCCACCACCGTCGCAAGCCCGCTCGAGCGTCATCTCGGGCAGATCGCCGACGTCACCGAGATGACCTCCTCCTCGACCGTGGGATCGACGCGCATCACCCTGCAATTCGGATTGAACCGGGATATCAACGGCGCGGCGCGCGACGTACAGGCCGCGATCAATGCGGCCCGCGCCGACCTGCCGACCAGCCTGAGATCCAATCCGACCTACCGCAAGGTCAATCCGGCCGATGCGCCAATCATCATCCTGACCCTGACATCGGACACGATGACGCGCGGCGATTTGTATGACGCCGCGTCGACCGTGCTGGCGCAGAAGTTGTCGCAGGTCGAGGGCATCGGCGAAGTCGTCGTCGGCGGCAGTTCGCTGCCGGCGGTGCGGGTCGATCTCATTCCGCAGGCAGTCTACAAATACGGCATCGGCCTCGAGGACGTGCGGGCGGCGCTGGCCAGCGCCAATGCGCACAGCCCGAAAGGCGGCATCGATGTCGGCGACCAGCGCTACCAGATTTATGCGAACGACCAGGCCAACAAGGCGGTTGATTACCAATCCCTGATTGTGGCCTATCGCAACGGCGCGGCGGTGCATCTTTCCGATGTCGGCGAGGTCACCGACGGGGTGGAAAACCTGCGCAACGCCGGCCTCGCCAACGGCAAGCCGGCGGTGCTGATCATCCTCTATCGGCAGCCGGGCGCCAACATCATCAGTACCGTGGACGCAGTGAAGGCGCTGTTGCCACAATTGAAAGCCTCGATTTCGCCCGCCATCGACGTCACATTGGCGGTCGACCGCTCGACCACCATTCGCACTTCGTTGCGCGACGTCGAACGAACCCTGGTCCTCGCGGTGCTGCTGGTGATCCTCGTGGTGTTCGCATTCCTGCGCAATGTCCGCGCGACGCTGGTGCCGGTCGTTGCGGTATCAGTGTCCCTGGTCACTACCTTCGCGGTAATGTACCTGATCGGCTACAGCCTCGATAATCTGTCGCTGATGGCGCTTACGGTGGCCACGGGCTTCGTGGTCGACGATGCCATCGTCGTGCTGGAGAACATTACTCGATACATCGAAGAAGGGATGTCGCCGCTGGAAGCCTCGCTCAAGGGCGCCAATGAGGTCGGCTTCACCGTACTCTCGATGAGTGTCTCGCTGATTGCGGTCTTCATTCCGATCCTGCTGATGGGCGGCATTGTCGGCCGGCTGTTCCGCGAATTCGCGATGACGATTTCAATCGCGATCATCATTTCGCTAGCGGTTTCGCTCGCCACCACGCCGATGATGTGCGCGGTTTTGCTGCGCAGCGAGTCCGGCCGAAGCCATGGCCGGCTGTATCAGGCCAGCGAACGCTTTTTCGATCGGATGCTGAACTTCTACAGGCGGACGCTGACGTCGGCGCTCCGGCATCCGGGGGCGGTGATGCTGATCCTCGCGACCGTGCTGGGTCTCAATTTCTATCTGTACGACGTCATTCCGAAGGGCTTCTTCCCGCAGCAGGATACCGGGCGGATCATCGGCATCATCCAGGCCGACCAGAGCATTTCATTTCAGTTGATGCAGCAAAAGCTGACGCAGTTCGTCAGTATTCTCAAGAAGGATCCCGCGGTCGAGACCGCCGTCGGGTTCACCGGCGGAGGCCAGACCAATTCCGGCTTCATGTTCGTGTCGCTGTATCCGCCGGACCAACGCCACATCTCCGCCGAAGGCGTCATCGCGCGGCTGCGGCGGGAGATGGCGGTGGTCCCGGGCGCCACCCTGTTCCTGCAGGCGGTGCAGGACATCCGCGTTGGGGGCCGCGCGAGCAACGCGCAATATCAATACACCCTGCAGGCTCCCACCCTGGAGGAACTCAATGAATGGTCGCCGAAGATCGCGGCGGCGCTGCAGGGTGAGCACACGCTTGCGGACGTCAACAGCGACCAGCAGAACAAGGGGCTGGAATCCGATCTGATGATCGATCGCGACGCCGCCGCCCGGCTCGGAATTACCGTCAGCCAGATCGACAACACGCTTTACGACGCGTTCGGCCAGCGCCAGGTTTCGACGATCTACGTTGCCCGCAACCAGTATCACGTGATCATGGAGGTGGCGCCACGGTTCTGGCAAAGTCCGGAAACGCTGAAGGACGTCTATATCAGCACCTCCGGCGGTTCGGTCGGCGGCTCGCAGGCGACCAACGCGGTCGCGGGAACCGTCGTCGCGACCGGACCATCGGCCTCGGCCAACCCGCCCAACTCGGCCAATCTTCAAGCCGCCCGGAATCTCGCGACCAACTCGATCGGCGCCACCGGCAAGGGCGTGGCCTCGACCGGCTCGGCGGTCTCAACCCGCCAGGAAACCATGATTCCGCTGTCGGCGGTCGCCCATTTTACCCAAGGCGCGACCCCGCTTGCGGTCAATCATCAGGGGCTGTTGGTCGCCAACACGATATCGTTCAACCTGCCGCCCAATGTGTCGCTCAGCACCGCCGTTGCCACTATCGAAGCCACCATGAATTGGATCGGCGTTCCCGCGACCATCCGTGGCACCTTCCAGGGCACGGCGAAGGCCTTTCAGGATTCGCTCAACAACCAGCCGTTCCTCATTTTGGCGGCGCTGGTCACGATCTATATCGTGCTCGGGGTGCTCTACGAGAGCTATGTGCACCCGCTGACGATCCTGTCCACCCTGCCGTCCGCCGGCGTCGGCGCGCTGCTGGCCTTGATGGCGTTTCACACCGATTTCAGCATCATGGCGCTGATCGGCGTCATCCTCTTGATCGGCATCGTGAAAAAAAACGCCATCATGATGATCGATTTTGCGCTCGACGCCGAGCGACGGCGCGGGCTGAGCCCGTTCGACGCGATCTACGAGGCTTGCCTGCTCCGCTTCAGGCCGATCATGATGACGACCATGGCGGCGATGCTTGGCGCGCTGCCGCTGGCCATCGGCATGGGCGAAGGCGGCGAACTTCGCCAGCCGCTCGGCATCGCGATCGTCGGAGGGCTGATCCTCAGCCAGGCGCTGACGCTCTATTCGACGCCGGTGATCTACCTGTATATGGACCGGTTCCGTTCCTGGAGCCAGCGATCTCAGGGGCGGTGGTGCCGCCCCGCTCACGCCGGATGCCACCCTGCAGCCGGGCGAATAGATGTCAACAGCTGCATCGATGACAGGCCTAGCGCCGCAACGAGCCCCGTGCGATGTCGAGATCGAGGCGTTTTCCGTGTCGCGGACGCACGGAGACCCGAACTCGATCAAGGTCGCAGCTTGAACCGGTGCCCGATGAGTAGGCTTGCGCGGAAGTCAAATTCCCTGACCGCAAGGCTCGGCGGCAAGATCCGCGCCGCCGCCGCTTTGGCCGTGCTCGTGCTCAGCCCAACTCTGTCCGGCTGCATCCTTGGCAGCGAGCGGCCCGAGCTCAATCTTGAGGTTCCCGCGAGCTATCGCGAGGCGACGCGGCGGTCACCCGATGCGGCCGTGCCGGCGCTGGACTGGTGGCGTGGCTACCGCTCGCCGGAACTGATCTCGCTGATGGAGCAGGCGCAGATTTTCAATCTCGACATCGCGGTCGCCATTGCCCAGATCGTCCAGGCCGATGCGCAGGTCGGGGTGTCGGGAGCGCCGCTGCTGCCGTCGGTGACCGGAACGGCAACGGCCGAGCGCGAGCATTTCGGATCGCAGAGTGGCAGCAGCGGCAGTAGCGGTCTCGGCGCCGGCCGCGCCTCGACGTTCTCGCAGTTCAATATGACCCTTACCGCAAGTTACATGGTGGATTTCTGGGGCAAGAACCGCGCCACGCTTTATGCGGCGGAGGAAAATGCCACGGTGGCCCGCTACAATCGCGAGGTGGTGACGCTCTCGACTATCGTGACCGTTGCCAACACCTATTTCGAGGTTCTGGCGGCGCAGGACGAACTGCGCGTCGCGCACCGCAACCTTGCTGCAGCCGAGCGCATCCTGACGCTGATCAAGCAACAATTCGCAGGCGGAACGGCTTCGCAGCTCGATCTCTCGCAGCAGGAGGCCCTGGTCTCGACCGAGCGCGCCGCGATCCCGCCGCTCGAAGTCACGCTGAAGCAGAATATCGCCGCGCTCGCGCTGCTGGTGGCGCGCGCGCCGGCGAACTTCAACATCAAGGGCGGCGGCATGGCGCAAATCACCATTCCGCGGGTGACGCCGGGGTTGCCGTCGGAATTGCTCTATCAACGGCCTGACATCCGGCAGGCCGAAGCGCAACTCGCTTCCTCCAACTTCAGCGTCGAGGCGGCGCGCGCCGCCTTCTTCCCGCAGATCCAGCTCACCGGGACAACCGGGGTGCAAAGCGCGGCCCTGGCGTCGCTGTTCGGGCCAGGCGCCTGGTTCTACACGCTGGCCGCCGGGCTGACCCAGCCGATCTTCGACGGCTTCCTGCTCGAGAGCCAGCTCAAGCAGGCCAAGGGCGTGCAACTGCAGAACCTGCAGGCCTACCGCAAGGCGGTGCTGTCGGCGTTCGCCGATGTCGAGAAGGCGCTGGTCGCGCTGGCGCAATTTACCCGGCAGGAGCGGTTGCAGATCGAAGCCGTGAACAATTCGCGCAAGGCCTTCGATGTCTCGGAAACCCAATTGCGCGCCGGCACCGTCAACCTCATCACGGTGCTGCAAACCCAGCAGACGCTGCTCATTGCCGAGAACACCCTGGCGCAGGTGCGCCTGACCAAGCTGTTGGCCGCGAGCAGCCTGTTCCAGGCGCTTGGCGGCGGATGGACCCCGGACGGCAAGCTGTCCTCGCTGCAACCGCAGCCGCAACCGTGAAGGGCTTTGCCATGCGAGGATGGAAGTTCGGCGCAGCAGCAATCCTGACCGTCACGATGGCCGGCATGGGACGCCCTGCGCAGGCGCAGCAGGGCAACGATACGCCGCTGACTTTCGGCATGAATGCGCAAGAGGCCTCGCGAGCGCTGGGCACGACGCTGACCTATGTCCGAGGCCGTCCCGGCAATGAGATGTTTCTCGCTCTGCCCAACGTCAAAGGCAGCGCCCTGTCGGATCGAAGGGACGGCTTCTATCTGCAATTCCGGCGCGGCCGGCTTGACGGCTGGAAAGGCGATTGGGGGACGGGCCGGCCATGCTGCAACTGATCGCCAGGCCCGAGAACAGCGGCATGGGCAGGCTGGGATCCCTGCTCGCGGCCGCGACGGTTCTCGCGTCAACAGCCGCGGCGCCGGCGCTGGCGCAGCGCGCTCACGAGCCATTCCTGCGCAGGGATCTGCCGCCGACCGCCTGGTATTATGATGGCCGCGATGACGTCCGCGACTTCCCGGCCAACGGCTTCTTTCCCGGCGATTTTGCCGCCAATCCAGCCGGCGCATGGCTCGGCGCAGCCGGGATCTTCGGCTCGACACCATCGGGCGGATCGCAGTTTGGCCCGATCTATTGCACCCGGCAGTATCGTGCCCACAGCCCGCGGCGCGGCTACTTCCGGGGAAATGACGGCGCGTGGTATCGCTGCCACAAATAATTCGAGCGAATTCGGCCGAAGGGAACACCATGACCAAGTCATCGAAGGTGCGAAGCGTCGAGACGCTTTCGTGCGATGCCGGCTGGAGAAACTACCATTTCGTCAAGATCACCACGGAAGACGGCATAATCGGCTGGAGCGAATTCGACGAAGGCTTCGGCTCTCCCGGCCTCGGTGCGGCGATCCAGCGGCTTTCGGCGCGGGTGGTGGGGCAGAACGCGCTTCAGCACGAGCGAATTCATGCCGAACTGTTCGCGGCGACCCGTCCCAGTACCGGCGGCGTCATCGCCCAGGCGCTCGCCGCAATTGAAAACGCACTGCTCGATGTCAAGGGCAAGGTACTCGGGGTGCCCTGCTATGAATTGCTCGGTGGCAAGATTCGCGACCGCATTCGCGTTTACTGGTCGCATTGCGCCACCTGGCGGATCAACCATCCCACCTGGTACAAGCCGCCGATTACCGATCTCGATGGCGTGAAGGCGATCGGACGCGAGGTGCGCGAGAAGAAATTCACCGCCCTGAAGACCAACATCTTCACCTACGACGCCGGCAAGCCGCTGGGTTGGCGTCCCGGATTCGGTGTGCCGTTCGAGCCCGGCATCAATGTCGACCGCAAGGTGCTGCGCGACCTGCGCATGCATCTCGAAGCCATCCGCGACGGCGCCGGCCCCGATATCGACATCCTGCTCGACCTCAACTTCAACGCCAAGACCGAAGGTTATCTCAGGATTCTGCGCGAGATCGCTGATCTCGACATGTTCTGGGTCGAGATCGACAGCTTCAGTCCCGAGGCGCTGGGCTATATCCGGCGCCAGAGCCCGCACCCGATTTCATCCTGCGAGACGCTGACCGGCCTGCGCGAATTCCTGCCCTATTTTCGCGAACAGGCTGTCGATGTCGCAATCATCGACACGCCGTGGAACGGGGTATGGCAGTCGATGAAGATCGCCGCAGCCGCCGAGGCCTGCGAGATCAACGTCGCGCCGCATAATTTCTACGGACACCTCTGCACCATGATGAACGCGCATTTCAGCGCGGCGGTGCCGAACCTGCGGATCATGGAGACCGACGTCGACCGCCTCGCGTGGGACCACGAAATCTTCACCCACGTGCCCGATATCGAGGATGGCCATCTCGTCATACCGAACCGGCCCGGCTGGGGCACCGAGCCCAACGAGGATGGCCTGCGCGCCCATCCGCCAAAGAGCAGCGGCGGACTGCTGAACTACGGCCAGAAGGCCTAGTCTAGGTAGCCACACCTTCCCTGTCATTCCCGCGAACGCGGGAATTCAGTACGCCGCGGCCTTTCGGTTCGATCACGGGCGCCGCGGATTACTGGATCGCCCGCTTCTGCGGGCGATGACGGATACTGTTCCATGTCACGAGCCGCATCAGCGAATGCCCGCGCGCATGAACGACTGCACGAATTGCCGCTGGAACAGCAGAAACGCGATCAGCAGCGGCGCCATGGTCATGACCGTGGCGGCGCAAATGATCGACCAGTCGACGCCGGTCTCGGGCGCGCCAAATACCGCAAGGCCGACGGTCAGCGGCCGGCTTCCCACCGAATTGGTGACGATCAGCGGCCAAAGGAAATTGTTCCAGTGATAGCTGACCGAAACCAGGCCGAACGCAATATAGGTCGGCCGGGCGAGCGGAATGTAGACCCGCCAGAGAACCTGCAACGGACCGGCGCCCTCGACCCGCGCCGCATCGACCAGTTCCTGCGGGATACTCTTGAAGGTCTGGCGCAGCAGAAAAATGGCGAAGGCGCTGGCAAGATACGGCAGCGCAATCGCCGGAATCGTGTCGAGCAGCCCGAGCGCAGCGATGGCGCGATAATTCTCCACGATCAGCACGTCCGGCATGATCATCAACTGCAGCAGAACCAGCGCAAAGGCGATGCCGCTGCCGGTGAATTTGAAGCGGGCGAAAGCATAGGCGGCGAGCGTCGACAGTACGAGCTGTCCGGCCAGCACAAGGCAAACCAGCATGATGGTGTTGAGATAGTAACGAGCGAACGGCGCCTGGCTCCAGGCGCGGGCAAAGTTATTCAGCGTCCATGGCGCGGACAGGCTGAACGACGTCGCATAGGCCGCCGGATGAAGCGCGCTCCAGAGGGCATAGGCGAGCGGCGCAAGCCAAAGCAGCGCCAGCAGCCACGCCGCCACCATCTCAAGCGGATGGGTTCGCCGGTTCATTGATAGTGGACCCTGCGGTCGAGATAGCCAAACTTGATCAGCGCAAGCGCGCTCAGGACGATCAGAAGCACGACCGTCAGCGTCGCCGCATAGGCCTGATCCTGAAAGCTAAAGGCAACTTCGTAGATGTAATACAACAGCAGCGTACTCGCATTGCTCGGACCGCCCTTGGTCATGATCACAAGATGGTCGACCAGCTTGAAGGAGTTGATGACGGCATTGATTGCAACAAACAGGGTGGTCGGCATCAACAGCGGAAAGGTGATACGCCGGAAGGTGTACCACCGGCTTGCACCCTCCACCGCCGCCGCCTCTTCGAGGTCGGGCGAGAGCTGCTGCAGGGCCGCGAGGTAGAAGATCATGAAGAACCCCGCCTCCTTCCAGATCACCATGACAATCAGGCAGCCCATCACGGTGCTGGGATCGCCGAGCCAGTTCCATCCGGGCAGCCCGAAAACACCGCGCAATTGATCCAGCAGTCCGTAATCCGGCGTGTAGAAGAACAGCCAGATGTTGGCGACCGCGATCATCGGCAGCACGGTCGGCGTGAAAAAGGCCAGACGCAGAAAACCCCGGCCGCGCATATTGCGGTTGACCCAGAGCGCCATCAACAGCGCCAGCGCGATCGAGGTGGGGACGGTACCGAGCGCGAACCACAAATTATTGATCAACGCCTTCCAGAAGATCGCATCCTGGAACATGGCGCGATAATTATCCAGCCCGACGAATATCTCCACGCCGTTGCGGCGCGCGACGAAGAAACTGTGCCTGACGGTGGCAAGGATCGGATAGTGCGTGAAGGCCGCCAGCAATACCGCCGCAGGCAGCAGCAACAGCCACGCGTTCGCCGCGTTCCACCAGGCATGCGATCTCGGAGGACGTGAGGCGACCGGCGATGTAGCTGTTTGAACCGTCATGGGATGAGGTGGCGGGCGGCGGGCACCGCCGTCCGCCGCTGTTCTGCCCCCCGTTTATTTATAGGCGCGCAATGCGCGATCCGCCTGCTGCTGGGCTTCGGCCAGTGCCTGCTGCGGTTTTTGCACGCCGGTGACGGCGGATTGCACGGCATCGTTGACGAATTTGTAGATGCGGCCGTTCTCGTGCACCGACAACTCAGGCACGGCGTATTCGAGCTGATCGCGCGCGACTGTGGCGGCCGGAAACTCGCTGGCATACTTCTCCATGGCGGCGGTCTTGTATGCCGCCGGCGATACCGCGACATACCCGGTCTTGATGCTCCATTCGGCCGCACGTTCCGGAGCGGTCATCCACTGGACAAACGTTACCGCCGCCTTTTGCTGCTCGGGCGAGGCGCTCTTGAAGATGTAGAAGCTGCCACCGCCGGTCGGCGAGCCACGCCGTTCCTTGGCGGGGAGGATCGCGACACCGAAGTTGAACTTGGCGCCATCCTTCACCGCCGTCAGATTGCCGGTGGTGTGCCACATCATGGCGGTCTTGCCCTCAAGGAAATCGGTGCGCAGCGTCGCCCAATCGATGCTGCCCGTGGGCATCACGGTTTCCTTGCGGGAGAGGTCGACCCAATAGTCCAGCGCGGCGACGGTCTTGGGCGCGGTCAGTTGAACCTCATTGCCGGCCTCGTTCATCAGCCTCTGGCCGTTTTCAATGGCAAGGGCCTGCAGCATCCAATAGGCGTAGCCGGTGGTGGGAATCTCGACACCCCAGCGGCTGACATTTCCCGAGCCGTCCTTCTTGACGAGCTTCCTGCCCATCGCGACCATCTCGTCCCAGCTTGCGGGCGCCTTGTCGGGATCGAGCCCGGCTTCCTTGAAGGCGTCCTTGTTCCAGTACAGCACGATGGTCGAACGCTGAAACGGAATGCTCCACGTCTTGCCGTCGATCTGTCCGTTCGCCATGAAGGCCGGGTAGAAATCCCTGAACCAGGCTTTGTCCGCGACCAGATCGTCGAACGGCACGATGGCATTCTCGTCGATCAGCGTGAAAACGTCGGTGGAGAGCAGCACCGACAGTTGCGGCGGCTGGCCGCCTTTCATGGCGGTCATCGCCTTTGTCATGGTGTCGGTGTAGTTGCCGGCATAAACCGCCGTCACCTTGATCTCCGGATTTTCCTTCTCGAAGCGGCCCACCATGTCGTCGATGATCCTGGTCACGGGACCGCCGACCGCAACCGGATAATACATCGTGAGGTCGACTGCCGCCGCTCGATGCGGCGACAGAACTAGCGCGACCAGCGCGCCAACCAGCATCATCCGTGCAAAGATCCTCAAATCGGCCTCCCTTGTTGCGGTGCTTGTCGCGTCCCTGTCGTTGCATCGAACCGATGCTCGTCGCCTGCCGACCATGCCAGCCGGATCGTGACGTCCGGCTCCGCCTTGCTGAAGCCGTCCTGTCGCACCGCAATCGGCTGACCCTCGATCTCGCAAAGTACGATGCTGTCAGCGCCAAGATGCTCGACGCTCTTGACGCGCGCCGGACGACCGTCTTGCGACACGATGCGGATATGCTCGGGGCGAATGCCAATCAGGCCGCCATCCTGGGCGATCAGGTTCATCGGCGGCGTACCGATGAACCTCGCTGTGAAAGCGCTCGCAGGCCGACTGTAGAGCTGCTCCGGCGGGCCAACCTGCTCGATGCGGCCGTCGCGCATTAGAACGACGCGGTCGGCCATGGTCATGGCCTCGGTCTGGTCATGCGTGACATAGACCATCGTCATTTTGAGCCGCTGTTGCAACGCCCGAATCTCGGTTCGCATTTCGTGGCGCAGCTTGGCATCCAGATTGGACAAGGGTTCATCCATCAGACAAAGCCGGGCTTCGGCGATGATGGCGCGCCCCAGCGCGACCCGCTGGCGCTGACCGCCGGACAATTGCGCGGGCTTGCGGTCCAGCAACTGGCCAAGGCCCACAATATCCGCGACCCGCTTGAGACGCGAGTCGCGTTCGGCCCGCGATACCCGGCGCACCCGCAGGCCGAACACGATGTTTTCCGCGACGCTGAGGTGGGGAAACAACGCATAGGATTGGAACACCATCGCGATCTTGCGCTGGGCGGGTGTCAGATGCGTGACATCGACCCCACCGATCGCAACCGTCCCACTGTCAGGCTGCTCCAGGCCGGCGATCAACCGCAGGGTAGTCGATTTGCCGCAGCCCGACGGACCGAGCAGCACCAGCAGCGAGCCTTCGTCCGCCTCAAGGCTGATTCCATCGACCGCGCGGGACGAACCCCAACTCTTGACCACCCGATCAAGCCTGATTGCCGACATCCATTTCCGACCGAATTTGTTGTCGGGGCAAATTGCGCTGCACTGCGGCCGCCCCAGTTCACGCCAGTGAGCCAGGGCTTGCTAGCACAAAAATGGCGGTCGAGCGCCCGGCGCGGCGGCGATGCTGGCCGAACTGCAGGCGCACCCCGTGCCGCTGGACGGGACCATTCGTCCCTTGCGGACGGGATCGGGCGGGTCGTTGACGCGGTGGAAATCCGCCGAGGCGACGGCGGCCTGCAGCCCCAGAAGATCGCGACGACGAACGGCCGAAAACAGCCGCCAATCCATCCCGACCGGGCATCCCCCCAAAATGCCAAAAGGCCCCGCTGGGGGCCTTTCAACACCTATACCGCGTCTTTTGCCGCCTTGACCGGGCGAGCCCTGACGATTTTTCGGGCCGGCTTGGCCTTGAACGTCATCGCCTCGCCGGTGAACGGATTGGTGCCCTGCCGCGCCTTGGTGGCCGGCTTCTTGATCACGACGAATTTGGCGAATCCCGGGACCAGGAATACGCCGGACTTTTTCAGCTCCTTGTAGCCGACCGTCGCCAGCGTCTCCAGCACGCCCTTGACGTCCTTCTTCGCCACTTCCGTCTCGCCCGAGATCTTCTCGATCAGTTGCGACTTCGTCATCTGTACGGCCATTTCGTCTCCTGTGGGTTGATTCGATCTGACGACAATATTTGGAAAATCCCCGGGAAAAATAGGGCTTCCGCGATCTACACAGCTTTTGTTGGCGGATTTGGCCGCCTCCCGGCCCGGCCCGGCGGTCGGAAGTGCTGGCCGCCCTGCTTTTATAGGGGCTTTCCGGTGGGGCACCGAGCCTAGCGCGGCAACAGCCGGGCGTCGCGGTATCGGTGCAATTGGTCGCGGATCATCGCGATCGTATCGACACAGGCGTTGAACCCCGCGCGCCTGAGGCGGCCGGTATCGGATAACAAATCCCATTCCTTCTCGAATACGAAGTCGGCGAACTCCCACGACGCCAGGCTCTCAAGGCTGCGCCGCTGCAGTCCGTACCGCTCCACGACACGGTCCCAGACCGGCCCCTTGTCGGCCATCCAGGTCGCAAGCCTGATCCGGCGCGGCACACCGCAGGGTACACCGAACCATTGCGCCAGCAACGGCCAGACCTGGCACCATCGAAAGCAATCGCCGTTCGTGACATTGAACGCAGCGTTTTTTCCGGCCTCATGCGTCGCCACAAAGATGATGGCTTCGGCAAGACAGTTCGCATCCGACAATTCCGACAGCACCGAATAGCCCCGGTCAGATCCGGGAAAATCGAGCGGCACCCGGAGTTCCCGGCAGATCGCCGCATAGGTGCCGAGCACGGTGATCAGGTTTCGCGCCCGCAGCGGGGCGAAGTCGCAGATGTAGGACGGCCGCGAGGCTGACCAGCTCCAGCCCGCTTGGACGGCCCGAGCGCCCAGGAGGTCCTGCTGATCGTAGTAAAAGTTCGGTGGCGGATGCCGCGGATCGTCTTCACGCGATGGCGTCGGATACGGGCCGAGATGCATGCCGTACCATTTGGTGCCTTCCAGCAGATGGACGTGAGCGAGCGCATCGGAGCGCGCCTCAAGCGCATCCAGCGTCGCGGCCAGCATGGCGACATTGGCTTCGACATTCTCGACTCCGCCTTCCCGGAACGGCGCCCGTGCCGCAAAGAACGCGTGTGTCACCGGCTCGATCGATGCCAGCGCGCGCCGGCAAGACACGGGATCGGCGATATCGGCCGCTAGGTGGGTGAACGGTACGGCGCCAGGCGGCGCGTTCCGCGACATGCCATAGACGCGCCAATCATCGCGGCGCGCCAGCGCGGCAGCGAGCGGAGCGCCGGTGGCACCGGTCGGCCCGATGACAAGTGCGACCTGTGCGGACATCGCCGCCCCCTCGTTCAAGGCGACTACATTATCGTGGCCGGGCAGCGGGCTTGCGTTCGATCGGATGAACATCGATCGCGCGCAGGCGACCCATCCGCAGCACATCCATTTCGAGCTTGCGATCGATGCGATCGCGATCCAGCGTGCGGATCAAATCGTCGACCCCGTTGATGTCGACGCCGTCGAGGCGAATGACGACGTCGCCCGGCAACAGCCCGGCCTGCGCTGCCGGCCCGTCCGGCTCGATCTGCGCCAGCAATGCACCCATCTTGTTCTCGATGCCGGCGAGCACCGCATGCCGTCTTGGAATCGGCGCGCTCTGCCCGGATACGCCGATATAGGCGCGCCGCACATAGCCGTGGCGGATGATCTCCGACAGCACGAATTGCGCGGTGTTGCTGGCGACCGCAAAGCAGATGCCCTGCGCGCCGCTGATGATCGCAGTGTTAATCCCGATCACCTCGAACGCCGACGACACCAGCGGCCCGCCCGAGTTGCCGGGATTGAGCGCCGCATCGGTCTGGATGACGTCCTCGATGGTCCGGCCGCTTGCGGAACGGATCGAACGGCCGAGCGCCGACACCACGCCTGCCGTGACGGTCGATTCGAAACCGAGCGGATTGCCGATCGCAACCACGAGCTGGCCACGGCGCAGGCTTTTTGAATTGCCGAGCGCCGCATACTGCAGATCCCGCACGCCATCGGCGCGCAGCAGCGCCAGATCGGTATCGGGATCGACGCCGAGCACGCGCGCATCGGTGACAATGCCCTCATGATCGCGCAGCCTGATCTGTTTCGAATCGCCGACCACATGGCTGTTGGTCAGCACCAGGCCATCGGGCGAAATGACGATGCCGGAGCCAAGCCCGCCACGCGCGCGCGATCCCGGCGTTTTCGGCCCGGTTTCGACCCGTACCACGGCGGGTCCGATCCGCTCGGTGATACCGATCACCGCACTGGAGTAGGCATCGAGCAGGGCCTGATCGCTGACCGGCGCTGGCTCGGTCGTTGCCGGTGACGATAGGTCGCCGACCGGTTGTTGCGTGAGATCCAACATGGCAAAATCCTCCGCCATCAGATGGGGGCCATGTTTTGCAATCGCAAGAGCCGCCGAGCCTGCGTGGCTAAGCCGCCTTCTTGCCTTCCAGATCGCTCCGCCACTCACCCTTGGTCGCCAGCGAATTCATCTGGGCGCGATGGCTGAACGCCGCCTGCCCGGCGGCAACATTCTCCGCTTTGCCAGACCAGGCCAGTTGCGGCGCCGCCTGCAGCGCGCGGCCGTAGGAGAAGCTCAGCTTCCAAGGCAACCCGCCGATCCGGTTCATGGCGTCGAGATGCGCGGTGGCGTCTTGGTCGGACTGGCCGCCCGACAGGAATGCGATGCCCGACACGATCGCCGGCACGCAGGTTTTCAGCAGGCGCACCGTCTTCTCCGCGACCTCCTCGACCGAAGCCTGTTTTGGGCATTTCTTGCCCGAGATCGCCATGTTCGGCTTCAGGATCATGCCTTCGAGCGCGACCCGCTGGATCCGCAATTCCTGGAAAACCTTGTTGAGCACGCGCTGGGTGACGTCGTAGCAGCGATCGATGTCGTGATCGCCATCCATCAGAACCTCCGGCTCGACGATCGGCACGATCTGGGCGGCCTGGCAAAGCGCCGCATAGCGGGCCAGCGCATGGGCGTTGACGTGGATCGCGGTCATGCTTGGAATGTCCTTGCCGATATCGATCACCGCACGCCATTTCGCAAACCGCGCGCCCTGCTTGTAGTAATCCGCCAGCCGCGCGGCGAGCTTGTCGAGACCGACCGTGACGAGTTCGCCGGGGCAATTCGGCAACGGCTGGGTGCCCTCGTCGACCTTGATGCCGGGGATCGCGCCCGCCTGCTCGATCAGCTTCACCAGCGGCGTGCCGTCCTTGGCCTTTTGCCAGATGGTCTCATCATAAAGGATGACGCCGGAGATACATTTCGACATCGCGTCCCTGGAACGGAACAGCATCTCGCGATAGTCGCGCCTGGTGTCCTCGGTGGATTCGACCTTGATCGCATCAAACCGCTTCTTGATGGTGCCGGTTGATTTATCTGCGGCGAGAAGGCCCTTGCCCGGCGCAACCATGGCCTGCGCCACTTTGTTGAGGTCGGAAAGGTTCATCGCGGTCTCCTCCGAAATGTGATCTCTTCTAAATCGATAACGGTTCGGGGGCCAAACCGTTGCGCGCAGGATATGCAAAGCCGGTCGGCGGCTCAAGCGTCCGCCTTTGCGGGGCGTTTGAGCCGCCGAACGCATCGAGGCGTCCGATCGGCCCGCCCGCGCCTGTGACTACCTGCCCGGGGAGCCGTTTCGGCACAAAACCGCCGTACCGAGGGAGAGCTTCGCTGGCCCTGGCTGCAATGGCGGCAGACCGCACCTGCAGCCGGCGTCGAACGGGACGCGATCGACCCCCTACACCAATGCAAAAAAACCGGGCATGTTTGCCGGATAACAAGGGGCGGATCTCTGCCACCAATCCAGAACCAGGGGGAAACGATGACCATCATTGGAGGAACGGCGACCATGGATGCGTCCGGCCTGGGGCGCGCGGCCGCCATCCTCGCCCGCCTGGACCGGCTCCCGGGCACGCGCCATGTGTGGCGGCTGATCACGCTGCTGTCGCTTGGCGGCATGTTCGAGCTGTACGACCTGTTCATGACCGCCTACGTCGTTCCCGGTCTGATGAAGGCGGGATTGCTCACCAATGTCGCGGTCAGCATCTTCGCGGGCCCGGCGTTGTTCGTGGCGGCCACCTTCACCGGTCTGTTCATTGGAACCTTTGTCTTCGGCTACGTCGCCGACAAATACGGCCGGCGCACCATCTTCACCTATTCGATGCTCTGGTACAGCGTGGCGACATTGGTGATGGCCTTCCAGTATAGCGGCTTCGGAGTGAGCCTGTGGCGATTGATCGCCAGCATCGGCATCGGCGTCGAACTGGTGACGATTGACACCTACGTCTCCGAGCTCGTGCCCAAATCGATGCGCGGCCGCGCCTTCGCCTTCAACCAGGCCGTCATGTTCACGGTGGTGCCGGTGGTGGCGTTCATCGCCTACAAGCTGGTGCCGGTCAGCCCGTTCGGTTTTGACGGCTGGCGATGGGTGGTTCTGATCGGCTCGACCGGCGCGCTGTTTGTCTGGTTCATTCGTCGCGCGGTACCGGAGAGCCCGCGCTGGCTCATCAACCAGGGCCGGCTCGACGAGGCCGAAGCGGTGACCGCTGCGATCGAGGCCAGGGTGACGGCCGACCTCAATGGCGCGCCGTTACCGGCTCCCGGAAGTCATGCGGTGGAGAAAGCCGAACCCCAGGGCCGCCTCGCTGAAATCTTCGAGCCCCGCTATCGAAGCCGCACCTTCATGCTGATGGTGTTCCAGTTCTTCCAGACCTTCGGCTTCTACGGCTTCGCCGCCTGGGTGCCGACGCTGATTGCCCAGCAGACCGGCATCAATCTACACGGCAGCCTGCTCTATTCGTTCATCATCGCCATCGCCAACCCCTTCGGCCCCTTGCTGGCCATGAGCTTTGCCGACAAATGCGAGCGCAAATGGCAGGTGGTTGGCGCCGCCTGCTGCATCGGAATCTTCGGAATGCTGTTTTCCTTTCAGAACACGATGTCGCTGCTGATCCTGTTCGGTGTCCTGATTACGCTATCGAACAACATAATGTCCTATTCGTTCCACAACTATCAGGCCGAGCTGTTTCCGGCCCGGATACGAGCCCGCGCGGTGGGGTTTACCTACTCGCTGAGCCGGCTCAGCGCGGTGTTTGCGAGCTTCATCATCGGCTTCTTCCTGCAGACCGCCGGCACCAAGGGCGTGTTCGGCCTGATCGCAGTCGCCATGCTCATCGTGGTCATCGCGATCGGAGGATGGGGCCCGCGCACGCTTAACCGTGAACTCGAGGAGATCTCCGGGTGAATCGCTATCACTGACCACGGGCCGGTGGCCTCCTGGTTCGAGACGCGCGGCATTGCCGAGCTCCTCACCATGAGGTTTCGGCCCTCGTCCTGAGGAGCATCGCGAAGCGATGCGTCTCGAAGGATGAAGTCACGGTGCCGGCGACAACGTACTACGGTGTCACCGTGGTCTTTTGCCGCCGCGTTGCAAGCCAGTTTTCGAAGCGTTGAACGACGACGAAAAACACCGGCACAAACAGCACGGCAAGGCAGGTCGAGGCGATCATTCCGCTGAACACGGTGATGCCGATCGATTTGCGGGCGCTGGCGCCGGCGCCGGTTGCGACAACCAGCGGCGCCACGCCGAGGATGAACGCGAACGACGTCATCAGGATCGGCCGGAATCGCGCCTGGGCGGCTTCGATCGCCGATTCCAACAGCGGCTTGCGGTCGCGCAGGTGCAGCTCGAGCGCCACTTCGACAATCAGGATCGCGTTCTTGGCCGACAATGCAATCAGCAGGATCAAGCCGATCTGGGTGTACAGGTTATTGTCGATCCGCAATCCCGTCAGCACCGCCATCGGCCCGAGCAGCGACAGCGGCACCGCCAGGATCACCGAGATCGGCGCGTACCAGCTCTCATATTGTCCGGCCAGCACCAGATAGACCAGCAGCATGGCGAGACCGAACACATAATAGATCTGACTGCCGACCGCCTTTTCCTGATACGACATCGCCGTCCATTCGTAGCCCGTTCCGGCGGGCAAGGTCTTGCCGGCGATCTGCTCCATCAGCCCGATCGACTGCCCCGAGCTGTAGCCCTGCGCGGGCAGGCCAATCACCGTCGAGGACGGATAGAGATTGTAAAGGCTGATCAGCGAGGGTCCCACCGCTGGGGTGATGGTCGCCAGCGTGCCGAGCGGGATCATGTCACCCTGCTGGTTGCGAACCGTCAGATTCTCGATATCGCGCGGCGTCAGACGAAATTGCGCGTCGGCCTGGGTATAGATCTGGAAGGTGCGGCCGAATTTGTTGAACTGGTCGACGTAGGAAGATCCCAAATAGGACGCCAGCGTCGAGAACACCTGGTCGGTGGTGACGTGCAGCGTCTGGGTCTTGATCCGGTCCACTTTCACATCGAATTGCGGCACCATGGAACGGAACGGCGAACTCACCCGTTGCAGCGCGCTCTGGGTTTGCGCGCTGCTGACCACCGCATTGGTGATGGCCTGCAGCTTGGCGAAATCGGCATTGCCGTCGCGCAGCTCGACCTGCATGGCGAAACCGGCGGCATTGCCGATACCCTGGATCGGCGGCGGCGGAAGCACGATAATCCGCGCCTGTTCGACCTCTGCCATTTTCTGGTTCAGCCCGACCACCAGCGAACGCAAATCCTCGCCCGCCCCTCGCGCGTCCCAATCTTTGAGGATCAGATAGGCCACGCCGCCATTGGCGAGGCTCGCGCTGTTGTCGAGCGCCGAGATCCCGGCGATGGCGATCACCTGCGCTACGCCGGGCGTCTTGCCGGCGATCTCGCTGACCCGATCGAGCACATGCTGGGTGCGCTCGAGCGATGCGCCGTCCGGTAACTGCACGGCCGCAAGCAGGTAGCCCTGATCCTCGATCGGGAGAAAGCCGGTCGGCACCCGCGACAGGCCGTAGACGCCGATGCCGATCAGAACCAGGGCGATCGCCGCCGAGCTATTGCTGTAAGCCACCATGCGGCCGATCAGTCCGGCATAGCCGCGCTCAAGGCGTGCATAGACCGCGTTGAAGCCACGGTAGAACCGGTTGCGTCGTTGCATCGGAACCGCAGGGCGCAGCCACAGCGCGCATTGCGTCGGCTTCAGGGTCGCGGCGTTGACCGCGCTGAGCAGCGCGGTCGCGGCGATCACCAGGGCAAATTGCGCGTAAATGCGCCCGATCAATCCCGGCAGGAAGGCCGCCGGCAGAAACACCGATATCAGCACCAGCGTGATGCCGATGATCGGCGCAAACAACTGATCCATCGCGCTGATCGCGGCATCGTGGCCGGACATCCCCTTCTCGATGTTGTGGGCCGCGCCTTCCACGACCACGATGGCGTCGTCAACCACGATGCCGATGGCGAGCACGATCGCGAACAGCGTCGACAGGTTGATGGTGAAGCCGAGCGCGGCCATCGCGGCGAACGCGCCGATAATGGTGACCGGCACGGTGGTGGCCGGCACCAGCATGGCGCGCCAGTCCTGCAGGAAGATCAGGATCACGACCAGCACGAGAAAGCCGGCCTCGATCAGCGTCTTGTAGACTTCATGCACCGAGGCCGAGACGAATTTGGTGGTGTCGAACGGAACGTCATATTTGATGTCCTGCGGGAACGCGCCGGCAAGTACGGTCATCTTTTTCTTGACCGCCTGCTCGACTTCGAGCGCGTTGGCGCCAGGCGACTGAAACACACCGATGCCGGTCGCAGGCTTGTTGTTGAGCGAGAACATCTGGCTGTAGGTCTGCGCACCCAGCTCGACCCGGCCGACGTCCCGCACGCGCGTCACGTCGCCATTGCTGCCGGTCTTGACAATCACATTTTCGAACTCGGCGGCATCGCCGAGCCGGCCGTTGACATTCAGCGTGTACTGGAAGGCCTGCCCGGGCGGTGTCGGCGGCATGCCGACCTGTCCCGCCGTGACCTGCTGGCTTTGCTGCTGGATCGCCTGAATGACGTCCTGCGGCATCAGCCCGCGCACCTGCAATTTGTCCGGATCAAGCCAGATCCGCATCGAATACTGGCCGGCACCGAAAACCGTCACATTGCCGACGCCGGGCAGCCGCGACAGCTCGTCCCTGATATTGATGGTGGCATAGTTGCTCAGGTACAGGCTGTCATAGGTCGACCCGGGAGACGTCAGCGTGACGAACAGCAGAATGGCGGTCGAGCGCTTCTGCACGGTGACGCCCTGCGCCTGCACCGACTGCGGCAGCGCCGACAAGGCGCTCGACACCCGGTTCTGAACCAGCACCTGCGCGAAGTTCAGGTCGGTGCCGATCTTGAACGTCACGGTGAGCGCGTAAGTGCCGTCGGCGCCGCTGTAGGACTGCATGTAGAGCATGTCCTCGACGCCATTGACCTGCTGCTCGATCGGCAACGCCACGGTGTCCATGACCGCCTTGGCGCTGGCGCCGGGATAGCGGGTCGTGACCTGCACGGTCGGTGGCACGACGTCGGGATATTGCGCCACCGCCAGCCCGAACAGGGCCACGCCACCGATCAGGATCATCAGGATCGCGATGACGTTGGATAGGACCGGCCGTTCGATGAAGAATTTCGAAATCATGGCCAGCCTTATTTTGTCGACGCGGGAGACTGCTCGATTTGCTGCAGCTTGGGATCGACCTTCTGGCCGGGAATCGCGCGCAACAGGCCCGCGATCACGACCCGGTCATCCGGCTTGAGACCGCTTTCGATCACGCGCAAATCGCCCTCGAGCGGGCCGACCTGCACCTTGCGCTGCTCGACCACGTTTTCCCCGGTCACGACCAGCAGGTATCTACCGGCCTGGTCGCTGCCCAGTGCCACGTCCGGCACCAGCAACGCCCCCTGCTGCTGATCGAGCGGAACGCGGACGCGGACGAAATAGCCCGGCAGCAGGACCCGGTCGGCGTTTGGCAGCACGCCGCGCACCGCCAGCGTTCCGGTCGATTGATTGACCGTCGGCGCGGCATAATCGAGCTTGCCCGTATGCGGATAGCCGGTTTCGCTTTGCAATCCGACCTCGATCGGCAGTTGCTTGAGGTCGCTTGCCGTCAACCCCTTGCGCGCCGCTTGCGCGCGTATTCGAAGGACGTCCTGCTCATTGACATTGAAATTGACGTAGATCGGATCGAACTGCACGATGGTGGCGAGCTGGGTCGGCGAGGCGGCGCCGACCAGTTCGCCGGCCGAGACGAGATGCGCGCTGACGATGCCGTCGAACGGCGCGGTGACATTGGTATAGCTGAAATTGACGGCGGCGATCTTGGTGTTGACCTGGGCCTGCTGCAAATTGGCCTGGGCATTGTCGCGCGTCGAGGTGGACTGGTCGAGCGTCGCCTGCGAAACCGCCTGCCGCGCAACCAGGTCCGCCTGGCGCTTGTAGTCGGCTTCAGCCTGTTTCAGCGAGGCCTGGGCGCCCGCTTCGGCCGCCTGCGCCTGGTCGAGCTTGAGCTGATAGGTCTGGGGCTCGATTGTGAACAGCGTGGTGCCTTCCTTTACAAAGGCGCCGTCCTGATAATTGATGGCCTGCAACACACCCTGTACCCGCGCCACCAGATCGACCGACTTGATCGGCGCGGTATTGCCGGTCGCCTCCAGATATCGGGTAATCGTGCGCTGCACGGGGAGCGCGACATCGACTGCCGCCGGCGGCGGCGGAACGAACGCGTTCTGCTCGCAGCCGGTCAAGAGTACGAGCGACAGCACCGCCACGGCGGTGTGCACGGCACCGGGACGCGCCGTACGACAGTTGCGATCCAATTTGGCGGAGACCGGTTGATGCATCCCCTTGCCCCAATCTTTTTGGCCACCCAGGCAGACCCGCGACGGGAACTCATAACAGAATCCGTCCGGGGTGGAACCCGAAAGCAAATCCCGCCGCATCCCCATCGATCGGGCGGGCATCCAGACCGGGGAATTTATCCTTTTGACTCACAACCTTGAACGAAAATGAACAAATTGACCACGGCACGCCAGCCAGCGGTTCATGGTGTCGCGCTCCGCCCAGGCCGATCCGCAACAAGGCGCCGCAGCTCTGCGCTGACATCAGCCTGCCGCGGCGGATCGGCGCCGGCGCGCCCGCAGGTAAAGGCCGCACAGGACGCCGCAAACGACAATGCGTGGCGAAGCTCGTCGGAATTCGCCTGCGCCAGCGAATTGGCTTCGATCCGTCCGATCGCGCGCAAGGCGAACAAGAGTGCCGCCTGAAAACTGTCGCCGGCGCCGATGGTGTCGACGACATCGACCGCCGGCGCCCTGACTTCGATCGCGCCGGCTTCGCGGTGCCAGGCCCGAGCACCGCTAACGCCACGCGTGACCACAACAAGGCTGACGCCTGCCGCAATCAGGGCTTGCGCCTTCCCCGCATAATCGCTGCCGCCATACAGGAATTCGAAGTCGACGTCCGACATCCGCACAATATTCGCCGCGGTGGCAAACGCCTGCATGCGCGCGACATAACCGGTCTTGTCGGCAACAAGACTCGGCCTGCAGTTCGGATCGAACGAGACGGTGGCCGATCCGCGGGCTTCTTCAACCATCGCAAGCGTTTCAGCCGCCGCCTTTTCATGGATGAGGGTGGTCGATCCGACATGGACGGCGTCTATTTCGTCGAATGCAATGGAGCCTCGATGATAGGTCCAGTTGCGGGATGCCGTCCCCTCGTCATAGAAGGCGTATTGCGGCTCGCCGTTGAAGGCGCGCACGAAGGCGAGCGTGGTCTGGTCGGCGCTGCGGGTGGCATATCGAAGCTCGACCTGCGAGGCCATGGCATGTTCGGCAATGATGCGGCCGAACAGATCGGTTGAAATGCCGCCGACGAACGCCGTCGGGGCGCCGAGCCTGGCGATGCCGACGGCGATATTGAGACATGAACCGCCAGCCACCGGCACGAGGGCGTCGCCGCCATCGGTGGACTTCACCGGCAGGAAATCGATCAAGGCGTCTCCGCAGCTCAGCAGCATGGTCTCGATCTTCCGTCAGGATCGGCGATCCGGTTCGACCTTCAGCATCGCATCGCGACTTTCCCGGTCCAACCGGCGCATCAACCCGTGCACCTGGCGCTTGGACCGATGAAACTCGGCCATTTCGGGCGCGGTCGGCTGGCTCTGCCAGCCGATTGCCGACATCGAGGCCATGGCGTCGGCGATCGATCCATAGCTGCGGCCTGCAACTGCGCCCAGCATGGCTGCACCGAGCAGCACCGGTTCCTGGGTCTCGGGAAGCGCGACGGTCAAGCCGGTGGTATCCGCCATGATCTGCCGGACCAGCGAACTTCGGCCTGCGCCGCCGCCGATCACCATGAGGTCGCTGGCGACCCCGTGCGACCGAAACGCATCCACCACGTCGGCAAGACCGTAGGCGAGGCCACACAGTCCCGCCACGAACAGCCGCTCCATCGAGCCGATATCGGCATCGAGATCCAGACCGGCGACAATCGCACGCGAGTCGGGATCGGCGAACGGTGAACGGTTGCCGAGAAATTCGGGAAGAACGTGGACATCGCGGGCATACAAGGCCGCGCGCTCCGGATCCGCCGAGCGCGAAACGATGCGCCGCTCGAGGAATTCCAGAATCTCCATGCCGGCGGCCTGCGCCGCCGCGAGCACCTCATGATAGGCTGGATGCGACCTGACCAGATGGTCAATGGCCGCCCCGGCCGCCGATTGACCGCCTTCGTTGAGCCAGAAGCCGGGCACCATGCCCGAGTAATACGGACCCCACACGCCCGGCACGAAACGAGGTTCGGGCGTCGTCGCCATGATACAGGCCGAGGTCCCCATGATGTAGGCGAGCCGGCCGCACACATCGGCCGATTGACCTGGTTTGACCCGCCCTCCGATCATGCCCACACCACCGGCATGGGCATCAATCAACGACGCGCCGACCGGCGTGCCCTCCAGCAGACCAAAATCCAGCGCGGCCGCTGCGGTCAAACCCGTGCCCAAAGCGGTCCCCGGCGCGACGACCTCCTTGCCGATTTTCGCGTAACCCTCGCCAACGAGGTCGCCGAGACCGACGCGCTCGAAATAGCTCTGGCTCCAGCGCTGTTCGTGCGCGAGGAAATTCCACTTGCAGGTCAGCGTGCAGGTCGAGCGAGTGGCCGACCCGGTGGCGCGGAATGAAAGGTAGTCGGCGAGATCGAGGAAATGCCCGGCCGAATTCCAGGTCGACGGCAAATGGCGCTTCAGCCAGAGCAGCTTGGGTATTTCCATTTCAGGCGAAATCGAGCCGCCGACATAACGAAGGACGTCGTCGTGGGTGTCGTTGACCGCACGGGCCTCGATGCTGGCGCGATGGTCCATCCAGACGATGACATTGCGCCGCTCGTCGCCCGAACTGCTGACCGTCAGCGGATTGGCAGCGGCGTCGAGCACGACGAGCGAGCACGTCGCATCGAATCCCATACCCTTCACGGCGGACGGCGGCAGGGCCGCTTCCGCCATCGCGGCGCGAACCGCGGTGACGCATGCGGCCCAGATCTCGGACGATGATTGTTCGACCACGTTGCCAGCTTCGTGCCAGACCGTGATCGGGCAGCGGGCGGTCGCGAGCAGCGTTCCTGTCTCGTCGAACACACCGGCGCGCGCGCTCGATGTACCGACGTCGACCCCGATGAAGGCCTGCCTCATTCCAATCCCGTTCGAACTCCGCAGCCTACCAGCACGTATAGCCCCCATCGACGAGAACGATGCTGCCCGTCATCAAGCTGGCAGCATCGGATGCCAGAAACAAGACGACAGAGGCTATTTCGTCGACCTCGCCCATCCGGGCCATCGGGGTGCCGCCGATCCAGGCATCATACATCTGTGGACTATTCTTGACGAATGCGTTGAGGGGGGTGGCAACATAGGTCGGCGCCACGGCATTGACGCGCACGCCGCGGGCGCCCCACTCGGCCGCAAGCGACTTGGTGAGATGGTGCACCGCCGCCTTGGAGGCATTGTAGTAGCATTGTTCCTGCGGCTTGTTGACGATGAACCCGGACATCGACCCGATGTTGACAATGGCGCCGGATTTTGCGGCCAGCATGTGCTTGCCAAAGGCGCGGCAACACCAGAAGGTACCGTTGAGGTTGACGTCGACCACATTCAGCCAGTGCTCGTCGGTGACCTGTTCGGCCGGCGTCTCACTGCGCGCAATGCCGGCGTTATTGACCAGGATGTCGATCTTGCCGTGCCGAGACACCAGCTCGTCCGCGGTATCGGAGACGCGCCTGGAATCGGTTACGTCCAGGATCGCGACCTCGGCCCGGTAGCCCTTCGCCTGGAGGCTGGCGCAGCCGGCCTCGCCCGCCTTGGCATCGCGGTCGGCGATGATGATCCTGGCGCCGGCTTCTCCGAGCGCCTCCGAACAGGCAAGCCCGATCCCCTGGCCACCGCCAGTTACGACGGCGACCCGGCCATCCAGTTTGAATTTTTCCAGATACATCCTGCTGTTCTTTCTTCAAAATCGATCGTCGGCGACTTGGCACTGATGTTGTCCGCAGCGCGCACGGGCGCGGCCAACTGCCCGTTGTCGCTACGCCGGCATCGCCAATCCCTCGTTGTCGAAGCGGTGCAAGCGGGCCGGGTCCGGCGACAGCAACACCCGGTCGCCCGCCTTCAGGTCGAGTTCACCGACATAGCGACAGGTGAGCATGCCGATTTTCCCGGCATCGACATAGAGGAACGTGTCGCTGCCGAGATGCTCGGCCACCGACACGGTTCCCGGCCAGCCTTCCGCCCCCTGGCCGATCTTGAGATGTTCGGGCCTGATCCCGATGGTGGCGGCGCCGTACCGGGCGGCCGCCTCGCCCGCCACGAAGTTCATCTTCGGCGATCCGATGAAGCCGGCGACGAACAGGTTTGCCGGCCGCTCGTACAATTCGAGCGGCGAGCCGTATTGTTCGATGCTGCCGGCGTTGAGCACGACGATCTTGTCCGCCATGGTCATGGCCTCGACCTGATCATGGGTGACGTAGATGGCGGTGGTCGCAAGCTGTTTCTGCAGCTTGGTGACCTCCATGCGCATCTGGACCCGAAGCGCGGCGTCGAGGTTCGACAACGGCTCGTCGAACAGAAACGCCTTTGGCTCGCGCACGATGGCGCGTCCGATCGCCACCCGCTGGCGCTGGCCGCCGGAAAGCTCGCGCGGCTTTCGATCCAGATAAGGCGTCAGGTTCAGCGTGGCCGCGGCGGCCTCCACCTTGCGATCGATCTCGGCGCGCGGCAGCCCCGCCATCTTGAGTCCGAACGCAATGTTGCCGCGAACGCTCATATGCGGATAGAGCGCGTAGGACTGAAACACCATCGACAGGCCGCGCTTCGCCGGCGGAACGTCGACGACGTTGCGGCCGTCGATCAAAATTTGGCCGCCGCTGACATCCTCAAGTCCGGCGATCAGCCGCAGCAGCGTGGTCTTGCCGCATCCCGAAGGTCCGACGAACACCACAAAGGAGCCGTTCTCGATGTCGAGATTGGCATCCTTGATGATATTGACCGGCCCGAACGATTTGCGGACCCCCTGAAGCGTGATCTGGCCCATGTTTCGCCCTTTCGCTGATCTATTTGACGGCGCCGAACGTCAGTCCGCGCACGAGCTGTCGCTGGCTGAACCATCCGAGTACGATGATGGGAGCAATGGCAAGCGTCGACGCGGCCGACAGCTTCGCCCAGAACAGGCCCTCGGGACTCGAATAGGACGCGATGAAAACCGTCAGCGGCGCGGCATCGATGGTCGAAAGGTTCAGGGTCCAAAACGCTTCGTTCCAGGCCAGGATGAAATTGAGCAGCATCGTGGAGGCCAAGCCCGGCACGGCCATTGGCGTCAGCACATAGACGAGTTCGCGTCCGATGGTCGCACCATCCATCCGTGCCGCTTCGAGAATGTCCTTCGGGATTTCCTTGAAGTAGGTGAACAGCATCCAGATCACGATCGGCAAATTGCCGAGGCACAGGATCACGATGAGACCTGCGCGCGTATCGAGCATCCCGAGATCCCGGTAAATCAGATAGATCGGAACCAGCACGCCGACGGGTGGCATCATCTTGGTCGAGAGCATCCACAGCAGAACATCCTTGGTGCGCTTGGTCGGCGCGAACGCCATCGACCAGGCGGCCGGAACGGCAATCAACATGGCAACCAGCGTCGATCCGCCGGCAATGATGAAGGAATTGAGCGCATGGTGGAAATAGTCGCTGCGGCTCTGCACGGTCGCATAGTTCTCCGTCGTCCAATGAAAAAATAGAAATGTGGGCGGCATGGCGAACGCCTCAAGCTCGGTCTTGAAGCTGGTCAGGACCATCCACAGGATCGGCAGGAAAATCAGAAATCCGAAGAACCACGCGGCGCCCGTGGACATCACCAGATCCGTCTCGAAGTTACCTTGCGTGCCATCGCTTATGCCTCCAGATTCCGCCCGATGATCCGCACCAGGAAGAAGGCCACGATATTGGCGATCACGACCGCGACCAGTCCGCCGGCGGAAGCGTTTCCGACGTCGAACTGGATCAGCGCCTGCGAGTAGATCAGGAAGGCGATATTGGTGGTCTGCAGGCCCGGGCCGCCGCCGGTCGTGACGAAGATCTCAGCGAACACCGTCAGCAGGAATATAGTTTCGATCAAGATCACCACCGTGATAGGCCGCGCGAGGTGTGGCAGCGCGAGGTAGATGAACTTCGAAAGGGCGCCCGCGCCGTCCATCTCTGCGGCTTCCTTTTGCTCCTCGTCCTGGGATTGCAGCGCGGTGAGCAGGATCAGGGTCGCAAACGGCAGCCATTGCCAGGCGACGATCAGGATCACGGCGAGCAAGGGCGCATCGGTGAACCAGTCGATCGGTGTCAGACCGAACACCGTCGCTATCCAGGCAAACAGCCCGGAGACCGGATGCATCAGCAGGTTCTTCCAGACCAGGGCGCTCACCGTCGGCATCACGAAAAACGGCGCGATCACCATCAACCGGACAATGCTGCGCCCGATCACCGGCTGGTCGAGCAAAAGCGCCAGCGGTGTGCCGAGCAGGATCGTGATCGCCAGCACAGAGCCGACCAGCACCAGCGTGTTCTGCAGCGATGCCAGGAAGGCAGGATCGGTCAGGAAGTAGCGAAAGTTCTCCAGGCCGACGAAGCTCTCGGAATCCGGATCGAGCAGGCTGTAGTGAAGCGTGGAAAAATAGATCGTCAACGCCAGCGGGACGATCATCCAGACGAACAACAACACGACAGCCGGGGTGAGCAGGGCCCGTCCCAGAACCTGGGTCTGCTGCGTTGCCATCACCGCCTCCTGTTAGCTTGGCGAATTAGCCTGGCGAACCCGACGAGGGTGGCCATCCGATCGTGAGGAGCGGATGGCCATTAGTTGACGGCCAGGGAGGAAACGGCCGCCGCGATCGCGCGCGTTACTTGATATAGCCGGCACGCTTCATTTCGCGTTCGGTGGAGGATTGCGCCGCTGCCAGCGCCGCATCGACGGTCATCGAGCCGGCCAACGCGGCGGAAAATTCCTGGCCGACCGTGGTACCGATGCCCTGGAATTCCGGGATCGCCGCGTACTGCACCCCGACATAGGGAACGGGCTTCACGGTCGGCTTGTTCGGATCGGCCGCGTCGATCGAGGCCAGCGTCAGTTTGGCGAATGGCGCAAGCTTCAGGTATTCCGGGTTCTCATAAAGTGAGGTCCGCGTACCTGGAGGTACGTTCGCCCAGCCCTCCTTTGCGGCAACCAGCTTGATGTAGTCCTTGCTGGTCGCCCATGAGATGAATTTTTCCGCCGCCGCGACCTTCTTCGAACCGGCGGGAATCGCGAGACTCCATGCCCACAGCCAGTTGGCGTTCTTTCCGAGCCCGGTGTTCGGCGCGAGCGCAAAACCGACCTTGTCGGCAACCTTGGAATCCTTCGGATTGGTGACCATGGAGGCCGCGACCGTGGCATCGATCCACATCGCGCATTTGCCCGCATTGAACAGCGCCAGATTTTCATTGAAGCCGTTCGAGCTTGCGCCGGGAGGCCCCGCAACCTTCATCAGGTCGACATAGGTGGTCAGGGTCGCCTTCCATTCCGGCGTGTTGAACTGCGGCTGCCATTTTTCGTCGAACCAGCGCGCACCGAACGAATTGGACATGGCGGTCAGGAACGCCATGTTTTCGCCCCAGCCGGCCTTGCCTCGCAGGCAGATGCCGTAGACGCCGGCGGACTTGTCGGTGAGTTTCTTCGCCGCGTCGACCACGAAATCCCAGGTCGGCTTTTCCGGCATGGTGAGCCCGGCTTTCTGGAACAGGTCGGTGCGGTACATGACCATCGAGCTCTCGCCATAGAACGGCGCGGCATAGAGCTTGCCCGACACCGAGACGGCGTCGCGGATCTTCGGCAGCAGATCGCCGACGTCGTAGTCGGATCCGAGATTGTCGAGCGGAATGAGCCAGTTCTTCTTGGCCCAGATCGGGACTTCATAGGTGCCGATGGTGAGCACGTCGAATTGACCGCCCTTGGTGGCGATATCGGTGGTGACACGCTGACGCAGGACATTCTCTTCGAGAGTCACCCATTTCACCGTCACGTCGGGGTTCTTGGCGGTGAAGTCGCTGGTCAACGCCTGCATACGGATCATGTCGCTGTTGTTGACGGTCGCGATCGTCAGGGTGGTCTGGGCAATCGAGGGGGCTGAGCCCAACAGAGTAACCGCGCCCAGCAGGGCGCCGAGGACATGTTTCACGGTAACCTCCCTAGTTTGCGTTTGAGCATATGCCCACGCATTGAAGTTATGTTCAGGCCAAGCGGAGGACTTGTCAAGCGCAGAATGAAAATGCGCACTGATAGGTTGAGCTACGGAAAGACCCCAAGGTGAGGACTGGCGAAACCGCCATGCGTCCGGCTGACGTCAGGTGCGCCGAGGGTCGGCGGGTCCCGCGACGGCTCGAACGGTCGGACTCGGCGTCATCCGAGGACGGCGCTTGCGGTTGCCTCGTCGGTGATCAAGCCGTTGATCAGGCGTCCCTTGAGCGCCGCCCGGATCGCCGCGACCTTGGCACGACCAAGCGCCGCCCCGATGGTCAGGGCTTCGGCGGGGACCTGCGGTGGGATACTGGTCAGGCGACCGTTGGTCCCGCCATCGATAATGCGGCCCTCCGCATCGAAGGCCCAGCCAACCACCTCGCCGACGGCTCCCAAGCGCATCATTTCGAACAGTTCCTCGCGCGAGACGAAGCCATCGACATGGACTTGCGCGTTCTGGTCCATCTGCCCAATTCCGACCAGCCGCAGGTCTGCTTTGGCGGCGACAGCCCTCACCTTGGCGATCGGATCGATCCGCAGCATCTGGTTACGTTCGCTCTCCGTCGACATCAGAAACGGCAGCGGCATCGGATAATGGCGTGCCCGGGTCCGATCGGCCAGGCGCCCGACGGTGTCAAAGAAGCTCGCTGAACCGTCGGCCGAGATATTACCGACCAGCGACACGATCTGATGATTGGGGCAGTCGATCGGCGAGACCCGCTCGACCGCTGCGCGCACCGCCCTGCCGGTGCCCAACGCCACGATCGTGGGCTTGTCGCCGCGCAACGTCGATTCCAGGATGTTGGCGGCTCGCTCCGCAATCCCGGCCGCCGCCAGCGGCTGCGCCGGATCGGTTGGCACGACTTCGCAATAAGCCAGATGGAACAAGTCCTTGAGCCGCGAAGCTAACTCCATACATGCGGCGATCGGGTGTTCGAGGCGGAACGTAATCAGCCGCTCGGCAAGACAGAGCGAGACCAGCCGTTGCGCTGACGCCCGCGAGACCTGGAGCATTTTGGCGATCTCGTCCTGGGTGTGACCGGCAATGAAATACAACCAGCCGGCGCGCGCGGCTTCATCGAGGCGCGATTTCTCACTTTCAGGCGCGACCATCCAACCCTTCCGCTTGCTGCGGCCAAAAATCGGCCATTCGCTCAAAAACCCGATCGGCTCCCGCATTGTACAGAACAGTCCCGCCGTCGCGGGATCGATAATGGCTGCCTCCGACAAATCCCCAAACGGTCATGCCGGCGGCCTTGCCGGCCATGACACCACTGACGCTGTCTTCGATCACCAGGGTGTGGCGCGGGTCCGCGCGCATCGCTTCAGCCGTGTACAGGAAGAGATCAGGCGCGGGCTTGCCATGCGCCACCATTTGCGAGGTATAGATCCGGGTGCCGAACAGCGACGCAAGGCCGGTCACCGAAAGCGAGAAGGATACGCGATCAAGATCGCTCGACGAGGCGACGCAAAATGGCGTCCTGAGCGCCGTCAGCACGGAACCCACGCCGTCGATCGGACGAAGCTCCGAGCCAAAGGCGGCACGAACGCGGGCGCCGAGTTCGGCTGAGAACCGCTCCGGAATCGGGCGCCCGAGTCCCTGGTAATGCACCAACACCGCCGCGGTGCTTCGGCCCAGGAACAGTTCGAGCGCCTGCTCGACACCGAGTTCGATGCCGTAGCCGGCCAGCACCGCCGACAGGCAGCGGCAGCTCAGGACTTCACTGTCGACCAGGACGCCATCACAGTCGAAAATGATGAGATCGGGCTTGATCATCGCGTGCTTTCCGCAGCCGCGACAAGATCATATACTCATCGATCGAGCAATAGCCCAGAATTGAAGGCAATCAGGCCGTCCGCCTGGCGACCGGGGGCGCCTGGTCAGGGATCAGTGGCTGATCCGCCAGATCGTGCCGTTGCCGTCCTCCGAAACGAGCAGGGCACCATCGCGCGTCACGGTGACACCGACTGGACGGCCCCAGACCTCGGAGTCGTTCACCACAAATCCGGTTACGAAATCCTGGTATTCCCCGGTCGGCACGCCGTCTCTCAATCGGATGCGAACAACCTTGTATCCGGTGCGCTTCGACCTGTTCCACGAACCATGCTCCGCAGCGAATGCATCGCCGCGATATTCCGCCGGAAAGCTGCCGCCTTCGTAAAACGTCAATCCGAGCGAAGCCGAGTGCGCCTGCAGGAGCACGTCAGGAACGGTGATCTTGTCCTTGAGATCGGGTCTGTCGCCGACATGCCGGGGATCTTCGTTGCCGCCGATATAGAACCACGGCCATCCATAGAATGCGTTTTCGCGTACCCGCGTGACGTAGTCAGGCACAAGGTTGTCGCCGAGACCATCGCGCTCGTTGGTGGAGCACCACGGCGTACCGCTGCCGGGCTGGACCGCAAGACCGACGCAATTGCGAATGCCCGTCGCGAACACCGTCTGGTTTTTTCCATCGGGGTCGAAGGCCAGCACCGCCGCTCGGTCGGTTTCCGAACCCCACGCGGCTCCGAGTGCATGCTGCTTGCTCCATGCTTCAAGCCCGCCTGGAGGACGGCCCTGCCCTTCGGCATCGTTGCTGGCGGAACCGACCGAAACCAGCATTCGACTGCCGTCCGGCGCAAATGCAATGTCGCGGGTTGAGTGTCCCGATCCGCGCGGCAGGTTGGCAACGATGGTCTCGGGCCGGGTCGATGCCACGAGGTCGCCAGACCGATAGGCAAAGCGCACCACACTGCCGGTATTGGCGACGTACAGCCATTGCGGGTTATTTCCATTCGGGAAAAACGCGATACCGAACGGCCGATCGAGGCCGCTGGCATAGACCTCGTTCGCCGTCGGCGTCGAGGCGCCATCCGACGCCCGCAAAACCCGGATACGGCCGGCATGCGTTTCCACCACGAAGATGTCGCCGTTCGGCGCCGTCCTGATGATACGCGGGCCACTCAATCCATCGGCGAACAGTTCGATCTTGAAACCCGCAGGGACCTGCGGAATCGCGGAAGCCGGCCTTGCAACAACATGGGGGAAATTCCCGGCGGAGGGCGTGGCGCCGGGCTGAGGCAAATCCTTCGGTTTGATCCGGCGCATCGTGCCTGGTCGATCGGCCTGCCAATCGCCAAACGCCGCTTTGCCCTCGAGGACGGCTGGTTGCGCGACCGCCATGTTCGCGGGGGTAATCAGGGACAAAAGGACAAAGCCGGCCGCAGTCGGGCCGAACGTCCTGGATTTCATGGTTTCCTCCCCAAGCGGCGCATGCTGCGAGGTTATAATGATGCTGGTCCCGAAACGTTCACACGCCAGTTTGACGCCCTATCACATTCGCTTTCCCGCAGCTGATCGCGACGGTGGCGTTGCCGGCCAGTTGTGGTGATTGTTCAATTCTATTTCGACGGCGCCGAACGCTTCGTCCGCTGCCTCGAACGCTTCACAGCCGGATGGCGTTCATCGCTCGTGCGTCGACGGGCGCCCTGCCCGCCGCCGCCGTGGTTCGCCCTCGATGGCTCGCAGCATGCCCATGCGTGCGAACATGATCGGCCCACGGTCTTCGGCCGCTTCGATCAGCATATGGACGGCGAGGCGCCACTCCTGCCGATCGCGCTCCGAGATCGGCAGCTTCCTGATGTAGCTGGCGGCGTCCCGCAGCGTTCGTGCCGGCGCGACGCCGGGCAAAGGAAGGGGTTGATCGAACGGGCGATCCCAGGACACGAAGCCACTCCGCAACAGAACCGGGATTCAAGTAAAAATAGCGCGATTCGTTCCAATGCTGCTGGGGCACGGTTGGCCGAAAGCCGCTAGCCTCGCAGCGCGGTTCTGACAATAGCTCCGCCATCGCGAGGTGGGCGGTCGTTGGCGGCGTGCGGGCTTTCAAGTTTTGGCTGAATAACGCCAATAATAATGCGAGAGATCGGCAGGTTTCGACGCCGTTTTCACTCAATCAAAATATTGGGCCGCTCGCGGGATTAGGCGGCGGCGTTCGTTTTCAATTGCTCGTTGTTTGCGGCGGACTTCGCTGCATCACCGGAGCCGGTGGCGTTGCATTCTCTGAAATAGTCGGAGATTTCGGCTTCGGCGAGATGCTCCCAGCGTTCGGCCTCGCCGAGATGCTTCCAGCTTTGTTGCGGGTTGAGCACCGCGCATTGGCGATGCAGGGATCCCATCGCGCGGTAGCGAGAAACGTTTTTCATGGCCACCTCCTGGACTCGGTGCGCAACCTTATTCCCGCTGTTACGTCAGAGTCATTACGATTATGCGTCAGAACCATTTTTCGGATGTCAGCGGGGCCGGCTCTGGAACCCGCTTTGCCCGGCGACGATTTTTCGGGCTGCCGACCAGCCGCGACACCTTGGCGACTGGGGTGGCGTTTCACCAGCGGCGAAGTTTCCATTTTACCAAACCTTTAACTATTCCTCTTATGAATATCTGTTGGTCTAGAATAGCCCTCATGACGCTCAGGATGAGCGATGCCAGACGTGGAATTTTCAGTCGTCGATGAAGTTGAAACGGCAATCAATAATGGGACGGCGGAAAAGCGCCTGGAAACAATCAAGCGCGTGACCGACCTGTTTCTGGCCTCCGCCGAAAGCTTTAACAGCGAGCAGATCGAGCTGTTCGGGGATGTGCTGGAACGGCTCATCAAGACGATCGAGATTCGGGCGATCGCGGACGTGAGCGTCCGCATTGCGCTGGCCGAAATGAGCAGCCAACTGGCGCCGGTCCCGCAAGCGCCGCCGTCTGTCGTTCGCCGCCTCGCCGGCAATGACGAGATCACGGTTGCTCGTCCGGTCCTGACGGAATCCGCCTGTCTGAGCACCGAAGACCTGGTCGAAATCGCCAAAACAAAAGGCGAGCAGCATTTGCTGGCCATGTCCGGCCGCTGGTGGCTGAAGGAAGTTGTGACCGACGTCATCCTGGCCCGGCGCTACCCGAGCGTCAGTCGCCGGATCGTCAGCAATCCGGGCGCGCGGGTTTCCGCGGCCGGATTCGCCATTGTGGTCGCGCAGGCCGAAGCCGATCCTGAACTTGCCGTCGAGACCGGGATCCGGGTCGATCTACCCCCGGAGCTCCGCCACCAATTGTTGCGTAGCGCCACCGAAGAGGTCCGTGCGCGGCTATTGTCTCGCGCGCCGCCGCACGTGTTCGAGGAAATCCGCAGCGCGATCGCCACTGTCTCGGCCGGAATAAACCGCGAAATGTCCAAGGTCCGCGAATTTACCGCGGCCCAGCGTCTGGTGGCGCGGCTGAGGGACAATGGCGAGCTCAAAGAAGCAACGTTGTTCGAATTCGCCAGGCAGCGGAAATATGAGGAGACCGTCGCTGCACTGGCGGCGTTATCGCACTCGACCATCGAGGTGATCCGTCCGCTGATGCAAAGCCTTCGCGACGACGGCGTTCTCGTTCCTTGCAAGGTCGCAGGGCTTTGCTGGGAAACGGTACACGCCGTTCTGGAAAGCCGGTTGGCGACCGGGTCGATGGGGCCGCATGAATTAGCCAACGCCAGGAGCCAGTTTGGCAAGATGACGGTCGAAAATGCCCGTCGTCTGCTGAGCTTCTGGCAGGTGAGATCATCGCCAACCACGTCAAGCGTGAATTGAGCCGGGATGGCGGCAGGCGTAGGCCGCGTCTTAGCTTCTTGTTAATGCTACGACGCAAATGGCGGGCCAATTCCATAGGGGCTTGGCTGTCGAGGTCCTTTAATGCAGGTTTATTACGTCAAAACCCGTAAGTAATCTGTCGGCGCAAGATCGGGCGGGTCGGATGACCGAACCAAAGTCGCTTCTGACGGAACTGGAAGACGCGGTATCACGCGGAACGGCCGAAAGCTGTTTGCAGGCCCTATGGCACGCCACCGACATCCTGATCGCCGGCCGGTATTCCGAGGATCAGATCTGGACGTTTGGCGAAATCATCGGGCGGCTGGCCGAAGATATCGAAATCGTGGCGCGGGTGCGGCTTGCAACCAAGCTCGCTCCCAGCAACAACGCGCCGATCAAGATCATCAACAAGCTCGCTTTTGACGATTCGATCGAGGTCGCCGGACCCGTGCTCCGGCAATCCGAACGGCTCGACACCAAAATGCTGGTGGCAAATGCAAGATCCAAAAGCCAGGGGCACCTTCTCGCCATTTCAAAACGGAAATCCATTCCGGACGACGTAACCGACGTTTTGGTGGTGCGAGGTACCGCCGAGGTTGCGAGTTCGGTCGCGGCCAATAGCGGGGCAAGCCTGTCGGGATTCGGCTTTCTGCATCTCGTCAAGCGCTCCGAAGATGATCTCATTCTTGCCGAGCATCTCGGTCTGCGCAAAGACATTCCCAGGCACCTGTTCCAGCAGTTGATCTCGAAGGCATCCGACGAGGTCAAACGTAAGCTCGAGCGCGAGCGCCCCGAATTGGTGAGCCAGATACAGACCGTGGTCACCGATCTTACCGGAACGATTCACGCTCGATTTGGACCAGCCTCCAAGAACTATTTTGCCGCGAAACGGACCGTCGGCAAGCTGCATCAATATGGCAACCTCAATGAAGACCAGATATTCGAGTTTGCTCATTCGCTGAAATTTAACGAAACGGCGGTTGCCTTGTCGCTGTTATGCGTGCTGCCGATCGACGTCGTGGAGCGCGCTCTGGTCGACAAAAACAGGGAAGTCATCCTGATCCTGGCCAAGGCGCTGGATCTGTCGTGGACAACGACCATGGCGTTGCTGTTTCTGGGCGCGGCCAATTATCGAATTACGGCAGGAAACCTCGACACCATGAAGGCCGAATTTCTTCGGCTGAATGTCGAAACCTCAAAGCAGGTGCTGAAAACTTACCAATCGCGCAAATCAGCCGCAATCGAGAGCGCCAGCGTCCGCTGAAGCGTCTTCCGCTCCATCACTTCGGTTGGCCGTTCAAAAATACCCTGCTCGCCAGCACGTCGGATGCCTCCAGCGACATGATATCGCCGGCGGTCAGCACACGGTCGAGATCGGCAACGAGACGGTTGGCCTGGCGCAGCCGCATCCGGTCGAGCGCGTTGCGGATCGAGCGGGCGTTCGAGAACAGCGGCTGGGCCTTGCGCAGGGCGATGTAGCGCACGAACGTCTCGCGCGCGTCTGCGCTGAACTTATAATTCATGTCGCGCAGCATTAGCTCGGCGATTGCGAGCAACTCATCTTCCGCATAGTCCGGAAAATCGATGTGATGCGCAATGCGCGAGCGGAAGCCGGGATTGCTCCCAAAGAAGCGGTCCATCCGGTCGGCATAGCCGGCCAGAATTACGACCAGATCTTCGCGATTGTTTTCCATCACCTGCAGCAGAATCTCGATCGCCTCCTGGCCGTAGTCGCGCTCGTTGTCGGGGCGGTAGAGGTAATATGCTTCATCGATGAACAGCACACCGCCCATGGCGCGCTTCAGCACCTCGCGGGTCTTGGGCGCGGTGTGGCCGATATACTGGCCGACGAGGTCATCGCGCGTCACCGAGATGAGGTGCCCTTTGCGGATATAGCCAAGCCGGTGCAGGATATTCGCGATCCGCAGCGCGACCGTCGTCTTGCCGGTACCGGGATTGCCGGTGAAGCTCATGTGCAGCGTTGGCGGCTCGTGCGATAGGCCAAGGGTCTTGCGGGCGCGTTCGACGATGAGCAGCGCCGCGATGTCGCGAATGCGCTGCTTGACCGGTTTCAAGCCAACCAGCTCGCGGTCGAGCTCGTCCAGCACTTCGGCGACGCCGGAACTTTTATATTCCTCCGCCAGATCGACGGTCTGCGCGGGTTCGTCTGGCTTCTGCAAGGGCTCTACCATGTCAATCCTTGATCCGTCGATCCCCCTCACCCACCCGCCTAAAGGGCGGGAGCCCTCTCCCACAGGGGGAGAGGGGCACAAGGAGTACTTTGTGGCCTACTTGTAGCGTTCGCCGGCGGGCTTGTCAGTGACATAGGCTCGCGTGGTGTATTGGATCTGCCGGCCACGGATCTCGGTGCGCTGCAACATGAAACCTGGCTCGTTCTTCGGACGGTTCACGATATAAGACATTACCGGGCTCTCGACGCCGCGGACGGAATTGAACGCCGTGACGCGGATATAGTAGCCGGAAAAGGTTTTCCGGCAATTGTTGATCTCCATCATGATGCCAGCGGCATCCTTCAAGTCGAACATCGGCATGCCGAACATTTCCCAATAGGTGTTCCGCGGATGCGGATCGTCGGTGTATTCGACGCTGATCGCAAAATTGTTCTTGAGCGCATACTCGATCTGCGCGGTGATTTGCGCGTCGGTGAGATCGGGCAGGAATGAAAACTGTCCCTGCGTGACGCGGTTGCCGTGATTAGTCATCATAGGCGTAAATCTCCTTAGGTTTCCCTCAGTAGGCGGGCGTTGCGACGGGCACGAAGTCGGCCGTGTCGGTGGAATCGTAGTTGAAGGTGATGTCTCTCCAAGTGTCGAGCGCCGCCTTCAGCGGGCTGCACCACTTGGCCGCATCCTCGAGAATTTGCGGGCCTTCGCGCATATAATCGCGGCCTTCATTGCGGGCCATGATCATGGTTTCCAGCGCCACCCGGTTGGCGATCGCGCCGGCCTGGATGCCCATCGGATGGCCGATGGTGCCGCCGCCGAACTGGAGCACCACGTCCTCGCCCAGATAGTGGACGAGCTGGTGCATCTGCCCAGCATGGATGCCACCGGAGGCTACCGGCATGACCTTGTTCAGCGAGGCCCAGTCCTGCTCGAAAAACAGGCCGTGCTCCAGCTTCTGCTCGGTATGCGTGCTCAGCAGCGTGTCGTAGAAGCCGCGGATCATCAGCGGATCGCCTTCGAGCTTGCCGACCACCGTGCCGGCATGGATGTGGTCCACGCCCGCCATGCGCATCCACTTGCAGATGACGCGGAAGTTCATGCCGTGGTTCTTCTGGCGCGAATAGGTCGAGTTGCCAGCACGGTGCAGATGCAGGATCATGTCGTTTTTGCGTGCCCACTTGGCCATCGACTGGATCGCGGTGTACCCGATCACCAGATCGATCATGACGATGACCGAGCCGAGCTCCTTGGCGAACTCGGCGCGCTCATACATCTCCTCCATAGTACCGGCGGTGACGTTAAGGTAGTGCCCCTTCACCTCGCCGGTTTCGGCCTGGGCCTTGTTGACGCCCTCCATGCAGTAGAGGAAGCGGTCGCGCCAATGCATGAAGGGCTGCGAGTTGATGTTCTCGTCGTCCTTGACGAAGTCGAGTCCGCCCTTGAGCGCCTCATAGACCACGCGGCCGTAATTGCGGCCGGAAAGGCCGAGCTTGGGCTTGGTAGTCGCCCCCAGCAGCGGACGGCCGAATTTGTCGAGGCGCTCGCGCTCGACGACGACGCCCGTCGCCGGCCCTTGGAAGGTTTTCAGATACGCCACGGGAATGCGCATGTCTTCAAGGCGCAGCGCCTTGACGGCCTTGAAGCCAAAGACGTTACCAATGATCGAAGCGGTAAGGTTAGCGATCGAGCCAGGCTCGAACAGGTCCATGTCATAGGCGATATAGGCGAAATACTGCGCTTCGGTCTTGGTGCCGGGGCCGGTATTGGGCACCAACTCGCTGCGATAGGCCTTGGCGCGATACAGCTCACAGGCGGTGAGGCGGTCGGTCCACACCACGGTCCAGGTTGCGGTCGAGGACTCGCCTGCGACGGCGGCCGCGGCCTCTTCATGATTGACGCCCGGCTGCGGCGTGATGCGGAACAGCGCGATAACGTCGGTGTCCTTGGGTACATAGTCCGCGTCCCAATAGCCCATTTGCTTATAAGGGATGACACCGGACTTGTAGCGTTCCTTGCCGCTGAGGGTTATTGATTGTTCGTTCATGGTCTTCTCCTTATGAGTATCGGTAATTCCAGTCGTTCAATTCTTCTCAGTCACTCCGCAGCAACGGCCGTTTCTCCGATACGCGGATCTAGTTTACCCGCGCGATAGAGCTTGGCCATTTCAGACAATGGGATCACTCTGATCTTTGCGGCATTTCCGGCGGTGCCGAACTGTTCGAAGCGCTCGCGACAGAGGTCGCGCATCGCATCCATCGCGGGCTTGAGGAACTTGCGTGGATCGAATTCGCTTCTGGTTTTGGTCGCTATTTTGCGAAATACCGCCGTCATTGCCAGACGGCAGTCGGTGTCGATATTGACCTTGCGGACGCCATGCTTGATGCCGCGGACGATCTCCTCGACCGGAACGCCCCAGGTCTGCGGCATCTCGCCGCCGAACCGGTTGAATTCGTCCTGCAAGTGCTGCGGCACCGAGGAAGAACCGTGCATCACCAGATGGGTATTGGGCAGCCGGCGGTGGATTTCCTCGACCACCTTCATTGCCAGGATGTCGCCGTCCGGCTTGCGCGAGAACTTGTAGGCGCCATGCGAGGTGCCCATGGCAATCGCCAGGGCGTCAACCTTGGTGGCGCGGACGAAATCGACCGCCTGGTCCGGATCGGTCAGCAATTGGTCATGGCTGACCTTGCCTTCGACGCCATGGCCGTCTTCCTGCTCGCCCCCGCCGTGCTCCAGCGAGCCGAGCACGCCCAATTCGCCTTCGACCGAGGCGCCGACCCAGTGCGCCAGTTCGACCACGCGCCGGGTGATCCCAACATTGTAGTCATAGTCCGCCGCGGTCTTGGCGTCGGCCTTGAGCGAGCCATCCATCATCACCGAGGTAAAGCCGTGGGTGATCGCGGTGGCGCAGGTCGATTCCTCGTTGCCGTGATCCTGGTGTAGGCAGAGCGGAATCTGTGGATACATCTGCTCCAGCGCTTCGATCATCTTCGACAGCATGATGTCGTTGGCGTAGGAACGCGCGCCGCGCGAGGCCTGGAGAATGACCGGCGCGTCGACGGCGACCGCCGCCTCCATGATCGCGAGCCCCTGCTCCATGTTGTTGATGTTGAATGCCGGCACGCCATAGCCGTGCTCTGCGGCATGATCGAGCAATTGCCTCAGCGTAATCCTTGCCATCGGGGCCTCCGTTTCATTGCTTGCGCGTTGAACATCATGCGTATGTCGCTGCCATCCTGGACCGCGCCATGCAGCGCCGGGCCGCGGCGGCAACGGCTTCCGCGGTAATTCCGAATTCGCGGTAAAGCGTCTCTGCCGGGGCGGATGCGCCGAAGCCGGTCATGCCGACGAACTCGCCGCCGTCGCCGATCCAGCGCGCCCAGTCGCCCTCGACGGCGGCTTCGACGCCGATCCTCGGCGCAGATCCCAGCACGGTTGCGCGGTATTCAGCCGCCTGCCGGCGAAACAGATCGAAGCACGGCGCTGAGACCACGGCGGCGCGAACATTGTCGGCGGCCAATAACTTCGCCGCCTCAAGCGCGATCGACACTTCGGAGCCGGTAGCGACCAGGGTGACGTCGCGGCCGCCGTCCGGCTCGATCAGCACATAGGCGCCGCGCGCGACCCAATTGGCACTCGCCGTCGCCTCACGAAACGACGGCAATGCCTGCCGCGACAGACACAGCACCGAAGGACTGGTTTCCGCCTGCAGCGCGCAATCCCAGGCCTCGGCGGTTTCGACGGCGTCGCCGGGCCGGAACACCAGCAAATTGGGGATGGCCCGCAGCGACGCCAGATGCTCGACGGGCTGATGGGTAGGGCCGTCTTCGCCGAGACCGATGGAATCGTGCGTCATCACATGGATGACCCTGATCCCCATCAACGCCGCCAGCCTGATCGCCGGGCGGCTGTAATCGGCGAAGGTCAGGAATGTGCCACCATAGGGGATAAAGCCGCCATGCAGGGCGACGCCGTTCATCGCCGCCGCCATCGCGTGCTCGCGGACACCATAGTGAAGATAGCTGCCGGCAAAACAATCGTGGCGCACCGGCTGCTGCGTGCTGGCGCGGGTGAGGTTGGAGTGGGTCAGGTCGGCGGAGCCGCCGAGCAAATTCGGCAGGGCTTCCGCAATCGCGTCGATCACCCGTTGCGACGCCTGCCGGGTGGCAATGCTCGGCCGCTCGGTGCCGAACCGGACCCGAAGCTGATCCATCGCGGCCCGGTACTCGCAGGGCAGCTTGCGATTCAGCGCATCGTGAAAGGGCGAGCGCGGCACGGTATTGAGCCGCCTGGTCCGCTCCATCCAGTCGCGGCGGGCCGCCTGCCCCCGCGCGCCGATCTTGCGCCACTGCGCCATGACGGCATCGGGAATCACAAATGGCTGGTGCGGCCAGCCCAGCGCAGCGCGGGTCTTCGCGACCTCGTCGGCGCCGAGCGGCGCGCCATGCGCCTTCTCACTGCCTTGACGATTTGGTGCGCCGAAACCGATCACCGTGCGGCAGGCGATCAACGATGGGCGATTCTGGTTCCGGGCGCGTTCGATCGCGGCGGCTATCGCATCGGGATCGTGGCCGTCGACGCGGCAGGCGGACCAGCCTGCGGCCTTGAAGCGCGCGAGCTGGTCATCCGAACATGACAGCGATGTCGCGCCGTCGATCGAGATTTCGTTGTCGTCGAACAACACGATCAGCCGACCGAGCCGAAGATGCCCGGCCAGCGAAATCGCCTCGTGGCTGATACCTTCCATCAGGCAGCCGTCGCCGGCGATCACGTAGGTATAGTGATCGACGAATTCCTTGCCGAAACGTGCGTTCAGCAGCCGCTCGGCCAGCGCCATGCCGACGGCCGTCGCGATGCCTTGTCCCAGGGGTCCGGTGGTGGTCTCGACGCCGGGAGTATGACCGTACTCCGGATGGCCGGGCGTCTTCGAACCCCATTGCCTGAACGCTCTGAGCTGGTCCGAGGTCATGCCGTCGTAACCCGTCAAATGCAGCAGCGCATACAACAGCATCGAGCCGTGACCGGCAGACAGGATGAAGCGATCGCGATCCGGCCAGGACGGATCGGCCGCGTCGAATTTGAGAAAGCGGGAGAACAGCACCGTGGCGACGTCGGCCATGCCCATCGGCATGCCGGGATGGCCGGATTTGGCTTTCTCCACCGCATCGATGGCCAGAAAGCGGATCGCGTTCGCGAGTTCGGCATGCGCAGAATCGGGCCGGGCGGCAATACGGGACAGGGCAGGAGCGTTCATACGGTGCGCCTCTTGCGTTCCATCAGTTGCAGGATCAGCGGGGTGAGAATGAGCTGCATCGCGAGGTCGAGTTTCGATCCGTGAATCACGATCGAATTGGCGCGTGACATGAAGCTGTTGGGGATCATCGACAACAGATACGGGAAATCGATTCCGCGCGGATTCTTGAGCCGGATCACCACCATCGATTCGTCCGGCGTCGGAATCCAGCGGGCGATGAACGGATTCGAGGTATCGACGGTCGGCACGCGCTGGAAGTTGATGTCGGTCTCGGAAAACTGCGGACAGATGTAGTTCACGTAATCCGGCATCCGCCGCAGGATGGTGTCGGTCACCGCCTCCGCGGTATAGCCGCGATCGCTGCGGTCGCGGTGCAGCTTCTGGATCCATTCGAGGTTGATGACCGGAACAACGCCGATCTTGAGATCGGCATGTTGGGCAATGTTGACCTTGTCGGTCACGACCGCGCCATGCAGGCCTTCATAGAACAGCAGATCGGAGCTTTCCGGCAGCGGCCCCCATTCGGTAAAGGTGCCTGGTTCCGCGCCGAACAGCTTGGCCTCGTCGTCGTCGTGGACGTAGTGCCGGGTGGTGCCCGTACCGGATTCGCCGTAGTCGCGAAACGCCCGCTCCAGCTCCTCGAAAAGATTGGTTTCGGGGCTGAAATGGCTGAAGTGCCTGTCGCCGCGCTCCCCCTCCTCCGCCATTTTCGTGCGCATCTCGGCGCGATTGTAGCGATGGAAGGCGTCGCCCTCGATGTAGGCCGCGGCTACCTTCTCGCGGCGGAAGATGTTCTCGAACGTCCTTTTGACCGAGGTCGTGCCGGCGCCCGAGGAGCCCGTGATCGATATGATGGGATGACTGCGCGACATCTGAGCGTTCCAGCGCTAGCGAAACAGGCCGCGCCGCGCGAACAGCGGCGCGTCACTGTTGTCGAACATCGGCTCGATGCCTTCGTGAATGGCCGCCACGTCGCGAACGCCGCGCAGCGAACCCATGATCAGCGGCACCCGCTGGTGCGGCGTCTTCGCCCCGAGTTCCAGAATGCGGCGCCGTCCGGTGGTGGCAGCGCCGCCCGCCCACTCCATCAGCAGCGCCATGGGATGGGCTTCGTAGAGCAGCCGAAGCCTGCCCTCACGATAGCCGGGACGGGCGTCGGCGGGGTAGAGAAACACCCCGCCGCGCCCCAGGATGCGCAGCGCCTCCGCTACCAGCGAACCGGTCCAGCGCATGTTGAAATCGGAACCACCGTCGCCCTTGCTGCCGGCGAGGCATTCGTCGATATAGGCGCGTACCGGCCCGTGCCAGTGCCGATGATTGGACGCATTGATGGCAAATTCCGGCGTATCTGGCGCAATCCGGACGTCGCGCTTGATCAGCAAGAACTGGCCCTGACGCCGATCGAGGATGAAGAGATCGACGGTCTTGTTATGCGCGAGGGCCAGGGTGGTCTGCGGACCGTAGACAATGAACCCGGCGGCACACTGCGCCGTGCCGGGCTCAAAGAAGGTCGACAGAATATCGTTGCCCCGCGGACGGATCGAAAAGATGGTGCCGACCGAAATATTGTTTTCGAGGTTGGCCGACCCGTCGAGCGGGTCGAGTGCGACGCAAAGCGGCGCCTCGGGATCGAGCGTTTCGGGCAGCGCCGCTTCCTCGGACAGAACCGCGGCAACCGGGGCCCCTTTCAACGCTCTGCGCATGATATCGTCGGCCACGACGTCGATATCCTTCTGTTGATCGCCGTCGGCATTGACGCCATCGACGCGTCCGACGATGCCCGCCAGCGGCCCGTCGGCGATGAGAGCCGCAAGGTCGATGGCCGCCGTCGCGATCGCCTCGATCACCTTGCCGACCGCAACGCCATGAGGCGTCTGCGATGCGGACCGATCGAGATGCGAACGCAGGGTCAAGCGCTCGTCCATGGTCGTCTCCCTGCGCCCCTCTTCGAGGACGCTCCCACTAGCGCGTTTCGCCACCCGGCCAACCGCTGCCACAGAGAAGCGCAATTTGCCGAATTAGGGAAATTTTGTTATCTTTGGGTTGACCAAGTTTTTACTTATGGAGATACCGATGCCCAGCCGTTTCCTGCGGGAACTGACCATCCGTCAATTACGGGCGCTGGCGGTGGTGCAAAAGCACCGGTCGGTGACCGCCGCCGCCAAGCAACTCCATCTCACCCAACCCGCGGTCACCCTGCAGCTGCGCAACCTGCAGGCGCTCGCCGGGCTGCCCCTGATCCAGCGCACCAGCGACGGCATGCTGCTGACGGATGCCGGTCGCGAAGTGCTGGCGCTTTCCGAGCGGATCGAAGCTGCAATCAAGTCGTGCGAGGCTGCGCTTGACATGATCGCGGGCAACAGCGCGGGACGGGTGTCGATCGGCGCGGTCAGTACCGCAAAATACTTCGTGCCGTTCGTGATCTCCGGATTTTCGAAGGCATATCCGAATATCGATGTCTCGCTCTCGATCGGCAACCGGCAGGAAATCGGAACGGCCCTGCGCGGCTATGATCTGGATTTCGCCATCATGGGCCGGCCGCCGATCGACATTCCCATGAACGTGCATCTGATCGGCGACCATCCCCATGTCATCATTGCACCCACTACCCATCGCCTGGCGCGAAAACCAGGTCTGCCGCTGACGGCGCTGGCCGATGAGACCTTCCTGACGCGCGAGCCTGGGTCGGGAACGCGTGGCCTGATGGAGCAATTGTTCGAAACCGCCGGCGTTCATCCGAAGATCGGCATGGCGATGAGCAGCAACGAGACCATCAAACAGGCGGTCATTGCCGGCCTCGGGATTGCGTTTATTTCCGCGCATACGGTCGCTACCGAACTCGACGAACGGCGGTTGGTGACGCTCGATGTCGATGGCCTGCCGGTAATCCGGCAATGGTTCGTGCTCTCGCGCAAGGACAAGGTCCTGCTTCCCCCGGCGCAGGCCATGCTCGATTTTCTCAGCGCCAGGGGAGCCCAGTTTCTGCCGCGAACCCACGGCCGCCTTCGTTTGACACGATCATCGGCAAAGCGCGGATGAGTTGGCGGATCCGCATCCAGTCCCCCTTACCACCTGAACGCCGCCACCAGGAACTTCGGCATGCCGCCACAGTCAGCGCAGAAGCGCAGCAACTCCGGTTCGGACATTGATTGGTGAATGCCGGTCCGGACGAGCAGCGTCGATAATCCCGTCGCCCGGGCGCCGGACACGTCGTGCTCGGGACTGTCACCTATCATGACGACGCGGGCTCTCGCGCCGGTCGCGGCGACGGTGAGCGCGTGCCGGAAGATCGCGCGGTTCGGCTTGCCGACATATTCGACCGATCCCCCAAGATCTCCGTAAATCCGGGCGATCGCGCCGGGTGCCGGAACGAGCTGGCCGTCCCGGATCATGGTAATATCCGGGTTGACGCAGATCGCCGGCACGCGGGCCTGCGCGGCCCGCGCCAGCATCGAACGATAGCTGTCGAGCGAGCTCCGCGGGGCGTCCGACCCGGCAAACACCAGGAAGGCAGCGTCCTGCGGCCGGCTGACCATTCTGAAATCGTCGGACGAAAAGGCATAATGGTCTCCATGTCGCCCAATCACACAGGCATCCGCCCCGATCGCGAAATTCGGACCGAGCGCGCCGCTCCTGACGAGTTGCAGGCCGACCTCGCCCGAACTGACGACGGCATGAAGAGTTGGGCTTGCAAAGCCGAGCGAGGCGAGCCGTGCCCGATTGTCCGACGCATCCTTCCCAGAATTAGTCAGCACAATGACCTTTCGTCCGTCGGAGCCAAGTCTGGTCAACGCGTCGATGGCGCCTGGATACGCCGCTACCCCGTCATGCAGCACGCCGTATTGATCGACGAGGCAGAGATCGAATTGACCTGCGATATCGCGCAGCCCGACAATGCGTTTGATCACGAAAGTCGCGCTCCAAGCGCGTGCCAGGCAAGCCGCGCGGCACCGACCGCCGCTTCATCACTCCCGGACACCGTGACCGGCACGCCGAGCGCCGTCGCGCGGATGCGGCTCCAGGTCGCATTCGCGGCGCCGCCGCCGACCGTGGTGACACCGGTCAGCAGCGGGCCGCCGAGTTCGGCAAGACGCCGGTAACCCCGCGCTTCGATGTTCGCAATGCCTTCGAACAGCGCCTGCAGAAACACCGCATCGTCGGCCGGGCGCGGCGTCATCCGTGGCTGCATGGCAGGATCGTTGATGGGAAAGCGCTCGCCTCGGGCTGGAAGCGGATAATAGTCGAGACCGCTGCGAGTGGCCGGATCGATCCGGCAGCTCGTGTTGCGGATCTCCTCCGCCGTAAAGAACTGCGCCAACACAGCGCCGCCCGTATTGGATGCGCCACCTGCGAGCCAGAGATCTCCGATCCGATGGCTGTAGAGACCGTATTCCGGCGCGAACAACGGTCGTTCACTCGCAAGTTTCAGAACCAGCGTCGAGCCCAGCGAGGTGACGGCGTCTCCCGGCTTGCCGGCGCCGGTCGCAAGGAAAGCCGCGCATCCATCCGTCGCGCCGGCGACAACGACAGCCCGGGTCGATACGCCAAATCTGTTTGCCGCCGCGGCAGACACCTGGCCGATGATGGTGCCGGCCGGAACCACCGTCGGCAGATGCCGGCCAGATTCGACGCCGATGGTCGCGATCCAGTCCGGCCAGGCCCTGGCGACGGGATCATATCCCGTCTTCAGGGAGTTGCTTTCGTCGCTGATATCGAATCGTCCGGAAAATTGTCCGGCGACCCAGTCGGCCTGGTGCAGGATCTTTGCAACGCCCCCTGCCTGCAGCAAGCGCATGGCGCGCGCCAGGGGCGAGGCTGCGCCGTGAACCGCGGCGTGCGCCGGCGCGGCGCGTTCAACCACCGCGATCGATGTTTCGTCGGCGCGATCATTGTAGAGGCTGCCCGCCGTGACAGGAATTCCGCGATCATCGACCGCGACAAGCGTGCCTGACGTACCGTCCACGGCCAGTGCGCCGACCCGCGCGAGATCCACCATTGACGCAAGACGCGTCATCGCATCGTCGAGCCCACGGCTCCACGCCGCGGCATCCTGGGTGATCCGATCATGATCGCGATGTGCCGCCGGCATGGTTGACGCGGCGAAGGCCACCGGCCGCGCCGCCTGATCGACGGCCGCCACCCGGACCCCTGAGGTGCCGATGTCGATACCCAGCACGAGATCACTCATGGCGCCCTCTGATCCAGGGACTGGCGGTACTTCTCGGCATCCCAATCGAGCAGTTGCGCTTCGTTCGCCGGGCTCAGGGGATCTACCAGGTCAGTGCTCGCTAGCCGACCGGTGACGTCGGCGAGACAGCGAGCCAGCGCGCGGGCGGCTGGGGTCGCCATGTCGTGCAACAGGGCGCCCGCACCGGGAATGACGACCAGTGGCGCCGCGGCGCGGCCGGCCCGCCGCGCCGCTGCCGCCGCGGTTTCGTTCGGCCCGGCTGCAATGATGCCGGGACCGAGAAAGACAACGTGATCCGGATAGAGCGATCCACTGCGGGCTGCGGCGAGACTGATCGGATCGGTTGCGATCGCATGCAATTCTTGGTCTTCCGCCATGGTATAGCCATCGCCTTCGGCGTCGCGCAGCGCCTCGGGATCGGCGGCTGCGGAGCGAGGCGCGCGGGCAAGCCGTCGCGAAACCTCCGTGCGCAGCTGTTCGGCCTCGGCCACGCTGTCACCGGCGACCACCAAACCATGTTTTCCGAGCACCACGACATTGGGTTCGGCATGGAGATGCCCGGCCATCGCCCGCCCCAGCGATGCGCCTGGACGGATATAGGGCACGAAGGCCCAGTTCAAGCCGGCCAGAGGTGCGATCAGCCGTTGCGGCGCATCGAGAAGGCAGGCGATCGAAATCGTCTCGACACAATGCACATGCACGACCACCCGCTGCGGCATCACCGCATGGAGCGTGGTTTCGATCGAGGGCCGCAGCGGCGAGTGGACAAGGTCGTGGCGGACGAAGGCACTGCATGTTTCGCAGGCCGGGTCGTTGGCCGCAAGACCGTCAAGCACCGCGGCAAGATCGACCGGAACGAAAATCGAGCGCGCCGTCGCTTCCATCATCCAAATGCCACTCGCCTTCACCCACATCACACCGTCGCGCTTGAGCGAGATGTTGCCGCCAGGACCCTGAATTGCAAGCGGGTTCCGTCCCAGCCGTGTTGCAAGCCCGCCCAGGTCTCGCATCTCCGAATCGTCCATGCGGGTCATGCGGATTTTGCCATCTTGAACATCCAGTCGGCGAACGCCTGCTTCTGGTCCGCCGCGAGACGGAGGCCGTGCTTGGTGCGCCGCTCGAGAATATCGTCGGCGGTCGATGCCCATTCCTGGCGTTGCAGGAACTCGGCCTCGCGTTGATAGAGCGCGCCGCCAAAGTGACGCCCCAGATCGTCGGGCGCTCGCGCGCCGGCAAGCAGTTGGTAGGCACGCGTGCCATAGAGGCGCGCGTAGTGATCCACCACCCCACCCGGCAAGGCCGGATACTCGCGCCGGAGGCTTGCTGCAAACGCGTCGAAATCCGTCGCTGCAATATCTCCACCCGGCAAGGCAGCACCGGCGGTCCAGGTTCCCGACATGTTGCGAAAGTACGGCTTCAGTCTCTCCAGAGCCTGCTCCGACAGTCTGCGGAATGTCGTGATCTTGCCGCCGAATACCGACAGCATCGGCAAGGCGCCATTGGCGTCGTTGAGTTCGAAGACATAGTCCCGCGTCACGGCCGATGGATCTTCGGCGTGGTCGTCGAATAGCGGTCTGACGCCCGCAAAGGAATGGATGACGTCCATCCGTTCGAGCTGGCGCAGGCAAAACCTATTGACAGCACGAAGCAGATAGGAAATTTCCTCTTCGCTGGCGACGACACCATCTGGTTCGCCGTTGTAGGGGATGTCCGTTGTCCCGATCAGGCAGAGATCACCCTGATAGGGATTGACGAAAATCACCCGGCCGTCGTCATTCTGAAACAGATAGGCCTGTGGTCCCTCCCAGAACTTCGGCACCACAATGTGGCTGCCCTTGACCAGGCGAACACGATGACCGCTGTTCAGCCCGGCATTCTGGCGGATGACGCGCTCGACCCATGGCCCGGCGGCATTGACGATCGCGCGCGCCGAAATCTTGATGACGGCCCCGGCTTTATCTCGCAGTTCGGCGCGCCAGGCACAGTTGTCCCTCCGGGCGGAGACTAGTGCGGTTCGCGTGAGAATCCTCGCGCCGCGGGCCGCAGCATCCAGCGCATTGAGCACGACCAGCCGGGCATCATCGACCCAGCAATCCGAGTATTCGAAGCCCGCGCTGAATTCCGGCTTGAGGGCGTTGCCGGCGGCTTCGCGCGTCAGATCAAGGCGCCGCGATTTCGGCAGCAGCTTTCGGCCACCGAGATGATCATACAACAGCAGTCCCAGCGAAATCATCCAGGCCGGACGCTGCGCGCGCGAATGCGGCAGCACGAAGCGCAACGGCCAGATGATGTGGGGTGCCGCGCGCAGCAGCACTTCCCTCTCGATCAGCGCTTCGCGAACCAGCCGGAACTCATAATATTCGAGGTACCTCAAGCCGCCATGGATGAGCTTGCCGGAACGCGAACTCGTTCCCTGCGCCAGATCGTCCTTCTCGCACAGCACGACGCTGAGGCCACGGCCGGCGGCGTCGCGGGCAATTCCGACGCCGTTGATGCCGCCGCCGACAACGAGAAGATCAACCAGATCGGTTGGCATTACGCCCTTGCGGCCTTTGCTGCTTTGGCCGGACGATCCTGCACCCCATAGCTGCCGAACGCCTCGGTGGTTTCGGCGATCTCGGCTTCGCTCAGCAGCACCGGGCCGCCAATCGCCAAAGTGAGGTAATACTGCCGGGCTATGGTTTCGAGTTCGACCGCAAGCCACATGGCTTTGTCGAGCGAGGTTCCGGTCGCAATCATCCCGTGATTGGCGAGCAGGCAGGCAGTCCGGTTCTCCAAAGCCTTGAGCGCATGATCCGACAGCTCCTTGGTGCCGAATCTTGCGTAGCCGGCAACGCGGACATTCATGCCGCCGAAGGCTGCCATCATGTAGTGACAGGAAGGAATTTCCTTGCGCGCGATCGCCAGCACCGTCGAATAAGTGGCATGCGTGTGGACGATGCCGCCGACATCTGGCCGCGCTTTCATGATGTCGAGATGAAACCGCCATTCGCTCGACGGCTTGAGCGGCCCCTTCCACGATCCATATTCCCCGTCAATGGGCATCGCCGCGATCATGTCAGGGGTCAGCGAGTCGTACGGCGTCGCCGACGGTGAAATCAGCATGATGTCGCCATGGCGAGCCGATATGTTTCCGGAAGTGCCCTGGTTCAGACCCGCGGCGTTCATCCAGCGGCACTTGTCGATGATGGCTTTGCGCAGGCGAAGTTCGGTGTCGGCCATGTTGAGCTCCTGACGGTTCAGCAAAGATGGTGGAGGGGTTCGCCGTTGAGATATCGTCGCACTTCCTGGGCGGCTGTCCGGGCCGCGATCCGTACGGTCTTGACCGAGGCTCCAGCGATGTGCGGAGTCAGCGTGACATTCGACAGTTGCAGCAACGGCCAATCCGCCGGAACGGGTTCGATCGCAAAGGTCTCGATCGCGGCGCCACGCAAATGGTTGGATAGCAACGCGTCATACAGGGCCTGGTAATCCACCAATGGACCTCGCGCCGTGTTGATGAAAAAGCACCCGGGCTTCATGGCCGCAAATTGCGCTGCGCCGATCATCCCCCTGGTCTCGTCGGTGACGCGCGGGTGAAGACTGATGACATCGGATTGCGCCAGAAGGTACTCGAGGCTGACCTGCCCGACGCCGTCGCGCAGATCCTCGACCGACAACTGAACATAGGGGTCGCAAACCAGCACGCGGCAGCCGAACGCCTTGAGCAGGCGAACGACCCTTGTGCCAATATGGCCATAACCGACCACACCTACCGTCATCTCGGAAAGCTCGTCGCCGGTCAGATCCGCACGATAGAGATCGCCACGCCATTCGCCCCGCCGCAGCGCGTCGTGGCCACGCGTGATCATGCGGGTTTGCGACAGGATGGCGCCGATGGCGAATTCCGCGACGGCGCTGGCGTTGCGTCCCGGGGTGTTGACGACCTGGATGCCGCGGTTGCGGGCCGCGGAGATGTCGATATTGACGGGACCACCACGGGAAACGGCGACCAGCTTCAGCCGGGGCAGGTGATCCATCATGGCAGCGGAGAGCGGCGCAAGATGCGTCACCAGGATCGTCGCATCGCCGACAAAGGCGACGATGTCGTCCGGCTCGCCCATATATTCCCTCAACCCGTCCATGCCCGCCTTGGCATAGCCGTGCTCCATCGGCTCATCAGGCCACGGCTGTTCGAGAGTGCGAATGGCGAGCGCGTCGCCGCAGATTTCCCGCAAGGCATCCTCGAACAGGCGAGGCAGCATGAAGCGGTCCCCGATGACGGCGACAGATTGGGTCATGGCTTCGCCTCCCGCGCTTGCGCCAAAGCGGCCCAAGCCGGCGGCATCGCCTCACGAACAGACCGATAGATCGGAAACAGCTGCCCATAGAACCGACTGAGTTTCACGTCGGGTTCGGTCAGCGTCCCCAACGTTGGAGTGACCCATGCCTCCGCACAGGCGGCCAGGCTGGGATACAGGCCGAGACTCAACGCCGCGATCATGGCCGCGCCCGCGGCGCCGGTTTCCTCGCGGAGCACCCTTCGAGCCGGAGCGGCCAGTACGTCTGCGATGATCTGCAGCAGCGTCGATGAGCGCGCCGCACCGCCGGTGAGGCGGATCTCGTTCGGGATACTCCCCATGACGCCGTAGCAATCCCGGGCCGCAAAGGCGAGACCCTCATAAATCGAGCGGAACAGGCCCGCGAAACTGGTGGTTGTCGACAGCCCCGAGAACTGCGCCCGCGCATCGGCATTCATGAAAGGACCACGCTCGCCGGCCTGCAGGATGTAGGGATGGTAGAGCGAACTGCCCGGCGGCGCGGCCGCCACATGGGCTTCAACACCGGCCAGAAGTGCATGTCGATGCGACTCAATTCCGGCCATGGCGCAGGCCTGCCGGGCCAATTCGACCAGCCAGTCGATGTTGACGGTTCCCGCCATGTTGGACTGGATCTGCGCATACAACCCGGCGCCCGGCAGTGCCATGGTGTAGCCGGAACAGGCCGGGTTGAGCGAAACCGAATCCGCGCCGTTGGCCATTCGCATGTGCATTCCGGTCGAGCCGATGATCGAGCAACCGACCGTGCCGGAAGAATCGTACAGCCCTCCGCCGATCGCGGAGCACACCACATCGACATATCCGAGCACGACCGGCAGCCCGCTCGGCAGTCCGGTGTCGGCCGCGGCGGCGGCGCTCAGGGCATGATGCGTCCGTGCGCCATCGACAATGTCGGGAAGAAGATGCGCACGGCAGGCGATGCCGAGCCGTTCGCCGACCGCCGGGGCATAGCTCCGGGTGCGAAAATCACCATAGGTAAAGATGCCCTCCGCTGGATCGACCGCGCGCTGCCCGGTCAGCTTGAAATAAAGCCAATCCTTGCAATGAAGGGCATTGGCGGCTCTGACCAGCCGTTCCGGCTGATGTTGCTGCAGCCACGCGAGCTGGATCGATTGCTGGCACGCGTTGAGGCCGGTGCCGGTTGTCGCATAGTGGGCTGCGTGATCGGGGCCGGCCACGAAGGCCGCGGCCATCTCGGCGGCCCGGGAGTTCGAGCCAGATCAGCGCATCACCGATCGGCTCGCCGTCGGCATCGACCAGCCAGCAGCCGTCGCCCTGACCGGTCACGGCAACGCCGATCGTGCGGCTTGCCAGATCGGGCACGATCGCCGCCAGATCGCACAGCGTCTGCTTGGTGTCGTGCCACGTCCGCAGCATATCCTGTTCGACGCAGCCGTGCCCAGTACGACTGTAGGAGTTGGGACGTGAGGCTACTCCGAGTTGTGCGCCGTCGAGCGTAAAGGCCACCGACTTGAGCACGGAGGTCCCGGCATCGATCCCGATAATCAGATCGCGCGTCATGATGTCCGCGTTCCATGCGCCAGTGCAGCCGTGGTCGTCGGGTCGAAGAGGTGAAGGTCCTGTGCCCGCAATCCATAGGGTATGCTTTCCCCCACGCTCGCCCGTACTCGCACATGCGATACCGCCACCAGCAGCTTTCCCGCTACCGCCAACGCCACGTGGCTCTGGTCCCCGAGCCACTGATTGGAAACCACCTGGGCCATCTCCGCGCCTTCCCCGCCAAGCGCGACGCGATGTGGGCGAACGCCGATCACAATCTTTCGCTGGGCGCCAATCGCCTGTCGGACCTCCGGTCCGAGCTCATTGTCGCCGAAGCTGAAGCCCGGACCGTTATCGAGCTGGAATGTGGTCCGTTCGCCTGCCCGAGCGACCGAGGCGTCGAACACGTTCATTGGCGGCTCGCCGATAAAAGTGGCAACGTAGAGGTTAGCGGGCCTTTCCTTGAGATCGTGCTGATTGGCGAACTGCTGCAGCACGCCACCCTCCATCACCGCGATCCGGTCCGCCAGTGCATTCGCCTCGGTCTGGTCATGGGTGACAAAGATCGACGTCATGACACGGTCCTTGAGAAGGCGTTTCAGCCGACCCCGCAGCACCGCACGCAGTTGTGGCTCGAGCTGCCCCATCGGTTCGTCCAGCACGTAGAGGTCGGCATCACGCACCAGTGCCCGCGCCAGCGATGCGCGCTGCTGCTGACCGCCCGAGATCGAGTTCGGATAGCGATCGAGGATCGATTCGATCTCGACCAGCGCGGCCACCTGTCGTACCCGTTGTGCAATCTCGCTGGCCGATAGCCGGCCGCGCTTCAGCGCAAAGGCAATGTTCTCCCGCACGGTGAGCGGCGGATAGAGCGAATAGCCCTCGAAGGCCATGGCGACATTGCGCGCAGCAGGCGCGAGCCGCTCGACGCGTCGGTTCGCCAACGCAATCGAGCCGGCGCTGACATCCTCGAACCCCGCAACCATGCGCAGCGTGGACGTCTTGCCGCATCCGGACGAACCGAGCAGCGCGACGATCTCGCCACGTCCGACGTCCATCGTGAGCGCCTTGACCGCGTGAACGGGCGACCTGCCGCGAGGACGGTAGATCTTGTCGACAGCACGGATCGAGAGCGATGCGCTCATGGCCTGGCCTCCACGTTGACCGCAGGAACGAACCGCATGCCGCTGTCGCGATCGAACAGAAGCACGGTATCGAGATCGACGGCGATGCGCGCGGAACCGGTACGACGCGGCATCTCGCGATCTCCAGCCTCCGAGGCGAGCAACTCACTTCCGCCCTGCATGGTGAACAGCAGGACGGACTTCTCGTTCAACGGTGTTACCGCAACCAAATCGACGACAATCGTTCCCGGAGCCTGTCCATCGACCAAATGCAGCGATTCCGGGCGCAGTCCGAGCATGTAGCTTCCGCCGGCTGCGGCGGCATAGCTTGCGGGAAGTCGGATCGACGCGCCCCCAACGAGAACTTCCGGCGCACGGTCGACCAGCCGGGGTTCGACCTCGATGAGGTTCAGCGTGGGATCGCCGAACAACCGCGCAACCCCGATGCTGGCCGGCTCGGCGTAGATTTGCGCGGGTGTATCGCATTGTGCTATCTCGCCATCCAGCAGGACGGCGATGCGGTCGCCGAGCGCCATTGCCTCCTTGAAGTCCTGAGTCACATAGAGCACGGTCGAGCCGGCGCGTTTCAGCAGTGCTGGAAGTTCCAGCCGCATTTCGTATCTCAGCTTGGCGTCGACATTGCGCAGGGGATCGTCGAGCAGCAGGATGTCCGGATCGCCGACAAGGGCTCGGGCCAGCGCCGTGCGCTGCTTCTGTCCGTTGGACAATTCGCGCGGCGAATGGCCGAGCACGTGACCGATCTTGAGCAGTTCTGCAACCGAATCGACCTTTCGCGTGATCTCGGCCGCATTCGCCTTCCGCGCCGTCAGTGCGCTTGCAATATTGTCGCGCGCCGACATGTGCGGAAACAACGCAAAATTCTGGAACGCCATGCCGATTCCGCGCTTTTCCGGCGGGCTCCCGGACGCGTCATGGCCGCGAAGCGCGATCGTCCCGGCATCCGGCGCATAAATCCCGGCGAGCAGCCGCAGCAGAACGGTCTTGCCGGTCCCCGACGGCCCGAACAGCGTGACGATTTCACCCTTGTCGATGCTCAACGACAGGTTCTTCAGCACCGCGTCGTCCTTGAATGACTTGCAAAGGTCTCGGATTTCGATCTGCGCCATGATCAGCCCTTGACGGCTCCGAGCGACAGACCCTCAACCAGCCAGCGCTGGGCATAAAGGGCGAGCAGCAGCGTCGGCGTAACCGAGAGGACGATGGCGGCGGCGACCTGGCCATACTGAATTCCGGACGCGGTCACGAAAGCCAGCGCTCCGACCGTAACCGGCTGCTTGTCGGCGGAGGCGAGCACCAGCGCGAAAACGAAATTGTTCCAGCAGAAGATGAAGGACAGCAGACCCGCCGCGGCAATTCCCGGCCCGGCTAGCGGCACCGCGATCTTGAAGAATGTCCACACCCAGGAGTGACCGGCGATACGGTAGGCATGTTCGATGTCCGGCGAGATATCTTCGAAATAGCCGCGCACGATCCAGAGAATGAGCGGCAGCGCGATCAACTGGTAGACCCAAACCAGCCCGACATACGTGTCCACCAGCCCGAGACTCTCGAAAAACAGCGACAGGGGCAGCAGCACGAGCAGCGGCGGTGCGAAGCGAAAGGACAACAGCGTGAACGCGATGTCCTCGCTGAGCCGGAACTTGAAACGGGCGAACGCGTAGGCAGCCGGCACACCCAGGATCAGCGCCAGCACCACCGAGCATGTCGACAGCAGCAAACTGTTGCCGAGGTTGCGCATGAAGGCAATGTCGAGCGTGCCCGCACTGGTAATGAGGTGACCGCTGATCAGCGCCTTGTAGTTGTCGAGCGTCGGGACGAAGGTCAGGCTCGGCGGAATGCGCAATATCTGCTCGTTGGTCTGGAACGACATCAGCAGAATCCAGAAGATCGGAAACAGGAAGAAGATCACGATCAGCGTCAGCAGCAACCCGCGAAGCGCCCGTTCGATCAAGGAGATGCGGCCCATGGTCGGTCCTCCTCACGCCGAGGCGTGGCTGCGCTCACGCAGACGCAGCCAGTGCTTGATGAAGATGTTCGACAGGAAATAGGTGATCGCCCAGAGCACGACCAGCAGCGCCGCCGACTTGCCGACGTTGGTATATTGATAGAACTCGAGATAGGCGCGCACCTGGAACACCAGCAACGTGTTGCCCGGACCGCCCTGCGTCATCGCATAGACGATATCGAATTGCTGGATCGCATCGAGCAGCCGGAACAGGCTGGCCGTGATGACGTAAGGCGACAGCATCGGCAGCGTAATCCGGAAAAACACGAACAGCCGCGGAACACCGTCCAGCGCGGCCGCCTCGAACGGCTGCTGCGGCAGCGACCGCAGCCCCGCCAGCAGCAGCACCATCATGAACGGCGTGTAAACCCAGACATCGACCAGAATGACCGTGAACAGCGCGGACGACGGGCTCGACGCCCACCTGAAATCGGAAACCCCGGCAAGGCTGACAAGATAGGACAAAACTCCAAAGTTTGGATTGGTCATCAGTTTCCACATCAATGCCGCGATGGCCGGCGCGGTCATGAGCGGCAGCAGCAACAGCACCGAGATCACGTTGTTGATGCGGGTTTGCCGCTGCAGCAACAGGGCGATGACCAGCCCGAGCACCAGTTCGACGCCGACGGCAATGGCGGTGTAGCGCAGGGAAACGCTGACCGTGTTCCAGAATTCGGCATCATACAGCAGATTCGTGTAGTTGCCGAACCAGATGAAACCCTTCAAAGCCGGCAGGTTGAGCCGAAATCGCAAGGTCGAATAATAGAGCGCGGTGACAAATGGAATCAGGATGCCGACGCAGACCAGCAGCGCCGGCAGGCTGAGCAGGTACGGAAGCCACTCGACCGGACGGCGGTGCACGACGCGAACGGAGTCGTCGATAGGCTGTGACGTCATGGAAAGCCTCCGGCGCCCGACCCTCGCGGGTCGGGCGGAGCGAACGTAGCCAGCGGGCGGAAGGCTGGAAAGGCCGCCTAGCCCAGACCCGCTTCCCGCAGCTGCTTGTCGATGCTTGCAGCGAGCTGGTCGAGGCCCTCGTCGACCGGAACCTCCTTGGCGACCATTTTCTGCAGCGATTCAGCCCATTGGGTGGTGACATCGAAGAACAACGGCTGCGCGGTGAAATAAATCTTGGCACCCGGTGCGGAGACATCATGCTGCTCGAGATAGCCGGGATATGATTTCGCGATGCGGTCGCGGAATTGTCCATCCTTCCAGACCGAAGCCCGGACTGGATTGACAAAGTCCATCTTCCGTGCGCCGAACAGGTCGTGCTCGACCGACGCCGCCCATTGCATGAACTTCCATGCCGCGTCTTTCTTCTTCGAGAAACTCGACATTGCCAGCGACCAGATCCAGACGTTTGGCGTCGGGGCTTTTGCCGCGGGATTTGCCGCAAACGCCGCATAGCCGAGGTTGCCCTTTTCCTTGTTGTCGCCGCCGTTCTCGAAGTAGCCGAGAATATCGGCGTCGTAGATCATTGCGGACGCGCCAGCGCCGAGGTCGGTCCCGACCTGGTACCAGGTATAGGTCGACCAGTTCTTCGGACCGGATTCCTGGATCATCTGCACCCACTGCTTGTGGAAGGCCTTTGAGCCCGGGGTATTCATCGCCGCCTTGAGCTTGCCGCCGGCAACCGTGAAGTCCTTTTCGCCAAAATTGGAATATCCGGACAGGAAGCCCGGATGAATGGTGGCCCAGGACCGCGAGCCGCGGACGCCGATCCCGTAGGGGCCGCCGAGATCCTTGGTCAATTTGGCGGCCGTCTCCGACAACTCGGCCAGATTCTTCGGTACACTCACCTTGGCTTTTTCGAACATCTTGCGATTGTAGGTCAGATTGTTCAGCTCATAGCCCCAGGGAATGCACCACTGCTTGGCGTCGGCCGAACCAAGGGCGCCGCCGGGAACGCCGTTCCAGGCGGTGGAGGAACGCAGTCCGGGCAGCACGTCATCCCAGGCGAAATTCGGGTTCGTCCGCTTCGGGTCCTTAATGTATTCGTTGAGATCGACCACCCATCCAGCCGGACCATAGGTCCACGTCATATAGGCGCCGGTCATGAAGGCATCGTACTGGTCGGATTTCGATGACAGCGCGGCGGTCACCTTGTCGAAGTAGACGTCTTCGGGAAATACATCATAGGTCACCTCTATGCCGGTGAGCTTCTTGAAGTTTTCGAGATCGGCAATCATCGCATCGGCATAGGGATGTTTGTCGAGCAGCAGCTTGATCGCGGTTCCTTTCTGCGCCTGCCAGTCATAGTCGGCGGCCATGGATTTAGTGACCGAGGAACCGAGCAGGAAGTTGGCGCTGGCGGCCGTTATACCCAATCGGGCAGCTCCCTGGATCAGGTCGCGACGGCTGACACGACCGGCCGCATAGGCGTCGAAAAGATCTTTAATTCTGTCTGTCATGTTTTCACTCCCTTGGCGTTGTCGTTGATTTTGACGCGACGACTTTCTTTGCCGCTCTTTTTGTCGAAATGGCCTCGCTTTGCTTGTTCACCAAACGGCGCGCAGTGAGTTCGTCGGTGATGAGTCCTTTCAGCAATCCGCTCGCGAGGGCTGCGCGGATGCCGGCGACCTTGCTTGGCCCACCGGCGATCGCCACGATATTGCGGCCACGCAGATCCTGTGGTGACAGGGAGATCGAACGGCCGGAAAGTTCGGTTTCGACGATGTTTCCCTGCGCGTCGAAGAAATGCCCAAGCATCTCGCCGGCCACGCCCGCGCGCTCGAGTTCGGCAACCTCGTCGGGCCGGATCATGCCGGTCTGCACCAGCGATCCGCTTGGACGCGCCTCACCGATCCCGACAAGCATGAGATCAGCCCGTCGCGCGATATCGAACACGGCGGAAATGCCCAGTTGCGCGAGCAGCACGGTGCGGTCCGCAGCACTGTTTGCATAGAGCGGGACCGGCATCAGATAGGCTTCGCTGTCGGTCCGCTCGGCAATGAGGTGGATGACGTCGAACGGGCTCGCCGAGAACTTCCGCGTCAGCCCGCCGAGCAGCGAGACAAACTTGACCTCCGAGTTCGGCATCGGCGGCAAATGGCGTACGACGGCGGCCAATGTGCGTCCGTGACCGATGCCTACGATCTGGCCCGCGTTGCGCTGCAGAACGGCATGCAGATAGCTCGCCCCGGCGAATGCCAGCGCTTTGATCGGAAGCCCGGGCTCGCCAAGATCGGGAGCGACCTGCACGGTCTCAAGTTGGAAGCGCGCCTTGAGGATCTCCTCGAACTGCACGCATTCCGCCACGGCGCCGTCGACGAAAATGCGGATCAAACCATCGCGCCCGGCACGGGCGATCAGGCGGTGCGCCTTCATCGCGGGGATGTTCAGGCGCGTTGCGACCTCGCCTTGAGTCAGGCCGCCGGCGTAATGCAGCCAGGCGGCGCGCGATGCCAGGCTGGCATCGTCGTCTAATGGCTGAAAAGGCCTGTCGCCGCCGCTCATGTGCTCGCCTGCAATATTTTTCAACAACGATAAAATTTCACACACCCGCCGGACTGTCAATCGTGCGATTTCGATTTTGCGGCGCAAAAATTAGCGGGCGAGCTGACGAAACCATCAAACCCGGCAAGAACCGCGTAGTTGCTGAGGAAGGCGAGGCCGCGATGAATCAGCCGACTACCACCGGGCGCAACTTCCCGAAGAAGTCGCGCACGTCACGCACAAAGGCCTCGGGCTGCTCGAAGGCGGCGAAATGGCCGCCCTTTGGCATTTCGCTCCAGTGCCGGATGTCTGTATAGGTTCCTTCCATCCAGCGCCGCACCGGCGGGACGATCTCTTTGGGAAACACCGCAACCCCGGTCGGAATCGTGACCTTGTGCGGCGTGCGGCGCCCGGGCGCAAAGCTTTGCCAATAAAGACGCGCTGAAGAGGCGGCCGTCGCGGTCACCCAATACAGCATGACGTTGTCGAGCAGCTCGTCGCGGCCAAGCACGTTCTCGGGATTGCCGTCGCAGTCGGTCCAGGCCCAGAACTTCTCGAGTATCCACGCAGCCTGCCCGCTGGGCGAATTGGTCAGGCCATAGCCGACGGTTTGCGGCCGGGTCGATTGTTGCTTGGAATATCCGGAGTCCCAATCACGATAATACTCGATCCCGCGCAGCGCCCGGGCCTCCTCTTGGCTGGGCTGTCCCTCGACGTTGGGCCGCACCCCCATGGCCAGCGTGATGTGGATACCGGCGCAGTGGTCAGGATCCTGCGCACCGAGCGCGGTCGTGATCGCCGAGCCCCAATCACCGCCCTGCGCGCCGTAGCGCGAATAGCCGAGGCGATCCATCAATCTGGCCCAGGCCGACGCAATCCGATCGACGCCCCAGCCGGTGGTCGCGGGCTTGGCTGAAAAACCAAAGCCCGGCAAAGACGGGCAGACCAGGTGGAACGCGTCGGCGGCACGACCCCCATGAGCGGTCGGGTTGGTCAACGGCTCGATCACTTTCTGGAACTCGATGATCGAGCCCGGCCAGCCATGGGTAACGATCAGCGGCCTCGCCTCCGGATGCGGAGAGCGGACGTGCAGAAAGTGAATGCCGAGACCGTCGATCTCCGTCGTGAACTGGCTAAACCGATTGAGCAGTGCCTCGCGGCGGCGCCAATCATACTGCTCCGCCCAATAGTCGCAGACGGCTCTGATCCAGCCGAGCGGGACGCCCTGGCTCCAGTCGTCGACCAGTTCGGCCTCGGGCCAGCGCGTTCTCCGCAACCGGGATCTCAAGTCGTCGAGAACATTATCGCCGACCGAGATGTGATAGGGCTTGATTTCATTGTCCATGGGCGTCGCCAAAGTCCGAGGCTTTCAATCCGATCGCTCCGCGGCAGCGGCCCTGCCCCGTTGGCCAATCGGCGCGGCCCCTGCCGCAACACGGCGCTTCGAGGCAGGGTAGCCCGATCCATTGCCCGGCGGAAGTCCAGCCTTGCCAAGCGCTTCGGCCGCTTCTGCGCCGCATGTGCAATTGACAATGACAGTCCGGATCGGATTAGCTCGCGGGACTGTCCAGCAAGGCGCGAGTGAGTGCCATGACCCATGTCCCCGCCTATGCCCCTCGCGGCGTGATTCCAGCGGTGCTGCTGCCGTTCGACAACGATCTGTCGATTGACGAAGCAAGCTTTCGCAAACACCTGCGCGACGTCAGTGCGACACCAGGCATTTCCGCGATCACCGTCAACGCGCATTCGACCGAAGTGGCCTCCTGCACCTTCGACGAACAACGCCGCGTGCTCGACATTGCCCGCGGCGAAGTCGACGGCCGCATCCCCATTGTCAACGGCATCTGGGCCGATGGCAGTCTGGAAGCTGCGCGCATCGCTCGCATGGCCGCACAAGGCGGGGCATCGGCGCTGCTGGTGTTTCCGCCGGGGCCGTTCACGCTTGGCCAATCCCAGGAGATGGTGCTGGCGCATTTCAGGCGCATTGCAGACGCCACCGACCTGCCGCTGATTGCCTTTCAATACCCGCTGGCGAATGGCGAGGGCTATCCAAAGGATACGCTGCTGCGCTTGTGTCACGAGGTGCCGTCGATACGCGCCATCAAGGACTGGGTCGGCAATGTACCGCACCACGAATGGCATATCCGCACGCTGCAAAACCTGCCGCGGCCCGTGAACGTGCTGACGACACACAGTTCGTGGCTGTTTGCATCGCTGGTGCTCGGCTGCAACGGCCTGCTGTCCGGCAGCGGCAGCGTCATCCCTGAATTGCAGGCGCAACTGTTCCAGGCCGTCCAGAGCGATAATCTCGCGGAAGCAAGGCGCCTGAACGATCGCATCGAACCGCTGGCCCGCTGTTTCTACGCCGAGCCGTGGGCAAATATGCACAACCGTATGAAGGAGGCGCTGGTGCTGCTCGGCAGGCTGCCGCGCGCCGTGGTGCGACCGCCGCTCGTCAAGCTGGGCGGCGCCGAGATCGCGCGCGTGCGACAGGCCTTGGTGGAGTCCGGTCTGATCGACAGGGTGACCAACAGCAGTGCGGCTTAGGCGTTGCCACGGCTAATAGCGCAATCTCTACTTCAGACTGCTACCAAAAAAGACCCGAAACGGGTTCTCACAGGGAGGGGTGACAATGTTGCATCGAGGAAGCTCGCTTGGCAGCGCGCTCGGTTCGTTTTGCTTGCTGGTTTCACTGCTGGGCGTTGCGATCGAGCCCGCCCGGGCGCAAAGCGCCGCTCCGGCCGTAAAGCTTGGCATCGTCAGCTTCCTGACCGGACCCGCCGCCGCGCCGTTCGGCATCCCCGGACGCAACGGCGCCGAGATCATGATCGAGGCCATGAACGCCGGAAAGGTGCCGGCACCCTTCAACAAGGTCGGCTTCGGCGGCAGCAAGATCGAAGCAAAGTATATCGATGAGACCGGTTCGGCAGCCAATGTCGTTACCGAATTTCGCAACCTCGTGCAGCGCGACCAGGTCGATGCCGTGGTCGGCTATGTCTCTTCCGGCAGTTGCCTCGCGGTCACGCCGGTCGCCGAGGAGCTCAAGGCGCTCACGGTATTCTATGACTGCGGAACACCCCGCATCTTCGAGGAAAAGCCGCGCAGCTACGTATTCCGCGTCAGCCCGCATGCAACCATGGATAACGTCGCCGCCGCGCGCTACTTGCTTGCCAGGAAGCCGGACACCACCAGCTATTCCGGCATCAACCAGAACTACGCCTGGGGTCAGGATTCCTGGCGGGACTTCGCCGGCGCGATGCAGTTGCTTGCACCAAAAGTGACCGTGGACAAATCGCTTTTTCCGAAGCTGTTCGCCGGCGAATATGGTGCGGAAATTTCGACGCTGCTGACGTCAAAATCGCAGGTGCTGCACACGAGCTTTTATGACGGCGATCTCGAAGCGTTTCTCTATCAGGAGCAGGCGCGCGCGCTCGACAAGCGCATGACAATCATCGCAACCACCGGTGAAGCCGCGATCTGGCGGCTTCGCGACAAGATGCCGAACGGCACCATCATCGGCGGCCGCGGTCCGAACGGCCCGCTCGCGCCCGACAGCGAATTGAACCGCTGGTTCCAGAAGATCTACTCCGATCGCTACAATGTTCCACCGACCTATCCCGCCTATCAGATGGCGATGTCGCTGCTCGGCCTCAAGCTCGCCTATGAAAAGGCCCAGAAAGGCGAGGCCAAGCCGACTACCGACGAAGTGGCGGCGGCGTTCAAGGGTATCGAGTTCGAAGGCCCCTCGGGCAAGGTCAAGCTCGCCATCGGCGATGGGCACCAGGGCATCTCGGAAACCGCTTACGGCACCTATCGTTTCAACAAGGAGAAGAACGAACCCGAAATCGTCGATATCGTGCGTTTCCCCGCCGAGTGCGTGAACCCGCCGGCCGGCGTCAATGCCGACGACTGGATCAAGGAAGGCATGAAAGGCGCGAAGTGCTGAGGAACTTCCGGCCGGTTCGTCCGGCGGCCGAGGTCCCTGCCCGGTCCGGTTGCTCGGCCGGAATGTTTCGGTGCTGACCGCTTTCGCCATACTGGTCGACGGCCTGGTCTACGCGGCTTATCTGTTCATCGTTGCCATCGGGCTGACGCTGATCTTCGGGGTGATGAAGATCCTCAATGTAGCGCATGGCTCGTTTTATACATTCGGTGCCTATGGCGCGGCGACCGCCGTCGGTATCTATTTCGATCGTGGCCTGCCTGACGCCGGCGGATTTCTGCTGATGGCTGTTTTCGCCATGGTCCTCGGGCTCGTGCTCGGTCTCATTCTCGAGCGCGGCGTCATGCGATTGGTCTATGGCAGGGACGAAGTGGTGATGGTGCTGGTGACCTACGCCGCTTTCCTGATCCTCGAGGACGTCGTCATCCTGATCTGGGGCCCGGGCTCCTATGCGACCTATCAGCCGTTGCTCGCTGCCGGCAACACGGAAGTCGGCGAGCTCATCCTGTCGAACTACGATCTTGGCCTGATCGCGGTCGCGGCGCTGCTCGCCGCCGTATCCTACTGGGCGCTGAAATTCACCCGCTATGGACGACTGCTGACCGCCGTGATTTTCGATCGCGAAACCGCTGCCGCGTTCGGCATCAATGTCAGGGTGGTTTATACCGTGACATTCGTGATCGGCGCCATGCTCGGTGCGCTCGGAGGGGCGATTATGGCGCCGAAGATCGCCGTGACGCTCGGTATCGGCGTCGAAGTGATCGTGCTCGCCTTCGCCGTGGTGGCGATCGGCGGCATGGGATCGATCGAAGGGGCGCTCGTCGGCGCACTCATCGTCGGGATATGTCGTGCTGCCGCGGTGCATCTGGTCCCGCAGATCGAATTGTTCGTCATTTATGGCGTCATGGCCCTCGTGCTCCTGATCCGGCCCTATGGCCTGTTCGTGCGCGCCCAACCAAGAAAAATCTGAGATGGCTCCGCACGGCCGGATCGCAGCGAGTTCGGCCTTCCTGGCGGCCGCGGCCGCAGCATTCGTGCTGCCCGACTGGATGATCTCGCTCGCCACCATCGCCTTCGCAAATGGTCTGGTCGTACTGGGCTTGATCGTGCTGTGGCGGGCTGGCCTCGTTTCGTTCGGGCAGGCGCTGTACTATTGCGTCGGCGCCTACGCGGTGGCGCTGGTCGGCCGCTGGACCGGCGTCACCGATGCCATCATATTGGTACTGATTGGGGGTGCCTCGGCCGGCCTCGTATCCTTCGTGGTGGGCTTCCTGCTGGCGCGCTACCGCGAAATCTTCTTCGCCATGCTCAGCCTCGCACTGTCCATGATCCTGTACGGGGTGCTCGTGAAGACCGAGTCGCTCGGCTCGACCGACGGCTTCAGCGTGATCGTGCCGACCTTTTTTGGTTACGCGCTGCACCAGGATGGGCTGCTGGTGGCACTCTACTGGCTGGTGCTCGCCTTCTGCGCGACAGCGGCCCTCTTGGTCGACGCCTACTTCCGTTCGGTGGCCGGCGCGCTTGCGATTCCGGTGCGCGACAATGAAATACGCGTCGAATTTCTTGGCCTGTCGGTATCTCGGCTGATCCATACCAAGCTTGTGATCAGCGGCTTGCTGGCCGGCGTGGGTGGCGCGCTCGCCGCCCTGGCAGTTGGCCATGTCGATCCCAACATGTCCTATTGGACGACCTCAGGCGAGTTCGTGTTTATCACCATCCTGGCGGGCGCCGGATCGGTCGGCCCGGCGTTCGTCGGATCGCTGCTGTTTGAATCGGTGCGCTCGTTCGCCTTCGCCATACTCCCGCAGCTTTGGCAGCTGCTGCTTGGTTCGGTGCTGCTGCTGACCATTCTGTTCCTGCCACAGGGGCTGGGCTCGTTGATTGCGCGGCTACGCTGGCGTCGCAAGGTGGAGACGCCGTGAGCGCCCCCATCCTCTCCGTTCGGGACCTCGGCAAGCGTTTCGGCGCGATGATCGCCGCCCGCGACATTACCGTCAGCTTGCCAGCACAGCAGACGGTCGGCGTGATTGGTTCCAACGGCGCCGGCAAGACCACCTTCATCAACATGGTGACCGGTCACCTGCGGCCGACCCAGGGCGCGATCTACTTCGAGGAGCGCGACATAACCGGCTTGCCATCTCGCGCCATCAAGGCGATGGGCATTTCGCGCTCGTTTCAGGTGGCGCAAATATTTCCCTCGCTTACGGTATTCGATAACATCTGCGTCGCGGCCGCGATCGGCCATGCGCCGAAACATTTCATAGGCCACGTATATACGCCACTGCGCTCGCGGGAAGCCGTCGCAGAGGCCGAAACCTTGCTCGACCTGTTCCAGATCGGACGTTACCGCGATACGCTCGCGGCCACATTGCCGCAGGGTGTGCGCAAGCTGCTGGACATCGGCATGGCGGTCGCAGGATCCCCGCGCTTGCTGCTGCTCGACGAGCCAACCAGCGGCATTTCGATCGAAGAGAAGTTCGACCTGATGCAGATCGTCATGCTGGCATTGCGCGACCGCAGGATCACCGTGCTTTTCGTCGAACACGACATGGAGATCGTGGAGCGCTTCGCCGAGCGTGTGCTGGCATTTTACGACGGCACCGTGATCGCCGACGGCACGCCGGCCGCAACGCTGGCCGATGCCCGCGTTCAGGCGTTGATCAGCGGCCCTCGGCCGAAGGGCGCTGCAGGCACCGTCGCCGATGTTTAGGGTATCCGACCTCAACGTGTCGATCGGACCCGTTCCGATCATCCGCAGCGCCTCATTCGCGCTCCAGGAAGGCGATATGTGCGGGCTTATCGGACGCAACGGTTCGGGGAAGACCACGCTGTTCCGTGCCATCATGGGCGCCATTCCGGCCAACGGCATGGCCGAACTCGGCCAGGTCGACTTGATGACGCTGCCGCCGCACCTGCGCGTCGCGCACGGTATCGGCTACATGCCGGAAGATCGCCGGCTGGTGCCGGATTTCACGGTCGAGCAAAATGTCCGCCTGCCGGCGCTGTCGCTCAAAATGCGTGATGCCGATCGGCGTCTCGACTGGATTTTCGGGCTGATGCCCGAGGTCGCCCAATTCCGTACCCGATCCTCGCTCGAATTGTCGGGCGGTCAGCAGAAGATGGTCGCCCTCGCGCGGGCGCTGATGGCGGGAAGGCGCATGCTGCTTTTGGACGAGCCATTCGAGGGGCTGGCGCCCGCGCTGGCGCGGCGATTGGGTGAGGTGCTGGCCAACCTGAAGACCGAGGGCATTTCCATCCTGATCGCCGAATCCAACGAGGTGCATGTCGTCGATTTGCTGTCGCATGCCTTTCGAATCGAGCGCGGATCTGTAAGTCCGGCCTGAACCATACGTGCCTTCCGCACACACGGATCTTGCCAGTAGGCCCTGATTGGACACCAGCCCTCGCTGAGGCCTTCCTCGTGGGCTTTGCCGTTCTGCGAGATGATGGCAGTGATCCGCTCGGGGCGGTGGACGACCAGCCGGAAGCCTGTCGGCGCACCCCCCTTTGCGCAACCCTGCTGCCGCAATTGGCGCAAACGAGCAGTGCACCTGCCGGTCTAATTTCCTTCCCTCGTGTGGCCTTTAAAAGGGGCGGGTTTTCCATAGGGCCCCGTCGGTCCAGAAAAACATACTTGTGAAGGGCGCAGGTCTTCCAATGCGGAAGACCTGAACCAACTGTTGGAGGCGTTGGCGATCATTAGCGGAATGTTTCCTCCGAATTTCCAACCGTGGTGAGCAAATGGGCGAAGTTTTACGGTTTATTTCGAAGGCTGACCTCGAACGGGCCCGCCTGATTCGAGAGGCCCGCGCCCTCTACGAGGGCATATTCCCGACGGAGTCACCCGCCAGCGAGCAAAGGCGCAAGAATTGAGTGCGGGTCACGCTTGCCGAAAATGCGCGAAAGGACCGCTGGTTCGGTGGTAACGAGATGCAAGATGCCTGGAACCGGGCAGCCTGCCTTTCAAAGCGAGGCGGCCGCTTGAAGCACTCGCCTCGCCGCCAAGATGGCGACTTCGCTGGTGGTGCGAGATGGCGAGGCCTTATGACGGCGTTTCGGGCGGAACAAGACGAACCTTGTTCGCGGCGAGAGCCCGATCGATAGCCTTCTCGGCTGCGGTCACCGCCGCCGCCTTGCTGTGAGCCTGGCCCGCAATGACCGCGCCCCCGATCGAAGCCGACCATTTCCATATGTTTCCGCCTATGCCTTGCACGAGCGCGTATTCGACCTGCCGATATTCTATCGTCATGGTGATGAAGCCATTTGCGCGACTTGCGGGATGGCCGGAGGCTGCGTCGACCTTTCGATCTACAATCCACCTGCTGCCAGCATCGCGGCGGCGAATGCAATTGCCAGCACCGCGGTGCCAAACTCGTCGACCTCGTTCATCCCGCAGGGTTTCACTTCAAAAAAGCAGAACGCTGGTCGGCGCGTTAAGTTCCGGAGCGATGCCGCCGCCCAGACCCTTGTCAGGAAAAGTTCCATCGATATTGGATTTGTTTTGTGCCCAACGCCTAAGGCAATCTTCGGGGTAACGGAACCGATGGCTCACGAACCGATTGTCCCCCCTGACACAATCAGACACAATCAGGAGAAACGCCATGATCAAACGCGCAATCTTTCTAGCAGTCGGCGCAAGTGCGCTTTTCATGACTGCTGCTTCCGCTGCACCGCTTTCCCGCAACGTAACAGTCGCACCGGAGAGCAACATTCAAAACGTCCGCATGATCTGCAATGAAAACGGTCGTTGCTGGCGGCAACGCGGTGAACGCCGCGTGATCATCCGCGACCACGGTGATTCATATGGATATGCTCCCCGCGAGCGTTACATCGAGCGCCGTGGCTATTACGATCATGACTACGAGGACCGCGGCGGTATCGGCTTCAGCGCTCCTGGCGTCAGCGTTGGGATCGGCCGCTACTGAGATAACAGTTTAGAAAGCAAAAGGCCGCGGGCAGAAGTCCGCGGCCTTTTTTTGTGATCTAAGCGAAAGTGCCCTGCGCGATCAGGGGCGTGGACCTGCCTGCCCTCATAACGCTGATAGAACTCGTCGTTGCAGGATCTGTTGAAGCAGATCGTGGCCGTGCATCCATCCAGTGTTGGGGAAGCGGCCGTGCTCGCTGAGTTGGCTTAAGCAAAACCAGCTCGGCCGTGCCAAGACTTGTTTTGGCTCGGTTTAAATTGGAAAACCGGTCCGCTGACGTATTCGGCTTGCAGTCCACCCCCAAAACCAGCCAAGAGGGAGGAAGCAACGCCAATATTCGCTACACAACCAATTGGAATAACAGCATTTGCGACTCGCGTGAATTCGCCAGGCAGAGAACGAGAATCGACGATCTGTCCCGAAGTCATTATGACATCCCCGATCAACACCCATTTCCCTTCCAAGGGAGACGCCGATCGGTCTGGGAAGCCGCGACCGCCGGTGTGCACGCGAATTGCCTCGTGGAATTCGCGATTGAATCTAATCGTGACAAATGCTCCGCCGCGCCAGCACGCTTCATCGCTTTTTGCCTGGGATATCCTATTTGCAGGAAGCTCGATCGATTTACCGCTGATGATGAATCTAGCCATGCAGATTAGCCTATGAGGCAGGCATCAAAGGGTGGTTCCCCATCGTACCGCCGCAGCTTAGTGAAAAAAAGAGTGGCTTGATAGACGACGTGATTTGAGACGTACGCCAAGAAATGCGTTTCGCGGGATAACGTGTCTGATGCTGAGCGCGAGTACGAGCGCGCAATTGGAAATTGAGTTGAGATCATCGATGCGTTCTTCTCGTGCGCGGGGTCCTTAGTCGACATCGCGCGTTCAGCCACGACGTTGATGGCATCGTCGCAATCCTTGACCGAGACATCGTCACTCCTGCGCGATCCGTCCCTCGCCAAGACCTCACCGCAGGTAAAAGGCCCTCTGTTTTGGTTATTTACGCCCCTCGCCAAATAACCATCGGGTCCAGCCAGAGCTCCGCCGCCGACAGCAATGGGTTTGCCGCATAACGAAGGGTCGAGCAGTTGCTCGCGAGCAGTTGCTCGACAGAGGCGTTACCATGCGACCGTGGGGTGACGACCTGAAGAGTTGTTTTAGAACATAACAGGAACATAGTGTAATCTATATTCCTGATCGGGGTGTTTATGTCCAATTTGCCAAAAACCAAGGTCTGATCATCCCGATCGGTTATTTATTTTGATATAGATAGGAATGTTGCTATAATCCTCCCGATAGGGATGATTATGATGAAGACAATTACAGGAAGCCAAGACCTCGGCAAGGTGATCCGTGAGGAACGAAAAGAGCAAGGCCTGACCCAAGAACAGCTCGCCGGCCTCACCGGGGTCGGCGCGCGTTTCGTAGGCGAATTGGAGGCCGGAAAGGACAGCTGTCAGCTCGGCCGCGCCCTTCAAGTGGCGGCCGCGCTGGGCCTGAGCCTGTCGGTCGGCAGCAGGCAGGAGACAGCGCGTTGAGCCGTCTCCTCGACGTCTATTTCGGTCCCGTGAAAGCAGGTGTCCTCAGCCAGGATGAAGGCGGAGCGCTTAGCTACGTCTATGGCAGCGACTACCTGGCCGGGCAGGAGCCCCGGGCGATCTCGTTTTCAATGCCGTTGCAGGAGGCTCCCTATACGGATCGCGTAGCGCGCCCCTTCTTTTCCGGCCTTCTGCCCGACGAAGCGGCGCGGCAGCGTCTGGCGGGTGCGCTGGGCATCTCGTCAGGTAATGCCTTCGGACTTCTTGAGGTGATCGGCGGGGAATGCGCTGGCGCATTGTCACTCTATCCAGCCGGCCAAACGCCCCCATCCTCCGATGACGATGGCGGCGTAGAAGCACTGAGTTCGTCTCGGCTCGAAGAAATTCTCGGCAAGTTGCGAGAGCGTCCCCTGCTCGGCGGCGAGGAAGGCGTACGCCTGTCGCTCGCAGGGGCCCAGGACAAGCTCGCGGTCTGCGTGGAGGGCGAAACAATTGGGCTTGCTAAGGGCGGCCGCCCCACCACCCACATTCTGAAGCCTTTCATTCAAGAGCTCGATGGCAGTGTCGAAAACGAACTATTTTGCCTGCGTCTTGCCGCACGCCTGAAGCTGCCGGTGCCTGAAGTTCAGATGCGCCACGCTGGCGCCATTCCGTTTCTGCTTGTCGAACGCTACGACCGTTCGAAAAACAAGAACGGTACGATTACGCGCCTCCATCAGGAGGATTTCTGTCAGGCGGTAAGCGTGCCACCGGAACTGAAGTACGAAGACGAAGGCGGACCAGGCACCGAGCGCTCCTCGAACCTCATCGATCAAGCCACTGCGCGGCCGGCGGCCAACCGCCTGGGCTTCCTTCGCATGCTCATCCTTCACTATCTTGTCGGCAACTCAGACGCTCATGGAAAGAATTACGCCCTGCTCTATCGTGGCAAGGCGCCAGACCTGGCGCCTCTCTATGACGTCGTCTGTACGGCAGCCTATCCGGGGCTGGCCAAAAAGCTCGCAATGGCAATTGGCGGCCGATCCGTCCCGGATACCATCCAGCTACAACACTGGCTGACGCTCGTTTCTGCGACGCGCGGCGCACAGCGCCTCCTGGTCAAAGATATGAAGGAGCTAGCAGGACGCATTAGAGGCGACGCGGATACTCTTCTGGTCGATCTGCAAGAATCCGGCATCACGCATCCAGTTTTCAAAGCCATTCACGCCATCGTCGAGACGCGGGCATCCCATCTGCTGCAGATTACTGAGAAAGCCTAGAGCTCGTTCGCGCGGCGCACCGTCCGGTAACATCTCGCGCGGCAAACGTTCGAAGGAATACCCGTGGCGAAACGACAAAAGCAGAAGCTGAAACCGCATCAGTACGAACGAAGAATTCGTAACTCGACCGAACGGTTCTTCAAACAAGATCAAGTAATGTCGGCGTGTCGCTGTGATCTGCTTCGACGTGCGCTCGTGCCGGTGTCATGATAGTCGATCTCTGCGGTAAAGTCACGCATGCCCGGAATGGGAGGGGCGATGAGTTGGCCCTCCGGCAGATTGCCTCTGGGGTTCTCGCCGCGCGGGCTATTGTCTCCGGACAATCAGTAAATACCCCCCCGCGAGCGGTAGTGCAGAAGTCCATGGGATCATCTTAGGATCGCCACACTCGAGACGAAGGCAAGGTCCATTTTTGAGCCTGCTGCACATCTCTTACGTGAAATTGGAAGAGGCCTGAAGCAAAACTGGCTTCTAGCCATGCTTGGGGTGCAAATCGCCGCGCGCGATTATCGCGTCAATCTCATCTCCTCCCGGTCTCGCCCCGAACTTCCAAAGCGTCGAAGTCTTGGTTGCTCTGAAGCTGGGTGACGTCCATCGATCTGTTAAGCGCACAGGGGTAGACGACGACGCCAGCCCGCATTATGGGCCCATCGCCGGCCACGTCACACCAGCATATCGGCGCGTTCAAGCGCACGTTGCTTCTAACGTCGCAACCTCGAACATCCTATTTCTTGCTTGGATCGTCCGCCGGATTGACATAGGTGATCGCAAACGGCCCTTCGCCGTGAACCTGAACGATGGTTTCGGTTGTGGACCAAGCGTAATGATTCATCTTGGCGGGCGCTTCAGCAAAGCCTCCTGCCCGAAGTAGTTCGCCTTTTTGGGGGTCGAGTTTGTCTCCCATCCCGATGTGAAAATCACCAGAGAGTACGGTAACATACTCAGAAGTCGGGTGACTATGAGCGGGAAGTTTGTATTCTGCAGGAAACTTTAACCGAACGACATACAGGCCGGTTTTGAAAGGATCTCCGGAGACGACGGCTATCTGGGCACCTGCCGGAAAGACGTTGGGGGCCGGTCCCCATTTGACGTCATTGGCATTGATCGGCATCCGCATGTCCTGGGCAAATCCCATTCCACCGGTAACCAGAAACGGCACGAGGATTAACATCAGCTTGCGCATTGCCACCTCCTCAATCAGGAAAGCCCTAAGATTAGCAGGCCTGGATGCGACTGTCTGCCAGTTCATCTTGCCGTTAAAGCGGTGCTTCCCGGAAATTTCTGGTCCTTAGTTCATAAGCCAACCGCGCGCGAAACGATCCAGCGAGGCCCCTCTCAATCCGCCTGGTCGAGCAGAGCTTTTGCTTCCTGGAGATCCGCAGTATCGAGGCCCTCAGTGAACCAGGTACAAATGGATGCAAGCAGATCTTGGGCCTCACTACGACGTCCCTGAGCTTGCAGGACTCGGCTGAGGCTCATCGCCGTCCGCAGTTCAAGGAGCCGAGCACCTTGCTCCCGTGCCGCTTTAAGGGCTTGGTTCAGACACGCTTCCACCTCGTCGCGACGGCCCGCCTCGAGAAGCAGTGCACCCTTGAGTCGATGTAACTCGGGTACAAACCAGCAGTCACCGCTCTGGTCGGTCGCTTCACCTATGAGCCGTAATCCATCCTCGATTTCTCCGGCAACCAGATGCGCTTCCGCTGCTCGGGCGAGACGGTACGGAACATGAAATTTCGATCCTGTCGCACGCCACGCGGCCAGTCCTTCCCGCATGACGGCGATGCCCTCCTCAATGTGACCTTGCATGACGCTTGCCCAGCCGCGCAACATGGTTGCGTTCGCGACCCCGACGGCAGATCCATGGTTCGCGAGCAGCGGGAGGACGACGCTTACAAAGTCTTGTACTTTCTGCGGCTCGCGGCGGATCTGATGCAGTTCCGCCGCAAACCACAGCGCCTGGGCAAGCGTAGGGGGGTGGTCAAGATCACGCGCGAGCCCAAGGCCTTTATGCATTTGCCGAACGGCCTGGTCCGGATAACCCATTGCTACCGCTATGAGGGCGTCACTCGCATAACCGCAGACACCCGGATCATGGCCCCCGTATTGCAGGGCTTGCTCGCCATGCATGTCGCGTCGGTAGAGCGCAAGTCCGTCCGCGATATGCTGGCGTGCCGTGGCAAGGGCGCCAGTTACCATGAAGATTGGCCATGCTGCGTGGTGAGCTTGCAGCGTAAGCGCGGAATCCCCGCTTGTGTTTGCCATGCCGAACAGCTCATCCAGCAATCGTCCGGCAGTCACCAAATCACCGCCCGTGAAGGCGATCAGCCACGCCCCCCAGACGGTTGGAAAAAGATCTGCGACTCGCTGTGCATGACGCGCCAGCTCGCGGGCCCGAGCGTACACGCGTCCGATCTCCGGTGCCGTCGAGGATTTCGTCGTCATCAACGCCGGCCCCAAAGCAATCAGCAACTGCAACTCCTGATCGGCGTGCGCGACTCTGTCCGGCAGCGCTTCGAGCAGCTCCAACGCGTTCCGAAAATGTGCGACCGCCTCCTTGTTGGCCGACCGCCTTGCTGCCCGATCTCCTGCCCGTTGCCAATAACCAATGGCCTGCGGAGCCAATCTGGCCTGGGTGTAATGTCGAGCAAGTACCTCAGGTTGGCTCTCGCAGACATCCGGAAACTGCCGCTCAAGGACACTTGCTATACGTGCGTGCAGTTCGAGTCGCTTTGCGCGTAGCAGCGTGCCATAGGCCACGTCTTGCACCAGGGCATGCTTGAACAGGTAGTTCGCTTGCGGCGGCACACCCTGCCGAAACAGCAAACCAGCCTGAATGAGACGGTCCAGCGCCAATCCCAGCTCCGCCCCAGTTTCGCGCGCCACCGAAGCCAGCAGGCCATGCGAAAACTCGCGCCCGATCGCCGCTCCGATCTGCGCCAGCTCCTTGGCCGGACCAAGCCGGTCGAGCCGCGCCATCAGCGACGCGTGCAAGCTCGCGGGGACCGCGTGAGGCAGAAACGGAACCGTGGCGGTGGTCCGCCGGGCCGCGACCTCGCTCTCTGCTTCCAGCACCGCCTTCGTCATCTCCTCCACGAATAGGGGAATACCGTCGGTGCGCTCCACGATCTCCGCCATCAGATCCGCCGGTAGCTCCTTGTTCTCCACAAGCCGCGCGATGATCGCGGCCACTTCGCGCTCCCCAAGCCTGTTGAGCGTCAGGCTTGTCACATGCGGCTGTCCCACCCACGGTGCGTTGAACTCAGGCCGGAAAGTTATGATGAGCAGGACTTCGAGGGTCGCGATCCGGCCCACTACCCGACTGAGCACTTCCAGGCTTGTCGGATCGACCCAATGCGCATCCTCGAAAATCATCAGCACTGGATGCTGGCGTGCCAACCCGGCGAGTTGCGACATAAGCGCTTCGAGCGTTCTTTGCCTGCGCTGTTCCGCGGTAAAATCGAGCGCGGGATATCGCCCATCATTCGGGAGCGACAGCATCTCCGCAAGGAGGGCGGCATCCAGGACAGAGGTTGCAGTTTGCGCGAGCACGGAATCGAGCTTGTCGAGCTTCATTTCCGGCTTGTCGTCGTGCGATAGTCCGGCGGCCCGTTCCATTTGGCCAATGATCGGATAGAGCGCGCTGTCCGCATGTTGCGGGGAGCAGAAATAGCGCAAGCGCGTATGCGGTTCGGTGGCGAGGCGTTCCAGAACCGCGGCCGTGAGTCGCGATTTCCCGATACCTGCCTCGCCGGAGAGTAGTACGACCTGGCCTTCAGCCGTCTTTGCCTTGGACCAGCGGCGAAGAAGCAATTCGGATTCTTCTTCCCGCCCGACGAGAGGTGTCAGGCCGGTCGTGTGCAGGGCCTCAAAGCGGCTCTCCACAGAACTCGTCCGCAGTGCCGCCCAAGCCCGCGCCGGCCCGGCGATGCCCTTGAGGTCCCTGGCCCCGAGATCCCGGAGTTCGAAGAGATTGCCGAGAAGCTTTCGCGTACCCTCCGCAATAACCACGGTATCCGGCTCGGCAATGGCCTGCAAACGGGCGGCAAGATTTGGCGTCTCACCCACAACCGCCTGCTCCTGGGCTGCACCCGCGCCAATGAGGTCGCCGACGACCACGAGCCCGGTCGCGATCCCGACACGCACATGCAAGGGCGAGCCAGCCGCGGTAGCGAGCGTCGGCACCGCCTCGACGAGGGCAAGCCCGGTTCGCACAGCGCGCTCGGCATCATGCTCGTGGGCCTGCGGATAGCCGAAATAGGCGAGCACCCCGTCGCCCATGTACTTGGCAACGAATCCGCCATTGCGTTCAACCAGCGCCGCACAGCAGTGGTGATAGGCACCGATGATAGCGCGCAAGTCCTCGGGATCGAGCCTGGTCGACAGGGCGGTTGAGCCGACGAGGTCGCAGAACATCACGGTGAGCTGACGGCGTTCAGCAGCGTCTTGCGGTCTCGCTTCGGCTACGGCGGGGGGGCGAGATGTGACCGGGGTATCAAGGGCAAGCTCCCGGATCGCGCGGAGCATCCTACGGCGATCGCCAAGCAAGATGCCCAGCTTCTCCAGGTCCTGGTCTGTCAGATCGGGGAGAACGCTGAGATCAATATGGTTCTCTGCGAAACGCTCCGCGTACTCGGACATGCTGAGATTTCTGAGCCAGTCGGCAATCTGCTGCATGGGCCGTCACCGGCAGTTGTAACCGAGCCTTGGATCCGCCATTCGAGAGTTTATCCCGACATTCAGAGGATAGCACGTCATTCATTCAGCCAAGCGGTTGTCTTCGGCACTCAATTCAAACGAGGCGATGTGCGGCATCGTAAGGGCCACTGTTCTTGCCAAAGATGTAGCAGCCTGGAGGAAGACCCGTGTGTCCGCTTTGGGGTCAGTCCCGGAAGTGGTGCGACTTTTATGGGTTGTTCGCAGGCAAGCCGAGATGATGCTAATGGATCAGTCGTTTTTGCGACGGTAGTAGCTCTTCATGAGCCGATAGTGGCCTCCGCTAGAAACATATTCGTGGCGGAGGCAAGTATCTTCCCTGCACAATGTTGCCGGCCCATCACAGTGCAGATGTTCGAAGTGCAGCTTCATCAAGCGCGAATTGTCGAAATAGGTCGCAAAGTATTGGCCGGCGCGCGGTCGATCTCCGCACATGCGGATGATGGCATTGCGAACTTCCGGCGGCAAACGATCGATACGTTCCGGACTCCATGGATCGTCGTGCCCTACCTGGCTGCCGCGAGCGAATGTACGTGGTTGGTTGGCAAGTAACAGCAGCAGAATTCCAACCGCGATTGACGAAGGCCGCGTGCAAACACTCCACATGCCAGCACCCATCCAAAGTGGAAGATTTGGCAAATGCAGTCGCGAAGCAAACATTATCAGGAATGCTAACGACCGCCAGTGGCAATAAGCTGTCCAAAGTTAGGTGCGGCGCATCAATTTTGATCAACTTCCTTGAACGTCGATGTCCGTTCCGGGTCGGTTTGACGCCCCGGCCGCTACTTCCGGATCACCTCAATCAACGGACATCGCGAGACCGGCCCGGCTCGTCCGTTTTGTGCCAACCCCCGAGCTTTAATCGATGACCTCGTCGGAAAGCCAGCAATCCCATATGTGATCTTTCTCGCATTCCTAGTCTACAAAAAAATTGCAATATTAGGACCTGGTCACCGCCTTGACAGGAGGGGTTATGTGCCGCTGCGCATCGCTTGTGGTCCTCGCGACTGTGTTTTTTTGCGGTGCCGCTGTCCCGGCGCTCGCTGATAATCGCGTTGCGCTGGTGATCGGTAACGGCGCCTATGTCCATGCGCCGCATCTGCCCAACCCGACGCATGATGCAGAAGACGTTGCCGCCGCCCTTAAGCGCAATGGCTTTGAGACCATCCTTGGGACCGATCTCGATCAGGCCGGCATGCAGAACGCCGCCATCCGGTTTGCTCGCGCGGCGCGCACCGCGGATGTCGCTGTGTTCTACTACAGCGGCCATGCCATGCAATATGCGGGTGTCAATTATCTTGTCCCGGTCGACGCAGAGCTTCGCGACGAAGCAGACCTGCGGCGAATGGCCAGGGTGGATGAGATCCTCGCCGACCTGCAGCAGGCCAAGAATCTGCGCATCTTGGTGCTCGAACTCCTGCCGCGACAATCCGCTTGCCGACGATCTTAAGCAGTCCATCGGGGTGTCCCGGAGCGCCAGTATCGGGCGCGGTCTTGCCCGGATCGAAAGCCCGGACGGCACCATCGTCTCGTATTCGACCCAGGCTGGCCGGACGGCGGAAGACGGAAGCGATCGCAATAGCCCCTACACGGCCGCCTTTCTTCAGCACATCGAAGACAAGGACGACATCGCTACCGTGTTCCATCGCATCGGTGCGACCGTCTATCAAAAGACCCAGGGCAAGCAGGTTCCCGAAATATCAATATCGTTCTTTGGCGAGTTCTACCTGAACGGAAAATTGCAGATCGCTGTAGCTCCGGCGTCACCTTCAGCCGATTCATGCGCCACAGCCGAGTCTCACTGGAAAAGTGCGGAAGCAATTGGGACAGTTGAGGCATATCAGGATCATCTTGCGCGATTTCCGCAATGCACGTTTGCTGAACTTGCCAAGGCCCGCATCGAAAACCTGAAAAGCAAAGTCGCGGTCGTTGAACCGCCTGTGCAGCCGACTTCACCTACTCTACGAAAGCCGGGATTGAGCAAAGGACAAGAGGTCATTGACCTGTCGGGCGATTGGCAAGGATATGCTTTTATCGGGCGCAGAAGGGTCAATTATGACTGGCATATTTCGCAAGAGGGTCAGAAGTTATTTGGCACCATTTCCATATCTACGCTCGAAGGTCTCAATAAAAGCACCCAGGCATTTGAGGGGACTATTCAGGATTCGGTAGTGATTTTTCGAGCCACACGGTGGCTCAGTCCTCAGCTCAGCACTTGGTGTATGGCCGCCGGGAAGCTCAAATTGGCCAAGCCGACAGCGCCTCCTGCGCTTAACGGTACTTGGGGTGCAAACCCCATCCCGGGCGGCTGCCCAACCGGTTCGTATGGCCGAGTGCAACTGGTACGAAGATAGCGAAGCGTGATGCGACGGCGGAGGTTGCTTTGCTTTTGGGGATGGTCTGGAATGGCTGACAACCAGATTTTTAAACCCTCGGCTAAAAACGAGCGAAGTCCGTTAATGGGATGGTCCGGCCGTGCTCCAACCCCACCAGCGATATGCTGGGAGGGGGGCGCCAAGCCGCTACAACGGAAGTCGGCAATCTCATCGGAACTGCCTCAGAGAGGCCCGTCAACGAGATGTTTGCGGAAGAACCGTGCCACACTCGCGCTGAAGTCGCGGTGAAACGCCGCCCTATCGAAGTTGAACATGCCGAGCCTTCCGAGAAATTTGCAACAGCCGAGCCACTCACTCCCGAAGCTTTCGGCGATCCTCATTTCGGTCCGAGGCAGGTCTGTGCCGGAGCACTGTGCGCAGGATGCCAATGAACAGCAACGCTGCGACTGGCCAATGAAACCAGATTCGGTGCAGACCGGTGAAGATATTGATTAGAATCAGAAAGCCCGAAACTGTGAGGGTCGCTGCAATGGGGCGAGGCAGGCTCGCTAACCGATCCGTGATGGAGCTCATCCACGTGGATGGCTCGTATCGGTCGCGAATCCGTTGAGCGTCAGCTTCCGGGGTTGCAACCGCTCCAGCTTGGGGAGTAGGGCCTTTGTCAACGGGGAAGCTATGTGGCCCGTCGCCGCCCATGGTAACTCGATAGCTCATTACGGGAACAACGTTCTTCATCTGTTGCTGGCCGAGGCAGTCAAAGCCAAGGGATAGTTTGTTGTGCACCTGATCGTAGACGGAAGCGGAGACTACGACGCCACCGGGCTCGGCGAGTTCTTGCAGCCGCGCCGCGATATTGACCCCGTCGCCAAAGATGTCGGAGCCGTCCACCATCACATCACCTAGATTGATGCCGATGCGAAACCGCATCTGCGGCGCGTGAGGTGGGTCCGAATCCTGATTGGAAATTTCCTGCTGAATCTCGACCGCACACTGCACGGCCTCGACAACGCTGGCGAACTCGGCGATTACGGCATCACCCCAAGTATTCACGATCCGCCCGTCGTGGCGCTCCACCAACCTTGCAATGGCGCTGCGGTGGCGGCGAAGCGCGCCCAACGTTCCCGCTTCGTCTGCTCCCATGAGGCGAGAATAGCCGTGCACATCAGCGCACAGGACGGTGGTCAGGCGGCGTTTCACCTTGTCGTCGGTCATCGACCGCATGGTAGCCGCACTGACTGCGAAATGCATCAAACATCGGCTGGCGCCACAGCGCTTAAAGGCCGGTCCTGGCACTTTTCGGACATGCCGGTGCAGCCTGACGATGTCTGCTCCCCGGTTGCATCGGTCCTAAGTTTCGGCGAAACGTTGAAACGTCAAGCGATCGACGATTCGCATAACCTCAGCCAGAACCGGTTCGTATGAAGCAGGACAAGCCCAAATCTTCGGTTGGATCGATGCACGCGTCAGGGCAGCTTAATCAGGCCTTGTTTGCTCGAATTTGTGGTAGCAAAAAGCTTCGACAAAGCGGCTGTTGCTCTCTCGCTGCTGTCCGATTTGCCAATTGGATCGATCGAGCGCGTGATTGCGCAAAGCCGTTCTGAACAGCTTGTCGTCATTGCTAAGGCGAGCGGCCTATCTTGGGAGACATGCAAAGCACTCCTGGTATTTCCGGCCGGTCGCAATGTTTTGAATCGCGAACAGCTTGACCAAAGCTTTACTAGCTTTTCCCGTCTTCAGCAGAAAACCGCGCAAACCGCGCTGCAGTTTTATAGACTGAGAGAACGCGCCGGCGAAAGCTCGACCAACTAGCATTCGTTGCCGAATATGCAAAATTCTCCGCCATTTGGGCTTTACGGAATTTGTAGCGCCTTCAACTCGGACAGCGGAGTAAGATCGGGCCGCGAACGTGCTGTTGCCAAATTGGTTGCATGCGCAATTCGACTTTCCTTAACTGCCAGTATTAAATATTGTTAGGGCAGCCACGGATCTTGCGAGAAGCCGGATGCCACGAGAAGCCATGCGACGTAGTGCCGGCACGTCCTTTTACCGCTCCGTGAAAGCGACGTCTAACGAGTTAAAGACGGGCTTAAACATATATCGGAGAATCGATTTCGATCCGGTTTGGATATGCGCCTGCATGACCATACCAGGAGCAATCGGATAACTCACCCCGCCAGAGCTGACGTGGTCTTGCAAGAGACGCACTGTGGCCTTGTAATATGGCTCGGCCGCATTCTGGCCTGACGTCCCCTGCCCCGGCGGCGGGTTGAATGTCGTCGCCGAGACATATTCGACCTTGCCGCGAACCGAACCGAATATCGCGCTGTCGAACGTCAGCAGCCGGATGTCCGCATCCGCATCCGGATGAATATGTCCGGAATCCTTGGGATCGATGCGGACCTCGGCTACCAGCTCGCGGTTCGTGGGAACGATCCGGGCAATCGGATCGCCAGCTCTAACCACTTCGCCGACCGATTTTGGTACCAGCTCCTGCACTATCCCGGCCGAGGGAGCACGAATCACAAGGCGCTCGGAGCGGTCCGCGAGCTTGATCAATTGCTGTTCGGTCTCGGCCAGATCAGCAGCCGCCTTGACCCGTTCCTCGCTCAGCTTTTGCATCGCCTTGTCGTCAGCTTCCGCCAGGCTGCTCTCGGCTTCTGTCACCGCGTCTTTCGCCGAGGCGATTTTGCCTTCAAAATTCGGAATCTCGCCCTGCGCGCGTTCCAGTACGTATTTGGCCTCGAGCCAGCTCTTGCGGGCGCCGAGGCCGGCGCTCTGAAGGCTGTCTTGCAGTGATACCAATTCCTGTTGAACCTTGACTTGCGCGTGCGCAGATTCCAGCCCCGAATTCAGTGTGGTGATCTCGCCGCGCTTCTGCGCAATCCTGGACTCCAGCGTTGCGCGTTCCTGGCGCCTTTGAATCACGGAACTGACGTATAGTTTTTCTTGTTGCGCTGCGAGGTTTGGAAACTGCTTTGCTAGATCGCCAAAGTCGGGAATTTCACTGCGGCTCTGGGCTTCGATGCGTATCAGCTGGAGCTTCAAATTGGCGCGGCGGGCCTCAAACTGATCGCGCTCGCTGACCGCTCCTTCCGGGCGCAACCTGATCAGTGGCTGCTGGGCCGCGACCGTCATGCCTTCGTGAACAAGAATTTCGGCGACGATGCCGCCTTCGAAATGTTGAACGGTCTGGACCTGCCCGCGCGGGATGATCTGACCTTGGGCTATGGTCACCTCGCGAACCTGCGTCACCGACCCCCAGACGATCGCCGCGACCACGAACCCGGATGCGGTTAACAATGTCGCGAGCAAAAGACGGGGCGGCCGACCGTCCTCCAGCACCAGAGGTCGGGTAAGCCGTCGCGCGATTTCCGCCCGCTTGGCGAATGCTGCGTGCAAGGTATCAAGTCTCCGACTACGCAGAAAATCATCGTGAACTATAACTCTCCCGGATTAAGAAGATATATTTCGAGGTCGATTAGGCAGCGGCCGAGATTCGCTCCAACACCTTCTCCGGCGGTCCATCCAGGACTACCTGTCCATCCTTCAGCACAATCACCCGATCGGCGAGCCGCATATGGCTCGGTCGAAATGTCGTAAAGATTACCGTAGCCCGGCCCTTCAGCGCCGCAAACTTGTTGAGCAAATGCAGTTCGGACGCCGTGTCGAGGGAGGCCGCCGGATTGTCCAGCATGAAGATCGGCGCATCCTTGATGAAGCAGCGCGCCAGTGCCATTCGCTGCTTCAGCGCATCGGGAAAACTGTCGATATCCGCTGCCGTCAGGCGTTTGTCGATACCGCCGGACATCAGCCGCTCGTCACTGTCCAGCCCCATCTCCCTTAGGGCCCGCATCACATCGGCGTTGCTTGCATCGGGGCGCGAAAGCCGGATGTTTTGCGCCAGGCTGCCGTAGAAGAAGTTGGCGGTCTCGGGCAAAAAAGCTATCTGCGATCGCCATTCGGCCGGATCAATCTGGCGCAGGTCCATATCGTCCACCAGCACCGATCCGATCGCCGGCGGATATAGTCCCGCCATGATCCTCAGCAGCGTCGTCTTGCCGACGCCACTCGGTCCTGTAATCGCAACCATCTCGCCGGGCTTGATCTCGAGCTGGATATTGCGCAAGACCGCTTCCGGCCGCTGAACATAGCGAAACGCCAGATGCTGCGTCGAAATCTTTCCCTTGAAGCGGCGAAAGAACGACCGCTGCGCGTAGGCATCCCTCTCGCAGCGTATCTTGACCAGCCGGTCGATCTGCTTGAAGGTCTGCATCGCCTGCTCGATGCGCGGCAGCGCCAGATAGGTCGACTGGACCGGTGCAAGCACTCGCCAGATCAACGCCATTGTCCCGATCAGCGCGCCCGACGTCATCGATCCGTTACTGACCTGGAGGGCGCCAAGCCCCAGCGTCGCAATGCCGGCCACGCTTACCAACATCTCGCCGAGGTTTTGCTGGATGTTGTTGAACCTGCGCGCGCGATGACTGAGGCGGAGGACCAGACCTGAAAGATAGCAATGCCGTGCGATCCAGATGTCCTCCGCGCTGAGCGCCCGGATCGCGCGGCGTTTGCTGAAGAGCTCCTGGAGCAAAAGGTGCCGGCGCTGTTTCGCGGAGCTGATTTCACGAACGTAATTGCGTGTCATCGGAATTGTGATCGCGGCGAGCACGGCATAGACTGCAATCAGCGAGACAGGGACCCAGACCAGACGGCCGCCCCAGACGGCAATCGCAATCAGAAAAATGAAAATAAAGGGAATGTCGACGATCGACGAAGCCAGGGTCCCCGTAAAGAAGTCGCGCATGCTTTCGAACTGTTTGAGCCGGGACACTTGGGCGCCGATCGGAGCCGATTCGATCATCGAAACCGGCATGTTCAAAAGCACTTCGAATGATTTCATGCTGATCAATGAATCAATGCGTGCGCCGAAATAAGCCATCGTGCGCGCCCGAATACTGCGCAATGCAAGGTTGGTGGCAATCACAATACCGGCGCCTACCGCAAGCATGATGACCGTGTTGGTGGATCTGGTGCCTATCCCGATATCGTAAACGCAAATCACGAAAATCGGCAGCGTCAGGGCGGCGAGATTTCCGAGAAAGCCGAACACCAGCATGGCGCTGATCGCTGGCCTGAACCTCTTTACCGCGGACAGCAGCCAGGATTTTCCATCGTCGGGAAACTCCTCCTTGCTCACTCCATTCCAGATGTAGAATACGGACCCTAGCTGATTGGTTGGCGTCAGCCTTTTCCAGGACGCAGAGCTGCCGTCGAATGTCAGAAGCGTTCCGTCGCGCTCGCGCTCGACAATGAGCATGACGTCAGAACCGTCGCGGGAAAACAGGCAGGGCATCGCCTCATCGGCGATCTCCGACAGCCTAACAAATTGCTGCGTCGTTCCGTAACCCAACAGGGTCAGGACGAGACGCAGTGAGTCAATGTCTTCAATACGATCGAAGTGCGGCAGGGCTTCGCGGATCCGTCGACCCTCTCCGGCCCATCCGAACAAAGCTAGCGTCGGCGCCAGACACGCTTCGGCCGGCGTCTGCGGTTGAACGATGTAGTTGATCTCGGCGACAAGCGGGATTTCGGAGGATAGCGGCTCATCCGCAGGCCCAGCAAATTCCTCGGCAATCCTGGCCAGGCTTGCGTGCACCGGATTTTCAGGTCTTTCCCGATCAGTGCCCAGACCCGCGTCGCCAATATCGGGGCCTATGCTGTCCTGGATTGTCATGACGCCACCCGATCAGGAGCGACCAGCGCCGCCACCGACCATGTGACCGCACCGTCTTCAATGACGATCAGACGGTCGCAGAGGGCGAGCAGCGACGGACGGTGGGTTACGACAATGACGGTCAGATAGCCGCGCAGCGTCTCGAGTGCTTGTATCAAGGCGGGCTCTGCGATTACGTCGAGAACCATGTTGGCTTCGTCCAGCGCGAGTATGCGGGGCCTATTGGTCAGGGCCCGCACGATATTCACCTGTTGGGCAATCGACATTGGCAAGTCGTCGCCAATCCCGCGACCGAGCATCGTTTCGTAGCCGTCCGGAAGCCGGTTGATGATGGCCTCAAGGCCAATAAGCTGCGACATCTTGCGTGCGAAATCACGCCGCTCCGGACTGAAGACCGTGAGATTCTCCATGATCGTGCCGGAGAATATCACCGGGGTGGCTCCGACATACGCGATGCATGGTCGTACCGCCGAGAAGTTCGCCTCCGTGGTGGGGACACCGCCAACGGTCACACTGCCCGAGCTCGGTATGACATCGCCCTGAATCAGCTTCAAGCACGTGGTTCGACCGGAACCATCCTTGCCTTTGACGCCGACGATCGTTCCGCACTTGATTGACAGGTCGGCAACTCTCCAGCCGGGATTGGTCGACTCGTCATACTTGAAGGCGACGTTCTCAAACTGAATATCGCCGCCGACGTTAGGCACATTTGCAGTGCCGCGCTCAGCGACGGGCAGCTCCAGCATCGACCCAACCTCGACGCGACGGTGATCGACGCTTTCCTTCTCGCTCCAAAGCGAGATTGCGCGCAGAAGCGGCTGCAGGATCTGGCCTGACAGCATGGTGCAGCAGGCCAAAGCGCCCATGGTGAGGTGGTCGTTGATGACTTGCACACCACCGATCGCGACCACGACGAGCTGCGAGATGCTGCCGAAAAGCAGCGCGGCGGTCTGGTTGGTCTGGCCGGTCAGTATCGATGCCATGGTCGTTTCGGCGACCGCCTGCTGCAGTCGTTCGAAGCGCCGCTGCATCTGGGGCTCCATCGCCATTACCTTGACGGTATGTATCCCGGCCAGAACTTCGGCGATGAAGTCGTACTTCCGGTTATCCTGCGCGGCACGTGAATCCAGGATCTGCCGGAATGCACGCGCACGACCGATCGCCAGAGCGGCAAAAATGAAAAACAGAACGGCGGGAACCAGCACCATCGGGCCGCCGACGATGGCCATAACGATCAGCGCGATGCCCACGAACGGCAGGTCGATCGCGACGAGTCGCGCCTGCCCGCTGTGATAGTCGCCGAGCGCTGCCGCGGCGGCATAGCGGTTGAGGTTCACCGCGGCAGGATGGCGTTCAAATGTCCCGTTGGGAGCTCGCAGAAAGCGGGAGACTCCTTCGTTCTCCACCTTTGCCACGAATTGTGTCGCGTGCCAGGACAACAGAGCCGACCTTGAGGTCTTCAAGGCAAAATCAATCGCGATCGCAAGCGTAAGCCCCAAGAACAGGTATGCGAGAGTTGCCAACGAATGGTTTGGGATGATTCGATCATATACCTGCATGATCGACAGCGGGAGCGCGAGGGCCAGCAGATTGATGGCAAAGGATGCAAATGTGACCGCGATTGGGACCGCCGGTTCACAAACACCCTGGCCGTCGCCAACCGATACGAACCTGATCCGGCTGCCCCGCAACGGATCGTCGTTCCGCCGGGCCCGACGCCACCACGCCAGCAAGGGAAAGCCGTTCGAAAACTCTTTAAGCAACACAACTGGCACGCTGGTAAGACGTTTTAAATGTCCGATAACTATTAACTGAATCTGTTAGCGTGACGTTAAGTTAGCAAAATGACCCGCCGACCGGCTGCGATTTAAGTCGTTAACACCAGGTTAACAGCTACCTCGCCCTGTGCGGGATCGCTTGGTACAGATTTAATAGATATCTTGTTAGGTTGACGCCGAAATGCCGTCGGTCATGACGACAGGACAGGTGTTAGATGCCGGACAATGATGTTCTACTGGATCTGTTGAGCGATCCTGAAATCAAATCGGCCCGGAAGCCGGAGACCATGCCGGGGCGCGATGACGGCGAGGGCCGTCACGGCGGCTATGATCTCACCAACCCCAACCTGCATCACGGTGTCGAAGACACCTACCGGCCGTTCCATTCATCCGGACAATCCGGATCAAACCGTTCGGTGGATGCCGACGCGTCGCAAGCGGCGGTTAGCGAGCCGTTGTACCACGAGGCCGGCGACAGCGGCCCGATCGCGAACCAAGCTGCCTACCAAGGCGAGCCTTTTTCGATCGACGTCTCCGGCCATTTCGGGGCTCCGGTCAGCGGCGATCGCTGGACGTTCTCGGCTTCGCTGCCCGCCGGCCTCAGCATCGACGCCCATACTGGCGTGATCTCCGGGGCGCCGACCGGCAGTGATTTCGGCAACCCGATCGCGGTGACGGCCACCGATGTCCACGGCTACACGACCGGTGAGACCTTCATTCTGCGGATTGAAGGTCCGACCGCAACCGCGATCGCGAACCAGACCGCCTACGAAGGCAAGACTTTTTCACTGGATGTCTCCAGCCACTTTGCTGCTTCCGCGGCCGGCGACATGCTGGCCTTCTCGGCTACGCTGCCCGCCGGACTCAGCATCGACGCCCATAGCGGCGTGATTTCCGGGGTCCCGACCGACGGTGATTTCGGCAACCATCCGATCACGGTGACCGCCGCCGATGCCCATGGCAAAACGATCAGCGAGACTTTCAGCCTTGACGTCGGCGACAGCGGACCGACCGCAACGCCGATCGCAGACCAGAGCGCGTATGAAGGTCAGGCCTTCTCGCTCAACGTCGCCAGCCACTTCAAGGCTCCGGCCGCCGGCGATGCCCTGACCTTATCGGCGCTGCTGCCCGCCGGGCTCAGCATCAATGCTCATACCGGCGTGATTTCCGGCGTGCCCACCGACAGCGATTTCGGCAGCCATCCGATCATCGTGACGGCAACCGATGCCCATGGAAAGACCATCAAAGAGACCTTCAACCTGCAGGTCGGTGACACCGGCCCGACCGCAACAGCGATCGCAGACCAGAGCGCGTATGAAGGTCAGGCCTTCTCGCTCAACGTCTCCAGCCAGTTCAAGGCCCCCGCCGCCGGCGATGCCCTGACCTTCTCTGGGTCGCTCCCCACCGGCCTTAGCATCAACGCCCATACCGGCGTGATATCCGGCGTGCCGACCGACAGTGATTTCGGCAGCCATCCGATCACGGTGACGGCGACTGACGCCCATGGCATGGCGATCAGCGAAACCTTTCACCTCCAGGTCGGGGACAAGGGCCCGATCGCGACGGCGATCGCGAACCAGAGCGCGTATGAAGGTCAGGCCTTCTCGCTCAACGTCTCCAGCCACTTCAAGGCCCCTGCCACCGGCGACGCCCTGACCTTCTCCGGATCTCTTCCCGCCGGGCTCAGCATCAACGCTCATACCGGTGTGATCTCGGGTGTGCCGACTGATGGTGACTTTGGCACCAACACGGTCACCGTGACGGCGACCGACGCCCATGGCATGGTGATCAGCGAAACCTTTCACCTCCAGGTTGGGGACAAGGGCCCAACCGCGACGGCGATCGCGAACCAGACCGCGTACGAAGGTCAGGCCTTCTCGCTCAACGTCTCCAGCCACTTCAAGGCCCCCGCCACCGGCGACGCCCTGACCTTCTCCGGATCTCTTCCCGCCGGGCTCAGCATCAACGCTCATACCGGTGTGATCTCGGGTGTGCCGACTGATGGTGACTTTGGCACCAACACGGTCACCGTGACGGCGACCGACGCCCATGGCATGGTGATCAGCGAAACCTTTCACCTCCAGGTTGGGGACAAGGGCCCAACCGCGACGGCGATCGCGAACCAGACCGCGTACGAAGGTCAGGCCTTCTCGCTCAACGTCTCCAGCCACTTCAAGGCCCCCGCCACCGGCGACGCCCTGACCTTCTCCGGATCTCTTCCCGCCGGGCTCAGCATCAACGCTCATACCGGTGTGATATCCGGCGTGCCGACCGACGGTGATTTCGGTAATAACGCCATCACGGTGACGGCGACCGATATCCATGGCAAGGCGATCAGCGAAACCTTTCACCTCCAGGTCGGGGACAAGGGCCCGACCGCGACCGCGATCGCGAACCAGATCGCTTATGAGGGCCAGGCCTTCTCGCTTGACGCCTCCAGCCACTTCGTCACCCCCGCCGTCGGCGACGCCCTGACCTTCTCGGGATCGTTGCCCAGCGGACTCAGCATCGATGCCCATACCGGGGTGATCTCCGGCGTGCCGACCAATGGTGATTTCGGCAACCATTCGATCACGGTGACGGCGACCGACGCCCATGGCAAGGCCATCAGCGAAACCTTCCACCTTCAGGTCGCCGATAGCGGACCGACCGCAACGGCGATCGCGGACCAGACGGCTTACGAAGGCCAGGCGTATTCAGTCGACGTGTCCGGCCACTTCGTGGCCCCGGCCGCCGGTGACACCCTGACCTTCGCGGGATCATTGCCGGCCGGTCTCAGCATCAACGCCCACACCGGCGTCATTTCCGGCGTCCCGACCGACAGCGACTTCGGCAACCATCCAATCACGGTGACGGCGACCGACGCCCATGGCAAGGCCATCAGCGAAACCTTCCACCTTCAGGTCGCCGACAGTGGCCCGACCGCAACCGCGATTGCCAACCAGACGGCATCCGAGGGCCAGGCCTTCTCGCTCAACGTCGCCAGCCACTTCACGGCTCCGGCTGCCGGCGACGCGCTGACCTTCTCCGCGTCCTTGCCGGCCGGCCTCAGCATCAATTCCCATACCGGCGTGATCTCGGGCATGCCGACCGACGCTGACTTTACCAGCAACGGCCACCAATATAATTTCACCTTTACGTCGTTCGACGGCAATTTCACGGTTACCGGTCAGCTGGCGACCAGTCAGTCGCTGGATGCCGCCGGAGGGTTTGACATCACTAAGATTAGCGGATCCGTCATTGGGCCGGACGGCGCGACGATCAACAGTCTCGTCGACAATCCCAGTCATGCAACCGGATCGATAAGCCCGGACGGCATCTGGATGTACGACAACATCCTGTACGCGAGCAACAGCCCGCTGGTTGACTACGGTGGCGTGTTGTTCACCTCCAACAACTACGAATACAACATATTCTATGACAACGGTCAGTACCTGCTGGAAACCCTCAATCCACACGGGGTTTTGAGCCCAAGCGAGGCCGGCACGTTCACCATCTCCGCAGTTCCTTCGGACCACCCGATCACGGTGACGGCGACCGACGCCCACGGCATGACGATCAGCGAGACCTTCAATCTCCAGGTCGGTGACCACGGACCAACCGCGACGACGATCCCGGATCAGACGGCCTACCAGGGTCAGAATTTCTCGCTCGACGCGTCCAGTCATTTCGCGGCGCCCGCCGCGGGCGATACCCTGACGTTCTCGGGATCGATGCCTTCCGGCCTCAGCATCGACGCACATACCGGCAATATCTCGGGTGTACCGACCCAAGGCGACCTCGGCAACAATCCAATCACCGTAACGGCAATCGACGCCCACGGCGTCACGGCCAGCGAGAGTTTCCACCTCGAGGTCGGCGATACCAATCACGTGTTCTTCATCAATGCCCACAATGGCGATGCCTCAATCAACGGCAGCGCCAGCTGGACCGATACGGTCGACCTGCACAACATCGGACAAAATATCAGCTTCGACATCGTGGAGATGGCTCCCAACGGCCACACCGTGCAGAGCTGGACTGATCTGGTGGCCAGCGGATCTGCGCAGTCTGATCACACCCTGACGCTGGCTCAAGGTGATCATGCGATGATCACGATCAACCACACCGATGGCAGCGCCAGCGACCACATCGCCCTGCAGCACATTGACCACCTCCGATACTGAGCCTTAAATCTCTAGCCTGCGAAGACGAGCTAAACCTAATCCAGTCTATTTGTTACTTGCGAGCGATTTTGGCGCGAGTTCGGCATTTTCCGAATCGTTAACTGAAAACTTTCGATTGATCGCTAGATTGAGGTGTTCAGTCGGCAACTTTACTGTTTAGTCATCACGATCAATCGCTTGCTTCAACCAGTTTTTATGCCTCGGCGCCATGTGTGTAGTAATCGCGCTCAATCCGACAAGAACTACGGAGTAACAGGTGCAAGCCCGCTCGCTCTTGCAAGAACTGTATGATGCGGCCTCGGAAGGATCGGCTGAAAGCCGGCTGCGCGCGTTGTGGCATACCACCGACTTATTGATCGCCGGCACATATACCGAAGATCAAATATGGACGTTCGGAGAAGTAATAGGACGATTGGCCAGCGAGATTGAAGTAGCGTCGCGTGTCGAGCTCGCGAAGCGACTAGCTCGCACCGACAATGCGCCAATCAGTATCGTAAGCAAGCTCGCTTTTGACGATTCGATCGATGTCGCCGGCCCGATCCTTCGGCACTCCGAGCGGCTTGATGTTCGAACCTTGGTTGCCAACGTCAGAACAAAAAGCCAGTCGCACCTCCTGGCCATATCCAAACGAAATTCACTTCCTATTCCGGTAACAGACGAACTCGTAGCGCGCGGCAACCGGGAAGTTGTTAACTCGGTTGCCAAGAACAACGGTGCATGCTTCTCGGATTTCGGCTTTTTGCACATGATCAAGCGTTCCGAGAGCGATTCAATTCTCGCCGAGCAACTTGGTCTCCGCAAAGACATACCAAGACATCTTTTTCAGCAACTGATTGCAAAAGCATCGGTCGACGTGAAGAAGAAGCTTGCACAGGAACGCCCTGAACTCGAAGGTCAGATTCTGTCTTCGGTGACCGACGTAACCGGCGCCCTCCATTCGAAATTCGGACCGGCATCGAGGGACTATTTTACGGCAAAGCGGATCGTCGCACACAAGCACCGGTACGGCGAGCTTACGGAGAAAACCATCCTCGAATATGCACGATCCCATAAGGTCGAGGAAACCACGGTCGGACTCTCGCTTTTGTGTTCATTGCCTGTCGACGTGGTAGAGCGCGCGTTGATCCAAAACAACAGAGAAATGACACTAATTCTGGCTAAAGCCCTCGACTTCTCGTGGGAAACGACAATGTCGTTGCTGTTTCTTCGTGCAAAGGATCAGCGAATATCCGTGCAAAACCTTGATTGCATGAGAGAAGAGTTTGGTCGACTCAACATCCAAGCCTCTCGGAACGTTCTGGAATTCTATCAGTCACGAAAGATTGCTGCGGCCGCCGGTTCCGAGGATCGTCGCCTGCCTCAACTCCACAGCTAGTGAGAAGGCGGAAATCGCACGCGGACTGTTAAGATTGCAGGACCGCCTAACGCAGCAAAGACATCTGGGATCTGCCATCCATTTCTTCCCTCAAAAAATTGCGAGCAGCGGTGAGCTCTCTGCACCGGGTTTCCGAAGCAGTCGCCAGGCGTGAAACTGGAGGTCACGCTCGTCCGAATGCGCAATGACGAAGGAAATTCTCGAGATCTCTCAAGCACGCCGGAATTCCATCGGGGATTCGTGCTTCGAACGACGCAAAAGCGGTGCGTTTTGTGATTTGCTTCAAAATCCAATAACTATCCCCAAGCGGCTTGGCGGGCACAGCGCAAAAAAACGACGGAGGATCCACGGCTGCGGCCCAAATGCAGAACATGCGCTAAAGGACGTCGCATAGCGGAAGACCCAAAAACCGCCGATCGCGAGGCGAAGGGTTCTCTCTTGGAAGCAGAAAGCTAGGACCTCGACCGATTGGCTTTCATGCACGCTACCAATCTGGTCACGGTTTTTGGCTGCTGCTGTTTCGGCAGAGCCGCCCCATTTACGAAATCAGTTTGAGGGCGCAGGATAGATCAGAGTTCCATCACGCCGTACAACGACGTCGCGAGTCAAGCTCGCTTCGTCGACATGGGACTTGCCCAGAATGTGCTTTACTGATTCGCCCGCGGCGAGAAGGTGGTCCGCTATGATCCGCCGATGGCAGCGCCACCAGACCGCTTCCGCAAACATGATCGCGCATCGATGCTCGGCACCTCGATCCCGGAACCGGATTAGACCGGCGGCGAAGGGAGCGGTCAGGGCATAATCAGCATAATTCCGAAAGCTGCGCACTCGCTAATAGCCATTGGGCGAAGGCAACCCTCCGTGCGCTTTTCCCCGGAGACCCCCGAGTTCGGCAATATGCTCATAGTCGATTTGCCAAGGTGCTAACAATTCAGGGAGGCCCTGCTGATTGAATTGCGGGTTAGCGCGCGACCCCGGCATCGACCTTACGTCGACGACGAGGTTGACGCCGGATTCCCGCAAGAGATCGGCAAAATCGACGATCCTTCGGTTCGAGTGCCCTATAGTAAAAAAGGCGTTCGTGGCATCGCTCCAACCCAAAAACGGCATATGGCATTGCTGCTAAATTAGGGATGCGCAATTCTAGTAGTCAGACCCTTAGACCGTCGAATAAAACGACGATTGCGAGGAACCGACGAGTGACGTCCCGATTGGTAGTTCATGTCGCATTCGCAATTCAGCGCGAGAACCGCCTCGGTTGCAGTTTTCGCCAGACAGACCGACCTACTGTGGCCAAGATCTTTAAGGTCAATGATCGCGTGAGCTGAAATTTCCGAGGCGGGGCGCGTCAGCGGTACTATCGCCCGCGTACATACTCGCGATTTCAAAGTCAACAACTATGCTCATCTTGCAAGCACTGACGCGCCACAATATGAGATCAAGAGCAGCAAGACCGGTCATGTCGCCTTCCACAAGGGTGCAGCCCTCACAAAGCTAGGCGATCTACGTCACCGTCGTCAGGCACAATCAAAAAGCAATCCGCAAATTTTTTGCCGGATTGTTCCGAGAGATTTGAAATTCGTCATGACCAACAGGTCATTGCTTAACACCAGGTAGCACCGACGGTGGCCGCCGACGATTGCGAACTAATCACGCATGCTCCACGCCAGACCACAGCGCCACCGCGCCCGCGTTGAGCGATAGTGCATTGCCTATTGCGGTCCGGTACGACGGCTGCGACAGACGGCCTTGTCCACAACCAGGCGGCGACCCGCCAACCGATGGTACCGCGTCCAAGCTCGCGGTCTGATCACCGCCAGCGCGGATGGCTCCAAGGTCCGTCGCAGGCAAGACGCTATTTTTGAGAATGAGAGTGCGCTGTCGTCGTATGTTTGTGAGCCTGTTCACTGTGCTCGTGAGCCGCAGTTGCGTGATGCTTGGCGTCCTCATGCTCACCCCGGGCGTGATGATGTTCGGCCTGATGATGATGATGCGCCGCAGCGTGGTGATGAGCGGCAGCAGCGTGATGATGCTCTTGCGAGGGATGCTTTGGCGATTGTGCCATTTCGGGGGTTCCTCCGGTGGGTTGATGGATTCCACTTAAACGATCTCATCAGTCGTTCGTTCCTGCCGGCGACCGAGCAAAGTTGGTCGAAAAAGTCTGAAACTTCGCTTGCCCGCACCCCCGCACTCAAGAATCAGGCCCCGGATTACTATGAGACCCGATTCCTATTCGGCACGCGGCAGCGCGGGATCTGCTGCCTCCTAGCGTTGTGGAAGGCGTCGCCGCGAGCGGGCATGCATTCCGGGACATGGATTAACCGGCGGGGGAAGGTTTTGCGGCGCAGTTGGCTACAGGCCTTTCGTTGGAAGCCCAATTCCGGGATGAGGCGCCCTTGCGGTTTTCTGCCGCCGGCAGGCGGGGCTGACCTGGTATGAGCCGAGCTGATGCGATGGTCCGCGTTTTGGGCTGGCATTGCGCGTCACGCCACGCAATAACAATGGAACCTTACTCGTTCGGCATATCGGTTGTCGGGGTCAGCACGTAAGAGGGATGCGAATCCAATATGGTTTCGAGTTTGCCGCCTCCCCTGTCCCAGTTCGTCACGACCAGACTCACACGGGCCGCCATATTCATGGTGGTTACGATCAATCCCGGCCCGGGGCCTCAGGCAACGATCCGTGGCTTGTGCGCCGATCTCTCCAGCCTGCTGCGCGGCGTGGGATTCCGTAACCTCGAGGGGCAATTGTCCTGCGTCATGGGGTTTGGCTCTGATGCCTGGAATCGGCTGTTCGGAACGCCGAGGCCGAAGGACCTGCATCCTTTTGGCGAAATTCGCGGTGTACATACCGCCGTTTCGACGCCCGGTGACATCCTCTTCCACATCCGCGCGGCGAGCATGGATCTATGTTTCGAGATCGCAACGCACGTCATGTCGCGGCTTACCGGCGCGGTCTCGGCCGTAGACGAGGTGCACGGCTTCAAGTTTTTCGATGACCGCGACCTGATCGGTTTTGTCGACGGCACCGAAAACCCGGCGGGTCTGGCCGCAGAAGCGGCCACCCTTGTCGGCGATGAAGATTCCGCCTTCGCCGGTGGCAGCTATGTGATCGTCCAAAAATACCTGCACGATCTGCAGCGATGGAACATGGTGCCCGTCGAGGAACAGGAGAACATCATCGGCCGGCACAAGCTCTCCGACATCGAGCAGCCTGATTCCGTGAAGAAGCCGTACGCACACAACGTTCTGACATCGGTTGAAGAGAATGGAGAGCAGCTTCAGATCGTGCGCGACAACATGCCGTTCGGCGAAGTGGGCAAGGGCGAGTTCGGGACCTATTTCATCGGCTACGCCCGGTCTCCGCAGCGCATCGAGAAGATGCTGGAGAATATGTTCATCGGCAACCCGCCCGGCACTTACGACCATCTGCTGGATTTCAGCCGTGCGGTGACGGGGGGACTGTTCTTCGTGCCGACGGCGACATTCCTGGATGATGTCGAGCCGGGCGCGGAATCGGTTGCCGATACCGAGGCAGAACAGCCGCAGGTGCCCGAGCCACCGCCGGATGCGCGCGCCAGTGACGGTTCACTCGGTATCGGATCTCTGAAGAAAGAAGCAGGAAAAGAGGCATGACATGAATAATCTCCATCGGCACCTCGCGCCCATCTCCGACAAAGCATGGGAGCAGATCGAACAGGAAGCGTTCCGGACGCTCAAGCGCCATCTGGCGGCCCGGCGCGTGGTGGATGTCATCGGCCCAAAGGGCTTCGACGTCTCGGCCGTGGGCACTGGTCATCTCAAGCAGATCGCAAGTCTGGGAGATGGCGTGGAGACGCGACAGCGCGAGGTCAAGGCCCTGGTCGAACTGCGCGTTCCCTTCCGGCTCGCGCGCGAGGCGATCGACGACGTGGACCGTGGTGCGGAGGATTCGGACTGGTCGCCCGTCAAGGAAGCGGCGCGCAAAGTCGCCTTTGCTGAAGACGGTGCTGTCTTCGACGGCTACGTCGCGGCCGGGATTCAGGGAATCCGTGAAGGCACAAGCAATGCAGGGGTGGTCCTCCCCGCCAATGCCAAGGACTATCCAGGTGTCGTCGCGCAGGCCGTGAGCCAATTGCGTCTGGCTGGTGTCAATGGACCGTATGTCCTTGTGCTCGGCGCGGATGCTTACACCACTGCCAGTGGCGGAAGCGACGACGGATATCCGATCCTCCATCATATCGAGCGTGAGGTGGATGGCGGAATTATCTGGGCGCCCGCTATCAAGGGCGGGTTCGTGCTCACGACCCGCGGCGGAGATCTCGAACTGCATATCGGTCAGGACGTCTCGATCGGTTATCTCAGTCATTCCAGCACGGTGGTCGACCTTTACTTGCAGGAGACCTTCACCTTCCAGATGCTGACCTCTGAGGCGGCTGTGGTGCTTACTTCCAACGACAAATAGGGTCGGATTGTGCCGTCGGCTGTCCGGCTCGGATGATGTCGGCCCGCGTTTCTGGATAGCGCGATTCTCGCCGTCTGCTTTCACATCGCGCCGCAGGAGATGATTTGAGTTCAGGCTAAGGAGCGTCACATGGCCGCCACCCGTGACAGCATCGCTGACATTTAGGGTCCGGCATCATGCAGATGAATGGGCAACCCACAGCCGAGGACAGCCGTGTAACCGGCTCAGGCGGCAATCTTTCTGGCTTCCGCGATTTCGGCAATCCGCGCCATGTCGAGGAGATGGCCAGGTTGTGGAACGTGGATCCGGCGACGTCACCGGATTGGGGTCGTGCTGTGAGGCCTATATAAAGAGCCAGCGGCACGAAGGCTGGACTCCCCTTCTCGCCCTCTACGACGACGGAGGATATTCCGGTGGCTCAACGGACCGACCGGCCCTCAAGAGGCTGCTCGCCGATATTCAATCCCGCCTGATCGACGTGGTTGGTGTCTACAAAGTAGACCGGCTGACCCGGTCGCTGACGGATTTCGCAAAGATCGTCGAAATCTTCGACGCGGCAGGCGTTTCGTTTGTCTCGGTCACCCAGCAGTTCAACACGACGACGTCGATGGGCCGCCTTACCCTCAATGTCCTTTTGTCTTTTGCACAGTTCTAGCGCGAAGTCACGGGCGAGCGGATCCGTGACAGGATCGCCGCCTCCAAGCAGAAGGGCATGTGGATGGGGGGCGGGGTACCGATCGGCTACGACCGCAAGGACCGCACCCTTACCATCAACGAAACCGATGCCCCGACCGTCCGAACGATCTTTGACCTCTTTCTCAAACTCCGGAACGTGCGACAGGTCCAGACCGAGCTGATGCGCCTTAATCTCACGACCAAGCCCTATGCGACGCCCCAAGGCCGCGCGGTGGGTGGCCTCTCCTTTGCTCGCGGTGACATCTACAAGATCCTGTCGAACCCGCTTTATCGCACCGGGTCGAAGTGGACATAGCATCGTCATGCGATCGAATTTATAAATACACGACCTAATCCGCCGTAAGGAAAACCCTGCGGTTGAGACGAACTTGCAAGATCTGCCTTCACAATTCAGTATAGAAGTCGAAGACCTGGAGGAAGAAAATGTACAACCAGCTCCTCGGCCGAATTCGTCGTGAAAATCAGGTCTTGAAGGCCTTCGTGCATATTGCTCCGGACAGCCCAAGCTCACCCGGTGCGGGGCCGCTATCGGGCATCGCGGTGGCGATCAAAGATCTTATCGATACAGCCGATTTTCCAACCGGCTACGGTTCGCCTATTTATGCGAGACATCGTCCCTCCGTGGATGCTGCGATTGTGACGGCGCTTAAAGAGAGTGGCGCATTCATCGTCGGCAAGACGACGACTACCGAATTTGCGACCTGGCCACCCACGCCGACGCTCAACCCGCGCAATTTTGCCCACACACCGGGCGGTTCGTCGGCAGGCTCCGCAGCAGCTGTCGGTGCGGGGCTCGTTCCTGTCGCAGTCGGTTCACAGACGAAAGGTTCGGTGATCCGACCCGCTTCGTTCTGCGGTGTCGTTGGATTTAAGCCATCATTCAATCGACTCCCCCGCGCCGGAGTAAAGATGCTAGCGGAATCACTTGATACGCTTGGGTTGTTCGGAAATACGGTCGAATACGTCGAGCGGACTTATATCGCGCTTGCGGTGGAAACGCGAGCACAAGACATCGCGTCCCCTCGCTTTGCATTCTGTCGAACGCCACAATGGAAGGACGCCTCGGGGGACGCGCGCACCGCGATCGAGGAGGCGGTCGCCAAGCTCCGAAGGGCCGGCGTCACTATCGATGACCTCGAGCTTCCCGCCGCGTTCTCCAACATTCCAGGCGAAGCCGGTATTGTACATGACTACGAAATGCGTCGCTCGCTGCTGCCCGAACTGCGTGCGGCTCGCGAGCAGATGGAGCCAACGCTTGCTACCGCTATTGACAGGGCCGCGTCCTTGACGGGAGAAGATTATGGTCGCGCGCTCGGCGCCCTCGAAACGAGACGATCCGAATCAGTTGATGGCATGAGCGGCTATGACGCGGTCTTGTGTCTCGCGGCTCTCGGCGAAGCGCCGCTAGGTCTCGCCAACACTGGCAGCCCACTCATGAACATCTCGTGGACGGCACTCTATTTGCCCTGCCTCACTCTGCCGGTGCTGCAAGGTGCGCATGGCCTACCAATCGGACTCCAACTTATCGGCTGCCGCCATCAGGATACCCGACTATTGCGTGCTGCCCGTTATCTTGAGCGGGTTGGCGCCGGGGTCTTGCTCGATACCAAACCTCGTTCTGCTTCCCCATCATCTTGATGCGTCAGTTCGCGCCGACAGGATAGCGGCGGGGTCCACTAATGCTTGAATTCGTAAGCGCTAGCGTATCTAGAATGCTATCTCCGCGAATGGATTTGCCAGAGATGTGCAGGTCGATTGGCAAACCCGCATAGTCAGAACCGGTGTGGATCAGCGTCAGCGTCGAGGGTCCAGAAGCTCGGGACTGGCCTCGATGTCGGTAGTGGCAAGGTTTACGTCGGTACCGGTCTGTTCGACGCTGATACCTGAGGTTTGGAAGCCGAAAAGCCAAATCGGCAGAATGCAGATCTCAGTGAGGATTCCCAGGATAACGAACAGGCGGCCCTGGCCGAGTTGCGCGTCAAGAATTGGAAAAAGGTAGACGAGGACAACGCCGCCGAGGAAGCGCGTGACGCTTTCGCCCAGCATCGAGCCCGTGCCGCGAAGTCGCGTAGGAAACTGCTCGGCCATATAGAGCTTCGCCAGCGGAAATCCGGCATAGTCGCAGCCCCAAACGACCACTGCGGCGACCACCACGCCGGCGGTTGACAACGGCATGCCGAGCGCGATTGTGCCGAGGGCCGTGATCGTCATGATCACCGCCAATCCCCAGCGGCGGCTGATCCTGTCGCCGATGCTGCCCGCAATGGCAGTCGTAATCACAGTGAGGAACAGAAGCCCTGACGTGTAATATAGCGCATTCTGCTGGCTTGCGCCCATGCGCTGGATGATCGTCGGGCCGTAGATTGTGATCACATAAAAAGTCACGAACGGTGACAAGAGCGCCGTAAAGGCGATTACGCAACGCTGAAGGTAGGGTGGTCGGAAAAGATCGAAGATTGATACCTTGCGGGTCGCCGAATATTCGAGAACCTTGAGTGCTGCAGGATCGATTAGCTGTTCGTCATGCGGCACGCCGCTCAACTTCTCAAGATCTTCAACGAACATGCGAACGGTCTCGACCTTTCCGACCTTGAGCAGAAAGCGCGGCGATTCCGGCAGAAACTTGAGTATCACCGGCACCATCAGGATTGGCGCGCCGCCGATCGCAAGGAGTACGCGCCAAGCAGTCTCCGGCGCGAGGTTGCCGATCACGAGCGCGCCCGCAAGCGTGTTGAGACCGTAAGAGAAGCCGAGCAACGAGTTGGCGTAGCCGACCGCTGCGCCGCGCCAGCGTTTGTTAACGAATTCGGAGAGCAGTAGATATGGAACCGGGAAGACTGCTCCTTGGCCGAGGCCGGCAATGAATCGGCAGACGATGATAACTGATACGCTCTGAGCGAAGCTGGCAGCGAAGGTGAAGATTGAAAAGATCACGATTCCTGCCAGGAGGGTCGTCTTGCGACCGTAATGGTCGGCAATCCGGCCCGCTGGTAACAGGCCAAGGACAATGCCGAGTGTTCCGGCGCTACCCACCACGCCAATTGTGCTTGGATCGAGGTGCCAGAGATTGCGAATAATGAAGAGAACCGGTGCGATGATGCCGATGTCAAATGCTTCTAGGATCCAAACGATACCAAGCAGGAAGACGAGAAATAAGATGCGACGGTTGACCGGTAGTCGATCCAGCCGCGCCAGAAGGTTTTCCTGTTCTTGGATGCTAGTGAGGCTTGGTGCGCTCATTGCGTATCTCCCTCATGGTCGCCAAGGCTCGCTCGCTGAAACAATAGCTGATGTGCCGGAGCCGTCGGTTGGGCCGGGCGTTGGCGTTTTGGCGTATCGCCGGAAGCAGAATAGAGAAGGACTTCGCGCGGCTTAACGATTTGTCACGGATTACAGAGCGACCGCCTTTGGGCAGTCTTTTTTGTTTCCGAAAGTGCACATCATTCGCGGAGAAAGCCACTGGCAAACTGGCGCTCTGAGAAACCACTGAACTAAAGGTGCGAAGCCCGAGAAATTTTGCTTCTCTCAGTGGCCAGGTTGCGCAACTACGGCCGCTACTCGCGGAACTACCCGCACAATTTCGAGAGACTTATTTTATCTATCAATATCAGAGACTTACTGGCGGTGCAGGCAAGTCTAGTACGAACCCGTCTCGACTGGAATTTCCCTGAAAAGGGCCGATTTACAGGGAATTTTCTCAAAAAATTGCCTGTTTCGCGAATCTGGCCCTGACTTCAGTTCGGACGATCAATGGCTTAGCGGCAAATTCCTACGTCGGTGAACAGGGAATTTTTGCGGGAGATCAGGGATTTGTCGTTCCGGATTCAGCGAACTTTTGCCAGAGAAACCACCGACCCGTCGCTATACCGCGCCTGAAACAGCTGAACTAGGGTCAGACTCATTAAATCCACCATACAAGAGCGGCGGCGAGGCAGACAGAGGCGAGATAGTTTCGAGCGAGCCTGTCGTAACGAGTGGCGATGCGCCGAAAGTCCTTCAGCCTGTTAAATGCTGCCTCGATGCGCCAGCGAAGCTTGTAGAGGCGCTTGTTGAAGCGGAATGGCTGTTTCCTGTTGCTGCGGTTAGGTATGACTGGCTTGGTTCCGCGCTCGTCCAGTTCGTCGCGCAATTCAGCGCTGTCGTAAGCCTTGTCGCCAAGCATGCGTTGCGCTGGCTTCACTCGGCGGATGAGGCGCGCCGCGATCGGGCAATCGTGTGCTTCGCCGCCAGTCAACAGAATGGCGATGAGGCGCCCTTTAGCATCTGCGAGTGCGTGGATCTTCGTGTTGCGCCCTCCACGCGAGCGGCCAACAGCCTGTTTCTGCTCACCCCTTTTCCGCCCGCTCCCGAGCGATGCGCTTTGACATGCGTGGAGTTGATCATCTGCGTGTCCACGGATCGCCCGTTCCCGGCAAGCTCCCGAAACAGGTTTTCCCAAATGCCACGCCGCGCCCAGCGCACGAAGCGGTTATAGATCGTTGTCGGCGGACCATAGGCTTCCGGGCAATCGCACCAGCGGCAACCACACTTGAGCACGTGCACGATCCCGCTGATCACGCGCCGGTCGTCGGCTCGTTCGACGCCGCGCACATCCGTCGGCAAATGCGGCTCAATCCGCGCTCATTGTTCGTCGCTCAGCCAGAACAGATTTCTGCTCATCAATCCTTCCCCCAATACGAATCAATATCGTATTGTTGAGGCAGAAAAATTAATGAGTTCTGACGCTAATTCGCTTCACAGTTAGAAATTTGCGGATCGATGTCCCGCTACGCCCCCGATGTTCCGCATCGCAGCGAAATGACGGGATTTGCCACAAGCAGAAGGTCAGCGCTCGGAAAGCGCGAGTTTGACGCCAAGGGCGGCAAATGCGCCTGCGAAAGTGCGGCGCATCCACATTAGTACCTTCGGACGCGAGATGATGTGGTTTCGAACTGACGCAGCGAAAACACCATAACAGACGAAGACAATTAGCGTTAGAAGCATGAAGGTCAAACTCAGTTCAAGCATGCGTGGGAGCGCGTTCGGATCGTTGGCGTTCACGAATTGTGGTAGGAAAGCGAAGAAGAAAATCGAAAGTTTCGGATTGAAGATATTAATCAGGATGCCGGAGACGATTACCTGACGGACTGAACGTGGTTCAACCTCTCTATCTATTTTTAGTGCGCCTTGTTCCTGTAGTGTGTTCCAAGCCATGTAGAGAAGGTAGGCCACACCTATATACTTTAGTGTTTGGAACGCCAGCGCGCTCGTGTGGAGTAGCGCAGCGAGACCTGTAATCGCCGCTACCATATGCGGAATGATACCAAGCGTACAGGCCAACGCAGCCAGGACGCTCGCCCGTGCTCCGCGCGAAAGACCGGCTGCCAAAGTGTACAGAACGCCGGTGCCTGGCGATGCCACCACAATAAGCGACGTCAACAGAAACTCGATGCTCATGACGTTATTCCTATCGAACCGTGCCGGCTCCGCTATGAGAAAGCGTAGGAGGTACGATAAAGATGTTCAAGCCGCTTTCAATGACCGTCGATCCTGCTGCAAACGAGCCTTCATGCAAACGAGCTGAGGCAGTATCACAGCGGCATTGTCGAGGTCGAGTTTAACCCGCGGAGCAGCTGCGAGATCTTGGCCTCTCCGATATCGTGGTCGAATTGTTCCTGATGGTTTGCGTGGCGCGCGGCACAATATCGAAGTCGACGCACCCGCATTTATTCGACTAGCTCAGTCGCCAAGAAGTCGTGCATTTCCACAACTGAACGCGGCCCAGCCTCGGCATCGTATTTGAGCCAATGGCCAAAGGATCGAACACCATCCCGAAGGGCGGGTACGTCAAAAGCATGGTAAGCTCCAGGATAAACGATCAGCTTGACGGGTGCTCCCTTGCCTGCGCGCCGCTTCATCCAGCGTTCGCAGTCTTTGGCCGACGACCAATCGTCCAATTCGCCGATCAAGACAATGGTTGGAATAGTCAACTGTTCGGTGGCAAAACCGCACAAGGGATAATAGGCCACCGCGGCCTTGAACTTCAGTCCATCGGGGATCGCAAAGAGATTGAAGGTATGCGTAGAGGCTAACTGAAGGGCAGCAATACCGCCTTGCGACGACCCAACAACCGCAATCCGACTAGGATCGATAAAGCCGAGTTTTGAAAGATAAAGCAACGCTCCCAACGCGTCGGCCTGCCGAAAAGGCATCACTCGGTCACAGGAATCTTTGATGCCACGCGTGGAAAAGCTGTCCACCGCGAGCGATACATAGCCCCAGCCCCTCATCAGGTCGGCTATGCGATTGCGGGCATTTTTCGATAGCCCGGTGCAGCCATGGAGATAGACAACGCCAGGAAAGGGGCCGCCTCCATCAGGTTTCGAAAGATAGCCTTCAACGGGCACACCTGGAACGTTCGCGGACGTTTCGCCACGTTCGCCCGCCTGACGCTGCTGGAGTCCTCCCATAATGAGAGGCGCACTATCGAACCTGACCAAGTCGTCCGCGGAAGCGGCGGATTGAACGCTAGATGTCGCGAGAATCGTTAGGATGAGCCAAGTGGTAATTTGGGCGCGCACTTTTCCCACTCACAATCAAGGCCAGTTTATTTGAGGACGATACTCGCATCTCTTAGCGCGAGCCATGCATTGTGAGAATGGAACTCGATGAACCTGGAGGCCACTTCCGACAAGGGTCCTTCGCGACGGAGTCGAGTAAGCAGCAGTCCCGGGCTATCTCCATTGCATGCTAAGGTTAGTAGTCTTTCCCGATGTTCTTCGATGTTCAAGTAACTTGGATAGCGCCGAAACGAGTGTAAGATCATCTAGCTGCGCTGGAAGGCACCTGCTCCGACCGCTCTCGTAGGCAACTAAGGCAATGGGGCCAACTCAAGCTATTGGTTTAATAGCGGAGGCTAAATGCCGCTTTCTGAGGAGAGGATTTTATCGGTCACACGTCTGACCATTGATTTTGACCCCGCGCCTTCAACCTGTGCTGAATTTGCTTGGTTCGGAGAAAATCGGCTACGAATGAACAAAGGCAGGATGACTTGGGAGGGGACATGTCCAACACGAGCTATGCACTGACAGGCCTCGTCTCGTAGGCGCTCCTTCTGCTAGTAGTGATGAAAACTATCCGCACTTATTTGGTCGTGACCGGAAAGGCCGCGACCAACGCCTTTCGCGCCAGACAATTCCGGATTATCGCCCTTCATGCAGCGCCTCGCCCGCGCTCATGCCAATTGCATCGAAGGTCTGACAATTTTCGGTGGCTTGTTGGCGATTGCGGTCATGACATCAAGAACGGAAATTACGGACCATCTGGCGTTTTGGTTTCTTGGCGCCCTGAGCGACTGCAATGAGCAATCGAATCCTCATTTTCTACGGCTCATATCGTTCCGATCGGATGGGCATCCGCCTCGCCGAATTTTTGGTTGAGCGGTTGCGGCGCCGGGGCGACGCCGTCGAACTGATCGACGCCAAGGCGGTCGACCTTCCGATGCTTGACAGAATGTATAAGGAATATCTGCCGGGAGAAGCCCCCGAGCGGCTTGAGCGGTTAGCCGGGAAGATTCGCGATGCTGATGGCTTCATATTCGTCACTGGCGAATATAATTGGGGTGTCCAGCCCGGACTGAAAAACCTAACGGATCATTTTCTGGAGGAATGGTTCTGGCGCCCCGCGGCGATCGCGAGCTATTCGGCGGGACGTTTCTCCGGCGCCCGGGCCGCAACCGCTTGGCATGGCACGCTCTCCGAGATGGGGATGGTGGTCGTTTCAAGCACAATTGCCGTTGGTCCCATTGGACAGACCCTCGCGGCCGATGGTGCGCCGATGGGCGAAGGCGGCAAGGCCCTCGAACGGGCGTTTACGCGCTTTGCCGACGATCTGACGTGGTGGGTAGAAGCGGCAAAGATGCAGCGACAACGCAAGCAGCCGCCGTTTTGATCGCGCGGGGTGACCTTGAGAAATTTGCAGAAGTGCGTGGTGTAGGCCACAAAATTGAATTGGCAGAACTGAAAGGAGGGTTCCTGGTATTTATTCGGTGATGGCTGACATGAAACTGACGCTCGCGGATGCCCGTTTTAACCAAGCGCTCGCCGCGGTGCCGAGGGACTCCTCTTGCTTCGCTGCTTGAGGCTTGGCCGCGAACGCCATTTCCGTTCTACCCAAACCGACGTCGCCGGCCATCGGATTGAGTGCTACTATGTCGCATCGGAGCGACCTGTATTCGGGGGCTGCAATACTAGCACCGTCTGCCGCGAGGTCGTCTTGTCACTGCCTTGACCGTATCGTTGGATATCCGAATTGGAGGAGTTGTCCATGAACCAAGTACAAGTCGAGCAGAAAACCTATCAGATGCCGCCGCAGGATGGGTTTACCGTCGCACACTTTCTCACCGTCGCCAACGTCGAGCGATCGCTTCGATTTTACGAAACGGTCTTCGGAGGCCGCGTTCTGAGCAAAGGCGACAGCAGTGGCGCGTGTTCGCGAATCTGGGTGTACCCGGGCGCGTATCTGTGGTGACCGCGTATACTCTCAGTGAGCTGACCCTATGAAGGGTGAGAGGGATGGCATCAACCCCGCAGCTAAGCCAAGCGGAACGGGTTGCGTCGAATGCTCGGCTTTGGGCGGGTGGTGGCTGCATCTTCGCAGATGTGCCGAATGCGGGCACATCGGCTGCTGTGATGCTTCACCAAATCAGCATGCATCGAAACATAATGCGGCTACGGATCACCCGATAATCACGAGCTTCGAGCCGGACGAGCGATGGTTTTACGACTTTCGTACTGGAGAGTTCTTCGCCGGCCCGAAGCTTCACGCCCCTCACTCGCATCCGCTGGATCAGCCGGTGCCTGGACCGGCCGAAGCGGTGCCTTCAAACTGGCAAACGCTCCTTCACGAATAGGAGCGGCTCTTTGGGGTTGATGTCAGTTATCGGTCCTGAGCGCGGTCCAATCGTTGAAGAGAACCGTACTAGAAAAGTGCCCTTCTGAGAATCCGCCGCGTAAGTCACAAAAATAGAGAGTAATTCGCGCTCTCGGTTCAGAAGTTCGCGAATGCGGCCGCGACTTATGTCTGCAGCGAACCGTGAGGCAGTGCTTCGCTCGCGCAAGCGGCGGAAATACTTGGAATTCGGTGACGACCAAGGCAAGAAAATGGTCGAGGGGTCCGCTCTGGTTCAAGGCTATTCCGGCTCCTTGGCTGGCATGCGCGGCGCCAGCAGCGGCGTGAAAACCAGCCCTTCGCCATGGGCGAAGCCGGGATTGAGCGCGCCGCCGGTCGCGGGATCGCCGCCGTCGAGCGTCAGGATCGAAGTCGGCGTCGTCTCGGTAGCGGTCGCCTGCCCGGCGCCGCCGTCGCCGGCGCCGATGTCCGCGGTGCGGCCACCTTGCGGATGGCCGTCGGCGCTCGCCCTGACCGCCGCTTCGGTTTTTTCCGCCAGCCTGGCGCTATAGGGCAGCCGATGAGCGCGCGGAACGTTGCTGGGAAAATTGTTCTCGTCGATCGCCTCGACCCAGAGATAGATCGAACCGGGATCGTCGGCGCGCGTATGCGGTTCGACAATGCGCGCGCTCAGGAGCTTGAATTTTGGCGGCAGCGGATCATCTGACGACCAGCCAAGCAACGACCGCGTTGCGAAAAAGCTCAATACGTAGAAGGCGCTGGTGACGACGATCGTTCCGGCCTTGACCGGCCAGGGCAGGCGCGTGAACAAGCAAGCCGCGAGCAAAAGAACCCCCAGCGCGGCATAGGCGATGGAAAGACACAGCACGGTGGATTGCAAGCTGCTCATAGTTTTTTCCGGTAGCCGGTTTTCGGATCGAGATCGGCCCCGTTGAGATGAGTGCTGCCGAAGGTCGCCATCAGCGATTTGGCGCGGTAGTTCACGTCGGTCACCTTGCCCTCCGCGTCAATCGTGAAGCGAACGGCGGTCTTCTCGTCGCCGGTGTGATCGACAAATAGCGTGTTTTCGTGAATGACCTGCACAGTCGGATTGAGCTTTTGCACTTTCACCTTGACCGGCACCGGTAGGCCCGTCATCGCCGCGAAATGCGATACGTTGACCGTATATTCGCCAGCTACGATGCCGCGAATCGTGACGATTTCCTCGCGGATCGGTGAGGCGATCTTTTTGCCGTTGACGACGATGCTGTCGTTCACGCCGCCGCGGTCGTCGCGATCGAGTACCAGGAACCCGGCTTCACGATGGCGATACCAGGTGATATTGCCGGCCGGGTCTTGCACGAACAGATCGAGATCGTCGGGATGTTTGTCCGGCCAGTCCATGGTGATTATGAACTCGGCTTTCGAATCGATCTTGCCGTCCTTGGCCTCCGGCGAGATCGCCAACAGCGCGATGAAAAACAGGAATGAGATGACCTGCAGGGCCTTGAACAGCATCACGCTGAACGGATCAAAGGGCTCCTCGCGCGGATAAAGGCCGAAGTCATCCAGCATGACGACGTTCCAGGGCGGGAACGACGCGCGTTTCGGTCAGCGTCACGGCTTGCGAGAACGCTTGCGCCGTGGCGCCGTCGAGCGAGTAATATTGGACCTTGATCAATATCGAGCCGACGAGACCGGCCAGCGTTGTGTACATTGCCACCGCCATGCCGTCGCTCATCAATCCCATTGAGGATTTCATCAACGCGCGATCGCCCGCGTCGAGCCCGGCGATGGGCGCCAGCATGATGATGAAGCCGATGATCGTGCCGAGCAGCCCGAGCTTCATCGCCGTGTCCCCGGCAAAGGCGCCAAGGCCGTTGGAACCGCGCAACTTGTCGGCAAGCGCGCGAAGCAGCAACGTCTGGTCGAGGTGGCCAGTGCCTTGCGCGTCCGCCTTCACGACAAGATCCCGGATGTGATCGGCGAAGAGGCCGGACGGCAGCGCGCCGAGGTTTGCCTTGTCTAAATCGCTCTTCGAAAAATCGACGACGCCCGTAGCGATCAGTTGCGCGGCTAGCGCCCCCGCCGCCGCCTCTCGTGAAAGCGCTATCGTGCGCCAAAGGCAATGCAGCGACGCCGCGACATAGAGCAGGCAAATGACTGAGGAGATGTACGTACGGTCAGAAGACAGCATCAGGCCAATGAGGCCGTAGCGCCATAACAGGGTCGCCGCGAAAACCGTCACGCCGGTGAAGATAAGCCAGCGCAGAAGCGGCGCGCGATCGACGGCGGCGCGCGTGCCCGGCCTATCTCGGGCGAGGACCAGCCCAGTCATGTCTTAAGGCTCCCTCCCCGAGCGGCCAAGACTTTTTCTAGCATGCAGCGCGACGCCTTCCAGCGATAACATTCCACAAGGTCCGACAAACGTCCAGATGCGAATCTGTGGCGAAGATCAGGTCCGGTTCAATCCGATCTTCGCCATCAAGTTTTCCACTCGAGCGTATCGGAAACGATCAGGATATAGCCAGGTTTGTTCCCGGAGTTGGAAGTTTGCCACAATCCATGCACGGGACGTGACGGAGGTATCAACAAATAAAAGACCTCCCGAAGGCGAGCTTTGTTTAAAATTCCCGATGTCCGCGATTGGTCTCTACAAGCAGACGTTCATCACGTACTAGGCCACGGCCACGATAACGTGCGCCTGAATTTTTGCAGCAACCTCCCCGCTGCAGTGTCTGTTCGCAATCTTGGACGCGGCGTAGTTGGTAGCGGTCTCCAGCTTGTCTGCGTCTCTGGCTTCGATCTCGCTGCATAGAGGTGTTCCCTGACAGTAGGCGACAGCAGGAACGCGCGGTGAAGATGCGCGGCTCTGATCGGCCCTAGTCTCAATTGTTACGCGCGAAAAGCCTGCCTTCTCCAATTCATTGCGGATCAGCGCGGTGTCGTGATAGCCGTGCGGCGTGCGGGCCAAAAAGCGTGGTGGATCGCTCGGAAATACTTCCGCCAGCGCGATCGTTACATCGTTCGCGAACACATTCTCCTCAATCCGTTAAAAGAAAACACCCTCCTGGCTTGAGGACCCGCTGGTAACCCAATGGATCGGAAATACCGATGACGAAACCACCGTTAGCTTCCCGGCTAACCGAAGCGCGCAAGTTTTCGCGCGACGATAGGCTGCGCTCCAGTACGCCAGGACCACAAGCCGTGCGACTGAAGGTACCGACTCTATCTCGTTCTTGGTCTCTAATTTCCTTTGTTGTTGTCCATCGTAGTGCTGATGGTGATCGGGACTATCGCCGCGCAATCAGCATTAAACGGCGTTACCATGAAAGTGACCGTCGCTCAAAAGCGCAAGGATGTCTTCCGGCTCAAGGAGCCGGAGATGACACCTGCACCCAAATTGCGCAGTGCCTCGCCCCAGCGCAGCTCCCTTTCCGCCCGCTATCCTGTGAACGGTGCGTGGCCGGCAGAGATGCGAATAGACATGCTGGCGGCATATCTCGATTTCAGGAGCGTGCGCGAATTAGTGCTTGCTGTTTCTCGCGGCGACGCTCCACCCCCCACCCGGTATCGCGGTGTGGGTCGGACCAGGGAGGCTATTTGGGTCAAGGTTATTGTTGACGAACACGTTGCTCCCGGAATCGACGTCAGGCAGAATCAGGCGAAAGTCGACCTGGCAGCGCTCGCATGAAGCCATTGAGAACCGCCTTAAAATTACCCCGATACTGCCGCCGCAAACCGCTAAAGAATGGCCGCTGGGCATATTTCTTTGAACCGCCGACGTGGGCGCGCACGCAAGGCTGTCCGTTCGAAGCCGAGGCGCTCGGTCAGAACTATGATGTTGCTGTCGCCCGCGCCGAAACCGTTTTGCTTCCGGCATTCGATTCCTGGCGGACGGGTGGCTTGTCGGACCTTGCGCCCATAGGAGTCACCAAGGGGTCCTTCGATTGGCTGGTGCATGAGTTCAAAAAGCAGCAAAAATGGAAAGACATCGATGCCCATACCAAGCGAACCTATGAAAACGGTACAAAGCTCTTTGCGGACCACGTCCTGAAAGATGGTAGTCGCGCGGGGTCGAAACAGGTCGGCGATTTCACGAAGGCTTTTGTGGACGCGGTCTACGCGAAGCTGCTCGTGATCGAGAGCCTCGATGCTGATGGTAACGTGGTACGTCGCGAGCGCCGGCGCATGGCCATCGCGGCCATGGGTTCGTGCAGACGTGCCTGGTTTGTGATGCAGCGGGCCGAGGAAACGATCGTTCCTGCTGACAATCCGTTCGCGAAAATGGGGCTAAAGAAGTTGGCGCCGGGCCAAAAGAAACTGGAAACGCCGACCGCGACCTGGGACGAACTGGTGGCATTCCGCAAGGCCGCAGTGAAACTTGGCTATGCTTCGATTGCCACAGCGGCCCTGACCGCCTGGGAATGGTTGCAGCGCGAGAGCATTTGTTCGGTGCATTTTGCCCACTATCGTCCAAAGACGCGGCCAATCAGCGTCTGTGTCGTCCACCCCAAAACCGGTGAGGAAGCGTGGTGGCCTCTGTTCGACGAAACGGGCGAGGAATTGTTTCCGGAACTGATGCCAGAACTGGACCCATCAAGGAGCAGACGGTTGGCGGCCTCGTGTTTCGGCGCGACCATGGCCATCGCCGCGGCCGAGTTCCTCTCCCCTGGATAACGCCACGCGGCGGGCTCGACTATCTGCGCTCCACGGTCAAGCGCATCATTCGAGCGGCCGAGCTTCGCGACGAACTATCATTCACGTCATTCCGCCATGGCGGGTTTACGGAAGGTGCGGACTCCGACCTCTCCGATGCGGAGCTGCGCGCAGCGGGGCGGCACCGGTCAGCCCGGCAGCTACCCACATACGCCAAGCGCACCCGCAAGCAGCTGATAGCCGGCGTCCAAAAACGGCGAGCGGAGAGAACAAAACCAGCCGGTTTGTCGGAATAGCAGTCGATCACTTGTCGGAATAGGCGCTTGGCTAGACCGCTAAGTCTTTGAAAAGGTGGTGGGCGCACCAGGGCTCGAACCTGGGACCCGATGATTAAGAGTCATCTGCTCTACCAACTGAGCTATGCGCCCGGAACCGGCCCGGAAAGCCTTCGCAAGAGCGGGTCGTTTAGCAAAGCGACCTATAGATGTCCAGCAAGCGGGCGCGGTTTTCCCGGCCATCGGCCTGTCGCCAAACGGCAAAAAGCCGCCGGATTCCGGCGGCTTTGCCGTGCGCTATCAGAGCCGCTCGGGGCCGCTTCGGTCGCCGCGATCCTCGTCGCGGCCCGAGTCACGATCCCAGCCGCCATCGCGATTCATGCCGCGCTCGCGGTGTCGCCAGCCGCCGCCGAAGCGGCGCTCCATGTGAGTGAGGACCCCGAGCCGACGTTTCTGGCCGTCGTCCAAGGTCTTGTAGAGTGGATCGGCGGCATCGGCGATCTTCTTCAGCGCCGCCGCCGATGTCGCCATGTTGTCGGCGCGCTGACGCAGCCGTTCCACCGGATCGTCCGGCTTCGGCGCATCCTTGGAATCGTCCGACCGCGCGGCCATTCGCGCATTGGCGCGATCGATCCGCATTTTTGCAAAGTCCCGCACCGCAGCCTCGACCGGCGGCCACAGCTTTTCCTGATCGGGCGTGAGCTTCAACCCGGCATGAACGGCCGCGATCCGGGCGTCGGCAAAGGCCGCCCTGTCCTCGGGACTCATCCGCATATGTTGGTAAACCCACGGGCGATGTTGCTGGGCATAGACCACGGTCGAGCCGGCGATGGCGAGTGTGGCGATGCCAGCGAGCAGAATATTCTTCATGCGAACCTCCGTTGCAGGGTTGCGCGAGGATGGGCGCGCGTGGAGTTGCGATCAACTTACAGTTTGGCAAGAGTGCGCTGTCTTACCAAGATGTAATGTGGGCTCCGTTAAGCCAATTGAAAGCTTTCAGATCATGCCGAGCAGCCGCGGCAGCCACAGCGAAATTTCCGGCACGTAGGTAATCAGCGCAAGGAACGTCAGCATCGCGAGCAACCACGGCAATACCGCAACGGTGATCTCGCTGATGCCCATCTTGGCGATGCTGCTCGCGATGTACAGATTGAGGCCCACCGGCGGATGGCATAGTCCGACCTCGGTGTTGACGATCATCAGCACACCGAGATGCACCGGATTGACGCCGAGCTTGGTTGCGAGCGGGTACAGGATCGGCGCCATGATCAAAAGGATCGACGACGGATCCATGACGTTGCCGGCCGCGAGCAGGATCAGATTCACCACCAGCAGGAAGGTCCAGACCCCGAAATTCTTGTCGATGATCCACGCCGCCATCTCCTGCGGGATCTGTTCATGCGTCATCAGGAACGAGAACAGCACCGCGTTGGTGATGATGTAGAGCAGCATCGAGCTCATGCTTGCAGCCTGCAGCAGAACCTTCGGCACCTCCACCAGCTTCAATTCCTTGTAGACGAACACGGTGATGAAGCAGGCATAGACCGCCGCGACGGCGGCGGCCTCGGTCGGCGTGAAGATGCCGCCATAGATGCCGCCGAGCACAAGCACGATCAGGGCCAGCCCCCAGACGCTGTCGCGGAACGCGAGCACCTGCTCGCCGAGCGTGGCCTTGCGCATGCGCGGATAATTGTTGCGCCTGGCGATGAACCAGGTGACCGCCGCCAGCATCAGCGCCAGGATGATGCCGGGGACGATGCCGGCCATGAACAAGGCGCCGATCGAGGTGTTGGTGGATACGCCGTACAGCACCAGAATGATCGACGGCGGCACCAGAATGCCGAGCGCTCCCGAGGTCGAAATCACGCCGACGCCGAATCGGCGCGGATAGCCGTGGTCGACCATGGCCGGCATCATGATCGAACCGATCGCGACCACGGTCGCGACGCTCGATCCGGAGATGGCGGCAAACATGGCGCAGGCCGCTACGCCGGCGAGACCGAGTCCGCCGGGCAGATGCCCGACCACGGAGGTGGTGAACGCGATCATGCGTCTGGCGACGCCGCCGCGAGTCAGGAACGTGCCGGCAAGAATGAAAAACGGGATCGCCATGATGCCGAAATTGTCAAGCCCGGAAAACAGCTTCAGGCCGACGCTCTCGATCGGCACTTCCGTCATCGTGAACAGGAAGGTCAGCACGGTAAGGCCGAGCGAGATCGAGATCGGCATGCCGGTCAGCATCAGGGCAAACAGAAGTCCGAAGATAAGGGCTGCGCTCATCACGCCTCTCCGAGCGCGATCGGCGCGGTCGGACTGACCTCGATGCCGTCGACACTGGTGGCGTCGTGATGCGGAAGCTCGTCGGTCCTCCAGAACGTCCAGGATACCTGCAGAAAGCGGAAGCACATCAGATAGGAGCCGAGCGGAATGCAGGCGTAGACGATCCAGCTCGGCAGTTCGAGGTCGGGCGAGACCTGATCGGTGCTCATCAGCTCGATCACGAATTTCGCGCCCATGGTGCCGACGATGGCGGTGAACAGCGCGCCGCCGAACAGTCCGAACAGAATGACGCCCTTGCGCCCGCGTGGATTGAGCCGGTTGATCAGGACGTCGACGCCGACATGGATGCCGGTCCGCACGCCATAGGCGGCGCCGAACTTGGCCATCCAGATGAACATGTAGATGCACAACTCCTGCGACCAGGCGAGTCTGATCGGGAACAGGATCGGATACAGAAAGGGAACGTCGACCAGGAAGCGATGGACGACGGCGACGAAGGTGATCACCGTCGCAGCGCCCATCAGGCTCGCGATGATGATCTCTTCAAGCCGGTCGAGAATGCGCAGAAACATGGATGTCCCCCGTGATGATCGGGCAGTGCTGACACCGCCCGATCATGCACCTCGTCGCCGCGGCCATGCCGGCCGCGGTTTGCTTTTCGGCTGCTCTTGAGGGCCGCTCAGTTCATCGGGCCGCGGCCGGTTTCCTTGAGGAATTCGTCGATCAGGGGCTGACCGACCCGCGATGCCACCTCCTTGTAGACCGGCATCATCGCCTTGCGCATCGCCTCGTCCTGCTCCGGCGTCAGCGTGACGATCTCGCTCTTGCCGGTCTTCTTGATGGCTTCAAGCGCGTCATCATTTTCCTTGGCCGACTGGCTGTTGCCGAACTCGGTGGCTTCCTTCATCGCCTTCGACAACTCGTCACGAATGTCCGCCGGCAGGCCGTCCCAGAATTTCTTGTTCACGACGACCACGTAGCCGATATAGCCATGATTGGTGGTCGTGATGTATTTCTGCACCTCGTGCATCTTCTGGGTGTAGATGTTCGACCAGGTGTTTTCCTGGCCGTCCACGACGCCGGTCTGCAGCGCCTGATAGACGTCCGAGAAGGCCATCACCTGCGGGATTGCGCCCAGCGTCCGGAACTGCGCTTCCAGCACCTTCGAGGACTGGATGCGGAATTTCAGGCCCTTGTAATCGGCGGGAGCGACAAGCTTCTTGTTGGCGCTCATCTGCTTGAAGCCGTTGTCCCAGTAGGCAAGGCCCGTCATGCCCTTGGAGTCGAGCAGCTTGAGCAGCCTGCCGCCGAGCGGGCCGTCCGTGACCTTTCGCAGCGTTTTCAGGTCCGGCAGGATGTAGGGCAGATCGAACACCTCGAATTCCCTGATACCGATCGGTCCGAACTTGGAGTTCGACGGCGCCAGCATCTGCACCGCGCCGAGTTGCAGGGCTTCGAGCTCTTCCTTGTCCTTGTACAGCGTCGAGTTCGGATAGACCTCGACCTTGACCTTGCCGTTGGTGTACTTCTCGGCAAGTTCCTTGAACTTGTCGGCCGCCTTGCCCTTCGGCGTATCGGAAGCCACAACGTGGCTGAACTTGATGACGATCGGCGACTGTGCCAACGCCGGTCCGGCTACAGCCAACGCCGCGATCGACGCCGCGGCCAATATCAAACTGCGCATGTATCCTCCCGCGTCCTTATTGCGAAGCGCGCATCCAGGCGGGCTCCGAACCTTGTATGCCAGCCGCACCCAACAGCGCGGCGCTACGGGCGCCGCGTTGCCGGACTTGTGCCTTCAGGCTAGCCCGCCGCGGCAGCCGGAACGTCGCGCTGGCGCTTCATGACAATCTTGTTGAGCGCCCCGAGATAGGCCTTGGCCGAAGCCACCAGCGTATCGGGATCGGACGCCCGCGCGGTCATCGAGCGGCCTTCATGGGCGAGCCGCACCGACACCTCAGCCTGCGCGTCGGTGCCTTCGGTGACCGCATGAACCTGATAGAGTTCGAGCTTGGCCTCGTGCGGCACCAGCAGCTTGATACAGTTGAAGACCGCGTCGACCGGGCCGTTGCCTTCGGCTTCCTCGATTTTGAGCTGGCCATCGATATTGAGCTTCATGGTGGCGCGCTGCGGACCATGGGTGCCGGCGATCACGGTGAGCGACGCCAGCTTGATGCGATCGTGCGAGGCGGCGATCTCCTGGTCGACCAAAGCCTCGATGTCCTCGTCATAGATGTCCTTCTTGCGATCGGCGAGCGCCTTCATCCGCGCGAAGGCGTCTTCGAGCTGGTTGGCGCCGAGCTTGTAGCCCATCTCCTCCAGCTTGTGCACGAAGGCGTGGCGCCCGGAGTGCTTGCCGAGCACCAGCGACGACTGTTTCAGCCCGACCATTTCCGGCCGCATGATCTCGTAGGTCGAGGCGTCCTTCAGCACGCCGTCCTGATGGATGCCGCTTTCATGGGCGAACGCATTGCGGCCGACGATTGCCTTGTTGTACTGCACCGGGAACGAGGTCGCCGCGGAAACCAGCTTCGATGCCCGCGTCAGCATGGTGGTATCGATCTTGTTCCACCACGGAAACTTGTCGTTGCGGACGTTGATCGCCATCACGACTTCCTCGAGCGCGGCATTGCCGGCCCGCTCGCCGATACCATTGACCGTGCATTCGATCTGCCGCGCACCGCCGGCGAGGCCGGCCAGCGAATTCGCCACCGCCATGCCGAGGTCGTTGTGGCAGTGCACCGAGAACACCGCCTTGTCGGAGTTCGGCACCCGCTCGATCAGCGTGCGCATGAAGTGGGTATATTCCTCGGGCACCGTGTAGCCGACGGTATCGGGAATATTGACCGTGGTCGCGCCGGCCTTGATCACGGCCTCCACGATCCGGCACAGGAAGTCCATCTCGCTGCGGGTGCCGTCCTCGGCCGACCATTCGACGTCGTCGATATGATTGCGGGCGCGGCTGACATTGGCGATCGAGGTCTCGATCACCTGCTCCGGGGTCATGTTGAGCTTGACTCGCATGTGCAGCGGCGAGGTCGCGATCACGGTATGGACGCGGCCGCGCCGCGCCAGTTTCACGGCCTCGGCGCAGCGGTCGATATCCTTCGGATGCGCCCGCGAAAGGCCGGCGATCACGGCATTTTTGGAGCGGCGCGCGATCTCGCTCACCGCCTGGAAATCGCCTTCCGAGGTGATGGGGAAGCCGGCCTCGATGATATCGACACCCATCTCGTCGAGCATCTCGGCGACTTCGAGCTTTTCCTCGAACGTCATGGTGGCGCCGGGGCATTGCTCGCCGTCGCGCAGCGTGGTGTCGAATATAACGACGCGGTCCTTGTCGGACTTGTTCACGGTGGTCATCGGAAAATTCCTTTAGCTGATGCGCTGCCTTTGAGCGCTGAAGGGCTTTGGTTCTGGCGCAACCCCTGAGTGCCCAGGCGCAAACCGCCCAGACGGCCCTCAGGGGCCGATAAGAAGCAGAAGCCCGCCAAGAAGCAGGGCGGGCAGCGGCGCAGCCGGAATCGGCTGGGAACGCACGGCAATGGCCGCTTCCCGCTCAACTCGGTACTTTTCGCTGCGAATCGGCATTGCCAGACCCTGAAGAAGCACCATCCTCGGCCAAAACCGTTGACGGTTCGTTGCCGGCGGCCCGCTCCGACCCCCGTTCTAGACGAGAAATGCGTGTCGCCGCAACGCCAAAAAGATGGTCATACGGGTTGACCTAAGAGCCGGCCGGCCGCCTGATGCGTAGACGCCCCCACGCCGAGCCAAGGGGGCCTCGCCATCCGATGACGCCGCGCGGGCACAGGATGATGAACAGTGCGGTCACCAGGCCGAGGCCGATGTCTCGGATTTCGGGGAATTCCCTCATACCCTCGTCGGCCAGCATCAGAAGCGCCGCCCCGAGCACCGGGCCCCAAGTCGAGCCGATGCCACCCACGACGATCATGGCCAGGAGAAACAGAAGCGTCGGGAATGAGAACACGGTTGGCCCCACGACCCGGAAGTGGATCGCATAAAACGCGCCGGCCAGGCCGGTGAAGAACGCTGACAGGGCGAAGAGCCAAAGTTGATATTTGAATGGGCCGATTCCGCGCGACATGGCGTAGGTGCGGTTGTCGCGCAACGCCCTGAACGCGAGCCCGAGCGGTCCTCCCAGGATCGTGATCGAGAAAGCGACGGCCGCGGCAAGCAGAGCCAGGGCGACGTAGTAGTGGGCGACGTACCATTTGGAGGGAAACAGCGCGCGCAGCCCGAGATCGCCGAACTGACCGATGCCACGCACACCGCCGAACAGCGGTAAACAGCCCATCGAGCCGTTGGTGAAGCACTCGGTGTCGTTGACAATGAGCACATACATCATCTGCGCGATCGCGAGCGTCAGCAATGCTACATAGGGACCGCGCAGGCGCAGGCATGCAATTCCGATCACGAGTCCAACGAATACGGAAGCGAGCGCTGCGATGGGCATCGCGACCAGCATTGGCCATTTCAGGTAGAACCCGAGCATCGCGGTCGCATAGGCGCCGGTCGCGAACAACGCCATCTGGGCCAGCGAGAATATCCCGCCGACCCCCAGCACGAGGTTCCACTGCACCACAACGATGGCCCAGATAAAGAACAAGGTGGACTGCGTCGTCACGTAGCGTCCCGGGCCGAGTAAAGGCACGCAGGCCGCCAGCCCCAGCAGGAACAGACCGACGAAAAGGTCACGCCGTACCGGTGTCATTGGCGTTCCTCCTGCGACCGGCCAAACAAGCCGTGGGGGCGCCAGATCAACACAATCACCACGATCAATAGAAGGGTTGCGAGACTCCATCGCACGCCCAGGAGATATTGGACCGATGCTTCCACCAGCCCGAGCACGATTGCCGATGCGACTGCGCCGTAGACGTTGCCCAGCCCCGCCACCACGCAGATGATGAAGGCCTTGAGCATGGGATCGGCGCCCATGACTGGCGTCAGCGTCGCGATCGAACTCACCAGAACACCCGACACTGCCGCAATCGCGCCCGATATGGCGAGTACTTGCGCGTAGACGAAGCCGACGCGCACCCCCATCAGTTGGGCGGCACTGCGGTGTTGCGCTGTCGCTCGAATTGCGCGCCCAAGGCGGCTGCGTTCCAGGGTGATCGCGACCAAAGCCATAAGCGCCAACGCGATCGCCAGGATGAATCCGTTCTGATCCGGCACGTGGACGTGACCAACGACGAAGTCGCCCGAAACGGTTAGCGGCTGCGGGATCGGGTAGGGTCCGAACACCTTCAGCATCGCGTTCTCGACGATCGCGCCGATGCCGATCGTCGCGATAAAGATATTGGTCTCGAAATTGGGTGAGCGGAGAAGCGGCCATGCCGCTGCCAAATAGATAAGAACGCCAAGCCCGCTGCACGCCAGGATCGCCGCGCCGAAAGCAAGCGGGGGCGGAAGTTCGAGACGCGCCATGGCGGCATAGCAGACATAGCCGCCGAACGTGAGGATCGCGCCATGCGCCATGTTGAGCATGTTGAGCGAGCCGTACACAAGCGACAATCCAACCGTTGAGACGGCATACATAGCCCCGATGGTCATACCCGATGCTATGATTTGTATGACGACGTCCACATCCTCACCCACCGAGATAGGTTTCGACGATTTCCGGCCTCAGCATGAGATCCGGCCCTCGGCCCTCCCAGATGAAGGCCCCATTGTCGAGCAGCAGCATGCGGTCGGCATGGTCCGCGACTCGCGCCGCATTCTCTTCGACCAGCAGAATTGTCCGGCCGCTACTCTTGAGCGCGAAGACCAACTCGTAGATCTGATCGATAACGATGGGAGCGAGGCCGAGCGAAGGTTCGTCCAGCATCAGAAGGCTGCCGCCTGCCATCAAGCCACGCCCTATGGCCACCATCCTGCGCTCGCCTCCCGACAGCGTACTCGCGAGTTGGCGGCGGCGCTCGGCGAGCTTCGGCAAAAGCGACAGCACGAAGTCGAGGCGATCGGAGGCGCGCACGCCGGCGGCCGGCAAATAGGCCCCCATCAGGAGGTTCTCGATCACGCTCATGCCGGGAAAGAGCCAGTCGCCTTGAGGAACGTGAACCACGCCGCGAGCAACGATCGCATCGGGACGAAGTCTCGTTAGCGGCTCGCCCGCAAACAGGATTTCGCCGCGACTCGGCCGTACCAGCCCCGAGATGGCGCGCAGCAGCGTCGTTTTCCCGTGACCGTTCGGTCCGACAACGGCGACCAGTTCGCCGGAGCAAATCCTGCAGTTGAGCCCGAACAGTACCTCGCGGCCGGCGTAGCCCGCCGCGAGATCACGGACGTCGAGCAGTGGCTCAACCATGTATGGCGGCTCCCGGCCCGGCGGCAAGACGGGCCGCAGTGGCAGCGCCGAGATAGACCTCGACCACGGTCCGGTCTCTTGAGAGTTCCGTCGGCGAGCCATCGTAGATGCGCTCGCCGTGATGCATGATCAGGATGCGGTCAGAGAGCTGAGTGAGGAAACGCATCACGTGCTCGATCACCACGATCGTGATGCCCGTGCCCTTGACGCCGCAAATGACCTCGACGATACGGTCGATCTCCCTGGGCGTCAGACCGCCGACCGGCTCGTCCATCAAAAGCAGCTTTGGACCCGTGGCGAGCGCGGTCGCAATCATTAGCAGCTTGCGATCGAGCACGGAAAGCATTGAGGCCACCGCGTCCGCCCTTGCGGATATTCCGACCATCGCGAGGGCCTCGTCCGCTGTCCTGAGCGAGCCAGCGTCGACACGCAGGCTCGGCACCATGCGGCCGCGGCGGCCGAAATAGGCTCCCACCAGTACGTTCTCCCGGACCGTGAGACTGTCGAACGCGGCATTGAGTTGAAACGTTCGACCCATGCCGAGCTGACAGATCCGCTCCGGGGCCAGATGGGTCACATCCATTCCAGCAAATTCAATGCTTCCGGATGTCGCGCGCACGAAGCCAGACAGCAGATCGAACAACGTCGTCTTGCCGGCCCCGTTCGGGCCCCCGATACCCAGCGACTCACCGGCCGCAATCTCGAAGCTCAGGCCGTCGACGGCGGCCATTGCTCCGAAACGCTTGGTGAGGCTTTTGCATGCCAGCAACGGAACCTCCGAACCAGCAGCCATGGCATCCTCACTTCTCGCTCAGCGCTTGATCCATGGCGGAACGGCAAATTTGGCCGTGGCGTAGGGCGAAGGCGCGATGAGGCCGGGACTCTGCTTGTAGTCCTGGATCTGCAGGAATTGATGCGGCATGCCGAGCGATGGATCGTTGGTCTGTGTCGGATAGGTGTAGGCCGCCTGCTCGCCCGGAATGAACCGGGTGACTCCGGCGACGCCTCGCCAGATCATCGCGCGCATGTGCCGCGCCACCTTCTTGTTCTGCTCTACCCCGCCCGGTTCGCCGGTGCCGCCGGCAAGGGCAGCAGCGGTCGCCCAGACATAGCAGCCCTCGTAGGGCTGGACGCCGGAATTGTGACCCGCATTGGCTCCGAACTTCGCCTTGTAGCGCTTCTCGAACGCAATTCCGATCTCATCCTGCAGCGCACCCACGACAGTCGCATAGAGCACGCCATTGCTCGTCTCCTTGGCGATGTCACGGAAGGCCGGAATCGATGGGCCGTATTGCATATAGACGAGGCTCGGCGTCGGATTGGGCGCAAACTGCAACATGAACTGCGCCAGATCAGCCGGGAAAAAATGCGTAACGGCGATCATCGCGGGCGGGTCCTGCCGGATCTTGGCAAGCGTCGGGCCCCATTCCGAGTTCGGCACATTGACGGTCTCGAACAGACTGATTTGCCAACCGAACTCGCCGGCCTTCTCCTTGATGGCATTGGCGATGTTGGCCGAGTAAACGCCCGCGGACAAAATGACGGCCATTTTGTTGTTGTTGCGCTTCCAATCGCCACGGTCCTCGAGCTGTTGAAGGAACTTGAGCAAGCCTGGCCCGTACCAGTATTCCGCCGGATCGCCCTGGAAGGAGCCCCAGTAGCGCTGAGGATTGGACCTGACGAGGTTGTTGTGGGCGATCGTCGTGTCGTAATGGACGTAGATGATATCGCTATCGGCGATGACCTCCTGGATCGCCGTACCGCCGCCGACATTGTAGCCGTTGAGGACGGCATGGACGGAATGCCTGTCGATCAGGCGTTGGACGGCCTGGACGTTGGCGGCGTCGCCCATTTGCCCGGTATTCTCGAAATGAGGTTCGAGCGGGCGGCCCAGAATGCCGCCGAGGGCATTGATTTCCTCGCAGGCGAGTGTGAGACCATTCTTGAACTCGATTCCATCAGGGGCCGCAAAATCCGTCGTCGGCCCGGCCTGCCCCACCGGGATTGCCGCACCGGCGGCACGCGCGCCGCCGTTGATGCTTGACAGCAGTGCTGGTAGGCCGGTCAAGGCGCCGGCGGCGATGAGACTTCCCTTGAGCAGGAAGTTGCGGCGGCTTCCGGCATTCACACTCGGCGCCGCCAGACCGGTCGGCTTCAACCCCTTCATTCTACCCTCCCTCTAAGCGATTCGAGCAACCAGAGCGGCCGCCGCCTCTACGGCGAGCGACTGATGCGGCTGTAGATCCTGTCCGCCCCAAGCCATCATCAGCGGTTGCCAGGGATCCTCGACGTGCGTCTTGACCCCGGAGAGCTCCTCGAGCACGGCAAGCCCGCAATACGGCACGTAGGTTTCCGAATATCCGCCCTCATGGGTCATCAGTATCCGTCCGCCGCAGATCGCTCGGGATGCGCGAAGCAACAGCTGGGTGAGTTCGCGGTAACCGCCCGACGAGAGCATCATGCGTCCGAGCGGATCCACGCCCGATGCGTCGAATCCCGAGGCGACAACGATGAGATCCGGCTTGAAGCAATGGAGGGCCGGGATGACCACGCGTTCGAAGGCCGCCCGATAGGCGCCGATGCCGGATCCGGCGGGCAATGGCACGTTGATATTGAAGCCGAAGCCGCTTGCGGAGCCGTTTTCGTCGAGCGCCCCGGAATTCGGAGGGAACAGGTTGTCCTGATGCAGCGAGATCGTTAGTACGCTCGGATCCGCATAGAAGACCGCCTGTGTTCCGTTGCCGTGGTGCACGTCCCAATCGACTACGGCTACGCGGGCGACGCCGCGTGTTGCCTGAAGGTGGCGGATCGCGATGGCGGCGTTGGAAAACAGGCAGAACCCCATGCCCAGCTCCGGTTTTGCGTGGTGGCCCGGTGGCCGGATCAGGGCGTAGGCATTGTCGACATCGCCGGAGACAACGGCTTCGCCCGCGACGATCGCGCCGCCCGCGGCCAGCAGCGCGATCTCGTAGCTGCCAGCGCCAAGCGGCGTTAGTTCGCCCGCATCGCCGCCGCCGGCGTCGCTCAACGTCTTGATGCGCGCAATGTGCTCGCGCGTATGGACGCGGGCGACCTCGTCGGGCGTGGCGGGGCGAGGCTTGATTTGCACCAGGCGTTCGTGCAGGCCGCTTATCTCTACGAGGTTGCGGAAGCGACGCTTGGTCTCGGGGTTCTCGGCGTGGACGCCCGGCTGGATGGTAAGACCCGGTGGGAACACTTGGGCCCAATTGCCCGTGTTGTGCCACATATAGAGTTCGTGGCAGACAAAGCCGGTCGCCATTTTCAGCCAGTCCTCTTCTGAACCACAGGCAGACGCGGGCGCCCCTCCGTGTGATCCGCCCTACTCAACAGCGCTGATCGCTTCATCGAACGCCTCGACGATCATGTCCGCATGTTCTGTCGTGAACGTCAGCGGGGGAGAAATGACAAAAGTGTCCGCCAGATTGCGGATGAGGACACCCTTCTTGACGCATCTATCCCAGATCCGCGCTCCGAAATTCTCCGAGAGGTCAAACGGCCGCTTCGTCTCCGGATCGGCCACGAGTTCGATTCCGACCATGAGCCCCTTGCCGCGCACGTCCCCCATATTCGGGTGACGCTCCTGGATATCCTGCAGGCGCTCGAGCAGATACCGTCCCACCTTGGCCGCGTTCGCAGGCAGGTCTTCCTGTTCGACGATCCGCAGGTTGGCCAACGCAGCCGCGCAGGCGAGCGGATGCCCCGCATAGGTGTTGCCATGCATGAAGGCTCGAGGCGTGAACTGTGCCCTATCGTCGGACAAGAACGCGGCTTCGACGCGTGCATTGATGAGGGTAGCGCCGAGTGGCACGTAACCGCTATTGATCCCCTTTGCGAACACCATCAAATCCGGGCTGACGCCCCAGGCACGGCAGCCGAACATGCTGCCGATCCGTCCGAAGCCTGTAACGACTTCGTCCGAGATCAGAAGCACCTTGTGGCGATCGCAAATCTCGCGGACAAGCGGCCAGAAATTGGAGGGCGGGACGATAACCCCGCCGGCGCCCTGCACCGGTTCGGCCATGAAGGCCGCGACGCTCGAAGGACCTTGATAGATGATCTCGCGCTCCAGCAATTCGGCGCAAAGTCGGCCGAGTTCCTCCCGGTCCGACGTAAATGGATTACGATAGGCGTAGGGTGTCTCGACCTGGAAAAAGCCGGAGAGCAAGGGCTCGAACTGCTCTTTGTAGGCGGCCACGCCGCCAGCCGAAAGCGCCCCCAGCGTGACGCCGTGATAGGCGCGGCGGAGCGAGATGATCTTGGTCCGCGTCGGCTCGCCCACGAGACGCCAATACTGCCTCGCGAGCTTGATCGCCGCCTCGTTGGCCTCCGAGCCGCCGGAGGAGAAGAAGGCGCGCTTCATCCCCTCGGGAGCCGCTAGCCGGCACAGCTCTGCGGCGAGATCCACCGACGGAACATTCGTGGTGTTGCCAAAGGTCGAGTAGTAGCTGAGACGATCCAACTGCTCGACGATGGCGCGTTTGATCTCGGCCAGGTTGTGACCGACATTGACGTTCCAGAGGCCGGCCTGGCCATCGAGATAGCGCTCGCCCTTACTGTCGAAGACGAAGACGCCCTCCCCGCCTTCGATCGACAAGGGCGGGTTCTCGGCCAGGAAATTTGCGTTGGCGAATGGATAAAGGACATTGCGTGTCAGCTTGTCATTCGCACGAAGACTTTCTATCAGCATTCAGAATCACCCAAGCGGCCACGTGGAGGTCGTACGGCCTCACACATCCACGCTACGTGACTTCTGGAATTGGTCAATTGACCAAAAATGAAATTGCCTGAATATCTCGTGGCACAGGTGTGGGCACATGGAGATCAGGCACCTAGCGGGGATCGAACGCACCTACTGGAGCAAGAAATGTTGGTTGCTAGTTCAAAGATGCCGGGCTCGAAAGGCGCGAAGACCAGAGAACAGGTGATACGGGGAGCGTTGCGCGCCCTTTGTGCAAGTGGCGTCGCTGCGACGACGACCCGCAAGATCGCCGAAGAATCGGGGGTCCATCTCGCAACGCTCCACTATCATTTTGACAGCAAGGCGGCACTTCTCCTGGCGGTGCTCGGTCATCTCATCGACGAGACGACCACCGCGATGCGCGTCGAGGCCCAAGGCCGTACCGACATCGCAGCCTGCATAGAGGAACTGCTGACGGCGGCGTGGCGACTAACGATGCGGACACGCAATCTGCAGATCGTACAATACGAACTGACGCTCTATGCCTTTCGCGAGGGCGCCGAGTGGCTGGCGGTTCATCAGTATGATGCCTACGTGAATTTGTACCGCGGCACGTTGCTGGCTATCGCGGAGCGCACGCGGGAGCTTACGCCGAGCGACTGCGTGGCGCTCGCCCGGTTCATGCTGGCTGGTATTGACGGGCTGCTATTGCAGCAGCTGGCGAAGCCTGATCGAGGCCGCTCGGCCACCGGCATCGCTGCCTTGATCCGATCCTCACAGAGCTATGCGCTCGCCCTGCGCAGGAACCGCAAGGCGAGCAATCGCAGGAAGCGCGCCATTTGGGCCGTATAACCGTAACCGTACGCCCGGCGAATGCTCTTCTTGGCGCCGCACCGGCGGGCGTTGCCGGTCACGGCCTCTGTTTCTTCGCCACCCGCTTCGCCGTCCTGTTCGCACCGCCCTTGCCTTCGTCCTCCAACGCCTTGCGGACCTGTTTGAATTCCGCCAGCGCAGAGGCATCCACCTTGGGAAATTTCAGGTCGAGCCCATCCAGCGCGCTGACGATCACCGAGCCGATCACCACCCGCGCGAACCATTTGTGATCGGCCGGCACCACATACCACGGCGCGGCTCCGCTCGAGGTGTGCCGGATCATTTCCTGATAGGCGGCCTGGTATTTGCCCCACAGCGCCCGCTCGCTGACGTCGGCCATCGAGAACTTCCAGTTCTTCGAGGACTGATCCAGTCGGTCGAGGAAGCGTTCGCGTTGTTCCTGCTTCGATACGTTGAGGAAGAATTTCAGGATCATCGTGCCGTTGCGCGTGAGATACTTCTCGAACGCGGAGATATCCTCGAACCGCTCGCGCCAGATGTTCCTGGTGACGAGCCGCGGCGGAATCTTCTCCTTGGCAAGGATCTCGGGATGCACCCGCACCACCAGGCATTCCTCATAGTAGGAACGGTTGAAGATGCCGATGCGGCCGCGCTCCGGCAGCGCGACCGCGCTGCGCCACATGAAATCATGGTCGAGTTCGTGGGTGGAGGGCTGCTTGAAAGGAGTGACTTCGCAGCCCTGCGGGTTGACGCCGTCGAAGATACTCTTGATGGCACTGTCCTTGCCGGCCGCATCCATGCCCTGAAAGATCAGCAGCAGCGACCAGCGATCCTGCGCATAAAGCCGTTCCTGAAAGTCGCTGAGGTGCTTGCGGTTGGACTCGAGAATCTTCTCGCCCTTGTCCTTGTCGATGCCGCCCTTCTCTTTGGTTTTGTGCGACTTCAGGTGAAATTCGAACGAGCCGTCGAACCGGAAAGGTGCGACAAAGGGCTTCAGCTCGGCCGCGAGAGACGGCGAAGGCTTCTTGCTCATGGCTGGCGATCCTCTCTTTGGATGCTGAACTGCTGTTCCAGATAGGCCGTGACAAAACCCGGCATGGCGGCGGTCAGATCGCCGATTTCGCGCACCAGGTGGATTCCGGCAAGTTCCGGCTGGGCCTGCCGCGCAAGATTGACCTCGATCCTGGCGCGCAGCGCCTCGCCCGGCATGTCGACACGCAACAGCCTCATCATCGCGACCGCCACGCCGGTGCAGACGCAGTCCCAATGAGCCTCGGCGCGGTAGTCTGCAGCAATGAGGCCGGTTTCTTCCTCGACCTCGCGGGCGATGCTGCCCTCGATGTCGAGCCGATCGCCGCTGACGTCATCGCGATCGGGCGTGCCGGAGGGGAAGTAGATGCGGCCGGCGTTCGAGGTATGCTCGCCCATCTCACCGAGCACAAAGGCGCCGTCGCGGCTGCGCAGCGCGCCCATGCCGAAGCCGTTGAACACGCCCCGATCCGGAAAACCCCAGTCCCGCCAGGCCAGGAAGCTGGCAAAATCGGTCTCGAAGTAATCGGCGCTGAAACGTCCGGCGGCAAACACCGGATTGCAGCCGAGCAGAATACGGCCATTCCAGAGCTTCGGCCGCTTGCGCTGCTCGACGGCGAAATGCGCGTCGATCTCGGCGCGCCGTCCATCCGCGAACGGCCACGGCTGCGGACGCACCTTGAGATCGAGCGTCGTAACGCGATGAATGACCGGAGGGGCCACGGACGCCTATTTCGCATTCATCCCCGTTGTCTTCTTCGCTCGATCGACAAACTTGTTGGTATAGGTCTTGGTGACGTCGATGTTTGCCTTGGCGACATCGGGCGAACTTTCGCTGAACACGGCAAGCACCGCTTCGGCGCCCTTGGGATCCATCTTGCCGTTTTCCGAATACATCGGAATCGTGTTCTTCAGCGCCGCGAGATAGAGTTCCTTGTTCTTGCCGACCATCTCCGCCGGCATTTTCGCCATCACCTCTTCTGGCGTGTGGGAATGAATCCATGCCAGCGTGTTCAGGATGGCGCCCGTCAGCGCCTGCACTTCCTTATCATGCGCGGCGACCCAGGCGGCCGTGCTGTAGAGCGCGCCACCCGGATATTCGCCGCCAAACACCGCCAGCGTGTCCTTCTGGGTGCGGGTATCGCTGAGAATGCGCAGGTCGGGATGGCCGCCCTGCAGCACGGTGACCGACGGATCGAGCATCACGGCGGCGTCGATCTGGCCCTGTTCCATCGCTGCCACCGCGGTCGCGCCGAGGCCAACCCCGATGACGGAGGTACTGGCCGGATCGAGGCCGTTTTTCTTCAACAGATATTTGAGGAAGAAATCGGTCGACGAGCCCGGCGCGCTGACGCCGACCTTCTTGCCGGCCAAATCCTTGATCGATTTGATCTCGCCATTGTGCGAGGGCGACACCACCAGGACCAGCCCCGGATAGCGATCGTAGACGACGAAGGCCTGAAGCTCCTGCTTTTTGGCGGCCAGATTGACGCAATGGTCGAAATAGCCGGAAACCACATCGGCACTGCCGCCAAGCACGGCCTTGAGCGCATCCGAGCCGCCCTTGAGGTCGACCAACTCGACGGCAAGGCCGGCTCGGTCGAATTCGCCGAGCTGCTTGGCAAGCACGGTCGGCAGGTAGCACAGGCAGGCGCCGCCGCCGACGGCGACCGTGATCCTGGTTTGCGCTGCGGCGAAATCAGACATCAGCGTCAGCGCCAACAGCGTCGCGGCGATCCTGCCAAACATCGTCCTCATGGTTTCCTCTCCTTTTGGTCGGCCGCACGATAGAACAGCGCGCACCGCTTGAGAAGGCGACTTCCGGCGGGCTGGCCAACCGCCGCGCCGCGGCCTAGCATCTGCGGGCAAAAAAGCCGCCAGGGAAGGAAAAATCCATGAACCGCATTGCCACCACACTGTCGATCGCCGCGGCATTCGCTGCCGGCTGCGGCGTCACGCATCTGCTGCGCCCCGCATTCGCCGCCGAGAACATCACGGCGCAGATCATTCACACTGGCGAAATGGAGGGAGATGCGCTCGGTGCGGCCAACAAGGTCGGTTTCCGCTCCAAGATGTTTGTCTCCGCCGATGGCGCCACCATCTCGATCCAGGATGGCAACGTGCCGAAGCACCTGCATTCCAACGCCAACGAGATTCAGTACATCCTCGAAGGCACCGGAACGATCTGGCTCGGCGACAAGCAAGTGCAAATCAAGCCCGGCGATCTCATCATCATCCCCAAGGGTACGCCGCATGGCGGCACCAAGCCGGACAACCACTCGGTCAGGGCGATCGCGATCAAGACCCCGCCGCAGGCGCCTGACGACACCAAGCTGCTGGACTGAGGACACCACCGGGTTAGCTCGCGAATCCCGGATAGCGCTGCAGCGAAATCCGGACCGTTGCATCACCATCCCCGTCATTCCGGGGCGCGCGGAGCGCGAGCCCGGAATCCATACTCCCGATCGTGGTTATGGATTCCGGGCTCGAAGCTCGCGCGTCGCCCCGGAATGACGGCGGTGAGATACGTGTCCGCATTCCCGCGGCGCGATGCGTCCGAGTTCTGACAAAAACTTCCGCCCCTTGAGGGCGTGGGGAATGCCGGGTGCCAGATGCACCCGCAGCCTCGCGTGCAAATGATGAAAAGCACACGAGCGTAGTCACCACAGGTCCACCGGATCAGCCCGGCATTCCCGCACGCAATGGTTTACGGCTTATTCCGCGCTCTCCTCGGTGACCGGGCTTGTTTGCCACCGTCGCCTGCGGGTTGCCCCGCAAACTTGACGCCAGCGTCGGGGCGCCAGGACCACACGGCTTTGCCGTCCGCGTCGGTGTCGTTCGTCGTTCGGCACCTCAGCGTCCATCGCATCCCGCGCCAACGTTCGTGACGATCGCGAGCCGCCCCTCTGGGAGAGCGCGAGACGGCGGCGCTTATAGAAGTGATTTGGGTCAAACGCGAAGCGGAATATTTTTGCAACCTGGGCTAGACAGCTTTTGGCTGATTTGCCCGTCAGGCAAAAACACCCTCGTCATTCCGGGCGCGCGCCAGCGCGAGCCCGGAATCCATAACCACCGATGCCTGTTGTCAACAGGCACAGCGGCCCCAGCTTCGCGCAACATCAACGTTCGTGGTTATGGATTCCGGGCTCGCGCTGGCGCGCGCCCGGAATGACGGCGGCGGATCGGGGGGTCTAGCCGCGACCGTCCGCCGCCGCGGGCCGCCACACCAGCAGCCGCCGCTCGACCATCGTCACCGCGAGATCGATCAGGATGACGAACGCGGACAACACGAACATGCCGGCGAAAACGCCGGCGACGTCGAACACGCCTTCGGCCTGCTGGATCAGGTAGCCGAGTCCCGCCGCAGAGCCGAGATATTCGCCGACCACGGCGCCGACCACGGCGAAGCCGACCGAGGTGTGCAGCGACGAGAACATCCACGACAGCGCCGACGGCCAGTAGACATGCCGCATCAGTTGCCGTTCGCTCATGCCGAGCATGCGGCCATTGTCGAGCACGGTGCGGCTGACTTCGCGCACACCCTGATAGACGTTGAAGAAGACGATGAAGAATACCAGCGTGATCCCGAGCGCGACCTTCGACCAGATGCCGAGGCCAAGCCATAGCGTGAAGATCGGCGCCAGCACGACGCGGGGCAGCGCGTTGGCCATTTTCACATAGGGATCGAACACCGCGGCAACCCGCGGCTGCCGCGCGAACCAGAAACCCACTGCGACGCCGCCCAGCGAGCCGATCGCGAACGCGAGAATCGACTCCCACAGCGTGATCGCCAGATGCTTCCAGATGATGCCGCTTGCGAACCAGGCGACGATCTGGCTGCCGACGTCAACCGGATTGGAAAAGAAGAACGGCGGCAGCACGATGCGGCCGAAGATTGGCACCGTGGCAAGCAACTGCCAGGCCGCGATGCCCACCACCGCGACCAGCAACTGCAATGCGAACAGCCCAATCCTTGACACGCCTAAGCTCTCCTCCCCGAATATTCCGCCGCCAAGACCCCGGCGTGATCCTCACCGCACCGGGGCCGAGGCCGCCTCGCACGGCCCCTTACGCTCCGCCCGATTGTGCGTAGCCCTTCAACACCTCGGCTTTGAGAACACTCCATATCTCACGATGAAGCGAGTGAAATTCCTTATCCAGCCGGACCTCGAAAATATCGCGCGGGCGCGGCAGCGACACCCGCCAGTCGCCGATGATGCGCGCACCCGGTCCTGCCGACATGATCACCACCCGATCCGCCAGCGCGATCGCCTCTTCGAGGTCGTGGGTGACGAACAGCACCGCCTTGCGATCCGCAGTCCACAACTCGAGCAGCAGATTGCCCATGATCTGCCGGGTCTGGGCATCGAGCGGGCCGAACGGTTCGTCCATCAGCAGGATCTTCGGATCGCGGATCAATACCTGCGCCAGCCCGACCCGCTTGCGCTGGCCGCCCGAAAGCATGTGCGGATAGCGACCGGCGAATGTCGCCAGGCCGACCGAGCCCAGCCATTGCCGGGCGCGCGCCAGCGCCTCGCTGCGGCCGACGCCGACGATCTCGAGGCCAAGCGCGACATTGTCGATCGCGGTCTTCCAGGGAAACAGCGCGTCGGCCTGAAACAGATAGCCGGCTTGCCGGTTGAGACCGGTTAGCGGCGCACCGAAAATCCGCACGGTTCCCGATACCGGCCTGAGCAGCCCGGCGGCGACGTTCAGCAGCGTCGATTTTCCGCATCCAGTGGGGCCAACGATGGCGACGAACTCGCCGTCCTCGACCGACAACCGCGCCTGCTCGACGGCGGTATAACGCCGCGCATCGGCGAGACGAAACGCCACCGTGGTATCGTCAAGCGCGACCGCCGTCGATCCCGCGACACCCGCTGCCCGCACGCGTTCCCCCCGATCTCTCCAAGTTCGGCCTGTGGCTTAACGCCCCCGCCGCGACAATTCAACCGAACGCGCATTGGCCGTGGCTCAAATCGGCAACGAAAGCTGCTGCCCGCTCGAGCGCCCTCTGATGACGTCGTAAGGATTGGGCGCCATGATTTTGTCGGCGCATCTCTCCCTGATTTCTTCGAGTGGCTTGGCCGCCACATAGTAGCGACCCCGCTTTTCACCGACAGGCATCAGCAATCCGAGATCAGATAGCCGCTTCAGATCACGGCTCGCAACAACGTCGGAAATTTCGTTTTCTTGCCGATAGCGGCCGTTCCTGACCTTGTAGTTGAATGCCGCATCCATCAGCGCAAGTTCTGTTCTTTCCGGGAGATCATGTTGTTTCCTGAGCTTTTCCATCTCACCCCACATGCGACCGATGACTGCGTTCCTTTTCACCAGAGTTGCAGCCTGTTGATAGTGTGCCACCAGACAAAAGCGAACCCAGGGCAGCGCATTGTTCTTTGGGCTCCACTTTCCCTTGCCAATCTCTCCCAGCACTTTGTAGTAGGCATCGGTATTGCGCCCCAGCCATTCCTCGATGCTGCAAAAAACCGGACTTAGGACGTTGTTGCGGGTCAACACGAGCGTTTGAAGTGCGCGAGACATCCGTCCATTGCCGTCCCGGAACGGATGAATCATTGCCAAATTCAGATGCGCCATCGCCGCAAGTACAGTGGATGATTCGACGCTACGGGCGTCCGTAATTTGTGACACGAGTTCGTCAACGAGTTTGGGAACCTCATGCGGAGCGGGACCATCGTAAACTGTCTTACCCGTCAGTTCATGGACAACACGTATTGGTCCCGGCCTCCATTGGCCTGGTAACATCGTCATGTCATAGTTCAGCATCATGAAATGCAGACTACGAATGAGCTGTGCATTTATCTGCGCGTACGGATCGTCATGAAGCCGCAGAATGTATGTCAAGGCCGTCCGATAGCAGGTAAGCGCCTTCTCTGTCTCCTCCTCCAGGGCTTCCGGCTTTTCTTCGTCGACGATGGCAACCGCTTCGGAGAGGTCAGCATTGAACCCTTCAATGCTGTTTGATCCCTGCAAGGCGCGTGCAAAGGTGTTCCTGCGAAGGAACCCGGTCCATCGAACAGGGTTAACATTTACCTGATGACGGAGATCGCGACGTAATTGTCTAATCATTTCCAGGACGTCGCGGTCTTGCTGCTCCAATTTGGGGTACTGGAAGATCATAGTCGGTTATCCTGTTTTTATTCGTCGAAACGACGATATATAACCAACTATCCGACGAAATCAATCCGCATATCGGCCGGACCATTTCGCCCGCCGGTTGTGAACGGTCGTAAGCTGCAAACATTCGGACCGGGCAGAACCAATACCAGTGCCGGTTCTCATTTCGTGTTCAACAATTTATGCCCGATCACCGCGGCGCCGTCGGCTTGGTCGCTTCGTGGCGGTGTGATAGTCCCAGCATATGACCGCCGCCCCGCCATTGATCGCGTTCGCGCATGTCGGCAAAAGCTTCGGCGGCGGCCGCGGCGCCAAGCCTGTCGTTGCCGTGGACGACGTTTCGCTGGAGGTCGCCGCGGGGCAATTTCTCGCCATCGTAGGCGGCTCCGGCTCCGGCAAGACCACGCTGCTGCGGCTCGCCAACCGGTTGATCGATGCCGATAGCGGCAGCATCACCATCGAGGGCGAGGACGTGCGCGCGGTCGATCCTGTGCAATTGCGCCGCCGCATCGGCTATGTGTTCCAGAGCGGCGGGCTGTTTCCCCATATGAGCGTCGCCGACAATATCGGGATCACGCCGAAACTGCAGGGCATACCGGCAACCGAGATTGCGTCACGGGTCGACGAACTGCTCGATCTGGTCCGGCTCGAGCGCGGCCAGCACCGCGACCGCCTGCCGCAGGAGTTGTCGGGCGGCCAGCGCCAGCGCGTCGGCGTCGCCCGGGCACTGGCGGCCAAGCCGCGCATCGTCCTGATGGACGAGCCATTCGGCGCGCTCGATCCCCTCACCCGCGATGCACTCGGCGACGACTACCGCGCCCTGCACCAGCGGCTGGGGCTGACCACGATCATGATCACCCACGACATGGCCGAGGCGGTGCTGCTCGCCGACCGCATCGCGGTGATGCGTCGCGGGCGGCTATTGGCACAGGGCACGCCGGCTGAGCTTGCGGCCAGCCAGGATCCTTATGTCGGCGAGTTGCTGCGCACGCCTCGGCGACAGGCCGAGCGGCTCAACGCGCGGCTGCCGCGGGACGGCGCGGCATGAGCCTGTTTTCCGACCCGCGCTGGAGCGAGGCGCTGGCACATCTGCCGGATTATCTCGGCAACCATGTGCGGGTCAGCGTCACGGCGCTGGCGCTTGGACTCCTGGCGAGCCTGCCGCTGGCGATCGCGGCGCGCAACCGGCCGGTGATGCGCGGCGCGCTGCTCGGGCTGGCCAGCATCGTGCAGACGGTACCGGGTCTCGCGCTGCTGGCGCTGTTCTATCCGTTGCTGCTGGCGCTCGCCGCGCTGTCGCTTTCCTGGTTCGGATTCGGCTTTTCCGCGTTCGGATTTCTGCCCGCGGTGCTGGCGCTCGCGCTCTATTCGATGCTGCCGGTGCTGCGCAACACCATCACCGGCCTGCGCGGCGTCGATGCGGCGATCCTCGAGGCCGCGCAAGGCGTCGGCATGACGCCGCGCCAGTCGCTGTTGTCAGTGGAACTGCCACTGGCGCTGCCGGTGATGATGGCGGGCATCCGCACCGCGGCGGTCTGGGTGATTGGCACCGCCACGCTGTCGACACCGATCGGCCAGACCAGCCTCGGCAATTACATCTTTGCCGGGCTGCAGACCCAGAACTGGGTATTCGTGCTGTTCGGCTGCATTGCCGCGGCGGCGCTCGCCCTCGTGGTCGATCAATTGCTGGCGCTGATCGAGACCGGCTTGCGGCTGGGCAGCCGCCTCCGCATCCTGCTCGGCGGCCTCGGCATCGCGGCGCTGCTCGCCGCGACCCTGGTACCGTCGATGGCGCGCTCGCCGTCGAGCTACATCGTCGGTGCCAAGACCTTCGCCGAGCAATATGTTCTGGCCGCGCTGATCGCGCAGCGGCTGCAGGCCGCGGGACTGTCGGCGAGCTCGCGCGAGGGCCTCGGCTCCAATGTGATTTTCGATGCGCTGGTTTCCGGAGATATCGATGTCTATGTCGATTATTCGGGAACGCTGTGGGCCAACCAGTTTCACCACAGCGATATCAAGCCGCGCGAGGCGCTGCTCGAGCAGTTGAAGTCGACGCTGGCGCAGCAAAACGTCACGCTGCTCGGCGAACTCGGCTTCGAGAACGCCTATGCGCTGGTAATGCCGCGCCGGCGCGCCGACGCGCTCGGCATTCACTCGATCGCCGATCTCGCCTCGCATGCGGCCACGATGTCGATCGCGGCGGACTATGAATTCTTTTCTCGGCCGGAATGGGCCGGCATTCGCAAGGTCTATGGGCTCGCCTTTCGCGCCCAGCGCCAGATGCAGCCGGACTTCATGTATGCCGCAGCCGCCTCGGGCGAGGTCGACGTGATCGCGGGCTACACCAGCGACGGATTGATCGCCAAATACGATCTCGTGGTGCTGGACGACCCTCGTCACGCGATTCCGCCCTATGACGCGATCGTGCTGCTCGCGCCGAAGCGGGCCGCAGATCAGGCGTTACGCGCGGCCTTGCAGCCGCTGCTCGGCAAGATCGACATCGCCACCATGCGCGAGGCCAATTTGCGCGCCGCCGCCGGCAACGGCGCGTCCTCGCCCGCGGCGGTGGCCCGCTGGCTGTGGCAAAAGATCGGGCAGCGGTAGACAAGAGCATTTCAGCTTCATCCTTCGAGACGCCGCGCGAGACGCGCGGCTCCTCAGGATGAGGTTTTGCCAAACCCTCATGGTGAGGAGCGCGGCGACGCCGCGCGTCTCGAACCACGAGGCCACGGGACGCGCCTGCGCCCTTCCCTACAGGCCGTGGATCAGACCGGCGTCGATCAGGAGCCGGTTGAAGCGCGCGGCTTCGACGCCGTGCTGGCAGGCATAGAACACGCCCTTGCAGCGCAGCATGATCCTCTTCTGCTCCTCGAACGACGGATCGAGCGGGATTCCAGCGGCTTCCTGGATCACCAGCGGCAGATAGGCGCCGTCGATGCTGTCCATCACGGCGGGGCTTCTGACCGGCTCGAAATCGATGGCGTCGATCGCGTAATAAGTGGCGTAGTAGCGCGGGTCATGATCCATCAGCTTCTTGCCGACAGCGGCTTCATCAAGACCGGGATCGAGCAGCGACGGCGAAAATTCCGGCTGATGGTCGCCATAGCGCACGATCAGGAACGGCTTTGCCGGAAACTGCTTTTTCAGCTCCGCAATGAACGCACGATAATCCGTCTCGCTCATCGCCTGCCGGCGCAGATATTCGTCGACCGCGGGCTCATTGCCGGGGTCATGCCAGGACGGCATCAGGTCGGGCCGGAACCTGGTCTCCCAGGGAAAATGATTGGCGGCGAGATAGACGAAAGCGAACAGCGGCGCCTCCGGCGCTTCCTGCGCCATCAGCTTCAGCGCCGAGTCGTAAAAGAAGCTGTCGGGCTCGATATCCTTGGCGTTGAGATCGCGCGCATCGTAGAAATGCTCGATGCCGGTACCGGTCTGGAAGCCGCGCGCGCTCATGAACCCGCCATAGGCAGGGTAGAGCGAAATCGTGCCGTAGCCGCAGCGGCGCAGCGCCAGCGGCAGCCCGCGCTCGACCCGACCGGCGGCGATGCGGGTCACGAAATAGGCAAACCGGCCGAACGAACGCGCCGAAAGCCCGGCGAGCACATTGTATTCGGTGAACCAGCTCGGGCCGCCGTTGCTTTCGGCCAGGAAGCGGCGTTCCTTGCCGTCATACGACTTGAAATGGCTGCCATAGCCCGCCGGCACCTTGACACCCTCGGCCTCGCGAATGTCGAAACTCGATTCATCATGGATCATGATGATGTTTGGCCGCCGCCCGGCGGGGTGACAGGAATCCATCGCCGGCACAGTGAGATGCTCGGGGATCTCAGCGGCGGATTCCATGAACCCGTAATTGATGAAATCGGAGACCGCGGCGACGCCGGAGCGGGAAAATTTCGACAGATAGCCGTCGTCGTAATAGCCGCGCCAGGCTTCGTCCGGCCATGCCAAGGCATATCCGGCCAGCGCGGCAAGACAGGCCAGCGCACAGGCCGCCGCCGGCAGGCGGCGGATGCGGAACGGATCGAGCCACCATAATGCGTACATCAAGGGGATGATGACAGAGGCGGCGCCGACCGCCGACCAGCGCAGATGCGGGAAGATCGTAAACAGGAATGCCGCGGTGTCGCGGTCGATCACCATCAGGTCGACGAAGTTCACGGTCATCTGCACGACGTCGTGCTTGAGCCGCGACAGCAGGATCAGCACCACGACCAAAGTTAACGACAGCGCCCCCGACAGGGCTGGGCGCCGCAACAGCGCGATCCAGAAGAAGTTCAGGATTCCCCACGACAGCAGAAAGCCGGTGCGCGAGGCGAAATCGGTTTCGGTCTGAAGCATCACGACCAGCGCCGCCAGATGCGGCGCTGCGACCGCAAGCCGTCGCCAGAGGCCGACCGAGCCGATGGCCTCGGCGGCGGCGGCAGCAGATGGGCCTGGGACTGGCGCGAGCGCCATGGCGGGACGCAACTAAAACCGGCACTGCCCTCGGGTCTTGGCTGGCGATGACCAGGAGACGGACGACGCAGCCGGAGACTGCGACGTGTCATAAAAATGTAATGGAACCGTCACGCCGGCGCAACAGACGCCATTGCGGTAACCTTATCGGAGCTCAGCCTGGCGGCAGCAGCCCGAGGCGCTTGGCGATGATCCTATCGACCATCCGCTTCGGCAGGATCGCCGTGACCAGGTGCCGAATCGGGTCCGGCGTGATCGCGTAGCGCACCTTTGGCTTGCTCGATGTCAGGGCCTCGGCAATCCGCTCGGCAATTCTCTCCGGCGGCAAGCCGATTTCGCTGAGGTGCCGGGTAAACTGGCGGACCTTCTCCAGCGCCGGCCGATAGGGCGAGTTCTGGTAGCGGGAAACGTCGACTTCGTCGGCCTTGCCCCAGATCGGGGTCTTCACCGCGCCCGGCGCGACGATGATGACGTCGATCCCGAACAGCATCATTTCGCGGCGCAGGCTCTCCGACAGCCCCTCGATCGCATGCTTGGAGGCCGCATAGGCCGGCGTCAGCGGATTGCCGTTCTTCCCCGCCACCGAGCTGATCATCACGATGCGTCCGCGCGGCCCCGTCAGCGCAGGGCCGGCCCCGAGCAGCGGCGCGAAGGCCTGGGTGGCGATCACCGGCCCCATGACATTGACATCAAGCTGGCGACGGAATTCGTCGGCCGACAATCCCAGCAGCGGGCCCGCGACCGCGATACCGGCATTGTTGACCAGCCCGGCCAGCGTTTCGCCGCCGAGCGCGGTGCGAACCTCCCGGGCAGCGGCCAGCACCGCGGCCTCGTCGGTGACATCGAACAGCAGCGGGATGAAATTGACACCGAATTCGCTTCTGAGGCGGTCGGCGTCGGCCTGCTTGCGGACGCTGCCGAACACGCGAAATCCGCGGTCGAGCAGCAGCCTGGCGGTAGCCCAGCCGATCCCGGTGGAAGCGCCGGTAATGACGACAGATCGCATGTTCGTTTCCCCAAGACCTTGCCCTTGTAATCCGAATGGCGCGAAGCGCAATCGACGGGGATGGCGTTTTCGAGCGAGATGCATGCCGCTTCGCAACTGGCTTTAGTCGAGGCCGGCGCGGCGGAAGCCTTCGAGGTAGTGCTCGCGGTCGGATTCGAGCTTCCACGGCAACTGGTTTGCGATCCAGGAGAGCGAGATATTCGGTTGCACGCGGCGCAGCTCCTGCAGCGCGGCGGCTGAAACCTGGATTTGGCCGGCCATGCCGGCGGCCACTGTCAGCACCCGGTAGGCGCCGGTGAGATCGCCACGCTGCCGGATCGCCTCGCGCGAAAGCGCCATCGCCTCGGGATAATTTCTTCCGACGAACTGCGCATAGGCGGCAATGCCATAGTAGATCGCGAGCGAGGGATCGCGCGGACTGAGCCGGATCGCCCGCTGCGCCGCTTCGTACGAATCCTGCCAACGCCCGCCATAGGACGCGCCAGCGCGTGATAGCCCTGCGCCAGCGAGAAATTCGGATTGAGCCGCAGCGCGAGTTCGAACTCGGCCAGTGAATTGTCGAGCCGCCGAGTGGAAAAACAGACGCTGCCGAGCGCGGTGTGCGCCCAGGCGTCTTCGCTGTCGGCATGGATCGCCGCGAGCGCCGCGCGCTCGGCCAACGGCGCCGCCTTGGCGATGTCCGCCCAGCCGAGGTGTACGCCGAACATGTGGCTGGTGGCGAGCACCGAGAGCGCCTGGCCATAGTGCGGATCGATCGCAATTGCCCGTTGTAGCAACGCCTGCGCAGCGAGGTGATCCTGCTGCGTCACGCGCCAGTAGTGCGACAGCGCCCGCATCACCAGGTCCCAGGCGTCCAGGCTGTTCGGCGGCTTGCGTTTGGCGCGAAAATTCTCCGCGGCATAGATCTGCGGTTCGATCGCGGCAACAATCGCATCGGTGATTTCGTCCTGCACCGCGAACACGTCGGTCAGGTCCCGGTCATAATGCTCCGCCCAGAGGTGGCTGCCGGTTGCGACGTCATTGAGCTGCGCCGTGATGCGGACCCGGCCGCCGTCCTTGCGCACGCTGCCCTCGACCACATAGCGCACGCCGAGCTCCTCGGCGACCTGGCTCAGATGCACCGGCCTGCCTTTGTAGATGAAGGACGAATTGCGCGCGATCACGAAGAACCAGCGCACCCGGGACAGCGCGGTGATGATGTCTTCGCTGATTCCGTCGGAGAAATATTCCTGCTCGCCGTCGCCACTCATGTTGTCGAAAGCGAGCACGGCGATCGCCGGCCGGTCCGGTACCGGCAATGCCCGTGGCGGCGCATCGACCGCGACCGGCCGCACGCCGTCCAGCGCCTCGCTGACGTCGCCGACGAAGCGAACGCCCTTGCGCGCAACGGTCCGGATCAGACGCTGCTGCTTGCCGCTATCGCCGACAGCCGTTCGCGCGGCGTTGATGCGACTGGTCAGGGTCGAATCCGAAACGGTCCGGCCACCCCAGACCAGCCCGATCAGGTCATCCTTGCTGACGACGCGGTCGCGGTTCTGTACCAGATGGACCAAAAGGTCGAACACCTGCGGCTGCAGCGCGACTGGATCGCCGCCGCGAAGCAATTCGCGCCGTTCCGTGTCAAGCGTATGGTTGTCAAAGCAAAATTGCACGTAGCACTCCGGACGCGTCCGTCCTCAAGAAATAATCAAGCCCGTCTCAGGGATAAATCAAGCGCGGGACAAAGCCTTCCGCGCACGCTCTTGGCATCCTGCGAGCACCACGATTGTGACTCACCGAATCACGGTCGTCGTCGTCCAATCGTTCATTGCATTTTGTCGGAGTTGAATTATGACCCAGATTCAAACCATTAACCCACACGTTTCAGGAAATCGAACCCTAAAATTCATCGCGTTTCTCTATGGACTGGTGGCCTATTTGACGTTTTTCGTCGCATTTCTCTACGCCATCGGCTTCGTCGGCGGCTTCGTGGTGCCAAAGAGCATTGATAGCGGCTCCGAATTGTCGGCGATCGAAGCCGTCGCGGTCAATCTGCTGCTGATGTCCCTGTTCGCCGTGCAGCACAGCGTGATGGCGCGCCAGCAGTTCAAGCAATGGTGGACCCAGTACGTACCGAAACCGGTCGAGCGCAGCAGCTATGTGCTGCTTGCAAGCCTGTGCCTCCTGCTGCTGTTCTGGCAATGGCGACCGATGCCGGCAATTGTTTGGCAAGTCAACGACCCAGATGTCGCAGTGACGATCGCAACGGTGTCGCTGGGCGGCTGGATCATCGTGCTGACGAGCACGTTCATGATCAATCATTTCGAGCTGTTCGGTCTGCATCAGGTCGCCAACCACCTGACCGACCGCGAGATGCCGGCACCGCGCTTCCGGACGCCGCTGTACTACCGGCTGGTACGGCATCCGATCTATCTCGGTTTCATCGTCGCGTTCTGGGCGGCACCGGTGATGACGGTCGGGCATCTTTTGTTTGCCGCCGTGACCACGGCGTATATCCTGGTCGGCATCTTCCTGGAGGAGCGCGACCTGATCGAGTTGTTCGGCGACGAGTACCGCCAGTACCGCAAACAGGTGTCGATGCTGTTGCCCTGGCGCAAGTCAATCTGAGCAGAACCCAATTTTCAGCAAGGAACATATGAAATGAATCACATTGGAAACTGTTTTTGCGGCGCCGTCGAATTGACGGTGACGGGATCGCCGGAGGCGATGGGCTACTGTCATTGCCGTTCCTGCCGCTCATGGTCCGGCGGCCCCGTCAACGCGTTCAGCCTCTGGAAACCCGAGGCGGTGCGGATCACGGCGGGAGCGCAGCACGTCGCGAGTTTTGCCAAGACCGCCAACAGCGAGCGCAAATATTGCAGCAAATGCGGTGGTCATTTGATGGCCGGTCACCCGGGGCTCGGGCTCGTCGACGTGTTTGCCGCGACCATCCCGACGCTGGCGTTCGCACCGGGTGTTCATGTCAACTACGCCGAGACGGTGTTGCCGATGCGCGACGGGCTGCCGAAACTGAAGGATTTCCCGGCCGAGTTCGGCGGCTCCGGCGAAGTCATCGCCGAATAAAGATGACTTGACGCCAGATGCGGTGACGCGGCGATCATGATTTTCGCCGCGTGATGTTCGACGACTCGCGCCGTTGGTCTCCTGAGGCTTCAGGAGCACGACGGCGTTTTCGTCGGATTGAACCTTCGCAGTTTGGCACCGACCAAACGATGCATACGCGTTGGAGATAGACGGATGATGTTTTCAGATACCAAGAGCTTCGTCGCCGGCGACCGCGTCGAGAGACGGCTTGCCGCGATCCTGATGGCCGATGTCGCCAGCTATTCGCGGCTGATGCATGCGAACGAGGAAGCGACCCATGCGCGCGTGACTTCGCTGTTGATACACACGGTGTTGCCGGTGATCGTCGAGCACGGCGGCCGCATCATCAAGAATACCGGGGACGGCTTCCTCGCCGAATTCGCCAGCGCGGTCGATGCGGTGCGGTCCGCCATGCAGTTCCAGGGCAGCGTCTACCGGCTCGCGGTCGGCGATACGGCTGACCAGCGGATTCTGTTTCGCGTCGGCATCAACGTCGGCGACGTCATCGTTGGCGTGGACGACATCTTCGGCGATGGCGTCAATATTGCGGCGCGGCTCGAGGGCGTCGCTGAACCCGGCGGCATCTGTCTGTCGGCGTCGGCCTACGATCAGGTGTATGGCAAGATCGGCACGGAATTTGCCGACCTCGGCGAGCAGCGCCTGAAGAATATCGCCCGTCCGATCCGCGCCTATGCGGTGGTCCCGGACGGATCGAGCGCGGCGACGCTGGGCGCAAGCGCAGCGCCGGTGCAGGTTTCGGCGCCCCGGCTGTCGATCGTGGTGCTGCCGTTCGCCAACATTGGCGGCGATCACGAGCAGGAATATTTCGTCGACGGCGTGATCGAAAGCCTGACCACCGACCTGTCGCGCATCCGCGGCGCGTTCGTGATCGGCCGCAATACCGCGTTCGCCTACAAGGGCAGGTCGCCCGATGTACGGCAAATCGGTCGCGAGCTGAATGTCCGCTACGTGCTCGAGGGCTCGGTGCAGCGGAACGGCAGCCGGCTTCGCATCAATGTGCAACTGACCGACGCCGAAACCGGCAAGCATCTCTGGGCTGAACGGTTCGACAAGCCGGTCGCCAATCTGTTCGACATGCAGGACGAAATGGTATCGCGGCTCGCCAACGCGCTCGATGCCGAGCTGGTCGAGGCCGAGGCGCAGCGGGCCGAACGCGCACGGCATCCCGACGCCATGGACCTGTATTTCCAGGGCCGGGCCTGCTGGAACAAGGGAATGACACCGGAATTTTTGACGCAGGCGCGGGATTTCTGCGAGCGCGCGCTGGCGCTCGATGCCGAGAATGTCGAGGCGATGGTGTGCTGGGCGATGGTGGTTGCGACCGTTGCCGGCTCGTTTGTCAGCGACGATCGCGCGCGCCAGTTGGCGGCGGCGGAAACCATCCTGACCAGGGCCTTGTCGATCGCGCCCCGGCACGCCGGGGCCCATCTTGCGTTGGGGGCGGTTTTGATGTTCACCAATCGCGCCGCCCAGGGCATCGCCGAATGCGAGCGGGCGCTGGCGCTCGATCACAATCTCGCCGACGCCCATGGCTGCATCGGCATGGCCAAGTACTTCGTTGGCCGCGCCGGGGAAACCGAGGCCCATATCCTCGAGGCGCTCCGGCTGTCGCCGCGCGACATCTATGCCTATCGCTGGATGCTGTTCGTCGGAATTGCGAAGGCGCAGCTTGGCGCCGACGCCGAGGCGATCGACTGGCTGCGCCGGAGCATCGAGGCCAACCGCAACTTTCCGCTGGCGCATTTTCATCTGGCGGAAGCGCTGGCGCTGAGCGGTGAGCTGGAGCAGGCGCGGGCCGCCGCGCAGGCCGGGCTGGCGCTGCAGCCGGACTTTACCGTGCGCCGCTACCGCATCAACGCGCTCAGCGACAATCCGGCCTATCTCGCCGGACGCGAGCGTAGCTGCCAGGGCATGCGGCTCGCCGGCGTGCCGGAGGGCTGAGACGGCGCCGGGCCGGCGCATTGCCGGTCCGACTGCCCCGACTGTTTCGTTCTCTCCCCGCGTTGGGTACTGTCCGTCCGCTGCGGTCGGTCTCTACGCACCCACTACAACCTTTGCCGCGTCCATGAGGCTCTGCGGACTACGCCGGGTATTGCCCTTGGCGTGGCTGATCGTGTCTGGACAATTGGCGATTTGATTGACGCCGTGTTGCCGCCCGAACTCCGAACCGTCCGGAAATTCACGGTAATTCAAGGCGGTAAGTAACTGAATCTTTACACAAATTAATTTTGTCCTACGGCTCGGAACGTCTTGCTATGCAACACGGTTGTGTTACATAGTGCGTTGTGGATTGTGGGAGCAACGTTATGGCCAAAACAGGTTTTCTGAATGCCAGAATCGACCCAAATCTCAAAATCAAAGCCGAAAAAATACTTGATAGAGTTGGTGTTTCCGCATCTCAAGCTATTACCATGTTTTACAAGCAGGTTGTACTCCGCAGGGGTTTGCCCTTTGACGTGTGCGTTCCCAAGCCTGAAACAGTCGCCGCCTTGAAGGAAGTTGAGGCACGCGGAGGCCAGATCGTCAACACCTCTACCGAGGACGCCTTTGACGAGATACTAGCGGAATGATGATACTTGGAGAGGATGAAATCTCTCCGAATCACAACCCAATATAAAAAAGACCTGAAAAGGGTGAAGAGCCGAGGTTATCGGCTAAAGAAGCTTGTCGAGATCGTAGACAAGCTTCGCAAGGGCATTCCTTTATCTCCGATCGACGACGATCATCCACTAAAGGGGCCATGGGAAAGCTTTCGCGGCTGTCATATTCAGGGCGACTGGTGCTTGATCTATCGTGACGAGGGTAGCGTCTTGGCGCTCGTCAGAACGGGCACTCATACCGATCTTTTCGATTAGCTGTCCTAATTCGCCTCCGCGAGTGTGCTAATTAGGACAGTACCCGCGTCGCGGGGAGAGCGACGACGTCAGTTCCTGGTCTTGTCGACCAGCGCGCCCTTCTTGATCCAGGGCATCATGTCGCGGAGCTTGACGCCGACTTCCTCGATCGGATGCGCGGCGAGCTTGGCGCGGGTCGCCTTGAACGAGGTCTGGTTGACCTTGTTCTCCAGCATCCAGTCGCGCGCGAACTTGCCGGACTGGATGTCGTTCAGCACGCGCTTCATCTCCTTCTTGGTCTCCTCGTTGACGATGCGTGGGCCGCTGACATACTCGCCATATTCGGCGGTATTGGAGATCGAGTAGTTCATGTTGGCGATGCCGCCTTCATAGATCAGGTCGACGATCAGCTTGACCTCGTGCAGGCATTCGAAATAGGCCATCTCGGGCGCGTAGCCGGCCTCGACCAGCGTCTCGAAGCCACCCTTGATCAGTTCGACCAGGCCGCCGCACAGCACCACCTGCTCGCCGAACAGATCGGTCTCGCACTCTTCCTTGAACGAGGTCTCGATGATGCCGGCACGGCCGCCGCCGATCGCGGAGGCGTAGCTGAGGCCGAGATCATGGGCGTTGCCGGATGGGTCCTTGTGAATCGCGATCAGGCAGGGCACGCCGCCGCCGCGCTGATATTCCGAGCGCACGGTATGGCCGGGGCCCTTCGGGGCGATCATCAGCACGTCGAGATCGGGCCGCGGGTCGAGCAGGTTGAAATGCACGTTGAGGCCGTGGGCGAACACCAGCGCGGCGCCCTTCTTCATGTTGTCGTGCAGATGCTCGCGGTAGATATCGCCCTGCAGCTCGTCGGGGGTGAGCATCATGACGAGGTCGGCCCATTTCGCGGCTTCGGCGACTTCCATCACCTTGAAGCCGGCGGCTTCCGCCTTCTTGGCGGAGGCCGAGCCCTTGCGGAGCGCAATCGCCACGTCCTTGACGCCGGAATCCTTGAGGTTGAGGGCATGAGCGTGGCCCTGGCTGCCATAGCCGACGATGACGACCTTCTTGCCCTTGATCAGGTTCAGGTCGGCGTCGCGATCGTAATAAACACGCATGGTCGTTTCCTCATCAGTGGCCACAGCGGCCGTTTGGTCATGCTTTCGGATGGTTCGGACTGCGGCGGTCCGCGCGCAAATTTCCCGGGTTGTCTAATCCATTTTCACCGCAAGGGGAAACCTGTTTCTGCATGGCGCAGCGCGGCATCATGCGTCCATAGAGACCGGATCGAATAAAAAGCGGCCGCCTCATCCGGGCGCTCGGGCGACGTTGGACAGGACTTGCGGCGATTTCGACAACAGCATGATCGCGATGCCGCCGACCACCGTGACCATGCCGGCCAGCCGCAACGGACCGAACCGTTCCCCGAACACGACGCTCGACGCCGCCGATCCGACGAACGGCACCAGCAGCGCAAACGGCACCACCTGCGCCGCGGCGTAGTCGCGCAGCAGCCGTCCCCACAGCCAGTAGGCGATGCTGGTGGAGATGCCGCCCAACGCCAGCACGCAGACGAGGCCAGTCAGCGACATGTGCGCCAGCGCATGCCAGGTGGCCTGCGGGCCATTGGCGATCAATGTCAATGCGAACAGCGGCAGCGCCGAAACCAGGCACAGCCAGGCAAACAGGTCGAACATCGGTGCGCCCTTGGCGCGTCGCAGCAGCAGATTGCCGATCGCGAAACTGACCGGGCAGATCATCAGCACCGCAAACGCGCCGACGCTGAAATCATAGCCGACGGTGCCGCAGATCATCAGCAGGCCCGCGGTCGCGACCGCGATGCCGACCGTTTGCGACCGCGTCGGCAATTCGCGGAATGCGATCGCCGCAAAGCCGATCGTGAACAGCGCCTGGCTCTGCACGATGACGCTGGAGAGCCCGACCGGCACGCCGTGGGCGATGCCATAGGCCTGGGCAAGGAACTGGCCGAGAAACAGCGTGAAGCTGATCGAGATCAGGACCGGCCACCGGACATTCGGCCGTCTCACGAACAGGCACGGCAGCGCCGCGATGGCGAACCGCAGCGCCGTCATCAGCTCCGGCGAAAACTCGTCGAGCGCGATCCGGCTCGCGACAAAGGCAAGCCCCCAGATCACCGCCACCATGACGGCAAGGCCGATATCGGCTGGCTTCATCGACGTCGCTAGCTCTGCTCGCCGGGTTTCGGTTTGCGCAGCAGATAGGTGCCGTGCAGCGGGGCGTGATAGTCGGCCGAAACCAGCGTGAAGCCGACATCGGTCAACATGCGCTCGATCACCCAGCCGAAGGTGGAATATTCGTCGCGCATATGGGTGACGACGCTGTCGCGCGAAAAGCCGTGGTTCTTGATGTTGAAATCGGCCCACGCCTCGATGTCGCGCTCGGGTCCGTCGGGCATGCTGGAAAACACGATGTCGCGCAGGAAGAAACAGGCGCCAGGCTTCAGCGCGCCATGGATCCGCGACAGCGCCACCGCCTTCCAGAAGTCCGGCAGATGATGCAGCGTGAACTCGCTGACCACGAGATCGTATGAGTTGGGCTGATAGGCGAAACTCAGCAGCCCCGCCGACTGGGTCCGAATCGCGACCTTGCGGTCTCGCGCCTGGATCTCTGCCAGCGCCAGCATGGCCGGCGAGATGTCGATGGCGTCGACCTCGGCGCCCATCATCGCCGCCTCGCAGGCCAGCACGCCATTGCCGCAACCGATATCGGCGATCCGCCATCCGCGCTGCACCCCCAGCATGGTCAGCGCGGCACGGGCGCGAACGTCACGGTCGTCCTGCAGGTCGCAGATCGAGGCAACGGCGGTATCGAGGCCGATCTGCCGCCGCTCATTGTAGTACCAGTCGCGCGCCAGCATGGTTCACATCCCCTCGGGCCCACGCCCGATCGCGGCGACGCCGGTGCGCGAGACCTCGACGAGGCCGAGCGGACGCATCAGGTCGACGAACTGGTTGATCTTGGCGGAATTGCCGGTGATCTCGAACACGAAGCTTTCGGTGGTGGCGTCGATCACCCGGGCACGGAATGCCTCGGCCAGACGCAGCGCTTCGACGCGATGGTCGCCGGTGCCGCGCACTTTCACCATCGCCAGCTCGCGCTCGATCGAGCGGCCGCTCAGCGTCATGTCGACGACGCGGTACACCGGCACCATGCGGTCGAGCTGGTGCTTGATCTGCTGGATCACCATCGGCGTGCCGGTGGTGACGATGGTGATGCGCGACAGGTGTTTCTGGCTTTCGGTCTCGGAGACGGTGAGGCTCTCGATGTTGTAGCCGCGGCCGGAGAACAGCCCGATCACGCGGGCGAGCACGCCGGGCTCGTTCTGCACCAGCACCGACAGCGTATGCGACTCGCTCGGGTCGTGGCGTTCTTCGAGAAAATAGGCGGATGCGGGCTGGTTCATTGTCAGTTTCTCGCTATTCTCTGTTCGTCATGCCCGCGAAAGCGGGCATCCAGTAATCGCAGGCGCAGGAGTGAAAATCCAAAGCCCGCGGAATACTAGGTCGTCCGGTCAAGCCGGACGCTGACAGCGGAGTTTTGATAACCGCCATCATCATCACGCCAACGCCCTTTGTTCAGCCGTGGTCGCAATTCCCGGCGCCACCCAGCGGCGAAACAGGTCGAAATCGATATTGCCGCCGCTCAGGATCAGGCCGATGCGCCGCTCGCGATTTTTTGCTCGCTCCTGTAACGCCGCCGCGAGCGCCGCGGCGCCGGCGCCCTCGGCGAGATTGTGGGTGTCGGTCCAGTAGGCGCGGATCGCTGCTCCGACCTCCTCGTCGGTGACCTGCACGATCCGCGACGCGCCCTTGCGGATGATCGCGAGCGCGTCGGGGTCGGGAATCCGCGTCGCCATGCCATCGGCCAGGGTGTTGCTGGTTTCGGTCGTCACCACCGTTCCGGCCGCAAATGACAGGGCATAGGACGGCGCCAGTGTCGACTGCACGCCGACGATCTCGGTGCCAAGCCCAAGCAGATCGCGCGCGAGGATGCAGCCGCAGATGCCGGAACCTTGTCCGATCGGAACATAGATCACATCGAGGTCCGGTGCGCTTTGCAGCAGCTCAAGCGCATAGGTCGCGACACCGAGCACCAGGTCCGGATGGAAGGCCGGCACGATCTCGAGCCCGTCCGCATCGGCGCGGCGATAGGCTTCCTCGCGCGCGGCCTGAAAATCATCCCCATGCTCGACCAGGGTCGCACCGAAGGCCCGCATGGCGCGATTTTTCTCGACCGAATTGCCGCGCGGCACCAGGATCGTCACCGGCAGACCGTGGCGGCTTGCCGCAAAGGCGAGGCTCTGGCCGTGATTGCCGCGCGTCGCCGAGATCAGTCCGGCGGTGTCCGGCCGCTCGCGCTTGACGCGGTCGACATAGACGAGGCCGCCGCGCACTTTGAAGGCGCCGATCGGCGTGTGGTTCTCGTGCTTGACGGTGACCGTTGCACCCAGCCGTTGCGACAGCAACGGCCATCGATGCGCCGGCGTCGGCGGCATCGCCGCGCCGACAATCTCGTGCGCGCGCTTGAGCTCTCGGAAGTCAAACATTGGTGCCGCACTCCCTCCACGCGCGCGATGGCCCCCCTCTCCCCGCCGTTCGCGGGGAGAGGGTTGGGGTGAGGGGCTGCCTCCACGAAACTGGCGAGAGATGGCCTCGCTGAAAGTCCCCCTCACCCGGATTGCGCTCGCGCGCAATCCGACCTCTCCCCGCCAGCGGGGCGAGGTGGAGAAGGGAGGCAAGCGGCGAAGGGGTCATCATCACACCAGGGCCTTGCCGGCGGCGAAGGCGCCGGCGGTGGCTTCGTCATTGGCTTCCGCCGGCAGCAGCATTTCGTTGTGCGCCTTGCCGGACGGAATCATCGGGAAGCAGTTTTCCAGCGCCGCCACCCGGCAGTCGAACAGCACCGGACGCTTGACCGAGATCATCTCCTTGATCGCACCGTCGAGGTCACCGGGCTTGACCGCCCGGAGGCCGACGCAGCCATAGGCCTCGGCGAGCTTGACGAAATCCGGCAACGCTTCCGAATAGCTGTGCGACAGCCGGTTGCCGTGCAGTAGCTGCTGCCACTGCCGCACCATGCCCATATACTGGTTGTTCAGGATGAAGATCTTGACCGGCAGCTCATACTGGCTCGCCGTCGACATCTCCTGCATCGTCATCTGTACCGACGCATCGCCGGCAATGTCGATGACCAGGCTGTCCGGATGCGCGACCTGCACGCCGATCGCGGCCGGCAGGCCGTAACCCATGGTGCCGAGGCCGCCCGACGTCATCCAGCGGTGCGGCTCCTCGAACCCGAAGAACTGCGCCGCCCACATCTGGTGCTGGCCGACTTCGGTGGTGATGTAGGTGTCGCGGCCATGCGTCGCCTCGAACAGCCGCTGGATCGCGTATTGCGGCAGGATGATCTCGCTGTTCTTCTTGTACGACAACGAATTGCGCGCGCGCCACTGCGCGATCTGCTGCCACCAGCTACGGGTATCCGGCTTCTTCGCTTCCGCCTTGAACACCTGCAAGAGATCGCCGAGCACATTGCCGGCGTCGCCGATGATCGGAATGTCGACCCGGATGTTCTTGTTGATCGAGGAAGGGTCGATATCGATGTGGATTTTCTTCGAGTTCGGCGAGAACGCGTCGGTGCGCCCGGTGATGCGGTCGTCGAACCGCGCCCCCACGCACAGCATGGCGTCACAATCATGCATCGCCATGTTGGCCTCGTAGGTGCCGTGCATGCCGAGCATGCCGAGCCAGTTCTTGCCCGAGGCCGGATAGGCACCGAGGCCCATCAGGGTGGAGGTGATCGGGATTCCGGTGGCTTCGACCAGTTCCCGCAGCAGCTTCGAGGCTTCGCGACCTGAATTAATCACGCCGCCGCCGCTGTAGATTACCGGACGTTTCGCCGAGGCGAGCAGGGCCACCGCCTTGCGGATCTGGCTGGCGTCGCCCTTGACCCGCGGCGCATAGGATACGTGCACGTCGGACTTGCGCGGCGGATGATAGGTGCCAAGTGCGAACTGCACGTCCTTGGGCACATCGACCACCACGGGGCCGGGACGGCCGGTGCTGGCGACATAGAACGCCTCGTGCAGCACCTTCGCGAGGTCGTTGACATTGCGTACCAGCCAGTTGTGCTTGGTGCAGGGCCGGGTGATGCCGACGGTGTCGCATTCCTGAAATGCATCGTTGCCGATCAGATGCGTCGGCACCTGGCCGGTGATGCACACCAGCGGAATCGAATCCATCAGCGCGTCGGTCAGCGGCGTCACCATGTTGGTGGCGCCGGGACCCGAGGTCACCAGCACCACGCCTGGCTTGCCGGTCGAGCGCGCATAGCCCTCGGCGGCATGGCCGGCGCCCTGCTCATGCCGCACCAGGATGTGCTCGATCTCGCTCTGCTGGAAAATCTCGTCATAGATCGGGAGCACGGCGCCGCCGGGATAGCCGAAGAGGTGCTGCACGCCATGATCGATCAGCGCGCGCACGATCATGGCGGCACCGGTCATCTGGTTCGGATCGTGGCTCTTGTCGCTCATGGCTTGCTCCGGATGCGCTGTCCCAGCGCGGCTTGGTCGTTTTTGAGTTTTGGGAAATAAAAAAGGGCCCCAGAGGCCCCATGCACACCGCCCGAATTTGAATGGCGTTAGCCATCCCCGGCGGTGCGCCTGGGTACGACGAGGATAAGTAGTTTTGTAATAATATTACGCATGTGGCGCTCAGACTTCCCGAAGGTTGCGCGGACCATAGCGCCCGGCCCCGGAAAGTCAAGGCAGGCGGCGCTCGAGTGATTTTGCGACTATAACGAGGTTCGGCGCGAGGGGCGAGTGTAAATCTAACCGTTCATGCGCCACTACCCTCGTCGGCAAGACGGCTCGTGCCGCGAAAATCTCATTTCTTCTCGCTGCAGAGATTGGCCACGATCCTCTGGTCATGATAGGTTACATGTAACCAAGTGGACAGATACCATGACTCCCCCTGCCAAGCCCAAGCCCTCCCGCGTCAAGGTGCGGGATCATCGCGAGCGCCTGCGCCGCAAGGGACTGCGCCCGATCCAGATTTGGGTACCGGACGTGCGCTCGGCGTCCTTCCGATCGGAAGCGCATCGTCAGTCGCTTGCTGTCGCAGTGAGCCAGCGCGCCCGCGAAGATCAGGCGTTCATCGACGCGGTTTCGGATTGGGGCGATGAGTGAGACGAGGTGAGATCTGGACGGTGGCCGGCGGCAGGGATTATGCGGGCAAGCCGCGGCCGGTGGTCATCGTGCAGGATGACAACTTCGATGCGACCGCCTCCATCACTATATGCGCCTTCACCACCGACGAGACAGACGCACCACTGTTCCGCCTCCCTGTCGAACCGAGCGAGCGGAATGGACTGCGCGTCCACTCTCGACTGATGGTGGACAAGATCATCACCGTTCCAAAGTCCAAAGTCGGAGCCCGCCTTGGACGTTTGGATGACCCGGATATTCTGCGTCTCAACCAGGCGCTTCTGGTTTTCCTCGGCCTTGCCGTGTCGCCAACGACGTCGCGAAGAGCCATGAGATGAAAGGACCTCCTGTCATTGCCGAGTTCGAAGCGAAGCAATCCAGGCCCGTCATTCCGGGGCGCGCGGAGCGCGAGCCCGGAATCCATACTCCCGATCGTGGTTATGGATTCCGGGCCTGCGCCAAGCGGCGCATCCCGGAATGACGAAGGCATGGATTGCTTCATCGCTATGCTCCTCGCACTGACGGCTCATGAAGCCACCCCCGCGCCGCCTCGGGCCTCACCCATTCGAATTCCGGCAATTGGTGCCGGAACCAGGTGAACTGCCGCTTGGCGTAGTGACGGGTGTCGGCGCGGCCGATCGCCGCCGCCGCGTCCAGCGTGATTTCTCCGCGCAGATGCCGGATCAGCGCCGGCACGCCATGCGCCTTCATCGCCGGCAGCAGCGGATCGAGTTGCCGCGCCGCCAGGGCCGCCACCTCGTCCCGCGCGCCCGCCGCCAGCATCGCGTCAAACCGGGCATCGATCCGCGCATAAAGCGCCTCGCGTTCGGGGGTGAGAAACAGCGCGCGGAATTGTCCCGGCGGCAGCAACGGGGGCAATCCATCGCGATGCCAGTCGGTGAGCGAACGCCCGGTGGCCTCGACCACTTCCAGCGCGCGGGCGATACGGGCGCGGTCGCGCGGCTTCAGGCGCTCGGCGGACGCGCCATCGCGCCGCGCCAGTTCGGCATGCAGGGCTTCGATGCCGTCGCGTTCGAGCCGCGCCCGCACGCTTTCGCGCACCGCCGGGGCAATCGGCGGCACCGCCGACAGCCCGCGCGTCAGCGCCTTGAAATACAGGCCGGAGCCACCGACGAAAATGGCCGGGCGGCGCTGCGCCCGTGCCTCCGCAAGCATGGCCGCGGCATCGGTGACCCAGTGGCCGGCGGAGAAATTGACCGCGGCGTCGACATGGCCATAGAGCCGGTGCGGCGCCCGCGCCTCGTCCTCCGGCGTCGGCCGCGCCGTGATGATGCGGAGATCGCGATACACCTGCATCGAATCGGTGTTGATCACGAGGCCGCCGGCCGCCTGCGCGAGTTCGACCGCCAGCGCCGACTTGCCGCTGGCGGTCGGCCCTGCGATAAGCACGGCCTCGTCTCCTGTCTGCGAATTCGCCTGCATGTCCCTCGTCGCCACCCTGATCTGCCATCCCGCCAACCCGGCACTCGACTCGACGATCGTCGATGGTGCGCGGGCCGTCCTCCCCTCGCCCGGCCCCGCGCGATGGCTGTTCGACGAGGTGGCGGTCGATATTCCCTTCACCGGCAGCGACGATATCAGGGCCATCGAACGCCGCCTGCGCCAGGCGCGCGGCGATCTGCCGATCGACATTGTCGTGCAGCCTCAGGCCGTCCGGCGCAAGAAGCTTTTTCTCGCCGACATGGATTCCACCATGATCGGCCAGGAATGCGTCGACGAGCTCGCCGATTTTGCCGGCATCAAAGCCCATGTCGCCGGCATCACCGAACGGGCGATGCGCGGCGACATCGCGTTCGAGCCGGCGCTGCGCGAGCGCGTCGCGCTGCTGAAGGGGCTGCCGGTCAGTGTGGTCGACGAGGTCCTGAAAACGCGCATCACGCCGACCTCGGGCGGCCGCGAACTGGTCGCGACCATGCGCGCCCACGGCGCCTATACCTGCCTGATCTCGGGCGGTTTTACCCTGTTTACCAACGCGGTCGCGGCGACAATCGGATTTCAGGAGAACCGCGCCAATGAACTCATGGTCGAGGACGGCAAACTGACCGGCGAGGTCACTGAGCCGATCCTCGGCCGCGCCGCCAAGCTCGCCACCCTGATCGAACTGCGCGAGGCCTTCGATCTCGATAACCTCGACACCCTGGTGGTCGGCGACGGCGCCAACGATCTCGGCATGATCGAGCAGGCCGGTCTCGGCGTCGCCTACCACGCCAAGCCCGCGGTCGCCGCCGCCGCCGCCGCGCGGATCGACTACGGCGACCTCACCGCACTGTTATATGCGCAGGGGTATCGGCGGGAGGAGTTCGCGGGGGGATAGGAACGAAAACGTCATCGCCCGCGAAAGCGGGCGATCCAGTATTCCCGGGCGTCAGCGATCCATCGAAGCGCTGCGGCGTACTGGATACTCCGCTTTCGCGGAGTATGACAGCGGGTTTCTTGTTTTGACGCGTTTTCTTCACGCGAACCGGTACCCACTTCGCTCGAAAACGCTACAGCCTACTGCACGCTCAGCGCCACGAACCGCAATTCGCCGTCGGCGTTGGAGACCAGCAGCAGGACGGACTTCTTGCCGTCCTTTTTGAGCTGGTCGAGCCGTTTCTTGACGTCGGCGGCGTTGGCAACCGATTCCTGCGCCACCTCGACGATGACATCGCCGGCGCTCAGCCGCTTGTCGGCGGCGTCGGAGCCGGAGTCGACATTGGTGACGACCACGCCCTTGACGGTGTCCTTGATCTTGTAGCGGCTGCGCAGGTCCTTGCTCAGGGTGGCGAGATCAAGACCGAGCGCCTTCTGGGTCACCGGCTTTTCGGCGGGCTCGGCCTGGCTTTTGGCCGCGGTCTGCACCGGCTTGTCGCCATCGTCGAGCCGGCCGAGCGTGACCTTGCGGGTTTCCTCCTGACCCTTGCGGATGATGACGACGTCGACTTCCTTGCCGACCGCGGTGTCGGCCACCACCCGCGACAGGTCCTTCGGGTCCTTGATGTCGGCGCCGTCGAACCTGACCACGACATCGCCGGGCTCGATGCCGGCGGGTTTGGCCGGGCCCTTGTCGTCGACGCCCGCGACCAGCGCTCCGCGCGCGGGCTTGATATTGAGGCTGTCGGCGATCTCGTCGGTGACCTGCTGAATGCGCACGCCGAGCCAGCCGCGGCGAAGCTCGCCGAACTGGCGCAACTGGTCGACCACGCCAGCCACCGTCTTCGAGGGCACCGCAAAGCCGATGCCGATCGAGCCGCCGGTCGGCGAGATGATCAGCGTGTTGACCCCGATCACCTCGCCGTCGAGATTGAACAGCGGGCCGCCGGAGTTGCCGCGGTTGATGGCGGCGTCGGTCTGGATGTAATTGTCGTAGGGACCCTGGCTGATGTCGCGGTTGCGCGCCGAGACGATGCCCGCCGTGACGGTGCCGCCGAGGCTGAAGGGATTGCCGATCGCGATCACCCATTCGCCGAGCCGCAGCTTGTCGGAATCGCCGAACTTGACCGCGATCAGCGGCTTGGTCGGCTTGAATTTCAACACCGCAAGGTCGGTCTTCTTGTCGACGCCGACGATCACGGCTTTGAACTTGCTGCCGTCGTTCATGATGATGTTGATTTCGTCGGCATCGGCAATGACGTGATTGTTGGTGACGACGATGCCGGAGGGATCGACGATGAAGCCGGAACCGAGCGAGGTGGTCTTGTGCGGCTGCAGCATCTCACCGCCCCGGGAACCCGGACCGCCGCGATTCTTGAAATCGTCAAAGAATTCCTGGAACGGCGAACCCGGCGGCAGCTTCGGCGTCGCGCCGCGGCGTTCGCCGCCGCCGTTGTCGCTGGTCTCGACGGTCTGCGATGTCGAGATATTGACGACGGCGTCGATCACCTTTTCCGCGACATCGGCGATGCCGTCGGGGCCGCGCGCCAGCGCCGGCGCGGAAACGAAGGCGCAGGCCGCGCCGAGGCAGATCGCGGCCACCCAGGGGCGCAGGCGGCTGATTGCTGGGATCGCAGCGGTCATGTTCGGTCTCTTTCGTCAAAATAACGGATCGGGATTTCAATGCAGAGTGCGCCCGAACCGGGCTCCGGCGCAAGCATGGCGCAACCATCCGGGCTGCAATTTCTGCGCCATAGCCGCGCGCCAAATACGGCGAAAAACCGGCGTCGCCGCTCACGATGGCGTTGATGACGCAGCCACTAGTGCCGGACGATCCAGATCAGGATCAGGCCGGCGACCGCCGACCCGATGCCGACGCCGCGCAGGATGTTGTCCGGCGTCGCCAGCGCGCTTTTCATCGCCCGCCGCATCCAGGCCGGGCTTGCCGCGAACATCAGGCCTTCAAGTACGAACAGCACACCCACACCGATGAGGAAGTCGGCGAACGCTATGGACCTCATCGGACTGGAACCTCCCTGGTGTTGTTATTGCTGTCAGTACGGGCGCGCAGCGATGTTTCGTGTCGTCCCGGTGCAGCGCTTATGGTTTTGGTGCCGCCGGCGATGGCGGCGCGGCCGTCGCGGCGGGGCCTGCGGCCGCCGCGGGCGGCTTGCCGGATGAATTGTTGAAGAACTTGAAGAAATCGGAATCCGGCCGCAGCAGGAAGCGGGTATCGTTGCTCTTCAAGCCGTTCTCATACGCCGTCATCGAGCGGTAGAACGCGAAGAAGTCGGCATCCTTGCTGTAGGCTTCGGCGAACAGCCGGTTCCGCTCGCCATCGCCCTCGCCGCGCACCCGCTCGCCGGTCGAATTGGCCTCGGCGACGATGACCGTGGCTTCCCGGTCGGCATTGGACCTGATCTCCTGCGCCTTCTGGCCGCCCTGGGCGCGGAACTCGGCGGCTTCGCGTTGCCGCTCGGTCTGCATGCGCTGATAGACCGCCTGGCTGTTCTGCTCCGGCAGGTCGGCACGCCTGATCCGCACGTCCACGACCTGGATGCCGTAGGCGCCGGCTTCCTTGTCGAGTTGGTCGCGGATCCGCCCCATCAGGGCTTCGCGCTCGTCGCGGACCACTTGGATGAAGGTGACCTCGCCGAGCACGCGGCGCAGCGAGGCGTTCAACAGCGTCGTCAACTGGACATTGGCGGCCTGGATCGTGCCAATGCTCTGATAAAAGCGCAGCGCATCCTTGATGCGATAGCGCGCGAAGGCGTCGACTACCAGCCGCTTCTGGTCTGACGCGATCACTTCCTGCGATGGATTTTCAAGATCGAGGATGCGCTTGTCGATCAGGATCACGGTATCGATGAACGGCGCCTTGAAGTGCAGGCCAGGGTCGGTGACGACACTGACCGGCTCGCCAAGCCGCACCACCAGCGCCTGTTCGGTCTGATCGACCGTGAACACCGAGCCGTAGGCGACGATGATGGCGACGAACAAGACGAGCAGCGCGACGATGCCAGTAACGGGGGACCTCATCGGGTAGCTCCCGTCTGCGGTTGCGGCTGGCTGCTGGTGGTCGCGGTCGAACGCCGCGGCGTCAGCTCGCTCAACGGCAAATACGGCACGACGCCCTGCGAGGACGCCGAATTGCCGCCGTCATAGATCAGCTTCTCGGACCCGCCGAGGATGTGCTCCATGGTCTCGAGGTAGATGCGCTGCCGGGTGACATCCGGCGCCTTCTTGTATTCGTCGTAGACCTTGAGAAAGCGCGCGCTCTGCCCCTTGGCCTCGGCGACCGCCTGCTGCTTGTAGCCTTCCGCCGTTTGCAGGATTTGCGCGGCGCGGCCGCGCGCATCGGGAACGACGCGATTGGCGTAGGTCTGGGCCTCGTTCTGCAGCCGTTCCAGATCGGCGCGCGCCGCCTGCACGTCGCGGAACGAATCGATCACCTGCGCCGGCGGATCGACCTTCTGCATCTGCACCTGCTGCACCAGGATGCCGGAGCCGTAGCTGTCGAGCGTCTTCTGCATCAGTTCCTGCACTGCAAGCTCGGTCGAGGTACGGGCGCCGGTCAGGATCGGCTGGATGTTGGAGCGGCCGATCACTTCGCGCATCGCGCTTTCGGCGACCGCCTTCACGGTACCTTCGGGATTCTGGATATTGAACAAATAGTCGGGCGCGCCTTTCGGCTTGATGCGCCACAGCACGGTGAAATCGACATCGACGATGTTCTCGTCGCCGGTGAGCATCAGGCTCTCTTCCGGAACATCGCGCATGGTTCTGCCGCGCCGCGCCGGATCGTCGATCAGCGTCATGCCGATGCTGAGCGTCGAAACGCGAAGCACCTTCGGCAGCAGTACGGTCTCGATCGGATACGGCAGATGGTAGTTCAACCCGGGATCGGCGTGGGAGACATACTTGCCGAAGCGCAGCACGATGCCCTGCTCTTCGGATTGAACACGATAGAAGCCGGACAGTGCCCAGATCGCCAGCACACCGAGCAGCAGCAGCGCCACACCGATGCCGCTGAAATGCCCGCCCGGCAGCAATTGCTGCAGCCGGTCCTGACCGCGGCGCAACAGATCCTCAAGATCGGGCGGCCTCGGCCCAACGGGTTGCGGCCCGGAGCCCCATGGGCCCTTCGGACCCGAGCCCCATGGGCCTCCGCCTTGATTCTTCCACGGCATCGACAGTCTCCTCCGCGCGGCGTCAGGGGCCCGGCATGCCCCGCCTCGCACGACCAGCAGGCCTTATAGGGGACGGCCGTGGCGCTTACAACGCGGCTTGTGGCTCGAAGCAGCTAAGCCTGATGCCGTAATTGTCAATGTAAACATCGTCTAATGCGGTTAATGCGACCTTCGCCGGATAAGCGTCACATAGGAAAAGTCAGCGCTGTCGTCCGGACCGGACGGATTCCGCACACGCGCGACCTCGTTCCAGTCCGCCGCCACAATCGCGGCAAGGCAGGTGTCGCCCTCCGGCCGCGCGTGAACTTCGGTGATCTCCAGCCGGTCGGCGATGCCCATACATTGCGCGTAGATTTCCGCGCCGCCGATGACGACGATTTCCGCGGCCGAACGCCGCAGCGCATCGCCGGTGGCGACCGCGCGCGCATTCGCGAGCGACGTCGTCACGACCGCACCCGGGCTGCGAAAACCGGCGTCGCGCGTCACCACGATGTTGGTGCGTCCAGGCAGCGGCCGGCGCAGCGACAGAAAGGTCTTGCGGCCCATCACCACAGGCTTGCCGATCGTCAACGCCTTGAGACGCTGGAGGTCGGATTTCAACCGCCAGGGAATCGCGCCCGCGGCGCCGATCACGCCATTGTCAGCGACGGCGACGATGAGGACGATTTCAGGATGCGCAGCGGCCGTCGCGGTCACACCGCGACCTCGGCCTTGATGTGCGGGTGCGGGTCGTAGCCTTCGAGCACGAAGTCTTCATAGCGGAAGGCGAGGATATCCTTTACCTCCGGATTGATCTTCATCACCGGCAGCCGCCGCGTCGGACGCGTCAGTTGCAGCCGGGCCTGCTCGAGATGGTTCGAATAAAGGTGCGCATCGCCAAGGCTGTGAACAAAGTCGCCGGGCTTGAGGCCCGTGACCTGCGCGACCATCAAGGTCAGCAGCGCGTAGGATGCGATGTTGAACGGCACGCCGAGAAAGACGTCGGCCGACCGCTGATAAAGCTGGCACGACAATTTGCCGCCCGCGACATAGAACTGAAACAGGCAGTGACAGGGCGGCAGCGCCATCCTGTCGACATCGGCCGGATTCCAGGCGCTGACGATCAGGCGCCGCGAATCCGGATTGCGCCGGATCATGTCGACGACATTGGAGATCTGGTCGATGCTGCGGCCGTCGGGCGCCGGCCATGATCGCCACTGCGACCCATAGACCGGGCCGAGGTCGCCGTTGGCGTCGGCCCATTCGTCCCAGATCGTCACGCCATGGTCCCTGAGATATTTGACGTTGGTGTCGCCCTTGAGGAACCAGAGCAGCTCGTGCACGATCGCCTTCAGCGGCAGCCGCTTCGTGGTCAGCATGGGAAAGCCGGCGGCGAGGTTGAAGCGCATCTGGTGACCGAAGATCGACAGCGTGCCGGTGCCGGTGCGGTCGTGCTTCGCCGCGCCGTCTGACAAAATCCGTTCGAGCAGGTCGTGATATTGATTCATGGCGAGGTGTCGCGGACGCTGGCTGAGCTTTGAGGCCGTGAATTGTAGCCGCCGCGGCCGCCACCCGGCAGCGTCGATTCGGCCGCGGACCCGATTATACCCCGAAAAATGAGCATCCGGCCGGCGGACGGCAAGGGCCGAAGCGGGATTTCCGTCATCCGATCAGCCCGGCAAACCCGAGCAGGCCGCCGGCCACCAGCAGCCAGAGCGGATTGAGCCGGGTCGCAAAAGCCACCACGGCCACAGCGGCGGTAACCAGCGCGGCGGTCCAGGTCCGATCCGAGGTCAGCGCCAACACCAGGCCGCTTGCGCCCATCAAGCCGATCGAAAGCGGAACCAGCGCCGCCTGGATGATGGCGGGCCAGCGCGAATGGCTCGACCGTGTCAGAACGCCGCTCACGCAATAAGCGAGGATTGCGGTCGGGACACACATCGAAAGCGTCGCCACCAGTGCGCGGCGACGCCCGAGACAGCATAGCCGATCAGGGTGACGATCAGCACGTTCGGCCCTGGCGACAGTTGTGAGATTGCGAACACGTCGGCAAATTGCGTATCGCTCAGCCAGTGATGACCATCGACCGCGACCCGGTGCATTTCCGGAATGGCGGAGTTCGCGCCACCAACCGCGAACAGCGACATCAGCCCGAACGTCCATGCCAATGTCCAGATCGGATTGCCGTCCGAATTCATGCCGCAACCCGCCGCCGCGTCGCAAAGGTGATGGCCATGCTGAGCGGGATCGCCACCAGCAGCACAGCGGCCAGCGGCAGTCGTACGACCCCGATCGCAACAAACACCGCGCCCAGCACCACCAGCCCGACGAGGTCGCGTCGCCTGATCAGCGGCATCATCATGCGGAATACCACGGCGATCAAAAGGCCGACCGCGGCGCAGGACACCCCGGCCAGAATACGTCGCAGCGCATCAACCTCGCCAAAGTGCGCATAGAGCGCCGCCAGCATGGTCACGATCACGACGGGCGGGCCGACCAGCCCGACAAAGGCCGCGATGCCGCCGGCAATGCCGCGAAAGCGCGAGCCGAACACTACCGACAGGTTGACGATGTTGGGACCGGGCAGGAAATGGCACAGCGCGAAGGTCTCGTTGAACTCGTCCGCGCTCATCCAGCGGTGGTGGTCGACGATAGCACGGCGCGCAAACACCAGCACGCCGCCGAAACCCGCCAGCGACATCTTGGCGAACGCGACAAACAGCACGACCAGGCTGGGGGGCGTGGAGTTCAGGCTTTCCGGCGCCGTTAAGGCGGCCGGCGGCGAATCCGATGGCATCGCCAACACTTAGAACGGCCGTCCGGCTGGGCCAACCAATAATCGGGGTATTCCACCGCCGCATGGGGCGGTGGCGTTCCAGGCCGGCAAGCCCAGGCAAGGCCCTATTTTTCTCAACACTTGCACCCTATATTGAGGCTGCCGGTTCGCCGGCTATGGAAATAAATTGCCGTCGCAATAAACCATTCGGACCCGGGGGCAGCACCCGGCGCCTCCACCCAAGCCCGTAGCAGCGGCGCGGGCTTCGGCGGGGGCGAAACAGGATCGACGAGGGCGTAAAGGGCGTGTTTTTTCTCGGTATGGTTCCGCCGTTATCGGGCTATGCAATAGTTGCAAACGACAACTATGCTCCGGTTGCTCAGGCTGCGTAACGCAGTTTGAAAGACCAAGTCTGAAGTCCTAGTGGGTTAAGCTCCGCTAGGCGGGGTTCGGAGGCACCTGGCAACAGAAGCCTCCACTTCATTTTGCCCGACCGGGCGCCTTTTGCCGGAATTTTGACCAGCAGCGGGATGCCTGCTGACCACGGGCCGCCGCCGGGGTACCATGGCCGATGGCGCGAGTCGGGCCTTGAACACCGCCGCCGATCCGCCGGCAGCGTCTCAATGCGACAGGATGACCCATGGCGACCGATCATATCCGATACGACGTGCTGGCGCGCGATGCGCTGCGCGGGGTGTTGCGCCGCGTCCTGACCGACGCTGCCGAGCACGGCCTGCCCGGGGAGCACCATTTCTTCATCACGTTTCTGTCGACCGCCGACGGCGTCAAGCTGTCGCCGCGGCTGTTGGCGCAATATCCGGAAGAAATGACCATCATTCTCCAACACCAGTTCTGGGACCTCACGGTGACCGAGGATCGTTTTGAAGTTGGCCTGTCGTTCGGCGGCGTTCCCGAGCGGCTGCTGGTTCCATTCAATTCCATCAAGAGCTTCTTCGACCCCTCAGTGCAATTCGGATTGCAGTTCGAGACCACCGACACCGCGGCCGAAAGCCCGGCGGCAAAGCTGCCCGCAGTGCCGGCGCCCGCCCCTGTCCCCGCGCTGAACGCGGACGAGCCGGCCGCGGAAAACCCGCCTGAGCCGACCAGGCCGAATGAGGGCGCCGAGGTCGTGCGGCTGGATCGCTTCCGCAAGAAGTGATCGACGCCCGCCGAGCGGAAGCGCTGCTAGATTTCCTGTTTTGACGCGTTTTCCTCCGCGAACCGGTACCCACTTCGCTCGAAAGCGCTATAGCGTAACGGACTCAACTCATGGCTCGATCGACCCCATCCTCGCGATCCGGTTCCACCCGCTCCGAGACCGACAGCTTCGGCGCGATCGACGTTGCCGCCGATCGCTACTGGGGCGCGCAGACCGAACGGTCGCGGCGGAATTTCCGCATCGGCGACGACCGGATGCCGATGCCGATCGTTCGCGCGCTCGGCATGGTCAAGCTTGCCGCCGCCGAAACCAATCGCGAACTCGGGCTGCTCGACCGGCGCCGCGCCGGCGCCATTATCCGCGCCGCGCGCGAGGTGATCGACGGCAAGCTCGACGGGCATTTTCCGCTGGTGGTCTGGCAGACCGGGTCCGGCACCCAAACCAACATGAACCTCAACGAGGTGATCGCCAATCGGGCCAACGAAATGCTGGGCGGCAAACTCGGCACCAAGCAGCCTGTGCATCCGAACGATCACGTCAATATGAGCCAGTCGTCGAACGATTCGTTTCCGACCGCGATGCACATCGCGGCGGCGATGCGGATTCTCACCGACCTGCTTCCCGCGCTCGACAAGCTTCACCGCGCGCTTCGCCGAAAGGAAAAGGCGTTCGCCCGGATCGTCAAGATCGGCCGGACCCACACCCAGGATGCCACCCCGCTGACGCTTGGCCAGGAATTTTCCGGCTACGCCGCGCAGGTCGAAAGCGGCATCACCCGGCTGCGCGCGGCGGTCAGGGATCTGTACCCGCTGGCGCAGGGCGGCACCGCGGTTGGTACCGGCCTCAACTCCAAGCCGAAATTCGCCCGGATGTTTGCGCGGCACGTCGCCCGAACCACAAAACTGCCTTTCACCAGCGCTGCCAACAAATTCGAGGCGCTCGCGTCCAACGACGCGTATGTGTTCGTACACGGCGCGATCAATTCGGTGGCGACCGGCCTGTTCAAGATTGCGAACGACATCCGCTTGCTCGGCTCGGGCCCGCGTTCCGGCCTCGGCGAACTGATCCTGCCGGAAAACGAGCCGGGCTCCTCGATCATGCCGGGCAAGGTGAATCCGACGCAGTGCGAGGCGATGACCATGGTGTGCTGCCAGGTGTTCGGAAACCACACCGCCATCACCGTCGCCGGCAGTCAGGGCCATTTTGAGCTTAACGTCTACAAGCCGGTGCTGGCATATTGTATGATGCATTCCATACGATTGCTGGCCGACGTCGCGCGCTCCTTCACCGAGCATTGCGTCGAAGGCATTCGCGCCGACGAGAAGCGCATCCGGGAACTGATGGAACGCTCGCTGATGCTGGTGACTGCGCTGGCGCCCAAAATCGGCTACGACAATGCAGCGAAGGTCGCCAAGTCCGCGCACGCCCGTGGCACGACGCTGAAAGAAGAGGCCACCCGGCTCGGCCTGGTGTCGGCAGCGGAATTCGACCGGCTGGTGCAGCCGGACAAGATGACCCATCCCGGCTGATCGCCGCGCGGGCAGCCCGTTGGTTTGCGGACAGAGATATGATTATGCCTCATAACACCTAAAGAATAACATCGATCCGCTATCGCATTTGCGCGGGCGCATGCTAGAGCACAAGAAATCTGGTTTTCGCAGGGCGGAGCGCCTTTTTTGGTGCTATCAGAGGGCTACTACGAGGACTTCTGAATGACGATCGAGCCAGCCCAGCGCGACCTCTCACGTCTCCGTGAAAATATCGCATGCTCCCATTTTGGCGGATGACGAGGACAGGCATGGGGGATGTGGTCAACCTCAGGCGATTTAAGAAGCGCACCGAGCGCCGGCAGTCCGAGCAACAGGCTGAAACCAATCGGGCGCGTTTCGGCCGTACCAAATCCGAACGCGGTCGAGATGAACGGCGCACCAGCCGCGACAACGAATTGCTGGATCAGCACCGGATCGATGGCGAGGACGCGTCATGAAATCGCCGGTGGTGAAGCGCTCGATCGTGGTCGCCGGTCACAAGACCAGCGTCAGCCTCGAAGAAGCATTCTGGAATGGCATGAAGGAGATCTCCGGGCTCCGCGACATGACGCTGTCGGAACTGGTCGGCGAAATCGACAGCAACCGCCAGCAAGGCAATCTTTCTTCGGCCATCAGGCTTTTTGTTCTCGACTATTTTCGGACCCGCGCTTTGTCCGCCGCGCCGGAAGCAAAACCGCAGGACTAGAGCATTTTCCGGCTGGGTCGAATCATGACCGCGCATCCAGGGGGCCTCGTGGTTCGAGACGCGCGGCGATGCCGCGCTCCTCACCATGAGGGTCTGAGACCTCATCCAGAGGAGCATCGCGAAGCGGTGCGTCTCGAAGGATGAAGCCGCGGTGCTGGAAATTGCTCCTCTCCGGCCACGCCGTTTGTTTATAATCCCTCTAAGGTAAAGCCGTATTGCGCTTGCTGCGCTTGACCTATCGGTCCGCCATTGGAAAGACAGGTCATGACCAGCCAGCAACGAAACGACGCGCGCCCGCAACTGCCGCTGGGGTCGGCTGCGCGCGGCTATCGCGGGGTCATCCAGCGCATCGCCGCCGCTGATGCAGGCTCGGCCTTGTCGGCCCACGAACTCGAAAGCCGGTTGATCGAACTCGGCTTCGTCGAGGGCGCGAGGGTCGAGGTACTGCATGAGGGCACGATCGGGCGCGATCCGATCGCGGTTCGGGTCGAGAACGTCACGATTGCCGTTCGCCGGCGCGAGGCGATGGCCGTGATTGTTGCCTGACGAACGGTACAGCGCGATGGAAGTCCCGTTAATGCACCTCGCCCTGGTGGGCACGCCAAACAGCGGCAAGACCTCGCTGTTCAATGCGCTGACTGGCAGCCGCCAGAAGGTCGCGAACTATCCCGGCGTCACCGTGGAGCGCAAGCAAGGCGGGTTCGTCACGCCACTGGGGCGCCAGGTTTCGCTGCTCGATTTGCCGGGCACCTATTCGCTCCGCGGCCGCAGCCCGGACGAAGAGATCACGCGCGACGTGGTGCTCGGGCGCAGCCCCGGCGAAGCCGTGCCGGACCTCGTGCTTTGCGTCGCCGACTCCACCAATTTGCGGCTGACCATCCGTCTCGTCCTCGAACTCAAAAGCACCGGCCGGCCACTGATGCTGGTGCTCAACATGTTTGACATCGCCACCCGCCGCGGTGTCACCGTCGACGTGACCGGGCTGTCCGAGGCGCTCGGCGTGCCGGTCGTCACCTCCATTGCTGTGCGCAAGGGCGGCACCGCCGGGTTGTTGCGGCGAACCGACGAGATTGCGGCGCAGGCAGCGGCCCCGGTGCAGGAAAATCGCTGGCAACCGCTGTCGATCGCGGAATTGCGCGCCACCCAGCGCGAGGCCGATCGCATCATCGCGGCGACCATCAGCCTGCCGGCCAAGCCCGACACCAGGACGGCGCGCATCGATGCGGTGGTGCTACATCCGGTGATGGGCCTGGCGATCCTGGCGTTGATCCTGTTCGTGATGTTCCAGGCGGTGTTTGCATGGGCGCAGCCGGTCATGAATCTGCTGTCATCCGGGTTCGCCGCGCTGGGTCAACTGGTCCACGACACGCTGCCGGCAGGCTTGCTGCAAAGCTTCCTGCAAAACGGCGTCATTTCCGGGGTCGGCAGCGTCATCGTGTTCCTGCCGCAGATCATCATCATCTTCCTGTTCATCCTGCTGTTGGAAGATTTCGGCTACATGGCACGCGCAGCGTTCCTGATGGATCGCATCATGGGCGGCGCGGGCCTGCACGGCCGCGCCTTCATTCCGCTGCTCTCGAGTTTCGCCTGTGCCATTCCCGGCATCATGGCGACACGGGTGATCGACAATCGCCGCGACCGCCTGACCACCATCCTGATCGCGCCGTTGATGACCTGCTCGGCGCGCATCCCGGTCTATACCCTCATCATCTCTGCCTTCATCCCCGCCAGGCTGATCTGGGGCTGGGTCAATTTGCAGGGGTTGGTGATGTTCGGGCTCTACGCCGCGGGCATCGCCAGCGCTTTGGGGGTGTCCTTTGTCATCAAGTTCTTCATGCTGCGTGACTACGCGCCGGCGCCCTTCATGCTCGAGTTGCCGGACTACAAGATGCCGCGCGCCGGCAGCGTCGCCATCGGCGTCTATACAAGGGCGAAGATGTTCCTGCAGCGGGCCGGCACCACCATCTTCTCGATGATGGTGCTGATCTGGTTTCTGGCGTCGTTTCCGTTGGCGCTGCCCGGAGCAACGGACCCGCCGATCGACTACAGCTTCGCCGCCATGATCGGCAAGGCACTGGCACCCCTGCTCGCGCCGATCGGATTCAACTGGCAGATCGCGGTGGCATTGATCCCGGGCATGGCGGCGCGGGAAGTCGCGGTCGCCGCGCTCGGCACCGTCTATGCCATCGAGGGCGGCAAGCAAGCGGCAGACCAGATCGGACATATGCTGGCCACCAAATGGAGCGTGGCCACGGCGCTGTCGCTGCTCGCCTGGTATATCTTCGCCCCGCAATGCGCTTCGACGCTGGCCGTCATTCGCCGCGAAACCGGAAGCTGGAAATGGATGGCGATCACTTTCGCCTATATGCTCGCGCTCGCCTATGCCGCAAGTCTCGCGACCTACAACATCGCCTACGCCCTCGGTGCCGGGTAGACTAGCGCTCCAGTTCGAATGCGGTGCGGAAGATGCCATTCACGACTATCAATGGCTTTGCCCGAAGCACCACAAGTGAGTGCATGTCCTTTTGGGCGGCTATCTACTCGATACGCGAGACTTGTCCTTCCTGGACTGCATCCCTGATCACCATGCGAAGGAATGGATTGCGATCGAAGAGAGCGCGCGCAAGAGCATTGATCTTTGCTGTGAGGCTCTTGGGCGAACACTTAACTGAAACCGTCAGACGGCGATACGACCCACCTTATAGCTGGGTTTATGCTTCGCCTATGCGGCGATGTATCCGACCGAGGATTGGAGACGATTGGCGGCGTAGCTGGCGGGAGGAGCCGGCGAAAAATCCAACCTTCAGTTTAAAAAATTCGTCTGGATGTCAAACGCGAGTTGATGAATCTGCCGTTTCCTAAACCGCTCAAGAAATCGACAGGTCTCATTTTTTGGTCGATTTGATTCGGATGCTCGAGATCAGCGCGTACCCGGTGGGCGTCTTGATCTCTGTGTTGACCGGCTCAACCCGAAAGGACCGGTTCTTATTGAGGAAGCCTTCAACCCAGCCGTGATTGTCACGAAACAAGACGAACTCCTCGCCGCACCGAGCAATGGTTTGGTTTATGACTCGGACTTCATTCCTGGACGGCGTGAGCAAACGACAGCGAAACGCTCTAAACGTCGTATCCTTATTCAAGTCGCGCGCATCAAGGTCGGGACGAATACGCAATGCAAGTTCGGGAGCAAGTGGCACCAGCCTATTGATGATCCTCGGATCATCCGAGAGCTCTATGCCGCTTGCGAAATCGGTCGTGAAGAACGGGCTGTCCCCGGCGTGCTCGTTTATCAGTATATCCCAGGCGGAATTACCCCAGATATTCACGCGCTCCATGATGCCGTTGATACCAAGAGCTTGCGGATACTTTTCGTCGATCGTTGTTTTCCTCATTCTCGATCAACTCGGTATAGCTCTTGCCTCCGAGTGCTTCCGGCGCCCTCGGAATTTCTCCCGAGGCGTCGAGGATCTTGCCGGTGGCTTCAACCGTACTCCTCAAAGGCCCGGCATGCAGCCGCATCGCGGCCGGCGAACAGCTCGTTACATAGGCCGCGAAACCCGCAATCGCGTAAACCGTGTCGCGGCTCGGTCTACCGGTGCGCAATTCAGCGATTGCAGCGTTGTAGTTGGGCTCGATCGTTTTCAAGAATTCTTCAATTATCCGGTCTTTCAGCAGGTATTCGTTCGTGCTGCCGTCCTGCACCCTGCAAACATCTTTCGAGCTGCACGGGAAACGGTGACCGTCGCGCTTGCGAAAGCCGTACATCTGCTTTCCGTCAAGCGCCGGAGAATAGAACTGCCGCAGATGAACCTGCGAAACGTAATGATCGAGAGGCATCGTTCCTTTTCGTAGACTATGTGTCACCAAGCAAGCGCCGGCATTCTTGAGCGCGATCGATCAATTGCGTCAAAAGACGCTCGATAAGGGCGTTATTCAGCCCTTCTTCGCGAGCGCGCGAGCGCGCGGCCGTGACCTCGTCAGGGAGCTGCTTGGCCATAGAGATGAGCACTTCGACGAGTTGACCAACATCCACTCGTACTTCACGGGCAAATTTCTGCCATTGACGCAACCCGATCTGGCTCACCTTATGTTCACCCCCGATATTCATCGCGAGCTTGGCCTTGCGCAGATCGACTTCATCGTAAGGAAGAATGCTCGCGATGTCGTAGAGCGGAGCAAGCCGGACATCAGGGCCGCTCAGGAGCAGAGAGTAGTTTTTGGCATGCGCGTCCGTGCCCGCGATCAGCCAGTTGAAGCCAAGAGCAGTGCCGAATGTGTCGAGATCGGTGTCGCGATCCGTCGAATAGGTGCGCAAGAGTTCGACGATATTGGCCGCACTCGGCCCACCTTCGTTCTGATATTTCTTTGTCGGCATGATCCCGAGCGCCTGGCAGATATCCTCCTGATGCACGCGAATGATGTCGTTGCCTCTCTGCTGCCTGTCGTACCGTTCAACGACGATGGCCACTTCGTCTTTAAACCGCATGACCTTCGATTGGGCGGCCGGCAGGCCAAGATTGCGTGCGAGCATAAGACAAATGTGCTCGTTCTCCGCATGGCCGTCAAAATGTCCGGTCGGCGGCTTCAGAATATGCGTCGTCGGTATGCGTCCGGAAGGAATGCCCCAACGATCATTTTGCAGAAGCAGTGCCGTTTTGGGTTGGGCGCCGGCAAGGCTGAACTGACCGGTATCACGCGGCAATCGCCACGCGGCGTGATCTTCGCGCAGCATTCGCAAGCGCATGGCGACTTCGGATTCGTCGAGCCATTCGACTTTATCCTCCTTGCCGCTGCTTATGGCCTCCAGGCGTTCCGGGGTCACGAACTGGACGGCGCCCGCACAGTCCTCGCCGACGTGCGATATGAGCGCAAAAACGTTGCGGGCCGAGACCTGAAACTTCGCGGCCCAGCGAGCAAGCACCTGTTCATTGTCCGGCAACAAGCCCCAGAGGAAGGCCTCGACCACGGACCGGCCGTGCTCTTTAGCCGCGATCGGCATGGAGAGCGATAGGGGATATGCCTCGCGGGCGTTGCGCCATTGATCGTCATAGACAAACGTCCGGCGGCCGCGGGCATCGTTATGTACGCGGCCGACTTCCTTCCCGTCGAGAAGAGTGACAAGTTCGGTCATAGCTTTTTCTTCTTCGCCTTAGCGACGATCGCGTTAATGTCGACAGTGCCTGAACGCGGGGCTTTTGCTTGGGCTATGTCCGCATCGAGGTTGATACCCAAGGCATCAAGGACGCGAAGCACGAGGCCCAGCTCGGCGCGCGGATGGCCGTGCTCGAGCTCGATGAGCCATTGCCGGCTGACGCCGATCTGTTTGGCTAAGCTTGCCTGATCGAGCTTAAGGTGCTTGCGCCGGTCTCGAATGGCGGCGCCCAGGTCCGCAGGTGTACGCGTAAGCATAAGGTTCCTTATGTAATCGTTCGCCGACATTATCATATGTCGCCGTTCGTTGACAACAATAAAAGTAAGCGATCAGCTACATTCTACCTAACAACCTGATACTATTTAATAATATATGATATCATATATCTAGCGAAGGATGCCGCGATCCAGCATGCCTGTGCCGCCATGAATACCGATAATTTCCATGACGCTTTCATCATGTGGGGACGCAACTGGTTCTCGATAAATTTGATCTTCGGCAGGAATGTCAGCGGCGTAAGGACAAAGCCGCGGCGCTCAGGGCAGTTGCCAACTATGTGCTGCGCCATTCGTCAATCTTTGCCAGGGATGGCGCGAGATTGTGGACGCCGGAGCAGACCACCCAGCAGCAGCAGCGCATCGAAGCTGTGGCAGCCAAGACAAACGGCCTCGCCGATCCGACCTTTCAGGGCGCCGTCACCTACGAGCAGTTCGAGTTGCTCTTGGGCGAGCATAAGCTGGGTTTCTTCCCGGAAACGGGGCTTGTATCGGCCGTAGCGCGCACCTTCGTGTGACAGAAGCGAGAGCCGCAAAGAAACGACGATGTCAAACAGGCGCAACTGGCTCTCGCTCCGCACACCCTGGCTGGTCGAAGCTGTGGCCGAGGGACCGTTTGCTATTGTCGTCTTACTCCTGCTCGTTATTCTAATTCTCGCAGCCAAAGGAGCAGGCTGATGGTAGGAGCGTTCGGCGGTTTAACCACTCAGGATTAGACTGAGGTCGCAAGACGGCCGCGCGTTGCTCGCGCTCATCGCGACATCGCCGACAAGGCCAGCAGCGAAAGCACCAGTGCGGGCGGCATGACCACCAGGCCCAGCCTGAGAAACCGCGGCGCACCGACATGTTCGCCCTCGCGTCGCAGCGCGATCAGCCAGAGGATGGTGGCGAGCGATCCCGTCACCGACAGGTTCGGACCGAGATCGACGCCGATCAGGATCGCCCCGGTGATCTCGGTCGGCACCTGCGCCGTCTGACGCGTCGTCGCCGCGATGACGCCGCGGATCGGCAGCGCGAGGAACGAAATCAGCAACACCAGCCAGTGCCCCTCTAGAAGGACGGCCGTGGTGGATTGACGACCGGCGGCGTCAGCACGAGGGGCGCCCGCAGCCTGGGCTGTCGCACCACATTGGGCGCCGGCCGGACTTCGATCGGCGGCGGTAGCGGCGCGACCTGCTGGCTGACCACCGGCGGGCTCGAGGGTATGGCCGACGGGCGCGGCACGCTTGCCTTGGGTTTCAACAGCGGTCGGCGCGGGTCGCGGCCCGAATTCAGCACGTCAGGAAGCGATGGATCGGTTGGGACCGCACCGGGAATTGGAGCCGATGGAGGCGGAATCGATGCCGGCGTGGCCGCCGGCGGCCGCTCGCCGCGCTCGATCGAATCCAGCCGGCGGGTCTCACGGTCGATCGCTCTCACCGCCAGCCATGACGACAGCGCCGCGACGTCGACCGTTCGATTGAGCGCGTCGGGCGAACCCGCCGCGAACAACTGAAGTTCCGGGCGGCTCGACGCCGCTCCGACGCTGGTCGATGCAAGGGTGGCGCGAATGTCGGCCTGGTCGGCGGGAATATCGTATCCACCGGACACGATGGCGCGGGCGCCATCGGCACCGAGCGTGGTGGCGTCGACGCGCAGCCGGCCGTCCCTGATCGTGAAGGGGATTTGCGCCGATGCGACCGGCAACGAACCGGCCGACAGCACCGGCTCGACGATCTGCCGCAGCCTGGTGTCGTCGGTCGCCTGCCCGGCATCGCTGGCGCGGATCGCAGCGTCGAACGCGCGCGGATCGAGCCCGCCGATGGCAGCGGATTCCAGCGTCACGGCGCCACTTCCGGACAACGCCCCGGTCAGCGCCGATGTGCTGCGGCCGAGACTCGCCAACGTCATCTGCATCGAGGTGCGGCCCGCGGGCATTTTAAGCTGCCGATAGTGCAACGCCGTGCCATCGACCCCCGTCAGTTGCAGCCGTGCGTTGAGCGCAATGCCGTCATTGGTCTGCCTGGCGTCGATATGGGCGGTCGCCGCTCCACCCCCGATCATGCCCTTGATTTCGTCGAAGGTCAGTGACTGGCCGTCATTGGCGACCGTTCCGCTCACCGGCCGCAACTCGCCGCCGCCCGGAAGTGCGCCGCGCAGCGCCTGGAACGTGATATGGCCACGCCAGCCCTTTAGCAGGCCCGAACCGAGCGGCTCGGCCGCGCCACGCCCGGCACTGCCGATCGCAAGCGCGAAGGCCGGCGCGAGATCAAGCGTGTCGAGACCAACTTCGCCCTCGACATTCTTTTCATCGCCGAGCGTCAGCACGATGCGCCCGCGCAGCCGCGAACCCGCGATCGAGCCGTCCAGATCGTCCAGGGTCAGCTTGCCCCCGGCGAGCGCGACCCGTGACGACAGGCTGACATTTCGCGCCAGCGCGTCAGTGGGCTTGAGACCGAACAGCGGCGTCAGATCGACATGGCGTATTGTCAGGTTGACGCCAGCCGTCGCGTCCTGCGCCCACGGTTCGGCGGTCCCCTGCGCGTCGGCGTCCAGTCCGGTTCCCGTCATCTTGGCCTTCAGCCGCAGCGGCGCATGCCACATGCCGCTCACGGATCCCTCGAATTGTGCCGGGCCCTGGCCCGCAGCGATGGCGTGATTGAGCCCCAGCAGGGCCAGCAACGCACCGCCCTGCTCCGACGACACCTTCGATTCAACCCTGACTTCGCTGCGCCGGAGCGCATCGAGATCGACCGCGCGCAAGGCGGCGACGGCTGGCTTCGCGGTGACGGTGACCGCGCCCTTGAGCTGCGGCGCGTCGAGGTTGACCACGGCGCGCGCGCTCGCGAGGTCGGGATGGGCGGAATCCTGGCCGACATCGAGCGCGAGCCTGAGATGGGCGGGACCCGGACCCGTGCCAATGGCATCGAGCCGCGCCGCCAGCGCCGGCGCGAGCGGCGCAACCAGGCCGGTGATCTGGCCAAGCGATGGCGCGCTGGAATTCAGCGCCAGCTTTCCGGTCGCGTTGGCTCGATCGAAATCGCCGGAGGCGTCCACCATCACGCTGCCGGCGTCGCCGATCTTGAGCTGATCGAGCGAGATCTTTTGCGCGCTATAGCCCAGTCTAGCCAGCAACGGATGCAAATCCTGGCCGGCCGAACTGGCGTGCCCGATATCGAGCGAGATCGCCGCCGCGTCGGGCCAGTCGGCCTGCGGGCCTGCCAGCGACTGCAGGAACGCCGCGGCAGAATCGAGATCAAGGCGGTCGGCCTTCAATACGGCGTCGAACCGCGAGCCGCTGTCGGCCGATTGCCGGGCGAGCGCAACCCGCCCCTCGACGGCGCCGCCATCGATCTCGGCCTTCATGGCGTCGATGGCAACGCGGTCCGCGGCCACACTGACGGTGCCACTCAGCCGCAACGGCTTTTGGCTGTGAAAGCTGGCCTCACCGCGGCCCTGCAGCCACGCCGCCAGCGTATCCGGATCGGACGATTCGAGATCGAGCGCACCGCGGAAACTGCCGGACGGGCCCGGCTGCATGTCGGTGCCGCTGAGACTAATATGGGTGGCGCCGGGCGCGCGAAAATCCAGCCGATCGATGACCCAGGACTTCGCGTCGGTGTGCAGATCGGCCGCGAGAGACTGCAGCGGACGCCCGCCCAGCATGATCTGCTCGGAGCCGAATTCGATTTGAGTCGGAATCGGTGCCTGCGGGATCGCGGCGAGCAGCGCGCGCAACCCTGGCAACAATCGAACCGGTTCCGCTGCATGGTCATCGCCCTTGCCGGCAAACCGGTCGGCATCGAACTGCCGCGCCGAGATCACCGCATGAAGCAAGGGCGAGGCGCCGAAGCGAATGTCGGCGACGCCAGCCAATTTGAGCGCAGTCTCGTCCGGACCGTAGCTCGCCTCGAGCTGTTCGAGATGCGCGGCCGCTCGATCGGCCTTGACCTTGGCCGACATCCGCCAGGGGATTTGCGTCCGCGACGCCTTGGCGCGCGGGCCGTTCGAGCTGGCCTTCGCGGCGCTGGCCAGCACCAGTGCACCGTCGAAGCGCGGGGCGCGGGCCTCGAAGCTGAGCACGCCGTCGAGATCGATCGCCAATGCGCTGGCGCCGGGATCGATATTGAGGTGAACGCGGGTGCCGCCGCCGTCCTGCGCCTGGCTCGACGACACCCGGAACGCGTAGCGCGTGCCGGACAGCGCGAAGCTGCCGTCGCCCCGCACCGAGCCGGCCAGCGAACGTACGTCGCCGGAAAACGCGATATCGTTCAGTTCGAGCGTCCCGTGGCTTGCGGCGTCATGCAGCGCGATGCGGCCGGTCAGGTTCAGGCGATCGATCGCGAGCGAGCCTAAATTGAACTTTCCGCTCGCGACTGGCAAATCGATCCGCCCTCGCGGATCAAGTCCAAGATCGAGCGCGAGGCCATTGATGCTCAGTTCGGTGGCGCGCCATTCGCCGCGCATCAGCTCACCCAGGCTGAATTCGACATCGAGCTTGTCGGCGCGAACCTTGCCGAGATCGTTGACGCCGCCGAGCACCACCGAGCGAAGCCGCAGCGATGGTGTCGGCAGCAGCCGCGCATCGAGCGCGCCGTCGACCCGCACCGGCGCACCGATCACCCGGGTTGCTTCGGCCTCGAATTGCGGCCGGAACTGATTCCAGTCGATGAAGTACGGTCCGACAAGCGCGGCGGTCAGCGCCAGGATAAAGGCAATCGCCAGTCCGAGCAGCGTCGTCTGCACGGTGTCTCCTTCTAAGCATGGGCCGGCGCATCGGCTTCGCGCGGCGGGACGGCCCATCCTCCGTAAAACATGCGCCGTCGCGACAATGGGCCCGAGCCACCCGCCGCGCCGACATCAACGCCGGAACGCCGCCATATATAGAGGCAACTGTGGCGAAGTCACAGCAACGTCACACCTGGGTTGACGCCACAGCCCTCACCAGCTTGCCGGCAGCGTCTTGAGGCCACGCAGCACGAAGGTCGGCCGCCATTCCGGGTTCTCGGCGTTGTCCAACCGCAGTTCCGGGAGACGTTGCAGCAGGGTCGCGATGGCGATTTCGGCCTCGATGCGCGCCAGTTGGGCGCCAAGGCAGAAATGGATGCCGCCGCCAAAGGACAGCGGGCGCACATTGGGGCGGGTGATGTCGAGACGGTCGGGGCGGTCGGGATAGACCGCGGGATCGCGATTGGCCGAACCCAGCAGACACAGCACGCTCTCGCCCTTGGGAATTTTCTTGCCGCCGAGGTCGTCGATGTCTTCCAGCGCCACCCGGCCGGTGAGCTGCACCGAGGAATTGTAGCGCAGGAATTCCTCGATGGCGTTGGTGATCAGCGCCGGGTTGGACTTGAGCAGCGCGAGCTGATCGGGATTGCGGTGCAGCGCCAATAGCCCGTTGCCGATCAGGTTGACAGTGGTCTCGTGCCCGGCGCCGAACAGCAGGATGATGTTGGCGGTCAACTCCTCGTTGGAGAGCTTGAGGCCGTCTTCCTCGGCCTGCACCAATTGTGTTGTCAGATCCTCACCCGGGCTGCGCCGGCGCAGCTCAAACAACTGCTGGAAATACATCTGGGCCATCAGGTTGCCGGCATTGCCCTGCTCGATTTCGGCCGGCGTCAGCGGCACCGGATCGAGCAGTCGGCCGCCGTCGCGGGAGCTCTTGTAGAATACCTCGCGGTGGTGCTCGGGAATTCCGAGCATGTCGCAGATGATCGTCACCGGCAGCCGAAACGCGAAATCCTCGATCAGGTCCATGTGGCCGCGACCGACGATCGCATCGAGCGTATCATCGACAATCTGCTGGATGCGTGGACGCATATCCTCGACCCGGCGGGCAGTGAAGGCCTTCACGACAAGACCGCGCAATCGCGTATGATCGGGCGGATCCTGCTGCAGCATCCAGTGGCTCATGCTGCGAAAGACCGGCTCCTCCATGATCTGGGGTCCGTAACGCCGGATGGTGCGATCGACGAAATCCTTGCCGAAGCGCTTGTCGCGCAGAACGAGACTGGCCTCGGCGTGGCGGCTCGCGACAAACGCACCGAGCGGCGTGAGATGCATAGGGTCGGTGGTGCGCAGCCGCTCGTAATGCGGATAGGGATCGCGAATGAAGTCCGGTGACAGCGGATTGAAGAGCGGCCCGGTCGTCGCGGTCTGAACATGCTCATTCATGACACCCTCGAAGCGGTCAGCGTGGTTTTGGCGGCGGATTAAGCCCACAAGCCGGCGCTATCGGCAAGCCGCAAGTTGCTACTTCTGGCCGCTGCCGATGACGCGGCCCTGGACCCGGTGCAACTGGCCCGCGACGGCGCGGATCTGGCCGGGCCCCGCGCACCAGATCGCGATCGCCGACATCGCGCTCACCGCGATGCCGATCGCGAAGGCTATGGTATAACTCCCTGAAAGGTCGTGCAGAATGCCGGTGAGCCAGGGGCCCGCGGCGCCGCCGGCGAGGGCTGCAAGCATCACGGTACCGAAGATGCTGCCGTAATGCTTGCCCTGGAAAATCTCCACCACCACCGCGCCCATGATGGAGGTGAGGCCGTAGCCGAGCGCGCCCTGCGCCAGCACCATCAGGTAGACCAGCGGCAGGGTCGGAAACCGCGCCAGCGCGATCAGCGCCGCAAAGCAGATCGCAAAGCCGATGCAACTGGCGGTCCAGATCCACTCCCGTCCGACCCGGTCCGAAATGTGCCCGAGCAGGATCTGGCCAGGAATCCCGAGCAGGCTCACTGCGCCCAGCGCCCACACCGCCACGCTCGGGCTGAAGCCGATGTCGAGAAGATATTTGGTCTGGTGAACCTGCACCGCGTACCAGACATACAATCCGCCGAAATAACCTGCCGCCAGCCACCAGAACCGCGCCGTGCGCAGCGCCCGCTGCAAGGTCCAGTCGATCGCGGCCCAATCGGGATCGATGATGTTCGAGACCGGCCTTGCCGATGCCACGGGTGCCGCGTCGCCGTCCGGCTCAAGCCCGATATCCTCGGGCCGCTTGCGCAGCAACAGGTTGATCGGCGCAAGCACGACCAGCACCAGAACGCCCATCGCCGTGCAGGCGGTTCGCCAGCCGGTCTGCTCGATCATGTGCTGCACCCAGGGCAGCAGCGTCACCGAACCGAGGCCGACGCCGGCAAAGGCAAGCCCCATCGCAAGCCCGCGCCGGCGATTGAACCAGTTGGGCAGGAACAGCGATTGACCGGAGTAACCGAGACAGATGCTGCCGGCGCCGACCATGACGCCGATTGTCACGTAGAGATGCCAGGGCCGCGTCGTCAGCGGCGCCAACAACAGGCCGCCTGCCATCAGCGCGACGCCAAGCTCCATCACGGCGCGCGGACCAAGGCGATCCATCATCCGGCCGATCAGCGGGCTCACCGCGCCGGACACCAGAAAGCCGAACGAGAAGGCGCCGGCAGTGACGCCGCGCTCCCATCCGAACTCGTCGATGATCGGTGGAAAGAACAACGAAAACGACGTGCGCGCATTAACGCCGATCGCCATGGTGACGAACGTCACGCCGATGATGATCCAGCCGTAGAAGAAGGGCAGCCGCATCAGGCAGCACGTCTTGCAGGTCCCGGAAGCCCGGGTCTTCGCGTCCGGAGAGCTGTTTCAAACGAGTCCATGCGGCACGCGGTTTTATTCCAGGCTGCAGCCAACAATCTCTTCACGATTATTCTATTTCTCCGGTTCGGCATGCTGCCATATTTCCCGGTCAATAGCTGCAGCGATCGTCGCGCCATGGCGCAATTATTTGGTGCCCGTTGCAGCTCGACCGGCTCTCACTTCCTTGCCCATGAAGGGTTCTGCCACGCGACCGCGGTAACAGGATTCGGCTGGACGAACCGGGTGTCAGGCGGCAGCGGCCGATACGCCCGGACGAGACCTGGCCATGCACAAGCCGTGCATTGCCCTCGCTGGCGCCCCCACCATCCACGGCATAAATAATGTCCATGAACATCAACGCGAATCTCACGGCGAACGGTCGCGATATCCGGCTCAACTTGTTTCTCGGGCTCGCCAACTGGTTCATCTTTCTCGACCATATCCCCAACAACTTCGTGAACTGGATCACGGCTCGAAATTACGGCTTCAGCGGCGCCGCCGATCTGTTCATCTTCATTTCCGGCTACACCGCGGCCGCCATCTACGGAAAAATCATGCTGGAACGCGGCTTTATCGTCGGGGCAACCCCGCTGTTGAAGCGCGCATGGCAGCTCTACGCCGCCTACGTCGTTCTGTTCGTGATCTACATCGTGGTCATCGGATATGTAGCGGAACAATACGCCGCGCCCGACCTTCTGAACGAATTCAACGTCGCCGGCCTGATCGACCATCCGATCCGAATCCTGGCGCACGGCCTGCTGCTGCAATCCAAGGCGCGCAACCTCGATGCGCTGCAGCTCTACACCTTGCTGGTGCTGCTGTTCCCGCCGGTGTTGTGGACGATGTTGCGCTGGCCCACCCTGACGGTGCTCGGATCGCTCGCGCTCTATTTCGCCGCGCGCCAGTTCGGCTGGAACCTGGCGTCGTTTCCGGATGGCGACTGGTATTTCAATCCGTTCTGCTGGCAATTGCTGTTCGTGTTCGGCGCCTGCGTCGCGCTCGAAGGTGCAAGCCAGCTCCGCGCCACCCACCAGTCCACGATCGCGCTGTATTTCGCGGCCGTCTATCTGGCCTTCGCGCTGGTGATGACCATGGCCGGGCGCTTCCCGGAGTTTGGAGCGATGTTCCCGGCCTGGCTGTTCGACGCTTTCAACCCCAACGACAAGGAGAATCTGGCACCCTATCGCGTGCTGCACTTCATCGTCGTGGCGTTTTTTGCCACCCGGTTTGTCCCGAAGGACTGGAGCGGGTTGAACCGGCCGATCTTCCGACCGTTGGTCAAATGCGGCGAGCAGTCGCTGGCAGTGTTCTGCGCCGGCGTTTTTCTCTCATTCGCCGGCCATTTCATCCTGACGACGAGTTCAGGGTCCATCGTAATGCAACTGCTCGTCAGCGCGACCGGGATCGCGGTCATGACCTCGACCGCCTATTACATCTCCTGGTCGAAGCAGCAGGACGCCTGGAAAACACTCGCGCGCGCCTAGCGGCGTTTTCCAGCGGGTTCAGCCGAATACGGCGGTGGGCAGCCACAGCGTTAGCGCCGGCACATAGGTGATGATGCCGAGCACGATCAACAGCAGGATCAGGAAGGGAAGGATGCCACGGATCACCTCGCCGACCGGCGCCGAAGAGATGGTCGAGAGCACGAAAAGATTGAGCCCGACCGGCGGGTGCACCAGCCCGATCTCCAGCGCTGTCCGGCGACGGTTAATCAATGATTAACGTTGTTCTGGCAGTGGTGGTCTTGCCACTTGCGACAGCGGGTCGATGGAGAATTCCGATGACCGACATCATGAGCATCCTGCAATCGAGCTACGCGAACACTTCGCAGAGCCTGATTCCGACAGGCGCAAGGTTCGCCAAGGTCGATCCGACGCAGTGGCAGGGCACCTGGACCGGCACCGACTACAACAAGCAGCCGTTCACGATCACGATTTCGAACGTCAGCGGCTACCGCGCCAACGTCAAGTTCCAGAGCGCCAGCGGCGGGCTTCAGACCCAACGGGTTTTCATCACCACCAAGAATCTGTTTCGCATCGGCGATTCCCAAATTCAGCTCACCGGCAAGGGCAAGGCCACCGTCAGCACCGTGGTCACCGATCCGACCACCGGCAACCAGCAGATGGAAACCGACCACGCCACGCTGCAGAGCAGTTGAGCCGCGCCGGCCGATGATTCCGTCGCTCGCTACAGCGCCGGCACGATCTTTCCCGGATTGAAGATATTCTGCGGATCGAGCGCCTGCTTCAGCGCGCGCATGGCGTCGATCGCCTCGGCACCGAGTTCGGCCTTGAGGTATTTCTGCTTGCCCTGCCCGATGCCGTGCTCGCCGGTGCAGGTGCCGCCCATCGCCTGGGCGCGTTCCACCAGCCGATGCATGAAATCCTCGCCGCGCGCCATCTCCTCGCGGTCGTCCACATCGCACAACAGCGAGCAATGGAAATTGCCGTCGCCGACATGGCCGACAATCGGCGAAAGCAGACCAAGTCGCTTCAGATCCGCTTCGGTTTCAGTCACGCAATCGGCCAGCCGCGAGATCGGCACGCAGACGTCGGTCGCCACCACCCCGGCGCCGGGACGCAGGCTCTTCACCGCCCAATAGGCGTCGTGCCGCGCCTGCCACAATTTGGTGCGATCCTCGGGCCGGGTGGTCCAGGTGAACGCGCCGCCACCGCACTCCTTGGCAAGTTCGCTGAAATTCTTCGACTGCTCGGCGACCTCGTTGTCGCTGCCATGAAATTCCAGCAGCAGGAGCGGCGTCTGCGGCAACGACAATTTCGAATAGGCGTTGACGGCGCGGACCTGCTCGGCGTTGAGCAGCTCGATCCGCGCCACCGGAATGCCGGTCTGGATCGCCAGGATCGTGGCCTGGCAGGCGCCTCGCACGGTCTCGAACGAACAGGCTGCGGCGGCAATGGTCTCGGGGATGCCGCGCAGCTTGATCGTGAGTTCGCTGATGATCCCGAGAGTGCCTTCGGCGCCGACGAACAGATGGGTAAGGTCGTAGCCGGCCGAAGACTTCTTGGCGCGGGTCCCGGTGGTGATGATCTCGCCATCGCCCCGCACCACCTTGAGCGCCAGCACATTGTCGCGCATGGTGCCGTAGCGCACCGCATTGGTACCGGACGCCCGCGTCGAGGCCATGCCGCCCAGCGACGCATCGGCACCGGGATCGATCGGGAAGAACACGCCCTGGTCACGCAAATGCTCGTTCAGCGTCTTGCGGGTGATGCCGGGCTGGATCACACAGTCAAGATCCTCGGGATGGACTTCCAGCACCCGGTTCATGTCGCGCAGATCGATACAGACGCCTCCGGCCGGCGCGTTGACCTGGCCCTCCAGCGAGGTGCCGGTGCCGAACGCAATCACGGGAACGCTATGCTTGGCGCAGATCCTGACCACGTCCTGGATATCCGATGTCTCCTGCGCCATCACCACCGCGTCGGGCGGCTGCGATGCCAGCCAGGTGGTGGTATGCCCGTGCTGCTCGCATACCGCCTGCGAGGTCACCAGCCGGTTGCCGAACCGCGCCGCCAGCGCTTCAATCGTGCTCGCCAGCGCCGGCGGCTCCGGCCGCTTCAGATGATTGGTGGTCGTGGTGTTCAAATCGATAAACCCTCCCCGATTTAGAGCGACCGTGGCAAAGGATATATCAGGGGTCAAGGGACGGGATCGAACAAACAGGGATGATGATGACCGACTCTGCCGCTAGCCACGATCCGCTGCTGTGGCCCGCGCCGTTCCTGGCATCGGTGATGCAGATCGAACCGCAATGGATCGACTATAACGGCCATCTCAACATGGCCTATTACAATGTGATGTTTGACCGCGCCATCGACGAATTGTGGCTCCGGCTCGGGATCGGCCCCGGCTACATGAAGGAGCGCCACGGCTCGACTTTCACTGCCGAATGCCACGTCCGGTACCTGCGCGAAATTCATCTCGGCGATCCCGTGCAGGTGTCGATCCTGCTGGTGGCCGCAGACGAGAAGCGGCTGCACACGTTTGAAGAGCTGCGCCACGCCACCGAGGGATGGCTCTCCGCCACGTCGGAGAACATGACCATTCATATCGACATGACCGCGCGCCGGACCGCGCCGTTCCCGCCGGATATCCGTGCCCGCGTCGAGGCCGCGGTCAACGCCCATGCCGCCGTCGCGCGGCCCGAGGGCATCGGCCGAAAGATCGCGATGCCCTCGAAATAGAACGCGCGGTCAAGCCGCGGTGTCAGACCCGGGTGCGACCGCGCGCGAGACCGACCACGGCCGAGATCAGGAACAGCACGACAGCGATGAAGAATATCGTCTTGGCGATTTCGATGGACACGCCGGCGACGCCGCCGAAGCCCAAAATACCGGCGATCAGCGCAATGACCAAAAATGTAACGACCCAGCTCAACATGACACAAACCTCTGTTTGAACCTTCTGTTTCGGTATCAGCGCAATGACCGGCATTGCGCATCGGCTGTGGAAACAATCCGGCCTCGGAACAAAAGTTCCGCCCCGCTTCCTGCGCGGATCCCGCGAAAAAATCCCGTGACCGGAGGAACCAAATCCGGAGCCGAGGCCAAAACGGGGGGCTCGGCGGCCCGGGATAAGTTCTGTCAAATCCGCCCCCGAAGTCCTATATGCACCTCAATCCTGCTATGAAGGCTCCCCTTCACGGCCCCACGGTGCCATCGTGGCGGAATACGATTCGCATGACCGAGCCGAACAGACTGACCTCTCGCGGCGTTCCCGACCACCAGCCAGCGGCCGGGGGCATCGCCGCGCGTGCGCGCGCGGCGACGACCCCGCAATATCTGGCCGGCCTCAACCCCGAACAGCGCGAGGCCGTGGAGACGCTGGATGGGCCGGTGCTGGTGCTGGCCGGCGCCGGCACCGGCAAAACCCGCGTCCTGACCTGCCGCATCGCCCATATCCTGAGCCTGGGCCGGGCTCGCCCCGGCGAGATTCTGTCGGTCACCTTCACCAACAAGGCGGCGCGCGAAATGAAGCTGCGGCTGGGCCAGATGCTCGGTCAGGCCGTCGAAGGCATGCCCTGGCTCGGCACCTTCCATTCGATCGGCGGACGCATCCTGCGCAGCCATGCCGAACTCGTGCAGTTGAAGTCCAATTTCACCGTACTCGATGTCGACGACCAGATCCGCCTCCTGAAGCAGCTTCTGGCGGCCGAGAATATCGACGACAAGCGCTGGCCCGCGCGCATGCTCGCCGGCCTGATCGACGGCTGGAAGAATCGCGGATTGACGCCGTCGCAGGTGTCGCCGGGCGAGGCCGCGGTGTTCGGCAACGGCAAGGGCGGCAAGCTCTATGCAAGCTATCAGGAGCGGCTGAAGATCCTCAACGCCGCCGATTTCGGCGACTTGTTGCTGGAAAACATCCGGCTGTTCCGCGAGCATCCCGACGTGCTCCGGCAATACCAGAACCGCTTCAAATTCATTCTGGTGGACGAATATCAGGACACCAATGTCGCGCAATATCTGTGGCTGCGGCTGCTGGCCCAGGCGCCGGCTGCTGCGAAGCCGGCGCAGGCCGTAGCCAACGTCATTCCGGCGAGCACCGACTCGCTCGCCATTCCGGGGGGTGCCGTAGGCACGAACCCGGAACCTGGAGCGGGCGATCGGGAGACTCGGGTTCGCACCTGCCGGCGCGCCCCGGAACGACGAAAAGGCAAATGTCGCCACGGCCTCGCCGCTCTCGCTGCCCCGGAACATCTGCTGCGTCGGCGATGACGACCAGTCGATCTATGGCTGGCGCGGCGCGGAGGTCGACAACATCCTGCGCTTCGAGCACGATTTCCCCGGCGCCAAGGTGATACGCCTCGAGCGCAACTACCGCTCCACCGGCCACATCCTCGCCGCCGCCTCGCATCTGATCGCGCATAATGAGGGCCGGCTCGGCAAGACGCTGCGCACCGAAGACGTCGACGGCGAGAAGGTCACCGTCACCGGCTCCTGGGACTCCGAAGAGGAAGCCCGCGCCATCGGCGAGGAGATCGAGGATCTGCAGCGCGCCGGCGACAAGCTCAACGAGGTCGCAATCCTGGTGCGGGCTTCGTTTCAGATGCGTGAATTCGAAGACCGTTTCGTCACGCTCGGCCTGCCCTACCGCGTGATCGGCGGTCCGCGGTTCTACGAGCGCGCGGAAATCCGCGACGCGCTGGCCTATTTGCGCGTGATCAACTCACCGGCCGACGATCTCGCCTTCGAGCGCATCGTCAACGTGCCGAAGCGCGGGCTCGGCGACGCCACCGTGCAGATGCTGCACGACCATGGCCGCAAGCGCCGCATTCCCCTGTTCGAGGCCGCCCGTGCCGTGGTCGAGACCGACGAGTTGAAGCCGAAGGCGCGCGGCAGCTTGCGCGATCTGATCGTCAATTTCGATCGCTGGCGCGCGCAACGCGAGGTGACGTCGCACACCGACCTCGCCGAGATCGTGCTCGACGAAAGCGGCTACACCGAGATGTGGCAGAAGGATCGCTCCGCCGACGCCGCCGGGCGGCTCGAGAACCTCAAGGAGCTGGTGCGCTCGATGGAGGAATTCGAGAATCTGCAAGGCTTCCTCGAGCATATCTCGCTGGTGATGGACCGTGACGGCGGCGCCGAGGACGATGCGGTCTCGCTGATGACGCTGCATTCGGCCAAGGGGCTCGAATTCGACAACGTGTTCCTGCCCGGCTGGGAGGAAGGCCTGTTTCCGAGCCAACGAACCCTCGACGAGCAAGGCCGCGCCGGGCTCGAGGAAGAACGCCGCCTCGCCCATGTCGCCCTGACCCGGGCGCGCCGCCGCGCCAAGCTCTACTTCGCCACCAACCGGCGGATCCACGGGACCTGGTCGACCACCATTCCGTCGCGCTTTCTTGACGAATTGCCGGCGGCCAATGTCGAGATTACGGAATCCAAGGGCGGATCGGGCTGGGGCGGCGCCAGCGGCTACGGTCCCTCGCGATTCGACAATGTGGAATCGTTCGGCTCGAGCTATGCGACGCCGGGATGGCAGCGGGCGCAGGCCAACCGCGGCCGCGGCCAGGGCGGCCGCAACGGCCAGGCGAGAGGTGGTTTCAAGGAAGACCAGTCGCCGTTTGCAGCGGCGTCCAGCGGCGGTTTTTCCCGCAACAAACGCGGCCCGATGGTGATCGAAGGCGAACTGGTCGCGAAATCGACCGGCACCATTTCCGAATTCACGCTGGACGACCGCGTGTTTCACCAGAAATTCGGCTACGGCCAGGTGGTGAAGATCGACGGCAACAAGCTCACCATCGCCTTTGAAAAAGCCGGCGAGAAAAAGGTGGTCGATAGCTTTGTGAAGCGGGCCTAGAGGACGATCCGGCTGTCGCGCCGGTGCGCGCATCCTGACGGCAGGGTTAACCAACCCGCGGGGCATTTTAGCGAATTTTTAGAAACAATACTTATCCGCTACATTTACGGAAAAATTGCCTGTGCGCGATATGGTCGGCGATCATTGGGGCGCGTCGATCGCGGTTTTAAGGTCTTGCAGAATGAATATGGATGGCTCGTTGCTTCGGGAACTCGACGAGGCGGTGTTGCGCGGAACCCCGGAAAGCCGGACGCGGGCGCTGTGGCATACGACCGATCTGATGATCGCCGGCCGCTACAGCGAAGACGAGATATGGGCCTTCGGCGAAGTGGTCGGGCGGCTCGCCGATGAGATCGAAGTCGCGGCCCGCGCCCGGCTGGCGAAGCGGCTGGCGTGCTTCGACCGCGCCCCGCGCAACATCATTCACAAGCTCGCCTTTGACGATTCGATCGAGGTCGCCGGACCCTTGCTCCAGCAATCGGAGCGGATCGAGACCGCCGCACTGGTGGAGAACGCCAGCAGCAAAAGCCAATCGCATCTGCTGGCGATTTCGAAACGAAAATCCGTCGAGGAGACGGTCACCGATGTGCTGGTGACGCGCGGCGATCAGGAGGTCGTGAATTCCGTCGCCAGCAACAACGGCGCGCGCTTCTCGAACTTCGGCTTTCTGCACATGATCCAGCGCGCCGAGGGCGATTCCATTCTCGCCGAGCGGCTCGGGCTGCGCAAGGACATCCCGAGGCAGCTATTCCAGCAATTGATCGCAAAGGCCTCGGACGACGTCCGGCAGCGGCTGCAGCGCGAACGGCCCGCGATGGTCGACCAGATCCAATCCTCGGTGGCCGAAGTCGCGGGCGAGTTGCAGTCCAAGTTCGGCCCGGTATCGCGAGGCTATTTCGTCGCCAAACGGGTGGTCACGACGCAGCACCGGCTGGGCAATCTCAATGAGAACAGCATCTCCTTATATGCCCGGGGCCACAAGATCGAGGAGGTCACGATCGGCCTGTCGCTGTTGTGCGGATTGCCGGCCGACGTGATCGAACGCGCTCTGTTCGACAAGAACCGTGAGATGCTGCTGATTCTGGCCAAGGCGCTCGACTTCTCCTGGGCAACCACCATGGCCCTGCTGTTCCTTGGCGCGAAGGATCACCGCGTCACCGCAAAGGAACTGCGCGACACCGAAACCGAGTTCGGCCGCCTCACGATCGAGACTTCGCGGAGCGTTCTGGAATTCTATCGGTCCCGCAAGAATGCCGGGGGCGCGGCTTCCGGCCTCGAACGCCAGCCCACATCGATGCTGCAGTAAGTCGACCGGTGGACCGGCAGCGAGATATCGGCGATGAACATCATTCCATTCGGCGCGCCCGACCGCTTCAGCGTCATCCACCGCAAACCGGCGCGGGACAGTTCGCTGGATACGGCGTGGATGGTTCTCGAAGCGGCCAACGATCTCGGCGACCTCGCGACCATCGAGGTCTGTCGACGGGTGATTGATGCGAACCTGGGCGGCATTGCCGGCTCGCCGTCCGACCTGTGCATCATCACCGAATATTTCAGGTGAGGCGGACGTCATCCCCGCGAACGCTGGGAGATGGATTTAAGTTTGAAGTGCAACGGATTTGAGGAGTGAGAATGCCTCGGCAGGGGTTTTGAAGTCGAGGCATTTTCGCGGCGTATCATTGTAGATTCGGACTATGCTGGCGATTTGGCGACTAGAGAGGCTTGCCAGGTTGGTTTTGCGGGGTAACCGTCGTCTGAGACGCCCGATAGCATTCTCGACGCCACCCTTCTGCCAGGGTGAGTGGAAATCCCAGAAGTAGGTCTGCACGGCAAGCTTTTCGGTCAGTCGGTAGTGGAGCGCAAACTCTGTTCCATTGTCGATGGTAAGAGTTTTGCGTAGCGGCGGCGGGATCGGTTCGAACAGCTTGGCAAGACGACTGGCTGTGCGCTCGGCTTTGCGATCGGGCGGATTGTCGAGGATGGTATAGCGCGATTGTCGCTCATGAGCGATGAGCAGGCCTTGGCCGTATTTGGCGAACAGCATGAAGTCGGCTTCCCAATGGCCTGGGGTGGCACGATCGGCGACATCGACAGATCGTTCGCTGATCGAGCGGCGGAACTTGATGGCGCTGGCAGCGCTGCCGCCGCGCTTGCTGAGGCGTCCGCGCCGGAATTTGCGACGGGGCAGCAGGCGATGCCAATAGTCCTTTTGCGCCGAGCGATGATAGGCGAAGCGGTAGATTGACTCGTGGCTGATGACGGTGTGACCGTGTTCGAGCGCCAGTCGGCCAGCGATCTGCTCGGGAGAGTGTCCCATCGCAAGGCGGTCTTTCACCAGATCTTGCAGGTCCGGCTGGCGTGCCAACTTGAAGCGGCCATCCCAGTGCCTTCGGCGCTCAGCCAGTTTCTGGGCTCTCGCCGGCGCATATCCGCCCGGCCACACTTTGGTGGCCAAGCCGTTACGGTCGATCTCCCGGCTGATCGTCGAAACATTCCGTTTGAGGCTGCGGGCGATCATGTGCATCGATTCACCGGCTGCATGCAGACGATAAATCTCGATCCGCTCTTCAAGGCTGAGCTGGCAATAACATTGTCCCATCGCGACAACACCATAGCAGGTGTTGCACTTGTTCTGTGAACCAAGGGCATCCAGTACGCCGCAGCTCTTCAGATGATCACCGGTGCCTGTGCATACTGGGTCGCCCGGTCAAGTTGCCGGACAGAACCGGCCCGGCGGCGCTTGCACGAGGGCGCGCGCGTTCCTATCTGTCGGTGCTCGCCCAAGCTGGCCGATCGGCCGCGTCAGCCTCCCGCCATTGCAATCCAGACCATCCATGCTCCCCATCATAGCCGTCGCAAATCTCTCCAAGACCTACGGCTCCGGCTTCAAGGCGCTGAACGGCATCAACCTTGAGATTCGCCGCGGCGAGATTTTTGCGCTGCTGGGACCCAATGGTGCCGGCAAGACCACGCTGATCAGCATCATCTGCGGCATTGCCAATCCGAGTGCGGGCAGCGTAACGGTCGGCGGCCATGACATCGTCACCTCCTATCGCGCCGCGCGCGGACTGATCGGCCTGGTGCCGCAGGAACTGCACACCGATGCCTTCGAGACGGTGTGGGCGACCGTCAGCTTCAGCCGCGGTCTGTTCGGCAAGCCCAAAAACCCTGCCCATATCGAAAAGGTGCTGAAGGATCTGTCGCTGTGGGACAGGAAGGATTCGAAGATCGTCACGCTGTCCGGCGGCATGAAGCGCCGCGTGATGATCGCGAAGGCACTTTCGCATGAGCCGCAGGTGCTGTTCCTCGACGAGCCGACCGCGGGCGTCGATGTCGAACTGCGCAAGGGCATGTGGGAAGTGGTGCGCACGCTGCAGGCCTCCGGCGTCACCATCATCCTGACCACGCACTACATCGAAGAAGCCGAACAGATGGCAGACCGGATTGGTGTCATCAACAAGGGCGAGATCGTTCTGGTCGAGGACAAGGCGAGGCTGATGCAGAAGCTTGGCCAGAAGCAGCTCAAACTGCATCTGCAGGGCAAGATCGACGCCATCCCGCCGGCGCTGGCGGCCTACAATCTCAAACTGTCGGACGAGGGCTGCGAGCTGACCTATGATTACGATACCAGGGGCGAGCGCACCGGCATCACCAGCCTGCTCAGCGATCTCCGGGGTGCCGACATCCGCTTCTCCGACCTCGACACCGTCAAGAGTTCGCTGGAAGACATTTTCGTCAGCCTGGTGAGGGCGCCATGAATTTCCGCGCCGTCCGCGCCATCTATTTGTTCGAAATGGCGCGCACCTGGCGCACGCTGCTGCAAAGCGTCGTCTCGCCGGTGGTTTCGACGTCGCTGTATTTCGTGGTGTTCGGCGCCGCGATCGGCTCGCGCATCACCCAGGTCGAGGGCGTCAGCTATGGCACCTTCATCGTGCCGGGCCTGGTGATGCTGTCGGTGCTGACGCAGAGCATCGCCAACGCCTCGTTCGGAATTTATTTTCCGAAATTCGTCGGCACTATCTATGAGATATTGTCGGCGCCGATCTCCTATCTCGAAATCGTGCTCGGCTATGTCGGCGCCGCCGCGACCAAATCCATCGTCCTCGGCCTGATCATCCTGGCTACCGCCGGGCTGTTCGTGCCGCTCAGGATTCACCATCCGCTGTGGATGCTGACCTTCCTGGTGTTGACCGCGGTGACCTTCAGCCTGTTCGGCTTCATCATCGGCATCTGGGCCGACGGCTTCGAAAAACTGCAGATGATTCCGATGCTGGTGGTGACCCCGCTGACCTTTCTCGGCGGCAGTTTTTATTCGGTCAACATGCTGCCGTCGGGCTGGCGCACGATCACGCTGCTCAATCCGGTGGTCTACCTGATCAGCGGATTCCGCTGGAGCTTCTACGAGATCGCCGACGTCAGCGTCGCTTTGAGCCTCGGCATGACGCTGGGCTTTCTCGTCGCCTGCATGATCGTGGTATGGTGGATCTTCAAGACCGGCTATCGGCTGAAGAACTGAGGTCCTGCGCTGGTTTCCAGTCGACGCCATTCCGGCGCCCCGGAATGACGAACCCGGCGCATCTACCGATAGCAGTGGAAGCGATTGTAGCGGTCGTAGAAGCCGCGGCAGCCGCGCCAGTGACGATGCGGAATTCCGAGTGCGCCATCCACCGCGCCGACCGCACCACCGACACCGGCGCCGACCGCGCCGCCCACCACGGCGCCAACCGGACCCGCCGCGCGGCCGCCTTCGCGGGCGCCTTCCTGCGCGCCGCCGACGATCCCCTGCGCATGGCCGAGATGGGGCATGGCAAGCAGGGCCAGGACAAAAGTCGCGGCGGCAAGCTGAAATTTAAAGGTAGAGTAGATTGGCAGCGTCGATGTCCTGATCTTTATCTTCATCTGAATTCCTCATTCGACAGCACAGCCGTCGGGGCGGGATCGTTTAACGCCGACGCGGCCGAAAAGTTGCACGACGGTGACGGATTTGTGGTGACGTCGCTGGCGCCGCCCTTGCGAAGAGTTGCTGGCGCCCCCCTTGCGAAGAAGTGATCCGGACCACCCGATTAATCCGCCGTCGCCTTGTTTGCGCCCGGCTGCCAGTCAACGATCCCTGAAGCAGGCCGTTGGAACCAAAGCTGGATTTGGGGCATATAGATGCCGGGGACGGCGGCGTTGCAGTCAAGGCCTGGAGGCCAAAAGTAAAATGCGTTCCTTCCTAGTTGTTATTGCCGGTCTGGTGCTGTTCGCAAGCGGTGCCGCGCAGGCCAAGGTAGACATCACCGTCGACAAGAACAATCAGATGATGACCGTCGCGGTCGACGGCGTGGAGCGCTATGAGTGGCCGGTTTCGACCGGCAATCCCTCGCACGAGACCCCGAACGGCAGCTTCCGCACCTTCCGGATGGAAGCCGACCACTTCTCCAAGGAATTCGACGACGCGCCGATGCCGCATTCGATCTTCTTCACCCGGATCGGGCATGCGATTCACGGCACCGAATCCGAAAGCCACCTCGGCGTCCCGGTTTCGCACGGCTGCGTGCGGCTGTCGCGCGCCAACGCCTCGACGCTGTATGCGCTGGTGGAAAAGGAAGGCGTACTCAACACCACCGTGACGCTCACCGGTTCGTCCCGGATCGCGCTCGCGCGCAATCCGGGCACGCGGGCCCTCGCGCGCCGCGACCCCGATCAGCAATATGCGCCGCAAGAAGACGCTGCCGCTGGCGCTCCGGTGGTGCTGACGCCGCCGGGACAATACGGCCAATACGCGCCGCAGGTACGCGCCGATGACGGCTATATCTATCCGGCCGACGGCAGCTCGGACGGTACGCGTTATCCGGCGCCGCGCACAAGTCGCCGCCTGTTCGATGCCCAGGCCTATCCCCAGCAGCGGTCCTATTACGGCAGTCGCGGCTATGTGCCGTCGGACGCGCCGCCGGTCGAAGCGCCGCGGCCGTACTACCAGCCACGCGGACTGTTCGACTGAAGTGGCAGCGCGCCGGGCTGGTCGCCCTGGAAATTCAGAAGCCTCGATTCTGACGGGATCAGAACCGAGGCTTTCAGGTTTGACGGAAGGGCTTTGTGTTGGACAGCCTTCCCGGCGAAGCGGTATCGCCCTAACCAGCTTCGCACTTCTTCATGAAGCTGGTCTTGGCGGCGCCCGCGAGCGGCTTGCCATCCTTGCCCATCGCCTTGGTTTCGCAGGAATCGGCCATGCACTTCTTCATGAACGAGGTCTTGGCGGCGCCGGCGAGGGCCTTGCCGTCCTTTCCGACGGCCTTGGTTTCGCAGCTCGTATCCTGCGCGAATGCCGAACCGACCGCGAAGGTCGCGATCACCGCTGCTAACAATATGCGCTTGACCATCTATCTCTCCTGTTGCCTGACAATGCCCGATTTGACAGCAAGTACCGCCTGCGATCAAGGGGCAGTCAAGCCGGCCGCACTGCAGCGCTATTGGTCGCCGTCCCGCAGCCGCCGGTAGACCGCGCCAAGCACGTTGGAATAATCATCGGTCCAGACCCGCTGGTTCGGATCGGCCGCCGTGAGCTGCCATAAATCGGAAGACGCCAGCTCGCCGACATCGGCTTCGGCCCGCGCCGAGACCACGACGGATGTCGCGAAGATGTATTCGCCGTCGCGATTGGAATCCTCGTTATAGACCCAGCTTTTGAGCTCGTTGGCCTCGGCGATGCCGACGACGACACTGGCCAGTTCCAGATGCCGGTTGGAGACATGCATCACCACGGCCCCCTGCGGCGCGAGCTTGTCCTTGTAGATCTGCATCGCCTGTTTCGTCGCAAGATGGATCGGGATCGCGTCCGACGAATAGGCGTCGACGATGATCAAATCGTAGCTGCCGTCCGGCTCCTTGGCGAAGGTCAGCCGCGCGTCGCCGATCACCGGCTTGAGGTCCGGCTCGCAATTGCGGATGAAGGTGAAATACCGGGGGTCGCGCGCGGTATCGACCATCGACTGGTCGATCTCGAAAAACCTCCAGGTCTCGCCCGGCTTCGATGCGCAGGTGAGCGTGCCGGCGCCGAGGCCGATCACCGCGACCCGAAGCGGACCGCCCTTGCGCGCGCGGATCGCGGTGATCGCCTGACCGATGCCGCCGTCCTGGTGATAGTAGGAAATCGGCTCGGGCCGACCGGTGACGGCCGTGCCGTCGTCGTTCAGGAATTTCTGGGCGCCGTGGATCGTGGTGCCGTGCATCAGCACGTGATACTGGCCGTTCGGCGTCACCACGATCTTGTGAACGCCGAAAAAGCTGCGCACCGTTTCCACCCGTCCGTCATCCGACGGATAGGCGCGGATCAGCACCAGCGCGACCACGACGGCGGCGAAGGTCTTCCAGCGGTTCGCCTTCAGTCCGAGCGCCAGCAACGCCGACAACAGGCCTGTGGCGCCGATCAGCCAGACCCGGTGATCACCAAGCCATCTCATCAGCCTGCCGTCCGACCAGGCCGGCGCGACCAGCGCCACCGCGACGACGACGAGCAGCGGCCAGTACCAGCGGCTCCAGCGCGGCAGCCACTCTTCGCCGGCGGCCGGGCGACACAACGCCGCCAGCGCCAGCAGGATCGGATATTCCGCGATCCAGGAGAAGGTGAACGGCGCGATCAGGCCGGCGAACATTCCGCCGACCATGCCGCCGAACGAGAGCGCGACATAGTAGCCGGTCAGGTACCGCACCGCCGGCCGGGAGCGCGCCAGTTCGCCATGGCAGGCCATGGCAATCACGAAAAAACACAGCAGATGTCCGCCCAGCGTCAGCAACAGGTTCTGCTCGCCGCCGATCGCGAGCAGTATCACGACGCCGGCGACCGCCAGCGGCTGCGCCATCAGCATCCAGCGATGCGGCAACAGCGGGCGCGACTGGAACACCAGCACCCAGGTCAACAGATAGAGCGACAGCGGCAGCACCCAGAGCAGCGGCGCCGCGGCAACGTCGGTGGAAATATGCGCGGTCACCGCGATCAGCAGACCCGACGGCACCGCGGCAAGAAAGATCCAGCGCGCGCGCAGCATCCAGGGCGGCGCCGGCGCATCGCGGTCTGCCGCCGGCCTATCCACCGCTTCGGTCGCCGGCGAGCGCAGCAGCAGCAGGCCGCAACCGGCGATCAGGACGATCAGCACACCATAGCCGCCGCTCCAGAGCAGATTCTGGGTGCGCAACGTGAAAATCGGCTCCAGCAGCAGCGGGTAGGACAGCAGCGCCAGGAAGCTGCCGATGTTTGAGGAGGCGTAGAGGAAATACGGATCGGGGCCGTTCAGATGGCCGGTGCGGACGAACCAGGCCTGCAGCAGCGGGTTGTTGGCCGCCAGCGCAAAGAACGGCAGCCCGATCGAGACCGCAAACAGGCCGAGCAGCCAGAACGCATAGCCTGACCTCGGCGGCTCGCCCCAGCCGCTGGCAATCGACAATGGCAGCATCAGCCATGCGATCACCAGCAGCGCCAGATGCGCGGCCACCGCCACGGCACGGCTGCGGATCTGCGTCAAATAATGGGCATAGGCATAACCGGCGAGCAACAGCGACTGGAAGAACACCATCGCCACCGACCACACCGCCGCCGAGCCGCCGAGCCGCGGCAGCACCATCCGGGTGAACAGCGGCTGCACCGAAAACAACAGCAGCGCGCTGACAAAGATCGACGAGCTATAGACCGCCAGCACCAGCCGGTCCCGCGACGCCGAGTGCTGAGCTGTGGCGGCGACCAATTCAGATGACGTCATGGAAACTCCGGCATCAACCCGGCTGGCGCCGGCGGCGGGATTTCGGCGGCACGCGCCGGAACGGCCATGGACCATACTGCACCATCGCCGGGAAAAGCGAGGCGAGACGCCGATCCGCATCTTCGATATGACGTATCCCAATAGCAAACGTCATTCCGGGCGTTGCGAAGCATCGAACCCGGAATCTCGGGATTCCGGGCCTGGTCCTTTGGACCAGACCCGGATGACGTGCACACATGAATGGGACATGACAGAGACCGACGTCGTCATCATCGGTGCCGGGCATAACGGCCTCACCTGCGCGGCCTATCTGGCGATGGCCGGACTGCGCGTGCAGGTGGTCGAGCGCCGCAAGGTGGTCGGCGGTGCCGCGGTCACGGAAGAATTCCATCCCGGCTTCCGCAACTCGGTCGCGGCTTACACCGTCAGCCTGCTGAACCCGCGAATCATATCCGATCTGAAATTGCGCGATCACGGCCTGCGCATCGTCGAACGGCGCGCGCAGAATTTCCTGCCCTCCCCTGACGGTCAGTATCTGTTGACCGGCGAAGGCCCTCTTTCCCAATCGGTGGCGAAATTCAGCAAGCGCGACGCCGGCCGCATCGATGCGTTTTCACGTGAGCTCGAGGCGATCGCCGACGTGTTGCGGCAATTGGTATTGCGGGCGCCGCCGAATATCGTCGCGGGTTTTGGCATCGACTCCGTTCGCGAGACTTTCAATGCCTTCGGCACCGCCAACGTGCTGCGCCGGCTGACGTTGGAGCAGCAGCGCAGTCTGCTCGACCTGTTCACGCAATCGGCCGGCGAGATGCTGGACCAGCGCTTCGAGATCGACCTGGTCAAGGCGCTCTATGGCTTTGACGCCATCGTCGGCAATTACGCGAGCCCCTATGCCGCCGGCTCCGCCTATGTGATGCTGCATCATGGGTTCGGCGAGGTGAACGGCAGGAAGGGCGTCTGGGGTCACGCCATTGGCGGCATGGGCGCGATCACCCAGGCGATGGCGGCAGCGGCGCGCGGACATGGCGCGGACATCCGCACCGATTCCGGCGTGCGCGACGTGATCGTCGAGCAGGACCGCGCGGTGGGCGTCATGCTCGACAATGGAACGAGCATCCGCGCCAAATATGTCGCCTCCGGCGTCAACCCGAAACTGCTGTACACGCGGCTGGTGCCGGCGGACGCGCTGCCGGCGGCCTTTCGCGATCGGATCGGGAATTGGCGCAACGGCTCCGGCACCTTCCGGATGAACGTTGCGCTGAACGCCCTGCCCTCGTTCACGGCGCTGCCGGGCGTTGGCGACCATCTCACGGCCGGCATCATCATCGGCCCCAGCCTGCCCTACATGGACCGCGCCTGGCAGGATGCCCGCGCGTTCGGCTGGAGCCGCAGGCCCGTGGTCGAGGTTCTGATCCCGTCGACTCTGGACGATACGCTGTGCCCGCCGGGCCAGCATGTCGCGAGCCTGTTCTGCCAGCATGTCGCGCCGCAATTGCCGATCGGCCGATCGTGGGACGATCATCGCGAGGAAGTCGCCGACCTCATGATCGCGACCGTGGACCAGTACGCGCCGGGGTTTGCATCGAGCGTGATCGGCCGGCAGATTCTGTCGCCGCTCGACCTCGAACGTCAGTTCGGCCTGCTCGGCGGGGACATCTTTCACGGCGCGCTGACGCTGAACCAACTGTTCTCGGCGCGGCCGATGCTCGGACACGCCGATTATCGCGGCCCGCTGAAGGGCCTCTACCATTGCGGCTCAGGCGCCCATCCCGGCGGCGGCGTCACCGGCGCCCCCGGCCACAACGCCGCCCGCGTCATCCTGAGGGATCATCGGGCGCTGTTCGCCTGAAGCGGCGATCGGACGCCGATCGGGCACGATTAGGTGGACAGGCTGTGGATAAACTGTCTGTAACGCCGTGGATAACCGGTGCGCGGATCACGTCGCTCGCCGCTTTTCGCCCTGCGGGCGCCCTCAGGCGGGGTCGCCGTTGTTGCGGTGCAGGTTCGGGAACAGGAGCACCAAAGGCAGCGCCAGCGGCCCGATAATCCCGGCAACCCACGCCCAAGTGGTGAAACGGCGTCCCCGGCGCTCGGCCAATCGACCGGCGAGATAGATCGAAGCAATCTCCCCCGCCATCAGCAAGGCGAGGGTGAGATTGTTGCTCATTCCACAAGCTCCAATGCCGCTTCAGTCAAGCCCATCATGGAACTGGTCACGCGAGGACGGGCCGTCAAGGCCAACCGAGGTGGCTGAATCGGGCAACTGCAGGCTGACGGCCGCCCGTCAGGCCCCAGGCACCTGGAGAGCGCGCGACGCCTGCCGGTCATGCCGCAGGGGGTGGGAAAGACCGATTCCCCAGTGGATAGTGGGGAGGAGACGAGCAGAGCCTGTTGATATTCGCTGTATGTTCCCGCGGTTTGGGCGGGCTGGAGCGCCCAACGCAGGCGTAACTTGTTCGAAATCGCGGACTGGAACCGCCTTTAAATACAGCCTTATGCGGCGATGGCGCGCCTATTGAGCTACTTTGCCTCTTATTGAGCTACTGATATATGGCCTGCGCGGCGAAAATATTCAAACTGAGACACTACCTTTGCCCGGTGTGGAAAAGAGTCGATGCCTGCCGGTTCAGGCGTCGGCAGGGACCGGAAAACAGGCTGTCGATCGATGCGGTTTGCGGCTCTGCTGCTGCAGGAATTCTGCGACCTCGAACTCGTCGAAGCCGCGATGCCTCGCGGTCTGCCGTTCGTGCCGCACCAGCAGACGCCGGGTCTCGGCGTCGAACACGAGCCACCACCTGTCCTGATCGGTCGGCCCCGGCCCGCGCCAGCTCTGGTAGAATTGACGATCGATCGCGGCCATTGTCGCGCTCCCTTGCGCATTTGGCACCGAGCCTATCATGGCTCGGCGGACGTGCAGCCAGGGCGAAGCCGGATTCGACCTCCAGGTGGACCGGCGCGACCGCCCGTATAGGGGCAATATTTCAAATTGAGACACTACCGGATAAAGGGTGGCGTCTCTACGGCAGGCATATCACAGTGCTACACGCGCCATAGCGGGAGTTCCGATGTCTGATGCGGTACCCGATCTATTCGACCGGTGGGAACGTGTCTGGCACGAAGGCCGGTACGACCTGCTCCCGAGCTGCGTCGGCCCTCACTACATCAGGCACGACGAAAACGGCGACAGAACTGTAACGCGAGAGGCCTATGCGGCCGAGCTTGCGGGCGTCCACAAGGACCGGCCCGGTATCCGGGTTGTGGTGTACGACCACTCGTTTACGGATGATCGCGCATGGTTCCGATTCACGTTCCAGTGGTCCGATCCCAAAACGGGCGAGAAGCAAAGCCGGGCGGGAATGCAGAGCTACCGAATCGAGGACGGCAAATTGGTCGAAACTTGGATCGCTATGCGCCCGCTCGGCACGTCATGGGCGGGCGTGGCGCAAGAGAGTTGGACTACGCGCGTCCAAATTTCAAACTGAGAGACCACCGGATAAAGCTGTGGAGGTGGCTGGCACACCGCCGCCGGCTTGGCTGCCGGCCGCTGCCAGCCGTGCTAAGCAGCCCGACCGATGACCCAGCCCACCACCCCCAGCACCCACCGCGCGAATTTTGCGATCGGCAGCGAACCGGCCGCGAAACAAGTGGTCGATCGCCTCACCGAGGGTTTTTTCGAGGGCGAGGCCGTGATCGCCGCGTTCGAGCGGCCGGACGGGCGCTGGGATGTCAGCATGCATTTCGCCGACCCCCCTGACCAGGCGCGGGTCCGCGGGCTGGTCGGCGATGCGGCCGGGGCGGAGATCGCGCTCGCGGTCGCCTTCGACACCGTCGAGGCCAGGGACTGGGTCAAGGCGAGCCTCGAAGATCTGGTGCCGGTGCGCGCCGGGCGATTCATCGTGCACGGCCGCCACGACCGGCTGCGTGTGCCGGCCAACCTGCTCGGCATCGAGATCGAGGCAGCGCTGGCGTTCGGTACCGGCCATCACGGTACCACCCGCGGCTGCCTGTTGCTGCTCGATCAGGTGTTGAAGGGCGGCTATCCCAAGCGCGTGCTCGATCTCGGCACCGGCACCGGCGTGCTCGCCATCGCCGCGGCGAAGGCCATGCATGGCGCGGTGCTGGCGAGCGACATCGATCCCGCCTCGGTGCGCGCCGCCCGCGACAATGCCCGTCTCAACCAAACCGGACATCGGGTGCAGGTGATCCGCGCCACCGGCTTCGCGGCGGCGCCGTTCGCGCTACGCGGCCCGTTCGACCTGGTGCTGGCCAACATCCTCGCCAATCCGCTGCGCCAACTGGCGATGCCGATGGTGCGGCATCTCGCACCCTCGGCGCTGGTGATCCTGTCCGGCCTGCTGACGCATCAGGCCACCGGCGTCATCGCCGCCTATCGCGCGCGCGGGCTGGTCCCGGTTCGGCATCTCAGGATCGAGGGCTGGAGCAGCCTGCTGTTGCGCAACGGCGACTGACTCACATGCGAGCCACGCCGATACCGATTCGCTACAGTTCTCCCCCGTCATTGCGAGCGCAAGCGAAGCAATCCATGGCGCGGCAGGCGGAGGCGTGGATTGCTTCGTCGCCTCCGCTCCTCGCAATGACGGCTGAAAGCTTTCGTAGCCAGGTTCCGATTGGTCAGACAGGTTCAGGCCGGATCCGCAGGCTCATCGCCGGCGGCGCGCGCCGGCTCGCGTAACGTCAGCCGCAAGCGCGCTTCGACGAAACGGTCCATGATCTGGACAATGACGCCGCGCGGCTTGCGGACAACGGGTGGGATGCTGACCAGCGACGGAATCGGATCGCCGGGGGCCGGCGGCGAAATCTTCTCAAAGCTAAAGGCTGGCATGGTGCATCCCCTCGTCGTCGAGTTGGAATACTCCCGGAGCTCTCCCAGATATCGTTCGTTCGACCGTTGTGACCGCAAGCCGTTCCATCAGGTCTAACGCAGGCGGGATTATTGTAGCATAACTTATGCCAAATTGCAGCCATTGGCGCCACGTTGCGGGCTTTTCCACTTGATCCTAAGGTAGTCGCGATGTTCGAAGCCCTTTTCCAGACCTTCGAAGAACCGGAGGGCGGCGTGGCGCTGACGGCCCGGCTGGCCGCGTTTCGCGAGGAACTGGCGCGGCGGAAGCTCACCGGCTTCGTCATTCCCCGCGCCGATCAGCAGCAAAACGAATATGTCGCGCCCTCCGAGGAACGGCTGGCATGGCTGACCGGCTTCACCGGCTCCGCCGGCCTTGCCATCGTGCTGACGCAGCAGGCCGCGGTATTTGTCGACGGCCGCTACACGCTGCAGGCTGGCAAGCAGGTCGATACCAAGGTCTGGAGTGTCGCGCCGCTGATCGACCCGCCACCCGAAACTTGGCTGGCGTCGCATCTGAAGCCCGGCGACCGCCTTGGATTTGATCCCTGGCTGCATACTTCGGCGGCAGCGGAACGGCTCGACGCGGCCTGCACCAAAGCAGGCGCGGAACTGATCGCGGTCGACAGCAACCCGCTGGATTCGGTGTGGACCGAACGTCCCGCGCCGCCGCTCGGACCCGTCGCCATTCACGGCGCGGCATTCTCCGGCGAGGCGGAGCCGGAAAAACTCGGGCGCATCCGGCTTGAGATCGCCAATCTCGGCGTCGATGCGCTGGTGCTGTCGGACGCGCATGCGGTGGCGTGGACCTTCAACATCCGCGGCGCCGACGTCTCGCATACGCCGCTGCCGCTATCCTATGCGCTGGTGCCGAAGGACGGCCGGCCCACGGTTTTCATCGATCACCGCAAGCTCTCCAACAGCGCCCGCGACCATCTCGAGCAATCCGCCGATGTCAGCGAGCCGGATGGGTTGAAGCCGGCGCTTGCCGAATTGGCACGACACGGCGCATCGATTGCGCTGGACAGCGCCACCGCCGCCGACGCCCTGAGCCGCCTGATCGGTGCCGCCGGCGGCAAGGCGGTGCGCGGCAACGACCCTGTCGCACTGCTTAAGGCGGTCAAGAATGCGACCGAGATCGACGGCACGCGAAAGGCGCATCGGCGCGATGCGGTGGCGCTGGCGCGGTTCCTCGCCTGGGTCGACCGCGAAGCCCCGTCGGGCGCGCTGACGGAGATCGACGCCGTCGAGGCGCTGGAGACGTTTCGCCGCGAGACCGGCGCGCTAAAGGACGTCTCGTTCCCGACCATCGCCGGCACCGGCCCGAACGGCGCCATCGTGCATTACCGCGTCACCCGCAAGACCAACCGGCGGATCACGCCTGGCGATCTCTTGCTGGTCGATTCCGGCGCGCAATATCAGGACGGCACCACCGACGTCACCCGCACCATCGCGGTCGGCGAACCCTCGGCCGAAATGCGCGACCGTTTCACCCGCGTGCTGCGCGGCCATATCGCGATTGCGCGCGCGGTATTTCCCGACGGCACCACCGGCGCGCAACTCGACGCCCTGGCGCGGCAATTCCTGTGGCAGGCCGGCGTCGATTTCGATCACGGCACCGGCCATGGCGTCGGCAGCTATCTCTCGGTGCATGAAGGCCCGGCGCGGATTTCCAAGCTCGGCACCACCGCGCTCCGACGCGGCATGATCCTTTCCAACGAGCCCGGCTATTACAAGACCGACGCCTATGGAATCCGGATCGAGAATCTGGAACTGGTGGTGGCCGTCGACATCGCAGGCTCGGAAAAACCGGTCAACGCGTTCGAGACGCTGACGCTGGCGCCGATCGACCGCCGGCTGATCGACGCCGGGATGCTGAGCGAGGCCGAACTCGCCTGGTTCAACGAATATCACGCCCGCGTCCGCCGCGAGGTGCGCCAGCATGTCGACGAGGCCACCAAGGTGTGGCTCGGCGCCGCCACCGCGCCGCTCGCGCCTTAGAGTGCGAAGCGTTGAACGAACAAGCGGTCGTCATACCCCGCGAAAGCGGGTATCCAGTACGCCATGGCTACTCGGCTTGATCCGCGGACGCCACGGAATACTGGATCGCCCGCTTGCGCGGACGATGACGGCAGCGGGCGTGACCATGTGCTTGCTCGGGCAATGAGGGCCGTGTCTTACGGCCTCACTCACCGATCAGCTTCAACCATTCGTCTTCGGTCAGCACCGCGACGCCGTGCTTCTTGGCTTCCGCCAGCTTCGAGCCGGCGCCGGGACCGGCGACGACGTAATCGGTCTTCTTCGACACCGAACCCGCGGCCTTGGCCCCTAGCCGCTCGGCCGTGGCCTTGGCTTCATCGCGCGTCATCTTTTCCAGCGAACCCGTGAACACCACCGTCTTGCCGGCGACTGCCGAATTGCTCTTCGGCCGTTCGGCATCGAGGATGACGACTTGCTTTGTCAGCCGCTCGACGATGCCACGATTGTGGCTCTCGCCGAAATAGGCCTTGATGCTCGCAATCACGGTGTCGCCGATCTGATCGAGCGCATCCATTTCGGCCATCGCTTCCTCGTCGTCCCTGGCGACCTTGAGGCAGGCGTCATGAAACGCCTGCCACGAGCCATAGCCCCGCGCCAGCGCCAGCGCCGTGGTCTCGCCCACCTGACGCATGCCAAGCGCGAAGATAAAGCGCTCCAGCGCGATGCGGCGCCGTCCCTCGACGGCGGCGAACAAGTTGCGAACCGAGGTTTCGCCATAGCCCTCGTAACTCTCCAGCTTGATGCGGCCGTTGCGCGCCGGCAGCGTGAAGATGTCGGCCGGCTCCCTCACCCATCCCTGCTCGAAGAAGAACTCGATCTGCTTCTCGCCGAGCCCATCGATGTCGAAGGCGCGGCGCGAGGCGAACAGTTTCAGATGCTCGATCTTCTGGAACGGACAGGCGAACTCGCCGGTGCAGCGGGCGCGAGCGCCCTCCTCGCCGGTTGCGGTCTCCTCGCGCACCACGTCGGTATGCAGCGGACAGGGACATTTTTTCGGAAAATGGAAGGGCCGGGCGCTCTTCGGTCGCTTGTCAAGCACCACGTCCACGACCTGCGGGATAACGTCGCCGGCGCGCTGAACGATGACGGTATCGCCGATCATGATTTCGCGGCCCTCGCGCAATTGTTCGCCGTCGCCGCCGATCCCCTTGATGTAATCCTCATTGTGCAGCGTCACGTTCTGCACGATGACGCCGCCGACCCCGACCGGCTCGAGCTTGCCGACCGGCGTGAACGAGCCGGTGCGCCCGACCTGGATCTCGATGTCCTTCAGCACGGTCATGGCGCGCTCGGCCGGAAATTTGTGCGCGATCGCCCAGCGAGGCGTCCGCGATACAAGACCCAGGCGCTCCTGCCAGTCGAGCCGGTCGACCTTGTAGACCACGCCGTCGATGTCGTAGTCGAGCCCGGCGCGCTGTTCCTCGATCTCGCGATGGAACGCGATCAACTGCTCGACCGAATGGCAAAGCCTGGTCAGCGGATTGGTCCTGAATCCGCAGCGTTCGAACCATTTGATCATGCCGGACTGCGTGCCTTCCGGCATCGCGCTCATCTCGCCCCAGGCATAGGCGAAGAAGCCGAGCGGGCGCGACGCGGTGATGGCTGGATCCTTCTGGCGCAGCGAACCCGCCGCCGAATTGCGCGGGTTGGCGAAGATGGTGCCACCTTCGGCCTTCTGCCGCTCGTTGAGCGCAAGGAATGCCGGCTTGGTCATGTAGACCTCGCCGCGCACCTCGCAGATCCGGGGCACGCTGCGGCCCTTCAGCTTTTGCGGGACGTCCTCGAGGGTCCGGATATTGGCGGTGACGTCTTCACCCTCGGCGCCGTCGCCGCGGGTCGCGGCGGTCACGAGTTCGCCGCCCTCGTAGCGCAGCGACATCGACAGCCCGTCGATCTTCGGCTCGGCGCTGAACGCGATCTGGTCATCCCGGAGCTTGAGAAAGCGTTCGATGCGCGCGACGAAATCCAGCACATCCTGCTCGGCGAAGGCGTTGTCGAGCGACAGCATCGGCACCGCGTGGCGGACTTTTTTGAATCGTCCGGACGGCGCCGCGCCGACCTTTTGCGACGGTGACCCGGCGGTGACGAACTCCGGAAATCGGGCCTCGATGGCGTTGAAACGCAGGCGCAGCACGTCGTATTCGGCATCGGTGACGCTGGGCGCGTCGTCCTGGTAGTAGCGCTTGTCGTGACCCTCCAGTTCGAGCGCCAACCGTTTCAGCTCCGCCTTGGCCTGGGCCTTGGTGAGCTTTGCAATGCCGGGGAGAACAATTTTTTTTGGCTTCGCTGTCATTATAAAAATCTTCGCCCGTCACGTCACGCCGTTGCGGCGCGTAGCAATCGCTCGGCGGCGGCCCTTGCTTCGGCGGTGATTTCGGCGCCGGCCAGCATGCGGGCGATTTCCTCGCGGCGGTGATCGGCGGCGAGCGCGTTGACGCGGGTGGCGACGCGCCGGCCCTTGTCGAGTGCGTCCTTCGAAATCAGCAAATGCTGGTCGGCGCGCGCTGCGACCTGCGGCGCATGGGTGACCGCCATCACCTGCACCTTGCCGGCAAGCCGCGCCAGCCGGGCGCCGATCGCATCGGCCACAGCGCCGCCGACGCCGGTGTCGATTTCGTCGAACACCAGCGTGGGCGCCGAACCGCGATCCGACAGCACGACCTTGAGCGCCAGCAGGAAGCGCGACAACTCGCCCCCGGAGGCCACTTTCATCAACGGGCCCGCCCGAGTTCCAGGATTGGTCTGGACCCAGAACTCGACGCGATCAAACCCTTGCGGACCCGGCGAGGCCGGATCGGAATCGATCTGCGTGGTGAATTTGGCGCGTTCGAGCTTGAGCGGCGCGAGTTCGGCATTGACGGCCTTGTTGAGCTTTTCCGCCGATTTACCGCGCGCGGCAGCGAGTTTGGTCGCGGCCGCATTGTAACGCGCATCGGCATCCGACGCCGCCGTCTCCAGCTTTTTCAACTGGTCGGCGCCGGCATCGATCAGGGCGACGTCGTCGGCATATTTTGCGGCCAATGCCGCCAAGCCCTCGACCGGCGTGGTGTATTTGCGCGCGGCGGCGCGCAGCGCGAACAGCCGCTCCTCGATGCGTTCGAGCTCGGCGGGATCGAAGTCGGCCGCGACCAGGGCGGCGGAGAGATGCTGATCGGCCTCTTCCAGCGCATTGATGGCGGCATCGATCGCCTTCACCGCGGGCTCGACCAATGCCGGCGAATTGCCGGCGCGGCGCTCCAGCCGGCGCACCGCAGCCGACAGCGCCGCAACCGGCGAATGATTGCCGCTGACGGCGTCCTGCGCCTCGCGCAGATCGGCGGCGATTTTCTCGCCTTGCATCATCGTGGCGCGGCGCTGCGCCAGCGCGTTCTCCTCGCCGTCCTTCGGCGCCAGCGTCTTCAATTCGAAGGCCGCATGGCGCAGATAGTCGGCCTCGCGGGCGGCGCGCTCCATGCCGGCACGATGCTCGTCGAGCAGCGCGTTGGCGGCGCGCCTGGCGTCCCACAGTTGCTCCAGCGCGGCGACATCAGTTTCGAGGCCGGCGAACGCATCGAGCAGCCGTCGATGAGTTGACGCGTCGACCAGCGCGCGCTCGTCATGCTGACCGTGAATCTCCACCAGCGCGGAGCCGACCGCCTTCAGGGTCTGTACGCTGATCGACTGGTCGTTGATGAAGGCGCGGGTCCGGCCATCCGCAAGCTGCACCCGGCGCAGGATCATCTCGCCGGTGTCGTCGAGGCCGTTGCCGCTGAGGATGGCGGCGGCCGGATGCCCCTTCGGAACATCGAACACCGCGGTGACCTGGCCCTGCTCGACGCCGTGACGGACGAGGCCGGCATCGCCGCGGCCGCCGAGCGCCAGCGCGAACGCATCGAGCAGAATGGATTTGCCCGCACCGGTCTCGCCGGTCAAAACCGCAAGGCCGCGGGAAAACTCGATATCGAGCCGTTCGATCAGGACGATGTCACGGATCGAAAGACGCGCCAGCATGCGAGATCAATTCCTAGCCGAGACCCATTTTCTTGAAGGCCCTGGAGATATAGGAGCCCTGGTTCTCGCTCGGCTCGAGACCGCCGGACTTTACAAGATTATAGGCGTCCTTGTACCAGCGGCTGTCAGGAAAATTGTGTCCAAGCACGGCTGCCGCAGTCTGCGCTTCGCCGACGATGCCGATCGCCATATAGGCCTCGGTGAGTCGGGCGAGCGCCTCCTCGACGTGTCGGGTGGTCTGATACTGGGTGACCACGGTCTTGAAGCGATTGATGGCGGCGGTGTAGTCGCGGCGTTCCATGTAATAGCGGCCGATGGTCATTTCGTGGCCCGCAAGCTGGTCGCGGGCGCCTTCGAGCTTGGCCTTGGCGCTGACGGCATATTCCGATGTCGGATATTTCCGAATCACCTCTTGAAGCGCGGCGATGGCCTTTTCGGTACGGGCCTGATCGCGCGTCACGTCCGGGATCTGGTCGTACTGCGAGGCCGCGATCAGATACTGCGCATAGGCCGCGTCGGGGCTGCCGGGGTGCAGGGTGACGTATCGGGTGGCGGCGCCGATGCAACTGTCGTAATCGCCGGCGTCGTAATAGGCGTAAGCCGACATCAGCAGCGATTTGCGCGCCCACTCCGAATAAGGATGCTCGCGATCGACTTCCTCGAATTTCTTCGATGCGAGCTTCAGATCCTTCTTCTGGTTCAGCAGGTAAAGGCCCTCATTGTAGAGCTTGTCCGCCGGTTCATCCTTGAAGGTATCGTCCTTGGCGAAAAACTTGTCCCAGAGCGCACCGGTCCCGCATCCGCTCAAGGGGATCGCAAGAACGATCAGCGCCAGGCCGAGACCGACCCGGCGTCCGAACCGTCCGAGATTCGAACGGGAAGCTGATTTGCATAGTTCGAGCGTCGTACCCGATGCCGGCATAGATTTAAGACCTGACGTCTGTGATGCGGTGCCTGCCGCGCGCTTCGGCGTGACCGTGGACGCCATGATTGTCCTGTCTGTGGCGCCACACCCTGCAACCGGCAACCTGTGTAGCTGAAAAATGCCCGCTACCCAACCGGGTACGCAGGCATTTCGCCCGGATTAAGGCGGCCGGAACCGGGTCCGGCGAGTCGGTTGGCGGGTCAAAACGGACCCGAACAGAGCTTGCCGGACGGTTCGGCAGGAATTCTCTCGATCAGGCGCGGAAGAAAGGGCCCGGCCAAGCCGCCGCGGGCTGCGGTGGTCAGGACACGTCGGGGCTGTAGGCCGGGGCGATCATGCCGCCCACCATGCCTTTTCCGGCCTCGGCACGGGTGCGCGAAGCGCGCACCGTCTCGGACTCGATCACGCGCCAGGCGCTGCGATCGTCCATCAGGGCCGTCAGCACCGCGTGGTTGAGCTTGTGACCGCCGCGCACCGACCGAAAAGCGCCGAGCAGGGGCAGGCCCGCAAGCGCGAGATCGCCGACCACGTCGAGAACCTTGTGGCGCGCACACTCATCCGTGAAGCGCAGCCCTTCGGTGTTGAGCAGGCGGGTCTCGTCGAACACGACGGAATTTTCGAACGACGCACCGAGCGCGAAGCCGGCGCTCCACAGCCGCGCGACATCGTTCATGCAGCCGAAGGTGCGGGCACGGGAGATTTCGCGGCGGAAGCTTTCGGGGCTGAGATCAAGCGTAAAGCTCTGATGACCGATCACCGGATTGGTGAAGTCGATTTCAACGTCGATGCGGAACCCGGCGGCGTAAGGCCGCAGTTCGCCGTAGGAATCGCCGATCGCGACCTGCACCGGCTTCAATACCTGGATGAAGCGGCGCCGCGCCGGTTGCGTCACGGTGCCGGCCTGCTCGATCGCGGCAACAAAGGCAGCGGCGCTGCCATCCATGATCGGAACTTCCGGACCGTCGACCTCGATCACCGCGTTGTCGATGCCCATGCCGCGCAAAGCCGCGAGCACATGCTCGGCGGTGGACACGATCGGACCGTCGCGGTCGCCCAACACAGTCGCAAATTCGGTGGAGATCACGGCTTCGGCGGTGGCCTGAACTTCCCGGTCGCAGCCATCCGAGCCGGCGCGGACAAAAATAAGACCCGCATCCACAGGTGCAGGTCCGAGCGTCAAATTGACCGGCAATCCGGAATGAACTCCTACGCCCGTCACGGTAGCTCGCGACCGAAGCGTTGCTTGCCGGCTCAATTTCATTCGAAGACTGCCCACAACAGACTTTACCTGAAGACCAGAACGACCCAATTGTGCGAGCCGATTCGCCTCAAGTATCCCCAAGTCACGGCAGACCATAGTCACTGCCCCAAACAGCGCCAACTCACGCTTTTTTACCGATTGTTACCCAACCTCTGCCGCATTCAGGCCCAAGCTTGACCAAATTCCGACCCCGCCTGGAAACGGTCGCGAACCTCGCACCCCACCACGAAATCCATAATTTATTATTTAAGACCAACAGCTTGACGGAATTGCGCGGATTCCGCTGTCGCCGAAACGACAAAGGTCCCGGCTGCCGCAGCCGGGACCTTTTCTGTGATCCGAATTGTAACAATTTTCAGTTGGCCTGGCGGCGCAAGAAGGCCGGGATATCAAGATGGTCGTCGCCCTGTGGCGCCGGTGCAACAGGCGCTGGCCGACCGTGAGCATCCAATCCTTTGGGTGGCGGCCGGCGGGCATATTCAGATACCGGCTCGTTGGCGGCGATTTGCTGCGCGACCGTGCGCTGGCCCTTTCGATCCGATAAGGGCGGCATCGGCGGCATCGCCGGACCTGCGGCGCGCGCGGCGATCGGCGGCTCGGTCTCTTCGTCGCGGCGGCCGAGGCCGACATTGGCGAGGCGCTGCAGCAGTGACAGACGGGTCTTTTGTGGATGCTCGCCTTCGGCCTCGCCGCGGGCCTGGCGAATTTCGTTCTGCGCCGGCATCGGCAAATCCTCGAATTTCGGCATCCTTGGCGCGCGAAGCGGTGCGCGTTCGGCCGCCTGCGGAATGAACGTGTCCGGCGTCGCGGGCTCCGGCGTCTCGACCCGCGTGACGTCATGATCCGGGAATAACGACGGCTTCTGGGCGATCGGACGAACCGTGACATCACCGTAGGCCGCGGCGGCGGCAGCCTGCTGCTTGGCTTCTGGCGCGACCGCAGCGGCGATTGCCGCGAGCGCCGCGCGTTCAAGGCTGCCGGAGGCACGCGGCGGCGCGGCGGCGGGCTGCGCCGGGGTCGAGGCTTCGAGCTTCTGGGCGCGTTCGGCCATGCGCTGGTTGTCGGCGCGCAGCCGGGCGGTGAGGTCGGCCAGCCGGGAGTCCGGCGTCGAGTTCGGCGCCACCGCACTGGTCGCGGGCGCGGACGGCATCGACGCGTTGCGCGAGATCAGCGCTTGCTCGATGCCGGTGGCAACGACTGAAACGCGGATCACGCCGTCGAGGCTCTCGTCGAAGGTGGCGCCAACGATGATATTGGCGTCCTGGTCGACTTCCTCGCGAATCCGGGTGGCGGCTTCGTCGACCTCGAACAGCGTCAGGTCCTTGCCGCCGGTGATCGAGATCAGCAGGCCGCGGGCGCCCTTCATCGAGGAATCGTCGATCAGCGGATTGGCGATCGCGGCCTCCGCCGCGGTCAGTGCGCGCTTCTCGCCGGTGGCCTCGCCGGTACCCATCATCGCCTTGCCCATTTCACGCATCACGGCGCGGACGTCGGCGAAATCGAGATTGATCAGACCTTCCTTGACCATCAGGTCGGTAATGCAGGCGACGCCGGAATAGAGCACCTGGTCGGCCATCGCGAACGCGTCGGCGAAGGTGGTTTTTTCGTTGGCGACCCGGAACAGGTTCTGGTTCGGAATGATCAGCAGCGTATCGACCACCTTGTGCAGTTCGGCGATGCCGGACTCGGCGGTGCGCATGCGGCGCTGACCTTCGAAATGGAACGGCTTGGTGACGACGCCGACGGTGAGGATGCCCATGTCGCGCGCGGTCTTGGCGATCACCGGTGCAGCGCCGGTGCCGGTGCCGCCGCCCATGCCGGCGGTGACGAACACCATGTTGGCGCCGGAGAGATGATCGCGGATTTCGTCGATCACCTCCTGCGCCGCGGCGGCGCCGACGTCCGGCTGCGAACCGGCGCCGAGGCCCTGCGTCACCTGGGTGCCCATCTGCACAATGCGCTGCGCCTTGGACATCGTCAGCGCCTGCGCATCGGTATTGGCGACGACGAAATCGACCCCCTGCAATCCGGCGGTGATCATGTTGTTGACGGCGTTGCCACCGGCGCCGCCCACGCCGAATACGGTGATGCGCGGCCTCAGCTCGCGAATGTCAGGAACGTTGAGATTGATGGTCATGGTTGCCTCTCGATTACGCGCGCGTTGGTTCGCCCCGGCCGACGGCCGTGGGAGTTGGTGGAAGTCGAATGGGCCGGAAAAGATTCATCAGAAGCCCTCGCGAAGCCATCGTCCGACCTTTCCGAAATAGCCGTCAGTCCCTGTCCTGAGCTGCCGCGTATGCCGCGGTTCGACGTGTTCAAGATGAGCGTATTGGGGGTAGACCAGCAGGCCGGTTGGAGCGGCGAACGACGCGCTCTTCGCCTCGCTGGGAAGCCGGCCAAAGCCGAGCGGACGGCCGATACGCACCGGACGGCCGAGAATTCGGGTGGCAATTTCGGGAAAACCAGTAAGCTGGGAGGCGCCGCCGCTCAGCACAATTCGCGCCCTCGGCTCTGCCGCAAAGGGGGAATCCGCCAGGCGGTCCCTGACCATCTCAAAAATCTCCTCGGCGCGGTGACGAACGATGTTTGCAATCGTGGCACGCGACACAATTTGCGGCGCATCGCGCTCGTTGTCGCCGGCCGCCGGAACGGACATCAGCTCACGCGCGTCGGACCCGCCGGTCAGCACGGTGCCATATAACGTCTTGATTCGCTCGGCATCCGCAATGCAGGCGCCGAGGCCGCGGGCCAGATCCATGGTGATGTGTTGCCCGCCGACCGCAAATCCGCTGGCATGGACGAAGCGGCCCCCGGAATAGGTCGCGATCGTGGTGGTTCCGGCGCCCATGTCGACCACGGCGGCGCCGAGATCGGCTTCGTCGTCGGTCAGCACGGACAGGCCCGCCACATAGGGACTTGCCGCCATGGCCTCGACATTGAGATGGCAGCGTTCGACCACCAGCATCAGGTTCTTGGCGACCGTCGCATCGACCGTCACGACGTTCATGTCGACGCCAAATTGCCGCGCCACCATGCCCCGCGGGTCGCGAATACCCTTGACGCCGTCAAGCGCATAGCTGACCGGCAGCGCATGCAGCACGGTGCGCCCCTCGCCGGTGGCGTGGCGCATGCCGGCGGACGTTACCCGGATCACGTCGGCGGCGGTGACCGCGCCACCCCTGATATCTGCTGCGGCCTCGACCAGTTGGCCCTGCAGCCGGCCCGCCGCGACCGACAGCAGAACCGACTCAACCCGGACCTTGGCCATCCGCTCGGCCAGCGCCACCGCATGACGGACCGCCTGTTCGCATTCGGCGAGATCCATCACCGCGCCGGCCTTGACGCCGCGCGACTGGATCTGGCTGTAGCCGATCAACTCGACCGCATGGCTTCGGCCGCGCAGAGCCTCGCTCGGCGGGCATGGCTTCAACCGCGCGATCATGCAGGCGATCTTGCTGGTGCCGATATCGAGCGAGGCCACCAGCGCGGTGCGCTTCTGCGGCATCGGGCGCGTCTTCGGCGTCTGATTGCGGTCAAGGCCGGTCATGCTTCGCCGGCCTTCTTCTTCGGTTTCTTGTCCTTGAACAAATCTTCGCGCGCCTTGGCCGCGTCATCGGACAGTTGCACGCTCAGCCGGTCCGGCAGGCGCATGTCGATGGCGACGATGTCGCGGGAGAACAGGTGGTCCTCGCGGTCGTAGGCGCTCAGCCTCGCCAGCGCCTTGTCGACGTCGGTTTCCGGCAGCCGGACATCGAGGCCGTCCCTGAGCCGCAGATTCCAGCGCCGCTGACCGACAAAAATCGCCGCCTTGGTCACCGAGCGCACCTGCGGATAGCGGTCGAGCAGCGTCAGGAAATCCCGGGCGCGGGTTTCGGCGCCCTTGCCGACCACCAGCGGCAGTGTGATGAAGCGGCGGGTGACATAGGGCTCGAGCACGGCGCCGTCATCGGCGATCACGGACAGGCGGCCGTCCTGCTGCCAAAGCGCGAAGGCGGAGCGTTCGACGATATCGATCTGGAGCCGGCCGGGATAAAGTTTCAGCACCGTTGCATCGGCGATCCAGGGATTGCCTTTCAGCTTGTCGCGGACCGCTTCGGCGTCGAGGAACAGCAGCGACGAGCGGCCATTGACACCGCCGATCGCGAGTACCTCGTCCTGGGTGAGCTGCTTGCGGCCATTGATCGCAACCGAGGTGATCCGGAACCCGGCGGAATTGGCGAGCGCGTTACGGGCATCGCTTGCGGCCGTGGTCAGTTCCTCGAGGTGACCGCCCTTGACAATGCCGAGACCGGCGCTGCCCAGCAGGATCAGCACCGTCGCGGCGACGCCGGCGCGGTTCGGAAGGTAGCGTTCGAGCAGCGCGATCAGGCGGTGCGGATCGGGTTCGCGTTCGCACCGCGGCTTCGGCGGAGCAGGATGCGATCCCAGTCGCTGGCGCAACAGCACGACCGCGCCAATGGCGGCCGCTTTCAGGTCAGCTTGGGGCCTGAGCGATCGCAGCGATCGAGCGAGGCGTCCTCCACCATCCATTGCACGAGCTCGTCAAATGTTGCCCGCAAACGCTTGCGAGTTCTGGCACAAATGACATCTCGGTCATGCCGGGTCGGGTCTCGGCCTCTAGGCAGAAGAGGCCCCCTGTTCCCTCGATGCGGTCGTCGAAGCGGAAATCCGCACGGCTCACGCCCCGGCAGCCAAGCGCCACAGGCGCCGCCAGCGTGAACCTTCGGACTTACTGGTAAACAAAGGGTAAATCCGATGCCCGCAGAGCGCGATTTGATGCGCCGGCTGAGCACTTTGCCGGGAAATTCGTAAAACTTTTTCAAATGACGCCGCCCGGCCGGGTCCAGCCGGCTGGGCCGGAAACCTCGGCGGGTGATTTCGCCTGCGCTCTATGTCTGCGTGCGTTGCGCCGCCAGGGCGATCTGGCCCTGCAGGAAATCGGCGAATTCGATTCCCACCGCCTTGAGAGCCTTGGGATAGAGCGAAGCCCTGGTCAGGCCGGGTAAGGTGTTGGTTTCGAGATAGATCAGCTCGTTCCCGGACACGATGAAGTCGGAACGGGAATAGCCGCGGCACGACAAGGCGCGGTGGATCTTGAGCGCCTGCTCCATCATTTGCGCGCTGATCTCGGGTGCGAAGCGTCCGGGGCAGATTTCCTGGGTGGTCTTGGCGAGGTATTTGGCGGTGTAGTCGAATCCGCCATCGGCCGGCACGATCTCGATCGGCGGCAGCGCCGTCACCGAGCCGTCAGGCTGTTCCAGCACGCCGCAGGTCGCCTCGACGCCGGCGACGAACGGTTCGATCAAATATTCCTCGGACCTCGCCGCGGTGCGGACGGCGACAAGGTCCTGCTTCGCGTTGACAAAAATCAGGCCGTAGCTCGATCCATCGCGGGAAGGTTTGGCGATCAGCCGGCCGTATTCAGCGAGTGCCCGCTCCGCATCCGCCAGCGCCACGCCGGCCGGGACGCGCGCACCGGCAATGGCGGCGAAGTGCTTGGCGGCAACCTTGTCGAAGGCAAGATGCGAGGAAGCCGAACCGGAACCGGTGAACGGAATCCCGCGCGTTTCGCACATCGCCTGGAGTTCGCCATTCTCCGCCATGCCGCCGTGCAGCGCGAGCACCAGCAGGCGGTTGTCGGCCCTGGCCTGATCGAGCGCCCGTTCGATGCCGGAGATGCCCACATTGTGTGGCCGGAACGGCTCCTCAAACGGCCGCGCATGATTGAGCAGTGCTGCGGATTTCACTTCGTGCACGGTGTCGTCAATGTCCCAGAACCACAGCTCGGCGTCGGGCAACGCCGCATGCAGCGCCTGGGCACTGGCCACCGACACCAGACGCTCCTTGTTGGTGCCTCCGAACACGATGGTAATCCGCATCAGCCCCGCTCGATTCCAATCCGCTTGATTTCCCATTGTAGCTCAATTCCAGATTTTGCCTTCACTCGCGCGCGAACCGTTTCGCCAAGGCATTCAATATCATGCCCGGTCGCGTTACCGGTATTGATCAGGAAGTTACAGTGCATTTCCGAGACCTGCGCGCCACCGACACGCAAGCCCCGGCAGCCGGCGGCGTCGATCAGCTTCCAGGCGCTGTGGCCCGGCGGATTCTTGAAGGTCGAGCCGCCGGTTTTTTCGCGGATCGGCTGCGCAGTTTCGCGGTGATTCTGCACCTCGTTCATGCGCGCCCGGATCGCCTCCGGCGCCGCGACGACGCCGCGAAAGCGCGCCGAGGTGAAAACCATCGCGGGATCGACGCCGCTGCTGCGGTAGTCAAATTTCATGTCCGCGTTGGTGAACATGTGCCTGCTGCCGTCGCGGCCGATGCCGGTCGCCTCGATCAGCACGTCTCGGGTCTCGACGCCGTTGGCCCCGGCATTCATGCGCAGCGCGCCGCCGATCGTGCCGGGAATGCCGAACAGGAACTCGAGTCCGCCGAGATGGGCGGAAGCCGCCGTCTCGGCGACGCGCTTGTCGAGGGCGGCCGCGCCGGCAGCGACGATATCGCCGTCCACACCGGTCTCGCCGAACGCCCGCGGCGACAATCGGATCACCACGCCCGGCATGCCGCCGTCGCGCACGATCAGATTGGAGCCGACGCCGACGACATAGAGCGGCAATTCCTGCGGCAGATGCGCGAGGAAATAAGCCAGATCGTCGGCATCCGACGGCGTGAACAGCAATTGCGCCGGGCCGCCGACCCGAAACCAGGTCAGTTCGGCCAGTGACTGGTTCGCCAGTAACCGCCCGCGCAGCGCCGGCATCGCGGCTTTGAGCTCGGGCGTGAGGTCGGGGAAAGTCATGGGCCAGCGCCGTCGGCCGCAATTTCGTCATGGCCGAGCTTGCTCTCTCCGTTCCCTCCCCCCTTGCGGGCCCGCAAGGGGGGAGGGAACTGAGTGTGCCGTGCGGCCGATATCAGGCCCACATCCATCACCGCGCTCATCCCAGTGCCTTCAGTTCATCCGGCAGGGCGTAGGCCCATTGCGTGATGTTGCCGGCACCGAGGCAGACGACCAGGTCGCCGCGACCGGCCAGGCCGCGGATCACGCCTGCGAGGTCGGTGGAGTTCTGCAGCGGGATCACTTCGCGGTGGCCATGGGCGCGCAGGCCCAGCACAAAGTGATCGCGATCGATCCCCGGAATCGGTGGCTCGCCCGCCGGATAGACTTCGGCGACGACGACCGCATCGGCGTCGTTGAAACAGGTGCAGAACTCCTCGAACAGCGACTGCAGCCGGGTGAACCGGTGCGGCTGCACCACGGCAATGATCTTGCCAGTGGTGGATTCCCGCGCCGCGCTCAGCACCGCGGCAATCTCGACGGGGTGATGACCATAGTCGTCGATGACGGTAACGCCGCGCCATTCGCCGGTTCTGGTAAAGCGCCGCTTCACGCCGCCAAAACCCGCGAGCGCCGTTCGGATCGCATCGTCCGAAAGTCCGAGCTCGTGGGCGACCGCAATCGCCGCGGTAGCGTTGAGTGCGTTGTGCCGCCCCGGCATCGGCAGCCTTAGATCGGCGATCTCGTGCGTGGCATCGGTCTTGCGATCGCGAAACGCGACCGTGAAGCTGGAACCGCCGCCGCTTGGACTGAGGTCGATCAGCCGCGCGTCGGCCTGCGGATTTTCGCCATAGGTGATGATGCGGCGGTCCTCGATCTTGCCGACGATGCTCTGCACAACGGCATGGTCGATGCACATCACCGCAAAGCCGTAGAAGGGGACGTTCTCGACGAAACTGCGGAACGCGTCCTGCACCGCCTCGAAGGTCCTGAAGTGATCGAGGTGTTCCGGGTCGACGTTGGTGACGATGGCGACGTCGGCCGGCAGCTTCAGGAACGTGCCGTCGCTCTCGTCGGCCTCCACCACCATCCATTCGCCGGCGCCGAGCCGCGCATTGGTACCGTAGGCATTGATGATGCCGCCATTGATCACGGTCGGATCGAGATCGCCGGCATCGAGCAGCGCGGCGACCATCGAGGTGGTGGTGGTCTTGCCATGGGTGCCGGCGATGGCGACGCAGCTTTTCAGCCGCATCAGTTCGGCCAGCATTTCGGCGCGGCGCACCACCGGAATGCGCAGGGCGCGCGCCGCCATCAGCTCGGGATTGTCCCGCTTGATCGCGGTCGACACCACGACCACGTCGGCCCCGGCGACGTTGCCGGCCTGATGGCCGACCGAGACCTTGATGCCCTTATCGCGCAGCCGCACCACATTGCTGCTCTCGGAGGCATCCGAGCCCTGCACGGTGTAGCCGAGATTACCCAACACCTCGGCAATGCCACTCATGCCGATGCCGCCGATCCCGACAAAGTGAATGGGCCCGATCTCGCGCGGCAGTCTCATGGCTGGTTCCTTGCCGTCATCGTCCGCGAAGGCGGACGATCCAGTAATCGCAGGCCCTCAAGATCCAAATCAGTTGCGCGGGGTACTGGATGCCCCGCTTTCGCGGGGCATGACAAGGGCTTTCACGTCAGATTCCGGCGACTTTCGCCACCAGATCGGCCAGCCGTTCGGCGGCGTCCAGCCGGCCGACGGTGCGGGCGGCGGCGGCCATCGCGCTCAGCCGTGCCGGCTGGGCGGCGACAGCGGAAATCTCCGCAGCCAGCCGGTCGGGCGTGAAGTCCACCTGTGGAATCCGAAGCGCGCCATTCGCCTGCGCCAACACGCCGGCGTTGGCGAATTGATCCTGATCGATCGAACCGGGCAGCGGCACCAGGATCGACGGCCGGCCGATGGCGCCAAGTTCGGCCACCGTTCCAGCACCGGACCGCGAGACCACCAGATGGCTCGATGCGAGTCGCGCCGGCAGGTCGGCGAAGAACGGCGCCAATTCGGCATTGATCTTGAGCCGGTCATAGACCGCGCGTACCCGTGCCATGTCTTCCTCCCGGACCTGCTGGGTGAGGATCAGCCGGCTCCACAGCGCCGGTTCCAGCCGTTCGATCGCGCCCGGCACGATATCGGCCATCACCCGCGCACCCTGGCTGCCACCGACCACCAGCAGGCGAAGCAAACCGGCCGGCTCGGGCGACACGAATTTGACCGCGGCCGCCGCCACGATGGCGGGGCGCATCGGCGTGCCGACCGTGGTGGTTTTCGCCGCGAGCGCCGGATCGCGATCGAGCACGCCCGGCAGCGAGGTGGCGATCGCGCTGACGCCGCCCGATAGCAAGCGGTTGGCGCGGCCGAGCACCGCGTTGGCTTCATGAACGAGCGTCGGCACGCCGAACAGCCGCGCGGCCAACAGCGGCGGTACGGTCGGATAGCCGCCGAAACCAACCACCGCCGCGGGCTTCAACCGGCGCATCAGGTTGAGCGCCACCGCGGTGCCGGCAGCGAGCATCACGCCGGTGCGGGCCAGCGACCATGGCGTGCGGCCGCGCACGGTTGCGCTCGGCACCACGTCGATGGTGTCCCTGGAGAACAGCCCGCTATAGCGCAGCGCGCGCGCATCGGTGACGAGGCGCACGCGGAAGCCGCGCCGGATCAGTTGAACGCCGAGCGACTCCGCCGGAAACAGGTGGCCGCCGGTACCGCCGGCCGCCAGCAGAATGAGAGGAGCGGTGGTCATTGGCTTCAAATAGCCGACTACGCGGCGTTCGTCATCAGACGTAGCCGCGCGCGGTGGTGGCGGCGGCGATCGACTCGACCTCGGTGCTGGGCCGCTGCCGTGTCAGCGCCAGCATCATGCCGACGCCGTAAGCCAGCGAGACCATCGAGGAACCGCCATACGAGATGAACGGCAGCGTCATGCCCTTGGCAGGAATGAGCTGCAGATTGACCGACATGTTGATGGCGGCCTGCACGCCGAACAGCACCGCGAGGCCCGAGGCTGCAAACCGCGCGAACATGTCCTCGGTCGAATAGGCGCGCGACAGGGCGCGGACCACGATAAACGCGAACAGCATCAGCAGCACCAGGCAAAGCACGATTCCGAATTCCTCGGCCGCGACCGCGAACACGAAATCGGTGTGGCTGTCGGGCAGGCTGCGCTTGGCGATGCCCTCGCCGGGCCCGAGCCCGAACCAGCCGCCATTGTAGAATGCCTCCATCGCGGTATCGACCTGGAAGGTGTCGCCGGAAGCCGGATTCATGAAGCGCGTGATGCGTCCGGCGACATGCGGCACCAGCAGATAGGCTCCGAACAGCCCGGCGCTCGCCGCCCCTGCGAGCCCCAGCACCCAGATCATCCGCATGCCCGCGATGAAGAACAGCGCGCCCCATACCATCAGGATCAGCATGGTCTGGCCGAAATCGGGCTCCATCACCAGCAGCGACACCAGCAGCAGCAGCAGCACCAGCGCCATCGACGTCGCCGGCATCTCCGGCCGCTTCGCCGATTCCGCAAACAGCCAGGCCGCCATCACCACGAAGGCCGGCTTGGCGGATTCGGACGCCTGGATGTTGACGCCGATTAGGGTGATCCAGCGCCGCGAGCCCTTGACCTCGGGGCCGATCAGCAGCGTTGCCACGATCAGCGCGATGCTGACCGCAAACACGATCAGCGCGGTGCGGCGAATCTGCCGCGGCGACAGGAACGACACCGCGATCATCACGATGAAGGACGGCAGCAGAAACAGGACATGGCGGTTGAAGAAGTGGAACGGATCGAGGCCGATCCGGGTCGCCACCGGAGGACTCGCCGCCAGCGACAGAATGACGCCGGCCAGGATCAGCGCGATGATCGCCGCAAGCTGCAGGCGGTCGACCGTCCACCACCAGTCGGAAAGCGGATTGCGTTGTTCACGGGAGAGCATGGACGTTCCCACAGGCGGCGGTTTGCCCATTGGTCGCCCATGATGGTTGCCGAAAGGTTAATGGAGAGTGTATCTTTTGGCCGATGTTGCGTTCTCCACTCGTCATGGCCGGGCTCGTCCTGGCTCCTCCCGGCTATCCACGCCTTTCCGTTGGCGAGACAAAGGCAAGACGTGGATCACCGGGACAAGCCCGGTGATGACGGCGTGTGTTGTCATACCACCGGCTTGACGCCCGGCAGCGCCGTGACCAGGTCCCGGAACCGGGCGCCGCGAATCTCGAAATTGCGGTACTGGTCGAACGATGCGCAGGCCGGCGACAACAGCACCACCGGCTCGGCAGCCCCGGAAGCTTCGGCGTCGCGCGCGGCGCTGGCCACCGCGGCATCGAGCGTTTCGCTGATCTCGTACGCCGCCTTGCCGTCGAGGGTCGCGGCAAACTCGTCGGCCGCCTCCCCGATCAGATAGGCCTTGCGCAGGCGCGGGAAATATTCGGCCAGGCCGGCGATGCCGCCGAGCTTCGGCTTGCCGCCGGCGATCCAGAAGATATCGGCGAATGACGACAGCGCATGCGCCGCGGCGTCCGCATTGGTACCCTTGGAGTCGTTGACGAACAGCACCTTGCCGCGGCGGCCGACCTGCTCCATGCGGTGGGCGAGGCCGGGAAAGCTGCGCAATCCGTTCTGCAGGACCTCGGTGCCGACGCCCAGCGCCAGCGCGCAGGCCGCGGCGCACGCCGCGTTCTGTGCGTTATGCAGCCCGCGCAACGAACCGATGCCACCGATCCGCGCGATCTCGCGGCGCGCGGCGCCGGACGCAAGCAGGATGGTCTCACGCTCGACATAGACGCCATCGGGCAGCGGATTTCTGACCGAGACGCGAACCACGCGCTGGCCGGCCCGCTCGATCCGGTCGGCGATATTGCGGCTCCATCCGTCGTCGACACCGACGATCGCGGTGCCGGCCGGCTGTACACCGGCAACCAGCCTTGCTTTCACCGCGGCATAATGTTCGAGCGTGCCGTGGCGATCGATATGATCTTCGCTGACATTCAACAGGATACCGACGGAGGGATCGAGCGACGGCGAAAGGTCGATCTGGTACGACGACATCTCGATCACGTGGACGCGGCCCATGCGCGGTGGCTGCAGCGACAGGATAGCGGTGCCGATGTTGCCGCCCATCTGGGTGTCGTAACCGGCGACCCGCATCAAATGCGCGATCAGCGCGGTGGTGGTCGATTTGCCGTTGGTGCCGGTGATCGCGACGAACGGCGCATCCGGCGCGTGACGGCGCCGCTCGCGGCAGAATAATTCGATATCGCCGATCACTTCGACGCCGGCCTGCCGTGCCGCCAGCACGGTCCAGTGCGGCGCCGGGTTGGTTAGCGGCGCGCCCGGGGTCAGCACCAAAGCGGCGAAATTCGTCCATGAGACCGTGCGCAAATCTGCGGTGATGCAGCCGGCCTTGGCGGCTTCGGCAAGCCGGTCGACGCCGTCATCGCCGGCGATCACCTCCGCCCCGCCCGCTCTCAGCGCAACACAGCTCGCAAGCCCGGAACCGCCGAGCCCGAACACCGCAACCGTCTTGCCCGCGAACGAGGTGACCGGAATCATGATTTGCCACCCGTCGTTCCGGAAACCGCCCAGCGGTTATCCGGAATCCCGATTGGACCACGTGAAACACAACCCTCGTCGTCATGGCCGGGCTTGTCCCGGCCATCCACGTCTTTCACTATCGCTCCATGATCACTGGCGGTTACATCTACATTCTGACAAATCGCCCCAACGGGGTTTTGCATGTAGGGGTAACGAGCGACCTGGTCCGCCGCGTTTTTGAACATCGATCCGGTTTCGTTGACGGGTTTACCAAGCGACACGGGCTGAAACGCCTCGTCTATTTTGAAAGATTTGATGACATTCGGGTGGCAATTCAGCGCGAGCACAATATCAAGCATTGGCCTCGGGCGTGGAAGGTTAGAAAAATCATCGCCGGCAATCCGGAATGGGAAGACCTGTACGAAACGATAGTCTGAAGACGTGGATGGCCGGGACAAGCCCGGCCATGACGAAGACAAGGTCCCACGCGCCATCACCGCAGCTTCAGCGTGGAGAGGCCGGCGAGCGCCAGCATCACCGAGATGATCCAGAACCGGATCACGATCTGCGGCTCAGTCCAGCCCTTCTGCTCGAAATGATGATGCAGCGGCGCCATCCGGAACACGCGCTTGCCGGTCAGCTTGAACGACGCCACCTGCACGATCACCGAGACCGCTTCCAGCACGAATAGCCCGCCGATCACGGCAAGCACGATTTCGTGCTTCACCGCGACCGCGATCGACCCCAGCATGCCGCCGAGCGCAAGCGAGCCGGTATCGCCCATGAAGATCGATGCCGGCGGCGCGTTGAACCACAGGAAGCCCAGTCCGGCGCCGAGCACCGCGCCGCACAGCACCGCGAGCTCGCCGGTACCGGCGACATAATTGATCTGCAGATAGTCGGAGAACACCGCGTTGCCGGCGAGATAGGCGATCATGCCGAAGCTCGCCGCCGCGATCATCACCGGCACGATGGCAAGTCCGTCGAGGCCATCGGTGAGATTCACCGCGTTGCCGGCGCCGACCACGATGAATGCGCCGAACAGCACGAAGAACCAGCCGAAATTCAGCACCACGTCCTTGAAGAACGGAATCACCAGCGAGGTGGAAAACGGATCGCGGCCGAGCCGCACCAGCGCGTAGCACGCCGCGAGCGCGATCACCGCTTCGATCGCGAGGCGGATGCGGCCGGCGAAGCCGCTATGGGTCTGTTGTGTCACCTTGAGATAGTCGTCGTAGAAGCCGACGAAGCCGAAGCCGAGCGTGACCGCGAGCACGATCCAGACATAGGGGTTGAGTGGATTCGCCCACAACACCGTCGAGACCACCAGCCCGGACAGGATCATCAGCCCGCCCATCGTCGGGGTGCCCTTTTTGGTGACGAGATGCGATTGCGGCCCGTCGGTGCGGATCGGCTGGCCCTTGCCCTGGCGCAGCCGGAGGTGATCGATGATCCAGGGACCGAACAGGAACACGAACACGGCGCCTGTCACCATCGCGCCGCCGGTGCGAAAGGTGATGTAGCGAAACACATTGAGAAACGAGCGGAACACGCCCAGCCCCGGAACCGTATTGGATAGATCAATCAGCCAATAAAACATTCAATCCGCCTATACCGCGACTTCATCCGACGCGGTCTTGCCGGGAAAGCGCCTTTCAAGCGCGTTGACGATCGTCTTCATCTTCGAGCCCAGCGACCCCTTGACCATGATGGCGTCGCCGGCGCGAATCGCCGACACCGCCTGCGGCTCGAGACCGGCCGCAGCTTCGGCATAGCCGCCCCGCTTGCCGCTGGATAGGGCATCCCACAGATTGCGCATCAGCGGGCCGCAACAATACACCAGATCGATCTGGTTGGTCCGGATCGCATCGAGCAGACCGCGATGCAACGCGGGGCCGGTCGGCCCCAATTCGAGCATGTCGCCGAGCACCGCGATACGTCGGCCATGCGGGCCGACCGCTGCTTGACCGAGCACGTTCAGCGCCGCAGCCATCGACGCCGGATTGGCGTTATAGCTTTCGTCGATCAGAACCGCCTCGCCGTTCGCCACCTGCAGCACGCGCCGGCCGCCGCGGCCCGCCGCCGGCGCGATGTGCGACAGCGACAACGCCGCGCGGGCGAGATCGGCGCCCGCCAGCGACGCCGCCGCCAGCACTGCCAGCGAATTAATCGCCATGTGGCGGCCCGGCATGCCGAGCTTGTAGGTGACGTCCTGGCCGAGGATGTCGGCATGCACCGCCGAGCAGGTGGCGTGCAGCGACAGGTCGAGCAGCCGTGCCTCGCACTTCGTGTGCGCGCCGAATGAGAGGATGCGCGAAATGCCGAGTTTCCTGGCACGGCGCTGCAGGCGGGCGAATTGCGCGTTGTCGCGGTTGAGCACTACCGCGCCGCCGGGCTCGACGCCCGCAAAGATCTCGGCCTTGGCGTCGGCAATCGCCTCGATACCGGCGAAGAACTCGAGATGCACCGGCTCGACCGTGGTGATGATGGCGAACTGCGGCCGCACCATCCTGACCAGCGGTTCGATCTCGCCCGGGTGATTCATGCCGATCTCGAAGATCGCGAAGCGAACCGAGGCCGGGCAGCGCGCCAGTGACAACGGCACGCCCCAGTGATTGTTGAAGGACGCGGTCGAGGCGTGAGTCTCGCCCTGGTCCCCGAGCACGCGCCGCAGTGCCTCCTTGGTCGAGGTCTTGCCGACCGAACCGGTCACCGCGATCACCTGCCCATCCAGACGCGCGCGCGCGGCATGCGCGAGAGCAACGAGGCCCGCCAGCACATTCTCGACCACGAGCAGCGGCGCATCGGCTGCGAACCTGTCGCGCTGCGCGGTTTCGACCACCGCGAGCGCGGCGCCGGCCCGCAGCGCCGCGGCGACAAAATCGTGTCCGTCATGGACGTCGCCCTTGATCGCGAAATAGGCCTCGCCCGGCGCGATGCTGCGGCTGTCGATCGACAGCCCGGTGACCGCTTCCGGCAACACCCCGCGACTTTCGGCCCGCATCGCCGCAGCCATCGCGCCCGACGTCCATAGCGGCGCGGTGTTCATGCGACCCTCTGCGCCAGCACCGCCGCCACCGCGTCGTGATCGCTGAACGGCAGGATGCGATCGCCGATGATCTGCCCGGTCTCATGGCCCTTGCCGGCAATCAGCAGCGCATCGCCCGGCTCGAGGCCGGCAATCGCGGTTCGGATCGCCTCGGCGCGGTCGCCGATGTCGGTTGCGCCCCTGGCCGCGCTCAGGATCGCCGAGCGGATCAGAGCGGGGTCCTCGCTGCGCGGATTATCGTCGGTAATGATGACGCAGTCGGCATTGTCAGCGGCAATCGCGCCCATCAGCGGACGCTTGCCGGCATCGCGGTCGCCGCCGGCGCCGAACACCACGACAAGCCGGCGCTTCGCGTAAGGCCGCAATGCCTGCAGCGCCTTCGCCAGCGCGTCCGGCTTGTGGGCGTAATCGACAAAGATCGGCGCGCCGTTGTGTTCGCCGACCCGTTCCAGCCGGCCCCTGGCGCCTTCGAGACTTTCGAGTGCGGCAAACACCGCTTGCGGCGCGCTGCCGGTACCGATTGCAAGGCCGGCGGCGACCAGCGCATTCTCGATCTGGAATTCACCGACCAGCGGCAGCCGCACCGGGTAGCTGCGTCCGTGGTGTTCGAGCGCAAGCTTCTGCGAGAAGCCGTCGATTTCCGCTGCCAGCAGGCGAATGCCTTCGCCGGCACCGTCACCCCGAGTTCCGACCGTGACGATCCGCAGACCTCGCGCATGCGCCGCATCGATCACCGCCTGCGAACCATCGTGATCGGCGGAGATCACGGCAGCGCCCTCCTCTGCGACGAGATCGCAGAACAGCCGCAGCTTGGCGGCGAGATAATGCGCGACGTCGGGATGATAGTCCATGTGATCGCGCGACAGGTTGGTGAAGCCGCCGGCGCCGATCCGGACGCCGTCAAGCCGATACTGATCGAGCCCGTGCGACGACGCCTCGAGCGCCAGATGGGTGACGCCGTCGGTCGTGATTTCATCGAGCTGGCGGTGCAGCACAATCGGATCCGGCGTCGTCAGCGATCCGTAGACGGTGCGCTTGGGCGACACCAGCCCGATGGTACCGATGCTGGCGGAAGCATCGCCGAGCGCCTGCCAGATCTGCCGGGTGAAGGCCGCGACCGAGGTCTTGCCGCTGGTGCCGGTGACGGCCGCGATGGTTGCGGGCTGCCGCGGATAAAATCGCGCCGCGGCGAGCGCCAGCGCACGGCGTGGATTCGCCGTACCGACAACAGGCACCGCTCGATCGCCTGGCGAGGTGTGGTCGCCCACGACTGCCACCGCGCCAGAGGCAATGGCCTGATCGACAAAACGCGTGCCGTCGGTCCGGCTGCCGGCGAGCGCAAAGAACACGTCGCCGGGCTTCACGGCACGGCTGTCAACGGCGAGACCCGTCACCATCACCGCTTCCGCCCGCGGGTCGATGGCGGCGGCGTCACCGAGCAGATCGCGGAGCTTCATGATCTTCCAGTCCAGCCTCGCGCGGGAACTTCAAATCGACGGTATTGTTACGCCTTACTGGCTTGTCTTCGATGCCGCAAGAATAAGGCGGTCGGGCGGCGGCAGGTCGAACCGCGGCTCGATCCCGAGCAGCGGCGCGATCCGGGCGATTACATTGCCGCCGGTGGGCACCGCGTTCCAGCCGGAGGTGATGAAGCCAAAGGTATCCTTGGTCGCCTGAGGTTCGTCCAGCATGACCAGCAATTGGTATTGCGGATGGTCTGCCGGCACGATCGCGGTGAAGGCGGTGAGGACGCGCTTCTTGACGTAGCGGCCGTTGACGACCTTTTCCGCCGTGCCGGTCTTGCCGCCGATATAATAGCCCTTGACGTCGGCCTTTCGCGCGGTGCCGACCTCGGCGTTGAGCCGCATCAGGAAGCGCATCTTTTCCGATGTTTCGGGCTTGATCACCCGTTTCGCCAGCGCCATGGCTTCCTGCTCGCTGCGCTTCAGAAAGGTCGGCGGAATCAGATAGCCGCCATTCACCAGCGCGTCGATCCCCATCACCGCCTGCAGCGGCGCCACCGCGATGCCGTGGCCGAACGCGATCGTCACCGTGTTCAACTCGCCCCAGTGCCGCGGCACGATCGGCGAGGCGCTCTCGGGCAATTCGGTGCGCAGCCGGTCAAGCTGCCCCAGCTTGCGCAGGAACGCCTTGTGCGCCTCGACGCCCTGCGACAGCGCAATGCGCGCCGCGCCGACGTTCGACGAAAAAGTGAAGACCTCCTTCATATTGATGAAACGGCCCTTCGGCTCGTCGTCATGGATGGTGAATTTGCCGTAATGCAGCGGCCCCCGCGCATCCCACATCGAGTTGAGGTCGGACTTGCCGGAATCGAGCGCCATCGCCAGCGTGAACGCCTTGAAGGTCGATCCCATCTCGTAGACGCCGGTGGTAAGCCGGTTGATGCGGTCGGGATCGTGCGCCTCGGTCGGATTGTTGGGATCGAAATCGGGCAGCGACACCATCGCCACGATCTCGCCGGTCTTGACGTTGGAGACGAGGCCGGAGGCCGCCTTGGCGTGGAATTTTTCCTTGGCCTTGAGCAATTCGTCACGCAACGCGTGCTCGACGCGCAGATCGACCGACAATTCCACCGGCCGCTGCAGGCGGTCGGTGGCAAAGCCGGCGCGATGCAGATCGGCAAGGCCGTTATTGTCGAGCCACTTCTCCATCCCGGCGATGCCCTGGTTGTCGATATTGACAAGCCCGATCAGGTGCGCGACTTCGGAGCCGGTGGGGTAGACCCGCTTGTTCTCACGCAGGAAGCCGACGCCGGGAATGCCGAGCCGGTGGATTTCGAGCTGCTGCTGCGGCGTGATTTCCCGCTTCAGCCAGACGAAGCCCTTTCTCGACGACAGCCGGTCGCGAACTTCGCCGGTGTCGAGATCCGGCAGTGTCGCGGTCAGCAGTTCGATCGCCTCGTCCTTGTCGATGATCCGCCGCGGTTCGGCGAACAGGCTCGGTGCCTTGACGTCGGTGGCGAGCACCTCGCCATTGCGATCGACGATATCGGGCCGCGCGGTCGCGATGGCGTCCTGCGTCGCGGTGCGGTGCGCGCCATGGCTGTCGCCGACGGTCGCATACATGATCAGCCGGCCGCCGATCACCGCATAGATCGCGACGAACGCCACGATGGCAAACCCGACGCGGGCGCGCGCCTTGGCGGCGCGATCGACATTGCGCCCGTACAGCAGGCTGCGGATCAGCCGCCGCCGCCACGGTTCCGCCGGCTTGACGATGGTCAGCGCCCGACCGCTCATTGCGGATGCTCCGGCTCCGGCACCGAACCGGTCGAGGCCGGCGCTTCGGCGGCCACCGAATCGATGGCCTGGATCATCGCGCCGATCGGGTCGGGATCGCCGGGCCTGGCGAAGTTCGGCGGCCGTTCGGGCAGGTTCTTCAATGAATCATACTGCGTGGCGGCGATCGGCTTCAGCGGCAGATGCCGTTCGGCCAGACCCTGCAGCCGGATCGGTGCATCGAGTTTGGTCCATTCCGCCCGCAACACCGCGATGGCGTCGCGCTGCTCGCGGATTTCCGCATGCAGCCGCAGCACCCGCTCGGTGCGGATAGTCGATGCCATCTTGATCCGATAGACATAGGCGGCCGCGAACACCAACGCGCCGATCACGAGGAGATGGAGGATGCGCATGGTCAGCCTCCCCGCATCAGTTCGGAGAGCGTGGGCCATGCCGGCAGTTCCGCCGCGGCGTGCGCGGGCGCAGCGGTGCGTTCGGCTGCGCGCAGCTTGGCCGACCGCGCGCGCGGATTGGCGGCAACCTCGGCCGCGTCGGGTGTGACCGGACGCTTGGTCAGGACGGCAAAGCTCGGCGCCACCTGCGCGAGTGCCGGCAGGTGCCGCGACCCGCCGCCGGCCTTGCCGCGCTGGACCAGGAAATTCTTGACGATGCGGTCTTCCAGCGAATGAAACGACACCACGGCGAGCCGGCCGCCCGGCTTCAGCACGCGCTCCGCCGCCGCCAGCGCCAGCTGGAGTTCGTCGAGTTCTTCGTTGACGAAAATCCGCAGCGCCTGAAACGTGCGGGTGGCCGGGTGAATTTCGCCGGGCCGCGATCGCACCACCTTGGCGACGATGTCAGCGAGCCCCCGCGTGGTCGCGATCGGCGCCTGCTTGCGCGCGGCAACGATGGCGCGGGCGACGCTGCGGGAATGCCGCTCTTCGCCGAAAATGTAGATGATGTTGGCGAGATCGGCCTCGGACGCGCGCGCGATCACGTCCGCGGCGGTCGGGCCGTGCTGGCCCATCCGCATGTCGAGCGGACCGCCGAGACGAAACGAAAAGCCGCGGCCGGCCTCGTCAAGCTGCATCGAGGACACCCCGACATCCATCACGACGCCGTCGACCGCATCGATGCCCTGGGCGGCGCAGATCTCGGCCAGGCTGGAAAATCGCGCTTCGAGGAGCGTCAGCCGTCCGGCCGATCGATCGACGAGATCGAACCCGCTGGCGACGGCCGTTCGGTCGCGGTCGATGCCGATCACCCGGGTTCCCGCAATGTCGAGAATCATCCGGCTATAGCCGCCGGCCCCGAAGGTGGCATCGATGTAAATGCCGCCGTCATGCGGACGGAGCATCCCGACGGCCTCGCGGCCAAGCACGGGGACATGTCGCGGGCCGGCCGGAGTCATGCGGGAACTCCGGCGAAGGCCCGGCTTTGGGGCAGGAAACTGGACGCGAACAGGCCCATTGCGCCTCAATTGTCTCGGCTCGGCCGGATCGCTCCGCCCGACGCGCCGGTACGGACTGGAGGTGCCGGCTGCGCGCGTCCCCCGCGGCAAACCCTGAGTTCCGCACGGGATTTGGTGGGCTGCCATTGGATTTCGAGCGTCAACGGGTCTTGGCCGCCCCTCACCGGTTCGGCACCTCACCACTTAGTAACGGCAGCTAGCGTTAAGAAAGCGTTGACGGCTAAGGATGGATTTGAAGGTCGGCGGAACCGGTGATGCGCACCGCACACACCCGGTCAAAATGCGGCGCGCTGGCCGGCTCTCGCATTGCCCGTGCGCTTCGTAAAGGAATAGTAAACGGCATGGGTCTGAAATCATGAAGACGTTCACTGCCGATTCCTCGATTGCTTCCGACGTCCTTCCGTCGGCCAATTTTGGCGAACGCGCCAACGGCCGCCCGCCCGACATGATTGTGCTGCACTACACCGGCATGCCCGATCCGGAAGGCGCGATTGCGCGGCTGTGCACGGCCGGTACCGACGTGTCGGCGCATTACATCGTGCTGGAGGACGGCCGCATCATTCAATCGGTGCCGGAAGAGGCGCGCGCCTGGCACGCCGGCGCGGCATTCTGGGCCGGTGAAGTCGACATCAACTCCTGTTCGATCGGCATCGAGATCATTAACCGGGGCCATGACTGGGGCTATCCGGAATTTCCGCTGCGCCAGATCGCCGCGGTGATCGCGCTGTGCCGCGGCATCATGCTTCGCCGCAAGGTGCCGTCGCATCGCGTGCTCGCCCATTCCGACGTGGCGCCGGCGCGCAAGAAGGACCCGGGCGAGAAATTTCCGTGGCATTCGCTGGCCAATTCCGGCGTGGGCCATTGGGTGCAGCCGGCGCCGATCGTGCGCGGCGAGACGCTCAAGCTCGGCACCATCAGCGATGACGTCTACAACATGCAGCGGGCGTTGGCGAAATACGGCTACGGCATTCCGACCAACGGAAAATATGACGGGCCGACCATGGAAGTGGTCACCGCCTTCCAGCGCCATTTCCGGCCCGCGCGCGTCGACGGCATCGCCGACCATTCGACCATGATCACCTTGCAGTCGCTGCTCGAAAGTCTTCCGGCCGACCAAGCCGTCATTCCGGGGCGCGAGCAAAGCGAGCGAAACCGGAATCCATAACCACCATCGGGAGTATGGATTCCGGGCCTGCGCCAAGTGGCTCATCCCGGAATGACGAAGGTTGGCTCACCGATTGTGGCGAGAGGCCTTGCATTGCGCTTTCGCGTGATCGGGCTACCTGGATCCGCCATCGAGTTCGGCCAATCGACGGGCATAGAGCCGGCGCAGCGGCTCCAGTTGCGTCGCCGCCGTGGCCGCATGGTAGGCGTGGCGCGCCGCATCCCGTCTGCCGAGCCGGCGCAGCAGGTCGGCTCGAACCGCCGGCATCAGCGCGTAGCCCTTCAGGCCGCCGCGGGCATCGAGCGCGTCGACCAGCGCCAGCGCGCGCGCCGGTCCGTCCACCATCGACACCACGGCGGCATGGTTGAGTTCGATCACCGGCGACGGGCTGATCCGCAGCAGGACCTCGTAAAGGCCGGCGATCTGCGGCCAGTCGGTGGCCTCGTAGTTCGGCGCCCGCGCGTGCAGCGCGGCGATCGCCGCCTGCACCGCGTAGGATTGCGGCCGGCCCGGCATCCGCAGCGCTTCTTCCACCAGCTTCAGGCCTTCGGCGATCTGGCGGAAATCCCACAGCGAGCGATCCTGTTCTTCCAGCAGCACGATGTCGCCGCCTGCGGTGGCGCGCGAGGCGCGGCGCGCGTCATGCAGCAGCATCAGCGCCAGCAGCCCCTTGATCTCGCCCCGCCGCGGCATCAGCGCATCGAGCAGGCGAACCAGCCGGATCGCCTCGCGCGCCAGATCCGGCCGCATCAAATCCTCGCCGGCGGTGGCCGCATAGCCTTCGGTGAAGACGAGATAGATCACCGCGAGCACGCCGCGCAGCCGCGGCTCGAGCGCCTCGCGGTCCGGCACCTCGTAGGGAATCCCGGCGAGCCGGATCTTCTGCTTGGCACGCACCAGCCGCTGTGCCATCGCATCCTCGCCGGCGAGAAAGGCGCGGGCCACCTCGGCGGTGGTCAGCCCGCACACCGTGCGCAGCGTCAGCGCAACCTGGACCTCGGCCGCGAACGCCGGATGGCAGCAGGTGAAGATCAGCCGCAGCATATCGTCATCGAGCGCGGCATCGCCGGTTTCGTCGGGAGTCGAAGCGCCGAGCAGCATCTCGTGCGCGAGCTCGCTTTGCTTGCCGCGCAGGGTGATTTGCCGGCGGATGCGGTCGATCGCCTTGTTGCGTCCGACATTGACCAGCCACGCGCGAGGGTTGGACGGCAGCCCCGCGGCAGGCCAACGCTGCAGCGCGACCGCGAAGGCGTCCTGCAAGCCGTCCTCGGCGAGATCGAAATCGCCAACAAGCCGGATCAGCGTCGCCAGCGCCCGCCCCGCCTCGTCCCGGAATATCTTTTCGATTTCGACCGGCGTCATGTTGTGAACCATCTGAACAAATCGTCGTCATTCCGGGGCGCGCAAAGCGCGAGCCCGGAATCCATAACCACCATCGGGAGTATGGATTCCGGGCCTGCGCCAAGCGGCGCATCCCGGAATGACGGGGCGTCAATTATAAACCCAGATCGGCCGCACCTCGATCGAACCGAACCGTGCGCCGGGAATCCGCGCGGCGATGCCGAGGGCGGCGTCAAGGTCCTTGGCCTCGACCAGATAATAGCCGCCGAGTTGCTCGCGGGTTTCCGCAAACGGGCCGTCCGTGGTCAGGGTCTTGCCGTCCCGGACCCGCACCGTGGTCGCGGTCGCGGTCGGCTGCAGCCGGTCGCCGGCCTTGAAGTTGCCGCTCTGGATGATGGACTGGGTGAAGGCGCCATACTCCTCCAGCGTCTTCTTGCTGGTCGCGGCGTCGATTTTGCCGTACTCGGCCTCGTTCTGATAGATCATCAGCAAATATTGCATCTGGTCTGCTCCTCTTGATCGGCGTGATCGCCGGCATCCAGTCGAACGGGCACCGCGCCAAACGACATCTTCAGGATAATTTATTTTGACGGACGCGGCGGAACGTTATCGGCTTGACGCGGGCGGCGTCAGCCCCCATGCCTAGCGTGTCAGTCGGCCGGACGGCCGCTCCCGCGACGGTCGAAAGGCCAACGGGAGAGGAAAGTCCGGGCTCCATCGACATACGGTGCCGGATAACATCCGGCGGGGGCGACCCCAGGGACAGTGCCACAGAGAACGAACCGCCTCCCCTTCGGAGGAGGCAAGGGTGAAAAGGTGCGGTAAGAGCGCACCGCGGGTCCGGCAACGGAAACGGCATGGCAAACCACACCGGGAGCAAGACCGAATAGGGACGGCAACGCGGGCTCGTTCGTGCAAGCGAAAACACCGCAGGGCGATGTCAGGCCCGCTGTCCGGGTAGGTTGCTCGAGGCCATGTGCGAACATGGTCCCAGAGGAATGGCCGTCACGTATCGTCCGCGCAAGCGGGCGCTGCCCTACAAAACCCGGCTTACAGGCCGGCTGATGCTTTGAAATGAGGGGTTCGGCGCAACACGCCGGACCCCTCGCCATTTCGAGCGCCGTCATTTGCGGGGCGGCTCGCCGCGCCGAGCCCGAGATCTCGAGATTCCGGGTTCGATGCTGTCGCATCGACCCGGAACGACGGCAGTGCTCGACAACAATCTTGTGCGTTTTCCAAATGTGTGGGGCGCGCAACCGATCGGCGTCGATGGCGATAGTACCTCGCTGCCGCGTGGTGTAAACGTCAGCCAGGCGTGCGCGCTGCCATACGAAGGGAAGCCACCTGGATGAACGCCGCTGACGACGCGCTTTTGTTTCTCGGCGCGCTGGCCGGCGGCTTCGTATCCGGCCTTGCCGGGTTCGGCACGGCGCTGATGGCGTTGGGAATCTGGCTCTATGTTTTGCCGCCGTCGCTTGCGGTGCCGCTGGTGCTGGTCTGTTCGGTGATCGCCCAGACCGCGACGCTGCCGTCAATGTGGCGGACCTTCGATCTCGACCTGGTGTGGCCGTTTATCATCGGCGGGCTTGCCGGCGTACCCGTTGGCACCCTGCTGATCGCCCACGCCGATCCACAGATTTTCAACCTGAGCGTCGGCGTGCTGTTGCTGGTATTTCCGACTGCGCTCTACTTCCAGCGCCAGCCGATGGCGTTTCGCTTCGGCGGCAAGCCGGCGGATGCCGGAATTGGATTTGCCGGCGGCATCCTTGGCGGGCTGGCCGGGCTGTCGGGTCCGCTGCCGATCCTGTGGGCCAGCGTGCGCGGCTGGGGCAAGGAGGAGCGGCGCGGCGTCTTCCAGGTTTTCAATTGGACCGTGTTGCTCGCGGCGCTGTGCCTGCAGGCGGCGGCCGGCATGGTCAAGCCGGAAGTGGCGTGGCTGACGCTGCTGGCGCTTCCGGGAACGATCCTGGGCGCCTGGCTCGGCGCGCGAATCTACCGCGCGTTGAGCGACCGCAATTTCCGCGACATCGTGCTCGGCCTGTTGTTGCTGTCCGGCGTCGGCCTGATCTGGCATAGCCTTGGATAGCCGGACTGCCGGAACGAGGCCAAGCCTCGGCCGCGGATATACTCCGTAATGACGTCCTCATTCGGCTGCCGCGATGCGATCGAACCCGGTAGCCTGCCGCTCGAACAGCCCGCGATAAATCCCGCCAGCCCGGCTGGCGAGCGCGGCATGGGCGCCCTGCTCGACGATCTCGCCGCGGTCGAACACCAGGATGCGGTCGAGGCTGCGTACCGTCGACAGCCGGTGCGCGATCACGATCGAGGTGCGTCCCTTCATCAACCGCTCCATCGCCTGCTGGATCAGGGCTTCCGATTCCGAATCGAGACTCGAGGTCGCCTCGTCCAGGATCAGCACCGGGGCATCGGCGAGAAACGCGCGCGCCAGCGCGACGCGCTGCCGCTCGCCGCCGGACAGCTTGACGCCGCGTTCGCCGACCAGCGTGCCATAGCCTTTCGGCAGCCGCAGGATGAATTCGTGCGCGTTGGCAAGGCGCGCCGCCTGTTCGATCGCGGCCATGCTGGCGCCCGGCCGACCATAGGCAATGTTCTCGGCCAGCGAGCGGTGAAACAGGATTGGATCCTGCTGCACGATCGCGATCTGGCTGCGCAGCGAATGCTGCGTCGCCCTGGCGACATCCTGGCCATCGATCAGGATGCGGCCGCCGCTGACATCGTATAGTCGCTGCACCAGCTTGACGAACGTGGTCTTGCCGGAGCCGGAACGGCCGACCAGCCCGACCCGTTCGCCGCCACGGATATCGACCGACAGGCCGTGATACAGCGGCGCGCGATGGCCGCCATAATGGAACGTCACATCCTCGAACACGATGCGTCCGCCATGGACATCGATCGGCAGTGCGCCGGCGACGTCGGCAATGCCGATCGCCTCGTCGTGGATCGCGACAAGTTCCTCCATGTCGTTGACCGAACGCTGCAGGTTGTTGACGTGCATGCCGACGTCGCGCAGATACGCATGGATGATGTAGTAGCTGGTCAACACATAGGTGACGTCGCCCGGCGAGGCGCGGCCGGCCATCCACAGCAGCAACGCGCCGCCGATCACCGAAGCGCGCAGGCACAACAGCACCGAGAGCTGGGCGCCGGCGGTGTAGTTGTAGCGCAGCCAGGTTCGCCGCACCCGCCGTCGCCACCGCGCGATGACGCGCGCCAGCCGTCCGTCCTCGCGGGCCTCGGCGCCGAACGATTTCACCACCGCATTGCAGGTCAACGCGTCGGCGAGCGTGCCGCCGACCCTGGTGTCCCAGGCGTTGGAAATGCGCGCGGCCGGCGCGATGTAGCGCGTCGAGAACAGCACGATCATCGGAACATAGATCGTTGCCCCGACCGCGACCACGAGGCCGAGCGACGGCCAGTGCAGTCCGATCAGGATCATCGATCCCAGCAACACCGCCAGCGAGGGCAGCAACGCCATCAGGATGGTGTCGTTGAGCAGGTCGAGCGCCCACATGCCGCGGGTAATCTTGCGCACGGTCGAGCCGGCGAAGCTGTTGGCGTGCCAGTCGGTCGAGAAGCGCTGCACGCGCATGAACGCCTCGCGCGACACGTCGGACATGATCCGCAGCGTGAACGGCACGATCGCCTGCAGCCCGGCAAGCCGCAGGATCATCGACACCAGGCCGAGCGACACGATCGCGATAAAGGCCGTCAGCGCCGCCTGGCGCGCCGCAGGATCCGACGCGCCCGAGGTCATGGCATCGACCAGGCGGCCGGAAAACACCGGCATGAACAGGTCCGCTACCGTTGCGCCGAGTAGACCCGCGACGACGGCCGCGGCGACGACCGGCTGACGCAGCCAGTGCCGAAACATGAAGGGCAGCACCACACGAATCGCGGCGGGGCGCTTGTCGGGTCGAGCGGTCATGGCGTCATCCGGCTGCGCGCATGCGCAGGCCGGCTCCATTGCTTGACGGGCGGCGGCCAAAGCCGGCGCGCAGGCGTCGTTGAAAAACTTTGATAACTTATTGTGAGTCTTGAGAAGATCGGGACGTCAGGCCCGATCGATGCTGACGGCAGTGGCCCTCAAAAACTGAGGCAGGCGTCCAGCATGGACATCGGACGCGAGGGCGCGATCTGCGAATACACTGAAATCATGCAAATCCCTCCCCGGTTCGAGTGACGATGAGCTGCTTATAAATCGATCGCAGACGTTTGGCAACATGCAGCCGGCGGGCGCATCACGAAATGAGAATTTGCAAGGCCCGTCCGGCATTTGCGCCGCAACTCGATGATCGCTTTCGTTTGATTTGCCGAACCGGCTGTGTTGAGCTTCGGCCAAGCCGTCGGCAAGACGGATGGTAAAGGGAGACACGTCCATGGCTAGACGAGGCCTGAAATTCGAACATTTTCTGATGGCAATCACCGCCGTATTCGCCGGTGGCGCGGCCCAGCCCGCCTCTGCCCAGTCGACCGAGCCGATCAAGATCGGCGTCATCGCCGAGGTCCAGTCTATCGCCGGCGCGGCAACCCCGGGCGGCGCTCAGATCGCCGCCGACGAAATCAATGCCAAGGGCGGCGTCAACGGCCGCAAGATCCAGATCGTCTCCTATGACAACAAGAGCTCGTCCGCCAACTCGGTTCGCGCATTCCAGCGCGCCGTCTCGGACGACAAGGTCAGCGCGGTGATCGCCAGCTACATCAGCGAGGTCGTGCTGGCGCTGGAGCCATGGGCGGCACGGCTGCACATGCCGCTGATCACCCCGGGCGCCGCCAGCAACGAAATCACCAAGCCGATTCACAACGACTACGACAAGAACAAATACACCTTCCACGGCTACCTGACGTCGGCGGCACAGGCGCTGGCGGTTTGCGATGCTGCCAAGGACCTGCTGGTCGACGGCATGAAGATGAAAACCGCCGTGATCATGAGCGAGGATGCGGCATGGACCAAGCCGCTGGATGAAGGCTACGAAGCCTGCCTGCCGAAAGTGGGCCTGAAGGTTCTCGATCACATCCGCTTCTCGCCGGATACCACGGATTTCACGCCGATCTTCAACCAGCTCGAGGGCAAGAAACCGGACGTGATCGTGACCGGTATTTCGCATGTCGGCGTGCAGCCGACGGTGCAATGGAAGAATCAGCAGGTTCCGATCCCGATGTTCGGCATCAGCGCCCAGGCGCTGAGCCCGACCTTCTGGGGCGACACCAACGGCGCCGCCGAAGGCATTCCATCGCTCGCGGTCGCGACCTCCACCACGGCGGTTACACCCAAGACCAAGGCTTTCGCCGCGGCGTTCAAGGCCAAGTTCGGTTCGGACCCGGCCTATACCGGCTATACCGCCTATGACGACGTCTACATCATCGCCGATGCCATCAAACGCGCCGGCTCGACCGATCCGGACAAGATGGTCACGGAACTCGAGAAGACCGACTACGTCGGGACGATCGGGCGCATCCAGTTCTACGGACGCGACGATCAGTTCACCCACGGCATCAAATACGGGCCGGACAATGTGAGCGGAATGGTGTTTCAGTGGCAGGATGGCAAGCAGGTCACGGTGTGGCCGGCCAAGATCGCCGAAGGCAAGCTGAAATATCCGAGCTTCTCCCGGCCGACCAATTGATCGACCGGATCGTTCGCCATGGCTGCCGCGACGTTGTCGTCGGGGGCTGGCTGCATCGATGATCAGCGGGCGGCGCGCCGGGCGCGCCGCCGCGCCACAACTGGAAATTCCAAAGGATGCGCTCATGCGGCAGCTCAGAATCGGCGACATCACCATCGACGCGGTGATCGAGCGCGAAGGCCCGTGGCGGCGGCCGCAGGATTTCTTCCCGGCCTATGACGAGGCCGTCTTCAAACGCCATCTGCCCTCGATGGAGCCCGAGGTGTTCGACGCGGCGTCGGGGATGATGGTCATCACCTACCAGACCTTCGTGGTGCGAACGCCGCACCACACCATCCTGGTCGACACCTGCACCGGCGAGCACAAGGGGCATCCGCCGCCGTTCGATTTTCCCGGCAAGGAGCGCTGGCGCAACGAGCTGTTCGCGCTCGGCATCAGTTACGACAAGGTCGACTATGTGTTCTGCACCCATCTTCACATCGACCATACCGGCTGGAACACTACGCTGCGCGACGGCCGCTGGGTGCCGACCTTCCCGAATGCGAAATACATCTTTCACAAGAACGAGTATGCGGCGTGGGAGGCGGAGCATGGGCGCGGCGCCAATCCGCCCGGCACGGTGTTCCGCGACAATTGCCTGCCGATCGTCGAGGCCGGCCAGGCGCTGCTGGTCGACGACGATTACGCGCTGGACGACACCATCACGCTGACGCCGACGCCGGGGCATTCGCCCTGCCATTGCTGCGTCAACATCTTCTCCCGCGGCCAGCGCGCCATCGTCACCGGCGACATGATGCACCACGTGATCCAGTGCCGGGAGCCCGACTGGTCGCCGCGGGTCGACTGGGATCCGAAGCAGGCCGCGGTGTCGCGGCGCAAATTCCTGTCTTCCGTCGTCGATACCGACGCACTGATTCTGCCGATCCATTTCCCGAGCCCGACGGCAGGTTGGGTCACCGCGGATGGCGCGCGCTTCAACTACCGCTTCAAGCGCGATTGAGTGCCTGACTGCGCGCACTTGCGAGCCGCCGGCGCGCCTCGGCCAAGCCACCCAAATAACTCCGTCATTCCGGGATGCGCCTTGGCGCAGGCCCGGAATCCATAACCACCATCGGGCGTACGGATTCCAGGCTCGCTCCGCGCCCGGAATGACAAGAAGAGGCTCGCGGCGCGCCGTCAAGGAAGCTGCCTCAATGCGCGGGCGCGGAAGCCGGCGCCGCCGGCTTTTTCAACAGCATGACCAGCAGGCTCAGCCCGACATAAAACAGCGTCAGCATCAGGAAGGCGTCGCCATAGCCCATCACCACCGCCTGGCGGTGAACGATCTGCGACAATTGCTTCAGCGCCATCAGCGAGGCGTCGCCCATGCCCTGCATGCGCTGGGTCAGCATGTTGAGCGTTTCGGTCGCGGTGGCGTTGCCCCAGTTCACGCGGTCCTGCAATCGCGAAATGTGCAGGTCAGTGCGGTCGTTCAGCACCTCGTTGATGACCGCGAGCCCGACCGCGCCGCCGAGGTTGCGGGTCAGGTTGAACAGGCCGGAGGCGTTCTTGACCCGGTCCGGCGGCAAGGTACCGAGCGCAATGTTGTTGGTCGGTACCATCGCGCACATCATGCCGATCCCGCGCAGGATCTGCGGTACCAGCAGTTCGTAGAAATCGTAGTCGCGGGTGATCCAGGTCATCTGCCAGGAGCCTAGCGCGAAGATGATGAGGCCGGCGGCGATGATATAGCGCATGTCTACCTTGAGCATCAGGCGTCCCACGACCGGCGCCATCAGGAACATGGTCACGCCGGAGACGAACATGGTCTCGCCGATCATCAGCGCGCTGTAGCCGCGCACCTCCGCGAGATAGCGCGGATAGACGTAGGTCAGGCCGTAAAGGCCGACGCCGACGCAGAACGAAATCAGGCAGCCGACGCCGAAATTGCGGTTGGTGAAGGCTCTGATATCGACGATCGGCTCTTCCGCGGTCAGCACGCGGTAGAAGAAGGCGATGGCGGAAACGGCGCCGACCGCGGCGCAGATCGCGACCGAATTGTCCTGCAGCCATTCATATTGCGGCCCCTCTTCCAGCACATATTCGAGCGAGCCGAGGAATCCGCCCATCGCGATCAGGCCGAACCAGTCGAAGCGATCGAGCAGCGCGAAGTTCGGCTGATCGAAATCGACCAGCGCGAGCACGCCCAGCGTAATACCGACACCGGGCACCACGTTGATGAAGAACAGCCAGTGCCATGACAGGGCATCGGTGATGTAGCCGCCGACCGTCGGCCCGATGGTCGGCGCCAGCGTTGCGACCAGGCCGATGATCGGCCCCACGATATGGAATTTGGTGCGCGGAAACACCGTATAGGCCGATGCGAACACCGTCGGGATCATGCCGGCGCCCAAAAAACCCTGGATCGCCCGCCACAGGATCATCTGTTCGATCGAGGAGGCGAATCCGCACAGAAAGCTTGCGAAGGTGAAGCCAGACGCCGAAATCGCAAACAACAACCGAGTGCCGAGTGCGCGCGACAGGAATCCGGACAATGGAATCGCGATCACTTCGGCAATCAGATACGAGGTCTGCACCCACGATACTTCGGTCGCACTGGCCGACAGGCCGGCCTGAATCTCGGTAAGCGAGGCCGAAACGATCTGGATGTCCAGGATCGCCATGAACATCCCAAACACCATGATCAGGAACGCAATCAGCCGTCGCGGCGCGATGCGCTCGGCCGGCGCCGCGGCGGCATTCATCATCGCGGGCGGGGCAGTGACGGCGTCAGCCATGGTCAGCTCGGGTCAGGACTAATCATACGCGGGCGCACCGCCTGGGCCACGAATTATTGCGGATGGATCATGGTCGGCGCGTCGAGGTCATCGTCGCTGTCGGCATCCCTGGCGCCCGCCCTGGTATCTACAGTGGTGTAAACCGACATGCCGGCGCGCAGCAGGTTCTGGCTGGCGACGGCTTTCGGCACCCGAATGCGAACCGGAAGCCGCTGCACGATCTTGGTGAAGTTGCCGGTGGCGTTGTCCGGCGGCAATAGCGTGAACACCGAGCCAGCCGCCGGCGCAACGCTGTCGACAACGCCTTCGAACTTGCGGTGGCCGTAGGCGTCGACCGAGATCGTCACCGGTTGACCAGGGCGGATGCGCCTGAGCTGCGTTTCCTTGTAGTTGGCATCGATGAAGACATCATCGAGCGGCACCACGTTGCCGAGCCGTTGTCCCACCACGATATAGTCGCCGGTCGAGACCAGGCGGTTGGAGAAGGTGCCGTCAACAGGGGCGCGGACCGAGGTGAACTCGAGGTCGCGCTCGGCCTTCGCAAGCGAGGTCTGCAATTCCGCAAGCTGGGCGCGGGCCTCGGCCTGCTGGGCCCTTGTGACCTCGACATTATCGCGGGCCGCGTCGTAGGCCGCCTGCGCCGATTTCACCGCCGCCAAACCCTGGTCGCGGCCGGCTTCGGACACCTCGAAGGTCGCGCGCGAGGCAAAGCCCTTGGTGTTGAGCGTCTGCTGGCGATCGAAATCGAGATCGGCCCGTTTCAGGCCGGCGTCCGCCGAGGCCAGTTGCGCCTTGGCCTGTTCGACCGCGCTTTCCAGCGCGGTGACCTGCCGGCCGATGCGATCGATGGTGGCCTGCTGGGTCGCGATCCTGGTGCGCGCGGCGTCGACCGCGATACGATAATCGCCGTCGTCGATCCGGAAGATCACCTCGCCGGCCCGGACCACCGTATTGTCGCCGGGCAGGATGGAAGCAACGTGGCCCGACACCCTGGCGCCGAGGGTAGAATTGTTGGCGCGCACATAGGCGTCGTCGGTACTGATGAAGAACCTCCCGATCAGAAAATAGTGCACGCCATAGGCGGTGGCGGCGAGTGCGAGCAGCGCCACGATGCTGACCAGCACCGCTCTGCGCTTGCCGGTTTTCGGCGCCGCCTGGCTGGCGGCGGCGTTTGGCGCCGCGGCCGGCGCATCGGTCGTGGGTCGCGCCGGCGCCTCGGCAGGATGACGCGCGACAATGTCTTCCGGCAGATGGGCGCGAAGCGATTCGGCAATGGCCGCAGAAGCCTCGCGCGCCGCCTCGTCCTCGGACGGATCAGGCTCCGGACGATGGATGCGTGCGGCCTGATCTCTCGCTGCGGCCATCACGGCCTCCCAATGACTAAAGTCGTACGGGCCGGCAGCGCCAACAACCGGCCCCGGCCCTTGCCTGTGATCAAATTATCATTGACCGAACCGTTCGGTCAAGGTATTATTTGCACTTGGCCGACCATAGGACGCCAGCGCCTTCCGTGGCGTTGCCCGGCCCGAATCTTTTTAGAGAAGCTACAGCGATGGTTGCAGCACATTCCGGCACGTTGCGCTTCGTTGCCGACGAAGACAGTTCGAAGCGTCGCCAGATTCTCGAAGGCGCCAGCAAGGTCTTCATGGATCTCGGCTTTGACGGCGCCAGCATGGGTGAAATCGCCCGCGCCGCCGGGGTCTCGAAGGGCACGCTCTATGTCTATTTCGCCGACAAGAACCGGCTGTTCGAGGCGATTGTCGAGGAAGAGACCATCGAACAGAGCAAGGTCGCTTTCAATTTCGATGCCGAACGCGATGTCGCCACCACACTGCGGGATTTTGGCGAGGCCTATATTCAGTTGCTGTGCCGGCCCGGCGGCGGATCGGCGATCCGCACGGTGATGGCGATTGCCGAGCGAATGCCGGATGTCGGCCGCCGGTTTTATGAACAGGTGCTGCAGAACACGATCAGCCGGCTCGCGGGCTATCTCGAGGCGCATATCGGGCCGAACGATCTTGCGATCGGCGACTGCCAGCTTGCGGCGTCGCAGTTCATGCTGATGTGCCAGGCGTCGCTGTTCCTGCCGTTCATTTTCCAGGCCGCGCCGCCGCCTTCGACCGAACGCATCGTGCAAGTGATCGAAAGCGCGACGCAGATGTTTCTGGCGGCTTATCGGGCGAGGCCGGACTGATCGCCTCGGCCGAGCGGGCGCGCGCTACTCGTCTTCGAATTCGCCTTCTTCCCTTGCGTTGCGGCGGTGCGCCAGGGCTTTGCCGCTGAGTGATCCCGTGACGCTCGGCTCGCGCGACGCGTAGGGATTGCGCTGGGCGGCGCGCGCCGCGACCTCCTCGCCAGACATCGCAGCCGGCTCGCAGATGACGGGCCGGCGGGCGCGCCGCATCAGGTCAACGTGAATGTGATTGTAGTGATAGACGTTGGAGCCCGGCGCCAGCACGGTGGAGAATTCGCGGCAGGCCGAGGCCTGCACATCGCGCAGGAAGCCCTGCTCTTCCGGCAAACCCTTCCAGCCGTCCTTGACCGAAATGCTCCGTCCGTCGGCCAGCGTGAACGCCGCAATATCCAGCGCGTTGCCAAAGGCGTGTTCGGAAATATGCGCGTGCGGGTTGCCGTTCATGCCGCGGCATGAATAGGCGGAGATCTGCCTGATCTCAACCACGCGGGCGCCGAACCAGCGCATCGCCGCGGGCTGCACGGAATCGGCAAGCCAGCGATCGAGCACCGAGACAATGGGACAGGCGAGCGTTGCCGTCGGTCTGACCGCGACCGGCCCGAACGCGGCGACCGAGCCGGGCTGTGCCGGTCCGAGCCGCGGCAGGCCTTCTGCCGGGGGCTGGGCCAGCGTAGCCGACGGACGTCGCGAATAAGGCTGCCGGACCGGCGCCCCTTGCATCCCTGTCGTGCCCTCGGCCGGCAGGTCGATCTCGTTTTGATCGGGCACCACACCGGGGGCGGTCAGCGAAATCGGCCCGCTGGACGGCGCGGCGGTGTCCGGATAATACGGGGCTTGCGGCGGAAGCGGGGGCGAGATCGGCCAGCGCGGTTGATTGCCGATGTTGGCCGGCGGCCGCAGGTCGTCATCGGCAAAACCAAAACTGCCGCTGCTTTCGCCAAGCGCCGAGACCTTAAGCGGGAACTCGGCGCCGCAAACGCCCGGACCCGAAATCGGATCGATCCGAACCAGTTCGGCATTTTCTTTTACCGCGCCGGATTTCAGGCAGGCGATTTCGGCCTCGGCCCGCCATGGCTCGCGCTCCTCGGACTGAAAAAATCCGCGGCCGCAACCCGCCAACGAGACAAGGACCAGGGAGCCGACGAGATACCAACGAACTCCGCGCGTCATCCGCGCAACTTCAAGGAATTTACTTAAAAACTCTTCAACGCGTTCATTTCACGATTTCTTAACCGGGCAGGCCACGGTTCCCGGCGCCACGACGCGGCGGACGGACAGCGGCCCTGACTTTTTTCAGCGGGAACAGCCGTTAGCTGTTGGCGTTAGTTCCGCCAGCGACGTGAATCAGCCGGGGAGATTTCCCATGACTTTCGTCGGCAAGCTCAGCCTGGTGACCGCCTATATCGCCCTCGCCTTTGTCGGCGCAATCGTGCTCGGTGTAATTTAGCCGCGCACGATCGCGGCAGTCCGGCTTGCATCGAAAATCTCGAGATTCCGGGTTCGATGCGGAGCCTGTCATCGGGCCGCGCTTGCGCCGACCCGTTGGCATCGCCCCGGAATGACACCTACCTCGGGCGCTTGACCGTTTGACCCTGGCGCGTCAACAAGGCGTCTGCATTCATTTGGTATTCAGCCGACAGGGCCATCAATCGCAACGCCGGCCATCGTCGGCTTCATTCTTGCCCCGGGATCCCCTGTGACAATCCGCCGGTTTTCATTTGCAGTCGGGTGTCTTGGCTGCTTCCTGTTCGTGAGCCCGGCGAAGGTTGCCGCGATGCCGACGATCCCAGGGGCGGCAGCGACAGCGGTGACGGCGCCGGCGTCGGTCAAGATGGCGCAAGCGCAACCGGCCCAGCCGCCCGCACCGGCTGCGCCGGCGCAGGCCGCCGCCGATGAGCCGGTCGGCAACGTCGCGACGCTGACCGGCAGCGCGAGCGTCAGCCGCAACAAGATCGCAACCCCGCTCAAACTCCAGGACGACATCTACCGGAACGACGTGCTGCAGACCGCGGCGAATTCGACGCTCGGCGTCACCTTCAACGACGCCACCACCTTCAATCTTACCGCCAATGCGCGGATCACCGTCGACGATTTTGTTTATGAGGACGGCAGCAAGCAAAACGCCGCACTGTTCGATATCGCCAGGGGCACCGTCGCCTTCGCGGCCGCCGCGGTCGCCAAGACCGGCAATATGAAAATATCGACTCCGACCGCGACACTCGGCATTCGCGGCACCACCGGCCTGGTCGAGGTGCCGGAAGGCGCCTCAGCCTCCAGCGCCAACAATGTCGCGATCAAGCTCTATCCCGACGCGGACGGCAGCGTCGGACGAATCGAGGTCAACGACCGCGCCGGCGCGCGGCTTGGCTTTCTCACCCAGGGTGCGAGCGGCTTTACCATCAGGCCCGGCGCCGGCGGGCGCTTCGGTGCGGTGCCGCTGCTGATCTCGCCGCAGCAGGCGCTGCGCGACCAGGGCATCGTGCGCCAGGTGCACGCCGCCCAAAGCGTCGGCCGCCAGATCGTCAGCCGGCAGCGCGCGCTGCGGCAGGCCAATCCCGGCAGAAACAATTTGCGCAACAACCCGGCGCGTCCGCCTGGCGTGCAGCGGCCGAACGGCCCCTCGCAACGGCCCGGCTTGCAGCCGGGACCGCAAAACCGGCCGGGACAATTGCAGCCCCCGGGCAGCCTGCGGCAGCCAAACGGTCCCGGCCTGCGGCCCGGACTGCAAAACCGACCCGCGCTGCAGCGGCGGCCGGCGGCGCCGAAAGGAAAGAAGGAGCGGCGCTAATTTTGCGTCATTCCGGGGCGCGCGTGAGCGCGAGCCCGGAATGACGGCGGCCACCTGGCCGTGTCTCGAACGAGGAAGCCGGCTTCCGCATCAGGGGTTCGCCGGCACGGATGCGCGCGCCCTCCGAGACGTTTTCACAGAACTCGAAATGGTCCGGTGCCAGCACGATGATGGTTGATCCGTGCTCGAACCATCCAAGCTCGTCGCCCTTGCGCACGCCGGCGTCGCAGGCGAAGACGGTCGGCCCCGGCATCTCCGCATGCAGGACCCGGTCCAGGAAATGCAGCCGGATGCTCGCCACCAGGATGGCGGCGACCGGCACCAGCGTGATGGCTTCGCCGCCCTCGAGCCGGGTTCGGATTACCGCGCGCTCGTTCTTGCAGAACAGCCGTTCGATTCGTTTCAGCGCGATCGGATTTACGTTCCAGGTATCGCCGCTGATGAAGGTCACCCGCTCGATCCGGCCGTCGTGCGGCGCGTGAAACCGGTGATACATGCCGGACGTCAGCCGCAGGGTGATGAAGCGGCCGTTGCGATGCGCCGCCACCAGCGCGGGGTCGCCGAGCAGATCCAGCAGCCCGTAGCAGGCTCCCTTGATCTGGAACAGCTCGGTGTCCGCGATGGCGCCGAAGGCGCCGACGATGGCGTCGCACGGGCTGGCTACGACCTGCGGGTCAGGATCGAACGGGCGCAGGCCCGGCCTCAATTCGCGGATAAAGCAGTCATGCAAGCTGCTGAAACTCGTCTTGCGCGCTTCATCAAGGTCGAGATCGGAGAACAGCCGCCAGCACGCGATCGAGAGTTCGCGGACCAGCGGGTTCTCGACCTTGCTAAACCAACCTATGAAGCGCGTCAGCGCCGCGCGCGGGATGCGGTTGGTCAACAGGAAGTTCAGGTCTTCCTGCTGGGTCAGGGTGGCGATCAGGCTTCGTACTGTCATGAATCTGTCAGCAGGTCGCGCTAGCGCTTGGCGACATGGATTCGCCTTTTCCGATTCTGTCACTGTCCACCGCCGCGGTCGCCGGCGCCGCGGCGATCTTGCCGAAATTGCAGGCGCGACTGGCGCTGTCGCGGGCCAAGCATCGTTCCCTGACGGGCCATAGCAAAATGTCGCGCTTCGCCGCCCGCATGGTTCCGTTCTACGAATTCGACATCGATGAATTCTTTCGCTCGGACGGTGCGCCCGAGGCTGTCGCCACCAGGCGACAGGACGGCTTTTTCCAGCTCGCGGCGCATTACCGGGAGCGCTTCGCGCTTGGCCGGAAAATGACGCGGGAACTCGCAGGCAGCGTCTCCGACCTGCAATTCACCGAGACTTACCGGGTGCCGTTTCAGTACAGCCGGCTGGTCCGCGAGTATCTCGGCACCAGCGCCTTCGTGCAGTCGTCGAGCGGGGTAACCGTCACCGATCTCGACGGTAATGTGTTCTACGACCTCACCGGCTCGTACGGCGTCAACATTTTCGGCAACGACTTCTACAAGGATTGCATCGCGAATGCCGAAAAGCGCGCGCATGCGCTCGGCCCGGTACTCGGCCCCTATCACCCGGTGATCGCCGACAATGTCCGGCGACTGTGCGAGATCTCGGGACAGGACGAGGTCTCGTTCCATATGTCCGGAACCGAAGCGGTGATGCAGGCGGTGCGACTGGCGCGCTATCACACCGGCCGCTCGCATCTCGTTCGTTTCGCCGGGGCCTATCATGGCTGGTGGGGCGAAGTGCAGCCCGGTGTCGGCAACCCGGTCTCGCCGCACGGGACCTATACGCTGGCCGAGTTGTCCGAACGGACGTTGCACGTGCTGCGGACGCGGCGCGACATCGCCTGCGTGCTGGTCAATCCGATGCAGGCCCTGCACCCTAACCGCAATGCCCCCGGCGATTCCGCGCTGGTCGACAGCTCGCGCACCGGCGAATTCGACCGTGCCGCCTATCGCGACTGGCTGCAGGCGCTGCGCCAGATCTGCACCGAGCGCGGCATCGTGCTGATCTTCGACGAAGTCTTCGTCGGCTTCCGGCTCGCCGCCGGCGGCGCCCAGGAATATTTCGGCGTGCGCGCCGACATGGTGACCTACGGCAAGAGCCTTGCCGGCGGATTGCCGGTCGGCGTGGTCTGCGGCCGCAAGGACCTGATGCGCCGCTTTCGCGACCATCGCCCCGCCGATATCTGCTTTGCACGCGGCACCTTCAATTCGCATCCCTATGTCATGACCGCGATGGATGAATTCCTGAACCGGTTGGGCGGCCCCGCCTGCGCCGCGATCTACCGCGGACTCGACGAGACCTGGAATGCCCGGGCGCGGCAATTGAACGCGATGCTGGCTGGGCGCGGCCTGCCGGTTCGCGTTGCCAATCTGTCGTCGATCTGGATGGTCCATTATACCGAGCCGTCGCGCTACAACTGGATGCTGCAATATTATCTGCGGGCGGAACGACTGGCGCTGAGCTGGGTCGGCACCGGCCGCCTGATTTTCAGCCTCAACTACACCGATGCGGACTTTACCGAGGTGGCGACGCGCTTCGTTGCCGCGGCCGATCGGATGCAGCAGGACGGTTGGTGGTGGCGCGACGCTTCGCTCACCAACAAGAGCATCCGGCGACGGATCCTCAGGGAGATGGTGATGCACAGACCGCCGCGCTGAACCGGCGGCCGTCCGTCGCACGGACGGTGTCAGGCCGACTTGCCGTGTTTCTCGAGACCGAGATCGATCAATTCGCCGCGCAGCAGGTACACCGGCGCCTTGTAATACAGCCGCAGGTCGCTGAACGGATCGGTCAGGATCTTGGTCATCCAGACCAGACCGGTCTCGACGTCGCGGATGAAGAACAACTGCACGGTCCGAAACAGCAGGCCGCCGGCGCCGATCACCAGCCAGACTTTGGCGACCTGGCGGGTGAAATCCGCCGCCGAGGTCCACGGGCTGAACAATCCGAACAGCGTCGGGTCAAGCAACAGCACCAGCGGCGACAGCGCCCAGATCGTCAGCAGCACGATCTTGCGCTGCAGGTTGTAGCCGACCTTGATTTCTTCCTTGTGCTCGTGCGTCGCGCGGTTGACGTGGTCGTAGCCTTTCGGTTCGAAGAAGAAATGACCGGCCTGGCGCGTGGTCATCGAGACCAGCCAGCCGACCAGGGCGGCTGCAACCGGATCGACAAACATCAGGAAGTAACCGACCAGAAAGCTGGAGGCACTGACAAAGTGCAGGCTCTGGTTGATGCGGCTGTGGTGGTAGTAGCGGTGATCATCCCATCGCTGCATTCGCAATGCCGTCATAAAGCTCTTGATCATGTTGCCCTCCGGGTTCGGCACCTGGCCTATAGCGATTCGATGTCCGGCATGTGACGACATGATAATGACATGTCGGCCGGCGCGAGCGCGGCGCGACGCCGCCGGGCCGCAATCAGGCGGTGGCCCGACTCTCCACCTTGCGAAAGCGAATCAGCGAGAAGTGGCCGAGCGGCGGCACCGGGCGGCGCTCGATCAGTTCGATCCCGCTGGTACGGGCGGCCCACTCGGCATAGCGCGACCACGCGAATTCGGTCCGCCAGCCGAGCCGGCGCACCACCGGCTGCAATTGCTGCTCGATGAAGCGGCGCATGCCGGCATCGGCACTGACCCGGCTCAGCAGGATGATCTCGCCGCCGGGCCGCAACACCCGCGCGAATTCGTTCAGCGCGGCTTCCGGATTGGGCACCGCCGTGACGACGTACTGCGCCATCACCACATCGAACGAATGGTCGGGAAATTCGAGTTTCTCGGCATCCATCACCGCGAGACCCTCGACATTGCCGAGCCGCAGATCGGCGACCCGCGCCCGCGCCTTGCGCAGCATCGCCGGCGAGATATCGGTGCCGAAGATGCGCAGGTTCGCCGCGTATTGCGGCAACGAGATGCCGGTCCCGACGCCGACCTCGAGCACGCGTCCGCCGATGCTGTTGGTGGCGAGAATGGCGGCCTGCCGGCCGCGGCCGAACACCCCGCCGAACACCAGATCGTAGATCGGCGCCCAGCGATCATAGGCCCGCTCGACCATCTCGCGATCGAAATCAAGCGACCGCGCCTCTTCGAGTTTCATGATTTCAGCCATGGTGATTTTCCTGCAGTGAGGGTGGATGGTCGACTAGCCGCGCGCCGTCCTGTGCGCCACTCGGCGCGCAGGTTGCAGGGCGCGGCTTGGGTGCAGTGCCGTCAGGTTTCCGATAAATTGCCGCGTGCTGTTCTCCCAGGAACGCTCGGCCGCGAAATTCCGGCATGCGCGACGTGACATGCCAAGCGCACGGATGCAGGCGATTTGCAGGTCCGCATCCAGCGCACCGACCGGATGATTTGCGATCACATCGAGCGGACCGGTCACTGGAAACGCGGCCACCGGCGTGCCGCATGCCAGGGCCTCGAGCTGAACGACGCCGAATGTGTCGGTGCGGCTCGGGAACACAAAAACATCGGCTGCCGCCAGATGGGCGCTGAGGTCCCGACCGGTCTTCTCGCCAAGAAACTTCGCCTCGGGATAACGGCGCTGCAACTCGGCCCGCTGCGGCCCATCGCCGATCACCACCTTGGAGCCGGGCAGGTCGAGCGCGAGAAAGGCTTCGAGATTCTTTTCGACCGCGACGCGGCCCATGGTCATGAACACCGGCCTCGGCAAGTCGAGCGCGGCCGGAGCGTCGGGCCGAAACAGATCGGTATCGACGCCGCGGCTCCAGTTGCCGAGTCTGCCGAAGCCTCGCGCGCGGAGTTCCTGCCGGAGCGAGTCGGTCGCCACCATCGTCATGGCAGCCGCGGCATGAAAGTGCCGCAACACCGCGTAGCCGAGCGCGGCCGGAATCAGGGTGCGAACCGCGATGTATTCCGGAAAGCGCGTCGTGTAGGAGGTCGTGAAGGCGAGTTTGCGGCGCCGGCACCAGGCCCGCACCGACCACCCGATCGGTCCCTCGGTCGCGATGTGAATGGCGTCCGGCGACGCCGCTGCTATTCTGCGGGCGATCTCCCGCCGGTTCGGCAACGCCACGCGCAATCCCGGATAGGTCGGGACACCGAGCGACGGAAACCCGTCGGGAGTGAGAAATTCGACCTCGACGCCAAGCGCCGCGGCGCTGCGCGCCAACGAGGTTAACGTCCGCACCACGCCGTTCACCTGCGGATGCCAAGCATCGGTCGCAACCAAAATCCGCATCATTGGAGCCCGGGAGCCGGTTGATTCTCTGTGCCCGCAAGGTTCGGCCAGGGATGTATCAGGCGTATGACGTCATCGAAGTGTCGGGCGGCTTTTTCGTTAATCCTGCGGTGCGGGCGGCTGCACGAAACCGTCATGAAACAATTCATTACCCCGACGAAGTCATTTTCCGCCTTTGACGCAAATCTATTGAAACCGTTGCCCGCTACGGATGCTGCCAACAACACGCCGAACTGGCGCAATGGGCAGTCAAAACAGGGGACAAGCCATGTTCAATGTAGATGCGTTGAAGCTGAATTCCCGCCGTGCCGCCGTGTTCGGCGCCATGGCGATCGGCGCGGTAGCGTTCTCCGCATCCGCCGCGGCTTCGCCGCTGCCGCTATTTCCCTTCATATTGACGCCGCCGGTGCAATCGGCACCGCCCCAACTGCAGGCAGCGCCGTCCGAGGATCAAGGCAGCGCGGTCGAGATGCCGGCGCGGCTGAAGCGCCAGGTTGTCAGCTATGCCACGCGCGAGGCACCGGGTACGGTCATCATCGATACGCCCAATACCTATCTCTATTATGTCATCGGCGGCGGTCGGGCGATCCGCTACGGCATCGGCGTCGGCCGCGACGGTTTCACCTGGTCGGGCACCCAGTCGGTGACCAAGAAGGCCGAGTGGCCGGACTGGACCCCGCCGCCGGAAATGATCGCTCGCCAGCCCTATCTGCCGCGCCACATGGCCGGCGGCCCCGGCAATCCGCTTGGCGCCCGCGCGATGTATCTCGGCGGCACCGTGTATCGCATTCACGGCACCAACGCGCCGGAAACCATCGGCACCCACGTTTCGTCCGGCTGCATCCGCCTCACCAACAGCGATGTCACCGACCTCTATTCGCGAGTCAATGTCGGCACCAAGGTGATCGTGCTGCCGATGGACCGGCATGCGGAAAATCCAGCCAGCAAGCGTAGCTGATCGGGCGCGGCCACAAACGGGGAACAAAATGGCGCGGGGTCCGCGCCATCTTATTTCCGGCCAGCAACAGATTCTGTTCCTGCGAACATTACACGGTATTGCCGCATTCCTGCGGTCATGAACGGTTGTGGCCGTTGATCACGCTGGCGCCTCCGGAACCCACCCTGTAGGCTCTCCGGCTGAATCGGTTCGGGGAGATGATGCGTCTGGCCGTTCCTCACAGGACCATCCTGCTTGCCTTGGCAGTGATCGTGTTTTCGTTTTTTGCCAGTCTGAAGCTGATGGACTGGCTGGCGCCGCGCGGCATCGTGGCAGCGCCGGTGCTTGTCGAATTGCCGCCACTGCCGCCGGTGTCGCGCAGCTCCAGCATCCTTGCGACCACATCGATTTCGCTTGCCGCCATTCGCGACGCCGCCGAGCGCAGCGCACCGCGCAACTTCGCGGGCAAGGCCGACAATCCGGTATCGCAGATTCTCCAGAATGCCGATATCGGCTGGACTGCGTCGCGCGGCCCGATCACAGCGACCGGCGCTCAGGATGTGCTGTCGCTGGCGACGCCGTTGACGGGAACCCTCAACGTCACCGGCTCGCTGTCGTCGAAGGCCACCGGCGCGGTCGGCGACGCGCTCGGCAGCCTGCTCGGCGGCAACGTCGCCAAGCAGATCGCCAGCGTCAACATCAAGGCGCTGAACGCCAGCGCGGATATCAAGGGCAACGTCATGTTTACGTCGCGGCCAAAGCTTGCCGCGGCCTGGCATGTCGAGCCGAACCTGACGGCGCAGGTCAGCCTGGGCGACAGCAGCCTTTCGGTGGCGGGAGCGCGCGTCAACGTTCCGGCGCAGGTCAAGCCGCTGATCGACAAGACCGTCGCCGACCAGGTCAACGCGGTGGAGGCGCGGCTGCGCAGCGATCCCACCCTGCAGCAGGCCGCGCGGGTGCAATGGGCCAAGGCCTGCCGCTCGATTCCGCTGCAAGGCACCGGGGCCGCGTCGTCGCTGCCGCCGCTATGGCTGGAACTGCGGCCGACCCGCGCACTCGCGGAACAGCCGCATGTCGACGCCTCGGCGGTGACGCTGACGCTCGGCATCGAGGCCGAGACCCGGATCACCGCCCAGCAGACCAAGCCGGATTGCCCGTTTCCCGAGAAGATATCGATTATTCCGCCGACCCCGGCCGGGGTCAGCATCGGCGTGCCGATCGACATGCCGTTCACCGATCTCAACAAGATCGTGGAAGCGGAATTCGCCGGGCGCACCTTCCCCGAGGATGGCTCGGGCGCGGTCGACGTCACCGTCAAGCACGCGACGGTCTCGGCATCCGGTGACCGGCTGCTGATCTCGCTATTGGTACACGCCAAGGAAAAGAAAAGCTGGTTCGGTTTCGGCGGCCAAGCCACCGTGCATGTCTGGGGCAGGCCGGTGCTGGATGAGCAGCAGCAAACCCTGCGGCTGACCGACGTCCAGCTCGCCGTCGAATCCGAGGCGGCGTTCGGACTGCTGGGGGCCGCGGCGCGCGAGGCCATGCCGCGTCTACAACAAGTGCTGGCGGACAAGGCCGTCATCGACCTCAAGCCATTCACGTCCAACGCGCGGAAAAAGATCGCCGCCGCGATCTCGGACTTCCAGAAGAACGAGGACGGCGTGCGGGTGGCGGCCGACATCAACGACCTGCGGCTTGCCTACATTGCCTTCGACTCCAAAACGCTGCGGGTAATCGCGCAGGCCGAGGGCTCGATCAATGTCGCCGTCACGGCGCTCCGCGGCATGTGATGCCGGGTTGCGCCGGCAAGCCCCCGTCCTTATCATGTCCACATGGCACGCCTACTCGCAGCGATTTTCGGCACGGCGTGTGCGCTCACAGCATGGTCTCCTGCGCAGGCCCACGTGCTGCGCGCTGCCATCTTCGATTTCGAATTGATCGACACCAGTCTTGAAGGGGCGACGAACGGCCCGCGGGCCGATGAAACCGCCCGCCTGGCGCGGCTCGGTGATCAATTGCGCAGGCTCGTGACAAACTCGGGCAAGCTTGAAGTCATCGACATTGCACCGGTGCGGGCTGAGGCCCACCAGACGAACCTTCAGGCATGCGGTGGCTGCGACGCCGATCTGGCGCAAAAGCTCGGTGCCGAGCTTGCGATTACGGGCACCGTGCAGAAGGTTTCGAACCTGATCCTCAACATCAATCTTTATGTCCGTGTCGCTGCAACCCGAGCGCCGCTGGTTGCGATGAGTGTGGATATCCGGGGCAACACCGACGAGTCCTGGTCGCGCGGGCTCGAATATCTCGTACGCACGCGGTTTCTCCCGCCGGAGACCGGAGCCCCGCAATAGCGGCTTTTGCGGCCGTCGAGATGACCAAAGGCTGTTCGCTCGTGATTGAATCAGAACCGAGCTTCGTTTTCGTGTCTTGATTCGTTGCTCTGCATGGCGTGCCGACCTCGCGGAGCGCTGCGTAGGGTGGGCAGAGCCAACGGGTCGCGCGAATGCGCGCCCGGTGATAAACTCAGCGCGCCCACCAACGTCAGAAGGTGGGCACGGCGCAAGCGCGCCCAGCCCACCCTACGAACTGTCGTCAGAGACCGAACCCCGCGGCCGCGCCGCAGGCGCGCGGGTTCCGACCAGTTCCGAGGCAATGATGGCGCCGAGCGCCATGTCGCTTTCCTGGCCGAAGCCGTGATGCACGATGGTGCCGTCGCGGCTGACCAGAATGCTGGTCGGCGTGCCCTGCATGCCATAGCGGCCCATCGTCACCGGGATCGGCGTTCCCTCCCCGGCCTCGTCCACGCCGATCGGAAAGGTCAGCCGGTATTCGTGAATGAAAGCTTGCAGCGACACCGGCGACATCGCGGCGTGGTGCTCGAACACGGAGTGCAGTCCGATCACCTGCAGATCGGAGCGGCGAAACAAGTCATAGACACGCTGGGCCTGCGGCGTTCCATGGGCGACGCATCCCGGGCACAGCATCTGAAATGCATGGATGAAGACCGGACGTCCGCGCAAGCCGGCCAGCGACAGCGCCGCCTCGCTGTTGAACCAGCGCGACACCGCGATTTCGGGAGCGGGGATATTTGCCTCGGTCATGGCGTACCAACCTCGCGGAGCCAACGGGTGAAAACACGATCTGCCAGCAAGCCGCGGCCGTCGGCAAGCGTTGCCGTCGCCGCCCGCAATTCGGCGACGGACAGTTTTGCCGCGGCGAGTTCGGCGGCATGGCCAACATACCATTGCTCGAGCCGGCGCGGGTCGGCCTCTATGTGAAACTGCAGCGCCAGCGCGTTGCGCCGATAGGCGAAGGCCTGGTTCTGGTAATGCCGGTTCGACGCCAGAAGCTGCGCGCCGCGCGGCAGATCGAAACTGTCGCCATGCCAGTGCAGCACCACCGCATCGTCTTCCCCGAGCGGACTGAGGCACGAAGCCGAACCCGGCTCGGTGAGTTCGACGCGTCCCCAGCCGATTTCCTTGACCGGGCCCGCGAACACCCGGCTGCCGAGCGCCTTCGCCATCAGTTGGCTGCCGAGGCAAATTCCCAGCACCGGCAAATCCCGCGCCAGCCTGTACTCGAGCAGCGCAAGCTCGGATGTCAGGAACGGATAGGCCTCGGTCTCGTAGGCCCCGATCGGGCCACCGAGGACAATCAGCAGCCCGGCATCCGGCATCGAATTGTGGCCCAGATCATCGGTCGCGACGTCCCGGAAACTCACCTCCCAGCCCTCGCGCTGCAAGATCGGCGCGAGCAGGCCCAGATCCTCGAAAGGCACATGACGCAAGGCAACCGCGGAACGCTGCATTAGTTCGCGGCCTCCGGCCTGATCGCCTGCTGTCGCGCCAGAACGTCCTGCCTGCGGCCGAGCCACCAGCTATTGGCGAGCCACGACCCCGAGACCGCGGCCGCGACGACCGACACTTCCGTCAGCCCGAGCCCGAGCGCCGTGAGCAGCGCAAAGGACCAGGCGCCGATCTGATCGCCCAGCCGGTAGACCGCGGTGTCGATGAAGCTCTTTGCCTTGTAGCGATCCTCGCGCGGCAGCACCGTGAACAGGACCTCGCGGGTCGGCCGCGCGATCGCAAAATTGCCGGCGCGGCGGATCAACAGAAATCCCACCACCGACGAGAGCGCCGGCAGCAGCGCGACCACGCCGAAACCAATGACGCTGAAAACCGGCAACAGGGAAAGCGTCGTCCCGACGCCAAACCGCTTCAGGATCCGGCCGGTCAGAAAAAGCTGCACGCCCAGCGTGAGAACATTCACGCCAAGATCGATGGAGGCGAAAAACGCGGTCTGCGCCGCGCGGCTCTGAAAAATGTGGCTGACCACCGCGGCCTGCTGAAAATACAGGAAGGTCGAAGTCACCGCATAGAGCAGCAGGAACAGGCTGACATTCAGCAAATAGCTCGACGACAGCGCATCGCGAAAACCGCCGAGCAGCGTCCCCCCGATCGGCTGTTCCTGTTCGAGCTGCGGTCGCTCCGACAGGGCCGCCGACAGGCCGGACAGCCGGCGAACGCAGAACACGGCGACCTCGAGCATCAGCGCCGCGCCAACCATCAGATAGCCGGATGCCATGTGCTCGACTGTCGATACCGTGAAGGTCGACCCCGAGATCGCGCCGAGCGTGGCGCCTGCGGCAATGAAGCCGAACAGCCGCTTGCCCTGCTCGGAATTGAAGACATCGACGATCATCTGCCAGAAGATCGACACCACGAACAAATTGAAGACCGAAATCCAGATGAAGAAGATGCGCCCGACCCAGATGGTCTGCTCCGGCGTCGCCGCATACAGCGCGAGCGCGAACAAGAGAATGTTGGCGCTGAAGAAGCGATACGAGATCGCAATGAACGTCTCCCGCGGGAAGGTCTTGACCAGGTAGGAGAACGGCAGATTGAGCAGCAGCATTCCGACCAGCGTGCCGGTGAACAGCCACTGCAGATTATTGACGCCGCCCGCTACCCCCATCTGATCGCGAATCGGACGCATGATGTAATAGGACGACAGCAGCGAGAAGATATAGAGCCAGGACCATGCCAGCGCCGGCACCTCACTCGGCCTGACGTCGATCATCTTGCTCAGGAAACGATGGAAAGCGGATCGAGGGGCTAATGGAGCGTCGGCAAATGCCATCAATCCGATATCCCTACTTGATCGCTTCGGCCCGCCGGCGCATTTCCGCGGCGGTGAGCTGCTGGCCATAGAGCGGACCGCCCTGCGCGAAATCCTTCGCGCGAACGAGTTGCCCGATAATGACGGGATCGAAGCCGGCGTCATGCACCAGCGTCGAGGCCACGGTCAGCGCATCCTTGTCGTCACCGGCCAGCGGAATCGCCATGCGGTCACCGGCACGATCGGCTTGCGCGGCCAGGATTCGGTAGCTCAGGGTATTGAACGCGCGCACGATATGTGCGCCGGGGAAATATTTTGCCGAGGTCACGCCGATGCCTTCCTGGTGCACCTCGTTGACGATCTCGCCGTCGCGCGCCGCCACCGCGTTGCCGGCATCGAGCACCACCTTGCCCGCCAGCGCACTCGCGTAATCCTTGCCGAGCTGCGGATAGGCGCCGTAGGGCACCGCGATGAAAACCACGTCGCCGAACGCGATCGCCTCCGCGACGGTCCCGGACCTGGCGAGGGCGCCAAGACCCTGCACCAGCGACGCGAGCTCCTCGGGATGGCGCGAGGAGAACAGCACGGGATGACCGGCCTTCACCCAGAGCGAACCGACCGTGCTTCCGATATGGCCGGATCCGATCACGCCGATCTTCAGCGCCGAACCGGACTGGCCAAAAGCGCCGCGTGATGTGGCAATGGCGAGGCCGGCCACGGCGCCGGCACGCAGCAGCGCGCGGCGATTGAAACTGGTGCGGTCAGCATCGGACATGCCCCTGCTCCCCAAGATTTATCGTAGCCGGATATCTATCTAACAAAGCGCAGCAACAAATATTCAATGCATCAGGAGAGCATGAGCGGCGCAAGCCGCCAAATAACGATCCTGTAATCGCAAATCCCGTTTCAGAGGGCCTGAAAGAATTCGATCATCGCCTGGCGCTGCCGCGCATCGGGAAAACGACCGCGGCCGGCACTGATGTTGTCGGCCAGATGGGCGGGATTGGTGGTGCCCGGAATCACCGCCGTCACGGCTTCGTGGCCAAGAAGAAATTTCAGGAAGAACTGCGGCCAGGTCGTGGCGTCAAAATCACGCGCCCACTCCGGCACGCTCTTGCCGCGAACTGCGGCGAACACCGAGCTCCGCCCGAACGGCAACGCGGTCAGGACCGCCGCGCCAGCGTCGCGTGCCGCCGGCAGCAGCCGCTTTTCCGCGTTCCGGTCGGCCAGCGAATAATCGACCTGAAAGAAGTCCGGCTTTTCCCGGCGCAGCACCGCTTCGGCCGCGTCATAGTCGTTCTTGAAGGTCGTGGTGATCCCGACATAGCGGCAGAGCCCCTGCGCCTTCCAGTCGCGGAACGGCGTCAGATCCTGGCGACGGTCCTGCACGTTATGCAATTGCAACAGATCGACCTGCTGATAGCGCAGGCGTTGCAACGAGCGCCGGAATTCAACCGAACCTTCCTGCTTGCTGCCGTTCTCGATCTTGGTGGCAAGAAACACCTTCGAGCGATCCTGGTCCGACAACAGATCGCCCAGCACGCTTTCCGCCGCACCATAGGCGGATGCGGTGTCGATCAGCTTGCATCCCCGCGCCAAGAGATCGTCGACGACCTTCTTTAGGTTGGCTCTCGCGTCCGCTTCCGGCCGCACCTGGAACTCATTCGCGGTCCCGAGCCCGACCACTGGGATTCGTTCTCCGGAATGAGGGATCGCCCGCGTCACCACCGCGGCATCGGCCTGACCGAAAGCGCACGGCATGCCGCCCAGCAGCGGTCCTGCCGCCGCTGCAAGGCCGCCCTGGCAGAGCTGCCGGCGCGACAGCCTCCCGATCAGAAACTCTTCACTCATGGATCGGCCTCCGTTCGAGGGTTGCAAACTGCCCGACAAGACCCCCGTGAGCTAGTGCCATGCTGACAAGCCCGCAATGGCGGTCTCGGTCGCGCAAATCGCACGGTCCGGGTCGGCGCGGCCGCAGAATCCGGCCGGCATCGCGGCAATCCACCGGGTTTGGCCGAAAGTCGCTTGGCGGGAACGTCGAAAGCCGCCTAAAAGGTTCCGCATCAAGTCAAAAAACCAGGGAGGAGTTTTTATGAAGTCAATTGCAGCCGTGGTCGCGGCCGGCCTCGTTCTTGCCGCCTATGGCGGAACGGCGAACGCACAGATTTCCGACGATGTCGTCAAGATCGGCGTGCTCACCGACATGTCCAGCCTCTATGCCGACGCGACGGGCAAGGGTTCGCTGGTGGCGGTGCAAATGGCGGTCGCCGATTTCGGCGGCAAGGTCAAAGGCAAACCGATCGAAGTGGTCTCCGGCGATCACCAGAACAAGCCCGATGTCGGCGTCAGCATCGCACGCAACTGGATCGACAACGACAAGGTGGACTCGGTGTTCGACGTGCCGACCTCGTCGGTGGCGCTGGCGGTGTCGACGCTGCTGACGGAGAAGAACAAGATCTTCATGAACTCGGGCGCCGGCAGCTCCGACCTCACCGGCAAGGCCTGTTCGCCGACCTTCGTCCACTACACCTACGACACCTATGCGCTGTCCAACGTCGCCGGAAAAGCGATGGTCCAGCGCGGCGAGGATACCTGGTTCTTCATCACCGCCGACTACGCATTCGGCGCAGCGCTCGAGCGCGACGCCGCCAATGTCGTCAAGGAGAGCGGCGGCAAGGTCCTCGGCGACGTCCGCCACCCGCTCAATACCTCGGACTTCTCCTCGTTCCTGCTGCAGGCGCAAGCCTCGAAGGCCAAGGTAGTCGGGCTCGCCAATGCCGGCGGAGACACCACCAACGCCCTGAAGCAGGCCGCCGAATTCGGCCTTATGAAGGGCGGCCAGAAGCTGATCGCGTTGCTGCTTCAAATCACCGACGTGCATTCGATCGGCCTCAAGGACGCCCAGGGCCTGATCCTTACCGATGCCTTCTATTGGGACCGGGACGACGAAACCCGTGCCTTCTCCAACAAGTTCCTCCAGAAGGTCGGGCACATGCCGACCATGATCCAGGCCGGACTGTACTCGGCGACCATGCATTACCTTCAGGCCATCGATGCCACCGGCACCGACGACACCACCAAGGTCATGGGGCAGATGAGGGCAACTCCGATCAACGACTTCTTCACCAAGAACGGTCACATCCGCGAGGACGGCCGCATGGTCCATGACATGTATCTGTTCGAGGTGAAGAAGCCCTCGGAATCGAAGGGCGAGTGGGATCTCTACAAGCTGCTCGTGACGGTACCCGCCGATCAGGCGTTCCGTCCGCTCGACAAGGGCGACTGCCCGCTGGTCAAGTCGCATTGACGGCAACAGTCATTTCGGAATGGTGCGCGAGCGCCAGACCTTAGATGCGCAATTGCGCATCGGGGAATGTCGAGATTCCGGGTTCGATGCTAATGCATCGCCCCGGAATTACCGGATGGTCGATTTCGCTCCTTGCAATGACGCTCCGCAAAAAGCGCGCCCGGTGGGCGGGCGCGCTTCTTGTTGTCACCCTGACGCGATGCGGGCTCAGCTCGAGAACTTGAACTCAGGCATCGCCTTCAACTGATCCTTGGTGGCGTTGAACACGGCATGGTCGGGATACCATGGGTTGGCCTTCGCCGCCGGCGCCGTGCTGGTGCCTGCAGCGCCGGTCGTCGTCGTCGGCGACGCCGGCTTGCTGCCAGCCGGGCTCGTGCTGGCGGCGCCGGTATAGGCCACCGGCTCGGTGACGAATTTGATCTTGTCAAAGGGAACGGCGACCAGATGTGCGCCGACGCCGAGGAAGCCGCCGACGCTGATAACAGCCGCCTTGATGTTCCCGCTCTTGTCGGTCAACAGCTCGTTGATCGACCCGATACTCTCATTGCTGTCGTTATAGACGTTGAGACCAACGACTTTCGAGGCCCGCCAGTCGCCCTGAAATGCCGACGAATCCGACGTCGCCGCCGGCGCCGTGCCGGCGCGATCGGCATTGGTGGTCGGAGTTTGTGCGAACGCCACCGTTGCAAACAGTGCGGAACCGGCCAAACCGGCCGCGATATATTTTGCCAACATTTGATTTCTCCCAGCTAGAATTTGGAGAAGGGAAAACCCGCCAGTTGGTCCGCCGTTCCCGTCGCCGGATGCATTTTCGGGAAAGTGGACCGCAATGATTTTCCGGCGTTCGGGAACATTTCGTCGGCGGCCTGCCGCCCGCTGGCGGCAACCAACTTCGCTCGCATTTGCGCCGCGATCAGAAACCGCCCCAATAGGGCGGGATTCCATAATAGCGATGCAACTCGGCTTCCTGCGAACGATCGCCCCAGTCGAAATCCTTATCGGCACGGAATGACGGCGCCCGCTTCAGCTCCTCCTCGTCGATGTCGAGCACATAGGCTTCGAACTTCGGGTTGTAGGCGAGACGGGCCCACGGCAGCGGCAACAGGCTGGTCCCCATGCCGAGGAAGCCGCCGAAGCTGAGGATTGCATAGGAAACCCGGCCGGACACCTTGTCGATCATCAGCCGTTCGATATGACCGAGCCTGTCGCCGTTCGGCCGACGCACCGCGGTGCCTTCGACCCGGTCGCTTGCAATCAACTGGTGTGGTTTGGTGAGGACGTCCGCCATCAGACCCTCCCGAGGCTGATCAGGTGGATCAACGCTGCGGTCGCCGCCGGGTTCCGGCACACCCGCACAACTCCGTTCAGCCGGATCGCTTATCACCCACCGCCGCAGCGATAGGTCAAGCATCCTTCCCTTTCGCGAAAGGCGATGGAGTAGCGCGGCGACGTCAGGTTTGGCAATTGATCGAAGCGCCGCGACGGACCAACAGCGCGGCTGCCGGAGGCTGCCGAGATCGAGGTCATGATGGCTTCGAAGGTGCTTGCAAGACGCCGCGACGTTAGGGTTAATCATCTTAACGGGACCTTCTTGTTGCCCGGTCACCTGTTGCGTCGGGTTGCGGAGAAAACGTCAGAAATATCCTGAAACAAAAATCCTTCGCCGAGTTCATCCGAATCATCGTCAAAGGTCCGCATGCCCACTGCACCGCCAAACATTCTCGTCGTTGAGGACGACCGCGAGACGCGTACGCTGATTGCGAAATATCTTCGCACCAACGGCTGCAACGTTACCGCGGCGACCGACGGGCACGAAATGGCGCGGACCATGGCCGACCATCGCATCGACCTCCTGATCCTCGATGTCATGCTGCCGGGGGAGGATGGACTGAGCCTGTGCCGCAAGGTCCGCACCGAGTCCCAGGTGCCGATCATCATGCTCACCGCGCGCGGCGAGGATGTCGACCGCATCCTCGGACTTGAAATGGGGGCCGACGATTACCTCGCCAAGCCGTTCAACCCGCGCGAATTGCTGGCCCGGATCAACGCGGTGTTGCGTCGCCAGGCTGCCGCCCAGACGGTCAGCGCCACCAACGGCGCGACCGTGCTCACCTTTCTGGGTTGGCGGATCGATCTCCGGCTGCGCGAATTGCGCAATCCGGCGGGCGCGCGGGTGGCGATGACCAGCGCCGAATTCGACCTGCTGCGCACCTTTTGCGAGCGGCCCGGCCGCGTGCTGTCGCGCGACAGCCTGCTCGATCTCACCCAGGGCCGCAACGCCGGCTCGTTCGAGCGCAGCATCGACGTGCTGGTCAGCCGCATCCGGCGCAAGATCGAGCCCGATCCGCAGGACGCCACCATGATCAAGACGGTGCGTTCCGGCGGCTACATGTTCACCCCAACCGTGGATGCGGCGGCGGGCGCCGCCAGCGGACCATGAAGCTGCTCGGCCCGCTTAATCTCCGGGGTATCAGCGGACAGATCGCCGCGCTGGTGGTCGCCTCGATCGTCGCGATCCATCTCATTATCACCGCGGCTTTCCTGCTGCATCGGCCGGACCAGTTGGATCCTTCCGTCGACCGCGGCCACAGCCAGCTTGCCGCCGCCGTCGTGCTGGTCGGCGCCACGCCGGCGGGCGAGCGGCCGCGGCTGTTTGCCGACTTCGCGCGGGCATTTCCGAAGCTCGGAATTGCCAGCCTGCCGGACACGCCAGTTGCCGCGGCGGCGGGCGAATTGGACAAATCCGACATGCGCAGCCTGCGTCGCCACCTCGGCAGCAACTACCGGATCTTTTCGCTCAGCAACGACGCCGACATCCACAAGATCGGCATCGTGCTGCCGGACGGCGCTGCCATCTCGGCCAAGCTCTCGCGCGACCAGCGGCAACGCCCATTTTGGGGCGGCCCGTGGATGATCACGCTGCTGTTCGGCGTGATCTGCGTCAGCCTGCTCGGACTGTGGGCGGCGCGGGCGTTGACCGCGCCGCTGTCGGCATTTGCCAAGGCGGCCGAGGATTTCAGCCTGAACGGCGCCGCCGCGCCGCTGCCCGAACGCGGCCCGGAAGAAATCCGCTCGCTGGCGAAGGCGCTCAATCGCATGCGCGAGCGGATCACCGCGTTGATCGACGACCGCACCAAGATGCTCGCCGCGATCAGCCACGACCTGCGCACCCCGATCACCCGGCTGCGGCTGCGTTCCGAATTCATTGCCGATGCGGTTCATCGTGGCCACATGTTGCGCGATCTCGACCAGATGCGCTCGATGCTGGAATCCGTGCTCTCGTTCCTGCGCAACGACCGCAAGCTTGAATCAATGACGCTGGTCGACATCGCCACCACGCTGCAGCTCGTCAGCGATCAGTTCGCCGATGTCGGACACAAGGTGGGGTATGACGGTCCGGAACATGCGATGGCCACGGGCCGGCCCAATGACCTGCATCGCAGCGTCACCAATCTGGTCGAGAACGCAGTCCGGTTCGGCGCGGGGGCGACCATCCGCCTGACAGCGTCGCCGGATATAGTGACCATCGACGTCGAGGATGACGGTCCGGGCATTTCCGACGCCCGCAAGGAGATGATGCTGGAACCCTTCGTGCGCGGCGACGACGCCCGCAATATGGACGAGGCCGCAGGCTTCGGCCTCGGTCTGTCGATCGCGCGTAGCATCATATTGGCCCATGGCGGCGAATTGTCGCTGCATGACCGGCAGCCGAACGGGCTGGTGGTGCGGATCCAGCTCCCGGTTCGCCAGCCGAGCCGTCAGTCTGCCGCCTAGCGCCTGTTCCGTTCTGATCGCGCGACAGACCGTCCCGCTCAGGCCGCGAGGGCTTCCGCCGCCTCGTCGAAATACGCCACCGCCTCGAAGCGGTAGTCGCAGGCCCAGCAGTGCCAGAGATAGGCGGTGCGGTTCGGGCCGGACTCAATCCAGTCCGGGGTCGCGATCGGCTTGCCGCATTGAGCGCAAGGGTTTTCGCGGGGCAGATAGCCGGAATTGGTTCGAGCCATGGCGCATCTCCCTTTTGTACATTTTACTTTTGTACATTTTACATTGAATGCAAATCGGACAGGCTTGCTGCCGGAATTTCCGGCGCATCTGCTGTCGACGATACTTCGCGAGCAATTTGTCTTTTGAACGGCAAGAAGCGCCCGCAACGACGCCCGGCGTGCGTCACTTCGTCGTCGGGTTGACCACGGGTTCGACGCTATGCAGCGCGTCCGGTTTGCGCACGAAAATGGTGGCGATGTCGTCGGCATAGACCTTTTGCCAGCCGTCGACATGGTAGAGCAGCTTGGTTGCCGCGCTCTGCGTCCGCATCAGCGTCGCCTCGATCCGGTATTGGTCGAGCAGCCGGAACAGATTGTCCGGCTCCATCAATCCGCTGGCGGCGTTGTGATCGACAAAGAATTTCTCGCCATAAAGTTCGGTACGACCGTCGATGAACGGCGCGACGCCGCTTGCGATCAGGTAGCCGCCGAAATCATAGTCGTTGAACACGCGCGCGACATTCAGCCGTTTCAGCTCGGCCACGGCGGCAACCGGTGCGCCATGGGCGTGCGGTTCGAAACGATGCACCGACGCATAGGCAAAGGTACCCGCCATCAACATGATCCCGAGACTTGCGAACAGCACGCCGCGCAGCGGCGCCGCCGCACTGGAATGAGAAATTTCGGCTCCGCCGAGCTGCCGCGCCAGCGGCGCGGCGAGCACGAGCGGCGCGAGCAGCGCCAGGATTTCGGCGGCCCGCCCCTGGTTCAGCGCCATGTGCAGCAATCCCAGCAGCAGCACGATGCGCATCGGCGGCAGCCTGATGCCGCGCGAAAGCGCAAGGCCGAGCCCGAGCAGCAGGCAGATTTCGAGCGCACCAATGCTGCCGAAATTCACCGGCTCCCATTCCAGGATCAGCGGCAGCGCGGCGCCGAGCGCGAGAATCTTTTCAGACGCGAGCAGCGAATTCCAGCCATAGGGCGTGCAGCAGCCCGCCGCCAGCGCGGCGATGCCGAAGGCCGCCCAGCGCAGCGCCAGCGTCCGTCGCGATGCGACATTGGCGTGCCACACGGCATCGAGCCCAATGGGGACGACCAGCGCGAGCCCTAGCACAAAGCCGCCATGCAGATTGGCCCATAGCACCATCAAGGGCAGCAGCCAGAACGACGGCGCGCCACGGCGATCGGCAGCCGCGATCAGCCCGCCGGTCCACGCCAGCATGACCGGCATCGCCAGCACGTGCGGCCGCGCCAGCAGGTGCGGCACCGTCAGCGCCAGCGCCGCAGCAACCAATACCAGCGTCTTGCTTTCGGTCAGATGCCGGCTGAGAAATTTGGTGAGCAGCGCGAAGGTGGCCGCAATCGCGCCGGTCGCCAGCACTACCGGCCCGCTCCAGCCCGCTATTGCATAGGCTTGCGCATAGGCGACCTGCGCCAGCCACTGCGTTGAAATCCAGGGCTGGCCGCGCATAGTGAAGGAATAGACGTCGGTTTGTGGCACCGCGTGATGGTCGATGATCCACTGGCCGATGGTGACCTGCCACATCGTGTCGGGATCGATCAAAAGCCGGTTCCCGGTCAGCAGGAACAACGCATAGATGCCGATGCCGACCCACAGCGGCAGCAGACCGCGCAGCGGAAATCCATCCTCGGTGATATCGGCGACGGACAGGGTCATGGCGACGGCGGTTGTTTCCGGATTGCGCAAGCTCGGCACCGCCAGCAGAACATGCCAACGCATAATTCTTGGTAAATCGGCCGACACATGCCAAAGTCGGGATTTCGCCACATCCTCGCCCGGCGATTGCAACAATTGGGGCGTGTTTAGCATTTCGAGATGGTCACGCCGGAGCCGACACCGATGAAACGTTTCCTCTCGCTCGCATGGCTTGGCGTCATCGCGGCGCTGACCTTCCCGGGCCTCGCGCGGGCGCAGCACGCCGACTATGATGCGCTGGTCGCCACCCATGCCCGGGCGAATGGGGTGCCAGAAGCCCTGGTGCATCGGGTGATCGTGCGGGAAAGCCGTTATCAGCCGGCGCTGGTCGGGCGCGGCGGCACCATCGGGCTGATGCAGATCAAGCTCGCGACGGCGCGCGCCCTCGGCTACACCGGCGACGCCGCGGGCCTGCGCGACCCCGATACCAATCTGACCTATGCCGTAAAGTATCTCGCCGGCGCCTACCGCGCCGCAAACGGCGACCACAACCGCGCCATTCACTATTACGCCGCCGGCTACTACCTGGTCGCGAAGCGGCAGCGGATGGAACATTTGCGGCATCCCGCAGCGCTGTTGGCGGCCACCCCGCTCAGTGACACGGTCAAGAGTCCCGCCGACGCCAACGCACAGCAGGTTCCCAGGTAAGCCGGTGCAAACCGGCGCGGCGCGCGTTGACACCCCGCACCATCAGCCTACATTAGCCCTGTTCCGAGGGGAGCTCCGACGAGGAGCTGAGAGACCGCACGCTGCCATCCTGTCCGCAGGGTGAGAGACCGCGGTGACCCTTTGAACCTGATCCGGGTCATGCCGGCGAAGGGACAGGGATGTATCAGAGTTCCAAGCCGCGGGGGGAATCCCTTGTTACCGTGATCGGCGCCGGCGTAGCTGGCGCCTGGCAGGCGCTGCTGTTCGCAGAGGCCGGTCACGACGTCACCCTGCATGAACGCAGCGACGCCGCGATGACGCAGTCGACCAGCCATTTCGCCGGCGGGATGCTGGCGCCCTGGTGCGAGGCCGAGGCATCGGAACCCATCATCAGCCGGCTCGGCATTCGCTCCCTCGAGCTTTGGCGCGAGCATTTTCCGCACACCCCCTTCAACGGCTCGCTGGTGGTGGCGCATCCGCGCGACCGCGCCGATTTCGAGCGCTTTGCAAGGCTGACCTCCGGCCACCGGCGGCTCGACGCGCGCGCCGTGACCGAGCTTGAACCCGCGCTCGAGGGCCGCTTCCGCGACGGACTGTTCTATGCCGGCGAGGGCCATGTCGAGCCGCGGCAAATGCTGCCGCAATTGCATGCGCGCTTCGCCGCCGCTGGCGGCATGTTGCGATTCAACAGCGACGCCGACCCCAAGGCGTGCGACGGCATCGTCGTCGATTGCCGCGGGCTTGCCGCCCGCGACACCCAGCCCGGCCTGCGCGGCGTCAAGGGCGAGATGATCGTGATTGAGACCGACGAGGTCGAACTGTCGCGTCCGGTGCGGCTGATCCATCCGCGTTTTCCGCTTTATGTCATTCCGCGCGGCGACGGCCGCTTCATGCTCGGCGCGACCTCGATCGAGGCCGAGCACGAGGGCGTCAGCGTCCGCTCGGCACTGGAATTGCTGGGCGCCGCCTATACGGTGCATCCGGCCTTCGCCGAGGCCCGCATTGTCGAGTTCGGCGCCGGGCTTCGCCCGGCCTTTCCCGACAATCTGCCGCGGATTGTCATCGACCAGCACAACATCGCCGTCAACGGGCTGTTCCGTCACGGCTTCCTGCTGGCGCCGGCGCTCGCGGAGCTGACGCTTGGCTATGTCGAACGCGGGGTGATCGACAACGAGGTGATGCAATGCGCGTGATCGTCAATGGCGAGCCGCGGGAGATCTCATCGCCCAGCGTCGATGCGCTGCTCGGCGAACTCGACTATGCGGGCACGCACTTTGCGATCGCGCTGAATTTCGACGTGCTGCCGCGCAGCCGCTGGGCCGACACCGCGCTCAAAGCCGGCGACGAGATCGAGATCATCACGCCGCGGCAGGGAGGATGAGCATGATGTTCAATACCCTCGGGCGCGGCTTTCTCCCCTCCCCCTTGCGGGGAGGGGTTGGGGGTGGGGGTAACCGCGCGCACCGGCCCTTGTGTCCACCCCCCTCCCCGGCCCTCCCCCGCAAGGGGGGAGGGAGCCACGTGCGGAGAGACCGATGTTGAATTTCTACAACAGATCCTTCACCTCCCGCCTCCTGATCGGCAGCGCGCTGTATCCCTCGCCGGCGATCATGCAGGCGGCGATCCGGGCCTCGGGGGCCGAGATCGTCACGGTGTCGCTGCGACGGGAGGCCGCCGGCGGCAAGACCGGCGACGCGTTCTGGTCGCTGATTCGCGAGCTTGACGTCATCGTGCTGCCGAACACCGCCGGCTGCCGCAGCGTGCGCGAGGCCGTGACCACGGCAAAACTGGCGCGCGAATTGTTCGGCACGAGCTGGGTCAAACTCGAGGTGATCGCCGACAACGACACGCTGCAGCCCGACGTGATTGGGCTGGTCGAGGCCGCCGCCATCCTGGTCAAGGACGGCTTTGAGGTTTTTCCGTATTGCACCGAGGATCTCGGGGTAGCGATGCGGCTGGTCGATGCGGGCTGCCAGGTGGTGATGCCGTGGGCGGCGCCGATCGGCAGCGCCAGGGGCATCGTCAACCGCGACGCCCTGAAACTGCTGCGCGACCGCCTGCCCGATATCACCCTGGTGGTCGATGCGGGTCTGGGCGCGCCCTCGCATGCGGCGCAGGCGCTCGAACTCGGCTACGACGCGGTGTTGCTCAACACGGCGATCGCCAAAGCCGCCGACCCCGTGGCGATGGCCGCGGCGTTCAAGTCCGGCGTCGAGGCCGGCCGCATCGGCTATGAAGCCGGGCTGATGGAAGCCCGCGATTTCGCCTCCCCCTCCACTCCAGTCATCGGGACCCCGTTCTGGCATGCCGTATCCTGACCGCTTCTATCCTGTCGTCGACAGCGTCGCCTGGGTCGCGCGTCTGGCCGCGCTCGGCGTCGGCACCGTGCAATTGCGCGCCAAGAATCTCGGCGAGGATCAGGCGTTGCAGCTCGTGACCGACGCGCTCGCCGCAACCAGGGGCACCCGCGCCCAACTCGTGGTCAATGATTACTGGCGCGCGGCGATCGCCGCCGGCGCCAAGCACCTGCATCTCGGCCAGGAAGATCTGGCCGAAGCCGACCTCAAGGCCATCCGCGGCGCCGGGCTGACACTCGGCCTCTCCACCCATGACGACGAGGAACTGGCGACGGCGTTGCGCGCGAGGCCCGATTACATTGCGCTTGGGCCGATCTTTCCGACCACGCTGAAATCGATGCGCTTCGCGCCGCAGGGCATTGCGAAAATCACCGAGTGGAAAAAGCGCGTCGGCGACATCCCGCTGGTTGCGATCGGCGGCATCAAGCTCGAACAGGCGCCCGCCATCTTCGCCGCCGGCGCCTCTTCGATCGCGGTCGTCAGCGACGTTACCCAAAACGCCGATCCCGACGCGCGGGTCAGACAATGGCTTGGCGATTCCGCCAAAGCCGCTTGAACAGAATACAAAGGAGGATCGCATGAACATCCGCTCCAACCCCGACACCACATTGGCTGCCGTCACCACCGGCCCGCTCGCCGCTTCGCGCAAGATCTTCGCCACCCCGGATGAAGCGCCGGATCTGCGCATTCCGCTGCGCGAGATCATGCTCAGCGAGGGCGCCGGCGAGCCAAACCTGCCGGTCTATGACACCTCCGGCCCCTATACCGATCCGGGCGTCGTGATCGACGTCAATGCCGGGCTGTCGCGCCACCGCATCGCCTGGGTCAAGGAGCGCGGCGGCGTCGAGGAATACCAGGGTCGCGACATCAAGCCGGAAGACAACGGCAATGTCGGCGCGAGCCATGCCGCCAAATCGTTCACCGCCCATCACAAGCCGCTGCGCGGCCTGTCTACTGTTCCCTCCCCCCTTGCGGGGGAGGGTCAGGGAGGGGGGTCAGCCGCGAGCACGGCGCGTGTGACTACCCCCACCCCTAACCCCTCCCCGCAAGTGGGAGGGGAACGGGGCATTGCGTGGGCGCGCGGAAGTGGCCATCCGCCGATGATCACGCAACTCGAATTCGCCCGCGCCGGCATCGTCACCAAGGAGATGATCTACGTCGCCACCCGCGAAAACCTCGGCCGCAAGCAGCAGCTCGAACGCGCCGAAGCGGCGCTCGCCGACGGCGAAAGCTTTGGCGCCGCGGTGCCGGCCTTTGTGACGCCGGAATTCGTGCGCAGCGAGATTGCGCGTGGACGTGCCATCATCCCCTGCAACATCAACCATGGCGAACTCGAGCCGATGATCATCGGCCGCAACTTCCTCACCAAGATCAACGCCAATATCGGCAACAGCGCGGTCACCTCATCGGTCGAGGAAGAGGTCGACAAGATGGTGTGGGCGATCCGCTGGGGCGCCGATACCGTGATGGACCTTTCCACCGGCCGCAACATCCACACCACCCGGGAATGGATCTTGCGCAATGCGCCGATCCCGATCGGCACCGTGCCGATCTACCAGGCGCTGGAAAAGTGCGATGGCGATCCGGTCAAGCTGACCTGGGAGCTCTACAGGGACACACTGGTCGAGCAGTGCGAGCAGGGCGTCGACTATTTCACCATCCACGCCGGCGTCCGGCTGCCCTATATCCATCTCACCGCCAATCGCGTCACCGGCATCGTCTCGCGCGGCGGCTCGATCATGGCGAAATGGTGCCTGGCGCATCACAAGGAAAGTTTTCTCTACACAAATTTCGAGGAAATCTGCGACCTGATGCGCCAATATGACGTGTCGTTCTCGCTCGGCGACGGCCTGCGGCCGGGCTCGATTGCGGACGCCAACGACCGCGCCCAGTTCGCCGAGCTCGAGACGCTCGGCGAATTGACCCAGATCGCCTGGAAGAAAGGCTGCCAGGTCATGATCGAAGGCCCCGGCCATGTGCCCCTGCACAAGATCAAGATCAACATGGACAAGCAGCTCAAGGAATGCGGCGAGGCGCCGTTCTATACGCTGGGACCTCTGACCACCGACATCGCGCCGGGCTACGACCACATCACCTCCGGCATCGGCGCCGCCATGATCGGCTGGTTCGGCTGCGCCATGCTGTGTTACGTGACACCGAAGGAGCATCTTGGCCTGCCCAACCGTGACGACGTCAAGACCGGCGTCATCACCTACAAGATCGCGGCGCACGCCTCCGATCTCGGCAAGGGCCACCCCGCCGCGCAACTGCGCGACGACGCGCTGTCGCGCGCCCGCTTCGACTTCCGCTGGGAGGACCAGTTTAACCTCGGCCTCGATCCCGACACCGCGCGCAGCTTCCACGACGAGACACTGCCCAAGGAAGCCCACAAGGTCGCGCATTTCTGCTCGATGTGCGGCCCGAAATTCTGCTCGATGAAGATCACCCAGGACGTCCGCGACTACGCCGCCACGCTGAACGATCCGAACTCGGTTGGGTTGTCAATCAACGGCACCATCGAAGATGGCATGGCGCAGATGAGCGCCAAGTTCAGGGAGATGGGCAGCAACGTCTACCTGGATGCGGAGAAGGTGAAGGAGAGCAACCGGGTGTTGTGACCTTCCGTTTACCCACTTGTGGGGAGGGTCAGGGAGGGGCGCGGCATCAGGACTGCCCGTATGGCCCCCTCACCCCAACCCTCTCCCCGCTGGGGAGAGGGAGTTCACCGCCGATGCCGAAACATGACGCGGCGCGCCCCGCGCTATTTCAGCGTAATCGCGAGCCCGCTCAGATCGGCGTTGGCCATCAGCCCGACCTGCCGGCCGGACAGTTCCAGCACCGCGCCCTTCTGGTTGGTCAGCACGATGGCGCGGGCGCCGCCGCCGACCGCGAGCCCGGCCCCCGCCGCGCCATAGACGCCGGCGACGTCCGACGGCCGGTTGATGTTGCTGACCCGGCCATGCAGCACCGTCTTCGATCCGCCGAACACCAGGCCATAGTCCAGCCCGCCGGCCGACAGCCCGTAGGTCCGGCCATGGAAGGTCAGCGTGCCGCCGCCGCCGGAGCCGCCGATGATCCATCCTGCCTTGTAGATCGTGAGCGTCACCGAGCCGCTGTCGGCATAGGAAGCCGACGGCAGGCCGGCGCCGGCGAAGGCCAAGAGCGCGGCCAGGGCTACACGAAAGGCCGATGCAATCTTCATCTGTTTTCTCCGGGGGGTCTTGGGGACGAGGCGCCGCGCGAGAGATCGAATCACGCTGGATCAAATGTAGCTCACGGGCGGCATGAGCAAAACCCATTCGACTGGCCTGCGCCGGCATTGCGGGCTAGTCTCGGCAACCTCGACGCGTCCAGTTCGAACGAAGATCCGGTTCGCGTGAAATCGATCCTCATGGCAGGGAGACGATCGCGATGCACAACCTGACACCTTTCTCCGGGCTGTTCGGCGGCGCCTTGATCGGGCTTGCCGCCGCGAGCCTGATGATGCTGACAGGCCGCGTCGCCGGCGTCAGCGGCATCTTTGGCGGGCTGCTGGCGCTGCGGCCGGCCGATCGGGGATGGCGGATCGCGTTCGTCGCCGGGCTGATCGTGGCGCCGCTGCTGGCCGCGCTGGCCGGCAACCCGCTGCCGGCGCCGGCGATGACGTCGAACCTGGCGCTGGTCGCGATCGGTGGCCTGCTGGTCGGATTCGGCAGTCGCATGGGCAATGGCTGCACCTCGGGCCACGGGGTCTGCGGATTTGCGCGGCTGTCGGTACGCTCGATCGCGGCGACGGTGATTTTCATGACGACGGCCGTCATCACGGTGGCGATCGTCCGCCACGGTTTTGGAGGTTAGCGCCATGCCGCACATTGCCGCCAGCTTCGCCTGCGGGCTGATCTTCGGCGCCGGCCTGCTGATCTCCGGCATGACCCAGCCGGAGAAGGTGCTCGGCTTCCTCGACATCTTCGGCGCCTGGGATGCGACGCTGGCATTCGTGATGGCCGGCGCGGTGGCCGTGACCGCCGCTGGTTTTGCGCTGGCGCGACGGCGTGGCGCACCGGTTCTGGCGGCGACGGCGCTCTGGCCGTCGCGCAACGGCATCGACGCGCCGCTGGTTGCGGGTGCCATGCTGTTCGGGATCGGATGGGGCCTGGTCGGCATCTGTCCGGGGCCGGCGCTGGTCAATCTTGCGGGCTTGAGCGTCCCGATCGTGGTGTTTGTCGTCGCCATGACCGTCGGCATGCTGGGGTATGAGCTCTGGCGCACGCGGGGTGCCGCGAGCGGCGCAGTCGAGGTGGCTGGCACCCCGTCACGAGCGGATGGCTGACCGATGGCCCCGATCCAGCACTTCGCGCCGCCCGCCGGCATCAAGGCGCCGCCGCTGTCGTTCGCGACGAGGGTCGGCGATCTCCTGTTCGTCTCGGGCATCCCCGGCTTTGACGACAATGGCGCGTTGCCGGACAGCTTCGAGGCGCAGTTCGGTTTTGTGGTTCGCAACATCAAGCGAGTGCTCGATGAAGCGGGCACGGACTTGGGCCGGCTGGTCAAGGTCAACGTGCTCTTGACGCGCGCGGCCGACGTCGCCGCAATGAACGTATTGTATGCTTCGGCATTCGGCCCGCCACCCTACCCGGCCCGCACCACCTGTGTGGTTCAGGCACTGCCCGATCCAAGGATGCTGATCGAAATCGAATGCGTCGCATCGCTGGCGGCGCGCTGACGGCCTTGTCATTCCAGCCACGTATCTCACCGCCGTCATTCCGGGGCGCGTGGAGCGCGAGCCCGGAATCCATACTCCCGATCGTGGTTATGGATTCCGGGCCTGCGCCAAGAGGGCGCATCCCGGAATGACGAGGAGAGGCCCGCGCGCCCTGACTCGCTTGTGCGTACCTTGCGGGCTAAGGTTCGCAATCTCCGAACCAACCGGATTTTCCCATGCTCACGCTTTATTCCTACCCACCTTTGTTCAGTGTCGCCGACAATAACGGCTACGGGCTCAAGGTGTTTGCGTTCCTGCGGCTAGCGGGCGTGCCGTTCCGGCATGAGCATATCTTCGACGCCTCGCAGGCGCCGCGCGGCCAGCTTCCCTATATCGTCGACGGCGACGACACCGTCGGCGACAGCGAGAGCATCCTCGCCTATGTCGCCAAGAAATACCGGCTCGCGATTGACGCGGCGCTGACGCCGGCGCAACGGACCACCAACCTTCTGGTCACTCGCATGCTCGACGACCTCTATTGGGTGATGTCGTATTCGCGCTGGAAGGACCAGCGTTACTGGCCTGCGTTCCGCGATGCGCTGCGGCGCGAGCATCCGAGCCTGACCGAGGAGGGTCTCGGCAAGGCGCAGGCGTTCAATGCCCAGCGCTATTATTATCAGGGCATCGGCCGCTACGACCCCGACGCCGCGATGGCGCGTGGGCTGGCCGACCTCGCCGCGATTGCCGATCTGGTCCCGCCGCGCGGCTATTTGCATGGCGAGAAGCCGACCGGCATCGATGCGGGCATCTACGGCTTCATCGCCAACATCTATTTCTACGACATCGACACTCCGCTCAAGCAATTCGTGACCGCGCATGACAACATCGTGCGGCACTGCCGCGCCCTTCATCAGGCCGTCAGCCGGACCGTCTGATGCCGCCGAACACCAACGGAGGAAACCCCGCCATGCCCCTGCTCCAGAATCACATCGCCGTGATCACCGGTGCGGCTTCCGGGATCGGCCGCGCGATCGCGATCGGCTATGCGCGCGAGGGCGCGCAGGTGGCGCTGCTCGATATCAACGAGAAGGCGGCCGGCGAAGCTGCCCAGGAAATCCGCCGCGCCGGGGGTCAGGCGGAGAGTTTTGCGCTCGACGTGACGCGGCGGGAGGACTGCATCGCCGTCGCCCGGAAAATCGCCGATCAGGTCGGGCAGGTCTCGATCCTGGTCAACAATGCCGGCATCAACCGCCGCAACGCCTTCACCGCCGAGCCCGAGGCGGTGCTGAAGGACTGGCAGGACATCCTGGCGATCAATCTGAATGGCACCTTCAATGTCACGCAGGCCCTGCTGGCGCCGCTGCGCGCGAGCCGCGGCCGCATTGTCAATATCGGCTCGATCCAGTCCTTTGTGCATGTGCGGACACCGAGTTCGCCGGCTTACACCACCTCCAAGCACGGCGTGCTCGGCTTCACCCGGGCGCTGGCCGCCGAACTCGGCAAGGACGGCGTGCGGGTCAATGCGATCGGCCCCGGCCTGATCGAGACGCCGCTCAACGCCGCGGTGCGCGCCAACGATCCCGGGCTGGTGAAGATCTTCATCGACCACACGCCGCTGGGACGCGCCGGCAAACCGGAGGACATTGTCGGGCCCGCGATCTTTCTCGCCTCCGATCTGTCGAGCTATGTGACGGGCTCGATCGTGATGGCGGATGGCGGCTATCGGGCGATTTAGTGTCATCGGCAGGGCATTTGCACCGCGTTAGGGATTTGTTAACCAACTCCGCCCACCGTCGCGCGGCTGGGGGTAGTTGGTTCTCGATGTTTCCGCTCCTTTCGTTCGAGCGGGCGTTGATCGGGAGGTGTTGATGACCCATGAGTTTGCCGTCCCTGCGCCGGAGATTCCGGCGCCTTCGCTAACCCCAAATCAAATCGTGCCACTGCTGATCGGATCCACCGTCGGCGAAATCGAGCGCGAGCTCGTGCTGCAGACGCTTGCCCGCTACGACGGCAACCGCACCCATGCCGCGCGCGTGCTCGGCGTATCGGTGCGTACCCTGCGCAACAAGATCCGGCTATATTCGGCCGATGGAATCGACGTGCCCGCGCATAGTGACTAGATTTCTTGTCTTGACGCGTTTTCTTCACGCGAACCGGTACCCAGTTCGCTCGAAAACGCTATAGGCTGGCGCCGGCCGGGCAGCATCCCGGACGGAGCGAAGCCCATGTCCAATGCCCCGCATTTTGACATCGACGTGCCCACGTTCTGGGCCGATCCCTATCCTGATCTCGCCAGGATGCGGAAGCAGGCGCCGATCGCGTTCGTGCCGCAACTGGGCTCGACCGTCTTCACCCGGCGCGACGACATCTTTACCCAGGAAAAGCGCATCGACGTGTTCTCCTCGCATCAGCCGGCGGGATTGATGAACACCCTGATGGGTCACAACATGATGCGCAAGGACGGCGAGGCGCACATGTCGGAGCGCGCGGCGATGTTTCCCTCGGTGTCGCCGCGCACGGTGCGCGACACCTGGCGCCGCCAGTTCCAGGCCCATGCCGACCGCATCCTCGACGAGCTGGCGCCAACCGGCGGCGCCGACCTCTGCAAGGCGTTCGCGCTGCCGCTCTCGGCCGAATGCCTCAAGGACATCACCGGGCTCGTCAACATGCGCTACCAGGACATGGACGCCTGGTCGCAGGCGATGATCGACGGCATCGCCAATTACACCGGCAACAAGGAGATCGAGGCGCGCTGCCACGCCGCTACCGCCGGCATCGATGCCGCGATCGACGACATGATCCCGGTGCTCACCAGACACCCGAACACCTCGATCCTCAGCGTGCTGCTCGCCGCCGGCCAGCCGATCGGGAGCGTGCGCGCCAACGTCAAGCTGGCGATCTCGGGCGGCCAGAACGAGCCGCGCGACGCCATCTCCGGCACGATCTGGGCGCTGCTGACGCATCCCGATCAGCTCGCACTGGTGCGCGAGGGCAAGGCCAAATGGATCGATGTGTTCGAGGAATATGCGCGCTGGATCGCGCCGATCGGGATGTCGCCGCGCCGCGTCGCCAAACCGTGGTCGTATCGCGGCGTCGATTTTGAGCCGGAGGATCGGGTGTTCTTCATGTTCGGCTCGGCCAACCGCGACGAGGCCTGCTTCCAGCATCCCGATCGTTTCGACATCACGCGCGATACCGCCAAGAGCATCGCGTTCGGCGCCGGCCCGCATTATTGCGCCGGCGCCTTCGCCTCGCGCGCGATGGTGGCCGATGTGGCGCTGCCGAGCATTTTCGCGCGGCTGAAGGGACTGCGGCCTGACCCGTCCGAGCCGGTGCGAATCGGCGGCTGGGCGTTTCGCGGCCTGTTGAACCTGCCGGTGTTGTGGGATGCCGGACAGCATTCGTAGCAGGCGATGCAAATTGATGTTGATCAGATCCGCCGGCGCATCCAGCTCAATTGCTGCCGTCATCAAGGCTCTGCTAGAAAACAACGCTAATCAGTGGGAGTGCGGCCTTGGCAGATGACAGCGTGAGCCGGCACGGACGACAGGGGCCGCAAGGGCCGCGCGGACGACCGGGCGAAGCGGGACGGCCGGGACCGCAAGGTCATCCCGGACGGCCCGGACCTGAGGGTGCGCGCGGCAAGGCAGGGCCGCAGGGCAAGCCAGGCAAACCCGGTCCGCAGGGCCCGCGTGGCGAGCCTGGCCCGCAAGGCAAGCCCGGAACACGGGGCGAAGCCGGTCCGCGCGGCGAAGCCGGTCCGCCGGGCGAGTTGCCGTCGATCGAGCAGGTGATGCCGTGGCCGCATCAGATCTTCGATGCGTGGCAGGATCACCGGCGGCGGCGCGAGCATGAAGCGGCAGAGCGCGAGGCCGCCGAGCAGGCGGTGCTGGAGGCCGTGCAGGATGACGGGATCGACGGCCTCGACGATGAGGACGACGATAATCGCAAGAAGAAAAAGAAGAAGCACAAGGGCAAGGAGAAGGACAAGAAATAGATGATCATGACGGCCGCGAAACGGCCCGCAGCAACCGGCTACCCGAACCGCAATTTGGAGCGTTCCTTCGCCTTCTCGGCCTCGATGGCGCGGTCGCGCGCCGGCGCTTGCGTGTGCAGCGAGGTCAGCAACCGCCGCGCCGTATCGGATACTTCGGCGACGGCGCGATTGAACGCCGCTTCATTGGCCTGCGATGGCTTGTTGAAGCCCGAGACCTTGCGCACGAACTGCAGCGCGGAAGCATGGATTTCGTCGTCGGTCGCCGGTGGCTCGAAATTGAACAGCGTCTTGATGTTACGGCACATGATTCTCTCCTTTGCCCCCCGCGGCGACGCAAGGGCCGCGCTGTCCGGAGACGATCGGCCCCGTGCGAAATCCTACATCGCATGCCGGTTTTTGTCATAGAATGGAAGGCGGACCGTTCCCATCCCGAGATGTCCCCGGACCAATAAGGCGAGTTCCCGCATGTCCCATGTCACCTACAAGATCGTTCAACATGACGGCGGCTGGGCCTATACCGTGAATGGCGTTTTCTCAGAGGCCTTTGCGACCCACGCTGCCGCACTGGCGGCGGCCAAACGGGCCGCCGCCGAGCAACGCGTCCCCGGCCGCACCGAGGCGATCGAATACGAGACCGCCGACGGCAAGTGGCACACCGAAACCGCCTCGGGCAGCGATCGGCCCGAGACCGACATCGAGGACCCCGCCTGACCCGCCGCGCCGTCATGCGCTGGATTCTCGCCGCGTTCTTCACGGCCGCGGGAACTGCCCATCTGTGGGCACCGGACCAATTGCTCGCGATCACCCCGTCATGGGTGCCGTTCGCGCCGCAAGTCATCTTCGCCACCGGACTATGCGAAATCGCCGGCTCCGTTGCGCTGCTGACGAAGCCATTGCGCTGGTGGGCCGGCGTTGCGTTCGCGGGCTATGCGATCTGTGTCTGGCCCGCCAATTTCAAGCATGCGATCGACGGCATCAACCTGCCCTACATCTCGAATAGCTGGCTGTATCACGGGCCGAGGCTTGCATTTCAGCCGGTGATAGCATGGTGGGCGCTCTACTGCGCCGATGCGATCGACTGGCCGTGGCGCCCCCGGCGATAGAGGTGGTCGCCGCACCACCGCAATGATATCTTTGTTCAATCGCCATGTTTGCCGCTGGAGCCAGCCTTGACCGATCTTGCCGCAAGTGACCTGCCGAAGATATATCCGGAACCATCGCCGCGGGTGATTGCGAAGGCCCGCCCCGAAATCGATGCGCATGCGAAGAAATTCATCGCGATGTCGCCATTCTGCGTGCTGGCCACCTCCGGCGCCGACGGCCGTGTCGACGCCTCGCCGCGCGGCGGCAATCCCGGATTTGTCAATGTCGCCGGGCCGAATCGGCTGCTGATGCCGGATCGCAGCGGCAACAACCGGATCGACAGCTTCCGGAATATCGTCGAAGGCAGTGGTTTCGTGCAACTGATCTTCTTCGTGCCGGGCATCGACGAGACGCTTCGGGTCGGCGGCAAGGGAGCACTCTCGGCGGAGCCGGCCTTGCTGACATCGATGGTGGAATTCGGCAAGCCACCCCGCGCGGTGCTGAGCATCGACGTGCACGAGGCTTATTTCCATTGCGGCAAGGCGTTGATGCGCTCAAAGCTCTGGTCGCAGGAGACGCAGGTCGAGCGTGCAATGCTTCCGAGCATCAGCCAGGTGATCCACGACCAGACCCGTCTCGGTGAACCGGAAAGCCAGGCCGTGGTCGAGGCGCGCTACAGGACACAATTGTAAGAGTTGCTGCGAGCCTGCAACCTGACCCGCCGCTCGGCAGACCGGGAAGCCGTGCTAGTGTTCGCTATCGAGTCCGCCGACGTGTTTCTGGGTGTAGAGTTCGAGCCCGATCCGTCCGATCAAATCGAGCTGGGTTTCGAGGAAATCGATGTGATGCTCCTCGTCCTTCATCAGGTCCTCGAACAGATCGCGCGACACGTAATCCTTGACGCCATGGCAATACGTCGCCGCTTCCTGGTACAGGCTGCGGGCACCGACCTCGGCTGCCAGGTCGCACTCGATGATTTCCTTGACGTTCTGGCCGATCCGCAGCGGATCGAGCACCTGCATGTTGGGAAATCCGTCCAGGAAGAGGATGCGGTCGGTGAAACGGTCGGCGTGACGCATCTCCTCGATGGATTCCTTGCGCCAGGTCTTGGCCATCTCCAGCAGCCCCCAATTATGGAGCACCCGGTAATGCAGCCAATACTGGTTGATGGCGGTGAGTTCGCTGCGCAGACCCCGGTTGAGGTAATCGATGACTTTTGGGTCGCCCTGCATGACGCGCTCCGTTGTTTGCGCCCGATCCGATCGGGTTCGCCCAATATTTAGAACACTTCTAAATCAGTTTGGAGCCAAGCGCAACCCGGCTGCGAGCAAGGCAAACGGCTATCAGATTCAATAAATTACTGGATCTTCAAGTGGCGGCGTTGAGGGCGAACTCGCCGTCGGCAGACGCGTCGGTCCGGCTGTGCGGGCATCCCGAACAGCAGGCCTTGGCGCAAGCGCCCAACGCTTCATCGATGATGGTCTTGATGGTTCGTGCGCAGCGGCCGCATTCGGCGCTGCACCCAAGGCAGCCATAGAGCTGCTTGGCATTGCGGGGAAGATCGTCAGCGGCGCTCACGGCATCGCGGACGTCGTGGTCGGTCAGGATGTTGCAGGAACAAACGATCATGAAAAAACGATGAACTCATCAGTGATGCTGATCCATGAGATATTTAAGACTGCGGCGGGATGCAAAAGGAAAAAGTGCAGTTTCAAGCAATTCCAAATTGAACGGGGAGTGCAGACTAGAACGGGTCTAAAATGCCTGCGGCAGTAGTATGAAGTCCCCCTCGCTCGGGGTGTCCCGGGTCGGCTGCGGCCGGCCCCGAATGCCCCGGAAATGCGCGGGTTCGTTGCGGGTCCCACCCTTGCCCATATTCGTCGGTAATATGGCTGTCCCGTTCATTGATCATTCAAGGGGAATATGGAACCTTCGCTGCGACAGACTGCTTGTCCGCTGTCCTTTTCAATGAGAAAGGTGAAGCCATGAGGAAAACATTGATGGCACTCGCTGCCGTCGCCACCCTGGCCGTTTCGGCTGTCGGGGCGTCCGCACCGGCCCACGCCCAGCGTGGTGTTGGGGCTGCGATCGCGGGCGGACTGATTGGCGGCGCGATCGTCGGCGGTGCGCTTGCCGGACCCGGGTATTATGGACCGGGCTACTACGGGCCCGGCTATGGCTATTACGGCGGGCCCGCTTATGTCGCCGAACCGGGCTATGCCAGCCCCTGTTACTGGCAGCGCCAGCGGTTCTGGGACGGCTATGGCTGGCGTTTCCGCCGCGTACGGGTTTGCGGTTAAGTCCGTTCACCTTCATTAAAACAGCGTCGACATTCCCGCAGACAGCGCGTTTTCGGGAATACCGTTGCCGATTGGCCTGAAAAAACCTTTTTTCCGGCCCACGAGCCTCGCTGCGTTTACTTTCGATTGACTGTTGTGCGCTTTCTAGCGAGACGGCCACGTTCGAATACGGCGTGTGACTTCACTTCAAACCCGGCGCTGATCCAAGGCGCCACCCCAGGAGAGCACAAGACATGAACAAGACATTTGCTGCCCTCGTCGCGGTCGCAACCGTTGCCGGTTCGCTCGCTGCGACCCCTGCAAGCGCACAACGCGGCCTCGGCGCGGCTGTCGCTGGCGGAATCATCGGCGGCGCGATTGTCGGCGGCGCGGTCGCAGCCAGCCGCCCGGCCTATGGCGGCCCGGTGTATGTGGAAGACGCACCGCCCCCGCCCTGCCGCTGGGTTCGCGAGCGTTTCTGGGACGGTTACGCCTGGCGCTTCCGCCGCGTCGAGGTCTGCAACTGAGCTGACCGCATCGCGCGATACCCCTCGCGTCCAGATATGAGCCCGACCGACATTTCGGCCGGGTTTTTCTTTCAGTGCGCCGCGCTGATCGAGCGCAGCACCGTTTCGTTGGGCCAGCAATCCACCTTGAGGCCGGCCGATTTCTGGTATGCCCCGAGCGCCGCGCGCGTCAGCATCCCGGCCTTGCCGTCGAGCTTGTCCTTGTACAGACCAAGACGGGTGAGCTGGCGCTGCATGGCTTCGACATCGGCGCTGCGCAGTTGCGTCGACGCCGACCATGGCGTTGCGAATGGAAGCGGGCTCGCCATGCGGTCGCTGAGGTGTCCGACGAACAAAACGTACAGATCCGAAAAATTGTATTCCTTGATCACGAAGTAGTTCTTCGTCGTCAGAAATGCCGGACCATAAATCCCCTCGGGCTGCAGCAGCGAGGCGGGCTGCGCGGTTTCGTTCGCCGCGAGCTTTTGTCCGCGCACCGGCACAAAGCCTTCGCGCAGCCATTCGCCGACCGGCTTTGTCACTTCCGGGACGCCCTCGGTGCAATCGACTTTGGCCGGCGGCTTCACCTCGTAGGCCCAGCGCACACCCGGCTGCCAACCCTTGTTGACGAGTTGCTGCGCGGCCGACGCCAGCGCGTCCGGCACCGAATGCCAGATGTCCTTGCGGCCGTCGCCATCGAAATCAACACCGTGCTGGTAGAATTCCGACGGCAGAAACTGGGTGAGACCAGTCGCGCCGGCCCAGGATGAGCGCATCTCCTTGCGCGTCACATCGCCTTCGCCGATCATCTTCAGCGCCAGGATGAACTCGTTGCGATATTTCTCCTTGCGTCGGCCGACATAGGCCTGTGTCGCCAGGACCCGCAGTCCGTCATAGGGCAAGGTATAGCGGCCGTAATCAGTCTCGCGGCCCCAGATCGCGAGCACAATCGTCGCCGGCACACCAAACCGCGCTTCGATTCCGGAAAGCGCGGTGCGGTACTTCTGCAGCAGCCGCTGCCCCTCGTCGGCGAGCCGCGCGATGCTGGCTTCCTTCAGATAGTCCGCCGGCACCTGAACGAACTCGGCCTGCGACGGCGCCCCGGTCGCGGGACGGCCGGGCAGGATCAGATCGGGCAATTTGTAGTCGGGCTCAAGGGCGCTGGTCTCGGCGTCGAACGTCGCCCGCGACACGCCGGCCGCCTTGGCGTCGGGCCACAGCGAGGCAATGAATTGCGTGAAGCCGGCGTCCGCAGCGGCTGGTCGCGACAGCAGAAGCAGCGCAGCAACGAACAGCAGTACGCGCCGCATACCGGTCACGTGCCCGAACAAGAAGCAATGTTGCATCGATTCCTCATTTTGTATATATTCAGCATATACACATGATCGACCTTGACCAGATCACCGGCTTTGACTGGGACGATGGCAACAGCCGCAAGAGTGCGGATAAACATGACGTCAGCCAAGCCGAAGCGGAAAGTGTTTTCTTCAATGATCCATTGGTCATTGTCGAAGACACGAAGCATAGTGAACGGGAACCGCGTCTCAATGCGTTGGGGAAGACAGCCCAAAACCGGCTGCTTCACATTACCTTCACCCTTCGACAGAAGGGAACCTTGCTTCGGGTCATATCGGCACGAGACATGCATCGAAAGGAGAGAAAAGCTTATGAGCAAGCTTAAATCAATTCCCGTATTCAAGACCGAAGCAGAAGAACGGAAGTTTTGGGAAACACACGACTCCACCGACTACATCGACTGGAGCAAAGCCGAGCGCGTCCGTTTTCCGAACCTGAAACCCTCGACCACCGCGATTTCAATTCGCTTGCCTTCAGGTTTGCTGGAGCAGATCAAGGTCGCCGCCAACAAGCGTGACGTACCCTATCAGTCACTGATCAAGATGTGGCTGGCGGAGAAGGTGGGTTGAGCACAGCCGGCTATTTCACCGCGACGATAAAAAGCCGGGGAAACCGCAGCAGCACCTTGCCATCCGCCTGCGGCAGATAGCTGGCGGCGATGCGCGCGGTGTATTCGGCGAAATATTGCTTGCGCTCGGGCGGCTCCAGTGGATCGACGAACGGCCGCAGCCCTGTTCCCTTGACCCATTCCACAACGGCGACGGCATCCACGAGCACGTGATTGTAGGTCGTGTGCCAAATCTCCAGCCGGGTGCAGAGCGGACTCAAGGCGTCGTAATAGGCGCCCGGCTTCGGAAGCGTATCGCGTAGCCGTGCCTTGTCGGCAAGCTGTTTGCGCCACGGTTCGAGATGGGCGACCTCGCGCATCAGCAGATGGGACGGCTCATCGAGATTGTCGGGCATCTGCACCGCAAGGACGCCGCCCGGCGGCAGCGCGCCGAGCAGCCGCTGCAGTTGCTTGAGATGGCCTGGCACCCATTGGAAAATCGCGTTCGCAAACAAGAGGTCGGTGTTTTCCGTCGGCACCCAGTGCGCGACATTGGCCTCGACAAAGCTACATGCCGGCAACCGTTCGCGCGCCTGTCGCAGCATGTCGGCCGAAGTATCGATGCCGGTCACAGCCGCCTGCGGCCACCGCGCGACCAGAAGCTCGGTTGAGTTTCCCGGGCCGCATCCGATGTCGACGACCTTGCGCGCATCGGCGAGCGGGACCTGCGCCAGCAGGTCGCGTGACGGCCGGGTCCGCTCGTCCTCGAATTTGAGATATTGTTCTGCGCTCCAGTCCGCCATGCCAGGTCTTTCCAGCTACCGCGTCAGCTTCTTGTATTTGACCCGGTGCGGGATGATGGAGTCCTGCCCGAGCCGTCGCATCTTGTCCTTTTCATAGTCCTGGAAATTGCCTTCGAACCATTCGACATGGCTGTCGCCCTCGAACGCCAGGATATGCGTGGCGATACGATCAAGGAACCAGCGGTCATGGCTGATGATCACGGCGCAGCCGGCAAAATCCTCCAGCGCCTCTTCCAGCGCACGCAGCGTATCGACGTCGAGATCGTTGGTGGGCTCGTCGAGCAGCAGCACATTGGCACCGGACTTGAGCATCTTTGCGAGGTGCACGCGGTTGCGTTCGCCGCCTGACAGCGAACCGACCTTCTTCTGCTGGTCAGCACCCTTGAAATTGAAGGAGGAGCAATAGCCGCGCGAGTTGACCTCGCGCTTGCCGAGCAGGATCAGCTCGTTGCCTCCCGATATTTCCTCCCACACGTTCTTCTTGCCGTCGAGACTGTCGCGCGACTGGTCGACATAGCCGAGATGCACGCTTTCGCCGATGGTGATGCTGCCCTCGTCCGCCGTCTCCTGCCGGGTGATCATCCGGAACAGCGTGGTCTTGCCGGCGCCGTTCGGGCCGATCACGCCGACAATGCCGCCGGGCGGCAGCTTGAAGGTCAGATCGTCGATCAGGGCGCGGTCGCCGAAGCCTTTGCTGAGACCCTCGAAGTCGACCACGTTCTGACCCAGGCGTTCGGCTACCGGAATCGTGATCTGCGCTGTCTGGGTCTGCTTCTCGTTGGCCTGTTTCAGCAATTCCTCATAGCGCTGGTAGCGCGCCTTGGACTTGGCCTGGCGTGCCTTCGGCGAGGCCGCGATCCACTCCTTCTCGCGTTCCAGTGTGCGCTGATGCGCTGCGTCTTCGCGACCTTCCTGGGCGAGCCGTTTCTGCTTCTGCGACAGCCACGCGGTGTAATTGCCCTCATAGGGGATGCCCCGGCCGCGGTCGAGTTCGAGAATCCAGCCGGTGACGTTGTCGAGGAAGTAGCGGTCGTGGGTGACGATCAGGATCGCGCCGGGATAGTTGCGCAGATGGCCCTCGAGCCATGACACCGACTCGGCGTCGAGATGGTTGGTCGGCTCGTCGAGCAGCAACAGCTCGGGCTGGTCGAGCAGCAGCCGGCACAGCGCGACGCGGCGCCGTTCGCCGCCGGAGAGCCTGGTGACGTCGGCATCATCGGGCGGACAGCGCAGCGCGTCCATCGCCTGATCGACCTTGCTGTCGAGATCCCACAGGCCCGCGGCTTCGATCTGGTCCTGCAGTTTCGTCATCTCGTCGGCAGTCTCGTCGGAATAATTCACCGCCAGTTCGTTGTAGCGGTCGAGGATCGCCTTCTGCTTGGCGACGCCCAGCATCACGTTCTCGCGGACGGTCAGCTTGGCGTCGAGCTGGGGCTCCTGCTCGAGGTAACCGACCCGCGCGCCCTCGGCGACCCAGGCTTCACCGTTATATTCCTTGTCGAGGCCGGCCATGATCCGCAGCAGCGTCGACTTGCCGGAGCCGTTGACACCCAGCACCCCGATCTTGGCATCGGGGTAAAACGACAAATGGACGTTATCGAGCACCTTGCGGTTGCCCGGATAGGTCTTGGACAGACCCTGCATGAAATAGACGAATTGCCGGGCCATCGCGATCCCTGAAACCGTTGCATTTATGGAAATTTGCTGCCGCTGATGTAGCGGCGCCACCGCCAAAGGGCAACCCGGGCCGGCGTTTTCCCTAGATTCATCACGGCTGATTACCAGGCAGACACCATGTGCGCCGGATCGCGACAATTGAAACCTTGTTTTAATGAATCGGGCAAAAGCTGCCGATCAGCGCCGGCAAAGCGCGCGCGAAACAACAGGGCCCGTGCCATGGCAACCGTCACTTCAGCCTCCTTCTCCACCCAGGAAGACGGCCGCGGCCACGAAGCCGGCCCGCTCGGCGAGTTCAGGGCGTTCTGGCGACAGTTCTTCGTCAGGGCATTCGACCCCTATCGGCCGGAACTTCACTACATGCGCGGACCGGGCCCCGCATGCCGTGCCAAGCAGCAGGCGCTGTCGCCCGCGGTCCAATCGATGGTGGTCGAAATTCGAGCCGCCAAGGCACTCAAATCGTCGGCGCCGCTGTAGCAGCCGGTGCTTTGGTGCGGCGGGCGCTTGCGCCGCCGCGGATTGCGCGCAACCATGGCGTTTCCGGACGGCGCATTTGCCGCCGTCATTCTCGCCATGACGGGTCTCCCCGATGACGCTGCCGCGCTGTGCCATTCTCGATGACTACATGAATCTGGCTTTGACGATCGCCGACTGGTCGAAAATTGGCGACCGCGTCGACATCACGGCATTCAACGAGCCGTTTGCCTCCCCGGAGGCCGCCGCCAGCGCGCTCAAGGACTTCGAGATCGTGTGCGCCATGCGCGAGCGGACGCCGTTTCCGCGCGCGCTGTTGGCGGCGTTGCCGAAGCTGAAGCTGCTGATCACCTCGGGCATGCGCAATGCCGCCCTCGACATGGAAGCCGCCAAGGAACGCGGGGTCGTGGTGTGCGGGACGCAATGGGGCCGCGATCCCACCGCGCCGCTGACGATGGGTCTGATCCTGGAATTGACCCGCAATATTGGCCGCGAGAACGCGCGGATGCACGCCGGCGAACCCTTGCAGAAATTCGTCGGCATGGAGATCGAGGGCCGGACGCTTGGCGTCATCGGCCTCGGCAAGCTCGGCAGCAAGGTTTCGGGACTGGCGAAGGCGTTCGGAATGAACGTGATCGCATGGAGCCCCAACCTGACGCCGGAGCGATGCCAGGAAGTCGGCGTCGGCTATGCCAGCAAGGAAGAACTGTTCGCAACCGCCGACATCATCACGGTCCATGTCGTGCTGAGCCAGCGTTCAAGCGGACTGGTCGGCCGCGAGGATCTGGCGCGGATGAAGCCGACCGGCTACCTCGTCAACACCGCGCGCGGGCCGATCGTCGACGAAACCGCGCTGCTGGAAGCCCTGCAAGCGCGCAAGATCGCCGGCGCCGCGATCGATGTGTTCTCGGTCGAGCCGCTGCCGGTCGACCATCCGTTCCGCAAGCTCGACAACATCGTCCTGACGCCGCATCTCGGCTACGTCACCGAGGAAAGCTTTCGCAATCACTATCGCCAGATGGTCGAGGGCATCGACGCCTGGCTCAGGGCCGAGCCGCTGCGGCGGTTGGCGTAGCGGTCTCGCGCATTCCGGAACCAGGACCTGAAAAAAACAAGGCGCGCCGGAGCGCGCCTCTGTGCGATGGCCTTTCGCTCGACCCGTGCGGGCCTAACGCACCGTTACCGGCGCGGGCAGCGGCGGCACCACGGTGGGCTGCATGCCCGGAACGCTCGATACCTGCGCCGACTGCGAGCCAGCGTTCGGTCCCGGCACCGGCTGCGACGAGGCGATCGCCGCCGGCGGCGGACCACCCGGAAGCACCACCACGCGGGTGCCGACCTTGACGCGCTCGAACAGGTCGGTGACATCCTCGTTCAGCATCCCGATGCATCCCGAGGAGACGAATTTGCCGATCGTCGAGGGCTGATTGGTGCCGTGGATCCGATAGACCGTAGAACCGAGATACATGGCGCGCGCGCCCAGCGGATTACCGGGGCCGCCGGCCATGAAGCGCGGCAAATAGGGCTGGCGTTCGATCATCTCCGGCGGCGGATGCCAATCCGGCCACTCCGTCTTGCGGGTGATCTTCTGCACGCCGGTCCAGGTAAAGCCGTCGCGACCGACGCGGACCCCGTAGCGGATCGCGCGCCCGTTACCGAGCACGTAATAGAGATAGGTATTCGGGGTGTCGACGACCAACGTTCCCGCCGGCTCCTTGGTGACGAACGGGACCTCCTGCCGGCGCAGGTTCGGCGCGAGCTTGGCTGAGCCGGTTTCGGGCTGTTCTTCCGGCGGCAGCGCGGCGATCGTCATGGGCTTGCCATCGGGCCCCGCGGCGGGCTCGACCGAGCCGGTAACCGTGCCGGGAGCGCCTACCGCTTCCGGCGGCCGCAAGCCGTCATCTGCCGGAGCGCGATGATCGCCATTGCCGCGATCCGAATAGATCACCGGCGGCGGTCCATCGGGCCGGCCGTAACGGGGATCGTCGGGCGACAGGATCGGCCCGGTCGGTGCCGCGCGGTTGGAATAGACCGCGGGGGCGCCGTCGGGGCGGCCATAACGCGGATCGTCCGGCGAAAGGATCGGACCGGTCGGTGCCGCGCGGTTGGAATAAACCGGCGGAGCGCCATCGGGGCGGCCATAGCGCGGATCGTCCGGCGAAAGGATCGGCCCGGTCGGCAGCGCGCGGTCGGAATAAACCGGCGGACCACCGGCCGGGCGGCCATAGCGGGGATCGTCGGGCGAGAGCACCGGACCGGGCGGCGGCAGCGCCGTCGAGGACTGCCCATTGGGCGCATCCTCATCGTCGACCGAATCATAATCCGGTACGCCCGGAGCGCGACGATAGTCGCTGGGGGGATATGGCGAATAGACCGCACCGGGCGGGGTGGAGTAATTTTGAGCGTGGGCGAGCGAAGTTCCAGCCGCGACAGCCGCCACGGCAGCGGAAACCATCAGAATTCGTGTGATCATCATCGCTCTTGTATAGTCCCCAAGCCGACACCGGATCGTTAACGGCTGATGACCGAAGATCGCGGCGCATTCAAGACAAAAACCTCAAACCGGGCCCGATCGGGCCAATATGTGATGAGTTGTGAGCCGCCGTGGCATCGAAGCACCACCATCCGATAAATATTGATCGGAACCTGCGCTCGCGTTTCGGCAGGTGATTTTTAACGAATGCGCGCGGATTCCTTGCGGTATCCTCAAACCAGCCTGATTCGCTGCGCGCTCGCGGTGTCCGCAGCGTTACGAACACGGCCCATTTTGTAATCACCGCGTCCCGATGACTCGAAGGCCTTCGCCGAACCCCTGCGAAGGCGGAACTCGCTGCTCCATGCTCCCCGGATTCCGTTTTCTGTTCGCCGCGATCGTCCTGTCGATGTCGGTCCTGGTTTTCGGACTTGGCGCGGCGACCCTGTTCCGCGCCGCACACCAGGAGTTCGCCAGCACGCCGTCCTGGCGTGCAGCCCCGGAAACGATGTTCGCGCAGCAGCCGGAAGTGCCACCGACGCTCGCGATGCTGCGCGTCGACGCGCCACCGGCTACGGCGCAGAAGGCGGCCGAAGATACTGCGCCGGTTGCGACAGTTGTGGAGCCACCGGCACCGGACATGGCCCCCGTCGTCGCCCCTGTTGAATCAAAGGTGCCGGACGTCGCAGCGATGACGGCGCCGGAGCAGCCAACCCCAGACACCCCTGTCGCCACGGGGGTGAGCGCGGAGCCAACGGCGGGCTCGCCGACGCCGCCGGATGCGGCCCCTGCGCCGAAGCCGAAGACGATCTCGACACCGAATCCGGAGACGGCCTCCACACCAAAACCGATGGAGACGGCTTTGGCGCCGAGGTCGGAAAATACACCCTCGCCACAGACCGCCAGCGTGCCAGCCGCGCAACTCCCGGCGCCGAGTGAACCAGCGCCAGCGGAGAGCGCTGCGACGGCCACGCCGCCAGACCCACTCACGGCGACGACGACCGAAGCCGTCGCAGCGCCGAAGGCAAAGTTCGCCGCCATCGAGCAAGCCTCACCGTCGGTGGACACAACGGCCCCGACGACGCCCGAATCGATGGTCCCCGCCGCCTCCGAACCGGCGGCCCCACCTACCGTGGCAACGACCCAGAGCACCACGACCACCATAGCCGCTCCACCGATACCCCATCGGCGGCCCGCAAAAGCATCCAGCACCAAGCCCGACAAGAGTGCTGCAAAGGAGCGCAAGGCTCGCCGGGCGGCTCACCGCCGCCGGATGGCGGCCCGCGCCCGCCTCGCGCGACAGGCGGCTCAAATGGCCAACCCGTTCGGGGTGCCGGCGACGCCGCACTGATCGCCGGCGCGGCAACGCTGCCGGTCAGGCTGGCCCGGTGGCGACCGGAGGCCCGCCGGGCAGGCCCCATTCGGCCCACGAGCCGTCATAAAGCGCACTGTCACGCACGCCCAGCCGGTACAGCGCCAGCGTCAACACCAGCGCGGACACGCCGGAACCGCAGGTCGTCACGATCGGCTTCGTTATGTCGACGCCGGCGCCGGTGAAGGCCCGTCGCAAATCTTCCCGGGGTTTCATCGCGCCGGTAGCCGCGTCGAACAGCCCAGCATAGGGCACATTGCGGCTGCCGGGAATGTGACCGGAGCGGCGGCCCGGCCAGGGCTCGGCCACCGTGCCCTCGAAACGCGGCTTCGGCCGCGCATCGACCAGTTGTTCAGCACGGGTTTCGAGATTGCCCAGCAATTGCTCCTTGCTGCGGACATAGCGCGGATCGAGCCTCGCCTGGAATTTTCCACTGCTGGGCGTGACCTTGCCGGAATGGGTGGGACGGCCCTCGCGCAGCCATTTCTTCAATCCACCGTCCAGCACTCTCACATCGCGATGGCCGAACGACAGGAACATCCACCATGCCCGCGGCGCCGCGACCCAGCCGCCGGAATCATAGGCGACCACTGTATCGCCGGAGGAAATGCCGAGCGCAGCGATGTCGCGCGCGAACTGCTCGGCGTTCGGATACATATGCGGCCGCGCGTCATTGTGATCGGAGATCGAATTCACGTCGAAGAACACCGCGCCGGGAATATGCGCGCCGAGATAATCGTCCAATGGCAGCGGCAGCACCCCGGGCATCTTGTAGGATGCATCGATGATCTTGACCCTCGGATCGTCGATATGCGCGGCGAGCCAGTCGGTGGAGACCAGCGGATCGTCGGTGGAGGATGTCATGGCGCGGATCTCCGGCGTTTCTTAATCGTCATTGCCGGACTTGATCCGGCAATCCATCTTCTTGAAATGATGGACACGCGGGTCAAGCCCGCGTGTGACGAAGTCCTACCCTTTCGGCTTCTTTGGTTCGTACTTCTCGACCGGTCCGCCGGCATCGCGCCAGGCGGCGAACCCGCCGCCCATGTGTGCGACCGGCTTCAGTCCCATGTCCTGCGCGGTTTTGGCCGCCAGCGCCGAGCGCAACCCGCCGGCACAGTGAAAGATGAACTTCTTGTCGCCCTGGAAGATCGGCTTTGCATAGGGACTCGCCGGATCGATCCAGAATTCCAGCATGCCGCGGGTGCAGGAGAACGCGCCGGGAATGCGACCATCGCGCTCGATTTCGCGCGGATCGCGGATGTCGACAATCACGACGTCATCGCGTTGCGCGTCCTTGATGGCGTCGGCGGCGCTGACCGTCTCGATTTCCGCATTGGCCTCGTCGATCAGCGCCTTGATGCCGCGATGGATGGTCTGGGTCATGTTTCCTTCCTCGCTACGACAGGAGTTCTACCGCACCAGTTCCTTCATCGCGCCTTCCAGCCCCTCGATCGTGATCGGAAACATGCGCTGCGCAAACAGCCGGCGGATGATGGTGGTCGATTCCGAATAATCCCAGTGCCGCTGCGCCACCGGGTTGAGCCACACCGCGTGCGGATAGGTGCGCGTGATCCGTTCGAGCCAGACCGATCCCGCTTCTTGATTGACGTGTTCGACCGAGCCGCCGGGCACCATGATTTCGTACGGCGACATCGAGGCATCGCCGACGAACACCACCTTGTAGTCGTGCGGATATTTGTGCAGCACGTCCCAGGTCGGCGTGCGGTCGGTAAAGCGCCGGCGGTTCTGCTTCCATACTCCTTCATAGAGGCAGTTGTGGAAGTAGAAATATTCCATGTGCTTGAATTCGGTCCTGGCCGCGGAGAACAGTTCCTCGACCTGTTCGATGTGCGAATCCATCGAGCCGCCGATGTCGAAGAACACCAGCACCTTGACCGCGTTGCGCCGCTCCGGGCGCATATGCACGTCGAGATAGCCGTGGTTGGCGGTCTCCCTGATCGTGGTATCGAGATCGAGCTCGTCGGGCGCGCCGGTGCGGGCGAATTTGCGCAGCCGTCGCAGCGCGATCTTGATGTTGCGAATGCCGAGCTCGACATTGCCGTCGAGATCCTTGAACTCGCGACGGTCCCACACTTTCACCGCGCGGAAATTCCGATTCTTCTCCTGCCCGATACGGATTCCCTCGGGGTTATAGCCTTCCGCGCCGAACGGCGATGTGCCGGCCGTACCGATCCACTTGCTGCCGCCCTGATGGCGGCCCTTCTGCTCCTTCAGGCGCTGGCGCAGAGTTTCCATGAGCTTGTCCCAGCCCATCGCCTCGATCTGCTTCTTCTCTTCCTCGGTGAGGTATTTCTCCGCCAGCTTCTTGAGCCATTCGGCCGGGATATCCGCCTTCTCGATGGCATCGAGCAGGCTCTCCAGCCCCTTGAACACGGTGCCGAACACGCGGTCGAACTTGTCGAGATTGCGCTCGTCCTTTACCAGCGAGGCGCGCGACAGATAATAGAAATTCTCCACCGTCTGCTCGGCGATGTCGGCGTCGAGTGCCTCCAGCAGCGTCAGATATTCCCGCAGGCTGACCGGGACCTGGGCATCGCGCAGCGAGGTGAAGAATTGCAAGAACATAGGCTACAGATTGCCCGCCGGGCGGTGAACGTCAAGAGCTTCGGCGCCGCCGCAAGGCCTAGACCTGCGGGGTTTTTCATCTAGAATTGAGGCTTAAGGCAATATCCCCGCAGCGACCACCAATCCGGTCCTGGGACGCTTTCTGTCGTCCGAGGCAGGTTGAGCCGCGCCGCACGCAAGAACAATCAACGAGGCAAATACTCGATGAAATTCACCGGCACCAAGGACTACGTCGCCACCGACGACCTCAAGATCGCGGTCAACGCATCGATCGTGCTCGAGCGCCCGCTGTTGATCAAGGGCGAGCCCGGCACCGGCAAGACGGTGCTCGCCGAGGAAGTCGCGAAAGCGATCGCTGCGCCGTTGCTTACCTGGCACATCAAATCCACCACCAAGGCGCAGCAGGGTCTTTATGAGTACGACGCGGTATCAAGGCTGCGCGACAGCCAGCTTGGCGATGCCCGCGTTTCCGACATCTCGAACTACATCAAGCGCGGCAAATTGTGGGAGGCCTTCACGGCGGCGCAGCGGCCGGTGCTGCTGATCGACGAAATCGACAAGGCGGACATCGAATTTCCCAACGATCTGCTGCTCGAGCTCGATCGCATGGAATTCTTCGTCTACGAGACCGGCGAGAACATCAAGGCGAAGCTGCGCCCGATCGTGATGATCACCTCGAACAACGAAAAGGAATTGCCGGACGCATTCCTGCGCCGCTGCTTTTTCCACTACATCAAGTTCCCCGACGTCGACACCATGAACCGGATCGTCGACGTGCATTTCCCGCACATCAAGAAACGGCTGGTGGAAGAGGCCCTGCGGATCTTCTTCGAGGTTCGAGAAGTGCCGGGGCTGAAGAAGAAGCCTTCGACGTCGGAGCTGTTGGACTGGCTCAAGCTGCTGCTCAACGAAGACATCACGCCCGAAATGCTCAGGGAGCGCGATCCGCGCAAGCTGATCCCACCGCTGCACGGCGCGCTGCTGAAAAACGAGCAGGACGTGCATTTGTTCGAGCGGCTGGCGTTCCTGAGCCGCCGCGAAGTGTAGGAGCGCGAACGGAAGTGATCGGCCGATGAACGTTCAAACCCAAATTCGCCCTGTATCGTCAGGCCTGACCGGGCATTATGACGTCGTCATCGCCGGCGCCGGTATCTCGGGGGTGGGAGCCGCCTATCATCTAACCCGGCAGTGTCCGGGGACGAGTTTTGTCGTGCTCGAGACTCAGAAGAGCTTTGGCGGGACCTGGCGGACCCACCGCTATCCCGGCATCCGCTCCGACAGCGATCTTCATACCTTCGGCTACCGCTTCAAGCCGTGGACCAGCGCGCCGATCGCGACGGCGGCGGAGATTCTCAAATATATGGGCGAGGTGATCGAGGAAAACGATCTCGGCTGCCATATCCGCTATCAGCACAGGATCTGCTCGGCGAGTTGGTCGAGCCAGCAAAACCTCTGGACCATCGAAGCGATGCGGACGGACACCGGCGAGGCCCATCGCTTCACCGCCAACTTCTTCTGGATGTGCCAGGGCTATTATCGCCATGCCGAAGGCTATACGCCCGAATGGAGGGACATGGCGGCTTTCAAGGGCCCGATCGTTCATCCGCAGAATTGGCCTGACGATCTCGACTACAAGGACAAGCGCGTCGTCGTCATCGGCTCCGGCGCTACTGCGGCGACACTGATCCCGGCAATGGCCGGGGATTGCGCCCATGTCACCATGCTGCAGCGCTCGCCGACCTATTTCAGAACCGGACGCAATGCGATCGAGATCACCGAAGCGCTGCGCCAGTTGCAGGTCGACGAGAGCTGGATCCACGAGATCACGCGCCGCAAGATCCTGTTCGAACAGGATGCGTTTACCCGCAAGACCTTCGAGCAGCCCGAGGCCGCCAGGAAGGATCTGCTGTCCGCGGTGGAGGCCTATCTCGGACCCGATTACGACATCGCGACCCACTTCACGCCGAGCTACCGGCCCTGGCGGCAGCGCATCGCCTTCATTCCGGACGGTGACCTGTTCGAGGCCATCAAGTCCGGCAAGGCCTCGGTCGTCACCGACGAGATCGACCGCTTTACCGGGCGCGGCATTCTGCTGAAATCCGGCAAGACAATCGAAGCCGATATCATCATCACCGCGACCGGCTTTCACCTCAGCGCCACCGGCGACATCGAATTCAGCGTCGACAGCAAGCCGCTCGATTTCGCCGACACGGTGACCTATCGCGGCATGATGTTTACCGGGGTGCCCAATCTCGTCTGGGTGTTCGGATATTTCCGCGCGAGCTGGACGCTGCGGGTCGATCTGGTCGCCGACTTCGTGTGCCGGCTGCTCAACCACATGAAGCAAACCGGCGCCAAAAAGGTCACGCCGGCACTGCGTCCGGAAGACCACAATATGCCGCTGCTACCGTGGATCGATCCGGAAAATTTCAACCCCGGTTACATGATGCGCGGCATGCACCTGTTGCCGAAGCGCGGCGACAAGCCGGAATGGCAGCACAACCAGGACTATTGGGCCGAGAAGGACGAATTCCCGGCCATCGACCTCGGCGATCCCGCCTTCGTCTACGAATAGACCGGCTCTGCCCGAACGATCAGTCCAGCGGCGCCAGCGTGTGCCGGAGCTGTTCGCTCGATATCTGCATCAATCCGGCAAACGGCTGGCCCAGATCGGCGACCAGGAACAGCGCACTCGACACCGACAGCGCAAAGATCAGCAAGGCGGCTCCGACCACGATGCCGGGCTCGACGAACAGGCTGAAACTGGTGAAGATCACCGTCAGCCAGAACACCAGCGTCAGCAGGAACGGCGTCATGATCGGGGTGTCGACATCGGCAAACATCAGCAGCCGGGCGTCGGCGATGTCGCTGCTCGCCCGCAAAATGCGAAGCTTGAGCGCGCGCTGCTCGTCGTCCTTGGTCGGCAACGCCTCGATGGAATGAAAAATCTGCTCGGCGGCCGAGGTCGGCGTAAACGCGGTATTTTGCGCCGCCCGCGTCGCCTTCTCGCGCCAGATCCGATCGAGCGCGGCGGGAACGGCCTGCCGCATCAACTCGCGGACCCCGACGGCCTCCGGGCCGTACTGCGCGAGCAGTTGATCGGCCAAAATGACGTGTGAGGCAAATTGCCGGAAGTGCGCGTCCTGGGTGTCGTAGGAGGTCTTGGCGGAAGCGATCATCAGGCTGATCAGCACCGCCGCCAGCGTGGCCAGCAGGCCGGCGCCGAGCCTGATGACCTCCTTCGTCTCCTGTTTGAGATGGGGCGCAGTCAGGCGGGTGCGCAGCGTCATCCCGAGCGCGATGCCGACGGCGGTCGATGCGAACGAGGTCAGAAAAACCCAGCCGGATGTCACCGCTGCCCCCTGAACTTGGTGCCTTCAAAACCACCTCCTGCGCAAGGTAGTTCGATTTGTCGAAATGACGCAACCGCCTGTCGCCATTCAATGGGCTGACGCGCTGCGACCACGGATCAGGTCGGATGCCTTGTCGGCGATCATCATGGTCGAGGCGTTGAGGTTGGCCGAGATCATCCGCGGCATGATCGAGGCGTCGATCACGCGCAGGCCCTGCAGCCCGTGCACGCGCAACTGATCGTCGACCACCGCCCAGGTGCTGGCGGGCGGCCCCATCCGGCAGGTGCAGCCGGGATGGAACGTGGTGGTGCCGCGCTGGGTCGCCGCGGCAAGGAATTCATCGTTGGTCTGTACCTTGGGCCCGGGGAAATCTTCATAGGCGTAGTATGGCGCGAGCGGCGCCGATGCGAGCAGCCTGCGCGCCAGCTTCATGCCGGCGACGACGGTGCGGCGGTCGAGCTCTTCGGTCAGATAATTGGTCTGGATGATCGGCGGATCGAACGGATCGGCCGAGCGGGCGTGGACATAGCCGCGGCTTTCAGGCCGCTGCTGCCAGGATGCGACCGTCATTCCGGGCTCGTCCTCGAGTTGTCCCTGCACACCCTCCTTGTAGCTCGCGGGCGTGAACGTCAGTTGCAGGTCCGAGCTCTCGGTGGTCTCGCCGGAATGCCAAAAACAATAGACCATGGTCGGCGACAGCGAGAGCAGGCCGCGCCGGGTCGTCGCCCATTTGATCGCCTCCAGCGCGAGGCCGAGGCCGCGCCGGCGCTCATTGATGGTCTTGATGTTCTTGACGCGGGCGACCGAACGCGGCGCGTAGTGATCCTGCAATCCCTCGCCGACGCCGGGCAGCGCATGGCGCACCTCGATGCCGAGCGACCGCAGCAGCTCGGGCGACCCGATGCCCGACAATTGCAGCAGTTGCGGCGAGTTGTAGGTGCCTCCGGCCAGGATCACTTCCTTGGCCGCGCCTATTTCGGCCGGCGCACCACCCCTGCCGCCTCTTGCGTAGCGCACGCCGACGGCGCGCTTGCCCTCGAACAGGATTCCGGTCGCATGCGCATGGGTCCGCACATGGACATTGGGACGTTTCCGCGCCGGATGCAGAAACGCGGTCGCCGCGCTGACGCGCAAGCCGTTCTTGATCGTGCGCTGGGCGTAGGAAACGCCCTCCTGGATTGCGCCGTTGTAGTCGGGGTTGCGCGGAATGCCGAGACTGATCGCACCGGCCATGAACGCTTCGCAGAGCGGATCGCGCCAGTCCATGGTGGTGACGGTCAGATTGCCGTCACGGCCGCGAAACGCATCGTCGCCCTCGCCGATGCGTCGTTCCAGCCGCTTGAAATAGGGCAGCACGTCCTGATAACCCCAGCCGCGATTGCCGAACTGGGCCCAGGTGTCGAAATCCTGGCGCTGGCCGCGATTATAGATATGGCCGTTGATCGAGGAGGAGCCGCCGAGCGTCTTGCCGCGCGGCGCGTAGATGCTGCGACCACCAGTCCAGGGACCCGGCTCCTGCTGGTAGGCCCAGTTGATGCTCTTCATGTGAAAGGTCTTGATGAAGCCGGCCGGCAGATGGATATACGGGTGCCAGTCGCTGGGGCCCGCTTCGAGCACGCAGATCGTGGTGCCGGCATCCTCGCTGAGCCGGTTGGCGAGCACGCTTCCGGCGGAACCGGCGCCCACGATCACATAGTCGAATGTATCCATCGTTTCAGCTCTCACGGGGCCTATCGCGCCCTTTCGTTCAGTTGGTAGTCGAGATGCGCCTTCACCGTCGGCCATTCACTGGCGATGATGCTGTAGACAACAGTGTCGCGCAGCGTGCCGTTCGGCGCAATCTGGTGGTTGCGCAGGATGCCGTCCTGCTTGGCACCGAGCCGCTCGATGCCGCGCCGGCTCTGGTGATTGAAGAAATGAGTACGAAATTCAACCGCGATGCAATCGAGCTTCTCGAATGCATGGGTCAGCAACAGCAGTTTGCACTGCGTGTTGACCGCGCTGCGTTGCACGCGCTTCGCATACCAGGTTGAACCGATCTCGACGTGCCGGTTCGGCGCATCGACGTTCATATAGGTCGTCATACCGGCGATTCGGCCGTTGGCATCGAAAACCGTCCATGGCAGCATCGCGCCCGAGGCCTGCAGGCCGAGCCGCCTGTCGATCTCCTTGCGCATTCCCTCGGCGCTCGGGACGGAGGTGTACCAGAGCTTCCACAATTCGCCGTCCTGCACCGCCTCAGCCAGCCCGTCGCGGTGATTCTGCGACAAGGGTTCGAGCCGCGCATGTGCGCCGCGCAAGACTACCGGTTCAAGCCAGGCCATCACATACCCCTTTCCTGAGGGACGTCATTGCGAAGAGCGCACGCGACGAAGCAATCCAGCTTTTGCGCTCTCGTCTTGGTGGATTGCTTCGCTTCGCTCGCAATGACGAAAGTCGACACTGTTTCGCCCCCCATCACGTGTTGAGAAAATTCAGCGGCAGGCCGGGGCGCGCCCAGTCCGTCGCGACCAGTTCGCCCTTGCCGGACAGCGTGATGTAGGCGGTTTTCAGTTCGGGACCGCCAAAGGCGATGTTGGTGGTGACGCGGTCACCGGTCGGCACCTGCTCGACCAGCGTGCCATCGGGCGCGATCACCGAGATACAGCCTGAGATCAGGGTCGCGACGCAGATATTGCCGGAAGCTTCGACCGCCAGCGAGTCGAACATCTGATAGCCGCCGAGGCCCGCGATCGGTTTGCCGCGCTCGCCGCGATAGATCACGTCACGCGGCCTGACCGTGCCCGGCGCCGACAGATCGAAGGCCCACAACCGCGCGGTCGGCGTTTCCGCGACATAGACCGTGTTCTCGTCCGGCGACAATCCGATGCCGTTGGCGGGCAGCATGCCGAACAAGCCTTCGACGATCTCCTTGGCGCCCGGCTTGATGTAATAGAACGCCCCGACATCCATGTCGCGGGCGCGACGCTTGCCGAGGTCGGTAAACCACAGACCGCCGTGCCGGTCGAACACCAAATCGTTCGGGCCCTTCAGAGGGTGCTCGCCGCATTTGTCGAACACGGTTTCGAGCTTGCCGGTCGCAAGATCGACGCGCTGGATCGAGCCGCCGATATATTCATGCGGCCCGGGCGCGCCCGGCATCATCGTGCCGCGTGAGGGAATCCAGCTAAAGCCGCCATTGTTGCAGACATAGATCTTGCCGTCGGGCCCCATCGCCGCCCCGTTGGGGCCGCCCGGAATTTCCGCCACCACCTGCTTGCGTCCATCCGGCCATACCCGGGTCAGCCGCCGGCCGCGGATTTCGACCAGCACCACCGACCCGTCCGGCAGCACCACCGGCCCTTCCGGGAATTCGAGGTCGGTGGCGAGGATGCTCATATTGGGCATTGGAATCCCCCGGCTATTGCTTCGGCTGCCGGCGGATTCCAGCCTTGACCCCGCACGCGCAACGATTTCGTTGCGCCATGTTATGGCAAAGTCGCTATCGCTTGCCAAGCAATCCGGGGATCGCAACCTCGCAAGCCGGCCCCGCCGTGCGCATCAGGCTCGCGCGACCGCGTTTCAGTCCCGGACCGGTATCCATATTTCGAGACCGCCATTGCCGCTCAGTGGATCGAAGTTCTCGTCATAGCGCTCGAAGTTGGGCGCATCGGCCGCCTTCAGGCCCGAGGCCGGCAGCCATTCATTCCAGATCGTGTTGATGGTGCGGCGGATGGTCGAGACGTGATCGCGGTGGGTGAAGACCGCGTATTTCTGTTCGGGAATCCGAACACGGCTGAATTCGCGCGGCAGATCGGAGAAATCCGGTACTTCGACGCCGGCGATGTAGTCGAAATTGCCGGCATCGTCGCCGTTGCAGCATACACCATAGGCAACCGGCCCGATCCGCTCGGGAATGTTGGCCACCGATTGATGAAAGCGATGCCATTGGCTGGGAATGGCGGCACCGGACTCCCATGTGTAACGTTCACCGAGGCCGGCAACCAGCAGCGGCTGGCTGGTTTCGAAACGCGGCGCCTGAAGATTGTCGATTTTTGTGGAATCCATGATGATCGGCTCCTGAAGTCTGAGATGGTCGAGACGCGTCGAGCTGCGGACCGCTTCGGGCGTGACCCCGAAATGATCGCGGAACGCGCGGGTGAATGCTTCGTGCGAGCCGTAGTCCGCCTCCAGCGCCAGCGCGAGGATATCCGGCGCACCATTGGCGAGTGCGCGCGCCGCCTCGCTGAGACGCCGGGCCCGCACGTAGCGCATGACAGGCAACCCGGTCGCAGCGGCGAACGCCCGAACCAGATGGAAGCGCGAGACGCCGCCGATTGCCGCGATCTCGTCGAGGCTCAAGGCCTCGGCAAGGTGGCTTTCGATAAACCAGAGCGCCTTCTGGGCGGGATTCATGGACAACAGCCTTGGTTCGAAGCGCGGGCATCATGACCGTTTCGCGCGCGCTGCATTTGACAGTCCTTGCTGTCGTTCGTTATTTGCCTCCATCCTTTGCCGGCGGCGCGCCGTCCTTGGCTGCCGGTGCGTCGCCCTTCTTCTTCAGATCCTCGGCCGCTTTCTTCTGCGCCGCCTGCAGTTCGTCCACGATGTTTTGCAGGCCGGCGACGGTCGCCTTCAGGCTGTCGATCTGCCGGTTGGCGGCATCGAGCTTCTGCTGATGGTCGGCGGTGAGCTTGCCGACGGTCTTTTGCAGGAAATCGACATTGCTCTGCAGGCAACTGGTACGCCGCTCCATGGTCTTTTCGACGGTGCAGATCTCGATGCCGGGAACGTCCTGTGCCGGCGCGGGGGTGGACAACAGCAGGCAAGGCACCCACATCAGCAGTGCGATACGGCCGACCATCAACGTCCTCATGCAAGTGGCGCCCGTGACAGTCAATTTGTCGCGAGCCGGGGCGAGGCATCGAGGATATCATATTGAAACCTCATTCGCGCGTTGAGGTTTTTGCGATCGACCGCCCCCGTCGAGGGACACGACGGGGCGAGGCAATGCTGGGCGCACCGGACCCGCGAGACGCGGATCGGCAACGGAGACGATGGGATGGCAACGCGTGAACGACGTCTGGCCGAGTTCAATGGCAACGGCGATCCCCCGCCGGATCAGCCGGTGCAGGTGCTGTGCGAGGATCATAGCGGAACCTATCAACTGCCGTTCGCGTGCCGCTTTGTCGACGGCGAATGGCGCAATGACGAATCCGGCGGCGCGCTCGAGGCAACCGTGGTCGGCTGGCGCCTGAACCGGCCTTGATTCGGCTCTCCGGGCCACAGCATGGCTGTGCCAAAATGCAACGGGATCCGATGAACGTCTTAAGATTCGGAACGCGGGTGGAACGAACCGCGCCCAAATCAGCGGCCAGGCTCCGTACGCCCCTGTTCACGACTAGATATCGCCAGCGCCGGGCTGCGGCGCGCCACATCCAGCACCGCCGCCAACAAGCTACAACCTGCGGCCGCCGATAAAAGTTAATTGCTCCGGCGACCGTTCCGTCATGTATGGACGGCCCCCTCTCGGCAAGGACTTTTTTGGTGTTTCGGCAAACGGATCGGGGTGCGGTCATGTATACGGCCTCTGAATGCGGCCTTTTGGCCGCGGGCCCTGATGGAGATCGCGGATCGAATTCCAATCATTCCGGCGTGCTGTGACGCGCGATGACGGTGCGGAGTGTTTCGATCCCGGTTTCCTGACCATTTTGCCATCACACCATAGTTGCCCTTTCCGACAGATGAGCGCGAGCGTGGCGGCTGTCGCCCTCCAATCAGGCAGCAGCCGACGCGCTCGCGCGAGCCCGGTACGATTCTCCTTTGGCCAGCATGGCCCAGATGATGCGCGCGGTCTTGGCGGCGAGCGCCACCATCACGACCTTGTAGGGCCGACGCGCCAGCAAGTCGCGCAGCCACGGGTCGCTCACCCCGCGCTTCTTCTGGTGGCGCAGATAGCCGCTCGCCCCACTGATCAGCAGGGCTCGCAGCATGCGGTCGCCCCGTTTGGAGATGCGCCCGGGACGATGCTTGCCGCCGGTGCCGTGATCGCGGCCGGTCAGTCCGATCCAGGCCGCAAAATCCCGGCCGGAGCGGAACACCTTCGCATCGGCCACCTTGGCCAAAACCGTGCTGGCGATGATCGGGCCGACGCACGGCACCTTCATCAGTCGCCTGGCATTGCCATCGCAGCGGGCCGCCTTGGCAATCCCCCGTTCAAGCACCCGTTCATCAGCGTCGAGCGCTTGCCAGTGCCTGGCCAGCACCAGCAACGCGCCGCGCATCATCTCCGGGATCTCCTCGTTTGCGGTTTCGAGCCTGGCCATCAGCTCGCGCAATCCCTTGATGCCCTGCGCCGCCACGATCCCGAGCTCGCCCAGCGCCGCCCGCAACGCATTCGCCGCCATCGTGCGTTGCCGCACCAACAGCGCCCGCGTGGTATGAACCGCCATCGTCGCTTGCTGCTGCACGCTCTTTGCCGCGACGAACCGCATCGTCGGCCGGCCCACCGCCTCGCAGATCGCCTCCGCGTCGCGGCCATCGTTCTTGTTGCGCTTCACATAAGGTTTCACATAGGCCGGCGGCATCAGCCGCACCTCGTGGCCAGCCCGGCCGATCACCCGCGCCCAATGGTGCGCGCTGCCGCAAGCCTCCATCCCCACCAGGCACGGCGCAAGCTGCGCAAAGAACTTCTCCACCGCGCCGCGCCGAAGCTGGCGCCGCAGCACCACCTTGCCCGACGCGTCAATCCCGTGAACCTGGAACACGTTCTTCGCCAAATCCAAACCAATCATGCTAATCTCGCTCATGGACGGCTCCCTTGTCTGGTCAAATCAATACACCAGTCTGGCACACTGATGCCGTTGGGGGCCGTCCACACCATCATTCCGGGATGCGCCACTTGGCGCAGGCCTCTCCGTCGTCATTCCGGGGCGCGCGCCAGCGCGAGCCCGGAATCCATAACCACGGAATTCGCGTGGGGCGATGTGTAGCCAGTGGTTTTCAAAATCGGCAACGGTGGTTATGGATTCCGGGCCTGCGCCAAGAGGCGCATCCCGGAATCACGGCGAAGTGTCGTAGCCCGGACAATTCTGATTTGCCCGTCGGGCAGCCACGTCTCCGGACTAAACATTCCGCGGGCGATGACGGCAAGGTGGGCCTACGGCGATCAGTTCGCCGGTGCCGCCGGCACCTTGATCTCGGTCGGCAGGATGATCGCCGCGGCGATCACCAGGAGGCACAGCGCGGCGAAGGCATGCAGCATGGTGACGAAGCCGCCCTTCTGGTACAGCCACGCCACCAGGCCGATGGAGACGCCCGCCGCCGTGAAGCCGACAAAATAGCGCACCGCATAGGCGCGCGAGCGCCATTCCTCGCTGGTGTATTTGCCGACCATGGCGTCGTTGACGGTGACCTGGCCGAAGGCGCCCATCACGATGCCGATCGAGACCAGGATCAGCGGCAGGTTGGACAGGGTGGCGGCGAAATAGAGGAATGGCGCCAGCACAAACGACAGCGGCAGCGACACCGCCTTCAACGAATGCCGGTCGAGCAGCTTGCCGATGGTATATTGCGTCATCGCGCCGAACACATAGACGCACGCCGCGATCACGCCGAGCAAGGCCGGGCTCCTGGTCAGATCGGCCAGCCGTTCCGCGAACAGCTTCGGCAGCGCCACGGTGACGGCGTTGAAGGTGGTTGAGATCGCGATCACCACGATCAAGAGCGCCACGATCACCCGCCACATGTCGCTTTTCGCCACCCGCGCCTGCGCCGCCGCCTGCCGCGCGCCGGTACGGTCCTCGTGCACCACGCTCGACGCAAAGGCGGCGCCGATCAGGATGGTGACGATGCCGGGAATGATAAAAGCCCAGCGCCAGCCGAGATATTGGCCGACCACGCCGGTGACCAGCGCCGATGACGCCACGCCGAGATTGCCCCAGACGCCATTGAGGCCCATCTCGCAGCCGAGCCGATCGGCATAGGAAACGATCATCGCGGTGCCGACCGGATGGTAGATCGACGCGAACACGCCGATCGACAGCAGCGCCGCGCCGAGTTGCAGCGGCGTTTGCACCAGTCCGACCGCAATCATCGAGGCGCCGATGCCGATAAAGAAGATCACCATCATGTGGCGGCGACTCCAGCGATCGCCGAGCCAGCCGGTCAAAAGCGAACCCGCGCCGAATGCGATGAAGCCGGGGGTCGCGTAGGGCAACAGCTCGGAATAGGCCATGCCGAGCGCCGGCCCCATCACGATCACGGCGGCAGCGAAGATCAGCATCGAATAATGATCGATGAAATGGGCAGCGTTGACAAAGCCTATCACCCGCGTCGGGCTGTTCATGGGTCGAATCCTCACACCTTCTGCGCTAGGTTATAGGGTCTGCTGATGACGGGATGTCGCCAATGAGTATCGCCGAAACGCCAATCGCACCGATCCGGGGCGGCCGCACCGCGACCGGCGGCGGCGTTCATCTGGTCGCGCGCCATTACAAGAAAGGCGTGCGGCTCGACCCCCACATGCATCGCGAGGCGCAACTGGTCTATGCCGCCAAAGGCACCATGCAGGTCACGACGCCGAAGGGACGCTGGCTGGTGCCGCCGGACCGTGCGGTCTGGGTGCCGGCACGTCTTGAGCATGCCATCGACGTGCTGGCGGATATCGAGATGCGCACGCTGTATTTCGATCTCGCCTGGCTGGCGCGGGAGGACCGCAGCGAAAACCTCGCGGTGGAATTCGTGGTGCGGGTCTCGCGACTGTTGCATGAGGCGATCCTTGCGCTGTTCGACGGCCGCGACGATCCCGACCGCACCCGGCTGCTGGTTCGGCTCGCCATGCTCGAACTGCACCAGGCCGAAGACTCCGCCACCTTCATTCCGCTGCCGCATGAGCCGCGCTGCCGGCGCGCCGCCAATATCGTGCTCGACGACCCGACCGGCGTCCACGAGATCGCGACGCTGGCCCGCGCAGTCGGAACATCGGCGCGGACGCTGTCGCGGCTGTTCGCCGCGGAGACGCAACTGAGCTTCAAGAGCTGGTGCCAGCGCGCGCGCATCGCGGCGGCCATCGAAAAACTGTCGATGGAGACCGGCGTCTCGGTCAAGCAGCTCGCCGCCGATCTCGGCTACGCCAGCGTGCCGGCGTTCTCGCACGCCTTCCGCCAGGTGACCGGCAAGACGCCGACCGAATTCGCGAAGACGAAATGAGGCTGATTTGGCCACGCCATGGCAGGCGGGGTCCTCATTGCCCGCGAAAGCGATGCGGCGTATGGGATGCGCGCTTGATTGTGATCCGCTGCGCCTTAAATTCATGCAACAATTCCGTCTGATCAGGGACGCGACCCGCTGACATGGCCAACGCCTTTTTCTCCGATCTTCTTGCCACGATTTCCGAGCGTGGCCGCACCCTGCTTCGCCGCACCGGCGCATCCGACACCAGACAGGATGCCTCCGGCCTGATCGAACTATGCGAAGCGCTGTTGTCTGGCCGCGGCGAGGCCTCCGGTACCGCAATGGCGCGCGAGGTGCTCGACCGCTATCATCAGCTCGACGAGGCCGGGCGGCTGGCGTTTTTCGAAACGCTCGCCCGCAAATACGGCCCCGACCGGGAAAAGCTTGCGCACGCGATCGAGACCTGGCGCACGCAGCCGAACGACGACGACGCCAGCGACCTGCATTTTGCCTCCGAACCGCGGCGGCAGGAGCTGTTCCGCCGCCTCAACCGCGCGCCCGGCGGCACCGGTGAACTGGTGGCGATGCGCGCCGACCTGGTCGGCGCCATGAAGGGCAACAAGGTGCTTGGCGCGCTCGACCGCGACGTCGTCCATCTGCTGGCTTCCTGGTTCAACCGCGGGTTTCTCGTGCTGCGCAGGATAGACTGGTCGACGCCCGCCAACATCCTGGAAAAGATCATCCGATACGAAGCCGTGCACGAGATCCGCGACTGGGACGATCTGCGCCGCCGCATCGATCCGGCCGACCGCCGCTGTTACGCGTTCTTTCATCCCGCGCTGGTCGACGAACCGCTGATTTTCGTCGAGGTGGCGCTGACCGGATCGATCCCGGGCGCGATCGCACCGCTGCTTGCCCAGGATCGGGCCCTGGTGCCGATCGAACGCGCCCGCACCGCGGTTTTCTATTCGATCTCCAACACCCAGCGCGGCCTCGGCGGCATCTCGTTCGGCAGCTTCCTGATCAAGCAGGTGGTCGAGGAATTGCAGCGCGAAATGCCGAAGCTGGAGAATTTTGTCACGTTGTCGCCGGTGCCGGGGTTCATGCCATGGCTGAAACAGGCGAGCGACGTTCCGGTGTCCGAAGACGACCGGGCGCTGCTCGGCCGGCTCGACGAACCGAACTGGTTCGAAGATGACGAACTCGCCGCGCAACTGCGTTCGGTTCTCGAGCCGCTGGCGGCATATTACTTCCTCAAGGCGCGCTCGCCGAAAGGCCGGCTGATCGATTCGGTGGCGCGATTCCATCTCGGCAACGGCGCCCGGCTGGAGCGGATCAACTGGCTCGGCGATCTCTCGCCGAAGGGACTGCGCGAGTCCGCCGGCATCATGGTCAACTATCTCTATCGCCCCGAGGATATCGAAAAGAACCACGAAGCCTATGCCAACCAGGACGAGATCGCCGCCTCCGGCGCGGTCAGGAAGCTGCTCAAGCCGGAAGGCCGGCGGCTATTGGATATGCGGCTGTCGTAGCGCTGATGCCGCGTCATTCCGGGATGCGCCGCTCGGCGCAGGCCCGGAATCCATAACCACCATCGTTGATGTTGCGCGAAGCTGGGGCCGCTTTCCCTTTGACACCAGGCATCGGTGGTTATGGGTCGCCGCCTTCGCGGGGACGACGACGGAATCCGTAACCACGATCGGGCGTATGGATTCCGGGCTCGCGCGGAGCCTGTCATCGGGCCGCGCGTTGCGCGGACCCGGTGGCGCGCCCCGGAATGACAAAAAAGATATTGATTTCCTGTGAAAGAAACTCTATATATAATTTCCCTAGGAAGCCAACGAATTTGTCATGAAGGCAGCTCCAAACCGAGATCCGGCCGTCTCCGACGCCGGAATTGTCGCCAAGGCACTGGTTCGCGGCGCCGACAAACTACGCGTCAGCAACAGGGTCCTTGCGCGCATCATTGGTGTTTCCGAGGCGTCGGTTTCACGGCTGAAAAAGGGTGACTACCCGCTCGATGCCAACCCGAAGCCGTTCCAGCTTGCCGTGCTCTTTATCCGCCTCTACCGGTCGCTGGACGCTCTCGCGGGAGGCGACGACGAAGTGTCGGCGACATGGCTCTCAAGCCCCAACACCGCGCTCGACGGGGTCCCGCTTGAACTGGTCCAGTCGGTATCGGGATTGGTGAATGTCATCAACTATCTGGACGCCCGCAGAGCTATCGTCTAGCGCCCAGCCGCTCGCCGCCCGGGCATGGCGAGCGGTCGAAGCCCAGCATCGCGTTTCGACCGCGAAACTCAGCGACAGTCTTGCCGAGCAGAACAGGCTGGAGCAATTGATCGAAGCGAGCAAGCCGATCGTCCCGGAAGAATGCCGTCATCTGCACTACCTGCTCTCGACGCCGTTTCGTTACGGCTCCCCCTACCCGGTCGGCTCGCGATTCAGGCGCGCGGGCCTTACCCCCGGCGTGTTCTACGGGTCTGAGCTCTGCCGGACCGCGATGACCGAACTGGCGTTTTACCGGCTGCTGTTTTTCGCGGAATCACCCAACACGCCCTGGCCAAAAAATCCCGCCGAATACACCGCCTTTGCCGTCGAAGTTGCAACCGAGCGGGCCTTGGTCCTGACGATGCCGCCGTTGGACAGACATCGCCCGCAATGGACCCATCCCACCGACTATTCCGCCACCCAATCATTGGCGGAGGACGCGCGAGCCACGAATATCGAGGCCATCAAATATCAATCGGTACGGGCGCAGGACCATGCAGCGAACTTCGCGCTGCTGACATGCCGGGCGTTTGCCAAACGCGAAGAGGTCAGCCGACAAACCTGGCGAATCCATCTCAGCGCATCCGGCATCAGGCTTATTTGCGAGATGCCGCACGGCAGTTTCGACCTGCCCCGGGCGGCCTTCCGTTCAGATCCGCGCCTGAGCGCGATGAATTGGCAACGGTGAAACGCCTACGACGCCAGAGCCTTCATTTCCGCGTAGAGGTCGGATTTTCCTTCGAAGCCGATGCCCGGCAGCCATAGCCCCGACCACCTTCTTGCCGTCGCGCACCGCATCGGTCACGACGGCGACGAGGCTCGTCGTCATCCTGGTGAAGTCGATATAGGCATTGCGGATCGGCGAGGAGATCGGCCTGGTGATTTCACGGACGTCGACAATGCGGACGGACATGGCGGCGGCTTTCTGTTTGCTGGTCGTGGCCCGGTCATTCCGGGGCGCGCCGCATCGCGCGAGCCCGGAATCCATACTCCCGATCGTGGTTATGGATTCCGGGCCTGCGCCAAGTGTGGCGCATCCCGGAATGACGGGATCAAGACGCCTTCTGGTCGCGAAAATACGGCTCGACCGGGCCGTGCACCTTGATGGTGAGCGGGTTGCCGTAGCGGTCCCTGGCATTGCCCGCGGTCACGCGCACCCAGCCCTCGCTGACGCAATATTCCTCGACATTGGTCTTCTCGATGCCTTTGAAGCGGATGCCGACGTCGCGCGAAAGCACCTCGGCGTTGTAATAAGGGCTCTTCGGATCCGTCGAGAGACGGTCCGGCAGTCGATCGGCGGCGCTTTCGGCTTTCTCGTTCATAGCAGTGCCTCGATTTCCTTGGTCAGGGCTTCCGGCTTCGTCGTCGGCGCATGCCGCGCCACGACCTGGCCGGAACGATCGACCAGGAATTTGGTGAAATTCCATTTGATTGAGGCGCCGAGCAGGCCGGACCTGGCGTTCTTCAGATATTGGTACAGCGGATGGGCGTTGTCGCCATTGACATCGATCTTGGCAAACATCGGAAAGCTGACGGCATAGCTGTCGGTGCAGAACTGCTCGATTTGCGCGGCGTCGCCCGGCTCCTGGCGGCCGAACTGGTTGCACGGAAATCCCAGCACCGAGAAACCGCGGCGAGAAAGCGCCTGCTGCAGCGCCTGCAGACCCTTGTATTGCGGGGTGAAGCCGCAGGCGCTTGCGGTATTGACGATCAGCAGAACCTGACCTTGATAGCGCTGCAGGGGAATGTCCTCGCCGGCAAGCGATGTTGCCGTGAAGTCGTAAACGCCAGCCATGTTGTTCTCTCGATCTCAATGCCAGTCAGTGCAGCACGGGATCAATCGCCACAATCGGCGTTCCGCCGGCCTCGATCGCCTCGCCCGCACGCAAGCACATGTCCTCGCGGTAACGGCCGCAGACCACCTGAACTCCGACTGGAATCCGGCCTACCGATCCCGTGGAAACGGTTAGCGCAGGCAGCCCCATGAAGGGAATAGCAATCTGCGGCAGTTGCGCCCGCCAGACCCGGGCGAATGAGGCGTCGTCGCGCCGGTCAAGCCCGTCGGGAAACGGCAGTTCGCCGGATACCGGCATCAGCAGCGCCGGATAGGTCTCGAAAAACGTCAGCCAGTCGCGCGTCAAGCTCGCCCGGCGCGTCAGTGTCTTGGAGAACGATGCTGCGTCGAACGGAAAGACCTTGTCCCGGTTGCCGTGCAGGCAGGCGAGTGCGCCGGGGTCGCCTTCGCGCTCGGCGGTCGCCAATTGCGCTTCATAACCGTCGCCGAGCCACAATTTGGTCTGCAGCTCCGCGGCTTCGCGCAGCGACGGCGTGGTCTCGACTTCCTCTACCACCCATCCGGCGCGCTGCAAGCGCTTCGCCGCATCGGCAACCGCCGCCTCCACCTCGGCGACGGTTTCCAGACCGTCCGGGCGAAAGCACACCGCCGCCCGCTTCGGCAGTTCAGCGCCTTCGAGCGGGGCGGGCACCCACCAGGGATCGCGCGCGTCGTAGCCCGACATCGCCGCGAGCGCGATCCGCAGATCGGCGATGGTGCGCGCCAGCGGACCCGATACCGCACTGATCTGCGGGCCGATGGTGCGTTCGGGCGACGACGCGTTGAAGGCCGCGATGCGGCCGACGGTCGGCCGCAGGCCGTGAACGCCGCAGGCGTAGGCCGGATAACGGATCGATCCCGCAATGTCGGTGCCGTGCGCGATCGGCCCGATGCCCGCGGCAACCGCCGCGCCGGCGCCGCCGGAGGAGCCTCCCGGGGTCAGGCCGGGATCGCGCGGATTTTTGGTGTCGCCATGGACCAGGTTGGTGGTGAACCAGCGGTAGGAAAACGCCGGGCAATTGGTGCGGCCGAGAATGACGGCGCCGGCCTTGCGCAGATTGTCCACCACGGGACTGTTGCTGCGCGCGATCAGATCGTGCTGCAGCTTGAGGCCGTTGGTGGTGGCGAACCCCTGCTGGTCGATATTGACCTTGATCGTGACCGGAACGCCGGCGAGCGGGCCGACGCTCTCGTTGCGGCGCAGCGCCGCATCGATGGCGCCGGCCTGCGCCAACACGTCTTCCGGACGATGGTCGACCACGGCGTTGATCGACGGGTTGACTGCGTCGAGCCGCGCGAGCGCCGCCGAAGCAGCCTCCGTCGCCGAAATCTTTTTCGACCGCACCAGCGCCGCGATGTCGGCGGCCGACCGACGCCAGAGATCTTCCATGGACGACTCCGTTTGACTGCCCGTGTTGTAGCGGTGCAGCCATCGTAGCGCCATCGCGATGGCGAACAAGAATTGGGGTTCGAGCCGGAAGGTCGGGGCGCCGGCGCGCGGCATCAGTGTTTGGTGATGCGGCCGCCGGAGAGATTGAACATCGCTTCGGCAAAGGGGAATTCGAGCACGATCTCGCCTTCGTCGTCCGTCACTTCGAGGACCGCATTCAACAGACCCCCGCGGGTGTCTTCGGTCCTCAGCAGTTCCCGGATCATCGCGCGCGCGACTTCCCAGGCACGGTCGGCATTGCGCAGCTCTTCGCCTTCGGGATCGGCGATCAATTCATCGCCGATTTGGGTGTTGAAAAAATATCGCGGCATGGGCGAACCACTTCCATTGAGGGCTCCAGCGCGAGCCGCTAGTTGTCACGAGTTGTTTATCCCGAACTCTCGGCCTCCGCGTCAAACCGATGGAAATGCCGGCGGCCGCCACGTTACGTTGAACCTGTTGATCGGGCACCGGTTTGGCGAGAAGCCGCACAAATATGTGAATTTCTCTTGCAGTGCAGCATAAATGGTTGCCGACGGGGCAAGAAAGATTTCACTGGCGAACTTTTGTTTCCGCATTAACTTAGCTCGGAGGGCGGCGTTCGCCCGATCGCAGCAAATCTCAGCAAGGAGAACCGAATGGCCTGGAAAGCCCCCAAGATCGTCGAAGTGCCGGTTGGCATGGAAATCAACATGTATGCGTGCGCCGCCCGCAAGTAAGCGGACGTCATTAGATCGCGTTTTACTGCAGGTGGACCGCCTGATCTGACGCCTTTCTGATGTCGGGAAGTTTCCCGATTTCGGGAGAGGTTCGGATTGGCGTCCACTTGGAAACGTTGGAATTCCAGGAGACGGATCATGCTTCGCGTCGTCGTCCTGGGCGCCGCTGCCGGTGGCGGTGTTCCGCAATGGAATTGCGGATGTCCGGTGTGCCGGACAGCGCGAAACGGACATTCCGAACTTCAAAGCACCCAGGCTTCGATTGCCGTCAGCGCCGACGGCGCGCACTGGTTCCTGATCAACGCCTCGCCCGATCTGCGTCAGCAACTGATCGCGACCCCGCAACTGCATCCGGCGGCCGGCCAGTTGCGTCACAGTCCGATCGCCGGCGTGATCCTGACCAATGGCGAGGTCGACGCGGTCGCCGGCCTGTTGTCGATGCGCGAGGGCTCGCCGTTTACGATCTATGCGCACCCGAAAGTGCTGGCGATCCTCAAGTCCAACAGCATCTTCAACGTCCTCAATGAGAAGAACGTGCGGCGCCATCCGATCGAGGTGAACCAACCATTCGAGCCGGCGCTACCCGACGGTTCACCGTCCGGCATCGGGATTCTGCCCTTTGCCGTGCCCGGCAAGAGTGCATGGTACCTGGAGGGCCAGGTTCATCCCGCGGGCAGCGACGGCGCGGGCGACACGCTCGGGCTTCGCATCACCGACCGGGCCACCGGCAAGCTGCTGTATTTCCTGGCCGCCTGCGCCGATGTAACCGACGAGCTCAAGTCGCGGCTGCTTGGCGCTGCGGCGGTGTTCTTCGACGGCACGGTGTGGCGCGACGACGAACTGATCGCGGCCGGGCTCGGCAACAAGACCGGGCAAGGCATGGGCCATATCGCGATGTCGGGCGAGCACGGGGCGATCGAAAGCCTTGCCAAACTCGATATCGGCCGGAAAATGTTCCTGCACATCAATAACTCCAACCCGGTGCTGCTGCGCGACTCCGCCGAGCGCAAGATGGCCGAGCGCGCGGGCTGGCAAATCCCCGCTGACGGAACGGAGATTACGCTTTGAACGCGATGAGCTTGAACGGGATGACCGCCTACTCGCTCGGCAACAGCGCAGCCCTGAACAGCGCCGAGGAGCTGGAAGCGACGCTGCGCCAGATCGGCGCCACCCGCTATCACAATCTGCATCCGTTTCACCGGCTGCTGCACGGCGGCAAGCTGAACAAGGGACAGGTGCAGGCCTGGGCGCTCAATCGCTATTTCTACCAGAGCACCATCCCGATCAAGGATGCCGTGGTGATCTCGCGCTTTCGCGACCGCCGCACCCGGCTCGAATGGCGGCACCGGATCGAGGACCATGACGGCGATCTCGGCACCGAGGGCGGCATCGAGCGCTGGCTGAAGCTGACCGAAGGGCTCGGACTCGACACCGCCTATGTGGAATCCACCGAGGGCATCCTGCCGGCAACGCGCTTTGCGGTGGAAGCCTATGTGCATTTCGTCCGCGACAAGAGCCCGCTCGAGGCGATCGCCTCCTCGCTCACCGAATTGTTCGCGCCGAATCTGCACGAAGAACGGATTTCGGGCATGCTGGCGCATTACAGCTTCGTCAATCCCGACATCATGAGCTATTTCAGCAGGCGCCTGCAGCAGGCGCCGCGCGACGCCGGCTTCGCGCTCGATTACGTCAAGGCCCATGCCAAAACCCCCGCGGAGCGCGCCGCGGTGTGCAATGCGCTGATCTTCAAGACCAATGTGCTATGGGTCCAGCTCGACGCGCTGTATCATGCCTATGTCGACGGCCACATTCCGCCGGGGGCGTTTGTTCCCAGGGACAATTAGCGAGAGATAACAACAATGGCAGCCGCGCGCGGCCGCAACATTAGCGTCAGCGAGACCAGCCGGCCGGTGCTGCCGCGGCATGCCCGGCTGAAGTTCGACGAGACGCGGCAAGTCTGGGTGATTCTGGCGCCGGAACGCGTACTGGCGCCCGACGCGATCGCAGTCGAAGTATTGCAGCTCTGCGACGGCGTTCGCAGCGTCGGAGACATGATCGACCAGCTCGCCGCGAAATACGCCGCTGAGCGCGACGCCATCGCGACTGACGTCGTCGCCATGCTGCAGGACCTGGCCGACAAGGGATTTTTGACCGAGGCCCGTGAGAAGACATCATGAGTCCAACACTCACCGACGCCAATGCAACGCTGCGCGATCCCGGCGATGGATTAGCGGTACTGGAGAAGCAGGGCTCGATCGCCGAAACCCACGGCATTCCGCTGGCGGTGCTGGCGGAGCTGACCCATCGCTGTCCGCTGCAATGCCCTTATTGCTCGAACCCGGTCGAACTCGACCGCAGCAGCAGCGAGCTCACGACCGAGGAATGGAAGAAGGTGCTGTCCGAGCTCGCCGAGATCGGCGTGCTGCAGATCCATTTTTCCGGCGGCGAACCCACCGCGCGCAAGGATCTGGTCGAACTCGTGCAGCGTGCGAGCGATGTCGGGCTGTATTCCAATCTCATCACCTCCGCCGTGCTGCTGACCAGAGACAGGCTGGCGGCGCTGGCCGAAGCCGGGCTGAGTCATGTGCAGATCAGCTTTCAGGGCAACGAGCCCGTCGTCGCCAACCGCGTCGCCGGCCTGAAGCAGGCCCATGAGAAGAAGCTCGAAGTCGCCAGATGGACCCGCGAGCTCGATCTGCCGCTGACCGTCAACGCGGTGATGCACCGGCAGAATCTGCACCAGCTTTCCGACATCATCCAGATGGCGGTCGATCTCGACGCCGACCGGCTCGAGGTCGCCAATGTGCAGTACTACGGCTGGGCGCTGAAGAACCGTGCGGCGCTGATGCCGACGATCGAGCAGATCGAGGAGACCAGCCGCATCGTCGAGGAGGCCTCGACGCGACTGAAGGGCGTCCTCGCCATCGACTATGTGGTGCCGGATTACTACGCGCTGCGGCCGAAGAAATGCATGGGCGGCTGGGGCCGCCAGTTCTTCAACATCTCGCCCGCCGGCAAGGTGTTGCCCTGCCACGCCGCCGAAAGCATCACCGGGCTGGAATTCGAATCGGTGCGATCGAATCATTCGATCGCCTGGATCTGGCAGAACTCCGAGGCCTTCAATCGCTATCGCGGCACCGGCTGGATGCCGGAGCCGTGCCGAAGCTGCGAGTTCAAGGAAGTCGATTTCGGCGGCTGCCGCTGCCAGGCCTTCGCACTGACCGGCGATGCAGGCAATACCGACCCGGCCTGCACGCTGTCGCCGCTGCATGAGCAGATCTTCAAGCTGGCGGCGTCGGAAGCCGCCGCCGACAACAACCGCTTCATCTATCGCAATTTCGCCGGGGGCACGCCGGAGACGGACGGCGACCATGGCGCCTGACGCCGAGGCCGGCAAATCCGCAAGCCAACGTTCCGATCCGTTCGCGCCGCTGACCTCAGAGCTGCTGCCGGTCGGCGATGGCCACGAAATCTATGTCGAGAGCGTCGGTCGCCCCAGTGGCATCGCCGCGGTCTATCTGCACGGCGGCCCCGGCAGCGGCTGCCAGCCCGATCATCGGCGGCTGTTCGATCCGGAGCGCTTCCACGCTGTTCTGTTCGATCAGCGCGGCGCCGGTCGCAGCCGCCCCAAGGGCCGCCGCGAACAAAATACGCTGCCGCATCTGATCGCCGACATGGAGCTGATCCGCGAAACATTCGGCTTCGAACGCTGGCTCGTGGTCGGCGGCTCCTGGGGCGCGACGCTGGCGCTGGCCTATGCGCAGGCCCATCCGCAGCGGGTCAGCGGTATCGTGCTGCGCGCGACGTTCCTCGGCACGAGAGCGGAGCTCGCAAGTGCGTTCCTCAAGGCGCTGCCGCTGTTCTATCCCGATCTCAGCGATGATTTCATCGGCCTGCTCGCCGAGGATGAGCGCGCCGAGCCGCTTGATGCTTACTGGCGCCGCATTCTCGATGCCGATCCGGCCGTGCACGGTCCAGCAGCCCGCGCCTGGAACGAGACCGAACGCGTGCTTTCCGAACATGTCCCTGGACGGACCCGGCTCGATCGGGATTCGCTGAATTCCAGTCGCGCTCTGCCCACCACACCGTTCATGGAGGCGCATTATTTCCAGAGCGATTGCTTTCTCGCGCCCAACCAGTTGATGGCGGAAGCGGGCCGTCTCAGTGGCATTCGCGGCATCATCGTGCAGGGCCGCTACGATCTGTTGTGCCCACCGGCAACGTCATATGCGCTGGGCGCGGCCTGGCCGGAAGCCGAGATCCGTATCGTCGGAGGGGCCGGGCACTCGCTCTATGATCCCGGGGTGCGCGATGCCGTGATGAAGGCGGTCGCAGACCTCGCCTCCGCGATCACCGCATAGTGCATCTCCGGCGCCCCGAGCTTCATCCATCGACGCGCCATCCACCGCGTCATTGCGAGCGCAAGCGAAGCAATCCATGGCGCGGCGAGCAGGTTTTTGGATTGCTTCGTCGCTTGCGCTCCTCGCAATGACGGCTAAGAGCTTTTTCGTTGCGAGAGGCAGACGTGGATGGCCGGGACAAGCCCGGCGTCGACGCGCGTCAATGCTGCACTGCCGCATGCGACGGAATTCGTTAACGTTATAGCGCCATGCCGTGAAAGGTGGAGATCGCGTAAAATTGCCTTTGTGGATCATGTGAATGGCTCTAAAGATACCCCGATGATCCCATTCAATAACCACAAGAACGCGGTCTGAGCGTTCGCAGACAAAGCGTGAGGCCGCGTCGCTCTTCGCCATGGCGCGGACATGGTAGGAATGAAACCGACTGATATTTCGGCGCCCGATTACTTCCACAAAGTTGTCGACTGCCAGTGGGCCTGTCCCGCGCATACCCCCGTCCCCGAATACATCCGCTTGATCGCCGAAGGCCGCTACAGCGACGCCTACATGGTCAATTGGAGGTCGAACGTGTTTCCCGGCATCCTGGGACGCACCTGCGATCGGCCGTGCGAGCCCGCCTGCCGCCGCGGCCGCGTCGAGGAGACGCCGGTGGCGATCTGCCGGCTGAAGCGCGTTGCCGCCGACTTCAAGGACGACGTCAAGCATCGCATGCCGCGGCCCTCCGCAAAAAACGGCAAGCGGATTGCGATCGTCGGCGGCGGCCCGGCTTCGCTCACGGTCGCGCGCGACCTCGCCCCGCTCGGCTACCAATGCATCGTGTTCGATTCCGATCCCCGGGCCGGCGGCATGATGCGGAGCCAGATTCCGAAATTCCGCCTGCCCGATTCGGTGATCGATGAGGAAACCGACTACATCCTCAATCTCGGCATCGAGTTCAGGGGCGGCCAGCGCATCGACAGCCTGAAGAAGCTGCTCGGCGAAAACTACGACGCGGTCTTCGTCGGCTCCGGCGCGCCGCGCGGCCGCGAACTCGCAATCCCCGGCCGCAAGGAAGCCGCCGGCAATATCCACATCGGCATCGATTGGCTCTCGAGCGTGTCGTTCGGCCATGTCGACAAGATCGGCAAGCGCGTGATCGTGCTCGGCGGCGGCAACACCGCTATGGACTGCTGCCGTACCGCGCGCCGGCTCGGCGGCGAGGACGTCAAGGTGATCGTGCGTTCCGGCTTCGAGGAGATGAAGGCCTCTCCGTGGGAGAAGGACGACGCCATCCACGAGGATATTCCGATCCTCAATTTCATGGTGCCGAAGGCGTTCGTTCACGACAACGGCAGGCTCACCGGCGTCACCTTCGAGAAGGTGAAGGCCGAGTACGACGCCAACGGCAAGCGCAGCCTGGTGCCTGCGGGCGAACCGGACCAGACCGTCGACTGCGACGACGTGCTGGTCGCGGTCGGCCAGGAGAACGCCTTTCCCTGGATCGAGCGCGATTGCGGCATCGAGTTCGACAAATGGAACATGCCGAAGGTCGATACCGCGACCATGGGCACGACCCATCCGAAGGTGTTCTTCGGCGGCGACGCCGCGTTTGGCCCGAAGAACATCATCTGGGCGGTCGCGCACGGTCACGACGCCGCGCTTTCGATCCACAAGCTGTTGTCCGGCGAGGACATCACCGAGCGGCCGCTGCCCGAGGTGCAGATCTCGTCGCAGAAGATGGGCATCCATGAATGGAGCTACGACAACGACATTTCCGGCGACAAGCGCTTCAAGGTGCCGCACCGCGACAAGGTGATCGCGCTGATGGACATCCGCACCGAGGTCGAGCTCGGCTATGACGTCAAGCTCGCGCTCGGCGAAGCCCAGCGTTGCCTGAACTGCGACATCCAGACCGTGTTCGCGGCGCCGCTATGCATCGAATGCGACGCCTGCGTCGACATCTGCCCGATGGACTGCATCACCTTCACGGAGAACGGCGAGGAAGCCGCCCTGCGCGAACGACTGAAGGCGCCCGCGCCGCACCCCGACCAGGCGCTCTATGTCGCCGACGGCCTCAAGACCGGGCGTGTCATGGTCAAGGACGAGGACGTCTGCCTGCATTGCGGGCTGTGCGCCGAACGCTGTCCCACCGGCGCCTGGGACATGCAGAAATATCTCATCGATATGACTCACGCGGGATCAACATGTCAGTCCAAAGCCCGATCAGCAGCGTAAACGACTTCGTCGTCCGCTTCGCCAACGTCAACGGCTCGGGCTCGGCCAGCGCCAACGAACTGTTCGCGCGCTCGATCCTGCGCCACGGCGTGCCGGTATCGCCGCGCAATGTCTTCCCGTCCAACATTCAGGGCCTGCCGACCTGGTACGAGGTGCGGGTCACCGAGGACAGCCATCTCGGCGCCCGCGGCGGCGTCGACATGATGGTGGCGATGAACCCGCAGACCTGGGACAAGGATGTCGCCGCGATCGAGCCCGGCGGCTATCTGTTCTACGATTCGACCAAGCCGATGCCGACCGCGAAGTTCCGCACCGACATCACCGTGATCGGCGTGCCGCTGACCGCGATCACCAACTCGACCTATACCGATCCTCGTCAGCGCCAGTTGTTCAAGAACATCATCTATCTCGGCGCGCTGTGCGCCCTGCTCGACATGGACCCCAAGCTTGTCGAGCAACTGATCGGCGAGCAGTACAAGGGCAAGGAAAAGCTGTTGTCGTCGAACGTCCACGCGCTGCATCTCGGCCGCGACTGGGCGCTGCAGAACCTCAAATGCCCGATCGGCCTGCGCGTCAGCAAGTCCGACCGGGTCGGTGAGCGGATTTTCATCGAAGGTAACAGTGCCGCCGCGCTCGGCGCGGTCTATGGCGGCGCCACGGTCTGTGCCTGGTATCCGATTACGCCGTCATCGTCGTTGGCCGACGCCTTCACCACCCACTGCAAGCGGCTGCGGCACGACCCCGAAACCGGCAAGGCGAAATATGCCATCGTCCAGGGCGAGGACGAACTCGCCTCGATCGGCATCGTGATCGGAGCTTCCTGGAACGGCGCCCGCGCCTTCACCGCGACCTCGGGCCCCGGCATCTCGCTGATGCAGGAATTCATCGGCCTGTCCTATTTCGCCGAAATACCGGCGGTGATCATGAACGTGCAGCGCGCCGGGCCGTCGACCGGGATGCCGACGCGAACCCAGCAATGCGACATCATCGCCTGCGCCTATGCCTCGCATGGCGACACCAAGCACGTGCTGCTGTTTCCGGAGGATCCGGCCGAGGCCTTCGAATTCTCCGCGCAGTCGTTCGACCTCGCCGAACGCCTGCAGACCATGATCTTCCTGATGCTCGATCTCGATATTGGCATGAACCACTGGCTGAGCCGCCCGCTGAAGTGGGACGACGCCCGGCAATACGACCGCGGCAAGGTGATGACGGCGGCGATGCTGGACGACGGCCGCGATTTCGGCCGCTACCTCGACGTCGACGGCGACGGCATCCCGTTCCGGACCTATCCCGGCACGCATCCGACCAAGGGCTCGTTCTTCACCCGCGGCACCTCGCGCGATCGCTACGCGCGCTACTCGGAGGAAGGCGCGGTCTACGCCGACAACATGCAGCGGCTGGTGCGCAAATTCGAGACTGCGCAGGACATGGTGCCGCGACCGCTGCAGGCCAACGCCGCCAAGCCCACCAAATACGGCGTGATCTATTTCGGCTCGACCGCGCCGGCGATGGATGAGGCGATCGGGCTGTTGGAAGCGCGCGGGCATGCGCTCGACCGCTTGCGGATCCGTGCCTTCCCGTTCCATTCCAGTGTCGCGAGCTTCATCGCCGACCACGATTTCGTCTACGTGGTCGAGCAGAACCGCGACGGCCAGATGCGCCAGCTCATCGTCAACGAGAACGGCATCGACCCGGTGCGGCTGGTGCCGATCCTGCACTTCGACGGCACGCCGATTACCGCGCGCTTCATCGCCTCCGCCATCGGCGACCACCAGGATCAGCTCAAGGTGACCCGGCTCCGCAAGGTGAAGTCATGACCTATATAGCAAAACCGAAATTCCAGCATCCGGGATTGCCGAAGAACGATCTCGGCTATACCCACCGCGACTACGAGGGCAAGATCTCGACGCTATGCGCCGGCTGCGGCCACGATTTCGATCACCGCCTCGATCATCGAGGCCTGCTACGAGCTCTCGATCGAGCCGCACCGGGTGGCGAAGATTTCCGGCATTGGCTGCTCGTCGAAGACGCCGGACTACTTCCTCGGCAATTCGCATGGCTTCAATTCGGTCCATGGCCGGATGCCGTCGGTATTGACCGGCGCCAACCTCGCCAACCGCGACCTGGTCTATCTCGGCGTCTCCGGCGACGGCGACTCCGCCTCGATCGGGTTCGGCCAGTTCGCCCATTCGATCCGCCGCGGCGTCAACATGACCTATATCGTCGAGAACAACGGCGTCTACGGCCTGACCAAGGGGCAGTTCTCGGCCACCGCCGATCGCGGCTCCAGAAACAAGCGCGGGTTGATGAACAACGACAACGCCATCGATCTGGTCGCGATCGCCCTGCAGCTCGGCGCAAGTTTCGTGGCGCGCAGCTTCTCCGGCGACAAGACCCAGCTCGTGCCGCTGATCGCGGCCGCGATCCAGCACAAGGGCGCGGCGTTCATCGACGTCATCAGCCCCTGCGTTGCCTTCAACAACCATGCCGGTTCGACCAAGAGCTTCGACTATGTGCGCGAGCACAATGACGCGGTGAACCGGCTCGACGTCATCACCGGCCGCGACACGATCACGATCGATTACGCGCCGGGCTCGGTGACCGTGGTCGAGCAGCACGACGGCAGCAAGCTCGCATTGCGCAAGCTCGATGCGGATTACGACGCGCATGATCGCGTCGGGGCAATGAGCTTCCTGCAGAAGCATGCCGCCAAGGGCCAGATCGTGACCGGGCTGCTCTATGTCGATCCGGAATCGGAAGACCTGCACAGCCATCTCGACACCGTCGAAACGCCGCTCAACCAGCTCGACGAAGCGGCGCTGTGCCCGGGCTCCGCGGCGCTCGACAAGATCAACGCCAGCCTGCGCTGAAGCCTTATAGACCATTCCTTCGTCATTGCGAGGAGCGCAAGCGACGAAGCAATCCACGCTTTTCGTCCCTCACGATGGATTGCTTCGCTACGCTGGCAATGACGGCGTTTAGAGCCATTGCCGGAAGATGGTGGGCACGCTTTCGCTTTGCCCACCTACGCGGCTACGCCGCCGCCACGAGGGAGCGCGGGCTCACCAGATATTCCTTCAGGACGTTGTCGGCGGCATCGACTTCCGTGAGCGAGACGTCGTAGCTCCAGAGATCAGCGAGGTGCTGAAGCACGCGCCTGGCGTCCGCCTCGTTCAACTGGGCTCCCCGTGCAACGGCATGGCGCAACATCAGGCGGCGGTCGCCGGCGAGGTCGACGTCGACCACTTCGATGTTGGGATCGATGCAGCCCACGTCGTATTGCCGGGCCAGTTCGCGCCGAACGCGGCGATAGCCGCGGCTGTCGTGAATTGCATCGACCCGGATGCCGGCCGCTTCCGCCGGATCGTCGTGCAGATGAAACATTCGCAAGTGCCGCATCAGCCGCGGGCTGAGGAACTGGCTGATGAAGCTTTCGTCACGATAATTGGCCCAGATGTCGCGCAATACCGCCATCACCTCGCCGTTTCCGGCGATGTCGGGAAACCACTCGCGATCCTCCTCGTCGGGACTGGAAACGATCCGCTCGATGTCCTGCATCATCGCGAAACCGAGCGCGTAGGGGTTGAACCCGGAAAAGCGCCGGTCGTCGAAATCCGGCTGGAACACCACGTTGGTGTGGGACTGCAGGAATTCGAGAAAATTGCCGTCGCTGATACGGCCCTGCTCGTGCAACCGGTTCATGATGCGATAATGCACATAGGTCGCGGTGCCTTCGTTCATCACCTTGGTCTGACTTTGCGGATAGAAATACTGCGCGATGTGCCGCACGATCCGCAGTAGCTCGCGCTGCCAGGGTTGCAGCCGCGGCGCGGTCTTTTCGAGGAAATACAGCAGGTTTTCCTGCGGCAGGCCGAGCAGTTTGCGGCGCCGTTCCAGATTCAGCAGCGCTTCGCTCTTGACCTGGCCACCCGGAATGGTCCGCCACAATTCGTTGAATGCGCTCTCCTCGTGCAGGCGGCGCTGCCCGGCACGCTTTTCCTCGACCCGAAGGTCGTGTTTTTTCTTGCCGGGATAGCGGTCGATGCCGTGCGACATCAGGGCGTGCGCGGCATCGAGCGTGCGCTCAACCTCGGCGCGGCCATGCCGCTCCTCGCATTGCGCGACGTAGTTCTTGGCGAAATCGAGATAGTCGAGGATTCCGTTGGCGTCGGTCCATTGCTTGAACAGATAGTTGTTCTTGAAGAAATGATTGTGGCCGAACGCCGCATGGGCGATCACCAGGGTCTGCATGGTCGCGGTATTTTCTTCCATCAAATAGGAAATGCAGGGCGAGCTGTTGATGACGATTTCATAGGCGAGGCCCTGCAGACCCTTGCGATAAAACGCCTCCTGATAGGCGAACTGCTTGCCGAACGACCAATGCTTGTAGAACAGCGGCATGCCTCCGGACGAGTAGGCATCCAGCATTTGTTCCGCGGTGATGATCTCGATCTGGTTGGGATAGACATCAAGCCCGAGTTCGGATCGCGCAATCTCCTCGCAGGCATCGTGGATGCGCTGCAGTTGCGGGAAATCCCAGTCTGCGCCTTCAAACAAGCGCCCGGTTGTCATGGTCATGACGCGGCTCTCTGCTGTTCCCACGGCGTTGGAAGAGATCGTGGAACACGGGAAAAATCTCGCTGCGGTCGTTGACCTTGCGCATCGACAGCGGCGCGCCATCGGCGCGCAGGCGCTGATACAGCGTCCACAGCGATGAATTGGCCATGCCGAACGGGCTGCCGCCGGCCTCGCCGACTTCGAGATAGGCGAAGAACTGGCTGACCGGCAGGATCGCCTCGGTCAGCAGCCGTCCCGCCACATCGCCGTCCGAATAGGAGTTGTCGCCATCGGAGGCCTGGGCGGCGTAGATGTTCCAGTCCGCCGGACGGAATCGTGACCTCACGATATCGTGCATCGCCTGCAGCGCGCTCGACACCAGCGTGCCGCCCGATGCCGGGTCGTGAAAGAAGGTCTCCTCGTCGACCTCTTCCGCGCGGTCGGTGTGACGGATGAAAACGATCTCGACATGGCGGTAGCGCCGCTTCAGGAACACGTACAGCAGCATGTAGAAGCGCTTGGCGAGATCCTTCATGTGCTCGGACATCGAGCCCGACACGTCCATCAGACAGAACATCACCGCCTGCGCCACGGGTTTGGGCATGGTTTCAAACCGGCGATAACGGATGTCGATCGGATCAATGAAGGGAATGCGACGGATTTTTGCCTTCAGGGCATCGATCTCGGCCATCAGCTCGATGCGGCGCGCCTCATCGCAGTCTTCCATCTCGGCCTCGAGCTGCGCAATCGTCTCCGGCCGCGGCCGTCGCAGCGCGACCCGCCGCGCCATCGCCAGCCGCACGGTCCGGGCAACCGAGATGTTGGCCGGCGAGCCCGAGGTGGCATAGCCGGCGCGGCGGAGCCCTTCGCCCTCCGCATCCGCAAGCTTTCGCTTCGCCAAGTCCGGCAATTCCAAATCATCGAGGAACAGGTCGACAAATTCGTCGCGGCTGAGCACGAACCGGAAAGTGTCCTCGCCGTCGCCTTCACCGGGCTGGGATCCCCTTGCGCTGCCCTCGCCCGACCGCGGAAGGATGTCGCCTTCGATGAACTTCTTGTTGCCGGGAAGCACCATGTCGCGGATGCCGCCTTCGGTGCGAAAGCGCGGTTCGTTCATGCCGTCAAGCGGAACCGAGACCTCGCCGCCTTCCAGCACATCCTTGATATCGCGATCCTGCGAGGACTTCTTGACCGCGCCCTGCACCAGCGCCTTGGCGCGGCGCAGGAATCTCTGGCGGTTCTCGAGGCTCTTGCTGCCCGGATTGAGGCGCCGATCAACGATGTGCATGGCCACTTCCGATTCCGTCCTCAGCCAGCTTGTTTCACCCGCATATACCATTCCACCAGCCGGCGAACCTGGCGCTCGGTGTAGCCGCGATCAACCATCCGCGCGACAAACTCGCCGTGCTTCTTTTCGGTATCGCCGTCTTTCTTGGAGCCGAACGAGATCACCGGCAGCAGATCCTCGACCTGCGAAAAGATCCGCTTTTCGATCACCTCGCGGATTTTCTCGTAACTGGTCCAGGACGGATTCTTGCCGCCGTGCTGGGCCCGCGACCGCAGCGAAAACTTCACGACTTCATTGCGGAAGTCCTTCGGATTGGCGATTCCCGCCGGCTTTTCGATCTTTGTCAGCTCCTGATTGAGCAACTCACGATCGAGCAACTGGCCGGTATCAGGATCCTTGAAGTCCTGATCTTCGATCCAGGCATCGGCATAGTCGACATAGCGATCGAACAGATTCTGACCGTAGTCCGAATAGGATTCCAGATAGGCCTTCTGGATCTCGTGGCCGATGAACTCGGCATAGCGCGGCACCAGTTCCGCCTTGATGAATTCGAGGTAGCGCTTCTCGACCTCGTCAGAAAGCTGCTCGCGGCGTATCGCCTGCTCAAGCGCATACATCAGGTGGACCGCGTCGGCGCCGATCTCGGCGGTGTCGTGGTTGTAGGTCGCAGCCAGCACCTTGAAGGCGAAGCGGGTCGAAGCTCCGTCCATACCTTCGTCGACCCCGGCGGCATCCTTGTATTCCTGGACGCTCCGGGCCTTCGGATCGGACTCCTTCAGGCTTTCACCGTCATAGACCCGCATCTTGGCAAACAGCGTCGAGTTCTCGTGCTTGCGCAGCCGCGACATCACCGAGAAGCGCGCCAACGTCTCCAGCGTCGCCGGCGCGCAGGGCGCGGCGGCAAGCTCGGATCCGGAAATGAGCTTCTCGTAGATCTTCTGCTCCTCGGTCACCCGCAGGCAATAGGGCACCTTGATGACGCAGATGCGGTCGATGAAGGCTTCGTTGTTCTTGTTGGCCTTGAAGCTCTGCCATTCGGATTCGTTGGAATGGGCGAGAATGATCCCGGTAAAGGGAATCGCGCCGATATTCTCGGTGCCGATATAGTTACCTTCCTGCGTTGCCGTGAGCAGCGGGTGCAGCATTTTGATCGGCGCCTTGAACATCTCGACGAATTCGAGCAGGCCCTGGTTGGCCCGGTTGAGTCCGCCGGAATAGCTGTAGGCGTCGGGATCGTTCTGCGCGAAGGTCTCGAGCTTGCGAATGTCGACCTTGCCGACCAGGGACGAGATATCCTGATTGTTCTCGTCGCCGGGCTCGGTTTTCGCAATCGCGATCTGGCGCAACCGCGACGGCTGGATCCGGGCGACACGGAACCGCGAGATATCGCCACCGAACGCTTCAAGCCGCTTGTAGCACCATGGGCTCATCAGTCCGCTGAGGCGGCGGCGCGGGATGCCGTATTTTTCCTCGATCATCGGCCCCAGCTGTTCCGGATCGAACAGGCCGAGCGGACTCTCGAACACTGGACTGAGCTCGTCGCCCGCCTTCAGCACGTAGATCGGGTTGACCTCCATCAAGGATTTGAGGCGCTCGGCGAGCGACGATTTTCCGCCACCCACCGGCCCCAACAGATAGAGCACCTGCTTGCGCTCTTCGAGACCTTGCGCGGCATGCCGGAAGAACCCGACAATGCGCTCGATCGTCTCCTCCATGCCATGAAAGCTGGAGAAGGCCGGATAGACGCGCATGGTACGGTTCAAAAAAATACGGCCAAGGCGGGCGTCCCTGGCCGTGTCGATCATTTGCGGTTCACCGATCGCAGCCAGCAGCCGTTCGGCCGCATTGGCATATCGCATCGGATCGCCTCGACACGATTCCAGGTACTCCGCCATCGACATGTCGGTTTCGCCGCGCGCTTCGAACGACCGGGCGAAGGCATTGAACAGAGAATCGTTGTACATGACACCTCTCCTCATCAGTTCCGCTGCACTGCTGGACACGCGCTGCAAATATCTAACACCTGGAACATCGTCCGGTTCAGAACACGAATCAGCCTCAGCACATGAGGCGATTGGACACGCCGTGATGGATGTCATGCAATCCACGACGCAGGCAGCAGGCAAATCATAAACAAGCAATTGCTGATTTGTTAGGCGAAAGCGGCGCCTTGATGATGATTTTCGCGGGTTGTAACCGGACCGCAACATTCTGGTGCCGCGCGCCCCGGGTGCGACACCTGCCATAGTTCCGGTAACGACACACCTGTTCAGTGAAAATTCGGCTCGCTGCGCCTGCTTTCCGCGCATTGCCAAGCATCGCCGTGCCTCCGCAGTTCGGCCTGCAAGCGGACACCTGCAGCAAAGTGTCGCGCGCCAGAACGCGCCAGAACGAGACTGCAAGGCGAAATGGATCGAGACGCGGAAGCGAAAGCCGACCGAGACCGAATATTTCGATCGATCCGCCGCGGCTCGCGGCAACGGACCTTCCGGAAAGACGGATCTTCCGGAAAGGTGGGTTGGTCCGATTGTCCGCGCCGTGGCGTTGCGCGCGCAAATCGGTTTTTGACAAGTCCCCCGTGACCCGCCCAACCCGTCGTCCCGGCGCCATCGGAAAATTGATCGCCGGTTCGCCGCCAAACAGCCCATTTCGGGGATCGATATGTGGCGAATGGCGTTATGTTACGAGGGTACTCACATCCCTCTGGTCGCACCTTCCCCGGACTTTGTTGACAAGAGCCGGTCTCCCGCCGGAAAAAGTCCCGAAAGCCGCCTATCGAGCAACCCGGACAGAAGCAGGCATCATGAACCCCGTCAAAGCACTCGAGAGTCACGGCCAGGCCGTCTGGCTGGATTTCCTGGCCCGCGGCTTCGTCGCCAAGGGCGATTTGAAGAAGCTGATCGATACCGACGGCGTCAAGGGCGTCACCTCGAACCCCTCGATCTTCGAAAAGGCGATCGACAGCTCGGACGAATATGACGGCGCGATCGGCCAGGCACTGAAAAGCGGCGATCGCCCGGTTGCGCAATTGTTCGAACATCTTGCGATCGGCGACATCCAGCACGCGGCGGACGTGCTGCGTCCGGTCTATGATCGTCTCGACGGCCATGACGGATTCGTCAGCCTCGAAGTGTCGCCCTATCTGGCGATGGACACCAAGGCCTCGATTGCCGAGGCCGAGCGGCTTTGGAAGGAAGTTGACCGCAAGAACCTGATGGTCAAGGTGCCCGCGACCCCGCAGGGCCTGCCGGCGATCCAGCATTTGATTGCCGAGGGCATCAGCATCAACATCACGCTGCTGTTTTCGCAAAAGGTCTATGTCAAGGTTGCCGAGGCCTATCTTTCCGGCCTGGAAAAATATGTCGCGGGCGGCGGTGACCCTTCCCATGTCGCGAGCGTGGCAAGCTTTTTCGTCAGCCGCATCGACAGCGCGGTGGACAAGCAGCTCGATGAGCGGATCGCAAAGGCCAATGACCCGAGCGAGAAGGAGCGGCTGGCCGCGCTGAAGGGCAAGATAGCGATCGCCAACGCCAAGCTCGCCTATCAGGAATACAAGCGGCTGTTTTCTGGCGCGCGCTGGGACCGGCTTGCCGCCAGGGGCGCGAGACCGCAGCGATTGCTGTGGGCTTCCACCGGCACCAAGAACAAGGACTATAGCGATGTGCTTTACGTCGAGGAGCTGATCGGTCCCAACACCGTAAACACCGTGCCGCCGGCCACGCTCGACGCCTTCCGCGACCATGGCAGGCTGCGCGACAGCCTTGAGGAAAATGTCGAGGATGCCAGGCACGTGCTGGCCGAGCTTGAACAATCCGGCATTTCGCTCGATGCCATCACCGCCGATCTGGTCAAGGACGGCGTCAAACTGTTCGCCGACGCCGCCGACAAGCTTTATGGCGCGGTAGCGCACAAGCGCGCGGTCGTGCTCGGCGCCGGCATCGACCGGCAGCAACTGACGCTTGGCGGCAAGCTCGGCAAGGCGCTGCAAGCGAGCACCGAGGACTGGCGGGCCGCGGGCAAGATCCGCCGGCTCTGGCAACACGACAAATCGGTCTGGACCGGGGATGACGAGAACAAATGGCTGGGCTGGCTAAACAGCGCCGCCGCCGCCGACATCGCCGACTACGAGGATTTTGCCCACCGCGTCAAGGGACAGCATTTTACCGATGCGGTGGTGCTCGGGATGGGCGGATCGAGCCTCGGACCGGAAGTGCTGGCGCAGACCTTCGACAAGCAGCCCGGTTTCCCGAAACTGCACGTGCTGGACTCGACCGATCCGGCGCAGGTCCGCACCATGCAGGCCTCGATCAACCTCGCCGACACCCTGTTCATCGTCTCCAGCAAGTCCGGCGGCACCACCGAACCCAACGTGATGAAGGACTATTTCTTCGAACGGGTGTCGGAGACGATCGGCGCGGAGAAGGCCGGCCATCGCTTCATCGCCGTGACCGACCCCGGCTCGTCGCTGGAAAAGGTTGCGAAGAAGCAGCGCTTCGCCCGCACTTTCTACGGCGATCCCAGCATCGGCGGACGCTACTCGGTGCTGTCGCCGTTCGGTCTCGTACCGGGTGCGGCCGCGGGCATCGACCTGCGTGCGCTGCTGAGCCATACGCTGGCGATGGTCCGCTCCTGCGGACCCGATGTGCCGCCGCAGCAGAATCCGGGCGTGCAGCTCGGCCTCGCCATGGGCCTCGCCGGCCTCGAGGGCCGCGACAAGGTCACCATCCTGTCGTCGCACAAGATCGCCGATTTCGGCGCCTGGGCTGAGCAACTGATCGCCGAATCCACCGGCAAGGATGGCAAGGGGTTGATCCCGATCGATGGCGAGACCCTGGGGGACGCGGCACTCTACGGCAACGACCGCTTCTTCATCGATATCCGTACTGAAGGCGAAGGCGATGCCGCACATGACAGCAAGCTCGCCGCACTGGAACAGGCCGGACACCCGGTCGTCCGCATTGTGATGAAATCGATCGAGCATATCGGCCAGGAGTTCTTCCGCTTCGAGATGGCGGTTGCGGTCGCGGGCTCGGTGCTCGGCATCAATCCCTTCAACCAGCCCGACGTCGAGGCTGCCAAAGTCAAAACCCGGGAATTGACCGCGGCATTCGAGAAGACGGGGTCGTTGCCCGGGGAACAGCCGGTGGTTTCGACCGACACGGTCGATCTCTACACCGACGACAACAATGCGGCGGCCTTGCGCAAGGCGGGTGCCGACGGCGACCTCGGCTCCTGGCTGAAAGCCCATCTCGCCCGCGCCGGCGCCGACGATTACGTGGCATTGCTCGCCTATGTCGAGCGCAACGCTGCCCATATCGACAGCCTGCAGCAGATGCGGCTCCGACTGCGCGACCGGTACCATGTCGCCACCTGCGCCGAATTCGGCCCGCGCTTTCTGCATTCCACCGGACAGGCCTACAAAGGCGGCCCCGACAGCGGTGTATTCCTGCAGATCACCGCCGATGACAGCCGGGACCTCGCAGTGCCGGGCCAGAAGGCGAGCTTTGGCGTCATCAAAGCCGCCCAGGCCCGCGGCGATTTCGGCGTGCTGACCGAACGCGGCCGGCGTGCGCTCCGCGTCCATCTCAAGGGCGATCTCGCATCCGGGCTGAAGTTGCTCGATCGCACCATCCAGAATGCGTTGAACTAGGGGACATCGGATGCAACTCGGCATGATCGGCCTCGGCCGGATGGGCGGCAACATCGTCCGCCGCCTGATGAAGCATGGCCACACCACGGTCGTTTATGACAAGGATCCGAAGGCGGTTGCCGCCATTAGCGCCGACGGCGCGGTCGGCACCGCCGCGCTGGAGGATTTTGTCAGCAAGCTCGAGAAGCCGCGGACCGCCTGGGTGATGCTGCCGGCGGGCAAGATTACCGAGGCGACCATCGAGGGGCTGTCGAAACTGATGCAGCAGGGCGACGTCATCATCGATGGCGGCAACACCTTCTGGCAGGACGACATCCGCCGCGGCCAGGCGCTGAAACAGCGCGGCATCCACTATCTCGATGTCGGCACCTCGGGCGGGGTCTGGGGCATCGACCGCGGCTATTGCATGATGATCGGTGGCGACAAGGCGGTGGTCGATCGCCTCGATCCGATCTTCTTGACACTGGCTCCGGGCATCGGCGATATCGAGCGCACCCAAGGACGCGAGGGCCGCGATGCCAGGATCGAACAGGGCTATATTCACGCCGGCCCCGTCGGCGCCGGTCATTTCGTCAAGATGGTTCACAACGGCATCGAATACGGACTGATGCAGGCCTATGCCGAAGGGTTCGACATCCTGAAGAATGCCAATATCGACGCGCTGCCGCCGGAGCACCGGTTCGATCTCAACATCGCCGATATCGCCGAGGTGTGGCGGCGCGGCAGCGTGATCCCGTCATGGCTGCTCGATCTCACGGCTTCCGCGCTCGCCAGGAACGACACGCTCGACAACTACTCCGGCTTTGTCGAGGATTCCGGCGAAGGCCGCTGGACCGTCAACGCCGCCATCGACGAGGCGGTGCCGGCCGAAGTTCTGACCGCGGCACTCTATGCGCGTTTCCGCTCGCGCCGGCAGCACACCTTCGCCGAGAAGATCCTTTCCGCCATGCGTGATGGCTTCGGCGGCCACAAGGAACCGCAGCAGTCTGCCGGTTCCCCGACGCCGGGCGCGCCGCAGCCCGCCAAGCCGAAGGCCGGCCGTTCGTGACAGACCGGTTCACCCATCAGAAGCAACCCGATCCCTGCTGCTTCATCATCTTCGGCGCCACCGGCGACCTGACGCATCGGCTGGTGATCCCTGCGCTCTACAATCTCGCGGCCGGCGGCCTGTTGCCCGACAATTTCTGCGTGGTCGGCGTGGCCCGCAAGGCGATGTCGAACGATGCGATGCGCGACAGCCTGATGAAGGGCTTGCACCAATTCGCGACCCGCCAAGTCGATGAAACCCTCGCCAAGCGATTGCTGGAATGCGTGACCTGCATTGCCGCCGATCCAAGCGAGCCGGACTCGTTCGACCGGATGCGCGAGCAACTGGAAAAACTTGAGGCCGCCCGCAAGACCGGCGGCAACCGGCTGTTCTATCTGGCGACGCCACCCAATGCGTTTGCGCCGATCAGCCGTGAACTTGGCCGCACCGGCCTGCTGCGCGAGGACAAGGGCGCATGGCGGCGGCTGGTGGTGGAGAAGCCGTTCGGAACCGACCTCGCCTCGGCCAAGGTGCTGAACGGTGAACTGCTGAAGATCGTCGACGAACATCAGATCTACCGGATCGACCATTACCTCGGCAAGGAGACCGTCCAGAACATCCTGGTGCTGCGCTTCGCCAACGGCATGTTCGAGCCGATCTGGAATCGCAATCACATCGATCATGTCCAGATCACGGTCGACGAGAAGCTGGGCGTCGGTCACCGCGGCAGCTTCTATGACGTCACCGGCGCCCTGCGCGACATGGTGCCGAACCATCTGTTCCAACTGTTGTCGCTGATCGCGATGGAGCCGCCGGCGCGGTTTGACGCCCACGCGGTGCGCTCGGAGAAGGCCGAGGTGCTGGCGGCGATCCAGACCCAGAGCGAGGCCGATGCGCTGCAGAATTCCGTGCGCGGCCAGTATTTGGGCGGCAAGGTCGGCGATACCGAAGTCGAGGACTACCGCCGGACCGAGGATGTCAAGTCCGACAGCACCACCGAAACCTATGCCGCGTTGAAACTGACCATCGACAACTGGCGCTGGGCCGGAGTTCCGTTTTATCTGCGCACCGGCAAGGCACTCGGCGTCAAGCGCACCGAGGTCGCGATCAAGTTCAAGCAGGCGCCGTTCGCGATGTTCCGCGACACGCCGGTGGACCGGCTGTCGCAGAACTATCTTGTCATCAGCATCGAACCGACCGAGGGCATCACGCTGCAGTTCAACACCAAGGTGCCGGGGCCGACGATTTCGATCGACGGCGTCGAGATGAAATTCCGCTACAAGGATTACTTCAAGGCCGAGCCGAGCACCGGCTACGAGACGCTGATCTACGACTGCATGATCGGCGACAACATCCTGTTTCAGCGCGCCGACAGCGTCGAGGCCGGCTGGCAGGCGGTGCAGCCATTCCTCGATGCGTGGAAAAAGGCCGGCGCCAAGGGCCTCGAGCGCTACCCTGCCGGCAGCGAGGGTCCGACCGATGCCAATGCGCTGCTGGCGCGCGACGGCCGGAGCTGGCGAAAGCTGGGTTAGCATGGCTGCCAATCATCAGCGGGCGAATTTCAGCGTGACCGCGGCTCCCGATGCGGCCGCGCTGGCCAGCACGGCCGCGGATCATGTCCTCGCGCGGATCGTCGCCAATGGCGAGCGCGTCGCGATTTGCCTCGCCGGCGGATCGAGCCCGCAGCATTTGTTCGAATTGCTCGCAACCGATGCCTATCGAAGCCAGATCCCATGGCAACGCGTGCACTGGTTCATCGGCGACGAACGCTTTGTCGCGGCGGCCGATCCGCTGAACAATATGGCGATGGCCCGGCGGACCTTCCTCGACCGCTGCGCGCCGGCCGCCAACGTTCATCCGATGGCGACCGAGGGGATCGATGTCAGGGAGAGCGCCCGCCGCTACGAGGCTGAACTGCAGTCGTTCTACGGCGCGGACCGGTTCGATCCAGTCCGGCCGCTGTTCGACGTGGTGTTGCTCGGCGTCGGGCCCGATGGTCATACCGCCTCGCTTTTTCCAGGTTATCCGGCCGCCGAAGAGACCAGGCGCTGGGTGGTCGACGTGCCCGAGGCCCATGTCGAGCCGTTCGTACCGCGGGTCACATTGACCTTGCCGGCGCTCGGCTCCTGCCGCGAAATGCTGTTCGAAGCGAGCGGCGCCGGCAAGCGCGCGATCCTGACCCGTGTGTTTGACGGCGAAGATCTGCCCGCGGGCCGCGCACGCTCCCAGGGTGAAACCGTCTGGCTGGTCGATCAGGCCGCGCTTCCGGAGAACTTTCGTGCCTGAGACAGCAAGCGTGGTGCCGTGCGCGCTGGTAATGATGGGCGTATCCGGCTCGGGCAAGAGCACTATTGCCGACAAATTGGCCGAACGCATCGGCTGGAAATACGAGGATGGCGACAAGTTTCATCCGCCGAGCAATGTCGCCAAGATGAGCGCCGGCCATCCCCTCACCGACGAAGACCGCTGGCCCTGGCTGCAGGCGATCGCCGCCGAGATCGATCGGGCCTGCGCGGCCGGCGAACATGCCGTGATTGCCTGCTCCGCGCTGAAGCGCGCCTATCGCGACATTCTGGTGCATGGCCGCAACGATGTCCGCATCGTCTATCTCCGGGGCACGCAAGCGCTGATCGCCGCGCGTCTCGCGCGCCGCAAGCATCACTTCATGCCGGCGGATCTGCTGGCCAGCCAGTTCAAGACGCTGGAGCCGCCGGAGGCGAGCGAGAACGCGGTGACGGCTTCGATCGACGCTCCGGTCGAGGCCATCGTTGACGACATCGTGCGCCAGCTCAAGCTCGCGCTGGTGGACCCAGCCTCGAAAGGCGGAAACCGCCGATGACCCGGATCGCTCTCGTCGTCTCCGATGTCGACGGCACGCTTTTGACCAGCGACAAGGTCCTGACCGATGCCGCCATCAGCGCGGCGCGACGGTTGGAGAACAGCGGCGTCGGCTTCACCATCACCTCCAGCCGCCCAGCCATCGGCATGCGGTTTTTGATCGAGCCGCTCCAGATCAAATTGCCGATCGGGCCGTTCAACGGCAGCTCGATCTGCGATCCGCAAATGAACCCGATCGAGCAGCACCTGATCCCTAAATCCGCGGCGCAACGCAGCCTCGATATCCTGACCCGGTTCGGCGTTGACATCTGGCTGTTCACCAACGATCGGTGGCTTGCCAATAACGGCGATGGGAAATATGTCGGATTCGAAAAGCGCACCATCCGGGCCGATCCGACCATCGTGGACGATTTCGCGCCCTATTTGTCGGCTGCCTGCAAGATCGTCGGCTCGAGCGCCGATGCGGCGCTGCTGCAGGCTTGCGAGGCCGCGACCAGGGACGCGCTTGGGACGCAAGCCACGGCGGCCCGCTCGCAGAGCTACTATCTCGACGTCACCCCACCCGGCCATGACAAGGGCACCTTCGTGCAGGCGATCGCGAAGCGGCTGGGTATTTCGACCGACGCGGTTGCCACCATCGGCGACATGCATAACGACGTCGCGATGTTTCGCGTGAGCGGTATGTCGATCGCGATGGGCAACGCCACCGACGAAATCCAGCAAAAGGCGACGCATGTCACGGCGTCGAACGCGGACGAGGGATTTGCCGGCGCGATCGAGATGATTTTGCAGCATAACGCCGGTTCAACCGACAGGATGCCGCCTGATTGAGCTTTCGAGGCGAACAGGCGCAAGCAAATAGGTCAGACTTGTTGACCGGCTTAGTCCCAAATATCGCAGGAGTCGTCTCGTTAGCGGCTGTTTTTTGCTCGCCCTGTACTAACCTGAGCGATTTGTAAGCAGAATTGCTAGCTGGTGCGGCGGGATGCGCTATGCTACCGGCGTAAAAACATCGTCCAGTGAACGAGGCAATGCTCTCATCTGGATCCGCCTCGTCCGACTGAGAATAAACAGAGGAGGAGCCGACGATGAGCACGAGCATGATTTCGCGTGTCACAAGACGCCGGTTCCTGAAGGAATCGGGCCTCACGCTTGCCGCCGCCAGTGCCGCACCGTTGATCTCCGCGCCATTCGTGTCGCGGGCACTGGCCGATACTAAGACGCTGACGATCGTACAATGGAGTCATTTCGTTCCTGCGTACGACAAATGGTTCGACCAGTTCGCAAAGGACTGGGGGGACAAGAATCATATTTCGGTCACGGTCGACCACATCCCGGTGCAGGACGTGGCCGCCCGCGCCGCCGCCGAGGTGTCGGCCGGATCTGGGCACGATCTGTTCGGGTGGAACGGCGCCGGCGGTGCGCATCTGTATCGCAAGTTCCTGATCGATGTGGGCGATCTCGTTAAATCTGTCGAGAAGAAATATGGAAAGGTCAGCACGATCGGGCGGCAGCTCAGCTACAACCAGGACGACGGAACCTGGTCTGCCTTTCCCGATTACTACATCAATTTCCCGGGCATGTACCGCAAGAGCATGTGGGACGAGATCGGCATGAAGCCGGACACCTGGGACAATGTGCGGATCGGCGGCGCCAAGCTGAAAGCGAAAGGACATCCGGTGGGGATTTCGCTCGGTCACAGCAACGATCCGAACACGACGTGGCGTGGCCTGTTGTGGAGCTATGGCGGCGCCGTCCAGGACGAGGCCGGCAAGCAAGTCGTACTCAACAGCAAAGAGACGGTCGAAGCGGTCAAGTACGCCGCCGCTCTCTACAAGGAAGCGATGACATCGGACGTCCTTTCGTGGAACGACGCCAGCAACAATCAGTACATCGATTCGGGGGTGAGTTCGTACATCGTCAACCCGATCTCGGCGTATCGGACTGCCCAGAAGCTCAATAAGAATGTGGGCGACGACATTTTCGTCATGAAGCCGCCGAAAGGCCCGACGCGCCAGATCATGGGTGCCGCTTCCGAATTCTACGGCATCTGGAAGTTTGCCAAGAACAAGGAAGCGGCGCTCGAATTCCTCACATACTACACCGATAACTGGCCCGAGGCTTTCAAGGCGAGCGAAGGGTACAACAATCCATGCTTTGCCAATCTCGTACCTAAGCCGATGCCGATCCTGTCGAACGATCCGACGTCGAATCCGCACGACAAACTGGCGATCCTGCAGGATTCAGACGAGTGGTCCGCCATCCCTGGCTATCCGGGGCCGGCTTGGGCCGCCACCGACGAAATCTACAATAACTTCACCATCCCCGACATGATGGCCAAGACGGCGTCGGGTTCGATGAGCGCCGAAGATTCGGTCAAGTGGGCGACCCAACAGTGCGAGGCCGTAGTCAAGAAGTGGGCCGGAAAGACCTGATCGCTGGCGCCCGGACTGTGCCCTCTCGCTCGCAGTCCGGATATGCCGGCACTGTCGGCTGTCGGCTAGTCGGAAGGTGCGAATGACGCTCCGGCCCGGTGCGGGGGCGTACGTTGAATATCGGGGGTTCGATGGCTGCAGTATTGACCAGAGATGTCATCAAGAAATTTGGTGACGTTGCCGCCGTGAACGGCATCACCCTGTCGGTGCCGGACGGTGAGTTCATGGTGTTGCTTGGGCCATCGGGCTGCGGCAAGACGACGTTTCTGCGCATCATCTGCGGCCTCGAGAGGCAAACGAGCGGCGATCTCATGATCGGTGGCAACGTCGTCAACGATATTCCGCCGCGCGCCCGCGGCGTGGCGATGATGTTTCAGAGCTACGGCCTCTATCCGCATTACTCGGTACGCAAAAATATCGCCTTTCCGCTGCGGACGCAGCGCGTTCCGAACGCCGAGGTCGAAAAGAAAGTCGAGTGGGCGTCGCAACTACTCGGCATTGGCCATCTTCTCGACCGGCGACCGCGTCAGCTTTCCGGCGGCGAGCGCCAGCGTGTCGCGCTGGCGCGCGCGCTCGTACGCGATCCGACCGCGCTGCTGCTCGACGAGCCGCTCTCGAACCTCGACGCCAAATTGCGCGCCTCGGCGCGGCTGGAAATCAAGCAGTTTCAGCAGCGGGTCGGTGTCACCACCATTTATGTGACCCACGATCAGGTCGAGGCGATGGGCATGGGAGACCGCATTGCCGTCCTCGACCATGGGCGGGTGCGTCAGGTGGGAACGCCAACAGAAATCTACGACGACCCCGCCGACCGCTTCGTGGCGACCTTTGTCGGCACGCCGCCGATGAACCTCGCCGCGAACAACGGCGGGTTTGTCGGCTTCCGCCCGGAAAACTTCCTGCCCAAAGATATGATCGACGACGGTGCTTTCACTGAATTTTCGTTCCGAGTCGATCGTTCTGAATATCTCGGCTCCGAGCGGATCGTTTACGGCACGATCGAAGGCTTCGATCCAAACCAGGTGATTACCGCGAAACTGCCGCCTGCGCACGTTGCCGAGGAAAGCATCAGGCCCGGCGAGTGGCATCCCTACGCCGTGCGCAATGGTGCGCTGCGCTATTTCGACAAGGATGGCAAGCGGGCCGGTCCTCATTGAAACGAGTTTTCACCTATGGTCGTAATTGCTGAAGCCGTGCCCAAGCCGACCTCGCGTTTCCGGTTCATCCTGGACCGCCGCGACGTGCTCGGCGCAATCTTCGTCGCACCGGCGTTCCTTTACGTTCTGCTGCTGGTTGGCGTGCCGTTTTTGCTCGCGGTGTATTACTCGGTCAGCGCCTACACGATCTACGATCCTTCGTGGCGCTTCGTCGGCCTGGCGAACTTCGAGCAGATCGTGCAGAACCCGGTTTTTATCCAAACGCTGACCAACACCTTTATCTTCACGTTCGGATCGCAATTCCTCGGCCTTATCCTCGGCAAGTTCGGCGCGCTGCTGCTGTTGCGGCCATTCCCCGGTCGCAAGATCGTCAGGGCGCTGATCGTCCTACCATGGGTGGTGCCGGTCGCGCTCGCCACGGTCGCCTGGCAATGGATGTTCGATTCACTCTACAGCGTCATCAACTGGACGCTGATCGCGCTCGACATTATCACCCGCTCGGAGGCGCCGAACTGGCTCGGCAATCCCTATCTGGCGATGCTGTCCGTGATTGTCGTCAATGCCTGGCGTTTCTTCCCGTTTGCGATCGTGATCTTCCTCGCCGGCATCACCGCGATCCCGCAGGACGTGATCGACGCGGCGACGGTCGACGGCGCCGGTTTCTGGCGCCGCAACTACCAGATCATCCTGCCGATGATCCTGCCGATCGTGGCCATCGGTCTGATTTTCGGTATCGTGTTTACGTTTACCGATCTTTCCATCGTCTTTCTGATGACCATGGGCGGTCCCGTGGGCGCAACCTCGGTGCTGGGCTTTGACGGTTTCCAGGTCGGCATCGTTTCCGGCGACGTGTCCCATGGCGCCGCCATCTCGCTGTTCATGCTGCCGGTGCTGTTTGTCGTGGTGATCTTTATGCTGCGCTTTATCCGGCAACGGGAGATCTGACATGCAGCGCGTCATCGCCAAAGTTGTCAGGGAGATCCCGTTCGTTGCAGCGGTCGCATTCTTCGTCATTCTTTCGGCGTTCCCATTTTATTGGATGGTGATCACCTCGTTCAAAACCAATAGCGATCTCTACAGCGTCACCAATATCCCCTTTTGGTTCAACGACCCGCCCACCCTCGAGCATTTCCGCTATCTGTTCCATGAGACCTTGTTCACGACCTGGCTGTTGAACTCGCTGATCATCGGCGTCTGCGTCGTCGTGATCACTCTCGTCACAGCGCTGCCGGCCGCCTACAGCCTGGCACGGATGACCGGCCGCAGCGGCGAGACCTTGGGAATCGGCATTTTCCTGACCTACCTGGTGCCGCCGACGCTTCTGTTCCTCCCGCTCGCCCGGGTCGTCGCCGAATTGGGGCTGCAGAATTCAATGTGGTCGCTGGTGCTGGTCTACCCGACATTCACGATCCCGTTCTGCACCTGGCTGTTGATGGGGTTCTTCAAGGCGCTGCCGCCCGAGATCGAGGAGGCGGCGATCGTTGACGGCTGCAGCCTGTTCGGCGCCTTCGTCAAGATGGCCCTTCCGCTGTCGCTGCCGGGAATTCTGACGGCGGTGATCTTCACGTTCACTCTGACCTTGCAGGAATTTGTCTACGCGTTGACCTTCATTTCCTCGTCGGCACAGAAACCGATCACGCTTGGCGTGGCAACCGACCTCATTCGCGGCGACATCTTCTACTGGGGCGAAATCATGGCCGGCGCCCTGATCGCCAGCATCCCGGTGGCGATCGCCTACAATCTCTTCCTCGATCGCTTCATCTCCGGCATCACCGGCGGCGCCGTCAAATAGGCGGATCGATCGCGCCCAAGACTCTTCGACGAACCGATCCAGTCAGGCGAGGTCGCCTGTCGGTATCGCACCGGGTGGGATATGCGGCCTTGCATATAATACCAACGGCCGTTGGCGGTGACCCATCCACATCGTCATGGCCGGGCTCGTCCCGGCCATCCACGCCTTTTGATTGGAACGGCTTTGAAGACGTGGATGCCCGCAACAAGTGCGGGCATGACGAGTCAGAGATTGTGGCCGTTGGTATAAGGCAGCGTCACTGCCACAAACGGCATTTCAATTTCCTAAAAAACCTCCAGGAATGTTTGGTGCAAACCGGGGTTCACATCTTCGGTTAGGGAGACCGCCATTTGGACAAGCAGGAGACATGCATGATCAACTCTACGATCAGGTTTTTGACACTGGCATTGTTTCTGGCCGCGCCGATCGCAGCGACTCCGGCTTTGGCCGCCGGCGGCGGCGGCGGTGGTGGAGGAGGTGGTGGTGGAGATGGAGATCCGTATGGTGGTACTCCTTACACTTCGACGACACCGCCGCCGGCCAGCAAGGCCACCCGCGCCCATCACAAGGCTAAACAGAAGCCTGCCACGCAGTCGCTGTTCGACGACCCGGCTTTCGCCAAGGGTTACCGTGAGGCCTATGCAACGATCTACGATCGCAACGATTTTGCTTCCGGGATCGAGCAGCTCAAGGCGCTCGGCCAGGACGATCACCCGAACGTGGCCAATCTGATCGGCTACTCCTATCGTAAACTCGGTGACTACAAGCTCTCACAAGTCTGGTACGAGCGTGCGCTGAAAGCCGATCCGAACCATGTGCTGACCTGGAATTATTACGGCCTGTGGCAGATCGAACAGGGCAATCGCGAGCAGGCACAATATCACCTGAGCCGCATCGCTTCGATTTGCGGAACGGACTGCGCGGAATACCGGTCATTGGCAGAAGCGCTGGAAAAACCGCCGGGCACAGCTCTGGTTTATTGAATCGCTCGCAATGACGCCGCGTGTGTTTCAACACCGTCGTTCCGGGGCGATGCGCAAGCGTCGAGCCCGGAACCCATAACCACGATCGGGCGCATGGATTCCGGGTCCGCGCCAAGGGGCGCATCCCGGAATGACGGCTCCTGCTATTTCGAGCGCTGCATCACCGGCTTGTCCTTGGCGCCCCTGGCGTCGCTGAGATTGTGGGCGGTATTGATCAGCGCGATGTGGGTCAGCGCCTGCGGGAAATTGCCGGTCTGCCGCCGTTTGCCGGAATCGTACTCCTCGGCCAGGAGACCGAGATCATTTGCCACCGCGACCACGCGGTCGAACAGCGCCTGCGCCTTGGCAATCTCGCCCGCAAGCACATAGGCATCGGCGAGCCAGAGGCTGCAGGCGAGAAACGCGCCCTCGATCGGCTGCCGTTGATCGGTTTCTTCCGTGATCGCGCGCGGATCGTGCCGCAGCACGAAGCCGTCGCGCATCATGTATTTCTCGATCGCCTCGAGCGTGCCGCGAACGCGCGGATCGGACACCGGCAGGAAGCCCACCGAGGGCAGCAGCAGGATGCTGGCGTCGAGCAGGCGCGATCCGTAGGATTCGACGAACGCATTGATGCTGCGGTCGAAGCCCTTTTCACAGACATCGCGATGGATGGTATCGCGCAGCTTCCGCCATTGCGCCAGCGGCGCCTCGAACCCGAACTGCTCCGCACTCTTGATGGCGCGATCGAACGCGACCCATGTCATCACCCTGGACGACACATAATGCGCGCCATCGCCACGCCGCTCCCAGATACCGTGGTCCGGCTGATCCCATACTTCCGCCAGATGCTCCAGCACCTTGCATTCGAGGTCCCAGGTTCCGTCGTCCAGCTTCAACTTGGTCACGCGCGACTGATGAAAGGCGTCCATCAGTTCGCCATAGACGTCGAGCTGCAACTGGGCATGCGCGGCGTTGCCGATCCGGACCGGCTGCGCGCCCTCGTAACCGGGCAGCCAGTCCGCTTCCCATTCAAGCAATCGGCGCTGGCCCATGATGCCGTACATGATCTGCATGCCGGCCGGCGCCCCCGCCACCGCGCGCCGCAGCCAATTGTGCCAGCACGACGCTTCCTCGGTATAGCCCGAGTTCATCAGCGCCAGCAGCGTGAAGGTGGCATCGCGCAGCCAGCAGAAGCGATAATCCCAATTTCTGGCGCCGCCGAGCTTTTCCGGCAGCGACGTGGTGGGCGCTGCGACAATGCCGCCGGTCGGCGCATAAGTCAGCGCCTTCAGCGTGATCAGCGAGCGCACCACCAGATCGCGGCACTCGCCGTCATAGCTGCAACGGCTGCACCACTCGATCCAGAAATCCTCGGTTTCCTGCAGCGCCTGCGCTGGGTTGATCGGCTCGGGCACCGCCAGATGTGACGGTCCGTAGGTGAGAACAAACGGAACCGTCTCGCCCTCGCCCACCTCGAAATCGGCCACCGTGGTCATGTCCTCGCCGCGGGTCTCGACCGGCGTTCGCAGCACCGTCATGTCCTGACCGCAGATCGCGAGCAGGCCCGAACCGTCCTCAGTCTTCTTGACCCAGGGAATGTCGATGCCGAATCCGAAGCGGATCACCAGTTCCATCCGCAGCTTCACCCGCCCGCTCACGCCGCGCACCAGCCTGACGACGTCGGACGCGTTGCCGCGCGGCGGCATGAAGTCGATCACGGCGACGGCGCCGGTTTCGGTTTCGAACTGCGTCTCCAGGATCAGGGTATTGTCCCAGTAGCGGCGGGAGCTTTTTTTGACAGCTTCCGCGGGTGCCATCAGCCAGCGGCCTTGCCTGGGGGTGCCGAGCAGCGCGGCGAAACACGCATCGGAATCGAACGCGGGCCAGCACAACCAGTCGATCGATCCGTCGCGGCCGACCAATGCGGCGGTTTCGCAGTCGCCGATCAATCCATAGTCTTCGATTTTTGAGGGCAAGTTATCTCCGATTTCTATGCTTGGCCGGTCAGATGGCCCGCTCGCGTCCGCTCGCCGGTGGCATGTTTGAGGGCGGCAACGTCGATCGCGGCAGCGATCTGGTCGATAGCCAGCGGCAGCCGCCGCCGCCAGTTCGGATGTTCGTCGACGGTGCCGGGAATGTTGGGCTGCTCGATCACGCCGAGCAGGTCCTCGAGCGAGATCGCCAGCAGGCGGGATTTGGTCCGCGCCAGAAATCCCGCCACCGCATAGAGATCGTCGCGGTCGATGGCGTGGTGACGCAGCACGTCGGTCAGCATGGCAAGCGCGTGCCAGCGCGCGTCGTCGCTTTCCCCGGGATCGATCCCCAGCGAACGTTTCAGCGCAAGATCGCTGAAGCCGCGCCAGCCGGCATAGGTCGAGAGATCATGAGTATTGAAGGTGACCAGCGCATGCGGCGTGTAGTGGTCGACACCCCGGAACCGGCCATGGTCGTCGCGCTCGAACATCATCACCTGATATGACCAGATGCCCCAGTCGGCGATCTGTTCGCGGAATCCTTCCGGCACGGTGCCGAGATCTTCGCCGATCACCACGCAGCGATGCGCCATGCTCTCCTGCACAGTCACCGCCAGCAGCGCCTCGAACGGCATTTGCACATAGACGCCGTTGTTGGCGGCAAATCCATGCGGCACGAGGTAAAGCCGCTTCAGGCCGAGCACATGATCGAGCCGGATCGCGCCGGCGTAGCGCATCGAAGCCCGCAGCATGGCTCGATACGGCTCGAACGACGAAAGCTCGAGACCCGCGGCATTGAACCCCGCCAGCCCCCAGTTTTGGCCCGAAATATTCAACGGGTCCGGCGGCGCGCCGACGGCGAGGTGGCGCGAGATGGCGACCTGCTCGTTCCAGGCATCGAAACCGTCGGACTGCACGCCGACCGCGACGTCGAGATAGAGGCCGACCTTGAGGCCTCGCTTGCGAGCGAGATCCCGGCACGCCAGCAATTGCCGGTCGGCGACCCATTGCACGAACTCGACGAACTCGATCTCGGCCGCGTCGGCGCCCTTGCGCAGCGAGGCGCATGCGGCGTCACTGGGCTGTCGCCACGGTTTCGGCCACTCCCACCACGGTTTGTTGAATTTGTGCCGCAGCACCTCGAAACAGGCGAAACGCGCCAGCAGCGGTTCGCGCTCGGCGCGAAATTTCGCGAAATCCCGCCGGCGCCTGCCGGCCGGTTCGGCCCTGAACGCCTTGAAAGCCGCCCGCAGTCCTCGCCATTTCTGCTCGGTCACGCTGGCATAATCCAAGATGTCGCCCGCCCGCAGCCGGTCGATGCTGGCGGCGTGTTCGGGAGTACCGCCCGGCAGCTTTGCCACGTCGATATAAAGCGCGTTGAGAAACAGCCGGCTGTTCGGCGAATAAGGGCTGCAACTGCCGGGACGATCGTCGAACAGCGCGTGGAGCGGGTTGAGGCCGACCCCATCGGCACCCAAATGACCTGCAAGCTCGATCAGCGCTTCAAGATCGGTGAAATCCCCGATCCCCCAATTGCGGGCCGAACGGACGCCATAGAGCTGGACCGCGAGCAGCCAGCAACGCTCGAAATCGCCCCCGAACGCCCGCGGCGGCGCCACGATCAGCGGCTCCTCTTCGGCGGATACCGCCGCGTCGGCGAGCTGCAGTCGGTAGCAGCCACCGGGCAGGTTTTCCGGCCAGGCGACGAAGCGGTCATTAGCCCTGCCTTCCGCGATAAGCTCAAGGCCCGCAACGATTTTCCAGTCGACCGGCAGCCGGGCGGCGGAGCCAAGTTCGGTCCGGGCCGGCCGGCCCGAGCGGACCACGACCGCCTGGCCGAGAATCCGGCGTGGCGGTTCGGCCGGCAGGGCATCGAGGATGATTTTCAGTGCCGCCGCATCGGTGACATGCCGGCGGCCCTGCCCGTCCACGAATTCGGTCTCAATTCCCAGCTCTCTGGCTTTGGCAAAAAGGTCCATTCGGCACGCTGCTTGCACGCGACAATCCCGCCGGGCGTCGCAAAATTCTCTAAATGTAGGAAGAGGATAGCAATGATTAACGCTACTTCGCCTCCACCGTTCCGCGGGAACCATATCTAACCGGCGGCTTTGTATATATGTCCGGAGCGTCTCTTTCCCGCAAACGAAACGGGGCGTGTCCTCCAAGTCAATGGCATCACCGTGAATAGAACAGCTCAGACCGTCGCGAGCGCCGCAGCCGGCGGCACGTTCCATATCGAAGACGTCTATCCCCTGATCGACGGCGGCCGCTTTCCGGTGAAGCGTATCGTCGGCGAGCGTGTCGAAGTGTGGGCGGATGTCTATCGTGACGGCCATGATGTGGTTGCCGCGGCGCTGGTCTGGCGTCGCGAACAGGACCGCGAGTGGCAGCGTGCTGCCATGACCCATCACGGCAATGACCGCTGGGTCGGATCGTTTCTGCCGGACCAGCCTGGCCGCTATGTCTATGCCATCGAGGCCTGGACCGACGAATTCGCCACTTGGCGGCATGGCTTCGAGCTCAAGCAGACGGCCGGTGCCGACCTCAGCCTCGACGCGATCGAGGGCGCGGGCATGCTGACCAAGGCACAGTCCGGCGGCCACGCCGCCGCCGCGGTGATCTTGCGCCAATGCGAGGAGTTTCTGCAAACTGGCGAAGCCGCGCCGCTATTGGCCGACGAACTGAAGGACGCGATGGCCGAGAGCCAGTTGCGGCACGACCTGATGCGATCGCCGTTGTTTCCATTGGTGGCAGACCGGCCACGGGCGAGAACCGGTGCGTGGTACGAAATGGTGCCGCGCAGCCAGGGCCAGACGCCGGGCCAGCACGGCACGTTCAAGGATTGCATGGCGCGCCTGCCCGACATTGCGGCGATGGGGTTCGACGTGGTGTATCTGACCCCGATCCACCCGATCGGTCATACCAACCGCAAGGGCCGCAACAACGCCGTGACGGCGGCAGAGGGCGATCCCGGCAGCCCGTATGCCATCGGCGGCGCCGAAGGCGGCCACGATGCGGTGCATCCGGAATTGGGCACGCTGAAGGATTTCCGCGAATTCGTCGCGGCCTGCAGGCTGCTCGAGATGGAAGTCGCGCTCGATTTCGCCGTGCAGTGCTCGCCGGACCATCCCTGGCTCAAACAGCATCCGCAATGGTTCAGGCGGCGGCCGGACGGCTCGATGCGCTATGCCGAGAATCCGCCGAAGAAATACGAGGACATCGTCAACCCCGATTTTTCATCCGAGGATGCCGGCGCGCTGTGGAACGCCCTGCGCGACGTCGTGCTGTTCTGGGTAGAACAGGGCGTGAAAATCTTCCGGGTCGACAATCCCCACACCAAGCCATTTCCGTTCTGGGAATGGCTGATCCGGGAAGTCCAGCTCCGCCATCCCGACGTGATCTTCCTCGCCGAGGCGTTCACGCGGCCGAAACTGATGAAGGGGCTTGCCAAGCTTGGCTTCACCCAATCCTATACCTACTTCACCTGGCGGACCCAGAAGGGGGAGCTGCAGCAGTATCTCGCCGAGCTCACCGCCTATCCGGAGCGCGACTTCTATCGTCCGAACTTTTTTGTCAATACACCCGACATCCTGCCCTTTCATCTGCAAGGCGGCGAGAGCTGGATGTTCAAGTCCCGCGTCGCGCTTGCCGCGACGCTGTCGGGCAGCTACGGCATCTATAACGGGTTCGAGCTGCTGGAGCACGACCCGGTTCCGGGCCGGGAGGAATATCTGGATTCCGAAAAATACGAGATCAAGGTGCGCGACTGGGACGGGCCTGACAACATCAAGCCGTATATCCGCGAGCTCAACCGCGCCCGCCGCGAAAACGCGGCGCTGCAGCAGACCAGCCAGTTGCGCTTCATTGCGATCGAAGACGGCAACGTCATCGCCTTCGCCAAGGAATCGGTCGATCAGACCAACAGCGTCGTTGCGGCGATCGCATTGACGCGCGATCCGCACGAGTTCTGGCTTCCGCTCGGCGACGTCCAGGTTGGCCTGCCCGACGACCGCCGCAACGTCGCCGCGGTCGAGAATCTGATGACCGGCGAGCGTTACCCCGTCGAGTGGGGCGGCATTCGGCTGCGGATCGATCCGGTGCGCGATCCCGCATTGCTGTTTCGCTGTCTGGCGTGAGCACCGCCATGAACGTGATGCCCTCCATCGATGTCAAGGAACTGCCGGCCGGCGACACCCGCGACGAGCTGTGGTACAAGGACGCCATCATCTACCAACTGCACGTCAAGGCATTCGCCGACAGCAATAATGACGGTATCGGCGACTTTGCCGGACTGACCGAAAAGCTAGGCTACCTGCAGGACCTCGGCGTCACCACGCTATGGCTGTTGCCGTTCTACCCCTCGCCCGGCCGCGACGACGGCTACGACATCGCCGACTATGGCGATATCAATCGCGATTTCGGCACGATGAAGGATTTCCGGCGCTTCATCGTCGAGGCAAAGCGGCGCGGACTGCGCGTCATCACCGAGCTCGTGGTCAATCATACCTCCGACCAGCACGACTGGTTCAAGCGCGCCCGCCGCAGCGATCCGAAATCGAGCGCGCGCAACTGGTATGTGTGGAGCGATACCGACCAGAAATACCTGGGCACGCGGATCATCTTCACCGACACCGAGAAATCGAACTGGACCTGGGATCCGGAAGCCGGCCAGTTCTACTGGCACCGCTTCTTCTCGCACCAGCCCGATCTCAATTTCGACAATCCGCGGGTTGTCAGCGCGCTGATCCAGGTGATGAAGCGCTGGCTCGACGCCGGCGTCGACGGTTTCCGGCTCGATGCCATTCCCTATCTGTGCGAACGCGACGGCACCAACAACGAGAACCTGCCCGAGACCCACGCCATCATCAAGCGGCTGCGCGCCGAACTCGATGCCTATGCGAGGGGCAAGGTGCTGCTGGCGGAGGCCAACCAATGGCCTGAAGACGTCCAGGAATATTTCGGCCGTGGCGACGAGTGCCACATGGCCTATCATTTCCCGCTGATGCCGCGGATCTACATGGCGATCGCGCAGGAGGACCGGTTTCCGATCACCGACATCCTGCGCCAGACGCCGGATATTCCGAACACCTGCCAGTGGGCGCTGTTTCTGCGCAACCATGACGAGCTGACGCTCGAAATGGTCACCGACGTCGAGCGCGATTATCTGTGGTCGACTTACGCCAACGACCCCCGCGCGCGCATCAATGTCGGGATCCGCCGCCGCCTCGCGCCGCTGATGGACAACGACCGCCGCAAGATCGAGCTGATGAACTCGCTGCTGCTGTCATTCCCCGGCACGCCGATCATCTACTATGGCGACGAAATCGGCATGGGCGACAACATCTATCTCGGCGACCGCAACGGCGTTCGCACGCCGATGCAATGGACGCCGGACCGCAATGGCGGATTCTCCCGCGCCGACCCGGCCCGGCTGTACGCGCCGACCATCATGGATCCGGTCTATGGCTACGAGGCGGTCAATGTCGAGGCACAGTCGCGCAGCCTGTCGTCGCTGCTGAGCGCGACCAAGCGGCTGATCTCGGTGCGGAAGTCGACACTGGCGTTCGGCCGCGGCACCATGACCTTCATTCGTCCGGCCAACCGCTGCGTGCTGGCCTATGTCCGGCAATATGGCGACGAGGTGATCCTCTGCGTCGCCAATCTGTCGCGCTCGGCGCAGGCGACCGAACTCGACCTGTCGGCGTGGAAGGACCGCGTCCCGCTGGAGATGCTCGGGCGCACCCGCTTTCCGGCGATCGGCGAATTGCCCTACATGATTACGCTCTCGCCGTATGGCTTCTACTGGTTCCAGCTTCGGGAGCCCGACAAGTCGGAACACGTCGCGCCTTCGGTGGTTCCCGAGTTCGAGACCCTCGTCGTGCCGGTCGGCGCCACCTGGGTATCGCTCGCGCGTACCAGGGGCGTGTTCGAACGCGATGTGCTGCCCGGCTATTTGTCACGCACGCGCTGGTATCCGGAGCGATCGCCGAAAGCCATCCAGCCAACCCTGACCTCGGCGATCCCGTTCTGCGACATCGGCGACAACCGCCCGTGGCTGGCGTTCTTCGAGACCACGCAACGCGGCGTCACCACGCGCTACGTGCTGCCGATGCAGATCGAATGGATGCGGTTCGATCGCGAGCGCTACAACCCCCGCGCCTTTGCCGCGGTACGCCAGGGTGCGCGCGAAGGCACCCTGCTCGACGTCGCCACCGACCAGATCTTCATCGCGCTGTTGCTGCGCAACCTGAGCGAATCCCTGACCGTGGAAGAAAACGACCTGCGGCTCGAATTCAGGCCGACCAGCCGGTTTGCCGACAAGCCGATTCGGCAGCCCAACCACATTCGCGCAGTCGAAACCGAGCAATCCAACAGCACCGCGCTGGTCGACAACGACTATGTAGTCAAAGTGTATCGCAAGCTCGAGCCCGGCATCAATCCCGAGATCGAGGTCGGCCGCTTCCTGACCGAAGTCGCGGGCTTTGCCAACACGCCGGCCCTGCTCGGCAGCGTCGAACTGGTCGAAGGTGACAACAAGAGCAAGAGCGCGGTGGCGATCGTTCATGCCTTTGTCGAGAACCAGGGTGACGGCTGGACCGTGACATCGGCCTATCTCGATCGCTTCGTTGACGAACAGCGCTTGCTGGCGAAGAGCGAGCATCCCGGTGAGAGCGAGGAACAGGTGCCCTATCTGCGCTACATGTCGCAGACCGGAAGGCGGGTCGCCGAAATGCACCTCGCGCTCGCAAGCCGCGACGACCTCCCGGATTTTGCGCCGGAGCCGATCAAGCCCGAAGACGTCAGGCGCCGGATCGACGAGGTGGCAAGCCGCGCCGAGCGCATGTTTGACACGCTGAAGCAGCGGCGCGACAGCCTGAGGGAAGCCGATCGCCAGTTGGTCGACCTGCTGCTGGCCGAACGCGCCACCTTGCGCGACCGCCTGACCACGCTGCTTCCGCCCGACATTGACGGCCTGAACATCCGCCATCACGGCGACTTCCATCTCGGCCAGATGCTGATCGTCAAGGACGATATCTTCGTCATCGACTTCGAGGGCGAGCCGCGCCGGCCACATGACGAACGGCGACGCAAGGCGCCCGCGGCGCGCGACGTCGCCGGCCTGATCCGTTCGATCGACTACTCGGCCACCGCGGCGCTGGAGCGCGCGGCGAAAGTGGCACCCGACGAACAGGGCAGGCTTGGCGCGGCGCTGGCGGAATGGCGGGAACGTGCGGCCGCCGCGTTTCTCGCCGCCTATCGCGAGGCCATGACCCACCGGCATCTGTGGCCGGCCGATCCACTTGCCGCGCGACAGATGCTGGATTTCTTCCTGCTCGAAAAGGCGTTCTACGAGATCGAATATGAGTTGGCTCACCGGCCGGATTGGCTGCGCGTGCCGCTGACCGGGGCTCTCCGAATCCTGTCCGAGCAAAGCAGCGAGGCCTCATGACGAAACTTTCCGCGGAGGCCTATGCGATCGTGGAAGGCCGGCCCGCCGACCCGTTCCGCTATCTCGGACTTCACGCCGAGGGCGACCATCATGTCGTGCGCGCGTTCCTGCCGGAGGCTTCCAATGTCGAGGCCGTCGGCGAGCACGGCGAAACGGCGCCGCTTGCCCGCATCCACGATGCCGGCCTGTTCGCCGGCGCAATGCCGAACGGATCGAAGCGTTACCAGCTTCGAGCCCGCTTCGGCGACCATGTCGTCGATCTCGACGACCCCTACCGGTTTCCGCCGGTACTGTCGGACTTCGATCTGTATCTCCTGGGTGAAGGTACCCATCAACGGATCTACGACAAGCTTGGCGCGCACCCCATGCAGCTCGACGGCGTCGACGGCGTGGCGTTTGTGGTGCTCGCACCCAACGCGCGGCGGGTCAGCGTGGTCGGCGACTTCAATTTCTGGGATGCGCGGCGGCATCCAATGCGGGTGCGCGGCGTCGGCTATTGGGAGCTATTCGTGCCCCACGCCAAGGCCGGCGATCACTACAAGTTCGATATCATCGGCCCGCAGGGTCAGCGCCTCGCGCTGAAATCCGATCCGGTGGCGTTTGCGGCTGAGGTGCGGCCCAGCACCGCATCGATCGTTTTCGACGAGGCCAGGCTGCCGCGGCCGCGCCCGACGACAACCAATGTCAACGCGCTGAGCGCGCCGATCTCGATTTACGAGGTTCACCTCGGCTCGTGGCGGCGCAAGGGCCACAACGAATGGCTGAGCTATCGCGATCTTGCCGAGCAACTGCCGGCTTACGCCCGCGATCTCGGCTTCACCCATATCGAGTTCCTGCCGGTCAACGAGCATCCGTTCGACGGCTCATGGGGATATCAGCCGACCGGAATGTTTGCGCCGACCAGCCGGTTCGGGCCGCCGCAGGATTTCGCCGCGCTGGTCGACGCCTGCCATCGCGAGGGGCTTGGCGTGATGCTCGACTGGGTACCCGGGCATTTCCCGGACGATCCGCATGGCCTCGGCCGCTTCGACGGCACCGCGCTCTATGAACACGCTAACCCGCTGCAGGGCCGCCACCTCGACTGGGGTACCCTGATCTACAATTTCGGTCGCACCGAAGTCACCAATTTCCTGGTCTCGAACGCGTTGTTCTGGCTGGAACGCTATGCCATCGACGGCCTGCGCGTCGATGCCGTGGCTTCCATGCTTTATCTCGACTACAGCCGGCCTGCCGGCGGCTGGATCCCGAACAAATTTGGCGGCCGCGAAAATCTCGAAGCCATCGATTTCCTGCGTCGGTTCAATACCGAGGTGTTCGCGCGCTTTCCGCAAGCCACGACGGCAGCCGAGGAATCGACGGCGTGGCCCCAGGTTTCGCGCCCGGTCGAATATGGCGGGCTCGGATTTGGTTACAAGTGGAATATGGGCTGGATGCACGACACGCTGAACTACGTCAGCAAGGATCCGATCCACCGCAAATACCACCATGGCGACATGCTGTTCGGGCTGCATTATGCTTTTTCGGAAAACTTCATTCTGCCGCTGTCGCACGACGAAGTCGTCCACGGCAAGCGCTCGATCCTGGGGCGGATGCCCGGCGACGACTGGCAGCGCTTCGCCAATCTGCGGGCGTACTATTCCTTCATGTTCGCCCACCCCGGCAAGAAACTGATGTTCATGGGCTGCGAGTTCGGCCAGGAGCGCGAATGGAGCCACGACCGTTCGCTCGACTGGCATTTGCTGGAGCAGAGCCGGCACGGCGGCATCCAGTCGCTGATCCGCGATCTGAACCGGCTCTATCGCACACTGCCGGCGCTGCACGAGCTGGACTGCGATCCATCCGGATTTGAATGGATCGTCACCGAGGATGCCAACCGCAACGTATTCGCCTGGATCCGCAAGGGCAACGATGCCCGCGCACGGTGCCTCGTGGTCATGAATTTCTCGCCGAACGTCTATCACAATTATCGCGCCCGGGTGCCGTTCGCCGGCAAATGGCGCGAGGTGCTCAATTCGGACTCCGCGCATTATGGCGGCAGCAATGTCGGAAACGTCGGTGAAGTCCAGACCTTGGACGGCCTGGTGCCCGAGCTCAATCTCACCGTCCCGCCCTTGGCCGCCATATTTCTCGTACCGGAAAGCTGAGCATGCGACTATCCGCAGGAACGTCCTCGCGCCTCGGTGCAAGCTGGGACGGCCGGGGAACCAATTTCGCGCTGTTTTCCGCCAATGCGAAAAAGGTCGAGCTCTGCCTGTTCGACAATCAGGGCCGCCGCGAACTCGAACGCATCGAATTACCCGAGCGCAGCGAAGATGTCTGGCACGGCTACCTCAACGACGTATCGCCCGGGCAACTCTACGGCTATCGCGTTCACGGACCCTATGAGCCGGAACATGGTCACCGCTTCAACTCCAACAAGCTGCTGCTCGATCCCTATGCCAGGCGGCTTGCCGGACGCCTGGTATGGAGCGATGCGCATTTCGCCTATCGCACCGGCAGCGCGCGCGAGGACCTCTCGTTCGACCGGCGCGACAACGCGCGCGGCATGCCGAAGGCGGTGGTCGTCGACGAGACCTTCAACTGGGGACGGCGCGAGATACGTCCCAACATTCCCTGGGAAGACACCATCATCTATGAGGCGCATGTCAAGGGCCTGACGCAGCAGCGCGAGGATGTGCCGGCGATTTTGCGCGGCACCTATGGCGGCCTGTCGTCGCCCGCGATGATCGATCACCTCAGGCGGCTTGGTGTCACCACCATCGAACTGTTGCCGGTCCACGGCTTCGTCGACGACCGCATCCTGGTGGAACGGAAGCTGTCGAACTACTGGGGCTACAACACGCTGTCATTTTTCGCGCCCGAGCCACGCTATTCACAGGACAACCCGCTCAACGCCTTCCGCACCGCGGTGGCACGGCTGCACGATGCCGGCATCGAGGTGATGCTCGACGTCGTCTATAACCACACCGCCGAGGGCAACCATATGGGCCCGACGCTGTCGTTCCGCGGCATCGACAACGCCTCCTATTACTGGCTGAAGCGGGACAATCCCCGGTATTACGACGATTTCACCGGCTGCGGCAGCTCGCTCAATCTGACCCATCCGCGGGTTCTGCAGATGGTGATGGATTCGCTGCGCTACTGGGTCGAAGTCTGCCACGTCGACGGCTTCCGCTTCGATCTCGCCACCACGCTGGCGCGGGGGCCGAACGGGTTCGACCGCAACGGTCCGTTTCTCACCGCGGTCCGCCAGGATCCGGTGCTGTCGACGGTGAAGCTGGTGGCCGAGCCCTGGGACCTCGGGCTCGGCGGTTATCAGGTCGGCGCGTTTACCTCGCAATGGTCGGAGTGGAACGACCGCTATCGCAGCGCGATGCGGCGCTACTGGAGCGGCGAAGGCAGCCTGATCGGCGAAGTGTCGGGCCGCATGACCGGATCGTCCGACCTGTTCAGCCATGACGGCCGCGCCCACCGCGCCGCGATCAATCACATCACCGTCCATGACGGTTTTACGCTGGCCGACCTGTTCAGCTACAATGAAAAGCACAACGAGGCCAACGGCGAAGACAATCGCGACGGTTCCAGCGACAATCTCAGCAACAATTGCGGCCATGAAGGCCCGACCGACGATCCGACCATCAACGCACTGCGCCGCCAGTTGCGCAAAAACCAGCTCGCCTGCCTGATGCTCGCGCAGGGACTGCCGTTGATCCTGGCCGGCGACGAAGTCGCCAACACCCAGGACGGCAACAACAACGCCTATTGCCAGGACAACGAGATCGGCTGGGTAGGATGGGAGAAACTCGGCCACCAGGACGACGACCTCACCGATTTCATCGGCCATATGACCGAGTTGCGACGACGGTTTCCGCAGATCCGGTCGCGCCAATGGCTCGATGGCCGCCGCGCCGACGGATCGTACGGCGTGTCATGGCTAACGCCGTCGGCTGCGGAAATGACCGAGCAGGACTGGAATTTCCCGGAAGGCCGATTTCTCGCCTACGTGCTCGGGCCCGCCGAACAGGGACAGCCGCCGATCTTCATCGTGCTCAACGCAGCACCCGAGGCGATCACGATCAAGCTGCCGGGCATGGCCGAATACAAAACCTGGCAGCAAGTGCTCAACACCGTGGAGCGCGAACAGCCGGCTACGGATTTCGAGTCGGGAAGCGAAACCGAGGCGCCTCCCCGCTCGGTGCTCGCCTTTGCGGGTTCGGCATGAATGCGCGGCGGTTTGGCCCCAGGCTGACGGCGGATGGGACGTCATTCCGTTTGTGGGCGCCGGCGGCCAACCATGTCGATGTACTGCTGGAAAAGCCGTACCCGCTGCGCCGTCACGGCGATGGCTGGTTTTCTGCCGAGATCGCGGGCGTGGCCGCCGGCGCGCGCTACAGGTTCAAGATCGACGGCGAGGTCGATGTGCCGGACCCGGCGTCGGCATTTCAGCCCGACGACGTGTTCGGCGCGAGCGAGGTGATCGACCCCGCGATCTATGGCTGGCGCGCCCGGGACTGGCGCGGGCGCCCATGGCAGGAGGCGGTCGTGATCGAAAGCCATGTCGGCAGCTTTACGCCGGAGGGCATCTACCGCGCCATGATCGGCAAGCTCGATCATCTGGTGGCAACTGGGATCACAGCGCTGGAACTGATGCCGCTGGCGGATTTCGCAGGGCAGCGCAACTGGGGCTATGACGGCGTGCTGTGGTATGCGCCCGACAGCGCATATGGACGTCCGGACGATCTCAAGGCGCTGATCGATGAAGCACATCTGCGCGGGCTGATGGTGTTTCTCGACGTCGTCTACAATCATTTCGGGCCCGAGGGAAATTACCTCGGCCGATACGCCCCGACCTTCTTTATCGACGCGCAGACGCCGTGGGGCAGCGCGATCGATTACCGGGTGCCGGAGGTACGCGCCTTCGCCATCGAGAATGCGCTGTATTGGCTCGACGAATACCGGTTCGACGGGCTGCGGCTGGACGCCATCCACGCCATTGCCGAGCCGGGCGAGATTTCGATGCTGCACGACCTAAGCGATGCGGCCGGAGAACTTGCCCGCGCCACCGGCCGGCATATTCATCTGGTGCTGGAGAACGACGACAACGCCGCGAGCCTGCTCGATGCCGGCGAAGGACCGCCGCGTGGCAAATACCGCGCGCAGTGGAACGACGACTATCACCACGCCTGGCATGTGCTGCTGACCGGGGAAGGCCACGGCTATTACCGCGACTACCAGCGCGCCCCGCTTCATGACATCGCACGGGCGCTCGGCTCCGGCTTTGTCTATCAGGGCGAGGCGTCCGTGCATCGCGGCGGGGTGCTGCGCGGCGAGCCGAGCCGCCAGCTCGCCCCCATCGCCTTTGTCAACTTCCTGCAGAACCACGACCAGATCGGCAACCGTGCCCGCGGCGACCGGCTCGCAAGCCATGCCAGCGCCGACGCGATCGAAGCCGCGCTGGCGATCACCCTACTCGCGCCGGCGATCCCGATGCTGTTCATGGGCGAGGAATGGGGCTCGAAGGCGCCGTTTCCGTTCTTCTGCGACTTCCGCGGCGAACTCGCCGACGCGGTACGTCAGGGCCGGCGGCGGGAATTCGCTGGCGACTACGCCAAATATGGCGACGAGGTCCCCGACCCGCTTTCTGCCGCCACCTTCCGTGCGGCCGTGCCGGACTGGGCGGCGTGCGACGAGCCGGCGGGGCGCAACCGCCTGGCGCTGGTGCAGGACCTGCTGGCGATACGCCGGCGCCAGATCATGCCGCGGCTCGCGGGCGCCACCTTTGGCGACGCGCGGGCGGCGGATGACGGCCGGCTGACAGCCGACTGGCGGTTGGGCGACGGCGCGCGGCTTTCGCTGATCGCGAATTTGTCGCCGCGCGCGATCACGGGCCCGCCGGCTGACATGACCGGCGCCATCATCTGGGGCAGCGCGACCGGCGGCCCGATGCCTCCCTGGTTTGTGCTCTGGCGCATCGGAGCCCCGTGATGCCTCCCGTCATTCCCGTTGCCACCTACCGCCTGCAGCTCACGGCGAACTTCGATTTCGACGCCGCCGCGGCGGTTGTTCCCTACCTCAAGGCGCTCGGCATCACCCACCTGTATGCATCACCGTTCATGAAGGCGCGCAAGGGCAGCACCCACGGCTACGACATCGTCGACCATGCCCAATTCAATCCCGAACTCGGCGGCGAGGTCGGCTTCCAGCGCTTGAGCGCGGCGCTGCAGCGCTACGATCTCGGCCTGATCCTTGATTTCGTCCCGAACCATGTCGGGGTGCATTTCGCGGATAATCCGTGGTGGCTTGACACGCTGGAATGGGGCCAGGCCTCGCCCCACGCGGCATCGTTCGACATCGACTGGGAGCTGTTGCCCTATCGCGCGCGCGGCGGCGTATTGCTGCCGATCATCGGTTCGTCTTATGGCGAAGCGCTGGAAAAGGGCGAGATCGAACTGCGTTACGACGCGGACGAAGGCAGCCTTTCAGCCTGGTATTTCGAACATCGGCTGCCAATCGCACCCGAGCGCTACAGCGAGATATTGCGCACGGTCGCGCGGGAAGCCGGCGTCGAACACAGCCCGGAGGGCCGGCGCATCCTTGCGCTGGGGTCGCGCTACAAGGGGCTGCGCCACCCCAATCGCAAGGAGGCGCCCGCCTTCAAGGCCGAGTTGATGGCCATCGAGGGCGGCGCCGCGATCATTGCGCGCGGGCTTGAGGCCTATCGGGCCGCACCCGATCGCGCCGCCCAGACGCTGGCGCTACATCATCTGTTGGAACGCCAGCACTACAGGCTCGGCCATTGGCGGCTCGCCTCCAGCGACATCAACTACCGCCGCTTCTTCGATGTGAATACTCTCGCCGGGCTGCGGGTCGAGGATGCCGGCACGTTCGACGCCATCCATCGCCTGGTCGAGACGCTGGTTGCGGCAGGTCAGTTGCAGGGTCTGCGGCTCGATCATATCGACGGCTTGCGCGATCCCGCGCAATATTTCCAGCGGCTGCGCCGCCTGATCCGCAAGGCTCAGGGCAACGCCGCCAAGCCGCTTTACATGGTAGTCGAGAAAATCCTCGGCGAGCACGAAGCGCTGCGCCCCTTCGCCGATGTCCACGGCACCACCGGCTATGAGTGGCTCAACGCCATCACGCAGGTGCTGGTCGACGGCAGCGGTCTCGACCGGCTCGACGAGATCTGGCGGCAGATCAGCAATATAAGCCCCAAGATCGACCCGGTGCTGAAAGCGGCCAAGCGCAGGGTGATCGACACCTTGCTGACCAGCGAGTTCACGGTGCTGACGCGGTTGCTCGCGCGCATTGCCGCGGGTCACTATTCGACCCGTGACTTTTCCGCCGACAGCCTGCGGCAGGCGCTTGAGCTCTACGTTCTGCATTTTCCGATCTACCGCACCTACCTGACCCCGGCCGGGGCAACGGCGGATGATCATGCGCTGATTGCAGCGACGATCGAGCAGGCCCGGACGGACTGGTTCGCCGCCGACGACGGCATTTTCGATTTTCTGCAAGACGCGCTGACGATGGACCTGATCAAGCCCGGCCGCGCCTTGCACGGCGCCCCGCGCGTTCGGCGTTTTGCGCTCAAGGTGCAGCAATTCACGGGTCCGGTGATGGCGAAGTCGCTCGAGGACACCGCATTCTATCGCTACCATCGTCTGCTCGCGCTGAACGAGGTCGGCGGCGACCCGGCCAGCCGGGGACTGCCAGTCGATGCTTTTCACGCGGCGATGAAGGTTCGCGCCAGGGAATGGCCGCATGGCATGACCGCGACCGCGACACACGATACCAAGCGCGGCGAGGATGCACGGGCGCGGCTACTGGCGCTGGCGGAGTTGCCCGGCGAATGGGCCAGCACCGTGGCGCGGTGGAAAATCCTCAACGCACCGCATCTTGTTACCGATGGCGAGATCCGCTCGCCTTCGGCCGCGTTTGAATACATGCTGTATCAGGCGCTCGTCGGGGCATGGCCGACGAGCGAGCCCGACGAGCAATTCCTGCCGCGGATGCAAGCCTATGCGCTGAAAGCGGCACGCGAGGGCAAGCAGGAGACGAGCTGGCTCAATCCCAACCATGCCTATGAAGCGGGAGTGCGGACGTTCCTGGCCCGGATCCTGGATCGCGCGGTCTCGGCCGAATTTGTCGATGCGTTGCAAGCCCTGAGCCGGCGCATCGGGCTGCTCGGCGCGCTGAACTCGCTGGTCCAGGTCACCCTGAAGGCGACGATGCCTGGCGTCCCCGACTTCTACCAGGGCACGGAATTGTGGGATCTGTCGCTGGTCGATCCCGACAACCGGCGACCGGTCGATTTTGCCGCGCGCGCCGCCGCACTGGCAGAAGCGGATCATCCGGATTGGGACAGTCTGGTACGGATCTGGCCCAATGGACATCTCAAGCTGGCCTGGACGCGGCATCTGCTCAAGCTGCGGACCGAATTGGCTGATGTATTCACCCAGGGTGACTACCAACCGGTGCCAGTCAGTGGCCCGCACCGCGACCACGTCATTGCGTTTGCGCGGCGCCACGGCGGTCAGGCGGCGATCGTCGCGGTTGCGAAAGCGTTGGCGCCGATGTCGGAAGGCGGCCGGGCGTGGCCCCGCGCGGACGCCTTCGATGCCTCGCTCGACCTGCGCGGCTATGTCGTTGAAGACGTCGCCGAACCGACCGGCGGCGCCGAACTGCGGCTCGCCGCCCTATTCAGATATCTGCCGGCCGCGGTGCTGAAAGCCCGATTCGAGGCGGCCGTAGAGCCTGAGCGCAAACGAGGTCGCCCTGGAAAGCGTTACGCGTCAAAACAGCAAGCTAGGCCGAACTGACGGCGAAGCTGGAAACCCGATGGCCGCCCGGGATCGAAAAGCCGGACGGCCCGGCGGATATCGTGCCGACTCGAGAGGTCGGTTCCCAACCCCCGCGCAGGCTTCCATAGTCCAGCCAATCCGTTACCGACAAGCTTACACATCGGCGTCGTCTGGCCTTTTTCACATCGATTTAGCTATTGCCGCATAGCAAACTCGATAGCGGTTGGTGTCAGCCGCGTTTGGTCAACAGCAGACGACCCCTATTCCGAATCGCCGCTTGGGCTACTTCAGCGAAGCGCTGCAATAGCCAGGGCAACGTCACTTCCAGTCGCACATGATCGTCCGCCACATCGAGATGGCCGGATGCTGCCTGTCCCAGCGCGCGAACGCGAAAAATCATGCGATGGTCTTCCCACCGCTCCTCATCGACCTTCAACACCGGGATGCTGGAAGCGGCCCGGGTCAATCCCGCCTGCAGCCGGCGCGTCGCCTCCTCACGACCGAGACGGTGCGGAATCGAAACCACAAGTGGAGCAGGCATCGTCATATTCCTCGTCTGATCTAACGTGATGTAATTCCACATGGTTCAAAAAGAAGGGGAGGCCCGAATGATTGCAGTGCAAAAACGGGAACTTTCACGGTTCCCGTTTGTTTTTCCGACCGATGGCAGAGCAACTGGTGCCGACTGCCGGGCTGGAGGAGTCCACATGTCCATTGGAACGATTATTCTGATTATTCTCGTCATCGCGCTGCTCGGCGGCTTCAGCGGCATCGGCGGCGGACCTTTCTACGGCACCGGCTATTATGGCGGCGGCGGACTCGGCCTCATCATTGTCATCCTGCTGATCCTGCTGCTGATGGGAAGACTGTAGGCACGATACGGTGGGCTCGCTTCGCTCAGCCCACCCTACTCGATATAACACCGTAGGTGGGCAAAGGCGCCTATGCGCCGTGCCCACCTTTTCTTCGACCCGATGTCATCACCCGCGCAAAGCGGGTGATCCAGTATTCCGAGGCGTCAGCGAGAGAACCTGAAAGGCCGCGGCGTACCGGATACTCCGCCTTCGCGGAGTATGACGGGTGTGTTATGACCGCTGTGTTGCCGTCATTTACCCGAGGCAAGCTTCTTGATCGCCGCCTTGATCGATGAGGCGGCCTCGTCGTAATCGGCCCACGCTTTAGTCCTGGCGAGCAGAGCCGGCACGGTGCGCACGGTATAGCGCCGTGGATCGAGATCGGCCTTGACCTGGGTCCATGTCAGCGGCATCGAGACCGTGGCGCCGTCGCGCGCCCGCGGCGACAGCACCGCGACTGCCGTCGCCATGCGGTCGTTGCGAAGATAATCGAGGAAGATCTTTCCCTTACGCAGCTTCTTCGACATGTTGAGCAAATAGCGCTGGGAATCTTCTTCGGCCATCCACTGGCAGATGCCTTGCGCAAAGGCCTTGGCTTCCTTCCATGTCACTCTCTCCCTGGCGCCGTACGCCAGCGGCGTCACCACGTGCAGTCCCTTGCCACCCGTGGTCTTGCAGAAACTCGCAAGCCCGACTGCGATCAGCCGCTGGCGCATATCCATCGCGGCTTCGATCACTTCGCCGAATTCGACATCCGGCGCGGGGTCGAGATCGAACACCAGCCGCCCCGGCACGTCAGGCGCGTCCGGCGCGCAGTTCCACGGATGCAGTTCAAGGCCGCCGATCTGCGCCACCGCCGCGAGACCTTCGACGCGATCGATCTGCAAATAGGGTTTGCGGTCGCCGGAGACCTTGACCAGTTCCAGCAAACTCGACGTTCCGGTCATGGCGTGGCGCTGAAAGAACGTCTCGCCGTTGATCCCGTCGGGGGCACGGACGACGGAGCACGGCCGTCCCTTCAAATGGCCGATGATCCAGGGTCCGACCGCTTCGAAATAGCGCGCAAGATCGAGTTTGGTGACAGCTTTGCCATCACCGGCGTCTGGCCACAGCGCCTTGTCGGGTTTTGAGATCACGACGCCCATGACTTCAGCGGATTGATTGGCCGGCCTTGCGCCCCGGACGGCCGGCTTGGCGGTCTTGCCGTCCGGCTTTGCGATTCTGGTCATGGCTGGGCTCTCCGCCTTCACCTCGTCGGCCGGCTTATCCTGCCGCCACCCCTTGAAAGCAGCCTGCCGGATATTGCCGGCGTCGGTAAAGCCCGCGAATTCGATTTCGGCGACCAGTTCGGGCTTGAGCCAATGCACGTCGCGGGTCTTGCGCGGCGCGTCCTTGCCGCCGAACGGACTCTGATCCGAAGCAGCCGCCTTCAGCGCGTGCATGATCCGCCGCACCTTGTCCTGCCCGAAGCCGGTGCCGACCATTCCGACAAAGGCAAGATGGTCGCCGCGATGCACGCCTGCCATCAGCGAGCGGAATTTGCCATTGGTGGTTTTCCAGCCGCCGATGACAACCTCGTGGCCGGCGCGGCATTTGGCCTTGGTCCAGTGGTCCGAGCGGCCGGAGCGATAGGGTGCGCTGAGCTCTTTTGAAACGATGCCCTCCAGCGACAGCTTGCACGCCGATTGCAGCACGGCATCGCCGCCGTTCTCGAAATGCTCGACATAACGGATCAGTTTCGCCCTCGCTTTAGGGCGCGCCTCCAGTAGTTTCTTCAGTTGCGCCTTGCGCTCGGCGAGCGGCAGCGGTCGAATATCTTCCGCGCCGGTGAATAACAGATCGAACGCGAAAAAGATCAGGACGTCGGTCTTGCCATCGGAAATGGCCGCCTGCAGCGTCGAGAAATCGGGCGCCCCGCTAGGGTCGAGAGCGACGATCTCGCCGTCGATCAGCGCGTCGGGAAGTGTGCTGCCCTGCCTGGCGATCGCTCCGAACTTGTCGGTCCAATCCAGCCCCTTGCGGGTCTTCAGCGTGGCCTTTCCGCCCTCGACCCGCAGTTGCACCCGGTAGCCATCGAATTTGATCTCATGGCACCATCCCTCGCCGGAGGGCGGACGGTCGACCAAACGGCAGAGCTGCGGCGCGACGAAATCCGGCAACGCCGCGACCTTGCGGCCTTTGGCGGCTTTCGTCGCGGCGCGCGCCGGGGCGGCCTTCTGGTTGCCCGCCCGCGCCTCGGCGGCATCGCCCCGGTTCGAATTCCATACCGCGTCGGCCCTGCCGCGGCCGGATTTGGCCGTCATGAAAGGCTTTGGGGCCTTGCCCTTGCCTTTCGCGATCTGCGCCATCGACCGACCCGAAGCGACGGACTGATCGGCATCGAGAACCGTGTTGGCGCTGCCTTCCCGCGCGAAATCATCGCGATGCTTGATGAGAAGCCAGTTGGTGCGCTTGCCGCCGTTGCGATCGTGGCGCATCCGGACCAGCACCCAGCTTCCGTGCAGCTTCTCGCCATGCAGCGTGAACTTCAGATCGCCCTTCTTGAATCCCCGTTCCGGATCGTCGGATTCCCAATAGCCGCGGTCCCAGAGCTGCACCGTGCCGCCGCCATATTGCCCCTCGGGGATGGTCCCTTCGAAATCGCCGTAATCCAGCGGATGATCTTCCACCTCGACCGCCAGCCGCTTGTCGTGGGGATCGAGCGAGGGGCCGCGCGTCACCGCCCACGACTTGAACACGCCATCAAACTCCAGTCGGAGGTCGTAATGCAGCCGGGTCGCATCGTGCTTCTGAATCACGAAGCGCCGCTGTTTTGACGGCGTCACCGTGGCGTCGCCGCTCGGCTCCGCGGTCTTGTCGAAATCGCGCTTCTTGCGGTAGGTGGACAGGCTTCTCAAGGACACGATCAACCCTCGCAGCAATGGCCGTGGCGCTACCGCACAACGGCATCCGCCCGGAACCAAAACCTCCAGCGGACGTTGAAGGTTCCCAAATTCCCGCAACGCCCCATCCGCCGGAGATTGTAATGGCCGCCCGCGCCTATTGGAAAGGCTCCCTGAAGCTGTCGCTGGTGTCGTGCCCGGTACTGCTTTATCCGGCCTCGACCTCGGTCGAGAAGACCCGCTTCCACATGATCAACAAGGAAACCGGCAACCGGCTGAAGCAGCAGATGGTCGATACCGAAACCGGCGATGTCGTCGAAAGCGATCAGAAAGGCCGCGGCTATGAGCTAAAAAAGGGCGAATATGTCGAGATCGACCGGGAAGAGCTGGAAGCGGTCCAGATCGAAAGCAACCATACCATTGACATCGACGGCTTCGTGCCGAGGGACGAGATCGACCGTCGCTACCTCAACCATCCCTATTACATCGCCCCTGACGGCAAGGCCGGCATCGATGCCTTCACCGTCATCCGCGACGCCATGAAGGACAAGGACCGCGTCGCACTGGCGCGGATCGTCCTCACCAGCCGCGAGCACATCATCGCGATCGAACCGCTTGGCAAGGGCCTGCTCGGCACCACGCTGCGCTATCCGTACGAGCTGCGGGACGAGCACGAATATTTCGACGGCATCAAGAATCCGAAGATTTCGAAGGATATGGTCGAACTCGCCGGCCACATCCTCGACACCAAGGCGGCGCATTTCGATCCGTCGAAGTTCAAGGACGAATACGAGACTGCGCTGAAGACGCTGGTGAAGCGCAAGGCCGCCGGCAAACCGGTCAAATCGGCCGACCGCGAGGAACAGCCGAGCAACGTGATCAACCTGATGGACGCGCTGAAGCAGAGCCTGAAGGGCAGAGCCTCGGCCAAGCGCTCCGCGGCTTCCCCTGCCCGGCGCTCGACCCACCGCCGGCCGGCCAAGAAGACAACCCGCTCGGCGGCGCGGGCGCGGAAGGCGAGCTGAGTTTCTCTCCGCGTCATTGCAAGGAGCCCAAGCGACGAAGCAATCCATACTTCGTCATTCCGGGATGCGCCTCTTGGCGCAGGCCCGGAATCCATAACCACCATCGGGAGTATGGATTCCGGGCTCGCGCCAAGCGGCGCGCCCCGGAATGACGGAGGGGTTTGATTGCTTGGCGCTATGACTTCTTCGCCGCGCGCTTCTTCTTCGCCTTGCGCTTCATGGTGGTCTTCTTCGGGATCTTGGCGCCTTCGGCGCGTGCTTCGGACAGGCCGATCGCGATTGCCTGCTTGCGGCTCCTGACCTTGCGGCCGGAACGACCGCTCTTCAAGGTACCCGCCTTGCGCTTCTTCATCGCGCGTTCGACCTTGGCAGATGCCTTCTTGGAATATTTTCGTGCCATGATGATTCTCCGGTTGGCACGAAAGTAATCGTCGTCAGCGGCGAAAGTTCCGGTTCTGCAACCGCGGCGCTAATCCGCCGCGCGCATCCGATAGCCGATTCCGGTTTCGGTGAGGACGAATTGCGGTCGCTCCGGATCGGCTTCGATCTTCTGCCGGAGCTGACGCACATAGACCCGCAGATATTGCGCATCGGTCAGCTCGTCCCACAGCTCCTTCAGGAGAAACCGGTGAGTCAGCACCTTGCCGGCATGCTGCACCAGCACGCGCAGCAGGTCGTACTCCTTGGGCGAGAGCTTGACGTCTCTGTCACCGACCCTGACGATGCGGCGCACCAGATCGACCGAGAGCTGGCCCGATCGAAACACCGGCCGTTCGCCATGCACCTGCAACTGATGGCGCAGGGCTGCGCGCATGCGGGCGAGCAGTTCGTCCATCCCGAACGGCTTGGTGAGGTAATCGTCGGCGCCGAGATCGAGCGCCTCGACCTTGCCGGCCTCGTCGCCGCGGCTTGACAGCACCACGATCGGCACGCTGTCGTTGCGGCCCCGGATCATGCGCAGCAATTCATGACCCTGGATATCCGGCAGGCCGAGATCAAGGATGATCAGGGCCGGATTCTGCGCCAGCAGTTCCAGCGCGATCTTGCCGTTGGAGGCTTCCAGGATCTCGTAGCCTTGGGTGCTCAGGCCCATCCGCAGCAGCTTGCGGATTGGCGGCTCGTCGTCGATGACCAGGACCCTGATCGGCGTGGCGTTCATGCGGCGGTATCCAGCACATCGGACGCCGTCGGAACCGGCAAACGGATGGTCAGGATGGCGCCGCTTCGATCGCTGCGATTGGCGGCCCCGATCGTGCCATGCATCGCCTCGACAAAGCCGCGTGAAATCGCCAGCCCAAGGCCGGTACCGGGGCGGACATGGTCGCCTTTTTGCGCGCGATAGAACTTGTCAAACACGCTTTCGAGCTCTCCCGGCGGAATGCCACCGCCTTCATCGATGATTTGCAGCAAGATCGAATCCCGGTCGCGCGCGCTTCGGATCGATATCGTGGTCTCGGCGGGGGCGTATTTCGCCGCATTGTCCAACAGGTTGAACAGCACCTGCTCGAACAGCACCGCGTCGAGCTGCAGCATCGGCATGTCGCCGGCAAGCTCGAGCGAGACCTTGTGGCGGGCCAGGATCTTGCTGGCGCGCCGCAGCGCGCTGCCGACGATCTCCCCGATGTCGTGCAGCGCCGCATTCGGCACGATCGCGCCGGATTCGAGCTTGGTCATGTCGAGCAGATTGGCAATGAAGCGGTTGAGTCGCTCGGACTCGTCGATCACAGTGGCCAGCAGATCGCGCTTTTCGGCCTCGCCAAGACTGCCGGAAAGATCGCGCAGCGTGCTGGCCGCGCCGAGCACCGAGGCGAGCGGGGTCTTGAGATCGTGCGAGATCGAGGTCAGCAGCGCCGCGCGCAGGCGATCCGACTCCACGGTGCGCTTGACCCGATCCATATCCTCGACCAGCAGCACGCGCTCGATCGCCAGCGCGCCCTGATCCACCAGCGCGTCGAGCAGCCGCCGCTGATCCGGCGTGAGCAGCGGGCCGGTCCTGTCGTCGTCGATGCCGATCGCCCCGACCAGGCCGCGGCCGGTCCGCATCGGCAGGAACAGGCGCTTGGCGCCCGGCAGCGTGTCGGAGCCGCGACCGGCCGGACGGTCGTTGCCCCATGCCCAGTTCGCCGCGGCAAGATCGGCCTTGTCGAGTTGATCTTCCGGCGGGTAACCCGCCTTCACGGTCAGGACATCCTCCTCGGGCAGCAGCAGAACCACCCGCACTTTCAGCAGCAGCGCGATCTGATAGGCGGTCGCCCACAGCACATCGTCGAGCGTCGCGGTGCCCGCGAGTTTGCGGCTGAAAGCGTACAGCGATTCCGTGGTTCGCACCCGACCGATCGCCGCCACCGCCTGGGTGCGCACGCGCGCCGCGACATTGGAAACCAGGATCGCGATCAGCATGAAAAAGAAGAATGCCGCGACATTGGTCGGATCGGTGATGGTGAAGGTGTAAACTGGCGGCAAAAAGAAGAAATTGTAGCACAGCGAGCCGGCAACGCTCGCCAGCAGCGACGGCCACAGGCCGAAGCGCACCGCCACGCCGACCACGGCGGTCAGGAACACCAGATCGACATTCTCGATGCCGAAGATCGGCTGGATCAGCTCGGCGGCGGCGAGGCCGAGCGCCACGATCGCCAGCGCCATCAGATACGGTCTGGCATCGAATGGGTCGGGCCGCGCCGCCGTCTGAACCGCGGTTTTGGCGGCAGGCGAGACAGGCAGTTCGTCACCGGCGATCACATTGACGCTGATATTGCCGGCACGACGTACCAAATCATGCACCACCGAGCCGCGCAGGATCTCAAACCACCATGAGCGCGTCGCCTTGCCGATGATGATCTGGGTCACATTATTGGCCTGCGCGAAGTTCACGAGGTCATCGGCGATACGGCGCCCGACGCCGGGAATGGTCAGCGCCTCGCCGCCCAACGCTTCGGCCAGGCGCAGGGTGTCGGCCAGGCGGTCACGCTGCTCGTCGGTCAGTTGCAGGCTCCGCCGCGTCTCGATGCTGACCGCGGTCCATGGTGCGTGCAGCCGATCCGCCAGCCGCTTGGTGTAGCGCACGAGCCCGGCCGCGCGCGGATCCTCGCTGAGGCAGACCAGGATACGCTCGCCCGCGGCCCAGGGGCCGGCGATCGCATTGGCCTGCATATGGGTCAGCAACTGTTCGTCGACCCGCTCGGCGGTGCGCCGCAGCGCCAGTTCGCGCAGCGCGGTCAGATTCCCCGGCGAGAAATAGTGCTCGAGCGCGCGCTCGGCCTGCCTGGGGACGTAGACCTTGCCCTCCTTGAGCCGGGCGATGAGGTCATCCGGCGTGAGATCGATCAGTTCAATGGCGTCGGCGCGGTCGAATACCGAGTCCGGAACGGTCTCGCGTACCCGGACATGGGTGATCTGGGCGACCACGTCGTTGAGGCTCTCGATATGCTGGATATTGACCGCGGTGTAGACGTCGATGCCGTGGGACAGCAATTCCTCGACATCGAGATAGCGCTTCGGATGGCGGCTGCCCGGTGCATTGGTATGGGCGAGTTCGTCGACCAGCGCGATGTCCGGATGGCGCGCGATCAGCGCGTCAAGATCCATCTCCTCGAGCACCTGATCCTTGTAGGCGAGCCGTTTGCGCGGCAGGACTTCGAGGCCCGCGAGCAGCGCCTCGGTCTCCGCCCGTCCATGGGTCTCGACCACGCCGACGACTACGTCGGCGTCGGCTTTCAATTTGGCGTGCGCGCTCTGCAGCATCTCATAGGTCTTGCCGACGCCGGGGGCGGCGCCGACGAAGATCTTGAGCCGGCCGCCCTTATCATGCTCTCGCCGCGCAGCCTCCAGCAGCGCGTCCGGCGAGGGTCGTTTCTCAGAATAGCGGCCTTGATTTGCCATAAGGCATTATAGTCCTCGCGCCAATTCGAGCCTAGCTCGGCCTATCTGGATGCGGCCGCATCCAGTGCCAGATTGAGCGCCAGCACATTGACGCGGGGCTCGCCGAGCAGTCCGCCAAGGCGCCCCTCGGTGTTTTCGGCGACCAACTGACGGACACGGTCCTCCGGCATATGCCGTGCCTTGGCGACGCGCGGCACCTGGAACAGCGCGGCCTGCGGCGAGATGTCGGGGTCAAGGCCGCTGGCGGAGGTAGTGACCAGATCGACCGGAACGTCGGCGGTGGGATTCTCCGCTTTCAGCCTGTCGACGTCTTCCTTGACCCGATCGTTCAGCGCCTTGCTGGTCGGGCCGAGGTTGGAGCCGCCCGAATTGGCCGCATTATACGGCGCCGGCACGGTCTTGCTGGCATCGGCCGGGTCGGGGGCGGTGGTTGCCGAGGGCCGGCCGTGAAAGTATTTGTCGTCCTTGAATTCCTGCCCGATCAAAGCGGAGCCGACCACCTTGCCGTCCCGCTCGATCAGGCTGCCCTCGGCCTGCTTCGGAAAGATCACGCCGGCGATCGCGGTCATCGCCAGCGGATAGGCAAGGCCCGTGATCGCGGTCAATGCGACCAGAACCAGGATGGCGGGACGAATTTCTTTCAACATGATAGGTCTCCGATTTTCTTCCGTCATTGCGAGCGAAGCGAAGCAATCCATGGCCGCACGGAAAGTGTGGATTGCTTCGTCGCTCCGCTCCTCGCAATGACGATCAGGGTTAGGCCAGATGCAGGGCGGCGACCGCGAGGTCGATCGCCTTGATGCCGATAAAGGGAATGATGATGCCGCCGACGCCATAGACCATCAGGTTGCGGCGCAGCAGCGCGCCGGCGCCGATCGCGCGATACGCCACGCCCTTCAGCGCGAGCGGGATCAGCGCGATGATGATCAGCGCGTTGAAGATGATCGCCGACAGGATGGCGCTTTGCGGGCTGGCGAGGTGCATGATGTTGAGCACGGCAAGCTGCGGATAGAACGCCAAAAACATCGCGGGGATGATGGCAAAATACTTTGCCACGTCGTTGGCGATCGAGAAGGTGGTCAGTGCGCCGCGCGTCATCAGGAGCTGCTTGCCGATCTCGACTACCTCGATCAGTTTTGTCGGATTGGAGTCGAGGTCGACCATGTTGCCAGCCTCGCGCGCAGCCTGGGTGCCGGTATTCATGGCGACGCCAACATCGGCCTGCGCGAGCGCCGGCGCGTCATTGGTGCCGTCGCCACACATCGCCACCAGCTTGCCCTTGGCCTGCTCGTCGCGGATCAGCTTCAGCTTGTCTTCAGGTGTGGCCTGGGCGAGGAAATCATCAACGCCGGCTTCGGCGGCAATCGCCGCCGCCGTCATCGGGTTGTCGCCCGTGATCATCACGGTGCGGATGCCCATGCGGCGCAGTTCGGCAAAGCGTTCGCGAATGCCGCCCTTGACGATGTCCTTGAGCTGCACGACGCCAAGCAGGCGTCCATCCTTCGCGACGGCGAGCGGGGTGCCGCCGGCCTTGGCGATTTCGTCGGAAATCGACTGGATCTCGCGAGCAACTTCGGACGTCGGCATGGGCTGGATCGCGCGAGCAGTGTTGCCGGACGCCACCGCGTAGGCGCCGCCGCCAACATAACTGAGGATCGCATCGACCGCTCCCTTGCGGACCGACGACGCACCGGCATCGACGCCACTCATGCGGGTCTGCGCCGTAAAGGGAATGAAGGTTGCGGCAAGCTCCGCCATGTCGCGGCTGCGGATGCCGTATTTCTCCTTCGCGAGCACGACGATCGAGCGGCCCTCGGGGGTCTCGTCCGCCAGCGAGGCGAGCTGCGCGGCATCCGCCAGCTCCTGCTCGCTCACCCCATGCACCGGCCGGAATGCCGTCGCCTGCCGGTTACCGAGCGTGATGGTGCCGGTCTTGTCGAGCAGCAGCGTATCGACGTCGCCGGCCGCCTCGACCGCGCGGCCCGACATCGCCAGCACGTTGAATCGCACCAGCCGGTCCATGCCGGCGATGCCGATCGCCGACAACAGCGCCCCGATGGTGGTCGGGATCAGCGTGACGAACAACGCCACCAGGATCACCACCGAAACCGAACCGCCAGCATAGGTGGCATAGCTCGGGATCGTCACGGTCGCGAACACGAAAATGACGGTCAGGCCCGCCAGCAGGATGTTGAGCGCGATCTCGTTCGGCGTCTTCTGCCGTTCGGCGCCCTCGACCAGCTTGATCATGCGGTCGATGAAGGTCGAGCCCTGCGCCGCGGTGATGCGGACGCGGATCCAGTCGGACAGCACCTGGGTACCGCCGGTGACCGCCGAGCGGTCGCCACCGGATTCGCGGATCACGGGCGCGGACTCGCCGGTGATCGCGGCTTCGTTAACCGAGGCGACACCCTCGATCACTTCGCCATCGGATGGAATGTTGTCGCCGGCTTCGACCAGCACGATGTCGCCGACCTTGAGGTTCGTCCCAGGGACCAGACGGTAGGTCTTGTCGGAGCCGGTCAGCAGCTTGGCCTGGCTCTCGGTGCGGGTCTTGCGCAGCGACTCCGCCTGCGCCTTGCCGCGGCCTTCAGCGACGGCTTCCGCGAAATTGGCGAACAGCACCGTGAACCACAGCCACAGGATGATCTGGAAGGTGAACCCAAGGTTCGCTCCGCCGGTCACGACATCGCGCAGGAAGATTACCGTGGTCAGCGCAGCCACGATCTCGACCACGAACATCACGGGACTCTTGATCATCACCCTGGGATCGAGCTTGGCCAAGGCCGAACCGATGGCGGGCATCACGATCTTCGGATCGAGCATCGCCGAAACGGGCATCCGCTTGTTCATTTTTTGCACGACTTCCATGGACGTAACTCCGAAAATTGGCTTCGATCAGAACAGGGCATTGGCGGTCATCGCGAGATGCTCGACGATCGGGCCGAGCGCGAGCGCGGGGAAGAAGGTGAGACCGCCGATGATCAGGATCACGCCGACGACGAGGCCAACGAACAGGCCGCCTGTCGTCGGCAGCGTGCCGGCCGACGGCGGAATCGACTTCTTGCCCGCCAGCGAACCCGCCATGGCCATGGCCGGCACGATCATGAAGAAGCGGCCGACGAACATCGCGCTGGCGAGAGTCAGGTTGTAGAAGAAGGTGTTGCCGGACAGGCCTGCGAAGGCCGAGCCATTGTTGCCGGTGCTGGAGACATAGGCATAGAGCACCTCGGTAAAGCCATGCGGCCCGGCGTTCGCCATCGAGGCCACCGCCGATGGCACCACCACGGCGACCGCGGTCCAGCCCAGATACATCAGCGGCAGCACCAGGATGGCGAGCATCGCCATCTTGACTTCGCGCGCCTCGATCTTCTTGCCGACATATTCCGGCGTGCGACCGACCATCAAGCCGGCGACAAAGATCGAAATCACGACAAAGATCAGCATGCCGTAGAGGCCCGCGCCGACGCCGCCGACGATGATCTCGCCGAGCTGCATGTTGATCAGCGGAATCATGCCGCCGAGCGCGGTAAATGAATCATGCATGGCGTTGACGGCGCCGCAGGAAGCCGCCGTGGTGATGACGGCAAACAGCGAGGATGCAACGATGCCGAAACGGACTTCCTTGCCTTCCATGTTGCCGCCGGAGAGTCCGAGCGCGCTAAGCGCATTGGTACCGTTGGCTTCCGCCCAATAGGTCACGGCGACGCCCGAGATGAACAGCACGCCCATCACGGCCAGAATCGCCCAGCCCTGACGCTGGTTGCCGACCATGCGGCCGAACACATTGGTCAGCGCCGCACCGAGCGCGAAGATCGAGATCATCTGTACGAAGTTCGATAGCGCCGTCGGGTTCTCGAATGGGTGCGCCGCGTTGGCATTGAAGAAGCCGCCGCCATTGGTCCCGAGCATCTTGATCGCGACCTGCGACGCCACCGGACCGAGCGCGATGGTCTGCTTGGCGCCTTCCAGCGTCGTGGCGTCGTCATAGGCGCCGAGAGTCTGCGGGATGCCCTGCCATACCAGGAACAGGGCGAAGACGACGCAGATCGGCAGCAGGACATAGAGGGTGCAGCGCGTCACGTCGACCCAGAAATTGCCGATGGTGCGCATCGAGGAACGGGAGAAGCCGCGGATCAGCGCGACCGCGAGCGCGATGCCGGTCGCGGCGGACAGGAAGTTCTGGTGTGTCAGCCCCAGCATCTGCACGAGATACGACATCGTACTCTCGCCGCCGTAATTCTGCCAGTTAGTGTTGGTGATGAAGCTGATCGCGGTATTGAAGGAAAGATCCTCGGCGACCGCGGATTGCCCCGCCGGGTTGAACGGCAACAGCGCCTGCAGGCGCATCACCGCATAAAGAATCAGAAAGCCGCCGACATGGAACAACAGCATGGCGACCGCATAGGTCAGCCAGTGCTGTCCGCGTTTTTCATCGACGCCGCCGATCCAGTAGATACCGGCTTCGACCGGCCGCAGAACCGGAGACAGCACGGTTCGCTCGCCGTTGAAGACGCGCGTCATGTAGCCGCCGAGCGGCTTTGTCAGCGCGACAATGATCGCGCAGAACAGAATGATTTGAGTCCAGCCAATGGCGGTCATGATCGTTTGCCTTTTGCAGTTACGCGGGATCGGGGCCGAAGCGGTCAGAACCGCTCGGGCCGCAGCAGGGCGTAGGTCAGATAAAACAGCAGACCTAGAGAAACGAGACCGGCGAGTGAATAATCAAAGATCATGGCCCTCTCCTTCAAAGCCGTTCGCAGGCATAGGCGTAGGCTATGCCGGCTGCGAACAGGCCGAGGCCGAGGACCAGCATGACGACATCCCACATGGAAATGCTCCTTGTCGCACTCGTTTTCGATGCGCAGCGGGAGGGCGGCTTACGATCGATTGGATCGGATGGCGAACTCGGCCTTGCCCGCTCGATGGCGCTGAAATGCCACCCCACGTGTAGGTTTTCGAGGTAACCGCTACAGCAACATTATAGGAATCTCATAAGCATGCCGGACCTCAGCCGGTGGCGTCCCGGTCTACCCCGCTCGTCATTCCGGGATGCGCCACTTGGCGCAGGCCCGGATACTCCCAGTGGTGGTTATGAATTCCGGGCCCGCCGCGTTGCGGCGCCCCGGAATGACGGAGGCACCTTTATGAAATCCCTATATCTCGGCCTGCCGCCTCACCTCGTTTTCAAACCTCGTTTTGACCATCTTGCGGGTGCGGTCGCAGCCTGGGACCGCGCCAGATCGAGATGACGCCATGCTGATTTCTTCACACTCCCACGACCCCGGTGAACTCACCGATCGGTTGCGCCACGCCGACATGGTGACGGGCGAACTTATGACCGACATCATTGGCGGGATCTGCCGGCGGTTTCCCTCGATGGGGCAGCGCGAAAAAACCGCGCGGGTCGAGCATCTAATCCGGTCAGGTGCCTGGACCGATGCCGCGCTGGCGCTGATCGATCTCGAATTGCCGCTGTGGCAGGTTCGCCGCATCGCCTATGACGAAGGTGAATGGTACTGCGCGCTGTCGCGTGAACGCGAACTTCCCGACTGGCTCGATCAATCGACCGAAGCCCATCACGCCGATTTGCCGCTGGCGATCCTGGGTGCGTTCGTCGAGGCCCAGCGCATCACCGCGTCGGCAAGCAAGCCGAGCGTTCCCACCGTATCGCGCGACGTCAACCCGCGCTACGAGCCGGTCTGCTGCGACAATTTCGGCTAGGCCGGAAACGAACCGACCTCGGAGTTTCGAGTCTTGGCGCCGCTTCCGAACCTGCCACGACAACTGAGATCGACTCTGGTGCTCGTTCGCTTCTGCCTGCGAATGGGCATCCTGGTTGTCTTCGCCGCATTCAGCAGCATCGGCTTTGCCGGAGCCTTGCCGCGCTGCTGTGGATGGCCATCGCCCTCTTCGCCGTTATCGGCGCCATGAGGCGCGAAGCCCCGTTCGGCTTTGTTCTCAATCACTGGGATGAAACCGCGCGCGGCGGGTCCGGGTCATTGCCGGCGCTATGGAAACGCGTTCCAGGTATTGGTGAACCCGCACGTCGACGATAAGGTTCTAATGGGCCCTGGAGCCGAAGCGTATGCACACGATGAACATGGGAATGACATGACCTTCTCCGGTATTTTTGCACGAATAGTCGCGCTGATCGCCGCGGTCGCTCTGATATTGCGTCGGCTGCGGGACGTCGCGGTTGAGCCGGCCTGGGGAAGCACGCCGCTGGTTCCAGCGGCGAAGCCGCAAGGCAGCATCCCGACGCTCAAGATGCCGACGGCGAGGGGATGGAACGACGGCCAGATCCCAGCGGCGGCGCCGGGGCTCAGGGTCAATGCGTTTGCCGCGGGCCTGAAACATCCGCGCTGGATAGATGTGCTGCCCAATGGCGACGTCCTCGTTGCCGAGGCGACACAGGTCCAGGGGCCGGTCAGGAGCGTTTTCAGTTACGCGATGCAAGCGACGATGAGACGTGCCGCCGCCCTTGGTGTCAGCGCGAATCGCATCACCTTGTTGCGCGACATCGACGGCGATGGCGTCGCCGAAACGCGCGAAACTTTTTTGGATGGACTGAACCAGCCGTTCGGCATGGCACTGCTGGGCAACACGTTCTATGTCGGCAACACCGACGGCGTGGTGGCCTTCCCGTATGCGGCGGGCGCGGACCGCATCACTGCGCCCGGGCGGAAACTGACCGCCTTCAAGCCTGGCGGACATTGGACACGGAGTTTGCTGCCGAGCCCGGACGGCCAGAAGCTCTTTGTCGGGGTCGGCTCGCTCAGCAATATTGCCGAGAGCGGCATGGCCGAGGAGGACGGCCGGGCTGCCATCTACGAGCTCGATCTGGCTGATGGCAGCAGCCGCATCTTTGCCAGCGGCTTGCGCAACCCGGTGGGCATGGCATGGCAGCCACGGACCGGCGTGCTCTGGACGGTGGTCAACGAGCGGGACGGCCTGGGCGACGAGACACCTCCCGACTATCTGACCTCGGTCCGCGAAGGCGGTTTCTACGGCTGGCCCTATTGCTACTGGGGGCAGACGGTAGACGATCGGGTACCGCAGGACCCGGCCGCGGTCGCAAAGGCCATCACGCCGGACTATGCGCTCGGCGGACACACGGCGTCGCTGGGTCTGTGCTGGTTGCCGGCCGGCACGCTTCCGGGCTTTCCGGAAGGCATGGCCATCGGACAACACGGCTCCTGGAATCGCAGCACGCTGAGTGGCTACAAGGTAGTCTTCGTGCCGTTCGCAAATGGGCGTCCGGCGGGGCCGCCGCGGGATATTCTGACCGGATTCCTCGCCCCCGACGAGCGGGTATCCTATGGACGACCGGTAGGGGTGGCAATCGGCCCTGACGGCTCGCTTCTGGTGGCGGATGATGTTGGCGATGTGATCTGGCGCGTGACGGGGTAAGACCCTAACAAGGCTGCTGGCACCGAACGATCGCGATTCGCGCGAATCAGGCAGCCCGCTCCTTGGTGTTCAACGTCCATTTGAGATGGTGCTTGCCGACGGCAACCAGATCGCCGTGCTGGTTTTTGACTTCAACATTGGCCAGGGTTCGGCGACGCTCAGTGTCGATCTCGCTGATCGTATAGGTCACTGTGACCGTGTCATTGATGTATACAGGTTTCAGAAACCGAATGCCATCATAGCCAAGCGAAACCGGCGTGGAGTTGATGCCTTGCCGCAAGCTGTCGTCGATCATTCGCGTCGACGCCGTCGACATGAATCCGATCATCAAGACACCGTGAGCGATCCGCTTGCCATAAATCGAATGGCTCATGAATTCGTCGTCGACATGATTTTGCGACAGGTCTCCGGTCAAACCCGCAAACAGGTAGATATCGGACTCGCCGACCGTCTTGGAAAATCTGGCGGAATCGCCGATCTTCGCGTGCATCGCAGTCATGGGTGAACCCTCCAATGTTGAGTGGCATTCTTGATGGCCGCTTCGTGCGGGCTAGCTGGTGGCACCGACCGCCCCGTTTGCTCGGAGCGTCCGGGCCTGATCTGCGTCATAGCCAAGCTCCTTGATAATCTCATCAGACTGCGCACCGAGCTTTTGCGGCGGAAATCTGATTTCGGGGAGCACAAGGTAGACCTCGTGCTCGACTTCGCGGACAAGGCCTATGTCATGGTCAATGGCAAGATCGTCCACGCGGGTCCGAGCAGTGTGCTTCAATCCGACCTGGAGTTACAGTCAAAGCTGCTCGGCGTCGGATAACGAGAGGGTCGTCGCGACCTCAACGGAACTCAAGACCCGGCTTGGTCGCCCGGGGCGGAGGTTACAGGTCCTTTTCAGCGAGTTTGCGAAACTCGTCGGGCACGGAATGAGAAATACCCAGCGCTGCCGGACCGTACCCGATGGCGTCCCATCCGAAGCGATCGCGGATGCTGTCGATGGCACGGTCTGCGGCCCAACGCGCCATGCCGGGCCTGCTGCCGGGGCGGCGCGCTTCATCGTCAAGTCCGAACGGGAGATCCAGCTCCAGATCCCAGTTCTCCTCGAGCTGCGATACGGAGATCGCCAATAGCGAGATGGTCCTCTCACCGGGATGATCTGCAAGGATCGCGCGCGCCAGTTCCTCGGCGAGCTCGGCGAGGATCATGGTCGCGGAGATCGGCGCATCAAGCGTTACCGAGCGCGTGACCGAGCTCAGGTCGGCGAAGCGAACGCGCACCATCACCGTTCGACCGGGCCTCGACTTCGCCCGGAGCCGCGTGGCGATGCGATCGGCAAGGTGAAGCAGGGTGGGCCGAATAACCGGCCCGACGGCAGGCTTGCGGCCAATCGCCGACTGCGCCCCTGCCGATCGCGCTCGGCGGTGAGGCTTGAGTTGCCTCGGATCGCGATTCCACGCCAGCGCCGCGAGTTTCTCTCCTGCCGCCGGACCGAGCAACCGCTCGAGCGACCATCCCGGTGTCCTGGCGAGCTGCCCGATGGTCGAGATGCCGATCCCGGCCAGCCGCGCCTTCGTGACCGGACCCACTCCCCACATCAGTTCGACGGCTAATTCGTGCAGGAATTCCAATTCGGTGTCGGGATCGACAACCACAAGCCCGTCGGGCTTGGCCACTTGCGAGGCGATTTTGGCCAGATGCTTGGTCCGCGCAACGCCTACCGAGATCGCAAGGCCAAGCTCGGTGCGCACGCGCCGGCGGATTGCCGTTGCGATTTCGGCAGGTGTGCCAAAGAGAAGTGTGCAGCCCGAAACGTCGGCAAAGGCCTCATCGATGGAAATCCGTTCGACGAGAGGGGTGAAATCACCGATGACCTTGATGGCGGCATCGCCCAGCCGTTGGTAGTCCCTGAAATGGCCACCGACAAAAGCGAGCTGTGGACATAGCTCGCGCGCCTGTCGTCCCGACATGCCGCTACGGATTCCGAACGCTTTGGCTTCGTAAGAAGCGGCAAGTACAACTCCGCCGCCGACAGCGATGGGTTTGCCGCGTAACGAAGGGTCAAGCAGTTGCTCAACCGAAGCATAAAAAGCATCCAGGTCCGCATGAAGGATGGTGGCCGTTGTTGCCATCCCGACCGTTCACCTGAGACGTTTGACCGAACTTTTGTGCTTTGCTCCGACGGCGCGTCGATTGCATGAACAAAATAGGAACATACGGGCGGTGGGTCAACCCACAATCCGAGTATGTCGGCGTAGCGTATAGCGATTGACTCCCAGATTTATCTGACTTAAGTCAGACAATATGCTCTATGATCCTGTAAGCCGTTTTCGCCGCTTCGCTCGCGCCGTCACCCTCGAAGTTGGCGCCCTGGACACGTCCTTCCTTGGCCGGGGCCGCCCGCTCGGGGCCGCACGCGTCCTGAACGCGATTGGCATGGACCGCACGGACGTAGCCGAAATCCGCGAATATCTCGGACTCGATTCTGGGCTGCTGAGCCGCATGCTCCGGAGCCTGGAGGAGGAAGGCCTTGTCAGAACCACGCCTCATCCTGACGATGCCCGCCGCCGGGTTGCGGTCCTCACCAAGGCGGGCCAGCGGGAATTCCAAGCCTACGAGGAACTTTCCAACGCAAGAGCATCCGCGTTGCTGGAGCGATACCCGCGTTCGGATGAACTCCTGAGGGCCATGGACATAGTCGCCTCGGCACTGGGCCGCGACCGGATCACGATAGAGGAGACCGACCCGAGAAACGACGCCGCACGCTACTGCCTTGGCGAATATTATTCCGAACTTGGCCGTCGCTTCGAAAGGGGGTTCGACGTTTCGTTGTCCCGTGATCCGGACGCTGCGCACATGATTCGGCCCCAAGGGGCGTTTCTTCTCGCTATGTCGGACGGCCTGCCGATGGGTTGTGTCGGGCTTAAGGGAACCGGCGGCGAAGTGGCGGAAATCAAGAGGCTTTGGATATGTCCGACCGCGCGGGGTTTCGGCATTGCCAAACGGCTGATGCACGCCGTCGAGACGGTGGCGCGCGAACTGTCGGTGAAGACGTTGCGGCTCGACACCAACAGCGCATTGCCCGAGGCACTGCAGCTCTACCGCACGTCAGGCTGGGTCGAGATCGACCGCTTCAACCAAGACCCGTATCCGGACCATTTTTTTGAGAAGCGTCTCTGACGCCCACAGATCGAGCGCAGTCTGACTTCCTTCGTCAAACTCGGCCAGAGCCGCGGCGCCAAGCGTCGGGGCTGCTACGTGCCATTGCGAACAAAGCGAGAATCAGTGACCGTCGATCGGCCATGGAGACGGTCCGAACGTGTCAGATACCGCTTACCTCGAAAACCTCAATCCGGAGCAGCGGCGCGCCGTGGAGCATGGCACGATCGGATCTGGCCCATTTCCGCCGTTGCTGGTGATTGCGGGAGCCGGTTCTGGCAAGACCAACACCCTTGCCCATCGCGTCGCCCATCTGATCGTCAATGGTGCTGACCCCAGACGCATTCTTCTGATGACATTTTCACGCCGTGCTGCGTCGGAGATGACGAGGCGCGTCGAGCGGATCGCCCGAAAGGTCATGGGTCACAACGCCGGTGCCATGACCGACGCCTTGGCTTGGGCGGGCACCTTCCACGGTATCGGCGCGCGTCTGCTTCGCGAGTACTCCAACCAGATCGGCCTCAACCCCGCTTTCACGATCCATGACCGCGAAGACTCTGCTGACCTGATGAATCTGGTCCGGCATGACCTCGGCTTCTCAAAGACGGAAAGCCGATTTCCGACCAAGGGCACGTGTGTTTCGATCTACTCGCGATGCGTCAACGCCGAGACGCCGATCGAGCAGGCCTTGGGAGCTTCATTTCCATGGTGCTCCGGGTGGGCGGCCGAGCTCAAGCAGTTGTTTGCTGCGTATGTCGAAGCCAAACAACTTCACAACGTGCTCGACTATGACGATCTGCTGCTCTATTGGGCGCAAACCATGGTCGAGCCAGCGTTGGCTGATGATATCGGCAGCCGTTTTGACCATGTGCTTGTCGACGAGTACCAGGACACCAATCGGCTGCAGTCTTCCATCTTGTTGGCGCTCAAGCCCGGCGGCCATGGCCTCACGGTCGTCGGCGACGATGCGCAGTCGATCTATTCATTCCGGGCTGCGACCGTGCGCAATATCCTGGATTTTCCGAACCATTTCTCTCCTGCGGCTCACGTTGTGACGCTCGACCGGAACTATCGGTCGACACAGGCGATCCTGGCCGCCGCCAACGGGGTGATCGAACTTGCCAAGGAGCGTTTCACCAAGAATTTATGGACCGATCGAACATCAGGCATGAGGCCCCAACTTGTCACCGTACGCGACGAAGCCGATCAGGCCGGCTGCATCGTCGAACGTATTCTGGAAAACCGGGAGTCCGGCACGCTTCTGAAGCAGCAGGCCGTGCTGTTTCGGACATCCAGTCACAGCGGTTCGCTGGAAGTCGAATTGACCAGGCGCAACATCCCGTTCGTCAAGTTCGGTGGTCTCAAGTTCCTCGATGCCGCGCACGTCAAGGACATGCTCGCCCTGTTGCGCTTCGTCGAGAACCCGCGAGACCGTGTCGCCGGCTTCCGGCTGATGCACCTGATCCCGGGGGTTGGTCCTGCGTCGGCCCAACGGGTGCTCGATCACATTGCTGACGATGCCGATCCGGTTGCAGCGCTGGCGCATGCTCCGGCCCCGCCACGCGCTGGCGAAGACTGGAAAGGGTTCGTCGCAGTCATTACCGACCTTCATTATTCAAACTGGCCGGCCGATCTCGAACGAGCTCGGCTGTGGTACGAACCATATTTGGACCGAATCCATGAGGATTCCGAGACCCGACGCGCCGACCTTGTCCAGCTCCAGCAAATTGCGAGTGGCTACCCTTCCCGCGAACGCTTCCTCACCGAGCTGACGCTCGATCCGCCCGACGCCACAAGCGATCAGGCCGGCGTTCCCTTACTCGATGAGGACTATCTGATCCTATCGACGATTCACTCCGCCAAGGGTCAGGAGTGGAAGTCGGTGTTCGTGCTCAATGTGGTCGATGGCTGCATGCCATCGGACCTCGGCGCTGGGAAGACGGCAGAGATCGAAGAGGAACGTCGGTTGCTCTACGTCGCCATGAACTCGGGCCAAAGACAATTTGCATCTGATCGTCCCACAGCGCTTTTTCACGCACGGTCAACACGCGCAGGGCGACCGCCACGTCTACGCGTCAAGAACACGCTTCATTCCCGACCGGCTGCTCGAACTGTTCGAAAAGACGATTTGGCCGCAAGCGGCCGCGGGTTCATCGGCTCGCATTGCTCGTCAGGAACCTCGCATCGATGTTGGCGCCCGAATGCGCGGAATGTGGCGCTAACGGACCCCCGGCAGCACGGCCGCACGACCTGGGCAAGGGATCTCTCAGGTGGGTAGACTTGAGGCATGCCGTGCCTTCGAACAGGAACGAGCCTCCTGCCTGTTCAAAAACGCTTAGCGGAAATGTCCTCGTCTTCAAGTTCGTCGGCTATCGTTTGATATTCGTCGGCCATCCTCCGCAGGCTCACTTGCAAGGCAGGGTCGCTGCTGTCGCGAGCTAGCCGGCGGCATCTGTCTGCCTGTTCTCTAAAAAAGGTTTGATCCATCATTGCCTCCCCGAGGGCGGCGGGAGCGCAAGGCTCTCGGTCCCCGGTAGCCAAGTTCTCCAGTTCGAAGGCTACACCCAATGTCCGGTTCCGTACATTAAATTGCCGAAGTTCGTTGCCGAAAGGTCGCGCATTCGCGTGATTTTTCTCGCTATCGCCGCCCGGCTAGCGCAGCCTTTGCCGGGGCCACGCGATAAGGGGTCGGTCATGACCGGCAATATTTTCAATAGCAAAGGCATCCACGTCGGGATGGTGGACGGCCTGGCCATCTTCGACCTCGCGGGCAGAAAGCTCTACAATCTAAAGGGCACGAATATCTATCGATTGTCGGGGGAACTGGTCGGACATCTGAGTGCCGCGCAAGGCACGGAGAAGCGGCTCGATCGCGCTACGGATCGCTTGTTTCCAGGCAACGGCACCTCTTAGAAAATGTATCTGACAAAGGTTGCGACCCAAATGAGCGAACGGCTTGAAATGCTGAAAAAAGCGCGAAATCGAATGGTTGAAGATCGCGATGCCTACGCAAAAATCCTTGCCGCTCCCTTCGATCGAGACACGGCCGAGCGAGCACGGACAAAGTTCGTCGAGATTCAGTCACTGATAGACGCGCTCGACCGAGCGATACGCGGCGAAGAAGGCAACCCATCGACAAGCTAACGCTTGCGGTTTGTGGTGCCAGGTTTGCTTTGACCGCGAGTCGCCAATGACTAATACCAACGGCCACAATCTCTGACTCGTCATGCCCGCACTTGTTGCCGGCATCCACGTCTTCAAACCCGATCCAATCAAAAGACGTGGATAGCCGGACGAGCCCGGCCAATGTGGATGGGTCACCGCCGCCGGCCGTTGGTATAATGTCTGCCGTACCGCAGCCAAGCACCGAATTCCCGCCTGCCGGGGCGCCTCAAGGTCTAAAGCGGCGCGTGACATCGCCGAAGCGATGAGCTCACCTTGGCCACTGAGAAAAAGCCGTCCGGGCGATCACCGGACGGCTCATTTCCGCAACTGCCGACTCGGAGGCCGGTTCCATCGCTGTGATTTCGGCGGGGCCGGGAAGGTGCGCCATCTTCGCCAGCCTCTGATCGAGTGGTTTGTCACGCCGCTCAACTGTTGCCAGAATACTGGATAAAATTTTATCAGCAATCGAAACACATTCTTAGGGTTAACCGAGGCGTCCTATGCCAAGCGGCGACCGTGGACATCTTTGCGAGCGAGATTCCCCCGTGCTTTATCCCCATGAACTTGACTCCTGCAATTTGATTCCGCCTGCAAACGGTGTCACCGTTCTCTGATCAAACAGTGCATGCTCATGAATCGAACCGGCGCGACGTCGTGTTTGCACCACGCCGCCGCGCCTAACCACCGCAACCGAATGGAGCGGTTCCAATGGCTGACGACACTATTGCTTCCATTATCGCCCTACATCAACCCAAAAGGGCCAGGACCGGCGTCCAACGCGCCCGCGCGTACAGGCCGCGCAAACGGCCAAAGGCAAAGGCGGCTCCCTCGCCGGATGCCGAATCTCAATCTTCCGAATCACTGATACCAGTAGACTTCTCGTCGGCGAATTCGGCATCCTTCGAATCGCCCCTCACGCCGGTCCTGACCGTCAAGTTGCGCGCCGTCACGCCGTCGCACCGCGTCGCCTCCATTCTCCTGGCGGCCGCGGCGTTCGCGCTCGCCGGTGTCGGCATCACCACGAACGGCTGGTTCGCCCGATCGCTTGGGTCGAGCGACATCGCTGGCTGGCTGTTCCTGGCCATTGGCGTAGCTGCCGATCTCGCCGCGCTGGTTTTGCCGTCATGCGCAGCAGGGCTTTGGCACACCCGCCAGCGCGCCACCTCTCTGGCAGGGTGGGCTGTATGGGCGATGACCTTTGCCTTTGCGATCACCGCGGGCATCGGCTTCGCGTCGGTCAACATCACCGACGTTACGGCTGCGCGGGCGGCGCGCGTAACGCCCGCCGTGACGGCGGCCCAATCGGCGTTGAGTGACGCCATGTCTGCGCGGGATCGGGAGTGCGAGCGCGGTGTTGGCAAATTCTGCCGCGAGCGCGAAGCGGCTGTCGCCGAACGTCGCCGGATCCTCGACACCGCTATGGTATCGGTCGGGCAGACGGCGGATCCCCAAAACGACGCCGCGATCAAGCTCGTCGCATGGGTTACCCATGGCGTGCTTCGGCCATCTGGCGACGACTTCGCCATGCTTCGCCTTGTCTTGCTGGCAATGCTGCCGCAGATCGGCGGGATACTGTTGATGGTCAGCCGATCAGCGATGCGGCCTAGCGCGAGTTGATCTCCAGCAGCCGAAACCGCCAGTCCGCGGGACCGTCCGGATACGGTTCTCTCTGCTCCGAAGACCACTCGGACATCACAGACATCTAACTGGCCAAATTGTAATACTGGCACAATTCGGTGACGATCGTTTCGGCCATCACCTGACAGCGGTGGACTTCTGACGGCTGACGCCCGTAAATCGTGGCGTGCCATCCTGTCTCGGGATTGCTGTGAACGGTTACCTTAAAATCGCCAGCGCCTATTCTCTGCTTCAAAATGTCTTCCAACTCGGCCGCCGTCTTTTTGGGTTTATCCACGTTGGTCTCTCCAGTCGGCCAGAGGTGGTGCGCCTCCGCCCTTATTTGCTTCCGTTCATTGGCAGCCTCAGTCGGCGTCTCAGGGATCCGACCATCGTTATTTTTGGCCACCTGACGTCTCCTGCGGTGAGGCGTCATAGCACCAATCTTCGCTGGGGGCGTCGGTTCCAATTCAACACTCCTTGAGGGCAATCTGGCGAAATCCAGTTCGCGTCCGCCACCACCATGAGCTGGTAGAGGTTCGATGGTTTTCCAGGTTCTCGGTAACGGGAGCGTTTGGCTAAGCCGTCGGAGCCGATTTTAAGGACGCTAGCGGCACATCGAGCGCGTAAACGAAGCCGCTGGGATCGTACGTCAGTTTAACATCTCCCTTAAGTTGCCTGCCGAGCGTCTCGATCAGACGGGTGCCGAAGCTTCGTCGCGAGGGAGCTTGGACAGGGGGGCCGTCTCTTTCGGTCCAGGTTAGGTGCACGCGCTGCTTCTCAGTGTCGAGCGTCCAAGCGATATCGACGTGGCCAGTCGGGGCTGACAAGGCGCCGAACTTCGTGGTGTTGGTGCAGAGTTCGTTGAGCGTCATTGCAATTGCGATTACGGCACCCGAGGTGATCGGGATAGTCGGTCCGTCGATTGTGAACTTGGCCGCATCCGGATCATCGAAGGCTTCGGTGGCGCCGCAAACGACCTTACCGAAATCGGCGCTGGTCCATCGCGCTTGCAGCAGCAGGTCGTGAGCGCGGCCGAGCGCCAGCAGGCGGCCTTCGATCGCGTGTTGCGCATGTTCGGCGCCCGGCACGTTGCGCAGGCTCTGCGATGCGATGGCGCTTACAGTCGCCAGGGTGTTCTTGATGCGATGATGCAGCTCTTCGAGGATCAGCTTCTGAAGCTTGTCTGACGCCTCCCGTTCCCTGGCGTCGATGCCGACCTGTTCAAGCAGATCCTGAGCGTTGATCTCGGCCTGCGCCAGCAGCAGTCGCAGGCTTTCATTTTCCGCCTCGAGGAAATCGTGGGAAGTAGGTTTAGCCGTATGACCCCGGCGTCCCTGATGAAAGTCCGTTTCGGACATTCCTGAGGGTTAACACCATCCGTCCGGTTCCGCACATAACTTTTGGAGCGTGGTTCCCAGCGGCGAAGGCTAAATGTGAACGAATGACCGATTTCGAGCCTGTTAGGGGTCGATTTCATCCGTGGCCGATCATCTCCTGCATCTCGGCGATCAATTCCTTGGCTTCGAGGGGCTTTCCGAAGAAGCGACTATCGGCAGGAATATCCCTCTTGGCCAACTTCAGTGCTCCGGAAACGAGAATGATCCTGATCGGAGGCCACCGCTCGCGCACCACGTGGGCGAGCCTGAGGCCATCCATGCTGCCCGGCATTTGGATGTCCGTGAACAGCAATGCAACATCCGAGCGCGCCTCGAGGATCGTAACGGCTTCATCTGCGTCGACGGCCTCCAGCGAGGTATAGCCGGCGTCCTCCACCATATCGACGGCGAGCATGCGCAGCAGCATCTCGTCTTCAACGATGAGAACTACCGGCGGGGCTACAGCGTGATCCAGAACCATCATGACAGGCGCTTTCAGGAAATGAGCCGCCAGTGCTAGATGGCTGCCGACAGGAGACAAGCATCTCGTGGTGCATATGATCCCGACTGGTTTAACAATACCGGAAGAAAATATGGCACGAAGGATGGCGAAAGCAGCCTAATCGGCGCAAATCGCTGAGATTGCTGTTGATACGCTGAGTGCCGTGCGGCTAGGTCGAATGCCGGTTCAGCGCCATACGTGGGCAGTCGCCGATTTCGACAATGTCGGCTTCGAGTGATCGCTTAGATCTTCGAAGTTGTATCGACGACGGCATTTGGCTCGTCAGCTTCATGCACTATGATCTTGGATATTTCGACCTGGAGCAGAAAACCCCTGCAACCCCTCGACAACCCGTTCGGCACGCGGTTGTCACCCATGTCTTAGGTACGTTCTGTTACCTATGTGTCCGGGCCGGACAGGGGAAAGATGGTAGCGGGAGAACGCCTACGGTCTTAAACCCCGACAACAGCAGCTTGTATTCCCTATTGATTGTATGGAGAATCTTGAGGCGCTGAGCGGCCGACATTGCGCACAACGGCGCAGGGATAGTCGGGAAACACGCCGGGCATCGGCGGCAGGTTGCCAACATACCTGTTGACGATCCGGAACAGTGCGATGATGGCAGCCTGGTTGGTGGTGATCGAATATAGATGGCAGATGCGACCACCATACCCGCTAAACGTAGCGGCTCGCAAATCTGTTCTTTATCTGTTCTAGTGGCCAACTGGCGCTGGCCTCGTTTGAATTTGGCAGTGGCCTATTTTGGCGTACCCAAACCGCCCCGGTCGTATAGCATTTCTACTGACCGCGGAATGCGCGGGGTACGAGGAGGAAACAATGAAACACCTATTGGTGCTTGGCTTGGCCACATGCGTTCTAACGATCGCGTCTTCTTTGTCAGCTTCGGCTATGCCCATCCCAAAGCAAATAGTTACTGCCGATACCAGTGATCGTGTCATTCGGGTACATGCTGGCGGTCATAGTCACGGTCTTCGTCATCATTACGAATCGCACCGCGGCCGTGGTCATCATCGCGGACACCAGTAAAGCAAGTCTGCAAAGGTGCGAAAGGCCGCCTCAGTTGGCGGCCTCTTTCATTTGTCATGCGGTGCAGGCACCGTCCGCTAGGCGGAAGCATAGCCAACCCATGGAGGGCGGCTTGCTTTCTTCTTCGAACGCGGCGCTTTGATGCGCCGCTGCACACAACCGAATTTCGGCGGAACCAATGACCCAGCTATTCACGCTTTTAGTTTCAATATTTCTTGCTCTAGGTGCGGGCGTCAGTTTCGTATTTCAACAGGCAGTCAATGCTGGTTTGCGAACGGACCTCAATTCCGCTGCTTGGGCGGGGTTCGTAAGTTATCTCGGCGGCTCGATTTGCATGTTGATTCTCGCTGCTGCGCTGCGTGATCCCATTCCATTCACCGCATCGGCACTTCGGACAAATTGGTGGGCATGGAGCGGCGGTTTATTTGGCGCGATCTACATTGCAATTTCCATCGTGTTGGTCCCTCAACTCGGCACCGCAGCTTTCATTGCGCTTCTGGTTTCGGGCCAAATGCTTGCCTCCCTGATCTTTGACCATTTTGGTTTGTTTGGCGTTGCGCAGCATTCGATGGGTCTCGGCAGGATAGCTGGCGGCTTGCTGCTGATCGGCGGGGTCGTGCTGCTTCAACTTTAGACCGAACTTCGCGGCCTCACGCGGGACACCCAACGCGGGTCAAGTGGTAGCGGGAGAGGGACTCGAACCCCCGACCCCAGGATTATGATTCCCGTGCTCTAACCAGCTGAGCTACCCCGCCAATGCGTGTGAGATTGCGGTTTCAGGTACCGCCGTCGCGAACGCGCGGCATATAAGAAGCCGGTCGAGGGCCTGTCAAGCAAACCCGCTGGCGCGCGCCAAAGTCTTTAGATGCCCGCCAAGTGGTTGCGATCGGATGCTATTTCGGCCGGACGTTGGGATCGCCGCCGGGGCTGCCCGGGGGCGGGATCACCGGCATGTTGCCGCCGCCATCGGGGGTGGGCGCCCGCATCGCCGGATCGACGCCGGGGGGCGGACACAGCACACCGTCGGATTTCGCCAGTTTGTCGCCGAGCGGTTCCTGGCTTTGGCCTGTGGTAGCGCCCCTCGGCGCGATGTTTCCCTGCGCCGTTGATTGCGTCGGCGAGCATCCCGTCGCGCGCCCGGGCGCAGGCGGCGTGGTCTGGGCCGGCGGGGTTGCCGGCGTCGGCGGGGCCTGCGCACTCGCGACGCCCGAGGCTGCCAGCAGCACGCATGAAAGGAACAGGGAGGTTTTCATCGGCATACAGGGAAAACGGCCAGCGCGCCGGGATGTTCCCGTGGAAAGCTTCAGGATTTGCGGTAGCGGATCAGCGAGAAATGCCCCATCGGAGGCATCGGCCGGCGTTCGGCCAGGCTGACGCCGCCATGTTTTTCCGCCCAGTCGACCAGCCGCGCCCAGGGAAATTCCGGCCGCCAGCCAAGCCGCCGAGCGAGCGGCGCGAAGGCCAGCTCGAAGACGCGGCGCGGGCCGCCTTCGGCACCGATGTGATTGATCAGGATAAGTTCGCCGCCGGGCTTCAGCACGCGGATGAAATCGTCGAGCGTCCGTTCCGGATCGGGCACCGCGGTGATGACATATTGCGCCACAACCGCATCGAAAAAGAATCCGCGAAAGCAAGGTTTTTCGCGTCCATCACCGCGAGCGTCTCGACATTGGAAAGGCCGAGCGCGCGCACCCGGCCCTGCGCCTTGCGCAGCATCGGCTCGGAAATATCGACGCCGCACAGTTTCGTGGTGCGCGAATAATCCGACAGCGACAGGCCGGTGCCGACGCCGACATCGAGAATCCGGCCGCCGATCCGGTCGGCCTCGGCGATGGTCGACTGGCGGCCGTGATCAAAGACCTTGCCGAAGACCAGATCGTAGACCGGCGCCCAGCGTCCATAAGCCTTGGCGACCCCCGCGCGGTCGATATCTGCAGCCATGCCCCGCCCTGAAATCCTATCCGCGCATCACCTCGACCAGCGGCCGCATGCCGCCTGGCGTTGCGTTCTTCGCGGTGGCGCTCTGGATGAATCCACCGCCGAGCACGCGCGCCTGTCCCGAAGCCGCATCGTAGAACACGCAGGCCTGGCCCGGGGATACCCCCTCTTCGCCCGCGACGAGTTCGACCTCATAGCCGCGCCCGGCCGCGCGCAGCCATGCCGGCTGCGGCGTGCGGGTCGATCGCACACGGACGAAAATCTCGAGCCCCTCACCGATGGCGCGCTCGAGCGCGCCGTCGCCGATCCAGTTGACGTCACGCAGCGCGATCCGGTCCATCCGCAGGGCTTCGCGCGGCCCGACCACGACGCGGCGGCTTTCGGCGTCGAGCCGAACTACATAAAGCGGCGCGTGGGAGGCGATGCCCAGGCCCCGCCGCTGGCCGACGGTGAAATGAACGATGCCCTGATGGCGGCCGATCACGCGCCCTTCGAGATCGACGATGTCGCCGGGTTCGATGGAGTTCGGCCGCAGCCGGCCGATGACATCGGAGTAGCGCCCGGTCGGCACGAAACAGATGTCCTGGCTGTCGTGCTTGTCGGCCACGGCAAGATCGAAACGCCGCGCCAGCTCGCGGGCATGCGGCTTGGTCATGTCGCCGAGCGGAAACCGCAGATAATCGAGTTGCTCGCGGGTGGTCGCAAACAGGAAATAGCTTTGGTCGCGGTCGGAATCGGCGGCGCAGAACAGTGCCCGCGAGCCCTCGGCCACGCGGTGCGAGGCGACATAATGTCCGGTCGCAAGCGCGGCGGCGCCGAGCTCGCGAGCGGTCTTGAGCAGATCACGGAACTTGACCGAGCGGTTGCATTCGATACACGGCACCGGCGTCTCACCCGAGACATAGCTCGCGGCGAAATTGTCGATCACCGATTCGCGGAAGCGATCCTCGTAGTCGAGCACGTAATGCGGGATGCCGATCCGCTCGGCGACGTTGCGCGCATCGTGAATGTCCTGCCCGGCGCAGCAGGCGCCCTTGCGGTGAGCGGCCGCGCCATGATCGTAGAGTTGCAGGGTGATGCCGACGACGTCGTAGCCCTCGGACTTCAACAGCGCGGCTGTCACCGATGAATCGACGCCGCCGGACATGGCGACCACGATCCTGGTGTCCTGCGGACGGCCGTTGAGGTCCAAACTGTTGAGCATGGGTCCGGTCATCGATGCGATCGCTCCGGCATCCGACGCTCCACGACCGGAAAGCCAGCAATGCGATTAGTAAAGCACATTGCGGTCCAAAACCGCCCTTGAAGCTAGCGAGCCGTTCCGGGCACGCACACCCGCTTTGTCGGAACGCTGAAAAGCTGCCCTTTAATATAGGCCACCTTCCTGCGAGGCAATCACGTGCGCCTGTTTTGCGGGCGACAAACGGCAAATCTTGCCGCCGGGCAGAAAAGGGGGGTTCCAGGCCCTCGCGCCGTTGGTGGCGGTCGGCTTAACCTATTGAAATACATAGAAATTCAAAACCACTTGGGATGGCCCGGTCCTTGCTGATCGGTCAGCGAGTTTCACCGTCAGAGGCCGCCAGTGCAAAGTGTCGCGTCAGAAGCAGCCACCAGCATGTCCTTTCAGGGCCCGTCGCCACGGCCTGCGAGGTCATCTTCCGACCCGTCGCAGGGCAATACCGTTTTCGCCTCCCTGGTCGACAGCACCGCGGCGACCGACGCGAGGAGCACACCGACCCAGGACCAATCGGCTCCGTCGCGGAGGTCCGACACCAACAACAATTCGACTGCCGCGGACAACAGTCGTTCGCGCGAGGCTGCTCCCGCGGGTCAGTCGGCCAAAACTGATTTGGTCAACAACAATCAGGGCATCAACGCTGCACCGCCTTCCGCGGCCGGTCCCGGCGCGACAACCGATGCGCCATCGCAGCCTCGAGGAAAGTCGGCCGGCTCGCAAGCCGACGGCACCAAATCGACCGCCAATTCGTCATCCTCCGATGCTTCTGCTGCAGCCGATCCCGCGAGCGCTGCCACCGCGGCAGACGCAACGCTGACCACGGTGCCCAACGCAATCGCGGTAGTCATCCCGGTCCCCATAACGTTAACGGCCGTTGCCGCGGCTCCCACCGCTGCGGCAACGTCCGGCCCTGCCACCTCGCCGCTGGCGATCGCGGCGGCTGTGATCGCGGCAAGCCAGTCGGTCGGGTCCGGATCGATTTCCGCAGCGCCGGCACAGACCTCGACCGATCCCAACGCCGCCGCCGGAAACGCTGTCGCAATAGCCGCCTCGGCAGGTGACACGACAACCTCTGCGGCAACCGCGGCAACGACGCTAACGGCAAGCGGTCATCCGGTCGTGAACGCGCCCACCCCCGCACCGGGGACCACAAGTCCGCCGACTGGCGCCGATCCGGCAGCTATCGCTGCCATCCCGGCGGCCGTCGCCGCGCCGGCGCCGGTGGCGCCGAAAGCTGCGCCGCCAAAGGGTCCGGGCGCGGCACAAGCCGCGACCCCGGCATCGGACCATTCGGATATCTCGGCGGCCAACGCCAACCCGCCAGCGACGACCGTGCAGGCCGCCGTCGCCGACAAGCCGAATCCCGCAAACGGTCCGGCCGATGCGGCGGGCGCCGATGCTGCCGCCAGTTCCTCTTCGATTTTCGCCGCCGCCGTATCGCCCCACGAGCATTCCGCGGACGCCGCGACCGCGCATTCGACAACCGGCTCGCCCGATAGCGGTGCGCAGGCGGCCGGCACGATCCAGCCGCAATTGCCGGTTGCGGCGACGGCAGCCACGCCGGCGACAGCCTGGACGGCCACGGCTGCGACCGCCGCCGACGTACCCCTGAGCGGACTCGCGCTCGAGATTGCGGCCTCGGCGAAGAACGGCAAGAGCAGTTTCGAAATCCGGCTCGATCCGGCCGAGCTTGGCCGCATCGATGTCCGCATCGACGTCGACCGCAATGGCCAGATGACGTCGCATTTGACGGTCGAAAAGCCGGAAACGCTGTCGATGCTGCAGCAGGACGCGCCGCAACTGCAGCGGGCATTGGACAACGCCGGCTTCAAGACCGGCGACGGCGGGCTGCAATTCAGCCTGCGCGACCAGTCATCTTCGGGCCAGAACAGCGGCACCGGGACCGTCCCCAACGCGCAGCGGCTGATCATCAGCGAAGACGACACCATCCCCGCTGCGGTCGCCGGGCGGACATATGGCCGTGTGCCTGGATCGGGCAGCGGCGTCGACATCAGGGTCTGAGGAGAACGACATGACAGCAGCAACGGCAAACACGACGAGCCCGATCGTTTCCGGCACGACGCCGCTCCCGGCCTCTTCCTCGTCGAGTTCATCGGGCGGGGCCGCCAACGCGCTCGCGTCGCAGCAGATCGCCGGCAACTTTCAAAGCTTTCTGACCCTGCTGACGACGCAGTTGCAGAACCAGAATCCGCTCAGTCCGCTCGACACCAACCAGTTCACCCAGCAGTTGGTCGAATTCGCCGGCGTCCAGCAGCAACTCAACACCAACGACTTGCTGGCGACGCTGGTATCGCTGCAGCAAACCGCGCAATCCACCCAGGCGCTGGGATTCGTCGGCAAGACCGCAGTTGTCAATGGCAACACTGCCGCGTTGAGCAACAGCTCGGCAACCTGGCAGCTCAGCGTTCCCTCCAATTCGAATGTCGATATCACCATTGCCAGCAGCACCGGTCAGACCGTGTACACGGGCAGCTATAGCGTCGCGGCAGGCAACAACCAGAAGTTCACGTGGAACGGTCAGGGCAATGACGGCTCCAAGTGGCCCGACGGCGGTTACACCCTGACAGCGACCGCAAAGGACTCCTCGAACAACACCGTGGCCATCACCACCGCAATCGAGGGCGTGGTCAGCTCGGTCGACCTCACCCAGTCGCCGCCGCTGCTGTCGATCAATGGCCAGACCTACACGGTCAGCCAGATCCAGAGCATCGTGAACTGACGGCACCGCTTCCGCCGTCCTTGGCGGCTGTTGTCCGACCCGACCCGCGACCCGGTCCTGGCGCCCGGGCGGCGGGACGTCATGGCATTTTCAAGGAGATTCGTATTGAAGCCTTGGGCTTAGGCAAATTTTAAGTCGCGGCGCGTAGGTTATTACCTGTGAGTTCAGTGGTTGAGAGTTTGTGAGTACGCCATGACAGAACCCCATCGCCCGAGGGTAAAATACGTCATCGGGCCTGACGGTAGTCCGTTAACAATTGCGGATTTGCCCGCGCCCGGCACCAAACGGTGGGTTATCCGCCGCAAGGCCGAAGTTGTCGCTGCGGTTCGCGGCGGCCTGCTCTCGCTCGAGGAGGCCTGCAGCCGCTACACCCTGACCGTCGATGAATTCCTGTCCTGGCAGTTTTCCATCGACCAGCACGGCCTTGCCGGATTGCGCACCACCCGAATTCAGCAATATCGCCAATAAATCCGCTCCGGAACCAACCGCATTTGACAAAAATCGGCCTCGCTCTGCGAGGCCGGTCTTTTTCATGTTGAAGTTTCGCCGCAGCCCTTAACCCTCGTTAACCATATGGAAACCATCCCATAGGCAATAATTGCCCAGTCGGCTCGTCGGGCCGAATCTCGGGGGCTGGTGGTTTTGCAGAGTCTGTTGGACTTCCTGAAAGGGCTCGGCGCCTCGCGGTTGATGGCGATGGTCGCGGTCACGGCCGCACTGATCGGCTTCTTCGCCTTTGTCATCATGCGCGTCACCACGCCGCAAATGACCACGCTGTTCACCGACCTCAGCATCGAAGACTCCTCCGCCATCATCAAGGATCTCGACCGCCAGGCGATTCCCTACGAGCTGCGCAACGATGGCACCATCATCATGGTGCCCAAGGACAAGGTCACACGGCTGCGAATGAAGCTCGCCGAAGGCGGTTTGCCCAAGGGCGGCGGCGTCGGCTACGAGATCTTCGACAAATCGGATGCCCTCGGCACCACGAGCTTCGTCCAGAACATCAACCATTTGCGGGCCCTTGAGGGCGAACTTGCCCGCACCATTCGCGCCATCGACCGCATCCAGGCGGCCCGGGTCCATCTGGTGCTGCCCGAGCGGCCGCTGTTTTCGCGCGAGACGCCCGAGCCATCGGCCTCGATCGTCGTCCGCGTCCGCGGCACGCTCGAGCCGCAGCAGATTCGCGCCATCCGCCATCTGGTCGCCTCCGCCGTCAGCGGGCTCAAGCCGCAACGGGTGTCGATCGTCGACGAGGCTGGCCAGTTGCTCGCCGATGGCGAAGGCAGCGACAACGAGAACGTCGTCGGCGACGAGCGCCGTGCCGCCTACGAAAAGCGGATGCGCAACGAAGTCGAGGCGATCGTCTCCTCGGTGGTCGGCGCCGGCCGTGCCCGGGTCCAGCTCTCGGCGGATTTCGACTACAACAAGATCACCCAGACCTCGGACAGTTTCGACCCCGAAGGCCGGGTGCTGCGCTCGAGCCAGACCCGGGAAGAATCCAGCTCGACCATCGACAATAGCGGCCAGGTCACCGTCAACAACGAGTTGCCGGGCAATCAGCGCCCGGACGCCGCGGCGGCGGCGCGCGACCAGAGCAAGAAGACCGAAGAGACCAACAATTACGAGATTTCCCACACCACCAAGACCGAAGTGACCGAAGCCGGCCGGGTCAACCGCATCTCGGTCGCCGTGCTGGTCGACGGCAGCTATTCCAAGAACGAAAAAGGCGAGATGGTCTACCAGGAGCGCAGCAAGGAACAGCTCGACCGCATCGCGGCCCTGGTGCGCTCGGCGATCGGCTTCGATCAGAAGCGCGGCGATCATGTCGAGGTCGTCAACCTCAAATTCGCGGAGGCGCCGGCGGTGTCCCCGATTGCCGAACCGACGGGGCTGTTCGGCATGTTGCAATTCACCAAGGACGACGTGATGTACGTCATCGAGCTCGGCGTGATGATGCTGCTCAGCCTGGTGGTGCTGTTCATGGTGGTCCGGCCGCTGGTCAGGCGCATCCTCGCCTCCGAGGCGATTCCGGCGCTGACCGGCACGGATCAGGTACCGGCGCTGACCGACGGCAGCGCCGCGGCCGCGACCGGCCAGAGCCTGGTGCCCGGGCCGAACGCTGCCTCGCAGATGATCGACGTCGCCCAGGTTCAGGGCCAGGTTCACGCCCAGACGGTGCATCGCGTCGGCGAACTGGCCGAGCGCAACCCGAACGAAACCGCTTCGATCGTTCGTCAATGGCTCACGGAACCGGCGTGATCTGACATGGCCCTGCCGCAAACCAGCAACGCCAACGACATCACCACCGTGATCGCCACGCTGGCGAGCCGCCAGGGCAGCCGTGCCAAGGGGCCGCCGATCAAGGGTCCGAAGCGCGCCGCGATCCTGATGCTCGCGCTCGGGGAACAATATGGTGGCAAGGTCTGGTCGTTGCTCGACGATGACGAGGTCCGCGAACTGTCGATGGTGATGTCGACGCTCGGCACCGTCGAGGCCGACGTGGTGGAAGACCTGCTGCTCGAATTCGTGTCGCGGATGTCGGCGTCCGGCGCACTGATGGGAACGTTCGACGGCACCGAACGGCTGTTGCAGCAGTACCTGCCGCCCGAACGCGTCTCCGGCATCATGGACGAAATTCGTGGACCGGCTGGTCGCAACATGTGGGAGAAACTCTCCAACGTGCAGGAAGAGGTGCTCGCCAACTATCTCAAGAACGAATATCCGCAGACCATTGCGGTGGTGCTGTCGAAGCTGAGGCCGGAGCACGCCGCCCGGGTGCTGGCGATCCTGCCCGAGGACATGGCACTCGACGTGGTCGGCCGCATGCTGCGAATGGAGGCGGTGCAGAAGGAAGTAATCGAGCGCGTCGAACAGACCCTTCGCGTCGAGTTCATGTCGAACCTGTCGCAGACCCGCCGGCGCGACGCCCACGAGGTGATGGCCGAGATCTTCAACAATTTCGATCGCCAGACCGAAACCCGGTTCATCACTTCGCTGGAAGAGGAAAACCGCGAGTCCGCCGAGCGCATCAAGGCCCTGATGTTCACCTTCGACGACCTCGTCAAGCTGGATGCCGGGTCGGCGCAGACGCTGATGCGCAATGTCGACAAGGACAAGCTCGGCATCGCGCTGAAGAGCGCCAACGAGGAAGTCCGCGCCTTCTTCCTCGGCAACATGTCTTCCCGCGCCGGCAAGATGCTGCTCGACGACATGGCCGCGCTCGGACCGGTACGGCTGCGCGACGTCGACGAGGCGCAGGCGCTGCTGGTCAATCTGGCCAAGGACCTCGCCGCCAAGGGTGAAATCGTGCTCTCCAAAAACCGCGCCGACGACGAGCTGGTGTACTGATGGCCGCACCCGCAAAATTTCTGTTCGACATGGACTTCTCCGCACCGGACAAGACCCGCGAGCGCCCGGCCACGCCGGCCGAGGTCGCGCAGAAGATGGCGGCCGCCGAGGCACGCGGCTATCGCGACGGCTTCGACGCCGGCCAGCGCGAGGCCAAGGCCGAAAGCGACCGCCGCGCCGCGCTGGCGCTCGAGGAGATCGGGATCGGCATCGAGGCCATCGCCAGGCGCTTTTCCGGCATCGAGACCCGCATGGAAACCGAGGCCGTCGACATCGCGGTCGCGGTGGCGCGCAAGCTGTGCAGCGAATTGATTTCCGCCGAGCCGCTCGGCGCGATCACCGCGCTCGTCAGCGATTGTTTCTCCCACCTCGTCTCGACACCGCATCTGGTGGTGCGGATCAACGACACGCTCTACGAGGCCGCATGCGAGCAGATCGAGCGGCTGGCGAAGCGAAGCGGTTTCGAGGGCCGTCTGGTGATCCTGGCAGAGCCGGAAATCGCCACCGGCGATTGCAGGATCGAGTGGGCCGACGGCGGCGTGGTGCTGGAGCGTGCAGCGATCGAAGCCAAGATCAACGAACTTGTCGGGCGCTACATGGCGTCCCGCGGTCAGGCCGGATCCCGGCCATGAGGATTGAACCATGAGTGACACCGACGCACAGGTCCCGCTTCCGGATCTCAACGCCGCCGATGCTCCGGGAGGTGACGACATCGCCTATCACGAGGACGAGAACGCCTCGCGCATTGCCGCCGATCTGGAGGCGGTGTTCGACGTCCCGGTGCAGGTCTCGGCGGTGCTCGGCCGCTCCAAGATGGACGTCGGCGAATTGCTGAAGCTCGGACCCGGAACCGTGCTCGAACTCGATCGCCGGGTCGGCGAGTTCATCGACATCTATGTCAACAACCGCCTGGTGGCGCGTGGCGAGGTGGTTCTGGTGGAAGACAAGCTTGGCGTGACCATGACGGAAATCATCAAGACGGAACGCGGCTGAACCTCTAGCGAAACGGCGCGCGACCAGCACGAACAGACGAACAGGAGATTACCATGCGGCTTCTCATCGTTGGCACACTGAAGGGCCAGCTCACGACCGCCACCAAGATCGCCATGGACAATGGCGCTTCCGTCACCCATGCGGAGGACCACGAGCAGGCGATGCGCGTCTTGCGCGGCGGCAAGGGCGCGGACCTGTTGCTGGTCGACGTCGGCCTCGACATCCGCGACCTGGTGATGCGGCTCGAGGCGGAACACATTCACGTGCCGATCGTCGCCTGCGGCATCTCCAACGACGCCCGCGCCGCGGTAGCCGCGATCCACGCCGGCGCCAAGGAATACATCCCGCTGCCGCCCGACCCGGAACTGATCGCCGCGGTGCTGGCCGCCGTCGCCAATGATTCGCGCGACATGATCTACCGCGACGAGGCGATGGCCAGGGTGATCAAGCTCGCACAGCAGATCGCGGGCTCCGACGCCTCGGTGATGATCACCGGCGAATCCGGCACCGGCAAGGAGGTACTGGCGCGCTACGTCCACACCCGCTCCGGCCGCGCCAGGAAGCCGTTCATCAGCATCAACTGCGCGGCGATCCCCGAACACCTGCTGGAATCCGAATTGTTCGGCCATGAGAAGGGCGCGTTTACCGGCGCCGTGGCGCGGCGGATCGGCAAATTCGAGGAAGCCAGCGGCGGCACCCTGCTGCTCGACGAAATCTCCGAAATGGATGTCCGGCTGCAATCGAAGCTGCTGCGTGCGATCCAGGAGCGCATCATCGATCGCGTCGGCGGCACCCGCCCGGTTCCGGTCGATATCCGTATCATCGCGACCTCGAACCGCAACCTCGCCGACGCGGTGCGCGAAGGCAGCTTCCGCGAGGATCTGCTGTTCCGGCTCAATGTCGTCAACCTGAAGATTCCCCCGTTGCGCGAACGGCCGGCGGATATTCTCGAACTCGCGCAACACTTCGCCAAGAAATATGCCGAAGCCAATGGTGTGCCGCTGCGGCCGATTTCCGTCGAGGCGCGCCGGGTGCTGACCTCGAACCGGTGGCCGGGCAACGTCCGCGAGCTGGAAAACACCATCCATCGCTCGGTGCTGATGGCGCAGGGCGACGAGATCGGCGTCGAAGCCATCCTGACCCCGGACGGCGACCGTCTCGATCTTGCCAGGACCGCGCCGGCGGTAGCGCACGCCACCTTCGCCGCCGAGCAGGTCACCCGGGCGCTGGTCGGGCGCACGGTGGCGGATGTCGAACGCGATCTCATTCTGGAAACGCTGAAACATTGTCTCGGCAACCGCACCCATGCCGCCAACATTCTCGGCATCTCGATCCGCACGCTGCGCAACAAGCTCAACGAATATGCCGATGGCGGGATGCCGATCACGCCGGCCGGCGCCGGCGAATACCACCGCGTCACCGCCACGGCGTGAGCCAATGCAAGGAGCGCAAGCGATCGAGCAATCCACAGCCGTCATTCCGGGATGCGCCTCTTGGCGCAGGCCCGGAATCCATAACCACCATCGGGCCTATGGATTCCGGGCTCGCGCGGAGCCTGTCATCGGGCCGCGCTTTGCGCGGACCTGGTGGCGCGCCCCGGAATGACGAGGGATAAATCATCCGGCGAATTCGTCGCCCGCCGCCGAATAATTCGGCGCGTCCGGCTTGCGGAAGATGTGGATCGGATCGCCCGGTTCGAAATTGCGGCCGGTGAAGGCGACATAGGCGTAGAGCGCGAGGTAGCCGATCGCGACGGCGCCGACCGCGTAGAAGAGCCAGATCGCGATCCGTTTCATCGGCGGCCCAATGGCACGCCGGCAAGCAGGGCCATCACGCCGGCATGGCCTGCGAGCGCTGCGGCGGATTGCCAAGGTTCACCGCCAGCTTGCCGTAGCGATCGGTGAAGGCCTCGGTGTCGATCTCCTCGAGCTGGATCGCCCCGCTCATCACCCCCACCTTCCACGCCTCGTGCTCTGGATCGTCGCGGAATTCCGGCATCACATCGCGGGCGAACAATTCGAGCGATTCGCAGATATGCTCGTGGCTGTTCTTGCCGGCCTGGTTGAGCAGGATCACCTGGTCGATATGCGAGCTGCGGAAACGCCGCAGTTTCCGGGCGATGGTCTCGGGCGATCCGATCAGGCCGCTGCGCAGCGCCGCCTCCTGGGCCTGCGGATTCTCGCGCTTCCACTTGTTGTACTCGTCCCACATGTTGACGGTGCCCGGCGCGGGGCGCTGCCGGTTCTGCGCCGCGCCGTAGTAGCGCAACGCGAACTGGAAGAAGGTGGCGCCGTCGGCGCGCGCCCTCGCCTCCTCGTCGGTCTTCGCGCACATGAAAAACGAAACCAGCGCCATGTTCGGGTTGATCTCGTAGTCCGCGAGCTTGGTCAGCCGCTTGGTGATGGCGTTGTAATAGGCGTGCACCCAGGCATGCGCAGCGTCGGCGCTGACGAACTGGAAGCCGAGCGCGCCGAAACCGTGCCGGCCGGCGCGCTCGATGGTCGGAAGCTGCGAGCACGCCATCCACAGTGGCGGATGCGGCTTCTGCACCGGCTTCGGCACGACGTTACGCAGGGGAATGTCGAAATATTTGCCGTGGTGCTCGCTGCCACCGTCCCTGAACATCGGGAAAATGGCACGGACCGCTTCCTCGAACACATCCTTCTTGGTTTCCATGTCGCGGCCGAACGGCGTCAGTTCGGTGATCGACGCACTTTCGCCCATCCCGAATTCACAGCGGCCATTGCTGAGGAGATCGAGCACTGCGACACGCTCGGCGACGCGGGCGGGGTGATTGGTGGTGAGCTGGAAGATGCCGTGGCCGAGCCGGATGTTTCGGGTGCGCTGGCTGGCGGCGGCGAGGAACGATTCCGGCGACGGCGAGTGTGAATATTCTTCCAGAAAATGATGCTCGACCACCCAGGCGTGGTCGTAACCACAACGATCCGCGGTCTCGAGCTGCGTCAGCGCGTCCTGGTAGAGCTTGAGTTCGCCGCCGGCCTGCCACGGGCGTGGCAATTGCAGCTCATAGAAGATGCCGAACTTCATCGCGTTGCTCCCGCCGTGTTGTCTTTCGCGCAGTGTAGGCTCCGGGTAAGCCGAGTCCAGCCTCGGGCCAATTCCGCCCGGCGGAAGATGACTTGTGCTGGACGCACGAATGGTTAGTTTTGCCGCTGCCGAGTCGCGGCCGCCATCGCTTGTCCGCGCCATTTCGTCGAGACCCCATGACTACCTTTACGCCGCATCAGGATTCCGCGCTGAAGACTGTTGCCGACTGGCTCAAGGCGAAGCCCGGCCGGCACGGCACGCCGCCGATCTTCCGGCTGTTCGGCTACGCCGGAACCGGCAAGACCACGCTGGCGCGGCATATCGCCGACGGCGTCGATGGCGAAGTGAAATTCGCGGCCTTCACCGGCAAGGCCGCGCTGGTGATGCGCAACAAGGGCTGCGACAACGCCTCGACGATCCACTCGCTGATCTACCGCGCCCGCGAATCCGGCGTGGAGCAGCCGAGTTTTGAATTGTGGGACGACGCGCCGGCATCTAAGGCAAAACTGATCGTGATCGACGAATGCTCGATGGTGGACGCCGAGCTCGGCCGCGACCTGATGTCGTTCGAATGCCCGCTGCTGGTGCTCGGCGATCCGGCGCAACTGCCACCGATCCAGGGCGGCGGCTTTTTCACCGATTGCGAGCCCGACGCGATGCTGACCGAGGTGCACCGGCAGGCACAGGACGACCCGATCGTGCGGATGTCGATGGATATCCGCGAGGGCCGCCAACTGGAGCTCGGCCGCTACGGCGAAAGCGAGATCGTATCGCGCCACGAACTCGATCCGGACCGGGTGATGAGCGCCGACCAGGTGCTGGTCGGGCGCAACACCACCCGCCGCGCCTACAATATGCGGGTGCGGCAAAAGCAGAAGATCGAGGATCCGCTGCCGGTCGCCGGCGACAAGCTGGTGTGTCTGCGCAACAACCGCAAGAAGGGCCTGTTTAACGGCGGGCTGTGGCGGGTGAAGTCGCGCGCGCAGTCGAAATCGAAGATCATCACCATGCGCCTGTCGCCCGACGAGGATCTCGGCCACAAGGTGACAAAAGTCTCGGTGCGCGGCGATTGCTTCGGCGGCGCCATCGAAACCATCCCCTGGGAACAACGCAAGCCGTATGACGAGTTCGACTACGGCTACGTGCTTACGGTGCACAAGTCGCAGGGCTCGCAGTGGGACGACGTGGTGCTGTTCGACGAGAGCTTCGCCTTTCAGGACAGCCGCGCCCGGTGGCTCTACACCGGCATCACCCGCGCCGCGAAACGGCTGAGTGTGGTGGTGTAGTTGCCTTGAGGCGCTGTGGATTGGCTTGTCGCGTGCTCGTCGCAATCGCCAGGCGACCCCGTATTTTTCCAGAGCCCCGACGCCGCGGGAATACCTTGAAGCTCTGTGCTGGGCTTTGAGGGCGTGTGTCCGCATTGTAGGACAACGGATCCTTCGCGACCAAGAAGCGGCGCACCAAATGGCACAAGGACGGAACAAAGGCGTGAAGAGATGTCTTTATTTAACGACTTCGTGTATGATGCGACTTGGCCGGAGCGGAGATAGGGTCATGGCTATGAAGGGGACCGTGAAATGGTTCAACGCCTCCAAGGGATACGGGTTCATTAAGCCGTCCAACGGCGGCCATGACGTGTTTGTCCACATTTCCGCTGTCGAAAAGGCTGGGCTTTCGGCCCTGGAAGAGGGGCAGGAAGTTTCGTTTGACCTGACAGATAGACGCGGGGAACAGGCCGAACATGTCCGAAAGCTTAACACCGGCACCTGACGCTCCAAGAACCGGTCGACTATCCAGCCTGTCCTTCGATAGACCCATACCGAAAGCCGTTCGAATTTTCGGGAAAGCCCTGGACCCAAAAATCCTTCTCGCCGGCGATCTTCTTTTGGTTGCACACAAGAAACCGTCGTGGCGGTCGTCGAGCATCGTAAAGCAGCAAAGTCAGCAGTTCGCCGATGATCATGCAAAATGGCACCATGCCGTCGTTTGCGGTGGCGGATTTGAAATTTGCGAAGCAACGATGCGCGGCGTAATAGCCCACGAGTATTGGGACTACATGAACGATAATTACGATCTCAAGCCCCGCAGGCTAAATGGGGCCACATCCGAAGAACGGTCCCGCGTTGCCTACTATGCTGGAACAAACGTTCGGATGACGTACGGATTTCTCAACCTGTTCGGCCTGATGAAGTCTCTTGCTAACGGCCAGCCATGGGGCCGAAGCATGTTGGTGTCATCGGGCGTAATTTGTTCGCAGTTGTATTTTGAGGCCTGCCTGAGAGTCGGCTTTGTTTTAGCCAATGCGCCCGCTGAACATGTATGACCGGCTCATCTAAGCATCTCTCCCCAGATGACCGATATCCAACTAGGATGGGTCCCGGTGTAAGCCGTGAACGACATGCAGCTCCGTGCGGCACTAGGTATATAACCTCCCACGAGGCCGGTTCAGGCGTCAGGGTTCCTCGCCGCTAACGCCTTGGGCAGCCGGGCATTTATTCACGAACTCGTGTCCGCCGGATTGTAACGGCGGCCGTCGTGCTGCGTATCTCGAAAGTACCGGGCCGTTACTACGACCATTGCGAACCGTGGCTTGCGCCCTACACTGCCGTCAAATCCGGTCACCTTCGCTCACCGAGAGGAACCCACCATGTCCCGCAGCAAATTCAGCCGCCTTTCCCTGTGCGCCGCCGCGCTTGGCGCGCTGGCAATCGCCGCCTTCGCCGTCGCGCCGTTGCGGGCGGCGGAAGACGCCGTAATCATTCCCCCGCCTGCCATGGACGTTCCGCCGTCCGACGGTATCCAGACTGCGGTCGTTGCCGGTGGCTGCTTCTGGGGCGTGCAGGGCGTGTTCCAGCACACCGCCGGCGTCGTCGACGCGGTGTCAGGCTACGCCGGCGGCGGCAAGGCTACCGCGCAGTACGAAACCGTCAGCACCGGCACCACCGGCCATGCCGAGTCGGTGCAGATCAAATACGACCCGAAGCAGATCAGCTATGGCAAGATCCTGCAGATCTTCTTTTCCGTGGTGCACGATCCAACGCAACTGAACCGCCAGGGTCCGGACAGCGGCACGCAATATCGCTCGGCCATCTTCACCACGTCGGACGAGCAGAAGAAGGTTGCGGAGGCCTATATCGCGCAACTTACCGCGGCCAAGGTCTACAAGAAGCCGATCGTGACCAGGGTCGGGCCGCTCGAAGGGTTTTATCCGGCCGAGGCCTATCATCAGGATTACCTGACGCTGCATCCGAACCAGCCCTATATTGCCTATAACGACATTCCGAAGGTGGAGAACCTGAAGAAGATTTTCGCGCAAAACTACGTCGAGAAGCCGACGCTGGTGAGTAGCGCAAGGGTCACCAACTGACGGAGTGCCCAGTCACCGAAGAGGAGGCGCAATGACGGATACCAGGACGATGACCGGCAAGGTCGAGAAGACCGAGGCCGAGTGGCGCAAGGAACTGACGCCGACGCAATACGCGGTGCTGCGCGAGAAGGCCACCGAGCGGCCGTTCTCCGGCGAATACGAACACGAGCAGACGCCCGGTACCTACATTTGTGCCGGCTGCGGCCAGGCGCTGTTCGAATCCGACGCCAAGTTCGATTCCGGCTGCGGCTGGCCGAGCTTCACCGCGCCTGCGGTTGACAGCCATGTCGACGAGGAGCGCGACATCAGCCACGGCATGATCAGGACCGAGGTGCTGTGCTCGAAGTGCAGCGGCCATCTCGGACATGTGTTCGAGGATGGGCCCGGCCCCAACGGGCTGCGCTACTGCATCAATTCGGCGGCATTGAAGCTGCAGCCCAAATAACACCACCTGGTTCCTTCGCTGGAACCGGCGAATGCGATATGCTCTGGTCCTGACGGCGGCGCAGCGAGTGTCCATGCGGCGGTCGCCCGTTTGGGGAGGCTGCCATGTCGCTCGGAACAATACTCATCATCATCCTGATCATTTTCCTGCTCGGCGGCTTCAGCGGCCGGTTCGGCGGCTACGGCTACGGCATGGGCCACTCCGGAATGGGCCTCGGCGGCGTGGTCCTGATCGTGCTTATCGTCTTGCTGTTGCTGGGCAAGTTATGATCCTGGCAACCCATTGAAATAACGATTATTATTCTCTTTCCGGGGTCTGCCGATGCAGATTCATCATCCTGCCGGTGAGGAGTCGCATTTCTGTCAAACGAGCCTATATTAAAGACTGTCCTGAAATGACGTGCCGGCGGGCCTCCGATTGAAGGGCTCGCACGATCCGTTCGCGATTTCGGTCGCGCTCTTGCCCAAAAACGATAAAGGTCACTGACCATGGCTTCCTTCAGCTACAACACCGCCGCCGAATTGTTTCCCGCCGCGATCCGCAAGAAAAAGCGCGCAGGCTTCGCGTATCGGCGATTTGGCACCGCGGCCGAAGCCGTGCGCTTCGCGATCGAGGAATTGCCGGCGGATTCACTGAACGGCGCCTATCTCCAGGTCGAGGAAGCCCGCTTCGACCAGAGCGGCATCCGCTCGCTCTATGAGAGCCAGGATTTTCCGCTGCCGCGCCGGCCGCGCGCGCCCGAGCCGGCACCGGCCAGCAGCGACAACACCAAGGCCGACGCCGCGTAATTTTCTAGCGCGGCTGTCGCTCCATCCAGTGCCACAGCAGCCGCATGTTGCGGATGTTGGCGCGGAACAGCACGTCGAAGGCGTCTCCCGCGACCGGAATCATCCCGACCGTGCCTTCCAGCGCGACGTTGGCGAGCATCCGCGCCGTGACATGCCAGGGCGCGCCGAGCGAGCGCGCTTCGCGCACCAGCCATAGCGAGAACGCCGAGGCAATGAGGTCGCCGACCACCGGGACAAGTCGGATGATGCCGTCGATGCCATAGCGGATGTTGGTGCCCGGCAACACGAAGGCGATGTCCAGCAATTTCGCCACTGCGTCGAGCCGCGCCAGCCGCTGTTCGCGGCTGAGGTTGCCGAACGGGTTGGCGCTGGAATGAGCGAAATCGAAACGAAAGCCGTGAGGTCCCCTGCCCAGCGATTCCGGCGGGATCTCGTACCCCTCCTGATCGATGATCGGGCCACGCGTCTCCCGACCGCCAAACGCTGCCGCGGCGCTCCGGGGGCCGCCGCGTCGGGAACGCGCGGTGTTGCGGGAAAAGATTTCGTCGTTCGACATCGCCATCAGATGGTAACGCCTGAGGCGAACGCAAGTTGCGTCACGCGGCGGGGACGCGCTCGTCGATTGCCTCATGCGCCAGCCAGGACGAGACCGTCGCCGGCACGAAGCCAACCAGGCCGTACAGGATGAACTGGGTGGTACCGGTGTCCGCACCCCGCGAGCCGTAGAGAAGCTCCGCCGCGAAAAACGCGATCACGCCGACGCCGAGCATCCGGACCACCGGGCTTATCCGTTTGACATGAAAGAAAATGTCATCCACCGCGGCGATCATCAGGACCGGCAGGATGCCGAACAGATAGCTGTATTGAAGGGTCTTGAGAAACACCACGAACAGCTTCGCCAGTTCTGACGGGCTGGGCCGATCCAGATATCCGGACATCACGGTGGTCGCTATCAGGAGAAAAAACCCGCCGATGAACGGCCCCAGTGCCGCGAAAATCAAGTAGCGTTTCATGCCTCACCTCGCGCCTTTTGCCGCCGGCATCGCATTTTTGTTTTTTGGCGCGAACTACGCAAGATCGGCGGCGCTGCCCTAGGCAGATAGTATAAGCTGCGCTCCAAGCCGCGGCCGCCGCAGGGTAGCGTGCGGGGTCTCCGTGCAGCGTTACGCCGGCTACTCGCCCCACGCCGCAAAGGCGTCGTTGAAGGCCCGCTCGCCCGGCGGCCCCTTCTCAATGGCGATGATGGCACGGCGCTGGTTGACATAGACCAGCGGCACGTCGAACCACGAGCGCTCCTTGAGAAGCTGGATGTTGCGCGAGCGGTCGGCCTCGACGTTGGACAGTCCGACCAGGAAGAAGCCGTCGGTGACCTTGACCGCAAGGCCCGCCAGCGGCGTGCCGCGCGCCTGTTCGTTGGATTTCATCAGAATGCCGGGCACGTTGGCGACCCCGCCGCCATCGAAATCCGGCGGCAAGATGAAGGTCAGCTCGGCGGTATGGCTGGCCGGCAACGACGTATCGGTGTTGCGGCGGAACGACATCGTCATCTTGAACTTGCGGTCGGGGATCTCGATATCGGCGCGAACGGCAATGTCGGCGGGCTGGCCCGCGGCGGCCTTGATCGGCTCGGTGCGCCAGACCACGGTGCCGACATATTGCTTGCCCTTGGGATCAGAAGGATCCTCGTCATACAGCACGACGCGCTGCGCCACCGGGGCGACCTGTTCGGAAGAGGGCGGCTGGCCAACGCGATCGGCTATCTTCGGCTTCGACAGCGGCGTGTCCTTCGGCGCTTCGACCACGGTGGTGGACGGCTTGAACAGGCCGCTCACGGTCGTCAGTGCCGACTTGCCCCACAGGATCGCGGCGCCTGCCAGGATCAGGACCACACCGATCGCGATCGCGCTCTTGAACGGAAACGCCGCGCCGGCGCGGGCCGGATTTTTCGGTTCGCGCTCGGGCCCAAGCCGCGAGCGCGACGCTGTATGCTGGTTTTGCGCGGCGTAGCGCTCGGCCTCCTCGACCAATTCGTCATAGGAATAGGGCGCCTCGGCATCGGCGCCCCGGTTTTCCATGGTCGGCTCGAGCCGGTCGAACTCCGGCGACGGCGAGGGCACGTTGGCGTAGGTTTTTCGCGCCGCGCGGTTTGCCTGCGCGGCGGCGCGGCCGAGATCGTCGGCATCGGCGGCGATGTCGCGGAAGCCGCGTACACCCTGGGTCTGCGGCGCGCTGTTTTCGGGGCCGCGGCGGGGCGCGCCCGATCGCTCGCGGGTCGGCGGGAGCTGCGGATCCTGCATCGGGATCTGCGGCTGTTGCAGCCGTGGCGACGGCGGCCCGTCGGCGCGGAGGTTACGTTGCGGGCGGTCGTCCGGTCCAAGCGGCGGACGCTCGCCCCGGGACGGCGTCGGAGATGGCGGGCGCTGACGCGGCGGAGCGCCGGCCGGCGACATCGAGGGCGGCGATGATCCGGCTTCGCCGCCGCGCGTCGCGGCGCGGGTGTTGGCGCGGAACGCATCGCCGGCGCGGGCGCCGCCAGGACGCGAGCCGTCGCGCGTCGCATCGCGGGCGCGCAGCGCTGCCTCGGACTCGACCTTGCGGACGGCCTCCTCCAGCGACAGCCGCTCGCGGGTAATTTCGGATTCGCTCAACGGAGGCTCGACGCTGCGCAACTGCGCGATCAGTGCGGCACGCGCGCGTTCATACAGCGCACGACGGCTTTCGCCGGGAGCGCTGGGATCCAGTCCGGCAATGGCACGGGCAATCAGCGGATAGTAGTCAGCCATCTTTGCTCAACATTGAGGGCCTTCCGGTAACATCTCGTTAAGCCTCGAACGGATTCTGTACCAGGATAGTATCCTCGCGTTCCGGGCTGGTGGAAAGCAAGGCGATAGGACAACCCACCAGTTCCTCGACCCGGCGGACGTATTTAATGGCCTGCGCCGGCAAATCCGCCCAGGAACGGGCATGGGCGGTCGGCTCCTTCCAGCCCTCGATCGTCTCGTAGACCGGCACCACGCGGGACTGGGCGCCCTCGCCGGCCGGCAGATGGTCGATTTCCTTGCCGTCCAGCCGGTAGCCGACGCAGACCTCGATCGAATCAAACCCGTCGAGAATGTCGAGCTTGGTCAGCGCCAGCCCATGGATGCCGCAGGTCCGCACGGTCTGGCGCACCAGCACCGCGTCGAACCAGCCGCAGCGCCGCTTGCGTCCGGTATTGACGCCGAATTCCTTGCCGCGGCGGCCGATCTCCTCGCCGACCTCGTTCAGGAGTTCGGTGGGAAACGGCCCCTGCCCGACCCGGGTCGTATAGGCCTTGCAGATCCCGAGCACATAGCCGACCGCGCTCGGTCCGAGGCCGGTTCCGGTCGCCGCCTGGGCTGCCACGGTGTTGGAGGAGGTGACGTAAGGATAGGTGCCGTGGTCGACGTCGAGCAGCGCGCCCTGCGCGCCCTCGAACAAAATGCGCTTGCCTTCGCGGCGCTTGAGATCGAGCAGCCGCCACACCGTTTCCGCATAGGGCAGCAGCTTCGGCGCCAGCGCGGTGAGCTCCTTCAGGATTCCTGCGCCGCCGATTTCTTCCAGATTGAGTCCGCGGCGCAGCGCGTTGTGGTGCGCCAGCAGCCGCTCGATCTTGTGCGGCAGCGTATCGAGATCGGCGAGGTCCATCAGCCGAATTGCACGGCGGCCGACCTTGTCCTCATAGGCCGGGCCGATACCGCGCCGCGTGGTCCCGATCGCCGTGATGGCGTTGGAGGATTCCCGCAGCGCATCGAGTTCGCGATGCAGCGGCAGAATCAGCGTGACGTTTTCGGCAACGCGCAGATTGGCGGGGCCGACGGCGACGCCCTGCCCCTGAAGTCTTGCCACTTCGTCGAGGAACGCCTGCGGATCGACCACGACGCCGTTGCCGATCACCGACAGCTTCGAGGGTCGCAACACGCCCGACGGCAACAGTGCGAGCTTGTAGGTTTCGCCGTTGATCACAAGGGTATGGCCGGCATTATGACCGCCCTGGAAGCGCGCAACGATGTCGGCCTGCTCCGACAACCAGTCGACGATCTTGCCCTTTCCCTCGTCGCCCCACTGGGCGCCGACGACGACAACATTGGCCATTTCGCGGATATTCCCTCTGCAACTGTCTCTGCACGAGCATGGTCTGCTCGGACCACCGCTGCCTCCGGATCGGGTCCGACGGCAGGCTGTTCCGGATCATGCGCCCAGCCCAAATCACGGCCGGGGCCGGTCGCATGCGAGGCATCACCCCGATAAAGGATGCGCGCTACCGACGCAAGCTGGAAGGCGGCTCCGGAGGGCCGGTTGGACCGGTCCAACCTATTGATATGCCCTGAAAAAACCGTGACCTGCGACGCCCTGGCACGGGCCCTGGCCGCGGATTTGCGGCGGCCGGCCGCCGGGCCTTCAGCGATCGACCCGCTGCAGCGAGATGGGCTGTCCTGGAGGCGGATACCTCGCATCGCCGAATTTGACTGCGAAGCGCATGGTCGCGATGCATCCGCCCCATTGATGCCGGATCGAAATCCGTGTCTGTGAACACTGCCGGGTCGAGCAATTCCGGCCCGGCGACCGACGCTGGGCGGGCCGCGGCGCGATTGAACCGGGCCGAGACGACCATCCGATGTCCGCTTCCGACACCACCCCGAGCAGCGCTTGGCGCGGTGGCTGGCTCGCCAACCAGCCCTATCTGCTGCTTTGCATCACCACGATTTGCTGGGCTGGCAACGCCATCGTCGGCCGCCTCGCGGCCGGGCACATTCCTCCGGTGACGCTGTCGTTCCTGCGCTGGTTCCTGGCGTTTCTCCTCATCCTTCCCTTCGCATGGAAACATCTGGTGCGCGACTGGGGCGCGATCCGTGCCCGGCTTGGCACCATGATCGTGATTACCGTCAGCGGAATCAGCATCTTCAACACCCTGCAATATTGGGCGCTGGAATACACCCAGGCGCTGAACACGCTGCTGCTGCAATCGGCCGGACCGTTGTTCGTCGCGGTGTGGTCGCTGATCCTGCTTGGCGTCCGCCTGACGCTGGCGCAGAGCATCGGAATCGCGGTGTCGCTGTCCGGCGTGCTGGTGATCCTGCTGCACGGCGACCTGATGGCGTTGAGCGCCATCGCCTTCAACAAGGGCGATGTGATCTTCACACTGGCGCTGGCGATCTTCGGGTTCTACTCGGTGCTGACACTGAAGCGACCGGCGATTCACGGCCTGTCGTTTGCCGCCTTCACCTTCGGCTGCGGCGCGGCGTGCCTGATCCCGCTCCTGATCTGGGAACTGTTGGCACGTCCGGTGATGCAGGTGACCGTGCCGAACCTGCTGTCGCTGGTTTACGTCGCGGTGTTCCCCTCGGCGCTGGCCTATCTTTGCTTCACGCGTGGCGTGCAATTGATTGGCGCCAACCGCGCCGCGCCGTTTTTCCACATGGTGCCGCTGTTCGGCTCCGCGATGGCGATGATCTTCCTCGGTGAACGCCCGCAACTGTTCCACGTGATCGGCTTTGCGCTGGTGCTGACCGGTGTGTTCATCGCCTCGCGCAAGGCCTCGGCGTGATCGGGGAAGTTGTGAAAGTCATCACTGCGGCGCGGGGCCTCGTGGTTCGAGACGCGCGGCGTTGCCGCGCTCCTCACCATGAGGGTTTAGTACCGCATCCCGCCTGCCAGACCTCATCCTGGGGAGCATCGCGCAGCGATGCGTCTCGAAGGATGAAGCTACGGCGCGGGAGCATACCAACCAATGCTCACCGCGACCGGACCGATTGGCGGAATGAGTCACGTCACGCTATAGTGAAAGCGCGCCAAATCGGGAGAGAAGGAATGTCGAAATTCAGGGTCGTAACGCCAAAAGGCGCGAGCTTCACCGTTGCCGGCGGCGGCTACGCCCTTGAAAAGGAGGCGCTCGATCCGATCGGCGCCGAGATTGTGGAAGCCCCGGCCGACGAAGCCGGCTTCATTGCCGCGGCGCGGACCGCCGATGCCGTCTATGCCAAGGGCATTCCGATCACCAAGACCATCATCGACGCCCTCGAGAACTGCAAGGTGATCACGCTGGGCAGCGTCGGGGTCGACAGCGTCGACGTCAGGGCGGCCACCGCCCGCGGCATTCCCGTCACCAACATCCCCGACACCTTCATCGAGGAAGTCGCCGATCACGCCATGATGCTGCTGCTGGCCGGCTTCCGCCGCCTGGTCGCGCAGGACCGGATGGTCCGCGAGGGCCGCTGGTCGGAAGGCCGTCCGGCGCTGCTGAAGATTCCGCGGCTGATGGGGCAGACGCTCGGTTTCATCTCGTTCGGGCGCGTGGCGCGCGCGGTGGCCAAGCGCGCGGCACCGTTCGGACTTCGCATGATGGCCTACGATCCGTTCATCCAGGAAACGCTGATCTCCGATTGCGGCGTGATGCCGGCCACCCTGTCGGAGGTGCTGTCGCAATCCGATTTCGTCTCGATGCACGCCCCGGCGCGGCCGGAAGTTCACCACATGCTCGGCGAAAAGCACTTCAGGCAGATGAAGCCGAGCGCCATCTTCATCAACACCGGGCGAGGCCCGACCGTGGATGAAGAGGCGCTGATCAAGGCGCTGCAGGAAGGCTGGATCGCCCACGCCGCGCTCGACGTGCTGGAAAAGGAACCACCGTCGCACAACAACCCGATGCTGGGCATGGACAATGTGACGCTGACGGCGCATGTCGCTTCGGCCTCGGCACGATTTGACGAGGCGCGCAAGCGTCGGGTCGGATACGAATTGTCGCTGGTTCTGTCCGGGATGTGGCCGGTAAGCTGCGTCAATCCGTCGGTGCTGCAAGACACCTCGCTGCGCCGCTGGCAACCGATCGGCATGGATCGCGGTCCGAACAGTTAGGCTGGGTCGGGCAAATCAGCACTTTCGTCGTCCCTGCGAAAGCAGGGACCCATAATCACCGCTGCCAGTTGGCGAGAGCACAGTGGCCCCAGCGTGGCGCAACATCAACGGTCGTGGCTATGGGTCCCTGCTTTCGCAGGGACGACATACGCGATCTTGCGAGAAATCGTCGCCGCCGGATTTCGCTTCCGCTTTATCCGGGCTCCGCTCGCAATGACGCACAAAATACCGGCGCCCTCTAAAACACCAGCGCCTTGGCCTGCTTCACCTGCGGCAGCGCCTGCACCTTGGCCAGCACTTGCGCCGGTACCGGGCCGTCAACCTCGACCAGCGCGATGGCATCGCCGCCCTGCTTGTTGCGGCCGAGATGGAAGGTTGCGATATTGATGCTGGCATCGCCGAGCAGGCCCGCGAAATGGCCGATGAACCCCGGTCTGTCTTCGTTGGTGACGTAGATCATCGACTTGCCGAATTCGGCGTCGACGCGGATGCCCTTGATGTCGACCAGCCGCGGCTTGCCGTCGGCATAGACCGTGCCCGAAACCGAGCGCTCCTGCCGCTCGGTGGTGACGGTCACCGTGATCAGGCTTTCATAGTCGCTCTGCGCCGCGCGCACCACCTCGTCGACCACCATGCCGCGCTCCTTGGCGACGACCGGCGCCGACACGACGTTGACGTCACCCAGCATCGGCCGCAGCAGGCCCGACAACGCCGCCGAGGTCAGCGCCTTGATCTTCATTTCGGCGACGTGACCCTCATAGGTGATCTGCACCTTCACAATGCCGGTCTCGGTGAGCTGGCCCGCGAACGAGCCGAGCTTCTCGGCAAGCTCGATGAACGGCCTCAGCTTGGGCGCTTCCTCCGCCGTGATCGAGGGGAAATTGACCGCGTTGGAGATCGCGCCGCTCAGCAGATAATCCGACATCTGCTCGGCGACCTGCAACGCGACGTTTTCCTGCGCCTCGGTGGTGGCGGCGCCGAGATGCGGGGTGCAGATCACGTTGGGATGGCCGAACAGCACGTTGCTGGTGGCCGGCTCCTCGACGAACACGTCGAATGCCGCACCGGCGACCTGCTTGGAATTGAGCGCGTCGACCAGCGCCTGCTCGTCGACCAGGCCGCCGCGCGCGCAATTGATGATGCGGACACCCTTCTTCATCCTGGCCAGCGCCGCCGCATCGATGATGTTCCGGGTCTTCTCGGTCAGCGGCGTGTGCAGCGTGATGAAATCGGCGCGCCGCAACAGCTCGTCGAGGTCGATCTTCTCGACGCCGATGTCCTTGGCACGCTCCGGCGACAGGAACGGGTCGAACGCGATGACTTTCATGCGCAGGCCGAGCGCGCGGTCGGCGACGATCGAACCGATATTGCCGCAGCCGATCACGCCCAGCGTCTTGCCGGTGATCTCGACGCCCATGAAGCGGTTCTTCTCCCACTTGCCGGCCTGGGTGGAGGCATCGGCCTGCGGAATTTCGCGCGCCAGCGCCAGCATCAAAGTGATGGCGTGTTCGGCGGTGGTGATCGAATTGCCGAATGGCGTATTCATCACAATGATGCCCTTGGCCGTCGCGGCGGGGATCTCGACATTGTCGACGCCGATGCCGGCGCGGCCGATCACCTTCAGCCGCGTCGCTTTCTGGATGATTTTCGCCGTCGCCTTGGTGGCGGAACGGATCGCAAGGCCGTCATAATTGCCGATGATCTCCGCCAGCCTGTCCTTGTCCTTGCCGAGATTGGGCTGGAAATCGACCTCGATGCCGCGGTCCTTGAAGATCTGCACCGCGGCGGGCGACAGCGCATCGGAAATGAGAACTTTGGGCTTGGACATGGGTGGTATCCTTTGAAAAAGAATGGAATGTCGTCCCGGCCGAGGCGCCATTTGGCGCGAAGAGCCGGGACCCATACGCCGTGACGGTGATTATGGGTCCCGGGTCGCGCGGCACAGGGCCGCTTGCCCGGGACGACGATGAAGTGAAACCTACGCCGCCTTCTGTAGCGACGCCTTGGTCTCGGCGAACGCCCAGTCGATCCATTGCGTCAGCAGCGCGACGTCGCTCGCTTCCACCGTGGCGCCGCACCAGATGCGCAGGCCCGCCGGCGCATCGCGGTAATGGGCGAAATCGTAACCGGCGCCCTCCTTCTCGACCAGGGCGACCAGCTTCTTGGCGAAATCAGCCTGCGCGTCCGGGGTCAGCGAGGTGATCGCGGGATCGACCACCTTCAGGCACACCGAGGTGTTGGAGCGAATCGCGGGATCCTTCGCCAGGAAATCGATCCACGGCGTTTTCGCCTTCCAGTCGGCCAGCACCCTGGTGTTGGCGTTGGCGCGCGCCATCAGGCCCTTGAGTCCGCCGATCGATTTGCCCCAGTTCAGCGCGTCGAGATAATCCTCGACGCAAAGCATCGACGGCGTGTTGATGGTCTCGCCCTCGAAGATACCTTGGTTGAGCTTGCCGCCCTTGGTCATGCGGAAAATCTTCGGCAGCGGCCACGCCGGCTTGTAGGTCTCGAGACGCGCCACCGCGCGGGGACTGAGCACCAGCATGCCGTGCGCGGCCTCGCCGCCCAGCGCCTTCTGCCAGGAAAAGGTCACGACATCGAGCTTGGCCCAGTCGAGCGGCTGGGCGAACGCCGCCGACGTGGCGTCGCAGATGGTCAGGCCTTCGCGCTCGGCCTTGATCCAGTCGGCATTGGGGACGCGGACGCCTGACGTGGTGCCGTTCCAGGTGAAGACGATGTCGGACGCCGGATCGGCCTTGCTTAAATCCGGGATTTCGCCATAGCCGGCCTGCAGCTTGGTGACGTCCTTGAGTTTCAATTCCTTGATGATATCGCTGACCCAACCCTCGCCAAAGGATTCCCAGGCGATCGTGGTCACCGGACGCGCGCCAAGCAACGACCACAGCGCCATTTCGACCGCACCGGTGTCGGACGCCGGTACCACACCGATCCTGTAGTCGACGGGCACTTCAAGCACTTCGCGCGTCAACTCGATCGCGAGCTTGAGCTTGGCCTTGCCGATTTTCGCGCGGTGCGAACGGCCAAGGGCGGCATCCCTGAGATTTTGGGCGTTCCAGCCCGGGCGCTTGGCACAGGGGCCGGAAGAAAAATGCGGCACGTTCGGCCGCAGAGCGGGCTTCGCTGCAGTCATGACCTATCCTTCCAGATAGAAAGCCTCCCGTTGGGGGGAGGTGTCCCGCCGCGGTGCATAGGGGAATTGCCCGAAATCGTCAAGGACGTTCGGGATCACGTGCGATTGATGATTTTGCGTGCGGACGATCGCGCCGTCTCAAAATCGCAACGTCATGCCGACATGGCTCGGCTGGAATCCGAGCCTGAGATAGAAACGCTGGGCATCGATTCGGGTCTTGTGGGTGAGCAGTTCGACCAGCTTGCAACCCCGCTGACGGGCCTCGGTGACCGCCCATTGCACCATCTGCTCGCCGATGCCGCGGCTGCGCCACGACGCGGCAACGCGAACGTCCTCGATCAGGCCGCGCGAGGCGCCCTGCGAGCTCAGCCCGGGCAGGACGCAGAGCTGCAGGCAGCCGACCACATCGGCCTCGCCATCCTGGGCGACCACGAGGTGGATGTTCGGATCGCGATCGACCGCTTCGAATGCCTGGAAATAGGATTGCGGCAGCGGATTTTCCAACCGTTCGCGCGCGCTGCCGAGCGGATCGTCCGCCAGCATGGCCACGATCGTGCCGACGTCGTCGCGGCGGGCACGGCGGATCGCGATCGAGGACATCGTGGCCATGATTGTGCTTTTCGGATTTCAGCGCGCCGGCGGCAGACCAAGGAATTTCTCAGTCTCGCCGATCCAGCGCCGCACGGCGGCATAGCCGTCAAGGTGGAAGCCGCCCTCATGCGCGAGCCGGGTATAGGCCAGCAGCGAGACGTCGGCGAGCGACACGGTGGCGCCAACCAGGAACCGGGTCGCGGCGAGTTGCTGTTCCATGCGCGCCAACGCCGCATAGCCGCGCTTGATCTTGTCAGGATCGAGATCGGACGCCGCCTTGCCCAGATAGACCATCTGGAAGCGGCAGACCGCGACGAAGGGCTCGTGGCTGTTTTGTTCCCAGAACAGCCATTCGTCCATCTTGGCTGCGGCATAAGCGTCCTCCGGGATAAGTTCGCTGCCACGGGCGAGATACCGGATGATGCCATTGGACTGCGCCAGCAGGCGACCGTCATCGAGTTCGACGGTCGGGATCTGACCGGCACTGTTAAGCTTGAGGAATTGCGGCGTGCGGGTCTCGCCCTTGAGCGTATTCATTTCGACCCAGGTATACGGCAGCGCGAGGACGTCGCAGACCCACTTCACTTTCAGGCAATTGCCCGAATTGGTATCGCCATAGATCTTCATGGGTTGCACGACGTCCCGGACGGCAACGGCATCGGACCAGCCGCGGCATTGGCTGTCAAGCCGGCGTGCGCATGACCGCGGTCAGAACTTGTAGCCGATCCCGGCGTGCAGGCTGTTCATCGTCACGGTCGTGTTCTCGATCGAGATGAACTTGATATATTCCCATTCGCCGCGCAGGAATATATTGTTCCACAGCACGTACTCCAGGCCGAGACCGCCAGTCCAGCCGACCACGAAATTATTGGTTCTTTCTTCCGATATTGTAATCGATTGAGATGGAACCGGGAGTGTCGGTCCGATCACTATGCTGGTAACGCCCAAGGGGGATGTCGTGCTGATGTCGTCCCGTCTGGTGGTGATGCTGCTCACGGTGCGCGCAATATCCATGCGGCCAACCGCAAGACCGCCGAAGATATAAGGCAGGAAATTGCCGGTCGCCCAGCCCGCTCGGCCCCTGAACGTGATCGCATCCTTGATCTGCGCGGCAGCCTTGCCGCTTAAGGTCACTGTAAAGGTGGGAGTGTCGTTTTGAGGCGTGAACTGTCCAGGCGGAAAGCTGTATTGAAGCGGCCCAATTGAAGAGGTGGAAGAACCTGTGAGGCCGTTGATGTAATTGTAATTGGCCTCGATCCCGAAAACGAGGTCATCCCATTGGTAGTTGCGGCCGACGAACGCGCCGAAGCCGGTGGCTTGGGGGTTGGCCTTGCCCAGAGCTGACAATTGTGACGTCGGCAACGCGAGCACGCTGTCGCGATAAATAAAATTCGTCAGACCGACGAGACTTTGGCTGAAATCCATGTTTGCCGACGAATAGCCAACCTGGCCGCCGGCATACCAGCCATCCCAGTTTCGGGTCGGGGTCGGCTCGGCAAGACCGCCGCGAAGATAATCGGGCATGTCGGCGGCATGCGCGCCGGCCGCCGCTCCGAACACCACCGCCGCCAGCAGAAACCTACGCATCGTGACACTCCCTTCGACCACTCCGAACCCGCGCCGATCATCGCTCGTTAACCTTAACCAATCGTTGTCGCGCCACCCGGTTGGCACGAAATCCTGCCGCCGGCGCATTCCACGCCCTCACTGTCATCCCCGCGCAAAGTGGGGATCCAGTAGGCCGCGGCCCATCGGACCTATTACCGCGCCGCGGAATACGTCATCGCCCGCTTGCGCGGGCGATGACGGCCGCGGCGTGGCTGCCCTCCGGAATTTCTGCTGCCGGCGCAAAAGCAAAACGGCGCGGGGAGGATCCCGCGCCGTTAACAATGATTAAGAAGCAAGCGGTCCGATCAGCCCTTGGTGACCAGCGGCGGCGGCGCGTAGACCGGCGGGTTGTCGAGTTGCCAACGCACGCCCAGGGTCAAATCCTGTGAAGTGATGTTCTTGAAGGTCATCGGGTTGACGATGTTGTTGGTGCCATCGAAGGCCTTCAAGTCACCGGTGATGCCATCGCCCATGTTGACGTAGCTATAGGCCAGTTCGATCGTCAGGTTAGGCGAGACGTTGTAGGCGAGACCTGCATGCAGCGCCCATGCAAAGTTCCACCTCGAAGCGGAGTCCGCGAAGGCGGTTGAAGGACCGACCCCGCTGCCCGGCGGGAAAAGCGAGCCGACACCCTGATCGGTGAAGTTCGCGATCTGGACCCGCGCCGTACCAACGCCGACACCGACGAACGGGGTAATACACCACCAGGTACCGAGGTCCGCATAGGCGTTGGCGAGGAACAGCCACTCGGACTTGGTGGCGGTGTAAGTGTCGGCGCCATTTCCGATAGTGCCGCCATTATTGAACGTGATCACGTCAAGTCCGTGGAAATTGGTATTCCCGCGATATTGCGCGGTGACATCGGCGCGGAACCAGTTGTTGAAGGTATAGCCAGCACCGAGACCAAAGATACCACCGGTGTCGAAGCCAAGCCGCTGGTCGGAGGTCAGGCTGTTGACGTCAAGCACGTTGTTCAGACGGTCGACATGCTGATTGCTAAAGCCGATGTCGCCGCGCAGGTACCAGCCGCCGAAATCTGCGATCGGCGGCGGCGCATAGTCCGGCGGCGGCATGATCGGCATGTCGGCTGCGAATGCCGCCGAGGACAACAGGGATGCCGCTCCGGCGGCGATGAGAAACTTAACGCTACGCATTGGCTTCGTCCTTTTGGCCGGTGAGGCGGTCATCGGAGGCCCCACGTCTAAAACTCACGGTGCGGACGATGGCACCAAATGCTTAAGCGCCGCTTAACCCTAATTCTTAAGGTTGATAATCTGACAACGTGGTTCAACAAAGCAGGCGCGGCACACGAATGCGGCGCCGTCGCCACACATGCTAACAGTCTATTGATGGGGTCGCGAAGTGCTCCGCGCGCCGAACCGATTCAGTGTGCGGTTCGCGGCATCTTCGGCAGGAACACCGCGAGCAGCCCGAGCGCGGGCAGGAACGCACAGACCTGATAGACAAACGCAATGCCGGTATGGTCGGCGACCCGGCCGAGGATCGCGGCGCCGAGACCGCCAATGCCGAAGGCGACGCCAAAGAAGACGCCGGAGATCATGCCGAAACGATGCGGCATCAATTCCTGCGCGAACACGATGATCGACGAGGTCGCCGACGAGATGATCAGACCGATGAACACGGTCAGCACCGCGCTGGTGAATAGCCCGACATAGGGCAATGCCAGCGTGAACGGCAGCGCACCGAGGATGGAAAACCAGATCACGTATTTGCGGCCGAAACGATCGCCGAGCGGGCCGCCGAAGAATGCCCCCACCGCGTTGGCGGCAAGGAAAATGAACAGATAGAGCTGGGCGGCCTGGGTCGAGACGCCGAATCTGTCGATCAGATAGAAAATGTAATAGCTCGACAGGCTCGACACATAGAGCTGTTTCGAGAACAGCAGTGCAACCAGCACCCCCAGCGCGATCACGACGCGACGGGAATCTGGCGCTTCCGGGTGCGGTTCGGCCGGCCTGAATTTCCTGGCCGCGATCTGCGGCTTGTACCAGCGCCCGATCCGCCACAGGATGACGATCGCGAGGAACGCGATCGAGGAGAACCACGCGATGCTCGGCTGGCCGAACGGCACCACGATCAATGCCGCAAGGACCGGACCCATCGAGGTCCCGAAGCTGCCGCCGAGTTGAAACACCGATTGCGCGAAGCCGTAGCGGCCGCCCGATGCAAGCCGGGCGATGCGCGCCGATTCCGGATGGAATACCGCCGAACCCAGCCCGACCAGGGCCGCCGCGACCAGGATGACGACGTAGCGATGTGCGGCGCTCAGCAGCAGCAGGCCGAAAAACGTCGATCCCATGCCGATGGCGAGCGAGAACGGTTGCGCCTTCTTGTCCGTGAAGTGGCCGACCAGCGGCTGCAGCAGCGACGCCGTGAACTGGAACGCCAGCGTGATCATGCCGATCTGGGCGAAGTCCAGCGCGTAGCTATCCTTCAGAATCGGGTAGATCGACGCGATCAGCGACTGCATGGTGTCGTTGAGGAAGTGCGAGAAGCTGATTCCGGCCAACACGATATAAGCCGGCCCGGCCGCCGCAGCCGTCCTCGCAACGGTCGTGTCGGATACGATCACCGGCTCGACCAGTGCTTCTTCGAAGACGACGACAGGCTTGTTCAACGGGCAGTTCCCAGGGAATTCGTGGCGCCAGCAGCCTTACCTACGCTGCGGACAACGCCCCAACCAGCACCAATAGATAATGGCAGCGATGCGAATGGAACCGTTCAGGCCGCTGCCGCTTCGCCCAGCGCCGTGACGATGTGATCGACCACCTCCTCGACCAGGATGCGGTCGTCGCCCTCGCCCATCACGCGGATCACGGGCTCAGTGCCGGACGAGCGGACCAGCAACCGGCCGTGACCGTTGAGGCGTTTTTCACCGGCGACAATGGCCGATTTGACGTCGGCATCGTCGAGCGGCTTGCCGCTGCGATAGCGCACATTCTTCAGGATCTGCGGCAGCGGGTCGAAGCGGTGGCAGACTTCCGACACCGGCCGGCGCAGCTTCTGCACCACCGCCAGCACCTGCAGGGCCGCGACGAAGCCGTCGCCGGTGGTGGTGTAGTCGGACAGGATGATGTGACCGGAGGGCTCGCCGCCGACATTGTAGCCGCGGCTCAGCATCTGTTCGAGCACGTAGCGATCGCCGACCGGCGTGCGAACGAGTTCGATGCCGTGGCCTTCAAGAAAACGCTCCAGCCCGAGATTCGACATCACGGTGGCGACGATGCCGGGCTTGGCGAGGCGGCCGTCTTCCTTCCAGCTTTGCGCGATCACCGCGAGCAACTGATCGCCATCGACCAGATGGCCGCGCTCGTCGACCAGGATCACCCGGTCGGCATCGCCATCGAGCGCGATGCCGATGTCGGCGCGCATTTCGCGCACCTTGCGGCTCAGCGCCTCCGGCGAGGTCGAGCCGCATTCCTTGTTGATGTTGAAGCCGTCCGGCTCGACGCCGATGGAAATGACGTCGGCACCGAGCTCCCACAGCGCTTCCGGCACCACCCTGTAGGCGGCGCCGTTGGCGCAATCGATCACGACGCGCAAGCCGTCCAGGCTGAGGTCGCGCGGCAGCGTGCGCTTGGCGAATTCGATGTAGCGGTCATGCACGCCGTCGATACGGCGGGCGCGCCCGAGACTGGCGCTTTGCGCCAGCCGCTTGTCGAGCGATTCGTCGAGCAACTGCTCGATCTGCTTCTCGACATCGTCGGACAGCTTGAAACCCTGCGGGCCGAACAGCTTGATGCCGTTGTCCTCGAACAGATTATGCGACGCGGAAATCATCACGCCGAGATCGGCGCGCATTGACTTGGTCAGCATCGCCACCGCCGGCGTCGGCATCGGGCCGAGCAGCAGCACGTCCATGCCGACCGAGGTAAAGCCGGCCACCATGGCGTATTCGATCATGTAGCCGGAAAGCCTGGTATCCTTGCCGATCACCACGCGATGGCGATGCTCGCCGCGCTGAAACACCAGCCCGGCCGCCTGCCCGACCTTGAGCGCCAGTTCCGGTGTGATCAGACCATTGGCACGGCCCCGAATCCCGTCGGTACCGAAAAATTTGCGGCTCATGTGTCCCCCACCCGCTTTCAAGGCTTCTCGAGCCACCCCGGCAAGAAGCCTCGAACGCCCGCCGTCATGGCGTGGTGCGGTTATAATGCCCCCAGAGCTAACATGGCTTCAAGAAATATGATGAATCATTACCGAGCGCCAATTCGTGTATATTAGCCTAACCCGTTGTTATCGCATATGTAATGCCAAGGGCGGGCGACCCGGCGTCAATCCTTGCGCTTGACGTGGTGGTCGGCTTTCGAGGGCGGCGGCTGGGTCACGTTGACCGGATCCGAGCCGGGAAAAGTTTCCTTCAGCCCTTCCTCCAGGGCCTCATCCAATCGGCGCTTGTCGGCGCCCTTGACGGATTTCGGGTCGGGGCGTGATCCGGTCATGGAGGTCCCTCCTGGTTTGGGCTGCCGATCCGCACGGCGATTTTGCGGTGGGCCCAACCATGCTAGATGAAACGTCGAAGCCGCAAATGCAAGAAGGCGGGGATACTCCCATGAAACATATCACCTGCATCGAGGATCTGCGCCAGCTTCACATGCGCCGCGTCCCGAAGGCGTTCTTCGACTATGCGGACCGCGGCTCCTATTCCGAAGATACGCTGCGCGCCAACCGCCACGATCTGCAGCAGATCAAGTTCCGTCAGCGCATCCTGGTCGACGTGTCGCACCGCGATCTCTCCACCACGATTCTGGGCGAACCGGCCGCGCTGCCGCTGATCCTGGCGCCGGTCGGATTGCTCGGCATGCAGCATGGCGACGGCGAGATCCACGCCTGCCGCGCCGCGCAAGCCGCCGGCATTCCGTTCACGCAAAGCACGATGTCGATCTGCTCGATCGAGGACATCGCCGCCGCGGTCGACAAGCCGTTCTGGTTCCAGCTCTACGTCATGAAGGATCGCGGCTTCATCAAATCCCTGATCGAACGCGCGATCGCGGCGAAATGCAGCGCGCTGGTGCTGACGGTCGATCTCCAGGTGATCGGCCAGCGCCACCAGGACATCAAGAACGGCATGACCGTGCCGCCGGAATGGTCGCTGTCGAAATTGTTCGATTTCGCCACCAAGCCGGCCTGGGTCTCCGGCGTGCTGCGCGGCAAGCGCCGCACCTTCGGAAATCTGGTCGGGCATCTCAAGGGCACCGACGACATCACCGCGCTGTCGAGCTGGATCGCTTCGCAGTTCGACACCTCGCTGAACTGGAAGGATGTCGAGTGGATTCGCAGCATCTGGCCAGGCAAGCTCGTTCTCAAGGGAATCCTCGATGTGGAGGATGCGGAGGAGGCCGCCAAAAGCGGCGCCCAGGCGCTGGTGGTCTCCAATCATGGCGGCCGGCAGCTTGACGGCGCGCCCTCCTCGATCGAGGTGCTGCCGGAAATCGTCGATGCCGTCGGCTCGAAAATCGAAATCCTGTTCGACGGCGGCATCCGTTCGGGCCAAGACGTGATGCGGGCGCTGGCGCTCGGCGCCAAGTCCTGCATGATCGGCCGCGCTTACGCCTACGGACTGGGCGCGGCCGGCGAAGCCGGCGTCGCCAAGGCGATCGACACCATCCGCAACGAGCTCAACACCACCATGGGACTGTGCGGCGTCAACACCATCGCCGAGATCGACGACCACGTGCTGGCGATCTAGTCCAGCGCGTTTTGCATTTTCTGGCGCCGCGGGCTTCATCCTTCGAGACGCGCGCAGCGGCGCGTCTCGAACCACGAGGCCATTGCGACCAATGCGCCATTCCATTGGTTGAATTTCGAGTCGGCCCCTCCGCATGACGTGTTTGCGCGGTGGAGGCGCTTCACATCGGCGGGGTGATGCCGTCGAGGCCGACGCCGATGCGACCGGTTTCCAGCGTGCCGTCGTCCTTCTTGGTGGCGCCAAAGATGATGATCCTGGCGCCCGGCTTCAGTTCCGACTTTTCGCCGGTCTCGAAGGCAACGATCGGCGTACCCGGCGGCACCACGACTTTCTTCTCGCCGCCCTTGTATTTGACCAGGATGTTCTGGCCGTCGGTACCGGCGACCGTGTCGGCGACGGTGGCGTTGGTCATGGTGCTGTTGGGACGCAGATCCCAGGGCCGGAATCCTTCGGCAGCGCCGCGCTGGGCTTCCGGGAAGATGTGAACCGCGAGCGCCTTCTGGGTGCCGTCCGGCTCGGGCATGGCGGACACGCCGATATAGGATCCCTGCTTGATCTCGGCCATCGCGGCTTTCGCAATACCGATCACCGCGAAATTCTCGGTGAGACGGACCTTGAGGTCGGCGCCTTCGCGCGACTTGATCGTCAGCATCGGACCATCGATGCCTTCAATCATGCCGCGGATGCGCACCGTCGGCGGCTGCTGCGCCCATGCCGCCGAACCCAGGACGGAGATAGCGATCAGCGACGCGACCAGCAGGCGCGGTATCAACGAAGTCATTTTCGGCACGGCATTGTCCTTCCGGGGGCTATTGCAGCGACCGACCTGCGACCAGCGGACGAGAGAGGCTTGAGCGAAATGCGGATGTGAATCGGTAAGCAGCGGCACCATGTAGCAACAGACACCGAAGCCCTCACGACATTCCCGCGTTCAAGCTTTTGTGAGATCGGCCTCCACCAGCGCGCGAAGCTCGGGGGTCACGCGCGGGCGCTGCTCGAACCATAGTTCAAATCCGCGCACCGCCTGATGCAGCAGCATGCCAAGCCCATCGGCGGTCCTCAGTCCGCGCGCCCGCGCCGCCGACAGCAGCGCCGTATCCAGTGGTACATAGACGAGGTCGGCGACAACGGCGGACGTTGGCAGGCGGCTGACGTCGATCTCGAGCGCCGGCTGGCCATGCATGCCGAGCGACGTCGCGTTCACCAGCAGGGCGGAACCCGGCAACAGGTCGTCGATGGCATTCCAGTCAACCGGATGCACGCGGGCGCCGAATTGATCCGCCAGCGTGCGCGCGCGGGCGACGGTGCGGTTCGCCAGGTGTACGCGCTTGATGCCGCGCTCGATCAATCCGAATACCACCGCGCGCGACGAGCCGCCGGCTCCCAGCACCACCGCGTCGGTGGCGGCGTCCCAGCCCGGCGCGCAGGCGTCGAGATTGTTGATAAAGCCCTCGATGTCGGTATTGGTCGAACGCAGCTCGCCATGGTCGTACCAAAGCGTATTGGCGGCACCGACCGCGCGGGCGCGCGGATCAGGCGTCGACAGCGCCAGCGCGCGCTCCTTGTGCGGAATGGTGACGTTGGCACCGACAAAGCCGCGGCGCGACAGATGCAGCACGAAATCGGCAAGGCCTTCGGGCGGCACCGCCTCGATGTTGTAGCCGCCCTGAATGCCGAGCGTGCGCAGCCAGTAATGATGGATCAGCGGCGAGCGCGAATGCGCGGCCGGCCATCCGATCAGGCATGCGGCACGGGGCGTGGTCACGGTGTTTCCTCGGGACGCGGTCAATTGCCTGACGATCAATTTATGTTCCGCCGGGCCGTGTCAAGGAGAGGCAGGGCGTGGCATCGCGGCGAGGAGCGAACTCAGCGCCAGCGCGGCGCCCGCCGCATCACGAGCCAGCGATGGAGGTGAGTCATCCAAGCCTTGACGAGAGTAATTAAATGGGGGTACGTTTAATAACGTGAAGATCACATTCGATCCTGCGAAACGCTCTGCCGCTCTCCGCGACAGGGGTTTGAATTTTGCTGATGCATCGATCGTGTTTGCAGGTCCGACGATTACGGTAGAGGACACACGACGAGATTATGGCGAGACCCGCTTGCAGACGGTCGATTTCTTGCCGATCGAATGGTGATGATCGTTTGGACACCGCGCGACGAAGCCCGGCATGTCATCTCGATGAGAAAGTGCAATGAGCGTGAAAAAAAGATCTATCAAAAGCGATTTGGCCCGGGTTGATGCCCATCGCATCAGCAAGGCAGAATACGACGCGGCTCCCGTACTCACGAAGCAGATGCTTGACCGTGCGGAGATTCGCCACGGTAACAAGATCGTCAAACGTGGGCGACCGCCGCTGGAGAACCCAAAAGAAGCCGTCAAGCTTCGTCTTGATCACGACGTTCTCGCGGCCTATCGCAAGACCGGCAGCGGATGGCAAACGCGCATCAATGCCGACCTGCGAGAGGCCGCGAGAAAGCTCGCCGGCTGATCATGCCGCGACGCGGTGCGCGGCGATGATCTGATCGGCGGCGCGGCCGGTGACCTCGGCCATGCGGTCGAACTGCCGGGTGAAACTGCCGGCGCCCGCGGTGGCCGACCGCAATTCGACGATCAGATCGCCGATCTCCGCTTCCGGCATCGTGGCGCGGACACAGTCCCATCCCGACCAGCCCTCGCGGGTGTCGAAGCCGAGAATCTGGCCGCGCCTTCCCGACAGGATGGCGTTGATCCTGGCGGTGGCGTCGGTGGGACAGACGATCTCGACCAGATGGATCGGCTCCAGCAACACCGGCTGGCATTGCGGCAGCGCTTCGCTGACCCCGATCCGCGCCGCGGTTCGGAAGGCAAGATCGGAGGAATCGACGCTGTGATAGGAGCCGTCGATCAACGTGACGTGGACGTCGATCACGGGAAAGCCGAGCGGCCCGCGCAGCAATCCATCGACCACGCCCTCTTCGACGGCGCCGATGTAGTTTCGCGGCACCGCGCCACCCACCACCTTTTCGTGAAATTCGAAGCCGCTGCCGCGCGACATCGGCTTGATTTCCAGCACCACGTCGCCGAACTGGCCATGGCCGCCGGACTGCTTCTTGTGCCGGCCGCGCTGGCTGATCGATTTGCGAATGGTCTCCTGATAGCCGATGGTGGGCGGTTGCGATTTGACGTTGACGCCGAAGCGGTCGCGCAACCGTTCCAGCGCGACGCGCAGATGCATCTCGCCCTGTCCCCACAGCACGATGTCGTGAGTGCGCGCATTGTGGATCATGTTCAGCGACGGGTCCTCCTCGTTCAGGCGCAGCAGCGCCTGGCCGAGCTTGACGTCGTCCTTGCGGTCGGTGGCCGACAGCGCCATCGCCAGCACCGGCGCCAGCGGCTCGACGCGGACCAGCGCCGCCGGCGCGGTCTTGCCGCTCGACACCGTATCGCCGGTCTTGACCGCGTCGAGTTTTCCGAGCGCCACCGTGTCACCGGGCTCGGCGGCCGCACGCTTGGTGTCATGGGCGCCGCTGACCGCGAGGATTCCGGACACCCGGCCGGACTCGCCGGAGGACGACAACAGCGTCGCACCGTCCTCGAGATGCCCGGCCAGTATCCGCGTCAGCGAAAGCTTGCCGCCGTGCTGCAAATGCACGGTCTTGAGTACGTAGGCGAGCGCGTCCTTGGGCGACGACGCGCCGAGGCGCTTCGCAGTCTCGGCGATCCCGGGCGATTCATGCCGCAGCGCCTTCATCAGCCGCAGCACGCCATTCTGGCGCAGCGCCGAACCCAGCAGCACCGGACAGATCAAGCCTTCGCGCAGTTCGCGGGCGAGATCGTCGAAGATCGCGTCGCGGGGCGGCGGGATGTCATCGAGCAGTTGTTCCATCAGCGCATCGTCGTGATCGGCAAGCTTTTCCAGCATCGAGAAGCGGGCTTCCTTCTCGCGGTCGAGATCGCCACCTTCCAGTGCCACGACTTCGGAAGCCTTGTGTTCGCGGTAGACAAAGGCGCGCTCCAGCGCCAGATCGACGAAGCCCGCGATCAAATCGCCGTTCCAGATCGGAATCTGCCGCAGCACCAGCGGAAACCGCGACGCCGGCTGCAGCGTCGCGAGCGTCTCGCGGATGCGCTTGTTGGCGCGGTCGATCTTGTTGAGAAACAGGAAGCGCGGGACGCCGAGATCCTCGAGTTCGCGCAGGATGATCTGAAGCTGCGGCAGCTTGCGTTCATCGGCCTCGCAGACCACGACGGCGGCATCCACCGCCGGGATTGCGGCGCGCATGTCGTGGGCGAATTCGATCGAGCCGGGGCAATCGATGAAGGTATATTCGTCCCCCATGAAACTTGTGGTGGCGGCAGTGAGACCGACGCCCATCTTGTGGTGGCGCGCCTCGGCACTGGCGTCGCCGACGGAAGTTCCGGCATCGACGCTGCCGGCCTTGGGAATGGCGCCTGTGCGCGCCAGGATGGCTTCAAGAAGTGTGGTTTTACCGCTCTGGAAAGGGCCCACCAGTGCAATACACCGTGGACCGCGGGGACTTCTGACGTCTTGTCCCATTGCCGCCTCCTCGTCTGGAGCTCGGCCCTTGATTGGGTCGGCAGGCGAATGCTCCCCCTCCCGCTGCAATTTGGCAAGCCGGAAAAACGTCGCTGCAGTGCAAGTTGAAGCAATGACCCCAGGCTAGCCTCGGCAACTCAGGCCGCCCGCGGCTTCGCTACCAGCTGAATGCCGAGCGCGCTGAGCACCTTGCGGATCGTCTCGAATTCCGGCTTGGCATCGCCGCTTAGCGCGCGATAGAGATTTGTCCGGTCAACGCCGGCGGTCTCCGCGACGGCGCCCATGCCTTGCGCACGCGCGACGGTGCTGATCGCTTTGGCGATGAACGCGTCGTCATCGGTCTCAAGCGCCTCAGTGAGATATTCCGCGATCATCTCGGGGCTGTCGAGATATTCTGCGGCGTCGAAAATTCGGGTCTTTGCCATCGTCATTCCTCTGTGATCGCCAAGCGCTTTGCAGTTTCGATGTCGCGCGCCTGGCTCGATTTGTCGCCGCCGCAGAGCAACACACGATCTCGGCGCCGCGGCTGACAAAATAGAACTCGGTAGCCCGGGCCATAGTGCAGGCGCAAGCTCGCTCACGCCTTCACCCACCGGTCCGACATCACCCGGATTGCCGTCGGCGAGGCGCTGGATGCGAACCAGAATTTTAGTGCGCGCCTTGGCGTCGCGCAGATCGTGCAACCAGCCCGAGAACGTCTCGCTTTGTCTGACCGTTGGCATTTACGACTGTTGTTTATACACGACAACGCACCCTTTGACAATCAGTTCCAGCCGGATCCGATTCCGATCCTAGCCGGTCAAACGGACGGCCCCGGAAGCCGCGGCCACAGCCATCTCTGGCGTAAAAGTTAGGTTGTTTCAATAATTTGCAAGGCGACGTTACGTTACCTGCCCGGCCGAAGTTCGAGGCTTTCCAGCCCGGCCGCGACATTGAGGCCGACCTGGCCCTGCACGCTCAGCGGCTGCAACGCGATCGAGTTGTTGGAACCGCCGACCAGCACATTACCGCCGACGCCAACCCCGACCGACGCGCTGCCCTGGGCGCCGGCGTAATTCCCGGAGAGATCGCCGGGCCCGAACCGGGCGGTCGGCGCGTACACGCCCCAGGCAAGCGCCGATTCCCGGGTAATGCCAAGATCGACGCCGACCTTGCGAATGGTGGCGATATAGCGGTCGTCCGGCATTCCATCGACCCGCAGCACGCAACCGAGATTGGTGACAGAACCGACGACGAAACCAATGCTGGCGCCGCCCCGGCATTCGAGAACACCGACCTGGACGCGCTGGATCGACTGCTGAGCGCGGGCGCCGGCGAGCGATGCCACGAATGCGCTTGTAGCAACACCGGCAAGGATCAGGGAGCGGCGCATGAACAAATCTCCTGCTGACGAAAGTGATGCGAGCAGAGAATCCGCGGCACCGTGGCCGATGGCGCGCTTTTTTTATGGCACAACATCGGCGCTGACGCCAGATTCGCCATGGGTCGATGGCGCGCGCCGGCCCCGATCCCGGTAGATCAGCTCCCCGGCGCCGAGGCGCCCTACAATCGTCCTACAAAAAAAGGCCCGCTTGCGCAGGCCCCGTTTCGTTCGCCGATTTCGGCTGGTTCAGCGACGATGGCGATGTGGATAGTGGTGATGCGGATAGACGTGATGGCGGCGATGGTGCCGATAAACACCGTGACCGACAAACCCGACCGGCTGCAGGTCAATGCCTGCGACACCGGCGGCGACGTTCAGACCGGTCTGGCCTTGCACGCTGATCGGTTGCAGGGCATAGGCATTGCCCGGGCCGCCAACCAGAAAGTTGCCGCCGAAGCCGACGCCCACCGACGCGTTGGCGCCGACGCCGCCGTAGCTGCCCGCGAGCGCGCCGCGTCCCAGGCTCGTGCTCGGCGCACTCACCGCCCAGGAGAACTGGGTCTGCTGGGTGAAACCCAGGTCCACGCCGATGCGGCGGACGGTTGCGGTATAGCCTTCGGGGGGCCGGCCTTCGTTCCGGAACACGCAGTCGAGCTGCGTTACCGAACCGACGACAAAGCCGACATTCTGGCCGCCTTGGCACTCCAACACACCGGCGGGAACCGGTGTCTGTGCGCTGGCGCTGGCGCACGACGCTGCCAGCGCGGCGATGGCAATAGCAAGTGTAGAGGGTCGCATGGGTCTTAATCTCCGCGTGATGAATTGAGTTTGCGGAGCGGACAGGAAGGAAGCGTCGTGTCCAAAACATGGCGCTTCGCACAATCGCCGTCAAAACATCAAGGCTTCGACGGCGATGTGATTTGACTATCTCAAATTGCCACAAAATCGCTGAATGCGCTTGCAGGCTTCCTCGAGATCGGAGGTCTTGGTCGCATAGGAAATGCGGAACGCCGGGCCGAGCCCGAACGCCGATCCCTGCACCACCGCGACGCCTTCGGTCTCCAGCAACTCGGTGACGAAATCCTCGTCGTTGCCGATCACCTTGCCCGAGGGCGAAGCCTTGCCGATGGTTCCGGCACAGGACGGATAGACGTAGAACGCGCCTTCCGGCCGCGGGCATTCGATACCACGCGCCTGATTGAGCATCGACACCGTGAGATCGCGGCGTTCCTTGAACACCTTGTTGTGCACCGGAATGAAGTCCTGCGGACCGTTGAGCGCTTCGACCGACGCCCATTGGGCGATCGACGACGGATTCGAGGTGGACTGCGACTGGATGGTCGCCATCGCCTTGATCAGCTCGGCGGGACCTCCGGCATAGCCGATACGCCAGCCGGTCATGCAATAGGCCTTCGACACGCCGTTGACGGTCAGCGTACGGCCGTACAGCGTCGGCTCGACCTGCGCTGCCGTCGTGAACACGAAGTCGTCATAGACGAGATGCTCATACATGTCGTCGGTCATGACCCAGACGCCGGGATGTTTGACCAGAACGTCGGTGATCGCCTTCAATTCGCTGCGTGAGTAGGCCGCGCCGGTCGGGTTCGACGGCGAGCACAGGATGATCCACTTGGTCTTCGGCGTGATCGCCTTCTCCAGCGCGTCGGGCTGCAGCTTGAAGCCTTGCGCCGCCGTGCACACCACCGGTACCGGCTCGCCACCGGCGAGCGCCACCATTTCCGGATAGCTCACCCAATAGGGCGCCGGGATGATCACCTCGTCGCCCGGATTGATGGTGGCCATCAGCGCATTGTAGAGCACCTGCTTGCCGCCGGTGCCAACAATGATCTGGTTCGGCTTGTAGGCAAGCCCGTTCTCGCGCTGGAACTTGGCGGCGATCGCCGCCTTCAGCTCGGGAAGGCCCTCGACCGCGGTGTATTTGGTCTTGCCGGCCTCGATGGCACGGATCGCCGCCAGCTTGATATTGGCCGGGGTGTCGAAGTCGGGCTCCCCGGCGCCAAGGCCGATGACGTTGCGGCCTTCCGCTTTCAGCGCGCGTGCTTTGTCCGTTACCGCCATGGTCGCGGACGGCTTCACACGGTCAAGCGCAGCGGAGAGAAACGACATCATCAGCTCCTTGCAAACGTCGTGAACCGGCAATCCACGACTCGTGTTGTTGGGATCGCTGCACCCTAAGGCGCGTCAAGCGGCATCGCAAGAAGGTTGCGCCAAGGCAGCCAAACTTTAGGGAACGTTAAAGCGATCCGCCTAGGCTCGCGCAACATTCATAAAATTCTGTGGCGAAATGACTCATATCTGGCAAGGCCTGCGATCCGGCCGATGGCTGACCGCCGGGCGGGCGCGCGGCTACAGCCTGATCCTGCTCGGCGCCTATGTGATCGCCATGGTCGGCTGGATCGCGTTGTCGGACAGGCTGATCGATCGCAACGGCAAGCCGGTCGGCACCGACTTCTCCAATGTCTACGCCGCCGGGGCGCTGACCTGGCAGGGAACGCCCGCCGACGCCTATCAGCCGGCGCTGCAGCATGCCGCCGAAATGGCCGTGTTTGGCGGCCGCGAAGTGCCGTTCTATGGCTGGCACTATCCACCCTTCTTCTTTGCGATCGCCGTTCTAGTGGCCGCCCTTCCCTATGCCTGGGGTCTTGCGATCTGGCTTGCGGCCAGCCTCGCGGCCTATCTGGCGGCGCTGCGGACGATCCTTCCCCGGTCTGAGACGCCGCTGATCGCGCTGGCCTTCCCCGCGGTATTCGTCAACATCGGCCATGGCCAGAATGGATTTCTTACCGCAGCCCTGCTCGGCGGCGGCTTGCATCTGCTGGATCGCAGGCCCTGGCTCGCCGGCCTGTTGATCGGCCTGCTCGCCTACAAGCCGCAGTTCGGCGTCCTGATACCGGTCGCGCTGCTGGCGAGCGGACGATGGAGCACGATCGGCGCGGCCGTGACGACCGTTGCGGCGCTGCTTGCGGTTAGTTTCGCGATGCTCGGCGGCGGCGTGTGGCACGCGTTTGCGGACTCGACGACATTCACGCAAACGGTGGTGCTCGAACAGGGCGGCACCGGCTGGGAGAAAATCCAATCGATCTTCTCGGCGGTGCGAATGTGGGGCGGCAATGTGCAGACCGCCTACGCGATGCAGATCGCGCTGGCGCTGATGCTCGCCGCAAGTCTTGCTCGGCTCTGGCAAAGCGATGCCGCGTTCGAGCTCAAGGCCGCGGCGCTGGCAACCGGCAGCCTGCTCGCCACACCCTATGTGCTCGACTATGACCTCGTCGTGCTCGCGGTCGCGATCGCCTTCTTCGTGCGCCACGGGCTGAAGGACGGCTTCCGCAATTTCGAAATCAGCGCGCTGGCCGCGGCATGGATCGCGCCTCTGCTGTCGCGGGGCATCGACGGCATCACTGGCATGCCACTGGGCCTGCTGGCGTTACTGGCACTCTATGTTGTTATAGTGCGGCGCGCAGCATCGGATCGAATCGGCGTCATGACCGGTGCTCGCGGAATCGCGCAGGCGTGATGCTGGCATGATCTGCTGCAAGGTTGCGGTGCGGCAGAGGTTTTCGACTATTTCCAGCCCGCAGGTCTTGCGACCTATCGCCATCGGCATCATTGTTTAGCCGCGTTGCAGTGTGACAAGACCATCGCTGTCGCGCGTGGCGGACACCAGCGGTCGAACGAAATCAAAAAATGTACACGCTCTATTCGATGCAGCGCTCCGGCAACAGTTACAAGGTTCGCCTCGCGCTGGCCCTACTCAAGGCGCCCTATCGCGCGATCGAAATCGACATTCTGCGCGGCGAGAGCCGCACGCCGGAATTTCTGGCGAAGAATCCGAGCGGACAGGTGCCGCTGCTGGAAGTCGCGGAAGGACGTTTCCTCGCCGAGTCCAACGCCATCCTCTGGTACGTCGCAGGCGGCACCCCGCTTGCGCCGGAAACGCCGATCGAGCGCGCCGAGGCGCTGCAATGGATGTTCTTCGAGCAGCACGCACTGGAGCCGAATATCGGCGCGGCCTATTTCTGGCTGTCGCTGGTCAGGGGCGGCCGGGATCTGCAGACGCATGCGCTGGAAGACTGGATGGAGCGCGGTTACGCCGCGTTGCAGGTGATGGAAAACCATCTCAAGACGCATAACTATTTCGCCACCGGCCGGCTCACGGTCGCGGACATCGCGCTTTATGGCTATACCCATGTCGCCGATCGCTGCGACTACGACCTCACGACATTCCCCGAGATTCGGACCTGGTTGCACCGGGTCGAGCAAACCCCGGGGTTCGTCACCATGGACTGGCGGCAGGACGCCGAGGTCGGCGCCGAGGCCTGAAACACCGGCAAATAGCGGGCATAACGGCTGGATTCGCCGCGATTTTGCCATGTTCAACGGGGTGCCGCCGCAATGTTGCCCGCGAGCCCTGCGACACCTTGCCGGATTGGCGGGTGATTCGCTCGCACAATGAGGGATTTGGACCATGACCCGGTCGCCCGGCCCAGCAGGCTTCGAACGCTGTCTTGCGCCTGCAGCCTCGTCCAGACTGGCCGACGCCGTCGCGGCCTCGCTCGCGATCGCCTCGCTTTCGCTGTGCCTGATCGTCACCCTCACGGTGTTTTCGATCAAGGCCAGCATGGCGATGCCGATACCGGCGTAACTCAGATTAGCTGCGGATCTTCGTTGATTGCGGTAGGCAACGCGGTGGCTCGCCGCGCCATCCGGCCAAGATGAAAGCGCCTGTCGTCATTGTCGTTGTCACGTTGACCGTAGGGATCCTTGTCGTCGCCACGTTCCTGATCGCCACCGGAGCGCGTGGCGAGGACGCCGTTCGACTGGTGTGCGCAAATCTGCCGGCGCGGACGCTGCAGCCGTCACCCGAGCCCGCAACCGATCCGATTCGATTCAAAGACGCCGGAGGCAATCGACCGATTGTTAAGAATGCGGCTGGAAACCTCAGCGTCGTGGAAACTTTTCGGCAAGCTCGGCTCGTTACTCTCGTGGCAGAGCGAGAACAGGAATGCAGTTCGACTGGCGCCCCATTTCCGGTCCGGTCCTGACGATAACGACGGCGCTCGCCGCCATCCTTGTCGACCGGCATCTCATGGCCCTTCCCAACCCGGCGCCGCTGTTCGTCTGCATTGTCGCCTGCGCGAGTTCGCTGAGCGGCCTCGCCTCGGGCATGGTCAGCGCCGCGATTGCGGTGGTCGCCTCCGCGCTGTTCTTCGTCAACCACCGCGCGGCGCCGGGCTACACCGCCGCCGATCTGCAGCACCTGCTGATGCTGGCCGTGACCGCGGCGGGCACCGCCGCCATCACCGGCCTGCTGCGGAAAAGATTGATGGATGCGTTTGCGTGGGAGCGCCGGCATCACGCCACCGCGGCGCGGCTGTCGGCGGCGCTCGACCAGGTCGACATCGGCATCGTGCTGCTGGATTCCGACACCCGCGCCGAGTTCATCAACCGCGCCTTCCGTGACTATTTTTCGCTGCCGGACCAGAAGGCCGCCAGCAAGCCCCCGTTCATCGCGCTGATGTATCACGGCCGCGATAACGGCGCCTATGAGATGCCGGAAGAGGAGTTGAGCGCCTTCATCGCCGAGCGCACCAGGATGATGCGCGCCGGCAATTCGACGCCGATCAACATCAACCTCGCGGACGGAAAGGTGCTGCGATTCAGTTGCACGGCGTTGCCCGACGGCGGCAGGATGCTGAGCTACACGCCCGTCACCGATCTCGTCCGCTATACCGACGACCCCGCCAACGCCGATTATTATCAATCGCTGCGAGGCGGCGGCGATCGCGGCCTCACCCGGCATCTGCGCGCCGCGGAATAGCGGCGGCAAGCCCCTGTGGATAAGTCCCGCCGTCATGGCCGCGTAACAAAGCGAGGCTAGGGTCAAGCTGCGTTTGATCAGGCCCCCCGTCACAGATCATACGCCCCCGGCGGCCCCGGTCAGTTGCCGCCTCTGACCGGGGCCGCACTTTGCCCAGGGGTCGGCTCTGCGCTGGCCGAGGTCGGCTGCCGGCGGCGAACGGTTCGCACCTTGCGGTGCCGACATGGGCGGGGCAAAATATGCCCCGCTCTCGCGTTTCATCGCCAGGAATGGTCCATGCAAATCCGCAATCTCGGCGGCTCCGGGCTGCGGGTCTCCGCCGTCGGCCTCGGCTGCAACAATTTCGGCCAGCGCACCGATCTCGAAACCTCGCGCAAGGTGATCCACCGCGCCATCGATCTCGGCGTCACACTGTTCGATACCGCCGACATCTATGCGGGGATGGGCGGCTCCGAAACGGTGCTGGGCGAAGTGCTCGGCGATCGCCGCAAGGACATCGTGCTGGCGACCAAATTCTCCAAGCCCATGAGCCAGGATGGCACCAGGCAGGGCGCATCGCGGCGCTACATATTGTCCGCCGTCGAGGCCAGCCTGAAGCGGCTGAAGACCGACTATATCGACCTCTACCAGCAACATGATTGCGACCCGCTGACGCCGATCGAGGAAACGCTGCGGGCGCTGGACGACCTGATCCGGCAAGGCAAGGTCCGCTACATCGGCAATTCGAATTTCCCGGCCTGGCGCGTAGCCGAGGCCGAATTCACCGCGCGACAGATCAACGTCAGCCGATTCGTGTCCTGCCAGGACGAATACAGCCTCGTGGTGCGCAAGATCGAACACGATTTGCTGCCGGCGGCGCGCGAATACAGGCTCGGCCTGCTGCCGTTCTTCCCGCTCGCAAGCGGCTTGTTGACCGGCAAATACAAGCGCGGCGCCGCCGCTCCGGACGACACGCGGTTCGCCAAGGCGCCGGCGCTGCGCGAGCGCTATGTCACGCCGCGCAACGAGGACATCGTCGACAAGCTGCAGGTCTTCGCCCAGGCGCGCGGCCACAGCATGCTGGAACTGGCGTTCGCATGGCTGGCATCGCGGCCGCAGGTCTCGAGCGTGATCGCCGGCGCCACCCGGGTCGAACAGATCGAGGCCAACGTCAAGGCGATCGACTGGACGCTCGATGCGAACGACCTCGCCGAGATCGACCGGATTACCGCGGCATAGATTAGGTCTCACCGTCGTCATTCCGGGATGCGCCTCTTGGCGCAGGCCCGGAATCCATAACCACGAATGTCAATTTGTAGCTCGGTAGAGCACGCCGTGCTTCGGGCTCGCAAGAAGATAGATACGGTACGCCACCGGCGAATTTCGTGGTTATGGATTCCGGGCTCGCGCTGCGCGCGCCCCGGAATGACTCAGGCCAGCAGTCCCTTGATGCCTTTTACCGGGGCGCTGTCGGGGAAGACGGTTTCGGCCAGCACGCGCTCGGAGAGCCCGAGATGGTCGCGCAGCACGCCCTTGACGACCGCGCGCAGATCGGTGGTCGGGGCGAGGTCGCGGCCCTGATAGAGGCTTGCGGGTTTCAAGCCGGGCCAGTCGGAAATCACCCGGCCGCCGCTCACGGCGCCACCCACCAGCAGCGCGACGGTACCGGTGCCATGATCGGTGCCTTCGGTGCCGTTGATGCGCGCGGTACGGCCGAACTCGGTGACGACCACCACCGCGGTATCGCGCCAGCGCGCGCCCAGCCCGCTTTCGAATTCCGACAGCGCACCGTCAAGACCCGACAGCAGCTGCGCCAGCCGGCCCACCGGGCCCCCTTCATTGGCATGGGTGTCCCAGCCGTCGAAGGCGAGCGCCGCGATCCGCGGGCCGTCATCGGCCGCCATCAGCTTGGCGGCGCCGCGCGCCACCAGCCGCATCGCGCCGGCCTGGTTGGTGCCAGGCTTCGGCTTCATGTCGTCGCCGAGCGCGGCCTTTTCGAGCTGCAGGCCCTGCGACAGCGCCGACGCCAGCGCCAGGTCGCGATGCCCGTAAAGTTCGAGCAGCCGCATCGCGGTGTCGTCGGCGGCCTGCGGCAGCGCGACCGGCGCCCAGCCGACCGTCGGTGCCGCCCCGCGCAGCACCAGAGGTGTGGTCGGACCGACGGCGAGGCCGTTCATCACCCGCTCGCCCCGCGGCAACGCCGCGAGCGCGCGGTTGAGCCAACCCGATTGCACCCGGCCCGGCCCGGCAAAGCCGCTTTCGAGCACATCCTGTCCGTCGAAATGCGAGCGGTCGCGATAGGGCGTTGCGACGGCGTGAATGACGGCGGCCTGTTTGGCGCGATACATCCGCGCGAATTCCGGCATCGATGGATGCAGCGCGAACAGCGAATCCAGCGCCACCGCCGCATGCGGTCCATCCCGCGTCAGCGCGATCGCGCCATGCAGGCCGGCATAATCGGGATCGCCGATCGGTGCCACGGTGGCGAGCCCGTCAAGGGCACCGCGCAGGATCACGACAATCAGGCGCGGATCGCGTCCGTCGGCGCCGCGCGCGAATTTCGGCAGGTAGGCCCAGGCGGCGAACGCGGCGCCGCCGAGCAGCAGCGACCGCCGCGAGGCGGCGAACGTCGTCCGACTTTCGCAGCAATCCATCGTCATCTCCTCTGGAATTCCGGTGACATCAACAGCAGCGCCAGCGCCTGCTGGCGCGATTCGGCGCGCTCGACGGTGCGCCGCGTTTCCGGCGACGTCGCGTCCGCCGCGGCAAGCTCCAGCAGTTGGCGCGGGTCAAGGGAATCGCCGATGTGCGAGGCCACCTGCGCCGACACATCGAGCCGCAGTTTCATCCCCTCGGGCGCCGCCCAGGCCGCGTTGGTATCGGGAAACCCGTTCGGACCCGCCGGGGACCAGAGCGGCTGGCCCAGCAAATTGAGGCCGCCGAGATAGAGGCCGGGATCTTCCGGAATCCGCGACAGCAGCCGGCCGGTCGCCACCAGGAATTCATACGGGCTGCGCATCTTGGTCTGCGGCGCCTGCCAGGCCTCGTCGGAATCCACAAGCGCCAGCGCCAGGGCCTTAAGGTCGCCGTCGGAGCTGTGAAAGGCCTGCCGCAGCCGTGCGACCAAAGCGGGCGACGGATCGTCGGCCACAAAATGCCGCGCGAATTTGCTGGCGATGAAGCTGGCGGTGGAAGAATGCCGCGCGATGTCCGCCAGCGCGGCTTCGCCCTGCGCGACGCCGTCGCCCTGGTAGGTCTTGCCGAGCAGACGCTGCGCCCCCGGCTCATGCGCATTGGCATTGAACACGAAGCTGCCGGGGGTGCCGAGCCGTCCCTGCCGCCCGGCGAAGGTCCAGCCGGTGAGGATGCGGGCGAGCGAGGTTACGTCGTCCTGGGAGTAGCCGCCGCCAACGCCGAGCGTATGCAGTTCCATGATCTCGCGTGCGAGATTTTCGTTCAGCCCGCGCTTGCGGTTCTGTCCGGCGCGGGAGTCCGGGCCGAGCGATTGCTGGTTGTCGAGAAAGAACAGCATGGCGGGATGCTGTTCGACCGCCTTCAGCATGTCGCCGAAGCGGCCGAGCACATGCGGCCGGATCGCTTCGCGCTCGAACGAGCCGGCCCACATCCGCGCCAGCGCGCCCTTGTTGGCGGAAATGCAGAAATGGTTGGACCAGAACAGCACCAGTCGCTCGATGAATCCGCAATCGGCGATCACCGCGCGTTGCAGCCGCGCCAGCGCCTCGGCGCGATAGGTCTTCTGGATGATGTTGAGCGGCTGCGGCGGCGGTTTCGGCGTGTCGGGCTGCATCGCCGCCGGCGTCGACATCTCGGCCTTGTCGCTGCTGGCCGGCGGCGCATCCATGGCCGCGGCTTTTCCCGCAATGTCGGTGGCGGCGTTGCTGAGCGCCAGTTTCCGCCTGGACATCCCGGCCTCTGCCGATGGCGGTTGCGCGGCAGCGCCAGGCATCGGCGCGCCCGATTTTGCAGCCGCCTCACGCGCCTGCTTGATCTCGAGCTGATAGGCGAACACCGCCTGCGCCAGCGCCGGGGTCGACTGCAATCCCGGCAGTTCGAGCAGCGCGCCGTTGCCGCGGCTCAATTCGGCCTTGACGAAGCCGCGCGGATCGGAGGCGGCGTTGACAAAATCACCCGACGCGCCGCCGCGCGCGCCGAGCCCGAACCGATTAAGCGCCACCAGCGCGGCTTGCGAATCACGGGCCATCGGATTTCCCTTGCAGCATCCTGCGCCTATATTCCTGGGGTGAATGATATGCCCGTTGGGCATGAACCGGAGCTGAAAAACATGGCCGGGGTTCGGTTCAAATCATGACAAATCCGTTAGAAACTCCGCGCTGGCGGCGCCTCGCCTGTGCCCGTTGCGGAACGGCATTCACCTGCAACCTGGCGGGCCCGTTGCTGGTGCGCCGAAGAGACCGCGCGTCTGCCGATGCCAAGGGATGGCGGCGACTGCCTGTGCCGGGATTGCCTGCGGCGGCTGGCTGGGCGGTCTCCCGGCGATGCCGCCTGAAGCGCCGTGCAAAGAACCGCCGTCATTCCGGGATGCGCCGCTTGGCGCAGGCCCGGAATCCATAACCACCATCGGGAGTATGGATTCCGGGTTCGCGCTGACGCGCGCCCCGGAATGACGGCGGTGAATGCTTTGCTTCGCTCGCGACGCGGCTACTTCACCACTGCCGCGGTCTGGCCGAACAGCAGCTTGCGCTCTTCCTCGGTGCGGATGGTCGGCTGGCCGTAGTTCGGATTGACTTCCTTGGCTTTGGCATAGGCGCGTTCGGTCGCCGGCCGGGCGCGGATGGTCTCGAGCCAGCGCTTCAGATGCGGGAAGTCGTCGATGTTCTGGCTCTGGTTCTTGTAAGGAACCACCCAGGGATAGCTCGCCATATCCGCGATCGAATAGGCGCCGGCGATGAATTCGCGATCGGCCAGCCGCTTGTTGAGCACACCGTAAAGCCGGTTAGTCTCGTTCACATAGCGGTCGATGGCGTATTTGATCTTGTCCTGCGCGTAATTGCTGAAATGGTGATTCTGTCCGGCCATCGGCCCGAGACCGCCCATCTGCCAGAACGTCCACTGGATCGCATCGTAGCGGCCGTAGAGATCGGCGGGCAGGAACTTGCCGGTCTTCTCCGCCAGATACAGCAGCATCGCACCGGATTCGAAAATCGAGATCGGCTTGCCGCCGCCCTTCGGCGCGTGATCGACCAGCGCGGGAATTCGGTTGTTCGGCGCGATCGCCAGAAACTCCGGCTTGAACTGATCGCCCTTGCCGATATTGACCGGGAAAATCTTGTATTTCAGCCCCGCCTCTTCGAGGAACATCGTGATCTTGTGGCCGTTCGGCGTAGTCCAGTAATGCAGGTCGATCATGGGGGGTTTCCTGATGTGGAGCGTGATCGCAAAAGTGGATGCGGATGCATGAATGTCGCCATTGGCTCCTGGTGAGTCAATGGCGTCAGGATCGAACGCGCGAAAGTGATCGGGCCGCGCGTCAGCCGAGGCGACCATGTGCGCGCAGGAACCTGGCGCCATCCGCGGTGACGGCGACCCGAGTGCCCAGCCCCGCGACCGGCTCGCGCGCGACATAGCCGCGATCGACTGCATCTTCCCAGATGGTCAGGCGCGGGCAGGACGTTCGCCAGGTTTCGATCACCTCCGAATACATTCTTGGCTGCCGGGCGATCCATTCAACGAGATCGAGCACCAGCGGGTCTGTCGTCTCGACCATTCGGTTCTCCTGCGGTCCGAGGGTTGCACCCTATCACAGGACCCGTCGAGCTCTTTCATGTCGGCCGGACTCGTCCCATATTCGGGGCATGGCGAAGAAACCCGACCCTCCCCGAAAACCCGGCAAAACCACCAAATCCAGACCTTCGCGTTCCAACGCATCGCGGCCCGAGGTGCAGCCGATCGGGCCGGCGCTGGCGGAACTGCTCAATCCCGCCATCAACCGTGGCGAAAGCGGGATCGGCTCGTCCACCGGATTGCAGCCGCCGCCGGACAATTCCTGGGACCGCCGCGCCGGGGGCGAAGCCGCGGCGCATCGCGCCCGGGCCTCGACCAGGAGCACGCGCGACGATGTGGCGAAACGCGATGCCGTTGCGATGCGCGCCGCCGCCTCCCCTCCCCCTCGCGGGGAGGGGTCGGGGGTGGGGGGCGCCACAGAGACACCGCCCGCGAGTTACCCCCCTCCCCAACCCTCCCCCGCAAGGGGGGAGGGAGACGACGAGCACGGGTTCAGGGAAGCGCCGCAATCCGAATTTGCTCCAGCCCATTACGGCACCGCCGCCACCATCCCGACGCTGGATCCGGAACTCGCCAAACAACTCGGCTTCACCACCGAGGAGGAAGATGCCGCCGCGCTGGCGCGGCCGCCGCGCAACCGGATGGAAGCGCTTGGCGTCGCCGCCACCGCCGATGCGCTGGAGGCGCTGATCCGCGACGGCCGTCCCGAATTCAAGGGCGAAGACGGCCAGATCAAGATCTGGACCCCGCACCGGCCGCCGCGGCCAGAGAAATCCGAAGGCGGCGTCCGTTTCGAGATCCGGTCCGACTACGAGCCGAAGGGCGACCAGCCGACTGCGATCGCCGAACTGGTCGAAGGCATCCAGCGCAACGACCGCACCCAGGTGCTGCTTGGCGTCACCGGCTCCGGCAAGACCTACACCATGGCCAAGGTGATCGAGGCCACCCAGCGCCCGGCCCTGATCCTCGCCCCGAACAAGACGCTGGCGGCGCAGCTCTATGGCGAGTTCAGGAGCTTCTTCCCCAACAACGCGGTGGAGTATTTCGTCTCCTATTATGACTACTACCAGCCCGAGGCCTATGTGCCACGCACCGACACCTATATCGAGAAGGATTCCTCGATCAACGAGCAGATCGACCGCATGCGCCACTCGGCGACGCGGGCGCTCTTGGAGCGCGACGACGTCATCATCGTGGCGTCGGTGTCCTGCATCTACGGTATCGGCTCGGTCGAGACCTACACCGCGATGACCTTTGCGCTGAAGAAGGGCGAGCGCATCGACCAGCGGCAATTGATCGCCGATCTGGTGGCGCTGCAGTACAAGCGCACCCAGGCCGACTTTGCCCGCGGCACCTTTCGCGTCCGTGGCGACGTCATCGACATCTTCCCGGCGCACTACGAGGATCGCGCCTGGCGCGTCAACCTGTTCGGCGACACCGTGGAGAATATCGAGGAGTTCGATCCGCTCACCGGCCACAAGCAGGACGAGCTCGAATTCATCAAGATCTACGCCAACTCACATTATGTGACGCCGCGCCCGACCCTGGTGCAGGCGATCAAGTCGATCAAGGGCGAATTGAAGCTGCGGCTCGACCAGCTCAACGGCCAGGGCCGACTTCTGGAAGCGCAGCGGCTGGAACAGCGCACCACCTTCGATCTCGAAATGATGGAAGCGACCGGGAGCTGCGCCGGCATCGAGAACTATTCGCGCTATCTGACCGGGCGCCGCCCCGGCGAGCCGCCGCCGACGCTGTTCGAATATGTGCCCGACAATGCGCTGGTGTTCGCCGACGAAAGCCATGTCACCGTTCCGCAGATCGGCGGCATGTTCCGCGGCGACTTCCGCCGCAAGGCGACGCTGGCCGAATATGGTTTCCGGCTGCCGTCCTGCATGGACAACCGGCCGCTGCGCTTCGAGGAATGGGACATGATGCGCCCGCAATCGGTCGCGGTGTCGGCGACCCCGAGCGGCTGGGAGCTCAATGAATCCGGCGGCGTGTTCGTCGAGCAGGTGATCCGCCCGACCGGGCTGATCGATCCGCCGGTCGACATCCGCCCCGCCCGCACCCAGGTCGACGATCTCGTCGGCGAGGTCCGCGCCACCGCGCAGGCCGGCTATCGCTCGCTGGTCACGGTCTTGACCAAGCGGATGGCCGAAGACCTCACCGAATATCTGCACGAGCAGGGCATACGGGTGCGCTACATGCACAGCGACATCGACACCATCGAGCGCATCGAGATCATCCGCGACTTGCGGCTCGGCGCGTTCGACGCGCTGGTCGGCATCAATCTGTTGCGCGAAGGCCTCGACATTCCCGAATGCGCGCTGGTCGCGATCCTCGACGCCGACAAGGAAGGATTTTTGCGCAGCGAAACCTCGCTGATCCAGACCATCGGCCGCGCCGCGCGCAATGTTGACGGCAAGGTAATCCTCTATGCCGACCAGATCACGGGATCGATGGAACGCGCCATCGCCGAGACCAACCGCCGCCGCGAAAAGCAGGTCGAGTACAACACCGCCAACGGCATCACGCCGGAGAGCATCAAGAAATCGATCGGCGACATCCTCAACTCGGTCTATGAGCGCGACCATGTGCTGGTCGAAGTCGGCGATGGCGGGATGGCTGACGACGTCATCAGCATCGGGCATAATTTCGAGGCAGTGCTGTCCGATCTGGAAACGCGGATGCGCGAGGCCGCCGCCGATCTCAATTTCGAGGAAGCCGCCCGGCTGCGCGACGAGGTCAAGCGGCTGCGCGCCACCGAGCTCGCCGTGGTCGACGACCCCACCGCCAAGCAGCGCGTGGTGCAGTACAAGGCCGGCGCCTATGCCGGCGCGAAAAAATACGGCGATGCCGCCAACCTGCCGGAGCAGGTCAGCCGCGCCGGCAGCAAGTTCGGCAAACGCGGCGGTGGCTCCTCTTCCCCCTCTCCCCGCCTGCGGGGAGAGGGCCGGGGTGAGGGGCCCGCGCGTCGCACGCCATCAAAAATCCACAAGCCCCATCTCGACGAAATGCACGGCCCGGAATCCCTGCCCTACCGCCCCGGCCGCACCGCCTCGCGCCAACCCGCCTCCGACGACCCGCACCCCGGCAGCAAGATCTTCCAGCCAACCGACTCGCGCCAATCCGGCCCCGAATTCGGCCCCGCCCCCCGCTCCACCGGCGGCGCCCCCGGACACCGCGGCGGATGGAAGAAGCGACCATGATGTCATTCCGGGATGCGCCGCTTGGCGCAGGCCCGGAATCCATAACCACGAACGTTGATGTTGCGCGAAGCTGGGGCCGCTGTGCCTGTTGACAACAGGCATCGGTGGTTATGGATTCCGGGCTCGCGCTGGCGCGCGACCCGGAATGACGGACGCCGGCCGATCAGTTCAGATGATGGACCTTCTGAAGACCGTGGACCGGGGTGGCAATGCCTTCCATCCGCGCCTTCAACTGGAGCGACAGAAACTGGGAATAGTGCCGTGACTGATGCAGGTTGCCGCCATGAAACCAAAGCCCCTCCTGCTGCGTCGGCTTCCACATGTTTCGTTGCTCGCCTTCCCACGGGCCGGGGTCCTTGGTCGTATTCGAGCCCAGTCCCCAGACCTTGCCGACCTTGTCGGCGACCTCTTTCGAGATCAGGTCCGCGGCCCAGCCGTTCATCGAACCGTAGCCGGTGGCGTAGACGACGAGATCGGCCGGCAGCTCGGTGCCGTCGCTCAGGATGACGGAATGCTCCGTCAGTCGATTGACATCGACGCCGCTCTTCAGCTTGACGCTGCCATTGGCAATCAGTTCCGAAGCGCCGACATCGATGTAGTATCCAGACCCGCGCCGCAAATACTTCATGAACAGACCGGAGTTGTCGTCGCCATAGTCGAGCAGGAAGCCTGCCTTCTCGAGACGTTGGTAGAAATCGGCGTCGCGTTCCCTGATCGCGTTGTAAACCGGGATCTGGAATTCGTGCAGAATCTTGTAGGGTATCGACGCAAAGATCAGGTCGGCCTTGGCCGTGGTCATCCCCGACTGCACCGCCTGCTCGGAGTAGAGCGCGGCCAATCCGAGCTCCATCAGCGAGTCCGACTTCACAATGTGGGTAGTCGAGCGCTGAACCATGGTGACGTCCGCGCCGGCTTCCCATAGCGCGGCACAGATATCATGGGCGGAATTGTTCGAGCCGATCACGACGACCTTGCCGCTTTTGTATTTGTCCGGCCCCGGATGCTGCGACGAATGGTGCTGATCGCCCTGGAAGATATCCATGCCTTCGAATTTCGGCATGTTGGGCTTGGCTGACATTCCCGTCGCAAGCACCAACTGTCTCGGCTTGAGGATGATTTCCTTGCCGTCGCGCTGCACGACGACGGTCCATTCGCGGCTGTTCTCGTCGTACGATGCCTTCTTGCATTCGGTCGAGCCCCAGTAATTGAGCTCCATCACCTTGCTGTACATTTCGAGCCAGTCGCCGATCTTGTCCTTCGGCGAGAACACCGGCCAGTTGCGCGGGAACGGCAGATACGGCAGATGATCGTACCAGACCGGATCGTGCAGGCAGAGCGACTTGTAACGCTTGCGCCAGCTATCGCCGGGCTTGTCGTTTTTTTCGACGATGATCGTCGGCACATTGAGCTGGCGCAGCCGGGCTCCGAGCGCGATGCCACCCTGCCCGCCGCCAACGATGACGCAATAGGGCTGCCGCGAAGTGCCGAGTTCGGTGGCTTCCGCCTCGCGTTCTTCCTTCCAGGTTTTTCGATGGCGTTCGGCGCCGTGTTTGGCCCCCATCGGCCGGTCGAAGCCAAGCGGCTCTTCATGTCCCTTGAGTTCGCTCATCGTCGTCAGCAACGTCCATATCCGGCCGTCCTTCAGGCGCAGGTGGCCAAAGCCGCGCGCAACCGCGGTTTCGAATTGGATCCAGCTCTCGGTAATTCCATCCGCTTCGGAAGCGTCCTCACCCTCGGCAATCCTCCAGTTCGACGGCCTGGTATTGGCGAGCCGCGCCTTGAGCAGGTCGCGGATCTGTTCCTTGCCCTCCATGGTCTTGATGTTCCAGGTGAAGGTCACAAGGTCGCGCCAGTAGCAGTCGTCCTGAAACAGATCGAGGGCGCGGTCCACCTCGCCGGCGGACAGCGCCTTGTCGAGCGCGTCGAGCAAATCCGACACTTTTCCGTTCGGGGCCTTGTCGAGCATGATGTCCTCCCGCGAGAGCCTGCGCTCTTCTCTTCATTCCGGTGAGTTGAGGCCTGGGCGCCGGCGAAAGCGGTCAGCTCACGCGGCGTCATTCGGACTTTCTCGATACAGGATGCTAGCACTTTGCGGCGCAGAGGCGAGCGGAAACGGCGCATTGGGATTGAAATGCGAGCCCATTGATATCGAGCGGCGCTATCCCCATGATTTCTTTGAACCTGGCGACTGCGCGCGTGAGGATCGGCGCCCCCCTTTGAGGAGTGTTCAGCGATGACGATTTATCGTTGGATCATCGTTGCCTTGTGGCTCGGCCTCATCGCCTTTTGGGCGGCGGCGGCGATCGGCGTGAAGCGGAATCTCGGCAGGCGTGCGATCTGGAAGGAATTCGGCCTGCGCCTGCTCGTGGGCGCGCTGGCGCTGCTCCTGCTTGCGCTGCCGCCGCTGCGCCATGTGTTGCGGGAGCTGCAGGCGGATCAAACGCGAAGCGCGCTCCTCGGCATCATCGGCGTGGTGCTGTGCGCGGCCGGCGTCGGGTTGATGGTCGCGGCTCGCATTCATCTTGGCCGGAACTGGGGCATGCCGGTTTCGCGCAAGGAAGACCCCGAACTCATCACGACGGGCCCCTATGCGCATGTGCGGCACCCGATCTACGGCGGCATCATGCTTGCGATGCTCGGCACGACGATCGGGGCCAGTGCGTTCTGGGCAGTGCCATTGGTTCTCTTCAGCGTGTATTTCGTGTATGCCGCCCGCCGTGAGGAAACCAACATGATCACCCAGTTCCCCGAGCAATACCCGGCCTATATGCGGCGAACGCGGATGCTGCTGCCTCTGGTGCTGTGAGCAGATAGGCACGGGCCTTCCCCATGCTCGTGCGCGACGCAGCCGCACGCGCCAGCGGTCGCGGGCTTGAACCATGTGGCGCCCTGAGCTTCAATCGCTCGGTCGAGATGGCGCCCAACGCGCCGCCTCATCCTCGGGAGGACGGCATGGACTGCTGTGGTCACATTGCATGTCACGGACACGGGCCCACACGTCGACAGTGGATGTGGAGCACGGTGCTGGCTTCGGTCGGCACGATGCTTGCCGGCGGCATGGCGCCACGCGGTTCTACCGCCGCTGCCCAGACCGCGGAAAACACTTCCGCCGCGCTGGACGTGCTGCGGAAATCCATCTCGGTCGATGTCCATACCCACGGTGGAACGACAGGTATTACAACCGAAGCGCCGCCCAATGATGATCTTGCCAAGGGCATGCGGGCGGGATCATTGGCCGTCGCGTGCCTCGCGGACGTGCCGGACGGACCCATCCTCGGCAGGAATGCCGCCGGCGTCCTCGGTGCGCTGCGCACGCCTGAGCCGGGCCAACTCTACACCTATCATCTTGAGCGCCTCGATTGGGTGGATGAGATGGTCGCCCACCATGGCCTGCGTCGCGCCCTATCGGCAGCCGATCTGGAGCACGCCCATCAAGCGGGGCAACCCTCTATCGTGGGCGACGTCGAGGGGCTTGACTTCCTTGAGGGGAAGCTCGAGCGGCTCGAGCAGGCGCATCAGCGGGGTGTCAGGCACGTGCAGCTCGTGCACTACACGCCGAACGACATCGGCGACTTCCAGACGGGAATCGTCACGCATAAGGGGCTCACTTCGTATGGTGCCGAGGTGATCCGCGCTTGCCACCGGCTGGGATTTGTCTGCGACGTCGCCCATGCCACCGAGGACACGGTCAAGCAGGCGGTCAAAGTCGCGACCAAACCCCTGCTGTTGTCGCACACCGCGCTGTCTGGATCTCCGGCGATGGGTCCGACACCGCTCACGGCGCGGCAGATCAGCCGCGACCATGCGCGCGCGGTCGCCGAGACTGGCGGCGCGGTCGGCATCTGGCACTTCTTCCCAAGCCTTGAAAAATACGTCGACGGCCTGAAAGAAATGGTTGATGTCGTTGGCATGGACCACGTTTGCGTCGGCACGGACCAGCAGGTTACTTCAGGCAGTCTGCAGGACTACGCGCAGTGGGTGCACCTCGTCGGGGCAATGCTGCGCGGCGGCTTCACGCCGGAAGAAGCCGGAAAGATCGCAGGTGGCAACTATATCCGCATCTTTCGTGAAGCGGTCGGTTGACCTGAACGGAAGGCGCTTGCAGGAACACCCCGACAAACGGGCCGACGCCGGACTGCATGTCAAGACGCCCGGCGGCCGCGCGAGCGCTCATGCGGCGGACCGTTGTGCAATGGATTGATGGGCGACCTCGGAGAATCCCGAGCGCCATGATGGGTGAGCCGGTTGCCAGCCAAGTTCCGCTTTGGCCTTGGCGTTCGACCCTGCGCGGACCTGCGTCATCATCGAAACCAGGTGGTTGCCGGCGACCAGGCGGGCAATCCATGCCGGCAGGTGATGCGGCCGCTTCGCACCGATGATGTCGGCAAGCGTCGGAAGCCAATCCCTGACCTGAGCAGGGTCATCGTCTGTAATATTATAGATGCTCCCGGCCTTGCCGCGTTCGATTGCCTTGACTGTCGCCGCGGCGGCATCGTCGACATGCACGAACGACCACCAGCCGGAACCGTCGCCGATCAGCGGGGTCCGTCGGTTGCGTAGCTGCTCCAGCACGGCGCTTTCCAGCATCCCGGTGCCGGGTCCATAGAACGAGCCGTAACGCAATACAATACCTTCTGGCTGCACCGAACCGGTGACGGTTTGTTCGAGATATCGGATCGCACTCAACGTTGTGCGGAGTTCCGCAGGTGGATCGGGATCCAGCGCGTCAGCTTCGGTTTTGATCGCGCCGCCAACGCGCGCATAGGGCCAACCGCAATAGCTCTGGGCGACAAGGCGTCTGACCCCGGTCTCCCGTGCAGCGGTCAACAGGATGTCGGTCCCCTTTGTCCTCAACTGGTTGCTGGTCGCAAACACCCGGTCGAAATGCCGGAGGTCGGACGCCCCGGTGAGATCAGTCATCTCATGAATGACGGCGTCGGGCCGGGTCGAAGCCAGCACCGCCCGGATGGCGCCAGCATCGAGGCCGTCCGCAATCGCGGGTTCCGCGCCCATCTTTCCGATCAATTCGGCCCTCGAGGCCGTGCGCGTAAGGCCTACCACTGAATGGCCAGCCTTGATCAGCGCGGCAACGAGCGGACGCCCCACGGCGCCGGTGGCGCCTGCAACGAAGATTTTCATGGCGGGTTCCTCCAATTTCGCTACACTACCTACCCTTGAGTAGGTTAGCTAAGTCCGACCAGGCATGAAATCAAGACCTCGAAAGCGGCTCACGCTGGATCAGCGGCGGACCCGGATTCTCGCCGCCGCGACCCGCATCTTTGCCCGCCAGGGCTACGAGGGCGCATCGATGAGCGGGATCGCAACATGCGCCGGCATTACCAAGCCGGTGCTCTATGATCACTTCGCATCGAAGGACGCGCTGTTCGAGACCCTGCTTTGTTCGATCCGCGACGATTTGCTGGCGAAGGGACGTGCCATCGGACAATCATCCGCCAGCGATGAGTTCAAGTTTCGGTCAGCGCTCGACGCCTTTTTTGCTTTCGTCGAGGGGCAGCCGGACGCCGCGAAAATCCTCTTGATCGTCCCGCAAGGCAATCCGGTCACCGTCAAACTGTCACGCGACGTGCAGCGGGGAGCCACTGCTGCAATCTCACAGCTCTTGAAATCCTATCTTCCGGTCGGAGGAACCTGGGAATACGAAGCCGCCGGCGAGTTTCTCAAGGAGGGGCTGCACGCCCTGGCAAAATGGTGGCTGAGCCATCCTGGCCCGAGCCGCGACGAAATCGTCGACCTTGTCATGCAGGCCTGCTGGACGGGATTTCGGGGAATCAAAGGCAGACCCGGGCGGAAAGCCGCCAGGTGATCTGGTCGCAAACACCGCCGTGCTCGGGCTAGTTCCGGGCATCCACGTCTTTGCGGCAACGAAACAAGAAAGACGTGGTGGCCGGGACCGGCGGTCAGGAACGCTTCTCGCGTTTTTAGGACAGGTCAACAAGGCGACGGGGGGACCCCCAAAAGAGCAGAGAAAATCAGACCGTGGCGGATGGCATCGGACGGCGCGCTGCCTTCGTCATCGAATAAAGCGCCACCACGATCACGTTCGGAATCCAGGAGGTGTAGGCGAGCCATACCGACATCGCCGGGTAGCTTGGGTATCCCAGCGCAAACCCGAGGGGAATTTGCAGCCGCAAGGTCACCGCGCCAAACGTCATCCCGTAGCTGAACCGCATCAACAGGCGATGCAGCGCAAACCGGCGTCGCACGGCGGCGCGCCACGCGCCGAGCGTGGTGCTGACCCAGAGTACCGCCAGAATGCCGAAGCCGAGTCCCGCGACCGGGCCGCCGGACGCATAGGGCGAAGCAGCCAGCGCTGCAATCCCGGCAGCCGCGCAAGCTGTGACATAGACGCGACCCGACCATCGATGCGCTTGCGGATATTTTGCGCGCAGTCCGGGAGAGAACTGGAACGGGCCGAGAATAAGGGCTATGGGCGCGATCAGCATATGCGCCAGCGCCTGGATCGGCACGTGCAATAACCGCGCGGATTCCCGGGTCCACATCGAGCCAGCGGTCAGTCAGCACGCCGTAGAGGCGAAGGGAATATAGCGCAACACCTGCCGCCAGAAGCGCCATGATTGCAAGAGCCGATCGCGCAAAGATACTTCCCAACCATGAGTTTGGCCGCTTTGATCCTAACAGTGTTCGCTAGAGCGAGGGACGAGGTAGCATCCTTCCGTCAAGGGCACGACGTCTGCTCAGGGGTCAGATACGGACCTGCGGGAACGCGGCTCTGACATCCACCTTACCCTCATGGCCGACTTCCGCTGCAACGGTTGATGTGTCCGGTAGCTGCAGCGGCCATCGGGTCGGAGAGTTGTCGAGGACTGGCCCGGCGGATGTGATCGTGATCCCTTTGCCGCCGCAACGCCGTCCAAGTGGCCGAGCCGCACTGGCAATTCCACAGAGTTGCGTTACGCTGGCCCCATGAAACTCGGCTTCGAGGAATCCCAGTCGTCCTATACCAGCGGATCGCAGAACGCCCGTGCGTGGACGGAGGCGTGGGTGAGTGCGTGGGCCTATTGCCCGCATTGCGGAAACGCGAAGATGTCGCAGTTTCCCAACAACAGCCCGCTGGCCGATTTCCATTGTGCGTCGTGCAACGAGGAATTCGAACTCAAAAGCCAGAAGGGCAAATTCGGCCCGAAGGTGGCCGACGGCGCCTACGCCACAAAATGCGAGCGTCTTTTGGCGAGCAACAACCCCAATCTGTTGCTGATGAACTATGACCTGACGTCTCTCGCGGTCGTGAATCTCTTTATCGTTCCCAAACATTTCTTCGTGCGCGATATCATCGAGAAGCGAAAGCCGCTGGCCGTTACGGCGCGCCGCGCGGGCTGGGTCGGATCGAACATTCTGCTCAGCCGCGTCCCAGAGTCCGGCAAGATCCCGATCGTGAAGAACGGTCTCGTTCGCGCCAAGGAAGCGGTCCTCGCGGAATGGCAGAGGACGCTGTTTCTCAGAAATGAATCACCGGAAACGCGAGGCTGGCTGCTCGACGTCATGAGATGCGTGGAGTTGCTCGGCAGGCGTGAATTCACCCTCCACGAGGTCTACGCTTTCGAGCGGCATCTCGGTGATCTCTATCCCGGCAACCAGAATGTCAGACCGAAAATACGTCAGCAGTTGCAATATCTGCGGGATAGAGGATTCGTTGAATTCGTCTCGCGAGGCAGCTATCGTTTGCGATCCTAGGGTGGCTTGCCATGGCGTGGTTTCTCAACTTTTACAAATGCGGCCGTTGCCGGCGGGTCTGGACGGATCAATGGTCCTGCATGTGTGACGACGAGTGTCCGCATTGCGGCGCGCGGGACATGACGCCGTTCAAGAGTGAGGACCTCACCACCTTGATCGAGGAGGATGGCAGGGAATTCGTCGTGCTCTGGTCGCCCGAAACAGCCGAGCACGAACCGGACTACCGCGAACTGGGCCGTTTCCCGTCGCACGAGAAGGCGCTGGAGTTCCTTTCCGCCGGCGAATGACGATGACAGCGCACTTGCGTAGCCCGGATGGAGCGGAGCGAAATCCGGGGCCACCCCATCCGCATCGCGATTCCCCGATTGCGCTGCGCTCCATCCGGGCTACGACGCTTTGAGCCGTCATTCCGGGATGCGCCTCTGGCGCAGGCCCGGAACGACGGCGTCTCGCTGTTTGACAAGTTGAATCAGCACGCGCATCACGCCCGGCCATGACGACGCCGCGAGCCTGCCGCCGGCGGCTGCTGCTACATCTTTTCCTGGCCGGCGGGGGGGTGGCCCTGCTGCTGTTGCTGCTGGCGCGCCTGCTCCTTGGCGTGGTGGCGGCCATAGAGGCAGCCGGCGGCGGCGCCGAGCAGGCCGTGATGGCCGGCGTAGTGACCGGCGGCGCCGCCGACCGCCGCCCCTTTCAGGCAGCCCTTGGCGTCGGCGGACGACGCCGAAATCGCCGCGAGCGCGGCAGCGGCGAGCAACAAAGCGGGGATTTTCATGACGGAGTTCTCCTGCGAAACGGTCGCTCTCTCAACCGCGAAAGGCCCGTCGCGGTTCCCTGGTCCGGCGCGCAAAGCGTCCGAAGGGCACCGCCTGCATACAAGCACGCGCGGGTTTGCTAGGCTGGCGCGGCGCCGAACTGTCGCAACCGGGCGCGAGGGAGATCGCCATGGCCAAGGGTCAAATGCGCAGCAACAAGGAAAAGAAGAAACCGAAAGCCGACAAGAACCTCAAAAAGGGCGGCGCCCCGCCCTCGCCGTTCTCGTCGGGCAAGACGCCGGCAGGGCAAAGCCCGAACAGCAGGAAGAGCTGACGTTTCGGTTTTATCGCGCATTCCGGACGGGATGCCGCGGCGGCATTGCCCGTAGCAATCGGTTCGTGGCAAGGCGTACAACCCTGGGCTGCAGAGCGACTTGACTTCGCCACCGAACTGGGCTCGATCGTTTTGCCGATTGATCGGCGCGCAATTCCATTCACAATGCAATCGACGATGCGAGTCGGGTTCACGCCGGCGGAGCCAATATGATCGAGAATGTTCACCGTCAGCACATTGTGAGATTTCTCGATGCCTTCTATTCCGGCGACATCGAGGGCGCGCTCGCCCGCTGCAACGACGACATCGATTTCGTTGCTCATGCACCGATCGACATCCTGCCCCATATGGGCCACCGCCACGGCAAGGCCGAAGTCGCGGAGATGTGGAAAATCGTTCACGCCCGCTATTCCAGCATGCGCTACGAGATACCGATGATGGTTGCCGAGAAGGACAACGTCGCCGCCACCATTCGGGTGTTCTTCCGCAAGCGAGCCAACGATCGTGTCGTGCAGATCGACATTGCGGACTTCTATACCCTTCGCGACGGCCGCATCTCGCAGATTCACCAATTCCTGGATTCCTTCGATCTGGTCCAGCAGGTGCTGGAACGCGACGTCGCCGCCGATCTGACCGGCAACACGTCCGACACGGTCTGATCCCGGTATTCCGGGCAGGCGCAGAGCCGGCTCGGCACAACCCTAAGCAGATCGCTGCCGCCGAACGGCCAAGATTCGCTCACCTTGCCGAACGGCTCCAGCCTGGCTCAACACAGGGTGGTGCCGTCCCCGGGCAAATGGCTGCACAAATTCAAGCAAAGCCGGCAGCCGGGCCGCCTTTTCCGGCCCCGGCTATTCCGGTGAATGATCGCGCATTGCCGCACAATGGCCGCGATGCGGTCAAAATCGGAAGTCCTGATGGCGCTGCTAGAACTTTCGTCGTGCGGGGGACATCCGCGCTCGGTCAACGCGAAACAGGGGAAAGCCGATGAACGCCACCACCCGTCCTGAAAAAGTGGAATTGACCGAAGAGGACAGCAATCTCGCCGCGGTCTCGGAAGTCGAAGCCGGGATCCGCGATTTCGTTCGCAACGACATCGCCTATCTGCGCCGCCCGGCGCCGGGCACGTTGACGAGTTCGGAGACGCTGCCCGAGACCACGCCGGAGAGTGCCGTGAACAGCGTCAACTCGCTGATCCAGCGCGTCGCCGGCACTTCCTTGAGCGAAATCGAAAACCTGATTGCCGAGCTCGAAAGCCTGCGCGAATTGCTGCATGCCGAAGGTCAGCGCGTGCAGCGTGAGATCTCCGGCTATGCCCAGCTCAGCCAGGCCGCCATGAAATCCACGCGCATGATTGCCGACAATGTCTCGCAGTGGAAGCGCACCGCCGAAGGGCTGCGCCACAGCTAAATCCCTTGTGATGCATTGGCGGCGCCGTGCTGTCATCGATTGCCGCCGCCTCCCGCCAGGGAGCGGCGGCCTTTTGTGGCAGCCGGGGTCGGCGATTGCGGTGGTATGGTTAGCAGAGGGTGATTATCGGCTGGCCATGGTCGCCGTCTCCAGCGAATAGTCGCCGTTGGCGTAGCCCTTCACCACCATCCCGGTGGTCAGCATCACCGCCAATGTCACGGTTGCGAAAATAAAACCCACCAGTTTCAGGCCATTGCGGTCTGCCGTCATTGTCATCCCCGTTTGCGGTCCCCGTCGGGTCACTATGACAGGCACAGGTTCAGAATGCGTTAGCGTGCAAACGGTTCCACGCCGGGCGCAACGGAACTCGCTCCAGGCGCAATGGCGGTCGCTCAGGGTCTGGCGTTCCGGCGCGGCACGAACGCTGTTGCCAGCAGCGAGAACACCAGCTCGCCATGCTGGTTGGTGCCGGTGTTGCGGGCCTGCAGGATGCCCCATTGCGGACGGGAGTCCGATGAGCGCAGCGATTCGACCTCGCTGCCATAGCTGATGGTGTCGCCGGCGAGCACCGGCCTGATCCACCGCAAGTCGCGAAACCCCGGCGAGGGGCCCCAGACCGCGATCTCCTCGCCGCGCGCCGCGGCTTCCCGGGCGAGCCGCTGACCGTCGGCGACCAGCAGCTTCATGCACACCGACCCGACATGCCAGCCCGATGCGGCAAGCCCGCCGAACAGCGATTTGCGGCCCGCATCCTCGTCGAGGTGAAAACGCTGCGGATCGAACTGCGCCGCGAATTTCTTGATCAGCTCGGCGGTGAAGGTGAATGAGCCGAGCTCGCGGCGCTGGCCGATCGTGATGTCCTCGAAGAACCACATCAGCCGGCCTGCCCGGGGCGGCCGGCGCGGCGGCCAATGAGGATCGGCGAGACCATTTCGCACAGCGCCTCGCCGGCGGCATTGCGCACGATGCCCCGGAACGTCACGATGCCGGTGTCGGGACGGCTGCGGGAAACCCTCGCCTCCGCGACGTCGATATCGAGCGTGAGGTCGTCGTCCGGCCGCAGCGGCGCAAGCCAGCGCAATTCGTTGACCCCTGGCGAGCCGAGCGACGCGGCGCGGCCGATAAAGCCGTCGACCATCATCCGCATCATGATCGAACAGAGATGCCAGCCGGAGCCGGAAAGGCCCTTCAGCATCGAACGCTGCGCCGCCTCTTCGTCGAGGTGCATCGGCTGCGGATCGAACTCGGCGGCGAACGCCAGGATCTCCTCGCGCGTGACATGGCGCGGTCCGAAACTGCCGTAGTGGCCGGGCGGAAAATCTTCGAAGCAAAGCATCATGGATGGGGGATTACCGAAACGAAGCCCGATTGTGGCCGTTATTTGCGGCAATCTCAACCCGCCCGCGCGCATGGCTCGTCCCTCGTCTTGCCCGCGACGGCATTCGGAGCTAGGCCCTGTGCGGCGATCAGCCAGGTTCGAACACAATTGCTATTCGACTTGCCGGGAGAACAACCGATGTTTGAATTTCGGGATTTGTTTCAGTGGGACCGTTTTATCACGCCGACCATCATCAAGACTTTCTACTGGCTGGTCATCGCTTTGATCATCCTGTTCGGCATCTCGGGTATTTTCAACGGCCTCGCCGCGATGGCGATCAGCCCGTTCGGCGGTTTCATCGTGCTGCTGGGATCGATTGCCAGCGTATTGGTCGGAATCATTTTTTCAAGGATCGCTGCGGAATTCATCCTGATCGTGTTTCGCATCAACGAGCATCTCGGCGCGATCCGCGACCAGGGGCAGGCGCGTTAGGACGCACGCGAAGACGTCATTGCGAGCGCAAGCGAAGCAATCCATCCTTCGTCATTCCGGGGCGATGCGAAGTGAAGCATCGAACCCGGAATCTCGAGATTCCGGATCTGGTGCTGTCGCACCATCCCGGAATGACGCGCTCGATCAGGTATTGAACCTGAAATGCATGACGTCGCCGTCGGCGACGACATAGTCCTTGCCTTCCAGCCGCAACTTGCCGGCGTCGCGGGAGCCGGCCTCGCCGCCGAGCGCGACATAATCGGCATAGGCGATGGTTTCGGCGCGGATGAAGCCCTTTTCGAAATCGGTATGAATGACGCCGGCGGCGGCCGGCGCCCTGGTGCCGCGATTGATGGTCCAGGCCCGCGCTTCCTTCGGGCCGACGGTGAAATAGGTGATGAGGTCGAGTAGCTGGTAGCCGGCGCGGATCAGGCGATCGAGCCCGGCCTCTTCCAAGCCCAGCGTGTCGAGAAACTCGCTGCGCTCCTCGCGTGACAGTATCGCGATCTCGGATTCGATCTTGGCGGAAATCGCCACCGCGACGGCGCCTTCCTGCCTGGCCCGGTCAAAGACCTGCTTCGAGAAATCATTGCCGTCACCGGCCGCGCTTTCCTCGACGTTGCAGACATACAGCACCGGCTTGGAGCTCAGCAGGCCGAGCATGGCGAAGGCGCGTTCTTCCTCAGCCTTGCGCTCGAGAAGCCGCGCCGGCCTGCCGTCGCGCAACAGCACCAGCGCGCGGTTGACGAGCTCGAGCTGCTCTTTGGCCTCCTTGTCGTTGCCCTTGGCCTTCTTGGTCAGATTGTCGACACGCTTTTCCAGGCTGTCGAGGTCGGCGAGCATCAGCTCGGTCTCGATGGTGTCGATATCGGCGAGCGGCGCGATCTTGCCCTCGACATGGGTGATGTCGGAATCCTCGAAACAGCGCACCACATGCGCCACCGCATCGACCTCGCGGATGGTGGCAAGAAACTGGTTGCCGAGGCCCTCGCCTTTCGAGGCGCCGCGCACCAGTCCCGCGATATCGACAAAGGTCAGCCGCGTCGGAATGATCTGCGCCGACTTGGCGATCGCGGAGAGCTTGTCCAGCCGCGGATCCGGCACCGCGACCTCGCCGACATTCGGCTCGATGGTGCAGAACGGGTAATTCGCCGCCTGCGCCGCCGCCGTCTCGGTCAGCGCATTGAACAGCGTCGACTTGCCGACATTGGGCAATCCGACGATACCGCATTTGAAACCCATCGTGCTTCCCAATCCTTCGCGCGAGTCACCGCGGCGAGCAAGTTTGTTCCGATCGTCATGCGCGGGCTTGACCCGCGTATCCATCTTTCCTGACCGATGGATCGCCGGGTCAAGCCCGGCGATGACTAGTGCGCATTGTTTTCGCCGTCATCGTCCGTGTCGAAGAATCCCATGGCCTGCATCGCCAGATGAACCTTGTTCTGAAACGTCGAATCGCGATCCAGCGCGAGCAGGCCGGCGTTATCGGCAATCGCTTCGCAGAGCGCGACGACCCAGGAGCGATCGCTCCTGGCAAAATCCGACAACACGTAGCTGTGCACCAGGTCCTTGACGCCGGGATGGCCGATCCCCAGCCGCACGCGGCGGTAGTCGTTGCCGATATGCGCCGAGATCGAACGCAGGCCGTTGTGGCCGGCAATGCCGCCGCCGACCTTGATGCGCAGTTTCGCCGGCGGCAGTTCCAGCTCGTCCTGAAACACGGTGATTTCGCCGGCCGGAAGTTTGAAGAAATTCGCGGCTTCCTGCACGGCGCGACCGGACTCGTTCATGAAGGTCGCGGGCCGCAGCAGCACGACGCGCTTGCGCTCGAGCGTGCCTTCCGAGGTCGCGCCCTGGAAGCGACGGCGCCATGGTGCAAAGCCATGACGCCGCGCGATTTCTTCAACGGCCATGAATCCGATATTGTGGCGGTTGTTCGCGAATTTCGCGCCGGGATTACCGAGACCAACAAACAGTCGCATGACGCGGCATCCCGCGTCCGCTTACTTCTTCTTGTCGCCACCACCGGCAGGCGCCGCCTTGGCGCCCGTCGCCGGGGCTGCCGCAGCGCCCGCCGCTGGCGCGGCGGCTGCCGCCGCACCCGCCGCCGGAGCGGCACCGGGAGTTGCAACCACGACCGGACCGGCCGCGGCAGCCGCCGCTGCGGCGGCTTTCTGCTCTTCGGCGTAGCCGGACGGCGGCACGATGGTCACCAGCGTCGCGTCTTCGCGCGACAGCGACTTCACGCCCGGGGGCAGCTCGATGTCGGACAGATGCAGCGAGTAGCTGATTTCCAGTCCGCTGACATCGGCCTCGATGAATTGCGGAATGTTGTCGACCGAGCATTCGACGTCGATGGTGTGGGTGACGATGTTGACGGTGCCGCCGCGCTTGACGCCCGGCGCGGTTTCCGCGTTTTGCACGTGCAGGGGAACGCTGACGCGGATGGTCGCGCCTTCGCCGAGCCGCATGAAATCGACGTGGAGCGGGAAATCGCGCACGGCATCGAGATGGAAGTCGCGTGGAATCACGCGGTGCTTCTTGCCCTCGAGGTCGATGTCATAGATCGTGGTGAGGAACCGGCCGGCGAGGATGCGCTGGCGCAGGTCGGCATCGTCGACCGAGATGGTGACGGGGGGCTCGTTGTTGCCATAGATCACTCCGGGCACTCTGCCGGCGCGACGTGCGGCCCGGGCGGCCCCCTTGCCGCGCTTCGGACGTGCGGTCGCCTTCAATTCCTTGACGGTCGCCATGTCTTAAGTCCTTGTTTTCCAAAAAGTTAAAGGCCGCATCGCGGCCCGCTCGGTCCGACAGCAGGCCTCCAGGGGTGCGGGGGCTGCGGACGTGGCGGCGTTCTAGCCCCAAAGGCCGGAAATGACAAGGAAAGGCGGGGCTTTTTATGCGGCGTTAGGTAAAATCAGCTTGGCTCTCCAAACGACAGCGATGGTAAGCAGTATGCAGCGGCTACGTCTGCGGCTCTGGTCCATCCGATGTCCCAGTGGTGGATGGGCTATTGGCAGCGGGTTGCACGGACATAAGTTGTTCGTTCAAAAGCCTAGAGACGAAGGCGTGCAATATGGACATATCGAACGTGCCCGTTGCCAGCGATTGATCCGCCGCCACCAGGGCCGCAGTGTATTCATCGTGGTTCTGCCTTATCAATTCGGGAAGAATTGTATCCCCTCGCAACCAACCGCCGGCCGCAATACACAATATAAAATAACATGCGGCTCGCGCCGTCCTGCCGTTCCCATTAATGAACGGATGAATGTGATTGAGCCGCCATAACACATATGTAGCGATTACAACCGAGTCTGCCGTTCCCCAATTCCGGTTTACCTCATTGACGAAATCATCCATCAGCGCAGGGACGCGATAATAATCTGGCGGTATATGACTCCCAACCTTGACCGCGCAAGGCCGATATTCGCCTGCATTTACATGCAGGCATGTAATCGCTTGGAAATTCAAAGATTTCAGGATGTGTTGCGAGAGGAACGGCTTCTTCGCTTCAAGACAGGCAACGATTATCGAGTTCAGAAAATTGTACTGTCGTGCCCCGTTGGAAATCTCAAGGGCCTGATAAATCGGATTTCGCTCGTCGTTAAAAAGCTCAAAGAGGATCAATTGATGCCTGCTCGCTAAGCTCGTTTCTTCCCATCCTGCTTAGCTAGCATTTCTTCAACCTGAGCGCGAGTAGCGGTACTATTCTTCCCTAGTGAGCCCATCACAAATGAGACCCTTTGCTTCTCTAATTCCTCCGCGGTAGGAACCCTCGTGGCCGCGCTACGAAGCTTGCTGAGGAGCGATTTATCGGTTTTGAGGTCGGTCATTTTGCTACTCCACCTAGAATCAACCCAGCGCAAAATACAACCAGGAGGGAGTCCCGACAAGACTCTCTTAGCGTGTAGGTTGTATTCTAGCGCACGCTACGCGCGAACGCAAACGTTCCGACCCTCAATGTGAGTCTTTTCCTAGTTGCTCTTAATGGGCTGTCGCATCCGTGTTCGGGCTGCCGTTGTCGGGTGCCGACGGCGGACCGCCGAGCTTGGCTTCCAGGGCCGCGATACGCGATTTCAGCGCCTCGTTTTCCTCGCGTGCGAGCCGCGCCATGTCCTTGACCGCCTCGAACTCCTCGCGCTTGACGAGGTCGAGGTCGCGCAGGATGCGTTCGGCCTGGTTGCGCATCACCGCATCGACCTCGCGTTTGACGCCCTGGGCAGCGCCCGCTGCGTCATTCATCAGGCGTCCAATCTCGTCGAAAAACCGATTGCTGGTCTGGGTCATCGTAGGGAATCTCCCGCTCGGCGGCGTCTGGCGCACTCCCACACAATGGCGATGCCGGCGCTGTGATTCAAGGCCTGATCCCTCGCTACTGCATTGATCGCCTTGTCATGTTCCGGTTTCCTTGCAATCGTATCAAACGCCCAGACAAATCCAGAATCACCACAGGCACAGAACAGCCAATGATCGACCAGCAAATCGAAATTCCCACCAGGGACGGCCACACCACCACCTTCATCAGCCATCCCGAGCGCGACGGTCCACACCCCGTCATCCTGTTCTACATGGATGCGCCTGCGATCCGCGAGGAATTGCGCGACATGGCGCGCCGGCTCGCGACCTCGGGCTACTATGTGATGCTGCCCAATCTGTATTACCGCGCGGGCGTGATGGAGCTGGGGCCATTGCCGACGGACCCGGAGGCACCCGAGCGCAAGCGCATGTTCGAGCTGATGGCCTCGATCAACATTCCCCTGGTGATGGAGGATACAAGGGCGCTGCTCGCTTATGCCGCCGGTCAGGCCGCCGCGCGCAAGGATCTTGTCGGTTCGGTTGGCTACTGCATGAGCGGCCGATATGCGATCAATGCCGCGACGCATTTTCCCGATCGGGTGAAGGCCGCAGCCTCGATCTACGGAACTCATCTTGCCACCGACCAGCCCGACAGCCCGCACCTTGCCGCGAGCAAGACCAAAGCAGAACTCTATTTCGGTTGCGCCGAGACCGACATCTACGCGCCGATGGAGTTGATCGAGAAGCTGAAACAGGCAATGCAGGGCGCCAACGCCGAAGTCGAGATTTATCCCGGCACCCATCACGGCTTCGCGTTTCCAAAGCGGCCGGTGTACGACCGCGACGCGGCGGAGCGGCATTGGGAGCGGCTGCTGGCGCTCTATCGCCGCAACCTCTCGACTTAAGGATTCAATGCCCTTCCTCCTCATCGCCTTTCCGGTATTCAATCCGATCGCGATCGCGATCGGCCCAATCGCGATCCGCTGGTATGCGCTCGCTTATATCGGCGGCATCGTGCTCGGGTGGATCTACGCCCGCACGCTGATCAAAAATGACGGGCTGTGGGCCGGACCGGCGCCGGTCACGCCGCTGCAATTCGACGATTTCATCCTGTGGGTCACCATCGGCATCATCCTGGGCGGACGCACCGGCTATGTGCTGTTCTACAATCTGCCGTTCTTCATCGCCCATCCGGCCGAGATTTTCGAACTCTGGAAAGGCGGCATGTCGTTTCATGGCGGCTTCCTCGGTTGCGTCGCCGCGGTGATGCTGTTTTGCCGTCAGAACAACCTGCCAATCCTGTCGCTCGGCGACATCACCACCGCTGTCGGACCGATCGGACTGTTCCTCGGCAGGCTGGCCAATTTCGTCAACAGCGAGCTATGGGGCCGGCCGGCCGACCCAAGCCTGCCCTGGGCCATGGTGTTCCCCAATGGCGGGCCGCTACCGCGCCATCCGAGCCAGTTGTACGAGGCGGGGCTCGAGGGCATCGTGCTGTTTACGATCCTCGCCGTCATGATCCGCTGCGGTGCCTTGAAACGGCCCGGGCTGATCCTCGGCAGCTTCATCGCGCTGTACGGCTGTGCGCGGATCACCGGCGAGTTGTTCCGCGAACCCGACCCGCAGCTTGGATTTTTGTGGCGCGGGCTCACCATGGGCATGCTGCTGTCGGTGCCGATGGTCATTGCAGGGGTGGTCATTGTCGTGCTGGCATGGCGCCGCAAGATGCCGAAACCCGAATCGAACCCCGCGGAACGCGCGCCGTGACCGAGACTTCGCCGCTACTCGCCGAACTCAGAAGGCTGATCAGGTCGTCGGGGCCGATGCCGGTCTGGCGCTACATGGAACTATGCCTGACGCATCCCGACTACGGCTATTACGTTTCGCGCGATCCGCTCGGACGCGAGGGCGATTTCACCACCGCGCCCGAAGTCAGCCAGATGTTCGGCGAACTGCTCGGGCTGTGGACCGCCTCGGTGTGGAAGGCGATGGGGTCCCCATCCCTGCTGAGGTTGATCGAACTCGGGCCTGGCCGCGGCACCATGATGGCGGATGCGCTGCGCGCGCTGCGGGTGCTGCCGCCGCTTTACCAGGCGCTCAGCGTCCATCTGATCGAGATCAACCCTATGCTGCGCGAAAAGCAGGAGGCGACGCTGTCGGGCGTGCGCAACCTCGCCTGGCATGCCCACATCGACGAGGTGCCGAGCGGCCCCGCGGTCGTTCTCGCCAACGAATATTTCGATGTGCTGCCGATCCACCAGGTGGTTAGGCGCGAGACCGGCTGGCACGAGCGCACCATCGAAATCGACGGCGATGGCAGGCTGGCATTCGGCGCCGCGCCCGAACCGATGCCGCGCTTCGAGGTGCTGCTGCCGCCTTTGGTGCGCGCCGCGCCGGTCGGTGCCGTGTTCGAATGGCGGCCCGACACCGAGATCATGAAGATTGCAAGCCGCGTCCGCGATCAGGGCGGCGCGGCCTTGATCATCGATTACGGTCATTTGCGGAGCGATGCCGGCGATACCTTTCAGGCCATCGCCCGCCACAGTTTTGCCGATCCCCTCAAGAACCCCGGCCAGGCCGATGTCACCGCGCATGTCGATTTCCAGGCTCTGGCGCGCGCCGCCGAGGATGTCGGCGCCCGCGTCCACGGCCCGGTGGCGCAGGGCGAGTTCCTCACGCGGCTCGGTATTGAAACGCGCGCGGTCACCCTGATGGCCAAGACGACGCCCGAGGTTTCCGACGATATCGCCGGCGGCCTGAAGCGGTTGACCGGAACTGGTCGCGGCGGCATGGGGTCGATGTTCAAGGTGGTCGCGATCTCCGCGCCCGGCCTCACCACTTTGGCCGGGCTGAGCGACGAGATCGAGGACCTCGAGGCCGAAGCGCCGTGACGCCGGGATCCCTGCTGCTCTCGGCCATTCCCGGCCTGCGCCATGCGTTCTTTACCCGCGACGGCGGCGTGTCGGACGGTATCTATGCCGGCCTCAATGCCGGCATCGGCTCGCACGATGATCCCGCCAATGTCGCGGAAAATCGCCGCCGGATGGCAGAACAGATGGGCGTTGCGCCGGCCCATTTCCTCACGCTGTTCCAGACCCATTCGCCCGATACCGTGGTGGCCACCGGGCCGTGGCAAGGCACGTCGCGGCCGCGCGCGGACGGCATTGTGACGCGGACCGCGGGCCTCGCGATCGGCGTCACCGCGGCCGACTGCGGACCGATCCTGTTGGTCGACCCCACCGCGCGCGTGATCGGCGCCGCCCATGCGGGCTGGAAGGGCGCGTTGACAGGCATTCTGGAATCCACCATCGCGGCGATGGAAACACTCGGTGCCGAACGTAGCGGCACCGTCGCTGCGATCGGGCCGATGATCCGCCAGCACAGCTATGAGGTGGGCGACGAATTGGTCGAGCGGTTCATCGCGGCCGACGCGGAGAATGCGCTGTACTTCATTGCCTCGGCGCGCGAGGGCCATGCCATGTTCGATCTCGCCGGCTTCATCCGGATGCGGCTCGAGAATGCCGGAGTGCTGATGATCGACGATGTCGGCGTCGACACCTATTCCGACCCACGCTTCTACAGCTATCGCCGCTCGGTGCATCGGAACGAGCCGGATTACGGCCGCCACGTCCATGCGATTGTTCTGGAAGCCTGACTTCGGCGGAAGTGCTTCAGCCGAACAGCCCACTTGGTCAGGTTACCCTTTCAACCCTGCCAGGCTTCATTCGGCAACACCTTGCCGAAGGCCGCGTTGAATGTCGCGATGTGCCCAAGCTTCTCACTCGGCTGGGTTGGATTCACCAGATGCGACCGTGCGAGCGAATTCCTCGCGCGCCCGCTCGAAGCGCCCGTATCGCAGCGCCAGCGTCGGCAAAACTAGAAGATTGAGCGCCATGGATGTGAAAAGGCCGCCCAGGATGACGATTGCCATAGGCCCCTGAATTTCACGGCCGGGATCGTTCATGCCGACAGCGAGCGGCAGAATGCCGAGCCCGGTTACGATCGATGTCATCAGGATCGGCGTCAGTCGGTCGGCCGCTCCCGCGACCGCGGTCTCCAGCCCCCACGGGCTGCCCTCGACGTCAACAAGATGCTCGTAATGAGCAATCATCAGGATCGAGTTGCGGAGGCTGATGCCGAAAAGCGTAACGAACCCGACCATCCCACCCAGGGTCAACACCCCGCCGGTCGCAAATACAGCCAGCACGCCTCCAACCAAGGCAAACGGCAGGTTCGCCAGGACCAGCAGCAGGTTGCGCCAATTGCGGGTGATGATCGACAGCAAAAGTATGATGCCAATGGCTGCGATCAACGAATTGACCATGAGGTCGCGCAGGGATCGCGATTCTGCCTCCGACGCACCGGCGAACTGGATGTACGTTCCAGCCGGGAGTTCGACCTTGGCGTGGATGAGGGCCTTTGCCGCTTTGACGAAGGAAATGAGATCGGTCCCGGCAACATTGGCGGTCACCGTCTGCAGGCGGCGCGCACCTTCGTGCAGGACCTGATAGCGTCCCGAAGTCTGATAGATATCAGCAACCTGCTTGAGCAGAACATAGGCACCGCCCGGACTGCGCATGGGCAAGTCGCCGACTTTGGTGATATTGTCCCGGCTGGCAGTGTCGAGGATCGTCATGACGTTGAAGACCTGATTGCCTTCATAGGTCTGTCCGACGACATCTCCCTGATAGGCGGCGCGGATCAATTCGAGCACCTCGACCGCGTCAAAACCCCAACGCTCCAAATCGGGTTTGCGGAGACGGATCGTGAGTTGCGGCAGGCCGGGCGGCGACTGGACCTGAACGTCGGTCGCGCCGGGGGTTTGCTCGAGCGTCCGGGCAATTTCCTGCGCCTTGCGATCGAGCAGGTCGAGGTCGTTGCCGAAGACGTTGACCGCAACCGCGGCCGTGTAGCCCGAAAAGGTCTCCTCGATACGCTCGGTGAGAAAAGTCATGACGGCGGCGTTCACGCCGACGAAGCCCGCAAACGTTCGGCGAATAGTCCCTTGCGCCTTTTCGGCGTCGTCTCCCGACAGACTCGGCTTCAAATCCACTTCGAACTCGCTGTAGTGAGGACCCCAGGTGTCCTCGGATTCCTCCGCTCGCCCCACGCGTTGCGCAACCGAGCGAACCTCGTGCAACTGCCGCAAGGCGTCGGTGATGCGGGCGCCAATGCGCAGCGACTCGTCGATCGAGGTGCCGGGCACCGCGGACATGTGGACGACGAAATGCCCCTCCTTCAGCTCAGGAATGAAGCCGCCGCCGAAAAACGGCAGCGCGGCACAGCCGGCAATCGTCAGCATCGCCGCTGCAGCAATCAGTGTCCGGGGCCGTTGCGCCAGCCGCCGCAAGAGCCTCTGATAACCGGCGCGTGTCCATCGGATCACCGGCGGATCCCGCGTCGGCACTCTATCCGCAAGAAGCGCCATGGAAAGCGCCGGCGTCACGGTCAGCGCGACCGCCAGCGAGGCAAGCACCGCCATGCTATAGGCTAGGCCTAACGGCGCAAACAAGCGTCCGGCGGTTCCGGACAACGTCATCACCGGCAGGACGACCAGAATGACGGCGAACGTTGCATATACCACCGCGCTGCGGACCTCGAGCGTGGCATCCAGCACGACCCGCGCTAACGGCTGTTGCGGCGACGATCTCCTGTTCTCGCGCAAGCGGCGCACGATGTTCTCGACATCAATCACCGCATCATCGACCACAACGCCGATCGCGATGGCGAGGCCGCCCAGGGTCATGGTGTCGAGCGAGGCGCCGAGCCACTCCAGTACCAGGGTCGCGGCGAGGAGCGAGAGCGGGATAGCGGTGCAGGAGATAGCGGCCGTGCGCAGGTCGAACAGGAACAGGAACAGGACCACGATCACAAGCACGCCGCCCAGGATCAGCGAATCCCGGACATTGCTCGTCGCGGTATTGATGAAATTTGCCGGACGGAAGAGATCGCTGTGGATCGTGATGCCGTCCCCCTGAAGCGCTGGGCGGAGCTCTTCCAGCGCGGCCTCGACCTTCTGCGTCACCTTGAGCGTGTCGGCGGCATACTGTTCGGCCACGTTGAGGATCACGCCGGGGCGGCCCTGGATGCCCGCGCCGCCGATGGGCGGTTCTGGTGCGTCGACGACGTCGGCCACATTTGCCAAGGTGATGCTGGCGGCTCCTCGGCTCAGCAGCACGGTCCGGGCGATGTCGTCGGGCTTGAGAGATTGTCCCTCGCTTTGAAAGACGATCCGCTGATTTTTGGTGTCGATGAAGCCGGCCCCCCGGACCCCTGTTGACCGGCGCGCCGCGGTCAGCACGTCGTTGAGTGTCAGGCCGTATCGGATGAGTTCGTCGGGGTGGACCTGGACCTGGATCGAGCGCTTGTCGCCCCCGAAAATTGTCACGCTGGCAACACCGGGAACAGCGAGCAGGCGCAAGCGGACCGTCCAGTCGGCGACCGTGCGTAGATCCATCAGCGAGCGTGTCTGCGACGTGAGACCGACCACCAGCATTCGGCTGGTCGACGAAGTGAGCGGCGTCATGATGGGCGGCTGCACCCCCTGCGGCAGTTGTTGGGTGGCGGCGGCCAGCCGCTCGGCGACCACCTGCCGGTCGCGATAAATATCGCTCGACGGGTCGAAAAATACCGTCACGACGGACAGGCCCTGGATTGACGTGGAACGGAGCGTCTGCACGCCAGGCACGCCGCTGATGGCATTCTCGATCGGACGGGTGACGAGGATCTCGACTTGCTCGGGCGTCAGTCCAGCGGCCTCGGTCTGGATGCTGACCTGGGGCGGCGCAAATTCCGGAAACACGTCATACTTGGCGCGACCAAGCGCATAGACGCCATAGGCAACCAGAACGCAGGCGAGCGCGGCGACGATACCGCGGAAGCGGATTGCGAGCGCGACGACCGCCGCCTGCGGGCCGGTGGGAAAAACGGCGCTCACTCTTAATCCTCGACCTGAATCTGCGAACGGAATTCCTCGGACAGAAGCAATTGCGCGCCGCCCATCACGATCTCCGCGTCCTTTGGCAGATCTTTCACGATGTAGCCGCCGCCTAGCGCCGGCAGGTCGGTCGCGATCTCAACGCGGACGAACCTATCTCGACCCGTGCGCCGATACACCCAGGCCCGGCCCTGCCGCCAAACAATCGCCGAAGCCGGCACGGTGGCAGCTTCAATGGATTTGCCGGAGGGCAAGAAGGCGAGCACGTTCAAGCCGGGCAGAACACCACTTTCCGCGGCTACGGTGTAGAAGAAGCTCATGCCCTGGATCTTCGGGTCGATCCGCGTTGCCGGCGAGACGAACGTGATCGCTGCCCCCCCGGGCTTGCCGGTTGCGATGGAAGCCGTCGAAGGCGGAGTTAGGAGGATCACAGCGGGCGGCAGGGTGATTTGCAACAGGAAGTCCTGCCGTTCGATCAGCCGGGTAATCATAGGCGACCCATCGATTAGCGACTTGCCGAGAACCGAACCCCATTCCTGGTACGCAGTGGCGGTGAGCGTGCGCACCTGCGCCTCGGCCGCAGCCAGGCTGGCCTGGTCGGTGCCGAAACCCGCCACCGCAGCCTGCAACTGGGCTTCGGAGACAACCTGATGCTCGGTGAACAGTTTCTGCGCACGCTCGAATGCCGGCCTCGACATCGCAAGTTTCGCCTGCGCAATCTGGACCTGCGCCTTCGCATTGGCGTAGTTGTTGCTAAGCTCAGTCAGTCGCGCAACGTCGAGAACCATCCCGTAGCCGCGAACCTGCTCCCGATGAGGCGCCGAGGGCAGCGCGGCTGTCTCTATACCGCTCCGCTGTTGTGTCTCGGTGTCGAGCGTAATCAACGGCTCGCCGTTCTCACTGGAGACGCGAATCGGTACCTTGACCGCCCGGTCGCGCTGGGCCTCGATCGCCGCCTCATTGCGGCCCGCGAGGACCCCCCAAACCATGAGAGCTCCGAGTGCGGTCACGGCCGTCGCAACCAGTACCTTCACCGACCATGACCCCGCCAGTCTCTGCATTTGCTGATTCCAGGACACCCGACTACCTCGTGCAAGCTCGTACCAGGCTCTCCTGGACGAATGTCCGGCGTTGCTTATCGGGCTCTCGGGAGCCTCGAAATGGTTATAGCCGAAAAATCTGTTGGGTCGGGCTCGTGCCGTCGCCGCGACATGGATCGACCTAGACCTTAACGCATTTTAACGATATCGATCGAGGTGATGAGGGACGCCTTGACCACTCTTTTCCGGGCCAGCCGGGCTGTGCCGTGCGCCGTGGCCGCCGCCATGCTGCTTGCGGCGGCATTCGGTCTTGTCGGCTGCGCCGGCGGTGGCGCCGCAAGCGGTTCGTTCGCGATGGCGAATTCCGGGGCCAGTGTGGCGTTCGAATCGATCGACGGTCCGCCGCCGCAGGTGTTCGACCGCATGGTGAGCGTGCTCGACAGCGAATCCAAGCTGCGGGACCTGTCGGTGGTATCCCGCGAAGGCTCGGCCTCCTACCGGGTGCGAAGTTATCTTGCCGCCCAGGTCAGCCGCGGCCGCGCCACCATCGCATGGGTCTGGGACGTCTACGACAGCAACCAGCAGCGCGCGCTGCGGCTCAGCGGCGAGGAACCCGCCGGCAAGGCCGGGCGCGACGCCTGGAGCGGGGCCGACGATCTGGTGCTGCGCAAGATCGCCCAGGCGGGCTTCAGCGGCCTCAGCGCCATGATCAACGGAACCGGTCCGGCGGATGCGCCGCCGGCCGATCAGATGCCGGCCAAACGCGGCCCGGCGGTGGCCGCCGCGAAACCGCCGGCCTCGCACGGCTTTGCCGTCAGCGCTCTCGCCTACGGCGACCGGTAAGGGCCCAAATAGCTGTCCCGACTTTAGGATTTGCGAAGGAAAAACAGCCGCCAAGGGTTGCCAGCGGCGCCACCTCCTTGATATCACCTCGCTCGTCGAAACTGCCGGTTCCGTGGGTATTCCGATATGCTGAACATTGTCTCCAGCAAGGCGCGGGGGGAAGCGTCGATGTCGGCCAAGAACGGCTCGATCAAGCTAGTTGCCGGCAATTCCAATCCGGCGCTGGCGCAGGCCATCGCCGGATGCCTGCAATTGCCACTGACCAAGGCGGTGGTCCGGCGCTTCGCCGACATGGAGATCTTCGTCGAGATCCAGGAAAACGTCCGCGGCTCCGATGTGTTCATCCTGCAGTCGACGTCCTATCCGGCCAACGACCATCTGATGGAGCTGTTGATCATCACCGACGCGCTGCGGCGGGCCTCGGCACGCCGCATCACCGCGGTCGTGCCCTATTTCGGCTATGCCCGGCAGGATCGCAAATCCGGCTCCCGCACCCCGATCTCGGCCAAGCTCGTGGCCAACCTGATTACCCATGCCGGCGCCGACCGCGTCATGACGCTCGATCTGCATGCCGGGCAAATCCAGGGCTTCTTCGATATTCCCACCGACAATCTCTACGCCTCGCCGGTGATGGTGCGCGATATCAAGGAGCGCTTCGATCTCGCCAATCTGATGGTGGTGTCGCCCGATGTCGGCGGCGTGGTGCGCGCGCGCGGGCTTGCCAAGCGCATCAACACCCCGCTCGCCATCATCGACAAGCGCCGCGAGCGCGCCGGCGAATCCGAAGTGATGAACGTGATCGGCGATGTCGCCGGATACACCTGCATCCTGATCGACGACATCGTGGATTCCGGCGGCACCCTGGTCAATGCCGCCGACGCGCTGCTCGCCAACGGCGCCAGTGACGTCTACGCCTACATTACCCATGGCGTGCTGTCCGGCGGCGCCGCGGCGCGCATCGCCGGCTCCAGGCTGAAGGAACTCGTCATCACCGACTCGATCCAGCCCACCGAGGCGGTCAACAAATCCGCCAATATCCGCACCCTGTCGATTGCCACACTGATCGCCGAGGCGATCGGCCGTACCGCGGCGGAAGAGTCGGTGTCGAGCCTGTTCGACTGAGGCGGCGCCCGCTGTCATTCCGGGGCGCGCGGAGCGCGAGCCCGGAATCCATACTCCCGATGGTGGTTATGGATTCCGGGCCTGCGCCAAGAGGCGCATCCCGGAATGACAGTGTTGGATTGCTTCGTCGCTGAGTTTATCATCGGGCCCGCCGAACCAGCCCTGCTTCTCCGCTGCCATTCATCTGCATGGCCCGGTTACCCGGCTGCTGGCGTTTGCGCAGCGATACGCTGGCCGCGGCGGCGCTCAATGGTGATTTCGGCGAGAATCGACATCGCGATTTCCTCCGGCGTGATGGCGCCGAGATCGAGACCGGCCGGCGCCTTGACGCGATCGAGCGCCGCCGCCGCGACGCCGCCGGCGCCGAGGTTTTCGCGCAGCGCCGCCATCTTGCGCCGGCTGCCGACAAAGGCGACATAGGCCGCCTCGAGCGCCAGCGCGGCGCGCAGCGCAACCTCGTCGCCCTTGCCCTGCGTCGAGATCACGATGAAGCGCCTGGCCTGATGCAGTTCGCCGAGCGCAAAGCCGTCAACCAGCATGTCCACGTCGGGCGCGACGGCAAGATCGCCGGCGGGGGCGGCGAGCGTAACGTGATAGCCCAACTGCCGCGCCTGGGTGGCGAGCGACATCGCGACCGGGCTCGCGCCAAGGATGACAAGCGACGGATGCGGCAGCACCGGCTCGATAAAGATATCCATGGTGCCCTTGCTCGGGCACATGTTGCTGGCGAAACGCACCCCATCGCGATGCTCGCCGGGCTTGACGCCGAGTTCGGCCAGCATGTCTTCCGGCTGCACCGACACCATGCGCGGTTCGCCATCGGCGAGCGCCTCGCGCGCCGCCTTCAACACCGCGCCGCGGGCGCAGCCGCCGCCGATCCAGCCCGCCACGATGGTGCCGTCGGGACGGATGATCGCCTTGGCGCCGGCCTTGGCCGCAGTCACCGATAAAGTACGCACCACGGTAGCGAGGACGAACGCCTGCTCCGCAGCTTTCATCTGCGTGACGAGATCCATTACTTCGACATGAGCGGACATGGGTTGCCCCGTCAGAGCCGCGCGAGATAGGGTTCGAGCGCGTTCAGGCTGTTCAGCGTATTGGCCGGCGCATAGAGATCGACATGCGGCAACGCCGCCTGGATGCCCGCGGCAACCGGCGCATAGCCGGCCCACGCCATCATCGGATTGAGCCAGACGATACGGCGGCAGCGCCGCGCCAGCGCCGCCATCTCGCGGCCGAGCAGTGCGGCGTCGCCGGTTTCATAGCCGTCGGACACGATTATCACGCAGGTGCGGGAATGGATCACGCGCGCGGCGTGCCAGCGGTTGAAGGTTTGCAGGCTCTCGCCGATCCGGGTGCCGCCGCCGGCGCCCTGCGCCATGATCGACAGCCGGTCGAGCGCGCGCGCCGGATCCTTTTCCTTCATCGCGTCGGAGACATAGGCAAGCCTGGTATGAAACAGAAACGCCTCGGCCTGGCGAAACTCGTCCAGCACGCCATGGATGAAACGAAGGAACACGCCGGTGTACATGCTCATCGAGCCGGAGGCGTCGAGCAGCACCACCAGTCGCAACGGCTTTTGCCGGCGCTGCCGCCGGACCAGGCTGATCGGCACGCCACCATGGCTGATATTGTTGTGGATGGTGCGGCGCAGGTCGAGCCGGTAGCCGCGCCGCCGGGCCAGATCGCGGCGGGTCAGCCGCGTGCGTAGTGCTTTGGCGAGCCGCGCCGCGGCGGCATGGGCCTGTTCGACCTGCGCGGGGTCAGCCAGCTTGCGGAAGTCGATCTCGGCAAGGTTGTCGGCGCGCGACGCGCCTTCCATCCGGCCCTCGCCGGCACGTTCGCCGGGCGCTTCGTCGGCCGACGGGATCTGGTCCATCGCCGTTTCACTGCCGGCGTGTGGCTCCGGCTGGTGGTTCGGCAAACTCTTCAGCGACGGATTGTTGGCGGCCTTGGCCGATCCGGTGGTGATCGATCGCGATCTCACCCGTTTGCCGAGCCAGTACGCGTCGAAGATGCCGTCGAACCGTTCCCAGTCGGGTTTGCGCGCCGAAAACAGTTGTTTGAATGCCGTGCGCAACAGGCCGGGTCTTGCCGCATAGCCCGCCGCCATCACCGACGCCGCATCCTGCCCCTCCTGCAGCCCCACCGCAAAGCCGTTGTCGCGGAGCGTCCTGAGAAAGGCCGCGAGCCTGGCCGAGACGAGGCGCGACACATCGTCGATCTCCTCGAAGCCCGGGCTGGTGCCGCAACAGCTCATGCGACCTTCCCCAGCAGCCGTTGCGTCACCTCACGCGTCACGCGCGCGCGGTCTTCCTTGGTCTTGAGCAGGCACATCAGGGTCTCGTGGACCGCCTCCGGCGCATCGTGCAGATCGCGCACGTCGATCCCGACCAGCGCCGCAGCCCAGTCCAGCGTCTCGGCGACGCCGGGCACCTTGCGCAGTTCCTCCTTGCGGATGGCTTCGACCATGCGCGCGATCTGCAGCGACAGCGACGCGCCGGCGCCGTTGATCCGCGCCATGATGATGCGGGCCTCGCGATCGACGTCGGGATAGTCGACATAGTGGTAGAGACAGCGGCGGCGCAGCGCGTCGGACAGTTCGCGGGTACCGTTCGAAGTCAGCACCACATGCGGAATGGTGATCGCGGCAATGGTGCCGAGTTCGGGGATCGACACCTGGAAGTCGGACAGGAGTTCGAGCAGGAAGGCCTCGAACTCGTCGTCGGCGCGGTCGATCTCGTCAATCAGCAGCACCGGCGGCCGGTCGCGGCGGATCGCCGCCAGCAGCGGCCGCTCCAGCAGATAGTTCTCCGAGAAGATCTGGTGCTCGACGGCGTCCGCATCGGCGCCGCGATGGGCCTGGATCGAGAGCAACTGGCGCTGGTAGTTCCACTCGTACAGCGCCGCCGACTGATCGAGGCCCTCATAGCATTGCAGGCGGATCAGTTCGGTGGCGTGCAGGCTGGCCAGTGCCTTGGCGACTTCGGTCTTGCCGACCCCCGCTTCGCCTTCGAGCAGCAGCGGGCGCCTCAGCAACTGCATCAGCGAGATCGCGGTCGCAAGCTCGCCGTCGGCAATGTAGCCGGAGGCGGCCAGACGTTCGGCGATCTCCGCACGATCCTTCATCGCCAACGCGTTTTCCTTTCGACGGATTTGCCGTCATTGCGAGGAGCGAAGCGACGAAGCAATCCACGCTTCCGCTTGCGGCCCCATGGATTGCTTCGCTTCGCTCGCAATGACGGAGGATGCCGTCATGTGACTACGCGAACACTCCCAGATTCTTTGCCGTCCGCCAGTTGCGCCAGTAGTCGTGCGGCATCTGGATGTGGGTCGAACCGAGGAAGGAGAAGGCGTCGTTGACGGCGTTGGAAAACGCCGGCACGCCGCCGACATTCGGGCTTTCGCCGACGCCCTTGGCGCCGATCGGATGATGCGGCGACGGCGTGACGGTGAAGTCGGTCTCCCAGTGCGGGGTCTCGACCGCGGTCGGCATGAAGAAATCCATGAACGAGCCGGTCACCACATTGCCGTCGTCGTCATAGCGGATTTCCTGGCCCATCGCGATTGCAAACGCTTCGGTCAGCCCGCCATGCACCTGGCCCTCGATGATCATGGGGTTGATCCGGGTGCCGCAATCGTCGAGCGCATAGAAGCGGCGCACCTTGTAGACCCCGGTATCGACGTCGATGTTCATCACGCAGAGATAGGCACCGAACGGATAGGTCATGTTGGGCGGATCGTAATAGCTCACCGCCTCGAGGCCCGGCTCCATGCCCGGCGGCACCGAATTGTAGGCCGCCCAGCAGATATCCTTCATCGTCATCGTCTTTTCGGGCAGGCCCTTGACGCGGAAGCCGTCGATATCCCATTCGAGGTCATCCTCGTGGACCTCGAGCTTGTAGGCGGCGATCATCTGCGCCTTGGCCTTGATCTTGCGCGCGGCCATGGCAATGGCAGCGCCGGCCACCGGCGTCGAGCGCGAGCCGTAGGTGCCGAGCCCGTAGGGCGCGGTGTCGGTATTGCCTTCCTCCACCATGATGTCGTCGGCGGGAATGCCGATCTCGGTGGCGATGATCTGCGCCCACGTGGTCTCATGGCCCTGGCCCTGGCTCTTGGAGCCGACCCGGGCGATGCCCGCGCCAGTCGGATGCAGGCGGATTTCACAGGAATCGAACATCGCAATGCCGAGGATATCGCAATTCTTCGAGGGGCCGGCGCCGACGATCTCGGTGAAGAACGATACCCCGAGGCCCATGATCTCGCGGGTCTCGCCGCGCTTGAACGCGGCGCGCTGCGAAGCCTGCTCCTTGCGCAGGCCGGCATAGTCGACCGATTGCATCATCTTGCGCATGGCGGTGGCATAGTCGCCGGAATCGTACTCCCAGCCCAGCGCCGAGTGATACGGGAACTGCTCCGGCTTGATGAAATTCTTCAGCCGCAACTCCGCCGAATCCATGCCGAGCTTCTGGGCGAGAATGTCCATGCCGCGCTCGATGCAGTAGGCGGCCTCCGTCACCCGGAACGAGCAGCGATAGGCGACGCCGCCCGGCGCCTTGTTGGTGTAGATGCCGTCGACCGCCAGATGCGCGGTCGGGAAGTCGTAGGAGCCGGTGACGATGTTGAAAAAGCCTGCCGGCCATTTCGACGGATCGGCGCAGGCATCGAAGGCACCGTGATCGGCCAGCACGTGGACGCGCAGCCCGGTCACCTTGCCGTCTTTGGTCGAAGCGATCTCGGTGGTCATGTGGTAGTCGCGCGCGAACGAGGTTGCGGTCAGGTTCTCGATCCGGTCCTCGACCCATTTTACCGGCTTGCCGGTGACGATCGATGCGACCGCGGCGCAGATATAACCGGGATAGGCGCCCACCTTGTTGCCAAAGCCGCCGCCGATGTCGGGCGAGATCACGTGGATCTTCTGTTCCGGCAACTTGGCAATCAGCGACACAACGGTGCGGATCACATGCGGCGCCTGAAAGGTACCCCAGATGGTCAGCTCACCCCTGATCTTGTCGAACGAGCACACACACTGGCAGGTTTCCAGCGGCGACGGATGGGTGCGGTGATAGGAGATCATCTCCTTGATCGTGACCTCCGCCTTGCGGAAGGCGGCGTCGGTCAGGTCCTTGTCGCCGACGGTCCATTCGAAGATGTGGTTGTGATGCTTGCGCGGCCCGTGGGCGCCGGAGGTCTTGCCGGCGAGGTCCTCGCGCAAAACCGGCGCATCCGCATCCATCGCCTTGAACGGATCGATCACCACCGGCAGCGGCTCGTATTCGACCACCACCTTGTTGAGGCCGTCGTCCGCCGCATAACGGTCGGTGGCGACCACGAAGGCGACCTCCTGGTTCTGGAACAGCACCTTGCCGTCGGCCAGCACCATCTGGACGTCGCCGGCCAAGGTCGGCATCCAGGCAAGGTTGACGGTTTTCAGCGTCTCCGCGGTGATCACCGCCAGCACGCCCGGCACCTTTAGCGCCTCTTCCGAATTGATCGACTTGACCCGCGCATGGGCATGCGGCGAGCGGACGAAATCGCCGTGCAGCATGCCCGGCAGTTTCAGGTCATCGACGTAATTGCCCCTGCCCTGGGTGAAGCGGATATCTTCGACGCGCTTGCGCTTGCAGCCCATGCCTTCGAGCTTGGCTTCGCGTTGTTCCCGCGTGGGAGTCATGTCGTTCATTCCGCGGCCTCCTGGAATTCGACGCCATTGATCTTGGCGGCGGCGTACTGGATCGCCTTGACGATGTTCTGATAGCCGGTGCAGCGGCAGATATTGCCGGAGATGCCCATGCGGATTTCCGCCTCGCTCGGCGAGGGATTTTCCTTGAGCAGCCGCTGCGCGCGCAAAATCATGCCGGGGGTGCAGAAGCCGCATTGCAGGCCGTGCATCATGCGAAAGCCTTCCTGCAGCGCCGACAGCGAACCATCGGCGTTTGCCACGCCCTCGATGGTGGTGATGTCGGAGCCCTGGGCCTGCACCGCGAACACCGTGCAGCTCTTCACCGACATGCCGTCGAGATCGACGGTGCAGGCGCCGCAATGGGTGGTTTCGCAGCCGATATGGGTGCCGGTGAGCTGCAGGTTTTCACGGATGAAATGCACCAGCAGCATGCGCGGCTCGACTAGGCCTTCGACCTCGGCGCCGTTGACCCTCATGGTCACATGGGTTTTTGCCATTTTTGATCCCCCTCTCAACTGGCGCGGCCGGCGGCGCGGGTCAGCGCCCGCATCACCATGATGCCGCCGACATGCTTGCGGTACTCGACCGGCCCCCTTGCGTCGGCGGCCGGCGACATGATCGCTTCCGCGGCGGCCGCGGCTTTTTTCAGCGTGGCGGCATCGAGGCTCGTTCCGATCACGGCGTTGGCGGCGTCCGCCGCGAGCAGCGGCGTTTCCGACAGGTTGGTCAGGCCGATGGTGCAACTAGCGACCTTGCCGCCGGCCATGGTCAGCACCACCGCGGCCGCAGCGGTGGCGTAGTCGCCGACCTTGCGTTTGAGCTTTTCGTAGGCATACCCGTGACCGGCCGCAGGCACCGGGATCGCAACCGAGGTCAGGAGCTCGCCGGGCTCCAGCGCGGTGAAATAGGCGCCCTGGTAGTATTCGGCTGCCGCGATATCGCGGACGCCGCCCGGACCTTCGAGCCGGTAGCTCGCGCCGAGCGTCATCATCAGCGCCGGCATGTCGTTGCCCGGATCGCCATTGGCGACATTGCCGCCGACGGTACCGCGGTAGCGTACCTGCGGATCGGCGATCAGAAGCGCGGTTTCGTGCAGGATCGGCAGCGATTTCGCGATTTCGTCCGAAGCCAGCAGCTCGTGCTGGGTGGTCATCGCGCCGATCACGATCTTGCCGCCGTCGCGGCGGATGCCTTTCAGCCCGTCGATGCCATGCAGATCGACCAGGTGTTCGGGGGTGGCAAGCCGAAGCTTCATCATCGGGACCAGGCTGTGGCCGCCGGCAAGCGGGCGGGCCTCATCGCCCAGGCTTGCGAGCAACTTGACCGCATCGGCCACGGTCGCGGGCCGGTGGTAGCTGAATGGAGCGGGAATCATTGTCGCCTCCTCCGTCCTTTGTGCCCTTACGGGGCGTAAGACGTTGACAAGACGCTCTTCCGGGAAATGCCCGCGTGCAAGATGGCGGCGGGCGGCGGGTCACTGAAGCGGGAATTTCGCACGAAATCCCAATGTGCCCGCACGAAATGCGTCAGTCTGGGCGACCTATCGGCGCCGGGAGGCTAGACGTGACGCCTGACCAGCCCGAGCCGCGCCTTGACCTCGGCGATTTTGGCGCGGCTCACGGGCACCCGATGCGGCGACGGACCGTCGAGTTCGACTACCGCGCCGTCGCCCTCCTTGCGGACGAAGGTCACATGCGGGATGGCTACGATGTGGCTGCGGTGCACCCGGACGAACAGCCCGGGATCGAGCTGCGCTTCGGCTTCCGAGATCGACCAGGGGCACATCCGTTCGCGGGTACCGTCATGAACCTTGGTATAATGGGCATCGGCCCGGACGCTGCGCACCTCGGCGGTGTCAATGAAATGCGTGCCGTCCGCGCCCTCGACCGGAAGCCGCGGGGCCGGCCCGGCGCGGGGCTGGCCAAGGCCGCCGAGCGGGCCCGGCTTCAGCCGCGGACCGCTCGCGGCCATCCCGGCTTCGGACGTTGCAACCTGCGCCTGCGGTCCGGTCGTTTCCGGCGCAAAGCCCGCCGCATCGATCGAACTTGTTCCCACTTTGCGGCGCGGATCCGGCACCAGCGACAACAGAAAGCCGGCCGCGATGACAAAGCAGAACAGCGTCACCACCAGCGAGAGGACCTGCTGCGAGGCTGCCAGCCCCTCCCAAGGATGGTGGTGCGACCCATCCGACAGCGGAACGAAATGCATGCCAGACATCGCGGTATAGTGCATGCCCGACACCGCGACGCCGAACGCGATCGAGCTTGCGATCAACCGGATGCCCTCCTGCCGGGCGAGGAAGGCGCGCAGGCCGCCATAGGCGGCGACGATTGCGAACGCGACCGAGAGCACCACCATCGTGCCGTCATGCTCGATGGCGAAATTACCGGCAAGGCCGTGGATGCCGACATAGTGCATGCTGGCGATCCCCGCCCCGAGCAGAACCGCCGACGACACGACGCGCAGCAGCGAGGGTTCGCCGACGCTGACAAAGAACAGCGATATGCCGACCACCAGCGCGCAGATCAGGAACGATACGACGGTGGGAAGCACCAGATAGACCGCATCGGCCGGGATCGACTCCGCCAGCATGCCGACAAAATGCATGGTCCAGATACCGATCGCCAGGAACGCCGCGGCGCCGGCCAGCAGCACGCGGCGACTCACGCCCGGCGTGCTGCGGATGCGGGCGGCGAGGCCGAAGCCGGTATATCCTCCCAGAATCGCGACTACCACCGAGAGCGCGACGAGAAAGGGATCGTGTTCTTCGAACATGATCGTCTCGGCCGCCCGTCATCACGGGCGTGCCTCCTCCCGCCGCCGAGTGTACAGGCCCGGCGGCGGAAATGACAATCGGCCGATTGTGGCTCGGCTAAGCGATCCCCGCCGCGACCTGGCTGCGCAGCCGCTCCAGACTGTGCAGCGTATTGGCGCAGGCCTCCGCGACTTCGACTCCCTTGATGGCGAAATGTTTACGGAAGAAATCGAAATGCACGGCGCTTTCGTGGAATTGCTGCGGCGTCAAGACCGCCGAGAACACCGGCACCTCGGTGCGCAATTGCACGTCCATCAGCGCCTTGATCACGGTGTCGGCAACGAACTCATGGCGGTAGATGCCGCCGTCGACCACGAGCCCCGCCGCCACGATCGCGGTGTAGCGCCGCGTCTTGGCGAGCAGTTGGGCGTGCAGCGGGATTTCAAACGAACCCGGCACCTCGAACAGATCGACCTGGGCGCGCCCAATGCCGCGCGCCTCGATCTCCTCGAGGAAGGCGCGGCGGCATTCCTCGACCACCTCGCGATGCCAGGACGACTGCACGAAGGCAACCCGCTGCGGCCTCGCAAAGCGCGGATACGCCGGCCTGGGGGGACGATCGACGACGTCCGGCGCATTGACATCGGGGGACGGGTTGAGCTGGGGGCTGTGTAACGGGGGGTCTTGCAGCATCTGATTCATGGCTTTCCTCTTAGGACCAGAATCAGGGCACACGGAACGACACAGCCACGCACCAAGGCGCGGCTGCCGCAACCGTTCTCTTTCATCCGGACTGTAACCGTCGGCTTCGGAATCGCACCGAATCTGCTGACCCTTCCCCCTTGGGAGAAGAAGGCGCTCGCGGGCTTGGGCGACTTCACCCTTACCGCCGGTGGGGATTTTCACCCCGCCCTGAGAACATCGGCCGCCCGGTATGAGCGACCTGGCGCGAATTATGACGGTTCACCGCCACGCCGGCAAGCACCTTCGCCATCGGGAATCCGCAGGTCCCCATGACCCCGAAGCGAGACTCGCCTGACGGGGGATCCGGCCGGCACGACCCGGATCGGAGAAGTTAACCATTAAGGCGAGCCGGTGCGGCCCCCCACACCAATTCGCTGCGCGGGACTCGCGTGGCGCGAATCCGATTCCGGTTTGTTCTTGTTGTTAATAATTATGACCGTGATGAGCTGTGGACGAGCCCCGCTTTGTCTGTGGACGGACTCGTGGTGCGGTTGCGCGGATTCCGCAAATCACATCACTTGATCCGCGCAGGCCCCGACGCGTTCGGCGGATTGCAGGTGCAGCGACGCGTCGTCCCGAAAGCGCGTGCTGATCCCCGCGTGCGTATCAACACCATCAAAAGGCAAGGTCGAGACGGCATGTCCCTCCTCGAAAGCATCCTCGATTCCCGGAACAACCCGCTCGCGGTGGTCGAGGATATCGCCGCCGATCATAACTGGCCGTTCGAACGCTCCGGCGAGGACGAGGTGACGATCGTATCGAAAGGCAACTGGACCGATTACCAGCTATCCTTCACCTGGATGACCGAGATCGAGGCGCTGCATCTGGCGTGTGCCTTCGACATGAAAGTTCCACCGCCGCGCCGCGCCGAGGTGCAGCGGCTGGTCGCCGCCATCAACGAGCAATTGTGGATCGGACATTTCGATATCTGGACCCACACCGGCATGATCATGTACCGGCAGGCGCTGGTACTGCCGGGCGGCATCACCGCCTCGACCGCGCAATGCGAGACCATGCTGGTTGGCGCCATCCACGCCTGCGAGCGCTATTACCCGGCGTTCCAGTTCGTGGTCTGGGCCGGCAAGACCGCCAGCGAAGCCATGAGCGCGGCGATGTTCGATACCGAGGGCGAGGCGTAGCTTTTCCTTGAGGCTCAACAAATTCCACGTCGTCCCGGCCAAGCGAGCCCTGCGAGCGCGAGCCGGGACCCATACCCCGTGACCCCGCAGTGTTCGCATGGTGCTTGTTGCAGATGTCCCGATGAATTAGAACCGCTGGTGGCTATGGGTCCCGCGTGCGCGGGGACGACGCAGGGATTTGTAGTGACAGCTTCGAGCACAGCGAGCCCCTTACGAGAACTCAACGGCACCGTCGCCCTTGCCGGCGCCGGCAAGATGGGCGGCGCGATGCTGTCGGGTTGGCTGGCCGGCGGGCTCCAGGCAAACCGCGTTGTCGTGATCGAGCCGCATCCTTCCGAAGAGATCCGGGCGCTGGTCGCAACGGGAATGCGCCTCAATCCGCCGGCAAACCACACCGGCACGGCCGATGCGCTGGTGGTCGCCGTGAAGCCGCAGTCATTCCGCGAAGCCGGCGCGGCACTGAAACCGCTGATCGGACCGGCGACGCTGGTGGTCTCGATCATGGCCGGGATGCCGATCGCGGCGATTGCCGAAATCTGCGGCGGCGCCGTGGTGCGCGCCATGCCCAACACGGCGGCTGCGATCGGCCGCGGCATCACGGTGGCGGTGCCTGCGCCCGCTGTCAACGCAGCGCAGCGTGCGGTCGCCGATGCGCTGTTGCGCGCCACCGGCGCCGTCGAGTGGATCGCCGACGAGACTTTGATGGACGCGGTAACGGCGGTTTCCGGCTCCGGTCCGGCCTATGTTTTCCTGCTCGCCGAAGAACTCGCCCGGGCCGGGGTCGAGGCCGGCCTGCCCGCCGAGCTTGCCACACGGCTCGCGCGCGAAACCGTCGCGGGCTCGGGCGAATTGCTGCATCGCTCGGACCTTGCCTCCGCCACGCTGCGCCACAACGTCACCTCGCCCGGCGGCACCACGGCCGCCGCGCTCGACGTGCTGATGGGACCGAACGGCCTGCAGTCGCTGCTGACGCGCGCGGTAGCGGCGGCGACCCGGCGCTCCCGGGAACTCGCGAAGTAGTGCTTCGCCGACTTCCTCATTGTTGTAACTCAAAACCAGTCGTGAGTTGGGCTAGCGTGCCGGGCGCGGGGGCCGGCAGCGGGACTTCGCCTGCCAGCAACCGCCAACGGTACAGCGGCGAGTCCGGCGGCGGAGAAAGCTGTGGCGTCCAGTTGGTCAGCTTCTGCAGCGCATAGCGATCCATCACCGTTCCGCGCCATACGCGGTCGACCTGCTCGAGCGGCACTCTAACCGCCGACGTGGCCGCCCAGACCGGATTGGCGTCGTCCGGTTCGCGCGCGACATAGAGGCCGGTATGACCCGCGATCGCGTTCATGCCGGGATCGCGAAAGCCCATGAAGCGGCCGCGCTCGTTGATCTGGATCACCGGCACGCGGCCGTTGAAGTACCAGCGCATCATGGCATAGGTCCGGTAATCCGTGGTGGCGATCCAGGTCGCGCCGGTCTTTTGCAGTTCGGCCTGCGCGCGGTCTGCGACCCGCTGGTAGCCGGCCTCTGCGCCGATCGGGTCGCGCTTGCCGAAGAGATTCCAGGGACAGGCGACCGAGTAGAGAAAGACCAGAACGACGAAGACGATTCCGGACGCCACCGCCGCGTCAGCCCATGCGGTCGTCGATCTGATCAGCCATGCCGGCCAACCTTCCCGCGGCAGCATGGCTATGTTGATCGCGGCCGCCGCAAATCCAGCCGGCCACATGAACATCGGCCAAGTATCGCCGACCCGCAGCGTCAGCGACTTCCAGAGGAAATAGCCGAAGGGAACGATGACCGAGGTCGAAAGCATCGCCGCGACGGCGTCGCCCCGGCGGTATCCCCGCCACGCCGTCAGCCCGACGCCGGACACCACCACCGGAAGCAGGATGAAGCCGACCAGGCCGAACTGCAGGCCGATGAATTCGCCGACGGTGCGCAGCGACAATTCATGGGTTGCGGTGGCGCGTACCAACTGGAATCGGAACGACGCCCAGTCGTGCCCGGCGTTCCAGACCAGCACCGGCAGGAACATGACGACCGCGATCAGCGCCGCAAGCCAGGGGGCCGGACTGTTGAGCCAGCGCCCACGCCAGCCCGGCACCAGCATGAATGCCAGCACGGCGGGAACCAGCATGACCGCGGTAAATTTTGACAGCAGCGCCAGTCCCGCGAACAGGCCGGCGGCCAGCCACCAGCGGCCGTCGCCGCTTGCGTTCAATCTGACCAGCGCCCACAGCATGGCGACCGCGAACGGGATCAGCGCCACATCGGGCGAAACCTTGGCCATCAAGAGGCCGTAATAAAGCGCTGCCTCCGGCATCAGCACCGCCAGCACGACCGCACGCATGTCCTGGGTCACGCGCCGCACAAGGTCCGCCAGCAGCAATTGCATGACCAACATCGCCAGCACGCCGGCGAACCTGACGCCGAAATTGGTGTCGCCGAAGATCGCGGTGCCGAAACGGATGAACCACGCAATCATCGGCGGGTGATCGAGAAAGGAGGGCACGTTCTCCTTCGACCAGGTCCAGTAATAGGCCTCATCCGTGCGCAGATCGATCACGCAGGCGTAGATCACCCGCATCACGGTCATCGCCGCGATCAACGCCACAACGGCCAGCCATCGCCGGTGACCGGATTGATCTGGTTTGACGCTGCGGATGTCGGGCGGAGTTGTCGTCACGATGCTTTCTCCCCAACTCCCACTGGGGTGTCAACTTGCGAGGTCGCGAAAGGTCCGACGGATGGCGGCGGGACCATCCCGGCAAACCCGCCCTGTGGAAAGCTGTTCAGCGGCGGAATAAAACTCTACCGTTGCTGGTATCTATTCCATGGATCGGATGGCCCAACCCTATCGGGAGAGACTGAGACGATTGACCCGCGGCATCGGGCTGCGGCAGATCCGTCTTGCCTGCGGCGTGGTGCTGTACTCCTATCTGGTCAGCCATTTCCTGAACCATGCACTCGGCAATATCTCGATGGATGCCCTTGCCGTCGGCGTGCACTACCACACCCTGTTCTGGCAATTTCTGCCGGTCGCGATCGTGTTCTATACCGCGGCCGCGGTTCACAGCGGTCTCGGGATCTGGGCGCTGTACCAGCGCCGGCAATTCCACTGGAAGGCGATCGAGCCGCTGCAGCTTGCGCTCGGCCTGACCGTTCCGGCGCTTGTCGCCGCCCATATCATCGGTGCACGTCTCGGCCAGGCGATGTTCGAGCATCAGAAACTCTATCCACAGGAGCTTTATGCGTTCTGGGTCGCTCAGCCCTCCAAGATATGGACGATGTCCGTCGTCCTGATCATCGCCTGGGTTCACGGCTGCATCGGGCTTTATTTCTGGTTGCGGATGAAAGCCTTTTTCAAGCGCGCCGCACCGTTTCTGCTGGCGGCGGCGGTACTGGTGCCGACGCTCGCGCTGCTTGGATTCTATCAGGCTGGACGCATTGTCGCCGACGACAGCACCGACGCCCAGTGGCGGGTCGATAACCTTTCGCCGCAACAGGTCGGCACCCCCGCTGAACAAAGTGTGCTCGATGAGATCACCAATTACTTCCTGATCGGCTATCTCGGGCTGATCGGGCTGGTCCTGCTGGGCAGGGGCGCGCGGGCCCTCAACGAGCGCCGCCGCGGCCTGATCACCCTGTCATACGGCAATGGCCGCACGATTCGGGTGCCGAAGGGCCTCAGCGTGCTCGAGGCCAGCCTGCGCTACCGTGTTCCCCATGCCAGCGTGTGCGGCGGCCGCGCCCGTTGCTCGACTTGCCGAATCCGCATCATCGGCGACTGCAGTGCGTTGCCGGAGCCGTCGCAGCGGGAGGCCTTCGTGCTCAACCGCGTCGGCGCAACCGACCCGGCGATTCGACTTGCCTGCCAGTTGCGCCCCACCGCCGATCTGTCGTTCTTCCAGCTCTTCATGCCGCACACGATGTCGGCGAACGCACATGCGGCGCATCCCCAGCGCATCGGGCAGGAACGCTACTTGGTCAGCATGTTCGTGGACATGCGCGGCTCGACCCGGCTCGCCGAGCAGCGGCTGCCATTCGACACCGTCTTTATCGTCAACCGGTTTCTGAGCGCAGTGTCGCAGGCCGTGGTCGAATGCGGCGGCCAACCCAACCAGTTCGTCGGCGACGGAGAACTGGCGCTGTTCGGGCTGCGTACCAGCCCGCAAATCGCCTGCCGCCAGGCACTCAGGGCAGCCGCCCGGATTGCCATCCATGTCGATGAGTTGAACCGGTTTCTCAGCCATGACCTGCACGAGCCGATCCAGTTCGGCATCGGCATCCATGGCGGCGAAGTCATCATCGGCGATATCGGTTATCGTGACCACATGGTGTTCACGGCGCTTGGCGATGCGGTCAATGTCGCGGCGCGGCTGCAGGACATGACCAAGACCCTCGGTTGCGAAGCGATCATTTCCGACGATGTCCGCACCATGGCTGGCCTTGCGTCCGATGATCTGCCCGAACTCGAGGTCACCATTCGCGGACGCACCGAGCCAATGAAGGTGCGCTCCGTCGCCGATGCGGAGGCCTTGTCCGCGCTGGTCGGCGACCCTGAAATCGGCTTGAAGCCCGATGAGATTGGATTGGATCGATCCGAGATCGCAGGTCATCCCGCCGCAACTTACTAAAACTTGAGCGAGAATGGGCGTGGCGCCCCCTTTGCGAACGGCAGGCGGGCGGCCAAAGCCGGGCTTCGAACCCGCAGCAGACCGCGCTTCACCGCAGGCCGCGGCGTCGAAATCCGGCCAGAACAGCTAAAAAGCGACAATGCGCCACGATAATGATCGTTTTCCGCCAGAATCGTGAGAGGTTTGATCTATCAAGCTTGACCGTTACCGCATATCGTATGGCGATCGGACATGCCGGTTTGCGGGGACCGGCAGTCCGTGCTCGTATTTCGATCCCGCGGAGACGACGTGATGGCTAAAGGTACTGTGAAGTGGTTCAACGCGACCAAGGGGTATGGATTTATCCAGCCCTCCAGTGGCGGCAAAGATGTTTTCGTTCATATTTCGGCGGTCGAGAAAGCCGGCCTTTCTACGCTCAACGAAGGACAGACGGTTGAATACGAAGAGGTAGCCAATCGCGGCAAGACCTCGGCGGAAAACCTCAAGGTTTGACGCCATCAGCGCAGTCGGTTACAGCGCCCTCTCGGACATAATCCGGGAGAGCAGCCCCGGCAGATCTCACACAAACGAAGATCTCCGAAAACAACCAGCACTCGGCAGGAGCGGACCACGCTCTTGCTCGTATTTGAATCGGCGCAGAATCCGCGGGTTCGGCCAGTTCAATCCTCCTTGATCCCCCTTCTCCCGAGGCCTCGTGGTTCGAGACGCCGCGCAAGGCGCGCCTCCTCACCATGAGGGTCTTACACCTCACCCCGAGGAGCATCGCGAAGCGATGCGTCTCGAAGGATGAAGCCATTGAGGTGGAAATTGCGCTGAGCGCGCTCGACCGCCCCGCCTGAAACCTGGTTTCGCCATCCCGGACTTGGGTCCATGATGGAGCCGGGAAACCTTGCCATGATGTCCAATGCCTCACCGCTGCCGCCGTTCACGGCGCCCTATGCGCCGGACGACGATGTCATCGCGGCGCGGCTGGTCGAAACAGCCCGCCCGGATGCCGCGCAGGAAGCGCGGATCGACCGCACCGCGACGCGCCTGATCGAGGCCATCCGCGCGACTGGCGACCGGCTCGGTGGCGTCGAGGACATGCTGCGCGAGTACGCGCTTTCCACCAAGGAGGGCCTCGCGCTGATGGTGCTGGCGGAAGCGTTGCTGCGGGTGCCGGATGCCCGCACCGCGGACCAGTTCATCGAGGACAAGCTCGGTCAGGGCGACTTCGTGCATCACGAGACCCGATCCAGCGCATTCCTGGTCAATGCGTCGGCCTGGGCGCTCGGAATGTCGGCGCGCGTGCTGCAGCCCGGCGAAACCCCGCAGGGCACCCTTGGGCGGCTCACCAAGCGTCTCGGCGCACCGGCCGTGCGCGCCGCCACGCGGCAGGCGATGCGGCTGATGGGCAGCCACTTCGTGCTGGGCGAAACCATCGAATCGGCGCTGGCGCGGGCGCAGCCGGATTCGGCGCGCGCGCCGCGCTATTCCTTCGACATGCTCGGCGAAGGCGCGCGCACCGCCCCCGACGCCGAGCGCTATTTCAATTCCTACGCCAGCGCCATCGATGCGATCGGGCGCGCCGCCGACCATCGGCCGCTGCCCGATCGGCCCGGCATCTCGGTCAAGCTTTCCGCGCTGCATCCGCGTTATGAGGCCGTGAGCCGCCGGCGGGTGCTGACGGAATTGGTTCCGCGGCTGATCGATCTGGCGCGCCGGGCCAGGACCTATGAGCTGAATTTTACGGTCGATGCCGAGGAAGCGGACCGGCTGGAATTGTCGCTCGACGTGATCGCGGCCGCGCTTGGTGACGCATCGCTCGCCGGCTGGGACGGCTTTGGCTTTGCGATCCAGGCCTACCAGAAACGTGCCGGCGACGTGATCGAGTATGCCGATCAGCTCGCACGGCGGCTGCAGCGGCGGCTGATGGTGCGGCTGGTCAAGGGCGCCTACTGGGACACCGAGATCAAGCGCGCCCAGGAGCGCGGCCTCGACGGCTACCCGGTGTTTACCCGCAAGGCGATGACCGACCTGAACTACCTCGCCTGCGCGCGACAATTGCTGAGGCTGCGGCCGCGCCTTTTTCCGCAATTTGCCACCCATAACGCGCTGACCGTCGCGACGATTCTCGAGCTTTCCGATCGCGAGGGCGGCTACGAGTTTCAGCGCCTGCATGGCATGGGCGAGGCGCTCTACGCGCAATTGAGTGAGGATCGTCCGAAGGTGGCGTACCGGACCTATGCGCCGGTCGGCAGCCACCGCGATTTGCTGGCCTATCTGGTGCGGCGTCTGCTGGAGAATGGCGCCAATACGTCATTCGTGGCGATTGCCGCCGACCCTGCTGTGCCGGTCGCAACCCTGCTGCGGCGCCCGCTCGAGATCATCAACGCCGCCGGCCACGCGCGGCACCCGCATATCCCGCTGCCGCGCGACCTCTACCAGCCACAGCGGGTCAATTCGCGCGGCATCGAATTCGGCGAGCGTGCGGCGCTGAACCAATTGGTCGCGGCGGTCGCGGCGAGCCAGCCGAACCTCGATGCGATCGTTGACCTGGATGCGGAGGCAGCCAGCGAGCTGGTGGTTGCCGCCGGCGCCGGCTTCAAGGTCTGGAGCACGACGCCGGCCGAGACCCGCGCCAGTATACTGGACGATGCCGCCGATCGGCTCGAACGCCGCGCGGCGCACTTCATCGCGCTGCTGCAGCACGAGGGCGGCAAGACGCTGGACGATGCGCTGTCGGAGGTCCGCGAAGCCGCCGATTTCTGCCGCTACTACGCCGCCGAGGGCCGCAGGCTGTTCGGGCCGGGCAAAACCATGCCGGGCCCGACCGGCGAGAGCAATGTGCTGCGGCTGCGCGGCCGTGGTGTGTTCGTCGCGATTTCGCCGTGGAATTTTCCGCTGGCGATCTTCCTCGGCCAGGTTACGGCGGCGCTGATGGCCGGCAATACGGTTGTTGCCAAGCCCGCCGAACAGACGCCGCTCGCTGCAGCCGAAGCGGTTCGGCTGCTGCACGAAGCCGGCATGCCCGCATCCGCGCTGCATCTGGCGCAAGGCGACGGCCGTATCGGCGCGGCGCTGACCGCGCATCCCGACATTGCCGGGGTCGTCTTCACCGGGTCGACCGAGGTCGCCCGATCGATCAACCGCACCCTTGCCGCGAAAGCCGGCCCGATCGTGCCGCTGATCGCGGAGACCGGCGGCATCAACGCGATGATCGTCGATGCCACCGCGCTGCCCGAACAGGTCGCCGACGACGTCGTGATGTCGGCATTCCGCTCGGCCGGCCAGCGCTGCTCGGCGCTGCGGCTGCTGTTCGTGCAGGACGAGGTCGCCGACCGCATGATCGAGATGATTTGCGGTGCCGCACGCGAGCTGCGGCTCGGCGATGTCCGGGACCCCGCGGTCCACATCGGTCCGGTGATCGACCTAGACGCGAAGCAGCGGCTGGAAGCCCACATCGCCCGGATGAAACGGCAGGCCCGCGTGCATTTCGCGGGCGAGACGCCCGACGGCAATTACGTGGCGCCGCATGTTTTCGAATTGTCCGATCCACATCAGCTCACCGAGGAAGTATTCGGACCGATCCTGCATGTCGTGCGCTACCCCGCCGACCAACTCGATCGCGTGCTGCAATCGATCGAATGCTCAGGCTACGGGCTGACGCTCGGCATTCATTCGCGGATCGACGACACCATCGAGCATGTGGTGGAGCGGCTCTCGGTCGGCAATGTCTATGTTAACCGCAACATGATCGGCGCCGTGGTCGGGGTACAGCCGTTCGGCGGTTGCGGCCTGTCGGGCACCGGGCCCAAGGCCGGCGGCCCGCATTATCTGGCGCGCTTTGCCACCGAACAGACCGTGACGATCAATACCGCCGCCGCCGGCGGCAACGCCGCGCTGCTGTCCGACCCGGATTAGGAGAAGCAATCCACCGCCGTCATTCCGGGATGCGCCACTTGGCGCAGGCCTCTCCGCCGTCATTCCGGGATGCGCCGCTTGGCGCAGGCCCGGAATCCATAACCACGATCGGGAGTATGGATTCCGGGCTCGCGCCAAGACAAGAGGCGCGCCCCGGAATGACAAAGGATTGCTTCGCGGAGCGTCATCGGGCGCATTCGCGCGATCTTTTGGCTAGCAATGACGTGGAAACTTTCGTTGCATCACCCCGGCAACATCGGTCAAATGCCTCGGAAAATCCAGCGATCGCTGTGACCAGCGATTCCGCAACGCGGAATTAGACCGACAATCACGGGAGCGAAGCCACCATGGAAGACGGCATCTTCGAAGGCCTCAAGGTTCTGGACTGCGCGAGCTTCATCGCAGCGCCCGCGGCCGCAACCGTGCTGTCGGATTTCGGCGCCAAGGTGATCAAGATCGAACCGCCCGGATCGGGCGACCCCTATCGCAACCTGCCGAATTTGCCCGGATATCCGCGCAGCGAGCACAATTTCGCCTGGCTGCTCGAATCCCGCAACAAGCGCAGCCTTGCGCTCGACCTCTCGAAGGCGGAAGGCCAGGCGGTGCTGCGTCGGCTGGTGGCCGAGGCCGATGTCTTCATCACCAATTTCCCGCCAGCGGTGCGGACGCGTCTCGGCATGACCTATGCCGAACTCGCCCCACTCAACGCGCGCCTGATCTATGCGTCGTTTACCGGCTACGGCGAAAAGGGCGAGGAAGCCAACAAGCCGGGTTTTGACAGCAATGCCTATTGGGCGCGCTCCGGCCTGATGGACCTGGTACGCGCGGACACCGCGGCGACGCCGGCGCGCTCGGTCGCCGGCATGGGCGACCATCCCTGCGCGATGGCGCTGTATGGTGCGATCGTCACCGCGCTCTACAAGCGCGAGCGCACCGGCGAGGGCTCGCATGTCAGCTCGAACCTGATGGCCAATGGCGTCTGGGCCAATGGCGTGCTCGCCCAGGCCCGATTATGCGGCGCGAAATTCAGCGAGCGGCGCACCCGCGAACATGCCCTGAATGCGGTGACCAACCACTACAGGTGCCGGGATGGACGCTGGATCATCCTGTCGCTGCTTAACGAGGAGCGGCAATGGCCGGCGCTGGCCCGCTGCATCGGGCGCGAGGACTTCATCGCCGATGCCCGATTCGCCACCAAGGCCGACCGCCATGCGCGATCACTGGAACTGATCAAGATCTTCGACCAGATCTTTGCCACCAGGGATCTCGCCGAATGGCGCAAGATCCTCGACGGCAACGGCCTGGTCTTCGGCGTGGTCGGCATCCTCGACGACATGCCGGACGACAGGCAGATGATCGACAACAACGTGCTGGTGCCGTTCGAGGGCGACACCATGCTCACCGTCAACAGTCCGATCTGGGTCGACGGCAGCGACAAGGTCCGTCCGAAGCGTCCGCCCGGCCTTGGCGAGCACAGCGACGAGATCCTGCGCGAGGCCGGTTATGATGAAGGTGCGATCCGGCAATTGCGGGCAGCGGGCGCCGTTGCCTGAGAGCGACTGACCTTGCCGTGATTTTCGCCCCGCACTTCGCCGCGCCCATGCTTCCGAGCAGGCCCGCTTCCAACGGAAGCATGATTACAGTTGCGGACCCGATAGGTTCAGCTCACGCTCCGCGCGGAAAACATTGGCATAAAGATTTGCTATCCATTGGCGTCCGCTCGACGTGACATTGAGGTAGCGTATCGCCATCTGGATTTGCGGAGCGACGTTGCTCCAATAGAACTGTGGGTACTTGTAGACTACGTCTGCGGGCGTATCGTAGCCGAGCTTTTTGTTCAATCCGATTTCCTCAAATTCGTAAAACAGTGCATTTGCCTTTTTCAGGTAGTTGGGATCACCGAGTTGACCGATAAGATCGGCAGCGCGCAGCAACAAACCCTCCTCTTCGATCAGGTCGTCGTTCGAGGATGAAGCATATGGAAAGCGCGTATATTCGATGGCCCGGGCAATTCGGTTGGCGTCCACCTCTTCGGTCCCGTCGAGCCGCTCGGATACAAACAACTTTGACCGATCCACATGATAGGGTGCGAGCGCGGCATCGGACGACCCGCGCGGCAGACGAATCGTACGACCGCTCAGATCTGCAACATAGGACTCGTTGTCATCTCCCTGCAAAATTCCGCGAACGTATCCGATATCATGGCTAAGGCACGCTAGGATGAAATTCGCATAGTCCCCCGCGGTAGTTGCCCGCAACAGCTGTCGCCCCATCAGGATGTCGTGCCCGGCGAGGGTAACAAGCATCGAGTGCTCAATGTTGTGATACAGGGCGTCGCTGTTGCCGATGCAATCCAGGGTCAGCCTGGCTGCGAAGGGGACAACTTCAGCCAAGCGGGCATGTGAGGAGCCAAACCGGCTCCTGGTGTCCAAAGTCAGGAACGATCCCAAAGCCTGCGCTACCAGTTCCGGAATTGTGATCATTTGAACACCCATCTGACTGAGCGCCGTGGCGTGACAATATTCCTTCGCCGCTCCCCGACGATAGCACATCGGTGCCATCTGCGCCGGCAAGCGCATCAAAGCGGACGTTGACCCACGCTGCGGAGCTACGCGTTCTGCCTAATTGTTGTGGATCAGCACCCAGCCGACGGCGGCAAGGCCGATGACCACCGCAACGGCAATCGCCCATACGCTGACGCGGACGTCGCCAATGGTTTGCCGCGTGCTCTCATTCTGCGCGATCTCGCGATCCCGCATCTTGGTTTCCCGGTCCGCGTCGTTCACCGCCCGCCCCTCCGTCGTGCACGCTACCTTCCCGGCTCACCGGTACGATAGCCTACGCGTCCGCCGTCGTCGATGGACGCAGAGCGGTTTCGAACGCTGCAGGCTGATCCGCGCTTCGCCTGCCGGTCCCGCCCATGCCCGCGAGCCGGCTCAAGGAGAACGCCGCCAGCGCGGCGCACAAAGCCGCGGCAGCGGCCGCCATGAAGACCGACGCCGTGCTCCATTTCATGGTCAGCAGCATGCCGCCGACCAACGGGCCGACGATCGAGCCGACCCGGCCGATCCCGAGCGCCCAGCCGACGCCGGTAGCCCTGACCGCGGTCGGATAGAACGCCGCGGCCAGCGCGTTGGCGGCAATCTGGCCGCCGACGATGCAGAAGCCGGCGGCGAAAATCGCCAGCGTGACCAGGACGGCCGAATGTCCGAGTTCGCCGATCGCGCCGACCGCGAACACGGCGATGAAATAGACCAGCGCCAGCGCGCGAAACGAGAAGCGGTCGATGATGCTGCCGAGCGCAAAGGTCCCGACAATGCCGCCGACCTGAAACATCGCGCCGATCAGCGCCGCCACCGATACCGAGGCGCCGAGATCGTTGAGAACCGTGGGCAACCAGTTGGCCAGGAAATAGAGATCGAGCAGGCTCATGAAGAACACCACCCACAACAGCAGCGTGACCAGGGTTCGTCCGTCCCTGAACAAATGCAGCACCGGAACGCCCTCCAGCGCGGGCTCGTGCACGACGAACCGGGTATCCGGATCGAACCCCGCTTTCGGATTGATATGCTCGAGCAGTTCGGCGATGCGCGCCTGCGTCCGCCCGGCAAGTACCAGGAACCGGACCGATTCCGGCAGCCGCAGCGCCAGGATCGGCGCCAGCAACAGTGGCGCGACGCCACCGACGACAAACACCGAACGCCAGCCGAAATGCGGAATCAATGCCGCGGCAAGCAGACCGCCGAGCGCGGCTCCCACCGAAAAACCGCAGAACATGATCATTACCATGGTGGCGCGGCGGCGGCGCGGATTGAATTCGGACGTCATCGCAACGGCGTTCGGCATCGCACCGCCGAGGCCGAGCCCGGTCAGGAACCTGATCGCGAGCAGCGCGTCGACGCCGTGAACGAACGCCGTGATCAACGTGCCGATACCGAAGGCAAGGGTTGAGAAAATAATGATCTTCTTGCGCCCGATCCGGTCGGCCAGCGGACCGAACAGCAGGGCGCCGATCATCAGCCCGAACAGGCCTGCACTGAACACCGGGCCGAGCGCGGCCTTGGTCAGACCCCATTCCCTGGCGAGCGCCGGCGCGACATAGCCGATCGCCTGGGTGTCGAAGCCGTCGAGAAACAGCACCGCCGCGCACGTCAGCAGCAGCCGGATCTGGAATCCGCCGACCGGCTGCCGGTCGATGAACTCAACGACATCGACCGGCACTGATCCGCCGAGTGGAGCTTGCGAAGCCGCCATTGCCGTCCCTCCCCTGAAATCGTTGCCGCCTAGCCGCGCAATGCGTCCTTCGAATAACCGGCGATCCGCTTATAGCCTTCTGACAGCGCAATCAGTTCGTCGCGGCTGATGACGTCCTCGATCGCAGCGAACGGCCGGTCGCGGGTGCGCTCGAACACCTCGCGCAGGATCGCATCGGGCGGATTGGTGCGGTTGGTCAGGACGATGCGCGTGGTGGCCTCAAGGCGTTGCCTCTCATAGGCGGCCAGCGCGGCGACCGGCTCGCTGCTGTCGAGCAGCGCCGACGTCAGCGCGCGCGCATCGAGGACCGCCTGGCCGGCGCCATTGGAGCCGCGCGGCACCATCGGATGCGCGGCATCGCCGAGCAACGTCACCCGGTCGAAGCTCCAGCGCGGGAGCGGGTCCTGATCGACCATCGGAAATTCCAGCACGCTGTCGGTGGCGCGGATGAAGGCCGGCACATCGAGCCAGTCGAAATGCCAGTCGGCAAACGCGCCGATGAAGTCGTCGATCGCGCCCGGCCGGTTCCAGTCGCGCTTGCGGTAGACCGGAGTCTCGATCTCAGCGACCCAGTTGATGAGTTGCAGCCCGTCGGGGCCTGTGGGGCGGATCGGATAGATCACCATCTTGCCGTGCGACATCCATCCGGCACGCACCATGCTGGCGCCCGACAGCATCGGCTTCCAACGGGTGACGCCGCGCCACATGTTGATGCCGGAATAACGCGGCTCGCCCTCCTCGGGATAAAGCTGCTTGCGGATAGTGGAGTTGATGCCGTCGCAGGCGATCGCGGCCCGGCCGCGCACGGTGCTGCGATTCGCACCCGCTGGCCCGTCGGAAAAATGCACGCTGACACCCGCTGCGTCCTGCTCGACGCCGACGCAATGATGGTTGGTGACAAGCCGGTCATTCCCGGCGCGGGCGCGGAAGGCCTCGAGCAAGGCCATCTGCAGATCGCCGCGATGGATCGAGAATTGCGGCTGGGCATAGCCCGCCGCGCGACCCAGCGGCTCCTGATAGATCAACTGGCCGAAGCGGTTGAAAAAGGTCGCGTCGCTGGTCTCGATCGCCACCCGCGCCAGCGCCGGCTCGAGCCCGAGCGCCGCGAGTTCCCTGGTGGCGTGGGGAAGCAGATTGATACCAACCCCGACCGGCCTGATCTCGGCGGCGGATTCGAAGATCCGGCAGGGAAGCGCGGCGGCATGAAGCGCGAGGCCGAGTGTCAGGCCGCCGATGCCGCCGCCAACGATGATGATGTCGTCCATGTTCCGTTCCGGCAGCCGCTTCTTCGGCGATCGCGCCGGCGATGAAACACGATTGGCGGGCTTACCGTCAATCTGGACGAGGCGGCAGTGGGCCGCCGTTTCGCTCCCTTGTATTGATAAAGCACATCCCCATCCGCGACTTCGCGCCGACGATCTGACACGCCAGTCCCTTGACGCAGGTCCACGACTTGAAGCTGCTGTCATTGTCTTTTGCATTGGGCATCTGCCGATAGCAGTGCGCGCCCCATCCGTCCTCATATTCGGTGCCGGCGAGTTCGGTGCTGCCGCGGAGCTGCGGCCGACTGGAAAATCCGCGCGAATAATCCGGCGTGCGGCCGTCTCGCAGCGCCAGCAGGATATCGCGGCGCCTGACCTGATCGCCGAAGAAATGCGGCGACCCCGGTACGATGGTGGAATTGGAGGGTTCGGCCGCCATCGAGTCGACGCCGGGGAAATGAAAGCCGCCGATGCCGCGGGTTTGGTGGCATCCGGCACAGGTGATGTCGTTGAGCCGGCGCTCGAAGCCGGCGACCGAACGGATATTCTGCAGGCGGACACCACGCTCGGCCGCCTGCTTTAGTGCCGCGACGACGTCATGGTCGCTGAATACCGGTTTGGCCGCCGCGTCGTCGCCCTGCACGAGACCGAAGGCCGGCTGCAGCTTCGACGGATCGAAGCCGACCGGCGTGGCGGTAATCGCTCGGCTGGCCAGGAACTTGTCCGGGATCAGAACCGTGCCGCGGTCGAACTCGCCGAAGTTGCCGGGATCGAGCAGCCACGCCCTGAATTCCCGCTTGAGTTCCGGATCGGCTAAAATCCGCTCGCGATCGATCTGGTTCTCAAGCAGCGCTTCGTCGAAGCGCTGCGCCGGCGCATCGTAGCGGAATACTTTCAGCAGATAGTCGGTGCGAAAATCGTGCCGCGGCGTTTTGGGCGCGTGCGCGATCTGCAAATTGGTTTCGATGCGGTCGATGTTTTCCGGCTGGATCGGGCCGAGTGGACCATCCTTCGCGATCAGTTTTTCCGCAAGCTCTGCGCCGATGGCTTCGGACTCACCAGCTTTGAGCCAGCGGCGCGCGATCTCGGCGCAGCCGAGTGTGGCGCCATTGCCGTCGACCGCCTGATCGGCTTTGGCCTTCAGCACGACATTGAGCGTCATCGGCAGCCGCGGCGAAGCAGCGCCCTGGCCCGGCTCCGGCAGGCTGGTTCGCGTCAACCGGTAGATCAGCCGGATTTCGCCGCAGCTTTCCGGCGAGACATAGGCGCGATCCATCCGGTTGATGATGCCGGACAGCACGAAGCGCGAGTCGTCGGAGTACAGCAGCGAGCGGTCGAACAACTGGACGTCGTACGGAGTTCCCACCCCGATGCTTTCGTCGGGGAAATCAGCCGTGTGCCGAGCCAGATAGCGGTCGAATTCGGCGTCGAGCGCCGTGCGCACCGGCGCCATCGACGGCAACGCGAACAACTGGCCGTTGCCAATCGCCTGGTTGGCCGATCCCGCCCGAAGCATGACGCGGGCAAGACCAAATCTGCCGTGATCGAGTTCGCGGAGCGCCAGGGGCTCGATGATCGCGGTACCTCGCTCCAGCGCCGCGGCGCTTTGCGCGTGGCGCGCGGCGAAAGCACTGCAGGCCAGAACCAGGATCGTGACCAGGAAACGCAACGGTCGGCTCATCCCTCTCGCATGTCGCGCCCCACGACGCCTGGTCTGAGGCGCGCGACTTCTATCGGGAAAAATAGCCGAAAAGCGGGCGGCAGTGGCTTCGTCGATCAGCGTTCGACGATCAAGCCTCGGCTGGTCACCACCACCCAGCGGCCGTCCTGGCGCCGGATCGCATCGATGCGGCCCAGGCCCGGCACGGGATCGCCGGCATAGACTTCGTAGACGCCGCGCCGACCCTCGATCAGTGCGCCGCCACGGCTGACGTCGCGCAGGATCCAGTCATCGATGGTTGGCAGCCGGGCCACCTCGGCCTTGGGTGCAGCCGTCAGCGCGGGCGCGGCCGGCGTCACCGAGCCGGTGACCTCTTTCGACGCCGCCTGCGGGGCCGCCGCTGCGGGAGCCGGCGGCGGCGCGGCACGCAGCTTTTCCACGGCCTCGCTGAGCCGGGCGAGCTTCGCTGCTGGTTCGGCCTGGGCCTTTTCGAGCTTGTCGAGACGATCGCCGGTCTTGTTGAATTGGCTGATGCCCAACTTGGAGGTATGTTCGATACTGGCCTTCAGCGCCACGACATCGGCATCGATCCGCGCGACCGAGGCTTCCAGGGCGTGGTTGCCCGCCGTCGATGCGGCTTCGCCGCCCGGATGCCCAAAGCTCGCCGTCGCCATCGCGCCGCCGAATGCACCTGCTACCGCCGCCAGCGCCACCACCGCTGCCATCGCCGCCACCCGGCGCGTGCCGAATAGGCCCGAACGCTTCGGGGCTTCGGCCTCCCGGGCCGCGTCGTCGCCGGCCCAGCCACGCTCGCTGGGGGCCACGGTCATCAGCTTGCCGGTGGGAGGTGGGCTCGCCGCATCCGCTTCCGGCGCCTTGACCTCCGGCGCTTCGCCGGTCCGGCCCTGTTCGGGCACCAGATTGGGAGATGGAGCGCTGACCGGCGCCTCTGGCAACGCAGCGACCGGGTCGGCCGCAGCCTCCGTTGGCTCGGGAGCAACCGGCTCGGCAAGGGAACCGGGTTCACCGCTGGTCTGCTCGGCTTGTTCGCTCACGGCTAATTCTCCAGGATGGGTTCACCATTTGGTAACTTTCATTGCTTGCCAAATCGTTAACGGCCCCTTGCTTACCGAAATTTTAGGAAGTTGTTCGGGCCGGTTTTGGTTGGATCGGTCTGGCGGCAGCGCCCTTGCTGCTCTGCGGCAAAGGCGCGGGGCCCGATCGGCGTTTGCGCCGCCCGGTTTCCCGACTAACATGGCGGCAACAACCAGCCAGAAGGCAGGCGGCACCCATGGCCATCGAGAAGTGCATCAACGAGTTTGGTGTCGGCGATGTCATTTTCGAGGAGGGCTCGAGCGGCCGCGAACTCTTCGTGGTGCTCGACGGCCGCGTCGACATCGCCAAGATGAACGGCGCCAGCAAGAGCGTGATCGTGACCCTGGGCAAGGGCGAGTTTTTCGGTGAGATGGCGGTGATCGACGGCTCCTCGCGGTCGGCAACCGCGATCGCCGCCGCGCCGAACACCCGGGTAATGCGCATCAACCATGCCCGCTTCGTCTATCTGGTCAGCCAGCAACCGGCGTTCGCCTTGATGATCATGGATGCACTCAGCAAGCGGCTGCGGGCCTCCAACGCCCTCACCTTCAGGGCGCCCAGCCCATGAGCGACCGCAAGCCGAGCCCGTTTCCGGTTCTCCTCGACACCCCCGTCTGCTCGCTGATCAAGGCCGCCGAGGATGTCTACCAGATCCGCTTCAAGAACCGTGCCGCCAATGCCTATCTGGTGCGGGGCAAATCGCGGACCATCATGATCGATGTCGGGCTGTCGTCGAATTTTCCCCATTTGCTGGAATGCCTCGACCACCTCGGCTGCGCGCTGGATCAGATCGACATGGTGATCCTTAGCCATGAACATCTCGACCACATCGGCGCCGCCTACCGGTTCAACGGCCGCACCATCATTGCCGCGCACCGCCTCGCCGCCAACAAGATCATGCTGCGCGATGACTTCTCGATGCTGCGCAAGATGTTCAACGAGCCGAACGAGCCGATCGATGTCGACATCTGGCTGGAAGAGGGCAATCTGATTGATCTCGGCAACTTCCGGCTCAACGTCATGTATACGCCGGGCCACACCTCGGCCTGCATCAGCCTGTTCGACCAGGAAAAGGGACTGCTGTTTGCCGCCGACACCCTGATGCCCGGCGGCGTGATGGGCGGTGTGTTCGGATCGGGCAGCATCAGCGACTACATCCAGTCGCTGGAGCGGCTGCGGGGCCTGAATTCCAAGGTCCTGCTGTCGGGACATGGCCGGCTGTCCGATACCCCGCAGGACGACGTCAAGATCGCGATTCAGCGCTCTCACGGCCTGCTGTCGGACACCGCGCAATTGTTCGATGCGCTGGACGCGCGGTCGAATTTCGAGCCGATCATGCAGTCGGTACGTGACCTCAACAAGCTCGACGACACATGATGCGCGTCGCGGTTTGACAAATAGCCCAACGGTCTGCTCAAAGGCTTGCAACGACCGACAATGGGAAGCCAGCCATGAAGCTTTACGATTCGATCGGGCCTAACCCGCGTATTGTCCGCATGTTCATGGCGGAAAAAGACATCGCCATGCCGAAGCAGACCGTCGACCTGCGCGGCGGCGAGAATAGGCAGGAAGCCCATCTCAAGCGCAACCCGCATGGCCAGATGCCGACACTTGAACTCGACGACGGCAGCCATCTGTCCGAGGTCACCGCAATCTGCGAATATCTCGAGGAGAAGCAGCCGACACCCGCGATGATCGGATCGACACCGGAGCAACGGGCCGAATGCCGGATGTGGACCCGGCGCGTCGATCTCAATATCGCCGAACCGCTCGCCAACGGCTACCGCTTCGGCGAAGCCCTGAAGTTCTTCCAGAACCGGATTCCGGTGGCGCCCGAAGCCTCGCCCGGCCTCAAGATGATCGCGGCGAACCGTCTGCAATGGCTCAATGGACAGATCGCGGGCAAGGACTATCTGTGCGGCAAGCGCTTCACGCTCGCCGATATCCTGCTCTACTGCTGGATCGATTTCGGCGGACAGGTCGGCCAACCGCTCGATCCTGCCAACGCCAACATCGCCGCATGGTTCGCCCGCGTCAGCGAGCGGCCTTCGGTCAAGGCATAAGGCGGACGCTGCCGCGCAATCATTGCATGCGATGAGGCAATCCAACGCCGTCATTCCGGGGCGCGCCTTTGGCGCGAGCCCGGAATCCATACGCCCGATCGTGGTTATGGATTCCGGGCCTGCGCCAAGCGGCGCATCCCGGAATGACAGTGTTGGTTGGCGTCGTCGCCTCTGAAAACCTTCATCTAAATCACCACCGGTGCATCCGGCAATTCGTTGCGCCCGGCTCCGTGGGCGGGGAAATATCTCGCCAGTTGCTGCGAGACCGCCTCGATTCCCTTGATCACGCCGGGCTCGAAATGGCCCGCCTTGAATTCGGCCTCCATCGCCCGGCAGATTTTCTCCCAGCCGGCCAAACCCACCTCGGCATCGATGCCGCGATCGGCGACGATCTCGACCTGACGGTCGGCCAGCAGCAGATAGATCAAGACGCCGTTGTTGTGGGCGGTGTCCCAGATGCGCAACTGCGAGAAGATGTCGATGGCGCGCTGCCGCGCCGGCTGGTCGCGAAACAGCGGCGCGCCATCCAGCGCGCCTTCGACGACAAAGCGGACCTGGCCGGCATGCGTGGTCTCGCCAGCCTTGATTGCCTGCTCGATGGCGGCGAGCACGGCGGCCGGAAACAGCCGACGCAGCCGCCAGCGATGCGCGAGCAGATGCTTGCCGATGCGTTTGATGCCCATGCCCTACCAGCTCCCCGAGGCGCCGCCGCCGCCAAAACTGCCGCCGCCACCGCTGAACCCGCCGCCGCCCGAACTGCCGCCCCCGGAAAACGAGCCGCCGCGCTGACCAACTGCCGCTTCGCCCGTTCGACGACGCCATACTCCCGACGAACATGGCGAACACGAAGGCCAGGACCGCCGCGAGCAGGGAGAATGCCAGCGATCCGATGGCAAGCCATGCCATCAGTCCGACCACGCCTCCGGTGGCGGCTGATCCGATCAGCCGGCCGAGCAGGGTCCGCAGCAAGCCGCCGACGACAAGGACCCCGAAAATGACCAGGGGATTGAACAGCATGTCGATACGGCCCTCGCCGCCGCCGAAGCTTTGCTGCGGCTCCGGCGCCGGCAGCGGCTCGCCATCGATGGCGGAGATGATGCGGTCGACCCCGGCGGAAATTCCACCGGCGAAATCCCCGGTCCTGAATTTCGGCGTGATGATCTCATCGATGATGCGCCTTGCCGCGACATCGGTCAGTGCCCCTTCGAGACCGTAGCCGGTTTCGATGCGAAGCTTGTGATCGTCCTTGGCGACCAGCAGGAAGACGCCGTCGTCGACCTTCTTGCGTCCGATCTTCCAGGCCTCCGCGACCCTGATCGAATATTGCTCGATCGCTTCCGGCGCCGTGGTCGGCACGATCAGCACCGCGATCTGGCTGCCCTTACGGGCCTCGAAATCCTTCAGCTTCTGCGTCAGCGCCGCGATGTCGGCGCCGCTGAGCGTGCCGGTCTGATCGACCACCTGGCCGGTGAGCGGCGGTACCGCGACGTCGGCCCATGCCGCAAACGCCCAGCACAGCAGCAGCGCAACAAGGGAGGCTCTTGCAGCGTTCATCGCGGTCAATCGGTTGCCGAACTATTTGGCCGGCGCGGGCGGCGTGGCCGGCGTGGCTGGCGCCGGATTGAAATCGACCTTCGGTGCGGTCGAAATCTCCTTTTCGTTATCGACCGTGAAGTTCGCCTTCTCCTTGTACCCGAACGCCAGCGCCGTCAAATTGGTCGGGAACGAGCGGATGGTCACGTTATAGTCCTGTACCGTCTTGATATAGCGGTTGCGGGCGACGGTGATGCGATTTTCGGTGCCTTCGAGCTGCGCCATCAGATCGCGAAACAACGCATCGGATTTGAGCTGGGGATAGTTCTCGGTCACCACCAGGAGCTTGGACAGCGCGCTGGTCAGTTCGCCTTGCGCCGCCTGGAATTTCGCGAACGCGCCGGGATCGTTGATCAGCTCCGGCGTCGCCTGGATGCTGCCGACCTTGGCGCGGGCATTGGTGACCCCGAGCAGCACGTCCTTTTCCTGCTGGGCAAAGCCCTTCACCGAATTGACGAGATTGGGCACAAGGTCGGCGCGGCGCTGATACTGGTTGAGGACTTCGGACCAGGCCGACTTGACCTGTTCGTCATTGGTCTGGATCGCGTTGTAGCCGCAATTGGTCAGGCTCAGCGTCGCCAGCGCCGCCAGCACGGTCCAAAGTCTGCGCATCGAAAACTCCCTCTATGATTTGCCGCAGGGTAGCAGAAGGATCGCGCGTGGGCTGCAGCTTTTTGCCGCCGTCATTCGCGGTCCATCATCTGTCATTCCGGGGCGGCGCGAAAGCGCCGGATCCGGAATCCATAACCACGGAATTCGCGTGGGGCGATGTGCAGCCAGTCATTTTAAAAATGAGCGGCGGTGGTTATGGATTCCGGGCCCGCGCAGGGCGCGTCCCGGAATGACAGGGACCTCACCCCCGCGCGGCCTTGGCTTCGCGGATTGCCTGCCAGATCTTGACTGGCGTCAGCGGCGTGTTGAGGGTCTTGATGCCGAGCTCGCCGAGCGCGTCCATCACGCCGTTGGTAATGCAGGGCGGGCCGCCGATCGCGCCGGATTCGCCGCAGCCCTTGGCGCCCAGCGGATTGGTGCGGCACGGCGCGGAATCGTCCAGCGTGACCGCGATCGGCGGAATATCGTCGGCGCGCGGAACGCAGTAATCCTGGTAGCTTGCAGTCAGCAATTGCCCCTCGGAATCATAGGACACGCCCTCATACAGCGCCTGTCCGATGCCTTGCGCGACGCCGCCGTGAACCTGTCCGGTCACCAGCATCGGATTGACTGCGACGCCGACGTCGTCGACCGTGGTGTAGCGCACCACTCGGCTGACGCCGGTCTCCGGATCGATCTCGACTTCGCAGACATGCGTGCCGTTGGGCCAGCTCGGGCCGTCGACTTCGCCCTCGCTGTCAACGCTCAGGCGCGCGCCATTTTCCTTTTTCGCGATATCGAACAAGCCGATCCGCCTGTCGGTGCCCACCACCGTGAGCCAGCCATCGCGATATTCGATGTCCTCAACGGAAGCTTCGAGCAGGCTTGACGCCTTCTCGCGGGCTTTCGCGATCAGATCGCTGGTCGACACCGCCACCGCGGTGCCGCCGACGAACAGCGAACGCGAGCCGACGCTGCCGAATCCGGTGGCGAGATCGGTGTCGCCCTGCACCACGTCGATCCTGTCGATCGGAATGCCAAGCGAGGCCGCGACCATCTGCGAGTAGGTGGTCTGCAGCCCCTGCCCCATCGCCTGCGTACCCGAATGCAGGATGATGCGCCCTTCCGCAGTCGCATGCAGGCTGACCCTTTCGGTGTGCGCGCGCCCGCCGGTCCATTCGATGTAGCTGGTCAGGCCGCGGCCGTAGAGCAACCCCTTTTTCTTCGCGGTCTTCTTGCGTGCGGCAAAGCCATCCCAGTCCGCAAGCTGGGTGGCGCGCTCCAGCATGTGGGCGAATGCACCGCTGTCGTAGACCTGGCCGACCGCGTTGGTGTAAGGCAGTTGCGCCGGCTTGACGTAATTTGCCTTTCGAATCGCGCGCGGGTCCATCCCGATCTGGCGCGCCGCCGCATCCATCAGCCGCTCGACAATGAACACACCCTCCGGCCGGCCCGCGCCGCGATAGGCGCCGACCGGCGCGGTATTGGTCATGACCGCCTTGACCTCATAGTGGACGAGCGGAAGATCGTACACGCCGGACTGAACGAAGGGACCGAGCACCAGCGGAATGATGGTGCCGGCGCCGGTGATATAAGCCCCGGTGCCGCCGAGCGAGCGCACCCGATAGGCTAGCACGCGCCCTTTGGCGTCGAGCGCGAATTCACCCGTCGAGGTCAGATCGCGGCCATGGGTGCCGCCGACGAACTCGTCGGTGCGCTCGCCGCGCCAGCGGATCTTGCGGCCCAATTTGACTGCAGCGTAAGCGACCATGCCGTCCTCCGGATAGAGGCTGGTCTTCTGGCCGAAGCCGCCGCCGATATCGCCGACCAGCACGCGCACGCCTTCCTTCGGCCGCTTCAGCACGGCTTCGGCCAGCAGGTCGCGGGTCGAGCCCGGAGTCTGCGACTGCACATACAAAGTGAGCCGTCCGGATTTCTTTTCCACCTCGGCAATGGTGCTGCGCGGCTCCATGGCGGACGGGACCAGCCGCTGGCTCACCAGATCGAGCGCCACCACGTGCGAGGCCTTGGCGAAAGCCGCCTCGACCGCGGCGGCATCGCCGTAACTCATCGCGGCCACGATATTGTCGGGCACCTCCGTCCATACCGCCGGCGCGCCCGGCTTGATTGCCTCGGCAGGATCGATCACCGATGGCAGCACGTGATACTCAACCGCAATCGCCTCCGCCGCGGTCTGAGCGGCGACCCGCGACGTCGCCACCACCGCCGCCACGGGTTCGCCGGCAAATCGCACCACCTCATGGGCCAATAGCCGGCGCGGCGGCGTTGTCATCGGCGAGCCGTCGGGCCGCTGGAACACCAGCAATGTCGGAAGGGTGCCGATATCGTCGGCGACTAGATCGGCGCCGGTATAGACCGCCTCAACGCCCTTCACCTCCGATGCGGCCTTGCTGTCGATCGACACGATCCTGGCATGGGCATGGGGCGAGCGCAGCACGTGCAACCACAGTGCACCGTCTTCCGGCTTGTCGTCGATGAACTGCCCCTTCCCGGTGAGCAGTCTCTGGTCTTCAAGACGCTTGACCGGCTGGCCCGCACCAAAACGCATATCGCCGGGGAGAATATTCATCAGTTTGTCCTTCGAGTCTCTGGGATTTGCAGCGGGTTTTAGCGGAATTTCCGGCTGAAACAACCAACGCTGTCATTCCGGGATGCGCCCCTCGGCGCAGGCCCGGAATCCATACTCACGATGGTGGATGTGGATTCCGGATTCGCTCGCTTGCTCGCGCCCCGGAATGACGAGGGTGGCGTTGCAACGCGCAGGACACTCATCCGAGATCCCGCAATACCGCCTCGACGGCCGTGCGCTCGTCGGCGGTGAGGGCCGACTGCGGCGGCACGGGATCGCCGACCTCGTAGCCCTGGATCGCAAGTCCGGCCTTGATGCAGGCCGCCAGATTGTAGCGCGCGAAGGCCTCGTTGAGGCGCCACAGCCGCGTCTGCAGCGCCAGCGCTTCGTCCCAGCGTTGCGCCCTGCAGAGATTGTAGAGCTCGACGCTCTGGCGCGGGATCAGGCAGGCCGGCCCGGCCATCCAGCCGACCCCGCCGATCAGCATCACCGCCGCCGGGATATGTGCGGAGGCGGAAAACACCCGGATCGCGTCGCCGCAGCGATTCATGATCGACAGCAATCGCCCGGTATTGGTGGAGGCATCCTTGATATAGCCGATGCGCGGATGCGCCGACAACCGCGTGATCACGTCGAGCGTCAGGTCGGAGCGCTGGAATTGCGGATTGGTGTAGATCACGACCGGGATATCGACGGCATCGGCAATGGCGCAGAAATAGCCTTCGACCTGCGCGTCGCCGAGCGGGAAATACGCTTCCAGGACCGCGAGGATGCCGTCGGCGCCGAGTTGCTGACAGGCCTTTGCCTGCTCCACCGCATCCGCCGTCGAGGTCGAGGCGACGCCGGCGACCACTGGCACCCGCTTGTTCGCGGCTTCGATGGTGGTCCGCACCACGGCCAGCCGCTGCGTCTTGTTCAGATAGGCAAATTCGCCGGTCGAACCGAGCGGTGTCAGCCCGTGCACACCAGACTTGACGAGGTCATCGCACAGCCGGCCGAGCACCTCGGCGCGGACGTTCCCGTCGGCATCAAGCGGCGAGACCAAATAGGGAAAGACGCCGTGGAATTCGGGCATAGGCGGGAGCGTGCCTTTGAAATCAACGAGCTTCTTGGCGCGAGCCAGCGGGTGAGTCAATTGCGTGGCGGCGCAGGACGGCGCCAAGCGGGTGGAACGACCGTGCTGGAACAATCGGCGCGCAGGGACGTTGAAGGCGCCGTGCTCATGGGCGGATTTCGGATGCGAAAATCTTTCACAATGGCCTGCGGGCTGGCTGTCGCATTGGCGATGGCAGGTTGTTCTGGTCCCAAAGGTGACAAGGGCGACAAAGGCGAAAAAGGCGACCCGGGCGCGGCCGGGCCGGCTGGCCCACCCGGGCCGCAGGGCCCCCAAGGCCCCGCCGGGAAAAACGGCGAAAACGGCGTTTCGCCGCCGCCGCAATTCCGGGTTGTCCGATCATCCTCGGAAGGCGGCGTGTCGCGGCCTGCGATGTGCGGCGTCGACGAAGTCATGGTGAGTGCGACCTGCCTTTCCAAGACCGGCTCCGCCGATCAGGCCCCCAAAACATTCAATGATACCGGCGCTGCCTGCGATCCACATCCGGGCCAATCCGAGGTCCCCGACGTCGTCATCCTGTGCGCGAAGCGATAGCCGCGCGTTCCAGAGCTCCGGACGTCGAGTCGTCCTCAAAATGCCCACATTCCACCACGAGGTGCATTGGACAGAACGACTGACCGATGGGAAACCGGTTTGCCGGACTTGATGACCGAAACAAATGAGCGCAGGGTTGGCCCGGGGGCTGGCCGGAAAACGATCTAGCCAAGGGTCGCTGATGATGACTGCCACATCAATAGGCCGGATGGCCGTGCCATATCTCGCGCTTACTGCGACATGCGGTGCCGCACTCGTGGTCGGCATTGTCCAGATGCGACACGAACCGGCGCCGGAAGCCAAGGCCGCCGCGGTGGTTTCGGCGCCCGCGCCACAAGCTCAAGATCAACTTTCGCACGCACGCGCAACCGTGCAAGCCGAAGCAAATGCCGTGGCGCCTGCTCCGGCCGTATCGCCCCGCGCGCCGGACATCGAGGAGACCGTGCCGGCCTTCGACGTCGCCCGCGTCGAGCGAACGGGCGACGCGGTGATCGCCGGCAGAGCTGCGCCAGGCGCGACCGTCGAACTGTTGCGCAATGGCGAGAGCCTTGATCGCGCGGTCGCCGACCAATCCGGGCAGTTCGTGATGACCCCTCCCCGGCTTCCGGCCGGGAACTACGCGCTCACGCTGAGGTCCCGCGACCCTGACGGCAAGCAGACGCTATCCAAGCAGAGCGTAGCGGTCGCGCTGGCCGACACGGCGCCCAGTTCCGGCGCGATCCAGGCGCATGCAGAGCTGCCGTCCACTGCTGCAGGGACTACGGCGGCGAACCGTTCGCCCGGCCAGGCCGCCGGGTCGTCGCCAGCGGCGCCGCCCTCGCAGCCTGTTTTGCAACTTGCGAAGCAGCAGGATGCCGCCGTTTCGACCGCCGCGACGCCTCTGTCAGACGGAAGCCCCCCGTCCACCGTCACGCCGAGGAAATCCACCACGGTGGTATCCCGTGGCGACAGCCTATGGAGCATCAGCCGTCTGACCTATGGCGAGGGCACTCGGTATGCGCTCGTTTATCGGGCGAACCGGGACCGAATCCGGAATCCGGATCGTATCTATCCCGGCCAGGTCTTTGTCCTTCCCCTGAAAGAGCACTAACCGGCGATCGCTACAAACCAAGCGTGAGCTCGGCCCAGTGCACGATGGTCTTGCTGTTGAGGAAATCGACAATGCTGGGTTCGATCGCCGCTGGGTTTTCGTGGGCGACCACGGCCGTGGCAACGATGGCATCGCAGTGGTCGTTGAAGGCAACCGCCAGCGCCGAGCTCCGCGCCCGATACGGATCAGCGATCGCATAGGCCCGGCTGCGGCCCTTCATCCACGCGACGTCGATCGGGCGGCCCGGTCCCAGCACCGAAGGCTTTTCGCCCATCAGCCCGAAGTCGCTCAAACGATTGAGTTCATCATCATCCGATACGCCAGTCTTGCAGTTGCAAAACCCGATCTTGGCCCGAACAAAGAGGATGACGTCGACTCCACAGTCAGCCGCAGCGCATCGAAAGGCTTTGCCCTTGCCCCATTCGTCGATCGGGCGGGACCACTGCACCTCTGTCCAGATCGGATGGGTTGGCGTGGCCAGCGCGCCGCCGCGGTCCAACATCGGCCTTGCCAAGAACGTGAAGGCGCCGGACAGGCCGCCGAGTCCGAGGCCGATCACAACGGCAATGACAGTGGCTCTTTTCATCGCATGGCGGCCGTTACCGGACTCTCTGCTAATTGTTCGCGACAAATGCCCTGGCGGCGGTCAGCGTGGGTCTTCCGGAATCCGAGCCGGCGGCAAGCGCGACCAGTTTTTCGTAAGTTCCCTTCGCCTTTGTCAAGTCGCCGAGCGCCTGCGCGGCTTTTGCTGCTCCGACGTAGCTGTTGAAGCGATTCGGTTCCTTCGCCATGGTGGCCTCGAACGCCGCAAGCGCCTCCTTGGCCATGCCGCGATCGAACAGCATGAATCCATACGCCTCCCGCGCCGGCGTCAGCGCTCCCGGTGTGACCGGTGCCTTTTCGCTCTTGTCCTCGGCGTCGGCCGCGGCGCTCATGGCCTTCAGCGCGTCATCGTACTTGCCGTCGGCGTAGAAGATCCAGGCATTCGCCGTCTGCGCCTGCACATCGACCTGACCCGCCCAATAGCCGTTCTTCGCCTCCCGCAACTGGTCGCGAATTTCGGCAAGCTTGGCGGCATCGGCCCTGGCGGCGGCGGTGTCGCCGGAGCGCGCGGCACCGACCGCGCGCGCAAAATAGGTGATTGCCATGACGTGCGGGAACTTGCTCGGCCTGACCTCAAGGTTGGCCGCGCCGGCCCAGTCGCCACGTTCCATCATGTAGCGCGCCGGCGACGCGGCCTGGGCAAAACCGGCGCCGAACGCATCGGCGTCAAACCGCGCAGCCTCGACTTCATCGACCACGCTGCGCGCCTGCTTGTCCTCGCCAAGCTGCAGATAGGCGTAGACCAGATAGTCCTGCCCATGCAGTTGATCGCCGATTTCCTTCTCGGCCTTCGCGGCCCGCACCGAAGCCGAGTTGGCCGCAATCGACTCCTTCCAATAGCCGACGCGGGTAAAAATGTGGGAAGGCATATGCTGCGCATGCGGCGCATTCGGCGCAATCTTCGAATAGCGTAGCGCCGCCGGCAGGCCTTTGACGGCGATCGCCGGATAGTCATACAGATGAATCAGGTAGTGCGCGACGCCCGGGTGCTGCGGCTGGCGCTGGAAAATCGGTTCGAGGATCGCCGCCCCTTTGAGTTGATTGGCATAGGTCTTGTCCGCGGGCGACGCCGCCACATTGAGCGTGATCGCATAGAAGATCTGGGCTTCGTCGTCATCGGGGTATTTCGCAGCCAGCGCCTCCATCGCCTTCAAGTAGGATTGCACCCGCGCCTGGTGCGAGGTCTTGTCGAAGTCGACATACATCACCGCCAGCGCGTCGATGTAGTCGCGCTCGCGCGGCGTCTGGGCGCCGGTCGCCTTCGCCTTCTCGATCGCGGCAAGACCGAGCGGAAGATTGGGTGCCGGCACTGGGCTGTGCGGATTGTTGAGCAGCGACAGCGCAATGCCCCAATAGGCGATCGCGCATTGCGGATCTGCCTTGAGCGCTTGCTGGTAGATATCCCTGGATTCGGCGTACCAAAACGAATGCTGGTATCGCATGGCGCGGTCGAACCGCCGTTGCGCCATTTCGTTGCAGGAGGTCGCGAAATGAACCGTGCCCAGTTGCTGATCGTTGACTTCTTCCGCAAGCAAAGGTGCGCAAAGTCCAAGCGTCGCGACGGAAGCGAAGGTCATCGCAAACAGAGTCTTACGCATGACGTCCTCCCTGTGCCGATGAAAAAGGGGATCGCCCGGCGATCATAGGCGTTTAACCGGACCGACTCAACGCGCCCGTGCACCGGCGCGACCGCATGAGTATGCCGCGCGCCGCTGCAGGCTCGGGGATTCCAGTTCAACGAATATCATTCTGAAAATCAATTTGATGGGGCAGGTTTCGAGGCGCGCGCCGGCGCGGGCAATTCCCGCGCCGACGCTGCCGTTTCGGTTCGCTGCGCTATGCCGCCTTCCGGCCGGCGGCGAGGTCCTTGACTGCCTGGGTGGTCAGCGGCTGGCCGCCGATGCCCCACTCGCCACTGGCAACTTCCGAAATCTTCACCCAGGTCACGCCGCGCATGTTCTCGCCTTCGACCGTTACCATGGCATCGGTCAGTCTCTCGATGATCTGGCGCTTTTGCTCGGGGTTGAATACGTTCTCGATCAGATGAACTTCAATCAATGGCATTGTCATGTTCCTTTGTGAATAATCTCCCCCGTTCGCAGCATGCCCGGCCTCGAGCTCCAAAGCTTTGAGAAAACGGCGATTTATTCTCCACACCGGCTTGAGATGTCGTTGAGACGATCGCTTTTGCCGCATCGCACCCGGGAGCGCCCGATGCTAACCTCGCGCGGTGCGGCAGCAGTCCACTCGCCGCGAGGACCGGGCCCGCAATGATCCTCAGCTTTGGTGACTGCGAGATCGATGTCGAACGTCGCGAGTTGAGGCGCGCAGGCTCGCCTGTGCATGTCGAGCCGCAGGTATTCGATCTCCTGGTCTATCTCACGGCGAACCGCGAGCGGGTCATCAGCAAGGACGATCTCATCGCCGCGGTCTGGGACGGACGAATCGTGTCGGATTCGACGCTGACCAGCCGCATTAACGCCGCGCGCAAGGCGATCGGCGACAGCGGCGCGGGCCAGAAGATAATCCGGACCGTGCCGCGCAAGGGCCTTCGATTCGTCGGCGACGTGCGGCCACGACCCGATGTCGCCAGCACCGACCAAGCCACCACGGCGCCGGCGGTCCCGGTCACCGAGCCGTCGCGTCAGGCGTTGCCGCTGCCCGACCGACCCGCGATTGCGGTGCTTCCTTTCACCAATATGAGCGGTGATGCGGAGCAGGATTATTTTTCCGACGGGATCAGCGAGGACATCATAACCGCACTCTCCAAGCTGCGCTGGTTCTTCGTGATCGCGCGCAACTCCTCGTTCGTCTACAAGGGCAGGGCCGTGCACATGAAGCAGGTCGCCGAGGAACTCGGCGTCGGCTATGTCGTCGAGGGCAGCGTGCGCAAGAGCGGCGACCGCGTGCGCATCACGGCTCAGCTCAACGACGTTGCGACCGGCAGCCATATCTGGGCCGAGCGCTACGACCGCGACCTTGCCGACGTGTTCGCGGTGCAGGATGAAATCACCGAATCGATCGTGGCCACGATCGAGCCGCAGCTCTATGCTGCGGAAAATTTTCGGGCCCGGCGCAAGCCGCCGGGCAGCCTCGATGCCTGGGATCTGGTGATGCGCGCGCTATCGCATTTCTGGCGCGTCACGCGACAGGACAATGTGGTGGCGCAGGCGCTGCTGGAAAAAGCCACCACGATCGATCCGAACTACGGCCAGGCACTCGGCGTACTGGCGACCAGCCACACCTTCGGCGCCCATATGGGCTGGGCCGACATGGCGACGGTGCTGCCGATCGCCGAGCGCGCGGCACTGGCTGCGGTCGAGGCCGACAGCGAAGATCCCTGGGCGCACCATGGACTCGCCTATGTCTACTTGTTCGCACGGCGCTTCGACGACGCGCTGGCCGAGTTCGAAGTGGCGTTGCGCCTCAATCCGAACTCCTCTCTGGCCCAGGCTTTCTACGGCGTGACGCTGTGCTATTGCGGACGCTGGGAGGAAGGCGACCTGGCGGCGCGCCGGGCGCTGCGGCTGAGCCCGCGCGATCCGTTCTCCGCGATCTATCTTGGCATTGCCGCCTACGCCCAGTTCATCGGGCACAACTACGACGAAGCGATCCGGCTGGCGCACGAGTTGCTGCGGCAGCGCGGCGATTTCGTCGGTGGGCATCGTGTGCTGTGCGCAGCCGCCGCAATGGCTGGACAAACCGACGCCGCCGCGGTTTCGTTGCAGGAGCTTCGTCGCGTGCAACCCAACATCACGCTCGCCTGGATCGCCCACGAGTTGCCGATGCAGCAAGACGCCGATCGCGAACACTATCTGGAAGGCTTCCGCCGCGCGGGCCTGGAATGAATGCGGGTTATTTTTTCGTGGTGCCCAAGGTCATAGCGGTTTTGGCGGCGGCGGCCCCGGTGTTGGCGGGCGCCGGCATGCTCGCGCGCGTTGAGGCCCAACCCGGCGGGACGGCGCCGTCAGCCGCCAGGCTCGAGCGGCTGTCCGAATTCTTCGCAAGCGAGGTCGCGACCGGCAAGCTTGCCGGCGCGATGGTGTTGATCCAGCAGCACGGGGTGCCGGTCTATCTCAAGGGCTTCGGCGTCCGCAACATCGCCACCGGGCAGCCCATGACGCCGGATACCCTGTTCGCGCTTCATTCGATGACCAAGCCGATCACCAACCTCGCCGCGATGATGCTGATCGACGAAGGCAAGCTGACGCTGGCCGATCCGGTGTCGAAATATATCCCGGCATTTGCGTCGGCAAAGGTCGGCGTCCAGTCCGAGACACAGAATGGTCAAGGGTTCCTCAAGCTGGTGCCGCCGAACCGGCCCGTCAACGTCAAGGATCTGATGCGGCAGACCTCGGGCCTCAGCTACGACTACATTGGCGGCGACCTGATCAGGGCAGCCTATGCGCACGCCGACGTGTTGCACGGCAAGTTTGACAACAGGGTCCTCGCCGACCGCATCGCCCGTCTGCCATTGGTGGCGCAGCCCGGTACGCTTTGGCGTTACGGTTACTCCACCGACGTCCTGGGGCGGATCATCGAAATCGTTTCCGGAGAATCGCTGTTTCAATTCCTGAAGCTGCGCATCCTCGATCCGCTTGGAATGACCAGCACCAGATTCGCGCTCCGGAGTCCGGCTGAACAAGCCCGCATGGCCAAACCGTTGCCGTCAGATGCCGTCCTCCTGCTGTCCGAAAAGCAGCGGCTGGCGAATCCGGAATGGGAATCCGGCGGGGGCGGGCTGGTCTCGACCATCACCGACTATGCGATCTTCGCACAAATGCTGCTCAACGGCGGAAAATCCGGCGGCAGCCAATATCTCAGCCCGGCGGCTTTCAGGCAGATGACCACCGACCATATTGGGCCGGGCGCCGGCGTCGCGCGGGACTACTTCTATTTTCCGGGCGACGGCTTTGGCTACGGCTATGGTGTTGCGGTTCGCACCGACCCCGGAAATGCGTGGCCGCCGCCACCCGGCTCGATCGGCGAACTGAAATGGGACGGCGGCAGCGGGACCTATTTCGGGGTCGATCCGAAACTGGACATGATTTACATCCTCATGGAGCAGACCGAGCAGGAACGCGGACGTATCTTGCCCGTGTTCAAGAAGCTCGTGTACGGCGCGTTCGAACCGTAGCTGTTTGCGCGCGGGACAGTTACTCGCCGGCTGGCTCCGCCCGATGCGGCGTGCCGAATTTGTCGCCTCGAGCCCGCCTCGAACGGAAATCCCGTTCGCGCCACCTCTGGAACACGACATAGAGCATCGGGATCAGAAAGACACCAATCGAGCTCGCGACCAGCATGCCGGAAAAAACCGACGTCCCGACGTCGCGCCGGCTGATCTGCGCGGCGCCATGCGCGAACACCAGCGGGACCAGGCCGAGTATGAAGGCGATCGAGGTCATCATCACGGCGCGAAACCGCGTGCGCGCGCCAAGGAGGGCGGCTTGCTCGATCGCCGCGCCCTGCTCCCGCTGCTCGCGCGCGAATTCGACAATCAGGATGCCGTTCTTGGCCGCCAGCGCGATCAGTACGACGAGTCCGATCTGGGCGTAGAGGTCGAGCGTCAATCCGGCAATAAGGATTCCCGCATAGGCGCCGAGCACGCCGACCACCACCGAAAGCAGGACCGGAATCGGAATCATCCAGCTCTCATAGAGGCCGACCAGGAACAGGAAGGCAAAAACCACCGCCACCGCCAGAATCGGACCGGTCTGGCCACCTGCTTCATGCTCCTGATAGGCGGTGCCGGTCCACTCAAAGCCATAGCCGGGCGGCAGGGTCGTGTCCGAAACCTGTTGCATGGCGGCCAGCGCGGCGCCCGACGAACCACCCGTCGCGGGGCTGCCATTGATGGTAATCGAACGGCGGTTGTTGTAGCGCGTGATCACCTGCGGACCGACGACAAAGCGAAGATCGGCGATCGAGCGCATCGGGACCATCTCGCCATTCCTGCTGCGCACATGTATCTTCCAGATGTCCTCGAAATCCCGGCGGTTCTTCGCCTCGCCTTCGATGTTGACCTGCCAGGTCCGGCCGTACAAGTTGAAGTTGTTGACGAAGATGCCGCCGAGCGTCGACTGCAGCGCCGTGAACACGTCGGTCATGTTGAGGCCGAGCGCCTGCGCCTTGTCACGGTCGATGTCGAGATAGATCGACGGCGTCGACGCGGTAAAGGTCGAGAATACCCGGGCCAGCCGCGAATCCTGGTTTGCGGCGCTGATCAGGGCCTGGACGACGCCGCCCAGCTTGACCGGATCCTGTCCTTCGAGCGCTTCGAGCTGATACTCGAAGCCGCCGCTGGTAGACAGACCAATGATCGGCGGCAGGTTGAAGGCCACGATTCTCGCCGTTGCGACCTGCTCGCCCTCGGCGAAGGTCTTGCGGATCAGCGCCTGGGCCGAGTCCTCGACCTTGCGGCGATCCTCGAACGGCTTGAGCTTGGCAAGCAGGAACCCGGTGTTGGCTTCATTGGCGGTGTCGAGCAGTGAAAATCCGATCACGGCGAAGACGTCCTGTACCTGCGGCATCGACTTCAGAAGCTGCTCGACCTTGCGGACAGCCTCGCTGGTTCGCGCCACTGACGCGCCATCCGGCAATTGCACGTTGAGGAAAAACGCGCCCTGATCCTCCTCCGGCAGAAAGCTGGTCGGCGTGAATTTCGCAATACCGAAGATGCCGCCCGCGCAGATCAGGATCAACAGCACCGACAGCAGGCTTATTCGCAGCAGACGAGCCACCACCGCGCCGTAACCGTCACGAAGCCGGTCGATCGCCCGCAGCACCAGCGCCATCGGGCCGCGCTTCCTGGGCTCATGCCTGAGGAAAACGGCGCAAAGCGCCGGCGACAGTGTCAGCGCGTTGACTGCCGATATCAACATGGCAACGCTGATGGTAACGGCGAACTGGCGAAAAAGTTGTCCGGAAATGCTGGGAATGAAGGCGACCGGCACGAAAACCGAAAGCAGCACCAGCGTAATCGCGATGATCGGACCGGTGATCTGGTGCATCGCCTTGAGCGTGGCGGCAGCCGGGCTCAGATCCGGCTCCTCCTCCAGAACGCGCTCGACGTTCTCGACAACGACGATCGCATCGTCGACCACGATGCCGATTGCAAGCACCATCGCCAGCAGGGAGACCGTATTGGCGGAATAGCCGATCAGCAGCAATACCGCGAAAGTGCCGATCAGGCTGACGGGAACCGCGACGGCTGGAATGATGGTGGCACGCAGATTGCCGAGAAATAGAAACACCACGGCGATCACAAGGATGAAGGCCTGGCCCAGCGTCCACAACACCTCATGAATGGTATCGTCGACGAAAACGGTCGAATCGTAGACGACACGCGCCTTCAGCCCCGGCGGAAACCGCGCGCCGAGCCGGTCCAGCGTCCGGCTGACGGCGGTCGCGGTCTGGACTGCGTTGGCATCCGGCGCAAGATAAAGCGCGATGCCGACGGCCGGGCGGCCGTTGATGCGCGTCTCGGTATCCTCGTTCTGCGCCCCCAGTTCAATGCGGGCGACGTCGCTGACGTGAAGGACGGTACCGTCCGGATTGGCCCGCAACACGATCCTGCCGAACTGCTCCGGCGTCGTCAGCGTTCCCCGGGTCTGAACGTTCATCTGGAATTGCTGATCGTTGCTGACCGGCCGTGCGCCGATGCGACCGACCGGAGCCTGAACGTTCTGGGCCTGGATGGCGCTGATCACGTCGGACGGCGCCAAACTCAGGTTAGTCAGGCGCTGGGTGTCGAACCAGATGCGCATGGAATAATTAAGCTTGCCGAACAGCAGGGCCTGGCCGACGCCCGGCACGCGCGACAGTTCATCGAGAACGTTCAGCGTCGCATAGCTGGTGATGAACACCGGCGTGAGCTTTCCGTCATCGCTGTAGAGATTGAGAAACTGGAGGATGGCCGCCGATCGCTTGATAACCGTCAGCCCCTGCAACTGCACCGTCTGCGGAAGCTGCGGCAGCGCGGTTTGAACGCGATTGTTGACGTTGACGGTGTCGATGTCGGGGTTGGTTCCAACGGCGAAACTGACCGTCAGATTGTAGGTGCCGTCATTGGCGCTGGTCGATTTCATGTAGATCATCTTGTCGACGCCGACGATCTGGGCCTCGAGCGGTTGCGCCACGGCCGCCTCGATCACTGCGGCCGACGCGCCCGGATAGCTCGCGGTCACCTGCACGCGGGGCGGCACGATGTCGGGGAATTGTGCAAGGGGAATCCGGGTCAGTGCGATCAGGCCGGCCAGCGTGATGACAATGGCGATGACGATCGCTAGTCGCGGCCGGCTGATGAAGATCGCGGAAATCATTGAACCAGCCTTAGCCCGGAGCGGGTGAGCCGGGGGTGCCCTCGGCGCTTCCGGCGGAGCCGGGCGAAACCAGTTGGCCGGGCCGGATCCGCTGGATACCCTCGACGACGACGCGCTCGCCTTCGTTGAGTCCGCTGGTGACGGCGGCGGTGCCCGGCGTCGCCGGCCCGAGCTGGACGCGCCGCTGCTGCACCTTGTTGTCGCCGTCGACGACGTAGAGGTAGTCGCCTTGCTGATCCGTCAACACCGCCGCGCGCGGAACCGTCACCGCCTCGATCGGTTCGGCATCCTCAAGGATCACGGTGACGAATTCGCCATCGACGAGTATCGCGCGCTGCGCCAACCGTCTTTGTTTCGCTCAGCGGATTGCGCACGTCGCCGCGCAGCGTGATGGTATCGGTACTGCCGGCTACCGTGTTGTCGAAGAAATTGAGGGTGCCGGTCTGGCCATAGATGTGGCCGTCCGCCAGACGGATCTTGATCACGACCGGCTTCTCGGTGCTGCGCTCGCGCAGCGCGATGGCGCTGCGCGAGGAGATGCCGAACACCACATGCATCGGGTCCTGGCTGACGATCGTCGCGAGCACGCCCGAACTTGGGCTGACGTAGTTGCCGACGGTCACGCTGGTGCGCCCGATCTTGCCGTCGATCGGCGCGCGAATATCGGTGTAGCCGAGATTGATCTCGGACTGTTGCAATTGAGCCTCCGCCCCGAGCACCTGCGCCTCGAGCGCCGAGGCGTTGGCGGTTGCGGTGTCGACCGTCGCTTGCTGCCCGGCGGGTGTGTTCAGCAATGCCTTGGCTCGGCCGAGAACAATCTGCGCGTTCACAAGCTGGGCCTTGAGCTGGGCGATCGTCGCTTCTTTCGCCTTGACGTCCGCCTGGAACGGTCCCTGCTCGAGCCGATAGAGCGGTTGATCCTTCTTGACCTCGGCTCCTTCAGCGAAGAGTCGCGCGTCGAGAAATGCCGCCACTCGCGCGGTAAGATTGACGCGTTCGATCGCCTGAATACGGCCGACATATTCGCTCGACTGGGTGACAGGCATGCGAACCGCGGCGACGACGCCCACCGCGGGCGGTCTCGGCGGGGCTTGCTGAGCCGCCGCGGCTGACGTCATCACGGCTGCGGCCAGGCCTGCAAGAGCCGGCCAGATGCTGAGGGTGGAGCCCCTTTTCACGCCGTCTCCCGAATGATATGTAACGGTACGGTATAGTTTTAATATACCGGTTTTGTGGCTCTGGACAAGGGGATGGAGTGCGTTACAGCGAAACGGTCCGTCCTTCCACCCGCGTGTTAGGTCGAGGCGGACGACCGACACGCGCCGAGGCAGACAGGCGACGGCAGCATCTTATTGAAACCGCCGGCGCGATGTTCATGAGGCTTGGTTTCGACGGCACCTCGATTGATGCAGTCGCCGAGGCCGCATCGATGTCGAAGCGCACGGTCTATGCCCGCTATCGTGACAAGAATGAGCTGTTCAGCGCCGTATTGCGCGATCTCATTGATCGCTGGCTCGTTCCGATCAACCAATTCCAACTGGGAACGCATGAATTGGAGCCGATGCTGATGGAGATCGGGCGCCATTTGCTCGGCAGCGCTCTGGCGCCGCAAGTTGTGAGTCTTCACCGCATCATCCTCGGTGAATCGGAGCGCCGGCCCGCGTTCGGGCGGCTCGCCAACGCCGAGGGACGCCAGCCGGCCATCCGGGCCATAGCCGCGGCGTTGCGGCGTCAAGCGTCACAGTTGCGCGTGAGCGATCTTGAGCGAGCCGCCGAGCAGTTCATCAGCCTTGTCATTGACAGCGATCTGCGGCTTGCAGCGTTTGGCATTGGTCCCGCCCCGGATGAGATCGAAGAACGTGTCCGCCAGGCGGTGGATCTCTTTCTGCGCGGGGTGCGCGGCCGCTAAGGCCTGTTCGGTTCTGATTGAAATCAGAACCGGGCTTTAGCTTCTTGTCTTGACGCGTTTTCTTCAAGCGAACCGGTACCCATTTCGCTCGAAAACGCTAGGGGCGCCGGACCACCATCCGGCAACAGCCCTTCCTGCCCGCAAAGAGATTTTCGAGGCCATGCCCAGCAAACGTCAACGCCTTTTCCTCGAAGGCCCGATCGGCGCGGCACTGTTCCGGCTCGCCGTTCCCATCATTCTGGGCAACGTCCTGCAAACCGGTTACCAGCTTACCGACGCATTCTGGATCGGAAGGCTGGGCGCCGCGGCCGTGGCCGCGGTGTCGGTCAGCTTTCCCGTGACATTCCTCGTGATTGCACTGGGTGCAGGCTTTGCGATCGCGGGCGCAACCCTGTCGGCCCAATATATGGGGGCGGGTCGCCAGGACATGGTCAACCATGTCGCCGCGCAAACGATGCTGGTAGCTCTCGTGACATCGGCGGTTCTGGGGACAGCCGGATATATTCTGGCCCCCTATCTGCTAGCACTGGTGGGAGTGGCGCCCGACGTCTACAGCGGCGCACTCGGGTTCATGCGGGTCTCCTTCATCGGCATTATCTTTGTTTTCCTGTACGGCATGTTCCAGGCGCTGATGCGGGGCGTCGGCGAGACGCGCATCCCGCTGCTGATCGTGCTGTTGACGGTGCTGCTGAATTTCCTCCTCGATCCACTGTTTATCTTCGGCTGGGGGCCGTTATCGCCGCACGGCGTGATGGGCGCCGCAATAGCGACCCTGGCGACCCAGACGCTGGCCGCCCTGCTCGGCCTTGCTGTCTTTCTGCGAGGCCGGCACGGCATTCATCTCTCATGGCGTGCCTTTGCGCCCGATCCCTCCTACATCAAGCGTGCCTTTCTGCTCGGATTGCCCGGTTCGATCGAGCTCTCGACCCGTGGATTGGGACCGATGCTGCTATCGTTTCTGGTGGCGAGTTTCGGGACCGTAACTCTCGCGTCCTACGGCGTGGGTTCGAACATCCTGCAGTTCGTCACCATTCCGGCGATGGGAATGTCAATGGCGGTGTCGACTCTGGTCAGCCAGAATATCGGAGCGGGCAATATCGGACGGGCCGAACGAATTGCCGTGCTGGGCGCCGGTTCCGGCTTCGCCATCCTCTCGCTGGCCGGTGTCGCCGCCTATGTTTTTGCGCCCGCCATCGTGGCGTTCTTCGTGCCGGGCGCGCCGGACGTCATTGCGGAAGGCGGCCGATTTGTTCGAATCATGTGCCTGGCATGGGGCGGGATCGGCATCCAACTCTGCATCGTTTCGGCTTTCCGCGCCTCCGGCAACATGCTGGTCTCCATGGTGATCGCGCTGGTCTCGCAGTTCATGTTTCAATTCCCGCTCGCTTATGTGCTGTCGAAACACACAAGCCTGCAATCCGGCGGGCTGTGGTGGTCGTTCCCGATCGCCAATATCGGGGCCGCCGTTGTTTCGATCGGCTGGTTCGCGCAAGGCGGCTGGAAGGAAACCCGCTTGACCGAAGAAAGCCAGCAACGCGCCAGGGTCGCCGAGGAAACCATTGCCGAAGAAGGCATCCGCTGAGCCGGTTCAGAAGGTGCGTCGCTGCCTGAAGCTGTTACTCGCCGATGCCACGTCGCAATCCCGGCTCATCGTTCAATAAAGGCACGATGGAGCTGGTCGGTGATCGGCTTCAGCAAATAGCTCATCATGGTACGGCTGCCGGTCTGCATGAACACCTCCGCGGGCATGCCCGGGACCAGTTGCAGGCCGCCCAAGCGGCGCAGTTCGTCCTCGGACAACGCGATCCTGACCGTGAAATAAGGCGCGTTGGTCTGCTGATCGTGGCCGGTATCGGCCGACACGTAGGACACCGCGCCGATAAGTTGCGGAGTGAGACGCTGGTTGAAGGCCGAGAAGCGCACGAACGCTTTCTGACCGGTCCGCACCTGGTCGATGTCGTTGGGCTGCAGCCGCGCCTCAATCTGCAGGTCGTCGGTATCCGGAACGATTTCCATGATGGTGTCGCCGGCGCGGATGACGCCGCCGATGGTGTGGACGGATAGTTGATTGATCACTCCCGACGTTGGCGCGCGTATTTCGATCCGGTCGAGCTGGTCCCGCGCGGCGACGCTACGCTCGACCAGTTCGGCTTCCTTGCCTTGTGTCTCGCCAAGCTCCTTGACCACATCGGTGCGAAAATCCTGATCGAGGCGGACAATCTGAAGCTGAGCCTCGCCAATCTTCGATTTCGTCTCGGCGATCGCCGATGTCAATTGCCCGCGCTCGCCCTCGATCCGCGCGGTCTCGCGCTGCAGCGTGGTGAGCCGCGTCAGCGGCACCAGCCGCTTGTCGTACAGGTCCTGAACTCCGCTCATTTCGCCGGCGATCAGTTCGAGCTGCTTGGCCTTGGATGCGACCTGGGCTTCGAGGCCGGAAATCTCCTCGGTGAGTTGGGCGACGCGGCCCTGCAGCAGGTCTTTTTGGCTGCTGCGCGCATTCAGGCGTGCCTTGAACAGCGAATCTTCCGACGACAGCAGACTTCGCACCGCATCCTCGCTCGACCGGGCCTTCAGTTCGGAGGGAATTTGGGGTCGATCCAGGCCGTCGCGTTCGGCCACCAGCCGCGCGATCCGGGCGCGCAGCTCATCGAGCTGCTTGCTCACCATCTGGAGATTGGCCTGGGTCTGGGTAGCGTCGAGCCGCACCAGCAAGTCGCCGCCCGCGACCCGCATGCCGTTATGGACCTTGATCGCCGCGACAACGCCGCCGCTGGGATGCTGAATGGCCTTGACGTTGGATTGAACGACGAGATTGCCCGGCACCGCGACGGCACCCGCCAGAGGCATGAACACGAGCCAGCCGCCAGCCAGCAGCGTCGCGAGGATGAGAATCCGAAGCCCGGTCCGCAGCTCATGCTCGAACGCCTGTCCTGCCCGCGACTTCAGGCTATCATCGGAAGCATCGTTCTGGAGCGGCGGATCGCCGCTATTGACGATGAAGGCAACGCCCGCGATCAGGCCGGCGCGGCACCGCTCGATCACCTCTCCCGCGGTCGCCTTCGCGGAGCCGGAGGGCGCCAATCGAGGACTCTCGAGCAGCAGCATGGGCTGATCTACAGGATCCGATCGCGGGATTTCCGGTCCGGGCTTGGTGAGGTCCATCACCATGGAGGCGTCGGGCGCAATGATCCGGTTCGCTCGGCGTCCCGGTAACACAGCCAGGTCGGCCGGTGCTTCGCTGATGCGCGGAGCCGGTGCGGCCACCTTCAGGCCGAATTGTTCAAGGCAGACGTCGATGGCCCGCCCCATCTTGCTCTTTTGCGGTCGCCTCGGGTTGCCGGTCCGCGGACGCCGACCCGGTCCCGGATGGTGGCGCGGCGCGCGACCCGGCTGCGGAGGACGCGGCTCGTTCCAGTCTTCGCCTTCGAACGCGTGCCGAAGCCGCTGCAATTCCAGGATCAGGGCGGCGCCCTGCGGTCCCAGTTCGTCATTGCCCGGATCCCCGATCGAGTCTCGCTCGTCTCTGTCGAGATGAAGTGCGTCCGATTTGCGCCTCATGGCTACACCCGCTCGGCAACTGCGGCGCGATGAACGGTTTTCGCGGCTGGCGTTACGACGGGTGGGGTGGCCGAAACAGACTGACTTGGCGCCGCCTGAATGCGCGCAAAGATCTGCTCGCGTGAACCGAAGGCGATCGCCTTGCCCTGATAAAGCACCATCGCCATATCCAGTGCCGCGAGGGCGCTCGGACGATGCGAAATCACGATCACGACGCATTGCTGCCGGCGCAGCGCCAGGATCGCGCGACCAAGCGCATTCTCGCCGTCGGCATCCAGATTGGCATTCGGCTCATCGAGCACCACCAGGAACGGGTCGCCGAACACGGCGCGGGCAAGGCCTATTCGCTGGCGCTGGCCGGCTGACAAAGACATGCCGCCCTGACCGATCCGCGTCGAATATCCTTCCGGCAGGCGCAGGATGATCTCGTGAACCCCCGCGATCTGCGCGGCTTTCAGAATGGCGTCCGAGGTCGCCGCGTCATCGAAACGGCAGATGTTTTCCGCGACGGTGCCGTCGAACAGGGCGACATCCTGCGGCAGATAACCGATATGGCGTCCCATATCTTCGTTGCTCCATTGATCGATCGCGGCGCCGTCAAGCCGTATGACGCCGTGGCTGGCGGGCCAGATTCCGACCAGCGCCTTCGACAGCGAGGTCTTGCCGGACGCGCTGGCACCCAGCAGCGCGAGCCCCATGCCGGCCTTGAGCGAAAACGAGACGTTCGACACGATCGGCTTGTCCGTCCCTGGCGCGACGACCGCGATTTCCTGTACCGAAAGCTCGCGGTACGGGCGCGGCAACACTACCGGCGGCGCCGGAGGCTTCGCCGTCACCTTGCAGATTTCACGCAGGCGCACGATGCCCTGGCGTGCGGCGACAAGCTGCTTCCAGCTCCCGAGCGCAACCTCAACAGGCGCCAGCGCACGGCCCATCATGATCGACGACGCGATCATGATGCCGCCTGACGCCCGGTCCGCCACCACGAGATAGGCGCCGATGCCCAGCATTCCCGATTGCAGAACGTAACGCAGCACCTTCGCGCCCGAGCCGAGATTGGCATAAACGTCGGTGGCCCGGATATTCTGGCGCAAATAACGCTCGTTGGCCTGCGACCAGCGTGTGGTGAGCCGATCCATCATGCCGAGCGCCCGGACGATCTCGGCATTGCGCTGTGTGGCATCCGCCAGCACCTGCCGCTGGGCACTAAAGTCCATCGCCGCCCTGGCGGCACCGCGCGACATGCGCTCGGTCAGCAGCGTCATCGCAATGATCGCCGCGGTGCCGAGCAGCGCCGTCATTCCGATGGCGGGATGAAACAGAAACAGGGCAATCAGAAAGATCGGTATCCACGGCATGTCCAGGAACGCCGTCGGCCCCATGCTCGACATGAAGGCACGGACCTGGTCGAGATCGCGCAACGGTTGTTGCATCAGCACGGGTTTGACGCCGCGAAGCGGCAGCGTGGCGAGCGCGGTATGGATCGATTCCTGCAGCCCGACGTCGAACAGGGTCGCGACCCGGCACAGCATGCGCGTGCGCAAGGCGTCGAAATAGCCCTGCACCAAATAAGCAAACAGCACGATCAGCGACAGACCGAACAAGGTCGCGATGTTGCGGCTCGGAATCACCCGATCATACACCTGCAGCATGTAAAGTGAGCCCGACAGCATCAGGATGTTAATGACGCCGCTGAATGCGGCGATACCGATCATGCGCCGCGCGCTCTCGCGCAACCCAAGCGCTACCGGATCATCTGCTTCCGCGGCGAGCAATGGATTCCATCGCCCGGCGAACGAGACCGTCCGCGGACGACCCTGAGCAACTCCCATTCCGTTGCGCCTCCCCAATGGGCCGATCTCGCGATCGACCGAACTTCCTTGACAGCCGATACCGACGATTTTCTGGCGAGAATGGGACCGTCGCCAATTTCTATCCGGCACCTCGCAAGCCGCGCGGCGCGAAGAGTCTCGTTATCGCATTGTTGCCCAATGGCATTCGCAAGAATCCGGCGCTTGTGAGTCGCGCCCAAAACAAGGGCGACCATGATCGATGATGATCTCGATATTTGCGCTGCGAGCAGCTCTTGACACCAAGCGGCGACATAAATTCGTCGGCCTATCACCTTGCTTCTGCACGCATTGGCCCCGTTGTCGGCTGAAAGGCGCCACGAACGTAAACAACTCTTCATCTTGTGCAGTCGGGGCGACGCGCACGGGGGTTTTCGATTAACGCGTACCACGAAGGGGAAACAAAAATGGCATTAACAGCAACGGATCTATTCAACGACGCAACGACGCGTGAGATCGGCGGCGTCGGCCCGGATCAGGTCAACTTGATCGTCTCGGACCTCATCGGCGTACAGCAGATGTTAAGCGCGGCAGACCCCACGATCAATAACCTCTCCGATCTGCACACGCACATCATCATCAATCAGCTCAATGAAGAGATTGCATCTGTCGAGAATTCGAGCGCTCCAGCGGGCACGCTCACATTGGGAACAGATCTCGGACAATATGTCGGGCGTTCGATCAATGATATCCATCGGGACATTATTGACATCGCTCAAGGCGACGTGGGTGTGCAGGCGCTGTTTAACCCGACGCCTCTCCCGGCCCTCAACACCCCCGCCGCACCGTTCCATGACAATGCAGCCCAAACGACCTTTATTACGCAATGGATCCAGGACAGTAACCATCTTGGGCAGATGGCGACCACGATCGAGAATAACGGCTTCACCGGTGACGTTGCTGGACTGGTCCAGCAGATACAGACCTACGCGAATAGTTCGAACGCCTTCGATCAGTCTCAAGGCGGTCTATGGTCGGCGCGTTTCTGGAACGAATTTCGGTCAGATGGCACGTCGGGGACGGCGGCGAGCGCGCTGATCGATGGTTTGCAGACGCACAATGCCGGGGAAGTCAACGCAGCGTCCGAACAACTCGCAGCGAACTCTGCCGACGTCGGGGGCAATAACCTGATGGCGGATGGCGGAAGCTATGCAGGTGTGGTGGCGGCGGCGCAGGCGACGGCCGTGAATCCGGCAACACCTCCGGCAACAACACCTCCTGCTGGACCACCTGATTGTGGAGGGCATGCTCCTGTAACAGCTTCTGCGGGACCACCCGATGCTGGCGGGCCAGCGCCTGTAACAACTCCTGCCGGACCACCCGATAGTGGCGGGCCTGCTGCGGGAGATGGTGGAAACCACCTGGTGACCGACCTGATAGCTCTTCTTCAGGGAGGCGGCCAAAACAGCCTTTCGGCGGTCTTTGCCGACCTCTCGGCGGTGGCCCAGGCCGCCGGCGTCCACAATAATGGCGCGGCAACATTGTTGACCGACCTGTTGGCGGGTGCTGCGGGGCAGCCGAGCGGCGGTGCGGCGCCGGCGGCGCCAACTGTTGCGAGTGCACCAGCGGCGCCAACGGCTGCGAGCGCACCTGCGGCGCCGGTTACAGCTCCCGACGCCGGTGCGACTCCGACCGACGCCCACCATTTCGCAATTGCCGAGATGGCGCACCACTTTCAGCATATGTGGGGATAGGGGCGAGCGACTGGCCTCCAGGGCCGTTCACATCCGTGGCGGCGCTGGAGGCTGGTCGGAAAGCTCGAATTCAGCCTGGGCGTGGTTGATCGAACCATTCTCGCGCTCGAACAGCGTTCACAGCAAAAGAGGATTCTTACCGACTTCGGCGGGTCGGCACCTTGGGGGAGAGCTAGTTTGCGCAACAACAGTACCGCCGGGCGGGATCTCGTGCAGCCCGAACCAAACCAACGCCGCGCGCGCTTGCATACCGCTGACGAAACTCACAATCGATCCGATCGTCCGATCGGTGGCGGCGGCGGCTGCCTTCCTCACCCGGGGATGCGCCGATGAGGCGTCGCAAGACGGATTATGGCACCATCATCCTGCACTGGGTACTTGTCGCCGCGTTCGGCGTCGCCCTGTTCAGCGGGTTGCGTATCGCAACCGAAATGCCGGACCAGGGCTGGCTCAATCTGCTCGATGCGGTGCTGCCGCGTACCAGCGTCTGGGTATCACACATGCAGGCGGCCATTGTGCTGGTCGCGGTGTCGCTCGCCTATACCATCTATTTGATCCGATCCGGCCTGAGCCGTCGTGTCGCACTGGACAAAAGTCGTCTGCGAGGCCTGCTGGGCCGGCGACAGGCACGGTTGGGCGCGATCAGTGTGATGCTGACCTGGGGCTTCTTCGTTGCCATGTTGGCGCTGATTGCCACCGGCGGCGCGCTCTATTTCGGCATTTGCGCCGGCCACACCGCCGTGATGGTGCACTGGTATGCAACGTGGCTGCTCCTTGCCTTCAGCGGTCTTCACGTCCTGGCGCACTACCGACTCGGCGGCTCCTCGCAATTGCTTCGGATCTTCAGGCCGCAGGGCTTGCCAGCCCCGCCAGCGAAGCTTGATGCCGTCGAACTGCTAACGCTGCTGGTCGAGCAGTCGGAAAGGTTGGCGCCGGAGACCGAAGCCGACAGCGAGGCCGCCTCCCAGCCGTCTCTGCAACCGGCGCAGCCTCCCGGCCCGGCGCCATTTGGCCGAGCCGAATCGCGTCACCACGCTGGCTCATACGCCCGAAGAGCAGGACTGCGCCGCACCGCGCATCCACGAAACCCAACCCTCCAGTCCAATCCGTTCGTGGTCGCGACGGCGATGGCAATCACTTGCGCTTCGGTCGTCGTTGCATCGGATTGGCTGGACGTCGACAGCCTGAAGATCCACCGCATCGCCGCTGCCGACGCACCGGTCCTCGATGGCGACACCTCCGATCGGGTTTGGCGAAACAACGAACCGTTCTCGGTCATGACCAATGCTGGAGACAATTTTGACGGCAAGGGAGAGTCACGGGTCGATATTCGCGCGGTACACGATGGCACCTGGGCGTATTTCCTCTTCACCTGGGAAGATCCGACGCGCTCACTGAAGCAACTGCCGCTGATCAAGCAAAGCGACGGTTGGCACCTGCTTCACAAGGGCTACGAGGCGGGGGATGAGCATGAATTCAATGAGGACAAGTTTTCGGTGCTGTTGACTACGTCGAACCTGACCCTTGCCGGCGACCGAACGTTTCACCCCGGCCTTCATCCGATTGCCGACGCGCCCGCCACCATGACCGGCCGCGGCCTGCATTTTACGACGGACGGCGGCTACGCCGACGTGTGGGAATGGAAGGCCACCAGCGGCGGACCAACGGGCTGGATGGATGACACCCATTTCGGCCCGCCGCTCGATCCAACGCCGCCGCAGCTAGCAAATCTCACCCCTTACAGGGGCGGATTTGCCCCGGATCCGGGACGGGCGAATTACACAGACAATTTTGTCGCCGACGCCAATTCGGCCAGCGGCCTTGTCCGACCGCTGCGGCTGCCCACAGACCTCGCTGCGACCGCCGCCGCCATGGGAGAAATAGCTCTCGACCCGGATCTCGGCGAGAACGAGGGCGCGCGTTGGTTCATGACGGCGACGGAATCCGCGCCGTATTCGGTCGACCGGGATCGCGCCATCCCCGCCGGCACGGTCATTCCCGGCGTCATCATCGACGGCGACTTCTCCGGCGATCGGGCGGACGTTCGATGCGCGGCGCGCTGGGCCTCCGGCCACTGGGCGCTCGAGGTAGCGCGTCGACTGGACACCCACAGCCGATATGACGTCGCGCTGCAGACCGGCGTCTTCATGCGAGTGGCGGCGTTCGATCACAGCCAGATCCGGCACACCAGGCACGTCCGGCCAATCCGTCTCGAGGTGGAATAATGCGGAAGATTTGCAAAGTGACGGTGAACAACGAGCCATTTCTGGCCAATTGCGGTGAACTCCTGCTCGATTGGGCGCTGGTGAATGGCATTGAATTGCCGCACGACTGCCGCTCCGGGATTTGCGGCACCTGCCGGGTTCGTCTCGTCGAAGGCAAGGTCTTTGGCGGCCACGCGCCGGGGGACGACATGATCCATGCCTGCCAGGCGCGGATCGTCTCTGATCTGGAGATCACGACCGAAGACGTTCCCGAGCCGGTCTCGATGTCAGCTCATGTGGCCCGCATCGTGCGGCTGGCACCGGATGTCATCGGGGTAGACGTCGAGCTGCCGAGGCCGCTTCGCTACCTGCCGGGTCAGTATTGCAAGGTGCAGTTTCGAGACTTCCCGGCGAGATTCTACAGCCCGACCTATCCGCTCGAGGGTCGTTCCGACGACCGCCTGCTGCATTATCACATCCGCAGGTTTTTCGACGGCAACGTATCCCCTGCGCTGGGCCGACAGATCGGCATCGGACACCGTGTCAAGGTGACGGGTCCGTCTGGCAGCGCCTTTCTGCGGCCAAAGCATTCCGGCCGCCTTGTTCTTGTCGCCAGCGGCACCGGTTTCGCGCCAATGTGGTCGGTCGCGGTCGCCGCGATCATGGAGCGGCCGCAACGGGAAATTGTATTCGTCGTCGCGGCGAGAAGACTTCGGTCGCTTTATATGCATGGCGCGCTTTGCCGCCTGGCGCTGTTTCCCAATGTCACGATCATTCTGACCGTATCGGAGCCGCAGCGAGTCTCCCCAGCCATCCGCATTGGACGGCCAACCGATCATTTGCCGAAATTGTCGCCGAACGATCTTGTTTATACCGCAGGTGCGCCGGCCATGACGGAGAGCGTGGCACGGATCGCAAGAGCCGCCGGCGCCAGTTGTCATACCGACCCCTTCGTGCCGAACGCCAGCACGTTCGAACCGGCCGCCGTAAGGCGATCAGGGCAGATAGCGGCGCATGCCGGCTGGTGAGCCTGTTGCGCTGCGACCAACTCAGGATTCGACCAAGGTTTTTCTCCCGGGAAAATCGGACTGGAAATATCATGCAAGTCTTGAAAACGATTGTGACCAACGGCGCAACCATTCTCCCCATCGACACCATCCCCTATGAGGGCGGCCTATGGCTTGTCCCGCATTGGACACCCACACCGGATGGACAATTCGTAACACCAGATCGGATCATTCGAATCGATGGGCTTTCCCTGAAAAAACTCAGTCCGCCGCAGCCTTGGGAGTACCATTTGCTCGATCTTGTTCCCAATGGCGTGTTGGATGGCTCAGTTCCAACCGGTGATGCCGGCCGGTTCGTGATCATTGATCGGCCGCGACAAATCGTCCGGGATATCAGTGTTCAGTAGGTCTGAACTTGACTGCTTCCACCGCTTCGAGAAACCGCGTGCGCAGACTGTCAAGAAAGGGCGGCTCCAATATCGAATGGTGGGTGCCACCAATCGGGACCACCGCAAGCCGGTCACAATAGGCGCTCCATCCGTTGTCGAGCAACGTGGAAGGATGCTCAGAGGAACGGTACAGTGTGATCGGCAGCCCCAGCGGCTTTAGCTGCAACCGATGCAGCGATCGCGTTCGCAATCGTGTGTTCAGCATAAATTCTATGGTGAAGGCCCGCTTCGCCGGCAGCAAGGTTGCCAACTGGCCCATTATCTTCAATGGTCCGAACGCGGAAGCCAGAATAAGCGCCGAGATGACCTTGCCGACAACCTTCAATGGCCGGGACACGCTTCGCTTTTCGCCGCTGTCCGGCGGCCTCTCAACCCGTGTGTCGATGAGCCCGAGAAAGCCGACCTGCCTGCCCCGCTCGGTTAGGCGGCGTGCCGTCTCCACCGCAACCAGGCCTCCGAACGAGTAACCGGCCAGCAGACAAAACTCGTTCTCCCGGCTTTGCCCGCAGATTTGCGCGACGGCGGCGTCGACAATGGCTTCAAACCCAGCGCCGGCATCGATCATCTCGCGCCATCCCGGATATTCAATCAAGACGAAGCGGATCTGGTCCTTCAGCACCGCGCGGAAATGCGACAGCGTCGGGGAATCGCCCTCTGCCGGCAACATCAGGAAGACCGATTGCGAGGGTTTGACGTCCGCCGCGCAGAGTTGCCGCTCAATCGCGGCTGAAAGCTGGCTCGGCGTTGGATCGGATTGGAGAACGTCCATCAGCAGGCGTTTGCCGAAGGTCTTTTCGATCAAGAGCCACATCCGCATGGCGTCGAGGGAATCGCCGCCGGCCTGATCTAGCGGAAGGTCCGCGATGTAGGAGTCGCGACCGAGAACTTCGGTCCATGCGAGTTCAACCGCAGTCCGGGCGGTGGGGACAACGGCGGCGATCGCCGGATCTTCGCCGCAAGGCGCCGGTGCCGCAACATTGCCAATGAGGGCGTCAGCTACCGGTTTCTCGCCCAGCCGGCGACGAACGGCATCGCGGCTGACCTTGCCGCGCGCCGTACGCGGGATTTCGGAAACAAAATACCAGCGCTCGGGAACGGCCTCTCTGCGCACCCGGTCAAGACACCACGCCTGGAGGCTCTGGGGGCTCGCGGTCGCACCGGTGTTCAGCCGAATAGCGGCCGCGACCGCCTCTCCGCCAAGCGCGTCGCTGATGCCGAAAACGCAGGCTTCGGCGACGGCCGGATTGCGCTCGAGCATGGCATCAATCTCGGCCGGCTGCACCTTGAAGCCAGCGCGGTTGATTTCGTCCTTGATGCGACCCGTAAGCCAGAGGCGGCCGTGCTGATCGATCGATCCTCGGTCACCGGTACGGTACCATCCTTGATGGAGCGCGGCGGCCGTTAGATCAGGTCGGTCCAGGTAGCCTGACATGATGCTCGGCGAACGTATGATGATTTCTCCAGCGCCGCGATGCTGTATCGACCCGCTCTCATCCATCACCGCCGCATCGCCGCCCCACATCTTTCCGACCAGGCCGTCCGCGATGCCATCGTCTCGCGAAGAGGCGCCGGCAATCCAGTTGGCCGTCTCGGTGGCACCGTAGCAATTGACCACTTCGGCGCCCGACCATGTCGCCACCTCCGACCACAATTCCGCTGAAAACGGCGCCGAACCAACGTGCACCCGAACCAGGGAGCCGCCGGCCGGCCGGCGCGGGCTGCGGGTGAGCGCCATGCGCCAGAACGCCGGCACGGAGCTCATGAAAGTAATGTCTTGCTGGTCGATGACGCGGCCTAGATCATTTGCCAGGGCAATACCGAGCGGATGGAGCACAATATCGCCACCCGCCATCAGCGGTGTCAGGCAATTCCCGATCAGTCCATGTCCAAAATGCGTTGGCAGCGACACCAGCGCTCGCGCCAGCGACGCCTTGCCGATGACGGCGATATTTGCATTGATGCGCGCCCGCAAGGCCTCAAAGCTCAGAACCACGCCCTTGGGTGTGCCGGTCGTTCCGGAAGTGAACAGCACCAGCGCCGGATCGCCGGGTTCGGGCGGTGGCGTATTGCCTTGGAAGCGTCTCGGATGTTCGCTCCCGAGGTCGACAATCGGAACCGCAAGGCGGTCGACCGACGCCGCGCCATCGACGAGGAGCACCGCCGCTTTCGAGAATTCGACGACGGTCCGAAGCTCACCGGGCGTAAGTGATGGATCGAGACACGCCGCCGCGGCCCCGACACGCCAGCTCGCGAACAAGTCGGCAAAAAACCGCGCAGTACCGCCGTGGCCGATGGCAACGATGGATCCGCGGCCGATGCCCATCTGCGATAACGCCGCCGCGCGGCGATTGACCTGTTCGCCAAGCGTTGCCGCGTCCCAGCTCAAACCGAGCCCGACGTCTTCGATCCCACCGTCACTCAACGAGGTGGTCAACATGCGAGCCGATCCGGGCGCCATGCCAGCACCGCCGCGATCAACCGATCGGAGCCGGCCCAGGACCGCGGCCTGCTGATGACGAAACCGCTGCCGTGTTGATCGCCGGGAAAACGCGTTAACCCAACTAGGAATGCCAAGCCCATGATTATTCCGGCGTACAAAGCGGATGCATAACCCGCCAAGCTTACATGAGGCTTACATTAACTATGTGCTGCGTGGTTGCCGCTGCGGTTGGTTAACCAGCCGCCGGGTTAGCCACTCGGATTGAGCGCTGATCGGACAGTGAAACTTGCGCACGACTGCATCTTCGGCCCCGGCAATTTCGGCCGCGACACATGGTCGTTCAGCCGCAACGGCACCGAGACCTCGGTCGACGTCCGCGGCCGAATTCACACCAATTCGGGCTCGGGCGTCTTCGCCAGCGTGGTGGCGGGCCTCGGTATCGCGATCGCATCCACGGTGATGTGCGCGGCCGAGATCAAGGCGGGCGCGCTGGTCCCGCTGCTTCGCGCCTACAAGCTTGAGCCCGTCGACGTCCATGCGGTTTTTCCCGGCGGCCCACGCCCGTCGACCAAGGTCCGTGCGTTCGTCGATTTCCTGGCTCAGGAACTGAAAGGAACGGTCTGACGGGTTGGAAACGGCTCGCCCCGGACGCGCCGATCCCACATTCAAAGCTCCTTCATCTCGCCTTTGACCCATTGCTCGCGCAGCTTGAACTTCTGAATCTTGCCGGATCCGGTCAGCGGCATGGCATCGACGACGAACCAGTGGCGCGGAGTCTTGTGCGGGGCGAGATGCTCGCGCAAATAGTTAAACAGCTCTTCCTTGTCGACGGTCACGCCGGGCGGCGGCCGAATAAAAGCCGCGACCACTTCGCCCCATCTTGGGTCCGGCAGTCCGACAACGGCCACGTCTCCCACTGCGGGATGGTTGAACAGGACTTCCTCGAGTTCACGGGGATAGATGTTTTCGCCGCCGCGAATGATCATGTCCTTGAGTCGCCCCTCGATCGTGCAGTAGCCGCGGGCGTCCATCGCACCAAGGTCGCCGGTGTGCAGCCATCCTTCCAGGTCGATCGCCGCCCGGGTGGCAGCCTCGTTCTCGAAGTACCCGTGCATGATGTGGTAGCCGCGCGTGCATATTTCGCCGATCTCGCCGATCGGGACCGTCTGCCCGGTATCCGGATTGACGATCTTGACCTCGACATTGGGCATCGGCGTGCCGATGGTCCCGGCCTTGTCGGCGATGCTGTCGGTGGCCCAGGTCATCAAAGCGACCGGCGAGCACTCGGTCTGGCCGAACACGATGGTGAAGGGCGCGCGCAGTTGCTGTTCGAGGGCGGTCACGATCGCCGCCGGCACCGTTGAGCCGCCGGAATAGATCGCCTTGACCGACGAAAGATCCGCCGACGCAAACGACGGATGCTCCATCATCGCGACCAGCATGGTCGGGACGCCGAGCATCGCATTGCAGCGATAGAGCTGCATCAGCTCGATCACGAGCCCGGGGTCGAAGGCCTCGACCAGCACCTGGGTGGCGCGCTGCGACACCGCGCCGATCACGCAGCAGACACACCCGCCGGTATGAAACAGCGGCATGGTGGTGAGTTGCACCGCGCCGTCGGCAATGCCGGCGCGATCCGCCGTGTGCGCGCCATTGTTGACCAGACCGCGATGGTGAAGCAGCGCCCCTTTGGGGAAGCCGGTCGTCCCTGACGTGTACTGGATCATCACGGGGTCGGTCGATCGCACGACCGGCAGTTCAGGCTTCGCCCTGTCGCCGGATGCCAAAAAGGCGTCCCATTGCTCGAAACAAATGATCTCCCGCAGTTCCGGCAGGCGGGATTGCAGTGCCTGAACCGTCGCCAGCATCGGATTGCCGCGGAATTCCGCCACCACCATGACGCCCGCCGCGCGCGACTGCTTCAGGACATATTCGACCTCGCCCGACCTGAGGCCGGGATTGACCGTGACCAGAATGACGCCCGCCATCGCGGCGCCAAACTCGGTCATGATCCATTCGGGGATGTTGTGTGCCCAGATCGCGACCCGTTCGCCCGGTTCGAAGCGGGCCCGCAGCGCCCGCGCCGTGCGCAACGACAGCGCGTACAACTCGGCATAGGTCCACTGCCGGCGGTTTGCCGGGTCGGGGACGCCGGCAATCAGCGCAATCCTGTCGGGCGCGGTTTGCGCCACCCCTTGCAGCAATTGGCCAAGCGTGATGTCGCGAACCGGCGGATCGTTCGCACCCGCAGCATGTGATATGGTCAACATAACTGTCTCCTCCCGTGACCAGCATCGCAGCGTATTCTAGACCTCGAGCCACTCCTTGCGCACCGTCGAGTTTTCATCGAAATTGGCCGGCGCCAATTACTTCGCGCGGTGTTTCCACAGGACCTCGGTCAGACGATCGGGACTGGTCTGCGATGGCATCGGACGCGCCGTCAAATTCGTCCGGCCTGGTCGCGAATGGCCGGCTGTCGGGCCGCTCCCGCTGCAATGCCTCCGCGCCCTTGCAAACTGTCACAAAGTCGGTTGGCAGCGGATTGCAGCCCTGCTGGGAATGCCACGAAATTACAGAAACCATGCCCTGATGACCCCATGGCCATTGGGCTTTCTACTCGGAATACCCTTGGTCGCCGCTATCCGCCGGTGACGCGCCACACCGTGTTGCCGACATCGTCGGCAATCAAGAGGGCCCCGGACTTATCGATCGCCAGCCCCACAGGACGGCCGCGCGCCTGACTGGCATCGTTTAGAAATCCCGTCACGACGTCCTGCGCTATGCCGCTCGGCTGTCCGTTGCTGAACGGCACGAAGATGACCTTGTACCCATTCAATGGATCTCGATTCCAACTACCATGCTCTCCTACAAAGGCTCCGCCGTGATAGTTTCCGGGAAGATTGCTGCCTGCGTAGAATGCGAGACCTAGAGGAGCCACATGCGAGCTCAGGGCGTAATCCGGAGCAATGGCTTTTGCGACTAGGTCGGGACGCTGCGGCTGGACTCGCGGATCGACGTGATTGCCGTAATAGCTGTAAGGCCAGCCATAGAAGGCGCCGTCTTTCACCGATGTCATGTAATCCGGCACGAGATCGGGTCCAAGTTCGTCGCGTTCATTCACCACCGCCCACAGTGCACCGCTCTGCGGTTCGAAACTAAGACCATTCGGATTGCGCAAGCCACTCGCGAAGATACGATGACGGCCGGTTGCTCGGTCGACCTGCCAGATGGCTGCGCGGTCCCTCTCCGCTTCGATGCCGTTCTCGGTAATGTTGCTGTTGGAGCCGATTCCGACATATAGGAGAGAACCGTCCGAACTGGCTGCAAGGCTCTTGGTCCAGTGATGGTCGATGGGTCCGCCGGGCAACTCGGTGAGCGTCGCACCTGGCGCGGTGATCTTTGTGTCGCCCTCTTTGTAGGGGTACTTGACGATCGCATCAGTGTCGGCGACGTAGAGATCGTCGCCGATCAGGGCCACGCCAAATGGAGAGTTGAGGTGGTCGAGAAATACGCTCCGGCTGTCGGGAACGCCGTCGCCATTGGTATCGCGCAACAGGGTGATCCGGTTGCTTGGTCCGGTATCGCCTCCCGACGTCGCCCAGGATTCCACCCAGCCCATCACGATGTCCTTGGGTCGCGTGACCGGCTGCGTGCTTGGAGATTTTGATTCAACGACCAGGATATCTCCATTCGGGAGCACATAAAGCGACCGCGGGTGCTGCAATCCCGTGGCCAACGCCTGGATCTTGAGTCCTCGCGCCACCGTCGGCGTTTCAGCCTTCTTCCATCCGACGACATGGGCTATGTGCATCGGCGGAATAAGATATTGGCTCAAGTCAGGCAGATTTGGATGCGGCCCTATCTGGGCCTCGGGATCACCGCCATGGTCGTTACATCCGGTCAAACAGAAGGCTGTTCCGCATAACAAGATGAAGCTTGCAAGCCGTATGGTTCGTGCCACCTCCAACATCGCAAACATCACCTGATCACTCCGACCCCATGCCGATAGACCATTGACCAACCGAGCCATCCGGTAACGGGCAAAATCAACACGACAATTACGGACAGAATCAATCCGGTCGGCATAACCGACGTCCACGCATCTCGCGTGTGCACCAGAGCGTTGAATATCGACAGCACGATTACAAGAATGTTGCCGAGAACGTGCGGCCATGCCGGCCTCTGAGCGCGTATCAGGCGGTTGCCGAGAAAGTCGATCAAGCCCGCGACCGCCGCCAGCACGCCCATAACCACGCCGACAACCAGCAGCCAGGCGGAGAAGTCTGCCCACATCATCTGAGCAGTCACGCTATAGGCGATGTCGGTAACCAGCGTCCCAACGAAGCACGCGATGGGGAACGGCACCAGCATCGGATGGATCGGATGCTTTGCGATTTGCGCCGTCGGGCGCAGGTCATCATCATATGTCAAAGAAAGCCGCTCCAGATGGCCGGATCGTCCGGGAATGAATTGTCCAACCAGCTCCCCGTTCCGGAGTTCCTAAATCGGCTCATGCTACTTTCGACTTGGATGTCGAGGTTGTTGCACGCTCGCTGCCGTAGGGCTGGCCGCGACCACGATATAGGCTCTGGACAAGCGAAAGCCGCCAAACTCTGGCGTGGGCGGCTTTCATTGTCGCGCATTCAACAACCTTGATCTGCCGTACTTGTCGGCTTCGCACCTTGAGCCTGTTGCGCGGCGGTGGGCTCGCCCTGCTGTTGTCTCTGAGTATCCTGCGACGACGCGGCCTTGTCGCCTGTCGCGCGGTTCATTGCGGCAGTCGGCGGGTGTTCTTTGTCATTGGTTGGTGCAGTGCCGATGGTCTGACCAGTATAGCCAGGCGTCGGACCGGAGCCCGCGTCCTTACCGCGAGTATTGCAGGGACCGGCGTGAGCCGTGGCAACGCTCAACACCATCATGGCACAACCTGCGAGGAGTAACGTTTTCATTAAGCCTCTCCTTGTTCCATCCTTCGACGAGTAGCGTCTTCGGCGCTATCTGAGGATCAGGGAAAACGAGGGCCCAGGGCGCTGGTTCCGGCCAGGTACAAAAGGTTTGCGGCGCCCGATCCTTAGGGCGATTTCCCACGCAATTTGCGAACCTCGCTCCCGGTCCTACGGCGGACGATGAATTGGAACCGGCTTGCTGGCTCGGATCAATGGATTATCTGACCCGAACCTGAAGCTCGCGCCGGTCGGTTCGCGATTTTGCCGGCCATGAGGCAGCCCGCGTCAATCCGATGGCGGAGCCAATTCACAACAGCAGCCTGGCGGAATGGAACGCGACCGCCAAAAGGAATGGCCGCCTTGCGGCCGCCATCCAGGACTGTTGCACTCAGCGGATCGGCACGCCGTAATAGTCGTCGAGCGCGCGGGTGCGCGCAATGTCACTCCAATTCCAGTCGGTATCGGTACCGTATTTGGGGGCGCCCCGAAGTTGTTTCTCGGTCACTCCCGTGACGTAGCCGCCGAGACGGGTATCGTATTTGAGCGACTGCCAAGGCAGCGGATAGTGATCATTTCCCAAGCCGAGGAAACCGCCGAAGCCCAGCACGGCGTAGGATACCCTGCCGCTAGCCTTGTCGATCATCACCCGCTCGATCGAACCGATCTTGCTGTCGTCAGCACCATACACCGCGGTGCCCTCGACCTTGTCGCTTCCGATCAGACTCCCAGTTTCGTTTTGACCCGTTGCCATTTCGAGATCTCCATTCCAGAACATGAGATCGTGCAACGGGCGTCGCCCCCGATAGTTCCTGCGACGGCGCAACGACCGGAGGCAAAGCCGTTTCTCCAGGTGAAGGTTTGGTTGCAGACGCCTATCCGGTCGGCGCGCCGCCCTCGTCGTCCGGCACCATGCCGGACCCCGGGGTTTTGTTCGCATCGCTGAGCTTGGGGTCTCGCGTCGCCTCCCGCGAAACCGATTTCCTGGGCTCGGCTTGATGGACGGTCTGCGCACGTTGAACGCAAGCCGCCGCAGGGCGTTATCACCGTCAGGCCGGGGAATCCGGTGCGCTGCCGTGCGAGGAGGCTTTCATCTTTACCGGAGATCCAGACGAAACCGAGCAGATCGATTTGCGCAGCGCGCGAACACCCTGGGCTCGCGATCCCTCATTCGCCCCTCCTCCCGTCATCGATGATTTCCGCTGCGAGGTTCTGATTGTCGGCGCAGGCATAACCGGCGCGCTCATGGCGGAGCGACTGACCCGCCAGGGCCTCGGCGTGGTCCTGATTGATCGCGAAAGCCCCGCGCAAGGCAGCACCATGGCGAGCACGGCCATGCTGCTCTGGGAGATCGACCGTTCGCTTGGTGAGCTGACGCAGCTCTACGGCCTGGAGCGCGCGGCGCGGTGCTACCGGGCGAGCCTGGACGCGGTGAGTGGATTGCAATCCCTGGTCGCGCAACATGGCCTGCGGTGCGGGATGCGGCCGAGGAATTCGCTTTATCTGGCGACCGACGACAACGCCAAGCCATTGCATGAGGAGTTCGCCTTAAGAAGCCGGATCGAGTTACCCGGAGACTTTCTCGATCACGCCACGCTGCTCAGCACGTTCGGTATCGCACGTGCAGGTGCGATCCTGTCGCCGGCCTCAGCGGATGCCGATCCGGTCCAGCTCACCCGGGGCCTTCTCAAGATTTCGCTTGGACGTGGCGCCCGGCTGTTCAAAGCCAACGCCATTGCGTTCGACGGCGCGGGTTCAGCGGTGAGCGTCGGCCTCGACAACGACCATGAGATCGAAGCCCGTCACGTGGTGCTCGCGACCGGCTATGTCATGCCCCGGATCGTGCGTCCGACAATCCAGCAAATCGCCTCTAGCTGGGCGATCGCGACCGTTCCGCAGCCAAATAATATCTGGAAGGACGGCACGCTGATCTGGGAGAACAGCAAGACCTATCACTATGCCCGGACGACAGCCGATGGCCGTATCATCTTCGGGGGCGAAGATGATGACGCCATCATCGAACCCGAGGCCCGCGATGCGGCAACGCCGTGGAAAACGGCACGTCTCACCCAGGAACTCGCCGCGCTCTGGCCGCGCGCAAGGCTTGAGATTGACTGTCGCTGGTCAGGAATGTTTGACGGCACGCACGACGGCTTGCCGCTGATCGGAGCTGTACCAGGCGCAAAAAATCTGTTTGCGGGGTATGGATATGGCGGCAATGGAATTACCTTCAGCTATATCGCCGCGGAGTTGATCGGATCGCTGATTGCCGGAGGCACCTCGCCATTGCTGGAGGATTTCGCGCTCGACCGCGATCCCGGCCCGTTCGCAGGGTCGAATTGACCGACCGCCCGGTCCGGCCGCTCACGCCGCCGACTGTTTTCCGCGACCGGCTCACGCTGACCGCGCGAGCCCTGGATGCAAGCCAATGTCAAGCCGAAGGCAGAGGTCCGTGCAAGGGCGTACGCACCGATAGCGTGATGCCGATTATCAGGGGCGCCGATCGCCGTGATTTATGATGGTCAGGGCGAATTCCTCGACCGTGTAGACACGCCCGTCACCAATGATCGTAACGAATGGAAGCCCCTGGTCGAGAAACTCCTTCGCGATCTGCAAGGCATCAGATCGGCCTTCTTTGACGACCTTCACGATCCCCTCAGCTTCCCGAGGCTTCCCCTGCACAATGTACACGATTGTGGCTCCGCCCAGCGATGGATTGTCGCAGGTTCAGCCGCGGTGAAGCTGTAGCGCGGTTGCAACACTCGCGGCCAAAGCCGAGCACGCTGACCAGCTTACCGGTGCCGACAGGGAGGACAGAGCGGCGGCGTGACGACAAGTCTCTTAGCGGCGAGGGAACCGTTTTGGAAATGGTGGATTGATGGAGGGGAACGCGGGGAGAGTAGCCATGCATCTGCACACCTATCGGGACGAAAGCCGCTCCAGACATTTCGACCTGATCAGCGGAGGCGAACGCCCGAGGTCCTTTGATCTGGTCTTGGCGATAACCTCGGGCATATTGGTGGTGGGCTTCGCCTGCGCCGTAATGGTGCCCTTCGTATCGACCGTGCCCAGTTTAAGCGCGTGGGTTCACTAGAACGCTTTCTGGCGCCGGGAACGCAATTTTGGCTGCAACCGGCGCCAAAATCACCCAAACAGATCAGTAATATCCGCAGAGACAAAGAGCGGCCGCACAGCCCTGGAAAATCCCCGCAAAAGCGGGTGGAACTTAAGATAAGTCGGGTCGGTTCTCAGGACTTGAGAACAGGACATGAAGAGGAGAAACCGTCATCATCGTTCTACCGATGGTTGGGCTTTTCCCGCGGAGCGATCCACGTAAACGCGCTCGCCGCTGCTGCCGCGCAGATCACTGCACCGATCGCCGCGGCGACACCAAAAGCGGGAAGCAACGCAGGTGCGGATGACGCTATCACGGGTCCGATAAGGGCTATAGCAACCAATCCGCCAGTACGCGCGACGGCGCTGTTCAGGCCGGATGCTGCACCCGTGTGATGGCTGTCGACGGACAATAACACCGCTGTCGTGAGCGGGGCGACCGCACCAGCCATTCCCAAAGCAATCACGACCATCGCGGGAAACACCCCGAGCCAATAGCTTGTGGCCGACCCGATCCGCAGCGCTAGCAGAAAGCCGGCCGCGACGATGACCGGTCCTGTGATCAGCAACCATCGCGGACCCACCGTCGCCGCCAGCGCACCGGCGGCAGGTGATGCCACGGCGATTACCAGCGGCAGCGGCAGGAGCGCAGCGCCAGCCTGCGTCGCGGTGTACCCGCCTGCCTTGATTAACACATAGGGCACCAGTACGAACAACCCGCCGAGAGCGCCGTACAGCAGGAACGTCAAAAGCGTGAGGCCGACGAAGCTCGGGGATCCGAACAACGACAGCGGCATCATGGCCCTGTCGCCAAGCCGTCGCTCCGCAGACAGGAACAGGAGCGAGAAGATCAAGCCCGCTCCGAGCACGACAAAGATGGAAGGCGACCAGGCCCGACCTGATCCTTCGGTCAACGCCCAGGTCGCAAGGCCCAAAGCGGCCGTCACCAGCGCTCCGCCGAGCCAGTCGAGACTGCGGGCTGTGTCATCGACGTCCCTGTCGACGTAGCGGGACGCCAGCGCGATCGCAGCTACAGACAGCGGAACGTTGATCAGAAAGGCAACGCGCCAGCTCACGGCATCGATGAGCCACCCGCCAAGGACAGGTCCGATCGCGCCCGCAGCGGCTCCGGTCGCCGCCCATATGCCGATCGCGCGGCCTTTCGCCTCGCCAGAGAAACTCTGGCCCAGGATCGCGAGGCTGTTCGGCATCAGCATGGCAGCGCTCGCACCCTGCACGAAGCGAGCAAGCAGCAACAAGGTAAGGGTCGGCGCCACCGCGCAAGCCAGAGATGCGATCCCGAACATCAGAACGCCCGCGATCAAGAGACGGCGGCGCCCGTACCGGTCTCCCGCTGCTCCCCCCAGCAAAAGTAGCGCGCTCAAGGGAAGCAAATAGGCATTGACGACCCACTGCAGCCCGATGGCATCTGCATGAAAACTCTGATCGATCGCCGGTAGTCCAACGTTCACGACCGAACCATCGATGAACGCCAGGCTGGATGCCAGGATCGTCGTCGCGACAACGAGGCGAGGGTACGGGGGTGAACGCGTCCCTTCGGCCGTTCTCGCGGTCGCGGCGTCGAAGGGAACGTGAAGGGCGTTGCTCATTTGCAGTCAATGTAGGGCCCTCACCCCGGCAGAACCAGTAGAGCGGGCGTAACCGCCTTGTTCTCGGCGCCAACAGTTGGATGCCATTGCAGTCCGAATCCGATTGATCGGCGCTCACGTAGAACCTGAGAGACATGGCGTGCAGGCGACCCGCTTTTGGCGCGCATCCGTCTGGAGAGGACTATGGACCAAATCCGGCGCATTGCCTCAATTCGAACGTCGATGCGGCATGTTGCCTGATGTGTAAGCGCAGCATTTCTGGCGGAGACAAAGCTTCCGTCGTTTTCAAACTGCTCGGCGCAGTACAGGACGTGAATGCCGGCTTCCTTGCACATAAATTCGTAATAGGCGCTCTCATCAGCATGCTGAAAATGGCCCCAACGGCTGATGTCGCTGGAGGCGAACGCGCGCCAGCACAATATCTGTGGCACCGGATCGGGCTTGTCCGGCGTTTTCAGAGAAGAATGTCGCTGTTGTCGTTTAGCGGAGGCCGTTTCCCGCTTAAAAATTGGCGGCAGCGAGGTCGTATGACCCTTTGCTTCCCCGAATATAAACTCTGGCGGCAGCGGCACAAATCAAATCACGGTTCGCGTCAAAAACGCTAAGGAAACCTAGTTCATCAAGGCTGACACCGGGCTGAATTTTGATCAACGCCTCTTCATTTATAAAGAACGATGTTTCAATTGCGCTATCAGATGCCCAAAAACGCACGGCACGCCGGGTCCGATCGTATGATCGACTATGGTTTGGAAAGTCAATCACGGGATCGATACGATCTACGGTCGCCGGCGCCCGTCCTGATTTTGACGACAATCGGCCCTTCGAGGCCGAATTGAAGTGACCGCTCCGCTCCCCCGAAAATTTGGGCCTGGATTTGCCTGAGAGACTTGATACGTTCGACCCACCGTCTCTCAACACGGCGATGAATGCTCAGTGGATATATCGCGGTCACCGGTCACTCCGTAATTTTGATTTGATTACTTCCACTTGAACAGATAGGCGCTTATTTCGGCTAAGCGAGCCCTCGGCCTCCACGACCTCTATCAATCGCGTGACCGGGTCATCATGCCGCAGCGCTTCGATGGTCAATATTGCTCAATTGTGCATTCACTTAGGAGCGTCGCTGGACTCGAGTTAGGGCAGCGCACCTTACTATGTGAGGCGAAAGCCGGGTTCCAGACCTACAGTCTACCGAGCAGGTAGACTCATGATGGCGATCACCTGCTTCGGCGAATGGGCGAGGTTGATCACGAGCACCTCCGGCCGCATCAAATGCGCATAGCGGCGCACTGGTCAAGATTCAGAGTCGTCTCGAAAAATGAATGGCGCGCTCGACGAGATCGACCATGTGGGCGGCCGCATGAATCGTCAGAGGATGCTGGGTAAAGCCCGGCCGTGGGGAGATATAGCCTGCCATTTCGCGAGCCAATCGGAGTTGGTCGTCCGATGCTGTTGCGAGCAGCGAAATCATCAGATTCTCCAAAGCGATGACACGGACTCGCAGCGCCACGAGTTCGGCATTGGTCAGATCCGGAATTGCGATGCGCTCGGTGTCGAGCGCCGAATCCGTTGCGGGTCCGCCGGGCCCCGCGCCCCCTTCGTTGTCCCATCTGGACAGAGCGCGTTGACGCTCGCTGGAGGTATCGGAGTTTTCTCGCGGCATGCGCAGCTTCCCTATTTGTCACGAACTCGTCATCCCGAGGCGATCAGATCGGCATGCGATAGCCGTAGAATTCGTGGGGTGCGATCCCGTGTTGTGGCGGCGTCCAGTGATTACACGGATGCGATCGTCCGCCTTGCCGAGTTTTGCACGGAGCGGCTCGACCAACGAGGATTTGCGGACGCGCAGGCATCGGCCGGTCGTTTTTTATCATCGAGCCCGCCTGACAATCGAGACGTCAATCGTCAAGCTTAGTGAGCGCGGCACCCTTATGGAAGGCGATATGATCCGTCTTGCTGCTCCTGATCTCGTATTGCGGATCGTCTGTGCTCGCATGGTGAGTATAGCCTTTGACCTCGAATTTACGAGTATGCACGCGGATGATCGTGCCGTTGACACGCCCGGCCTCGGAATTCCAGCTCACGCGATCATGGATCTTGAAGGTCTTCGGCACGGCCGTTCGATCCGATGCCGCCCAAGAACTGCAAAGGAGGCAGTTCTCGTACTAGGAGAGCGGCACGAGCATTCCAACTGGTGCCCTGCCTGTCGGTTCCTCGAAATCGCAGCATTTTGGGTGCCTGCTTCCGAAACCCTCTTGTAACGCACCTATCGGGACGAGAGCCGCGCGAGGCACTTCGACTTGGTTAGCGGGGCGAGCATCCGAGGTAACCCCGCCATATTGGTTCCGAGCGCAAAGTTCCATGGCGCTTTGAACCCTGTTTACTTCGACTCGTGCAATCCGTGGCGGGTTTCAAAGTTGCCCGCGCTTTCGCGTGGCCTGGTGCATGCGCGACATATTGGTCTCTGAAGGTGCTCTTCTAAGGAATTGCTTCCGACACCTGTCCGCCCTGCACCGGCCACAACAAGCGCGCCTTTGAGTTGCAAAATGCCTCTCGTTGCATCCCTCTCGGAGACCCACCAATGCCCATAGTGAAGCTCCGCGCCGCAACGATCCTTGGCGCATTACAAGAAGCGCAGACCGAGCTTGTCGGAAAGGCCGTCGTCCTCACTGACGGAAAAGCCGGGACTGTCGATAATATCTGGCTCGACGAACTTCACGGCCTGCGAATCTCGATCAGGGGGCACGACGGGAAGTGGCCCATCTCAACCATCAAAATCGCAGAAGGTCATGGAACCTCAACCGCTCGACGATCGGGCAGACCGCAACGAGAAAGTGAGCTATATTGACCAGACAGGCTGTCGCTCACGTCGGTAGCATGAACGCGTGCCCACTGGCACCGAGCTAAACTCCAAGGACTTTCTCAGCCCTGCACCGGAATGACCCCAGCCTTCCGGTGCTGGGCTTTTTCAATGCAGCGTGCGGGTCACTTTGCAAGGCTAAACTTCTAATCACGTTCACGAGGTGATGGTCGTCGACGAACCGCGCTGAGGAACCATAGGCCACCGGCATAGGTTGGTTCGCAGGTGGGCCACTCCAGCCGCCACGTAGAATGCCAGCTAGGATCCGACGCATGACGGCGCGCGAGCCGTAGCTCCCTCTAGGCATAACCGGAAGCCAATTGTCTGCCAGCTTTCACGGTCGGCTCGTTGCGAGTGACCTGCAAAGCGGCTCGAATTGCGTCTGGCAGTTTGGCCAGCGGCACCGGTCTTGCGAACAGATAGCCTTGCCCCTTGTTACAGCCTTCGCGGGCGAGGAATTGCCACTGCGCGTCGGTCTCGATGCCCTCGGCCAGCACCGGCATACCGAGGCTGACGCCGAGCGCCAGCACGGTGCGAACGATGGCAGCGGCTGCGGCGTCGGCTGGCAACCGTTTCACGAACGACTGGTCGAGCTTGATCTTGTCGAAAGGAAATGCGTGCAGCGTCGCCAGCGATGAATAACCCGTGCCGAAATCGTCCATCGCGACCGATATCCCCATCGCCTTCAACTTGCGCAGGATATGTAGCCCACGAGCCTGGTCCGACATCAGCGTCGATTCCGTGACTTCGACCTCGAGACGTCGGGGCGAAAGTCCGGTTTCCAGCAGGATCGCGTGAATGGTCTCAGCCAGATCCTCGCGGCAGAACTGCACCGGCGACAGATTGACCGCGACGGTGCCGGGGATCTTGCCTTCGGCGGCATCGCGGCAGGCGGTGCGCAGCGCCCACTCGCCCATCGTAACGATCGCCTCGGTTTCCTCCGCCAGCGGAATGAATTCCGCCGGTGAAACCATGCCGCGTTTCGGGTGCTGCCATCGCATCAATGCTTCGACGCCGCAGATCCTGCCATCGCTCAATGACGTCTGCAGCTGATAATGCAGTGCCAGCTCATTGCGCTCGGTCGCGGTCTGCAGATCGCGCGCCAGCGCGCGCCGGGCGCGTGCGGCGTCGTCCATCTCGCGGCTGTATTTGCAAATCAAGCCGCGTTGTTTGCTCTTGCCGCGGTGCATGGCGAGCTTGGCGTTGCTGAGAACCTGGTCGCGTTCCGGCGTATCGGTCGGGAAGATCGAAAAGCCGATCGAGGCGGTGAGGGTGACCTGTTGATCCCCAACCTCGAAAGGCTGCGCGAACGCGCCGGCGATCCGTTCGGCAAAAGCCTGGGCGTCATGCGGATGATTGCCGGACATCTGCAGTCCAAGGAACTCATCGCCGCTTTGCCGCGCGAGAAACTCTCCCGACCGGAGCAGCCGGCGCATCCGGTCTGCCACCTCGATCAGCAGCAGGTCCCCGGCGCTGTGGCCGAACACGTCGTTGACGTCCTTAAAGCCGTCGAGGTCGATCGAGAAGGCGGCAAGCTTGTGCGCCTTCTCATGCGCCTCTGATGCGTCGAAGGAAAGACGTTCGTTGAACGCGATGCGGTTGGGCAACCCCGTCATTGTGTCGTTGAAAGACAATTGATGAATACGGTCGGCAGATTCCGTGCGCGAACGCAAATCGATGATGTAGGTCGAAAAGCCGCTTCCCATTGACAAGAGAACCGCGCCGACGACGGCGACGCCCAGCATCCCAGCCGGAATCAAATAGGAGGGCAGCGCGACCGAAGCATCCGGTATGGCTGATGTCGAGACCGTCAGCGCGTAGTGCATGGCGCAGATCATGAACGCCAGCACGATGGCTGCGCCGTGACGGCACCAGCGCGTCACCGGGCGATTGGCGCGGCTGATCGAAAGGGCGCTGAGGCCGAGGCCGAGTACCAACGTCATGGCAACTCCATAGGCGTTCCACTCGGTGGTCCCGGCGATGTGCCAGGCCTTTAGTCCGATGAAGTGCATACCGAGAACCCCGACGCCCATGATGAGCCCGCCAAGTTCGGGCGCGAGCGTAAAATGCCGGCTGCCGATTTCGAAACCGGAAAGGCAGGCGACGATGGCGATCACCAGAACGATGCCAGTCGGAACTGGCTCGAACCCGGTGTTCAACGACGGATCCAGCGCGAGAATTGAGATGAAGGTCGAAGCCCAAAGCGCCGCGCCGGTGCCGACCGAGGCCATGAACAGCCAGCCATAGCGTATCGATCCGGCCGTCGCGCGTGCGCGCGCAAAATGCCGCATACCAACCCATGTGCCGAACAAGCAGACGGCGCCTGCCACCATAACGAGCAACTGATGGTATGCAAAAATGGAGGCTGGTTCTCGCATGACGTTCTCCCCTGCAGAAAGTACGGACGCGAGCCTTAATTGGCGGTGTTGCCGCGTAAACATTCCGCGACAGGGCTTATTTTTGGTGAATGGCTTCGCCCTTGCTGCGTTTTCCAGCCAGCAGGGAACTATGCCGGAGCCCCCTGGTAAGGGGCAGCTCTTCGGCCACCGTCAGATCTCGAACGATATGGTCTCCACCCACTCTTAGATCGTTCCGTCATGCCTCTCATATTGCGAGAGTAAGTATCTCAAAAGCGCCAGATTATAGCTAGATGCGATAAGGCATAACTCATTGTGGCGCGGCCGCTGGTGGCCCGTTTCACAACGCGGCACTCAGCGAATCAAGCCAGGCCTCGACCGCACGGATATGCGCGGTTACGGCTTGATCGACACCGACACGGGAGCCGTCACTGTTAAAGAAGCTCACGCCGTTTGTCGCGTCGATATCCACCCAGATCGACGCCGGTGTCCCCACCGGCAGCTCGTCGATTGCCGCACGCCGGTCCGAGCGTCGGTCCAGTTCTTCGGGATCGAGTTGTTCCAGCATGTCGACCATTTTTTGATACAGCTTGCCATACCGCTCGCTCATTTCGAAGAATGGCGCGAGTTGCTGATGATCGAGATAGTCCTGCACGGTTCCCGAAACGCCGTAGGCGCCTTCGGTCTTGGGATGCGGCGTCAGATGGCCGAACGACTCCTCTCCGTCCGGCGAGACCCATCGGGCCAGAGGATAGATGCGGCAGGCCAACGGCCGGTCCGGATGGACCTTGCAGCCGTGCTCTCCTAGAAATCCGCAATCTCCGTTCTCGCTCGGCCGCAACACCGTGCCGCCGGCCTCCGTGTGGTTTTCGATGAACTGCGTCGTCGAGATAGCGAGGTGCCTTGCAAGACGCAGGATTTCGTAGGGGCTGACCCGGATCGCCTTGTTGCAACAACACCGGTTGCAGGCGTGACAGGCGTACGAAAACGGACTGTCACGCTCCATGTCGAAGTCGACGCGGGAGATCAGATCGCCATAGGCCACGATGTCGCCTCCTGAAGTGATGCGGAATAGCGGATCCCGCGTAGGTTATTGCTTGACCGGAATGGCCCGGATCTTGTCGACGATTTCCTTGGTCAGGTCGCCGCAGGCGCGCATCGATTCATCCTCAGCGCATCTAACGTCCACGGTTGTCCGGCCCGCGCTGTCGATGTCGACCCTGATGCGGCCGGCCTTGCCTTCGCGGCGGCTTTCCTTGCCCTCTCCTTTACCCTCGGCCTTCCCTTCGCCTTTGCCCTCACCCTTTCCTTCACCCTTACCTTCGGCTTTTCCGTCGCCCTTGCCCTCGCCTTTCCCTCCATCTTTCCTTCACCCTTTCCCTGCGCGTAGGCGTTGGAGCGCATGCCGAGCGCGACTCCGAGCGCGGCCACGCCCGCAGCAAGAGCGAGGGTGGCGCGGCGCGACACGCCGGTTACATTCGGATTTGATGTGTCGTCGTTGTTCATCGTGGTCTCCTCTGGTTGATCGCCCCGGAATGGGCGCGAACGGATGGATCTGGCACCCGCGGACGTTCATGACGACACCGCGGAGAGTGCGAGCAGCGCCAGCAGCAAAGCGGGCGGCATGACGACGAGGCCGAGTTGGAGGAATTGCCAGGCCGCGACTTGCTCTCCCTCGCGGCGCAACGCGATCAGCCACAGGATGGTGGCGAGCGAGCCAGTGACGGAGAGGTTGGGCCCGAGATCGACCCCGATCAGGATTGCGCCGGTGACATGCGCGGGCAATTGCGCGGCCTGGCTCGTGGTCGCGGCAATCAGTCCCATTGGAAGGTTGTTGACGAGGTTCGACGCGACGGCGACGGCGACCCCGGCGATCCAAGATGTGATCTGAGGCGAAACGGTAGTAGCGTCTTTCAGGATACCGGCCAGCGACGGCAGCACGCCGGTCCGGTTCAGCCCTTCGACCAGGATGAACAGCCCCGCCACAAGCGGCAGTACCGACCATGAGACGTCTTTGAGGATCGGCATGGGGGACTGCCGGCCAATCAGTAACACGATGATGGTCACGGCAGCGCCGGCTAGGAAGGTTGGCAGTCCGAGATCACGGCCCAGCGCCGAGGCGCCGAGCAGCACGACGGCGGTCATGGCGATCCCGGCTGCCGCAAGCTTGCCACCGGTCGCAAGCAGCGGCATCTCGTCGATGGCGGCAACGGGGGCGCGGAGCGCGCGACGTTGCGTCAGCCTTAGCACGACGTAAGTCGCGGCAATCGCGACCGCGGACGGCAGCGCGAAGTAGCGCAGCCAATCGGATAGCGGCGGCATCTGCGCACCGAACACCACCAGATTGGCCGGGTTGGAAATCGGCAGCACGAAGCTTGCCGCGTTCGCGATGAAGGCGCAGATGAACAGATACGGCAGCGGCTCGACCTTCGCGGCGCGTGTCGCCGCATACACCGCCGGCGTTAGCACCACCGCCGTGGCATCGTTAGACAAAAACACCGTGACGATCGTGCCGACGACGTAGACGATCAGGAACAGCCGCTTCGCCGAGCCGTTCGACAATTGCACAGCTTGCGCCGCCAACCAGTCGAATAGGCCTTCCTTACGTGCCACCTCGGCCAGCAGCATCATGCCGACGAGAAAGAAGTAGACGTCTATGCCCTTGGCGGCCGCGGCCAGCGCATCTGGCCACGACAACAGCTTGAGCAGCACCAGCAGCGCTGCGCCCGCGATCGCCCAGATGAACTCCGGCAGATCCCACGGCCGCGCGATCACGCCGAACGTGGCGAGATCCCGCGATACCCCAGGTCGCCGCGTTGACTCCGACCATCACCGCGCTCCGATGGCAAGCGCGGCAGCCATTGCTTGGCCTGACGAACTCTGCGATCGGGCGCAGGCAGGCCGAAGTATCGATGCGAAGCCGACCCACAGCGCGATGGATCCCAATGCAAAGCTGCCGAGAATGAGAAACATCGGACCGTAGCCGATCTCCTGCGCGATCCATCCGCCGATCGCGGGACTTAGCGATGCGCCGAGCCCCTGCACCGTCATGACGGCGCCCTGCCCGACGTTGACGCGCCCGGTTCCGCTGAGGATGCGCGCGACGAGTCCAGGCACTGCAACGCTCTGCAGTCCGGCGCCGACGCCGTCGAGGATCTGCACCGGATAGACGCCCCATCTGTTCATGACGTGGGCAGCGATAACGCCTCGGATCGGCAGCGCAACAAACGACATCAGCAGCACCAGCCAATAGCCCTCCTTCTCGGCGAGCCGCATTGCGATCAGCGATGCGAGGATCATCGTACCCTGTGCCACGACGATGGTGATCGCGACGAAACCGGCTGGATCGCCCTGTTTGTGGGCGACCACGGCCAGCCCGTACAGGGGCAGCATCGCGCCGTTACCGAGATGAAAACAGGCCAGTGCGGCTGCGAGGATCAACAGCGGCTTGCATTCGAGAAGCACCGTGATGCCGCCGACCTTCGCGTCCCCCTCACCAGTCCTGTCGAGTCCGCGCGCCTCGTCATCGTCGATGGCAACGCGTGGAATCATCAGCACCGAAACGATGGAGAGAACCCCGAACAGCGCGGCCAACCAGAACACCGCGGTGAATCCGAACCGCCATCCGAGCAGGCCCGACAGACCGGCTCCGACCATGTTGCCGGCATGATTGAGCGCCTGATTGTGCCCGTTCTGCCGATTGAAGCCGGCCTGGCGGACCATGCCGAGCGTGATGCCGGACACGGCGGGGCCTATCGCCGCGCCGGCGACCGCAGTCGCAACCTGCGACACCGTCACCAGCCAGAAGTGCTGCGTTAGCAGGATGATCCCGGACGCGATCACCGTGCAGATGCCGGGGATGATCACGTAGAGCTTTTTGCGTCTGGTCGCATCGACCAGCGCGCCCGCGGGCGTCGTCATCAGCATCCCAGCCACGCCGCCGACGGTCATGACCGTTCCGATCAGACCGCTCTGCCAGCCATGCGCCAGCAAGTAGACGCCCAGGAACGGGCCGATGCCGGCCTGCATGTCGGCCATGAAGAAATTCAGTGACAGCAGGGCCCAGATGCCTCGCTGTGCGGCAGCCGTCATCAAGCGTGGCCATGTTTCGGACCGTGTTTGGGTCCATGCTTCTTGCCGTCGTGCTGCGACCCCCTGTCATCCGGGCCGTGTTTCTGCTTCTTCGGGCCGACGGCCTTCATCGTTTCGGCGGAGGCTCCGATCTCGCGGGCTTCAACGACCGTGCCGAACGAGGTCGTCGCGCCATCGCCGGACACAGAAATCTTTGCGCCCTTGGCCAACAGCTCGGAAAATCGCTCTGCCTCATGCGACGGGAGCCTGATGATGCGGCCGTCCTCGAGCACGGCTCCGCGGATCTCGCCCTTCGGTCCGTGGATCGGTCGCTTGACGATGCCCTGCGCGCTCAACGGCGCGTGCTTGGCCTTCTCGAACGCTTCGTCGTCTTCCCGCGATTCCGGGCCTTCATCGAGAATTCGGCCCTTCGGTGTATCGATCGCGACGGCGGCGACCATCTGCACGCCACGCGGCCGAACGCCACGTACCTTGACCTGGCTGCCGGGACGGACATCGCGCAGCAGCCGCGCCGAGAGATGCGGCGGCACATGTACCTCCTCGCCGTCGGTCAGCAGAAACCCGTCGGCCTCGCCGTGCCTGTTGACGAGAAACTGATCTACGGTGCCTGTGATTTCGGGCAGATGGTCGGGATCGATCCAATGCATTGCAGAGCTCCTTGCGCTCGACTGTCAACAGTTCTGACAATCTCTTCGCAAAGCGCGTGCCAAACGCTAAGCCATTGTCATGTGAAAGATTATGAAACGGACGGGATCCGAACCCGTCGTCTTTCATGACGCTTGCGTCGTAAAAGCGGACGGTGCTGGGGATCTAGATCAATCCGGGCTCTTGCGTTTGCCCAACCCGTATTTCTCGGCCTTGGCATGCAGAAGCTGCCGGTGGATGCCGAGGCGGCGCGCCGCCTCGGCGCGATTGCCTTTCGATTCCGTCAGCGCTTCGGCGATCAATCGCCGCTCCAGCCTTTCGACGGCGGAGGAAAGATCGCCACCCTGGCTGGTCTCTTCCGCGGTTCGATTAGGCGATGTGTCGAGGAAGGCGAGATCGGCTGCCGTCACGATGTCACTGCGGCACATCACTGCAACGCGCTCCATGGCATTTCTGAGTTCGCGCACATTGCCCGGCCAGCCATGGCCGGCGAGCCGCTGTACGGCCTCGTCGGACAGTTGTTTCTTCGGCGATGACGCCATCGCCAGAAAATGTTCGGCGAGCGGCAGGATGTCGGCGGTCCGTTCGCGCAGCGGCTGCAATTCGATCGGCACCACGTTGAGACGATAGAACAGATCCTCGCGGAAGCGGCCCTCTTTCACCCACTGCTCCAGATCGCGATGGGTCGCCGTGATGATCCGTACATCGACCTTCTGCGGCTTGCCGCCGACCGGCGTCACCACGCGCTCCTGGAGCGCGCGAAGGATCTTGGCCTGCATCGCCATATCCATGTCGCCGATCTCGTCGAGAAAAAGCGTGCCGCTGTCGGCCTCGCGAAAGGCGCCTTTGCGCTCGAGAACCGCTCCGGTGAATGCACCCTTGACGTGACCGAACAGCTCACTCTCGAGCAAATCCGGCGGAATCGCCGCACAATTGAGCGCTATGAACGGACCGCGACTGCGCGCGCCGACGCGATGGATGGTCCGTGCGACGACTTCCTTGCCGGTGCCGGTTTCGCCGGTGATGAGCACCGTGGCGTCGCTATCGGCGACCAGACCGATCGTCTTCTGGACCTCGCGCATGCCAGCGCTTGAACCGATCAGGGTCTCGGGAAAGCCCTCCGCGTCGGGCAGGTTCGGGGCTGGCGACTTATGCGCACGCGATCTGACCATGCGCGGCAGCAGCGAGGCCAGATCCTCGCGACCAATCGGCTTCGTCAAATGATCGAATGCGCCGAGCCGCATCGCTTCAATGGTGTTCGCCGCCGTGGCGTGGGCCGTGATAATGGCAACCGGCACGTTCGCGCCTGCGGCGGCGGCGCGCAGACCGGTCAAGACCTGGAGCCCGTCCATGTCCGGCATCCGCAAGTCGAGCAGCACGGCATCGGGCTTGTTCGTTGCCGCAACGACCAGCGCTTCGCGTCCGGAAGCCGCAACGAGAGCCTCATATCCGAGATCGCGAACGGCCTCGGAAAGTCCGTCACGCAGGTTCCTCTCATCGTCAACGATCAGCACGGTGGCGTTCATTGGTGCGGTCCAATTGGAATGTCCAGGGTGAACGTCGTGCCGTCGTTTCGGTGTTGAGCGTGCGCGCTCCCGCCGTGGGCCTCGACGACCTCCCTGACGATCGCCAACCCCAATCCTGTTCCATCTGGACGGCCTGTTGCGAAAGGCTCGAACAAGTGCTCGCGGATATTTTCAGGAACGCCGTACCCCGAATCCGACACGGACAATTTGAGCCGGTTGTCCTCAATCTCCGCCCGCAGGACGATCGGCGCTCCGTCGCATGAATTTTGGATGGCGTTCAGAATCAGATTGTCGAGGGCTCCGCCCACCGCTGCCGTGTCAAACTCGACCGGCGCAAGACCGTCCGGGACGTTCACCGAGATCTGTCGGCCTCCCGCCTGTTCACGGAACAGGGAAGCGCGAGAGGCAAGAAACTCGCGAATATTCATGACGCGTTGACGCCTGATCTCGGATCGCTGCACCGACCGAAGCAGGTTCTGCAACAACTGATCCATTCGCCCTACCTGCTCAACCACCACCTGGAGGGCGTCCGTCGATCTGCTGCGGTCGGCCTCGTTAGCGAGCGCGTTCTCGGCCTTTAACCGCATTGCGGCGATAGGGTTCCGTATCTCGTGCGCCACGCCGCCGGCGACCCGCCCAAGCGCCGCCAGGCGTTCGCCTTCCGCGACACGCTGGATCAGACTCAACGTACGACGCCGGGCTTCAGCCGCCTTGGCGCCGGCGCCATTGATCGCGCCGATAATGCGATCAAGATCGCGCTGTCCGGTCAATTCGAGCACGGGCAGATCTTCCGCGCCGGTCGTCAGCGCCAATTCCACGGTACGCAACCGCTGCGACCAGCGCCAGAGAACCCGCGCCAGCAACGCAGCGGACCCCAACAATACGATCAGAAGAAACGCCAAGCCGGTGGTCGCCAGCAGGAAGGGCCGGCCGCCGACGGTGACAACCCGTGTCATGGTCCAGGCGGCAATTTGCCCATCTCTACCCGGAAGCGGGCAAGCTTGAATGAGCAAAATCTGCGAGCGCGCATCACGTTTCCATTCGACGGGCCTGTGGGAGATGATAGCGGCCTCTGCGACTTGGCGGATGGTTGGCTCTTCCGCTTGCGGGAGGTCGGTCTTTTGACCGCTGCCCTCATAGCTCGGGAACGCATATGCGAGGGAACCCGCCGATTTCTTCCAGATGCCGCCCTCGACGCCCGCGAACGGCTCGAGCGCCCGATTTACGGAGGGAACGTAACCTGGTGCGGCGACCAAGCTACTGCCGCCCGGCGGCTGTTCGGGCATTTCGCGGAGTATCGCATCGCAAGCGCGCGCCAGACCTGCGGCGGCGCGTTCGGCTCGTTGACTGGTGGTCTCTTTGTACAACGCGATAAGCATTGCGCCTACGACCAATGCGGCGACCAGGAATAGACTCCAGCAGACGACGAACCAAGCTACGATCGAGCGCGGCAGGGATAAGCTCCAAACGTCTCCGCGACATAGAGGAAAGGCGCCCGGACGTCGTGACCGGGAGCTTTCGGTTCAATGCGCGTCATCATATCTTTGACGAGGGATTTTGGAAAGGAACCAACATATGCTCTTAAATGGCCAGTGTCACTGCGGTGCCATTCGTGTAGAGCTGGCAACCGAGCGCCAGCCAAGCGACCAAGTGCTGGGTGCATGCCAATGCTCGTTTTGCCGTAAGCACAATGCGAGGGCCTTCTCCGATCCTAAGGCGCGTGTGACATTGACGGTCGTCGATCCGCAGCACCTTCAACGATACTCGTTCGGTCTTAAAACTTCCGATCAGATCATCTGCCGACGGTGCGGCGTCTTTGTCGCAATGACTTTGACCGACGGGGGCCGGGTGTGGAGCGTCGTCAACATCGATACTCTCGATGACCGCGCACTATTCACCCGCACGCCAGAGCCGCGCGACTACAGCGCGGAGGATCGCGAGGGACGTATCGCCAGAAGAAAGACCCGTTGGTGTCCAACTACGCTCGTTGGTTGGCCCGCGCCTGCTTCCGGGTAGGTCGGGGATTTAGCTGGACGGACGGTGCCAAAAAGAAGCAAAAGTGCAAAGCGCCCGCGTCTCGATCAACTATCCGCTAGAACAGGTATTCATCTAAGCAAGAAGCCAAGTAGACATTCGGCTTCGGTCGGCACTCAAATTTCTTTAACTTTGCGAACCGCAATTCCCGCGGCGGACGTCGCCGACGCGTCACAGCGTTCTGTGTCGGCCACGTCGACTGCCAGCGTCTCATCGCGCCGAGCTTGAGGCCCTAATCCCCTCGGCAAGTCGGTATTTGGCAGGCCCAACTTTCGGGCTGCCGGAGCGTGGGTTTAGGGTTCCATTAAGTGCACTTTTGTACATAAGGGTGGAACGAAAGTCCGACTGAAGCGTGGTCAGTTGGGCTCGGCAGCCGGGGGAAGCATCCATGGAAGAACTGCTTGTCATCCTGATTGTCGAAGATGATCAGCAGATACAAAATGTCGTCGAAGAAGCCCTTACCGACCCCGGTTTCGAACCCGCCATAGTTGCTTCAGGCGAACAGGCCGTCACCCTCCTAAAGGGAGCCAAAATTACCTACCGGGCACTTGTGACCGACGTCAACCTACGGGGAACGATGGACGGATGGGAGGTCGCGAAGCAGGCCAGAGAGATCGATCCGACCTTCCCGGTCGTCTACATGACCGGCGCGGGCGCCGATCAATGGGGCGCGAACGGCGTACCGAACAGCATCTTGCTGACCAAGCCATTTGCACCCGCGCAGCTTGTCACTGCCCTATCTCAACTTCTCAACGCCGGTAGCCCGCAGACCCAGTAAACTGGGGAAAGGATCGGCTCAGCGATCAAAGCCGATCACGGTCGAACCCTTCTAAAATTCCCGTTGAAACAAGCTATAGTTCTTGCGCAAGTCCTTCGGCGTCACTCGTTCCGCCAACGTCGTGGCGGGCTTCGTGGAACCACGAAGAATGAGAACCAGCGCCTGCCGTTGTTCCTTCCCGGGTGGATGATTGGTGACGACGGCGTAAACCATTCGCCGTGAAAACCTGCACTGAGTCCCGTTAACAATTGAGGATGGCACGGCAGTTGCTGAGCCGGAGATCGAAGCCGTGCTGTGACGAAAGAAGACATTAAGATGAAAGAAAAACGTAGGAGCGAGAGGCGTCGAACGTACCTTTCCGGCCGAATTGTATTTAACGAGCAATCCTCGACCCTGGACTGCCTCGTACGGAACCTGTCCCGAAATGGCGCGATGATCGAGTTCGCTGAGCCAGTGGTTCCGCGCCACGCAATTGATCTTTGTATTCTCAGCCGGGCGGAGATTTTAAGGGCACGCATTGTGTGGTGCAACGGAGTGCGCGTAGGCGTTTCCACCGAGCCGCAAGAGTCCGGCTCTGTCATCACAATTGAAACAGCGCACCTGATCAGAAGGCTTAAGGCAGACCGCAAGGCACTGGCGAAACGAGTTGCTCAACTGGGCGAGTCGATCTGATGGTTAAATCAGTCGCGACGACGTTATTGAACCGCCTGATTTTACTAGCCGCCATCGTGCTCGTCGTGAACGCGTACACGCGAACCAGTTGTTCCTCCGAAGATAATCCTTTCACGCAGATCGTGAAAGCCATATCCAGCCTCAACGAAATAGCAACGGCGCTGCAAAAGCGTTAAAGTCAGTCCCGCTTCTGATGGCGACAATAGTCAGCTTCTGGAGAAGACATCCGCCAGCGGGCATGACTTCTCGAAAAGCGCTCGAACGGACCTCGTTCCCGCATACCCTCTGAAACCAAACGGCTTGGCAACCGTAAGCTTAATGTGGCGGTCGCTGATCCCCCAATGCCCAGCTCGAGGAACGTTAGCCCCAGCCGCGACTTGGTTACCGAGAGAGGCATTATGGCGAATAGCAATACGAATTCACACGTCGTCCCGGCACTGATCGCAACAGCGGTCGCGGCAGTCGGTCTACTATCCCTGATCTTGGTCGATCATGGCCCTTGGAGTGCGCCCAAGGTTGAAAGCGAGACGATGATCCAGTACGGCACGACCGCCGCCGCAGCGCAGGCTGCTGGTGCCGCCGTCACCGAGACCGCGCCCAAGCCAGTGCTTGAACCCGTCGCGCCCGGCCCGAAGCCGGCGCAGCCGGCAATTCCCGATCCAAGCAAGAGCTAAGAAGGCTTATTGCCAGCGGTGGCGGCCCCGATTTCTTTATGAGACGCGTACAGGTCGGCCAAGAAATACCGAGAGATCGAATACACGGCCACACAAGGCGTTGGGCGACATGTGTGGGAATAGTCGCGACTGACGTCGCGGGATTACATCATCTGCAGGCGCCGCACTACCGATCGGCGTACAAAACGGATCTTCGATCACTGAGACTCAAAGGAACCGAGCCAATCTGAACGCCTGTTCATAATTCTTCTCCTGCAGCGATGAAACGATTTGTTCGCTGGTTCGTAATATTTTGGTGAAGTTCACTCCAGGAGATACAGATGACGAAAATTTCTTACGTTTTGGCGGCGCTGGCTACGATTGCAATCGCAGCTCCCGCGGTCGCTCAAGACAAGCCCATGATGGACAAGAAAAGCGATATGGGCATGCACCACAGCATGCATCATAAAATGATGATGCATCACAAGATGCGCATGATGCACCACAAGAAGATGATGATGAAGAAAGATAATATGTGACAAAGATGGCCCCGGATCGGGGCCATTTTTTTCTTTGGGAACGACCTTACCGCCATGATCTTGAGTCAGCGGGCCTCTGGGAGGCTCGGGATAGCCGGGTGGCGAGACGGTCTCCTCGGGTGAAACTACCCGGCTATTTCCATGCTAGCGACGACATCGAGCGGTTGCGTACCGTACTGACCGCGTCAAATAAGATAATGGGAACAAAGCGCGCGGGCTGAGATTAACTCGTTGGACGTTTTGCGGTTGTCTTGGGCTTGCGCTTTCTTCCGCCGCGCAGGCTCAGGGCGCATCAAGGGCGCCATCGTAGGTGCCCGACGGACTTGCGGCCGGCTGTACCATCGGCCGCCACGAAGCCAACAAACCTGATGCGCCGACGGCGGGCTTGCAGAATGCCAATTCGCCGAAACAGGTTACCGCGCTGCGGCGGAGGCCACCATTGAACGAAAAAGTTTGAGCCATGGAGGACTTTTCCAACGCATCATTTCCGCCGGAGACCATCGATCTCATGAAGACCGCAATGGATGCGGCGGTGGCGACGTTGCCCGAGCCGGTCAGCTCGGCGCATGTGCGATCGATAGCGGAAAGCATCCTGCGCACCGCCGCGCTGGGCGAGCGGGATCCCGTCGCGCTGCAAAGAATGGCGCTTCTGGAGCTTCAGATTAAGCCCCGAGCTTGAATCTTCGACTGAACTTCTGTCCGCAGGATCGATCGCGACGCATGGCTGAGAAACGGGAGACCGTAAAATGACGTCAACGGCAAACCGACCTCGGCCGGGCCAAACCGGCTTGCTGTCAAGCCTGCGCAGTCCCATTGAAGCGTTGGGACCGTACCAATCCCTGGTACCGGTGTTGGTCCCCACCAGTCTCATCGAACACTTCAAAACTGATCGCAGTTGCCGTGGCTGGCCAGGGCCACTGGATTATCGGTACGGTCAAGATCGTCGCGGCCTGTGCCGTGAGCCTCGTCGAGCGCTTATTCAAAATCGTAAGGCCCAAGCTGCCGACGGTGCTCTGGTTCGCCAAGCTATGGAACTGATTTGTCACCGTTCGCAGCAGGAGTGTTGAAGCTTTTTCCTGAGCCTGAACGGATGCCCGGGCGCCAGCGGAAACCCGGTTCCTTGCTCGGAACCTGCAGACCTCATGAGAGTTTCCACCTGTCGTTCTCATGCACTCTGGAGGTCTCTTGAACCGTCGACGCTTTCTTCAGGCCGCGGGTTCCCTTCCGCTGCTGTCCGCCGCCGCAGGCGGAGTTGCTGCTGGCGCGCAGGCGGACACTGTCCCGTTCGATCGATCGAGTGTGCGGCAACTGGCGCGGGACGCGGCCGGCAAGCCGTACGTCGCACCGGATACAAAACTGCCTGATAGCCTCAAGGACCTCGACTACGATCATTACCGTCAGATCCGCTTTTTGCCTGATCGCGCGCTATGGCATGGCGACAAATTGCCGTTCGAAGTCCAATTCTTCCACCGTGGCTTCTTCTACGCGCCGCGGGTCGACATCTACGAAGTGGCAAACGGGCAGGCGACCCGGATCGCCTATCGCATCGACGACTTCGAGTTTGGCAGCAACGTCCCACCAGGGCCCGGGACTGATCTGGGCTTCGCCGGGTTTCGGATTCACGCGCCGATCAACCGGCCGGACTATTACGACGAAGTCTGTGTCTTTCTCGGCGCGAGCTACTTCCGCGCCGTTGCCAAGGGCGAGATCTACGGCCTGTCTGCGCGGGGGCTCGCCATCAACACCGGCGAGGCCAAAGGGGAGGAATTTCCCCTGTTCAAGACGTTCTGGATCGAGAAGCCGGCCGCGAACGCCACTTCCGTCGTCGTGCACGCGCTGCTCGACAGCGAGAGTACGACCGCCGCCTATCGCTTCACGATAAGACCCGGCGACACCACCGTCTTCGACGTTGAGATGGCGATCTATCCGCGCGTCGCGCTCGACCACGCCGGCCTTGCTCCGATGACGAGCATGTTCTTCTTCGGGTCGAACGACCGGGTCGGCGTCGATGATTTTCGCCCGTCGGTGCACGATTCCGACGGCATGGCGGTCTATAACGGCCGCGGCGAGGAATTGTGGCGTCCGCTGAACAACCCCCGAGATCTGCAGGTCAGCACCTTCGCCGATCTCAATACCCGCGGTTTCGGCTTGATGCAGCGGCAAAAGAATTTCTTCGCCTATGAGGACATTGAATCCAGTTTCGAAAAGCGGCCAAGCCTATGGGCCGAGCCGATCGGGGATTGGGGCGAAGGATCGGTCCAGTTGATCGAAATTCCGACCAAGGAGGAAATCCACGACAACATCGCCGGCTTTTGGCGCCCGAAGGATCCGCTGCAAGCCAAGGCCGAGCATACCTATACCTATCGCCTGCACTGGGGTCCGGATAAGCCGAAGGCCTCGTCGCTGGCGCGGTTTTCCCGAACCGGCGTAGGCGCCAAGGGCGAGGATACCAAGATCTTCGTACTCGATGCGATTGGTGAACGGCTGAAGTCCGTCGATCCGAAGAACATCAAGGGTAACGTCAGTGCGGACAAAGCCAAGATCAAGAACATCGTCACCCAGCCAAACCCGGCGATCGGAGGCTGGCGACTGAGTTTTGAACTTTCGGTCAAGGAGAAGCCTCCGATCGAACTGCGTGCGTCGCTGGCGGAGGGAAACGATGCGATCTCGGAGGTGTGGGTTTATCGATGGACACCCTGACGCGGCATCCCAATCTTGAATTTCACGGCGCGGACCTGCGGGAATTCCTGCCGCCAGAAAACCCGCTGCCGATGTCCAAGGCGCAACTCGGCGGGTTTCGGAAAGACGCGAGCCGGTCAAACCCCGGTTCGGGTTTGCTGGCGCTTCGACGCGCCGGCATTTTTATCGGCACGGCCGCGCTGACCTCAGCCGGTTGCTACGAGATGTATGAAGTTCTCCAGGTCGGCGGCGTTACGGTTCTCGAATGGCTGGTCCTGATGCTGTTCGTCGTGCTGTTCGCCTGGATCGCCTTTTCGTTCATGTCTGCGCTCGCTGGCTTTGCCGTGCTGCTGGTCCCGACCAACGATCCGCTTGGGATCGAACCGGACGCGCCGCTGCCGTCGATCGGCAGCCGGAATGCAATGCTGTTGCCGATCTACAATGAAGATCCCTTCCGGATCATGGCGCGACTGCGCGCCATGCACGAATCGACCGATCAATCCGGACGTGGTTCGAACTTCGACTGGTTTGTGCTCAGCGACACCACCGATCCATCGATATGGGTCGCGGAAGAGCGATATTTCCTGCAACTCCGTGAGGATCTCAAGGCGGGCAACATCTACTACCGCCACCGTCGGGAAAACACCGCTCGCAAATCCGGCAATATCGAAGACTGGATCACGCGGTTCGGCTCGAGCTATGACCATATGATCATCCTGGATGCCGACAGCCTGATGACTGGCGAGACGATCGTCCGGCTCGCGTCGGCGATGGAGCGTCACCCAGCCGTCGCGCTGATCCAGACGCTGCCGATCGTGGTCAATGCGAAAACGCTGTTCGGCAGGTTGCAGCAATTCTCGGGACGATTATACGGCCCGGTAATAGCGGCCGGCATTGCCTGGTGGCACGGCTCCGAGGGCAATTATTGGGGCCACAACGCCATCGTTCGCGTGCGCGCGTTTGCGGGGGACGCCGGACTGCCGGACTTGAAGGGCCGCAAGCCGTTTGGCGGGCATATTCTGAGCCACGATTTCGTCGAAGCGGCGCTGATGCGGCGTGGAGGATGGGCGATCCGGATGGCGCCCGGCCTCGGCGGCAGTTTCGAGGAATGTCCACCGTCGCTGCTCGATTTCGCCGCGCGCGATCGGCGCTGGTGCCAAGGCAACCTCCAGCATCTGGCGGTACTGCCGGCGCGCGGGCTGCATTGGGTGTCGCGGCTTCATCTGCTCACCGGGATCGGGTCCTATCTTACCGCGCCGTTGTGGCTGCTGTTCCTGGTGCTCGGAATCCTGATCTCCCTGCAGGCGCAGTTTGTGCGGCCGGAGTATTTCCCGAAAGGCTTTTCCCTGTTTCCGAAATGGCCTGCCCAGGACCCCGTGCTCGCGGCGTGGGTGTTCGTTGGCACCATGGGGTTGCTGATTCTGCCGAAGCTGCTCGCCTGCATCCTGCTCGCGATCCGGAGCGGCCGGCTCAGGCAATTCGGCGGAGGCCTGCCGGTTATTGCCAGTCTGCTTCTCGAGACATTTCTGTCGGGACTGATCGCGCCCGTGATGATGATTTTTCAGTCCGTCGCGGTTACGGAGATCCTGCTCGGCCGCGATGCCGGCTGGCAGGTTCAGCGCCGCGAAGACGGCAAGCTTCCTCGCGAGGAGTTAGTGCGCAAATATACCCTGCCGACGCTGTTCGGAATGGCGATGGCGGCAACCGCCTATGCGGTGTCGCTGCCGCTATTGTTTTGGATGGCGCCGGTCATCATCGGGCTTCTGCTTTGCCTGCCGATCGCCATTCTGTCGTCAACGCTGTGCGATCCGAAGTCGAAATTGTTTCGCACCCCGGAGCAGACCGCTCCGCCCGCCGTGCTTGTTCGGGCCAATGAACTGGCGAAAGCCTCACGCGACCTTGCCGCATCATCTCCGTTGCTTCAATTGCGCGATGACCGGAACCTGCTGGAGTCCCATTTGGTCAATTTGCCCGGCGATGGGCGCCGCAATCGTGGCCAGATCGATCCGGACCTGGCGATTGCGCGGGCAAAGATCGAGGACGCGGAGAATTTCGATGAGGCAATAGGCTATTTGACGACACGCGAGACATTCGCGGTTCTCGGCTCGAATGCCTTGCTTCTGGCCATGTGCGTCTTGCCACGGGCGGCGAGTGAAGCAGGCGAGGCCGGTCCGTCGAACGGCTCGCCGGAAGCCGCCGATGCGGAAAATGGCGAAGCGCTCGGGTTGAAGCCGCAATAATTGCGCCTCGAAACCGCGCTTTTACCTTGCCGAGATCCCCAGTTTCCGAACCTGAAAACAGCCCCTTTGCCGCTCGAAACCCGTGCTGCCGGGGACGGAATTTTGGGCCGCAGAGACTGAGCGCCGAAAATCGCCCACGAAGATCCCCTGCCCTGCTCGCTCATGTCTTGGTCGCTAAATACTGCGATCACCTTTCCACTCTACAGGCAGAGCCAATCTTCTCAGTTCCGCTTCCTGCTGCGTCGCCCTGAAATGGCCCCAATACGGAAAGATTCTTGTCGTCGCTCAAAACTGAGCGCACTGCTCGCAAACTCTATGGGACAAGGATGAGGCGAAGGCAGATGTGTTCGACTATATCGAGCGCTTCTGAAATGCGACCCGACGTCATTCGACGATCGGATACCTCAGCCCTGTTGAGTTCGAACGCAAGGTGGGATTAGCTTAACGTCGCGTCCACTAAACCGGCAGCAGCTCAGTTCGAAGATGACCCTATTATCACCAGTGCCGCGCCGTACGCTTGGTCGGACCGGGCTTGAAGTATCAATCCTCGGGTTTGGAACCGCGCCACTTGGTGATCTCTATGCTCGAACTCGACGACAGCACGGCTATTGCTACCGTGGAGCGGGCGTTCGAGCTGGGCATTAATCTGCTCGACACGTCTCCGCTCTATGGTCGTGGGCTAGCCGAGCATCGCTGTGGGACCGCGATACGGCGCACGTTGCGCCGGGATCTTGTGGTTTGTACCAAGGTTGGTCGTTGGATGGATCCGTTTCACCGGCCCGACAACGGTTCCGGTTTTGTCGGCGGGTTGCCGCACCGAGCGGTGATCGACTATTCGTATGATGGCACCATGCGTTCGGTAGAACAGTCGCTGCTGCGCCTCGGGATCGATCGACTAGACCTGCTGCTGATCCACGATGTGGACGTTTGGACCCATGGTACAGATGCGATTGAGGACCGTTTCCAGCAAGCCATGGAGGGCGCCTATGTCGCGCTCGACAAGCTTCGCGCAGAGGGTGTCGTTGCTGGAATCGGAATCGGCGTCAACGAGGCCGAAATGTGCGTGCGCTTTGCGAAAGCCGGATCGTTCGATATCATGCTGCTTGCTGGTCGCTATTCGCTCTTGGAACAACCAGCGCTGCCGGAGTTTTTGCCGCTAGCGCAGCAACAGGGAATCGGCGTCCTGCTTGGTGGCGTATTCAATTCAGGCATTCTGGCAACCGGAGCAATTCGTGGCGCGAAGTATAACTATCGGGATGCACCGCCCGAGATCCTGGACAAGGTCGCGAGGATCGGACGCGTCTGCGCAGGCCACGGTGTTGCCTTGCCAACCGCCGCACTCCATTTCGCTCTCGGCCATCCCGCTGTCGTCAGCCTTGTTCTTGGGGGACAAAGCCCTCAGGACGTCGAGCATAACGTTGCGGCGCTCCATAACGAGGTACCGGCTAGCCTCTGGACCGATCTGAAGGCGGAACGTCTTCTCGATGCGGATGCGCCGGTGCCGTCATCGAAGCTCTGCTGATGCGGATCGATGCGCATCATCATCTGTGGACCATCGCCCGGGGTGACTACGGCTGGCTGACGCCGGATCTGGCACCGATCTATCGCGACTTTCGTCTTGCGGACCTGGTGCCGCTGCTTTCCTCTGTCGGCATCGACGGAACGATCCTGGTGCAAGCAGCGTCGACCGAGGCCGAGACGATATTTCTTCTCAATATCGCGGACGCCGCGGACGTGGTGTGCGGCGTAGTCGGCTGGATCGATTTCGATGCCGCGGACGCCGCAGCACGCATTGATGCGCTCGGCAGGCGGAAACTTCTGGTGGGGCTGCGGCCGATGGTGCAGGACATTCCCGACGACGATTGGCTGCTCAGACCGGGGTTGGCGCCCTTATTGGCGGCAATGGAGAAACTTGACCTGATTTTTGACGCACTGGTGTTACCGCGCCATTTGACCAGACTCTTGCGCTTGGTCGATGACCATCCCGAATTACAGTTCGTGCTGGACCATTGCGCCAAGCCACGACTTTCCGGCGGCGACTTGATGCCGTGGAAGAAAGACATCGACGAGATCGCCCGGCGACCCAATGTCGTCTGCAAACTTTCGGGACTGGTGACCGAGGCAGCGGCCGACTGGCAAGTCGCAGATCTGCGCCAGGCGGTGGACCACGTTCGTGCATGCTTTGGATCGCACCGCCTGTTGTGGGGGAGCGACTGGCCGGTGGTCAATCTGGCCGGAGGGTATGCAAAATGGTTTGCCGCAGCCGAGACCCTGCTCGCTGATCTATCGGAGGATGAAAGAGCGGGGGTCTTCGGCGACAACGCCGCGCGCGTCTACCTTTCCAATCGGGGACGGCGGACGGGCTGATGTTCTATTTGCCCGCACCGGCTGTCAATCCGCTGACGATGTAGCGTTCAAGGAAAATTCCAACCAGGACTAGTGGAACGATCGCCGCGGTCGATAGTGCTGCCATGGACCACCAGTTGATGCCTTGCGAGCCGGTTTGGCTAGCGACCATGACGGGCAGCGTTTTCGCATCCGTGCTCGTCAGCAGTGCCGCAAAGAAGTACTCGTTCCAGCACAGCACCAGCGAGAGGATGAAGGCCGCCACCATGCCGGGAAGCGCAAGCGGCAACGCGATACGAAAGAACGCCCCCCAGACAGAGAGGCCGTCGACAAAGGCTGCTTCATCGAGCTCGATTGGGATCGAGTTGAATTGGTCGCGCATAATCCAGATGACGATCGGCAGCACCGTCAAGGTATAGATCAGGATCAGTCCAATTCGCGTGTCCAACAGCGACAATGCCTTGTAGAGAACCAAAAACGGTAAGGCCAGCACGACGGGTGGCAGGATCAACTGCGACATGAAGAAGAACAAAATATCGTCGTTGCGCATCCACGCGAATTTGTATCGGAAGCGGCTCAGCCCGTAAGCTGCCAATGACCCGAGCACGAGCGCCAGGATGGAGGCGCCGACCGACGTGATGACGCTGTTCTCGAACCGGCTTACGAACTCGTCGCGCGGATTGGAGCCCTGCAGGATCGTATCGGGCGACAGGCCGAGCGAACGCCAACCCTTCCAATCCGGCTGAAAATCCAGCCACGGGATCAGGTGCCCCTGTGTCACATCGGTCGCCGATTTGAACGCGGTCGTGACCGTCCAATAGATCGGAAACAGGCAGACAAAGCTCCAGAAGAGCAGCACGCCATAGATCAACCCACGGCTGAAAATCCGCTTCGCCCGAAATGCCGCGTGATGTTTCCGGGACGGTTTCGACGATGAGCTGATTATGGACAATCGAACATTTCCCCTTGAGATGCGACTTTCGGCCTGCAGGTTCAGGTAACCTTCTGCGTCCAGCGCCTGGACAGGCGCAACAGGACGGTCAGGAAGACGATGATGAGAAGCAGATAGAAGATCGCGAGCCCGGTGCCGTATCCGACATTCGATCGATCGCGATAGACGCGATAGATGAAGCTTGACACGGTGTCGGTGGCTCCGCCGGGTCCTCCCGCCGTCACGTTGATCACAATGTCGGCAAGCTTCAATTTGAAAATGATCCTGATGATGAGAACGGTGATGCTCACCGTCAGCATGAGCGGGAACGTGACGTGCCAGAACGACTGCCAGCCGTTTGCGCCGTCGACCTTGGCGGCCTCCTGCACCTCCTTGGGCATCGTCTGTAGTCCAGCGAGCAGTAAGATCATGATGAAGGGGATAGAAACCCAGGCATCCATCGCTTCAATGCTCAATCGCGCTGCCCAGGGCGTAGAAAAGAAAGCAGGATTGTCCCATCCCAAATAGCGCGCCAGCGTCGCCGCAGGGCCAAAACGATACTCCATAAGCGATTTTCCGATCATCCAGCTGACCGCAACCGGGCTCAGCATCAGGGGCAGCAGGAAGACGACGCGGAAGAATTTTTGGGCTCGGATATTGGCGTTCAGCAACAAGGCCAGGCCAAATGCAATCGCATATTCGCCGAGCACGGACCCCGTGTAGAACACCATATTGGCCAGAGCGTTCCAGTAATAGCGATCGTGGAGCAATCCAATGAGGTTGTTGAGGCCGTTGAAGTGTGGTCCCTCAAAGGAACTGAGATTCCAGTCCAGTGAGGCGATATAAAATCCGAACAACGTCGGAAAGATCACAACGGCAATGGTGTACAAGACAGCCGGGAGCAGGAATAGTGCGCGCAGGCCGGATTCTCCTCGGATTACGACTTGGCCTACGCCGAGCACGATAGCCCAAACCAGATAGGCATAGAGGATTGGGCGCCACGTGGTGAACCCTGCCGCGATCGTCCCAGTCGCGTGCAGGATCTGGATGAGGAGCAATACCAGCGCCCCCAGCGAGGCAAGGGCAACGAGCGATCGGCCCAGTTTCTTGCGGCCGGCAAGCACGCGTCGCGACGCGCCCTGGTCGGGCCGGGTATAGGCAACCACTGACGAATTCTGCATCAAGATCGCACTTTTCCCGATTGGACCTGACCTGATCACCGGGAAAACAGCCGGCTGGCGCCTCGAAAGGCGCCAGCTGAGGACCGGTGATCCACCGAGGAGGAAGCTACATGCCGAGCGACGCCTTGTAGAGTGCGACCTGCTTGTCGCGGCCGATTTGGTCGGTCAGTTTTTCCCACGCCGCGGCGATGTTGTTGGCGCCAGTCTGCGCATCGTACTGGCCGGCGAAGATTTTTGTCAGTTCATCTTCCGCGACGCTGTAGTACTGGAAGATGCCCGGAATGCGCGGCTCGACGGCCCGGTTCGGATGATTGTAGGAGCCGAACTGGGAGTTCAAGTAGGACGTGATGTATTTCCTGTCGTAACCAGCAGCCACCCATTCGTCGATGTTGGAATGGCTGGTTCGGTGCACCTGGAAGCCGGACGGATACATCACTGTCCAGATCGACAGATCCTTGCCTCCGATATGTGCGGCCGCGCTCCAGGCTGCCTTGTGCTTTCGCTCATCGCCATTGACCCGCGCCATGACGTAGATGCCCCAGCCAAGATAGGCGCAGTTTGGCGCATGGTTTGGCCCGCTTGAGAGCTTGTCCCATTTGCCTGTCTTGGAGTTGTAGACGTCATCCGATCCAGGCAGGATATCGAATCCGACCACGTCGCCGATAACGGAGGTGTCGCTCGCCTTTGCCACCTGGCCGATATCTCCCCACCAGGGGATCATCGAGCCGATGCCCGCGAGGAATTGCTGAAAGCCGGTGGTGTTCGGATCCGCGTTGAGCTGATCTGCCGGCTCCGACGGCAGCGCGTCGATGACATCCTGAATGGCGCGCACCCAGGCCGGGTTGTTGATGCGCGGCTTCATCGTGTCGACATCGAACAACCAGGCCTTGTCGTCAGGATGCTTGGCGTATGCCGTGGCACGGCTGCCAAGGAAATAGAAGCCGAATCCGCCCCAAGGCTTCGGCGCATCAAGGTAGCCAACGGCATTCTGTCCCTTGAACTTCTTGCCCTTGAGGAATTTGGTCACGACCTGAACTTGTTGCCAGGTCTTCGGCACGCCCCATTCGCTCGTATTGCCCGCGTCCTTCCAGGCCTTGGCCAGGGCCGCGTCGGAGAAATAGTCCGTTCGGTAGTTAAAGTTGTGGCAGTCGCCATCGATCGTGACGCGATAGGTCTTTCCGTTCCAAGTTCCGACCGGCGGCTTCAAATAGTCGACATAATCGTCGATATCGATCTGCTTCTTGACCCAGTCCGGCATCTCGGAGGCAAGTCCCTTGCCGCACACATCGCCCTCAAAGGGAGCGCCCATTTCGAGAATGTCGAAGTCGACTGTACCGGTCGCAATCGCCTGTTGCAGTCGCGGGTTGTAGTCGGCCTGTGCGAGATCAATCCAGGAAATCTTCGCGCCCGTGTAGGCCTCCCATGGTTTCAAAAAACCGCGGAAAAGCAAATTGTGCAGATTCTGATTGTTGAGTCCCATGAAGGAGAGCTCGACGCCCTTGAATTCTCCCTCCTTGACGTTTGCCTTGGTGGGACCAAGGCACAGTTCGCCTACTTTCTGCCAGTCGGCGTCGGTCGGCGCCCCCTTTCCCACACCGGGAAACTGCAGGATTTTCGCCCGTAAATTGTCCTGCGCCAGCGCAAGCTCGGTGAACGAGCCGAGAGCGCCGGTGGTGCCCAGGGCTGCAGCACTGGCGGCTCCCATAAGTACCGTGCGTCGATTGGGTCGCATCCCAGCATGATCGTGTTCTTGCTGTTTCATAGCATAACCTCCCTTTTTTTTGCCCGTCGGGCTGCCTCAGTACTGTCATCTCGAACACACGCGCTCGCCGATTTCATTCCAGTCAGGCTTGATCGGACCGTTCAGCTCCATGACCGCCATTCTCCTTCAACAGCGTTTCGATCTCCTCGCGGAGCGGCATAGCCGGAGCGGTACCATGTCGCGTTACCGAAATTCCCGCAGCCGCCGATCCGAAGCGCGCGGCCTCAAGCGGATTTTCTCCTCTGGCGAGGGCAGCCGCGAAGCCGCCCACAAAGGCGTCGCCGGCGCCGGCCGTCTCTACCACCTTGCCAGCCGAGAAGGGTGCGATATGGACCGAACGATCTTTCGTGTGGAAAAGCGCGCCCCGCTCGCCGAGCGTGATCACCGCCGTACCGGCGCCCTTCGCAAGCAGGGCGTCGCCGGCGCGACGAGCGGCGGCGAGATCTCCCACGGCAATGCCGGTCAACGCTTCGGCCTCATTTTCATTCGGCACGACATAGTCGCTCAGAGCGAGAACGGCGTCGTCGAGATCAGTCGCCGGCGCGGGATTGAGCACCGTCATGCTGCCCGCGGCGCGAGCGATTTCCAGTCCACGGCGAGCGGCATCCACCGGCTGCTCGAGCTGCGTCACGAACACACGGCTTGCGCATATAGCATCCGCCGCAGCATCGACATCCGCTGCACACAAATCCATCGCCGCGCCGGGCACGACAATGATGGCATTGTCACCCCGCGTTTCATGGACATAGATAAAAGCCGCTCCGGTCGGCGCGGTCGCCGTTTGGGTCACGCGGGGCCGAATTCCGTCAGCTTTCCAGGTCTTGAGGGCAAGTTCTCCAAATGCATCGCTTCCGATCCGAGAAATGAACGTCACGTCAGAACCCGCGCGCGCAGCGGCAACGGCTTGGTTCGAGCCCTTGCCGCCCGGTCCCACGGCAAAGCCGGAGCCCGCAATCGTCTCGCCAATTGCCGGCATTTTACCGGCGCGGAAGGCCAGGTCCGCAACAAAGACACCAAGAATGACCACGCCATTTTTATCCATTCTCAGTGCCCTTCATCCGGAGGGATGACCCCCTTGGTGAAGAGGAAACACCCGTAGAAACGGCGCTCACCTGTCACGACCACGCAATAGGCTGTCTTCGCTTTCTCATAGAAGGCGTGGCGCTCGATGCCGGCGAGTGGCCAGGATTTGCCTTCGGCAGCATCAATCGCGGCCTGAACCTCGCGTTGTACCGCCGGCACCTCCTCCGGCTTTCCGACAATCTCCATTCGGATCGCCGCGTCATCGACGAATGTGTCGAGTGGCAGCACCGACAGCACCGCTCCAACCGCCCTTGCTGCGCTGACATTGTCGATGCGCAACAATCGACCGAGAGTTGTCTGCCGCGCGATGGCGTCAGCCGGAAAATTGGTGTCGCAGATGACCAGGCGATCGCCGTGTCCCATCGCACGCAAGGCATAGAGCACATCGGCATTGAGCAGCGGATCAATGGTCTTCAGCATATTCGCTCCCTTTGGCCTTATTTTTCGAATACGGCCCAGGCTCTGGTGGCCCGGATCTAGCGTGTGATTACGTCGGTGCTGCTCCTAGTCTCCATACGGGATCCAGATGTTTTTCACTTGCACCGCATGACGAAGAAGAATGGGGCCCTCGCTGGCGAGGTTGTCATACCAATCCATCATAAACCCATGATCAACCAGCGTGCGCTTGAGATTGCCGCTCGACAACTTCTCCGCAGTCGCCGACGCCTCCTTCGAGCCGAACACCCAAAGTGCATCGACATCGTCGTGCTCCGCCAGGACCTTCACAAGGCCATCGCGCCGTCCGGTGACGATATTAACCACGCCAGCGGGCACGTCGGACGTCTCGATCACTTGGTAGAAGTCAGTTGCGGCAAGTGGATGGCTCTCGCTCGGAACCGCCACGACCCGATTGCCCATGGCGATCAGAGGTGCAACAAGGCTGACCAGAGCAAGGAGCGGAGCCTCCTCGGGGCAGACAATGCCGACCACACCAATCGGCTCGTGCATCGCAAGCGCCACGCCGCGCAGCGGCGGGGCGTGGACGGCGCCCTCGTATTTGTCGGCCCAGGCGCCGTAGCTGAACAGTCGCGCGATGCTCGTGCTGACCTCAACCTTCGCCTTGGCAAGGGTTCCCGTCATGGCGGCAATGCGCGCCGCAAATTCATCACTGCGGGCCGAGAGATTTTCGGCGAGGTAGTAGAGAATTTGGGCACGATTGTGCGCTGTCGCCTTCGACCAAGCTTCGGCCGACCGCGCCGCCACTACCGCGTTACGGATGTCCTTTCGATTGCCCTCGCTCACCTCGCCCAGACGCTTGCCCTTCGGCGACAACACGGCGCGGGCATAGTTGCCATCCGGGCGAACCTGCTTGCCGCCAATGAAGAGTTTCGGCGTCCGATCGATCGGCGGCAGCTCGAGGCCCGGATCGTTGTGAAAGACGGACATCGCGGACGGCTTCGTCCGCTGCTTGCGCAGGCTCCACGCCTTGGGCTTGAGATACTCGTAAATGCCCTCACGTCCTCCTTCTCGGCCAAAACCGGATTCACGATAGCCCCCGAAACCGACGCTGGCATCGAACAGATTGGTGGCGTTGATCCAAACCACGCCAGCCATCAGCTTCGGCGCTATATCGAGCGCAAGTCCGATGGTTTCACTCCACACGCTCGCAGCGAGACCGTATCGGGTATTGTTGGCGAGCATTACGGCTTCATCCGGTGTCCGAAAAGTCATCGCCACAAGCACCGGACCAAAAATTTCCTCGATTGCCGCCGTTGACGATGGATGCACGTTCCAGAGCAACGTCGGAGGAAAGTAGCAACCCTCCTCGGGTAATGCGGTCGCGGCCTGATATTTCTGCGCGCCCTCCTTTACGCCGGTCTCTACCAGAGACCTGATGCGCTCGAGTTGGACCGGCGCGATAACCGCACCCATGTCAATCGCCTTGTCGAGTGGCGGCCCGACGCGAAGCGATTCCATCCTGCGGATCAGACGCTTGCGAAAAGTCTCGGCAACGCTTTCCTGCACCAGAAGCCTAGAGCCCGCGCAGCATACCTGTCCCTGGTTGAACCAGATCGCGTCAACCACGCCCTCGACGGCTCCGTCGATGTCGGCATCCTCGAACACGATGAAGGGCGACTTGCCGCCAAGCTCAAGCGTCAACGACTTGCCTGAGCCAGCCGTGACCTGACGGATCAGGCGGCCAACTTCGGTAGATCCCGTGAACGCGATTTTGTCGATCCTTGGATGGTCCACGAGCATCGCCCCCGTCGCGCCGTCGCCGCTCACGACGTTCAGAACCCCGGGGGGCAAACCGACCTGTGTGGCGAGTTCAGCGAACAACAAGGCCGTAAGCGAGGTGAACTCGGCAGGTTTCAGCACGACCGTGTTACCGACCGCCAACGCAGGCGCAATCTTCCATGTCAGCATCAGCAGCGGGAAGTTCCAGGGGATGATTTGGCCAATCACGCCAACAGGTAACTGATCTGCGAGCTCGCGCTCCTGAAGTTGTGCCCACCCGGCATGGTGCAGGAAATGACGTGCTGCCAGCGGGATGTCGAGATCGCGGCTTTCTCTCAAAGGTTTGCCATTGTCGATCGCTTCCAGCACTGCGAACAACCTGGCGTGACGCTGCAGCATGCGTGCCAGCGCATAGAGATGGCGCGCGCGACCGTGCCCGCCGAGCCGTTCCCAAAGTGGCTGGGCCATCCGAGCGGCGCTCACTGCCCTGTCGACATCGGCGGCGGAACCTTTGGCGATCCTGGCCAACGTCTTACCCCTCGCGGGCTCGAAGGTCGGGAAGTGCTTGCCTGCGTGCGGCGCGACGAACTTGCCGCCAATGAAATGCCCGAAAACTGCCCCGTGTTTCTTCAACCAGGCCCGAGCCTCGCTGTCGGCCTCGGGAGCAGGGCCATACTCCATGGTCTCATAGTAATGCGCGACGCTCATGGGGCTTTTCATCCCACGGGGTGACGGTTGAATGCCGAGTAGCGACCTGTGACATGATGTTCGAGCTGCCGTTCGATGTCGGCGAGCAGGCCCGAAGCGCCGATGCGGAACAGCTTGGGTTCGAGCCACTCGCGTCCCAGTTCCTCCTTCATCAGGAACTGGTAAGTAAGTACATCCTTTGCCGTCGAGATTCCGCCAGCCGGCTTGAAGCCGACCTTGTATCCGGTGCGCTCGGCATAGGTCCGGATCATCCGCAGCATTGCAAGCGTCACCGGCAGCGTTGCGTTGACGCCTTCCTTGCCGGTCGAGGTCTTGATGAAATCCGCTCCTGCCATCATACAGACCATCGATGCCTTGGCGACGTTGCGCAGTGTCTTGAGATCGCCCGTGGCCAGGATCGTCTTGAGATGGGCGTTGCCGCAGGCGGCACGGAAATCCTTCACCTCGCTATAGAGACCTCGCCAATCGCCGGTCAGCACGTGCTCCCGGGTGATGACGACATCAATCTCCTGGGCACCGTCCCTTACCGAGTGTTCGATCTCCTTGAGCTTGAGATCGTGCGGCACAAGTCCCGACGGAAATCCGGTCGATACCGCCGCGACGGGAATGTTTGAACCTTCGAGCGCTTCGACCGCGGTTGCGACAAAGCGATGATAGATGCAGACGGCACCCGTGTGCAGAGCCCGGTCGGCCAACCCAAGCGCCGCCAGAATATCGGCCCGCACGGGTGCCCTTGCCTTGGCGCAGAGACGCTTCACGCGCCCGGCCGTGTCGTCGCCGTGGAGGGTAGTCAGATCAATGCAAGTAACGGCCTTTAGCAGCCAAGCGGCCTGCGCCTCATTCTTGACCGTTCTCCGGCCGGGGAGTGTCGCGACACGCCGCTCAGTGGCGGAGAGGTTGATGCGGATCTCATCAAGCCACCCCATCTCCAGCGCCTGGGCTTCGTTGCGAGCAACCGCCCTCACCTCAACTGGACCACGCCGCTCGCGACCGCGTAGCGGCAGAGTAGAAGCGTCCGGCATCAGCGTGCCGTGCGACACTTCCGCCACCGACATTTTGGATGCTTGAATTGTAGCATTGGCCTCCTCGCAAGGACGGCTCCGCGAGTGCCGTCGGACCGCGATAGCTACCGAGCGTGCCCGGAGCCGAAGTTTACGCCTTTGTTATTATTACAACACCTTTTGTTTGAATAGTCACACCATGTGAAACTATTGTCAATCGAGCAAATGAAGGGTTATTTGAACACTATGGTCGAAAGCCCAAACGGAACCACCGCCCAGGGCGATGCACGTGGACAGCGCCTGCAGAGGCTCCGCCGCGCCATCGCCCAGAACGGCACGCTGCATCTCAAGGACGCAGCCCAACTCCTGAACGTCTCGGAAATGACGGTGCGGCGCGATCTTGCCTCGTCCGACGCTACGCTCGCCTGTCTTGGCGGCTACGTCGTGAACGCGGCATCGCCGACGGCCGTCAAGTATACGCTTGAACAGGAGATCGATCAGCACACTCAGGACAAGCGGTTTGCGTGTCACTCCGCCGCCGAATCGATCCAGGAAGGCGACACGGTATTCATCGACTGTGGCACCACCATGCAGTCGCTCGCCGAATGCCTGCCCGACGGGCTGCCGCTGTCCGTGATCTGCTATTCGATGAACGTGGCGTCGATCGTCACCCGGCGACCGGCAACGCAAGTGATGCTGATGGGCGGACTATATCATCCATCCTCGCAATCGTTTTCGTCGGATGAAGGCCTCTCGTACCTGCGACGGCTCGGAATCAACAAGGCGTTCATATCCGCCGGCGGCGCACATCCGATCCGTGGGGCTAGTTGCTCCAATTTTCACGAAGTCGCGATAAAGCAAGCCGTAATTGCTACTGCGATGGAAAACATTCTGGTGGTCGACGCGAGCAAACTCGGCAGCCTCAAGCCCGCATTCTTCGCCGACCTCGACGCATTCTCGAAGATCATCGTCGGCGGCTCTACCTCCAGCGAACTGCGGAAGCCATTCAAGCATCTGCCAGTCGTCTACGTAAGCAGGGCCGCATGAATTTGCTGGCTCAGTGATCCGCCGACTGAATGGAGCCGTCAGTTCGAGGCCCTCGGACTTAACCTGGCATAGCTAGAGCGTCAACCAAAATCCCTATTGGGGTGTCTCCAAAATTGGAATTCCGGCTGCAGTTGCGTGCGAAGTTCACGTCTTGAGCCCGACCGCCGGGAACGGAATTTTTGGATGCAGCGACAGCGCCCCTAAAATCGCCACTCAAAGCGCGACCGCTCTCAGAGACCAAATCCACGAAATGAATGGTCGGAAATGCCCGCAAAACCGCCCTATTGGACGACGCGCCGGAAACGCGCGGTTTGCGGAGACGGGATGGTGG
>CAWEEF010000003.1:0-191059 GCA_963808035.1 uncultured Alphaproteobacteria bacterium | reverse complement strand
TTTCGGTGCCCCGCGACGCCCTTCGGGGGGTTTCCGCCGACGGACAACCAATTGCCTTCAAGAAGGACTCTCCGTGCCTGCTGCCGTTGACGCCAAGGTCGTCATCTGGTTCCGGCCCGGCCGGTTAGCGCGGCGATCTACGCAGCGCGTGCGATGCTGGAGCCGATCCTGATCCAGGGCATCCAGCCCGGCGGCCAGCGCACATCACCATCCGACGTCGAAAACTATCCCGGCTTTGTCGATGTCATCCAGGGCCCGTGGCTCATGGAGCAGATGGAGAATCAGGCCGCCGATGTCGGCACCAAGCTCGTCACCGACCTCGTTAACCGGCTTGAACTCGGCCAGCGGCCGTTCCGCCTGACCTGCGACAGCGGCGACGTCTATCTCGCCGACACGTCATTCTTGCCACCGGCGCCCAGGCGCGCTGGCTCGGAATGCCGTCAGAGGAAAAATTCAAGGGTTTTGGCGTTTCGGCGTGTGCGACCTGTGACGGCTTCTTCTATCGCGGCAAGGAAGTCATGGTGGTCGGCGGCGGCAACACCGCGGTCGAGGAAGCGCTGTTTCTCACCAACTTCGCGTCCCAAGTGACCATCGTGCACCGCCGCGACCATTTCCGCGCCGAGCGCATCCTGCAGGATCGCCTGTTCAAGCATCCGAAAATCCGGGTGATCTGGGACAGCGCGATCGACGAAATCTGCGGTACCGACAACCCGAGCAAGGTCACCCACGTCCGCTGAAGAATGTCAAAAGCGGTGTGCTGACCGAGGTTGCCGCCGACGGCGTCTTCATCGCGATCGGCCATGCGCCGGCGACCGAGCTGATTCTGGGCCAGATCAAGCTGAAGCCGTCGGGCTATGTCGAGGTGGCGCCGAACTCGACCGCGACCTCGGTGCCCGGCGTGTTCGCCGCCGGCGACATCGCCGACGAAACCTACCGGCAGGCAGTCACGGCCGCGGGCCTTGGCTGCATGGCCGCCCTCGAGGCCGAACGTTTTCTCGCCATGCGCGCGAGCGAGCGCGCGGCGGCGGAGTGATCATGAACCGAGCTCGCGACGGATTTACCGATATGGATTGGGACAAGCTGAAAGTTTTTCACGCGGCGGCGGAAGCGGGCAGCTTCACGCATGCCGGCGAGCAGCTGGGCTGTCGCAATCGGCGGTGTCACGCCAGGTCAGCGCGCTGGAACAGGAGCTCTGGTGTCGCTGTTCCACCGCCACGCGCGCGGCCTCATTCTCACCGAGCAGGGCGACCTGTTGTTCCGCACCGCCCACGACGTGTTCATGCAGCTGCAGGCGGCACGCGCCAAGCTCACCGACAGCCGCGAGCGGCCGAGCGGCGACCTCAAGATCACCACCACCCCCGGCGTCGGCATCGACTGGCTGATCCCGCGGCTCGGCGAATTCACCGCGCTCTATCCCGAGATCCGGATTTCCCTGATCGTCACCGATGAGGAACTCGATCTGTCGATGCGCGAGGCCGATGTCGCGATCCGGTCCCGTAAACCGACGCAGCCCGACCTGATCCAGCGCAAGCTGTTCGCGATGGGCTTTCACGCCTACTGCTCGCCGGAATACATCAAGCGGTTCGGCACGCCGCGCACGCTCGACGAGCTCGATGCGCACCGCATCATCACGCTGAGCGACGGACAGGTGGCGCCGCATCTGCAGAACCGCAACTGGCTGATCGAGGCCGGACGCAACGGCAGCGGTCCGCGCGAAACCTATTCAAGGTCAACAACATCCTCGGGCTGGTGCGCGCCTGCCAGCAGGGGCTCGGCATCGCGGCGCTGCCGGATTACCTGGTCGAGGAAAACAATCGCCTGGTGCAATTGTTCGGCGAGTCCGATTCGATCCAGCTCGACACCTATTTCGTCTATCCCGAAGAGCTGAAAACGGTGGCGCGCGTGCAGGTGTTTCGCGACTTCGTGGTGAGCAAGGCGCAGCGCTGGCCGTCCTGACATTGCTTTTGCAAGCCCCCGGTCATCGCATGACTGACATGCGACTCGCCCGGTTGCCGCAGGGTGCCGACGCGGCCCATAATGTCGGTACGCTGAGCATTGGCGTTACGCATTTGTCCCCCTCCTCCAGTGGCGCAAACGCTCAGTAATCCCTCTTGGAAGGTGATTGTGTCGGCCTCACGTGGCCAATACCTCAAGCCGGGCTCTCTGAGCCCGGCTTTTTTTCGTATTGACGAGCGCGCCCGATTCTTCCTGAGCGACCCTGTGGATACGGCCCACGCCGCCAGACCGCGAATGATCACGTTTTTGTGGGAACTCTCGCGTCATTGCAATGGCGATGTACCCGGACTTGACAGAAATAGATGTCCGTTCTACGAGAAGCCCCTTTGGGTTAAAATCTCAAGGGGGGAATCAGCTCAATATGCCCGAGCTTGAGTTTTGGTTTACCGGGACTGCCCTTTTCTTGGCGGTTTCATGTGCGTTCGCGTGCTGCGTTGCCGTCTTTGCAGTTCGCGAAATGATTTCAGAGGGAAAATTCCGACTTCTGATGATGGCTGCTATTGTCATCGGCATCTTCGGCTGGAAGACGGCAGCGCAACAAGAAAAGGATTCGGCCATGCTTCGGAATGATATTCGCCGAGTGGCCGAACGCTTAAAGATTGATCAGGGGGATCAATCTGCCGCTGCCCTTGCTGCGGAAATCCTAAGGCGATTACCGCAGCCCTCTGTTCTTACAGAGGATGAAAAGTCTCGACTTGGGAAGGCTCTTGAGGGAATACCTGGCGATAAAAGATTTCCAGTTATAATTGGTTGTCCACTTAGTGCGGCGCTATACGCCAATATGGTCGCGAAATTATTTTCCGATCATGGATGGAAGGCGACACCATCTTGTACATTTTTAATTACAGCCTCTAGCTATGGAATTGGCTTTGGATTTTCGGATGATGTTTTATCTGGGAAGTTGCCACCTTCGCGATCAGCTACAGTGCTAATGAATTTATTTGATCAAGCGAAAATCGAATATGGAAAGGCCCACTTTGATGAAGTCAAGGGCGATGACTACTGGTTTATCGTAGCTCTACCAGCCCCAAACTAAAGATTCCCATGACAAAGATTTCATCAGCATCCCGCTATAGCCGCTCCAAAAATGTCATCGTTGAAGCGGTTATTGTACCGGAACTGAAACTCCGCAACGTAAAGATGCAGATACTTTTTGCTGACGTTATGAAAGGTGCCGACGATCCCGCGCTTGATAATGCTCCAAAAGCCTTCAATCGTATTGGTGTGGACCGCGCCGACCACATATTGCTTTTGGGCATGGTCGATAGTGGCGTGTGGGTAGCCCTGCTTGCTCAAGCCATGATAGCCAACCCACTGATCGGTACAGAGCAAGCTAACCTTGTGCGAGACGGCTTCGTTGACGAAGGCGGTCAAGGTAGACGCGCGAACATTCTGGATCACGCGAGCGACTACGTTACCCTTGCGGCGGACAGCACCGGCCACGATTGCCTTGCCAGAACCCGTTAGGACCGGGCGTGCCGTCGCGGCGATCCCAATGGCGGTTCTTGGCTCTGCCGCCAACGAATGTCTCGTCGACCTCTACAATGCCGCCAAGCTTGGTCTCTGGCTCGATCAAAGCAGTACGGATTTTGTGGGCCATCAGCCAAGCAGTTTTGACCGAACCGAAGCCCATGTAGCGGCCAAGCTGCCGCGCGCTCATGCCCTTTTTGCTGGTCAAAATCAGATGGGTGACCTTGAACCAGTCGCGGAGCGGCTTGTTTGTGTTCTCGAAAATGGTCCCGGCGATGCAGGAAAAGCGATAGCCGTCCTTGGCGCAGACTTCGCATTGCCAATGGAAGCCGGATGCCAGCTTGTAGACCTTGGGATTGCCACAACGCGGGCAAATCACGCCGTTGGGCCAGCGGCGGGCGACCAAATAAGCTTTGCAGGCGTCCTCGTCTCCAACCGGAAACATGTTGTCGAATTGGGCCGAAATCAGTTGGTGGACCGGTTTGGGGCGTTTCATGGCAAATCCTCGTTTGTAGGAGGATATAACCATGCCTGAGGGCTTCTGTCAAGTCCGGGTACATCGCCATTGCAATGACGGTGAGAATCCGTAGCCCGGATGGAGCGCGGCGAAATCCGGGGTCCATCGCATCCACCTCGCAATTCCGGGATTGCGCTGCGCTCCATCCGGCCTACGACACTACGTCGCGATGACGCGGAGGCCAGCCGCGGCGCCTAATCCAGGTTGGTGCGTGCCAGCCGCAGCGCGTTGCCGATCACGCTGACTGACGACAACGCCATCGCGGCGGCGCCCACCATCGGCGACAGCAGGATGCCGAATACCGGATAGAGCACGCCGGCGGCGATCGGCACGCCGGCGGCGTTGTAGATGAACGCGAAGGCGAGGTTCTGGCGGATGTTGCGCATGGTCGCGATCGATAGCCGCCGCGCCCGCACCAGCCCGGCGAGATCACCGGTCAACAGCGTGATCCCCGCGCTTTCGATCGCGACATCGGTGCCGCCGCCCATCGCGATGCCGACATCGGCCGCCGCCAGCGCCGGCGCGTCGTTGACGCCGTCGCCGACCATGGCGACGCAGCGGCCCTCGCGGCGCAACCGCTGCACCACCTCGCTCTTGCGCTCCGGCAGGATACCCGCCTCGATGTCCTCGATACCGAGCTTCGCCGCCACCGCACGCGCGGTGGTGAGGTTGTCGCCGGTCAGCATCACCATGCGCAGGCCCTCGCCGCGCAGCACCTGCAGCGCGGCCGGCGCCGACGGCTTGACCGGATCGGCGATCGCGATCACGCCCGCGGCGCGGCCGTCCACCGCCGCATAGATGGCGGTGGCGCCGCCCGCGCGGGCGGCCTCGGCGGCGCCATCGAGATCCGCCGTCGCAATCCGCAACTCCGTCATCAGCACGGCGTTGCCGAGCGCAACAGCCCGGCCATCGACGATGCCCGTGGCTCCCTTGCCGGCGCACGAAACAAAATCGCTGACCTCGCCCGGCGCAAGCTGGCGCTCCCCGGCTGCATCCAGGACCGCCTTCGCCAGCGGATGCTCGCTGCCGCGCTCGACGCTGGCGGCGAGCCGCAGCAACTGGTTTTCGTCGAAACCGTCGGCCGGAACGATCCCGACGACCTTCGGCTTGCCTTCGGTCAGCGTACCGGTCTTGTCGATCACGATGGTGTCGACGCGCTCGAGGCGCTCCAGCGCCTGGGCGTCGCGGATCAGAATGCCGGCATGCGCGCCGCGGCCGACGCCGACCATGATCGACATCGGCGTCGCCAGACCCAGTGCGCAGGGACAGGCGATGATCAGCACCGTCACGGCCGCGACCAGCGCGAAGGTCAACCGCGGCTCCGGCCCGAACGCCATCCAGGCCGCGAATGCCAGCAAGGCGGCGGCGATCACCGCCGGCACGAACCAGCCGGCGACCCGGTCGGCCAGGCGCTGGATCGGCGCCCGCGAGCGCTGGGCTCGCGCCACCATGTCGACGATCCGCGCCAGCATGGTGTCGCGGCCCACTCTATCGGCGCGCAGGATCAGGCCGCCGCTTTGGTTGACGGTGCCGCCGATGACGTGCGCGCCTTCGGCCTTCAGGACCGGCATCGATTCGCCGGTCACCATCAATTCGTCGACCGACGAGCGCCCTTCCGTAACCACGCCATCGACCGGAATCTTCTCGCCGGGGCGTACCCGCATCAGATCGCCGACCGCGATCGCGTCAATCGCTACCTCCTCGTCGCCGCTGGCGGCGATGCGTCGTGCGGTTTTCGGCGCGAGCCCAAGCAGGGCGCGGATCGCCCCGGAGGTGCGTTCGCGCGCGCGCAATTCCAGTACCTGCCCCAGCAGGACGAGCACCGTAATGACGGCAGCGGCCTCGAAATAAACCGCGACCGCGCCGTGCATGCCGCGAAGCGCCGGCGGGAACCATTGCGGCAGCAGCGTGCCGACCACGCTATAGAGAAAGGCCATTCCGGTGCCGATCGCGATCAGGGTGAACATGTTGAGATTTCGGGTCACCAGCGAACGCCAGCCCCGCACAAAGAACGGCGCGCCGGCCCACAGAACCACCGGCGTGGCAAGCACGAGCGAGATCCAGTTCGACCATGGCGACGCCATGGTGGGCATCAGGCCGAGATCACCGCCCATTTCGAGCACGAAGACCGGTAAGGTCAGTAGCAGCGCGATCCAGAACCGCCGCGTCATGTCGATCAGCTCGGGATCACGGGCCTGGTCGAGCGAGACCTGCTCGGGCTCGAGCGCCATGCCGCAGATCGAGCAACTGCCCGGTCCGACCTGCCGCACCTCCGGATGCATCGGACATATGTAGAGGGCGCCGGCCGGTGCGGCGGGCGCAGCCGGGCGGCCCGGCAGGAATTTTCCCGGCTCGGCGCCGAACCGTTCGCGGCAGTGGGCGCCGCAGAAGAAATAGTCCTGACCCCGGTGCGAAAAACGATACTTCGCGGTCGCCGGATCGACCTTCATGCCGCAGACGGGATCGGTCGCGGCGTGGGCTTGGTGCTGGCCGCCACAGCTTGCGTGCGCGTGGGCGACATCGGTGCCGCCGTCAGAACATTCCGCCTGTGCCACCGAGCGACCCTCTTGATAAAGATACCCTAGGGGGGTATATGACCCGGATGCGCACCGAGATCAAGGCCTCCTGCCTGAAACGCCTGAAACGAATTGAAGGCCAGATTCGCGGCCTTGCCGGGATGGTCGAGGATGACCGCTATTGCATCGACGTGGTGACGCAGATCGCGGCGGCCAAGGCGGCACTGCGCCGGGTCGAGGAGGAAATCCTGCGCGACCACGTCGCCCATTGCGTCGAGCATGCGATCTCCTCCGGCGACAAGGCCGACCAGCGCCGCAAGATCGCGGAATTGATGGACGTGGTCGGCCGCGCCGATCGGTGATCCACCGCCGGCCGTCATTCTCCCCTCGGCCCGCCGCGCGCCTTGGTTAATAGGCGGTGACGCCGACCCTTCAAATCGCAACCAGGCGGCGGCGGCATCCTTAAAACTTGTGGCTTATTGACCCCATCATAACAGACGGGGGAAACGAAATGGCCACAGCAATCACCGGGGACGACAGGTATCCAGTTTGCGAACGGGCGCTGCGGAAGCAGGATTTGCTTCTGGTGTCGTCATTCGGCCTGTGGGCCGCTGTGCTCGGGCTGTCACCGGTGCTGGCGTTCCATCTGCTGATCGGAAGCTGAGGCTGCGCGACACCTGCCATCGTCGTTAATCGGCGGTAGCACCTGTGTTTAAATGCGAGCGAAATTGCGACCGGCTTTTTAAAAGACGACGCGTATCAAAGTCTCCGGAATAACTAAAAAAGCGCGGGGGCGTCGTGAACCAAGAAAACCATCAACTCCGTGAACAACGGGGTTTTACCACCCAGGATATCCTGTGGGCACTCGGCATCTGGTCGGTAATCCTGACCCTGTCGCCGGTGGTCGTCTTCTACCTGCTGATGGTGAACTAGCACGCACGGAAAAACGCGCGGGGCCCGCGCGTTCCTGGTCGGCCTTGCAAGGCGGCGTGGTTACGCCGCCTGCTTGTGCATCGCGCCGGACGCCGACGCCGAACCACGGATCGCCTTCACCGAGCGCTCGATCGCAGCCCACAGCCGGCCGATCTCTGCCGCGGCGCGGCCTTCCGCATAATATTCACGCGCGCCTTCGCCATGGCTCAGGGCCATCAGCAGATCGGCACGGTTGGTGATCTGGCCGCCCCAGACCGGAGCCCGGAACTTGGCCAGCGCCTCGCGGGCGATGGTTACGATCGGGCTTTCAACCTCGTCCCTGCGGGCCGGCGCGCCGTTGAGCACGACCGCATAGGGCTTGCGCGCCGAGCGGCAGGTCTGAATCGTTTCCTGCACCGCATTGACGTCGAATACCCCCGGCCGGGCCGGAATGATCACCATCGTGGCATTCCTGATGGCGTCTTCGACAACCGACGACATGTTGGGTGGCGTATCGATGAACACCCATTCGACGCCGTCGCGCTTGGCGGCGGCGACGATCCCGCTGACGGAGTTGACCGCGGTCTTGATCGCCGGTTCGTTGGTGCCGCGCAGCTTGTGCCAAAGTGTGAGCGATCCTTGCGGATCGGCATCGACCAGCAGGCACGGCTTGGTTGATTTATGGACTTGCGCAGCGAGATGAGCTGCCAGGGTACTCTTTCCCGAGCCGCCCTTACGCGATGCGAAAACAATAACGTTCATACCTTGGCCTCCAGATTGACCCCAGAAATCAAAAATGAATCAGCGCGGTGATTCGTGAAAGAAAAATTTACTGTAAATTGTGGCAAAGCCCCGGATTTATCTTGGACTCGGGCTTTTGAGTCACACCCATGCGCTGCCGCTGAATCGAAAAAACCGAATCACCTGTGGTGATTAGGCGACCGTTGCCGCTGATTGGTCAATCCTTCGCATTCAACCTTTCCGGGATATTTGAAACGACGGTCGAGCGAACAAAACGAGTCCGGACGCCGCGCGGCGGGTTTCAAGACAGGCAAAGGCCGGGACATCCAAGGCAAGCGGCGCTCGCGGGCCGTCATTCCGAGGCGCGCCACCGGGTCCGCGCAAAGCGCGGCCCGATGACAGGCTCCGCGCGAGCCCGGAATCCATATTCACGACGGTGGTTATGGATTCCAGGCCTGCGCCAAGTGGCGCATCCCGGAATGACAGTGTTGGATTGCTTCGTCGCTGACGCTCCTCGCAATGACGGTGCATCCGCGCAATGACGCCATCCGCGGTGCTATTTCACGTCATCCCAGCTCGCGCCGTTGAAGCGCTGCAACTGCATGTAGGTGACGACGCGATAGTCGGTGGCCGAGGTGTTGATGCGGCTCTCCGGCAACAGCAGCCCGACGCGGAAATCATGCAGGCTCGCCGCCTGCTTCATGATGTTCTCGCGGGTGAGGTTGTCGCCGCACTGCTTCAGCACCTGCTCCAGCGTCTGCGCGAAGCTGTAGCCGGCGGCAGTCAGGCTGTCATTGAGATCGGCACCGGGCATGTTGGCCTTCATCCACTCGGACCAGGTCTTGACGTCGGGATCCGCCGCCCATTTGGGATCGGTGACATCCTTCATGAAGCCGGCACTCATGATGCCGACCGACTTGTCGAGCCCGGCCGGCTTGAAGGTGGCGCCGACCGACGCCGCGCCGAGATGCAGATAGGTCTCGGGCTTCCACTTCAGATCGTACATTTTCGAGATCGCCTGCGCCGCCTGCTTGGCGTAGGTGAACAGGAACAGCGCGTCGGCGCCGGAGTTCTGCAGGATCACCATCTGGCTGTCGATGGTGGGATCGGTCGACTGGAAATTTTGCGCGCTGACAATCATCTTGTCGGAATCTTCGCCGAGGCCCTCCTTCAGGCCGTTCAGCAGATCCTTGCCGAAATCGTCGTTCTGATAGAGCACGGCGACCTTCGGCTTCGGATTGTGGGCAAGCAGGTGCTTCGCATAGAACTTCGCCTCGTCGCGCAGATTGGGCTGCCAGCCCATGGTCCAGGGGAAATGCGCGGGGTCGTTCAAGGCCGAGGAGCCGGCGGCGACGAACAACTGCGGCACGCCCTGTTTGTTCAGATAGGGCCGGATCGCCATGTTGAGCGGCGTCCCGAGCACGCCGAACATCAGCGCGACCTCGTCGCCTTCGACGAGGCTGCGCGTATTTTCGACCGCCTTCGCCGGCGAATAGCCGTCATCGCGGCTGATGAAGGTGATCTTGCGGCCGTTGATGCCGCCCTTGGTGTCGTTCAGCCATTTGAAATAGGCGGCTTCCACCTTGCCGAGCGTGCCATAGGCCGAGGCCGGGCCGCTATAGGCGATGGTCTGGCCGATCTTGATCTCGGTATCGCTGGTGCCGGGACCATACTGCTTTTCGGCCAACGCCGGCGGCGCGAGCAGCAGCAGGACGGCACCAAGGAGAATCATCCGGCGGACCGACATCGGGCTTCCTCCACATTTTTATTGTGGGGCAAGTGTGAGTGAGCGACCGGGTGTTGGCAAGCAGAGTCGCCGTTGCCCATGGCGTGCCGGGATCGACAATGCTGCACTGCCCTCAAGTCGCGCCGCGCTTGGCCGGCTTCCTGGACTTGTGCCGCTTCGCGATCCCCGGCCTGATGATGAGCGGCGCGCCTGCGTCCGCCTCCGGGCCGGGCCTGAAATACATCCGGCAGCCCGGCGAAAGCTGCTGCTTCTTGCTGACCATGCAGGCGGTGACGCGATCGACATCCGGAATCTCGGGGCCGCAAAGCCGAAACGCATCGTCGCTGCAGGCCTGTTGCTGCTCCGGCGTATAAGCCTTGCTTGCGGTCGGCAGCATCGCAACCGAAAGCGCGGTCGCGAGCAGCAGACCGAACTGAAACCTTGCCGATTGCGCGATAGCCATGATTCCCCCCGAGCCATTGATGGCACGAATTGTGCGGGACTGACGGGGGATTGGCAAGCGGCGGACCATGCCCACGGGCCCGCGTCAATCGCAGCGAGCATCGCGATCAGCCGGACGCTCGAAGCGCGCGAAATGATTCCGACTGTTCAGGCGACCGCGTTCGGGCTGCCGATCGCTTCCGGGCTTGCGCACAACAGGCGCCTGCGGATGGCTTCCTCGACCAGCGCGAGGGCTTGCCGGGCCTCGCGGGCGTCGGCCTCGGCGGCCTGCGCCCGGAATTCCACCGCCGTGAGCTGATCTTCCACGGCAACGATCCGCGATTGAGCCTGTTTCAAGGCGCGCGATGCGTCCTGCAGCTTGCAATCGGTCGCGGTGATGAGTTCACGTCGCTCGCGCTCGGCGTTTTCGATCCGCTGCTCGGCGATGGTCAGCCTTTCGGCAGCGCTCTTGCACAATGACTGCGCGCGGGCTTCGGTGTCCCGGGCACGGTCTTCGATGCTGCCGATGACCTCCGCAGCCTGGTAGACCAGATTGAGCGCGGTCGCGCCGTAATCCGGTGCAGACGACCGCGCAAACTTCAGGACTTTTTCGCTTCCGAATGCCGCTCTCAACCCGCGCTGCGCCATGAGCCAGAGACCTTCCGCAAATAACTACGATTAATATAACCGCGACCGATATCATGAACATTTATGGTAAATGGACAGTTAAGGCGGACCGGTCGATGGCGGAGGGCGGCGTTGTCCGGTGGGGCGGGAAAAGGCACCCCTGAGCTCGCCGGACCCGGCGTGCTGAGAACATAAAGCCGCCCATCGGCTTGACTAGGCAGGCGATCTCAAACAGCTTTGCAGTGGTCGAATTCGCCTGGGGCTGCCGCCGCGAACAGGACGGACAGCGGAACATCATTGAGGGGATGCAGGATGAGATGGTTGTTGGGCGTTTTGCTGGCTTTCAGCGTGGCCTCTGCCGCGCATTCGCAGGATTCGCCCTACCGAAAAGAGCTCAAGCGAGCCGATCTGACCGGGACCAGCATGGAAGTCATTACGAGTATCAACGAGATCAAACCAGGCGAGACATCGGCGCTCCATGTTCATCATGGCGAGGAGTCATTTTACGTGGTGGAGGGAGGCACGATCGAGCTTCCGAACGGCAAGCAGGTTCCGTTCCCCACCGGTACGACTGGCATCAACCGTCGCGACGTAGCTCACGGCGCATTCAAGGTCGTGGGCGATAAACCGATCATCTATCTGTCGGTTCATATCGTCGATAAGGGCAAGCCGCTTTACGATGTTCCCAAGTAAGAACTCCGCAAGGCAAAGTGCATTTCTTTAGGACTGCCCCTGCGCTGTCCGCACCTTGAGGCATTGTCGAGCTGCCTCAATCTCAGCTTCAGTAGCACCTTTGCCACGCGCCCATGACTCGGCGACGGAAATTGTGTACTTCGCGACGTAGTAGCGGACCACCGTGCATGACGCGCGAGCGAGAAACCTTGATTTAGGCTGCTCCTGGGCAATCGACTGCGACGATAAGGCGGTGCACATCGCGACTGCACAAATCCAGGGATTGAGCATTGAATTTTTCCTCCCAGAAAGACCCTTGTTGGTCGCCGCATTGGCCGTGCGCAGAACTGTTCAGCCCATCGGTTGAACACGCCTTTAAACAGGCAAGACGCATTTGAGGAAAATCGTTCAGTTCAAGGGCGCTTCGCGAGGGCCTACCTTCGCCAGTTCGTCGATCAGTGCAACCAGGCGGGCGGGCAATTCATTGGACTGCGGACCCAGAGCCGCGGCAAGCCGTTCACCTATTTCATTGCAGATTGCGCCGCTGTGAATGCGGTTGATTTGAACATCAGGCATCATAATTTTCCAAGCTGTTATGCGCCGAGAGTGTCGCCTAGCGACGGACGGCCACGAGGCGCGCTTCGACAACCTTTGCTTCCGAACCGCTGTTGCGCAAACACGCGGTGGCGAAGTCCGGCCAAACCTGCTTGAGGCAATTCTGAGGATGGGATCGAACCGCGAGCCGGTCGGACTTTGCCAGTGCAAGCCCTTCGCTGGCCTCCGCTTTGGGAGCAAACGACGGTAACGCGATCACCGAGGCTCCCAAGACGGCGAGGATCGCGAAGGCTGCAAATGATTTGATCATTGTGGGCTGCTGACTGTGGTTAAATCAATCCCGCCGCTTCGCTTGGGGATTATCGAGGCCAACATCTCATTGTTAGGAATGGTTCCGATCATACAACTTATATTCGTAAAATCCTGCTGTCGAAGAAGGCGGTCCGCCCGAATGGCGATTGTCGCGGGGAAGCGCAACGGCGACTGCGCCGCATCACTCCGGATCGATCGCGATTGGTACAGTTGGGTGGGCTCGAACCACCGACCTCCTGTTCCACAGACAGGCGCTCTAACCAACTGAGCTACAACTGCATCCTTGTCGGCTGCCTCAAAACGGGGTGCCGAACCGGGCGGAAACTAGGTGCAACGCCCGGTTTTGGCAAGGCCGCGCGATGGTCGCATCGACGTCGTTTGGTGCGCCGGTCCCAAGCCGTCGGGGCTGCGGTCGAGCCGCGAATACGCCAACAAAAAAGCCCGGATTTGCGGTCCGGGCCGGTTTGTTCGATAGCAAAAAGGGCTGGCGATCAGGCCGCCGGCTTGAACAGCTTCGAGGCATTGGCCTTGATCGGCTCGGCGGCTTCGCTCGCCACCTTCTGGGCCAGTTCCGTGAGCTCCTTGCCATGGGCGGTAAAGGACTCGAACTGCTTGCGGGCATGCGAGGACCACAGCTCCATCGCCTCCGAGGGCGACTTCACGCCGATCAATTCCTGGGCGAAGTCGAGGTTGGCGGTGGTCGCGGTCTTCATCATTTCCATCAGCTTGGCGGAGTACTCGCTGGCGCCCTTGCTCACGGTGGAGAACACGGCCTCGATGGTGCCGTTGTGGGTCTCGGCGGCATCCTTGAACTTGGCGTAATTGTCGCGGGCCTGCGAGACGCCTTTTTCGGCAAATGCGCGCACCTGCTCGGGAACTTCAAACGGGATAACGGAAGACGAGAACGGATCAGTACTTGCCATGATTTGCATCCTTCGCGATTGGGGTAAGTAGGTGTGACCCCGGAAGAAGGCCGGCGTGCAAAATGCCGGACATCGACGTGGATCACGGTAAACCGGGTGACGGGAGCGCCCTTCGTCGGGCTGCAGCACTCAACTCCCATATCATGTCAATTTTGTGCAATGCAACGCGGTCTGTGGTGCAATGCCGCATGGCAGACCTCGTCCAGGCGCACGCCCTGGATGAACCCGCGAAAACATCAACCGCTGATGTTTCAGCCGTCACGTCTTCGGCTTGGCGGCCTCGATCGCGGCGCGGCCGACAATCTGGCTCATTTCGCTCGCCTGTTCGGCCAGAGCGCGCATCTGGGTCCGGGCATAATCGGCATTCAATCGCATCGCCTCGGCCACATTCTTTGCATGCAGCAGCGCCTGCGCGTGATCGAGCGAGGCTTGCACGTTCTGTTCGGCACAAGCGAACGCCTTGGCACTGATGTCCCTGGCGCCGGCCCGCACCGTCGCGCCGCGTTCTTCGATCGAACCCTTGGCTTGCTGGGCTCCAGCCAGGAACTGCTCAAAGCCCTTGCGGGCCTGCTCGAAGCCCGCCTCGGCCATCGATCGCATCCCCTTTGGCATCTCGAAACGCTCATGCTGATATTCGCTCATGATCTCACTCCTGCTGGTTGAAAGAGCCGGCTGCTGCCCCGGTTCCCGGGAGCTGTGCGTTCCATCTGCCAGCAGACGGCTTCGCCGGCCTGACGCGACACGCAGCGGTTCCCGCTGCGGACCTTTGCGTCGCCGCGCACACCATCCCAACGCGGGAGCCGGCGGCTGGTTCAGATCAATTAACGTTAGCGCGCCTTTCAGCGCGGCGCGGCGGGCAGCCCGTGGACCTGCCGGCTGCCGCGGGCAATACTAACAATCCGTTAAGGCTGTCATGGTTTGGCGGCCCGACCTCTGAATGCCATCCTGTCAGCGCCGGTCATGTCTCCGCAATGAACCCTACGGAATTCCAGTTACGCGGTGTCGAGGATCCACGGCTGGGTGCGCACGCAACGAGCGTCTGTCCCGCCTGGCTGTGGTCGATCGATGGCACGAGGATCCCGTGGGCCAATCCGGTCGGCGCCAGACTGTTTGGCGCGGGGAATGCCGCAGCGCTTGCGCGGAAGACGTTCGGACCGGCGGATCCGCATCGGCGTCAGGTCGCGCAACTCGCCGGCAAGCTTGCCTCGACCGGCGCCATCCGGCTGGAGCGGCTGCGCGGTTTCGGCGCGGCAATCGGCACGCTCGCGACTTGCGCCTGTGCGCGACTTGATTTTGCCGATGGCCATCCCGGCATCCTGATTGTGGCCACCGCGCCGGCCGGCCGCGCGATGCCGCTGGTCGAGCGATTGCAACGGCTGGTGCAAGGCATCGACACGCCGATTGCCGTGTTCGCCCGCGACGGTATGTTTGTCGGCGCCAGCGATGCGGCACAGTCGCTGCTCGGATTCCACAGCCTCGCAGAGGCCGGGCTTGACCATGCGCGCAGCCACGCGCTGCAGCAGGGCCGCGCGGAAACGCCGGTCGGCGTCGGCCATCTGGTGCTGCAGCGAGTCGGCAGCGGCGCGGATGTCGGCCTGGTGGCGCTGTTCGCGGCCGGCGCCGCGCAGGCCGGGAATACGGATGCCCCGGCATCGCCGCAACTCGACGTGGAATCGGAGCCGGTCGCGCCGGCTGTGGGCCGCCCGATCCCCGATTACGAACAACCCGCGCTGTCCGGCGAAGCCCCGGCTGAATTTGTCCTGGTCGACGAGTTCGCCGAACCGAATGGTCCGGACCCGATTTCGGCTGCGGAGAGCCCGGCCGAAGCAGTCGCGTCAGATCCTGAAGCCCGGCCGCACGAGCCGTCGCCCTATGTCGAGGCTGTCGCCGACGAGCCGACGATTCCGCCTGAGCAGGAACAGCCGGCGGCCATCGAAGCGCCAGCGTTGCCGTCGATCGCGCGGCCGCCGATTCCGACGCCGTCGTGGCTCGACGAGCCGGAGCCGCGCCTGCACCCGCTGCGCTTCGTGTGGCAGATGGACGCCAACAGTCGCTTCTCGCTCGCTTCCGATGAATTCACCCATTTGATCGGCGCGCGTACCGCCGCCGGCTTCGGTCGCTTGTGGCATGAAATCGCCGATGCGTTCGCGCTCGATCCCGACCGCCGCGTGCTCACAGCGATCGCTACCCGCAATACCTGGAGCGGCATCACCCTGAACTGGCCGGTCGACGGTGGCGGCCAATTGCCGGTCGAGTTGTCGGGCCTGCCGGTCTACGACCGGATGCAGAGTTTCGCCGGCTATCGCGGCTTCGGGGTCTGCCGCGATCTCGACGGCCTCGCACGGTTGGCCGCGCTGCGCCGCTTTGGGCTAATGAGCGAATCCCCGGCGCCGCAGCCGCTGTCGGCCGACACCGTCGGGCCTGGCTCTGCCGGGGCGCGGGTTGCCGCGGTTCCGCCTCCAATATCCGATACGCCGGATTCGCCGGCTCCGGATCCCGTTCAGACTTCACCCCCCGCCGATTTGGAAACATCCGTGGATACGCCCAAGAACGTCCTACCGTTCCGGCCCGTCGGCGAGGCGAAATCGCCTGCCCTGACGCCGGTCGAAAACAACGCCTTCGACGAACTCGCCCGGCAACTATCGGCTCGGCTCGGCAAGGCGACCGAGGAACCGGCGCCGCCTGAAACAGCCGAGATGGCTGCCGCGGTTGTCGATCCACCGACGGCGTCGGAAGCCCCCGAACCGGCCATCACGCAGCCGCGCTGGCTTGCGCGCGAGGAGCCCCCGGCCCACGGCGAATCCCGCCGCGACAGGGCGCTGTTCGATCTGCTTCCGGTCGGCGTCCTGATCTACCGGCTCGACCGGCTGCTCTATGCCAACCGCGTCTTCCTCGATCGGATGGGCTTTGCAAGCCTGCAGGCGCTGGAGGAAGCCGGCGGTCTCGACGCGCTCTATGTCGAGCCCGGCGTTTCATCGGCGCCCAGCACCTCGGAAAGCGGCACACCGGTGACGATATCCACGAGCCAGGACGCGTCCGGACATGCGGCGTCAGTGGCGACGGATGCGCGCCTGTTCACGATTTCATGGGACGATGAATCCGCGCTGGCGCTGATCTGCTCGAACGCGGCTGTCGCCGCGGCCCCGGCGGCGATGCCCGCCTCGCCTTCCGCGGTCGGCCACGCCAACGCCGAAGAACTCGGCGCCATCCTCGATACCACCGCCGAGGGCATCCTGATGTTCGATGCCGAAGGCAACGTCAATTCCTGCAACCGCAGCGCGGAGGCGCTGTTCGGTCATGACGGCGCCGCGCTGGTGCAACGCAATCTCGCCGAGCTGTTCGCGCCGGAGAGCCGGCCCGCGGTGCTGGACTATCTCGCCGGCATCAAGGGCGCCGGCGTCGCGAGCCTGCTCGATCACGGCCGCGACGTGCTTGGCCAGGTGCGCGAGGGCGGCTTCATTCCGCTGTCGGTGACCATGGGACGAACCCGGGCCGACGGCCCGAATTTCTTCGCGGTGTTTCGCGACCTGTCGCAAACCCGCAAGAGCGAGGGCGAGCTGCAGCAGGCGAGGCGGCTGACCGATCGCGCCGCCAACGCCAAGGCGGACATGCTGGCGCGGATCAGCCACGAGGTCCGCACCCCGCTCAACGCCATCATCGGCTTTGCCGAAGTGATGATCGGCGAGCGCTTCGGCGCGCTCGGCAACGAGCGCTACGTCGAGTACATGAAGGACATCCGGGCCTCGGGCGAACGCGTGATCGCCATCATCAACGACCTGCTCGACCTGTCGCGGATCGAGACCGGCAAGCTCGACCTCAGCTTCGCCAGTCAGAACCTCAATGACCTGGTCGAGCAATGCGTCGCGGTTATGCAGCCGCAGGCCAACCGCGAACGCATCATCATCCGCACCTCGCTCGCGCATCTGCTGCCGCCGGTGCTGGCCGACTCGCGCGCATTGCGCCAGATCACGCTCAACCTGATCGGCAACTCGATCCATCTCGCCAATGCCGGCGGCCAGGTCATCGTCTCCACCGCGCTGTCCGATTCCGGCGAGGTGATCTTGAGGGTCCGCGATACCGGGCTTGGACTGAACGACAACGAAGTCGCGGCCGCCATGGAGCCGTTCCGAAACCCGGCGCCGTCGGATCAGGCCTCCGAGGGATCCGGCGTCAGCCTTTCGCTGACCAAGGCGCTGGTCGAGGCCAACCGCGCCCACTTCCAGATCAGGACAGGGACGCATTCCGGCACGCTGATCGAAGTGGTGTTTCCGGACACCATGGCGCGGGCCTGAAAGCAGCTTTTTCGAGCGCCGCCCGCCAAATCATGCGCGACCGAGTGCCCTCGGAATCGATCGATACCCAAAACTTCGTAGGATCTTGTTCTCAGGCTGCGCGCGCAAGAATGATCGCGCCTGACACGACCAGGCCCACACCAGCTACTCGGCTGAGACGGTGGCCGAGCGGCAGCAACTTCTCGCATGCAACATAGAGGGCGATGGCAGCAATCCAGACAAGATTCATGACACCGCCGACGAACAGCAGCGCCATCAGGAACCAGCAACAGCCGAGGCAGTAGCCGCCATGCCGGAGCCCCATGCGTAGTGCCCCCATCGCGCCCGGTTGCCAGTGCCGGCTCAGGAAAAGGACCGGGCTCTGACAGTAGCGGAGGCAGGCGTTCTTGACGGGCGTGAACTGGTAGAGCCCGGCAGCAAGTAGAATGACGCCGCCAAACATGGCGTTGGTGCTCATCATCGCCACAGACAGCAGCCCGGCGCGTTCGAGCCCCCACTGTGCCAAGGCCGCGATGAGGCTGAAAGCCGCCCATATCAGGAGATAGCCGCCAACAAAAAGCCATGCAGATGGCCTGACAAACGCCTCTTGCTTGCGCTTGATTGCCGTGAACAGCAGGACCATGGGGGAAGCACTCGGCACCATCATGGCGATCATCATGACCCACCACATGACGAACGTGAGCGTGGCGTAAGCGGGCGACCACGGCATTGGCTCCATCGGCATCCCGGCCATGCTGCTCACGTCGATGCCTGCCCCGGCCACCAGATAAACCCAGGCCATCGCTACTACTCCAGCAAGCCCGACCGCGACGATCAGACGGTCGTGTCCCAGCATCTTTTCGAGCGCGGACGTCTCGGTCATGGGCCCACCTCGGCGGCCGAAGCGACAGATCGAAGGGATCGACCTTTAGCGCATCAAGCCTCGACACCCTGAGGTGTCTGCACAACATTGGCGAGGGAGCTGTGCGTCTCTTTTGTGTCGAACTTGATCGCCCCGGTCGAGTGAATGTTGGCGGAGGCAACCTCGGCTGATCTGTGCTCGAAGCCGTCGGGCATCACCACTTGAATGCGATGCGGACTGCCTGTCACCGGGTTCTTGATTGGCTCGACCTCAGTCTCCAGCACACCCTTGGCAACGAGACGCGCGACGCGACCATTCTTGTCGAATGAGAACTCGAAGGGCGCAAACAGCGGATCATGGATCGTAGTTACGATCAGGCTGAAGATCTGAAACAGCGTACCCTCGGCCGAATTCTTGCCCGACAAGATGTTGAAAAGTGCCTGGCGCTGTTCGGGCGTGGCGCGCTCGTCGATGATGGCCTGCATCTTCCCATTGCCCTCATGCAGCGCTCCGGGAAAGTCAACGGTTGCCGCGAAAACGAGACCATCGAGCTTGGTATCCGCGAAGTGTCCTTTGGTGATCCGCATGCCGACCATGCCTTTGCACGATCCGTGAGTTGGCGGGGCATTGAAATCGCAGGGACAGCCGAATGCGCAATTGCAGTTCTTCATCCATTCGCCTTCGAGACGCCAGTCAGATGCAGCCATGGCACACCTCCCGTCGCGTTGTCAGGTTGGACTATGCAGCCGCCGCTTGATAACGTCTTGCGCCACAGAAATCTGGATCAATGCGCGCAGGAATCCGGATTTGATCTGAACGATCTGCATTGCTTCGAAAAGCCATGCGATGACCAGCGGAGTACGACTGCTGTCCTGATCATGGAAGCATATCACCCAACGCCCTCGGCGTACAGACGCGTCCAGCGGCGACATATAGCCACCCCGAACGCACACTGGACCAAAGGGGTACGGTGATCCGTCGCCGTTCAGCATCGCGCCGCGATCACCTTAGTGATCTTATCCGGCGCCGCGAAAATCATCGAGGCTCGGTCGCCCCTCGTTCCGGCGAAACATGATTGGCGGCGCACCTTTCAGATCATCCTTGGTGGAGTAGGTCACGAAGCGCAGATTGCGCACCCGAAAAGCATGCGTCTGCCGCCGGCAGCCGTGACGAGATAGATGCCGCGAAAATATCTGATGTATTGGCACCATCATATTGGCCGTGCGCTACCCTCGTACATGAAGGTCATCGGCTTGGGTCCTGGCATATAGCCCGTTTCGATTCGATCGATGCGGAATCCTGCGGCGTCGATCATGGAGCGGATCGGGCGATTGAGGTGACAGCCACCGCTGATATACCGCCAGGCCGGCGTCAACCGATCTTGCCACCGACGCACGGCCTCATCGGGCGCCAGGCCGTGCTCGACGAACAGGAGCTTGCCGCCCGGCCGCAGGACCCGCCGCATTTCTGCGAGTGCCGCGCCGGGCTGCGGAATCGAACACAGGGTCCAGGTCGTGACGATGGTATCGACGCTATATTTGTCAAGCGGAATGGCCTCGGCAGAAGCCTGCAGGAAGCTGACAGGCATACTTGTCACATGTGGCGCACTTCGAGCCATGGTCACAAGCCTTGGTGCCGGTTCGAGCGCCAGGACCTCCCGCACCGGCGAGCGATAGAACGGAAGGTTTATTCCCGAGCCAACGCCGATTTCAAGCACCCTGCCCTCTGCCGCACCAATCACACGTTCGCGGAAAGGCACGAGCTGCTTGTTGCGCATCGCAAGATCACAAAGCCTCGGCAGGATGATGTCACTGTAGAAGCCCATCGAGCACTCCTTGGGTTATTCTAGCCACACCGGTGGTATCGCCTCAGCATCGCGATTCAATCGTCTTTGTAATTTCCTCCGGTGCGGCGAAAATTACCGCAGCCCTGTCGCCCATCATCCCGGCCGGCAGGATCGCGGGTGCGTCGTTTTCTGGACCATCCTGGCTGGAGTCGGTCATGAAGCGCAGGTTGCGTTCCCAGAAGGCGCGGGTCTTTCCATCGGCGGTGGTCACGCGATAGGTGTCGCGGCAATGGGCAATTGCCTTGACCTGTTTGCCGGGCTCGAGACTTTTTAGATTGGGGTCGCGGCCGCCGCCGCCCATCATTCCTCCCATGCCCTTTATTTGCGCCTGAGCGGCCCGCTCCGGTACGATCCCGGGTTTGGTGGCGTCCTTGAGGAAGGCCAGCAAGTCTGCACGAACGCGACCATCCTTGATTCCTTCGAAGGGCATGTCGTTGTCCGACACCATTCGCTGCGGATCGGTCAGCCATCCGTCAAGCGCGCGGTCGTTCCAGATAATTCCCGACGATTTGAGCGCATCGGAATAGCGGTCGAAACTCGGCAGCGAGCCAGCCTTCCGCCCCCAAAGGTTGGCCAAACTAGGCCCAGTCATGTTCCGGTCGGCCTCGAGCGAGTGGCACGGTGCACAAGCTCTAAAAGCCTGCTGGCCCCGTGTTGCGTCTCCCTGCTCGGCGAGAGCGGGGGACAGGAATGCGAATGTGACCAAGGCTGCGATCACGAACTTGTTCATCATTCTTCTCCTTTGCGCCGGTAGTTCACCTTATTCGGCAGGTTCCGGAACGCGTCGAGGCCGCTTGAGCGGCTTTTCAGCAGGCGGCGGCGGCTGGTTGTCGAAGCGGTCTTCGCCCGGCAATCGGAAGCCTTTAACCAGCCCGAAGATCGCCGGGATCACGATCAGCGTCAGCAGCGTCGAGGAGATCATGCCGCCGATCATCGGCACTGCGATGCGCTGCATGATCTCGGAGCCGGTGCCGGTGCTCCACATGATCGGAAGCAAACCTGCCATAATAGCCACCACCGTCATCATCTTTGGCCGCACCCGCTCCACCGCGCCTTCCATGATGGCATCGTAAAGATCGCCGCGTGTCACCGTGCGGCCCTCGATGTCGCGTTCCGTTCTGATCTCCGCCAACGCCTGATTGAGATAGATCAGCATCACCACGCCCGTCTCGGCGGCGACCCCTGCAAGCGCGATGAAGCCGACCGCGACCGCGACCGAAAGATTGAAGCCGAGCCACCACATCAGCCAAAACCCGCCGACCAGCGCGAACGGCAGCGACAGCATCACGATCATGGTTTCGGTGATGGATCGGAAGTTGAGGTACAGCAGCAGGAAGATGATCAGCAGCGTCACCGGCACGACGATCTTCAGACGCGCGGTCGCACGTTCGAGATATTCATACTGGCCGCTCCAGATGACGTAGTAACCGAGCGGGAACTGGATACTGGCCGACACCGCCCGCTGCGCGTCGGCGACATAGCCGCCGAGATCGCGGTCGCGGATATCGACGTAGATGTAGGTAGCCAGTTGCCCGTTCTCGGTTCGGATCGAGGTCGGCCCACGCGCCAGCGCCACCTTGGCGACCTCCCTGAGCGGGACCGCGCCGCCGCCTGGCATCGGCACCAGGACATCGTTTGCGATGGCCTGTGGATTGTCGCGCAGATCGCGGGGATAGCGCATGTTGACGCTGAAGCGTTGCCGGCCTTCGACAGTCGTGGTCACGGTCTGGCCGCCGAGCGCAGTTGCGATGACGTCCTGGACATCCTGAACCATGATGCCGTAGCGCGCCAATGCCTCACGGTCGGGCGTGACGTCGAGATAATAGCCGCCGATCCCGCGCTCGGCGTAGGCCGAGGATGTTCCGGGAACCGCTTTCAGAACCTGTTCAATCTGCTTGGCGAGCTTGTCCATCTCGACCAAATCGGTCCCGATCACCTTCACCCCGACCGGCGTCCGGATCCCCGTCGACAGCATGTCGATCCGCGCCTTGATCGGCATGGTCCAGGCATTGGAGACCCCAGGAAACTGCAGGGCCTTGTCCATCTCCGAGACCAGGCTGTCGATTGTGACGCCGGAACGCCATTGCTCTTTCGGTTTCAGATTGACGACGGTCTCGAACATCTCCGAAGGCGCCGGATCGGTCGCAGTCTCGGCACGACCGGCCTTGCCGTATACCGAGGCGACTTCCGGAAACGACCGGATGATCTTGTCCTGGGTCTGCATCAGTTCGCCGGCCTTGGTGACGGAAATACTCGGCAGCGTGGTCGGCATATAGAGCAACGTGCCTTCGTTCAGGCTCGGCATGAACTCGGTGCCAAGCTGACGCGCCGGCCAGATCGTTATCGCAACGATTGTCAGCGCGACAAGGATCACGAGCATTTTGGCGCGCATCACGGCCTTGATGACCGGGCGGTAGATCCAGATCAGAAAGCGATTGATCGGATTCCTGTGTTCCGGGACCATCCGGCCGCGGACGCAAATCACCATCAAGGCGGGAACGAGCGTGACCGAAAGCAGAGCCGCCGCCGCCATCGAGAATGTCTTAGTGAACGCCAGCGGACTGAACAGCCGCCCCTCCTGCGATTCCAGCGTGAAGATCGGCATGAACGACACGGTGATGACCAGCAGGCTGAAGAACAGCGGCGGCCCGACTTCGGATGCCGCCGCTATCAGGATATCGACCCGCGAGCGGCCAGGCTCGGCCCGTTCGAGATGCTTGTGGGCGTTTTCGATCATGACGATCGCCGCATCGACCATGGCGCCGATCGCGATCGCGATGCCGCCGAGGCTCATGATATTGGAGCCGAGCCCCAGCAACTTCATCGCGCCAAAAGACATCAGCACGCCAACGGGCAGCATCAGGATCGCCACGAGCGCGCTGCGAAAATGCAGCAGGAACACGACGCAGACCAGCGCGACCACCACGCTTTCCTCGAACAGCGTGTGCTTGAGCGTGTCGATCGCCGCGTAAATCAGGTTGGAGCGATCATAGACCGGCACGATCTCGACGGATTTCGGCAGGCTGCTGGCGATCTCCGTGAAGCGTTTCTTCACGTTTTCGATGACGTCGAGCGCGTTGACGCCGAAGCGCTGCAGCACAATGCCGCTGGCGACCTCGCCCTCGCCGTTGAGTTCGGTGATGCCGCGCCGCTCGTCAGGGCCGAGTTCGACCCGGGCGACGTCGCGCAGCAGCACCGGCGTGCCGTTGTTGGTCTTCAGCACGATATTGCCGAGATCGTTGATGTCTTTGAGATAGCCCTTGCCGCGGACGACGTATTCGAACTCCGAGAGCTCGACGGTGCGGCCGCCGACATCTGAATTGCTGGCCCTGATCGCGTCGCGGATCTTCTGCATGGTGATGCCGAGATCGCGCATGCGCTGCGGATCGAGGATGACGTTGTATTGCTTGACGAAGCCGCCGACGCTCGCCACTTCGGCGACGCCTTCGGCCCTGGCGAGCGCAAACTTGAGATTCCAATCCTGGATGCTGCGCGTGTCGGCAAGATTCAATTCCTTTGACACCACCGCATATTGGTAGACCCAGCCGACGCCGGTCGCGTCCGGGCCGATCGTCGGCGTCACACCTGCGGGCAGCCGCGCGGTCGCGCCATTCAGGAACTCGAGCACGCGCGAACGCGCCCAGTAAATGTCGGTACCGTCCTCGAAGATGACGTAGACGAACGACACGCCGAAGAAGGAGAAACCCCGAACGACCTTTGCCCGCGGCACGGTCAGCATGGCGGTCGCCAGCGGATAGGTGACCTGGTCCTCGATGACCTGCGGAGCCTGGCCGGGATCTTCCGTGTAAACGATCACCTGGGTGTCGGAGAGATCCGGAATGGCATCGAGCGGCAGATGGATCAGCGCGTAGATGCCTGCCGCTGCGGCGAAGCCGGCGCCGAACAGCACCAGCAGCAGGTTGCGGGCTGACCAGGCGATGAGGCGAGCAATCATGGCTGGCCTCCCGCTCCTGCAAATCCCTTGAGCGCCGCCTTAAGGTTGCTCTCGGCATCGATCAGGAAGTTTGCGGAAATGACGACGGGCTCGCCCTCGGCGACGCCCTCCCGGACTTCGACGTAGCCGTTGCCCCGATGGCCGAGCTTCACGTCGCGCGGCTCGAACCGGCCCTCGCCTTTATCGACCAAAACTGCCTGTTTGCTCCCGGTATCCAGAACGGCGCTGTCGGGGATGGCAAGGACGGCAGCCGGATTGCCGGTGTCGATCTCGGCATCGACATACATATCCGGCAACAATGCGCCGTCGGCGTTCGGAAGCTCGATCCGGACGCGGGCGGTCCGGGTCTCCCGGTTGACCTGCGGATAGACCACGCTGATCTTGCCCTGGAATTCACGCCCTGGAAAACTGCGCGCCTTCACCGTGACCGGCTGGCCGACGGCGATGGCGCCGAGATCGCGCTCCGCGACGTCGACCATCGCCCACACGACCGACGTATCGGCGACGCGAAACAGCACATCGCCGGGATGCGCGCGCATGCCTTCGACGGCATTGCGCTCCAGCACGATGCCGTCTCGTGGCGCCGACCATTCGATTGCGATCGGAACGGTGTGGCTTTTTTCCATTGCCGCGATCACGGGTTCGGGGACGTCGAGGTTCATCACACGCTGGCGCGATCCGCGCCCGTACAGCCCCTCGCCGGCGGTTGCCTTGGATGCGATGGTCGAGATGTATTCGGCGGCGGCCGACGATATCGCCGGGCTATAGATTTCCATCAGCGGCTGGCCTTTCTTGACCCGCGTGCCCGTGGTGACGTCCGCTACCTTCTGCACCCAGCTTTCGGAGCGCATTGAGATGACCGAGATTCGGCGCTCGTCGAGCTGAATTGTGCCGGGCGCCCGGATCGTGGTCCGGATCACCCGCCGCGCTACCGGCTCGGATTTGACTCCGGTACGTTGGATCTTGCCGGGAGAAAGCTTGACCGATCCATCGTCGGAATCGTTGCCCTCATAGACTGGGATGTAGTCCATGCCCATCGAGTCCTTTTTCGGCATCAGCGAGGTGTCCGGCAATCCCATCGGATTGCGGTAGTATTTGATCTTGCGCTCCGTCTCGGCCGCGGCGGGTTCGACGGCCGCGCCATCCTCGAAGCTGATATCTGCGTCCGGCGGCACCGGCCTGTAGTCACGCCCGTCCGAAGTCTTGCTCGGCGCCAGCGAGTAGAATGGCCTGCCGTCCGGATCCCGATAATAGATCGGCCCGCGGCTTGCTTCCGCTGTCGCAGCCGTGACCGCGGCAATGGAGCGCGCCAAATGCGGCCGCGCGTTGCCGAGAACGAAACCGCCACCCGCCGCCGCGATCAACGCGGCGACGGTGACGCTTGCGAGCACCGCGCGTTTCATTTTTGCGCCGTGATCACGAGTTTATTTTCAACCGTACCGGTCTCGCCCTGCACCTTTGCGCCCAGCGAGAGCTGCCACCGGCCCGCCATCCCCAATGTCGCCTTGAACTTGTAGGTGCCGGGTTCGCCGCCTGGTATCGGCGCGATCTTGGTAACCATCTCCTGCATGCCGTCAGGGGTCATGTCGAGACGGGTCGCGAAGATCACCGCACCGGGCACTGTCTTGCCGGTGGCTTTGTTGACGAGCCTGACCGTGATGGTCTTGTCCGGGCCAGCCAGAACAGTCTGGTCGACCAGTTGGAATTCGTAGTCCTTGATGTCGGCGCGGGCGGCCGCAGCCGAACCAGCCACGGCAATGCCGATCAACGCGGCCTGCAAGCCGCGCCAGTAACGGGACTTCGTCATTTTGGATCCTCAATCGTTTCTGGTCTGCCGCAAGGCGGCATGCATTTGTCTGCGCGCCCTTGGGCCACGCAGCCGCAAACCGGCGCTTCAGCGCCGATCAGACCAGCGTTCGAGGAGGATATTCGGGAGGTGGATGGCCCAAGCCATCGGGCCAGGACTCATTTTGCAGCCGTGCAATTCGACCAGAAGCGGCAAAAGACGGACAGAACGCAGCGATCGACAGGCCTGCGAAACATTTGGACATGCAGGCCGTCATGAAAACGCATTTGTCGCAACCGACCGGCATCGGCGCCTTGGTCGGGCAGCACGGCATATCCTCTGCCATCCCGTCCGCGGTTGCGGACATGGCGGTATCATCCGCCATCGCCGACATCGATGCATCCGAAGACGCACCCGCCATGGCAGGCCGAGCAAATGGGGTTAAAACCAGCCCCGCAATCAAGAAGATCGCGAGCAACCGGCGGATGGTGATTTGGCAGTTCACACCGCAAAAATCTCACAAAACGGTTCGGATTGATAGTCTGCCGAGGCTAACGACGCCGTGATCAGACCCTGTCCTCATTTGCGACCGATCATGAGCCTCCATCCTTCGGCGACTTCTGCGTTGCCAGAAAATCCGCGACCGGGCGGTCGCAACGCCATCGAACTCACACATTCTTCAGCGCGACGCGGAATTCGGCGTCGGTCTTCGACTTCACCTCGTCGAGCGTGACGCCGTCGGCGAGTTCGATCAGCGCCATGCCGTCCTTGCCGTGCTTGTCGATGGTGAACACCGCAAGATCGGTCACCACGAGGTCGACTACCTTCTCGCCGGTCAGCGGCAGGTTGCACCGCTTCAGGAGTTTCGGGCCATCCTTGGCGGAATGCTCCATCACCACCACGACGCGCTTGACACCCGCGACGAGGTCCATCGCGCCGCCCATGCCCTTGACCATCTTGCCGGGGATCATCCAGTTGGCGAGATCGCCGTTCTGCGCCACCTGCATCGCGCCGAGGATCGACAGGTCGATATGTCCGCCGCGCACCATGCCGAACGAATTGGAGCTGGAGAAATAGCTGGTGGTCGGCAGTTCGCTGACGGTCTGCTTGCCGGCGTTGATCAGGTCGGGATCCTCCTCGCCTTCATAGGGAAACGGCCCCATGCCGAGCATGCCGTTCTCGCTCTGCAGATTGACGTCGATGCCGTCGGGAATGTAGTTCGAAACCAGCGTCGGAATGCCGATGCCGAGGTTGACGTAGTAGCCGTCGCGCAATTCCTTGGCGGCGCGGGCAGCCATCTGTTCGCGGGTCCAGGCCATCATGATCTCCTGCTTGGGGTCGCGCTCACGCCGCGGGGCGTGGCCTTGTATTGCGGAATTCGATGCGTTTCCTGGCGGCGCCGACTTCGACGATGCGCTTGACGAAAATGCCGGGCGTATGAATTTGATCGGGATCGATCTCGCCAGCCGGCACCAGATGCTCGACCTCGGCGACCGTAACCCTGGCGGCGGTCGCCATCATCGGGTTGAAGTTGCGCGCGGTCTTGCGATAGACGAGATTGCCGGCGGTATCGCCCTTCCAGGCGTGAACGATGGCGAGGTCGGCGAACAGGCCGCGCTCCATCAAATATTTCTCGCCGTCGAACTCCTTCACTTCCTTGCCCTCGGCGATCAGGGTGCCGACCCCAGTCTTGGTGTAGAATGCCGGGATGCCGGCGCCGCCGGCGCGGATGCGTTCGGCGAGGGTGCCCTGGGGGTTGAACTCGAGCTCCAGCTCGCCGGCCAGGAACTGCTGCGCGAACAGCTTGTTCTCGCCGACATAGGACGAGATCATCTTCTTGATCTGCCGCGTCTCCAGCAGCCGGCTGAGCCCGATGCCGTCGACGCCGGCATTGTTGGACACCACGGTGAGGTTTTTGACGCCGGAATCCCGGATCGCGTCTGACAGGGTCTCGGCGATGCCGCACAGGCCGAAGCCGCCCGACATGATCATCATGCCGTCCTTCAAAATGCCGTCGAGTGCCGATTTGGCGTCGGGATAGACCTTGTTCATGAAATGCGACCCGGTGGAGAGGAAAGGATTATTAGGCGGAATCTTCGCAACGCGTCAATGACGGGGCGCTAGCACCAAAGGAGGTGCCGGGAACACTGCTGTGGCCTTGAAAGCGTCAAGAAAACCCCGCAAGTTGCGGCGGTTGGCATGGGCGCCGCCCAGCCCGTCGCCTGCAACCGCGACCTGATACGCCAACCCGACCTCGGTTTGACCAGACCAGGATATGTCATTGACGATGGCCCAAGGAATGAAGCGCCTGGGGATGCCGATTGCGGCGTTTTTCGGCGTGGCGGTGATCGGCCTGATCGCGATGTCCTGGTTGCTCGACCGGGACGCCCTGCGCGAGGCGGTGGAAGCCCAGATCCGCGCCGTGACCGGCCTCGATCTCGTGGTCAAGGGCAATATCGATATTTCGGTGTTTCCCGCCAGCTACGTCTCCTTTCATGATGTCGGGCTGAAGGGCGGCGCTACCGCCGATCCTGCGCTGGCGGTCGATGTCCTGACCGCGAATTTGCGCCTGCTGCCGCTGTTGCTGCAGCGTTTCCAGATCGCCGACGTCATGATGCTGCGTCCCCATATCCATGTCGTCCGCGCAGCCGACGGCGCCAGCAACTGGACGCCGTTCATCCAGACCATCGCCCGTGCCATGAAGCCCGGCGCCGACAATCAGGTTTCGTTTTCGGAAATCCGGATCCAGGACGGAGTGCTGGCGTACGAGGATGCCGCCAATCACGTCACCGAGGCGCTCGACGACATCGACCTTTCGCTGGCGTGGCCGTCGATCTCGCGCTCCTTTGCCGCAACCGGACAATTCGACTGGCGCGGCGAGCGCGTCGACGGCAGCATCAGTGCCAGCGACTTCGTCGCCGCGCTGTCCGGCGATCGTTCCGGACTGAAGGCGCGGCTCGCCAGCGCGCCGCTGAAACTTGCATTCGACGGCACCGTTGCCGATCGCACCAGCATGATGATGGAAGGCACCCTGACCATCGACAGCGCGTCGCTGCGCAACGCCCTGCGCTGGACCGGCCAGGCGCCGCCCGGCAGCGGCGGCTTCGGCCGCTTTGCGCTGAAAGCACGCGCCAATGTCGTCGGCGCGTCGGTGGCGCTGACCAATGTCAATGTCGAACTCGACGGCAACGTCGCCGAAGGCGTGATGACGTACAGCAACAACGGCCGCCAGACCCTGCAGGCCACGCTGGCCGCCGGCGCGCTCGACTTCACGCCCTACATCTCGACCTTCCGCCTGCTCGCCAGCGGCGCGCATGACTGGAACCGGCAGCTGTTCGATCTGAACTCTCTGTCCTCGACCGATCTCGACATGCGGCTGTCGGCGGCCAAGGTCACGGTCGGCTCGACCAGGCTCGGTCGCACCGCGCTCGGCGCCAATCTGCGCGGCGGCGTGCTCGCCCTCAGCGTCGGCGAAGCGCAGATGTATGGCGGCATCGCCAGGGGCTCGTTCGGCGTCGCGCGCGCCGACACGGTCGCCGACGTCAAGGCCCAGTTCCAGTTCACCGATGTCGACCTGCAAGCCTGCGCCGGCGAACTGTTCGGCATCAACAAGCTGTCCGGCCGCGGCAACCTCAACGTCTCGCTCGAGGCCTCGGGTTCGAGCCCGTTCGGCCTTGCGCAATCGCTCGACGGCACCGCCAGTCTGACCGGCCATGACGGCGCCATCGCCGGCTTCAATGTCGAGCAATTGCTGAAGCGGCTGGAGCGCCGGCCACTGTCCGGCGCCGGCAACTTCCGCAGCGGCTCGACACCGTACGACAATTTGAACATCGCGTTGAAATTCAGCGGAGGCATCGCCACCGCCGAGGACATTCGCGTGGACGGGCCGGCGGCGCGCCTCACCTTGACCGGAACCGCCTCGGTGCCGGCGCGCGAATATGATTTGAAGGGCGTCGCCAGCCTGGTTTCCGCCCCGAACGGCGCGCCCGGTTTCGAATTGCCCTTCGTGGTACAAGGTCCGTGGGACGATCCGCTGATCTTTCCGGATCCGGAAAGCCTGATCCGGCGCTCGCCCGCTTCGCAACCGCTGCTCGACGCGGTCAAGGACCGCAAGACCCGCGACGCCGTGCGCTCGGTGCTCGAGCGCTTCAGCGGGAGCGGACAGAAACCCGCAGCGGCCGACGCCGCGGCGCCAGCAAGCGCGCCGTCGACTGCCGAAACCGCCAAGCCGAACTGACGGTCTGCCGCGTTCGGAGCCTTCTCGCACCTGCAAGGCCGCCAACGCCATCCCCAACGGCTCGGAGATGAGCCGGCGTAGCAAGCGTAGCCCGGATGAGCGAAGTGACATCCGGGTGCGTCAGGATAACCCACCCCCTGACTAACCTCTTTTCTTTATCTCAAAATTGAGATACAAGCAACCGTGCCCTGGCGAGTCGAAATCCTCGACGAAACGGTCGCCGCAGAAATCGCCGTCCTCCCTCCGACATGCAGGCGCGATTTCTCCGGCTTGCCGAGCGCATTGCGTCAGTCGGGTTGGAAAGCCTGAGCGAACCGCATGTGAAGCACCTGGAGGGGAAGCTGTGGGAGTTGCGGCTGACTGGCCGCGATGGAATTGCCCGGGCGCTTTACATCACGGCAATCGGCCGTAGGGTCGTCATGGTCCGCGCATTCGCGAAAAAGACGCAAAAAACGCCGCGCGCCGAGATCGAACTCGCGCTGCGGCGAGCAAAGGACATCACATGACCATCCAGTTCGAAAAGCTCAAGGCCCGTCTGCTCGCCAATCCCAAGGTCAAGGCCGAGTATGTCGCACTCGCTCCGGAGTTCGAGATTGCCGCCGAGTTGCTCAGGGCTCGCCTGCGCGCAGGCCTGTCCCAGGCCGAACTTGCGGCCCGGATGGGCACCAGCCAATCCACGATCGCCCGACTTGAGAATAGCGACACGCCTCCGAGCACCAAGACCTGCTTCGCTACGCCGAGGCAACCGGCAGCAGGTTTCACGTGCGGCTATCGGCCGCCTGACTCGTTCTTCGCGCTCCAAATCTGGCTGCGCGGAAATGAACCCTATCGGCCTGAATGTCCGGATTACGCTGTTCAAATGCGTATCGCCGGACGACGGCGGCTGGTTTCGCGGGAGGCCGGCTTCTCAATTGCAATCTGGATCAAGCTACGGCCATGCGCTACTGTTTTTTCCAACTGGCTAAAAAGCCAGGCTGATCAGGGAGAACAACGTGGAATTCAAGGGAATACGCGCACTTTCGTGCACCGTCGCCGCACTGGGGCTGCTCTATGCCGCGGCGCCAGCGATGGCGCAGGACACCATTACGGTCTGGTGGAGCAAGGGCTTCTACAAATCCGAGGACGACGCGCTGAACGCGGCGATCAAGAAATTCGAGGCCAAGACCGGCGTCAAGGTCGAGCTCTCGCAATATGCCGTTCAGGACATGATCCCGAAAACCGTGGCCGCGCTCGACTCCGGCAACGTGCCCGATGTCGCCTATTCCGACACTTATGATGTGCAGGCAGGGGGCAAGTGGGCATTCGAAGGCAAGCTCGAGGATCTCTCCGACATCCTCACGCCGATGAAATCGGCGTTTGCGCCCAACACGCTCGAGACCGCCTATCTCTACAACGACCAAACCAAGAAGAAGGGCTATTACGGCTTTCCGCTGAAGCAGCAGACCATGCATGTCCAGATCTGGAAGGACATGCTGGAACAGGCCGGCTTCAAGGAGAGCGACATCCCGACCAAATGGGCGGACTACTGGTCGTTCTGGTGCGACAAGGTGCAGCCGGCCTACCGCAAGGCCTCCGGGACCCGCGCCTATGGCATCGGCCAGCCGATGGGCGTGGAATCGACCGACTCCTTCCAGTCGTTCTACACCTTCATGGATGCCTACAATGTGAGGCTGGTCGATGACGACGGCAAGCTGCTGGTCGACGATCCCAAGGTGCGGCAGGGATTGATCGGCGCGCTGAAGGATTACACCGATCCCTACATCAGAGGCTGCACCCCGCCATCGTCGACGACCTGGAAGGACCCCGACAACAACGTCGCCTTTCACAACAAGACGATCGTGATGACCCATAACTTCACCATCTCGATCGCGGCAAAGTGGTTCGAGGATTCGCAGAACCCGGCGCTGACCCCGGAGCAGCGCGCGGCCGGCAAGAAGGCCTATGAGGAGACCATCATCACCGCGGCGTTCCCCAACAAGCCAGACGGCTCGCCGATCAAATATCGCTCCGACGTCAAGACCGGCGTGATCTTCGCGGCCGCCAAGCACAAGGCGCAGGCCAAGGAGTTCGTCAAGTTCCTGCTGCAGGAGGAAAACCTGCAGCCCTATGTCGAGGGTGCGCTCGGCCGCTGGTTCCCGGTCACCATTGCCGGGCAAAAGAGCCCGTTCTGGCAGGCCGACCATCACCGCAAGGCGGTGTACAACCAGTTCACGGGCGGCACGGTGCCGTTCGACTTCGTCAAGAACTACAAGTTCACGATCCTCAACAATGAGAACGCCTGGGCCAAGGCGATGAACCGGGTGGTGAGCGAGAAGGTGCCGGTTGACAAGGCCGTCGACGAATTGATCGCCCGCATCAAGCAGGTCGCGGGCTGACGCCAACAAGGCCGGCTGCCCGATGCGGCCGGCCTCCATATCGAGCGCGCAGCATGGCGACCATGACGCTGACTACTCCCGACAATGCGGTCCCACGCGGGCCGCTGTCGGGGCGACTGTCCACCCCGCAGGTCTGGGGCATCGTGCTGCTGATGCCCTATATCCTCATCTTCCTCGCCTTCGTGGTCTATCCGGTCTGCTACGGGCTCTGGCTCGCGCGGCATCCGGCAAGCTATGTCGCGCTCTACCACGACCCGATTTTCGCCCGCGCCGCCGTGAACACGCTGATCTTCCTGGTGATCGGCATCAACTGCAAGATGGTGATGGCGCTGTTTCTGTCCGGCTTCTTCATCCAGGAGCGGGCCTGGATCCGATGGCTGTCCGTGCTGTTCATCCTGCCCTGGGCGGTACCGTCGATTCCGACCATCCTGTCGGTTCGCTTCATGCTCAATCCCGAATGGGGCATGATCAATCAACTGATCTTCAAGTTCACCGGCGAGGACGGCCCGAACTGGCTCAACGATCCGACCGTCGCGCTGACCATGGCGATCGTCGTCCATGTCTGGAAGTCGCTGCCGTTCTGGACCCTGATCCTGATGACCGGGCGGCTCGCCATCTCGCAGGACCTGTTTGAAGCGGCCGAGGTCGACGGCGCGACCTGGTGGCAGAAGTTCCGCTTCATCACCTGGCCGTCGATGCAGACGCTCTACCTCACCTGCACGCTGCTTTCGATGATATGGACGCTCGGCGACTTCAACAGCGTCTATCTCCTGACCGGCGGCGGCCCGGCCGACCTGACCCACGTGCTGTCCACACTCGGTATCCGCTATCTCAGGCTCGACCAGCTCGACCTGTCGATGGCGGCGATCGTATGCGCGCTGCCGCTGGTGCTGCCGCTGGTCTATTTCATGATGAAACGGCTGTCGCGATGAAGCTCCCCGCCTGGCGCAATGTCGGTACCGAGGCAGGCCTGCTGCTGATCGGCATTCCCGTGTTGATCTGGACCATGCTGCCGATCTATCACATGTTCCTGTTCGCGATTTCGCCAAAGGAGGATGCCTTTTCCGGCAAGTTCTGGCCGGATCACCCGACGCTGCACAATTTCGAGATCGTCTTTCGCCAGCAGCATTATTTCCTCAGCCATTTCTGGCTGCAGCTCTGGAATTCGACCGTGATCGCGGTCGCGGTCGGCGCGCTGACGCTGTTCGTCGCGACCGCCGCCGCGTTCGCGATCTCGCGGCTGCGCATCCCCGGCGGCCGGCTGGTGATGAACCTCGCGCTGTTCACCTATTTCATTCCCGCCGCGTTCCTCGCGGTTCCGATGTACCGGACCATGGGCACCTACGGGTTGCTCAACAATCACTGGGCGTTGATCCTGGCGATGGTGACGATCGCCTCGCCCTATGCGATCTGGGTGCTCAAGCAGGCCTCCGACAAATTGCCGGTCGAGCTCGACGAGGCGGCGATCGTGGATGGCGCGACCACGCTGCAAATATTCCGCCTGGTCTACCTGCCGCTGATGATGCCGTCGCTGGTCGCGATTGGCACCTATGCGCTCTTGCTCGCCTGGAACGAATATCTCTACGCGTTCCTGCTGCTGTCCAAGGATACCGACATCACCCTGCCGGTCGCGCTCGGCAACTTCCTTGCCGCCGACGATTCGCCATGGGAATTGCTGATGACCACCGGCTTCATCTACGCGCTGCCGCCGGCCGCGATCTACTACGTGTTCCGGCGCTACATGGTCGGCGGCCTGACGGCCGGCGCCGTGAAGTCGTGAGGCCGCAGTCCCGCAACGAAAGCGCTACAGCGGCGCGGCGCTCTCGGCCTGCGGGCGCGACAGCTTCGCGGCCAACGACGCCACCACGATGACCACCGCGATCAGCCCGACCACCATAGCGCAGATGGCGTTGATCTCGGGCTTCACGCCAAGCCGCACCTCCGAATAGATCCGGATCGGCAGCGTCTCCGAACCAGGACCGGTAGTAAAGCTCGCGATCACCAGATCGTCCAGCGACAGCGTGAATGCCAGCATCCAGCCGGCGGCGATCGCAGGCCCGATCAGCGGCAGCGTTACCGCGACAAACGCTCGCGCCGGGCCGCAGCCGAGATCCATCGCCGCCTCTTCCAGGCTGCGGTCAAGCGCCCCAAGGCGCGACTGCACCACCACCGCGACGAAGCACATGGTCAGCGTGACGTGCGCGATGGTCACGGTCCAGAAGCCGCGCGCGGCATCGAGCGCCACGAACAGCAGCAGCAGCGATAGCCCGGTGATTACCTCGGGCATCACCAGCGGTGCATAGAGCATGCCGGAAAACAGCGTGCGAGCCCGGAAGCGCTCGCCGCGCGCCAGCGCCACTGCGGCGAGCGTGCCGAGCGCGGTCGCGATCGTGGCCGAGGTCGCTGCGACGCGGAAACTCATCCAGGCCGCGTCCAGCATGGCACGATCGTGGAAAAATTCGCTGTACCAGTGCAGCGACCAGCCGCCCCACACCGCGACCAGCCGCGAGGCATTGAACGAATAGATCACGAGCACCACGATCGGCAGATACAGAAACGCCAACCCGAGTGCGAGCGAGATGACGTTGAACCGGGATAATTGGCGCTCCGCACCGGCCGTCATCGCGCGCCTTCAAGTTGGCGTCGCTGCAGCCGGTCGTAGAGCACGAGCGGCACCACCAGCAGCGCCAGCAGCAGCACCGCCGCGGCCGATGCCACCGGCCAATCCTTGTTGGTGAAGAATTCCAGCCACAGGGTCTGGCCAATCATCAGCGAATCCGAGCCCGCCAGCAGATCCGGAATCACGAATTCGCCGACGATCGGGATGAAGCACAGCAGCACGCCGGCGGCGACGCCCGGCAGCGACAGCGGAAAGGTCACCAGCCAGAATGCGCGCCGTGGCGACGCGCCAAGGTCGGTGGCGGCCTCCAGCAGCGCCGGCTCCATCCTGGCGAGCATCGCATAGAGCGGCAGGATCATGAACGGCAGATAAGAATAGACAATGCCGAGATACATCGCGCCGTCGGTTGACAGAAAGACCACCGGCGCCGACACCAGGTGAAGCGCCAGCAGCAACTGGTTGAGCGGCCCGTCGTGCTGCAGGATGTTGATCCAGGCATAGATCCGGATCAGGAACGAGGTCCAGAACGGCACGATCACCAGCATCATCGCGACGCCCTGCCAGCGCCGCGGCAGTCGTGCCATGCCATAGGCGATGGGATAGCCGATCCCGAGCAGGATCGATGTCGAGACCGCCGCCACGGCGAGGCTGCGCAGATAGGACAGCACATACAAATCGTCGGAGACCAGCAGCCTGAAATTGTCGAGCGACAGCGCTGCAAACGCGGCCCGGATCGCCCCAAACCCTTGCGCCGGATCGAATACCGGCAGATAGGGCGGCTGTGCGATCGCGGTCTGCGACAGGCTGATCTTCAGCACGAAGCCGAACGGCAGCAGGAAGAACAGCAGCATCCACAGATAGGGCGCGATCGCGGCGAGCCGCGCCGGGCGCGCGAAGATGCGGCGTGTGCTCATTGCTCCAGCACCACGCAATCGTCCGGAGTGAACCAGGCCACCACGCGCTGGCCGGCCTGATAGGCGTCGACGTCGAGACGGATGGTATTGGCGATCGACGAACGCACCACGGCGCCGGTGTCGAGCTTGACCTTGTAGGCGGTAAGTCCGCCGAGATAGCTGACGTCGGTCACGACACCTTCCAGCCGGTTGATGGCATGGGAATTGGCCGCATCCGATGCCGGGCCGCGGCGCGACAGCCTGACCTTTTCGGGACGGATCGCGACACTGATCGCGGGGTTCGTGATCGGATCGCGCGGCTCGGCGACCGCAATCGTTCCGGCATCGCCGGTTGCGATCAACACCCGGCCGGCCTCGCGCGACTCGACCTGCCCCTCGAACAGATTGACGTCGCCGACGAACCCCGCGATCCAGCGCGAACGCGGCGCCTCGTACAGCACGCGCGGCGTGGCGACCTGCTCGAGCCGGCCATTGTCCATCACGCCGATGCGGTCGGCGACCGTCATCGCCTCCTCCTGATCATGGGTAACGATGATGAAGGTGAGGCCAAGGCGGCGCTGCAGCGCCATCAATTCTGCTTGCGTGCTTTCGCGCAGCTTCTTGTCGAGCGCGGCGAGCGGCTCGTCGAGCAGCAGCACCAGCGGGCGGCGCGCCAGCGAGCGCGCCAGCGCCACGCGCTGCCTTTGGCCGCCGGAGAGCTGGTCGGGCTTTCGCTTCTCGAGTCCTTCCAGCTTGACGAGTGCCACCATCTCGGCCACCCGGTTGCGGATCTCGGCACGCGGCAGTCGGGCGCGCCGGAGGCCGAACGCGATGTTGTCGCGCACGTTGAGGTGCGGAAACAGCGCGTAGTTCTGGAACATCATGTTGACCGGACGCTGGTGCGGCAACATTTTTGCGATGTCCTCGCCGCCGAGCAGGATGCGGCCCTGGTCCGGCGTCTCGAAGCCGGCGAGCAACCGCAACAGCGTGGTCTTGCCGCAGCCGCTCGGCCCCAGCAGCGCGAAGAACTCGCCGGCCCCGATGTCGAGCGACAGCCCGTCCACCGCCCGCACGGTACCGAAGGTTTTCACCACCGCCTCGATGCGCAGCAGCGGCGTGTCGACCGCCATCACATGCGGCTCGGGCTTTGCCGGCTCCGCAGCAGCCGAGATCTCTGGTATTTCCTCAGCCATTTCCCCCGCCGGCCCGACCGTGGCCGCAAGCTAACGGCAGATCCGCCCCGGCTCAACCGTGGCGGTCTCGCTTTCCTCTCTTCCTCCTCGGAGATGGTGGCCGCCCGATACGAGCCCCGCACCGGGATTCTCGTTGTGCACCAAATCCACCCCTTCATCCAGCGCTGGAAAAGGCGTATTCTCTCGAGTATGACCAAACTACTGGATCAAGCCGTTGCGGTTGCCCGGGGCCTGCCGTCTGAGACTCAAGACGAGATAGCCCATGTCGTTCTCCGGCTTGCCGGCGCGGACGACGCTCCTCCGGTGGCGCTTTCGAGCGATGAGCGGGCTGCGATTGCTGCATCAAAAGATGCTGCGGCTCGCGGCCGATTCGCGACCGACGAGCAAGTCCGCGCAATGTGGTCCAAGCACGGCCTGTGAAACTGCGCTACACGCTGCCGGCGCTTGCCGACCTCGATTCGATTCTGGAATACATTGCCGCGGTTTCACCCCTTGGCGCAATGCGCGTTCAAAAGCGCATCCAGGACGTGATCGAACTGCTCCCGGCTCACCCCGACATCGGCATCCGCACCGATGATCCCGTCATTCGCCGCCTCACTGCGCCTCCGTATCCCTTTCTTGTCTTCTACGAGGTCACGGAAAAAGAAGTCATCATCCACGCGGTCCGTCATGCTGCTCGCAATCCTTCCGGGATGCCGGGGTCCACCTGATTCCCTGTCTCAGACCCGCCGCCATGAACGCCGCCAGCGCCTCCCGATCCTGCGCCGGCATGGTCAGGCCGAGCTTTGAGCGCCGCCAGAGAATGTCGTCGGGAAAGCGCGCCCATTCCCGTGCCATCAAATAGCGCACTTCCGCGCCGGTCAATTCCGCCCCGAAGGCCGGGCCGAGATCGGCACGCTCGCGGGCGTTGCCCAGCACGGCTTCGAGACGCGAGCCATAGGCGGCGACCAGACGCCGGGCCTGATCCTCGCCGAGGAACCGCCAGCGCTCGCGCGCCGCATCGACCTCGGCGTCGAACCGGTCCCAGGCAAAATCGCCGCCCGGCAGCGGCGCCTTTGCGGTCCAGCGCGGCGACATCGGGCAGAACGGCGTCAGCTTCGAGATGGCGCGCTCGGCGCGGAGCCGCGCCGTCGTGAGTTCGCCGCCGACCATCGTCAGCAGCGGCGCCTGGCGGCGCCGGCGGTCGAACGCGGTCCAGCCATCGCGCGCCCCGGGATCCCTGACCAGGTTGGCACCGGAAATCGTCCGGATCACATCCGACGGATCGATCCGCTCGCGAAAATACCGGTTGGCCGCGTCGCAGAGATAGCCGATGTCGGCAGCCGCCATCGACACCACGGCGGGATCGCCCTTGAAGGGCTGGGACACGGTGCCGATCAGGGTGAAATCGCGCTCATAGGGGCTCGCGAAAATCAGCCGCCGGTCGCTGTTCTGGAACACATAGACGTTGTCGGTATCGAACAGCCGCCTGACCACGATCTGGCTCATTCGGACCGCGCCGGCGCTGTACGGCGGCAGCCGCAACACGGTTTCGGCAACCGATCCGGCCCAGGCGCCGCTGGCGTTGACGAGAGCCCCTGCCGTGATCACCTGGCGGCGGCCGCGGTCGATCGCCACCAGCCGCCAGATATCGCGGCGGTCGGCGCGGACGCAGCGTGCGCCGGTGCGAATGTCGGCCCCTCGCTCCGCGGCATCGACGGCGTGGGCGACTACCAGCCGCGAATCGTCCGCCACGCAATCGGAATATTCGAACGCGACGCCGAACGGCCGCTTCAACGCATTACCGATCGGGTGATGGGTGACGTCGACCGTCGCCGAAGCCGGCAGGCGGCTGCGCGACGCCAGGCGGTCATAGAGCAGCAGCCCCGACCGCAGCAGCCATAGCGGACGCTCGTCGGAATGCGCGGGGATTGCAAAGCGCATCGGCCGCACCAGATGCGGCGCAATCCGCAGCCAGTTGTCGCGCTCCGCCAGCGCCGCCCGTACCCGAACGAACGCTCGGCGCTCAAGCCCCGCCAGATCGCCATGAATGAGCCGCGGCGAGGCCGAGGACGCGGCGGCACCGAGGTCGCCCTGTTCCAGCAGGATCACCTTGAGGCCACGCCCAGCGGCGTCGCGCGCGACGCTGACGCCGTTCAAGCCGCCGCCGATGATCGCGAGGTCGTAGTCCGGCATCAGCGAAGTTTAACCGGTCTTGCGCGCGGGCTCCATCGCATTGCCGCCGGCGCGACCGACCAGTCCGCCATATTGCCCGATCGGCAGCGGTTTGCCGATGAAATAGCCCTGCACGGCGTCACAGCCCTCGCTGGCCAGAAAGCCAAGTTGTTCCTGGGTTTCGACGCCTTCGGCCACGATCGACATTTCGAGGCCGTGGCCGAGATCGATTACCGCGCGAACGATCGACGCCGATTGCGGATTGCGGCCGAGATTCATCACAAACGCACGGTCGATCTTGATCTTGTCGAACGGAAACGCCTGCAAATAACTGAGCGAGGAATAGCCGCTGCCGAAATCGTCCATCGAAACGCGCACGCCGAGCGCCTTGAGCCGCCGCAGCATCGCCAGCCCGCGATCGAAATCCTCGATCAGCACGCCCTCGGTGATCTCGAGTTCCAGCCGGCCCGGCGACAGGCCGGTTTCGATCAGAATCGAATGCACGAGCCCGACCACGTCGCCATGCATGAACTGCACCGGCGAAAGATTGACCGCGATCTGCAGCGGCAGCGGCCAGGACGCCGCCTCGCGGCAGGCTTCGCGCAGGATCCACTCGCCCATCTCGACGATCAGGCCGCTTTCTTCGGCGAGCGGAATGAAGTCGCTCGGCGGAACGAAGCCGCGGACCGGGTGGCACCAGCGCGCCAGCGCCTCGAAGCCGATGACTTCGCTGCTGGCGACGGTCTGACGCGACATCGCCTGCGGCTGATAATGCAGCGAAAGCTCGCCGTTCTTGATCGCGAGCGAGAGATCCTGGTGCAGCACCCGGCGATCGCGGATCTGCTGGTCCATCTCGGGCTCGTAGAGGCTGATCGAACCGCGCGACTTCGCCTTGGCGCGGAACAGGGCCGCGCCCGCATTGGCGAGCAGCGAGGCGGCGTCCGCGCCGTTTTGCGGAAATACCGAAATGCCGGTGGTCAAGCCGGTGCGGACCGATTTGCCGTCAATCAGGAACTCGTTCGACATTGCCTCGGCAAGCTGTTTGGCGAGCGCCAGCCCGGCGTCAGGCTGCTTGCCGTCGATCAGCAACCCGAACTCGTCGCCGCTCAGCCTGGCGACGACCCCGCCGCGCGAGGAGGCCTGGATGCGTCGCGCCACCTCGATCAGCAGCTTGTCGCCGACCGCATGGCCGAACACGTCGTTGATCTCCTTCAGGCCGTCGAGATCGACCGAGAGCACCGCGAATTCCTCATCGCTGCCGGCGCAGGCCTCGATCATCTGGGCGAGCGCCTGCAGGAAGGCGGCGCGGTTCGGCAAGTCCGTCAGGCCGTCATGATACGCCATGTGGGCCATCCGCGACTTGGTCTGGCGGCGGTCGGTGACGTCTTCGTGGGTCTTGATCAGATATTGCGGCTCGCCGCTATCGTCGAGCACCGTCATGCGACGGGTCAGGAACAGCCGCAGTCCGTCCTTGGTGCTGATCGGATGTTCTTCGGTCAACAGGCCACGCTTGCGGATCGCCGCCTCGTCGCGCGCAATGATCAGCTTGGCTTCTTTCGGGTTGAAGATATCCGCAGCCGTCAACCCCGTGACGTCCTCGCGGCGGCGGTTGAGGATGGTTTCGGCGCTGCGATTGGCGAGCAGGTATCGGCCGTCGCTGACGCGCTCGACGATCAGCGAGACCGGAATGTTGTCGACCACCAACTCGAGAAATTTCTTGGTGGTTTCGAGCTCCTTGGAGAGCGATTTCCGATCGGTAACGTCGTCGAAAAGCGCGATCAGGAATTCAGGCCGGTTGTTGTGATCGCGCGCGATCACCCGGTTGGAGGCAAGGACGCGCTTCTTCGAGCCGCGCTCGACAGCGAACTCGCTGCGGGACTGGCCGTCGGGCGAATTGAGCGCGGCCTGATCGGCCGCTTCGATCGTCGCCGCGGTCTCGGGCTGGAAAATCTCATCGGCCCGCTTGCCGACGATCTTGTCGCGGGGAAATCGCGAAAAGCGCTCGAACGCCCGGTTGGCGAAAATGTAGCGGCCGTCCTCGATGCTCTTCGCGGCCACGCATACCGGCACATTGTCGAGCACCGATTCCAGGAATTGCTTGGTCGATGCAAGCTGTCGCGACAGCCTGCGCTGCTCGCTGCAATCATCATGCGTCGCCACCGAGCCGCCGTTCGGCAGCGAGAAATATTTGACCAGAACCGACCGTCCGTCGGGAAGCTCGGTCACGAGGCCCTCCGGGGAACGGACCGTTGCATAGAATTCCTCGACCCCGATATGGAGCGTGCCGCGCTGGCGGCGCATCGCCAGCAGTTCCGGACCGGTCATGTTCGGGGCGATATCGGAACGCGCCAGGCCGTAGATTTCGAGATAGCGATCGTTGCAGAACACGATGCGCTTCCGCGAATCCGTCATCACCACGCCCTGGCCGAGATTGTTGAGGGCGGAACGGACGAATCCATCTCTGCGCTGTTGCGAGCGCTTCACCCTGCGCAGTGCCGAGTGGATCCACAGGGCGATGGCGGTGAGAAAAGCGCAGACGGCGATGCCCCCAATCAGCATTTGCCAGACCATGTTGGGGTCGGCGGAGCCGACATAGCTGGTCGGCGCAAAATCATCCGGGGCGCCGCAGGCGGCACCAAACGGCACAAGGATGCCCAGCAGGCACAGCGCGGCCCGCGCGGGAATCGAATTCTTGCCGCCTGCCTGCCACTTCTTGTCGGCCATCAGTCACTCGCGGATTTCTGCGCCGGAGTGTCTGGCTTGGCGGGTTTGGATCGGGTAAACGCCTATCCTTGCAACCCAAAAATGTGACTTAAATTACGGCAATTGGCCTGACATGATTAATGTTTCGCTAATGCGGGCCGGGCTTTCCGATCGTTCTCGAGGCATTCGCGGAGGATTTTCGAAAGGTTCAGGCCAAACAACGCGATACAGTGCGAAGACGATTGATCCGGGACGCGTTCCGGCGCTATCAGGCGCGGCCTCCGGATCGAAACCGCCGACAACCGGGAATTGAATTGCCGATGGACAGAGTTGATTGCGTGGTGGTTGGCGCGGGGGTGATCGGACTTGCCGTCGCCCGCAAGCTCGCCCAGGCAGGCCGCGAGGTCATCATCCTGGAAGCGGCGGAAGCGATCGGCACCGTCACATCCTCGCGCAACAGCGAGGTGATCCACGCCGGCATCTATTATCCGGCGGGAAGCCTGATGGCGCGGATGTGCGTCGCCGGCAAGCGCGCGCTGTATGATTATTGCCGCGACCACGGCATCCCGCATCGCAATTGCGGCAAACTGATCGTCGCGACCACGCCAAGCGAGACCGAGAAGCTGCAATCGATCAGGGCTCACGCCGAAGCCAACGGCGTCAACGACCTGCAGGCGCTCTCCGGCGATGCCGCGCGGGCGCTGGAGCCGGCGCTGAATTGCGATGCCGCCCTGCTCTCGCCGTCGACCGGCATCATCGACAGCCACGCCTATATGCTGGCTCTGCGCGGCGATGCCGAGGCGGCCGGCGCGGCCTCCGCCCTTCACACGCCGCTGCTGCGCGCCAAGGCGATCGCGGGCCGGATCGAGCTCGACGCCGGCGGCGACGCGCCAATGACCCTTGAATGCAGCCTGCTCGTCAACGCCGCCGGGCTCGCCGCGTCGGCGGTGGCGCGCAGCATCGACGGCATGCCGATCGAGCTGATCCCGCGGGCCTATCTCGCCAAGGGAAACTATTTCAGTTGCAATGCGCGGGCGCCGTTTTCGCACCTGATCTACCCGGTACCGGAGCCCGGCGGGCTCGGCGTGCACCTCACGCTCGACATGGCGGGGCAGGCACGGTTCGGCCCCGACGTGGAATGGGTCGATGTCATCGATTATGCGGTCGATCCGGCGCGGGCGGAGCGATTTTATCCGGCGATCCGGCGCTACTGGCCGACACTGCCGGACGGCGTCCTAATGCCGAGCTATTCGGGCGTTCGACCGAAGATCGTGCCCCCGGCAGTGGCGGTGCAGGATTTCCTGATCCAGGGACCGCGTGATCACGGCGTCGAAGGGCTGATCAACCTGTTCGGAATCGAGTTGCCGGGGCTGACGTCGTCGCTGGCGATCGCCGACCATGTCGGCGACCTGGCGGGCGTCTAATCGGATTCTCGGCTTCAAGAATAGCTAATGGCTGCGCGCCGATCCGCTGGGGAGACGGCACGACAGCCGATTGCGGACCCTGTGCAGGTCCCTAGTGGAGGGTTTCGGCGACGTTATGTCTCAGCCGCTCGATCTCGTCCTTAACCATCAATTTCCGGCGCTTCAACTCGACAATTTGCAGGTCGTCTGTGGAAAGGTGTACCAGAGCCTCGTGCAGTTCGTTTTCGAGAATCTTGTGTTTCCGTTCTAGTTCAACAAGATGCGCCTGCATCGCCATTCGAAACCTCCTCGGTGGCATTAAACCTCAGATTCGATCCGGACACACAAGTCTACACCAGCCACCTGATCTGTCGATGGGTATCGAAAATCGACCCCTCATATTTCGGCGCCATATGTAACGAATTGTGAGCAGGGAACCGGCCGGTATCCCGGTCCGAAATGGTACCCCGGCCGCGCCCTTTGCCGGCTTGCGGACCGGGCCGGCAAGGGCAATATTCTTCGCGGAAGTTTCCGCAATCTTGCGGAATCTTGTCGCGCTTTTCAGTTTAACATACGCCATGACCGACCAGGACGAGCGCGAACTCGAAGCCGAGCTCGCACGGCTGCAGCAGGAGCACCGTGATCTCGACGCCGCGATCGATGCCCTGCATCAATCGCCGGCACCGGATTTGCTGCGGCTGCAACGGCTGAAAAAGCGCAAGTTGCAGCTTCGCGATCGCATCGCCTTCATCGAAGACCAGATCACGCCGGATATCATCGCATAGGCAGGCCCTTGCACGGCGCCGTGACGTCAGCCAGCGGTCAACTCGCGCAGCACGGCGGCCGCAATAATGTCGGCCGCATCCATCCGCAACAGAAACTCGTCCTCGACAATCAGCACCACGGGTCTCTTGGACTCGACAAGACCCATCGTTTCTCTCCCAGCAATAGGCGATAAGCGCCGGAATTTATTTTCGTTCCCGCGTTGCGGATTTTCGACGGCGGGTGAGGTGGCGCTGACATTGTGACGCCGTCGCACGAATGGAGACCGATGGTGGTGCGTATCTCGAGCACGGCGCAAAGACCGCCCGCGCAACAGCCAAGGGCCTTGACTTCATGAGAACAAAAGAAGAACATGGGCCATCTGCACCATTGGGGAGTTTGCCATGTCCGAATCCACGCGCCTGCCCGACATCGACCACTATGAGCGGGCCTGTGACCAGGCGATCGCAATGTGCGACGGAAACCTGCGCAGCACGATCCGGATACTGATCATGGCCAACGAATATCTGGAAGGGGAACTGCAGGAACTGCAGGCGGCGGCCTCACCGGCACGACCGGGCGAACCGAGGAGCGACGCCGCCTGATCGAGGGAGCGCGGGGCCATGGCCGACGTCACCTATTATGTCGCAATGCCGTTTCTTCAGGACGATACCGGCTCGCCGGTCGCAGGCGCGGCGGAGGAATGCCAGAGCTCGTCCGCCGCGTTGCGGCGCGCCGAGATCCTGTCAAGAACCGCCGGCAGCATCGGCGCGATCGCCTTCAGCCGCACCGGCGACCCCTCGATCGGCGAATTCAGCGACGCGCAACTGCTGCGAAAGTTCGGCCAGGTGCCGGACGACCTCAGCGGGCTGTGAGAGGCCACGGCATCGCGGCCGACCGAGCGTGGTAGACCGGGTCCGGCTCAAGTCTCATGCTCAGCTCTCATGCCGCCGTTGTGCCTTGCGCACATACATCGCGTGGTCGGCTTGTTCCAGCGCCCGGCCGGCTTGCGCGTGAGGGCCGAGAATCGCAACGCCGGCGGAGGCGCCGGCCCTCACGATGCGGCCACTAAACACGAGGCTGAGCTGATCGACCGCCTGTTCCAGCGATGCCGCTTTGGCGTGGGCGTCGGTCTCGCTGAGATTCCACAACAGCAGCGCGAATTCGTCGCCTCCGAGCCGGCCGATCACGTCCGACGCACGCACATGACGCAACAGCGCCGCCACGACGGCCTTCAGTACCTGATCGCCCGCGGCATGGCCGAAGGCATCATTGATCGGCTTCAGGCGATCGACATCGAGCACGATCAGCGCGCCACTGGCCCGGTAGCGATTGATATAGGCGATCGAGCGATTGAGCTCGCGCTCAAAGCCGCGGCGGTTGGGAATCTCCAGCAGAAAGTCGATGTCCGCGGCCGCCTCCAGCTCATTGATTTGGGCCAGCGCCCGCGCCAATTGGGCCCGCAGCCGCCGAATCGCCGGCTTGGCGGAATCGGTCGCGGCCGCCGGCCGGGACGGAGGAGCCGGAGACTTCGCGCGCCTCTCGCGCGGCGGCGCAGCCTTGCCCACGGCGCGGCCACTTTTGCGGTGTTTTGCCGGCCGCGCGGCCGTCACCCTGGTTTTCTTCTTCATCGGCACCTGACAGGGGCTTGCCCGGATTCACCAAGTCAGGATAGTCCATTCCAGACCCCTTGCCACCGCCTTGCCGAACCCTAGGTCGATCCTATAATCCGGCCTATGTTTTTGGATTCCCGAAAAGAATTGAGCGCATGACCGCCCCGATCGCCATCATCATGGGAAGCCAGTCTGACTGGGACACCATGCGCCATGCTGCCGAAACCCTGCGCGCGCTCGGGATTGGCTGCGAAAAACACATCGTGTCCGCGCACCGCACCCCCGACCGCATGTTCGCCTTTGCGAGGGGCGCCAAGGCGGCCGGCTTCAAGGTCATCATCGCCGGCGCCGGTGGGGCGGCGCATCTGCCGGGCATGACCGCGTCGCTGACGGAGTTGCCGGTGTTCGGGGTTCCCATCGAATCCAAGACGCTGTCCGGTGTCGATTCGCTCTACTCCATTGTCCAGATGCCGGCCGGAGTTCCGGTCGGAACCCTGGCGATCGGCAAGGCCGGTGCCATCAACGCCGCGCTGCTTGCTGCCAGCGTGCTCGCGCTGAACGATCCGGCGCTGTCGGACCGACTGCTCGCCTGGCGCAAGCAGCAGACCGAGGCGGTCAGCGAGCGCCCGGAGGGCTCTGCGTGACCGTCTCAAGTCAGGTGAAGCTGAAGCCCGGCGACACCATCGGAATTCTCGGTGGCGGGCAATTGGGCCGGATGCTGGCGATGGCGGCGGCGCGGCTCGGCCTCAAATGCCAGGTGTTTTCGCCGGACCCGGATTCGCCGGCGTTCGACGTGGTACTCAACGCGACCTGTGCGGAATATGCCGATGTCGAGGCGCTCGAACTGTTCGCCAATGATGTCGACGTCATCACCTACGAATTCGAGAACGTCCCGGCGGCCTGCGCGATGATCCTGGCGGCGCGGCGGCCGGTGCTGCCCGACCGGAAAATCCTGGAAACCACCCAGGACCGCCTTGCGGAGAAGGACTTTGTCAGGAAGCTCGGGATCGGTACGGCCGAATACGCTGACGTTTCGTCGGCTGCGGCGCTGCGGGCCGCGATCACGCCAATCGGACTGCCCGCCGTGCTCAAGACCCGCCGCTTCGGCTATGACGGCAAAGGCCAGGCCATCATCCGCCAGGGCGACGATCCCGACCGGATCTGGGAGGAAATCGGCACCAAATCCGCGATCCTCGAGGCCTTCATTCCGTTCGAGCGCGAAATCTCGGTGATCGCGGCGCGCAGCGCCGAAGGCGAGGTCGAGTGCTTCGACGTCACCGAGAACGAGCACATTGACCACATTCTGAAAACCTCGCGCGCGCCGGCGGCGATCTCCGACGCGCTGGCGGCGCAGGCACGCGACGTCGCAGGCAAGATCGCGAATGCGCTGAACTATGTCGGCGTGCTCGCGGTCGAGCTATTCGTGGTGCAGGGCGCTGGCGGGCCGAGGATCCTAGTCAACGAGATCGCGCCGCGGGTGCATAATTCCGGGCACTGGACGCTGGACGGCGCGTCGATCTCGCAGTTCGAGCAGCACATCCGCGCCATTGCCGGCTGGCCGCTCGGCAAACCGGTCCGCCACGGCCCCGTCACCATGACCAATCTGATCGGCGACGACATCCACGATTATGCGCGATGGCTGACCGTGCCGGGCGCCACCGTGCACCTCTATGGCAAGGGCGCGCCGCGGCCCGGCCGCAAGATGGGCCATGTAACCGCGGTCGCGGCCCCGCCGACGAAATCCGCCTGAATACGACCGAACAAAGTCGACCAGCGCCGCGCCGGGTCTGCAGAATTGCGCGCTCACAGGTGGACATTCCCGGTTCGATCTGATACATCCGCGCGCTTGAGGCCAAGGGATCGGCTTTGTGCCGACCCTTGCTTTACCAGAATTCCAATCAATCCGATCCATTGAAAAAGGATGCCGCGTGCAGGTTCTCGTTCGCGATAACAACGTCGATCAAGCCCTCAAGGCGCTGAAGAAGAAGATGCAGCGCGAGGGGATTTTCCGCGAGATGAAGCTCCGCGGCCATTATGAGAAGCCCTCCGAGAAGAAAGCCCGTGAAAAGGCCGAGGCGGTGCGCCGCGCGCGCAAGCTCGCCCGCAAGAAACTGCAGCGCGAAGGCCTGCTTCCGATGAAGCCGAAGCCGGTGTTCGGCGCAGGTCCGGGAGCCGAGCGTGGCGGCGCCGGCGGCCGTGGCGGTCCAGGGGGCGGTCCGCGTGGTGCGCGCTGATTCCGACTTTTGCCTGAACTGAATTCGATAACGCGGGCCTGGTGCCCGCGTTTTTCGTTTTGACCGATGCATTTTGCCGGGCGACGGACTAACAATGCTGCGCAAGACCCGTGAGTGGTTCATCGATGGCTGATCGGGCCCGCCGTTTCCACCGCGCCGCTGCGCCGCTCGCAGTCGCGATCGCGCTGTGCGGATGTTCGATCAATCTGGATTTGCTCTCGTCGGCGCCGGACAAGGTACCGGCTGCGACGGCAAGCTCTGAGGTCAGTGTCAGCGAGGCCCAGACCCACACCCGACAGGGCGAGGCGCTGGCGCGCGCCAAAAAAACCCAGGAGGCGCTGGCCGAATTCGACCAGGCGATCGGGCTCGACCCCAACAACACGCAGGCGCTATTGGGTCGCGGCCTGCTTTATCAGGGCGAACAGCAGCATCAACTGGCGATCGACGACTTCACGGCAGCGAACGGTCTCGAACCACAACAGTCCGGACCGCTGCTCGCGCGCGCGATCAGCTATCTCGCCTTGAACAAAGCGAGGGAAGCCGCGGTCGACCTCGACGAAGCCGTGCAAGCCGATCCGCAGAACGAGCAGATCTGGGTCAACCGCGGGCTGGCCTATGAACGCCTCGGCGACAGGACCAAGGCCGCCGGTTGCTATGGCCGCGCGGTTAACATTCGGCCCGGGGATGAGGCCGCACGAAGCGGTCTTGCGCGCGTCGGCGGCAAGACTGGTTAGCCTATTGCGGCAGGACCGCGTGAAACACCGATTTCGCCGCCGACAACATATCGTCGGCAACCGTGCGTCGGCGCGGGGCCGGTGCCTCGGCATCGGCACGCAGATCAAGCGGCCGGGCGTCCGGAATATCGGCGGGGGGCGTCAAGCGCCGCGGATCGTTGCCGTCTGCAGCGGCCGCAACGGACGGCTTCGCCGGCACCGATCCGGTCATCGAATTCGAGGGTCTCGCCAGCCGGGGAGGAAACCATCACCGGCGGCGGAAGCGGCCGAACCGGCGGCGCGGAGCCGACGCGCGGCGCATCGGCCGGCGGCGCGGAGGTGTTACGTGGCGGCTCCGCCACGCGCGCGGCCTCCTGCGGATGCGGGGAACCTTCGTTCACCCCACGCAGGCGTTCGATCGCGGCGCGGGCCAGGTCGTTGGCATCGCGATGCTCATCCGGGGCGATGGCGGCCTCGACCGGGAGGGCCGGCGCCGCGACGACCGGCGTTACGGCAGGTTGGACCGGGGTTATGACGGGCTTCGCCGCCGTCTTTTCCCGCAGCGCAGGCGGGTGCCGGCGCACCTCTGCCGGAACGCTGGCCGTCTCCGCCGGCTTCTGTTCGGACTTCTCGGCGGGTTTGTCCGCTGCCTTCTCCGGGGCGGGTTTTTCGGCGGCAGATTTTTCCAGGATCGATTTTTCGGAGACGCCCTTGGCCCGGACGCCCGCTGCCGGAATATTGGCGACGTCGGTCGAAACCTCGGCGGGCGCTGCATCGTTCCTGCCGCTGGCCTTCCTGGCATCGACGGACGATACCGCGGCCCGCACGTCGGCTGTGGGCTTGCTGGCGATGTAATGATTGACGATGTAGGCCCCGATGATGGTCGCTACTACCGACGGCAGGATGTCCGAGGCAAATTTCGATAGGTATTTCAGCATGTCCACCACTCCCCGGCAGTTGATGCTGGAACTTTGAGGCGCATTAAGGGATCAACTGCGACGGATCGGTGGCAATTCGTTAAACGGAATTTACGGTTTCAATTCCACTTCCAGGAACACGATTTCGGCCGCGGTCTCGTTGAGCACGTCGTGTTCGACCCCCGCCTTGCGGAAATAGGATTTGCCGACCCCAAGTTGCGCCTTGGAGCGCTCCCCATTGGGCGCCACAATGGTCATTTCACCCGAGGTGACGGGAACGATCACATAGTCCATCGCATGAACGTGATGGCCGGTGGCGCTGCCCGGCGCCAGTCGCCACTCGGTGACCCGGACCTCCGGCGTATCCACCTGAACGTTCGACGTCGCGCTGATCATGGCCGCCAATCTCCCCGCCTCGTGTTCCATCACGGCACGAACACCATCAACACAAATATCGCAAATACCACCAGGTGGACCAGCCCGAACAGGATGTTGGTACGGCCGGTGCCGAAGGTCAGCATGCTCAGGATGAACGTCAGCACCAGCAATACGATATCGCGGTGGTCGAGACCGAGAACGAGGGTCTTCTCCAGGGTGTAGGCCGCGACCGCGACCGCCGGAATCGTCAGCCCGATGGTCGCGAGCGACGACCCCAGCGCCAGATTGATGCTCTTCTGCAAATCATTGCTGCGCGCCGCCGCAACGGCGGCGACGCTTTCCGGCAGCAGAATCAGCAGCGCCACCAGAACGCCGGCGAAGGCCGCGGGCGCGCCGATCATGGCAGCGACGGCGTCGACTACCAGCGAGAATTTCTTCGCCAGCAGCACCACCGCCAACAGCGAGACCAGCAGCAACCCGACGCTCAGCATCAGCCTGCGACTGGAAGCCGGCGGAGCGTGATCGTCGGCGCCGGCGGTTTCGCGAATGAAATAGTCACGGTGCCGAATGGTTTGGGTATAGAGAAAAACCCCGTACAGGGCGATCGTCACGACGCTGACGAAACCAAGCTGGGCCGCCGAATAGAACGGTCCCGGCGTCGTCAGCGTGTAGTTCGGCAGGATCAGCGTGATGGTCGCGAGCACCGCCAGCACCGACAAATAGAGATTGGCGCCGGAGACCTGAAAGTCCTGCTCGCGGTACCGCAGGCCGCCGACCAGAATGCAGATGCCGACCAGGCCATTGCAAACGATCATCACCACCGCGAACACGGTATCGCGGGCGAGCGTGGGCGCGGCCTTGTTGCCGAGCATGATGGTTGCGATCAGCGCCACCTCGATGATGGTGACGGCGAGCGTCAGCAGCAGCGTGCCGTAGGGTTCGCCGACCCGCTCGGCGATCGCTTCGGCATGGTGCACGGCCGCGAATACGGTGCCGAACAGGATCACCAGCAGCCCCGCTGCAAACAGCAGTCCCGCGGCCGATGGCGTGAAGCTGTAGCCGGTCGTGGTGACGACCGCGAACAACAGAACCGCCAGCGCCGGGAACATCCAGGCCGTTCGCGGTGTCGGGCCGTGCATGCTCATGGCTTCGGTCTCACCTGCGCCGGATCTCACATCCCCTTGACGATGTTCTCGGTCATCTTCTTGGCGTCGCCGAGCAGCATCATGGTGTTGTCACGGTAGAACAGCGGATTGTCGATGCCGGCATAACCCGACGCCAGCGATCGCTTGATGAACATCACGGTGCCGGCCTTCCAGACCTGCAGCACCGGCATGCCGTAGATCGGCGATTTCGGGTCGTCCTCGGCCGCCGGGTTGGTGACGTCGTTGGCGCCGATCACGAAAGCGACGTCGGCCTGAGCGAATTCCGAGTTGATGTCCTCCAGTTCGAACACCTCGTCATAGGGCACATTGGCTTCGGCCAGCAGCACGTTCATGTGGCCGGGCATGCGGCCCGCGACCGGATGAATCGCGTATTTGACCTCGACCCCCTCCTTCTTGAGCTGGTCGGCCATTTCGCGCAGGGCGTGCTGCGCCTGGGCCACCGCCATGCCATAGCCGGGCACGATAATGACCTTCTGCGCGTTCTTCATGATGAAGGCGGCATCGTCCGCAGAGCCGAGTTTGACTGGACGCACCTCACCGCCGGCACCGGCACCGGCGGCAGCCGTTTCGCCACCAAAACCGCCAAGGATGACCGAGATGAAGGAGCGGTTCATCGCATGGCACATAATGTAGGACAGGATCGCGCCGGACGAGCCGACCAGTGCACCGGTGATGATCAGCGCCGAATTGCCCAGCGTGAAGCCGATGCCGGCGGCGGCCCAGCCGGAATAGGAGTTCAGCATCGAGATCACGACCGGCATGTCGGCGCCGCCGATCGGGATGATCAGGAGCCCGCCAAGCAGCAGCGCGAGCACGACGATCAGCCAGAAGTCGACCGCGCTGCCGGACATCACGAGGCCGACAATGAAGACCACCAGCGCGATGCCAAGCAGGATGTTGATGAGATGCCGCGCCGGCAGGAGGATCGGCGCTCCGCTCATGCGCCCGGACAATTTGGCGAAGGCAATGACCGAGCCGGTGAAAGTCAGCGCGCCGATGGCGACGCCGAGCGACATTTCGACCAGGCTCTGCGAATGGATGTTGCCGGGCGTGCCGATGTCGAAGGCCTCCGGCGCATAGAACGCCCCGGCCGCGACCAGCACCGCGGCCATGCCGACCAGCGAATGGAACGCTGCGACCAGTTCCGGCATCGACGTCATCGGCACCCGGCGCGCGATGACCGCCCCGATGCTGCCGCCGATGGCGACGCCGAGTACCACCAGCAGCCAGGCAAGCCCGTCGGCCGGCGGATGCGCCGCAAGCGTTGTCGCCACCGCGATCGCCATGCCGATCATGCCGAAGAAATTGCCCTGACGGCTCGATGCCGGGCTCGACAATCCTCGCAGCGACAGGATGAACAGGACGCCGGCGACGAGATACAGCACCGCGGATAGATTGGCGTTCATCAGGAGGCCCCCATTGTCTTCGTCACCACGAGGTGGACGCCGCTCACTTGATCTTCTTCTTGTACATCGCGAGCATGCGCTGGGTGACCAGGAAGCCGCCGAAGATATTCACGCTCGCAAAAGTCAGCGCGACAAAGCCGAAGCCGCGCGCCCAGCCGCTGCCGCTGGAGATCATTGCGACGCCCACCGCCAGCAACGCTCCGACCACGATCACCGAGGAGATCGCGTTGGTCACCGACATCAGCGGCGTATGCAGCGCAGGGGTCACCGACCACACCACGAAATAGCCGACGAATACCGCGAGCACGAAGATAGACAGCCGGAACACGAAGGGATCGACGGCCTGCGCAATATGATCCATGGCGACGCTCCTATTCGTCATTCCGGGGCACGCCGCAGGCGTGAACCCGGAATCCAGAGGTGAAGGGCTGGGTCGAGAGTCCGGGTTCGCGGTTCGCGCGCCCGGGAATAACCCGTTGCAAGCCTATGCACATGATCGTCACGCGCTCTTCGGCTGGAAGTTCGGATGAATGACGGCACCGTCTTTGGTCAGCGCGGTGGCTTTGACGAGTTCGTCGTCCCACTTCACGGCGAGTGCCTTGGTCGATTTGTCGACCAGCGTCTCGATGAAGGAAAACAGGTTGCGCGCATAAAGGCTCGATGCCGAGGCGGCGACGCGGCCGGCCACATTGGTGAAGCCGACGATCTTGATGCCGCCGACATCGGCGACTTCGCCGGCCTTTGCGCCCTCGACATTGCCGCCGCGCTCGACCGCCAGATCGACCAGCACCGAGCCCGGTTTCATCGACTTCACCATGTCCGCGGTGACAAGCCGCGGCGCCGGCCGCCCCGGGATCAACGCCGTAGTGATGATGATGTCCTGCTTCTTGATGTGCTCGGCGGTCAACGCCGCCTGCTTGGCCTGATACTCTTTCGACATTTCCTTGGCATAGCCGCCGGCGGTCTCGGCCTGCTTGAATTCCTCATCCTCGACCGCGAGGAACTTGGCGCCGAGGCTTTCGACCTGCTCCTTCACGGCCGGACGCACGTCGGTCGCGGTGACCACGGCCCCGAGCCGTCGCGCGGTGGCGATCGCCTGCAGGCCGGCGACCCCGACCCCCATCACGAATACCTTGGCCGCAGGAATCGTGCCCGCCGCCGTCATCATCATCGGAAAGGCGCGGCCGAACGCCTCCGCCGCCTCGATCACCGCGCGATAGCCGGCAAGATTGGCCTGGCTCGACAGCACGTCCATCACCTGCGCGCGGGTAATCCGCGGCATCAGTTCCATGGCGAATGCCGAGATGCCGGCGTCCGCCATCGACTTCAGCGCGGCGTCGTTGCCGTAGGGATCCATGATGGCGATGACCAGCGCGCCGCGTTTGAAGTTCGCAAGCTCGGAAGGCTCCGGCCGCTTCACCTTGATGATGATGTCGGCATCCTTCAACGCATCGCCGCCGACGGTGGCGCCGGCGGCGGCGAATTCAGCGTCCGGAATGCCGGACCTGACGCCGGCACCCGGCTCGACGGCGATCTCGACGCCCAGCGCCTTGAATTTTTTCACCGTGTCCGGCGAGGCGGCAACGCGTGGCTCGGACGGATCGATTTCCTTGGCGACGGCAATCTTCATGAGGCCTCCGGCAGCGCGAGACGCGCCCGCGCGCGAGCAAACTAGCGCTAAATTCGCAAAAATGGATACCGGTTTTGCGAGCAGAGTGCGTGCAATTTTCAGGCCGCCGGCGGTCGGCGGCGCGACCGCTGCGGCGTCAGGTCAGGAAGATCGCCATCATGGCGACGATGAAGACGACGGCCGCCGTGCCGCACTTCACCAGCATGATGAAGCCCTCATAGGTCTGCTCATGGGCCTGATAGTCGTTGCCGTCAGCGGTGGTGTAGGCGACTTCGTTATGCTCTGCCATTGGGATCCCCAGTCAACGTCCGATCTGATGTGGAATTACCGCAATCCCAACGGCAGGGCAACGGCGCCGTCCCGATACGCTGCTATTTGGGCGCCTCGGGCGGCCAATTGTCCCGGATCCAGCGGGTCAGGCTTTGTTCGCTGACCTCGCCGGCGGCAAGCGCGAGGATCATGGCGGTGGATTGTGACGGGTCAGGGCCGAAAGCAACGCCGTTCTTGAGCAGGAAGCCCATCATGGTCATGAAGGCGATCCGCTTATTGCCATCGACGAAGGCGTGATTTTTTGCCAGTCCAAATGCATATGCTGCTGCAAGCTCCGCCATATCGGACTGTTCGTAGCGCCATTTGTTGATGGGACGTTCGAGGGCAGAGCGCAGCATTCCTTCGTCGCGCAAGCCGGGTGCGCCACCGAAGCGACGCAGTTGCCGACTATGGATCGCGATGGCCTGTTCATAGGTAATCCAGAGCGGTTCTTTCGGCTCACTCATGCGTGGTTCCGCTTATTTTGCCAGCGCCGCCAATGTATCCCGGTACTTGTCCATGACCTCGTCAGCGATCTCCATCGTCCTCTCGAAATCTGGATCATAAGGCATCGCCTGAAACCCGCCTCCGGCGAGTTCGACAATGTGAAGTTCCTGACCTCGCTTGAGGTCTAGCCGCTGCATCAATTCGCGCGGCAACAACAGGCCGTCGGAATTCCCGATTTTCTTGATCTCGATCTTCATGGTCCAATTCTCCTCAGGCGTGGCCACAATGGTCATTCGAGGTTCTCGTCGCATTCATCCAAGCTCAAGAACCGGCCCCGAGCACCAAAGGCCGTGTTATACACTTGTATAACACGGCCTTTGGCTACGTTCAACACTTGTAATACCGCTACTTACCCCATCCCCTCCAGCTCATCGATCATGCCTGAGGTCACCGACAGCCCGCCGTCCCAGAATTTCGGATCCCTGGCATCCAGTCCGAACGGTTTCAGCAGTTCGGAATAATGCTTGGTGCCCCCGGCCGCCAGCATCGCCAGATAGCGCTCGGCAAAGCCCTCGGAGGCCTTTTCATAGACCGCATAGAGCGAATTCACCAGGCAATCGCCGAACGCATAGGCGTAGACATAGAACGGCGAGTGGATGAAATGCGGGATGTACATCCAGAAGCTTTCATAGCCGGGCCGGATCTCGATCGCCGGACCAAGGCTCTCGCCTTGCACGCTGAGCCAGATTTCGCCGATGCGCTCGGCCGTCAGTTCGCCATTGCGCCGCTCGGTATGAACCGCCCGCTCGAATGAATAGAACGCGATCTGTCGCACCACCGTGTTGATCATGTCCTCGACCTTGCCGGCCAGCAGCGCCTGACGCTGCTTGGCGCTGGAGGTCTCCCCCAACAGCCGCTTGAAGGTCAGCATCTCGCCGAACACGCTGGCGGTTTCGGCAAGCGTCAGCGGCGTCGGCGCCATCAACGCGCCGTTCTTTGCCGCCAGCACCTGATGCACGCCGTGGCCGAGTTCATGGGCGAGCGTCATCACATCGCGCGGCTTGCCCTGGTAGTTCATCAGCACATAAGGATGCGCCGAAGGCGTGGTCGGATGCGAGAACGCGCCAGGGGCTTTTCCCGGCCGCACCGGCGCGTCGATCCAGCGATCGGTGAAAAACCGTTCGGCGATGCGCGCCATCTCGGGTGAGAAACCGCGATAGGCCGTCAGCACCATGTTCCGGGCATCGGGCCAGGCGATGCTGCCGGTCGCCGCAAACGGCAGCGGCGCGTTGCGGTCCCAATGCGCGAGCTTCTTCTTTTTGAACCAGCCCGCCTTGAGCCGGTAATAGCGATGCGACAGTCGCGGATAGGCGGCGCGAACCGAACCCACCAGCGCATCGACCACGTCACGCTCGACCCGGTTGTTCAAATGGCGCGAATCGGCGACATCCTGGAAGCCGCGCCAGCGATCCGAAATCTCCTTGTCCTTGGCGAGCGTGTTGGTCACCAACGCGAACGTCCGCTCATTGGCCTTGAAGGTCTTCGCCAGCGCCTGCGCCGCCGCCTTGCGCTTTTCGCCGGCACGGTCCTGCAGCAGATTGAGCGTCGGCTCGATCGCCAATTCCCGTCCCGAAACCTTGAAGCGCAGGCCGGAAATGGTCTGATCGAACAGCCGGTTCCAGGCGGTGTAGCCGCTCTGGGATTTTTCATGGAACAACTGCTCGACGCGATCCTCGAGCTGATACGGCTTGTCCTTGCGCAGATCCTCGATCCAGGGCCGATAGTGCCCGAGTTCGGGCGTCTGCATCGCACGGTCGATCATTGCATCGTCCACCCGATTGAGCTCGAGCGCGAAGAACAGAAGGTGCAGCGATGCTGCCGTCAGGCGCTCGGAGACGTCACCGTAGAATTTGGAGATCGCGGGATCGACGCTGTCGCCGGCATGAACCAGGCCGGCATAGGATCCGAGCCGGCCGGCAAGATCGTCGATCGCCTCGTAGCGCCGGACCGCTTCGGCAAGCCACTTGCCGCCGTCCTCTTTTGCGACCCGCGCCGTCAGCCTGCCCTTGTAGTCGGTCTCAAACGCGACGCATTCGGCGTCCATCCTTGCGAGGTCGCGCGCAACCTCCGGCGCGTCGATACCGGCATAGAGATCGGAGAGATTCCATTCCGGCAGTTTCCCGCTACCGGTCCTGGCACCTGATTTCTTCGGTTTGCGTTGAGGGGATGGCTTGCGGAGGGCGGAAGCGCGCGAGGTCATCTGGTTCGAGCCTGTGTGGTACGTTTGAACGAGACGGGGCGACAACGTTTAAGAGGCCGTTAATCGGCATCGGCGACAGTGCCCCGATTCGAGACAAATAGTTGTAAGGTGCGGGGAAAGCCATGGCGGCGACCATTTTGATTGTCGATGACGACGCGGTCCAGCGCCGCCTGGTCGAGAACATGGTGCAAAAATCCGGTTATGAGGCGGTCGTCGTCGACAGTGGCGACGCGGCCATCGCCATGCTGACCGCGCCGGACGCAGCGGCGATCGATGCGGTGGTGCTCGACCTCGTGATGCCCGGCCTCGACGGCATGGGCGTGCTGGCAAAAATCCGCGACACCGGCCTCAATGTCCCTGTCATCGTCCAGACCGCCCATGGCGGCATCGACAATGTGGTGTCGGCGATGCGCGCCGGCGCCCAGGATTTCGTGGTGAAGCCGGTCGGCATGGAGCGACTGCAGGTATCGCTGCGCAATGCGCTCAATGCCAGCGCCCTGAAAGGCGAGCTGCAGCGCATCCGGCACAGCCGCGAGGGCCGGCTGACCTTCGCCGATATTGTCACCCGCAGCGAAACCATGGCGGGCGTTCTGCGCACCGCGCAGAAGGCAGCCAGCTCCACCATTCCGGTGCTGGTCGAAGGCGAATCCGGCGTCGGCAAGGAATTGTTCGCGCGCGCCATTCATGGCAGCGGCGAGCGCAAATCAAAGCCGTTCGTCGCCGTCAATTGCGGCGCCATTCCGGACAATCTGGTAGAGTCGATCCTGTTCGGCCATGAAAAGGGGTCGTTCACCGGCGCCACCGAACGTCACACCGGCAAATTCGTCGAGGCCTCCGGCGGCACGCTGTTCCTCGACGAAGTCAGCGAGCTGCCGCTCGCAGCCCAGGTCAAACTGCTTCGCGCCTTGCAGGAAGGCGCGGTCGAGGCGGTCGGCGGCCGCAAGCCGGTCAAAGTCGACGTCCGCATCATATCCGCAACCAACCGCAAATTGCTTGACCGTGTAAAAGGCGGACAGTTTCGCGAGGACCTGTTCTATCGCCTCCATGTTCTGCCGCTGACGATTCCACCGCTGCGGATGCGGCGTGAAGACATTCCGCATCTGTTGCGGCACTTTCTGGCACGGTTTTGCGCCGAAGAGAATCGGCCCATTACCGGCATCAGCGGCGAGGCCGTGGCGCTGCTGTCACAGCTCGATTGGCCTGGCAACATCCGGCAGCTCGAGAATGCGGTCTATCGCGCCGTGGTGATGAGCGAGGCCGATCAGCTCGGCGTTGCGGATTTTCCCCAGGCCGCCGTCCAATCGCAGGCGATGCCAGCGGCGGGTCCCGCGCCCGGTGAGCCGCTGGTGATCGATCCAGCATTTCATTCGACCGCTCCGGCCATCATTTCGGGTAGCGAAATACCTATCGCGCCGCTGCCCACCGCTGGCGGTGCTCTGGCGATGCTGACCCGCTCCGGCGAAATACGGCCGCTCGAGGAGCTGGAAGGCGAAATCATCCGCTTCGCCATCGCACATTATCGCGGCCAAATGTCCGAGGTTGCACGCCGGTTGAAGATCGGCCGCTCGACGCTTTATCGCAAGATCGACGAGGTCGCGGACGACGATTCGGCCGAGGGCGACAAGTTGAGCTGAGCGCGCGCCGACTGCGGCGATTCGGTGTCGGGAGCGGCTGAAGCGGGCGGCGGTTCCGGAACATTTGAACCGTGGCTTGGCGGTGACAGACAAAGGGTCAAGGGCGTGGCAAAAGCGCGAAATCCGTTGCAAGGCGGATTCTTGAAGTCAGTTTGTCGTGAGGTGCCCAGCGTAGCGCTGGCTGCACGAGTGGAGCGCGTGTATCGTCTGCGTATGAACCGTTGCGTGCAGGCGTACCAGAACTGGGAGTGCATTCAGACACGATTCGATGTGCTGACTGAATGCGTCTTCAGAATCGATCAGGCCGGCGCCCTAGCAAAAAGCGTGAAACCGACATACCGCGAGCCGCTCCTTGTCGGGGCGGCTTCGCCCAAGGGGTGAGATAATGCGTGAGTGTTCGACCCATCGTGCTGGATTCGACCGCGTATTGATGGCCGTAGCGGCGACCTTCCTCACGGTGTCGGCGTCTTCGGCACTGGCGCAGACCGATACGTCCCGCAACAGCGCAGCCGAACTTGCGATCGATGCCGCGATCCCGCGCCCCGAACCTGCCAATGTTCCGCCGCCGACGGTCAATGATTTCAAGCCGGACGTCGTCAAGCCCAATGCCACCGCGTCCGCACCCGCGCCGGCAAAGACAACTGAGAAAGCCGCGGAGACCAAGCCCGCCGACGTCGTTGCCGCGCCGGCCGCCGACACCGGCAAGCCGGAGACCGCCAAGGTCGAAACCGGCACGGCTGAGCCCGGCAAGACCGAGCCTGTAAGGAACGACACCGCGAAAACCGATCCGGCTGCTGCGGGGCCCACCCCACCTCCAGCCGCCGCTGCCGCAACGCCGGCCGCCGAGCCGGCGAAGGAGCCAATCAAGGCCGCCAGCAATGTGGCGCCGGCCGACCAGCCCGTGGCCGACCGGCTGCGCGACATCGTGGCGGCGAAATCCTCGCATTATTTCGAGCGCAAGGCCGAACGGAGTGCGGTGGAGAAATTCTACGGCGCGCGCGACTTTGCCCCGTTATGGACGCAGGGCGGCACGCTGACCGCGGCCGGAAAAGGCGTCATCGCGCGTCTCAAGGATGCCGCCTCCGACGGCTTGAACGCCGCCGACTATCCGGTGCCGGATTTCAGCACGGCATCGACGCCCGACGCGCTTGCAGAAGCCGATCTGAAGCTGACCGCCAGCATGCTCGACTATGCGCGCCAGGCCCAGAGCGGCCGGATGCACTGGTCCCAGGTCAGCGGCGACATCCAATATCCGGAACATCCGATCGATCCTGCCGAAGTGCTGGCGAATGTTACGACCGCCAAGGACGGCTCCGCCGCGCTCGACAGCTATAACCCCCCGCAAAAGCTCTATCGCGAGTTGAAGGCGAAGCTTGCCGCGTTGCGCGGCGTGGGTGACGGACCGGTGATCCAGATCGCGGAGGGGCCGACGCTCCGATTCGCGTCGTCCCGCAACAGACGGCAGCCGGCGGCCGAAATGGAGGACTCGCGCGTGCCGCAACTGCGCGCCAAGCTCGGCATCACCGAAAACGCCAACGACGATCACTACGATGCCAAGGTTGCCGCGGCCGTGCGCAGGTTCCAGGAGGGTGCCGACATCAAGCCCACCGGGGTGCTCGACGACAGGACCGTCAAGGCCATCAACAGCCCGAAACGCGACAAGCAGATCGACACCGTGATCGTCAATATGGAGCGCTGGCGCTGGCTGCCGCGCGATCTCGGCGCACCCGGGATCGGCGACGCCTATGTCATTCTCAACATCCCGGACTTTTCGCTCCGGGTGATGCAGCACGGCGCCCCGGTCTGGACCACAAGGGTGGTAACCGGCCAGCCCGGCATTCACGCCACGCCGCTCCTGACCGAGACGATGAAGTTCATCACAGTCAATCCGACCTGGAATGTGCCGCCCTCGATCATCTACAACGAATACCTGCCGGCCCTGCAGCAGGATCCGACGGTGCTTCAGCGCATGGGATTGAAGCTGGAGCGCGCCCGCGACGGCAGCATCCACATCTCGCAGCCGCCCGGTGACCGCAACGCGCTCGGCCGCATCCGCTTCAATTTCCCGAACAAGTTCCTGGTGTATCAGCACGATACACCGGACAAATACCTGTTCGCCAAGGACGAGCGCGCCTTCAGCCACGGCTGCATGCGGGTGCAGAATCCGGATCAATACGCCTCGGTCCTGCTCAACATCACCGAGCCCAACCAGCACTACACGCCGGAGAAGATCCGCAGCATGTACGGCCAGAGCGAGATCGATCTGAAATTCCCGACGCCGATCCCGGTCAACATCACCTACCAGACGGCGTTCGTCGACGATGCCGGCAAGCTGCAATTCCGCAGGGACGTTTACGGCCGCGACGCCACCATGCTGGCGCTGCTGCGCAACAGCCGTAACAAGGATCTTGAAACCGTGGTTGCGCATGCGCAGCCGAGCTACGCGCACCCGGTCGCCAACCTTCCCGACAATGTCAACTTCGCGAGCGACAACAGCTATTCCGGCTTTTCTTCCGGGCCGTCGTTCTTTGAACGGCTGTTCGGAGGGCCGTCCTTCGCTCCCGCCCCGATCGGCCGCCGGCCGCCACGGCGAATCATCACCCGCTGATTGATCAGTTATCCCCGGATTGATCCGGACCTCTCGGCAGTCCCCTGAATTTGATAGTAATATCAGGGGCCCCGCCGATCGGGGACGCCCCTGAGATTGACCGTTCACCCCCTGATCCAACCCTCGGCTATTTTTCGCCACACTCAACAGGTTAGCTTTTGGCCTGACCTGGGGGGTGGATCGTAAATTCCGGTTAACCCTGCCGCTTTAAGACAGCATTCATCCTCTTTCGCCACCCGGGGGTAGCGGAAGAGTCCTTTCGTTCGGTCGTCCTTTGGGTGGGCTCTACGTGCTGGCTGGTTTCGCACGCCAATTCGGTTCACTGTCGTTGCCGAAGGCCGGGTATCATCTCGGCCTGACGTCGTTGTTGCTCCTGCTCGGAGCCGGGTCGGTCCATGATGCGACCGCCGAGAACGAAACCCGCACCCTTTCGTTTCACCATACCCACTCCAACGAAGACCTCACCGTCACCTTCAAGCGCGATGGACGCTACGACGAGGAGGCGCTGAAACAGCTCAATCACTATCTTCGCGACTGGCGCACCCAGGACCAGACCGTGATGGATCGCCACCTGTTCGATATCCTGTGGGAAGTTTACCGCGACGTCGACGCCAAGAAGCCGATCCAGATCATTTCCGCCTACCGCGCTCCCGCCACCAACGCCATGCTTCGCCGCCGTTCTTCGGGGGTGGCCCGTTTCAGCCAGCACATGCTCGGCCACGCGATGGACGTGTACATTCCGGATGTGCCGCTGGAGCAGATCCGTTTCGCGGGGCTTCGGCTGCAACGCGGCGGCGTCGGCTTCTACCCGACGTCGGGATCGCCGTTCGTCCATCTCGACACCGGCAGTATCCGCCACTGGCCGCGCATGACCCACGATCAGTTGGCCAGGGTATTCCCCGATGGCCGCACCGTGCATATCCCCTCTGACGGCACCCCGCTGAAAGGATATGAACTGGCCCGCGCCGAGATCGAAAAACGCGATGGCGGCGACAGCGCATTGACGAAGAGCAGCCCAAGCTTGTGGGCCGCGCTGTTCAAGACCCGATCGAGCGACGACGAGGATGAAGGTGTGAGCGCGCCGCCGGCTGCTGATCAGGTCGCCGCCGCCAAGTCCGCCGATCCGGTGCCGGTGCCGCGCGCAAAGCCGCGCGCCGCCGCGACCTTCCAGCTTGCCTCGGCCGACACGCAGATCGTGCGGTCCGGCACCCCGAGGCCGGCCGCGCCGCCATCGGCTGAAAACAGCGAAGCCAGGCCGCAAACACCGGCCGACATCATCAATGCCCGCGGCCTGTGGGAAGAGACCCCGGCGACGCCGAAGCAGGCAACGCCGGCGCAGGTTGCTGCCCTCAGCGCCCGCGATGCGGTCGCGGTCGCGGACCCACGGTCGACGGCCAGCATCTCCGCCGCGTTCCCAGCACTGGCCTATGCGCCCGACGCCTCTTCTCCAGCAGGCCGTCCTGCCATCGTGGCGGCCAGTGCGCCGAACCCCCTCAGCCTGCGGCCGACCGTGCGCAATGCCATGGCCGCCATGCCGATCAACACGGTAGCCGTCAAGGGACCGCAGGGCCCGGTCGACCCGGTTCCGACGTCGGCGCGGATCGCCGCGGCCAAGGGCGCCGATATCTGGATGCGCGCCATGATCCTCGCGCCGAGCGCCAGCCTGTCGATGGCCTCGACGGTGCTGGGCGATACCGACATGACGCTGATGCGGGCTTATTTCGTCAAGCCGCAAGCTGCCGTGGCGATGAGCTTCTCGGACGATCCGCAGATGGGGCTGCAGTGCGACAGGTTCACCGGATCGGCCACCGCGAGGCTGACGACCACATCGTTCGTGGTGCGGACCGCAGCGTTGCATTGAGGCGAGACGGTTCGCACCGGGTTGAAGACGGACGGGCAGCGCGGATCAGACCCGCGCATGACGCTCGCCAATTTCACAGCATCCCGAGCGCCTGCATGTAGGTTTCCAGGATGGTCTCGTGCTCGGCGCGCTCGTTGGCGTCCTGCTTGCGCAGGCGCACGATGGTGCGCAGCGCCTTGACGTCGAAACCGTTGCCCTTGGCCTCCGCATAGACGTCGCGGATATCGTCCGAGATCGTCTTCTTTTCTTCTTCCAGCCGCTCGATGCGCTCGATGATGGCCTTGAGCTGGTCCTTGGCAAATCGGGTCGCGGGCGCTTCCTTGACGGCAGCGGCGGAGGTGGCCATCGGGTACTCCTGATGAACTGAAGGTTGCAGGCGTGAAGACCGGCGAAATGCGCTTCCCGCGCGCCGCCGATCCGGAAATGACCCTCAAGACTGCAGCCGCTGACGTCAAGGAAACATCGCGCTCATCCACAGCGCGCCCACAGGAGAAAGCTCTGCTGCGGCTTCAGGGATTTCGTAGACGGCAGACTCAGTGCCCGCTCCGGGGCTTTTTCATCGCCGCCAGTTGCTCGGGGCTGGCGCTGTCCTGATAGCTCGACTTCCACGCCTCGTAGGGCATGCCGTAGATCGCCTCGCGGCTTTCGTCCTTGCTCATCGGCGTACCGTTGGCGTCGGCTTCTTCCTTGAGCCAGTTGGACAGACAGTTGCGGCAGAAGCCGGCCAAGTTCATGAGGTCGATATTCTGGACATCGTTGCGGGCGCGCAAATGTTCGACCAGGCGCCGGAACACCGCCGCTTCGAGTTCCGTCGTGGTTTTGTGATCCGTGGTCATGGCCGTTGTCTCACCGTTGCTCGGCGGGTATGGAGTACAAAGTGGGGGCTGTCACAGATTTTGCCATATCGCAGCGCAAACAGGAGGCTCGCAAAGCGGGAATTCGGTAGCCCGCGGTCCCAAAACGCCGCTTCGGCGGTTGATAGCCGAGATCGGCCCACGCGAAATCGTCAAAGAACTGATATAGCTTCAATAAATGACTGCTGAAAATCCCCATCGCCCCCATCCATTTGCTCGTGTCGCCGCCGGTTTGATGCCGATGCTGGCCTTGTCCATGGCCTGTTTGTGGAGCAGTTCAGCCGCCGCGGACTTCCGCCTCTGCAACAACACCTCGAGCCGGGTCGGCGTCGCCTTGGGCTACAAGGATGCCGAAGGCTGGACCACCGAGGGCTGGTGGAACGTGTCGTCGCGCGCCTGCGAGACGCTGCTGCGCGGCACCCTGGTCGCTCGGTATTATTACATCTATGCGCTCGATTACGACCGCGGCGGCGAATGGTCGGGACAGGCCTTCATGTGCTCGCGGGACAAGGAATTCACCATCAAGGGCACCGAGAATTGCCTGGCGCGCGGCTTCGACCGCACCGGTTTCTTCGAGGTCGATACCGGCGAGCAGCGCGCCTGGACTGTTCAATTGACGGAATCCGCCGAACAGCAACCTGCGCAACGCGTGCCGGGAATTCCAGGGACGGTCAACCCGAACGCGCCCGCCGGCATTCCGGGGGTGTCCGGTGCACCGAGCGGAACGCCTCCGGGCTCGTCTGGTCCGCCGCCAGCCGCCGCGCCCGGAAGCAAACCATGAGACGCCTGCGCCGTATCAAGATCCTTGCAACGCTGGGGCCTGCCTCCTCCGACAGCGCCATGATCAGGCGCCTGTTCGAGGCCGGCGCCGACGTCTTCCGCATCAATATGAGCCATACCTCGCATGACAAGATGCGCGAACTGGTCAAGACCATTCGCAATGTCGAGTCGAGTTACGGCCGGCCGATCGGGATTCTGGTCGATCTTCAGGGACCGAAGCTGCGGCTCGGCTCGTTCGCGGAGGGCGCGATCCAGCTCAAGAACGGCGAAAGCTTTGTACTCGATTCCGACAAGACGCCCGGCGACAACACCCGCGTCCAGCTCCCGCATCCGGAGATTCTCGCCGCGCTAAGGCCGGGCGATGCGCTGCTGCTCGACGACGGCAAGGTGCGCCTGATCGCCGAGGAGACCTCGCCCGAGCGCGCCGTCACCCGGGTCGTGATCGGCGGCAAGATGTCGGACCGCAAGGGCGTCAGCCTGCCCGACACCGACCTGCCGGTTTCCGCCATGACGCCGAAGGATCGCGCCGACCTTGAGGCGGCGCTGGTGACCGGCGTCGACTGGATCGCGCTTTCCTTCGTGCAGCGCGCCGAGGACGTCGTCGAGGCCAAGAAACTGATCCGCGGCCGCGCCGCCGTGATGGCCAAGATTGAAAAGCCGCAGGCGATCGACCGCCTTCCGGAAATCCTTGAAGCCTCCGACGCCCTGATGGTGGCGCGCGGCGATCTCGGCGTCGAACTGCCGCTGGAACGGGTGCCGAGCCTGCAGAAGCAGATGACGCGGCTGGCACGGCGCGCCGGCAAGCCGGTGGTGGTTGCCACCCAGATGCTGGAATCGATGATCCAGAGCCCGGTGCCGACACGCGCGGAGGTCTCGGACGTCGCCACTGCCGTCTATGAAGGTGCCGACGCGATCATGCTGTCGGCGGAATCGGCTGCCGGCAAGTTTCCGGTCGAAGCGGTCTCGACCATGAACCGGATCGGCGAGGAAGTGGAGCGCGACCCGACCTATCGCGGTGTGCTCAATGCGCAGCGGGCCGAACCGGAGCCCACCGTCGGCGATGCCATTGCCGACGCGGCGCGGCAGATCGCCGAGACGCTCGACCTGTCGGCGATCATCTGCTGGACCAGTTCAGGATCGACTGCGCTGCGGGTGGCGCGCGAGCGGCCGAAACCGCCAGTGGTGGCGATCACGCCGAACCTGGCCACCGGCCGCAAGCTGTCGGCGGTCTGGGGTGTGCATTGCGTGGTCGCGGAAGACGCCCACGACCAGGACGACATGGTCGATCGCGCCGGCTCCATCGCCTTTCGCGACGGCTTTGCCAGGGCCGGACAGCGCGTGATCATCGTCGCCGGCGTGCCGCTCGGCACCCCCGGCACCACCAATATGGTGCGCATCGCCTATGTCGGCCCGAACTCCGACGCGAATATGTGAGGCGCCGGCCAAGCCATCATTCCGGGATGGTCCGCAGGACCAGACCCGGAATCTCGAGGTTTCCGGGTTCGCATCTTCGATGCGCCGCGGAACGACAGCCAGACCCTCAGCTCAGCAGTTTCGCCTCCAGCGTGATCTTGGTATTCAGCAGCTTCGATACCGGGCAGCCGGCCTTGGCCATGCCAGTCAGTTGCTCGAATTTCGCCTGGTCCGCTCCCGGGATCTTTGCGGCCAGGGCAAGATGCACCGAGGTGATGGCAAAGCCGTCCGCCACCTTTTCAAGCGTGACGTCGGCCTTGGTCTCCATATGCTCGGCGGTGAGCTTGGCTTCGCCGAGGATCAACGACAGCGCCATGGTGAAACAGGCGGCGTGCGCGGCCCCGATCAGCTCTTCGGGATTCGAACCGGGCTTGCCTTCGAAGCGGCTGGCGAAACCATAAGGATAATCCTTCAGCGCGCCGCTCTTGGTCGAGATGGCGCCTTTGCCGTCCTTGATGCCGCCTTGCCATTTGGCCGATCCTGATGTCGTTGGCATGTATCACTCCATGGGTTAGTTGAGAGAGGCCTGTTTATCGCACCAATGCGGCGGAACCTGTACGGCCGCGCCGACGCAGGCATGTCGAGTATGCGCTGCCGGCTCCGCGGTTTCCTAGGCGCCGACCAGGGTTTTCGCGGGCAGCACCGCCTGGACCACCAGGCCGCGGGCGCGGGCGTCCATGACACCGACCGCACGCAGCGACAGCAGCGTCACGGTCTGCACGGCGTCGCGCAGCTTGCCGGGATCCTCGATATTGTCCGGCGCCAGCGGCCCGACCAGCGATTCATGCAACGCGCCCAGCAACGCGGTCGCGGCCAGGGCGGTGTCCTGCGCCGGCAGATGACCGGCGCGGACCGCGGCATCGATCCGCGCGGCGATCTCGCCGGCGATCTCGCGACGGCTGGCCAGCCGCGAGGCAGTGACGTCGACATCGACCGGCTCGGCCAGGATGCCCCAGGCGAGCCTGCGCTGCGACAGCACATGCACAGCAACCGTGGTGACGGCCGCCGCCAGCGCCGACGACGGCCCCGGGGCGGCATCCGCCGCGCGACGGATCGCCGCCAACTCATCGCGCGAGACGTCGGCGATCAGTTCGGAAATCAGGTCCGCCTTGGAGGGGAAGTAGCGATAGACGGTGCCGGCGGCGACGTTGGCGCGCACCGCGACCGGCGCGATCTGCACCGCGGCCATTCCCCCATCGGCCGCGGCGCTGCGCGCCGCGGCGAGAATGGCGCTGCGTCGCGCGGCAAGGCGCTTCACGACCTGATGGGTCCGTCGATAGACCATGGCGCGTTTCTCATCCCGACGCGCGTCGGGCCGGCAGGCTCGCGAACGCGTCTTCACTGTTTTGGGCGATTTGCATCAATTCGCCTTGAAGAACTGAACAACTATTCAGGCCTGCTTACAAGACGTAATTGTGATGATCGCAAAAGCTGCGAACTTGGCCCGCTCCTAGCCTAAGGCGAACGGACGCGCCAAGCAGCGAGTTGGCTGACGGGGTGCAATTCGACCGGTTGCAGGAATTCAGGCAGTTCGCCGCGCCCGAGGCGGGCCGCCAGCCCATCCGGAGCCAGCCTGACGAAGTCTGCCTGCTCGAGGGAGCCGGCACAGATCACGATGTAGTCGACCCGGCGGTTGGCGAGCATTTGCCGCGCCGACGCCGGGTCGGCCATCATCACGTTCAGCATGGCGCGATTGCCGTCATTATTGCGGTGATACGGAGCCGCAAAGACAGAATGGTCGGTGGCGGCGAGGATGCCGGGGCCAAGGTCGATCGGCGCCATCACCCGGCCGCGGGCAAGTTGGGCAAGCGGGATCAGGCTGGAAATCGCACGACACGAGGATGTCGCATCCTGGACCGCCATCGTCCATTTCGGCTGGACGACCCGGTCGATCAGCGGCCGGGCCACGAGGCCGCCGGCTGCGAAGCTCGCGGGTGAGAGGATCAGCGCCGCGATCAGCAGTTTGCGGCCGGACTCGCGAACCGACCACAGGCTCGCAAGGCTCGCCGACAGGATCGGCGCCGCCACGATGGTTGCCGCCGCGGCGCCACGCATCTCCCAGAAGCTCGTTCCGACCAGGGCGGCAAGAGTGGCAATGGCGACGATCCAGCGAAATTGAAAGCGCGGCGCGGTCCGCATCATCGCCATCGCAGCCAGCACCAGCGTCAACACCGGAAAACCGTAGAAGCCGAGGATTTTTTGCGGCTCAAGCTGCAGCATGGTTGGAAGCGACATCGTCTCAGCGACATGGTCGAGCCAGACTGACGTCACCAGCGGACCGACCGCAGCATAGGGCGAGGCAATACATCCCGGAAACAGTCTGAAGAAGGCGACGAGCAGGATCGCTCCCGAGATCGCAGCCGCGGCCATGCGCACGGGCAAGGAGGAATGCCAACGATCGACCCCGGCAACAATCACCAGGCTGGCGCCGCCTCCGGCGATCAACAGCAGAAACGGCGCTCCGAATGCATCGCAGACCGGAGCGCCGAAGCCGTGCGGCGGCAGCAGCAGGACGGCGAGGAGTGCGGAAGAGCCGGTCAATGTCGCGCCGAACACGCCGAGCTGAAGCGACACCTCCTTGCCGCGCCAGATCAGCAGACCAAACGTGGCAACGCATGCGGTGGCGATCGTGGGCAGCATCTCAAGCCCGATCGCCAGCGAAAGCGTTGCCGACAGCCCGGCCAGACCCGCGTCGACACAGCTTCGCTCGATCCCGGATAGAAGGAACAGGAAACCCAACAGCAACACCATCTGGGCGTTGTGGTGATCGATGGCGCCCGTGCGGAAATGAATCAGGGCTGGAGCAGCCAGCGCTGCCAGCACAATCGCGGCGATCTGAACCGTGTGCTGGTGGATGCCGTCGACCATTCGTCTGCCGATGGCGGCGGCCAACAACAGAGCCGCGCCAAGCAGCGTTGTCGGCCACAGCATCAACGTGGCCACTTCGGCACCATGGCTGCCCAACAGCGGCCGCAGCAGCAGAATGAAACCGGCCAGAGGTGCATCGACGATGCGCGACCAGTGCATTGCCAGGCCGGGTGGATCGAGCCGATGCTGAATCAGGTCGAACCAGCCTTGCCCGGCGATCAGGTCCCGAACCTCGACCAGCCGCATGGCGTCGTCGGTCGACATCGCGTCGAACACGCTGCTCCGGATGGCTGGCACGGCCAGTGCAAATGCAACCGCAGCGCACAGCGCGAGCGCCATGATTTTCGGGTTCGCGTTGCCTGTGGTCGGGCCGAGCCCGCCATGCCGGCCGGAGCGAATACCTGCCGCGTAACGCGAGCCTTCAGGGTACTGCCGGACCGAAACGTCCATCGCTCAAGCCGATGCGGTGGAACGAGGCTGCAGCACCGCGCTATTGCGCCACAGCCCGCAGCGAGCCGCGATTAATCCGGTGACAACAAGCGTCGCCGCAAAGCCGGTCGGAGCGCCAACCAGCGGAAAGAACATCAGAAGCAGTGCTGCCACTCCGAGCGCTGGCAATTCGTGGCGTTGAAAGCCCTGCTTCAATCCGATTCGAACCAGGAACGCCACCGCGATCGCCAGCACCATGAGATCGTAAAGAAACAGATAGGGCGTGATCAGCAACGTGCCGGTGACGAGCGCCGCGGCCTTCAGCGAATAGCTGATACGGCTGCGCCACATTAGTGCCAGCAGCACCGCGACCGCGCCACTCATGATCCACTGAAACCCCCAGGCCAGTTGTTCGGCGCCGCCGAAATACCGTACCAGCGCAAACACGCTTTGCATCTTGCCCCAGGGCGCCCTGCCCTCGGTGAGGAAGGCCTGCGAGAACATCGGCATCCAGTGAAAAAATGCCTGCCAGCTCTCGGTACCGAAGGCGAACCACGACAGCAATGCCAAGGCAGTCGCAACAATGGCCGCCGTGACAAATACCGTCCATTGCGAGGCCGCGATCAGCACCAGCGGAAACAGCAATCCGTATTGTGGCTTGTAGCTCAACAGCCCCAGGCAAATGCCGGCGAGGACCGGCCGGACCGGCATTAGATAAAGCGTGCCGCCGATCAACGACGCGGTGAGGAAGCCATTCTGCCCCACCAGCGTGTTGGTGAGCACGACCGGGAAGGCCGCCGCCAGCAACAGGCCGAACGGCCGGCCGACGATCGCGCGCATGACGGCGAGATAGGGCACGAGGCTCGCCACCGCCCAGCCAATGAAAGCAACCGCATAGGGAAAATGTGCGAGCAAAGTCGCCACGAACAGAAACGGCGGCGGATAGTGCCAGGCGAAATTGCCCGGATAGCTTTGGCCGAGCACCGCGATCTGGACCTGCTTCTGGATATCCCAGTCATAGGCCTGCGCGGCGTGGCCCTCGATCACGAGGCGCCCGGCGGACCACACATTGACGAAATCGGTCGGGATGCCGATGCCCTTGTCATCGAAGATCCAGCCGTGGGCGAAGAACGCCGCCGGGAAAAACGTCGCATTGATGACGAACAGCGCGAAGCACACCTTCAAAAGCGCCGGGGGGATCGCGCTTTGCTCCCTGACGGTGGCGGGGACGGATAGCGGCGTGGCCATGCGAGGTCCTTTTCGCGCGCCGACCGCCCGGCCAACCGCGCCCCTCCAACCAATAGGGCGCACAGCCTTGAGGAAATCTTAAGCTTTGTGGTACGCGAGCAGGATTTTCGCTGCGAAAGCATCGGATGTCGGCGGCCTCCCCGCGACCAATGCCAGGGCAGCGCCAATCGCAATCACCCTGCGGTGGCAGCAAATTCACCTGAGGCAAAAATAAAAAACGCGGCACTGCCGCCGCGTTTTTCGATTCGAAACACCGCTCGGTCAGGCCTGCGGCTGCGGCTCCAGCCCGGCGTCCGGGTCGGGACGCGGACGCGGTTTGCCGGCCGGCGGCACCGCCGAGGTGCGCGGCGTGGTCGGCTCCAGCACCGACTCGCGGTTGGGCTTCTTGCCCTTCAGCAGGTCGTAGATTTCGTCACCGGTCAGGGTCTCGAATTCGAGCAGACCCTTGGCCAGGGTTTCGAGATCGGCCCGCTTTTCGGTCAGGATCCTGGTCGCCTCGTTATAACCTTCCTCGACCAGACGCTTGATCTCGCCGTCGATCTTCTGGACGGTCGCCTCCGAGGCATTCTGGGTGCGTGACACCGACATGCCGAGGAAAACCTCGTCCTGGTTCTCGCCGTAGGACACGGTGCCGAGTTCTTCCGACAGGCCCCACCGCGTCACCATCATGCGCGCCAGCCGGGTCGCCTGCTCGATGTCGGAGGCGGCTCCGGAGGTGACCTTCTCGCGGCCGAATACCAGCTCTTCGGCGACGCGACCGCCCATCATGATGGCCAGGCGCGAGGTCATCTGCTCGAGCGACATCGACAGCTTGTCGCGCTCGGGCAACTGCATCACCATGCCAAGCGCCCGCCCGCGCGGAATGATTGTCGCCTTGTGAATCGGATCGGTCGCAACGACATTGAGCCCGACGATGGCGTGGCCGCCTTCGTGATAGGCCGTCAGCATTTTCTCTTCCTCGGTCATCACCAGCGACTTGCGCTCGGCGCCCATCATCACCTTGTCCTTGGCCTCTTCGAATTCGGCCTGCGTCACCATGCGCTTGTTGCGCCGTGCCGCGGTCAGCGCCGCCTCGTTGACAAGATTCATCAGGTCGGCACCGGAAAATCCCGGCGTGCCGCGAGCGATGATCTTGAGATTGATATCGGGCGCCAGCGGCACCTTGCGGACGTGGACCTTGAGGATCTGCTCGCGACCGACGACGTCGGGATTGGGAACCACCACCTGGCGGTCGAACCGACCGGGGCGCAGCAGCGCCGGATCGAGCACGTCGGGCCGGTTGGTCGCCGCGATCAGGATCACGCCCTCATTGGCCTCGAAGCCGTCCATCTCGACCAGCAACTGGTTCAGCGTCTGCTCCCGTTCGTCATTGCCGCCACCGAGTCCGGCGCCGCGATGCCGGCCGACCGCGTCGATTTCGTCAATGAAGATGATGCAGGGCGCATTTTTCTTGGCCTGCTCGAACATGTCGCGGACCCGGCTTGCGCCGACGCCGACGAACATCTCGACAAAGTCGGAACCCGAAATCGTGAAGAACGGCACATTGGCTTCGCCGGCAACCGCGCGCGCGATCAGCGTCTTGCCGGTACCGGGAGGTCCGACCAGCAGCACACCGCGCGGAATGCGTCCGCCGAGCCGCTGGAATTTTCCGGGATCACGCAGGAATTCGACGATCTCTTGCAAATCCTGCTTGGCCTCGTCGACGCCGGCAACATCCTCGAAGGTCACGCGGCCATGCGCCTCGGTCAGCATCTTGGCCCGCGACTTGCCGAAACCCATCGCCTTGCCGGCGCCGCCCTGCATCTGCCGGGACAGGAAGATCCACACCCCGATCAGCGCGATGAACGGCAGCCATGAGACCAGCAGCGACACGAACCACGGCACGTTGTCGCCGGGCGGCTTCGCAGTGATCGAGACCTTCCCGTTGTAGAGGCGCGAGACCAGCGTCGGGTCGTTCGGCGCATAGGTCTGGAAGCTCGAGCCGTTGGTGAAGGTGCCGTGGATCTCCGGCCCCTGGATCACGACGTCGCGGACGTGGTTGGCATCGACTTCGGTGAGAAGCTGCGAGAACGAGATGTCCTGCGCCGAAGTGCGCTGGCCAGGATTCTGGAAGAGCGTGAACAATGCCAACAGCAGCAAGACAATAATGACCCAGAGGGCGAAATTGCGCAGATTGGCGTTCATCGAACTTCCTTCGTGGTCGCGCGGATCGCGGCCGTGTAGCCTTGGCGGTATCCCCGGGGTAGCAACGAGGGAAATCCCTCTCGGTCAACTGCCCTACAATCTAGGTGCGGCCCCGGTCGCTGCCAAGGGAACCAGCCCGGACAATTTAACCTATCTTAGCGGGATTCCCGTTCAAATAATGGCGCGGGAATAGGTGTTTGCCGGGGTGGTTAAGGCGATCGGGCCGTGGCCGCGCGGTCACGGCTTCTGCATCGTCCGGCGACGGCGGGGTGGCGATGGTTCGATACGGATTCGGTCGTCGATCAGGCTCACCAGCGCGCCCGCGAGAGTTTGCTTCAGCCTTGTCTGATTGAGCCTCGGCCGCTTACGACGTAGTGCGGCCTTCTGCGCTGCGCGGTCCAGCGCCGCGAGCAATGCCTCGACCTTGCCCAGCTCCGCCGGGCCTTCGTGCCCGTAGCGATTGATCGCGCGCAACAGCAGCCGCAGTCGAATTTCCTCTGGCAAGGAGGCAAACGCGCTGCAGTCGAAAGTGTTGGCAGCAAACCCTGCCTCCAGCGTTTCGCGATCCCTGAGCGCCAGATAGCGCTCGGCGCCATCGGCCATGATTTCCACCGCCGCATTGGCCCGACCAAGCCGCGAGGCGAGTCGCGCCAGGTTGCGCGTATCGCCGCCCTCGGCCGCCAGAACCGGCAGGATTGCGCGCAGCCGCGGACGCGTGAAACGCGTGTCGCGGTTGGTCGGATCGTCGGCAAAGTCGATCCCGGCTTTTTTGAGAGTCGCTACCAGCCGCGATTTGGAAACATTTAGAAGCGGACGTGCCAGCACCACGCCTTCGCGCTCCGACTGCCGCGCCATCGCCGCCAGTCCGGCGATGCCGCTGCCGCGCAGCATCCGCATCAGCAGCGTCTCGGCCTGGTCGTCGCGGGTATGCGCGGTCAGGATATGCGTGGCACCACAAGCCTGCGCCGCTTGCGCCAACAGCCGGTATCGCGCCGTGCGCGCCGCCGCTGGCAATCCGGTCTTCGGCTTGGGAGCGGTCCAGCGCATGGTGCGATGGGTCAGATCGAGGCTGCGGGCCAGGCGTTTGGCAGCACGTGCCTCTTGCGCGGCTTCGGCGCGCAGGCCGTGATCGACCGTGACGGCGACGAGCTGCGGGCCGCAAGCCAGGGCGCGGCGCCAGCGGGCCGCAAGCCACATCAATGCGATCGAGTCCGGACCGCCGGAGACCGCGAGGACGATGGCCGGTGCGGCCTTCCAATCCGCGAACAGGCGTTTTGCATCCGATGCGGAGATGGCGGAATTGTCGTCGGGCATGGGCGCCGCCGGCTGATGTCGAAAGCCTATCTAAGCCGGGACACGCGGCAAGCCCAGCGGGATGCGCCGATCCGACCCGGGAAACACGGGCTTTAGCACTTCACCCGCTTTTGCTCACGGTCCACGGCCGCTTTCACGCCGCTCGAGGCGCGTGGATATTTTCGCGTCACCTCGCCGAACGCGGCGCAGGCGGCTTCCTTTTCCTTCAGCGCCGCCAGCGATTGTCCGAGCCGCAGCAACGCGTCCGGCGCCTTGGCCGATTTGTCGAATTTGGTGGTCACCGCGAGAAAGGCTTCGGCGGCATCGCGGTACTGCTGGCGCTGGAACAGGCTCTCGCCCAGCCAGTATTGCGAATCCGCCCGCAGCGGATCGCCGGGATATTTTTGCGCGAAATTGCGCATGGTCTGCTCTGCCAGCGCGTAATCCTTGCGCTCCATATAGCCGATGCCGAGATCGAATTCGTCCCGCGGCGTCTGCGACGGCGGTGCCGTGGCCAACCCGCCATTCGCATTGGGCGCGGGCGGCGTCCCCTGCGGATAGCGCGCGCCGCCGGTGTTGGCGAGGTCGAGCGGTTCTCCGGCGCCGCGACCGCCCGGGGCGCCCACCGGCACCCCGTTCGCAATCGGCAGTTGACCGCCGCCAAGCGCGTGCGGCGCGCCCGGAGCGCTGGGATTTTGGCTGGGATCGAAGGCATCGCCGCGTCGACGGCCCGCCGCCGCATCCTGCGATTCCTGCGGGATCGGCGCCGGCGCTGCAATCTGCTGATCATATCCCGGCCGCGCCGGCGGTTGGCCGTAAGTCGGATTCAGCGGCGTCGGAGGTGCCGCGGCCACGCTCGGCTGGGCGATCGCGGACTGACCGCCGGGGGCGGGCTGGGCCCCGCCCTGAAAGGCTCTCAGGCGATCCTCAAGCAACCGGTTGGCGTGTTGCAACTCCTCGTTCTGGCCGGTCAGTTGCCGGAGCTGGTTCTCAAGCTGCTGGATGCGCATTTCCGGGTCGGCATCGTCGGATTGTGCCAGCGCCTGCGAACAAAATGCCAGCATCGCGGAGAGCGCCGCGGCGCGGGCGATCAGATGAGGTCTGGATGACATGTTGGCCTGACGACGAGCTCGGCGTGACATCGAAAGCACACCATTGAGAGAGGGAGTACGCCAAAAATGTGACTGAAACAAATAGTTGTACGCAAGGCCGGACCCCAAAACGAAACCGGCGCCCGAAGGCGCCGGCCATCCAACCTGGCATCAGGCGGAAACTCAGGAACTGGCGTTCAGGACCGTCACGGCACGGCGGTTCTGCGACCAGCAGGAGATGTCGTTGCAGACCGCGACCGGGCGTTCCTTGCCGTAAGAGATCGTTCGCATCCGGCTCGGATCAACGCCGCGGGAGGCGAAGAAGCTACGCACCGACTGGGCCCGCCGCGCACCGAGCGCGATGTTGTATTCGCGGGTGCCGCGCTCGTCCGCATGGCCTTCGATGGTGAAGGAATAGCGGTTGTAGGTCTGCAGCCAGCGCACCTGCTTATCCAGCGTCGCGATCGCCTGCGGGCTCAAATCGGTCTGATCGCTGTCGAAGAACACGCGGTCGCCGACATTGACCACGAAATCCTGCTGGCTGCCCGGGGTTGCCGCACTTGCCATCGCGCCGTCGGCGCCGAGGTTCTTGTTGGCGCAGGCACCCATCGACAGCGCCACCGCAAGTACCGCGGCCAGCTTCAATCCCTGGAGGGTGCGCATCTGATGTTTCATTCCGGAGCCTCCACGCTCGCGTTTTTCGACTGTTATCCGGTCTACAGGGCGATGGTTAAGCGAACGTTCCGTCAACCTTGATGGGGAGTTGCCGGACCCGATCAAATGCCCCCGAACGGCGAAAAGCAACCGCGATGGTTAATGGGTTGCAAATGTGGCGCGACGGTGAAAGCAAGCCGCTAACCGCGTCTTCGCCCGGCTTTTGACGCCGACCGAGGATTTGGTGCAACAAACTGGAGTTGTTTGAATAATTGACCAGCCGCAAGGAACCGGCGGCGAGATTGGCCTGCGCCGGTCAGGACTGTGGAACGATCGAGGCGCGCTCGCTGGAGACCACGACATCCGCTGGCGTCAAGTGACGCTCATGGCGGCGCTGGAACAGCATCCGGCGCTCGAACGCGCTCGAATGAAGATAGGGATACCGTGCGAACACCTTGTTGCGCAGCGTGGGATAGTGTGCAGCCATCAATCCGACCGGTTTGAGAAGCCCGTCCAGCAGACGCGGCTCACCCCAGCTTTCCTGCAGAAACAGGCGACGGTAAAATGCCTGATGCTCGGGACGAACCAGCGCCAGTCCGACATCGGCGTTGAAGTGAACGCCCGCGACATAGCCGAGCCGTACCGTGGCATAGGGAAGCTCCGGGTAACGCCTGGCCTTCTCGGGGTCGGCCACGAACCGGGTGGGATCGATAAAGATCCGGCCCTTGTCGAGTTCCGGGTGAAGCAGGTCGCCAAACAGCTCGACCGCGGGCGACGTCCGCCATTCCGAGGTCGCCACGCTTACACGAATGGAACTGCAAAGTTCCCCGTGCAGGTAAACGCCAAAAATCCAGGCATTGGGGGCATCGTCGTAGCTATCGCTGACCCGCTGCGAATCAGACGGCAGGATCGCGCCTTCGCGCAGGTAGGCCCGGTAGCGGAGACGGTAGATTTCGTCCTTTTCCACTGCGGTCTCGGCCAGGCGGTAATCGACGTGATCGAGAAGACCGGCGTTTCGTGTCGGAGTGACCACATTGGCCGCAGACCTCAACTGAACATTCCTCAACGCTGCAACCCCCGGTCGAATGCGCAAAGGTTAACAGCTTCCTAACAAAGGCGCAAAGGGTTCGGCATATTAGGGTTAACCGGCCCGGCAGGGCGAATTCGTTGGCGTGGTACGTAATCGAGAGAAGGAAATTCCCCGGAAAATGGCGTGCGGTGGAGATCAGGCGATCGATCGCGATGGAACGGTCGACAGTATTTTTTCGTCCGGCAACCGCCGGCCATGTGAAGCGTTCAGCAATTGCCGCGCGCGCACCGCCGGCACCGGGCGGCTGAACAAATAGCCCTGCGCCTCGGTCACGGTGCCATCGGCGCTGATCAGCTCGAGCTGTTCGTTGGTCTCGATGCCCTCGACCACCACTGACATGCCGAGATCGGCGCTGAGCCGCGCGACGCCGCGCAGCAGGGTCAGCGGACGGTCGGTATCGATGCCCTCCAGGAAGGATCGATCGATCTTCACCTTCTGCAGCGGGAAATTGTGCAGATAGCTCAGGCTCGAATAACCGGTCCCGAAATCGTCGAGCGAGATCCGCACGCCGATCGTGCGCAATTGCGACAGCACGTCGTGGGTCAACTGCGTGTTGCGCAGCAGCGACGATTCGGTGATCTCGATTTCGAGGCGATGCGCCGGCAGCCCGGAGACCTCGAGTGCATAGCGGACTTCGCTCAGCACGTCGCGCTGATGGAATTGCTGCGGCGAGAAATTGACCGCCACGCTGACCGCCTCTGGCCATCTCATGCATTCCATGCAGGCCTTGCGCAGGATCCAGCGGCCAAGGTCGACAATGAGGCCCATGTCCTCGGCCACCGGAATGATGTCGATCGGCGAGACCGTGCCGCGCACCGGATGGTTCCAGCGCAGCAGCGCCTCGCAGGTCGAGATCCGTCCGGACTTGAGATTGACCAGCGGCTGATAGAACAGCTCGAATTCCTCGTTGGCCAGCGCCTTGCGCAGGTCGAGCTCGAGGATGCGACGCGACTCCACGGTTTGCGCCATTTCGTCCCGGAAGAAACAGAACGTGCCGCGGCCGTCCGCCTTGGCACGATAGAGCGCCATATCGGCGTTCTTCAACAGCGTATCGGCACTGGTGCCGTGCGGCGAGGTCATCGCGATACCGACGCTGGCGCCGATTTCGACCAGGTGATTGTCGATCTTGTAGCGTTCGCTCAGGCGGTCGACAATTCGCCGGGCGAGAACGGCGGCGTCTTCGTTCGACTTGATGTCCTGCTGGAACACCACGAATTCGTCGCCGCCGAAGCGGGCGACGAAATCTTCCGGACGCAGCATGTCGCGCAGCCGCTCGGCCACGGCACACAGGAGCTGGTCTCCGCAGGGGTGGCCCAGCGTATCGTTGACCTGCTTGAACTGGTCGAGGTCGATGAACAGCAACGCCGACGTCTGCGTCGCATCGCGCGGCAACGCCAGCAGACGCTCGATCTCATCGCGGAAATTGAGCCGGTTGGGCAGCGCCGTCAGTTCGTCGTAGCGCGCGAGATGGCTGATCCGGGCTTCCGCATTGCGCCGCTCGGTGATGTCTTCCAGCAGCACCACGGTCCCACCGCCAGCCATCGGCTGGAAGGTCCAGGACAGCGCCCGGTCGTTGGCGGCGTCGGGGTCGACCGTGGTGATATAGCCGGCCTGCGACTTCTCGATTTCGGAAACGACAAGCTGGCCACTGGCGCTCGAAAGCGTCGCGCCGGCGACGCAGGCAGCGACGATGTCGGGGGCGGTCGCGTCGCGACGCACCAGATCTTCCGGAAGCCGCATCATTTCGGTGAAACGGTGATTGACGACCGCGAGGCGGCCATCGGGACCGAACATGCACAGGCCATGCGGCATGTTGTTGAGCGCAGTGTCGAACTGGTTCGCCAGCGCTGCCTCGCGCTCATGCGCCACCAGCGCCCGCACGAACATCCGCTGCAAGCCGGTGGTGATCTGCTTCAGCGCCAGGAAAAACAGCGCGCTCAGGCATGCCATGCCGATGTAATAGGGATCGCCATGCAGGCCGAGCCCGATTGTCATCGGACCGCAGGCGAGCACGATCTGCAGATGGAATATCCACGGCCGGCCGTAGGTCCGGCCGACGCCGGCCGCCATGTAACCGGTGGTGACGGTCAGGCAAATCATGTGGGCGACGGGATCGTCGCTGGTCGTCAGCGCGACCAGGCACCAGAAACCCAGCGCGGCCGCATAGAACATCGCCCCGATCTGATAGCGGATTTCCCAGCCCGCGGCGTCTTCCGCATTGAGCGCGGAATTGCGTGATTTATAACGATGCATGTCGAAGGCACGGACCGCGCCGGTCACGATCAGAAGTGCGGCGCATGGCCACAGCAAATTGTCGCCGGTCTTCAACGCCGTCATCACCGCCGCGACGGCGGCAAACACCGCGCCGGCGAACATCGGTGCTGGATTCTGAAATAGTGAATCGATCAGCGCCGCATAGATCGACGGCGACATCTTCAGATCGAGATCTCTATTCCGGTCAGCCAGTTGCATCGGGCGCGCGCACGTCCTCGTGAGGGCGCATTGTTACCTGCGGCAGATGAAGCCTTTCTGAGGGAACATCGTTACCGCAAAGTTGTTTTCCGCCCGAGGGGGCGAAAATCTGCTCGATAATTCAGGAAGGTAGGCAAGCTTTGCCGGCTCCGGGACGGGCCACCGCCCTGCCTCCCGAGGCACGCCGGCGACGAAAATAGCTAACGGTCCTACGAAAGCAGCGGGGACCACGCCGGATCGGATGCGTAGCCGGGGGTCGGCACGCGTTGTTCGCTGCGTCCGGAAATGTCCACCGTATACAGCGATGGCCCGTCATTGCCGCCGGGGTCGCGGAAAAACATCAGGACCCGGCCGTTCGGCGCAAAGGTGGGGCCTTCATTATGGAAGCTCGAGGTGAGAATCCGCTCGCCCGAACCGTCCGGCTTCATGATGCCGATGGAAAACTGTCCGGTGCCCTGCTTGGTGAAGGCAATGTAGTCGCCGCGCGGCGACCAGACCGGTGTCGAATAGGTCCCGTCCCCGAACGAGATGCGTTGCGCCGGTCCGCCGGCGGCTGGCATGACGTAGATCTGCGGCTTGCCGCCGCGATCGGATTCAAAACACAGCCGCGTTCCGTCCGGCGCGTAGGACGGCGAGGTATCGATCGCCGGCGTATCGGTCAGGCGCGTGGTCGATTTCGAACGCAGATCCATCACGAACAGGTTCGAGTTGCCGCCCTGCTGCAGGCTCATGATGACGCGTTGGCCGTCCGGCGAGAACCGCGGCGAGAACGACATGCCGGGAAAATTGCCGACGATCTCGCGCTGGCCAGTCTCGATATTGAGCAGGTAGACCCGCGGGTCACCCTGGCCGAACTCCATATAGGTGATCTCCTGGCTCGAAGGCGAGAACCGGGGCGTCAGCACAAGGTCGGCGCCCCGGGTCAAATAGCGAACATTGGCGCCGTCCTGATCCATCAGCGCGAGCCGCTTGACGCGATGCTGCGAGGGACCGCTTTCATCCACGAACACCACGCGGCTGTCGAAGTAACCCTTTTCGCCGGTCAGGCGCTCATAGATCTGGTCGGAAATGATGTGCGCAATGCGCCGCCAGTATTCCGGCGAGGTCGAATATTGCTGGCCGGTCAGTTGCTGACCCGTGGCCACATCCCAGAGGCGGAATTCCGCTTTCAGGCGTCCGTCGCCCTGCCGGGTCATGCGACCCGTCACCAGAGCCTGCGCGTTGATGGTCTTCCAGTTCTGGAATTGCGGCGCCGCATCGATGTTGATGACCTTGTCGATATAGGCCGCCTGGTCGATCGGCGCGAACAGGCCGCTGCGCTTGAGGTTGTTGGTGATGACCTGCGTCACGTTGACGCCGACGTCGCCGTCCGAAGGCGTGCCGCCGACGAAATTCGGGATCGCGATCGGCAGCGGCTGGAATTCGCCCTCGGGCACGATGATACGCTTTTGGGCGGAAGCACGCCGCAGGCCGCCCCCCGCCACCACACCAAGCGAGGCCATTCCGGAAAGGATCTGCCGCCGGCTCAGGCGAAACGGCCTCTCATGCAGTCCATCTTTGTGAGTCATTGTCACGAACTTCGTTTCACGTTTCCGATCGCCGCCGCCTGGCCGCTCTCAACTGTTTTCGGTGAACACCGGCGAAAAATATTTCCATTCGTCAAAAAACGCCGCCGGCAAATTATAGGGCTGGCATTCGATGATCGCACGCAGCGCGCTCTCCTGATAGACACGAAGATAGGGCGTTGCCGGCGTTCCCTGCGGAACCGGCATCGCTTCCAGCGTGCCATCGCGTTTCAGCTTGATATCGAAAGCGATCTGCGGATTTTGGCTTTCGAGACCGCCATAAGGTTTCTTCCAGCAGCGCTCGACCTGGGTCTTGAACATCGCGCCCCAAGTCGCGGAGTTGTCCGCGGCCTTGCCCTTGGACAGGCCGAGCGCGGCGTTCGAATTCAGGGTATCGCCGGTCACGGCCTGGCGGGTCGGATCGCGCTTGTCGAGCAGGGCGGCGATCTTCGATTGGTCGAACACGCGCTCCGCCTTCGGTCTCGGCGGTTGCGGCGTTGCCGCCTGGGCCTGCGGTTTCGGCGGCGGCTTCTTCTCTTCCTTTTTCAGGGCCTCCGCGATCGGATCGATCTTGGGTGGATCCGGCTTCTTCTCGATCGGCTTCGGTTCCTGCTTCGGCTTGGTTTCCGCAACCGGCTTCGGCGGATCGGGCTTTTTCTCGACCGGCTTTTCCTCGGGCTTTGGCGCCGGCGGCGGCGAGGTGTCGGTCACCACCGGCGGCTTCTCGCTGATCTTGCCGACGGCGTCATCATCGACCGGTTTCGCTTCGGCGACCTTCTCGACCAGCGGCTTCGGGTTTTCCTTCTTGCCGGTCTTGATTCCGGCGGTGACCTTGGCAAGCTGATCGGCGGAAATGATATCGACCGGCAGGGATTCTTCCGGCATCGACTCGAACGCCTTGCTCGAGAACGATACCAGTCCCCACCCGATCACGAGAACGTGCAGGGCCGCCGACGCCACCAGAGTCTTGTCGACCTTTACCTTCACCGCGTCAGGATCCCTGCTCCACTTCGGTGACCAGCGCTAGCCGCTTGAAGCCCGCGCCCGACAATAGTCCCATCACCTTCGCTACGGTTCCGTAATCCGCCTTCTTGTCGGCGCGCATGAATATACGCTCGTCGAGGCCGCCGCGGGCGTCGGTGATCGCCTTTAATTTCGGGATCAGCTCGTTCATGGCGACTTCGGTATCGTTGATGAATACCCGTCCCTTGACGTCGACCGAAAGCTGCAGCGGCGTTTTGTCCTGCTCGAGGCTCTTGGCCTGGGTCTGCGGCAAATCGAGTGGCACCCCTACCGTCAGCAGCGGCGCCGACACCATGAAGATGATCAGCAACACCAGCATCACATCCACCATCGGAGTGACGTTGATTTCCGACATCACGGCGCGACGCCGGCCGCGGCGTCCGCCGCCCGGCGAACCTGCCATGTTCATCGCCATGATCTGGTGCTCACAATCTACCGCTCCTCACGCCCGCTCGTCGATCTGGCGCGACAGGATCGCTGAGAATTCGTCGGCGAACCCCTCCAGTCTCTGGGCCTGCCGGTTCACCTCGGAAGTGAACTTATTGTAGAAAATAGTCGCGGGAATGGCAGCGATAAGGCCGATCGCCGTGGCAAACAGCGCCTCGGCGATGCCAGGGGCCACCACCGCCAGCGAGGTGTTCTTCGAAGCGGCAATCGACTGGAAGCTCGACATGATGCCCCAGACCGTGCCGAACAGGCCGACGAACGGGCCCGCCGAGCCGACCGTCGCCAGCACCAGGAGCCGGCGTTCCAGCCGCTCGATCTCGCGGGCGATGGAGACGTTCATCACCTTCTCGATCCGCATCTGGAGTCCGGCGAAGGACCGTGCCTGGCTTTCGAACGATCGTTTCCATTCCCGCATCGCCGCGACAAAACAGGCCGCCATCGACTGGGTCGGCTTGGCGGAAAGCGCGCGGTAAAGTTCCTCGATCGACTGCCCCGACCAGAACGCCTGCTCGAAGCGGTCCATCGACCGCTTGGTGCGCGCATACAGGATCAGCTTGTCGATCGCGATCGCCCAGACCCAGACCGAGCAGGCCAACAGCCCCAGCATGATGGTCTTCACAATCCAGTGAGCATGCAGGAAAAGTGCGATCAGCGATACGTCGCTGGATGCCAGCGGCAAGGCTGACTGAGCCACGTCGGCCGGATTCATAAGCGGTATCCTCTCAACGCAAGTGTCCCAAATCCTCCGGGAGCAAATGGCTGCCGGTTCCACAGCCGCGCGCCAAGCGCGCGGCAAGCGCCAGCGCGAGAGCCTTGTTGTGTCGCATGGGAGGCCCGTCCGAAGACGGGGCCTGCATTCCCCTGCCAACATGTCAAAACAAGGGCTGTCAGCGCGTCATAACGCCCCTAACCAGACGCTAATCATGGTTAAGGCCGAGTTACCAATGGGTTTTTGGGCTGCGGCAAAAAGACGGCGGCGCCCGGAGGCCCGCCGGGCGGGTTCCCTGGCGCCACAGCAAAACCGCCCACCTGCTGCGCAGATGGGCGGTTGTGTCGCCAGTACGTCTATGGGGGCATTCGGCCTGAGGTTCAGCCCAACCTAGCTCTGGGGCTGGTCGTTCGGCGGGGTCGGACGCTGCCGGTGCTGGGCCATGAACTGATCGAACTCTTCCTTGTCCTTGGCGTGGCGCAGCCGATCGAGGAAATCCTTGAATTCGGTCTGCTCCTCCTCGAGACGCCGCAGGGTTTCCATGCGGTATTCGTCGAAGGCGCGATTGCCGCTGGAGGGCGGCCCGAAGCCGCCGAAGCCGAAGCCACGCCGCTCCATATGGTTGCGCATCCGCTCCACCTTGTTCTGCATCCGCTCCATCTTGTTCTGCCAGCGATCCTGATGACTCCAGCAACCCATGTTCGTGCTCCTGAGGGTGAAAAAGAGAAATGCGAGTCCGACCGGCCACCAGAACAGGAAGCCGAGAATGGTCGCGATGACCATGCCGGGATGAATGCGCATATGCGGCCGGTAGGACTCCTCGGGACCGCGCCATCGGTGGACATCTGCGGTGTAGGCCATTTCCCTCTCCATCACGGCATCACGCCGCTGTGAATGTAAATAACATTTACATAAGTAACCCATCCCGGATTTTTGTCAAGCGGGCCGAAAGCCGCGCCAGATGATTTATTTTGGACTGCCCCAGGGGCCCGATGGCTGCCCAGCGGGTTTTGGCTCGGGCGGGTCGTTCCGGGCGGCTGCGTTGCGGTCGGTCGAGAACCCGAGACCGCGCAGATAAATCAAAACTTCAGCTTCCAGCAGATCTTCCGCCGACATCGGCAGCTTGCGCCGCGCCGCATCGCCGCGTGCGAACAGCGAGGCCACGCCATGCGACATCGACCAGATATGCAACGCCATCATCATCGCCGGCGGACGCGGCGTTCCCGGCGGCGACAACGCAGCAAGCCGTTCCGCAGCCGCCCTGATGATGCCGAAGGCGCGTTCGCTTGCCGCCAGCAGCGTCGGATTGAGGTCGACCGGAAGCCCCGATTCGAACATCGCCGAATAGAACGCAGGCTCGCCGCGGGCAAAAGCAAGGTAGGCCTTGCCGACCCGTTCGAATGCCGTGACGGTGTCCGGACGGCCGTCGTCCCAGGCCTGGGTCAGCGCCGCTTCGAACTGCTCGAAACCGCGCTGGGCGATGCTGGAGAGCAGTTCATCGCGATCGCGAAAATGCCGATAGGGTGCGGCGGGGCTGACGCCGGCCATCCGCGCCGCATCGGCAAAGGTGAAACCGGCCGCGCCTTTTTCCGCGATCAAGCCGAGCGCGGCCTGCAGCAGCGCCTCTTTCAAATTGCCGTGATGGTAGCCGCGCTCGGCGCGGCGTTGTTCCTTGCGCCAGCTCATGTGAAAGGCTTTTACATGAGCCGGCGCCAAAGGTCACTAGCGCGACACCGGGACCCGACGGCGCGGCCGTTAGCGTCGGGCAGTCGCCGGCAGGTCGTTCAGCCCGGCCGCCGCCTGGACCTCGGCGGGAAAATCCGAGATTTCCTGCACCTGGCGGATTTCAATGATCTCGGTGCTGGACGCCGGACAGCGCTTGGCCCACCCGATCGCCTCCTCCCGCGACTTCACCTCGATCATCCAGTAGCCGCCCAGCACTTCCTTGGCCTCGGTAAACGGACCGTCGGTCACGACCGGCTTGCCGGTCGCGAACGAAACCCGCGCACCCATCGAGGGCGGGTGCAATCCGTCGAGCGTGATCAGGACGCCGGCGCGTTTCAGCTCCTCGTTGTATTTCATCATCGCGGCGACCGCCTCGACCGAAGGCATGGTGCCCGCCGCTGCCGTCTCATAGCCTCTTGGAATCATCAGCATCATGAATCGCATGGTCGTGGTTCCTCGCTCGATAGGTTGTAAATCCTGCTGTCATTCGGGGGGGCGCAAGGCGAATCCGCAATGACAGTCGCGGCTATTTTTTTGCAGACTGCGCGCGAAGCTGCGCTTCTTGTTCACGCAGTTCCGGCGTCAGCGCATCGCCGAAATCCTCCGGCGAGAAGACCTGGCGGATTTCGGTCTCGGCGCCGCCGTCGAACGGCGCGCGTTTCATCCAGCCAATGGCGTCCTCGAGCGATGCGGTCTGGATCAGCCAGAAGCCGGCGACCAGATCATCGGTCAGGTTGAACGGGCCGTGGCTCACGCTGCTCTTCCCACCGGAATATCTGATCCGGACGCCCTTCACGGTCGGGTGCAATCCCTCGCCGGCCTGCATGACACCGGCCTTGACCATTTCCTCGTTGAACTTGCCCATTGCCGTCAGCAATTCGGTGCTCGGCATCACGCCGGCTTCGGAATCCTTGCTGGCCTTTACAATCACCATGAACCGCATCGTCATTCTCCCTTTGGTCGACCGGCCGGTTCGCCTGTCGCACTGCAAGTGTATCGCTCATCACCAGGACGAAGCGGATTTTGCGGCACCGACATCGCCGGCGGAATTATTTCGCAGGTAATTGCCACGCCGTCGTGACTCCGCTCAATCGTCAATGGCCTGATAGACGCAGGTCCAGAAGTCGACCAAAGCGTGCGGCGGCTGCGGTGAGTCCATCATGCGCTGGGTCAGCAGAACGCCGGTGAGTTGTTCGCGCGGGTCGGAATACCAGGAGGTGCCGTAGCCGCCGTCCCAGCCAAATCGTCCGGGCACGTGGCAGAGATCGTCACGCGCGGTGAAAACCGACAGACCCATACCCCAGCCCCTGGCATCGCCGAGGAACAATTCGGAGCCCGCTTTCTGTTCTGCCGTGATCTGGTTGGTGGTCATCAATTCGACCGAGGGCCGCGACAAGATGCGCTCGCCGCGAAGGCGGCCGCCGTTCAACATCATCTGGGCGAAGGCATTGAAGTCGGCGGCGGTGGAGACGAGGCCCGCGCTGCCGTTTTCAAGGACCGGTGGGCTCGAGAACCTGCCGGTCGCAGGATCATCGATGACCTTCAGTGCTTGCGTGGCGTGATCGCGGGTATAGCTGGTCGCGAACCGGTCGCGCTTGGCTGCCGGGACGCTGAACGCGGTATCCGTCATGCCGAGCGGGGCGAAGATACGGTCGCGCAGGAATTCACCAAGGGTGGTGCCGGCCACACGCGCGACCAGCACGCCCAGGATCTCGGTGCCACTGTTGTAGAGCCAGCGTTCGCCGGGCTGGTAGAGCAATGGCAGGCTGCCGTAGCGCCGCAACAATTCGTCCGGCGGAAAACTGGGAAACACGGGTCCGGGCGCAAAGCCAGCCTCGGCAATGGCGTGCTGGATCGGATAGCGGTCCGGAAACACCGCGAGCATGCCGTAGCCCAGCCGGAACGTCAGCAAATCGCGCAGCGTGATGGCGCGCTTGGCCGGCACGGTGTCGTCAAGCGGACCATCGATCGCGCGCAGCACCCTGCGATCCCCGAGCTCCGGTAGCCAGCGGTCGACCGGGTCGTCGAGCCGTAGTTTGCACTCCTCGACCATGATCATCGCCGCCGCAGCGGTGACCGGCTTGGTCATCGAGGTAATCCGAAAGATGCTGTCGGGCCGCATCGGCGCGCCATCGATCGCCAGTTTGCCGATCGCGTCGACATGGACGTCGCCGCGCCGGCTTACCAGCGTCACCAGGCCGGGCATCTCGCCAGCCGCCACATGACCCGCCATGATGTCGTGCATGCGGCCGAGGCGTGGTTTCGACAGCCGGCCGGCTCCGGTCGATGTCATGGTGTCTCCCTGATCAACGATGTCCATTTGAAGGACGACGATTCGCGACACGCCGAACCGACAGACCGGCCAGCTTTTATGGCGACTGTTTTACAAAAGCGCCATTTTGGTAGGTCGCGCCGAAATAGACATCGATGCTCTTGATCCTGTCGCCTTCGAAGCCAAAGAATTCGGTGTTGCGAAAACTCTTGCCACCCTTGGCGACGCATTGGTAGGTCACGAAAGCCTCTTCGCCCTGCACCAAGATTCGTTCGAGCTCATGCCGCTCGATCCAGTCGCTGCCCCGCCAGCATCGGACGAAATATTCGGCCTTGTCGATCGCATCGTCATAGGGGCTGGTGAAGCGGAAATCTTCCGTCAGTCTATCCTCAACCGCCTTGCGGTCGCTCGACCGATAGGCGGCAAACAGGGCGCGGACAATGTCGGCTTTGCTGCCACTCACGTCAGGTCTCCTGCGGGAACATGCCAAAATAGGGTTCGGCTTGCTTGATCACACGCGCGAAGCTGGGTCGCGCTTTCAGGCGATCGAAATAGGCGGCCACATTGCTGTTGCCATCGCCGAACGGAACCACCTTATTGGCGTAGAACAAGGCCGGCGATGCGGCACAATCGGCTATGCTGAAAGTCTCTCCCATCGCCCAGGTCCTGGCCGCCATCTCCTGGTCGATCATGCCGTAGCAGGACTGAATTCGTGCTTTTGCCTCCGCGACGCCATGCGGGTCCTTGCTGCCCTTCGGCCGTAACCGGTCGTCGACGATCTTCTGCACCGACAAGTGCACGTAAAGATCGTAGAAGCGGTCGCGCAGCCGGGTCTGCAGGGCGAGCTTCGCGTCGTCCGGAATAAAGCGGGTCCGGCCCGGATAGCAAACGTCGAGATATTCGATGATGATGCTGGATTCCGGAATCGTACGATCGCTGGCGTCGTCCCGCAGCACCGGAAACTTGCCGATCGGCCACAGCTTCAACAAGGCGGCCCGCTCGCTCTCGTCGCCGAGATTGACCGCCTGCGGCGTGAACGGGGTGTCGTTCTCATACAGCGCGATCAACGCCTTCCAGCAGAACGACGACAGCGGGTGAAAGTAGAGTTTGAGAGACATCGGCCATCCTTGTTTCCACGGCACATCAACTGACTGTACAAAAATCGTCAACTTGACCGGAAGCTGCAATCCGGGCGTCCCCCGAACAGACTTGACATACCCGCAGCAAACGGAACCAGAGCCACGCTCGGCCATTACCGGGTTGATTCCGTCGTCCGATCGAAGGAATGTTCGATCATGCCGACAGCTTTCGCCAGAATGATGCTTCTCCCGGCCGTGTTGTGCGCCCTCGCCTTGCTGCCGGCGCGCGCCGAGATCCGCATCCTTGGCAGCCCCGGCGGGCAGGTCGGACCGTTTCTCGACCTGTTCGAAGGCGTGCGCGCCTCCGGCGAACGCGTCGTCATCGACGGACCGTGCCTGTCTGCCTGCACGCTGGTGCTGAGCGTGGTGCCCAGTGATCGCATCTGCGTGACCCGCCACGCCGTGCTCGGATTTCACGCCGCGCGGTCGATCGACCGGCGCGGCCGGCTGTACGACGAACCGGTAGCCTCCGAACTGGTGCTGGAGGCTTATCCCCCAGCGGTGCGGCGCTGGATCCTCCGCCGCGGCGGATTGACGTCGCACCTTTTGTTGTTGCGCGGGCGCCAGCTCGCTGCGATCTACCCGTCCTGCCGCTAAGCCGCGGTCATGCTTCCGGGACGTTCACCATCCAAGGGATGCCGAACTGATCGACGCACATGCCAAATCCCTTGGACCAGAACGTCTTGCCGAACGGCATGTTGACGCTGCCGCCTTCGGCGAGCGCCTTGAACTTGCGCTCGGCGTCAGCCGGATCCTTTACCTGCAGCGAGACCGAAAATCCCTGCGGCTTATGGAAATGGTCGGGAGGCGCATCTGACGCCATCAACACTTCGCCGCCGATGGTCATCTGGACGTGCATGACCTTCTTCTCCCAGCCTGGCGGCATCGGCATTGCTTCCGGCGCCTTTTCAAAGGTCATCAGCGCATCGATCTTGCCGCCAAGCGCCTTTTCATAGAACTTGAACGCCGCCTCGCAGTTGCCGTCGTAATACAGATAGGGATTGATCTTCATCGTCCGCTCCTTGGTTTTGACGCTTCGGTTGATCGGTTATTTCTCGGTGAGCCGGTTCAGCTTGGCGAGGCCGCTTTCAAAATCCTTGCCGACCATCTTGTCCATGTTCATGAACAGATGCATGACCTTGCCCATGAATGGCAACGGGCCGTGCATCCGCCAGCCAACACTTGTAGCGTTGGCTTGCGGCAGCATCGTGAACTCGGCGGTATTGTGACACTCGAACGGCTTGAAGAAATCGAGCTTGATGACGATTTTCGCCGGCGCTGAGGATTCGAGAATTTCCATCCGGCCGGAGCCGACCTTGTTGTTGCCCTCCCAGGTGTATACCGCGCCCTTGCCGCGAGCGGCGCCGCCGTACCCGCGCTTCATCGCGGGATCGCGGTTTTCGTAAGGCGACCAGGCAAGCCATTGATGAAAATCATCGATCAGCGCAAAGATCGCGTCCGGCGGCGCATACACGACGGTCGTCCGCTCGACGCTGAACCGGTCCGGCTTGGTCGCAGCCAGGATCAGAACAACCGCGACGGCGACCGCCAGCAGGACGGCAATGACGGCAATGACTTCCAGCATCGTGCAAATCCCTTTCCGTGAATAAGTCGCGGGGGTTCCTAAATGGGCCGAGCGCGCCGTCTCGGCCATGGTTACGGGGTGTCACCTTGGTGAATTGGTGAGGCACAATCCAGGGACGAACCAGACCGGCGCGATCCGACAGGCCGCAGTTATTTTTTTGAGATTCCGGAATCGCACGGCCGGCTGTCGCGCATCAGGCGGTCGAGATGCATGCGGATATGGGCGGCTTCCGCCGAGGTGTTGGCGAGCGCAATGGCACGGTCGAACGCCTCGCGGGCCTCGTCATTGCGGCCGAGTTGCATCAGGAACGCGCCGCGCACGCCGAAGAAATGAAAATAATTCGACAGCCGTGGCGCGAGTGGCTCGATCATGTCCAGCGCCGCCGCGGCTCCGCGCACCTTGGCGACCGCGACCGCACGATTGAGCGTCACCACCGGCGACGGCTGCATGATCTCGAGCGCGCCATAGAGCAGGTCGATCTGGGTCCAGTCGGTGTCTTCGGGTCTTTCGGCGCGGGCATGCAGGGCGGCGATCGCCGCCTGAACCTGATAGGGCCCGCTGCGGCGATGGCGCATCGCCTTGTCGATCAGCGCCAATCCTTCCGCGATCATCTTCTGGTTCCAGCGCGAGCGATCCTGGTCATCGAGCAGGATCACGGCGCCGTCGGCGTCGAACCGCGCCGCGGCACGGGCATGCTGCAACAACAACAGCGCCGTCAGTCCCATGATCTCGGGCTCGCCTTGGAACAGCCGCAGCAGCAGCCGCGCCAGCCTGATCGCCTCCTCGCACAGCGGCGCGCGGATGCCGGCGGTGTCGCCGCTGGCGGAGTAGCCCTCGTTGTAGATCAAATAGATCATGGCGGCGACCGCCGCGAGCCGTTCGGTGCGTTCCACCGCACCCGGCGTCTCGAACGGCACGCTCGCGTCGGCGACGCGGGCCTTGGCGCGGGTGATGCGCTGCTCCATCGCAGCTTCACTGACCAGAAACGCGCGGGCGATCTGCTTGACGGTGAGGCCGGAGACGATCCGAAGCGCCAGCGCAATCTGTTGCGTCGCCGGCAGTTCGGGGTGACAGCAGATGAACAACAGTCGCAGAATGTCGTCGCGATAATGCGAGCCGTCGAGCCGTTCGGCCAGCGCGTCCTCGGCGTCGTCGAGATCGGAAATCAGCTCGTCCTCGGGCAGCGGCTCCTGCTTGCGGTTCCTCCGCACCTCGTCGATCGCGGCATTGCGCCCGACCATGATCAGCCACGCCGCGGGATCGCGCGGCGGCCCGTTCTGCGGCCAGCTCTTCAGCGCCCGCAGGCAGGCGTTCTGGAACGCCTCCTCGGCGGTGTCGAGATTGCGGAAGTAGCGCAGCAGCGCGCCGACCGCCTGGGGACGCGCCGACGTCAGCGCGGCATCGATCCAGGCGGCGTCGTTCACGTCCTGAGGCTCCCCGGATTGAGCACGCCGACCGGGCGGATTTCATAGGCGCCGCCGGGATTGGCCGCGCCGAGGTCACCCGCAATAGCCAGCGCCTCGTCGAGATTGTTGCAGTCGACGATATAGAAGCCGAGCAGTTGCTCCTTGGTCTCGGCAAACGGGCCATCGATCACGACCGGCGGATTGTCCTTGCGCAGCGTGGTCGCAGCCGTCGTCGGCAGCAGGCGGGCAACCGGGCCGAGCCGGCCTTGACGGGCCAATTTGTCCTGCACGACCGAAAGTTTCTGCATCACCGCCGCATCCTGCTCCCTGGTCCAGGAACCGACGGTGTCCTCATCATGGTAGCAGAGAATGGCGTACAGCATGGGCGGGTTCCTGTTCGATTGGAAGACGAAGGAGTATGCCCGGCTCCGACGGGGAATCGGAAATATTTTGCACCGGATGATGGGGCCGGTAAGGTCGCCCGATATTCCGCATGGATGAGGCGAAAATCCGATGAACAACGGCGCGCTCGCGCTGATCGTGCACGGCGGGACCGAGAACTGGTCTCCCGAACGATGGAAGAGCCGGTTCGACGCGGTGTGCGGCGATCGACGCGTGGTGCAGTTCCCCGATACCGAATTCGATCCCGCCGACTTCCACTATGCCGCGGTCTGGAAGCCGGCCCCGGGCGAGCTGGCGGCGCTTCCAAATCTGCGTGTCATTTTCAACCTCGGCGCTGGCGTCGACGCGCTGACCGCCGATGCCAGCCTGCCGAAGGTGCCGCTGGTCCGGGTGGTGGTCGGCGATCTCACCGTACGCATGACGGAATATGTCGTGCTGCACGTGCTGATGCATCATCGGCAGGAGCTCTACCTGCGGGCCTGCCAGCGCGAGCGGCGCTGGGCACCCCGATTTCAATGTCCGGCGAGTGCGGTTTCTGTCGGCATCATGGGCCTCGGTGCGCTCGGAGCGAACGCCGCCACGGCGCTGGCCCATCTCGGCTTTCGCGTCTCTGGCTGGAGTCGTGGTGAAAAACACATCGCAGGCATCGAATGCTTTCACGGCCCGGCCGGGCTCGATGCGTTTGTGCGGCGCACCGATATCCTGGTCTGCCTGCTGCCGCTGACATCGGATACACGGCACATCCTCGATCGCGGATTGTTCGCGAAACTCAACCGGACCGGCGCCCTTGGCGCGCCGATCCTGATCAATGCCGGGCGCGGCGGGCTGCAGAACGAAGGCGACCTGCTGCGATGCCTGGACGACGGAACGCTCGGCGCGGCATCGCTGGATGTGTTCGCAAGCGAACCGCTCCCGGCGGACAGCCCGTTCTGGGCCCATCCGAATATCGTGCTGACCCCGCACAACGCCGCCGATACCGATCCGGACGAGATATCAAAATATGTGGCACGCCAGATCGAACGTTTCGAGGCCGGCGGCGCGCTTGAGAACGTCGTCGATCCCGCACGCGGTTATTAGCTGCTCGCCGCCCCGCACATCACCTCGATCGCGCCACTCACAATCGTTTCGAGTTCCCGGCGCGGCACCCGGGCCCGGGCGCGGATCGCAATGCTGTGGATGGTGGCAGAGGCGAGCTGCGCCAGCACCTGCGGATCGGCTGACGAAGGCAGCTCGCCCTTCTCTTTGGCAAGTCGGAAGCACGTCGCGAACGCCCGGTCGAGTTCGACAAATCCTTCCAGCACCATGGCGCGAATGTCGGGGTCGGCCACCGCTTCCGAGGCCGCCGTCATCATCGTGAAGCAACCGCGCGGCCCTGCCTCGCCCGACAAATAGATGTCGAGCGCCACCGCATAGATGCGGTGCAGCCGTTTGCGGATTGGCAGCTCGTCCCGGAAAATATCGATCATCGCCGCGCGCGCATCGGCGCGATAACGCGCATAGCTCTTGATGTAGAGCTCGCGCTTGTCGCCGAACGCACTGTAAAGGCTCGGCCGGTTCATGCCGGTCGCGGCGCTGAGATCGTCGAGCGAGGTGGCGGCGAATCCGTCCTTGCGAAACAGCTCGAGCGCCTGGCCAAGCGCGACGTCCGGCTGGTAGGCGCGCGGCCGGCCACGGCGTTTGGGCAGCGCGACCGGATCGGCTTTTGCCGGCGCGGGCCGTTCTCGATATTTTTGTACCATTTCGCAAAAAACTCCTTGACCGCAGCTATATTATGCGGAACAGTATAAAAATCAACTCGACTGGCAACGGATCGAGCCAAACCGCCAAGGAGGCATCGATGGACCTGTATTTTTCGCCGCTCGCCTGCTCGCTCGCGACCCGCATTGCGCTGTATGAGGCCGGCGCCGAGGCCCGATATCTCGAGGTCGACCCCAAGACCAAGCTGGTGCAGAACGACGGCTCGGATTTCCGCAAGGTCAACCCGCTCGGCCTCGTGCCCACGTTGCGCACCGACGACGGGCTGGTGCTGACCGAGAACGCCGCGATCCTGCAATATGTCGCGGATCGCTTCCCGCGGGCCGGCATCAACACCGGACCCGGCATGGAACGCAGCCGGCTGCATCAATGGCTGTGCTTCATCGGCACCGAACTGCACAAGGGGTTGTTCGTTCCGGTGCTCGACAAGAAGGCGCCGGCCGAGGTGAAAAGCTACATCCTCGGCAAGGGCCTTTCGCGACTCGACTTCCTCGAAAACTATCTGCAGGGCCGCGAATTCCTGCTTGACCATTTCAGCGTCGCCGACGCCTACCTCGTCACCGTGATCAACTGGACCATGGCGACGCCGCCGATCGAACTTTCGAAATGGCCCGCCGTGAAAGCGTATTACGAGCGGCTGCGCACCCGCCCCAGCATCGCCAAAGCGATCGCGGAGGAATTCAAGCTGTACCAGGCCGAAATCGCGCGGCATCAGGCGGCGGCGTAACATCATTGCTCCAGAGATCGTCCCGGCGCTTCGCCGGGCCGGTCCCGACAGCTAAACCAGATCGGCTTTCATCAAGGTTCGCAGCGCTTTCGGGATCGGCTGCGCCCGCCCCTCGCTGACAAAGGCAACGCGCACCTCGGCCCTGACCAGCACGTCCGCGCCGCGCCGGACTTGCTGCGCAAGCGTGATCGAGGCGCCCTTCACCGCGACCGGCCAGGTCACGACGTCGAGCACGTCGTCCATCCGCGCGGGCTTGAGGAAATCGATCCGCATCGAACGCACCACGAAAGCAAAGCCCGGCGTCTCCTGCTGCGCCTCCGCGAACAGCGCGTGCTGCTCGGCGCCCATCAGCCGCAGATGATTGGTCCGTCCGCGCTCCATGAAGCGCAGATAATTGGCGTGATAGACAATGCCGGAAAAATCGGTGTCCTCGTAGTAGACGCGGACCTGAAGGTGATGGCGGCCGTTGCGGATCGTGCCGTCCAGGGTAGCGGTCAATTCGACATCTCCTGCTTGATATCCATCCGGCCATCGATGACTTCGAACGGTCACAACTTGATCCGCTTCCACGTGTAGAAGGCGATATGGCCGTCCATTAACAGATCTCGCAGCGACGCTCCCAACTCGCTTCGAGGCGGACCAAGAAGTGGAAACTCGCGCAATTCTTCGAATCGCTGCGAAAACCGGGCCAGCACCGGTCGGCGGCGACAAGGCTGCGTTCGGAAAGGTACGAGTGAATATTGAGGAGGTCCGAGCGGGCGCGCAAGGAAACAACGACCCGCACGATCGTCCCTATTGCCGCGCCTGCGCATAGGCTTCTTTGAGAAACTCGTTCAAATCCCAGGGCACAACCCGCCCGGCTTCTACGTCGGCCATTCCTTCGTCAATTGCGTCTTTGAGCGCACGGAATTTCTTCGCTTGAGACAGCAGGTAGGCGGCCGCCGATTCCTGCATTTCCTCAGGCAGCAGTTCGAGAGCCTCGACAGCCTTTTCCACGGCGGAACTCATGGCGGTATCCTACCATGTTTTACGGCGGAAAGACGGGTGCGAGCAAACTAGCGTCGTGGACAACGATGGACCGTCCGCGAGCGCCGGCGTGGGACCGGACGAAGCTTCGGTTCGGTGCCACCGAGCCGCGCCAGGCGACGAGCGGCCTCGCGCTCGACCAGCGCCTTCAGCGCTTCGCGAACCAGCGCAGATTTCTCCTGCAGCCCGGTATATTCCTGGGCCTTCGCCAGAAGGTCGTCATCAATTGCAAGCGTGGTGCGCATCGGCATCGTCCAACCAGTACGGCACAATATTTCGCATCATCTAATGCTGATTTCCATGCCTACTCTTCCTCGCCGGTGCCGAACAGTCCGAACTGCGCCGGATCGCGCGCGGGCTCGGCGAGGCCGAGATGACGGAAGGCATGCGAGGTCAACAGCCGTCCGCGCGGGGTGCGCTGCAGATAGCCGCACTGGATCAGGAACGGCTCGATGATGTCCTCGATGGCGTCGCGCGGCTCGGACAGGGCCGCCGCCATGGTTTCCACGCCGACCGGGCCGCCGCCGTAATTGGTGGCGATGGTGGTGAGATAGCGCCGGTCCATGGCGTCGAGGCCGGCGGCGTCGACCTCGAGCGCTTGCAACGCGTGATCGGCGATGGCGCGGTCGATCGAGGCGGCATCCGCGGCGGAGGCAAAATCCCGCACCCGGCGCAGCAGGCGGCCGGCGATACGCGGCGTGCCGCGGGCGCGGCGGGCGATCTCGTTGGCGCCATCCGCCGTCACGCCGATGGCGAGCACGCGGGCGCCGCGGGTGACGATCCGTTCCAGCTCTTCCTCGGTATAGAAATTCAGCCGCACCGGAATCCCGAAGCGGTCGCGCAGCGGATTGGTCAGGAGGCCCGCGCGCGTGGTGGCGCCGACCAGCGTGAACTTCGCTAGCTCGATCTTGACCGAGCGCGCCGCCGGCCCCTCGCCGATGATGAGGTCGAGCTGGAAATCCTCCATCGCCGGATAGAGCACTTCCTCGACCGCCGGGCTGAGGCGATGGATCTCGTCGATGAACAAGACGTCGCGCTCTTCCAGATTGGTCAGGAGCGCCGCGAGATCGCCGGCCTTGGCGATCACCGGCCCCGAGGTGGCGCGGAAGCCGACCCCGAGTTCGCGCGCCACGATCTGCGCCAGCGTGGTCTTGCCAAGCCCGGGCGGACCGACGAACAGCACATGGTCCAGCGCCTCGCTGCGTTTTCGCGCCGCCTCGATGAAAACAGCGAGATTGGCGCGCGCCTGCGCCTGGCCGACGAATTCAGCCAGCCGTTGCGGCCGCAGCGCGGTGTCGCCGACATCGTCGGCGCGGCGCTCGGGAGTGACAATGCGGGAGGGCGGGTTCACTTCGCCAATTCCTTCAGCCCGAGTCGGATTAGCTGCGCGGTCCCGGCGTGCTCGCCGGCGCTGCGCGACGCCGACGCAATCGCCGCCGCGGCCTGCGGCTGGCCGTAGCCGAGATTGACCAGCGCTGAGATCGCGTCGGTGACCGGCCGCGGCGCGCGCTGATCGTCGATCGCACCGGACAGATGCACCAATGCCGGATCGACATTGGTGAAGGCCGGCGCCTTGTCCTTCAGTTCGGTGACGATGCGCTCGGCGACCTTCGGGCCGACGCCCGGGGTGCGTGTCACCGCCGCCTTGTCACGCAGCGCGATCGCATTGGCAAGCTCGGAGGGCGGCAGGGTCGAGAGCACCGCCAGCGCCACCTTGGCGCCGACGCCCTGCACCGTCTGCAGCAATCGAAACCATTCGCGTTCGACCTCGCCGCGAAAGCCGAACAGCTTGATCTGGTCTTCGCGCACATAGGTTTCGATCGACAGCACCGCGGCTTCGCCGGGCGACGGCAACGCCTGCAGCGTCCGCGCCGAGCAATGCACCTGATAACCGACCCCGCCGACGTCGAGGATCACATAGTCTTCGCCATAGCTGTCGATCAGGCCCTTCAGCTTGCCGATCATAGCCCGACCACCCTCAGCTTCAGCGCCGCGCTGGCACGATGGTGCGCATGCGTGATCGCGACCGCTAGCGCATCGGCGGCGTCGGCGGATTTCGGCTCGGCCTTCGGCAGCAGGACCTTCAGCATCATCAGGATCTGGTTCTTGTCGGCATGACCGGCGCCGACCACGGTCTTCTTGACCTGGTTCGGCGCGTATTCCGCGACCGATATCCCGAACATCGCCGGCGCCAGCATCGCCACACCGCGCGCCTGCCCGAGCTTGAGCGTAGCCACGCCGTCCTTGTTGACAAACGTCTGTTCGACCGCGGCCTCCGCCGGCTGGAAGTCGCCGAGCACGGCGGCGAGCCCGTTGTGGATCGCGAGCAGGCGGTTCGCCAACGGCAGGCCGTCGGGTGGCTCGACCGACCCGCAGCCGACAAAGGTCAGCCGGTTGCCGTCGATCTCGATGACGCCCCAGCCGGTGCGGCGCAGGCCGGGATCGATGCCGAGGATGCGGACGGGGTGGCGATTCGGCTGCGAGGTCATGAGACTCTTATACCCATGGCGGAGTCCCGGGCCTAGCGCGGGCGATTCCTATCAACTGTGAATGCGGGCTCTTGGTCATTCCGGGATGCGCCACTTGGCGCAGGCCCGGAATCCATAACCACCATCGGGAGTATGGATTCCGGGCTCGCGCCAAGAGGCGCGCCCCGGAATGACGGCGGTGAGATCTGAGCGTGCATTCCCGCGGCATGTCGATGCCCGAGAAGCGGAATATTTTTGCAACCTGGGCTAGACAGGGTTTTGCTGATTTGCCCGTCAGGCTGAATCACCCCCGTCATTCCGGGGCGCGCGCCAGCGCGAGCCCGGACCACCGATGCCTGTTGTCAACGGCACAGCGGCCCCAGCTTCGCGCAACAGCAAACGTTCGTGGTTATGGATTCCGGGCCTGCGCCAAGCGGCGCATCCCGGAATGACGGGGAGTGTGTCGCAACCCTAGCCGCCCATCCGGGCGAGCAGCGCGTCCGAGATCTCGAAATTGGCGTAGACGTTCTGCACGTCGTCGTGCTCGTTCAAGAGATCGATCAGCTTCAGAAGTTTCTCGCCGGTCTCGTCGTCGACCGGCACCGTGTTCTGCGGCTTCCAGGTCAGCGCCGCCTTGCGGGCTTCGCCGAATTTGGCCTCCAGCGCCCTTGCGACCTCGCGGAAGGTTTCCGGCGAGGCATAGATTTCATGACCGCTCTCGCTCGAGGACACATCGTCGGCGCCGGCCTCGATCGCGGCGTCCAGCATCGCCTCATCGGAAGCGACCTTGGCGTCGTACTCGATGATCCCGGTGCGGTCGAACATGAAGGCCACCGAACCGGTTTCGCCGAGATTGCCGCCGGATTTGGTGAAGTAGGAGCGGATGTCGGAGGCGGCGCGGTTGCGGTTGTCGGTCAGCGCCTCGATGATCACGGCAACGCCGCCCGGGCCGTAGCCTTCGTAGCGGATTTCGTCGTAATTTTCGCTCTCCCCGCCGATCGCCTTCTTCACCGCCCGCTCGATCGAATCCTTCGACATGTTCTCCTGCCGGGCGGAAATGATCGCGGCGCGCAACCGCGCGTTCATCGTTGGATCGGGCTGGCCCAGCTTGGCCGCAACGGTGATTTCCCGCGCCAGCTTGCTGAACAGCTTGGATTTCTGGGCGTCCTGCCGCCCCTTGCGGTGCATGATGTTCTTGAACTGGGAATGTCCGGCCATGCAGTCTCTCTCGGGATTCGTTCGGGATGTCGTCGGGTGGGGAGGCGCGGCGTTATAGGCCGGCGAACCGGCAAAATCAAAGATTTGCCGATGTTTTCGGTACGCTGGTAGTGGCGACTGCCTGCGAAACAGGCATCGTTAACCCTGACTTCACGCCGGAATGCGAAGATGCCGGCCTGATCCAAGTCTCCCAAGGCGATCCATGGCGCTCGGTTTGCTTCGAAAAAATCTGCTGGAACCGGCCACCTCCGGCAATCACCCCCCGATCAGATCCAGCGGTCCGGAGCACACGGTTGCACCGGTCGCGCCGCCCGCAGGGTCGGATAGGACCACTGCCATCGCTTCAGACAGCGAACGTTTGGTCGATCAGCTTTCGAACCGGATCGGCGGCCTTGGAGTCGAACTCGCGGACGTGGCGGGCAATCTGCAGGAAGTCGCCGGCCGTGTTTCCAGTCAATCCGACCGGTTCGGGCATCTGCAAAAGACCGCCGAAACGATGGTCACGGCCAATCACGAGATTGCAGACGCGTCGCGGTCGGTGCAGTCCGCTACCACGGCCGCCGTCGCCGAAATCACCCAGTCGCGCGCCGCCGTGGAGACGGCGGTCCAGCACATCGCCGCACTGATCGAAGCGGTCGACCGCATCGAGCGCCGGCTCGGTTCGGTCGGGACCGCGCTCGCGCAGGTCGCCAAGGTATCCGGCTCGATCGAGGCGATCGCCAAGCAGACCAACCTGCTCGCGCTGAATGCGACCATCGAGGCCGCCCGTGCCGGCAACGCGGGAAAGGGCTTTGCCGTGGTCGCGAGCGAGGTCAAGAACCTCGCCGAGGCGACGCGCCAGGCGACGCATCTGATCGGCGATACCGTTCGCGATCTCGACGGTCAGGTCGGCAATCTGATCGGCGAAAGCGGCGACGCCTCGCTGCGGGCCAAAAGCGCCGGCGAAGGCGCCGAGCAGATCCAGAGCATTATCGTACGGGTGCAGAACGGCTTCACCTCGGTCGGCCGGGAGATCGATGGGGTCGCCAGGGCGGCCACCTCAAACCTCGCGCACTGCGACATGGTCATCGACGAACTCGGCAACCTCGGCAAAGGCGTCGACCTGTCGTCGACCGAGCTCAAGGCTGCCGACGATCGCGTCGCCAGGCTGCTCGACCTTTCCGAAACGCTGATCGAGCTTATCGCCGACAGCGGCGTCGAGACCTCGGATGCTCCGCTGATCCGCATCGTCGTCGATACCGCAAGCCGGATCGCGGCTGCGTTCGAGAGCGCCGTCGAACGTGGCGACATCAGCATCGAACAATTGATGGACGAGAACTACCGGGAAATTCCCGGCACCGACCCCAAGCAATATTTGACCAACTATGTCGCCTTCACCGACCGGATCCTGCCGCCGATACAGGATCCGATCCAAAAGATGGATCCGCGAATCGTCTTCTGCGTCGCATGGGCGAAGGGCGGATATCTTCCGACCCACAACCCGAACTACCGCCTGCCACAGGGCTCCGACCCGGTCTGGAACAGTGCCAATTGCCGCAACCGGCGGCTGTTCAATGACCGCGCGGTGCGCAAGGTGGCGGCGAGCAGGAAGCCGTTCCTGATGCAGACCTATCGGCGCGACATGGGCGGCGGCAATTTCGTCCTGATGAAGGACCTCTCGGCGCCGATACACGTTCGCGGCCGCCATTGGGGCGCCTTCCGCATGGGCTTTCGTCAGCCTGAGACCCTATCTCGCCAGTAGAATTCCAGGCTTGTCATTCACCAAAATCCCGGCAGCGTCGGCTCGAGCCTGCCTCCGGCGCGCACCGGGGCTATCCGCAGCGCAAGCCCGGTTGAATCATCGGTCTCGATTGCCACGCCGCTCAGGGTGGCTGTGCCAAGCGCCGGCTCGAACCGGCCCGAAGGAATGCCGGAGGTGAAACGCCGCAACGGCTCTTCCTTCTGCATTCCGATGATCGAATCATAGTCGCCGGTCATGCCGGCATCGGTCATGTAGGCGGTGCCGCCGGCCAGGATCTGATGATCGGCGGTCGGCACATGGGTATGGGTGCCAACCACGAGGCTGGCGCGGCCGTCGCAGAAAAATCCGATGCCCTGCTTTTCGCTGGACGCCTCGCCATGGAAATCGACCACGATGGCATCGGTCGCCACGCGCAGCGGGCAGGCTTCGAGCTCCTGATTGATGGCGGCGAACGGATCGTCGAACGGCGTCATGAAAACGCGGCCGATGGCGTTGATGACCAGGGCACGCTTGCCGTTCTTGGTGTCGAGCAGCGCGGTGCCGCGACCCGGCGTGCCCTTCGGGAAATTTGCCGGGCGAACGAGCCGCGGGGCGCGCTCGATGAACACCAGGGCCTCGCGCTGGTCCCAGGAATGGTTGCCGAGCGTGACCGCATCCGCGCCGGCATCGATGAATTCCTGATAGATCGCTTCGGTGATCCCGAAGCCGCCGGCGGCGTTCTCGCCGTTGACGATGACGAGATCGAGCGTCCAGTCCCGAATCATGCCGGGCAGATGTTCCGAAAGGGCGGTGCGGCCAGCCCTGCCGACCACGTCACCGACAAAAAGAATGCGCAATCTATCAACTCCGAAAATCGATCGTCTCGTTCTCCGTTAGCACAAGATCGAGACCGGCGTCGTGGGTGGAGGCGGCAGCGTAGGGGATTTCCTGGGCGGCGAAAGCCAGACCAATGGCGGTGATTCTTCTCGCAGCGCGCAATCGTGCAAGGGTGCGGTCGTAATGACCGGCGCCGTAGCCGATGCGATGGCCGGCGCGATCGAATGCCGCGAGCGGCACCAGCAGGATGTCGGGAATGATCTCGCCAGCATCGAGCGGTGGCTCGAGAATACCGAGCGGTCCGCGCCGCAGCGTGTCGCCGGGCATCCAGAGGCGAAATTGCAGCGGCTGGCCGCGCGCCACGATCACCGGCAGCGCCAGTTGCAGGTGCTGCGCGGCGAGCCTTCGCATCAGGGGCAGCGGGTCGATCTCGCTGCGGATCGGCGAGTAGCCGGCGACCACCGCGCCGGGCGCGATCCCGAACGGCAGCCCGCGCTCGGCAACAGCGTGCGCCGCGGCGGCGCGGTGCTCGCCACTCAACGCCTCGCGCGCCGCAAGCGCGGCGGCGCGGAGGACTGCCTTTTGCGAGTCTGGTGAGTCGAGAGGGCTGGACATCCGCCACCGTCATGCCCGGCCTCGTACGCCTCGTACCGGGCATCCACGTCTTGCTTTCGCGGGCAGAGTAAAGACGTGGATGGCCGGGACAAGCCCGGCCATGACCGCAACCGCGATATCCGGAGAAAAGTGCGAAGCCGCAATGGCCGTTGGAGCGCTCGATCCCGGAGTTCCCTACGAAAGTAGGTGGGCACCATGTGACCAAGTCCACGGACCTGGCCAGGGACAGTTCCCGGAAGGATCGATAAGGCCCCGGGGATATATGGCTCCTGACGCGCGACGCAGCTTCGCCCTGCCAATGTAACCATGCTGGCCTCAAACCGCCAGCGTTAACGCCGGCCGTGGTCAACCAATCGCCACGCCACCACCGATGGTGCGATTGAGCACCTGTGTCGTCTTCTCGATGCGGTCGGCAGCGGAATTGAACGCATTGGCCACCGCGGCCTGGGTCGCCTTGGCGTGATCCGCAGCCACGGTGCGGACATTACGCAACGCCTCAAGTTCCTGTTCAAGACTGCGGACGCGCTGATCGGCGTCGAGCAGTTCATCGCAGACCGTCAGCGCCGCCATCACGGTCAGGCGGGCGTCGCCGATTTCGCCGAACTTGCCGCGCAAAGTCTCGATCCGGAACTCGAAGCCTTGGGCCAGGTTCAGAAGCCGCACCTCCTGGCCTTCCTCGCAGGCCATCCGGTACTGCCGGCCATTGATCGTGACATTGATATGGCTCATCAGCCCTCTCCAGCATCGAGCACGGTGCGAATGGTACCGATCGCCGCATCCAGCCGTTCGGCGATCTCGCGATTGGTTCGCTCCAGGCGCCGGGATTTCACCAGCGAACCGTCGAGCTCGTCGGCGAGCCGCGATCGATCGGCGCCCAGTGCCTGAATTCGGGCCGCCAGCTCGTTCTCGTCACGGTCGGCCTCGCGTCGCCGCTCGACCGCGCTTTCCAGTGCGTCGAGCGCCGCCATCAGCCGCCGCGTGGCGGCGTCGATATCGGCTGAAGCAGGCTCAGCATGGCCGGAGCCGTTGGCGGGGCGATCGCTCATGCAGTCAGCGCGGGCCTTCCGTGAAGTAGCCGCAGGACAAGAAAATCAGCGGCTAGGCAAGCGTTTAGAGCAAGAAATTTACGTGGCAAGCGAGGCGAGCGCAACGCCGCTGCGGAACTATGCACCGCAAAGCAACTTTTCGGCCTCGCGGTGCGTTTCATTGCCTTGGACTTCACGAATTCAGGTGCTATCCAGCCCTGAGCTCCAGTTGCCATTCAGCACTCTCCAAGCCGTCCACCCATCGGTCGAAACGCCAGCAAGCACCTCATTTCAGGCGGATTTTCATCATGACGCAGGTCGATCACACCCGTATGGCCAATGCGATCCGCGGGCTCGCGATGGACGCCGTCGAAAAGGCGAAATCCGGTCATCCCGGGCTGCCGATGGGCGCCGCCGATATCGCCACCGTGCTGTTCACGCAATTCCTGAAATTCGATGCCGCCGATCCGAAATGGCCGGACCGCGATCGCTTCGTGCTGTCGGCCGGACATGGCTCGATGCTGCTCTACGCGCTGCTTTATCTCACCGGCAATACGGAGATGACGCTCGACCAGCTCAAGCATTTCCGCCAGCTCGGATCGCTGACGCCGGGTCATCCGGAAAATTTCCATACCAAGGGCATCGAGACCACGACCGGACCGCTGGGCCAGGGCATTGCGACCTCGGTCGGCATGGCACTTGCGGAGCGGATGCTCGCCGCCGAGTTCGGCAAGAAGATCGTCGATCATCACACTTACGTGCTCGTCTCCGACGGCGACCTGATGGAAGGCATCTCGCAGGAAGCGATCGCGCTGGCCGGCCACTGGAAGCTCAACAAGCTGATCGTGCTGTATGACGACAACGGCATTTCGATCGACGGTCCGACCTCGCTCTCCGACTCGGTCGACCAGGTGAAGCGGTTCAAGTCTGCCGGCTGGCAGGCCGAGTTGATCGACGGCCAGGATCAGCGGGCGATCGCCGCGGCGATCACGCGCGCGCAAAAATCCAACAAGCCATCGCTGATCGCCTGCAAGACCACGATCGGCTACGGCGCGCCGACCAAGGCCGGCACCGCCAAGGCCCATGGCGAGGCGCTGGGCGCCGAAGAGCTCAAGGGCGCCAAGGAGAATCTCGGTATTTCGCTCGAGCCTTTCTCGGTCCCGGACGACGTCCTGAAGAGCTGGCGCGAGGCCGGCAGCCGCGGCGCCGCGGCGCACCGGGAATGGGAAGCCCGCTTCGCGACGCTGTCCAGCCGCAAGCGCGGCGAATTCGAGCGCCGGCTACGGCACGAGCGGCCGCCGGCGCTGGCGAAAGTGCTCAGGGCGCACAAGAAGTCGCTGCTCGAGACGCCGCAGAATATCGCCACCCGCAAATCGTCCGAATCGGCGATCGATGCGATCGTCACTGCGATGCCGATGGAATTCGTCGCGGGTTCGGCCGACCTCACCGGCTCCAACAACAACAAGGCCAAAACCGCGGTCGACTTTTCGGCCAAGACCCCGAAGGGGCGCTTCGTCCATTACGGCATCCGTGAGCACGGCATGGCGGCAGCCCTCAATGGCATCTTCCTGCATGGCGGGTTTGCCCCGAATGGCGCCACCTTCCTGGTGTTCACCGACTACGCACGCCCGGCGATGCGGATTGCGGCACTGATGGGGGCCGGCGTCGTCTATGTCATGACCCATGATTCGATCGGGCTCGGCGAAGACGGACCGACCCACCAGCCGGTCGAACATCTGGCGGCGCTGCGCGCCATACCCAATATGCGCGTGTTCCGCCCCTGCGATGCGATCGAGGTAACGGAGTGCTGGGAACTCGCGCTGAACCGGATCGACGGCCCGACCGTGCTGGCGCTGACCCGCCAGAACCTGCCGCAACTACGTACCACAGCGCCCAACGATAACCCGTGCAGCCACGGCGCATATGAACTGGTCGCCGCACAGGGCGAGGCAAAAGTATCGCTGTTCGCCTCCGGCTCCGAGGTCGAGATTGCGGTAACCGCCCAGAAGCAACTTGTGGAGCGCGGCATCGCGTCGCGCGTGGTGTCGGTGCCCTCGCTCGAACTGCTGCTGGCGCAGCCGGCCGACCGCCAGCAGGCGATCATCGGCCAGGCGCCGGTCAAGGTCGCGATCGAGGCGGCGGTGCGCTGGGGCTGGGATGCGGTGATCGGCAGGGACGGTGAATTTATCGGCATGCACGGCTTTGGCGCCAGCGCGCCCGCCAAGGACCTGTTCAAGCATTTCGGAATTACCGCCGAGGCTGCGGTTAGCGCTGCGCTGAAGCGACTCGGCTGACCGGTTGAGATTACCGGCAAAAAGCGCTACCTAAGTCGCATATGGTCCGTTCTCGCCCGGCCGAACCGGGCGATCCGCAGCAAAGCCTCCCGTGGACGACTGGCGTCCTTCACGGGGGATGGCGCCAGCTATCAGATGAGGAGCAGGATATGACAGTCCGGGTCGCAATCAACGGGTTTGGCCGCATCGGCCGCAACGTGCTTCGGGCGATCGCCGAGTCCGGCCGCACCGACATCGAGGTGGTCGGCATCAACGACCTCGGGCCGGTCGAAACCAACGCGCATCTGTTGCGCTTCGATTCGGTGCACGGCCGTTTCCCCGGCACCGTGACGGTCGAAGGCGATTCCATCGACCTCGGCAATGGCAGGATCAAGGTGACTGCGCATCGCGACCCCGCAACGCTACCCTGGAAAGATCTCGGCGTCGACATCGTGCTGGAATGCACCGGCATCTTCACCGCCAGGGACAAGGCGGCGGCGCATCTTGCCGCCGGCGCCAAGCGCGTGCTGGTGTCGGCGCCCGCCGATAATGCCGACGCGACCATCGTCTACGGCGTCAATCATGACACGCTGACCAGGGATCATCTAGTGGTCTCCAACGGTTCCTGCACCACCAACTGCCTCGCGCCGGTCGCCAAGGTCCTCAACGACACCGTCGGCATTGAGACCGGTTTCATGACCACCATCCACGCCTATACCGGCGATCAGCCGACCCTCGATACCCTGCACAAGGATCTCTATCGCGGCCGCGCCGCGGCGATGTCGATGATCCCGACCTCGACCGGCGCCGCCAAGGCGATCGGGCTGGTGCTGCCGGAACTGAAGGGCAAGCTCGACGGCGTCGCGATCCGGGTGCCGACGCCGAACGTCTCGGTGGTCGATCTGAAGATCGTCGCCTCGCGCAAGACCGACGCCGACGAAATCAACGCGGCGATGAAGCGCGCCTCCGAGCAGCAGCTCAAGGGCATCCTCGGCTACACCACCGCGCCCAACGTTTCGATCGATTTCAACCACGATCCGCATTCCTCCACGCTCCACATGGACCAGACCAAGGTCCAGAACGGCACGCTGGTGCGGGTGATGTCGTGGTACGACAACGAATGGGGCTTTTCCAACCGGATGGCCGATACCGCCGTGGCGATGGGAAAGCTGATTTGATTTGATCGCCTCATGGTTCGAGACGCGCGCGAAGATGCGCGCTCCTCACCATGAGGGAGAAACCTCATCCTGAGGAGCCGAGCGCAGCGAGGCGTCTCGAAGGATGAGATGCGAGAGACCGTCAATGTCCAAAGCATTCCGAACCCTCGATGATGTCGACGTGAAGGGCAAACGCGTGTTGCTGCGCGTCGACCTCAACGTTCCCATGGAAAACGGCAACGTCACCGACGCCACCCGGCTTGAACGTGTCGCGCCGACCATCACCGAACTTTCCGGCAAAGGCGGCAAGGTGATCCTGCTCGCCCATTTCGGCCGGCCGAAGGGACGCGATGCCAAGGACTCGCTGAAACCGGTCGCGGCCGAGCTCGCAGAGTTGCTCGGCAAGCCGGTCGCCTTCGCGGAAGATTGTATCGGGGAAGCCGCCGCCAAGGCGGTCGGGGCGATGCGGGACGGCGACATCCTCTGCCTGGAAAATACCCGCTTCCACAAGGAGGAGGAAACCAACGATCCGGCGTTCGTAGCCGAGTTGGCCAAGCTCGGCGACATCTGGGTCAACGACGCGTTTTCGGCGGCGCACCGCGCCCACGCCTCGACCGAAGGTCTCGGCCACCGGCTGCCGGCCTATGCCGGCCGCACCATGCAGGCCGAACTCGACGCGCTGGGCAAGGCGCTGGAAGCGCCGGCCAAGCCGGTGATTGCGGTGATCGGCGGCGCCAAGGTCTCGACCAAGATCGACCTTCTGGAAAACCTGGTCAGCAAGGTCGATGCGCTGGTGATCGGCGGCGGCATGGCCAATACCTTTCTGCACGCGCAGGGCATCGGCATCGGCAAGTCGCTGGCGGAGAAGGATCTCGCGGCCACCGCGCTGCGGATCATCGAAAAGGCGGAGGCGGCGAATTGCGCCATCATCCTGCCGGTCGACGCCGTGGTGGCGTTTCACTTCGCCGCCAATTCGCCCTCCCACGCCTACGGGCTCGATGCGATTCCGGCCGACGGCATGATCCTCGACATCGGCCCGCGCTCCAACGCGCGGATCCATGCCGCAATCGACGACGCCGCGACGCTGGTCTGGAACGGCCCGCTCGGCGCGTTCGAGATGACGCCGTTCGACCGCGGCACCGTGGTGGCGGCCAAACACGCCGCCGAGCGGACCCAGGCCAGGAAGCTGGTCTCGGTCGCCGGCGGCGGCGACACCGTGGCGGCGCTCAACCAGGCCGGCGTGGCCGGCGATTTCAGCTATGTTTCGACCGCCGGCGGCGCGTTCCTCGAGTGGATGGAAGGCAAACCGCTGCCCGGCGTCGAAGTTTTGAGGGTGCGCTAGACAGCGCTGGATCGGGCATCGCAGCCCAACGCGGAGAACACCACCCATGGCTCGCATTACGTTGCGTCAACTGCTCGACCACGCGGCGGAACACGACTACGGCGTGCCGGCCTTCAACATCAACAACATGGAGCAGGCGCTCGCGATCATGGATGCCGCCTCCAGCCTCGATGCCCCGGTCATCATCCAGGCCTCGCGCGGCGCCCGCTCCTACGCCAATGACGTGATGCTCCGGCACATGATGGATGCGGTCACGGAAATCCATCCGCAGATTCCGGTCTGCGTGCATCTCGATCACGGCAACGAGCCCGCCACCTGCATGACCGCGATCCAGGCCGGCTTTACTTCCGTCATGATGGACGGTTCGCTGAAGACCGACGGCAAGACGCCGGGCGACTGGGACTACAATGTCGGGGTCACCAAGACCGTCACCGACATGGCCCATCTCGGCGGCATTTCGGTCGAGGGCGAGCTCGGCGTGCTGGGTTCGCTCGAGACCGGCATGGGCGACAAGGAAGACGGCCATGGCGCAGAGGGCAAGCTCTCCCACGACCAGTTGCTCACCAACCCGGACGAGGCGGTCAAGTTCGTCAAAGAGACCAAGGTCGACGCGCTGGCGATTGCGATGGGCACTTCGCACGGCGCCTATAAATTCACCCGCAAGCCGGACGGCGACATCCTCGCCATGAAGGTGATCGAGGAAATTCACCGCAAGCTGCCCAACACCCATCTGGTGATGCATGGTTCGTCGTCGGTGCCGCAGGATCTGCAGGACATCATCAACGCCAATGGCGGCAAGATGAAACCGACCTGGGGCGTTCCGGTTTCCGAGATTCAGCGCGGCATCAAGAACGGCGTCCGCAAGATCAATATCGACACCGACAACCGGATGGCGATGACCGGCCAGATCCGCAAGGTGCTCAGCGAGGATCCGTCCGAATTCGATCCGCGCAAATATCTCAAGCCCGCGATGGAAGCGATGACCAGGCTGTGCAAGCAGCGGCTGCAGGAATTCAATACCGCCGGCCAGGCCAGCAAGATCAAAAAGGTACTGACCCCGGCGGAAATGGCGAAGCGCTACAGCAAGGGCGAACTCGATCCGAAAGTCGCATGAGGGCGCGGCGGCGACAGACGGGCCGCCCCTTTTTTGGCCGCAGTCCGGGGGCACCAAGCCGACATCATGGCCGCTAAACCCGTTCCGCCCCGCCCCCTCCCGCGACTCTATCTCACGACGCCGATCGTGGACGACCCGTCGGCGCTGGTCGCGGGCCTTGCCGGCCTGCTCGGGGAAGCCGATATCGCCGCCGTGCTTGTGCGACTGAAGCCGGCCGAACCCCGGGCCATGATCTCGCGGATCAAGGCGCTGGCGCCTGCGGTCCAGCAAAGCGGCGCCGCCCTGTTGCTCGACGGCCACGTCGAACTGGTCGCCCGATCGGGCGCCGATGGCGCGCATCTGACCGGCGTTGGAGCTTTCGAGCAAGCGCTGCCGACCCTTAAGCCCGATCGCATCGCCGGCGTCGGCGGCCTGTCGACACGGCACGATTCGATGACCGCCGCCGAAGCCGGCGCGGACTATGTGCTGTTCGGCGAGCCCGATGCCAACGGGCGACGGCCTTCGATCGAGGCGATCGCGGAGCGGCTGCAATGGTGGGCCGAATTGTTCGAGCCGCCCTGCGTCGGTTTTGCCACCTCGCACCAGGAAGCACACGAATTTGCCGTGGCTGGCGCGGACTTTGTTCTGGTCGGCGATTTCATCTGGGCCGATCCGCGCGGCGCAGCCGCGGCGCTGGCGGACGTCGAACAGGCGATCAGACAGGCCCATGCCTCCTGGTCCGGAAAAGTCACAGCCGAGCAGGGATAAGCGCCGGAAATGAAAATCCCGCGTCCGATACCGATCCTGGCAGGCTGCCTGATTCTGACCGCAGCGGCGTCGGCGCAAGTTTCGCTGGCGCCTCCTGCGACGGAAACGCCCGCGGCGGGCAAACCTGCCGCCAAGCCCAAAGCCAAATCACCTGTGATCGCCAGGAAGCCCGCGGCGCCCGTCGCGGCGCCGCAACCCGAAGCAGCTCCGGTTGCGCCGACGGCAACCGTCACGCCGGCGCCCGTGCCCGACGATCCCCATGTCGACGACGTCTATGCAGCCTACCAGCGCGGCCAGTACAAGACCGCGTTCGATCTTGCGACCAAGCGGGTGCAGGAAAGGGGCGATCCCAAGGCGATGACGATGATCGGCGAACTCTACGCCAATGGGCTGGGCGTCAAGCTCGACTATGCGCAGGCGGTCGACTGGTACAAGCGTGCCTCCGACGCCGGCGATCGCGAAGCCATGTTCGCGCTCGCCATGCTTCGTCTGGCCGGACGCGGCGGCCCGGCCAATGGCGAGGACGCCGCGAAACTGCTGGCATCCTCGGCCAAGCTCGGCAATTCCAACGCGGCGTATAATCTCGCGCTGCTCTATATCGACGGGCAGACCCTGCCGCAGGACCTGAGGCGCGCGGCGGAATTGCTTCGCGTTGCCGCCGACGCCGGCAATTCCCAGGCGCAATACGCGCTCGCCACCTTCTACAAGGAAGGCACCGGCGTGCCGAAGGACGTCGAAAAGTCGGTGCGGCTGTTGCAGGCGGCAGCGCTCGCCGACAATGTCGAGGCCGAGGTCGAATACGCCATCGCGCTGTATAACGGCACCGGCACGCCGCGAAACCAGCCTGCCGCGGTGGCGCTGTTGCGCAAGGCCGCCCGGCAAAACAATCCGATCGCCCAAAACCGCCTCGCCTGGGTGTTGGTGAACGGACAGGGCGCGCCGGCCGACAAGGTCGAGGCGCTGAAATGGCACCTCGTGGCGAAAACCGCCGGCAAGGGCGACCCAATGCTCGACGAGGCCTTCACCGATCTCAGTGCGGCGGATCGCGCCAAGGCGGAGGCTGCGGCGCGCCGATGGCTCGGCGCCAAATGATCCGCCTTGACGCCACGACCACCGCAGGGCACCCAGTTCAGGCCTCGACCCTCGCTCCCTTCGCCATCGAACGGGTTCGTTTCCGCCGCAACGCCAATCACAAGCCGGAATCATGCTGCATTCAGCCCTCATCAACGTCATGGTCAAAGCGGCACGTCACGCCGGCCGCAGCCTCAAGCGCGATCTCGGCGAGGTTGAAAATCTCCAGGTCTCGCTGAAAGGCCCCGCCAATTTCGTCACCATGGCCGACCGGCGGGCCGAGGAAATGCTGTACACCGACCTCGCCAAGGCGCGACCGGGTTATGGCTTCATCGGCGAGGAAGGCGGCACCCGCGAGGGCGCGGACAAGAGCCACACCTGGATTGTCGACCCGCTCGACGGCACCACGAATTTCCTGCACGGCATTCCGCAATTTGCGGTGTCAATCGGGCTGCAGCGCGAAGGCACCATCATCGCCGGCGTGATCTACAATCCGGCCAACGATGACCTCTACATCGCCGAACGCGGCAAGGGCGCCTTCCTCAACGACCAGCGGCTGCGCGTCGCCGGCCGGCGCAAGCTCAACGAATGCGTGATCGCCTGCGGCCTGCCGCATATCGGACGCGGCGACCACGCGCTGTCGCGCGACGAGATGACCGAAATCCAGAACAGGGTAGCGGGCCTGCGGCGGTTCGGCGCGGCCTCACTCGACATGGCCTTCGTCGCGGCCGGCCGCCTCGACGGCTATTGGGAGCGCAACCTGCACGCCTGGGACATGGCGGCCGGACAGATTGTAGTGCGCGAGGCCGGCGGTATCGTCAGCGGCATCGCCGGCGACGATGACCCGCTGAAGACTGGCGATCTGATCTGCGGCAATGAATTCGTCCACGCCGAGCTGGTGAAGATCCTGAAGCCGCTGGGCAAGTAGGGGCTTCGATCATTTCCGGCACCGTGGCTTCATCCTTCGAGGCGCGGCCAAGGGCTGTAGGGTGGGCAAAGCGCAGCGTGCCCACCGTATTGTCACCGTGAACGAAGACGGTGGGCACGGCGCCGACGCGCCTTTGCCCACCCTACGACTGTCATTCCGGGGCGCGCCTGTTTTGTTGGCGCGAGCCCGGAATGACGACGGAGAGGCCCGCGCAAACCGGCGCTGCCCCCGGAATCCTGCGCGCCTCCGACAGTCGTTACACCTTCCTCATCCGGTAATGGCTGACGCCCCATTCGCTGCCGTCGCCGTAGCCGAACAGGCCCGCGGTGGCGAGGAAGAACCAGCGCCAGCGCCGCATCCATAGATCGGTGTCGCTGCCGTACACCTTGCGCAGGATCGGTTCGATCTCGTCGCGGCGGGCATCGAAATTGCCGAGCCAGTCGATCGCGGTGCGCTGATAATGCGTGCCGCTCCAGCGCCATTCCTTCTCGACCGCGAACAGGTCGGCATATTGCCGGATCAGATGATGGCTCGGCATCACGCCGCCGGTGAAGAAATGCTGCGCGATCCAGTCTTTCCGGTCGGCCGGATCGAACAAATAGGCGCCAGAACGATGGGTAAAGATGTGCATGAAGAAGCGGCCGTCCGGCGCGAGCCAGGATCGCAGCCGCTCCATCAGCGCCCGCCAGTTCGTCATGTGCTCGAACATTTCGACCGAGACGATGCGGTCGAACTGCCCTCCCGGGTCGAACACGTTCATGTCTGCCGTGACCATGCGAAGATTTTTCAATCCGCGCGCGGCCGCCGCCTGCTCGATGTACTGGCGCTGGCTGTGCGAATTCGACACCGCGACGATGCCCGATCTCGGAAACTGCCGCGCCATCCACAGCGACAGCGAGCCCCAGCCGCAGCCCAGCTCGAGGACCGACTGGCCGTCGGCGAGATCGGCATGCTCGACGGTCTGCCGCAGCGCCTCTTCCTCGGCCTCTTGCAACGTCGATGCCGGCTCCTTGTAGAAGCCGCTCGAATATTTGCGGTTCGGGCCGAGCACCTCGGCAAAGAAGGCCGCAGGCACTTCGTAATGCTGGGCGTTGGCCGCCGCGGTGTATTCGGCGACCGCGCGCGTGGCCATTTCGGCGGCAAACGAGGCATCGCCTGCGGCGCCGGCAAGCCGTGCCGCGGTCCGCGAGCAGAGCCGTTGGATGGCGGCGCGGACGATCACATCCGGTAGCGGCACCCGTTCGGCGGTGTCGATCACGCTGGATACGAAGCTCATGTGACCACTCCCTTTTGCGGTGGCAGCGGAAAGAACATGCTGGTGCGCGACTGGTACTCGCGATAGCGCTCGCCGCGCGAGCGCAGCATCTGCTGCTCAAGTGGCGGAATGCCCGTGACATGCACCAGGATCCAGTACATGAACAGCGGCGCCAGCAGCGCCGCCCATCCGAACGGATAGGCGGGCGAAATCGCGATCACCGAATAGGCGAGCCAGCCAAACCATTCGAAGAAATAATTTGGATGGCGCGACCAGCGCCACAGCCCGTGGTCGCAGACCCGGCCCTTGTTGGCCGGACGGTCACGAAAGCGCTTGAGCTGCGCATCGGCCAGCGCTTCGCCGGCAATGCCGGCAAGCAGGATCAGCGCACCCAGATAATCCTGCAGCCGCAACGTCTCGGCGGGAAAGTGCGCGGCCACCAAGATCGCAAACGCCAGCGGGATCGATCCGAGCGCCTGGTTTTGCAGGAACACAAACATTTTGCGGGGCGAGTTGGCGCCCCATTCGCTGGCGAAGGCGGCGTAGCGCGGATCGTCGGTAATAGTCGCGGTTCGCAGCGCGATATGCAGCCCCAGCCTGACCGACCAGATCGCCACCAACGCCGCGACCAGCCATTGCCTGGTGTTCGGCATCGCGCCCGAGACCGGCCACAGCGCGCTCGCGGCGCCCACCAGCCCGAGCGAGAACGTCCAGATGGTATCGACCCAGCCGGAATTGCCGGTGCGCTGCTGTACCAGCCACGCTCCTGCCATCAGGACCGACAGCGACAGCGCGATCGCGGCGAGCGCTTCCAGATAGAAGACAACCATGCAGATTCCCGTTAAGCGGCTGAGGCGCCAATGCTTTGTCAAATACGCTGCAAGCCTAAGCCGGGTTTCACGTCGAAGTTCCCTTTTCTCGCCCGGTCACGGCCTGCAACCGGCTTTTTTCCGGGCACCGCTGTGCCATATTGGTGGCCGAGAACGCTCCCCCAACGGATGACACTGGCGATGCCACCACCAGCCCCTTCCTCCCGCTCAACGATGGAGATCGAACTGACCAAGCTGTCCTCCCCGCGGATTTTCCTGGTGCGGATGCTGGTATTTCTGGTGCTTTGCACGCTGGTGATGGTGGTGCTCTACAAGCAGATCGTCCTGGCCTTCTTCGCCAATCCCGGCCTGAACGCGTTGATCGGCATGGTGCTGCTGGTCGGCACCATCCTGTCGTTCCGCCAAGTAATTCGGCTCTATCCGGAAGTCGCCTGGGTCAACAATTTCCGTATCGCCGACCCCGGCCTCGCCCTCGACCAGCGCCCGGCGCTGCTGGCACCGATGGCGGCCATCCTGGGCGGCGAACGCACCGGACGAATGACGATTTCGCAGCAGACCATGCGGCACCTGCTGGACTCGATCGCGACGCGGCTCGACGAGGCCCGCGACATCTCGCGTTATATGACGGGCCTGCTGGTTTTCCTCGGCCTGCTCGGCACCTTCTGGGGCCTGATCGAAACCGTCGGCTCGGTCGGCAAGATAATCGACGGCCTCAAGGTCGGCGGCGACGCCGGCGCCTTGTTCGACACCCTGAAGGAAGGCCTGGCCGCGCCGCTCGGCGGCATGGGCATTTCGTTTTCATCATCGCTGTTCGGCCTCGCCGGCTCGCTGATTCTCGGCTTTCTCGACCTGCAATCGAGCCAGGCGCAGAACCGGTTCTATACCGATCTCGAGGACTGGCTCGCCTCCACGGTTCGGGAGTATTCCGGCGAGACCGCCGGCACCGGCACCGGCATCACCGTCGGCGGCGAGCTGCAGAGCACGATCGAGCGGCTGCGCGCGAGCATGGAGGAAAGCGGCGGCAGCCGCGGCACCACCACGGCGATGGCCAACCTCGCCGAAGCCATTCAGGGCCTGGTCGCGCACATGCGGACCGAGCAGCAGATGATCCGCGAATGGGCCGACGGTCAGGGCGAGCAGAACCGCGAAATCAAGAAACTGCTCGAACGGATCGCGCGCCAGCCCGAAAAGAGTTAGCGGAGAACTTTCCATGGCCCTTGCCCGTGCACGCCGCGAAACCGGCTTCAACTACTGGCCCGGCTTTGTCGATGCGCTGTCGACGCTGGTGCTGTCGATCGTGTTCCTGCTGTCGGTGTTCCTGGTGGTGCAGTTCTTCCTGTCGCAGGAGGTCAGCGGCAAGGACAAGGCGCTGGAACAGCTCAACGCCAAGATTGCGCAACTCAACGATCTGTTGTCGCTGGAAAAGCTCGGCAAACTCAATCTCGACGAGCAGGTCTCGCAGTTGCGGGCCGGACTTGCTTCCGCCGAGTCCGAGCGCGATCGCGTCAAGGGGCTCTATGAAGGTCTCGCCAGCACCGGCAATGATGCCGCCGGCCGTGCCGACCAGCTCAACAAGGCACTGGATTCCGAAAAGCAGGTGTCGTCGCGGGCGCTGGCGCAGATCGAGGTGCTGACCCAGCAGATCAGCGCGCTACGGCGCCAGCTCGCCGCGCTGGAAGATGCGCTCAACGCCTCAGAAAAGCGCGACAAGGAATTGCAGGGCCGGATCGCCGATCTCGGACAGCGGCTCAATGTCGCGCTGGCACAGCGGGTGCAGGAATTGTCGCGCTACCGCTCGGAATTCTTCGGCCGGCTTCGCGCCATCCTCGGCAACCGGCCGGATATCCGGATCGTCGGCGACCGCTTCGTGTTCCAGTCGGAGGTTTTTTTCGACACCGGACAGGCGCTATTGCTGCCGGAAGGCCGCGCCGAGCTTGACAAGGTGGCGAGTGCGCTGATCGACCTCGACAAGCAAATTCCGAGCGAAATTGCCTGGGTGCTGCGGGTTGACGGTCATACCGATGCCAGACCGATCAGCAGCCCGCTGTTCAAGTCGAACTGGGAATTGTCGTCGGCGCGCGCGATCTCGGTGGTGCAGTATCTGGTATCGCTCGGCGTGCCGCCGCAGCGGCTGGTCGCCGCCGGCTTCGCCGAATTCGAGCCGCTCGACACCGCCGCCACCGAGGACGCCTACAGGCGCAATCGACGGATCGAGCTGAAGCTGACCGAACGCTGAGGCACGATGGCATTTCAGCTTCGCCGCTATCGCGCCGAGGACGAAGACGCGGCGATCGCGTTGTGGCTTGAAACCTGGCAGAAAGCCTACCCGGCAATCGATTTCGCCGCGCGGGTCGGCTGGTGGCGCCAGCGCTGGCGCCATGATCTGGTGCCGAATGCCAGCATCCTGGTTGCCGAACAGGCCGATGCCCTGATCGGATTTGTCACCATCGATCCCGGGGGGTACCTCGACCAGCTGGTGGTCGCCCCCGATCACTGGGGTTCGGCGCTGGCCACCGCCCTGCTCGATCAGGCAAAGCAGCTCTCGCCCGACAAGATCACGCTGCTGGTCAACGCCGACAACGCCCGCGCCATCCGCTTCTACCAGCGCAACGGCTTTGTGCAGGCCGGTGAGGACGTCAATCCGACCTCGGGCCGGCCGGTGCTGCGGATGGCGTGGAAACCCTAACCAAACCCCTACACGCCCTCGAACTGCAGCCGCGCCAGCCGGGCATACAGGCCGTTGGCGGCGACCAGCGAGGCATGGGTGCCCTGTTCGACGATGCGGCCGTGATCCAGCACCAGAATGCGGTCGCAGGACAGCACGGTGGCGAGGCGATGCGCGATCACCAGCGTGGTGCGGTGACGCATCAGCTCCTCCAGTGCGGTCTGTACCAGTGTCTCGCTTTCCGCGTCGAGCGCCGAGGTCGCTTCGTCGAGCAGCAGCAGCGGCGCGTCGCGGAGGATGGCGCGCGCAATCGCGATGCGCTGGCGCTGGCCGCCTGACAGCGTGACGCCGCGCTCGCCGAGCTGCGCTTCGAAGCCGCCCGGCAGGCGCTCGATGAATTCGGTGGCGTGGGCAAGAGCCGCGGCGCGCTCGACCTCGGCATCGGTGGCATCAGGCCGGCCGAAGCGGATGTTTTCACGCGCGGTGGTGGCGAATACCACCGATTCCTGCGGCACCAGCGCGATATGCCGGCGCAACTCGTGCGGATCGGCGCTGCTGATCGGCACGCCATCGAACGAAATGATGCCGGCGAGCGGATCGTAAAACCGCAGCAGCAGATGAAACAGCGTGCTCTTGCCGGCGCCCGACGGACCGACGATCGCCACCTTCTCGCCGGCGCGCACCGCGAAGGTGACGCCGTCGACCGCGCGGGCGTCCGGCCGGGTCGGATAGGCAAAACCGACATTGTCGAAGCTGACGTCGCCGCGCGAGGGCACCGGCAATGCGCGCGGCGACGCCGGCGCCGTGATCGCGGATTTCACCCGCAGAATCTCGAACAGCCGTTCCGAGGCGCCGGACGCCGCCGAGACCTCGCCCCAGACCTCGCTGAGCTGGCCTAGCCCCGTCGCAGCGAACGCCGCATACAGCAGGAACTGGCCCAGCCGGCCCGGCGTGATGGTGCCGGTCAGCACATCGTGCGAGCCGACCCAGAGGATCAGGACGACGCTGGTAAAGACGATGAAGATGATGATCGCGGTCAGAACCGCGCGCGCCCGGGTCGACGTGCGGGCCGCTTGATAGGCCTGCTCGACTTCGCCGCCGAAACGCCCGTTGGCCAGCCGCTCGCTGGTATAGGCCTGCACGGTCCGGATCGCGCCGATCAGCTCGGATGCATAGGCGGTGGCATCGGCGAGCGTATCCTGGGCGTTGCGCGACAGCCGGCGCACCCAGCGGCCGAACGCCACCAGCGGCAGCACGATTGCGGGAATCGCGAGCAGGACGAAGCCGGACAGCCGCGGGCTGGTGATCACCATCATCGAGGTGGCGCCGACGAACAGCAGTATATTGCGCAGCGCGATCGAGAGCGAGGCACCGGCGGCGGATTTGATCTGGGTGGTGTCGGCGGTAAGGCGCGAAATCAGTTCGCCACTGCGGGCGGAATCGAAGAAGGCGGGCGACAGCGAGATCAAATGTGCGAACACGTCGCGCCTGAGATCGGCGACGATGCGCTCGCCAAGCGTCATCACCAGATAATACCGCGAGGCGCTGGCGCCGGCGAGCACCGCGACCACCGCGATCATCACGCTGAAATAGCTGTTGATCATGGCGATGCCCTCCGGGGTGAACCCGAAGTCGATCATCCGCCGCACCGCGACCGGCACCACGAGGGTCGTGATCGCGGCGACCGTGAGCGAGATCACGGCGAGCGTGGCGCGGCCGCGATACCGTGCCACATAGGGCGCCAGTGCCAGCAGCGGCCGAAGCCGCGCACCGCTCTTCGCCGGTTGCCTGTTGAGCGGCAGATCGATGGCCGACTCCGACGGTGCCGGCGTTTCAATCGGCCGTTCCTGCAGCCGTTCCACTGCACTCATGAGATCGCACCAATCATTGCTCCCCCCAGATAGGCGCCACGGCCGGCGCTGGCAAATGGAGATTACCTGGCTTGTTTTACCGCGCCGGCTGCGTTATAGAGCCGGCCAAATCCGTCCAGCGACAATCGAAAAGCAGGCGCCGGCGCGCCGAAGGATCCGCCATGAAAGCCGAAATTCACCCGAATTATCATCTGATTACGGTTGTGATGACCGACGGCACCGAATACCAGACGCGCTCGACCTGGGGCAAGGCAGGCGACAAGCTGAACCTCGACATCGACTCCAAGTCTCATCCGGCTTGGATCGGCGGCGCGCAGCAGATCCTCGACCGCGGCGGCCGGGTGTCCCGGTTCCAGAAGAAATTTTCGGGTTTCCTCAAGAAGGATTGAGGGCTTTCAGCCGGTCCGACGCCAAAACGCCCCTGCTCGTCGGGGGCGTTTTGTTGAGGACGTCATTCCGGGATGGTGCGTAGGCACCGGACCTCAGATACGCAATTGCGCATCGGGGAATCTCGAAATTCCGGGTTCGCGCTGACGCGCGCCCCGGAATGACGTCTTAGCGGTTATCGCTCGAACGCCGCCTTCAGGCGGTTGAGCTGCGGCACCAGCGGATTGCCGATCGCGGCGCGTTCCGCCGCCGGCGCGTGGATGGTGACGTCGAGCCGGCGAACCTTGGCCTGCAGCGCCATCGAACGGGCGATCAGATCCTGCAATTGTCGCGGCAGCTTTTCGATCATGTCGGGCGCGCCGGGATCGGCGGCGCTGAGCTTGACCTTGGTCTTTTCGCGATTGGCCTGGGTCAGCGTCATCTCGCCTTCCTTGACCGCGCGATGCAGCAACAGCCAGGACGCGAGTTGCATCAGGCGCGTGGTCAGCCGCATGCTCTCGGTCGCATAGGTGAGCGCGACCGCGCGATCGAGCGCCTTGGCCTCGCTGCGACCGGCCCCGTCAAGATAGGCGGCGGTCTCCTCGACCAGATCCATGCCTTCCCGGAACAGGGTGCCGAACGCCGCTGAATTGGTGAGCCGCTCGCTGAATTGCACGAGCGCGGTTTCGCCTTGCGAACGGTCTGACATGGTAAACGCCCTCACGCGACTGCTACGCTGCCGGCTTCGACCCCGCGCCGGCTTATGATGAACAAATCATTGCGCGGCCGGCAGCGAGAGTCCAGCCGCAAGGCTTTTTATGGTTTCCAGCGCGGTGACGGAGACGCCAAAAAAGAGCCGCCGTTTCCGGCGGCTTTTGAAGTTGATAACAGGGAGGCGTCAAACAGAGTGGACAGGAGCCACTCGGTGTCCAAAAGAGGACGTGCCCAGTCATAATCGAGAAAGCTTAACAAATCGTAAACGAAGCGATTTATTCAGCCTTCATTTGCCATGTCGGCCATTGGCCGAGTGCGGGACGGAATGCGGCCGCCGTCCTGCCCGGCGTTGTCCCGGCCACGAGCCCGGCCATGACGGCAAGTCGGAAAAAGCTCACGTCTTGAAGAAGCTGTTGGCGGCGTCTTTCGACGCGTGCTTCTTGGTCATGGCGGCCTGTAGCCGCTCGATTTCCAGGGTCAGCAGCGCGATCCGCCCGGAAAGCTCCTCGACCGACAGCAGCGAAAGGTCCTGTCCGATCTCGTGGCTGATTTTCTTCCTCGGTTTGTCGTCGTCCTCGATCGCCATGCCGCATCCTCCGTGGTCGCGAGTTCGCCGAAGCGGTTGCCAGCCGGGATGTGGCTGGCTAATCAGGAGCCCGTCAGGATCCCCGTGTTTCGCAAGGACAAATCATGGAAAAGCTGCCCGCGCAAATGACCGTCATCGGCATCAGCAAGCCTGGCGGCCCAGACGTGCTAATACCCGAGACCCGCGCGGTTCCAGCACCGGGCCCGGGTGAAATCCTGATCAGGGTTGCCGCCGCAGGGGTCAACCGTCCCGATGTCGCGCAGCGATCCGGCAGCTATCCACCGCCGCCCGGTGCCAGCGATTTGCCCGGGCTTGAGGTCGCGGGCGAAGTGGTTGCGGTCGGAACCAACGCCGGCAAGCACAGGCTTGGCGACAAGGTGATGTCGCTGGTCGCGGGCGGCGGCTACGCGCAATATTGCCTCGCGCAGGACGCCCAGGCGATGGCGGTGCCGGCGGGGCTCTCGATGCAGGAGGCCGGCGCCACCCCGGAAACCCTGATGACGGTGTGGCACAACGTGTTCGAGCGCGGGGCATTGCAGGCCGGCGAAACGCTGCTGATCCATGGCGGCTCGTCCGGCATCGGCACCATGGCAATCCAACTCGCCAAGGCCTTCGGTGCCAGGGTGATCGTCACCGTCGGGTCGCAAGGCAAGGCCGACGCCTGTATCAAGCTCGGCGCCGACCGCGCGATCAACTACAAGACCGAGGACTTCGTCGCGGAAGTAAAGACCGCGACATCGGGCGCCGGCGCCAATGTCATTCTCGACATGGTCGGTGGCGACTATGTCGAGCGCAATTACGACGCCGCCGCGGTCGATGGCCGGGTGGTGCAGATCGCGGTTCTCGGCGGCGCCAAGGCTACCGTCAACTTCGCCAAGCTGATGATGAAACGGCTGCACCACACCGGCTCGACGCTGCGGCCCCGCAGCAATGCGGACAAGGCGGCGATGGTAGCCGCCATCGAGGCCAAGGTGATGCCGCTGCTGCGCGAGGGACGCGTCAAGCCGCTGATGGACAGCACGTTTCCGCTGGAAAAAGCCGCCGATGCACATCGGCGCATGGAGACCAGCGAACATATTGGCAAAATTGTGTTGGTGACTTGACCTCTGCGCGCGATCGGCAGCCGGAAACCCTTTGATTTCCTTTATATTCATGTCATCTATCGCGCCACGCCGGGACGCTTCGGCGACCCGGGAACGTTGTTGATCGCGGAGAACTGACATTGCGCCTGATCAGGTGCCTTGCGCCGCTTGCGCTGGGTCTCATGATTTTTGCCGCCGCGGCACCAGCGCGCGCACTCGACGCGGTCAGCGTCCGCAGTGACGCGCCGGCCATCGACCTCACCGCGGTACTCGATCATCAGCACAGTGACACCGACCGCATCCAGGTCTCCACCGCGCCCGGCACCGATGGCATTGTCCGGCGCATCGAGGTCCGAGCCCGCGAGGGCGGACAGAACTGGGTGGTGTTCGCACTCGCCAACAACACCGACGACCAGCTCGATCGCCTGATCGTCGCGCCGCATTATCGCATCGTGTCCTCGGGGCTGCTGTGGCCCGACCTCGGACTGTCGCGCATTGCGACCATCACGCCATCGGCCGGCGACCGGCCCGAGCGCCAGGACAGCGCGACCGCGGACATCTTCCGTATCACGCTCGATCCCGGCGCCGTCATCACCTTTGTCGCCGAACTGCGCACCGACAAGCTGCCGCAGCTCTATCTGTGGGAGCCCGACGCCTACAAGGACAAGGTCAATTCGTTCACGCTGTACCAGGGCATCGTGATCGGCATTTCCGGCTTGCTGGCGCTGGTGTTGACCATCCTGTTCGTAGTCAAGGGCAGCATCATGTTCCCTGCTGCGGCCGCGCTGGCCTGGGCAGTGCTGGTCTATATCGGCGTCGACTTCGGCTTCTGGGGCAAGGTGCTCGACATGTCGAACAACGCCGAGCGGATCTGGCGCGCGGCGGGCGAAGCGATCCTGGCCGCGACGCTGCTGGTATTTTTGTTCGCCTACCTCAACCTCAGCCGCTGGCACGTGCGCTATTCCCACATCACGGTCGGCTGGCTTGCCTTTCTCGGCTCGCTGGTGGCGCTGGCGCTGTTCGATCCGGCAGTGGCCTCGGGCATCGCGCGAATGTCGCTGGTCCTGATCGCAGTCGCGGGTTTTGCGCTGATCGTCTATCTCTCCACCCATGGCTTCGACCGCGCCGTGCTGCTGATCCCGACCTGGTTTCTGCTGGTGGTCTGGGTGGTCGCGGCCGGCATGACGGTGGCGGGCAGCGTGACCAACGACATCGTCGGTCCGGCGCTGCTCGGCGGCCTCGTGCTGATCGTGATGCTGATCGGGTTTACCGTCATGCAACATGCCTTCGCGGGCGGCGGCGCCACCACCGGCGTGGTCTCCGACGTCGAGCGTCGTGCGCTGGCGCTGACCGGTTCCGGCGACCTGATCTGGGACTGGGACGTCTCCGCCGACAAGGTCTTCACCAGTCCCGAGACTGAAAGCCTGCTCGGGCTGAAGCGCGGCACGCTGGAAGGCCCCGCCGCGAAATGGCTCGAGGTGCTGCATCCGCTCGACCAGGACCGCTTCCGCGCCGCGCTCGACAGCGTGCTCGACCAGCGCCGCGGACGCCTGGTACAGGATTTCCGGTTGCGCACGCCGGACGGACATTTCATGTGGTTTGCACTGAAGGCCCGGCCGGTAGTCGGCTCCGATGGCGAAGTCTCGCGGGTGGTCGGCACGCTGACCGACGTGACCGAATCCAAAAACGCCGAGGAACGCCTGCTGCACGATTCGGTGCATGACAACCTCACCGGCCTGCCGAACCGCAAATTGTTCATGGACCGCCTTGGCGCAGTGGCGAGCTTTGCCAAGACCATGCCGAACCTGCGGCCGACGCTGATGGTTATCGATCTCGATCGTTTCAAGCAGGTCAACGATTCCGTCGGCATCGCGGTCGGCGATTCGATCCTGTTGACGCTGGCGCGGCGGCTGACCCGCATCCTGAAGCCGCAGGACACCCTGGCCCGGCTGGCCGGCGACCAGTTCGGACTGATCCTGATGTCTGAACAGGACTCGACGCGCATTACCGCCTTCGCCGAGACCATCCGCAAGACCATTCGCGCGCCGATCGCCTTCAACGACCGCGAGATTTTCCTGACCGCCTCGATCGGTCTCGCGCTGAGCGATCCGCAGACGCAACTGTCCGAGGAGATCATCAAGGACGCCGAACTCGCGATGTATCATTCGAAGCGGATCGGCGGCGACCGCATCGACGTCTACAAGCCGGCGATGCGCGCGCGCAAGACCGACCGGCTGACGCTGGAATCCGAATTGCGCCGCGCCATCGAGCGCCAGGAAATCACCATCCTGTACCAGCCGATCGTGCGGCTCGAGGATCGTTCGATCGCCGGCTTCGAGGCGCTGGCGCGCTGGGATCATCCCAAGCTGGGGCGAATGTCGCCGACGGAATTCATCGCCATCGCCGAGGAGATCGGGCTGATCGTCGATCTCGGCATGTTCGTGATGGACCAGACCGCGAGGCAGCTTGCGATCTGGCAGCGCGCGACGCGTTCGCGCGAGCCGATCTTCGCCAGCGTCAACGTCTCCTCGCGACAATTATTGCGCCACGACCTGATCCACGACATCCGCACCGTGCTGTCGCGTTCCTCGGTGGCCCGCGGCACGCTGAAGCTTGAACTGACGGAATCGCTGGTGATGGAAAACCCGGAGCATGCGGCGCAGATGCTGACCCGCATCCGCGAGCTCGGCACCGGGCTGTCACTGGACGATTTCGGCACCGGCCACTCCTCGCTGGCCTATCTGCAGCGCTTTCCGTTCGACACCATCAAGATCGACCAGTCGTTCGTGCGCACCACCAGCCGCGGCACGCGGCCGGTGATCCTGAAATCGATCATCGCGCTGGCGCACGACCTCGGCATGGACGTGGTCGCCGAGGGCGCCGAGACCGACTCCGACGCGGTGGAGCTCTACCAGCTCGGCTGCGAATACGCCCAGGGCTTTGCCTTCGGCGAGCCGATGGACGCCGACGCCGCGATGCGGCTGCTCACCGAGGAACGGCTCGAGGCGGCAAGCTAGAGACGGCTTGCTTCAGGTCGTCCCCGCGAACGCGGGGCCCCCTGCGCCGCGGCTTCTCTTTTTCGCCGAGGCGAAGTCGCCTTTGCAACAACAATGGCCGGTGGTTATGGGTCCCCGCGTTCGCGGCGACGACGCGTGTTATTCGGCACCCGCTTGAACCGCACGCGCCTGCCGTCAGCGAGCCGTGTCGCGATATAGCCGGCGGCCAGGCAGGCCTCGCGCTGCGGCATCTTTTCCTGCGGGCTGCGCAGCGTCTCCCACCAGGAGGCGCGATGCGCCGCGCGCGGCAACGCCGCATCGAGGATCTGCTCGATCTGGTCGAAGCTCAGCACGAATTCGGGGAGCGTCTGCTTCTTCAGATAATCGCGCAGCGCGGCGTAGTCGTTCACGAACGATTTCCTTGGTCAAAGCCAGTCAGCAGAGGACGATTCCAGGCACTAAGAACCGGCCTCAACACCGTCATTGCGAGCGTGAGCGAAGCAATCCATGCCACCGCAAGCCGAGATTTGGATTGCTTCGTCGCTCGCGCTCCTCGCAAGGGCGGCGGCGGAAGCCGCAGCGCCGTCACTGCAGATATTTTTTCATCTCCGCGCGCAGGCCGTCGCGCAGGTCGGCGCGGGCCATGCCGAAGGCGATATTGGCGCGGAGGAAGCCGGCCTTGGAGCCGCAATCGTGCCGCTCGCCCTCGAATTCGACGCCGTAGAAGCCTTGCGTCCTGGCCAGCCCGATCATGGCATCGGTGAGCTGGATCTCGCCGCCGGCGCCGCGCTGCTGGGTTTCCAGGATCTTGAAGATTTCCGGCTGCAGGATGTAACGCCCGGTGATCGAAAGATTCGACGGCGCGGTGCCCTGCGGCGGCTTCTCCACCATGCTGTCAACCTCGAATATCCTGCCGTGGCGCTTGCGGACGCCGCAGATGCCGTATTGATGCGTGAGATGGTCGGGCACCGCTTCCACCGCGATCACGTTGGATTTGTCGGCGAGCTTGCCTGCGGCCTCGACCATCTGTGCCAGACAGCCCGGCGTATGGAGCACGAGTTCATCGGGCAGCACCACGGCGAACGGCTCGTCGCCAACGATGTCGCGGGCGCACCACACGGCGTGGCCGAGCCCGTGCGGCGCCTGCTGCCGCGTAAAACTCATGGCGCCGGCTTCCGGCTGGTCGCGCTCCAGGATGTCCATCTCGGTCACTTTGCCGCGCGCGGCGAGCGTGGCGTCGAGTTCATACATCCTGTCGAAATGATCTTCGATGACGCCCTTGTTGCGGCCGGTGACAAAGATGAAATGTTCGATGCCAGCCTCCTTGGCCTCGTCGACCACATACTGGATCAGCGGCTTGTCGACGATGGTCAGCATTTCCTTCGGCATGGCCTTGGTGGCGGGCAGGACGCGGGTGCCGAGGCCGGCGACCGGAAAGACGGCTTTGCGGATTTTCATGGGATGACGGAGTGCCTTGAGAGAGCGTGCGGAAAGCACGGCTTGAGGTATGTTGGTAGCTGGTTTTGCCGCTCGGAACAAAGGCGGAGTGGGGTTCCGATTGCCGCCAAGAACAAGCCGGCCATGATGGGCTGTAATTCTGACAACAAAATCTCGTGTTTGTTAAGGTGCTGGAAACCGTGACAGGGCCTCCTGAACGCGGGTGCGGCAGGACACGACGCTACGGAGGGGAGAATTGGCGAACTGGCAAACGAGTGCGATCCTGCTGATCGCGGCGCTGCTGGTGTCCGGCGAGGCGCGGGCACAGTCATCCTCCGGTGGCGGCCCGTTGGGCTTTCTCGACGGCTTGTTCACCGGCTCGCGCTCGAAAGGCGGTCAAGCCGCGCCGCAACCCGGTAGCTCGGCGCCGACGCCGTCCGAACCGGCCGCGAGCAGCGCGCCGCTGCCATGGAGCGGCGAGGACGGCGCCTCCGGCCATCCCTTGATGACCGCGAGCGCCATCCGCGAGGCAGCGGCGAATTTCGACAATTGCGTCGCCTCGATGTGGCCAGATGCCGCCCGCCGCGGCATTTCGCAGCAAAGCTTCCAGCGCTTTACGGCCGGGCTCACGCCCGATCTGCGCATCATGGATTTGATGGATTCGCAGCCGGAATATACCAAATCGATCTGGGACTATCTCGACATTCTGGTGAATGACAATCGCCTCGCCACGGGCCGCGACATTCTCGTGAAATACAAACCGCAGTTCGATGCGATGGAAAAGGCTTACGGCGTCGACCGCCATGTGATCGCGGCGATCTGGGGCATCGAATCGAACTATTCCACCCAGATGGGCGATCGCAGCGTGCTGCGATCCACCGCGACGCTCGCCTGCATCGGCCGTCGCCAAGGCTATTTCAGAGACGAGTTCCTGTCGGCGCTGGAAATCCTGGACCACGGCGATCTGCGACCCGAACAGATGCGCGGCTCCTGGGCCGGCGCTTTCGGCCCCACGCAATTCATGCCGACCGCGTTCAAGCGCTACGCGGTCGATGCCGACGGCGACGGCCGCCGCGACGTGGTCGACGATCCGGCCGATCTGATCGCCTCCACGGCCAACAACCTCAAGAAGGATGGCTGGCAGTCCGGTCAGACCTGGGGCTACGAGGTCGTCGTTCCCCCCGGCTTCAATTACATGCTGGCGGATCGGGCCAAGGCGATGACCGTCGCACAGTGGGAGCATCTCGGTCTCGCGCGCGCCGGTGGCAAGCCATTCCCGCATCCGGCCGAGAAGGCCTATTTGCTGGCGCCGGCCGGTGCCGAGGGGCCCGGCTTCCTGATGATGCAGAATTTTCGGGTGATCATGAAATACAATCCGGCCGAGGCCTATGCGCTCGCGATCGGCCATTTCGCCGACCGCCTGGGCGGCGGGGCGCCGTTCGTGCAGCCCTGGCCGCGGCAGGAACGGGAACTGTCGCACGCCGAGCGGCTGGAACTTCAGCAACTCCTCGCCCAGCGCGGCTTCTACCGCGGCACCCCCGACGGCCAGTTCGGCGGACAGACCAGAGAGGCCCTGCGGAGCTTCCAGGCCTCGATCGGGGCTCCCGCGGATGGATTTGCCTCCTCCGACGTGCTGGAACGGCTCAGAGGGCGCTGATTCGCTTCGGTAACTCTGAACCTGACATTTGCGCCGCCTTGACGGCGGGAGCCGATGCCCGGCTTATGGCTCTGGAATTTGCCCGCTTGCGGCCTGATTCCGCTATTATAGCGGTTCAACCGGATCTCGAATTCCGATCGATGCGCATGGCCAGTCCGAAGTCCTTTTTCCGGGTGTTTACCGAACGCGGCCCGCGGATCACGCTGGCCGTTGCGGCCGCGCTGCTGCTCGGGATCGCCGGACCGGCGTCGGCGCAGTTCTTTTTCAATTTCGGCGGACCGCCACGACCGCAGCCGCGCAGCAGCGGCGGATGGTTCGGCGGCGACCTCTTCACCCCGTTCCAGCAGCAGGCGCCGAAGCGGGTGGTCCGCGAAGACTTTTCCAGGGCACCGCCGCCTGAAAAACGCGATACCGTGCCGGAACGCAATGTGCTGGTGCTGGGTGACGCCATGGCGGACTGGCTCGCCTACGGCCTCGAGGATGCCTATGCCGACCAGCCGGACATCGGCGTGATCCGCAAGCACAAGACCTATTCCGGGCTGATCAAATATCAGCCCAGAGGCGAGCCGGCCGACTGGGCCGCGGCAGCCAAGGCCATTCTGGCCACCGAGAAACCCGAAGCCATCGTCGTCATGCTTGGGCTCAACGACCGCATCCCGATCCACGAGCCGGCTGCCGAGAAACCCGACAAGAAGAACGACAAGAAAGACGCCCGCGCCAAACCGGAGGCCAAGCCCGCGGACGCGGCGAAGCCTAATGGCGAGGCCGGCGCTAAGCCCGATGACAAAGCGGTTGACAGCGAATTGTCGCCGGATGACGCCGCCGACGATGCACCGCCGCCGATCGCGCCGGAAAAGAGCACGCGCTCGCCGAACGGCCTGTATGAATTCCGCGAGGAACGCTGGGTCGAACTCTACACCAAGAAGATCGAAGAGATGATCGGCGTGCTCAAATCCAAGGGCGTGCCGGTGGTGTGGGTCGGCCTGCCCGCGATACGCGGTCCGAAGGGAACATCGGACATGCTGTTCCTGGATTCGCTGTATCGCGATGCCGCCGGCAAGGCCGGCATCACCTATGTCGATGTCTGGGATGGATTCGTCGACGAAGCCGGCCGCTATTTGCAGCAGGGTCCGGATTTCGAAGGCCAGATCCGCCGGCTGCGCTCCTATGACGGCGTCTACTTCACCCAGGCCGGCGCCCGCAAGCTCGCGCATTATGTCGAACGCGAGATCACACGGCTGTTGGCGGCACGCTCCGCGCCGATCACGTTGCCGACCGAACCTGCGACACCCGATGCCAATGCACAGCCCGGACAGCCGGCGCCGCGTCCGCTGGCAGGACCGATCGTGCCGCTGGTCGCCTCCTCGGTAGGCACCGATCAACTGCTGGGCGGCCCCGGGTCGCGGCCGGCCGCGGTCGATCCGCTGGCGGCGCGAACCCTGGTCAAGGGCGAGCCGCTGGCAGCGCCCGCCGGCCGCGCCGACGATTTTAGCTGGCCACGCCGCGAGATCGGACGCGAGCAGGCCAAGGGCGAAACGCCGGTGGCAGCCGCTACACCAGGTGGAACGATTGTGCCTCCGGCCCCGGCGGCTGCGGCGATACAAACGCCGCCCAAGCCCAAGAAACCTCGGCAGATTCAATCCGGCCCGCCAGGACTGCGCGAGCTGTTCGGAGGATTTGGCAATGCGCCGCGTCAACCGCAGCCCCAGGGGCCGCGACCACCGCGCAACGTCGGACGCTCGGCCTGGGCCCCGAGCTTCTTCACGCGTTAGCAGACCGTATCCTTGCGCTGCGAAGCTTGGCCGGAAGCTTGCTGGCTCAGCTATAATAGCGCCAGCGCGACGGCGGCGGGCGGCGCGGCGGGCGCGTCATCAGCATCGCCAGCGCAAAGCCGATGCCACCCGCGACCAGCAGCGCCCCGAGCGGGTTGTCCTGCACCTTTTTTGCAACGGCCTTTGAGCCGTCGCGCAAGCTGTCGCCGCTGTTCTCATAGGCATCCTTGGCATAATTGACCGCAGCATCGCTGACATCGCGCGCCGCATCCTTGGCCTGGCCGTAGAGATTCTGCACGGTGCCGGCGGCCTCGCGGGCGCGGCCGGAGGCCTGGGTTTTCGCATCGCCGGCGATGTCGCCGACGGTGCCTTCGACCTTACCGGCGAAATCCTTGGCCGAGCCGGCAATTCGATCCTTGTCCATCGCGATCACTCCCTGTTTCAGCGGAGGTAACCGATGAATCCCATTCCGGTTCCGAGTTTAACCCCGGCAGGCGTTCCTAGAGAATGAGGCCGCCGTCGACCACCAGGGTTTGACCCACGATGTAAGACGCAAGCGGCGAGGCCAGAAACAGCGCGGCGCCGGCCATGTCGGCCGGCGTCCCCAGCCGCTTCAACGGTATCCGTCCGATCGCGCCTTCGAGCCGCTTCGGATTGGAGGTCGTTACTTTTGTCATCTTGGTATCGACCAGGCCGGGCGCGATGCCGTTGACGCGGATGCCATCCTCGGCCCAAGCCTGCCCAAGCGTCCGGGTCAATCCGACGGCGCCGGTTTTGGAGGCATTATAGGCGGGATTGCCTTTGGTCGAATGATAGGCGGCGGTCGAACTCACAACGATGAGGGACCCCTTCGCGGCACGCAGCATCGGCTGGAATTTGGTCGCGCAGGCCATCAGGCTCAGCAGATTGACCTCAAGCACCTTGCGAAATCCGGCCATTTCGAATTCGCCGCGCCGGTAAATCACCGCGCCTTGCGCCAGCACCAGCACATCGAGCCGGTCGAAGGCGGGCCGAAAGCGCTCGATCGCCAGCGGATCGCTGACGTCGAGCTGCACGTAGTCGAGACCTTCGAGCTGCGATCCTTCCGCCGCCGAATAGTCGGCGGCGCTGGCGCGGGTCCCGCACACCTGCACCCGCGCGGCCCTGGCGCGAAATGCCTGTGCGATGCCGTTGCCGATGCCACTGGAGCCGCCGACCACGAGAAGCTGCTTGCCGCCGAAATCCAGTTCATTCATCGCGCCCGCTCCTGCGGTCCACCTCGTTTGACCTCTGTGCGGATCGATGCGAGCCTTGTCAATCCAGCAGCACGATTTCCAGAGTGAGCTCATGTCCGACTTCAAACAGCTCAGCCGGTCGGTCGAGGGATTGACTGCGCTGGTCACCGGCGCGGCCAGCGGCATGGGCCGGGCCACGGCCCGGGTGTTCGCGGCCGAAGGCGCCAATGTCGCTGTCACGGACACCGAGAACGAGCAGGCACAGCGCGTTGCCGCAGAGATCGTGGCAAACGGCGGCACCGCCAGGAGCTGGGCGCTCGACGTGACAAGCCGCGACAATATCCGGGCCGTGGTCGAGGCGGTGGCGGCGCATTTCGGCGGCCTCGACATCGTCATCAACAACGCCGGCATCTCGGTGCGAGTGGCGCTCGACGATGACAATTATGACGAGGCGTGGGCGAAGGCGCTCGCCGTCATGCTCACGGCGCACCCGCGCGTGATCCGGGCGGCACTGCCGTGGCTGCGCAAATCGCGCTGTCCGCGTATCGTCAATATCGCCTCGACCGAGGCGCTCGGCGCCACGGCGATGCACAGCCCCTATTCCGCGGCGAAGGCCGGCGTGACCGGACTGACGCGCTCGCTCGCGGTGGAACTTGGCCGCGACGGCATCACCGTAAACTGCATCTGCCCCGGTCCTATCACCACCGCCATGACCGCGCGCATCGATGACGAGCACAAGGCGATCTATGCACGGCGCAGGACCGCGCTCGGCCGCTACGGCGATCCCGAAGAGGTCGCCCACATGACGCTGAGCCTGTGCCTGCCGGCGGCCTCTTTTCTGACCGGCGCCGTCATCCCGGTCGACGGCGGACTGATGGCGCGGAACGCGTAGGCCAAGTTCGCCCACGACCGAACCATGGCTCGCATGCCTGCGAAGCGTTGACATCACACCATCAGGGAGTAGTTTTTGTGCAAATGGAGCGGCCTGGACCGCTTGTCTCGATCAGGAGGGACGCCATGACCGTGTCGATCCGGCAGCTTCACCCGTATTTTTTCGGCGAGGTTTCCGGCGTCGATCTGCGACAACCGCTGACGCCGCAGGAGGCCGCCGATATCGAAGCCGGCATGGATCGATACGCCGTGCTGCTGTTCCACAACCAGGACATTACCGACGAACAGCAACTTGCGTTCGCCCGCAATTTCGGCGAACGCGAAAATGCCCGCGGCGGCACCGTGACAAAGAAAGAAGACTACCGGCTCACCTCCGGATTGAACGACGTGTCTAATCTCGGCAAGGACGGCAAGCCATTGCCGCGCGATCATCGCACGCATCTGTTCAACCTCGGCAATTGCCTGTGGCATTCCGACAGTTCGTTCCGGCCGATCCCGGCGAAATTCTCGCTGCTGTCGGCGCGGGTGGTCAATCCGAAGGGCGGCAACACCGAATTCGCCGACATGCGCGCGGCCTATGATGCGCTCGACGACGAGACCAAGGCCGAGATCGAGGACATGATCTGCGAGCATTCGCTGATGTACTCGCGCGGCTCGCTCGGTTTCCTCGACTATACCGAGGAAGAAAAGCAGATGTTCAAGCCGGTACTGCAACGGCTGGTACGCACTCACCCGGTGCACGGCCGCAAGTCGCTGTATCTGTCCTCCCATGCCGGCGGCATCAAGGGGATGACGGTGCCGGAGGCGCGGCTGCTGCTGCGCGATCTCACCGAGCACGCGACGAAGCCGGAATTCGTCCATGTCCACCAATGGACCCTGCATGATCTCGTGATGTGGGATAACCGCCAGACCATGCATCGCGTGCGCCGCTATGACCCGTCGCAGCCGCGCGACATGCGCCGCGCCACGGTGGCCGGCACGATCCCGACCGTGGCGCAGCAGGCGGCGGAATAAGTGAGACGTCGACGCTTTAAGATCGCCATTGCGAGGAGCAGAGCGACGAAGCAATCCACACCTCCGCTTGCTGCGCCATGGCCTGCTTCCTTTGTCATTCCGGGGCGCGCCTCTTGATCTTGGCGCAAGCCCGGAATCCATATGCCCGATCGTGGTTATGGATTCCGGGCCTGCGCCAAGTGGCGCATCCCGGAATGACGGCGGTGGATGCACAGCAATAACGGCGGTGGGTCCCGGCTCACGCGGAGCCTGTCATCGGGCCGGCCAGAGGCCGGACCCGTTGGCTTGGCCGGGACGACGGGATCGAACTACGCGTGACCGGCGTCGGCGGACAGCATGCCCGGGTCGATCCCGATCTTGCGCAGCGCCCGCAGGTATTTTTCGTCGACGTCATCGCCGAACACCAGGTCGGGATCGGCGTCGCAATGCAGCCAGCCATTGTGCTGGATTTCATTTTCCAGTTGTCCGGCGCCCCAACCGGCATAGCCCAGCGCGAGGATGGCGTGCTTGGGCCCACCCCCGCTGGCAATCGCCTTCAGAATATCGACCGTGGCCGTCAGGCAAATGCCTTCGTCGATTCGGAGCGTCGCTTTCTCGATATAGAAGTCGCTCGAATGCAGCACAAAGCCGCGGCCGGTTTCGACCGGGCCCCCGCGCAGCACTTTCATCGATTCGGCGTTTTCCGGCAGCTTGATCTCATCGACCTTCTTGATGATGTCGAGCTGAACCAGCAATCCGGGAAAATCGATGCTGCCCGCCGGGCGATTGACAATGATGCCCATCGCGCCCTCGGATGAGTGCGCACAGAGATAAATCACCGAGCGCTCGAAGCGCGGATCGCCCATCACGGGCATCGCGATCAGCAATCGGCCGTCGAGATAGCCGCGTCCGGCCAAATTGTCGCCGATGCCGGCGTCCTTGCGGCGCGCAGTCTTGGGTTTTTTGCCTTCAGGGTCCATCCGCAAAGGACTCTCGCGTTGACGCATATCCTGATATTGGGTGGCGGTTCTGTCAATCAAGCTGGAAGCGCCTTTTCGTCGTACATCACAAGCAATTCAATGGTTTGCCCTTGCGCTTGGCGCTAAAGACGTCGGATGATCGTCCCAGTTCCCTTGCGCGCCGCACTCGGCCTCGCCGCCACCGTATTTGCGTCGTCGATGGCGATCGAGGCTAGAGCCGAGGATGCATCGCCATGGCAGCGCGATGGGCATTCCGCGGTCCGGCTGCTGGCGGGATCGCGCAGCGGCGCGGTACTGCTCGGTGGCATCGCCTTCGAGCTGGCGCCGGGCTGGAAAACCTATTGGCGGACGCCCGGGGATTCCGGTGTGCCGCCGCGTTTCGATTTTTCCAAATCGGAAAACATCGAAGCCGTGACGGTTCTGTGGCCGGCGCCGCTCAAGTTCGACGACGGCGCGGGCGGCTACTCCATGGGCTATCACGACCAGGTCGTGCTGCCTTTGCGGATCGTGGCAAAGAACGCCGACAAGCCGGTGACGCTTCGCGCCGCCATCAATTACGCGGTCTGCGAGAAGCTCTGCATTCCGGTCGAAGCCGATCCCGAACTCGCCTTCACCAGCGTGGCGAGCACGGAGGACAATGCGCTGTTCGCGGCGCTCGACACCGTGCCGAAGCCCGCCAATGTCGGCGACCCCAACCCACTGACTATCCGCGACGTCAAGCGCGACGGGAAATCGATGGTGCTGGTCGACGTGGTCGCGCCGCCCAATACCGCGTCGATCGACCTGTTTGTCGAAGGACCGACGCCGGACTGGGGGCTGCCGGTTCCAAAGTTGCTGGAACATGGGCCGCCCGGGGTCAAGCGATTCACGTTCGAACTCGACGGCCTGCCGCCCGGCGCCAATCCCGCAGGCGCCGCGCTCAAACTGACCCTGATCGGCGGCGACCATTCCTACGAATTCAATATCAATCTGGAATAGCGCCCATAGCCCGGATGCCTCAGCCGTCATTGCGAGGAGCGTGAGCGACGAAGCAATCCACGCCTCCGCCTGCCGCACCATGGATTGCTTCGCTTCGCTCGCAATGACGGTGGCCCGAATCGTAGATGTTGTGCCACGCAACCACCACCCAACCAAATCTTAACGAATCGTTGATAGGCGGAGGAGCGCCGCACGCCTGCGGCATCGTCTTTGGGATTCCGCCGTGGCCGTGATGGACGCACAATCCGCAGCAGCGCTGCCCAAGGGCCTGAGCGCCCGGCTGCGATCGATGCTCGGCGGCTCCAGCGAAGCCTCGGTGACGAGCCGGCTTGCCGCCACCATCTTTATCATCCGCGTCGTCAGCGCGGGGCTGGCCTATCTGTCGCAGATCCTGCTGGCGCGCTGGATGGGCGGTTCGGATTACGGCGTCTACGTCTATGTCTGGACCTGGGTGCTGCTGCTCGGCAGCATGATGGATTTCGGCATCTCGGCGTCGGCGCAGAAAATCATTCCGGAATACCGCACGCGCGGCGAGCAGGCGCTGCTGCGCGGCTTTCTGTCCGGCAGCCGCTGGATGACATTGGGCGTGTCTGCCGCGGTCTCGATGCTGCTGGCGGCACTCGTGAAGGCATTGTCGCCCTGGATCGAGACGGCCGCGGTGGTTCCGCTTTACATCGGCTGCCTGACGCTGCCGGCTTTCGTGGTCGCCAACACCCAGGACGGTATCGCCCGCTCGCATGACTGGATGCGGCTCGGCCTGATGCCGCAATTCATTATCCGTCAGGCGCTGATCATCGGATTTACCGCAGGCGCGTTCGCACTCGGCTTCCATCTCGGCGCGACCGTCGCGATGCTGGCCAGCGCGGCGGCGGTCTGGATCGCGATGTTCGGTCAGATGGTGCTGCTCAATCGCCGGCTCGGAAGCCATATCGAGCCGGGAGCGAAGGCCTATGATTTCCGCGGATGGCTCGCAATCTCGCTGCCGATCCTGCTGGTCGAGAGCTTCTATCTGCTGTTGTCCTATACCGACGTGCTGGTACTGCAGCAATTTCGCAGCTCGGAAGAGGTCGGCGTCTATTTCGCCGTGGTGAAGACGCTGGCACTGGTCTCCTTCATTCATTATGCGATGTCGGCGACGACCGCGCACCGCTTCGCCGAATATCACGCGCTCGGCGAGCGGGCACGGCTCTCGGCCTATGTCGCGCATGCGATCAAATGGACGTTCTGGCCGTCGCTTGCCGCGACCGTGCTGCTGCTCGCGCTGGGCCAGCCGCTGTTGTGGTTGTTCGGCCCGCAATTCGTCTCCGGTTACGACATCATGTTCGTTGCCGCCATCGGGCTCGTGGTGCGCTCCGCGATCGGCCCGGTCGAGCGCCTGCTCAACATGCTCGGCCATCAGCGCATCTGCGCGCTAGCCTATGCGCTCGCCTTTGTCATGAACGTGGTTCTTTGCGTGGTGCTGGTGCCGCGGTTCGGCGGCCACGGTGCGGCGGCGGCAACCTCGATCTCGCTCAGCTTCGAAACCGTGCTGCTGTTCTGGATCGTGCGGCAACGGCTCGGCCTGCACGTGCTGGCGTTCGGGAAGAGTTCGTCCTACAGCGTGGGATAGCGATTGGACAAGGAAGGTCCGGGTGTTACTATCTCACGATGACGACCGACCTGAAAAACCTGATGGCGCGTGTTCAGACTTGGCCCGAGGCGGCCCAGGACGAACTGGCCGCAATCGCCGACCAAATTGAAAACGAACTGCAGGGGGGCGACTATACCGCTACTCGGCAGGAATTGCAGACCATAGACGCCGCATTGGCCTCTATCGACGGAGGCGAAACTGCGTCCGACGCTGAAATTGAAGCCGCCTTCGCCAAATTTGGTTCGGCGTGAAGCTTGTCTATTCCCGGCAAGCACTTGCGGACCTGGACTCGATCGCGACCTATTACGTCACCAATGCGACTCCGGCGGTAGCTGATGCGGTCGAACGTCGGTTAAAAGACGTGATTGACCGTATCTGCCGATCACCCGAGGCTGCTCCGCGCGTGGCGCAACGTTCAGGGATCCGCGTCGCCACTGTCGTTCGTTACCCATTCCGCATTTTCTACCGGTTGCACGGTGATACCGTCGATATTTTGCACATTAGACACACCTCGAGGCGGCCTTTATGAGCCGAACAATAAGACTCCAGCTAGTCGGCACCCGCGGTCCTATTCCGCGGTCCAGCCACCGTCGATCGAGAGGTTGGCGCCGGTGATCTGCGCGGCATCGTCGCCGCACAGGAACAGGGCGAGCGCCGCGACCTGCTCGGAGGTGACGAACTGCCTGGTCGGCTGCGCTTGCAGCAGCACGTCATGGATGACCTGCTCCTTGGTCATGTTGCGCGCCTTCATGGTGTCGGGAATCTGCCTTTCGACCAGCGGCGTCCAGACATAGCCGGGGCTGATGCAGTTGCAGGTAATCTTGAAGGTGGCGAGTTCCAGCGCCACGGTCTTGGTGAGGCCGGCGATGCCGTGCTTTGCCGACACATAGGCCGACTTGAACGGCGAGGCCACCAGCGAATGCGCTGACGCCGTGTTGATGATGCGGCCCCAGCCGCGCTTCTTCATGCCGGGCACGGCGGCGCGGATGCCGTAAAACGCCGACGACAGGTTGATCGCGATGATCGCCTCCCACTTCTCGGGCGGAAATTCCTCGACCGGCGAGACGAACTGGATGCCGGCATTGTTGACGAGCACATCGACCGAGCCGAAAGTCCTTTCACCCAGCGCGACCATGTCGGCGATCTCGGCGGGCCTCGTCATGTCGGCGGGCGAATGCACCACCTTGACCTTGAAGTCGTGCTCGATGCCGGCGCGTTGCGTCTCGATATCGGCCGGTGCGCCCATGCCGTTGAGAACGATATTGGCGCCGGCGCCGGCGAACGCGCGCGCATAAGCGAGCCCGATGCCGCTGGTCGAACCGGTCACAACAGCGGTCTTGCCTGTCAACGTACCCATTCTGTCTTCACTCCTGTTTGCTGCCGAGGGCTTCGCTGCCGTCTCCCGTGAGATCGTAGGTCACCATGGTTTCGCCGGATTGCGGCCGCTGCAGCCATTCCTTGTGGCGCATCGACAGATGGACGTCGCGGACGCCCGCGCTCCAGTGTTCGACCATGCCGACATGCGAAAAGTCGTAATCCTTGTAGGACGATTCGTAGTTCTTGCTGCGATAGATCAGGTGCACCACGGTGACGGTGTTTTCCCGGACCGCCTCCCGCAGCGCTTCCACCGACGGATCGTTCTTGAACTCGCTGGGCAATTTGGCGATCAACTCGCACAGCGCCTTGCGGGTGTTGTGGATCTGCTTGTTCTTGTCGGTGTTCATCCGGGTGCGGCTCGAATAGCGAATGTCCTTTTCACGCTCGGCCGCCTCGAGCATTGTTTCCGGCAGCGGGCCGCGGGCGCTGAACAGGTCGACCTGGAAAATCAGGAGGTCGCGTGCGGTTTCTTCGTCCAGCACATAGTCGAGTGGCGTGTTGGAAGCGATGCCGCCGTCCCAGTAGTGCTCGCCCTCGATCTCGATCGAGGGAAAGCCCGGTGGCAGCGCACCGGACGCCATGATGTGTTCGGGCCCGATCTTCTTGCCGAGTTTGCTGAACTCGACATTGTCGAAATATCTGAAATTGCCCGTCGTCACGCTCACCGCGCCGATGCTGAGGCGGGTCTGCAATTCGTTGATCCGGTCGAAATCCACCAGGCGCTCCAGCGTGGCGCGAAGCGGTGCGGTGTCGTAATAGCTCTGTGACTGCGGACTACCCGGCGGCCACAGCGGCGCCGGAGGAAACCGCGGGGTAAAGAAGCCGGGCACGCCAAACGTCGCGACCAGGGCGGCGCTCGCCCCATTGAAAGCGGTGCGCCCATGGTCACCCTTGAGCAGCGGACTCCAGGGCACCGGGGACGACACCAGCTCCCAGAATTCCTTCAGCCGCGGGATGCGCTGTTGCGGCGGATTGCCGGCGATGATCGCGGCATTGATGGCGCCGATTGAAATGCCGGCGATCCATTCCGGTTCAAAGCCCTGATGACACAATGCCTGAAAGGCGCCGGCCTGATAGGAGCCGAGCGCGCCGCCGCCCTGCAGAACCAGTACGCGCTCGGCCTTCGCGGGCGTGGAAGCTGGCGCGGGAGCGGCAATATCCATCATGACCTTCGAGCTGATAGCAAAAAACGCTGCACCGTGGCGACAGTTGACGGTGGCGTCAATCAGCGAAGCAGGCGGGACCACGCTGAAGTCATCGCACCTCGGTTGAGGCCAAGATGAGCGTCCAGAATACCTTGTATTTGGTATTCGGAGCATAGCTCGCCGCAATGCCCATTTTTACGACACCGTTTTTCAGCATGTTTTCCCGGTGCGGCGGCGAATTGCGCCAGCCGGAGAAGGCTTCGGCCAGGGTATGGTACCCGGCCGAGACGTTTTCGACCGCCAGGGTCGCCGGGTATCCGGCGTCGCTCAGGCGCCGGGGCAACGGTGCCCTGACATCGTGATCGAGCTTGTTCCTGCTTGCCATCGCCTGCGACTGCGATTCCGCGAGCTTCATGAGTTCCGGATCGATCACCACGCTGCCGAGGCCGTTATTCTGCCGGTATTGCGAAATCATCGAGGCCGCGGTCTGCTGATCGAGCCGCGCACCCGGCGCGGCCATGTTGACATACATGGCCGGCTGCTCGGTAAGGGTATTATCCGCGGCGCAGCCGCCCAGCAATAATGTTGTGCAAATCGCCGCCGCCGCGCGCATGAATCAGCCCCCAAATTGACGGGCTGTTGTTGCATACCAACCGTGGCTGAAAGGTGAACGCGGACGCAATTTCATCCGCATTTGCCGCGCGGCGGCGGATGCAGTGTTCTAGGATCTTGCCTAGGATATCTTGACGGTGTGGATGCCGCATTCTGTCTTGGCTCTGCCGCGCCAGCGGCCGGCCCGCGCGTCTTCGTTCACCGCGGTGCGGCTGGTGCAGGGCATGCAGCCGACCGACTGATAGCCAAGCGCGGCGAGCGGATGCGGCGGCAGTTCCGCACCGGCATAGATCGCCGCGATCTCTTCGCGCGAGACGCCGGCGAACGGATTGAATTTCAGCCTGCTGCCGTCGTCCTCGACTACCGGGATGTCGGTACGGACGCCGCCCTGAAAACGCTTGCGCCCGTTGATCCAGGCGCCGAACGGCGCCAGCGCCCGCGCCAGCGGTTCCACTTTCCGGATCCGGCAGCAGGCATCGGGATCGGAGAACCACAGCTCGCGATCAGGGTCCTCGCGCGACAGCGTTTCCTCGCTCGGCCTTATCGAACGGACATCGCGCAGCCCAAGCCGCGCGATCAGCGTGTCGCGATAGGCGAGCGTCTCTTCAAACAGCCATCCGGTATCGAGAAAGATCACCGGTATCGCCGGGTCGACGTCGGCCATTACCTTGAGTAACGCCGCTGATTCGGTACCAAACGACGACACCAGCGCGAGGCGCTCGCGGCCGACCGCCTGCAACGCGGCCGTGATTACCCGCGCCGGCGTGGCGCCACGCAGCGCGCGATCGAGCGTCTCGGCCGCCGGCAAGTCCAGCGCATGCCGGGTTCGCGCCGGCGACACCGCATGACCCGGACCGTTCATTGGCCGGCACTCTCCGAATGGCGCATCTGCATGCGCTGATGCAGCGCGGTGATGCGGCCATCGCCGGTCGGCTGGTAGAACACCGAGTAACGCTTGGTCGTCGCGGCGAATGCCACCGCGTCGCTTTCCTTCTTCACCTCGAAGCTGTCGAACCCCGCCCGCAGCATGAACACGAACTGGTCACGCAGCACCTGGCCGGTGGCGCGCAGCTCGCCGCGATAGCCGTAGCGCTCGCGCAGCAGCCGCGCCTGGCTGTAGGCGCGACCGTCGCGAAAACTTGGAAATACCAGCGCAACGACGGCGAGCCGCCCGAGCCAGGGCACGAGGTCGTCGACGTCGCGGCCGTTGGGCCAGATCACGCCAGTGCGGCCGACCCGGCGGCAAAACCCTTCGGGGTCTTCGAGAAATCGTGCCGCCGAAATCAGGATGGCGCCGCCGCCGGGCAGCGGCGCATCGTCCGCGACATGGACGAACGCATCATTGGCGATTTTTCCGTGTCTAACGAGTGGCATAAACCCGCTCCCTGAAAGGTTCGACGCCGAGCCGCGTGACCGAGTTGATGAACAGTTCATCGGGACGGGCGCGGAGCGCGAGATAGGCCTCGACAATATCCTCGACCACGTCTGCAACCTCGCCATACGGAACGGCAGGTCCGATCAAGGTGCCGACGGCCGCCCGCTCGTCGGCGCGGCCGCCGATCGTGATCTGATAGAATTCCTCGCCGTTCTTCTCGACGCCGAGAATGCCGATGTGACCGACATGGTGATGGCCGCAGGCATTGATGCAGCCGGAAATATTGATGTGCAGCCGCCCGATCAGATTGGCGGTGTCGTGATTGGCAAAGCGGCGGGTCAGCTCCTGCGCGATCGGGATCGAGCGCGCATTCGCCAGCGAACAATAATCGAGTCCCGGGCAGGCGATGATATCGGAGACCAGATTGACGTTCGGCGTCGCGACGCCGATCTTGTCCAGCGCGCGCCACAGCGCCGGCAGGTCGCGCCGGGCGACATGAGGCAGCGCCAGATTCTGCTCGTGGCCGACGCGAATTTCACCGAAGGAATATTTGTCGGCGAGGTCGGCGATCGTGTCCATCTGGTCGGCGGTGGCATCGCCGGGCGGCCCACCCACCGGCTTGAGTGAGAGCGTAACGATCGCATAGCCCGAGATCTTGTGGGGAAACACCGAATTCTTCCGCCACGCCTCGAATTGCGGATCGTGCGCGGCCGTTTTCAGCTCTTCCGGCAAATGCGGCAGCTTTTCGTAAGAAGGATAGGAAAAGCGCGAGCGGATTTCCTCTATTACGGCGTCATCCAGCGCCAGCGCGCTATCGCGCATCTGTCGCCATTCGTTCTCGACCTCTTCCGCGAATTTCTCGATCCCGAGTTCATGCACCAGGATCTTGATGCGGGCCTTGTAGATGTTGTCGCGGCGGCCATACTGATTGTAGACGCGCAGGATCGCTTCCACATAGCTCAGGAGATCGCGGCCTGCGACGAAGGGCTTGATGGTCTTGGCGATAAACGGCGTGCGGCCGAGCCCGCCGCCGACCAGCACCTCGAAGCCGGTTTCGCCTTCGGCGTTCCTGTGCAGCCGCAAACCGATGTCGTGGATCTTGATCGCCGCGCGGTCGTGCGCCGAGGCGGTGATCGCGAATTTGAACTTGCGCGGCAAAAAGGAGAATTCCGGATGCAGCGTGGTGTACTGGCGCAAAATCTCCGACCAGATCCGCGGATCTTCGATCTCGCCGGGCGCCACGCCGGCCCACTGGTCGGAGGTGACGTTGCGGGTATTGTTGCCGGAGGTCTGCATCGAGTGGATGCCGACTTCGGCGAGATCGGCCAGCGCATCCGGCAATTCGGCGAGCTTGATCCAGTTGAACTGGATGTTCTGCCGGGTGGTGAAATGTCCGTAGCCGCGATCGTAGCGCCGCGCGACATGCGCGAGCCGCCTGAGCTGCTTCGATGACAGCGTGCCATAGGGGATGGCAACCCGGAACATGTAGGCGTGCAGTTGCAGATAGACGCCGTTCTGCAGCCGCAGCATCTTGAATTCATCTTCGGAGAGCTCGCCCGAGAGCCGGCGTTTCACCTGATCGCGGAATTCCGAAACGCGCTCGTTGAGCAGGGTGCGATCGAGTTCGTCATATGCGTACATGGCCAGACAGCCTTATGCCGGAGCCGAAACATCGATGGTGAGGCCTTTCGACCGGATCCGTTCGCGCAGATTGCCGGGCTTGATGGCGCCGGTGTCTCGGACCTCGACCGGCGCGATGTAGGCGCCGACCGCGCCGACATCGTCGGCCACCGCTTCGGCAAGCAGCGCCCGCGCCTCCTCCGAGCTGCGCACGATCGCGGCATCCGCGAGCTTTGCCGACCAGCCCTGAGCGGAGGTGCGGTAGATCACGACACCATCCCAGGTGCGGTTGGCGGTCACCACCGAGGGGCCGGCAATCCTGATTTTCTTCTGTTCGAGCGGAGAGGTCATTCGGCAGCTTCCAGCAGTTCTGAGATCACTTGCGTGAGATTTGAATGGCGCCACGGCGCGGAGTGCGCCACCACGTCGCCGATGATGAGAATCGCTGGCCCCCCGTCGATCCGCTGCACCAGATCGGGTAGCTGCTCGAGAGTCCCGACCGCCGCCTTCGCATCGGGCCGTGTCACCCGCGCGAACACGCCGACCGGCGTTTGCGGCGAGCGGCCGGCAGCGAACAGGCCGGCACGGACCGATGCCGCGGCGGTCATTCCCATATAGACGACCACGGTCATCCGGGTGTCCGTCAGGGTCGACCAGTCGACGGCTTCGGCGTCTTTCGCCTTGTGCGCGGTCAGGAAGGTGATGCGCAACGCTTCGTGGCGATAGGTCAGCGGCACTTCGAATTGCGCGGCAGCACCGAGGCCCGCGGTAATGCCCGGCACGATCGTATAGGCGACACCGGCCCGGCGCAGCGCTTCGACTTCCTCGCCGCCGCGGCCGAACACGAAGGCGTCGCCGCCCTTGAGCCGCACCACGCGCTGCCCGGCTTTCGCCGCCCCGATCAGCAACGCGTTGATCGCGTCCTGACCGATGCCGGGCTTGCCGACACGGCGGCCGACGGGAATGCGCGAGGCATCGCGGCGGGCGCGGTCGAGGACCTCGGGCGAGACGAGCTCGTCGTAGAAAATCACATCGGCATCCTGCAGCGCCCGCAAACCCTTGACCGTCAGCAGATCCGGATCGCCCGGTCCCGCGCCGACCAGCGTCACCCGGCCCTCGGCCGCGCCCTGGTCATTCGCGCCGGCAAACGCAGCCGGATCGGCAATCTCCCGCAGCGCCTTCTCAGCTTCCTCGCCGCGCCCGGCCATCACCAGCGCGCCGATCGGTCCGTCGACGACGCGCTCCCAGAAACGCCGGCGCAGGGTGAATTCGGGAATGCGCGCGTGAATCGATTTGCGGAAGCCGCCAATGAAACTTGCGAGCTCACCGATTCGGGCGGGCAGCATCGCCTCAATGCGCTCGCGTACGCGGCGCGCCACCACCGGAGATGCGCCACCGGTGCCGATCGCCACCACCACATCGCCGCGATCCACGATGGCGGGAAAAATGAAGGTCGAATGCGAGAGGTCGTCCATCACGTTCACGGGCAGACCGACCGCTCGCGCCCGTACCGACATCACGATGCCGACATCGCCAGCACCCGCACACAGAATCGCAATCACCTCGCCGAGATCGGCCAGCAGCGGATCGCCTCCGGCAAACTCAATTCGCGCCGCGTCGGATGGCGGCAAGCCGCCAAGATCATGATTGCCGTCGGTCGCGTACCAGCGCACGTGCGCACCGGCGGCTGCCAGCAGGCGCAGCTTCGCCCGCACCAGCTCGCCGGCCCCAACCACCAGCACGGTGCCAGCTTGCAGATCGAGAAACACCGGCAGAAATCGCATGCGCTACTCTCTACCCCGACACTGGGGTTGACTGGAATTATTTTCTATATATGTCTCGTTCAATGCCCGTAAAGGGAAAATTATTCCTTCCATATTGCAGCGCAACTATAGAATTTTCGCCTGCAGAGGCCAAGGGTCGGAGATGCATCTTCTCGACAAAGATTCCGCAAGACCTGCGATCGAGCCAATCCCAGCCAATGGGCACGCGCTTGTGCCCGACCGCGCTCATCCGACGATGGATCATCTGGACGCGCTCGAGGCCCAGAGCATCTACATTTTCAGGGAAGCCTTCGCGCGGCTGAAGAAGTTGGCGCTGCTGTGGTCGCTGGGCAAGGATTCCAACGTCATGATCTGGCTGGCACGCAAGGCCTTCTTCGGCCGCGTGCCGTTTCCGGCCTTGCATGTCGATACCGGCAAGAAATTTCCCGAGATGTACGCGTTTCGCGATCGCTACGGCAGCGAATGGGATCTCGATCTGCGGATCGAACCCTGCCCGCCGATCGAGGCGATCGATCCGACGCTGCCGCCGGCCGCGCGATCCGCCGCGCGCAAGACCGAGGGACTAAAACTCGCGCTTGGCAGATACGGCTTCGACGGCTTGATCGCCGGCATCCGCCGCGACGAGGAGGCCACGCGCGCCAAGGAACGGGTGTTCTCGCCGCGCGGCACCGAGGGCGGATGGGACGTGCGCGATCAGCCGCCGGAATTCTGGGATCAGTTCAACGCCTCGCCGCCCCCCGGCGCACATTTGCGCATCCACCCGATCCTGCACTGGACCGAGGCCGACATCTGGGCCTACACCAAGCGTGAGAACATCCCGATCATCCCGCTTTACCTCGCCCGAGACGGCAAGCGCTACCGCTCGCTCGGCGACGCCGACATCACCTTTCCGGTGGCATCGGCCGCATCGAACATCGACGAAATCCTGGCCGAGCTCGACCGCACCAAGGTGCCGGAACGCGCCGGCCGCGCGCTCGATCACGAAACCGAAGACGCTTTCGAGCGGCTGCGGGTCGCGGGCTATCTCTGAACGAGACCAAAGCCGGGTGTTGCGATGAACATGATATTTCCCACAGCGACATCGGCGACGCCGAACGGTACCACCCGTCCGCGGATTCGCATTGTCATCGTCGGCCATGTCGATCACGGCAAGTCGACGCTGGTCGGACGCCTTTTGCACGAGACAGGCAGCCTGCCCGAGGGCAAGCTCGAAATGCTCAAGGCGGTCAGCGCCCGGCGCGGCATGCCGTTCGAATGGTCGTTTTTGCTGGATGCGCTGCAAACCGAGCGCGACCAGGGCATTACCATCGACACCACGCAGATCAGCTTTCGCACCCGCTCCCGTGACGTGGTGCTGATTGATGCGCCCGGCCACGCCGAATTCCTGCGCAACATGATCACAGGTGCCGCGCAGGCGGACGCAGCGCTGCTGATCATCGACGCGCTGGAAGGCGTCCGCGACCAGACCCGTCGCCACGGCTACCTGCTGCATCTTCTCGGCATCCGGCAGGTCGCCGTCGTCGTCAACAAGATGGATCGGGTCGACTTCAGCGCGGCACGATTTCAGGAGATCCGCGCCGAAATATCGGCCCATCTTGCCGGCCTTGGCGTGACGCCGTCGGCGGTGATTCCGATTTCGGCGCGCGACGGCGATGGGGTCGTCATGCAGACACCGCGGGTCGACTGGTACAACGGACCGAGCGTGATCGAGGCGCTCGATGCACTGGAGCCGGCCCGGCCGCTGGAACAGCTCGCGTTGCGATTGCCGGTGCAGGCGATTTACAAGTTCGACGACCGCCGCATCGTCGCCGGCCGCATCGAATCCGGCGGCCTGCGTGCCGGCGATGAGATCGTCATCATGCCGGCGGGCAAGATTGCCAAAATCCGTACCGTGGAGAGCTGGCCGCTGTCCCCGCGCGGCGACCCTCAGACCGCTGGCCGCTCGGTCGGCATCACGCTTGATCGCGAGTTGTTTGTCGAACGCGGCGACGTGATCGCCCATGTCGGAAATAGCCCGCGCGACACTCGCCGAATTCATGCCCGCATCTTCTGGCTGCACGACAAGCCGTTGTCGAAAGGAGACCAGATCCTGGTCCGGATCGGCACCCGGGAAACCCGCGCCGTCGTGGTCGCCATCGAGAAGGCGATTGATCCCGGGGAGTTGTCCAACACCGAGACCCGTTCGATCGCGCGCAACCATGTCGGCGAAATCGACCTATCGCTGTTGCAACCGATCGCCGCCGATCCCTATGCCGCCAATCCGCGTACTGGACGGCTTGTCATCGAGATCAACGGCCGCATTGCCGGCGGCGGACTCGTGCTGTCGGTCGATACCGGGCAGCGCGCCGTCCCCATCGATATCGTGCCGGTGGAATCCGCCTTGCGCCCCGACGAGCGCTCCGCGCGTTATCGACACAATGGCGCGGTGATCTGGCTCACCGGGCTACCGGGCTCCGGCAAATCGACGCTCGCTCGCGCGCTGGAGCGCCGGCTGTTCGGCAATGGCGGTTCGCCGATCCTGCTGGATGGCGATACGTTGCGGGCCGGCCTCAATGGCGATCTCGGCTTCTCGGCACAGGATCGCAGCGAAAACATTCGCCGCCTCGCCGAAGTCGCCACCCATCTCGCGCGCAACGGGCATATCACCATCGTCGCCGCGGTCTCGCCCGCCGCGGACGATCGCGCCGCGGCGCGCCGCATCGCCGACACCGCGTTCCGCGAAATCTATGTCGCAACACCGGCGGCGGTCTGCGAGAGCCGCGATCCCAAGGGCCATTACGCCAAGGCGCGCGCCGGCACCCTGCACGCCTTCACCGGGATCGGCAGCGATTACCAGCCGCCCGTTGCGCCCGAATTGACAATCGACACCTCGAAAAGTCAGGTTCCCGCCGCCACCGACGAGATCGAGCGGATGCTGATGAAATCCGGCGTTCTGTTTGACGAACTGGTCGACCTGGCCGCCAATATCTAGCGGAGCTGCCGGCCATTGTTTGCGCAATCAGAGCCTGCGAAAGCCCTTCTCAGGGCCCAGGCTTTGGCGCTAAAAGGGCCCTGAACGCCGCCTCTGCGGCGCTGTTTGTTTTTGCCCCAAAGCAGCCGGCAGGCGCCGCTTCTCGCGAAAGTTTGATGATGAATCGTATCGATGCCCACGGATTGAAGATCGCGCCCGTTTTGTTTGATTTCATCGCCAAGGAAGCCAGCCCCGGAACCGGGATTGCCCCCGACGCCTTCTGGGCCGGGCTTGCCGCGATCCTCCGCGACCTCACTCCGAAGAACCGCGAACTGCTCGCGGTGCGCGACAGCCTGCAGGCGAAAATCGACGGCTGGCACCGCGCCAACAAGGGCAAGCCGTTCGACCCCAACGCCTACACCGCTTTTCTCAGGGAGATCGGCTATCTGCTGCCGGAGCCCACCACGCACAAGGTCGGAACCTCTGACGTCGACGAGGAAATCGGCAAGATCTGCGGGCCGCAGCTCGTCGTGCCGCTCACCAACGCCCGCTATGCGCTCAATGCGGCGAACGCACGCTGGGGTAGCCTTTACGACGCGTTTTACGGCACCGACGCCATACCGCACGAGGCCGGCGAGGACGGCAAGGGCTATAACAAGGCCCGCGGCGCCAAAGTGATCGCAAAGGCAAAAGCCTTTCTGGATTCCGCGGTGCCACTCGCGGCCGGAAGCCACACCGATGTGATCGCCTACGGCGTCATCGCCGGCCAGCTTGCGGTCAAACTCAAGAGCGGTAATGCCACGGCGCTGAAATCCAGCGTGCAGTTCGCCGGCTATCGGGGCGATGCCGCCGCGCCTTCGGCGATCCTGCTGGTCAACCACGGCATGCATATCGAGATCAGGATCGATCGCGGCCATATGATCGGCAAGGATGATCCGGCCGGGGTGGCCGACATGATCCTGGAATCGGCGGTCAGCACCATCCTCGATATGGAGGACAGCGTCGCGGCGGTTGATGCCGAAGACAAGGTGCTGGTCTATCGCAACACGCTGGGCCTGATGAACGGCACGCTGTCGGCCGACTTTGAAAAGGGCGGCAAGACGCTCACGCGCGCGCTCAACCCCGATCGCGTCTACCGGACGCCGGACGGCAGGGAATTCAAACTGCATGGCCGCAGCCTGCTGTTGGTGCGCAATGTCGGTCATCACATGTTCACCGACGCGGTGCTCGACAGCAGGGGCGACGAGATTCCGGAGGGGGTTCTCGACGCCGCCGTCACCGGCCTGCTCGCGATCCATGATCTCAAGGGCAAGGGCAAAACGCGCAACAGCCGCACCGGCTCGGTCTATATCGTCAAACCGAAAATGCACGGCCCCGACGAGGTCGCCCTGACTTGCGAGCTGTTCGGCCGGGTCGAACAGATGCTGGCGCTGCCAGCCAACTCCATGAAGGTCGGCATCATGGACGAAGAGCGCCGTACCACCGTCAACCTCAAGGCCTGCATCCAGAACGCGCGGCAGCGCATCGTCTTCATCAATACCGGCTTCCTCGACCGCACCGGCGACGAGATCCATACCTCGATGGAAGCCGGCCCGATGATCCGCAAGAACGACATGAAGGCGCAGCCCTGGATCAAGGCCTATGAAGACTGGAACGTCGATATGGGCCTGATTGACGGCCTGCCCGGCCATGCCCAGATCGGCAAAGGCATGTGGGCCGCCCCGGACAAGATGGCGGACATGCTGGCGCAGAAGATCGCACATCCGCAGGCCGGTGCCACGACCGCGTGGGTGCCGTCGCCGACGGCTGCGACCCTGCACGCGCTGCATTATCACCAGGTCAACGTGCTGGCGCGCCAGCAGGAACTGGCCACGGCCGGCCCGCGCGCCAGGCTGTCGGATATTCTCACCATCCCGGTGTCGCAATCGAACTGGGCGCCCGACGATGTGAAACAGGAAATCGACAATAATTGCCAGGGCATCCTGGGCTATGTTGTGCGCTGGATCGATCAGGGGGTCGGCTGCTCCAAGGTGCCGGATATTCACGACGTCGGCCTGATGGAAGACCGCGCCACGCTGCGGATCTCGAGCCAGCATCTTGCCAACTGGCTGCACCAGGGCGTTATTACCCGGGATCACGTGATGGAGTCGCTGAAGCGGATGGCAGTCGTGGTCGACGCGCAAAACAACGGCGATCCGCTCTATCGGCCGATGGCGCCTGCGTTCAGCGGCGTGGCCTTCAAGGCCGCCTGCGACCTTGTGTTCAAGGGACGCGAACAGCCGAATGGTTATACCGAATTCATCCTGACGGCGCGGCGCCGCGAGGCCAAGGCGGCGGGCTGACCGCCGGGCTGCTGCCGCGGCGACGTGGCCGTTCAATTCAACGGAACGTTCGAATGGTCCGTCCGTTGAACGCCATCTGAACCGAACAGGAGATGGCGATGGATTGGAACCGGATTGAAGGAAACTGGAAGCAATTCAAGGGCGCTGCGAAGGAAAAGTGGGGCAAGCTCACCGACGACGACCTCAATGTGATCGAAGGTCGTCGCGAACAGCTCGAAGGCAAGCTGCAGCAGCGCTATGGTTTTGCCAAGGACCAGATCCACAAGGACGTGGACGATTGGTTCAGGACACTGAAATAGGTTTTTGTCACAGAAGCCCCGGCCTCACCGGGGCTTACTTGGTAGGGTGGGCTAAGCGCAGCGTGCCCACCGACTCTTACCGTGACTGAATCGTGGTGGGCACGCTGCGCTTAGCCCACCCTACCGATCGGATTCGCGTAGGACCATTTTGTCGAGGTAACGGCGCTCTTCCGCGCCCTGCCCACCGAAGTTTTGCGATAACTATGCAACCATGTCGCATTATCGCCGAGTTCGCCTTGAAGGAAGCACATACTTTTTCACGGTCAATCTAGCGGACCGTTCGAGCGGTCTTCTTGTCGATCAGATTGAGCCCTTGCGCCAGGCTTATCGAGCTGTTCAGCAGCGCCGGCCGTTTGAAACCATCGCTATATGCGTTTTGCCCGATCACGTCCATGCGCTTTGGGCCTTGCCGGAAGGCGATGCGGACTTCTCCATCCGCTGGAGTTTGATAAAGAACTACTTTTCACGGGGCCAGGAGCCGAGGCCGAGATCAGCCAGCAAGATCAGCAAACGAGAAAAAGGCATTTGGCAGCGCCGCTATTGGGAGCACGCCATTCGCGATCAGGCAGATCTGGATCGTCACGTCGATTATATCCATATCAATCCGGTTAAGCACGGCTGCGTCACGCGGGCCATCGATTGGCCGTACAGCAGCTTCCATCGCTATGTTCAGCGCGGTTTGCTTTCAGCCGATTGGGGAGGCGACGTGAGAGACATACAGGGATCGTTCGGTGAGAAGCGTGGGCACGGCGCTAAGCGCCTCTGCCCACCCTACCGCTCCATCTGCTAGAACACCGCGATATATTTCAGGAGCGAGATCACGCCGAGAATAATCACGACGACGCGCACGATCTGCTTGGCGCGGCCATCCAGCGGTAACATGTTGATTAGATAGAGAATGAGGATAATAACGAGAAACGTGATCAGTACGCTGACAATCATAGGTGCCCCCTGCGAACCTCATTGAATGGTGTTGCGGCAGAATAACGCGGAGAGTGCCGAACCGGTTCCCGTCGCGGAACTCGTATTCGTTGACAAGGGCGAGCGGGCAGCAAGGAAAGGCCTCAATCGGCCGCGACCACGGGCAGACGCCGATAGCGCGCGCTGATCCGGGCGGAGACCGGCGAGAAGTTCACTGCCGCGCCGCGCCTGTCGGTGCCGCGGCCAGCCACCATCAGCCCGTTGGGGCCGGCAACGATGTCACCCTTGCGCAGCGTCGGGTCGTTCTCGATTTTGACCGGCGCAAGCCCGATCTGGTCTTTGCCGTTGCAGGTGCATCCCGCCACCAACTCGCTGCGGTACCGGAATGCGTTCGGCAATTCGGAATAGGGCTTTCCGTTCTCGGTCGCCGCATTGTCGATGTTGCTGCCATAGACGACCTTGGTTTCGCTGGCCGGGCAAAAACTGTTGCAGGACGCCGCCCGGCTTTGATCACCGGACGCCGAAATCGGAAAATAGCGTCCATCGCAGGTGCGCACGCAATAGGCCTGGCCGCCACCGGTCGTGCGCGGACGCGACTCGGCGGGCGAAGTGCCGACCTCGCCTTCGCTTGCAAATGGCAGCGGCATCGAGCGAGCAGCCGGCTGGCGCGCGCCGAACGCGCCGAACAAGGCGGAGAGGAAGTCTTCGGCGCGGGCCGCTGGCGCCAGCGCCGAAACGCTCAACAGCGTGACTGCGCCGAATGCCAGCCATTGCCTTCCTGGTTGCCGGTTCATGATCGCCTCCGGACGCAGATGCCAACCTTCAATACAGCGACGAGTTCGAAAGGTTCATCGCCTGACGTCCGGTCGACGGCATCGCAGCAGGCGCCCGTGCGGTCACCGGACGAACGGCGCCCGTCGCGCTTGCTTCAATGTGCGGCCCGTTCTTGGGCAACACCACCACCTTGGTGCCGACATTGACGCGGCTGAACAGGTCGGCGACGTCTTCATTGGTAAGACGGATACAGCCGCTGGAGACAAACTTGCCGATGGTCGAGGGATCGTTGGTGCCGTGGATGCGATATTCGCTGGAGCCGAGATACATCGCGCGCGCGCCCAGCGGATTGCCCGGCCCTCCCGCCATGAAGCGCGGCAGATAAGGCTGGCGCGCGATCATCTGCGCCGGCGGATGCCAATCCGGCCACTCCGCCTTGCGGCTGATGGTCTGCACGCCGGACCAGGTGAAGCCCTGGCGACCGACGCCGACGCCGTAACGAATGGCGCGGCCCTGGCCGATCACATAGTAAAGCGCGGTATTTCCGGTATCGATGATGACGGTGCCGGGTGCCTCGCGGCTGTCGAGGCGGACGACGGCGCGGCGCAACCGCTCAGGCAGCACGCTTTCGCTGCCATTGCCTTCGTCGGTCAGCGACGGATCGTTCGGCGCGCTCATGACGTCGTCTGACGGAAAGCCGCTCTGCGGCGCGGGTGCGTAGCCGAGTGCCTGGGCGTTCGCCGCGCTCGGAAGCAGCGCCGCCGTCAACAGCAACCCAGTAAAAATCAATGCGCTGCTCACGCGCCGCGATTGAATGCGAACGCCTGCAAAATTCTCTGTCATGACCTGCCCCATACTGATGCGCATCGTGTGATGCTCTGCACAACGAACGCGACCGGGGCACCGCGGTTCCGTCAGCCGCGATTTAAACCGCCGCTGTCAACCGGGCCTGCTTTCACGTTTGCGCGATGGAACCTTTTGCCGGCGCCGCGGGTTGTCGCTGGCTTGACCCGGTTCGTCGCGCGAGCCGGGCACGGAGTCGGTTTGCATCAGCGCGGGGGAGAGCCAGTTGCGTGTCCTTCCCGATGAGCGTGCGCCTTCGCATGAAAACGTCGGCACGCCGCTGCCTGACAGCCGAAATGAACTGCCACCGGTCATCCGGCGCGCAGAGGTCGTCGCCTTCGCCCTGGTCGCTCTCCTGACTATTTGCGTGGTTGCCGTTCTCTACGCTGCGAAGGCGTTCTTCCTCCCGGTAATAACGGCATTCGTGGTTGGCACCATGCTGTCGCCGGCGGCGGGCTTTCTCGAGCGGCACCGCATTCCCCGCGCGGTGTCGGCGGTCCTGATCGTGGCCGCGGTCGGCGCCGCAGTCGCGTTCATGGTCGGGTTGATCTCTTCGCCTCTGATTGAATGGAGTACACGGCTGCCCGAACTCGGCTCGCGGCTTCGCGACAAGCTGCACGTATTCGATCGGCCGCTGGCGCTCTGGCACGAGCTGCAAAACATGGTTGGCGTATCCGACGCGGCCGCGGCGACGACGTTCCAGCTACCGAAATTCGACTGGGTCGAGCCAACCATCGGATTCCTGTCGCCGACCTTTACCGAATTCCTGCTGTTCTTCGCGACTTTGGTGTTGTTCATCGCGAGCTGGCGCGATTTGCGGCGGGCGCTGATCATGACCTTTGCCGATCACGCCGCGCGGCTGCGGACGTTGCGGATCCTCAACGAAATCGAAGGCCATCTCGGCGGCTATCTGCTCACCGTGACGATGATCAATTTCGGCGTCGGAGCAGCGACCGGCATCATTTGCGCGGTGACCGGCATGCCCAATCCGGCCGGGCTCGGCGCGCTGGCCGCAACGCTGAACTTCTTTCCCATTATCGGCCCGGTCGCGATGTTCGTGATTCTGGCGGTGGTCGGGGTGATCGCGTTCTCCACGATCGGTGCGGGACTGATTGCCGCAGCACTTTTCGTCGGGGTCACCTTCCTCGAAGGTCATTTTGTCACGCCCACCATTATCGGCCGCCGGCTCGAATTGAACGCGCTGGCGGTCTTCATGGCGCTGGCGTTCTGGACCTGGCTATGGGGGCCGATGGGTGGCTTCCTGTCATCGCCGCTCTTGATCGTGGCGCTGGTGCTCAAAGAGCACCTGATGCCGGTGGATGTGCCGCAACTTCCGCCGGACTGAGCGGGGTTTTGCGCTGGGAACTTCGGGGAACCCGGCGCGTTGGACCTGACACGATCTCAGTTTCCGGGAGCTTTGGATGGCGAGTACGGATGGCGAAATCGGAATGAGAAATCTGCCGGATAAAGCGACCTATGAACGCCTGGAAAAGGATGTAGCAGCCGTGAAAGACGATATCGCAACCCTGACCGACCAGATCACCGACGTGCTCAACTCCTTCGCCGGCACCGCCAAAAAGCAGGCCCGCCGCGGCTACAGGCAGGCGCGCGCCAATGTCGATGCGACGGTGGACGATCTTTCCGACCGCGGCAGCGCCGTGATGGATGCGGCCCAGGACGCGGCCTATTCGCTGGAAGAATCATTGGAGGACGTCATTCAGCAGCGTCCGCTGGCGACCGTCGGCCTCGCGCTCGGACTGGGCTTCCTGATCGGCATGACCTGGCGCCGCTAGGGCGTGCGATGACCCTCTCGGCCAATCCTCTGATTTGAACGGCGGGCGAGTGCGCCGTCCGTTTGGCCGGCGGGCACTATTTTGTTTGAATCGGGATTTTTCAGATGTTTCAACGCATGATCGACGATTTCAAGGAAAGTACCGGCACGGCCGTGCGGCTGACATCGATCGCGGGCGTGGCCGTGCTCGCGCTGCTCGTCACGACGTCGTTTCTGTGCGCGGCCGCCTTTGTCTACGTGCTGCAGAACTACGGCCTGGTCGAGGCCTGCCTGACCGGGGCGGCGGTTTTCTTTGTGGTGACGCTGATCGCGGCCGGTTGCTACATGGTGCGCAAAAACAAGGCCAAGGCCCGCGCCGCCGAGGCCGCGAAAACCACGGCTCGCTCCCCGCTCGCCGATCCCATGCTGATCGCGGCAGGCCTCCAGGTGATCCGCGCCATTGGTGTCAAGAAGCTGATTCCGCTGCTGGCGGTCGGTGGCCTCGCGTTGGGAATGCTGGCAAACCGCAACGCACCCAGCGATGATGCGCCGGAGACTTGAGTCTCAGCCCCGAGTACTCAGGTCACGCAACGGCCGGGCTCAAGCTGCTTGGCCACTTCGGTCAATATGCTGACCACGGGCTCGCAGGCCACTGCTGTTTTTCCGCCGGACCTGACTACCGAAGGTGTCGATGTGCCGCTGCGGGCGATCTCCGCCGCGGGAATGCGGACCAGCACCGAGGTGTCGGAAAGACCCTGAAGCCGGAGCGAAATCGTCTGGGTCCGGGCCGCCGGTGCGACGAGGCGCGTGCCGCGATCGGCCTTGGCGGCGCGGTTGATGGTGCTGACGATCGGATCCGCGCTAATCTGCCGGCGTCCGGTCAGATCCTGGCCCGACGCAAACTGAACCGCGCCGAGCATCAGCGAAATCGCGACCGCGCCGAAAATTCCTTTGCCAACCTGCAGCATCTGGATTGTCCCTCGCCCCATGGCGATCGGGGACACAACGCGAACGAAACCGTCCTGGTTCTCGGATGCGGCGATCACTTAACCGTGTACGAAAAATATCCAAAAAATTTGTTGGCGGCTGGAACGAGGCCGGGGGCTTCGGAGTCATTCCGGCAGCCGGTTATCCCCCTGCCCCATTGACCGGTGACGTAGGGCGCGACTGTGGTGATGCCAGTCGCGCCCTATCTTTTTGGCTTAACTGCTTGACGTCAGTGGTTTTTCTATATTCTCCGCCGTGGCCATCCATAACCGCCGGCCGCGGCATCGCCTAAACGACAACGGAGCCTGACCATGTTCGGCCAGGCTCCGTTGTGGTTTGCAGCCCGCAGCCGACGGCCTCAGGAAGCTGCCGCGCGGGGCGCGCGGTTGCGCGAATTGCGCTGGAAGAACAGCGCCTGGCTGGCGACCGCCGACACCATCGCCGGCTGGAACGGCTTCGAGATCAGGAATGCCGGTTCGGGTCGTTCGCCGGTCAGGAAGCGTTCCGGATAGGCCGTGATGAACACTACCGGAACTTCGAAGGTTTTCAGCAGTTCGTTGACGGCATCGAGGCCGGAACTGCCGTCGGCCAACTGGATGTCGGCGAGGATCAGCCCGGGTTTGCGGTTCTTGGCAAGCGCCACCGCATCGGCATGGGTGCGCGCGACGCCGATCACATGATGACCGAGATTCTTCACCAGACTTTCGAGATCCATTGCAATGAAGGTCTCGTCCTCGATGATCAGCACATCGGTCGCGATCTCGGCTGCCATTTCCCGCCCCGCGGTGTCGGCGAGCTTGCGGGTTTCCGCGACATCGGTGCCGAGAATGAACGCCACCTCCTCCTCGGAGAAGCCTTCCAGCGACAGCAGCAGGAAGGCCTGACGCGGCAAGGGGGTGATATTGGACAGCCGCCGCTCCGACGGCATCGGCAGGGCCGCGACATCGGTATCGTCGTTGATCGAGACCGAATTCCAGATCTGGGTGAACAGCCGAAACAGGCCGACGCGGGGTCCGTGCCGCTCATCGAGCAGAGACTGGTCCTGCAGCAGGGCTTCCAGCATGGCCCCGACGTAAGCGTCGCCGGACGCCTGGTTTCCCGTCAAGGCGCGGGCATAGCGTCGCAGCAACGGTAAATGTTCAGCAACGAGCTGTGATCGGGACATCCCCACTCCATCAATGTCTTGGGTCATAACGCTCTGTCGGGGTGACCCGGGCTCCCCTGTTGTGCCTGACTACGCTTCAGTCTGAGAAAAGTTCCCTTTTCCCGGAACCTTCCTTGCCATATCGCATTAGCCCCCGATGGAGAAACTGCCAAGGCTGATAAACCAAGCATATTTGCCGAATTTTCAGGGACTTAACTCTCGGGGAAGCGTGGAACAGGTCATGAAAGAAGTAAAGAAGCAAGGCGGCCTTAACGCCGAGATTCAATCCAGAATCGGCCACCAGCTCCGCGCCATGTACGACGATGTCGTACGTCAGGGCGTGCCAGACCGGTTTGCAGATCTGATCCGAAAGCTTGATGCGTCCGAGGCCAATACCCAGATGGGAGTCGCGGGCGAGCAAACGACAAAAAACGACGGGAGGGACTAAATGCCTCTCACAGACTCTCTTCGCGATGACATCCTGGCCTCGGTGCCGAGCCTGCGCGCGTTCGCGATCTCGCTGAGCGGGAACGGCGATCGTGCGGACGATTTGGTGCAGGAGACCCTGCTGCGGGCGCTGGCCAATATCGACTCGTTCCAGCCGGGTTCGAACCTGCCGGCCTGGCTGTTCACGATCCTGCGCAACCTGTTCCGCTCCGACTATCGCAAGCGGCGGCGGGAGGTGGAGGATGCCGATGGCAGCTACGCCAAGACGCTGAAGACCCAGCCGGCGCAAAGCGCGCATCTGGAGTTCGAGGAGTTTCGCGCGGCGCTCGATAAGCTTCCGCAGGACCAGCGCGAGGCCTTGATCCTGGTAGGCGCCTCGGGCTTTTCCTATGAGGACGCGGCGGCGATCTGCGGCTGTGCGGTCGGTACCATCAAGAGCCGCGTCAACCGCGCCCGCTCGAAACTGAGCGCGCTGCTGTATGTCGATGGTGCCGAGGATTTCGGGCCCGATGAAACGGTGCGCGCGGTAATCGGCGGCAGCGGCGGCTAGCTAGCGCAATTTCGACGTCAATGGCTCCATCCTTCGAGACGCATCGCTTCGCGATGCTCCTCAAGATGCTCCTCAAGATGACTCTCATGGTGACGAGCCGCGCTTGCGCGGCGTCTCGAACCACGACGAGGCCCCAAGACACACGGTCGTGACTTCGACCCCGTCGTGATGCGTCAGCGGGCCGGCTTCAGAGGGACGGCAAATTGTTCGGTCCGGTCGCGTTCGGTCATATCGACCACGGTTTCCATCGGCGCCGTCAACTCGTAGACATAGCTCACATCGGTAAAATACCGCTTGGATACGCCTCCGAGCGCTTCCGGTGCGACGCGGTCAAGCAGGATGACGCCGAAGTCGCTGTCCTCGCGGCGGGTCGCGGCGCTGGTGTTGAACTCTTCCCAGCGGAAATGGAAGGTGTTGCCGGAATCCTCTTCGGTCACTTCCCAATGGGCGACAATGTGCGGATGCTTGCCGACCAGGGAAAGCCCCTCATCGGAGTGTGACGCCAGCTCGAAGAATAGCAGCGACAGACTTTGCGCGGCCCGCGCGCTGACGGAAATATCAGGCCCGCTCACCGCGATGCGCTCGGCATGGGGGATCGCGCGCGCCTCGAAGAGTCCTTTCAGTTTCACGCCCTGCCATTGGCTTTCGCTGAGCAGCGAGACCACGTTCGACATGGCATGGATCCGGCCGATCAGCAGTTCGCGGGCAACGTCGATATCCGAGCCGTGGCGAAGCGTGCGCGTGACGATCGACTGGATCACGGCGAGGATGTTCTTGACGCGGTGATTAAGCTCGTCGATGACCGCGGTCAATCGTCGCTCGAATCCGATCCGCACCTGGATCTCGCGGCTGAGCCGCAGGTTGTTGTAGGCGACATATCCGAACAGCCCGCAGACGATGCCGGTCAGCGCGAGGCCGATCGCTGCCACGATCGCCGCCGTCTGCTCGGCGCGCCTTGCGGCATTGGTTTTGGGGTAATAAGCGAGCGACCAGTCGCGGCTTCCAAAGGTAACTGTTCTCATGGTCGACGGCGCTGCCGCACCCGCGCCCAGGGTCCTTGGCGTGACCACGCCGCGATCGTTCGCAATCAGCTCGCTGTTGGCGTGACGGGGGTCCTTCAGCGCGACCGAAAACAGCGAGAGATCGTCATTCACCAGCATCAGCGGCGCCAGCTCATAGGAGAACGTCACGAAACCGGCCGGCGGGCCGCTCTCCTGCAGAACGGGCGCGGCGAGAACAAGACCGATCGGGCCGCCCGGGCGCAGCAGCGGGAACGGATCGGATGCAAGAGGCTTTCCGCTGGCCATCGCCTGCGCCAGCATCGGTCCCAGGATCGGGCTTTGATCAGGCGAGCGGCCGGTGATTGCCATCGTCTCGGCGTTGCGGGGCTCGACGTCCATCAGCACATCGATCGGCTTGTCAATCGACTTCGTATCGAGCGGCTTATCATCGAAGCTGCGGATGGTCGGATCGGAAAACCCCGCACTGGCGAGTTCGTCATGCGCCTCGTCCAGTTCGCCCGGCTCGAGCCGCGCGATCCAGCCCGCGACGACGAAGTCGGTCTTGAACGCATAGATCGACGAACGCAGCGGCTGCAGCATATTGGCCTTGATCACGGACGGCGCATGAAACAGCCCCGACGAGACTCGGGCAAGCAGTTCGCGCTCGGTCAGCCGATCCTGGACCAGACTGGCCTGGACATCGATCGCGCGCGCCATCGCGATGCCATCAAGCGTCAACTCCTGTTCATGAACGCGATAGGCCGCAAAACCGGAGAGCAAAACTCCGATGAGCGCGATAAAGCCGATGATGAAGCCCAACCGAACCACTCGCTTACTCGGAAATCAGGAATGGGCGAACAAATGGATCAAACATGCGCCATTCGCCAAGCCGGCAACAAACGGATGCGGGATGGAATCCGGCCATCTGACATAATGTAGGAGCGATCCTCGGTACGCAACTGTGGGGGGCGACAAACGTCAACAAGGCACGCTCAAGCATTGTGTTCACGGAGCCAGAGCGTAACAATTCCGGTCGCCGGATTTTGTTCCGACCGACGGAAGGATTGTTTTTGCGTCAGGCGCGCCGCCGGGTCAAAACGTTAACGAATGGTCAACCTGCCTGAATTCGGACGGCCGGACCGAGTCCGCCCTTGGCCTCGATGAAGCCGACAATGCGATCCAGGCCCTCGCTCTTCCTGAGATTGGTCATGACGAACGGCCGTTCACCGCGCATTCGCCGCGCATCGGTGTCCATCTTCTCCAGCGAGGCGCCGACATGCGGCGCCAGGTCGATCTTGTTGATGACAAGCAGGTCCGAGCGGGTAATGCCCGGACCCCCTTTCGACGGGATCTTGTCGCCCGCCGCGACGTCGATGACATAGATCGTAAGGTCCGCCAGTTCGGGCGAGAACGTCGCGGCCAGATTGTCGCCGCCGGACTCGATCAGCACCAGATCGAGATCCGGAAACTTTGCGCGCATGTCGGCGACCGCAGCCAGATTCATCGAGGCATCCTCGCGGATGGCGGTATGAGGGCAGCCGCCGGTCTCGACGCCGGCGATACGATCCGGGGTCAGCGATCCCGAGCGTACCAGGAACTCGGCATCCCATTTGGTGTAGATGTCGTTGGTGATCGCGGCGATGTCGTAGCGCTCCCGCATGGCCTTGCAGAGCAGGTCCATCAATGCGGTCTTTCCCGATCCGACGGGACCACCGATGCCGATACGAAGCGGTCCGTGGCGATTGGGCATGTCAAATATTCTTTCCATTGATGAGAAGCCGGTCCGGTAAACGTCGGGATGATGCCATGCGCATCATCACGTCCTGAACAGCCTCGTGTACTGGGTCTCGTGCCGCATGCTGGCGAGATCGGCGCGAATTGTAGCACTGCCGAGATCATCCAGCGACGCCCCGAGCGCCCGGCCTGCCGTGCCGGCGACCGCCGGTTCGAGACCGGCCAGCACGCGCTGGCTGTCGGTCTGCCCCAGCGGAACCAGGCGCGAGGCGGCGGATATCCAGTTCGATGTCATGGCGTGCAGGAACGCCTGCATCGTCGGCGCGAGGCGGATGCAGTGCGCGGCGCTGACCAGGCCGACCGCCACCGGGTAAACGATCGCACCGTCGCAACTGGAAACCACCTGCTCCAGCCCCTCGCAATTCCAGGCCGCGCGCGCAATGTCGACAAATGCGCGTCCCTGCGCCGAAGTCTCAAGCTGGCGCTCGCGCGAGGGGACGAAGGCCGCCGCAAGTTCGGCGACGTCGCGCAGCCTGTCGTGGCTGCTCGACGATGCGGCCCGATACGCGTGCGCCAGCAGCACGCCGTCGCAAAATCCCGGCCCGTCGGTCAGCATGCAGGCGAGCCAGTTCTGCAGCGACGCTGCATCGACGATATCGCCGGCCTCCACCGCCCATTCGATCCCGCCGGAGTAAGAGAACGCGCCGACAGGGAAGGACGGCGACAGCCAGGTCAACAGGCGGTACAGCGCCGCGGCCTCGGCGTCGTCAGCGCCGCCGCAGCCGTCGAGCGCCGCCTTATTTGGGGTCATGAGCATGGGAATGATCGTGGTGATGGTGGTCATCATCACCATGGTCATCATGGTGATGATGATCATGGTGGTGACTGCCATGATCGTGCGACCCGCGGCCAGAAGCCGGCGCATGATGGCTCTCGCCCGCGTGGGCATGGCCGCCGCCGGCATAGGCGCCGCCTTCGGGATCGAAAGGCGCCTCGATTTCGACCACGCGCGCGCCCAATCCCCTCACCATCGCCTCGATGACGTGGTCGCGCCGGATCCGCAGTCCCCTCGGCATGATCTGCGTCGGCAGATGGCGATTGCCGAGATGCCAGGCGAGGCGTACCAGATGATGCGGGTCGCTGCCGCGAATCTCGATCAACGGCTCCGGCGCCGCCACCACCTCGACCAGCCGGCCATCGTCGAGCACCAGGGCGTCGCCGCCGCGCAGAGCCACCGCGTTTTCCAGATCGAGCAGGAATTCAAGCCCGCGCGTACCGGTCATCGCCATCCGACGGCGGTGCCGATCGTCCAAGTCGAGCACGACGGTGTCGGCCGCTGCTTCGGTCCAGCGATGCTGCGCGTGGATCCCCGTCGCCCGGATCATGGATTGTTCTCCCGTTGTTGTTCTCCAATTAGCGGACATCGACCTTTTCGGGCGTGATGACCTCGATCCGCGGCGGCCCCGTCATGCATTTCACCGCGACGCGGCCGAAGGTCTTCATGTGCTCGGCGCTGCGGTGCGGCACCAGCGCCTCGGCATTTTCCCACTGCTCGACGAACACCATCCTGGAATGATCGGTAACGCTTTCATGCAGGTCGTAGGCGATATTGCCCGGCTCTTTACGGGTTGCCGTAATGCAGGCGGTCGCGGCAGCAATGAATTCGGCGCGCGTTTCAGGCTTCACGGTCAGTGTGGCAACGACGTAGATCACGAAATCCTCCCGATGTTTGTTCTGGCTTGCAGTGCCGACACGAACCTTAGAACATGAAATAGCGTTGCGCCATGGGCAGCACCTCGGCCGGTGCGCAGGTCAGCAGTTCGCCATCGGCGCGCACCTCGTAGGTTTCGGGATCGACCTCGATTTTGGGTGTGGCGTCGTTGTGGATCATGCTCTTCTTGGAGATGCCGTCTCGGGTGTTTTCCACCGCATAGAGCTTCTTGTCGATGCCGAGTTTCCGCGCCAGCCCCGAGGACACGGCGGCTTTCGAGCTGAAGACCACCGAGGAGGCCGTCAGTGCCTTGCCGAAGGCGGCGAACATCGGCCGGTAGTGCACCGGCTGCGGCGTCGGGATCGATGCGTTCGGATCGCCCATCGGCGCCGCGACAATCGAGCCGCCCTTGATGATGCAATCGGGCTTGACGCCGAAGAAGGCCGGCGACCACAGCACGAGATCGGCGAGCTTGCCCTTTTCCACCGATCCGATCAGCTTGGAAACACCATGGGCGATTGCGGGATTGATGGTGTATTTCGCGATGTAGCGCTTGACCCGAAAATTGTCGTTGTTGCCCTTGTCCTGCGCGAGCCGGCCGCGCTGCTTCTTCATCTTGTCGGCGGTCTGCCAGGTCCGGATGATGACTTCGCCGAGCCGGCCCATCGCCTGCGAATCCGACGACATCATCGACAGCGCGCCGAGATCGTGCAGGATGTCTTCCGCCGCGATGGTCTCTTTCCGGATCCGGCTTTCGGCGAACGCGAGATCTTCGGCGATCGAGGGATCGAGATGGTGGCACACCATCAGCATGTCGAGGTGTTCATCGATGGTGTTGCGGGTGAACGGGCGTGTCGGATTGGTCGAGGAAGGCAGCACGTTTTTCAGGCCGGCGATCTTGATGATGTCGGGCGCATGGCCGCCGCCGGCGCCCTCGGTATGAAAGGCGTGAATGGTGCGGCCCTTGAACGCCTTGACCGTATCTTCGACAAAGCCGGATTCGTTCAGCGTGTCGGAATGGATCATCACCTGGATGTCGTGGTCGTCGGCAACCGACAGGCAATTGTCGATCGCGGCCGGCGTGGTACCCCAGTCCTCATGCAGCTTGAGCGCGCAGGCGCCGGCCCTGATCATCTCCACCAGCGATGCCGGCCGTGAGGCGTTGCCCTTGCCGGAAATGCCGAGATTGACCGGAAACGCATCGAACGACTGGATCATCCGTGCGATGTGCCAGGGACCGGGCGTGCAGGTGGTGGCGAACGTGCCGTGCGAGGGGCCGGTGCCGCCGCCCAGCATCGAGGTCACGCCGGACATCAGCGCATGCTCGATCTGCTGCGGGCAGATGAAATGGATGTGGCTATCGAAGCCGCCCGCGGTGAGGATCTTGCCCTCCCCGGCGATGGCATCGGTGCCGGGGCCGATCACGATGGTCACGCCGGGCTGAATGTCGGGATTGCCGGCCTTGCCGATGGCGCTGATGCGGCCCTCCTTGATGGCGACGTCGGCTTTGACGATGCCCCAATGATCAACGATCAGCGCATTGGTGATGACGGTATCGGCCGCGCCCTGCCTGTTGCTGACCTGGGACTGGCCCATGCCGTCGCGTATCACCTTACCGCCGCCGAACTTCACTTCCTCGCCGTAAACCGTAAGGTCCTTTTCGACCTCGATGATGAGATCGGTGTCGGCGAGCCGAACGCGGTCGCCGGTGGTGGGTCCGAACATGTCGGCATAGACGGAACGCTTGATTTTGACTGACATCATCGCCCTCCATCGGCAGCAGATGTATTCCCTCCCCCCTTGCGGGGTCCCGCAAGGGGGGAGGGAGTATCTAGAGACATCACAGCTTGCCCATCACGTCGCCGCGGAAGCCGTAGACGACGCGCTTGCCGGCGAGCGCCACGAGCTGCACGTCGCGGGTCTGCCCCGGCTCGAACCGGACCGCGGTGCCGGCCGCAATGTCGAGCCGCATGCCGCGCGTCTTCTTGCGGTCGAACTTCAGCGCCGGATTGGTCTCGAAGAAATGGTAGTGCGAACCGACCTGGATCGGACGATCGCCGGAATTGGCGACGGTGAGCGTCACCGTCTTGCGACCGGCATTGAGCTCGATCTCGCCTTCCCTGATGAACAGTTCGCCGGGGATCATCTTTCCTCCTCCGTCACCGGATCGGCTCATGCACGGTGACAAGCTTGGTGCCGTCCGGAAAGGTCGCTTCGACCTGAATGTCGTGAACCATCTCCGCAATGCCCGGCATTACCTGCGCTCGGGTCAGGACCTGCGCGCCGGCCTGCATCAGGTCGGCCACAGTGCGGCCGTCGCGCGCACCCTCGACGATGAAATCGGAAATGATCGCGATCGCTTCGGGGTGGTTGAGCTTGACGCCGCGTTCCAGCCGCCGCCGTGCCACCATGGCCGCCATCGAGATCAGCAGCTTGTCCTTTTCACGGGGAGACAGGTTCATGCGCGCACTCTGACGATTTTGACCGATCTAGTTGAGCCACAGCCGCGGCAGCGCCGAGCCGCTGGCGCAGCCGAGCACCGCCACCATGTCGGCGCGAAGCCTTGCCGCATCCTGGGCGCAGAAGCGCGCCATTGCAAACCCGTTCCAGGCGGACAGGCCGACCTCGCCGTCGAACGTTCCGGCAAGCGCGCGGATCCGTTCGATCAGGGCCTCGTCGCCCGGCACCATCAATGCGGTGGCAATGGCCGCACCCCCCTTAGCGACCGCCGCCCGGGCCAGCTTCTCACCAATGTCGCCGTCGAGCCGCAACGTTTCCGCGAACACCAGCCTGCCGCCGCGCCGTAAGCGCCAGCGGTCGACAAATTCGCCCTGCAACATGCGCTCGCCCATCGCCGAGCGTCCGAACACCACGATTTCGCAGAGCAGCAGCGAAGCGGTCTCCGCAAGATCGATGTCAATGGCACGACTTACCCGGGCGCGGTCGAACAGGATGGTTTCCTGCGGCAGCCAGCCGAGATGGGCACCGTCCGCGGCCTTCAGCGCGATACTGAGCTGCGCGGCCGGTCCCTCGGCGCGGTAGATTTTTTCGGCCGCCGCCGTCGTCGCCACGAGACGCGAGCCCTCGCCGGCCGTGATGTCGATGTCGAAACGATCGCCGCCGGCAACGCCGCCGGCGGTGTTGACGAAGACGGCGGACAGGCCATCGGCTTCGGGCGAGGGAAAGCGTACCCGCAGCGACCCGGACTCATGCAGATGGCGGCGACGTGTGACGCCTTCCGCGAGGTGCACGTCGAACGTCACCGAACCCCTCGCCCGGTTGGCCGCAAAAATTGCCGACGCCGCACTGGTGATCTCGGCCTGCATCCGTCCCCCCGGACCGACCTTCATCGGTCGCCTCTCCCCTGTTAGAGTGCCATCTGGCGGCTGATCTCGTCCGGATCGAGCTGACTGCGGGCGCAGGCAAATTTGACCGCGCCGCGGTCCATCACGGCGAAATTGTCGCCGAGCTCGCAGGCAAAGTCGAGATATTGTTCGACCAGGACGATCGCGATGTTGCCGAGGCTGCGCAGATACGAGATCGCGCGTGCGATGTCCTTGATGATCGAGGGCTGGATTCCCTCGGTCGGCTCGTCGAGCAGCAGCAGTTTCGGACGCATTACCAGCGCGCGGCCGATTGCCAATTGCTGCTGCTGGCCCCCGGACAGATCGCCACCGCGGCGACCCAGCATCGATTGCAGCACCGGAAACAGCGAGAACACGTCATCGGGAATATTGCGGTTCTCGCGCTTCAGCGGTCCAAACCCGGTCTTGAGATTTTCCTCCACCGTCAGGAGCGGAAATATCTCTCGGCCTTGCGGCACGATGCCGATGCCGCGCCGGGCGCGCTCATAGGGTTTGAGTCCTGAGATTTCGCTGCCGTCGAAGGTAATCGAGCCGCTGGAAATGGGGTATTGGCCGACCATGGCGCGCAGCAGGCTGGTCTTGCCGACGCCGTTGCGGCCGAGCACGCACATCACCTTGCCCGGTTCAGCCGCGATCGAGACGCCACGCAGTGCCTGGGCCGCGCCGTAATAGAGGTTGATGTTGTCGACCTTCAGCATCGGCGACCTCCGGTCGCGCCAGTGGCTGTCGCGCGAACGGCGAATGGCGAATGGCGAATAGCCGGATTACTCATACGATTCTGCACCTTGCCCCTACTCGCCATTCGCCACTCGCTATTCGCTCTATCTTCCCAGATACACTTCGATCACCCGCTCGTTCGATGAAACCTGGTCGATGGTGCCTTCGGCGAGCACCGAGCCCTCGTGCAGGCAGGTGACCTTGACGCCGAGTTCGCGCACGAAGGTCATGTCGTGCTCGACCACCATGATGGTCTTCTCGCGATTGATTTCCTTCAGAAGCTCGGCGGTCTGGTGGGTCTCGACGTCGGTCATGCCGGCAACCGGCTCGTCGACCAGCAGCAGCTTCGGGTCCTGCGCCAGCAGCATGCCGATCTCCAGCCATTGCTTCTGGCCGTGCGACAGGCTTCCCGCCAGGCGATCGCGCACGGCGGTCAGGCGAATGGTTTCGAGCACCCGCTCGATGCGTTCGGATTCGGCCCTGCTCTCGCGCCAGAACAGCGTGCCTCTGACGCGGTGATCGACATTGAGCGCGAGCAGCAGATTGTCCTCGATGGTCTGGCTTTCGAATACCGTCGGCTTCTGGAATTTCCGGCCGATCCCGAGCTCGGCAATCCTGGTTTCATCGAGCCGGGTCAGGTCGGTGACGCCGTCGAACAGAACCTCGCCTTCATCCGGCTTGGTCTTGCCGGTGATGATGTCCATCATGGTGGTCTTGCCGGCGCCGTTCGGACCGATGATCGCGCGCATTTCGCCGGGCGCCAGCGTCAGCGACAGATTGTTGATGGCATGAAAGCCGTCGAACGAGACGTGCACCCCATCGAGATAGAGCAGCGCCGAAGTCGCACGGCTGTCCATGACGTTCATCGGTTCACTCCGCCATGTCGGGTTCGCTGACGCCGTCCTCGCGCGCAGCACTTTCGGCATTCGCGGAAACGCGCCGCGCCTTCCACGGCTCCCAATAGGTGAGGAAGGTGCCGACGATCCCCTTCGGCAACAGCAGCGTCACCAGGATGAACAGCGCACCCAGCATGAACAGCCAGTAGGGCGCGAGCGGGCCGGAGGTGAAGAAAGTCTTGGCATAATTGACGACGACGGCGCCGAGCGCCGCGCCGACCAGGGTGCCGCGGCCGCCGACCGCGACCCAGATCACCGCCTCGATCGAATTTCCGGGCGCGAATTCGCTGGGGTTGATGATGCCGACCTGCGGAACATAAAGCGCGCCGGCGACGCCGGCCATGCAGGCCGACAGCGTGAACACGAACAGCTTGTAGGATTCGACCCGGTAGCCGAGAAACCGGGTGCGGGATTCGGCGTCGCGGATGGCGATCAGCACCTTGCCGAGCTTCGACGTCACCACCGCGCGGCAGATCAGGAAACCTGCGATCAGCGCCAGACAGCTCAGCGCGAACAGTGTCGCGCGCGTGCCCTCGGCCTGCACGTTGAAGCCGAGGATGTCCTTGAAATCGGTCAGGCCGTTGTTGCCGCCGAAGCCGAAATCGTTGCGGAAAAACCCCAGCAGCAGCGCATAGGTCATCGCCTGGGTGATGATCGAGAGATAGACGCCGGTAACGCGCGAGCGAAACGCCAGCCAGCCGAAACAGAACGCCAACAAACCCGGAACCAGGATGACCATCAGCGCCGCGAACCAGAACATGTCGAAGCCGTGCCAGTACCATGGCAGCTTCGGATAGTTCAGGAACACCATGAAGTCCGGCAACACCGGATTGCCGTAGACGCCGCGGCTACCGATCTGCCGCATCAGATACATGCCCATCGCATAGCCGCCGAGCGCGAAGAACGCGCCGTGGCCGAGCGAGAGAATGCCGCAATAGCCCCAGATCAGATCGATCGCGAGCGCCAGGATCGCATAGCAGACATATTTCCCGAACAGCGCCACCAGATAGGTCGGCACCTGCAGCATGGAGCCCGCCGGCAGCAGCAGATTCGACAGCGGGATCAGCGCGCCGAGCGCGGCCACCACGATCACGAACAGCGTCGCGCCGCGGTCCAGCGAGCGCGTGAGCAGGTGCGGCATCATGCTTCCACCGCCCGCCCCTTGAGCGCAAACAGCCCGCGCGGGCGCTTCTGTATGAACAGAATGATCAGGACCAGAATGGCGATCTTGCCGAGCACCGCGCCCGCCACCGGTTCGAGGAATTTGTTGGCGATGCCGAGCGTGAAGGCGCCGACCAGCGTTCCCCACAGATTGCCGACGCCGCCGAATACCACCACCATGAAGGAGTCGATGATGTAGCTCTGGCCAAGGTTGGGGCTGACATTGTCGATCTGCGACAGCGCGACGCCGGCGATGCCGGCGATACCCGAGCCCAGACCGAAGGTCAGCGCGTCGACGCGCGAGGTCGCGATCCCCATCGAGGCTGCCATCCTGCGGTTTTGCGTCACCGCGCGCATCTCGAGCCCGAGGCTGGTGTAACGCAGCATGGCGAGCAGGATCGCGAACACCGCGAGCGTGAAGCAGAGGATCCAGAGCCGGTTGTAGGTGATCGTGATCTGTCCGATCGCGAATGCACCGCTCATCCAGGAGGGATTGGCGACCTCCTGGTTGGTCGGGCCGAACATGCTGCGCACCGCCTGCTGCAGCACCAGCGACAGGCCCCAGGTGGCGAGCAGCGTTTCCAGCGGACGGCCGTAGAGGAAGCGGATGATGGTGCGCTCGATCAGGATTCCGATCGCGCCGGCGACAATGAAGGCCGCCGGCACCGCAACCAGCAGCGCATAGTCCGACAGCGCGGGATAGTTGCCGCGGATGGTCTGCTGCACGACAAAGGTAACATAGGCGCCGATCATGACCATCTCGCCATGGGCCATGTTGATGACGCCCATCACGCCGAAGGTGATGGCAAGACCGATCGCGGCGAGCAGCAGCACCGAACCGAGCGACATGCCGTACCAGGCATTCTGCACCCAGGACCACATCGCGAGCCTGCTCTGGATCGCGGCGACCGCGCTGGCGGCGGCATGCGCGACGGCGGGCGGCTGGTCGGCGCCCAAATCGGTCAACATCGCCACGGCTTCCTGGTCGCCGCGCGCCCTGACGGTGGCAACGGCGTCGAGTTTCTCGGCATCGGTCGCGTCATTCTTGAACAGCACGATCGCCGCCCGGGCTTCGCTGAACGCCTGCTTCGCGTCCTTGTCTTTTTCCTTCCGCAATGCGGCGTCGATCGCCGGCAGCAGGCTTTCCTCGTGGTGCTTGAAAACCGACTGTGCGGCCTTGATTCGCTTGTCCGGATCCGGCGACTGGAGCGTCAGCGCGCCGAGCGCGGCTTCGACGCCACGGCGCAGCTTGTTGTTGACGCGCACCATGGTGGCGCTGTCCGGAATGCCGGTCAGCGGCGTGCCGGTCGCGGCATCGATGATCTTGCCGTCCGGCTGGGTGACGTAGACTTTCTTGCTGTCGGGATCGGCCATCAACCGGCCGTCCTGCAGCGCGCGGATGATGGTGTAGGCGAGCGGATTACCGCTGGTCGCAAGCGCCGCTACGGCATCGTCGGTGTCGGAATATTCGTCGTTGGCGAATTTGCCGACCGTGTCTTCGAACGGCCCGGCGAAGACAGGCAGCGCCATCGTGAGGAGCAGCAACAAAGCGAAGGGGAACGCCCGGAAGCGTTTGAAAGCAATGGCAGGCACTGGACGACCCCGGCAGGAGCGGAAGGAAGGCGGCTTGTATCGCCGCCTTCCGGATTTGCATCGGCAGGGGATCAGGAGCCCTGACCGCCGCACTTGTTGGTCTTGGTATTGTAGTTGCCACACTTCTTGTTGACCCAATCGCCAATCAGGTCCCTGGAATCAGGCAGCTCCTTCGACCAGGCGTCGCCGGCGACGAGGCCCGGGGTCTTCCAGACCACGTCGAACTGGCCATTGCCCTTGATCTCGCCAATGAACACCGGCTTGGTGATGTGGTGGTTCGGAAGCACCTCGGCGATACCACCGGTCAGATTCGCGGTCTTGGTGCCGGGGAGCGCGTCGATCACCTTGTCGGCGTCGGTCGACTTCGCCTTCTCGACCGCCTTCACCCACATGTTGAAGCCGATATAGGTGGCTTCCATCGGATCGTTGGTGGTGCGCTTCGGGTTCTTGGTGTACGCCTGCCACTCCTTGATGAACTTCTCGTTCGCAGGCGTCTTGATCGACTCGAAGTAGTTCCAGGCAGCGAGATGGCCGACCAGCGGCTTGGTGTCGAGGCCGGCGAGTTCTTCTTCACCCACCGAGAATGCCACCACCGGAATGTCGGTCGCCTTGAGGCCCTGGTTGCCGAGCTCCTTGTAGAACGGAACGTTGGCGTCGCCGTTGATGGTCGATACCACGGCGGTCTTCTTGCCGGCCGAACCGAACTTCTTGATGTCGGCGACGATGGTCTGCCAGTCGGAATGGCCGAACGGCGTGTAGTTGATCATGATGTCGTCATCCTTGACGCCCTTCGACTTCAGATAGGCCTCGAGGATCTTGTTGGTGGTGCGCGGATAGACGTAGTCGGTGCCCGCCAGCACCCAGCGTTTCACCTTTTCTTCCTTCATCAGGTAGTCGACGGCAGGGATCGCCTGCTGGTTCGGCGCAGCGCCCGTGTAGAACACGTTGCGCTCGCTCTCTTCGCCCTCGTACTGCACGGGATAGAACAGGATCGAATTCAACTCCTTGAACACCGGCAACACGGATTTGCGCGACACCGAGGTCCAGCACCCGAACACGACCGCCACCTTGTCCTTGGTGATCAACTCACGGGCTTTCTCGGCAAACAGCGGCCAGTTCGAGGCGGGGTCGACCACCACGGCCTCGAGCTTCTTGCCGAGAACGCCGCCCTTCTTGTTCTGCTCATCGATCATGAACAGCACGGTGTCTTTCAGCGTGGTTTCGCTGATCGCCATGGTGCCCGAGAGAGAGTGCAGGACGCCAATCTTGATGGTATCATCCGCTTTGGCCGCGGTGAGGCCGCACAGGCCTAAAATCAGTCCGGCGGTCGCCGCCAGCCAATGCCGGCGGTTGAGCGGCGTCGCTATATCGTGAGTCAATTGAGTAAGCATGAGATGTCATCTCCCTGACGCAGACGTTAAACGCTGCGAACGGCCCCACGGCCGCCTGCGTTAACGGAATCGCAAGAACCATGCCACGCCCCAATCACGATCTAGCCGGCTGTTCCGTCTATTGAATTCGATGCAGAGCGACTAAATGGCGGGGATTACTGCCTAATATTTCAACCCGCAAAATGCATGCTTTACCGGCAATTAGCCTAATTGTTAGGCAAATCTGATCACCTGTCTAAATTTGCGGCACCTGGTTTTCCGGTCGGGCGTGGCGCGACCAATACCAGACAGCCTGCGAAGGCCTGTTTTCTGGCTGCATCGGCCGGGTCATCGGAATTGATCTTGAAAGCGCCGCGTTCGTGTTCCATATCAACGGAACGACCCAGGGAATCACCGGGTCACTGCGAGCCGCGTGTTCTGAGCCCGTCCAACGGTTTCTGGCTTGCCCCTTCAGCTAACCAAAACCGACGCCCCAAACACGCGGGTGTCTCTGACACCCCTCGCCCGCTCCTGGCCCTGATCGCCGGGCGCCTGCCTTTTATAATGGAAAGAACCAACCTTTTGACCTCCTTTCAGGATTTCGGCCTCGCCGATCCCATCTCGCGTGCGCTCAAGGAAGAGAATTATTTCACGCCCACGCCTATCCAGACTCAAACCATTCCTCTCGCACTCGCCGGCCGCGACGTCGTCGGGATCGCCCAGACCGGCACCGGCAAGACCGCGGCCTTCGCGCTTCCGATCCTGCATCGCATTCTGGAGAACCGCATCCGGCCGCAGCCGAAAGCCTGCCGGGTGCTGGTGCTGAGCCCGACGCGTGAGTTGTCGGGACAGATTCTCGACAGCTTCAATGCCTATGGCCGTCACCTGCGCCTGACATCCGCGCTGGTGATCGGCGGCGTACCGATGGGGCGTCAGGTCCGTTCGATCATGCAGGGCGTCGAGGTCCTGGTGGCAACGCCCGGCCGGCTGCTTGATCTCGTGCAAAGCAACGGCCTCAAGCTCGGGCAGGTCGAGTTTCTGGTCCTCGACGAGGCCGACCGCATGCTGGACATGGGCTTTATCAACGACATCCGCAAAATCGTGGCCAAGCTGCCGGTCCGGCGGCAGACGCTGTTCTTTTCGGCCACCATGCCCAAGGATATCGCCGAACTCGCCGAGCAAATGCTGCGCGATCCGGCGCGCGTGGCGGTGAGCCCGGTTGCGTCCACGGTCGAGCGCGTCACCCAGCGCATCATCCAGGTCGATCATTCCGCCAAACCTGCCGTTCTGGCGCAGCTTCTGGGCCAGGAGCCGGTCGACCGCGCGCTGGTGTTTACCCGGACCAAGCATGGCGCGGACAAGGTGGTGAAGGGTCTTGCCCGGGCCGGCATCAGTGCGGACGCCATTCACGGCAACAAATCGCAGAACCATCGCGAGCGGGTGCTCGCGGCATTCCGCTCCGGCGCGATCCGCACCCTGGTCGCCACCGACATCGCAGCCCGCGGCATCGATGTCGACGGCATCAGCCATGTGGTGAATTTCGATCTTCCCAACATCCCCGAAACCTACGTCCACCGCATCGGCCGCACCGCGCGCGCCGGTGCCGAGGGCGTCGCGATCTCGCTGATCGCCGGCGGCGAGGAAATGGGATATCTGCGCGACATCGAAAAGCTGATCCGCATCGCCTTGCCGAGGGAAGACCGCCGCACCCCAGGTCATCGCGACCCCGCGCCGATGCCATCGCCGCATCGCGGCGGACGATCCGCGCCGCGCGTGCATGCGGCGAGGGTCAATGAGGCCGCGCCCGGATCGAAAGGTCCTCGCCGCCGCCGCCGCCCGGGTGGTAGTAATGCGGCTCCTCAAGCCAGCCGGCACGAGGGCAGCCGGCAGGAAGCGGTGCGTCCGTCGCAGGGCGGTGGCAAGGCCGAGGGCATGCAAGGCGTCGCCTTCCTGCACCGCGAAAGTCGTCCAAACACCCGGCCGAACCGCACCCAGCGGCCGCAACGCTGACCGCCGATCGATCTGGAGAGAACCATGGCTAAAGAAGAGCTGATCCAGTTCGAAGGACTGGTGACCGAAATCCTCCCCGACGCACGCTACCGTGTGCAGCTCGACGCCGGGCACGAGATCGTTGCCTACACCGCGGGCAAGATGAAGAAGAACCGGATCAAGACGCTGGCGGGCGACCGGGTGACGATCGAGATGTCGCCATACGATCTCGAGAAAGGCCGGCTGATCTTCCGCCACAAGGACGAACGTCCGGGAGGCGGAATGCCGCGTGGGGCGCCGCCGCGCGGTCAGTTTCGCCGGCGCTGAGCACGGCATCGCCCCGGCATCGTACGTGGCGACATTGTGTCGATGTGGGGGCGAGGCCCTGCGCCCGGCCAAACCGGGCTGATCAAAAAATCGTGCACCTCAGGATTGTTTTGGGGGCTCGCTTCGCATAATATGTATTTCATCGATTTTCGGCCGGACTTAGCTATCCACCGGTACAGCCGGTTTAGACGCTGACGACCCTTCCAAAAATTCGATCTCACCAGCCCGCGAAAGTGGGCTTCTACTATATCTATCTTGAGAAGGGACTACCCCCGTGAGCATGGGAACCGTGAAGTGGTTTAACGCGACCAAGGGCTTCGGCTTCATTCAGCCGGATGACGGTGGCAACGACGTGTTCGTGCACATCAGCGCTGTCGAGCGCGCCGGACTTGGAACGCTGCGTGAAGGCCAGAAGATCAGCTACGAGATCGTGGCGGATCGCCGCTCTGGCAAGTCTTCGGCCGACAATCTGCGCGCCGCCGGCTAATCGAAGATCGTTCAGCCCGACGCGCCAACGCACGGACTTGCGAAATTTGATCCGTTGAGATTCGGCCCGCCGAAAACGCTATCTGCCGAATAGAAGCCGAATACAAAAGGCCGCGCCGACCGCGCGGCCTTTTCCGTTGAACCGCGTCCGCCTGGCACGATCGCAACCCGTGCCGCGGCCGTCATAACTTCGGACAGGGCGGAAGTGGGGTGCCTACAGGCGGCTTCGGATAGGTAACACACAGGGTCTGACGCGGCCGCGTATAGGCCGTAGAGGTGAGGGTGATTCCCGACTTCGACATCACGTAGCCGACCGTGGGCACGTAGAGATAATTGACTTCGCCCATGATCAGATAGGTGTTGCCGATCGCGAGAGCCGTCGGTATCCCCACCACAGAACTTGTCGACCGCGGGGCCGACCCCACGCTCCACTGCACCCGCGCCTTCAGCGTAAGTGGATCGACAAACAATTCGGTGATCGTGGCTTGCACAGGCGTCGGTGAATAGGGCGACAGCATGGCGTTTTTGATGGTAAAAAAGTTCGTCAGGTCAGCGGCGGCGATCGAGGACGACTGCGAAGTCAAATCGGAGAGGGTACGCGCAACCAGTGTGACCTTTCGATCGACAGCGACGCCGGAAGAGAGCTCAACCGTTCCGAAGAACATCACCAGCATGATCGGAACGATCATGGCGAATTCGATCGCTGCAAGTCCCCTGCAATCCACGATCAGGTCGAGGACGGAAAGCCTTGCGCGGTACCACAGCTTCAACATCGACATCGTTGCACCCATCTGGGATCTAACTGGTCAGGTAGGACAGGCGCCGCTACTGAACGGCTCGTTGCGGAACGCGGCCGTGGCGGCAAGCAGCCGCTGGTTGCCGGCCAGATTCGAGATGTTGTAGCCAAGTCCGGTGACGAACAGCGGCCATTGATAGAACAGCCTCACGACGACAATGCTGCAGGCAATTCCGGGGTTGTACTGCATGTTGTTGATGAAATTGCCGGTGGCGTCGATTTGGGTGCTGAGGGCCACAGGAAACGATGATGGATAGCTCTCCACGTCAACGTAAACCTTGGTGCAGTCGAACAATGCGGGGATCTGGCTGCAGACATAGTTTTGAAACTGCGCCTGGGTATAAGACGCGTTCTGCGCCTGTCCGGTCTGGATCACGCGCGCGGAATCCTGGGTGATGGTTTCCAGCACCTGGCTTGCGAAGAACATGGTTGCGGTCTCGATGATCGCAAACAGCAGTGCGAAAAAGACCGGCGCGACCAGCGCAAATTCAACTGCCGCCGATCCGCGACGGTTGCCGCGGAAGCGGCGCAATGCATTGCTGATGGGAGCTGTTGACGCAGCAGGCGAGGACATCGAGGAAACCCCAGGGCGGCAGCAACGTTCTGCAGGCGCAGGATTACCCGAAACTGATTGTTGAAGTGTTTCGTCCGATCAAGACAGACTGACCCGTCCGGTTAAGCCATTGTTAACCATTTTGCGAGTCATGGTTGCCGGTCGGCGATTCGCGACCTGGCAGGCGCCGCCGTGTCTCGCCGAATTGTTGCTTCTCCGGAGGTCTCATGGTTCGAGACGCGCGAAGACGCGCTCCTCACCATGAGGTCTGAGACCTCGTCCTGAGGAGCATCGCGAAGCGATGCGTCTCGAAGGATGACGCCATTGAGGTGGGCATGCGCTAGTTCTTGGCAGGCGCGGCGGCGGCAGCGCTGCCGCTGGCCTGGTTGCTGAGACTACCGGCCTGGTCCATCGTTGACTTGAAAAAGAGCTCGCCGTCACCAAGCGTCGCACGCCGCTGGCAAATCGGCATGCAGCTATAGGATTCGCGTTCGACACCGCGATAGACGGTGATGATCTGGTCGGTCGGACCTTCGACCTGAATGATCCGGTTCATCAGGACCTCACCGCCGCGGTCCATGGCAATGAAATTGGTCGCGCCGTAGCCCTTGCCGGTCACCACGACAACGCCGCCGGACTGCAGCGCGACGTCTGCAATCAGCGGGTTTCCGACCACAATGGTCGCCACCTTGGTGGGGAGTTTGACGAGCTTTGCCTGATCGACATTGACTGCGATGGCGTCAGCAGCGGGTTCGGCAAGGCTGGCTGCCGGCAGCAACAGGACCGCGAACAACTGGAATCCAAACAGCGCGCGCGCGCGCGGACGCAGGAACTTGAACAACATTTGTTACCCCGGGGCGCTAACAAGCCGGCTAAAGCGATACGCAGCGGAACCGGCGCCCGACGAGGCTAAACTGACGTCAATTAGTGAACGAACTGCAAACGTCGCTCGGAAACCGCGGTGATCCGACAACCTACTGCCGGAACGGATAGGCCAGTTGCCCGGCGATCTCGGAAGGGATCACCTGATCGTCGACCCCGTAGGCCGTCGGGAGCTGGTTTTCCGGCATCCTGAAGGTTCCAAAAAGCAGGTCCCAGAGCGGAAACGTCCCCGCGAAATTGGTGTTGCCGCCCTGCTCGAGCGAGGTGTGGTGCCAGCGGTGGAAGACCGGCGTCGCCAGCACGTATTTGAACGGGCCAAGGGTCCAGTTCAGGTTGGCGTGGACGAAGGCGGAATGGAAGGTCGTGAACGGCCCGACCCAGAGCATGATGTTGGGCGAGATCCCCGCCATCAGCAGGATGACGTCGACCGCGATCGTACCCAGGAACAGGTTCACCGGATGAAAGCGCGCCGCTGAAATCCAGTCCAGGTCTTCGGACGAATGATGAATCGCGTGGTACTTCCAGAAGGCGCCGCCATGAAACATGCGGTGCAGCCAGTACAGCATGAAGTCCGACAGCACCAGGAACAGGATCGCCTGTGACCACAGCGGCAATTCGGACAGCGGCCCATGGCCATTGTCGTAAAAGGCGATCAGGGCGTCGGCATCATGGATATTAAAGACGACGCCGGCGCCGAGCACCAGCAGCCCAATCCTCAATACCCGCCCGAACAACGGCACGAAGAACCAATAACAGGTGTCCGTGACGAGCTCGCGCTTGCGCCACCAGGGCGTGCCGGGATTGCAGGCCCAGAAATACGTCAGTATCGAGAATACCACGGCCAGCACGAGGGTAATGGGCACGACCTTGGCAATCGTCTGGCCGAACATCTCGACGACTTCCAGAGGTAGATTCGACATCGACGCCTCACCGGATCCGGGATCCCGAGGGTTACTCGTTCGCGCTTAAGGAGCCGTGAATCCGGCAAAAAACGCGCGGCCGGCAGCGCATTTTAGCGACCAGCTTAATTCCAAATTTACTCTGCTTAATAACAGCCTGATCCAGCCATGTTTTTGCAATCGAGTTAACTGCGCTGCAATTTGTCCGACCTTAGGGTAACGGCATGGTCACGGTGCTGAGAACGCCGGCGAGACCAAACCTTAGTTCGACCAGCCACGTGTACATGGAGTCACCCTATGAAGAACATGATTGCGCGTTTTGTGAAGGACGAGTCCGGCGCGACCGCGATTGAATACGGCCTGATTGCAGCCGGCATTTCGCTCGCGATCATCGCTGTGGTCAACGGTCTCGGCAGCAACCTGAACACCAAGTTTGCCTCGATCAACAGCTCGCTGAAGTAAGCGACTGTTACGGCCGAGTTCCAAAGGCCCCGGCATACCGGGGCCTTTGTCGTTTCCTCCGGTTCCGAGTAGCGTTCCCATGCGTAACCCCGATGCCGTCTCCGCCACGGCAGCAAAGCCGTCGGCGCCGGCCAGCCGGGACGACGCTGCCGTCCGGTTCGTCTGTCTGGCGTTGCTGCTAGCGCTTGGCGCGCTCGCCTGCCGCATTGCCAGCATCTGGTAAGGCATGCGTCCGTTTCCCGATTGTTTAACTATCGCCGCTAGGATTCGGCGATGCTTCGACCCGCATCAATCCTCCGGCCTGTAGCCTCATGATTCTCGACCTCGCGCGCCTGTTGCTGTTTCCGGCCCTGATGGCGTTTGCCGCGGCCAGCGACCTTTTCACCATGACAATCTCGAACCGGGTGTCCCTGCTGCTGGCCGCGGGTTTTGTGGTACTCGGCGTCGCCAGCGGCATGGGCTTCCACGACATGCTCCTGCATGTGGCCGCGGGGATGGTGGTGCTCACGGCGGCTTTTATCTGCTTCACGATGGGCTGGGTTGGCGGCGGCGACGCGAAAGTGGCAGCCGCGGCGGCACTCTGGTTCGGCTTTGCTCATCTGATGAGCTATCTGGTCTACGCCTCGCTGTTCGGCGGTGCCTTGACGCTGCTGCTGCTTCAGTTCCGGCAATGGCCGCTGCCCTATGCGCTGGCCGGTCAGGCCTGGTTGCTCAAACTGCACGCCAAGGAAAGCGGCATACCCTACGGCATCGCCCTCGCGGTCGGCGCGCTCATGATCTATCCCGAGACCGAGTGGGTGAAGGCGATCGACCTCGCTCACCTCGCGCTTGGCTGAGCGCGGCCGAATAAACCTGGCGTTAAGGCGATTTAGATACGCCTCATTAACCATGCTTTGACGAATAACTGGTCAACTCCCGTTACGGCGGCGGAAGCGTCGCGGCGTAATGTGGAAAGTGAAGCGTATGAATACCGCACGCATTGTCGTCCTGACTATCGCCGTCGGAGCCGGCGGCATTGCCGCATATCTCGCCAGCGGGTCGGACAAGCCATCCCCGACCGTGCCGGTCGCGCAACTGCCGACGGTCGACGTCCTGGTGGCGAAGTCCGACATCGGCCTCGGCCAGTCGGTCAAGCCGGAAGATCTGCAGTGGCAGACCTGGCCGGCGGCGACGGCGAGCAACAATTTCATTCGCCGCAGCGAACACCCGGACGCGACCAACCAGATCGTCGGCTCGATCGCGCGTTCGCCGTTCATCGCGGGCGAGCCGATCCGCGAGCCAAAGCTGGTCAAGGCCAACGGGTCGGGCTTCATGGCCGCGATCCTGCCGAGCGGCATGCGGGCCGTTTCCACCGAGATCTCGCCCGAAACCGGCGCCGGCGGCTTTATCCTGCCCAACGACCGGGTCGACGTCATTCTTTCCAAGCGCGACAAGAACCCGGACCGCGCCGGACCGACCGATACCGTCAACTCCGAGATCATCCTCTCCAACGTCCGCGTTCTCGCGATCGATCAGGCTCCGAAGGAAAAAGACGGCCAGAACGCCGTGGTCGGCAAGACGGTCACGCTCGAACTGAAACCCGAGCAGGCGGAAACCCTCGCCCGTGCGCACCAGTCGGGCACGCTGTCGCTGGCACTGCGGAGCATCGCCGACGTCAACATGGTCGACAGCCGGGATCAGGGTTCGCGACGCAGCGACAGCATCAACGTGGTTCGTTACGGCATTTCCAGCCCGGCGACGATTCAGAAGTGACCAAAAGGACGTCTGAAAATGAAGTGCAGGGAAAATAAGCCGACGATGCGGGCCTTCGTGACCCGCGCCCTGTCGTTCTCGGCCGTCGCTGCATTGACGCTCAATCCGGCCCCGAGCCCGGTGGTGGCCGCGGACTACCGCGCCGCGGCGCCGGCCATGCCGATTGCGGCCGACGGACCGATGAACGCACGCTTCCTTGCGCTCGGCGTCGGAAAATCCATCGTGATCGATTTGCCGCGCGACATCAAGGATGTGCTGGTTGCCGATCCGAAGATCGCAAACGCCGTGGTGCGCTCCGCGCAGCGCGCCTACATCATCGGCGCCGCAGTCGGTCAGACCAACATCGTTTTTTTCGACGCCGCCGGCCAGCAGATCGCTGCCTACGATATTGCCGTCAAGCGCGATCTCAACGGGGTGCGCGCCGCATTGAAGCAGACGATGCCGAACGCCGACATCCAGATCGAGGGCGTCGGCGATGGCGTGATGCTGAGCGGCTCGGTGGCCACGCCGATCGAGGCCCAGCAGGCCGGCGAACTCGCCGCGCGGCTGGCGGGCGGGGCTGACAAGGTCGTCAATTCGATTGCGGTCCGTGGCCGCGATCAGGTGATGCTGAAAGTCACAGTCGCCGAGGTCGCGCGCTCGATCATCAAGCAGATGGGTATCGACCTCAGCGCCAGTCTGAATTACGGCAACTCGGTCGTCACCTTCAACAACACAAACCCGTTCACGGCCAACGGCCAGCCGCTCGTCGGCGGCAATGCCCTGACGACGGCGTTCGGCTCTACGCCGTCCGTCAAGGCCACCTTGCGGGCGATGGAAAGCGCTGGTGTGGTGCGCACGCTGGCCGAACCTAATCTGACGGCCATCTCGGGCGAAGCCGCGACCTTCATTGCCGGCGGCGAATTTCCGATTCCAACCGGCGTCACCTGCCAGACCACAGCGGCGGGCTCGGTCGGGCAGTGCGCGCCGTCGATCGCCTTCAAGAAGTTCGGCATCTCGCTCAACTTCACCCCGGTCGTGCTCAGCGAGGGTCGGATCAGCCTGCATGTGATGACCGAAGTTTCCGAAGTCTCCAACGACAATTCGATCAACATCAGCGGCATCTCGGTTCCCTCGATCAAGACCCGCCGAGCCGAGACGACGGTGGAAATTCCGTCCGGCGGCTCGATGGCGATGGCCGGCCTGATCCAGCAACAGACCAAGCAGGCGATCAACGGGCTACCCGGCCTGTCGTCCCTGCCGGTCCTGGGCACGCTGTTCCGAAGCCGCGATTTCGCCAACAACCAGACCGAGCTGATGGTGCTGGTGACGCCTTATGTCGTTCGCGCCGTGGCGCAGAAGGACCTGTCGCGTCCGGATGACGGGTTTGCCGCCGCAGCCGATCCGCAGGCCGACCTGTTGGGCAGCATCAACCGCATCTACGGCGTCCCCGGCCGGGTCGAGCCGATCCAGAACTATCGCGGCACCTACGGCTTCATCACGGACTAAAGACGGGACAAGGACGAGAGAGATGACAATCAGGATACCCGTCGATCGCAATCGAGCCTGCCGCATGGCGGGGACGCTTGTCGGGCTGGCCGTCGCGCTTGGAGCGTGCACGCATACCGACCGGGACGTGACATCGAGCATTCCCGACGATTATCGGCTGCGCCATCCGATCGCAATTCAGGAGGCTAATCGCTCGGTGGTGATCTTTGTCGGCCACGCCCGCGGCGGGCTTTCCGCTTCCCAGCGCGCCGACGTGTTGGGCATGGCGCAGACCTGGCTTCGTGAAGCGACCGGCGCGATCTACGCCGAGCTGCCGGTGAACACGCCGAACGCGGCGGCGGCGGCGGACGCCATGGGGGAAGTTCGGTCCCTGGTCGCGGCGGCCGGCGTGCCGCCGCGCGGCTTGGTCGTCCACCGCTATCACCCGGACGATCCGCGCCAGATGGCGACGATCCGGCTCAGCTATCCGAGAATCTCGGCGATTGCCGGTCCCTGCGGGCTGTGGCCCGAGGACCTCGGGCCCTCGATCAAGGACAAGAGCTATCTGGAAAACAAGGATTACTACAATTTCGGCTGCGCCTATCAGCGCAACATAGCCGCGATGGTCGATAATCCGTCCGATCTCGTGCAACCGCGCACCGAAACGCCCGCTTATACCACCCGGCGCACCGAAGGCTTCGAGAAGTACCGCAAGGGCAATGCGACCACGACGCTCTATCCGGAAGCCGACAAAGCCAAACTCAGCGATTCAGGCAAATGATCAGCTACGCCCGCCAAAATCCCGAAGAACAGCCGGACGTCACACCTCCGGCCGCGGACGATCATATCGCCCCGGCCCCGCGGGTGTCCGTGCAAGCCTTTTGCGAGACGGTGGAAACCGCTGCCGCGGTGCAATCGGCCGGCGAGGACCGTCGCCTCGGCAAGGCCCATCTGAAGATCCAGATGGGCGGCATGGCTGCTGCCGTCGAGGCCTATCGCAGCGCGCCTACGCCCAACGTGATCGTGCTGGAAACCGAAGGCCGCAGCGACATTCTGACCGGCCTCGATCAACTCGCGACGGTATGCGATTCCGGAACCCGGGTGGTCGTGATCGGCCGGGTCAACGATGTCACGCTCTATCGCGAGTTGGTACGCCGCGGCGTCAGCGACTACGTGATCGCGCCCATCAACGCGCTCGACGTGGTTCGCTCCATTTGCGGCCTGTTTTCGGCGCCGGAGGCCAAGGCCGTCGGCCGCATCATCGCCGTCGTCGGAGCCAAGGGCGGGGTCGGCGCATCCACCGTCGCCCACAACGTCGCCTGGGCGATCGCGCGCGATCTGGCGCTTGACTCCGTCGTCGCCGATCTCGACCTTGCATTTGGAACCGCCGGCCTCGATTACAATCAGGACCCGCCGCAGGGCATCGCCGACGCGGTGTTCTCGCCCGATCGCGTCGATACGGCGTTTATCGACCGGCTGCTGTCGAAATGCACCGATCACCTCAGCCTGCTGGCGGCGCCGGCGACGCTCGAACGCGTCTACGACTTCGGCACCGAGGCTTTCGATTCCATTTTCGACACGCTTCGCGCCACGATGCCGTGCATCGTGCTCGACGTTCCCCACATGTGGTCGGGATGGACGAGACGCGCGCTGGTGGGCGCGGACGATATCCTGATCGTCGCCGCACCCGACCTCGCCAACCTGCGCAACACCAAGAATATGGTCGATCTGCTCAAGGGATCGCGGCCCAACGACAGGGCGCCGATGTATTGCCTCAATCAGGTCGGCGTACCGAAGCGGCCCGAGATCAATGCCAGCGAGTTCGCCAAGGCGATCGAAAGCCCGCCGCTCGTGGCCATTCCATTCGACCCGCAAATGTTCGGCTCGGCGGCCAACAACGGCCAGATGATCGCGGAAATCTCCGCCGGACATCGCACTACCGAGATGTTTCTGCAGATCGCGCAACGGCTGACCGGCCGGGGCGAGACCAAAAAGCCGCGCGGCTCGTTCCTGTCGCCCCTGATCGAGAAGTTGCGGGCAAAATAGCCGTCCGCATGGAGTACCGTCGTGTTTGGTAAGCGTAGCGGAACAGAAATCGATTCCCGGCCGGCAAAGCCGGCCGGATCCCCGACGGAATTGTCGCCGGGCACGGCCGCTGTCGTTTCGCGCGACGCGGCGCCGCCGGTCGTTGCCTCGCCGCCGCTTTCGCCGGCCAAACCGGCGGCGGCCGCGCCCACCGTCGACGCGCGGCGGTCCGACACCTACTACCAGGTCAAAGCGACAATCTTCGGTGCGCTGATCGAAGCCATTGACCTTGCCCAGCTTGCCAAGCTCGACGGCGAGTCCGCACGCGAGGAAATCCGCGATATCGTCAACGAGATCATCGCAATCAAGAACATCGTGATGTCGATCGCCGAGCAGGAAGAGCTGCTCGACGATATCTGCAACGACGTGCTCGGATATGGCCCGCTGGAGCCGCTGCTGTCGCGCGACGATATCGCGGACATCATGGTCAATGGCGCCGGCACGGTGTTCATCGAAGTCGGCGGAAAAATCCAGCGCACCGGTATCCGCTTCCGCGACAACCAGCAGTTGCTCAATATCTGCCAGCGCATCGTCAGCCAGGTCGGCCGGCGGGTCGATAAATCCTCACCGATCTGCGACGCACGCCTCGCCGACGGCTCGCGCGTCAACGCCATTGTACCACCGCTGGCGATCGACGGCCCCGCACTCACCATCCGGAAATTCAAGAAGGACAAGCTGACCCTCGACCAGCTCGTCAAGTTCGGGGCGATCACCCCGGAGGGCGCCGACATCCTGCAGATCATCGGGCGCTGCCGCGCCAACGTCCTGATTTCCGGCGGCACCGGTTCGGGCAAGACCACGCTGCTGAACTGTCTCACCAACTATATCGATCACGACGAGCGTATCATCACCTGCGAGGACGCCGCCGAGCTTCAACTGCAGCAGCCGCATGTCGTGCGCCTGGAAACCCGGCCGCCGAACATCGAGGGCGAAGGCCAGGTCACCATGCGCGAACTGGTCCGCAACTGCCTGCGCATGCGGCCGGAACGCATCATCGTCGGCGAAGTCCGCGGCCCCGAGGCGTTCGACCTGCTGCAGGCCATGAACACCGGCCACGACGGATCGATGGGAACGCTGCACGCCAACAATCCCCGCGAAGCCCTGTCGCGCTGCGAATCCATGATCACGATGGGTGGATTTTCGCTGCCGTCGCGAACCATCCGCGAGATGATCTGCGCCTCGATCGACGTCATCATCCAGGCCGCCCGTCTGCGCGACGGTTCCCGGCGCATCACCCACATCACCGAAGTGATGGGCATGGAAGGTGACACCATCATCACCCAGGATTTGTTCATTTACGACCTGATGGGCGAGGACGCCAACGGGCACATCATCGGGCGGCACCGCTCGACCGGCATCGGACGGCCGCGCTTCTGGGACCGCGCCCGCTACTACAACGAGGAAAAGCGGCTCGCCGCGGCCCTCGACGCCGCCGAAGTCGTCGTCCAGGTCTGAAGGGCCGGCCATGAAGATACAGACGCTTGCACTGGCCTTTCTCGCTGCCACCGCCATCGGCGGCATGGCCTGGGTGTTCATCTATCCGCTTTTGTCGGGAGAGAAGAGGGCGGCGCATCGCCGTGCCTCGATCGCGAAGCCGGAGCCGGCCGTTCGCCAGGTCGACAAGACCCAGCGCTCGCGCCGCGAGCAGGTCGAAGGGTCGCTGCGGGAGATCGAGGCCCGTCGCAAGAAGGAAAAGAAGCTGCCGCTGAGCCGGCGCCTGACCCAGGCCGGCCTCGTCTGGTCGACACAGAAATTCATGATCGTGTCCGGCATTCTCGCGGTCGTCAGCTTCGCGCTGGCACTGCTGGCGGGAGGCGGCCCGATCGCCGCGATCGGGCTGGCATTCGCAGCCGGTTTCGGCCTGCCGCGCTGGGGCCTCAACTATCTGAAAAAGCGCCGCGAGGCGAACTTTCTCAAGGCGCTGCCGGACGCCGTCGACGTGATCGTCCGCGGCATCAAGGCCGGCCTGCCGCTCTTCGAGTCGATCAAGGTCGTCGCCGCCGACGCGCCGGATCCGCTGAAGAGCGAGTTCCTGGCCATCATCGAGACCCAGGCGATCGGCATGCCGCTCGGCGAGGCGTGCGCGCGGCTGTTCGACCGGATGCCGGTGCCGGAAGCGAACTTCTTCGGCATCGTGGTCTCGATCCAGCAGAAGTCCGGCGGCAACCTGTCCGAAGCCCTCGGCAACCTGTCCAAGGTGCTGCGCGACCGCAAGAAGATGGCCGAGAAGATTCAGGCAATGTCGATGGAAGCCAAGGCATCCGCGGGCATCATCGGTTCGCTGCCACCGATCGTCATGTTGCTGGTCTACCTCACGACCCCGCAATACATCTCGCTGTTGTGGACCCATCCGACCGGCCAGCTCATGCTGGTGGCTTGCGTGGTCTGGATGTCCATCGGCATCTTCGTGATGAAGAGAATGATCAACTTTGACTTCTGATGGTGCCGCATGATTGAATTCCTGGTCGACAAGCTTCACGACGCCCATTTCATGACCATGCTGCTCGCCGCCATCGCCGCCAGCGCGACGGCATACACCCTGGCCACGCCGTTTTTCGTCGGCGAAGGACTGGCGAAACGCATGAAGGCGGTGGCGAGCGAACGCGAGCGGATCCGGCAGCGCGAGCGCGAGCGTCTGAACAATGGCCAGAAGGTCTCGCTGCGGCAGACGCCAAAGCAGCTCGTCTCCAAGGTGGTGGAGGATTTCAACCTCGGAAAATGGCTGGCCCAGGAATCCGCGCGCGACAAGCTCACCATGGCCGGCTATCGCGGGCACGCCCCTTACGTCACGTTCCTGTTTTTCCGGTTGGTGACGCCCATCGTCATGCTGCTTGGGGCGGTGCTGTATGTTTTCGTGATCTCGCACATGCAGAAATCGCTGCCGGTCAAGGTCGGCATGTGCCTTGGCGCCGCCTATCTCGGGCTGCAGGCGCCGATGCTGTTCCTGAGGAATGCGATCAGCAAGCGTCAGCTTTCGATCAAGCGCGCCTTTCCGGATGCGCTCGATCTGCTGCTGATCTGCATCGAATCCGGCATGTCGATCGAGACCGCGTTTCGCAGGGTCAGCCTCGAGATCGCGACGCAATCGATCGCGCTGTCGGAAGAATTCACGCTGACCACCGCCGAACTTTCCTATCTGCAGGATCGAAAGGTCGCCTACGAAAACCTGGCGAAGCGCACCGGCCTCGAGGGCGTGAAATCGGTCTGTCTCGCCCTGCAGCAATCGGAACGCTACGGCACGCCGCTCGGTCAGAGCTTGCGCGTCATGGCGCAGGAAAACCGCGACATGCGCATGAACGAGGCCGAGAAGAAGGCGGCTGCGCTGCCGCCAAAGCTCACCGTGCCGATGATCCTGTTTTTCCTGCCGGTGTTGTTTGTCGTCATCCTCGGGCCGACCGGCATCAAGGTCGCGGCGATGCAGTAGGTCGCGGCGGCCGGGGGTCACCGCCCGGCCCGATGGTTCGGCCCGGCAACGTGACCGACCTTTGTTCAGCGGGATAAGCGAGCTTCGGGGAACGATCAGTCGGGACGGTTGAGCGACGCCATCGGCATCGTCCCGCTACCCTTGCGCGCATTGTCCTTGCGGCTCAGCATCTGCTTCAGATAGGCGACATTCGCCGCCGCCTCGTCTGGCGGCAGATCGGCCTTCACGATGCTTTCGGCTTCGGCGAACCGGCCCTGCAGGCCGACCACCAGCGCCAGATTCTGGCGCACCCGCGCATCGGCTCTGGCGCTGCCATACGCCCGGCGCAGGTTCTCTTCCGCCTGTGGCAGGTTGCCGGAAAGCACGTAGGAAAGGCCGAGATTGGACAGCACCGAGGGCTCGTCGGGCACGATCTTCAACGCGCTGGCATAGTAGCGGCGCGCTTCGTCGTGGCGTCCCATCTGATCGAGCACGGTGCCCTGCACCGAAAGAATGCGCCAGTCGGGATTATCGGGCGAATGGGCGCGCGACAGCACGTCGAATGCCTGCTGGAAACTGCCGTTGTCGGCCAGCGCGCGGCCGAACGCGGCCAGCAGCGCCTTGTTGCCGGGATGGGCGATGGTGGCCTGTTCGAGCATCGCCGCCGCCTGGGCCCGCTGCCCGGTGGCACGCAGCGCCTGGCCATAGGCCAGCGCGGCGTCGGCATCCTTGGGATTGGCGCGATAGCGCTCGCCGGCGATCTCCGCCGCGTGCTGCGGATCGGCACTGGCGCCGGAATCCGGCTTCGAGGTTAGCGACCCCGTGATATCGGACATGGTCTGGCAGCCGCCGAGCCCCGCGGTCAGAAGCGCCGCTACGGCCGCGGATGCGAGAAACCGGGCAAGGCTGTAGTGCTGACGCATGGCACCTTAACTCACGGGATCGGTCGAAGGATGGAACCGGATGCCTCAGCAATAGTCCGTTAACCCTAACGGCTGGTTAATATGCGGCTTGGTCACCGCGGCGGGCAGGCCTCGGGCTGCCGCTGCGGAAACGGCCCGGCGGGGGGCAGCGGCGCCGGTTGATCCCGGATTGGCCGGAGATCGAGCGGCGGTTGATTCGACCATCGTCGTGTCGAACCATTACGACCGATCAGACACGACGCGTGGGTTCAATATTCGATCGCAAGGCGTTTGCGGATTTCATCGAGCCGGCGCTCGAGCGCATCGAGCCTGGCGTGAAGGCCGCGGTCGTGAAGGTAGAAAAAATAACCGACGGCGAGCAATCCGAAAATCCAGTGATGGCTTTCGATGTAAAGCAAGATTTGATCGATCGCGTGACCGACCGAGGCGAGAATACCCAGCACAGCATCCATCGCATTCCTCCGGCTGGAGAAAATGATCCCTTAAATCCGGGAACTAGCGGAAGATCATCCCCACCGCCTATTTGTGATGCTTGCGCAGATACGCGTGCAGCGAGTCCGTGCCGGTCTCGGCGAGCAGGGTCTTGAGCATCATGTCCTTGCGGCGGCCTTTCGCAAAATGCTCACCATAGGTCTTGCGCAGCGATCCGACGCGCGAGTTGCCGTGCTTTCTGTCGATGCGGCCGGTGGTGTCGCGATGCCTGCCGTCAAGAGCCTTACCCTTCTTGGCCATCCAACTCTCCCCTGCTGTAGTATGCATCATGTAATATGCGAAACCCTATCACGGTCCCGCGGCGCCGTGTAGGCCGCCGATTTGGCCGCCAGCTTGAAGAGATTGCCCGCTGGCAAGAACTTTGCGAAGTCTGGACCCCCGCCTCGCTGAATTGGAGACGAGCCAAGCATGCCATCCGTGTTCGAGACCGCGCCCGCTGCGTCAGCCATCTCCATCATTTTTGCGACCAGATCGACATGGGACGGGATCCGCGCCGAGCTGCCGGCGCCGGCCATGCAGTTCGCCGCGGCCAACGGCTTTGCCGCCAAACCCGGCGCGTGCCTGACGTTGCCCGGTGCCGACGGACAGATTGCACAGGTGCTGTTCGGACTGGAGGAGGCGGCCAGCACGTCCCGCGATCCGTTCCGGCCCGGCGCGTTGCCCGGCCTGCTGCCGCCCGGCCTCTATCGGTTCGCCAATGCGCCGCACGACAGCCGTCTTGCGACGCTTGCCTTCGCGCTCGGCTGTTATCGATTCAACCGCTATCGTAGCGCGGATGCGCCCGATGTGAGGCTGGTGCCACCCAACGGCGTCGACGTGGCCGATGTCACACGCATGGCGGACGCCGTCCAGCTTGCCCGCGACCTCATCAATACGCCCTCGAACGACATGGGGCCGGAGCAGTTGGCGCAGGCGGCGCAGCATCTCGCACTACGCTTCGGTGCCGATTTCAACTGCATTGTCGGGGACGATCTGTCGCGGCAGAACTTCCCGCTGATCCATGCGGTCGGCATGGCCTCGCCCCGCGCGCCGCGCCTGATCGATTTCAGCTGGGGCGACCCCAACGATCCCCGGGTGACGCTGGTCGGCAAGGGGGTCTGTTTCGACACCGGCGGGCTCGATCTCAAGCCTTCCAGCAGCATGCTCATCATGAAAAAGGACATGGGCGGTGCCGCCAGCGTATTGGCGCTGGCGCAGATGGTAATGGACGCCCGCCTCAAGCTCCGCCTGCGGGTTCTGATTCCTGCGGTCGAGAACGCGGTCGCCGGCAATGCCTTCCGGCCGCTCGATGTCTTCCGTTCCCGCAAGGGCCTCGCAGTGGAAATCGGAAACACCGACGCTGAAGGCCGGCTGGTGCTGGCCGATGCCCTGGCTCTTGCCTGCGAGGAAAAGCCCGATTTGCTGATCGACATGGGGACCCTGACCGGCGCGGCGCGGGTCGCGCTCGGTCCGGATTTACCGCCCTTTTACACCAATGATGAGACGCTGGCGCTGGACGTCGCACGCTTTGCCAACCGGGAGAATGATCCGTTGTGGCGCTTGCCGCTGTGGCCGGCTTACGATGCCTGGCTCGATTCAAAGGTCGCCGATCTCAACAACGCGCCGTCGGGTGGCTTCGCCGGCTCGATCACCTGCGCGTTGTTTCTGCAGCACTTTGTCGAGAACGCGAAAAGCTGGTTGCATGTCGATATCTATGGCTGGACCCCGTCGGCGAAGCCGGCACGACCGGAAGGCGGTGAATGCCAGGCCGCGCGCGCGATCTATCAATTGCTTGGGGAACGCTATGGATGACCCGCGCCTGACACCGGCACGGCCCGATCTCGCCGCGCAATATCTCGAAGGCAGGATCAAGGCGGCCCGCTACGTCGCCGGCGAAGAGCTCGAGATCGTCGCCAGCCTGGCGGCGCTGCGCGCCGAGCCGTGGTCCGGCGCGATGCTGCTGACGCAGGCGCTGCGAGGCGAGCGCGCCACCATCTACGACCGCAATGGCGAGGGCTGGGCCTGGGGCCAGTTGAACAGTGACGGCTATGTCGGCTGGTTGCCGGATCGCGCGCTGGCACCGCCGGCAGCGGCACCAACCCACAAGATCACCGCGATCAGGACGTTTGCGTTTCCGGGTCCCTCGATCAAGCTGCCCCGGTCGATACGCTGCCGATGGGGGCGAAGATAGCCGTCGTTCGCGAGGATGGACCGTTTGCGGTGACAGGCGACGGCTGGCATCTGCCGCTGCCGCATCTCGCCAGCCTCGACCGTTATCAGCGCGATTTCGTCACTGTCGCCGAACAGTTCACCGGCACGCCCTATCTGTGGGGCGGCAAGAGCAGCCTTGGCATCGATTGCTCCGGGTTGGTCCAGATCGCCCTGAATGCCGCCGGCACCGGTTGCCCGCGGGACAGCGACATGCAGCAGGACGGCCTTGGCCGTGCGCTGGATCCGGCAACGGCCGGCAAACTGCAGCGCGGCGACCTGATTTTCTGGAAAGGCCATGTCGCAATCGCGCGGGATGCCGCCACCCTCGTTCACGCCAATGCCCATCACATGGCGACGACAATCGAAAACACCCGCGACGCCATAGCGCGCATCAGGGCCACGGGCAGCGAGATCACGGCCATCAAGCGGCTCGCTTCACTCCCGCTCAAACCGCGACCGCACCGCTTGGGTCGGCTTCGAGCCGGAACGCGGCTGCGAACAGCGCGCGGGTGTAATCGGTTTTCGGGCTCTTGAACAACTCCGCGGCGGCTCCCTCCTCCACTACCTTGCCGTGACGCATCACGATCAGATGGCTTGCGAGCGAGGCGACCACCCGCAGATCATGCGAGATGAACATATAGGTGAGGTCGCGCTTGCGCTGCAGCTCGCGCAACAGATCGACCATCTGCGCCTGCAGCAGCATATCGAGCGCACTGGTCGGTTCATCCAGCACGACGAAATTCGGCTCCAGCACCACCGCGCGGGCGATGCTGATGCGCTGGCGCTGCCCGCCGGAGAATTCGTGCGGATAGCGAAACCGCGTCGCCGGATCGAGCCCGACATCGCGCAACGCCTTGATCACCCGCGTCTCGCGTGCTTCCCGCGACAGCGCCGGCTGATGCACGCTGAGGCCTTCGGCAACGATATCGCCGATCGACATCCGCGGACTGAGGGCGCCGAACGGATCCTGGAACACGATTCCATATCGCGGCGGAACGGCCGCATCGCCTTGAACCCGAGCCCCTGGATTTTGCTGCCGAGGAACACGATCGGCCCGTCGGAGGAAATCAACCGCAATAGCGCGAGGCCGAGCGTGGTCTTGCCGGACCCGATTCGCCGACCACGCCAAGCGTTTCGCCCTTGCGCACCGAGACGCTGACGCCATCCACCGCCTTGATGTGCCCGACCGTGCTGCGGAGCAGGCCGCGCTTGACCGGAAACCAGACCTTCAGGCCGTCCGTCGACATCACCACCGGAGATTGCGGTCGGGGCGGCGCCGGGTCGGGCTTGGGCTCGGCGGCGAGCAAGGCGCGGGTGTTGGGATGTTTTGCCACCGTGAAGACCTGCTCCACCGGCCCCTGCTCGACAATCTTGCCGCCATTCATGACGCAGACCACATCGGCGATGCGGCGCACGATGCCGAGATCGTGGGTAATGAACAACAGGCTCATGCCGAGCCGCGTCCGGGATCTTCGGCCAGCAAGGTCAGGATCTGCGCCTGCACCGTGACATCGAGCGCGGTGGTCGGCTCGTCCGCAATCAACAGATCGG
>CAWEEF010000002.1:0-140640 GCA_963808035.1 uncultured Alphaproteobacteria bacterium | reverse complement strand
GCCGATCGACCGGGGGTGAGGCGATGATGGAGAGGTCGCGCACCCCGGTCAGCGCCAACTGCAGCGTGCGCGGGATCGGCGTCGCGCTCAGCGTCAGCACATGCACCTGCGCCCGTAGCTGTTTCAGCCGCTCCTTGTGGCCGACGCCGAAATGCTGCTCCTCGTCGACGATCAGGAGTCCGAGATCCCTGAACTTGATCGATTTGCCGAGCAACGCGTGGGTGCCGACCACGATGTCGATATTGCCGTCGGCGAGGTCCTTTTTCACCTGCGTTAGCTGTTTCGGCGCGATCAGGCGCGAGGCCTGCGCGACGTTGACCGGAAAGCCGCGAAACCGTTCGGCGAAATTCCTGCTGTGCTGGCGCGCGAGCAGCGTCGTCGGCACCACGACGGCGACCTGCTTGCCGTCGAGCGCGACCGCGAACGCCGCCCGCAGCGCCACCTCGGTCTTGCCGAACCCGACGTCGCCGCAGATCAACCGGTCCATCGGCCGGCCGTTTTCGAGGTCCTTCAGCGTGGCATTGATCGCGCCGAGTTGGTCCTCGGTCTCCTCATAGGGGAAGCGCGCGCAGAACTCGTCATAGGCATGCGGCTGCACCGGCATTTTCGGCGCCTCATGCAGAAGCCGTTCAGCGGCGATCTTGATCAGATCGCCGGCGATTTCACGGATCCGGTTCTTCAGCTTGGCCTTGCGGGCTTGCCAGCCGCCGCCGCCAAGCCGGTCGAGCTCGACATGGGCGTGATCGGAGCCGTACCGCGACAGCAGCTCGATATTCTCGACCGGCAGGAACAGCTTGGTCTCGGCGGCGTAGTGCAGCTCGAGACAGTCGTGCGGCGCACCGGCGACGTCGAGCGTCTGCAAACCGACAAAGCGGCCGATGCCGTGCTCGACATGGACGACGAGATCGCCAGCGGCAAGGCTCGTGACCTCCGAGATGAAATTGTCGAGTTTGCGGCTCGGCCGGCGCGGCCGTACCAGCCGGTCGCCGAGAATATCCTGCTCGCTGATGACGGCGACCTGGTCACTCTCGAAACCGGACTCCATGCCGACCACGGCCAGCATGGTTTCGTTGCGTGGCGTCGCCTGCACGGTGGGCCAGGTGTTGACGCTGGTCAGGTTGAGCAGCTTGTGATCCCGCAGCATGCTGCCCATGCGGTCGCGCGAGCCTTCGCTCCACAGCGCGATCACCACCTTCTTGCGCTGGGCCTGCAACGCGCCGACATGCGCGACGACCGCTTCGAACACGTTGACGGAGCCATCGGCGCGCTCCGGCGTGAAATTGCGTCCCTGCCGCGCGCCGGCATCGACCACATCGCCGCTGCCCTCGGGAACCGCAAACGGCGTCAGCCGTGCCAGCGCGGCCTGATCCAGCCGTTTGGTCCATTCGTTCTCGGTCAGATAGAGCCGATCCGGCGGCAACGGCTTGTAGATCGCGCCGCCGCCGGGATGCTCCATCGCCTCGCGCCGCGCCTCGTAATAATCCGAGATCTGCTTGAAGCGTTCGCGCGCGGCGTCCTCGCTTTGCGGCTCGATCGCGATCGGCGCGTCGCCGAGATAATCGAACAGCGTATCCATCCTTTCCCCGAACAGCGGCAGCCAATGCTCCATGCCAGGATGGCGGCGGCCCTCGCTGACGGCCTCGTAGAGCGGATCGTCCCGCTCGGGCGCACCGAACGCCGCGACATAGCCCATCCGGAACCGGCGGATGGTCTCGGTGACGAGTTGAAATTCCGAGATCGGAACGAGGTCGAGCGCGCGCATGTCAAGCAGCGTGCGCTGGGTCTCGGCGTCGAAACTGCGGATCGATTCGAGCCAGTCGCCGAAAAAATCGAACCGCACGGGCTGCTCGAGCCCCGCCGGAAACAGATCGAGGATGCCACCGCGAACCGCGTATTCGCCGGGCTCGCGCACCGTGGAGGCGCGGCTGTAGCCATTATGCTCGAGCCACGACACGATGGAATCCATCGGCACGACATGGCCGGGCGCCACCGACAGCGCCTGCGCCGCGATGATGTCGCGCGCCGGCACCCGCTGCACGATGGCGTTGACCGTGGTCAGCACGATCAAAGGCTTGTCGCTGCCCGCTAGTCGCGCCAACCGTGCCAGCGTGGTCAGCCGTTGCGCCAGGATGCCGCCATGTGGCGACACCCGGTCATAGGGCTGGCAATCCCAGGCCGGGAACTGCATCACCGGCAGATCGGGGGCGAAGAATTCCAACGCCCGTGCCAGTTGCTGCATGCGCGGGCCATCACGGCAAACCACCGCGAGGCTGACCGCCGACGGCTTCGGTCGCGCCGCGACCGCGCGCGCGAGGTCCGACACCACGAGCCCCTCGGCACCCTCGGCCACATTGGCAAAGGTCAGCGGGCGACCGGCACCGAGGCGTTGTGCGGGCGATTGGGCCGGCGCCTTCATGCACCGTGATCCACGGCTCGTGTGGCCTTGACGCGCTGGAAAACGGAGTTGGCGTGTTCGGGCGGCAGCGGCCTTCCGCCGGTCAAGGCGGCATAAAGGTCGGGGTCCGGCACTTCGATCAGGCGTTCGAGCTGAGCCAGTTCCTGTTCGCTGAGGCTTGCGATCTCAGCGTCCGCGAACCGGCCGAGGATGAGGTCCATCTCGCGGGTGCCGCGATGCCAACAGCGAAACAAGAGCCGCTTGCGGCGGTCATCGAGACCGTCGCTCGATCGTGTCGATCCTGTCATCGCAATTCCAATCCGAACGCCAAAAGCCCGGACGGGCCGGGCGACGTTGATATAGCGTTGGCATCGACGAATGTCAGCACCTGATCGCGCCGCAATGCAGAACAAACGCGAGCCATCCGAAAAAAGACGTGGAAGCCGCGCTTAAAGCCGGGCATGACGGATGCAAACGGTCCCAGGTGTCGCGATGCGCCCCGCTTTGCTCAACCCGCTGTTTGCACCGGTCACGAGCCTTGCCGGCGTCGGGCCGAAGCAGGACAAATTGTTCCGCTATCTGCTCGGCCGCGATGAGACGCCGCGGCTGGTCGATCTGCTGTTGCATCTGCCGACGAGTGTGATCGACCGCCGCGCACGGCCCAGGATCCGCGATGCCGTGCCGGGAACGGTGGTGACGCTGGAAGTGACGGTCGACCGGCATCGCCCGGCACCGGGCGGACGTTCGCGCGCGCCGTATTTGGTCTACGCCAGCGACGATAGCGGCGACGTCGTGCTGACCTATTTTCGCGCCCAGCCCGGCTACGTCGAAAAGCTGCTGCCGGTCGGCTCAAAACGCTACGTGTCCGGCACCCTGCAGATGTTCGACGGCATACCGCAGATCGTGCATCCCGATCGCGTCGTCGACGAGGCGAATTTTGCCAAACTGTCGGGCATCGACCCGGTCTATCCTTTGACCGAGGGACTGGCGCTCGGCAGCCTGCGGCGCGCGGTGGCGCAGGCGCTGCAGAAGCTGCCAAACCTTCCCGAGTGGATCAGCCCGCAGATCCTGCGCCGCGGCCATTTTCCGCCGATCGCGCAGGCGCTGAACCGCCTGCACATACCGGTCGAGTTGACCGACATCCTGCCCGATGGTCCGTACTGGTCGCGACTTGCCTTTGACGAACTGCTGGCCGGCCAATTGGCGCTGGCACTGGTGCGGGCGCAGTTGCGACGTCCTGCGGGCGACCGTCATGCCGGCGACGGTCATCTGCGCCACAAGATCATCGACGCCCTGCCCTACGCGCTGACATCGTCGCAGCGCCAGGCTTCCGCCGCCATAGCGGAGGACCTGCGCCAGCCGGTGCGCATGCTGAGGCTGCTGCAGGGCGATGTCGGCTCGGGCAAGACCGTGGTAGCGCTGCTCGCGGCCGCTGCCGTCGCCGAGGTGGGTCGGCAGGCAGCGCTGATGGCGCCGACGGAAATCCTGGCGCGCCAGCACATCAAGACCATCACGCCGCTGGCCGAACGCGCTGGCCTGCGGGTCGGGATCCTGACCGGCCGCGAAAAAGGCAAGGAGCGCCGCGATATCCTCGCCCGGCTGGCAGCCGGCGAGATCGATTTCGTGGTCGGCACCCACGCGCTGATCCAGGACGACGTGGTATTCCCGGCGCTGGCACTGGCGGTCGTCGACGAGCAGCATCGCTTCGGGGTGCGCGAACGCCTCGCGCTCACCGCCAAGGGTGAGGCGGTTGACGTGCTGGTGCTGAGCGCTACGCCGATCCCGCGGACGCTGGTGCTGACCTATTTCGGCGACATGGACGTCTCCGAGTTGCGCGAAAAACCGGCGGGACGACAGCCGATCGATACCCGCACGGTGCCGAACAGCCGCCTTAACGAGGTGATGGACGCCGTCGGCCGGGCGCTGTCGGCCGGCAAACTGGTTTATTGGATTTGCCCGCTGGTGGAGGAATCCGAAGCCGAGGGCGTCGATCACCTGACTAACGCCACCGAGCGGTTCGAAAGCCTGCAACAGCGCTTCGGAACCCGCGTTGGCCTGGTGCATGGCCAGATGAAAGGCGTGGAGAAAGACCGGGTGATGGCGCAGTTCGCTGGCCACGAGATCGGCCTGCTGGTGGCCACGACCGTGGTGGAGGTCGGCGTCGACATTCCCGCGGCAACCATCATGGTGATCGAAAACGCCGAACGCTTCGGGCTCGCGCAACTGCACCAGTTGCGGGGACGGATCGGCCGCGGCTCCGAAGCCTCGACCTGTCTGCTGCTCTACCGGGAACCGCTGAACGAGATGTCGACGGCGCGGCTCAAGGTGATCCGGGAAACCACCGACGGATTCCGCATTGCCGAACAAGATTTGCGGCTGCGCGGCGAAGGCGACGTGCTCGGCATCCGGCAAAGCGGCCTGCCCGGCTATCGCATCGCCCGGTCCGAAGTCCACGGCCAACTCATCACCCAGGCGCGCGACGAGGCGCTGCGGATCATGAAGGAAAATCCCAGGCTCAAAGGTGCACCGGGCGAAGCGCTGCGCTGCCTGCTCTATCTATTCGAACGCGACGAGGCGCTGCCGCTGATCGGTGCGGGATAGTAGGCCTCTCGAAGACCGCGCGAAGCGGCCAAACAAAACTCATCGATCCCAGTTGCGCGGGCGCCGGCGCGAGGTATGGCGGATGTGGGTAATGTGAATCTCGTCTGCCGTGACCGTGTAAAAAATAAAATAACGCAGACGAGGAACGATGACGACGCGCGCGTTCGGTTCGTCTGTTTCTTGTCCTTCGAAAGGGCTGCCGGCCAACTTCCTTGAACGTTCAATGAGACGCGCGACCAGCCGCGATGCGATTTCCGGATTGTCCCGACTGATAAAAGCATGGATTTGCGCAAGGTCGCGTTGCGCCAGGCGGGTAAAGCGAACCCTCATGCACGAGAGTGCAGGCGATAAAACTCGTTCATTTCCTCTTCGGAAGCAAAATCGCCACGCCGCGCCGCATCCATTCCCGCTCGTACCGCGGTTCGCTCCTGGTCCGATAGCCGGTAAACGCCACTGCGCCGTGCTTCAATTTCACGAGCGATCTCGGCAAGTTCTTCCTGATCCTCTTCCGGCCAGGATTTAACTCGCTCCAGCAATTTTTCCGTTCCAGGGCTCATGCTGCCAGATCTAGCATAACGAGGGCGGGTCCGTCATTTCCAAAGGCGTAGGCCAGACATCACTCCGCTTTCGCCGGCAGCGGCTGCAGGGTGGCGGAATTCGCGACCCGGGCGGCATTCGCCATTCCGGCCAGGGCGGCGACTTTCTTCTGGGGATCGGAGCCGGGCTGTACCACGCCCGCGGACATGATCAGGGTCGCGGCATCTTCGGCGCCCATGTCGACCTCGATGATCTTGCTCCGCGGCACGTAGAAGAAAAAACCCGTGGTCGGGTTCGGCGCGCAAGGCAGGAACACCGATATGTGTTCCTCCTGTCCGGGCAGGCTGTTGGCGATCTCGACGCTCGGCGCCTGTGAGATCAGCACGATCGACCACATGCCCGGCGAGGGAAATTCGACCAGGCCGACGCGGCGAAAGCTCGATCCCTGCCCCGAGAACAGAGTTTCGAACACCTGCTTCAGGCCGCGATAAATTGCCCGCACCACCGGCATGCGTCCCAGCAGTCTCTCGCCGAGATCGACCAGGGTCCGCCCGATCAAATTGGCGGTGAGGAAGCCCAGCAGCGTCAGCGCGATCACGGCAACGATAAGCCCGGAGCCCGGCAGTCCGAACGGCAGATAGGTCTCCGGCCGATAGGCGATCGGCACGAACGGGCGCACCAGGCCGTCGACCCAGGTCACGAACCACCAGGTCAGATAGAAAGTGATGGCGATTGGCCCGGCAACGATCAGGCCGGTCAGAAAATAGTTGCGGAATCGAGCCATAAAGCCGCGCGGTGGGTCCGGCGGGGGCTGGGCGGGAGGCACGGTCGGCGGCAGATTGTCGCGATTCATTGCGGTTCCAGGTCGGTCCAAGCCGCCATCATACAATGTCAGCTAGGTGTCGTGGCAGAATTTTGAAGACCCCGTGCCGGAGCAGCCGGGCGCCGGGCCTTATTCCACCGTCACCGATTTCGCGAGATTGCGAGGCTGGTCGACGTCGGTGCCCATCACGACGGCAGTATGATAGGCCAGCAACTGGACCGGAACGGCATAGACCATCGGCGTGAAGGTCGCCGCCATGTCCGGCAGCACGATCGTCACCAGCGAGTTGATGGTCGCTTCCGCCGCTCCCTTGGCATCGGTCATCAATATGATGTTGCCACCGCGGGCGGCGACTTCCTGCATGTTGGAGACGGTCTTCTCGAACACCCGGTCGAACGGCGCGATCACCACGACCGGCATGTTCTCGTCGATCAGCGCGATCGGCCCGTGCTTGAGTTCGCCGGCGGCATAGCCCTCGGCGTGGATGTAGGAAATCTCCTTCAGCTTGAGCGCGCCCTCCAGCGCCAGCGGATAGCTGGTGCCGCGGCCGAGATAAAGCACGTCGCGGCTCTTTGCGATGTCGCGCGCGAGTTTCTCGATCTGCGGTTCGGTGGCGAGCGCCGTCGCCATCAGTCGCGGAATCTCAACCAGGCCATGCACGAGCTTGGCCTCATCGACCTCGGATAGTTCGCCGCGTGCCCTGCCCGCCGCGATCGCAATCGCGGCCAACACCATGAGTTGGCAGGTGAAGGCCTTGGTCGAGGCGACACCGATCTCGGGACCGGCGAGCGTCGGCAGCATGGTCTCGCTCTCGCGCGCAATGGTCGAGGTCGGAACGTTGACCACCGACAGGGTGTGCACGCCGTTCGATTTCGCATAACGCAGCGCGGCCAGCGTATCGGCGGTTTCGCCGGATTGCGAAATGAAGATCGCCAGATCGCCCTTGCGCAACGGCGCCTCGCGGTAGCGAAACTCCGAGGCGACGTCGATTTCGACCGGCAGCCGGCTCAGGCGCTCGAACCAGTATTTGGCGACGTAACCCGCATAGCTCGCGGTGCCGCAGGCAACAATCGAGATGCGCTGAACGTCCTTGAAGTCGAACGGGAGCTGCAGTGGCAACGCAACGCGCTCGGTCGCCATGTCGATGTAGCGGGCCAGCGTATGACCGACCACTTCAGGCTGCTCGTGGATCTCCTTAGCCATGAAGTGGCGGTAATTGGCCTTGTCGACCAGCGCGGTCGCGGCGCTGTGCTTGAACGCGTCGCGATGAACGATCGCGTTGTTCCTGTCGTAGATGGTCGCACCGTTGCGCGTCAGCACGACCCAGTCGCCGTCCTCGAGATAGCTGATCGTGTCCGTGAACGGGCCGAGCGCGATGGCATCCGAACCCAGGTACATTTCGCCGTCGCCATGGCCGATGGCGAGCGGCGGTCCATTGCGGGCGCCGATCATCAGGTCATCGTCACCTGCGAAGATAAACCCGAGCGCGAAGGCGCCGCGAAGCTGCGCCAGCGATGCCTTCACCGCCTCGACGGGGTTGATGCCGCTGGCCAGATATCCGTCGACCAGGTGCAGGACGATTTCGGTGTCGGTTTCGGTCTTGAAGATCGTACCGTTCTTCTCCAGTTGCTGGCGCAATTCGCGGAAATTCTCGATGATGCCGTTGTGGACCACGGCGACCCGGGCGGTGGCGTGCGGATGCGCGTTGTTCTCGTTCGGCTTGCCGTGCGTGGCCCAGCGCGTGTGACCGATGCCGGTATGGCCCGACAGCGGCGAGGCTTTCAGCTTGGCCTCCAGGTTCTTGAGCTTGCCTTCGGCGCGGCGGCGATCGAGATGGTTGCCTTCCAGCGTGGCGACGCCCGCGGAATCATAGCCGCGATATTCAAGACGCTTGAGCGAATCCACCAACTGCTCCGCGACCGGAGCGCGCCCGAGAATGCCGACAATGCCGCACATGCGGGTTCATATCTCCGAATCGAACGAAAATTGCCACTCCGGCACCGGGTTCTCTTAACGAGAATCGCCGAGGACCAGATACTCAATAATTATTGCCGATTGAAACAGCGTTAAGCCGAAGGCTTAACGATCGACCGTTAGCCGTCCTTCGACGTCTTGTCGCGGGTTTTCATCTCGCGGTATCGCGTAGCCCCGCCTTCGCGCGTGGTCTGCTGGCTGCGCTCCAGCGCCATGGCATTGTCGGGCACATCGCGGGTGATCACCGAGCCCGAACCAATATAGGCGCCGCTGCCGATCTTCACCGGCGCCACCAGCGAGGAATTGGTGCCGACGAAGGCGCCGGCGCCGATCGTGGTCTTGTGCTTGCCAAAGCCGTCATAGTTGCAGGTGATGGTGCCGGCGCCGATATTGGCTGCCGCGCCGATATGGGCATCGCCGATATAGCTGAGATGATTGACCTTGACGCCCGCCTCCAGCTTCGCGGCCTTGGTCTCGACGAAATTGCCGATCCGCACGCCCTCGCCGAGCAAGGTCCCCGGCCGCAGCCGGGCATAGGGGCCGATCGACGCATTCCGGCCGATCGAGGCCTGCACGATATGCGAAAAAGAATGGATCACGGCGCCGTCGGCGATCGAAACGCCGGGACCGATCACCACGAACGGTTCGATGGTCACGTCGTTGCCGAGGGCGGTATCCGCGGCGAGGTAGACCGTATCCGGCGCCATCATGGTGACGCCGGCGTCGAGCGCCGCTCTGCGCAGTCGCGCCTGCATCACCTGTTCGGCCTCGGCGAGTTGGGCCTTGGTGTTGATGCCGCGCACTTCGTCCTCATCGGTTTCAATCACGACGGCCTCCCATCCCAAACCCCTCACGATACCGACGGCGTCGGTCAGATAGTACTCGCCTTTGATGTTGGCATTGCCGATCTTGTCGATGATCGAAAGCGCCTTGCGGCCGTCGAACGCCATCACGCCGGCATTGCACAGCGTGATCGCGCGTTCCGCAGCATTGGCATCGGCCTGCTCGCGGATCGCCACCAGATGATCGCCCTCGACCAGCAGGCGGCCATAGCCGGTGGGATCGGCGGCGCGAAATCCAAGCACGGCGAGCGCGGCGCCATTTTTCAGCGGTGCCCGCAGCCGCGCCAAGGTGTCGGCCGAGATTAGCGGCGTGTCGCCGAACGCCACAACCAGGTCGTCCGCGCCACGGGCAATGGCGTCCCGAGCCGCCAGTACCGCATCCGCGGTGCCGCGGCGCTCGCGCTGCACAAAAGCCGCGACGTCCGGCCGCAGGCGTTTTGCCTCTATCGCGACGGCCTCGTGATCCGGGCCGATCACCACCGCCAGCGCGTCGCCCACTCCCTTCGGTGCGACCCCAAACACGTGCGCCAACAGCGATCGGCCGGCGACCGGGTGCAGCACCTTGGGCAACGCGGACCGCATCCGCGTGCCCTCACCGGCCGCGAGCACGATCGTGAGGCTGGTTCTGCCGGTCATCCCTCATCCTTCCATGACGGCGATGTTTGCGCCGCCGTCTTAGAAGCTTTGAGCCTCAGTGGAAACCCGATTCGCCACCGCCAATGGACGGATTCCAGCGGCGGGTGCATTTCCTGTTAATGTTCGCGGCGTGATTCGGCGGGCCTTGGGGGGCCGAAGAATTCCTATGGCAAAAGATCCCATCCATCGGGCTGGCAGCTTCGAGGCCGAGAACTCGGGCGGCGTGCTGGCCGGACTTTTTGCCGATGAGGATGATTTCGACCGGCGCTCGCTGCTAAGGCTGGCATCCTGGGGCACGGTCGCAGTGAGCGCGGTGGCGGTCGCGCTGTACGCCAACCAGTCTTCGATCGGGTTGCGGCACGAGCAGGTCGCGGTAGCCGATCTGGCGCGGCAGGAGCAGCAAGTCCAGTCGATTGCCAAAGAAGGCCAGAACGAGACGCGCAGGCTCGCCTCGGCGATCGATACGCTGAACGGCGACCGCGACCGGCTGTTTTCCCGGGTCACCGTCCTGGAACAGGGGCTCGACTCGGTCACCGGCTCGATCACGCGGCAGAAAGCGGCCGCTGCCGCAGTTCCACCGCCACCGGCGCCCGTCCCATCGCCAGCGCCGGCGGCGGTGGAAAAGCCCATTGCGGACGCCAGCCTGCCGCGGGCGGGCCCCCCTGCGCCGGTCTCGGCCGAACAGGGAACTCCGAACAAGCCCGCCACGTCGGCGGCAGAACCGGCAACGCCGCTGACGGCCTCGAAATCGATCATGGCTCCGCCGGATGCCGCGGCTGAGAAACCGACCGCGCCGGATCCAACCGCCAAAGCCGCTGCTGTCACCCAGGCGCCGACGCCTTCGCCGGTCGTAGTTGCCGTGGTTCCGGCCGCCGAGAACCCCGACGCGCCGAAAGCGGAGGCCGCGCCGTCAATGCCGCCCAAAGTCGAAGTCCAGAAGACCGAATTTGCGGTCGACGTGGGGGGCGCGAATTCGCTCGGCGGCTTGCGTGCGCTGTGGCGGGGCCTGCTCAAATCGCGATCGAACGCGCCATTGGCCGCGTTGCATCCAATTGTCATGATCAAGGAAAGCAGCAGCGGTGCCGGGATGCAATTGAGGCTCGGCGCAGGCCCGCTCAGCGACGCAGCCGCGGCTGCCAAGATCTGCGCGGTCATGGTTGAGAACCGACGGCCATGCGAGACGACGGTATATGACGGCCAGCGCCTTGCGATCACCGCGGAAGATGCCTCCGCCTCGATCACTGCCGCCAAGCCCGGTTCAGCCAGACCAACGGGGCACCGGCGAGGCTATGCCAAACGGGTGACGGTCGAGGAACCCGCGCCGCCAGCGCCTGAACCCACGACCCTTTCGACGATTTTCGGCCGACGTTAGTCTTCGGTATAAAAGACGTGTGGAGTCAATGGTTTACGGCCACCTCTAGAGCGCCTTCCAAAGCGACTGTCGCGCAGGGTTGTCGCGCATCGCCTTCCCCGCCATAGTTGCCCGATGAAGAAAACGCCGTTCAGACTGACGCCCTATCAGGTCCAATGGTTGCTGATCGTCGGTTTCGTCACCGTCGGTTACGCGCTCTATCTGCGCTATCTCGCGATCGAGTTCTCGACCGTGGCGCTGGCCTGCGATGCGGGGCTGCAGACCATGCTGTGCAAGACCCGCAGCCTCGCGACCTACCTGTTTCGCAATTCGGTGTTCGGCAGCGTCGCGTTGGTCATTGCGACACTGCATTTGATCCGTCCCTCGATCGTGCTGCTCACCGGCGGGTTGATCGCCGCCGGATTCGGGATCGTGCTCTACAATATCGGCTTGTCGGGTCTCGCGATTGGACTGCTTATTTTGGGATTTGCACGCCCCGCGCCTGCCACAGCGTAAGCGCCAGCAGCAAATACACCGCACAGGTCCAGAGCGACTGCCAATTGTCCGCACCTTCGTTGAACCCGGTATAGAGCGTCGCCGCCGTCAGCAGCCCGGCAAACACCGCCTCGGCTATTGGACGCGAACCCTGTTGCGGCCGGTTGAGCAGCGTCAGGGTCGAAAGCGGCACCGCGGCCATGGTCAGCGCCGCAAACGGAAAGTCGCGATATCGGGGATCGAACGCGAAACCGAGCGCGGTCTCGGCAGCCACCAGCGTGGTCACCGCAAGCACAATGCCGAGCAGGCTCGTCAGAACTGACCGCGTTCTTGTCTCGCGGGGCCCGAGCAGTTCAAGGAATGTCGGCAGTGCCCGTCCGGACATCAGGGCGTGGCTGCTCAGCAGCGGCGAGGCGATGCCGGCGGCGAGCAGCAAGCCCCAGCAAAGCCAGCCGCCGAAGCCATAGCTTTCATAGTACATCTTGTCGCAGGCGATCCCGAGCAGGATTCCGGCCGTGGTCGCCGAGCAGCCAACCGCAATCCAGGAGGCAAGGCGCGGTGTCCAGGGCCGACGGCGCAGAGTGAGCCAGGCGGCGCCGAACACGAGAATGCTCAACCCCATACCGCATCCCATCTGCAGCTTCCAAAGCGGGAAATTGCTGATGGCTCGCCCGGGCGGATATTTGAGCGTCCGCTGCACTGAATCGAACAGACCCCAATAGCCACCGACTGTGCCTTCGAGCTGGCGCTTCCAGGGCTGGTCGTAGGCTTCGATCAGATTGACGCGAAAGTTTTCCTGCTTGGCCAGATTGAGGATTTCGGAGACCACTCGCGCCTGATTGGAACGAGACGGCAGCGCGCCCGCGCGCATCCGTCCCTCGCTTGGCCAGCCGGTCTCACCGATCAGGATTTCCTTGCCCGGGAACGCCACCGCCATCTGGTTGCGAATGGCATCGACATGGGCCGCCGCATATTTGGCGCGGATCGGAAAGTCCTCCCAATAGGGCAGGATGTGAATGGTGACAAAATCGACCGCGTCGTAGATTTCCCGATTGCGCAGCCAATACTCCCACACGTCTGCGTATGTAACGGGAACGGTGACCTGCGATTTGACCGAGCGGATGATGGCGGCGAGGTCGGACGTGGTCATCTCGCCACGCAACAGCACCTCGTTGCCGACCACGACGGCGGTAATGACTTCGGGATATTGCTTGGTGAGGCCGACCACGGTGGAAATCTGGGCGAGATTCTTGAAGCGGTTGCTCCCGAGCCAAATTCCCTGGATGACTTTCAGTCCTGCCTTGGCGGCGAGTGCCGGAACCTGGTCCAGGCCGTTTTCAATCGAATAGGTGCGTACGCAATCGGAGATTTTGGCGAGTTGCGCCAGATCGCGGGCGATCTGCTCAGGAGGAACGCGGGTGGTCGACATTAGCGGCGTCTGCGCCCCGCGGAAAGGCGCATAGGACACGCACATCAGCTTGGCATTGGGATCGATCGGCGCGCGCGCGAGCTTGACCGGCGTGGCGAGCCACCACCACACCGCTGCAATCATTGCCAGGGAAATCAGGAGAAGCGCCAACGGCGTGCGAAGTGAAATCGGTTCCATCCTCCGGGCGGGGATCGTCGATTAGCCGGTCGTCGGCGCGCTGCCAAGAGTAGCCCGGCCGAAATTGCGCCGGGGCTTTACCACGACTCGATAAAGTTGTGAGTTTGCTGGACAAAATCGGAAATGTCCGTCATGGGAATTCGGCAGCGTCTCCGCCGCATTGGAGACCCATTTGAACGGCATCAAACCAGCCAGAGCCGGCCGCGGCCAGGCAACAAGCGGGCAGCAAATCGGGGAATTTATGCGTCGACCGGTGCGTGAGCTTCAAAATGCGGTTTTGCGCCACCTCGCCGTCGCCGGGCTTGCGCTCTTGATCGGCGCCGGAAGGGTCGCCGCCCAGAGCGGCGACGCGCACCCCCAGGAACAACCCGGCAAAGCGGCGGCGAGTGCGGCCCAACCGGCCGACGCCGCCAAGGAAGCCAACCAGCACAAGACCAACGAGTTCGCCGAAGCGGCCCAGGTCATCAATGGCCCGGCGGGAAACCCCGAATGCGTCTGGCTCGGTCGCCGGGTCGTACGTCTGATGTGGCTCGACGATCTCGACACCGCCTTTCGTCACCTCGATCTGTACGACCGTTTCGGCTGTCCCGGCGGCCACATCCAGGCGGCGTTCCGTTGCCTGACCCGGTTTGGCGGTCAGATCGATTCCAAGGTCCCGGACTCGCTTAACAGCCGCGTCCACGGCTGTTGGATCAATCCAGACGCGCAACCGCAGGCGGCCGCGGCGGCGACACCGGCCGCGCCCACGACAGCCGGGAGTGCCGGCCCGGCCACCCCTGCTCCGGCCGCCGCACCACCGCCCGCGGCCGCTCCTGCGCCGAACAAATAAATAAAGCCCGTTCATTCCTGGCTGCGTCCGGAACGAGCCGGAATTTTTGGCGGTTTGGATCGTATGCGCCCTGAAAACGCCACGGCGTCATAACAGTTGTTAAATCGTGTGGCAGAGATATGCTCGATTTGCCGCAGACTTGGTCGGATCTTGGGGACGGATCTGTTGCCCTGCCATATTGGCCCCACATGGTTTAGTCGCGATGCGCGCCGTCGTCGCCGTTCTGCTGTTTGTGACCGCCGTTCACGCCGCGCTGTGGGGCGCTTTCCGGGACAAGCAGCAGGCCCCCGACTTCACCGGCATCCTGCCGAGTGTCTCCTATGCCCCGTTCGAGGGAACGGGGCATCCCGACGTCGATAACATCCCCAACGCGGACAAAATCCGCGCCGACATGAAGAAGCTGGCGCCGCTGACGCGGGCGATCCGGCTTTATTCGTCCACCGGCGGCGTCGAACTGGTGCCGCCGATCGCGGCCGAATTCGGCCTCAAGGTCATGGTCGGCGCATGGATCGACAAGAATGCCGATCGCAACGCGCGCGAAATCGAATCCGCCATCAATCTTGCCAGACACAACAGCAACGTCATCGGCATCGTCGTCGGCAACGAGACCGTCTATCGCGGCGAACAAAAGGTCGACGACCTGATCGAACTGATCAAGAAGGTCAAGAAATCCGTCAACGTGCCGGTTACGACGGGCGAAATCTGGAACATCTGGCGCGACAATCCGCAGCTCGCTTCTTCGGTCGACTTCATCGCCGCGCACGTGCTGCCCTATTGGGAAAACTTCTCCGCCAATCAGGCTGTTGACCAGGCCGTCTATATCTACCAATTGCTGCGCGACAAGTTTCCCGGCAAACGGATCATGATCGCGGAGTTCGGCTGGCCGAGCGCGGGCTATAATCTGCGCAATGCCGATCCCGGGCCGTTCGAGCAGGCGGTGGTGCTGCGCAACTTCGTGGTGCGCGCCGAAGCGATCGGCATGGAATACAACATCGTCGAAGCGATCGACCAGCCCTGGAAATTCTTCGAGGGTGGCGTCGGGCCCTATTGGGGCATTTTGAACGCCGACCGTGAGCCGAAATTTTCGTGGACCGGCCCGGTGGTGAACCAGAACTACTGGAAACTCGCGACGATCGCGCTGCTCGTTGGCATCCTGCTATCGCTGCCGATCGTTCGCCTCGAACGGCCTTCGGTGATGCAGTCGCTGTCGCTGTCGGCGACGGCGAACGGGGTCGGCGCCTGGGTCGCGACGGTGTTCGCCTACTGGACCGACCATTACTTCGTGTTCGGCTCGGCGTTTGCCCTGACGCTGGGATTGATCCTGCTGGTGCCGCTGGTCCTGATCGCGATGGCGCGGATCGAGGAAATCGCCGCGATCGCCTTTGGCCGCCATCCGCGGCGACTGCTGGTCAAGCCACCACCGGCCGTCCCGGCCGCGGCCGGCGACGGCCCGTTTCCCAAGGTCTCGATCCATGTGCCGGCCTATTTCGAACCGCCCGAGATGCTGAAGCAGACGCTCGATGCGGTGGGGCGGCTCGACTATCCGAATTTCGAATGCGTCGTGATCATCAACAACACGCCCGATCCGGAATTCTGGCAGCCGATTCAGGATCATTGCCGCGCGCTCGGCGAGCGCTTCAAGTTCATCAACGCCGAGAAGGTCGAGGGTTTCAAGGCCGGCGCCTTGCGCATCGCGATGGCGCGTACCGCGGCCGATGCCGAGATCATCGGCATCATCGATGCCGATTATGTCGTCGAGCCGGATTGGCTGAAGGATCTGGTGCCGGTGTTCGCCGATCCGCGCGTCGGGCTCGTGCAGGCGCCGCAGGACCATCGCGACGGCGACCGTTCGCTGATGCACTACATCATGAACGGCGAATATGCCGGGTTCTTCGATATCGGCATGGTCCAGCGCAACGAGGCCAATGCCATCATCGTGCACGGCACCATGTGCCTGATCCGGCGCGCGGCGATGGACATGGCGGGCGGCTGGGCCGGCGACACCATTTGCGAAGACACCGATCTCGGCCTTGCGATCATCGAGCACGGCTGGCTCACCCATTACACCACCAACCGCTACGGCCACGGCCTGCTTCCGGACACCTTCGAGGCCTTCAAGAAGCAGCGCCACCGCTGGGCCTATGGCGGGTTCCAGATCGTCAAGAAACACTGGCGGCGTTTCCTGCCGGGCGCCAGCCGGCTGTCGCCGGATCAACGGCGCGAATTCGCGCTGGGCTGGCTGAACTGGCTCGGCGCGGAAAGTCTCGGCGTTCTGGTCGCGATTCTCAATCTGATCTGGGTCCCGATCGTCGCCTTTGCCGACATCGCCATTCCCGACAAGATCCTGACCTTGCCGATCATTGCGGCCTTTGTGGTGTCACTGGTGCATTTCGTGGTGGCCTACCGTCTTCGCGTCCCGGTCAGGACCGGGCAGATGCTGGGCGCCATGATTGCCGCGATGTCGGTGCAATGGACGGTGTCGCGCGCGGTCGCCAACGGCCTGATCACCGAACATTTGCCGTTTGCCCGCACCTCCAAGGGCGGATTGTCGCGGATGTCGATCGAATTCCAGGCGTTCTGGGAAGCCGTCATTGGCGTGCTGCTGCTGGTCGGCGCGGTGGTGCTGGTCGTGATGAACAATTCCAAGCAGGTGCGCGAAATCTACGTGTTCGCCGCCGTGCTGGTGCTGGAGAGCCTGCCGTTCCTGTCCGCGGTCGCGATCGCCATCCTGGAGACGTCGCGGGCCAACGCGTTTTCGTTCTGGCGCAACAGCGCGGTGCGGACGGCGGAACTGATCGGCCTGCGCCCGGTGGCGATGCCGACCGTGGTCAGCGCCCCGCCGGTGGCCTCGGACGTTCCTCGGGAGGCTGGCAGATGACGGCCCGATTTTCTCCAGGCAACACGCCAAGAGCCGCCCGCTAACAGCCTGCAACCGCACGTAAATTCATCCGGCCCGGCGGTCCGATCGACGGCCGTCGCGCTATTGACCGACACCCATCGGGCCCCTACACAGCGGCAAGTGAGCGCGTAGCTCAGGCGGTAGAGCACGTGACTTTTAATCATGGGGTCGTGGGTTCGAGTCCCTCCGCGCTCACCAACGAAATCAAAGAGTTAGGTGTAAACTCGTCAATCGAGATAAAGCTCTGTGTCTGCACTGTGTCTACAAATCGATTGCCGCCTCGCCCATCAGAGCGCCGAGTAACGTTAAAAGCCGAAGTCGATTGCGATCGGCGGCGTCGCCGTTAGCGTCGCTCCATGAGTACCAGCGTCAAAATCAGGTACGACGTTTACAGCCAAAAGGCTGACCCGACGTTGCGCATAGCCGTTTCGCCCGGAGCCGGCCTTCCTGCGGCGTTTAAGGCCAAGGACTGGATACGGATGCCGAGCGGCGCGTCCCGGCTACATTCCGACGTTTCGAGCGACATTGCCCGTAAGGGTTACTGCTATTTTCAAATCAGCAAAGGCAGTTAGCCGGCGGGCGATCGGAGCGGTCCCGCGGCAGGAAGGCCGCTGGTGGTCCGATCAAGGCCGCGGCGGGTTGAGGCCATGCGCCCGCGTTGGCCGATCCCGGCTGGTTTCTAGTCAGGGTGCGGGCTTTTGGGCCTCCCGCTTCCTTGCCTCCTCCTGAGCCACCCAGTAATCCGCCTCTAAGTTTCTCCAAGAAGCAGACCGCCCTTTGTTGCAGGGGCGCCCCTCGGTTCAGGTAGGCATCGGTGAAAGTGGCGATGTACTTTTGGAATTTCGTCTTGATCCTGCGACGATGCAGTTTCTAATTGACGATGAGATGGCAATAGCGCTGGTGCAGCAAGTTTCAGAGATCATGGCGACGCCGCGCAGCGTGCGCTATCAACCAAACAAGAATTGAGGTTTCACCCACCTTGCCGAACATACGGCATCTCACTGGTAAAGCAGCCGCAAGGAACAGTTCTCCCTTCGCGCAAGTAGGCACCGGTCACCACGACATAATTCCCGCAATCGCATTGGCAGCGCCAGCTTGCGCGCGCCGATTCGGCCGTGAAATTTACGTCCGCGTTGCTGCGCATAACGGACTCAAATCGGACATTACGCCATGTCCGTTTCGTGCCGATATTGTTGCAAAAGTCGAAAATCGAGCAACCCTAAAAATCTCGCGAAAGTTGATCTTTGGACTTCTCTGCTGCTGCGTCGCTTTTCAACGCCGCTACGGAGGTCCGTGATCGATTTTGGGTGAAACGATATGGTCCCTCACGTCCCGGCGCGTAAGACGCATCAGCGGCTCTAAAAATTTTCGTTCGCCACGGCAAAAAGACTTTTGCAACAATATCTGCCAAGAGGCGACATGCAGCGCCTGGTCGAGCTCGGGCTGAAGGTGAAGCGATGAGCAAAGAGAAAAAATCCGCTGCCGAGCGGCTCGTAGACGAGGCCAAGCGAAGGGCACTAAATCCGATGGCGTCGAGACAGACGATATCGAACGCCCAAGCCGAACCTGAATTCCAAGAAAATCATAAGCGCCTCAGAGCAGACCGGCTGGCGCGCGAGAGGCTCAAAGTGAAAAAATGACAAAAGCACCGGGCGAGTTTGAACCACCCAAGCCGGCGGCGAGATTTGTTGCGTATTTGAATCAGACAGGAAATCCTGAGACCGTAAGCAAAACGGGCCTATTCGATTGAAGTCCGTAAACCCCGCTCCCGAAGATCACGTTCGGAGAAATGCGCTCATCAGGCGTCCACGGTCTCCTGATCTACTGCGCGGATTATCATTGCAGCCATTCGATCGCGATGCTCGCCGATCAAGTGGCCTGATGAACTCCGACTATCGGATCTCGAGCCCCGCTTCGTCTGCAAGGTTTGCGACAAACGCGGGGCCGACGTAAGGCCCGATTTTCACTGGAACGCGAAGCCGGTCGCGGCGATGGGATACCGTTGAACGTCAGGGTCGGGCCCCTTCAACGAACCGGTTCGAATCGATCTGGCATGCTGTGGCATTGGACCTTTCACGTCGCCAAGTCTGTTAGGCCATGTTAGCAACCAAGACCTACAACAGAAACCACGGGAGGAGACAAAATGGTTAAGCTAGATCGCCGATACCTTATTCGTTCGGCCGCGATCGGGTCCGCTATCGCCGCTTTCGCGAGTACCGCTGCTAAAGCCGCGGCGAACGGCAATTACTACGTTATGGCAGAACTCGTCTCAAAACCGGACCAAGTGGAGGCGTTACGCGCGATTCTAGTTCCGTTCGTTGAGGGCGCACGGAAGGAACCCGGTTGTATTCATTATTCCTTGCTTGAGGATGCAAAGCAGCCTGGACGCTTCCTGACGTTCGAAACGTGGGCGAATGAAGATGCTCTAAAGGCTCACATGGTTACGCCAGAAATCAAGGCTGCCGTTCCAAAATTGGGCCCGGTCCTCGCCAAGCCATTCTCACAAATTTTCTTGTCGATGGTGAGCGACGGTTGACGTCTTATTCAGCGCGCGGTCCCCATTGGATCGGCATCATCCGGATGCCGAACCGGCATCAGGAACGGGTGTTCAATCCTGACCGCAATGACGGGGCGGACGGTTGATTTTTCAGGATAAGCAATTTTGAGCCGCGGGCCGCTGGATGATGCCAGCGGCCCTTTTCGTTGCTGCATTCGGTTCATTGGGCGCCGCCGGGCCAGCAACCAACTCGGCTCTTACACCAAAGGTGAGTGGAAAACGTCCGAATCCCGAGGCATACCCGGGCATGTCAGAAGCGGGCCATCGATCCTGTGAGTGCGGAGCGGTCTATCGCCGCACCGAAAGCATGGCGAAGGCGCGCGAAATTAGCAGCTTCGAATGTGAAGTTTGTGGAGAGACCCTGGAAACCTGGAACACGGCATGGGTCCCGACCTATCGGTTGATCGCGGGTCCTGTGTCCGAGTGACGGCCGCAAAAAAAGGGCCGGGCGAGTGTGAATGCCCGGCCTTTTAGGGAAGTTGCCAGCGGGTCGTTTCCATCCGCCGGTTTCTAAATCTTGCCGTCCAATTCACAGCAAACAATACCATCTTTAGGCGTAGCGCCCGCTGGCCCAGACGCCGGCGGCCATCGTGTGCCGCCGTCTATACCCTGATCGAAACCTGCAAGATGAACGACGTCGATCCCCCATGCCTGGCTTGCTGACGTGCTGGCCCGGCTTCCAGATCACCCCGCCAGTAAAGTCGTCGATCTGCTCCCGTGGAATTGGAAGGCCGGTCGGCAGAGCGCCGTGGCAGCCTGAACACTCGTCACTCATCGTCCGGGTTGGGGTACTGCTCGGGCGCCTCTCCGATGGTTTTGAGAAGCCTCGGATATTTGCCCCCTGGCTCCTTGCGGTTCTGACCGATGGCTTCAATCCGGAACTGCCAGTTGTCGCCATAGTCGAAAAGGAATGTCATTTTGGCGCCGAGCGTCGGAAAGGCCTCGACGATTCGGGTTCGCTTCACACTGCGAGCCTCACTCTCTCCCATGTCAGCGAACAGCTCGTACTTGACGGGCGAGCCGAATACATCTCCAGTCAATTTGCTGTAAAAGCCAAAAGCGTGGTCAAAATCGAAGCCGAAGACCCGAACTATCTCGCCGGCCAGATCGTACAGATTCTTCGCACTCAGTATCTCGAAATCTCGGTAAACCTTCGGACTTAATGACACGCGAAAAACGTGGGTCAGAGCCTCGGCCATCCGGCTATCCTCACTTCCCCGAACTAGAGAACAGCCGATAGATTGCAAATTGCAAGGCCGCCATCAACCGCGGTCACCCCGCGGCGCTCACCGGATGCATACGGGTGAACTCAGGTCACAGGGAAAGCTTGAGTTTGTATTGACAGACTGTCCTTGGCCTGCGATTGTTAATCCAATTTAATAAAATACGTCGGTCATTTCTCCACATTAAACCGGCGCGGGCGTCGCCGGTTTAATATTAGTTTCGATGATCGGCTCATCGCCGTCGCTCGGCGATGTGATTGGGCTTGGCGCAAAATCTCAACGAAGGAAGTTGCTGCTCTGTTCGCTTAACATTTTACTTAACATTGGGAGTGTTGATCATGCAGTTTGCGATTAAATGGGCAGTAGTTTTGGGCCTGCTGTTCGTCACTTCCACCAATTCTCGTGCGGCCATCGTAACGTTTGCGGGTCAAGACGATGGGGCTGCGATAGGCACTCATCCCAATTCTACATCTACGCGGAATTCATTTTTAAGTGCCGCCGGTGCCTTCGGAACCGTGAAGACGCATGATTTTGAAGATCAGCCTGTCGGCTATCAAACGACCTATACTTGGTTTAACGGCGACGGGACCTTTACTCTAACTGGAACGAATGGCGGGACTGGTATATCGGGAATCAATAATACCAACCTTGGAACTAACCTTGCGGGATTCAATGTTCTAGGAGCCAGTCATTGGCTCGGTCCATCAGAAAATAGCGTCACGTTTAATTTCACCCGGCCTACCAATTCGTTCGGCATTTTCATGACGGGGCTACAACAATTCTATTCTTCCAATGTAGCATTCTCGTTCAATGATGGTTCGCCAGAAAGTCTCAGCGCTCCAATTAATGTAAATGGCGGCACCGAGTATTTCGGCTTTACCGACGCAACTACTTTCACCAGCCTCACCATTACTGATCCTTGCGGCACCAACGGTTGCGATTTCTGGGGCGTGGATGGCGTCAGCTTCAATGTTAGCAGCGCGGTCCCCGAACCCTCCACATGGGCATTGATGCTACTCGGCTTTGCGGGTATCGGCTTCATGGCATATCGGCGGAAGCAGAACGGACCGGCGCTTCGCTTGGTCTGATACCCTGCCCATCAACGCTAGAGGCCGCCTCCGGGCGGTCTTTTCTTTGCTGGTTGTGGCGCACATCCCGTGGTGCGCCCGAAGTCCGGTGCTACGTGTTGCCGCCACGGCATGGGTCCCGACCTATCGGTTGATCGCGGGTCCTGTGTCCGAGTGACGGCCGCAAAAAAAGGGCCGGGCGAGTATGAATGCCCGGCCTTTTAGGGAAGTTGCCAGCGGGTCGTTTCCATCCGCCGGTTTCTAAATCTCGCCGTCCAATTCACAGCAAACAATACCATCTTTAGGCGTAGCGCCCGCTGGCGCGGTCGTCCCACGGCCCGGACGGACGCCGCGCTATGGCGCCACTACCGGACAACCCTAGCGGCTTCCCGTCCAGCCCCCAGCTCGACCAGCCGGCAGCTATCTCATGGTAAACCATCCGTTAACTCCTGGTCGTTATCATTTCCCATGTCCGGCCACCGGGAGCAACCATCATGCCCGTTGAGATGTTGAGTTATGTAGAGCTTGGCGAAAGGCTCAAGATCTCCCCAGAAGCAGCAAGGGCTTTGGTGAAACGACACCGGCTGCCCCGTTCACGCTCGAATACTGGCAAAACGTTGGTACAGGTCGACCTCACCGAAATCAGCCATTCTCCTGTCACGCGCGCGCCCACGCCGGCCGGTCACCAGGTGGTCACCGCCTTGAAGGATCACATTGCGACGCTGCAAGCTGACCTCTTGGAGATGAAGGCCATTGCGGGCGGTCACCGGGCGGACTTCGAACGAGAGACTGATCGATCCAACCGGCTGATGGCTGAACTATTCAAAGCCAGCCATGAAACTACGGCAGCCCGCGAGAAAGCAGCTTATTTTGCGGGGAAGCTCTCGACGGCCAAGCAGCGTTGGTGGCGGAAGCTGGTGGAAACGATCACCCATGCCCCGGCGCAAGCCTTTCGGGGAAACATCGGCCGGATTGCTCGATCCAATTGACCCCCGTTGGGGCGAAGTTCGACCCGCAACCCTCTCGACACCCGCCATGACTCGGGGGAACGCCGCTGGTGCGTTTTGGGCTCGGGAGGCGCCCGCAGCCGGGCGGCGCCGAAAATGAAATCCTAAGCTGCCGCAAGGGCACACCTGCTCAAGGCGTGCCGGAGGAATTCCGTTTTTCTCTAGCCTCTTGATGGACCTGCTTCATCGTGGTCTGAAGCGGGCTCCAGCAAATCTCACACAGGTCTCGGTTTTCATCCGGTATGAGCTGCTTGCCGTCGCTGGCTCCGTTGATGCTGATGTGCGCCCATCCCAAGTTGTTGTCTGCTTCGCGCAAACAACAATCGCAAATGAAGGTCGTTTTCGTGCCCATTGGTAGATTAGAGCTGGGACCGCCAACGCCAGCAAGCAAAAACGGGCAACTTCTTCGAGGGTGCCTTGGTTTCCCCTCGCCCTCGCTATGGCGCCGGCACCTCGGCGCGTCTACCAAGGCCGCGGCGGATGAGGTCGTCTCGTCGGGACTGTGATCCTGGACGGGGCTCCGATGCGCGCCGGTGGCTCGGGCATTCGAGCGGGTTCGACCACTCGGTGGCCGCGACACGATCCACGCAGCGAGCGCGGCGACCGGCTCTGCGAGCCGCAAGCCTCCACCGCGACCTCGAACGCTTACGAGATAGCCCGCGACACCGCCGAAACCGCCGGGCGCGTGGATTTCATTGGAATAAAACACTGGTCAGTGAGCCGTAGCGGCGATCCGGCTGTCCAGCATCTTTGTCACGATATTTTGCTAGGCTTGTCGGTACGGATAGGCATAATGTAGCGGGCCAAGCCAGGTTTGCATTCGGTGGGGTGTGTGAGTAATTTAGCTTCAACTATTGTCCGGCCTATGTGTCCGACTTGTAAGCACAGGTTGGGATTGGCGCGAATCTCGCCCGGAAAACGTGGTTTCGAAGAACGCACATTCGAGTGCTCAACCTGCCACCGCGTTGAGAAGGTTTCTTTCCCAGTTGATCCGATGAAGACCGATGCTCTGGGCTGGCTGGCGAGCGAGTTGAAGCGGCCACAGTAGTGGTGAGGGCCACAGCAGGCCGCCTTTTTAGGCGAAGTATCTTTTTGCGACCTCACGGTTCCCGGATTACCGCAATATTGGATATTTTGCAGTAACCCGCGAACAGAATACTTGTCTTCTCATTGTCAAAACAAAAGGCGGTTCCTGATGCCCTCGGCTCAGTGTGCCATTCAGTTTGATATTGGCTAGCGATGTGAGAGGCCGCTCTGCGCAAGTCATCCAATTTGTGGCCTATGACACGCACAAGCACTGAATGCTTCATCTCGTCCTCGATGTCGGTCGCCACGCGGTAGCTTACCGCTGTAATTCATCGCCGCGCAAGCCGATTGCCGCTCGACACGCCGCTCCGCCCGATGCGATGACCGTGACCACGGGAGTCAACCAAGACTTTTTAGGAGCAATCGTGGCTGCCTTCGACCTGCCGGCTGGGGATGCTCCGGTCTCGGGCGTGCCGGAACCATCCACTTGGGCCATGATGATCTTGGGATTCTTCAGCGCGGGCTTCATGGCCTGTCGTCGGAAGCTCGCGCCGGCGTTTCGCGGGGCCTGATCTTATGCCATCAGCGCTACGGAGAGGGCCGCCTTCGGGCGGTCTTTTTGTTTACTGGCACGCCAGCCGTACTCTCGCTTGCCAACCTGGCCGCGCATCCGGAGCAAAAGCATCAACCTCGGTACAATCGCTTTCGCGAATTGGATTGTCGAAAAGTCTGTTGTCCTTGTCTGCTGCGCTTGGCGGAAAACCCTGATGGTGGCCGCCCCGCCCGTCTACTCTCAGACTGCTTTGCCCATTGTACTGGCCGCTATATTGACCGCTGTACTGGCCCGAATAAAAGCCATCCTGCGGACGACCGACCCCTTGCGCAAAAACGCCCGCGGACGATCCCAAGACTGCCAAGAGCACCAGCGTGGCCTTGTACATGTTCAACTCCCGGTCACGTAGAACAACCGCCGCCGACAATTGAAGTTCAGTTCGGCGAACGCCCCATTGCAAATCCACCACCCACCCAAGACCCCACCGCCCGAATTGTACCCTCCGCACTCGCCTGGAATCCATAGCCAATCGCATGAGTTGGTAACGACGCGTTTGCGGGCGCTACCGCCTCCCCTTAAGGACATGAGAAGTTTGCGCCTGGTGGACATCCTCGGTCTTCTGAGGCTCGCCCTTAAGTTGACGCAATGACTTCTACAATCTACGTGCACCAGCGCGCTTCTGCCTCATTCCGGCGGTGTCCCCACGCGCGCCGGAATGGGGTGATTGCTCTGCGAAGCGATTCCCCCGCGAAAGCACACAGGCTGATCAATAGGCCCAAGGCCAAAACAGGACGCATCGCATTTGCTCCAACCGACTACTACCACGGGGTCTGATGCGGTATGGAGGCCGCACCGCCGCAATCTGTAGCGGCTTCACGATCGGCCAGACCGGCCGGCGCGACTGTGGCCGCGGTCGGGACATGGAACCCAAGCGCAATCGATGCGTTTCCCCAGCTAATCGGTTCGGGGATCATTCCAGCAAGGTGGCCAACGCTATTACTAGCGATTGGTGAACTCAGACCCATTTAAGTTATGCGTTTTATGGCGACCGCCCTGCCAAGTCGTCGGCCACCACCCCTAACGGCTTTCCGTCGGGTCAGATCGGCACTGGTTTCCTGTTCCATCGGCGAACAAACGCCGCGCTATCCTTAGCTTGAGAGCATTCCGATCAGCGCTACAGAGCGGCCGCCTTCGGGCGGTCTTTTTGTTGGGCCATCATTATTCCGGCTACGCACTGGATCCGGAGATCTGAGGGATGAGCTTTGTCTGGATTTTGGTTCTAAGTCCCTGGGTTGGGTTACTTGTTCTGATTTTAGACGACGTGACCAAGGACGACAGCAATGGCGGCGCTGTTCGGGTCGCCACCAAAAGTTTTGGGTCACTCATCGAACGAACCGCGCTGGGGCCCCGGAAGTTGTGGAAAGCTCTCAATCATACGATTTCGCGAACAAGCGCATCGAGGCCGCCTCCAGATGTAGCAGCACCTGGTGGAAATAGTTCGTTATCTTCAGCGCCAGCTCCTCGGCCACCTTTGATCGGGCAGCCGCGCATCGCCCTGCTGAAGAAGTCGGAGCGAAATGGTGGCCGAACTTTATCTACCATCCCGGATCTCGAATTGGCGATCACGGAAGCCGTTAAGAAGGTTTCGCCTGAATGCGAAACGTTCGTCGGTGTGGTCCTTGAGCGAACGAAACCGAGGTCACGTCGTGACGTGAATTGGCGGCTTCGGGGAGTAAAGTTCGGTCAGGCGGATAGAAAGATAGCCAGCGACGCTTTGACGAGCATCATCGAACGCATGCAGCGCGATTTTTATCTTGCGGAACGTTGATCTAGGTCTTGCGTCGGGATCCTCTCCATCAGCTCCAGAGAGGCCGCCTTCGGGTGGTTTTTTTGTTGGTCGGTTGCCCTGTGGATCAGTCGGAAGCAAGTCGCCAACACCGTTCGGGAGCCGTTGAATAGCGCGCGGCTTCCCCGCAATATGGCCCATGCCGATTCCCACACTTAGGCGGGGCCGTGCTGATACCTTCGAGGCTCGCATGCAGCGCGCCCGAGACGAGGGCTACGCGCGCGGAGCCGGTGAGGCGCGCCTGTTCAAACTGGCCGTGGGCGAAAGCTTCCAACGACAGCAGGCGCTCGATTGGATTGGAACCGCCATCGACGAGGCCCGCGTCGATCTCGAGGCCCAGCACGCGCTGGAGCGGGAAATTGAAGCTTTTGATATGTCCTGCCGGATCGCGTTTTTGGTCGCGATCACCTGAAGGACAGCGCGACTCCATGCGGGGCTCGGCCACTCGACCTTTGGGCCCTGAAAGACCACATCTGGCCAAACGACCCCGCCTTGCGGGCAATGCAAAGGCGAGGTCGCTGGCAAGCGGCCCGCTGGTCTGCAAGTAAGCCGCTGCAATGGGCATACGGCGTTGGCCCCTTGCTGGGTTCAAATTTCCCGACCCGTTGGCACCGGCCACCTCTTTCGGCGGCTTTTCACGGCCCCGACGGTATCTCGATCGCGCCGGCCCGCGTCACCGCCGCCGCACTGACCATCCCGTTGCCATGCGGTTGATTGCCCGGGCCGAAGTCGCCGAAGAGAATAATGCCCTGACCCACCACCGCGATGATCAAGGCTACGATTACGGGAACAACTGGGCTGTGCTGTTGCATGTTGTGATATTACCAAGCTGCTGCTCACGTAGTGCTGCGGCCGAATTCGACTATCTCCCCGCGTTCACGATGTTGCGATGGAGCGGCGGAGGGAGTGCATGGATAGCGCCCCCGCGACCGGGTGACCGCTCGCAGGCGGCCTTTCTCGCTTTCGCCAGTGATCCAGCGGTGACATAGTCAGGCACCATGCCGAAGGAGCATATACATGCGAGTTACCTGCGCCCTAGCGATGATCGTGTTGCTGAGCGGGCCAGCGTTTGCACAAGATGATAATCACATGCAACAGGCTGGAGAAGCCGCCAAGGACAAGACGCCGGCAGAAATCCGAAGCGAGAAGGAGGCCAAACGGGCCTACGAGAGGTCGCTCGGCAACATCCCCGACAAGGGTGCGACAGATCCGTGGGGCGCCGTGCGCAATAATGATGCGTCCAAAGCCGCTGTCAGGACCGCCCCAGCGAAGCCACGGATCGCGAATTAGTCTCCGTCCTTCAAACAGGCACCATCGGCAATTGCTACCGCGAGCGCCCCTCGCATAGCAAAGATCTAAAGTCCGTCCGGTTGTGATCTTCCGCGGGTGAACGCAAGCCAGACGGAATTGAAGTGGCGGCTCGTAGCGCTAGTCAGCGTATCGCCCGGGCCGCCGCGCGGCTACGGGCAATGAGCCGGTGAATGTCACCAGCGCCCGACAGCGCTCAAGCCAGGGTCGCGGGTGCGTCACCGCCTTGAGGCGGGATTCCCATCTGCCGGAATGGTAGGCCTCGATTTCGATGCGCCACGCGTCGCCGGCTTTCCATTCGACACTTAAAACGCGCTTCCCGTATTCGTCGACGGTAAGGCGAAGGGGCACGCGGTTCGGATAGTAGGTGACGGTGAAGCCGTTGCTGGCCGCTTGTAAGCACGAGTTGCCCTTCACGGCACGGCCCTGTCTGCGCACGAACGTCATCGCGAGCGCCCGCGCCTCATAAACGTCGCGCGCCCAATCCGGATCGTCGGTCAAGATTTTCATCTCGTGCGTCCCGCAGATCGACCCCGGATTTGTAATCTTGTGTTTCCGAGAACGAAGCTTCATTCCACCATCCTCACTGCGACCAGCCGCGCGGCATCTCGCTGCGCCTGCGCGGAGACGCCGGCTAGCGCCGACGTCTCCCCGGACTTTGATTGCCTGAAGCTCGATCGGGGATTCCCACGCAGGTGGTCGTTCCATCGGTCTCACGCGCGACGGTTCCGCAAGGAACGGCCTTGACCGTTCGTGTGGAAACTCCGTCCGGCGCAACCGTGTTCAATCCCGGCCCTGCGCTGGACTGCGGTAATGGGCCGGTAGAGTACGGGGTCGGCGGCGTTCCGGCGGGTGCGTAGGCCCCGGTGTAGCCTTTCGGCGCGGATTCGCCTGCCTGAGGCGCGGAAGCCGCTGGCGGCGGCGGCGTCTTTGCCGGCGGTTCGGAAATGGGCGGCGGACCGGGAAGCGGCGGAGGATGGCCGATGATATCACCGACCGGTTTGCCACCGGGGGCGTCGGGAGACTGTTGAGCGAGGGCGGCCGAACACCCCAGCGCGAGCGAAATCGTGACTGAGAAAAAAGCCGATCGCATCGAATCCTCCCCTCGAAAACCGAGTGATTTTACGCCCCTTGCGCTGTCGATCCACTGCTTTGTTCGCAACCCGGCGCCCCCGATATCGAAGATGGCGGCTCGCATTGCCTGCTCCAGCGTAAATATTCTGGCGCCGCCGCAAGCCGTAGACGGCATAACCTAGGAGGCGGCCGGTGGCGCACTATTGAGGACCTGCGAAACCGCGGTGACCAGTTGCGCCGGCGCGAACGGCTTTGAGAGCATGATACTGTCGGGAACGCCCCGAGAGGACCAGTCCTCCGCGCTATCGCCGCTCATATAGACAACCGGAAAATTCGGGTCGATCTCGCGGGCATGACGGGCAATATCCCAGCCGTTCATCCGATCACGCCCCAAATTGATGTCGGTCACGAGTGCTCGATATTTGCCATCGGCGGTATCAAGCAACTCGATCGCGTTCTCGCCCGATACCGCGATCACGATCTCGAAGCCGCCGTCCGTCAGGGTTTCTTCGACGACCCTCTGCAGCAATTGGTCGTCTTCCACGACCAGAATAATCGGCAAGTGTTCCAATGTCCCGGGGTCCCCTCCACTTGGCCTAGATAGCGCGGGAACCGGGATTTCGTTCCGGCCAAATGTACACAAGTGAACGCAGGCCAACCCGGGAGCGCCGGTCGGCGGTGTCCGGATGGCAGGACCGGGGCCCTTTCGCGGTGTTTTTCATTGGCCTGCACTTTCCCGCCGGGGCGCACGCTGTAAGCCCGACACCGGCGTTCCGAACGGTAGTCGACGGGTATGTGGCGGCGCGGCAGGGTATCGGGCCGGGCCATCAACCCGTCCCAGAGGGTGTTGCCCGAAATCATCAATACGGCCAAAACCGGCCGCCCCGGACGGAATTCCTTTTGACTGTGCGACGGGACCTGTCGTTCTGTTCGGCGGGGCGCGATGTCAAGACGGTGGCCAGCAATCCCGAGCGGTAGGTGGTGTACCATGCGTGAAGAATTCGCTTCCAACAGTTTCCTCGCTGTGACCGTTGCTGGCTTGGTTCTGCTTTGCTCCGGCTTGGTCGCTTTCGCGCTTACCTGAACGGCGCCGTCGTACCGTTCGGTGCCATTTGCGGATTGATACCGGCGCGCCGGGCGCGCGGCGGCTTCATATCAGCCCTGCCCGTCCTCCAGACCGTATTCGCGATAGATGGACAGTGGATCGGAGCCCGGAAACAACCTGCACTTCGCCTGGGCCAGATGAAGGTTGACGCTGCCGGGCTGGCAGCCGGCGGCGAGGAGTTTCCGGACGTCGTCCATATGCGTGCGGGGTTGGTGGACCGGCGGTAGCTGCTCCAGCGCAACCAGCGCCGTCGCCAGGGCTTCCGTGATCACCCATTCGTCGTGGCCCGTAATTCCCTTTTTCGCCATCTGTCCTCCCACCGCTTGCTGGTTCGCTCTCGGGTCGTGATCTCCAAGGAGGCCACAACAACTCACGACGGATGCCGGACGACACGCGCATCGAACCATGAGTGGCCTTCGATATGGCAACTCTTTGGCAAAACTTCCGCCGCGGCACGACCGGTGCGCCGACGGAATTGTTCAGGCCATGCGCTCGGAGCTCTGCGCCTCCTGCTTTTTGAAAGCACGTGCCGGCCGTGATCTTGCCGCCGTCGCCGACCGGTTTGCACCGGCAGTGGGTCCGGAGGCTGCGCGAGCTTGCCCGATGCAGGCTTTTTCGTGTCGTTGGCGCAACGCTTGCAGTGTTCCTCGCGGCATGACCCGCTTTTTTGCTTCACAGATCGAGCGAGTGCTGCATAGATAAACTGCGCGCCACGGTGGCGCGGTATCATGATCGGCGGTAACGGCGCGTAGCCTGACTTCCGTCAGCGCTACAGAAAGATCGCCTTCGGGCGATCTTTTTGTTTGCGCGTTTGAACGCAGGATTTACCGGCGACTTTCATTATCACGAAAAACTGTTTTGTAATCTTTTGCTCGAACTCTGCCGCCGCCTCACATAAGAGGGGGTGCGGCGTATTATGAAACAGAAAGAAGCAAAGCGTCTGTTGATTCAGGAATGGGATAGCTGGATCAAAAAGCAGCCGATCAAGGGCGACAAGGCGACCGGCAGGGACTCGCTCAAGTTCTTTTTTGAGCTGCAGGATACCCGTTCCAGACTGTTGAAATTCTCGTCAAGGGGACGGGACAAATGGCATATTGTCCATGGCTGGTTGCTCGGCGAGGATCGCGTCTCCGATTGAAATCTGGCCGGTTTTTGCCGCGCGCCCTGCCCGTTCTTCTGCATCCAGAGCTGAGGACGAGGGGCTGTCGCGGCCGCCATTTAGGGAGTAAGAGCCATAGCGGGGATATAACAAACAGCCGAGCGCTCGCACTCTGGGGTAGGTGAAAAGGCGGCACCCGGCTGTTCGGCCGCGCGGCGGTGCGGCCTTCCTATAAAAACATCATAGATTTAACGAACCGTCTTCGTCTGAACTCGGAGGCTGTATTCTGGGGCGGTTAAGCCGATGCGAAAAAACAACCCTCGCCAGGTTGTGGTCGACTCCAGGTTGCAGGATTATTCCGCAATGCGAATCGGGGTGGCCGCTCTTAGCGCAACCAAGCTGCGCGCCGGGACCGCACGACGAACTGAGCCGATCCGGCATTGGCCGCCAGGCCGGGGCGAAGCCAAGATATGAAACCGCGCGAAGCTCCGAAGGGCTTTTGGACCATCCTCGGCCTGGCCGTGATGGTCGGATTTACCGCCATCGCCGTCGGTTCGACGCTGGAGGCACCGGCGGGTGCGGACGATGACAGGATCTTTTTTGTGATCGGAGCTGGCTTGATGGCCGTGCTGCTTTTTCTCGCTGCCGAAGCCTGGCGGTTTTTGGCGATGGCGCGCGGCAAATAAACCTCGGAAGGGCTCCCGAAGCGACCTTCAGTGCGGTACGCTGCCGGTTTCCCCATCCACCTTGGTCGACGACGAACAACCGCGGCAAATTACCAGTTTTCTCGTCAACGCCTTTTCGGCGTCGCGATCTTCCGCCTCTTTCTGCGCCCACCACTGATCCGAATGCGGTTTGACGCTTGATGCGGCCGTGCCGCCACCGGCTGGCCTGACGACCGGTTTCGCCGGCCTCTTGGGCTGGTCCTCGGTCACCCCTGCTCGATCCGCGACCACCCGGGACTCCTCATCCGGCGAGGGTCCCAGACCGTCCCAGGCGACCGGCGTTCCCGCTACCGGTGCATAGCAGCCGGTTCCCGACGCGCAGCAACCGCTGAGCGCGATGGCAGAGAAAAGGAAGGCAACCCATTTCGATGTCATCGCGGCGTCCTTCGGAATTGCCGGGCCTGCGAGGCCGGCCGCAGATGGTGATGAGAACGGGCCGGTTCAGGCCGATGGCTCGGGAAAACAGGTCCTACATTGCCCTCGAACGCTGCGGTCTTCAATAGCGGGTGTCTGGGCACTCGCCCGGATATCGGTCCCAGCGAGACCCTTTGGCCCCCCTTTAAGTGCGCAGGCGGCAAAAATGCCGCGGACTGGCTTCAGCGTCTTTGCTAGCCTCGGGCTGACTTTCACCTGATCGAAACCCATGGCTTTGGATCTACCCGCATGTGGCGGATAACGCTCCTTGTTGCAGTCACGCTGATCGAATCCGTCCATGCTGCGTCTGCCGAGCGAATCAGGCGGAAACCGCCGGACGAGGCGGGGTTGGCCCGCCTGGCGGCAGACCAGGCCATCAACGATGGATCTCTCCGGAAAGGCGATATCATCGTGACTGACCGCGGCTTCCTGCAATTGCGCGGGCTAAAAGGCGACGGCAGCTATGATTTCGCACCGATCCAGAATCCATTTTCGACCACCAGGCGGGCGCCGGGCAATTTGCGGTAAGGAAGCGGGCGCGGCATCGGTGCCTGGTCGAACCATCGCCGCGCGACGTAGGACAGCGTTGCGCGCCTTAAGGATATTTTGACGAAGTGCCGCCAGCATTTGCTGCTGATGGCCGAACTTTCCGTTGACGAGCAACACGCGATAGCAAGCAGCGGGCGCGCCATCTGGTGCATTGTCGGGATGCTGCTGATCGCGGTATGGATCGGGGGCTGGGCCACAAAGCTCTCGTTCGACCTGACGAGCGGCATCAAGGCCGTCCTGGTGATCGCGCTGTGCGTCGCGATCTCGGTTTATTACCGGCGTTGGCGCGAGGACCATTGGATTGCCATCGGCGCCGAGACTTCGGCGCAACTCGCCGCTATCATGATGCTCGGGATGCTGCTGGCATATCCGCTCGCCACCGCTGGCTTTCCCTATCGCGACGCCGAGCTGCACAGCCTCGATCAATGGCTCGGGCTTGATTGGCAGGCCTATCTGCGCTTCGCCGCCGACCACCCACTGTTCAGCCTGATCGGCAAGGCCGCGTACTGGTCGATGGGAACGCAGGCGCTTTTTGTCATTATCGCGCTGACGGCGGCTTCCAAATTCGGGCGGTTGCGCCAATACATCCTCGCGGTCGCGGGCGCGCTCGTCACGACCCTGGCCATCTTCACCTTCGTTCCCGCCGGCGGGGCGTATCTCTATTTGCAAATCGCGCCTGAGGCCTACGCCAACCTCAATCCCACCGTCACCTTCGGACCCGCCGAGCACCTGGCGGCGCTGCGTGCCGGCACCCGGTTTCTGATCAGCTCGGACAATCTGGAGGGCCTGGTCGCCTTTCCGAGTTTCCACACCGAATGCGCTGTCATTTTCACTTGGGCGTTGTTCGCGCTGCCCAAATTGCGCTGGTGGGTGGCCGGTCTGAATGCGATGCTGATCGGGTCGGCCCCGGTCGAGGGCGCCCACTATTTTATCGACCTGATCGCCGGCCTCGTCGTGGCGCCCGCTGCCATTTACGGCGCGGGTCTGTTCATGGCCAGAGTGCGGCTGAGGTCCGCCATCCGGCTCGAGCTGCGTCAAGCCTGACCCTGCAGCACATCCGAAGCGACCACCAAATCACCCGATGGGCCCGGCCGTTGGCCGTCGCGTCCGCCACGGCGGCCAGCCGCGAAAACATGTGGATCGAGCCCGGCCGAGCCGATTACGGCACCCCGCACCGGGTCATCTATGGCATTGATGCGCTTTGCCCCGGCGTCACGCCGGCATCACCGTTACGAACGGAAAAGGCCCATCATGCGGATCACCCTCGTCGGCTCCCGCCATTTCGGCGTGACGACTTTGGACACGCTGCGCCAACGCGGCGTCGACATCGTCAGGGTGGTCGTAGCCGACGCCGATGACCGCCTCGCCGCGGCGGCCCGCAACGCCGGGATCGAAGTGATTGTGCAGGCCGATCCAAAACTGGTGGTGGCCCGAGAGATTGCGCCCGGAACCGATCTGATCGTGACCGCGCATAGCCACGCCCGCGTCAGCCACGAAGCCCTCGCGGCCGCGAAACTCGGGGGCATCGGCTATCATCCCTCGCTGCTGCCTCGGCACCGCGGCATCGCGGCGGTTGAGTGGACGATCCGCGAAGGCGACCCAATCGCCGGCGGTACCGTGTACCACCTGGCTGATCGCATGGACGCCGGAGCCATCGCGGCGCAGGAGTGGTGCTTCGTCAAGAAGGGCGAAACCGCCCGGGAGCTGTGGGAGCGCGTGCTGGCGCCACTTGGCCAAAAGCTGCTCGGCGAGGTGATCGACCACGCCAAAACCCATCACAGCCTGCCGGCCAAGCCGCAAGACGAGCAATTCGCGACGCGGGCGCCGAGCCTGCCGCAATAGCCGGAGAATTGGCGCCTATTGTTCCGGGTGGGCGCCAATACATCGTTTCCGACAGGAACGAATGTCACCTCTATGTGTTTGAACAGATGGGAACAATTACTCTCTTGCAATGCCGCAAATTTTGGACACATTTTCCCGTGAATAAGCCCCACCATCACGGATATCGGGAAACAGAATTCATGCGCCAAGACCGCCTCAGAACCGCGTTGCTCGGTTTCGCACTGACCGCCGCAGCCGCCCTCGTAGCTGCGCCCGCGACGGCCCAGACGCCCTATGATGGTCTGTGGAGTGTCACGGTTGTGACCAAGTCCGGCAGTTGCGAGCCTTCGACCAGTTCCATCCTTACCGTGACCGATGGAAAGGTCTCCGCGGCCGGAGCGGACGTTAGCGGCAGTGTAGGACGCGAAGGCCTTGTGCGTGTCTCAATCCATGGTGCATATGCAAACGGCCAACTCAACGGCAAGGCCGGATCGGGGAAATGGAATGGGGCATCAGCGGGCATACCGTGCAGCGGTCGATGGGAAGCGTCGCGGCAGTAAAGCCGACCGCATGGCTGGCGCCCCCATATTCATCCGGCGTTTGATCCTGGCAGCCGTCACACTGTTTGCGGTCGCGGTCTTTGGCTCCTCCAGCTATGCGCAATCGGGCCCGTTTACCGGCCTGGCAGGTTTTTGGTCAGGCACCGGCACGGTCACACTGGACGATGGCTCGACCGAGCGCATTCGGTGCCGCGCCTCCTATGCCGTCGGCGACAACGGCGCCGGCCTCAATCAGACCCTGGTCTGCGCCAGCGACAGCTACAAATTCGACCTCAAGACCAACGTCATCGCCGAGCGCGGATCGCTGTCCGGGACCTGGAGCGAGAGCAGCAGGGGCGTCAATGGCAACATTGAAGGACGCGGCAGCAACGGCAATTTCCAGGTGGTCGCCAGTGCGCCTGGATTCACCGCGAGCATCTCCCTGACCACGCGCGGCAACCGGCAGTCGGTCGTGATCAAGTCCGAGAACGGCTTCCGGAGCGCCACGATCTCGCTGATCCGCTCCTGACGCGGGCTCCGCCCTCTCCGGTCTAGGCTTGGGAAGCCGGGAGGAACGCGGTGACTTCAATCTCGACCTTTGCCCTGAGATCGACCAGGCCATCGATGTAAAGCAGCGTCGAGGGCGGGAAATTTCGCCTGAGCGTCTCGCGCCAGGCCGCGCCGATGCCGGCGCCCGCGGCGTCGTATTCGCTCCGGCTGGTCAAATACCAGGTTAGTCGAACGATGTGCTCTGGACCGGCGCCGGCCTCGGCAAGCAGCTTGATGATCCGGCGCAGGGCAATCCCGACCTGTGCAGCCATATCCGGCTGGTATTCGCCCTTCTCGTCGCCCCCGGTTTGACCCGCCAGCACGATCCATCGGCCGGGACCATCGACCGCGACCCCATGCGAAAAGCCGCGCGGCTTGGCCCATTCGGCCGGTTGCAAGATACGCATGAGGGATCCTCCAAAGACAATATCGACCGGCGATCCTTAGCATCGATCGGTCGAACCCTCCCATACCGAAATTGGGGCCGCGCAGCACACCGGCAAATTTGCGCGTTGCAAATCCGCAAGGGGTCGTCGATACCGGCGGCTCTCCACCCTTCCCGCCGCGCGTGCCGCGGCATGCACGGTAATTCCCGCCGATGGACCGAACACCTTCAAAGCCAAGGGCCGCGTTGTGGATGGCCGGCTGGCTCAGCCTGATGCTGATCGTGGCGGTCGCCGGTCGCGAAGCGATGCGCGAACTGAATGTGTTCCAGCTCATGGAGCTGCGCTCGACCATCGGCTTCCTGATGCTCTATCCGTTGATCCGCCGCAACGGAGGTTTTGCGGCGATGAAGACCTCGCGGCCGTTGCAGCATATCGGGCGCAACCTCGTTCACTACGGCGCCCAGCTCGGCTGGTTCTTCGCGCTGACGCTCATTCCGCTGGGCCAGGTGGTTTCGATCGAGTTCACGATGCCGATCTGGACCGCCATTCTCGCGGCGAGCTTTCTCGACGAGCGCATGACAATCTGGAAGATTGCGGCGATCGTGCTCGGGATTGTCGGCGTGATTGTCATTGTTCGCCCCGCCACCGGCGAGATCAATCCCGGCCAGCTGATTGCGCTCGCGGCAGCGGTGGGATTCGGCATCTCGGTGGCCATGATGAAGTCGCTGACCCGCACCGAAAAAACTCTGGCGATCATTTTCTGGATGCTGGTCATTCAGTCGGCCGCCGGGTTTTTCCCCGCGCTCTACTTCTGGCGATGGCCGTCGGCCGATGTATGGGGCTGGACCGTCGTGATCGCCTTTTGCGGGACATTCTCCCACTACTGCATGGCGCGCGCGATGCTGCACGCCGATGCGACCATCGTTGTGCCGATGGACTTCCTGCGCGTGCCGCTGACCGCGACCGCGGGCTGGCTGATCTATTCCGAGCGGCTGGACGCTTTCACCGTGCTCGGCGCGATCCTGATCCTCACCGGCAATTTGCTGAATCTGAAGACCCCGGCAGCGCTTCCCGCGCGCGCAGGAACCTGATCGTTCGCGTTCCCGATTGTGATTTGGATCACGCCGGAGCGGTGGAAAATCCGCAAGATCGGACCATCGTCGGCGGCGACCAGAATTGGTCCGCGGCGTGACTTTTCTGGCGCCGAGTGTGGTTTTTCGTGTAATCTGACCCGAATGTTGCCGCTGAAACTGCACGCCTCAGCCCAGGGGATTTTCGATGCGTTACTTCACCCTTTTTCTTTCGCTGATTTGCCTGCTGTTCGCCGCCGACGCGGCCAGGGCCGACAAACGCGTCGCCTTCGTCGTCGGCAATGGCGCCTACCGGAATGTCGCCCAGCTCCCCAACCCGCCGGTCGATGCCAAGGCGATGGCCGGCGTGCTGCGCAATGTCGGTTTCGACGTCGTCGAGGGCACCAACCTCACCCGTGACAAGATGACGGAACTGCTGCTGGAATTCGGCAAGAAGGCGCAAGGCGCCGACGTCGCGGTGTTTTTCTATGCCGGCCACGGCATTGCCATCAGCGGCACCAACTATCTCTTGCCGGTCGATGCCGACATCAAATCGGAAATGGACGTCAAGCTCGGCGCCGCCATCAACATCGATCTCACGCTCGACCAGACCATGAGCGACGCCAAGGTCAAGCTGGTGTTCCTCGATGCCTGCCGCGACAATCCGTTCGCGGCCAAGATCAAGTCGAACGCGACCCGCAGCGTCAGCGTGCAATCCGGTCTCGCCGAGATGAAATCCGGAGAGGGAACCCTGATCGCCTTCGCCACCGGTCCCGGGCAAACCGCGCTTGACGGGCAGGAAGGCACCAACAGCCCGTTTACCCGTGCCCTGATCGCTCACATCACGCAGCCGGGCGTCGAGATCCAGCAGGCGATGACCGAGGTCCGCGCCCAGGTCAATGAAGAGACCAACAAGGGCCAACTGCCGTGGGGCCACACCAATTTGATCGGTTCGGTGTATCTCAATCCGGCGCCGGCGCCGGCCGGCAATGTCGCGTCGCAATCAACCGCCGCTCCCGTGGCGGTGGCCTCGTCCAGCGGCGCGACCGATGTCGAGCTCGAGTTCTGGCGTTCGGTCAAGGAATCGAACAAGCCTGAAGAGCTCAACGCCTATCTCAGCAGCTATCCCAACGGGCAGTTCAAGTCGCTGGCGCTGGCTCGCATTGCCGAGTTGCAGATTGGTCCGTCGACCACGACCCGCAACCTGACGACCGGCCCCGATCCTGCCACCTTCACGGCGGAGGCCACCCAAGTCACCGAAGACCAGATCGGTCTCGACAGGGGTCAACGGCGCGACGTGCAGCGCCGGTTGACCGGGCTCGGCTTCGACACCAAGGTGACCGGCAAGTTCGACGGAGCGACCCGTGCCGTCATCACGCGCTGGCAGGCCGCCCGCGGCTATCCGGCGACCGGATTCCTCAACAAGCTGCAACACAAGGCGTTGCTGGCCGAAATCGTCGCGCCGACGGAGACCAGCGCCAACGACGATTCCGATGGCAAGCCGGCCCGCCATCACCGTGGCGGTGGTCGTCGCCATCACGGCGGCGGTCCAGCCGGCGGTCCAGGCGCGTTCATCGGTGGCGTGGTGGGCGGATTGTTCCGCTAGACCTTCTGCGGCGCCGGGACATAGCGCCCGGTCGCGCGCGGGATCACTTCCCGACCGCCTTTCGCAGCGCGTCGTTGATGCGGTCCTGCCAGCCCGGACCATCCGCCTGGAAGTGTTCGAGAACGTCCTGATCGATCCGCAGCGAAACCAGTTCCTTCACGCCTGGAAGCGCGGTCTTTGCGGCCGGCGCTTCCGGCTGTTTGATCGTGGTTCGCTTGAACGCCGCTTCGGCCTCGGTGCGGGCATCGTTCAGGGTTCGTGGACGTCGCGGTTGATCCGGCACGGCTAGACTCCTTCAAATAAGGCGGTCGACAAATAGCGCTCCGAGAACGATGGCACCACCGCGAGGATGGTCGTACCGCCGGCTTCCGGCCGCTGTCCGATCCGAAGCGCAGCGGCGATCGCGGCGCCGGAGGAAATGCCGCCGGGAATGCCCTCGCTGCGCGCCAGCGCGCGCGAGGTTTCGATCGCGGTAGCGCTGTTGATCCTGACAATCTCGTCGATCACCGAGCGGTCGAGGATTTCCGGAACGAACCCTGCGCCGATCCCCTGGATCTTGTGCGGCGAATGCTGGCCTCCCGACAGTACCGGACTTTCCTCGGGCTCGACGGCGACGATCCGCAGCGAGGGTTTGCGCGGCTTCAGCACCTGCCCGACTCCGGTAATGGTGCCGCCGGTACCGACCCCCGCCACAAAGTAGTCGATATTGCCGCCGGTGTCGTTCCAGATTTCCTCCGCCGTGGTGCGGCGATGGATCTCGGAATTGGCGAGATTCTTGAACTGCTGCGGCATGACCGCATTCGGCGTGGTACGTACCAGTTCCTCGGCGGTAGCGATCGAGCCCTTCATGCCTTGGGCCGCCGGCGTCAGCACGATCTCGGCACCGAGCAACGCCAGCATCTTGCGCCGCTCGATCGACATCGATTCCGGCATCACGAGCTTCAGCCGATAACCGCGCGAAGCGGCGACGAACGCCAATGCGATCCCGGTATTTCCGGAGGTCGGTTCGATCAGCACGGTGTCGGCATTGATTACGCCGGCCTTCTCCATCGCGACAATCATCGCCGCGCCAATACGGTCCTTCACGCTTCCGGCCGGATTGAAATATTCCAGCTTGGCGAGAATGGTCGCGTGCACGCCGTAAAGTTGCGGCAATGTGCGCAGCCGGACGATAGGCGTGTCGCCGACGGCCTCGACGATACTTTCAAAAACCCGGCCGCGCCCGGGACGGTGCATCGCATTCGCGGCAGTCGGCGCGTCCATGACATACCCCCGTAGTGGCGGTGACAGCAGTGTGTGGGGAATTTGCGGCTCTCGTCCATTGGTAAAGCCCCGGAGATTACTCTCCGGGGCTTCTCTGGCCTGCGCTGGCGTACATCCGGCCAGCAGCCGACGTTCCCATCTTGCCGCTTACTTCTTGAGCAAATTACGACGACTCACGGGCCGGTGTGCGGCCCAAGCGTGGTCGGCGCATCGTCGCTCGCTGCGGCGCCGTCAACCCTGGGCGAGCTAGCGTCTGTTACAATTGCTTCGTCGGCCCTGGAAATCGCGTGATGAAAGTCTTGACCGATGATCCGGATTGGTCACGCGCAACCCCAAGCGCTCACTTGAATGTCGTTTGATGCAGCGCATCATTGACCATCGATCGCCGAAATCATCGGGGATTTGCAAAATTGCGGCAGCGACGATGGTGCGCTGCGACAGGTGAGACGTCTCAGGCGTTGTGCACAAACATTTCTGTGAACGGCCCCACGAGATTGGAGGCAAGCGATTTTGTGAACGAAATAGTCAACAAACCAACGCATTTGTGTTGCGACATCGTCAATTAAATCCGTGTATAAGTTGGCGAGTGCAGAGCCAAGGTTCAGATCGCAAGGAGGTCACGATGCCAGCAGTTGCTGAAGTCCTGTCGACCGTCGCGTCTAACCCCGACCCGCGTGGATGTGATTTGCCGACCTGCCCGGTTTGCGCGGACTCAATGGTGGCCGCGGAAGCGTCCGCCTATCTCTCGGACAATTTCATCAGCTATCTCTGGACCTGTGACACCTGCGGTTACGGCTTCGTGACCAAGCATTTGCTCAAACGATTTGCCTGCAACTAGTCGCGGGGCTTGAGCCCGTCGCGCCGGGGACGGGTCTCAGCGCGGCGCAATGTCGCCCTTTGCCCATCCCGCACGGGTGTTGTCGCAAAAGCTTTCAAATCTGCCATGCGAAACCGCGTCGCGGGCGTCGTGCATCAGGCGCTGGTAGTAGGCGACATTGATTTCCGACAGCAGCATCGCCCCCAGCGTTTCGCCTGACTTCACGAGATGATGCAGATAGGCACGGGAGTAACTGCGCGTCGAGGGCCAGGCGCTTTGCTCGTCGAGCGGCCGCGGATCGTCGGCATGGCGGGCGTTACGCAGATTGATCTGGCCGAACCGCGTGAACGCCACGCCGTGCCGGCCGTTGCGGGTCGGCATGACACAATCGAACATGTCGACGCCGCGCGCCACCGCCTCCAGCAGGTCTTCGGGCGTGCCGACGCCCATCAGATATCTCGGCCGATCCTGCGGCAGGATCGGGACGACTTCGTCGATCATCGCAAGCATCACCGATTGCGGTTCGCCGACCGCAAGGCCCCCGATCGCATAGCCGTGAAACCCGAGATCGACCAGGCTCCGCGCGCTGGCCTGGCGGAGTTCCGGCACATCGCCGCCCTGGGCGATGCCGAATAGCATGTACCCCGGCGGCGCCGTCTCGAACGCGCGCTTGCTGCGCTCCGCCCAGCGCAGCGAAAGTTGCATGGCGCGCTCGATATCGCCGCGCTCCGCCGGCAGCCGCACGCATTCGTCCATCTGCATCGCGATGTCGGCGCCAAGCAACCGCTGCACTTCGATCGAGCGTTCCGGCGACAATTCGATTCTGGCCCCGTCGATGTGCGAGCGAAAGGTGACGGCGTTTTCACTGACCTTTCGCAGCGCCGACAGCGACATGACCTGGAAGCCGCCCGAGTCGGTCAGCATCGGGCCCTGCCAGCCGGTAAAGACCTGCAGGCCGCCGAGCGCGGCAATCCGTTCGGCACCCGGTCGCAACATCAAATGGTAGGTATTGCCCAGCACGAGATCGGTGCCGGCGTCGCGCACTTCGCGCCAGTGCAGCCCTTTCATCGCGCCGGCGGTGCCGACCGGGATAAAAGCCGGCGTCCGCACCGTCCCATGCGGCGTCGTCAACAGGCCGATGCGGGCGTGACCGTCGCGTCCCAGCAATTCAAAATGATTGGCGATCGTCATCCGCCGGACTTAGCACGAAACAGCAGGCAGGCGTCGCCATAGGAATAGAACCGGTAGTTGCTCTCGATCGCGTGGGCATAGGCCCGTTTCATGGTCTCGAGGCCGCTGAACGCCGATACCAGCATGAACAGCGTTGAGCGCGGCAGATGAAAATTGGTCACGAGAATGTCGACCGCGCGAAAGCGGTAACCCGGCGTGATGAAGATATCGGTTTCGCCGGCGAACGGCTCGGTCATGCCATCCTCCGCTGTCGCGCTTTCCAGCAGCCGCAGCGAGGTGGTGCCGACGGCGGCGATCCGGGCACCTTCGGCGCGTGCCGCATTGAGTGCGTTGGCGGTTTGGCTGGAGATCACGCCCCACTCGGCGTGCATCCAATGGCCGGCGGTGTCATCCGCCTTGACCGGCAGAAAGGTGCCGGCTCCGACATGCAGCGTGATCCGGTGAATTGCGACGCCACGGTCGCGCAACGCCTGCTCCAGCGCCGGCGTGAAATGCAATCCCGCGGTCGGCGCGGCAACCGCTCCCTCATGCACTGCAAACATGGTCTGGTAATCGGCAGCATCACGCGCGTCGGCTTCGCGCTTCGAGGCAATATAGGGCGGCAGCGGCGGCGCACCGAGATCGGCGATGGCCTGGTCGAGAGTCGGTCCGTGAAATGAGAACGACAGCGTGATCTCGCCATCGTCGCTTTTATGCTCGACCTCAGCGTCAAGATGGCCGAGCAGACAGACCCTGCCCTCATTACCGAACCGCACCACGTCGCCCTGCGACAGTTTCTTCGCGGGCCTCACCAGCGCCCGCCAGCGCGAGCCGTCGAGGCGTTTGATGAGGGTCGCCGCGATCCTCGGCTCGGTCTGGCGGCCGAGGCGGCGGCCGCTGAGCTGCGCCGAGATCACCCTGGTATCGTTCACCACCAGTTGATCGCCGGGCTCCAGCCATTGCGGAAGATCTGAAATAACGCGGTCGCGCCAAACCGCGTCCGGCTGCACCACCAGCATCCGCGCGGAATCGCGCGGGATCGCCGGACGCAGCGCGATGCGGTCCGGCGGAAGTTCGAAATCGAACAGATCGGTGCGCATGGCGCGATGCGCTCCAGCGTGGCTCGTGACGTTCCGGAGGCCGCGGGGCGCAGCAATCCGGAATGATGGTTTTGAGTTCAGGCCGCGTCGGCTGCCATGTGCGCCTTGACGATCTTGTCCGGATTCTTCACCGGCTCGCCGCGCTTGATCTTGTCGACATTGTCCATCCCCTCGGTCACCTTGCCCCACACCGTATACTGGTTGTTGAGGAACGATGCATCGTCGAAGCAGATGAAGAACTGGCTGTCGGCGGAATCCGGGCTGGTGGCGCGCGCCATCGAGGTGGTACCGCGGACATGCGGCTCCCGGTTGAATTCGGCCTTGAGCTTCTTGCCGGAGCCGCCGGTGCCGGTGCCCTGCGGACACCCCGTCTGCGCCATGAATCCTTCGATCACGCGGTGAAACACGATGCCGTCGTAAAAGCCCTCGCGCACCAGCTCCTTGATCCGCGCGACGTGACCGGGGGCAAGGTCCGGCCGCATCTCGATGGTGACGGGTCCCTGCGTGGTTTCGAGGATCAGAGTATTTTCGGTAACAGCCATGCTCGCTTCTCTGTCGGTTGGAGGGAAGGTTTGTGATTATGGAACCGGACCGCGAACGGATGGCCGGCCACGGCCCCGGCCATGCCCTGCGTAAATGGCATTGGCGTGCAGCGTTGCAACGTCTCCATCACGGCGATGCGGTACATCAGCCGGTCATTATCGGTTGCCTGTGCCGATTTATAGGTGATTTTCGGATGGCCGAAGATGTTGCCGTCCCGGTTGAAGCTGACGACCACGGTAATGTCCATGTCCGGGTCGGCGCGACCCGGCGGTGGCGGCCTCCAGCAGGTGCGCAGCCTTGCGAACACGTCCTTGATGGTGTCGACCTGAGCCGGCTGGGACCATGCCGGCACGATCAGGAACGGCAGCAGCGCTGCGGCTAACCAGGGCAATGGCCGGCGCAACGCTGCCATGGCTCACTTGATGTCGGATGCGACCTGCACCTTCACCATCTTGTCGGGATCAGTGACGGTGCCGCCTGCCGAGCCCGGCGGCGCTTTCTTCAGCTTGTCGACCACATCCATTCCGGACACCACCTCGCCGACCACGGTGTACTGCCCATCAAGGCTCGCGCCGTCGGCGAACATGATGAAAAACTGCGAGTTCGCACTGTCGACGCTGTCGCCGCGCCGCGCCATGCCGACAATCCCGCGCTTGAAGTGAACGCTGGAGAATTCCTGCTTCAGGTTCGGATATTTCGATCCGCCGGTGCCGTTGAAATTCTGGCCGTCGCCGGTCTGCGCCATGAAGCCATCCATCACGCGGTGGAACGGCACGTTGTTGTAGAAGCCGTCGCGCGCGAGTTGCTTGAGCCGTTCGGCATGCTTGGGCGCCAGATCGGTCCGCAACTTGATGACGATGCGGCCCTTGGTGGTATCGATGACGATCGCATTCTGTTTGTCCAGATTGGCGGGCAGCGGCTGGGCGATCGCGGGGGCCGCGCAGACCAGCGCGACGATGACGGCGAGGACTCGGATCATGAAAACTCCGGATAAGGCAGCCGGCTGCTGTCTTGGCTAACCGGCGAGTTTGGCTTTGAGGCTGGCGGCGACCGATGGCGGAACGAATGCCGAGACGTCGCCGCCCATGCTTGCGATTTGACGTACCAGTGTGGCAGTGATCGGGCGGACCGCAGCCGAGGCCGGGACGAACACCGTATGTACCTCGGGCGCCATGGTCTGGTTCATGCCGGCGATCTGCATCTCGTAGTCGAGGTCGGTGCCGTCGCGCAGGCCGCGAATCATAACGGTCGCCCCGTTCTGCTGCGCCGCGGCGACGGTAAGGTTGTCGTAGGTCGTGCAAACAAGGGCGCAACCCGCGCTGGCGGCGATCGGCGCGAACGCGCTTTGCGCCATATCAAGCCGTTCCTCGATCGAAAACAGCGGCTTTTTGCCGGGGTGGATGCCGATTGCGACAACCAGGCGATCGCAGAGGCCGACGGCCTGCCGGACCACGTCCAAATGGCCGTTGGTGACGGGGTCGAACGAGCCGGGATACAGCGCGATGCGGGGCATACCCCCCTCTACCGCGCCCCGGGCAGCCCCGCAAGCGGGCGGGTTCCCGGCCTTTCGCGCAAAACGCCTGACTTTATTTCGGGTCGGCTCCTGAACCACTTAGGGGGTCGCCGCGTCTCCTCTGCACGCCGACAATGTTTCTTCCCGCGAGCGGCGACGAAACAAAACTCCGGTGGGATGAAACCATTTTCCGCGTTTGCGAAGACATCCGGAAACCGGCCTTGGTTATCAATCCGACAACGAAACGGGCCGCAAAGGCCCAATGCAGGGGACCGTCATGATCAAGGCTCTTTCCGCCGTCGCCATTGCTGCGTTTGTCGCCGCCGCGCTCACCATCCTTCCCGGTTTTGCTCCGCAGGTTGAAGCGAGCGTACCGCAGGCCCTCGCCAAGGGTGATCGACTGAACGTTCGCCCGGTCGGCCGTGACTGCTCGCAGCAGGCTTGGCCCAATTTCGAAGCCTCCTGCTTGCGCGCCGTCGGCACCAGGGCGCTGATCCGGCAGGCCCGGCTGGTGACCGCAGACCGTACCCAATAAAGCGGCGGCGCGGTCTCATCGGCGTAATCCGATGGTAATTTGCAGCAGGGCGTCGCAGACTGGCGTGTGACCATGCCCCCTCGCAGGTGCGGTCACCCCGGGGGGATCGCCAGTGACCGCCACGCCCGTCGCCGATTCAATCAAATCCGCCGGCCTACCGGTCACGGCAACGATCGGCGCCCTCGGCGTCGTCTATGGCGACATCGGCACCAGCCCGCTCTATGCGCTGAAGCAAGCGGCCACGGCCGCCGCCCATGGCGGGGCGGTCACGTCACAGGCTGTGCTCGGGGTGGCGTCGCTGATCCTGTGGGCGCTGATCCTGATCATCTCGATCAAATACGCGCTCTTGATCATGCGCGCCGACAACCGCGGCGAAGGCGGCATCGTCGCGCTGCTGGCGCTGCTGTCGGCGCGCAACGCCCTGCCCGGAACGTGGCGGGCGCAGCTCCTGATCGTCGGGCTCGTCGGCGCCGCCCTGCTCTACGGCGACGGTGCGATCACGCCGGCGATCTCGGTGCTGAGCGCGATCGAGGGCCTCAAGGTCGATGCGCCGTCGCTGGCGCCGGTCGTGGTGCCCGTGACCATCGTCATCCTGATCGGCCTGTTCGTCATGCAGAAGCAGGGCACCGGGGTCATCGGGCGGATCTTCGGGCCGGTGATGGTCGGCTGGTTCGCTATTCTCGCCGCGCTCGGCATCCACGGCATTATCATGGCGCCAGCGGTGCTGGCCGCGCTGAGCCCGCTCTGCGCGTTCGAGTTCCTGATCCACCAGGATTTCCACATCAGCTTCGCCATCCTCGGCGCGGCCTTCCTGGCGGTCACCGGCGGTGAAGCGATGTACGCCGACATGGGCCATTTCGGACGGGTGCCGATCCGGCTCGCCTGGTTCGCAGTTGCGCTGCCGGCGCTGGTGCTGAACTACTTTGGGCAGGCGGCGCTGCTGATCACCGATCCGAGCGCGATCGACAATCCCTTCTATCAGCTCGCGCCCGACTGGATGCAATTTCCGCTGGTCGCGTTCGCGGCGCTCGCCACCGTGATTGCGTCGCAGGCGATCATTTCTGGCGTGTTTTCCCTGACCCAGCAATCGATCCAGCTCGGCTTTCTGCCGCGCATGCACATCAAGCACACCACCAGCCACGCTATCGGTCAGATTTATGTGCCGCTGGTGAACTGGCTGCTCGCCGCTGCGACGCTCGGGGCCGTGATCGGCTTCGGCACTTCGGACGCGCTGGCCGGTGCCTATGGCATCGCGGTGTCGCTGCTGATGGCGATCACGACATTACTGGCGGCTCTGGTCGCAATCCAGTGGGGGTACTCGCCGCTGATCGTCGTCGCCGTAAACGGCTTTTTCCTGATTATCGATTGCATTTTCTTTGCCGCGAACTCGACCAAGCTGTTCGAGGGTGGCTGGTTCCCGCTGCTGCTCGCGACCGCCGTGGCGTTCCTGATGCTGACCTGGCGAAGCGGCGTCCGGCTGGTCGAACGGGCACGCGGCGCGCTGCGGCAACCGGAAGAAGACCTGATCGAGACCGCGGTCAGCCGGTGCCATGCGCGGTTGTCCGGGACCGCCGTCTTCCTGGCGTCGGCGCCAAACGGCGTACCGCTGGCCCTGACTCAATTCGTCAAGCATAATCATTGCCTGCACCAGCGTGTGGTCCTGGTGACGGTGCTGATCGAAGAATCCCCGCGCATCGCGGAGGAGGATCGCGCCGAGGTGATCGAGGTCATACCGGGGATCACGCGCGTCATCCTGCATTACGGCTTCATGCAGTACCCGACGATCTATCAGGGACTGGTACTCGCCTGCCGGCAGGGCAAGCTACCCGGCATCGACCTCACCGACATCACCTATTACATCGGCCGTGAGACCATCATTCCCAGGGAGGATATTCCGGGCATGTGGATGTGGCGCGAGTCGGTGTTCGCCTTCCTGCAGCGCAACGCCGAGCGTTCCGCCGCGTTCTTCGGGCTGCCGACGCGGCAGGTGGTCGAGTTCGGCACCGAGATCGAGATTTGACGGGCGAATTGGGAGTGGCGAGTAGCGAATAGAGCACCAGCGCCATTCGCCATTCGCTACCCCCCGTTCTCGCCGTTTTCTCCGTCATCGCCGATATGCTCCACCGACACCACATGTTCGTCCTCGGCGGTGTCGAACACGATGACGCCCTGGGTGGCGCGGCCGGCGATCCGGATGCCCTCGACGGGACAGCGGATCAACTGGCCCTTGTCCGTCACCAGCATGATCTGGTCGCCGTCCTCGACCGGGAATGACGCCACCAGCTTACCATTGCGGCCATTGACCGACATTGCGACAATGCCCTTGCCGCCGCGCCCGGTGGTCCGGTACTCGAACGACGACGAGCGCTTGCCATAGCCGTTTTCGCTGATGGTCAAGACGAATTGCTCGCTGGCGGACATCTCGACATAGCGTTGCTCGCCAAGCTCGATGGCGCCGGAGGCATCCTCGCCGTCGGTTCCCGCCTCTTCCTCGACCCCGCCACGCCGGACCGCATTGGCGCGGCGCAGATAGCCGGCGCGCTCGTCGGCATCGGCGTCCATGTGGCGCAGGATGGTGAGCGAGATCAGTTTGTCGTTTCCAGGCAGCGCGATGCCGCGCACACCCATCGACGTGCGGCCCTGGAACACCCGCACGTCGGTGACGGGGAAGCGGATGCACTGGCCGCCGGCGGCGGTCAGCAGCACGTCGTCGCGCTCGGTGCAGATCTGCACATCGACAATCGCCTCGGCGTCATCGAGTTTCATAGCAATGATGCCCGAGCGCCTGACGTCGACGAAGTCCGACAATTTGTTGCGGCGGACGTTGCCGCCGGTGGTCGCAAACATCACGTCGAGGTTGCCCCAGGAGGACTCGTCCTCGGGCAGTGGCATGATGGTGGTGATCCGCTCGCCCTGCTCCAGCGGCAGGATGTTGATCAGCGCCTTGCCGCGCGCGTTCGGCGCCGCCATCGGCAGCCGCCACACCTTTTCCTTGTAGACCTGGCCGCGCGAGGAGAAGAACAGCACCGGGGTGTGGGTCGAGGCCACGAACAGCCGGCTGACGAAATCCTCGTCCCGGGTCTGCATCCCGGCCCGACCCTTGCCGCCGCGGCGCTGGGCACGATAGGCCGACAGCGGCACGCGCTTGACGTAGCCGGCATGCGAGACCGTGACCACCATGTCTTCGCGCTGGATCAGATCTTCGTCTTCGACTTCGTCTTCCTGCTCGATGATCACGGTCTTGCGCGGGGTGGCAAATTCGGATTTGACCTCCGCAAGCTCGGTCTTGATAATCGCCTGGACGCGGGCGCGCGAGCGCAGGATTTCCAGATAGTCGTTGATTTCCAGCGCCAGTTTGTCGAGCTCTTCGGAGATTTCCTCGCGTCCGAGCGCGGTGAGCCGTTGCAGGCGCAGGTCTAGAATGGCCCTCGCCTGCTCCATCGACAGCCGCGCAGTGCCGTCCTCGGCAAGCCGATGGCGCGGATCGTCGATCAACGTGATCATCGCCGCCACGTCCCTTGCCGGCCAGTCGCGCGACATCAGGGTTTCGCGCGCGCTGTTGGGATCGGGCGAGGTCCGGATCACGCGAATGACCTCGTCGATATTGGCGACCGCGATGGCGAGACCGACCAGGATATGGGCACGGTCGCGGGCCTTGTTGAGCAGGAACTTGGTGCGGCGCGTTACGACCTGTTCGCGGAAGGCGATGAACAGCGTCAGTAGATCCTTCAGGTTCATCACCTGCGGCCGGCCCGAATCCAACGCCAGGACATTGGCAGCAAAATTCGTCTGCAGCGGCGTGAAGCGATAGAGCTGGTTCAGCACCACGTCCGCCATCGCCTCGCGCTTCAATTCGATCACGACACGAAAGCCATCGCGGTCGGACTCGTCGCGCAGATCGGAGATGCCCTCGATCTTCTTCTCGCGCACCAGTTCGGCGATGCGCTCGACCATGGTGGCCTTGTTCACCTGGTAAGGAATTTCCGAGACGACGATGGCTTCGCGGTCCTTGCGGATGGTGTCGATCGACACCTTGCCGCGCATCACGATCGAGCCGCGGCCGAGATGATAGGCCGAGCGGATGCCCTGGCGCCCAAGGATGACGCCGCCGGTCGGGAAATCCGGCCCGGCGATGATGGTGATGAGGTCGTCGATGCCGAGCGCGGGATCGTCGATCAGCGCGACGCAGGCGTCGATCACTTCGCCGAGGTTGTGCGGCGGGATATTGGTGGCCATGCCGACGGCGATGCCGCCGGCGCCGTTGACCAGCAGGTTCGGAAACTTCGCCGGCAAAACCGTCGGTTCTCGCTCGGAATTGTCATAGTTCGGCTGGAAATCAACGGTGTCCTTATCAATATCGGCGAGAACCGCGAGCGCCGATCGAGTGAGACGCGCTTCCGTATATCGATATGCCGCCGGCGGATCGCCATCGACCGAGCCGAAATTGCCCTGCCCGTCGATCAGCGGCACGCGCATGGAGAAATCCTGCGCCATCCGGACCATCGCATCGTAAATCGATTGGTCTCCGTGCGGATGATATTTGCCGATCACGTCACCGACGACGCGGGCCGACTTTACGTACTTTTTGTCTGGCGTATGCCCTTGCTCATACATCGAGTACAGGATTCGCCGATGCACTGGCTTGAGGCCGTCGCGCGCGTCCGGCAACGCGCGCGCCACGATCACGCTCATGGCGTAATCGAGGTAGGAGCGTTTCATCTCGTCGAGGATGGATACGGGACGAATATCCGAGGGCGCCGGTGGCTCTCCGGGCTTCGTATCTTCAGGGTCAGACAAAGGGAGATTCCGGTCAGTTTTGGCTCAGGAATCATATAGCGTATGAGGGACCTTCAAACCACCCCTAACCGTTCCGCGCGCGCGGTTTTTCCCTTCGTTTTTCCAGAGACTTACACGGGCTGCGGGGATTTTCGCCGCGGCCCCAAAGGCGCGCCGGCAACCGTCCTTGCGGTGGCATTTCCGGGGGTCAAAAATCCGCTCCCGCAAGAGCCCGCGCAGGGCGGATTTTCATGTTCCGGCGGCGAAGCCGCACGTTGCGACCCGCGCGGCTGATTAACCGCGGCGATCAGAACGGAATATCGTCGTCCATGTCGCTGTTGCGGGCGGCGGCGACCGCGTGACGCGGCGCAGCCGACGATCCACCGCTGCCGAAGTCGCCGGAGGAATCGTCGGAGCCAAATCCGCCGCTACCACCGCTCCGGCCTTCCAGCATGGTCAGATTCGAATTAAACCCCTGCAGCACCACTTCCGTCGAATATTTATCGGCGCCGCTCTGGTCGGTCCATTTGCGGGTCTGCAACTGGCCTTCGAGGTAAACCTTGGCACCCTTTTTCAGGTACTGCTCGGCAACCTTGCAGAGGCCTTCGTTGAAGATCACGACGCGATGCCACTCGGTCTTTTCCTTGCGCTCGCCGGTCGCCTTGTCGCGCCAGCTCTCGGAGGTCGCGACGCTGAGGTTCGCAATCGGTCGCCCATCCTGGGTGCGCCGGATTTCCGGATCCTTGCCGAGATTTCCGACCAGAATCACCTTGTTTACACTTCCCGCCATCGCCGTTCTCCACTCTCGAAATTACTCGACTTGAGCTCCGCCGACTGCCGGCCGGAGCTTCACATCCCCGATATGCCTCGGGACCCTTTTTCGGGGACCGACCCTATACGCTCGCTGCTTGGCGCGCCGGACCATCCCGGGTTATCCACATATAGCATTTTCGCCGGCATTGTTCCAGTTTTGTTCCTATGAACGCTGGCGCCGAAATCGGGTGTTGGTATTCCGATCCGGCAAGATGAGAAGACCGGCATCTGGCCCCCAAAGTTCCATCGGGTTCCCGAAAACCCTAAATAAATCATTGCCATCCGCGGGGCACACTTGGTTCGTGAGTGTTGCATTTCGGCGACGGCATTGCGGTCTGAATCGGAATATAGTGCAGGCAGAAATCGAAGGCCGGGGGCGGCAATGTCCCAGCTAGGGCACTTCAGGGGTTTCATCAGGCCCGATCCTCGTCGGGGCCAAAAGAAGCAAGGAAACGGGAGACATAGGATGAAGAAGTTTTTGCTGGGTACTGTTGGTCTCGTCGCATTGGGCATGGCTCCGGCATCGGCCGCCGACCTCGCTGCGCGGCCCTATACCAAGGCGCCGCCGATGATGGCACCGATCTATGATTGGACTGGCTTCTACATCGGCGCCAACGGCGGCTGGGGAAGGCAGCGCAACTGCTTCGTATCAACCGATGCGACCACGCTCCTCGGCAATGAGGGATGCCACGATGCGGATGGCGGCGTCGCCGGCGGCCAGATCGGCTATCGCTGGCAGAGCGCCGCCTGGGTGTTCGGCCTCGAAGCCCAGGGCGACTGGGCCGATCTGCGCGGCTCGAACGAAAGCCTGCTCTTCCCCGGCTTCACCAATCGCTCGCAGATGAATGCGTTTGGCCTGTTCACCGGCCAGGTCGGCTGGGCCTGGAACAACACCCTGCTTTACGTGAAGGGTGGTGCTGCGGTGACCGACAATCGAAATGATATTATTACCGACGCCACCGGCGCGGTGTTCGCAAGGTCCGGCGATGATACCCGCTGGGGTGCGGTGGTCGGCGCCGGTCTCGAATTCGGCTTTGCTCCGAACTGGTCGGCTGGCGTTGAATACGACCACATCTTCATGGGCGATCGCAATGCCACGTTCACCAATCCGGCTGGAACTCTCGTTGCAGCCGATCGGATCAGCGGCGATGCCGACCTCGTTACGGTTCGCGTCAACTACCGCTGGGGCGGTCCGGTGATCGGGCGCTACTGATACTCGCCAAACCTCCCAAACTTCGAAAGGCCGGCCTCGCGCCGGCCTTTCCATTTGTACCGCGCCCTGTTCACGGCAGCCCTGCAATACGTCCAGCAACAAACCGTTGATGACGGGCACGCGGGACTGGAAATCGATCCGCGTTCTTCCTATGTTCCGAGCGCACCCATCGGCGTTCAGTCCGGGCTTCCGGCGACGCGCCCCTGAACTCGCGCCCGCGCGCCTGGAATTGCCGGCATGGATGAAGTGATCAAGGCGAAGCGCCAACAACCCGCCGGCTCCGGCCTGCGCGCGATCACCATTCGCGGTGCGCGCGAGCACAATCTGAAGAACCTCGATGTCGAGATTCCGCGTGACAGGCTCGTTGTTTTCACCGGGCTGTCCGGCTCGGGCAAATCGTCGCTCGCCTTCGACACCATCTACGCCGAGGGCCAGCGCCGCTACGTCGAATCGCTGTCTGCCTATGCCCGCCAGTTCCTGGAGATGATGCAGAAGCCCGATGTCGACCAGATCGATGGCCTGTCGCCGGCGATTTCCATCGAGCAAAAGACCACGTCGAAGAATCCGCGCTCGACCGTCGGCACCGTGACCGAGATCTACGACTACATGCGCCTGTTATGGGCGCGGGTCGGCGTGCCCTATTCGCCGGCGACCGGCCTGCCGATCGAAAGCCAGACCGTGTCGCAGATGGTCGACCGCGTGCTGGCGCTGCCGGAAGGCACCCGCCTCTATCTGCTGGCACCGGTGGTGCGCGGCCGCAAGGGCGAGTACCGCAAGGAACTCGCCGAATATCTCAAGAAGGGCTTTCAGCGGGTCAAGGTCGACGGCACCTTCCACGAATTGGCGGAGGCACCCGTCCTCGACAAGAAATTTCCGCACGACATCGACGTGGTGGTGGACCGCATCGTGGTGCGGCCGGATCTCGGGCAGCGACTGGCTGAGAGTTTCGAGACCGCACTGAAGCTCGCCGAAGGGCTGGCGGTGATCGAATATGCCGACCCTCCGTCATTGCCGGGCGGTGCCGAAGGCACGAGACCCGGTGATCCATCTTCTCCGAAAGAGATAGATGGCCGGGTCAAGCCCGGCCATGACGAGAAGAAGAAGACCGCGAAAATCCATGACAAAAGCGGGCCGGAGCGGATCCTGTTCTCGGAAAAATTCGCCTGCCCGGTGTCGGGCTTCACCATTCCGGAAATCGAGCCCAGGCTGTTTTCGTTCAACAACCCCTACGGCGCCTGCCCGGCCTGCGGCGGGCTCGGCATCGAGCAGCATATCGATGAAGACCTCGTCATCCCCGACAAGGAGCTGACGCTGCGCAAGGGCGCGATCGCGCCATGGGCGAAATCCTCTTCGCCGTATTATATCCAGACCCTGACCGCGCTCGGCAAGTTCTACAAGTTCACCCTCGACACCAAGTGGAAGGATCTGCCGAAGAAGACCCAGACCGCCATCCTGCACGGCTCCGGCGAGGACGAGATCAAGTTCTCCTATGAGGACGGCGTGCGCTCCTATGACACCAGGAAACCGTTCGAGGGCGTCATCACCAATATCGACCGCCGCTATCGCGAGACCGAGAGCGAGTGGGCGCGCGAGGAGCTGGCCAAATATTTCTCCGACGTGCCCTGCGAGGCCTGCCACGGCTATCGGCTCAAGCCGGAGGCACTGTGCGTCAAGATCGGCGGCAAGCATATCGGCGAAATCTCCGAGCTCTCGGTGCGCGGCGCCGGCGAGTGGTTCGAGAGCGTGCCCAGGATGCTGAACGCCCAGCAGAACGAGATCGCTGCGCGGGTGCTGAAGGAGATCCGCGAGCGGCTGTCGTTCCTGCTCGATGTCGGGCTGAACTATCTGACGCTGGCGCGCGCCTCGGGCACGCTGTCCGGCGGCGAAAGCCAGCGCATCCGGCTCGCTTCGCAGATCGGTTCGGGCCTGACCGGCGTACTCTATGTGCTCGACGAGCCTTCGATCGGCCTGCACCAGCGCGACAATGCGCGGCTGTTGGAGACCCTGAAGCGGCTGCGCGACCTCGGCAACACCGTGATCGTGGTCGAACATGACGAGGATGCGATCCGGCTCGCCGACCACGTGCTCGATGTCGGCCCCGGAGCCGGCATGCATGGCGGTCATATCGTCGCCCAGGGGACGCCCGCCGACATCATGAACAATCCGAACTCGCTGACCGGCAAATATCTCACCGGCGAATTGTCGGTCGAGGTTCCCGAGCGCCGCCCGCCGAATCATCGCCGCACCATCAAGGTGGTCAACGCCCGCGGCAACAATCTGAAAAACGTCTCGGCGGAAATTCCGTTGGGGCTGTTCACCTGCGTCACCGGGGTCTCCGGCGGCGGCAAGTCGACGCTGCTGATCGATACGCTCTATCGCGCGATTGCTCGCAAGCTCAACAATGCCAGCGAAGGCGCCGCGCCGCATGATCGCATCGAGGGGCTCGAGCATATCGACAAGATCATCGACATCGACCAGTCGCCGATCGGCCGCACCCCGCGCTCCAACCCTGCGACCTATACCGGCGCGTTCACGCCGATCCGCGAGTGGTTTGCGGGCCTCCCCGAAGCCAAGGCGCGCGGCTACGAGCCGGGACGGTTTTCCTTCAACGTCAAGGGCGGCCGTTGCGAGGCCTGCCAGGGCGATGGCGTCATCAAGATCGAGATGCACTTTCTGCCCGACGTCTACGTCACCTGCGACGTCTGCAAGGGCAAGCGCTACAACCGCGAGACGCTGGAGGTGCTGTTCAAGGGCAAGTCGATCGCCGACGTGCTCGACATGACGGTCGAGGAAGCCGCCGAATTCTTCAAGGCGGTGCCGCGCGTGCGCGAGACCTTCAAGACGCTGCACCGGGTCGGCCTGGACTACATCCATGTCGGCCAGCAGGCGACGACGCTGTCCGGCGGCGAAGCCCAGCGCGTCAAGCTGGCCAAGGAATTGTCGAAGCGTGCCACCGGGCGTACGCTCTACATCCTCGACGAGCCCACCACCGGGCTGCATTTCCACGACGTCAAGAAGCTCCTGGAAGTGCTGCACGAGCTGGTGGCGCAGGGCAACACCGTGGTGGTGATCGAGCACAATCTCGAGGTCATCAAGACCGCGGACTGGGTAATCGACCTTGGCCCCGAAGGCGGCGACGGCGGTGGCGAAATCGTCGCCTGGGGTCCGCCGGAAGACATCGTGAAAGCGCCGCGCAGCTACACCGGCCGGTTCTTGGCCCCGGTGCTGGCGAAGGCGCGCAAACCGCGCAAGAGCGGGGCCAGCGAAGCGGCGGAGTGACGGGGCAATAACGGTGACAATCTGTAGCCCGGATGGAGCGACGCGAAATCCGGGGCCTTCCATCCACGTCACGATTCCCGGATTGCGCTGCGCTCCATCCGGGCTACGACACGTTGCTGTCATTCCGGAACTGATGCGCACCCCCGGAATGATGGAGTGGGTTGGATGGCTTCGGGGAGCCCTTCACTCCGCGATCGCTGCTTCCATGAAGCTCGCGGGGTCGACGCAGAACTCGCGCATCACCTTGTAGTGATCGGTGTCCTCGACGGCCACGGTCTCCAGCCCGTACTTCGACAATCGCAGCAGACGCGCGTTCGGATAGGCCATCAGCATCGGCGCATGGGTGGCCATGATGACCTGGCAAATCCCGGAACGGTCCATGCGCCGCAGCAGCTTCAGGAATTCGATCTGGCGCGCCGGCGACAGCGCCGATTCCGGTTCGTCGAAGATGAAGATGCCCTGGCGCTGGCAGCGCTCCTCGAAGAAGCGCAAAAAACCTTCGCCGTGGGAGTAGGAGAGGAAATCAGGCGGGGTCCCACTGGGAACATTGGGGATATCCTCGGTATTGATCTTATCCAGGTATCTCGCGACCGAGAAAAAACTCTCCGCCCGAAAGAACCAGCCATTGGTGATCTTTGGCAGCCAACTGGCGCGCAGCGCCTTGGCGAGTTCGCCGCCCATCGCCTCGATTGCGTCGGAATGGTCGGCGGGCATATATCCGTTGCCACCTCCGGCTTCGTCAAATCCGGCGTACACCGCGATCCCTTCCAGCAAGGTCGACTTGCCGGTGCCGTTCTCGCCGACAATGATGGTAATGGCGCGGTCGAAGCTCAACTCAAAATCGTTCTGCAAATAGGGAAGGCAGAACGGATAGGCGTCGGGGTCAGGAACGCGCGCAGCATCGATCCAGACGCGCCTGAGGTAGGGCGCGGACATGTTGACCGTACGCTGGCGCCTCCTGCCCAAGCTGCAAGTATCCTTTCCAGCCGGATGCGACGTTCAGGGTTATATCCGATTGTTGAACGAATCCGGAAGTCCGACGATCGCCATTTCCCTTTTGTGGGACACGATAGCGACGTGTATTTCCGCTCGACTGCTACACCACCTCCAGCACAAGTTCCATGGTCATCAGCACCGGGTTGTCGCAGCGCAAAAGCCGACCCTCGGCGATGCCGCCGGTGTAGTCGACCAGCGCAACGTCGAGGGCCGCTTCCGGCGCGCCACCTGCACCGGGTTCGACCATGCCCGAACTCACCGCCAGTTCGGTCGCGAAGGGTTCGACCATGCGGCCATCGGCAAAGCGCGCGCCGATGGTGCTGCCGACGCCGCCGTGAAGTCTTGCCCGGACGATCCCGCGCGCCCGGCAGAAATCTTCCAGCGCGCCGGCAACATCCTGGTTCGGCCGCAGCCGCAGCGCAAAGGCGCGGCTGCTGGTTTCGGCGCCTGCCGCCGGGCTCGCCACCGGTCCGAACAATTTGAAATTGGTCTCGGGGTCGGGCTCGGCCGTGAAGATCGCGCCATCGAGGCCAAAGGCGGCGGCCTCGAAGGACTCGGCGACGATGGTTTCCTCCGGCAGGATGTGACCCCCGCTGAGGCGTCCGTCGGCTTCCGTCCATAGGCCGTGGCAGTGGAAGAAGGCAGCGCCACCGCGCTGGCCCAGCGTCATGCTTGCGATCTGCAGTCGGGTCAGGCCGGCGGGCCGGAAAGTTTCGCTGTAGAAGGCCGCGTTCGCGCCGGACTTCGACAGCGCCGGCATCACATAGGCGAACGGGCCGAGCGCGCCTGCCCCGATGTTCAAGGTGCCGCCGGCAAATCCTTGCGCCGCAAAGCCGCGGCGGGCCGCCTCCAGCAGCGGCAGGCCGGCCTGCAGCGTCAGCGCAAAGGTGCGGCCGCCGGCTTCCACCCATTGGATGCGCGCGGGCACCGGCGGGCCGGGCTGGACGATGCGTCGCATCAGTCGCGCTGTTTCGCGGTAAGGTCGAGCAGCCCGCGCGCCTCGAGTTCGTCGCGCACCAGCCGTTTCGGCACCTTGCCGTAGCCGGACTTCGGCAGGGACTCCCAGAAGAAGAAGCGCTTCGGCATCTTGTAGCGCGGTACCTTCGGCGCGAGGAAGCCGGCCATGTCCGCCTCCGTCACCGGGCTCGCTCCCTCGCGCGGCACGCAGACGGCAACGCCGACCTCGCCCCACACCGGATCGGGCACGCCAAGCACTGCGACCTCGCCGATCGCGGGATGGGTGAGGATCTTCTCCTCGACCTCACGTGGATAGATGTTGGACCCGCCCGATATGTACATGTCCGAGGCACGGCCGGTGATATAGACAAAACCCTCCGCATCCATATGGCCGAGATCGCCGGTGCGGAACCAGCCGTTACGGAAGGCCTTGGCGTTGGCCTCCGGGTTGTCGTAGTAGCCGGCGAACACGGCCGGGCCGATCACGCAGATCTCGCCGGTCTCGAACGGCTTCCGTTCCTCACCGTCATCGCCCTGAATCGAGACCTGCATGCCGGTGCGCTCATAGCCGCAGCTACCGATCCGCGCGTTCGGGCCGTCCTCGGGATCGTGCAGATAAGGCGGCAGCACCGTGATATTGCCGGTGACCTCGCCAAGGCCGAAATACTGCACCAGCACCCTGCCGAGCTTGCCGAGCGCCGCCTTCTGGTCCTCCCGGTACATCGGCGCGCCGGCATAGATGACATAGCGCAGCGATGAATGATCGTAGCGTTCGATCGCGGGATGCTCGACCATCATCTTCAGGATGGTCGGGACCGTGAAGATGTTGCTGACGCGGTGGGCCTCGATCAGCCGGAACGCCTCGTTTATGTCGAACCGCTCCGAGGGCAGCAGAATGGTCGGCACGCCGCGCGCGGTCTGCACGAGTTGATGCACGCCCGCGCCATGCGACAGTGGCGCGACCACCAGCGAGGCATCGTTTTCCGTCGTCCCCGGCATCAGGTCGCTGAGGTGATTGGTGACGACAAAGGCCATCTGGCCGTGGGTCAGCACCGCCGCCTTGGAACGCCCGGTCGTGCCCGAGGTGAAGAAGAACCAGCAGGGGTCATCGTAGTCGACCCGGGCATTCTCGACCGCCGCCCCCGTATGCGCCGCGATCGCCTCGCCGACGGACGTCTCACCGAACGCGCCGTCGCCGATCCGCCAGAGCAAGCTCAGCGCGGGGCTCGCCGCTATGACGGCCACGGCATGATCGGGGAAGTCGCCGTGGCACAAGAAGGCCTTGGCGCCGGAGGAGGTCGCGAGCCAGGCCACTTCATCCGGCATCAGCCGGAAATTGGTCGGCACCCAGACCGCACCGAGCCGAAACGCGGCGAACATCGACCAAAACATCTCGTCGCCATTCTTGGAATGGACCAGGATGCGGTCGCCCTTGCCGATGCCTTGTGCGGCGAGCGCGGCCGCCAGCGCCGAAACCGAGCGATCAATCTCGCGCCAATTCCAGGATCGGTCGCGCCAGATCAATCCGACACGGTCGCCGTGCCGGCGGGCATTCTGGGTCAGCAGATGCGCCAGATTCATCACGCGGCGCGACATCTGCGTCACGCCGCCGGACGGCGCTATCGCACGCAATTCGGTTTGCGGGCCCTCGTCCCTCACCGGCGTCCCATCCACACGCCTGCGGCCAGCAGCACAACGCCGACCACGCCCGCCGCGATGCCGTGCTTGGTATGGACATGGGCAACGCCGGCCTCATGTCCGGGGAAGAAACCCGGCAGTTGATCGGCCGGCACCAGGAAATAGACGGCGGCGATCACAAGCAGGACGACGCCAAGCAGGGTAGCGATCAGTTTCATCGACAGGCCTTCTTGCAATGCAGCGACGCGGCTTCGCCAACCTCGCGCTTCAGTAAAATTGAACCAGATTCACGACGACTTGTTAATGGCCTCCAACGCCGATTTCGCGGCGGCGTTCTGGTCTGGCCACGCAGTCTCCTGTATGCAGGACGGGTGTAACGATACAGCAGCACAGGCCATGAGCGAAATCACCGACAACAAGGCGCAACACCGCTACGAACTCACGGCCGACGGCCACCTCGCCGCAACCTACTATGAGATCGCCGACGGCGTCATTACCTTCGTCCACACCGAGGTGCCGCCCGAACTCGGCGGCAGGGGCATCGGCTCGAAGCTGATCAGGGGCGCACTCGACCAGGTGCGTGCCAGTGGATTGAGGGCGATTGCGCAGTGCCCGTTCGTGAGAGCCTTCATCGAAAAGAATCCCACCTACCACGATTTGCTGCAGTGAGTTCAGGATGAACCCGGTTCGCGACAACAAATCCCTCAGCCGCTTCGAACTGGATGTCGAAGACACGGTGGCGTTCGCCAATTATCGTCTGGCACAGGGCACCATCATCATCACTCATACCGAGACGCCACGAGCGTTGCGCGGCCGCGGTATCGCTTCGCAACTGGTGCAGGGTGCGCTGGAGCGCATCCGGGCAGATGGATTGAAGGTAATCGCCGGTTGCGGCTTCGTCGTCGACTATCTGCGCAAGCACCCGGAATTTGCGGATCTGGTGAGGTAGTTGAGCCTCGATCCGGATCGACGCGTATAGGATATCGCCGGCTTTCAGCTCAAAAGAGGCGGACAGTTTGGAGATGACCGCGGTGACGCGCCCGGCAAGACAACGGCCGGCCGTGGTCATGAAAAAAGGCCCGCACTGGCGCGGGCCCTCGATCACGGTGAAAGTTCGGCTAATGCTTGATCTCGGGCGGCAGCTTGCCCCCATTGGCGGCGAGCTTCGCCATCACCTGCTTGTGCAGCCAGATGTTCATGGTCGCGGAATCATTGGTGTCCCCGCTATAGCCAAGCTCCTTCGCAAGTTCCTTGCGCGCGCCGAGGCTGGAATCGATGTCGAGCGCCTTCATCAGGTCGACGATCGAGGTGCGCCATTCGAGCTTTTCACCTTTCTTGGCGGCAGCCGCCTTGTCGACGATGGCCGCGACGTCGACGCTCTGGGCCGGCGCCGCCGCCGACGACGAACTGGCCGCGGATCCACTGCTGCCCGCAGCCGAACTCCCGCTGGTGGAAGCACTGCTGGTCGCGGCGCCACCGGTTGCAGGTGTGGCGGTCGCCTTGGAGCCGAAGATCGCGCCCATGATTTTTCCGAAAATGCTCATCGTTTGCTCCCAATTCGGTGACGCTGCTCGGTGACGCTGCGGTTGTCGTCAGCCAGTTTAGCCGCCTCGGATGCGCTTGCCAATGCGGCAGAGCGGCGCTGCAACGAACCGGGCGGAAATCGGAATGACAACAGCATGACATGCACGGTTTGCGCTGCGACAATGCAGACAGTCACCGAAGCGTGAGCGACGGCGTTATCGATTGAGAGTAGGCTTGTGATTCATTCGCGACATGGCCAGCCTCGGTTCCCTGTCTTCGCGTCTGGCCTGATCGTGATCGTTTCCGCAGACGGCCGCTTGCACCCCGCCAGGCGCGCCGGCCGTCGCCAGAAGGGAGACAACGAGATGGCGACATCATACCCGGGCAATGTGACACCCCTCGGCCCGACCACGCCGGAAATCGCGGCCTCGCCAATCGTCCGGACCATCGGTCTGTCCGACCTGCACACGGCGTTGCGGCTGGGCTGGGAGGATTTCAAGGCGGTGCCGAGCCACGCCATCATTCTGTGCGTGATCTATCCGGTGCTCGGATTGGTGCTGGCGCGTACGGTGCTCGGCTATGCGGTGCTGCCGTTGCTGTTTCCCCTTGCCGCAGGCTTTGCCCTGCTCGGGCCATTTGCGGCGCTCGGTCTTTATGAATTGAGCCGGCGGCGCGAACGCGGCGATCAACCGTCGGCGTGGGATGCGATCGACGTGCTGCGCTCGCCCTCGTTCGGCGCGATGCTCGGGCTCGGCACGCTGCTGCTGGCACTTTTCGTGGTCTGGGTGGCCACCGCCCAGGCGATCTATGTCGCGGCGTTCGGCTACGAGGCCGCGGCCGAGATTCCGGACTTTGTGCGGCGTGTGCTGACGACGCCGCAGGGATGGTGGCTGATCTTCGTCGGCTGTGGTGTCGGCTTCCTGTTTGCCGTGGTGGCGCTGTGCATCAGCGTGGTTTCGTTCCCGCTGATGCTCGATCGCCATGCTGGCGCCGGCGAGGCGATGGTAACATCGCTGCGCGCGGTGGCACGCAACCCGGTGCCGATGGCGGCATGGGGCCTGATCGTCGCCGGGCTGCTGGTGGCAGGATCGCTGCCGGCCTTCCTCGGCCTCGCTGTCGTAATCCCGCTGCTTGGCCATGCCACCTGGCACCTCTACCGCGAAGTGATCGCACCAGATCCCAACCCGCGACCGGTTCCTCCCCGCCCGCCGCGTGAGCGGCGCTCGGCGGCGGATTTCCCGGCGGCGTTGTTTCCGTGGCGGCGCCGCGACGGCGGCTGAGCGTGCCTCAACCGAAGCAATTCGGACCTGTGGTTGGCTCCGGATTGCTTCTTCGCCTCGCCGCACAGCGCACGAGTTGGGCAAGCCTTGTTTTGGCCGCGGTTACCACGGACATTTCGGGCCGCGTGGTCATCATCCCCGAGAGCGAATGATTTTGGTGCGGCCCCTGCTGGCCTTTGGTCCCATCCGTGCACTGGCCCTGTGCGCTGTGCTGACGACGTTAGCCGCGCCCGCGCTGGCGGCTGCCTGCGGTACTGGCAGCTTCCAGGCTTGGCTCGACGATTTCAAGAATCAGGCCGCCGCCAAGGGAATTTCGCAGCCGGCGATCACGTCCGCCCTGAATGGCGTCACGCTGGACCAGGCGGTGCTGTCGCGGGATCGCTCGCAGCGAGTCTTCAACCAGAGTTTCGAGGAGTTCTCCGGCCGCATGGTGCCACCCCGGCTCATGCGCGGCAGCAATCTGATGAAGCAATATGGATCGGTGCTCGGGCGCATCGAGCAAACCTACGGTGTGCCGGGCGAAGTGCTGGTCGCGATCTGGGGTTTGGAAACCGATTTCGGCGTCAACATCGGAAAATTCCCGACGCTGCGTTCGCTGGCGACCCTGGCTTACGATTGCCGGCGTTCAGAAGAATTCCGTGCGCAATTGATGGATGCCCTGCGCATCGTCGAACGCGGCGATCTCACCCCGTCGGAAATGCGTGGCGCATGGGCGGGTGAAATCGGCCAGACCCAGTTCATGCCGTCGTCCTATCTCAAATTCGCGGTCGATTTCGACGGCAACGGCCGCCGCGACCTGCTGCACAGCGCCCCCGACGTGCTGGCATCAACGGCCAATTACCTCGCCTCTTACGGCTGGCAGCGCGGCAAGGATTGGGAGCCGGGCAGCGCGAATTTCGGCGTGATCCAGCAATGGAACAAGAGCGAGGTCTATGCGCGGACCATCGCCTATTTCGCCAGCCAGCTCGCGCACGCGCCCTGAAGATCTCCGGTTGCGACGCGCCTTGAAATTATGATTTTAAATTCATAATTATAACACATGCGAATCACGCATAGGGCGAGCGCAATGATCGTCCCGTTGGCAACATCGAAAAGCGCAGCCAAGGGAGCGAAATCCTTGCTTTTTGTGGTGCGAAAATTAGCTCATTCTGACTGTCAAGTCCCCCCATCCAGCGGGTTCCGGGCGCCTTAGCCCTGTTTGCTGGAAAACAGAACATTGAGCAAAAGTCTCGACGTGGTGCTGATTAGTTAATCAGTTCTTACAGTTGCTATGCGTTTTGTACTTAGCTGCACCGCAGCATTGGAACTTCTACCGCGATTACCCCTCCTCTATATTCACGACAACGATGAGGCTTCCCGCCAAGAGCTGAATTGAAAACAAGGAGAATACCCATGTTGCTCTCGCTCATCCGCATGATCCAGGCGTTCCGGGATTATCGGCGCAATGTCAGCGAACTGGCCCAGCTTAGTGATCGCGAACTGGCCGATATCGGGCTGGATCGCTCGGATATCCCGCGCGTTGCGGCCGGTACCTATAACGGCTGATCACCTTCAGCCTGACTGAAGAACGGATAACGCCCGCCTCAGTGCGGGCGTTGTCGTGTCTGGGGCCGAGCCGCATTCCACTCGGCCCGAAAACGCGCTAGGTCTCCCGCCATGACAGGCACCAAAATCCCCTCGGAGACCGTGCACATCATTGGCGCGGGCCTCGCCGGCTCGGAAGCGGCCTGGCAGGTCGCGAATGCGGGCGTCGGCGTTGTCCTGCATGAGATGCGCCCCGGCCGGATGACCGAGGCCCACCGCACCGACGGACTGGCTGAATTGGTGTGCTCCAATTCCTTTCGCTCCGATGACGCCGCCAACAATGCAGTCGGCTTGCTGCATGCCGAAATGCGCCGGCTGCGGTCGCTGGTCATGCGGACGGCCGACACCAATCAGGTGCCGGCCGGCGGCGCGTTGGCGGTCGATCGAGATGGGTTTTCCGCCGCCGTCACCAGCGCCCTGCATGAGCACCCCCTGATCGAGGTCCGCCGCGCCGAGATTGCGGCGCTGCCGCCCGTGGACTGGCAAAACGTCATCGTCGCAACCGGGCCGTTGACCTCGGCACCGCTCGCCGACGCCATCGGCGCGCTGACCGGCGAGGATGCGCTGGCGTTTTTCGATGCGATCGCCCCGATCGTGCATCGGGATTCGATCGATATGTCGATCGCGTGGTTTCAGTCGCGCTACGACAAGGTCGGCCCCGGCGGCAGCGGCGCCGACTACATCAATTGCCCGATGACGCAGCAGCAATATGAGGGCTTCGTCCAGGCCCTGCTGGCCGGCGAAAAGACCGACTTCAAGGACTGGGAAACCAATACGCCCTATTTCGACGGCTGCCTGCCGATCGAGGTGATGGCCGAACGCGGCCGCGAGACACTCCGCCACGGTCCGATGAAGCCGGTCGGGCTCACCAATCCGCACCAGCCCACCGTGAAGCCTTACGCGATCGTGCAGCTTCGCCAGGACAACAAGCTCGGCACGCTCTACAACATGGTCGGTTTCCAGACCAAGCTGAAGCACGGCGACCAGCAGCGCGTCTTCCGCACCATCCCGGGGCTGGACCAGGCCGAATTCGCCCGGCTCGGCGGCCTGCATCGCAATACCTTCCTGAATTCGCCAAAGCTGCTCGATGGGCAGTTGCGGCTGCGGGCGCTGCCGCGGCTACGTTTCGCTGGCCAGATGACGGGCTGCGAGGGCTATGTCGAGTCCGCCGCAATCGGCCTGATCGCAGGACTGTATGCCGCGGCCGAAGCGCGCGCCGAGACGCTGCAACCGCCGCCGGCGACGACTGCGCTCGGCGCCCTGCTTGGCCATATCACCGGCGGCCATATCGAAACCATCGACGCCGGCCCGCGCTCGTTCCAGCCGATGAACATCAATTTCGGGCTGTTTCCACCGCTCGCCAGCCCCCCCACCCGAAAGCCCGATGGCGGCCGCCTGCGCGGTAACGAAAAGACGGTGGCGAGGAAACAGGCGATCAGCGCCCGCGCGCTGGCCGATCTCGATCGATGGATTGCCGACGGCCTGCATATTCCGGCGGCGGCGTGAGTTGTCCATGAGTTTGCCCAAAGACGACGCCGTGGTTCTGTCGGCGCGATGGACCGATGGCGTTCTGCTCAAGCGCGATATGTTTTCCACGGTCGAACGCGGCCGCTTTCGCAGCGAGGCCGGCGAGGTCGACGCGGTGTTGCGGCGGCTCGACCAGGTGCCATGGTGGTCCTACCTTCCGGCGCGGCATCTGTTCGCGCGTGAGCGCCGCGCCCTTGCCAGGGCGCGCGGCCTGCAGGTCGGACCTGAACTGTTATGGGCCGGCCGGCAGACGCTGGTGCGCGGCTTCATCGACGGCGTTGCGCTGCATCTCGCCAAGCCGATCGGTGATGTCGCCTATTTCCGTTCCGCCAAGCAGGCCCTGCGCAAGCTGCACCGCGCCGGCATCTGCCACAACGATCTCGCCAAGGAACAGAACTGGCTGCGCGGCAGCGACGGGCGTGCCTATCTCACGGATTTCCAGCTCGCCGCCTGCTTCAAGACGCGAAGCCGGCTGTTCCGGATCGCCGCCTACGAGGATCTGCGGCACCTGCTCAAGCACAAGCGCAGCTACGCGCCGGACGCGCTGACCGCATCGGAACGCAAGATCCTCGCGCGCAAATCACTGGTCGCCAGTGTCTGGCTTGCGACCGGCAAGAAGGTTTACCGCGCCGTCACCCGCGGCCTGTTCAACTTCACCGATCGCGAAGGCGGCGGCCGGCGGCTCGTCAACGACGCCCCGGTGCTGGTCGACCTGATCCGAAGGAATCCCGCCGTGCGCGATACCGCCATCGTTGCGTTCGCCGACCGGCGCACCGGCGTCGGGCTTTATGCCTTTGTCGAGGCCGACCGGATCGCGCTTGAAGCGCAGTTGCGCGCGGAGCTCAACGCCGCCAAGGGTCCCAAACCGCCGGAGCATATCCAGGTGGTACAGGCGCTGCCGCGCGACAGCGCCGGCAAGCCGCGCACCGAAATCCTGCAACTGGTGGCGATGAACCAGCTCGATTTGATCGAGCCGATGATAACCAGCGACACCGACCGCGCCTTTCTGAAGGATATCCTGGAATCCCGCAAGAACTTGCGGGACCGGTTCAATTTTGAAGCAGAAACCTAGGCATCGTCTTTGTCATTCCGGGACGACGCGCAAGCGTCGAGCCCGGAATCCATAACCACGACCGGGAGTATGGATTCCGGGCTCGCGCCAAGAAAGAGGCGCGCCCCGAAATGACGCGTGACACCCGATGGATTACTTCGGTTCAATCAGGCTCGGAACAGCCGCGACCGCGATGCCCGCCACAGCGTCCAGAGCGTCCCCAGCCTCGACCTGGGACGGGGCTGCAACGGATCGCGGTCGGCGCGCGACATCAGCATGAGGTCGCGACCGACCAGCGCCAGCGGCAGGAATGCCGGCCTGACCTCCGGCGGCGCAGCGGAGAGCAGCGAGCGCGCGGCCGTCTCATGGGCGGCGGCTTCGCCGATCAACCGATCCAGCGCCGCGCGCAGCTTCGAGGTTTGCCGGCCGGCAAACAGCTCCTCGATCGTGCCGCCATGGCTGTCCAGCAATTGCAGCGGCACGAACAGTTGACGCCGCGCCGCGTCGCGCGGCAACGCAGCGACCACCTGCGCGATGCCCTGCGCCAGTCCGGCATGGCGTGCGAGGTGCTCAATCTCGCCGGATTGCCAGCCGGCCATCTGTGCGGCGAGAGCGAACAGAGCCGCCGAGGTCTCGTTGAGGTATCCTTCGAGCGCCGAAAGGGTCGGCATTGGATCGTTGTAGAGATCGAACTGATGCTCTTCGATCAGCCGTGACAACCGCTCGATCGGCAAATCCCAGTTGCGGATCGCCAGCAGCAATTCCGCCGCGACCGGATTGCCTTCGGCACCGCCATGCCCGGCGCCGGCGAGCATGTCGCTCCACCATTGGAGGCGGATCTCGCCCGGCAGCGGCTGGCTCACCTGGTCGCGGACGCGGGAAATCTCGACATTGAAGCCATAAAGCGCAAGCAACCCGCGACGCAGCGCTGCCGGCACAAACAGCGTGGCGGCATAACGGGCAAAATCATGCGTCCGCACCAGTTCGGCGCAGAACTGTGCCGACCGGCCGGCCTGGTCGGTGACGCTCATAGCACCGCAATCAGGGCCGCCGCGACCCGCCGCCGCTCGCCCATCATGATGTTGTAGGTGCGGATCGCAGCACCGGTCTGCATGGTATCGAGCCCTACCCCCACTGCGCGGAGCGCTTGGCGGAGCTCGGACGGAGCAAGCCAGACGCCGGTGCCGGTGCCGATGATCAGGGTATCGATGGCTTTGGCCGAGGCGAATACGCGATCCAGCGAAGCCCTGTTGATGTGCTCCGGCGCGGTGACCGGCCAGGCCCAGATCGCCTCCGGCAGGCACAGCAACGAGCCCCGATGCGACATGTCGGCAAAGGCAAAGCCGCCATTGCCGTAGGCCTCGATCGGCGCTGATCTCGGAAGATGCGGAGCGTCCGGGCGATCCGGCATCGCTACTTCTTCTTCGACGGCTTTTCCGGTGTGTCGGCCCGGTTCGTCCCCACGCCAAGATAGATCAGGATCGGCGCGGCGATGAAGATCGAGGTGTAGGTGCCGACCAGCACCACGCCGAACATCATCACGGCGGTGAAGCTATGGATGGCGCTGCCGCCGAACAACAGCAGCGCCAGCAGCGCCAGCGTCACGGTGACGTGGGTGATGATGGAGCGCGACAGCGTCGAATTGATCGATTCGTTGAGCAGCTCGGGCATCGGCATTTTCTTGTAACGCCGCAGCATTTCCCTGATCCGGTCATAGATCACGACGGTGTCGTTGAGCGAATAACCGAGGATGGTGAGCAGCGCCGCGATGCTGGTGAGATCGAAATCGACCTGCGTGATCGACATGAAGCCGATGGTCAGCACGATGTCGTGGACGTTGGCGATCATGGCGCCGAGCGCGAACTGCCATTCGAAGCGGAACCAGAGATAGATCAGGATCGAAAAGATCGCGAGCATCAGGCCGAGCATGCCGTAGGCCAGAAGCTCGCCGGAAACGCGCGGTCCCACCACCTCGACCCGGCGGTAGTCGACGGCATCGCCGAGCGCGCCGCGAACCTTCTGGACCGCAGCCTGCTGCGCGGCATCGCCGCCGGGCTGCTCGGCAACCCTGATCAGCACTTCGGCCGGGCCGCCGAACTGCTGCAATTGCACATCGCCGAGCCCGAGACCGGAAAGCGCTGCCCGCATCGACGGAATGTCGGCGACACCGGATTTGGCGCGCACTTCAAGCAGCGTGCCGCCCTTGAAGTCGATGCCGAAATTCAGCCCATGGGTGAAGAACAGCGTGATCGCGACGATCGAAAGCAGCGCCGAAATCGGAAAGCTGATGCGGCGGAAACGCGTGAAGTCGAAATGGGTGTTGTCCGGCACGATCCGCAGCGACGGCAGCCAGCCGAAGCAGCTCACCACCGTCAGCACGACAATGAGGGCGCCGAGCCCCAGGAGAACCAAATGTGTCACAGCCGACTCCGCATTCTCAAATCGGCACGCTTTGCGGCCGCTTCCACCGGACCCAGCCCGCGACGATCAGCCTGGTCAGCGTAAACGCGGTAAAGACCGTGGTTATAATGCCGATGCCGAGCGTCACCGCGAAGCCGCGCACTGGTCCAGTTCCGATGTAGAACAGCACTGCGGCCGCGATGAAGGTGGTGATATTGGAATCGAGGATGGTCGACAGCGCCCGCTTGAACCCGGCATCGATCGCGGAAATCGCGGTGCGGCCGCCGCGCAGTTCCTCGCGGATGCGCTCATAGATCAGCACGTTGGAGTCCACCGCGATGCCGACCGTCAGCACGATGCCGGCGATGCCGGGCAAGGTCAGCGTGGCGTTGAGCAGCGACAGCACGCCGAAGATCATCGCGACATTGATGGCAACCGCGATATTGGCGAACACGCCGAACAGCCGATAGGTCGCGAGCATGAACACGATCACCATGATCGAGCCGACGTAAGCCGCCAGTTCGCCCTTTTCGATCGAATCCTGGCCCAGCCCCGGCCCGACGGTGCGCTCCTCGATGATCGTCAATGGCGCCGGCAATGCGCCGGCGCGCAGCAGGATCGCCAGATCGTTGGCCTGCTGCACGGTAAAGCTGCCGGAAATCTGGCCGGAGCCGCCGGTGATCGGCTCGCGGATCACGGGTGCGGAAATCACCTCGTTGTCGAGCACGATCGCAAACGGCTGTCCGACATTCTCCGAGGTCGCCTGGGCGAATTTGCGCGAGCCCGCGGTGTTGAAACGGAAGCTGACGATCGGCTCGCCCGAGCGCTGGTCGAAGCCGGGCTGCGCGTCGGTCAGATCGCCACCGGAGACCACCACTTGCTTCTTGATGACATAGGGTGTCTTCGGCGAGGTCGAGCTCATCAGCACTTCGGAATCGGGCGGCACCCGACCCTGCACCGCCTGATCCGGCGGCACGGTGGTGTCGACCATGCGGAAATCGAGCTTGGCGGTCTTGCCGAGCAATTCCTTCAACCGGGTGGGGTCCTGCAAGCCCGGCACCTGGACCAGGATGCGATCCGCGCCCTCGCGCTGGATCAGTGGCTCCACGGTACCGAGCTCGTTGACGCGGCGCTCGACGATCTGGATCGACTGGTCGACCGACTGGCGCACGCGATCGGTGATCGCCGCCGGCGGAACGGTGAGCCGGATCAGCCCGCCGCCGGCATCGCTGACCGCAAGGCTGCGCTGGCCGCTGGAACCAAGCAGGCCGCCGAGCGGCTGCGACAGTTCGCGCAGCTTGGTCAGGGCATTTTGCAGATCGCTATCCTTGACGTGAACCTCGACGCTGTCAGGTCGCGTCGCAAGTCCGGTATAACCGATCCTGGCTTCGCGCAGCGTGCGGCGGACGTCGTCGCGAACCTGGTCGAGTTTGTCCTTCTTGACCGAGCTGGAATCGACCTCGAGCAGGATGTGGGAGCCGCCCTGCAGGTCGAGGCCGAGCACGAGGCGGCGCTGCGCCCAGCTCGGCCAGGTCTTGACCGTGGCTTCGGAGAAGAAATTCGGAACGGCGCAGAGGCACACCACCAGCGCTGTCACGATGATCGCCAGCGCCTTCCACCGCGTGAAATACAACATCGAATTGACCCGTCAGATTCTGAACTGTGCGCCGTCGGAAAACGCTAGCTCGCCGAGCTGTCTTCCTTGGCGGTGTCGGCCTTGGCCGGCTCGCCCTTGGTGCGCACGCCGGAGATCATCTGGCGCATTTGCCGCACGCGGACCCCGTCGGAGATTTCGAATTCAATCTGGTCGTCGTCCACCACCTTGGTGACCTTGCCGACGAGGCCGCCCGTGGTCACCACGGTATCGCCGCGGCGGATGTTCTTCACGAGCTCGGCGTGATCCTTCACCTTCCTCTGCTGCGGTCGCAGAATCAGAAAATACATGATCACAAAGATCAGCGCGAACGGCAGCAGCGACATCAACATGCTGTTGGTATCGCCGGCGCCCGCGGCCTGGGCAAACGCAGGGGTAATCAGCATTCGGACAATCCTCGTGAAACGGGAAGGAGCCGGCGACGCAATGGCGTCGGGCCGGTTCGGCAAATTCGCGCGGACTATAGCGGCCGCGGTCCCAATTGCAACGCTGCCAGCCCCCTCTTTTGGGCTGCTTGCAGGCCACCAAAAGGCCCGATATGGCTGCGTGGTCAGGAACCCCGTCGATGTCGAAAACCCCGCGCAAAACCGCAGCTCGCGCCGCCTCCAGGGCGGCCTCCCGAAAACCGCCGAAAGGCGAGACCAAACGCCCGTCGCAGCAGTTCGGGCAAGGGCTCGCGGAACGGATCGCATGCGCGCTTGAAGCCATTGCCACGCAGCTTGCCATCGCCGCGCCACCGCCGACCGCCGTCGACACGTTCAGACAGGCCGATGCCTTTGTCTGGCATCCCGACGGCCGCCTTGTATCGGTGCCGCGTGTCAGCCGTGTCGATCTCGGCCTGCTCAAGGGCATCGACCGGATGCGCGACATCCTGATCGAGAATACCGAGCGTTTTGCCAACGGCCTGCCCGCCAACAACGCGCTGTTGTGGGGCGCGCGCGGCATGGGAAAATCGTCGCTGGTGAAGGCCGCGCATGCCAGCATCAATGCCGACCGCCAGCCGGCAGAGCGGCTGAAACTGATCGAGATTCACCGCGAGGACATCGAGAGCCTGCCGGCGCTGATGGACCTGCTGCGCCGTTCCGATTTCCGCTTCATCGTGTTCTGCGACGACCTGTCATTCGACGGCAACGATGCCTCCTACAAGTCGCTGAAAGCAGTGCTGGAGGGCGGCATCGAGGGGCGCCCCGACAATGTGATCCTGTACGCCACCTCGAACCGCCGCCATCTGCTGGCGCGCGAGATGATCGAGAACGAACGCTCGACCGCGATCAATCCCGGCGACGCGGTCGAGGAAAAAGTCTCGCTGTCGGATCGCTTCGGACTGTGGCTTGGCTTTCACCGCTGCAGCCAGGACGAATATCTCGCCATGGTGAAAGGCTATTGCGGCCATTTCGGCATCCGGCTCGCCGAAGACGAACTCGAGCGCGAAGCGCTGGAATGGTCCACCACGCGCGGCTCGCGTTCGGGCCGGGTTGCGTGGCAGTTCACCCAGGAATTGGCGGGACGTCTCGGGGTGAGGTTGGCGGGCAAATAGACGGGATCGCCATCCACATCATCGGTCATCCCCGGTCATCTGTCATCCCCCGCGAAATGTTTAGCTCCGGGGAGTACTGGGTCGCCCGGTCAAGCCAGGTCAAGCCGGGCGATGACGGCTGGGCGTCTGGTTTACGCGCCGCTGAGGAATTGCAGCGGGTCGACCGGTGACGAGCCCTTGCGGATCTCGAAATGGAGTTGCGGCGAGGCCACCTCGCCCGACTGACCCGATTTGGCGATCACCTGGCCGCGCTTGATGGTGTCGCCGCGCTTCACCAAGAGCTCGCTCGCATGGGCATAGGCGGTGACATAGCCGTTGGCATGCCGGATCAGAACCAGGTTGCCATAACCCTTGAGCTCATTGCCCGAATAGGCCACGACGCCGTCGTCGGCGGCCTTGACCGGGGTGCCTTCGGGCACCGCGAGATTGATACCGTCATTGGCCTTGCCGTTGGTCTTGGCGCCATAGGCGGTGATCACCCGGCCACGCACCGGCCAGCGGAACGACGGCAGCGCACCGGTCGCCTCGGCGGTCTTGGCCGGTGACGGGCCGGACAGCTCCTCCGGCGTCGTGGTGGCCTGAGCCAACCGGGCCTTTTGCTGGGACTCCGGCGCTGCCGCTGCCATCTTGGTGGCGGGCACCGCCGCTGGCTGCAAAGTAGGCGTCGGTGGCACGACCGCCGCGGTCTTCGCTCCGGGCACCGTCAGCTTCATGCCGAGCTTGAGGGGTGCGGTCGGCGCAAGGCCGTTGGCCTTTGCGAGTTCGGCAACCGGGATGTGGTTGCGACGGGCAATGCTAAGCAGCGTGTCACCCCGGTTGACAACGTGAACCGCCGGCGCGGCGGCGGCGATCGGCTGGCTTTGCGGTGTGGCCAGGGCCGGCGCGGCAATCGCGGCGGTCTGACGCGGAATGATCAGTTGCTGGCCCGGCGACAGCACGCGCGGCCCCTTGTAGCCGTTGGCCTGCATGATCGCCGCGGGCGAAGCGTTGTAGCGATGCGCCAGGATTTCCAGCGTGTCGTTGGTGCCGACGATGATCGTGGTAGCGCCCTGGCCAGCGCCGTGGGTCGCCGCCACCGAGCGCGGGGCCACCGTGCCAGTGGTCTCGAGCGGATGCGCGGGCGGCGGCGAATAAGAAGCCACCCCGCGCCCCCCTCCGGATACGCCGGCCGTGGGCGCCGGCAAGGACCGTGGCGACGCGACCGGAGGCGGCAATGCCGCCGCCTGGTATGTCGATTGCGGACGGGAATATTGCGGCAGTTCGCGGCGCTCGACCGTCGGGGTCGGCACCGAACCGGTGGCTTCCGATTGCGAGGCGAACGGGTTGGAGAAGGGGTCTTGCGAGAGCCGTGTCGACATGTCGGCGCTGCAGCCGGCAAACCCGATCGACATCAGCACCAGCACCGCGACCTGCGGCGCGCGGCGCGAGCAAAGCAACTCGACGACACCTGACATGGTTACTCACTCGTACGCAACAAACTACGAATTGAGTAAACACCCCCGCAGTAAACAACCGCTTAACCCTGCGAACAGGATGCCGGCAGGACCGGTCCGCGGGCTTACAGCTCGCGGGCGATGCCAGGCAGCGCCGGCACGAAACGCACGTCCACCAGCTCCTTGCGCTGGAATCCGTCCTCGGTCCGGACCACGCGAACCAGGGTCTGTGTGCCATGATGCGGCCCGACCGGCGCAATCAGGATACCGGCCGGTTCGAGCCGCTGCGTCAGTGCCTCGGGGATCTGCTCCATCGCCGCGGTCACGATGATACGGTCGAAATCGCCGATACCGGCCGGGAGGTCGAAGCCGTCCCCCAGCATCACCTCGACGTTGTCGCAGCCGAGCTTCTCAAGCCGCGCCCGGGCCTGGTCGGCGAGCGTCCGGTAGCGCTCGACGGTCAGCACCTGCCGGCCCAGCCGGGCAAGGATCGCGGCCTGATAGCCGGAGCCGGTGCCAATCTCCAGCACCCGGTGCTGCTTCTGCAGCTTCAGTTGCTGGGTCATATAGGCCACGACGAAAGGCTGGCTGATGGTTTGCCCGCAGGCGATGCCAAGGGCGCTGTCGCGGTAGGCAGCGACGCGGTCGGCAGCCTCCACAAACGCCTCGCGTGGAATCTCCTCCATGGCGCGCAGCACGGTCTGGTCGCTGATCCCGCGCCGCCGCAGGTTGAGCTGAAACATCATCTTTTCCGGCGGATTTTGAACAGATGGCATGGCAATCCCGTAAGCAGCGCTGACCGTGTCGGCCTGGCGACATGGCCACCCAATGAAATTCAAAATAGGGGTCGGAGGAGCAAACAACGACCTTCCCCGACTGAATGTTCCGCTCTCCGGAACCGAAGCCGACACCTTGCGTTGCGGAAGCCCGGCCATCAACCGGTTTTAAGGAGGAAAACGCCGCAGCCATGGGTTATTCGTGGTGCAGCTTATCCGCAGCACGGGTTCACGTTGACGTTGCGCCGGGTGACGTTATTTGCCAACTTGGGTCGAGAACAGGGGGCAAGGACTTCACGATGACTGCGACGCGGCCGCCAGGCGGTTCAGTGTTTCTCGTCGAAGACGAGGTCATGATCAGGATGATGGTCGCTGACATGCTGGAGGAGCTTGGCTTCAGCGTCGCAGCCGAAGCCGGCGAGATCGGCGAGGCGCTGAGGCTCGCGCAGTCCGCCGAGTTCGACCTCGCTATTCTCGATGTCAACGTCAATGGCAAGGTGATTTCACCGGTCGCCGAACTGATCAAGGCACGCAACCGTCCCTTCATCTTCGCGACCGGCTACGGCTCCTCGGGCCTTCCAGAAGAATATCGCGACCGCCCCGCGCTGCAGAAGCCGTTTCAGATCGAATCCCTGGCGAAGATGATCGACAGCGCGCTGCGAAGCCCGGCAGCCTGATTTGGACGCCATTCTGCATCAGCCCGACGGGCCAATCAGTTGGCGAGGTCGTCCCTGCGAAAGCAATGCGAAAGCAGGGACCCACAGCCATTGATGTCAGTTGTCGCAAGAGCGGCGGCCCCAGCGTCGCACAACACAAAGATTTGTGGTTATGGGTCCGGCTCGCGCGGAGCCTGTCATCGGGCCGGCCAGAGGCCGGACCCGTTGGCTTGGCCGGGACGACGTGGAAATGTTCGCATGTCTATTTCAGCGTCGCGGTCAGCGCTGCCGAAAACGCCTCGTCGGTACGATCAAGCCGCAGCGGCGTCACCGAAACATAGCGTGCGGCGAGCGCCTCGAGATCGGTGCCCGCTGCGGGCACGTCGACCTGGGCGAGCCGCTCGAACCCGATCCAGAAATAGGGATTGCCGCGGCCGTCGCGGCGCTGGTCGACTTTCAGGAACCCGAGATTGCGCTTGCCCTGCCGGGTGACGCGGACACCCGCGACATCCTCGGGCACGCAGGCCGGGAAGTTGACGTTGATCACGGTGTCCTTGGGTATGCCGGCCTCGATCACCTTGCGCAGGATCTGCGGCCCGAATTTCAGCGCGGTCTCCCACAACGGCGCGTTGCGGGTCTCCATGCTGAATTCCTGCGACAGCGCGAAGGACGGCAGCCCCAGGATGGTGCCTTCCAGCGCCCCGGCGATGGTGCCGGAATAGACCACATCTTCGGCGACGTTGCGGCCCTTGTTGACGCCCGAGAGCACCAGATCCGGCATGGTTTCACCGAGAATGTGACGCGCGCCCATGATCACGCAATCGGTCGGGGTGCCGCGCACGGCGAAATGCCGCGGTCCGACTTCCCGCAGCCGCAATGGGTCGTTCAGCGACAGCGAATGCGAGACGCCGGACTGGTCGAGTTCAGGCGCCACCACCCAGACGTCGTCGGACAGCGCACGGGCGATTTCCTCGACGATCTTCAGGCCGGGCGCGTGGATGCCGTCATCATTGGTGCAGAGAATTCGCATCCGCCTGAACGCCTCTCCGATCCGATTCCGTCGCGGTTCACCGCGCCGTCTTATCCGGCTATCGGCGCAGAGGCAAACCCGCGCAAACGGTCAAAACTACCCCGATCGGCCGTCTTCAGCGCCTCGGCGAGCGATATAGGGCGCCGATAGCAACCCGCCGCTTTCCAATACCGTGCCCGCTGCAGCGGCCGGCGTCGCACCAATCGCGACGATGGTCTCACGGTCAGTTTACCGTCACGTCCTCGAATAATCGCACAGCGAAAACGTTTATGCATTTGGGAGCGGCATCTTCCAAGAGGTGGAGGGAATCATGATACGGAAATCGATTGTTGCGCTGCTGGCGTTGGCAGCCGTGGGCCTGGCTCAGCCGACCGTCGCGTCTGCTCGCGGCGGTGGTGGCGGAGGCGGTGGTCACGGCGGCGGCGGTGGTGGCGGCTTTCACGGCGGCGGTGGTGGTGGTGGTTTTCACGGCGGTGGCGGCGGCTTTCACAGCGGCTTCGCGGCCGGAGGATTCCACGGCGGCTTCGCAGGCAGTGGATTTCGTGGCGGCGAATTTCATGGCGGTTTTGCCGGTGGCCGCTTCCACGGGGGTAGATTTCACCACGGATTCCACCGGCACGTGTTCGTAGGGCTCGGTTTTGGCCCCTATTACGAAGACTACTATCCCTACGACTACTATGATGACGGCTGCTACATCGTTCATCGTCGCGTGATGACACGCTACGGCTGGCGAATTCGTCCCGTCCAGCTATGCGGATAGGACTATATGAGGTAACGACCCGCCGGCTTGCGCCGGCGGGTCGTTGTCCGGCGAATGGTCCCGCTACTTCGAGGCCTCCCCGGCAATGACCTTGAGTCCGCCCATATAGGACTGCAGGACATCCGGCACGGCGATCGAGCCGTCTTCCTGCTGGTAGGTCTCCATGACCGCGATCAACGCGCGGCCGACCGCGGTGCCGGAACCGTTCAGTGTATGCACGAACCGCGGCTTGCCATCGGACCCGCGATAACGCGCATCCATGCGCCGCGCCTGGAAATCGCCGCATACCGAACAGCTCGATATCTCGCGATAGGCGCCCCCCTCACCCTGCCCCGGCATCCAGACCTCGATGTCGTAGGTTTTCTGCGCCGAAAAACCCATGTCGCCGGCGCACAGGGTCATCACGCGGTAATGCAGATCGAGTTGCCGCAACACCTCCTCGGCGCAGGCCAGCATCCGCTCATGCTCGTCGCGGCTCGCCTCGGGTGTGGTGATCGAGACCAATTCGACCTTGGTGAACTGATGCTGGCGGATCATGCCGCGGGTATCGCGCCCGGCCGCACCCGCTTCGGCGCGAAAACACGGCGTCAGCGCGGTGAGCCGCATCGGCAGTTCCTTCTCGTCGAGAATGGATTCGCGGACGAGGTTGGTCAGTGGCACTTCGGCGGTGGGGATGAGCCCAAGCCGTCCACCTCTCAGATGAGCGAGCCGGCTGGACAGTAGCAGATGTGCTTCCGAACGATCCGCCGTTGCAACCGCATTTTCGTCGACGGCGGTCAGCATTTCGCCTCTAACCGCCCAAAACTGGTCGTCTTCAAACTTCGGCAACTGCCCGGTCCCGAACATCACCTCATCGCGCACCAGTAGCGGCGGATTGATCTCGGTGTAGCCGTGCTCGTTGGTATGGAGATCGAGCATGAATTGCCCGATCGCCCGCTCCAGCCGCGCCAGGCCCTTCTTCAGCACCACAAAGCGCGCGCCCGACAGTTTCGCTGCCGCTGCAAAATCCATATAACCGAGGGCGTGGCCGAGATCGTCATGCGGCCTTGGCGCGAAGGTATAGTTGCGCACCGCGCCAAATACGTGATGCTGCACGTTGCCGTGCTCGTCGACACCGTCAGGCACTTCGTCGAGCGGCAGGTTCGGGATCGCGGCGAGCTCTTTTGTCAGGGCCTCATCCGCCTGCGTCGCCGCCTGCTCAAGCTGCCGCATGGTGGTCTTGAGCTCGGCGACTTCGGCCATCAGCTTTGCCGCCCGCGCGTCATCCTTCGCCTTCTTGGCCTCGCCGATTTCCTTGGATGCCGAATTGCGCCGCGCCTGCGCCTGTTCGGAAGCCAGGATCGCCGCCCGCCGCTTCTCGTCGATCTCCAGCAGCGACGCCGACAACGGCTCAAACCCGCGCCGGTTCAGCGCGGCATCGAATGCGTCGGGATTGTCGCGAATCCATCTGATGTCGTGCATGGCCATCTTCCCGTCATGGCCGGGCTTGTCCCGGCCATCCACGTCTTGGTCGCACGGTCTGTAAAAGACGTGGATGCCCGGGACAAGCCCGGGCATGACGATTAACCCCCTACTCCGCCGGGTTGGCGGCGGGCGGCGGCGGGGCGGCGGAGGGCGGGGCCGGTGTCGCCTTGGCGGCGGCGGCTTTCTTTTCCACCATGCGCACGGCGATGATCGACCCCTCGTAAAGCGCCAGCAGCGGCAGTGCGAGCGAGGACTGGCTGAGCACGTCGGGCGGCGTCAGCACGGCGGCGATGATGAAGGCGACCACGATGAAATAGCGGCGCTTGTCGCGCAACTGCTTCGAGGTGATGATGCCGATCCGCCCCAGCAGCGTCAGGATCACCGGCAACTGGAATGCGACCCCGAACGCGAAGATCAGCGACATCATCAGCGACAGATACTCGCCGACCTTCGGCAGGAGCTGGATCTGCGCGGTCTCCGGGCCGCCGAGCTGCTGCATGCCGAGCGAAAACCGGATCAGCATTGGCAGCACCACGAAATAAACCAGCATCGATCCCAGCAGGAAGAAGAATGGCGTCGCGATCAGATACGGCAGAAACGCGCTGCGCTCGTGCTTGTAGAGGCCCGGCGCAACGAACTTGTAGATTTGCGCCGCCACGATCGGAAACGAGATGAAGCCGGCGCCGAACAGCGCAAGCTTCAACTGGGTAATGAAATATTCCAGCAGCGCCGTGTAGATGAATTTGGAGTTTTCCGCGCCCGCCACCCACACGAACGGCCAGACCAGCACGTTGTAAATCTGCTTGGCAAAGAAAAAACAGAAAATAAAGGCGACACTGAACGCGAGCAACGCCTTGATCAGCCGCGAGCGCAGCTCGATCAGGTGATCCATCAGCGGCGCTTTGCTGGCCTCGATATCCTCGGCGCTCATGACGCTTTGGCGTCCTTGAGACCAGCGGAGGCGTCGGGCACAACCGGCGCTGGCGCGGCCTCGGGTTCGGGGGTGATCCGCAGCGGCTCCGCCGCCGCGTGGGTTTCCGCCTCGACAAGGGTCTGTGGCGTTGGCGGCTCCGGCGTCGTGGGGCTGACCGGGGGCTCGATCGCGGCCGCCTCGGCTGCCGGCACCGCCGGCTTGTCGATGTCATCGATCCGGAGCGACTCGGTGACGTCCTTCTGCAGCGGAGTCATGTCGAAGCCGCTGCCGAGCCCGCTTGCGGCCTCCTTGACCTCGTCAAAGGTCTTCTTGAGGTCGGCCATTTCGGCCTCGCGCATGGCTTCCTGGAACTGGCCCTGGAAGTCGGCGGCCATCCGCCGCGCCTTGCCCATCCACTGCCCGACCATGCGCAGCACGCCCGGCAATTCCTTCGGGCCGATGGCGATCAGCGCGACAACCGCGATGACGGCGATTTCACTCCACCCGATGTCAAACATGAAATTTTCCGCTCACGCGAGGCGATCACCCGCCGCGACGGCCTGGTCGCAAGTCCTGTTCAGACCGCCTTGCTGCCGACATCGGACCGCGCGGCCGGCGACGGCGTCGCATTATGGTCGATCGACTTCACGGGCTCGGGCTTTTCTTCCGTCTTCTCGTCGTCCTGCATACCCTTCTTGAAGGCCTTGATGCCCTGAGCGACGTCGCCCATCAGATCCGAAATCTTGCCGCGTCCGAACAACAGCAGGACGACTGCGATCACGACGATCCAGTGCCAAATGCTAAGCGAACCCATCCTGCAATCCTCCAAACACGAGAGGCCAGCAACGCGGCCTGATCTTTCCGGAAAGTAGGCTCACGGGGTGTCAAAAACAAGGACTTAGGGCCGGTCAAATCGCCGTTCACGCGCTACCGTTAACCCGTGTCCGCAGCGGCACTATCGTGTCCCCGCGGAGGCGGATCAGCCGCCGTCATCGCCTTCCGGCTCGGCGGCAGGCGCCAATGCCAGTTCCAGATCGCCAATCTCAAGCGGATCCTCGTCCTCGCGCAACGTCGGGTCGTCGGACGGCGTTGGAACGCTGAAACCGGAAGGCAGCCGTGAATCGAGCAGGCCGCTGCCTCTCAGTTCTTCCAGGCCCGGCAGATCGCCAAGTGCCTCAAGGCTGAACTGCGACAAAAAGGTCTCGGTGGTTCCGAATGTCAGCGGCCGGCCCGGGGTCTTGCGACGGCCTCGGGGCCGGATCCAGCCGGTCTCCAGCAGCACATCCAGCGTGCCCTTGGAGGTGACGACGCCGCGGATTTCCTCGATCTCGGCGCGGGTGACCGGCTGATGGTAGGCGATGATCGCCAGCATCTCGATCGCCGCGCGCGACAGCCGCCGCGTCTCGGTGCTCTCGCGCGTCATCAGCCAGGATAAATCGCCGGCAGTGCGAAAGGTCCATTTGTTGGCGACGCGAACCAGGTTGACGCCGCGCGAGGCGTAATCCGCCTGCAACTGCGTCAGCGCCAGCTTGATATCGACGCCATCCGGCATCCGCTTCGCCAGTGTCGCCTGGTCGAGCGGCTCGGTCGAGGCGAACAGCAACGCTTCCAGCAGCCGCAACTCCTCCGGCCGTGCTTCCGGATCGACAGCACGCTCCTCGACATTGACGATGCGTTTTTCCGCCAGGCTTGCCATGGGTCGGTCTCCTTCTTCTTCCACTTATTAGTCGGCCGACAGATCCGGCGCGGTCGCGCCCGATACTGGTTGCGGCGGTCGTTTTCGAAAAAACAGCGGCGCGAACGCCTCTTTCTGGTTCAGTTCCATCTCGCCCTCCCGCACCAGCTCCAGCGCGGCGGCAAAGCTCGAGGCGAACACGGTGGCCTTTTGCGTCGGATCGGAGATGTAGCTGAGCAGGTATTTGTCGAGGCAGCTCCAATCGTCGGAGAGCCCGACCAGTCGCTCCAGCGACGCCCGCGCTTCCGCCAGCGACCACACCGTGCGTTTGGTCAGATGCACCGTCGCCAGCACCCGCTGCTGACGCTGCGCGGCGTAGGCAGTCAGCAGGTCGAACAAGGTGGCGGTAAAACGCGGGTGGCGGATTTCGGCGATGGCTTCCGGATTGCCGCGCGGAAAAATGTCGCGCTGCAATTGCGGGCGGTTCATCAGCCGGTTCGAGGCTTCCCGAATGGCCTCGAGCCGGCGCAGCCGGTTGGCAAGCGCGGTCGCCATTTCCTCGGCGCTCGGCCCGTCCGCTGTCGCGGGTTCGGGCAACAGCAGCCGCGACTTCAGGAAGGCGAGCCAGGCCGCCATCACCAGATAATCCGCGGCAAGCTCGAGCCGGATCTTTCGGGCGGCCTCGATGAAGACCAGATATTGGTCGGCCAGCGCGAGGATGGAAATCTTGGCGAGATCGACCTTCTGCTGCCGCGCCAGCGCCAGCAGCAGGTCCAGCGGACCCTCATAGCCCTCGACGTCCACGACCAATGCCAGCTCGCCATCGGCGATTTCAGCCGGCCGGCCGGTTTCAAACGATAGAATCTCTGCGCTCATGCGCCCGCCATCCCTGCCCGCTCAATCAACGCATCCAGCTCGGCCCGCGCCCGCGGCCGATCGAACGGCTGCGGCGGCTGGCGCGAGGCCAGCGCTCGTGTGGCCCGCTGCAGGGCCTGGCCCGACAATTCCGGGGTCTCGCCGGCGACCTCACGCATTTCGTCGAGCTTGCCGTTGCAATGCAGAACCATATCGCAGCCGGCGGCGACGATGGCCCTGGTGCGGTCGGCGATCGATCCCGCCAACGCGTTCATGGACACATCGTCACTCATCAACAAGCCCTGGAACCCGATCGCGCCGCGAATCACTTGCGCGATGATTGTCGCAGAAGTCGTGGCCGGATGGGCGGAGTCCAGTGCGCTAAACACAACATGTGCCGTCATCGCCATCGGCAGGTCAGCCAGCGGTCGAAACGCCGCGAAATCGGTCCGTTCCAGTTCCATGATGGGCGTACCGACCTCCGGCAGCCTGAAATGCGTATCCGTGGTCGCTCGTCCGTGCCCTGGAATATGTTTCAGCACCGGCAATATTCCACCCTGTTGCAGCCCGTCCGTCACCGCGCGGGCAATCGCCGCGACCTTGGTCGGCTCGGTTCCATAGGCCCGGTTGCCGATCACGGCGTCGGCGCCGGCCACCGGCACATCGGCCAGCGGCAGGCAGTCGACGGTGATCCCGGTCTCATGGAGGTCGGCCGCAATCAGCCGCGCACTCAACCGGGCCGCCGTGAGCCCAAGCTCGGGATCGATGTCGTACAGCGCCCCAAAGACCGCACCCGGTGGATAGACCGGCCAATGCGGCGGGCCAAGCCGCTGCACCCGGCCACCCTCCTGATCGATCAGCACCGGCGCCTCGGGGCTACCCAGCTCTGTCCTCAGTTCGCGAACGAGCCGAATGACCTGGTCCGGCGCCTCAATATTCCGTTTGAACAGAATGAACCCCCACGGGTGCTGCGACCGGATGAATTCGCGCTCGGCGGCGTTCAATTCCGGTCCGGATATGCCCGTGATGAAGGCCCGCGTGCTCATGGGGCGATTAGCCAGCACGCGGCCCGAGGGTCAAGGAAACCGCTGTTAATTCCTTTGGATGACGCACTGTCCGCCCGCAGTCTTCAGACTGCCGCAGAATTGCGACGCTTCTTCCGAGGACCCGAACGGACCCACCATGGCGCGGTAATAGACCCCTTTTTCGCCGAGATCGGCACGTTTGATCAACGGCGAGCGCGATCCCAGCACGGTTGGGAACTTGCCCTGCAGGACCCGGTACGAGGCCTGGGCGTCCGCCTCGTTCCGCTGCGAGGACACCTGAACCAGATATCCGCCGCCGCTCGGCGCGGCCGGCGCCGTGGCGGCGAGGTGCGTTCGCGCCTCCGCGGCGGGCGCGGTTTGGGCGGCCTGTGGCGCCAGCGAAAGTGGCGTATTGGCGCTGGAAGCATTGGCGTTGACGGCCGAAGGCCGCGGGACCGAGGCCGCCCCGCGCGGGGCGACTGGCGGCTTCGGCGGCGGGACTTGCGCGTCCGTCGCCGGCGCCGCGGCTGCGTCAGCCTGATCGCCACGAACCGAAAAAGTCTTGATCTTGCGTGGCTGGTTGCTCGGCAGCGTGCCATTGCCGGCGCTCGGCGGTGGCGGCGCGTTGGGTGCGACGCTCGCCACCGAAGGCGGATTGGCGTTTGGGTTCAGCGGCGGAAACACCATCCGCGGCGCCGAATTGGTGCTGGTGCTGGCGTTGACGTCGACCGGCGCTTCCTCGCGCGGGACGATCTTTTCGGTACCGTCGCTTGATGCCAGCCGGTCCGGCACCTTGGCGGCGGCCTCGGCCGAAGCCGGCACGATCTTGGTCGGCGATGTGTCCGCCTTGATGATCGGAGGTTCACCACCGTTGCGCGGCGTTCCGACATAGGTGCGGTAGGCAAAGGCAGCGCCGGTCCCGACCACCGCCAGCGCGAGCACGGCAGCGACGGTGGCAATGCCGCCGCGGCGTTTTGGCGCCGGTTCTTCCGGCGCGTCACCATAGCCCGGATGATAACCATAGGGATCGTTCGCAAACGTCGGATCGGGCTGCGCCGGCTCGGCGCCGGGATCGTACTGCCCATACAGCGCGTCGTCGTAGCGCGACGGATCGGCTTCCTGATCGTCGTCCGCGTATGACGCTTCCTGATAGTCCGGTTCCGGCGCGGCATGCTGTGCGGCATAACGCTGCACCGGATGCACGGAGCTCGGATAGTCCTGCTGCTGCGGCACTTCCTGCCGCGCGACGTGCTGCATCCACGGCGGTGGCCCGGCGGGAGGATCATCCTCGACTTCCTCGGGCGCCTCGTAATGATCGTGGACGTCGGCGCGCGGGTGCGCCGTCAGATTGGCGCGTCCCATGCTCGCGAACGGATCGGTCTGGCCGATCAGGCGGGCGAGTTCAGCCAGCGGATCGCTCTCGGCCCTCGCTGCTGTATGTTGGTCGTCACGGCGATCATGGGCATTGCCGGCGGGAAAGTGTCGGTCGTGGTATCGATCAGCCATCGTGATGATGCGTCCCCTCCGGGAAGGCTGCCAACTCGCGTTTCACAAGCGAACCAGTCACTGCCAGATGCCGCTCACAGGCCCCATGTGAGCGAGGTATGCCCCGTCTATCGCATCTCGTCGGGGGCATGGACGCCGAGCAAGGTTAGGCCCGACGCCAGGACCGAGACAACGCCCTGGACCATCGCCAGCCGCGCCTTCGTGATTTCTGCATCATGAGTGATAATGAAGCGTAAATAGGGCAAATCGCGGCCTTTGGTCCACAGCGCGTGAAATTCACTGGCAAGATCATACAGATAAAAAGCGATTCGGTGTGGCTCGTGTGCGACCGCGGCGGCCTCGATCATCCGCGGATATAAGGCCAGCCGTCGCAGCAGTTCCAGTTCCGCCGGCTGGGTCAGCCGCTGCACCGCCGCATTGCCAAGAAACGCGGCGCGGGCGCCGGGTTCCTCAGGCAGGTCTGGCACGACCTCCCGGGCATTGCGGAACACGGAGTGACCGCGGGCGTGGCCGTATTGGACATAGAACACCGCATTGTCCTTGGACTGCTCGATCACCCGGGCAAGATCAAAATCCAGCACGGCGTCGTTCTTGCGGAACAACATCATGAACCGTACCGCGTCGGAACCGACCTCGTCGACGACATCGCGCAAGGTAACGAAATCGCCGGAGCGTTTCGACATCTTCACCGGCTCGCCATGGCGCAGCAATTTGACGAGCTGCACGATCTTGACGTCAAGCGCGGCTTTGCCGGCGGTGACGGCCTTGATCGCGGCCTGCATCCGCCTGATGTAGCCGCCATGGTCGGCGCCCCAGACGTCGATCATTTCGCCAAAACCGCGCTCGAACTTGTCGCGGTGATAGGCAATGTCGGAAGCGAAATAGGTATAGGAACCATCGGACTTGAGCAGCGGGCGGTCGACATCGTCGCCGAACGCGGTGGCGCGAAACAGGGTCTGCACCCGGTCTTCATAGTCGTCGATTGGAGCGCCTTTCGGCGGCGGCAGCCGGCCTTCGTAGACGTCGCCCTGGGAGCGCAGATAATCGATCGTCGCGGCGACGCGATTATTTCCGCTCTCGATCAGCGATCGCTCCGAGAAGAAGACGTCGTGCCGGATATTGAGCGCGGCGAGATCGCCCTTGATCTCCTCCATCATCCTCGCAATAGCCGTGGCGCGTACGACCGGCAGCCATCCGCCTTCCGGCATCGCCAGCAGCCTGTCGCCATGCTCCGCCGCCAGCGCCTGTCCGACCGGCTTGAGGTAATCGCCGGGATAAAGCCCCTCCGGGATCGCGCCGATCGCCTCGCCGAGGGCCTCGCGGTAGCGCAGGAACGCCGAGCGCGCCAGTACGTCGACCTGGGCGCCGGCATCGTTAATATAATATTCCCGCGTCACATCGTAGCCGGCAAACCCCAGCAGGCTTGCCAGCGCGTCGCCGAACACGGCACCGCGGCAATGGCCGACATGCATCGGCCCGGTCGGGTTGGCGGAAACATATTCGACGTTGACCTTGCGGCCTCCACCCGTCGTGCTTCGCCCATAGGCGAAACCCTCGCGCAGCACGACCCGCAGCGCCTCCGCCCAGGCTGACGGCTGCAACGTGAGATTGATGAAACCGGGCCCGGCGACATCCGCCGATTCGATCAACTCCACGGCACGCAGCCGCGCCGCGATCTGTTCGGCGAGATCGCGCGGCTTGGCCCTGGCTTCTTTGGCGAGCACCATCGCGGCATTGGTCGCCATATCGCCGTGGCTCGGATCGCGCGGGGGCTCGACGACGACGCGCGACAGATCGATGCCCGCGGGCCACCCGTGCTCGGTCGCAAGCGCGGCGCAAACCGCGTGCACACGGGCCTGTACATCAGCAAAAAGATGCGGCGGAGCGGCTTTTTCATTCATGGCCGCCGCCTAACGCAAATCCGGGGTCGAGTCAAAAAGCCTCTGATGTTCGGTCATTGCAAAGCGGTCGGTCATCCCGGCGATGAAATTGCCGATCCGCCTTGCCCGCTCAGCCTCGGTCTCGCTCTCGGTCGCCTCGAGCCATTCGGCCGGCAGATCCTGCGGCGTCCTTTGATAGCGTGCGAACAGGTCGAACACGATCTGTTCGGCATCCCCCATGACCCGCATCACCCGCGGATGGCGGTACATTCGCTGCTTCAGGAAGGCCTTGATCTCGGCTTCTTGCCGCGCCGCCTCCGGCGAAAAAGCAATCAGCGCCTGGTCGTGCTGGCGCACGTCATCGGCCGATTGCGGTTGCGCCGCTCGCAGGCGCCGGCCCGATTCCGACATCACGGCCCCGATCAGATATGAGATCAGTTCGCGGACAAATTCGGCGCCGCGCCTGCCATCATCAAGAGCCGGATAGTGCCGGGCGATATCCGCGATGATTTCGGCGGCGAGCGGCATCACCCGGAGATCGTCAACGCCAAACAGGCCGGCGCGCAGGCCATCATCAATATCGTGGGCGTCATAGGCAATATCGTCGGCGAGGGCCGCAACCTGTGCCTCCAGCGAGGCAAAGCTCCACAGTTCCAGATCGCAAGTCCTGACGTAGCCGGCGATCCCGACGGGAATGCCGCGCTCGCGATACCGCCCGATCGCCTGCCCGTCTCGCTGCATCAGCGGGCCGTTATGCTTGACGATGCCCTCGAGCGATTCCCAGGTCAGATTGAGCCCGTCGAATTCAGGATAGCGATGCTCGAGCGAGGTCACCAGGCGCAGGGTTTGGGCGTTGTGATCGAAGCCGCCATGGGCCTCCAGGCAGCTATCCAGCGCCCGCTCGCCGGCATGCCCAAAAGGCGGATGGCCGAGGTCATGCGCCAAGGCCAGCGTTTCCGTCAGATCCTCGTCGAGACCGAGCTGCCGGGCCAAGGCGCGGGCGATCTGCGCCACTTCGAGGGTGTGGGTGAGCCGCGTGCGATAGTGGTCGCCCTCATGGAACACGAAGACCTGGGTTTTGTGCTTCAGACGGCGAAACGAGGTAGAATGGATCACGCGGTCGCAGTCACGGCGGAACGGGCTGCGGGTCCTGCTCGGCGGCTCGGCGAACAGTCGTCCACGGCTGCGATCGGGGTCGCAGGCATAGACCGAACGGGGAGCAGCCATTCCGACCGACACGCTGTATTATCCCTTAAAGGTTTGATTCCCGTGCCTGCCGCACTTAACTATGGTGGAGGCCGGACACCAGATAAATTGGGTGGCCTGGCCGTTGGAGGCGTATTCATGACTGCTACTGCCGTTACCATCAGCGAGCGGGCGGCCCGCCGCATTGGGGAAATCCTCAAGATCGAGGGCAATGGCGCCATGCTTCGGATCAGCGTCGAGGGCGGCGGCTGCTCCGGCTTTCAGTACAAGTTCGACGTGGAGCGGGCGCAATCCGAGGACGATCTGGTTATTGCGCGCGACAGCGCCGTGGTGCTGGTCGATCCGGCCTCGGTGCCGTTCCTGGCCGGCTCCGAAGTCGATTTCGTCGATGATTTGATTGGCGCATCGTTCCGGGTGGTCAACCCCAACGCCACCGCGTCCTGCGGCTGCGGCACCAGCTTTTCCATTTGACGGCATCGCCGTTCATGCGCATCGCCACCTGGAACGTCAATTCGATCCGGCAGCGGCTCGATCCTCTCGTGAGCTGGCTGAAGGATTGCTCGCCCGACATCGTGTGCCTGCAGGAAATCAAATGCGTCGATGAGGCGTTCCCGCGCGAGGCGCTCGAGGCGCTCGGCTATAACGTCGTCACACACGGCCAGAAGACCTTCAACGGTGTCGCGCTGCTGTCGAAACTGCCGTTCGACGAAACCAAATCGGGCCTTGCCGGCGACGACGATGACGCCCACGCCCGGTTTCTTGAGGGCGTGGTGACCCTGAAGCATGGCGTCGCCAGGATTGCCTGCCTTTATCTGCCCAATGGCAACCCGCCGGAGACGGAAAAATACCCCTACAAGCTCAAATGGATGTCGCGGCTGGCTGACTATTCGAGGCAACGGCTGAAAGCGGAGGAGCCGCTGGTTCTGGCCGGCGATTTCAACGTTATTCCGGCGGCACAGGACGTCCACAATCCGGCCGCCTGGGTCAACGACGCCCTGTTTCGTCCGACCACGCGCGAGGCCTTCCAGTCGTTGCTCGGCCTCGGGCTGACCGACGCGCTGCGGGCCGTTACCGACGCATCGGGCCAATATACCTTCTGGGATTACCAGGCCGGCGCCTGGCAGAAAGACCACGGTTTGCGCATCGACCATCTGCTGCTGTCGCCGCAGGCCAGCGACCGGCTTGTCAGTGTTGGGGTCGACAGCTACGTCCGCGCCTGGGAAAAGCCGTCGGACCACGTGCCGGTGTGGGCGGACTTCGATCTGGAGGCGGCGTAACGCTCGGGCGTTCAGTCCCGGCGGCCCTGCACCCAATGCTCGAGCATCTGCAGTGCCATGGCACGGTCGTCGTCGGACGCCTTGGCGATCGCCCGGTTGTAGCTGTCCTTGATCCAGGTCTCGTCCGGCCCGGCGCTGTCGCGCGCCAGGGTCAGCCACATCAGTCCGCGCGCGGCCTGACGCGGCAATTGGTCGCCATTGAACAGCATCTGGCCGAGCATGGCCTGGGCCTGATGCTGACCCTTCTGGGCGGCCATTCCAAGCCAGCGCGCGCCATAGCGGAAATCGTCGCGGGATGAGCCGACGCCCTTGAGATAGAGCCGGGCCAGATCATATTGAGCGTCGGCGTTGCCGAAATAGGAGGCGGCGTAGGAGAACATCTCCCGCGCCCGCTCCTGATCGGGCTTGATCTTCGAGTTCGGGATGCCGTTGAGATAGTACCGTCCAAGCGCCACGAAGGCATTGGCGACAATTGCCGATTGCGGCGCCGATGGGCTGTCCTCGGCGTGCGCATTGGCAATCCGGCTGAAATATTCGAAGGCGCGAAGATCGTCCTGGGTGACGCCGTCGCCATTGGCGTACATGCGCCCCAATTTCCATTGCGCAATCGGGTGACCGTCTTCCGCGGCGTATTGCAATGCCGTCAGCGAGCTCTCCGGCGTGGCCGGTGCTAGCACCTTCTTCAGGCCGGGCGTCGTCAGTCCGGGCGTCGTCGGCGGCTGGGCCGCGACCACCGGAATCGCCGCATCGTGGGCTACCGGGGCACCGTCAAAGGCGGATGCCGGGGCGGCCACCGATGCGGCCACCAAAATCAACGCGAGAATGATACGCTCAGATGTCCGCATAACACTGTTTCTCGTGCGCCCCACCCGGGTGGGTTACGGCGCCGCCTACCGCCGGCCCAACCTGCTGGGCATATTTCCAAAGCGCTCCCGTCGTATGGTTAGTCGCGCGAGGGCTCCATTTGGTTCTACGTTCGGCGAGCTCTGCGTCGGTCAACTTTACGTTAAGTGTCCCGACGACCGCGTCGATCTCGATGACATCGCCGTCCCGCAGCAGGGCGATCGGCCCGCCCACCGCCGCTTCCGGCCCGACATGGCCGATACAGAAGCCGCGGGTCGCGCCCGAGAACCGGCCGTCGGTGATCAGCGCGATCTTGCCGCCCATGCCCTGCCCGGTCAGCGCAGCCGTGGTCGAGAGCATTTCGCGCATTCCGGGGCCGCCGCGCGGACCCTCATAGCGGATGACGATGACCTCGCCCTCTTTGTAGGTCTTCTTCTGAACCGCCTCGAAGGCATCCTCTTCACGATCGAAGCAGCGGGCAGGACCGGCAAATTTCAGGTTCGACATGCCCGCAACCTTCACAATCGCGCCTTCAGGCGCGAGATTCCCTTTCAGGCCGACGACGCCACCGGTGACGGTGATCGGCTTGTCTGCGGACCGCACCACATCCTGATGCGGATTCCATTTTACGCTTTTGAGGTTTTCGGCGATCGTGCGGCCCGTGACTGTCAGGCAGTCGCCGTGCAAATGGCCGTTGTCGAGCAGCGTTTTCATCAGAAGCGGTACGCCGCCAGCTTCGAACATGTCTTTGGCGACATAACGGCCGCCCGGCTTCAAATCGGCGACATATGGTGTCTTTTTGAAGATTTCGGCGACGTCGAACAGGTCGAACCTGATCCCGCATTCATGGGCGATCGCCGGCAGATGCAGCGCCGCATTGGTCGACCCGCCGGACGCGGCGACCACCGCCGCCGCATTTTCCAGCGACTTGCGGGTGACGATGTCGCGCGGACGAATATTGGCCACGATCAGCTCCATGACCTTTTCGCCGGCCGTGGTGCAAAAGGCGTCGCGGATCTCATACGGCGCCGGTGCGCCCGCGGAGTATGGCAGGGCCAGTCCAATGGCCTCGGACACCGTTGCCATGGTGTTGGCGGTGAATTGTGCGCCGCACGCGCCGGCCGACGGGCAAGCAACCCGCTCGATCTCGTCGAGATCGGCATCGGACATTTCGCCGACCGAATGCTTGCCGACCGCCTCGAACATGTCCTGCACTGTGACCTGCTGACCACGGAAATTGCCGGGCAGGATCGAGCCGCCATAGATGAAGACCGACGGCACGTTGAGCCGGACCATCGCCATCATCATGCCCGGCAGCGACTTGTCGCAGCCGGCGAGCCCCACCAGCGCATCGTAGGAGTGGCCGCGAACGGTTAGCTCGACCGAATTGGCGATGCATTCCCGCGACGGCAGCGACGAGCGCATCCCATCATGGCCCATGGCGATGCCGTCGGTCACCGTGATGGTACAGAATTCGCGCGGGGTGCCGCCGGCGGATGCCACGCCCTTCTTGACAGCCTGGGCCTGCCGCATCAGCGAGATATTGCACGGGGCGGCCTCGTTCCAGCACGATGCTACGCCGACCAAGGGCTGGTGGATCTGCTGGCTGGTCAGTCCCATGGCGTAGAGATAGGAACGGTGCGGCGCCCGTTCCGGGCCCTCCGTCACATGGCGGCTGGGTAGTCTGCTTTTGAGATCGGTCTTGGCGTCCATCGCGAACCTGATTCCACGGCCAACTGCTGTGGCCGTTAGCCTACAAAGAATGATTTCACGAAGCGGTGTGGCCAAAAAGCGGCGCGGGCCATAGCTAGCTCGGATAACGGTTAAAATGTTAGCGATGTGTTGCGGCTAGGCAACAATCGTGGCGCCAGAGCAACCATTTTTACCGCTCGTGACGGCTTTCGGGGGGCCGATCACTCGATCCTGACATTTGCCGCCCTGATCATCGGCCACCATTTTGCAATCTCCGCCTTCTGCCAGCTACCGAGCGCCTGCGGCGAGAGCTGGCTTTGTTTTGGCATCTCAAGGCCCAAGTCTTGAAACTTCTTGCGCACCGCGGGATCGCTTAACGCCTCCACCGCGGCATGGTTGAGCCTGGTGACGACTTCTTTCGGCGTATTCTTTGGCACCCAGAGGCCGGACCACAGGGTCATGTGAAATCCGGGCAGGCCGGCCTCGTCTGTGGTCGGGATGTCGGGCGCCGATTCGACACGCTTGTCGTCGGTGACGGCATAGGCGCGGATGGTCCCGGCCCGCACCTGGGCGATGGAATTGGAGGTCTGGTCGACGATGATATCGATCTGACCGGCGACGAGGTCGTTCAACGCAGGTGCCGTACCTCGATAAGGCACGTATTGCAGCTTGATGCCGGTGATGTTTTCGAAATAGAGCCCCGCGATGTGGCTGCCCGAACCGGCGCCGGCGGTGCCCGCGGTGGGTGGCGAAGGCTTTGCCTTCATCCAGGCCAGTAATTCCGGCAGGGTTTTGGCCGGGACCGCGATCTTGCTGACGATGATCATCGGGTTGCTCGGCAACAGTACCACCGGCTCCAAATCCGTCACGAGGTCATAGCCGAGCTTGTAGATGGCGCCATTGGCGACGTTGGTGCCGAGATGCCCGAAGCCGACCGTGTACCCGTCGGCCGGCGCCCGCACCACGCGCCCAACCCCGAGCGAGCCGCCCGCACCTGTGACATTCTCGATCAGAACGGTTTGGCCGAGCGTTCTCTGCATTCGTTCGGCCAAAATGCGCGCCATCGCGTCGGACGGGCCGCCGGCGGAAAACGGCACCACGACGGTAATGGGATGCGACGGGAAATCGTCCGCCAGCGCGTCGCCGCTCCATGTCAGTACCGCCATCAGCGCGGCCACAACCACTCGTCGCATCGCATCCTCCCGATATTTTGCTCGATCGATCGAAACTACAATTTGGCGTAGTCGATCGGCTGGTGGCGATCGAGCCTGCGTATGACCGGCGGCAGCGGATATTTGAGCCCGGTGGCGCAATTGAACAGCATCACCCGGTCCCGTTTGGTCACGCGGCCGTCGGCGAGGCTTTCCTTGTACGCGGCATAGGTCGCCGCGCCCTCGGGGCACAGCAACAGGCCTTCGGCGCGCGCAACCTCGTGCAATGCCGCCGAGATTTTCTCATCGGTGACAGCGATCGCAAAGCCTTTACTCTCGCGCACCGCGCGCAGAATCAGAAAATCTCCGACCGCCTGCGGGACGCGAATGCCGGAGGCGATGGTATGGGCGTCCTCCCAGCGTGGGGCGTGCTCGGTACCGTTTTCGAAGGCGCGCACCATCGGCGCACAGCCGGCGGCCTGTACCGCCACCATGCGCGGCCGCTTCGCGCCGATGAAGCCGATGGCTTCGAGTTCGGCGAACGCCTTCCACATGCCGATCAGGCCAGTGCCGCCGCCGGTCGGATAGAAGATCACGTCCGGCACGTCCCAGCCGAGTTGTTCGGCAAGCTCGAGCCCCATGGTCTTCTTGCCCTCGATCCGATAGGGCTCCTTCAAAGTCGAGGTGTCGAACCAGCCGGCTTTCGCCTTGCCCTCGCCGACGATCTTGCCGCAATCGTCGATCAGGCCGTTGACGCGATAGACCGTCGCACCCTGCAGTTCGATCTCGCTGACATTCACCTCGGGCGTATCGGCGGGGCAGAAAATCGTGGTCTTGATGCCGCAGCTCGTTGCATAGGCCGCGAGCGCCGCGCCGGCATTGCCGTTGGTCGGCATCGCCATGTGCCTGATGCCGAGCGCCTTGCCCATCGACACCGCCATCACCAGGCCGCGGGCCTTGAACGATCCGGTCGGCAAGCGGCCTTCGTCCTTCACAATGATCTCGCCACCGCCGAGTTTGCCGGCGAGCCTCGGCAGGCGGATCAGCGGCGTCATCACTTCGCCAAGACTGACAATGTCGGCGCATTTCCGCACCGGGAGCATCTCACGATAGCGCCACAGGTCGGCCGGCCGCCGCGCCAGCGCATCCTTGCTCAGCGCCTTTTTCACGCCGGCGAGGTCGTAGCGCACCAGCAGCGGCTTACCGGCCTTGGAAAGATTGTGGATCTGGTCGGCCGGATAGCGGTCGCCTTCCATCGCGCATTCGAGATGGGTCACGAACGTTGGGCGCTCGATGGTCAGATTGTCATTGTCTTTCACGGATTGCGGTCTCGCTCTTCAGATGTTCAGCACGCGGCCATAGGCATCCAGCACGGCTTCCTTCATCATTTCGGACAGGGTCGGGTGCGGGAAAATGGTGTGCATCAGTTCTTCTTCGGTGGTTTCGAGGTTCATGGCAACCACATAACCCTGGATCAGTTCAGTGACCTCGGCGCCGATCATGTGTGCCCCGAGTAATTGCCCGGTCTTCTTGTCGAACACGACCTTGACCAGTCCCTGGTCTTCGCCGAGCGCAATCGCCTTGCCGTTGCCGACAAACGGGAAGCGGCCGACCCTGATCTCGCGACCGCCCTCCTTGGCCCTTGCCTCGGTGAGCCCGACGGAGGCGATCTGCGGATTGCAATAGGTGCAGCCGGGAATGAGGTTCTTGTCGGTGGCGTGCGGATGCAGGCCCTTGATGGCCTCGACGCAAACCACGCCCTCATGCTCGGCCTTGTGGGCGAGCATTGGCGGGCCTGCAACGTCGCCGATGGCGTAGATGCCGGGCACATTGGTCTTGCCGTAGCCGTCGATCACCACGCAGCCGCGTTCGGTCTTGACCCCCAGTTTCTCCAGTCCGAGGGTTTCAATATTGCCAACCACCCCGACGGCCGAAATCACCCGGTCGAATTCCGCGGTTTGCGGTTTGCCCTTGCCGTCATCGATGGTGGCGACCACGCTGTCGCTCTTTTTCTCGAGTTTCGTCACCTTGGTATTGGTGAGAATCTTGATGCCCTGCTTTTCGAACCGCTTGCGCGCGAGGCCGGCGATTTCGGCGTCCTCCACCGGCAGAATCTGCGGCAACACTTCGACCACGGTCACCTCGGCGCCCATGGTGTGGAAGAACGACGCGAACTCGATGCCGATTGCACCGGAACCCACCACCAGCAGCGACTTTGGCATCTTCTCCGGCACCATCGCCTCGAAATAGGTCCAGATCAGCTTCTTGTCGGGCTCGAGCCCCGGCAGCACGCGCGGCCGCGCGCCGGTGGCGAGAATGATGTGCTTGGCCTGATAGGCGCCCTCGCCGAGCGCACCCTTTTGCGCCTCGACCGCGGACTTCTTCACCGTGATCTTGCCGGGCGCGTCAATCGAGGCCTCGCCCCAGATCACGGTCACCTTGTTCTTCTTCATCAAGAAGCCGACGCCGTCGTTGAGACGCTTGGAGACGGCGCGCGAGCGCTGAACCACCGCCTTGGAATCGAAGCTCACGTTGTCGGCAGACAGGCCGTAGTCCTTGGCATGCTGCATGTAATGATAAATTTCCGCCGAACGCAGCAGCGCCTTGGTCGGAATGCAGCCCCAGTTCAGGCAGATGCCGCCGAGATAGGATTTTTCGACAATCGCGGTCTTGTACCCGAGCTGTGCGGCACGAATGGCGGTGACATAGCCGCCGGGGCCGGAACCGATGATGACGATGTCGAAGGATGTATCGGCCATTTCAGGCTCCCATTGGCTCAAGCGGTCGTGGTGCGGCGTCCGCGTCGGATATTGGGTTCTCGATGTTCATGTGGAGGCGGCTTTCGCGAGCGCGGTCGGCCGCGTACCAGCGGCATCGTCACACCAGCATCATGACCGGATTTTCGATCAGCATCTTGAAGGCGCCGATCAGTTCGGCGCCGAGCGCGCCGTCGACCGCACGATGATCGCAGGACAGCGTTACGCTCATGATATGGGCGGCCTCGATCTTGCCGCCTCTAACGACCGCGCGTTCCTCGCTGGTGCCGACCGCCAGGATGGTGGCGTGCGGCGGATTGATCACGGCGGTGAAATCCTTGATCCCGTACATGCCGAGATTGGACACCGCCGTGGTGCCGCCCTGATATTCCTCGGGCTTGAGTTTGCGCGCCCGCGCCCGCGCCGCGAAATCCTTCATCTCGGCGGAAATTGTCGACAGCGATTTGGTTTCGGCGTTGCGGATGATCGGCGTAATCAGGCCGCCGGGCATCGCAACCGCGACACCGATGTCGGAATGCTTGTGTTTCAGCATTCCGGCTTCGGTCCAGCTCACATTGCAATTGGGAATGCGCTGCAACGCGATCGCCATCGCCTTGATGACGAAATCATTGACCGAAAGCTTGTACAGCGGCTTCTTCTCCTTGTCCTTCGGCGCAGCCGCATTGATCTCCTCGCGCGCCGCGAGCAGTTTGCCGATATCGCAATCCATGGTCAGGTAGAAATGCGGAACGGTCTGCACCGAGGCGGTCAGCCGCTGGGCGATGGTCCGCCGCATGCCGTCATGCGGCACGATCTCGTAGCTGCCTGGTTCGAACAGCGCGAGGATCTGCTTGTCCGACATCGACGGCGCCGGCGCGGGCGCCCCGGCAGGGGCGGCCGCTGGCTTCAGTCCCTTGCCGGATTTGGCCTGCTCGACATCGCGCGCAATGACGCGGCCATGCGGGCCGGAGCCGTTGATCCGCCCGAGTTCGATGCCGGCTTCCCGGGCAAGACGCCGGGCCAGCGGCGAGGAGAAAATGCGAGCGTGGCCGTTGCCTTGCGGCGCGCCGTCCCTCGACGGGGCGGTCGGCGCTGCGGCGGGCGCTGGCGCCTTGGGAGTTTCCCTGGCAGGAGAAACCGGAGCCTGGTTCGGGGCTTCCGATCGGGTCTCCGCCTTTGCTTCCGATCTGGCCTCGGCTTTCGGTTCGCCCTTCGGCGGTTGAACGGCCGCGCCCGCCGCCTTGACGTCCTCGCCATCGCCGGCCAGCACCGCGATCACGTCGTTGACGGCCACGTCCTGGGTGCCCTCGGGCACCACGATCTTCGCAAGGGTGCCCTCATCGACCGCCTCGACCTCCATCGTCGCCTTGTCGGTCTCGATTTCTGCGATCACGTCGCCGGACTTGACCTTGTCGCCCTCTTTCTTGAGCCACTTGGCGAGGTTGCCCTTCTCCATCGTCGGCGACAGTGCGGGCATCAGGATGTTGGTCGGCATGTTTGAGCCCTGCTCTGTCAGCGATAACAAACGGCCTTGGCGGCTTCGACGACCTCGGCCACCGACGGCAGTGCGAGCTTTTCGAGGTTCGCCGCATACGGCATCGGCACATCCTTGCCCGACACCCGCGCCACCGGCGCATCGAGGTAATCGAACGCGTGCTCCATCAGCCGCGCGGCGATTTCGGCGCCGACCCCGCTTTGCTGCCAGCCCTCTTCCACCGTCACGGCACGGCCGGTCTTCTTCACCGAGGCAATGAGGGTGTCGGTATCCATCGGGCGCAGCGTGCGCAGGTCGATCACCTCGGCCTCGATGCCTTCCTTCGCCAGTTCGTCGGCCGCCTTCAGCGCATACGACATGCCGTTCGACCACGACATGATGGTGACATGACCGCCGGGGCGCACGATCCGCGCCTTGCCGAGCGGGATCACGTAGTCGTCGAGCTTCGGCACCTCGCCGGAATGGCCGTAGAGCATTTCGTTTTCGAGGAAGATCACCGGGTTGGGATCGCGGATCGCGGCCTTCAGAAGGCCCTTGTAGTCGGCGGCCGAAAACGGTGCGACCACCTTGAGGCCCGGAATTTGCGAGTACCAGGCCGAATAGTCCTGGCTGTGCTGCGCGGCGACGCGGGCGGCCGCGCCATTCGGACCGCGAAACACGATCGAGCAGCCCATCTGGCCGCCGGACATATAGAGCGTCTTCGCCGCCGAGTTGATGATCTGGTCGATCGCCTGCATCGCGAAGTTGAATGTCATGAATTCCACGATCGGCTTCAGGCCCGCCATCGCCGCGCCGACGCCGATGCCGGCAAAGCCGTGTTCGGTGATCGGCGTGTCGATGACGCGCCGGGCGCCGAATTCCTGCAGCAGCCCCTGGCTCACCTTGTAGGCGCCCTGATATTCCGCGACCTCCTCGCCCATCAGGAACACGTCGGGATCGCGCCGCATTTCTTCCGCCATCGCATCGCGCAGCGCTTCACGAATCGTCATCGTCGCCATCTCGGTGCCTTCGGGCACTTCCGGATCGGGCTCGGCAACGGCCTTGGGGGCGGCAGGGGCCGTCGGCGCATGGATCATCGGCTTGCCCTCGCCGACCGGCGAGCGCGACTCCGCCACTTCCTTTTTCACGTCGGGTGCAGATTCGGCGGCCTTCTGCGGCTCGGCTGGTGCGCTGGCCTTGCCAAGATCGGACGCGCTCTCGCCATCGGCAAGAATGGTCGCAATCGGCGTGTTGACGGCGACGTCGGCGGTGCCTTCGGGGATCAGGATCCTGCCGAGCGTGCCCTCGTCGGTGGCCTCGACTTCCATCGTCGCCTTGTCGGTCTCGATCTCGGCGATCACGTCACCCGATTTGATGGTTTCGCCTTCCTTCTTCAGCCATTTGGCGAGGTTGCCCTTTTCCATGGTGGGCGATAGCGCAGGCATCAGGACTTGAATTGGCATATCAGCTCCGAGGGTCAGCGTGCGCTAGCGGTAAATGTCGGTGTAGAGTTCGGGCGCCTCAGGCTCGGGATCGTGCTGGGCAAAATCGGCGGCGTTGTTCACGATCTCGCGCACCTCGGCGTCGATCGCCTTCAGTTCCTGCTCGCTCATCTTGGCTGCCAACAGCCGGTTGCGAACCTGCTCGATCGGATCCTGATCGTGGCGGACCTTGTCGACTTCCTCGCGGGTGCGATATTTCGCCGGGTCCGACATCGAATGGCCGCGATAGCGATAGGTCTGCATTTCCAGGATATAGGGTCCGTTGCCTTCGCGGCACCAGGCGACCGCCTCGTCACCGGCGGCCTTCACCGCGCGGACGTCCATGCCATCGACCTGCTTGCCCGGAATGTTGAAGGAAATGCCGCGCTTGGAAAAATCGGTCTGGGCCGACGAGCGCGTCACCGACGTCCCCATGGCGTAGCGGTTGTTCTCGATCACATAGATCACCGGAAGCTTCCACAGCTCCGCCATGTTGAAGCTCTCGTAGACCTGACCCTGGTTGGAAGCGCCATCGCCGAAATAGGCCAGACTGACAAAATCGTTGCCGCGATAGCGGTTGGCGAATGCGAGCCCGGTGCCAAGTGAAACCTGGGCGCCGACAATGCCATGGCCGCCGAAGAAATTCTTCTCCTTGCTGAACATATGCATGGAGCCGCCCTTGCCCTTGGAGTATCCGCCGTGGCGGCCCGTCAACTCCGCCATCACCCCCTTGGCTTCCATGCCGCAGGCCAGCATGTGGCCGTGATCGCGGTATCCGGTTATGACCTGATCGCCTTTCTTCAAGGCCATCTGCATGCCGACGACGACCGCTTCCTGGCCGATATAGAGATGGCAGAAGCCGCCGATCGCTCCCATGCCGTAAAGCTGGCCGGCCTTTTCCTCAAACCGGCGGATCAGCAGCATGTCGCGTAGCGCGATCAGTTCCTGTTCCCTGGTGAATTCCGGCGGCGAGTCGCTTGCTTTGTCGTGCTCTGCTTCCTTCGCGACGCTTTTCTTCGGTGCGGCCATGGCAATTCCGGTTGAGAGAGTGGGTAACCCTCTCTAACCCAACTCAAACCGCCATGAAAGCATTGCGTGCGCGCCCGAAAATTTCACTATGCCGCAGTGCAACGCGACACGAAACTTTCGAAATCGATTCCGCCGGTATTTGAAATTTGACGTTCAGTTCGGTTTGACGGACCGAACCAGATCGTGCGGATTGACGTAGTCGAGTTGATAGCGCGCGCGCTCGTCGAGCAGGTCCGGATCAACCCGATCGGACCGCAGCAATGAGACCCGATGTTCGCCCGCGGCCCGTTCCTGCTTCAGTCGCGCCAACTCGGAGGTCAGCGCGATGATTTCCTGGTCGAGTTGCTGCTGGGCATTGAGCCCATACCTGCCGGTATAGGCATTGACGCCGAAATAGCCGATCATCGCGGCCGCCATCGTGTAGAGGGCAAGCCCGGTGAGTACGGATTTCAATCGGTTGCGAGAAACCATGGACCGGAGCATGGGACGGTCCGGTTAACGGAATCCTAAAGCCATCGCTCGGCTATCGATAGTGCCTTCCGATGAAGGCCGCGTAGGCGTCGATGTATTGCTTCAGTACCGTCCTGCAGCGAGTCCTTGATGAGTTCGCCCTTGTCGTCGAACGCGTCACCGACGCCGTTCAGATAGATCTCCGGCTGCCCCATGATCGGCCCGCAGATACCCGGCAGGATATTCTGCAAATGTTTGGCAGCGCTGACGCCACCGAGCGGTCCCGGCGAGTTGCTGACGATGCCGATCGGCTTGCCGAGGAACGAGCTTTTGCCGTAGGGACGCGATCCGACATCGATGGCGTTCTTGAGAACGCCGGGGATCGAACGGTTGTATTCGGCTGTGACGAACAGGACGCCGTCTGATTTCTGAAGCTTTTCGCGGAAGCCGACCCAGTCGGCCGGCGGTGCCGATTCCAGGTCCTGGTTGAAGAATGAAATGCCGTGCAGGGTAACAACCTCGAGCTTCAAAGCGTCCGGCGCCAGTTGGGCGAGCGCCTTAGCGATCTTGAGGGTGAAGCTTTCTTTGCGAAGGCTGCCGGCAATGACGACAATGTGGTGGGGAGTGGCCATGTGAATCCCCTTGACGCAGAGCGGGAACGGGAGGCCGCTCAACCTAGCCGGGTTCGGAAAAGATGCAAGTGCATGAAGTGCCGGAATTCCGCAGCCGGCGCGGTCAACGGCGGCGTCGAACGTCATCAGGTGCCCTTGTTCGGATTGATCAGGTACTTTTCGCCGGTTGCGCGCTTGGCGTAGATGGCGATGTTTGCCAGTTGCAGCGCCTCCTGCAGCGACACCTCCTTGGTGTAATGGCTGGCAAAGGTGGTCTTGAGTTCGGCGACGACCCGCTGACGCAGCCGCTCGCCATCGGGCCGTCCGATCTTCATCAGGAACGGAAACAGCAGCCAGCCGCCGACCCCCCAGGCCATTCCGAATCCCCGGCTCAGCTCGATTGGACGTGGGTCGAGGCTGCCATAGACATAGACCTGCTTGTGCACGCTCGATCCATACCGGCTGTAGACCTTCGCGGTCTTGTTGGCGGCCACCTCCATGCAGGTGAGAATCTGGCCGGCGAGCCGGCCGCCGCCGATGGCGTCGAACGCGATGGTCGCGCCGGTCTCGACCAGGGCATCCGTCAAATCGTCCATGAATTTCGGCGCGGTGGAATTGACAATATGCCTCGCGCCGATCTTGCGCAGGATCTCGGCCTGCTGCGCATTGCGGACGATGTTGACCAATCCGATGCCGTCCTTGAGGCAGATCCGGTTGAGCATCTGTCCGAGATTGGATGCGGCCGCGGTATGCACCAGGGCTTCGTGGCCCTCGCGCCGCATCGTTTCGGTCATGCCGAGCGACGTCAGCGGATTGACGAAGCAGGAGGCGCCTTCCGCGGGGGTGATCCCCGGCGGCAGCACCAGGCAATCTGCCGCCCTGATCGCGCGGTACTGCGCATACATCGCACCGCCGATCATCGCCACGGTCTTGCCCATCAGCGCCCGGGCCGCATCGGAAGATCCGGTCTTGATGACCACGCCGGCCCCCTCATTGCCGACCGGCATCGATTCATCGAGCCGCCCGGCCATCGCCTTCATCGCGGCTTCCGGAACGGTTGCGGTAATCACCGGGGCGTCTTTCGTACCGGACGCCTTGGCCGTTGCCATGTCGGCAGCACCAATCAAGAGGCCGAGGTCGGACGGATTGATGGGCGAGGCCTCGACGCGGACGATGACGACATCCTCTGTCGGTTCGGGCGTCGGTACATTGGCGAGCGAAATTTCGAGTTCGCCGCTCTTCTTGATCAGCGAACGCAGTTGAAGTCCGGTCGTGTGATTTTCGGCAGCCACGTTGCTCTCCCTTATGGTCCGATCCTGCCCGGCATGGGTTGTCTCAAGGTTTCGTTGCGGCCTGATCTGCGAGCCCGTTTGTCCATGTCGACGGCTTGCCCTCGAAGGCGGACTTGGCGCGCTTGCCCAGCCAGTAGGAATAGGGCGGCGGCACCAGGTCGAAATTGGGATCGGCGCCGAGCTTCTGTGCCGCGTCCATCGGCCAGTTCGGGTTATACATGATCTCGCGCGCGAGCGCGGTCAGGTCGGCCCGGCCCTCCTGCAGGATCGCTTCGGCCTGATCGGCATGCACGATGTGCCCGACGGCCATGGTCATGACATCGGCCTCGTTGCGGATTCGTTCGGCATACGGCACCTGGTAGCCGTATTTGCGGGCGCGCGCGCTGTCCATGGGCGAATGCGCCAGCGTGCCACCGGACGAACAGTCGATCACATCGACGCCTTGTGCCTTCAGAAGCCGGGCCAGCCGAACGCTCTCGTCCGGTCCCCAGCCGGCGTCGTCTTCGCAGGAAAGACGCATGAACAGCGGCTTGTCCGCCGGCCAGACCGCGCGCACGCATTCGGCAACCTCGATCGCAAACCGCATGCGGTTGAGTTCGGAGCCGCCATATTGATCGGTTCGGATATTGGCGACCGGCGACAGGAATTGATGGATCAGATAGCCGTGGGCGCCATGGATCTCAAGGACGTCGAAGCCGGCCCGGTCGGCGCGCGCCGCCGCCTCGCCCCACTTGACCGCGAGGTCGCGCACCTCGTTATGCGACAGCGCGCGCGGCGTCGGCGATTTGTCGGTATGGGGCACGGCGCTCGGCGCCACCAGTTCCCAGCCGGCCCAATCGAAGATCTCGGGCTCGTCGCCGCGCAGCGGCTTGCCGCCTTCCCAGGGGCGCGTCAGCCGCGCCTTGCGGCCGGAATGCCCGAGCTGGATGCCGGGCACGGCGCCATGCGCCCGGATGAAGGCGGCGCAGCGCGCGAGGTTCGGAATAAAGGTGTCGTTCCACAGGCCGGTATCGCCGACCGTACCGCAGCCGTTGCGCGCCACCTTGGTCGATTCCATGATGACGAGCCCGGCACCGCCCTGGGCATATTTGCCGGCGTTGACGAGGTGCCAGTCGGTCGCAAAACCCTCGACCGCCGAATATTGGTGCATCGGCGCGACCACCACCCGGTTCTTCAGACGCACGCTCCTGATCTCGAGCGGCGAAAACAGCATCGGTTGCGTCATCGCGTCTGATCTCCAACAGTCCGGCACGCGCCAACGATCGGGCGAGATTTCGGTGCTAGTCTAGTGCTTTCAGCGCCGCTTTGCCCGCATATCTGGCCTGGCTGCCCAGTTCCTGCTCGATCCGCAGCAACTGATTGTACTTTGCGGTACGGTCGGAGCGCGCCAGCGAGCCGGTCTTGATCTGACCGCAATTGGTGGCGACCGCGAGATCGGCAATGGTGGAATCCTCGGTCTCGCCGGAGCGATGCGACATCACGGCGGTATAGCCGGCCTTGTACGCCATCTCGATCGCACTCAGCGTTTCCGTCAACGTGCCGATCTGGTTGACCTTGACCAGGATCGAGTTGGCGCGGCCGTTCTTGATGCCGTCGGCAAGGCGGGTGACGTTGGTGACGAACAGGTCGTCACCCACGAGCTGGCACTTGCCGCCGATCAGATCGGTCAATTCCTTCCAGCCATCCATATCGTCCTCGGACATGCCGTCCTCGATCGAGACGATCGGATAGCGCGAGACCAGGTCGGCGAGGTATTTCGCCTGTTCGGAACGCGAGCGCGTCTTGTCCTCGCCGCCATAGACATAGGCGCCGTCCTTGAAAAATTCGGTGGACGCGCAATCCAGCCCCAGCATGACGTCGGTGCCGGCCTTGTAACCGGCCTTGTCGATCGCAGCCATGACGAACTCGAGCGCGGCGTCCGCCGACGGCAGGTTCGGCGCGAAGCCGCCCTCGTCGCCGACATTGGTGTTGTGGCCGGCCTTTTTCAGCTCGCTCCGCAGCGTATGGAAAATCTCCGAGCCGCAGCGCAGCGCCTCCGCGAAGGTCTCGGCGCCGACCGGCAGGATCATGAATTCCTGGAAGTCGATCGGATTGTCGGCATGCACGCCGCCATTGATGATGTTCATCATCGGCACCGGCAACGTCCGCGCCGAGGTGCCGCCGACATAACGATAGAGCGGCATGTCGAAGGATTCCGCCGCGGCCTTGGCGACCGCGAGCGAGACGCCGAGAATGGCATTGGCGCCGAGCCGGCTCTTGTTCGGCGTGCCGTCGAGATCGATCATGATCTGGTCGATCTGCACCTGCTCTTCGGCGGCCATGTCACCCAGGGCCTCGAAGATTTCACCGTTGACGGCCTCGACCGCATTCTGCACGCCCTTGCCGAGATAGCGCGCCTTGTCGCCGTCGCGCAACTCGACCGCCTCATGCGCGCCGGTGGAGGCGCCCGACGGCACCGCCGCCCGCCCCAGCGAGCCATCCTCCAGCACGACATCGACCTCGACCGTGGGATTGCCGCGACTGTCGAGAATTTCGCGGCCGATGATGTCGACGATGGCGGTCATGGGAGCCTCTGGGAACGGTGGAATGGAGGGTTGGCGCTGCTTCTACAGCAAGCCATGGGGCCGGAAAAGGCCGGGTGACGGCCGCAGCCCGATTGGCTAATAAGACCGTCATGTCCAGGAAGCCCCGCAAATCATCCAGCTCGTCCGGCCTGCAGTTGGGCCGCGCCGTGGAGTGGCCGCAAACACCCGAGCAAGCCAAACTCGACCGCGTTCCCAATCCGCAGCGCGACACCCTCTATCTGGTGCGCTTCACCGCACCGGAATTCACCTCGCTCTGTCCCGTTACCGGACAGCCGGATTTCGCGCATCTCGTGATCGACTATGTGCCGGGCCAGTGGCTGCTGGAATCGAAATCGCTGAAGCTCTATGTTGCAAGCTTTCGCAACCACGGCGCCTTCCATGAGGATTGCACGGTCTCGATCGGCAAACGGATCGCGGCCGAAATCAAGCCGAGATGGCTGCGCATCGGTGGCTACTGGTATCCCCGCGGCGGGATCCCGATCGACGTGTTCTGGCAGACCGGCAGCTCGCCGAAGGGCCTGTGGATTCCCGACCCGGGCGTCGCGTCCTACCGTGGACGCGGCTGAACCCCGGCGGGGCGCCTCCGGGTGCCCGCGCCAGCCATTCGACCGCCGGAAAATTATCTGATCAGCTCCCGGAAAATGCCGATCTCGGCAATAAACGCCAATGTGAACAGAACCGTTCGAATGATCGGAATCCCGGCCCAGTAGACGACGGAATGGGCCAACCTGATCCAAAAGAAGCTTGCCGACCAGAATGCGGTCATCGCATCCGCCTTGGCGGTCAACTGCGCGACGACGACAAGCGCGGCGAAGGGGGCGAAGACCTCGATCGCGTTCAGATACGCCCGATGCGCACGCAGTCCCCATGGGGGAATCGGCCGCGGCAGGGCGGGATCAAGATAATTCGCCGGTCGTAGCGGCCCATTGGTCCTTACCTGGCAGACAATATAGGGAATCCATAGCGCAGCGGTCAGCATCGCCGTGTAGGCGAGATATCTGAGGTCGGTGGTCACCATAGCCTCCTGATTGGGTGCCTGAGTTCGCGGGTTGCGATCCGATCGGCCTCTATAGTCGTTCGGGCCCGGGCAAAATCGACAGGGCCGAAACTTTCTTTTCCCAGAGGTCGGCCATCGGCGGCGGCCAAAGGCACCGGCGTGCTCGGCTGGGCAACCAGCTTCGGCGAAATGCGGCAGGCGGCCGATCTGCTCGATCAGGTGGCGACGCTCAATATGTGGACCGCAATAGCGCGCGATCGAACGGGTGCGATGATATGACGGTTCGAGAGCCGCGCTCTATGTCGCGCCCGCCTCGCCTTTGGCAAGCGCGTCAAACGCCATCAGCGTTCGTACTAGGCCCTCGAACTCACGCAGCGGCACCATATTGGGGCCGTCTGACGGCGCATGGTCGGGATCGGGGTGGGTTTCGATGAACACGCCGGCGACGCCGACCGCGACCGCGGCGCGCGCCAGCACCGGCACGAATTCGCGCTCGCCGCCCGACGCGTTGCCCTTGCCGCCCGGCTGCTGCACCGAATGCGTGGCGTCGAAGATCACCGGTGCGCCAGTGCTGCGCGCCAGGATCGGCAGCGCCCGCATGTCCGATACCAGCGTGTTGTAACCAAACGATGCGCCCCGTTCGGTGACCAGCACCTGGCGGTTACCGGCGCCGGTGATCTTGGCGACGACATTCGCCATGTCCCACGGCGCCAGGAACTGTCCCTTCTTGACATTCACAATCCTGCCGGTCGCGGCCGCGGCCTGCAGCAGGTCGGTCTGCCGGCACAGGAATGCCGGAATCTGCAGCACATCCACGGCCTGCGCCACCTCGGCGCATTGCGCGGCCTCGTGGACATCGGTCAGCACCGGCAAGCCGAGCAAGGCTCGAATTTCGGCAAAAATCGGCAGCGATTGCATCAGGCCAATACCACGCGCCGCCGATCCGCTGGTGCGGTTGGCCTTGTCGAACGAGGTCTTGTAGACGAGGCCTATCTTCAGCCGCGTCGCGATTTCCTTGAGCGCGCCGGCGACCTCCAGCGCATGGGCGCGGCTTTCGAGCTGGCACGGGCCGGCAATGATCGAGATCGGCAGGTCGTTGCCGAATTTGACCGATCCGGCAACGACAACCGGCGCGGCTGAAATGGTATCGTTCACGGCGCTTTCCTTTTCCGCGACGACCATGCCGGGCGCCGCACGGCGGATCAACCCTCCCTGGCGGCTTCGAATATCAGGGTTGCTCCGTGGGCGATATCCGGTGCTACCACGAGGCGTCCGACATGCCGGCGCGACTCGATTCCATTCTGCCGGTGCAACATCTCGGCTTGCGCGACGTCCGCGACCGCGAAGCGCAGGCCATTGAGCGCCATGCCCTCGCCGCTCACCCCAGGCGAAACGCCGAACTGATGGCGAAACCCGGCCTGCTCCATGATCTCGACATCGCCGTTCTCCGTGCGCGCCTTGATGCCGATCGAACACGCATGCAGATCGTCCACGCCGGTGAAGGCCTTCAGGAAGACGGGATGATCGGCTGGACGGTCCGCCGCTATCGCCACGCCCGGCACATTTCGCGCGCCGTTGGCGTGGGTCTGGTAGGCCGGGTCCCAGAAGTTTTCCGGAAAATGATGCTGGCAGACCGCAAAGCGGACATTCGGCGAGGCCGGATCATGCGCAAACGCGAGCGAGAAGGCGAGCTTCACCGTCGTGCCGTCGGGCCTGGTCCCGTCGCGGGCAAACTCGAACACCTTGAAGCCACCGATGCCTGCCGCAGCGAACGCGCGCGCATCATCGGTCGCCGCCGTGCTGTTGAGGATCAGCATCGAGAAGCCCTCCTGCGCGGCGACAAAGTCGCGGTTAAAGGCGCCGAACGAAAACGAGCGGGCGCCGTGCGGCGCGATCTTCTCGGGCTCGGCGACTTCGAGGATCTCGATGTAGCAATTCTTCAATTGCACGATTCGGTTGTGCGTCCCCCACGGATGCCGGTTGCGGGCGCCGACGGTGAAGCCGGCGCGGCGATAGAATTCCGCCGCCGCGTCGAGATCGCGGACGGCGTGCACGATATGGTCAAGGCCGTGGGGCATCCGGTGCAGCTTTCGCCTCTCAGGCGCCGGTTACTTCACCGACGAGAACGAGGTCGGCACCAGCAATTGATTGACGATGTTGCCGACGATCTGGCCGTCCGCCTCGGTCTTGGCGCGGGCCGCGATCCATTCCGGATCGCTCTGGAATGCCGTCCATTTCTTCTCGCGGTCGGCAAGCGATTCCCAGGCCAGCAGATAGGTCAGCTCCTGGTTGGATTCGCCGACCAGCGTGGTGAAGAATCCGGCCTGCTTGATGCCGTGCTTTTCCCACAGTTTCAGCGTGATGGTCTCGAACCGTTTCAATAGCGCCGGCAGCCGGCCCGGCAGGCAGCGATAGACCCGTGTTTCGTAGATCATTTGTGGTCCTCCATTTTCTTGTGCGCCGGTTATAGCCGCTGGTCCGAAGGCTGTCTTGAGGGAGACGATTCACCAAGTAGTCGTGATCGCCCGCGGCCTCGGTATACGGGTCGATGCACACCATGATCGCCTGCACATGCCGATAGCAGTAGCCCTCCCGCGTCGCGTGATGCCGCGGCGGCTCCTTGGCGTTCGGATAGGGACAGCCGCGCGCCGCATGCAGCGCGAGCACATAACCAGAACATGCTGATAAAGCTGTGTCGCTGATGGAACGGCGGAGCCGGATTGGAACCCGACGCAGGGGTCGGCATTTGGACTTTCAATCACCGAAGTAGAGGAATCATGCGCGCCGTCACTGTTGTCGCATTCGCCCTGTTACTCGGCCTGCTCGGCGCCGTAGGCTGGTTCGCCTTCACCGGCCTCACGGCTCCGGGCGAGCCGATGCCCGCCGAGGGCTACGCGGCGCTGGTCGCCGGGGCGGTGTTCGCGATCATCGTCGGCGTCGGTCTGATGGCGCTGCTGTTCTACAGTAGTCGAAAGGGATATGACGAACCGCCGCATTTTCACGCTGATGATGATTGACCGGGATCGCTAGCAGCCCCGGCAAATCCCCGTGAAGTGGCTGACCCGCGGACGGTCGCGGTGGCGGAGTTGTGGCCTTGCTTTTTCAACCCGATGTGGGCTGGTGATGCGCTGTGACGCACCCGCGTAGGGAACCGCCACACGCGACGGCGACAGGCGGGCAGGTCCAGGGTCGAGCCGGGGCGGCGACACCGGAGTGTTCCTGCCAAGCGGCGGGATTGTCGACGCGTTGCCGATGCCGCTGGGGTCGCTGAGCACGCGCGGATTGGCGGGACCGAACGGCACGCCGCTGATGGCGGAATTTCCCGCGCCTGCCGATCCAGCCGGCGGCGTCAGTTGCGCGTGGGCGCCGTCCGGTACGCCGCCGAGCAGCAGTACGACAACGAACACCGACTTACGGGACATTGAATTTTTCCGTGGGCTTCAGCTTAACCATCATGTGGAGTGTCCGTTCCCGCACTCGGGGCGCTGCCGCACCAGCGCGAGCCTGACGGCGATCGGCCCGTGCGCCCCGTTGGTAATCGTCCTCGGCTGATTGCTAGACGAGTCTCGACTGCACCACCGCAGCCTGAATGAACGAGGCGAACAGCGGATGAGGTTCGAATGGGCGCGATTTCAGCTCGGGATGGAATTGCACCCCGATGAACCACGGATGGTCGTCATATTCGATGATTTCCGGCAGCACACCGTCGGGCGAAAGGCCCGAAAAACGCAAGCCATGCTGCTCCAGCCGGTCCTTGTAGGCGGTGTTGACCTCGTAGCGGTGGCGGTGACGTTCGGAAATCTCGGTCGCCCCGCCATAAACCTCGGACACCCGGCTGCCGCGCTTGAGCGCTGCCGGATAGGCCCCGAGACGCATCGTGCCGCCGAGATCGCCGGCCTTCGACCGCTTTTCGAGCTCATTGCCGCGCAGCCATTCCGTCATCAGGCCGACCAGCGGTTCAGGCGTCGGGCCGAACTCGGTGGAATTAGCGTCCTCGATGCCGACGAGATTGCGGGCCGCTTCGATCACGGCCATCTGCATGCCAAAGCAGATACCGAAATACGGTACATCGCGTTCCCGCGCGAATTGCGCGGCGCGAATCTTGCCCTCCGCACCACGCTGGCCGAAGCCGCCGGGCACCAGGATGCCGTTGACATGCTCGAGAAACGGCGCCGGATCCTCGTTCTCGAACACTTCGCTTTCGATCCAGTCGAGATTGACCTTCACCTTGTTGGCGATGCCGCCATGCGACAGGGCCTCGATCAGCGATTTGTAGGCGTCCTTCATGCCGGTGTACTTGCCGACGATGGCGATGGTCACCGCGCCCTCGGGATTGCGCACCCGCTCGTTGATGACGTGCCAGCTCTGCAAGGCCGGTGGAATCCGCGCCTCGATGCCGAAGGCAGCCAGCACCTCGTCGTCGAGGCCGGCCGCGTGATAGGCCTCGGGCACCGCATAGATGTTGTCGACGTCGCGTGCCTCGATGACGGCGCTCTCGCGCACATTGCAGAACAGGCCGAGCTTGCGCCGTTCCTCCCTGGGAATCGGCCGGTCGGTGCGGCAGAGCAGGATATCCGGCTGGATGCCGATCGAGCGCAATTCCTTGACCGAATGCTGGGTCGGTTTGGTCTTCAGTTCGCCGGCACTCGGGATGAACGGCAGCAGCGTCAGATGAATATAAATGGCGTGATCGCGCGGAAGATCGTTCTTGATCTGGCGGATCGCCTCGAAGAACGGCAAGCCCTCGATGTCGCCGACAGTGCCGCCGATCTCGCACAGGACAAAATCATACTCGTCATTGCTCTCGAGGATGAAGTCCTTGATCGCGTTGGTGACGTGAGGGATCACCTGGATGGTGGCGCCGAGATAGTCGCCGCGCCGCTCCTTGGTGAGAATGTCCTGATAGATGCGGCCGGTGGTGATGTTGTCGGCCTTGGTGGCGGGACGGCCGGTGAAGCGTTCGTAATGACCGAGGTCGAGATCGGTTTCGGCACCATCGTCGGTCACGAACACTTCCCCGTGCTGGTACGGCGACATCGTCCCGGGGTCGAGATTGAGATAGGGATCGAGCTTGCGAAGCCGAACCCTGTAGCCGCGTGCCTGCAGCAGGGCGCCGAGCGCCGCTGAAGCGAGACCTTTGCCGAGCGAGGAAACCACGCCGCCGGTGATGAAGATGTACCGCGCCATGGGACCCAACCTTTAAGGCTACCGACGCGATTCGCCAAAACGAATCGTGGGCCGCGCCAAACCCTCTTCGCGGCTGTGGGTGACGTTAAATCTGTAGTATTATCAAGCCATTGATGCGGGCTGCTCATGCGGGACGTCCGATGCCGTCCTGCATGGCCACCCCGCTTTATTGCGACTGCGGCGCCTGCGGACCGGACGGTGCGGGCGGATTCTGCGGCTGGTCGGACTTCTTCAGCGAATCCAGAATGCCGCCGCTGGTCGGCGGCGCCACCGGCGTCCCGCCTCCTGCCGGCTGCGACTGCGAGGCCGGATTGCCGATGATCGAACTCGGCGCGCGGTTGTAGCCCGCGAGCCAGGACAGCAGCAGGCTGGTCACGAAGAAGCCGACCGCGAGGATCGCCGTCATGCGCGTCAGCAGGTTGGCGGTACCGCGGCTCGACATGAAGCCGGCACCTCCTCCCATACCAAGACCGCCGCCCTCCGACTTCTGCAGCAGCACCGTCGCGATCAGGACCGCAACGATCATCAAGTGGACTACGATAATGACACTCTGCATCGCTACCTTCCGTCACAAGCCCGAATGCCGGCGTCCGGCGTTATGTCGGGCTTGCGGGGTTTGAATTCGCGCGGTGTTACACGATTGAACGGGGCATTGTCACCCCTGCACCGCGTGACCGTTAGTTAGGGGCAACCGGCCGCAATCGCAAGAAAATCGGTCGCTTTCAGACTGGCGCCGCCGACCAGCGCGCCGTTGACGTTGGCAACGGCCATCAATTCCGCCGCATTCGACGGTTTCACCGAGCCGCCGTAGAGAATCCGGATGCTGCTCCCATCGCGGTTAAAGCGGGCAATCAGGGTATCCCGGATAAACCGATGAATTTGCTCGACATCTGCCACAGTCGGAGTGAGGCCGGTGCCGATCGCCCAAATCGGCTCATAAGCCACCACCAGGTTACCGGCCGTTCCGGCGTCCGGCAATGAGCCCTGGAGTTGTCGGCCGCAAATGTCGAGGGTGTGTCCCTGGTCGCGTTGCTGCTGGGTCTCGCCGATGCAGACGATCGCGGTCAGTCCGGCGCGCCAGGCGGCTTCGGCCTTCTGCCGCACCAGGGCATCGCTTTCAGCGTGATCGGCGCGACGTTCGGAATGGCCAACAATGACCGCGCTGGCGCCGGCATCCGCCAACATTTCGGCCGAGAGGTCCCCGGTGTGGGCGCCCGACGGCTTGGGGTGGCAATCCTGGGCGCCGATCGCAAGGGCTTTTGTGCCGCGCGCCTTGTCGGCAAACGCGGCCACCAGCGTCGCCGGCGGGCAAACCAGCAAATCTGCCTTGGCCGCGACCCCGGAGGCGCCCGCAAGCATGGCCTCGAGTTCAGCCGAGGAGGCCTTGAGGCCGTTCATTTTCCAGTTGCCTGCAATCAGCGGCCGGATGGCATCGGGCATTTCGGAGTTCTCGCAGATGGGAGACGCCCATGCGCTAGCAGAGCTCGCGTCCCAGTTCCAGTGACGCTGTCGCAGGTCCGCAAAGCTGTCAGCTAAACGGCCCTGCCGCGCCAAGGTTGCGACCGGGCGGCTGCCACTTTATGATGCTTGATCCATTCGGTGACGCCCGGAATTCGATACCGAATTCATCTTGGGCGCGAACCGGTTCCCTCCTGCAAACAAGTTGGACCCATGCTTCGAGGAATGCGGAAAGCCTCATCAAACTGGCTCGGCAGAACCATCATGGCCGTGGTGATGGGCGTGCTGATCGTCAGTTTCGGCGTCTGGGGCATCGCCGATATCTTCCGGGGTTTCGGACAATCGACAGTGGCCACGATCGGCCACACCGAAATCTCGGTCGGACAGTTCCGCGAACTCTACACCGAGAAGCTGCAGCAGATCGGCCGGCAATTTGGACGCCCCCTGACCCCGGAACAGGCCCGCTCCTTCGGGATTGACCGGCAGGTGCTGCAGCAGGCCATTGCCGAGGCCGCGCTCGACGAAGAGGCTCAACGGCTCGGGCTCGGTCAATCCGACGCCGAAACCCGGCGCGTGATCCTGAGCGATCCCAATTTCAAGGGAACCAATGGCGCCTTCGATCCCGCACGCTTCCAGGCTGCGATCCGGCAGTTCGGCTATAGCGAGCAGCGCTATGTCGCCGACCAGCGGAGGGTGTCGCTGCGGCGTCAGATCGCTGGGTCCATTTCGGCCGGTCTTGCACCGCCGAAGGTCATGATCGAGGCGCTGAGCCGCTTCCAGAACGAGCAGCGGTCGATCGACTATGTGAAACTCGAGGCGGCGCAGGCCGGCACCATCGAGCCGCCGTCGCCGGAAGCGCTGGCCGCTTATTTCGACGAGCACAAGGTCCAGTTCCGGGCGCCCGAATATCGCAAAATGGTCTTTGTCGCGATTACCCCGGAAGCGATCGGAAAGTGGACCGAAGTCTCGGATGCCGATGCAAGGAAGCTGTTCGAGCAGCGCCGCAACCAGCTCGGCACGCCCGAAAAACGCGAGGTCTCGCAAATCGTGTTTCCGAACACGGAAGAGGCGATGGCGGCACGCAATCGTCTCGCGTCCGGAACATCATTCGACGATCTGGCGAAGGAGCGCGGATTGAAGCCCGCCGACGTTGATCTTGGATTGGTCACGAAGTCGGAGATCATCGATCCCGCGGTCGCGGATGCGGCCTTCTCGCTGCCGTCGGGCGAGGTCAGCCAGCCGGTGGCGGGCAAGTTTGGTGTGGCGCTGCTCAAGATCGGCAAGATCGAGCCGGGTGTCGAAGTATCCTATGAAAGCGTCGCCGCAAATCTGAAAAAGGAAATAGCCACCCAACGCGCGCGCAAATCGGTTTCCGATCTGCGCGACAAGATGGAAGACGAGCGCGGCGGTGGCGCGAGCGTCGCCGAGGCCGGACAGAAACTGGGACTGACCCCCGTCACCATCGACGCGGTCGATCGCTCCGGCCGCCTTCCCGACGGCCAACCGGCGAGCAATATCCCCCATGGCCTCGATGTCGTCTCTCAGGCTTTTGCCAGCGATGTCGGCGTCGACAACGATCCGATCGCCTTCGACGGCGGGTATGTCTGGTACGACGTTCTCAGCATCACGCCGTCGCGCGAGCGCAGCCTCGACGAGGTCAAGGACCAGGTCGAGGCCAAATGGAGCGAGGACCAGATCGCCAGCCGGCTGCGCACCAAGGCCAGCGAAATGGTGCAGAAGCTCGATCAGGGCAGCAAACTTGCCGACGAGGCGGCAGCCGCCGGATTGAAGGTCGAGACGGCGACCGCATTGAAGCGCGATGCCTCGCTGCCCAACGTGCCCGCGACCGTGATCTCGGCCGCCTTTCGCACCGCCAAGGACGGCAGCGGACAAACCGCCGGTGCGGGCGCCGGCGAGTGGGTCGTGTTCCGGGTGACCGACATTACGGTGCCGCCGATCGACTTCGCGTCGGACGACATCAAGAAGCTGAAGCAGGCGCTCGAGCGCTCACTGACCGACGAACAGGTCGCCGAATATGTCACCAAGCTCGAATCCAACATCGGCACCACCATCAACGAGGGCGCCTTCGCGCAGGTGACCGGCGCGAACAACTGAACATGATCAATGAAGGTTGGCCCGCCACCATGAAACGTCTCGCATCCTGAGCAGCGGCCTTTGCCGCATCTCGGCGGATGTGACATCCAGATGGGTTCGAGACGGCGCGGGGTGCGCCTCCTCACCGTGCGGCCCTGATATTGAAAGCAAGCGATGGACGACCTCAAATCTATCATCGGGAAAGTCGCCACCGGCGCGACATTGTCGCGCGACGAGGCGGCTTCCGCCTTTGACAGCATGATGTCCGGCGAGGCAACGCCTTCGCAAATGGGCGGACTGCTGATGGCGCTTCGCGTCCGCGGCGAAACCGTCGAAGAGATCACCGGCGCGGTATCGGCGATGCGCGCCAAGATGCTGCGCGTCAACGCGCCCGCCGACGCCGTGGACGTGGTCGGGACCGGCGGCGACGGCTCCGGTTCGGTGAATGTGTCGACCTGCGCCTCGTTCATTGTCGCCGGCGCCGGCGTGCCCGTCGCCAAGCACGGCAATCGCGCATTGTCGTCGCGTTCCGGCGCGGCTGACGTACTGGCTTCGCTGGGCGTCAAGATCGACATCACGCCGGATCATGTCGGCCGCTGCGTCTCGGAGACCGGCATTGGCTTCATGTTCGCGCCGACACACCATCCCGCGATGAAGAATGTCGGCCCGACCCGGGTCGAACTCGCGACCCGCACGATCTTCAACCTGCTCGGCCCGTTGTCCAATCCGGCCGGTGTCAAGCGACAGATGGTCGGCGTATTTTCCCGGCAGTGGGTACAGCCGCTGGCGCAGGTGCTGAAGAATCTGGGCGCCGAATCCGTCTGGGTCGTGCACGGCTCCGACGGCCTCGATGAAATCACCCTTAGCGGTCCGACCTTCGTCGCCGCCCTCGAGAACGGCCATATCCGCAGCTTCGAGGTGACGCCGGAGGAAGCCGGCCTGCCCCGCGCCGGCGCCGATGCGCTGAAGGGCGGCGATGCCGATGCCAACGCGATGGCGCTGCAAAGCGTGCTCGACGGAAGGCCAAGTCCGTTTCGCGATGTCGCGCTGCTCAATGCCGCCGCGGCGCTGATGGTGGCCGGCCGCGCCGCGGATTTGAAAGCCGGCGTGACGCTTGGTGCCCGGTCGCTCGACAGCGGTGCGGCGGCGGCGCGGCTGAAACATCTGATCGCGGTCTCCAACAGTTGACCGCAAGGATCTGCCCATGTCCGACATCCTGACCAAGATCGAGGCTTACAAGCGCGAGGAAATCGCCGCGGCCAAGCGGGCACATCCGGTCGCGAGCCTCGAGGCGCTGGCGAGGGCGGCGCCTGCGCCGCGTGGCTTCGTGCGGGCAATTCGGGAAAAGCTCGCCGGGGGCGAATACGCGCTGATCGCCGAGGTGAAAAAGGCCTCGCCATCGAAGGGCCTGATCCGCGCCGATTTCGATCCGCCTGCGCTGGCGCGCGCCTATCAGGCCGGAGGTGCGGCGTGCCTTTCGGTGCTGACGGATACGCCCTCGTTCCAGGGTCATCTCGATTTCATGGTGGCGGCACGCGCGGCCACCCAATTGCCGGTGCTGCGCAAGGATTTCATCTATGACACCTATCAGGTGGTCGAGGCGCGGGCCCATGGCGCCGATTGCATCCTGATCATCCTGGCAGCGCTCGACGACGGCGCCGCACGGGACATCGAGGACGCGGCACTTGCGCACGGCATGGATGTCCTGATCGAAATCCATGACCGCGCCGAGCTCGACCGCGCCTTGAAGCTTCGCTCGCCGATGATCGGCATCAACAACCGCAACCTGCGCAGCTTCGAAACCACCCTCGCCACCAGCGAGACGCTGGCGCCCCTGGTTCCGGCGGACCGCCTGACAGTCGGCGAAAGCGGCATCTTCGCGGCCGGCGATCTCGCGCGGCTTGCGCGGGTCGGCATGTCGACCTTCCTCGTCGGCGAGAGCCTGATGCGACAGGCCGATGTCACGGCAGCGACCCGCGCCCTGCTCGCGCGCGGCGATGCTCTTGGCCTGACGGGGAGGCGTTAGGTCATGGCGCGCAGATCGCCCAACATCGAGTCTGCCCTCACCCATATCGACACCAGGGGTGAGGCGCTGATGGTGGACGTCTCCACCAAGCCTGCCACCGAGCGCACGGCCGTGGCAGAGGGGCGCGTCGTCATGAGCAAGGCGACGCTCGCCCTGATCGAAAGCGGCAACGCCAAAAAGGGCGACGTGCTCGGCGCCGCGCGGATTGCCGGCATCATGGCCGCGAAGCGCACGCCGGACCTGATCCCGCTGTGTCACCCACTGGCACTGTCGAAAGTCACGCTCGAGATCGCGCCCGACACAAGGCTGCCGGGCTGCGTGGTTCGCGCCACAGTCAAGGTCACCGGCCCGACAGGGGTAGAGATGGAGGCGTTGACGGCCGTCGCGGTCGCGTGCCTCACGATCTACGACATGATCAAGGCAGTGGAGCGCGGCGCGCGCATCGAGGGCATTCGTCTGGTCGAGAAAAAGGGCGGCAAATCCGGCCACTATCGCGCCTGAGAATCCATCTGGTCGTCACGGCCGGGCTCGTTCTGGCCAAGCCACGGCCGATGATGTCGCCGCAGAACTCAGCCGGCGCGGCGGTGCCGCTCGCGATAGGTTCTGGTCTTTATCCGGTTGCCGCATAGCGTGGACATGCACCACCGACGCGTCGCCGGCTTCGACCGATCAAAGAACACCCTTCGACACTCTCCGGCGGCACACATCTTCAGTCGATCGAGCGTTCCCTGGATGGCACCGTCATAGAGTTCCGCAACGATAACGGACAGTCCGGACAACGCGTCATCGCGGCAAGCCCGCAACTCTGCGCCGCGCTGATCTGCGGCCTTCACCACCAGCGGAAATAACCTCATGACAGTGTTCAGCGATCGCACCGCCTCCCTGTTGCAGGCGCGCCCACCCGGGTCACAGGCCAGATAGGCGCGAACGCCGGTGCGGAGCTGCAATGCGGTATCGAACATCGCAGCCGTGAGCTTGCTGTTGGTGAACGACAGGCCGCGCCGCGCCATCCACGCCGCGAGCTCCCGCGGTCCGGTCAATTCGTCGCTCTGTACATGCTGCACGCCGTGATGCGTGAAATGCCGGACATCGAGGGAATTGGCGAAATCATAAAGATTGGCCAATTGATCCGGAACCTTGAATTTCTTCAACTCTCTGGACATTGCGACACTACTAAAGCAGATTTACCGGTTGACATCAAGAGACACGGCTATAATGATTATACCAGTGTCATCCCTCGACCTTCCGGATGGAGATCGCCATGCCCGCGCAGGCAATATTGTCCAATCCCCGCATCTTCTATGGCTGGTTTGTCGTCGCCGCGGCGTTCGCGGTGACTTTTATCGGCTTCGGCTCCGCCTATACCTTCAGTGCCTTCCTCGATCCGCTGCAGCAGGATTTCGGCGCTTCGCGCGGCTCGGTGTCGCTGGTGTTTTCGCTTGCCGGTTTCCTTTACTTCGGGCTTGGCATCGTCAGCGGGCCGCTCGCCGATCGCTTTGGCTCCCGCCGCCTCGCCGTCGCCGGCATGATCCTGATGGCCATCGGCCTCATGGCCGCAAGCGCTGCGCGCAGCCTGCTGCAGGTCTACCTCGCCTATGGGCTCGGCGTTGGCCTCGGCGTCGGCTGCGCCTACGTCCCGGCCATCGGCGCGGTGCAGCGCTGGTTCGTGCGGCGCCGCGGCTTCGCTTCCGGTCTCGCCGTCAGCGGGATTGGCGTCGGCACGTTGGCAATGCCACCGCTGGCCTCGCTGCTGATCCAGAGTTTTGGATGGCGCGGTGCCTATCTCGGGCTTGGCGCGATTGCCGCCGTCGTGGGCGGAGGGCTCGCTTTATTGATCGAGAGCGACCCGCGCGACCGCGGCCTCGTTCCTGACGGCGTTCCACTGCAGCCGGGCGCAACGCCATTGCAGCCGCAAGGGGCTTCGGTCGGCGAAGCGATCCGCTCGCGCTATTTCATCAGCCTCTATGCGGCCTGTCTGATCTGTTCATTCGGGGTGTTCGTGCCGTTCGTTCACCTCGTGCCCTATGCCCGGGATCACGGCGTTGCCGCCGCGGCCGCGGTGTTGCTGCTCGGCGCGATTGGCCTCGGCAGCACCGCCGGACGTTTCTTCCTCGGCGGCCTCGCCGACCGGGTTGGTCGTCAGCTCTCGCTGCTGCTGATGTTCACGGGCATGGCGCTGGCATTGACCGCCTGGGTGATATCGACGAATTTCTGGTCGCTTGCCGGGTTCGCGCTCGTCTTTGGCGTATTCTACGGCGGATGGGTCGCCGTGCTGCCGGCCGTGGTGATGGACCGTTTCGGCGGTCGCAATGTAAGCGGCATCATCGGCATCCTCTATACGAGCGTGGCGTTCGGCACCCTGATCGGTCCGAGCGCCGCCGGTTTCGCCTTCGATCTCAGCCACAGTTACACGCTGCCGATCCTGGCCAGCGCCGGCGCGAACATCGTGGCCGCAGCGATCGTGGCGGTGACGTCGTCCGGCATCCAACCGAATCGGGTTGCTGCCGGATGAACATTTTTATGTGAACGGTGCCGCCGTTCGATCGAACGGGAATACCGGAACATCAGCGCGCCGTGGCGAGTTGTTCGCGAGTCATTAAACCTAGAGGAAACTCACATGAAACTTACGACAATCGGACTCGCCGGCGCCCTCGCGCTATGCAGTACCTTGGCCCTCGCGCAAAGCAGCGGCAGCTCGACTGCAGGTTCCACCGCTGGCGCCGCCGGCAGCACGGCAACCGGCTCGTCGATCAACGGCACCGGTGGCACGGTAGGCATGGGAACCGGACCCTCGACCACGGGCACGACCTCCCCGAATAGGAATAGCAATATGAATCCGTCCGGAAACACCCTCGCGCCCAGCGCCTCGCCGAGCGGGTCGACGCTAGCCCCGACCGGTCCGGGTTCCGGCCTCAACAAGTAAGCCGCCAATAGATCACCCGGAAAAGCCCCGCACGATGCGGGGCTTTTTGTTGCCGTCGGCATGCGTGCCAACCAGGCGATCGACACCGCCCGGCCGCCTGATAATTAAATATCTTTTAACTTAAATTCCTAACGCCACTTCCATCTCCCCACGGTAGCCATGCGCGTGGTGCCGGAGGGTGAGAAGCTGCTCCCGGCCTTAGGCCATTGCAGCGACCAAACCATGACGGCACACGGTAGGGCAAAGTTCGACCACAAGCCGGCGCTGCGCAGCGGACCGATCCGCGGGCTCATCCTTGGCGGTGTGTTGCTGGTTGCGGCCATCGTGGTCGGCACGGCGATGATGGTCGGAGTTTTCCGCGAGCGCGCCCTCAACAGTGCGGAACGCGAACTGGAAAACACGGTCCTGCTGCTGACCCGCCACTTCGATCAGCAACTCGAGGATTTCGTTACCGTCCAGGATGAAGTCGTCGCGCAGATCCGCACGAGCGGATTATCTTCGCCCGATGCGTTCAGCCGCCTGATGTCGACGCCGGAAATGCATGCGGTGCTGCGGGCGAAAGTGCCCGGTCATTCCGACATTGCCGGCGTCAATGTATTCGATGCCGACGGAAAACTGATCAACTCGTCGGAAAACTGGCCGCTCCCGAACATCAATATTGCCGATCGCAATTTCTTCAAGGCCTTCAAGTCGGGAGCGGCGGCAACGCCGGTCCTGGTCGAGCTGGTGCGGGGCCGTTTTGCGGGTGGCTGGGCAACCGTCATTTCGCGCGGCGTCACCGGGCTGAACGGCCAGTTTGTCGGCGTCGTCACCCGGGCCATCACGCCCGCCAGCTTCGAGAAATTCTTCGCTTCCATGGCACTGGCGAAAGGCGCGGCGATTTCGCTCTACCATACCGATGGAACATTGCTGGCGCGCTATCCGCACGTTGATGCGATGATCGGCTCGAAGTTCGGCAGCAGTCCGATTCATGTCAGGATCCTGGCACACTCCAACCATGGCACGATGCGGTTGACCAGTCCCATCGACGGCCTCGACCGGCTGGCCTCGGCCCGCAAGCTGGATGATTTTCCGATATCGATCATCGCAACCACCACGGTATCGGCGGCGCTGACCGATTGGCGCGAGCAGACTCGATTCCTGATCGCAGGGGCCGGCCTCTCCGTGCTGGTGATCGCCGCCATGCTGTTCCTGGTCGTCCGCAAGCTGTCGCGGCAGCATCGGCTCGAAAAGCACCGCCTCGACACCGCGATCGACAACATGACGCAAGGGCTGCTGCTGTTTGATGCATCGAAGCGGCTCGTCGTCTGCAATCAGCGTTACGTCGAGATGTTCGGTGTTTCAACCGATGTCGTGAAGCCCGGCTGCACCATTCGCGAACTGCTGGAACACCGCAGGGAAACCGGGTCGTTCACCGGCGACGTCGATCAATATTGCTCGACGCTGTTCGAGAAATTGGCGGAAGGAAGGATATTTCAAACGATCCTGGACGCGGCCGACGGAGGCGCGATCCAGGTGCTGTATCGTCCGCTTGCCGACGGTGGGTGGGTGACGACACTGGAGGACATCACCGAGCGCCGGCGCGTCGAAGAGCGGATCACGCATCTTGCGCATTACGACGCGCTGACCGATTTGCCGAACCGGGCGCTGTTCCACGAGCGACTGAAACGGGAGCTCGCGCGGATTACGGAAGGCGAGCGGCTCGCGGTGATCTATATCGACATCGATGAATTCAAGAGCGTCAACGATACGCTTGGACATCTGATCGGCGATGAATTGCTGAAATCCGTCGCCGTGACCTTGAGTCGCTGCGTCGACCGGGACGATTTCGTCGCGCGGCTGGGCGGTGACGAATTCGCCATCGTCCAGACCGGGGTCACAACGCTCGCCGACGTCATCGAACTCGTGACGCAGGTGTTTAGCGAAATCAGGGCCTCCTACGAATGTCTCGGTCACCAGGTCACGACCGACGCCAGCATCGGCATTGCGCTCGCCCCGCAACATGGCACCGACCTCCACCAGCTACTGAAGAACGCCGACCTGGCGATGTATGCGGCGAAGTCGGCCGGGCGGCGCACCTACCGGTTCTTCGAACCGGACATGGACGCCCGGGTCAAGGCGCGCCACGTGCTGGAGACCGATCTGCGCCAGGCCATCGCCGACGGCGGGCTCGAGGTGTACTACCAGCCCTGCGTCAGCCTCAGGGATGACAGCATCACCGGATGCGAGGCCCTGCTGCGCTGGCGGCATCCCGAACGCGGCATGATCTCGCCCGCCGAATTCATCCCGATTGCGGAAGAAACCGGCCTGATCAACCAGATCGGCGAATGGGTGCTGACCACCGCCTGCGCCGAGGCCGCGACCTGGCCTGACGACATCAAGATCGCCGTCAACGTGTCCCCGGTGCAGTTCAGGAGCGGCACGCTGGCGCTCAAAATCGTCGCCGCGCTGGCCGCCTCAGGCCTGGCGGCGAGCCGGCTCGAACTCGAGATCACCGAGGCGGTGCTCATTCGCGACGACGAAGCCGCGCTCGCCATTCTGCATCAGTTGCGCGGCATCGGGGTGCGGATCGCGCTCGACGACTTCGGCACCGGCTATTCCTCGCTGAGCTATTTGCAGCGCTTTCCGTTCGACAAGATCAAGATTGACCGCTGCTTCGTCAACGACATCGAACATCCGGACGGCTCCTCCTGCATCGTGCAGGCGGTGGTCAACATCGCCGCCGCGCGGCACATGACCACCACCGCCGAAGGGGTCGAGACCAGGCCGCAGCGCGAACTGCTGCGCACGCTCGGCTGCTGCGAAATGCAGGGCTATCTGTTCAGCCGGGCGAAGCCCGCCGCCGCCATCCGCCTGATGTTGCGCTCCCCCGCCAGAAACGCCGCCGCCGCAGCCCCGAAACGGACCGGGGCGGCCCGTGGCCGCCCCGGTTGAACCCTGCTACCGATCTCGGAAATTAATTCGGAACGGCCGTCTTGGAAGCCGGGACGCCGGCGTTGACCGTGATGCCGCGAAGCTGATTGTACGCAGCGGCAAGCGCCTTGTCGTCCTTTTCCTCCGGTGGCACGTAGGCCTGCGAGCCGGTCTGCTCCGCGCCTTCGGCCGAGAGATGGCCGCGCATCGAAGCCTCTCCCTTGATATCGGCGCGACCCTTCAGTTCGGGCGGCACATCCTGCAACACCTCGATGTCGGGCGTGATACCCTTGGCCTGGATCGAATGGCCGGACGGCGTGAAGTAACGCGCCGTGGTCAGCGCCAGGGCGCCGTTGCCGGTACCGAGCGGGATGATGGTCTGCACTGAGCCCTTGCCGAACGAGCGGGTGCCGATCAGGGTCGCGCGCTTGTGATCGTGTAACGCCCCGGCCACGATCTCGGATGCCGAGGCCGAACCGCCGTTGACCAAAACGACCAGCGGCTTGCCCTTGGTCATGTCGCCGGCGCGCGCCGAGTAACGCTGGGTCTCCTCAGGCGTCCGACCCCGGGTCGAGACCACCTCACCGCGCGCCAGGAAGGTGCCGGACACCGACACCGCCTGATCGAGCAAGCCACCGGGGTTGTTGCGCAGATCGAGGACGTAGCCGGCGAGCTTGTCCTGCGGAATCTCTTTCATGATGTCGGCGACCGCCTTGTGCAGGCCTTCGGTCGTCTGCTCGTTGAACGAGCTGATCCGGATATAGCCGATATCCCCGCCATTGGTGCGGAAACTGACCGGCTTGACCTGGATGATTTCGCGCTCGATCGAAACGTCGATCGGCTTGTCCGCCCCCTTGCGCTCGATCTTCAGCTTGGTGGTGGTGTGGACTGGCCCTTTCATCTTGTTTACCGCCTGCTCCAGGGTAAGGCCCTGAACAGCGTCGCCATCGATCGAGGTGATCAAATCGCCCGACATGATGCCGGCTCTCGCGGCCGGCGTGCCATCCATCGGCGAGACCACCTTGACGAGACCATCTTCCATCGTAACCTCGATGCCGAGCCCGCCGAATTCGCCGTGGGTCGTCTCCTGCATGTCGTGCCAGGCCTGCTCATTCATGTAGCGCGAATGGGGGTCAAGCGAGGTGATCATGCCGTTGATGGCGCCCTCGATCAGCTTGCCGTCGTCGGGCTTCTCGACATAGTCGGCCTTGACCCGCTCGAACACGTCGCCGAACAAATTGAGTTGCGAATAGATTTCAGCATTGGTCGCCGCCCTCGCCGCCGCAATCCAGAACTCGCTCCGGGGCCCGGTGGCGAGAAGGGTTAGACATGTTCCTGCTACCGCGCCGAGGAAAAAGACCGAATTCTTGCGCATTGTTGGCGAACCTTCGCTGTGAGTTGCTGCCCACCGGGGGCCGGGTGAATCTGCCGCGCTCCGACCCGATAGCCTCACAATACCATTCTGGTGGCATTGAGGCCGGAACTGCCGGTCGCTGCGGAATATTGAGGCACCGGCAGAGAACGACAGCCTATACGCGTCGGGCGGCCGGCGCGCAGCCGGAATCCGGCATCCTGTCCAATTTGTAATTGGCTGGTTGCGGCGCTGCCGCCCACGAATCGACATTTTTCGTGGCGCTGCGGCCGGTTCCACCCCGAGCCGCGGTCACAGCGCTGCCGCATGGTTGCCCGGACGCTGCCGCCTACCGGCCGTAGAGACCGGTCAACGTCGCCTTCGCCAAGGTATGGAAATGCAGGTCGAAGCCGACCAGCGCCGCCGAGGCCGCATCGTTCTTGGCATCCGGCAGCTTGTCGACGTCCAGCGCAAAAACCGTGATCTGGTAATGATGCGGCTTGTCGCCGGTCGGTGGACACGGACCGCCATAGCCGTCGCTCCCGAAATCGGTTCGGCTCTGGATCGCGCCCTTGGGCATCAGATTCTTTTTGACGTCACCGGCGCCTTTGGGCAATGACGCGGTACCGGGCGGAAGATTGAACACCACCCAGTGCCACCAGCCGCTGCCGGTCGGCGCATCCGGATCGTAGATGCCGACGGCGAAGCTCTTGGTGCCGCTCGGCGCCCCGCTCCAGCTCAGGGCCGGGGAGATATTGCCACCAGTGCAGCCAAAGCCCTTGAAAACCTGCTCATTGGCAATGGTGCCGCCCTCCTTGATGTCGGGACTGCTCAGCGACAAGCTCTGTGCGTTCGCCGCGCTTGCGGCCAAAGCTCCAACGGCAATGCCGCCGAGCGCCGCAATCCAGACCGTCAATTTGGGCATCGCAACCCCTCCCCTTCGATCACCCGGGATCATTTGCTTCCGTCCCGCCGATGGCAGCCATAGCAATTTTCGGGATGGTGTGGAAGCTCGGGAAGCGATAGGCGAAAGGCCAAGACGATCGCTCGCACAGCACGCCAGCATTCCCGGGAGGATACCATGAACGAAGCACCGCGCATCCGGCCGGCGGCGACCGCCGAACTCGGCGCCAGCACTGAGGAATTCCAGAACCTGCACGAATTCGTCCGCAAGGCGCGGGCCAATCTCAACCAGAATGCGTGGGATTACATCGTCGGTGCCGCGGAGACCGAGACCACCATGCGTCGCAATCGCATGGCACTGGACGAGATCGCGTTCCGGCCGCGGGTGCTGCGCAACGTTGCCAAGGTCGACGCGTCGGTCGAGCGGTTCGGCCGCAAGCTGCGTCTGCCGGTCGTGCTGGCACCGGTCGGCGCGTTGGAAATCTTCGACCCCGGCTCCGCCGCAAGCGTGGCCCGCGGGGCGGGTACGTTCGGCGCCGCCCATATGCTGAGCTCGGTTTCCGAGCCCGGGCTGGAGAAGGTCGCACAGGCGGCGCCCGACGCCTTGCGGATGTACCAGCTCTACGTCCGCGGCGACGACGCCTTTGTTGAGGACTGTGTCGGCCGCGCGATCGCGGGCGGCTATGCCGCCTTCTGCCTGACCGTCGACACCGCGCATTACAGCCGCCGCGAACGCGATATCGCCAAGCGCTACGTCCGCGAGAGCCGGCTGCGCGCCACCGGCGGCGACTTCCAGAAGGGACTGGAGTGGCGCACGGTGAAACTGATCAAGGACAAGTTCAGGATTCCCCTGGTCATCAAGGGGATCGCGACCGCGGAAGACGCAGCACTGGCGGTCGATCACGGCGTCGACTGGATCTATGTGTCGAACCACGGCGGACGCCAGCTCGATCACGGCCGCGGCTCGATGCAGGTGCTGCCCGAGGTCGTCAGCGCCGTCGCCGGTCGGGCGAAGATCATGGTCGACGGCTCGTTCTGCCGCGGCAGCGACATCGTCAAGGCGATCGCGATGGGCGCCGATCTCGTCGGCATCGGCCGCCTGCAATGCTGGGCGCTCGCCGCCAACGGCGAAGCCGGAATCCTGCGCATGCTGGAGCTGCTCGAAGACGAGGTAATCAGGTCGCTCGGGCTGCTCGGTGTCAGGAATTTCGCCGAACTCGACAAATCCTATCTGCATGCGGCCACGGCGACCAACCCGCCCCACGTCTTCAGCGCCTTCCCGCTGCTGGAGATCGATCCCTACCGGTACTGAGAGCGACCCGTACGCTATGACCCCTGCCCGCCTCTCCCCCGGCTCGACCGACGCGTTGCTGTTCGACCTCGGTCGCGTGGTCATCGATATCGACTTTGGCAAGGCCATCGCCTGCTGGGCCGGTCATGCCGGCTGCGATCCGTCCGCGATCGTCGCCCGTTTCGTGCGCGGCGAGGCCTATCGGCAGCATGAGATCGGCCGGATCAGCGACGCCGCCTATTTTGACAGCCTGCGCACCGGGCTCGGGCTCGGCCTCTCCGACGACCAGTTGCTGGAAGGATGGAACGCGATCTTCGCCGGCGAAATGCCCGGCATCGCCGCGCTGCTCGCCCGTGCGGCAAGGCGCCTGCCGCTCTACGCTTTTTCCAACACCAACCGGCCGCATGTCGCGCATTTCTCGAAGGCCTATGCGGATCTGCTTGGTCATTTTCGCGAATTATTTCTGTCATCGACAATCGGGCTTCGGAAACCCGATGCCGCAGCCTATGATCATGTGGTGAAGGCAATCGGCGTGCCGGCCTCGCGCATCGTGTTCTTCGACGATCTCGCCGAGAATATCGAAGGCGCACGAGCGCGCGGCCTTCGCGCCATTCAGGTGCGGGCGCCGACTGACGTCGCGAACGCGCTTGCCGCGCTGGGAATTTAGGAGCTTGCCGTGGCCTTGATGCCGGTCGCCGACGCCCTTGCCGCCGTTCTCGCCGGCGGCGAGCCGCTGCCGGCGGAAATGGTCGCACTCGATAGCGCGTTCCATCGCGTGCTCGCACGCGACGTGGCGGCCTTGCGCACCCAGCCGCCGCAGGCGATGTCGGCGATGGACGGCTATGCGGTTCGCGCGAAGGATGTCTCCGAGGCGAAGGCGCGGTTGAAGCTGATCGGCGCGGTCGCCGCCGGCCGGCCCTTCGAATGCGCGGTCGGTCCGGGTGAAGCCGTGCGGATCTTTACCGGCGGGGTCATTCCCGAGGGCGCCGACGCCGTCGTGATCCAGGAGGACGCCGTGGCCGACGAGGGTGGCGTAACGATCATGGAAGTCGCCGTCGCGGGTCGCCATATCCGCCCCGCCGGGGTCGATTTCAACAAGGGCGACGTTCTGCTCACCGCGGGTACCCGCCTCACCGACCGCGACCTGTCGCTGGCGGCCGGCATGAATTATCCGGAGCTTGCGGTGCGCCGGCGGCCAACGGTCGCGGTGCTCGCCACCGGCGACGAGCTGGTGATGCCGGGTTGCGAGCCGGGCCCGGGGCAGATCGTCTACTCCAACGGCTATGCGCTGCGGGCGCTAGCCCGGGCCGAAGGCGCCGAGACCCTCGATCTCGGCGTCGCCGCCGACACCATCGAGGCGACCACGCAAGCCATCCGCCGCGCCCGCGACAGCGGCGCCGACATCCTCGTCACCACCGGCGGCGCCTCGGTCGGCGACCACGACCTGGTCAAGCAGTCGCTCGAGGCCGAGGGCGTCACCATGGCGTTCTGGCGGATCGCGATGCGGCCGGGCAAGCCGATGATGCACGGGCGGCTCGGCGCCATGCGCGTGATCGGCCTGCCCGGCAATCCGGTGTCGTCCTATGTCTGTGCGTTCCTGTTCCTGGTGCCGCTGATTCGCCGCCTGTCGGGCCGTTCCATCGTCCACCATGCCGGCGAGAGGGCACTTCTTGGCCGCGATGTCGGCGCCAATGACCGCCGCGAAGACTACCTCCGTGCCCATCTCGAAGAGCGTGCCGACGGCGTCCCGATCGCGACGCCGGTCCATCATCAGGATAGCTCGCTGCTCGGGAATCTCGCTGCGGCACGGGCACTTGTGATACGGGCGCCGTTTGCGCCGGCGGCGGCGGCGGGCTCGCTTTGCGACGTCCTGCGGTTGCCGCTCTGAACTTGCCGGGCGAACTGCCTGGCAAAACCTCAACCCGTTCACCGGAAATTAAGTGGTTGCGGAACACATATCGAACATATAGTGTCCGTTCATGATTTGTTTCGAGTGTTGAAGCCTGCAAATTGGAGTGGCGACCAAAAGTCTTCGGCGACCAGAAGTCTCCGACTCCGATGTCTCGGAATTGAACGACACCACCAACCTGGGGACTGGTCGAGATGCTCACGCGCAAACAGTACGAACTTCTGCGTTTCATCAACGAGCGGCTGAAGGAAGCCGGCGTACCGCCCTCCTTCGACGAGATGAAGGACGCGCTGGATCTGCGTTCGAAGTCCGGGATTCATCGCCTCATCACCGCGCTGGAGGAGCGCGGCTTCATTCGCCGGCTGCCCAATCGCGCCCGCGCCATTGAAGTCATCAAGCTCCCTGAGCTATCGGGGAACGGTAATGGCAACAGCCGTCGCGGCTTCACCCCGAGCGTGATCGAGGGCACGCTCGGCAAGGTACGCAGCACCAGCGCGAGTTCCGAGGATGACGGCAACCATCCGGTCGCGGTACCGGTGATGGGCCGCATCGCCGCCGGCACGCCGATCGAGGCACTGCAGACCCGCAGCCACACCATCAGCGTGCCGCCGGACATGCTCGGCTCCGGCGAACATTATGCGCTGGAGGTGCGCGGCGATTCCATGGTCGATGCCGGCATCCTCGACGGCGACATGGCGCTGATCCAGCGCAACGAGACCGCCGAGACCGGCGACATCGTGGTGGCGCTGATCGACGAGGAGGAAGCCACTTTGAAGCGCTTCCGCCGACGCGGCGCCTCGATCGCACTGGAACCCGCCAACACCTCCTACGAAGTCCGCATCCTGCCGCCGAACCGGGTCAAGATTCAGGGCAAGCTGATCGGGCTTTACCGGAAATATTAGCCTCACGCGCTATGCCTGTCGGCGCATAGAGTGCGGCGCGAATTCCCGCGGCTGCCCTGGTGCGCGGACGAAAGCCGGGCGGTTCGGCGCCGGGTCGGCGGTTCAGGCACGCGCCTCAAACGCAGTTGTGATCGGCCTCGTCGGCTGGAGCCGCAGAATTGCCCATAACGGGGCGAAGTCTCCAACACTATTGTCCACTCTGATAGAGGCCTGCGCCTCTAACGGGCGCGGGTTGGCTATCTCGAACGAGGAGCAATCCGATGTGTGACTATAGTCTGCACGCTTTGGCGAGCCGCCCGGCCGAGGTCGGAGAGACGGTGGTTACGGCAAAATTTCCTGGCACTTCCACCCGAGGCTTTGCCTCCGAAGCCGAACCTGGGGTGGCGGTCTGTATGCTTCCGGGAACCGAACTGGCATTCGCCGACGACGTCCAATACGACAACCGATGGATATGGACCAAGGCCATCCATTTCCGCGTCGGCAAATTCGCCGCGATCGAGCCGGATGTTCCGCATCGTCACCATGATGCGATCGAATTTCCGGATGGAAGCCGTGTGCTGGTGACACAGCTCAGCGAAGGGCAGCGTGTGACCGTGCTGCAATTGCCGGTGGTCCATCGGAGAATTGAATTGCTGCCATCGACCGCCGCCACGGAGGCGGTGCCGTCGGCCGTCATCGACGGCTGATTTAAAAGGAGAAGCTTGCTGGTGGTCAACAAACTCGGCTGGCCACAGGTGGGACACGTGAGCGAGCCGGGCCGTTATATGTTCCGGTTCGGCTGGCTCACGGTCACAGCAGAGGATCTTGCGGTCTGGGCGCAACATCCGAATGCCGTGTTCACGCTTGTCAGGGTGCCGAACGCGGAAACCGAGGACGAATTCCACCTTGGAGCCTTCGAGTTCGGCGAGGACCACTCGTTGTCCGAGAAGTGAGGCGGCGGCGGGCCGCCAGGAGGGGTCTCAAGGCGGTACCCGGTAGTGTCTACCTCTCGCGAAGACTTGGCGCGCATTCCGGGTGGTCCTCGGGACGGAACGACGGTGATCCTCTATATGACCGACGAATTGGAAATGGAGGCGGTTCTAGCTAGCATTCGATTTATGACGTTGCCCCCGACTCTTATCCGGTTGGCCTGAGAGTTTGGTGGTTGCCATCTTGCACAATTGGAACTTCAGGCCAAGGCGCGGAGCCAGCGAGCGCAGCGCCTTGGCCGTGTTGCGATGAGAAGTTTGCGGCATAGACGGCTGGGGCCAGCCAACCGAGCCGCGAATGAGGCCGCACCGTGTTGTAGTCGCGCCGCCAGTCTTCCAGCGCCAGGCGCGCTTGCATGAGTGAGGTGAACAGGGTTTCGTTCAGGAACTCATCGCGTAGGCGGCCATTGAAGCTTTCGACGAAGGCGTTCTGCATCGGCTTGCCCGGCGCGATGTAGTGCCAACCGACCTGGGTTTGATCAGACCAGCCCAGGATGGCGTTGCTGGTAAGTTCAGTGCCATTATCGCTTACGATCATCTTGGGCTTGCCGCGCAGTGCGATCAGGCGATCGAGTTCACGCGCAACCCGGCCTCCGGAGAGCGAGGTATCGGCGACCGCAGCCAGGCACTCCCGAGTGCAGTCGTCGAAGATCGCCAGGATACGAAAGCGTCGGCCGCCAGCCAGTTGATCGGAGACGAAATCGAGTGACCAGCGATCGTCAGGCATCTTCGGAGCCGCCATGGGCGCCCTTGTTCCCAGGGCTCTTTTGCGGCCGCCCCGTTTGCGCACCATGAGGCGTTCCTCCCGGTAGATGCGGAAAAGCCGCTTGTGATTTACGGTGAAGCCTTCCCGGCGCAGAAAGATCAGAAGCCGTCGGTAGCCGAACCGCCGGCGTTCCCGTGCCAGGGCTCGCAGCCGTTCGCGCAACGCCGGATCATCCGGGCGCCGGGAGCGATAGCGCACCGTCATCCGTTGGCAGCCGATCACCCGACACGCCCGCCGCTCGCTCATCTCGTGGTTCATCTTGAGATGCGCGACCGCCTCTCGCTTCCCAGCGGGCGTCACCATTTTTTTGACAGCAGATCCTTCAAGGCCGCGTTGTCCAGCATGGCATCGGCCAGCAGCTTCTTCAGCTTGCCGTTCTCGTCCTGGAGCTGCTTCAGCCGCTTGGCCTCGGATACGTCCATACCACCGAATTTGCTCTTCCAGTTGTAGAAAGTTGCCTCGCTGATCCCGTGCTTGCGGCATAGATCAGCCGTCTTCGCACCCAGATCGTGCTCCTTCAAAATCCCGATGATCTGCTCTTCCTTAAACCGCTTCCGCTTCATCGTCCGGTCCTTCCTTTAAGGGCCAGACTCTAGTTCAATCCGGATCAAACGGCGGGGGCAACGTCATTCAGAACCGCGCTTCCAGTACCAGCAACAACGAAGTATGCCCCGAGACCCCAAGGCGAAAAGCGCCCAGCCACGCCGTCGTGATCGCCAAGATCGCTTTGATCGAGATGTCAGTACCGAGGACGGCAAGAGCGCAGCCGCTGTCGCCCTTGGGCGCATGGGCGGTAAGGCGCGGGGCTGAAGGGATGACGGCCAACCGCCGAACTGAAGTTGCCAGGAAAGCAGCTAAAAGCGATGGAAAACGTGAAATTTGGAATAATCTACGGAATATTTTTCTTGTTTTTGGTCGCGGAATTTGTATATTCGAGCCTCAATCAGGGGAGTTGCCTGTGCCTCATCGAACGATGATTGAGACGTTGGACGCCATTGGGGAAAGCCTCCTGGATGAATTGGACGACATCGCGCGTGCGGCGGATGCTCGGTATCGCTCTTACAAGACGGACGACCTTATCGAGCATGATGTGAGGGCTCAGGCCGCTTGCACGTATTGCCACATGGTCGCTGATGCAGACCGTAAATTTGATGGACGACCGGATGTGCGTCCCTTGGATATCAGGGGGCTGAAGGTTTGGCTTTTCAAGAAGGCAAATGTCGTCATTCGTCTCAAAAAAATGGACGAAGACGGTCGATCCCGCAATTATCCGACGAGGCAGGCCAAGGCATTTGATGCTCAAAAGGATCTGCCTGGATTACCGCTCCCGCCCGTGAGGCTGACAGCCGGTTATTATTTGGACCCAACTGGCCTCTTTGTAAGATCGCAGATCGCACGCCCCGATGGCCGTGAGCCAATGTGGTGCGGCGCGATAGTTCCTCGTGAAGACAGGAAGCCCGGTGAACGGATTTGGGTCGATGTGACCCGACAAGCGCGCTTCTAATACATCGTAAGGATGCGATGTTATGGAAAGCTTCAATCATCATATGATGACGCTCGCGCGCGATTCGCGTGGGCTTACTCAAGCTGAGTTGGCCGAACAGTTAAAAGTCACTCAGGGAACCCTCTCAAAGTATGAGAGTGGACTTAATGAACCGCCTATTGATTTCGTCGATGACCTTTCGGAAGCATTGGGCTTTCGCTCGTCATTTTTTTATGAAGCTGGCCGTCCGTATGGCTTGCCTCCGTTTCACTTCCGTCGCCGGAAAAAGCTTTCAGCAAAAACTCTTGCTCGCATAGTTGCGGAGATGAACATCAGGCGAATTCATCTCACGAAGCTTCTCGTCTCATTTGACTGGAAGACAAATGCGTTCATTCCAGAAATTGACTGCGACGATTACCATGGAAAAGGCAAAGCGGTTCTCACTACAGAAGATGTTGCGCGCCTTGTGCGCGAAAGATGGATGCTGCCCAAGGGGCCGATATCCAATATGGTGGAACTCTTAGAGGAAAATGGCGGGATAGTTATTCCGTGCGACTTCGGTACTGATCTTATCGATGCGTTGAGCCAGCGAATTGATGGCTTGCCTATTCTATTTTTTGTAAATGTGGCTGCCCCGGCGGATCGGTTGCGCCATACGCTTGCACATGAGCTTGGGCACATGGTGCTCCACACAATCACGGTTAAGAGCGACGAAGAGATGGAGGACGAGGCCGATGCTTTTGCTGGCGCATTTCTTCTTCCAGCTGACGAAATTCGCCCCCAGCTTCGACGTTTCGATTTAAGGCAGATTGCGAATTTAAAACTTCACTGGAAGGTCTCCATGGGGGCCATCGCGGTGCGGGCGTCTCGCCTCAAGTTGATCACCCCATACCAAGGCAAAATGTTTTGGATCGAGATGAGTAAGCTTGGATATCGAAAGCGAGAGCCGAACGAGCCCGCGAAGGAGACGCCCAGTCTCCTGAGGCAGATGATCGCGTTCCATATCAAAAAACTCGGTTACAGCTTGGGGGATTTAGCAAAGCTATTTCATTTGAGGGTGCCGGAATTCCAGGAGATGTATCGGGCGGAAATCGTCGGCGACCCCTTCACCGCGGAGAGGTCTCACCTGCGACTTATCAAATGAACTTTTGACGCGGCCAATCCAGTGCCAACTCTTACGGCCCTTACAAGAAGCGAGAAGTTATTCAAATTTCAAACTGAGACACTACCTGTGACTCACTCGTCTGCCTGCAGGTCGGCTTCGGATGGCGTGGCGTCCACGGCGCGCTTGGCCACGGGGCGGGTGAGAACGCTTTCGTACGCGCCGTCGCCTTCGACGGCCGGTGACCATGGCCGGTCGAAGCCTCTCGGCCGTACCGACTCCAGGGAAAATCCGTTATAGGCGCGCCGTAGGCCCATCGTCCCTTGCCGCCGCAAGTGATCGAGATCGATCACCGGCGCGGAACATGACGCCGGCGCCCGTTTTGTGGTCACCACCAGCGCCGCCCGCTCACAGTCATCCACCAGCGCGTCGGACCGCAACGCCAGCGCAACAAGGGCGCCGTCGGCCATCGCTGCCACGCAACCCGCCTCGTCGCATGAGATACCTTCCGGGAGCGAGGGATCCGCCGGCAGTCGGGCATCGGCATCGGCCGCAAGCCACTCCTTGACCAGAAAGGCATCCTTGGTGGTCCGGATCAAATGCAGGCGGCCGTCCCTGCCGCGAACGGCAACCTGGTGACCGTCACCGGAAATCAGGATGTCCGGCTGTGGCACCGCCAGCGCCCATATCGTCGCGAGCACCAATGCAACCACCCCCGACCAGCGCAGCGGCGTGCGCAACAGTCCGAGCAGCACGATCGCCACGCTCGCCGCGATCAGCGGTCCGATCCCGAACGCCGCCATGCGGCCGACGGCGCCCGGCAGCGCGGCAACCCACTCCGTGACCGCGATCATCCAGTCGATGCCAATCCCCATCAACCACCAGAACGCGCGGTCAAGCCCGAATGGCATCGCGAGCAGACCCAGCAGACCCGCCGGCATCACTACCGCCGACACCACCGGCATCGCCGCCAGATTGGCAAGCAGACCGTAGGGCGTCACCCGGTGGAAGTGAAAGGCGGCATAGGGTGTGGTGGCAAGCCCCGCCACCAGCGAGGCCAGTGTCAGCGTCATGATCTCGCGGCCGCCCCACAGCGCCACCTTGGCGGCGAACGAGTTGTCGGGCGAGGCGAACAGGCGCGGCATGCCGATCTGCACCAGTGCGACCAGTCCGAGGGTCGCAGCGAACGACATCTGGAAGCTCGGATGCACCAATGCTTCCGGCGCGAGCGCCAGCACGATCATCGCCGCCACCGCCAGCGTCCGGAATGTCACGGCGCGGCGGTCGACCATGACGGCGATCAACACCACCGCTGTCATAAAATACGACCGCTGGGTCGCGACCTCGGCGCCAGACAGCAGCAGATAGAAGGTGGCGGCGGCCAGCGCGGCGGCAGCCGACCATTTCTTGATCGGAAAGCCGGCGGTCAGCACCGGGAACAAAGCGAGCAGCGCGCGGACGGTAAAGAACACCACGCCGGCGACAACGGCCATGTGATATCCCGAAACGTGTCAACGGAAATTATTTGCCAGATAATTCAGATACATAGACATGTTTTGCTTCCCGTATTTTTAGGGCGGGAAGCGCTGGGGATGCTCACATCGCCTTTAGGGCCTATCCTTGGCGCCTACGACTGAAGCGCACCTTCCGATTCGGGCATGAGCAATAATTTCCCCGCCGCACGGATAGTTTTATGGTCACGGGCATCGACGGACGACGCCTACGAGATCGCTCACCGTGAAGGTGCGTCACCGGGCCCAGGCATAGGCGACCGCAGGGCCCGCGACCGATGCCAGCTCCGCGAACCGAAGTTAGCGATGACTAGGCGGTGCTGTGGAGCTGCATTCGCAGCGGGTTAAGCCGCGCCTCGATCAGCAACTCTTCGCGACCTGGTTGGGGTCCCTGAAGGCGTTTGGGGTAGTTTGTCATTCATATTTCCCGGCCCCACCCTTGGAGTGCTCATGCTCAGCTAATCCACTTAACTGCGTCATACTCCGTAATAAAACCCTTGACTACTTCCGTTTCGCCGATCGGGCCATAGAATATCGACGCCCCAGCCAGATCCGGATTTTTCCGCGCCACAAAAGTTGGTCGCTGCTCGGACATCCGACGAATATGCGCCCGTGCCGACACGGTTCAAGCCAGTTTCTACTACTGCCATAGCCAGGAGTATAGTTCGCTAAGACTCCTAGGAAGCCCGCTGGTGGGTCCGAGATTGAAGCTGGCAACAATTGGCCCGGCCCACCGGCACAATTCGAAGGGAGCAACAGTTTAACTGGCGGGCGACAACGTCCTGTAGCTCGAACGGCCTAGGATCTAAGCTTTCGCCGGACACTTCGGGTTACTCGACTGCGATGATCCCTAGAGATTGCGTGGCACTTCGGCCGCAGTCGTGGTCTAAAGTGTGAGCCCGGCGGCGAATTTCTCAAGAAGGGGAATGGCGCCCGCAGGAGCTGGAGGGCCTCATCGGTATCCTCTGTCGCGCTCAATATCGGCTTTGGCGCGATCTACCGGTTCCGCAAGTGAAGCCGTAGCGGAACTCAGGCCATCTCACGTGTTTGTCAAGCGCGGCTCACCGGCCTTCTCGATCAGCCTAGATCGCAATTATGCCCGGCATCATGCCTGGGCGTCGAGCGACTTCGTCTCTATTTCGTCATCATGGTACGACAAGGACGGCTCGCCATGCTTGGGAAGTGAAAAGCGCGGGAGCCGGAGCCCGCGCCCTGTTCGCTACCGCTATCCGCCTTGCGTGCGCCGGCCAACCGCTGCCGAGTTGCGCTTCCGGTGACCGATCGGCGCCGGCGCTTCATTCGTCACCTATGACCTCTCCGACCGATGGCTGCCAATCGCCATGATAGGTGGCGTACTTCCTGCCTAAAGCGCCGCAGCATCTCGTAGAGATGTGCGACCGCAAAGGGTGCCGGCTTCTCGTCGCTGTTCATGCTCGCGAGTCGCATCAATGAAGCTCATCCTGGCGCATGCGCAGATCTCGGCCTCTAGATCACGGAACGCCTGGGCCCACCGACGGCGCGGCTCCTCCCTTGCGGCCTCGATGTGCGCGGCCGGCGAGGAGGGGGGGTGGGGCGGGACTTTCTTGGAGCCGGTCGGCGGGAAGTCGATTACCTTGCTCATGACTGCGCTCCGACGATGGCGCGGGCAGCGGTCGCCATGTTCTCGAAAATCGGCCTGTCCCGATCGAAAGCGTCGGGCTGCTCGGCGGTGATCTCGCCGGCATAGGCGACCATTGCGAGCAACCCCTTGAGGGTTGTCGGCGTGGTCTCCGCGAACTCCTGCAAGGCCTCAAACTCGGGGCCGGCAACTTCGTCTGTCGCCTCGTCCTCGTCGCCGATCAAGGATTTCACGATAGCGGCATGAGCCGTCTTTCGTTCGTCCAGCAGCCTACGATGCTGCGAATGCAGGTCCGGGAATTGCTCGCGCGGGACCGCCCTTTCGATGTCCCACCGGCAACTAGCCTCAACGGTCTCGCCGGGGTCTACCATGCTCGGGATATCGAGATGGGCCGGACCGACCCGGGCGTCGGCTAACTCGTGCGCCCGCCTGTGCTCGGCAAAGGCGGCTTGCATGGTCGCGTATGCCTCACGGTGGGCTTCGATCGCCGCATAGATTGGATCGACTTCCGTCGGGGCGGCGGCCGTGGCCGGAATTCCGACCACGCTGGTGGGCAGGATGGCGAGGGCCGCAAGCATGTGGCGGCGCGATAGGCCGCCAATGGTCTTAAGGAGAGTGACCTGTAGGCGCTTCGTCCGGCCGGTCACCGGGCGGGCGCGGGTAGGAAAGCGAGTCCACGGACTTCTGCGCGCGGCGAAACATAGGTCTTTCAATTCATCGCTCAGCCCTCCATATTTTCAAAGTGGATGGTAGCGATGACGCCTTGACGGGTTACAGACGTGTTTGTGGGTGGCGTGCTATGCACGCTGTCAGCCTGGGTCATTGGATTAAGCTCCTTCTGGCTCGGGTTAGAGCCGGGGCGGAAGTTACAGCTTCCCCTCGGCTTGCTTTTATGGTAACATCAAATTATGGAGAAGTCAATATAGGTATCACCAAAAAGACGCGGGCAGGCCCGCCGACGGGACGACGACCGTGATCGGCTCGACTGGCACGGATGCGTTCGACGGTCGATAAATGGGCTGCGAAGCAGGACGACGACCCAGCCGCTCCGAAGCCATCCGCCGCCTGGTCGAGCTCGGGCTGAAGGCGAAGGGGAAATGAACCGGCTAGCCGGTTGCCCAAAGCATCGGCGTCTACTAGACTCCGGAACTTAACTCGATCGGAGGTGGTTGGTTGGTACTATCTCCCAGCGCGGGAGGCCGTCGGGTGGCGACAAATAAAGACGGCCGGATTGTTGAGACGGCGACTGAGGCGCGACAAGCCGAACTTGGGCCGAGCATCCTTATGGTCTTGAACTTCAGTGTTGCCTTGGCCGCTGTCGTACTTAGCGTCGTCTGGTTTATCTTCTTCCGAACGTGAGACCTATATGCATCGAGTTGCGAAGGCACCGATACGCGGCGGTGGCGCGGCGAACCAGCCCCCCACCCCTAGCGGCTTCCCATCCGGTCAAATCGTGCAATCATGGCCGCATGACCGAAACCGTCGAGCTATTGATCGAAGTCCCCGGTGACACCAAGCGGGGGATCGAGCGCGCTGCCTCAGAACGCGGCCTGTCAGTTTCCGAATTTATCCAAGAAGCTTTGCGAAGATACCTGGCGGATGCCGGCAAAAACCCTCGACCAACACCACTTTGAAGCGCCGTGGCGCCAGCCGCGAACCATAAGATCACCCTAGCCGAGATGCGCTCATCGGGCGTCCGCGGTCTCCTGGTCTATTGTGCGGACTATCAATTGCAGCCATTCGATCGCGATCAGCGGAGACCGATGGCCGGATCACTTCCCACTGTCCGACCTTGAGCCACGCTTCGTGTGCCAGGCCTGCGGCAAATGCGGTGCCGACGTCAGGCCCGATTTTCACTGGAAGACGAAGCCGGTCGCGATGATGGGCTATCGCTGAAAGCCCTGCCCCCCCCCCCCCTCGGCGAGGCTATCCCTGTGCGAAGCCCAGAACTGATCTATCCTTGCGCTATGCGTCGCCAGCAACATCGAGAGTGGACGGAAGCTGACAATCAGCGCTTGAGGGGGGAGTCAGCCCTCGCGGGTAACAGCACCCGGCAGATCGCGATGGAGCTCAATCGAAATGTAATCTCGGTGCGATACCGTTGCGGGAAGCTCGGACTGGCCATGAGATCGATAACTCTTCGGAGACGAGTGGCCTCGCATGCGGGATGACCTGCCGAGCCGTCCGGAGGCCATCCGCCGGCTTGTGGAGCTGAGGCTGAAGGCGAAGAAATGACAAAGACACCGGGCGAGTTTGAACCAACCAAGCCGATCACCAAAGCGGAGCGCGACGCGCGTAAGGCGTTTCGCCAAGTCGATGCCGAAAAGGCAATGACTGAGCACGAGGTCGCGACGAAGGCATTTTCTAAGAACCGCGACGGCTCAAGGCCGAGCGGCTGGCTCGAGAGGCCGCCGGGACGCCGGTCGCAGCGAAGAAAGCCAAGCCGAAGAAAGCGAAGAGCCCAAAGTATGGCCAAGTCGATCGAAGCCGATGGTCCTTCGCGGACGATCGTCGCCTGATGAAACTCGCCTCCTTTGCCTTTTCCACTATCTTTTGAGAGCCACAGGTCTAAGCTTGCTCCAACGCGCCGCCAAAACTGGCGCGGATAGCGCCGCAAAACTTGGCCCCGCCCTGATGTACCCCCCTCGGACGGGGTTTCCGTTGTCTTAGCCCTTTTATGACTTAGGGAACGCCGCCTGGTGGGCGCTTTGGGTCGGCTGACCCGGCGTATTTGCCTGTTAACGATTCCGAGAAGTGAGCAATATTGACCATCATTCCGCGGAACCGGAGGAGCATGCTGGTTCCATCGCCGGGTCACCTCACGGCATCTACCGGTGACTGAGAGACATCTCGCTTCTGCCTGATTGAAGGCGAAGTATCATGATCATCCTGCGCTGACGACCTTGCCCGGAGTGCCAAACGACAACAATGCTAGCACGCATCACCCCTGGTCCCTCAGGCTTTGACATTCGGACGCTCGAATGCACCGCCTGCCACACGATTTATCAGGTCGTGGTCGATCTCATTGATCCGATGAGTCCACTGAAACGGGACGCTGGCTAGCGGGCGAATTGCGAGCGCCAACCTAAGGCCCTCGTTAGACATGGCTCGCTGCGTCGCGCGGAAAGCGGTTTACTGCTTTTTGTGTTCGGGATGAAGAGCGATCTTCTGAGCTTCCAAATCGGCGATCAGCTCTTTGGCGCGGTCAACCGTGACCTGATCGTCTATCGACCGCAGCAACCTGCGACAACGCTCAAGCCTTTTATTAATCTCGAAACACTTCTCACACATCACATTCCGCCATCGTCAGGCGGAGAGCTACCGATGCCACCTGTTAAATTACGACGCCGAAAGGGCTATTATGTTTCCACGGCGATTTAGAACAGTTCAACTGCCGGCCAGCTCGCACGATCGGACAGACCGTCAATCGAATGCTGAAGGTGAAGGCTGGCTGGCCCTGCGAGTTCGATGAGCCGATCGTGCTGCCCGACGGCCAGGTGCTGCGCACATTGCGCGATGCCGGCGACTACATCACCAAGCTTCCCAGGAACGTGCACTCGGCCGCGGAGTGGTAGGCCGCGATGGAAGCCCTGATCCTGGTGGCTGATCTCGGTGGCCCGACGATGTTCGCGCGGGATCGGGATGCTGCGGGCTTTGAACCGCCATGTGGAGCGCGTGTTCAATCCGGACCGCAAAGTGATCATCATTGGGGAAAGCGGAAGCTGCAGAGCGGGACGAATGATGCCAGTAGGCGTATAGCTGGGGCTCAAGGCGAAGGGGTGATGATACCCAGCTTTCCCCGAGAAATGCGGTCTTCCGGCGAGGCCGCAGAAAAGGCGCGCAGGGCGCTTTCGGCGACAATTTCAACATCGATGTCTCGCGTCCTTGCCAAGCCCCGCCCTTCACCCACAATTCGCGAATAAACGCCTGGGGGATTCATGGTTGCCACCCGGTCCAAGGATTTCCAGCTCGGTTTGATGCTGGCAACGGCGCTTGCGGTCTTGGTGCTGCCGACAGCAGCAGAGGCCTACACGCCCGAAGGGCAACAAGCGTGTACAGGCGACGCGTTTCGCTTGTGCATCGCCGAGATTCCGAACGTCGACCGCGTCAGGGCCTGCCTGCACAGGAACAAGGCGCAGCTTAGTCTTGGCTGCCGGGGGTTCATCAGCCCCGGGGCACACCGGCCGCGGCCGAGCAGCCGCTGAACGTCAAGCCGGCAACTGCGCGAAAGTGAGTAAGCGGCAGGACGCGGATGATCGGGCGTTTTTGGTGTACTGCTCGGATCATAAGTCCAGCCATTCGATCGCGATCAGCGCAGACCAATGGGCTGATCACGTCCGGCTTTCCGATCTTGAGCCTAACTGAGGCGCCCTTATCGATCGTTCAGCGCACTCAGGCAATCGAGCAAATGTTGAACGCGGGGTGGTGGCCTAGGCTGTTCTTTCGAGAGCAGAACCCTAAGCCGCTCTCCTATTTCCGCACGGATGAGAGCAAAATGGCAGAGCTCGACGGACAGGAAGGCGAACTTCGCGACGACCTGATGCGCTTGCGGGCCCTCGAGGCTGAGACCACTGACCCTCTCGCCAAGCGCTTCTTGCACGAGATCGTGGTGGATCTCGATCCCGACTTGTACGAGCCGACACCGCGTAACTCGCGCTCAGTCGCATCGGTTATAATCAGGCCGCCAGCCCGCCCCTCGAAGCGATTAAAAACCCCGCCCGATGCTTGGAGGCACACGGAGCGGGGCTAAGTCATTTGGTCTTTTTTGGGACTAGCAATGCCGGGAAGATCCCGTCGCGCAATCGAAGGCTATCATGCTTTCGCGGCGAGCATGTTCAAGGCTTGTGACCGATGTTTCTGGCTGGCCGTGGTTTAGTCCGATGTACGATGTGTGGCCCACGATCAATCGATGGCGGAATCCGAAATCGTCGAGTTGCTTCCCAGACCGCAGTTGTACTTCCACCCAACGTGGCAGCCTGCCGCGGCCGGCCCAGGTTTCGGACGGCTCTGCAGGGTTTACGTTCGGACTAACGGGCGGGTAAGGTCGCCGCGAGCGATCCGGATGAGGCACGGAAAGCTGGCGCACCTACGATTAAGCTCTGCTCTTTCGTCTGATTTTTCGCGTTAATATCTTATCCAGCTGTTCGCGCAGCGACCAAAGCTCATTCACTGACAGTGATTCGAAATCCGATGGTTTCATTTGTGCTCTCCCCGCCTTGACCTTACGTTCTTTATTGGGGAAGAGTTTAAGAGCACATTTTGGCGCTTCTTTGCCGATCAAGTGGTCGGAGAACGCCACAATTGGGGGCCTGCCTCCAAAATCAGTCCCGCTATCTTTGGTCCGGGGTGATTGACTTAACCGGGGGTGAGCGTGGAGCTGCTTTGGGGACAAGTCCCTATGCCATCTTGCCGGCCGCGCTGCTTATTTTCCACGGCCCAACGCAGCACCCGGCCGCCAAGAACCTTCGGAATGCTCTATGTGTTTTCGGGGGAGGACAGCCAAATCCAAACTTTGGCGGCGCCATCTTTGATCAACTGTATCTAATGATGAGTAGTGAAGGCGGTTCTATTGAAGAAGCTTTTGCTCTTTATAATCTGCTTTTGGCACTCCCGGCCAAAATTATAACCGTGAACATGGGGCAAATCGCCTCCGCTGGTAACATTCCCTTTCTAGCTGGTGACGAGCGATGGTCCTGTCCACAGTCCTATTTTCATTTCCATAATTTGAGTTGGACC
>CAWEEF010000001.1:0-1181218 GCA_963808035.1 uncultured Alphaproteobacteria bacterium | reverse complement strand
CATGCAGTTCCTCTACCGCGACGGCGCTGACTTCGTGTTCATGGACACGATCAGCTACGAGCAAATGCACCGCGTCGCCCGACCTCGCTCAGCAACGCCCCGAGCTACCTGAAGGAGGGCGACGCGGCGAACCTGCAGATGTACAACGGCGAGATCGTCGGCGTCGACCTCCCCGCTGCCGTCGAGCTGACGGTGACCGAGACCGAGCCCGGCATCCAGGGCGACCGCGTGCTCGGGCGCCCGCAAGCCGGCCACGCTGCAGACCGGTCTCGTCGTCCAGGTGCCGCTCTTCGTGAACAACGGGCGACGTGATCAAGGTCGACACTCGCTCGGGCGAGACCCGACCCGGGCCTGACGGCCCGCCCGCCTCGTCGTTCCGCGCATTTGGTCCGAGGCGCCCCTTCGTGCCACCGCCACCGCCACCGCCCCCAGCCCCCGACGCGACACCGCCCCCCGCCACCAACAGCGTGTGAGCGGGCGTTGTCGCTCCTCGACGAGCTCGAAATTCCAAAGGGGTGGATCCCGTCACGGTGGCGGACGCGCTGGTCGCTCCCGCCGGACCCCTACGTGCGCACGTTGCTCGAACGGAGCTGTCGCCACCAAAGAGGAGGCGGAGCGGCGCATCGCCGCCGCCTCGGTCGGCTGGCCGCTCGAGCGCATGGCCGTCGTCGACCGCCTGGTGCTGCGGCTCGCCGTCGCCGAGCTGCTCGACCCCGACGGCCCACCGGCCGCTGTGGTGATCGACGAGGCGGTGGAGCTGGCCAAGACCTACTCGACCGACGAGTCGGGCTCGCTTCGTCAACGGCATCCTCTCGACCATCGCGCCCGACCTCAGTCCACCCTCAGCCTATCAGCTTCGCCGGTCGTGGCGAGGCCCGGCCCGCGCCGGCCTCCCGGCCCGTGCCGGTGCACGCGCTCGCGCTAAGTTGTCATCCTGACCGTGAAGTGGGTCCAGTGAGGCTCACACGGGCTGGAGGAGCAGTGGCCGAACGCGAACGCAGTCATACGCGACCCCTCGGGGGCGTGTTCGTGGCCCACTCCCAGGTTATGACCGCACCTGACGTCCAGCGCGCCCTGACGCGGATGTCCCACGAGGTCGTCGAGCGCAACGGCGGCATTGAAGACGTCGTCCTGGTCGGCCTGCAGACCGGTGGCGTCCCCCTGGCCGCCCGATGGCCGCCCTCCTGCAGCAGATCGAGGGCGACGAGGTCCCCCTCGGCACCCTCGATGTCGCCTTCTACCGCGACGACATCGGCCTGCGCCCGGTCCTGCCCGAGGCGGTGACCAACATCCCGTGTCGACCTGGCCGGCCAGGTCGTGGTGCTGGTCGATGACGTGCTCTTCACCGGTCGCACCATTCGGGCCGCCCTCAACGCCCTCAACGATTTCGGCCGGGCCCGGGCCATCCAGCTGGCCGTCATGGTCGACCGCGGCCACCGCGAGCTGCCGATCCGGCCCGACTACGTCGGCAAGAACCTGCCACCCGCCGCGAGGAGATGGTCGATGTCGGCGATGACGGCGTGTGGATCGGCACCTTGGAGACGAATGACCGCGCCCCAGCACCTCCTCTCCATGGCTGACCTCGGCACCGACGGGATTGCCGAGGTCCTGCGCGTGGCCGAGGCGTTCGCCGAGGTCGAGCGCCGCTCGGTGCCCAAGGTCCCGACCCTGCGCGGCAGGTGGTGGCGACCCTGTTCTTCGAGGAGTCGACCCGCACCCGCCTGTCCTTCGAGACGGCGGCCAAGCGGCTGTCGGCCGATGTGATGTCCTTGGCCGTTGCCAGCTCGTCGGTGAAGAAGGGTGAGTCACTCCGCGACACGGTCGAGACCGTCGAAGCCATGGGCATCGACGCCTTGATCATTCGCCACGGTTCGGCCGGCGCCCGCATCAAGTGGCCCGGTGGTCCAGGGCGTGTGTGATCAACGCCGGCGACGGCTGGCACGAACACCCGACCCAAGCTCTGCTCGACTGCTTCACCGTGCGCCAGGTGCTGGCCGAGCGCAAGGGCGCAGCGCCCGAAGAGCTGGGCATCGACTGCTTCGAAGGCCTCCGAGTCCTCATCGTCGGCGACATCCGCCACAGCCGCGTGGCCCGATCCGAGGTCGCTCGCCTACAGCGCCCTGGGCGCCCAGGTCTCCTTGGCGGCACCGGGGAGCCTGCTGCCGCCGTCCCTCGAGGGCTGGCCCGCGCCGCGACCGCCTCGTCCTGCAGCAGCCGGGCGCCGGACGAAGCGATCATGACCGGATCCAGCACCAGCGGCAGCCCGCTTCCCTCCAGCGCCCCGGCCACCGCGGTGATGATCGAACCCGAGAAGAGCATGCCGGTTTTCACCGCGCGCGGCGGCAGATCGGTCATCACCGCGTCCAACTGGGCGGTCACGAACTCCGGCGGGCACTGGTGGATCGCCGTCACGCCCATCGTGTTCTGCGCGGTCAGGGCGACGATGGCCGACGTGCCGTGCACGCCGCACCGGGCGAACGCCTTCAGATCGGCCTGGATCCCGGCGCCACCGCCGGAATCGGACGAGGCGATGGTCAGTGCGATCGGGGTTCGAGATTCGGCAGCCACGGTATTAACCTAGGACAGTCCCCGCGGGAGCCCGGCTGAACGGGCTGAGAGGGCGGCTGAAGTTCAGCGCCGCCGACCGCTTGAACCTGATCCGGGTCATGCCGGCGAAGGAAGAGGTTGTTGATGGCCGTAGATGTCCGTCCCGGAGTCCGTCGCGAGGAGCCGGCCGAGGCGCCCGCCACCCTGACTGAGGTCGCTCCGCGCACGCTCGGCCTGTTCGACCAGTTCGGGTTCTGGGGCAACCTCGGGCGTCAGCCTGTTCGGGCTCACCACCGCCAGCACGGTGCTGCTGGCGTTACCTGATCGGCCGCTGCCACTCGTCGCCGCGCTGCTCGCAATCGTGACCGGCACCGTCATCGGCGGCCTCATCCTCGGGGTCTCGCTTGATGCTCGGCACCCGCACCGGAGCACCGGCCATGGTGCTGCTGCGTGGCGTGCTCGGCGCCCGCGCGTCCTACCTGCCGACCGTGCCTGAACATCCTCCAGAACCTGGGCTGGGGCACCTTCGAGGTCATCCTCATCGCCGAGAGCCTGCGATCGGTCTTGCATCGAGCACCTGGCCCGCTGGATCTGCGTGCTGATCGCCGGGGCATCATCACCACCGCGCTGACGATCCGGCCGCTGGGCGCGATCCGGGTCATCCGTCGCTATGTCACGGCTGCTGGTGGTGGTGGCCACCGTGGTGCTGGCGGTCGGGTCTGCTGCGGTCCGGCCTTCCGTCCGTGCCGGCCAGTGCGCATCCGTCCTGGGCCGGTTTCTGGCTCGGCGTCGACGCCGTGGTCGCGGTCTCGATCTCCTGGGTGCCGCTCGGGCGCCGACTACTCCCGGCACTCCCGTTCCGAACGAGCAGCCTTCCTCGGCGGCTTCCTCGGCTACGGCCTGACCCAGATCGCCTGTTACGCGGTCGGGCTGATCGCCTTGCTGCGCGTGCTGGACAACCCGGACGGCATCTTCGACTTCTATCTGTCGTTGCCGTTGGGCACCATCGCGCTGGTGGTGCTGGTGCTGCGCGAGACCGACCAGAGCTTCGCCAACACCTATTCGACCGCGGTGTCGATCCAGAACCTGCGTCCGAGCTGGGATCGTCGGGTGCTGACCGGCGTGATCGGGACGCTGATCACCCTGGCCGCGTTGAAGATCCACATCGGTTCTTACCTGAACTTCCTCAGCCTCATCGGCGGGGTCTTCGTGCCGCTGTCCGGGGTGCTGGTCGCGGCCTGGCTGCGCACTCGCGGCGACGGCTGGGACCTCTCGACCCAGGCCCGGACCCGTCCCGGCCTGTTGGTGGCCTGGCTGATCGGGTTCCTGCTGTACCAGACGATCAATCCCGGCTACCTCGCCTACTGGTCCGACTTCTGGAACCGGATCGGCACCGACCTGCACACGCTCAATCACACCTGGCTGTCGGCCTCGATCGCATCGTTCGCGCTCACGGTCGTGCTCGCGTTTCCCTTCGCCCGGTTGGATCGAAGCCGATGAAGATCGCCGATCGCGAGTTCAGCTCCCGCCTGATCGTCGGCACCGGTGGCGCACCCAGCCTGAGCCGGACTGGGCGACATCCTGGTCGAGTCGGGCACCGAGCTGACCACGGTCGCGTTACGTCGGGTCGATCCGAGCGCGGCCGGGTCGGTGCTCGATGTCCTTACCGAGCAAAGGCATCGCCGTGTTGCCGAACACGGCTGGCTGCCGGACCGCGGCCGAGGCGGTGCTGACGGCCACGCTGGCCCGGGAGGCGTTGCACACCAACTGGGTCAAGGTCGAGGTGGTCGCCGACGAGCGAACGTTGCTGCCCGACGGGCCGGAGTTGCTCGATGCGTGCGAGCAGTTGGTCGACGCCGGCTTCGTGGTGCTGCCCTACACCAACGACGACCCGGTGCTGGCCCGGCGGCTGGAGCAGGTCGGCTGCGCCGCCGTGATGCCCGGTGGTTCGCCGATCGGCTCCGGCCTGGGGCTGAGCAATCCGCACAACATCTCACTGATCGTGGAGCAGGCCGGTGTGCCGGTCATCCTTGATGCCGGCATCGGTTGTGCCACCGATGCGGTGCAGGCCATGGAACTCGGCTGCGATGCGGTGCTGGTCGCCTCGGCCGTTACCCGGGCCGCCGACCCGATCCGGATGGCGCGGGCGATGAGACTGGCCGTGCAGGCCGGTTGGGAGTCCGCGCACGCCGGCCGGATCGCCAAGCGGTACTGGGCCGAGGCATCCTCGCCGTACGAAGGCATGCTGCACGGCATGATCTGACGTGCGCCGGCCGAGCTCAGCCGCCCTGGACCGCCGTCACCACGTCGACCCGATCCCCTTCGTGCACCGCGGTCTTCGGCCACGAGCTGCGCGGCACCACGGCCGAGTTGAGCGCCACGGCAATGCCGGTTCGCCGGTCGCTGATGGTGCGGACCAGATCCTGCACCGAGGCGGCGTCGGGACTGTGATGGGCTTGACCGTTCAGGATGATCTGCATCGGCGCTCACTTCTGGTCGGTGGGTCGATGGCTTCGGCGAACCGGTGCACGTCGAACGGCTTCCATTCTGCCCGAACCTCCTCGCCCGCGACCAGCGAGACGACCGCGCGCGCCGTGCGATGCCGACAGCAGAATGCCGTTGCGGTAGTGGCCGGTGGCCACCAGCACGCCCGGGCGCAGCCAGCCCAGCAGCGGGCCGTTGTCCGGAGTGCCCGGCCGGCTGCCGGCCCGGGCCTCGACGAACTCGCACTCGGAGCTGATCGGCAGCAATTCGTAGGCATTACGCAGCAGTTCGTACACTCCGCCGGCGGTCACCGTGGTGTCGAAGCCCTGCTGCTCGGAGGTCGCGCCGACCACCAGCTTCGCCGTTGGCGCGGGGCACCAGATAGACGTCGCCGCCGCGGACCAGGCCCCGCACGGTCCGGGTCAGCACCGGGCCCAGCCGGGCCGGCACCGCCAGCCGCAGGATCTGCCCCTTGACCGGGACGACCGGTAGCCCGACCAGCTCGGCGGTGGCGGCGCCGGCGCAGAGCACCACGTTGTCGCAGGCGATATTCGGCGCCGGACGCGGTGTCGCACGATGCTCGTCGGAGACCGCGGTGACCCGCTCGGGCTGCAGTGACCACGCCGGCCGCTTCGGCCGCAGCGAGCAGCGCGTTGCAGGTATCGGCGGTTGTCCACCGACAGGTCGTCGGCGGCCAGCACGCCGGCTCGCACCTCGCGTGCTCAGGTAGGGCTCGTGCCGCCGGACCTCACGGCCGGTCAGCCGCTCGGTCGGCAGGCCGAGCAGGTCCCGATAGGCCGACAAGCGGTCGATCTCGGCTCGGTCGTCGGCGTTGAACGCCACCACCAGCGTGCCCTCGGTTCGAACGCCGACCGGTCGACGCCGAGCTGCCGGGCGAAGTCGGTGAATTCGGCGACGGCGGCCACATTCAGCGCGGTCAGCTCGGCCTCGCCGAAGCTGGCCTCGCTGACCGGAGCCAGCATGCCCGCCGCGGCCCAGCTGGCGCCCTGCATCGGAGTCGGATCGAGCACGGTCACCGAATGACCCGCCCGGGCCAGCGAAAGCGCGCAGGCCAGGCCGATCGCGCCGGCCCCGATCACGACGATCCTCACTCCGACCACCCTAACCAAGCGGCGGAGGCTGTTCCCGGCGTCCGCTGCGCAACGTGGTGCCGATGCTGGCGATCACGACCATGACCAGGGCGATGCCGGTGGCCAGCTTCGGATGCTGGCCCAGCACCAGGACTCCGGCCAAGGCCGCGAAGGCCGGCTCCAGACTCATCAACAGGCCGAAGGTGCTGGCCGCGATCCGGCGCAGCGCGGTCAGTTCCAAGGAGTACGGGATCAGCGAGGACAGCAGCGCCACGCACAGCCCGCCGAAGAGCACGTGCGGGCGCAGCAGCGCCGAGCCGCCTTGGATCAGGCCGGCCGGCAGCACCAGCACCGCTCCCACCGCCAGGGCCAGGGCCAGCCCCTGCAGCCCGGGAAAGACCGAGCCGACTCGTTGCGACAGCAGGATGTAGCCGGCCCAGAAGGTCCCGGCCAGCAGCGCCAACAGCAGGCCGACCGGGTCCAGCCCGCCGTGCGAGCCGACCGCCGGAGCCGCCGAAGGCCAGCAGCGCCACGCCGCCGCCGGCCAGCGCCGCCCAGAGCAGGTCGATCCACTTGCGCGAGCCGACGATGGCCAAGGCCAGCGGCCCGGCGAACTCGACCGTGACGGCCGGTCCGAGCGGCAACCGGTGCAGCGCCTCGTAGAAGCTCCAGTTCATCGCGGCCAGCGCCGTCCCGAACCCGACCGCGGCCAGCAGCTCGCGCCGGGTCCGACCGCGCCAGCCGCGGCCGGGTGATGGCCAGCAGCACGAGCGCCGACAGCAGCAGCCGCAACAGCACCACGCCGGCCGGACCGGCCTCGTCGAACAGCTTGTCGGCGAAGGCCGCGCCGAACTGGACCGAGGCGATGCCGCCCAGGATCAGCACCGGCGCCGGCAGCGCGTCCAGGTTCGAACGCGCCGCCATGACTTCCATCCTGCCGTGCCGAGCAACCGACGACCGGCGGCGGCTGGTTTGATGCCAGTCGTGCGAAATCTCGAGAGCGCTCGGCTGTACCTCTGCACCGACTCCCGACGCCGGCAGGGCGACCTGGCCGACTTCCTGGACGCGGTGCTGGCCAACGGGGTGGACATCGTCCAGCTTCGGGAGAAGAACCTGGAGGCAGCCGACGAACTGGACGCTGCTCGAGGTGTTCGCCGACGCCTGCCGCCGGCACGGCGCGCTGCTGGCGGTCAACGACCGAGCCGACCTGGCGGTGGCCGCCGGCGCGGACGTGCTGCACGTCGGCCAGCGGGATCTGCCGCCGGCCACGGCCCGCCGGATTCGTCGGACCCGGACGTGACGATCGGCCTGTCCAGCCACAGCGTCGAGCAGGCGGGCGGCGGCCGCCAGCATCCGGACGTCGACTACTTCTGCGTCGGCCCGGTCTGGGCCACGCCGACCAAGCCGGGCCGGCCGCGGCATCGGGCTGCGAGCCGGTCCGAGCCGTGGCCGAGCTGGCGCCGGACAAGCCCTGGTTCGCCATCGGCGGCATCGACGAGGACGACCCTGGACCGAGGTGCTGGAGGCCGGCGCCCGCCGGGTGGTCGTGGTGCGGGTGCTGACCGAGGCCGAGCGATCCGGGCGCGGCCGCGGCCCGGCTTGGCCGCGCGCCGGCTGGACCGCCGTTCAGCGCTGTGTAGCGTTGGCAACGGGAGTGGACGCAGCAGCCGCGCCGGCTGGTTCGAGCACGCGCACGTTCGCGCGCCGCCGACTTCGAGCCTGGCGACGCTGCGGCGGGCCAAGGCGGCGACCGATCAGACGGTCAGCGTGGTGATCCCGGCCCGCAACGAGGCCGGCCACGGTCGCCGACGTGGTCGGCCAGATCCGGCGACGCCTGGTGCCGAACCGGGCCTGGTCGACGAGCTGGTGGTGATCGACTCCGATTCGACCGACGACACCGCCGCCAGCGGCCCGGCGGGCCGGCGCCACGGTGTACGCCGCCCGCGCGATCGACACCGGCACCGAAGCCGCTGCCGGGCAAGGGCGAGGCGCTGTGGAAGTCGCTGTTCGTGACCACCGGCGAGCCTGCTGGTCTTCATCGACGCCGACCTGACCGAGTGGGGCCCGCACTTCGTCACCGGCCTGCTCGGGCCGCTGCTGCGCGATCAGAACGTCCAGCTGGTGAAGGGCTTCTACGACCGGCTGGCCGACGACCAGCCGGGCGCGACGGTCGGCCGCGCCGCAGGGCGGCCGGGTCACCGAGCTGTGCGCCCGGCCGCTGCTGAACCTGTACTGGCCGGAGCTGGCCGCGGTGGTGCAGCCGCTGGCCGGCGAGTGGGCGATCCGCCGCGACGCTGCTGGATTCGCTGCCGATCCCGGTCGGCTACGGCGTCGAGTTCGCCACCCTGACCGACACCTGGGCCCGCTACGGGCTGGCCGGCGATCGCGCAGGTGGACCTCGGCCAGCGCGGTCACCGGCACCAGGGCGTGCACGACCTCGGCGTGATGGCGGCCGAGATCCTGGCCACCGCGATGCGCCGGCTGCCCGGCGGCCTGCGACCGGCCGAGCCGGCCGGCACGCTGCAGCAGTACGACCGGCAGCGCGCCCGGCGGCTGGGTCGGCCGCGAGCGTGCCGACCCTGGAACGGCCGCCGGCGCGGCACCGCACTACCAGCGCACTATCGGGACCGACGGAGCAGCCGATGCTCCGGCTAGGCGCGGCACAGCTTTCGCCGACGATGCGCTGCTGATCATGGCGATCGTCAACCGCACGCCGGACTCCTTCTACGACCGGGGCGCGACCTACGCCTTCGACAAGGCGCTGGACCGGGTCGGTCGAGGTGGTGGCCGCCGGGGCCGAGATCGTCGACATCGGCGGCGTGAAGGCCGCGCCCGGCGACGAGGTGGACGCCGCCGAGGAGATCCGGCGCACGGTCGATTTCGTGGCCCGGGTCCGCGCCGAGTTCCCGGACCTGGTGATCTCGGTCGACACCTGGCGGCACGAGGTCGGCCGGGCGGTCTGCCAGGCCGGCGCGGACCTGCTCAACGATGCCTGGGGCGGCCACGATCCCCGAATTGGCCGAGGTGGCAGCCGAGTTCGACGTCGGGCTGGTCTGCACGCACGCCGGCGGGGTCGAGCCCGCGCACCCGGCCGCACCGGATCCACTACGACGACGTGGTCGGCCGACGTGCTGGCTGCGCACCGCCGGCCGAGGCCGAGCGGGCGGTCGTCGCTCGGCGTCGACCGGAGCGGGTGCTGATCGATCCCGGCCACGACTTCGGCAAGAACACCTGGCACTCGCTGGAGCTCACCCGGCGGCTGTCGCGAGCTGGTGGCCACCGGCTGGCCGGTGCTGGTGTCGCTGTCCAACAAGGACTTCGTCGGCGAGGCGCTGGATCTGCCGTTGGACGAACGGCTGCTCGGGCACCCTGGTCGCCACCGCGGTCTGCGCCTGGCAGGGCGCCACGGTGTTCCGGGCCCACAACGTCGCCGAGACCCGGCAGGTGCTGGACATGGTGGCCGCGATCCGGGGCAGCCGGCCGCCGCGCCGGCGGTCGGTGCGGGGCGCTGGCGTGATCGTCGGAGCGGTCAGCTGCCTCGCCAACCCGCCGTTGCTGCTGCCCGGCTGCTGACCGGCGCCCGGTGGCCGAGGTCGAGCAGCTGCGGGCGGCCTGCCTGGCCGCGCTCGGGCAGTCTGCTGGCGAGCGCCGAGCCGAGATCGTGGTGCTGATCGGCGGCAGCGCGAGCCGACGGCGGATCGAGCCGGACAGGCCGCTGAGCTCGACGGTCGGCCGGCAGCTGCTGGCACAGGCCGGCTGCGCGCGTCCCGGTCAGAGTCGGCATCGCTGGATGCGAGCACCGAGGAGTGCCTGGCACCTCGGACGGCCTGCCGACGGTGCCGGGCCGACGGCTGGCCGGCTCACCGGCCTGCTGGTGTGGCCGACGGCTCGGCCCGGCGCGGCGTCGAAGGCGCCGGGCTATCTGGACGAGCGGGCGGCCCGTTCGACGCAGCGGATCGTGGACGCGCTGCGCGCGGGCGACCCGGCCGGGCTGGCCGCGCTGGATGCCGGGCTGGCCGCGCGAGCTGCTGGTGGCCGGCCGGGCGGCGTGGCAGGTGCTGGCCGGTGCGGCCGAGGGCGGTCGGTGCGCAGGCCGAGACTGCACTACCAGGGCGATCCGTTCGGGGTCTGGTACCCGGTCGTGACGCTGGCACTGAGCCGGCGCACGGAGCTCAGTTCGCAGCCCGGAAGCGACCGCTCAGATTGAACGGAACCGAGCCAGTCCCGGGCATCTGCTAGGCAACTTGCGCAGTCTAATCCACGGTGAGCATCGCTCAGGGCTAGCACGTCTGGCACCAGCACGACGCTGCCGCATGTTGCACACTACCGTGCCGTTCGCAAACAGCGAGGATGTGCATGACCGCGCACCGTCGCAGCAGGAGGACCCGATGACCGCCACCCAGGCCACCCTGACCCCGGACGAGCAGGCCGCCCACCTCGACCTGGAGCAGCTCAAGCAGCTGGTCGGCCTGGTGCCCTACGACGAAAGCACCGATCCGTTCCCGGTCACCGGCTGGGACGCGGTGGTGTTCGTCGTCGGCAACGCCACCCAGACCGCGCACTACTACCAGTCCGCCTTCGGCATGCAGCTGGTGGCGTACTCCGGCCCGGAGACCGGCAACCGCGACCACAAGGCCTTCGTGCTGCGCAGCGGGTCCTGCCGGTTCGTGATCAAGGGCGGCGGTCGCGCCGGACAGCCCGCTGCTCGACCACCACCGGGCGCACGGCGACGGCGTGCATCGACATCGCGCTGGAGGTGCCCGACGTCGACAAGTGCATCGCGCACGCCCGCGCGACCAGGGCGCGACCGTGCTGGACGAGCCGCACGACGTCGTCCGACGAGCACGGCACCATCCGGACCGCGGCGCTCGCCGCCTACGGCGACACCCGGCACACCCTGATCGACCGGTCGCGGCTACACCGGCGTCTACCTGCCCGGCTACGTCGAGCGCAGCTCGGCCTACGTCAAGCGGCCGGGCGCGCCCGAAGCGGATGTTCCAGGCGCTGGACCACGTGGTCGGCAACGTCGAGCTCGGCAAGATGGATGACTGGGTCACCTTCTACAACAAGGTGATGGGCTTCGTGAACATGGCCGAGTTCGTCGGCGACGACATCGCCACCGACTACTCGGCGCTGATGTCGAAGGTGGTGGCCAACGGCAACCACCGGGTCAAGTTCCCGCTGAACGAGCCGGCCATCGCCAAGAAGAAGAGCCAGATCGACGAGTTCCTGGAGTTCTACGACGGCCCCGGCGCGCAGCATCTGGCGCTGGCCACCAACGACATCCTCGGCACCGTCGACGCCATGCGGGCCGAGGGCGTGGAGTTCCTGGCCACCCCGGACTCCTACTACGAGGACCCGGAACTGCGGGCCCGGATCGGCAAGGTGCGGGTGCCGATCGAGCGAGCTGCAGTCGCGCGGCATCCTGGTCGACCGGGACGAGGACGGCTACCTGCTGCAGATCTTCACCAAGCCGATCGGTGACCGTCCGACGGTGTTCTTCGAGCTGATCGAGCGGCACGGTTCGCTCGGCTTCGGCAAGGGCAACTTCAAGGCGCTGTTCGAGGCGATCGAGCGCGAGCAGGACAAGCCGCGGCAACCTGTAGTCCCACTTCGGCAGTGTGCGGCCCGAGCCCGGCCTGGAACGGCTGGATCGGGCCGCACTGCACGGAAGGATGAGCGATGGCCAGGGAACTGGACGCGCTCGACGTGGCCATCCTGGCGGCGCTGCGGGACACGCCCGCGGGCCGGCTACCTGGAACTGTCCCGCAGCCTGCAGGTCAGCCGGGCCACCGTCCAGGCCCGGCTGGAGCGGCTGGAAAGCGACGGCATCGTCTCCGGTTACGGCCCGGACGTCGAGCTGGCCGCGGCCGGCTTTCCGGTGCTGGCCTTCGCCACCCTGGAGATCGCCCAGGGCCGGCTGGACGAGGTGACCGCGGCGATGCGCGCGATCCCGTCGGTGGTCGAGGCCTACGCCACCACCGGCCCGGGCGACGTCCACTGCCGGCTGGCCGCGACCTCGCACGAGGACCTGCAGCGGGTGCTGATCGAGGTGTCCCAGATTCCCGGGCGTCGCCCGGTCCACCTCGGTGATCGCGCTGAGCCGGCTGGTCGCGCACCGTCCGATCGCACTGCTGGAGGCGGCCGAAGTCCGAGCCGGCCGACCCGCGACCGGCAGCCGCTGAGCAGACGCAGCTGGCGCTGATCAGCTCGTCGTTGATCAGCTCGTAGCGCGGATTGGCCAGCGCCAGGTGGCCCTTGTACTCACCGACCCGGCCGCTGGCCCGCAGCAGCCGCCCGGGCTCGATGCCCGGGATCTGGCAACCCGGCCGAAGAACAGCAGCCGCAGCCCACCGGTGCCGTCGTAGACCTGGGCCTCGAGCGACTTGCCGGCCGGCGGTGCCGACCTGAACCACCTTCACCCGGCCCTCGACCGTGACCTGCTGCTTCCACACGCACCGAGCCGATCGGGATGTCACCGCCGGGCGCCGGCGGCCGGGCAGCTCGGACGCCGGCTCGATGACGCGGTCTCCACCAGCGCCGGCGCGTCGGCGGCCAGCGCGTTGCCGGGCGTCCAGGCGGCGTTGCACCTCCGGTGACAGCGTGGTGTCGAACGGGACGATGGTGGCCGCCACGTGCGGGATCCGGCTGATCGCCTCGGCGATCCGGTCGGCGGTCCGGTCGTGCAGAATGCGCTGTGAAACCCGGTGGAAAGTCCGCCGGGGCAGCAGCAGCGTGACCTCGGCCTGCTCCTGCACCACGGTCCGCAGGGCGACCTGGGCGCTGGCCCGGACCAGGCGCCGGTCGGCGCACTCCACCAGTTCCAGCGGCACCCGTCGCTCGAGCCCGCGCTCGATCCAGGCGCTGCTGCACCTGCTTGGCCACCTCGGCGTCCAGCACCACGTGCACCGCCCGCATCTCGGTCGGGCGCAGGCTGCCGGCGTAGCGCAGCGCCCGGATGACGGCCAGGTCGAGCCGGTCGACCAGCACCAGCACCACGTGCCGGGGGTAGTGCTGGCATGCGCGGCGCCGGTTCGGTGCGCGACCGGCGGTCACCAGGTCCAAGCGCGCGGGCCTCGGCCCGGTAGCGGGTGTTGAGCCGCATCAGCACCAGCCAGCCGATCGGGAACAGCAGCACCACCAGCCAGGCGCCCTCGGTGAACTTGACCACCGCGAAGATCAGCACGATCAGCATGCGACACCAGGCCGCCGGCTGAAGTTGATCGCCAGCTTGCGCTCGCCAGCCCGGCTGCCCGTCGGGTGTGGTGGTACTTGGCCATGCCGAAGCCGGCCATGGTGAATCCGGTGAACACCCCGATCGCATAGAACGGAACCAGCTTGTCGACGTGCGCGCCGACGCCGAGCAGCAGCGCCAGCGCGCACACGGTCAGCACGATGATGCCGTTGCTGAAGGCCAGCCGGTGCCCGCGCCGGGTCAGCTGCCGGGGCAGGAAGGAGTCCTCGGCGATGAAGCTGGCCAGGAACGGGAAGCCGGTGAACGGGGTGTTCGCGCCGGTGTAGAGGATCAGCGCGGTCGCCACCTGCACGACGACGAAGCCGAGGTGGCCGTACCAGGCGGTGCCGAAGGCGGCCTTGGCCACCTGGCTGATCACCGTCGGGCTGCCGCTGCGCGTACGGCGTCGCGTGGGTCTCGAAGGCCAGGTAGGAGATGCCGAGCACCAGGCTGCCGAGCAGCAGCGCCATGATCGACAGCGTCCGGCGGGCGTTCGGGCCCGGCGGGCTGCTTGAACGCGCTGACCCCGTTGGAGATCGCCTCCAGCCCGGTCAGCGACGAGCCGCCGTTGGCGAAGGCCTTGAGCAGGACGAAGATCGCGGCCGCGGTGAAGATGGCGTGGCGCTGGTTGGTGCACGTCGATCATGCCCGGCGGCGTGGGAGTAGCGGGGCAGGTCGCCGAAGATCTCCCGCACGACGCCGATCGACCACCACCAGGCCGGCCGAGCACGACGAAGAAGTAGGTCGGGAAGGCGAAGGCCTTGCCGGCCTCCCGCACGCCGCGCAGGTTGCCGTAGGCCAGCAGCAGCACCACGCCGACCGTGATCGCCAGCGGCCAGCGGCCGCGCGACGAGCGCCGGGATCAACGAGGTGATGGCCGCGGTGCCGGCCGCGGCCTGCACGGCGACGGTCACGATGTAGTCGATCAGCAGGGCGACCGAGGCGATCTGGGCGACCTTCGGGCCGAAGTTCTCCCGGGCCACCACGTAGGATCCGCCGGCCCGGGTGTAGACCATCACCACCTCGCGGTAGGACAGCGTCATCAGGACCAGCACCGCCAGCACCACGAGGGTCATCGGCAGCAGGATGTGGAAGCCGGTCAGGCCGAAGACGGCCAGCAGCACGATCAGCATCTCTTCGGTGCCGTAGGCCGAGGAGGAGATGCAGTCGGTGGACAGCACGCCGAGCGCCGCCTTCTTGGACAGCTTCTCCTCGTGCAGCTGCCCGGTCACCATCGGCGGGCCGAGCAATCGACGCTTGACCCGGTAGCTCGAGCCGTTCCGGAATGTCGACGGCCGGCACGTCGGTCGGCTCAGGCCGGACACGATCCGGCCCGGCCGGGAGGTCAGCAGGACTGGTCACAGCCATCTGTACGGGCTAGAAGTCAGAACATGCGCGCTAGGACGGCGCATCGGCCGGCCGGTTCCGCGCGCATTCCTCACGCCGATCCTCACGACTTGCTCATGCGGCGGCTCCGGCCGCCTGGACATTTCGCGCTGCGCTCAGGCAACAGGGTTGATCAGATGACCACTGTCGATCTTCGGGCCGAGGCGGCCGAGCAGGGCGGCTCGGCGGAGTTGACCGGTTACTTCGTCCAGCCGACCGGCGACGGACCGTGGCCGGGCGTGGTGCGTGCTGCACGAGGCGTTCGGGCTGGACGAGCAGAGTCGCCGGCACGCCGAGCGGATCGCGGCGATGGGCTACCTGACCCTGGCGCCGGATCTGTTCAGCGACGGCGGCACCCGGCGGTGCCTGGCCGCGACCATCAAGTCGCTGTCGAGCGGGCAGGGCAAGGCCTATGCCGACATCGAGGCGGCCCGGCAGTGGCTGCTCGCAGCGCGAGGGTTGCACCGGGCGGATCGGCATCATCGGCTTCTGCATGGGCGGCGGCTTCGCGCTGATGACGCTGGGCAGCGGGCTTCGAGGTGGCCGCGCCGAACTACGGCAAGTTGCCGGGGGAGCTGGACGCTGCGCTGGCCGACGCCTGTCCGGTGGTGGCCAGTTACGGCGGCCGCGATCGAGCCCTGCACGGGTCGGCTGCCACGCTCGAGGCGGCCCTCACCAGGGCCGAGAGTCCTGCATGACGTCCAGGAGTATCCCGACGGCCGGGCACTCGTTCCTCAACGAGGCGATGAACGGCCCGAGCTGCTGCGGCCGCTGGCTCGGGTGACGGGCATGTCGGACCGGATCCGGAGGCGGCCGCCGAGGCCTGGCCCCGGATCGAGGCCTTCTTCGCCCGCTACCTCCAGCCCTGAGCGCCTGCCGTGCGCTGCTCGTTGGAGTGTTCTACACCCCAGGGGTGCAGAACACTCCAACGAAGGAGGGGTTAGTCCAGCGGCCGAGTTGAAGACCGGGTAGTAGCCGCCGGACTGGCCGGCGGCGGTCGGGTGGTAGGACTCGGTGATATCGGTGAAGTTCAGGGAGTGCAGCCACTTCGAGCCGCCGGAGCACAACTGGTGCCCGACGAACTGGTTGCGCACATCGGCGAAGGTGAAGCTGTGGCCGACCGCGGCGGTCTTGATGATGCCGTCGACCAGGTTGATGCCCTCATCGATCTTGGTCCGCGACTCGTCGCTCAGGCCGATGCAGACAGGACGCCGACAGGTCGTAGAAGACCGGGTAGTCGAGCACCACCACCTTGGCGTTCGGGGCGTGGCTGCGAATACCGGTGTAGGTCGTGTTCAGCAGCCCTGGCAGTTGGGCTCCGGGCCGTGTTCTCGGCAGCCTGGACCGCGGCCACGCAGTCTGTCGGTGCCCTCCAGGACGCAGGTCTCCATGATGTTGGAGAACCCGACGTCGTTGCCGCCGATGGTGATGCTGACCAGGCCGGTCGAGGAGCAGGGCCGACAGCTGGTTGGCGTTGACATCGGTCGTCTTGGCCCCGGAGCAGGCGACCGAGACATACGAGCTCGGGTGGTGGGCGTTGTTGTACAGCGCCGAGTAGGCGTTCGGGCTGCGATCGCACGAGCCACTGGCGCTGATGTAGCTGCCGGCGCCGACGCCGGAGGAGTACGAGTCGCCCAGGGCGACATAGCCGCCGGTGGTGGCATCGGCGCGGGGCCGGGGCGATCAGCCAGGGCCAGGGCGACGCGGTGGCCAAGCCGGCCAGAGCGAGCAGGGAACGGAAGCGAGCATGGGGGTCCTTCGAGCGTCGGAGGGATGGTGACCCATATGTAGCACTTGGCACGTATTCACGTAAATAGCTCAGGCGGACCTCGAACTCGGAGGCCCGCGTCGCGCCCCGCAGTCGGCGGCCGCCGCTGGCCGTACGGCAGGCTTAGACTGCTACGAAGAGCGCTCGTGAAAGTTTTCACGAGCGATCCCGCACTGCGGTAAGGGCAGAACGAGCCCGAGCACTCGGCAGGGAGGAACGCCCATGACTGCGATCGCCGACGATCCGCACCCGCCGCGTCCCCGCGAGTGATCGAGGGCCGCAGCAAGCAACAAGCGAAGGCCAGAGTGAACCGCGCATGAACGCCCTTGCCACCGATCCGACGCGAAGAACGACGCCGACGTCATCGTCATCGGCGCCGGCCCGGCCGGCTCGGCCGCGGCCTACTGGCTGGCCACGGCCGGGGTGGACGTACTGCTGCTGGAGAAGACCACCTTCCCGCGCGAGAAGGTCTGCGGCGACGGGCTGACCCCGCGTGGCACCCGGGCGCTGGTCGAGCTCGGCATCGACGTCAGCGAGCAGGCCGGCTGGCTGCACAACAAGGGCCTGCGGGTCATCGGCGGCGGCATGCGGCTGGAGCTGGACTGGCCCGAGCTGACCGCCTTCCCGAACTACGGCCTGGTCCGCCCGCGCGCCGATCTCGATCACCTGCTGGTCCAGCAGGCGGTCAAGGCCGGCGCCCGGCTGCACGAGCAGACCAGCGTCACCGGACCGATCCAGCGACGCCCAGGGCCGGGTCGTCGGTGTGACGGCCAAGGTCGAGCGCCAGGACGCGGGCAACGAGTCCCGGACCTATCGGGCTCCGATCGTGCTGGCCTGCGACGGTGTGTCGGGCAAGTTCGCGCTAGAGCTTGGGCCTGCACCGCAACGACAAGCGGCCGATGGGCGTGGCGGTCCGCCGCTACTACACCAGCCCCCGCACCAACGACGACTACCTGGAGTCCTGGCTGGAGCTGTGGGACGGCCCGCCCGGCGCCGACGACGCCAAGCTGCTGCCCGGCTACGGCTGGATCTTCGGCATGGGCGACGGCATCGGTCAACGTCGGGCTGGGCGTGCTCAACACCAGCGCCGGATTCCAGAAGACCAACTACCGCACCCTGCTGACCAGTTGGCTGGACGCGCACGCCCGAGGAATGGGGCTTGCGCGAGGCGAACGCGCATCGGCGCCACCCAGGGCGCCGGCCTGCCGATGGGCTTCAACCGCACCCCGCACTACCGCAACGGGGTCCTGCTGGTCGGCGACAGCGGCGGATCGGTGAACCCGTTCAACGGCGAAGGCATCCCGTACGCGATGGAGTCGGGCAAGCTCGCGGCCGAGGCCACGATCCAGGCGCTGGCCCGCGCCGGATGGTCCGGGCCGCGAGCGGGCGCTGCGCGGCTATCCCGGCGGCGATGGCGGCCGAGTGGGGCGCCTACTACCGGCTGGGCGGCATCTTCGTGAAGCTGATCGGCAACCCGGCGGTGATGCGGGCCTGCACCCGGCACGGTCTGCCCCATCCGGGACTGATGAAGTTCGTCCTGAAGCTGATGGCCAATCTGACCGACCCGCGGGACGGCGACTGCTCAGCGACCGCGTCATCAACGTGCTCACCAGGCTCACCCCGGCGGTCCGGTGATGCGCCGCCCATCGCCGCACCAGTGCAAGTAAGGCAAGCCTAAGAATCGACGAAATCCTCTGGCAGAGATTAGCCTGAGCAACGGCTCGGTCTGAGCACCCAGCAGCGACCAGCCGGCAGAGCGAATGAAGAAGGGATGCAGGTAACCATGCTCGCCACCTACCTGCCGATCGTGATCCTGTTCGCGCTGGCGTTCGGGTTCTCGGTCTTCTCGGTGATCATCGCGACGATCACCGGCCCGAAGCGGTACAACAAGGCCAAGCTGGACTTCTACGAGTGCGGCATCGAGCCGGCGCCGATGACGGCGGGACCGAACCGTTTCCCGGTCAAGTATTTCCTGACCGCGATGCTGTTCATCGTGTTCGACATCGAGATCATCTTCCTCTATCCGTACGCGGTCGAGAGCCAAGAACTGAGCCTGTTCGGCCTGGTCGAGATCTTCCTTTTCATCGTGACCGTCTTCGTCGCCTACGCCTATGTCTGGCGCCGGGGCGGGCTGGACTGGGACTAGGGTCAGCGAGGATAGATTGGCGTGACATGGGTTTAGAAGAAAAACTTCCCGACGGCATCCTGCTGGCCAGCGTCGAGATCGCTGGTCAACTGGACCCGCAAGTCTTCGCTCTGGCCGGTGACCTTCGGCCTGGCCTGCTGCGCGATCGAGATGATGACCTTCGGTGCGCCTCGCTTCGACTCGGCCCGCTTCGGCATGGAGGTCTTCCGGCCGTCGCCCGCGCCAGGCGGACCTGATGATCGTGGCCGGCCGGGTCAGCCAGAAGATGGCCCCGGTGGTCCGCCAGATCTATGACCAGATGGCCGAGCCGCGCTGGGTGATCGCGATGGGCGTGTGTGCCTCGTCGGGCGGCATGTTCAACAACTACGCGATCCTGCAGGGCGTCGACCACATCATCCCGGTCGACATGTACCTGCCCGGCTGCCCGCCGCGGCCGGAGATGCTGATCGACGCGATCCTCAAGCTGCACCACAAGATCATGAACGAGCCGCTCGGACCCGAAGCGGGCCGAGAAGCTGGCCGGTCAGAAGGTCGAGCTCATCCCGTCGTCCCAGCGGTTCGCGAAGTGACGGGGTTCTCCAGATGACTGAGGGCTATTCGGCCGACGCGCCCGGACAGAAGTCCGACGTCGAGCAGGCCCGCGAGAGCGGTGCGCTGCCGAGCGGCCAGCAGCGGCCGGGCATGTTCGGCGTCACCGGCTCCGGTGACACCTCCGGCTTCTCCGGTCTGCAACGCCAGCCCTGGGTCGAACTGCCGGCCGAGCGCCCGTACGGCGGCTACTTCGACGAGGTCGTGGACGCGTTCCTGGCCGCCTACCCGGAGGCCGAGCAGGCCGATCCGCAAGATCGTCGTCGACCGCGACGAGTTGACCATCCACATCGCACCGCGACCACATCGCCGGCGGTGGCAGCTGCCTTCCGCAACGACCCGGCGCTCCGTTTCGAGCTGTGCTCCTCGGTCTCCGGCGTCGACTACCTGGCTCGCGAAGGCAAGGACGGCGAGCGGCTGCACGTCGCCTACCACCTGACCTCGATGACCTACCGGCGACGGATCCGGCTCGAGGTCGTCGGTGACCGACGCCGACCCGCATGTGCCCGTCGGTGGTCGCGGTCTACCCGACCGCGGACTGGCAGGAGCGCGAGACCTGGGACCTGTTCGGCATCGTCTTCGACGGCCACCCGGCGCTGACCCGGATCATGATGCCGGACGACTGGGACGGCCACCCGCAGCGCAAGGACTACCCCCTGGGCGGCGTCGCGGTCGAGTACAAGGGCGCGATCATCCCGCCGCCGGACGATCGGCGGGCCTACCGATGAGCCGCTGCGCGAAGAATCCAGCACTGAGCCGCGTGCGCGAAGACTGCACGAGCCGCTGCGCGAAGAGTGAGGCAGCGAGAGCCGCATGACCACTTCGAGACTCCTACAGCCCGTCGCGGGAAACCACCGAGGGACGGGTCTACACCGTCTCCGGTGGGCGACTGGGATTCGATCTTCGGCGGCGACCCGCTGCACGAGGAGCGGCTGGTCGTCAACATGGGCCCGCAGCACCCGTCCACCCACGGCGTGCTGCGGCTCGTCCTCGAGCTCGAAGGCGAAACCGTCACCGACGCCCGCCTGGTCGTGGGTTACCTGCACACCGGCATCGAGAAGAACACCGAGTTCCGCACCTGGACCCAGGGCAGCACGCTGGTGACCCGCTGCGACTACCTGGCGCCGCTGTTCAACGAGACCGCCTACTCGCATGGCGGTCGAGAAGCTGCTCGGCATCGAGATGCAGCGAACGCACCAAGCTGATCCGGGTGCTGATGATGGAGATCAACCGGATCTCCTCGCACTGGGTGTGGCTGGCCACCGGCGGCATGGAACTCGGCGCGCTGACCGCGATGACCAACGGCTTCCGGGCCCGCGAGCGCTGCCTGGACGTGCTGGAGCTGATCACCGGCCTGCGGATGAACCACGCCTACGTCCGTCCGGGTGGCGTCGCGCAGGACTTGCCCGAGGGCGCCTACGACAAGATCCGCGAGTGGATCAAGCGAGACCGACAAGGAGATCGCCGGCGTCGACAAGCTGCTGCGCGGTCAGGTCGATCTGGGTCAACCGGCTCAAGGGCGTCGGCTGGATCAACGTCGAGGGTTGCCTGGCGCTCGGCCTGACCGGCCCGATGCTGCGGGCGGCCGGCCTGCCCTGGGATCTGCGCAAGACCGAGCCGTACCTGGGTTACGAGACCTATCGACTTCGACGTGCCGACCGACGACGGGGCCGACTGCTGGAGCCGGTTCGTGGTCAAGGTCGCCGAGATGCGCGAGAGCCTGCGGATCATCAGCCAGGCCCTGGAGCGGTTGGAGCAGACGCCCGGGCCGGGTCATGGTCGACGACCCGAAGATCGCCTGGCCGGCCCAGCTGTCCATCGGCTCGGACGGCATGGGCAACTCGGCCGCGCACGTCAACAAGATCATGAACGGCTCGATGGAGTCGCTGATCCACCACTTCAAGCTGGTCACCGAAGGCTTCCGGGTGCCGACCGGGCAGGTCTACGTGCCGGTCGAGAGTCCGCGCGGCGAGCTCGGCGCTGCACGTGGTCTCCGACGGCGGCACCCGGCCGTACCGGGTCCACCTGCGGGACCCTTCATTCGTCAACCTGCAGGCGGTGGCGACGATGTGCATCGGCGGCCAGATCGCCGACGTGATCGCCTCGGTGGCCTCGCTCGACCCGGTGATGGGGGGATGTGACCGATGACCGAATCCCGTTACGTGGACAAGCGAGTCGACCGACTCGGACTACGACCTGGAAGCGTCGGTCGAAGGTGTGAACACCGGCGGCGTGGAGACGACGACCGGTCCGATCCAGGGTCGGCCGCGGCGCACGCTGGACGGTCGCCTGACGCCTGCTCGACATCGAGCGGCCGGGCAACCCGGACGTGTTCGAGCCGCGGGTCCGTGAGGACGCGCCTGGCCATCGTCGCCCGGTATCCGGCAGGACAATCGCGCTCGGCCCTGCTGCCGATGCTGCACCTGGTGCAGTCCGAGCAGGGCTACGTCACGCCGGACGGCATCGCCTTCTGCGCCGACGTCCTGGGCATCACCAAGGCCCAGGTTGCCGCGGTGGCCACGTTCTACACGATGTACAAGCGCAAGCCGACCGGCGAGTACCTGGTCAGCGTGTGCACCAACACGCTGTGCGGGCTGCTCGGCGGCGACGAGATCTACGCGACCCTGCAGGAACTGCTCGGCATCGGCATGAACGAGACCGCCGGCGACCCCGGTTCGCCCGGCTCCATCACGCTGGAGCACGCCGAGTGCCTGGCCGCCTGCGACTACGCGCCGGTGGTGACGGTCAACTACGAGTTCTTCGACAACCAGACGCCGGAGTCGGCCACCGAGCTGGTCGGCGAGCTGCAGCAGGGCCGGCGGCCGCTGCCGACCCGCGGTGCACCGCTGTGCTCGTTCAAGGAGATCTCGCGCCAGATCGCCGGCTTCGTCGACATCCGCGACGAGGCCCGCATCGCCGCCGGCATCCGGTGCCCCGACCGAGGCCGGCGTGAAGCTGCGCAGGAGCGCGGCATGCAGGCGCCCAGCTACGAGCCACGAGGACGACAGCCGGCGGACGCCGAGCCGCGCGGCCGAGGCCCGAGCTGCCGACAACACCGGTGCGCCGCACCGTGACCAGTGCCCACGATGGGCCGCTGGAGACCGCACGAGAGCAATCCGGACGCCGCGTCGCCCACGGGCGGCCAGAGCGAACGCATCGAAGGAAAGGGCGAGTAACGATGCCCCTGACTCCGGTCCTGACCAAGCGGTTCGGCACGAACGCGCCGTGGTTGTTGGACAACTACGAGAAGTTGGACGGCTACGCCGGCCTGAAGAAGGCCCTGGGCATGCAGCCGGACGAGATCATCGCGCTGGTCAAGGACTCCAACCTGCGCGGCCGCGGCGGCGCCGGCTTCCCGACCGGCATGAAGTGGCAGTTCATCCCGCAGGCCAAGCCGGGTGAGCCGGCCAAGCCGCATTACGTGGTGATCAACGCCGACGAGGGCGAGCCGGGCACCTGCCGGGACCTGCCGCTGATGATGAACGACCCGCACTCGATGATCGAAGGCATCATCATCGCCTGCTACGCGGTGCGGGCCGAACGGGCCTTCGTCTACATCCGGGGCGAGGCGGTGCACGCCATCCGCCGGGTCACCCGGGCGGTCGAACGAGGCCTACGCCAAGGGCTACCTCGGCGACGACGTGCTGGACTCCGGCCTGAGCTTCCACATCACGGTGCACGGCGGTGCCGGCGCCTACATCTGCGGCGAAGAGACCGCGCTGCTCGATTCGCTCGAGGGCAAGCGCGGCCAGCCGCGACTCAAGCCGCCGTTCCCGGCCACCAACGGTCTGTACGACGCGCCGACCGTGGTCAACAACGTCGGCACCCTGGCCAGCGTGCCGTACATCGTGATGGGCGGTGCGGCCTGGCACAAGGAGATGGGCCCGGAGGGTTCGCCCGGCACGTCCATCTACTCGTTGTCCGGACGGGTGAAGAACCCGGGCCAGTACGAGGCGCCGATGGGCACCACGCTGCGCGAACTGCTCGACCTGGCCGGTGGCATGAGCCGGGGCAAGGACCTGAAGTTCTGGACCCCGGGTGGCTCGTCGACGCCGCTTGTTCACCAGGGAACATCTCGACATCCCGCTCGACTTCGACTCGGTCGCCAAGGCCGGTTCGATGAACGGGACGTCGGCGCGTGATGATCTTCGACGAGGACGACAGCGTGGTTCGCGCGGTGCTCAAGTGGACGCAGTTCTACGAGCACGAGTCGTGCGGCAAGTGCACGCCGTGCCGCGAGGGCAACTACTGGACCGCGCAGATCCTGGAACGGATCGTGGACGGGCACGGCAAGCCCGAGGATCTGGACACCCTGCTGGACGTCTGCGACAACATCCTCGGCCGGTCGTTCTGCGCCCTCGGTGATGGCGCGGTCAGCCCGATCGTCGCCTCGATCAAGTACTTCCGGGACGACTACCTGGCCCTGATGAACGAGCCGCGACGTCCGCGTCACGTGCCCGCACGCCTGCGAGTTTCATCGGAGTCATGACGACTCGCACCCGAGCAGACCGATCTGGTCACCGTCACCATCGACGGCATCGACATCTCGGTTCCCAAGGGAACCCTGCTGATCCGGGCCGCCGAGCAGATCGGCATCCAGATCCCGCGGTTCTGCGACCACCCGCTGCTCGACCCGGCCGGCGCCTGCCGCCAGTGCCTGGTCGAGGTCACCGACATGGGCAACGGCCGGGGCATGCCCAAGCCGGCCGCGTCCTGCACCACCACGGTGATGCCGGGCATGGTGATCAAGACCCAGCTGACCAGCCCGGTCGCCGACAAGGCGCAGCAGGGCGTGATGGAGCTGCTGCTCATCAACCACCCGCTGGACTGCCCGGTCTGCGACAAGGGCGGCGAGTGCCCGCTGCAGAACCAGGCCATGAGCAACGGCCGGGCCGACAGCCGGTTCACCGACATCAAGCGGACCTTCCCGAAGCCGGTCGCGGTGTCGGCGCCAGGTGCTGCTGGACCGGGAACGGTGCGTGCTGTGCCAGCGCTGCACCCGGTTCTCCGCCCAGATCGCCGGCGACCCGTTCATCGACCTGCTCGAGCGCGGTGCGCAGCAGCAGATCGGAACCGTCGACCGACACCCCGTTCCAGTCCTACTTCTCGGCCAACACCATTCAGATCTGCCCGGTCGGCGCGCTCACCGATGCCAGCTACCGGTTCCGGGCCCGGCCGTTCGACCTGATGTCGACCTCGACGGTGTGCGAGCACTGCTCGTCCGGTTGCTCGCTGCGCACCGACTGGCGGCGCGGCAAGGTGACCCGGCGGCTGGCCGGCGAGGATCCCGAGGTCAACGAGGAATGGAACTGCGACAAGGGCCGGTGGGGTTTCCACTACGCCACGCAGCCGGACCGGCTGACCAGCCCGTTGGTCCGTGACGCGCAGCGGCAACCTGGTCGAGGCGACCTGGCCGGAGGCGCTGGAGGCCGCAGCCGCAGGACTTCGACGAGCGCTGGACGGCGACGGCGTCGGCGTGCTGCCGGGTGGCCGGCTGACCGAAGAGGATGCCTACGCCTACGCCAAGTTCGCGCGGGTCGCGCTGGGCACCAACGACATCGACTACCGGGCCCGGGCCAACTCGGACGAGGAATTGGCCTTCCTGGGCAGCAAGATCGCCGGCACCACGCCGACCACCGGTGGCGTCAGCTACGCCGATCTGGAGCGCGCCGGCACGGTGCTGCTGGTCGGCCTGGAGCCCGAGGAAGAGTCGCCGATCGTCTTCCTGCGGCTGCGCAAGGGCGTGGTGGCCGGCCGCAACCGGGTGCACTCGATCGCGCCGATCGCCTCCCGCGGGCTGATCAAGCTGGCCGGCACCGTCATTCCGACGACGCCCGGCTCCGAAGCCGACGGCGGTGCGCGGACTGGCCACGCGAGCTCAAGGAGGCTCTGACCACCGGGATCATCCTGGTCGGCGAGCGGCTGGCCGCCGTTCCGGGCGCGCTACAGCGCGGTCGCCCAACTGGCCGCCGACACCGGCGCCCGGCTGGCCTGGGTTCCCCGCCGCGCCGGTGAGCGCGGAGCGCTGGACGCCGGCGCGCTGCCGACGCTGCTGCCCGGGCGGTCGGCCGGTTTCCGACGACGGCGCCCGGGTCGAGGTCGAGCGGGTCTGGGACGCTCACGTGCCGGCCCAGCCGGGTCGCGATCTGGCCGCCATCCTCGAGCACGCCAATCCAGAACTCGCGCGCTGCTCGTCGGCGGCCTCGACCCGGCTGACCTGCCGGACCCGGCTGCGGCCGAGGCGGCCTTGAACCGAGCCGGCTTCGTGATCTCGCCTCGAGCTGCGCCGGACCGCGGTCACCGAGCTACGCCGATGTGGTCCTTCCGGTCGCGGCCGCCGCGGAGAAGGCCGGCCGTTACGTCACCTGGGAAGGTCGGCGTCGTCCGTTCGATCTGACCCTGACCGGCACCGGCGAGCTGGCCGACGGCCGGGTACTGAACGCGCTGGCCGACGAGTTGGACATCGACCTCGGCCTGGCCAGTCACGAGCAGGCCCGGGCCGAACTGGCCGAACTCGGCGTCAGCACGGTCCGGGTCGCGGCTCCGAGCGCTGCCGGCCGGCCCGCGCCGGCGCTGCCGCCCGGATCGCGCCGCCGGCGACCGGTCGCTGGCGACCTGGCGGGAGTTGATCGACGCCGGCTCGCTGCTGGACGGCGAGCCGCAACCTGGCCGACACGGCCAAGCCGCTGCGGGTGGTCCTCGGTCGCCAGACCGCGACTGAGCTCGGCGTCGTCGACGGCGAGATCGTGACCGTCAGCGCGGCCGGCCGGTCGGTCAGCGCACCGGCCGTGGTCCATGACGTGGTCGCGCCGGAACGGTGTGGCTGCCGGCCAGCCATCGGGACGGGGCGTTGCGGGCGCCGTACGGGGCCGAGGTCACGGTGCACAAACACGAAACAGCGCGAGGAGCGACGGCATGATGTTGCAAGCCGCAGCGGGCGCGCAACGACACCCTGGGCGCCTTCGGGCAGGACCGGATCTGGATGGTCCTGCTCAAGGTCGTGGCGGTGTTCGCGTTCCTGGTCGTCATGACCCTGTTCTCGATCGTCTTCGAGCGCAAGGTCGTCGGCCGGATGCAGAACCGGATCGGCCCCAACCGCACCGGGCCCTGGGGCACCCTGCAGTCGCTGGCCGACGGCGTGAAGCTGGCCTTCAAGGAAGAGATCATCCCGACCCTGGCCGACAAGCCGGTCTACTGGATCGCGCCGGTGCTCTCCGCGGTGCCGGCCTTCCTGGCCTTCTCCGTCATCCCGTTCGGCCCGACGGTGTCGATCTTCCATCACCGCACGCCGTTGCAGCTGACCGATCTGCCGGTCGGCGTGCTGGTCGTGCTGGCCTGCTCCTCGCTCGGCGTCTACGGCATCGTGCTGTCCGGCTGGGCTTCCGGCTCGACCTATCCGCTGCTCGGCGGCCTGCGTTCGGCGGCGCAGATGATCTCCTACGAGGTCGCCATGGGCCTGTCCATGGTCATGGTCTTCGTCTACTCCGGCACCATCTCGACCTCGGGCATCGTCGAGTCGCAGCAGCACACCTGGAACGCGATTCCGCTGTTCCTGTCCTTCGGTATCTACCTGATCTCCATGGTCGGCGAGACCAACCGGGCTCCGTTCGACCTGCCCGAGGCCGAGTCGGAACTGGTCGGCGGCTTCCACACCGAGTACTCCTCGATGAAGTTCGCGCTGTTCTTCCTGGCCGAGTACATCAACATGGTCACCGTCTCGGCGCTGGCCACCACCCTGTTCCTGGGTGGCTGGCGGGCGCCCTGGCCGATCTCGGAGATCCACGGCGCCAACACCAGCTGGTTCCCGATCCTCTGGTTCACCATCAAGGTCGTCATCCTGATCTTCGGGTTCGTCTGGCTGCGGGGCACGCTGCCCCGGCTGCGCTACGACCAGTTCATGCATTTCGGCTGGAAGGTGCTCATCCCGATCAACCTGGTCTGGATCCTCGGCTACACCACGCTGCGCGTGCTGACCGACCGCGGCTGGAGCCGGGTCACCGCCGGAGCGGTCGTGGTCGTGCCGCTGATCGTGATCTTCGCGATCTGGAGCCTGGCCGACAGCCGGCGGCTCAAGCAGGAGCAAGCCGCCTTCGAGGCCGAGGAAGCGGCCGAGGCCAAGCTCGGCATCACCTTCCCGATCCCGCCGATGGACCTCAAGGTTCCGCCGTCGCCCCGACTGGTCAACGCCGGCGTGCGGGATCAGGCTTTGACAACCGGACGAATCTCGAATGAGGGGCCGCTCGATGGCTGACATCCCCGCTGACAACCCGAAGCCGCCGGTCGGCGCTGGGTCGGATCCTCGGGCCGAGCGAGGCCGCCAACCCGACCGGTGCCGCGGTGCCGGCCGACTGGGCCGCGGCCGAACCGGCGCCGCGCGTGGCCAAGCCGTATGTCGACGTCTCGAACAAGCCGCTGCAGGAAGGACGCGTTCGATCAGCCTGCGCCGGACATCGTCGGCTTCGCCAAGGGCTTCGGGCTGACCTTCTCGACGATGTTCAAGAAGGTCTACACCCAGCAGTACCCGTTCGAGGTCTTTCCGACCGCGCCGCGCTATCACGGCCGGCACGTGCTGAACCGGCATCCGGACGGGCTTGGAGAAGTGCATCGGCTGCGAGTTGTGTGCCTGGGCCTGCCCGGCCGACGCGATCTACGTCGAAGGCGGCGACAACACCGAGACCGAGCGTTACTCGCCCGGTGAGCGGTACGGCAAGATCTATCAGATCAACTATCTGCGTTGTATCTTCTGCGGTCTGTGCATCGAGGCCTGTCCGACCCGGTCGCTGACCATGAGCAACGAGTACGAGTTGGCCTTGGACAACCGGCAGGATCTGATCTACACCAAGGAGCAGCTGATGGCGCCGCTGCTGCCGGGCATGGAGGCGCCGCCGCACCCGATGCGGCCAACTTCGCTGGCGAATATGCTCGAGGCTCCCCCCACTACGACGATATCCATGCCGGCCTGGTCCAGTGCCTCGGCTTGCTCAATTATGACCTGGTTGTTCTTGTGCTTGGCCCTGCTGCCCAGTAGAAGCAGGTACGGCCTCTTGAGCTTTTCGAAAAGAGCCAACTCGGAAGATCGGGCATTCCATCGCAGCGCATGCTCGTGGCCATTTGGCGCGATGAATATCTTTTCAGGGCAACAAATATTGTATTTTGTCAGCATTTGAGCTGAAAACCGTACACCGTCGCAACTCTTCGTGCGCTTCTTCCAATCAAAGGCAACAGTGCTCGATAGGCGAGACGGAACCGTAGCGAGTAACTCTCCAGTCAATAAAAAGGTTGGCATCGTGGATGCAAAAGATTTGTGAATGACACGTCAGGGGTCCGGAATTACCGAGGCTCAGGAGGCCGGCTGCCGCGTAACGAGGCAAAATAACTGTTCCCACACGTGGCCCGATTCAAAGGAAGTCTGTTGATTCCTTATCGACAATAGATCGGAGATTTCGGCGGCGCCTGGCGGCAGCAGCAGTTCGAATTTGACATATTTCGCCAGGTCTTTGTTTCCCGACAAAATCTCATCAATGCAGCCTACAACCTCGCGTGCATAACGTTGGACCCCTGTTATCCGCTGCGAAACAAACCTTCCATTTATTGTCCAGCGTGTTGCGCTCGAAGTTGGATCTAATGCGTCCATGATGATTCGCACTTCATGAGTATCGAGCGGTTTGACTGCGCGGTTGCGGGCATTTCCAAGATTGGACTATATGTTATGATCTGGTGCGCTTTTTTATTCGTTGGAGGTCACATGCGGTCTAGCCATGCCATGTCGAGTTCAACTAGAAACCACTAGAGCCACGTTCGAGGTGGACATGCAACCGTCGAGCCTTAAGTCTAGCTTTAGGGTTATCAGTTAAGTATAAAAGGAGGCTTACCTGTCAGAGAGAATGCCTTTTTTGTAATCATCGAGTGCCGCGGGCGGGTTAAATTATGCTTCGACATGTTGTCCTTCTAAGCGATCTCTCCATAGAAAGCGACGGCCCGACCACCGTGGCGCTGACAGCCGCCCGCGTCTTACGGAAAAAGAACATTGAAGTCACATATGTCTGTGGTGATAACGGCGAAAGCACGGAGCTTGCTTCAATTGGCGTTCGCATCGTGCCTGTGCGAGGTCAAGAAATTGCCAAGGCAAATCCATTCAATGCTGCACTTTTGGCCTTTACAGCAGGGAAGCCGCAAGGGTTGTTGGTAACGTAATCAGGGAAGTCGATGAGGAAGGTGTAGTTTATCATCTTCATAATTGGTCGAAATTTTGTCGCCTTCAATCTTCGGAGTCAGACAAGGTAGCAGAACGCTTATTTATCTCGACCCATGATTATTTCCTGGCTTGCCCAAACGGGGGGTATTTCAACTTTCAAAAGAAACAGCTTTGTGAACTTGTTCCGCTTTCCGCCGCGTGCCTAGGAACGAATTGCGACCGCCGACTTGCATTTCGAAAAGTTTTGGCGCGTCGCTCGAAGTGTCGTTCGGCTCGCGCTGATCGATCTTTCGCGGAAGAGAGCGACGATCTTGGCGGTACATGATGGGATGGTAGAGCACTTGATACGAGGTGGAATTTCCGTGCACTTAATCATGGTGCTGCGTAATCCGGTGACGCCGTGGTCAGAGAAGCGGATTTCGGCAGAGAACAATCGGAGTTTCTGTTTGTAGGTCGTCTGGATCACGATAAAGGTGCTGAGCTGTTGGCTGAGTTCGCGCGCCGCGCAGGCGTTCCTCTCCAAATGGTCGGCATGGTCATTTGCGATCGTTTCTTGAGCAAGCTTATCCAGAGATAGATTTGTTGGGCTGGCGCTCGCGTGAGGAGGTAGCCAGGATTTCGAAGGATGCTCGCGCCGTTGTGATGCCGACGGGTACGAGAAACCTTTGGTCCCGTTGCGTTCGAAGCCTTAACGAGTGGCCTTCCAGTGATCATCTCCAAGTTTGCAGCAACCTGTGACGAGATTGTCCGAAACGCAATTGGGCTTTCTTGTGATCCGTATGACGCGACCGCTCTTGCCAACGCATTGAGGAGGTTAGATGGTGATGATGATAATCTTAGGCTCATGAGCGAGAGGGCCTGGAGTTTGCGTGATTCGCTCTCGGCTTCAAATGAGGAGTGGGGTAATCGTTTAATGGCGCTGTATCGAGGGTGCGACCAAGCTTCAGATGTGCTCTCCATGATGGTGGCAGCCGATGGCGTTTAAGCACGGTGCTATGCTCCAGCTTGGCCGAATTGGCAGCGCTTTCCGGGGTGCCAGCGCTCGCTACGAAAAAATACGGTGGCGCTGGTTCGATCCTCACGCTTCACAGCATTGTTAGTGACGATGATTTTCTGCCTCGAGGAGAACGTCCAGACCAGCATTAGCTTTCTTGAACGAATGATTTGCTATTACTTAAGTCAGGGAATTCCGGTTATATCCTATCGGACGCCGTCGCGAGACTGGAAGCCGATCGACGCAGCGATTTGTTAGCTTTACTTTCGAGACGGCTACCGGGATAATCTCATCCGCGCATTGCCAGATTTTCAAGAAATACAATCTACCGTTTACGATTTACGTTACGAGTGCGTATTTGGAGCGAAACTACAGCAAGTATTGGTGGGGACAGCTTCGCCACCTCGTGATGGAGAACTCCGGTAGAAGTGCTGATGGCCGTATCCCGATGGGGTCTCCAAAGAGAATTCGCGCCTATAAAAAGCTCATGGGGTGGATCGCAGACGGTACGCTGCGCCGATCGGCTTGCAGCGTTGTTTGAACAGTATCGTTTGTCAGCAACTCGAAGCTCTCGACCGCGACGCGCTGAATGAAAATGAACTAGCGAAGGCGTCCCGTGAAGAGCCCCTCTTGGAGATAGGCGGACATACCTTAAACGCACGACGAATTGGCAGAATTGGAGGAATCGACTGCGTCGACATCTATCCGAGAGAACAAGATACAGTTGGAATCAATTATTGAACGCGAGGTTCGCCATTTTGCATATCCTTTCGGAGATGCGAGGAGCTGCGGCGAGCGTGAGTTTCGACTAGCGGAAGCTGCGGGTTTCGCGACGGCGGTCACAATGCGGATCGGCAATCTTTTTGCAGCTCACCTGGAAAAGCCGTGGTGCCTGCCAAGACTTCGCTTTTTGGGAACATGCGAAGGCGTCGGTTTTATGGAGTGCCAGAGGTCTGGAGCCGTTACCGCCTTAATGACAGGTTTTGGAAATCCCGTAAGAACGGCTCAGTGCAATCCGGGTCACGGACGGCCGGCTTCTATGTGGCCAATTTACAATGGTGGTCGGTCGGTATGTACTAACTATGCTGTCGGCCTCGATCCCGATCGGATCCCTGAGACTAGTCGTCGAAATCAAATTCACAATTGCGGAACCTGCTCAAATTCGTGGGCGCTTTCCGGCTTTGCGCAGGCGAGGGCAGCAAATGCGAAAAAGGGGAGACCCAGATCAATAACCGCTCCTGAGGTTGCTGCCGAAATGAGCGACGCCAAGCAGGCGTATTTCGCGGCTTGGCGAACGCCATCATCCAAGCCGTCAAACTGAAGTCGCCTGGGCCTTCCAAAGAAAAGAGTGCCAAAAAAAGATCCGAACAACAATGTGCCCAAGACGCCGAGGCTTGCAGGCACGCCGAACAAAAAGCTTGAGGCGCGCACGCTTCCGTTGCCCGCACCGAATCCATATGTATCGAAAAAGTTTCGCATCGCTTGCCTATTCCAAGACGACCGTTCGATGCCGAGTCCGTCGACATCTTGTTCAATACCATCGTGTTGAGAGATCCATGATATAGGATGAGTATGAATTGCTTAACGCGATCGCGATCACAGACACGAGAGCAACGAATGGAGCGCCCAGGAGAAAGATAGCCATATTGCGCGTTACAGGTCCCCACAATATCTTTGCGAATGTTTCGAGGTAGAAAATTAACAACAGAGCCGACGTCCCAACATATGCTGTCGTTGAGGTCGAAAAAATAAGCGCCATCAAAGAGAGAAACGCAAGCATGCCCGACCAACGCGGGTAGAGACCGAGAAGCCAAAGTTTTCCGGTGTACGCGAAATATGCGAGGGTTGCCGCGCCAAATGCTGACGCCTCGGTAAACGACCCAACGATTCGCTTGAATCCCGAAATTTCGGAATCGTTCAACATCGAATAGGTAGCGTTTCGAATGGGAGCGAATAAGTCTGCCGTGTTGGTCAGATAGGTGGCGATATCAAGTGCCGCGAAAATTAAGTTCGCGGTTGCACATGCGATTGCAGCTTGCCCAAAACCCGATGCCCGCTAAGCGTGCTCGCATATCCATAGATCACAATGAAGCAAACAAGGTCGCCAATGAAGTAGATCGACTGCGTCAGATTAGACATCGCAGGGACGAGAGGAACGCTAAAGCTGGTTTGGGCACGCACGGCGAAGATCATTGTCTGGCCCGTGAAAAATCTCGGCAGCAGATACGCGGTTAAAGTACTGTAAATAACCGTTAGCAATAACCAGAAGGCGGGACGGCCAAACGCAAGTCCTTGGATCGAGTTCTTGAGAGTTTCGGGCTCACGGAATAACCGCAATACCAAAAAACAGAGCAAAAGGTGAGCAGGCGATATATTCGTGCCACCGAGGTCGGTCAAAACGAAAGCAGCAGCTGCACCCAGCAAAGTGGTGCAAAAGAAAACGTAAACAATTACCGATTGTTCACAGTAGAGGCATAAAAAGCCGGCCAGGAGCGCGACGATGCCTACGTATTCGACTGTCATTTATCGCCTGCATTATTCTCGCGAGCTTAGCTGCCTTCGTCTGTCGGGTCGGAGGTCGTGCAAACGGATCTCGCTGCACAGAATATCGAATCATTAATTGGCCAAGCAGAGCCTAACCTCTTCCCCACTCCACCGTGAGACACAGTGATGGCTCGGATCGCGTCCGAGGGCCGAACCGAAGGTTCGGTAATATTGACTCCGCCCTATTTTCTCTTCGTTCCGCGCTTGGCAAAATGTCCGGCCAAGGCCATCTTAATTGGCACGCCCGGGCGCCGGTTGGATTAGCTGTTGGACGCTAGGGAAGTCAACCTTCAACAGTTTGCGAAGCCTGGCCTGGATGGCAGGTTCAGGTACCATCATGATCAGCCAGCTTGAACCCCAAACTACGGCCAGCGAGATCGCAAAAACGGCTGGGCGTGCGAGATGAGCCGATATGAGACTGTAAACTAGAACCCGGCCCAGCGTGTAGTGGTTCAAGTATAGTGGGTAGGTCATCAAGCCTAGCCTTGTTACCAAGGCTTTCCTGGAAAGAAGCCTACTGCTAATTTCGGCTCGGAAGAAAACGCTCGCGATCAAAATCAAGATTCCGACAGACCACACGGCGATTGGAATTATGACCGCCTCAAAGGGGGATATTGCAGAGGCAAAAACCGATTGAGCGGAGTCCGAAAGAGCGTGGATCGCAATCTCGACCGCCCCGAAGACTCCTAGGACGAATCCCAGAAGTCTACGCCTTGCAGTGAAGCCGTACTCAAAGCCGAGCCACAAGATCATGCCGAGTGCAAAGAAAACACCGTAACGCAAAAGTGAAACCTTGAAGATAAATCTTTCGAACAGAATAGCGATAGCTGTCGTCAGGTTGGTGTCGGGGAACATGACAGCGAAGCAGAATACCGACAGAAACGCCGCACTTGCAATCCCCAGTACCGCAGCCACCTTGTCAAGTTGATGAAAGATATTGGTCAACAAGACGAGCCACATCAAGAGATAAAATACTGCCTCGACGACGAGCGACCAGACGGCACCGTCGACATATGGCCCGCGCGGGGAAAGCGTGATTGAGTGAACAAAGGAGACGATGAGCTCCCCAACAGGGCTATGCAAAGTGGCGAGTGCAAGGACACCAATTGTTGAACATACCCACAATGCCGGATAAATCCGCAAGGCGCGACGTTTAAGGAAGCCGGCGGGACTTCGCTCCGCGCGCGCTGAGCGCAATGACGAAGCCTGAAATCACAAAGAAAATCTCGACGCCCACCCAGCCAAACCTCGTCATGAAGTTCAAAGATGGGAAAGCGAACGGCGCACCGACGTCGGGAAGCGCTTCGGAAAAGGCCCCAAAATGATTGAAAACGACTAGCGCCGCAGCGAACAGCCGTAGCAGGTCAAGGCCGAAGAGATGACTCTTTGAGCTTGGCAGCGCATTCCTCTTTTTTTCCACAACCTGCTCCAAAACCTACCGCGTCGCCTCTCTGGCGTGCGAGCACCCGGCTTTTGCTGGCGCCCTGAACCGCATCATTTCCCAAACGGCCTCATGTGGTCGGATGTCGGAGATCATATTTACCTGCCGTCGAACCCGCCCGATCGTCGTTCTCGAAAAGCAATACCGTCGTTATCGAAACCAGCATATAGAGATCCTTTCTTAACCAAACCAATCAACCTTACCGAGCAGCAATCGTCACCAAGGCAACAATTGGTCGAAAAGGAGTCCTCACGTAAGTCGTTCGAGGACCATGTTGCCCGCGCCACGGTCCAGGTTTTCACCGGGACGGGCCGAGACGGCGTCGAGAGGGGATACGGTCTGCGCTGTCACTCGCAGGCATGGTTTGCTGAAACGCCTATAGTAGTGGCAAAATCCAGACAAGTGATAATAGTCAAATTGCGGGAACGTCTTAAAAAAATTCCGTTCAAATCACGGACGTTGTCTTTCGACACAATAACGCGCATTGGCATCGGCTGCATGCCTCATCGCCGTTCCGTTAAGGTTAGCGCAGACAGGGCGTATTTTCGGGAAATCAACCTCGATAGAATGCTAGAAATGGGTAAAACTTTACGCGCTCGATCCGACGACGTTCGATCTTATTTCGGTGAACATGTTCGGCACAAGCTTCCTTCATGACACCACGGGACAGCGAACACGTTGCGACGGAGGTAAACCGCGAACTAACTGGCTCGTTGCGATGCGGGCTGAAGAAAAGCAGGCGATCGCCAAATCGGATACTCATCTTTTTGCGGCGGCGGCCAATACTCTCGTTTTCGAAAAAGTAAGCTGATGCGCCGATAGAACCGTTCTTCGCCAGTTCCGATCTCGGCCTCACAAAGCAATTCGGCGAGATTTTTTCTAGCGTCGTGCGATGGAAGGGCACCGATCGGGAACTGGTGATCGATTATCTGGCCCCGCTGAAATGATCATGGAGGCATCGCTCCATGTGGCCAATCGTAGCATCTGTTTGATATACTCACGTAAACAGGAATGTGTAGTATGTAACAGACTGCGTCGCTAAGCATGCCCGCGCAATCCTTCGTTTTAGGCACGAATGCGGCGAGACGGATAAAGTAATTTAGGAATTTTGTCATTGGATCGGAATGGCGGAGAAAAAGATGGACGGCACTACACCATATAGCCGAGATTTCTACCTCGGCCAGCAACGCGGATCGTACGCATCTGCCAGCGTGGTCGTACCTATCGTGAAACAGATCTTCGCGCCAAAATCGGTGTGTGACGTTGGCTGTGGTGTTGGGACGTGGCTGAAGGCATGGAACGACAATGGGGTCTTCGATATTTGTGGATTGGACGGCGAATACGTTGATCGCTCGCAATTAATGATCGATGAGCGCGACTTCCGTTGCCACGATTTGCGTGAGCCCTTGCCGGCCGATGTCAAATACGATTTGGCGATGTCGTTGGAAGTAGCAGAGCATCTTCCCCGGACCGCTCGGAGAGCTTTATCGCGGAGTTGACGTCGCTGGCGCCGGTTGTGATATTTTCTGCTGCGATCCCTGAGCAGGGGGGAATTAATCACATCAATGAGCGATGGCAATCCTGCTGGGCGAAGCTATTCGAGAAGCGCGGCTTTACGCCGCTTGACGTCGTTCGACCGGCTATATGGGAGAACGACGCCGTCGAGCGTTGGTATAGGCAAAACACGATCGTATATTGCCATAACGATGTGGTTGCCGAATACTCATCACGATCTGGTAGACAGAAGCTTCCGCTGTCGATTGTTCACCCTAAGCAATATATCGAGATCCGCGAGGAATATGGCGTTGTTGAAGCGTTTGCAATTTTCCGGAACGCCGTACAAAAAGCAATCGCGAGACGCCTGAGGAAAGCATTCGCGCGACGCCTAAGGAAAAGTGCAAATTCACGGTATGTCGTTGACGAATGAGATCACCAAGCGGTGCCATTCGAGAGTACGGCCACTGAAATTGACAATTGGGTCAGCTAGGCAAATCGAGGTTTGAGGTTGATTACGGCCAGTCCTGTGCAGAGAATGAATGGGAAAATGCTCTCGGAACATCTGAACGACGTCTCCTGCGGCATCTCAAGCCGGCAATGCATCGCCCTGCTGTGCGATGAGGGTTACCTTTTCCCGACGCTGGTTAGCGCCAAGCAGGCTCGCGAACATGCACCGAATAGTGCGGACGTGGTCGTGTTCCTGGAAAGCGATCGCCTCACAGCACATTGCGAAAGCATCTTAAAGTCGATCACCGGCGCGGATATCCGTATCATCCCCGGGTGGCTAACTGACTTGTTGGATCGATCAGTCCCAAAGGACTTTTTTCGGACACACGTCAATCGCGCTGCCCTTTTTCGCATGTTCGTCGGCCGTCTGCTCGAGACTAGCTACGACAGAATTGTCTACATTGATGGGGACGTTCAAATTCGGCGGCCTTTGACCGAGTTACTGACGATGCCTCTGCCAGAGGGAAATGTCGGGGTCGTGCCGGATTGGGTCGCCCTTCATAGCGCCGATGGGATGCCGCATGCCGATGCCAATAGGGCCTATATGGCGGGCCTTGATTTCTCGCCGGAACATTGGGGATCTTATTTCAATTCGGGAGTTATGATGGCGTCTCCTAGCACTTGGAACGTTGTCGGTCCGAAGGCGCTTGAGTTTCTTGTCGCAAAGCCGGGTGCGTGCAGACTGCACGATCAAAGCGCGTTCAACCATGTCTGCCGGGGTCGTACGACAATGCTCTCGCTCCGTTGGAATTTTCTCCGGCATTTTATGCCGCTCCCTTCATACTCGTCGATTGATCCGGCCATTTTGCATTTTGTCGGCAAACTCAAGCCATGGGATGGAGTCTACGCTCCATGGGGACGCGCCGAGTTCGAACCTTACGTAAGAATGGCTGCGGCCCTTCGTGGAACGGACATCGCGTGGCGACGCCAGCCACGATTGCGTCGCATCGCTTACCACTTCAAGCCGCTTTTACGGAAAGACGACTACGCAGATCAGGCCTATCGAGACGCAATTGACGATGCAATTCGCGAGCACTCTGGGTAATGCTGCACGTTTGGGAATGGCTCGATTGAATGTCAATTCTGGCGACTAACCTCTGAAAACGCGCGATCCCAGGGTACCATTTTTGGCGACTGACAAAGCTCCGATCTGTCATTTGCTCCGGGTCAACGCGCGCAGTAGCGAGAAAACGTGACTCTAGAAACCATACATAGCAATCGAAGATTGGCATTCGGGGCAATGACTTCCGGCGCTGTGAATGGCGTCAAACTGATAATTCAGCTTGCGCTGTTTCCCGTCATGGCTCGTCTTTTAGGACCGGACGAATTTGGTCTCTATGCATTGGCGCTGCCAACGGTTGTTCTGATTGCATTGTTGGCTGATGGTGGCTTGGAAGCGACTTCAGCCGAGAGGACGAGTTTTCAGAGTTGGTTTGGTCCAGCGCATTCTGGGCTCTTTTGTTTTTGGGTACTACGCTCGGGCTTTGCTCTGCAGGTCTTGGACTGTTTCTAGGTTATCTTGCGAAGCAGCCCCGCCTTCCGGGAATCATTGGCTTGCTGTCTCTCACTCTCGTGTTCATGACGCTTTCCGTGGTGCCAGCGGCTCGTTTGGCGCGACGCAAGCATCTCGGAGCCAGTGCGATGACGGATCTGACGGCGAATGTCATTGGCGCATCGATTGGTGTAGCGATGGCTTGGCACGGGGCGGGAGCATGGAGCTTAGCAGTGCAGTATTTGGTGATTTACGCTGTCCGGGCCCTTCTTTTGAATTTCATCGCCTTCTCCCTTCCCAAGGCAACTTTCAGTCTCAAAGCATTGCAAGACCACCTAGCTTCCGGTGGTGCGATGGTAGCGATACGGATCAGTGACTATGGCGGCCGTCTAATCGAGAACTTTCTGATTAACCGCATGTTTGGTACGGCTTTACTGGGCAGCTACACGTTCGGCAATCAGGTCTCAAAGGTATCAACCGAAGCGGCATCGAATGTGATTTGGGCCGCGCTCTACGTTCAGGCCTTGACTGGTGAAAAAAACGAAATCGTCGTTCTGCATAGGCGACTGTGTCGGATGTTGGGTATTGCGCTCTTTCCCTGCACGTTTATAGCCGCCGCAGCCGCCCCGGACGTTGTCAACCTCCTGCTCGGTCCAAAATGGATAGGCCTTTCGCTTTTTCTTCAGGTATTCCTGCCGACTTATTCTTTCAGTGTTATTTGTAGCCAAACTACACCTGTCCTCATGGCTTACGGTCGAATGGATATCTATTTCTGGTGTGTATTTGCTCTCAGCTTGGGCCGTGTCCTAGCAGTCGGTCTTGGTTGGTGGCTCGGCCTGGGTGGTGTTGTATGCGGTATCGTCTTCGTTACTCTTGTTTTTTGTGCTTCGATGCTTGTGCTGCCGGCAGAGGCAACTGGCTGCCGTTCGCTGCCGATGTTGCGTGGCCTCGTTGGCCCCGCCATTTCCGGAGTGATCGCGTCGGGATGCTACCTAGTGATTGTTAACATATTCGGAGTGAACGTCACTTGGATGTGTGTAGGCGTGGCCGCAGGCCTAACGGCCTACGGAGTATCAATGATCCTGATTGATAGAAGACGTCTCATCGAGGACTGGGTCGTGGCTCGCAGCATCATCTCGCCTCCTTTGAGGGGACCTCGCCGATCTCCGTACTCACACAGGGAACTCTATAATGATCGAGATTTTTCAAATCGGTCTCGAAATTTTGAGCGCTGAGGACAAAGCCGTCGGGCTACAAAATCTTCCTCTCTGATACGCGTGGCGCGAAGCATTTCTCGTTAGATTTTTGATAGCCTCAGATCGCGCGTTCAGGTTTTCAATGCAGCTCGCAGCTTGGATAGGCGGATAGGTCCAAGCCAATCGGCGAAAACACCTAAGATCCAATCTTAGACCATGACGAGGCACAACAGGCCGAGATCACGTTCGCAGGCATGCAAGTGGGTCGTCGCTGTTGCAGAAAGGGGTACACATACATGTTCGCTGATTGAAAATTCTGGTTTTCGAACTGGATAAGACGGGATTCATATGTGATGGTCATACGCCGAAAATAGCGATTTCGGTGTCGGCGAGATCGCCGAGGCGAGGCTGGTGAGGTCCCTTGAAATACTTGCGTCCGCGTACCTCTGTATAGATGCCGGGCAAGCCGGCCACCGGTCCGTTTGCATCGACGATGATAAGCGGCTTTCCGCGAAGCAGCAGATAACGTCCGATGGCACGGGCACAGCGAACGTAGTCCTCGATGCTGCGGCAGTAACCAAGCTGCATGGCGGGCATAGGAATGCCGAGGCGTTTTCGCAGCGGAAAAAAAACAAAAGGAAATGCGCCTTCTTCCGTGTGACACACGAGACTGAAGCTGCCATAGCCGGCATGACGCGCCAGTAGTGTCAGGTCGTGATCTGGTAGACCCGAGACGAAGTGGGTATGGGGTGCAACCGCCTCGATCGTCATTCCGCGCCCGCTTGGCGATAAGGCTGGCACGGAAAAATACAGGCCGCGGCAGTAGGCCAGGTAACCTTGCGCTTCGAGGATCGGCCAAGTCGAGGTCGCCGGTGTGACGTTAAAATATGTAACGCCCTTGCGCTTCTGGACCATCGCGGCGAACAACGCCGCATAGTTGCGGAATGCCGGGTCAACATACCAGCTCGATAGGTTGCAGAAAATTGCGGATTCACCATTCACGATCTTGGTTGAATAAATCAAGAGCAGGCAGCCGACCGGCACTCCCTGACTTTCGATCAGGTAGCCGTAGCGAGGAACGCCTGATGGGAGAAATCGTTTGGCCTGGCGTTGCAGGCCGCGCCGCCAGTATTCACGCTTGCTGTGCAAGAAGCCTTTGGTCAATAGATCGCCAATAGCATCGAGATCGCTCTCCAGTATCTCGCGAACCTGGGTTTTGACGGCGAACATCAATTGGCCAATGATGACAAAGCATCGTGGACATGTGGAGCATATTCTACATGCTGCTCTATCATCAATCCCAGGCCATTTAATGAGAGGACAGAACACGGCAAGTTCGTAAGGTTAAAAATGCGATAGAACATGCGCACTAAGATCTCCGCCAAACGCTTATGCCGCACCGGTCGGATCGGAAGCCGTCAGGCTGGTGTAAGGAATCATTTTGTGAGGGAGGGTGGCGTGTGCCGAGGCGGTGGTACGCCAGTTATCCGGCGTGACGCCGGGCGCGGTGTGACACCGGCTGGATCTGGAAGTCGTCGAGCTTTTTGCCGGGACGGGGCTGCGCCGCGAGCCATCGCGGCTGCTTGCCGCGACCGACCCAGGCCTCGGCGGGTTCAGGGGGATTTCGATATTTGGGAAATACCTGGGGTAGGGAGGCCGCATGGTTCACCTTTTGGCAGCAGACCCGTTGTCCTGCAGGTGCAATCGCTGCTCAAGACGGGTTTTTTCTGCGATGATTTTATGGACCAAGCCCGCGACAGTTGCTTCGTGAAAAGCCCAGAGCTCATCCACTGACATCGATTTGAGATCACAGTCCTTCATTTCTACACCTTATTGGTCTCCTTGCAGCGCGGAATGGCCACGTAGGTTGGTGCCGCTCAATGCTCCTGGGGATCCGCGCACTCAGGAATTGAACAACCTCAAAGTGGCGCTGGCGACGTTCGCGCTGCAGCTGGCTATTTTTGAAGTACGCATCCGAATCGGGCCTCCCAAGGCGATGATCCGGCCTGACCAGTTAAGGCCGCCGGACCTCAACTTCGCGGTCAAAACCGGTCGGGCGGTGAAGAGCATCTGCGAGACTAGATGCGATTTTGCCGGTGGTTGACGCGTGCCCCCGAAGGAAGCCATTCGCAACTGTGCTCGGGAGCATTTAGGCCCAGACTTGCCGGGCGGCCGAGGCAATGGCTGGTGCTGAGGCTGTCGGGTAAGCCCTCGCTACAGGCAGAGCGCCACCGGCCTGCCGACGGCACAAATCATTGTCAGCGCGTTGACCCGTCAGCACCAACCGCTTCAGGAAGTCGCCAACGAATTTCGCTGTCAGAACTTAAGCACGTTCCCTTTTTCCACTTCGGGTCGTCAAAACACTGGCCTTCAGCTTCAAACGATGATTATTCAATCCTGGCCTTTTAGCAGAAAGTCTCGACCGACAAATTGATCTCATTGGTTCGTTTTAACGTTAATGACACAGTATTCTCATTCGCATTAATGCGCCAGTTAACCGCTTGAAACAAAGATAACGCGGATTGCCCCGATTTTACTCGACCCGTTTGAATTAAATCCTTAACTTAATATTATTAACTGGCCCGGCGACAGAAATCAATGCCCAGGCGCGTCATGCGCGGTTGCAACAAGGAGCCTTCGAGGTCATGTCGATCATTCACATGCAGCAGCCCGATGCGCTGACTGAAACGATTTTGCAGCGGACCGCGAAGGTCGCTGCCGTGGCCGCCGCGGATGCCGAGGAAGTCGATCGCGCGGCGAGTTTTCCCAAGGCCGCAATCGATGCCGCGCGTACCCACCAACTGCTCGGAGTGCAGATCCCCCGCGAATTTGGCGGCGAGGGTGGAACCATCTTCGACGTCACCGACATGTGCTATGCGCTTGGTCGAGCCTGCGCATCGACAGCGATGATCGTCGCGATGCATCAGACCAAGGTCGCCTGCCTCGTGCGGCACGGTCGTGGCAGCGGATGGCACGAGGCGCTGATGCGCCGGTTGGCGGCGGAGCAGATGCTGCTGGCGTCATCGACAACCGAAGGGCAGGGCGGCGGCAACGTCCGTTCCAGCGCCGCTGCTGTCGAGCGCAATGGAACCGGCATGACGCTGGTTCGCGATGCCACCGTGATCTCCTATGGTGAACAGGCCGACGGTATCATCAGCATCGCGCGGCGCGCTGCCGACGCTGCGTCATCCGATCAGGTGCTGGTCGCGCTCGTCAAAGACAACTACACGCTCGAACGAACCCTGGAGTGGGAGACACTCGGCATGCGCGGCACCTGCAGCGCGGGCTTCAAGCTCAAGGCCGCCGGTTCGGCCGAGCAGGTCTTTCCGGAAAGCTACGACAAGATTCATGCGCAGACCATGACGCCGGTGGCACATCTGTCCTGGTCTTCGGTTTGGGCCGGCATTGCCGCTGCCGCCGTCGAGCGCGCGCAGATGTTCATTCGCAAGGCGGCGCGCGGAGCGGGCGGACAACTGCCGCCCGGCGCCGCGCATTTCACCGCGGCCAAGCTGTCCCTGACCAAGCTGCGCGCCGTCATCACCGCCAGCCTGGATACCTATGCGGCGCATGAGCACGACGTTGAGGCTCTCAGTTCGCTGGCATTCCAGTCTTCGATCAACCTGCTCAAGGTGCAGACTTCCGAACTCGCGGTTGAAGCCGTCATGCACGCGATGCGAACCTGTGGTCTATCGGGTTACCGCAACGACGGAGAGTTCAGTGTTGGCCGGAATTTGCGAGACGTGTTGTCGTCACCCCTGATGATCAACAATGACCGGATCCTCGCCAATATCGCGACCGCCAGCCTTATGAGCGGCGTACCCAGCCGGCTTCGGGACTAGGTCGGGTTTTTGCACTACCGATGGATGCAGGCATATCAACATGACGACAGCGACTTCCACCCTGACGGCCGACAGTTCGCCACAGCCGGCCGATCCACTCGACCACCTCCGCGAAGCCCTCTTTCACGATATGGGGGCGGACGGGGTCTACGCGCGGACTGCCCTTTACGAGGAAGTGATCGAACGGCTGGCGGCGCTGATCACTCGGCACCGCGACCCCGGCACCGAGGTGATGCGTTTCCCGCCGGTGATGAGTTGAAGCCAACTCGAGAAATCCGGCTATTTGAACAGTTTTCCGAATCTTCTTGGATGCGTTTGCGGCCTGCACGGGACCGAACGTGACATCCACGCGGCAGTCAGCCGGTTTGCCGCCGGCGGCGACTGGACAACGTCGCTGTCCCCGGCGGATCTGGTTCTCTCGCCGGCCGCCTGCTACCCCGTCTATCCGATCGCGGCCCGCCGCGGCCCGCTTCCGGCCGGCGGCCTGCGCTTCGACGTCGCGGCCGACTGTTTCCGCCGCGAGCCGTCGCGCCATCTCGATCGTCTTCAGTCGTTCCGGATGCGCGAATATGTCTGCATCGGCAGCCCCGAGGATGTATCAGGCTTCCGCGAGCGCTGGATGGTGCGTGCGCAGAACATTGCGCGCAGCCTCGGGCTGAACTTCCGCGTCGATCACGCCAGCGATCCATTCTTCGGCAGGGTTGGCCAGATGAAGGCGGTGAGTCAGGTTGAACTGTCGCTTAAATTCGAGCTGTTGGTGGCGCTGCGGTCGGCAGAGAGCCCGACCGCCTGCATGAGCTTCAACTACCATCGCGAGCACTTCGGAACCACATGGAACATAGTGGATTCGGCCGGCGAGGTTGCCCATACCGGCTGCGTCGCCTTCGGCATGGACCGTCTTGCGGTCGCGATGTTCCATACCCACGGGATCGATCTCGCGGCCTGGCCGTCCACCGTTGCGAAGGAGCTCGCACTGTAACGCCGATCGCCGGTCGTTCAGGCCGTACTGCCTGCGTCGACCGTCAGGACAGTTCCGGTGATGTTGCGCGATTTCTCGCCCATCAGGAATTCGACCGCGTTGGCGATGTCGGCGATTTCCGGCAGCCGTCGCAGCGCGCTTCTGCGCGCGATCGTGCCTCGATGATCGTCCTGCAGCGAAGCGGTCATCTCGGTGTCGACAAATCCCGGCGCGACTGCGTTGACATTGATGCCGAGTTGGCCGACCTCTCGCGCCAGGGATTTGGTGAAGCCAATCAGCGCCGCCTTGGTGGCGCTGTAGACGGAAAGTCCGCTGTATCCCGTGAAACCGACGATCGAGGAAACATTGACGATTCGTCCGTGCCCATGCGTCATCATCGAACGAACCATGTATTTGGTAAGGATGATCGGCGAGACGGTGTTGAGTTGCACCATGCTGCCGACCTTGTCGTTGCCCATGGTTGCGAGAATTCCGCTGGTGCCGATTGCCGCGTTGTTGACGAGGCCATAAATTCCACCAAAGTCGCTGCGCAAACGCTTCGCTAGATCCGGAATGCGATCGACTTCGCTGAGATCAAACGGGACGAAGTGCAGGACCGGTGAATTCTGATTGGCCCGCTCTGCGGCGGCGGCGAAATCCTTTGTGGTGTTGCGGGCGATGGCGATGACTTCGTAACCCGCGCTCACCAGTCCGAGCGCGATGCCAAGCCCAAGACCGCGGCTGCCGCCGGTTACGACCACCTTATTCATGGTGGCGCGCCTGGGCTCTCGCCCGGTCAGAATCGGGCACGCCGGAGCTCAATCTATTGCTGCGCGGCATGTTCATAGAGCTTGATGAAATCCCCTAGCGTGACCGGGAATTCGACCTGTTCGGAGCTGAACGGATCAAGCCCCAAATCGTCTTCAAGCTGCGCCACCAGAATGGCGAAGCACAGGGAGTTGAACCCGGAATCCAGCAAGGTCAGATCATCGGTGAGGGAGCCAATGGTGCGGTTCTGCCGGACCGCGATTTTCTGCATTTCCGACAAAATGGTTGATCGTATCGTCATGGTTCGGCGAGATCCCTGTCCTTATCGCTGTCCAAATATCCGATGTCCGGCCGGTATCACAAGGTTTTTCTGGATTCATGGTCAATCTGCCGCTCGCGGCAACCGGACCTCACTGCGGCGCCGCGATGAGCTGGGCGGCGGTTCGACTGGTTGCCTCGGCTCGACCATCGACTGCACCGGGCTTCAATTGACACGATGTCGGTCGCATCGCCCTTGAGCGCCGGCGCAACCCAGGATCGCATCCGGCAGCCCTTCGGGGATTCTGGTCGCGCACGTTCGCGATGCTGTGATCTCGTTTCTGCGACCCTTTGGGTATGTTTGCGACCCTTTGGGTATGTTATCGCGACCATGTCTGTAGCCGGCTTCGCGTCCGGCGAAATATTGCAAACCTTCCAGGACGCAAGCGCGCCGTCGTGAGCCGACTGCAAGTCAAATGGTCGCACCACCTGCCGTCGCGGTTCCCCGCCTGGTCCCCCGGAATGCACCCCGATGGAGTTTAAAATATCCGGAAGGTGCCGATGAATAAGCTGGCGTTGCCTCAGGGCGTTACGCGTGGTCTGGCTCGCCGATTTGCGCATTGAATATCGCGGCACGGGAATGTAAATTGACTTAAATCCGAATAAAGTTATTATTAATTTCAGGATTATTTCGTCGATTATCGTCCGCTGCTCGATGCACTCACCGTTGCCAAAGGAGACGTTGAAAGCAGCCGGTCGGTTTAGGTGGCGTCGTCGGTCGCACGGGTAAGCACATGCGTGATGAGACTATTGCAATTCATGCCGGCTTCGAGCCCGATCCGACCACCCACTCCGTCGCCGTTCCGATATACCAGACCGTCGCCTATGCGTTCGACAGCGCTGACCATGGCGCTGCATTGTTCAATCTGGAAACCGAGGGTTATCGCTACAGCCGGATCGCCAACCCGACCACGGCTGTTCTCGAGGCGCGGATCGCCGAACTCGAGGGCGGCGTCGGTGCGCTTGCGGTCAGTACCGGCCAGGCGGCGTTGCATTTCGCCATCGTCAATCTGGCCGACACCGGCGGCAACGTCGTGTCGGTCCCGCAGCTCTACGGCACGACCCATACGCTGTTGGCGCACATATTGCCGCGCCAGGGCATCTCCTGCCGCTTTGCGGAGAGCGACCAGGCCGACGCCATCGACCGGCTGATCGACGAAAATACCAAGGCGGTTTTTTGCGAGTTGATCGGAAATCCGGCCGGCAATGTCTGCGACATCGAGGCGCTGGCCAAAGCAGCTCACCGCCACGGCGTCCCGCTGGTGGTCGACAATACGGTGGCAACCCCCATTCTTCTCAAGCCTTTCGACTATGGTGCCGACGTCATCGTGCACTCGCTGACCAAGTTCCTCGGAGGTCATGGCACGACGCTGGGCGGCGCGATCGTCGACAGCGGCCGCTTTCCATGGACGCAACAGCCAGAGCGGTTTCGTACCTTCAATGAGCCGGACGAATCTTACCACGGCATGGTCTACACGCAGCAGTTCGGAGCCAGCGCCTATATCCAGCGCGCGCGCAGCGTCTACCAGCGTACCATGGGTTCAGTGCTTTCACCCTTTAGCGCATTCCTTTTGCTGCAAGGCATTGAAACCGTCGCGCTTCGGATGGAGCGGCATGTGGAGAATGCGCAAAAGGTCGCAGCCTTCCTCAGGCGCGACCCGCGCGTGGCATGGGTCAACCATGCGGGCTTCCCGGACAGCCCGTATTTTCAACTGGTCCAGAAGCTGCTCAAGGGACGCGCCTCGTCGCTCTTCACTTTTGGTATCAAGGGTGGGCTGCAGGCCGGAAAGGATTTCTATGACTCGCTGCGGCTGATCACGCGGCTCGTCAATATCGGCGATGCCAAATCGCTCGCCTGTCATCCGGCGTCGACCACCCACCGGCAAATGTCCGCCGAACAACAGCGCCAGGCCGGTGTCCTGCCGGAGACGATCAGGCTTTCGATCGGGATCGAGCACATCGACGATATCCTGGCGGATATCGATCAGGCACTCGAACGGGCGTGCCCGAGATCCCGACGGATCAAGGCGCCGAACGTCGTGGAGGTCACATGAACATCCGCTTCGACAATCCCGGATCGAGCGCCGGGGCGGCGCGGCAAAGATTGAAGACCGACGCGGTGGTCGAAATCGGGCTCGTCAACAACGTGTCGGATGCGGCGCTTGAAGCGACGGAGCGCCAGTTCACGCAGCTCCTGAACAAGGGCGCGGGAGATATTCCGTTCCGGCTTCGCTGCTTCTCGCTGGCTGGCGTCAGGCGATCGCCGGAGGCGGCGGTTCGTATCAAGAACCAGTACTCGAGTATCGACGATCTCTACCGAACGAAGCTCGATGGCTTGATTGTCACCGGGGCCGAGCCGGCCGCGCCGTCGCTTCCCGAGGAGTCCTACTGGCCGGCTCTGACCGAAATCATCGATTGGGCGCAGGCGAACACGCTTTCCACCATCTGGTCTTGCCTTGCAGCTCACGCCGCGGTGTTGCATCTCGACGGTATCGAGCGCCGGCGCTGGCCGGAAAAGTGCTCGGGCATTTACGACTGTTCCAAGGTGGGTGAAAGCTGGCTGACCGAGGATCTGCCGTCATCGTTCAAGGTATCCCACTCGCGCTGGAACGGGCTCGACGAAAGCGAGATCAGGGCCCGAGGCTACCAGATGCTGTCGGTGTCGAAAGGCGCCGGCGTCGACACCTTTGCCAGGAAGCAGCCCAGCCAGTTCATTTTCTTCCAGGGTCATCCGGAGTACGAGGCGTTGACCCTGCAGCGCGAATATGTGCGCGACGTTCGGCGCTATCTGGCCGGCGAACAGGAAATCTATCCCTGCATTCCAGCAGGATATTTCGATGCGGCCACGACGGCCGCCCTGGAGGCATTCCGGCTTGATGCCTTGACGAGGCGCGATCCGGCGCTCATCGACAGTTTTCCCAAGCTGGTCCTCCAGCCCAATGTCCTGACCGAGCTTTCGGTCGCCGCAGCCGTGATGTACCGAAACTGGGTTGGATATCTTGCAGGCCGCAAGCGGTATCTGGCGTCCGAGGTACCGGTTCTCGACAACCGGCGGGCAGTCGCCGGCTCGGCGCGAAATTAGGGCTACCGGCTGGCTTTAGCGGGGAGCCTCAGGCCTTCCTTGCCCCGGCTTCCTGCGTTGCGGCAATCGGCACGCCCCCCGATCACCCACCGGACTGGTGCGAGCGCCCCTTGACCGGCCCGTGGCGAGATCGATACAATTTGATGGTTTTGGGGAATTATCGCGTTTTCCGCGGCGGCGAGGGACCTCGGCCGACGTCTTTGTCTCGATAATGCCTCACTTTGGCTCCCATGATGGGGCCGACCTTTCGGCGAATCCCTGCGGGGGCGGGGAGCGATGCAGGCGTCGAGGCGGGGGGTGGATGGCATACGCCACGGTGATAGCTGACGGGGCGCGGTCGCGTCGCAGAGTTCCATCATCCGATTGGATGCTTGGGGTGCTTGTGGCCGCCGCTGCGGCATTTGGAGCGGCCGCCTGGATCGCCGATCGCGATACCCACGATGCCGTAGCGTCGCTCCCCGAAGCCGCCGTCCTGAGAGATAAGTCCACCCTTTCATTCCTGTCATTCGATGAGCGGTTCTCCGCTGGATCGGCGACGGATCCAGCCACCCCGGGGATCCAGCCGCACTCCCTGCGTCAGAGGGTATTTCGCGAGCTCGATCTCAAAATCGAACAAGCCAAAAATCGGCTGGCGCGCAAACTGCAAGCTGAGGACTGGCGGACTGCCCTTATCGAGCAGCCTGCGCCCGCCGAGGAGCCGGCGCCATCGAAGTCCACGATCGTTCCGCTGCCGAGGTCGCGTCCGGTGGTGGCGGACCTCGAGCCGCAGGGTGCTGCTCCTGTTGCGCAGCCCGAAGATCGCTCATTTATGCAGAGGTTGTCTGACCTGCTTCCGGCCCGCATCACGCTGGCCTCGCTCGCGCCCGATGGCGGACTGCTCGCCGGGCGCGGGCCCAATCTGGCTTCGCTTGGCTACGACAATTTGACTGCCGTCTATGATATTTCCGCGCACGCCGTCTATCTGCCGAACGGCTCCAAACTCGAGGCGCATTCGGGATATGGCCGCTTGATGGACGACCCGGAGCATGTCAGCGAGCACATGGTTGGAGCGACGCCGCCGGCCGTCTACGAGCTGAAGCCTCGGGAACGACTGTTCCATGGCGTCGAGGCGCTTCGGATGCTGCCCGTCGAAGGCGGCGATACGCTTGGACGGTCCGGATTGCTCGCGCACAGCTACATGCTCGGGCCCAACGGCGACTCCAATGGCTGCGTGTCGATCAGGAACTATGAAAGCTTTTTGCAAGCCTACAAGAATGGCGAGATCAAGCGGCTGGTCGTGGTGCCAAACCTGAGCCAGGGCGCATCAGCGTCGCAACGGTCAAACTCGCAGTCGTGAGCCGATAGCGGCGGCGTGCGCCTTCGATCTAGCATTATCCGGTTCACTCGAATCATTGTTGCCTCTCCGGAAGCCTCATGGTTCGAGGGTCAGCGCCAGGCGGACCGCGATATCGGACCAGGAAGGTTCAAGCGGCAGATTCATGATGGCGCGCCTCGCAACGAGCGGCCGATCCGTTCCGGTCTATGGCACGGCCATAGCCAGTAAACCTGCGCAGCCACCGCTCCGTGACCGCGCCGATCGCTAGCCCCACCACAACATCGCTGGTCCAGTGCGCCAGCAGCAGGATCCGGGTTGCGACCAGGCCGCCACCGAGCAGCCATATCGCGTTGCGCTGCGGCCTTGGCAATCTCGATGCAGCAGATGCCAGCGCGCCGACGTGAACCGCATGCCCGGAGGGAAAAGCATCCAACCGCCTTCCGGAGAAAGGCACGCCACGCCAATGGCCGCGCACGGTGCACCGATCGGGGCGCTGTTGATCGACCACGGCCTTGAACAAATGCGGCAGCGCGGACGCGACAAGCGTCGTCACCAGGACATGGTCGGCCGCGCGACGTCTGGGATGGTCTTGGCGGCGCGTATAGACCCACCATGCCGCGATCACGGCACACAAGACATGTCCGTCCGCTCCCCATGTGAGAGCCTCAGCAACTTCTTCCGTCGGAGGATTGGTGTGCGCCGCAACGCAATTCGCGATCGCGACATCGGCTGCTGTTGGACGAACGGTTATCAACGCCATTTCGAACACCCGGATAAACAAGCGATAACGCCTGCTACCGGGCCGGGTTCCGAGACAGGCGTCGCGACCCCTAACATCCAGCTTGAGCAGCCGAAGAATGGCGTGTTAAGCTTCGAGGCTGGGCAAGCAGCCGTCGAACTGTAGAAGGTTATTTCTCTTCGTCACCTGCTGCGTGATTGCGATAGAAATTCCCGCGCATATCTGCTCATTGGAGCAAACGAATTTCTACCGCTTTGGGGGCTGATCGAATACTTGCTCAGCCTCTTCCCCATATCCGGTGCCGTGATGTTTTTGGCGTAAGGAGACCATACTTGGGTAGCCCTATCCGGACACCCATTGGCGTGAGCTGCTGGCAGGGCCGGTGCGGTAGCTGTCATTCAGCTCGGGGATCGGCGCTTTGCCGGGCAGCGGGATCAGCAGCCTGCAGATCAGGCCTTCGGCGCGCCAATCAAACAAGGCCTGGCCGCCGAGCTGCGATTCGACGCTTGCCATCAGACTTCTCGTCCCGAATCCGCGCGTTGTCGGCGCTCGGACCAGCGGACCGCCGGTCTCTTTCCAAGTGAGGGCAAGGATGTCGTCCTCGATCTCCCAGGTGATGGCCAATTGTCCCGAAAGCGTGGAGAGCGCGCCGTATTTGGCCGAGTTGGTGACAAGCTCGTGCAGCGCCAGCGCCAGGGTCTGCGCGGTTGCCGGCTGCAATTCCACCTCCGCGCCCGACAGCCTGATCTGATCGCTCATGGAATATGGCGCAAGTTCCTGATCGACCAGCTTGCTGATCTCGGCGCCCTGCCAGCTCGACAAGGACAGGATGGTGTGAACGCGGGCGAGGGCGTTGATGCGGCCTTCCACGGCATTGACGTAGGTTTTGACATTGTCGGCCCGGGTCAATCGAACGATCGATTGCGCCAGCGCCAGTGCATTCTTGGCGCGGTGGTCGACCTCCCGCGTCAGCAGGTTCTGGCGTTCTTCGGCGCGTTTGCGTTCGGTAATATCCACCGTTACGCCGCTGACGCGCACCACACGACCTTTGCCGTCGATCGTCGCCGCCGCCGTGGCGGCACACCAGCGCATCTCGCCGTCCGGCCGATGGATGCGGAATTCCGCCTCCGACGAGCGCGCCCCCTTCGTGAAGGCAGAAGCGATGCCGCCAAGCGCATCGACGTCGTCCGGATGCAACAGCGCCTGAATATTCGCGGACGTCACCTCAAAGCTTTGCGGGGCGACGCCAAAGATCCGGTACTGTCCCTCGTCCCACATCCAGTCGCCGTTGAGCCAGTCCCAGTCCCACGATCCCATCTTGCCGGCGGCGATCGCCATGCTGCGGCGCTGCTCGCTTTCGACAAGCTTGGCGGTCGATTTCTGAAGCTCGGCGGTTCGCGCGCGAACGCGGTCTTCCAGCTCGGCGTTGAGACGCTCCAACTGCCTGGTCTTGCGATAAAGTTCGGCAAAAACCTTTATCTTTGCCCGCAACACCTCGGGCACGACCGGCACCGGAACGTAGTCGACGGCGCCCATCTCGTAACCGCGCAGGCGGTCGATATCGCTGACCTGAATGGCCGAGATGAAGATCATCGCCGTCTTCTGGAAACGGGGATGCTCGCGGATCATGGCGGCGAGTTCGAACCCGTCGAGTTCCGGCATGCAGACGTCGACCAGGATAATCGCGATTTCGTTCCTGAGCAGGAGTTCGAGCGCTTCACGGCCGGAGGCCGCGACGACCAGGTTTTCACCCAGCTCCTTCAGGATGACTTCATAGGCAAGCAGCTTGGCCGGCTGATCGTCCACCAGAAGGATGTTTACCTTTTCATGGTCCATCATCGTGCTCAGCGATGCAGCCACATGCGTATGGCGAGCAGCAGTTGTTCGGTGTTGACCGGCTTGGCCAGATAGTCCGAGGCGCCCGCTTCCAGACATTTCTCCCGATCCCCCTTCATGGCCTTGGCCGTCAACGCGATGATGGGAAGGCGGCTGAACGACGGGTCTTGCCGGATCACCGCTATCGTCTGGTAGCCGTCCATTTGCGGCATCATGATATCCATCAGGACGATCGCGATCTCCGGGCTTGACCGCACCAGCGCAACAGCCTCGTTTCCGGTAGTCGCGGTGAGCACCTTCATGCCGCGCCGCTCCAGCACGCTGCTGAGCGCAAAGATGTTGCGCGCATCGTCGTCGACCAGAAGCGCGGTCTTGCCGACCAGATCCTCATCGGAACTGTTCAGCTTCTCGAGCATTCGCTGCTTCTCGATCGGCAATTCCGTGATCACACGGTGCAAAAACAGTGACGTTTCGTCGAGCAGTCGTTCCGGCGATTCCACGCCCTTGACCACGATGCTGCGCGCCATGGTGTGGAGTTCCGCGTCCTCCTCGGCAGACAGTTCGCGACCGGTAAACACCACGACCGGCACATTCGACAGTTCGCCGTCGTTGCGAATCCGGTCCAGCACCTCGAATCCGCTCATGTCCGGCAACCGGAGGTCGAGCACGACGCAATCGCAGGGATTGTCACGCAACGCGGAGAGGGCGCCGGCGCCGGTGTCGGTCGTCACGATCTCGATGTCGTTGTGCTCGAGAAGTTCCCGGATACTGAGCTGTTCGGCCGCGTTGTCTTCGACGATCAGCAATCGCTTGCGACGCGGCCGGGCGTACTCCCTGATCTGCGACAGCGCGGCGCTGACGCCTTCCGTCGTCGTCGGCTTGTTGACAAAGGAGAACGCGCCGCGCGCCAAGGCGTGCTGGCGGTCCTCGTCCAGCGTGATGATCTGAACCGGGATGTGCCGCGTCAGAGGATTGTGCTTGAGCTGGCTCAGCACCGTCCAGCCGAGCATATCGGGCAGGAATACATCGAGCGAGACCGCCGCCGGCTGGAATTGCTTGGCGAGATCCAGCGCCTCGGCGCCGCGCGCGGCAACCAGTACCTTGAAGCCCTTGTCGCGGGCCAGATCGATCAGCACCCGCGCGTAGTGCGGGTCGTCTTCGACGATCAGAAGGATGGTGTCGCCGGGCTCCAGATTGAGCCGGTCGTCGGGCAATTGCTCGATCACCCGTTCCTGGGTTGCCACCTGCAGCATCGGCGTGGTGCCGTATTGGGGCGCCGTATTGACGCGTGGCGCCACGGTCGGCCCGGAATATTTCAACGGCAGGTAGAGTGTGAAGTTGCTGCCCTTGCTGGGCGCGCTGCGAAGGTGGATTTCACCGCCGAGCAGGCTCGCGAGTTCGCGGCTGATGGCAAGACCAAGACCGGTGCCGCCGTATTTGCGGCTGGTGCCGGCATCGGCCTGCTGGAACGCCTCGAAGATCAGCTTCTGCTTTTCCGGTGGGATGCCGATGCCGGTATCCGACACCTCGAACGCGATCACGGCGGGAGCACTGTTGAGCACCGGATGTTCGTTGCTCCAGCCGCCGAGGGCTCCGGAAACCTTGAGGCTCACGCCGCCCTCGGCGGTGAACTTGAAGGCATTGGACAGCAGGTTCTTCAGCACCTGCTGCAAACGCTTGGAGTCGGTGACGATGCTGCGCGTCAGGTTGGGGTCGAGTTCGATGTTGAACGATAGCTGGCGGTTTTCGGCCTCGTGCCGGAACGGACGTCCCACCGTTTCCAGCAGGTTGGAGGTGAGAATTTCCTCGGCATCCACGGTGACGGTTCCGGATTCGATCTTGGAAAGATCGAGGATGTCGCTGATCAGATTGAGCAGGTCGGTGCCAGCGCCATGGATGGTTCGGGCGAATTCGACCTGCTTGCCGGTCAGATTGCCTTCCGGGTTCTCGGTGAGCTGCTGGCCCAGGATCAGGATGCTGTTGAGCGGCGTACGCAGCTCATGAGACATGTTGGCGAGGAATTCGGATTTGTATTTCGACGTCAGTGAAAGTTCGGTCGCCTTCTCCTCGAGCGCGCGCCGTGCCTGCTCGATCTCCTGGTTCTTGCGTTCCACTTCCACGTTGCGTTCGGCAAGCTGCTGCGCCTTTTGCTCGAGCTGCTCGTTGGTCTGTTGCAGCTCGCGTTGCTGGGTCTGCAACTCGCCGGCAAGCTGCTGGGATTGCTTCAAGAGCCCCTCGGTCTGCATGGTGGCTTCGATACTGTTCAGCACGATGCCGATGCTGTCGGTGAGCTGCTCGAGGAAGGTCATCTGCGAGGTCGTGAACGCGCTGATCGACGCGAGCTCGATCACCGCCTTGACCTGGGTTTCGAACAGCACCGGCAGCACCACGAGGTTCTTCGGCACCACCCGCAGCAGCGCCGAATTGATCGGGGTCGCATCGGACGGGATGTCGGCGACGAGGCGCTGGCGCTTGTCCATCGCGCATTGCCCGATCAGGCCTTCGCCAAGCTGCACAACCGGCTGATGCGGATAGATGCCGTCGCCTGCGTAGGCCGAAAGCAGGCGGAGTTGCGGATTGTCTTCGTTTTCGACCTGGTAGATCACGCCGATATGCGCGTTCACCAGCGGGGTCAGCTCGGTCAGCAGCAATCGGCCGACCGTGGTGAGATCGCGCTGGCCCTGCAGCATGTTGGTAAATTTGGCGAGGTTGGTCTTCAGCCAATCCTGTTCGGTATTGACGTCGGTGGTGAGCCGCAAATTGCCAATCATCGTATTGATGTTGTCCTTGAGCTCCGCCACCTCGCCCCTGGCGTCGACCTGGATCGAACGGGTGAGGTCGCCCTTGGTGACGGCGGTCGCCACCTCGGCGATCGCGCGCACCTGCGAGGTCAAATTGGCCGCCAGCAGGTTGACGTTGCCGGTCAGATCCTTCCAGGTGCCGGCCGCACCGGGCACGTTGGCCTGGCCGCCGAGCCGGCCTTCCACGCCGACTTCGCGGGCGACGCTGGTGACCTGGTCGGCGAACGTCGCCAGCGTCTCCGTCATGTTGTTGATGGTTTCGGCGAGGGCGGCGACTTCGCCCTTCGACTTCACGGTCAGATTCTGCTTCAGATCGCCATTGGCGACCGCGGTCACCACCTTGACGATGCCGCGGACCTGCTCGGTCAGGTTGGCGGCCATGAAGTTCACGGTATCGGTCAGGTCCTTCCAGGTACCGGCCACGCCGGGAACCTGCGCCTGGCCGCCGAGCTTGCCTTCGGTACCGACCTCGCGCGCGACGCGCGTCACCTCGCCGGCGAAGGCGTTGAGCTGGTCGACCATCGTATTGATGGTATTCTTGAGCTCGAGGATTTCGCCCTTCACGTCGACGGTGATCTTGCGCGACAAATCGCCCCGCGCCACCGCGGTGGTCACCTCGGCGATGTTGCGCACCTGGGTGGTCAGGTTGGCGGCGAGCAGATTGACGTTGTCGGTGAGGTCCTTCCAGGTGCCGCCGACGCCGGGCACTACCGCCTGGCCACCGAGTCGACCCTCGGTGCCGACTTCGCGTGCCACGCGCGTCACCTCGGCCGCGAAGGAGCGGAGCTGCTCGACCATGGTGTTGAGCGTGTCCTTGAGCAGCAGAATCTCGCCGCGCACGTCGACCGTGATCTTCTTCGACAGGTCGCCGCCGGCGATCGCGGTGGCGACTTCGGCAATATTGCGCACCTGGGCGGTCAGGTTCGAGGCCATGAAGTTGACGTTGTCGGTGAGATCCTTCCAGGTGCCGGCGACCTCCGGCACTTGGGCCTGGCCGCCGAGCTTGCCCTCGGTACCGACCTCGCGCGCCACGCGCGTCACTTCGGAGGCGAAGGCATTGAGCTGGTCGACCATCGTGTTGACGGTGTTCTTCAGCTCGAGGATCTCGCCTTTCACATCGACTGTGATCTTCTTGGAAAGGTCGCCTTTCGCCACCGCCGTCGTCACCTCGGCGATGTTGCGGACCTGGCCGGTGAGGTTGCCGGCCATCGAGTTGACATTGTCGGTCAGGTCCTTCCAGGTGCCGGCGACGCCGGGGACGTTGGCCTGGCCGCCCAGCCGTCCCTCGGTACCGACCTCGCGCGCGACGCGCGTCACCTCACCGGCGAACCGGTTGAGCTGATCGACCATGGTGTTCAGCGTCTCCTTGAGCTGCAGGATTTCGCCGCGCACGTCGACCGTGATCTTGCGCGACAAGTCGCCGCCGGCGATGGCGGTGGCCACCTCGGCGATGTTGCGCACCTGGGCGGTCAGGTTGCCGGCCATCGAATTGACGCTGTCGGTGAGGTCTTTCCAGGTACCGGCGACGCCGGGCACCTCGGCCTGACCGCCGAGCTTGCCGTCGGTGCCGACCTCGCGGGCGACGCGCGTCACTTCGCCGGCAAAGGCGTTGAGCTGGTCGACCATCGTGTTCAGCGTTTCCTTGAGCTGAAGGATTTCGCCGGACACGTTTACCGTGATCTTTTTCGACAGGTCACCCTTGGCGACCGCCGTTGCGACCTCGGCGATGTTTCTGACCTGGCCGGTGAGGTTGCTCGCCATCGAGTTGACGCTGTCGGTCAGGTCCTTCCAGGTGCCGGCGACGCCGCGCACCAGCGCCTGGCCGCCGAGCTTGCCTTCGGTACCGACCTCGCGAGCGACGCGCGTCACCTCGCCGGCGAAGGCGTTGAGCTGATCGACCATGGTATTGATGGTGTCTTTCAGCTCGAGAATTTCGCCGCGGACGTCGACCGTGATCTTTTTCGAGAGGTCGCCATTGGCGACCGCGGTGGTCACCTCGGCGATGTTGCGCACCTGAGCGGTCAGGTTGCTCGCCATCGAGTTGACGCTCTCGGTCAGGTCCTTCCAGGTACCGGCGACGCCAAGCACGTTGGCCTGGCCGCCCAACCTGCCGTCGGTGCCGACCTCGCGCGCCACGCGCGTCACCTCGCCGGCGAAGGCGTTGAGCTGGTCGACCATCGTGTTCAGCGTTTCCTTGAGCTGAAGGATTTCGCCGGACACGTTCACCGTGATCTTCTTGGAAAGGTCGCCGCCTGCGATCGCGGTCGCGACGTCGGCGATGTTGCGCACCTGGGCGGTCAGGTTCGAGGCCATGAAGTTGACGTTGTCGGTGAGATCCTTCCAGGTGCCGGCGACGCCCGGGACCTGGGCCTGACCGCCGAGCTTGCCTTCGGTGCCGACCTCGCGCGCCACGCGCGTCACCTCCGAGGCGAAGGAATTGAGCTGGTCGACCATCGTGTTGATGGTGTCCTTCAGCTCCAGAATCTCGCCGCGCACGTCCACCGTGATCTTGCGCGAGAGATCGCCGCGGGCGACCGCGGTGGTCACGTTGGCGATATTGCGCACCTGGGCGGTGAGGTTGCCGCACATCGCATTGACGGAGTCGGTGAGGTCCTTCCAGGTGCCGGCGACGCCGGGCACGATCGCCTGGCCGCCGAGCTTGCCATCGGTTCCGACCTCGCGGGCGACGCGGGTCACTTCGGATGCGAACGAGCGCAACTGGTCCACCATGGTGTTGATGGCTTCCTTCAACTGCAGAATCTCGCCGCGAACGTCCACCGTGATTTTCTTGGAGAGGTCGCCATTGGCCACCGCAATGGTGACTTCAGCGATGTTGCGAACCTGGCCGGTGAGGTTGTTGGCCATGGAGTTGACGCTTTCGGTCAAATCCTTCCACACCCCCGTGACTTCGGGAACCTGGGCCTGGCCGCCGAGCTTGCCTTCGGTTCCGACCTCGCGCGCGACGCGCGTCACCTCGGACGTGAACACGCTGAGCTGCTTGATCATCGTGTTGACGATATTGGCCGACTGCAGGAATTCGCCGCCGAGCGGGCGGCCGTCGACGTCGAGCTGCACGGTTTGCAACAAGTCGCCCTGCGCGACCGCGGCGACCGCGCGGGTCACTTCGCGGGTCGGCCAGAGCAGATCGTCGATCAGCGTGTTGACGGAGCCTTCCATGTCGGCCCATGAGCCGCTGGCAAGGCCGAACTTGACGCGCTGCCGGGTCTTTCCTTCCCGACCGACAACCTGGCCGACGCGCTCGAGCTGCTGCGCCATACGCTGGTTGGCCGCGATGATTTCGTTAAATGTATCGGCAATCTTGCCGTCGATCCCGAGATGGTCACCGGTCATTCGCGCCGAGAAATCGCCGCTGCGCATCGCCTGAAGCGCATGCAGCAAATCCTGCCGCGAGTCCGGTTCGGGGCCCGCGCTGGACTTGCGCTTTTGCGTGGGACGAAGGGGCGGCGTCACGGCACCGGGATCAAGATCGCTCATGGCATTCCCCCGCGCATCGTTACCGAATCTAATCAGCGTAGCAGATCAGGCATAGAAGCCTCTGCAAAACGCCAAAGCAAGAAAGATAAAGACTTTTGGCAATTGGAACTCGCCCCATTTGGGCCAAGCGATACAACTGCATGGTGGGCAGATGGTTCCAGCAATGGGACAAATTTTGCCTGGCCAACCCCCTGACCGGGACGGTCAGGCCATCCGGCTGGACGCCCGTCAGGTCCATGACCGAATCGCCGCCCAGGTTCAGCGTCGATTAACCCTGTCTGCCAGCCCCGTCCTGGTCAGCTTCGGCAGGAAGGCCGCTAGCGTTGGTCGTAGAGGTCTGGTTCCATCGCCCAAAGCCATTGGTCGTGGCCGATCGCATAAGTCTGGTTGGTCTGGGTCGGGTTGCGGTTCACCAGCGGCCGCAGATACATCGGATGGCTGGCGCTGCGGACCTCGTGCTCGATGGTGAACAGCGGCTTGCCGTCGGCGAGATCGACGATCTCGCGGAAGCGGTATTGGTACTGGTTGTCCTCGCTGTAGATCAAGCCGCGCACCGACAACTCGCGGTAGGGGCCGGAGAAATTCGTGATGTACATCTGCACATGATGGCCGTCATATTCCGGCTGTGGCCGGTCGGTCTCACGAAATTGCAGGTATTGGTCCTTGCCCATCTTCACCCGCGCAAGCCTGCCATCACCGTTGCTGACCTCGGACGGCATCCCCATCACCTTCGGATAGAAGTCGCAAATGCGCTGTGCTGTGCCGGCCGGCACGTCGAACTCGACATAGGGGATGCCGAGCGTGATGCGTCCGAACCGCGCCGCGTCTGGCTCGTAGCAACGCACGCGATTGCCCCATGGACACGTCGCCTCGACGTAATCGTTATTTTCTCGAAAGCTGAACGCCGTGCCTTCGAGTTTCCTCGCGACCGAGGCGAGGCGGTCGAGCAGCGCCTTGCGGCCCGACATGACGATCCCGGTATGGCCGCGCAGCACCTGCGCGTCGCCGCTGGGCAGATGAAACTGGCTTCTGCCGACATTGATCCACATGTTGCTGTCGGAGACCATCAGATAGGGATCGCGGGTCAGCCCAAGCCCGGCGACATAGAACAATGTCGCAAGGCGCTGATCCGGGACCTGAACGTTGACGTGTTCGAGGTGGATGGAGTTGCCAAGGTCTTCGGCGGCGCGGTCGTACTGCTGCATGGGCGTGGTTCCGGGTGCGGATGATAACCCATTCTAGCCCAGCGTGCCGCGCCGATCCAACAATTCAAATTCCTGAGACGGTTGCGGCTAGCTGATTTCCCTGCGGACCATGGCGGCGGCGTCGCTCATGGCCTTGAGCTTGCCGAATGCAATGTGACGCGGCAGGTATTTCATGCCGCAATCCGGTGCCGGGATCAGCCGATCCGCAGAGACGTGTTTGAGGCCGTTGCGGATGCGATCCGCGATCACGGCTGCGGTCTCGATCTCGGGGTCGCCGAGATCGATCACGCCAAGCAGGATTTTCTTGGACGACAGATCGACCAGCACGCCGAGATCGAGCTTGGGCTGCGCCGCCTCGATCGAGATCTGCTGCGCCGCGGAATCGGCGAGCTCGGCCAGGAAGGAATAACATGACGGCTTGGTATCGCCGGGCACCACGGCAGCATAGCCGAAGCAGATGTGAACGACGGTGGGTACCGTGAGACCCTGCAGCGCTCGGTTGATCGCCTTCACGGCGTAACGCCTCGCGGCTGCCGGATCGTTCCGCACCCAGGGCTCGTCGAGCTGGATGACGTCGGCACCGGCGTTCTGCAGCTCCAGCGCTTCAGCATTGACGGCCGCCGCCATCGCCATGGCGAGTTCTTCATCATCCTTGTAGAATTCGTTTTTTGCCTGCTGGCTCATGGTGAATGGCCCGGGCAGCGTGATCTTCGCCGCATGGTCGGTATTGCGGCGCAGGAATTCCATGTCCCTCAGCTCGACCGGACCGTGGCGGCGGATGTGGCCGACCACGCGGGGGACCTGGGTCGCCTGGCCCGATCGCGCGGCGATGATGGCCGGATGTTCGGTGTCGATCCCTTGCAGCGCCGTTGCGAAGTGATTGGAGTAGCTCTCCCGCCTGATCTCGCCATCGGTCACGATATCGATACCGGCGCGCTCCATGTCTCGGATGGCAACGATGGTCGCATCATCCTGTGCCTGCTCCAGATGATCGTCCGGAATGCGCCACAGCTGCGTCATTCGGGTGCGCGGAACGGATTTCGACAGCATCTGGCGGTCCACCAGCCAGTCGGGTTGCGGATAGCTTCCCACGACCGTCGTCGGCAGCACATGTTTCGGCAGCGCCAATGCTTCAACTCCCCCTGAGCACAGGCCGGCGCTTCAGGCCGGCTGACCACAGCACCGAATGTACAGGGGAGGGCGCGCAGGTGTAAACGCTGGCAGGCTATTCCGCGGCCGCTTCAGCGGGTCAGCGCGATGAAGCGGCGGATGATTCCGCCGATGTTGGCATGGTGGCGGTGAATGTGAGACCGCGAGCCGGCCGGCTGATCCGACGATGCGGAGCGGCGCGGACCGATCGCTTCGAACTGCGCCTTCTGTTCGTCACTGAGCTTGCTGTAGAAGTCGTCCAATGCCGGGCGCACGGTCTTGACCGCGTCCAGCATGGCGTTCAGCCGTTTGCCGACCGCCTCGAGCCGCGCCGGCGGCGTGATGGCGTCGCTAGGCTGGCATGACGCCTTGAGCATATCCGCGGCCTTCGCCGTGGCGTCCTGCAGCGCGGCAAGGCTGGTTCGTTGGGCGTCGGTCGGATGAATTTTGGCGTCGATTTCGGCCGTCGGCCATGTCATGACGCCGGATTGCGCAGCGCCGCAGCCTTGCGCCGGCGCGCCGGCGTTATTTTGCGGGGCCTTGCTTTGACGCTGGTCCTGGCCGAGCGTGTTCAGGCGGGCCTTCTGATCGTCGTTCAGAAGGTCGTAGAATTTCTGCAATGCCGGCTGAACCGTCCCGACCGCGGCAATCATCGCCTCGATCCGTTTTTGCATGGATTCAAGCCGGGCCGGGGCGGTCGAGGCGACCTGTGTCGGGCATGCGGCCTTGATGTCCTGCGCCGCCTTGACAGACGCATTGGCGAGGTCATCGAGCGCCGCACGCTGGGCGTCGTTGGGCTGAATTGCCTGCTGGATCTGATCGATCGGCAGGCCGGCGATCTCGCGACTGTCGTTGCCGCACATTTGCGTCAATTGATCGGAGGTGGCGGCCGCAGCCCGGACGCGCGATGCCGGTCGAGAGCCGCTCCTGCTGGGCGGCAGATAAGAGCCGCTCCCGCTCGGCGGCAGATAGCCGGCGAGGTCGTCATACCCGTACGGAGCGAAAATGCCGGCATAGATGTCATTGTAGCCATAGTCCCAGAACGACGCGTCGTCGCCGTAACCCCACATCGTGTAGTCATACCAATCGTCATAGGCGAACGGCCAGAACAACGGGCCGACCCAGCCGTAGCCGCCGTTGCGGTGTCGCCACCAGCCATTTCTGCCGCGGCCATGCCATCCGGCCGTGGCTGCACTCGCCGCGATCTGAGCACGCGTATTTGGATTGCGTAGCGCGGTTCGGTTGTGTAGTGCGCCGGCGACCGAACGCGAGTTCAGCGCGCGTTGTACGGCGCGTGATCTCACGCTGGCGGTGCGATCTCCGCGGAAACCTGGATTCCGATTTCGGCTGAACGTGGTATTGCGACTTTGCGGCAGCGTCGCTCTGCGGCTGACGCGGCCAGGGTTGCCGCGGGTGGCAAACGAGCGGTGCCCGCGAAAACCGGGCCGCGCTGCGAAATGCGATGTCGCCGGCCTGCCGAAATGTCCTCCGCCGACATGTGCGCCACCGAAACGCGCACCGCCGAAACGTGCGCCGCCGACATGGCCTCCGCCGCCGCCGAAGCGTGCACCACCGAAGTGGGCTCCGCCGCCGCCGAAGTGGCCACCGCCACCGAAGTGACCGCCGCCGCCACCGCCGAAGTGACCGCCGCCACCGCCACCAAAATGAGCGCCACCGCCGCCGCCAAAATGGCCACCCCCACCCCCACCCCCACCGCCGCCACCTCTTTGCGGCGCCGCGGCAGCGGGAGCGATCAGAACGATCGCCAGAACAACAGCCAGGATATTGAATTTCGACATGGCACCCTCGAAGCGCGCGGGCTCCGATGAAAGGGGCTGACCTGGATGCCCGCGCGGGGTAACCCAGGCGCGATGCTAAAGTTCCCAGCGGATGGCGCGACTTTTTCGATGCGCTTCGAGCGCGCGGAACCGGACTTGGTGCTGACAACCGGACGGACCGCCATGAAATTCATCACGATTTCATTTGTTCCCGACGGTTTCGCGGCTAGCCTGCCAGCTCCGAATACGATGTCGCCGGCACCTGGGCCTCGATCGCTTGTGCTTCGGCAACCGCTCTGGGCTTGCGCAGCCAGACATAAATCTGGGCCACGATCAGTACGACGCAGATCAGGAGAAAGAACGCGCTGATCGGCCGGTCGATGAAGGTTGTCAGATCACCGCGGGAGATCAGCAGGCTGCGGCGGAAGTTCTCCTCGAAGCGCGGGCCAAGCACGAATCCGAGCAGCACCGGCGCAGGATGGAAATCGAGCCGCAGCAGGACATAGCCGACAATGCCGATCACCAGGGTTTCGCCGACCTGGAACATGTCGTTGTTGGCCGCATAGACCCCGATGCAGACGAAGAACATCGCGCTCGGATAAAGGTAGCGGTAGGGAATGCTGAGCAGTTTCACCCACAGGCCGATCATCGGCACGTTGAGAATGACGAGGAGGATGTTGCCGATCCAGAAGCTCGCAATCAGGCCCCAGAAGATGTCGGCGTGCTGGCTGATGAGCTGCGGTCCGGGAACGATGCCGTGAATGATGAGGGCGCCGAGCAGCAAGCGCCATGACCGTGTCGCCGGGAATACCGAGGCTCATGGTCGGGATGAAGTCGCCCTGCACCGAGGAATGCGTTGACGCCTCGGGACATGCGACACCCTCGATCGCGCCATGACCGAAACGCTCCGGTGTCCTCGAGATCTTCTTCTCGGTGGCGTAGGAGACAAACGAGGCGATCGTCGGCCCAGTGCCGGGAATCAGTGCGCAGAGGCTGCCGAGAATGGTGCCGCGGATCATCGGCCAGAATGCCAGCTTGAGGTCTGCCTTTGATGGAAACATGTCGGCGATGCCGACCTTGGCATATTTCATGTCGACGGTTTCGGTATTGTTGATGCTGTTCATGAACTCGGCGATGCCGAACATCCCTAGCGCAAGCGCGATGATCTCGACCCCGTCGAACAGTTCGGTGATGCCGAAGGTGAAGCGGGGTTGCCCGGTCTCGATGTCCGACCCCACGATGCCGACCAAAAGGCCGAGAATCGTCATCGCGATGCCCTTGAGCGGTGATCCCTTGGCCAGCGTCGAGCCCGCGAGCAATCCTACCAGCATCAGCGAACATACTTCGGCGGGCCCGAATTCGAGCGCCATCTTGACAAGGAACGGCGCCAGGAAAACCATTTCGGTGATGCCGAACGACGCACCGATGAAGGCGGCGATGATGGTGATGCCGAGCGCCGTGCCGCCCTTGCCCTGCTTGGTCAGTGGAAATCCGTCGAGACAGGTCACGGCATGCGGCGGATGACAGGGCAGATTGAGCAGGATCGAACAGATCGCGCCGCCATACTGGGCGCCGTAATAGACGCCGGAGAGCATCAGGATCGCGGGCACCGGCTGCATCCCGAAGGTCAGCGGAAGCAGAATCGAGATCGTGGCAACCGGACCCATGCCGGGCAGCACCCCGACCAGGTTTCCGACCAGCACCCCGAGGAAACAATACATCAGGTTGTGCGGCTCGAGCGCGACGCCAAAGCCGTACCAAAGATCCGTAATCGCCGTTGAGATCACAGGTTGACCCCGCGCAGCAGCGGGAACGGAATGCCCAGCAAATAATGGAACAGCACGACACCGAACACGGTCACGCCGGCCGCCAGAACGAGTGACGATTTGTACGTCGCTGTGTTATCGCCAAGCGCGCAGACAAAAACGCAGGCGAACACCGCCGGAATCATGCCGCCGTACTCTCCGAAAATAATGAACAGGATGGGGCCGCCGATGATGCAGAGCCAGCCGAGCCATTGCGGGTTGTCGGGCAGGAACTTCCTGTCGTCGGGCTCGGATGATGCCAGCGCCGTGCCGGCGATCAGGACCCCGATAAATGCCAGCACGATGCCGAGCATGACCGGCATGAATCCGGGGCCCATTCTGGCCAGGGTGCCGAATTTGTAGCCGGTGCCGGTGACGGCGGCTCCCACGCCGAGCAGCACCATCAGGCCGCCGGCGTAGTAATCGCGTTTCAGCTTGAATCGGTCCTGCAACGGCGCATCTCCGGGGCGCTTTTTTGCGGCGACCCTACCTGCAGTCACGGAAGCTGTCGATATCGGGCTTGTCGCGCCTGGCGCGACAGGGCTGCCGGGCGGAATTTATCAGGCATCCCATCGGCGGTCGCCGAGCCCGGAATTCCCGGCGATGGCCGCCAGCTCGACCTGCCTTTCAAATAATCTTCCGGAACCGGGAATAATCGCGTAGTCGTCCGGACGCATCGAAGCCCACCTACTATAGTTTCGACGCCGGTTAAGGTTTATGGTGCGGTTTCGCTTGCCGCGCGCGCCGGCACCGGTAGAATACCGGCAACCAGACCAAGAGCTTATCAAGTGGAGAGAAACGACATGACAAATACCTCGCGCCCGCCTGTTTTTTGGTCACTGCGGGGTCTGCTCGGCGCGACCGCGCTGGGCCTGCTGGCAACGGCCTCGGGTCAGGCGTTGGCTGCCGATCCGATCAAGATCGGCGTGATCGCCGAAGCGCAGGCGATCGCCGGTGCATCGATCCCCCAGGCAGCGCAGATGGCCGCCGAAGAAATCAATGCCAAGGGCGGCGTTGACGGCCGCCAGATCGAGATCATCACCTACGACAACCACAGCTCCTCGGCGGATTCCGTCCGCGCCTTCCAGCGCGCGGTCAACGAGGACAAGGTCAACATGGTCATCGCGAGCTACATCAGCGAAGTCGTGCTGGCGCTGGAACCGTGGGCCGCGCGGCTCAAGACGCCGTTCGTGTCGCCGGGTGCGGCGTCCAACGAAATCAGCAAAAGCGTGCACAGCGACTATGAGAAGAACAAATACACCTTCCACGGCTATCTGACCTCGGCGGCGCTCGCGCTGTCGGTGTGCGATGCCGCCAAGGAACTTCTGGTGGACCAGAAGCACATGAAGTCCGCGGTCATCATGAGCGAGGACGCCGCCTGGACCAAGCCGCTCGACGTCGGATATGAGGAGTGCCTGCCCAAGATCGGCCTGAAGGTGCTTGACCACATCCGCTTCTCGCCCGACACCACCGACTTCACCCCGATCTTCAACAAGATCGAAGGCGCGAAGCCCGACGTGATCATCACCGGCATTTCGCATGTCGGAGTGCAGCCGACCGTGCAGTGGAAGAACCAGCAGGTACCGATCCCGATGTTCGGCATCAGCTCGCAAGCGACCAACAGCACCTTCGGCAAGGATACCAACGACGCGGCGGAAGGCGTGCTTTACCAGGGCGTCTCCGGTCCCGACGTCGCGGTGACCCCGAAGTCGATTCCGTTTGCCGAGGGCTTCAAGAAGAAGTTCGGCAATTACCCGTCCTATGCCGGCTACACCTCTTATGACGAGGTCTACTACATCGCCGACGCCGTGAAGCGCGCCGGGTCGACCGATGCGGACAAGCTGGTCGCGGCGCTGGAAAAGACCGACTGGGAAGGCACCATCGGCCGCATCCAGTTCTACGGCAAGGAGGATCCGTTCACCCATTCGATCAAATACGGCAAGGGCCTGATCACCGGCCTGATGCTGCAGTGGCAGGATGGCAAGCAGGTGAGCGTCTGGCCCAAGGAAGTAGCCAAGGGCCAGTTGAAGTTCCCGAGCTTCATCAAGGTCACCGCGAACTGACAGTGCAATAACCAGGCTCCCGGGTTCGCCCGGGAGCATTTTCGTGTCTGTAGCTCCAAAAGTGAGGCAGCGGTGCTGCCGCGGCCGATTAAATGCTTGCCTTCCAGATCCTGATCGACGGCTTTGCCATCAGCGCACTGTACGCCTTGGGCGCGACCGGCTTTACCCTGATCTTCGGCGTCTCCGGCGTGCTCAATCTGTCGCACGGCGCCATCATGGTCCTGGCGGCGGTGGCTGCATGGGCCGCAGCGAGCGTGCTGCATATGGGCTCCTATTCCGGTGCGCTGGTTGGCGTCGCGGCAGCGCTGGTCGCCGCCTTCGCCACCTACTTCGCGGTGGTGCAGCCGATCCAGAAGTCGACACGAATTCCGAACGAGGAGAAGGAGATATTCGTCCTCACCGGTACGTTGCTGTGGGGAATCATGATTCAGGAACTGATCGCGTATTTCTTCACCAACAATGCCAAGACCGTGCTGCCGATCGTCGACGGCGTGGTCGGCATCCTCGGCGTGCGCACGCCGAATAACGAAATCTTCACCGCCGTGGTCTGCTGCCTCGCGATCGGCCTGCTCTGGCTGCTGGTGAACCGAACCCGCACCGGCAAGGCGGTGCTGGCGGCATCGATGAACCCCCGCGGCGTCACCTTGCTCGGACTTGAACTGACCAGCATCTATGTGGTGGTGTGGGCGATCTACGGCATTCTTGCCGGCGTCGCCGGCGTGCTGCTCGGCATGTTCCTCGGCGTCAGCTCCTACAGCGTCGGGCCGCTGACCGCGAGCGCGTTCTCGATCGTGGTGCTCGGAGGCCTCGGCAGCGTGTCGGGGTCCCTGATCGCCGCCTTCGTGGTCGGCTACCTCGAAACCCTCACCGCCTATCTGATCTCGCCCGCCTACCGCACCATTCCGGCGCTGCTGCTGCTGGTGGTCGTGATGTACATCCGGCCGCAAGGCCTGCTCGGGAGGCGATGAGCATGGCCGGTTTCTTCAAGTCACGGCTGTTTTTGATTGCACTCGTCATCGTCATCGTTGCCTCGACGCTGCCGCTCTACGTCTCCGGCTATGTTCTCGGGCTGCTCACGGTCGCGTATTATTTCGGCGTGTTCGCAATGTCCTGGGACCTGTTGTTCGGTTTCGCCGGCGAGGTGAATTTCGGACCGACCTTCCTGATCGGCGTCGGCGCCTACACCGCGGGTATCCTCAACAACCGGTATGGGTGGTCGGTATATCTGTGCATCATCCTTGGCGCATTGGCGTCGGTGATCGCCGGATTCGTGCTGGCGCTGCCGGCCTTGCGGGTCCGTGGGCCCTATTTCGGGCTGACGACCCTGGTCGCCGTATTGATCCTGCAGAATTTCGTCGTGGTATTCGCCGATCTCACCGGCGGCGAGATCGGCCTGACCATTCCCGACGTCATCACCATCAGCGCCAGCATCAACTACTGGATCGCGCTCGGCTTCATGACCATCAGTGCGGCGATCCTGTACGGCCTATCGCAGTCGCCGATCGGGCTCGTGCTGCAGGCGAGCGGGCAGGACCCGGTTCAGGCCGGCGCTCTCGGTTTCAATATCGTCAAGCACAAGCTCGCCGCGTTCATCGTCAGCGCGTTCTTCTCCGGCCTGTCCGGCGCGCTGCTGGTGTTTTACTTCGGCACCGCATCCGTCGGCACGGTGGTTGACGTCGCCGTCGGCGTCAACGTCATCGTCGCCGCCGTGCTCGGCGGCCGCCGCACGGTGCTCGGCGCCGCGCTTGGCGCGATCTTCCTGATCGTCGCCGGCGAATTCCTGCGGCCGACCGGCGAACTCGCGACATTCATCGTCTCGGCGGTTGCCCTGCTTGTGGTCCTGTTCTTCCCCGGCGGTTTCCTCGGAGCAGCCTTGTCGCGCGAGGCCCGATCGTGATGGACGCGAGCGCCAACAACGCACCCGTTCTCCAGGTCCGGGGTCTGACCAAGCGCTTCGGTGGCCTCACCGCCGTCAAGAACCTGAATCTCGATCTGCGTGCCGGCGAAATCTTTGGCCTGATCGGCCCGAACGGATCCGGCAAGTCGACGGCGATGAAGGCGATCATGGGCATCGAGCGGCCGACCGCCGGCGATGTGATTTTTCAGGGCGAAAACGTTGCCGGCCTTCCCGCGCACAAGATTGCGCGGAAGGGGTTCGGCATGGTGTTCCAGCACTCGCGGCCGCTCAATCGCCAGACCGTGCTTGAAAACATCATGGTGGCGCTGTTGCCGGACAGCCTGTTCATGCTGTTTCCGGACAAGGCCCTGACCGAGCGTGCGAGGTGGATCGCCGACCGTGTCGGCCTCGGTGCCGTGATGGACCGGCGACCTCCGACGCTGCCGTTCGCCGACCTGCGCCGGCTCGAGCTCGCCAAGGCCATCGCCCGCGATCCCAAGGTCGTGCTGGTCGACGAACCGTTCGCGGGCCTGACACTCGCCGAAGTTGGCACATTCTCCGAACTGATACGCAGCTTCCGCGATGAAGGCCGCGCCGTGCTGCTGGTTGACCACAACGTCAAAAGCGTCGCCGCGCTGGTCGATCGGGTGCTCGCGATGTACCTCGGCGAAGAGATCGTCACCGGACGCGCCGACGAGGTCATGCGCAACGAGACCGTGCGGCGGGTTTATCTCGGCGGCGCGATCGAAACATCGGCCCGTCCGGAAACCAGCTTCAGGGACAAGGTGCCGCTGCTGCAAATCGAGAACGTCAGCGTCCACTATGGCAAGGCGCAGGCATTGGAGAACGTCTCGATCCATGTGCATGAGGGGGAGTTCGTCTCCGTTGTCGGCCTCAATGGCGCCGGCAAGACCACGCTGTTCAATACCATTTCCGGTTTCCTGCCGTATTCCGGCGAAATCATTCGCGGTGGCGAAAAGTTGCGTGGCACGAGCCCAGCACGCATCGCCCGCAGCGGCATCGTGCAGTGCCCGGAGTCACGGGAATTGTTCGGCGAGATGACGGTGCGGGAAAATCTCGACCTCGGCGGTCAGCATCTGACCGACGAGGTGAGGGACCAGCAACTCGCCTGGCTGTTCGAACTGTTCCCGATCCTGAAGGAGCGTCAGGGGCAGATGGCGCAGACTTTGAGCGGCGGCGAACAGCAGATGCTGGCGATCGGCCGCGCGCTGATGATGCAACCGAAAATCCTGATCCTGGACGAGCCGACCCTCGGATTGGCGCCGGTTATTCTCGAACTATTGTCCAAGGCCCTGGAGAAACTACGCCAGACGACGCCGATCACGGTGTTGCTGGGCGAGCAGAACGTGACTTTCGCGCTTCCCCATGCCGACCGGGTCTATGTGCTGGAACATGCGCGGATCGTCTGGGAGGGCGATCCCGGCCGGTTCGCCGCGGAGGCCGGGGAAGGCTATCTCTGAAAGGATGTCGCGCACCTCGGTCTCCGCGTCCGGGGCCGGCGTGATCTGTGCTTTTCAGTCGCGGCACGGATCCCATATCAGCGCGCGGCAAACTTCCTCACCGTCTTCGTTTGTCACCAGGATCGAGCAATGCTGACGGCGGAGCTCCGGCCGGGCGGAATACAATTCGTTGGCAAGACTATCCGCCGCGTCGGACGCCAAAATGTCGTCGGGCAGATCGAGACCGTTATGGTCCACGATCGTCTGCTTTCCAATCAGGTCGAAATGATATCGCGGCATGCCGAGAGAACGCGACGCCCGAAGGGCTGTTCCAGACCGCGGGCCACGGCCGGCCTGATTCTTTCGTACCAAGACGTGTCAGCTATCTTCGGTCATGATGAAGATGAAGCCCGTCAGGGTCGCGCCGATGGCGAATGTCAGCAGGACGGTGCCCACGAACATGGCCCATGTAGGTCCGGCGTGGCGCCATGCTTGATCAGGGTTATGATGCCGGCAGGGTCGGCGATGGATAAAACCAGCGTGAAAACAAGGCCCATGGCGATCCCCATGGCGGCGTGGCTGGCCAGCTTCAAAACCGAGGTGAGCCATACGGCGGGTGTCTTGATGCGCATTCGCGTGGCCTCCGCGCACAAGACCAGCAACGCACGACAGCGGCACTGGGTTCCTCACCGTGCCGGCAGACCAAGCCGGCGGCTCGACCTGCTTTGACGCGGCAAAGGCGCGGCACTGAGCGCGGCTGCCTGCCTCAGAGATCGAGGCCGAGAACCCTGGCGGCATTGCCACCCGCAATCTGGGCCAGGGTGGCCTCATCCATGCCATGCACGCCCGCGATGTGGCCGACCGGATTATATTCGGCCATGTCGAACGGGTAATCGGTGCCCATCAGGATGCGGTCGGGGCCGAAGACCTCGATCATGTGTGCGAGCTGGTGGTAAGTAAAAACCACGGTGTCGAGATAGACCTGCCGCAGATAGGTCGTCGGCGGCAGCGGCAGCTCGCCGTGCGAATCCCGACGCGCACCCCAGGCGTGGTCGATCCGGCCGGAATAGCCGGGAAGGTAGCCGCCGCCGTGCACCGCCATCAGCTTGAGTTCGGGGAACCGCGCCAGCGTGCCCGAAAAGATCAGGTTGTGCAGCGCGAGCGTGGTCTCGAGCGGATTGCCGAGCACATTGTTGAAATAGAAATGCGTCAACCGTTCGCCATGAGTGAATCCGTTCGGGTGCATCATTATGAACGCGCCGAGCTGCTCAGCTCTTGCGAAGAACGGCCGGAACTTGGGATCGGACAATTCCTGGCCATCGACATTGGTCAGGATCTCGACGCCCTTCAATTTCAGGTCGTTCATGATGTAGTCGAGTTCGCGGACGGCGATCTCGGGCTCCTGCAGCGTGACGACGCCGAGCCCGACAAAGCGGTCGGGCCGGCGTGCGCAATATTCCACCACGCCATCATTGGCGAGGCGATGCGCGGCCTCCGCGATCTTGGCGTCGACCGAGTAATAGCACTGGCCCGGCGCCGGGGCCACGACCTGAATGTCGATGCCCATGCTGTCGAGGTCGCGCAGGCGGCGCTCGATTGTGGTCATGACCTCGCCGATATCCTTTTCCTGCTGCGCATTGATTTCCTTGCTGGCGGCATCGGCGAAATGCGCCAGCGGGACCCGGCTGATATCGACATGCGGCCGGGCGAGCTTTGCTGCCTCGGGAACCACGATATGAGCGTGAATGTCAATGGTGGGCGAGGAGGGTCGCCGTGCGAGGCCATCGGCATCATGGATACGGGCGGCGGTGCGGCCATAGCGATTCTTGCGATCGATCATTGCACTTGTCCTGCAGTTGCGGATGGTTCGGGGTGTGACGACAAGATCATGGTGCGGTCAGGGTTTGGAGGCCGGACGCTGGGACCAGCGCACCGCAACCGTAGTGGCGTCGGCGTTGCCAAGGCCGGCCGCTTCCGCTTCCTCGAAGCAGGCCAGCGCGCTTGCCGCAACCGGAAGCTCGGTATGGATCGACGCGGCGAATTGCACGGCGGTGGCAAGGTCCTTTTTTGCTGCACTGAGGCCGAAGGCGGTGGGGCCCGGCGTTGCGCCACCCAGTAGCTGGGCGATGACGGCGCCGCGGCCCTTCATGGCGGTCGGCGTGCCGGCGGTGTCGGACAGGATATCGATCAGCCGGTCGGGCGGAAGCTGCAGCGGTTTGCAGATCGCCAGAGCCTCGCCGAGCGCCTGCCAGTAGACCAGGAGCGGCAGATTGACCGCGAGTTTCAGGGTTGCGCCCGCGCCAAGCGCACCGACATGTTCGATGCGGCGGCACAGTTGTTCAAGCACCGGCATCGCCCGCGCGACATCCGGCTTGGCACCCCCGAGCAGCCCGAACAGCTTGCCTTCTTTCGCCGGACCGGTGCTGCCGCCCACCGGACATTCGACAAACGCGGCGCCCTGCTGCAACACGGCGGCGCCGATCCCGGTCATCGTGTCGGGGCGGATCGTGCTCATGTCGATCAGGAGCTTGCCGGCGAGTTTGGCCTTCAGGATGCCGCTAGGGCCGCGATAGACCGCCTCGGTAGCGGCGTCATTGAGCAGCATCACGACGACGGTATCGCAGCCTTCCATGAGTTCCGCAGGCGAGCCGAACAGCTTTGCGCCCGCGTCGGTCAGTGGTTTGGTCTTCGCCGCATTCCGGTTCCAGACACCGACTTCGTGTCCGACCGCCATCAGCCGCTGCGCGATCGAGGATCCCATTCGTCCAGTTCCGCATACGCCGATCTTCATTGCCTGTACCTCAACTCATTTTGTGGGTGGATGACATCATTGAGCATGAAAGACACCGAGATTCTGCGCGATCAGCTCGGCATTATCCATGACGTCGCCGGCGTTGCCAGCGAACACGCAGCGTCCGGTGTTGAGGATCACCGCCTGATCGGCAACCTCGAGTGCCAGTTGAATGTTCTGTTCGACGAGCACGATGGATTGTCCTTCCTGCTTCAGGCGCCTGACGGTGCGGCCCACCTCCGCGACGATCAGAGGTGCAAGACCTTCCGATGGTTCGTCGAGCAGGAGGAGCCGCGGATTGCCCATCAGCGCCCTTCCGATCGCAAGCATCTGCTGCTCGCCGCCCGAGAGGGTGCCGGCGAACTGACGATCGCGCTCGCGCAGCCGCGGAAACATGTCGTAAATCCGCTCCAGGTTCCATGGCTTGCCGGCAGCGCGGGCGCGCTGTTGCGCCACCACGAGATTTTCCCGCACCGTGAGCGATGGAAAGATACGGCGTCCTTGCGGTACAAGACCGACCCCGAGGTGCGAGATACGTTCGGGGCTGAGGCCCTCGATCGGCTCGCCGAACAGCCTGATTTCGCCGTCCTGCGGCTTCAGAAATCCGATAATGGTCGAGATGCAGGTGGTTTTTCCGGCGCCGTTACGTCCGAGCAGCGCCAGCACGCCGCCCGGCCGCAGCGCGAAGCTGACGCCGTGCAGGATATGGCTGTCGCCATAGAAGGTATGCACGTTGGTCAAACGCAATGCGTCAGGTGCCAAGATACACCTCACGGGTTCGCCGGTCCGCGATCACGGTGTCGCGTTCGCCATCGACGATAACACGGCCGTAGTTGAGCAGCGTCACGGTCTCGGCAAGGTCGAGCGCGGTGTCCATGTCGTGTTCGATCATGATGAGGGTGGTCTCGCGCGGGATCGCTGCGATCAGCGACTTCACGGTGGATCGCTCCGAGTTTGAAAGTCCGGCGAGCGGTTCGTCCAGCAGCAGGACCCGCGGTTTTTGTGCCAGCGCCATCGCCAGTTCGACCCTGCGCTTTTCACCATAGGCGATATCCGAAACCGGGTGGGCGGCGAGGTGCAGCAGTCCCGCCGCATCAAGGATGCGCCGCGCCTCGGTGGCGAGTTCGCCATAGGCCGCCAGCGGTCGCCACATCTGCCAGCGCGCGGGCCTGAGGCCAAGCAACCCAAGCGTAACGTTGTGCTCGAGCGTGTCGCCTGCGAACAGCGTGATGATCTGGTAGGTTCGCGACAGTCCAAAGTGCGCGCGCCTGTAGGGCGCGAATGCGGTGACGTCGGTGCCGAACAGCTTGATCTGGCCCGAACTCGGCCGCAGGTCGCCGCTGATCTGGTTGAACAGGGTGGTCTTGCCGGCGCCATTGGGCCCGATGATCAGGCGGCGCTCGCCCGACCGGATCGAAAGCGAGACGTTCTGCGTCACCACCAGGCCGCCGAACGCCTTCTTCAGATCGATGATCTCGAGAGCAGGGGCTGAATTCAGCGGGGTCATCGTGATCCCCTGCGCAATCCCGCCGCAAGCCGGCTCAGGCCTGGGACGATCCCGGTCGGCATCACCAGGACGATGAAGACGAAGACGAGACCCAACAGCATATTCCACCGTTCGACATAGGCCGAGACATAATTCTTCAGGAGCAGCACCAATGCCGCCCCGACCACCGGGCCGCCGAGCGTTCCGGAGCCTCCGGCGATCACGCCGAGCAAGGCTTCCGCCGAGCTCGTGGTGGAAAGCGAAGTCGGGTGGATGTATTTGTTGTAATAGACGTACAGCAAACCGGCCACGCCACCCCAGAAGCCGGCATAGACGAAGGTGATCCATCGGATCAGCCAGGGATTGAAGCCCAGCGCGGCCATCCGGCGCGGCTGGTCGCGTACTCCCCTCAGCGACGATCCGAACGCCGAGGACACGAAGATCGTCATCATCACGAAGGCGAACGTCGCCACGATCAGCGCAAACCAGTAGAACGTCACCGGGCTTTCGAGCGAGATTCCGAACGGTGCCGGCCGGGTCAGGCCGGCAATTCCGTTATCGCCGTTGGTCACATTGGACATGCGATAGGCAAGCCCCCACAACACCTGCGACAAGGCCAGCGTAATCATCAGGAACCCGAGCCCGGTGGCGCGCAGCGCGATAACGCCGAAACAGGCCGCCATCGCGGTGGTTCCCGCGATCGAGAGCAGGGCGGCGGTGCCATGCCCGAATCCGTATTTGCTGGTCAACAGCGCGGAGATGTAGGCGGCCACCCCGAGATAGGAGGCGTGTCCGAGCGATGTCATGCCGCCAAAGCCGACCAGCAGATTGAGGCTGAGCGCGAAGATCGCCGCGATCAGGATCTGGCTCGCGAGGTTGATGTAGAAATCCCCTGCCAGCAAAGGCGGCAGCAGCAGCGAGCCGGCAAGCAGGGCAAAGCCGATCCACTTCATGCGCCGACGCGTCCGAACAGGCCTTGCGGCCGAAACGCAATGACCACGATCATCGGCAGGAACAGAATGATATAGGCCAGCTCCGGAAACAGCGCGGTTCCGAACGTATAGATAATTCCGATGATGAAGCTGCCGACGAACGCGCCGAGCAGGCTGCCAATGCCGCCCAGGATGACGACGATCAGTGCCAGCGGCAGCATATCGGCATCCAGTCCGGGATAGGCCGACAGGATCGGTCCCCCCAGCACGCCGCCGGCGCCGGCGATTCCCGCGCCGAGGCAGAACACCAGGGTAAACAGGTTCGAGACGGGAATCCCGACTGCACGGGCCATTTGCCGATCATCGACGCCGGCCCGGATCATGGCGCCGAGGCGTGTCCGCTCGATCAGGAGATATAGCGCGATCGCGGCGCCGACGGCGCATCCCACCAGCACCAAGCGGTAGGTCGGAAACACAAAACCGAATATCCGGGTCGGCGCTTGCAGGTTGTGCGGCGTGGGGACGGGGATCGAGTCGCCGCCCCACAGGACCAGGCACGCGTCGGAAATGATGAACGACATGCCGAGCGTCACCAGCACCTGTCCAAGCGGGTTGGTCTTGAGCCTTGTCAGCACCAGCCGCTCGAACAGACCGCCGATGACCGCCACCGCGATTCCGGCGCCGAGCGCGGTGACCCAGATATTCAACCCGCTATAAGAACGTAGTGCGGTTGCCCCGAAATAGGTGCCGAGCATGAAGAGCGCGCCGTGGGTCAGGTTTGCCAGTCGCATCAGGCCGAAGATCAGCGAGAAGCCCGACGAAAGCAGGAACAACAGGCCGCCGAGCGACAGGCTGTTGAGACCCTGGATGATCCAAAACTGCATCGTCTGCCGATCGTGTCAGGACAGTTGCGCGGACCGCGGGCGGCCGCCGCAGCCGAATTATTGCTCCAGGTTTTTCGCCGGCGGATAGTCGCGCGAATAAACCGGATTTTTCAGGAAAGCGGCCTTGTCGTAGGTCCAGAACTGGCTGACATCGGGGTATGTCTTGATCACGGAGTTGACCAGACGTCCATCGCTCCGCGTCACCTTGCGGATGTAGACATTGCCCGTCGCATTGCCGAACTCGTCGAATTTGATCACGCCGCGCACGGTCTCGACATTGGTGCCGCGGATCGCCGCCATCAGCGCTTTCTTGTCCTCGACATTCGCCTTGATGGCTTGCAGTGCGGCCTCCAGCACTTCGCCCGAAAGGTAGGTGCTGCCGGCATAATAGCCCGGATCGTATTTGAACTGTTTGCGAAACGCCGGCGCAAAGATCCCGTTCGGGGCGTTGTCCAGTTCCGCGGAGTACCAACTCGTGGTCAGAATCCCCAGCGCCTCGTCGCCCATGTTGCGCAGCACGGATTCGTCGAGCGCGGTCATGCCGCCGATCACGGCCATCTTGTCCTTCAGGCCATATTCGATGAATTGCCGGAGAAACCGGAAGCCGTTCGAGCCGGCGGTACCGAGGAAAATCGCATCCGCGTTCTTCACCTGCGCGACATAGCTGCCGTAGTCCGGCGTCGCCAGCGGCGTGAACAGCTTCTGGATGATCTTGCCGCCATTGTCCTCGAACACGCGCTGGAAGCCGGCGCACATTTCGTGTCCATAGGCAAAGTCGTCGGCGATGGTGACGATCTTCTTGTACTTGAGCTCCTTCGCCGAATAATCGGCCAGCGGGTAGGCGCACTGTGCCGACGTCGATGTCAGGCGAACGAACCAGGGGCTCGGATGCCGCTGCGTCATCTCCTCGGCCGCCGCGACGCCGAGCGTCGGCACCTGCTTTTCCGTCAGATAGTCGGCGATCGCGAGCGCCTCGAAGGCGGCAAGCGGGCCGATCATGCAATGGACGTTATTCTTCTCGACCAGCTCCTGGGCCTTGGTGCGAGCGGTTGCCGGAACGCCGGCGGTGTCGGCGACGATCAACTCGACTTTGCGGCCGGCGAGGGCATTGTCGCGTTCCTTCAGGAACATCGCCAGCGCGAGCTCCATGTCGATGCCGCCGGAGGCCAGCGGCCCGGTCTTGGCCGCCAGCAAGCCGATCCGGATCGGTCCGCTGTTTTGCGCCAGGACGATTCCGGGCGCCGCCAGACTGGCGATCCCCGCGCCGGCTACGCTGCCGACAAACTGGCGTCGCGATATCGTCATGGCATCCTCCCGGACTGAAAAAGCGGATCGGCGCTTATCGTTATTGATTGAGTGATTTATCCGATGGAAGTTCTAAATGATCAAGTGATAATCATGGCGTCGGCGGCGCCGTCGGCAAATCGGCGGCCGCGCAGACAACCGTGCGGGACGCGCAGCCTGGCTTTGATGCAATGCGGCATCGCCCATGCTCGGCGGTCGGAGCCGATCGTCCCGGCCGGGGCGCTGTAGCGGCTATTCCGGCGCACGGGCCCGCGGTTCGGTGATGAGGGTCTTCTTCAGGACCTCGAATACAGCCGCGGTGTCCTGATCGCCCAATCCCATCGCCATCGCCTGCGTATAGACCGGCTGGGTCAGCGTGAACATCGGGGTCACGCAGCCGAGCTCTTCGGCAAACTCGGCGATGATCGCCATGTCTTTCTTCCAGATCGAAACTTTCATGGTCGCCGGCTCATACAGGCGCTCGACCATCATTGGGGCGCGCAGTTGAAACACCCGCGATGTGCCGGCACCCGGTCCGATCATGTCGACCACTGTTCTCGGATCGAGGCCAGCGCGCTCGGCCAGCACCATGGCCTCGGCTGTCGCCACGTTGTGGATCGCAACCAGATGATTGGCGATGAACTTCATCCGGCTGCCATTGCCGAATGCGCCGAGATCGGCGCTCTGCTTGGCAAAGTCGGCAAACAGATCCGTGCATCGGGCGATGGCGTCGCCATCGCCGCTGGCATAGACCACGAGATCACGGACCTTGGCCTGCGCACCGGTGCCGCTCAGGGGGCAGTCCAGCGCGATGTGGCCGGCCTCCGTCAGGATAACTTCGAAGCGACGCTTGTCGGCGATGGTGAGCGTGCTGAGCTCGACCACGATCCGCGGCGGCTGCCCGGCGCCGGCGATCGCATGAGCCACCTTGATCATGGCCGCGGGGCTGGGAAGGCTGGTCATAATGATCGGCGCGTCCCGCGCGAGCTGGCCGACATCGGCTGCGATGGTGACGTTGGCCTGCGCCAGTTTGGCGTTCGTTGTGGCGTCAATATCGAAGCCAATGACCCGCCAGCCGCGCTCGACCAAATTGCGGGCGATCGCGCTCCCCATGATGCCGAGGCCGACGATTCCAACGGTCCGGTTCATGAAGATCTCCTGTCAAGCAAGCTGGCGTTGGCCAACTGATTTCGGCGGCGCCTTGAATAACTAGTGATCAAGCGATAAACAAGAGTAGATCGGTTCAGCCGTTTTGGTTGCAGTGCGGTGCCTTTTTGGGGAGACGTGTGATGAAAGTAACCGGCTTCAATCACCTCTCGATCGGTACCCGGAATCTCGCCGAGACCGTCAAATTCTACCAAACGGTGTTGGGCATGGAGACCATCCCCAGCTATAATTTCGGCTTCAAGACCAAATATCTCCGCTGCGGCGATCTGCAATTGCACATCTTTGAACTGGAAGATCAGGTGCCGCTCTACCAGCACTTTGCCGTCGATGTGGACGACTTTCATGCCGCCTACGACGCCGCCAAGGCACTTGGCGCACTGGACTCCACGACGTTCCGCAATCCGGTGAACGAACTTCCGGATGGCTGCGTCCAGATGTATTTGCGCGATCCTGCCGGCAATTTGATCGAGATCGACTGGCCCGATGTGGGTACGCTTGACCGCGCGCGAATTCCCGAGATGAAGCTGTTGACCGAATTTGCCGAGCAGGACCAGGAAGGCCTGGCCGCCTCGCTGTATCTCGATCGGCCTCATCTCAAGACCGCACGACGCGTGCGATAGCGAGGAGCGACAGATGGCAAATGCCGGTCGGAAGCCTGACGCGAGCAAGCCGCCCGGACCGGACGTGGACGAGGGGGCCTACGCCGCCATGATCGGCCGGGCCGAAGCGCTGATCCCGCAACTGCGCGAGCGCGCTTCGCGGACCGAGGAGCTGCGGCGCCTGCCGCCGGAGACCGAACGCGATTTGCATGACGCCGGTCTGTTCAGGATCGTGCAGCCGAAACGGGTCGGCGGCTTTGAATTCGACTATGTGGCGCTGGTCGACTGCGCGGAAGCGATCGGGCGGGCGGACGCGTCGGTGGCATGGAATCTTGCCAATCTCGCCAGCCATCACTGGATGCTCGGGATGTTCGACAGTCGCGCCCAGGACTTGATCTGGGGCAGGGATGTCAATGCGCTGATTGCCTCCTCCTTCATCTTTCCGGCCGGCCGTGCCCGCAAGGTCGATGGCGGATATACGCTGCGCGGAAGCTGGCCATTTTGCTCCGGCGTCGATTCCTGCGAATGGAATATGCTCGCCAGCGTGGTCTCCACCGACGATGAAGCCGATGGAATTGAATACCGGCTCTTTCTGCTCAACAAGAGCGACTATCAGATCATCGACACCTGGAATGCGACGGGATTGCGCGGAACCGGTTCGAATGACGTCGAGGTCCGCGACGCCTTTGTTGTCGAGCCGATGACGGTTGCGGTGAACGATCTCGGCGGCGGCCCGACGCCTGGAAGCGCGGTCAATCCGAACGCGCTTTACGCGCTGCCGGTGTTCTCGCTGTTTCCCTATGTGCTTTCCGGCGTCGCGCTCGGGAATGCGCAAGCCTGCCTCGACGATTATGTCAGGGTCGCGCGGCATCGGGCCTCGACCTACAATCGCACCAAGCTCGGCGACCTCCAGAGTACACAGATCAAGATTGCCGAAGCGTCGGCAAAAATCGATGCGGCCCGCCGCATCATGCGTTCGACCTGCATCGAGGCGATGGCCGACGCCAGGCAGGGCCTTGTTCAGGATGTTCCCATCAAGACCAGGCTGCGGCGCGACGGCGCCTATTCGGTCAATCTGTGCACGGAAGCCGTATCGTTGCTGTTTGCGGCCAGCGGCGCCCGCGGTTTGTCCACGGCGGCCGCCCTGCAGCGCCAGTTCCGCGATGCTCACGCGATCAATTCGCACCTCGCGTTCAATTTCGACGCAGCCGGCACCAATTACGGGCGTGTGGCGCTTGGGCTGCCCTCCGAAAACCTGACGCTTTGAGGCGAGCGCCATGACCGACGCGCCGAAGCATCCCGCCGATCCGGATCCAGCCAGGGAACTCGAGAGCGACAGTTCAGCGATCGATCCCAGAGATTTTCGCAAGGCGCTCGGCACCTTCGCCACGGGCGTCACCATCATCACGGCGGTTGCGGCCGACGGGAAGCCCTATGGACTGACCTGCAATTCGTTCGCTTCGGTCTCGCTCAATCCGCCGCTCGTGCTCTGGAGCCTGGGAATGTTTTCGCAAGGCTTGAGCGTGTTCCAGAACGCCAGCCATTTCGCCGTCAACGTGCTTGGCGCGTCGCAGCAGGCGCTGGCGAGCAGGTTCGCAAAATCCTCGGACGACAAATTCGCCGGGGTCGAATGGAAACCGGGCCTTGGCAACGCCCCCATTCTTGCCGACAGCGTCGCCAACTTTCAATGTCGCGCGGCCAACCGGTATTATGGCGGCGACCACGTCATTTTTCTGGGCGCTGTCGAAGCCTACACCTACAACCGCGAGGAGCCGTTATTGTTTGCCCGCGGCGGTTATGGCCGGTTTCTTGGTGCCGACGGCAGTTGAAGGACGAGCCGCTCCTGATGAGAAAGCAAGCCTCGCCCAAACGTATGCGCGCGAAGCAGACGCGGCTCTCTCCAGAGGACCGCCGCAAGGAATTCGTCGCGAAAGCCACCGAATTCTTTTCCGAAGAGGGCTTTGGCGGCGGCACCCGCGACCTGGCGCGCCGGCTCGGCGTGACGCAGCCGCTGCTCTATCGCTACTTTCCAAGCAAGGACGACCTGATCAAGGAAGTCTATCGCACCGTCTATCTCGAGCCGCTCGATACCGGCTGGGAGAAGCTGCTGGCCGACCGGTCGAGGCCGATCCGCGGCCGGCTGCAGGAATTCTACGGCGCCTACACCAAGGTGATCTTCACCCGCAAATGGCTCCGCATCTATCTTTATTCAGGCCTGAAGGGACTCGACATCAACCGCTGGTATGTCGGCGTCGTGCGGGACAAGATCCTGACCCGAATCATCCGGGAATGTCGTCACGAAGCGGGTTTACCGCCGGAAACCAAACCGACCGCGTCCGAGCTTGAGATGGCGTGGGTATTTCACAGCGGAATTTTCTACTACGGGGTTCGCAAATATATCTACGAATTGCCGGTGCTCGAAGACAAGGAGCAGATGATCAGCAATGCGCTGGATGCTTTTCTGGCCGGGTTCGAGCGGGTATTCGGCACACCAACACCGGATATGGCGCGCGAGCCGGTCGAGGTAGCCGGTTAAGCCGAGCACGTCGGGGCCGTCATCGCGAGCCCTTTCTGTCATTCCGGGGCGCGCGGAGCGCGAGCCCGGAATCCATACTCCCGATCGTGGTTATGGATTCCGGGCCTGCGCCAAGCGGCGCATCCCGGAATGACAAGGAGTGGACGTTCCTCGCAATGAGGCGGAACGACTACTTCGCGCGGATCTACAATTTCGCCATTTCCGCCCTGTACCAGTCGCCGATCTCGCTCGCGGTCATCAGTGCGACGCCGTCATGGGCGATGACATAGTCGAGCAGCGCTTCCAGATATTTGATCCGATGCGGCACGCCGGTGATGTAGGGGTGAATCGAGATCGCCATGACCCGCGCATTGCTGGCGCCTTCGAGATACAACCGGTCGAACTGATCGGTGCAGCGCTTCAGGAATTGCTCGGAAGATAGGTGCTGCAGCGCATGGATGACGATATCGTTGGTCTCCACCGAATAGGGGATCGTCGTCATGGTGCCGTGGGGCGTGGCGATATCCTGCGGGAGATCGTCGATCACCCAGTCGGCGAGATATTCGATGCCGTTGAGACGCAACAGATCGATGGTCTCCTCGGTTTCCGTCAGGCCGGGACTTTCCCATGAGCGCGGCGGCCTGCCGCTGAATTTCGCGATGGTCTCGACGGCGCGTTGGATCGCATCCGCCTGGTCCTCGAGTTTGTGCATCGGGCCCTGAATGAATCCGTGACCCATGAATTCAAAGCCGGCCTCGAGTGCAGCCGATGCGACGCGGGGATAGGTGTTGCAGACGTTGGCGTTCAACGCCAAGGTCACCGGCATGTTGCGCTCCGTCAGCGCCTTGAATTGCCGCCAGAAGCCGGCGCGCATGCCGTATTCGTGCCAGGACCAGTTGGGCACGTCGGGCAACAGCGGCTGGCCCATCGGCGGGCTCAGCACGGTTCGCGGCATCGCATTCTCGATCCGCCATTCCTCGACGTTCAGGATCACCCATACGGCAAGCCTCTTGCCGCCCGGGAGATCTCAGTTTCGGCCGGTCGATTTGCGCCTGAAAGGGGATGCGGTCGGTAAAGGCCAAGGCGAACCTCGCTGATTTTCGCGGATTATTCCGCGGCGCGCGACCGTTTCGAGGTCGCTGCATTGACGCGCGGCATGACGTTTTCGGCCATCAGAATCATGGACCGGCGCCCGAGTTCGCGGTCCTTCCAGTCCTTGCCAGCATAGAGCAGCGTGCCGAACGTGCCGACTTCGTTCTGGAAGGCCAGCAGTTGATCGGCAACGCTGTCCGGTGTTCCATGGATGATCAGCCGGTCGCAAATCGTCTCGAGCGTCACTTCGTCGTCCGGCTGATCGCGGCGCGTCTTGAACAGCTCGATGCGGCCGCTCTTTTTCAGTTTGGTGAACAGCGATCGATAATAGTAGACATAGGGTCCGTTCGGGTCGGTGGCGTAGGCTTTCGCGGTCGATGCATCGTTGGCGACGAAAACACTCTTGGCGACGCGCCAGTTCGCGGGATCAGCGGTGCGGCCGATGCGCTCGCAGCCCTCGACATATTTCGGCCAATGGCTCTTTACCCAGGCCGGCATCAGGAAATTCGCCGAGATCGGATCCCAGCCGCGCGCGGCGGCCTCGGTGACGCCCTTCGAGAACGGTGCGACGGCGGTGACGACGATGGGAGGATGCGGCTTTTGCAGCGGCCGCGCCACGTATCCCTGGCCGACCTCTTCAATCAGGGTTTTTTGCGTCGACAGGTTCCGGTATTTGCCATTGAGATTGTAAGGCGCCTCGCCGGCCCAGAGCTCCAGGACCTGATTGATCGATTCCAGAAACATCGCGTTGCGATCGGCGTCGAGATTGCCGAACAATTCGGCATCCGACAGCAGTCCGCCGGGGCTGATCCCGAAAATCAGCCGGCCGTCGAGCATGTGGTCGAGCATCGCGATCGAGGCCGCCACCGTGGCGGGATGGGTGTTCGGCATGTTGATCGTGCCGGTCCCAAGCCTGATCCGGCTGGTCGCGGCCGCAATCCAGGCAATGAACGCGACACATGAGGTGATGTTCTCGGCTCGGTCGGTGACGTGTTCGCCGACATAGGCTTCGCTGAAGCCCAGTTCTTCGGCGAGCAGAAAAGCTTCACGGTCCTCCTTCAGCGATAGCCGCCAATCCTTGCCGAGAGGATGGATCGGCATGGTAAAGAAACCCAGATTCATCGCCTGCTCCTCTCCCGGGTCGGTCCGTGCGCACTGAACGCGTCGTCCTCGATAGTATGACACGTCCGAAAGTCGAATGTCTCGAAATAATCGTTCGATAAACAAACTTGACGTAGGGAGGGCTCCGCCTTCTAATCGCGAAAAAAACACGCCCAAAATCCGGCCGGGGGAGGTCCCGTCTATGAAAGCCTCGGCTTTCAGCTACGCACGTGCCACCAGCGTCGGAAACGCGTTGGACCTGCTCATCGCTCACGGCGAGAGCGCCAAGGTGCTTTCAGGCGGCCAGAGCCTGATGCCGGCGATGAACCTGCGCCTGATATCTCCGGAAATGATTATTGATATCGGCGAACTCGCCGAATTGCGGGGCATCGCGGTCAGGGGGAATGTGGTTCACATCGGCGCACTGACGCGCCATGTCGATCTCGCAAGATCGCCCGAAATTGCCACGCATGCGCCGTTACTGACGCAGGCAATCGGCCATGTGGCGCATCCCGCAATCCGAAACAAGGGCACCATCGGCGGCAGCCTCGCCCACGCCGACCCCGCTTCCGAACTGCCGGCCTGCATGGTCGCGCTGGGGGCCACGATTGTGGTACGCGGTCAGCATGGCGAACGCCGCATCGCCGCTGCGGATTTTTTTACCGGGATCTACCAGACGGCGCTGACCGCGCAGGAATTGCTGATCGCCGTCGAACTGCCGGTGTTGCCGGGGGACTCAGCGCATTTCTTTGATGAATTCGCGCGGCGGCATGGCGACTACGCCATTGTCGGCCTGGCGGCACAGGCCATCGTGCGCGACGAAGTCCTGGCGGATTTTCGCCCGGTGTTGTTTGCCGTCGGCGATCGGCCGGTGTTGGCCAAGGCCGCTTCGAGATTGCTTAATCGTCCGGTCACGCCGGCATTGCTGTCGGAGGCAGCGGCGGCGCTGGCCGCCGAACTCGATCCCGAGGCCGACCAGCAGGCGTCGGTGTCGATGCGCCGGCATCTTGCGAAACTGCTGCTGGTCCGTTGCGTGGCAGCGGTGCTTGGTCGTCCCGATCTTGCCGCGGGAGGGCCCGGGTGACGACGACGATGGCAATCTCGCTCCATGTCAACGGAGAGGCTGTCCTCGCGCAGGTTCCGCCGCGCCTCAATCTTGCGGACTTCCTGCGCGAGCACCTGCATCTGACTGGAACGCATGTCGGTTGCGAGCACGGGGTCTGCGGGGCCTGCACGGTGCGCGTGAATGGGGATATCGTTCGGTCCTGCCTGACCCTGGCCGTGCAGGCTCACAACGCGTCGGTCGAAACCATCGAAGGATTGTCCGACAGCGGCGAGATCGCCGACCTGCAGGCCGCGTTTCGCGATCGCAATGCGTTGCAATGCGGCTTTTGCACGCCGGGAATGTTGATGGCGGCGCAGGATCTGCTGAAACTGGAGTCGTCGCCGAGCCGGCAACGGATCCGCGAGCATCTTTCCGGCAATTACTGCCGCTGCACCGGTTACCAGGCGATCGTCGACGCGATCGAGACGACGGCGCGGGCGCGGATCGGGCGTGAGCCATGAGGCCGGTTTCCGATGGCCTCTCGGCGCTGGATCGGCCGAATTCCTATATCGGCAAGGTGGTGCCGCGGCCCAATCTCGAACGGCTGATGCAGGGGCGCGGGCTTTACGTCAGCGACATGGAACTGCCGCGGATGGCGCATGTGGTGTTCCTGCGCTCGCCGCATGCGCATGCCAACATCGTTGCGATCGATGCGGCCGCGGCCAAGCGCATCCCGGGTGTCATCGCGGTAGTGACGGGGAGGGAACTGGCGGCGGTCATCACGCCATGGGTCGGCGTGCTGTCGCACATGAAGGGTCTCAAATCCGCTCCCCAGCATGCGATCGCGATCGATCACGTGTGCTGGCAGGGAGAGGCCGTCGCGGCAATCGTGGCGACCAGTCGCGCAGTGGCGGAGGACGCTGCGGAAACCGTCTCGGTTGAATACCGCGAACTGGTTGCGGTGACGGACATGCGCACCGCGCTTGATCCGGAAACCCCTGTCATTCATCCCGCGCTGGGCGACAACCTGGCCTTCGAGCGAAAGCTCGATGTCGGCGCCGTCGACCGGGCGTTTGCCGATTCCGACGCGGTGGTGGAAGCGGAATTTGTCTTCGGCCGGCATACCGGCGTCACGCTGGAGCCACGCGCCGTGGTCGCCGACTGGAACGTCGCCGAGGCGCGGCTGACGATCTATCAAGGCACGCAGGCGCCGCACATGGTGCAGAACATCGCGGCCCTCCACCTTGGCCTCGAGGACTCGCAGGTTCGGGTGATCTGCAAGGATGTCGGCGGCTCGTTCGGCATCAAGGTCCACGTCTACGCCGATGAAATGGCAACGTACGCGCTGTCGAAACTGCTGCGCCGGCCGATCAAGTTCGTTGCCGACCGGGTCGAGAGCTTCAACACCGATATCCATGCCCGCGACCATCGCTGCAAGGGCCGGATCGGCGTCAAGCAGGATGGCACAATCACGGCGTTCGAGATCGATGATCTCACCGGCATCGGTCCCTATTCGATGTATCCGCGTACCAGCGCCATCGAAGCCAATCAGATCGTCAATCTGGTCGGCGGCGCCTACCTCACGAAGAACTATCGCGCGCGGGCCCGTGTCGTGTTCCAGAACAAGAACGTGATGTGCCAGTACCGCGGCGTGGGCCATCCGATCGCGTGCTCGGTGACCGAAGGACTGGTCGATCTGGCGGCATCGAAAATCGGCATGGACCCGGTCGAAATCCGCCGCCGCAATCTCGTCCCCGACGACGGCTATCCCTGTGCCTCGCCGGCGGGGCTGAAATTCGAGTTGTTGTCGCATCACGCCGCAATGAACAAGCTGATGAGCATGATGGATTACGATGCCCTGCGCGCCGAGCAGGCGGCATTGCGCCGGAGCAACATCCACCGCGGCATCGGCATTGCGAGCTTCATCGAGATCACCAACCCGAGCGCGGCGTTTTACGGCGTCGGCGGTGCTCGCATCTCGTCGCAGGACGGCGTTGCCGTGCGGCTCGACGCGATCGGCTCGGTGATCTGCCAGACCAGCATCAGCGAGCAGGGTCAGGGCTCGGAATCCCTGACGGCCCAGATCGTCGGCAGCGTGCTCGGGGTTTCGATGGAGCGCGTCCGCGTCAATCTGGGCGACACCGACAACACGCCCTATGGCGGGGGCACCTGGGCATCGCGCGGTGCCGGAATCGGCGGCGAGGCGGCGCTGCAGGCTGCCAAGGTTCTTCGCAGCAATATCCTGGATGTCGCGGCGGCGATCCTGCAATCCTCGCCTGCGGAACTGGATATCGTAAACAATGTGATCGTGAACGCCGATGACGGCGCGCCGCGGATCGAACTGAAGGAGTTGGCGCGGATCGTGTATTTCCGGCCGGACACGCTGCCGCTGGGGATTCAGCCCGAGCTGATGGCGACCCGTCATTTCGTGCCGCGCCAATATCCCTTCGCCTTTACCAACGGGGTTCAGGCCTGCTGGCTCGAGGTCGATACCGACAGCGGGTTTGTCAAATTGCTGAGGCATTGGGTGGTCGAGGATTGCGGCCGGATCATCAATCCGCAACTGGTCGACGAGCAGATCCGCGGCGGCGTGGTGCAGGGCCTTGGCGCGGCGCTGTTCGAGCACTGCGTCTACGACGAGCGCGGCCAACTGACCAACGCCAATATGGCCGATTACCTGGTTCCGATGTCCGGCGAAATGCCCGATATAGACGTCGGGCATGTGGTATCGCCGACATTCGAAACGGAGCTCGGCGCCAAGGGGGCGGGGGAAGCCGGAACAGCGGGAGCCGCGGCGGCAGTCGCCAATGCGGTAAATGATGCGCTGAAGCCGTTCGGCGCTAGGATCACCGAGATCCCGCTGACGCCCCAGGTCATCCTGACGGCGCTCGGACGAATTTAGACGAGGACGGCGCAAGCAAAGCCAAATATAGCTATCACTGGGAGGACAACATGACCAAGAGCATCACCAAATCCGGATCGATTTCCCGCCGCCGTCTGCTGACGTCGGTGAGCGCGGGGGCCGCCCTTGCCGCGTCGCCGTTTCGTATCAACCTGCTGCAGGCTCAGGAAGCCAATATCAAGATCGGCTTTCCGGTTCCGCTGACCGGACCCTACGGCACCGAGGCGCAGGACCAGGTGCGCGCGGCGCAGCTCGCCGTCGCCCAGTTCAACGATGCCGGCGGCCTCAACGGGCGCAAGGCGGAACTCGTGGTGCGTGACGACAAGCTCAACCCCGGCGAGGCGGCGACGCGGACCCTGGAGCTGGTCGAGAAGGAGAAGGTGAATTTCGTCGTCGGCAGCCTTTCCGCCGCCGTTCAGCTCGCGATCAACAACGTCACCAAGGAACGCGGCATCATCTTCAATTCGATCAGCCAGTCCGACGCCATCAACGAGGCCGCCGATTTCAGCCGCTTCACCTTCCATGAAGCCCTCAATCCGCATCTGACCTCGGGTGCCGTCGGCCGCTACGCGTTTTCAAAATTCGGCAAGAAGGTAGCGTTCCTCACGGCGGACTATGCCTATGGTCACGAAATGGTCCGCGGCTTCCTCGAAGTCGGCAAAAGCTTCGGCATCGAGAACCTCGGCGATTTCCGCCACCCGCTCGGCACCAGCGACTTCTCGACCTTGCTGCCGCGCATCCAGGCGCTGAAGCCCGATATCCTGTGCATTAGCAATTTCGGGCGCGATCAGCAGATCTCGCTGAAACAGGCAACCGATTTTGGCGTCAAGAAGACCACGCAGATCATCGCGCCGCTGCTTTCCCATGCAAGCCGGGTGGCGGCGGGCCCGCAGGCCTTCGACGGCGTGGTCGGCGGATGTTCGTTCTATTGGGGGCTCGAGGACAAATTCGCCTCGACCAAGGCGTTCAACAGCGCCTTCAGCAAGATGTATGACGGCAAGCTGCCGACCGACTATGGCGCGCTCGGCTATGGCGGCACCCGCACCGTGCTCGCCGCCGTCAAGAACGCTGGCAGCGTCGACACCGACAAGGTCATCGCGGCGCTGGAAGCGCTGAAATACGACTTCTACAAGGGACCGCAATATTATCGCAAATGCGACCATCAATCGGTGCAGTCGGTATTGGTAATCAAGTCGAAGTCGAAGGATATGCGCAATGAATCCGATGTCTTCGAGATCATCAGCACCGACGAGCCCAATGAGAAGAACCTGCGCAGCTGCGAGGAGTTGGGCCACAAGGCCTGACGCCGCAAACGAAGCGTGCCGCTCGCGGGCGCGCGTCGCTGCCGGGGAGAGCGCATGGCCGGTCTCAGTCTCGACCTGATCGCACTGCAGTTGTTTGCCGGCCTCGCGCTGGGGGCCATCTACGTGCTGTTCGCGATCGGCCTTTCCCTGATCTTTGGCATGCTGACCGTGGTCAACTTCGCCCACGGCGCTTTCTACATGGTGGGAGCCTATGTCGGGGTTTACATCCTGATGCTCGGCGGCAATTTCTGGATCTGCCTGATCGCGGTGCCGCTGATCGTCGGCCTGTTCGGTTTGCTGGTCGAGCGCATCCTGATCAGGCCACTCTACGGCCGCGGCATCGACTATCCGCTGCTGCTGACGTTTGGACTAAGCTATGTGATGGTCGAACTCGTGCGCATCGCGTTCGGCAAGACCGGATTTCCGTTCGACACACCGGAGGTTCTGCAGGGCGCCGTCAACATCGGGGTCGGTTATTTCCCGCTCTATCGCCTGTTCGTGATCGGCGCCACCGCAGCCGTGCTGTTGTCGCTCTGGCTGTTTCTCGAGAAGACCAGTTTCGGCCTGATCATCCGGGCCGGCGCGCGCGATCCGCAGATCGTGCGCGTGCTCGGGGTCAACGTGGCGCAGGTCTGGCTGGTGGTTTTTGCGATTGGAACGGCCATCGCCGGTTTGGCCGGCTTGCTGGCGGCGCCGCTGCAGGGTGTCATTCCCGAGATGGGCGGCACCATTCTCGCCGAGGCCTTTGTCGTTACCGTCGTCGGCGGCATGGGATCGATCGGCGGTGCCGTGCTCGCCGGTCTGCTGGTCGGCGTTGTCGTCAGCATGACCTCGTTGTTCGCCCCGGAAATGGGCAAGGTTTCGATCTTTGCGCTGATGGCGATTGTCCTGATCGTGCGGCCGCAAGGCTTCTTCGGCCGCGCCGGACTGATGAGCTGAAGATGAAATCCAGCACATGAACGAGATGACCCGGCCATACAAGCGGACGCAGGCGGCGCCCGCGGGCTGGTTTGAGTTTGCGACCCGGCATCGTGCCAGCCTCGCAAGCCTGTTTGTTTTGGTCTTCCCGCTGGTGATGCCGTTCACGGCGCTGGCCGCCAATATCCTGATCTACGGTCTCTACGCACTCGGCTTCAACCTGGTCTACGGCTATCTCGGCCTGTTGTCATTCGGGCACGCGGCGCTGCTCGGGACCGGCGCCTATTTCTGCGGCATCGCAGTCGCGCATTTTGGCTTGCCCTGGTTCGCGGCGATCGCACTTGGCATCGTCGGCGGGCTGTCGATGGCGGCGCTGATCGGCGTGCTGGCGATCCGGACCCGCGGCATCTACTTCGCGATGGTGACGATGGCGCTGTCGCAATGCGTGTACTACCTGTTCTATGAGGCGGTCGACTGGACCGGCGGCGAGAACGGCCTTCGCGGCATCAATGTCCGGGATATCGATATTTTCGGCATCAAGATCGATTTCATCAATCCGCTGACACGCTATTATGTGATCGCCGCCTTCGTGATCGCGGCCTTTTTCGTGCTGTCGCGGATTCTGGCCTCGCCGTTCGGGGCGGTGATCGAGGCGGTGCGCGAAAACGAGGCGCGCGCCAAGGCCTCCGGCTACGACGTGACGGCGACCCGCCTGATTACCTTCATCCTGTCCGGCGGGTTCTGCGGGCTGGCCGGGGCCTTGCAGGCGCTGCATCTGTCGATCGTGCCGATCGAAATTCTGCACTACGATACTTCCGGCATCGTGGTGATGATCGCGCTGCTCGGCGGCATGGGAACCTTTTTCGGCCCGATGATCGGCGCAGCCGCGTTCCTGCTGCTCGAGAACCTGGTTTCGCTCTGGACCGTGCACTGGCAGCTTGTCGTTGGCGCCATCTTTATGATCTGCGTGCTGTTCTTTCCGGCGGGCATCTGGGGGACGCTGATTCAGCGCCTCAAGCCGTGAGCGAGGGCGGCGATCAGTCGCGGCCGGTCATCCTGCGCACCAGGGGCGTCGGCAAGCTGTTCGGCAAATTCGTGGCGCTGAACAATATTTCGGCGGAGTTCTCCAAGGGTGCGATCACCTCGATCATCGGTCCCAACGGCGCCGGAAAGAGCACCTATTTCAATCTGCTGTCCGGCGCCTTTCCGCCGACCAGCGGCACCGTCGAGTTCGAGGGCCGCGATGTGACCGGGCTGCCGCAGCATCGGTTCGCCCATATGGGTGTGGCCAAGTCGTTCCAGATCACCAACGTGTTCCCGCAACTGACGACGCGCGAGAATATCCGTATCGGGTTGCAAGCCCTGGTGTCGCGCTACGACATGTGGCGTCCGCGTGCCCGGCACCATGAATTGATCGAGCAGGCCGACGCATTGCTGGCATTGGTCGGATTGTGGGAATCGCGCGCGCGGGCGGCAAAGACGCTGGCCCATGGCGAGCAGCGCGCACTGGAGATCGGCATGGCGCTGGCGAGCCGGCCGCGGCTGCTGCTGCTCGATGAGCCGACCGCCGGCATGAGTCCGGAAGAAACCCGTACCATGATGGACCTGATCGTGAAGCTCGCGAGCGAACGCACGGTGATTCTGGTCGAGCACAAGATGAAGCTGGTGCTGGGGATCAGCGACCGTATCCTCGTGCTTCACCATGGCGAGCTGCTGGCGGAAGGAACCCCGCTGGAGGTGCGCAGGAACGAGGCGGTCAAGCGGGTCTATCTCGGCCAGCGGGAGCACTGAGCGGATGTTGCAGATCAGCAATCTCAACGCCTGGTATGGCGCCAGCCACGTCCTGCAGGACATCAATATCGAGGTCGCCAAAGGCGAGATCGTCTGCCTGATCGGCCGCAACGGCGCCGGCAAGACCACGACCCTGAAATCCATCATGGGTCTGATGGACAGAACACGGGGGTCGGTCAGGTTCAAGGGCAGGGAGCTCCTGAGCGAGCCCGCGCATGTCCGCTTTGCGCTCGGCCTCGCCTATGTACCGGAGGAGCGGCGCATCGTGCAGGGGCTGTCGGTGCGGGAGAATCTCAGGCTCGGCCTCGTCGCCTCGCCCGAAAAGAAACGGGAGACCGAACTGATCGCCGGCATCGCCGGGATCTTTCCGCGGCTCGCCGAGCGGCTCGACCAGGAAGCGGTCACCATGTCGGGCGGCGAGCAGCAGATGCTGGCGATCGCGCGCGCCATGATCGCGGGGCCCGATCTGATCATGCTGGACGAGCCGTCGGAAGGCATCATGCCGGTGCTGGTCGATGAGATGTTCGAGCTGTTCCGCAGCATGAAGGCGCAGGGCACAACGGTATTGCTGGTCGAGCAGAATGTGGAACTGGCGCTCGATATCGCCGATCGCGCCTATGTGCTGGATCAGGGCGCGGTGGTTCATCATGCCGCCGCCCGCGAGCTTCTGGCCGACGACGAGATCAAGGAACGCTACTGCTCGGTGTGATCCGCAATGTCATTCCGGGATGCGCCAAGAGAAGAGGCGGGCCCCGGAATGACGTCGGTGAGATCGACAAGCCTGGGCGTGACGAATTTCACCGTCCATTTCTACCCCGACTGCGCGGCCGACAGCTTGTAGATTTCGAGCGCATCGACATCGGCGCCGCGCGCCGCTTTGGCCAGGCGGAATAATTGTGCGGCCAGCGCCGACATCGGTACCGGGCTCGAGGTGCTGCGAGCGACATCGACCACGGTATCGAGATCCTTCAGCATGGTCGCGATATGGCCGAGCGGCGGCGAATGAATGCCCTGCACCATGCGGGGGACGAACAATTGCAGCGGGATGGAATTGGCAAAGCCACCGGCCAGCGCTTCCGGCAAACGCCCGGCATCGATCCCGGCATTGACCGCGAGCCGCGTCGCTTCCGCGAGCACCGCCATGGCGCAGCCGACGATCACCTGGTTGCAGAGCTTGGCGGTCTGGCCCGCCCCGATCGGACCCATATGCGTGAGCCGCCGCGCCATCGCCAGTACATAGGGCCTCATCCGCTCGATGTCGGCGGCATCGCCGCCGGCCATGACCGCAAGCGTGCCTTCTTCCGCACCCATGGTGCCGCCGGAGACCGGCGCGTCGATCCATCCCATGCCGTTGGCGCCCTTGAGCCGTGCGGCGATGGCACGGGCTGCGTCCGGATGGATCGACGAGAAGTCGACGACGAGCTTGCCGGCGCCGGGCGTCTCCGCGACGCCATCGCGGCCGAATACCACCGCTTCGACGGCAGCGGCGTCGGTGAGGCACATGAAGATGATGCCGGCGGCGGAAGCCACGTCGCGCGGACACGCGGCAGCCTTCGCGCCAGCCTCGACGAGGGCAACCGCTTTGGCGGCTGAACGATTCCACAGCGTGACGTCATGACCCGCCTTGATCAGGCGTCGTGACATCGGAAGACCCATCATCCCGAGCCCGAGATACCCGAGTTTTTCGCTATTTCCCCCGCCGATGTCAGCCATTTCAATTCCCCCTTTGCAGCCGAAACCGGCCGGCCTGCCGGCCCCTACCATAGCCCCGCCCGGGTGGCCGACGAAAGGCGAGCCCTGGATGGCTTGCCTGATCATTTGAACCATGAAAGGCTTGTTGCAAGTCAGTGGCAGAGCTCGCAGGCGGCGGGAAAGTGGAGCGCGGATGATGCGGTTGGCCTCGAAATGGGTTTTGGCGGCAGGGGCAGCGGCCTGTCTGCTGGCTGGCGCGGGCGCGTCGCAGGCGCAACCAACGATCCGCGTTGGCTGGACGATCCCGGCGGAGGAATCGAAATACTGGATGATGCGCCGGCCGGCGGAATTCCCTGATCTCGGCAAGGCCTACAATGTCGAATGGACCCAGTTCCAGGGCACCGCGCCGATGACCCAGGCGCTTGCCGCCGGCGCGCTCGACTGCGCAACCCAGGCGCCGCTGTCGCTTGCCAATGGCGTGGTGGGGGGAAACCTGAAGGCCTACATTGTGGCACAGCACGTCTTTGAAAAGCCCGGCGGCTTCTCGGTCTATTGGGCGGTCAAGGACGATTCCCCGATCAAGAAAATCGCCGACCTCAAGGGCAAGACGGTCGGCATCTCGGTGATCGGCGGCGGCACCTACGGGCCGTTCGCAATGCTGCTGAAGAAGAACGGCGTCGATCCGGAGAAGGACATCAAGCTGGTGGAGGTCGGCTTTGCCGTTTCCGAAGACGCACTGCGCCAGGGACGCGTCGACGCCGTGAACATGAACCAGCCCTTCGCCGCCCACGCCGAGGCCAAGGGCGGTACCCGCAAGCTGTTCTCGCTGTCCGAGGAAATGCCGAACATCGTCCACATCCTCGAAGCCTGCCGCGCCGACTTTGTCGACAAGAACCCGGACCTGGTAAGGGCCTATGTGCGCGACATCACCCTCGGCATGAAGAAGGCGCTCGCCGATCGCAATGAGACCCTCAAGGTGGTTTCCGAGGTGCTGAAAGCGCCGATTCCCGTGCTCGATACCTATCTGCTCAAGGACAATGATTTCGGCAGGGATCCCGGCGCTGCACCGAATTTCGAGGCAATCCAGAAGATGCTCGACATCTATCATCAGGCGGGGATGCTGCCGAAGATGGACGTCGCGCAGTTCAAGCACCCGACCATCGTGGCGCCCTTGCAGTAGGGCGCCCCCGTCATTCCGGGGCGCGCCGCTTGGCGCGAGCCCGGAATCCGTACTCCCGATGGTGGTTATGGATTCCGGGCCTGCGCCATCCAAGTCGGCTGTTGCCGACTTGGACAATCGTATTTGCTGAACTCGGGTAAACCCGAGTTCAGTCGGCGCATCCCGGAATGACAGTGTCGGACGAGTTAGCCACCAAGAGAGATGCCCATGAAGAAGTGGCGATCACGGGTGACGACCGATGGCCTCGATCGTGCGCCGCACCGCGCCTTCATGCGGGCGATGGGGCTCGACGATGCGGCAATAGCGAAGCCGATGATCGGCGTCGTCAGCATGAAGGGCGAGCAGACGCCCTGCAACATGACGCACGATTTCCAGGTTGATGCCGCCAAGACTGGAATTGCCGAAGCCGGCGGCACGCCGCGGGAATTCACCACCATCTCGGTCTCCGACGGCATCAGCATGAATCACGAGGGCATGAAATTCTCGCTGCTGTCGCGCGAATTGATCGCGGATTCGATCGAAGCCGTCGTCCACGGCCTTGCCTACGACGCCCTGATCGGCTTCGGCGGTTGCGACAAGACGCTGCCCGGCGTGATGATGGGGATGATCCGCTGCAACGTGCCGTCGATTTTCATCTATGGCGGCAGCGCGCTGCCCGGACGGTTCGAGGGACGAACCCTGACGGTGCTGGATTCCTATGAGGCCGTCGGCGGCTTCATGACCGGCGAAATCGACCAGGCCACGTTGGCCGGCATCGAGCGCAACTGCCTGCCGACGATCGGCGCCTGTGCCGGACAATTCACCGCCAACACCATGGCCATGGTCTCCGAAGCGATCGGCCTGACCATGCCGAACGTCTCGATGATCCCCGGCGTGTATGCCGAGCGGGCGCAGGTCGCGCGCGAGGCGGGGCGGCTTGTGATTCAGATGCTGCAGCGGGGTGGCCCGCTGCCACGCGAGATCGTGACACGAAAATCGCTGGAAAACGGCGCGGCCATTGTCGCGGCCACTGGCGGATCGACCAACGCGGCGCTGCATCTGCCGGCGCTGGCCAACGAGGCCGGCCTATCCTTTACGATCGACGATGTCGGCGAGGTCTTTGCACGGACGCCACTGATCGGCAATTTGCGGCCGGGCGGCAAATATACCGCGAAGGACGTCTACGACATCGGCGGTGCGGCTGTTGTCATTCGGGCGCTGGTCGAAAGTGGGCACATCGACGGCAATTGCCTGACCATCACCGGCCGGACAATTGCACAAGAATACGGGCAGGCGAATGCGCCCGACGGCGAGATCATCTACCCGGTGCGGACGCCGATCATGCCCGATGGCGGCGTTGCGGTGCTGAAAGGCAATCTCTGTCCTGACGGGGCGGTCATCAAGGTGGCCGGTCTCAAGAAACTGGCCTTCGAAGGCACAGCGCGGGTGTTCGAAGACGAGGAACATTGTGTCGATGCGGTCCGCCAGCGCAACTACGCGGCGGGAGACGTGCTGGTCATTCGCAATGAAGGTCCGGTCGGCGGCCCCGGCATGCGGGAGATGCTCGGCGTCACCGCACTGATCTACGGGCAGGGGATGGGAGAGAAGGTCGCGCTCATCACCGACGGGCGCTTTTCCGGGGCCACCCGCGGCATGTGCATCGGCTATGTCTCGCCGGAATCCTTCGTTGGCGGCCCGCTGGCGCTGGTCCGCGATGGCGACCGGATCAGGATCGATGCGCCCGCGCGCCGCATGGATCTGCTGATCGGCAACGACGAATTCGAAGCGCGGCGACGCGCCTGGAAACCACGGCCACCACGGCACCGCGCCGGAGCGCTCGCCAAATATGCCCGCCTGGTCGGTCAGGCACCCGGCGGCGCCGTCACCCATGACGGCGCCGCGGAATGGCCCTGGTTCGAGCCCCCGTAGCCGTCATTCCGGGCTCGCGCTTGCGCGCGCCCCGGAATGACGGCGCCTGACGGGCAAATCAGCAAACCCTGTCTAGCCCAGGTTGCAAAAATATATCGCTTCGCGTTTGACCCAAATCACTTCTATAAGCCCCGTCGTCCCGCGCTCTCACAGAGGGGCGGATCATGATCGTCACGAACGTTGGCGCGGGATGCGATGGACGCTGAGGTGTCGAACGACAAACGACACCACCGCGGACGGCAAAGCCGTGTGGTCCTGCCGCCCCGACGCTGGCGTCAAGTCTGTGTGGAGTTCTTCCACGAGGCGACAGTGGCAAACAAGCCCGGTCACTGGGGAGAGCGCGGTATAAGCCGTAAACCATTGCGCAGGGAAAGCCGGATTGTTGCGGTGAACCTGTGGTGACTGGCTCGTGTGCTTTATTATCATTCGCACGCGAGGCTGCGGGTGCATCAAGCACCCGGCTTTCCCTGCGCCCTCTGATTTACGAGGGACACGTGATGGCAACAACTCGGGCGCATTTGCGTCGCGGGAATGCACGCTCACATCCCACCGCCGTCATTCCGGGGCGCGCGGAGCGCGAGCCCGGAATCCATAACCACCACTGCCGATTTTGAACATGACTGGCTACACATCGCCCTACGCGAATTCCGTGGTTATGGATTCCGGGCCTGCGCCAAGTGGCGCATCCCGGAATGACAGCATCCGGGCCACGACCGCTGTCTCAGGTGACGCCGAGCTGCCGGCTGAAGCGGGGGTCGCGCCAGACTTTGGTGTTGATGCATTGGGCGAGGATTTCGGCGGCATCCCAGACATCCTGGAAGCGGACGTAGAGCGGTGCGAAGCCGAAGCGCATGAGGTCGGGCGCGCGGAAATCGCCGATGACCCCGCGCGCGATCATCGCCTGGACCACCGCATAACCCTGGTCGAAGGATATGCCGACGTGGCTGCCGCGCAGCGATGGCTGGCGCGGTGTCACGATCTCGAGGCCCGGCAAAAGTGCGGCCACGCGCGCCATGAAGAGCTCGGTCAATGCGAGGCTCTTCTGTCTCAAGGCCGCCACCTCGACGCCCGCCATGGCGTCGAGCGCTGCCTCCACGCCGCGCAGGGAAATGATCGGCTGGGTGCCGCAGAGAAACCGTTTAATGCCGGCATCGGGCCGAAAGTCGCGGTCGAAGGCAAACGGAGCCGCATGACCCCACCAGCCCGACAATGGATGTTGTGCGGCGGCCTGATGAGCTGTCGCGACAGCGATGAAAGCGGGCGATCCGGGACCGCCATTGAGATATTTGTAGGTGCATCCGACCGCGAAATCCACCGCATCACGATCGAACGCGATTTCGACCACGCCGATCGAATGACAGAGATCCCACACCACCAGCGCACCGGCATCGTGGAGTTGCCGGGTGATGGCCGCGATGTCGAGCAGTGCGCCGGTACGATAATTGACCTGCGACAGCACGGCGACCGCGACCCTTCGGTCGAGCACGGCCTCGATGGACCGACCGTCGGTTCCAATCAGCCGGCGGCTCATCGGACGACCGGCGGATTTCATGGCGCCTTCGACGATGTAGAGGTCGGTCGGGAACGACTCATCCTCGGCGATGACCACGTCGCGATCGGGCCGCAAGGCGATGGCGGCATGGATCGCCTTGAAGAGATTGATCGATGTGGTGTCGCATACGACGGTTTGACCGGCCGCCGCGCCGATCAGCGCTCCAACACGATCGCCGAGCCGGACCGGCATGTCGAACCATCCCGCGTCATTCCAGCTCCTGATGAGGTCCTGGCTCCATTGCTGTTCGATGGTATGGCGCAGAATACCCGCCGCGTCGCGGGGCATCGGTCCGAGCGAATTTCCATCGAGATAGATCAGGCCGTCGGGAAGCACAAAGCGGTCGCGAAAGCCGCGGAGCGGATCGACGCCATCGCGCGCGACGCACGCCTCGCGTGAAGTCAGGGGAGCTGTCGAGATCATGGAAACTTTCGCACCACTGGCCGGAACGTTCGGAAGGCAAACCTAACGGAAATCCGGATTGACAGCAAAACCTCATCATTTTAGGCTTAAAATATCGTCCGCCGGCACTCCGGACGAAAGGCGTGTCATTGCCTCGGAGCTGGCCTGGACGCCGGTTCGTGCCGGGGATTGCCGCAGCAAATCCGCGGGTCAGGATGCAGGCGCAATGGATCAACCCAAAGAGATCTCCTATTCCGGCTATCTTCAGCTCGGCAGGATATTGCAGGCGCAGCAGCCGCTTTCCAGCGCCCATGACGAGATGCTGTTCATCATCCAGCACCAGACCTCGGAGCTCTGGATGAAGCTTGCAATTCACGAGCTGAACGCAAGCTGCCGGCTGATCGCCGCGGACGATCTGCAGCCGGCCTTCAAGACCTTGTCGCGGGTGTCGCGCATTCTCGAGCAGCTCAATTCGGCCTGGGATGTCCTTCGAACCATGACGCCGAGCGAGTACACGCAGTTTCGCGGATTGCTGGGGCAATCCTCGGGCTTGCAGTCCTGGCAGTACCGTCTGATCGAGTTCCTGGTTGGCAACAAGAACGCCGCGACGATCCACATTCACGCCGGTGACAATACCATCGTAGAACGCCTCGAGGCGGCGCGGCGGGCGCCAAGTATCTACGACCTCACCCTCCGTCTCCTGCATCGCCGCGGCCTTGGCATCGATCCGGCCGTGATCGAACGCGATGTCAGCGTTTCCCACGTCGCGCATGATAGCGTTGTGACCGCATGGTTGGCGGTCTATCAGAACCCGGCCCGGTTCTGGGAATTGTACGAGCTCGCCGAAAAGCTGGTGGATTTCGAGGACTATTTCCGCCGCTGGCGTTTCAACCATGTGACGACGGTCGAACGGATCATCGGATTCAAGCGCGGCACCGGCGGTTCATCCGGCGTGTCCTATCTGCGAAAGATGCTGGACGTGGTGCTATTCCCCGAGCTCTGGCAAGTCAGGACGCAATTGTGACGGCGCTGATCGACATATCACCGATCGGATCGTCATGCCCGGAATCACATCGCCAACCTCGGGGGATTTCCGCTATGCTCGGGCGGTCGGCCGCGGATCGGGAAACCCCAAGTGCCTGAAGGATCCATGCCGGGAAGCAAGGCGGAAATGAAGGTGGTGCCATCGCGGTCGGTGATCCAGGCAGAGCTCGAGCGCAAGCCGGCCACCGCCATGATCGAGGTCGACCGTGTCTCGCAGGTGTTCCAGACCTCCGCGCGCCAGGACCATCTCGCGCTGTCGGACATTTCCCTGAGCATCGGCGACGGCGCCTTTGTTGCCATTCTCGGTCCGTCGGGCTGCGGAAAATCGACGCTGCTCTATATTGTCGGTGGTTTTGTGAAACCGACCACCGGCGTTGCCAAGGTGAAGGGCAACGCCATCACCGGGCCCGGACCCGATCGCGGGCCGGTGTTTCAGGAATTTGCCCTGTTTCCGTGGAAGAGCGTGCTCGGCAATGTGATGTACGGCCCGCGCCAGCAGGGCGTCAGGCGCGAGGAGGCGGAGGCGCAAAGCCGCCGGCTGATCGAGATGGTCGGCCTCAAGGGCTTTGAGCACTTCTATCCCAAGGAATTGTCCGGCGGCATGAAGCAGCGCGTCGCATTGGCGCGGACGCTCGCCTATCACCCCTCGGTGCTGTTGATGGACGAACCGTTCGGGGCGCTGGACGCGCATACCCGCACGCGGCTGCAGAACGATCTGCTCAACATCTGGGAGCGCGACCGCAAGACGGTGCTGTTCGTCACCCATTCGGTCGAGGAGGCGGTGTTCCTGTCCGACAGGGTGGTGGTGATGACGCGCTCGCCCGGCCGGATCAAGGAGATCGTCGATATCGATCTGCCGCGGCCGCGCCGCCGGGCGGAGCTGCTGCTCGATCCCCGCTATCAGAAATACGTGGTCGATATCGAGTGCCTGATCGACGACACCGGTGAAGAGGAACTGCGCCCATGACGACGGCACGCACGCTGCTGTCGCGCGCGGCGCCCTTGCTCGCCTGCCTTGGCCTGCTAGCGATCTGGCAGGTCGCCGCGCTGATCCTCAACACCGACAGCTTTCCCACCGCGCTGCAGGCGATCCGTGCCATTCCGTCCATTCTTGGCGACAAGGAATCCCTGATCAATATCCTCGCGTCGCTGCGCCGCATGGCAATCGGTTTTGGCGTCGCGATACTGGTCTCGATCCCGCTCGGACTGATGATGGGCCGCAGCCGCAATGTGGCGGCGTTTTTCAATCCGCTGCTGATGGTCACCTATCCGGTCCCGAAGGCGGCGCTGATGCCGATCATCATGCTCTGGCTCGGGGTCGGCGATGTCGCCAAGACGCTGGTGATCTTTCTCGGCGTCAGCCTGCCCGTGATCTATCACAGCTTTCAGGGCGCCAAGGCGGTCGAGGAAAAGATGCTGTGGTCGGGCGCCGCGATGGGCCTCTCCGCTGCGCAGCGCATGGTGCGGATCGTGCTGCCGGCGGCGCTGCCGGAAATCCTCGCCGGCTGCCGGACCGGGCTGGTGCTGGCGCTGATCACCATGATCACCAGCGAGATGATCGCGCGGCAATCCGGCGCCGGAAATATCCTGTTCAATGCTCTCGACATGGGACAGTACGACACCGTGTTTGCGATGATCATCATTGTCGGCGCGATGGGCATCGGCCTCGATGCAGCGTTCGAAAGGCTGCGCGGCAGGCTGGTGCGATGGTCCGAGCCGCGCTTCGACATACCGCTGAGTTTCGCATGAACGCGCGCGCGGTCACATCGGATGTGCTGCTGGGGTTCCTGCCGATCGGGCTGCTGGTCGCGCTGTGGCAGGCGCTGGCGTCGTTCGGCTATGCTCCCGCGACGCTGCTGCCGCCGCCGGGGCTTGTGTTCACCCGTCTCATCCAGCAACTTGCCAGCAGCACCTATCAGCAGGAGATCGCCGCAACGCTGTTCCGGCTGTTTGCGGGATTCTTGATTGCGGTGGTCGTTGGCGTTGCCATCGGCCTCGCGGCGGCGACCAGCCCCGCGGTCAATGCGGTGGTGCGTCCGATTGTGCGGGTGCTGGCGCCGCTGCCCAAGGTCGCGCTGTATCCGGCGTTGCTGCTGCTGCTGGGCTTCGGCCACGCATCGAAAATAACGCTGGTGGTCGCCGACGCGTTGTTTCCGATTTTGCTGTCGACCTATTACGGTGCCTCGATGGTGGAGCAGAAGCTGATCTGGTCGGCGATGGCGGCGGGGACGCCGCGCCGCCAGATCCTGTTCAAGGTGGTGCTGCCGGCGGCGGTGCCGTCGATCCTCACCGGCTGCCGCATCGGGCTGGTGATTTCATGCATTGTGGTGTTTCTCGCTGAAATGATCACCTCGACCGATGGCCTCGGCCACGTGCTGGTGACTGCGGCAAGGACATTCCAGGCCGTCGACATGTTCGTTCCGCTGATCACGATCTCGCTGCTCGGTCTCATTCTCAATGCTCTGCTGCAGGCAGTGCGGGCCTATCTGCTGCGCGGATTTCCGGAAGTGTGAAGCTGTTGTTGAAGTGGAGATGACACATGTTGGCGGATCGCATCGAGGCGAAATGGATCGACGCGTTCTGCGAGATTTTCGAGCGCTGCGCGGTCAAGTCGGGTGACACCGCGGCGATCCTGTCGGAAACCCAGTCGCGCACGCTCAACGTTCATCTCGCCGAGCTGGCGCTGTTGCGGTTAGGCGCGAAGCCGTTTCACGTCGTGGTACCGACGCCGCGCAACCGGCAGATCGTGCCGGTGCGATCTACCGGCGCCAGCGAAGCGATCCAGCGCCTCGGCCCGGTCATTACGGCGCTGCAGCAGGCCGGCTTTGTGGTCGATTGCACCATCGAAGGATTGATGCATGCGGTGGAGACGCCGGAAATCCTCAAAGCCGGTGCGCGCATTCTGGTGATCTCGAACGAGCATCCCGAGGCGCTGGAGCGGATGGTGCCGGACACGGCGCTGGAAAAACGGGTGCGCGCGGCGGCGAAGATGCTGCGAGGGACGAGGCGCATGCGCGTCACCTCCAAAGCGGGGACCGAGCTTGACGTCGACATGGCCGGGGCTTCCACCGTCGGCGTGTGGGGCTGGACCGACAAACCGGGCACGCTGGCGCATTGGCCGGGCGGCATCGTCGTCAGCTTTCCCAAAAGCGGCACCGTCAACGGCACGCTGGTGATGGCGGCGGGCGACATCAATCTCACCTTCAAGCGCTATCTGACCTCGCCGGTCCGGATGACGCTGAAGGACGACTATGTCATCGATCTCTCCGGCGATGGCGCCGACGCCGCCATGATGCGCGCCTATCTGGCGGCGTGGGGCGATCGCGAGGCCTATGCGGTGTCCCATGTCGGCTTCGGCATGAATCCGGCGGCACGCTATGAATCGCTTGCGATGTACGACCAGCGCGATACCAACGGCACCGAGCTGCGGGCGGTCGCCGGCAACTTCCTGTTTTCGACCGGCGCCAACGAATTCGCCGGGCGCTACACCGCCGGCCATTTCGATCTTCCGATGATGGGCACGACCATCGAACTCGATGGCGTCGCGGTGGTCCGCGACGGGCGTGCTGCAGGATGTGTTCGGTTAGTCCTTGTCGAGCACCGGCGGCCGCGCCAGTCCAACATGCCTGAGCATATCGACCAGCGCCGCCAGCCGTTGCTCACGATAGGCGTCGACGTCGAGGCCGGAATAGTCGAGGAAGCCGGCGCCGGTGCGCAGGCCGATGCGGCCGTCGCGCATGTTGCGCTCGATCACCTCCGGCGCGCGATAGCGATCGCTGCCGAGCGCGCTTTCGAGATAGCGGCTGGCGTAATAGAGAATGTCACCGCCGCCCCAGTCGATGAATTCCAACAGGCCGAGCACCGCGTAGCGGAAACCGAACCCATAGCGGATCGCCTTGTCGATATCCTCGGCGCTGGCGACGCCTTCCTCCACCATCCGCGCCGCCTCGTTCATGGCCAGCGCCTGGATTCGCGGCACGATGAAGCCGGGGGTGGCCGCGCACACCACCGGCACCTTGCCGATGCCTTCGAGCAGCGACTTGACCCCGGCAATCACCGTCGGATCGGTTGCAGCGCCCGGCGAAATCTCGACCAGCGGAATCAGATAGGCCGGGTTGAGCCAGTGTACGTTGAGAAAGCGATCCGGATGGCTCGACCGCCGAGGAGAGGTCGTCGACAAGGATGGTCGACGTGGTCGAGGCGATCACGACATCAGGTCCGACGCATTTCGAGGCCGCCGCCAGCACCTCGCGCTTGAGCTCGACCACCTCCGGGACGCCTTCGAACACGATGCCGGCATCGGCGAGCGCGGCGGTCATGTTCGGCGCCGGCACCACGGAGACCCGCGCGCCTACCACCGTTGCGTCATGGTCGGCCAGCAAGCCAAAGCGCGCCAGGCTGGCCAGCGTTTTCCGGATCTCGCCGATCGCCTCGGATTCGAGGGTTGCGAACGCGTCCGCGGCGCGCGGTTTGACGTCGATCAGCGTGACGTCGTGGCCGGCATAGGCGAAAGCGACCGCGATGCCGCGGCCCATGCGGCCGGCCCCGAGGCAGGCAATGCGAGGACGAGCCGTGGTCATGGGCCAAAACCCTCGCGCAGCAGGGCTTGCAACCGGCCGCGGTCGAGGCCACCGAGACCGAGACTTGCCAGCGTGCGGCCGTCGGTCACAAAATCCTCGCCACAGATGGCACCGCCGATCGCGAGAAAGGATTTCGCCAATGGCGTCGCCACGCCGGCCAGTTCGGCGACCGAGACCAGCAATGACAGGCCGAGCCGCAAATCCTCGCGCATATAGCGATGCTCGGTCAGCACGATCTGTTCGCGCCAGTCGCCGGAATCGGTCAGCCGGTCATGCGAGCCGCGGCCGTACATCCATATCTCGCCCTCGCTGGCGTAATGATGCGCCAGCGGAAAATGCGGAGCGCGATAGCCCAGGCCCTCGCGCACCGCGATCCGTTCGGCATCGAGCGCGTCGGTGACCCGTCGGATCGCGGCCTGGGTACCTTCCTTGTGGATATCCCAGCGCTCGAAATGCTCGATCGGCCCCGCATTCATGACAATCAGCGGCGGATGGATGATCGGGCCGGCATTCATCAGCGCCGCCGACAGCGCATCGCCGCAGGGCTCGATCACGCCCGGAAAGGCCCGGCCGATCACGTCGAGCGCGTGGCTGGCTGCCTTGAACGGGAAGACCCCGACCGGCAGCCGCTTGGCGCGGATGGTGATGGTGACCTCGAATGGCCCGTGCTTGCGCGTCAACCATGGCAGCGTGCCGGTCTCGGCAAAGCTCACGGCGGCGCGGTTGCCGGCGTCGCGCGCGGCCCTCGCAAAGATCATCGAGCCGAACGTCGCCGGCGGCAGGAACACCACCTGTCCGTCGCCAAGATGCGGCGCGAGTCCGGCTGCGATGTCAGCTTGCGCAAAGGCGGGGGCAGGGCACAGGATCAGCTCGGCATCACGCGCGGCCGCAGCCATATCCGACGTCACCAGCGCCAGCCGTAGCTCGTGGCGGCCATTGACGTCCGTGAGAAGGACGCGCGAGCCTTTCTCGCGATGCGTCTTTGCCTGCGCCTCATCACGCCGCCAGAGCCGGACCTCGTGGCCTGCAAGCGCAAAATCGGCCGCAGCCGCGAATGAACCGTTGCCGCCACCGAGCACGGCGATCTTCAAGATACCCCTCCAGCGAGTTTCCTCAGCATGAAATGCTGCACCTTGCCCAGCGCCGTGCGCGGCAGATCATCGACGAACACGATATCGCGCGGCACCTTGAAGCGCGCAAGCTGCGTCAGCACATGCGCTTTCAACGCCTCCGCCTCGACCGCACAGCCCGCGCGCCGGATCACATAGGCCACCGGTACCTCGTCCCATCTCGGATCGGGCCGGCCGATCACGCCGCACTCCACGACGTCGGGATGCTCCAGCAGCACCCGTTCGACTTCTGCCGGATAGATGTTCTCGCCACCCGATATGATCAGGTTCTTCTTGCGGTCGTGCACCCAGAAATAGCCGTCGGCATCGCGGCGGCCGATGTCCCCGGTGCGAAACCAGCCGTCGCGCAGCGCCTCGCTGGTGGCATCGGGATTGCGCCAATATTCGCAGAATACGTTGGGGCCGCGCACCACGATCTCACCCGGTACGTCCGGCGGCAGTTCGCGGCCATTGTCGTCGACCACGGTCGCCTCGCAGCACAGGCCGGGGAGGCCGGTCGACCCGGCACGCGCCACATCGACGCCGACGCGGGTATAGACCGCGACCGGGCAGGTTTCGGTCGAGCCATAGACCTGGAGTACCGGCACGCCGCGCGCGACCAGGCGTTCGATCAGATGCGGCGGCACGATGGTCGATCCGGTCGAAACCGCGCGCAGCGAGGACAGATCGGTCAGCGCCCAATCCGGATGGTCGCTCATTGCCTGAATCGTCGCCGGCACCAGCACGGTCAAGGTCGGGCGGTCGCGGGCAATGGTGGCGAGCGCCGTCTCCGGCGTGAAGCGGGAATGGATGGTCACGGTGGCGCCGTGGTGCAGCGCCGGCGTGGTCTGGATGTTGAGGCCGCCGACATGGAAGAACGGCAGCACCGTGAGGACATGATCGTCCGAGGTGAGGCCGTGCATGTGCTGGCTCATCACCCCGTTCCACAGTAGCGCCTCCTGTCGCAGCACGGCGCCTTTCGGCCTTCCCGTGGTGCCCGAGGTGTAGACGATCAGCAGCGGGCATGACAGGTCGGCATCCGCGCTAGGTCCGTTGCCGCGCGTTTGGGCCAGCAGCCGATCGAATGCGTTTCCGCGTGGCGGGGCAAAGTCGAGCCCGATGACGCCGGTTGCAGGCAGGCGCGCCTCGAGCGCCGGCAGAATGCCGGCAAAGGCCTGTTCGAGCACCAGCAGCTTGACCGCGGCGTCGGTGAGAATGAACAATTGTTCGGCGGCGGCGAGCCGCCAGTTCAATGGCACCAGCATGGCGCCGAGCCGAGCGCAGGCATAGAGCAGGACGAGATAGTCTGGCCGGTTCAGGCTCAGGACGGCGACGCGATCGCCGCGGCCGATGCCGAATTCGGCCTGCAGCGCCCGCGCGGCCTGTTCGATGCGTGCATGGAAGGCCGCGTAACTCAGGACCTCACCCTCGAAAGCGATCGCGGGCTTGTCAGGAGAAAAAGCGGCGTTGCGCTCGATTAAACTGCAGAGGTCCACGCGTTACTCGTCCAATTCACCGCTCTCATACAGCGCTTCGCGGCCGATGCGGTCGAGGCAGAGTTCGGCGGTCCAGGGCAGCATCAGCGAACCGCAGCGGCTGTCGCGATAGATCCGTTCGAGCGGCAGTGACTTCAGCATCGCCTGGCCGCCGCAGGTGCGGATCGCCAGGGTGGCAATTTCGTTGGCGCCTTCCATCGCGGAATATTGCGCGGCGTAGGCGCGCAGCACCTGCTCCTTGGCCGGGTTGGCGCAGGCCTCGGTGACGGCTTGGAACCAGATTGCCTTGATCTGCTCGAGCCTGATCTGCATCTGCGCGACCGCGATCTGCTTGGTCGGATACATCCGCCGCTTGACCGGCGGCGTACCCGGCATCTCGCCGCGCAGATAACGCACGGTGAAATCATAGGCCGCCTGCGCGAGCCCCACATAGGTCGGCGACAACGTCAGGAACATATGTGGCCAGCGCATCGCCGCCTGGAAATAGACCCCGCGCGGCATCAGCGCCGCATCCTCCGGTACGAAAGCGTCCTTGAACAGCAGGGTGCGCGAGACCGTGCCGCGCATGCCGAGCGGATCCCAGTCGCCGACCACGGATACGCCATCGGCCCCGGCCGGCACGGCAAGATAAAGCGTGTTGCGGCGCGAGGCCTTCTCGCCTTCCGCGACCTCGGTGCAGAGTACGCCGTAGTAATCGGCGTGGCCGGAAAGCGATGCGAAAATCTTTTTGCCGTTGACCAGCCAGCCGCCTTTGACCGGCATCGCCTCGGTGCCGAACGCAACCCCGCCGGCCGCGGCCGCGCCGCCTTCCGAGAACGGCTGCGAATAGATCGCGCCATCGTCGACGATGCGTTTGTAATGGATGGCGCGCCGCCGCTCGTGTTCGGCACGGGTCGCCGCATCCATGTCGAGATCGTCGGTCAGCGGGCCGGACCACAGCGTCGAGCAGACATGCATGTTCCAGGTCAGCGCGGTCGCACCGCAATAGCGGCCGATCTCGGCGGCCGCCAGCGCGTAAGTCTGGTAGTCCGCGCCGAGCCCTCCCTGCTGTTTCGGGATGGCGATCCCGAGCAGGCCTGCGCGGTGCAGATCGCGGTAATTCTCGATCGGGAATTTGGCGTCGCGGTCGTAGGCGGCGGCGCGGCCGGCGAAGACGGATTGACCCAATCGGCGCGCGGTCGCGATGATCGCGGCCTGTTCGCTATTCAAGCGGAACGCGCCGGGGTCGAAGATCGGCTGGTCGAGATCGATGGCGTCGATCGCCGCTGCGCTCCTGGTGGCCTGGACCGTCATGATGCCGTCACTTGTGCAGCCGCCGCGTTGGTCTTGAGAAAATGATCGAGCGCGGCATTGAACGCGCCTGGGCGTTCCAGATTGGCGAGGTGACCGACGCCTTCGAGTTCGACATAGCGCGCGGATGGAATGTAAGTCGCCATTTTCGCCATCATCGGCGCCGGGGCATTGTTGTCCCTGGAGCCCGACAGCACCAGCGTCGGTGCTGCGATTTGCTTCAGCGCATGGCGGAGGTCGAATCCCATCAGGGCCAGCATGGTGGCGCGGTAGGTTGCCTCGGGGACCGCGGCCATGCAGTCACGCGCCAGCGCGATTCCGCCGGCGTCCGGGTTGTCGCCGATCAATTCCCGCACCAGCGATGGCGCCAGCGAGACCAGCGTCTCGCCGCGGTCGAGCGGGCCGAGCCGCGCGTTGATGAAGCTCTTCTGCCAGTCGCCGTCGGGCTTGCCGAAAGCGGGGCTGGTCTGGGCAAGAACCACGGCCGCGGCCGCGCGCGGGTTCTTCACCAGCCATTGCTGAACGATCATGCCGCCGATTGAATGCCCGACCAGGATCGGCCGGGACGCCGCAACCTGCTGCAGGAATTCCTGCAGCGCATCGGCGAGGGTGGCAATGCTGACGGTCGGGAGCGGCGCTGATCCACCGTAACCCGGCATGTCCCACGCCATGGCGTGATAGCGGTCGCCAAAGAAATCCAGTTGGCTGTGCCATCCGCGTGCCGCGCCGCCGATTCCATGCAGAAACACCAGCGGCGGCGAGGCCGCGTCGCCGGTGGCCTCGAAGCCGAAACGGCCATTCCTGGTCTTGATGGGCTGAGACGCGGGCACGCAAACCTCTCACATGTCGAACCCGGCGATGCTAACAGGACCACCATCGATGAAAAGCGATAATTTTACATCTAAAGCAATTTCGGGCCGGTGACGAGCGCGAGCCGGTCCCGTCACTCGTTGGCCTCGGGCGGCAGGAAGTTGACTTCGTGCTCGGCGGAGATACGGACAATTTCAGCGACGTCCGTCAGGTTGTGAAGCTGGTTGAACAAGGCTTCGAGCTTTTGCGTCGGCGACACCCAGAACAACGCCCGCGCCGGCTTGTCGGATTTGTTGAAGTAGCCATGCGGGATGCCGCGGGGCAACCGGACCAGGTCTCCGGCCTTGGCCTGGACCCACACGCCATCCAGTTTGAGGTCCAGCATGCCATCCTGGACCAGGATGAATTCGTCCTGGGTGGGGTGAATATGCACCGGGACAAACTGGCCGGGGTCGCTGTTGGTCTCGAACGCGAAGGTGGAGTCGGTCACCGCCTTGGGGAAATAAACCTGTCCGAGGATATTCCAGGTCTTGCCGGAATAACCCGTTCCGTTGTGCGTAATGCCTTTTTCCAGAGCTGCCATGATTTCCGTCCTCGTTCCGGCTCGAATGACGCTACCTTTGGCATCGCCGCTGTCAAGCAGTACGGATGTGGTTCGTCGTACTCCTGCGAGGTTGGTTCCTTGCAAAAATTTGAAGTCTAAAATATACGCGGGTGGCCACGTCGCTTAATTCAGTCGGGAGGCTGTGCATGTCTGGACTGCCGCGTTCCGCGCATGCGCTGGTCACCGGGGGCGGTCGAGGGATCGGCCGCGTGATTGCCGCGACGCTGGTGCAAGCGGGGGCGACGGTCACCGTGGTCGGCCGCAACCGCGCCGGGCTGGACGCCGCCGTGGCCGCCGGCTGCGCCCACTTCGCCGCAGTGACGGACGTGACCGATCAGTCGGCGACCGCGACGGCCGTGGCCGAGGCGGCGGCGCGCCAGCCGATCGATATCGTGGTCGCCAACGCCGGGATCGCGGAGTCCGCGCCGTTCGTCAAATCCGACGCGGTGCTGTTTCAACGCATGATCGCGGTCAATTTCATGGGTGTGGTCCATGTCGTTCAGGCCGCGTTGCCCGCCATGAAGGATCGCCGTTACGGCCGCATTGTCGCGATTGCATCGACCGCGGGCCTCAAGGGCTATGCCTATGTCAGCGCCTACAGCGCCGCAAAGCACGCGGTGATCGGCCTGGTGCGTTCGCTGGCGCTGGAGCTTGCCAGTACCGGAGTGACGGTGAATGCGGTGTGTCCCGGCTTTACCGACACCGACCTGCTCGCCGCCAGCATCGACAAGATCGTGAAAAAGACCGGCCGCAGCCGCGACCAGGCGGTCGCCGAGCTCGCCAGGCACAATCCGCAAGGCCGCCTCGTGACGCCATCGGAAGTGGCCGACACGGTGCTTTGGTTATGCGGCGAGGGCGCCGGTGCCATCACGGGGCAGGCGATCGCGGTGGCCGGCGGCGAGGTCTAGGCAGGCCGTGCATATGCGTAACTTTGAAACCGTCATTGCGAGCGCAGCGAAGCAATCCATTCTTTTCAACCGCGAGATGGATTGCTTCGTCGCTTCGCTCCTCGCAATGACAAGGATAATCGGGAGATCCCATGACCAGATCGGCAAACCCCGTCACGCTGCCATTGGCGGAATATTCGCCGCGGCACTTCCTGCTGGTGGTGGCAGATGGCGTGGCGACGGTGACGCTGAACCGCCCCGAGCGAAAAAATCCGCTGACCTTTGAGAGCTATCGCGAGCTGGCCGATTTCTTCCGGGCCTGCGCGATGGATGACGAGGTCAAGACCATTGTCGTGACCGGCGCAGGCGGCAATTTCTCCTCTGGCGGCGATGTGTTCGAGATCATCGGCCCGCTGGTGCAGATGGATAGCAAGGGGCTGACCGCATTCACCCGCATGACCGGCGATCTCGTCAAGGCGATGCGAGCCTGCCCGCAGCCGATCGTTGCCGCGGTCGAAGGCATCTGCGCCGGCGCCGGCGCGATCGTGGCCATGGCGTGCGATCTGCGTTTGGCGGCCACAGGGGCCAAGGTCGCATTCCTGTTCAACAAGGTCGGCCTTGCCGGCTGTGACATGGGCGCCTGTGCCATCCTGCCGCGCATCATCGGGCAGTCGCGAGCCTCGGAACTGCTCTATACCGGCCGCTTCATGACCGCGGAGGAGGGCGAGCGCTGGGGCTTCTTCAGCCGCATCGTGGCGCCCGAGCATGCGCTGGCGCAGGCGCAGCATCTCGCCAGGCAGATTGCCGAGGGACCGACCTTCGCCAATACCATGACCAAGCGCATGCTGGCGATGGAATGGGCGATGTCGGTGGAGGAGGCGATCGAGGCCGAGGCGGTCGCCCAGGCCTTGTGCATGACGACCGCGGATTTCGCCCGCGCATTTGAGGCGTTTTCGAATAAAGTGAAGCCGGCTTTTCAGGGCGATTGACGCTGGCGTAGCCCGGGTGGAGCGCCGCGCAACCCGGGGGCGACAGACCGCCGGGGAATCCCGGATTGCGCTTCGCTTCATCCGGGCTACCAGACGGGCTTGCCGAAAAAATGCTTTAGGTTTAAAGTAATTCGCAAAGGTTGGCACAGCCGGAGGCTCTCATGAAGATCGCGATCATCGGCGGCGGGCCGGCCGGTCTGTACGCCGCGATCCTGCTTAGGAAGCAGCGGCCGGAGGCCGAGATCACGGTCTATGAGCGCAACCGCGCCGACGACACCTTCGGCTTCGGCGTGGTATTTTCCGACGCCACGTTGGACAATTTCGAAAAGTACGATTCGCCGAGCTATCGCCGCATTACCCAGGAATTCGCCTATTGGGATGATATCGCGGTGCATTTTCGCGGCACGGTGCATCGGGTCGGCGGCAATGGCTTTTGCGGTTGCTCGCGCCGCAAGCTGCTCCTGATCCTGCAGGAGCGCGCGCGTGAACTCGGCGTGACCCTGATGTTCCAGGCCGACATCGACGACGAAGCCCGTTTCGCCGACGCCGATCTCGTCGTGCTGGCCGACGGCATCAACAGCCGCTTCCGCGACAAATATGTCGCGCACTTCGAGCCCGAAGTGGATGTTCGCTCCAACATGTTCGCGTGGATGGGCTCGACCCGGCCGCTCGACGCCTTTACCTTCATTTTCCAGGAGACCGAGTGGGGGCCGTTCATCGCCCATGCCTACCAATACGAAGTCGGACGCTCGACCTGGATCTTCGAGACCGACCCGCACACCTTTGAGCGCGCCGGGCTCAACGGCCTCAGCGAGAAGCAATCGGCCGATCGAATGGCCGGGATTTTCGGCTGGTTCCTCGAAGGCCACCCGCTGCTGACCAACCGTTCGATGTGGCGCAATTTCCCGATGATCCGCAGCAAAAGATGGGTCAAGGACAACATGGTGCTGCTGGGCGATGCCAAGGCGACCGCGCATTTCTCGATCGGCTCCGGCACCAAGCTTGCGATGGAAGATGCGATCGCGCTCGCCGACGCCATGCATCGCGCGCCGACCGTCGAGGCCGCCTTGCAGCAATACGAGGAGGGGCGCCGCGAGGAGGTCGAGAAGACCCAGCACGCCGCCGACGTTTCGCTGGTCTGGTTCGAGCATGTCGATCGTTTCTGGGACTTCGATCCCGTGCAATTCGCGTTCGGGGTCATGACGCGGGCCAAGGCGATCACCTACGACAATCTGATGCTGCGGGCGCCGGGCTTCGTTGCCGAGGTGGACAAGGCGTTCGCGCGCCAGGTCCGCAGCCGCGGACTTGAAGTCGACGCTGAGAAGCCGCTGCCGCCGATGTTCCAGCCGCTGCGGCTGCGCGAGATGACGCTGGCGAACCGGGCGGTAGTGTCGCCGATGTGCATGTATTCGGCCCAGGAAGGCGTGCCGGGCGACTTCCATCTGGTGCATTACGGTTCGCGCGCTATTGGCGGCGCCGGCCTGATCTTGACCGAAATGACCTGCGTTTCCCGTGACGCCCGTATCACGCCGGGCTGCGCCGGACTCTGGAACGACGCCCAGGAAGCCGCGTGGCGGCGCCTCGTGGATTTCGTTCATGCCAATTCGGCGGCGAAGATCGGCCTGCAGCTCGGTCACGCCGGGCGCAAGGGTGCCACCAAATTGATGTGGGACGGCATGGACCGTCCGCTGGAAGAGGGCGGCTGGGACGTCGTGTCGGCCTCGCCGATCCCGTATTTTCCCGACAGCCAGGTGCCGCGCGAGATGGATCGCGCCGCGATGGATGCGGTCAAGACCACGTTTGTCGCCGCGGCGCAGCGCGGCGAGCGCTGCGGCTTCGACATGCTGGAGCTGCATTGTGCCCACGGCTACCTGCTCGCAAGCTTTATCTCGCCGCTGACCAATCATCGCATTGATGCTTACGGCGGCCCGCTCGAGAACCGGCTGCGCTTTCCCCTGGAAGTGTTCGAGGCGCTGCGCGAGGTGTGGCCGGCGCACAAGCCGATGTCGGTCCGCATCTCCGCCACCGACTGGGCCGAGGGCGGCGTCACCGGCGACGACGCCGTCGAGATCGCGCGCGCCTTTGCGCAGGCCGGCGTCGACCTGGTGGATGTCTCGACCGGCCAGACCGTGCGTGACGCCCAGCCGATCTATGGGCGGATGTTTCAGACGCCATTTTCGGAACAGGTCCGTAACGAGGCCAGGGTGGCGACCATGTGCGTCGGCAACATCACCACGTCGGACCAGGTCAATACCATTCTCGCCGCCGGACGCGCCGACCTGGTGGCGCTCGGCCGCCCCCATCTGGTCGATCCATCGTTCACGCTGAAGGCAGCGGCCTGGTATGGCGCATCCGACGTGTCGTGCCCGCCGCAATATCTGCCCGGCAAGGAGCAGATCTTCCGCAACAGCGTCCGCGACCGGCAGGATCTGGACGATCTGAAGATCAAGGCCAAGCCGAAGACCCGGGCCGAGCTGAAGTCGGAGGCGACAAAGCCGCTTGCAGCGGAGTGATCGACCGTGCGACGCTAGCGGGCATTGCGGCTGAGGCACGACCCGTGGCCTCGTGGTTCGAGACGGCGCTTCGCGCCTCCTCACCATGAGGGTCTAGGTGACCTCATTCTGAGGAGCGGCCACCTGGCCGCGTCTCGAAGGATGGAGCCGCCTGCTTGCATGTGTTGCGTGGAGTAGGCGATGAAAGCGATTATCGTCGGGGGTGGAATTGGCGGCCTTACCACCGCGTTGATGCTGCGGGCGCGCGGCATCGGCTGCGAGCTGTTCGAGCCGTCGGACACGATCCGCGAACTCGGTGTCGGCATCAATACGCTTCCGCATGCAATCCGCGAACTCGCCGGCCTTGGGCTGCTGCAGAAGCTGGACGATGCCGCGATCCGCACCGACGTCCTCTATTACCTCAATCGTCACGGTCAGGAGGTCTGGCGCGAAACCCGCGGCATCGATGCCGGACATGACGTGCCGCAATTCTCGATCCATCGCGGCCGGTTGCAGAGTGTGATCCACCATGCCGTCGAGGAGCGGCTCGGACCGGAGGCTATTCACACCGGCTGCCGACTCGGCGCCTTCACCCAGGACGAGGGCGGTGTCACGGCGTATTTCTTCGATCGTGCCGGCGCCCACACCAGCTCCGTGCGCGGCGATATCCTGATCGGTGCCGACGGCATTCATTCCCGCGTCCGCGAAACCCTGTTTCCGGATGAAGGGCCGCCGTGCTGGAACGGCCTGATGCTGTGGCGCGGCGCCCGGGATTGGCCGGTATTTTTGACCGGTCGCTCGATGATCGTCGCCGGCGGCCTGCATGCCAAGGTCGTGGTCTATCCAATTGCCGAGGGATCATCGCCGGCGAGCCGGCTCACCAACTGGGCGGTGCTGGTGAAGGTCGGCGACGGCAATGCGCCGCCGCCCCGTCGCGAGGATTGGTCGCGGCCCGGCAAGCGCGAGGAATTGATGCCGCATGTGGCACGGTTTTCGGTGCCGCATGTCGACGTGCCCGGTCTGATCTCGGCAACGTCGGAGTTCTACGAATATCCGACCTGCGACCGCGATCCCTTACCCTATTGGTCCTGTGGTCGGGTCACGCTGCTCGGCGATGCCGCGCATCCGATGTATCCAGTGGGATCGAACGGCGCCTCGCAGGCCATCCTCGACGCGCGATGCGTGGCCGATGCGCTGGCAGGCTCCGAGCATCCGCGCCAGGCGTTGACGGTCTATGAGCAGAAGCGGTTGCCGATGACGGCGGAGATCGTGCGCTCCAACCGGCGCGGCGGACCGGAAGGCGTGATCGACGCGGTTGAGCAACTTGCGCCCGACGGCTTCGACAATGTCGAGCATGTGCTGAGCTATTCCCAGCGCGAGGCGATCGTGCGCGGCTACGCCAGCAAGGCCGGCTTCGCCGCCGTACCCGGCCTCGCCGCAGTGCGGGCGTAAGGGAGCCGAGGGTAACCAGGGGCCTCGTGGTTCGAGACGCGCGGCGTTGCCGCGCTCCTCACCATGAGGGGTTGATACCTCGCCCTGAGGACACAAGAGGCGTCGTCTCTACCGGCAGCTGTTTCAAGTCAATGTGGACGATTTGCGCTTGGCGAGTTGCTGCAGCAACGCGAAATCGCCGCGAATGAAGGCTTGCTTCTTGGCCCGGCTCCATCCCTTGAGCTGCCGTTCGGCTTCAATGGCATCCGTGATACGATCAAACCACTCCGAAAACACCAATTCGACCGGCCGTCGGGACACGGTATAACCCGGAAATGTTCCCGCGTTGTGCTGGTGAATTCTCGTTTCGAGGCTCGAACGGGTGGTGCCGATGTAAAAGCTGCCGTCGCGACATTTGACAATGTAAAGATAAGCTCCATCCGTCATGGGGCTCGGTCCATCCTAGAGCAGCAAAAAGGATTTAAGCCCTCATGGTGAGGAGCGCGGCATAGCCGCGCGTCTCGAACCACGAGGCCACAGGCCTCACGCGCCCGGCGGTGGCGGCAGGAAGTGGATGTTGTAGTCGGCGGCCATGGCGACGACATCCTCGGGTTTCTGTTCCTTCATGTTGTGAAGGCCCCAGAACAGATCGTACAGCTTTCGGGTCGGCGACACCCAGAACAGCACTTTCGCAGTCTGGTCGGATTTGTTGAAGATGCCGTGCGGAACGCCCATGCCGAGGCGTATCAGGTCGCCCGGCGTCGCCTGGGCGTCAGCGCCGGCCAGCATGAAATCGAGCTTGCCTTCCAGCATGTACAGATATTCGTCCTGGTCCGGATGAATATGCGGCGGCACGAAGGTGCCCGGCGGCAGCGTCGCGTGCCAGGAGAAGCAATGCTCGGTGCAGTTTTTCGGCACATAGGTCTGGCCGAGAATATTCCAGGAAATGCCCTGCATGCCCTCATTGGCGCGGGTGATGCCGGTGATTTCGCTCTTCATGTGCGTTCCCTCACTTGGCCACGACGCAATCCTTGGCGTAGCGGTCGCCGTAATGCTCGAACACTTTCTGCACGATCTCGGTCTGGAACTTGCCGTCGGGACGCTTTGCGACCTTGGTCAGGTAGAAATCCTGGATCGGGTAGCCGTTGGTGTTGAATTTGAAATCGCCGCGCAGCGAGGTGAAGTCGGCCTTTTTCAGCGCCGCCGCCACCGCGTCCTTGTTGCCGAGATCACCCTTCACCGCCCGGACGGCGCTGTCGATCAGCATCGCGGCGTCATAGGCCTGGAAGGCGTAGGTGGCCGGCACGCTGTGGTAGGCGGCCTCATAGCTTGCGACGAATTTCTTGCTCTGCGGATTGTCGAGATCGGGGGCCCAGTCCGCGCCGCCGAACATGCCGACCGCCGCGTCCTGCTGCGCCGGCAGCGTCGATTCGTCGACCGTGAAGGCGGAAAGGAACGGAATGCGGTCGGCGAGGCCGGCCTGCTTGTACTGCTTCACCAGGCTTACGCCCATGCCGCCCGGCATGAACGTGAATATGGCATCCGGCTTGAGCGAGGCGATCTTGGAAAGCTCCACCTGGAAATCCAGCGTCCCGAGCGGGATGTAGCTCTCCTCGACAATTTCGCCCTTGTAGTCGAGCTTGAATCCGGCCGCGGAATCCTTGCCGGCCTGGTAGTTCGGAACCATCACATAGACGCGCTTGTAGCCGCGATCCTGGGCGACCTTGCCCAGCACCTCAAAGACCTGATCGTTTTGGTAGGAGGTCACATAGAAAAACGGGCTGCATTCCTTGCCGGCATAGCTCGACGGGCCGGCATTGGGACTGATGAGAAAGGTCCTGGAGTCCACCACCGGCTTATGGATGGCCTGAAGGATGTTGGAGAAAATCGGCCCCACCACGAAGTCGACCTTGTCGCGTTCGAGCAGGCCCCTGACCTTGGTCACCGCGGCGTCGGGCTTGAGTTCGTCGTCGACCACCGCGACCTCGACCTCGCGGTTACCCATCTTGCCGCCGAGATCCCTGATCGCGAGTGCGAAGCCATCGCGCGCCTGCTGGCCCAGCACCGCCGCCGGACCGGACAGGGTCACGATCACGCCGATCTTGAGTTTCTCCTGCGCGACGGCGGGAATCGCCGCAACGCTCAGCAAAACCGCGAACCCGGCCAACTGCAACTTCTGCTTCATGATCGCCCCACCTGATCGGCGGCTTCCGAGGCCGCGCCATGTCAACCCAAGCGTCGAAGGTAAGCTTATTCCGATGTCGACGCCGGCCGCAAGCGAACTCCCGGCAAGCCGACGCGATCCGGCCAACGAGCATGCAAGCCGCGCGCCAATTGCTTGAAACCTAAAGAAATCTGAAAAACCGCGAAAGCTTGTGCCGGCAACGTTTTGACTTGCGGCCTGCGCTGAACTATTTGAAGTTGATAGTACTGGGCGAAATCCGACCGGGCGTGGTTGCAGCATGATCCTCGATTCCGAAACCAAGGCCGTCGAGCTTCCGCACGAGCATGGCGACGAACTCAGATTGTGGCTTCGCCTGCTGACCTGTACTACCCTGATCGAGGGCGAAGTGCGGAGCCGGCTGCGGGAACGGTTTGACGTCACGCTGCCGCGCTTCGATCTGATGGCCCAGCTCGACAAGGCGCCGGAAGGGATGACCCTGTCGGACGTCTCGAAGCGGATGATGGTCTCGAATGGCAATGTCACCGGATTGGTCGAGCGGCTGGTCGAATCCGGCCATCTCGATCGTCGCACCTCGGACTCCGACCGCCGCGTGCAGGTGATACGGCTGACCAAGGCCGGCCGCGCCGAGTTCCGCAAGATGGCTGCAGAGCATGAGACCTGGATCGCCGACATCTTTTCTGATCTTGCCGAGAAGGATGTCCGCGAATTGATGCGCCTTTTGGCGAAGACCAAGGCCTCGGCGCAGAAATCCGCGCAAGCCAGAGCCGTGTAGGCCTTGGGCGGGGACATCGACTATGAGGTCGAATACAACAACCGGGCGCGGGTTCCGGAGAACCCTGCGCTGATCGCCGGTTGGGCAGCCGACGCCGCAGCCTATCGCGAGCATCACCCCCCACGCGCGATTCGCTATGGACCAGGGGTGCGCAACACCATCGATTTCTTTGCCGGCGACCGCGACGGTCCCACGGTGGTGTTCATCCACGGCGGCTATTGGCAGGCGCTGGACGGCTCTTTCTTCAGCCATCTGGCCGCCGGGCTGAATAGCCATGGGATCAGTGTCGCCATTCCGACCTACGACCTCTGTCCCGCCGTCCGCGTTGACCAGATCATCGAGCAGATGCGGATGGCGATGCGCGAGCTGGCACGGCGTCAGCGGCCGCTCGTCGCCAGCGGCCATTCCGCGGGCGGTCATCTGGCGGCCTGTCTGATCGCAACCGATTGGGCGTCGTTCGATCCGGCGTTGCCGCGCGACCTCGTTGTTGCGGCCTACGCCATCTCCGGCCTGTTCGAGCTTGGACCGCTGGTCGGCACTTCCATCAACTCGGCACTGCATCTCGATTACGCCGCCGCCGGCGCCGCAAGCCCACTGTTCTGGAAGCCGCCATCGCGCGGCAGCCTGGACGCGATGGTCGGCGCGCACGAAAGCGCGGAATATTTCCGGCAGAGCCGGACCATCGTCGAGCGCTGGGGCGCCGCCGGGGTCGCGACCAGGTTCGGAATCGTCGCCGACGCGAACCATTTCACCGCGGTGGCGCCGCTGGCCGACCCCACTTCGCCGATGGTGTCGCGTCTGCTGCAACTGGCGGGGCCTAGCTTCTTGTTTTGACGTGTTTTCTTCACGCGAACCGGTACCGACTTCGCTCAAGAACGCTATAGGCTGCAAAAAAGTGCCGGCCGGCCTGAATTTGAGCTATTGCGCCAAATTACTTCAAGTATAAAATGTTCAGAAGAAATGCTGCCGGACGGCCGGGCGTCGGCCTTGTGGCTTTGTCAAACGAGGGACGATGGAAATGTCGGGTGCAATTCCCAGCCTTGGCCCATCGGGTCACGTCGATGATTTCGCACGGCGAAATCTTCCGCCATTCGAGCAATGGCCGCGATTGCTGCTCGACCGGCCGGAATTTCAGTATCCCGAATATCTCAACGCCGCGGTCGAACTGACCGACCGGATCGTCGATAAGGGGCTCGGCGACCGTATCGCGCTGATCGGCAATGGTCGCCAGCGCACCTACAAGGAACTCGCTGACTGGTCGAACCGCCTCGCACATGCCCTGGTGGAGAATTACGGCGTCAAGCCCGGCAACCGCGTTCTGATACGGTCGGGCAACAATCCCGCTTTGGTCGCGGCATGGCTTGCGGCAACCAAAGCGGGGGCGGTCGTGGTCAATACCATGCCGATGCTGCGTGCCGGTGAACTGGCCAAGATCGTCGACAAGGCGGAGATCGGACTTGCGCTGACCGACAGCCGCATCGCCGACGAACTGGTCGCATGCGCGAAGACCAGCCGATATCTCAAACAGGTGGTGAATTTCGACGGCACGTCAAACCATGACGCCGAGCTCGACCGCGTGGCGCTGAACAAGCCGGTCCGGTTCGACGCGGTCAAGACCGGTCGCGACGATGTGGCGTTGCTGGGGTTCACTTCGGGCACCACGGGGGAGCCAAAGGCGACGATGCATTTCCATCGCGATCTCCTGATCGTTGCGGACGGCTATGCGCGGGAAGTCCTCAACGTCACACCGGATGACGTCTTCGTCGGCTCGCCGCCGCTGGCCTTTACGTTCGGGCTCGGCGGTCTCGCGATTTTTCCGCTGCGGTTCGGCGCTACCGCGACCCTGCTGGAGAACGCGGCGCCTGCCGAGATGGTCAAGATCATCGAGACCTACAAGGCAACGATCTGCTTCACCTCGCCGACCGCGTATCGGGCGATGATGGCGGCGATGGACAAGGGCGCCGATCTATCGTCGCTGCGTCTTGCAGTTTCGGCCGGCGAGACGCTGCCGGCGCCGGTGTTCGAAAGCTGGACCCAAAGGACGGGCAAGACCATTCTCGATGGCATCGGCAGCACCGAACTGCTGCATATCTTCATCACCAACCGACCAGGCGATGCCGTTGCGGGCACGACGGGGCGCCCGGTTTCCGGTTACGAGGCCAGGATCGTCGACCAGGACATGAACGAATTGCCGCCCGGCACCGTCGGTCGGCTTGCGGTTCGCGGGCCCACCGGGTGCCGCTATCTTGCCGATTCGCGGCAGTCGAACTATGTGCGCGACGGCTGGAATCTGACTGGCGATGCATTCCTCCGCGACCAGCAGGGCCGCCTGTCATTCGTCGCCCGATCGGACGACATGATTATCTCGTCCGGTTACAATATCGCCGGCCCCGACGTCGAGGCTGCCTTGCTGACGCATCCGGCAGTGGCCGAATGCGGCGTCGTCGGCGCGCCCGATGATGCGCGCGGCAGTATCGTCAAGGCCTATGTGGTGCTGACGCCCGAAATCACCGGCGATGCCGCGCTGGTGACGGCGTTGCAGGACCACGTCAAGCGCGAGATCGCGCCGTATAAATATCCGCGCGCGATCGAATTCGTCGCGCAGCTCCCCAAGACGGAAACCGGCAAGCTGAAGCGATTTGCCCTGCGGCAGATGGCCCAGGCTGGCGCGTCCTCGTCGCATTTGGCTGCCGAATGATTCCAATCGAACTGACGGAGAACCGCTTGTGACCACGACCAATGCGCCCGCTCTCGCAGCGCGGCCGGCGGCGGAGCGCGAAACATCCGCCGGCGCGCATATCCTGCAGCCCGGCGGCTGGCCGGCCCCGAAGGGATACGCCAACGGCATGGCCGCCGACGGGCGCCTTGTGGTGACCGGGGGCGTGATCGGCTGGAATAGCCAGGGTGATTTGCCGTCCGACTTTGTCGCGCAGGTCCGCCAGACCCTGAGCAACATTGCGGCCATTCTCGCGGAAGGCGGCGCGCAACCCGAACATCTGGTTCGTCTCACCTGGTATGTCGTCGATATGGACGAATATCTGGCGAACCTGAAAAGCCTTGGGCTGGTCTATCGCGACATCTTCGGGGCGCATTATCCTGCCATGGCGCTGGTTCAGGTCGTGCGTCTGGTCGAAAAAACCGCGCGGGTCGAGATCGAAGCGACCGCCGTGGTGCCGCGTCAATTCCGATAGGAATTGTCGACCCGGTCGAGCTTGCGCAGCAGCGCCGGCCACGCCAGTTCGCCGTTCCGGTTCGGCAGGTTCGGGCGCGGCTTCACCTTGTCGAAGGTGTTTTCGAGAATGTCCCGGGACGGATAGACCAGCCTGGTATTGCAGGACAGCGCCATGACCTGCACCTCGCAGGCGCGTTCCATGCGATAGAGCAGGTTGAAGGTCGCGGGAATGGTTCGTCCGACCACAAGCAGGCCGTGGTTACGCAACACCATCGCTTCGTGATCGCCGAGGTCGGCCACCAGTCGCTCGCGTTCGCCGATATCGTCGGCGATCCCTTCAAAATCGTGATAGGCGATGTGGAGAAACCGCATTGATGTCTGCGCCAGCGGCAGCAGCCCGCATTCCATCGCCGAGACCGCCATGCCGGCTGGCGTATGCGTATGCGCCACGCAGTCGACGTCATGCCGGGCGATGTGAATGGCGCTATGAATGACGAAGCCGGCGGCGTTGACGCCATAGTCCGAGGCGTTGAAGATAATGTTGCCGTCGAGATCGACCTTGATCAGGCAGGAGGCATCGATCTCCTCGTAGAGCATGCCGTAGGGATTGATCAGGAAATGGTCATGCGATCCCGGAACGCGGCAGGAGATGTGATTGGCGATCATCTCCGTCATTCCGTACGTGGCGGTCAGCCGATAGCAGGCGGCCAGATCGACCCGGGTCTGCCATTCTTCGGGGCTCACCTGTTCTCGAACAGATTTCACGACCTTGATGGCGGGAGAACTGACGGGAGGGGTCATGGCGTTGCTCCGGTGGAACGGGTCTTCATCGGCCTGGCCCGGCCTGGCCGGCATGCTCAAGCATAATTTCAACTTTCGTTCTGCCGCAAGGACGAACAGGCGGCCATCGCCGCAACCCAGCCATCGCCAATGCACTGCGGCACGGTCTTCAGCACCCTCCATGCAAGGCGGGGCCGTCGCGGCTTCACGCGTTGCCCCGCGAGGGAAATCCAGCAATCGGATGCCGCAACCGCAGCGGGCGGCCTCCGCTAGAATTGATACCGGCGAAGGCCGCCATCGACCGGAATCACCGCACCGGTAATATAACGCGCCACCGGCGAGGCCAGGAACACGGCCAGAGCCGCGAGATCCTCCGGCTCACCCCAATAGCCGACCGGAATCTCCTCCTCAGCAAAGCGTTTTCGATAGTCCTCCGGATAGTTGCGGCGAATCTGCTCGCTCATGATGCGGCCGGGCGGAATGCAGTTGACAGTAATGCCGTGCCGTCCGATCTCACGCGACAATCCCTTCGCCCAGGCATGAACCGCAGCTTTCGCCGAAAATGCCGCGTTGAGCCCCTCCGGCTCGGACTTGCCGGTGATATTGATGATGCGGCCCCACTTGCGCTCCATCATTTGCGGCAACAGGGCGTGAGTGACCTGCCGGTAGCGGGTAAAGTTCAACGCGATCGCTTCGTCCCAATCGCTATCGGGGGCATCCACCGGCAAAGGCCGGCTGCCGCCCGCATTGTTGATCAGTATGTCGATGTGACCGAGTTCGTCGATCGCCGCGGCGACCAGCTTGCTCGCAGCATCCTCCTGCATGAGGTCCTGCACGACCGGCACGATTGTGCCACCGCCTGCAATCCGGGATTCCTGCGCAAGCTTCTCAAGTAGATCCTTCCGCCTCGCCACCGCGACGACACGTACGCCCTCGCGCGCGAGCCCCTTGGCGATGGCGCGCCCAATTCCGATGCTGGCTCCGCTGACGAGGGCGGTCCTGGATTTGAGATCGAGGTCCATGTTCGAAAACCTTCTTTTTGTTGACGAAACGCGGGTTGGTCCGGTCGATTTGATCTAGCTTCGCTGCAACCCGCCACGCAACCCATTTGCTGGGCAAAGCGATGGCCGGCGCGGGATGCCGGCGGGCGGCAAAACGCGTCAATCCGTCCGATGGCGGGGTCCGGGGGGTTCGGCTTAGGTCTAGTTGTTCGGGCAACGATTTGCTGCCATTGGTAAAAACCGGAAAGACCAACAACAAGAAATTCCGCGGATTTTAGGAGGAAAGCGCATGCGTAGGATGATTCTTGCGGCGGCTGCGACCGCCGCCGTTTTTATGGCTTCAGGCGCCGCCATGGCGCAGGCGCCGATCGTCATCAAGTTCAGCCACGTTGTCGCCAATGACACGCCCAAGGGCAAGGGCGCGCTGAAGTTCAAGGAACTGGCCGAGAAATACACGAATGGCAAGGTGAAGATCGAGGTCTATCCCAACTCCTCGCTTTACAAGGACAAGGAGGAGATCGAGGCCTTGCAACTTGGCTCGGTTCAGATGCTCGCGCCCTCGACCGCGAAATTTGCACCGCTTGGCGTAAAGGAGTTCGAGGCGCTCGATCTGCCCTGGCTGTTCAAGGATGAAGCGACCTACGCCGCGGCCATGAAGGGCCCGGTCGGCAAGTGGCTGTTCCAGAAGCTGGAGTCCAAGGGTATCACCGGCCTTGCCTATTGGGATAATGGCTTCCACATGACCTCCGCCAATCGTCCGCTGTTGATGCCAGCGGATTTTCAGGGACTCAAGATTCGCATCTCCGGTTCCAAGATTGCCGACCGGTATTTCCGCGACCTCGGCTCGATCCCGCAGATCATGGCGTTCTCGGAAGTCTATCAGGCCCTGCAGACCGGCGTGGTCGATGGCTGCGAGAATACGCCGTCGAACTATCTGACACAGAAATTCCACGAGGTGCAAAAGGACATCACGGTTTCCAATCATGCCCACCTGCAATACGCCGTGATCGTGAACTCCAAGTTCTGGAATGGGCTGCCGGACGATATCCGGAAGCAACTCGACAAGGCCATGGACGAAGCGACCGACTACACCAACTCGATCGCGGTCAAGGAAAATGAGGATGCACTGGCCGAGATCAAGAAATCGGGCAAAACGTCCCTGCATTATCTGACAGACGATCAACGCACGGCCTGGCAGACGGCGATGCGGCCGACATATGCGTGGGCCAAGGGCCGCGTCGGGCAGGAGGTTCTTGATCTCTTGGGCAAGGAACTCAGCATCAAGATGAACTGACGGCCTGGTTCTGGCATACGGCAACAAGGCGGCTGGGAGTGAACGCACTCCCGGCCGTTTCGGTCTGCGATGGGGGGATCTGCGTGCTTAAAGTGCTCGGGCGAACGCTCGACCATCTCGAAGAGTGGCTGATCGCCAGCCTGATCGCGGCGGCGACCGCGCTGATCTTCGTCGCAGTGTTGCATCGCTATGGAACCGGCCTTTCGATCGACCTGTCGAAATGGACGGCGGCGCGGGGGTTGCCCGTGCTGTCGGCTTTTTCCAAAGACATCTATCTGTGGCTTGCCGCCCGCGATCTCTCCTGGGCGCAGGAACTCTGCATCTACATGTTCATCTGGATGGCCAAGTTCGGCGCCGCCTACGGCGTGCGCACCGGCATCCATGTCGGTGTCGACTTGCTTGTCAACCGGGTACCGGCGCGTTCGCGCAAGCAGGTGATCCTGTTCAGCCTGCTGTGCGGCGCATTCTTCACCGGAATGATTGCGACCTTCGGCGGCTCGTTCGTCACCGAGATGTTCAGGACCGGTCAGCAGTCGAACGATCTCGAAGCACCGATGTGGATCGTCTATCTCGCGATTCCGCTCGGCTCAGGCCTGATGTGTTTCCGGTTCCTCCAGGTTTGCTGGCACTATTATTGGACCGGTGATTTGCCGCACCACAATGAAGCGCAGGTCGAGGGCATCGAAGTGACCGCCCCGGCGCTGCACCCGGCGCCGGCTGATCCCGCGGATGCATCGAGCCGCACGACCAGCCCGCTGGGGCTGATCCTGATCATGGCGCCGATCCTGATCCTGATGGTCTGCCTGGGCGAGAAGGCAGGCATCATCGTGCTGCCGCAGGCCTTGCGCGCGATCACCATTTTCGCGCTGCTGATCGCGCTGATGCTGACCGGCATCCCGGTTTCGATCGCGCTCGGCCTTACGGTGCTGACGTTCCTGTTCACGCTGACCGCGGTTCCGATCGAAGCGGTATCGATGAAACTGTTCACCGGTATCGAAAGCTTCGAGATCATGGCCATCCCATTCTTCATCCTGGCCGGCAATTTTCTGACGCATGGCGGCGTCGCGCGACGAATGATCAACTTCGCGACGTCCCTCATCGGGCACTGGCATGGCGGACTGGGACTTGCCGGAATTGCGGCTTGTTCCATGTTTGCGCTGGTTTGCGGGTCGAGCGTCGCCACCGTGGCGGCTGTCGGAGCGATTGTGCTGCCGGAAATGGTCAGAAACGGCTATCCCATGCGATTTGGCGCCGGGATCATCACGGTCGCGGGCTCGCTCGGAATCCTGATGCTGCCGTCGATTCCGAAGATCATCTACGCGATCTCCACCAACACATCGATCGGCGCGCTGTTTGTGGCGGGCTTGTTGCCGGGCAGTCTGCTGACCTTCATGCTGTGCGTGGTGACGTGGTACATCGCCAGGAAGCGGAATTATCCGCGGATGACGAAAGCGAGCTGGCTCGAGACCTGGCGGGCGTTCCAGCAGAGCATCTGGGGCCTGTTGTTGGTCGTCATCATCATCGGCGGCATCTATAGCGGCTTGTTCACCGCGACCGAGGCCGCCGCCATGGCCGCCGTCTATTCATTCTTCATATCGGTCTTCGTTTACAAGGCGCTCAAGTTCAAGGACGTGCCGCGCGTGTTGCTGAGAGCCGCCAACACCAGCGCGATGCTGCTCTATATCGTGACCAATGCCGTGTTGTTTTCGTTTGTTCTCAGCAACGAAAATATTCCATCGGCGCTTGCCGACTGGATCACCGCGCAGGACCTCGGCTGGGTCGGTTTCCTTCTGCTCGTCAACGTATTGCTGTTGCTGGCCGGCAATTTCATGGAACCGACATCGATCATCCTGATCATGGCGCCGATCCTGGCGCCGGCCGCAAAACGGCTCGGCATCGATTTGGTCCATTTCGGCATCGTCATCGACGTCAATATGGAGGTCGGCCTGTGTCACCCGCCGGTCGGCCTCAATCTTTATGTTGCCTCGATGATCGCCGGCATGCGGATCACCGATCTGGCCATGGCCGTGATGCCGTGGCTGCTCACGATGCTGGTGTTTCTTGTCATCGTCACCTATTGGCCGGGCCTGACGCTCTGGCTGCCCCACGTGCTGGGGATGCACTAGCTAGACAGATTCGGTTCGACCGACGGCTGGGTCGGATTCCGCCGCGGTCAGGACTCATTGCCCAAGCCAGAAGATAACGGTTGCCGCGATGCAGATAGCGCTGAAGAATGTGTGGGCGCAACGGTCGTAGCGCATTGAGATACGCCGCCAGTCAGAGTTTGCCTTGACAGCTTGCGGGCCCCGCAGCCGATTATTTGGCCAAGGAGGAGCCTCACGATGACCATCACCATTACCGCCTTTGAACGGTCACCCGATGGCGGCAAGGGACTGGCGCGTGATACGCGCGTTCGCTGGGCGCTTGAAGAAGTGGGCCAACCCTACGAGGTTCGCCTTGTTTCGTTCCGTGCGATGAAGGAACCCGCGCATCGGGCGCTTCATCCTTTCGGCCAGATTCCGACCTATGAGGAAGGCGATCTTGCGCTGTTCGAGACGGGGGCGATCGTGTTCCATATTGCCGAGCGCCATGCGGGGCTGCTGCCGGACGATGCCAATGCCCGGGCGCGCGCGATCACATGGATGTTTGCAGCCCTAAACACGGTGGAGCCGCCGATCCTTGAACGCGAAACCGCCAGGCTCCTGGAGGGCGACAAGACCTGGTATGAGGAGCGCCTGCCTCTGGTCGTGGATCGCGTCCGCGACCGGCTGGATCAACTTTCCGGCCGCCTGGGCGATGCCGACTGGCTCGATGGTGCGTTCAGCGCGGGCGACCTGATGATGGTGTCGGTGCTGCTCAGGTTGAAATCATCGGGCATTCTGGACGAATATCCGAACCTGGCCGCCTATGTCGCCCGCGGCGAAGCGCGGCCCGCCTACAAGCGGGCTTTCGACGCTCAATTGGCGTTTGCATCGGCAAGCCACCGACCGGCTGGTTGAGGTCCGTCCTGGGCTCGAAGTTGTCATCCGAGTTTTTTCGTTCAGCTTATGGGTCCTGAGCCCAGCCCGAGGCTTGCATAAATCCGCCTTGCATAGGCGCCGAACTCGTCGGTGGTCTTGATCGGCAGTGCGCGCGGAAACGGCAGCTCGATCGGGAAGTATTCCGCCATGCGTGCCGGGCTCGCGGTCAGCACCGCGCAATGCGAGGCGAGGAACACCGCCTCCTGAATGCTATGCGTGACAAAGATGATGGTCTTGCCGCTCTCGCGCCAGATCCGCAGCATCTCGAGGTTCATCTGCTCGCGGGTCAGGGCGTCGAGCGCGCCGAACGGTTCATCCATCAGGATCAGCTTTGGATCGTGGATGAAGGCGCGCGCGATCGCCGTGCGCTGCTGCATTCCGCCGGACAATTGCGGCGGATACTTGTCCTCGTAGCCGGCGAGCCCGACCAGATGGAGAAGTTCGCGCGCCCGGGCGTGGGCGGCTTTCATCGGCAGGCCGACGATCTCCGCCGGCAACAGCACGTTGTTGAGAACGGTCCGCCATTTCAACAACAACGCCTGCTGGAACACCATGCCGATGTCGCGCCCGGGATCGAACGGCGTGCGCGCGTTGCCGATCTGGATAGTGCCGCCGCTGGCGTCGTGGAGTCCCGCCAAAATCTTCAGGATGGTGGTCTTGCCGCAGCCGGAGGGGCCGACCAGCGAGACCAGCTCGCCTTCCTGCACGTCCATGGTGACGTCGGAGACCGCGAGGAATTCCTCGCTCCCCGTGCGATAGACCTTGCGGACATTGCGCAGACGGATGAAGGGGCTTTGCGGCTCGCTCATGCCAGCCATTTCTGCAAATGGGCGGCGACAAAGGCGTCGTCACTGAGGTCGGCGTGCTCGCGGCAGACTCGGTCGATCTCGGCCATCTGGCCGGGGCTGAGGCCCTCGGCGGGATCAAGACACCAAACGCCTTTCATCAGCCCCTGCCGTCGCAGGATTTCGTGGCAGCCGGCGATGCAGCCATGAAAATTGTTGGCGACGTCGAAGAAGGCGCTATTGCAGTCGGTGACGCGGGCATCGAGCGCCAGAAGATCGGCCGGCAGCGTGTCGTTGCCGCGCGCGGCGCGGCACATCTCGAATTGCCGGATCGCGGTCGCGGTCCACACTGACCAGTGGCCGAGCAGGCCGCCACGGAAATAGGCGCGGGTGGTGACACCGCGCTCGCGCAGATCGAACGGCAGCAAGAGGTCGAGCAGGATATGGTCGTCATTGCCGGTATAGAGCGCGACCCGGTCGAGTGCGCCGGCGGCGCTGACGCCGCGCAACACGTCGAGCGTGCGGTAGCGGTTGAACGGCGCGATCTTGATGGCGATGACATTGTCGATCGCGGCGAAGCGGCGCCAGAACTCCGCGCTCAGGATCACGCCGCCAACCGCCGGCTGCAGATAGAATCCGACCAGCGGAATTTCGTGCGCCACCGCCTCGCAATGCTCGATGATGTCGTCGTCGGAAGCGGATTGCATCGCCGCCAGGCTGAGCAGCCCGGCATGATAGCCGATGCCGCGTGCGATCTTCGCTTCGGCGACAGCCTGCTTGGTCGCCCCCACCAGGCCGGCGACCAGCGCCAGCGGACGGCGGGTCCAGTCCGCCGCGGTCTCCGCCGCCAGTTCCAGCACCGGCCGGTACAGCCCGGCTTCGCGGATGGCGAATTGCGTGGTGTGGACGCCGACCGCAAGTCCGCCGGCGCCGGCGTCGATGTAATAGCGCGTCAGCGCGCGCTGATGCGCGGTGTCGAGGCGACGGCCGGCGTCGACCGCCAGCGGATGGGCGGGCAGCACCGTGCCGTCGGCGATCAGCCGCCGCACCTCGGACTTGATCTGGCTATGATGCATGTCGCCTGTCCTTATCCGTATTCGGGTCCGGCGACGGCCAACGGCGGTTCCGCGGCATCCGTCGCGGCGCCACCGAACCGCATGCGCTGAAACGGCCGCTCGATGCGCCAGCCGCGCGCCGTGAGCCCGTCGAGAAATGCGCCCTGCGTGCTGACGACGTCGATCAGCACCGCGCCGGTTTCGGAGCGGATGATCGCATCGACCAGGGCCAGCGCCTGATCCGGCTGGTCCGCGAATAGCGGACCGATGTGGCGGGAACTGCGACCGTCGCGAACCAGGCCGATGGCATTGCCGCCTGACAACAGCCGTGCGTTCGGACGTCCACAAAACTCCGCCAGCAGGGTGCTGCGATCAAAACCCATGGCGCGCCGATCGCGCGCCGCGAAGTCATCGACGTTGCCGGCCTGCAACTGCGACGCGGCCTCCGTTCGGTTCGAATTCTCCAGCCGCAACCGTCGCAACTGCAGCGTCGGCGTAAAGCCGAGCGGGGCATAAACCGCGGCGCCCGCCGGCGTCGCGTCGAGCCAGGGCGTGAGCTGCTGGCTGGCCGCCGCCGCCAGGCAGGCGTCGACCAGCCGTGTCGCAAGCCCTCGGCGGCGCCACGGCGCGGTCACCAGCACCATGCTGAGCCACGCGTTGCCGAAGCCATAGGGCAACAGCGCTGCGGTAGCGATCAGGCGACGGTCCGGGTCACGGATGCCGAACACCGTTCCCGCACCCAGGAAAAATCGCCAATCGGCCTCGTTCTGGTTCCAATGCGCCTCGCGCGACAGCGCGAGACCGCCGGGCACGTCGTCCGGGCCCAACTCGACAATGGCGAGGCGGTCAGTAGCGACCATCGCGCACCTCGTATTTGGTGGGCTTGCCAAGGCTCGGCATCGCGCGAGCGACCCAGTCGGCGGTCCAGCCGATCAGCCGCTCGGTATCGACGATCGGCAAGCCGAACAACTCGACCGCCCGCGAAGTATCGGTGATCCAGGCCGTCGGCCCTTCGCTGCCGACCAGGATCGGGTCGCGGCCAAGCCGGGCGCCGAGCCGGGCCGCGAGATCGCGCACCGCGAGAATCCGGTGGCCGCTGACATTGATCGGCGAGGTCGGCGTATCGCAATGCGCGAGGCAGCGCAGCGCTTGCGCGGAGGCGTCGCCCTGCCAGATGAAGTTGACATGGCCGAGGCTGACGTCGATCGGCTGGCCGAGAGCGATCCTGGTCGCGATGTCGTGCAGCACGCCGTAGCGCATGTCGATTGCGTAATTCAGCCGGAACAGGCGGCCAGGCGTGGCAAACTTGCGCGAGAAATATTCGAACATGCGCTCGCGGCCGACGCAGGATTGCGCGTATTCGCCGGGCGGATCGGGTGGCACGCTCTCGTCGGCGCCGTTGCCAGCAACCGGCACGAACGGATAGACGCAGCCGGTCGAGAATGCCACGATCCGCGAGCCGGCAAAGGCCTGCGCGACCAGTGCGGGGACATGGGCGTTCATCGCCCAGGTCAGCGAAAGGTCGCCCTCGGCGCCGAACTTGCGGCCGGCCATGAACACGATGTTCGGCGATTTCGGCAGCGCCTGGATCGCGGCTGCATCGAGCAGATCGCAGTTGATGGTCTCGATACCGCGCGCCTGCAGCCAGGTCTTTACGCCGCCGTCGCTGAAGCGCGCGACGCCGATGACGCGGCGGTCGGGCAGGGCGGCCTTGGCAAGGCCGGCGAGTGTCGGACCCATCTTGCCGGCGACGCCGAGGATCATGATGTCGCCGTCGACCTTGCCGAGATCGTCGATCAGCGGCTGGCTCGGCCGGCACAACAGCTCATCAAGCGTCGCCACGTCGGCAATGGTTTCCGGCAGGTTGTCGCGCGTCAGCAGCATGGGTTGCCCTTCGATCTATTGCAGCCGCACATCCCTGACCACGAACAGCCGTTCGAGGCCAAGCACCAGGCCGTAAAGTGCGACGCCGAGGATGGTCAGAAGCACCACCGCCATGACCATCGCCGGGGTGTCGAGCGAGGACTGCACCTGGATCATCAGATAGCCGAGCCCGCGATCCGACGCGATGAACTCGCCGACGATCGCACCGGCGACCGCGAGAATGGCGCCGACCTTCATGCCCGAGAACACGTAAGGCAGCGCGCCGGGAAGCTGGATCTTGCGAAACAGCGTCCAGCGCGAGCCGCGCAGCGACTTCACGAGGTCGAGCAGATCGGGTTCGACCTCGCTCAGTCCGCGCGCCGTCGTCAGCAGGATCGGGAAAAAGCAGATGCTGAAGGCGATCAGGATGTTGGGAAAGATGCCGTAGCTGAACCAGACGATTACCAGCGGCCCGAGTGCGACTTTCGGGATCATGTTCAGGGTGACGAACAGCGGCAGCAGCAACAGGCCCGACAGCGGCGACCAGCAGAACAGCACCGCCAGCGTCACGCCGACGGCGGCGCCCAGCGCGAAGCCGCCGAGGATTTCCGCGGCCGTGACCGCGAGGTTGGAAAGCCAGGCATATTTCGCCGAGCCCAGCGTCGCCACCGCGGCGAGCGGCGAGGGCAGGATGAATTTGGGCACATGCAACGCGTCGACCGCAACCTGCCACAGCACCAGCACGGCGAGATGCACCATCAAAATGATCGCCAACGATCGCGCCGAACGCGTCCCGTCATCAGGCACTCTGTCAATCTCCCGTTCGCGTCCGCGGCCTGCCGGCGCCGCTCCGGCCAATCTATCGTGACGCCAAAAAACTTTCAACCATCCGGTTGATTAACACCTTATGGCCGCAGCGCCTGCATCACCAGATCGACCACGTGCCTGCGGCGGGCGCGCCGCGCGGCCGGGCTGCTCAGATCGGTGCCGAAGATCGCCGACAGTGTCGGCGTGTTGGAGAAGAAGAAATAGCTCAGGCCGGCGATCGAGATATAGAGATGCACCGGATTGACGCCCTTGCGGAAGCATCCGGTGCGGACGCCCTGCCGCAGGATCTTCGAGACCAGGCTGACCAGCGGCGAATGCATGTCCTCGAGCTTGCGCGACGCGCGCACATGGCTGGCGCCGTGGCGGTTTTCGTCATTGAGCAGCAGGATGAAATCCGGGTGCCGCGCCAGGTGATCGAACGAACTCTCGATCAGTTTGCGGATCGCTCGTTCGGGCGGCAATCCCTCGAGGTTGAGCTTGCGCTCCTGGGTCCGGATTTCCTCGTATACCCATTCCAGTACCGCGAGATAGAGCGCGTCCTTGTCGCCGAAATAATGATACACGAGCTGCTTGTTGACGCCGGCGCGCGCCGCGATTTCGTCGACCCTGGCGCCGGCGAGCCCGCTGCGGGCGAATTCACGCCGCGCCGCCGCCAGTAGCTTGCCGCGCGTGGCGACCGGATCGCGCCGCTGTCGTCTCATACTATCGGATCGTCGCGCAGGCATTTCCAACCAGACAGTTGACAATTCGGCCGGTCCCTTGTTGCATTGGTAGCGGTGCGGACGTGCAACGGCAAGGTCGTCGGCCGCAAAGGTTGGAGAGCTGCCATGAAAGGCTTGAGGATTGCGGGACTGGCGCTCGCGGCGTCGGCGCTTGCCTGGTCGGCGCAAGCCCTGCCTGCCGTGGCCGCCGAATCCGTCAACCTGATCCTGAACTGGACGCCGACCGCGGATCATTCGCCGTTCTATTACGCCAAGGCGCAGGGCTGGTACGAAAAGGCCGGCATCGATCTCAATATCGAGGTCGGCAAGGGATCGGGGGTATCGGCGCTGAAGGTCGGCTCCGGCGGCTCGCCGTTCGGGATCGCGGACCTCGCGACCATGCTGGTGGCGCGCAGCAAGGGCGCCGATGTCGTGGCGCTGATGAGCATCTACGCCAACACCGGACAGACCTTCTACTGGCTGAAGAGCTATGGCGTGAACGGCGTCAAGGACTTTCCCGGCCACAAGATCGGCAATCCGCCGGGCGATGCCTCGCGGGTGATGTGGCCGGCCTTTGCCAAGGCGGCGGGGATCGCGCCGGACTCGGTCAGCTTCGTCAATGTCGGACCGACCGCCAAGATCGCGGCGCTGAAGAGCCACGCGGTCGATATCATCAGCGATTTCTACAACGAGCACGATCTGAAGGTGATCGAGTTCGGCAGCGATCTCGGTTTCCTGAACTGGAAGGACATCGGCCTCAACCCGTATGGCAACTCCCTGATCGTCAACGGCGCGTTTCTGCAGAAGAACCCGAAGCTGGCCGCGGACTTTGTGCGGATCAGCCAGAAGGCGTTTGCCGCCTGTGTCGCCGATGCCACCCCGTGCCTGCAGGCGCTGCTCGATCAGGTTTCCGGCCTCGACAAGGAGAACCAGCAGCGCCAGTGGGAGCGCATCAAGTTCCTGATGACCGACCAGTTCACCACCACCAAGGCGCTCGGCTGGATCGACGACGCGCGCATGAAAAAGGACTACGAACTGGTGCAGACCTATCTCGGCATGGAAAAGCCGTTCGCGGTGGAAAGCGCGTTCACCACCAGGCTGCTCGACACCTCGATCAAGATGGACGCCAGCAAGGTCAAGCAGTGAGGTGCGTCTGGTAAATTTGGAGGTCTAATATCAGAACCCTCATGGTGAGGAGCGCGGCACCGCCGCGCGTCTCGAACCGCGAGGCCCGGCTTCATCCTTCGAGACGCGGCCCAGTGGCCGCTCCTCAGGATGAGGTCTACAATACTGTTCATTGCGAGGAACGAATTTCAACTCGATTGCCGCGAGGGAGTACAACGGCATGACGCAGACAGCGAATAGCGAAACACCCAAGGACGCCTCGGCGTCGGTGGTGGCGCGGCATGCGGCGACGCTGCAGGCGCTGCCGTTTTCAGATACGCGGGATTTTGACGAGGCCGCCCGCGGCTTTCTCGGCACGCTGGAGCATGCGCAGGTTGCGTCCGCCCAGGGCAGGGTGGTCTGGAGCCTCGAGCCCTATGGCTTCCTGTCCGACGCCAACGCGCCGCCCACGGTCGACCCCAGCCTGTGGCGGCAATCCCGCCTCAACATGCATCACGGGCTGTTTGAGGTGGTGCCCGGTGTCTACCAGGTGCGCGGTCTCGATATCGCCAACATGACCCTGATCGAGGGCGATCGCGGCGTCATCGTCGTCGATACCCTGACCTCGATCGAAGGCGCGCGCGCGGCGATGGAGCTGTATTTCCAGCACCGCGGCAGAAAGCCGGTCGCCGCCGTCATCTTCACCCACACCCACACCGATCATTGGGGCGGCGCGCGGGGCGTGCTCGATGATGCGACGCTGGCGAGCGGCCGCGTTCCGATCATCGCGCCAAACCTGTTCATGGAGCATGCCGTCTCGGAAAACATTATCGCGGGTCCGGCGATGCTGCGGCGCGCGCAATACCAGTTCGGGCCGTTCCTCGCCAAGGGCCCGCGCGGGCAGGTCGATTGCGGACTCGGCAAGTCGATGGCGGCGGGCTCGGTCGCGCTGTTGCGTCCCACCGACCTCATCATGGCGACCGGAGACAGGCGCGTCATCGACGGTCTCGAATTTGAATTCCAGATGGCGCCGAACAGCGAAGCGCCGGCGGAAATGCATTTCTTCATCCCGCGCCATAAATTGCTCAACCTCGCCGAGAACTGCACGCACAATTTCCACAATCTGCTGCCGTTCCGCGGCGCCGACGTGCGCGATGCGCTGGCCTGGTCGAAATATCTCGGCGAGGCGCTGCAGATGTGGGGCGGCAAGGCCGATGCCATGTGCGGCCAGCACCACTGGCCGGTCTGGGGCGCCGAGCGCATCGACACCATGATCCGCCAGCAGCGCGACCTCTACAAGTTCGCGCATGACCAGACCATCCGCCTGATGAATCACGGGCTCACCGCGAGCGAGATCGCCGAGACGATCAGGCTGCCGGCGAGTCTCGATGGCGCCTGGCACGGCCGCGGCTATTACGGTCATATCCGGCACAATGTGAAGGCGATCTACCAGAAATATCTCGGCTGGTACGACGCCAACCCGGTCAATCTCGATCCGCTGCCGCCGGTCGATGCCGGCCGCAAATACGTCGAATATATGGGTGGCGCGAACGCGATCCTCGACCGCGCGGCGAAGGATTTCGCCAGGGGTGAATTTCGTTTCGTGGCGCAGGCGCTGAGCCATCTGGTGTTCGCCGAACCCGACAACCAGGCCGCCCGCGCGCGGCTCGCCGATACGCTCGAGCAGCTCGGCTACTCCGCCGAAAGCGCAACCTGGCGCAACGCCTATCTGTTCGGGGCGCAGGAATTGCGGCAGGGCATGCCGAAGGCGTCGCCGCGTCCGCCGATGCCGCGTGAGACGCTGGCCGCGCTCCGCACCGAGCAATTATGGGACGTGCTCGGGGTCAGGCTCAACGGCCCCAAGGCCGAAGGCAAGCACATCGTGCTGAACTGGAACTTTACCGATACCCGGGAGACCTTCATCCTCAACCTGGAAAACTGCGCGTTGACCTATATCGCGGATGCCCAGTCGGCCGCGGCGGACGCGAGCTTCACGCTGGCGCGCGCCACCCTCGACGAGGTGATTGCCAAGCAGACGACATTTCCGGAAGCGGTTGGCAGCGGCAAGATCAAGCTCACCGGCAATCCGATGCGGCTCGGCGAGCTGATGGCGCTGATGGACGAATTCCCGCGCATGTTCGAGATCGTCGAGCCGAAGCGGACCGCGGTGAGCTAACCGCCGTCATTCCGGGGCGCGCGGAGCGCGAGCCCGGAATCCATACTCCCGATCGTGGTTATGGATTCCGGGCCTGCGCCAAGAGGCGCATCCCGGAATGACGAAAAGCCTGACATCGTTCTAAATCCCGAGATAGGCCGCCTGCACCTGCTTGTTGTTGGCGAGTTCGGCGCTGGTGCCGTGCATGATGACGCTGCCGCTTTCCAGCACATAGGCCCGCTGCACCAGCGACAGGGCGCGGCTGACGTTCTGCTCGACCAGCAGGATCGCAGTGCCCATCTTGTGAATCTCGCCGATCTTCTCGAAGGTGACGTCGGTCATGACCGGCGCGAGCCCGAGCGAGGGCTCGTCCAGCATCAGAAGCCGCGGCTTCAGCATCAGGCCGCGGCCGACCGCGAGCATCTGCTGCTCGCCGCCACTCATGGTGCCGGCAAGCTGCTTCCTGCGGTCGGCGAGCCGCGGAAAGATGCCGTAGACGAGCTCGAGCGTGCGGCTGCGTTCCGCCTTCGCCTTCGGTACGTAGGAGCCGATCTCGAGATTTTCCTGCACCGTCATTTCGGGGAAAACCTGGCGGCCCTCGGGGACGTGGGCAATTCCAAGCTCCGGAATCCGGTGCGGCGGAAGCGACGCGAGATTGTGGCCGGCGAAAACGATCGAGCCCGATGACATCTTCACGAGGCCCGAGATGGCGCGCAGCGTGGTGCTCTTGCCGGCGCCATTCGCGCCGAGCAGGCCCACGGCTTCGCCCTCGCCGATCGCGATGCTCACATCAAGGATGGCGGGGACGGAGCCGTAGCTGGCGCTCACTGCTGACAATTCGAGCACTAGACCACTCCCGGTGCCGGTTCATGGACATAGGAGCCGAGATAGGCGCGGACCACTTCCGGGTTTTCCACGATCTCCCTCGGCGTGCCCTCGGCAATCTTCTGGCCGTGATCGAGCACGACGATGTGGCGGGCGACCGCCATGATCGCGCGCATCACGTGCTCGACAATGACGATGGTGAGCCCGCGCTCGGAAAGCTTTCCGATCAGCGCGACCGCCTGATCGATCTCCGAGGGGTTGAGCCCGGCCATCACTTCGTCGAGCAGCAGAATCCGCGGCTCCGTCGCCAGCGCCCGCGCCATCTCCAGCCGGCGCTGGTCGATGGTGGTGAGGTCCCTGGCAGGCGTCTGTTCCCTGGCCGAAAGTCCGACGAACTCGATGGTCTCGCGGGCCCTGGCGCGCGCCACCGCGGCATTCCTGTCGCGCAGGAACGCGCCGGTCATGACATTGGCGAGCACGGTCATGGCGCCGAACGGCTTTGCGACCTGGAACGTCCGCGCCAGCCCGTGCGCGCAGATGTCATGCGGGCGGAGGCCGACGATCTCGCGGCCGAACGCCATGACCGAGCCGGCGTCCGGCCGGTGGAAGCCGGTGATGAGATGAAAGCTCGTGGTCTTGCCGGCGCCGTTGGGCCCGATCAGCGCGACGGTTTCGTTCTCCTTCACCGAAAAGCTGACGTCCTGCACGGCGCGCAGGCCGCCGAACCGCTTGCTGAGACCGCGAATGACGAGCGCTTCCGCCATGGCTGTGCCTTATGCTCGCAGCGGGCTGCGGGGGAAATAGTGCCGCCAGGCGTCGGTGATCACGCCGATCAGTCCGCTCGGTCGCCACAAAATGACGGCGATCAGGATCAGGCTGTAGACGGTCAACTGCACCCCGCCGATCGAACTGCCGAGCCAGCTTTGCAGCAGCGCCGACGTGGTTTCCAGCAGCAGCGTTCCGATCACCGGGCCCCACAGCGTCCCGATGCCGCCAACGATCGCTACCAGGGCCGCCTCGATCGAGATGTTGAAGTTGAACGCGGTCGCGGGGTCGATGAAATAGATGTACTGGGTGTAAAACGTGCCGGCGAGCGCGGTGAGAAAGGCGCTGATCAGATAGATGTCGCGCTTGATCCGCGGCGCATTGACGCCGATCGCTTCGGCGGCGTCTTCATCCTCGCCGATGGCGACCAGATAGTAGCCCATCCAGGAATTCTCGATCCGGTAAGTGATGACGAGCCCAAGGGCGAGCAGGCCGAGCGCGACATAATAATAGGCGGCCTTGGCCTCGAACTGCATCATCAGCGGTGCGTTGCCGAGATTCGGGATGGTAGTGCCCTCGGCGCCCCAGGCGAGATCGCGGAATTTGAGAAAGATCAGCATCAGCGCCTGCGCGGTCGCGATGGTGGCGATGGTGAAATAAGGCCCGCGCAGCCGGAAACACAGCCAGCCGATCGGCAGGCTCGCCAGCATCGCCACCACGCCGCCGGCGACCATTCCGAGCCAGGGCGAGATGCCGAAATCCACCTGAAGGATGGTGGAGGTATAGGCGCCCAGTCCGAAATAGGCCGCGTGTCCCAGCGAGAGCTGCTTGGCATAGCCGCCCATCAGGTTCCAGGCGACGCCGATAAAGGAGAACAAGAGGATCCGGATGAAGATGTCGACTGCAAACGAGTTCGTCACCACCAGCGGCAGCACGAGGACGATCACGACCAGCGCGGCCAGCGCAACCACTTTCCATTTGCCGGAGCTTTGCACCTAGCGCACCCTGCCGCCGCCAAGTCCGTTCGGCTTGAACGCGAGCGTCAGCAGCAGCATGGCGAACACGACGATCTGGCCGGAGTCCGCGCCGACATATTGAATGCCGAGCGACTCGGCGATCCCCATCATCAGGCTCGCGATCAACGCGCCGACGACGTTGCCGAGGGTCCCCAGCACCACGGCGACAAAGGCCATCAGCACGAACACCTGCCCGACAAACGGGTAGGCCGAATAGAACGGCATCAGCAGCGAACCGGCGGCGCCGGCGAGGGCAAGGGCGATGCCGAGCGCGACGCAGAACACGCGATTGGGGTTGATTCCCATCAGCGTCGCCACGTCGCGATTCTGGGCGGCAGCGCGCATCGCCTTGCCGAGATCGGTGGTGTGCAGGAAGACCCAGAGCAGGCCGCTCAGCACCATGGCGACGACAAAAGCAATCAGTTTTGCCACCGGAATGTACAGCCCGCTGACATGGATCGCGGCGTCGGAATACGAGGTGTGCACAGTTCGGTAATTCGCAGTGAACAGCATCAATGCGAGATTAAGCAGCAGCAGCGACAGCGCGAAGGTCAGGAAGATCTGCGGCATGTCGTTCGGGCCCAGCACCCGGCGGATCAGGAAATGCTGCACCAGCACGCCGATCACGAACAGCGCAGGCATCGTGACCAACAGCGATGCGATCGGATCGATCCCGAACTGGGTGGCGAGAAAGAAGCTGATATACATCCCGATCATCACGAATTCGCCCTGGGCGAAATTGACGATCTTGACCACGCCGAAGATCAGCGTGACGCCGATGCTGACGAGCGCGTAGATACCGCCGATGAGCAGGCCGTTGATCACGGCCTGAACCACTGTCTCCAGCATCGATTTCGACCGCCGTCAGGTTTTCAGCAGCGGCGCGCGGGCGTCTTCCTTGGGGAAGACGCTGGCGAGATCGCCGTGCTGCCACTGCACGCCGATCGGCCGGCCGTAGACGTTCTTGCCGTCGGGCCCGAACTTGACCTTGCCGCCCGGAGCCATCGCCGCATAGCCGGTGGACACGTCGAGCGCCGACAGTGCCTGGCGCACCTTCTGTGGATCGGCGGAAGCCGCGCGCTCCAGCGCGTCGGCGAGCATGAAGGTCTGCGCCACCAGGCCGCCGGCATATTCGAACAGGAAATAGCCGGTGCGCTTCTGGTATTCGGCATTCACTTTCTGGGCATCGGCATCCATGTCGTGGTTCCAGTGCGCCACGCCCTGCAGGCCTTCGGCGAGCTTGCCGACGTTCTTGTAGAAGTCCGGAATCACGAAGCCGCCGGAGCCGCCGTTGATGGCGATGTCGAGGCCGACCTGTTTGACGGTGCGCACGATCAGGATCAGGTCGTTCAGATAGGACACCGAGAACAGTGCGTTGGCGCCCGAGGATTTGACCTTGTTGATCAGCGGGCTAGCATCGGTGAAGCCGGCGGAGTAAGGCTCGAACATCACGATCTCGACGCCCTGGGCCGGCGCCAGTTCCTTCAATCCGTTCGAGGTCGAGGTGCCAAACGCGGTATTCTCGAAGATCACCGCGACCTTCGGCTTGTCGCTGACCAGTTTCGACATCTGCAACTGGGCCTGAGCGAACTGCGAGGCGCGCGCAAACGGCGTGAAGGTGTAGGTTCGCCCCTTGTTGAGCTGGTCCGAACTCGATCCGGTGATCAGCGGCACCTTGGCGCGTTCGGCTACCTCGCTTGCGATCAGCGTCAGCGCGCTGGCGAAACAGCCGTGGATCGCCGACAATTTATTGCCACTGATCAGCCGGTCGGTTTCGGTGCGGGTGACCGTGGTGTCGCTCTGCACATCGGAGACGATCAGGTTGAGCTTGGCGCCGCCGAGCGATTTGATGCCGCCGGCTTCGTTGACCATCTCGACCGCGAGCTTGGCGGCTGCGATGCAGCCGACGCCGATTTGCGCCATGCTGCCGGTGGTTGGATACAGCGCGCCGATGTTGACGGGATCGGCAGCCCAGCCGCGCAACGGTACCGCGCCGAATGCGCCGGCGGCGACCGCGCCGGCCGTCTTGATCAGGAATTTGCGACGGCTTGGCCGCCGCGGCAGCGTTGCATTGGTATTGCCCTGGTTGCCAAGGACGGATTGCCGGCGATCCCTTTTCATATCGACTCCCCCTGTGCGATCCGGCGCAAACTTCCGCTTGCTCGACCCGTTCGCTTGTTGTTTGCCGGAAGCCTAGTCCCGTTGAATATTGTTTACAATATAGTTTTCAATCTTATTATGCCCGCCTGAAATTACCGCCGGCCGATTGTGCCGGGTCGGATGCCTGCTCCAGGGGAAATATGGCCGGAAAGCCACTCGACCGGACCAATCTGCAAGCGTCGAAATCCCGTCCGATGCCGGAGCCGGCACGTGAACCGGCCGCTTCTGTCCTCATTGCAAGGCGTATCGAGGAGGATATCGTGCTGGGACGACGTCAGCCGCGCGAGCGCCTGGTCGAGCAGGATCTGTGCGATCTGTTCCAGACCCACCGCGGCGATGTCCGACTCGCGCTGTTCGAGCTCGAGAAAAAGGGCCTGGTCGAGCGCATCCCCAACCGCGGCGCCATGGTGCGCGGACTGACGCCGCTCGAGGTCAGGGAAATCTATGCGGTTCGTGAAGAGCTGGAAGTGATGGCAGTCCGCATCATTCCATTTCCGGTCGGCCCGCAGGATATCGAAAGCCTGGAGGAGCTGCAGCGGCAGCACGCCGCCGCGGTTATTGCCGGTGACCTGCTGACGGTGTTTTACAGTAACCTCAGCTTTCACCAATTCTTGTTCGGGCTGTGCGGCAATGCCTGCCTGATCGAGACGATCGACCTGCTCGCGCGCAAGGTCCATGGCATCCGGTTTTACGCCAATGCCTTTCCGCAATCGCTCGACCGGGCGCGCCGTGACCATCTGGACATGATCAAGGCGCTCCGCAACTCACGCCGGGAGGAGCTGATCGAGCTGACCCGGCGTCACCTCAAGCCATCTCCGGAAGCCTATATCAAGGCCTACGAACGGCGCTTCGGCACGGCCGCGCCGCCGGTGGATTGATGCCGCTATTCGGCGCTGCTGACCAGCTTGATACGCGGTTTGGCCGCCTCGGTCAGGCTGCGATAGGCGGCGAGATAGTCCAGTGCCATGCGCCGCGCGGTAAATCGCGCTTCAAACTGCTTTCGAATTGCAGCGCGATCAAGCTGGGAAAGCCGGTTGACAGCGGCGACCGCGCTGATCTCGTCTTCGACGATGAAGCCGGTCAAGCCCTCATCGATGATTTCGGGCACGGAGCCGCGGTTATATGCGATCACCGGAGTACCGCATGCCATCGCCTCGATCATGACCAGGCCAAACGGTTCCGGCCAGTCGATTGGAACCAGCAAGCCGACTGCGCCGCTGAGAAAGTCGGATTTTTCATGATCGCCGATCTCGCCAATAAATTCGACCAGAGGATGGTCCATCAGCGGACGAATGACCTCATCGTAATATTCCTGGTCGGCGCGATCGACCTTTGCCGCGATCTTGAGCGGAATACCGCATCGGATCGCGATCCGGATCGCCCGATCGACGCCCTTCTCCGGCGCAATCCGCCCCAGTACCGCCAGATAGCCCGGGTTGATCGGCCGCGGCGTCAGCAATTGTTCCGGCAGGCCGTGGTGGATGGTGCTGACCCAGTTGGCTTGCGGCACCGGACGCCGCTGCGCGTTCGAAATCGAAATCACCGGAACAGACGCGAAGGTCGTGAATACCGGCTGGTGTTCGGGCAGGTCGAGCCTGCCGTGCAGGGTTGTCAGGAACGGGGTCGGCTGTCGGTAGAACAGCGAGAACGGATAATAGTCGAGATGGAAGTGCAGGAAGTCGAATTCCTCATCGTCACATTTTTGCCGGACTCGCTCCAGCATCACCATATGGAGCGCGTTGGGGTCGCGAACCGATCCGTCGAGGCGTAGCGCCCGCGGCCACGTCGCATCCAGTTTCGCAGACGTGCGGGAATCGCCACTTGCGAACAGCGTAACGTCGTTGCCAAGTGCCACCAATTCCTCGGTCAGCCAGTGTACAACCCGCTCGGTTCCGCCGTACAGCTTGGGCGGGACAGCCTCCGTCAGCGGAGCAACCTGCGCGATGCGCATCTATCGGTCTCCTGTCATAATGATCATGGATGAAAAGCCCCCACTTAGCGGTTGGCACCGGCATGCCGGACAGGGAACGTTTAGGCAGGTGCGAAGTTCCCCAGAAGACACTCACTTCCTCCACGCCGCGGTCTTGCTGATGCCATCACGTCCGATCAGATATTTACCGTTGTCACTGCCGCCAAATTGTTGCGGGGTGATGGCCTTGCGATGGAAACCGAGAGAACTTTCCCGGCGACCGATCGGACGAAGCGCCTCCTGGTAAGATTTCCCTTCATCACCAACGGGTTTTGTAATCACATGGACAATCTTTCAGGATATGCACATCGTCCGTTTCCGTTTGTGCTGCGCTACCTCCGCCAGCGCCTGGCGTCGCATGTGGTGATCCTGACCGCCGTAATTGCGGCGGTGGCGTGTTCAGTGGGGACGCAATATGGTGTGAAGTACCTGGTCGACAGCCTGTCGGCCGGCGCCGCCCGTGCGGGTGGGGTATGGCTGGCATTCATTTTTCTCATGTCGCTGATCGCGGCCGACAATTTGCTGTGGCGGATTGCCAGCTGGACGGCTAGCTTCACCTTTGTGGGGGTGACAGGGGACCTGCGCCGCGACATTTTCCGCCATCTTACCGGACACGCGCCAAGCTATTTTTCGGACCGCCTGCCGGGCATGCTGACCAGCCGCATCACCGCGACCTCGAATGCGGTGTTCACGGTCGAAAACATGTTCGTCTGGAACGTGCTGCCGCCATGCATGGCAACGATTTCGGCGATTGCCCTGATTGCAACGGTGAGCCTGCCAATGGCGGCGGGCCTGATCGTGATCGCCGGTGCGATGGTCATGACGATGTTCCATTTGGCGGCTGCCGGCCGACCCTTGCACGACGACTTCGCCAACAAGGCCGCGGCCGTCGATGGCGAGATGGTCGATGTCATCAACAACATGCCGCTGGTGCGCGCATTCTGTGGCCTCAACTTCGAGCACGACCGGTTTGACGCTACCGTCAACCGGGAACTGACGGCGCGCGGGCGCAGCCTTCGCTACCTCGAAAAGCTGCGCATCATCCATGCCGGCGTCACCATGATACTGACCATCGGGTTGCTGGCCTGGGCGATCGTCCTGTGGCAACGCGGCGATGCCACCACCGGCGATGTCGTGCTGGTCTGTACACTGGGGCTTTCCATTCTGAGTGCAACTCGGGATCTGGCGGTGGCACTGGTCGATGTCACCCAGCACGTTGCCCGGCTGACCGAAGCCATTGCCACCCTGCTGCTGCCGCACGAATTGCAGGACCATCCGGCGGCCGAGCCGCTGGTGAAGGCGGGGGCTGCGATCGCCTTAAACAATGTCTCGTTCCGTTATCCCGGCGGTCCAAAGGTATTCAACAGGTTCAGCCTTCGCCTGCAGGCCGGTCAGCGGGTCGGGCTGGTCGGTCAGTCCGGTGGCGGCAAATCCAGCCTGTTCGTTCTGCTGCAGCGCTTTTACGACGTGCAGCATGGCAATATCACCATCGACGGTCAGGATATTTCCCGGGTGACGCAGCAAAGCCTGCGTGAGGCGATCTCGGTGGTGCCGCAGGACATTTCGCTGTTTCAGCGCACGATCCTGGAAAACATCCGCTACGGCCGGCCCACCGCGACCGATGACGAGGTGCTGCGCGCGGCCATTGCGGCGAGGTGCGATTTCGTCGAATCCCTGCCGGACGGGCTCGCGACCATGGTCGGCGACCGTGGCGTCAAGTTGTCCGGGGGCCAGCGGCAGCGCATCGCCATCGCGAGAGCATTCCTGAAGGATGCGCCAATCCTGCTGCTCGATGAAGCCACCGCCGCGCTTGACAGCGAGTCCGAAGAGGCTATCAGGGAAGCGCTCGGCCGGCTGATGCGCGGTCGTACCGTGGTCGCGATTGCGCATCGCCTGGCAACGCTGCGCAATTTCGATCGGGTCGTCATGCTCAAGGCGGGCAAGATCATCGAGGACGGCCCGCCGGCTCGCCTGATGCAGGGTCAGGGCCCGTATCGCGAACTGGTGAACCAGGAAATGAGCCGCCTTGCCACCCACGCGGCCTGATATCCGGTAGCGTCCAAGTCCTAGTGCGTTTTATTTGGGCCGGGGAAATCGCGCGAGGTCAAATGCCAGCCGAAATCGTAACCCAAATCATGCCGGCGCGGGCCGCCGAATTGGTTGTAGAATTGTCGTTCTATATTCCGATGACGGGGCCCGCGGCGAGGCCGCGACGCTCGCTCAAGCATGACGATACCTTCATCGTGCTGGACAGCCATGGCGACATCGGGGCGTCCGCCGGCGGGCCGGACGGCTTGTTCAACACCGACACCCGTTATCTCGCCCGTCTCGAGCTTGTGCTGGACGATGTTCAGCCGCTGCTGCTCGGTTCGAACCTCCGCGACGACAATTCCGGGCTGACCATCGACCTGACCAATCCCGACGTCTATCGCGACGGTCGGATCGTGCTGCAAAGGGACATGCTGCATATCGTGCGCACGATCTTTCTCTGGCGCGGCACGGCCTATCAGCGGATCGGCATCCAGAATCACAGCGAGACGACCGCGAGCTTCGACGTAACGCTGCTGTTCGACAACGACTTCGCCGATCTGTTCGAAGTACGCGGTGAAAAGCGCGCACGGCGCGGCGTCGGTGCCAGCAAGTTGCTGGGCCCCGCCGCCGTTGCGCTCGAGTACAAAGGTCTCGACGGCAGGGCACGCGCCACGGCGCTGCACTTCGATCCGCGGCCTACCCGGCTTGCCGCGCATGCCGCGACTTACCATTTCGACCTCGCGCCGCAACAGGCGAGTTCATTGTTTGTTGCCGCCTCCTGCAACAAGCCGGCCGCATTCGCGCCGGAACCGTTCTTCCGCGGATTGCTGGCGCATCGTCGCGAGATGCGGCGGTTGACCGCCGGCGCCACCAGCATCGAAACCTCAAACGATATCTTCAACGAGGTGGTGTGCCAGTCGATGGCTGACCTCAATATGCTGATGACGGATACGCCGCAGGGAAGATATCCCTATGCCGGCATCCCCTGGTACTCGACGACATTCGGCCGCGACGGAATCATTACCGCGCTGCAGATGCTGTGGATCGATCCGCGGGTCGCGCGCGGCGTGCTGAGCCGGCTGGCATTTTACCAGGCTACCACGGCCGACCCGCTTGCCGACGCCGAACCCGGCAAGATCCTGCACGAGATGCGGGGCGGCGAAATGGCCGTGTTGCGCGAGGTGCCATTTGCGCAATATTACGGCAGCGTCGATGCGACGCCGTTGTTCGTGTTGCTGGCCGGCCGTTATGTCGAGCGCACTGACGACAATGAGACACTGGCCGACCTGTGGCCGGCGATCGAAGCCGCACTGCGCTGGATCGATGGCGCCGGCGATCCAGACCGCGATGGGTTTGTCGAATATCAGCGTGCCTCCGAGCAGGGGCTCGCCAACCAGGGCTGGAAGGATTCCTACGACGCGATCTTTCATGCCGATGGCCGGCTCGCCGAAGGTTATATCGCACTGGCGGAAGTGCAGGGCTACGTCTTCGCCGCCAAGGAACTCGCGGCGCGGTGCGCGTTGCGGCTCGGCAAGACCGACCGGGCTGTCAAGCTGCAGGCCGAGGCAAAGTTGCTCGCCGAGCGTTTTGAGGAAGCATTCTGGTGCGAGGACCTCGGCACCTATGCACTTGCGCTCGACGATGCCAAGCAGCCGTGCAAGGTTCGCACCTCCAACGCCGGGCAGCTCTTGTTTACCGGCATCGTGCGCGAAGACCGCGCCCGCATGGTCGCCGCCGACCTGATGCGGTCGCACTTTTTCACCGGCTGGGGCATCCGCACGGTGGCGCGCGGCGAAGCGCGCTACAACCCGATGTCCTATCATGACGGTTCGATCTGGCCGCACGACAATGCGCTGATCGCGCTGGGGTTTGCACGCTACGGGCTGAAGCATTCGGTCGAGCAGGTGTTCAAGGGACTGTTCGACGCCGCCAGCTATATGGACTTGCGGCGGCTTCCGGAATTGTTCTGCGGCTTCAGGCGAGAAAAGCAGCGCGGCCCGACGCTCTACCCGGTAGCCTGCGCGCCGCAGGCCTGGGCAAGCGCGACGCCCTTCGCATTGCTGGAGGCTGCACTCGGTCTCGAGTTCGACGCGAAGCGCGGCGAGATCCGTCTGCGCAACCCTCGCCTGCCGGCCTTCCTCAATGAAGTGGTGCTGCGTGATTTGCGCCTCGGCCCGTCGAGCGTCGACCTGCGCGTCCGCCGCCACGGTGACGACGTGTCGATGGAAGTGCTGCGCACGCGCGGCCGGATTCAGGTTTCGATTGTGTTCGCGCATTGACGTGACGCCTGAACAAAGGAGGCCCTATGCGGGCAGGATCATTCGGTCTGGTTGCGATCGCTTTTGCCGCGTTCGCCGTTGCGGCCGCTTCGGCGGCTGATGAGGCCGCTTCGCCGCCTGCCGGTGGCAACCCTCCGCCGCCGGCGCAACAGCAAAACGCGACGCCGCCGGTCACGCCGAAGCCGCCGGCGCCGCCGGTGTCGGTTACCATCATCGGTGCCAAGGAGGCCCATGGCGTACTCGGCCGCGACGTGCGCAGCGCGGCCAATGAGGATATGGGGCACATCGTCGACGTGATCGTCGACCGCTCCGGTACGGCGCGTGCGGCCATCATCGATTTCGGCGGCTTTCTCGGCGTCGGCAGCCGGAAAATCGCCGTTGATTGGAATGCCCTGCGTTTCGGACGGGTCGCCGACAAGAGTGACGCCATCACGCTCGAATTGACCAAGGATCAGGTAAAGGCGGCACCGGAATACAAGGAGGATACGCCGATCGTGGTGCTTGGTGCCTCCGGCAGCCTGCAGCCACTGGATTTCGATGACCAATAACCAGGGCGGAGAGAGGGATGTCCTGGTTGCCGGCGCATCCAGGCACCCGATTGACCGGATCGACGGCGACGATCGCCGGCAACCAAGCAGCGGCGAGGGCGGTGCCCCGCTGCATCCGCAGCCGGGGACGCGGCGGCCTCGACCGTCTCCCTCTCGCGAGAGCTTGCGCGGCCTCGACTGGTTCATCTTCTTTCTCGCTGACGTGCAGACCGGGTTTGGCCCGTTCGTCGCGGTTTACCTGACGACCCAAAGATGGACCCAGGTCGAGATTGGCCTTGTGCTGTCGATCGGCGGAATCATCGGCTTGATCGGGCAGATGCCTGGCGGAGCCGTCGTCGATGCGGCCCGCTCCGAACGGCTGGTGGCGGGACTTGCGGTCGCGACCATCGGCGTCAGCGCGCTCGGCTATGCGGTATGGCCGATTTTCCCGATCGTCGCTTTGGCTGCGACCCTGCATGCCGCCGCGAGCTGCGTGCTGGGCCCGGCGATTGCCGCGATCAGCCTCGGGCTGGTCGGCCCGCTGGCGATCGGCGAGCGGTTCGGGCGCAACGCCCGCTTCGCCTCGCTCGGCAACGGGATTGCGGCGGCCGTGATGGGCACCTGCGGCTATCTGTTGTCCAGCCGTTCGGTCTTTCTCGTCACCTTCGTATTGGCGATCCCCGCATTGCTGGCGCTCGCCCGCATCCGCGAGCGCGAGGTCGACGTCGCGCAGGCGCACGGTGCGGTCGAGCGCGACGTCGCCGACGCCAATGCCACCAGCATTCTCAATCTGGTACGCCAGCGCGCGCTGCTGATCTTCGCCGCCAGCGTATTGCTGCTGCAGCTCGCCAATGCGGCGATGCTTCCTTTGATGGCCGGCGTCGTCACCACCCGATCGGCCCAATGGGCGCCGGTCCTGATCGCCGCCTGTATCGTCGTGCCGCAAGCCATCGTGGCGTGGACCTCGCCGACGGTCGGGCGCAAGGCGCAGCTTTGGGGACGCCGACCGCTGCTTCTGATGGGCTTCGCCGCCCTCGCGGTCCGCGGCCTGCTGTTCAGCGTGGTAAGCGATCCCTACCTTTTGGTGGCGGTGCAGATATTTGACGGGATTACCGCCGCGGTATTCAGCGTCATGGTGCCGCTGATCGTCGCCGACGTTGCTTTCGGCAGCGGTCATTTCAACCTTGCGCAGGGTATTGTTGGCACCGCGACCGGCATTGGCGCGTCGCTGAGCACCGTGCTTGCGGGCTACGTCAGCGACAAGTTCGGTAGCAGCGTCGCGTTTACCGGGCTTGCCGGGATTGCCGCGCTGGGTCTTGCCATGATCTGGCTCGTGATGCCGGAAACGCGGCGGGATGCGGAGTGAGGGCATCAATAAGCGGCCTCCTGCCAGCGCCGATCGCACCATGCAAGAATGGTTCCAGTTTCTTTTTGCAGGAAGGACGAGGCGGCGGTCGAGGCTCGCACCCTGGTGTCGAGAGAAACGCTTTCCTGAGCTGGTCCCGCCATCTAGGGTCATGCGACGCCTCGGTCGGTGGCGGCGGGAGTGACGGGATGACCATAGCGGAAAACAATCAGGGTATTTTGACGAAGAGCTTTCACGGCCTTCGCGTCCTGGATTTCTCGACCACGATCGCCGGACCGCATTGTACCCGGATGCTGGCCGACATGGGCGCGGAGGTCATCAAGATCGAGCCGGCGGAGGGCGAGACGATGCGAACCCGCCCTCCCGTTCGCAATCGTTGCAGCAGCGTTTTCGGTCAGCTCAATGCTGGCAAGAACAGCCTTGTTCTCGATCTGAAGGCGCCGAACGCCACGGACATCATCCACCGCCTCGTTGCGACCGCAGATATTCTTGTCGAAAATTTTCGGCCGGGCGTCATGCGGCGGTTGAAGCTCGACTATGGCGCGCTGCAGCCGTTCAATCCGGAACTGATCTATTGTTCGATTTCCGGATACGGTCAGACCGGACCGTCGGCCGAACTGCCGGCCTATGCGCCGGTTATCCACGCGGCATCCGGCTACGATATGGCCCATTTGTCCTATCAGCCAGGGCGTTCGCGCCCGGATTATTGCGGCATCTATCACGCCGACGTGGTCACCGGCGTCTATGCCTTCGGCGCTATTTCGGCGGCCTTGTACCAGCGGCAGCAGACGCATAAAGGTCAGCACATCGATGTGTCGATGCTGGAATCGATGCTGAGTCTCACCTTGAATGAAGTGCAGTGGGCCCAGTTCGCCGTGACGACGCCGAGCCGCCCGATGTTCGGTCCGGTGGAGACCGCGGACGGCTATGTGATGGTCGCCATTGCCAGCGAAAAGACGTTTCAGAGTCTGGTGACGGCGGCCGGCCATCCGGAGTGGATCGCCGATCCGCGCTTTGCGAGATATCCGGACCGCCGCCATCACTGGAAGGATTTGATGGAGGGTGTTGAGACCTGGTCGCGCCTGCTCTCGACCGAAACATGCCTTGCGCTGCTGAACCAAAACGGCGTTCCCAGCTCCGCCTACCGCACCGTCGCACAGGCATTGTCCGATCCCCAGCTTGCGCATCGGGCTGCGCTGACCGAAGTGGCCGACGACGGCGGCACGTTCAGGGTGATGAACTTGCCGTTTCGCATGTCGGGAGCCGCGGTCGGCGCCGGAGAGCGCGCCGCAACGCTCGGCGAGCACACCGCGAAATATCTCCGCGAAAGTGGGCTCTCGGAACCGGAGATTGCGGCCTTTACAGGCAACGCGCGGTAGCGGCACATGCTGAGAGCCAGTAACAAGATCGCTTGGCAATATCGGGTCAAGAGCAAAAATGACGGGAGAGCAGCGATGAAAAGTTTCCAGGTTGCCGATTTCAACGCCCCGCTGAAAGAAGTGGATCAGCCGACGCCGCAACCGTCGGGAACGCAGGTGCTGATCAAGGTCAAGGCCGCCGGCGTCTGCCACAGCGATCTGCACATCTGGGAAGGTGGCTATGATCTCGGCCATGGCCGCAAGCCGCTTTCGCTCAGAGATCGCGGCGTGTCGCTGCCGCGCACCATGGGCCATGAAACGGTCGGCGAGGTGGTGGCGTTCGGCCCCGAGGTGAAAGCCGCCGACAAGGGTGATCTCAAGGTCGGCGACATCGCGCTGGCCTATCCGTGGCTCGGCTGCGGCAAGTGCGAGACGTGTCTCGCCGGCGAAGAGAATATGTGCCTGAAGCCCAATTCGCTCGGCGTTTATTGCGACGGCGGCTATGCCGACTACATGACGGTGCCGCATCCGCGCTATTTGCTTGACCTGAAGGGACTCGATCCCGTGACCGCGGCGCCCTACGCCTGCTCCGGCGTCACCACCTTTAGCGCGCTGAAGAAGGTCGAGGCTCATCTCAATACGCCGATCGTGATTTTCGGCGCCGGCGGCCTCGGGCTGATGGCGCTGTCGCTGCTGAAGGCGATGGGCGGCAAAGGCGCCATTGTCGTCGATATCGATGCGCGCAAGCGCGAAGCGGCCGAGCAGGCCGGTGCGCTTGCGACCGTCGACGGCAACGCGCCCGATGCGCTGGAGCAGTTGGCCAAAAAGGCCGGCGGCCCGATCCGCGCGGTGATCGATCTGGTCGGCAACGCCGCCAGCACCCAGCTCGGGTTCGACTGCCTGACCAAGGGCGGCAAGCTCATCATCGTCGGCCTGTTCGGCGGCGGCGCGCCCTGGGCGCTGCCGCTGATCCCGATCAAGGCCATCACCATCCAGGGCAGCTATGTCGGCAATCTCCGGGAGACCCAGGAATTGCTCGATCTGGTACGCGCAAAGAAGATCGCGCCGATCCCGGTGACGCCGATGCCGCTCGCCAAGGCCAATGACGCGCTGGTCGATCTGCAGAAGGGCAGGCTGGTCGGGCGCGCCGTGCTGACGCCGTAAGGCGCCGTCATTCCGGGCATCCGCCCTGCAATGCCCACATGCCGTGGGTTCGTCATTGCGAGCGCAGCGAAGCAATCCAGCGCGCCGCAGAGCATAGTATGGATTGCTTCGTCGCTCTGCTCCTCGCAATGACGACTTTCGCAAGGATCTTCCATGTCCGCCAATAATGCACTCCATATCGCCGTGCTCGCCGGCGACGGCATCGGCCCCGAAGTGATGGCGCCCGCGCTTGAAGTCCTGCGCAAGGTGGCATCGAAATCGGGACTGCAATTTCGCTTCACCGACGCCGCCGCCGGCGCCAACCATTATCGCGAGACCGGCAAGTCGATGCCGGAGAGCACGGTGCGGCTGTGCGACGAGGCGGACGCGATCCTGCTCGGCGCCTGCGGACTGCCGTCGGTGCGCTATCCCGACAACACCGAGATCATGCCGCAGGTGGAGTTGCGTTTTCACTTCGACCTCTATGCCGGCGTGCGCCCGGCGCGGCTGATCCCTGGCGTACCGAGCCCGATCGTCGGCGCGGATCAGCGCGGCATCGATCTGATCGTGATCCGGGAATCCACCGAGGGCCTGTTCGCGTCGATGGGAAAGGGCGTCGTCACCGACAGCGAGGCGCGCGAGACGCTGGTCATTACGCGCAGGACGTCGGAGCGGCTGTTTGAATTCTCGTTCCGGCTGGCCGAACGCCGCAAGGCGCGCGGCCGGCCGGGCGCGCTGACCTGCGTCGACAAGGCCAATGTGTTCAAGGCATTCGCGTTCTTCCGGGAGATGTTCGACCAGGCGGCGGCGCGGCATCCAGCCGTCAAGGCCGACCGGCTCTATGTCGACGCCTGCTCGGCGCTTTTGGTCAAGCGTCCCTGGGATTTCGATGTCATGGTGATGGAGAACATGTTCGGCGATATTCTCTCCGACATGACGGCCGGGCTGATCGGCGGCATGGGCATGGCGCCGTCGGCGGATATCGGCGACCGCCACGCCGTGTTCCAGCCATGCCACGGCACCGCGCCCGACATCATGGGGCAGGGCAAGGCCAATCCGACCGGCATGATCCTGTCCGCGGCGATGCTGCTAGACTGGCTGGCCGACAAGCACGGCCTCGAGGCCGCCACTGAAGCCGGCGAGCGCATCGAGCGCGCGGTCGACAAGGTCTATGCCGATGGCATCAGACCGATGGAGTTCGGCGGATCGAATGGCACCGCCGACATCGCCAAGGCAGTGCTCGCGGCGCTGTAGGCGAGGCCGCCCAGGCTTCTCCTCCATTGTCATTCCGAATGCGCCTTTTGGCGCAGGCCTCTCCGTCGTCATTCCGGGGCGCGCGATAGCGCGAACCCGGAATCCATTGGGCCGCAATGATCGCGGTGGGATGGATTCCGGGTTCGCGCCAAGAAGGCGCGCCCCGGAATGACGAATGTGACGGCGCATTCCCGCGGCGCGACGCGCCCGAGTTTTGCTGAAAACATGTCCCTCCGGAAATCAGAGGGCGCAGGGAATGCCGGGTGCGCGCCGCACCGGCGGTCTCGTACGCAAATGGAGAGAGTGGATGCGCGCACGAGCATACTGGCTCAGCGGAGGCATCCGGCATCCCCTGCGTAATGGTTTTACGGCTTATGCCGCGCTCTCCTCGGCGACGAATTCGTCTTGTCACCGTCGTCGGCGGATTTCAGCGACTGCTCCAACCCGGTCGGGTTTGGATTTGTCACCGCCGACTTGGCACCAGCAACGGGTGTCAGGACCACACGGTTTTGCCGTACGCTACAACGTCGTTCGTCTTGCGCGCCTGCAATCGCTCACGAGGTTCAACTCGCCCTGCGACCGCCATTCGCGCCGACGCTCTCGCGTCCACCACATCCCATCCCGCGTTCGTGACGACGCGCGACCGCCCCTCTTGCCGGAACGGGACGGCCGCAGTTAAGCCACTGATTTGGGCTTTCGGTGAAGCGAAATCTTGCCCGTCGTGCCACTTGGCCGCAACCCGACGGGCGCGATCCGAATACCTGCGTCATTCCGGGACGCGCCACTTCGGCGCGGGCCCGGAATCCATAACCACCGATCGGGAGTATGGATTCCGGGCTCGCGCTGACGCGCGCCCCGGAATGACAGTGTTTCCTCTGTCATTGCGAGCCAACGGGTCGCGCGAATGCGCGCCCGATGACAGGCTCCGCGAAGCAATCCACGGCGCGGCAGGCGGAGGCATGAATTGCTTCGTCGCTTCGCTCCTCGCAATGACGGCTGAAGGCATTCGCTAGCTAGCGGCCCTCAAAAGCGGATATCGTCATCCTGGCCGGCCCAAGCGCTTTTCAATGCGCAACTTGCAGGTGGTGCCGAGCGTTTGCCATTGAGATGCGGAGCATTTTGGGCGAGACTGACCGGGGATCAGGCTTGATGCCGGAGGCACACCATGACCAACCCCGTCATAATATCCGACACTTACCGCAAGATCGCGACGCGGCTGACCATGTTTCGGCCGCAGATCGATCTGACGAAATACTTCGCGGGGCCCAACCCCGATGTGCGCCTCCATGACGAAAAGCCCTACATCCGTGACCAGCTCAAGAAGTACGGTGTCGCGGCCGCGACGAATACGCTCGACGGCATCACCTTCCTGGCGAAGGACTGGGAAAGCCTGATCACCACGCTGCGCATTGCCAAGACGGAGGACGGTTTCGACGCGTTCGCCGAAGGAAGCAGCCCAGAGAAACCGGCGCATTGGGCCCTTGACCTGTCGATGGCCGCGACGATCGGCAAGGGTTTTCGCGAGATCTGGCGCCCACAGCTATCCGACAGGCCGCTCTCGAGGAGCGAGCTCCCGGGCCGGCACGGCTTCGGGCTTGGACGCGATCGCGGGCAGTGGAGCGACGCCTACAGCGCGCAATTCGGCAAGGACCCGCAACCGCTGGACATCACCTCGCTGCACTTCGCCGTGGCAGGCGACCGGGTGAACGTTCACATCGACGAAACCGGCTTCGTGTTCGAGGGCGCCGACGGTGCGCTGACGGTCGGGCCGAACTTCGGACATCACGCCGGCAATGAACTATTCTGGAAAACCAGCCTGCCCCTGCCGCGCTGGGCGGCCGAGCACATCGACCTGATCCTGCCGAACAGCGCGAATGACTTTTCGCGCGTGGGCATTTCGGTCGACATGTACCGGCGCAAGGACTTGCGCGTGACCGCCACCGGCTCCTGCGGAATTTTCGGCGGCTTCGAGTGCTCGGGCACGGTGAGCGTCAGCGGGACGCACGATCTGTTGGGCGGCAGGCGCTGAGACGCCGCTGATTTATTTTGCCGGCCCTGCAGATCCACCCCCCATCATTCCGGGCTACGCTGGAACGGGCATGCCACGTTTAGTCATTCCCGGGCGCGCGTGTGCGAAACCGGGGGCTCGTACATCGTGATGGTTATCGTCCCGCATTCCACAATTCGGCATTGGGAACCACGCGGTCCACCAGCCCGATCCGCCCGGCTTCCGCGGAATCGATCCGCATGCCGGTGTACATCAACAGCCTTGCCCAGGACGGTCCGACCAGCGAGACCAGATGCTTGAGGGCGCGCGTCAGCGCGAGCCCGGAATCCATAACCACCGATGGCTGTTGTCGACGGCACGGCGGCCCCAGCTTCGCGCAACATCAACGTTCGTGGTTATGGATTCCGGGCCCGCGCCAAGTGGCGCGTCCCGGAATGACAGGGACGCAAGGCGGTGCATCACGTTACGCCTGCCGCCTTCAGCTTCTCGATCTCGTCCGGCCCGTAGCCCAGCGATCGCAGAATCTCGTCGTTATGTTCGCCGAGCTCGGGAGTCGGCGTCCGCAGCGCGCGGTCGAAGCCGGTGATCTCGCAGGGCTGTGCCACCAGATCGATTTCGCCCAGGCGCGGATGCCGGACCGATCGCTGGATCCGCAATGCCTGGACCTGCGGATCGGCGAAAGCTTCCTTGATGTTGTAGACCGGGCCGCAGGGAAGACCTTCCGCGACCAGCAGCGCAAACCATTCGCGAGTGGTTTTCGCGCGCAGCGCGGTTGCGATCAGCTCGTTGAGCGCCTCCTTGTTCCTTCCGCGCAATGCGGCCGAGGCAAAGCGCGGGTCGGTCGCGGCCTTTTCCCGGCCGATCAACTTGCAGAGTTTCTGAAAATTCTTGTTGCTGGTGGCGGCGAGATTGAGAAATCCGTCCGCCGTGGGATAGAGTCCCATCGGGGTGTTGGTGGGATGGAAGTTGCCTTCCTGCGGCGGCACCCGCTTGTCCATGGTCCAGCGGGTGGCCTGGAAGTCGAGCAAAGTGAGGCCGGCCTCGATCAGCGAGGTCTGCACCCAGCGGCCTTCGCCGCTGACCTCGCGATCGAGCAGCGCGATCAGGATGCCCTGTGCGAGGAAGGCGCCGGCCATGATGTCGGTGACGGCGACGCCGACCCGCAGCGGACCCTGGCCCGGGATTCCCGTCACCGACATGATGCCGGACATGCCCTGCGCGATCTGGTCGATCGACGGCCGTTCGCTGTAGGGGCCGTATTGGCCGAAGCCGGAGATGCTGCCATAGACAATCCGCGGGTTGCGGTTCCTGATGGCCTCGAAATCGACGCCGAGCCGCCGGGTGACGCCGGGCCTCATGTTTTCGACGATCACGTCGGCTTTTTCGGCAAGCCGCAGCAGGATCTCGCGGCCCTGTGGGGTTTTCAGGTTGAGCGTGATGGCGCGCTTGTTGCGATGCAGGTTCTGGAAATCCGAGCCGTCGCGCCGGCCCACGACCTCGCTGGATTCGCCTTCGGATGGCGGCGGCTCGACCCGGATCACATCGGCGCCCCAGTCGGCCAGCGTGCGCACGCAGGAGGGGCCGGCGCGCGCCAAGGTCAGATCGATCACCCTGAATCGCGACAGCGGCAGCGGCGAAGGCTGGGTTTGCGGGTCCGTGTCGCCGGACGCCTCGGCGGGCTTGTGCATGATGATGGTTATCGTCCCTGAAACTGCGGCTTGCGTTTTTCCATGAAGGCGCGGCGGCCCTCGCGGAAATCCTCCGAGTCCATGCAGGCCGTGCCAATCTGCTTGATCGCGTTCATGTCGCGGTCACCGGGATCTTTCAGGACCTGCGCGATGGTGATCTTGGCGGCCCGGATCGCCAGCGGTGCGTTGCCGGAAATGGTGCGGGCGATGTCCATTGTCGCATTCCACAATTCGGCATTGGGGACCACGCGATCCACCAAGCCGATCCGCCCGGCTTCCATTGAATCGATCCGCATGCCCGTGTACATCAACAGCCTTGCCCAGGACGGTCCGACCAGCGAGACCAGATGCTTGAGGCCGTCATAACCATAGGCGATGCCGAGCTTGGCGGCCGGGATGCCGAACTGGCTGTCTTCGGCGGCGATGCGGATGTCGGCCAGCATCGCCACCTGCATGCCGCCGCCGAGGCAGAAGCCGCGGATGCAGGCGATGGTCGGTTTGGGGTATTCGGCCAGCAGCGCGCGCTGCGCGGCGCTCCGTTGGGAATATTCTTCCGCGGCTGCCGCGTTGTGGCGAGTTTTCTCGAACTGGCTGATATCGGCGCCCGAGACGAACGCCTTGTCGCCGGCGCCGACCAGGATCACGACACGCACAGCGGGATGGTCGCGCATTTCGCTCAAGGCGAACCCGAGGCCTTCCCACATGTCGAGCGACATGGCGTTGCGCTTGTCGGGATTGTTGAAGGTTACGATGCCGACGCCGTCGGCGACACCCTGCAGGATCTTGCCGTCGGCAAAGGATTTCTCGGTGTTGTTGGTAACATCTAGCATCGGTGGAGTTTCCGGATTGACGATGGCATTTTATACCGTCATTGCGAGGAGCGATAGCGACGAAGCAATCCAGCCTTGTCATTCCGGCCCGTTGGCTCGAAATGACGTAGCACGGGCGCGCGACTTATTGACTCGCAACAACGGATGGATTGGACTTTGCAGGCCTTTGCTACGACGACGCGGCAGCGGTTAAGGTGGTTGCAGCGGCTCGCACCGATCAGACCAGAAATTACGGGGCCCAGGGAGGAGTCATGCTGCTGACACGCCGTGAGGCGCTTGCCGGATGTGGTGGCGGACTGGCATTGCTGGTCGGATTGCCGGCCTCGGCCGAAGCAGCCTATCCCAATCGACCCATCAAGATGATCGTGCCCTATCCTGCGGGCGGCACGACCGATTTTCTCGGCCGGCTGGTCGCCGACCAGTTCCAGACCGGAATGGGTGCGACGGTCGTGGTCGAGAACAAGCCGGGGGCGGGGACGACCATCGGGGCGGAACAGGTCGCAAGGGCCGAGCCGGATGGCTATACGCTGTTGATGGCGACCTCGACCACGCTTGCCATCAACAAGACCCTCTACAAGAATCTGCGATACGATCCGGTGAAGGATTTTACACCGATCGCGCTGGTCGCCGGTGTGCCGTTCGCGCTGATTGTCAACCCCTCGATTCCGGCCAAAACGCTGTCCGAATTCATCGCCTATGCCAAATCCACACCAGGACTGGCCTATGGCTCGGCCGGCAACGGCAGTCCGCACCATCTCGGCGCCGAGATGCTGAAGGCCGCCGCGGGGATCGACATCCGCCATGTGGCCTACCGCGGCAGCGTGCCGGCGATGCTCGACGTGATCGCAGGGCATATTCCCTTCATGGTGATGGACCTGCAGCCGGCGCTGCCACAGATGCGCGACGGCAAGATCAGGGTTCTCGGCGTCACCACGCTGAAGCGGGTCGCCGCCGCGCCGGACATTCCGACGCTCGCCGAAAGCGGCCTCGCCGGGTTTGAGCTGGTGGCATGGCAGGGCGTGGTTGGCCCCGCGGGCCTGCCGCGGACGATCGTCGACCAACTGGCGGCCCAGATCGAGAAGCTGGTGGCTGATCCTGCGATCGACCAGAAGCTGAGCACGATTGCGCTGGAGCCGCTGCCCGGCTCCACGCCGGATCGCTTCGCGGCTTACATCAAGACCGAGGTCGATCGTTGGGCCGTGATCGTCAAGAATTCGGGCGCCGAGCTCGAATGACGCAAACCCCATGTCCGTGGTGAAGTTCTGTTGGCAAAAGCGCAATTCGTGCGAGGCGTGAGCCGGTCCGATGTGCTGATCGTCGGCGCCGGACCGGTCGGACTCACGCTCGCGATCGATCTGGCGTGGCGGGGCGTCGACGTCACCATGGTGGAGACGCGCGCCCGCGCCGAGGCGCCGGAACCGAAATGCAACCATGTCGCCGCCCGCACCATGGAGATTTTCCGGCGGCTCGGCCTTGCGGAAAAGGTCCGTAATGCCGGATTGCCGGCGGATTATCCCCACGACATCAGCTATCGCACCGCTTTCACCGGACCGGAACTGACGCGCATCCGGATTCCCTGTCGCCGTGACCGCTTTACCGCGAAGGACGGTCCGGACTGCAACTGGCCGACACCGGAGCCGCCGCATCGCATCAACCAGATCTTTCTCGAACCGATCCTGTTCGAGCATGCCGCCGCGCAACCGCGCATCCGCATTCTCAACCGGACCTCGGTCGAGCAGGTCGTGGTGGAGGATAGCTCCGCGACCGTCGAGGTTCGCGATCTCGACACCGGCGGCATCACGCGGCAGAGCTACCGCTATCTGATCGGCTGCGACGGCGCACGCTCGGTAGTCCGCAAGGCGATCGGGGCCGAGCTGGCCGGCGATGCCATCGTCCAGCGCGTGCAGTCGACCTATATTCGCGCGCCAGCGCTGATCGACCTTCAGCAGCACGCCAATGCCTGGGGCACCGGCGCGATCAACCCGCGGCGTTCCGGCATGGTGTATGCGATCGACGGTCGCGAGCGCTGGCTGGTTCATAATTACATGCAACCTGGCGAAGCCGACTTTGACGCGGTCGATCGCGATGCCTGTATCCGAACCATTCTCGGCGTTGGAGCCGAATTCAACTATGACATCATCTCGAAAGAGGATTGGTACGGCCGGCGGCTGATCGCCAACCGGTTTCGCGACCGGTGCGCGTTCATCGCCGGCGATGCGGCGCACATCTGGGTGCCCTATGCGGGCTATGGCATGAATGCCGGGATTGCCGACGCCATGAACCTGTCCTGGCTGCTTGCCGCGCATCTCAACGGCTGGGCGCCAGCCCAGATCCTGGATGCCTATGAGGCGGAACGCTGGCCGATTACCAGCCAGGTCTCACGGTTCGCGATGTCGCACGCCGAGGCTGAAATTCGCCGTCGCGGCGCCGTGCCCGATCAAATCGAACAGGCCGGCCCGCGGGGCGAAACGGCACGGGCCGAGGTCGGCCGTCTCGCCTACGACATCAATGTCCAGCAATATGCCTGCGCGGGCCTCAACTTCGGCACCTATTACGATCGTTCGCCGATCATCGCCTATGATGGGGCGGAACAACCGGCCTACACGATGAGCAGCTACACGCCATCGACCGTCCCAGGCTGTCGCACCCCACATCTGTGGCTAGGGGAGGAAGGCGGTTCACTCTACGACGCCATGGGGTCGGAGTTCACGCTGCTGCGGTTTGCTGCCGTAGATGTGGCGGCGCTGGAGGCGGCGGCGCGCCACCGCGGCGTGCCGCTGAAAGTGCTCGACGTCGCTCGGCCGCAACCCGAAATCTTCTGCGACCACCGGCTGCTGCTGTCGCGGCCGGATCAGCACGTGGCATGGCGGGGCAATACCCTGCCGCCGGATCCGCTGGCGCTGATCGATCGGGTCCGCGGTGCCGCCAGCGAGACCAGCCGCACAACGGCGTATTCCGGCCAAGTGGATGCTGGCCGGCGTGAAGAAAACGGATCAAATCAAAAAACTGGAGCCCGGCTCTGATTCGATCAGAACCGAACGGGCACTAATCTTCGTTGGCGGCAATCGATTCCATCAGCGACACCAATTGACGCTGCACGGTCTGATCCTTGATCTTGCTGTAAGCCCGCAGCAGTCTCAGACTGAACGAGCTGTCGAGGAACAGCAGGCTCTCCACTTCGCGCGCCTTGCCGTCGCCATCGTAGAAGAAGGTGACGGGTACGTCGAGCGCCGTGGCAATTTGCTGAAGGCGCGCCGCCCCGACCCGGTTGACGCCCTTCTCATATTTCTGAACCTGCTGGAAGCTGACGCCGAGTTGTTCGCCGAGTTCCGCTTGCGAGATTCGTTGCTCGACGCGCCGCAGCCGAATTCGCTTGCCCATCTCGATGTCGGGCTTTCCGGCACTGCGCTGCTTCATCTTCTTTGCCGCTGATTTGTTCATACCGCTTTCACCGTCCTTCGGTCGAGAAGCCCCCGAACAGATGCGTCAGGGATTCAACCTTATATACCGCTTTGAGCTCGTTTGGATGGATGAATTCATCTTTAAACCACGGGAATTTGGAAGGATTAAACGCCTCGATCAGCCAGTCGATCATGCGCCGGATCCGGGGGATCCGCCCGCTACCGGGATGATAGGACAGCCAAATATCGAATGGCCGGTTTAACTCAACCTCTAGAGGTACTATGTTCCCGCCAAGTGCGCAGGCATAGGTCGGAAACACGCCGACCCCGGCCCCATTGGCGACCGCCCAGTAATTGGCGCTGCTCACATTGGTTTTCATGACCAGCGTGTCCTGCAGCGACTGGCCGGGAAACCAGCTCTCGAACACCTCCTTGGCGGCGATCTGGTCGGCAACCTGAACCACCAGCCGGTGCCGGCTCAGGTCCGCGGCGGTCCGCGGCGCGCCAAAAATGTCGATGTATTTCTGGCTGGCAAAAAACATCAGATGGAGCCGGCCGAGCCGGATCAGTTTGACGTCGAGCGAGGCCGGCCGCGTCAGATGGATGGCCACGTCGGCCTCATGCCGCGAGACGTCCGCCGAGCGCATCGCGCAATGGAGATCGACGAGAATATTCGGAAACGATTGCTGAAATTCAACCAGCCGGGGGGCCAGCCAGAACGTGCCAAGGCCTTCGGTGACGGCGACCCGGACCTCGCCCGACAGCGTATTGGCAACGGAACTGCCGGCACGCAGCAAGTCGAATGACGCCGCTTCCATACGTTCGACCGCCGAAACGACCAGCGAACCTTCGTCGGTCAGTCGTGTGCCGTGGACATCGCGGGTAAACAGCGTGGCGCCGATCTGCCGCTCGAAGTCATCGATCCGCCGGCGGACGACATTGATCGACAGTTCCAGCCGCTCCGCGGCAGATCTGAAGCTGCCGCATCGCACCACTTCCAGGAACACCCGGGCGGCGTCCCAGTCGGTCAAACCGTTGAAACCGATTCTGTGGTGTTCCTCCTGAGGAACGCCCCTTTCCAGTAACGGACGCATACACGGCCCCTTCCTGCCGCTAAACTTGCCAGAATATCGGACGAACAACAACCATGGCGGGACCCGTGGTCGTCAGGTCCAACGCCCGTGCTGCCGGAACCACCCGAGCATCGCTGCGCCGGCCGATCGCGTTCCCGCCGCGAAGGGTAACCGCGTGACTTCAGCCGTCGGTTTTTGGACATTCGCAAACTCATCGAACGTTCCGATTTCGAGCTTGATCGACGCCTTCCATCGCAATCACAAGGTCATTTATCTGTGCGATGCCTCCGCCAGCCACGCGCTCGACGACACTCCGGCCGATCACATCCATCGCGCGGTTTCGAAAACAGCCGGACTGTATGGAGAGGTCTATGAAACGACCGACTGGATCGCCTCGACTTTATCTTGCAAGCTCGGGATCGGGAAAAACGCAAGTGGCTAGTTCGGAACAGAAACTGCATTCGACTCTTGCAACCCTCGAGCAGTGCCGGGCGGTTCTCCTCGCCAGCGCCAGCCGGGAGACGGCGCATTTGGTCTCCGTCGCAATTCTGCAGCTTCGGATGAAGCTCAACCGGATTGCGGATTCCGAATTGAAGGCCTTGTGCGATGCGATGACGCCGGATGACTGGATGGCGGAGGGATCGCAGCGTCCGCTATCGCCGCAAGGCCGGCCGCGGCGTCCTCCGACCGTGCTGAAGCTGGTCAAATAACACGGCTACCTCGGCGTTTTGGTGGGTTCGGGATATCCCATATCCTGCCCCGCCCGGGCGGCGCGCGCGTCGCGTCGGCGGCCTTCCGGCAGCGCGGCTACGATGCCGTATTGGTGATCGATAACAGCCCACTCGTGATATTCAGGACGGCAGCAGGTCTGTCCGTCATAGCCCGCATCCGCTACATCAGGCCGGATCAGCCGCTGCGACCCACCAGGCCTTGGCGGCAAGCTCCGAGCAATAGCGATGACGGCATGATTCACGATGTTTCGATTCCCGCGGCATTAATCGCGGGCCTGGTCAGCTTCCTGTCGCCGTGTGTGCTGCCGCTGGTGCCGCCCTATCTGATTTATCTCACAGGCGCCACCATCGAACATGTCGCCAACGCCGAAACGGCCACGGCCTCGCGGCGTGCCGTGATGATTTCGGCGGTCATGTTCGTGCTCGGATTCTCCACGGTGTTCGTGGCACTTGGCGCCAGCGCCTCGCTGATTGGGGGGCTGGTCCGCGCCTGGTCGGCCGAATTGTCGATCGCCGCCGGCATTGTCATCATCATCATGGGCCTGCACTTCCTCGGCCTGACCCGGATCGGTTTGCTGATGCGGGAAGGGCGGTTGCCAATTCCAAAGCCGGTCGGCCTGTGGGGAGCTTATGTGATGGGCCTGGCCTTTGCGTTCGGCTGGACGCCCTGTATCGGCCCGATCCTTGCCGCCATCCTCTCAGTCGCTGCCGCCGAGGCGACGGTGGCAAAGGGGGCGGGCCTGCTTGCGGTATATTCGGCCGGACTGGGCATCCCGTTCCTGGTCGCGGCGTTCCTGGTCGAGCAATTCTCGTCGCTGTTCTCGCGGATGAAGCGGCATCTTGCCACTGTCGAGCGCGCGATGGGCGTGCTGATGGTGATCACCGGGATCGGCTTTCTCAGCGGCGCGATCTCCGGGGTGAGCATCTGGCTGCTGGAGACGTTTCCAGCGCTGCAGAATATCGGCTGAGCTTGCGGATTGCGGCATTCCCGGCAAAATCAAGGGGCTGCGCACGGCAACCGCGCGCAGCCCCGTTACTTCCGATCATGGTCAGAACATCAAATTGTCCTTCACCAGCGCCCAGCGACCGTGCTGGATCTGCTGTACCTGCGTGATGGTGTTGGCGAGATGGTCGGTCTTGGAGAACTTGGTCGGCGGAGAACTGAAGATGTCGTTGAACTTCGCGCCCGACTCCAGCGAATTGAGCATCTTCTGGCCGGTCAATTCCTTGCCGGCCTTTTGCGCGTAAAAGGCAAAGGTTTCGACCGCATTGTAGCCGATGATTGCCTGCGTATTGGCCTCGGTGCCGAACATCTTCTTGTAGCTCGCCAGCCAGTCCTTGACCTTGCCGGTGGCGGTATCCTCATAGGGAATCTCGAAGCCTGACGCGGCATAGAGTCCCTCGACGGCATCCTTGCCGAGCGTTGGCACTTCGAGCACGTTGGTCGGCGTCGCGCCGAGGAAGGTCACGTCCCAGCCGAGTTTCCTCGCCTCGCTCATGGCGCCGATGGTCTCGCGTATGATGGTGCCGAGCACCACCAGATCACAGCCGTCGGATTTCATCTTGGCGATCTGGGCGCTGAAATCGGAGGCGCCGCGCTTGTAGCTCGTGATCGAGGCCGGCTGCACCTTCATCGCCTGGAGCTGCTGGGTGAAGCCGTCGAGCACGTTTTTGCCGTACTCGTCATCCTGGTGCATGATGCAAGGCTTCTTGAAATTCTTCCAGTCCATCATGTATTTGAGCGCGGCGCGCGTGCTCTCGACATAGGGCAGCAGGTTGTTGAATTTCAGTCGTTCCTGCGGCTTTGCGGGATCGAACTTGAAGGTGAATTCGGCCGCCGTCAGCGGAAACAATTGCAGCACGCCAGCGTCAAACAGCACGTCCTGTGCCGCAAGAACGGTCGGCGACCCCATCGGCCCGATCATGGCGAAAATCTTGTCGCGCTCGACCATTTTCTGCGACGCCAGCACCGCCTTCTTCGGGTCATAGCCATTGTCCTCGAGGATCATGCGCAGCTTGCGGCCATTGATGCCTCCCGCCGCATTGATCTGCTCGACCGCCAGTTTCATGCCGTTGGAAACCGGCACGCCCCAGACCTTGATCGGACCCGACAAGTCCTGATGGGTCCCGATCACGATCTCGTTTGCGGAGATGCCGTCATTGGTGACTTTGGTGGTCTGGGCTATGGCCGGCAGTTGCGTAAGCGCGAGCGCGCCCAACGCAAGGCCGAGCACCTTCAATCTTGACATTTGGACTCCTCCTTCTTCCGTGGCCCGTCGTGTGCGAAGGGTTGGCCTGCTGGTCCTTCGCCGTTTCAAAGAGTCTGGCCGATCAGGCCACCGCCCGATCGCGATACATGGCGTCGATCTCGGCGGAATAGCGCTTGTTCACGAAATTCCGCTTCAGCTTCATGGTCGGCGTCAGTTCCTCGTCCTCTGGCGTCAACTGACGTTCGATCAGGAAGAATTTCTTGATGGTCTCCACGCGGGCGAAGTTGCCATTGACGGTCTCGATTTCGCGCTGGATCAGTTGCTGGATTTCGGCCGCGCGGCACAGGCTCGCGTAGTTGGTGAAGGGAATGTCATGGTCCTGAGCGTATTTCTCGACATTCTCCTGATCGATCATCACCAGGCAGGTGAGGTAGGGCCGCTTGTCGCCGATCACCACCGCGTCGGAAACGTAAGGCGAGAACTTGAGCTGGTTCTCGATCTCGGACGGCGTGATGTTCTTGCCCCCGGAGGTGATGATGATGTCCTTCATCCGGTCGGTGATCTTGACAAATCCTTCATTGTCCATGGTCCCGACGTCGCCGGTGTGCAGCCATCCCCTGCTATCGATGGCCTCGGCGGTCCTTTCGGGCTGGTTCAGGTAGCCCGTGAACAGAAAGTCGCCCTTGATGAGGATTTCGCCGTCCGGCGAGAGCGCGACCTCGCCCCACGGCACGGCCTTGCCGACCGAGCCGAGCTTGATACGGTCGGCCGGCATCAGGGTCGCGACGCCGCAGTTTTCGGTCTGGCCGTAAACTTCGCGCATGTCGATGCCGAGCGCGAGATACCAGCGGATTAGATCCGGTGCGATCGGCGCCGCCCCGGTAAAGGCGAGGCGGCAGCGGTCAAGCCCGAGCATGCGGCGGATGTTGCGGAACACCAGCCAATAAGCCAGCCGATTTGAAAGCCGCAGCCATGGTGACGGCGCTTCGCCCTGAAGCTTGCAATCGGTCATTCGATAGCCGATCGCGATCGCCTGGCGATAGGCCCATTTCTGCAACGCGGTTGCATCCTTCAATGCAATGGTGATGCCGGAATAGAACTTCTCCCAGATCCGCGGCACCGCGAGAAACTGGGTCGGCTGCACCTCGCGCAGATTGTCGGGAACGGTTTCCGGGCTTTCGGCGAAATTCATCACCGATCCCAAGGCTAGCGAGACATAATAGCCGCCGACGCGCTCGGCGACATGGCAGAGCGGCAGGAACACCAGCCGTTCCTCGGCATCGGTCGAGGGAAACAAATCGCCGGCGTGGCGCATCTGGTGCACCACGCTGCGGTTGGCGTGCATCACGCCCTTGGGCGGCCCGGTCGTGCCGGATGTGTAGACCAGAATGGCGAGGTCGTTGGCACTGCGACTTGCAAGCATTTCGTCCCACAGCGCGTCGCGGCCCTGCATGTGGTTGCGCCCCAACGCCATGAACTCCGCAAGCGACATCACCATGGGATCGGAAAAACCGCTCAGGCCCTCCATGTCGAATACCACGATACGCTGCAGGGTGGGGCAACGCGGCCGGCAGGTCAGGATCTTGTCGAGTTGCTCCTCGTCTTCCGCGAACAGCACCCTGGTTCGGGAATCCCTGATGAGATATTCCACCTGTGGCGCCGAATCGGTCGGATAGATGCCGGACGAGACGCCGCCGGCGCAGAGGATGCCGATGTCGGCAAACACCCATTCCGGCACGGCATTGGCCATGATGGAAGCGACATCGCCCGGTCGGAAGCCGACCGCATCGAGCGCATAGGCAATCTGCCGCGACATCTTCAGCCACTCGCGCCAACTGACCGGCTGCCAGATGCCGAATTTCTTCTCGCGGATCGCGGGGCTATCGCCGCGCGTCTGCACCGCGAGTGCAAAGCTGTTCGCGATGGTGTCGGCGACCGTCAGCACTGCCGGTCCGGCCATGCAAGCTTCCTCCTCTGTCCTTCCCGCTTCGACGTGCCGGTTTCATGGCCGGTCTTGATCGCTGTCGAAGCGGACGGCTATTTAACGCCACGTTTTCTTCTTTTTCCAGCGCCGTTCGCCCCTCGCGCCGGCTTCCTTGGCGCCGAGATAGAACTCCTGGATGTCCCTGGAATGCATCAGCCGCTCGCAGGTGTCATTCATAACGACCCGGCCGATTTCGAGCACATAACCATAATGCGCCGTCTGAAGCGCGACTTTCGCATTCTGCTCGACCAGAAGAATCGACATGCCCTGCTCTTCGTTGACGCGGCGAATGATGGCAAAAATCTCCTTGACCAGTATCGGTGACAGGCCGAGCGAGGGTTCATCCAGCAGCAGCAGCGCCGGCCGGTTCATCAGCGCCCGTCCGATCGCCAGCATCTGCTGTTCGCCGCCGGAGAGCTGGCCCGCGGACTGATCGAGCCGCTCTTTCAGGCGCGGGAAATAGCCGTAGACCCGTTGCAGATCCTCAACGACCCCATCGCGATCCCGGCGCGGGTAGGCGCCCATCATCAGGTTCTCGCGCACGGAGAGGAACGGAAAGACCTCCCGCCCTTCCGGCACATGGCTGATGCCGAGCCGCACGATCCTGTCGGCTTCCAACCGCTGGATCGGCTTGCCCCTGAACTCGATCGCTCCCTTCTGCGGATCGACGATTCCGGAGATTGTCTTGAGCACCGTGGTCTTGCCGGCGCCGTTGGCACCGAGCAACGTGACGATCGAGCCGCGCGGGACTTCGAGGCTGATGCCCCTGATCGCCATGATCGGCCCATAATAGCTTTCGATATTGCTGAGCTTGAGGATGATGTCGGGCGCGCTCATGACATCCCCTCTAGCTGCCGAGATAGGCCGCGACGACATCGGGATGGTGCTGCACTTCCGCAGCCGTTCCCATTGCCAGCACGCGACCATAGTTCAGCGCGATCACCCGGTCGGAAATACGATTGACCAGCGTCATGTCGTGCTCGACCATCACCACGGTAATGCCGAGTTCGGACTTCATGTCCCTGATCCAGAACGACATGTCGTCGGTCTCCTCGACGTTGAGCCCGGAGGATGGCTCGTCGAGCAGGATCAGTTTTGGCTCGGAACAAAGGGCGCGCGCCAGCTCGATGACCTTGCGAACGCCGTAAGGCAGTTGGGAGATCACCTTGTCGCGATAAGGCTCCAGATCGAGAAATTCGATGACCTGCTCGACGCGGCGGCGATGGTTCTTTTCATTTGCCCGCACGCCGGGCAGGAACAACAACTCCTGCCAGAGCCGGGTGGTGCAATGCCGGTGCCGCCCGACCAAAAGATTGCTGAGCACGGTCGCATTCTCGAACAGTTCGATATTCTGGAACGTACGGGCGATGCCGAGTCTGGCGATGCCGTAGGTGGGCTCGTCGGTGATGTCCTGCTCCTCGAAGAAGATCCTGCCCGAGGTCGGTGTGTAAATGCGTGAAATCAAATTGAAGATCGAGCTCTTGCCGGCGCCATTGGGGCCGATGATCGACAGGATCTCGCCCTTCTCCACCGCGAAGGAGACGGCATCGACGGCCTTGAGGCCGCCGAAATGCAAAGAGAGATTTTCAGCGCGGAAATAGCTCACCGATTCCGCTCCGATTTCACGTAGATTTTCTGCCGCTTGAAGGTGGCGCGCTTGTAGAGCGGGAATAGCTGGAAGAACAATTTTATCTTGAGCCAGCGGCCGTACAGGCCGAGCGGCTCGAACAGCACGAACAGCACGATGATGACGCCGTAAATCGCGCCCTTGAGGCCGTTGGCGGAGGCAATTGCAGCCACGCTGTCCTGAATATGCGCAGCGCGGGAACTTCCTGCGCCAAGTGCCGCAGTAAGGCCTCCGATCAGGCCGGGCACGTCGTCCTTCAGATAGGTCAGGAACGGATCGATCATGACGATGAAGATTGCCCCCAGCACCGCGCCGTGCAGGCTGAAGATGCCGCCGATCAGGATCACGATGATAAACTCGATCGAGAGCTGCAGGGTGAACATCTCGGGACTGATGAAGGACAGCTTGTGGGCGAACAGGCAGCCGGCAAAACCGGTGATCGCGGCGCTGATGGCAAACGACTTCACCTTGTAGAGCGAGACGTTGATGCCCATGCTGCGCGCTGCGGTTTCGCTGTCGCGGATCGCGATGAAGGCGCGGCCGGTCGGCGAGCGCAACAGGTTGAGCGTGCCGACGATGGTCAGGATCAGGACCGCAAGACAAAGGAAATAAAACGCGGGACTGTCGCGCTGTAGCTGCACGCCGAGCCACGCGATGCTCTTGACCCGCATGCCTTCGTTGCCATGCGTGACGCTTTCCCAACGGGCCAGGATTTCCTCGACAATGAAGGCAAAGGAAATCGTGGCGATGACGAGATAAATGCCCTGCAGCCGCAGCGCCGGAAACCCGACCACCGCGCCGATGACGCCGGTCAATAGCCCGGCAGCCAGGAAATACACCGGAAAGGGCACGTTGAACTGCTGCAGATAGGCGGCGGTATAGGCGCCGATCGCCAGAAACGCGGCGTGGCCCAGCGAGGCTTGCCCGGTGAAGCCGGTGAGGATCAGCAGCCCGACGCCGACCGTGGCGTAGATGCAGACAAAGACCAGCTGGCTCACCATGTAGCTGGAGAGAACGAACGGCGCGATCGCCAGCAGAATCAGCAATGCGCCGTAGGACAACACATGCCCCGAATGCGGGAACAGCCGGATGTCGTCTTCGTAGTCGGTCTTGAACAAAAACCGCATCGGTGCGCCCTCAGACCTTCTTGCGAATGGGAAGGCCGAACAGGCCTTCCGGCTTGAGCAGCAGCACCAGCAGGAGAACGAGATAGGGCGCGACGTCCTTCCAGCCCTCCGGCAGGTAGAAACCGGCCATGCTCTCGATCACGCCAATCAGGACGCCGCCGACGACCGCCCCGGGAATCGACCCGAAGCCACCGAGCACGGCGGCCGGAAACGCCTTCAGCCCCAGCACCAGCCCCACATTGGAATGAATGAAAGTGATCGGGGCGAGCAGGACGCCGGCGCAGGTCGCGACCGCCGCGCTGATCGCCCAGACGGTGGACACCACGCGCTTGACGGGAATGCCCATGTAGTAGGCAGCCAGCATGTTCTCGGAACTGGCCCGCATGGCGGTGCCAAGCTTGGTCTTGTTGAAGAAGAGATAGAGCAGGGCGCACAGGATGATGGTTGCCGCGATCACCGAGAGCTTGTCATAGGCGAGCACTAGCGCGCCGATTCGCAGCACCCCGTCGCTGAACGGTGTTTCAATCTTGAAGTCGTCGGTGCCCCAGATCATGCCGGCGATCGAGCGCAGGAAATATCCAAGTCCGATCGTTGCCATGATGATGGAGAATTGCGGATAGCCCAGGATCGGACGTACCACCAGCCGCTCGGCCAGCACGCCGAACAGCGCCATCGAGAGCACCGCGGCGGCAAATCCGACCCAGTAATTCAGTCCGAGAATGCCGATGAAAGTGAAGGCGAAGAATCCGCCCAGCATCATCAGATCGCCCTGGGCGAAATTGACGACTTCGGTAGCCTTGTAGACCAGGACGAATCCGAGCGCGATCAGGCCGTAGACGCAGCCGAGCGCAATGCCACTCACCAGTTGCTGAACAAAGTCCAGCATATGTTCCCCCCACCCCCGGGGACGCGCGGCAATTCTTTTGATGCCTTCGCGCCCGTCCTTCGCGCTTCCGTTCTGGAAAACGCTGAAAGCTGCATATTGTCCGCCGCTTATTCAGCCCAAAGCGCCGACCCTGTCAACATAGCGCTAGCGCCATTTCCACCTTGATGGCTTCATCCTTCGAGACGCATCGCTTCGCGATGCTCCTCTGGATGAGGTCCGAGACCCTCATGGTGAGGAGCGCGCCTTCGCGCGTCTCGAACCATGAGGCCTCGGAGACGCAACAACGATTCGAGCGAACCGGAAACCGCTTTAGAGATTGCTGTCGGTGATTGCGGCGTAGACCATGGTGCGCAGTTCTCGGCGCAATGGATAGGCGCTCGACGGCAGCACCTGGGTCATGAAGATGGCGATCAGCTCCTCCGCGGGATCGATCCAGAACGATGTCGTTGCCGCACCGCCCCAGGCGTATTCGCCGGCGCTGCCGGGAAGCAGCGTCCGCGCCGGATCCATGGTGACCGAAAAGCCGAGGCCGAAGCCGATGCCGTAATAGGTCGCTTCGCTGAACAGCGACCTCGACATTTCCGGCAGGTCGCGGCCGCCCGGAAGATGATTCGATGTCATCAGCGCCAGCGTCTTCGGACCGATCAGCCTGACGCCGCCGAGTTCGCCGCCGTTGAGCAGCGCACGGCAGAAGGTGAGATAGTCAGCGGCGGTGGAGCACAGACCGCCGCCGCCCGACACGAGCGTTGGCGGTACGAGGAACGAACTCGTGGTCGGGTCGTCCTGCAGCGTCATGCCGCCTTTGCGGTCGGTCGCGTGAAAGGTCATGCCGCCTTGCGGGTCGGCCGAGTAGCAGGCAGCGAACCGGTGCGCCTTGTCGGCCGGCACGAAAAAGTCGGTGTCGTTCATGCCGAGCGGATGGAAGATGCGCTGCTTGAGGAATTGCTCGAACGGAATGCCGCTGATCTTGCCGACGAGATAGCCGATCACGTCGGTTGCGACGGAATAGTTCCAGGCTTCGCCGGGCGAGAATTCCAGCGGAATTTTCGCGAGATCCTCGATCATCGACTGCAGCGTGCCGGCCTTCTCGACTTCGCCGATTTTCTTCTCGCGATAGGCGGCATCCACATTGGATCGCTGCTGGAAGCCGTAGGTCAGGCCGGAAGTGTGCCGCAACAAGTCCACGATCAGCATCGGCCGCGACGGCGGCCGGGTCAGGAATGCCGGCGCCGTCCCGGCCTGGAACACCCCTAGATTGATCCACTCCGGGATGTATTTGTGGACCGGGTCGTCGAGCGCGACCCGGCCTTCCTCGAACAGCATCATGAAGGCCACGCTGGTGATCGGCTTGGTCATCGAATAGATGCGAAAAATCGTGTCGTCTTTCATCGGCGCCTTGCGCTCGACGTCGGCAAAGCCCTGCACCGCGCTGTGGACGACCTTGCCGCGCCGATAGACCAGCAGTTGCGTTCCCGGAAAGCGGCCGGCTTCGATGTAGCGGTGCCTCAAATGGGCTTGGATGCGGTCGAAAGCCGCTTGGGACATGCCCGCGGATTCGGGCGAGGCGGGGGTCGGGGCTAGCATGGGAACTGATCTCCTGGCGCTGCAGATGGTCTTGTTAGCCGAAAAGCACCTCGTGTTCCAATTCCGGCGTGCTTACCCCGGCCGGCCGGCTGGTGTAGGGTTGCGCAGGCTTCGCGTACCCGCAGGATAGAGCAATGCCCCAATTCAACGACACCGAACTCACCGCCGCCGTGGTCCGCAGTTTTGAGGAGACTCCCACCCCGCGGGTCAAATTCCTGATGGAAGAGCTGGTGAAGTCGCTGCACGATTTTGTCCGCAAAACCGATCTCAGCTTCGACGAATGGGGGTATGCGATCGATTTTCTGACCCGCGTCGGGCAGAAATGCACCCCGACCCGGCAGGAATTCATCCTGCTGTCGGACGTGCTCGGGGTTTCGATGCTGGTCGATGCGGTCAACCATCGCCAGCGCGATGGTGCCACCGAGACCACCGTGCTCGGCCCGTTCTATGTCGGCGAGCACAAGCCGATGCCGCACGGCACCGATATTTCATCCAAGCTGCCGGGCGAACGCATGTTCGTGCAGGGCCGCGTCACCGACCTCAAGGGCAAGCCGCTGGCGGGCGTGCCGGTGGACGTCTGGCACGCCGACGACGACGGCTTCTACGATTCGCAGAAGCCGTCTTATGAGGCCGAAGGTCCGTCGTCGCGGGCGCGTTTCATCACCGACGCCGACGGCCGGTTCTTCTTCCGCACCATCCTGCCGTGCAGCTATCCTATCCCGACCGACGGTCCGGTCGGCGAGATGATCCTGCAGACCAGGCGGCATCCGATGCGGCCGGCCCATGTGCATTTCCTGGTCAATGCAGCCGGCTTCGAGCCGCTGATCACCCACGTCTTTATCGGCGGTGACAAATATCTCGATTCCGACGTCGTGTTCGGCGTCAAGGACGATCTAATCGCCGCTATCGAGAGGCGCACCGACGCCGTGATGCCGGATGGCAAACCGGCCAGTGAACCCTGGCATTTGATGACCTATGATTTCCGCATCAAGCCTGGTGCCGGCAGCGCGCCGAAGCCAATGATGGCGGTGGCCGAAAACGCCTGACGCGTACAATCGACAGCACTTGCTTATTTGTTGTGCGACGCACAAGAATTGAGCGAATCGCAAATTTTCGATGCGGTCCGCGGCTCCCGAATGGCTTTCGGTAGATTTTATAACATAATGTAATTCATATCTTTTTTGCGTTTTCGCGGCTTGGCACGAAGCTTGAATAGTCGGTGCTGACGCCATTGCAGCCGTCCATCGAAACCAATCATCCGAATTTGCGGATTCGCCAATCGGCTCTTGCGATGGCGCGCTTCCCATGCCTTTCGCATGCGGTCTCGATGACCCCCGACGGACGATCAGAGACGCAGAAAGGAATCTCCGGTGAGCGAGCAGAACCCGAGCTGGATTTCGGAATGGAAGCCAGAAGATGACACGTTTTGGAATTCGACCGGCAAATTTGTCGCTCGACGCAATCTGATCTGGTCGATCGTTGCCGAGCATGTCGGGTTTTCGGTCTGGCTGATCTGGAGCATCGTCGCGACCAAATTGCCGCAGGCCGGCTTCCACTACACGACCGACCAGCTATTTCAACTGGTGGCGATCCCCGGGCTGGTCGGCTCGCTGATGCGGTTCCCCTACACCTTCGCCGTGACCAGGTTCGGGGGCCGCAACTGGACCATCTTCAGCGCCTCGGTGCTGTTCATCCCGACGCTCGGGCTCGCCTATTTCGTCGGCGAGCCGGGTACCCCGTTCTGGCTGATGCTGCTGGTGGCCTCCACGGCAGGTCTCGGCGGCGGCAACTTTGCCTCGAGCATGGCCAACATCTCGTTCTTCTATCCCGACCGCATGAAGGGCTGGGCGCTCGGTCTCAATGCGGCCGGCGGCAATATCGGCGTCAGCAGTGTCCAGTTGCTGACACCCATCCTGATGGGAATCGGCCTGATCAATCTCTATCAGGCGACGCCGGTTTCGGGCGTCTACCTCCAGAACGCCGGACTGATGTGGATCCTGCCACTGGCCATCGCGGTGTTCGGCGCGGTCTTCTTCATGAACAACCTCACCTCGGCCAAGTCCTCGTTCAGGGACCAGGTCGCCATCATCGGGCGCAAGCATACCTGGATCATGGCATTCATCTATGTCGGGACGTTCGGCTCCTTCATTGGCTACTCGGCGGCGTTTCCGCTGCTAATCAAGACCCAATTCCCGGCCGTGACGGTCGCCATTGCGTTCCTTGGCCCGCTGGTGGGCTCGCTGTCGCGCCCGTTCGGCGGCCTGCTCGCCGACAAGGTCGGCGGCGCGATCGTGACGTTCTGGAATTTCATCGCGATGGGCGCCGCGACCATCGGTGTGCTGTATTTCGTGGGGATCAAGGACTTCACCGGCTTTCTGGCGATGTTCCTCATCCTTTTTGTCACCACCGGAATCGGCAACGGATCGACCTACCGGATGATTCCGTCGATCTTCCGCGAGGAGAATCTTCGCAAGGCGAGGGGCAACGGCGATGCCGGACGGGCTCTCGCGCTGAAGACCGCCGGCATCGAGAGCGGCGCTGCACTCGGCTTCATCGGCGCGATCGGCGCCTGCGGCGGCTACCTCATTCCGAGCGGCTTCGGCAAATCGATCGCCGCGACCGGCGGTCCGCAACTGGCGCTGGAAATCTATCTGGCGTTCTACGCGGCCTGCCTGGCGCTGACCTGGTGGTTCTACCTGCGCCGCAGCGTGGCGGCGGCGGCCGCGCCGAACCTCGCCGAAGCGCGGGTTTGACAATGAGCGAACCCCTGGTCGTGGTCGGCAATGGCATGGCCGCCGCCCGTCTGGTCGATGAACTGGCAAAAGTCGCGCTCGGCCGTTACGCCGTTGCGGTCATCGGCGACGAGCCGCGGCTCGCCTATAATCGGGTGCTGCTGTCCTCGGTGCTGGCGGGCGAGACACAGTCGCAGGACATCGAGCTCAAGCCCGCCGATTGGTGGCGCGAGCGCGGTGTCACCCTGAAATATGGCTGTGTGGCCACCGAGATCGACGTTGGCCGCCGCGAACTCAAGATCGCCAATGAAGAAAGCATCGTGTTCTCCAGGCTGGTGCTTGCCACCGGTTCGACCGCGCTGCGGCTGAACCTGCCCGGCGCCGACCTTGCGGGCGTCCACACCTTTCGCGACAGCCGCGATGTCGATCTGCTGCTGGCGCTGGCTGCCCGCAAGAAGCGGGTCGTCGTGATCGGCGGCGGATTGCTCGGGCTGGAGGCGGCGCACGGTCTCGCCAAGGCCGGCGCAGCGGTGACGCTCGTTCATCTGATGGACCGGCTGATGGAGCGCCAGCTCGATGCGGCGGCCGCGGAATTGCTGAAATCTCTCGTCGAGCGCAAGGGGGTAAAGGTTCGCCTCAACGCCAGCACCGCGCGTCTGCATGGTGAGACGCGTGTCGAAGGCGTCGAACTGGCGAACGGACAGCAACTCGAGGCCGACGCGGTGATCTTCGCCGCCGGCATCCGGCCCAACGTCGCGCTCGCCCGAGACGCCGGCATTGCCGTCAATCGCGGCATTGTCGTCGACGACCGGCTGCAGACCGCTGCGCCGGATATTTTTGCGCTGGGCGAATGCGCCGAGCACCGCGGTATCTGCTACGGCCTGGTCGAGCCGGCCTACGAGCAGGCGCGGGTGCTGGCGCGGCACCTCGCCGGCGGCACCGTCAGCTATGGCGGCAGCGTGGTCGCAACCAATCTGAAAGTCTCCGGGGTCAGCGTATTTTCCGCGGGCGATTTTCTCGGCGCGGCCGGCAGCGAAATTATCGTGTTGAACGATGTCAGGCAGGGCGTCTACAAGAAGCTGCTGATCGCCGAGGGACGGCTCGCCGGAGCGATTCTGGTCGGCGATACCGGCGATGCGCTCTGGTATCTCGAGCTGATCCGCGCCCGAACGCCGATCGCAGGCATCCGCCGCGACATGATGTTCGGCCGCTCGCTCGCCATCGGTTCCGAGGCGGCCTGACCAGATGAACCGGTCAGCGTCATGACGGCGGTCGATCCAGCGCTTCGCGCCATCCGCACCACCTGTCCCTATTGCGGCGTCGGCTGCGGCGTGCTCGCGACATCGGACGATCACGGCGGCGCCGAGATTTCGGGCGACCCGGAACATCCCGCCAATTTCGGCCGGCTCTGCTCGAAAGGCACAGCCCTCGGCGAAACCCTCGGTCTTAAGGGCCGATTGCTCTATCCCATGATCCGCTGCAGCAAGGGCCAGATGGAACGGGTGGCCTGGAGCGATGCGCTCGACCACGTCGCGCAACGCCTTCGCCACATTATCGCGCGCGACGGCCCCAACGCGGTCGCGTTCTATCTCTCCGGTCAGTTGCTGACCGAAGACTATTATGTCGCCAACAAGCTGATGAAGGGATTCATCGGCAGCGCCAATGTCGATACCAATTCCCGGCTGTGCATGTCGTCGTCGGTCGCGGGTCACCGCCGCGCCTTCGGCGCCGACACGGTGCCCGGCTGCTACGAGGATCTCGACGAGGCCGACCTCCTGGTGCTGACCGGCTCCAACGCGGCGTGGTGCCATCCGGTTCTGTTCCAGCGCATGATCGCAAACAGGCAGCGCCGCGGCGCGCGCTTGGTCGTCATCGACCCGCGCCGGACCGACACCGCCGAAGATGCCGATCTGTTTCTCGGGCTGAAGCCGGGCACCGACACCGCGCTGTTTTGCGGGTTGCTGGTGCATCTCGCCGGTACCGGCGCGCTCGACCGGAATTATATCGAACGTCACACCTCGGGCTTCGAAGACGCGCTGGCGCAGGCGCGCCGCATCGCCGGCAACGTCGCCGCGACCGCGCGGGCGACCGGTCTGTCCGAGCCGGATGTCGCGGCCTTCTTCCGGATGTTTGCCGAGACGCCGCGCGTGGTCACGCTGTATTCGCAAGGCGTCAACCAGTCGGCGCAAGGGACCGACAAGGTCAATGCCATCCTCAATTGCCATCTGGCGACGGCGCGGATCGGCAGGCCGGGTGCGTCGCCGTTCTCCCTGACCGGCCAACCCAATGCGATGGGAGGGCGGGAAGTCGGCGGTCTCGCCAACCAGCTTGCCGCGCATATGGACTTTACGCCTGCGGATATCGACCGGGTGCGCCGGTTCTGGAAGGCGCCGCGTATCGCCACCCATGAGGGGCTGAAGGCGGTGCAGATGTTCGAGGCGATCACGCGCGGCGAGATCAAGGCGTTGTGGGTGATGGGCACCAACCCGGCGGTGTCGCTGCCCGATGCCGATGCCGCACGGGCCGCGCTCGCCAAGCTCGAACTGTTCGTCGTCTCGGAGAATGTGTGCTCCAATGACACCGTGAATGCCGGCGCGCAGGTGCTGCTGCCGGCGCAGGCCTGGGGCGAGAAGTCGGGGACGGTGACCAATTCGGAACGGCGCATCTCGCGGCAGCGCGCATTCCTGGCGCCGCCGGGCGAAACCAGGCCGGACTGGTGGATCGTGAGCGAGGTCGCGCGGCGGCTCGGCTTCGCTGCCGCATTCGATTTCGCGTCGGAAGCGGACGTGTTCCGCGAACACGCCGCGCTCTCGGCTTTCGAGAATGGCGGCAGTCGGGATTTCGATATCGGTGCGTTGCAAATGGTGTCCAACGAGGCGTTCGATGCCATGCCGCCGGTGCAGTGGCCGACCCGAACAGGCGAGGCAGGGCCGCAGCAGCGGTTTTTCGCCGACGGTGGATTCTTCGCCAGCGACCGCAAGGCGCGCTTTGTGGCGCCGGAAATCCCCGCCTTGCGAACCGAGACCAGCACCGAGCGACCGCTGCGACTGAACACCGGCCGCATCAGGGATCAATGGCATACCATGACTCGCAGCGGTGTCAGCCCGCGGCTTGGCCAGCATCTGGCGGAACCGTTTGTCGAAGTTCACCCGGAGGATGCGGCCGGTTCGGCGTCGTTGACGGCGGCTTTGCGCGGATCGGCACCGATTACGGGCAATGTGGCCTGAAAGTCGTCGTCAGCGAGCGGCAGCAGCGCGGCATGCTGTTCGCGCCGATTCACTGGAGTGCAGAGACAGCATCCGCCGCGCGGATCGGCGCGCTGGTCGCGCCGTTCACCGATCCGCTGTCGGGCCAGCCCGAGAACAAGGCGACCCCGGCGTCGATTGCGCCGCATGAATTTGTGTTTCGCGGCTTCGTGCTGTCGCGGGTGCAGCCGGTATTGCCGCCGCAGGTCTGGTGGACCCGCGTCGCCGTCAGCGGCGGCTACGGCTATTTGTTCGCCGACAATGCCGATCTCGCCGACTGGCCATCCTGGATGCAGGCAGTCGCCGGCGGCGATCTCGCCGAATACCGGGATTTCGGCGGCGGTATCTACCGCGCGGCGTGCTTTGCCCAACACCGCATCGAGACCTGTCTGTTCGTCGGCCCTGCGCGGGATGCCGGCGATTGGGACGTGCTCAAGAAGCTGTTCGCGGCCGACGCGCTGACGGCAGATCAGCGCCGGATGCTGCTGTCAGGCAAGTCGGCCGATGGGCTGGCGAGATCAGGACCGATCGTCTGTGCCTGCTTCGGCGTCGGCCATAGCACGATCTGCGATGCCATCACCGCAGGCGCGACCTCCGCCGTCGCGATCGGGGCGCGGCTGAAGGCTGGAACCAATTGCGGCTCATGTCTGCCGGAGTTGAAGCGGCTGATCGCGCAGGTCGATGTCGAGCCCGACCAAAATCACTTGGCGCGCGCGACGAATTGACCTCTGCGCCTCCAGTTTCCCCGTCATTGCGAGGAGCGCAGCGACGAAGCAATCCATCTCTCCCGCGGCACCATGGATTGCTTCGCTTCGCTCGCAATGACGGGTATGTTGTCAATCCGCTACCGTCATTGCGAGGAGCGTGGCGGCGAAGCAATCCAGTTGCGCACATGGTGATCAATGTTGAAGCAGCAGAAATTTGGTGAGAGCAATCCCGAAGTGCCGGTGATCGGGCAGGGCACCTGGTATATCGATCGCGGCGACCGCACGACCGCGGTCGCTGCCTTGCGCCGTGGCATCGATCTCGGCATGACCCACATCGACACCGCGGAGATGTATGGCGACGCCGAACCGGTGGTTGCCGAGGCGATCGGCGGTCGGCGCGACAATGTTTTTCTGGTTTCGAAGGTGCTGCCGAGCAACGCCTCGCGGCGTGGCACCATCACCGCATGCGAGCGTTCGCTGGCGCGGCTGAAGACCGACCGGCTCGATTGCTATCTCTTGCACTGGCGCGGCTCCTATCCGCTGCAGGAGACCGTCGCCGCGTTCGAGCAATTGCGCGAGAGCGGCAAAATCCGCAGTTGGGGCGTGAGCAATTTCGATACCGACGACCTTGACGAGATGCTGGCGGTTGCCGGCAAGGGCAAGATCGCCTGCAACCAGGTGCTTTATCATCTGCAGGAGCGCGCCATCGAACATGCGGTGCTGCCGTGGTGCCAGCGTCACGGCGTCGCGGTGGTGGCCTATTCGCCATTCGGCCACAGCGATTTCCCGTCGCCGCGCAGCAAAGCGGGGCAGACGTTGCAAGCGGTCGCCGACAGCCACGGCGTCTCGCCGCGCCAGGTCGCCTTGAGCTTCCTGACGCGGGCGTCGTCGCTGTTTGCAATTCCAAAAGCCTCGACGCCGGAACACGCCGCAGACAACGCGGCTGCGGGAAAACTGACGCTGACCGAAAGCGAGATCGCGCTATTGGAGGCGGCATTTCCGCGCGGGCCGAAACCGCGGGGCCTGCCGATGCTGTAGCGGACGGCGGCACCAAGGTTCAGCCGCGGGCTGCCCGCGGCGTGCATATCGGCGTCCTGTTTTCGGACCTTGCCCGGGACACGCAAATATCGTCTTTTGCGGCTTCGCCCGATTCGATCACCTCCGCGCCTGAGTTCACCCTTGAACCCGCCTTCTGCTGCAACCGCCAGGCTGGACACAGCCGCATCGCTTGTGCCCGACAACAAGCCAGCCGCGTCGACCGCTGCTGCACGCGCTGACCGGCCGTTCCGCGGCATCGCACTGATCCTCGCCTCGACGGTGTTTCTGGGGACTTCGGATGTTACCGCGAAATACCTGTCGGCGACGCTGCCGTCGGTCGAGATCGCCTGGCTTCGTTTCCTGGTGTTCGCGCTGATCATGGGCCCCGCGATGCTGCCTGGCTCGCCGCTTTACGCGCTGCAGTCTCGCCGCCCCGGTCTGCAGGTGATGCGCGGCGTCGCGTTGCTGGCGTCGTCGCTGTTCTTCATCTCCGGCCTGCGCTTTCTCCCGATTGCGGAAGCCTCCGCCACCGGTTTCGTTTCGCCGCTGTTCGTCACCGCGTTGTCGATCTTCTTTCTCGGCGAGCGCGTCGGCCTGCGGCGCTGGCTCGCGACCGCCGTCGGCCTGGCCGGCGTCCTCATCATTCTGCGGCCGGGCTCGAGCGCCTTCCATCCCGCCGCGATTTTCCCGCTGGTGTCGGCGCTGGCGTGGGCCGCAACCCTGATCATGACCCGGATCATGAGCGGAACCGAGCGCGCCATCACCACCATGACCTATTCGTCGATCGCGGGCGTTTGCATCCTGTCGGCGCTGGTTCCCTTCGTGTGGGTCGCGCCGAGCTGGCACGACATTGGCTTTGGAATTCTCATCGGCATCGCGTCGACCGCGGGGCAGTGGATCGTCGTGCTGGCATTCCGTTACGCCGACGCTTCGGTGCTGGCGCCGTTTTCCTATACCCAACTGCTGTGGGTGAGCCTCCTCGGCTTCATCGTGTTCGGTGAAGTGCCTGACCTGTGGACCGTGGTCGGGGCGGCCTTCATCGTCGCCAGCGGTCTCTACACCGCGCACCGCGAGCGCATCCGGCACTCGAAGCTTCTGATCCAGGCCGAACCGTCGCCGAATGCCTGAGCGGCATTGAGCGAAGGCAATATAACCCTGTCATTCCGGGATGCGCCGCTTGGCGCAGGCCCGGAATCCATAACCACCATCGGGAGTATGGATTCCGGGCTCGCGCCAAGAGGCGCGCCCCGGAATGACAGCGGGGGCCGGCCGCGCGATCGAATATTTGACCTGGTCGCGCCGGTCCCATTAAAGTCTGACGGCAGTGGCTGGAACTCCGTCATGCCTGTCGAACCCGCACGCCTTGAAATTTTGTCCGCGCTGGCCCGCAAGGTGCTGTGGCTGTCGTCATGGACCATCCACCACGCCAATCACGTCAGGCCCAATGTCGACGGCCTGAAGGTCGGCGGCCATCAGGCTTCCTCGGCGTCGCTCGCCAACATCATGTCGGCGCTCTATTTCTCGGTGCTGCGGCCGCAGGACCGGGTCGCGGTGAAGCCGCATGCCAGCCCGGTGTTCCACGCCATCCAGTATCTGTTCGGGCACCAGAGCCGCGACAAGCTGGAGAATTTCCGCGGCTTCAAGGGCGCGCAGTCCTATCCGTCGCGCACCAAGGATGTCGACGACGTCGATTTCTCCACCGGATCGGTCGGCCTCGGCGTGGCGCAGACACTGTTCTCCTCGCTGGTTCAGGACTACGTCGAAGCGCATGGCTGGATGAAGGATCGGCCCGAGGGGCGCATGATCGCGCTGGTCGGCGACGCCGAGATGGACGAAGGCAACATCTTCGAGGCGCTGCTGGAGGGCTGGAAGCACGCGCTGCGCAACACCTGGTGGGTGGTCGACTACAACCGGCAGAGCCTCGACGCCGTGGTGCGCGAGGGGTTGTGGGAGAAATTCGAGTCCATGTTCCGCAATTTCGGCTGGGACGTGGTGATCGTGAAATATGGCCGGCTGATGCGCTCCGCATTTGCCGAGCCGGGCGGCGAGGCGCTGAAAGGCTGGATCGACGCCTGCCCGAACCAGATGTATGCGGCGCTGTGCTTTCAGGGCGGCGCCGCCTTCCGCCGGCATTTGCGCGACGAGATCGGCGATCAGGGCGAGGTGTCGCAATTGATCGAGAAGCGCAGCGACGAGGAATTGCTGGCGCTGATGTCGAACCTCGGCGGCCACGACATGGCGAGCATGATCGAGGCGTTCGAATCGATCGAGCATGATCGTCCGGTCTGCTTCATCGCCTACACCATCAAGGGCGTGGGTCTGCCGTTCCAGGGCCACAAGGACAACCATGCCGGATTGATGACGGTGGCCCAGATGGAGAAATGGCGCAGCACCCAGGACATCCGGCCGGGTCATGAGTGGGACAAGTTCGAGGGACTGGCCGAACCGCCGGCGGTCCTCGAGGATTTTCTCGCCGCCGCGCCGTTCAATCGCGAGGGCCGCCGTCGCCTGACCGCGCCCGCGATCGAAGTGCCGCAGCAGCTTTCGTTCAAGCCGTCGTCGCAGATGTCGACGCAGCAGGGCTTTGGCCTCGTGCTCAACGAGCTTGCGCGCGGCGACACCGAACTCGCCTCGCGCATCGTCACGGCGTCGCCCGACGTCACGGTCTCGACCAATCTCGGCGCCTGGGTCAACCGGCGCGGCCTGTTTGCCAAGGCTGAAAATGCCGATCTGTTCCGGCAGGAAAAAATCCCGTCGACCTTCAACTGGGATTTTTCGCCGAAGGGGCAGCATATCGAGCTCGGCATCGCCGAGATGAACCTGTTCATCCTGATGGCGGCGCTTGGATTGTCGCATGCGATCAACGGCGTGCGGCTGCTGCCGATCGCAACCCTGTACGATCCGTTCATCCAGCGCGGCCTCGATGCGCTGAACTATGCCTGCTATCAGGATGCGCGCTTCATGGTCGCGGCAACGCCGTCCGGCATCACGCTGGCGCCGGAGGGTGGCGCGCATCAGTCGATCGCAACGCCGCTGATCGGGATCGCGCAAGATGGCCTGGCCGCGTTCGAACCGGCCTTTGTCGATGAGCTTGCCGTCATCATGGGCTGGGGATTTGGCCACATGCAGCGCGACGGCGCGGGCGAGGGCGGATCGGTCTATCTGCGGCTGTCGACCCGCACTGTCGAGCAGCCGCAGCGGATCATGACGCCGGAGCTGCAGGCCGGCATCACCGATGGCGCCTATTGGCTGCGCAAACCCGGTCCGAATTGCGACCTGGTGATCGCCTACACCGGCGCGGTGGCGCCCGAGGCGATCGAGGCCACCGGCCTGATCGGCGAAAGCCGCCGCGATGTCGGTTTGCTGGCGGTCACCTCGGCGGACCGGCTGCATTCGGGATGGACCGCCGCGCGCCGGCAGCGCCGCGATCGCGGCGTGCCCCAGCTCAGCCCGGTCGAAAAACTGCTGGCGCCGCTGCCGCGCGATTGCGGCATCGTCACCGTGATCGATGGCCATCCGGCGGCGCTGGGCTGGATCGGCAGCGTGCGGGGACATCGCGTCGAGGCGCTCGGGGTCGAGCATTTCGGCCAGACCGGCACCATCGACGACCTCTATCGGCACTATGGCCTCGACGCCAACGCGATCATCGATGCGGCCGAAAGCCTCACCGCCGGCGCTCCGGTGCGGCATCGCAAAATGGCGGTGTGACGGCGTCCCGATCGCCGCCCTCACCCCAACCCTCTGCCGCAAGCGGGAGAGGGAGCGCATCGCGTCAGGTGGCGCGCCGGGTTTGCCGCAGAGGCAGTCTGCTCCCTCTCCCGCGTGCGGGAGAGGGTGGGGTGAGGGCTTGTTTCTCCGCCGGCGCTGATTTTATATGCCGCACCCGCTGCAAGGCGGCGTCCCGCATATGGCGGTTCAAAATGCCCGGCTTTCGTGCAAGGATGCCTGCCGAACGCTTCCGTTTTCCCTCCATTCGCCCTGAAATCACGAGGTTCACGATGGTCAACCGCATGCAATTCTACATCGACGGCGCCTGGGTCGATCCCGCCGTCAAGAAGTCCAGGCCGGTCGTCAATCCGGCGACCGAGGAGGCGATGTATGAGATTGCGCTCGGCTCCAAGGCCGACGTCGACAAGGCCGTGGCCGCCGCCAGGCGCGCCTTCGAGACCTATTCACAGACCAGCCGCGAGGAGCGCGTCGCGCTGCTTTCCAAAATCATCGAAGTCTACAAGGGCCGCATGAAAGAGATCGGCGCCGCCGTGTCCGACGAGATGGGCGCCCCGCTGCCGATGGCGGAAAAGCTGCAGGCCGGTGCCGGCCTCGGTCACATCGCCTCCACGCTCGAGGTCCTGAAGAACTATCATTTCGAGGAGCCGGCCGGCTCGGCGGTCGTGGTGCGCGAACCCGTTGGCGTTATCGGCATGATTACGCCATGGAACTGGCCGCTGAACCAGATCGCCTGCAAGGTCGCGCCCGCGCTCGCCGCCGGCTGCACCATGATCCTGAAGCCGTCGGAATTCACCCCGAGCTCGGCGCTGATCTTCGCCGAGATCCTGCATGAAGCCGGGGTGCCGAAGGGCGTGTTCAACCTGATCAACGGGCTCGGCCCGGAGGTCGGCGCCGCCATGAGCGAGCATCCCAATATCGATATGATCTCGTTCACCGGGTCGACCCGCGCCGGCATCGATGTGGCCAAGCGCGCCGCGCCGACCGTGAAGCGTGTCAGCCAGGAGCTCGGCGGCAAGTCGCCGAACGTCATCCTTGACGATGCCGACCTGACCAAGGCCGTCACCGGCGGCGTGATGCACATGTTCAACAATTCCGGACAATCCTGCAACGCGCCGTCGCGGATGATCGTGCCGCTGTCGAAGATGAAGGAAGTCGCTGCCATCGCCAAGGGCGTCGCCGACAAGACCAGGGCCGGCGATCCGCGCGCCGAAGGCACCACCATCGGTCCGGTCGTCAACCGTGGCCAGTGGGACAAGATCCAGGCGCTGATCCAGAAGGGCATCGAGGAAGGTGCGACGCTGGTGGCCGGTGGCCCGGGGCTGCCGGAAGGGGTCAACAAGGGCTTCTACGTGCGTCCGACCATCTTCGCCGACGTCACCAACGACATGACTATCGCGCGCGAGGAGATCTTCGGGCCGGTGCTCACCATCCTCGGCGCCAAGGACGAAGCCGAGGCGGTCAAGATCGCCAACGACACGCCCTACGGCCTTGCCGGCTATGTCTCGGCCGGCAACCTCGAGCGGGCGCGCAAGGTCGGCCGCCAGATCCGCGCCGGCAACGTCAACCTGCAGGGCGTGCCCAACGACCGCACCGCGCCGTTCGGCGGCTACAAGCAGTCCGGCAACGGCCGCGAGTGGGGCAAATTCGGCATGGAAGAATATCTCGAAGTCAAGGCGGTCGCCGGCTTCAACGCCGCGTAAGTTTTTTCCTCGGGACTCCAATGCAGCGGCGGCGCGGAACATTCCGCGCCGGCGTTTTTGCGTTCGGGACAAACTTCCCGTCGTCCTCGCGAAGGCGAGGACCCATAACCACCAATGCCTGTTGTCGGCATGACAGCGGCTCCAGCCATGGCGCAACACAGACTTTGGTGGTTATGGGTCCCGGCTCGCGCTTCGCTTGGCCGGGACGACGTGGGCGGACAATGTGGGTTCCTATCCCCCGAGCGCGCCTTGGGTGTTGACGTAGAGCGCGTAGATCGACTGGCTTGCGGCCATGAACAGCCGGTTGCGTTTCAATCCGCCGAAGCACAGATTGGCGCAGCGCTCCGGCAGGGCGATACGTCCGATCATGACGCCGTCGGGCGCGAACACCACCACGCCGTCGAGTTCGGGATCGCCCATGCCCCAGCCGCACCACAGATTGCCGTCGATATCGCAGCGCATGCCGTCGGGTGTGCCCGGGCCGGCATCGATGAACACCCGCTTGTTGGCAATCGTCTCGCCATTGGCCGCGACGTCATAGGCGAGAATCTTGCGGTTGGGCACGCCGCGCGATTCCACGATATAGAGGATCTCCTCGTCCGGCGAGAAGCACAACCCGTTCGGCCCGAGCACGCCTTCGGCGACGACGCCGGCCTTGCCGGTCTTGCCATCGATCCGGTAGACATTGGCGTGGATCTCGGACTCCGCCTTGTAGCCCTCGTAATTGCCGAGCAATCCGAACACCGGGTCGGTGAACCAGATCGAGCCGTCGGACTTCACCACGACGTCGTTGGGCGAGTTCAACCGCTTGCCGTCGACGGAGTCGATCAGCACCGTGATTGAACCGTCATATTCGGTGCGGGTGACGCGGCGACCGCCGTGCTCGCAGGTGACCAGGCGTCCCTGGCGGTCGCGGGTATGGCCGTTGGCGAAATTCGACGGCTTGCGGAAGATACTGATGGCGCCGGTTTCCTCTTCCCATTTGATGATGCGGTTGTTGGGAATATCGCTGCACAACAGGTAGCGCCCATCGCCGAACCAGACCGGACCTTCGGCCCAGCGCAGCCCCGTCGTCAGCCGTTCGATCGCCGAGAGCTTCAGCCAGTATTGCTCGAAGCGTGGGTCCAGCGCATGGATGGCGGGATCGGGATAAAAGGTGGCAGGCCGCCAGTCGGCGGAATGAGAGTTTGCCTCGGACATGCGTTGGTCTCGTTGCTGTTGAGAGTTCCTCGAAGTCTTCGGCTATCATTGCCATTCTATAACGGTAGGCAAGCCAGCTTTGTTGGCGCGACCCGGTGGCGGGTATGACGGCGGCGTGGGCAGGGCGTGATCGCTTGCCGCGCCGTCGCCGGCGCGCCATACTTGCTTCAAGTCACGCCCAAGAGGGATGAAATGCCACGCATATTGATGACCGGCGCTTGCGGCGGAATCGGCACGAGCCTGCGCCGGCTGCTGCCGCCGGTCTATCCCGATCTGCTGCTGAGCGACCGGCAGCCGCCAGCCGATCTCGGCAGCGACGAAAAGTTCAGGGCGGCCGAATTGTCCGATCCCGCCGAGGTCGAGGCGATCTGCGAGGGCATCGACGGCATCCTGCATTTCGGCGGCTATTCGGTCGAAGGCCCGTGGGACGCGATCCTGCAGTCCAACATCGTCGGCTGCTACAATCTGTTCGAGGCGGCGCGCAAACAGGGCGTCAAGCGCGTGGTGTTTGCGTCCTCGAACCATGCGGTGGGGTTCTACCCGCGCCACCACCGGATCGGGACCGATGTGACGGCACGGCCGGACAGCCGCTACGGCGCCAGCAAGGTGTTCGGCGAGGCGGTCGGCGCGCTCTATGCCGACAAGCACGGGCTTGCCGTCACCTGCCTGCGGATCGGCAATTTCGGCGATAAGCCGCTCGATCATCGCCGGCTGTCGATCTGGCTCAAGCCGGACGATCTGGCGCAATTGTGCCGGATCGGGCTCGAGCATCCCGATATTCATTTCGAGATTTTCTACGGCGCCTCGTACAACGAACGCTCGTGGTGGGATAATCACCGCGCCTATGACCTGGGCTATCGCCCGACCGGCCGCGCCGAAGATTTTCGCGAGCATGCGATGGCCGAGCAGGCCAAGGTCGGACCGGACCGCGTCGGCGATTTCTACCAGGGCGGCGCGTTCTGCGGCATGGAGTTCGACGGTGATATGAGCCGGATCGTGGACTGGAATGCCCGCTAGGATCGTCATTCCGGGGCGCGCGTCAGCGCGAACCCGGAATCTCGCGCTGACAACCTCCGGATACCGGGTTCAGCCCTGTCGGGCTGCCCCGGAATGACGGCTTCGCCATAAAAGGAAGTTGAGATGGCTGACGGACTGCGCAAGGGCTTGACGAGTTACGGCGATGCCGGGTTTTCGCTGTTCCTGCGCAAGGCCTTCATCAAGGCGATGGGATATTCCGACGAAGCGCTGAATCGTCCGATCGTCGGCATCACCAACACCTACAGCGATTACAACCCCTGTCACGGCAACGTGCCGCAGATCATCGAGGCAGTGAAGCGCGGCGTCATGCTGAGCGGCGCGATGCCAATGGTGTTTCCCACCATCTCGATCGCCGAAAGCTTTGCGTTTCCGACCTCGATGTATCTGCGCAATCTGATGGCGATGGATACCGAGGAGATGATCCGCGCCCAGCCGATGGACGCCGTGGTCGTGATCGGCGGCTGCGACAAGACGCTGCCGGCGCAGATCATGGCGGCGGTCAGCGCCGACCTGCCGACCGTGGTCATTCCGGTGGGCCCGATGGTGGTCGGGCATCACAAGGGCGAAGTGCTGGGCGCCTGCACCGACTGCCGCCGGCTATGGGCCAAGTTTCGCGCCGGCGAAATCGACGAGGTCGAGATCGAAGCCGTCAACGGCCGTCTCGCGCCGTCGGTCGGCACCTGCATGGTGATGGGAACTGCCAGCACCATGGCCTGCATCACCGAAGCGCTCGGCCTGTCGCTGCCGCTGAGTGCGACCATACCGGCGCCGCATGCGGAGCGCTTTCGCCTCGCCGAAGCGAGCGGCAGGGTCGCGGCGGCCATGGCGCTGGCCAAGGGACCGCGCCCGAGCGAGCTGCTCACTCCGGCCGCGTTCCGCAACGCCCAGATCGTGCTGCAGGCGATCGGCGGATCGACCAACGGGCTGATCCATTTGACCGCGATCGCCAACCGCACCGCGCATCGCATCGATCTCGAAGCCTTCGACCGGCTTGGCCGCGAGGTGCCGGTCCTGATCGACCTGAAACCGTCCGGCGCGCACTACATGGAACATTTCCATCATGCCGGCGGCGTGCCGAAATTGCTGGCGCAACTGGGCGATTTGATCGACCTCGATGCCCGTACCATCACCGGCGCCACGCTGCGCGACGTCGTTGCCGGTGCCGAGGAGGTGCCGGGGCAGGACGCCATCCGCCCGCGTTCCGATCCGATCAAACCGGAGGGCGCGATGGCGGTGCTGCATGGCAATCTCGCGCCGCGCGGCGCCGTGATCAAGCATTCGGCGGCAACGCCGAAGCTGCTGCAGCATACCGGGCGGGCCGTGGTGTTCGAATCCGTGGAAGACATGACGCAGCGAGTCGACAGCGCCGATCTCGACGTGACCGCCGACGATGTGCTGGTGCTGCGCAACGCCGGCCCGAAGGGCGCGCCGGGCATGCCGGAAGCCGGTTATCTGCCGATCCCGAAGAAGCTCGCGCGCGGCGGCGTCAAGGACATGGTGCGGATGTCGGACGCGCGGATGAGCGGCACGGCCTTCGGCACCATCGTTCTGCATATCACGCCGGAATCCGCCGTCGGCGGGCCCCTGGCGCTGGTGAAGAACGGCGACATGATCCGGCTCGACGTCGCCGCTCGCCGCGTCGATCTGTTGGTCGATACGGCCGAGCTCGACAGGCGCCGCGCCGCGCTGAAGCCCGCAGCAGCGCCGGAATGGGCCAAACGCGGCTACGCACATCTGTTCAACGAAACCATCTTGCAGGCCGATGAAGGCTGCGATTTCGACTTCATGCGCGCCAGTGGCAAGGGCTAGACACTTTCTTCGTCATCGCGGGCAGCGAATCCATCCCGCTCCTTCGTCATTCCGGGGCGCGCCTCTGTCTTGGCGCGAGCCCGGAATCCATACTCCCGATGGTGGTTATGGATTCCGGGCCTGCGCCAAGCGGCGCATCCCGGAATGACGGAGTATTTGGCAGTCGTTAGACGGGTCACCCCGGTTGTTTGATTGACATTCAAACAACCCGGATGGGATGATGAAACAAAGCCAGGGGGGAAACGATGGGCAGCGTGAGCAAGGTTCTCCGTGCGGTCGTCGCCGCAGCCGCAATGGTCGTGGCTGCAGGCGCCGGCGCACAGGAGGTGAAGCACTATCGCTTCGCCTATGACCAGCCGAAAACAACCGGCTACGGCATCCTCGGCGACATTTTCAGCGAAAAGCTCAAGGCCCTGAGCAAGGGCACGATGCTGATCGACCAGTATCCCGGCGCCCAGCTCGGCCAGGAGCCGCAGGTGCTGCAACTGGTCAAAGCCGGCGATATCGAGTTCTGCATTTCATCTTCGGCCAATGCTGCGACCCTGTCACCGCAGGCGGGGGTGATGTCGATGCATTTCCTGTTCCGCTCCGAGGCGCATCTCATCAAGGCGATCGCCGATCCGGAAGTGTCGAGGGCGGTCAAGGCGATGATCGCGGAAACCGTGCAGGGTACCCATGTAATCGCGCTTGCGACGCTCGGTCTTCGCAACATGTATTCCAAGCGCGAGATCAGGAATATCGGCGATATCAAGGGGCTGAAGGTGCGGGTGCAGGCGACGCCCACCGAGGATACCATGTTTCCGGCATACGGCGCCCAGATCGTGCATATGCCGTTCGGCAGCGTCTACACCTCGCTGCAGACCGGCGTGGTCGACGTCGCCGAAAACGGCGTCAACGTCTATCTCGCCAACAAGCATTATGAGGTGGCGCCGGTGCTGTCGATGACCGAACACGAGGCCAATAACAGCCTGGTCTGGGTCAGCGACAAGCTCTGGAACAGCCTGACGCCGGAACAGCAGGGCTGGGTCCAGGCCGCCGCCGACGAGGTCAACCGGAACGAGCCCGCCAGGGCGATCGAGCTCGAGCATCAATCGTTGGAGAAGCTGAAATCGATCGGCGTCAAGGTCGTCGCCGACGTCGACAAGGCCGGCTTTACCGCGGTGGCGGATCCTTACCTCGACAAGCTTTCGAAAGAACTCGGACCGCACGCGGAAAAGATCAAGAACCTGATCCGGGCGATCAACTAGGCGGGGCGCCGGCCCGGTGCCATCCCGGCCAACGCCAGCATGCGTGGGCGAGGGCGCTGAACGCGGTGTCTCGTCCGATGTTCAATTGACAATCCGGCAACCCCGATGGGATGATTGCGCAAAATCATAACAGGGGGAAACCATGAATCATCCGGCCAAAATCATCAGCGGGTTGGCCGCAGCCGCGGCGATGCTGTTTGCCGCCAGCGCCAGCGCCCAGGAGACGAAGCACTACCGCTTTGCCCATGACCAGCAGCTCAATTCCGGCTACAGCATCGCGTACGACATATTCTCCGCCAAGCTCAAGGAATTGAGCAAGGGCACCATGCTGGTCGACCAGTATCCGGGTGCGCAGCTCGGGCAGGAGCCGCAGATCCTGCAATTGGTGCGATCCGGCGATATCGATTTCGCCATCGTTTCCTCCGCCAACACCTCGACGATCTCGCCGCAGGCCGGCGTGATGTCGCTGCACTATCTGTTCCGCTCGGAGGATCACAACGTCAAGGCGCTGGCCGATCCCAAGGTGTTTGCAGCGATCCATGACATGATCGACGACACGGTGCAGGGCATCCATGCGATCGGGCTCGGCACCCAGGGCTTCCGGCACATGTACGGCAAGAAGGAAGTCCACAAGGTTGACGATCTCAAGGGTTACAAGGTTCGCGTTCAGGCGACCGCAACCGAAGACACCATGTTTGCCGCCTATGGCGCCCAGACCGTGCACATGCCGTTCGGCAGCGTGTACACCTCGCTGCAGACCGGCGTGGTGGATTTCGGCGAAAACGCCGTCAATGTCTATTTCATCAACAAGCACTATGAAGTGGCTCCCGTGCTATCGATGACCGAGCATGAAGCCAACAACGCCATCCTGTGGATCAGTGACAAGCTCTGGCAAAGCCTCAGCGCCGACCAGAAACAGTGGGTCATGACCGCAGCCCGCGACGTCAGCCTGCAGGAACCGAAGCGCGCGTTCGACCTGGAGCGGTCGGCGGCGACCAAGCTGCAGAAGATGGGCGTCAAGATCGTCAGCGACGTTGACAAGGCCGGCTTCCAGAAAATCGCCGATCCCTATCTCGACAAGCTGGCCAAGGAGCTTGGCCCCCACGCCGACAAGATCAAGACCCTGATCCGGGCGATCAACTGAGAAAAAGGCCGTCATTCCGGGATGCGCCTCTTGGCGCAGGCCCGGAATCCATACTCCCGATGGTGGTTATGGATTCCGGGCTCGCGCGTCGCGCGCCCCGGAATGACGAAGAGATGGATTGCCGATGACGATCGCCGACAAACTGGTGTTGCAGCGACAGCACCATCTGAAATGGCGGTGGCTCGACCGGCTCGAGCTGGTCCTGATGATGATCTGCGGCCTTTTGTGCTTCGGCTTTTCGCTCTCGGTCGCGTTCGATATCCTGACCCGCACCATCGGCCATCCCTGGCTCTGGCTGCAGGAAGTCACCTCGACGCTGTTCATCTATGCGATCTTCATCGGTGCGGCGGTCGCCACCCGGCGCAATGACCATCTCTATCTGACCGCGATTTCCGAGGCGCTGCACGGCACGCCGCGGCTGATCGTCGAGATCATCATCCGCATTGTGGTGCTCGGCGTCGCATTCTGCCTGATCTGGTTCGGCTACATCAACTATCTGCGCGGCTTCGGCAGCTTCCGCCTGCCGTCGGGAACGCCGATCGCCTCGCTCTACGCGGTGATCCCGCTGTCCGGCGTCCTGATCGCGCTGTTCACGATCGAGCAGCTCGTGAACGGCATCCGCAACGGGTTCGATCATCCCGAGCCGCCGGAACAGGACCTGCCGATTCCGCCTGTCGACACCGGCGCCTACAGGGACATGCGGCCGTGAGCTCCCCCGTCGTCCTTGGGCTGATGTCGTTCTGTTTCCTGTTTTTCGGCTATCTCGGCGTGCCGGTGCCGTTTTCGCTGATCGCGGGGGTTTTCGTCGGCGCGGCGCTGACCGACGTTTCGCTCCCGGCGATCGTGCAGAAGATTTTCGACGGCGTGGATTCCGAGGCGCTGCTGGCGATTCCGTTTTTCCTGCTGGTCGGCGAGCTGATGAGTTCGGCGAACGTGGTGGTGCGGATCGCCAATCTGTCGCTGTCGCTGGTCGGGCATATCCGCGGCGGGCTGTCGCAGGTCGTCGTCGTCTTCAGCATGTTCTTCTCGGAGATGTCGGGCTCGACCACCGCCGACGTCGCCGTCATGACCCGCGCCCTGGGCGGCCCGATGAAACGGGAAGGCTACAGCCCCGCCTTCATCGCGGCGATCATTGCCTCGGCTTCCACCATAGCGGCGCTGGTGCCGCCGAGCATCACCGCCGTGGTCTACGGCGCGGTCGGCAACGTTTCGATCGCCGGGCTGTTCATGGCCGGCGTGGTACCCGGACTGATGATCGGCTTCGGCCTGATGATCTATTGCTATTTCTTCGGTCCGTCCGGCTTGCGCAAGCCGCGGGCTCCGTTTCGCCAGGTCGCATTCGCTGCCGGCGACGCGGCGCTGCCGCTGATGATCCCGGTGATCCTGCTGGGCGGCATTCTGACCGGCTGGTTCACGCCGACCGAAGCCGGCGTGGTTGCGGTGGTGTGGATCATCGCGGTCGTCATCCCCGCGCTCAATCGCGGGCATCTGCGCAAGATCCCCTATGATTTCTGTCTCGCCGGACTGATCTTCTCGCTGCCGCTGATCACCATCGGCGCCGCCAACGCCTTTGGCTGGATGCTGGCTTACCTGCGCGGCGCCATCGTGATCGCCGACTGGATCACCTCGATCGCAGGCAACGATCCGCATCTGATCATGCTGCTGATGGTGGCGCTGTTCACGGTGATCGGCGATTTCATCGAACCGGTTCCGACCATCATCATCTTCATGCCGCTGGTGAACGCGCTGACCCAGGCCGGCGACATCAATGGCGTGCATATGGGCGTGGTGCTGATCGCGACGCTGGCATTCGGGCTGATCACGCCGCCTTACGGCCTGGTGCTGCTGATGGCGTCGAAATTCGTCGGCGTCAGTTTCGGCAAGGCGCTGCGTGCGGCGCTGCCGATCTATGTGGTATTCCTGCTGACCATTTGCTTCACGATCTTTTTCCCGACGGTGGTGCTGTGGCTGCCCAAGCACGTGATTCCGGAATCGGTCGGCTGCTTCAAGTCGCCGGCCGGAACCGGATATATCTGCCCGCAGGGATGACGCTCAATACCCATCCACGTCATTCCGGGATGCGCTGACTGAACTCGGGTTTACCCGAGTTCAGCAAATATACGATTGTCCAAGTCGGCAACAGCCGACTTGGATGGCGCAGGCCCGGAATCCATAACCACCATCGGGCGTATGGATTCCGGGCTCGTGCTCCGCACGCCCCGGAATGACGAGCTGTGACGGGCTTGGCTACGAAGGCCGCCGACATTATTTGCCCTTGCTGGTGAACTTCTTCACCGCCGCTCGGAATTCGTCGGTGTGCATGCAGTCGATGATGGCGTCGCGCTCGGCATCGAGCTGGGCTTCGATCGGCGAGGTCGGCGCCCGGTAGACCAAGGCCTTGGTTGCCGCGAGTGCGGCCGGCGCATTCTGCGCCAGGCGTTGCGCCAGTTCGCGCGTGGCGGCCTTCAGTTCGACGGCCGGAACGACCTTGACGACCAGGCCCCAATCGCAGGCCTGTGCGGCCGAAAAGCCGTCCTCGGCGAGATAGATCTGCAGGGCGCGCCGGGCGCCGACGGCGGCAGCCACGCCGGCGGTACCGCCGCCATCGGGTGAAACACCGAGCTTCGCGTAGGCCGGGGTGAAGCGGGCCTCTTCCGCCGCAATGCAGAGGTCGGCCACGAAGGCGAGCGACATTCCGGCGCCGGCCGCCGATCCGTGCACGCTCGCCAGCACGATCTTCGGCATCCGCCGCAGCGTGGTGATGAAGGCGTGGTAGTGGTGCAGCAGTTCGCCGACCACGGGCGCGATGGTATTGGCGGCGGCCGCGGCGCCGATGGTCTGCAGATCGCCGCCGCCGCAGAAGGCGCGGCCTTCGCCTTCGATCACCAGCACCCGGATTTCGTCGGAGGCCTCGACCGCGGCGCCGAGTTGCTCCAGCTTTCTGGCGATCGCAAGGTCGATCGAGTTGAAGGCGGCCGGCCGATTGAGCGTGATGGTGGCGATCGGGCCTTCGACCCGGAGCAGCGCCGGTTCGTCGGCAACGGGATCGGATGATGTCGGCATGGAACGAGCCTCGGGGATCAGTCGGTTGCCCGGCATTTAAATAGCAGAAGGCGGGAGGTGACAATCCCCGGCGATGTCTGCAAGATGCCGATCAACGGCAAGGCAGGGCACCTGCATGGCCATGCCGGAACGGGAGCAAGCGATGAATTCGACAATGACGAATTCGACAGCGACCATCGATCGTCCGGTTTCCAGCATCGATCCGTTCTCGCATCAGTTCCTGCACGACCCCTATCCGCACCATCAGGCCCTGCGCGAGGCGGGGCCGGTGGTATGGCTCCAGCAGTACGGAATTTGGGCGATGGCCCGGCATCAGGAGGTCCGCGACGCGCTGAGCGACTGGCAGACCTATTGTTCCTCGGCCGGGGTCGGCTTGAGCGATTTCCGCAAGGAGCCGCCGTGGCGTCCGCCGAGCATCATTCTGGAAGCCGACCCACCGCTGCATACCCGGACCCGTGCAGTACTGACGCGCATCCTGTCACCGGCCGCGATCAATGTCCTGCGCGACAGCTTTGCGCGCGAGGCGGATGCGCTAGTCGATCGGCTGGTCGAACGCCGCGAATTCGACGGCGTCGCCGATCTGGCCGAGACCTACCCGCTCAAGGTGTTTCCGGATGCGGTCGGACTTTCGGAAGACGGCCGCGAGAACCTGATGCCCTATGGCACCATGGTGTTCAACTCGTTCGGTCCGCGCAACGATCTGTTCGACAAGGCGATGGCCAATGCCGGACCGGTACGGGACTGGATCATGTCGAAATGCAGCCGCGCTGCGCTGGCGCCGGATCGACTGGGCATCCAGATTTTCCAGGCCGTCGATGCCGGCGAGCTGACGGAAGCCGAGGCGGGTATGCTGGTGCGCTCGTTTCTTTCGGCTGGTATCGATACGACGGTCTATGGGCTCGGCAATGCGCTCTATTGTTTTGCGAGCTTTCCGGAGCAGTGGAAAATTCTTCGCGAAAACCCCAATTTGATCCGCGGGTCGTTTGAGGAAGTGCTGCGCTTTGAGGCTCCGGTGCAGACTTTTTTCCGTACCACAACGAGGGCGGTTGACGTCGGCGGCGTGGCGATCGGCGAAGGGGAAAAAGTGCTGCTGTTTCTGGCCGCGGCCAATCGCGACCCGCGCCGCTGGGACAACGCCGATACGTTCGACGTCCGGCGCCGCGCCGCCGGCCACATGACCTTTGGCACCGGGATTCACGGTTGCGTCGGCCAGGCGGTGGCACGGCTCGAAAGCGAGGCGATCTTCGGCGCACTCACCCGGCGCGTCGCGTCATTCGAGCTGACCGGCAAACCCGAGCGGCGGCTGAACAACACCTTGCGCGGGCTCGATACCTTGCCGCTGCGCATCGTGCCGGCCTGACCCAATGGCGCAGGGAACAGCCCTGATCGTCGGCGCCGGCCATGCGGGTTTTCAGGTCGCGGCGTCGTTGCGGCAGCATGGCTATGGCGAGCGCATCTGCCTGTTCAACGATGAGGCCCATCTGCCGTATCAGCGGCCGCCTCTGTCCAAGGCCTATCTGAAAGGCACCGGAGCTCCGGACAGCCTGATGTTCCGGCCCGACAAGTTTTATCGCGACCAGAACATCGAGTTGATGGCCGACCGCGCGATCGCCATCGATCGCGCGTCGCGCCGGCTCAAGCTCGCATCCGGCTCCGCGCTGGATTATACGCACCTTGTGCTCGCCACCGGCGCGCGCAATCGTCTGCTTGACCTTCCCAACGCCAGCCTGGAAGACGTGCGCTATCTGCGGACGCTGGACGAGAGCGAGGCGCTGCGGGCGCGTATCACACCGGGTCAGCGCGTCGCGGTGGTCGGTGCGGGGTTTATCGGACTGGAATTTGCCGCCACCGCACGAGCCAGGGGACTCGAGGTCGATGTGGTCGAGCTCGGCACCCGCGTTATGGCACGGGCGGTGACCGCCGAGGTCTCGGAGTTTTTCCAGGCGAGGCATAGCGCGGCCGGCATTCGCATCCATCTCGGCGTGCAGGTGACGGCCATCGAAAGCGATGGCACCGCGGTGACCGGCGTCAGTCTCAGCGACGGGCGGCATCTGCCCGCGGACCTTATCGTGGTCGGCGTCGGCGTGCTGCCCAATGTCGAACTGGCCCGTGACGCCGGCCTGCCGGTCGCCGCCGGGATCGTGGTCGACGAGCAGCTTTTGACCGCGGATCCGAACATCTCGGCGATCGGCGACTGTGCGCTGTATGCGAGCCGGCGTTTCGGCGCGGCGCTGCGGCTGGAATTGGTGCAGAACGCGACCGATCACGCGCGCTGCGTCGCGGCGCGGCTGACCGGCGACGCGCAGAGCTATGATGGCCTGCCCTGGTTCTGGAGCGATCAGGGCCCCGACAAGCTTCAGATCGCAGGCCTGACGACCGGATATGACCGCGTGGTGGTACGGGGCAATCCCGATCAGGCGTTGTTCTCGGCCTTTTGCTACAGAGCCGGGCGGCTGATCGGCATCGAGTTGATCAATCGTGCCGGCGATCATGTCTTCGGACGCCGCATCCTCGCAGCCAACGGATCGATCGAACCGAAGCAGGCAGCCGATCCCAGCTTCGATCTGAAGGCCGCGCTGGGTTAGCGGGTTTGGCTGAATTCGCCAGGACGAGTTCGGGAGATCGCGTCGCTCACTTCCTCGGCCGTCGGCATCGACGGCGCCGCGCCCATCCGCTGCACACAGATCGACGCGGCGGCGTTGGCGTAGCCCAGCGCGTCGCGAATGGATTTGCCGCCGGCGAGTTGCGCGGCAACGGCGCCGACAAAGCAATCGCCGGCGCCGGTGGTATCGACCGTCCGGACGTCATGGCCCGGCAGGATCAACGGCTCGCCGTCCAGCAGCGCAACGATGCCGCGTTTGCCCAGCGTGACGCAGATGATCCGGCCCGCGCCGCTGCGCAGCGATCTCGCGGCGTCCAGGAAGCGGCCGGGATCGTCGGTGTCGCGAAGCTCGCGTTGCGCCAGCAGACCGAGTTCGGTTTCATTGAGGATCAGGATATCGGTGAGATCGAGCAATGGGCGCCCGAATTCGACGGCCGGCGCCGGATTGAGGATGGTACGTCGCGCCGGCCGCGCGGGCCTGTTTGAAGAAGGCGGTGATCGCGGGCAGGGGAATCTCGAACTGGCTGACCGCGATATCGCCCGCGACGAACGCTGCACCCTCCACGTCGGCCGCACTCACCAGCGCATTGGCGCCGGGAATGACGACGATGGTGTTGTCGGCATTGGCAAGCGTGATGATGGCAGTCCCGCTGTGAACGCCGGAAGTTTCCCGCACCAAAGTGAGGTCGACACCCTGCGCGGCGAGAAACATCCGCAGTTCATGGCCGAACGCATCCTTGCCGAGCCGCCCGATCAGCGCCGTCGCCGCGCCGAGCCTGGCGGCAGCCACCGCCTGGTTCGCGCCCTTGCCGCCGGGAAAATAACGCACCGCGTCTCCGGCTACCGTCTCGCCGATACGGGGATGCCGGTCGGCCGTCGCCACCACATCCATGTTGACGCTTCCGGCCACGAAAACCCGGCCCATGCACGTGCCTCACGCAAGCTGGTTACGCGCCGACCTGAAATTCCTGCCGGACGGCTTCGATGTCGCGGAGCGCCGGCAGTCCGGCCTCGTTGCCGAGACGCTGAATCTTGTAGGTCGACGCCGCGCGCGCAAATTCGAAATGATCGTGCCAGCTTTTGCCGGGATTATCGAGATAGGAATAGATATAGGCGCCGTGGAAGACGTCGCCGGCACCATTGGTATCGAGCACGCGCTGGCGCGGGATCGGCAGCGCCGGCAGCGCGCGAACGGTACCGCTCTCGTCATACCAGTTGAGGCCGCGTTCTCCCATCGTGACGCCGCCAACCCGGCAACCCCTGCTCTTGAGATAGTCCAGCATCTTCTCGGGCGTCAGATCCATCTGTTCGCACAACCGCTCGGCGACGATGGCGACGTCGATGAATTCCAGCAGTTCGTGGGTATTGGTTCGCAGGCCGCCGCCGTCGAGCGAAGTCAGGATGTCGGCCTCGCGGCACAGTTTCGCATAATGGATCGCGGCATCCGGCTGGTGACCGTCGACATGCAGCGCGCCGCAACCGCCGAGGTTCAACAGCGGGAAGGGATGGATGTGATCGTCGTCGCGGCAGCGCACGATCGCACGCTTGCCGTCCTTTGGCATGATGAACGACAACGAGGAAGTCTGGACCTTTCTCGGATGTACCGAGATGCCGTATTTCGCGGTCATGTCCTGAAACATCCGGCCGAGCCAGTCATTGGCTACGGTCGCCAGCAGGTCCGGCACGATTCCGAGCTTGGCGCAGCAGAATGCCGCCGTGACGGCATTGCCGCCGAACGATACCGCATAGGCGGATGCAACGTGTTTCTCGTCGCCGGTAGGCATGTGGTCGGTGATGAAGGTAACATCGATATAGGTTTGTCCGATGAAGAGCGCCTGCATGAAGTGATCCGTCTTGGGCTGATGGGTGGTCCCGGCCCGGCCCCGCATAATAGCACCTGATCGCGCGGGAATTGGCTGAATTATTCGCATGCCGCCGCTGCTATCGCTTGAGATCAGCGTGCTGCCGGACTACGACCATTTTAAGCAGCGTCGGCGCGCCGTCGACCCAACGGCCTTTGCCTGTTCCAGGTTCCTGACAACGAGACCAGAGGGAGGAAGCGATGACCGTCTATTCCGGTCCTGTATTCGACATGGCGGTGAACCAGTTCGGGGTGATCGCCAATCATCTGTCGATCCCGATGGACGAGCGCGAGCGCCTGCTGCTGCCGAAGCGGGCCATCACCGTCTCCTGTCCGATCCATCGCGACGATGGTTCGATCGCGGTGTTCGAGGGCTATCGGGTGCAGCACCACCTGACGCTCGGTCCCACCAAGGGCGGTACTCGGTTTGCTCCCAGCGTCGACATCGGCGAAGTGGCCGCGCTGGCGATCTGGATGAGCTGGAAGTGTGCCCTGGTCGGCCTGCCCTATGGCGGCGCCAAGGGCGGCATTCGGGTCGATCCCGCCACCATCTCCCGGCGCGAACTCGAGGCGCTGTCGCGGCGCTATATGCAGGAGATGATCCCGTTCGTCGGGCCGCATACCGACGTGATGGCGCCGGACATGGGCACCAACGAACAGGTAATGGCCTGGTTCATGGACACCTATTCCATGTATCAGGGACGCACCGTGACCGAGATCGTCACCGGCAAGCCGGTCGCCTCCGGCGGCACGCTGGGTCGGCGTGAAGCCACCGGACGCGGCGTCGCGCATCTCGCCAGACGGGTGATGAAAGAACTCGCGATCGACCTGAACAATGCCACCGCCGTGGTCCAGGGCTTTGGCAATGTAGGCTCCTATGCCGCGTTCGGATTGCATCAATTCGGCCTCAAGGTGATCGCGGTCAGCGATCATACCGGCGCGCTGCACGACGCGGCCGGGCTCGATATTCCGGCCCTGATGCGGCACGCCAGCGCGCATGGCAGCATCGCCGGGTTCTCCAGCCAGTTGCAGTTCGATCCCGCCCACATTCTCACGCTGCCCTGCGATGTGCTGGTGCCGGCGGCGATGGAGCGCGTGATCGACGCCGGCGTCGCGGACAATCTGAAATGCCGGGTGCTGGCCGAGGGCGCCAACGGTCCGACCACGCCCGATGCCGATCTCGTGCTGGAGAGGCGGCGCGACGAGATATTTCTGATTCCGGATATTCTCTGCAATTCCGGCGGCGTCGTCGTCAGCTATTTCGAATGGGTGCAGGATCTGCAGCAATTGTTCTGGGAAGAAGAGGAAGTGACGCGACGTGAATATCACATCCTCGACCGCGCCTTCGACCAGATGGTGATGCGTGCCAAGGCCGACAACGTCTCCCACCGCACTGCCGCGATGGCGATCGGCGTGGAGAAAGTCCGCGGCGCCAAGACCACGCGGGGATTGTTTCCATGATTACCGGGCTCGATCACGTCGTCGTTCTCGTCAACGACATCGACGCTGGGAGAGCGGCCTATCAGACGTTGTTTGCGCGCACGCCGGCGTGGCAGCATTCCGGCGAGGGCGCCGATCGGGTGCTGTTCACCCTCGACAACATGACGCTGGAACTGATGGCGCCGGCGGGCGAGGGCGCCCCCGCCGAGCGGATCCGCGCGGTCATTGCGGCACAGGGCGAGGGACTTGCGAGCCTGTGTTTTCGCAGCAATGACATCGCGAAAATGCATCGCAGGCTGGATCGGTTGACGCTGAAACCGGAACCGGTCGCCGAGGCCGAAAGCCGCGACGCGATATCGGGCGCAACCTTGTCCTGGAAACGGACCCGCGCGGCCACCGACGCGACGCGCGGCGTCCGGTTTTTCTTCGTGGAGCTGGCGAGGGAACGTCCGCTGTCAGTGCGGACCGTTCCGGCATCGATCACCGCCATGGACCATGTGGTGATCTCGACGGCGGATCCGGAGCCCGCGGTCGCGCTCTATGGCGCGCGGCTCGGGCTCGACATGGCGCTCGACCGCTCGCATCCGGATTGGGGCCGGCTGATGTTCTTCCGCTGCGGCGATCTCATTGTCGAGATCGTGCACCGGCCGGACCCGAATGCCGACAAGGCCCATGACAGATTATGGGGCATGAGCTGGCGCGTGGCCGACATCGATGCGACCCGGGCGCGGCTGGTGTCGGCCGGCGTCGATGCGTCCGAGGTGCGAGCCGGCCGCAAGCCGGGCACGCGGGTGCTCACGGTACGCAATGGTACCTGCGGCATCCCCACGCTGCTGGTGGAGCGGACGGCGCGGCCCGACCAGGATCGCTGAGGCATGATGAAATTGAATCAGGGCCGTCCCGGCTATCCACGCCTTTCTCACCGCTGCTGCGACAAGACGTGGATGCCCGGGACAAGCCCGGGCATGACGATCTTCGCAATAAATCCACGATTGTTGGCTGCATTTCGAGTCAGCCGCTCAGGACATGGTTCGTTCTCAAATCGCGCCGCCCATGCTAGAGCTGGTGGCGCCGGATCGGTGTCACTCGATCAAGGTTTAAGGGATCACTTCCATGAACAAGCCGGTGTTGCCGGTCTCGTCGCTGTCGCTGAAATTGCCGAACGCCGATCGCGGCATCGAGACCTACCGGCTGGCGGGGTCCCGGACGTATCCGTCGAAACTGCAGGGCACCCTCAATCGGGTGGCGTTTTCCGCGGCCCACGTCGTTGCCGATCCGCTTGCCGATGTCGACCCCTGGCTTTCCGCGGCGATCGACTGGGACCGCACCATCGCCTTTCGCGAGCATGTCTGGGATCTCGGCCTCGGTGTCGCCGAAGCCATGGATACCGCCCAGCGCGGCATGGGGCTGGACTGGCCGACATCGCTGGAACTGATCCGGCGTTCGGTTGCCGCCGCCAAGGCCAAAGGCCAGGCGCTGGTGTTTTCCGGCGCCGGCACCGATCAGCTCGCGCCCGAGGATGCGAAAAATCTCGACGACGTGATCCGCGCCTATGAGGAGCAGATCGAGGCGGTCGAAAAAGCCGGCGGCCGGATCATCCTAATGGCCTCGCGCGCGCTGGCAAGGGTAGGCCGTAACCCCGACGATTACGCCAGGGTGTATGACCGCGTGCTGTCGCAGGTGCGCGAGCCCGTCATCATTCACTGGCTCGGTGACATGTTCGATCCGGCATTGGCGAATTATTGGGGCACCGCGAAGCTCGACCAGGCGATGGACGTTGCGGTCGGGATCATAAACGCCAACGCCGCCAAGGTCGACGGCGTGAAAGTCTCGCTGCTCGACATGCAGCGCGAAATCGACATGCGCCGCCGTCTCGACAGGAATGTGAAGATGTATACCGGCGACGATTTCAACTATGCCGAGCTGATCGCCGGCGATAGCCGGGGATTTTCCCACGCATTGCTCGGCATTTTCGACGCCATCGCGCCGGCGGCATCCTATGCCTTGTCGCGGTTGGCCGCGGGCGACGACAAGGGTTTCCGGGAAGTGCTGGAACCGACGGTGCCGCTGTCGCGTCACATCTTCAGGGCGCCGACGCGGTTCTACAAGACCGGCGTCGTCTTCATGGCCTATCTCAACGGCCACCAGGACCATTTCACCATGGTCGGCGGCCAGGAGAGCACGCGCTCGACACTGCATCTGGCCGAACTGTTTCGGTTGGCGGATCAGGCCGGCCTGCTCGCCAATCCGGAACTGGCGACGCGGCGCATGCGGGCCGTGCTGGCGTTGCGCGGCATCGAAAGCTGACCCGGCATTATTCGGGCGATCGCCGCTGGCTATCGCGCACCGCGGCTGAAGCATGATGCCATTCGATCGATCTGCAACGGCAACGGACCCATCCCTTGGAAGAGGGTTGGGGCGGTAAGGTCTGTAGTCGGAGCATCACCCCTCACCCAATTGCTGCGCAAATCGATCTCTCTCCTCGGGGTACCGGCCGAATTAGGCCACTCGTTTTCGGAACAGGCCGCTTAGCCTTTCAACTAGACGATCAATTCCATGAAACCGCTCATATGCAACGCGCACGTTAGCCACGAAATTCGAGTTCTTTCGAGAGCAGCGATGTGATTTCGAACTTTGGAAGCCCCCGACTAGCTGGCGTGTGCCAGCAATTCGCCTTTAAGATAGCACAGAGCGGAATCGAGCCAATCCTCGATTGCCTTTGGCGAGCTTGGCAGGGACCGGTGGGATTGAACACCTACGTCAAGCACGGGAACAGGATTCGTGGCCCACGGGGCGTTCGAAGGAAAATGTATTTTGGTGAACCACCCTAGGTCCGGCCGCTTCCGCTTAACTTGCCGTTCTGCAGTCTCAAAAACAGACTCCTCCGACGGAGCGCCCTCCAAGCTTTCGCGTAAATCTTCCAAAAGATTGGTGTCCGACGCTGTCAGCCACCGGTCGAATTGCCAATGAGGGTATGCTGCACTGTTCGGCGGATTTTGATTGTACCAATTCTCCCACTCGAGCCGAAATATTTGTTTTGTGGTGGATGACCCCCCATCCTCAAAATTTAGAAAGAAGGTCATTGAAGCATTTTGAAACATGAGACGCTCTTTGCCAGCGGATTGCCAGCTTTCAAAATAAGCGCACAATATGCTCGTTTTGGATGAACTTTTCAGAACGACGCATACCTCTTCCCGGTCGAGGTCGCTAATTGCGTCTACGGTTGATGAGTTTTTTTGCAGAGTAACGTTGGTCATTCCTCTTCGATTTGGCAGGATCGACATTTGAAAATTGTCACCATGCTTGGCTTCAACCCGGCGGTCAAAAATTCGCCGGAGTCGCTGTAAGTGGCTGGCAAATTCACTCTTTTCAATTGGACTTTGCATAGATCGGCCACGAATTGATCGTGGTCCCATATGCCATCGCCACCAGCCCATCATTCACTTCGGTCGCACTGAGATTCGGCATGCCCGTCGAAGCCATACGAATGAGATCTTCCGCCTCCGGGATGGGCAGGGGGATTTGATCAATATATTTCGGCGACACGTCCAATTGCCCGCCCGCGGTGCTAGCAGAAGAAAGCTCTCTTCTAAGCAGAAAAAAAACGCGAGAATTTAAGAGCCTGCAGTACCACCAAAGCGCCGCCTCTCTGAGGCTTTTATCGACACCCATTTCTTCCCACTGAGGCATCCACGCAAATGTCTGAAGAGGCAAAAATTCGCCCCTCGCATCAACGGCCGCCATGTCAGGGCCACCGAACATCTTCGTGAAAATTCGCGGCGATCGCTCCGCTAAATCCTTTCGAGGCCAAACCGGTTCCCACCAACGTTGAGGGTTCGACTTTGGTCGCCGCTTTAGCGAATTTTCAAACGTTAGGAGTTTTTTTCCGAACACAGGAACATTTTCCAGAAGCTGCCTCCGAGATTTGAATCTTCCCGGGACATAGAAGATATTTGTGGATGACTGAATGCGACCGCTAAAGATGTCTTCACCATTTGCGACTGGGCGAAAAAACCGTTGTTCTGATTTCGGTAACGAAAGCAATTCATCGTTGGATAGAAGGAATGCGTCGTTCAACCCCGTCTTAATTCCTTGGCGCACACGAAACAGATTGCTCAGTCTCGGAAATTGCTTCTCTTCGATTATGTCAACGAGCGAACCCAAGGCGTTCGGCGATGGTAACCAACTTTTACGCTGTAAAAGATCATTGGATCTTACCGAGTAAATCGACCAACTCTCTGTGCGCTCCTCCAGGGAGTTGCTAGCCCAAAGTCGGCGGCGGAGCGCCCTCAAAGCGCCACCGGCAGAATCTGCTCTTTCATCAGCCCACACCATCACGGCAGCGCGTTCTCCAACCGAGATATTATGAGGTGACTTGCGTTCGATAACAGCGGCTCCGATACTCACCATCGCATGTCGAAATAGCCCGTGGTCGCCGAACGTCCCGATCAAGCGGACGTCGTTATCGGAGAGAAGAAATTCTCTCCATTGCGATCCCTTTTGGCTATCTAAAATTCCTCTTGGAATTAGAGTTGCGAGCGTGCCACCACGAATTATTTCCCCCAAAGCCTTTTGTATGAAGGCGGTGCTTAGGTCGGGTCGGCCGGCGAACGTTTCGCCGAGTGTCTCTTTCACAACACTCTTCAATTCAGAAGAGAGCGCCTGCCACGAAAGGAAGGGTGGGTTCATGAGCACCACGTCAAATGGATGTGGCGGTTTTTTCGTTTCAAAGTAACTTCCAGTTTCTAAATTCCATTTGACCTTGTGGGTTGGCCAGTCAAGGAGCGCGCAAGCAATAGAGAAACGCGCCATTTGGACTGCTGAAGGAGAGACATCTAGACCTACAAGTTCAACCTTTCCTTTGAACTGTTTGCGCTGCAGCGCTCTTATGGCTTCACACAAAAAAATTCCGGACCCGCATGCGGGATCGTGTATTCGGATAACATCCTTAGACAGATGCGATTCAATCGCTAATTCTGTGAGTGTTCGCGCTAGGCCGGCCGGAGTGTAATAGACGCCTAGCGACAGATCTAATTTTTGTTGTCCGGCATCGGCCAATCCGAACAGTGTCATTTGGACAGGTTCTGAAAGTATCTCGGCATGGGCTTCTTGAAAAAGGACGCCACCCGCATGCCTTATCGTTACCGGCGCGATAAGTTTGCGCATCGACGTTGTGCTCATTTGCAATTCTTGCACAAACCTAAGAACGTAATTGTTGCGTAGTCCGCTTGGATCAAAGTCTCCAAGGGCGTATTTTCGGACAATTGCACGCCCCTGATGGTGTAGAGGCCCTTCAGTAATATTCTCTTGCGCAAGAGCCAACAGATATAAAAAACTTTCGAGTTCGGGGACAGCTATCGCCTCTGCACGGAGCGTAGCTCGGTGTTTTCGAAAAATCGTCACGAGGTGATCAATGGCACTGAGGATTTTTTGTGCGCCAGAATCCAACTCCAAGTATTTAAGAAATTCATCCAATTTTGATTGGACGGAAAGCCGTTGAAATATTTCCTTCGAACCGGTACTCCTTGAGACGATGACCTGTTTCTGCGTTAAGGCAACGTGATGCCGAACATTGGCAGACCATGCCCAGTCTGGCGCTTCAGAAAGATCGTCATCCTCGTCAGGCGAAATTAAGAAACTCGCTCGCGCGCCATCAAGCAGAGCCAAATGGCGCTGTTCTGTGTTCGGCCGCTCGCGACCAAACAGTGGCGTTGCGGTCAATCCGAGTTGCCGAGCCCAAATTTTTGCCGTTTGGTCGTCCATGTGGATTGACCGCCTCAACTACGAGGCAAGGGCGCTCAACGGCGCCCTTGCCGAACTATCATACAGGATTCTAGGACGACCACAATGGGTCAATTCCGTCCGCCGTCTATTACTACGTAGCGGCGCCGACGATCCGGAGGGGCCTCAGTCGATAGCGCCGTCGCGACCACGAGAACAGCGCCAACCAACTGAGCAATGCTCCAAGCCCTGTCAGCGAGGCGAGGGACTTTGCCGGCGTCGTGGGCAGCGCCAGTACTCGCTCGGGAGAGGTTTACTGAATCTGCGGATCGGCCGTTCAATCAAAAGTCATTCTCCTTAGCGGACGGCGCAGGGCACGCTCAGATAGCCGCGGAAGCGCACGCGGCCGCCGCGCACCGGCGTGCCGTTCAGCGTGTAGTCCGGAAACCGCGCCAGGAATCGCGAAATCGCGATCGCGCCTTCGAGCCGCGCCAGCGCCATGCCGGCGCATTGATGCGCACCGGTGGCGAAGGCCAGATGGCGGTTCGGCGCGCGGCCGATGTCGAGCCGCTCGGGATCGGCAAATTGCGCGGGGTCGCGATTGGCGGCACCGATGCACAGCGTCACCGGCGTCCCCGCCGCCAGCGTGACGCCGCCGAGATCGACGCGCTCGGTGGTCATGCGGTTGCCGAGCTGGTTCGAGCTTTCAAACCGGAGGATTTCCTCGACCGCAGTTTTCATGAGGCCGGGATTTTCGATCAGCCGCCGTTTCTCGGCGGGATGTTGCGACAGCGCCACCAGTCCGTTGCCGATCAGGTTCGTCGTTGTCTCATGTCCGGCGTTGAGCAGGAATATGCAATTGTGCAGCAGCTCTTTCGCCGTCAGTCGCTCGCCATTGTCTTCGCCCTGGATGAGACGGGTCAGGACGTCGCGATCGGGGTTGCCCGGTTTGGCGCGGCGGCGTGCGACCAGGACTTCCAGGTAGGCGAGGAAATCCTTCACCGCACGGTTGCCGCGCGCGAAAGCCTCGGCGCCGATCACCGGCTCGAGCGCGCCCAGGATCGCCAGCGACCAGTCGCGCAGCGGCTCGCGCTCCGGCATCGGCACATCGAGCAGATTGCCGATCACCTGAACCGGGATCGCGGCGGCGAAATCGCCGATCAGTTCGACCTCGACTTTCGCGCCGAGGGCGTCGAGCAGCCGGTCGACCAGCGCGATCAGGTCGGGCTCCATCTCGGCGATGGCGCGCGGCGACAAGGCGCCCATGATCAACCGCCGCACCCTTGTGTGCGCCGGCGGGTCGTTGAAGACAAGGCTGGTGGTGTGGTGTTCGTAGAGCAGGGAATCGCCGTATTTCGGCGCGAACTCCCGCTTCTTGTCGGAGCTGAACAGCTTGGTGTTCTTGTAGGTGCCGACCAGATCGTCATAGCGCGTCAGAAAGTACGAGCCGTTCGGCAGCAGCTTGACCGGTTCATGCTCCCGCAGTGCACGATAGGTCGGATAGGGGTCGGCATAGAATTCCGGTGTCAGTTTCTCGAGATCGAAACCGGCCGCCAGCTCTCGCGCATTTATATTCATGCTGCCATACTCATGGGGTGAGGCGGATATGCCGTTTTCGCTCTTTCGGAAACCGTGGCTGGCTCTACAGTCCCGCACCGCAATGCATTCCGTCAACCGCCTGGAAATGAAAATGCACGCCCGTGCCGATGTAACTGCCGAAAGTGCCGCCTCCTGGCCGGAGGAAATTTTTGCGATTCTGCAGCGGTTCGATGTCCGACAGGTGCCCTACGTGCCGGATGCCGGGCATTCGCAACTGATCGAACGCGTGCTGGGAGCGTCCTCGATGCGCGGGATTGCGCTCACGACCGAAGAAGAGGGCGTGGCGCTGCTGGCCGGCGCCTGGGCCGGCGGCCAGCGCGGCGTGTTGCTGATGCAGTCGAGCGGGGTCGGCAATTGCGTGAACATGCTGTCGCTGACCCAGATTTTCCGCTTTCCATTCCTGACGCTGGTGACGATGCGGGGCGAATGGGGCGAATTCAACCCGTGGCAGGTGCCGATGGGTTCGAGCACGGCGGCGGTGTTCGAGTTATCGGGAATCAAGGTGTTGCGGGCGTCCCACCCGGAAGAGGTGCGCGAGGTGGTCGAGGCGGCGGCCGGCCAAGCCTACAATGCCTGCACACCGACCGCCGTTCTGTTGTCACAACGCCTGATCGGCGCCAAGGTCTTCACCAAATGAGCAAAGCAAATCTTCTCGAGCGGCGCAGCGTGGTCGCAACCCTGCTGGCGGAACGCAAGGACGCCATCGTGGTCGGCGGATTGGGCGCCTCGACCTACGATATTGCCGCCGCCGGCGACCACGACCGCAATCTCTATATGTGGGGCGCGATGGGCGGCGCCGTCATGATCGGGCTCGGCCTCGCCTTGGCGCAGCCGAAGCTGCCGGTGGTCGTGATCACCGGCGACGGCGAGATGCTGATGGGGATCGGAAGCCTCGCCACTGTCGGCCTGCAGAAACCCGGCAACCTGAGCATCATCGTGCTCGACAATGAGTGCTACGGCGAAACCGGCGGTCAGGCGAGCCACACCGCAGCCGCGGCCGACCTCGTCGGTGTGGCCCGCGCCTGCGGGATTGCCGAGGCGCGCGCCATGACCACCATGGCCGAAATCGAGGCCTTCAGCCCGTCGCTGCAGGATGTTTCAGCCGGGCCGCGCTTTGCCAGCGTCAAAATCGATGCTGCCAATCTCGAGCGGGCGCTGTCCAATCGCGACGGCACCTTCATTGTGAATCGGATCCGGGGAGCATTGGGTTTCAGGCCGATGTAGGCTGATTGCGCGCGCCGGAGCGGCGGAGGGCTTTCCGTGGCATTGAAGGAGGCAAACGCTAGGGCGCGTACGCCTCCAGAAAGAAATCAAGCCCAGCAGGCAAGTCTCTTCGATGGACGATGGTGGCGATCTGATGCGCCTGACGGTCTGTTAGTTCATAACAGCCAACAGCACCAAGATCGTCATCGTCAAAACGAACTACCGTCCGAACCTCTCCGAACATGGGTTCGGGAATAGGCAACTCGAACTTTTCCGATTCGGTCTGGCGATCATACCCAACTAGCCGATGGGCCGCTTTCATGGACGAATCCTTCGATTGCGAATAGGGCCTTGTGCCTTTCTGCCATCTGGGTGGAATTCACCCTGATGCCTTCCTTGCTTGTCGTATTTCTCTACAGTGCCGTGTAGATAGTCCCATTCATAAATCGTGCCATCGGGTTCTGCCCATCGCTTGCGCTTCTTGTTGCCAATACTATCAACTGAAGTTTTGGGCCTGACCCCGGCAGCCTTCGGAAAGCCGGGCAACGTCTTTGGCGGCGGCTTATAAGCGCACAAATTTCCCCCAATTGCGGCCTTTTTGGCTCTCTCAGCATCTCACGAATCCTTAAGAACACAATCGTAAATTGTTGGGCGTCCAGGGTTCTAGCTGCCCAACTGGGCAATTTTTCCCTACTGTGTTGCAATTTTCCCCAGTAGCGAGCGGCCCCTTTTTTCGGCCGTGGTGCGCTGCAATATTACCTTGACATTTGATAAGGTGAGTGATTACTCACACGCCCATGTCTACCTTGCGCATGACCAGTGACCTGAGGCGGCAGCTCATCCTGAGCGCTGCGAAGCGCTGTTTTGCCCGCCACGGTTTTGCCGGGACCACGACCCGGAGTGTCGCGGCGGCGGCGGCCATTTCGGAAGGCTTGCTGTTCAAGCATTTTCCTTCGAAAGCAGCGCTTTACGCCGAAATCCTGACGGAAGAATGCGAAGCCGACCCGGACCTCGCGCATCTGCTCGGGCAAGCGCCATCGACCGCGACCCTTGTCGAACTCGTCAAAGGCATGGTCCGCCACTTCCTGCAGATTTCGGAGGGCCCGGACCAGCAGGAAGCGCAACGTCTGCGGCTCATGACCACGAGTTCATCTCGACGATGGCGAATTCGCGCGGCTGCTCTACGCCAAGGTCGGCAACCTGATCGGCCCGGTATTCACCGCCTCGCTCGATCGCGCGGTGGCGGCCGGCGATGCATCGCGTGTCGGATGCGAGCCGCTCAATCTGTTTTGGTTTGCGCATCACACCGTGCTGATGGCAGCGCTGGCGAGACTGCCGGCCGTCCCCTGCCTGACTTACGGCCATGCCGCCGATCTCGAGCGGCAACTGTGCGAATTCATCCTCCGCGGCATCGGACTTGGCGACGCCGCAATTGTTTCCCACCTGGACCGCGTGACGTCGCTGGATTCGGGTCAATCGATAGCCGCAGAAGGTGCATGACATGAACATTGTGACCGAAGCTCATATCTCGGGCAAGGCGATTACCGGCAAGCCGCCCACCCGTCCGGCCCGGATGGTGCGCTGGTTCATCATTGTCGGGCTGCTGCTCGCACTGCTGGTCGGCGGTCTCGTCGGCTTCAACGCGTTCCGCAGCCACATGATCGCGCAATTCTTCGCCAACAACAAACCGCCGCCGACGCCGGTGAGCATTGCCGAAGCCAAATCGGAGGTGATTCCGAACCTGCTGACGGCAGTCGGCGATCTCGCGGCCGTGCATCAGGTCAATGTCACCTCCGACGTCAGCGGCCGCATCACCGACATCATGTTCACCGCCGGCGCGTCGGTGAAGGCGGGAGCGCCGCTGGTGCAACTGTTCGACGCCCCGGAGCAGGGCGACCTTGCGAGCTTCAAGGCCCAGGCGGTGGTCGCGCAATTGTCGCTCGATCGCGCCAAGCAGCTTGCGGCGCGCCAGTTCGGTCCGCAGGCGACAGCCGATCAGGCGCAGGCGACGTTTGATCAGGCCAATGCCGGCATCGCCAAGACCGAGGCGATCATCTCGCAAAAGCTGGTGCGGGCGCCGTTCGACGGCGTGCTCGGCGTTCGTCACGTCGAGGTCGGCCAGTTCCTGACTGCGGGCACCCAGATCGTCACGCTGACGGATCTGGCGACGCTCTACGCGAATTTCACCGTGACGGAAAAGGACAGCGGGCAGCTCAAGGTCGGGCAGACCGTGCGCGTCGTGGTTGACGCCTATCCCGGCCGGACCTTCGACGGAAAGATCACCGCGATCGAGCCGCAGATCAGCACCGATACCCGCAACATCCACATTCAGGCCACGCTCGCCAATCCGGACCATATCCTGAAGCCCGGCATGTTCGTCACGACGACGGTGGTGCTGCCCGATAAGCCGGCGGTGGTCACGGTGCCGGAAACGGCGGTCGATTACACGCTCTACGGGGATTCGGTTTTCCTCCTCACCGAGAAGAAGGAAGCTGACGGCAAGACCAGCCTGACCGCCGTTCGCACTTTTGTGCGGACCGGCAACCGGATCGACGGAAGAGCGGAGATCGTCAGTGGCCTCAAGCCCGGTGATCGCGTGGTCGCGGTGGGGCAGCTCAAGCTGCAATCCGGAGCCGCCGTGTCGGTTTCCGCCGACCCGCCGCCGCCGATTCCGGCAAATCCGCCGCGTTACTGAGGTTTGGAGCGTATCGCGATGATCTGGACTGATATTTTCATCAAGCGACCGGTGCTCTCGGTGGTCGTGAGCCTGCTGATCCTTCTGATCGGATTCAAGGCCGCGACCAGCCTGCCGATCCGGCAGTACCCGAAACTGTCGAATACGGTCGTCAACGTCACCACCGTCTATCCCGGTGCGTCGGCCGAGCTGATCCAGGGCTTCATCACGACGCCGATCGAGCAGGCCGTCGCGTCGGCCGAAGGCGTCGACTATATGACTTCGTCCTCGGTGCTCGGAACCAGCACCATCCAGGTCTACATCAAGCTGAATTTCGATCCGAACCAGGCGCTGACCGAGGTTCTCGCCAAGGTGAATTCGGTCAAGTATCTGATCCCGAAGGAATCGAACGACCCGGTCGTGACCAAGACCACCGGCCAGACCACGGCCGTGATGTATCTCGGCTTCTCCAGCGAGGTGCTGTCGGGATCGGCGATTTCCGACTATCTGACGCGCGTGGTGCAGCCGGTGCTTTCAACCGTCGACGGCGTCGCTTCCGCCGACATTCTGGGCGGCCAGACCTTTGCGATGCGACTCTGGCTCGATCCGGTCCGCATGGCGGGGCGCAATGTCTCGCCGGCCGATGTATCCGCCGCGATCGCCGCCAACAACTTTCAGGCCGCCGCGGGCCAGTCCAAGGGCTATTTCATCGTCTCCAACGTGTCGACCAATACCGACCTGACCAATCTCGACCAGTTCAAGCGCATGATCGTCAAAGCCAAGGACGGCGGGTTTGTGCGGATGGAGGACATCGCCACCGTCGAACTTGCGGCGCAGAGTACCGATGCCAGCGTCGCCTTCAACGGCGAGCACGCGATCTTCATCGGCGTGCAGGCGACCCCGCAGGGCAACCCGCTGACGCTGGTCAGGGGCGTGCGCGCGCTGTTTCCGGAACTGGAGCGCAATCTGCCACCCTCGATGAAGATGAAGGTCGCCTACGATTCGACCAAATTCATTCAGTCCTCGATCAACGAGGTGGAGAAAACGCTCGGCGAGGCGATCCTGATCGTCGTCGTGGTGATCTTCCTGTTCCTCGCCTCGTTCCGCTCGGTGATCATTCCGGTGGTCACCATTCCGCTGTCGCTGATCGGCGTCTGCAGCCTGATGCTGGCCATGGGATTCAGCATCAACCTCTTGACCTTGCTGGCGATGGTGCTGGCGATCGGGCTCGTCGTCGACGACGCCATCGTGGTGGTGGAAAACATCCACCGCCATCTGGAGGAAGGCAAACCTCCGGTCCAGGCCGCCATGCAGGGCGCGCGCGAGATCGTCGGCCCGGTCATCTCCATGACCATCACGCTGGCGGCGGTGTACGCGCCGATCGGCTTTCTCGGCGGCCTCACCGGCGCGCTGTTTCGCGAGTTCGCCTTCACGCTGGCCGGTGCGGTGATCGTCTCCGGCGTGATCGCGCTGACGCTGTCGCCGATGATGTGCTCGATATTCCTGAAAACTGCCGAGGAAGGCCGGTTTGCCAGGATCGTCAACAAGGTATTCGGATCGGTGACGCGCTGGTATGGCCGACAGCTCGACCGCTCGCTCGACTATCGCCCGATCACGGCGATGTTCGCGCTGACCATCCTCGGGCTGGTCGGGTTCCTTTATTTGCATACGTCGAAGGAACTCGCGCCGGAGGAAGACCAGGGCATCGTGTTTGCGGTCACCAAGGCGCCGAAATACGCCAACATCGACTATTCGGACTATTACGGCGAGAAGCTCGACAAGGCCTTTGCCAGCTTCCCGGAAACCGATCTGCGCTTTGTCATCAACGGCATCAACGGCCCGCAAAACGGCATCGCCGGCATGCTGCTCAAGCCGTGGGACGAGCGCAAGCGTTCGTCGATCGCGCTGAAGCCGCTGGTCCAGGCCCAGCTCAGCAAGATCGAAGGCGTCAACGCGTTCGCCTTCAACCTGCCGCCATTGCCGGGCGGCCCCGGCGGCTTGCCGGTGCAGATGGTGATCAGCTCGACCAATGGCTTCCAGTCGGTCTATGAGCAGATGCTGAAGCTGAAGGAGGCGGCGCGCAAGAGCGGGCTGTTCATCGTCTCCGACAGCGATCTCGACTTCAATCAGCCGGTGGTGCGGGTCAAGATCGACCGCAGCAAGGCGAGCGACCTCGGCATCACCATGCAGAACATCGGCAATACGCTGGCGACGCTGCTCGGCGGAAACTACGTGAACCGGTTCAACCTCGAGGGACGATCCTATCAGGTCATCCCGCAGGTGCCGCGCGACAAGCGGCTGTCGCCGGAGTTGCTTGGCGGATATTACGTGCCGACGGCAACCGGCCAGCAGGTGCCGCTATCGACGCTGGTATCGATCGAAACCGCGACCGATCCCAATGCGCTTACGCATTACAACCAACTGAATTCAGCCACCTTCCAGGCCGTGCCGATGCCCGGCGTGACCGTCGGTCAGGCGGTGGATTTCCTCGAGGGTGAGGCCAAGAAGCTGCCGGCCGGATTCGATCACGACTATCTCGCGGACTCCCGGCAATATGTCCAGGAAGGCAACCAGCTTGCGGTGACCTTCGGCTTTGCGCTCATCATCATCTTCCTGGTGCTGGCAGCGCAATTCGAGAGCCTGCGCGATCCGCTCGTCATCATGATCAGCGTTCCGATGGCGATCGTCGGCGCGCTGCTTCCGCTGTTCTTCGGCGCGGCCACGATGAACATCTACACCCAGGTCGGTCTGCTGACGCTGGTCGGCCTGATCAGCAAGCACGGCATCCTGATGGTCGAATTCGCCAATGAGCTGCAGCTCAATGAGGGGCTCGACCGCCGCTCGGCGATCGAGATGGCGGCGCGGGTCCGGCTTCGGCCGATCCTGATGACGACCGCCGCGATGGTAACCGGTCTCATTCCGTTGCTGACGGCATCGGGGGCGGGCGCGGCGAGCCGGTTCTCGATCGGTCTGGTCGTCGTCGCTGGCATGTCGATCGGCACGCTGTTCACGCTGTTCGTACTGCCGGCGGTCTACGTGGCGATCGCCACCGATCACAGGGCGGGCGCCGAATCCGAACGCGCCAGAGAGATCGCGGATTTCGATCTGGGTTCGAAGGCGCTGAAGCCGACCTGAGCCTTGTCGGATCCGGCCGCGCACCTTGCCGGCAAGGCAAAGCTTATCACCTCGAAAACGGCGCCAAACCGGGCGACCTGCCGTTCGAGCGGCCGACGCGCTACCTGTTCGTGATCAACCTGAAAACCGCCAAACGCATCGGCCTTGACATGCCGCCGACCCTGCTCGCCTTGGCGGACGAGGTAATCGAATAATCCTCCCGCACTGCGGCAAGAGACAACGTCGCGTGTTCTTGCTAAATTGGGCCGGATGACGATTTCCCTTCATTCCGACACAACGCAGGGAAGAACGCTGCAGCCGGTGACGGACGCGGCTGCTGCGGCGGGACCGGCCTCGACCGGAATCCGCACCCGGCTGTTCACCAAATATGTTGCATTGTTTGTTGCAGTGGTCGGCGTTGCGCTGCTGTCAAACGGGATATTTGAGGTTTTCTTCTATTATCGCGAACACAAGGCGGCCCTGATCCGCATCCAGCACGAACAGGCGGTCGCGGCGGCCGCCAAGATCACCCAGTTCATCAAGGAAATCGAAAGCCAGCTTGGCTGGACCACCCAATTGCCCTGGTCGGCCGGCTCGATCCAGGACCGCCGCTTCGACGCGTTGAGGCTGCTGCGGCAGGTGCCGGCGATCACCGAACTGGCCCAGGTCGATTCCACCGGCAAGGAGCGGCTTCGGGTGTCGCGGCTCGCCATGGACGTGATCGACAGCGGCATCGACCTTTCCAAGGATCCGAAATTCACCGAAGCGGTCGCCCACAAGGTCTATTACGGGCCGGTTTATTTCCGCCGCGAATCCGAACCCTACATGACGCTGTCGCTGGCCGGCACCCGCAAGGACGCCGGCGTCAGTATCGCCGAGGTCAATCTGAAGCTGATCTGGGACGTGGTGTCGCAAATCAAGGTCGGCGAGGGCGGTCATGCCTATGTGGTAGGTAGCCAGGGCCGTCTGATCGCCCATCCGGATATCAGCCTGGTGCTGCGCAACACCGATATGTCGAAGCTTTTGCAGGTGCAGGCGGCGCAGGCCGGGGGCGCCGCCGCCGAGGCCGAGGAGCTGCAGGGGACGAAGAACATCCAGGGTCAGGAAGTCCTTACGGCATCGGCGCCGATCCCGCCGCTGAACTGGACCATGTTCGTCGAGCTGCCGGTTCAGGAAGCCTACGCATCGCTGTATCAGGCGCTGCAGCGCCTTGCGATCGTGCTGCTCGCTGCGTCGGCCTTCGCGGTGCTCGCCGGGATCTTCCTCGCCCGGCGCATGGTCGGGCCGATCCAGGCCTTGCGTGTCGGCGCGGAGCGAATCGGCGGCGGCAATTTCAGCCAGCGCATTTCGATCGGGACCGGCGACGAACTCGAAGGCCTCGCCAACCAGTTCAACGACATGGGCGCGCGGCTGCAGGAATCCTATGCCGATCTGGAAAAGAAGGTCGCATCGCGAACGGCCGAATTGATCGAATCGCTCGAGCAGCAGACGGCGACCTCAGAGGTTCTTGAAATAATCAGCTCCTCGGCCGGCGAGCTGGAGCCGGTCTTCCAGAAAATGCTGGAGAACGCCACCCGAGTTTGCGGGGCGAAATTCGGCACCATGGTTCTTTACGAGGGAGATCTCGTTCGACGGGCCGCGCTCTACAACGTTCCGCCCGCGTTTGCCGCCCTGCAGAAGACCCAGGTGTGGCGTCCACATCCGGAAAGTGGCCTCAGTACGATTGCCAGGACAAAGCAGGTGACGCACGTCGACGATCTTCGGACGCAGGAGCCATACCTGCAGGGCGACCCTATGGTTGTCGCACTGTCCGATCTCGCCGGGGCTCGGACGATTGTCATGGTGCCAATGCTTAGGGAGAATGAACCAATTGGCGTCATCTCGATCTATCGCCAGGAAGTCAAGCCGTTCACGGACAAGCAGATCGCGCTGGTGAGCAATTTCGCTAACCAATCGGTCATCGCCATTGAAAATACACGGCTGCTGAAGGAATTGCGGGAGCGCACGGACGACCTGAGCGAATCCCTGCAACAGCAGACCACGACGGCCGACGTTCTCAAGGTAATCAGCCGCTCGGCGTTCGATCTGCAAGCCGTGCTCGATACGCTGGTGGAGTTGGCGGCGCGGCTGTGCGAGGCGGATATGGCCGCCATTACACGCCAAAAAGGCGAGGTCTATTACCGCGCCGGTTCATATGGCTTTACCCCCCAGTTCATGAATTACGTAAAGGACATTCCGGTCCGGCCGGAGCGCGCGACCATCACGGGACGAACCTTGCTTGAGGGCAAATTGATCCACGTCGCGGATGTGCATGCCGATGCCGACTACGCATTTTCGAAAGGCCAGGAACTGAGCGGTAACCCCCGTACATTTCTCGGGGTGCCGCTTCTGCGCGAAGGCAATCCGGTCGGCGCCCTTGTGCTGGCGCGCCGAACCGTGCGGCCCTTCAGCAAGAAGCAAATCGAGCTGGTCACAACCTTCGCCGACCAGGCCGTCATCGCCATCGAGAACGTGCGGTTGTTCGACGAGGTTCAGGAGCGAACCAGGGAACTATCGCTGTCGCTCGACGATCTGCGCACCGCGCAGGATCGCCTGGTGCAGACCGAGAAACTCGCCTCGCTCGGCCAGCTCACCGCCGGCATCGCCCATGAGATCAAGAATCCGCTCAATTTCGTCAACAATTTTGCGGCGCTGTCGACGGAGCTGATCGAGGAACTCAACGATGTGCTGAGGCCGGCGGCGCTCGACGACAAGACGCGGGAAGAGATCGACGAACTTACCCTGATGCTGAAAGGTAATCTGGAAAAGGTGGTGCAACACGGCAAGCGCGCCGACTCGATCGTCAAGAACATGCTGCTGCACTCGCGCGAGGGATCGGGCGAACACCGGCCCGCCGATATCAATGCGATCGTCGAGGAGAGCGTCAACCTCGCTTATCATGGTGCACGCGCGGAGAAATCCGGCTTCAATATCACGCTGCGGCACGACCTCGATCCGAAGGCCGGCATGATCGATCTCTACCCCCAGGAGATCACGCGGGTTTTCCTCAACCTGATTTCAAACGGCTTCTATGCCGCCACCAAGCGCAAGGAAGCCGGCGAGGCGGGATTCGAGCCGATGCTCGCCGCAAGTACCAAAAACCTCGGCAACGCCGTCGAAATCCGCATCCGCGACAACGGCACCGGTATTCCGCTCGACGTCAAGGAGAAGATGTTCAATCCCTTTTTCACCACCAAGCCGGCAGGCGAGGGCACCGGGCTCGGGCTGTCGATGAGCCACGACATCGTGGTGAAACAACACGGTGGCAAGATCGACGTCGTCACCGAACCGGGTGCATTTACCGAATTCATTATCACGCTGCCGCGAATGGCGGCGGCACAGTCAGGGGCCGGAGGCAAAAATTGAGCGTTTACATCCTCGTTGTCGACGACGAGCCCGACGTTGAGGCCTTGTTCCGTCAGCAATTCCGCCGCGATCTCCGCTCCGGGCGCTTCATGATGGAATTCGCGCCGTCAGCGGCGTCGGCCCTGGCCCGTGCCGCTGATGTCGCCGATCCCACGCTGGTCCTGATCCTGTCGGACGTCAACATGCCCGGCATGAGCGGGCTCGAAATGCTGCCCAGGGTGCGCGCGGAGCGGCCCGACGTTCCCGTCATCATGATCACGGCCTATGGCGATGCCGAGACACGGCGCAAGGCGATCGAACGTGGCGCTATCGGACTTTTGACCAAGCCGATCGATTTTGCGCTGCTGCGCCATGAAATCGACAGCCGGCTCGAGCAGGCCGCATGACCGCCACCATCCTCGTCGTCGACGACGAGCCCGATCTCGAGGCGCTGGTGCTGCAGAAATTCCGCAGGCAGATCCGCGACGGCGCGGTCACCTTCATGTTCGCCCATGACGGTCTCGAGGCGCTGCAGTCGATCGAGCAGCACCCGCATGTCGACATGGTGGTCTCCGATATCAACATGCCGCGGATGGACGGCTTGTCCTTGCTGCAGAAGCTGCAGGAGGCCGAGGACAAGAAATCGACCATCATCGTTTCCGCCTATGGCGACATGAGCAACATCCGCACCGCGATGAACCGCGGCGCCTTCGATTTTCTGACCAAGCCGATCGATTTCGGCGATCTCGAACTGACCATCGAAAAGACCATCCGCCATGTCGAGATGATGCGCGAGACGCGCCGCCGCCAGGCCGAGGCCGAGCGCGCCCACGCATCGCTGTCGCGGTATTTCTCGCCGCAGATCGCCAGCCGGCTGGTTTGCGCCGGCGAAGCCGACGGCATGACCGTGCATTGGCGCGAGGTTGCGACCATCTTCACCGACATCACCGGCTTCACCTCGCTGGTCGAAACCGCACCGCCGGAAATTCTTGGGGCGCTGCTCAACGAGTATGTGGGCGGCATGACCGACGTGGTGTTCGCGCAGGAGGGCACGGTTGCAAAGATCATCGGCGATGCCATCCAGATCCTGTTCAACGCGCCGGGAGACCAGCCCGATTATGCGGCACGCGCCATCGCCTGCGCGCACGATCTCGACACCTGGGCCGAAGGCTTTCGCCAGCGCTGGAAGTCCAGGGGTGTGAATTTCGGAGCCACCCGCATCGGTGTCCACGCCGGCCCGGCGCTGGTCGGCAATTTCGGCGGCAGTCGTTTCTTCGATTACACGGCCTACGGCGACACCATCAATATCGCGGCACGGCTGGAGGCAGCCAACAAGCATCTCGGTACCCGCATCTGCGTCAGCGCCGCGGTGGCCGAGGCGGACCGCAACTTCCGGGGACGGCCGGTCGGCGATCTGATGCTGCGCGGGCGCAGCGAGCCGCTGCGCGCCTACGAGCCGCTGCCGGCAGCGGCATTCGCGGCGCCGGCGGCGGCGCAATATGCCGAAGCCTTCGCCAAGCTGGAGGCCGGGGATACCGCGGCGATGCCGGCCTTTGCCGCGCTGGTCGGGCTGCATGCCGACGATCCGCTGGCCGGTTTCCATCTCAAGCGGCTGCTCAACGGCGCCAAGGGCGTCCGCATGCAACTGGAATAAGAGGTCAGGCATGAGGCGGGATTTTCCGGCCGGCAATTACCGGTTTATTCCGGCGGTGTTTCAATATTCGAGCGGGGCGGCGGCCGATCCGGGTTTTGAGATCGAACGGGTGCGCTTCGACCGGCTGCTGCCGCTGGCCGAAGGCTTTGCGTGCGCCGCGAACTATATCGAGGCGGCGGGGCGGCCGCTGACTTCGTTTTGCGCCTGCGAATTGCGCTCGCCGGCGGCCTTTACCGAGGACGGCTTTCGAATATTCAACGAGCACTACGTCAAGACGCTGGCGCAATGGGGGCTGTTCGACGGCACCAGCAATCCGGTGGCGCGCAGCAACGTCTGCCCGGAGATCGATCCGCCGGCCGAGCCGTCATTCCATGCGTTCTCCTTCACGCGGCCGGGCAACATTGCCACGCCGTCATTCGTTATCGCAGGTGGCGCCGAAGCTCGTGGCGGCGGTGGCAGCTATCCCGAGCGGATCGTGCGCTATCGCGACCTCAGCCCGCAGGGACTGCTGGAAAAGGTTCGCTTCACCGTCGGCGAAATGCAAACCCGCCTCGGCGAGTTCGGCTTCGGATGGAACGACACCACGGCGGTGCAGGCCTACACCGTGCATGACTTCCACGCCGTTGCGGCCGATGAAATCGTCCGCCGCGGCGCGGCGCGTTCCGGCCTGACCTGGCATTTCGCCCGTCCGCCGGTGATCGACCTCGAATACGAGATGGACTGCCGCCGCGTGAGGCGGGAAATGGTGATCTGACGATTACCCACTCTCAGCCGTCATTGCGAGGAGCGCAAGCGACGAAGCAATCCACGCTTTTCGTCCCTCACGATGGATTGCTTCGCTTGCGCTCGCAATGACGGTGTTCATTTCGAGTGCGTAGGGGGCGCAAAGGCGCGCTTGCGCCGTGCCCACCGTCTCACGATCGGTTGGTGGGCACGCGGAGCCTGTCATCGGGCGCGCATTCGCGCGACCCGTTGGTCTTTGCCCACCCTACGCAGTCTCAGCGTCGAAACTCCCTACCGTTCGCGCGGATCGAGCGCGTCGCGCAGGCCGTCGCCGACCAGGTTGAACGACAGCACCACCAGAAAGATGCCGAGTCCCGGCCACAGCGCCATCCACGGCGCGGTGGTCAGGAAGCGCTGCGCTGAGTTCAGCATGCTGCCCCAGGACGGCGTCGGCGGCTGCTGGCCGAGCCCGAGGAACGACAGCGCCGCTTCGGCGATGATCGCCGCCGCGATCGACAGCGTGGCCTGGACCAGCAGGGCCGGCATGATGTTCGGCAGGATATGGAACAGCGCGATTCGCCAGCGCGGGTTGCCCATGGCGCGTGCGGCCTCGACGTAGTCCTCCACCTTGACGTTCATGGTCTGGCCGCGGGTCAGCCGGATGAAGATCGGGGTTGTGGTGATGCCGATCGCGATCATGGCGTTGCCGAGGCTGGGACCGAGGAACGCCGCCAGCGCGATGGCGAGGATCAGGAACGGACAGGCCAGCATGGCGTCGGTGATCCGGCTGATCAGGGCGTCGATGAACCCGCCGCGATAGCCCGACAGCAGGCCGAACGGCACGCCGACGCAAAGGGCGATTCCGACCGAGATCGCGCCGGCCAGCAGCGAAGCGCGCGTGCCGTAGATCACGCGGCTGAGCACATCGCGGCCGAGCTCGTCGGTGCCGAACCAGTGCAGCGCCGAGGGCGGCTTGCGCACCAGCGTCCAACTGGTCGCGATCGGGTCAAAGGGCGCGATCAGCGGCGCGAACAGCGCGAGCAGGATGAAGGTTGCGATCACGGCGATCCCGACCACCGCGCCCCTGCGCCGGACCAGCCGGCGCAGCGCGCGGCGCGCCGGGCTCTCCAGTCGGTCGGGAACGGCAACGGACAACGTGCCGAGCGCGGTGTCGGTCATGCGCTATGCCCTCAGCCGCGGATTGACCAGGATATAGGCGATATCGGCGATCAGGTTCAGCGCGATGTAGATCGTCGCCGTCACCAGCACCACGCCTTGAACGACGGCATAGTCGCGGTTGAACACCGCATCGACGATCAGCTTGCCGAAGCCGGGAATCGAGAAGATCTGCTCGGTCAGCACCGCGCCCGACAGCAGCGTGCCGAGTTCGAGCGCACCAAGGGTAATGACCGGCGTCAGCGCGTTGCGCAGGGCGTGCTTGAAGATCACCGTGCGCTCCGAAAGACCCTTGGCGCGGGCGGTACGCACATAGTCGCTTTCAAGCACTTGCAGCATGGCGCCGCGGGTATGCCGCATCAGGATCGCCGCAATCGCATTGCCCAGCACGAAGGCCGGCATGATGGTCGAGGCGAGGCTGGCGCGCCAGTCTTCCGACAGCGGCACGTAACCCGACGCCGGCAGCCAGCCGAGTTCGATCGAGAACACAAAGATCAGCATGATCCCGAGCCAGAAGTTCGGCGTCGAGATGCCCCACAGCGCGAACAGGTTGGCGCCGTAATCCCACGCCGTGCCCTTCTTCACCGCCGAGACGAGGCCGGCGGGAATGCCGATCAGGAACGCGATCACGATCGCCATCGATGCCAGTTGCAGGGTCACCGGCAGCTTCTGCGCGACCAGTTCGCGCACCGGCACCTTGATACGCAGCGACTCGCCGAGATCGCCGGACAGCACGCCCTTCACCCAGTAGACATATTGCACCGGAATCGGCCGATCGAGCCGGTATTGCTGGCGGATTTGCGCGATGACATTGGGGTCGCGTTCCTCGCCCGCCATCACCAGCGCCGGATCTCCGGGCAGCAAATGCTGCAGCGAAAAGATCAGGATCGACACGAAGAACAGCGTCGGAACGAGCTGGGCGAGGCGCCTGGCGAGGAAGTTCAGCATGGCACACGCAGCTCGAAGCGCGCGGCACCGCGCATCCCCTGCCGCCTCGTGGGGAAGAGAGCAGTGAGGCTCGTGGCAATCCTTCTCATTTCAGCGTCAGTCCGGTCACGCGCACCAGTCCATCCGGCATTTGCTTGTAGCCCTCCAGCCGCGTGGTGTGGGCGATCAGAAGCCTGCGGTGATACAGATAGAGGATCGGCTCTTCGTCCTGCACGATCCTGGCCAGCTTTTCATAGAGCGCCTTTCGCTGTGCCTGATCGCTGACGAGACGGGCCGCGTCCAGCATCTTGTCAGCCTCGGCGTTTGACCAGGCGCTGTAGTTCTGCGGAGCGCCGGTTTTCAGGAAGATGTAGGAATTGCCGTCCGGATCGATCCGGCCGCTCCACGCCAGCATGAAGGTCTGGTATTCTCCGGCTTCGGCTTGTTTCAGCGAGGTCGCGAACTCGGTCACCCTGATCTTCAGGTCGAAACCGGCTTCCGCCGCCATCGACTGCATCACCTGCGCCACCGCCTCGGTCTCATCGCCTTTCGGCACCATGAAATCGACGCTGACCGGCGGCGTTACGCCGGCCTCCTTCAGCAGCGCCTTGGCCTTGGCGACGTCGCGCCCGCGCACCGGGAAAGCCTGCTGATAATAGGGATGATCGGGATTGACCCATTGGTTGCCGGGCTTGAACTCGCCGTTGAACACCACCTGGTTGATGGCCTCGCGATCGATCGACAGGTCGAGCGCCTGCCGCACCCTGGCGGACTGGCTGAGCGGTCCTCCGGTCTTGTCCTTGCCGATATTGAGCGTCACGCCCTGGTATCCAAGCTCGATCGCGCTCGACAATTTCAGCTTTGGATCGGCCTGGACCTGCTTGATGTCGGTGGCCAGCAGCCGCTCGATCAGGTCGAGGCCGCCGGATTTGAGATTGGCGAGGCGCACCGTGGCGTCCACCAGCGGCAGGTACACGATGCGGTCGATGTGGATGTTGTCCTTGTTCCAGTAGTCGGCGAACTTCTCGAACACGATCCGATCCTGCTGCACGCGTTCGACGAATTTGTAGGGACCGGCGCAAACCGGATGCAGCCCGAACTTGTCGCCTTCGGCCTTCGCTGCCTTCGGCGAGACCATCATGCCGGCGCGGTCGGTGAGCTGCGCGATCAGCGGCGAATAGGGCGCCTTCAGCACGAGCTTGATGGTCAGGGGGTCGACGATGTCGACATGATCGAGCGCGGCCAGTTCGGGTTTGCGGAACGATCCCGGCATGGTCAGGTGTCGGTCGAGCGAGAATTTTGCGGCCTCGGCATCGAACGGCTCACCGTCCTGGAACTTGACGCCCGGCCGCAGCTTGATCGTGACTTCCTTGCCGTCGGCTGAGGTCTCGTGCGACAGCGCAAGCTGCGGCACAATGTTGAGCTTTTCGTCGATGTCGAACAGCTTGTCGCAAAAAGCCGCGAACACGATGCGGCCGACATAGGTGCGGCCGAGCGTCGGATCGAGAATGTCCGGATCTTCGGCGAGCCCGATCCGCAGCGCGGTCTGGGCCTGAACGCCAGCTCCGAACCACAGCCATGCCGCCGCCGCGACCGCCGCCAAACGCAACAATTTCATGGCATCATTCTCCTTGTTCAAGCCCGTGGCTCGGGAACTAGTCTATCAACCCCGAAACCGTCAGGGACTTCCCGGACCCCGCTGAAAGCCGCCACCAGCCGTTCCAGCGCCGGTGAAAAGGCTTCGCCGCCCGCCGCAGCGATGGCGTCCGGCGGCGGAAGCTCGGCGGTGCGGTGACAGGCGGTGGCGTGTCCGCCGGCGTCGGCAAGCAGTTCTGGGGCTTCGACGCGGCAGCGTTCGATCGCATAGGGGCAGCGGGTATGAAAACGGCAGCCCGGCGGCGGATCGAGCGCGCTCGGCATCTCGCCCTGCAGCAGGGCGTGGTTGCGCCTGGCCCGCGGCTTCGGAACCGGAATCGCCGCCAGCAGCGCGCGGCTGTAAGGGTGGCGCGGCGCGGCAAACAGCGCCGGCGTTGGCGCGGTCTCGACGATACCCCCGAGGTTCATCACGGCGACATGGTCGGCGATGTGTTTTACGACGGCGAGATCATGCGAAACAAAGATGTAGGCGAGGCCGAGCCGGTCCTGCAGATCGCGCAGCAGGTTCAGGATCTGCGAGCGGATCGAGACGTCGAGCGCCGATACCGGCTCGTCGCAGATGATGAGCTTCGGTTCGACCGCGAGCGCCCGGGCAATGGCGATGCGCTGGCGCTGGCCGCCGGAAAATTCGTGGGGATAGCGACGGGCGAAGCGCGGCTCGAGCCCGACCAGGCGCAGCAATTCGTCGACGCGCTCGCGGCGGCGTGCGGGCGGCCGCAGATCGTGCAGCGCCAGTGGTTCGGTCAGGATCTGGCTGACGGTCATGCGCGGGTTGAGCGACGCATAGGGGTCCTGGAAGATGATCTGGGCATCGCGGCGGAAGGCGCGCAACTGCTTCGCATTCAGCGCGCGCAGGTCGCGGCCCTGGAAGCGGATTTCGCCCGCATCCGGCTCGATCAGCCGCAGCGCCAGCCGGCTCACCGTCGATTTGCCGCAGCCGGATTCGCCGACCAGCGCCAGCGTCCTGCCGGCATCGACGCTGAAGCTGACGCCGTCGATCGCTTTCACCAACGCGGTCGGGCGCCCGAACAGCGAACGCTCGGCGACAAAATGCTTCACCAGCCCATCGACTTCGAGCAGCGCGGTCATGACACCAGCCTCTGCAGCGGCGCCTTGATGCAGCGCGAGCGGTGACCGGGGCTGACCGCCACCAGCGGCGGCGGCGCCTTCACGCAGGCTTCGCCAGCGAACGGGCAGCGCGGGGCGAAGCGGCAGCCCGGTGGCGGCGCCGTCATGTTTGGTACCATGCCCTCGATGGTGGCGAGACGGGAGGCGCTGCGGTCGAGCCGCGGAATCGAGCCGAGCAGGCCGACGGTGTAGGGATGCTGCGGCGCTGCAAACAGCTCGTCGACCGCGGCGCGCTCGACGATTTCGCCGGCATACATCACCGCGACCTCGTCACAGACCTCCGCGACCACGCCGAGATCGTGGGTGATCAGGATGATCGCCGCACCGCTTGCCGCCTTCAGTTCGCGCATCAGGTCGAGGATTTGCGCCTGCAGGGTGACGTCGAGCGCGGTGGTCGGCTCGTCCGCGATCAGCAGCATCGGATCGCAGGCCAGCGCCATCGCGATCATGACGCGCTGGCGCATCCCGCCCGAAAGCCTGTGCGGATATTCGTCGATGCGCCGTTCCGGCGACGGAATGTGGACGCGGCGCAGCAGCTCGATCGTGCGCTCACGGGCGGCGCGCCGCGTCCCGCCGCGATGGCGCAGCAGGGTCTCGATGATCTGCTCGCCGATGGTGAGGCTCGGGTTGAGCGAGGTCATCGGCTCCTGGAAGATCATCGCCATGCGGTCGCCGCGCAGGTCGCGCAGGGTGTGGTCGGGCACATCGAGCAGATCGAAGCCGTCGAAGCGGATCGAGCCGGTGACTTCGGCCGAATGTCTCGGCAGCAACCCCATGATGGCAAGTGAGGTCACGCTCTTGCCGCAGCCGGATTCGCCGACCAGCCCGAGTGTGGCGCCGTTGGCCACGCTCAGGTCAACGCGATCGACCGCACGGGTCACGCGGCCGTTGTCGCCGTGGAAGATGACCCGCAGGCCTTCGATCTCGATCAGCGGAACCGCGGTCATCTCTGGCCGGCCAGGGCGGCAGCGACGCCGGCATCGATGATCTCGCGATCGGTGACGCCGGCCGGGTTGCCACGGGTGGGCAGGAACTGTCGGAACGGCACCCAATGTTCGCGGCTCACCTGTTCGAGGCGCGCGAGTTCGGCAAGCGGATCGGCGTGATCGTCCACGCGCAGGTCGAGCGCCGACCACTCATCCTCGCCGTAGATCACGAGCGCCGCCGATTGCCTGCCGCGCTTGTCGCCGCCGGCAGCTTCGCCGGCTCGCATCGCGGCGATCAGGCGTGGCGCGAACGGCAGGTCTTCGCTCGCGATATAGCTCTCGGCCGTCGCGTCGAGCACCCGGGCGCCGGTCAGCATGTTGCCGGCGATCGACAGGCCGCGGTCCTCGATGTGCCCGCACCAGTCGACGCATTCGCGTCCGGTATGGGCAGCGATGCGGCCAGCGGAATCCATGATGTGAACCTGCCGGCTGGCGCGGCCGCTGTCGGTGGCGATCAGGCTCGCGACGATGTCGCGCGGGCTCTGCCCCTGGCGCAGCAGCTTCAGGCCGTCGATGCCGTAATAGGGATTGACCAGCGCCTGGGTCGCGATCGCGCCGATGCCGGCGGCGACATAGGGCACGCGCGCGCCGACGGCGAAGAACCTGGTCGCGACCGCGATCCCGAACTGGCCGGTCAGTCTGTCGCGGGCGATGATCGACCATGTCATCGTCGTTGCCCGCTATCGTCCCGCCGCGTAGCCTTGCATGCCGCGTGGATTAGCGGCAGCGCGCCGGCGGCGGCCGACCCTGGAGGCGGCGGTGAGACGACCCTCCGACCAGCTCGGGCCGGTCTCCACGATATGACCGCGGTGCTTCAGCGTCTCGATCGTCGCCTTCGGCACGCGGTCTTCGACCACCAGCACGCCGGGCCGTGCGGTGCGCGGCCAGAACGAGATCGGGAAATGCTCCGAATGCCAGGCGGGTGCGTCGATCGCCTCCTGCAGATTCAATTTGGCATGCACGTGCCGCAGAAAGAATTGCGTGATCCACTGATCCTGCTGATCGCCGCCGGGCGAGCCCCACGCCAGATATGGCTCGCCATCGCGCAGCGCCAAGGTCGGGCTGAGCGTGGTGCGCGGACGCTTGCCCGGCGCCAGCGCCGCGGGGTGATCCTCCTCGAGCCAGAACATCTGCGCCCGGCTGCCGAGGCAGAAGCCGAGTTCCGGAATCACCGGCGACGACTGCAGCCAGCCGCCGGACGGCGTCGCCGAGATCATGTTGCCGGCCTGATCAACGATGTCGAAATGCACGGTGTCGCCACGCACCTCGCCGAACCGGCCGACCGTCGGCTCGCCAGCGCCCATGGCGCCGACCGCCTCGCGACTGCCTTCCTGCCGACGCAGTTTGACCACCGACCCGAAACCTTCGACCGAGCCGGGGACAAGATCCAGCGACGCCGTGTCCGAGATCAGCTTGCGGCGTTGGTCGTTGTAGGCATCGGACAGCAGCGTCGCGATCGGGATCTCGGTGAATTTCGGATCGCCATAGAACTTCTCGCGGTCGGCATAGGCGAGTTTGGCGCATTCGGTTTGCAGGTGGATGAACTCGGGTCCTGCCGGATCGAGCCCGTCGAGCGCAAATCCCTTGAGCAGCGCGAGCTGCTGCAGCATCACCGGCCCCTGGCTCCAGACCCCGGGCTTGCAGACGGTGTAGCGGCCGTAATCATAGGTCAGCGGCGCCTCGATTCCGGGCTGCCAGCGCGCCATGTCGTCGGCGGTCAGCACGCCACGATGCGGCGATCCGCTGACATCCATCACTTCCTGGCTGCGGCAGAACTGGCCGATCGCTTCGGCGACAAAGCCGTGCGACCAGGCCCTGCGGGCGCGCTCGATCTGGGCGACGCGGTCGGCCCCGGCGCTTTCGGCTTCAGTCAGGATGCGGGCATAGGTCTCGGCGAGTTTCCTGTTGGTGAAGAGCGTGCCGGGCTTTGGAACCTGATTGTCCGGAAGGTAGACCGCGGCGGATGTCGTCCAGTGCTTCCGGAACATTTGTTCGACGGTTTGGATCGTCGCCGAGGCACGCTCCACCAGCGGATAACCGTCCTTTGCATAGGCGATGGCGGGTGCCAGTACGTCGCGCAGCCGCAGCGTGCCATAATCGCGCAGCAGCAGCATCCAGGATTTGAACGTGCCGGGAACACAGGCGGCGAGCAGCCCGGTGCCCGGCACCATATCGAGGCCTTCGCTGCGGTAATGGGCGATGGTCGCGGCCGCCGGAGCGGGGCCCTGACCGCAGATCACTTCGGTGCGACCGCGCCTCGTATCGTGCACGATGATCGGCACATCGCCGCCCGGGCCGTTCAGATGCGGTTCGACCACCTGCAGCGTGAATGCGGTGGCGACGCCGGCGTCGAAGGCGTTGCCGCCCTTTTCCAGGATGCCCATCCCGACCGCGGTGGCGATCCAGTGGGTCGAGGTCACGACGCCAAAGGTGCCTTCGATTTCCGGCCGGGTCGTGAACGGATCGGGATTGATATGGCTCATGGGAATCCATTATCGCACGGGTGCGGCGGGGGCGGCCGCACTTGACCACAGCCGGAGCTGGCTGCCAACCGGGGCCGGCCGGACCGGTTGCGCACATCCTGCCGATCAGGGCGGCGCGGCGTGGGCCGGGTTGTTGACGGCATGGCAGGCGACGCCGTCGATCAGCGCCGGCGCCTGTTGGCGGCAAAGATCGAACACCAGTGGGCAACGCGGGTTGAAGGCACAGCCGGGAGGCGGATCGATCGGATTGGCGATTTCGCCCTGGACCGGGATGCGCTGGCGGCCCGACATCGCGAGGTCGGGAACCGCGCCCAGCAGCATCCTGGTGTAGGGCATGCGCGGATGGCTGAACAATTCGCGGCCCTCGGCGATCTCGACAATGCGGCCGAGATACATCACGCCGATGCGGCTCGCCATGTGCCGCACCACGGCGAGGTTGTGGCTGATGAAGAGGTAGGTGAGGCCGAACTTGTCCTGCAGGTCGCGCATCAGATTGAGGATCTGCGCCTGCACCGAGACATCGAGCGCGGAGGTCGGCTCGTCGCAGACGATGAACTCGGCTTCCGATGCCAGCGCCCGCGCGATCGCGATCCGCTGCCGCTGGCCGCCGGAGAATTCGTGCGGAAATTTCCAGCCGTCGTCGGGATGCAGTCCGACCAGGTTGAGCAGGTCGCCGACGCGCGCCTGAATATTGCGCTCGCCCTCGATCAGATCGAAGGCGCGGATCGGCTCGGCGACAATGGCGTCAACCCGAAAACGCGGGTTGAGGCTCGCATAGGGGTCCTGGAAGATCATCTGGATGCGCCGGCGCAGCCGGCGGCGGGCCTGGATCTGGCGCGCATCGCTCATCGAAACGCCGTCGATCACCACTTCGCCCGAAGTCGGCGGCAGCAGCCCGACCACCATGCGGGCGACGGTGGTTTTACCGGAGCCGGATTCGCCGACCAGCGCAAAGGTCTCGCCCTTGGCGATGTCGAAGGTCACGCCGTCGACCGCTTTCAGGAATTCGAGATGGCCGCCTTCCAGCATCCGGTTGAGCCAGGGTTTTGATACATCGAACACCCGACGCAGGTCTTTGACGTCGACAAACGGCGTGGCGGTCATGCCGCGGTTTCCTTGGTGGCGGCGTCGTAGAGATGGCAGGCCACGGCCTGCGTGCCATGCCGGATCGGCTCCGGCCGTTCGGTCCGGCAGCGATCGAATACGAACGCACAGCGCGGATTGAACGGGCAGCCCGGCGGGATCGCGGAAAGCCGCGGCATCGTGCCGGGGATCTGGACCAGCCGTCTGGCGTCGCCGACAAGGGTCGGGATCGCGCCCATCAGGCCCTTGGCGTAGGGGTGCAGCGGGTTTTGCACGACATCCTGTACCGGCCCGATCTCGGCAATGCGGCCGGAATACATCACGGCGACGCGGTCGGAGGTTTCGGCGATCACGCCCATGTCATGGGTTACCAGCATCACCGCGGTGCCGTGATCGCGTCCGAGGCGCTTGATCAGCGCGATGATCTGCGCCTGCACCGAGACGTCGAGTGCCGTGGTCGGCTCGTCGGCGATGATCAGTTCCGGCTCGGCGCAGATTGCCAGTGCGATCACCACGCGCTGGCGCATGCCGCCGGAGAATTCGTGCGGATAGGCATCGATGCGTTTCTCCGGCGCGGGAATGCCGACCTCGGCGAGCAGGTCGATGGCGCGCCGGCGCGCGGCCGTTTCGGAGAGATTGAGATGGGTGCGCATGGTTTCCACGAGCTGATCGCCGATCTGGTACAGCGGATTGAGGCTGGTCAGCGGATCCTGGAAGATCATGCCGATCCGTTTTCCCCGGATCCGCCGCATTTGTTCCGGAGGCAGATGGTCGATCCGCATGCCGGCGAGGCGGACCTCGCCGCCGGCGATGCGGCCCGGCGGATCGATCAGGCCAATGACAGCAAGGCCGGTGACGGATTTTCCCGCGCCGGATTCGCCGACCACGCCCAGCACCTCGCCCTTGGCGATGTCGAAGGAAACTCCGTCAATGGCGCGCAGCACGCTGCGGCGGGTGACGAACTCCACCTCAAGGTTGCGCACGGAGAGAACGGGTTCGGTCATGCGATCAGGTCACCGGGCGTGGCCGCGCTTGTCATCGAAGTTTCGGATTGAGAGCGTCGCGCAGCCAGTCGCCGAGCAGGTTGATGGACAGGATCAGCGCGGCGAGGGCAAGACCCGGGAAGGCGACGATCCACCACTCGCCGGAGAACAGGTAATTGTTGCCGATCCGGATCAGGGTGCCGAGCGACGGCATGGTGTCGGGCATGCCGGCGCCCAGGAACGACAGCGTCGCCTCGGTGATGATCGCGAGCGCGAGGTTGATGGTGGCGATCACCAGGATCGGCCCCATCGTATTGGGCAGCACGTGACGCAGCATGATGACGGGAGCGGGCAGCCCGATCAGTTGTGCCGCGGCGACATAGTCCTTGTTTTTTTCCACCAGCACCGAGCCGCGCACGGTGCGGGCATATTGCACCCAGAAGCTCAAGCCGATCGCGAACACCAGCACCGTCAGCATGCTCATGGCGTCCAGCCGATCGCCGAACACGGATTTGACTACGCCATTGATCAACAGCGCGATCAGGATCGCCGGGAAGGTGAGCTGCACGTCGGCGACGCGCATGATCAGGGTGTCGACCGCGCCGCCGAAATAGCCCGCGATCAGCCCGAGCACAATGCCGAGCGCGCCCGAGAACACGACGCCGAGCACGCCGACGGTGAGCGAAATGCGCAAGCCGTAGAGGATGGCGGAAAACACGTCGCGGCCCTGCTCGTCGGTGCCGAGCAGGAACGGGCTCTGGCCGTCGGCCACCCATAGCGGCGGGATGCGCGAATTCATCAGTTGAAGCTGCCCCGGATCGAACGGGTTCTGCACCGAAAGAACCGAGGCGAAGATCGCGAGCAGGAAAAACAGCACCGTCACCGCGGCGGCCAGCATGGTGAGCCGGGAGCGGCGGAAGGAGTAGAACACGTCGCTGTCGACGGCGCGCCGCAGCCATCCGGAGGAAGGCGTCGTCGCCGGCGCGGTCGCCTCGGATTTGTGTGGGACCACGGCGTCGCTCATCGGTCAGGCCAGTCGGCTGATGGTCGAGCGCAGGCGCGGATCGACGACGGTGTAGAGGATATCGACGATGAGGTTGATGGTGACGAAGATCAGCGACACCATCAGCAGGTAGGCGGACATGATTGGAATATCGACGTTCTGTATTGCCTGCAGGAACAGCAGGCCCATGCCCGGCCACTGGAATACGGTTTCGGTAATAATGGCAAAGGCAATGACCGAGCCAAACTGCAGGCCGGCGACGGTAATGACGGGAACCAGGGTGTTTTTCAGGGCGTGGCCGAAATGAATCGCGCGCGTGGTCAGACCGCGCGCCCGCGCGAAGCGGATATAATCGGTGCGCAGAACCTCGAGCATCTCGGCCCGCACCAGCCGCATGATCAGGGTCATCTGGAACAGGCCGAGCGTGATCGATGGCATGATCAGGGCCTTCAGCCCGGAAACCGTCAGCAGCCCGGTGCTCCACCAGCCGATCCGAACCACCTCGCCGCGGCCGAACGACGGCAGCCAGCCCAGTACCACCGCGAACAGATAGATCAGGAGAATGCCGATCAGGAATGTCGGCAGCGAAATTCCGATCAGCGATATCGCCTGGAACGCCTTGGCGAGCAGGGTATCGCGCCGCAACGCCGAATAGACCCCCATCAGGATGCCGAACACCATCGCAAACACCGTGGCGCAGACCGCAAGCTCCAGCGTCGCCGGCATCCGTTCCTTGAGCAGGCTCGCCACCGGCTGGCGGAATTGATAGGAGACGCCGAATTTGAACTGGGCGGCATTGGCAAGATAGCGCCCGAACTGCACCACCACGGGATCGTCGAGGCCGAGCGACTGGCGGATCGCGGCGCGTTCGGCCGCGGAAGTGTCGATTGCGACCATCTGGTTCACCGGATCGCCGGCGAAGCGGAACATCGAAAAGGCGATAATTCCAACGACGACCATCACGCCCATGGCCTGGATTGCCCGGCGAAGAGTGAAAGCGAGCATGTGATCCTTTCACTTCTCTAGAGCTGGCGCGCGCCGTTGCGTGCCCTGAACGAAAAGTCCCGGAGGCATCAACCACCGGGACCAGAAATGCCGCGACCGCTCACTCTTCCTGTTTGGTCGCCCAATAGAGCAGGACTTCGTTGTCGGCGCGCTGTGTCAGCTTTACCTTGTTCGACACGCCCCACGCCAGGGCCTGCTGATGCAGCGGGATATACCCCCAATCCTTCATGCCGATCTCGAAGGCCTGCATGATCAGCTGGTCGCGCTTGGCGGTATCGGTCTCGAGCAGCACCTGGTCGGCGAGAGCGTCCAGCTTCTTGTCGCAATAACCGCCGAGATTGGCTTCGCCGCGCGATGACTTCGGATCATCGCGGCAGCCCATGATGTCGTTGAGCACATTCTGGGAGTCCATCGTGGCCGGCGTCCAGCCCAGCAGATAGAACGAGGTCTTGAAACCGCCGGGTTTCAGCACCTTGGCGAAATACTGTTGCTTGGGCTGGGCCAGCAGGTCGATCTTGATGCCGATCCGCGCCAGCATCCCGACCACCGCCTGGCAGATCGCCGCGTCATTGACATAGCGGTCGTTGGGACAATCCATCGTGACTTCGAACCCGTCGGGATAACCGGCTTCGGTCAAGAGTTTCTTGGCGCCGTCGGGATCGAATTTGGGCCGCGTGAAATCCTTCGACAGCGCGAACAGTTGCGGCGCGATCATCAGCGCCGACGGCGTCGACAGGCCGCGCATCACCCGATTCTTGATCAGGTCGATATCGACGGCCTTGTAGAAGGCTTCGCGGACGCGGACGTCCTTGAACGGATTCTTGCCCTTGACGTTCGAATAGAGCAGTTCGTCGCGCACCTGGTCCATGCCGAGGAAAATCGTGCGCAGTTCCGGTCCGGTCATGACCTTGGCGTTTCCGCTCGCGTTCACCCGCGCGATGTCCTGGATCGGAACCGGCTCGATGACGTCGACCTCGCCCGAGAGCAGCGCAGCGACACGCGTCGCGTCGGAGGCGATCGGCGTGAAGACGATCTCTTTCAGATTATGTTCGGGCTTGCCCCACCAGTTCGGGTTGACCTTGAACACGGTCTTGACGCCGGGTTGATGGCTCTCGATGAAAAACGGGCCGGTGCCGTCTTCGTGCAGCGAGGCGTAACTCGGGGTGGTCGCCGAAGCCGGCGTCGGCTCGACCGCGTTGTTCTGCTCGCACCATTTCTTGTCCATGATGTACCAGCCGTCCCATTGCGTGATCAGAATGGGATTCGGCGAACTCAGCACGACATCGACGGTGTGATCGTCCACCTTGACGAACTTGGCGTCGGTCGGAATCACGGTCGTGAAGTTGGAGCCCTTGGCGCGCACGCGGTTGGCCGAGAAGATCACGTCGTCGGCGGTGAAGGGGTCTCCGTTGTGGAACTTGACGTTCTGGCGAAGATGAAAGCGCCAGCGGGTCGGCTCCGGCGTTTCCCAGCTTTCGGCGAGCGCCGGAACGATCTTCAGATTCTTGTCACGGGTGACGAGGCCCTCATAGACATGGGCAAGATGGGCGATGGTCGTGGTTTCCCTCAGCGTATATGGATCGAGCGACTTGAGGTCGCCCTGATTGGCATAACGCAAGGTCTGGCTCGAGGCCGGTGACATCGCAAAAGCGGCCACTGCGACGATGGCCGCTGCAAACAAGGTGTGACGTACCGACATCTCTTTACCTTCTCCATCTTCTCCGCTGTGGCACGCTGCTATCCGGGTGCCACGGCCTCAATCAAACCATGTTGCCAGAGTTTGGCTGGGGCGCAAGCCTGATTCCGGCGCCAAACAGCCCGGTTTGCCGGCCGGCCACGCAGCGAATAGCGTGCAGTGTAGGCGGCGAGAGCCCGCGCATTACATTCAACTTTCGGAGTGCCGGATGGCGGAACTGAAGGCCGACGTTCTCGTGCTCGGCGCTGGCATGGTCGGCGTCGCCGCGGCGCTGCACCTGCAGAAGCGGGGACGCGACGTGATCCTGCTCGACCGCCACGACCGCGCCGGCGAGGAGACGAGCTATGGCAATGCCGGACTGATCGAAAGCGCCTCGGTTTTCCCTTACATGTTTCCGCGGGAGTTCGCACAGATCCTTCGCTATGCACTCAATCGTGCGCCGCAAATGCGTTATCGCGTCTCCGATCTGCCGGCCTTCCTGCCGTGGCTGTCGCGCTACTTCCTCGCATCCTCGCCGCAGCGGGCGCTGCAGAGCGCGATGGCTGAACTGCCCTTGATCCGGCGCAGCCTGATCGAGCATGAGGCGCTGATCGCCGAGGCGGGGGTGCCCGACTTGCTGCGGCGGTCCGGATGGATCAAGCTGTTTCGCCGCGAGGCAACGCTCGCAGGCGCCGTGCACGAGATGGAGCGGGCGAGGGCCTATGGCGTCGAGGGCGTAGTGCTCGATGCCGAGGCGATCGCGGTACGCGAGCCCTGCCTGACCGGCGAATTCGCCGGCGCGGTGCATTGGCCGGCGCCCGGATTCGTTCCCGATCCCGGTGGATTGGCCAAGGCCTATGCGGCGCTGTTCCAACGCGGGGGCGGACGCTTTTTCACCGGCGAGGCGCGAACGCTCGAACAGGACGGCGATGGATGGCGCGTCAAAGGGCGGGAGGGTGCCGTGCGCGCGCGTGAGACCGTGGTGGCGCTCGGACCCTGGTCCGATCTGGTATTTGGTCCGCTTGGCTATTCGATCCCGCTCACCGTCAAGCGCGGATATCATCTGCACCTGGCGCCGCGCGGCAACGCCGTGCTCAATCATCCGGTGCTGGATTCCGATCTCGGCTATCTGCTGGCGCCGATGAACCGCGGCATTCGCCTCACTACCGGCGTCGAATTTGCTCGCCGCGACGCGCCGCCGACGCCGATCCAGCTACAACGGGCGTTGCCGCGGGCCCATGCGCTGTTTCCGCTCGGCGAACCGGTCGAGACCAAGCCCTGGATGGGCGCGCGGCCGTGCCTACCTGACATGATTCCGGTGATCGGCCGGGCGCCCCGCCATCCCGGGCTGTGGTTCGATTTCGGCCACCAGCACCATGGCCTGACGCTCGGCCCGGTCACCGGCCGACTGCTGGCGGAGATGATGACCGGCGAGGCGCCGTTCACCGATCCCGCGCCCTATGCGGTGGAGCGGTTTGGTTGACCATCTTTGCCAAAGCCGGGATCGGACCGCCGGCCGGGGCGCCAGGTCGCTTGCGTCGGGCCGCCTGTCGTGGCGATACTGCGTCGGGCTCGGCAAACGCCATCAGGAGCGGACATGAAGGTCAACGTCGAAATAGATTGTACGCCGCTGGAAGCCCGGCAGTTCTTCGGCCTGCCGGATGTACAGCCGATGCAAATAGCGGTGATGGACAGGCTGCAACAGCAGATGATGAGCAACATCGACAAGGTTTCGCCGGAAGCCTTGATGCAGAGTTGGCTTACCTTCGACCCGAAAATCACCGAACGGTTTCAGGACATGTTCACGACCATGACGGGCCTCGGCAGCGTACAATCCTCCGACAAAAAGAAGTGATGGCGCTCGACCGCAGCGATCCGCAGGCCGCCGGCCGGTGGCGTCCGCCCGCGCTCGCTTTGATGCTGGCCGAGGTGAGGGGGATATTGGAGTTCAACACCAGCCTGCTGCTTTCGCCACTGCTGATGCGAGCTCCCCGTGGCGACGGTCACCCGGTGCTGGCACTGCCGGGATTTCTCGCCAGCGACCTGTCGATGGCGCCGCTGCGGAGATATCTGGGCCAACTCGGATACGACACTTACGCATGGCAGATGGGTCGCAACACCGGCGGCGTTGCGCGGATGCGGGGCGCCCTGCGCGAACGACTCGCCGGCATCCACGCCGCCACCGGCCGCAAGGTCACGATCATCGGCTGGAGCCTCGGCGGTATCTATGCACGCGATCTCGCGCTGCAGGCGCCGGACCTCGTCAGGTATGTCGTGACGCTGGGAAGCCCGTTTGCCGGCGACGCGAGGGCAACCAATGCGACGCGGCTCTACGAGGCATTGTCCGGCGAAACGGTCGATGACCATTCGGAGCTCCGCAAGGCCATCGCGGGAGATTTGCCGGTCCCGGCCACCTCGATCTTTTCGCGGACCGACGGCATCGTGAACTGGCGGACCTGCCTGTTGCGCCCCTCCGCTACCGCCGAGAATATCGAGGTCTATCTCGCCAGCCATATCGGGCTCGGCGTGAACTCGGCGGCTTTGTGGGCGATTGCGGATCGTTTGGCCCAGACCGAGGGCGAATTCAGCCAATTTGACCGATCAGGACCGTTTGCCATTGCATATGCGCCTCCGGAAAATGCACAATCCTGACCCGGTGTCCTGAGCCCAGGATCGTCCGAGTGCGAGAGGCGCCGCCAAGGCGCCCGCGTGATCTCGGCGGGAGGAAGACGGGAGGAAGCCATGAGTGACGCCAAGAAGCTGTCGTCGATGGACGCGTCGTTTCTCTACCTGGAAACGCCGGAAATGCCGATGCATGTCGGGAGCATGGCGATCTTCCGGCTGCCCGAGGATTACAAGGGCGACTTCTTCGAGGACTTCAAGGCGATGATCGGCTCGCGACTGCATGTTGCGCCGATCCTCAAGGCGCGGCTGGAAAAGGCGCCGCTCGACATCGATCATCCGTCCTGGGTCGAGGACGACCAGTTCGATATCGACCGCCATATCTTTCGCGGCACCCTTCCGGCGCCGCACGACCGCGCGACGCTGGAGCGCATTGTCGGCTGGATGCATGCCAAGCTTCTCAACCGTGCCCGCCCGCTGTGGGAATTCTATGTCTTCGAAGGCATGAAGGACAACGAGATCGGGCTGTATTCCAAGATGCACCACGCCTGCATCGATGGCGGCGCCGGAGCGGCCCTCACCAACATGATCTACGACGTGACGCCGGTTCCGAGGGTGGTCGAGAAGCCGATCCCGCAAGCCAAGGTCGGGCAGGAACCGCGCGACATCGCCGCCAATTTCATCGATTCCTACCGCCAGCTCTGGACCCAGCCGTTCGATGCCTCCGCGGCCAAGAGCCTCGAACTGCCGCGCTCGGGCAAGAGCGACCTCGGATCGATCCTGTTCGACAATGCCATGTTCCAGATCGAGTCCGTGGTGAAGTTTGCCGGCAGCGTTCCCGGCGTCCTGAAAAGCGTCTCCGAGGTGATCGGCAAGGTTTCCGATCCGAAATCGCGCGACAGCATCGCCAGCATGATGTCGCCGTCGACCATCCTCAACAAGTCGATTTCCTCGGAACGCAGCTTTGCCGGCGTTTCGATCCCGCTGTCGCAGGCGAAGGCCCTGGCCAAGCAGGCCGGCGGCAAGCTCAACGACGTCGTGCTGGCGATTTCGAGCGGCGTGGTCCGGCGCTACCTGCTGGAGCGCGGCGCGCTGCCGGCGAAGTCGATGACCGCAGCCGTGCCGATCTCGCTGCGCGAAGAAGGCAACACCGACGCCAACAATCAGGTGTTCGGCATGATCTGCGGAATCGCGACCAACATCGAGGATCCCAAGGCGCGGCTCGAGACCATCATCGCGCAATCCACCAAGTCCAAGGAAATGTCGCATCCGCTGCGGGCGTTGATGCCGCAGGTTTCCAACCTTTCGATGCTGGGCGCGCCCATCATGGTGCAGATCCTGGCGCTGCTGTACAGCCGCTCCAGCCTGTCGGACGTGCTGCCGCCGGCGGCCAATATCACGGTGTCGAACGTGCCGGGACCGCGCCAGACGCTGTATGCGGCGGGAGCGGAATTGCTGCATATCTTCCCGGTGTCGATTTCGACCCACGGCATTGCGCTGAACATCACGGTGCAGAGCTATCGCGATCAACTGGATTTCGGCTTCATCGCCGGCGCCAATATCATTCCCCATGTGCAGGTGCTGTGCGACATGCTGCCGGGGGAATTCGCGGCGCTGCAGGCCGCTTTCGAGCCACCGGCCGATCGCCAGAGCGCGGCGAGCTAGGGTAGGGGTCTGACGATGATCGAGATGCCGCCGCTGCAGTTCGCCGAGACCAACGGCATCCGCATGGGGTTCTACGAGGCCGGCCCCAAATCCGACACCCCGCCGGTCGTGCTCTGCCACGGCTGGCCGGAGCTGGCCTTCTCCTGGCGGCACCAGCTCAAGGCGCTGGGGGCGGCCGGCATCCGGGTGATTGCGCCGGATCAGCGCGGCTATGGCGCGACCGACCGGCCCGACCCGGTCGAGTCCTATGATATCGAGCACCTGACCGGCGATCTCGTCGGCCTGCTCGATCATCTCGGCATCGCGAAGGCGGTTTTCGTCGGCCACGACTGGGGCGGTTTTATCGTCTGGCAAATGCCGCTGCGTCACCTCGATCGCGTCGCTGGCGTGGTCGGGGTCAATACGCCCCACGCCAACCGCGCGCCGGCCGATCCGGTCGAACTGTTCCGCCAGCGCTTCGGCGACCAGATGTATATCGTGCAGTTTCAGGATCCCGCGCGGGGCGCCGACAAGATCTTCAACAGCCGGGTCGAACAGACCTTTGATGCCTTCATGCGCAAGCCGGTGCCACGCAGTGACAGCGCGCCGGCGGAGCAGCCGGTCGCCGGCGTCGGTGCGTCGCCGAGGATCAATCTGGCGTTCCCGCAGATGATCGCCGGTTACGATGCCAGGCACGATCCGCGTACGCCGATCCTGTCGGCGGAGGAGAAGAAGGTGTTCGTCGATACCTTCACCAGGACCGGCTTTACCGGCGGCATCAACTGGTATCGCAACATGTCGCGCAACTGGCAGCGTTCGGCCGGGATCGACCCTACCGTGCGCGTGCCGTCGCTGATGATCATGGCGGAGAACGATCAGGTGCTGCCGCCGTCCGCGGCCGATGGCATGGAGAAGATCATCCCCGACCTCGAGAAATACCTGGTGCGGGGCAGCGGCCACTGGACGCAGCAGGAGAAGCCGGACGAGGTCAGTGCCAAGCTGATTGAATGGCGCAGAAGGCGGTTTGGCTGAAACCATCTCTCGCTGTCATTCCGGGATGCGCCTTGGCGCAGGCCCGGAATCCATAACCACGATCGGGAGTATGGATTCCGGGCTCGCGCTCCGCGCGCCCCGGAATGACAGAGAGAGACGGAACCACCAAGAGAAGGCAGGAGACCGTTTCGCAATGGCGTCCATCAACCGACTGAGCCCGATCCCGCGGCCGCCGACCAAGCCGGTGGTTGGCAACATGCTGTCGCTGGATTCGACCGCGCCGGTGCAAAACCTGGCGCGGCTGGCACGGGAATTGGGACCGATCTTCTGGCTCGACATGATGGGCGCGCCGCTCGTCATCGTCTCCGGCCACGACCTGGTGGAGGAACTCAGCGACGAGAAGCGTTTCGACAAGGCGGTGCGCGGACCGCTGCGCCGGGTGCGCGCCGTCGCCGGCGATGGCCTGTTCACGGCCGATACCTCCGAGCCGAACTGGAGCAAGGCGCACAACATCCTGCTGCAGCCGTTCGGCAACCGCGCCATGCAGTCCTACCACCCGAGCATGGTCGATATCGCCGATCAGTTGGTGAAGAAGTGGGAGCGGCTCAATGCCGACGACGAAATCGACGTCGTCCACGACATGACCGCACTGACGCTCGATACCATCGGGCTTTGCGGCTTCGACTACCGGTTCAATTCGTTCTATCGGCGCGACTATCACCCGTTCGTGGAATTGCTGGTGCGCTCGCTCGAAACCATCATGATGATCCGCGGCCTGCCGATGGAAAATCTGTGGATGCAGAAGCGCCGCCGCGGCCTTGCCGGCGACGTTGCCTTCATGAACAGGATGGTGGATGAAATCGTCGCCGAACGCCGCCGCAACGCGGAAGCCGCGAGCGACAAGAAGGACATGCTCGGCGCCATGATGACCGGCGTCGACCGCGCGACCGGCGAACAGCTCGACGACGTCAATATCCGCTACCAGATCAACACCTTCCTGATCGCGGGGCACGAAACCACCTCCGGCCTGTTGTCGTGCGCGATCTACGCGCTGCTGAAGCATCCCGAAGTGCTCCGAAAGGCCTACGAGGAGGTCGACCGGGTGCTGGGGCCGGATCTCGAGGTCAAACCGACCTACCAGCAGGTGACCCAGCTCAGCTACGTCACCCAGATCCTCAAGGAGGCGCTGCGGCTATGGCCGCCGGCGCCGGCCTACGGCATTTCGCCGCTCAGCGATGAGACCATCGGCGGCAAATACAAGCTCAAGAAGAACACTTTCATCACCGTGCTGGTGCTGGCATTGCACCGTGACCCCAGCGTGTGGGGACCCAATCCCGACGCGTTCGATCCGGAGAATTTCAGCCGCGAGGCCGAGGCGGCGCGCCCGGTCAATGCCTGGAAGCCGTTCGGCAACGGCCAGCGCGCCTGCATCGGCCGCGGCTTTGCGATGCACGAAGCGGCGCTCGCGATCGGCATGATCCTGCAGCGGTTCAAGCTGATCGACAGTCAGCGTTACCAGATGGTGCTGAAGGAAACGCTGACCATCAAGCCCGATGGATTCAAGATCAAGGTGAGCCCGCGTACCGAGCGGGATCGTGGTGCCGATGCCGGTCGCAGCGCGCCGGCAGCGGCGGCGAGCGTGGCGGCCGCGCCGCGCGCCCGCGCCCGTCCCGGGCACAACACGCCGCTGCTGGTGCTCTACGGATCGAACCTCGGAACCGCCGAGGATCTCGCCACCCGCGTCGCCGATCTGGCCGAGCTCAATGGCTTCGCCACCCGGCTCGCGCCGCTCGATGATTTCGTCGGCGAATTGCCGGAGCGGGGCGGGATGCTGATTTTCTGCGCCTCCTACAACGGCGCGGCGCCGGACAACGCCACGCGGTTCGTCAAATGGCTGAGCGGCGATCTGGCGAAGGATGCATTTTCAAAAGTCCGCTATGCCGTGTTCGGCTGCGGCAACAGCGACTGGGCCGCCACCTATCAATCGATTCCCCGGCTGATCGATCAGCGGTTGGCGGCGCACGGCGGCCGCAGCGTCTATCCGCGCGGCGAGGGTGATGCGCGCAGCGATCTTGATGGTCAATTCGAAAGCTGGTTCGCCAAGGCAGCGCCGTCGGCGACCCGGGAATTCGGCCTCGACTCCGGCATCACCCGCAGCGCCGATGACGAACCGCTGTACAAGGTCGAGCCGGTCGCGCCGTCTGCCGTCAACACCGTCGTCGCGCTTGGCGGTGTCGCGCCGATGAAGCTCCTGGTCAATACCGAACTGCAAAACAGGCAGGGCGCCAACCCGTCCGACCGGTCGACCCGCCACATCGAGGTGCAATTGCCTGCCGGCATCGTCTATCGCGTCGGCGATCACCTCAGCGTGGTGCCGCGCAACGATCCGGCGCTGGTCGATGCGGTAGCGCGCCGCTTCGGCTTTCTGCCCGCCGATCAGATCCGCTTGCGGGCCGCGGAAGGCCGACGCGCGCAATTGCCGGTCGGCGACGTGGTGTCGGTCGGGCGGCTGCTCAGCGAATTCGTCGAATTGCAGCAGGTCGCGACCCGCAAGCAGATCCAGATCATGTCCGAGCACACAAGGTGTCCGGTGACGAGGCCGAAACTGCTGGCCTATGTCGACGACGATGCCGCTGCCACCGAACGCTATCGCACCGACATTCTGGGCCGGCGCAAATCGGTGTTCGATCTGCTTGACGAGCATCCGGCCTGCGAGCTGCCGTTTCACGCCTATCTCGAGATGCTGTCGCTGCTGGCGCCCCGCTATTATTCGATCTCGTCGTCGCCGTCGTCCGATCCGTCGCGCTGCAGCGTCACCGTCGCGGTGGTCGAAGGACCGGCGAGCTCGGGGCGCGGCATCTACCGGGGCATCTGCTCGAACTACCTTGCCGGCCGCCGCGCCGGCGAAACGATCCATGCCACGGTGCGCGAGACCAAGGCCGGCTTCCGGCTGCCCGATGACGCTTCCGTGCCCGTCATCATGATCGGGCCCGGAACCGGTCTTGCCCCGTTCCGCGGCTTCCTGCAGGAACGCGCCGCGCGGAAGGCCGCCGGCGCTTCGCTCGGCCCGGCGATGCTGTTCTTCGGCTGCCGGCATCCCGACCAGGATTTTCTCTATGCCGACGAGCTCAAGGCCTTTGCGGCCGACGGCATTGCCGAACTCTACACCGCGTTCTCGCGCGCCGACGGTCCGAAGACCTACGTGCAGAATTTGGTCGCGGCGCAAAAGGATCGGATCTGGCGCCTGATCGAGCAGGGCGCGATTGTCTATGTCTGCGGCGACGGCGGCAAGATGGAGCCCGATGTCAAGGCCGCGCTGGTTGCGATCTATCGCGACCGTGCCGGCGCGGATGCCGAGGCGGGACAGCGCTGGATCGACGATCTCGGCGCTCGCAACCGCTATGTGCTCGACGTCTGGGCGGGCGGGTAGTCTCGTCGCCCCTGCGCAAGCAGGGACCCATACGCCGTGGTGTTTCGTGTTGGCAAAGCTGTTGGACGATCTGCCTACACGCACGACAGACGGTGGTTATGGGTCCCAGCGTTCGCCGGGACGACGCGGTGTTGTTGTTCCTCGCTTCACCGTTTCGGCAGTCGCTCGAAGGTTGGCAGGCCCTCCGGGATTTGATGGAAGGGCTGCCGGTCGATGGTGTAGATCGCCATTTGCGGACCGCCGAACAGGCCGGGGTCGTCGAGCGTGCCGACTTTCAGCACCACGGCCGGCAGGCCGGGCCGCCGCGTGATCAGATGGGTGCCGCATTCGGCGCAGAATTCCCGCGTCACCGCACCTTCAAGATCGCTGCGGGTAAATGTCTTCGGCGTGCCCTTGGTGTAGCCGAAGCCGTCGACCGGCATCAGCACGAACATGTTGGGCGCGCCGCCGCTGATATATTGGCACTCGCGGCAATGACATTGCGCCTTGAGCATCGGCTCGCCTTCGGCCTGATAGCGCAGCGCGCCGCAATAACATCCGCCTTCCAGTGTCATGCTGTTCTCCCTCTCCGATTGACGTCAATGCGCGGCTTTCGCGCGCGCGGCGTGGGCATGCTTGTCGATCGCGTCGATGATCTGCGGCCACATCGAAATCGGCAGCGCGTGCCCCATGCCTTCGATCATCAGAAGTCTGGCGCCGGGGATCGAGGCGGCGGTATCCTTGCCGCCCTCCGGGCGTACCAGCGGGTCGACGGTGCCGTGAATCACCAGCGTGGGGGCCTTGACCGATGCCAGCCGCTTCTTGCGGCTGCCTGACGCCAGGATGGCGCGAAGCTGTCGCCCGACGCCGGCCGGGTTCAATCCGCGTTCGAAGTTGCGCTCGGCGCGCGCCCGGTCGAGCGCCTCGTCTTCCGGGAAGCTGCCGGCGCGCAGGATCTTCCAGGTCTGCGCATGGCGGGCAAAATATTCTTCCTTGCTGGCCGGTGGCGGCGCCATCAGCACCGCGGCGGCCTCGCGGGTCGGCGGCGGAATTTTGGGATTGCCGGTCGTCGACATGATCGAGGTCAGCGATCGCACCCGCTCGGGGAACGAGATCGCCATTTCCTGCGCGATCATGCCACCCATCGATGCGCCGACCAGATGCGCCGACTTGAAGCCGAGCACATCCATCAGGCCGATCACGTCGAGCGCCATGTCGTAGAGGTTATAGGGGGCATCGACCGGAATCTTCAGGAAACGAAGCTTGAGCAGTTCGAGCGCCGAGAGGCGTTTGCCGCCGGTCAGCTTGGTGGATTTGCCGATGTCGCGGTTGTCGAACCGGATGACACGAAATCCGCGCGACGCAAGCTGTCGGCAAAAATTGTCTTCCCAATGAATCATCTGGGCGCCCAGCCCCATGATCAGCAGCATCGGCTCTGCAGTGGGCTCGCCGAAGACTTCGTAACATAGCTCGATACCGTTGGTGTGGGCGATCTGTGGCGGTTGATGGGCTGAGACGTTCACCTTGGCCGTTCCCTGGAAATGGCATTGCATGAGGTTCTATGACAGTTTTTTTCGCGCTGCAGAAGGCCCCGTGCGGCACGGGGCGACAAATCGACCTCGCAATGTTGACCGGCTCGTTGCAACAGTGTGGTATGGCTCGACCCGGAGGTGTCCATGGCAGACAAGAGCAACGATCCGGTCGCGATCTGGCAGAACATGATCGGCGAGATGGAGAAGGGTTTTAACGCCTTCGCCAACCAGGCGATGGCGTCGCCGGAATTCAGCAGGGCCGTCAATCAGGTCGGCGGCGTCACCGCGGGCGCGCAAAAGCAGCTTGGCGATCTCATGGAGAAATATCTCGTGAGCATGAATTTGCCGAGCCGGTCGCAGATGGTCGGCATGGCCGAACGGCTGCAGTCGATCGAAGGGCAGTTGAACGAGATCAAGGCACTGATGCATCAGGTCCATGGCCAATCCGGCGCGTCGGACGGCGCAAATCCGGCGCCGCCGAGGCCGCCGCGGACCAGGCGGCCGCCAGCCGCCGGGGGACAGCCAAAATGAACGCCGCGGCGGGCCTCGATCTATTGTCGATCCCGGACCGGATTCAGTCCGAAGTGCAGCGGGCGATCCAGCGCAGCATCAAGGGCGTCGAATATATTTCCTCCTCGGGGCCTGCGCTCGGATCGACCCCGAAGGACATCCTCCACGTCCGCGGCACCATGAACCTGTATCACTACCGGCCGATGGCGGACGAAATCTACCGCGTGCCGATCCTGATCGTGATGGCGACCACCAACCGCGGCTACATCCTCGACATGGTACCCGGTCAGAGCTTCATCGAGTTCCTGCTGAAACGCGGCTACGATGTCTACATGCTGGACTGGACCGCGCCCAGACCGGAAGAAAAAAGCCTGCGGATGGAGGATTATGTTCTCGACTTCATTCCCGACTGCATTCGCCGCGTGCAGCAGGATAGCGGCGAGACCGAGGTCACGGTGATCGGCTATTGCTTCGGCGGCGTGCTGTCGTTGCTTTACGGCTCGATCTTCGCCGACGGACCGATGAAGAACCTGATCTGCTTCACCACGCCGATCGATTTCCGCGAGATGAAGCTGTTCCAGAATTTCTCCGACCGGCGCTATTTCGACGTCGACCGACTGGTCGACAGCGTCGGCAACGTGCCGCCGGAAATGATCCTGTCGTCGTTCGAACTGCTGCGGCCGGCCTCGCGCGCCGCAAGCCAGGTGCAATTGTGGGAAAACATCTGGAACGACGAGTATGTCAAGTCGTACCGGATGTTCGATCGCTGGGCGACCGACACGCTGCCGCTGGCCGGCGAGTATTTCCGCGCCATCACCAAGGACCTGATGTGGGACAACAAGCTCTTCAACGACACCATGTCGGTCGGCGGCCATGCCGCCGACATCGCCAGGATCAAGGTGCCGATCCTGCACGCGGTCGCCGAGCACGACCATATCGTTCCCTATGAGGCGGCCAAGCACCTGATCACCAAGGTCGGCTCGACCGACAAGGAAGAGGTGATGCTGAAAGGCGGTCATGTCAGCCTGGTCGCCGGCGCCAATGCAATCAAGCGGCTGTGGCCGAGACTGGACTCCTGGTTAGGTGGAAGATCGACATGAGCGAGAAACGTTCCTATCCGCGGCACGCCAACACCGATGCCGGCGAGATCGAATTCCGCCTGATGTCGAGGGAGGATGAGGCCGCCGTGCTCGAGTTCGCGCAACAGCTTCCCACCCACGACCTTCTGTTCCTGCCGCGCAATATCAGCCAGCCCAAGGTGCTGTCGGCCTGGATCAACGAGATCGAGCGCGGCGCGATTGTAAGCCTGCTCGCGGTCAAGGCGGGCAAGGTAGTTGGCTGCGGCACGCTGGTGCGCGACCTGCATTCATGGTCGCCGCATGTCGGCGAAATCCGGATGGTGGTGTCGCTGGATGTCCGCGGCCTGGGAGTCGGGCGGGCGCTGTCGCAGGAGACTTTTGCGCTGGCGTTGGGTGCCGGCCTGGAAAAGCTGTCGGTGCAGATGACGGTCGATCAGCAGGCGGCGATTGCACTGTTCGAGAGCCTCGGCTTCAAGGCCGAGGCCCTGCTGCGCGACCATGTCCGCGACGTCGATGGCAACAAGCACGATATTGTCGTGCTCGGGCACAACGTGGCGCAGGTCCGTGGCCAGATGGAGGCCTACGGGCTGCCTGGCGCGGTTCAGCACTGATTTTGCCGGTTTCCCGGATAGTTCGCGGCCGATCACGAATTCGTGATTTTGCATCGCAATATAGATGTTGCGGCGCACCATAAATCATGGCACAACGATCCTGCCCCGGGCCAATCCGGACGGGGTGAGCCCATAGCTCAAACCTGAGGATGGAGAAAACCCATGACCACCGAAACCAATTCCGTGCTGGACAGCGTCAAGGACGCATTCGCTCCCGTGACCGACGCGCTCAAGAACCTTGAGGTTCCTGAAGCCGCCCGCGAGTTCGTCAAGAAATCTGTCAACACTGCCAAGGACCGTGCCGCCGACCTTCACGCCAATTCGGAGAAGGTGACGGACGCTATCGAGACCGCCGTTGCCGGTTCGGTCAGCGAGGTCGCCAAGATCAGCCGCAACATCCAGCAGGCGATCTACCAGGACGCCGAAGCCTTCTTCGCCGGCATCGACCGGCTGGCCTCCGCCAAGTCGTTCAACGAGGCGTTCCAGATCCAGTCGGATATGGTCCGTGCGCGCGGCGAACTGTTCGTGTCGCGGGCGAAGTCGACCACCGAATATCTCGGCAAGCTCGTCGCCGACGGTGCCAAGACCGCTCAGGACAACTTCTCCAAAGCCTACACCAAGACCGCCTGATCGCCGTTAGATCAGTCGACCGTCGATCGTTCGAAGGCCCGCTTCACGCGGGCCTTCTTTTTGGATGCGCGTTCTGATCCGTCATTGCGAGGAGCCAACGGGTCCCGCCTTCGGCGGGCCCGATGATAAACTCCGCGACGAAGCAATCCAGAGTCGCACGCGGGGCTCTGGATTGCTTCGCTTCGCTCGCAATGACGGCTAATCTAGGCCCGCGATCCTCGGCCCGTTCGAAAGCCGTCATGCCCCCGACCGACACATTCTCCTTCGCTCCAACTGACGCCGCACGCGCGGCGGAACTGCGGCGCGTCAAGGCGCTGGCGACGCTGGTGCTGGCCGCTACGCTGGCCCTGTTCGTGACGGCGAAACTGCTGCTGCCGCTGCATCCGGCGTTCGGCTTCGTCGCGGCATTTGCGGAAGCGGCGACGATCGGGGGATTGGCCGACTGGTATGCGGTCGTGGCGCTGTTTCGCCGGCCGTTGGGATTGCCGATCCCGCATACCGCCATCATCCAGAGCAATCAGCACCGCATCGCCGACAAGCTCGGCGAGTTCATCGAGGCGCATTTTCTCGAGGCCGCGCCGGTCGATGCCAAGCTGCGCCAGATCGACTTCGGTTCGTTCATCGCCGACTGGCTGCGCGACCGCAAGCGCAGCAACGATCTCGCCCGTTTCGTGCTGCGGCTGTTGCCAGAGGCGTTCTCGGCCACGGAAACGTCGGGTCTGATGAACTTCATCACCCGCCGGATCACCACCCAGTTGCAGTCGGTCGATCTGGCGCCGCTCGCCGCCGGCACGCTGCGCGCCTTCGTGGCGGAGGGCCGGCATCAGGGCCTGCTCGACGACATCCTGCGCGCGCTGCATCAATCGCTGACCCAGCCGGAAACCATGGCGATGATCCGCGAGAAAATCCGTGGCGAATTGCCGACGCTGCTCAAGCTCTATCGCACCGACCGCTTCCTGGTGAACAAGATCGTCGCCTCCGCGACCGCGTTCTTCGAGGACGTGCGCAGCGATCCCAACCATCCGTTCCGCGGCGAGTTCGATCGCATGCTGCTGTCGTTCGTGGATCGGCTCGGCAGCGATCGCAGCTATGCCGATCGCATCGACGGATTAAAGCGTGATCTGCTGGCGCGCCCGGAGCTCGGCGACCTCGCGCGAAACATCTGGTCGAACACGCGGTCGTTCATCGAGCGCAGCGCCGCCGGCGAGACCCAGGTGCTGCAGCACCATCTGGCCTGCATGCTGGCTGAGGCCGGCGAGGCGATCGCCGGCGATTCCGAGCTGCGGACCGAGATCAACCAGGGCCTGGTCGCGGTGCTGCGGAGCTTCATCGCCGAGCAGAAGAGCGGCGTCTCGAGCTTTATTTCCGATCAGGTCAAGGCCTGGGACATGGGACAGTTGATCGCGCTGATCGAGATCAATATCGGCCGGGATCTGCAATACATCCGCTTCAACGGCTCGCTGATCGGCGGCCTAGCCGGACTGTCGCTTTACAGCGTCGAATTCCTGCTGCGCTGGCTGTGACTTTTCCATCACGGCTTCGCCTTTAACCATCCGGACTATTGTCCCAGCGGAACTCTGCCGCTTGAATGCGGACATCGGCGACCTAGCTTGATTCAAGGCTTTGTTGCGTTGCGGAACGAATTGACGATTTGATCCGTTGGCTGGCTGCCGAGATTCAAGGGGCCGGCCTGAAAAGGAGATACAATGTCCGTTGCTGCGCAGACGCTTCGCCCGCCGTCCAGAACCCTGATGTTTCTGGAGGGGCGCGCGATCCACGAACTGGGCGCCTTCGTTGGGGCGCTGCCGCTGCTGAGCCTCGCGCCGAGGGGCGACGGTCATCCCGTGCTGGTATTGCCCGGGCTGGTCGCTTCCGACACCTCCACCCGTCCGCTGCGCAGCTTCCTGAAGAACCGCGGCTATGCCGTCAGCGGCTGGCGCCAGGGCCGCAACCTCGGCCTGCGCCAAGGCGTGCAGCGTGCGATGGTCGATCTGGTGCAGGAGCTCAGCGATAGCCATGGCCGCAAGGTCAGCCTGGTCGGCTGGAGCCTCGGCGGACTCTATGCCCGTCAGCTTGCCAAGATGATGCCGGACCGGGTGCGCTCGGTGATCACGCTCGGCAGTCCATTTGCGAGCAGCCCGAAGGCAACCAATGCCTGGCGGGTCTATGAGATGGCGAGCGGCCGGCGCGCCGACGAAGAGGATCGTCGGTTCGGTGGATCGCTGGCGGAAACGCCACCGGTGCCGACCACCGCGATTTTCAGCCGCAGCGATGGCATCTGCGCTTGGCAAGGCTGCATCGAAAAGCCGTCCGCCCGGTCCGAGAACATCGAGGTCGAGAGCAGCCATTGCGGCATGGGTCATCATCCCGCGGTGGTCTATGCGGTCGCCGATCGCCTGGCGCAGCCCGAGGGCAAATGGGCGCCGTTCGACCGTAGCGGCTGGCGCAGCATCGTTTATCCCGATCCCACCCGGTAATTGCGGCGCCCCGTCTGCGGGCGGCGTTGTTGTGACGCCGTAAAACGCGCTATGCGTTGGCCATGGCGCACCCGCTCGCCCCGATCATCGATCAGCTCAAGCGCGAACCCTCGCGCACCGGCTCGATAGTCATCACCGTATTCGGCGATGCGATCGTGCCGCGCGGCGGCGCGGTCTGGCTCGGCACGCTGCTCGAGTTCTTCAAGGCGATCGACATCGACAGCGGCGTGGTGCGCACGGCGATGTCGCGGCTCGCCGCGGACGGTTGGCTCGAACGTACCAGGCTCGGCCGCAACAGCTTCTACCGGCTGGTGAAGAAGGGGCGGCAAACCTTTGATACCGCGACCAGACATATCTATGACCCGCCATCGGCGGACTGGACCGGACGCTTTGAACTCCTGCTGATCGGCAACGGCGAGGATCGCGACGCCTCGCGTGATGCGCTGAAGAATGCCGGCTTCGGCAGCCCGCTGCCGGGAGTATGGATCGCGCCGTCGGGGGTGCCCGTCCCCGAGGAAGCGGCATCCGCGATCCGGCTCGAGGTTTCCGCCGAAGACGACAGCGGCCGCCGCCTGCTCAGCGCGAGCTGGCCGCTTCACCGCACCGCCGACGCCTATCTGAAGTTCATGCGGACCTTCAAGCCATTGCGGGATTGGATCGGGCGCCGCGAGCAGCTTTCAGTCAGCGATGCCTTTGTCGCGCGAGTCCTGCTGATCCACCACTACCGGCGCGTGGTGCTGCGCGATCCGCTGTTGCCGACGGCGCTGTTGCCCGAGGATTGGCCGGGGAGGGCCGCCAGGAAACTCTGCGCGGAAATCTATCGCGGTCTCATTCCCGCGTCTGAACAATGGCTTGACCAACATGCCACGAATGAGAATGGGCCGTTGCCGCCGGCCGGCGTGGAGCTGGGGCGCCGGTTCAGGAATGCGTGAAAGTGTTACAAAAATAGCTTGAACTTATAGATTTGTGTTATATATTGACGTCGCGTGCACCGGGAGATCGGCCATGTACACCCAAGCGCTCAACACGACGGAAGCCGAAGACCGCGATATCGAGGACGCCGGCCGTGCCGCTGAGTTCCAGAGGCGCATCGATGCCGACGATCGCGTCGAGCCGAACGACTGGATGCCGGCGGCCTACCGCAAGACGCTGACGCGGCAGATTTCCCAGCATGCGCATTCCGAAATCGTCGGCATGTTGCCCGAGGGCAACTGGATCACGCGGGCGCCGTCGCTGCGGCGCAAGGCCGCGCTGCTCGCCAAGGTGCAGGACGAATGCGGCCACGGGCTTTACCTTTATGCCGCCGCGGAAACGCTCGGCACCTCGCGCGAGGAGCTGGTCGATCTGATGCTGGCCGGAAAAGCAAAGTATTCCTCGATCTTCAATTATCCGACGCTGACATGGGCGGATATCGGCGCGATCGGCTGGCTGGTCGACGGCGCCGCGATCATGAACCAGATTCCGCTATGCCGCTGTTCCTATGGTCCCTACGCGCGGGCGATGATCCGCGTCTGCAAGGAGGAATCCTTCCATCAGCGCCAGGGTTTCGAGATCATGCTGACGCTGTCGCGTGGCAGCGAACAACAGAAGGCGATGGCGCAGAGCGCGCTCGATCGCTGGTGGTGGCCGGTGCTGATGATGTTCGGTCCGCCCGACAGAGCGAGCCAGCACAGCGACACCTCGACCCGATGGAAGATCAAGCGCTTCTCCAATGACGAGCTGCGGCAGAAATTCGTCGACGCGACGGTGCCGCAGGCGCAGTTTCTCGGCCTCACGATTCCCGATCCCGGCATGAAGCAGAATGCGGCGGGGAACTGGCAATACAGCGCGATCGACTGGAACGAATTCAATCAGGTGCTGGCAGGCAACGGGCCGTGCAACCGCGACCGGCTGGCGGCGCGGCGCAAGGCCCATGACGAGGGGGCCTGGGTGCGCGAGGCTGCCTCCGCCCATGCCGAAAAACGCAGGCGACGCCAGGCCGCCTAGTCGCAATTCTCTGAAGGAGGCCACAATGGCCACGCCGAACATTCCGCTCTGGGAAGTTTTCATCCGCAGCCGCAACGGGCTCGCCCACAAGCACGTCGGCTCGCTGCATGCGACCGACGCCACGCTGGCGCTGCAGGCTGCGCGCGACATCTACACCCGCCGCGGCGAGGGGCTGTCGATCTGGGTGGTGCCGTCGCGTGCGATCACCGCCTCCGATCCCTCGGAAAAAGGCATGATGTTCGAGCCGGCGGAATCCAAGATCTACCGCCATCCGACCTTCTATGACGTTCCCGACGAAGTCGGGCATATGTGATCGACCCCTCATGGTGAGGAGGCGCGTTAGCGCCGTCTCGAACCATGAGGCCCGTGGCCCATCCTTCGAGACGCAACCAAGTGGCCGCTCCTCAGGATGAGGTGAGCAAGTGGATCAAGCTATGGCCATTGCCTCTATTTCCGTTTCCGAAACGCCGCTGGTGCTGTACGCGCTGCGCCGGGCCGACGACGCGCTGATCCTGGGGCATCGGCTTTCGGAGTGGTGCGGCCATGCACCAATGCTGGAGGAGGACATGGCACTCGCCAATATGGGCCTCGATCTGCTGGGACAGGCCCGCGAGCTGTACGGCTACGCCGCGAAGATCGAAGGCACGGGCAACGACGAGGACAAGTTCGCCTATCTGCGCGACATCAGGCAATATCGCAATTTGCTGCTGCTGGAGCAGCCCAATGGCGACTTCGCGCGCACCATGGCGCGGCAATTTTTCTACGCGGCATTTGCCGATCTCTATTGGCGGGCGATGATGAAATCGAGCGACACGACGCTGGCGGCGATTGCCGCCAAGTCCGAAAAGGAAAGTGCCTATCATCTGCGGCATTCGTCGGAATGGATGGTTCGGCTCGGCGACGGCACCGAGGAAAGCCACCGCCGCGCGCAGACGGCGATCGACGATCTCTGGGCCTATACCGGCGAGATGTTCGAGGTCGATGACAGCGAGCGCGGCCTGATCGTAAACAAGGTGGCGATCGATCCGGCGACACTGCGGCCGCGATGGCTCAAGACGATCTCCGATGTGGTGAGCGAAGCAACGCTGACACTGCCCCAAAGCGAATGGATGCAGCAGGGTGGCCGCAGCGGCCGGCACAGCGAACATCTCGGGCATCTGCTCAGCGAGTTGCAATCGATGCAACGGACGTTTCCGGGTGCCACATGGTGACCACCGCGCACACTGATGCCGAACTGCGGCAGCGCGCGTGGGATGCCGTCTCTGGCGTGGTCGATCCGGAGATCCCGGTTCTCACCATCGCCGATCTCGGTGTGCTGCGCGACGTCGCGGTAACCGGCGGCCATGTCGAGGTTGCGATCACGCCGACCTACTCCGGCTGTCCGGCCATGAACATGATCGCGCTCGAGATCGAGCTGGCGCTGGAGCGGGCGGGGTTCGCCGATCCGAACGTCCGCACCGTGTTGTCGCCGGCCTGGACCACCGACTGGATGAGCGACGACGGTCGCCGCAAGCTCAGGGAGTATGGGATCGCGCCGCCGCAGGCGGCCGGCTCCCGCCGCGCGCTGTTCGGCGTGCAGCAGGTTGAATGCCCGCAATGCCGCTCGGCGGATACCGAGCTGCTTTCCGAATTCGGTTCGACCTCCTGCAAGGCGCTGTGGCGCTGCCGCAGCTGCCGCGAGCCGTTCGACTATTTCAAGTGTCACTGAACATGTCGTCCTTGACCCCTCGTTTTCATCGTCTGGCGGTCAGCGATCTGCGCCGCGAATCGTCCGATGCGGTGTCGCTGACCTTTGCGATTCCGGACGAGCTTGCGGACGACTACGGCTTCGCGCCCGGCCAGTATCTGACCCTGCGCACCACCATGGACGGCGAGGAAGTGCGCCGCTCCTATTCGATCTGCTCCGGTCCCGATGACGGCGAATTGCGCATCGCGGTGAAGAAGGTCGATGGCGGCGCGTTCTCGAGCTGGGCCGCCGACGAGTTGAAACCCGGCGACCAGCTCGATGTCATGACGCCGACCGGGCGCTTTGGTGTCACCCATGCGCCGGATGAGGCGCGGGTTCATGTCGGCTTCGCCGCGGGCTCCGGCATCACGCCGATCCTCTCGATCGTCAAGGGCGTGCTGGCGCGCGAGCCGCATAGCCGGTTTTTTCTGTTCTACGGCAATCGCTCCACCGTCAGCATGCTGTTTCGCGAGGCATTGGAAGAGCTGAAGGACCGCTTCATGCAGCGGCTCTCGATCTTCCATGTGATCTCGGGCGAAGAGCAGGACATTCCGATCCTGCACGGCCGGCTCGATGGCGAGAAGGTGAGGGTGCTGCTGCGCTCGCTGGTCCCGGCGGGCAGTGTCGACCACGTCTTCATCTGCGGCCCGACCGGCATGAGCGAGGATATCGAGGCGACCTGCCGCGATATCGGCATTGCCGCCGAGCGTATTCACGTCGAACGCTTCGTGTCGGGGCTCGGCGGCAAGCCTCGGGCCAGGGCGGTGATCGCGGCGACGGCGCCGCCGAAGGCGACGGCATCGCTGATCATCGACGGCAAGCGCCGCGAGGTGCCGGTGGCCGAGGGCGAGGCGATCCTCGACGCCGCCTTGCGCGCCGGCATGGACCTGCCATTCGCCTGCAAGGGCGGCATGTGCTCAACCTGCCGCGCCAAGCTCGTCGAGGGCGATGCGAGGATGGAAGTGAACTATTCGCTGGAGCCCTGGGAACTCGAGGCGGGATTCATCCTGACCTGCCAGGCCCGCCCGGTGTCGGATAGAGTCGTGGTGGATTACGATCACGTGTGACCCCGCCGTCATTTCAAACCGCGTAGCCCGGATGAAGCGCAGCGAAATCCGGGTTCTTCTCGCCGCCAACCCGGATTGCGCTGCGCTCCATCCGGGCTACGATTTCTCCTCGCAATGACGAAAGGCTACCCCTTCGGTCGCTTGTCGTGGACGCGCCTCGCCTTGCCGAGCGAGCGTTCCAGCGTTTCCGGGGCGACGGCTCTGACGCGGGCGGTGATGCCGATTGTGTTCTTGATGAAGGTCGCGACCTTCTCGGCATGGACCGTCAGGCCGCTGTCGTCCCAGTGTTCCGGCCGCGCTTCCGCCAGCACCGTCATCTCGTCCATCCGCCCCTCGCGGGTCAGCTCGATGATGAAATGACCGCCGCACCAGTCGGTGGCAAGCAGCACTTCCTCGATCTGGGTGGGAAACACGTTGACGCCACGCAGGATGATCATGTCGTCGGAACGTCCGGTGACCTTCTCCATGCGCCGCATCCCGGGCCGCGCGGTGCCCGGCAACAGCCGCGTCAGGTCGCGGGTGCGGTAGCGAATGATCGGAAATGCCTCCTTGGTCAGCGAGGTGAACACCAGCTCGCCTTTTTCGCCGTCGGGCACCACCTTGCCGGTCTCGGGATCGATCACCTCCGGATAGAAATGATCCTCCCAGACATGCAGGCCGTCCTTGGTCTCCACGCATTCCTGGGCGACGCCGGGACCGATCACTTCGGAAAGGCCGTAGATGTCGGTGGCGTCCATGTCGAACGCCGCCTCGATTTCGCCGCGCATGGCGTTGGTCCAGGGTTCGGCGCCGAAGATGCCGAATTTCAAGGATGATTTGTGCGGGTCAAGGCCCTGGCGCTTGAACTCGTCCAGGATCGCCAGCATGTAGCTCGGCGTCACCGTGATGATGTCGGGCTTGAAGTCGTTGATGAGCTGCACCTGCCGCTCGGTCATGCCGCCCGAGACCGGCACCACGGTGCAGCCGAGCCGCTCGGCGCCGTAATGCGCGCCGAGCCCTCCGGTGAACAGGCCATAGCCATAGGCGTTGTGCATGATCATGCCGGTGCGGCCGCCGGCGGCGCGGATCGAGCGCGCCATCACCTCCGACCAGACCTCGATATCGGCCCTGGTATAGCCGACCACGATCGGCTTGCCGGTGGTGCCGGAGGAGGCGTGGACGCGGACCAGCTTTTCGCGCGGTACCGCGAACATGTTGAAGGGGTAATTGTCGCGCAGGTCGGTCTTGACCGTGAACGGAAATCGGGCGAGATCGGACAATTGCCTGAAGTCTCGCGGATGCACGCCGGCCTTGTCGAAGGCTTTCCTGTAATGCGCGACGTTGTCATAGGCATGCGCCAGCGACCAGGCGAGCCGCTTGGTCTGCAGAGCGATGATCTCGTCGCGGGAAGCCCGTTCGGCCTCGTCGAGCACAGCGCTGTAACCGCTTCCACCCGGTCGCAGGTTTGTCGAGGCCATCGCGCGCTTCTCCTGAAATCAGTAACGGGTTGTTTATTTCGGATCGGTCTCTACCGTCGGCAGCCATGTACCGCCGATGGTGCGGGAATGGCCGCGAAACTCGGCGATCACGACGTCATTGGCGGTGACGCGCACATCGTAGATCCCGGACCGGCCGTTGCGCGAGATCTCGCGCGCATTCGCCACCAGGATGTCGCCAAGCTTGCCGGGCCGGATGAACGTGATGTTGCCCTCGGCGGCAACGACGCGTTCGTTATGGGTATTGCAGGCGAAGGCGAAGGCCGAGTCCGCCAGCGTGAAGATGAAGCCGCCATGGGCGATCCGCTGGCCGTTGACCATGTCCGGCTTGACCGTCATCTTCAGCGTTGCCTGGCCCGATCGGATCTCGACAATCTCCATGCCGAGGCCCTTGCTGGCGTCGTCTTGCTTCCACATCGCCTCGGCGCAGGCGCGCGCGAGATCGTCGGGCGAAAGCGTGGCCTTGACGTTCACTGCGGTCTCTCCGGGCTTGCCGGAACAAGCCTCTTGAACTAAGCGATCAGTCCGCTAGTCATGATGCGAAGCGACCTTGCTGTCAACGATCCCAGCGGCGTCAACAGGGTGTCCGAGAAGTCCGGAAAGGCTGTGATGTCAGTCCCCGAAAAATCAGATGATCGGCCGCTTGTGGTGGAGGCCCGCTGCGTGCGCCTCGCGGCCAAGGCCGACGCCCCGGCCTTGCTCGCGCCGGCGATCGAGGGGCGCACGCTGTCAGGCGCCGCCAACGAGGTGTTGATCGAGCTCAAGGCGGCCGCCGTCAATCCTTCCGATGTCAAAGCCGCCACCGGCTCGATGTCCTACGCGGTATTTCCGCGCACGCCGGGCCGGGACTATGCGGGGATCGTGATCGATGGTCCCGCCGGCCTGATCGGACGCGAGGTCTTTGGCTCCTCGGGCGATCTCGGCATCCGGCGTGACGGCAGCCATGCGACGCACCTTGCAGTCGAAGCCGATGCCGTGGTCGAGAAGCCGGCAAGCCTGTCGTGGGAGCAAGCCGCCGGTCTCGGCGTTCCCTTCGTTACCGCCATGGAAGGTTTTCGTCGCGCCGGAATGCCGAAAAAAACCGAGACGGTGTTGGTAATGGGGGTTAACGGCAAGGTCGGCCAGGCGGCGGTGCAAATCGCGACCTGGCACGGCGCCCGTGCCGTCGGCGTGGTGCGCAAGAATGAACCCTATGAAGGCCATGCCAATTCGAAGGTCGACGTGATCGATGCCTCGGCAACCGATGTTGCCGCGCGCCTTCGCGACATCACGGACGGCAAGGGCGCCGACATCGTCTTCAATACCGTCGGCGATCCCTATTTTCAGGCCGCGCATCAAGCGCTGGCGCTGCGCGGGCGCCAGATCCTGATCGCCGCCATCGCCCCGGTCGTGCCGTTCAATATCCTGGAATTCTATCGCGGCCAGCACACCTATGTCGGCATCGACACGCTGGGACTGTCGTCGGCGGCGACCGGCGCAGTCCTGAAGGAACTGGTTCCCGGCCTTGCCGATGGCCATCTCAAGCCGTTTCCGATCCGGTCCGCGGCGATCTATTCGCTGCAGGACGCCAAGGCTGCCTTTCTCGCGGTCGCCGGCTCGTCGCGCGATCGCGTGATCCTGCGTCCGGCGCCATAGCGCGTCGCTTCCAGACTGTTTGCTGCCGCCAGTTTTGTCTATCTTGTCCGGATATCCGATCCGGAAAACCCGAGGAAAAGCCAGTGCAGGACGGAGTCTATCTTGTCGTCTCTGCCGGCCTGGCGATCGGCCTCGTCTATGGGGCGGTCGCGCTGCTGAGCGGGTTTTGCCTCGTCAGCAGCCTGCGCGGCTGGTGGGCGGAGGGCGACGGCCGGCTGGTGCGGACGTATGGGCTCGCGCTCGGTGTGGCAATCGCCGCGACCCAACTCCTTGCCGCGCGGCAGATGGTCGATCTCGGCAAGTCGATTTATCTGCAGCCGTCGTTTTCGGCGCCGCTGATGTTCTTTGGCGGCATTTTGTTCGGCTATGGCATGGTGATGTCGAACGGCTGCGGATCGCGGGCGCTGGTGCTGCTCGGCAGCGGCAATTTGCGCTCCTTTGTCGTGGTGATCGTGCTCGGCATCGTCGCGCAGATGACGCTGAAGGGCCTGATTGCGCCCTCACGCATCGCGCTGCTGCAGTGGTCGCAAATGTCGCCGAAGCTGATCTCGGTGCCGGAGCTGCTGTCGATGTTCCATCTCGATGCAAGGTTCGCGCGGATGCTCGCAGCCTCGACCATCAGCGGGGCGTTGATCATCTTTGCCTTCGCGCATCCGCCGTTCCGCCGCTCCTGGGGACAGGTCGCGGCCGGCGTCATGATCGGGCTGCTGGTCGCCGCGGGCTGGTTTGCGACCGGGTATCTCGGCGCCGACGACTTCAATCCGGCGCCGGTCACCTCGCTCACCTTCGTGGCGCCGATCGCCGATTCGCTGCAATATGTCATGCTGTCCACCGGGCTGACGCTGAACTTCGGCATTGCGACCGTCGGCGGCGTGTTTGTCGGAAGCCTGGTGACGGCGCTGGTCACGCGCCGCTTCCATTGGGAGGGCTATCGATCGCCGCGCCACATGCTGCGCTCGGCCGGCGGCGCGGCGCTGATGGGGGCAGGCGGCGCGATGGCCCTTGGCTGCTCGATCGGCCAGGGTCTGACCGGACTATCGACGCTGGCGCTCGCTTCGTTTGCAGCCGTTGCCGGCATTCTGCTCGGCTCGGCCGCGGGCCTGCGCGGACCGCTGCGTGTTCCGCCCCTGGCTTCGATCCAGGACGCCAGGGCCTGACCGGCTGCGGTTCGAGCGCCGCTCAGGCCGGCCGGCCCGAGGTCGCGAGCCGCATCACATCGAGATAGCCGGGGCGCACTTCCATTCGCTGGATCAGACCCTTCTCGATCAGCAGCCGATGCGCTTCGGGCAGATGGTAGCACGGCAGATACATGAACAGATGATGTTCGGCGTGATAGTTCACCCAATAGGGTGCGATCAGCAGCCGCTCGATCGGATTGGCGCGGGTAGTGCGGGCATGGCTGAACGGATCCTCGCCGGTGCTGGTGCAGGCATGTTCGGCGATATTGCGGATGCGCGTCACCAGCGACAGCCAGGTCGCCATCGCCAACATCCAGACCGCCCAGTACCAGATGCCCACACCGGCAAGCCAGCACAGGCCAAACAGCACGGCGTTCACGGCAAGAAAGCGCGCCATCTTGTCGGCACCGCTGGAGACGAAGCTCTCATGGGTCAATTCAGCATCGCCGCCGCCTCGCCTGAACAGCGACAGAAACAGCGGCAGCCGCTGCTTCACAAAGGTCTGCCCGGTGAGGTCGCGCACCGCCTTGCGCGTGTAGCTCTCCTTGGTGATCGGAAACGGCGCCGACAGCGACAGGTCGGGATCTTCCGGCTGCTGGGTGAATTTGTGGTGCTGCAGATGATAGGAGCGGTAGCTGGCCAGATCGGCGCCGACCGGAACCGCGCACAACCATTGGCCGATCCATTCATTGATGGCTTTGTTGGCGTGCAGCCCGCCATGGGCGGCTTCATGCATCAGGATCGCAAGCCCGAGCTGGCGCGTGCCCACAACCATGACCGCGATCAGCCAGGTCAGGGGGTTCGGCCACACCGCCACCAGCGCGATCGCGGCGGCGATCGTTGCCCAGGCGTGAACCACCAGCCACAGGCCGCGCAGCGAGCTGCGCGAGGTCAGCCGGCGCCATTGCTCCGGTGAAAAAACCGCTTTGGGATCGATGCGTGCCACGGCCGGCATGGGCGGCTCCTTGATGCGGATGATACGCCGGCGCCAGGGTTCGTCAATCCGCGGGCCTGGTCACGATGTGGACCCCGGAGGTCAGGGTGCGATGCACCGGGCACTTGTCGGCGATCTCCATCAGCTTCGCGCGCTGCTCGGCGTCGAGCTTGCCTTCCATGGCGATCACGCGGTCGATCCGGTCGAGCAGGCCGGTCCTGGTTTCGCATTCGGCGCAATCTTCGGCGTGGATCTTGTTGTGCTTCAGCGTCACCGTCACCCGATCGAGCGGCAGCGATTTGCGGTCGGCGTAGAGCCGCATGGTCATCGAGGTGCAGGCACCGAGGCCGCCCAGCAGCAGGTCATACGGCCCGGGCCCGCTATCCTCGCCGCCGGCGGCAACCGGTTCATCGGCCAGCATCCGATGCGGCCCGACCGAAACGATCTGCTGGAATTTGCTGTTGCGGGTCTCACGCACGACGACCTGGCGCGGCGCCGTGCCGGGATCGGCGGCGGGCTCCGACGCGACGGGGTCGAGATAGCGTTCAGCCCAGGCCGCGATGACATCGGCGACATAGCCGGCGTCGCGTTTTTGCGTGAGCAGATGATCGGCGTCCGCCAGCGAGACAAAGCTCTTGGGATGCCTGGCCGTAACGAAAATGCGGGTGGCGTTGTCGATACCCACAATGTCGTCGCCCGGCGCGTGCATCACCAGCAGCGCCTTGTGCAGCCTCGCGACCTGCGTCATCAGGCTGTGCTCGGCGATGTCGTCGAGGAATTCGCGCTTGATCTGGAACGGACGGCCGGCGAGCGAAACCTCGACCTTGCCATGCTTGCGGATGTCCTCGATCCGATCGGCGAACAGGCCGGTGACATGGCCCGGATCGGAGGGCGTGGCGATGGTGACGACGGCTTTGGCGTCGGGAATTTGAGCGGCGGCGGCCAGCATGGCGGCGCCGCCGAGACTATGGCCGATCAGGATCGCGGCACCCTTGCGAGCGGCGCGCAGATGATCGGCGGCCCGCACCAGATCGGCGACGTTCGAGGAGAAGGTCGAGTTGGCGAAATCGCCTTCGCTGGAGCCGAGCCCGGTAAAGTCGAAGCGCAGCACCGCGATTCCCTTCGCCGCCAGCGCCACCGCGATCCGCTTGGCGGCGAGCACGTCCTTGCCGCAGGTGAAGCAATGCGCGAACAGCGCATAGGCGATCGGCGCGCGCTCCGGCAGGTCGAGCGCGGCCGCGAGCTGCTGGCCTTCCGAGCCCATAAACTGGAAACGTTCAATCGGCACGTTCAGCCTCCATGGTTCGGTGAAGCTCCTCGTCCAGGGCATCCATCCTCAAGCCGTCATTGCGAGCGCAAGCGAAGCAATCCATCGCGCGGCAAGCTGGCTGTGGATTGCTTCGTCGCTTGCGCTCCTCGCAATGACGGCCGAAGTTCAGCTCGCTCTGCCAAACAGCAGCGGAAGCTGCCGCGGTCCGCGCACGGTGCCTTCCGACCAGGTGACCTGGCCGGCCGGATCGAGCCGAAAATCCGGAATCCGCTTCAGCCATTCCTCGATCGCCACCGTCATTTCCATGCGCGCGAGGTTGGAGCCGATGCAACGATGAATGCCGAGGCCGAACGCCGCATGGCGGTTCTCCTTGCGGTCGATAACCACCTTGTCGGCATCGGGAAACATCGCGGGATCGCGGTTGGCGGCGGGGAACGACAGCAGCACCATATTGCCGGGCCTGACCGGGCAGCCGCTCACCGTCGTTTCCTTCATCACCTCGCGGGCCATCGTCACCGGCGCATAGGCCCGCAGGAATTCCTCGACCGCGGTCGGCAGCAGCGCCGGCTCCGCGATCAATCGCGCGCGGTCCGCCGGCGTCTTCGCCAGATGCCACAGCGAGGAGCCGATCGCGCTCCAGGTGGTATCGATGCCGGCGATCAGGAGCAGCCGCAGCGAGCCTTGCACATGAACATCGGACAAGGGCTGGCCGTCCTTGTCCCTGGCATTCATCAGCGTCGAGATCAGATCCTCGGTCGGGTGTTGCTTGCGCTGCTCGATATGGCCGGCGAAATAGGCGGACATGTCGTGGACCGCGCGCATCAGGGCGTCATCATCCTTGATGCCCAGTTCGAGGATCTCGTGGATCCACTTGATGAACAGGCCGCCGTCCTTTTCCGGGATGCCGAGCATATGGGCGATCGCCCGCACCGGAATGTGCTTGGTATAGCGCGCGGCGGCGTCGCATTTTCCGTCATCGATGAATTCGTCGATCAGTTCGTTGCAAATGGCGCGAACCCTGGGCTCAAGCCTCTGCATGGCGTCGGGCGTGAACGGCGGCAGCAGCAGTTGCTTGGCAGGCTTGTGTTCCGGCGGATCGGAGGTGATCGGCGGCGCCGATCCCGGCGTCTCGGGCCGCACGTCGCGGACGATGACGCGGCGCGAGGAAAAATGTTCGGTGTCGTAGGCGACCTGCTTCACCGCTTCATAGGTGGTCGGCAGGTAGCAGCCGAGGAAACGCTCGGTGTGGACGACCGGGCATTCAGCGCGCAGTTTTTCCCAGATCGGAAACGGATTCTCGGTCCAGCGCGGATCGGTATGGTCGAAATCGTGAACCCAATCGGTGACCGGGGCATGATCGGACATCAGGCAATTTCCTTTTGGTTTCGTTCGCTAATCAAAACGTGCCGGATCAATCGGCTAAAAAAACTGTGCACCAAACCCGTTCAGTCTTCGGTAATTTCAATCGCAATTTCCGGACAATTGGTCTGGGCAAGCCAGGCCTTGTCCTCGAGCCCCTCAGGGACCGCGCCGTCGCCGACTTCATGCGCATTGCCGAACTGGTCGAGCTCGAACAGTTCGGGTGCCAGCGATTTGCAGCGGGCATGGCCCTGGCACTTCTCCTGGTCGACGTGGATTTTGAGTTTTCCGGCCATTTAAGCGTTCCTCCATCGCGCCCGTCGCTCGCCTCGCAGCTTTCGGGCCAATTATAGCGGGGCGGGGTGCAATCGCCAGCGCACAAATCGCGACGTTTGGGGTCATCAAAGGTGACCTGCTCGCGCAACGGGCGCCCTCGGATCGATCGGCGTGGTGCCGCGCACGCCCAGGATATCCTCCAGCCCCTTTGCGTATGCCAGAAGCTGCGCTTCGCTGCGCGGCGGGCCCACCATCTGCAATCCGACCGGCAGGCCCGAGGCCGTGAACCCGCATGGCAGCGACAGCGCGGGGCAGCAGACCAGCGTGATCGCATAGACGATGCCGAGCCATTCGACGTAATTGTCGAATTTTGTGCCGGCACATTCGGCGACGTAGCGGTTTTCGACCGGGAACGGCGCGACGATGGTCGCCGGCGTCAGCAGGAGGTCGTAGGTCCTGAAGAACTCCAGCGTGCGTGCGGTCATCGCCACCCGCTGCGCTTCCGCCCGCTCGATCTGGCCGACCGTGAGCCTGAGGCCTTCCTCGATATTCCAGATCACTTCCGGCTTGAGCTGATCGCGCCTGGTGCGCAGCAGCGCCGCCTTGCTGACCGCGAAATCGAAGGCGCGCAGCACGTGGAAGCATTGATGCGCCTCGCGCAAATCGGGATGCGCGTCCTCGACGATCGCGCCGGCTTCGGCGAAGCGCTCCGCGGCTTTTCGGGTGATGGCGGCGATCTCGGGATCGACCGGCGTGATGCCGAGATCGGGCGAATAGGCCACGCGCTTCGGCCGCTTGCCGGAGCGCGCGGCCGACAGGAAGGACGTCGGCAGCCGCGGCAGTGACAGCGGATCCGCGGGATGCTCGCCGCTCATGGCGTCGAGCAGCAGCGCCAGGTCCTCAACATTGCGCGCCATCGGGCCCTGGACGCCGAGATTGCGATCGATCTTGGCGACCGGCGTATGCGCGACGCGGCCAATGCTCGGCCGCATGCCGACAACGCCGCAGAAGCTCGCGGGATTGCGCAAGGAGCCGCCCATGTCGGAGCCGTGCGCAAGCCAGGCCATGCCGGTGGCGAGCGCGGCGGCGGCGCCGCCGGAAGAGCCGGCGGCGGAGCGCGACAGATCCCAGGGGTTGCGGGTCGCGCCGAACACCTCGTTGAAGGTATTGGCGCCGGCGCCGAATTCCGGCGTGTTCGATTTGGCGTAGATCAGCGCGCCGTTGCCTTCGAGGCGTTCGACCATCAGATCGGACCGCGCAGGCACGTTGTCCCGGTAAATCGGCGAGCCCTGCGTCGTCAGTACGCCCTCGACGTCGGTGAGGTCCTTGATCGGCACCGGCAGCCCGGCGAGCAGGCCGCGCTCGCCGAGCTTGCTTTTCATCAGCGCCCCGGCGCGGCTTCGGGCACGGTCGAAACACAGCGTCGGCAGCGCGTTCACCTTGCCGTCGATCTCGGCGATGCGCTGCTCCAGCACGTCGAGCAGATCAAGGGGCGTGACCTCGCCGGCGTTGAGCTTGTCGACGATCGCGCAGGCTGTTGCCTGTACCAGTCCCTGGTCGGATGCCACTTGTTGCTACCCCGTCGTTGTCGTTTATCGCCATTTTCCGGCAAAGTGGAAACCCGCTCCCGTCATTCCGGGATGCGCCACTTGGCGCAGGCCCGGAATCCATAACCACCGTCGGGAGTATGGATTCCGGGCTCGCGCCAAGAAAGAGGCGCGCCCCGGAATGACGGCTGCGCCTACCCCCAGCCGGCGCTGATGCCGCCGTCGACGGTGTAGATGACGCCCGAAGTATAGCCGGAGCGGTCGGAGGCGAGGAAGGCCATCAGGTCGCCGATCTCGCGGGCATGCGCGGGACGGCCGAGCGGCAGGCCCTTCTGGAATTCCGTGTAGCGGTTTTCGTCGCCGAACTGGTGCCTGGCGCGGGTCTTCAGCAAGGTGACGTGACGGTCGGTGCCGACCGGTCCGGGATTGATGCCGACCACGCGGATATTGTCGGCGAGGCTCTTGCTGCCGAGCGCGCGGGTAAACGCCATCAGCGCGGCATTGCCGGTGCTGCCGCAGATGTAGTTGGCGTCGAACTTCTCGCCGGCGGCGCCGATGTCATTGACGATGACGCCATGGCCGCGCGATTTCATCTGGGCGTAGATCGCGCGCGTCAGGTTGATGTAGCCAAACACCTTGAGCTCCCAGGCATGACGCCAGGTCGGCTCGTCGATCTTGTCGATCGAGCCGCCCGGAATGTCACCGGCATTGTTGACGAGGATGTCGATGTCAGAGGCCTCCTTGACCAGCCTCGCGATGTCTTCGGGCTTGCGGAGGTCGACGACATGTGCGGTGGCATCGATCTGATGCGCCGCACGCAGGCGTTCGGCAAGCGCCTTCAACTGGTCGCCGCTGCGCGCCGCCAGTCGCAGATGACATCCTTCTTCGGCGAAGGCTTCGGCGGCCGCCGCGCCGATGCCCTTCGACGCGCCGGTGATCAGGACGCGCTTGCCGCGCAAATGAAGATCCATGGCAATACTCGCTTGAGGGGAGAGGCTGGCCGGATGTCGCCGGCGATTTTCAACTGTTAGGCCGCCGCCGTCAAACCGGTCAACATTGCACTGCAGCGTTGCGCGGCAAGCAACTTTGGTCCATTGCAATCCGATCCAAGCATGATTTTGCCGGCGCGACGGGATAAAGGACGCTTTCGATGGCCAACCCAAAAAAACAATACCGGATCGCGGTCATTCCCGGCGACGGCATCGGCAAGGAAGTGGTGCCGGAAGGCCTGCGCGTGCTGGAAACCGCGGCGAAAAAACACGGCGTCGGCGTGCATTTCGACCATTTCGATTTCGCGTCGTGGGACTATTACGAAAAGCATGGCCAGATGATGCCGGATGACTGGAAAGAGAAGATCGGCAAGCACGACGCGATCTATTTCGGCGCGGTCGGCTGGCCCGCGAAAATTCCTGATCACATTTCATTGTGGGGGTCGCTGATCAAGTTCCGCCGCGAGTTCGACCAGTATGTCAACCTGCGCCCGGTGCGGCTGATGCCGGGGGTGCCGTCGCCGCTGGCCAACCGCAAGCCCGGCGACATCGATTTCTGGGTCGTGCGCGAGAACACCGAAGGCGAATATTCCTCGGTCGGCGGCCGGATGTTTCCGGACACCGCGCGCGAATTCGTCACCCAGCAGACGGTGATGACCCGGGTCGGGGTCGACCGCATCCTGAAATTCGCGTTCGAGCTGGCGCAGTCACGGCCGAAGAAGCATCTGACCTCGGCGACCAAGTCCAACGGCATCTCGATCACCATGCCGTACTGGGACGAGCGCGTGGAAGCGATGGCGAGGCAATATCCCAAGGTGAAATGGGACAAATATCACATCGACATCCTCACAGCGAATTTCGTGCTGCATCCGGACTGGTTCGACGTCGTGGTCGGCTCCAATCTGTTCGGCGACATCCTGTCCGATCTGGGACCGGCCTGCACCGGCACCATCGGCATCGCGCCGTCCGGCAACATCAATCCGGAAGGCGATTTTCCCTCGGTGTTCGAGCCGGTGCACGGCTCCGCGCCGGATATTGCCGGGCAGGGCATTGCCAACCCGATCGGCATGATCTGGTCGGGCGCGATGATGCTGGAGCATCTCGGCGAGAAGGCCGCCGCGGCGTCGATCGTCGCGGCGATCGAGCGCACGCTCGGCGAACGCACGCTGCGCACCCGCGACCTCGGCGGCAACGCCGACACCGCGGCCTGCGGCAAGGCGGTTGCGGAAATGGTAGAGTAGGGTTGTCAGGCGTCGTCATTCCGGGGGTGAAGCCGTCATTCCGGGGCGCGCGGTAGCGCGAGCCCGGAATCCATACTCCCGATGGTGGTTATGGATTCCGGGCCTGCGCCAAGAGGCGCATCCCGGAATGACAATGGCTGGACGGCTGCGCTGTCTCACACCCTCGCAATCCTCCGGCAATGCTGCCACGCCGCCTCGATCAAATTCTCGCTCGCTTCGGGGGTGCGGAAGGCGGAATGGGCCGAGAGCGTTACGTTCGGCAGTTGTGTCAGCGGGTGGTCCGAGGGCAGCGGCTCGGTGTTGAAGACGTCGAGGCCAGCATGCCGGATGTGACCTGATCGCAGCGCCTCGATCATGGCGGCTTCATCGACCAACGCGCCGCGTGCGGTGTTGACCAGGATGACGCCCGGTCTCATCGCGGCGATCCGTTGCCGCGAGACGAAACCGCGGGTCTCGTCGTTCAACAACAGATGCAGCGAGACGACATGGCTCTGCGCCAGCAGCGCATCGAGCGCGGTGAATTCGACGCTCGCATGATGCCTCGGCGTCCGGTTCCAGGCGATAACCCGCAGGCCGCTGCCGCTCGCAATGCGTGCCACTTCAGCCGCGATACCGCCGAAACCGATCAGGCCCAGTGTCTTGCCCCTGAGCTGCATGCCGTCCTCGCGCAGCCAGTTGCCGGCGCGCATTTCGCGGTCCATCTGGGCGATGCCGCGCGCGGCCGCCCACATCAGCGCAATAGTGGATTCGGCCACCGCGGTGTCGCCATAGCCCTTGATCAGATGAACCTCGATGCCAAGTTCGGCCAGTTCTTCCGGATTCATATAGCTGCGGGCGCCGGTGCCCAGGAAGACGACGTGCTTCAGCCCCGCACAGTTGCGCGCGATGGCGGTCGGCAGCGCCGTGTGATCGACGATCGCGATCCCGGCGCCGTCGAGCACGTTCGGCAGCTCTTCAGACGCGATGTCGGGATCGCGATGAATGCGCATCTCGGGATCGCCGGGTTTTGTCAGTCGCTCCAAAATCACGGCCAGCGACTGATTGGCATCGACAAACACTCCGCGCAAATTGGCCTCCGCTGGTTTGTGGGGTTTGTTGGCGGCTATGCGGCGACGCCGGCGAGCGCGAGCACGGTATGCATCAGGGCGTTGGCGCCGGCGGTGCAGTCGGCCTGGGTTGCGTCCTCCAGCTCGTTATGGCTGACGCCATCCTTGCAGGGCACGAAGATCATCGCTGCCGGCACCACATTGGCCAGATTGCAGGCGTCGTGACCGGCGCCGGAGGTGATGCGGCGGTGGCTGTAGCCCAATGCCCTGGTCGCGGTTTCGACCGCATCGACCAGTTTTGCGTTGAACACGGTCGGCTCCTTGCGCCAGATCGGCGCCAGTGCCATCTCGACCTTGCGCCGCGCCGCGATTTCCACAATCGCGCTGCGCAAATCCCGGTCGATGGCGTCGAGCGTTGCCGCATTCGGGCTGCGGATATCCACGGTGAAGGCGACCTCGCCTGGAATGACGTTGCGTGACGGCGCCGCAATCACGGCCTCGCCGACGGTGCCGACGGCGTTCGGGCCATGTGCCCTGGCGATGCGCTCGACCGCCAGCACGAATTCGGACAACGCCGCCAGCGCGTCGCGGCGCAGCGGCATCGGGGTGGTGCCGGCATGACTTTCGAAGCCGGTGATCTTGCCGTCGTACCAGACGATGCCCTGGCCGCGATCGACCACGCCGATGGTCTTGTTTTCGGCTTCCAGCAGCGGACCCTGCTCGATATGCAGCTCGACGAAGGCGCCGAGCCTGCGCGCGCCGACCGCCTCATGGCCGCGATAGCCGATGCTGTCGAGAGCTTCGCCGACGCTGACCCCGGCCGCATCGCGCCGCGCCAGAATGTCGTCGGTGGTGTAATCGCCGGCATAGGCAGCCGAGGCCATGGTTGCCGGCGCGAACCGCGAGCCCTCTTCATTGGTCCAGTTGACGATGCAGATCGGCGTTTCGGTCTCGATCCCGGCGTCGTTCAGCGTGCGCACGACTTCGAGCGCCGCCAGCGTGCCGAGCACGCCGTCATATTTGCCGCCGGTCGGCTGGGTGTCGAGATGCGAGCCGAGCCCGACCGGGGGCTTCGACATGTCGCGGCCCTTGCGCAAGCCGAACATCGAGCCGAGCGTATCGACATGCACCTCCAGACCCGCCGCCTCGCAGGCGTCGCGGAACCAGTCGCGCACCTGCTTGTCCTCCGGCCCGAGCGTCAGCCGGCGCACGCCGCCCTTCGGTGTGGCACCGAATTTCGCGGTCTCGTGAATCGTGCCCCAAAGCCGGGCGGAATCGATTTGCAGATTGGAGGCGATCTTGGTCATTCGGTGTTCCGCAAAACCTGTTGCTGCGAGCTATTGCGTGACATGGTAGAACTGCGCGGCACCACCTGTCGAGGCGGGAGCATTTTCGATGAATGTCGGTCTGGCGAGAACCGGGCAGGGCGGCCACGACGGGCGGGAGATCCTCCCGAGCCTGCAGGCGCGGCTCGACTGCCGTGCCGGGATGACGACGACCACGGCCGGCCGCGCCAACGGCTTTGTGCAGGGCAATCTGGCAATCCTGCCCGAGAAGCTGGCGGCGGCATTCCACCGGTTCTGCCAGCTCAACCCGAAACCCTGCCCGGTGATCGGCATGTCCGAGGTCGGCGATCCCCGCATCCCGTCTTTGGGGATCGACCTCGATATCCGCACCGACCTGCCGCGCTATCGGATCTGGCGTGACGGCGAGGTGACGGAGGAGCCCACCGATCTGATGGCGCACTGGCGCGACGACCTGGTAGCCTTCGTGCTCGGATGCTCGTTCTCGTTCGAAGAGGCGCTGATGGCGGACGATCTGCCGATCCGCCACATCGAGCGCAAGGTGCGGGTGCCGATGTATCGCACCAATATCGCCTGCGCTCCTTCTGGGCCGTTTGCCGGTCCGATGGTGGTGTCGATGCGGCCATTCAGGCCGGCCGACGCGATCCGTGCGGTGCAGATCACCTCGCGGTTTCCCGCCGTGCATGGCGCGCCGGTCCATCTCGGCCATCCGCATTCGATTGGAATTGCCGATATCTCAAAGCCGGACTACGGCGATCCGGTACCGGTCGAGGCCGACGAAATTCCGGTGTTCTGGGCCTGCGGCGTGACCCCGCAAGCGGTGATCGCGGCGGCGAAATTGCCGTTTGCCATCACCCATGCGCCCGGCCTGATGCTGGTGACCGACCTCCGCAACAAGCATCTCGCCGTGCTGTAGGGCGTCGTCATTCCGGGGCGCGCGGAATTTGTAGCCTGGCTGGAGCGCAGCGCAATCCGAAATTCGCAATGCGGGTTGCTGTCGTCCTCGCGAACGCGGGGACCCATAACCACCAGCGTCTGTTGTTGACGGCATAGCGGCCCAGCTTCCTGCTCGATTGACATTCGTGGTTATGGGTCCCGGGTCGCGCTTCGCTTGCCCGGGACGACGTCGGCTGTGTCCGCCTCAATCGTGCCCGTGCTCCGGCAGGGTCAGCCCGAAGGTGTTCGCGAGGTCGGCGACCTGTCCGGGCGAGAGATAACGCGGGTTGAGCCCGCGCAGCAGCAGATAGAGTTTGGCCGTCTCTTCCAGTTCCTCGATGGCATAGACCGCGGCCTCCAGCGTTTCGCCCGCTACCACCGGGCCATGATTGGCGAGCAGCACCGAGGCGTATTGTCCGGCAAGCCCCTTGATCGCCTCGGCGACCGCGGGATCGCCCGGCCGATAATACGGTACCAGCGCGGTCTGCCCGCAGCGCATCAGATAATAGGGTGTCATCGGCGGCAATGCGGCGCGCGGATCGATTTCCGGCAGCATCGACAGCGCCACCGAATGGGTCGAATGCAGATGCACGACCGCGCGCGATGCGTTACGCGTCTGGTAGAGTGCGGTATGCAGCGGCACCTCCTTGGTCGGCGCATCGCCGGAAAGGAGCCGGCCATCGGCGCCGAGAAGCGACAGCCGTGCCGGATCGAGCGAACCGAGCGAGGCGTTGGTCGGCGTCACCAGCCAGCCGCCATCATCGAGGGTTGCGCTGATATTGCCTGACGAGCCCGGCGTCAGGCCGCGCTCGAACAGCGAGCGGCCGAGACGGCAGATCTGCTCGCGGACCTTGGTTTCGCTCATGGCAGCGTCCTCTTCGCTGCCTTGTCTCATGCTTTGGCAGCACGGCCAAGCCGTGATACCCAGAGACAAAGCCGAGCGTCGACCTCGGCATCCCGAGGGAAAGCCCCGAGAACAAGGGAATTGCCGCATGCCGCAATCCGCCGCCACCAAACCACGCATCGCCGTGATCGGGCTCGGCTCGATGGGCTTCGGCATGGCGACCTCGCTGCGGCGCGCCGGTTTTGAAGTGACCGGCTGCGACGTCTCGGCGGATTCGGTGGCACGGTTTGTTGCCGATGGCGGAACCGGCGCGCGGACGCCGTCCGAGGCGGCAAAACAGGCGGACATCGTGGTCAGCGTTGTCGTCAATGCGGCGCAGACCGAAACCATCCTGTTCGGCAAGGACGGAGTGGCGGAAACCCTGGCCAGAGACGCCGTGTTCGTGTCTGCCGCGACCATGGATCCGGACATCGCGCGGCGGCTGGCGAAACAACTGGAGGCGACCGGCCGGCACTACCTCGACGCGCCGATCAGCGGCGGCGCGCAGCGCGCGGCGCAGGGCGAACTCACCATTCTCGCTTCGGGCAGCGCGGCGGCCTTCGCCAGGGCGCGGCCCGCGCTCGATGCGATGGCGGCAAAGCTCTATGAACTCGGCGATGCCGCGGGGCAGGGCGCCGCGTTCAAGATGGTCAACCAATTGCTCGCCGGCGTGCATATCGCCGCGGCGTCTGAGGCAATTGCGTTTGCCGCCAAACAGGGCCTCGATATCCGCAAGGTCTACGAGGTGATCACGGCATCAGCCGGCAATTCCTGGATGTTCGAGAACCGCATGCCGCATGTGCTCGACGGCGATTACGCGCCGCGCAGTGCGGTGGAGATTTTCGTCAAGGACCTTGGCATCGTCCAGGACATGGCGCGCACCGCGAGATTCCCGGTACCGGTCGCGGCCGCGGCGCTGCAGATGTTCCTGATGACGGCGGCATCCGGCATGGGTCACGACGACGATGCTTCGGTAGCGCGGATGTATGCGCGTGTCACCGGCACGGATTTGCCGGGCGAGCCGCAGCAGAAATGACAGACGAGAGGACCGTCGATGCCCCGTTTTGCCGCCAATCTCACCATGATGTTCACGGAAGTGCCGTTTCTCGACCGTTTTGACGCGGCGGCCCAAGCGGGATTTTCGGCGGTGGAATTCCTGTTTCCCTACGAATATCCGGCCGACAAGATCGGCGCGCGGCTCCAGCGCAACGGCCTGACCCAGGCGCTGTTCAACCTGCCGCCGGGCAATTGGGATGCGGGCGAGAAGGGCTTTGCGTCGCTGCCGGACCGCTTTGCCGATCTGCAGGCGAGCCTGCGCACCGCGCTGCCCTATGTGCAGGCGACCGGCGTCAAGCGGCTGCATCTGATGGCGGGCATGGCGAGCCGCAGCGATCCGTCAGCGGTGGCGGCGTTTCGCCGGTCGGTGCAATGGGCCGCCGAATTCTTCCATCCCCATGGCCTCGACATCGTGATCGAGCCGATCAACCCGCGCAACGTGCCCGGCTATTTCCTCAACGATTTCGGCTTCGCCCGCGACCTGATCCTCGAGCTGAAGATTCCCAACCTGAAACTGCAGTTCGATATCTATCACTGCCAGATCATCCATGGCGACGTGACCATGCGGCTGCGCAAGATGATGCCGATCATCGGTCACATCCAGATCGCCAGTATTCCCTCGCGCAACGAGCCCGACGGTGAGGAGCTGAACTATCCCTTCCTGTTCACCGAGCTCGACCGGCTCGGCTATATCGGCTTTGTCGGCTGCGAATATAACCCGCGCGGCAACACCGGCGACGGTCTCCGCTGGTTCAAGCCCCATGCCGGAGCCAAGCCGTGAAGCTGGTCCTGGGCTGCATTGCCGACGACTATACCGGAGCGTCCGATCTCGCCAACACGCTCACTCGATGCGGGCTGCGCACGGTGCAGACCATCGGCGTGCCCTCCGGCGATCTCGCGTTGCCCGAAATCGATGCGGTGGTGGTGTCGCTGAAGAGCCGGTCGATCGAGGCCGGCCTTGCGGTAACGCGCTCGCGCGCCGCCGAACAATGGCTGCGCAGCCGCGGGGCCGATCATGTGCTGTTCAAGATCTGCTCGACCTTCGATTCCACCGACGCCGGCAATATCGGGCCGGTGATGGACGCGCTGCGGGCCGATTCCGGCGATGCGATCGTGCTGGTGACGCCGGCATTTCCCGGCACCGGCCGCACCGTCTACCAGGGCAACCTGTTTGTCGGCGCGGTGCCGCTCAATGAGAGCCCGCTGAAGGATCATCCGCTCAACCCGATGCACGATTCCAATTTGCTGCGGGTGCTGTCGCGCCAGAGCCGGACCCGGATCGGGCTGGTTGATCTCGCGGTGCTGGCGCGGGGACCGGATGCTGTCCGCGCACGGCTCGCCGACCTCAGCGCGAACGGTGTTGGCGCTGCCATTGTCGATGCGGTGTTCGATCGCGACCTCGAGACCATCGGCACGGTGGCGCTCGACCACCGGCTCTCGGTCGGCGCGTCCGGCATTGGGCTGGGCCTCGCGCGGGCGCTGCTGGCGGCGCAACCGGCGCGATCGGTCGCATCGAACCCGGTTTTCGACGCCGCGGTCGGCGGTGCCGCGGCGTGCCTCGCCGGCAGTTGTTCGCAGGCGACGCTGCAGCAGGTCGCCAGCGCCGAGCGGGTCATGGCGGTGCTGCACCTCGATCCGGAGCGGATCGTTGCCGGCCCGGACGAATCGCGTCGCGCCATCGGCTGGGCCAAGGAGCTGCTGCAGCAAGGTCCGATCCTGATCGCCAGCAGTGCGACGCCGGAACAGGTGGCAGCCCTGCAGTCACGTCATGGCCGCGATGCAGCCGGGCATGCGATCGAGCAGGCGATGGCTGACATCGCGCAAGCATTGGTGCGGGCCGGCGTGCGGCGGCTGGTTGTCGCCGGCGGCGAAACCTCCGGCGCGGTGGTCGATCGGCTGGAAATTCCCGGTTTTCTGGTCGGTGCGGAGATCGCCGCCGGTGTGCCGGTGCTGCGTGCGGTCGGCGCCAGCGACGGCAACATGCTGCTTGCCCTGAAATCGGGCAATTTTGGCGGCCCGGATTTCTTTTCCGATGCCCTCGAACTGATGCGCTGAGCATCCGGCAAGACCGAAAGGGTCTCGGAACGGCCCGACGTCAAGGGGTAGCGGCGCGCTGCAGCATTTTCCAGCGCCGTGGCTTCATCCTTCGAGACGCATCGCTTCGCGATACTCGTCAGGATGAGGTCTCATATCAGACCCTCATGGTGAGGAGCCGCGCTTGCGCGGCGTCTCGAACCACGAGGCCGACGAGCCATCCAGGCTACGGGTGTCGCCACTGCAGCACGCCGTCATCGGCGGCGACGATATCGCCGGACGAGCCGACCGGCGTGCGGTCCAGGTCGAGGAGATGCGCGAGCGTGCTTTTGTCGTGGGCCGGCACCCGGGCCAGCGCGCGGGCATTGGCTGCGGTCCGCAGCATCACCACGCCATGCTCGATCTCGCCGCCACGACCGTAGATCGCGGTAAAGCTCTCGACCAAGCCCTTGCCGTCGGCCTCGGTGACGAATTCGGGGACGGTGTCGCGATTGCGGTCGGCCTCGGCCTGCACGCTGGTGTCCTGCGCCAGCGCCTCGCGCGGCGCCTGCCGCGACAGCACCAACCCGTGATGCTTGGTGACGAATCCGCCCTGGCCGTAGAGCAGGCCGAGCCTGGCGCCGCCGCGCAGCTTCCGCACCATCGCGCAGGCCGCATGCGTCATGTAGCTGTTGAGCGGGGCACCGAAGAAGGTCAGGCCGCCGGTCACCGTCGGTTGCACGTCGGTGCCGAGGCCAAGCGTGCGCCGCGCCATTTTTGGCACGCAGGGAAAGCAGCTATAGAGTTCGATGGCGTCGAACGCGTTGTCGTCGCCGCCAGCCAGTTCCATCACCGCCTTGAGCACGGCGTTCTGAGCGTGGCTTTCATAGAACTGGTCGCGGATCAGATAGTCGCGCGGCTCTTCCGCCGAAGCGCCGCCCCAGACTTGAACCAGGCGATCCTCGGCGACGCCCGCTTCCCGTGCGTGCGCCAGGCTGGTCATCACGACCGCGGCGCCCATATTGACGGTCGGATTGGCGACCATCAGCTTGGTGTAGGGCCACGCGATCAGCCGATTGTCCGGCGTCGGTGTCGTGATCTCGTCGGCCGTGAAGCGACGTTTCAGCCAGGCAGACGGATTCTGCGCGGCGACGCCGGAAAAGGTCGACCATAAACCGCCGGATTCCGCCAGCGCCTGGCGCGGGGTCTGGCCCCAATGCGCGGCCGTCGCCGCCTCGTACAGCGGATAGACGGTAATCGGCCTGAACACACCGAGCTTGACCGCCATCGGCTTCTGGAACGCGGCGCCACGCTTTGGCTCCGGCACATCGTGGGCGAACGGCGTCCACGGCAGCGTGAGGCCGGCCCGCTCGGCCTTGGTCGCGGTCGACTGCGCTTCGGCGCCGCAGATCGCGGCGACGCGGCATTCCCCGCGCGCAATCCGTTGCGCCGCTTCGTGCAGATAGCGGATCGGGCTTTCGCCGCCGACCGGGCCGTAATAGGCGTGCCGCGGCGCAATGCCGAGACGGTCTGAAAGTTGTTTTGCCGGGTCTTGATAGCGCCAACTGAGAAAATTGACGATATCGAGCGAGTCGACCGCGCCAAGCAATGTCGCGCCGCTGTCCTGTTCGGCGCGCCGCAGCGCCGCCTCCAGCAACGCGAGCGGTTCGAGGCCCGCGGTGATTTCCGCCGGACGGTCGACCATCTCGCCGACGCCGACAATGACGGGGATGCGGTGTTCGGGGGTCGGGCTGCCGGTCATGGGAATTCCATGTTGCGTATTTGTTTTCTGTCATTCCGGGGCGCGCCTCTTGGCGCGAGCCCGGAATCCATACTCCCGATCGTGGTTGTGGATTCCGGGCCTGCGCCAAGCGGCGCATCCCGGAATGACGAAGGAGGGATTGCTTCGCTGCGCTCGCAATGACGTTGCTACTCCGCCACCAGCGCGTCGAGATGTTCGATCGCTTCGACAAAGTCTTCCTTGAACTCCTGTACAACCGCGCCGGCGGATTTGACGCTGTCGATCAGGCCGACGCCCTGGCCGACAAAATAGCTGACGAGGTCGCGAGCCTTGGCGTTGCCGGCGGCGGCGGCGCGATCGATCGAGTTGAACGCGTCGCGGCTGATGATGCTTTGCAGCGGCATCGGCAGCGCGCCGGGACTATCCGGCCCACGGTCCCATGCGTCGGTCCAGACCGAGCGCAACTGTCGCGCCGGCTTGCCGGTGCGGCCTTTGGAGCGGACGGCGTCGCGCGAGGAGGCCGCGATCATCTTTTCGCGGAAGATTTCGGTGGTCTCGGATTCCATTGTGGCGAGCCACACCGAGCCGGTCCAGACGCCGGCCGCGCCCATCGCCATGCAGGCCGCCATCTGCCGCCCGGTCATGATACCGCCGGCGGCCAGCACCGGCACGTTGCGGATCGGCTTGATCGCCTTGATCACTTCGGGCACCAGCACCATGGTCGAGACCTCGCCGCAATGGCCGCCGGCTTCGGTGCCCTGTACCACGAGGATATCGACGCCGGCCGCGACCTGCCGCAGCGCGTGCTCCTTGGCGCCGACCAGGGCCGCGACCGGCACGCCGTGTTTCCTGCCGATCTCGATCATGGCCTTGGGCGGCACGCCGAGCGCATTGGCGATCAGCCGGATCGGGTGGCGAAACGAGGCTTCGAGCACCTCGAGCGCGCGCTTTGCGTCGAACGGCTGCGGCTGATTGTCGGCGACATCGGTCGTGGTCAGCTCGATGTCGTATTTTTTCAGCAGGCTGCGGGTGAAATCCCGATGCTCGCGCGAAATCCGCGCTTCGAGACTTTTCCAGGTGACATCCTTCTCGCCCGCGGTCGAAATGTTCTCGGGGATCAGCACGTCAAGGCCATAGGGCTTGCCGTCGACATGGTCGTCGATCCATTTCAGTTCCTGCTCGATCGATTCGGGGGAATGCGTGGTGGCGCCGAGCACGCCGAAACCCCCGGCGCGGCTGACGGCGGCGACCACGTCGCGGCAATGGCTGAAGGCCAGCAGCGGAAACTCGACGCCCAGCATGTCGCAGATCGGCGATTTCATGATTGTGTCCACTCCCTGCGGCAGCCGGCTGATCCGGCTCGCCCTGCATTGAACGGCGAAGGCCGCAAGCGACGCTAGCGCATCAGGGGGCCGCGAGCCAAGCCGGTTTCGCAACGCCGATCTTGCGTGCAGGCGCCGCGCTGCCAGGGTGTTTCCGATGGCAAATCTGCACGCCGATCCAGCGGTTTTGGCTCTTGCGCTTTTGTCCCGCCCGGTAGAATGCTGGTTTGCGACCGAGCAAAATCCGAGGGAGCGGGAATAGATGTCTGCCTTGCAATCCATCTCCGGCAGGGGCAACGCCGCTGGCAGCGAGACCTACGACGTCGTCGTGGTCGGCGCCGGCTTTGCCGGCATGTACATGCTGCACCGGCTCCGTGGGCTCGGATTGTCGGTCCGGGTCTACGAGCAGGGCGATGGTGTCGGCGGCACCTGGTACTGGAACCGGTATCCCGGCGCGCGCTGCGACGTCGAGAGCATGCAGTACTCCTATTCGTTCTCCGATGAATTGCAGCAGGAATGGGACTGGAGCGAGCGCTACGCGCCGCAGCCGGAGATTCTGCAATATGCCAACCATGTTGCCGACCGCTTCAACCTGCGGCCGGACATCGCCTTCAATACGCGCATCGATGGTGCGGCATTCGACCAGGCTACTGGCTCGTGGTCGGTGACGACGTCGAACGGCAATACCGTGACGGCAGACTATTTCGTGCTCGCGACCGGCTGCCTGTCGAACGCGCGAATGCCCGATATCGAGGGCCTCGGCGATTTCAAGGGCAAGGTCTACCATACCGGCTACTGGCCGCACGAGCCGGTGGATTTCACCGGCCTGCGGGTCGGCGTGATCGGCACGGGATCATCGGGGATCCAGTCGGTGCCCGTGATCGCCGAGCAGGCCAGCCATCTCACGGTATTTCAGCGCACCGCGAATTTCTCGATCCCCGCCCGCAATGCCGCACTGACGGACGAGGAACGCGAGGCGTTTCGCGCCCGCTATCCGGAAATCCGGCGCTTTGCCCGGGAAGAGGCCCGCAACGGCATCTATACCGAGATGCCCGACCGTGGCGCGCTCGACGATGGCGACAACGAACGGCGCGCCAACTATGAATCGCGCTGGAGCCGCGGCGGCCTCACCTTCATGTCGGTCTACAACAACCTGGTGCTCGACAAGGTGGCCAATGACACCGCCGCCAATTTCGTTCGCGAAAAGATCGCGGATATCGTCAGGGATCCGCAGACCGCAGGATTGCTGCAGCCCAACAACCATCCAATCGGGTCGAAGCGGATCTGCGTCGATTCCGATTATTTTGCCACCTTCAACCGGCCGAACGTGACGCTGGTCGATATCAGATCGAATCCGATCGAGCAGATCCTGCCCAATGCGGTGCGCACCGGCGGCAAGGACTATGAAGTCGATGCACTGGTGCTGGCCACCGGCTTTGACGCCATGACCGGCTCGGTCGCCAGGATCGACATTCGCGGCCGCAACGGCCAGACCCTCAACCAGAAATGGGCCGAAGGGCCGCGGACCTATCTCGGCCTGATGAGTGCGGGCTTTCCCAATCTGTTCATCATCACCGGACCGGGCAGCCCCTCGGTGCTGAGCAACATGATCGTTTCGATCGAGCAGCATGTCGACTGGATCGCCGAGGCGATTGGCCATATGCGCGATCGTGGCCTCGACACGATGGAGGCGAACCAGGACGCCGAGGACAATTGGGTGGCGCATGTCAACGAGGTGGCGCATACCACGCTCTACCCGCAGGCCAACTCCTGGTACATGGGCGCCAACATTCCGGGCAAGCCGCAGATCTTCATGCCCTATATCGGCGGCGTCGGCGCCTATCGCCAGATCTGCAACGACGTCGCGGCCAAGGGCTATGAGGGTTTTGCGATAAGCGCGGCGGCGCCGTCACGCAAGCTGGCGGCGTCATAAGACACTTCCCCCGTCATTCCGGGATGCGCCGCTTGGCGCAGGCCCGGAATGACGAAGCGTGAGCGTAATCGCACCCTCAAAACGCCGAATAGCCGCCGTCGATCACAAAGCAGTCGGCGGTGTGATAGGACGACGCCCGGCTCATGAGATAGACGGCGATGCCGCCGAAATCCGCGGGCTCGCCGAACCGCCGCATCGGAATCCGCGGCATCACGGCGCCGACGAATTTATCGTCGGCCAGCACCCTTGCGGTCATGTCGCTCTTGATCCAGCCGGGCAGGATGGCGTTGGCCGTGACACCGTGCCGCGCCAGCTCGACGCCGAGCGCGCGGACCAGCGCGTTGATGGCGGCCTTGGTGCCGGCGTAGTGTTCGTTGCGCGCGGTGCCGAACAGCGAGGCGAGGCTCGATGTCGCGACCAGCCGGCCGAACCGATCGCCCGATGTCGCGCGCTCGGTCATGTGACGCGCCGCGGCCTGGAATACATGAAATACGCCGTCGAGATTGGTGGCAAACATCTTGCGCCACTCTTCTTCGGTGCGGTCGATGAACGCGCGGCGGCCGCCGCCGCCGATGCCGGCATTGGCGAAGCAGCCGTCGACCCGGCCGAACCGATCGAGCGTCGCTTTCATGGTGTCCCTGACCGCGGCGGGATCGCTGACGTCGCAGACCCGGGTATCGACCTTGCCGGCGGCGCCGGCCATGCTGGCCGCGGCAGCGCTGTTCTTGTCGCTGTTGCGGCCCCAGATCGAGACGTTGCAGCCAGCGGCGGCGAGCGCCTGCGCGATGCCAAGGCCGATGCCGCCATTGCCGCCGGTGATGACCGCCACGCGGCCGGAGAGATCGAAAATACTCATGAGGTTTCCTTTGGGATTTCCTTTGGGCTTCCTTTGGCGTTTGCTCTGGACGTTTCGATCTTGTCTGGGCTGAACCCGATGGCGGGCAGATGGTCACGGCCAACCATGGACAACGGCGCCTTAAAAATCAAATATGGCCGCGCGCGTTCAAATCTGACCCTCTGCGGCAGGCGACGCCGCCGCCCATACCGGTGAGGAAACAATGCAGTTCAAGCACGTTACGCTGGAGTTTGACGGTGCGGTCGGCATTCTCAGGCTCGACCACCAGGAAGTCATGAACGCGGTGTCGATCGACATGCTGGGCGGTCTTGCCGAAGCGCTCGATGCGATCGACGACAGGCGGGCGGAGGTGCGCTGCCTCGTCATCACCGGGGCGGGTCGCGCGTTCTGCACCGGCGCCAATCTGCAGGGCCGCAACAACCAGAAGCCCGGCAAGAGCAACGCCGGCGCGGCGCTCGAAACCGCATTCCATCCGTTCCTGCGCCGTCTGCGCAACCTGCATTGCCCGATCGTCACCTCGGTCAACGGTCCCGCGGCCGGCGCCGGCATGAGCTTCGCGCTGATGGGCGACATGATCCTGTGCGCGCGCTCCGCCTATTTCCTGCAGGCGTTCCGCCGCATCGGCCTCGTGCCGGACTGCGGATCGACCTGGCTGTTGCCGCGGCTGATCGGCAAGGCGCGTTCGGTCGAGCTGTCGCTGATGGGCGAACGGCTGCCGGCCGAAAAGGCGCTGGAATGGGGCCTGGTCAACCGCGTGCATGACGATGCGGCGCTGATGGAAGAGACCATGAAGCTCGCGCATGAACTCGCTCTCGGCCCGACGGTCGCGCTGTCGCTGATCCGCAAGCTGTACTGGGACAGCCCGGGCAATTCGTTCGAGAACCAGCTCAACCTCGAATTCGAATCGCAGCGCATGGCGGGCGCGACGGAGGATTTCAAGGAAGGCGTCACCGCGTTCCTGGAAAAACGTCCCGCCAGGTTCAAGGGCAAATGATGGAGGCGGAGCTCGGCCGCTGCGTCGTCTCGTGGTATGCGGGGGCCACCGGCGTCACTGCTGTCGTCAGGCTTTCCGGCGGCGCCAGCCAGGAAACCTGGTCGTTCGACATCGTCCATGCCGGCGGCACGATCGGCGCGATCCTGCGGCGCGCGCCGACGGGATATGGCGCGGCACCGACCCGCGCGGCCGGCCTCGATGCCGAGGCGACGCTGATGCAGCTTGCCCATGATTGCGGCCTGCCGTCGCCGCGTGTGTTGCATGTGCTGCGCCCGCAGGACGGGCTCGGCACCGGCTTCATCATGCAGCGGATCGAGGGCGAAACCATCGCGCGAAAGATCCTGCGCGACGAGAAATTTGCCAGGGCGCGACCCATGCTGGCGCGGCAGCTCGGCGAGGTGGTGGCCGGTATCCATGGACTGCCGTTGTCGCGATTGCCGGAACTGCGCCGCATGACGGCCGCGAAAGAGATCGCCGAACTCGAGCGCGACTACCGCAGCTTCCAATGGCCGCGGCCGGTGTTTGAAGTGGCGCTGCGCTGGCTGCGCGACCATGATCCCGGTCCGGCCCCCGAGGTGACGCTGGTCCATGGCGATTTCCGTCACGGCAATCTCGTGATCGGTCCCGACGGCGTTCGCGCGGTGCTTGACTGGGAGCTTGCCCATTTCGGCGACCCGATGGAAGATCTCGGCTGGATCTGCGTCAACTCCTGGCGCTTCGGCGAGATCGACAACCCGGTCGGTGGTTTTGGCACGCGCGAGGAATTGTTTGCAGGCTATCAATCCGCCGGCCGCCGCGCCGACCCTGACCGCGTGATGTTCTGGGAGGTGATGGGCACACTGCGCTGGGGTGTAATGTGCTGCGGCATGATGCAGCGTTTCCGCAGCGGTCCCGGGCATTCGATCGAACGCGCGATGATCGGCCGGCGCGCGTCGGAGACTGAAATCGATCTGCTGCGGCTATTGGCGCCGAGAAAGTGAGCTGGCGATGCAGGATGAACCGACACCCGTCGAATTGATCAAGGCAGTCGCCGACTTCCTGCGCAACGACATGTTGCCCGAAAGCAGCGGCCACAATGCGTTCAAGCTGCGGGTCTCGATCAACGCGCTCGATCTGGTAACTCGTCAGTTGACGCTGCAGGCCGGCGGCGATACCGCCGAAGCCGAGCGGCTCGCGTCGCTGCTCGCCATGCGGGGCCCGCTCGACCAACTCAACCGCGCGCTCGCCGAACGGATCGCGAGCGGCGAGGTCGATCTGCAAACGCCGGGCCTTGCCGCTCATCTGTGGCAGACCACCCTGGACAAGCTCGCCATTGACCAGCCGAACTACGCGTCATACCGAAGGGAGCTGGAGAGGAGGGGATAATGGCCGTCATTCCGGGATGCGTCCTCCGTCATTCCGGGGCGCGCCACCGGGTCCGCGCCAAGCGCGGCCCGATGACAGGCTCCGCGCGAGCCCGGAATCCATACTCCCGATCGTGGTTATGGATTCCGGGCCTGCGCCAAAGAGGCGCATCCCGGAATGACGAGAACTCCTAGGCTAGTATCCCTCACTACAGAAACCACGGGAGCGAACATGGACTTGAAGTTTTCCAGGGTCACGCGCAAGGGGCCGGTCGCGATCGTGACGCTGTCGCGCCCAGAGGTCTACAACGCGCTGCACACCGACGCGCATTTCGAACTGAACCGGGTGTTTGACGAGTTCTGCGCCGACCCGGCGCAATGGGTCGCCATCGTCACCGGCGCCGGCGACAAGGCGTTCTGCGCCGGCAATGATTTGAAATGGCAGGCCGCCGGCGGCAAGCGCGGTTGGGACAAGGGCGGCTTTGCCGGGCTGACATCGCGCTTCGATTGCGACAAGCCGATCATCGCTGCCGTCAACGGCGTCGCGATGGGCGGCGGCTTCGAGATCGCGCTCGCCTGCGATCTCATCATCGCCGCGGAGAATGCCACCTTTGCGCTGCCCGAGCCGCGCGTCGGGCTCGCCGCGCTTGCCGGCGGACTGCAGCGATTGCCGCGGCAGATCGGACTGAAACGCGCCATGGGGATGATCCTGACCGCGCGCCATGTCAGCGCCCGCGAGGGCCAGGAACTCGGTTTTGTCAACGAGGTGGTTCCGCAAGGCGAGGCGCTGGCGGCGGCCGAGCGCTGGGCGGAGACGATCTGCAAGAACAGCCCGATGTCGATCCGCGCCTCCAAGCAGGCGATCCAGAAGGGTCTTGCGGTGTCGCTCGAGCAGGCCATTGCCGAGCAGCGCGACTATCCGGCGGTGAAGGCGATGGCGGCGTCGCAGGACTATATCGAGGGGCCAAAGGCGTTTTCGGAAAAACGCCCGCCGCAATGGCAGGGCAAGTAATCTTCGATCGTCGCACAAACCATCGTGGCTTAAGCAAACGACCTTTCGGGAGAGACTGCCTTGGATTTTGCATTGCCGACCGATCTTGTTGCCTATCTCGATGAACTCGACCGCTTTATCGCGCACGAGATCAAGCCGATCGAGGATGCCGACGACAACATCCGCTTTTTCGATCATCGCCGGGAATGGGCGCGCACCGATTTCGACAACGGCGGGCTGCCGCGGCATGAATGGGAAGCGCTGCTGCGAAAAGTGAAGGATCTGGCCGACGCCGCCGGGCATCTGCGTTTTGCGATTCCAAAACGGTATGGCGGCAAGGACGGCTCCAATCTCTGGATGGCCGTGATCCGCGAGCATTTCGCCGCCAAGGGGCTCGGACTGCACAACGATCTGCAGAACGAGCATTCGATCGTCGGCAATCTTCCACTGGTCACCATGCTCGACCGCTACGGCCGCGACGACCAGAAGGCGATGATCGAAGGCTCGATATCAGGAAAATACCGCATCACCTTCGGCCTCACCGAGCCCGAGCACGGCTCGGACGCCACCCATATGGAAACCAGGGCGCTGCCGGCGACGCGCGACAACGTCAAGGGCTGGGTGATCAACGGCGAGAAGATGTGGACCACCGGCATGCATGTCGCGACCCATTGCGCGCTGTTTGCCCGCACCTCCGGCAATGACGGCGACGCCCGCGGCATCACCTGTTTCCTGGTGCCGGCGAAGAGCGACGGCGTCAAGGTCGAGCAGTATATGTGGACCTTCAACATGCCGACCGATCATCCGCGCGTCAGCTTCACCGACGTGTTCGTGCCGGAGGATGCGCTGTTCGGCGAGGTCGGGCGCGGATTGTCGCTGGCACAATGTTTTGTCCATGAGAACCGGATCCGGCAGGCGGCGAGTTCGCTCGGCGCGGCGGTCTACTGCATCCAGGAGAGCGTGAAATATGCCCGCGAACGCAAGCCGTTTGGCCGGGAACTGGCGGAAAACCAGGCGATCCAGTGGCCGCTGGTGGAACTGGCGACCCAGGCGGAAATGCTGCGGCTGCTGATTCGCAAGACCGCATGGGAGATGGACCAACTCACCCAGGCCCAGGTCGAGCACACGCTGTCGGACAAGGTCTCGATGTGCAATTTCTGGGCGAACCGGCTGTGCTGCGAGGCCGCCGACCGCGCCATGCAGGTCCATGGCGGCATGGGCTACTCGCGCCACAAGCCGTTCGAGCACATCTACCGCCACCACCGCCGCTATCGCATCACCGAAGGCAGCGAGGAAATCCAGAAACGCAAGGTCGCAGGATTTTTGTTCGGCTACATGGGGGCCGGGAAGCATTGAAAGGGCTGTCATTCCGGGGCGCGCGAAGCGCGAGCCCGGAATCCATAACCACGACCGGGAGTATGGATTCCGGGCCTGCGCCAAGAGGCGCATCCCGGAATGACGAGCCTTCGCTAATTCACCTGGCGATCCTTGCCAGCCCAGTAGGGGTCGCGCAGATGACGGCGCAGGATCTTCCCCGAGGCATTGCGCGGCAGCGCCTCGATGAAGTCGACCGTTTTCGGCGTCTTGAAGCCGGCGATACGCTCGCGGGCGAAATTGATGATTTCCGACGGCGTCGCCGCCTTGCCCGGCTTCATCACCACGATCGCCTTGACGGCTTCGCCCCACTTGTCGTCGGGCACGCCGACCACGGCGACTTCGGCGACGTCGGGATGGTCGCAGATCGCGCTTTCGACCTCGGCGGGGTAGATGTTTTCGCCGCCGGAGATGATCATGTCCTTGATGCGGTCGTGGATATAGAGATAGCCGTCCTTGTCCATGTAGCCGGCGTCGCCGGTGCGCAGCCAGCCGTCGCTGCCGAGCGTCTTCGCGGTGGCTTCCGGCAAATTCCAGTAGCCCGCCATGTTCGAGCCGGATCGCGTCGCGATCTCGCCGACCTCGCCCGGCGGCAACCTGTTGCCGTCGGCATCGAGAATCGCAAGCTCAACGCCCGGCAGCGCCTTGCCGGCCGAGCGCATCCGGTCCAGCCCCTCGACATGGTCTTCCGGCGCCAGCGCCACGATCGTGCCAGTCGTCTCGGTCATGCCGTACATCTGCACAAAGCCGCATTTGAACACCTCGATGCATTCCTTGAGCAGGGCTGCCGGAATCGGCGAGGCGCCATAAAGCATGTAGCGCAATTTGGAGAAATCGACCTGACGCGCCCGCGGCTGACGCACCACGAATTGCATCGCCGCCGGCACCATGAACAGCTTGGTGATGCCGGACTGCTCAAAGAAATCCAGCACCTTGGTGGGATCGAATTCGCGCGCGATCACGCCCTTGGCGCCATGGTAGAGGCCGAGCACGCCCCAGCCGGAGCCGCCGATATGGAATACCGGCATCGCCACCAGCGAGACATCGTCTTCGGTCCATTTGTTCCAGTCTGGCCGTTCGCCGGCGCCGGCCCGCACCAGCGACAGGAAATTCGCGTGCGACAGCATCGCGCCCTTCGGCTTGCCGGTGGTGCCGGAGGTATAGAGCTGGATCGCGATGTCCTGCGGGGTGATGTCGACCCCGGGGTCGTCGGCACTTTGCGCATTGAGCCAGGCAGTATAGTCCTGCCATTCCGGCGCGCCGCCTTCGGTGGCAATGACGGTACGGACGCTGGGCAGTTGCGCCCTGATGTTGCGGATTTGGGTGATGAATTCAGGTCCGACAAACAGCACCGGCGCCTTGCAGTCCTCGACAATGAAGGCGATCTCGGGGCCGGCCAGCCGCCAATTCACCGGGGCCATCACTACATTGGCCTTCATCGCGCCGAGCAGGATCTCGAAATAGATATCGCTGTTCTTGCCGAGATAGGCGATCCGTTCGCGCGGCTTGACGCCGAGTGCTTTCAGCCCGTTGGCGACCCGATTGGTGTTGGCATTGAGCTCGATGAAACTGGTCTGCCGGCCTTCGAACTCAAAGGCCATGGCATTGCCGCGGCCTTTCGCCTGGGCGCGGACCATGTCGGCCAGGTTTGCCGATTCGTCTGCAACGGACATGTTTCTCCTTGGAAGGTGCGCTTTGTAATTGCCGGAATAGTATTGGCAACGCCCGCGTGGCGCAATGACTCGTCAATTGCGAGGAGCGCGAGCGACGAAGCAAATCCAGACTTTGTCATTCCGGGATGCGCCTCTTGGCGCAGGCCCGGAATCCATAACCACGATCGGGAGTATGGATTCCGGGCTCGCGCTCCGCGCGCCCCGGAATGACAGGAAGAGACGACTCGCAATCACGGATGGTGCGCGCTATCCCCTGGCGGCGCGGTCCTTTTCGTTCTGCGCCTTGATCGAGTCGCGTGCCTGGGTCCAGTCGGCATCGGACCAGTCGCGTAGCTGATAGAAGTTTCCACCCATCGCCAGCGCCTGGCCGCCGTCCATGGCGATGGTCTCGCCGTTGATCCAGTCGCAGCCGCCCGAAATCAGGAAGACCGCGAGGTTCTGCAGTTCCTCCATCTTGCCGACGCGGCCCATCGGATTGACCGCGATGGTGCGCGCGCCGGCTTCGTCACCGGGCTTGATGCGCTTGCTCATGCCTTCGGTCGGAATTTCGCCGGGCGCGATGGTGTTGAGCCGGATGCCGTGACGTCCCCATTCCGTCGCCAGCGACATGGTCATGGCGTGTACTGCGGATTTGCTCATCGCCGACGGTACCACGTACGGCGAACCGTTGCGGACCCAGGTCACGGTGATCGACACCACATTGCCGCGCTGTTTGGCGGCGATCCACCGCCGGCCCACCGCGTGGGTGACGTAAAACGTGCCATGCATGACGATATTGGCAACCGCATCGAAACCACGCGGGCTGAGCTCTTCGGTGCGCGAAATGAAATTGCCGGCAGCGTTGTTAATGAGATCGGTGAGCGGGCCCTCGGTGAAAATCGCCTCGATCATCTCGTCGACTGCCAGCGGATTGCGGATGTCGACCCCGTGACTCATCACCCGGCCGCCATGCAGGTCCATCAGCTCGGTTGCGGTTTCGTCGCAGACGCTTTTGCGGCGGCCACAAATGTGGACCTCGGCGCCCAGTTCCAGAAAGCGCGTGGCCATCGACTTGCCGAGCCCGGTGCCGCCTCCTGTGACGAGAATGCGCCGCCCGGCGAGAAGCTGATCGTTGAACATCGTTTCCACCCAAAGGGATTGTTGGTTAATTGGTTGATTGACTAAATCCGGACAACGCCTTTCTGTAAAGCTGCAACAAGGAAAAAGAGTGGAGGAGCAGTTCATGGAAGAGCGCGTCTCGATATCGATTTCGGACGGGATCGCCGATGTCCGGCTGGTTCGAGCGGACAAGATGAACGCGCTCGATGCCGCGATGTTCGAGGCGCTGGTTGCGGCCACCGGACGGCTTGCGCGAGAAAAGGGCCTGCGGGCGGTAGTATTATCCGGTGAGGGTCGCGCCTTTTGTGCCGGCCTCGACATGGGCCGTTTCGCTGCCATGAAGGAAACTGGCGGTACCGGGATAGCGGGCGGCGAGAAACGCGATCTTTCTGCGCGAACCCACGGGCTCGCCAATTTTCCTCAGCAGGCGGTGTGGGGCTGGCGGCAGCTTCCGGTGCCGGTGATCGCCGCCGTCCAGGGCGTTGCGTTCGGTGGCGGTTTCCAGCTCGCGCTCGGCGCCGACATGCGCTTCGTGAGCCCGGACGCGCGAATGTCGATCATGGAGATCAAATGGGGGTTGGTGCCAGACATGGCGGGGACGCCGATTCTGGCAAGCCTTGTGCGTGACGATATCCTGCGCGAGCTCACCTATACAGGGCGGATTTTCTCGGCCCAGGAAGCGATGAGTTACGGCCTTGCGACCCGGATCTGCGACGATCCGCGCGCTACGGCCCTTGAGGTCGCCGGCGAGATCGCCGGCAAGAGCCCCGAGGCCATCCGCGCCGCCAAGCGCATGCTGAACAATCTGGCGGTCGACCCCGGCCCGGCACTGCTCGCCGAATCCGTCGAGCAGCAGAAACTGCTGGGCAGCGCCAACCAGACCGAGGCGGTCCGCGCCAATATCGACAAGCGCGCGCCGAAGTTTGCCGACGTTCGAGTTGAAATCCCGTCATCACCGGGCTTGTCCCGGTGATCCACGTCTTGTTTGCCGCCGCACGCAAAGACGTGGATGGCCAGAACAAGTCCGGCCATGACGGTCAAATCACCGCGATGTCCTCCAACGAGATAGGCAATGATCAACCAACAATCGCGTTTCTCAGGCATCATCAGCGGCGAGCGGCGACGCGATCACGGCGAGGTCGCCGAGCGCGCCGGCCGGATCGCGGGCGGACTGCAGGGGCTCGGCGTCAGGCAGGGCGACAGCGTCTGCATGCTGATGCGCAACGACATTGCCTTTATCGAAGCGGCCTATGCCGCGATGCGGCTCGGCGCCTACGGCGTCCCGATCAACTGGCACTTCAAGCCGGAGGAGATCAACTACGTCCTGAAGGATTCCGGGACGTCGGTTCTGATCGCGCATACCGACATGTTGCATGGGTTGCGCGAAGCGATTGCTGCCGGCGTTACCGTTCTCGCTATCCCGACGCCGCCGGAAATACGTTCAACCTATCGGATCGATCCCGATCATCTCGCCACGCCCGATTTTGCGATCGATTTCGAAGCCTGGCTCGATCAGCAGCGCTGCTACGAGGGTCCGGCGCGGCCGCAGCCCCAGAACATGATTTACACCTCGGGCACGACCGGGAACCCGAAAGGAGTGAGGCGCGATGCGCCGACGCCGGAGCAGATGGCGTCGGCGGAGCGGACGCGGGCGCTGATCTATGGCCTCAGGCCCGGGGCGCGGGCGCTGCTGCCGGGACCGTTGTACCATTCCGCGCCCAATTCCTTCGGCCTTCGTTGCGGCCGTCTCGGCGGTGCACTGGTGCTGATGCCACGATTCGATCCCGAGGAGTTTCTTCGGCTGATCGAGGCGGAACGGATCGACACCGTCTTCATGGTGCCGACCATGTTCATCCGGCTTATGAAGCTGCCTCAGTCGGTTCGCGGCAAATACGACATGTCCTCGCTACGGCATGTGATCCATGCCGCGGCGCCCTGTCCGGCCGACGTCAAGCGCGCGATGATCGAGTGGTGGGGGCCGGTGATCTATGAATTCTACGGCTCGACCGAATCCGGCGCCGTGACTTTCGCCAATTCCGAAGATGCGCTGAAGAAACCGGGTACGGTCGGCAGGATCGCGCCGGGCGCGGAACTGCGGTTTGTCGGTGACGACGGCAAGCTGTTGCCGCAGGGCGAAATCGGCGAGATCTATTCGCGCATCGCCGGCAACCCGGACTTCACCTATCACAACAAGCCCGAGAGGCGCGCCGAGATCGAGCGTGATGGCTTCATCACGTCGGGGGACGTCGGCTATATCGACGCGGACGGCTACGTCTTCATCTGCGACCGCAAGCGCGACATGGTGATTTCCGGCGGCGTCAACATCTATCCGGCCGAAATCGAGGCGGTGCTGCACGCCATTCCCGGGGTGCACGATTGCGCGGTGTTTGGCATCCCCGACGATGAATTCGGCGAGGCGCTGATGGCGGTGGTGGAGCCGCAGCCGGGCGGGATGCTCGACATCGCGGATATCCGCGCCCAGCTCAAGGTCGCGCTTGCCGATTACAAGGTGCCGAAGCACGTCGAAATCCACGGCCATCTGCCGCGCGAGGATTCCGGCAAGATCTTCAAGCGGCGCCTGCGCGATCCCTATTGGGAGCGGGCAGGGCGGCGGATCTAGGATGCGGTGCGCGCCGGACGCAAGCGCCTGTTTCTTGATCTTGCGCTGCGGCGAAAAAGTTGCAGACTCCGCCTGGCCGGGCCATTTCTGGAGCTGTCAGCCATGTCTTCCCAGATCAAGCCCTCTCAGATGGCCGACACCGACCTTCGCGCCAAACGCGCCGACGAAGCTCAGGCCCTCGAAGCCGACGCCCGGCTGCGCACCGATATCAGGTTGCTCGGGCGAATTCTCGGCGACACCGTGCGCGATCAGGAAGGCGCCGAGGTGTTCGATCTGGTCGAGCGCATCCGGCAGACCTCGATCCGGTTCCATCGGGATAACGACAGCCCGGCGCGGCGCGAGCTGGAAATCATCCTCGACAGCATGTCGACCAGCGAAACCGTTCGCATCGTGCGCGCCTTCAGCTATTTCTCGCACCTCGCCAACATCGCCGAGGATCAGAACAACATCCGGCAGATGCGCGCGCTCCGCAATGCCGGCGGATCGCCGCGGCCGGGAACGCTGGCGCTGACACTGTCGCATGCGCATGCGGCGGGCTTCAGCGCCGCCGACCTGCGCCGGTTTTTCGCCGCAGCGCTGGTCAGCCCGGTTCTGACCGCGCATCCGACCGAAGTTCGCCGCAAGAGCACCCTCGATCGCGAAATGGAAATCGCGGCGCTGCTCGATCGGCGCGAACGCGTACAGCTCACGCCGGAAGAAGTCGAGGCGAGCGACGAGCAGTTACGCCGCGCGGTGCTGACGCTGTGGCAGACCAATTTGCTGCGGCGTACCAAGCTCACCGTGCTCGATGAGGTCGCCAACGGGCTGTCGTTCTACGACTATACCTTCCTGCACGAGGTGCCGCGGCTGCACTGTGCGCTGGAGGACCGCTTGAACGCGGTTGAGCCGGGCGAGGCCGGCGATCTGGCGTCGTTCCTCAAGATCGGAAGCTGGATCGGCGGCGACCGCGACGGCAATCCTTTTGTGACGGCGGATGTCATGCGCGGTACGCTGCGTCTGCAGTCGAGCCGCGTGCTGCAGTTCTATCTCGAGCAACTGCACGCGCTCGGTGCCGAATTGTCGCTGGCGGCGCATCTTGCCGACGTCTCGGAGGAACTGCGGGCGCTTGCCCAGCGCTCGCCCGATACCTCGCCGCATCGCAGCGGCGAGCCCTATCGCCTGGCGGTGTCCGGCATTTTTGCCCGCCTGACCGCGACCGCGGTGCGGCTCGACGTCGAGACCATGCGGCAGCCGGTCGGCGAGGCGGCGGCCTATGCCAGTGCGAAGGAATTCAAGGCCGATCTCGATGTCCTCGACCGCTCGCTGGTCGCGAACCAGTCGAGCGTGATTGCGCGCGGACGGTTGCGGCTGCTTCGCCGCGCCGCAGATTGCTTCGGCTTCCATCTCGCCAGCCTCGACATGCGGCAGAACTCCGCGGTGCACGAGCGCACCATTGCCGAGTTGCTGGATGCGGCGAAGCCGGGCACCTCCTATCTGGCCTTGAATGAAGACGCGCGGATTGCGCAACTTGCCGCCGAGTTGCGCAACGCGCGGCCGCTGACGTCGGTGTTCGTGAAATACAGCGAGGAGACGGTCGGCGAACTGGACGTGTTCCATGCCGCTGCGGAAGCCCACGCCAAATTCGGCGCCGACGCGATTCCCCAATGCATTATTTCCATGAGCGAGGGCGTCTCCGACCTGCTCGAGGTCGCACTGCTGCTCAAGGAGGTGGGCCTGGTCGATCCGTCCGGCCGCAGCGCGATCAACATCGTGCCGCTGTTCGAGACCATCGACGATTTGCAGGCCTGTGCCGCCATCATGGACCGGTTGCTGTCGTTGCCGGAATACCGCCGTCTGGTCGACAGCCGCGGCGGGGTGCAGGAAGTGATGCTTGGCTACTCCGACAGCAACAAGGATGGCGGGTTCGTCACCTCGGGCTGGGAGCTCTACAAGGCGGAGATCGGCCTGATCGGCGTGTTCGAACGCCACGGCGTTCGCTTGCGGTTGTTCCATGGCCGCGGCGGCTCGGTCGGCCGCGGCGGCGGGCCGAGCTATGACGCCATCATCGCCCAGCCGGGCGGCGCGGTGAACGGCCAGATCCGCATCACCGAACAGGGCGAAATCATCTCCAGCAAGTATTCCAACGCCGAGGTCGGCCGCGACAATCTGGAGATTCTGGCGGCCGCCACGCTGGAGGCAAGCCTGCTGCAGCCGCGCCAGAGCGCGCCTCGCGCGGAATATCTGGAAGCCATGGAGCAATTGTCGGCGCTCGCCCTCCGGGCCTATCGCGGGCTGGTCTATGAGACCGAAGGCTTTGTCGATTATTTCTGGGCCTCGACGGTGATTACCGAGATCGCCACGCTCAACATCGGCAGCCGGCCGGCGTCACGCAAGAAAACCCGCGCCATCGAGGATCTGCGGGCCATTCCCTGGGTGTTCAGTTGGGCGCAGTGCCGGCTGATGCTGCCGGGTTGGTACGGCTTCGGCAGCGCGGTGGAGACGTGGATTGCCGAGCATCCCGACCGGGGCATGCCGTTCCTGAAAGAGCTCTATCGCGAGTGGCCGTTCTTCCGCACCCTGTTGTCGAACATGGACATGGTGCTGGCGAAGAGTTCGATCGCGATCGCCTCGCGCTATGCCGAACTGGTGCCGGATGCGGCGCTGCGCGAAAACATCTTTGGGCGCATCCGCCGCGAATGGCACAATTGCATCGAGACGCTGCTGGACATCATGGGCCAGGAGCGCCTGTTACAGAGCAATCCGCTGCTGGAGCGTTCGATCCGCAACCGCTTTCCCTACCTCGATCCGCTCAATCACGTGCAGGTTGAGCTGTTGAAGGAACACCGCGCCCAGAATCCCAACGAGCAGATCCTGCGCGGCATCCAGATCACCATCAACGGCATTTCGGCGGGCTTGCGCAACAGCGGATGAGAATCCATCACCGTCATTCCGGGATGCGCCGACTGAACTCGGGTTTACCCGAGTTCAGCAAATACGATTGTCCAAGTCGGCAACAGCCGACTTGGATGGCGCAGGCCCGGAATCCATAACCACGATCGGGAGTATGGATTCCGGGCTCGCGCGGAGCCTGTCGTCGGGCCGCGCTTTGCGCGGACCCGGTGGCGCGCCCCGGAATGACAAAAAGGGTTGGATTGCCTGTCATCGGGCGCGCCATCGCGCGACCCGTTGGCTCGCAAATGACGGCGGTGCTAGATCGCATCCCAGTTGAAGACATCCGCCGAGCGGTCGAGCTTGTAGAACGACGACTTCAGCGCCGGCATGCCGTGCTCGGCGATGGTCTGCGGGGTCCAGCCTTCGGCGCGGTGGACCGATCGCAATGGGCGGGACTGGCTCATCAGAAAGATCTCGTTCATGCGTACCGCAAAGATCTGCCCGGTGACGTCTTTGGCGGCGTCGCTGAGCAGAAACGCGCAGACCGGGGCGATCTTTTCCGGGCCCATCTGCTGGATCTTCGCTACCCGGGCCTTCTCCGCTTCGGTCTCGGTCGGGATGGTCCCGATCAGCCGGCTCCAGGCGAAGGGCGACACGCAGTTGGAGCGGACATGAAATCGTTCCATGTCGAGCGCGATCGACTTCGATAGTCCGACAATGCCGAGCTTGGCCGCGGCGTAATTGGCCTGACCGTAATTGCCGACCAGGCCGGAGGTCGAGGTGAAATGCACGAAGGCGCCGCTTTCCTGTTCGCGAAACAGCCGCGCCGCGGCGTGCGACACATAGAACGAGCCCATCAGATGAACCTTGATGACGGACTCGAAGGCGTCGATGCTCATGCGGTGGAAGATGGCGTCGCGCAGGATGCCGGCGTTGTTGACCACGCCGTCGAGCTTGCCGAAACTGTCGATCGCGGTTTTGACGATTCTGCTGGCCGGGATCGCCTCGGCCACGGTCTCGAAATTCGCCACCGCCGTGCCGCCGCGCTTCCTGATTTCCTCGACGACCTCCTCGGCCGGTGCCGCGCTGGAGCCGGAGCCGTCGGCGCCGCCGCCGGGATCGTTGACCACCACCTTGGCGCCTTCAGCGGCGCATAACAGCGCGATCTCGCGCCCGATGCCGCGCCCGGCGCCGGTGACGATGACGGATTTGCCCTCGAGTGATTTTGCCATGATTGCCTGCCGTTGTATTCGTCATTCCTGGGCGCGCGCAAAGCGGGCGAACCCGGAATCTCGAGATTCCGGGTCTGGTCCTTCACGTCGGACCATCCCGGAATGACGAAGATTGTCATTTCTCGTTGGTCAAAATGATGGTTCCCGACGCCGCAAACATGCCGCCGACGCCGTGGCAGACCGAGATCCTGGCGCCCGGCACCTGCGCCGGCGCGATGCCGCGCATTTGCCGCACGCTCTCCTGCAGCGCGTACATGCCGTACATGCCGGAATGCATGTAGCTGAGGCCGCCGCCATTGGTGTTGAGCGGCAGCTTGCCGCCGGGCCTGGTGTTGCCGTCGGCGATGAACTTGCCGGTCTCTTCATGCGGCATGAAGCCGAGATCGCCGAGGCCGTAGAGCGGCAGATGCGCGAACGCATCGTAGATCATCAGATGGTCGACGTCGCTATGCGCGATACCGGCTTCCTTGAAGGCGATGGGCCCGGCGACCTTGAAGGCGCGCGAACTGTCAAACGTCTGCATCTGGCTGACCATCGGCGTTTCCACGCTCTCGCCAGTGCCGAGAATATAGACCGGCTTTTTCGGGAAATCCCGGGCGCGGTCGGCCGATGTCAGGATCAGCGCGCCGCCGCCGTCGGTGACGAGGCAGCATTGCAGGATGCGGAACGGATAGGCGATCATCCGCGAATTCAGCACGTCCTCGACGGTGATCGGCGCCTTCATGGTGGCGCGCGGATTCTTCGCGGCCCATTCGCGCTGCACCACCGCGACCATCGCGATCTGCTCGTGGGTGATGCCATGGGTCTTCATGTAGCGCAGCACCGGAATCGGAAACATGCTGGCCGGCGTCGTCACCCCGTAGGGCAGCTCGAACTGCCCGTTGAGGCTGTCGGGGCCGGTCAAGCGCGGAGTTCGCCCGATATTGGACTTGCCGCTCTCGGCATGCGTGATCAGCACGGTCTTGCAGAGGCCGGCCTCGATCGCGGCGGCGGCGTGGCGGACGTGCAGCATGAAGGAACAGCCGCCGACCGACGTGCCGTCGACCCAGGTCGGCGTGATGCCGAGATAATGCGCGATCTGCTGCGGGGTTTCGACCGCGGTGGCGAAACCGTCGATGTCGGACAATTTCAATCCGGCGTCGGCAATGGCGTTCAGTGCCGCATCCGCATGCAACTGAATTTGCGAGGTGTCGGGGATGACGCCGAGTTCGGTGGTCTCGGCCGCGCCGACCACGGCAACCTGGTTTCTGCGCATGACGGTCAGCCCTTCGCCGGACGGAACAGGGGAAGAGTGACCTTGTCGTCGAGTTTCTCGAACGCGACTTCCAGCTTCATGTCGAGTTCGAGCGCCTCCGGGGTCTGCGGGCAGTCGACGATATTGCTCATCATGCGCGGGCCCTCGTCCAGTTCGATGACCGCGATGGCATAAGGCGGCGTGAAGCCGGGGGCGGGGCGGTGATGGATGACGTAGCTGTAGAGCTTGCCCTTGCCGCTTGCCTTGAACACGCTGACTTTGCGCGACGCGCAGACCGGGCAGAATGGACGCGGCGGGAAATAGACATTGGCACAGGCGTCGCAGCGCTGCAGCCGCAGTTCGCCGGCCTGGGTGCCATCCCAGAAATGCTGGGTCTCCGGTGTCGGTTTCGGTCGTGCGCGCGCTGCCTCGGCCATGTGATGCATTCCTCCCTGTGGCGGGTCGAAGTCGGGTCGCAGGTTCCGTTCTTGATGCGACATTGGACTGCCCGCCGTCAACGGTCCAGCGGAGCTGCCGCATGCCGCCTATTCCGCGACGCGCACAATGGATTAGACCGCAAAGCTTGTATCGCCATGATCCCCCGCGCTATTGTCGGTCGGAACGAAGTAAATCGGAGGATTTCATGTTGAAAATAACAGGTGCCGTGCTGGCGGCTGGTTTGACGCTGGCCGCGCCGGCCCTAGCGGCGGACGCGCCGGCGGAAATCAAGATCGGCACGCTATATGCGTCATCGGGACGTTTCGCGTCGATTTCGATGCCGGTTTTCAGTGCGCTCAAACTGTGGGCCGATCAGAAAAACGCCGATGGCGGCGTCTATGTGAAGGCATTCGACAAGAAGATTCCCGTCAAGCTCGTCGCCTACGACGACCAGAGCAACACCGCGACCGCATCGACGCTCTATAATCAGCTTGTCACCCAGGACAAGGTCGATCTTCTGGTCGCGGATTCCGGATCGGTGCTGACGGCGCCGGCGGTGGCGATCGCGCGGGACCGCAAGATGTTCCTGTTCGACCAGACCGGAACCGGCGCCAGCTTCTTTTCCAAGGACAATCCCTATATCGCGCTGATGGCGGACCCGGTCTCGACCGTGTGGCCGAAGCCGGTCGCGGACTTCATCTCCCATGACGGGCCAGGCCTCGGGATCAAGAAGATCGCGATTCTCTATTCGACCAACGAATTTACCAGCACCCAGGCCAACGCGTTCCGCAAATTCGTCAAGGATTCCGGCGCGCCGATCGAGATCGTCTACGATCAGGGCATCCCGACCGAGACCACCAATTACACGGTCATCATCAACAATATCAGCAACGCGCAGCCGGACGCTGTCCTTCATTTCGGCTACGCCCCGAACGACATCGCCTTCTTGCGCAATGTGCAGGATGTCGGCACCAAGTTCAAAATGCTGTTCTGCATCTATCCGGGCCTCGAAACCGAGCTGCTGGAAAAGAACGTGGGCGCTAAGGGCCTTGAGCACGTCTTTACCTATGTGCCGCCCTCGGAACTGGACTATCCGGTCAATTTCGGCATGGACATGAAGGATTATAAGACCGCCTGGGACAAGAAATATTCCGACGGCAAGGTCGAGTTCGGTTTCAATGCCGTTGCCGGATACACCACGGGGCTGATTCTCGAGAGGACGCTTTCGGTTGCGACCAGCCTTGACCAGCTTGAACTGCGCCGCGCCGTGTTCAGCCTCAACGGGCAGCTCAAGACGCTCGATGGCACGTTCGCGCTCGACGAGATGGGCGGTCAGATCGGCGAGTTGACACCGCTCGGACAGGTCGAGCTCAACGAGCACGGCCACATCAAGTTCGTCTCGGTCTATCCGCACGAAACCGCCACCGGCAAGCCGGTCTATCCGCGTCCATGAGGCGGTTGCCGATCGCGAACCAGACGCCGGGAGGAGCGCCCGGATGCTAGTCTATGCGCTCGTCGCCGGCGTGCTGTTCGGTCTGTATTTCAGCCTGGTCGGGATCGGCCTCAACCTCGTGTTCGGCGTCATGCGCATCGTCAATCTCGCGCACGGCGATTTTCTGATGCTCGGGGCCTTTGTCGCCTTCGGCGTCGTCTCCCTGGCCGGCATCGATCCTCTGTTCGCGGTGCCGCTGGCGTTCGTGATCTTCCTGGTGGCGGGCCTGTTGCTCTATTGGGTGCTGGTGCCGCGGCTGCAGGGTTCGGTCAACCCGGAGATGCTCTCGATCATCCTGTTCTTCGGGCTGTCGCAAGTGCTTGAGGCAGTGACGACCATCTTTTTCGGCACCAGTGAGCGCTCGATCCAGAGCCGTGCGCTCGGCACCGTGTTCTCGACCGTCAGGGTCAGGCTGTTCGGCGGCAAGCCCGACAGCGGCGGCGGCCCGATCCATATTTTCGGCCAGGGTTTTCCCGCCTCCTGGGTGATCGCGGCCGTTACCAGCCTGATCGCGATCGCCTGCGTCTACGTCTATTTGTACCGCACGCGCCTCGGCACCCTGACCCGGGCGGTGATGTCGCGCCGCGACGAGGCATTGGCGACCGGCATCGACGTCGATCGGGTTTCCGCCGCCGCGTTCGGCATCGGCTTGGGCCTTGCCGCGGTGGCCGGCGTGTTCGCGCCCTTCATGTTCGGATCGGTGACGCCGGCGTTCGGCGCCGATGCGACCGTCACCTCATTTGCCATCGTGGTGCTGGGATCGCTCGGCAACCCGCTCGGGACGGCGCTCGGCGGCGTGGTCTACGGCGTCTGCTACATGCTGGTGCAGACCTATCTCAGCTCATGGGCGGACCTCTTGCCCTACGTGCTGCTGATCTTCATCCTGCTGCTGCGCCCGAGCGGTCTGCTCGGAAGGCGGGTGCGCGTTGCCTAGTTCGCTCAGACATGTGCTGTTCATCATCGTTCCGCTGATCGCGATCCTGACGGTGCTGCCGGGCATCTACCAGAACCATTTGCTGCTGTTCAATTTCGTCATCTTCCTGGTGCTGGCCCAGGGCGTGAACATCATCTACGGATTCACCGGCTATCTGCCGTTCGGCTATGTCGGCTTCTTCGGTGCCGGCGCCTACGGGTTTGCGATCCTGGTGATGCAGTACCAGGCGCCGGCGGTGCTGGCCGTGGTGGTTGCCGGACTGGTCGGTGTTGCGCTCGGATTGCTGCTGACGCCGCTGCTGCGGCTGTCCGGCGCCTATTTCGCCATCGCCAATCTTGCGGCGTCGCTGGCGGTGCTGCACTTCGTCGCCAACCCCGCACTCGAGAATATCACGCGCGGGCCGTACGGTGTTTCGCTCACCGGCACCTTCAATCCGACACTGGCCTATGCGGCGGCGCTGGTGGTGCTGGCGCTGACACTGGGCGCGGTGGTGTTCCTGAAGAATTCGCGGTTTGGGCTCGCCTTGCAGGCGGTGCGCGAGGACGCGGTCAGCGCCTCGATGGCCGGCGTCGATGTGGTGCGGATGCGGGTGATCGCGTGGCTGGCTTCCGCGCTGGTCGCGGGCCTCGCCGGCGGCGTCTATGCCTGGTACGTCTCGGTATTCTATCCCGACAACGTGTTCAGCGGCGATTTCAGCATCTTCGCAATCGTGTTCGCATTGTTCGGCGGCGTCGCCACCATCTGCGGCCCGATTGTCGGCGTCATCATCCTGTACGGCATCTATAATTTGATCGGATTCACCACGCCGCAATATTTCCAGTTGATCTATGGGCTGTTGATCATGGGGCTGGTGCTGTTTCTCCCCGCGGGCCTGGTGTCGCTGGCAACGCGCAGGGGGTGGCATGTCCCCTGACAGCAGGCCCATCCTCGAGGTGTCCAAGGTGGTCAAGCGTTTCGGCGGCTTCTATGCGCTGGACGGCCTGAGCTTCCATGTCGCGCCGGGGGAAATTCTCGGACTGGTCGGGCCGAACGGCTCCGGCAAGACCACCGCGATCAATGTGATCTCGGGGCTCTATGCGCCCGACGGCGGCGAGGTGCTGCTGGACGGCGGCTCGATCGGCGGGATGGCCTCGCACCGGCTGGTTCATCGCGGCATCAACCGGACGTTCCAGGTGCCGAAGCCGTTTCTGTCGCTCACCGTGCGCCAGAACATCGAGGTTGCGCTGGCCTATGGTCGTGCCGCGGTGGCACCGCCCACCATGGCGGCGCTGCTCGAGGAATACCGCCTTACCGAGGTCGCCGACCGGCCGGCAGCCGATCTCAACAATGCGCAGCAGAAGATGCTGGATTTGGTGCGCGCGCTCGCCACCCGTCCGCGGCTGCTGCTGCTCGACGAACTCGCCGCCGGGCTCAATCCGGCGGAGCTCGACTGGATCGCCGAGCGGATCAAGGCGCTGGCGCAGGCCGAAATCGCGATCATCGTGGTCGAACATCTGATGGGCTTCATCGAGCACATCACCGATCGCGTCATTGTCTTGAACGCCGGCAAGGAGATCTTCGAAGGCAAGCTTGCGGTCGCGGTGCAGGTCCCGCAGGTGATCGAAGTGTTCCTCGGAGGCGAGCATGCCGCCTGACGCCGCGCCGCTGATGCAGGCCACCGGAATCGATGCCGGTTACGGCACGATGCAGGTGCTTTGGGGTGTCAATCTCGACGTCCGCGCCGGCGAAACCGTGCTGCTGCTCGGCGCCAACGGCGCGGGCAAGACCACCTTTCTCAAATCGCTGGTCGGCCTGATCGACGCGCGGCATGGCCGCATCGATCTTGCCGGTGAGGATGTGACGCGGATGCGCTCCAGCGACCGGATGCGGCTCGGCATGACCTACATGTCCGAACTTGCAGTGTTTCCCGATCTTTCGATCGAGGAAAACATCCGGGTCGGCGCGCAGGCGCTCGGCCATGCCGATCCCGCCGCCCGGGTCGACGAGCTCTACCGCCTCTTTCCGGTGCTGCGCGACAAGCGCCGCGCGCCGGCTTCCAGTCTTTCCGGCGGCCAGCGCAAGATGCTGGGCATCGCCAAGGCGCTCGCCGCCGAGCCGCGGCTTCTGGTGATGGACGAACCCTCGGCCGGCCTGTCGCCGCTGTTCGTCAAGGAGGTCATCCGCATTCTCAGCGATCTGCGCGGGCATGGCCTGGCGCTCCTGATCGCCGAGCAGAATATCGGCTTTCTCGAAGTGGCGACGCGGGTCTTTGTGCTGGAAGGCGGGCGCATCCGGTTTTCCGGCACCGTCGCCGAGATGACCGACAACGAAGCGCTGCGACGCGCCTATTTCGGACTGAAATGAGGCGGACTATTCGCAATCTCTACCCGGCCCGCCATGACGGAGAAAATTGACGATGCCAAACCTTCCGACGCTTGCTTCGCTGGCTGCCAATCTCGCGGATGGACGCAGCAGCGCCCGCGGGCTGGTCGAGGAGTGTCTTGGCAAGATCGCCGACGGGGCAGGCGAGGGCATCCGGACGTTCATTCATGTCGACAGGGAATCGGCCATCGCGGCGGCGGACGCGATGGATCGCCTGCGCAAGGCGAATGCCGCGCCGTCGGCCTATGCCGGCATTCCCGTCTCGATCAAGGATCTGTTCGATATCAGGGGCCAGGTGACCCGCGCAGGTTCGCGCGCGCTGGATGATTCCGCGCCGGCGGAAGCCGATGCGACGGTGGTGGCGCGGCTGCGGCGCGCCGGTTTCGTCGTCATCGGCCGCACCAACATGACCGAGTTCGCCTATTCCGGGATCGGCATCAATCCGCATTACGGCACGCCGAAGGGCGCATGGCAGCGCAGCGTGGGCCATGTTCCCGGTGGTTCCTCCTCGGGCGCGGCGGTGTCGGTCGCCGATGGCATGGCGCATGGCGCGCTCGGGACCGATACTGGCGGCTCGTGCCGGATTCCGGCCGCCTTCAACGGCATCGTCGGCTTCAAGCCGACCCAGCGGCGGATCCCGCTCGACGGCGGCATACCGCTGTCGTTCACGCTCGACAGTTTCGGACCGCTGGCGCGCAGCGTCGGATGCTGCGCCGTGCTCGACGCCGTGCTGGCCGACGAAAGCGTCGTGCCGCTGCAGCCGCGCCCGATCAAGGGGATGCGTCTTGCGGTGCCGACCACGGTGGTGCTCGACGAGCTGGACGATGCGGTGGCGCGGACCTTCGAGCGCGCGCTGGGGGCGCTGTCGCGCGCCGGCGCGCTGATCGACCGGATCGCGGTACCGGAATTCCTTGACGCGGGCGTCATGAATGCCAACGGCGGTTTCTCTGCCGCCGAAAGCTACGCCTGGCACCGCTATCTGATCGCGAGCAAGGGCGATGTCTACGATCCCCGCGTGTCTGCACGCATCCTTCGCGGTGAAAGCATCAGCGCGGCCGACTATGTCGATCTGCTGGGCTCACGTCGCTCGCTGATCGCGCGAACCGAGCAACGTATCGCGCCCTATGACGCGATGATCCTGCCGACCACCGCCAACACGCCGCCGCGCATCGCCGATCTCGCCGACGACAAGGCGTTCACCGCGGCGAATCAGCTCGCGCTGCGCAATTGCGCTTTGATCAACATGATCGACGGTTGCGCGATCTCGCTGCCGGCGCAGCGCGAAGGCGAGGTGCCGGTGGGCCTGATGCTCGCGGGCTCAGGCGGCTCCGATCGCCGCATCTTTGAGCTTGCCGCTGGAATCGAGACCGCTATTCGGCTGCGCGCGCAATGACAGGGTGGAAGACAAGCCTTGCCGGAAATCGGGTGGAATAAATCCCGAATTTGCGAAATAACCTTCGTCGTAATTCCGGGATGCGCCGCCTGGCCCGGAATGACGACACCCGTAGCCCGGATGCAGCGAAGCGAAATCCGGGGCCGCCCATCCGTATCGCGATCCCCGGATTGCGCTGCGCTCCATCCGGGCTACGACTCCGCGAGAATCACCGCCATGAGATCGAACGCAAACAGCATTATTGAGCCCGGGCCACCCCACGACATCGCGGCGCGCGTCGACGCGATCGACTGGATGCGGGCGAGTGGCGATCTCGACGCGCAGGGCTGCGCGGTTCTGAGCAACCTGCTTACGCCGGATCAATGCCGGGCGCTGGCGGCCCTCTATCCCGACGACACCTGCTTTCGCAGCCGTATCGTGATGGGACGCCACGGCTTCGGGCGCGGCGAGTACAAATACTTTTGCTATCCGCTGCCGGATCTGATCGCGCAATTGCGGCCGATGCTTTATGCGCGGCTGTATCCGGTGGCCAACCGCTGGAACGAGGCGATGGGGATCGATATCCGTTATCCGCCGGTCCACCAAGCCTTCCTCGAACGCTGCCATGTCGCCGGCCAGACCCGGCCGACCCCGCTGCTGCTGCAATATGGCGCCGGCGACTACAACTGCCTGCATCAGGACCTTTACGGCGAGCACGTGTTCCCGCTGCAGGTCGCGATCCTGCTGTCCGAACCGGGACGCGATTTCACCGGCGGCGAGTTCGTGCTGACCGAGCAGCGGCCACGGATGCAGTCGCGGCCCGAAGTGGTTCCACTCGCCCAGGGCGACGCAGTGGCGTTTGCTGTGCATCACCGGCCGGTGCAGGGGACGCGCGGCTTCTATCGGGTTAATCTCCGCCATGGCGTGAGCCGGATCCGTTCCGGCCACCGCCATACCGTTGGCGTCATTTTTCACGACGCGAAGTGATTGCGGGCCGATTGCAAGTGGATTTGTTTGACAGCGTTTCCGAGCAGCAAGCCTCGCGGCAGCAATTGGCGGAGGGCGCCGTGCTGCTGCGTGAGCTGGCCGCTCGACGCGAGTCCGAACTGGTCGCGGCGCTGCACGATGTGGTAGCGGAGGCGCCGTTTCGTCATATGGAGACGCCGGGCGGCCATCGAATGTCGGTCGCGATGACGAATTGCGGCAGTGTCGGCTGGATCACGGATCGTACCGGCTATCGCTACGGCCGGAGTGATCCGGAAACGGCGAGGCCGTGGCCGGCGATGCCACTGCCGTTTCGCGAGTTGGCCGGGCAGGCGGCGGCGGAGGCGGGCTTTGACGGGTTCTCGCCGGATGCGTGCCTGATCAACCGCTACCAACCGGGTGCGCGGATGTCGCTGCACCAGGACCGGGACGAGCATGATTTCGGGGCGCCGATCGTCTCGGTGTCGCTGGGCTTGCCGGCGATTTTCCTGTTCGGCGGAATGAAGCGCAGCGACAAACCGCGACGGTTTCGGCTCGAGCATGGCGACGTCGTGGTGTGGGGGGGCCCGGCGCGGCTCGCCTTTCACGGCGTGGCGCCGCTGACGGCGAACATGGCCTGATGGGCCGGCAGCGCATCAACCTGACGTTTCGCAGGGCGCGCTAGACTAGCTGTCATTCCGGGGCGACGCGACAGCGTCGAACCCGGAATCTCGAGATTCCGGGTTCGCGCTAACGCGCGCCCCGGAATGACGCTTGAGTGCCTCACGGCATCGCCGGATGGATGAACGCCCACGGGCTGACTTCCGAATCCCTGGGAACTTCGATCGCGATCACATAGGGGCCGCCATCCGCGAGCGCCTTCTCCAGCGCGGGACGAAATGCCTCGGGCGACGTCACCCGCGCCGCATTCACGCCAAAGGATTCCGCGAGCTTGACGAAATCCGGATTGACAAGGTCGGAGGCGACCACGCGGCCGTCAAAGCGCTGGATCTGGTCCCGCCGCACATTGCCATAGGCGTTGTTGTTGAACACCAGCGTGACCACGCCGATCCCGAACTGCACCGCGGTCGCGAGTTCCTGCACGCCGAACATGAAGCCGCCATCGCCGGTGATCGCGACCACCGGCCGGTCGGGATGCGCCACCTTGGCGCCGAGCGCGGTGGGAAAGCCCGAGCCGAGCGTGCCCTGGTAGCCCGAACTGATGAAGGTGCGCGGCTGGTAGATCGGAAAGCCGTACCAGGAGGCAAAACCGACCTGCGACAATTCGTCTGTCACGATCGCATTTTCCGGCAGCACCTCGCGCAGGATATTCAGGTACGCCATCTGCGGCTGGACCTTCTGGATTTCCTGCAGCGCCGACGCCGAAGCCTCGCGGATCGCGGCACGGCGGCCCCTCGTTCTGGCATAGCCCTGTTGTCTCACCGCCGCGAGCAGCGCGTCGGTGCCGGCCTGCGCGTCCGCGATGATGGGGGCGTCGGGCGTGAACCGTCGCATTTCCGATGGATCGATGTCGACGCGAATGGATTTGAGGCCGTCGGGGCGAAATGACCAGCGCGTCATGGTGGCCAATTCCAGCCGTGTGCCGATCCCGATCATGAGGTCGGTGTTCGGCCACAGCCGGTAGGCCGCCGCCATCGTCAGTCCCAATTCATGGGCGTTGCTGACGATGCCGCGGCCGCTGCGGAACGCCACCACCGGCGCGTCGATCAGCTCCGCCAGCTCGAGGATTTCATCGGCCGCCTCGATGGCGCCGCTGCCGACAAAAATCATCGGCGTCTTGCTGCTGGCGATCAATGCGGCGGCAGCCTTGATGCGTTCGGGATCGGGCCGCGGCGCCGGAAACGGATCGAATGGTTTGGCTACGCCGACCTCCGCGCGCTGCGTGAATACGTCCCACGGCATTTCCAGCGCAACCGGCCCGCGCCGCCCCGACAGCATTTCCTGGAATGCGCGTGAAACCAGCGCCGGCGCGGCATCAGGATATTCGATCCGGTCGGCCCATTTGACGAACGTGCGCAGCGTGGCGAGCTGGTCCGGCATCTCGTGCAGATGGCCGCGGCCCTTGCCGAGAAATGCCGTCGGCACCTGGCCGGTCAGGCACAGCACCGGTTCGTTGGCGCCGTAGGCCGTCAGCATGGCGGCGCCGGCATTGAGCACGCCGGGGCCGGGCACCACGCTGAACACGCCGGGCCGGCCGGTGGCCCGGGCGTAGCCATAGGCCATGTAGCCGCAGGCCTGCTCGTGGCGCGCGCCGATCACTTTCAGTTGCGCCTGATGAAACGCATCGAACAGCCCGTAGATCTGCGCGCCGGGCAGGCCGAACACGGTGTCGACGCCGTGCGCAACGAGGCCGTTGACGATCGCTTCGCCGCCGGAAGTTGAAGTCATTGCTCTGTCCAATCGCTCGCAGGAAGGTTTACGGGGTTTCGTCGATCACGCCGTTGCGCAGCACGCCGATATTGTCGGCCTCGACTTCGATGACGTCGCCGGGCTTGAGGTAGCGCGGCGGATCGAACCGCGCGCCGGCGCCGGTCGGCGTCCCCGTGACAATGACGTCGCCGGGCACCAGCGTGGTGAAGGTCGAGATGTAGGCGATCAGATAGCGAAAGCCGAAGATCAACCGGCCGGTGCGGTCATCCTGCCGGGTCTCGCCATTGACCCGCGTCGTCAGCCGGATATCCGCGATCTCGGAATAATCAGTGTAAGGCACGAGCCAGGGGCCGAGGCTGCCGGTCGAGTCGAAATTCTTGCCCTGCGTCACGTTGAACTTGGCGTGCCGGACCCAGTCGCGGATGGTGCCTTCGTTGCACAGCGTGACCGCCGCGATGTGATCCAGCGCCGCGCTCTCCGCGATGTGCCGGCCGGGCTTGCCGATAATGAGAACCAGTTCGCCTTCGTAGTCGAGTTGCGGCGATGCATGCGGGCGAACCAGCGGCGTCTGGTGACCGACGAAGGAGCGCGGCGTGCGCATGAACATGCTGGGATATCTCGGTGCGTCCTGGCCGTCTTTGTATTCGGCGTTGCGATCGGGATAATTGACGCCGATGCAGATGATCTTCTCCGGCGAGGGGATCGGCGGCAGCCAGGTGACGGCGTCGAGCGCATGGTCCGGCGAACGCCGCGCCGCGTGTTCGGCAAGTCTCATCAGGGCGCCGGCGGCGACCACCTCCCGCAGCGTCGGATAGTCGCTGGCAAAATGCGCGGAGAGGTCGACGATACCATCATCGACGACGGCGCCGTATCTGGTCGAGCCTCCGATGGAGAAGGTTGCAATGCGGTGCGAGGCCATCGGAGATCCAATGCAATCGGGAGATGAATTCAGTCAGCGATCGTGACGTCGGCGACAAACAGGGGATCGCGCACCTTCTGTCCCGGGAACGGCGATCCCTGCTCGAACCAGGAGCGCGGCGCCGGCGCGCCCCACAGGGTTTGCCGCCGCGGGTCCTTCAGCGACCAGCGCATCGGCTCGTGGTCGTGGTCCATGGTGAAGTAGTCGCTGGTGTAGAGCTCGAGGCGGTGTCCGTCGGGATCGCGGACATAGAGAAAGAACGCATTGGAAATGCCGTGACGGCCCGGTCCGCGCTCGATGTTCTTGAGATGGCCGCTGGAGGCCATCACGTCGCACAGATGCAGGATGTTCATCGCGGTCGGCACCCAATAGGCGAAATGGTGCAGGCGAGGGCCCTTGCCGTTGGTGATGGCGAAGTCGTGCACGTTGCCCTTGCGGTGCAGCCAGGCCGCCGCGATGCGGCCGTTTGGTCCGTCTTCCTCGGCATATTCGGTCAGCCGAAAGCCGAGCCGGGCGTAGAAGTCGACGGTGTCCTGAACCTCGGCAGCGAACACGTTGAAGTGGTCGAGCCGCTGCGGGTGACAGCCCTTGTAGAGATCGTACCGGCGCAACAGATGCGGGCGCTTCTCCATCGAGGCGTAGAGTTCGACCTGAAACCCCTGGGGGTCGGTGAATTGCAGCGTGCGGCCCTGGAATGGCTGCTCAGCAAATGCGTAGGCGACCCCGTTCTCGGAAAAGAACGCCGCGGCCTTGTCGAGATCGGCTTCGTTGCCGACCTTGAATCCGAGCCGGTTGCAGCCGGCGACCGTCGCCTTGCGCAGCACCAGCGAGTGATGCTGATGCTCCTCGCTGCCACGCAGATAGACCGCGCCGCTATCGCGGTCCTCGACATGCAGCCCGACCGCGTTCTCATAGAACGCGCGGCTGGCATCGAGGTCTGTCACGTCGAGCACGGCATGGCTGCTCCGGACGATGTTGAACGGCGGATCGAAGATATGCTGTGGAATAGGCATGCGGTGTCCTCAAATCGAGTTCGTCATTCCGGGATGCGCCGCCAGGCGCAGGTCCGGAATCCATACTCACGCTCGTGGTTATGGATTCCGGGCTCGCGCTCGCGCGCCCCGGAATGACAGTGGTCAAATTCCCAGCCGCTGGATCTTGTGGGTTCCTCTGGCGAGCGAGACGTGCTTGGTTTCCATGTAGAAGTCGAACGAATAGTCGCCGCCGTCGCGGCCGATGCCCGAGGCTTTCATGCCGCCGAACGGGGTCGGCAGATGACGGACATTTTCGGAATTCAGCCAGATCATGCCGGCCTCCAGTGCATCCGCGACCCGCAGCGCGCGCCCCATGTCTCCAGTCCAGACATAGCCGGTGAGGCCATACTGCACGCCGTTGGCGATCTCGATGGCGTGGTTCTCGTCGCGGAACGGAATGACCGTGAGGAACGGACCGAACACTTCCTCCTGCGCCACCCGCATGCCGGGAAGGGCGCCGGTCACCAGCGTCGGCTGCACATAATATCCGCCGCCGGGTCCATCAAGCGGCTTGCCGCCGACCGCGATCACCGCGCCGTCGTTTCGCGCGACGTCGAAATAGGCGCAGACCTTGGCGAGATGGCGCTCGTGGATCAGCGGCCCGATTTCGGTGGCGGGGTCGAGCGGATGCCCCACCTTGAGCGCCGTGACCCGTGCGGTGAGTTTTTCGATGAATTGTTCCGCGATGCTTGCCTGCACCAGCAGGCGGCTCGACGACGTGCAGCGCTCGCCGTTGAGCGAGTAGATCATGAACACCACCGCATCGAGCGCGCGGTCGAGATCGGCGTCGGCGAACACGATCACGGGATTCTTGCCGCCGAGCTCGAAATGCACCCGCTTCAATGTGGGGGCGCCCTGCGCCATGATCGCCGAACCGGTCGCGCTTTCGCCGACGAAGCCGATCGCCTTGATCGCGGGATGCTCGGTCAGCGCCTTGCCGGCCTCCTCGCCGAAGCCGTGGACGGTATTGAGCACGCCGTCCGGCACGCCGGCCTGTTTGACCAGCCGTGCCAGCAGGTCGGCCGTCACCGGCGACCATTCCGCGGGCTTGTGGACCACGGTGCATCCGGCGGCGAGCGCCGGCGCGATCTTCCAGGTCGACAGCATGAACGGAGTGTTCCACGGCGTAATCACGCCGACCGGGCCGATCGGCACCCGTGTCGATACGTTCCAGTGCTCCTCGCTCGGTGTGTTGAGGCCATCGCGCGCCTCGGCGCATTTGTCGGCAAAGAAGCGGAAATTCTCCGCGGCGCGGATCGCGGCCTTGGCCATGAAGCGATGCGCCTGGCCGGTGTCGATGCATTCCAGTACCGCGATATCGTCGGCGCGATCCTCGATCGCGTCGGCGACGCGGTGCAGCAGTTTCTTGCGCATGGCAGCGGACATCGCGCGCCAGGATTTGAAGGCTTCAGCCGCAACCGTGGCGGCACGGTCGATGTCCTCGGGTCCGCCGCGGGCAACGCTTGCCAGCACCGCGCCGTCGACCGGCGATTTCGTCTCAAAGCACTCGCCGGAGATCGACGGCACGATCTTGCCGTCGATCATATGACCGATGCCTTCTGCCTTCAGTTTCTCCAGCAGGGGGGCGACGCGGTCGCGGTTGGCCTTGAACAGGTCTGACGATTTCGGAGCGATCTTATCCATGCGCGGCCTCCGTCTTCAAGGCGTCGTGGATGTTGTTGCGCTTCCAGCTCGTCTCCTTGTCGTTGATCTGCATGTCGAACGACAAGGCGAATTTGCTGTTCGCAAACACCGGATCGAGATGGGTGCACAGCGCCTTGAAGATATGGTCCCCGGCTCTCTTGCGGGTCGCGACGTCGCGGCCCTCGCCGAGCCGCAGCACCATGTCGAGAAATCCGAAATCCGCACTTCCATCGGCGATCGCATAGTGCTCGCACCGAACGCTGCGGACACGGATGCCGCCGAGCGGAAAGATGCCGGTTTCGACCGCCGCCTTGCGGACGATTTCGACGACCTTGCCGATGTCGAGCCGTGCATCGAGATTGGCGGAATATTCGAGCGTGAAATGCGGCATGTCCGGATCACTCCAGCGATATTTGTGGTGTCAGGCGAAATAGCAGCTCACCGAGCCATAGCGACCATAATCGGCTTGAATCGTGTCGCCCTTGCGGGTCTCGATCGGACGGATGAACGATCCCGCCAGCACCACCTGGCCGGGCTCGAGCGCCAGTCCAAGCGGCGCGATCTTGTTGGCGAGCCAGGCCACGCTGGTGGCGGGATGGTTGAGCACGCCGGCGGCGAGCCCGGTTTCTTCCAGTTGGCCGTTGCGATAGCACAGCGCGCCGATCCAGCGCAGGTCGGCGTCGAGCGGCCGCAGCGGGCGGCCGCCGAGCACAATGCCGGCGTTGGCGGCGTTGTCGGCAATGGTGTCGAAGATTTTCCGGGTCGATCTGGTCTGTGGATCGACTCGCTCGATTCGGGTGTCGAGAATTTCAAGCGCCGGGACCACGAAATCGGTGGCGTTGAGCACGTCGAACAGGGTGCAGCCGGGCCCGGCCAGCCGCTTCTTCATCACAAACGCAAGCTCGGCTTCGACCCGCGTGCCGATGAAACGGTCCGACGGCACGAGGCCGCCATCGGCGAAGAACATGTCGTCGAACAGTACGCCGGAGTCCGGCTCGTCGATATTGAGCGCGCTCTGCATCGCCTTGGAGGTGAGGCCGATCTTGTGGCCTTTGACGGTGCGGCCTTCGGCGAGCTTGATGTCGATCCACGCCTTCTGGATCGCATAGGCGTCGGCGATGGTCATGCCGGGATGATCGAGCGAGATCTGGCGGATCTGCCGCCTGGTCTTTTCGGCCTGATGCAGCCGCTCGGCGGCGCGGCGGATCTCGTCTGTCGTCAGTGCCATGCTCGGTCGGGCCCGTACGCGATCCAGCGAAAAGAGGTGCAAAAATCTACTTAACATGTTAAATGGATCAGATCAAACCGAATTGCGCTTGTTGCGGTGCAAAAAGCGTGGCCGCCGATGCGGAACGGCAATGCAGACCAAGGGCGAAAACCGATGGTGCGAAAAAATTCGCTTCCGGATTCCGGTTCGAAAACGGCGGCCGGTTCTCTCGATCGGCGGGTGCCGATGCGCGAATTCTCCCGCTCGCTGCCGATGTCATTGCTGCGCGCGCGCGAGGCGGTGATGCGGCATTTTCGGCCCTCGCTGCGCAACCACGGCCTGACCGAACAGCAATGGCGGATCCTGCGCGCGCTCGCGGCGATCGACGCCATCGAGGTCACCGAGCTCGCGCGCGTGGCATTTCTGCTCGGGCCGAGCCTGTCGCGGATTCTGCGCGATCTTGAAGCGCGGCACCTGATCGAACGGAGGGTAGCGGAAGCCGATCTGCGCCGCGGCGTGGTCTCGATCTCGGCCAAGGGCCTGAAACTGATCGAGGCGGTCGCGCCGACGTCGGAGGCGATCTACGCCGCCATGACCCGGCGCTACGGCGCGCGCAAGCTGGCCGAACTGCAGGATATGCTGCACGCGCTCGAGCGCAGCCTGGCGGAATTGCGAGTGCTTGGCCAGGACAGCGACGGCGAGGATGCGGGAGCGGAGTGAACGCAAATCTGCATGATGCTGCGAACAGGATGCATGGCTCGACTGGCTGGATCACTTCCGAGATCCGGCGCAACAGCACGGTATTGCTTGTCGGGCAAAACGCGGGCATGGGACTCTGCTCGGCGACAAGCCCGACCAATTGTGGGGCAATGAAGCCATTCACTCCGCCGATCTCGGTGGTCACACCAAAACAAGCGCCTGAACCCAGAGTGGTTGAGTCATGGTCACGATCCAAGTTCCAAACCTGATCGATTTCGTTGCGGACGTGTTCACCCATTCCGACTCCTCTCCCGAGGAAGCAAGGCGGATCGCAACCTACCTCACCACCGCGAACCTGACCGGACACGACAGCCACGGCGTGATCCGGGTACCGGTCTATATCCGATGGAAAAAGATGGGCTCGGTCGTTCCCGACCAGACCGCGGAGCTCGTCGTCGATACGCCGTCGCTGGCGGTGGTCGACGGCAAGTTCGGTTACGGGCAGACCGTCGCGCCACAGGCGGTTCGGATCGGCATCGAAAAATGCCGGGCGTCGGGCCTCGCCGCGGTGGCGCTGCGCAATGCCGGGCATATCGGCCGGGTCGGCGACTGGGCCGAAATGGCTGCGGCCGAGGGACTGGTCTCGGTGCATTTCGTCAACGCCGCCGGCTCGGTGCTGGTGGCGCCCTATGGCGGGGTCGAGCGCCGGTTGTCGACGGCACCTTATTGCGTCGGCATTCCGCGCCAGGGGCAGGGGCCGATCGTGCTGGATTTCGCGACCTCGATCGTCGCCGAAGGCAAGGTGCTGGTCGCCAGCCGCGGCGGCAAGAAACTGCCAAAAGGCGCGCTGATCGATCTCGACGGCAGTTTGAGCGAAGACCCGGCGGTGCTTTACGGCCCGCACAGCGCCGAAGGGCCGCGCGATCACGGCCAGGGCAAGGGCGCGATCCGCGCCTTCGGCGAGCACAAGGGCTCGGGCCTCGCGCTGATCTGCGAATTGCTCGGCGGCGCCTTGACCGGCACCGGCGCCACCGGCCCGAACCGGCGCTTCGCCAACGGCATGTTCGCGATCTATATCGATCCCAAAGTGGTGGACCCTGCGAATTTCTTCGACGGTGAAATCACGCGCTATGTCAGCTATTTCAAGGATACCAAGCCGGCCGCCGGCATCGATTCCGTGCTGATTCCGGGCGAGCCGGAGGCCAGCATGCGGGCTGATCGCAGCAAAAACGGCGTGCCCTTGCCTGACGATACCTGGGCAGCGATAGTGAATACCGCCCGCGAGGTCGGCGTCAGCGAAGTGAGCATCCAGCGGGCGACGGCATGATTTGCCCCGCCGTCGCAGAAGCAATACAGCGCTGCGAAATACGGACTGCCTTGCGCTGTCGTAAAGTCTTACGCAATGACGGCAGGTTCGGATCAAGAGAAGGAACAGAGAGTGGCGAACAAGGTCAAGGAAATATGGGCCTCCGGCAAGGCCGTGGTGAACGCGTGGCTGGCGATCCCGTCGGGATTTTCCGCCGAGGTCATCGCGCAATGCGGCTTCGACAGCGTGACCGTGGATATCCAGCACGGCGTGCAGGATTACCAGTCGATGGTGCAATGCTTTCAGGCCATGAACGGCCATCCGGTGACCCCGATGGTACGGGTGCCCTGGAATGAGCCCGGCATCATCGGCAAGGTGCTGGACGGCGGTGCCTATGGCGTCATCTGCCCGATGATCAACACCCGGCAGGAAGCCGAAAACCTGGTTTCCTATTCCAAATATCCGCCGCGGGGGACCCGCTCCAACGGCCCGATCCGTTCCGGCATGTATGGCTCGGCCGGCACCTATCAGAAAACAGCGAACGAGGAGATCGTGCTGCTGCCGATGATGGAGACCAAGACCGCGGTCGAGAACATGGAATCCATCCTCGACGTCAACGGCATCAACGGCGTCTATATCGGTCCGTCCGACCTCGGGTTTTCCTATGGCCTGGTACCAAAGCTCGACCGCGACGAGCCGGAGATCCTGAAGATCTACGAGAAGATCGTGAAGGAGTGCGGCAAGCGTGGCCTCTATCCCGGCATCCATTGCAGCGGCGCCGACGGCGCGGTTCGGGCAATCAACATGGGCTTCAAGCTCGTGACCCTGTCGAACGAGAGCGGGTTGATGATGACCTACGCCAAGATGCAGGTGGCGCAGACCCGGAAGGATTCCGCAGGCAAGGCGTGAGGCCGCGAATAGGGAGTGGCGAGTAGCGAATAGGAAGTGGCGTGGCTCCATTCGCTATTCGCTACTCGCCATTCGCTCTTTACCAAGGAGACATCATCATGACCCCGGCACCTGTGATTCGCCTGCATCCCGATGACGGCGTGCTGATCGCGCGCTCGAGCCTGCCGCCCGGCATGGCGGTGGCCGATGGTGTCAGCACCGTCGAGCGCATTCCCGCCGGCCACAAGGTGGCGATCAAGCCGATCGCGGTCGGCGAACCGATCCGCCGCTATGGTCAGATCATCGGCTTCGCCACCGTAGCGATCTCGCCGGGCCAGCATGTTCACACCCAGAATTGCGGCATGGGCGATTTCGCCAAGGACTACGCCTTCGGCGTCGACGTCACCGCTATCCCGAACTTCGATCTGCCTGCGACCTTCGACGGCATCCGCCGTCCCGACGGCCGGGTCGCGACCCGCAACTATATCGGCATCCTGACCTCGGTGAATTGCAGCGCGCATGTCGCCGGCATGGTCGCCGACGTCTTCAGGAAAAATCCGTTCAGCGGCGACAATCCGCTCGCCGATTTCCCCAATGTCGACGGCGTGGTCGCGCTCACCCACAAGACCGGCTGCGGCATGACCCAGGACGAGCCGCTGAGATTGCTTCGGCGCACGCTCGGCGGCTATGCGCGGCATGTGAATTTTTCCGCCGTGATCGTGCTTGGGCTCGGCTGCGAGGTCAACCAGATCGGGGGCCTGATGCAGGAGCAGAAGCTTGCCGGGCGCCTGCGCGAACTGGAAATCCAGCAGACCGGCGGCACCCGCAAGACGGTGGAGGCCGGTGTCGCCTTTGTGCGCGAGGCGCTGGCTGACGCCAACCGGGTGAAGCGTGAGCCGGTGCCGGCCAGCGAACTCACGGTGGCGCTGCAATGCGGCGGCTCCGACGGCTATTCCGGCGTCTCCGCCAATCCGGCACTGGGCGCGGCGAGCGATTTGCTGGTGCGGCATGGCGGCACCGTGATCCTGTCGGAGACGCCCGAGACCTATGGCGCCGAGCACCTGTTGACGCGCCGCGCGGTCAGCCGCGAGGTCGGCGAAAAGCTGGTGGCGCTGATGCGCTGGTGGGAGGAATATACCGAACGCGAAGGCGCCGAGATGAACGCCAATCCGAGCCCCGGCAACAAGGCCGGCGGCCTCACCACCATCCTGGAAAAATCGCTCGGCGCGATGGCCAAGGCCGGCAGCACCAACCTGGTCGATGTTCTCAATTACGCCGAGCCCGTCACCAAGAAGGGCTTTGTGTTCATGGACACGCCGGGCTACGACCCGGTCGCGGCCACCGGGCAGGTGGCCGGCGGCGCCAACCTCGTCTGCTTCACCACCGGCCGCGGCAGCGTGTTCGGCTGCAAGCCGGCGCCGTCGATCAAGCTTGCGACCAACTCACCGATGTTCAAGCGGATGGAAGACGACATGGACGTCAATTGCGGCACCATTCTCGACGGCGAGGAGACGGTGCAGCAGTGCGGGCAGCGGATCTTCGATCTGATGCTCAAGACGGCGTCGGGGCAGCCGACCAAGAGCGAAAGCTTCGACTTCGGCGGCGCCGAATTCGCGCCCTGGGTGCTCGGCGCCACGATGTAGGGGTCGTGGTCTTTCCCGGTCATTCCGGGACGCGCCGCCTGGCGCGGGCCCGGAATCCATAACCACCGATGTCAATTTGAAATTCCGGGATACAAATCAACCCATCCCGGATTCTGTTCTTCAATCAACCGGATCTTCCAGTCGCGCCGCCACTTCTTCAATTGCTTTTCGCGGGCAATCGCCGTCGCGACTTCGTCGTAGATTTCGAACCAGACCAGCTTGTCGACGCCATACCGCGCCGTGAAGCCATCAACCGCCTTGGTCCGGTGTTCATGCCCACGGCGCACGACATTATTGGTCACGCCAAGATAGAGCGTTCCGTGTTTCCTGCTAGCAAGGAGATAGACGTAGTACGCCGCTGACTACCCCCGTCATTCCGGGACGCGCCGCCTGGCGCGGGCCCGGAATCCATAACCACCGGTGTCAATTTGTAGCGGTAGAGCACGCCGTGCTTTGGGCTCGCAAGGAGATAGATGTAGCTGTCACGGGTCGACGCGAGCCCGGAATCCATAACCACCATAGCCGATTTTGAACGTGACTGGCCACACATCGCCCCACGCGAATTTCGTGGTTATGGATTCCGGGCCTGCGCCAAGCGGCGCATCCCGGAATGACGAAGGAGAGGCCGGCGCAAACCGGCGAGCTCCGCGTTCGCGAGGACGACGCGCTGGGCCGCGGTCCGCCGCTCCGATAGGCATGGCTGCCCGTTGTTATGGCTTGATCCACATCGGAACCGGTGTTCTGCTCAGAAAAAGCTGCCGGAGTAGCCTGCCTGTGTCGATCTTCGTCGCACTGCATCACGTCACGCACTACAAATACGACCGCCCGATCGATCTCGGCCCTCAGACCATTCGGCTGCGACCGGCGCCACACACGCCCACGCCGATCCTGAGCTATTCGCTCAAGGTCACGCCCGCCAATCATTTCGTGAACTGGCAGCAGGATCCGCAAGGCAACTGGCTCGCGCGGTTCGTCTTTCCGGAAAAGGCCACCGAGCTGAAGGTCGAAGTCGATTTCACGGCGCAGATGACCGTGATCAATCCGTTCGATTTTTTTGTCGAGCCCTATGCCGACAGTTTTCCATTCACCTATACCGACGATCTCAAGACCGGGCTCGCGCCCTATCTTGCGACCACGGAGCCCGGACCGCTGTTTGCCGCCCACCTCGCCGGGATTCCGCGTGAGGCGCCGAGCACGGTCAGTTTTCTGGTCGATCTCAACGCGCAATTGCAAAAGAAGGTTCGGTACGTCATTCGCATGGAGCCGGGCATCCAGACCCCCGAGCGGACGCTGGAGACGGGTGCCGGATCGTGCCGCGACTCGGCCTGGCTGTTGATCCAGATCCTGCGGCATCTCGGTCTCGCCGCCCGTTTCGTGTCCGGCTATCTCATTCAGCTACGTCCCGACATCGATCCGGTCGAAGGCCCGCGCGAGGTCGAGACCGATTTCACCGATCTGCACGCCTGGGCCGAAGTCTATCTTCCCGGCGCGGGCTGGATCGGATTCGATGTCACCTCGGGCATGCTGACCGGCGAAGGCCACATCCCGGTCGCGGCCACGCCGCATTACCGCTCGGCGGCGCCGATCAGCGGCAGCGCCGGCTTTGCCAACGTCGAATTCGGCTTCGAGATGCGCGTCAAGCGCATGCGCGAGGCGCCGCGGATCACGCAACCATTCTCCGACGATTCCTGGGCCCGTCTCGACCGGCTCGGGGAGCAGGTTGATGCCGATCTGAAAGCTGGCGACGTACGCCTGACCATGGGCGGGGAGCCGACCTTCGTTTCCGTCGATGACCTCGAATCGCCGGAATGGAATATCGCCGCGGTAGGGCCGACCAAGCGCGCGCTCGCCGACGATCTCATCAGACGCTTGCGGACGCGCTTCGCGCCCGGCGGGCTGCTGCATTACGGCCAGGGCAAATGGTATCCGGGCGAAAGCCTGCCGCGCTGGGCGTTCGGTCTCTATTGGCGCAAGGACGGCGTCCCGATCTGGAAGAACTCCGATCTGATCGCGAAGATCGAGAACCCGCGCGAGGCCAGGATTGACGACGCCGAGCGTTTTGCGGAAAGCGCGGCCGAGAAACTCGGCGTCGATTCCGAATTCATCATGCCGGCGTTCGAGGACCCGGGCCATTGGCTGCAGAAGGAGGCCGGCCTTCCGCCGAACGTCGACCCGGGCGATTCAAAGCTGTCCGATCCGGAAGAGCGCTCGCGCATGGCGCGGGTATTCGATCAGGGATTGAACACGCCGAGAGGGTTCGTGTTGCCGATCCAGCGTTGGAACGCCGATGCCGGACGTTGGCGCAGCGAGCGCTGGAAGCTGCGGCGCGGCAATCTGTTCCTGACGCCGGGGGATTCCCCGCTCGGGCTGCGACTGCCGATCTCGTCGCTGCCTTACATTCCGCCTGGCGATTACCCTTACCTTGTCGAGCAGGATCCGTTGGAGCCACGCGGAGCGCTGCCGGTCTATGACCAGACCACACCGGCCGAGGCCGCGCTGCATCAGAAGATGCAGGAGCAGCAGCTTGGATCCGGCGGCGTGCGCACCGCGATGTCGATCGAAGTCCGCGACGGCGTGCTCTGCGCCTTCATGCCGCCGGTGGAGAAGCTCGAGGACTATCTGGAACTGGTCACGGCGGTGGAAGCGACCGCCGAGGAAATGCAGATGCAGGTCCATGTCGAGGGCTATCCGCCGCCGTTCGACCCGCGGGTCGAGGTGATCAAGGTAACCCCCGATCCCGGCGTGATCGAGATCAACATCCAGCCGGCGACGAGCTGGCGCGAGGCCGCCGATATCACCTTCGGCCTCTACGAAGACGCCGCCCAGGTCAGGCTCGGCGCCAATCGTTTCCTGATCGACGGCCGGCACACCGGCACCGGCGGCGGCAATCACGTGGTGGTCGGCGGCGGCACTCCGGCGGATTCACCGTTTCTGCGCCGTCCCGATCTGCTCAAGAGTTTGGTGCTGTATTGGCAGCGGCATCCGTCGCTGTCTTATTTGTTCTCGGGCATGTTCATCGGTCCCACCAGCCAGGCGCCGCGGATCGACGAGGCAAGGCATGACGGCCTCTATGAGCTGGAGATCGCACTGGCCCAGGTGCCGCCGCCAGGAACCAAGGCTCCGCTGTGGCTGGTAGATCGGCTGTTCCGGCACATCCTGGTGGATATCACCGGCAACACCCACCGCGCCGAAATCTGTATCGACAAGCTGTATTCTCCCGACAGCGCCACCGGCCGGCTCGGGTTGGTCGAATTCCGTGCGCTGGAAATGCCGCCGGACCCGCGCATGAGCCTGGCGCAGCAATTGCTTATCCGGGCCCTGATCGCCAGGCTCTGGCGCGAGCCGCAACAGGGCAAGTTCGTGCGCTGGGGTACGACGCTGCACGATCGCTTCATGCTGCCGCATTTCCTGTGGGAAGACTTTCTGGACGTGCTCGGCGAATTGAAGCCGAGCGGTTACGATTTTTCACCGGATTGGTACGCCGCGCAGCTTGAGTTCCGCTTCCCGGTATTCGGCCGGGTTCACCATGGCGGCGTCAGCCTGGAACTGCGGCAGGCACTCGAACCCTGGCACGTCCTCGGCGAAGAGACGTCGGCCGGTGGCACCGTGCGCTATGTCGATTCCTCGATCGAGCGAATGCAGGTCAAGGCGGAAGGCTTTGTCGAAGGCCGCCACGTCGTCACCTGCAATGGCAGGCGCATGCCGATGACGCCGACCGGCCGCTCCGGCGAGGCGGTCGCGGCCGTCCGCTTCAAGGCCTGGCAACCGGCATCCGGATTGCATCCGACCATTCCGGTGCACGCGCCGCTGACCTTTGACCTGATCGATACCTGGAACGGGCGTTCGCTCGGCGGCTGCGTCTACCACGTGGTCCATCCCGGCGGCCGCAGCTACGAGACCAAACCGGTCAATTCCTACGAGGCCGAGGCGCGGCGGCTCGCCCGGTTTCAGGATCACGGTCATAGCCCCGGCAAGATTGATCCGCCGCGCGAGGAACGCACCATTGAGTTTCCCTTGACCCTCGACTTGAGGACGCCGCTCCTGCATTGATTCAATCAGAACCGAACAGGCGCTAGGCAGGAGAGTCGGAATGGCAGGGCAGGCCGGCCAGGGAAGCAGCCAGGGGAGCAAGACCACGCCTGCGAACCGGCGCGTAGGGCAGTGGGCGCGCGACTACGTCCGCCTGCCCGGCATTCCCGATGAATATATTGGGCAGGATGGCGCGCCCCGCGCGGTCTGGAGCCGGTTCTTCGATGCCTTCGCCGCGTTGACGCCTGCCGAAATCGAGCGCCGTTTCGGTTCCGCCGACCGCCATTTGCGGGAAGCCGGCGTGACCTATCGCGCGCCCGGGGAAACCGCCGACCGGTTCTGGCCTTTGAGCCATCTGCCGCTCTTGATCGATGAGGCCGACTGGCAGCAACTCACCGCCGGCATCGTGCAACGCGCGCAATTGCTTGAACTGGTTCTGAGCGATCTCTACGGCGAGGGCCGACTGGTTGCCGAAGGCGCGCTGCCGGCCGCAGCGATCGCCGGCAGCGCCGAATATCTGCGTCCGGTTTGCGGCATCAAACCTCCGGGCGGGCGCTATCTCAATCTATACGCCGCCGATGTCGGCCGCGGGCCCGACGGCCGATGGTGGCTGCTGGGCGACCGGACCCAAGCACCTTCAGGCGCGGGCTATGCGCTCGAGAACCGGCTGGTGCTGTCGCGCGCCTTCAGCACGCTCTACAAATCGATGAATGTGGAGCGCGTCGCACCGTTCTTCGAGGCGTTCCGCGACAGCCTACGTTCCGGCGCCGACCGCGACGAGCCGCGGATCGGGCTGCTGACGCCCGGCGCGTTCAGCGAGACCTATTTCGAACATGCGACGCTGGCGCGCTATCTCGGATTTCTGCTGGTGGAGGGCGACGATCTCGCCGTCAGCGGCGACCGCATTCATATCCGCACGGTCGCCGGACTGAAGCGGCTCGACGTTTTGCTGCGCCGGGTGGATTCCAATTCGCTGGATCCGCTGGAACTCGATGCCTCCTCTCAGCTCGGCGTTCCCGGCTTGATCGACGTCTTGCGCAGGAACGGCGTGGTGGTCGCCAACATGCCGGGTTCGGGCGTGATGGAGGCGCGGGCGCTGCTCGGCTTCCTGCCCAGTCTGTGCCGGCGTTTCTTCGGCGAAGATTTGAAGATGCCGCATATCGCGACCTGGTGGTGCGGCCAGAAGGCCGCGCGTGCGGAAGTGCTGTCGCGGCTCGACGAGGTGGCGATCGAGGGCGCTTACGGTAGGGCGGTGCCTGGTTTCCCCGGCAACGGGCCCGTGCTCGCCGGCGAATTGTCGGGGAACGAGCGCGACCGTCTCAGGACGGCGATCAGCGATCGCGGCATCGACTATGTCGGCCAGGAGCTGGTTCGGCTATCGACCACGCCGGTGTGGCAGAACGGCCGTATCACGCCGCGTCCATTTGTGCTGCGGGTGTTCGCGGCTGCAACGCCCGATGGCTGGACCCTCATGCCTGGCGGCTTCTGCCGGATCGCCGAACAGCTCGATGCCCGCGCCGTGTCGATGGGAGACGGCGCGCGGGCGGCCGATGTCTGGGTGGTTTCCGACAAGGCGGTTTCCGCCGCAACGCTGCTGCCGACGGTGGATGCGGTGCGGATCAGGCGCATCGCCGGCGTCGTGCCGAGCCGCGCCGCCGACAATCTGTTCTGGCTCGGCCGCTATCTCGAACGCGCCGAGGCGACGCTGCGGCTGATACGGGCGCTCGGGACCCAGCGCGATCCGGGCAAGGGGCCGTCGACCGTGCTTCACTCGGTCGAGCGAATTCAGCGGCTGCTGGTGGCGTGGGGTGCGACCGCACAGGCGTCCCGCTCGCAACCCGCCAGGCTCGCAGCCGAGGCGCTGCAGAGCGAGGAACGGTTCGGTTCGGCGCTGTCGCTGGTGCGGTCGGCGCAGCGCAGCGCGACATCGCTACGCGAGCGGCTTTCACCCGATGCCTGGCAGGTCATTACCGAGATGACCGAGCGTCTCGCCCATGAGGTCGACGATGATGACGGTGTCGTCAGTGCGGCCGAACTGACGCTGCAGGAACTTGCCAGCTTCGCCGGCCTGGCGCAGGAAAACATGAACCGCGCTGCCGGCTGGCGTTTTCTCGAGATGGGCCGCCGCGCCGAGCGCGCCATCAACACCGCGCGTTTCGCGCGCCAGTTTGCCTATGACGAGGCGGGCGGCGAGGATCTCGATACCCTGCTGACGCTGGTGGATTGCCAGATCACCTATCGGTCGCGCTACCTGGTCGGACCGTTGCTGGCACCGGTTCGCGACCTTGTCGTGCTCGACCCCTATAATCCCCGCTCGGTCGCGTTTCAGGTATTCGCGCTGAACGATCACATCGCCAGCCTGCCGACCTTGAAGGAGGGCGGGTTGATCGAGCGCCCGCAGCGCCTCGCCGTCGCCCTGCAAGCCACGCTGACCACGGCAGAGGCCGCCGCTTTCGACACCAAGACGCTGTTCTCGCTGGAGCAGGATCTGCTTACGCTGGCCGATGCCATCGGATCGCACTATTTCCCGCACGGGCCCAATGCGAGCCGGCCGGAAAAGCTGACGGGCCTCGCGTGATCTACGACATCCGTCATGTCACCACCTACAGTTACGAGAGTCCGGTCAGCTTCGCGCGCTGCTCACTGCGCCTGGAGCCGAGGAGCGACAGCGGCCAAAAGTTGGTGTCGCACACCGTCGACATCAGGCCGCGGCCGGCGAACCGTGCCATCCGGCACGACTTTTTCGGCACCCCGACCGAGAGCGTCCTGATCGAGGCCCCGCATCGCAGCCTTCGCATCGATTCCCGATCGCGGGTTTCGGTTCACCGCCGCGCTTCCGACCGCGCCACGCCGGGACCGGCGTGGGAGAGCGTCCGCGACCTGGCATTCGAGGCCACCAGTCTCGGTCCGTCATCGCCGATCGGATACGTCTTTGCCAGTCCGCTGGTGTCGGTGCTGCGGCCGGTCACGGTCTACGCGTCGGCAAGCTTTCCGCCCGGGCGCGGAATCCAGGCTGGTGCCGTCGACCTGATGCACCGCATTCGCACCGAATTCAAATATGACGCGAAAGCGACCGTGATCTCGACGCCGCTGATGGAAGTATTCGAAAAGCGCCACGGCGTATGCCAGGACTTCGCCCATGTGATGATCGCGGGGCTGCGCGGCCTCGGGCTGCCAGCCGCCTATGTCAGCGGCTATCTGCGCACTATCCCGCCACCGGGCAAGCCACGGCTGCAGGGTGCCGATGCGACCCACGCATGGGTGTCGCTGTGGTGCGGCGCAGAGATCGGCTGGGTCGATTTCGATCCGACCAACGACCTCCTGGTCGAGAACGATCACATCGTGCTGGCCGTGGGACGGGATTTTTCCGATGTTTCGCCGGTCGACGGCATCATCGTCGGATCGCGCAAGCAAAAGCTGGCGGTGGCGGTGGATGTGCTGCTGGTGGAATGATGCTCGTGGCAACGCCGCGCGTCTCGACCACGAGGCCTCTGGATGAGCAGCATCGCGTGCTCAGCCTGTGGCAGCACGGCCGCGGACGGCTCCATCGTCGTGACGGTCCGTCGGGTCGGCGCGCAGGTTACGGAAGAACTTGTCGACCTCGCGCGACAGCGTTTCCGCGGTCGACGTCAGGTCGGTGGAAGCCGTCAGCACGGACGTGGCGGCCTTGTTGGTCTCGCCGATTGCCTCGCTCAGCGAGCCGATATTGGTCACCAATGTCCCGTTGCCGCGCGCAGCCATTTGCGCATTCGCGGAAATCTCCCGGGTCGCCGCATCCTGTTGGTTGACTGCGCCGGCGATGTTCGACGTCACCTCGTTGATTTCGCGCACCGCAACGCCGATTTCGCGCACCGCATCCACCGCATTGCGGGTCGAGGCCTGGATCATGCTGATGTTCTGGCCGATTTCGGAGGTCGCCTTGGCGGTCTGCCCGGCAAGCGCCTTGACCTCATGCGCGACCACCGCAAAGCCGCGCCCGGCTTCGCCGGCGCGCGCAGCCTCGATCGTCGCGTTCAGCGCCAGCAGATTGGTTTGCTCGGCGATCGCCTGGATCAGATTGAGCACGCCGTCGATGCGCTGGGTCGCCGCAGCGAGGCTTTCGATTTCGGTCACGGACTTTTCGGTTCTCAGACCGGTCTGTTCGACGACGCCAGCGGATTGACGAACCTGCCGGCCGATCTCCTGCACGGAGGCCGATAATTCCTCGGCTGCACCGGCGACCGCGTTGACGTTGCTGGAAGCCTGCTCGGTGACGCTGGCGGCGGCGATGGCGCGTCCGCTGGCGTCCGACGCCACTTTGGTGATCGACAGCGCGGTATCGCGCATCGCCGACGCATTGTCGATGACCGCGCGCAGCACGCCGCCGATCGCCTCGCGGAACGCCTCGACCGAAGTTTCAATGCGCCGGGTCCGTTCCTCCCGCGCCTCGGAATCCAGCAGGACCCGCGAATTGAGATTGCGGTTGCGGTCCATCGCCTCCTGGAAGATCTGGATCGCGCGTGCCAATGCGCCGATCTCGTCAGCCCGGTTGATATCCGGCACCACGACATTCTCGGCACCTTCCGCGACCTGCTTGATGGTGGCGGTGATGGCCGAAAGCGGCCGCGCGACGGAGCGGGAAATGATCAGCACGCCGATGCCGACCACGACCAGCGCAAGGCCGCCGAGGCCGGTCAACAGAAAGGCCAGCAGGCGATGGACCTCGCCCTGTTGCGCGAGCTGCCTGCTGCGTTCGGCATAGACCTTGGAGAGCGTGCCGAGGTCTGCGTTGAGGGCGGAGCGGACTTGGCGGTTGGCATCGTTATCGCCCCACTCGCGGCCGGCGGCGGGACTGATCTCCACACCGCGGCGAACCAGTTCCTTGCGGAACTCGACGAACTGTTCGATCCGCTTCTTGAAGGCGGCGAACTGCTCGGCGTCATCGGCCTTGATAATGGATTGCCAGCTTTTGACCACGTCGAGGATCTGGGCGTTGAACTTGAGGAGCCCGTCGCCGAACTTCTTCGCGGTGGTCGTGTCCGCTGACATGTAAACGCCGCGGGATTCCATCACGACCGCATAGACCAGCGAATTGACGTGCTGGACGTTGAGCGCGGCGCGGCTGGCGGTCTCGACGGCTGCCGTAAGCTCGGCGTTCCGGCGCGTGTTATAGTCGGACAGCACTGCAATCGCCGCGGTCAGAACCGCGATCAACGCAAAGACCGAATACAGCTTGGCGGCGATCGAAAGTCCGGACGCCGTGGCGGAGCCGGCTCGACCGGATTTCGCTGGTTCAGGCATGCACGACCTCTCCTGAGAGGCCGGCAAGAAATGTCGGCCGCTTAAAAAACATGCAAAATGTTCATGTATAAATTATTAACCTTTGACGTAATTCTGAAATAACGCCCGATGTACATTCGGGAGTCGCGCCCGAAACCGTCACAGAATACGCGGTGCCGCGAGGTCTGCCGGGCCGGCCGCCGATGGCATGGAGCCGCCATGGTCTATCGCCAAACCATCGATGCCACGCGCTACAGATTCGACGATCTGCGCGAGCTGATGGCGAAGGCAACGCCGCCGCGTTCTGGCGACCGGCTGGCCGGGATCGCGGCGGCCAGCGCCGAGCAGATGATCGCGGCACGGATGGCGCTGGCGGACGTTCCGCTTCAAACGTTCCTCAAGGAGACCGTCGTTCCCTATGAAGACGATGAGGTCACCCGCCTGATCGTCGATAGCCACGACGCATCGGCCTTCGCCGGCGTTGCGTCGCTGACCGTCGGCGCGTTTCGCGACTGGCTGCTGTCCGACGCCGCGACGCCCCAATCCCTCAAAACTCTGTCCCGCGGCATCACGCCGGAAATGGCGGCGGCGGTTTCAAAGCTGATGCGCAACCAGGATCTGATCCTGGTGGCGAAGAAATGCCAGGTGATCACACAGTTCCGCAACACGATAGGCCTGCGCGGGCGGATGAGCGTGCGGTTGCAGCCCAATCATCCCTTCGATGACGCCAAGGGCATCACCGCATCGATCCTCGACGGCATCCTGCTGGGGGCGGGCGACGCCTGCATCGGCATCAATCCGGCGAGCGACGATCCGGCTGTGATCGGCGGGCTGCTGCGCCTCCTCGACGATCTCATTGCGCGGTTGCAGATCCCGACCCAGAGCTGCGTCCTCGCCCATGTCACCACCACGCTCGGACTGATCGAGCAGGGCCTGCCGGTCGACCTGGTGTTTCAGTCGGTCGCGGGAACGCAGGCCGCCAATCGGAGTTTCGGAATTGATCTTGCGCTGCTGAAACAGGCGCAGGAGGCGGGATTGTCGCTGCGGCGGGGCTCCGTCGGCAGCCATGTGATGTATTTCGAGACCGGGCAGGGTTCGGCGCTGTCGGCCGATGCGCATCACGGCGTCGACCAGCAGACCCTTGAGGCCCGCGCCTACGCCGTAGCCCGCGCCTTCGACCCGCTGCTGGTCAACAGCGTGGTCGGCTTCATCGGCCCGGAATATCTCTATGACGGCAAGGAGATCATTCGTGCCGGGCTGGAGGACCATTTCTGCGGCAAACTGCTCGGACTGCCGCTCGGTGTCGACGTCTGTTACACCAACCATGCCGAAGCCGATCAGGACGATATGGACAATCTGCTGACACTGCTCGCTGCTGCGGGCGTCAGCTTCATTATGGGGGTGCCCGGTGCGGACGATGTCATGCTGAATTATCAATCCACTTCGTTCCACGATGCGCTTTATGTCCGCGATCTGTTCGGCCTGAAACGGGCGCCTGAGTTCGACGACTGGCTGTTCCGCGTCGGACTTGCCGATGCCGGCCACCGGCTGGCTGCCGATACTGGCTTGCTGCCGGATTTCGCTTCGCGGCTGATCGAGTGAAACGGCCGATGCGCACGGCAAGGGCAGGCTGACGCAACCATTCCACCCGCCGCGGGTTGGCATAGCTGCCACAATGTTGAAAGATTTGTAGCCCAGCCTGCCGCGTGCTTGATTGTCAAGTCGCTGCAGGTCGGTAGTTCCAGAGGAACCTTGATGCGAGTTGAAGGCATAGACGATGTGCGGCGGGTGCTGTGCGTTTTTCCACGCTATACCTCTTCTTTCGGTACGTTTGAATACGCTTATCCGCTGACCGCTGGGGTCCAGGCCTTCATGCCCCCGCAAGGCCTGCTGTTGATCGCAGCCTATATGCCGGCGCACTGGCCGGTCCGTTTCATCGATGAAAACATCCGGCCGGCGACGGCGGAGGATTTTCAATGGGCGGACGCCGTTTTCGTCAGCGGCATGCATATCCAGCGCCAGCAGATGAACGATATCTGCCGCAGGGCGCATGCCTTCGATCTGACGGTCGCGATCGGCGGTCCATCGGTCAGCGCCTGCCCGGACTACTATCCCTCTTTCGACTACCTTCACGTCGGCGAACTCGGTGACGCCACCAATGAGCTGATCGCGCGCATCGGCCGCGATCCATCTCGCCCTGGGCAACAGGTGATGCTGAAGACCGCCGACCGGCTCGACATGACCAAATTTCCGATTCCGGCCTATGAGCTCGCCGATATCGGGCATTATTTTCTCGGCAGCATCCAGTATTCGAGCGGCTGTCCCTACCAGTGCGAATTCTGCGATATTCCGGGACTCTACGGCCGCAATCCGCGTCTGAAAACGCCGCAGCAGATCACCGCCGAACTCGACAAACTGCTCGAATGCGGCATCACCGGCTCGGTCTATTTCGTCGACGACAATTTCATCGGAAACCGAAAGGCCGCGCTCGAGCTGTTGCCGCATCTGGTCGAATGGCAGAAGAAGACCGGCTACGTGCTGCGTTTCTCCTGCGAGGCGACGCTCAACATTGCCAAGCGTCCGGAAATTCTGGCGGCGATGCGCGAGGCGTTTTTCGCGACGATCTTCTGCGGAATCGAAACGCCTGATCCAGTGGCCCTGAAGGCCATGCGCAAGGATCACAACATGATGGTTCCCATCATGGAAGCGATCCGGACTCTCAACAGTTTCGGCATGGAGGTCGTCTCCGGCATCATTCTCGGCCTCGATACCGACAAGCCCGAGACCGGACAGCATCTGCTCGAATTCATCGAAGCCTCGCAAATCCCGCTATTGACCATCAATCTGCTGCAGGCATTGCCGGGAACGCCGCTGTGGGACCGGTTGAAGCGCGAGAACCGGCTGATCGAGGATGAGGGTCGCGATTCCAATGTCGATTTCTACTTGCCCTACGAAGATGTCGTGACCACCTGGCGCGCCTGCATGGGGAGCGCCTATCAACCCGACAAGTTGCTGGCGCGCTATGAATTCCAGATCCAGCACACCTATCCACACCGGATTGAACCTCCGCCGTCGCGCGAGCGGTCATCCTGGCGCAACATCAAGCTCGGCCTGACGATGCTTCGCAACATCTTCTGGAAGGTCGGGGTCCTCGGCGACTACAAGCTCGAATTCTGGAAGTTCGCACTGCGGCGGCTTGCCCGCGGCGAAATCGAATATCTCATCAGCTCGATCCTGGTCGCGCATCACCTGATCCTGTTTGCGCGCGATGCATCGCGTGGGCACACCAATGCGTCCTATTATTCGCTCAAGCTGCAGGAAGCTTCCGTCCTGGCCGAATAGCGCCGGCGGGGACCCTTGGCGATGACGTCCCTCCTGCCAGGCCGAACGCTGCGGGATCTGCGGCACCTTACTCCGGCGCGCGTCGGTCTCGGCCGGACCGGCGCAAGTCTGCCGACGGAGGCTTTGCTGCAGTTCACGCTGGATCACGCGCGGGCCCGCGACGCGGTTCATGCCGGGTTCGACGTGGCCGCCTTGGTCGCAGGCTTGCACAGCCTCGGCTTGCAGACCCTGACCGTCTCCAGTTGCGCCCGCAGCCGGCGGGATTATTTGGGACGTCCCGATCTCGGGCGGATGCTCGATCCGGAGTCACAATATCTGCTGGCGAGTAACATGGCCGGTTCGTGCCAGCTAGCGATCGTGGTGGGCGAGGGTCTGTCGCCATCGGCGGTCAACGCCCATGCGATCGAGCTCGTCCGCCGCCTCCTTCCACGCCTGGCGGTCGACGGGATTGAAGCCGGCCATGCGGTGGTCGCCTGCGGCGCACGGGTCGCGCTGGGCGACGAGATCGGCGACAAGCTCGGCGCGCGCATGGTTGCGGTGTTGATCGGCGAACGGCCCGGCCTGTCCGCGCCCGATAGCCTCGGGGCGTACCTGACCTTCGCGCCGCGGCTCGGACGCACCGACGCCGAGCGCAACTGCATTTCGAATATCCACGGCGCGGGACTGAGCTACGATGAGGCGGCATTGAGAATCGCGTGGCTGATTCGGGAGGGGCTCGCCCGCAGGCTCACCGGAGTGACGCTGAAGGATGAAAGCGGCGGTGTTGCTCCCGGGCGGATCACAAACGCGCAGCCGGATGGCAAATCCGGAATTTGAGGCAATCTCGCCGCATCTGTGCCGATTCTGCGGCGCCACCTGCGCTTGCGCGCGGCGGCGACGGCCTGCTAAACCGCTTCGCGGCGAATTACCGCGTATTTTCAAGGGCTAGTGCTAATTAGACATGGCCGATCAAGGCCGCATTCGCGCTCCCGCTGACTTAAGCTATACACACTGACCCGATGTGAGAACTGGATACGGCATGCTCGAAAAGAACAGCGACAGCAAGGTCCACGTCGACAAGGTCGAGCAGCGGCCGAGCGGGCCCAGCATCGCTTTCGGACTGGAGCGGATTGGCCTCTTTGCCGTGCGGGCGCCGGTGCTGTCGTGCATCATTCTCGTCGTGCTGATCATCGGCGCGATCTTCGGCATCCAGCGTATCAAGATCGACGATTCGCTCAGCCAACTGTTCCGTTCCAATTCGAAGGATTACCGGCAATATGAGGCGGAGACCCGGCGGTTCCCGGCGACCGAATTCGATGTGCTGGTCGTCGTCGAAGGCAAAACCCTGCTCGAGCGCTCCAATCTCGAAAAGCTGCGCGATCTTGTCACCGATCTGCAACTTGTCGATGGCACCCGCGGCCTGATCTCGCTGTTCTCGGCGCGGCAGGCGCCGGCGCCGGGCAAGCTGCCCGCGGCCCTGTTCCCGCCGGAACTGCCGCAGGGTGCGGAATATGACAAGTTCATCGACACGGTCAAAAGCAACGAGATCATTCGCGGCAAGCTGCTGTCCGAGGACGGCACGCTGGCTTTGATTGTGCTGTCGCTCGAGCCCGACGTGGTCGCCAGCAACAAGCTCGGCAAGACGGTCGGCGACATTCGCAAGCTGATGGCCCAGGATCTTGCCGGCAGCGGGCTGACGGCCGAATTGTCCGGCGTTCCCGTGATGCAACTCGAGATCCGCAATGCGGTCGAACGCGACGGGCTGACCTACAATATTCTCGGCATACTGGCCGGATGCGTCATCGCGATCATCTTTTTCCGCAAGATATCGTTCATGGTGGTCGCGGCCTTCCCGCCGATGATCGCGATTTTGCTGGCGCTCGGCGGCCTCGGATGGGCCGGTTTCAATCTGAATATGTTCCTGAACGTGATGACGCCGCTGATCATGGTGATCAGCTTTTCCGATTCGATGCAGCTCACCTTTGCGGCGCGTGATCGCCTGATCGCGGGACAGGACAAATATACCGCGTTCAGGAACGCGGTATATGTGGTCGGACCCGCCTGCGTGCTGACCCACGGCACCGCCGGCATATCGTTCATCGCCCTGCAATTCTCGGATTCCGACTTGATCCGCAAATTCGGTGAAGCCGGACTTGCCGCGACCATCATCGCGCTGATCGCGGTGCTTTCGCTGGTACCGGTGTTTGGCGTGCTGTTTGTGCGTAATGAGAGGATTCTCGCGGTCAAGTTCCAGAGTGCCGATGCCGGCGTTCAGGCGTTGCGCAATTTTTGCTACTGGATCGCGGTACGCATGGTCGGCCGTCCCGCCTTGTTCAGCCTGATCGCCGTGCTGGTTGTCGCCGGCCTCGCCGGGGTCTACGGCAATCTGCAGCCGCGTTATCGGCTGGCCGACCAGGTACCGAACAAGCAGCAGGCGGTTGCGGCGAGCGGGCGCCTCGATGCCAAGCTGACCGGCGCCAATCCCATCGATGTGCTGGTTGAATTCCCCAAGGGCGAGACGCTGTACTCTGCGGAGACCTTGCAGACGATTGCAGACGTCCACACAATGGTCGAGACCCAGGCAGGCGTCGGCAACGTCTGGTCGCTCGAGACGCTACGGCGCTGGCTCGCCGAGAAGGTTGGCACGACCGATGTCGCGACGCTGAAGGAATACGTCGATCTGTTGCCGAAGCATCTGGTGCGGCGCTTCATTTCGGCCGACCAGGATGCGGTCGTGGTGTCGGGCAGGGTGCCGGATCTCGATTCAAGCCGGATACTGCCGGTCGTCGAGAAGCTCGATACGGCGCTGGACGCCGTCCGCAAGAAGCATCCGGGCTATGAGATCGCCGTCACCGGGTTGTCTGCAATCGCGGCGCGCAACAGCGCCAACATGATCGAGAAGCTCAACCGCGGCCTGACCATTGAGTTCGCCTTCGTTGCGCTCTTTATCGGACTTGCCTTCCGCTCATGGGTAGTCGGGCTCGCCTGTATCCTGCCCGGGATTTTCCCGGTGGTGCTTTCCGGCACGGTGCTGTGGCTGCTGGGAGAGGGGCTGCAATTCGCCAGCGTGGTGGCGCTCACGGTATCGTTCGGCCTCGGGCTCAGCGCGACCATCCATTTCCTCAATCGGCTGCGGCTCGAGACAACGCCCGGCGTCAGTCCGGCACTCGCGGTCGAGCGCGCGACCGTGCTGGTCGGTCCGGCGCTGATCCTGACCACGGTGGTGCTGGCCTGCGGTCTGGTGGTGACGGTGTTTTCCGACTTGCCGTCGTTGCGCCTGTTCGGCTGGCTCAGCGCCTTTGCAATGGTCGCGGCCCTGGTCGCGGATCTCTTCATCCTGCGGCCGACGGCGATGTTCCTGATCAACCTGTCGCAACGGCTGCATGGGACGACGGGTCGCGCGAAGCCGGCGGAGTGATCGGAGCGGCTTCGTGAAGCTGCGGCCTCAGCTCTTGACCATGGTGATGTTCACGCCCCTGATCTCGCCTTTGGAGCTGATCTGGACGGTCTGCCGGTTGCCGCTGGTCCGCAATGTCAGGCTGGCGGCAAAACCCGCGGCCTCAACGAACACATCGATCTGACCTCCGCCAGCGGTGCCCTGCAGATTGCCGAACACGTTGCGGCTCGCTTCGCTCCAATTACCGGAGATGCGGTCGCCCTGGCTCGTGACATCGCTGCTCAGGTCGAACTTATAGCTGTCGCTGGCGCAGCGGAGACTCTGCTTCAGTCCAAGCCCATTGCCGTTGACCTTGTAGTCCGCCTTGCAGCGGATGCGCTCGGTCGTTCCGTCGGAGAGCGCAACAGTGCCGTTGCCCGACCATGTTCCGTCAAAGCCGACGAATGGCCCCGATTGCGCGTGGCTGGCCGACACCGACCACATCAGCGCGGCGCTGACGGCGGCAATCTTGATCGTCTGTCCAAACCAGGTCGAAACATGCCGTTTCATATTGAATTTTCCCATTCAAATCGAGTTCTCATGCCAGAGACGTCTCGCCGCATCGAAGATTTAGTGTCGCCGCAGTGCGTTAGGTTCAAACGACGACTCAGCCGTCGCGGCAGCGGGAGGTCCGGCTTGATTGTTAATTTTAAAATACAGCAAAGCTGATCTCGGCGAACCGCATTTTTGCGCCGCCCCGGCAAAAAAGCGTGAGATTTCTCCAGCCCTCGGCCGCGATTCATGGAACGATTGGCGAAGTCGCGCCGCCAAGTATCTGTGGAACACACCGAATTGATGAAATAGCAATTCAACATCAAGTGGTTATCGACATCATCGGACTGCGCAGCAGGTCCCCAGCATTTCAGGTTGAGGCCGTCGTAAATTTGGCCGCATTTACCAGCGCTCTTGGTCGGTTCGTCGCCGCGGTTCGTGGCGTTCGCAATCCGAGTAATCGGTTCCGCGCCATCCATGTGCTATGCGGGATCGAATTCTCCGCGGTCACAATGAAGGAATATGATGTCCAGGTTCTTGCTCGCACTCACCGTGTTGTCGATCTCTGTCTCCACCGGCGCAATCGCCCAGCCGATGCAGCCGCAGCGCAGCGGAACGCCGGAGGAGCAGAAAGCCTGCGTCCGCGACGTTCAGCGCCACTGCCGTTCCGTAGTCGACCAGGGTGACTTCACCGTTCTCGCCTGCCTCCAGCAAAACCGTGCCAAATTGTCCGTGGCGTGCGACAAGGTCCTGAAGGACCACGGGCAATAGGCAGCGTCGTTTCCCCGGCTATCGCCCCAGCGGGCCCCATCCAGGGCCCGATCGGACGTGGCGGGGTCTTCGCGAGCCATCGCGGGCAGCATTGGTTTTGACGACGTATTCCCCTATATGGGGTGCGCGATCGCTTGCGTGCGGCAACTTTGCGGCATGCAAATTCATCATGTCCCGACCAATGTAGCCAGCCGTTGATGACCACCGCGAACGAATTGCGATCCGGCAAGACTCACCGCGACGAGAACTTCCCGGTCGCGTCGTGGATCATTCATCCGCGCCACCGGGCGCTGATTCTGGCGTTCTATAATTTCGTCAGGACCGCCGACGACATCGCCGACCACGCGACGCTCGCCGCGCAGGACAAGCTCGCCTATCTCGACCTGCTCGAGGCCGAATTATTGGGCCGGGGCGACAGCCAGCCCGAGGCCGTCAATTTGCGCGAGGCGTTGGCGCAGCGTTCGATGCCGCCCCGCCATGCGCTCGATGTGCTGACGGCGTTCCGGATGGACGTGACCAAGCTTCGCTACGAGAATTGGGACGAAGTGATTCACTATTGCCGGTATTCGGCAATGCCGGTCGGACGCTTCATGCTTGACGTTCACGGCGAGGGCACGTCGACTTGGGCGGCCTCCGACGCGCTCTGCGCCGGCTTGCAGATCAACAACCACCTGCAGGATTGCGCCAGGGACTACAAGGACCTCGACCGGGTCTACCTTCCACGCGATGCGCTGGCGGCGGCAGGTGCATCGGTCGAAGAACTCGCCGCCGGGCGGGCGTCGGCACCGCTGCTGCAATGCCTGCATTCGTTGGCGGCGCGAACCGCGGCTTTGCTGGAGGAAAGCAAATCGCTGTGTGCCGAGGTAAAGGATCTCCGTCTCGGGCTGGAGATTTCGGTAATCCAGTCCTTTGCCGACAGGATTGTCGGGCTGCTCAAGCTGCGCGATCCGCTCAGCGAGCGGGTCCATCTCAGTTCCGTCGAGCTGCTGGCGCATAGCATCGGTGGCGTCGCCGGCGAAATGACCCGCCGGCTGATGGGACGCCGGCCGGTATCCCGACCGGCGGCCGGCGCATGACGGCTGAAACGACGGCGCCTAATGCCAATTACAGCACCACCGCGTCCGGCAGTTCGTTCTACGCGGCGATGCGCATTCTGCCGCGCGAGCAGCGCGACGCCATGTTCCAGATCTACAGTTTCTGCCGGCAGGTCGACGATATCGCGGATTCGGAGGGCCCGCGGCCGCAGCGGCTGGCCGCGCTCCAGCAATGGCGGGAGGATATTGACGCGCTGTACCAGGACCGTCCCCCCGAGCGGCTGCGGGACTACGTTGCCTCGGTTCGGCAATTCGGCCTCAAGCGCGAGGATTTCCTGGCTATCGTCGACGGCATGGAAATGGACGTACCGCAGGATATCCGCGCGCCTGATTTGGCCACGCTCGATCTGTATTGCGACCGCGTGGCCAGTGCGGTCGGACGGTTGTCGGTGCGGGTATTCGGTCTCCCCGAGGATGACGGCATCCTGTTGGCGCATCACCTCGGCCGCGCCCTGCAACTGACCAACATCCTGCGCGATATCGACGAAGACGCCGGCATCGGCCGGCTGTATTTGCCGCGCGAAGCGCTGCTGCAGGCGGGAATTGCCAGCGACGATCCGCTCATGGTGATCTCCGATCCGGCGCTGCCGGACGTATGCGGGCCGCTGGCGGAGCGGGCGAAAGCACATTTTGAAAATGCCGATGAAGTCATGAAGCGCAACCCTCGGCGGGTGGTGCGCGCGCCCCGGATCATGTCGCGATACTACCGCGCGATCCTGGCGCTGCTGGTGACGAGGGGGTTCGCATCGCCGCGCGCTCCGGTTCGCGTCAACAAGATGGCCCGCATTGCCATCCTCATGCGCTACGCGTTGATCTGATGCAACAGACCGCACACGTCATCGGCGCCGGAATTTCGGGCCTGTCGGCGGCCGTCCGGCTGGCCGATGCCGGTTTCAAGGTCCAGGTCCACGAGGCGACCCAGCAGGCCGGCGGCCGCTGCCGTTCCTATTTCGACGCCGCGACCAACCTGACCATCGATAACGGCAATCACTTGCTGTTGTCGGGCAATCGTCACGCGCTTGCCTATGCGAGGTCGATCGGCAGCGAAGCGGGGCTGGTCGGACCGCAGCATGCCAAGTTTCCGTTTGTCGATCTGACAACGGGTCAGCGCTGGCAGCTCGATCTCGGAGATGGGCGGCTGCCGCTATGGATATTCGATGAATCCCGCCGTGTCCCCGACACCGGGCTGCGCGACTATCTGGCCCTGGCGCCGTTGATCTGGGCAGGACCTGGCAAGCTCGTCGGCGACACCATCCCGTGCCAGGGAACGCTGTACCAGCGGCTGGTGCAGCCCTTGCTGCTGGCGGCGCTCAATGTCGATCCGCCGGAGGGCTCGGCGGGCCTCGCCGGCGCGGTAGTGCGGGAAACGCTGCTGGCCGGAGGCAAGGCCTGCCGGCCGCTGATCGCACGCGACGGCTTGAGCGCGGTGCTGGTCGATCCCGCGATCAGGCTGCTGCGCGCCAAGGGCGCCGAGGTTCGGTTTGAGCGCGAATTGCGCGCGGTCGCGATGTCGGATGGCCGCGTCGGCGAACTGAGGTTTGGCGATGAGGTCGTCCCGATCGCGGCCGATGATGCCGTGGTGATGGCGGTCCCGCCGCGCCCCGCGGCCGGGTTGTTGCCCGGCCTGAAAACCCCGTCCAGGTTCCGCGCAATCCTGAACGGGCATTTCCGGGTCAGTCCGCCTCGGGACCTGCCGCCGATCCTCGGTGTCGTCGGCGGGTTGGTGGAATGGCTGTTTTCGTTCCCGCAGCGGCTGTCGATCACCATCAGCAATGCCGACCGCCTGGTGGATATGCCGCGCGAGGAACTGGCGCAGGCGCTGTGGCGGGATGTCTGCAAGGCCGCCGGCATCCGGGGCGAGCTGCCGGCCTGGCAGATCGTGCGGGAGCGCCGCGCCACATTTGAGGCCACGCCGGAGCAGAATGCCGTGCGGCCGGGTCCCGTCACCGAGTGGAAAAACCTGTTTCTCGCGGGCGACTGGACTGATACGGGGTTGCCGGCAACCATCGAAGGATCGATACGATCCGGGGATCGGGCGGCCGACCTTGTCCTCGCCATGCGGCGGCCCTGATCGGGTGCCGGCGAAACCGGGCAGGGGCAGAGAGAGCGGATATTGAACGACATGCATTCGGGCAATGACAGCCTTCGCATCAAGGACGCGGCCGCGCTCGAGGCGAGCATCGCGTCGGCAACGCGGGCGTTGCTCGACATGCGGCAATCGGACGGACACTGGGTGTTCGAGCTGGAAGCCGACTGCACCATCCCGGCCGAATATGTGCTGCTGCGCCATTATCTGGGCGAGCCGGTCGACACCGTGCTGGAAGGCAAGATCGCGAATTATCTGCGCCGGATTCAGGGCGCCCATGGCGGCTGGCCGCTGGTCCATGACGGCGCATTCGAAATGAGCGCCAGCGTCAAGGCCTATTTCGCACTGAAGATGATCGGTGATTCCGTAGACGCGCCGCACATGATACGGGCGCGCGAGGCGATCCGCTCGCGCGGTGGCGCCGTTCACAGCAACGTCTTCACGCGATTCATGCTGGCGATGTTCGGCGTGCTGACCTGGCGCAGCGTGCCGGTGCTGCCGGTCGAGATCATCCTGCTGCCGATGTGGTCGCCGTTTCATCTCAATAAGATTTCATACTGGGCGCGAACCACGATGGTACCGCTGCTGGTTCTGGCGGCGCTGAAGCCGACGGCGAAGAATGTCAGCGGCGTCGGCATCGACGAGCTGTTCCTGCAGAGGCCGCATTCGATCGGAATGACCGCCAAGGCGCCGCATCAAAGCTGGGGCTGGTTTCTTTTGTTCCGCGGGCTCGACACGGTGCTGCGGGCGATCGAGCCGTTGTTTCCGAAGAAGTTGCGGGCCCGTGCCATCGACGGTGCGGTTGCCTTCATCGAAGAACGTTTGAACGGTGAAGATGGATTGGGCGCGATCTACCCGCCGATGGCCAATGTCGTGATGATGTATGAGGTACTCGGCAAGCCCGCGGATTATCCGCCGCGCGCGATGACGCGGCGAGGGCTCGACAGACTTCTGGTGATCGGTGAACACGAGGCCTATTGCCAACCCTGCGTCTCGCCCGTGTGGGATACCTCGCTGACCTGCCACGCCTTGATCGAGGCCGCCAGCGCCGAGGCGTTGCCGCCCGCCAAACAGGGGCTGGACTGGCTACTGCCGAAACAGGTGCTGGATATCAAGGGCGACTGGGCGGTGAAACGGCCGGATGTTCGACCCGGTGGCTGGGCGTTCCAGTACAACAACGCTTATTATCCCGATCTCGATGATACGGCGGTTGTGGTGATGGCGATGGACCGCGCCCGGCGCGCCGATCCAAACCAGCACTACGATGCGGCGATCGCGCGGGGCCGCGAGTGGATTGAAGGCATGCAGAGCCGCGACGGCGGCTGGGCCGCCTTCGACGTCGACAATCTCGAATATTATCTCAACAACATCCCGTTCTCCGACCATGGTGCGCTGCTCGATCCGCCGACCGAGGATGTTACCGCCCGCTGCGTCTCGATGCTGGCTCAGCTCGGCGCGACCGCACAAACCAGCAAGGTCGTCGCGGACGGGGTCGCGTATCTGCGCCGGACCCAGCTTGCCGAGGGGTCATGGCATGGCCGCTGGGGGCTGAACTATATTTACGGCACATGGTCGGTGCTGTGTGCGTTGAACGCCGCGGGCGTCGGCCATCAGGACCCGGCGATTCGCAAGGCGGTGGATTGGCTGGTGTCGATTCAGAACGCCGACGGTGGCTGGGGCGAGGATGCCACGAGCTACCGACTCGACTATAAGGGTTTTGAAGGCGCCGCCACGACCGCCTCGCAAACGGCATGGGCCCTGCTGGGCCTGATGGCCGCGGGCGAGGTCGGCCATCCGGCGGTCGCCCGGGGGATCGAGTACCTGAAAGGCACACAGACCGAAAAAGGGCTTTGGGACGAGCAGCGATACACGGCAACGGGCTTTCCGCGGGTGTTTTATTTGCGTTATCATGGCTACTCGAAGTTCTTTCCGCTCTGGGCGCTTGCGCGATATCGGAATTTGAGCAGCACTAACAGCAGGGTGGTAGGGGTCGGAATGTGAATTTGGGGGCGGTGGACGGACTTTCCGCGGGCGATCGAATTGACCCGCGGCCGGTATTGATTGTGACTGGTTTGGTTCAGGAGGCCCGAATTGCGGCCGGCCCCGGCATGACCGTCATCTGCAGCAGTAGCGATCCACGGCAATTGCGGGCGCTCTTGACCGTGGTCGACCCATCCAGCATCAGGGGCGTCATCAGCTTCGGCGTCGCCGGCGGACTGGATCCGGAATTGAAATCTGGCGATGTCGTGGTCGCGACCGAGGTCATGGACGGCGACACCCGCTGGCTCGCCGGTCTGGCGCTCAACGAAGAACTGATCGCCAACGTCGCCCTGGGGCGCCGGCGCGTCGTCAGGGGTGGCCTGGCGGGCGTCGAGCAGGTGATCGCGGCCCGGGCCAAAAAGGCCGCCCTGTGGTCGCAGACCGGCGCTGCGGCCGTCGACATGGAGAGCCATATCGCGGCCGCCTATGCCGCCGAGGTCGGTCTCCCATTCGCCGCCTTGCGCGTCATTAGCGACCCCGCCACCCGGGCTTTGCCGGCGCTGGCGATGGCGGCGATCAAGCCCAACGGGGATATCGATTTGCGCAAGGTGCTGCGCGGAGTAGCACGCAACCCGCTGACGCTGCGTGCGCTGGTCTCCACCGGGATCGATTTCAACCGTGCGCTGCGCAGCCTACGCGGCTGTCGAGGCTTTCTGCTGGGCGGCGAGGGCCTCGTCACGGCGGATCTCTGACAGGCGTTTCTGTACTTCCGCCGAGAAGATGTACTGCGCCGGCCGCTGCTGATCGAGATTGATCTCGGGCGCCATCGGCCCGGTCGTCCTGACCCCGCGCAGCGCCACCCACATCGCCTTCAGCGGATTGGCCAATGCGGCATTGGCCGCCGTCGGCTCATAGCCGCAATGCGCCATGCAGTTGGCGCACTTCTCGTATTTGCCGGTGCCATAGGTCTCCCAGTCCGTGGTCTCCATCAGCTCCTTGAAGGTCTTGGTGTAGCCTTCACCGAGCAGGTAGCAGGGCTTCTGCCAGCCGAAGATGTTGCGCGCCGGCATGCCCCAGGGCGTGCATTCGTAGTTTTGATTGCCGGCCAGGAAATCCAGGAACAGGCCGGAATGCATGAAATTCCACTTCTTGCCCTTGCCGAGCGCGAACACGTCACGGAACAGCTTTTTGGTCTTGGTCCGGTTGAGGAAGTGCTCCTGGTCGGGAGCGCGCTCATAGGCATAGCCCGGCGACATCGAAACGCCGACGCCGAGTTCGGTGGTGAAGTCGAGGAACTTGGCGATATCCTCGGCCGCATGCCCGTCGAAGATGGTGGCATTGACGTTGACGGTAAAGCCGCGCGCTTTGGCAGCCTTGATCGCGGAAACGGCGCGGTCGAACACGCCCTTCTGCGATACTGCCTTGTCGTGGTGCTCCTTCAGTCCATCCAGATGCACCGAGAAAAACAGATAGGGGGACGGCTCGAACAGATCGAGCTTTTTCTCCAACAGCAGTGCGTTGGTGCACAGCGATACGAACTTCTTGCGCGCCACCAGGCCGCGCACGATTTCACCGATTTCCTTGTGGATCAGCGGTTCGCCGCCGGGAATGGCCACCATTGGCGCGCCGCATTCGTCGGCGGCGTCCCAGCATTCCTGCGCCGACATGCGGCGGTTGAGGATCGCGTCGGGATAGTCGATCTTGCCGCAACCGACACAGGCGAGGTTGCAGCGAAACAGCGGCTCGAGCATCAGCACCAGCGGATAGCGCTTGCGGCCGCGCAATTTCTGCTTGATCAGATAACCGCCGATGCGTATTTCCTTGAAGAACGGTATTGCCATTACAGGTTTCTTTCTGGATTCGGTAGAGAAGTGGTGGATCAGCCTACGGTCAGTTCTGCCGGAAGCCGAAATTCGATATTTTCTTCCCGGCCTGGGAGCACCGATACCTCGACCGGTCCGATGCGTCTCAGGGCTTCGATCACGTCATCGACAAGAACCTCCGGCGCCGAGGCGCCGGCGGTGATGCCGACGGCCTTCGCATCCTTCAGCCATTCCGGGTTCAATTCGCTCCCATCGGCAATCAGATAACTCGCGACGCCGACTTCGGTGCCGATTTCGCGGAGCCTGTTCGAATTGGAACTATTGGCGGCCCCCACCACCAGGATCACGTCGACCAGCTTGCTGAGGTCCCTTACCGCAGATTGGCGGTTTTGTGTCGCATAGCAGATATCCCGGATGTCCGGGCCCTGAATGTCGGTAAATCGCTGCTGGAGCGCGACAATGATGTCCTTGGTGTCGTCGACGCTCAGGGTGGTCTGGGTAATATAGGCGACCGGAGTGTCCGCCGGCAGGCTCAGGGCAGCGACATCGTCAACATTCTGGACCAGCAGCACCGGGCCGGGAACCTGGCCCATGGTTCCCTCCACCTCGGGGTGCCCGGCATGCCCGATCAGGATCAGCGCCCGACCCTTCGACATGTACCGCTTGCCCTGGTTGTGGACCTTGGTGACGAGTGGACAGGTCGCGTTGAGGACCGGCAGGCCACGCACGGCGGCTTCCTCCTCGACGCTTCTCGCCACCCCATGCGCACTGAACACGGTGACCGCGTGCGGCGGCACTTCCGACAGATCCTCGACAAAGATGGCGCCCTTGTTTTTGAGGCTTTCGACCACGTATTTGTTGTGGACGATCTCGTGGCGCACATAGACCGGTGGGCCATACTTCTCGAGCGCGCGCTCGACGATCTCGATTGCGCGCACCACGCCCGCACAGAACCCGCGCGGCTGCGCCAGAAACACTTCCATTGGACGCCCGTTACGCACGTTGCACCGAACCCATTCTTTATCTCCGCACGGCCACGCTATCGGCCTTTCCGCACCATGACCGGCCATCCCCGCCATTCCGCCCCTAAGCACGTGGAGCTACAGGGCTTTGTGTCAAAAAAAGATGGGGTAGAAAAGGCGGACCGCAAAAAGGTTCCCCATGGTAGCGGAAGAACCGGTAACATAATACAGTAAGCCGCCCGACCTTACCGTGGATAACGTCTTGGCAGCCTCACTTGTTCGTCACTTTACCGCAGGCCGATCCGGATTATACCAGCCCCCGACCGCGATTTGGGCAAGTTTGCTCTATCTGTTCGTCTGGTGAAGACCAAGCCTCCGAAACAACGTTAGATCGGCCGGTGGAACTCCGCTAGACAGCGGGGCGTTTCCAGCCAGTTCTTGGCATTTAGAAAGAAAAGACGTGCTGACAAGTATTGTCGTAACGGTCGTTAAAGCTTGCACGCGGTTTGCCTTTGCTACTGTCCTCCTCGCTCTGATCCTTGCGATCGCGGCGGGCTTCTACACGGCCCGTAATTTTTCCATCAATACCGACATCAACACGCTGATTTCGCCAAAACTGGACTGGCGCCAGCGCGACAACCAGTTCGACCGGGCCTTCGATCGCGACAGTACCATCCTGGCCGTGGTGGATGCGCCGACGCCGGAATTGACCAGCGCGGCCGGTACCGCGCTCAAGCAAAAACTGTCCGCTGATACCAAGCATTTTCAATCGGTTGAGGCGCTCGGCTCAGGAGAATTCTTCGAAAAGAACGGGCTCTTGTTCCTGCCCCAGGCGGAGGTCGCCCAGCTCACCAGCCAATTCGCCTCGGCCGCGCCGCTGATCGAAATCATGGCGGGGGACCCGAGCCTGCGGGGACTGACGGGCGCGCTTGAGACCGGACTTGTCGGCATCAAGCGCGGGGAATTCAAACTCGACAGCACCGCGCGGCCGTTCACGCAGATCGCCGACACCGTGGAGCATGTACTCGAGACCGGCTCGGGGACCTTCTCCTGGCGCGAGCTGGTCAGCGACAAGCCGTTGACCGATGCCGACCGGCATTCCTTTATCGAACTCAAGCCGGTGCTCGATTTCAACGCGCTCGAGCCCGGCAAGGATGCAACCGACGCCATCCGGCTGGCCGCGAAAGACCTCGATCTTGCCGGCGAGTACGGCGCCCGCGTGAGGCTGACCGGACCGGTGCCGATCGCCAACGAGGAATTCGCAACCGTTGCGGACGGCGCCGTCGTCAACGGCATCGGCACCGTGCTCGTGGTGCTGTTCATTCTCTGGATGGCGCTGCATTCGACCAAGATCATATCCGCGGTTTTCATCAATCTTTTTGTCGGCCTGTCGATCACCACCGCGGTGGGGTTGATGATGGTGGGTTCGCTCAACCTGCTTTCGATCGCGTTCGCGGTCCTGTTCGTTGGCCTCGGTGTCGATTTCGGCATCCAGTTCAGCGTTCGCTACCGCTCGGAGCGTTTCAAGAGCAACGACCTGCAGACGGCGCTGGTACAGGCCGCCCAATATGTCGCGGTGCCGCTGTCGCTCGCGGCGATGGCGACGGCAGCCGGATTTCTCTCGTTCCTGCCGACCGATTACAAAGGCGTATCCGAACTCGGCAAGATCGCCGGCGTCGGCATGTTGATCGCATTTCTGTCGAGCATCACGGTGCTGCCGGCGTTGCTGAGCCTGCTTAACCCGCCCGGCGAGAAGGAAGCCGTCGGCTATGCCTTCCTGGCGCCGGTTGACCACTTCCTCGAAAAACATCGCGTCGTCATCATTGTCGGCACCCTCGTGGTCGCAATAGCCGGCCTGCCGCTGCTTTACTTCCTGAGGTTCGACTTCAACCCGATCAATTTGCGCAGTCCAAAGGTTGAATCGATCGCTACCTTTCTCGACCTCCGGAAGGACCCGAACACCGGCGCCAACGCCATCAACGTGATGACGAATTCCGACGAGGACGCCCGGAAAATTGCCGCGCGTCTGGAAAAGGTGCCGGAGGTTCTTCGTGTCATGTCGCTTGAAAGCTTCGTGCCCGACGACCAGCCGGCAAAACTCAAGCTGATCGCCCAGGGTGCCAAGGTGCTCGATCCAGCGCTCAATCCGGATTCGATCGATCCCGCGCCATCCGACCAGGAAAACGTTCAGGCTTTGAACGAATCGGCGGAGAGCCTGCGCAAGGCGGCCGGCGATGCAACCGGACCCGGCGCCGTGGCGTCGCGGCGTCTCGCCGATGCGCTGTCAAAGCTGGCCGGAGCGAGCGAGGCGATGCGGAACAAGACTCAGGCGATCTTTGTGACGCCGCTGAACATCGTGCTCGAGCAGCTCAAGAACTCGCTGCAGGCGCAACCGGTCAGCCTGCAGACCTTGCCGGCCGATCTGGTAGCTTCGTGGAAAACCAAGGACGGCCTGCAGCGCGTCGAGGCGCTGCCGCGCGGCGATCCCAATGACAACGACACGCTGCGGAAGTTCGCCGGCGCGGTGCTCGCTGCCGAACCGAATGCGATTGGCGGCCCGGTTTCGATTCTCAAGTCCGGCGACACCGTCGTCAGGGCCTTTATCCATGCCGGTCTGTGGGCGTTGGTCGTGATCAGCCTGCTGCTCTGGCTGGCGCTGCGGCGGCTCACTGACGTGCTGCTGACGCTGGTGCCGCTGCTGGTGGCCGGCGCGGTGACGCTGGAAATCTGTGTGCTGATCGGGCTGCCGCTGAACTTCGCCAATATCGTCGCGCTGCCGCTGTTGCTCGGGGTCGGCGTCGCTTTCAAGATCTACTATGTCACGGCATGGCGGGCCGGTCGGACCAATCTGCTGCAATCGAGCCTGACCCGCGCCATCTTTTTCAGCGCGCTGACGACCGCGACCGCGTTCGGCAGCCTGTGGCTATCAAGTCATCCGGGCACCGCGAGCATGGGCAAACTGCTCGCGCTCTCGCTGGTGATGACGCTTGCGGCGGTGTTGCTGTTCCAACCCGCGCTAATGGGCAAACCGCGCGATGTCGGGGAGTAGACAGATATCGCCGACCGGATCGGCCGGATGCGCCGCCGATGCCGCTGCCTGCTTTTGCGACGGCAGTTTGGCGGTGGAGTTGGCGGCACCGATCGTCTTGGGCGCAACGGTTTTGGGGATGGAGCCGGTGCTCTTCGGCGCGCCTTTGGCCATGCTGTTGACCGGGCTCGAGGGAATCGGACCCGCCACGCGGGTCCAGGTCTCGCCACCGCAGAGGAAGCCCAGAACGCAGCCCTGAATTTCAAGCTGGTCGGTACCGATCGGGCGAATCGTGGAACTGTAGGTCTGTCCGTCCTTGGCGTTGTAGACTTGGCCTTCCCACTGGTCGGTGCCGGGCTTCTTCTTCATGTCGAGCAGGATCGGCATCCCCAGCGTAAGCCTGTTCTGTTTTGACACATCGGGATTATGCGTGTCGTGGCCGCCCGGGATCTTCTCCCACGCGACCACACCCCACATGCTGCCATTGCATTCGGCAACGCGGATGTCGGCGACACCGTCCGCCACTCTCCAGTCGCCGGTGGGGTCCGCCGCCAGCGCCGACGCGACGCTCACAGTCAGAAAGAATCCGGAATATGCTACCGTACGCATGATCGATCGTGGGCAGTGCAACATGGTCTAAACCTGTGCTTTAAGGGGATGGTCCAAGCGGGCATAACGCCGCATTGGGCGTTTTCAGTTGACGAAATGGCCATCAACCGAAGTATGTAGCCAATGCTATATTCAAATCTAGACGTTTCCGAGATGTTTGTGGACCGCCAGGCGCAGCGCAGTTCCATGCATGTCCGGCATCTCAACGAGCAGTTGGTCAGGGTTCTCAAGACGATCGGCTACGATGTCGGCTTTCAGAAGGGTCAAGGCCAGTATCTTTTTGATCGTGACGGCGCCCGCTACCTCGACTTACTAAGCGGTTTCGGCGTTTTTGCGATTGGACGGAACCATCCGGCGCTGCGACAGGCGTTGAAAAGCGTGCTCGATAGCGACCTGCCCAACCTTGTTCAACTCGATGTTTCGACGCTGGCCGGTGTGCTGGCCGAGCGGCTGCTGGATTACGTACCTTATTTGGACAAGGTCTTTTTTGCGAATTCGGGGGCGGAATGTGTCGAAGCGGCGATCAAATTCGCACGCAGCGCCACAGGCAGGCCCGGCATCGTGTACTGCGCCCATTCGTTCCATGGACTGTCCTATGGCGCGCTTTCGCTGACCGACGATTCCAATTTCCGCGGCGGTTTCGAGCCGTTGCTGCCCGGATGCACTGCGATTCCCTTTAACGATCTTGCCGCGCTCGAGCAGGCGCTGTCCTCGCACCAGGTGGCGGCGTTCATTGTCGAGCCGATCCAGGGCAAGGGCGTCAACCTGCCCACCGATGAATTCCTGCCGGGCGCCGCGGCGCTCTGCAAGCGTTACGGGACTTTGTTCGTCGCCGACGAAATCCAGACCGGGATCGGCCGGACCGGACGGTTCCTTGCGGTTGAACACTGGAACGTCGAGCCCGACATGGTGCTGCTCGCCAAGGCGCTGTCCGGCGGCCATGTTCCGGTCGGCGCGTTGCTGACCCGCAAAAGCATCTTCGACAAGATCTTCAATCGAATGGACCGCGCGGTGGTGCACGGCTCGACGTTCGCGAAGAACGATCTGGCGATGGCGGCGGGGATCGCAACCCTCGAAGTGCTCAAGTCGGAAAAGCTGGTCGAGGCGGCCGCCAAACGCGGCGCGGAACTTCGCCTGGCGCTGACGCGGATGGTTCCGGGCTACGAGCTGATGAAAGAAGTTCGCGGCAAGGGGTTGATGATCGGTGTTGAATTCGGGCCACCTAAATCACTGCGGCTGAAGGCGTCGTGGAACGTTCTCGAATCCGCCAACAAAGGCCTGTTCTGCCAGCTCATCACGGTGCCGCTGTTCAAGGATCACAAGATCCTGACTCAGGTTTCCGGCCATGGCAGCCACACCATCAAGCTGTTGCCGCCGCTGACCATTACCGAACAGGATTGCAACTGGATCGAGACCGCCTTCGACAGCGTGATCGCCTCCAGCCACAAGGTTCCCGGCGCGATCTGGTCGCTGGGCAAGACCCTGGTCGACAACGCCGTCCGCAGAACGGCATAGCGCGGCGGCTCCCGCGGCCCGGTCTAGCCTTCGCTGCTGGATCGCGACGCGGCCTCGAATTTCTCGCCGAATTCGGCGAGTTCGTCGGCGCCCAGATCGCTCACCGCCCAGTAATTCAACCCCCGATTGCTCCAGCGCCAGATATTGAATCCCTGCATGGTCTCCATCTTGGCCGCGTGGTGTTTGGCGTCGGCGGTTTGCGCAACGAACAGATTGATGATGTGCTGGCGCCGCCGATACACCACGGCGCCGATGGCACGGGCGTCGAGATAGTCCAGCCGGCCGCCGATCAGCGTAAAGCCCTGCGCGGTGAGGTCGATCACGGGCGGTGCGACGTCCAGTTTGCCGTTGAACCACGGCTTCACGGTATGCTGGTCGGTGGAAATCACGTCGGTCAGATGGCCTGCCTGCAGCGAGCGCAGATGTGCCGAGACGACCTCGGACAGAATGCGCTGTTCGTCGTCGTTGCGCAGCACGACGGCGATGAGACCGGTCGCCGCGATCGCCGACATCGCCGATCCCATCGCAAAGCCCCGCAGCACCGAACGCCGGTTCGGCACCCGCATTTGCCCTTGCGGTTGTGGCAGTGAAGCCTCGATGCGGCGGCGAAGCCGCGGCGGGGCGGCATAGCGCAAATCGGTGCCCGCGATCGCCTTGCTCATCTCCCGATAGGCGGCAAGCTGCGCGGCGCAATTCGGGCAGCCGGCGATGTGGGCTTCGACCTCACGTGCGTGGCCGGCGTCGAGCTCGCCGTCAAGCAGCGCGTGAACAAGAATCTCTGCCTCGTCGCACGTCATTTCGGTTGCTCCTCTTCCGCCATCCATGCCGACCGCAGCATGGCGCGGGCGCGGGCGAGGCGGGACATCACGGTGCCGACCGGCGCCTCGACGATGTCGGCGATCTCGCGATACGAAAGATTGTGAATCTCGCGCAATACCAGCGTCTCCCTGAACGGCTCGGCCAGCGCGGCCACAAGCTCCTGGACCGTCGCTGCCTCCCGCTGGCGCAGCATTTGGGTCTCCGGTGTTTCTGGCGCTTCGTGCCATAGCGGCGTCAGCTCGGCGTGGTCGGGTGCATCGTCGACAAGGCCAGTGGGCGAACCGGCGCGGCGGGCGAATTCGGCGCGACAGACATTGCGCAGGATCGCGAACAGCCAGGGCTTCATCGCCGGCCCGCGATAGCTGTCGAAATGCTTCAGCGCGCGCAAATAGCATTCCTGCACCGCGTCCTCGGCGTCGGATGGATCGCGGAGCAGGTAGCGCGCCAGCGTATAGGCATCGTCGAGATGCGGCAGCGCGGCGTCGCGGAACCGCCGCGCTCTGTCGGTGTCGTCGAAGGAAAAATTGACCGGCATCGCCCCTTGTCCGGTGTTCGCGAAAAATCCATCGACCCGGCCGGCCGCGATCGGCCGGCCGGGCACTGCTGTGATGCCTTGGTTTTGCCCGCTACTCAACCTTGATCATGCCGGTCATGTGCGGGTGCAGCGAACAAAAATACTTGTAATCGCCCGCGGTCGTGAACGTGAACGAAAAGCTGTCGTCGGTGTCCAGCGGCTTCGATCTGAACTTGCCGGCCGAGGTCACCGTATGCGGGATGTCATCGTGGTTTTTCCAGGTGACGGTGGTGCCGACCTTCACCGTCAGCTCGGCCGGCGCAAAGGTGAAATTGTCGATGGTCACCGTCGTCGGTTCGGCAAAGCCGCTGTCCGGGTACAGGGACAGGGCGGCAACGAAGGCGAGAGCAGCACCGAGGCTGCGGAGGGTTGTCAGTCGCATCGCGAATGTCCTTTAGCCCTGCAGCGGCGTGTCGATGATCGCGAGGCGCTGTTCGCCCGGCTTGAAGTTGATGCTGGCGACGCCGAGCAGGCTGCGCAGCTTGTCGTCGGCGACCTTCATCGGTCCGGGCGAGGGGGCGGTGCCCGGCGCCGGCTGCGGGAAGGCGGTGGAACGCGCGGTGTGGAAGGTGACGTTGCCCTCGACCTTCTGCATCACCTGGTGGATGTGGCCGTTGAGCACCGTCACCGAGCCAAACCCCTTGAGGTAGTCCAGCGCGCGGGCGCCGTCCTCGGTGCCCCATCCCCACGCCGGATAGACCGTCCATAGCGGGATGTGCGCGAACACCACGATCGGCGTCGATTTGGAACGTCCCTTGAGGTCCTGCTCCAGCCATTCAAGCTGCTCGCTACCGAGATTGCCGAGGCCGCCGGCTTTCAAATTAACGACGTTGACGAGGCCGATGAAGTGGACGCCGTTGGCGTCGAACGAGTACCAGCCGGCACCCTGGGCGCCACGCCCGTAGCGCTCGCGATAGAACTTCACCTCTTCATCGAGGAAATCATGTTCGCCGGGCACATAATGCACGTCGAGCTTGGCCTGCGAGATGATGCGCTCGGCATCGTCGAATTCGGACGCCTTCGACAGGTGGCTGATATCGCCGGTGTGGATCATGAAAGACGGCTTGATCGGCATCGTCTTGATCTTGCCAATCGCCTCTTCAAGGGTGCCGAGCGCATTCGGATTGGCTGGCTTGTCAAAGCCGACATGGCTGTCGCTGATCTGCAGGAAAGTCATGCCGGCTGGTTCCGCCTGCGCCGAACCGACCAGTCCCAGCGAGCGGGGCACGCCGCCGGAAATGGTCCAGAGCACGCCGGTGCCGGCCCAGGTCATGCATTCCAGCACGCGCCGCCGACTGACGCCGCGGCCTTCATCAGCGGATTGGTGATCGAATTTGCTCATTGCCGTCTCCATGGGCCCGGGATTGGGCTTGCGGGGACGTGATCGGGAGTGGGCGAGGTTTATTCCCGCCTATCCACGCCGGAGCGCCGGAACAGGCGTAGCCGCGGATGACGTTTCCGTGACGCGGCGGCCGGACGCCGGTCGACTGCTGGCGACCTATCGGGAATCCGCCAGGATCATCGCGGCGCCCTTGTCGGCGATCATCGCGGTCGGGGTGTTGGTATTGCCCGAGGTGATGGTCGGCATGACCGAGGCATCGACCACGCGAAGTCCGGCCAGCCCATGCAACCGCAATCGCTCATCGACCACCGCCAGGGGATCGCTGGCCGCGCCCATCCTGGCAGTGCCGACGGGATGGAAGATCGTGGTGCCGATATCGCCGGCGGCTTTCGCCAGCGCGGCATCGTCGTCGCCGACCGCCGGGCCCGGCAGGAATTCCTCGGGATGATAGGGTGCCAGCGCCGGCTGTTTCATCAGCCGGCGCGTGGTGCGGATCGCGTCGGCGGCGACCTCGCGGTCTTCGTCGGTCGCAAGGTAGTTCGGCGCGATCGAAGGCGCCTGATCGATCTGCGCGGAGCGAATGCGCACCGTGCCGCGGGAGGTCGGCTGCAAATTGCAGGCGCTCACCGTGATCGCGGGAAAGCGGTGCAGCGGGTCGCCGAACTTGTCGAGCGACAGCGGCTGCACATGAAACTGGATATTGGCGCGCTCGCGGCGCGGATCCGAGCGGGTGAAAATCCCAAGCTGTGACGGCGCCATGGTGAGCGGGCCGCGGCGCCGCAAGGCATAATCGAGACCCATCAGCCCGCGTCTGACAAGCGAATAGTAGGTCTCGTTGAGCGTGCGAATGCCCTCGACCTTGTAGATCGCGCGCTGCTGCAGATGGTCCTGCAGATTGCGTCCGACACCTTGGCGATCGAGCACGGTTTCGATCCCGAGCGGGGTCAGCCAGTCCGCGGGCCCGATCCCGGAGCGATGCAACACCTGGGTCGATCCGATCGAGCCGGCGCACAGGATCACTTCGCCGCACGCGCGCGCCTCGACCACTTCGCCGCCCTGGCTGAAGCGCACGCCGACGGCGCGGCCGTGCTCGACGATCAGGCGCTCGACCACCACGTTCTTTTCCAGACGCAGATTGGGTCGCCGCAGGGCGGGTTTGAGGAAACCTCGCGCAGAGGACCAGCGGCGACCGCGTTTCTGGTTGACGTGGAAATAGCCGACGCCCTCGTTGTCGCCGGTATTGAAATCCGCTGTTTTCCTGATTCCCATTTGTTCGGCAGCCTCGCCGACCGCATCCAGAACGGCCCAGGACAGCCGCGGCGCTTCGATCCGCCAGCCGCCGCCGACGCCGTGATGTTCGCTTTCGCCGAGGAAATGATCTTCCAGCCGCCGGAATGCCGGCAGCACATCATCCCAGCCCCATCCGGTCAGGCCGAGCTGGCGCCAGTGGTCGTAGTCGGCGGCCTGGCCGCGCATCGAGATCATGGCATTGATGGCGGAGCAGCCGCCGATCACCTTGCCGCGCGGATAGGCCAGCGAACGGCCATTGAGGCCCGGTTCGGGCTCGGTCCTGAACATCCAGTCCGAGCGCGGATTGCCGATCGCAAACAGATATCCGACCGGGATGTGAAACCAGATCCAGTTGTCGCTGCCGCCTGCCTCCAGGATCAGGACGCGCTTGGTGGGCTCGACCGACAGACGGTTGGCGACAATGCAGCCGGCGGTGCCGGCGCCGACAACAATATAGTCAAAATCACCTTCAAGCCGCTTCGGCATCTCCGGATTTCCGTCCGTTTGCGACAACCGTCATGCCGGCTTCTTATTTCCGATCTGCCGGGTGCGCAAATCGGCATATTGGGCGGCCTGCGGGTCCGTGCTAGACCAAGCCAAAGCCTCACGCCCCCAACCGAGATTTTTCATGGCCATCATCAATCGTGTCGCCGACCTTCAGCCCGAAATTCAGGCCTGGCGCCGGGATATCCATCAACACCCGGAGTTGCTGTATGACGTGCATCGCACTGCAGCATTCGTGGCGGACCGGCTCCGCGAATTCGGCTGCGACGAAGTCGCCACCGGTCTTGGCCGCACCGGAGTGGTCGGCGTCATCAAGGGCCGCAAGCCGAACGGCCATGGCGACGTCAAGGTGATCGGGTTGCGCGCCGACATGGATGCGCTGCCGATCGAGGAACAGACCAACCTGGCATACGCCTCCAAGACGCCGGGCAAGATGCATGCCTGCGGCCATGACGGGCATACCGCAATGTTGCTCGGCGCAGCGCGCTATCTCGCCGAGACCCGCAATTTCGCCGGCGATGCGGTGGTGATTTTTCAGCCGGCGGAAGAGGGCGGTGCCGGCGCCAAGGCGATGATCAACGATGGACTGATGGATCGCTTCGGCATCGAGCAGGTTTATGGCATGCATAATGGTCCGGGAATACCGATCGGATCGTTTGCGATCCGCTCCGGCCCGGTGATGGCGGCCACCGATGCCATCGATATCCGGATCGAAGGATTGGGCGGCCACGCGGCACGTCCGCATAAATGTCTCGATTCCGTTCTGGTCGGCGCGCAGCTCATCACCGCTTTGCAGTCGATCGTGTCGCGCACCATCGATCCGCTGGACTCGGTGGTGGTATCGATGTGCGAATTCCATGCCGGCAATGCCCGCAACGTCATTCCGCAGACCGCCGAACTCAGGGGCACCGTGCGGACGCTGACCGCGGAAGCGCGGGAACTGGTCGAGAAGCGGGTGCGCGAGGTGGTCGCAGGCGTCGCCCAGATGACCGGCGCAAAAATCGATCTGGTTTACGAGCCCGGCTATCCGGTCACGGTCAACCACGCCTTGCAGACCGACGTCGCGGCCAACGTGGCGAAGGAGATTGCCGGCGACGCCAATGTTCATCCGATGCCGCCGATGATGGGTGCGGAGGATTTCTCCTACATGCTGGAGGCCCGGCCCGGCGCCTTTATCTTCTGCGGCAATGGCAACAGCGCCGGATTGCATCATCCGGCCTACAATTTCAACGATGAGGCGATCGTGTTCGGTACCTCATACTGGATCAAACTGGTCGAAAACACGCTGGCGGCGTGAGAGGCACCGTGGCCTCATCACCGGCGGTGATACGCCTGCGCATTCTCGCGGCGCCGGCCTCTCCTTCGTCATTCCGGGGCGCGCGCCAGCGCGAGCCCGGAATCCATAACCACCGATGCCTGGTGTCAACGGCACAGCGGCCCCAGCTTCGCGCAACATCAACGTTCGTGGTTATGGATTCTGGGCCTGCGCCAAGCGGCGCGTCCCGGAATGACGGAGGAAGTTGTCGTTCCGGGTCCGCACCAAGCGGCGCGTCCCGAACCGCGAGGTCGCCGATACCGCGCTACATGCAGCGGCCGGACCGTCGCCGCCATCGGCCTGTCGCGGCTTTCCTTTTGAGATGACCGGAACATTGCCGCGGAGGTGGCGTTGAGCCGCCGGGAAACCCCATGATCAGTTTAGATCTCACCACGGAGCGCGCCATGACCGCCAAAGACAAAAACCTCAACGACCTCTTCCTCGACACGCTGAAGGACATCTATTACGCCGAAAAGCAGATTCTGAAGGCGCTGCCGAAGATGGCGAAGGCAGCCAGTTCCGACAAACTCCGCGCTGCGTTCGAAAAGCATCACGGCGAGACCGAAGGCCAGGTCGAACGGCTCGAGCGGATCTTCGAGCTGATCGACAAGCCGGCGCGCGGCAAGACCTGCGACGCGATCCAGGGTATTCTCGACGAGGGCAAGGAGATCATGGAAGAGTACAAGGGCTGCGAGGCGCTCGACGCCGGCATGCTGGCCGCAGCCCAGGCGGTCGAGCACTACGAAATTTCCCGCTACGGCACGCTCAAGCAGTGGGCCCAGCAGCTTGGCATGAAGGACGCCGTGCGTCTGTTGGATCAGACCCTGCAGGAAGAGCGCAAGACCGATGAAAGCCTGACCTCGCTCGCCGAGGCGGTGGTGAACCTGGCCGCCGCGGCGTAAGCCGTTGACATAGCCATCATGGCCGGGCTTGTCCCGGCCATCCACGCCTATTGTCCCGGATGACCTGGTTCAGGCCGCGTGCGCAGACTTCAATAGCGCCGCGGCAATTCCGAGATCGTCGACGAAGCGCTGGTACTCCCGCGCCTTGGCGGCGGCATCGGGCAGCCGCAACAGATAGGACGGATGCACCGTCACCAGCGTCTTGGTACCGTCCGGAAGATCGATCAGGCGGCCGCGGTTCCGGTTGATCGGCGTGATCTTGCCGAACACGCATTGTGCGGCGGTCGCGCCCATCGCCACCACCAGCTCGGGTTTGATCGCGGCCAGTTCGCGCTCGTACCATGGCCGGCATGCCGTGATCTCCGGCGTATTCGGCTTCTGGTGCAGGCGGATTTTTCCACGCGCCACAAATTTGAAATGCTTCACCGCGTTGGTGACGTAAACCTTGCTGCGATCGATGCCGGCTTCCTCCAGCGCGCGGTCGAGCATCTGGCCCGCAGGTCCGACGAACGGCTTGCCGGCGAGGTCTTCCTTGTCGCCGGGCTGCTCGCCGACCAGCATGATGCGGGCCCGCTGCGGGCCTTCGCCGAACACAGTCCGGGTCGCGTCTTTCCACAACGGACAGGCGTGGCAATCGGCGGCCAACCCGCGCAGCGCTGCGAGAGTGCCGGATGCGGCGGGTCGGGGCTTCATCGGTGGCTCCGGCGTTTGCTGCGGCTGGGGCGGTTCGGTCGGAGCATTCGCGATCATCGCGCCGGCCGCGCCTTCGGCGCCTTCGATCAGGGGCTTAATGATCGAGGCCTCGGGCAGGTTCCTCCAGTATTTCTTCGGCGTCTCCGTCTGCATCGCCTTCACTTTGAGCCGGGCCGGGTTGAAGATATCAGCGTAATAGCGCCGCCAGGTTTCCTCCAGCCGGTGCTCCGACGGCGCCCCGGCCCGGTTGACGCCCGGCGTGATGGCGACGGCATGGCCGTCCCAATGCGCGCAGACATCTGGCGTCAGGATCGACCACGGCATGTCGGCGAAACGGCTGGCGAAGAACGCTGCGGTGGCTGCGACGATATGATGTTCGGGTTCGAACCAGGCGACGAAATGCGATGTCTGTTCGCGTCCGATCTCGCGAAAGCGGACAAAGGCCTGCATCCTGTCCTGATCGCGGCGAACCGCTGTGGCCATCGCCGCAGCCTTTGCGACGTCGGGGTCGGTCGCGACGTCCAGCAGGTCGTGGTGGCTGAGCAAGCGCCACAGCAGGCGGTACAGGACGGCAAACCGTTCGGGGTCGCGGTGCAGGATCGCCGATCGCGCCAGTTCGAGGAATTTGGCCGGGACATTGAAACTGCCCGGAGGCGTTTCAAGCTGCAGGCTGTCGGCGGCCGGTTCGAACAGCTCGGCTTCGCTGCCTGGCACGGACCAGGTCACGTCGGATGGCTTCACATGGTTGAGCGCCAGCGTGCGCGCGGCCTTTCGCCAGGGCTCGAAATCGGTTTCGCTGTCGAGGATGATGAGATGCATGGGTTTGCCTTATGGCGAGAGCTGTCCACTTCTTGTCATTCCGGGATGCGCTACTTGGCGCAGGCCCGGAATCCATAACCACCATCGGGAGTATGGATTCCGGGCTCGCGCCAAGTGGCGCGCCCCGAAATGACGTCTGCGTTGCCCATCCATTACTCAAACCTTTGATTCAACTTGGGAAAAACTTAAATTCCGATGCCGATTGACTCTCTGGCCGGTGTTAGCTTTATATTAGAACATATCATGAACAAATGAGCCAGCTACTGGTTCTCTTTCCAAACCAGCGCGGCCCACGATTTTCAAAGGAAGCGGCGCATGAGAGGCGCACGCCTAAGCACACTTGCGACTTTGCGCGGCAGCATCGCGCGCATCGAAACGCACGGCGCTGCCTCTGCACTCGACAGGGTGGCGCTCGGCCATGCGGGCGCCGATGCGACACTGCAAGGCGGCCTCGCCAGAGCTGCCGTGCATGAAGTGTTCGCCGAGGGCCGGCATAGCGGCACGGCCACTGGATTCATCGCGGGGCTGACGGCGCGGATGGCGCCACGCCGGCCGCTGGTCTGGGTCCGGCAGGATTTCACCGAAATTGAATCGGGAGCGCTGTCGACCAGCGGGCTGGCCGAACTCGGGCTCGATCCGCGTCTGCTGGTGAGCGTGCGCGCGGCTGACGTCGACGGCGCGTTGCGGACGGCGGCCGATGCGCTCGCCTGCGATGCGGTGGGTGTCGTGGTGTTGGAAGTGTGGGGCGAGGCGCGACAGCTCGATCTCGTCGCCAGCCGCAAGCTGACGCTGGCCGCCCAGGCCTCCGGCGTCACCTGTCTGGTGCTGCGGATGGCGGCGGCACCGCTGCCGTCGACCGCCGAGACCCGGTGGATCGTGCGTGCGGCGCATTCGCCGCCCGCCGCCCCCTGGCATGCGTGGGGCGCGCCTGTCTTCGACGCGCAACTCGTTCGCAATCGTCATGGCCTGGTTGGGCGATGGATCATGGAATGGAAATGTGATGAGTGCCTTTTCAGCGAACCGGCGGCGTATCCTCAGCCTGTGGCTGCCGCGCCTGCCCATCGACCGCATCCAGCGCCAGCTCGCATGCGAGAACGCCGCGCCGGTTGAAAACGCGTCCCACCAAGGTGTCGATGCGCCCAGTATTGTCGTTGCCAGGCAGAACAACGCGCTGCAGATTTCTGCGCTCGATGATGTCGCCGCGCGCCTTGGCCTCGAAATCGGCCTGCCGCTCGCCAACGCCCGCGCGATCTGTCCGCAAATAAGGGTGTTCGATGCCGATGAAGCCGCCGACGCCAACCTATTGAATGACATCGCCGACTGGTGCGACCGCTTCACGCCGCTGGTGGCGCTCGATGCCCCGCATGGCCTGTTTCTCGACATCGCCGGCTGCGCCCATCTGTTCGGCGGCGAAGCGGCGCTGATGCAGATGCTGTGCGGCGCGCTGAGGCGGCAGGGCTTTGCCGTCAGCGCCGCGATCGCCGCTACCTCCGTCTGTGCGCGGACCCTGCGAAATCATGTCCATGGCCGCATCGTCGGGGATGGCGAGGAAGCCGACGCGGTTCAGCCGCTGCCGGTATTCGCGCTCGGCGCCGATCAGTCCATCACCCGCGGCCTGCGCCGCGCCGGGTTGAACACCATCGGCGATGTGGCCGCGCGTGCCCGCCACGAAATCGCGGCAAGGTTCGGCGCCGGTTTCACCACCCTGCTGGAGCAGGCGTTGGGCGAGGGCGATGCGCCGATCAGCCCGCGCAAGCCGCTGCCGGATTACATCGTGGAAAAACGGTTTGCCGAGCCGGTGGCCACCGAGAGCGTGATCTCGGCAACGTTATCCCGGCTGGCGCAAATGCTGGTCACGGCGATGGACAAACAGGGCAAGGGCGCACGACGGCTGGAAGCGAGCTTCTTCCGCACCGACGGCACCATGCGCGCGATCATGGTGGACACCGGGCAACCCGCAACCCGAAGCGAGGTGATCGATCGGCTGTTTCGCGAACGGCTGGAGGCCCTGAACGATCCGCTCGATCCCGGTTTCGGATTCGATCTCATTCGGCTGTCCGCCAGCCGTACCGAAATCGTCGCGCCGCAGCAGCGCGATCTCGATGCCAATGTGCATGATCATGACGAGCTGGCCGATCTGATCGATCGGATCGCGGCACGGATCGGCGGCCGGCGCGTGATCGTGCACCTGCCGCAGGACAGCCATATTCCGGAGCGCGCGACGATGACGGCGCCGGCGCAGCATTATCTGGCTGCCGCGCTGCAGGCGGACTGGCCGGCCCGCGCGGCGGGTGAGCCGCCGTTACGTCCGCTGCGGTTGTTCGAAAGGCCGGAGCCAATCAGGGTGCCGTTTGCAACAGTGCCGGACGGGCCGCCGCACCACTTCACCTGGCGGCGTGCCACTCATGCGGTGGTCCGGGTCGAGGGACCCGAACGCATCGCCATGGAATGGTGGAAGCAGGACGGCGCAGTGCTGACGCGCGATTATTTCCGCGTCGAGGATGAAGCAGGATTGCGCTTCTGGATTTACCGCGACGGACTGTACGGCAGCGAACTCGTGAACGAGGACGGCAAACCTGCGCCCGCCAACTGGTTCGTGCATGGGCTGTTCGCATGAGCATTCCCGGCTATGCCGAAATCGGCATCACGACCAATTTCTCGTTCCTGCGCGGCGGCTCGGACCCACGGGCCTATGTGCATCAGGCGAGCACCTTGCGCCTTGCCGCCATCGGTATCGCCGACCACAACACACTGGCCGGCGTAGTGCGGGCCTACAAGGAACTCGGCAATCCCGAACTACAGCACAAGCCAAAGCTTCTGATCGGTTCGCGCCTCGTCTTTCTGGATGGCACGCCGGATATCCTGGCCTATCCGCGCGACCGCGCCGCTTATGGCCGGTTATGCCAGTTGCTCACCCGCGGCAAGCGCGGCGACGACACCAAGAAGGGCGAATGCCGTCTCCATCTCGATGATCTCTTGGAATTCGCCGAAGGACAGCTTCTCATCCTGACGCTGCCGCATCGTTTCGCGGCGGCGCAGGCGCGCAAGGTGCTGGATCGGCTGCAGCACGGCCGCGCCGATGGCGTGTGGCTTGCGGCGAGCCTGCTGTATCGCGGCGACGATCGGCGCCGCCTGGTGCGGCTGCACCGGCTCGCCGCCGCGGCAGGCGTGCCGCTGCTCGCCACCAACGAGGTGCTTTATCACCATCCGGCGCGCCGACCCCTGCAGGATGTCCTGACCTGCATTCGCGAGAAGACCACCATCGAGGCCATTGGCCGGCGCCTTGAAGCCAATGCCGAACGTCACCTCAAGCCCGCGGATGAAATGGCGCGGCTGTTCCACGAGCTGCCGGAGGCGATTGCGGAAACCATGCGGTTTGCCGGCCGCATCGTTTTTTCGCTCGACCAGCTCAGATATCAATATCCGGATGAGCCGGTGCCGCCAGGCAAGACCGCGCAGCAGCATTTGGAAGACCTGACCTGGGCCGGCGTGAAGAAATATTTTCCTGACGGCGCGGATGATTTGCTCCGCTGCACCTTGCGCAAGGAACTCGATCTCATCGCCGAACTCAACTATGCGCATTATTTCCTGACCGTGCACGACATCGTGCAATACGCGCGTAGCCAGGACATCCTCTGTCAGGGGCGGGGGTCGGCGGCGAACTCGGCGGTGTGCTACGTGCTCGGCGTGACCTCGGTCGACCCCACCAAGGTCGATCTGCTGTTCGAGCGCTTCATTTCCAGGGAGCGGCTGGAGCCGCCCGACATCGATGTCGATTTCGAGCATTCGCGGCGCGAGGAGGTGATGCAATATGTCTACCGCAGATATGGCCGTCACCGCGCCGCCATCATTGCGACCGTGATTCATTACCGTCCGCGCAGCGCGATCCGCGACGTCGGCAAGGCGCTGGGGCTGACCGAGGATGTCACCGCGGCGCTCGCCGATACGGTGTGGGGAAGCTGGGGCAAGGGCCTCAACGACATGCAGGTGAAACAGGCCGGACTCGATCCCAATAATTCGATGGTCGGGCTTGCGATCGAGCTTGCCACCGAGCTGATCGAGTTTCCCCGGCATCTGTCCCAGCACGTCGGCGGCTATGTGCTGACGCAGGACCGGCTCGACAGCTATGTGCCGATCGGCAATGCCGCGATGGACGATCGCACCTTCATCGAATGGGACAAGGACGACGTCGATGCCTTGAACATGATGAAGGTCGATGTGCTGGCGCTGGGCATGCTGACCTGCATCCGCAAATGCTTTGACTTGATCGCGCAGCATAAGGGTGAGCGTTGGGAGCTCGCGACAATTCCCCAGGATCGGAAGCCGGTCTACGACATGCTGTGCCGGGGCGAATCGCTCGGCGTGTTCCAGGTCGAGAGCCGCGCGCAGATGAACATGCTGCCGCGCCTGAAGCCGCGCACCTTCTACGATCTCGTCATCGAGGTTGCCATAGTGCGGCCCGGCCCGATCCAGGGCGACATGGTGCATCCCTATCTGCGGAGACGGAATGGCAAGGAGAAGGAGAACTATCCGTCGCCGTCGTTCGAGCACGGCGACAAGGACGAACTGTATAAGGTCTTGCACAAGACGCTGGGCGTGCCGCTGTTCCAGGAGCAGGCGATGCGGATCGCCATCGAGGCGGCGAAGTTCGCGCCCGAGGAAGCCAACGGCCTGCGCCGGGCCATGGCGACATTCCGCAATGTAGGCACCATCGGCAAATTCGAGGACAAGATGATCGGCAACATGATCGCGCGCGGCTACGATCCTGAATTTGCCAAGAACTGCTTTGAGCAGATCAAGGGATTCGGCAGCTATGGCTTTCCGGAAAGCCATGCGGCGAGCTTTGCGCAACTGGTCTACGTCTCGTCATGGCTCAAGCATTATCATCCCGACGCATTCTGCTGCGGGCTTTTGAACTCGCAGCCGATGGGTTTTTACGCGCCGGCGCAGATCGTCGGCGATGCCCGCAAGAACCGCGTCGAGGTGCGCGCGATCGATGTGTCCCATAGTTGCGCGCAGAATACGCTGGAGGAGGGAGGCGGGGAATATTGTGCCGTCCGGCTCGGCTTCCGCCAGATCGACGGCTTCAGATGGACCGATCCGGACGAAGCGCGACTGAAATCCCCATCGTCATTCCAGGATGCGCCGCCAGGCGCAGACCCGGAATCTCGAGATTCCGGGTTCGTCGCTGACGCGACGCTCCGGAATGACGGTGGTGACGATTGGGCCGAGCGCATCGTCGCGGCGCGCGCCCGCCGGCCTTTCACCTCGCTGGAAGATTTCGCCCGCGACACCGGCTTGCCCAAGCGCGCCTTGATTCTGCTGGCGGATGCCGACGCGTTCCGCTCCATCGGACTTGACCGCCGCGCCGCGCTGTGGGCGGTGCGCCGCTTGCCGGATGACGTGCCGCTGCCGCTGTTCGAGATTGCGGCGGCGCGCGAGCAGCCGGACGAGAACGCCCGGCCGCTGCCGCTGATGCCGCTGCCGGAGCAGGTGGTCGCCGATTATCAGACCATCCGGCTGTCGCTGAAGGGCCACCCGATGCAATTCCTGCGGCCGATGTTCGCAAGCGAACGCGTCATGGCCTGCAAGGATGTCTGTCACGACCAGGAGGGACGCCGGGTCCGTTGTGCCGGCGTGGTGCTGGTGCGGCAGCGTCCCGGCAGCGCCAAGGGCGTAGTCTTCATGACGCTCGAGGACGAAACCGGCATCGCCAATATCGTGGTGTGGCCGAAGGTGATGGAGCGCTTCCGCAAGGAGGTCATGGGTGCCCGCCTCGTTCTGGTCGAGGGCTATATCCAGAGCAGTCCGGAACAGGTGACGCATCTGGTCGCACAGCGATTGTTCGACCGTTCGCATGACCTGATCGGCCTTGCCAATGATGCGCTGGCCCGCAAACATGCCGTGCCGGCCGGGCCTGCGCTGATCGAACCGCTCAACGACGACCGCCGCGAGCACCCCGACAATCCCGCGCAGAAAACCCGCCATCCGCGCAACGTGCGCATTCTGCCGCGCTCACGGGATTTTCATTAGGATCGAAGAAATGTCCCGGTCTATTCCGGCGCCGCACCGACCGGCGGTCCGCCGGGCGGCCGGTGCAGGAAGGTGATCGTCGCGAACGCGCCAAGCCACGAGCCGACTGCCGCAAACACGACATAGATCCAGTTTTCGGTATAGCTGATCACGGCGTAGGACGAGAGTAGATACCACACGCTGCTCCAGGTGGCCGCCGGCACCCGCCTGCGCGCGACCACCGCCGAGGTAAACATGACATAGACCGCATCCGTCGCGGCGGTCGCCAGCATGACGCCCCCGGCGGTCAATGGTTCGATGGCAGCCATTGCAACTCCTTCCATGCTGAGGCAGAGCTTTGGACGTTATCGCGTTTTCGAGCGAAGCGGGCACGGTTCGCGCAAGGAAAACGCGGCCGGACAAACCATTTCGGCCAACAGCGAGGGATCATGCCAAGTCCCAGAGAGATACTGACCGCCCTCTGGACCGCCGCCGGGGGCAATCCGTCCGCGCTCGAAAACGTCACGCTGACCGGCGACGAGCCGATGCTGCCGTCGTCGTTTCGCGTCGCTGCCGCGGCGCAGTCCAGCCTTGCCGCCGCCGGCCTTGCCGCGGCGCAACTCTGGCACACGCGCAGCGGACAATCGCAGCAGGTCACGGTCGACTTGGCTCATGCGCTGGTCGAATGCCGCAGCGAGCGTTACCTGCGGGTCGACGGCAAGCCGCCGGGTCCGACCTGGGATGCGATCGCCGGCATCTACCAAACCCGCGACCGCCGCTTCGTACGGCTGCACACCAACTTCCGGCACCACCGCGACGCGGTCTGCCGGGTGCTCGCCTGCGAGCCGGAGCGTGCGGCGGTTCAAGCCGCGCTGATGCAGTGGGACGCCGAGGCGTTCGAGACGGCGGCCTATGCCGGCGGCGCCGTGGTTGCGATGATGCGCTCGCATCAGGAATGGTCGGCCTTGCCGCATGCCAAGGCGCTGGCCGAGCTGCCTGTGTTTTCAATCGAGAAGATTGGCGAAGCGGCGCCGAAGCCGTGGCCTGCAGGGGAGCGGCCGCTGGCGGGCCTGCGGGTGCTGGATCTGTCGCGGGTGATCGCCGGTCCGGTCGCCGGCCGCACGCTCGCCGCGCATGGCGCGGATGTCATGCTGATCTCCGGCCCGGATCGGCCGGCCATCCCATGGCTCACGATCGACACCGGCCGCGGCAAGCTGACAAGCTTTGTCGAACTGGGCAATGAGCAGGGACGGGCTGTGCTGCGCGATCTCCTGGCGCAAGCCGATATTTTTTCGCAAGGCTATCGCCCTGGCGCGCTCGCCGCGCTCGGTTTCTCGGCCGAACAGGCGGCCCGGATCAGCCCCGGCATCGTCTATGTGTCGTTGTCCGCCTATGGCCATGTCGGGCCGTGGGCGGAGCGCCGCGGCTTTGACTCGCTGGTGCAGACCGCAACCGGTTTCAATCACGCCGAAGGGCAGGCCGCCGGCATCGACGGACCCAAGGAATTGCCGGCGCAAATGCTCGACCATGCCACCGGCTACCTGATTGCATTCGGCGCGATGATGGCGCGCGAACGCCAGTCGCGCGAAGGCGGTAGCTGGCACGTTCGGGTTTCGCTCGCCCAGACCGGGCGATGGCTGTGGAATCTCGGTCGCGTATCCGACGGTCTCAAGACCGCGGATCTGCCCGGCGATACGGTCCGGCGTTTTGTCGAAGATATCCCCTCGGGTTTCGGCCCGCTGCGGGCCGTCACCCATGCAGCCATGCTGTCGGAGACGCCGGCGTCCTGGGCCCGCCCGGCCATGCCGCTTGGCAGCCACCCGCCGCACTGGCCGCCCCGCGGCTGATGGACCTCACCTCCGGAATTTTAACGTGAAAGGCTCAAAGACTGAGACGTTTCAAGATCCGTCACAGTGATTGAAGCGTCGTAGGTGCCCTGCGCTCCTTCACAAAATAAAATGCTGCTTATGTAAACCAGTTGACTATACGGTCGCCTTTAACATGAGTACAAAATACATCAATACAAACCACCGACAGGGAGTGCTGCACCTATGCCGAACCACGTCTCTTTCTACGACGAATCTCTAAAGACACACATAGAGGGCTCCTACACAACGGACGGCAAGTTTATCCATGCCGGTTCCGGAACATTAGGCGTGAAGAGCGCTCCCCATGGCCATCTTGGTATCTTCATGGATAAGCCTGGACAGGATTTGTTAGCGCAAAAGCTATTGAGCGAATTGGCGCATCGTTCAGCAAAGGACATGAACGGCCACGGCCATTAGGCTCAGGTAAAGAAATAAATGGTGTGAGCCACCAAAGCTGTTCAGATAGACGATTGGCTTGCATCTCACTGAAGCGAACAGGCGGCCCGAAGCGGAGAGTTATCTTATCCGCTCGATGATCGTATCGGCGAGCCTGACCGGGAAGCTGCCGTAGATTCCAGCGAGCGCGATGGCGATTGGCCGCAGGCAGGCGGCGACGCCGAACAACCAGTGCTGCTGCGCGCTCGGGGTACTCGCCATTCGCTCCTCCCACGGCTCAGGGAGGTCAATCGCGAATGTGCTGGTTTGCAACTCGCTGCGAGGTCAGCGTTCATTGGCAAAAGAACGCTGAGCCTGCATCATTCTGTGGATAAGTCGAAATTGTTCGGAAGCCATTTGGCGCGAAACTGACACAGCCTCCTCGCGGCGACCGAATTGTCGCGCGAGGTCACCTGCTTGACGACGATGTCATCTTCCCACCGTGGGAAAGTGGTGCCGCACTTTAACTGTGACGCATCCGCGAGCGCGCGAGCACGTACATCGTCCCCCGGAAAAGAGAGCCGTTGGCCCGTTCCGCGCTGACCTACTCTGCAGGGACATCACCGCTGGGCACTAATTGAGAACCAATTGGAGCGCACCGATCACACGCACCTGGGTCAATTGCTAACTTACGCGTCGGGCCTAGACGCAGTCACCATTGTTTATTGTTTGGGTTGCCGAACGCTTCACGGAAGAACATCGATCTACGCTCGATTGGCTAAACAAGATAATCAACGAGAGCTTCCTTCTTTGGGCTAGAGGTGGAGCTTTGGCGAATTGGGACTTCCCCCGCCGCACCGAAATTCAACATCGTCTCTAAACCGAATGAATGGTCGGCGTCGGTAGCGCAAGCCGCACGCCTCGGCGCGGCGCCGGATGCCTGACAAAACCGCCTTGTCCGCATAGCGCTGGTGGCTGGCCGGGCGCGCAATTCATCTGAGGTTTACTGCGATATGGTAAAGCCGGAAGGCCGGTGGGCAGAATGGGGAATAGCCCAAGGTCGATGGCGTTCACGGGCGGTTGTTTTGCTTGTGTCACGAGCGGCTTGTAAGCGTCCGCGCGGGGCACAAAGGGTTGCCACGGCTTGCCTAAAAGGGTCGCCAGGGCCAACGTGGGCAGAGTTGCTGGCAATTGCACCCCCAATGGTGCCCTGGTGGCTGCGCGGATCGGCCGTCGATATCGAAAAACACCGTAGTAACCTGTTGATTTGGTTAAGCAAACTGGTATGACCATGCCAGTCCTCACCTGTAGCGTAGCGAGGCGGCGGCCGCTGCCAGAATCACCGCCGAACTGACAGGACCTCATGCCGCCAGAATTTACCAAGCAATTGCAGATGTTTAGCGGACGACATCTGGCCATTGGCGTGGCCTTGCTGGCGCTGGCGGGAGCTGGGTTTTACGGATTCACACATCTCGAGCCGGCACCGCGGGGCGATTCCGACCTGTCGAGCCAATCGCGCAAGGGATTGCAGCGCTACACCCCGACCCCCGCGGAATGGGCCAGCCTGATCGTCGAACCCGTGACCGAGCGAACCTTCCGGGCCGAGCATGTGACCGAAGGCAAGATCGCCGTCGATGAGGAACGCTCGACGCCGGTATTTTCGCCCTATGCCGGCCGGGTCATCAAGCTGCTGGCCAAGCCCGGCGATCACGTCACCCAAGGGCAGCCTCTGTTCGTGATCGAAGCGGCCGATACCGTGCAGGCCCAGAACGATTTCATCTCCGCCATGACCGGCCTGAACAAGGCAAAATCGGCGCTCGATCTCGCGCAGCTCCAGGATACACGGGCCAAGGATTTGTTCGAAGGCAAGGCGGTTCCGCTCAAGGACTATCAGCAGTCCCAGGCCACGCTGATCCAGGCGCAGAACGATCTGCGCTCGTCGCAAACCGCGCTGGAGGCCGCCCGCAACAAGCTGAAAATTCTCGGCCTGAGCGAAGAGGCCATTACGGCGTTCCAGCAAAAGGGACGCATCGACCCCAACACCACCATCTTCTCGCCGATCGCGGGCACGGTGGTGCAGCGGAAGATCGGCCCCGGGCAATACATCAACTCCGGCGCCAGCGATCCGGTGTTCGTGATCGGCGATCTCTCCACTGTCTGGCTCACGGCCTTTGTCCGCGAAACCGACGCCTCGATCGTATCGGTGGGGCAGGAACTGTCGTTCAATGTGCTGGCGCTGCCGGCGCATCCGCTGGTAGCGCACATCGACTATGTCGCCGCGGCAATTGATCCGGCGACCCGCCGGCTGCTGGTCCGCGCCACGGTTGACAACAAGGACGGCCTGCTGAAACCGGAAATGTTCGCAAATGTGACGATCTATTCCGGCGGCGACCATTCGGCGGTCGGCGTCCCCAAGCAGGCGCTGATCTATGAGGGCGATCAGGTCCGGGTCTGGGTTGCGCACGAGGACAAGTCGATCGAGCTACGCCAGATCAAGACCGGCCTTACCAATGGCAATCTGGTCGAGGTCGACGGCAATTTGAAACCCGGCGAGCAGATCGTTACAAAGGGCAGCCTGTTCATCGACCGCGCGGCATCGGGCACCTAGCGCGATGATGACGCAACGCAAGCCGGACTCCGCATTCGGAACTTCAGTCCTCCCTTCAGCGCATTGAAAGTCCCGATCTGAATGGATCGTCTCGTCGCCATTGCCGTCAACCGGCGCTATTTGATGGTGGGCCTGTTGGCCGTCGTGTTGATCGGCGGCCTGATCGCATTCAAGCAGCTCAACATCGAAGCCTATCCGGATCCGACGCCGCCGATGGTCGACGTCGTGACCCAGAGTCCGGGATTGTCGTCCGAAGAGATCGAGCGCTACATCACCATTCCGATCGAGACCCAGGTCGCGGGCATCAAGAACCTTCGCACCATCCGCACCATTTCGCTGTACGGATTGTCAGACGTCAAACTGCAGTTTTCGTTCGACTACACCTATGACGAGGCGTTGCAGCAGGTGCTGAACCGGTTGTCGCAGCTCGCGCCGCTGCCCGGTAATGTGCAGCCGGCAATTTCACCGCTCAGCGCCATCGGCGAAATCTACCGCTACCGGCTGGCCGGCCCGCCGAACTACAGCGTGCTCGATCTGAAAACCCTGCAGGACTGGGTGCTGCAGCGCCGTTTTCGCGCGGTGCCTGGCGTGATCGACGTCACCGGCTGGGGCGGCAAGACCAAGACCTATGAATTGCAGGTCGATTTCAACAAGCTGGTCGCCTACGGGCTGACGCTGCCGCAGCTCCTGCAGGCGGTGAGCAATTCCAACATCAATGTCGGCGGCAATACCGTCAACATCGGCACGCAGTCCGCCGTGGTGCGCGGTGTCGGCCTGATCCGTTCAATCGACGACCTTGCCAACACCATGGTGTCGCAGAGCGGCGGCAATCCGGTCCTGGTCAAGGATGTCGCCACCGTGACCGTCGGCGAGAAGCCGCGCCTCGGCATTGCCGGCCTCGATCAGGACGACGACATCGTGCAGGGGATCGTGCTGATGCGACGTGGCGAGCAGAGCTCGCCGACGATCCTGCGGGTCGAGCAACTGGTGGCGTCGATCAACAATTCCAGCATCCTGCCGCCGGGGGTGCGGATCGAGCGCATCTACGACCGCAAGGACCTGATCGACCTCACGACCTCGACCGTGCTGCACAACATGGTGGTCGGCATCCTGCTGATCGTGCTGCTGCAATGGATCTTCCTCGGCGATCTCAGAAGCGCGCTGATCGTCGGCGCCACGATTCCGTTCGCGCTGTTTTTCGCCGTTATCATCCTGGTGCTGCGCGGCGAATCCGCCAATCTGTTGTCGGTCGGCGCGATCGATTTCGGACTGATCGTGGACGCCACCGTGATCATGGTCGAGGCGATCTTCCGCCGGTTGACCCAGACCACGGCGCTCTCGGACGCCGAGCAGAGCCATATCTCGACCGACACCAGGATGGCCATGAAGAGCCACGCCATCCTCAGCGCCGCCGCCGATGTGTCGCGCTCGATCTTCTTTGCCGCCGCCATCATCATCGCGGCGTTCCTGCCGCTGTTCACCTTGAGCGGCGTCGAAGGCAACATCTTCGGGCCGATGGCGCGGACCTATGCCTATGCGCTCGCCGGCGGCCTGCTCGCAACCTTCACGATCACACCGGCATTGAGCGCGCTCATCCTGCCGTCGCATGTGCACGAAACCGAAACCCGGATCATGGCGATCCTGCATCGGCTCTATGTTCCAGTGCTGACCTGGGCCGTCGGCAGCCGAAAGGTGGTGATGGCGGGGGCGATCGGACTCGTCGTCATGACCATCCTGTTCAGCCGCCTGCTCGGTCTCGAATTCCTGCCCAAGCTCGAGGAGGGCAATCTGTGGATCCGCGCTACCTTGCCGCCGACCATCTCGCTGGAGACCGGCAACGCCTATGTCAACGAAATGCGCAAGCTGATCCGCAGCTTCCCCGAGGTCGAAGCGGTGGTGTCGCAACACGGCCGGCCCGACGACGGCACCGATGCCGCCGGCTTCTTCAATGCGGAATTCTTTGCGCCCTTGAAGCCGGTCAGCGAATGGCCCGGCACCCATGACAAGGACGAACTGACCGCGCAGTTGCTGGCGAAATTGCAGGGCAAATTTCCCGGCGTCGAGTTCAATTTCTCGCAATATCTCCAGGACAACGTCTCGGAAGCCGTGTCGGGCGTGAAGGGAGAGAACTCGATCAAGCTCTACGGCAACGATCTGCAGACGCTCACCACGACCGCCAACCAGATCAAGGCGGTTCTTGCGACCGTGCAGGGGATCACCGACCTTGCGGTGTTCACCTCGCTCGGCCAGCCCACCATCCAGATCGACATCGACCGCGCCAAGGCGGCCCGATACGGGCTGGCGCCCGGCGACATCAACGCCACCATCAAGGTGGCGATCGGTGGCGACACCGCGGGCGACCTCTACGAGCCGGGCAGCGACCGGCATTTTCCGATCATCGTCCGGCTGGCGCCGGAATATCGCAAGAGCGCCGAGGCGATCCAGAATCTGCGAATCGGCGCGCCCGGGCCCAACGGCACCATCACCCAGGTCCCGTTGAGCGAAGTCGCCTCGATCAAGCTGGTATCGGGGGCGGCCTATATCTATCGCGAGCAGCAGGAGCGCTATCTGCCGATCAAGTTCTCGGTGCGCGAACGCGACCTCGGCGGCGCGATCAGGGAAGCGCAGGAGAAGATCGCGGCCCAGGTTCAGTTGCCGCCGGGATCGCGCATCGAGTGGGTCGGGGAGTTCGGTAATCTGCAGGACGCCATCAAGCGGCTGTCGATCGTGGTGCCCATCAGCCTGACGCTGATCGCGACGCTGCTGTGGCTCAATTTCGGCTCGATGATCGAGACGCTGCTTGCCATGAGCGTGATCCCGATGGCGATCTTCGGCGGCGTGCTCGGGCTGCTGGTGACCGGCATTTCCTTCAGCGTATCGGCTGCAATCGGCTTCATCGCGCTGTTCGGGATCGCCGTGATGGACGGCATCATCATCCTGTCGCAGTACAACCAACTGATCGACGAGGGACTCGACCGCATCACCGCCGTGATCCGTACCGGCGAACTGCAGCTTCGCCCGGTGCTGATGACCTGCGTGGTCGCGGGCGTCGGGCTGTTGCCGGCGGCGCTGTCGACCGGGATCGGATCGCAGGTGCAGAAACCGCTCGCGGTGGTGGTGGTCACCGGCATGATGCTGGCACCACTGGTCATTCTGGTGACGCTGCCGGTGCTGATTTCGCTGTTCTCGCGCCGGGCGCGGTAAACCGCGATGGGCGTGTGCCCATAAATCCTGCCCACTCCGATTGTGGTTGACGCATCCTCTCGGTTGCCTTGTGATCGGGGCCGAAGGGATGCAACCGCGGGGGACACCATGCGGATCGAGGAGCGCCACGGTCAGGCCGTTGCCAAGACGTCCGATCAGATTCTCGGCGAAATCCGGGATTATTGCCGCGCGACGCAAACTGCCGAATCCACTTTCGGCCGTCTTGTCGTCAATGATGGCAAGCTGGTGTCGCGGTTGCGCGACGGCGCCAGGATCACCACCGGCACGCTGGACAAGGTTCGCGCCTATCTGTCCGAACATCGCAGCACGCCGGCGGCCGCGCAACGTCAGCCGTCGGCGGCAGCAATGCCGCTCAACGGCGCCACGGTTGCGGCCGAAATCATGCCGCCCGGGTTCCGTTTCTTCGACAACCGGCAGAAATATCTGCTGTTCGTGTCGACCTGCAGCGAGAAGACCGAAATCGCGCACCGGGTTTCGCTCGAACTCGGCAATCTGCAGCCGACGCCGCCGGCACTTCGGATCTTCGACGCCGGGGTTGGCGATGGCACGGTGCTGTCGCGGGTCATGCGGGCGCTGCATGCCCGCTTCCCCACCATGCCGCTCTACGTGGTCGCCAAGGAAATCAGCTACGAGGACGTGCGGCTGATGCTCGAGAAGATGGCCGACCGCCTGTTCGAGCATCCCGCTACCGTTCTCGTCGTCACCAATCTCTATTATGCCGAGGCGCCGTGGCTGACGCCACGATCGGCGACGTCCGCGCAAAGCCTGCTCTGGAAGGACGTCGCGCTGTCCGGCAACACGGCGCACGGTTTCGCCGAGCAGATCGGCGAACTTGAGGGATTTTTGGCCGAGAACTGGCGCGCCGGAATCAGCCCGACCACCGGCAACCCGGTCTACAGCAGGCCCGTCATCCTGACCTTGCGGCGCGAAGACCATTCGTTCCTGCTCGACCCGATCATGCCGCGGCCCGGCCGCGTGATGGCCGATTACGATCTGGTCATTGCCTCGCAGCCTTACCGGGCGCGCGCCAGCGTCGAATTCAAGGCCTCGAAGGTGGTGACACCGCTGGTCAAATCGCTGCGGCCCGGCGGACGGCTGATCGGCATCCATTCGCATGGCAAGGATCCGGGGATCGAGATCATCGATCAGGTCTGGCCCGACGACGATCCGTTCAAGACCGATCGCTATGCGATCCTGCGCCAGGTCAAACGCGAGCTCGGCGCGGCGGCGCGGCACTACAATTTCAACGCCTCCTCCGATGCCCGCTCGATCTTCCGCTATCACATGCACACCTTGCCGGACGAGGTGAGCGGCCCGATCGGGACCTCGACGCTGTTCGCCGCCTGGAACGCCGCGATCTATGTCGCGCAGATCGAGGACGTCAGGCTGTCGGAGGTCGTTCGCGACGGCCGCTACCTCGAAGCCACCGACCGGGTGCTAAAGCGGCACGGCGGTCTCTGGTTCAACGACGAGACCTATGTGATCTCGCGCCGCCGCGCGTGAAGCAGAGCCCTGGCGATTCCCGGAGGGAGCCGTGATTGCACCCCATCCCGCTTTGTCCAGCGAGCTTGCCGCGCGGCTGGCGTCCGCCTCAGTCGAGATCTCCTCGCGCGGCCATCAAGTGCCGGAGCTGCGCGATTATTTCGCGACGGGTACCGATGTCACCATCACCTTTCTGCCCGGTGATAATTATCGCCGCAATGTCGACACCGCATCCGCGTTGCGCCGTGCCGGGTTCAATCCGGTGCCACATATCGCGGCGCGCGAAATGCCGTCGCGCGAGGCGCTCGACGATTTTCTGCGGCGGGCGCGCGGCGAGGCGGAGGTGCAGCGCATTCTGGTGATCGCCGGCGACGTCGCGCGCCAGAACGGTCCGTTCCGGTCAAGCCGCGATGTCTGCAGCAGCGGATTGATCGAGGCCCACGGCATCGCCTCCGTCAGCGTCGCCGGCCATCCCGAGGGCCATCCCTATCTCGAAGCCGCCGACGCTTTGGGGGTGCTCGAGGCGTGGCGTGACTGGAGGCACGCGACCGGGATTGAGGTCGAAATCATGACGCAATTCTGTTTTGAAAGCGCGCCGATCCTGGCCTGGATCGGCGCGCTGCAGGCGCGCGGGCTCGACCTCCGGGTGATTGTCGGTCTCGCCGGACCTGCGACGGCCGCGACGCTGATGAAGTTTGCGCTCCGCTGCGGGATCGGCAACTCGATGCGTTCGCTGCGCGGCCAGATCGGCCGCCACAGCCGGCTCTTGACCGATACCGGGCCGGATGACGTCATGCGCGGCCTGCAATCGGCGCCCACGGCCGTGACGGCGCCGATCGCGGGCTTCCATGTGTTTCCGTTCGGCGGCCTGCGCAAGGCAGCGAGCTGGCTGCGCAGCTACAACGCCGGGATGCCGGCGCCGCCGCCGCGTGCGGCGTCGGCGACCGATACTCAAAATCCATAAAGCGTGGCCGGATTGTCGACCAGGATCCTGGTGCGGATCGCGGCATCGGGCGCCCACACCGCAAGCTGGTTGAGCAGGCGGCCATCGTCGATCTGGTACAACGGCGTCAGCTCGGTCGGCTTGCGTCCGGGCGGCGTGGTCGAATTCGGATGCGGCCAGTCGGTGCCCCAGATGACCCGATCGGCATTCGCCGCGATCAGCGCCCGCGCCAGCGGGATCACGTCGGTGTAATCGGGCGCAAGCGTAGACGCCCGATAGGCGCCCGAGATTTTGACATAGGCCTTGCCGGATTGCACCAGCGCGAGCAGGTCGGCAAAGCCCGGCTGTTCCGGGCCAAGCGCGCCCTGGGCGCCACCGAAATGATCGAACACGACGGGGACCGGCGATGCCGCGACCAGATCCTTGATGGCGGAAATCATGGCGAGGCTGGTGAACATCTGGACGTGCCAGTTGCGGCTCTTGACCCGTTCGATTGCGGTCGCAATGCGCTGGCGCCCGATATTGGGATCGCTGACCCCGCCGGTCGCCAGATTGAGGCGGATGCCGCGGATGCCGGCCTCATTCATGGCGCCGAGATCGCTCTCCGGCGTCTTGTCGTCGATCACGGCGACGCCGCGCGCATTCGCGCCGCGCGCCTTGATGCCGAACAGCGTCGCGGAGTTGTCAGGGCCATAGACGCTCGGCGTCACGATCACCACGCGCTCGATATGCAGCGCCTTGTGCAGCGCCGCCATTTCTTCCGGCGACGCCGGTTCCGGCGTATAGACGCGCCCCGAAAAGAACGGAAATTTCTCCGGGTCGCCGTGGATGTGGGTATGGCAATCGCAGGCATGGGCTGGAACGTCGAAGTTCACCGGCGTTGCGGGCTGCGATGCCTTGGCGAGAGCCTTGCGGCCGGTCATGGCAACCCCGGCTGCGACCGAGGCACGAAGAATACCGCGTCTGGTGAACATGTACTCACTCCCTGGTTTCCTTCGTCTCGTTTCCGTCACCACAATTTAGCGTTGACGTCACTGGCCCGACGGCGTGCGGGTGCGCAGTCCCTCCCAGGCATCGCGCACCTGATGATAGTGCGCCTCGGGCAGATAGTCCGGCGTGTTGAGCGCGAGCGTCTTGACGTCGAGGCGCCCGATGGCGCTGAGCAGTGTATACGACGCGATCACGCGATCGCGCTGCGCGCCGATCAGCCGCGCCTTGGCCGAAATCAGATCCGCCTCCGAATTCAGAACATCGACCGTGGTGCGCTGTCCGCCCTGGGCTTCCTTCTGCACGCCCTGCAGGGCAACGGTCGCCGCGCGCACTTCGGATTCGGATGCCGTCACGGCGACCTTGGCGCCCTCATTGGCGACCCACGCGCCGGTCGCCGCGGTGTGCGCCTGGTTGCGGACCTGATCGAGCACGAGCCGGCTTTGCGCGGCCACCTCCTTGGCTTGCCGGGTTTGCGAGGCGGCGGTGCCGCCATCGTAGATCGGCGCGGTAACCTGGCCGATGATCGAGGCCTGATCGGTCCTGAAGGTGCCGAGCGTTTGATCGTCGTCCATGCTGTGGCTGGCGTTGCCCTGCAGGGTGACGGTGGGCATCAGGCTGCTCTCGGCGACACGAATGCTGGTCGAGGCGACATCGACGTCGAAGCTTGCGGCGACGACCGCGGGGTTCTCCTTGATGGCAAGCGCGGTCGCGTCGTCGCGGCTGTGCGGCAGATAGCGGTCCACGGCGTCGGCGGGCTTCAATTGCCCGGGCCGGTTGCCGATCACCTGGGTGTAGGTCGCCTGGCTGACGGCCAGGTTGACTTCGGCGGCGTTCAGATCGGCAAGGCCGCGGCTGAGGCGCGCCTCGGCCTGCGCGGTATCGGTCGGGGTGACGTCTCCGGCCTTGAGACGTCTTTGGGTGATCGCGAGGGTTTCGCGCAGAAACGAGACATTGGAGCGCTGCGCTTCGACCAGTGACTGATTGGCCAGCACATTGGTATACGCCGTCACCGCGTCGAGCAGCACGCCCTGGCCGACATTGCGCAGCGCCTCGCGGCCGGACCGCACCTGCAATTCCGCCACCCGGACGCTGTTGGCCGTCTTGAAGCCGTTGAACAGCGTCTGCGTCACCGTCACGCCGATGATCCAGGGCTTCAGGGTCGCCGATTGCACCGTGTTGTCGGGCAGCAAATTGCGCACCGCCTGCAGGCCGCCGCTCAGGCTGGCGACGATCTGCGGTCGATACCCGGCCATGGCCTGTGGAACGTTCTCGTCGGTGCCGCGCTGCCGCGCCCGTTCGGCGTTGAGCTGCGGGTTGGTCTGATAGGCCTTGGCCAGCGCCTCGGGCAGGCTTTCTCCCCGGGCCGGGGTCGCGGCAGCGCCGAGGCAAGCCACAATGCCAAGGCAGATGCCCGCCTGGAGCACACGCCTTGCCTCGTGGCCAATCCTGGCGGCACGCCCAATCATGTGATCCCACAGCAAACCCGGCCGTCCGTCCCGCCTATGCCCGGCATCTTTACCTGTTTAGAGCGCACCGTCGCCACAGGCAAACCAGCGGGCGCACAAACCGGTGCAATTCCCCGGTCTGCTGTTGCCGGTTCGTCACAGACGAATCTCAGGCGCAGATAGGCTATAGGTGCCGGAGGTCGGCGTCCGATTCCGGACGCTGGGTTCCCGTTGTTTCCGAGCCCCCTCGATGCCGAGCCTGTTCTCCGACCCCGACGCGATTGCGGAGGATATCGTTCGCAATGTCGGAACCAACCTCGTGGTCGGGCTGCCGCTCGGGCTCGGCAAGGCCAACCACATTGCCAATGCGCTGTTCGCACGCGCCAGCGCCGACCGCAGCATCAACCTGACCTTCTTTTCCGCTCTGACGCTGGAAAAGCCGAAACCGTCGAACCTGCTGGAACGCCGCTTCATCGCGCCGGTGATCGACCGCCTGTTTGGCGGCTATCCCGATCTCGCTTATGCCGATGCGCTGCATGCGGGTGCGCTGCCGCCCAATATCCGCGTCATCGAATTTTTCTTCCTGGCGGGAAGGTGGCTGAACGTGCCGTTCGCGCAGCAACATTACATTTCCGCAAACTATACCCATGCGTCATCATATCTGCTCGCGCGTGGGCTCAACGTCGTCACCCAATTGGTGGCCAAGCGCGTGGTCGACGGCGTGGCGCGCTACAGCCTGAGCTGCAACACCGATACCACGCTCGACGTTCTGCGCGCCCGCGCCGAGGGCCGGGCGTCGTTCAGGCTGATCGGCCAGGTCAATTCCGAGCTGCCATTCATGCCCGGTCCGGGCGATCTGCCGGCGGACGCGTTCAGCGCGATCCTCGAGAGTCCCGCGATCGAATTTCCACTGTTCGCCCCGCCATCCGAGCCGATCACCGACAGCAAATACGCCATCGGCCTTCATGCCGCGGGTCTGGTGCGCGATGGCGGCACGCTTCAGATCGGGATCGGGCAGGTGGGCGATGCGCTGGCGCAGGGCCTGATCGTCCGTCATCGCGACAATGCGCAGTTCCACGCGATGATGCGGCAACTCGCGCCGGCGGCGGAGCCGCTTCCTGCGCTGCAGGCCGGACCGTTCGAAAAGGGCCTTTACGGCGTCAGCGAAATGCTGTTCGAGGCATTTCTCGGCCTGATCGACGCCGGGATTCTCAAGCGCGAGGTCGGCGGCGTGGTGCTGCACGGCGCGTTTTTCCTCGGACCGAAATCGTTCTATCGGCGCCTGCGCGAGATGGCGCCGGAACAGATCGCGCGGATCCGGATGATGCCGGTGTCGTTTACCAACGAGCTCTATGGCGAGGAGGATGCCAAGCGGCGCGCCCGTGTCGACGCCCGCTTTGTCAACAATGCGATGATGGCGACGCTGCTGGGGGCTGCAATTTCCGATGGCCTCGAGAATGGGCAGGTCGTCAGCGGAGTGGGCGGCCAATACAATTTCGTGGCGCAGGCGTTCGCGCTGGCCGGCGCCCGCTCGATCCTCACGCTCGAGGCGACACGGCAGGACAGATCGGGCAGCGCCTCCAATATCCGCTGGAGCTATGGCCACGAGACCATTCCACGGCACCTGCGCGATGTCATCGTCACCGAGTATGGCATCGCCGATATCAGGGGCAAATCCGACGCCGAAGTGATTGCGGCGATGCTGGGTGTTGCGGATTCCCGCTTTCAGGACGATCTGATGCGGCAGGCCAAGGACGCCGGCAAGCTGCCGAAGAATTTCGAGATTCCGGCGGCGCAGCGCGACAACGTCCCGGAGCGGATCGCGCGCGCGCTGAAGCCGGCGCGGGAGGCGGGCCTGCTGCCGTTATTTCCGTTCGGCAGCGATTTCACCGCCGTCGAACAGCGGCTGATTCCGGCGCTGCAATTCCTGCAGGACGCGCAGCGCGCGCCGCTGCGGCTGCCGGGGCTGCTGTGGCTGGGATCGAGCCGCCGGCCCGATGCGGCCGATCAGGAGTGCCTGGCGCGGCTCGGGCTCGACAAGCCGGCGACGTTCTCCGAACGCGCCTACCGCGCATTGGTCAGCGCGGCGCTGGCGAAAACGCGTGCGGGTTGAGAAAATCGCCGTCATTCCGGGGCGCGCGTCAGCGCGAGCCCGGAATCCATAACCACGGCTTGTGAGTATGGATTCCGGGCCTGCGCCAAGTGGCGCATCCCGGAATGACAGCTTGTATTTTTCCGCCGCGCCTGTTCGCTGGCGAACGCATTTACCGGTTCTTGTTGACGGGTTTGCGCTTCTCGATGAAGGCCGCCATGCCCTCGGATCGATCTTCCAGCGCGAAGGTCGAGTGAAACAGATTGCGCTCGACGCTGATGCCTTCCGACAGCGGCGTCTCGAACGCGCGGTTGATGGCTTGCTTTGCCATCGCGGCGGCGGGGCGGGACATCGATGCGATTTTTTCCGCCATCGCCATGGCTTCCTGCATCAGTCTGTCCGCCGGCACGATGCGGCTGACCAGCCCGGAACGCTCGGCCTCGGCGGCATCCATCATCCGCCCGGTGAGACACAGGTCCATCGATTTGGATTTGCCGATCGCGCGTGTCAGACGCTGCGTTCCACCGATTCCCGGGATGGTCCCGAGCGTGATCTCCGGCTGGCCGAATTTCGCGGTGTCGGCGGCGATGATGATGTCGCACATCATCGCCAGTTCGCAGCCGCCACCGAGCGCATAGCCGCTGACGGCGGCGATGGTCGGTTTGCGGCAGGTGGCGACACGGTCGGCGCCGACAGCGGCGAAATCGCTGGAAAACATGTCGATGAAGGTCTTCGGCTGCATCTCCTTGATGTCGGCGCCGGCGGCAAAGGCCTTTTCGCTGCCGGCCAGAACGATGCATCCGATCTTGTCGTCGGCTTCGAGGTCGTCGACCGCAGCGGCAATTTCCCTGAAAACGCCAAAGGATAGCGCATTGAGCAGCTTCGGACGATTAAGCGTGATGACGCCGACTGCGCCTTTGCCCTCGACAATGATGTGTTCGAACGTGCTCATGGTCTACCCCGCGCCTGACTGCACGGGACTGTGCCCGCTGGCGGCACGGGCTTCAAGGGGCCTCATTCCAGCCGGACAGCGCGCGAAAGTCGGCCCCTTGAATGTTACGCCATGAACATGCGTGCGGCAGAGGCCATGGTCAGCAGCGCCCCGAAGCCGATGAAGATCTTTCCGATCAGCGAGGTCTGGTCCCAGGCGGAGGGGTCGGTGTTCGCAGCCGGGACGACGGCCGTCGCGGCCGGTGGCTCGGCCGAGGCCACTGCCAGCGTGCCCGCGGGCGGCGCGCGGTCGCGCAGCGAGCGGTCGACGTCGTTGAGCTGATCGGGGGTGACGACCTGGGCGTCGGTTGCCGGCTGAGTGTCGGCCGGCACGTCGACGGTGCTCTGGACAATCGTGTTGGCCCGCGCCGCCATCGCCTTGGCGTCGTCGGCCGGCGTATCGGGGGTGGCGATCTGGGCATTGGCGTTGGCGACCGAGGCCGGAATCGTGGCTGGTTGGACCGCGGGCGTGTCGGCGTTGCGGTCCGCGGCATCAGCGGTATTTTTTTCGGCAGAGGATTTCTGCGCCACCTTGTGGGAGGCGTGTTTCTTCCAGTGGTGTGAAGCGTGTTTGGTATAGTTGCTCAGCTTCACGGGAGCTCCTGCAGGGGCTTCCGCCGTTGAGGTTGCCGCGTCGGCATCGCTGTCGGTGGCTGCCTGCGACGGGCCTGCCAGGCATACAAATAGTCCCGTCGCGATGATCAATGCCGCGCGCCCACTGGCGTTGATAGTCATTCGGCAATCTCCCCTTTTTGCCAGCTCCCGGCGGAAAATGAGACCTCGCCCGTGTCGGCAGCGGGGCAGAAAAAGGGAATCTTCGGGCCGTCCGGACAATTCCCGTCGGCACTCTCACCGGTGTCAGCAGCCCGGATCGATGTTATGAGCCTGTTTGTGCCAAACGCGGCCGGCGATTCCCGCGTGCGGCGAAGATGGCAAGGCTCCGCAGGCTCTTTCACGGTCGTATCACGACTTCGTGATCCCCCGCTGCGGATGTAACAATTTGAAAGATCGACCGAATTGCATGGTGGGAGCGCGAGTGCGCGAACGTGAAGACGAGTGGACCGGTCTGATGCGGCTGGCCATTTCAGGCGACAGTGCAGCGTATCACCGTCTGCTCAAGGCCGTGACGCCGGTGCTGAGGGCCGCGGCGCGGCGCGGTCTGGCGCGGGCCGGGCAGCCGGTCGACCAATCCGAGGATATCGTGCAGGACATTCTGTTGGCGGTGCATCTGAAGCGGCATACCTGGGACGCCAACGCGCCGTTCGCCCCGTGGCTGTTTGCGATCGCCCGCAACAAGCTGATCGATGCCCTGCGCCGCCGTGGCCGGCGGATTTTTGTCAACATCGATGACTTCGCCGAGACCATCGCGAGCGAACCCGCCGCGGAGACCGCGCCGGCAAGCGAGGTCGCGGCCCAGCTCAAGTCGCTGCCGGCGCGACAGCGCGAGGTGCTGCAGTCGATCGCGGTCGAGAGCGCCTCGATCAAGGACACCGCGGCGAAGTTCGGAATGAGCGAGGGCGCGGTGCGGGTGGCACTGCATCGCGGGCTTGCCGGGCTCACCGCCAAATTGCGGGAACAATGACCATGGAAACCGATCAGTTGATCCGATCCCTCACCGCCGATAGCGCCTATCGCGCCCGGCCGGTCGGATTTCTGCTGGCGCTGGCATTGCTCGCTGCGTTGCCGGTTTCGATCGCGATATTCCTCGTGGCGCTGGGCGTTCGCCCGGACGTCATGACCGCGATGCATAATCCGTTCTTCGACCTGAAATTCGTGGTGACGCTGGCGCTGGCGATCGCGGGCGTCGCTGTCAGCCTGCATTTGTCGCGGCCGGAAGCCCTGCTGGGCGGCTGGGTGTGGTTGCTGCTGCTGCCCGCCGCGATCCTCGTCGGCGCGATCGGCGGCGAGATGATGGTGCCGCAGCGGCTGCCGATGATGACGCGATTGGTCGGCCAGAATTCGCGGGTCTGCATGACGGCCATTCCGGTTCTGTCGCTGCCGCTGCTGGCGGGGGCGCTGATCGGGTTGCGGCACGGCGCCCCGGCCCGGCCGGCGCTCGCCGGCGCGATCGCCGGAATGCTGTCGGCGGGATTGGCCGCGACGCTGTACGCCTCGCACTGCACCGACGATTCACCGCTGTTCGTCGCGACCTGGTACACCCTTGCGACCGCGCTGGTCACCGCGATCGGCGCGCTGGCGGGATCGCGAATACTCAGGTTCTAGGCCGCCGGCGCCGCCTGCTGCATGCGGTGGAAGCGCAGCACCTGCTGTGCAGTCGAGGGCCGCAGCCGTTCGTAGGTTTCCTTGCAGGCCGCGAGATCGGAGCCCAGGCCCGACAGATCGTCGCGCATGTTGATGATCGCCTTCACGGTCGTCCAGGACATTCCCGAGACCTTCGCCAGGATCATCACGCCTTCGGCACGGGTTTCCACCATCATGTTCTCGGCGATCGACACCGACACGTTGGCAAGCGCTGCGATCGCGGCGTTGGCTTCGTCGAATTTGCCGGCGGCGGCGAAGGCCTCGACCTGATGCTCGTCGAGCCGCCCGTCGTCGTACAGCGACTTGACCAGCGCATGCGCGATGGCGGTCTCGCGGCTCGGCGCGGCGCGCGCGAGCTGCGTCGCTGCCCGCACCGCGTTTGGCACCTCTCCGGCCTGCTGCGGGTTGGCGGCCTCGAGCCGAGCCCGCACCGTCACCGATGCCTTCGCGATCAGCTTGAGGTAGAGATGGCGTGGAACCGTTGGTCGCAGGCCGACGCAGGTAGCGAGGTCGTCGTCGCCCTCGGCCCGTTCGATCAGCCTGGTGAAGCCATGCTCGGAAAACTCCGCGCCCGGATTGTTGACGGTGCTCTGGACCACATCTTCGTTGCCGCGCAGTACCAGCACGTCGGTCACAGCACCGCTCAGCACCCGGCGGGTCGAAATCGCCATCAGATGCGCCTGGCCCTTGCTGCGGGCGGTTTCGATCAGCGCCTCGTCGTCGAGCCGTTCCGATCTGGAGAGCACGGGGCCAGCGACTTCGATGACATCGTCGAACGCCAGGGTGCGGATCGTGGCAGGAGGGGCGCTGCTGATTGGAGCGAGGCGGTTGGAGAGCAGCGCCTTGGCCGATGTCTCGATGTGATGCATCAGGCACTGAAACACATCGTCGAACAGTTCGATCTGCTCGTCGGAAAAATCCACCGCGCCGTTGATGAAGAGATCGGTCACCCGGCGCAAGGTCTCGACCCGGCGCGCCACGGTCCCGTGCGCGAGCGTCGCCTGCAGTTCGTCGAGCAGGTTTACGGAAGTGGCGGCGAATCTCGAACTCATGACTCTTTCCTGGAGCGTTCGTGCATTGCGGGCCCGTGACGGATTCTCCGTCCCGGAACGGAACTGTTTGAATATCAAGCGCTGGCAATACGGTTTCGTCCCAGTGCCTTGGCCGTGTAAAGCGCGCTGTCGGCACGCGCGAGAAATGTGTCGGGCGTCTCGTCGGATTTCAGCGTGGCGAGGCCGGCGGACATTGTAACCCGCAGCCCGGGCGAGAACGCGCTCCAGTCGAGATCGGCAATGATCGCACGCAGCCGGTCGATCATGGCTGCGGCACTGTCGCTGGGCGTATCCGGGAGCACCAGCAGAAATTCCTCGCCGCCATAGCGGCCGAAGCGGTCGATGCTGCGGATGTTGGCGAATACGGTGATGGCGAAGGTCCGCAGCACTTCGTCGCCGGTCGGATGACCATAGGCGTCATTGATGCGCTTGAACCAGTCGAGATCGATCAGCGCGATCGAGCACGGTGTTCCGGTGCGGCGGACGCGGTCGATCTCGTCGTCGAGCATGCGCATGATGCAGCGGCGGTTGAACGAGCCGGTGAGTTCGTCGAGTTCGGCGAGTTCCTCGATGCGCTTGTAGGCTTCGCTGAGTTCGGCGCCGCGCTTGTAGAGCTTCTTGCGCAGCGAGTCGCCGTACAGTCCGACGAATGCGCATTGTCCGATCGTGAGAATGAAGCACAGCGCCGCGGCCAGACGCTCGGTGGCAGCGGCGACCGGCATGCCGATGGGAATGTGGGTAAACAGGAAAATCGGCGCGATGCCCAGCGCCGTCAGCGCCCAGGCAATGGTCGCCTGACGCGACGTCATCCGCAACGCGGCGACGCCAAAGATCAGAAACAGGACGTTGAGGAAGGCGTAGCCGATCTGCGGCGCTGCCAGCACAAAGCCGAGCTGGACCACGACGTGCCCGCCGACCTGAAAAAGCGTGAGATAGTGGTCTTCGAAGCGATCGTTGAGATGGGTTTCAGACAGGACGAAGAAGACGCCGATCAGGGTGACGCCGGACAGAAAGAAGGCGGACGGGATCATAACCGTGATGGTGCCGGCGCTGGCGTAGAGCATGAGCACGGCGGCGCCGATCGCATAGCTTGCCACCTGTACCGCAAGGGTGTGCCGCCGATGCGCCGCGCGGCGCTGCAGGACGTCCAGCGGCAGGTCGCCGGCGAATCCGACCGTGTCGCCAGAGTCCTGACCTTGAAGCAGTGAAGCCGCGCTGATCATGTCCTGCCGTGGTGGAGTACATTCAGCGGAACATTAGGGAGAAAAGCCTTTAGGTTTGGTATCTTTCGCGGCCGAATCTCGATCGTCCGGGCTGCTGCTGCCCTTGTACCACATGGGAATTTTGCAGGATGGAGGTCATCCGGCGCGAGCGGCCAAACCCGGTGGGGTCGAAGCGCCGGCTGGTTGTTGCGCAAAATGCTGTGATCCCGGCGAACCCTTGTTAAGGTCGGGCCCTGCCGGTTACGACTCGGAAGAGAGTGTTCCCGTATTATGATACCTGTCGCGCTTCGGCCAAGGGACGTCGCGCGGCAGTCGCCATGCCACTGCGCTTTGGGGAATACCTCAGGGATGCCGGCGAGCGGCTATGCCAATTTGAAGAATTTTCCCGTTTCCGTCGAACCGCCGGGCGGTTCAATCCGACCAACGTTGCGAGACGGCCATTGAGTGCGACACAGGCGGCTGCGGACGACGTCCTGATCGCTCGAATCGCTCAAGGCGACCGGCTTGCCATGCAGGTGCTGTACGGAAGGCACCATGTCAGGGTGTTTCGTTTCGGGCTTCGGCTCGTGCGCGACGAACAGGTCGCGGAGGATCTCATCAGCGAGGTCTTTCTCGATGTGTGGCGCCAGGCCGGCAAGTTCGAAGGCCGATCCGCCGTTTCCACCTGGCTGCTGGCGATTACGCGATTCAAGGCCCCGTCTGCGCTGCGGCGCAGGAAGGACGTTGAGCTGGACGACGAGGCCGCCCATGCGATCGAGGACCAATCCGACGATCCCGAAGTGACCGCGCAGAAGAAGGATACCAGTCAAGCGTTGCGCAAGTGCCTGACCGCGCTTTCGCCCGATCATCGAGAAATCCGTGGAAGAGGTGGCTGAAATCGTCGGCATACCCCAGAACACTGTGAAGACGCGCCTGTTCTATGCGCGCAAGAAACTGGCCGAACTGCTGCAGGCAGCCGGCGTGGAACGAGGCTGGCCATGATGGCGATGAAAAAGTTGCTGGAGCGAGAGCCCGGCGAAATCGAGACGCTGCTGCCATGGCATGCGGCCGGCACATTGAGTGCGCGCGATGCGCGCCGCGTCGAGGACGCGCTCGCCCGCGATCCCGAATTGTCGCGGCAATACGCCGCGATCCGCGAAGAATATGCCGAGACCATCGACCTCAACGAGAGCCTGGGTGCGCCCTCGGCGCGCGCCATGCAGACGCTGTTCGCGGCGATCGACGCCGAGCCTGAGCGCAGACCAACCGCATCGCGCCGTATCTCGCGTCGGATTGCCGGGTTTTTCGCAGCGCTGACGCCGCGGACGCTCGCCTGGTCGGCCAGCCTTGCCGCCGTGGTGCTGCTGGTCCAGGCCGGCATCATCGGCGCGATGCTGATGCAGAACGAGGCGGCTTCGTTCCGGACCGCGTCGCTCAGCACGAACGAGCCGGTTACCCGGACCTTAAATCCGGAAGCGCTGCCTCGCGCGCTGGTGCGGTTCGCGCCCGACACCCGTGTCGCCGACATCACGGCCCTGCTCGACACCTATCGGGCGACGATCATCGACACAAGCGGCGGCATGTTCCGGCTGCAATTCGGCAACCGGGCGATGTCGAACGACGAAGCCGCCGACCTGATGCGCAAGCTGCAGGGCGAGAAGATCGTCAGCATTGCGGTCGCCACGCCATAGCGGCGCGCCAACGCCGGTCGCGGCGGTTTCGGACCCGGGTTCCCAGGGAAAAGCCGAGCAACAGCAGGACGTTGCTCCGATCCGAGGGCCGGACACGCCGATCCCCGCCATGGCTTCCGACAAGCCGGCCAACGGTCCCGACCGACCATGAGCTCCCGTCCGGAACGGCGGCTAAAGAATCTCGGGGCGGCTTTGAACGTCAGACAGCCCATCGGCGACAAACTATCCGTGGGAGCAGTAATTCCTCCCCATCGAGGCTGTATCCGGCGCGAGCGCCCATCCACCCCAAGCGCCCATATAGCTTGACCCGTCCGGTTGTCCCCCCGGACGGGTCTTTCGTTTGGCGCTTCCTTTCGCCGCGCGGCGCTATTTGCATGGGTGCAGCCGTCGGCCGATGGGCGGCGCTATGGACAAAATAAAAGTTTTCCACAGAATATCCCGGTCGCGTCCAAGTGATTTGTCCACGTTGCGTCGGCGTCCGTCTTTCTCCAACGGGCTTGTTCATGACATACCGACTCGACGTGGCCCGCGGCCGCAACATTGTGGCGCGCTGGTGCGACCTTGCCGAGCGAAGGCTGCAATATCTCACTGAGCTGTCCGAGACCGGCCGCTGGCGTCGTTATCACAGCGAAGTTGATTTTCTCGAAAATATCCAGGAGGCCAAGACCGCGGTGGAGACGTGGCGCGATCTGCTCACGCGCGAGGCATCACGGGACAATTCCGCCGTCGACATGTCGTGGCTGGGCCGCGGCAGGACCACGCTGCCGCGTGCCGACATGCTGCGCGATCAGCTACGTCGGCTTCCGCTGCAACCCTTGCCGACGCCGGCCGAGCCACCGCGGCGCGAGATTCCCGTCGCCGTCAAAATCGTTGACGTGTTTTCGGACCAAGCGCTTTCCGCGCCGAGGCCCGGGTTGCAATCCAGGCTGACTGCGGCGCTCGACCCGGTTGTAAATGACGCCGCCGATCTCGCGCCGGACATCGCCGCAATCCAGCAACGCTATCCGTCGCTGCGCACCGCGCTGTGACGCAGTCTATGCTCGAACCGAATTGGTCCCGATCATCACCTGCGCAAAGCGCTCAGCGCCCTCGGCGGTGAGATCCGGCGTGACCGGGCGGGCGTGATCGAGACCGACCACAGCGCCGCGCGGCGCCTCCGAAATCACGTTGTTGCTGACCAGCGCCGTGCCGGCGCCTGACGCCACCGATACGCCGACGCCGACAAAGGTCTTGCGGATCAGATTGCCGATAATGACGACGTCGCGCAGATATTTGCCCCAACCGGCCATGATTCCGAACGCCGGTGCGTGTTCGATAACGTTGCCGGTGACCGAGGCGTCGGCCTCGACATAGATGCCGACGCCGGCGTCGTCATCGGGCACGGTGCCGATCGGCCGCTTCGGCAGCAGGTTGCGGATGATGTTGCCATGGACGACCGCAAGTCGCCCGCCCTCGTTGAAGTTGCAGACCGAAACGCCAAAGGCCGCGCCGTCCACAGTGTTGTTGGCGATCAGCGCGCCCTCGAACGAGAATTCCGCATACAGCGCCACCTCGCGGACGTCGCTGACGCTATTGCCGGTGATCTGGATATTGGAGGCCGAATTGCCCCGCACCGCCGAATAGTCGCAATTGCGGATGCGGTTGCCGCGCACGATCACATTGCCGGCACGAAAGGCGTTGATGGCATTGCCGTATTGTCCGGAGCCGCCGGGACCGGCCTTGATGTCCTCGATGCGGTTGTCGGCGACCAGCGTGCCGTCGTCGCCAATCGCGGTGCGCAGGATTTCGATGCCGTTGTCGCCGGTGCCCAGGATGCTGTTGTGCGAAACCCGCAACCCCAGGGCGTCGAACGAGACGATCGCGGTGGCGGCCGATTTGGTGATGATGTTGCCGTTGACGTCGCCGGAGACCTGCTCGAACCAGATGCCGGCGCCGCCGCTGTCGGTGATTTCACAATCGGCAATGCGGATGTCGTGGCCGCCGAGGCAATGCACGAGGCCGCGTCGCGCCGGCAACGCAATGCCGCTGCCGTCAAGGGTGATGCCGGTCAGGCCGACGGCTGCCGCGCCTTCGCCCTGAAGCATCGATGGCCCGCCGGTGAAAACGAGCCTGGTCGCGCCGCGCACGCCCACGAGTTGCGTGCCATTGTTTAGCCGCAGCATGCCGGTGCGGTAGACCCCCGGCGGCAGCGCCAGCGGCACCTGCGCGCGCGCGGCCTCGTCGATGGCGTGCTGCAACATCCGGGTCTGCTCGTCGGGGCTGCCGGGCCGGACCCCATATTGGGTGGCGTCGCGCCCAAGCAGCGAGGTGAGGGGCGCTGCACGCGCGGCATCCGGCGACATCGCCAGCGCGCCGGCAACGCCGGTGACGGAAGCCCCGATGAGATGGCGGCGGTTGAGATCCATGATCACGTTTCCTGCGCAGACGCACTTGATGCGTCCACGAGTCGGAGTACCGCAAAAATGCGTCCACGCGCCGCAACCACGCGCGCCAACGCCCGCGATTGTTCGGGGTAGGGTTAACAACCCTCTCCATCATCCCGGGGCGATGCGAAAAGCATCGAACACGGAACAACGGCGGGGTATCCGGCGTAGCCCGGATGGAGCGCAGCGTAATCCGGGGCCATCCCATCCGCTTTGCGATTCCCGGATTGCGCTGCGCTCCAGCCGGGCTACGACACTTGCCCATCAAGCCGCGCCATTCGCGTCAGCTTCACCAGCTCGATCAGCACGGCTTCGCCGGCGTCGACCAGTTGCTCCAGCGTGAGAGGCGGCGTTGTCCCTCGGCGCTGCGACGAGCCGTCGCGCGGCAGCAGCGGAACATGGATGAACGCGGCGAGGCGAGGGCCGTGGCCGGTTCTGACCGCCTCGATCGCGCGCCAGCTCAGATAGTTGCAGAGGTAGTTGCCGGCATCGCGCGAAGCTCGCGCATCGACGCCGGTGGCCATCGCCGCGCGCAGCAATCTGGCGGTGTGCGGGCCGAACATCATGGCGTCGGCGTGACCCGCGATCGATCCCTTGCGATCGTGGGCGTGGTCGGCGTCGGGCCACGTCATCGTGACGGCGTTGCGGGCGCGGGTTTCGACCCGCAAATGCTGGCTGCGCGACGCCAGGCCGAACATCAGCAGCGCCTGCGGTCGGTGCGTTGCGATGAGCTGCGGCAGTTCGCGATCGACGGCCTGGTAGGTCACCGGAAAAATATGACTCGACAGCGCCACATCGGCCAGTGCCGGCCGGCGCAGTCGCAGCAGCCGCGCCACCAGCGGTTGGGTTGGGTTGTACGGCGCGCCCGGGAACGGCTCGAAACCGGTGAGGAGGATGTGGAGTTTGTCGCTCATGTCAACGCAGCATCTCCGCGATCTGTTCTGCCGCGACGGCGGGCGAGCTGCGGCCGTCGGCGACCTCGGCTTCGATCTTCTTCACCTTGGCGCGAATGGCGGGATCGGCGCGCAGCCGCGCCATCATCCGCTGTTCCAGCATCGACCACATCCATTTCACCTGCTGCTGCCGGCGTCGCGCGGTGAATTCGCCGCAGGCCTGCATGGCCGCGCGGTGGTCCAGAACCTTCTGCCAGAGTTCGGCAAGACCGGCGCCGGTCAGCGCCGAATAGGTCACGACCGGCGGATGCCAATGCTCCGAGCGCGGAGTGAGGATGTGCAGCGCGCCGCGATATTCGGCGGCCGCGAGGTTGGCGCGCTTGATGTTGTCGCCATCGGCCTTGTTGACGGCGACCATGTCGGCGAGCTCGACCAGGCCCTTCTTGATGCCCTGCAGTTCGTCGCCGGCGCCCGGCAGCATCAGTGCCAGGAAGAAATCGGTCATGTCGCAGACCACGGTCTCGGACTGGCCGATGCCGACCGTCTCCACCAGCACGACGTCAAAGCCCGCGGCCTCGCACAGCAGCATCGCCTCGCGGGTTTTTGCGGCGACACCGCCAAGCGTGCCGGAAGCCGGCGATGGCCGGATGAAAGCGCTGTCGGAGGCGGCGAGCCGCGCCATCCGGGTCTTGTCACCGAGGATCGAACCGCCGGTACGGGCCGAGGAGGGGTCCACCGCCAGCACCGCCACCCTGTGGCCGCGTTCGATCAGGAACATCCCGAGCCCGTCGATGGTGGTGGATTTGCCCACTCCGGGAGAACCGGTGATGCCGACCCGGATGGCGCGGCCGGTGTCGGGCAGCACCCCCTGCACCAGATCGCGCGCCGCCGCCTGGTGGTCGCCGCGCCGACTCTCGATCAGCGTGATCGCCCGCGCCAGCGCCGCGCGGTTTCCGGCGCGGAGATCCTTGGCGAGGGATTTGATGTCGGCTGCTTTATTCTTCGGCAGGGGCATGCCTTCGGTTTACAACGGCCGGACGCTCCAGGCGAGCGGAAGTATGCGTTCTTCAATCATCTGAAGCCCATTGAAAATGCAAAAAACGAAATCAATCGTCTTTGCCGTCATTGCGAGGAGCGGAGCGACGAAGCAATCCATTAAGGTCGTGTCTGCGCACTGGATTGCTTCGCTACGCTCGCAATGACGGTCCCAACAGTTCACGAACCTGCCGCTCTGCGCATGCTTTTAGCGGCACGAGCGTGTCATGCGATATTGTCCAAAGAACACTGGTCTCGATGCGCTCGCGTGCATTTTCGAGGCGGCCACCAATGTCGGCTATGGCTTGCCAATCGACATCATCCTCGATGGCTTTGAGGTTCGCTGGAATATGGTCAGACGCTACGCTGATCATTTCGAGCAGTCGCTCCAACGCCATTCGGCGCATTCGATCGTTGGCCAGCGCTTCCTCTGGAATTCCCTGCAGTTCCTCGTCAACGGCGTCAATCGCTGACAGGATATGTGTAAAGCGATCAGTCTGAGAATGGCACAATGTCTGATTCCATTAGCGGCAACGTATCCGACCTGAGTTGCTGTGCTCTACTCCGCCGCCTCGCTATGTCCCAGCCGCGCATTGAGCTTGTGGATCAGCTCTTCCGCGGCATCCGATATCACGGTGCCGGGCGGATAGATCGCCTCGGCGCCGGCCTTGTAGAGCGCGTCGTAATCCTGCGGCGGCACCACGCCGCCGATGATGATCATGATGTCCTCGCGGCCCTGCTTCTTCAGCGCCGCCTTCACCTCCGGTACCGCGGTCAGGTGCGCGGCCGCCAGCGACGACAGCCCGAGAATATGGACGTCGTTCTCGACCGCCTGCCGCGCCGCTTCCTCGGCGGTGGCGAACAACGGCCCGATATCGACGTCGAAGCCGACATCGGCAAAGGCCGACGCGATCACTTTCTGGCCGCGGTCGTGGCCGTCCTGGCCGATCTTGGCGACCAGAATGCGCGGCCGTCGGCCCTCGGCATCCTCGAACGCATCGATCAGGGCCTGCACTTTTTCGACCCGGTTGGACATGGTGGACGCCTCCCGCTTGTAGACGCCGGTGATGGACTTGATTTCGGCGCGGTGCCGCCCGAACACCTTTTCCATTGCGTCGGAAATTTCGCCGACCGTGGCCTTGGCGCGCGCGGCGTCGATCGCCAACGCCAGAAGGTTGCCGTTGCCATCGCCGGCGCTCCGGGTCAGCGCCGCCAGCGCGGCATCGACATCTTTCTGGTTGCGCTCACTCCGAAGCCGCGCCAGCTTGTCGATCTGCAGCCGCCGCACGGTGGAATTTTCCACCTTCAGAACGTCGATTGGCGCCTCGTCGGTCGGCCGGTATTTATTGACGCCAATCACCGCCTGCCGGCCGGCATCGATCCTGGCCTGGGTCTTGGCGGACGCTTCCTCGATCCGCAGTTTGGGCACGCCGGCCTCAATCGCCTTCGCCATGCCGCCGAGCGCCTCGACTTCGCTGATATGGCCCCAGGCCTTGGCGGCGAGATCGTGAGTCAGCCGCTCGACATAATAGGAGCCGCCCCAGGGATCGATGATGCGGGTGGTGCCGCTTTCCTGCTGCAGGAACAGTTGCGTGTTGCGCGCGATCCTGGCGGAGAAATCGGTCGGCAGCGCCAGCGCCTCGTCGAGCGCATTGGTGTGCAGCGACTGGGTATGGCCCTGGGTCGCGGCCATCGCCTCGATCGCCGTGCGCATCACGTTGTTGTAGACATCCTGCGCGGTCAGCGACCAGCCCGAGGTCTGGCAGTGCGTGCGCAGCGACAGCGAACGCGGGTCTTTCGGGTTGAACGGCTTCAGCAGCTTGGCCCAGAGCAGCCGCGCCGCGCGCATCTTGGCGACTTCCATGAAGAAGTTCATGCCGATCGCCCAGAAGAACGACAGCCGCGGCGCAAAGCGGTCGACATCGAGGCCGGCGGCGAGCCCGGCACGCAGATATTCGACGCCGTCGGCCAGCGTATAAGCGAGTTCGAGATCCTGCGTCGCGCCGGCTTCCTGCATGTGATAGCCGGAAATCGAAATCGAATTGTATTTCGGCATCCTTTGCGAGGTGTAGGCGAAGATGTCGGAGATGATCCGCATCGAGGGCGCCGGCGGATAGATATAGGTGTTGCGCACCATGAACTCTTTCAGAATGTCGTTCTGAATGGTGCCTGAGAGTTTTTCCGGCGGCACGCCCTGTTCTTCGGCGGCGGCGACGAACAGCGCGAGGATCGGCAGCACGGCGCCGTTCATGGTCATCGACACGCTCATCCGGTCGAGCGGAATCCCCGCGAACAGCGTCCGCATGTCGTAGATCGAATCGATCGCCACCCCGGCCATGCCGACATCGCCGGATACCCGCGGATGATCGGAATCGTAACCGCGGTGGGTGGCGAGGTCGAAGGCGACCGAGAGCCCCTTTTGCCCGGCGGCGAGATTGCGCCGGTAGAAGGCGTTGGAATCCTCCGCCGTGGAGAAGCCGGCATATTGCCGGATGGTCCAGGGCTGGTTGACATACATGGTGGGGTAGGGGCCGCGCAGGTATGGCGCGATGCCGGGCCAGGTTTCGAGGAAGTCGATGCCTTCGAGATCGGCCTCGCCATAGCCCGGCTTGACCAGTATTCCTTCCGGCGTGAGCCACGGTTCGGCGGGGCCCGTGAAGCCGGCGCCTGCGGTTTTTTCAAATGCGATCGTGGCGAAGTTCGGTATTCGGCTCATGGCTTGCCATTATATCATAGCCGGCGCCTCGCGGTCGCCATCTCAATCATGGTCCGGGTGTTGGTGGCTGACGATGCCGTTAAGCTTTTCCGCGCCGTAGTTCTGCAGCGTGGTCTGGCTTGGCAGATTGGCAATCGCAACCACCCAGCCAAGCCGGGCTTCGGTTCCAAATTGCCGCGTCGGCACCACCCGGTCGGGCCGGTCGAATGCGCCGGTCATGATCTCGATCTTTGGGCCGTCGATGCGCCGAAAGCTCAGGGGGGTGCCGCAGGCGGCGCAAAAATCGCGCTCGGCGAGGGAGGAGGAGCGGAACGCCGACGGCTGGCCTCGGGTCCAGGCGAAAGCGCTGCGTTCGATCTCGGCGAAGGACGCGAACGGCGCGCCGGCGGCCTTCTGGCACATCCGGCAATGACAGATGCTGACCTTCACTGGCGCTGCCGATAATGCAAAGCGGACCGCGCCGCATTGGCAGCCGCCGGTCAGAACGGGCTGGTTCGCCGAATTCATGTTTCACCCCATCCGCCGATAGGCTTCCTGAAGCGTTGCCAGCGCATCCCCGCCGGTGAAGATGAAATCGCCGACAGCCGCATCGCGCAAAGCGGCTTCCTGCTCGCCGGGCCGGCCTGCCAGATAGATATGTCTCGCGCCTGCCGCGTGAAGGGCCTTGGCGGCCCCGACGGCTTGCCCGGTATAGATTTTGTCGGAAGAGCAGAGACACACCAAGGCCGCGCCGGATGCCTTGAACGCGGCGGCGAGGGGGGCCGGATCGCTAAATCCTTCGCTATCGACGGCCTCGATACCCCCGGTCTCGAAAAAGCTCCTGGCAAATGCCGCCCGCGCGGTGAAGTCGGCGGCGGTGCCGAGATTGGCGAGAAACACCTTTGGCCGCGCGCCGGTCCGCTTCAGCCGGTCATCCGATTGATCCCGCAGGCGCTCGAACGGTTCGGCCAGGCGCAGCGGCGTCAAGGCGTCGAATTTGATCCTGGCCTCGCCATAGGGTGCAAGCGCAATCGGCGTCGCATCCTCTACCGCGACAGCGGTCTCATGGAGGTTGGGAAATTCACTGGCGCCGGTCAGCACCTCCTTGCGCCTGGCGATGCTGGCTTCGCGCGCCGTCCGCGTTGCCAAGACCTCATGCTGGATCAGGTTTTGCTCGAGCGCCGCGAACACGCCGCCGGCCTGCTCGATTCCCTGGAACAGCGACCATGCCGCCTCGCAGAGCTGCTGCGTCAAGGTTTCGATCCCGCCCGAGCCGGCGGCGGGATCAGCCACCCTGGCGAGATTGGATTCCTCAAGCAGCACCAGTTGGGTGTTGCGCGCGACGCGTCGCGCGAATGGGTCGGGCAATCCCAGCGCCAGCGTATGCGGCAATACCGTGATCGCGTTGGCGCCGCCGAGGCCGGCCGAGAACGTTGCCATGGTCGCGCGCAGCACGTTCACGTAAGGGTCGCGCCGGGTCAGCATCCGCCACGCGGTTTCGGCAGCAATGAACAGCGGCTTCGGCGCAAGGCCGCATGCCCGCTCCACCCGCGCCCACAACGCGCGCAGTGCGCGGAACTTTGCCATGGTCAGGAACTGATCGGAATCGGCGCTCAGGCGTGCATAGACCATGCTTCGCGCATCTTCGAGCGCGATCCCGGCACTCTCCAGCGCGCGCAAATAGGCGACGCCGGCCGCCAGCACGAATGCCAGTTCCTGAGCTTCCGATCCACCGGCGTCATGGACAACGCGGCCATCGGCAACCGCGAATGGGCCGCGGAACCCACGCGCGGCAAGCCGCTGGATCGCACCTGTAACTGCGGGCACGATTTCGGGCCACGCATAGGGACTGGATCCCCACACCGCGCAGGCGCCGATCGGGTCGAGGCCGAAGCGGATATCGCAGGCTGCGGGCACGATGCCCTTGCGCTTGACATGGTCGTCGAGGTGGACCGCGGCCATGCGGGATTGCGGGCCGAGCTGGAGTTCGATGGCGATACCGGCATCGACGAAAACGCCGTCGAGTACCTTGTCGATGGCGTCCGCGGTCGGCTCCAGTCCATAGCCGGCCGCCCCGTTTGCTCCCGCGAACGCCAGCGTCAGCCCGGTGGCGCCGTTCCCGAGATCGGCCAGCGCCTGCGCATTGGCCTTTGCCGCGTCGGGATGATCGATCCGCTGCATGATCTGCCACGGCGCGGCGGCCGCGCGGCCGGCAATTGCGGCGGCGTCGCGGGCGCGCTGATAGATCGGCTCGATCGGCAAACCGTCATAGCTCTTGCCGACCAGTTTCTCGAACGGCGCTCCCTTCAGCACGCCATCGACCAGCCTGCGCCAGTCGTCATAGCTCGCCGCCGGGAAATCCGCTGCCAGCCGCAGATCGTCACTTACGGAGGTCATTCGGCGGATCGCTCCCTGTGGCCGGTGTGGCTGGATTGGCAAATTGCCACGGGCCGGCTGCCAAGCCAAACGGTTGTTTTGGCCTCATTTTGCTCAGCCGCGTTCGGGCAGCCGCTCAATTCCAACGGTCGGCAGTTGCGCCAGAGCATTCGCAATGCTGCGTCCCGCGATCAGGCGATCGGGCGCGATTTCCACCAGCGGCACCAGCACGAACGCGCGTTCGAACAGGCGCGGATGCGGCAGCGTCAGCTCCGGCTTTTGCAGCGAAACATCGTCGTAGGCAATCAGGTCGAGGTCGAGGGTGCGCGGTCCCCAGCGCTGTTCACGAGCACGATCACGGCCGAACTTCTGCTCTATCCTGTGCAGCGTGAACAGCAGCGCATGGGGATCAAGGCTGGTCTCGATTTCGATGCAGGCATTGATGAAGCGTGCCTGCTGCTCATCGCCCCAGGGCGGCGTGGCATAGTCCGCGGAGCGCGCCAGCAGCGCAGCCTGGGTCATGCCGAGAATATTGGCGATGGCTTTGCGAAATGTCTCGCGGACATCGCCGATATTTCCGCCGAGCGCAATCAGGACATCAGCCATGGGCGGATGGCTGGCGGGTGCGGGTCAGGACCACGCCGACATCGTCGAAGATCGCAGCGATCGGGGCGTGCGGCTTGTGAACGGTCACCTTGACGGCGCTGACGCGGGCAAAGGCTGCAAGGACGGCGTCGGCGACGGCGCCGGCGGCGCGCTCCAGCAGCTTGTAATTGGCATTCTTGAAGGCCGCCGTCGCGGTCGCCACCACGTTGGAATAGGACACGGTGTCGGCAAGGCGATCGGTGCGCGAAGACTCCGAGAGATCGGCGGAAAGCTCGAGGTCGATCACGAACCGCTGGCCGACTTCGGTCTCGTGTTCCATGACGCCGTGGCGGGCATGGATGACGACACCGGTGATGAAGATCAGATCGGTCATGCCCTGTCCTCGATCGCCGCAGCCACCCGCAGCGCCTGTACGGTTTCCGCCACATCGTGGGTTCGCACGATCCGCGCGCCGCCCTTGACCGCGATCAGATGTGCCGCGATCGAACCGCCGATCCGCTGCTGCGGCTCGGACGGCACCACCGAACTGATGAAACGCTTGCGCGACGCACCGACCAACAGCGGCAGCCCGAAGCGGCGCAGTTCGTCGAGACGGGCCAGCGCCGTCATGCTCTGCTCCTGGGTCTTGCCAAAGCCGATGCCGGGGTCGAGCACGATATGATCAGCCGAAATGCCCGCCTTGGCGGCGATCTCCAGCGAGCGCTCAAAGAAGACTGCGATATCCTTCATGATATCGAGGCTGGCCTCGGCGCGGTCGCGGTTGTGCATGATGATGACGGGCACGTTGCGTGTCGCCAGCAGCGCGGCCATTCCGCGATCGCGCTGCAGGCCCCAGATATCGTTGGCGATAGTTGCCCCTGCGTCCAGCGCCCAGGCCACCACGGCCGATTTCATGCTGTCGATCGATACGGGAATACCGAGCGAAACGACGTCGGGCAGGATCGGCTGCAGGCGTTTCAGCTCTTCGGCCGCTGGGATCGGTTGCGCGCCATAGGGCCGGGTCGATTCCGCGCCGATGTCGATGATGTCGGCGCCGTCCGCGATCATCTGCCGGACCTGCGCCAGCGCCTGCTCGGGAGCGATGAACTGTCCGCCGTCAGAAAATGAATCCGGCGTCACATTCAGAATACCCATCACCGCGGGATGCGGCCGGGACAGCACAGTCTGCAACACCGGCTGATCGGCCGGGGCGTGCGCCGGGGCGGGTCTGGACGTGGTCGCGATCATGCGGTCGCTTTGCGCGGTCCCTGCAAGGAAGTCAAGAAGCAGGAATGCGCCGGCCTGGCCGACCGGTGGCCGTTAGTAGGTGATTTTGGGCTGAAGCTTGCGGGCCTGCGCGATCAACTGCTCGACCGACTTTTCCGAGGGCAAGACGCGCACCAGTTTGCGCTTGGTATTCACGTCTTTCATGTTCTGCGCCAGCCGGGCCGGATTGCGCAGCGCGAGTTCGCGTACCGTGGTGACGCCGGCGGCGCGCACCAGCCCGACCTTTGCCTTGCCCATGCCCGGAATCCGCATGTAGTCGGAAACGTTGGCCCATTCGAGCAACTGCTGCTCGCTGATGCCGATCTTCGCCGCAAGCGCCTTGCGTCCTTTGACGGTGCGCGCGGCTTCGAGCAGTGCGTCGGTGGTGCGGATGCCAAGCGACTTCAGTTTCGACGCGGTGAAGGCGGACAGGCCGTCAATCTCGGAAATTGGATATGTCATGATGCTCAATATGAAAAAGGTGCTTTAGGCGAACTGGCTGAGGCCCGGCGTCCCTGCAACAATCTCCCCCATCTGATCAGCTCCGATTTTGTCGCGGCCGAACTTCAAAAGCTCACGCGCGATGTTCTGTATCTCGCCGATGCCCAGCCCAAGGCCCATCAGCCTGGTGCCCAACGCCATCAGGCCACCGCCCATCAACCTGCCAAGCCCGCCGCCGTCGTTGGAGGCTGCGATGGCAGCTTCCGCGCCCGAAATGCTGTCGATCAAGGTCTGAACTTTGTCGGAAGGGCCCTCGTTGCGAAGGAATCCGAGGATGATGCCGATGGTATTTTCGGCAACGGCATTGTCGATGCCGGCTTTCGCAGCCAGCCTTCCTATCAACTCGTCCATTTGGCCCCGCCCTCAACCGGTTGCTTGCCGGATCCTTGATTGTGTTTTTATCTTGGTCTCCTGCCACACGAAATACAAGCGATCACCGCATTGCAAAACCCGATTCCGGTTCGATCGCTTGCCGAGTGTTGCAGCAATGCAAGAGCAAGCATGGAATTGGCGGTCAAATCGGCGCGGAAACGCGGCGGTTACAACTTTCGTCGGTTGTTTGTGCGACCATCAATGGTTGGTCCGGCGCGCCCGCACGCGTTGGCGGGTTTCATTCGGCTTGCAAGATGCAGTATGATTGCAGCGCGGGGGCCGACACCCTTGATGCGTGCGAAGAGGCGATGCCATGGCGACGTCCGACGACAAGATGGCCGATACCGACGGAAAAATTTTCATTGGCAAGGGCGAACAGCCGGTCTGGCTGACGCTCGCACTCGGAAATCGCCATGGCCTCGTCACCGGCGCCACCGGAACCGGAAAAACCGTGTCGCTGCAGGTGATGGCTGAAGGATTTGCGCGCGCCGGCGTCCCGGTTTTCGCGGCCGACATCAAGGGAGACCTTTCGGGCATCTCCGAAGTCGGCGAAGCCAAGGATTTTATCGTCAAGCGCGCCGGCGACATCGGTCTGGCGTTCCAGCCCGACCGGTTTTCGACGGTGTTTTGGGACGTGTTCGGCGAACAGGGTCACCCGGTGCGTGCCACCGTCACTGAAATGGGCCCGCTGCTGCTGTCGCGGATGCTTGATCTGAACGATGTGCAGGAAGGTGTCCTCAACGTTGCCTTCCGCGTTGCCGACGACAACGGCCTTGCACTGATTGACATGAAGGATCTCCGCGCGCTGCTTGACGCGATCGTCCCGGACGGCAGCAAAAAGGCGGCCGACGGCGATGATCCGCTGGCTGCGATCCGCAAGGCCGCGCAGGGCTTCGGCAACGTCACCAAGGCGACGGTGGGAACCATCCAGCGTCAGCTTCTGGTGCTGGAAAACCAGGGCGGCTCCAGGTTTTTCGGCGAGCCGGCGCTTGCGCTGAAGGATTTCATGCGTACCGACCGCGACGGCCGGGGCATGGTCAATATCCTGGTGGCGGACAAGCTGATGCAGAGCCCGCGGCTGTACGCGACGTTCCTGCTGTGGATGCTGTCGGAGCTGTTTGAGGAGTTGCCGGAGGTCGGCGATCCGCCGAAGCCGAAGCTCGTGTTCTTTTTCGACGAGGCGCATCTGTTGTTCAACGATGCGCCAAAGGCGCTGATGGACAAGATCGAGCAGGTGGTGCGGCTGATCCGCTCCAAGGGAGTCGGTGTTTATTTCGTGACACAAAACCCGGTCGACGTCCCGGACAAGGTGCTCGGACAACTCGGCAACCGCGTGCAGCACGCGCTGAGAGCGTTCACGCCGCGCGATCAGAAAGCGGTGGCGGCGGCGGCGCAGACGTTCCGGCCCAATCCGAAGCTCAACACCGCCCAGGTCATCATGGAACTGGGCAAGGGCGAGGCGCTGGCTTCGTTCCTGGAAGGCAACGGCACGCCCGCGATGGTCGAGCGCGTCCTGATCCGGCCGCCTTCGGCGCGGATCGGGCCGATCACGCCGGAGGAGCGCAAGGCGATCATGGACAACAGTCCGGTCAAGGGCAAATACGATACCTCGATCGATTCCGAATCCGCCTATGAGATCCTGCAAAAGCGGGTGGCAGGAACAGCGGCCACGGCGGACAAGGCGAGCGCAGGCGGCGGGATCCTCGGCCAGATCGGCGCGATGGTCGGGACGATTTTCGGCACCAGCGTCTCGCGCGGCAGGCTGTCGACCGGTCAGCTCATCGCGCGGAATGTCACCCGCTCGGTCACCAACAAGGTGGTCGGCGGGGTGGTCGCCGATCTCGGCAAATCGGTGGGCGGCTCGATCGGCGGTTCAGTCGGCCGCGCGCTGGTACGCGGCGCGCTGGGCGGACTGCTGCGACGCTAAGATCGTTCGGTTCCCGCACGATCTGCAGGCTTTCGGGAATAGCCTCGCGGCAACGATCGTGATCGCCGGCGGACTGGTCTGATACATCCTCATCCGCCCACAGACGGCGCCGCCGACAGCTTGTCGCCGGTGACCGGCGGGTTACAACAGGATATCCAGAACAACGCCCGCCAGCCAGGGAAGACCAAAATGTCCAGCACCTCACAGCTTCAACCGGTCCTCGATCGCATCGATGGTGATTTCGACAACAGCCTGCAACGGCTGTTCGCCCTGCTGCGGATCAAGTCGATCTCGGCCGATCCGGCCTTTGCCGGCGATTGCAAGGCCGCCGCCGATCATCTCGCCAGGGATATCGCAACGCTCGGGTTTGCGACCGAGGTCCGGCCGACGGCCGGTCACCCCGCCATCGTCGCCAAAGCCAACGGCGGCAAAGACGGGCGACCGCATGTGCTGTTCTACGGCCACTACGATGTCCAGCCTGTCGATCCGCTCAATCTCTGGCATCGTCCGCCCTTCGAACCCGCCGTCATCAATCACGCCGACGGGCGAAAGATCATCGTTGCGCGCGGCGCCGAGGACGACAAGGGCCAGTTGATGACCTTCGTCGAGGCCTGCCGTGCCTGGAAGCAGGTCACGGGTTCGCTGCCGGTCGACGTCACCATCATCATCGAGGGCGAAGAGGAAATCGGATCGAAAAACTTCGTTCCGTTTCTCGAGCAGAACAAGCACGACCTCAAGGCGGACTTTGCCCTGGTCTGCGACACCGGCATGTGGGACCCGAATACGCCCGCGATCACCACCTCGCTGCGCGGACTGGTCTACGAAGAGGTCCGGATCAAGGCCGCCAACCGCGATCTGCATTCCGGCATCTTCGGCGGCGGCGCGCAGAATCCGATCCGGGTGTTGACCCGCATCCTCGGCGGTCTGTTTGACGACGATGGCCGCATCACCATCCCCGGCTTCTATGACGGCGTGAAAGATCTGCCTGCCGATATTCTGGCGCAATGGTCGAAGCTCAATCTGACGGCGGACCGCTTTCTCAAACCGATCGGCCTGTCGATTCCCGCCGGCGAGAAGGGCCGCCTGTTGATCGAACAGATATCTTCGCGCCCGACCTGCGATGTCAACGGCATCATCGGCGGCTATACCGGCGAAGGCTCCAAGACCGTGATTCCGGCGGAAGCCTCGGCCAAGATATCGTTCCGCCTTGTGGAGGGGCAGGAGCCCGCCAAGATCCGCAAGGCGTTTCGCGACTATGTGACGGGGCGGCTGCCGGGGGATTGCCGGGCCGAATTCGGCGACCATTCCAGCGCGCCGGCGATTGCGCTCGACTGGAACATGAAGCCGCTCGCTGCCGCGAGGCGCGCACTGACCGACGAATGGGGCAAGGAAGCGCTGCTGATCGGCTCCGGCGCGTCGATCCCGATCGTGGCGGACTTCAAGCGCACGCTCGGCCTCGACACCGTGCTGGTGGGCTTTGGCCTGGAGGACGACAACATCCATTCGCCGAACGAAAAATACGATCTGAAAAGCTTCCACAAGGGCATTCGTTCGTGGGCGCGAATACTCGCCGCATTGGCCGACGCGCCGCGCTGATCGAGCCGCTTCACGCAAAAACGCCGCCCGGAATTAGGCGGCGTTTGGCTTCGAAGTGCAGAGGTTATCGGGTGCGACACTACACCGAATCGGCGGGATTTCAATTCCTGTAGCTGGGATCGAGGCGATCGAGCTTGCGCAGCAGGGGCGGCCAAACCAGGTTGGTCGAACGCAATTCGGAACGCTCGGGATTGGAAAACACCTGCTCGTTCTTGTCGATCACCGCCTGCTCGACCGGATAGGCGGTCGGGCCCAGCATGCGCGTCCGCACCTGCATGGTGCAGGCCCGTTCGAGGTGGTACATCCGCTCGAAGGCGGAGGCGACCGAGCGGCCGACCGTCAGCGTGCCGTGATTGCGCAGCAGCATGTGGTTCTTGCTGCCGAGATCCTTCTGCAGGCGCGGGCGCTCGTCATGATCGAGGGCTACGCCTTCATAGTCGTGATAGGCGAGATCGTGGGTGACGAATTGCGCGGTCTGATTCATCGGCAGCAGGCCCTCCATGCAGCTTGCCACCGCGGTGCCATCGGGCGTGTGCAGGTGAAGCACGCAGCCGGCGTCCTCGCGCACTTCATGGATCGCCGAATGGATGGTGAAGCCGGCCGGGTTGATGCTGTAATCGCTCTTGGTGAGCTGGTTGCCGTCGAGATCGACCTTGACGAGGCTCGAGGCAGTGATCTCGTCGAACATCAGGCCGTAGGGATTGATCAGGAAATGATGTTCCGGTCCCGGCACTCGCGCGGAGATGTGGGTGTCAACCAGATCATCCCAGCCATAATGCGCTACCAGCCGGTAACAGGCGGCAAGATTGACACGCTGGTTCCACTCGGCCTCCGTCATGTCCGAGGGCGCTTCCTTCAGGCGAGCTTCCGCAGGTGACATGACCGATTTCTCCCGTGAATGGTGAATTTCACGCAACACTAGCCCCGCGGCCGGTTCGCAGCAAGGCGCACCGCCAGCGTGGCAGTCATGTTTCTGCGCTCAGGGCGGCGGAATCGCCAGCAGGCTCGCAATGCTGCGCCCGCGGATATCGTAGACGCGGGCAAACACCACGTCGTCGCGCTTGACCTCCACCATGATCGGCGCGGTCAGGCTCTTGCAGTAGAATTCGCCGAGCGTCATCGCGAAATCGGCGCCCTGGCTGTCCCAGCCGATGCTGAAGTCAGGGCCGAGCGCGACCTGCGCGGGCCGCTGCGGACCGCACACCGCGACCTTCCATTTGCGTCCCGGCGGCGGCGTTTCCTGCTGCTCGGCGAGTGAATCGTGCAGGGCGTCGGATGCCTGCTTGAACGCAAGACCCCAATAATCCAGCATGTACAAATCGTCGGCGGCGCGCACCGTGCCGGCGATGCGATTGAAGTGAGTGTACTCATAGGGGTGCAGCCGGATCATTTCGCTGAGCGGCAGCAGCAGGCCGAATGCGAAGATGGCCACGGCGGCGGGCTGCCAGCCGCGGCGATTTTGCTTGAGCCAGTTCATCCCCCACGCGAACGCCACGCCCGCAACCACCGTCATCGGCGGAATCACGAAGATGAAGTGGCGAATGCCATTGTAAAGCGCCGGACGCTTCACGATCGCGATCAGCAGCGGCAGCGTCGCTGCGAGCGTGAGCATCAACAGGATGGCCTTGCGCCGGGCCGCCACCTCGCCGCGCGACAATGCGACCAGCGTGCCGGCGATGCCGGCGACGCCAAGACCAAGCAGAATCTCCGGAAGCTGCAACGCGAACAGGGTCGGCAGATACGACCAGGGCATGTCCTGCACCGGCACCAGCGTGCCATCGAACATTTCCTTCCACGGCTTTTCGAAGAAGTGCGAGAAATAGCTGACCGCGCGAAAGGGGTTGCCTGGCTCCATGATCGACCAGGGCCAGATCAGTCCCATGATGAGGTAGCCGAGGATCAGGCCGGGCAGCAGCACATAGGCGACATGCGCGAGCCGCCTGAGCGCGTTGGCCCTGCCTTCTGTGCGGAACTCGTCGATGAACAGCGGCGCAGTGCCGATCACCGCATAGAACAGCGCCAGTCCGCCGAGGACGCGGGAACCGAGCGAAAGGCCGGCGCCAAGGCCAACGATCAGAATGGTCCGCGGCGAGGGAGACGGGTATTCCTCGATGAGGCGGACGAGACCCAGCATCAGGATGACCATCGCCACCGCAAATGGCGCATCCTTCGGGTTCATGAACATATGCCCGTAGAAGGTCGGGCAGAGCGCAAGCAGAAGCAGGGCCGCCAATCCGGCAAGTGGACCGCCGACACGGCGGCCGAGCCGCCACGTCATCGCCAGCCCGATGATACCGACGATGGCGCCGACCAGGCGGCGAGTCTCAAACAACTCGAGCGGGATGACCTTGTGCAGCAGCGCGGCGGCCATATCGAAGCCGCCGCCATACATATAGAGGTTGGCAAACGACAGCGCGCCGGTGTCCCTGAAACCGGAACCGTACATGCGCAGGAGCAGGTCGGCGTATTCGGCGTGGGTATAGTCGTCCCAGCCCAGCCCATAGTCCCGGAAGGTGAAGCTCGCGATCAAGCCCACCGCCACCAGCGTGAGGATGGCGAGGTCGTCGCAAATACGCTCGATCGAGCGCGCGAGAGGCGTATCGACGGTCGACGTCGTAACGGATGACATGGCTATTGGTAACCCGGCGTCCCTTTGGCCCAGTTTTGGCGCTTTTGGGCCTCATTCCCCGGCATCCATATAGCGCAGTTCACCGGCCAAGTAATTGGCAATTGTGGCGTAATTCTCCTGTTGCGACGCAGCAATCGCGGCAAGGGTAAAGAACTTTCCGACCTTGCGAAAATCCCATCGGGTCGAAAGTCCGTTTGCGGTGGAGCGGCGGGGTCTTGGGCGGATTTTGCGCGGAACTTCACCCCTCATTGTCGGTTGGCCCTGCACACAATATGACGTTATCGTGGCTTTGGCGGTTCACGTGCTGTCAAGCACGGTCGGTGGGGTGAGTTTGATGGTGGCTTTCTTGTTGGTCGCCGGCATTGGTCTTGTGCTGGCGGGCCTTGCAGCGATCGGATTCGGGATTCCGGTCAAGGAATTCAGTTTCGGCAATACTCTGATTTTCACGGGCACCGTCGCTGGCTGCACCGGAATGATTATGCTCGGCCTCAGCACGGTGGTTCGCGAGCTGAGAACGATCGCCCGCCGGATCGCTGTTGGAGTTCCGGCCCAAGCGCGCGCGGCAGTCAAGGCACCTGCCGGCACGTCGGCCAAACAGGCCGCGGAAAACGAGGGCCTGGTGTTCGGCCTCGACCAGCCGGACCTGGAAAAGCCTCGCGAGACAGAGTCCACCACGTCGCCGGCCGGGCCACCGCCGGCACCATGGCTGGAGGAGGCCTCCGCGCGCGATCGCGTTCGCCCTGACGCGCCGTCGCCCGAGCCCGCCGCCAAACCGCGTCGCAACCTGCTGTTTTCGTCCTCGCGGAAGGAACGCGAGCGCGCCGAAGAGCGACCTGCCGATCCGTCCGCGGCCGATCTCCGGGGCTCGCCGATCGCGCCGCCGCCTCCCAGACCTGCCGAAACGCCCCCGGGGCCATTGCAAGACGCCTGGCCGCAACCGGAACGTTCACGGATCGCCGATACGCTACCGCAACGGCGCAGCGGCCGCACGCCATCGACGTTTACCGAACCCGGCGCCGGCGTGCCCGCAGCGGAGCTGCATCCGCCGGCCGCTCCGGACGAGGCCTTACCGCCCGTGACGGTGCTCAAATCGGGCGTCGTCGATGGCATGGCTTATTCGCTGTATTCGGATGGCTCGATCGAGGCGCAAATGCCCGAAGGCATGATGCGGTTTGCGTCCATCGACGAACTGCGCGCTCACCTCGACCAGCGTTGATGAGCTGCGCCGCCTGTAGCGGCCCTGCATTGAAAAACGCTGTTGTTCTTGTCACATCAGCAGTAATCCGGTCATATTCGCCAAGTAGTGCACGATTCTGCTAGCGTATTGGCGCTGCGGGATACGCCGCGATGCGCAAGCGCGGTTTGCGGAATACGTGCCAGGTTCCCTCTGCGCCTACGATCGTCGAAAGGTTCAGGCCATGACCGAGGCTGCCGGCAAAAGTTTCATCGACCTGACCGCGAATATCGTCTCGGCCTATCTCAGCAATAATCCGACGCCGGCCTCGGAAATTCCGGCCCTGATCGGCCAGATCCATGCGGCATTGCTACGGGTCTCGACCGGCCGGACCGAGGCGCCGCTCGAGCCGGCCAAGCCGGCGGTCCCCGTCAAGAAATCGATGACCCCCGATTATCTGGTGTGCCTGGAGGACGGCAAGCGCTTCAAATCCCTGAAGCGCCACCTGCGCACGCAGTACAACATGACGCCGGAACAATACCGCGACAAATGGGGACTTCCCGCCGACTACCCGATGGTAGCGCCCAACTACGCGGTGGCGCGTTCGCAGCTTGCCAAGAAAATGGGGCTCGGCCAGCAGCGGCGGCGGCGCAAATAGCCGGGAATTTCAGGTGGCCGCGGCGAGCGCCTCGCGTGCGTCGGAGCGAATCCGCTCGACCATGGCGCGCAGGCCGTTGGAACGTTGCGGCGTCAGATGCTCGCGAAATCCGAATTCGTCGAATACCGCGATCGCGTCGGTGGACAGAATCTGCTGCGGCGTATGGCCGGAAAACAGCGTCAGCAGGATCGCGATCAATCCCCGCACAATATGCGCGTCGCTGTCGCCTAGATAATTCAGCAATGGCTCATTGTTGCCGCTGCGGTCGAGTTGCTTCGAAAGCCAGACCTGGCTTGCACAGCCCTGCACCTTGTTGGCCGCGGAATGCTCGGCTTCCGGCATCGGATCGAGGCTGCGGCCAAGTTCGATGACATACCGGTACCGGTCGTCCCAGTCGTCCAGCAGCGTAAAATTATCCCTGATTTCGTCGATCGTCATCGTGTCCCACGCTCGATCCCAAAGCCATATATAGGATCGCGGGCGGCCGAAAGCGATATTGTCGGGCAGGAAATGGCGACGGTTCCGGCAGGCTCAGGACGCCGGTGGGACGTGCCAGCCGGCCGCCAGATCGTCCGGCGTCAGCGTGCCGTGCCTCGTCGTATCGTCGGACGACGGGTCGGCATCCGCGCCGCCGTCGATCGAGCCGGTATGATCGGGTGCGCGCTTCTCGGTGATGATCTCATAAAGTTTGCGGGCGCCGCCCTGTGCGCGCTGGCCGATCGCGGTCGCGGCCTGACCGCCAACCTCGCAGGCCGCCGGCTGGCGCTTGCAGAATTGAGTCATGTCCGAGACCGCGGCGGTCGCGGCCGAGATGGCTTCCGACGCGCCGATCTGCGGCGGCTTGGCCGATTCAGGCGCCTTGTCCCTCGGCAACAGCACGAGCACCAGCCCGAGCCAGAATGCCATGCGAAGCAGAAAAAACATCTCGCGACCCCGGTCGTCTCTTCTTTTGGTCCTGCTGCGTTGATTTCGCGCGTTCGGCCCTTGCTAGCAGCGGTCGATAAATCGCAAGTGTTTGCATTGAGCTTAATTCGCCGAAACTTCGCCAAAAGTCCGAATGACTTGATTCGGTGTAAATTTTCGATTGATGGCGGGCATCGAAGCGACAACCAGGGTGGAAACGTCCACCTTTTCGAAACCATATCGGATCGGTTCCGGAAACCCGACGTTCACCATCTGCATTGAATGAGGCAGTCCGCGCCGGCCAAAACCGCGGCCACAGCGCGGTCTTTCGCGGGCGGCCGCAACGCCTTAGCGTTCGCTTAATTTCGCTCTGACACGGTGGCGCAACGATAAAGGGGGCGTTCCGGCGCGTCTGTGCGACGAACCAGCCGAAGCGCGAGAACCGTGACCGTGTTGAACATCATCCGCGACTGTCTCGATGCGCTGCTGCATCCCTCGACACGATATGACGTGCTGACGCGCGCGCGCCATCGCGCGTTCATTGCGCCGCGGTTGCTGGGCAGCCTTGCGGCGTTTGCCGCGTTTCCGGTCTATCTCGTGATGCGCGGCGCACCCTCGGCGCTCGAGGTCGCGGCATTCACCTGGCTGATCGCGCCCATTCTGCTGTCGTGGTTCCTGTCGCGTACCGGCCGTTACGAGGGCGCGCATGTCCTGTCGTCACTGGCGCTGGCGGGTCTCGTCATGACGGTGGCGATGCGCACCGGCGGCATCGAATCCTTTGCTTCGATCTGGCTTGTCGTCGTTCCGCTCGAGGCCGCGCTTTCGGCGTCGCGACGCGTGGTCGCGTTCTCATCCGCGCTGGCCCTGGGATGTGCCGCGCTGCTGATCGCTCTGGGGTATCTGGACATGCTGCCGGCGCCGGTTGCGAGCGCGGTGCTGCGCGGCGAGTTGATGCCGTTCGGCGTCGCGTCGGCGACGCTGTATGCCGCCGGGCTCGCCTTCGGCGCGGAATCGCTGGCGCGAACCACTGTCTCGCTGCTTTATGTCGAGGAGGATCGATATCGGCTGTTGGCACGGAACATGAGTGACGTCATTTCGCGCCATCGCCGCAACGGCGCGGTGCAGTTCATCTCGCCTGCGGCGGAGACGATGCTGGGCGCGCCGGTATCGCGGCTGCTCGGGCACGGCCTGTTCGACCGCGTCCACGTCGCCGACCGTCCGGCCTACCTCACCGCACTTTCGGATGCCGCGCGCGGTGGCGAAGCGCGCAGCGTCGAATTTCGCCTCAGGCGGGATGCGCCGCGCGGAAACGAACCGGGCCTGAACCATCCGGTCGAGTTCATCTGGGTCGAAATGCGTTGTCGGCCGCTCGACCAGGCGTCCGATGCAGCGAGGTCCCCCGAGGCGGAAGTCGTCGCCGTGACGCGCGACGTCACCGATCGCAAGATGCAGGAGCAGGCGATCGATCTGGCTCGGACCGCGGCTGAGCAGGCGGATGCATCCAAGAGTCGCTTTCTCGCCACCATGAGCCACGAACTGCGCACCCCGCTCAACGCCATCATCGGTTTCTCCGAGATGATGGTCCAGGAAGAGGCGCTGAGATTGGATGCGGCGCGCCGCAGGGAATATGCCCAACTGATCAACGATTCAGGCCAGCATCTGCTGTCGGTGGTCAACGGCATTCTCGACATGTCCAAGATGGAGTCGGGCAATTTCGAGATCGCACCGGAGCCGTTCGCGCCGCGTGCGGCGCTGCTCAATTGCTGCAACCTGCTGGCCTTGAAGGCGCGAGAAAACGGCATCGACCTCCTGACCCGCGTGCCCGAGGATCTGCCCGCCATGACCGGGGATCCGCGCGCGTTCAAGCAGATCGTGCTCAACCTCGTGTCGAATGCGATCAAGTTCACCGAACGCGGCGGCAAGGTGACGGTTTCCGCCGCCGTCGAGGCATCGCGCCTCGTGCTTCGTGTCGCCGATACCGGCGTCGGCATTGCCGCCGACGATCTCAAGCGCATTGGCGATCCCTTCTTCCAGGCCGGCAAGACCTATCAGCGCCGGCACGAAGGCACCGGGCTCGGACTCTCGATCGTGAAAAGCCTGGTCGGGCTGCACGCCGGCGACATCACCGTGCAAAGCAGGATCAACGAGGGCACCACCGTCATCATCGCGCTGCCGTTGGCGTTCACGCCACCGGCCCAGCAGCCCTCAAGCAATATCGCGACGCTGACACCGGCGATGCGATCCGGACCGCCAGAACCAGCTCATCAGGTGAAGAAACGTGCCTAGACGAAATGCCGGGGACAACGACAAACCGCGCCGCCGCCGCGGCGCCAATGCGATGGCGCTCGAGGCGGTGACGGAGCGCGGCCTCATGATGCGCATGTTGCTTCACAGCCCGAAAGACATGGTCGCGGGTGCGCTGGCATTCGCGGCCCTGATGGCGATCATTGTCAATGCGCTGTTCCTGCAGGCCGGCCACCATCCGGCGCCGATGTTCGGATCGGTCGTCATGCTGCCGGAGGCGCCGCCTGCCAGTCCACTGCCGCGCCCGCGTCCGGTCGAAGCCTCGGTCCGGCCGGAGGTCTCGCCGCCGGAATCGAAGCCTGCCGAGCCGCGAACTGGCGATCCGCTGACCAATTTGGTCAAGGCGACCAGCGAGGCGCCGGTGGCGACTTCGAACGTGCCGCGACCGCCGGCAGCGGTCCCGGTTGGGCCCCACAACGAAGCCCTCGTCAATTCGGGCTCGCGCCGGGTGGCGGCGGTGCAGCGCGCGCTGACCGAATACGGCTACGGCCAGTTGAAACCGACCGGCACCATCAATGCCGACACCCTGGCGGCGATCCAGAAATTCGAGCGCGAGCGCCGGATGCCGTTGAGCGGACAGGTCTCCGAGCGCCTGGTGCACGAACTGTCGGCGATGATCGGCCATCCGATCGACTAGCCTCGGCGTCGGTGCTGGCCTGAAGCCCGGTCGTAATTCAATCACGACCGGACTTCAGTTTCTTGTTTTGACGCGTTTTCTCACGCGAACCGGTATCCACTTCGCTCGAAAACGCTATAACCTCCCGATGCGGTTGAAATCGAGCATATGGGTGGCGGCTTATCTGCGCCGCTGCCAGACCGAGGGAATCTTCGGCGCGGTGCGCAGGCGCGGCGCGGAAGAAGCCGGCGCGGTTTTTGTCAAGGTCGCCACGCTTGACGGCAACGCCGTGCTGTATGCCCCGGCGCCGCAGACCGTCTATGACGACAGTCGCCCGGCCGAGCGCATCTTTGCGCCGGCCTCACCCCAGCCGGTGCCGGAGGCCTCGGTGGAAGAACGCCTCGTAAAGGAGATCCGCTTCGACCCCGATGCCTGGATCGTCGAGACCGAGGACCGGGCAGGGCGGCATTTTCTCGATCTGGCCAAGGCCTGAAACGCCTCACTGTGCCGTGCGCGAACCTTCGTGTGTTCCTCCCCCTGGAACCAATCCGGCCACCGCGGCTTATCGCGTAATCGAACCGGGAGACTGCCATGAAAATCTCACAGGTTATTCTGGCTGGTACTGCGACCCTTGCCGTCATCAGCTCGGAAGCTTGGGCCCAACAAGCGCTTACGGGAACGCTCACGCAAATTGACCGCATTCATGGTACCGTCGCGATTAAGCAGACCCAAAGCGGTACCACCGGAGCGAATACCGGGGCTGCTGCCGAAGAGTTCAAGGCACAAGGCGGATTGTCGTTAGACGCGTTGCATGCGGGCGACAAGGTCACCTTTTCCGTTACCGAATCAGGTGGGGTCAAGACGATCACGAAACTTCAGAAACAGTGAATGGAAACCGCCGTTTGGCGGACCTGTGCAAGTTGCCAAGCGCCCACGTGGTCAGTCTGGTTGACGATGTGCGCTCTCTGGGTCAAAGCAGCCATATCAATTCAAGGACAGCAGGTCAGCTTTTTACCGACCCCGAAGCGGACACAGTCAGCAAGCCGCGCGTTCTTCCACGTTTTTCGAAGATCAGCCCGCGAACGCCACTTCAAGGTCAGCAATGATGATTTTTCGCATTTTCAACATTGCCTGCATGGCGCGATTGGCCTTGTTGCGATCGGAGTCTCCCAGAAATCGGCCGAGCGCGGTAGGTACGACTTGCCAGGACAGGCCGAATTTGTCCTTCAGCCATCCGCAATTCCCTTCCTCCCCGCCGTCCGCGGTTAGTTGGTTCCAAAAGTAATCCACCTGCTCTTGGCTTTCGACGCTGATAAAGAAAGAAACAGCCTCGTTGAATTTATATCTTGGTCCGCCGTTGAGGGCATTAAAGCGCTGTCCTTCGAGTTCGAAAGTCGCCATGAAGTCGTTGACGTTTTCGATTTTGGCGTGAGGAAATACCGACTTGTAGAAGGCGACAGCCTGAGGAACATTGTTGTCGAACCAGAGGAACGGCGTAATTGAAGTCATTGTGAGGGTCCTGGTACTCGTGGGTTCCAAACGAGCCCAACGCAGAGCGGAGTTCCGATTAGCCTTGCCGGCGTTTGGTTTGGCTGCTTTGCGCTGGCTCGTCCGAAGGACGAACCGATGTCCGGCGGTCCGACATTGGGTCAACAATCTTTTCCCGAACGGCATACCCAGCTCTGGTTAGAAAACCCGCGGTCTCTGCTCTACTTCCAGGATGGAGCCGCCGTACCGGAAAATGCTGTCAGCTTTGCGAACCGGTGCGTGGAACGACGCCGGCGCCGGGCAGCGCTGGCGCGGGACGAGTCTCGGCCGACGCTGCGCGGGCACGATGGCGCTCGTCGTCGTAAAGCGAGGGGCGATATTTTGCGCGGGTGACGGCCATGGTCGAACCGCGCCACGCCGCCAGCATGATGAGCGCCGATCGCGCGCTCAATCGATCGTACAACCGTGACAGCCGGTAGACGGTCTGCACGGAAGCGCCGAATTCGGATTTGAGAAACAGCAGCACCCGCAGGAAGACGGGGCTCGGCATGTCGAGCGCCCGGCATGCGCAAGCGAGCGGTTCGCCAGAGGCGTCGTTGACCACCTGGGCTGCCACCCGCGACGGCAATATCAGCGCCTCGCCGAGTTCGAGCGTGAAGTTTTCGATATCAGCGGCGAACGCGGCCATTTCCAGCGTTTCGATGGCGCGCGCGGCCCGCGCGGCGGGAATTCGCGCCGAGGCCTTCAGCGGCGTGTCCTCGAGATTGTGCAGGATCAAAGCGCGTTCGCTGGCGTTCGCGCGGGAAAACATGTCGTTGATTTCGGCGGCATCCTTCGGCTGCATCGACAGGTTCGAGGCCACCCGCAATTGCGCCTCGCTAAGTGGCTTGACCGCCGCTATCGCCACCGGCGTCGGTGGCGCAATCTCGGAAGCCTCCGGCAGCGGCTGCGCGGCGCGGAACGGGTTCAGTCCGAGCTTTTGCAACACTTCGACCGGGGCGGCCGGATAGACCGCGAGCCGCCCCCGCACCGCCGCCCGTGTCGCGTCGTCAACCTGGTCGATCAGCCGGGAAGTCAGTTCGACAAACTGCCGCGCCTCGTCCTCGCTGTGCCGGCTGGTCTGGACGTAGAGATCGGTCAGCACGCGCAGCAAGGTGGGACGGATATCGACACCCTCCCGGCGGGAAAGCGTGATCAAGCCATCGAAGCCTGGAAACAGTGAGGATGCGGTCATGTCGGGTACGGGACTGAATAATCCTCGCGCGAGCCTAGGTCGGTTGCTTTAATAGTTCGTTAATATTAACGCTCCCTAACCACCTGTGAGGAAGCACGGCCAACGGCCATATGGAGGCTAGACCGCCGACCGTGCCCAGGCCGTGGTGAAGCGATGTCCGCGACCCGACGGGGCAACGAGCGGACCGTGGGCACGTTCCGATCCGGCCTCGGCGCCGGGCTTTTTGCGTCTCCTGAGTTGCATGGCGCAAGGTGGCAACTGGCGGTGGGCAAATGTTCGGCAGGCCGTCGCGGTCGCCTGACGGTGGCCTAATTTGTTTTAGGCACGTTTTGTTTTAAGCGCCTGATGAGAGATTTTGGCACGCGCTGATTGACCACGAAGGCGACGACGGTAATCAGGATCAAGAGCGGCGCGGTGGGCCACTTATAGCCCCAGCCAAGGTTCCCCAGCCAGTTGGCGGTGAAGCAAAATCCGATGACGGCAATAGCCAAGCTGGCCACGCGGACAAACTGCATGGCACGCCAAACAAGCAGGTAATACCAGCGCGGCATAGACGCCTCTAAGGCCGCTTCAGTTGGCGGGCCTCTAGTCCGGTACCGGGGTCACTCATACTATCATAATCAAAGGTCTGGCCCATTTCGACCAGTACGTTGGTCTTCCGCCGGGTAATATCTGCCGCAATATCCGTCCTGACGCCGCCGAATTCGCCGCGATTCCCCCGACTTGTTGCGCTTTGGCATCAGGGGTCGGGAACGCTGTGGCCCAAAAAGCAAATTAAGATGCCGTTAACCACGTCCTGATCTTAATGATGGCTGTCGCCGGGCAAATCAGCTCCCGGGCGGCACCAACAGCGAGCTTCGAATGGCCACCATCATTGAATTTCCGGCGGATGCCGCTTCGCGACGGCTGGGTTCGAGCTTGGATGGCGCTCCGCGCGAAGGCATGGGCACCATACTGATCCTTCCTGTCGTCCGCATTGAACGCGACACCGATGAAACCCGCGATGGCAGCGGACCCGAAGAAGGAACCGCCCCGGGCCGCCGTCGCCGCCGGCGCTGAAATCGGGACATCTTTGACATGCCGGCGATGCGCTTGCCGACCCGGACCGGGAAGCGGATACAGATCGCATCACCGGCGCTGATGCTTTTGCTGGCCACGATGCTCGGCGGTTGCAGTGGCGGCGACTTCGGCCGCACCCGAGCGGATTTGCGCAACGACGACATGCATGGCTGGATCGGCGCCGAGGCAACCGCAAGCGTCGGCCTGCATCCGTCGCAATTCCAGCTCACGGACTACGAACGGCAGCTTCGCGATCTCGCCTATCCGCTGATCGAACCGCCGCATTCGCGGCCGGCCTGGAAGAGTGTGTTCGGTGATTATCAGCCGGTTCCCTCGCCATGGCGGCAAGCGCCGGCGTTCGATCGCACCGCCTACGGGCGGGCGCTGATCGACGAGCCGCACCGCTCGCATGCGTCGCGTTACGCGCAACTGATCGACGATGTGCGCGATGATATCACGCGGTTCGAGCCGTTTTTCACCGCCGCGATCCACGTGCTCGACCTTGACAGGAAGCGCAATGCCAGTCTCGCCCATGTTTCCGAATTGTCGCCGCGCGAGCGCGCCGATGCCGTCACCCGAATGGAGGAGAACAGCCTGATCGTGCAATGGGTGCAGCAGTGCCTGGAGCGCAGGATCTCGTCGTACCGCTGGGCGCTGGAGCGGCTGGTGATCCAGGCGCCGGACAACGTGGCAGCCGACGCCGATCGATTGATCGGCGAGCTCGCCGCGCTGACCGACAAATCCGCCGGTCGCGGCGCGCCCGGTCATCGGAGCCGCGCTGAGCGTACGCGGCTGACGCCATCTTGCGGCCTCGCTTCGATCAGCGCTTCGTTCGCGACGGCTCGGCCTGTTTGGCCACCTGCGGTTCGGTCTGCACCTTGCAGGTCGATGCGGCGAGCGATGCCTGGGCCTGCGGCATCAGCCCGGGCTCGGGCGCGAGTGCTCTCAACACGATCAGTCCGGTCGTGGTTGGCGAATCGATGATCAGCCGATCGGCCGCCGTCACATCCTCGTCCTCCGGCAAGGCCGCATGCTGGGCCTCTGTCATGAGATCGAGTTCGATCACCTTGCGTCCGGCCGACCGGTCATTGATGCCGTAATAGGCGGTGTCGCTGCGCGTGTAGAACGACACCGCGGTGTAGGCCTGGCTGACCGGCACTGCGAGCTTGATCGGCCCGTTCGACAGGTCGTAACGGCAGATCGCGGTCGCGAATGCCGGATCCATGTAAGGCATGAGGGTGTTGCCCGGATCCGCCGGCGGCAGCGCGGTAACGGCGTTGAGCTTCGTGATCGGCGTGAGGCGGGAGTAGGCATCCTGGGTCGCGATGCGCGGCAGCGCCAGAACGCTGACAAGATGCACGACGCCGCCCAGCAGCACGCCCGCGATGATCGTAAACAGCACGCGGATCACGGGCACCCCACCGTCGCAATCGAGGGCATCGGGGCATCGCGCTGCGTCCGCGTTGCCACCCCGACCGGCGTATCGTAGAGCCGAAGCATCAGCACATAGCGCTCGATGCCGCCGGTAGGCAGCCAATTGCCGGAGCGCGACCGCGACGCTACCCGGATTTCGAAGCCGCCGTCAGCGCCGCGGATGATCTCTTCGCTGGTGAAGCCGTAGCGCGGCAGCGAATTCGCCACCAGATGTCCTTTCCGGTCGTACAGCGTCAAGGTCCAGAACCGCGCCGCAGGCGTGACGCCACCGACGACGACATCGCAGCGGCCATCGAGCGGCCGCTTATGGTCGTCCGTGGTTGCCACGAACGCGACGCCGTCGCCGGCGCCGAGCGGCAACTCGCCGCTGCGGGCGATGGCGGCGCGCGAATACGGATCGACATCGGCGGTGCCGTTCTTGGGGCGGGCGGTCCAGGCGCCGATTGTCAGCGTACCGAGATCGGTCCCGCGTGTCGACGTGAACCACGTCGCGCCCAGGCCGATGAAGGTGGCGAGGACCAGCGCCAACAAAGTGATGAAGATCAGCCGCACGTCAGTTCTTGCGCGGCGAAGGTGCAGCCGCGCCATCCGATGCCGCCGCCGCGAAGTTTTCCGGCAGGGCAAGCGAGCTCGATGTCGCAGGCCGCGCCGGGTTCGGCGGCTCGTTGGACGAGGTCTTGCCCGCGGTCTTGCCGGCTTCGTCGAGCAGCTTTTCCACCCGCACCAGCACATCCGCCCCGCGCTTGGTCAGCACCGGCGGCGGCCCCGGCTTGATGTCGAGCACCTTCGGAGCGCCGTTGGCCGCAACCGTCGTCGCGGAAGCGGGCGTCGGCAGTTTGGTGCCCATTCCGACCCCCACAAGCTCCTTGATCTCGACGCCCTGGTGGGCCGCGACCATGATATCGTGCCAGGTCTGCGCCGGCAGCGAGCCGCCGGTCATGCGGTTGGTTGGCGAATAATCGTCATTGCCGTACCAGACCGCACACACGAAGTTGCCGGTATATCCGACGAACCAGGCGTCGCGATACGCGTTGGTGGTGCCGGTCTTGCCGGCGGTCGGAATGCCGTCGAGCGCCGCGCGCCGCGCGGTACCCTCACTGACGACGTGGCTCATCATGCCCGCCATGTCGGCGGCGGTCGAAGCCGGAATGGCCTGGGTCGGTTTCGGCCCGTCGCGATCGTAGCGCCAGACCAGATCGCCGGTGCCGGTACGGACTTCCAGCACCGCATGCGGCGTCACCGCCTTGCCTCTGTCGGGGAACGTGGCGTAGGCGACGGCATGTTCAAGCACCGTGACTTCGTCGGCGCCGATCGGCAGCGAGGGCGTATCCGGCAACGGCGCCTTGATGCCGAAGCGGCGGGCGACCTCGACGATCTTGGCGCGGCCGATCTTGGGATTGCCCTTGCCGAGCGCAATCGACAGTTTCACCGGAATCACGTTGATCGAATGGGTGATCGCCTGCGTCAGCGTCACCGGACCGGAATAGGAATGGCCGTAATTCTGCGGACACCAGTTGCCGATGCAGACCGGACCGTCGACCACGATGGAGTTCGGCCTGAAGCCGTTGAGCAGCGCGGTGGTGTAGACATACGGCTTGAACGACGATCCGGGCTGCCGGTAGGCGTCGACCGCACGGTTGAACTGGCTCGCGCCATAGTCGCGTCCGCCGACCATGGCGCGGACGCCGCCGTCGAGGTCGGCGACGACCGTGGCCGCCTGCGTCGCGTGATAGTCCCGGCCAAACTGGCGCAACTGATTCTCGATGGCGGCTTCGGCGGCATGCTGCACGTTCATGTCGATCGTGGTGCGGACGACGAACACGCGCTCGTTATATGATTTCGGGAAGGTATCGACCAGCTTGCGCATCTCGTCGAACGCATAGTCGAGATAATAGTTCGGCGAATTCTCGTCGCGACGATCGACGGCCGTCGCCGGATTGCGCCGCGCGCCGAACACCTGACCCTCGGTCATGAAGCCGGCGTCGACCAGATTGTCCAGCACCACGTTGGCGCGGGCGCGGGCGGCGGGCAGGTTGATGTGCGGCGCGTATTTTGTCGGAGCCTTGAACAGTCCGGCCAGCATCGCGGCTTCGGCGAGGCTGACGTCGCGCACCGACTTGTTGAAATAGAAATGCGCGGCGCCGTCGACGCCGAAGGTGCCGCCGCCCATATAGGCGCGGTCGAGATACAGCTTCAGGATTTCGTTCTTGGTGAGCCGCGTCTCCAGCCAGATCGCGAGAAACGCCTCGTTCACCTTGCGCTCGATGGTGCGCTCATTGCTCAGGAACAAATTCTTCGCCAATTGCTGGGTGATCGACGAGCCGCCCTGGCGAACCCCGCCGGCCTGCGCGTTGGTCAACAGCGCACGAAAGGTGCCGGCGACATCGATGCCGAAATGGTCGTAGAAACGGCGGTCCTCGGTGGCGAGGGTGGCCTTGATCAGGTTGTCCGGAAAGTCCTCGAGCGGAATCGAATCATTGTGCTTGATGCCGCGGCTGCCGATCGGGTTGCCGTAACGGTCGAGGAAGGTCACGGCGAGGTCGGATTTCTTCAGCCAGTCGTCATCGGCGGTCTCGCGAAAGGCGGGCACCGCGAGGGCCAGCATCAGGACAAGGCCGGCGAGCCCGATCGTGGCGGCTTCCGACAGCGGCTCGATGAACACCCAGCGCTTCCAGCGGCCGACATAGAAGCGGTCCATGAAGGTCGAATACCGCTCATAGAGTTCGCGGACGCCTTTGCCGGACGAGAACAGGGTCGAGTCGATGCGCGCGTCGAGGTCCAGCAGCCAGTGCCGGAAGCTTTTCTTCCACTGCGGTGGTACGATCTGGCGCACCGGGACCCTTGGTCAGTTCGAAAGCGCTGAAGCACCCGGCTGGGTACCGTCGAAACGTCTTGCGGGAATGTTGCGGCAAACCCAAGGCGCTTTTGCGCTCCCCGGGGTCTCGCTCATTATGTAACCGAGCAGGGGCGATAAACCAATGGTCCTGCTGCGATATTGAACAGCAGGGCGAGTGCCGGCGACAGCCATTCGGGCGGCCGCCATGTGGCCCCTTGCAGCTTTGCCGCTGCAACCCGTAGAACGGCTGATGCCGAAACGGCTGGGAACTCCAGGAAATATGACCGTGCGATCCAAGCCACCCTCCGGCCAGGAGGGATTCTTTTGGAAAACCAAGACGTTGGAAGAAATGTCCAATGCCGAATGGGAAAGCCTGTGTGATGGCTGCGCACGCTGTTGCCTCGAAAAGCTCGAGGACGAGGATACCGGCAAGATCTTTTTCACCCATGTTTCCTGCAAGCTGCTCGATGCCGGGCTGTGTGCCTGCAAGGACTATGCGAATCGTTCGGACCTGGTTCCGGACTGCGTCCGGCTTACCCCGGCGAACGTTCGCACCCTGAATTGGCTGCCGCCGAGCTGCGGCTACCGGCTGGTCGCGGAGGGGCGCGATCTCTATTGGTGGCATCCGTTGATTTCCGGCGATCCCGATACCGTTCACCAAGCGGGCGTATCGGTGCGAGGCAGGGTGCAGGGGACTGAAGACGAGGTCGCCGACGCCGACCTTGAGGATCACATCGTGCAATGGCCGACGCTGTTGCCGAAGCGTGCCCGGCTGAAGAAGCCGCCACAATCCTGAAGTCGGCCGGCCGATCCATCACGCGATTGCGATTGTCTGTCGCTTCGCGGGACGCACCCATGCAGCCAACCCGCTGCCGCGCCGCTCCTCTCTCCGCTAAGTATAGGTATAGCTCAAACCAGCGATTCCTCGTGGCGGTATGCCACCTTATGTGTTGAACAACCTCCGCGCACCTCCCCTATGAACAAGTTTGAACGGCAGAGCCCTCGACAGGCTGACCAACAGGCCTTGCCCGAAGAGATCGCGAGCGAGTTGTCGCGGATTCCGGGCGAGGTGATCGAGATCAGCGACGCGCCGTCGATCGCGCCGCGGGCCGCGCTCGCGCCGAGCGAAGTCCGCACCATCCTGATGAGTCTGATGCTGACGATGTTTCTGGCCGCGCTGGACCAGACCATCGTCGCAACCGCGTTGCCGACCATTGGCCGCCAATTCCACGACGTCACCAGCCTGTCGTGGGTCATCACCGCCTATCTGCTGGCATCGACCGCAGTGGCGCCGGTATTCGGCACCCTGAGCGATATTTACGGCCGCCGCGCCATGATCATCGCCGCGCTCAGCCTGTTCATTTCGGGCTCGATCCTGTGCGCGCTGGCGCCCAACATGCCGGTGCTGATCCTCGCGCGGGGCCTGCAGGGGCTCGGCGGCGGCGGCATCATGCCGATCGTGCAGACGGTGATTTCCGACGTGGTGACGCCGCGCGAGCGGGGCCAGTACCAGGCCTATTTCAGCGGCGTGTGGGTTGCGGCCGGCATCGGCGGGCCGATCCTCGGCGGCGTATTCGCCGAGCACCTGCACTGGTCGATGATCTTCTGGATCAACGTACCGCTCGGGCTGGCATCGCTGGCGCTGCTGCTGCCCAAGATGGGCAAGATCCCGGTGTTCCACCGCAGGCGCAAGGTCGACTGGCTCGGCGGCGTGCTGCTGATGGCTTCCGCGGTCGTGGTCATGCTGGTGCTGACCTGGGGTGGAAACCGCTTTCTCTGGCTGTCGCCGACCATCCTGGCGATGGTCGGTGCCTCGATCGCGCTCGCGTTGGCGTTTGTGTGGCACGCCCGAGCGGCCGAGGAGCCTTTCCTGCCGTTGCCGCTGATGGGCGGAAAGGTCGTGCCTTACGCCATGGCCGCCGGCGGCTGCGCGCTGGGTGCGATGCTGGGGCTGACCGTGCACCTGCCGCTGTATTACGAGGTGGTCTATCACCTCAGCGCCAGCGAGGCGGGGCTTGCGCTGATCCCGCTGGCCGCGGTCTCGACCGGCGGCGCCGCGATCGCCGGCCGAACCATGGCGCGGGCCAAACACTACAAGCGGGTCGCGATCATCGGCACCACCTGCTCGGCCGCCATGGGATTGGCGCTGACATTCATGGTATTGCCGCTGTGGGCGCTGTTGTTGCTGCTGTCGGTGTTCGCGCTCGGGCTCGGCACGGCGTTCCCGGTCAGCGTGGTCTCGCTGCAGAATTCGGTGTCGCGCGCCCAGGTCGGCACCGTGACCGGGGCGATGAATTTCTTCCGCGCCCTGATGGCATCGTTCACGGTGGCGGCATTCAGTACCATCCTGCTGATGGCGCTCGGGGCGGATGTTTCGCTCAGCGGGGAACATCGCGGCCCGGTGAACTCGATTTCCGCAACCGATATGGTCGCGGCATTCCGCTATGTGTTCGCAGCCGCCACGGCGCTGATGGCCGGTTCGTCGCTGTGCATGATTGCGATGGAAGAAAGGCCGCTGGCCGGGCCCGCCAAGCCGATCGAGATGGCCGAGTAGGCTGCCGCGGCGGGGCGATTTCGCCCGGAGCGGCTAGCCCTGCGCCGCTATTTGATTTAACAGCGGCCGCAAGCCAGATCAGGCATCGAAATCCGACAAGGAGCCGGCCATGAGCAAGCCAACCATCGAGCAGACCCGGATGGGTGCCGAGGGCATTGCGTTCTGCATCGCGCGGACATTGATCGAGCGCGACCCCTCGCTGAAGGCGCCGATGCGCGCCAACTTGCGCAAGATGTGGGAACTGTTGGAAGAGCGCGAGGATCATGGCGCCGCCGACATGGTCGATACCATGATCAAGGCGCTCAACGATCCCGCGTTCTTCAAGCCATAAGCGGCCGTCTCATACCAACGGCCGTTGGCGGTGACCCATCCACATCGTCATGGCCGGGCTCGTCCCGGCCATCCACGCCTTTTGATTGGAACGGCTTTGAAGACGTGGATGCCCGAAACAAGTGCGGGCATGACGAGTCAGAGATTGTGGCCGTTGGTATCACCCGGCCTGCTGGAGCCGGGTGTCGATTTCCTCCCGCAACAGGTCGAAATCGATCGGCTTGGTCAGCACTCCGGTCGCGCCGCTTTCCATCGCCTTGCGCCTGGTGTCGGGATCGCCGTAAGCGGTGATCATGATGACGGGAACATCGGGCCGGATTTCCTTGACCCTGGGCAGCATCTCAAGACCGGTCATGCCGGGCATGTTGATGTCCGAGAGGATCAGGATCAGTGACTGTTCAATGGTGCCGGCAATGCGCGCCAGCGCATCGGCCGCGGAAATGGCAAAATCCATCACAAAACGCTGCGCCCGCAGGTCGCGTCGGAACTGCTGGCGGAACAGCGATTCCACGTCGGGCTCATCATCCACCACAAGAACTAGAACACCCACGTCCAACCTCTTTATTTGTTTGGTAAATTCCTTGTGCGCGGCAACACGATCCGAAATTCGGTGAAGGCGCCGGGCTCGGTGTCGACGTCGATCGTGCCACCATGCTGTTTCACGATGATGTCGTGGCTCATCGACAGCCCAAGTCCGGTACCTTCGCCGGCTGGTTTGGTCGTGAAGAAGGGATTGAACATCTTTTCCTTTACCTCCGGCGGAATACCGGTGCCATTGTCGCGGATCCGGATTTCGACCTCGGCGCCACGGTCTTTCGTGGTCGCACTGACGACGGGGTCAAAACCCGCTCCATTCTCGGTTTTGCGTTTGGTAACCGCGTAAAATCCGTTCGCGATCAGGTTCAGGAATACGCGAGTGATCTCCTGCGGAAATACCTCGACCATGCCGGCTTCGGGATCGAAGCTGCGCTGCAGCGTGACGTTGAATTGCGGTTTCTCGGCGCGCGCGCCGTGATAGGCGAGGTTGAGACTTTCGTCGATCAGCGCGTTGATGTCGGCAGGCCGATGCTCGCCGGCGCCGTCGCGCGAATGCAGCAGCATGTTCTTGACGATGGAATCGGCGCGCTTGCCGTGCTGCACCACCTTTTCCAGATTGTCCTTCAAAAGGCCGGTCAATTCATCGACTTCTGCGCGGAGTTTGTCCGACAGCTCGGTCTGCCTCAGCAATTCGTTGAGTTCGTCGGTGAGTTCGACTGAAAGCGCCGAGAAATTATTGACGAAGTTGAGCGGGTTCTTGATCTCGTGGGCGATGCCGGCGGTGAGCTGGCCGAGGGAAGCGAGCTTCTCGGTCTGGATCAGGCGATCCTGCGCGGTGCGCAGCTCTTCGAGCGACTTTGCCAGCTCTCCTGTACGGGCCTGCACCTCGTCGAACAGGCGGGTATTGCCGATGGCGATGACCGCCTGATCGGCAAAGGTCTGCAGCAGGGCGATCTGATTTTCGCTGAAGGGATGAACTTCGGTGCGTCGGAGAATGATGGCGCCGATGCTTTCGCCTTCGCGTAACAGCGGCACGCTCAAAATGGTGCGCTCGCCGTGCATGCGCGCCAATTCTTGCGCGTGCGGGAACCTGTCACCATCAAAAGAATGCAGGTCATGAACATGAACGGGCTTTCGTCCGATCACGGCCGCCCCCGCTGTGGAGTTCTCGGTGATTGGCACACTCGCGAGGCTCACCGGAAGCGGGCCATGATGCGCGCTGAACTCCAGATCGTCTCCGCTCTTGAGACGCACCACCGCGTCATAAGCGCCGCAAAGCTCGCAGGCGCTTTCGACGATGGCCTTCAGCACCGGCTGGACGTCGGTCGGCGAGGAGGCGATCACGTTCAGGATGTTGGCGCTGCCGGTCTGATATTTGAGCGCCTGCTCGAGATCACGGGTCTTGGCCTGGACTTCATCGAACAGCCGCACGTTCTCGATCGCGATGACGGCCTGGTCGGCAAAGGTCGTGACCAGCTCGATCTGCTTATCGGTAAAAGGCCGCAGGCTTCGACGCAACAGAACAAGTGCGCCGACAGGCTTGCCTTCGCGCAAAAGCGGTACCCCGAGAAATGTACGGGGATCGCCGCTCAGTCTCTGGGCCTCCGAAAACGCATAGTCGGGGTCGGCGTGCACGTCTGGGACATGGGTGACTTTGCCATCGAGCAAAGTCCGCCCGGTAATGGTCGAACGCTCGGGCTTGACCGGGATGTCCTTTACATAGTTCATGAACTCGGGCGAAAATCCGTATGAGCCGGCGCGAAAATACTCGTTGCCTTTTTGCCGCGTGATCGCCGCCATATCCGCCTCGCACAGCCGCGCCGCTGACTCGACGAGGGTGTCGAGGACCGTCTGCAAATCGAACGCCGACCGGCTGATGACTTTGAGCACATCGGCGGTCGCCGTCTGCTGCTGCAGCGATTCGGATAGATCATCGGTGCGCTGCCGCAACTGATCGAACAGGCGAACGTTCTCGATCGCGATCACGGCCTGGTCGGCAAAAGTGGTGACGAGATCGATCTGCTTTTGCGTGAATGGCTCGATCCTCTTCCGCGCCAGGATGAGGGCGCCGATTGGCTCGTTCTCCCGCAATAGCGGCACCCCGAGTGCGGTGTGCTGGTCGGCAAGCGTAACCGATTCGCGCATCGTGTATTCGGGGTCAGTCGCAACATCGAGGATATGCACGGCGCGGCGCGCGAGCACCGCGCGCCCGGTGGCCGTACCTTGGTCGGGATTGACCGGATGATTGTTCAGGAATTCGATATATTCGTGGGAATAACCGACAGCGGCGCCGGCGCGATACACGTCGCCCTCACGACGCATGATGAAAGCCATCTCGGCGTCACACAGTTGCGCGGCGGTCTGCACCAGTGTGTCGAGCACCGGTTGCAGATCGAAGGTCGAGCGGCTGATCGTCTTCAGCACGTCGCCGACGGCGGTCTGCTGCTGCAACGATTCCGAAAGCTCGCGGGTGCGCGCCTGCACTTCCTCGAACAGGCGGACGTTGCCCAGCGCGATCACTGCCTGATCGGCAAAGGTTTGCAATAACGCGATCTGCTTTTCGCTGAAGGGAAGCACTTCCGAACGCCGGAGCACGATGGCACCGATGCTTTCGCCCTCGCGAAGCAAGGGGGCGCCCAGAAGGGTATGGCATTCGTCGACACGCGACATCTCGCGGGCCACGATAAATTCGGCGCCTTCATCGGAAAGCACGTCCTCGACATGCACGGGGCGACGGTCGGCCATGGCGCGACCCGAAATCGAGGTCCAGTCGCTGGGCCAGCGCTGCCGACTCATTGAGATCGGGCCATGATGCGCGCCAAGACGCAGCTCGTCGCCGTCCTTCAGCATCACAACGGCGTCATATGCCCCGCATAGCTCGCAGGCGCTGCCCACGATCGCCTTGAGCACCGGGGCGACATCGGTCGGCGAGGAGGCAATCACACTCAGAATGTTGGCGCTCCCGGTCTGGTAGGTGAGGGCTTCCGTGAGGTCGTCCGTGCTTTGGCGCAACTCGTGCAGCAACCGCGTGTTCTCGATGGCGATCACGGCTTGCGCGGCAAATTGCTTTAGCAGCGTGATTTGCTTCTCGGAGAAGGGCCGCTTCTCCTGCCGGAAGATCATGACATTGCCGACGACGCGGTCGTCCTTGAGCAGGGGCACGGCGAGCAGGCAACTCGCGCCTCCGATATCGACCAGCGCTCGGCGGTTGGGATCGCCGTTTCGATAGGCGTCCGAGTCGAGGAGATCGTCGATTTCAACAAACGCTTCGCCTTGCAGAAGGCGCGCCGGCGCAGTGCCGGGGCCATAGTCGAGCGGCTGCTTCCGGCGGTATTCGTCATAGTCTGGCGGCAGTCCGTAGGTCGCGCCGGTGTGGAACAGCTTGCCGTCATAGGTATTGAGCACACCAAAATTGGCGCTGCAAAGCTCCATGGCCTTGCCGAGCATGGCGTCGAAAACGGGGGCAAGGTCACCGGCGGATCTGCTGATGACGCTCAAGACTTCAGAGGTGGCGGTTTGCTGCTCGAGCGCTTCCGTGAGCTCGTTCGTCCTCGCCTGCACTTCGTTGAACAGCCGCGCGTTCTCGATGGCGATGACGGCCTGGTCCGCAAAACTTTGCTGGAGTGCAAGCTCCTCGGCCGTGAAGGGCGCGAGCCGGTCCCGGTAGATGATGAGAACGCCGATCGCCTTGCCCTCGCGCCGCAACGGCGTGCCGGCCATGACGCGGGTGCCCGCGGCGCGTGCGTGGGGAAGGCCGGGCCAATCCGCCATCGAGGGATCGACACGGTCGAGGTCCGGAATGTGAATCTGCCGGTTCTGGGTGACCACGGCGCCCGGCATATTCGCGCCGCCAACACGGATTGTCGCCAGCGGCACCGCCGCTCGAATGCGAAGGGCGCTGGCCCCAAAACGGTACGCCTGTCCCCACTCTGCGCCCTCGACGAGTTGGATCGAGACGCTGGGAGCGCCAAACAGACGCGCACTGGTCTCTGCGATCTGCTGCAACGACCGCCCGGCGTCGCCCGAGGCGCTTGCGATGGTGCGCAGGATTTCGGCGCTGGCGGCCTGGCGGTCCCGCATGGCGCGCAGCTCAGCCTGCAGCCGGGCATTCTCCTGCCCGAGATCAGGCACCACGTCCGGGGGAAGCGCGGTCATTCAAAAAAGTCCATTTGCGCGGGGCCTGGGGCGCCGCGCTCTAAAAAAGCGCCGGTCCGGGCTCCGGTTCACGGGCGCTCCGGTAAATCCAATAGAACAATATCCGATTATTCCATCCGGGTCGCGCCTCGGCCAACGCCGTCTTGCGTCGCGGTTAAGCCGAAAAGCGGTCAGGCTCAGGTCCCGGGCCGTGAAACCTCGGTCTCCTTGGAGGTGATGAACTCGAGCAGCACCGGGACGCCTTCCCGGGTCTTCTGGATGCCGCGCTTGATCGCCGGCACAATGTCTTCCGGCTTCGTCACCCGCTCGCCATAGCCGCCGAAGGCCCGCGCCATCGTGGCATAGTCGCCGGAAATATCGGTCGAGCGGTATTTTTCGGTCGAAATTGGCATCACCTTCAGTTCGATCGCCATGCTGAAATTATTGAGCAGGATCGACATGATCGGAATCCGCTCGCGCACGGCGGTCTCGAAATCCATGCCGGTGAAGCCGATGGCGGCATCGCCCCAGACGTTGATGCAGAGCTTGTCGGGCCTCGCGAGCTTGGCGCCCATCGCCAGTCCCAGCCCATAGCCGAGCTGGGTGGTCTTGCCCCAGCCGAGATAGGACAACGGCTCGACCGGCTTCCAGAATGGCGAGAGCTGATCGCGCGGGCTGCCGGCATCATGGGTGATGATGGTATTTGCGATGTCGACGGTGTGCTGCAGATCCCAAAGCACGCGATAGGGGTTGAGCGGTGCGTCATTGCTGGTGAGCTTGGGCATCCATTTCGCCAGCCACTCCTTGTGGGAGGCGGCAATCTCGGCAGCGACGGCAGACGCGTCGCGATCGGTGCCCACGCTCTTGCCGATTTCCTCGAGCAGCGCGTCGAGCACCAGGCCGGCGTCGCCGACGAGCCCGACCCTCGCCTCGACATCCTTGTTGAGATGCGCTGGATCGAGCGTGGAATGGATGACGGTTTTGCCCTTGGGCATGGCGACGCCGAACGAGGTTTCGGTGAACGAACAGCCGACGCCAAAGATCACGTCGGACTCGCCGAGGAATTTCGGCACGGCGCTGCGGCACGGCCAGTCCGCCGGAGCCGAGCGACAGCGGGTGGGTCTCCGGGAATGACGATTTGCCGCCAAGGCTGCTGGTGACGGGAATGGCGAGCCTTTCGGCAAGCCGCCTCAGTTGCGGCCAGGCCTTGGCGTAATGCACGCCCTGGCCGGCATAGATCACCGGCCGTCTGGCGTTGACCAGCAGCGCCGCCGCTTGTTTCACATGGATCGGGTCGGCGCCGTAGCGGGTGCGCAACACCGGCGTGTAGTTGAGCGGTTCCGGGACTTCCTCGTTCCACATGTCCGAGGGTATCTCGACGATGACAGGTCCGCCGCGGCCATTTTTCAGCCGGGTGAAGGCGCGCCGGAAGATATTGCCGACTTCGGCTGCGATGTTGATCGGCTCGGCCGACTTCGCAAAAGCTTTCATCGCCTGGCTGGAATTGAAGTTCGGTTCGATGTTGGCGAGGCGCCGCGCATAGCCCATCGGCAACACCAGCACCGGCACGGACTCGCCATAGCATTGCGCCACGCCACCCATGGCGTTTTCCGAGCCGGGACCGTGTTGCATGCAGAAGGCACCGATCTTGTGCCCGGAACTGACCCGGGAAATAGCGTCCGCCATGTGCAGTCCAATCCGCTCCTGCCGCACCATCACCGGGCGGATATCGACGTTGGCCGCGTGCTCTATGAGATGATTGACCGGATAGCCGCAGAGAATCTCGATTCCCTCGCGCTTCATGATTTCTACGATGGCGGCGCCGAGTTTCATGCCGATTCCTCCCCAAGCCGGCCGATGTTGCGCTCGACCTGTGCCGGCTAGTTGGAACAGGAATTGTTCGGCCGGTAAAGCTCGGCCGCGGTGTTTCCCGCGAGGCTCTGCTATCTGGTTTTGCATCCCGGCAGGCCGCCTTGGATTGAGCGCAACAGAAAGCTTGGAGACCCGGCGAGGTGTGGTTTCGCGATGCCGCCAAAGGCCGATTGTGGCCTTAACCTGCCGTTCAGCGTGTTCGTGAATACGCTTGCAACGAAATCGGCCTAGGATTACGCCGGACGCTGTGCGGGTGGGCCCCGGAAAGCGCGACAGGAGCTTTGAATGCGGGCGTTGTTTTCAAGATTTTGCGACGACGAAACCGGAGCCACCGCGATCGAATATTGCCTGATCGCCACCGGCATTGCATTTGCGATCATCGCCACGGTTCAGGGCATCGGGCCCCAGCTCAACACCAAATTTGCTTCGATCAACAGCTCGCTGAAGTAAGCGCAAGGCTAATTGTCGTCGCGGCCTGAACTCTATCCATCCGCGTTCAATGCCCGCATCACGCCGATCCGGGCAAACATCAGCCAGCCACCGCCGGCCTCCGCGGCATTGATCAGATTCTCGATGGCCGTTTGCCAGCGCGACTGCTGCTGGACCTCTTGTGGCAGCCTCATGATGTAATCGGCGGCCTGTTGCAGCGTCGCAAGGCTACCGCCGCCGGGCAGCGCGATCGGATCGTCGAAGGGCGTCGACCACGGCATCTCAGGCGCGGCGGTCGGCCAGTTGCGAAATTGCCGGGATGTCCGGGTGAGGCATCATCGCGCGCTGCCGCCCGCGCCTATCCGGCCTTTTTCGAGCGGGCAGCGGCGCGAACCGGCTTGGCGGCCTTCCTTTGTTCCGGCGCCTTCGCGTCTTCCTTGGCGGCGCGTTTGCCGCTGATCGGCAGCAGCATTTCGCGCTGGCCCTCGGCGCGCTTGCGCGGCTTCTTGGTCGTGGGCTGCGCGGCGGCCTGCTTTTCGCTCGCGAGGCTGCGCTTCAGCGCATCCATCAGGTTGATCACGTTGCCGCCGGATTTCGGCGCCGCTTTTGCCGTCGTGCGCAGGCCGTTGCGCTTCTGGTTGATCAGATCGATCAGCGCGGATTCGTAGCGGTCTTTGAACCGGTCGGGGTCGAACGATCCGGATTTCTGCTCGACGATATGCTTGGCGAGGTCCAGCATGTCCTTGGTGATCTTCACGTCCTGGATATCGTCGAAATATTCCTGTTCGCTGCGCACCTCGTAGGGGTAGCGCAGCAGCGTGCCCATCAGGCCCTTCTCGAGCGGCTCCAGCGCAATGATGTGCTCGCGATTGGTCAACACCACGCGGCCGATCGCCACCTTGTTCATGCTGCGGATGGTTTCGCGGATCACCGCAAAGGCGTCATGGCCGACCTTGCCGTCGGGCACGAGATAATAGGGACGGATCAGATAGCGGCCGTCGATATCGGACTTGGGCACGAATTCGTCGATCTCGATGGTGCGGGTCGACTCCAGTGCGACGTCGTCCAGTTCATCCTTCGACACTTCGATGTAGGTATCGGTGTCGATCTTGTAGCCCTTCATGATGTCTTCGGCGGCGACTTCCTCGCCGGTCTCGGCGTCGAGCTTGGCATATTTGATGCGATGGCCGGTCTTGCGGTTGATCTGGTTGAAGCTGACCTTCTCGGTGTCCGATGTCGCCGGATAGAGGGCAACCGGGCAGGTCACGAGCGAAAGGCGCAAAAAGCCTTTCCAGTTGGCGCGGGGGGCCATGGGATACTCCGAAAACGCAACTGAGGACACGGGCACGATACCACCGCGGGAACCCGGTTTCAAGCGGACCGGACGGGGAATTTGCCAACGGCGTTAACCGTGCAGCCGGGGTGTCGTTCCGGGCGGCGCCGGCCGGCGCTCCGCTGCCGTGCCTCGGCGCGGTTGGATCAGGGCTGCGATCGGCCGGAACATCATTCCCGATCAGGCGTTGCTTTCGACAGGTGGTGTCGTCGAAGGCATTAGCTGGTATTACAGGCACTTATGGGAATGAGGTCACCATGGCTACTCAACGACATGGCCAAATTGTCGAAACCGCGACCGAGGCACGTCAGGCCGAACCGGGTCGCTCGGTGCTCGCCCTTTTGACGGCTTCTACCGGGCTTGCGGTGTTGATTCTCGGTGTGATCTGGTTCGTCTTTTTCCGCACCTGAGGGATTGATGCACGGCAACCGCGCCTGGCCAGACGGCGCTCGGCCGGCAACCCGCGTTACGGGACGCCTCGGCTCGGCGATTGATTAGCCCCGGCGCTGGCGTGAGCAGAGGTCGCGCCGGCTATTGGGGCCTTCGATCCGGCATGCTAGGCGTCTAGCTCAACCGACAGGCTGCTTGGGTGGTGATCGGCGGGACTTGCCGGCGCGCCGCGAAGCAGTCTGGGAAGCAGTCTGGTGTGAAGAAAAAGTAACCTGGCGCATGAGCGCCGTTCATAGACTGTTCACGGCGGGCAAGGCTTTGTTGTAGGCAACTGCTTTCTCGTGGGCAGTTGTGATGCAGCTCATGTTCGGAGACCAGCTTGCGCCTCCTCGTCGTTGAAGACGATCCCGATCTCAATCGTCAGCTCACCACGGCGCTGAGCGACGCCGGCTACGTGGTCGACCGCGCCTTCGATGGCGAGGAAGGCCACTTCCTCGGCGATAGCGAGCCCTATGATGCGGTCGTGCTCGACATCGGCCTGCCCAAGCTGGACGGCATCTCCGTGCTGGAGGCATGGCGTCGCAACGGACGGCTGATGCCGGTGCTGATCCTGACCGCACGCGATCGCTGGAGCGACAAGGTGCAGGGCTTCGACGCCGGCGCCGACGATTATGTCGCCAAGCCGTTTCACCTCGAGGAAGTGCTGGCGCGGATCCGGGCGCTGCTTCGCCGTTCCACCGGTCACGCCCAGAGCGAGCTGACCTGCGGTCCGGTTTCGCTGGATACCCGCACCGGCCGGGTCAGCGTATCGGGTAATCCGATCAAGATGACATCGCACGAGTATCGACTACTGGCCTATCTCATGCACCACACCGGACGCGTGGTGTCGCGCACGGAATTGGTCGAGCATCTATACGATCAGGATTTCGACCGCGACTCCAACACGATCGAGGTTTTCGTCGGCCGCATCCGCAAGAAGCTCGAGGTCGACATCATCCAGACCGTGCGGGGGCTTGGTTATCTGCTGACCCCGCCGTCGCCCGGCGCTTGATTGATATTGATCCGGCGCCAGGCTTTTGCTCTGGTTCGAGCATGATCCCGTCCCAAAACCGACGTCCAGCATTCGGCCCGCGGTCCGGGGACCGGCTGGTCGGAACGATACCCTGATGCGCGGCAGTTCGCTCGCCACCCGCCTGTTCCTGTCTGCGACCGCTTGGGTGGTGGTGATCCTCGTCATCACCGGCTTCATCCTGTCGTCGGTCTACCGGGATGCGACCGAGCGCGCGTTCGATCGCCGCCTCAACCTCTATCTGCGCACCCTGGTGGCCGAAGTCGCCACTCCGGACGAGCCGCCCGATCATCAGTTCCAGTCGCTCGGCGAACCGCTATTCGAACTGCCGCTGTCCGGCTGGTATTGGCAGATCACCCGTACCGACACCGACAAGGCGGAAACGCGGGCCTCGCGCTCGCTATGGGACAAGAAGCTGCCGAAGCTCGAGGACCGCGGCGGCAATTTGACCGCGGCCGGAGTCCGGCTCGGTTATGTCGATGGCCCCGAGGGTCAGAACCTGCGCATGGTGGAAAGGCCGGTCGATCTCGGCGCCGACGGCAAATTCCTGGTCAGCGTTGCCGGCGACTCCACCGAGATTTTCGACGAAACCCGCACCTTCGATTATTACCTGGGCGGCACCTTCGCGGCGCTCGAAATCGTGCTGCTGCTGACCACGATCTTCCAGGTCCGTTTTGGCCTGGCGCCGCTGAAACGCATTTCCGACGCAATTGCCGACATCCGCTCCGGCCGCGCCGAACGGCTCGAGGGTGAATTCCCGGTCGAAATCGCGCCGCTGGCGCGCGAGACCAACGCGCTGATCGATGCCAACCGGGAAATCGTCGAACGCGCCAGGACCCACGTCGGCAATCTCGCGCACGCTATCAAGACGCCGCTCTCGGTGATCGTCAATGAAGCCTCCGCACATGCCGCCGATCCGTTCGCGACCAAAATCCTGGCACAGACCGACGTCATGCGCGACCAGGTGGCGCACCATCTCGAGCGAGCGCGCATCGCCGCGCGATTGACCATTATTGGCACCGTCACCGAAGTCGTGCCGGCGATCGAGGCGCTGCGCCGGACGATGGAGAAGATCCATCGGGATCGCGGCGTCGTCGTCGAGGTCGAGGCCGACGCGCAGGCGAAGTTTCGCGGCGAGCGGCAGGACCTCGAGGAGATGGCCGGCAATCTCGTCGACAACGCCTGTAAATGGGCGTCCTCGCAGGTATTCGTCGAGGTGCGCCTGGAGCCGCCGCGGGAGCCGGGCGCCGGCCCGATCCTTCGCATTACCGTCGACGACGACGGGCGCGGGCTGTCGGAGGCCGAGCGGGCGCAGGTCTCGCGCCGCGGCCAGCGGCTGGACGAGTCGAAGCCGGGTTCCGGACTTGGCCTGTCGATCGTGGTCGATCTGGCGGCTCTTTATGGCGGCAGCCTTTCGCTCGGCCATGCGCCGATCGGCGGATTGCGGGCCGAGTTGGTGCTGCCGGGGGTTTGAGCAAATCCAAGCCATGTAGCGCCCAACGCCCCTCGCGCTGTTCCTAAACGACTTCTTAACGCCGGCGCTTTTATGATCACCGATGGACCGGTACTGCGGTCCGCGACGCACGCATGCATACCGGGCGCATGAGCCAGACATCGACCGAGCGGCTGAGAGAGTATCTCGCACAGCTTCCGCCGCAGGCGCAGGCGCTGCTGATGCGCGAGTTCGAGCGCGCCATCGAGCGCGACGAAGATGCCTCGGTCGCCACCCTTGTGCTCGAACAATTGCGCAAGGTCGCGCGCGGGACCGAAGAGGAGACGCAGCCGCGCACCGACGACCCGGCACGGCTGGTATTCCGACCACTGGAGCCGTTTCTGGTCGAGGGCAACTATCCGAGACGGCCGGGCCAGATCCGCCGCGCATCGCTGCTTCCGGTGTGGCAATGGCTGATACGGGACGGCGCGCCCGAACAGGCGCGCGAACTCGACGCGGCCCTGGCCGAGCTGCGGAATAGCGCGACGCTGTCCGCCATTGAACCGCCGGTCCGCACATTCCAGCGGGCCGCAGCGGAGACGATTGCCAGGATCGCGACCCCCGGTATCGGCGGTGACCGGCGCGCGCTGGCCCGGGTCGGTGCGCCGGACGTGATCGAGGATCTGCTGCCGATCGGCTCGATTCTGCAGGCCCGCGAGGCACTGGACACCCTCAATGTACGGCTTCCCTCCCACTTCAGGAATTTGGCGGAAACCGAGATCGCCTCAGTCAGCAAAGCGCTCAATGTTCCTTCCCTGCAGACGCCGCTGTTGCTGCCGTTTGCGCTGTCCCTGGTGATGCAGCGGCTGACGGCGCCCTGGCAGATCGTCCGTCTCGCCATCAGGATGGCCGCATCCGACGATGAAATCCGCGTTGCCGCCACGCCCTACGGCGTAGCCGTCACCATTGCGCTGCACGATCTGTCCTATCTCGCCGCGGTGCTGCGGACCGATATCAGGCATGGGCATTTCGACAACGTCGCCGAGCATCTCAAGATGCTGCACGACGGGGTCCGAGGCTTGCGCACTGAACTCGATTTGCGTCACGATTCCTCGTGGGGCAAACAGTTGACGTCGATCCGGGCGGAAATCTCCAATGCGCTGCAGTCGGAGATCGACCGCGTACCCGGCCGGGTCCGGCGTCTTCTCCGTCAGCGCGCCGACAAGGATATTTCTGCCGGGGCCAGCGTCGACAGCGGCGATGTCGATGAAACTGCAGCCCTGATCGATTTCGTGGCGGTGTGCCGGACCTATGCCAGCGAACTCGCCATCAACGAGGTCACGCTGCGGACCTATTCCGATCTGCAGCAATACGTCGAAAAATCCACCGAGGCGCTGGTACAGGCGCTACGCGGCGGTGACGCCAGGACGCGCAGCTACCGGCAGATGCAGGTCCAGGCGGCCATCCGCTTCTGCGAGCTGTTGTTCGGCCAGGACTATGCGTCGCTGATGAGCAGGGCGGTCGAAAACGCAATGACGGGTGAGCGCAATACTTCGCGCGCCGGTTAAAATAGTGTAAATCCAACGAGGTACAATTTCTGGTTGACCGCCCGGTGCGAGCGACGTACCTAGTCGGCATGAACTCCGTCATCAGATTTGTCGAAGTTGAGAACCGCGTCATCTCGGCGACCTACCGGAACCTGATGCTCCGGGCAAGGGTGGTGCTCGTCGAGGGCTCCAGCGGGGAACAACTGGCGGAGCCGGTCACCACGATTTCGTCTCCGGCCCCGAATGGATCCCTGAGGATCCGGCTGCCAGAACTCGGTCAAATCGGGCGCCTATTCTCTGAAAGCGTTGAATGGGCATGGCGAGGCTGCGGCGCAAAGCGTCGAGTTTTACGTGACTTAGCGCGAGGCCCTGGGCAGGGGCGGGGCTGAGAATTGTCAATTGCCCGGCCTGCCGCCCGTGGTGTAAAGCGGCGCATCGGTGCTGCCACGTGGCACGCCGTGCCATCGGAACCCGCTTGATGACCCCGTGGTTTGTGTTCGCGCTGATGACGGCCGCGGCGATCTTCGCCGTGCTCTGGCCGTTGAGCCGCCGCGGCCGACCGCGCCTCGAGGGCAGTGAGGCCACCGTCTACAAGGATCAACTTGCCGAGATCAATCGCGACCGGGCCGCCGGCCTGATCGGCGCTTCCGAAGCGGAGGCGGCCCGCGTCGAAATCAGCCGCCGCTTGCTGGCGGCCGCCGCCGCCGACGAGCGCGCGCCGCCGACCGGATCGAACGTCAGGTTGCGACGTGTTGCCGCGATCATCGCCCTGGTCGGGCTGCCGGTCGTATCGGTGGCTCTCTACCTCCCGCTGGGTTCGCCGCGCCTCGGCGACTTTCCCCTGGCGGAACGTGTCCGCACGCCAGACGCTAGCGAGCCGCTCGCCAATCTGGTGGCGCAGGTGGAAGCGCATCTGGAGAAAAATCCGACCGACGGCCGCGGCTGGAACGTGGTTGCGCCGGTGCTGACGAAATTGGGCCGGTATGACGACGCGGTGCGCGCCTACCGCAATTCGATCACCTATAATGGCGATAGTGCGGAGCGTCGTGCCGACCTTGGCGAAGCCCTTGCCGGTGCGGCAGGTGGCGTCGTCACTGCCGAGGCCAAGGCGGAATTCGAACACGCCATCGCGATCGAGCCGGACGAGGTCAAGGCGCGGTACTTCCTCGGCCTAGCCGCCGAGCAGGACGGCCGCAATGCCGAGGCGGCGTCGATCTGGCGCGCGATGCTGGAAAAGGCGTCTTCCGATGCGCCATGGCGTCCACTCGTTCAGGCCGCGCTGGCCCGGATCGATGGATCGGCGGCGCCGCCACTGCCAAACGATACCATAGTCGCGGCAAAGGACATGAATGAGGCCGATCGGGGCGCGATCATCCACAGCATGGTGGAACGCCTCGCCACCCGATTGAAGCAAAACGGTGACGATGTGGAGGGATGGCTGCGACTGGTGCGGGCCTATATGGTAATGGGGGATCGCGACAGGGCGAAGAGCGCGCAGGCGGATGCCCGTCAGGCTGTCGCCAACGACGCGGAGCGGCTACGCCAGTTGAACGAAGGCCTGAAACATCTCGGACTTGATGGATGAGCATGATGCCGCAACGGCCTGATCGATTTCCGGACCACGTTGCGGACAGGATTGAAGGGCTCGCATGACGCGCAGGCAACGGCGTTTGACTATGATCGGTGGCTCGCTCGCGGTGCTCGGCATCGCCGCGGCGCTGGTGCTGAATGCGATGCGCGATTCCATCGTATTTTTCTCGACGCCCGCCGTGGTGGTCGAAAAGCACATTCCGGCCGGGCGGCGTTTCCGGCTCGGCGGCCTGGTCGAACCGGGATCGCTGGTGCGCGGCGACAATTTGACGGTGAGCTTCAAGGTCGGTGACGGTCATGCCACGCTGCCGGTCGCCTATCAGGGAATTCTCCCCGACCTGTTCCGCGAAGGGCAGGGCGTCGTCGCCGAAGGTGCGCTTGACGCCGCGGGCGTGTTCAGGGCCGACACCGTGCTTGCCAAGCACGACGAGACCTATATGCCCAAGGAGGTGGCCGATGCCCTGAAAAAGCAGGGCCGCTGGAAGGGCGATTACGCCGCGAAACGGGCGCCCGGCGCGACGGTCGGGGAGACGTCACAGGCGGCGCAAAACGTGCCGCAGGCGGCACCGGACGCGGCGCAGGGAGTGCGGCAGTGATCGCGGAAGCCGGACATTACGCGCTGGTGCTGGCCCTCGGCCTCGCCTTGATCCAGTCCACCGTGCCGGTCCTCGGCGCGCGCTGGCGCGATCCCGCTTTGATGAATGTGGCGCGTTCCACCGCGCTGGCGCAATTGGTATTCGTCGCGGCATCGTTCGCCGCGCTGGTGACGCTGCACGTCACCTCCGACTTTTCCGTCGTCAACGTGTTCGAGAATTCGCATTCGATGAAGCCGCTGATCTACAAGATCACCGGCGTCTGGGGCAATCATGAAGGCTCGATGTTGCTATGGGTGACGATCCTGGCGCTGTTCGGCGGCCTCGTCGCCGCCTTCGGCAATAATCTGCCACTGTCGCTGCGCGCCCATGTGCTGGCGGTGCAGGCCTGGATCGCCGCGGCGTTCTATCTGTTCATCCTGCTCACCTCGAACCCGTTCCTGCGCCTTGCCAATCCGCCGATCGAGGGCCGCGACCTCAATCCGGTCCTGCAGGACATCGGCCTCGCGGTTCATCCGCCGATGCTCTATCTCGGCTATGTCGGATTCTCGATCTCGTTTTCATTCGCGATCGCCGCCCTGATCGAAGGCCGCATCGACGCCGCCTGGGCCCGCTGGGTCCGGCCCTGGACGCTGCTGGCGTGGATATTCCTCACCCTCGGCATCGCGATGGGCTCCTACTGGGCCTATTACGAACTCGGCTGGGGCGGCTGGTGGTTCTGGGATCCAGTCGAGAATGCCTCGCTGATGCCGTGGCTCGCCGGCACTGCGCTGCTGCATTCGGCGGTGGTGATGGAAAAGCGCGACGCGCTCAAGGTCTGGACTATCCTGCTTTCGATCCTGACGTTCTCGCTGTCGCTGCTCGGCACCTTCCTGGTGCGTTCGGGCGTGCTGACATCGGTGCATGCGTTTGCGACCGATCCGACCCGCGGCGTCTTTATCCTGCTGATCCTCTGCATCTTCATCGGCGGCAGCCTGACGCTGTATGTCTGGCGGGCCTCGGCGCTGAAACAAGGCGGCCTGTTCGCGCCGATCTCGCGCGAGGGCGCGCTGGTGCTGAACAACCTGTTGCTGACGACGGCCTGCGCGACCGTCTTCATCGGAACGCTGTATCCGCTGGCGCTTGAAGTCCTGACCGGCGACAAGATTTCGGTTGGCGCGCCGTTCTTCAATCTCACTTTCGCACCGCTGTTCCTGCCGTTGATGGTCGCGATGCCGTTCGGGCCGTTGCTGGCATGGAAGCGCGGCGATCTGCTTGGCGCGGCGCAGCGCCTCATGGCGGCCGGCGCTGCGGCGCTGATCGCCCTTGCGGTGCTGTGGGCGTGGACCCGCGGCGGCAGCGCATTGGCCCCGCTTGCGATCGGGCTTGCCGTTTTTGTCATCGCCGGGGCGCTCAGCGATCTCGCCGAGCGCACCGGGCTGTTTCGCCTGCCGTTGACGACTGCCATGCGGCGCGCCCGTGGGCTGCCGCGCGCGAGCTGGGGTACGGTATTCGCCCATGCCGGGGTCGGCGTTGCCTTGATGGGCATTGTCTGCGAGACCACCTGGAACACCGAATATATCGGGACCATGAAGCCCGACGACGTCGCCAAGGTCGCTGGCTATGCGCTCAAGCTCGACGGCGTGACGCAGCGGCAGGGGCCGAACTATCGGGAAATGGTGGCGCAGTTTACCGTCAGTGAAGGTGGTACGCGGCTGAGCGCGATGACGCCGTCGAAGCGAAGCTTCACCACCCGCAGCACGACGACCACCGAGGCCGCATTGCTGACGCGCGGCGCCAGCCAGCTCTACATTTCGCTGGGCGATACCGCGGCTGACGGTTCGATCGCGGTGCGTATCTACCACAAGCCGATGGTGCTTCTGATCTGGTTCGGCCCTGTGTTGATGGCGTTCGGCGGCATGTTGTCGCTAACGGACCGGCGGCTGCGGGTCGGGGCGCCGAAACCCGCCCGGGCCGCGCACGGGCTGCAGCCGGCGGAGTGATCGATTGAAGAAACTTCTTGCCTGCCTGTTTGTCGTCGCCGCCATGATCGGTGCATCCGCCGCCTACGCGGTGCAGCCGGACGAGATCATGTCGGATCCGGTCAAGGAAGCGCGCGCACGGGATTTATCGCGCGAACTCCGCTGCATGGTTTGCCAGAACCAGTCGATCGATGATTCCGAGGCGCCGCTGGCGCGCGATTTGCGGCTGCTGGTGCGGGAGCGGATTGCCGCCGGCGACAGCGATGCGCAGGTCCTCGATTTCCTGGTGGCACGCTATGGTGAGTTCGTGCTGCTGAAACCGCGGTTCGAACCGGCCACCCTGCTGTTGTGGCTGCTGACGCCGCTGGCGCTGGCCGGGGGCGGCCTCGCGCTGTGGGCCTATCACCGGCGACGTTCGAGATCCGCCGCAAGCGACGATCCGGCCCTGTTCGAATTGACCGCGGAAGAAGAGGCGCGACTGCAGCGCCTGATCGGAACGGAACCCTCGCCGCACAATCCGGCCTAGCAGAGCGGTTTCCCGTAGGTTTCATTGGGCGAGCCGCGGCCGCCCTGCGATAAACTGCCGCACGGGTTCACAGGTTTATTACAAAAGTTTAATTCCCTCGCCAGCGCATCGTAAGGCGGAGATACCCATGTTCAGATCCACAAGGTGCTTGCGGCCCGCACCGTCGATTCAGGCCCTGGAGAATCTCTAAATGACCGACCGTCCGACCGATCTTTCTTCGCTTCCGTCCTATCAGTCGCCCCGCCGTTCGCTGTTCTCCGCGCGCAAATTCGCATTGATGGCCTCTGTCGTCGCCGGCCTCGGCGTTGCGGTCTACGGCTTCGGCCCGTCGCATGACCAGGCCAACATCTTCAGCAGCCCAGCGCAGGCGCAGGTCAATACCGAGGTCAGCAAGGTCGCGCAGCCGGTCGGTTTTGCCGACATCGTCGAGCGCGTGAAGCCTTCGGTGATTTCGGTGAAGGTCAACATCAACGAGAAGGTTTCCAAGGACGACGGCGAGGAGTCGCCGTTCCAGCCGGGCTCGCCGATGGAGCGCTTTTTCCGGCGCTTTGGCGGACCTGACGGCTTGCCGCCGGGCCTGCGCGGCGGCCACGGGCATGGCGCGGTGACGGGCCAGGGTTCCGGCTTCTTTATTTCCGCCGACGGCTATGCCGTCACCAACAATCACGTCGTCGACGGCGCCGACAAGGTCGAAGTGACGACCGATGATGGCAAGGTCTACAAGGCCAAGGTGATTGGAACCGACGCGCGCACCGATCTTGCCCTGATCAAGGTCGAAGGCGGTTCGGACTTTCCGTTCGCCAAGCTCTCCGACGGCAAGCCGCGGATCGGTGACTGGGTGCTCGCGGTCGGCAATCCGTTCGGCCTCGGCGGCACCGTCACGGCCGGCATCGTCTCGGCCAGTGGCCGCGACATCGGCAACGGTCCGTATGACGATTTCATCCAGATCGACGCGCCGGTGAACAAGGGCAACTCCGGAGGCCCGGCGTTCAACACCAATGGTGAAGTGATCGGCGTCAACACCGCGATTTATTCGCCTTCTGGCGGCAGCGTCGGCATCGCGTTCTCGATCCCGGCACCGACCGTCAAGAACGTGATCGCGCAGCTCAAGGACAAGGGCAGCGTCAGCCGCGGCTGGATTGGCGTTCAGATTCAGCCGGTGACCTCCGACATTGCTGACAGCCTCGGATTGAAAAAGGCTGAAGGCGCGCTGGTTGCGGAGCCTCAGGCCAATGGCCCGGCGGCCAAGGCCGGGATTGAATCCGGCGACGTGATCACGGCGGTGAATGGCGAGACGGTCAAGGATGCCCGCGAACTCGCCCGCACCATCGGCGGCCTTGCGCCCGGCAATGCCGTGAAGCTCAACGTGCTGCACAAGGGCCAGGACAAGGTGATCAATCTTACGCTGGGCCAATTGCCTAATACCGTCGAGGCCAAGGCCGACAACGACGACGACAATCGCGGCAGCGCGACCCGAGGTACCGACGTGCCGAAGCTCGGCATGACGATCGCGCCCGCCAACAGCGTCGCCGGTGCCGGCAAGGACGGCGTCGTCGTCACCGAGGTCGATCCGAAGAGTGCGGCGGCCGAGCGTGGTTTCAAGGAAGGCGATGTGATTCTCGAAGTCGCCGGAAAGAACGTCGCCAATGCCGGAGACGTGCGCGAAGCCATCAACGCCGCGCGGTCCGACAACAAGAACAGCGTCCTGATGCGGGTCAAGACCGGCGGGGTATTGCGCTTTGTCGCGGTGCCGCTGGCGAAGGGTTGAGACCAGGCATCGAGCGTTCGACAGGATGGAGGGTGTCGCCGGCATTAGTCGCCCCCGCCGACGGCTCTCTCCTGGGGGCGGGTCAAAAACTCGCTCCCTCAGTTACCTTCCGGTGGAATACGCCCCCCTCCGTCGGGAGGTCAAAGGGCGGTGAGGTCCCCCCAGCTTCACCGCCCGCATTTTTTGCTGAATCAAGAGGTTCGGCTCGCCTTGCATGATGATGCCGACCGCGCCATGGTGACAGAAGGCTGATCCACGTGACCGCGACCGACCCCCAAATGCGCCTGCTGATCATTGAAGACGACCGCGAGTCCGCCGACTACCTGGTGAAGGCGTTTCGCGAAGTAGGCTATGTCGCCGATCTCGCCGGTGATGGCGAGGAGGGATTGGCGCTTGCCGACACCGGTGATTACGACGTGCTGGTGATCGACCGGATGCTGCCCAAGCGCGACGGACTGTCGCTGATCGGTTCGCTGCGCGAGAAGGGCAACCGCACGCCCGCGCTGATCCTGTCGGCGCTCGGACAGGTCGACGATCGTATCAAGGGTCTGCGCGCCGGCGGTGACGATTACCTGCCAAAGCCCTATTCCTTCGCCGAACTGCTCGCGCGGGTCGAGGTACTGTCGCGGCGCCATGGCGGCCCAGCCGAGGAAACCACCTATCGCGTCGGCGATCTCGAACTCGATCGTCTCTCGCACCGCGTCGCCCGCGGCAAGGACGAATTGACGCTGCAGCCGCGCGAGTTCCGGCTGCTGGAATATCTGATGAAGCACGCGGGACAGGTGGTGACGCGAACCATGCTGCTGGAAAATGTCTGGGATTATCATTTCGATCCGCAGACCAATGTCATCGACGTGCATATTTCGCGGCTGCGCTCGAAGATCGACAAGGGCTTCGAACGGCCGCTGCTGCACACGATCCGCGGCGCGGGATACATGATCCGTGACGGCATTCGGTAAACTGATCCGCACCACGGCGTTTCGGCTGACGCTGGTCTATCTGTTCTTGTTTGCCGTGTTTGCCGCCTCGCTGCTGGGCTTTTTCGCCTGGAATACGCGCCGGTTGATCACCGAACAGATCACCACCACGGTCAACGCGGAGACCGGCGAGATCGCCGACATTTATGCCCGCCGCGGTCTGCGCGGCCTCGTCATCACCATCGAGAACCGGGCGCTGCGGCCGGGTGCCAATCTTTACCTCGTGACCACGCCGGCGGGAATGGCGGTCGCCGGCAATGTCGGCTCGCTCGCGGCCGGCGTGATGGGGACATCGGGCTGGTCGGAGACCGCCTATCGTCGGCTCGACGACCAGGACACCGGGGATCATCGCGCGCTGGTGCGCGTCACCGAACTGTCGAGTGGTTTTCGGCTGCTGGTCGGCCGCGACCTCGAGGAACGCCGGCGGTTGTTCGGCATCGTCGCCAAGGCCGCGCAATGGTCGCTGTTGATCGTGGTCGTGCTCGGCCTCGGCGGCGGCGTCTTTGTCGCACGCCGCGTCTTGCGCCGCATCGATGCCATGACCGGCACGACGCAGCGCATCATGGCGGGCGATCTCAGTGGACGGCTGCCGGTCGGCCGCAGCGGCGACGAACTCGACCGCCTGGCGGAAAATCTCAACGCCATGCTGGAGCGGATCGAGGCCCTGATGATGGGCCTCAAGGAAGTTTCCGACAACATCGCCCACGATCTCAAGACTCCGCTGACACGGCTGCGCAATCGCGCCGAAGACGCGCTGGCGAAATCCAGCAACGAGGCCGAATACCGCGCAGCGCTGGAACGCACCATCGAGGAATCCGACGGCCTGATCCGCACCTTCAACGCCTTGTTGATGATCGCGCGCGCCGAATCCGGCCAGGCCCGTGACAATATGGACGACTTCGACGCCGCCGCGGTCGCCAACGGCATTCACGAACTCTATGAGCCGCTGGCGGAAGACGACGGCATGACGCTGCATGTCAAGACGATGCCGGCGCCGCTGCACGGCAATCGCGAGCTGATCAGCCAGGCGTTGGCCAATCTTGTGGAGAATGCGATCAAATACGGCAAGCCGGCACCGGTCGCGCAACCCCTCGGCGCCGATGCGGTCACCGGCGCCACAAAAGAGATCATGATCGAAGCGCGGCGCGATGGCGATCGCGTTCTGCTCAGCGTCACCGACCATGGCCCCGGAATCCCCGTGGCCGACCGTAGCCACGCGGTGGAACGATTTGTGCGTCTGGAAGCAAGCCGCACCCAGCCCGGTTCCGGGCTGGGATTAAGCCTGGCGTCGGCGGTCGCGACGCTGCATGGCGGTGAGCTGCGGCTCGCTGACGCCGAGCCGGGATTGCGTGCGACACTGGCGCTTCCTGCGTTGGTCGGCGATGTCGGCGACAGGCTTGCGGCGCAATTGCCTGATGTGCCACAAAAGGTGGCATGATCTCCTCCGCGAAGGGCGACGCGGACCAACATCGTCTGGCCGCGCGGTTCGTGGACGGGCCGCATGTGTCCGCACCTGCCGAAGCCGAACGGCGTCTGTCAGGGTGGCTCGTTGACCTTGAGCCGCAGCAGGCGGCCGCGTTCCGCAAGCTTGCCGCGCGGTATCCTCGCCTCAACACCATGCTTCTCGGCATTGCGGAGGCCTCGCCCTATCTGTTCGACCTGTTGCGGGCCGATGCCGCGCGCGCGATCCGGCTGTTTGGCTGTACGCCGGAGCTGCATCTCGCCCGGTTGATCGAACAGAGCTGTCGCGACGTCGAGGCAGCACCGAGCGAAGCCGATGCGATGCAATTGCTGCGCCGGATGAAAGCAGAGGCCGCGTTGCTGATTGCGCTGTGCGACATCGGCGGTGTCTGGCCGGTGATGCAGGTGAGCACTGCGTTGACCGACCTTGCGGTTGCCGCCGTGCGATCGGCGCTGCGCTATCTGTTGCGACAGGAAGCGGCGCGGGGGCGGATGTCGCCGTCCCATGTCGATCGCCCCGAGGAGAACAGCGGACTGATCGTGCTTGCGATGGGCAAGATGGGCGCCGGCGAGCTGAACTTTTCCAGCGACATCGACCTGATCGTGTTTTTCGATGCCGAGGCGCCGACACTGGCGACCGACATCGAGCCGCAACCGTTTTTTGTCCGCCTCACGCAGGCGATGGCGCGACTTCTGCAGCAGCGTTCCGGCGATGGCTATGTGTTCCGGGTCGATCTGCGGCTGCGGCCGGACCCGGCCTCGACGCAGGTGGCGATCTCGACTGCCTCGGCGCTCGACTACTATGAGAGGGAAGGGCGGACCTGGGAACGCGCCGCCATGATCAAGGCGTGGCCCTGTGCCGGCGACGCCAGGGCCGGCGAGACGCTGATCGCGGAAATCGCGCCCTTTGTCTGGCGCAAGCATCTCGATTTCGCAGCGCTTGCCGACGTGCATGACATGAAACGGCAGATGCAGACGTTTCGCGGTCAAACCGACACCGCGGTCGAGGGCCACAATGTCAAGGTCGGGCGCGGCGGCATACGCGAAATCGAGTTCTTCGCCCAGACCCAGCAACTGATCGCCGGCGGCCGGCATCCGGAACTGCGGGTGCGGCCAACGCTCGAAGCCCTAAGCGTGCTGGCGTCAAGTCATTGGATCACCCGCGAGGCGCGGGACGAGATGTCGGCCGCCTATCAATTCCTGCGGCGGGTCGAACACCGGCTGCAGATGGTTGCCGACGAGCAAACCCATACGCTGCCCGAGGATCCCGAGGCGGTCGAGCGCTTCGCCCGTTTCTTCGGCTATGACAGCCGCGCCGCATTCGCAAAAGACCTTCTCCACCATCTCAATGTGGTGCAGGGCCATTACGGCAAGCTGTTTGAAGGCGATCCGACCGGCACGGCGAAGCTGCCGGCCGTTGACTATGGCGCGGGCCCGGACGATCCGCGCCTGATCGAGCATCTGGTCGCGATCGGTTTCAAGAAGCCGCTGGTAGTGGCGAAGACGGTGCAGCAATGGATCTCCGGCGACTACCGGGTGTTCCGGCTGGCGGCGACGCGGAACGCCTTCGTCGAGTTCGTCCCGGCGCTGATCGCGGGCCTTGCATATGCCGAAGACCCCGACGACGCGGTGACGGCTTTCGACCGCTTCCTGCAGGCGCTGCAGCGGGGCGCCCGGCTGGTCTCGCTGCTCAGCCAGAACAGCGACCTCGTCGCGCTCGTGGCCCTCATCCTCGGCGCCGCGCCGCGGCTTGCCGACATGCTGGCACGGCAGCCGCAGATCATGGATGGGTTGATCGATCCGCGCTTCTTCGGCGCGATGCCGGACCGGGGTGAATTGTCGGCGCGCCTCGCGGCGACCCTGGCCGATGCCAGTTCCTACGAGGAGTTCCTCGACCGCTTGCGGTTGTTCGGTCAGGAGAGCCTGTTTCTGATCGGCACGCGAATCCTGTCCGGCACGGTGTCGGCTTCGCAGGCCAGCGTCGCCTTCGCCGATGTCGCCGAGGGCATCGTCGATACCGTGCACGGCCTGGTGACCGAGCGGTTCGCAACCCAGCATGGCCGGATCAAGCGGCAGGAGACCGCGATCCTCGCGATGGGCAGGCTTGGCAGTCGCGAGATGACCGCCTCGTCCGATCTCGATCTGATCCTGCTGTACGATTTCGACCACGACGAACCGGACTCCGACGGTGCGCGATCACTGCAGGGCGCGCATTATTTCGCGCGCTTTACCCAGCGGCTGATCAGCGCATTCACGACGCGGACCAATTACGGCGTGCTCTATGACGTGGATATGCGGCTGCGCCCGTCCGGCCGCGCCGGCCCGGTGGCCTCGCGGCTCAACTCGTTTGCCGAATACCAGGATCGCGAGGCCTGGACCTGGGAGCACATGGCGCTGACCCGCGCCCGGGTGATTTCAGCCTCGCCGCAATTCCGCGGCAGGATCGAGGCCATCATCCGCGAGGTGCTGACGCGGCCGCGCGCCGCCGCCAGCATTGCCGTTGACGTCGCCGACATGCGCCGGGCGGTTGCGCTGGAGAAGGGCGAGGACGACGTCTGGGACATCAAATATGCTGCCGGCGGCATGCTCGACGTCGATTTCATTGCACAATATCTCCAGCTTGTTCACGCCGCCGACAAGCCGGACATTCTCAATGTCAGCACGCTGCAGGTGCTCGACAACGCCCTGCGGCTCGGCCTGCTGGCGCAATCCTCGGCGGAAATCCTGCGTTCCGCGACGCGCCTCTATCACGACCTGACGCAGATCCTGCGGCTCTGCGTCAACGACAAATTCAGGCCGGAAATTGCCGGGGAGGATTTGTTGCGGATCATGGCAAGGGCCGGCGATGCCCCGGATTTTTCCTCGCTCGAGGCGCGAGTGCGGGAGACCCAGGCCGAGGTACGGCGGGTGTTCGTGGCGCTGATCGGCAGTGGGGCGGCTAACTAGGCAGCCTCGGATATCTTCGCCGGGGCTTTCCGGGCGTCGCGCGGCAGCGACACGCAGACCACGGTGCCGGCGCCGAGCTTCGAGCGCAGCCGCATCGATCCGCCGTGCAGATCGGTCAGCGACCTTGCGATCGCGAGCCCAAGTCCTGAACCGTGATAGGTCTTGGTGAGCTGGCTCTCGACCTGCTCGAACGGCCTGCCGAGCCGCACCAGCGAATGCGGTGCGATGCCGATGCCGGTGTCGGCAATCATCAGGACGATGGAGTCGTTGAGCAGCCGGCTGCGCACCACCACTCTGCCGCCATCGGGGGTGAATTTGACCGCATTGGACAACAGGTTGACGATGATCTGCTTGATCGCGCGGCGATCGGCCACCACCTGGATGCTGCCTTCGATATCGGCGTCGAGTTGCAGCTTCTTGTCGTCGGCGCGTCCCGACACCACACGGAGCGATTCCGCGAGCGTCTTCGACAAATCGAGCTGTTCCAGGTCAAGCTTCATCCGCCCGGCCTCGATCTTCGACATATCCAGGATGTCGTTGATGACCTCGAGCAGGTAGTGACCGCTGGTCAGGATGTCGTGGCAGTATTCCTGGTATTTTTCCGAGCCAAGCGCGCCGAACATGCCGCTTCCCATGATCTCGGAAAATCCGATGATGGCGTTGAGCGGCGTGCGCAGCTCGTGGCTCATGTTGGCGAGGAACTTGGATTTGGTCTGGTTGGCTTCCTCGGCGCGGTTTTTTTCTTCGGAATATTTTTCGGCTAGATCAGCGAGTTCGATGGCTTGCTGTTCGAGCGCCGTCTGCGACCGTTTCAGGTCGATCACCGTGGCGCGCAGCCTGAGATCATTTTCGACCAGCTTCTGTTCGTGCTCCTTGATCCGGGTGATGTCGGTTCCGACCGAGACGTAGCCGCCATCCTTGGTGCGGCGTTCGCTGATATGCAGCCAGCTTCCGTCGTCGAGCTGGGCCTCGAATGTGCGCGCTCCCGGCGCCAGGGTGGCGGCGTCATGCAACCGGGTGCGAACCTCCGGCATGCTGCCGACCTCGATCACGGTTTCATAGGAGGTGCCCGGGGTCACCGCCGTATCGGGCAGCTTGTGCAGGCGCTGGAAGTGCGAATTGCACAGCACCAGCCGATCGTCGGCATCCCACAGCACGAAAGCTTCCGGAATGGTCTCGATCGCATCGCGCAGCCGCAGGTCGGCCTCGACGGTCTTTTCCGCCAGGCTCTTCTGCTCGGTGATGTCGACGGCAATGCCGATCAGGTGCAGACCGGTATCGCCCGCGGCGTGACTGAGCTCGCAGCGGACGCGAAGCCAGATCCAGTGACCGTCGGTGTGTTGCATCCGGAAGGTCTGGTCGATCTGCCCGATCTTCGAGGCGATCAACTGGTCGGCGATCTCGAACAGATCGATATCGTCGGAATTCACCAGCGCGTTGACCTCGCCGAAGGTCAGCAGGTCGCCGCGGGCGTCGAGGCCCAGCATCGTGAACATCGATTGCGACCAGAAGATCCGGCCGCGCGACAGGTCCCAATCCCACAATCCACAGCGGCCGCGGTTGAGCGCGGTGTCGATCCGGCCGCGCACGGCATCATTGATAAGGTCTCCCTCGCGGGCGCGGGTCGACTGCCAGTGGAATGCGAAGCCCAGGATCAGCACGACAAAACCGGTGGTGGCGGAGAGCGTGACCGACAGCGTGGCGTCGGACCGCCAGAGCGAGGCGTTGTTCTCCTGGATGACGATGACCCGGCCGGGCAGCGAGCGCACCAGCCGCTGGACTGCCAGTGCGCCGCCATCGTTGGGCAGAGTGAGTTCGACGACGCTGGTGAACTGTCCCGGCGCGTTCAGCGGCAGCGCCGCACTGATGACGTCGAGAATGCGGTCGTTGTCGCCGATCGGGGCTTCGATCGGGATGCGGGCGAGCACGCGCTGGTCGGTGCCGGTGACGACGATATGCCGGCCCGCCGCGAAGCCCCATGACGGTATCAGGCCGGGAAGCAGGCTTTGCAGCCGCCCGATGGTTGCCGCGCGATCCTGTCGATTTGAAGCCAGGCGGTCGAGACGCTCCGCAAGCAGATCGGCAACCGCCGCGAGGTCGCGTTTGATCGAGTCGCGTTTGAGACGGCTCTGGTCGACCACCTGCACGAACGCGCCGAGGCAGATGGTGATCAGGAATGCAATGATCAGGGTAGGCACGGCGCGGCGTAACGCGGGTTCCGCCGTCAAAAGCCGGTGATACGCCGGTTTCGCGATCGATTGCGCCAATCCCTTGATCGAATCGGATTGGACGCACGCGTTCGCGCCGTGTGCGCGCGGCATGCCCTTGACCCCCATGGAATATTTTCTGAACGCCGATCGGAAGAACCCCACTCGCTTCCGAATCACAGCGATTTGAATCCAGTTTTCGGGCCCTGTCGAGAGTCAACAATTCCTTAATGAAAATAAATCTTATCCAGAGCAAGTTCCTAGTCGCGAAGCGAATACCAAGTGAGTCCGAAACGGGAACGTCGGTCCGCGTTATGGTCTAGGCCCTGGCCGGTTCGGCGTGACTGATCACGCGCTTCACGGTCGGAAATGCGCGGCGCAAGGCGCGCTCGATCTCGTCGACGTTCTCGTGAACCTTGATCACGCTCATCGAGGGAGCGGCACGGCAATGGAAGTTCACGATCTCGCCGGCGTCGGTATCGCGCACCCGTACATTATGGATATCGTGAATGGCCCCGCCAGCGGCAAATCCCGACAATGCGGTCCTGATCGCGTCGATGCGCTCGGGCGCGGCATCGGAACCCAGCGGTAGTTCGGGTTCCAGCGGCTCGATATGGGTATCGACCTCGACGTCGTCGCCGAATTCCTCGCGGATGTTCCGTTCGAGGTCCTGGGCGATGTCGTGGGCTGCGGCGAGCGCCATTTCGCCGTCGACTTCGAGGTCGATGCTGACGGTGAGCTTGCCGCCGAGATCGTGCACGGTGACATGGTGGACGGCGAGACCTGAATTGCGTGCGATCACCATGATGCGCTCGCGCACGCTCTCGTTGTTGCGCGCGACCGGCACCGCGGTAAATGTCAGATCGGCGTCGTCGAGCGCCTGGGTGACCGCCTCCTGGGCCTTGCGCTTGATTTCGTCGATTCGATCGATCGGATAGGTGCGCGGAACCTGCACAACGGCGTCGATGAAGTGGGTCGGCCCCACCATCCGCACCCGCAACCGCTCGACATCGACGACGCCCGGCACCGCCTTGATCGCCGCGGCGGCTGTCTCCGACACCCCGGCGGGAGCCTGGTCGAGCAGGGTTTCCACCGTGGATCGCGCCAGCCGCAATCCCAGCGCCGAGATCACCACCGCGACGCCGATTGCGGCCGCGGCATCGCCCCAGGCATAACCCAGCCCCGAAAGCGCAAGTCCGACAATGACCGCGACCGAGCCGAGCACGTCGGATGCAAAGTGCAACGCATCGGCGGCGAGCGCCTGGCTTTTGGTATCGCGGGCGGTACGATGCAGCGCAAAGGCGCGCCAGAGGTTCACGGCGATGTCGAGCAAAAGAACCGCGAACGGTATTGCCGACAGCGTCGGTGGCGGCGCGCCTTCGCGCAGACGGCTATAGGCTTCGACCAGAATGCCGCCCGCCAGCACATACAGCATTGCGATCACGCCCAGCGCCGAAAGGCTTTCGAGCTTGCCGTGACCGTAATGGTGCTCGGCGTCGGCGGGGCGATCGGAAAACCGCACCACCAACCAGGTGATGACCGTCGCAACCAGATCGACCGAACTGTGCAGGGCTTCGGAAATCAGCGCGAGACTGCCGATGGCGATACCGACCACGAATTTGGCAGCCGCCATGGCGGCGCTGGCAATGATCGAGATCGCCGCGACGCGGGCTTTGGCACTGTGAACAAGAGGGCTCATGCGCGCGGGTTTAGCAGCCCGTCATGCAACATTAAAGCGCCGATCAAATGCGCTATCGCCACTCAAAATGCGCTATCGCCACTCACTTGCAGCAGCAATTGTTGCGAACTGTTCCTACTTGAATCGAGCCGGGCGCTACAGCGTCACGACAATCTTGCCGAGATGCTGGTTGGCTTCCATGCGGTCGAATGCCTTGCCGATGTCGGCGAATGCAAACACCTTGTCGATCGGCAATTGCAGTTTGCGCGATTCCACCGCCGACCAGATATCGTTGCGAACTTCGTTGAAGATCTCGCGGATCTCCTCGATCGAGCGGGTGCGGAAGGTGACGCCGATATAGTTAATCCGACGTGCGGCATGCAGGTCAAAGTTGAAGTCGCCATGGCTGCCGCCGAGCCTGCCGACATTGACAATGCGGCCCTTGATTTTGGTGGCAGCGAGATTCTGGCTGGCGACCTTGCCCGAAACCTGGTCGACGATCAGGTCGACACCTTCGCCGCCGGTTGCCTCCAACACTTGCTTGACCCAGCCGGGGTCGCTGGAATCTACCGCCAGATCGGCGCCGAATTCCTTCAGCCGCCCGCGACGCACGGCATCGGTCGAAGAGCCGATCACGATTTTGGCGCCCTTGAGCTTCGCGATCTGCATCGCCATCAGGCCGACGCCGGAGCTCGCGCCCTGGATCAGGACTGACTGGCCGGGCTGCAGGGCGCCGTTCGTCACCACCGCATTGTGCATGGTGGCGAGCGCGACGGGCAGGGTGGCGGCATCCTGATAGCTCATATTGCTGCTGGCAGGGATGTGAAACAGCCGGCCGTGATCCGCCAGTGTGTATTCTGCGAATGCAGCGCCGCCCGATCCCATCACGCGGTCGCCGACCTTGACGCCTTTGGCATCGGAACCGAGTTCGGCGATTTCGCCTGCCCATTCCATGCCGAGCACGGTGCCAGGGCCGCCGGCGTTGCCATGGGCGTGGCCCTTGGTCATGCCGAGGTCGGCTCGATTGAGGCCGCAGGCGCGAACCCGAACCAGCACCTGCGTACCCTTCGGCGCGGGCTTTGCGACGTCGGTGATTTCAGCGCCATTGGCGCCGTAGACAAAGGCCTTCATGACATCATTCTCTGCTGCTGGCGGGGAGACGCGCCTATTCTGCCGCTTCGCGGCGCCGACCGGACATCATGGCTTCGAGCCGGCTTTGAATGATGGCTTCGGCGTCACGGATGATGCGCGACACGAGTTCGGCGCAGCTCGGGATGTCGTGAATCAACCCCTGCACCTGGCCGGCGGACCAGATGCCTTCATCGGCATCGCCGCTGGCATAGACCATCTTGCCGCGTGCGCCGGCGACGAGATCGCGCACCTGCTCGAAGGTGGCGCCTTCCTTTTCCATCGCCACGACCTTGGTGCTGACCGCGTTCCTGGCGACCCGCGAGGTGTTGCGCATGGTGCGGAAGATCAGCTCGGTCTCGCGCTCGTCATTGGCGACAATCTTCTCCTTGATCATCTGGTGGATCGGGCTCTCCTTGGTGCACATGAAGCGGGTACCCATGTTGATACCCTCGGCGCCCAGCGCCAGCGCTGCGACCAGCCCGCGGCCATCGCCGAAGCCGCCTGAGGCGATGATCGGAATCCGGACCTTGTCGGCAGCGACCGGGATCAGGATCAGGCCGGGTGTGTCGTCTTCGCCGGGATGGCCGGCGCATTCGAAGCCGTCGATCGAAATGGCATCGACTCCCATGCGCTCGGCCGACAGCGCGTGGCGGACGCTGGTGCATTTGTGCACGACCTTGATGCCGTGCTTCCTGAATTCGGTGACGTGTTCCTGCGGCTTGTTGCCGGCTGTCTCGACGATCCTGATGCCGCTCTCGATGATGGCTTGCCGATATTCCGCATAGGGCGGCGGCTTGATCGAGGGAAGAATGGTCAGATTGACGCCGAACGGCTTGTCGGTCAGGCCACGGCAGCGGGCGATTTCCCGGGTCAGATCCTCCGGCGTTGGTTGCGTCAGCGCGGTGATGAAGCCGAGTGCGCCGGCATTGGCGACGGCCGCGACCAGCTCCGCACGGCCGACCCACTGCATGCCGCCCTGCACGATCGGGTGTTCGACACCGGCGAGTTCGGTGAACCGCGTTTTGATCATGTTGGACCCCTGAACATTTCCCCCGGGGCACGAGCCTGGCCGCCGATTTCTTCGGGTTTTCAGCGGCAGGATGCCGTCAGGCCCGGCAAATGTCCATTGCGCAGGGCGGTCGCCCGCACAACACCATCATGCAAAAACGAGGGACTTTGCTTCGATCGGCGGTTGCCAGCACGCAATCACGACGGACATCGCCGATCACGCAACGGATCGCTCCTTCGCCGTCGCCTCTTCATCGAACGCGGTCGAGATGTCGCGGACGCTGATGACGCCGATCAGGCTGTAATTGTCGATCACCGGCAAATGACGGATGTGGTTTTTGTTCATGAGATGACGAACGTGCTCGAGCGTGTCGCTCGAACTGCAGGAGACCAGTTGCTGCACCGAAATCAGTTGTGAGACCTTGAGGCTGACGCCGGCCGCGCCGTGTTCGGCAATCGCGCGTACGACGTCGCGTTCCGTGAACATGCCGACCGCGGTGTTGCCTTCGGTCCGCACCACGTCCTTGACCACGAGCGCGCTGATATTGCTGGCGCGCATGAGTTGGGCCGCAATCGCGACAGTCTCATTCATTCGAACCGTTGCCACACGTGCAGTCTTCTTGCGCAGGATGTCTCCGACCTTCATCGCAACCTCCTCAGGGCAAACGCAGGGGTGCCTCCAACGCAAACAATGTTGGTATACATTATTCCAATTGTCAATCCGATTTGGGCGAAATCTTGCGACTGCTGGCATTGAAAGAAAGCGGCAGTATGATTGACCTTTTTGAGTTGCGATGATCATCGTGCGAGGGTCACGGCGGAAAGGGAATTGAACGGGAGCCCATGATTGGCATTTTGTATTCCAGGGCAGGATGACAGAAAAAAGCGCACCATGATCAAGGTGCGCTTCTTCCGCGAGGTCCTGCGGTGCGAGCGTTCAGGGGGCCTCGGAGACCGGCCCGCGAACGCTGCTCATTCGGCGAGCTGTCCCATCGGTCGCTTGTTTTCCGACGCACTGATCGAGAGTCGCATCGGCCGCACAACGAACAATGCCATTGCCACCACGATAAAGTTCATGACCGCGGCCACCGCGAACACGGCGTGCCAATTGCCGGTGTAAGCCTTCAGCACATTGGCGAGCGGAACCACGAAGGCCGACAGGCCCTTGGCCGTATAGAGCAGGCTGGTGTTGGTGGTTGCGTATTTCGGACCGAACATGTCGGTGCAGGTCGAGGGGAAAAGACTGAAGATCTCACCCCATGTAAAGAAGATCAGCGCCGCACAGATCACGAAGGTCCACGGCGTCGTGCCGGCCGTGCCGAGTAGCCAGTAGGCGATGCCACCTGCCGTGAACGCGATTGCCATGGTGTATTCGCGCCCGATCTGATCCGACACCCAGCCGAAGAACGGCCGCGCACTGCCATTCGCAACGTTGTCGATCACGCCGGATACGATCAGCGTGGTGGCGCCGAACAGAATCACGGACTGCGCAACACCGTAATCCTTGGCGATCAATGCGACCTGGGCCGCAACCATCAATCCGCTGGCAGACACCAGCACGAACATGACGTAGAGCAGCCAGAACACCGGAGACGCAAGCATCTGACCTGGCGTGCTGCTGGTTCGCGACTGCAGAACCTTGACGCCCGTAGCGGCAGCGACCTCGCCCGGCTCCGGCGCGCGCAGCAGCCATGACAACACGAAGATGATCGCGCCCTGGCCCAGTGCGAACCAGAAGAAGGTGTCGGCATATCCGATCGACGCTATCATTTTCTGGATCGGAATGACCGTCACCGCCGCGCCGGCGCCAAATCCTGCCGCCGTCAGCCCGACGGCGAGACCGCGCCGATCGGGGAACCATTTCACGGCATTGCCGACGCATGTCGCATAGATCGCCCCCGCGCCAATGCCCGATACGACGGCGCCGGCATAGAGCGCCTCGAGCGATGCAGCCTTGGCGTTGATGAGCCAGCCAAGCGCGACAAATATCCCACCGGCGGCGACCATCAGTTTTGGACCGCGCCGACCGAGCGAGTCGACGATCCATCCCTCAACCGGCGTCAGCCAGGTTTCCAGTGCGACGAAGATGCTGAATGCGACCTGGATGCCCGCGATGTCCCAGGAATTCGCCTTCGCCATGGGGCCGACGAAATAAGTCCAGCCATACTGAAGATTGGCAATCATCGCCATGCAGACGACGCCGACGATGAGTTGCATCCAGCGAAAGCTGTTGGACGGTGCCTGACTTGAAGCAGTTACTGCATTTGCAGCCATGGTTTCCTCCAATGCGCGCTTTTTTGCCTACGGCCGAGGCCGTTACGCTGCATCCCAAAGTCTGGTATAATATATTCCAATGTGCAAGCTTGAAATCGACGCAGCAGCCGATTACCCACCGCGGGCAGTCAGGGGATCGCAGCGCGAAACGTCGCCGTTGCGGATCGTCATTTCGGCACAGGCCAATAGCAGGCGGTCGATCGAAGCAAATAGTCGGCTGAAGATCGTGGAAGGCGCGAAGCCGAGCGAAGCAGTCTTTGACATGAGATGTCCCCTGTTGCGATGCAGCAGGTTCGCTGCGTTCCGGTGTAACCTCCGTATACCAGATACCAGGGACAACTATTTCTTTTGCATGGCAGCATTTTGTGTCTTGCGGTGCCATATAAATGGGCCGAGGCGTTCGAGCACTACTTCACCGCCCCCGGCAACGTCGTGCTGACGGGATCCGGCTGGTGACCGGGGCACGTCCGGCCGGTGACCGGGGCCGGGCATGGGCAGGTCCGGCCGGTGACCGGCCGGTGACCGGGGTTTTCCAGCGACGTCCTAGGGCTCGTTCTTTGCTGCGGTGCAGATGTGGGTGCCAACGCTGGTATGCGCGCGCGGCACCGCTAACCAATTGTATTTGCTGGTTTATATCCTAACGGATCGGCGGCACCGGCATTGACTTGCTCGGTGCTTATTCGGCGGCCACTTTCCGTGGCGGATCGAGCGCGCCGGAATCGTGGATCTCGGCGACCTGATGGTCGCTGAAGCCGAGAACCTCCCGCAGGATCTCGTCGGTATGTTCGCCAAGCAGAGGTGAACGCGTCACGACCGTCGGGCTGTCCGACAGCTTGATCGGATTACCGACCGACAGATATTTGCCGCGGTCGGGATGATCGACCTCGACCACGGTGCCCGTGGCGCGCAGCGACGGATCCTCCGCCAGTTCCTTCATCGACAGGATCGGTCCGCAGGGAATGTCGTCCTTGTTCAGAATCTCCATCGCCTCGAACTTGCTCTTGGTCATGGTCCATTGCTCAATGCGGGCGAAGATCTCGTTTAGCCGCGGCAGCCGGGCGGCCGGCTTGGCGTAATCGGGATGGCTCTTCCAGCCGGGCTCGCCGATGACATCGCAGATCTTCTCCCAAACCTGAGCCTGGGTGATGAAGTAGATATAGGCGTTGGGGTCGGTCTCCCAGCCCTTGCACTTGAGGATACGGCCGGGCTGGCCGCCGCCGGAATCGTTGCCGGCGCGCGGCACCGCTTCGCCGAACGGAATGCCTTCGCCGAACTGGCTGTACTCGTTGAGCGGACCATGGGCGAGGCGCTGCTGGTCGCGCAATTTGACCCGGGCAAGGTTGAGCACGCCGTCCTGCATCGCGGCGGTGACCCGTTGTCCGCGTCCGCTCATGGTGCGCTGATAGAGCGCGGTGACGATGCCGAGCGCCAGATGCAGCCCGGTGCCGCTGTCGCCGATCTGCGCGCCGGTGACCAGCGGCAGACCGTCGCGAAATCCGGTGGTGGAGGCGGCGCCGCCAGTGCATTGCGCGACGTTCTCATAGACCTTGCAGTCCTCATAGGGGCCGGGGCCGAAACCCTTGATCGAGGCCACGATCAGTTTTGGATTGATGCTCTGGATCTTGTCCCAGGGGAATCCCATGCGATCGAGCACTCCGGGGCCGAAATTCTCCACCAGCACGTCGCAGCTCTTCATCAGCGCGGTCAGCACCTCCTTGCCCTTCGGGTTCTTGGTGTCGAGCGTGATCGAGCGCTTGTTGTGATTGAGCATGGTGAAATACAGGCTGTCGACATTGGGCACATCCTGCAATTGGCCGCGGGTGATGTCGCCAACGCCCGGACGTTCGACCTTGATCACGTCGGCGCCGAACCACGCCAGTAATTGGGTGCAGGTCGGCCCCGACTGGACATGGGTGAAATCGAGAATACGAACGCCCTTTAGCGCCTTGGTCATCGTTTTGCTCCCTATCGTGTCAGCTCCTGCCTCGGCAGGAAGGAAAGGAAACGCGGCCTGAGTTGGCCAGCGTCCGGATTTCGTCGGTTATCTCTTTCGGATTTTGCTTTGCGGATTGAGGTTGCCGATCCTGCCGCTTTCGCTGCCGGCCGCCGGATCGATTACGGCGTTGATCAGAGTCGGCTTGCCGGAGTCCATGGCCTCGTTCACGGCACGCTTCAATTCATCGGGCGTGGTGGCATTGACACCGAGGCCGCCGAAGGCCTCCATCATCTTGTCGTAGCGCGAGCCTTTGACAAAGACGGTAGTCGCAACATCGGAAGTCCCGGAGGAATTGACGTCGGTTCCGCGATAGATTCCGTCGTTGTTGAAGATCACGACGCAGACCGGCAGGTGGTAGCGGCAGATCGTCTCCACCTCCATGCCGGAGAAGCCGAAGGCGCTGTCGCCCTCGACCGCGAGCACCGGCTTGCCGGTCTCGATCGCGGCGGCGATGGCAAATCCCATGCCGATGCCCATGACGCCCCAGGTGCCGACGTCGAGCCGTTTGCGCGGCTGGTACATGTCAATGACACCTCGCGCTAAATCGAGGGTGTTGGCACCCTCGTTGACGAGAATCGCATCGGGCCGCTCCTTGATGATGGTCCGCAATGCGCCAAGCGCGCCGTGGAAGTCCATCGGCGACTTGTTGTTCATGAGCCGGGGCGCCATCTTGGCGATGTTTTCTTCCCGCTTTGAACTGACGGTCTTCACCCAGTCAGCCGGCGCGGGCGGCCAGTTGCCGCCCATTGCCGCAAGCAGTGCGGCCACGCAGGAGCCGATATCGCCGACCACGGGGGCGACGATCTCGACGTTGCTGTCCATTTCCCTGGGCTCGATGTCGATCTGAATGAATTTCTTCGGCGCATCGCCCCAGCTCTTTCCCTTGCCGTGCGACAATAGCCAGTTGAGCCGCGCGCCGATCAGCAGCACCACGTCGGCGTCCTTCAGCACCGTGGAACGGGCCGCGCCGGCGCATTGCGGATGGGTGTCCGGCAACAGTCCCTTGGCCATGCTCATCGGCAGGAACGGAATGCCGCTGGTCTCGACCAGCGCACGGATATCGTTGTCGGCCTGCGCGTAGGCCGCGCCCTTGCCAAGGATGATCACCGGACGTTTCGCGCTTCTCAAGACATCGAGCGCGCGCTTGACCGCCGCAGGCGAGGGGATCTGCGCCGGCGCCGGGTCGATGACCTTGACCAGCGACCTCGCACCGGCGTCCGCGTCGATCACCTGGGAGAAAAGCTTGCCCGGCAGGTCGAGATAGACGCCGCCCGGTCGGCCGGAAACGGCGGCGCGGATCGCCCGCGCGAGCCCGATGCCGATGTCTGCGGCATGCAGCACGCGGAACGCCGCCTTGCACAGCGGCTTGGCGATCGCGAGCTGGTCCATCTCCTCGTAGTCGCCCTGCTGCAGGTCGACGATCTCGCGCTCGGAGGAGCCCGAGATCAGGATCATCGGGAAGCAGTTGGTCGTGGCATTGGCGAGCGCGGTCAAACCATTGAGAAAGCCGGGAGCCGACACCGTGAGGCAGACGCCGGGTTTTTTGGTCAGAAAGCCCGCGATCGCCGCCGCGTTGCCGGCATTCTGTTCGTGCCGGAACGAGATCACGCGAATTCCTGCGGCCTGCGCCATGCGGCCGAGATCGGTGATCGGAATGCCGGGCACCCCGTAGACGGTGTTGATGCCGTTGAGCTTGAGTGCGTCGATGACGAGATGGAAGCCATCGGTCAGTTCGCGCTCGGCGTTGGCCAAGGGTGCATCGATGCTCTGTACGACTGCGGACATTCCGCTTTCTCCCTGATCGTTTCTTGGTCCGAACGAGTTCGCCGTTCCAGGCCCTCGGCCGAGATGAAGGACTCCGGCTTGTTAAAACAGCTCCTGGCCGTGCGCCTCGACATAGGCGGCGAGGCCGAGCGTGTGATCGCGCGCACGCCTCTCCGCAAGCTCGGTGTCGCGCTCTTCCAGCGCTTCGATGATGGCCATATGTTCGGGAAGGGACGATGCGGTGCGATCGGCGCGCCCGATGGTCAACTGCCGGTAGCCGCGAACATGCAGCAGAATATCGTTGGTCATGTCGATCAGCACCTGCGACTCGCTGAGCGAGATCAGCGCCTGGTGAAAGGCGATGTTGGCCCTGGAATATTCCTCGATATGATCCTGCGGCAGACGATCCTTGCCGAAGTTCCTGAAAAAGTCACGCAGTGCCGAGATATCCTTTTTGCGCGCGGTGGTCGTGATCAGCCGTGCGGCCATGCTTTCCAGCGCGGCCCAGGCCCGAATCATGTCGACGATTTCGTTCTTGGTGCGGCGCACGACGACAATGCCGCGGCGTGGCACGGTCTTGACGAAACCGTCCTGTTCCAGCATCGCGATCGCTTCGCGGATCGGGGTCCGGCTGACGCCGAGCCGTTCCGACAGCGCACGCTCATCGAGCATGACCGGTTCGGGGGTCGCATAGATGTCCATCTTGAGAATGGCTTCCTTCAAAGCCTCATAAGCCTTGTTCTTGAAGCTCGTCTCCGGCGCGATCCGGACAATTGCAATTTCTGCCTCGGCCATGGGGGGCGGCGCCTTGGTTTGTTTCCGTGCAGGCACGATGTGATCTCCTCGGTGGGAGATGCCTTCTTATCAGAACAATTGCACGATTATTTTTGGCATACCAAATGCCAGAATGTCAAGTTACCCATATTTTCGGCACTTCTATGCCGTCCCGTGACTTGACAACTTCGTTTCTGGCATACCAAATGCCATAAAGGGCCTTTCCCCGGCTCGAAAGAATGCCGCAGCGCGCGCGGACCGGCACGACGGCGGTCACGGATGTCTGCGCTCGCGCCGACCCGAAAAAAGTGACGTTCAAGGAGGAAGCCAATGTCGAATTCCAAAGATGCCGTCCGCAAAATCCTCGATCTGGTCAAGGCGGAGAAGCGCACCAGCCTGACAGCGCCGGAGGGCAAACTGGTTTGCGATGCCTATGGCATCCCGGTACCGAAGGAAGGCGTGGCCAAATCCGTCAGCGAGGCGGCGAAGATTGCCACCGACATGGGTTTTCCGGTTGTGATGAAGATCGTCTCGCCGGATATCCTGCACAAGACCGAGGCCGGCGGGGTGGTGGTCGGTGTAAAGACCGCCGCCGACGTCGAGAAGAATTACGCGGCGATCCTGGCCAACGCCAAGAAATACAAATCCGACGCCAAGATCGAGGGCATTCAGATCCAGCAAATGCTGCTCGGCGGCCAGGAAGTCATCGTCGGCGCAGTGACCGACGACTCGTTCGGCAAGCTGGTGGCGTTCGGGCTTGGCGGCGTCCTGGTCGAGGTTCTCAAGGACATCACGTTTCGGCTCGCGCCGGCAACCAAGCAGGATGCGCTGTCGATGCTGGACGGCATCCAGGCTCATGAAATGCTGAAGGGGGTGCGCGGCAGCGAGCCGGCCAACCGCGATGCCATCGCCGATATCATCGTCAACGTCTCGAAGCTGATCACCGACTTTCCGGAAATCGCCGAGATGGATCTCAACCCGGTGTTCGCGACCAGGACCAGCGCGATCGCCGCCGACGTGCGCATCGTGGTCGATTTTGCGCCGAAGCCGCCGCGTCCGCGTCCCAACCATGACGACATCGTGCGCCAGATGAACCGGATCATGAAGCCGAAGTCGGTTGCCGTGATCGGCGCATCATCCGAGAACGGCAAGATCGGCAACTCGGTGATGAAAAACCTCATCAATGGCGGCTACAAGGGCGAGATCTTTCCGATCCACCCCAAGGCCGACGAGATTCTGGGCAAGAAGGTCTATCGGTCGGTCAAGGATATCCCCGGTGAGGTCGACATCGCGGTATTTGCGATTCCGGCGAGCCTCGTTGCCGGCGCACTGATCGAGTGCGGCGAGAAGAAGGTGGTCGGCGCGATCCTGATTCCGTCGGGTTATGCCGAAACCGGCAATGTCAAAGGCCAGGAGGAAATCCAGGCGATCGGACAGAAATACGGCATCCGCCTGATGGGGCCGAACATCTACGGCTTCTATTATACGCCGGCCAATTTGTGCGCGACCTTCTGCACCGCCTACGACGTCAAGGGCTCCGCTGCGCTGTCGTCGCAATCCGGCGGCATCGGCATGGCGATCATCGGCTTTTCGCGCTCCGCCAAGATGGGGGTCTCGGCGATCGTCGGGCTCGGCAATAAATCCGACATCGACGAGGACGATCTTCTGACCTTCTTCGAGCAGGACGACAACACCCAGATCATCGCGCAGCACTGCGAGGACCTCAAGGATGGTCGCGCCTTTGCCGAGGTTGCAAAACGCGTGTCGAAGAAAAAACCGATCGTGGTGCTCAAGGCCGGCCGCACCTCCGCCGGCGCCAAGGCCGCAAGCTCCCACACCGGCGCGCTCGCCGGCAACGACAAGATCTATGAGGACGTCTTCAACCAGTCCGGCGTGATCCGTGCGCGATCGCTGCGCGACATGCTGGAATTCGCCCGTGGCGTGCCGATCCTGCCGACGCCGAAGGGCGAGAACGTCGTGATCATCACCGGCGCCGGCGGCTCGGGCGTGCTGCTGTCGGACGCCTGCATCGACAACAGGCTCTCGCTGATGACGATCCCGCCAGATCTCGATGCGGCGTTCCGCAAATTCATCCCGCCGTTCGGCGCCGCCGGCAATCCAATCGACATCACCGGTGGCGAACCGCCCATCACCTATGTCAATACTGTGAAACTCGGGCTCGAAGACCCGCGCATCCATGCCCTGATCCTCGGCTATTGGCACACCATCGTGACGCCGCCGATGGTGTTTGCCAGGAACATGGTCGAAGTGAAGAACGCGATGAAGGCCAAGGGCATCGAGAAGCCGATCGTGGCGTCGCTGGCCGGCGACATCGAGGTCGAGGAAGCCAGCGATTACCTCTATCAGAACGGCATCGTGGCCTATCCCTATACGACCGAAATTCCGGTCGCCGTGCTCGGCGCCAAATACAAATGGGCACGCGGCGCGGGCTTGCTGTAACAGCCTCGAACGCCGCGACAGGCAACGCGCCGTCCGGTTTGCCCCCGGGCGGCGTTCTCATTTGTTCGGGCCACGTCTCACAACGGCTGCCGCACCCCGAGACCCAGCATGAAGCGTTCCCGGATCTGCGCCGGATCGCGCCGGGTTGTTCCGGTTCCCGGCTTGTCGTCGATGCGTACCCCGATCAGCGTCGGCCCGGATGCCGACAGCGATTGATCGACCAGCCGCTCGAAATCCTGTTCGTCGGCCGCCCAGGCGCTGTTGGCAAGGCCGCATCCGGCCGCGATGGCAACGATATCTGCGACCGCTGCGGCCGGGGTCGGTTGCGCGCCGGTGATCTGGTAGATGCCATTGTCCATCACGATCATGCAGAGGTTTTGCGGCGCCAGCGTCGCAATCGTCGACAGGCAGCCCAGTTGCATCAGCAGCGAGCCGTCACCCTCCAGGGCAAAGATGCGGCGCTTCGGCTGCGCCAGCGCGACACCGAGCGCGATCGGCACAGCGAGACCCATGCTGCCCAGCATGTAGAAATTCTGCGCACGATGGCCGGCGGCCCACAGATCGAAATTGGTGTTGCCGATGCCGCCGATCACGGCCTCTTCCTGCTTCAGCCTTGCGACCAGGCGCGCGGTGAGGTCGAACCGGTTCATCACCTTGGTGTTGCGGGCAGGGGCGGGCGTCGGCCGCGTCATGGGATCGCTCACTTGTCCACCTTGCCGCCGGTCAGGAGTGGTGACAGGATCAACGCCACCGGCGCCTGCGTGGTGATGGCCTGCTTGATCGATCGATCGACGATGAATTCGAGCTCATCGAGCCGCGTCGCGGTGTGATGCTCCATGGCGAGCGAGTCCAGCACCGGCCGCATGGTGCGGCAGACCAGTGACTGGCCGTAGTTGAACTCGCCAAGCGTTCCCCGCTCCGAGACAAACATGATCAGCGGAATCTGGTAGGGCGCCGCCAGCGAGGCCAGCACGTTGGCGAGCGTCGCGAAGCCGCTGGTCTGCATCAGCACGGCGCCGCGCAGGCCGCCCATCCAGGCACCCGAGACGATGCCGACCGCCTCTTCCTCGCGCGCGGTGGGAAAGGTGGTGAAGAACGGATCGGCATGAAGGTTCTTGATCAGCGTCGTCAGCACGCGATCGGGAACGTATGGCACGAGCCTGATATCGTTGCGCTTGAGCGACTGCAGCACCACGTCGTGCCAGGCCGGGGTTGGCGGTGTTGCTGATCCGTCGGCAGCCACGATCGAATTCTCCCCTTGCCGCCATCACGTTTGCAACATTGCGGTCCGCAGTGCCGCCGAAGCGGCGAAACTTGACGCGATCCCCGGGATTGTCAACATATCCCGGTCGCCGCAGTGATCTGCGCGATGCGGCGATGCCTCGCCATGCCGGGGTGCGATCAGAGTTTGACAAGATAAAAGACCTGGCAGGAAGCGGGAATATCGGGAGGTTGGCATGGCCGGATGGTTCCGAATCGCAGCCGTGGCGTTAGCGGTGCTGGCGGGCGGCGGCATGGCGTCCGCCGAGGCGCCGTTTCCCTCGAGAGCCGTGCACATTTTCGTGCCCTATCCCGCCGGTGGCGGCGTCGACATCCTCGCGCGCACGCTGGGCGATGTGGTGTCCCGGCAATGGGGCCAATCGGTGGTGATCGAAAACCGGCCGGGCGCCGGCGGCGTCATCGCCTCGCAAGCGCTCGCGACCTCGCCACCCGACGGCTACACCCTGATCGTGGTTGCGAGCGGGCACGCCACCAATCCGTTCCTTTATTCAAAGCTGCCTTACGACACCTTCAACGACTTCACGCCGATCTCGCTGCTTGCCAAGTCGCCGAACATCCTGCTGGTGCGTACCGATTCTCCGTTCAAGACGGTCGGCGACATGATCGCGCAGGCGCGGGCGAAACCTGGCAGCCTGTCCTTCGGAAATGCCGGCACCGGAACCTCGACGCATCTTGCCGGCGAGCTGTTGAAGAGTCTCGCCAAGATCGACATCAGTCCGATTTCCTACAAAGGCGGTGCGCCCGCGATCAATGATCTGCTGGGCGGTCAGATCCCGATGTCGTTCAACAACGGCCCGGAATTGGTCGGGCAATTGCAGGCCGGCACGCTGCGCGCGCTAGCCGTGACCACCGCGTCGCGGGCCTCGTTTCTGCCGGAGGTGCCGAGCATGGCCGAGACCGTTCCGGGTTACGACACCGATGTGTGGTGGGGCCTGCTGGGGCCCGCCGGCATGCCGCCGGCGTTGATTGCAAAGCTGTCGCACGACTTCGTCGCCGCGCTCAACACCGACTCGGTGAAAGCGCGGCTCACCAAGCTCGGGGCGACGCCAATCGGCAGTACGCCGGAGCAATTCGACGCCAAGATCCACGCCGACTATGCGAAATGGGGGCCGATCATCAAGGCCGCCGGCATAGCCCCCGAATGACACCGATGATTTCTGCCTGCGAACCGCCGCGCGAGGTCAGCCGGCCGAAACTACCGCCGCCGCCGAACGCCTGCGATACCCATGCCCATGTGTTTGGGCCTGCCGCGCGGTTTCCCTATGCCGGGGATCGCAGCTATACGCCGCCGGACGCACCGCTCGAAAAATATTTGGCCATGCTCGACACCATCGGTTTTGCGCGCGGCGTTCTGATCCAGGGCAGCGCGCATGGCCGCGACAATTCCGCCATGCTCGACGCGCTTGAACATCAGCCGGATCGGTTGCGTGGCGTCGCGGTGGCCGACGCCGCCACCGCACCGGCCGATCTGCGGGCGTGGCATTGCCTCGGCGTCAGGGGCTTGCGCTTCAATCATTTTTTCCGCGACGGTCAACTGCATTATCGGGGCGGCGTCCCGCTGACGGCGGCGCAGTCGCTGGCGCCGGTGATGGCTGAACTGGGCTGGCATCTGCAGCTCTGGATCGACGTCAAGGATCTGCCGGGGACGGTCGCAACGCTGAAATCGCTTGGCCTGCCAGTGGTGATCGATCACATGGGCAGGACCGACGCCCGCGCAGGCACCGCGACGGCGGGCTTCCGAAGCCTGTTGCGTGCGGTTGGCGATGGCTGGTGCTGGGCCAAATTGTCGGGTGCGCACCGCCTCAGCCAAGCCGCGCCGGACTATCCCGACGCCCGCCCATTTCATGAGGCCCTGGTGCGGGCCAATCCCGAACGCCTGGTGTGGGGTGGCGACTGGCCGCATCCGCGCATTGAGGGCGAAATGCCGGATGCCGGACACCTGTTCGAATTGTTTCAACAATGGACGCCGGACCGGGCAACCCGGCAGCGCATTCTCGTTACCAATCCGGCCCGGCTCTATGGATTCCCACACTGAAGGTCAGCGATCAATGTCCGTCAACAACAAGCGCGTTTTCTACGTAAAGTATCTGGCGCACCAGATCTACGCCGACATCCTGCAGGCACGGCCCGATGTGCGTCTCGACCGGCTCGAGAACGAAAGTTCCGAGGATATCGCCGCGCCGATCGTCAGCGCGGCGCATGCCTATCAGGTCGGCGCGGCGCGCGACGAGATCGCGCGGCACTTCCACGTCGACCGCGACCTGCTGCGGCGCGCGCCCAGCCTCTTGATCGTCTCAAGCAATGGCGCCGGCTTTGATCCGGTCGACGTCGATGCCTGTACCGAAGCGGGCGTCGTGGTGGTCAACCAGTCCGGCGGCAATGCCCATTCCGTGGCCGAGCACGCGCTCGGAATGTTGCTGACTTTGTCCAAGCGGATCATCGAGGCGGATCGTGCGCTGCGGCGCGATCCCGACGTGAACCGCAACGCCTTGATCGGCACCGAGGCGCAGGGCAAGACCATCGGCATCGTCGGGCTTGGCAATGTCGGCCGCCGCATCGCCGAACTCTGCAGGGGCCTGCTGCGCATGAACGTGCTGGCCTATGACCCCTATCTCTCGGCAACCGAAATGGCGGCCCGCGGCGGCGAGAAGGTCGAACTGGATGCGTTGCTCTCCCGTTCCGATTTCGTCTCGATCTCGTGTCCGCTGACCAAGGACAACCGAAACATGATCGGCGCGCGCGAATTCGCGCTGATGCAGCCGCACGCCTATTTCATCACCACCGCGCGCGGTTTTATCCACGACGAGGCCGCGCTCGCCGACGCCTTGCGCAACAAGCGGATCGCCGGCGCCGGGCTGGATGTCTGGGCCAGGGAACCGCCGCCGCCGGATCATCCGCTGCTGCAGTTCGACAATGTGCTGGCGAGCCCGCACACCGCGGGCGTCACCAGGGAGGCGCGGGAGAACATGGGCCGGATTGCCGCCGAGCAAATGCTCGACACGCTCGACGGCAAGCGGCCGCCGCGCATCATCAATCCCGAAGCATGGCCGCGTTACGTCAAGCGTTTCGAGGCGACCTTCGGATTCGCGCCGGCATAGCTCGAAAGGGCAGAGGGTCGCCGCTGTCGGCTTGCTTATAGCGTTTTCGAGCGAAGTGGATACCGGTTCGCGTCAAGAAAACGCGTCAAAACAAAAAACTAAAGCCCGGTTCTGATTCAATCAGAACCGAACGGGCTTTAGGGGCCAGATGTTGAAACTCTGCCATAGTTGCAATCCGAACTCATTTTTTTGAAAGGGGGCCGCGTCGCGCTTCTGCTGCCGGGCGCGGACATTCACCAAGAGCTATTCAGACGCGAAATACCGCGATAGCGAGAATTCAGTCGCGCCTGGCGGCAGCTTTGATACTCTTTGCGGGTGGAGAGAGCGTCGCTCGCACATCGCGGAGAAGGAAAGTTGATCGGGCCGTTCGGCAACCGAAATCAGATCGGGTCTTGGCCGGCTCTCTCCATTTTGCCCTTGCATGCCCGCAAGACACCATCCTTGCCGAGATCGATCTGGTCGACCCGCGGACGCCGCTAACAGCACGCAAGGCGCGGAGACCATCCGCATAACAAGCTGGTGCCGGGAGAGTCCCTGTCGCTTGCCCTGGCGGTCGCCGCCCGTCAACCTGATGCCGGCGAGACTATTAGGTTTGATCCGAGACCATGCGCATGCGCGGACCCGATTGTCGATCGCTGGTAGCTATCGCCAAACCAGGCGCGCAGTGCCAGGCCCGCGCCACGGCCGCCATGAACGTTCAGGCATCCATCGCCATCGTGGTGAGATCATCGACCACGACGTCCGAGGCTTGCTGCGAGCCAATCGATCCGCAAAAGCTGGCGCGACCCATCATCGAGCATGTGCAGCGCCTGACGCACGGCCCGCGCACCGATCTTCCCGGCCAACAGATCATTCCCGGCGACGTCAAGGCTGCCTACCAGCGAAGGCCCAGGACGGAAGATACCCACCGATTGGACTTATTGGTCTAGATTAGCGCAATTTCCGCCTCAATGGCTTCATCCTTCGAGACGCATCGCTTCGCGATGCTCCTCAGGATGAGTCTCAGACCCTCATGGTGAGGAGCGCGTCTTCGCGCGTCTCGAACCATAAGGCCTCGGAAGAAGCAACAATGATTCGAGTGAATCGCCAAACGCTTTAGCGCGACGAACCGCAGGACCTGGGCAATTTCGATCCAACCCAGGATCAACGGCGTTATCGCGGCTGGGTTTCGCGGCGACCCGCTGGCGTGGGCGCGTCACGTTTGACCTCGGGAAACAGCCACATCGAAAAAATCATGAAAAATCCGAGAAAGGCGACGACGTACCGGACGCGTCCGTGGCCGAGCCAATGCTGATAATAGACGGCGAGGGCCGTCACCAGAACGACAAGCAGCGACAGGCCGAGCTTGATTTTGACAGGCATCGCAGCACCTCCCGACGATCACGATATATTGGCTCAGGCAAGACCCGCAACCTTGGCGAGGGCCGCGAGAGCCAGCACCTGCACCCCGACCAGCACGACAAGTCCGGTCGTTCCATCGCGAAGCGACGATGGCCAGATCTCGAACAGGGCCGGTGCAAACAGCACGACAAGCCCGGCGACGATGATCAAGGTGCTCACCCTGAGTTCGGCATAGCCGTAAAATCCCGTACCCATCAGCAGGATCGCCAGCAAGACGGCGTTGCCGGCAACGAGCAGTGGCGTTGCGCCCGATCTCACGGCGTCCGGCGCCGAGCGGAGTGGAAACATGCCGGCCACGACCAGCACGACCACGGTGCCGACCGTCGCGAATCCGGCGAACCAGAGCAGCGAGATCCAGTTCGGTTCGATGGCCTGCATGGCTGCTCCAGACGGTGGTGCGTCGCGCGGTCGGCCGGGCCTGTTTTATTCGGCAGGCGCGATGATTCCCGCAGACGGGCGCGGCCTTCCAGGTATTGGCGTGCGCGAGGTCTTGCGCATGTCCGTCTTCACGAAGCGGGTGTCATAGCCGTTCAGGAGATGACCGATCAGCCCGCGATCGAGGTCCGAGGTGCCAAACAGCCAATCCATCACCGGAAACGTCAGGTTCATGTTTCGCTCCATCATGATCGATTGATTGTGATGCGCCGTATGGTGGCGGCGGAGCGTGTTGACGAACGGGGCGTTGCGCACGAACCAGTTGTCATCGACATGACAGCAGAAATGCATGAACTCGTAGATCAGATACATCGCCGTCGTCGTCGAGATCAGCAGCCAGCCGACATTGGGCGAGATCAGCCAGCCGAGGACAAGCGCGGGGACGATCGACATCATCGTGAAGGTCACCAGCGCGTAGGGCGGAAAGAAGGTGACGCGCCAGTCGTTGTGGTTGGCAAAGCGCATTTCCTGTTCGGTAAAGAACTGGTGATGCATCAGCGTGTGCCGGTTGTAGATCGCGCGGAACGCCTTGATCTGCGATGGCCGGTGCATCACGAAGCGGTGGATCCACCATTCGAAGAAATTGGCAAACAGAAAGGTCACGGGCACGATGCCGAGTTCCCACCAGCGCAGCTCGCTGACATTGGCGAAATAGACCGACAGGGCGGTAAATCCAATCACATAGATGACGAAGACATGGAGCCAGCCATTGTACCATCCGGCGATGCGGTGACGGTACGTCGCCCGATAACTGCGCTGCCGCTCGGTCATTTGACTCGATGATAATTCCATCAGATCGCCCTCCGTAGTCGCGCACGGCTTCAGGCTGATATATCACCAATCTATTAGACCGGCAATAGGGCAGACTGCAGGAGCGACGTAGCGCAGCCCGGATTCCTTCAGCCGTCATTGAGGAGCGCCAGCGACGAAGCAATCCAACACTGTCATTCCGGGGCGCGCCTTTGATTCGGCGCGAGCCCGGAATCCATACTCCCGATGGTGGTTATGGATTCCGGGCCTGCGCCAAGCGGCGCATCCCGGAATGACGGCCTTTGGCTGTTTGACATTTGAATCATTGCAAGCATCGTCAAGCCCGGGCTACCGTCCTCGGCTCTCGCGGCAGCGTGATTGCGGGCAAGACTGCAGCCGCCTCGAGCCTTGACCTGCAAAGACGGGAGAACCGCATGAAACACTATCTGGGAGATCGAACCATCGACGGCGTCACGGTGACCGTCGACGGCGTCCCGCTCGATCCGCGCCTGCAGGTGAAGGAGTTCACCAAGAACGGATTTGAGTGGAGCTACGAGGGCCCTGAGCCGCGCCAGCTCGCGCTGGCGCTGCTCGCCGACCATCTCGGCGACGACGCTGCCGCAATGGCGTCGGTCGAATCCTTCATGCGCTCCGTGGTGGCGAATTTCGGAAACGAGTGGGAGTTGACGTCGGCCGACATCGATCAGGCCCTGGCCGCGCTTTCCGGCAAGACGGCGGCCTGAAAAGACCCTGACTGATGCGGATTTCAGGTATCCAGCGTCTTGCGTGCGAAATCCTCGATATAGTCGATCAGCCGGTCCGACGCGCTGGCAGCGGCCTGGACCTTCCGCTGCGAAACCGCCTCCGCGACCGCGGCGTGCAGCTTGGCGGCGAGCGGCAGATCCGCGACCTGCTGATAGTGCTGATACCAGAACCGGCGCGACAGGGCGTTCATCAGCCCCATCGAGCGCCGGGCGAATTCGTTTCGGGCGGCGGTCGCGATCAGGATGTTGAAGCGTTGGTCGAGGCGCATAAAAGCGATGTCATCGGACTTGCCGGCGGCGGTGAGCATGGCCTGCGCTACCTCCGCGAATTCGCTGCGTTCGTCCGGTGTGGCGCGTTCGGCCGCAAGGCTCGCCATCAGCCGTTCCAGCTCGCGCCGCACTTCGAGCAGGCGCAGTTGCAGCCGCAAATTGATCTCGGAGACCATGATGCCGCGCCTCGGCATGATCACCACCAGCCCGTCCCTGGCGAGCCGCTGCAGCGCCTCGCGGATCGGGGTCCGGCCGATCTTGAGGCGAACGGCAAGAGCCTGCTCCGACAACACCGTTCCGGGCGCCAGTTGCAGGGTGACAATCATCTCTTCGAGTTCGCGGTAGGCGCGATCGGTGAGCGTTCCATCGGTCTCGACGATCCGGGGCCGGCGTTTTACTGGCGCTTTTGGTTTCAAGTCGTTCCTCGTCTCAGCCAGCGGCCGCCTGCACGCAGGGCCCGGTCGACGCTCATCCCAAGGGTATATTGGTCATATATCTCGAGGCAACCCCGAAAGCGGGAGTCCGTCAAGCGGCCCAAAGGCCGGGCGATTTGCCGGCGAACCCCTGTTCATTCGGCGCTGAAGCGCTAATTTGATAGCCTGGGCCGGAAAAACGAGGAAAGGCTGGAAATGGCGGGACTCTACTTCGAACAATTCTCGGTCGGTCAGACCTTTGTCCATGAAATCAGGCGCACGGTCACCGACATGGACAACATCCTGTTCTCGTCGCTGACGTATAATCCGGCCGCGATCCACATCGACCATGAATATGCCAAATCAACCGAATTCGGCAAACCGCTGATGAACTCGATTTTCACGCTCGGTTTGATTATCGGGCTGTCGGTGCAGGACACCACGCTGGGGACGACGGTCGGGAATCTCGGCATGGAAGAAACCAGGTTTCCGCGTCCGGTCTTTGCCGGGGACACCCTTCGGGCGGAGACGAAAATTCTGGCCCTGCGCGACAGCAAATCCCGTCCGACCCAAGGCATCGTCACGTTTGAACATCGTGGCTTCAACCAGCGCAACGAAGAGGTCGCCTATTGCCGCCGCACCGGGTTGATGATGAGGCGCCCCGCATGAAACTACGTTCGCTTTTGTTTGTGCCGGCCGACAGCGAGCGCAAGTTCGCCAAGGCCGACGGCATCGGCGCCGACGCGCTGATCCTCGATCTGGAGGATTCCGTCGCGCCGCCACGCAAGGCGCTCGCACGCGGCATGGTGAAAGATCTTCTGGGAGCACCGCCGCGCGACTGGGCGTTTCTGGTACGGGTCAACCCGCTCGGAAGCGGCCTCACGCTCGGTGATCTGGCGGCGGTGGTGCGTCCCGGTCTTGACGGCATCCTGATGCCGAAGGTCAGCGGTATTCCGGATATCGAGCTGATTTCCAACTATCTGGATGCACTGGAGGTCGCCGCCGGTGTAACGCCGGGTCATGTCAAGCTGCTGGTGGTTGCGACCGAAACGCCGGCGGCCATGATCGGCTTCGCCAGCTATGCAACACCTACCCGTCGCCTGATGGCCATGACGTGGGGCGCCGAGGATCTCGGCGCCGCTCTTGGCTCGCTTTCGAACAAGGAACCAAACGGAGATTGGACGTTTCCCTACCAGATGGCGCGGGCACAATGTCTGTTTGCAGCGGGGGCGGCGGGCGTGCTGCCGCTCGACACCCTGTATGCGGATTTCAGGGATCAGAAGGGGCTGGCGGAAAGCTGCCGGATTGCCCGGCGCGACGGCTTTGTCGGTCGGATCGCCATCCACCCCGACCAGATCGCAACCATCAACGAATGCTTCACGCCGTCAGAGGCCGATCTCGCGCATGCGCGTCGCGTCGTTGCAGCCTTCGCGGCGCAGCCCGACGCGGGCACGCTAGGCATCGACGGCAAGATGTACGACATGCCGCATCTCATCGCGGCGAAACGCGCGCTCGCCTCGGTCGGAGAGGCCGTGGCGCCATGAGTTCCGTGCAAACCTGACCGGAATTGCCTCATGTTCCTCACCGATCGAGACGTCACCGAGTTGATCGAGTGGCGACGAAGGCTGCACCGGATGCCCGAACTTTCCGGTCGCGAGATGGCAACGGCCGATGAAGTTCGGCTATTCCTTGGTTCAGCCAGCCCCGATCGCATCGTAACCGAACTGGGCGGACATGGCGTAGCCGCGATCTATCAGGGTGCGGAGCCGGGGCCGACCGTGATGTTTCGGGCCGAACTGGATGGCTTGCCGATCCAGGAGCTTTCCGAAGTCGACCATCGCTCCGCGGTGGCGGGTAGAGCCCATCTGTGTGGCCACGACGGGCATATGGCGACATTGGCCGGCCTGGCACGCGGCCTTGCACGGCAACGTCCGCAACGCGGCCGGGCCGTTCTCATGTTCCAGCCGGCTGAGGAAGATGGCTCCGGCGCCGCCGCCGTCATCGGCGATCCGAGGTTTCGCGACCTGGCCCCAGACTTTGCATTCTCGTATCACAACATGCCCGGTCTCGCCTTCGGCAAGGCCGCGCTGGCGGAAGGGCCGGTCAACTGCGCCTCGCGCGGAATGCGCATTGTGCTGTCGGGCAAGACCGCTCACGCCTCGACGCCTGAATTCGGGATTTCGCCAGTGATGGCGGTAGCGAGCCTGATGCCTGGGTTGACGGCGCTTGCAAGTGGCAAGCTGCTCGCGGAGGAGTTCGCGATGGTGACCGTGACTCATGCGGAGTTGGGCGCGCCCGCCTTTGGGGTCGCGCCGGGCCAGGCGGAGATCTGGGCGACCCTGCGGACGTTGACGGATCCGCAGATGGAGGGCCTTTGCGCCAAGGCGGAAGTCCTGGTTCGCCATACCGCCCACGATACTGGATTGGGTGTCGAGATTAGTTATGCCGACATCTTCGCGCATTGTGAGAATTCCCCGGTGGCCGTAGCCCATTTGAGCCGCGCGCTCGACCAAGAGGGCGTGGCGCATGATCGAGGAAACCTGCCGATGCGCGCCTCGGAGGATTTTGGGCGTTTTGGACAACAGGCTGCTGCCGCGATGTTCTTTTTAGGTGCCGGCGAAAGTCATCCTGGTCTCCACAATCCCGATTATGACTTTCCGGACGGTTTGATCGAAATCGGCGCCCGCGTATTGATGCGGACACTTCGCGGGTTGCTCGGATAGGCGGTGTCGTCATCGCGACTGGCTCAGTTACGCCCGGCGTGACAGGCTGCGCGCGCTGAGACGTTGGCCGGAAACCGCGGAGGCGCGGCCAATATCGCGATACCTGCCTGCTGGCGCTGCCGCGGCGTTAATGCCCGGGATGTCAAAGACCTCTCTGGCTATTAGGTGGTGAGGATGCCGCCATCCACCGGTATCGTCGCTCCCGTAATGAACCCGGCCCGCTCGGACGCCAGAAATGCGGCGATGTCGGCAATATCAGAAAGCCGGGCCAGTCGGCCGACCGGAATGCGCTCCAGGATCCGGCGTTTTGTGTCCTCGGTGAGCGCAGCCCGGGTCATCGGGGTATCGACGACGGCGGGAGCGAGCGCATTGGCGGTTATTCCGAATGGTCCAAGTTCGCGTGCGAGCCCCATGGTCAGGGCAACAACACCGGCTTTGGTGGCGCCGTAAAACGTGTTGCCGACCGAGCCGCCGCCGCGCATGGCCGATACCGATGCGATGTTGATGATGCGGCCAAAACCTTGCTGTCGCATCACGGGGATGACGGCTTTAACGCAGTGGATGACGCCGGCCAGATTGACCTGCGCGATCCGCTGCCATTCGGTGACGGGCAGGTCGGCGACGAGCCCGGTCGAGAGCACTCCGGCGGCATTGACGAGAATGTCGATACGGCCAAGGTTGGAAATGGCTTCCGCGAACGCCTGTTCTACGGCGGCCGGATCGCTGACATCGACCGCGGCAGATCGGGCGCTGATGCCGGTGGCGGCGAGCGCCGACGACGCCTTTTGCGCCGCGCTCGCGTCGCGATCCAGAATGCAGAGGTTGCAGCCTTCGGCGGCGAGGGCCTTGGCAATGCCTTCGCCGATGCCGGAGCCGCCGCCGGTGACAACCGCGACGCGATCTTTGAGGTTGAGATCCATGTCGATCGCGTCGCGTCCTTTTTTATCGTCAACTCTCGTCGAGTTACGCGGGCTTGGCTGCCTTGTTGTCGACCGCCATGTCTCGTTTATTCGACTCCGTCATGGCATAGACCGACACTGCGCTGATCAGGCTCACCACCAGAACGTACAGGCAAATCAGCCATGGCTTGTTGTCGCCCAGCGGCAACAGGGCGGTTGCGATGATGGGTGTCAGTCCGCTGGCGAAGATACCCGAAAATTGATACACGAAGGATGTTCCGGTGTAGCGCACCCTTGTGTCGAACAGTTCCGAGAATAGCGCCGCCTGCGGCCCGTAGACGGCCGGATAGACCAAGGCGAACGGAATGGCAATCGCGATCCAGACCAGGATCGGTGACCCCGTCTGCATCAGCCAGAAGGCCGGGAACGTCAGCACCCCGATCGCAAGTGCGCCAAACGCGTAGAGACGTCGCCGGCCATAGTGGTCGGACAGATTGCCATAGATAGGCAGCATGACGATCATGATTGCCGAGGATATCATCACGCCGGCGAGCGCAGTTTGCCGCGGCAGATGCAGCGCGCCGGTCAGATAGCCGACAATGAAGACGCCGAAGGTGTTGAAGGTTACGCCTTCGATATAACGCGCTCCCAGTCCCAGCAGTGTATTTTTTCCGTGGGTCTTGAACAGGTCCACGACCGGGACCGCAACGATTTTGTCTTCCTTTTGGATTCGACTGAAGGCGGGCGTCTCCATGATCTTGAGGCGGATATAGAGGCCGACCGCCACCAGCACGGCGCTGATCAGAAATGCTATGCGCCAGCCCCAGGCAAGAAATTCAGCGTCCGGCAGATAGGACAGCAGGTAGACCGCGCCGGCGCTGAGCAGCAAGCCGGCGGGGACGCCGATCTGCGGCCAGCTTCCGTAAAAGCCGCGTCGTCCCGTCGGCGAATGCTCGACCGCCATCAGCACCGCGCCGCCCCATTCACCGCCGATGCCGATCCCCTGGAAGACACGGAGCACCAGAAGGAGGATCGGCGCCCAGATTCCGACGGCGGCGTAGGTTGGAAGGACGCCGATCAGGAAGGTCGCCAGACCCATGATGAGCAGCGTGAGGATAAGTACGGTCTTGCGGCCGATGCGGTCCCCATAATGACCGAAGATGATCCCGCCAATCGGGCGCGAGATGAAGCCGACGAAGAATGTCGTGTAGGCCAGCAGGGTGCCGGCGACCGGATCGTAGTTCGGGAAAAACAGCTTGTTCAACACCAGTGGTGTCACGACGCCATACAGAAAGAAATCATACCACTCGATGGTCGTACCGATCGCGCTTGCGAAGGCGACTGTGCCGGTCGAAATCGCCGGCCCGCCGGCTCGCTGGTCTGCTGGTCCCACTTTCCTCACTCCCCCTGTTTTGCCCTGAGTTTCTAGCCTTCGGGCAGCTTCAATATTTGTCGCGCCTCCGCCGGGCTGGCGGCGTGCCGCCGATATTTCCCGCACAGTTCAGCGACGCGTGAAACCAGTTCCGCATTGCTGCGCGCCAGACGGTCCTTGTCGAACTTGATGTTGTCTTCCAATCCGGTGCGGACGTGACCGCCGAGTTCGAGACACCAGTGATTGACCTCGAGTTGCTGCCGTCCGATACCGGCCGCCGACCAGGTCGCATCCGGCATCAGATGGTTCAGTTCCGAGATCAGGAATTCCAGCAGCTTGCGGCGAGGGGGCAGCGCGTTCGGTATGCCCATCACGAACTGCACCTGGCACGGCCGCTGGAGCAGACCGCGATCCGCGAGGTTGCGCGCATTGTAGAGCATGGCGACGTCGAAGACCTCGATCTCTGGCTTGACGTCGTATTCAAGCATCGAGCGGGCCAGTTCCTCGACAAGCTGCGGCGGATTCTCATAGATCTGCGTGGCAAAATTCACCGACCCGGTGGCGAGCGAGGCCATCTCCGGCCTGAGATACAGCATCCGGCCGCGTTCGTTTTGCGAGCGGCCGCGGCCACCGGTCGAGAACTGCACGATCATGCCGGGGCAATGCTTGACCACGCCCTGCTGCACCTTCGCGAACAGCTCCGGGTCCGAGCTTGGGCTCTCGTCCGGATTGCGCACATGGATATGCGCGACCGTGGCGCCGGCTTCGAAGGCCTCGTGGGTGGACTCGATCTGTTCCGCCGGCGTGACCGGCACGGCGGGCGTATCGGCCTTGCGCGGGACGGCGCCGGTGATGGCGACGGTGATGATGGCGGGAGTTGTCATGCCGGGACTCGGGGTTGCTGAATGAAATGGAACGAGCGAATGCCACGGCGCTGCGCGACTTCCTTGAGCAGGGTGGCGAGCGGTGTGGATGCGAGCGGATAGTCGGTCGCGATCGGGCCGGCAGCCTTCAGCGCGTCGTATTCGCGTGGCGGATAGAACGCCGCCAGCAGCAGATCGTCATCCGAAAGAAATGGGCCGCGTTCGCGCCGCAGTTTCCGGATGCCGGGCTCCAGCAGGTCGCCAGGCCGTGCCGAGGTCGGCTCGATGCCGTTGGCGATGCGATCGAACAGATTGGGGTCGATCGGTCCGGCGATTTCGCCATAGTAGCCGAGCACATATTTCCGGACCTCGTCCGGAACGGTGGCATAGCGCTCCTTGCCCATCACGTTCAGGACGGCCTGCGTCATGACGAATTGTGCGAACGGGCTGACGATGATCGGATAGCCGAGATCGCAGCGTACCCGCGCCGCCTCCTCGAGGACTTCCGGCAGCCGATGGCCGATCCCAAGCGGCGTCAATTGCGATTTCAGATTGGAGATCATGCCGCCGGGCATCTGGTGCTCGTAGTGAAACGCATCGTATTCGACGATGTCGCCGAGCGGCTTGCGCTCGCGCCTGGCGATGTAGCGCAGGCGGTCGGCGACCTCCTCGACCGGCGCCAGATCGACCGGAACCTCGAACCCGCCGCGGCGGATATTGCGCGTGAACCATTCTGTGGCGGGATGGGACGCGCCGTTGGCCAGCGCCGAGGTCGCGGTGTGAACCACATCGACCCCGAGCTCGACCGCGCGGCAGGCGGTGTAGGGCGCAAGCCCGGTCAGGCAATGGGAATGCAGATGCAGCGGCAGCGCGCCGCAGGCGGCCTTGATCGCCGGTACCAGGGTTTTCGCGCGCTCGGGCGTCAACAGCCCGCTGGCGTCCTTCAGATACACAGCGTCGACGCCAAGCGTCACCAGTTCGCGCGTCTTGCGGGCGTAATAATCGTCGGTATGGACCGGGCTGACGGTGTAAACCACGCCGCCGGCGGTATAGAGGCCGACTTTCTTGGCCGCGCGTACCGGAGCCCGCATGTTGCGCATATCGTTGAGCGCGTCATACGGCGTGTGATAGCGCATGCCGTTGGCGAAGATGCGCTCCGCGGTCAGTTCGACGATATCGTCGGGGAAGAATTCGAAGGTGAACAGGCTCTGGCCGCGCGTCATCACAATCAGCGGGGTTTGCCTGACCCATCCGCTGAGGATTCGCATGCGTTCCCACGGATCTTCGCGAAGATAGCGCACGCAGACGTCGAACACCGCGCCGCCGACCAGGTCGATAGCCTCAAATCCGGCGCGATCAAGCCGCGGGGCGATGTCGGCCATCATCGCCGTGGTCATGCGCGTCGCCCACAGGCACTGCGGCGCGTCGCGCAAGGTCACATCGACCAGTCGAACGGTTCTGGTATTTCCCATCAGTTGGCCGCCATCTGAAAATTTCGCTCGATCCAGCGGGTATCGACCTCGGCGCGCTCAAATTCCTTTTGCTGCAGCAGGCGCGCGTGAAACGGAACGGTAGTAGTGATGCCGGAAACCTGAAACCGTGCCAGCGCCGACTTCGCGGTCGCGACGCAGGATGCGCGATCGGGTCCGCTGACGATCAGTTTGGCAAGCATCGAATCGTAGTAGGGCGGCACCGCGTAATTCTCGTAGGCGTGGCTGTCGACGCGCACCTCGGGACCGTTCGGTGGACGCCAGCGCTTCAATGTCCCGGGCGATGGCTGGAAATCCCGTGCGGCGTCTTCGGCGTTGATGCGGAACTCGATCGCCGAACGTCCCTTGGCAAAGCTCGAGCCGAACGACAGCCGCTCGCCCGCGGCGATGCGAAATTGCTCCGCCACCAGATCGGTGCCGGTGACCATTTCGGTCACGGGGTGCTCGACCTGGATGCGGGTATTCATCTCGATGAAAAAGAATTTTCCGCTCGAGGGGTCGTAGATGAATTCGACCGTGCCGGCGTTGACATATTTCAGGGCGCTGATCAGCGCGACCGCCGCTTCCGCCATTTGATGGCGGGTGACGTCGTCGAGTGCAGGAGAGGGCGCTTCCTCGACCAGCTTCTGGTGGCGGCGCTGCACGCTGCAATCGCGTTCGCCGAGGTGAATGTAATTGCCATGCCGGTCGCCGAACACCTGGATTTCGATGTGGCGGACCTGTGGGAAGAATCTCTCGAGATAGATTTCGGCATTGCCGAACGCCGCCAGCGCCTCGGCGGAGGCCTGCTCGAACTGGGCGACGAAATCCTCGGCACATTCGACCACCCGCATGCCGCGGCCGCCGCCGCCTCCGCTTGCCTTCAGCAGCAAAGGAAAACCGATCTCGGCGCTGGCCGCCTTGGCCGGCGCCGCCGCCGTGTAGCCGTGTTCGGAGCCGGGGACGATGGGAATGCCGGCGGCAGCCGCGGCTTGACGCGCCGCGACTTTGTCTCCCATGCGAGCGATGGCGTCGCTGTCGGGACCGATGAAGGTCAGGCCGGCTTGTCTGCCGCGCTCGGCGAAGGCGTGGTTCTCGGCGAGAAAGCCATAGCCGGGATAGATGGCGTCGCATTTCAGCGCGCGCGCAATCTCGATCAGCGCGCCTGCGTTCAGATAACTTGATTTCGGCGGCGGCGGACCGATGCAGATGGCGTGATCGGCGGCCCAGCGATGGCAGGAATTGGCGTCGGCCGAACTGTAGACCGCAATACTTTCCAGCCCGAGACGACGGCAAACGCGGACCGCCCGAAGGGCGATTTCACCGCGATTGGCGACCAAAACCCGCCGCACTGCCTAGTTCCGCTTCTCGGCGGGGTCGAAGGTCAACAACGCCATCTCCCTTACTATATTACCGAATTTATTGTTTAATGTTAGACTGGCATCGATTTGTTTCATATTGCAAGACTTTTTGTTCCGGTTTCTAATACCCCCATGCAGACTCCTCTGGATCCCGACCAGGTCCTCAAAAGCCGGTTCAAACGCCGACCCAATGACCGCTCCGAGGCGTCGGCCTCTGAAGGCACGGCAAAAGCATTTCCGACGGTAAAGGCCGTCGCCATTCTCGAGGCGATGGCAACCGCGAAGCGACCACTCGGAATTTCCGAATTTGGCGTTTTGCTGGGTCTTACCAAACCTACCGCCCACCGCATCGTACGCATGCTGGAAGGCGAAGGCCTGTTGCAACGGGAGCCCGGCAGCAGCCGCTATGTGCCGGGCGTCCGACTGGAGCGACTTGGACTTGATATTGTTGCGGCCTCGATGTCGCGGGCGCCGCGGCATGCGATTCTGGAATCGCTCTCACAGCAAATCGGCGAGACCTGCAATTTCGGCGTCATGGCCGGCAGCCACGTGGTTTATCTCGACCGCGTCGAGTTGGCGTGGCCGTTCGGACTCCGATTCGAACGCGGTTCGCACGTCCCGCTCCACTGCACATCGATGGGCAAGCTGTTTCTCAGCATGCTGCCCGCGCCCAAGCGCGCTCTGATGCTGCGTTCGATCCCGCTTTACCGCTACACCGAAAACACCATTACCGAGGTCAGCCGCCTGGAACAGGAACTGGAGAAGATTCGATCAACGGAAGTTTCCACCGACGACCAGGAATTTCTGGCGGGGGTGGTGTGCGTCGCCGTTCCGGTTCACGGCCCGAAGAAGCTGCCGGTCGCCGCGCTGGCGGTTTCGGCGCCGTTGGCGCGTATGTCGCTGCGACAGGGCCTAACGCACATTCCGCTGCTGCGGTCCGCCGCCAACAGCCTGGCTGCGACAATCGAGCAGGATGGAAGTTCGAGCGAAGAGGGGAATCCGTGAGCCTGAGTTACGAGGATGTCGCCGAGATCCTGAAAATCATCGACAGCAGTTCGTGCGACGAACTCATTGTCGAAACCGGCGATATCAAGCTGGTGGTACGCCGGAACGCAGCCTCCGGCCACCTCGCGCCAGCGGCCGAGCGCGCCGGACCTGCGCCGGCAATGACGGCTGCGCCGCGCCCGCGCGCCGACACGGCGGCAAACCCCGGAGCGGCGGCCGCGCGACAGGCAACGACCGGGCCAACGGCGACGGCAGGTCAGATCGAAGTGACGGCGCCCATGGTCGGCACCTTCTATCGCGCGCCGAGCCCCGATGCGCCGCCGTTTGTCGAGATCGGTACGCTCGTTCGGCCGGGCCAGCCGCTATGCATCATCGAAGTCATGAAGCTGTTCACGACCATTAATTCCGAATGCGCCGGACGCGTGGCGCAGATCGGCGCGGAGACCGGGGATTTGGTCGAGTATGGACGAACGCTGTTTATCATCGAGCCGGCCTAGCGGCTGGTGCCGCTGATTTGCCCTCGAATTTGTTCGCGACGACCTGGCCAGCCAGAAATTCCGCCGACCGGCCGGCTCAGGCGATTTCGCCGGCCCGTGCCTTGGTCGAAACCCAGCCGCCGTCGACCTTCAACTCGGCACCGGTGATGTAGCTGGATTCGTCGAGCGCGAGAAAAACGGCGGCGTTGGCGACGTCCTCAGGCGTTCCCCACCGCCCGACCGGGGTCTCATTGCCCCAATCGTGATCGACGTCGGCCGCCTGGGGGGCATTCATCGGCGAATTGATCGACCCGGGCGCGAGCGCGTTCACGGTGACGCCGGTGCCGCGAAGGTCGATTGCCAGTGCCCGGGTCATGCCGAGCAGGCCCGTTTTGGCCGACACATACGCCACCCGATCCGGCCGCCCGACGAAACTTGCGATCGAAGCGACGTTGAGGATCCGCCCGCTGCCGCCGCGGATCATGAATGGCGCGACAGCCCGGGCGCAGAAGAACGGCCCGGTGAGATTGGTCGCGATCATCACGTTCCAGTCAGCGTCGGTATGCTCGAGAAACGGCTTGGTGATGCGAACCCCGACATTGTTGACGAGAATGTCGATGCGGCCGAAACGGCGGTCGACCTCGCGCGCCATTTGATCGACCGAGACGGAATCGGTGACGTCGGCGCGGACGAAGATGGCTTCGCCCTGTGCCGCAATCTCGGCAGCGGCGTCATGGCCCTTGCGCTCGTCGATATCCACCACCGCGACGCGGGCGCCTTCGCGCGCGAAGGAAAGGCTGATCGCCTTTCCGATTCCGCCGGCGCCGCCCGTCACGACCGCGACCTTATCGCGTAACCGCATGAAAGATTCTCCGCTTGGTCTAGAGGTCAGGATATTCGACCGCCGCCACGGCGGCGCGGCGTCGCGCCAGCAGGCCCTTCACCACCGGATAGGACAGCGAGACGATGGACAGTGCCATCAGGGTGCCGGCGATCGGCTGGGTGAAGAACACGGTCCAGTCGCTATGAAAGGTGATCATGCTGCGCATGTAGGAATCCTCGGCCAGCGGCCCGAGGATCGCGCCCAGCACCATCGGCGAAACCGGGAATTTATAGCGCTCGAACACCGCTGCCAGCGTGCCGAAGATGACGATCATCCACATGTCGGAGATGGTGTTGCGGTCGGCGAACGCGCCGACCAGGCAGAACATGATCACGATCGCGGCAAGCACGCCCTGCGGTATCGTCAGCACCTTCACGACGACATGGATCCAGGCGAAGCCCATCACGCACATGCCGATGACGGCGACGAACATCGACGCCATGATGGTGTAGACGACCAGCGTCGATTCAGGATTGCCGAACATGAACGGGCCTGGTTGCACGCCGTGCAGCAGGAACGCCGCAAGAATGACGGCGGTCGCCCCGCTGCCGGGAATACCGAGTGTCAACAGCGGGACGATGTGTCCGGCGACCGATGCGGTCGATGCAATCTGCGGCGCGACGATTCCTTCCGGGATGCCGGTGCCGATCTGGTCGCCGCGGCGGCCATATTGCTTCTCGATCGCATAGGACACGAAGGATGTGATGGTGGCGCCGGCGCCGGGTACGGCGCCCAGTATTGTACCGAGAAGGGTGCTGCGAACGAAGGTTGCACGCAATTCCCACAATTCGCGCCAGGACGGAAAACGGGTCTTGGTGCTGGCCCGGGCGGCCGGCGCCTCGATGTGCAGACTTTGCCCGAGCTTGATCAGGATCTCTCCGAAGCCATACATGCCGACCAGAACCATCACATAGGGCACGCCGTTCGAAAGGATCGGAGAATTGAAGGTAAAGCGCTCGGTCCCGTAGGTGCTGTCGGTGCCAATGGTTGCGACCAGCAGCCCGAGGAACAGGCTGATCAACGCATTGGGGATCGACGTACCGGCCAGCGCCACCACGGTAGTGAGGCCGAAGAACACCGCCGCGAAATATTCCGGTGCGCCGAATTTGAGCGCGAAGTTGCTGAGCGGCGTCGCCAGGGTGGTCATCACCGCGGTCGAGAACAGCCCGCCGGTCAGTGCCGCGACCAGTGCCCAGCCCAGCGCCTTCGCCGCCTCGCCGCGCTGGGTCATGGCATGGCCGTCCCACAATAGCGGCACGTCCATCGGTTCGCCGGGAATGCGATACAGGATGGCCGTAAAGCAGCCGGCGTAGGTTCCCGACATGTAGATTGCGGTCAGCAGGATGATCGACGGTTCAAGCGCCATTCCATAGGTGAAGGGAAGCGCCAGAACCACGCCCATCACGAGGCCGAGACCGGGCATGATCGAAACGGCCATGCCAATCAGCAGGCCGATGAACATCATCAGCAGGTCCAGCGGCTTGAAAACCTCGGCAAATCCGGCCAGCAGCAATTGGAGGGTATGCATTCAACGCTTTCAGTGAACGCCGAGAAGGCGCATCAGGCTTGTCGACAGCCACTCAAAGGGACCGGTGCCGATCGGCAATGCCACGTAGATCACCCGCAGGAACACCAGCATGAACAGCAAGGTCGTCACAGTGCTGATGCCGAGCGCGGTCCAGAAGCGGCGGAAGCCGCCGATCCAGATCAAGCTCACTACGAACACCACGGTGTCGAGGAAAAACCCGACGATTTCGAACAGCGCCAGGTAAACCACCGACGCCGCCACGCAGATAAGCACCACCCGCATGTCCGCGGGCTCGCGCTCGAATGGCGATTCGACGGTCGGAACAACAGCCGACCCGGACCGGGCGCTCCCTGCTGTAAGCAGGCGACGAATGCCCTCGAACGCCGAGGTCGCCATGATCATGTAGAGGATGAGCTTGGGCCAACTGTCGGGGCCGACCTGGTTGGACGGTGCCGTGAACTCGAAATGTTGCGCCCGGTAGAGCAGAAACGCTGCCACGCCAAACACCATGGCGTAGGGCAGCACGCGTTCAACCCCCGTGGCGGCGCCACGGACTTCGCTCATTGCTTGGCCTTTGATGCAGCGCTCAGCGCGCTGGCTTCCTCCAGCCATTTATTCATGAAAGCGATGGCCTGATCGGCGGGAACGAAACTCTGCGGCTCGCCGAGCTGTTGTTTGAGGTAAGCGTTGAACTCGGGAGCAGTGCCGACTTTCCTGACGGCTTCGGCCAGAATCTTGACCTGATCGGGACTGGTGCCGGCCTTTGCAATGATGACCCGGAACTGCGGTAGCTTGACATCGTAACCGAGCTTCTTCGAGTAGGGAATGTCGGGATAGGCGTCGAACGGCTTGTCGCTGAAAAACAGCACCGGACGTATCTGCTTGCCGTCCAGGAAGCTGCGGATGTCGCCTGCCTGCTCGTATACGAGATCGCTCTGGCCGCCGATCACCGAAGAGTAGCGCAGGCCCGGCTCGGCGAAGGGCACCGATTCCAGCTTCAATCCCTTGGTGCGGAAATAGTTGACGGTGAAGTCGTCGGGACTGCCGAAACCGGTGACCGCAACACGCAGGGGCGCTTTGCGCGCCGCCGCCTCGACGTCGGCCCAGGTCTTCCACGGACTGTCTGCCTTGACGAAGAAACCGGAGGGTTGCTGGATCATGATGCCAAGCGGCGCAAGCTGGTCGGTCTTGAACCGCGCGTTCGCGGCAGTGAACAGCGCGAACGTGTCGCCGGTCATGACCTCGATGGTATAACCATCCGCGGGGCCGGTGACGAGCTTCGTCAAACCGGTCTGCCCGGTTGCGCCCGGCACGTTGATGACCGGAAACGAAACCTTCAGTTCCTGCTCCATCAATTTCCCTGCGACGCGTGCGAGCTGGTCGGCGCCGCCGCCGGGACCCCAGGGAACAATGAAGGTGACCGGACGTGCCGGATATTTATCTTCCGCGGCAACGCCCGACAGCGCAGCCGATCCCAGCAGCAGGCAGCCTGCCATCGCAAGAACACGTCGCATCCTGAGACCTCCCTCTGGACCGCCCCTGAAGGGCCGGTTTTTTGCTTGGACCGCTGACGGCCATGTCACCGTTCAATACCGCATCAAGCCTATCAAGTCTGTCAGCTAGCTGCCAACTTTGGTAGCAGGCCGCCCGGACGGGTGCGTCAAATTGCCGGCAATCGCGTCAGGCGCACGGAGTTCTTGACCACGATGTTGCTGGAACAGACAGTCTCCGCGTTCGACTTTGCGCTCCACGTCGCGGATGGCTAACACGCGGATGTTGTCGGCGGTCAGCGCCGAGCGCAAATCGTGTTTGGTTCCGATCGCATATTCCCGCATTCGCAGCTATCCCTCAGCGCGCAACAGAAGCTTGCCGCGCGACCGGCCCGCTTCCAGGTAGGCATGCGCTTGGGAAGCCTCGGCCAGCGCGAATTCCCGGTCGATCGAAACCTGCAGGCCGCCGTTTGCCACCAGAGCAAACAGGTTGTTCGATCGGCTGCGGATCTCGCCGGCATCGCGCATGTAGTCGGCCAGATGCGGCCGCGTAAAGTACACGGACCCGGCTTCGGCCAATTCGATCGGCTCGATCGACGGCACCACGCCGGAGCTCGCGCCGAACAGAACGCACATCCCGCGCTTCTTCAGGCTGCGGATGCTGCGATGGATGGTGTCGCGTCCGACCGAATCGTAGACCACATCGACGCCACGGCCATCGGTATGGCGCATCACCTCTTCGCGAAAATCGGTCTGCCGGTACAGGATGGACTGGTCGGCGCCGCATTTGCGGGCTTGCAGCGCCTTGTCCTCGTTGCCGACGGTGGCGATCACCCGGGCGCCGCGCGACTTCGCGAGTTGGATCAGCAATTGTCCGACGCCGCCCGCGCCGGCATGGACCAGACAGGTATGCGCGGGGCCGAGCGGAAAAGCGGAATGGCTAAGATAGTGTGCGGTCGACCCCTGCAGCATCAAGGCGGCGGCGACGGAGAGCGGCACCCCGGCTGGAATCGGAACCGCCTTCCATGCCGGCACATTGACGGATTGTGCGTAGCTGCCGCGGACCAGACAGAATCCGACACGGTCGCCGATGACATGTTCAGTCACTCCCGCACCGAGCGCGGTCACCGTCCCGGCACCCTCCATCCCGATCGTCATCGGCAGCGGCGTCTGATAGGTGTGCGATCGCGCATAGGTGCCGTTGCGCATATAGATGTCGATGAAATTGACGCCGGCATAGGCAAGACGCACCGTCACTTCGCCCGCGGCGGGTTTGGGTTCGTCGGCGTCGATCAGCCGGCAAACTTCCGGGCCGCCAAATGCTTCGATGCTGATCGCCTTCATGTCGCGCCTTTCGCGGTTGGGCTGGCCGGAACCGCGCCGTCATTCATCCACAGCAATAACGGGACCGGCAGCAGCGCCAGCAGTCCGAGCAGGAGAAACGCGGCGGTGACGGTTCCGGTGATGGAGGTGACCAGGCTGAACAGGGCAGGTCCCAGCAGCGCGCCGGCATAGATAAAGAACATCACACCGGCTGTGGCTTCGCCGACATGTCCGCTCGGCGCGAAGTGAGCGGCCTCGGACAGCGCCAGGCCGTTCCAGCTCGAGCCCGAGGCGCCAAACAGAAACGCAACGGCATAGATAAGCAGCGCCGGCCATGCCGGAGACAGAAAAGCGCAGGCCACGGTCGCCGCCGCCATCATCATGCCAAGCCCCGCCAGCACCAAACGCGGGGGTGCATGGTCCGCGACCCATCCCCAGCCGAGTCTCGAGCCGACGCTGACCGCCATCGCGATCGATAGCGTGGTGCCGGCCTCGACCGGCGACCATTCCATCCGCTCCACCAGGACCGCGGCGAACACCGCGGTGAAATTGAATTGAGTCGCCGCGAAGCAGACCGCCATGATGCCCAGCGGCCGCAGGCTGGCGCTGCCCGAAATCAGACGGAGCGATGCGACGGCTCCGGTTCTGCCGCCGACCGCGGCCGCGTCGTCATCTTGACCGTCCAGATCGTTTCGCCAGCCGCCGACCAGGATGGCGCCGAGCAGGCAGATCGCCGCTACCGCCAGCACCGCAGAAGGCCAGCCAATCCGTGTCATTAGAAATGGAACGGCGAAACCCGCGAGCGCGGCGCCGAGCGGGACAGCGGTTTGCTTCAGCGCAAACACCCGCGCTCTTGTGTCGGGCGCCGTGTAGCGCGCGAGCAGGGAGGAGCTTGCAGGATTGGCGGGACCGTAGGCGAGCCCCAGCAGCAGCGCGCTGATCACGAACCCGGCCAGCGTTTCGGAACGCAGCACCGCCAGGCCCGCCACCGCCACCAGCAGCATGAACTGATGGACACGAATGGCGCCGTAACGGCGCACCCATTGCGGCGTCGCCAGCGAGGCAAAGGCCGCGGCCAGAAAGGTCAGCGCGGCATAATATCCGACCAGATGCGGTTCAAGCCCGAGGCGAGGCGCAACGCCGGCTGCGGTCAGCGGCACGACAAGCGATGCCATGACGATGATCGCCTGCACGCCCAACGTCGCAGCAATCGCCTTAGGCAGTAAGCGCACGCTGATCCACTGCCTCGCGGGAGGCCCAACTTTCGATCGCCGGACGCTAGACGAATTTACAGCGCAGGCAATTGTTTTTCGAGATACTCTGTCTCGTTTTTTAGTATGGTAGCGTTGTCGCATCGACGGTGCGACCCCGCGCCGCCCGGGTTCCTTCGGCCACCAACGAGAGTTGTTCCTTGAGGCAAGCTTCGAAGCCTGAACGAAAGCCGCGCGGCGCAGGCGCCGCCGCGATCGTGCCGGATGAATTCGACGGTTAGCTCGTCCGCCCTGCAAAAAGGCTTTGCGCTGCTGGAACACCTGATCGGCGCCGACCGCGCCTTGACCCTCGCCGAACTGGTCGCGGGGATGGACATCCCGAAGGCGACCGTGCACCGGTTGCTGATCAATCTGGAGGCCGCGCAGCTTCTGAAACGCGACCTGAGCGGCAAGCGCTATGTGCCCGGCGACCGCCTAACCCGATTTTCGCTGCGCGCGGTGGTATTTGCGGCGCGCATGTCGCCGGTATTGGCCAATCTCGAGCGGCTGGTCGCCGAGATCGGCGAGTCGGTCAACCTCGGTGTGCTCGATGGTTCGAGCGTCGCCTACGTTCAGCGCGTCGAATGCAATTGGCCGCTGCGGACGCATCTGAGCGCGGGTTCGCGCGTGCCGCTGCATTGCACGGCGACCGGAAAGCTTTTCCTGGCGCTGATGCCGATGGCGAGGCGCGCGGCACTGCTCGACGAGATCGAACTCCGCGCCTATGCGCCCAATACCATCACCGACCGAAAACGCCTTGAAGCCGAACTGGCGCGCATCGGCGATCAACGGCTGGCCGTCAACAACGAGGAGTTCATGGTGGGCGCGATCGGGCTCAGCGTTCCCTTGATTGGTAGTGACGGCGAGATGTTCGCGGGCCTCGCCTTGCATGCCCCGGTGGCACGCCTGAGCGTCGATGGCGCCCGCAAGCATGTGTCGACGCTGCGCCGCGCCGCCGAGAAATTGGCGCGCACCCTGCTTTGACGGCGATCGACCGCGCCGGATCCAGCCGGATGGGTTCGTCGCATCCTCCAACAAGAAGGTCGCGAGATTTGGACAGAGAGCCAACGATGTCACAGTCCCAGCTTGAGCGGATCGAGCTTGACCTGCTGCGGGTGCCGCTCAAAACCCCTTACAAATTGGTGTTCGGCAATGTCGAAGCCTTCGATACGCTGCTGGTGACGGTGACTTTTGCCGACGGCCGCAGCGGGGTCGGCGAGGCCACCATCCTGACCGGATATACCGAGGAGACGCTCGAGCAGTGCTGGCGGGCGGCGCGGGCGATCGGATCGGAATTGCCCGGTACCCGTGAGGGGCAGGTCCACCGCCGCCTCGCTCCCCGGCTTGGCGAAAATCCGTTCACGGTGACCGCTTTTTCCACCGCGATGGAAATGGCCGCCGGCCATGCCACGCTCCGCCCGACGGCGGCATCGGTGGCGCTGCTCGCCATTTTGAACGAAACCGAGCCGGGCGCGCTCGATGTTGAACTGGAGCGGCTGCTGGAGGCGGGATATTCGACCATCAAGGTCAAGGTGGGCTGGAACGTTCAGGACGATCTGCGTCGCGTCCGGCATATCCAGCACGCGTTGCGCGGGCGGGCGCGGATCCGGATCGACGCCAATCAGGGCTATTCGAGAGACGACGGCTGCACCTTCGCGCGCAGCCTCGACCCGGCCGGAATCGAGTTGTTCGAGCAGGCCTGCGCGGCCGGGGATTGGGACGCGGCACTCGCCGTCAAACGCGCCGCGACCGTTCCGATCATGCTCGATGAGTCGATCTACACCATGGCGGATGTTGAAAAAGCCGCGGCGCTCGGCGCGGCCGACATCATCAAGCTGAAACTGATGAAGCTCGGCAGCATCGACCAGCTCGAACAAGCGCTGGACCGGATCGGCGCGCTCGGCATGACGGCAGTGCTGGGGAACGGCGTCGCCACGGAAATCGGCTGCTGGATGGAGGCATGTGTCGGCGCCAGGCTGTTGGCGACGGCCGGCGAGATGAACGGGTTCCTGAAGCAGTGCAGCGGATTGCTGACCACGCCGCTTCGCGTTGAGCGCGCCCGCATTGTGTTGGACCAGGCGTCGCCGCCGCGGCTCGACCCGGTGGCGGTCGCCGCCGCGCGGGTCGCGCGCGAGGAGTTTTACGTTCCGGCCAGTGTCCGCATGACGGCGCGGTAAAGCGCTTGGAAAAACCGCTTGCCCGCGGCTGCGGTTTGCGGGCACAGTAAAAAACTGGTATGTTTTGTCCCGATTTTCAACATTCAACAATCGATCACCTCGCCATGCTGCTGCTAGACGCCGACGTTCACGAGAGTTTCGCGGGCATCCGCGACCTCATTCCCTATTTGCAGGAACCCTATCGCGAATGGATTGCGCGGGGCGCCTGGCGCGGCTTCAGTCAGCCGTTTGCCTATACCTCGCCGGGGTCCGGCAATCGCGCCGATGTCCGCAATGCCGACGGCTCGGCCTCGGTCAGCGACTACGGGGTGATGCGGCAGCAACTGCTCGATACCTACAACCAGACCTATGCCGTGCTGACCGGATATTTCTATCCGACCATGCTGAAGCTGCAGTACGGCTTGAGCTCGGCGCTCGCTGCCGCCTATAACGATTATGTCGCCGAGCATTGGCTGGCAAAGGACAAGCGGTTCATCGGCAGCATCCAGATCAACGCGCGCGATCCGGAAAGCGCTGCCCGGGAGATCGATCGGATGGCCGCGCATCCGCAGATCAAGCAGGTAATGCTGCCGGTGGTGGACGACATCGCCTACGGCCACCCGATGTACCGCCCGATTTTTGCCGCCGCCGAGCGCCACCGCCTGGTAATCGCGCTGCATCATACCATTCTGGCCGAAGGGCCGTTCGGCATGGGGCTGCATTACATCGAGAGGCACACCCTGCTGCCGACCTCGATGATGGCGGAAGTCATCAGCCTCATTCTCAACGGCGTGTTCGACGGCTATCCCTCGCTGCGCTTCATCATCCTCGAGGGAGGATTTAGCTGGCTGCCGCATTTGATGTGGCGCATGGACCGGGAGTATCGCCAGGGCCGCGTCGAGGTACCCTGGGTCAAGAAGCTGCCGAGCGAGCATATGCGCGAACGTCTGCGATTTTCCACCCAGCCGGCCGAGGATCTGACCGGCGACCAGTGGATGAAGCTGATCGATCTGATGGGCAGCGACGAATACCTGGTGTTCTCGACGGATTATCCGCATTTCGATTTCGATGATCCGAGGGTTTCGATACCGCGTTCGTTGCCCGACGACCTGCAGGAGAAGATTTTCTGGAAAAACGGCGCCTCGCTGTATGGCCTCGAGGCCCCCGCGCCATGACCAGACATCTGGTCTGCCGCGCCGACGAAGTCGCAAGCGATGCCATCATGCCGGTGGCGTTGGGGCGCGGCAAAATCCTGCTGACGCGTCTGCCGTCCGGTGAAATCAAGGCGGTCGCCGCCCGCTGTCCGCACCAGGGCGCCAATCTGGAGCACGGGTGCCTGACCGGGTATGCCCATAGCGACGAGCCCAACGTGCTGCTGATGGACAGGCCCGGGCAGATTCTGCGTTGCCCGTGGCACGGCTTCGAGTTCGATATCTGCAGCGGCGAATCGGTTGCCGACCAGGGCAAACTGCGGCTCCGCCGCTTCGATGTGGAAGTCGAGAACGGTGATGTCTTCATCGTGATGTAGTCGGTAGCTTATGAGAAATGTCTCACCCGGTGAGACAAATCAGGGATGGACGCGACATTGGCTGGGGCTGAATTCGATTACATCATCGTCGGTGCGGGATCGTCGGGCTGTGTGCTCGCCAACCGGTTGAGCGCGGACGGCCGCTTCAAGGTGTTGCTGCTGGAGGCCGGTCCAAGAGACAACTACCTCTGGATTCATATCCCGATCGGATATGGGAAGACGATGTTTCACAAGGCCTATAATTGGGGATTCTACACCGACCCCGAGGCCAACATGCACGATCGAAAGATCTACTGGCCGCGTGGCAGGGGACTCGGCGGATCGAGTTCGATCAACGGGCTGATTTTTATCCGCGGCCAGAGCGAGGATTACGATCACTGGGCGCAGCTCGGCAACGCCGGCTGGGACTGGAAAAACGTCCTGCCGTATTTCATCAAGTCGGAACACAACAGCCGCGGCGCCAGCGACTGCCACGGCGCTGACGGTCCGTTATGGTCGTCGGACATCGAGGAAAAAAGCGAGTTGATGGAGGCCATCATTCGCGGAGCCCAGGAGCTCGGCGTTCCCCGCACCACCGATTTCAACGGCGGCAATCAGGAAGGCGTCGGGTATTTCCAGCTATTCACCCGCAACGGCTGGCGCAACAGCTCGGCGGTGGCCTATCTCAAGCCGGCGCGCGGACGCAAAAACCTGCGCGTCGACACCGATGCCCATGCGACCGGCCTCATTCTCGATGGCCGCAGGGCCGTGGGCCTGCGCTATCGCCGGCACGGCGCCAGCCATGAGGTGCGCGCCACGCGCGAGGTCGTGCTATCCGCGGGCGCGCTGCAAAGTCCGCAACTGCTGCAGCTCTCCGGCATCGGCCCGGCCGATCTGCTGCGCCGCCACGGCATCGAGGTCGTGCAAGATCTGCCGGGCGTCGGCCAGAACCTGCAGGACCATCTGCAATTCCGGCTGATGTATCGGGTGACAAAGCCGATCACCACCAATGACGATTTGCGCACGCTCGCAGGACAGGCGCGCATCGGCCTGAAATGGCTGCTGAGCGGGCGGGGGCCGCTCGGCATCGGAATCAACCAGGGCGGGCTGTTCACGCGTATCCTGCCGGGCTCGCAAACCCCCGACATCCAGTTTCATTTCGCTACGTTGTCGGCGGAGCTTGCCGGCGCCAAGCCGCATCCGTGGTCCGGCTGCACCTTTTCGGTGTGCCAGTTGCGGCCGGAGTCGCGCGGCAGCGTCGAGATCAGATCGGCGGATCCGATGCAGCCGCCGTCGATGCGTCCGAATTACCTCGCCACCGAAACAGATCGCATCTGCGCCGTCCAGTCGATCAAATACGCCCGCAGGCTGGCGGCGACCGATGCGCTCAGGCCCTACATCGAGAGCGAATACAAGCCCGGCGCCGCGGTGCAGTCGGACAGCGAGATCCTCGAATTCGCGCGCGAATCTGGCGCGACGATCTTTCATCCGACCGGCACCTGCAAAATGGGATCCGACGGCATGGCGGTGACGGATGCGAGCCTGCGGGTGCACGGCATCGCCGGGCTCCGCGTCGTCGACTGCTCGATCATGCCGACGCTGGTATCGGGCAATACGCACGCGCCGGCGGTGATGATCGCGGAAAAGGCCTCGGACATGATCCTGGACGCGGCGAGAGCTGGAACGATGGCGGCGTAAGGAACAAGGGCCGCTTCCGGTCTTTCGGGAATCAGGGCAGGCTGAGCTGCGCCAGGGCGCAAGATGCGATCCGGGCCCGCCGGGAGTCCGAGCGGCTGGTAAGAATGATCGGCACGCGCGCGCCCAGCACCACGCCGGCACATTCGCCGCGTCCCATATAGATCAAGGATTTGTAGAGCACATTGCCGACATCGAGGCCGGGCACCATCAGGATGTCCGGCTCTCCGGCGACCGGCGAGGAGATTCCCTTGGTCGCCGCCGAGGCCGCCGAGATCGCGTTGTCGAATGCCAGCGGGCCGTCGACCACTGCGCCGCCGATCTGACCGCGATCGGCCATCTTTGAAAGTGCGGCCGCATCCACGCTCGATCCATGATCGGGATTGACCGTCTCGATCGCGGACAACAGCGCGATCTTGGGCGAGGCGATCCCGATGGCATGCGAAAATCCGATCGCATTGGTGAGGATATCGACCTTGTCCTTCAGGCTCGGCGCCATGTTCACGACGGCGTCGGTGACCATCAGGGGCTTGTGGTAGGCCGGCAGATCGAACCAGAAGACATGGCTCATCCGCCGCGACGTTCGCAGATTGGCATCGCGCGACACCACCGCGCCCAACAGCTCGTCGGTGTGCTGCGATCCCTTCATCAGCGCGCTGGCTTCGCCGGCGCCGACCAGTGCCACCGCGACCCGCGATGCGGCGATCGGATCGTCGTCGGCCTCGACCAAGCGGAATCCGTCGAGACTGACCTGCAGCGCGCTGGCGCAGGCTGCGATCCGCCGCCGCGGTCCAACCAGCACGGGGTCGATGATGCCCGCCTCCCACGCGGACACCACCGCTGCGAGCGCGTCGGTCGAACAGGGATAGGCGACGGCCACCGCGAGCCGGCCCCTGCCGCGGGCGGCAGCCTCCAGCGCGTCCAGCCTGGGAAATGTCGGTTCGGTTGTCATGAAGCTCCCGGTTACTCGGTGAGGGTGATTGCGAGCGCGTCCGCGGCTCGCTGCAGGATGGGCAGCTTGGTCAGGATATTCGACTGCGACATCCGCGTGACCGGCGCCTGGATGGCAAGCGCGGCGACGCAGATGCGCGACTGCGCCTTGTGCTGAAACACGGGAACGGCGAGACAGACAAGGCCGGACAGGAACTCTTCGCGGTCGAGTGCGTATTTGACGCGACGGATCTCGGCCAGTTCCTCCAGCAATGCGCCGGTGCTGGTGATGGTGTTGTCGGTCAGTCGTTCCAGCGGCATTAACCGAAGCAGCAGATCGCGCTTGGCCGGCCGCATCAAGGCCAGAAACAGCTTGCCGCTGGCAGAACAATAGGCCGGCACCTTGGACCCCTGCTGAAACGAAATGCGCAGCAGCCACTCCGCTTCGACGCGGTCCAGATAGCTGACCTGGGTGCCGTCGAGCACGGTCAGATTGCAGGCTTCGCCGACTTCCTGGACGACGCGCTGCAGGATCTCATGTCGCAGCGTTCCGCCGGGGCGGTTGCCGAGGATCGAGAATGCCAGTCGCGAGGCGCGCGGCGCGAGTTCGTATCTGCGGCCGTCGAGCGTTCGCTGCAGCAAGCCTGCGGCCTCGAGCGCAGCGAGCCAGCGATGCATCGTCGGCTTGGGCACGCCGACGCGCGCCGCCAGCTCGGCAAGCGTGGCAGAATGCGGGATGGCGGCCACGGCCTCCAGCAGGCCGAGCGGTTTCAATGAGCCGAACAACTCGTTCATGGCATAGGAATAGCAAATATTCCGGAATATGAAACGAAAAGATCGTAATTTCGAGATATTTGTTGCAGCAGCCGGGACGTCGTGCCAATGATCCCGGGCCAGCCAATCCCGCCAAGCGTAGGAAAAGACGAGGACGCGCCATGAAAATGACCACCGAAGAAGCCTTTGTGAAAGTCCTGCAGATGCACGGCATCGAGCATGCGTTCGGCATCATCGGCTCGGCTTTCATGCCGATCTCTGATCTGTTTCCGCAGGCCGGCATCACCTTCTGGGACGTCGCCCACGAATCCAATGGCGGCCTGATCTGCGACGGCTACACCCGTTCGACCGGAAAGATGGCGATGGCGATCGCGCAGAACGGCCCCGGCATCACCGGTTTCGTCACGCCGATCAAGACAGCGTACTGGAATCACACGCCGATGCTGCTGGTGACGCCGCAGGCCGCGAACAAGACCATCGGCCAGGGCGGTTTCCAGGAAGTCGAGCAGATGGCGCTATTCCGCGACATGGTCTGCTATCAGGAAGAGGTGCGCGACCCCTCACGCGTCGCCGAAGTGCTCAACCGCGTCATTCTCAAGGCGAAGCGTCTCTCGGCGCCGGCGCAGCTCAACATCCCGCGCGATTTCTGGACCCAGGTCATCGACATCAACCTGCCGGCGATCGTCGAGTTCGAGCGCCCGGCGGGCGGCGATGGCGCCGTCAGCGAAGCGGCCAAGCTGCTGTCGGAGGCGAAATTTCCGGTTATCCTGTCGGGCGCCGGAGTGGTGCTCGGCAATGCCATCGGAGCCTGTACCGCGTTGGCTGAAAAACTCGACGCGCCGGTCTGCAACAACTACCAGCACAATGACAGTTTTCCCGGAAGTCACAGCCTTGCGGTTGGCCCGCTCGGCTATAACGGCTCCAAGGCGGCGATGGAACTGATCGCCAAGGCCGATGTCGTGCTGGCGCTCGGCACGCGGCTCAATCCGTTCTCGACGCTTCCGGGCTATGGCATCGACTATTGGCCGAAGACCGCCAAGATCATCCAGGTCGACATCAACGCCGATCGGATCGGCCTGACCAAACCGGTCACGGTCGGCATCTGCGGCGACGCCAAGCTCGTCGCTGAGGCCATCCTGTCGCGGCTAGCGCCGAGCGCCGGTAATGCCGGGCCGCGAGGAGCGCAAGGCCCTGCTGCACACGACCAAGTCGAAATGGCTGCAAACGCTGTCGAGCATGGATCACGAAGAAGACGATCCGGGCACGACCTGGAACGCGGACGCGCGCAAGCGCGACAAGCAGCGGATGTCGCCGCGCCAGGCCTGGCGCGCGATCCAGGCGGGTCTGCCGCGCGATGCCATCATCTCCAGCGATATCGGCAACAACTGCGCGATCGGCAACGCCTATCCAACGTTCGAGAAGGGCCGCAAATATCTGGCGCCGGGGCTGTTCGGACCGTGCGGTTACGGATTTCCGTCGATCATCGGGGCCAAGATCGGCAATCCCGACACGCCCTGCGTCGGCTTCGCCGGTGACGGCGCGTTCGGCATCTCGATGAACGAGATGAGTTCGATTGGCCGCAAGGAATGGCCGGGGATCACCATGGTGGTGTTCCGCAATTACCAATGGGGCGCCGAGAAACGCAATTCGATCCTCTGGTACAACGACAACTTCGTCGGCACCGAGCTCGATCCCAACCTGAGCTATGCGAAGGTTGCCGAAGGCTGCGGCCTCAAGGGCGTCGCCGTCAACACCCAATCCGAGCTGACGGAAGCGCTGCGGAAATCCTGCGACGACCAGAACAAGGGCATCACGACCTTCATCGAGGTCGTGCTGAACCAGGAACTCGGCGAGCCATTCCGGCGCGATGCCATGAAGAAGCCCGTCGTCGTCGCCGGCATCAAGCGCGAAGACATGCGTCCGCAGAAGCTCGGCTAGAAACCCGGCATCGCACGTCATGGCCGAGTTCGTCAGGCCATGACCTGAATGCGGCGATCACAGTTCGGTTTTGTCAGTTTTCGTCGTCGCGGCAGCGTCGCCCAGTTCGCGGGCGATGTATTGCGCAAGCTGCTCGGCGGCGTCCGAAATGCCCTGGCTTTTCCGGTGCATCACCAGTTCGATCGGCGGCAGCGGCGGAAGGCCGTCTTGCTCGCCGAGGCGGCGGATGTTGGGTCCGATGGCGCAGCGCGGAAACACCGAGACGGCAAGGCCGGCGAATACCGCTGCCTGAAGTCCGGCGATGCTGTCGCAGACCGAGCGGATCGACCATTGCTGACCGGCGGCGCCCAGCGCCTCGAGTGCGTGATGACGGTAGACGCTTCCTTGCGGCAGCACCGCCAGCGGCAGCGGCTTGCGCGATTCCGGGCTGCTGCCGACGGCGGCGACCCACACCAGCGGCTCGCGACGCACCAGTTCGCCGCGGCGGAACTCCGGCTGGTTGGTCATCAGCGCAATGTCGATCTCATTGCGTTCCAGCGCGGCGTGGAGGTGGATGCTGCGGGTGCAGCGCAACTGGATTTCCACGTTCGGGTGGGAGCGCGAAAAGCTTTCGAGCACTTCCGGCAGAATATACGGGGCGTAGAGATCGGGGGTACCCAGCGTGACGTGGCCGGCGATATCGGGCGTCGAGAAACGGCTGCGCGCCTCGTCGTTGATCCGCAGCATGGCGCGGGCGAATTCCAGCATCACCTCGCCGTCATGGGTCAGGCTGAGCTTGCGGCGATTGTCTTCGAACAGGGTGCGGCCAGTCAGGTCCTCCAGCCGGCTGATCTGATGGGTGATCGCAGGCTGGGTGCGTCCGACCTTCCGACCGGCCGAGGTAAGTCCCCCGGTGTCGACGATCGCGACGAACGTCCTCAGCAAGGCGATGTCGAGATCCTGGTTCAATGATAAATCCCGCGAATGGTGGCGATGCAGAGTATCGATTTCGCCATGGCTTGCTCACCTTGTACCATAGGGAAAACGAGTGCCATGCCAAGCCGTCGGTCAACCTCCGATGCGGCGGCAGCGCAAACTCGAAAGAAAAAACCCCGGGAGCGAAGCATGAAGGTCATGAGGAACCAGGCGAGCCGCCTTATCCTGTTCACGATCTGCCTGATGTACCTCATTTTCTATGTCGATCGGGTCAATATTTCAACCGCGGCGCCGATCATGCAGAAGGACCTCGGCCTTACTGCGATTCAACTGGGGATCGCATTTTCCGCGTTTGCCTATCCCTATGCCTTCTTCCAGATCGCCGGCGGATGGCTCGGCGATCGCATGGGGCCGCGCCTTACGCTGTTTCTGTGCGCGCTGCTGGTGGCGGCGTCGACGGTGTGGACCGGCATGGTCGGCGGATTGACGGCGCTGTTCTTGTCGCGGCTTGTGCTCGGTATCGGCGAGGGCCCGGCTTTTCCGACCGCGACGCGCGCGCTGTCGAACTGGATGCGGCCAGACCAGCGTGGCTTTGCGCAAGGCATCACCCACGCCTTCTCGCGATTCGGAAACGCGGCGACGCCGCCGCTGATCGCCGCCATCATTGTCGCGTTCTCGTGGCGGGTCTCGTTCTACGTCCTTGGCGGATTGAGCCTGGCCTGGGCCGGGCTGTGGCTGGTGTATTTCCGCGACGATCCGCGCCAGCATCCAGGCGTCCAGCCGCAGGACCTCGAAGGGCTGCCGCCGTCGGCGGTTGCGGCGACGCGCCGGGAAGTTCCATGGGGTCCGCTGCTGAAGCGCATCCTGCCGGTCACCCTGACCGATTTCTGCTACGGCTGGATTCTCTGGCTCTACCTCAATTGGCTGCCGTCGTTCTTCCTGCACCAGTACAAGCTCGATCTCAAGAAATCCGCGCTGTTCGCGGCCGGGGTGTTCTTCGCCGGCGTCATTGGCGATACCGTCGGCGGCATCCTCAGCGACCGCATTCTGCGGCGTACCGGCGATGTCGGGAAGGCCAGGATTTCGGTGATCGTGGTCGGCTTCCTGGGATCGTTCTGCTTTATGTTGCCGATCGTGTTCATCCATGATCTGCTGACCGTGGCGATCTGCCTCAGCATGGCGTTCTTCTTTGCCGAACTGATCGTCGCGCCGATCTGGGCGATCCCGATGGATATCACGCCGGAATATTCGGGCAGTGCGAGCGGTTTCATGAACTTCGGTTTCGGCATGGCCGGCATCATATCGCCGGTCGTATTCGGCTACGCGATCGACCTGACAGGTAGATGGGATGTGCCCTTCATCGGCTCGTTGGCCGTGCTTCTGCTTGGCGCGCTGCTCGCGCTGCGCTGCAGGCCCGGCGAGCGTTTCGTCGATGTCCGCGAGGATTTCACGCCGATCCTGAAGACGACTTGATACCAGCGCGCGCCCGGTCGCGCGGCATTCGCGGCCGATGGACGTGTCGGCCAGTTTCGGAAAAAGGAGAACATGATGAGCGCTGTTGCTGAGATGACGGATCGGATTTCGGATGCGCAGCAGATCGCCGCCGACCTGGTGCGCCATGCGCGGATCGCGCAGGCGAGTTTCGCAGATGCGGACCAGGCCCGCGTCGACGAGGCGGTGCGCGCCGTGGCTTGGTCGCTCTACAATCCGCGAGCATGCGCGCGAACTCGCCGAACTCGCGGTCAAGGATACCGGTCTCGGCAATGTTCCGGACAAGATCATCAAGAAGCAGCGCAAGACCTTCGGCACGCTGCGCGATCTCCTGCGCGCCAAATCGGTCGGTGAAATCGAGCGCGACGACAAGCGCGGCATTGTCAAGTTCGCGAAGCCGATGGGAGTGGTCGGCGCCATTACGCCCTCGACCAATCCCGGCGCGACCCCGGTCAACAAGGCCATGATGGCGATCAAGGGCCGCAACGCGGTGATCATTGCGCCGTCGCCGCTCGGCTACCGCACCACGGCCCTGACCGTCGAATATATGCGCGAGGCGCTCGCCCAGATCGGACTGCCCAGGGATCTGGTTCAGATCCTGCCCGAGCCGGTGACCAAGGATACCACGCAGGCCATCATGGAAGCGGTCGATCTCGTCGTGGTCACGGGCTCGCAGGACAATGTGCGCCGTGCCTACCGGAGCGGCACGCCGGCAATCGGCGTCGGCGCCGGGAACGTTCCCGTCATCATCGATGAAACAGCCGATCTTGCCGCCGCCGCGCAGAAGATCTGCGCCTCCAAGACTTTCGACAACGCCACCTCGTGCTCGTCGGAAAACGCCGTGGTGATTGTAGACGAGGTGTACGACGCGGCGATCGATGCCCTGAAGAAGGCAGGCGGATATCTCGTCGATGGCGCGCAGAAGGCGCGGGTGCAGGGCGAGTTGTGGAAGAACGGCAAGCTCAACCGCCATCTAATTGCGCGCGATATGCCGGTGCTGGCCGAAAGCTTCCGGCTGCCACCGGCCGCTGCCGCGTCGAAATTCCTGCTGGTGGAAGAAACCGGGATCGGAAAGGCGTTTCCGCTTTCGGGCGAAAAGCTCGCGCTGGTGCTCACGGTGTACCGGGCGTCCGATTTCAAGGCCGCGACCGAGACGGTGCGGAAGATCCTGGATTTTCAGGGCCGCGGCCACTCCATGGGCCTTCACACCACCGACATGGCGCGGGCGCGTCAACTTGCCGAAGACCTTCCGGTAGTGCGGGTGCTGGTGAATTTTGCCCATACCTTCGGCAATGGCGGCGGCTTCGACAGTGGACTCGAATTTACCCTGACAATGGGCTGCGGTTCCTGGCAGAAGAACAGCATCTCGGAAAACCTCAGCCTCAAGCACTTCCTCAATATCACCCATCTCGTGGTTCCGATCCCGGAGGACAAGCCATCCGAGGAAGAGCTGTTCGGGCCGCATTGGGCGCGGTATGGACGCTAGGACATCGCCATGAATCTGGAAGAATACGCAGCCAAGCATCATGTGTTGTTGCCGGCAGGGGTACCCATTCCAAACGGCATGGTGTGCAGGACGCCGGAGCAAGCGTCGGCCGCCGTCGGCAGGATCGGACCATCCGTGGTCAAAGCCCAGGTGCCGACCGGCAAGCGCGGCAAATCCGGCGGCATCAAAATGGCGGACAACGCCGAGGACGGCGCCGCGGCGGCGCGCGCCATCCTCGGCACGACCATCGGCGGCAGCCGCGTCGAACGGGTGCTGATCGAGGAGCGCTGCCCGATTGAAAGAGAGTTGTATGCCGCCGTACTGGTCGATGTCGGTAGCCGCAGCCCGCTGGTGCTGTTCTCGACCGAAGGCGGAATGGACATTGAGGAAGTCGCCGAACGAAAGCCCGATGCCATTCGGCGGCACGTCGTTGATGTCAGGCGCGGCTTCGGCGCGGGCGGAGGCGGCGGCCCTGCTCGAGGGGATGCAACTCGGCGCGGCGACCGGCGCCGTCGCCGATGTCCTCGTCAAGATCTACCGGGCATTTTGCGAGAAGGACGCCGAACTGGTCGAGATCAACCCGCTCGCCATCCTGCGCGGCGGCAAGGTCGTCGCGCTGGATTGCAAGTTCGTGCTGGACGACGCCTCGACGGCGCGGCAGCCCGACCTCGTCAAGGTCGCCTCGCCAGCCAAGATGACGGTGCTGGAAGAACGCGGCGCCTCGCACGGGCTGCGGTTTATCCAGCTCGACGGCAATGTCGGCGTTCTTGCCAACGGCGCCGGTCTGACCATGACCACGATGGACGTCATCGATCATTTCGGCGGCCGGCCCGCGAACTTTCTCGAAATCGGCGGCGAGGCCTACACCAAGGCCGAGGTGGCGCTCGATCTGGTGCTGTCCAATCCGGGCGTCAAAAGTCTGGTCGTCAATTTCTGCGGCGCATTCGCGCGAACGGATGTGATGGCGGACGGCGTGGTTCGCGCCTGGGAAAAGCTGAAACCAAAGATCCCGGCCTTCTTTTCCATTCATGGCACCGGCGAAGACGAGGCAATCGAACTGGTCCGGGAACGGCTTGGCATCGAGCCCTATGATCTCATGGAAGACGCCGTCAAGGCGGCGGTCGAGGCGGCACAATGATCTATCGGCGCGGTCAAAAGGTTCTGGTGCAGGGCATCACCGGCAAGCAGGGAACGTTCTGGGCTGCCAGGATGATGGAGCGCGGCACCGACATTGTCGCCGGCGTCAATCCAAAGCGGGCCGGCGATAGCCATAACGGCGTTCCGATTTTCAGCTCCGCCGTCGAGGCTGTCAAACAGACACCGTGCGACATTTCGGTGATCTTCATTCCGCCGACTATGGCCAGGGACGCGATTATCGACGCCATCAATGCCGGCATCGGCACCATTGTAGTGCTGACCGAACATATTCCAGGCCACGACGTGCTGGAGATCTTCGCCCGCGCGCGGGGTTCGAACAGCCGGATCGTCGGGCCCAATACCGCTGGCATCGTGACCCCGGGCGAGGGCTTTGTCGGAATCATGCCGGGTCACAATCCCAACATTTTCATGCCCGGCCGCGTCGGCGTGATTTCGCGCAGCGGCAGTCTGGGAACGTTGATGTGCCTGAACCTGACCCGCGCGGGGCTGGGGCAATCCGCTTTCATCGGCATCGGCGGCGATCCGATCATCGGCACGACCTCGCGCGACGCGCTCGAGGCGCTCGATCGCGACGATGGCACCAGCGCGGTTGTTCTGGTCGGCGAAATCGGCGGTTCGATGGAAGAGGAAGCGGCGGAGTATGCCCGCGGGATGAACAAGCCGGTGGTGTCCTTTATCGCCGGACGCTCGTCACCGCCCGACAAGAAGATGGGCCACGCCGGAGCGATCGTAACCGGCGGTCGCGGCGGCTATGCGTCGAAGCGCGCGGCACTCGAAAAGGCGGGCGTCCGGGTGGCCGATACACCGCTCGAGATCGCCGAGTTCCTCGCCGGCGTCGGCGGTCTCGTGCCGGCGTCGGCGGTTAATGCCTGATTGGTTCGGCGGTCCGTAAGACCGGCGATCCTGCGATGCTATCACCAAGGGAGAAAGCAAATGATGAACCGGAGAACAGTTCTACAGGCAGGGGCGGCGATATTGGCGGGAGGCGGCGCGCTCGGTGGGTCGACGCTTGCAAGTTTTGCAGCGCAGAACGTGACGCTGCCGTTCGACAACGGCGAGCGGCCGCTGGTCAAATATCCGCAGAAGCGGCCGATGATCGGACTTACCAGCCGGCCGCCGCAGCTCGAAACCCCGTTCGCGGTGTTCAACGAGGGCGCGATCACCCCGAACGATGCGTTTTTCGTGCGCTATCATCTCGCCGGCTTGCCGCTCGATATCGACGCCGACAAGTTCTCGGTCGAGATCAAGGGAAAAGTCGACAAGCCCGCGAAATTATCGCTGGCTGAAATCCGCAAGATGCCGGCGGTCGAGATCGTCGCGGTCAACCAGTGCTCCGGCAACAGCCGGGGGTTCTTCATGCCGCGCGTCGCCGGCGGTCAAAGCGGCAACGGCGCGATGGGCAATGCGCGGTGGAAGGGCGTTCCGCTGAAGGCGGTGCTGGACAGGGCCGGGGTGCAGGCCGGCGCCAAGCAGGTGGTGTTCGGCGGCATGGACGGTCCGGTCAGCGACAGGACGCCCGACTTTGCCAAGGCGCTCGACATCGACCACGCGCGCGACGGTGAGGTGATGCTCGCCTACTCGATGAACGGACGGGATCTGCCGTTCCTCAACGGCTTTCCGCTCCGCCTCGTGGTGCCCGGCTATTACGGCACCTACTGGGTCAAGCACCTTGACGAGATCAACGTTGTCGACACTGTCTTCGACGGTTTCTGGATGAAGACAGCCTATCGCATCCCGGACAATGACTGCCACTGCGTCGAACCCGGCACCGCGCCCAAGGCCACCATTCCCATCAACCGGTTCAACGTGCGCTCGTTCATCACCAATATCGCCGACGGCGCCAAGGTGAAGGCCGGCAGCACAGCCTTGAAAGGCATCGCGTTCGACGGTGGCAGCGGTATCAAGGACGTGGCCGTGTCCGCCGATGGCGGCAAAACCTGGCAGCAGGCCAAGCTGGGCAAGGATCTCGGCAAATATTCCTTCCGCGAATGGAGCCTGCCGGTGAAGCTCGCGGCAGGCGCCCACGAATTGAAAGTTCGCGCGACCAGCAATGACGGAAAGACACAGCCGATGGAGGCTTCCTGGAATCCGACGGGGTATATGCGCAACGTGATCGAAACCGTCCACGTCATGGCCGCCTGAGGAGAATGATGATGAAGCGATCGACACTGATTGCGCTTTCGAGCGTCGTTGCGACGGTCATCGGCGGTTACGGGGTGGTCACGGCAGGTGCAAAGCCGGTCACCTACAAGCTGCCGGACGAAACTGCGGCCTTCAAGCCGGGTCCCAACCTCGACGTCGTGCAGAACAATTGCACGGCCTGCCACTCGGCCGACTATGTCGTGACCCAGCCGCGGGGACCGAAGTACAAGAAGGATTTCTGGCAGGCCGAGGTCAACAAGATGATCAAGATCTACGGCGCCCAGATCGACGACGCCGATGTTGGCAAGATCGTTGATTACCTTGCAGCGACGTATTGAGAACTACGTCATGCAGCCCGAAGGCGCACCGATCGACGGTGCGCCTTTTCGCCGTTCGCGAGCGGGCGCGAGGTCTCGCGCAAACCCGGATTGTCGCGGCCGGCGTCGCGCAGGAGTGAAGGATGTCTGCAGTCAACAAGCCTGACTCCGCTGGAAGCGCCATCGCCGCGCGGGTCAAGTCGCTGGCGCCCGGTATCGGGCTGAGCGCCGTCATCACGCTGGTGTCGCTCGCGCTTCAGCAGCTCGAAGAGCGCGTGTTCAGCCATCCCTATCTGGAAGCGCTGGTGATTGCGATCCTGATCGGGATCGCCGTCCGCAGCTTCTGGGAACCGGACCAGCGCTGGCGCTCGGGGATCGCCTTCAGCGCCAAGCAGGTGCTGGAATTGGCGGTGGTGCTGCTTGGTGCCACCATTTCGTTCTCCGCGATCGCGGCCTCCGGCCTCACTCTGATCTCCGCAATCGTGATCACGGTCGGCGTTATCCTTGCCGCCAGCTACGGCATCAGCCGAATGCTGGGGCTGCCGGTCAGGCTCTCGATCTTGGTGGCCTGCGGCAATTCGATCTGCGGCAATTCGGCGATCGCGGCCATCGCTCCCGTGATCGGCGCCAACGGCGATGATATCGTGGCCTCGATATCGTTCACCGCCATCCTCGGCGTAGTGATCGTGCTCGGCCTGCCTCTGCTGGTCCCGTTGCTGGCGCTTTCGCCGACGCAGTACGGCATTCTTGCCGGCCTGACCGTCTATGCCGTGCCGCAGGTGCTCGCGGCCACCGTACCGGTCGGCCTGATCAGCACCCAGATCGGAACACTGGTCAAGCTGGTGCGGGTTCTGACGCTGGGGCCGATCGTGATTGGCTTCTCGCTGCTGGGACGCGGACTGAGGCAAGGAGCCGGACGGCCGGCCGCGGCGACCCGCTTCAATCCGCTTCAACTGGTGCCGTGGTTCATCGTCGGCTTCCTGGTTCTGGCAGCGCTTCGCTCGTTCGAGATATTGCCCGCCGCAATCGCCGCGCCGGTGTTGAAGGTAGCTTCTCTGCTGACGGTCGTTTCGATGGCGGCGCTGGGACTCGGGGTCGATATCAGCGTGCTCCGGCGCGTTGGCGGCAAGGTGACGGCCGCCGTGACGATTTCGTTGCTTTTGTTGTTGATGATGAGCCTTGGCATCATCCGCCTGTTCGCTTGATGCAATTTCGGCGAGCCCCATCGATCTCGGGAAAGGTTGACGGGAGGATAGGCATGCGCCATTTTTTGACTGCGAAATCGCAGGCCATGATAGCGCAACGCATGTTTGCGGCCTCATTGAGTGTTACCAGGGTGCGGAGAAGTAATGAAAACGAAGCATGAATCGTTGTCGAATGCCGTCCAGGAGGGTGCACTCGCTAAATTTGGAATCGGTCAGCCAATGTCTCGTATCGAGGATCGGCGATTTATCAGGGGTGAGGGCCGATACGTCGACGACGCCGACGAGACCGGCCTGCTACACGCCGCCTTTCTGCGATCACCTCACGCTCACGCCGAAATCCGCAGCATCGACGCAGCCGCCGCCCGATCCGCGCCGGGGGTTATCGCGGTCTACACCGGTGCGGATTGGCAGAGCGCAGGCTTGTCGGGGTTGCCGTTGCGCCCGTCGATCAAGCAAGCCGATGGTTCTCCGATTGCCTCCGCGCCACGCCAGGGATTGGCCGTCGGCCGGGTCCGGCATGTTGGCGAATGTGTCGCCATGATCGTGGCGGGAACCGCCCGGCAGGCGTACGACGCGCTGGAGGCCATCGATGTTCAATACGCGCCGCTCGATTGTGTCGTGGAGGCGCGGCAGGCATTGGACCGCGACGCGCCCAGGATCTGGGCCGACAACAGCTCCGGCAATCTGTGTTTCCTCTGGCGGGTCGGAAATGCCGAGAAAACCGCCCAGGCTCTCGCCGGCGCTGCGCAAATCGTGACGCTCGATCTCGTGAACAATCGCCTGGTGCCGAATTCGATGGAGACCCGCGGCGTCATGGTCCGGCGCGACTCCCGGACCGGCCAATTGACGCTATCGGGCTCGATCCAGAATCCCTTCGGCTTTCAGGGGTTGCTGTGCGAGTTGTTCGGCTGGCCGAAAGAGAAACTTCGCTGCAAGGCGGACGACGTCGGCGGCGGCTTTGGCTGCAAAAATCAACTGCAGCCCGAGCACGCCATGATGGTGTTTGCCTGCGATAGGCTTCACCGCAACATCAAATGGATCAACGACCGCAGCGAATCGTTCGTGTCCGATGCGCACGCCCGTGATCTTGTCTCGACCGTTCGTCTCGGTCTTGACAGCACGGGACGCTTCGTTGCCCTCGCGGTCGACACGGTCGCCAATCTGGGCGCCTATCTCTCCACCAATGGCGCACTGATTCCAACCTTGCCGACGGCGGCCGTGCTGGGCGGGGCATACACCATTCCCAATATCTCCATGGAAGTACGGGCCGCCTTCACCAATACCGTGCCGGTCGACGCTTATCGGGGAGCGGGCCGGCCCGAGGCGATCTATCTGCTGGAACGCACCATCGATGTCGCGGCCGGTATAACGGGGATATCGCCGGTGAAATTGCGTCAGAGAAACCTGATCAAGCGCAGCCAGCTTCCGTATCGGACCGCGCTGGGACGCGAAATCGACGTCGGCGATTTCAATACGGTGCTGGATCGCGCCATCGAGCTTGCGGATGTCAGCGGATTTCCGCATCGCGCCAGGCAGGCGAGAAAGCGCAACGCGCGCCGCGGTATCGGGGTGGCTTACTACCTCGAGGCGACGCTTGGTCCGCCAGCGGATGCCGCCAGGATCGCCTTTACGCCGGATGGGCGCGCGGTGCTGTCGGTTGGAACTCAGTCCAACGGGCAGGGCCATGAAACAACCTTCGTGCAAATCGCCGCGGCGCAATTCGGTATCGCGCCGGATCAGATTGCATTCCGTCAGGCCGATACCGACGCGACGGCCGAGGGCGGCGGCCACGGCGGCTCGCGTTCGCTTCACCTCGGCGGCACCGCCGTGCTGCTCGCCGCGCGAATGATCATCGAAAAGGGCAAGCGGATTGCTTCGCACCTGCTCGAAGCAGACAAGAACGACGTCGAGTACAAGCCGGGAGAATTCTGGGTCGCGGGTACCGATCGGAATATTCCGTTCCTCGACGTCGTCAAGGCATCGTTCGATGCTGCCCGATTGCCGCCGGCCGAGAGCCCGGGCCTCGACGAGACCGCGCGCTACGAGCGCGAGGCTTTCAACTATCCGAACGGCTGCCATATCTGCGAAATCGAGATCGACCTGGCGACCTGCGTCGCGCGCGTCGCAAACTATACGGTCGTGGATGATTTCGGCCGTATCATCAATCCATTGATCGTTCGCGGTCAGGTGATCGGCGGTGTCGTTCAGGGAATCGGCCAGGCGCTGCTGGAAGAGACCAGTTACGACGCCGGCGGTCAGCTCAAGAGCGCGTCATTCATGGACTATTGCCTGCCGCGCGCAGACAATCTGCCGCCGATCAACCTGACCCTGTACGAGGATGCGCCTACCCAGACCAATCCCCTGGGTGCAAAGGGGTGTGGGGAGGCCGGGGCGACCGGATCGCCGCCGGCGGTGGTCAACGCCGCGATGGACGCGCTCAGGGATTTCAACATCAGCCACCTCGATATGCCGCTCACCCCGGCCAAAATCTGGCGGGCCTTGCAAGGCCATGAAGAGCAGAAAGCGGGATAGCGGTCGGCGTTACCACCCCCGCCACTTGCAGGCGACGGTCATGCTCATTCGAGCGTTGTCGTTCCGGCGCGGTCAGGCTACCAGACGACCTGGCCGGAAATGCCCGCAAGGCCGCCAGTTTTGAGGGGTCTCATGCAGGATCACATCATCCCGCAATACGCTGTTCCAGTTGCGGCAGCGCAAAACAACGGCATCGGTCAGCCGGTCCGACGCAAGGAAGATGACGCGCTGGTTCGCGGCAAGGGCCGATACACCGACGACGTCAATCTGCCAGGGCAGCTTTATGCCTGGATGGTTCGCAGCAGTCAGGCCCACGGCATCCTCCGCGGAATCGACACGGTGGCCGCCAGGGCGGTGCCCGGCGTCCGCGGAGTCTGGACCGGTGCAGATTTCACCGCGGACCAATACGCTCCCTTCGTGTGCGGCATGCCGCTGAAGAACCGGGACGGCTCGCCGCTGCGGCAGACCAATCGCCTGCCGTTGATGACCGACAGGGTTCGCTTTGTCGGCGATCCCGTGGCGTTCGTGGTCGCCGATACCGTCACGCAGGCGCGGGATGCAGCGGAAGCTGTGCTGCTCGACATCGAGCCATTGCCGGCCGTCACCAGCGCCGAGGCCGCTGCGAAGCCAGGTGCGCCACGGCTCTATGATCACATCCCCGACAATGTGGCGCTGGATTTCCACTATGGCGACACCGCCGCGGTGGAAGCCGCCTTTGCTGCGGCTGTCCATGTCACAACGCTCGACATTGCAAACACCCGCGTCGCCGTGGTCGCGATGGAGCCGCGTACCGCGCTCGCATCCTGGGACAAGTCGAGCAGACGCTATACCATTCATGCGCCGACCCAGGGGGTTGCCGGCAATGGTGCTGCGCTGGCGCAGCTTCTAAAGGTGCCCCGCGACCGGGTTCGGCTGCTTACCACCAATGTCGGCGGTTCGTTCGGCATGAAGAACATCCACTACCCCGAATATATCTGCATCCTGCACGCCGCGAAGGCGCTTGGCCGGCCGGTGAAATGGACCGACGAACGCTCCGGCAGCTTTCTCTCGGACAGTCAGGGCCGGGCTCAGAACATCCACGCTGAGCTGGCGCTCGACGGCAACGGCAAGTTTCTCGCGATTCGCGTCAGCGGCTACGGCAATCTCGGCGCCTACATTTCCAACGTGTCGCCGAACCCGTTATCGGCAAACATCGCAAAGAATATCGCCAGTGTTTATTCGACGCCGCTTTTGACGGTGGACATCAAATGCGTGCTCACGAACACCACGCTGATGGGAGCCTACCGCGGCGCCGGGCGACCCGAAGCCAACTATTTCATGGAGCGCCTGATCGATCGCGCCGCTGCCGAACTGGGTATCGACCGGCTGGCGCTGCGCAAGCGCAATTTCGTCAAGTCGTCGCAGATGCCGTACTCGGCCGCCTCCGGGGTCACCTATGACAGCGGCGATTTTGCTGGCGTGCTCGGCACGGCGCTGGAATTGTCCGATTATTCCGGTTTTGGCAAACGAAAGAAGGAGAGCCGGAAGCGCGGCAAGCTCCGCGGCATTGCCGTGGGATCCTACCTCGAATCTACCGCGCCCCCCAGGGGCGAACTCGGCAAGATCGTGTTCGAGCCGGATGGCACGGTGACGCTGGTCACGGGTACGCTCGACTACGGGCAGGGCCATTCGACGCCGTTTTCCCAGATATTGTCGGCGCAACTGGGAGTTCCGTTCGATAAGATCAGGCTTGAACAAAATGACAGCGACATCGTGCATACCGGCGGCGGTACCGGCGGGTCGCGCTCGATCACGGCCACGGGTCTGGCGATTGTCGAAGCCTCCGCACTGGTCATCGCCAAGGGCAAGCAGGCGGCGGCTCACCTGATGGAAGCCGCGGAGAGCGACATCGTGTTCGCCGACTGCCGTTTCACGATCGCCGGAACCGATCGCAGCATCGGCATCATGGAGTTGTCGCGCCGACTGCGCGACGGCAAGATGCCGGACGGGCTGCCGACCTCGCTCAGCGTCGATCACAGCAGCAGGGATGTTCCCTCAACCTATCCGAACGGTTGTCATGTAGCCGAGGTCGAGATCGATCCCGATACCGGGGTCGTGCATGTCGTCCGCTACACCGGCGCCAATGATTTCGGCACCATCATCAACCCGATGCTGGTGGCGGGGCAGATGCACGGCGGCGTTGCCCAGGGCATCGGCCAGGCGCTGATGGAAGAGGTCAGCTACGACAGCAGCGGGCAGCCGATCACCGGCTCGTTCATGGACTATGCGGTGCCGCGCGCGGAAGATATTCCATTGATGGCCGTCGGCAGCCATCCTTCGCCGGCGAAATCCAATCCGCTGGGCACCAAGGGCTGCGGCGAGGCCGGCTGTGCCGGCAGTCTGACCACCATCGTCAATGCGGTGATCGACGCGCTCTCTGAATTCGGCGTCGCGAAAATCGATATGCCACTCACGCCGGAGCGGGTGTGGCGCGCCATCCAGGATGCGCGCCGGGCGGGCGGGTCTGCCTCCCGGATCTCGCACTGAATTCGGCGGCCGAGCCAGCGGGCAGGTGGGTGATTCGCCCCGGGCCGTTCGGTGCCGAGGTTCCGGTTCTACCGGCGGCCAGCAATGCAAAACAAAGTATTCGCCGCCGACCGAACATTGAAAATTCTGACCATTGCCCTGTCGGGCGTTCTTGCCACATAAATTACGTCAGCAACGAGCAGCAACGACGGCGGAAATCGCGATGTTGACCGAGAAATTCGACCCCTATGGCGAGGTATCGCCCGCGACGGCCCGGGAAAACCGCAAGGCGGCGAGAATCGAGTCCGCCTCCGTCGCGCTGGACCGCGCTGGCCAGGTTGCCTTTTGGCTCCTCGTCGTTGTGATCGTTTCCGCCCGGGTCATCTGGTATCCGGCTGCACCCCGCTTTGAAGTCGGCAGCGCAAGCGAGCCGAGCCACATGGTCATGCGATAGGCGGGTACCGGCGGCTTGCGGCGGACGCCGCACGGCCTCAGAACAATCCCTGACATGATTTGGCTGATCGGCCTCCCAGCCGCGTACAGCGGCCATACGTGGCTTACGCGCAGACCCTCAGCCAACCTTCAACGTTGACCTTCGGCGGCGCGGGCCCCTTGTAACCGGATGGTTAACAGGCATAGAATTCGTGGCGCCAATAAAAAAGGCAGTGCCATGAAGCATAGCGCCGATCGAATCCTGACGACTCACGTCGGCAGCCTGCCGCGACCGGTGGACCTTTATGCGCTGGGCGTCGCGCGTCGCGAGGGTCGAAAGATCGACGATGCGGCATTTGACGCCCGCGTGCGCAAGGCGGTATCGGATATCGTCCGCAAGCAGGCCGAGCTTGGCATCGACATCGTTGATGACGGGGAGATGAGCAAGCCGAGCTTCATCACCTATATCAACGAGCGCCTTGCCGGGTTTGAACCCGACAGCAGCCGCCGCAATCAAAGTCCCTGGGCGGGCTCCCGCGAGGTCCGCGAGTTTCCGGAATTTTACGCCCCGCAATTGACCAACGTCCACACCAGGCACGCCCACTACCTCTGCACCGGCGAGGTCAAATACCGGGGCGGACAGGCTCTCAAGACCGACCTCGACAATCTGAAAGCCGCATTGAAGGATGTCGATGTCGCCGATGCATTTGTGCCGTCGACATCGGTGTCGAGTATCGAGGATTGGAACCGCAACGCCTTTTACAAGTCCGAGGACGATTACCTGTTCGGGCTTGCCGAGGCGATCGGGGAGGAATATCGCGCCATCGTCGATGCCGGGTTTGTCCTCCAGGTCGATGACCCCCATCTGCTCACCTACTATGTGTGCCATCCCGACAAGAGCCTGGAACAGTGTCGCCGGTGGATCGAATTGCGGGTGCATGCGATCAACCATGCCCTGCGAGGCATTCCGAAGGACAGGGTCCGTTTCCATACCTGCTACGGCATCAATTTCGGCCCGCGGGTGCACGACATCGAAGTCAAGCATATTGTCGACATTCTGGGGCGACTGAACGTCGGCGCGTTTTCGTTCGAGGCGGCCAACCCGAGGCACGAACACGAATGGACGTCGTGGCGCGATGCGAAGCTGCCCGACGACGTCATCATGATTCCGGGCATGATCACGCAGTCGAACGTCATGGTCGAGCATCCCGAGTCGGTCGCGCAACGGCTCGGGCGCTGGATCGATGCCTTCGGCGTTGAGCGCGTGATCGCCGGCACCGATTGCGGCTTTGCCAGTTTTGCCGGCAACGACGAAATACATGAAACCATCGTGTGGGCGAAGTTCGACGCGCTGGTGAAGGGAACGCAGATCGCGTCAAAGGCCGCACGAACCAAACGCCTGACTGCCTGACCCGCTCAGCCCCAGCAAGAAAAAGCCAGCCCAGGGAAATCAATCAATGTCCGCCGCAACTACCGGTAAAAACGCCCGCATCCTGACCACCACGGTCGGCTCCTATCCGGTGCCGGACTGGCTGGTGGCGCTGCCGTCCGAACAGGCGGTGATCGACGCGACCCGGGTCGTGATCGACACCCAGGAGCAGGCCGGCATCGACCTGGTGTGCGACGGGGAGCTTTACCGGTTCGATGTCAATCATCCCGAGACCAACGGCATGATCGAATATTTCGTGCGTCCCATGTCGGGCGTGCGCAACGAGATCGGGCTGGCCGAATGGCTGGCCTTCAGGCAATCGCCGGACCATAAATTCCGTAGCCGGCCGCCAGGCGTGGTCGATGGCGCCGTAGGTCCGGGCTCGCTCGATCTGCCAGCCGCCTGCACCCGCGCCAGAAAGCTGGCGACACGGCCGTTGAAATTCACGCTCACCGGGCCGCACATGCTCGCCAAGATGCTGCTCGACAACCACTACAAGGACAAGGCGGCACTCACCATGGCGATCGCCGATGTGCTGGCCGAACAGGTCAAGCATATCGACGCGGATGTGATCCAGGTCGACGAAGCCAACCTGCCGGGGAGCCCGGAAGAATGGGAGTGGGCGGCAGACGCCATGAATCGGGTGCTCGATGCCATCCCGACCGTCCCTGCGGTGCATCTCTGCTTCGGCAATTACGGCGGCCAGACCATCCAGAAAGGCGGCTGGGGCAAGCTCATCGACTATTTGAACAGACTGCATGTGAACCACATCGTGATGGAGAACGCGCATCGGCCGCCCGAGGAACTCGCGGTGTTCAGGGAATTGCGGCCCGAGATCGGCTTCGGGCTCGGCGTCGTCGACATCAAGCAGACGGTGGTTGAATCGGCTGAATCCATCGCCCGTGCGATCGAGCACGCCGACCGGATTCTGGGCGTAGGCCGGGTAAAATATATCCACCCCGACTGCGGGTTCTGGATGCTCAAGCGGGGCATTGCCGATGGCAAGATCCGCGCGCTCGTGCTGGGCCGCGACCTCTATGAGGGCCGCAACTAGGCCATCGGCCTCAGCGTCTTCCAATCGGGGTAGGCGCCGGAGGCAAAACCCGGTCGCGCCAGCGATCCGATGTCGAGCTGGCCGGCGCGAATCTTGAGACGAGTCGCGCCGTATTTGTGCTCGTAGAGATCGGGATGCGCGGCCAGGAACCTGGTTTGCTCGGCCGCGTCCAGGCCGGCCATGCCGTTCACATAATGGTGGCCGTTGCGTTCGACATGTCCGATGCCGATCAGATTGACCAGTGCCAGGTCCTGTTGCAGCGCGAGGCCGGCCTGAACGGTCAGGTCTTCGCCGGTCATGAAATAGCGGGGCGCACCCGCCTCGGCATTCCACTGCGCGCATCGCGCCGCATTGAAAATGGATTTGTACAGCCCCTTGCAGCATTTGCTGGAGACGCCGCTATAGCCGAGGCTGCGAGCCCGCGGGAAGGCGCCGAGGTCGTCGTCGGATTCGTCGATAATGACGGGCTTGACGCGAGACAGCGCCGACACGTCGTCCGCGAGGGCATGGGCGCGGGTGATCGGCTGTTCGATGAACAGGATGCCCGCGACCAACCGCTGCAGCGGCGGCGCATCCTGCATGCGGCGCCACAATCCGAGCAGCGCCGCGATATCGCTGTATTGTTCGTTGCCGTCAAGGGAGACGAAGTAGGGTCCTTGCAGGCGATCGAGAACGGCAGCAATCTCGGTCAGTCTCGCCAGATCGGCATCGCAATTGCCGCCAACCTTGAGCTTGAAATAGCGGTGGCCATAGGTCGCCACAACTTCCTCCAGCGATTCCGGCAGGCCGTCGCCGACTTGTCCGGGATGACCGCCGATGACATCGACCAACCCGACGGTATGACGCGCGGCGATCGAAGCTGCCGGCGTCAGTTGCGCGAGAAAACGCGGCATGTCGAACTCGACAAGATCAGCGCCGTCTTGCCCCAGCAGCGTCGGATCGATACCGGTCTGGTTGTCGTGCATGCCCTCATAGAACGAGCAACCAAGCGACTGGAGAAGTGCGTCGAGGATCGCACGGTCGAGTAATGCCGGGCCGTAATTGGCTACCAGCGAATTGAGGCCGTGCGCGGCGCCGGTCTCGACCTGCTCGCGGTAATGCGCGGCGAAATGCCCGAACGCCGTTCGCGGCTTGCCGTCGATATAGGCGCCGGCTGCGAGCCGTAACGCTAGCCGCAACTGGTCAAAATTATCCTCGTTCGACAACGCCAGGTTCTTGTCAAACCATTTCGGCGCGAGCATCTCGGCGGCGGCGCCCCACTTCGAACGGCCGTCGGCAAGCTCGATACGAACCCGCACGAAGCATTGCGGCGCCTCTGTCAGTGTTACCACGCCGAACCGGAACGGCATTCGCAGATGGACGTCTCTTTCGTAGAGAGCGACCTCGCGCACGCTGAACAGGGGCGCCGTCACGCTATCGCCGTCCGATACCGCGGGGCGACCGCCCTGGTCGATCGCGCCGGCGAACAATTGCTCAAAATGGTACGATATAGGTCAGTCATGTTCCGCGCGCCGGATCGCCCAGCCCACCCGCCGTTTTTTTCAGATTTCGAGGCCGCCGGATAATCTTGCTCGCGCCGATCTAACCAGATAGTTAAACTCGATGCCAACCCTCTTGCGACACCGGGAAGGGTTGCAAACAGGGGAGGGGCCAAGGAAACCCGAAAGGATTGCGACCGGTCGTACTAAAGTCGATGACGAACGTGACGCAGGCCCGGGCGGCTTTACCGGGCTTTCGCCTCTGATACGTTGAGCAAAACCCCACGATCGGACGATGTGGCCTTGGATAAGGAAACGATGGCTCTGGCGAGTGATGCTGAAAAACCGGATGACGCGGCGGCGAGCGCGGCCGCAAGCGGTATTCTCAGGAAACTGACGCCGCTCGCCGGCATCGCGGGCTTCCTGCTGGCTTGGCAGATTTTCGTGGTTGCCTGGGGCGTGCCGGCCTATCTGCTGCCTTCGCCCTCTGCCATCGGGCATGCCTTCATCAACCAGCTTCCGCTGCTGCTCAGCAACGGCTGGATTACCGTCTACGAAATGCTGGCGGGCTATGCCATGGCGGTCGGCATCGCCATTCCGCTTGCGATCGCGATCACGTCGTCGCGCCGCTTCAATCAACTTGTGATGCCGACCATGCTGTTCTTCCAGATCATTCCGAAGGTGGCGATCGCGCCATTGTTCCTGGTCTGGTTCGGGGTCGGGGCGACGCCGAAAATCCTGGTTGCGTTTCTGATCTCGTTCTTTCCGATCGTGATCGATGCCGCAGTCGGCTTGCGCTCGATGTCGTCGGAAATGACCGACCTCGCGCGCTCGATGGGCGCAACGCGGATGCAGGTGTTCGCGCGGTTCAGGCTGCCGACCAGCCTGCCCTATCTGTTCAGCGGCCTGAAGGTGGCAGCGACGCTGGCGATCGCCGGTACGGTGGTCGGTGAATTCGTCGGCGCCGACAAGGGCCTCGGCTACCTGCTGCTCGTCACCAATTCCAACATGGAATCCGCGCTGATGTTCGCCACCATCGTGGCGCTCACTATCATCGGTCTGGTTTTCTACTATCTCGTCGAGTTGCTGGAGAGTTTCCTGATCCCGTGGCACGTCACCCATCGGGTGGAGTTGGGGACCATGTAGCTGGAAGCGGATTCCGATTGCAGGCAAAATAGAGCTTCGCCGCGAAGGCGAAGACAAATCGCAGGGAAGAAATCATCATGAGGCGCAGAGAGATTTTACTATCGCTGATGGCGGCCGCCGCTGCCATGACGCTGGCCCCGCCGGCCGGTGCCCAGACGCTTGACAAGTTTCCGTTTCGCCTGAACTGGACGCTGTATGGCGAGCACGCGCCTTTCTTCGTGGCGCTGGACAAGGGGTTCTACAAGGAAGTCGGCCTCGACGTCGAGATCCTCGAGGGCAGCGGCTCGACGACGGTCGCGCAGTTGACCGCCAACGCCACCAACCCGGTCTCCTACGTCGATGCGGCGACCATGATGCGCGGCATCAACGCCGGCATGCCGATCAAGGCCGTCGGCGTGACGCTGCAGCAGAGCCCGATGTCGTTCATCTACCGGGCTGACAATCCGCGGCCAAGCAAGATCTCCGAAATCAAGGGCAGCCGCATTGCCATCACCGCCGGCGACGCCAGTCTTGCGATTTTCACCGCCTTCATGGGCAAGCTCGACATGAAGGTGAGTGATGTGAAACTGGTCACCGTCGCCAATCCGGCGGCGAAAGAGCAGGCCGTTCTCGGTGGCCAGGCCGACGCGCTGCTTGGCTATTTCATGGATCAGGGTCCGCGCATGCAGCTCAAGAGCGGCGTCAAGATGGGCTGGACCCGGCTCTATGACATGGCCGGTATCTCGACCCTGAGCAGCGCCATTATCGTCAACAATGATTGGGCAAAGGATCCCAAGAATCAGGATCGACTGCGGCGCTTTCTGGCGGCATCGCAACGCGGGTGGGAATATACACGGCAGCATCCCGATGAGGCGGCCGCAATGTTCATCAAGCATGCGCCGGCCTTCAACAACGACATCGCGCTGCTGGAAATCAACGGCACGCTGACGATCACCAACACCAAGCACACCGAGGGCAAGCCGCTGTTCTGGTCGGCCAAGGAAGACTGGCAGGAAAGTCAGGATTTGCTGGAGAAATACGCCGGCCTGACCGCGCAGCCCGACCTGGGCAAGTACTATACCAACGAATATCTCGCGCAGCCGCCGTACACGACGGCCAAACAATAGCCCGATATCGTCTCTGCGCGGCAACCCGCGCAGGGACTTTTTGGTCTCGCGCGATTTGACAGTGGAATTGGCAGGCAATGACCGAACCCTACATCCGGCTGTCGAATGTCGGCAAAAAATTCCAGACCAAGACCGGAACGGTCGAAGCCTGCGGCGACATCAATCTGGATATCAGGCAATCAGAGTTCGTCGCCGTCGTAGGACCTAGCGGTTGCGGCAAGACCACCATCCTCAAGATGGTGGCGGGGCTGCAACCTTATACTTCGGGAACGATCACGGTTGCCGGCAAACGTGTCGATCGTCCGCAGACCGACGTCGGCATCGTATTCCAGGAAGCCATCATGCTCGACTGGCGCGATGTGCTGGCCAATGTGATGCTTCAAGTCGACATCCGCAAACTGGAACGCGCCAAATATGAGCCGATCGCGCGGAGTTTGTTGAAGGCAACCGGGCTCGAAGGATTCGAGACCAAGAAGCCCTACGAGCTGTCCGGCGGCATGCGTCAGCGGGTGTCGATCTGCCGCGCGCTGGTGCACGGCCCGAGCATGCTGATGATGGACGAACCGTTTGGCGCGCTTGACGCGCTGACGCGCGAGCAGATATCGATGGATATTCAACGGCTGTGGATGGAAACCCGTAAGACCGCGCTGCATATCACCCACAGCATACCGGAAGCGGTGCTGCTCGCCGACCGGGTGGTGGTGATGGGACCGCGGCCGGGGCGGATCGTCGAGATCATCGACATCGATTTGCCGCGCCCACGGCGACTGGACCAGCTCCCGGCCCGATTTCACGCGTACTCCACCCGCATTCGCGACATTTTCAAGTCGAAGGGGGTGCTGGCGATGGATTGACGCGCCGTGGTGGTTGCTCATATAACTAACTAGATACTTATTAGCGGCAGGGTTGCTGGCGATGCGGATCGAGAAGGTGTCCGACGAGAATGGGCGGCTGGATCTGACGGCGTCTCCCGTTGGTGGCGGGCTGCGCGGTCACGGCCGGGCGGCGTAACCAAGATGGCGCCGCGTGTCGTCACCGCCGATGAAGCTGCGCAACTGGTGGCCACCGGCGATACGCTGCTGATCGGAGGTTCAGGCGCCGGGCATTCCGTGCCCGATACGCTGATCGCGGCGATCGCCAAGCGCTTTCTGTCCGAAGGCGAGCCACGCGATCTGACCACGGTGCATCCGGTGGGGCTCGGCGACCGCGCCAACCGGGGCATCGGCCATCTGGCCCATCCCGGTTTGTTAAAGCGGGTGGTCTGCGGCACGCTGGTGAACTCGCCGCCGGTCGAACGCATGGCCGCCGCCAATGCGATCGAGGCCTATACGCTGCCGCAGGGCTGCCTGTCGCAATTGACGCGCGAGATGGCGGCAGGCCGCCCCGGTCTAACCACGCATGTCGGCCTGCACACGTTCGTCGATCCGCGTCACGGTGGCGGCAGACAGAGCGAACGGGCGACCGAAAATCTCGTTGAACTCACGACCGTCGGCGGCAAGGAATATCTGTTTTTCAAGTCCTTCGATGTCGACGTCGCGCTGGTGCGCGGTACCAGCGCCGACCAGGACGGCAACATCACGATGGAGCACGAAGCGGTGTTCGGCGAGATGATCTCGATGGCGCAGGCCGCCCGCCGCGGCGGCGGCATCGTGATCGCCCAGGTCAAGCGCGTGGCGCTGCGCGGCACGCTGCCGCCGAAGCAGGTGAAGATCCCGGGCATGCTGGTCGATCTGATCGTGGTCGACCCCGGGCAGACCCAGACGTTCTTCACCGTGCACGATCCCGCCTATGCCGGCGAGATCAAGGTGCCGCTCGGTAACATCGCCGCGCTGCCATTTTCGGTTCGCAAGGTCGTGGCGCGCCGCGCCGCGCTCGAGCTCTATCGGGGCGCGATCTGCAATCTCGGCTCCGGGATCTCGACCGGAATTGCTTCGTTGGCCGCCGAAGAAAATGCCATCGACGACGTCGTGCTCACCAACGAGCAGGGGCTGATCGGCGGCGTGCCGGCGACCGGCAACGAACCGGGCGCGGGCCGCAACTATCAGGCGATGGTCGACCAGCCCTATCAGTTCGACTTCTACGATGGCGGCGGGCTCGATCTGGCTTTTCTTTCGTTCGCCGAAGTCGACGAGGCCTGCAACGTCAATGTCAGCCGTTTCGGCGACAAGATCGTCGGGCCCGGCGGCTTCATCAATATCAGCCAGAACGCCAAGACCATGATCTTCAGCGGCACGTTCACCGCCGGGGGCCTCGATATCACCTGGACCGACGGACAGACCCATGTCCGCCGCGAAGGCGCGGAGAAGAAATTCGTCGGGAGGGTGCAGCAGGTGACCTATTCCGGCGCGCTGGCGGCGCAGAATGGTCAGCGGACGTTCTATATCACCGAACGGGCGGTGTTTCGGCGCAACGAAGCCGGCCGCCTGGAGTTGATCGAGATCGCGCCGGGTGTCGATCTCGAGCGCGATATCCTGGCGCAGATGCAGTTCCGGCCGGACGTTTCGCCGGCCTTGAAAGCGATGGATTCCCGGATTTTTCGCCCTGAAGCCATGGGGCTTGCTGCCATCATTGCTGCCAACGAGCGCCCGGTTCGATCGCACCGGCTTAACCGGTTTATGACAAAGGCGGTGTCGTGATGGCTGTTGCGGTAACCACGAAAACCAGGCGGCTGGCGGCATCGGCAAGGACAAAAGCGTCGATCGAGCCGGTGCGGGATGCCGAACGGACCCGGCAGGCCCTGCTTGCTGCCGCGGAGACCGAATTCTCCACCAAAGGGCTTGCCGGTGCGCGCGTCGATGTCATTGCCGATCAGGCGGCGGCCAACAAGCGCATGCTGTACTACTATTTCGGCTCCAAGGAAGATCTGTATCTCGCCGTGCTCGAGCGGGCCTACGGCGCCATGCGCAAGGCGGAACGCGAGCTCAACCTCACCAACCTTGCGCCGCTAGTCGCCATCAAGACGCTGGTCGAATTCAAGTTCGACTACTGCGAGAAAAATCAGCAGATCATCGCGTTACTGGCCGGCGAGAACATGCTGGGTGCGGCCTATCTCAAGCGTTCGCGGCGGCTGCGCGACATGAATCTGTCGTTGGTCGACGTGATCCGCACCGTTCTCGATGCCGGCATTGCCGACGGCAAGATCAGGCCCGGGATCGACCCCTTGCATCTGTATATCTCGATGTCGGCGCTGAGCTACTTCTACTTTTCCAATTCGGCGACGCTGTCGGTGGCGTTTGGGCGGGCGCTGGGCAGCCCGGCCGAACGGCGGCTGCGGCGGGCACATGCCGTCGATGTCGTCATGGCTTATGTGAAGGCGCGCTGAGCCGGATTGCTCGGTGCTATCTTGGTAAGAAGGCAGAGAACATGAAGTTTGGCGACTATCCCAAGGTGGGCTCGCTCGATGGTGTCACAGGCTTTCGCAACTACCTGCAATCGCTCGGGCTCGGGATGCCGTGCGACGACATCGTCGCGCACGGCCCGAAATCGCCTTTGGCGGCGCCGCTTGAAATCGACGGCATGAAAATCGGACATCGCCTGGCGATCCAGCCGATGGAGGGCTGGGATTGCGAACGCGACGGCAAGCCGTCGGAGAACACCAGGCGACGCTGGCGGCGTTTCGGGCTCAGCGGCGCCAAATTGATCTGGGGCGGCGAAGCCTGCGCGGTGCGCTTCGACGGTCGTGCCAATCCAAAGCAACTCACCATGACCGCTGAAAGCCAGAGCGAGATCGCTTCCCTGCGCGAGATTGTCACTGCCGCGCACAAGGAAGCGACCGGCGACGACGACGACCCCGTGATCGGGTTGCAGTTGACGCATTCGGGCCGCTTCTGCAAGCCGAACGACAACACCAAATTCGAATCCATCATCGCCTATAACCACCCGCTGCTCGACCGCAAATTCGGTTATCCGCCAGACCGGCCGGTGATCAGCGACGACGAGATCAAGCGACTGATCGACGACTATATCGTTGCTGCGAAGCGCGCCGAGGCCTGCGGTTACGATTTCGTCGACGTCAAACATTGTCACGGCTATCTCGGCCACGAATTCCTCAGCGCCGTCGAGCGGCCCGGTCCGTACGGGGGGAGCCTGGAAAATCGCACGCGATTCATGCGCGACATTGTCGAGGGGATTCGAGCCGAAGCGCCGCGGCTGAAGATCGGCGTTCGGCTGTCGGCTTTCGATTCGGTGCCGTTCAAGCCCGACCCGGCGCTGTCGGTGCCGGGCGCGCTCGGTCCCGGCGTGCCGGAAAATCACGGCGTGCCCTATCGCTACGCGTTCGGCGGCAATGCGCAAAATCCGCTCGAATACGATCTCACTGAAACCAAGGCGCTGTTCGAAATCATGCGCAAATTGGGGGTGCGATTTGTCAATGTGACCGCCGCGAGCCCGTATTACAATCCGCATTTGATCCGGCCGGCTTTGTATCCACCGTCCGACGGCTATCATCCACCCGAGGATCCGCTCATCGGCGTGATGCGCCAGCTTTCGGTGGTGCGCGAACTCAAGACCGCGTTTCCGGATTTCTGCCTGATGGGTTCGGGCTATACCTACTTGCAGGAATTCTTCCCGAACGTGGCGCAAGCCGTCGTCCGCATGGGTTGGGTCGACCTTGTCGGTCTCGGTCGCATGGTGCTGGCCTATCCCGAACTGCCGCTCGACGTCCTGCAGGGCAAGCCGGTGAACAAGAAGCGCAACTGCCGCACCTTCAGCGACTGCACCACCGCCCCGCGCAACGGCATCGTCTCCGGTTGCTATCCGCTCGACCCGCACTACAAGAAGTCGGCGGAATTCAAGCAGCTTGCCTTGCTGAAAAAAGCCCAGGTTGGATAGAAGATGCCGCCCCCTTCCGATCGCCGCATTGCGTTGCTGGGCACCGGCATCATGGGCGCCCACATGGCGCGACGGCTGGCGCAGGCCGGTTTTCCCGTTGCGGTCTGGAATCGAAGCGCGGACAAGGCCGACAAGCTCAGGCCATTTGGTGTGAGGATTGCCAGTAGCCCATCGTCGGCCTGTGCCGAAGCCGATGTCGCGATCGTCATGCTGAGCGACGATGCGGTGGTGGAGGAGGTCCTGTTTTCCCCGGACCACGCGGGGAAGCGGCCGGCGGAGACACTAGCGGCCGGATCGGTGTTGGTGGTGATGAGTTCGATTCCGGTCGAGGCCTGCCAGTCTCAGGCGCCAAGGCTGGCGGCGCGAGAGGTCGACTATATCGACGCGCCGGTATCCGGCGGCGAGCCGGGTGCGCGCGATGGCACGCTCGCGATCATGGCCGGTGGCGACGCCACGGTGGTCGCCGGCATCGCCGACGTATTCGCCGCGATGGGGCGCGTCACCCATATCGGCCCGGTTGGCACCGGCCAGATGGCCAAGCTCGCCAATCAGATCATTGTCGGCGCCACCATGGTCGGGGTCGCCGAAGCCCTGCACTTCGCCGCCAAAGGTGGCGCGGATCCGGCCGCGGTACGCAGGGCCCTGATGGGCGGCTTTGCCGATTCGCGGATTCTCGACATTCATGGCGAACGCATGGTGGAGCGGAATTTCGTTCCGGGCGGACCGGCGGAATACCAGCTCAAGGATCTTCGTACGGCGAAGGCGCTCGCGGCGGCCTTGGGCATGCACTTCACACTGCTGGATTGCCTGGTTGGTATGTTTGGCGACATGATCGACCGGTTCGGCACAGGTCTCGACGTCGCCGGCATCCTGCCGGAAGTGGAGCGGCGCTCCTCGGCAAAGGGGTAAAGACATGACCGGACGCGTCACGCTCACCGTCGAAGACGGCATCGGCCGGATCCTGCTGGATCGGGCCGACAAGATGAATGCGATCACGCCGGAAATGACGCAGGAATTGCAGGGGATCTGCCGCGCGGTCGACGCCAACCGCGATATTCGCGTGGTGACGATTGCGGGCGCTGGCGAGCGCGCGTTCTCGGCCGGCAGCGATCTCAATACCCTGGTCAACCTGTCGGACGTCCTGGCCTTCCGCGACCGCATCGAGTACGCGGCAGTGGTGCGCGATATCAGGAAACCGGTGATTGCCGCATTGAAGGGATGGGTTCTGGGCGGCGGCATGGAAATCGCCATAGCGGCCGATATCCGGATTTGCGGACGCGGTGCAAGGATCGGCGGCCCGGAAGTGACGCGCGGCTGGCTTGGCGGCGGCGGCGCTTCGCAGATGCTGCCGCGCCTCGTCGGCGTCGGGCAGACGATGCGGCTGCTGCTCACCGGCGATCCCGTCGATGCCGAAACGGCGCTGCGGCTCGGCCTGGTTGAGGAAGTGGTCGATGACGCAAAGGTGACGGCGCGGGTGATGGAAATGGCAAGGAAGATTGCCGCGTTCAGTCCGATCGCGACGCAAGCGATCAAGGCTGCGGTTCGCGCCGCGATGTCGACGCCGCTGGAGGCGGGCCTACGCTACGAGAACGAACTCCACGTCATCTGTATGTCAGACCAGGGCCGGCTGGAAGGCATCAAGGCGTTTCAGGAAAAACGCGACGCCAAGTTTTAAGGACCGGCATTCGGGCGGTCGAGCCCAAGGAACTGCATCATCAGGTCGAGTTGGCTGTTGAGCATGTGGATACCGAAATGGACGGCGTGACCGCGGCTTTCGGCGGCGATCAGCAACGGCGTCATGTCCGGCTTCATCACGACCTCGGCGACCAGCGCGGAAGGATCGGCGCTGGCGAGATCGAATGAATGGCCGTCGTCGGGCTTCAGACCGAGCGACGTTGCATTCACGACAATGCCGTGGTCGCCGGCGTCCGCGGTACCGACCCGAACGTCGATGCCGGGAAATGCGGCGCCGATCTCGGCGACCAGTCTTGCGGCCCGGGACCTCGTTCGGTTATGGATCGTCAGCGCAACGGCGCCGGCGTCGGCCAGTGCATAGGCAAGGGAGGTGCCGGCCCCGCCAGCCCCGGCCATATAAAATCGCTGGCCTTTGACGTGATGACCTTGCTTGATCAATCCACCGACAAAGCCGCGGCCGTCCAGCAGCGTGCCGCTGAAGCTGCCGTCCGGCTCGCGGCGCACCGTGTTGACCACCCCCGTGTGCATGCCATCGCTCTCAAGCCTATCGCAAAGCCGCGCCGCCTCCGCCTTGTGCGGCGCCGTGACGATAAAGCCGTCGAGGTTGGCGATCGATCTGAGGCCGGCCCAGCCTCTCGGCAGGTCGTCGCGACCGATATGGACGGGAAGGCATACCGCGTCGATTTTTCGGGTCAGAAAATAATCATTGAACGCCATCGGCGTCCGGACATGCGCGATGGGGTCGCCGATGATGGCGTAAAGCCGTGTCGTCCCGGTAATCATGGCTGCCGGCATGCCGGGTAGCCGAAGCGCTTGATGATTTCGCCACCTGAAATCGGATGAAATTCCAACGTTTCCATGAAATGGTTGTCGGTGACATATCGGCGCAAGGCAGCGTTGTAGGTATTGAGCATTTGCTGGGTGTAGTAGGGGCTGATAATGCCCTTTCGCATAGAGCCGCCAGCGTGAAACAACAGCGTCGCCCCTGGCGCGATGCAGACATTGCGTATCGAAAGGAACATCGTGCAGGCGGATTGACAGTGGCTGTCAATGCGAAAGCGCTCGCCCGACGCGTTATACTGCTGTATCACCGATAGGAATTGGTCAAACGCGTATGCACTGGGTGCGCCGTAGCCCATGCGTAAGGATGACACGGAGCCATCGGCGTAGGCCGACTGCCCCGCGAGGCCGTAGAAAGTGCAAAGAAACGCAAGCGCGCCCAACGCGCGCACCAATCGCTGCCCATTATGCAAAACGCTCTCCTGAATCATTTGGATTTTGAACGGCGCCTAGCCCTACCTTAAGCTTCGACCTCAATCCAGAGCGGGCACCGCTCTCGATATGAACAGCACTGTTTCGGACCGGTACAGATCAGTGCCATCGCATCGATGATCCTGCTGCGCCGCGCTGTTATTTTGCGTTTGATCGCCGCAATGTTTGCCGGGGCTTCGGAGGCACCAGCGATGTTTCTGCGCGCATCATTGGCTCCATTGATGGCCATGATGGTTCCTCTATTCGGAAGGGATCTCGGAAGCATTGTGTCGAGTTGGTCGATCGCCATGCGCAGACAGGATAGGAGAACGTAGCCAGGGTCTGCAGCGATATCCATAGAATCATTGCTCATGTATGTTCGCTATCCAACTATTCCTTCGTCCCGTCGATTGATATCAGTCTTCGCAAAGTTCTCTCCCTTGAACAGGAGGGATTCTCCTCGGGTCAGCGCCAGCGCATAGGAAAAGCAATCGCCGTAGTTCAGCCCAGCGGCATGCCGCCTTTTGCCATAGCGTCGCCAGCCACGCCGCGCCGCGTCGGTCTGTTCGGCATCTACCGGGACAACCTCGGCCCCGACCTTGAGCAGCCAAAGGTCAAGCTCGCGTCCGCCTGCATCACCCAGCCGCGCTTCAAGCACGATCGTGGCTTCGAGCACGGTCGCCGCAGAGATCAGACGGACCGGATCATCGACGATCTGCAATTCGAGCTCTGCCGAGTCGGGCTCGTTAAGGGCGATCGCCACGACTGCAGATGTATCGATCACCATTAGCGTGGCAACCCATGCTCGTCATAACCGAGGATATCCCCTGGCGTCCGATCATCGAGGACCGGCATCGCGCTCCAGCGCCGTCGGATTTCCGCCAGTTCCTCCAGCAGGATGGCTTTCCGGGAATGACTGCCAACCCGGCGCAGCCGCTCTTCGATAGCGCGTCTGGTCGCCGTGGTAATGTTCTCGCCGGTGAGGCGCGCCAGATCGCGGGCCAACCGCTCCGTTTCGGGGTCTTTGATGCTCAGGGCCATCGAATTGGTTCCTTGGTTCCTTATTTGATACCTTCTGCCTTTTTTCTGCAAGAGGATTACGCAGGCGATCGATGTCGCAATTTGGTGTGCATTGGGTCGCTCGCGCGTAGCGCAGCGTACTACGCCAATCTGCGCGATTGTTCTCCTTCGAATGAACGCACCATCGATTTCAGGACAGCTGGTTTCAGAAAAGTCCAGAGCAGGGGGCTGATTTTTGATCAGGCTGCGTCCGAGACGCGCATTTCAACATGCAAGCCGGCAGCCCCAATCATATTGACCAAGGTATCGAGGCCAAACAATTCGATCTTGCCACGCATGAGATCAGAGATACGCGGTTGGGTAACACCAAGCAGTTTGGCGGCCTGCGATTGGCTTAGCCCTGTCCGGGCGATATGATCCTTCAAAGCGATGATCAACGCCGACCGGAACTTCATGTTCTCAGCCTGCGCAGGTGTATCCTCAATTGCATCCCACACATTGGCGAAGCGTTTCTTGCTCATTGACCTAGCTCCTTCAATAAATCCCGGTAACGCTGCGCGGCTAGGTTCAGATCCGCTTTGCTCGTTTTCTGCGTCTTCTTCTGGAAACAATGCAGCACGTAGACCGCGTCGTCGAACTTCGCCACATACAAAACTCTGAATGCTCCGGCGGTATCGCGAATCCGAATTTCCCGCACCCCTCGGCCGACGGTATTCATGGGCTTCCAGTCGTCTGGCTCGCGCCCATGCTGGATTTGGTCGAGCTGATGTCCCGCCTCACGCCGGGCTGCTGCCGGAAACGCACGCAAATCGTCAAGTGCGCTGCCTCGGAATTCAACGGGCTTAGAATCGACCATTGGACTTGATATACAAAATTTTGTATGGCTCGGCAACTTCTTTCTACAACTTCATTCTACCGCTGGCGCCTCGCCAGCCAATGGCGATTGGCGATCTTTGAGTTAGATCGCTACATTCAGGACTGGTTCGGAAGAATATGCGTCAGCGTGCGACAATCTTAGCCGAGATCAATGCTCTGCGATCGATGCAGAGTGAGGGGACCGCGGCTATTAAGGTTTCGGGAAATGCCGGCGATCCCATCGACCGGAATTCGACAATCGAAAAGAAGGTTGCTCTGTTTCGCGGGCTTTTCCGCGGCCGCTTCGATGTCTTCCCTATCCGTTGGGAGAATCGAAGATTGCCGTTTTTCCGGTGCGGCGATCTCTCTTGCCTTCACTGGCGCATTACGCTCCGATCAGGAAACCGCGATCACAGCCCTGTTGCCGCATGATACCGGCGTGCTCGCGGCAACGACGGCGTTCGGCAAGACGATCTTAGCCATCCGGATGATGGCCGAACGCGGACGGAATACATTGGTCCTCGTTCATCGCCGTCAGCTCATGGATCAATGGATCGAAAGGCTCACTGCGTTCTCAAGTATGCCGCGTGACGCAATCGGTATGATCGGCGGCGGTCGTCGCAAACCGAAAGGTCAGGTTGACGTCGCCCTGATCCAGAGCCTCGTTCGCAAGGGAGAAGTCGATGATATCGTCGGCAATTATGGGCATCTCGTGGTCGACGAATGCCATCATTTGTCGGCTGTAAGCTTTGAACTGGCCGCGCGCCGCAGCAAGGCGCGTTACATCCTTGGTCTGTCAGCAATGGTGACCCGAAAAGATGGGCATCACCCGATCATCGTTATGCAATGTGGTCCCGTCCGCCATCGCGTAGACGCACGTTCTGAGGCAGCCAAGCGCCCATTCGATCACGTGGTGCAGATCAGGGATACCAATTTCCAACTTCAAGCCACATTGGACATCTCTTCTCCCTCCATCCAGGATGTTTTCAAGGAAATGGTCACCGATGAAGCACGCAATGATCTCATATTCGATGATGTCTTGCGTACTCTGGAAGCGGGCCGTTCACCTGTCGTGATAACCGAGCGTACCGGCCCACTTGGAGACTATCGCAACGCGTCTTGAGCGCTTCGCAAGGCATGTGATCGTATTGCGCGGCGGCCAAAGCGAGAAGCAGCGCCGCGGCATCGCCGCGCGGCTCGCTGCAATTCCCCAAGCCGAGGAACGTGTCATAGTCGCGACCGGACGCTATCTCGGCGAGGGGTTCGATGATTCTCGTCTCGACACCCTTTTTCTTACCATGCCGATTGCATGGAAAGGTACGCTTGCGCAGTATGCTGGCCGATTACATCGCCTCAACGACGCCAAGCGCGAGGTGATCATATATGACTATGACGACATGAGAGTGCCGGTTCTGGCTCGCATGGCTGCGAAACGTCGAGCTGGCTATCAGGCAATAGGTTACAAGATGTTGGGTACGCGCGATTTGTTTTCCAGTCAGGCGGTCACACCGAACGACTCCGCATAAGATATGGGCGGATTACTGATCGATCAGGCGTCGGCGTCAGGCCCGATACCGTTCCCATTTTAAATTCGGCGAGCCGGCGTAATCGGGCGCAGCCAAAGCATATTGTCGAGGCGCGGTACTGCGCGTGCATTTTGGTATTGCCGTGCAGTACCGGGCAAGGCTGAAATAAGCGAAAATAATGGAGTGGTCGGATCAAGCCGTTGAAAAGAAAGGAAAATGCTTTAGATCTATTCCTTCGATTATTTGTCGGCCCAGAAATCGGTTGGACCGACTCAATCTGCGAAGATCAATGAAAACAACATGTTAGACTACCGTCTCTCCATCGCCCCGATGATGGACTGGACCGACCGGCACTGCCGGGTGTTCCATCGCCTGCTGACGCGGCGGGCGCGGCTCTACACCGAGATGCTGACGACGGGCGCCGTGCTTCACGGTGATCGGCAGCGCCTGCTCGGTTTCGATGCTGTTGAACATCCGGTGGCGCTGCAGCTCGGCGGTTCGGACCCGCGTGACCTCGCGTTGGCAGCCAAAATCGGTGAGGATTTTGGCTATGACGAAATCAATCTCAATGTCGGTTGTCCGTCCGATCGGGTGAAGGATGGCCGTTTCGGCGCCTGCCTGATGGCGGAGCCGGCGCTGGTCGCTGAGGGTGTCGAAGCCATGAAGCGCGCGGTCCGAGTTCCGGTCACGGTGAAGTGCCGGATCGGCATCGACAATCAGGATCCGGAAATCGCGCTGGACGCGCTGGCGCGGGGCGTCGTCGCCGCCGGCGCGGATGCGGTCATCGTCCATGCCCGCAAGGCCTGGCTCAATGGCCTATCGCCGAAGGAAAATCGCGAGATTCCACCGCTCGACTACGACCGGGTCTACCGGCTGAAGGCCGCTTTGCCGGAACTGCCCATTGTCATCAATGGCGGCATCGCCAGCCTCGGCGAGGCTAGGTGCCATCTTGAGCACGTCGATGGCGTGATGCTCGGACGAGCCGCCTATCAGGAGCCATGGCGATTGCTTAACGTCGATCGCGAGCTGTTCGGGGAGACGCCGCCGCATGCGACCATGCAGGAGGTGTTCGAGGCGATGACGCCCTACATCGACCGCGAGCTCGCCCGCGGCGTCCGCCTGCACTCGATTACGCGTCACTTCGTCGGCGCGTTTCATGCGGTTCCGGGAGCGCGGGCCTTCCGCCGCCATCTCGCTAATAATGGCATCAAGCCGGGTGCCGCCGTCGACGTGCTGCGCGACGCGATGGCGCTGGTCGAACACCAGCGGGCGGCGCCGCTCGCTGCCTGATCCGGAAAATCTCAGGGATAGCCGTGCAGCATCAGCCTGTCGGCATGCACGTCCCAGCTTTCCAGCCGATCCAGAAAGCTCATGCCGAGCAGGTTGGTCTTCATCTGTCCGTGCGGTACCACCAGCGCCGGGACCGAGCGCTCGACGAGTTTGCCGATGGCCAGGCGGTCGAGGGTCAGCCGCGCCGCCTTGGTGTGTCCGCCGGCAGTCTCGACGTCGACATCGTATTCGAGCAATTCCAGCGGCAGGCCCGCGGCCTTCGCGGTCTCGTAGGTCAGCACGACCGAGGTCGCGCCGGTATCGATCACCATCGGCGCCCTGACGCCATTGATCCTGGCGACCAGCGCGAATTCCCCGCTTTGCCCGCGCGGGACCTGCACCGCGCGGGCCGGAGGCGCGGCCCGCTTGCGCAGCATTTCCGAAACGGTGTCGCCCGCGCGTGCGATCCGCCCGGGATCGCCATAGCCCACCACAGCTCCGGCCGTCGCCGCCAGCATGGCCAAGACGAGCAGGATGCGGCTCACGGCGGGCCTCCCACGCCATGACATCCGTGGGTCAGCCGGGCTTCGAACCGGCTACACTTTCGAGTTGAACCATTCCCGCATCGGCCATGCGGGCCGGCAGCAGCGCCATCAAAGCCTGCCGTTCGGTCGCGTCCATGCGGTGCCAGCGCGCAATTTCCGGAAGCGTGCGTCCGCAGCCGAAGCAGAGGCTGGTTTTGGGGTCGATCATGCAGACTGCGATACACGGCGTTTCTTTGCTCATTACGGGACAGTGAAGCGGATTTGACGGCTTGCGCAAGTGCCGGGGTTACAACCCGGTACCAGCGTTCATGATCGGCTTGTTGCGGGCGCGGCGCCTTTCGTCGGTGGTAGCGGAGACCAGGTATTCCGGCTGCAGCGGCGGAGCCTCCTCGGCCATGGGTGCGAGCGCGGACATCACACGTTCCGGCGGGAAGGTGACAATGACCTCGGTGCCGATCCGAAGTTTCGACTTCAATGTGAAGGTGCCGCCATGCATGTCGATCAGGCTTTTTGCAATCGGCAGTCCGAGGCCTGCGCCTTGCTCGGCGGATTTGATCGAGTTGGAACCCTGGCCGAACGAGGCAAGCACGATCGGGATCTCAGCCTCGGCGATACCGGAGCCGGTATCCTTGACACTGAGATATTGCCCGCCCGACGCGGTCCATCCCACCTTCAGCCAGATTTCCCCGCCCTGCGGCGTGAACTTGATGGAGTTCGACAACAGGTTGAGCACGATCTGGCGGGTCGCGCGCTCGTCGCCCCAGATCCGCGGCATGCCCTGCTCGAACACCTCGTGAATGGTGATGTCGCGGCTCGATGCGCGCAACTTCAGCAAATGGTGGCAGTCGGCCACGACATGCACCAGCGACACCGCCTCTTCGTTGAGTTCGTACCTGCCGGCCTCGATCCGCGACAGGTCGAGAATTTCATTGATCAGATTGAGCAGATGCACGCCCGAATTGTGAATATCGGCCGAATATTCCTTGTAGACCGGCACAGCGTGCGCGCCGAAGATTTCGCTCTTCATCACCTCGGAAAATCCGAGGATTGCATTGAGCGGTGTTCGCAGCTCGTGGCTCATTTGTGCCAGAAAGCGCGACTTCGCCACGTTGGCGGACTCCGCGCGATGGCGCGCTTCGTCGGAAATCGCCTTGGCCTGTTCCAGTTCGCCGATCAGCGCATCTTTTTCGGCGCGTGCCTCGAGCGTCGCCAGCGTGGTCGAGTGCAGGCGATGGGCAAGCAGCGCGAAATACCCTTCCGCGGCGAGCGCCAGCAGCGCCAGCACGTAGTTGTCGAAGGTCCCGCTGAACACGAAATCCACCGCGATCGCCGCGGTGACCGGCGCAGTGGCCGCCAGGGCCGCGATCGGCAGGTTTGCCGCAAGCATGCTCGATACCGCGATCACCAGCAGCATCAGGAACATCATCAGCGTATTGGAGACGACATCGAGACCGGCGGGATGGATCAGGATGGCCGTCCAGCACAGACCGTAAAGCAGATCGAGTAGGACAAATCGCGTCCGCCATCTGCGGGTCGCGGCGAGCGAGGGCGGCTCTGCCAGGCACCTGGCGCAGCTATGGATGATGGCGGCGTGAACGCAGAGCATGCCGCAGGTCCACGCCGCGGCCGATACCGGCTGCATCCAGAAGCCGAACAGCAGGCCGGTTGCTACCACGAGCAGCATGACGACGTAAGACGCCGAGATGCGCGTTTGCGCGTATTGCCGAATCAGCTCGCGATCGAAAGCGGGGCGGGTTCCGCTGGTCGACGTTAACCGGTCGCGGGCCTCGCGCACGCGCTGGGCGGCCGCACGGCGATTGCTGGCCGGTGCTGCAACGGGCGTCTCGGCCGGAAGCTGGACGACTTCTGGCCTTTCAGCGGGTTTACTCATCAAACAACACAAATCCTGCCCGTGGTCGCCCGGGCTTTTTGCATTGTCTATCTGTGGCGCCAAATCCTTAAGAGCTGCCTTAAAGAGCGTGGGAATCCCGTTAACGGGAGGTTAAATTAACCGTGCTGCGCTCGTTCGGATCAGCGTTCCAGCCGCGCCAGCAGGCTCGATGTATCCCAGCGCTTGCCGCCCATTTTCTCGACTTCCGAATAGAACGCGTCGACCAGGGCGGTCACCGGTAGGCTTGCCCCGTTGCGCCGCGCCTCGGCCAGGCAAATCGAGAGATCCTTGCGCATCCACTCCACGGCAAAGCCAAAGTCGAATTTGCCCTCGCTCATGGTCTTGTAGCGGTTTTCCATCTGCCAGGACTGGGCGGCGCCCTTGGAGATGGTGTCGATCACCGCCTGGACGTCGAGCCCCGACTTCTTGGCGAAATGGATGCCTTCGGAGAGGCCCTCGACCAATCCGGCAATGCAGATCTGGTTGACCATCTTGGTCAGTTGTCCGGCACCGGCTGGCCCCAGCCGCTTGCACATCCGCGCATAGGCGGCGATGACCGGTTCGGCACCGGCATAGGCGTCTTCGCTGCCGCCGCACATGACCGTCAAGACGCCGTTTTCCGCGCCGGCCTGGCCGCCCGACACCGGCGCGTCGACAAATTTGAAGCCGCGCTTGGTTGCTTCGGCGTCGAGTTCGCGGGCGACTTCCGCCGATGCCGTGGTGTGATCGACAAACGTTGCTCCCTTTTTGATGCCCGCGAAGGCTCCATCGGCGCCGAGGGTGACGGCGCGCAGATCATGGTCGTTACCGACGCAGGCCATGACAAAATCCTGACCCTCGGCGGCGGCCTTCGGCGTCGGCGCGGCGCGGCCGCCGAATTTATCGGCCCATTGTTTCGCCTTGGAAGAGGTTCGGTTGAACACCGTCACCTCGTGGCCACCTTTTTTCACCAGATGTCCTGCCATCGGAAAACCCATGACGCCGAGACCGAGAAAAGCGACTTTAGCCATGTTACAACCTTGGGGTTTTGCCGGCAGTGATGGTTCGGCCGGACTCTACGCTGCGAACGGGCGATGAGCTGATTCGATGCTCGAAACAGATCCTCGCCGCAGATGTGGAAGCTGATACAATAGACCCTGCCGCATAAAGGGCAACGCCTCCGTTTGGCGAGGGAGGCAAGCTTTATCGCGTTTCGTGCGAAGCGTGTGGCGGTTCGCAGGAAGAAAACGCGTCAAAACAACAAACTAAAGCCCGGTTCTGATTCAATCGGATCCGAACAGGCATTAGTGCTAGAATGCCGGCAAGACAGTCAACGCAGAACAACGGGAGTGACAATATGAGTGTGGGTGTGCTGGATCATTTCAACATCCGGACCCGGAAACTTGGCGAAACCGTCCGATTCTACGAGGAGGTGCTCGACCTCAAAAAGGGCGAACGGCCGAATTTCGCGTTTCCTGGAGCCTGGATGTACAGCGAGGGCAAACCGGTCGTCCATCTCGTCGATATTTCGCAGACGAGCGAGCAACAGAAGCCCGATTCCGGCGTTGTCCATCACGTTGCATTTGCGAGCCGCGATTTCGCCGGCATGAAGCAGCGGCTCAAGTCCATAGGCTTGCCGTTCGACGTCCGCGAGGTGCCCGGTGTCGATGTCTGGCAGATTTTCGTCACCGACCCCAATGGCGTGATGATTGAACTTAACTATGAAACCGCCAAGGAGCGGGCTTAGGGGCCGGGACACCGTCCTGTTGCGCGGGCCCGATGCGGCGCCGGAGCAGTATCCTTTCGCGCCGGATCGCTCTATGTGTCGCCTCCGGATGTCGGCAGCAGGAGAGATGCATTGAGCGTCACGCAGCAGCAGGTTCTTGACGGTCTGGCCAGGGTGATGACGCCGCGCGGCGTCGCCTTGACCAACGCCGGCGTGGTGTCGGCAATATCCGTCAACGACGGCAAGGTGTTCCTCTCGATCAATGTCGACGCCTCGGAAGCCCGCGCCTGGGAAAGCGTGCGGGCGGCGGCCGAAGCGGCCGTGCGTGCGGTTCCCGGCGTCAGCAATGCGTTGGTCGCGCTGACCGCCGAGCGCAGGCCGGGTTCCCCGGCGCCGCCGCCGCATCGTCACGCGCCGGGCGTGCCGCCGGTCGCCGCGCACCGCCCGCCGCAACCAGCCACTGCGGGCTCGCCGATGTCGAGACAGGCGGAAATTCCGGGCATTTCCGCCGTCATTGCGGTGGCCTCGGGCAAGGGCGGCGTCGGCAAGTCGACCACCGCGCTCAACCTCGCGCTTGGCCTGCGCGATCTCGGTCTGCGGGTCGGGTTGCTCGATGCCGATATCTACGGACCGTCGGTGCCGAGGCTGACCGGCATTCGCGAAAAGCCGCAATTGAACGACGACAAGAAAATGATTCCGATCGTGCGGTTCGGTCTGGCGATCATGTCGATCGGCTTTCTCGTCGAGGAGGACACCGCGATGATCTGGCGCGGCCCGATGGTGATATCGGCGATCACCCAGATGCTGCGGGACGTCGTCTGGGGTACGCTTGACGTGCTCGTGGTGGACATGCCGCCGGGCACCGGAGATGCGCAACTGACGCTGGCGCAGAATGTGCCGCTGAAGGGCGCGGTCATTATTTCAACGCCGCAGGATCTTTCGCTGATCGACGCGCGGCGCGGCCTCGCGATGTTCAGGAAGGTCAACGTGCCGGTTCTCGGTATTGTCGAAAATATGAGCTATTTCCAGTGTCCGCATTGCGGCACACGATCGGACATCTTCGGCCATGGCGGCGCACGGCATGAGGCCGAGCGGCTCGGCGTCCCGTTCCTCGGAGAAATCCCGCTGCACATCGCGATTCGCACGACGTCCGATTCCGGAACCCCGGTGGTGGAGAGCGAGCCGGACGGGCCGCACGCGGCGATCTACCGGGCGATCGGCGTCAAGGTCCGCGATCAACTGCAGAGCGTGATTGCTGCGGCCTAAGCCGATTTCGAGGCGCAGCAACCAGTCGTAGATATGCGACTTTCGTTTAATCAGTGCTGTCATGCCTTTGTTGCGTTTTTCGCCGGCGAGCTTCCGTGTTAAAGCCCCGGCCAGCGCCTTCGGTCGATGCAAGGGGATCGCTTCGCCGAACAAAGACTCCAGCAAATCAGTGAAACGGCCATTTAAGGAGATGCCTGAATGAAGCGTCGTGATTTTTTGAAAGTTTCCGCCGCCGGTGCCGCGGCCACCGCGATCGCCTCGCCCGCGATTGCGCAATCCTCGCCGGAGATCAAATGGCGCATGACGTCGAGCTTCCCCAAATCGCTCGACACCATTTACGGCGGCTCGGAGTATTTTGCGAAACAGGTTGCCGAGATGACGGACAACAAGTTTCAGATTCAGGTTTTCCAGGCTGGCGAAATCGTTCCGGGGCTGCAGGCGCTCGATGCGACGTCCAAGAACACCGTGGAGATGTGCCATACCGTTTCCTATTATTATGTCGGCAAGGATCCGACCTTCGCCATCTATGCGTCCGTGCCGTTCGGACTCAATGCGCGCATGCAGAACTCCTGGTGGTATCAGGGCGGCGGCATGGAACTCGGCAACGAGTTCTTCAAGAAGTACGAAGTGATCGGGTTTCCCTGCGGCAACACCGGCACCCAGATGGGCGGCTGGTTCCGCAAGGAGATCAAGACGGTTGCCGATCTTTCCGGATTGAAGTTCCGTATCGGAGGAATTGCCGGGCAGGTGCTGCAAAAGGTCGGGGTCGTTCCACAGCAACTCGCCGGTGGCGACATCTATCCGTCGCTCGAGAAGGGTACCATCGATGCGGCCGAATGGGTCGGACCCTATGACGATGAGAAGCTCGGTTTCCAGAAGGTCGCGAAGTACTACTACTATCCCGGCTTCTGGGAGGGCGGGCCGACTGTCCACGCCTTCTGCAATCTCGAGAAGTGGAATTCGCTGCCGAAGAACTACCAAGCCATCGTCGCCAACGCCTGCGCCAATGCCAACACCTGGATGGCCGCGCGCTATGACATGCAAAACCCGTCCGCCTTGAAACGTCTGGTTGCGGGCGGCACTCAGCTTCGGCCCTTCACCAACGAAGTGCTTGAAGCCTGTCTGAAGGCGACCAACGAATTGTGGGGCGAGATCTCCGCCAAAAACCCCGACTTCAAGAAATCGATCGATGCGATGCAGGCCTATCGCTCCGATCAATATCTGTGGTGGCAGGTCGCGGAATACACGTTCGACAGCTTCATGATTCGCTCGCGCACGCGCGGCTGACCGACTCTGATTCAGGGTTCTCAGTCCTAAGTCGTAGATCCACAAAGCCCGGCCTCGGCAGATGCCGGGCTTTTTGCGTTGCGAGAACGGCAGTTGCCCATGGAAATCCGGGACCGGATGTTCCATGCTGGCGCCAAGCCTCACCACGAGGGCTGGCACAATCGAGAGGAGACGATCATGAAACGTCGAGATTTCATCAGGGTTGCCGGACTAGGCGTGGCGGGCGCGGCCACCCTGGCTGCGCCGGCCATCGCGCAATCGATGCCGGAAATCAAATGGCGCATGCCGACAAGCTGGCCGAAATCGCTCGACACCCTGTACGGCGGCGCCGAGATGATGGCCAAGGCCGTTGCCGAAGCCACCGACAACAAGTTTCAGATTCAGACCTTCGCTGGTGGCGAAATCGTTCCCGGACTGCAGGTCCTGGACGCCGTCCAGAACGGGACCGTCGAAATCGGCCACACTGCCTCGTATTATTATTTCGGCAAGGATCCCACTTTCACCTTCGGCGCATCGGTGCCGTTCGGGCCCAACATGCGCCTCAACCAGGCCTGGTACATGCTGGGTGGCGGCAAGGAAGTGCTCAACGATTTCTACAAAAAGTACAACGTCATTTCGCTGCTCGCCGGCAACACCGGCTGTCAGATGGGCGGCTGGTTCCGCAAGGAAATCGTCACGGTGGACGACCTCAAGGGACTCAAATTCCGGATCGGCGGTTTTGCCGGGCGCGTGCTGCAAAAGCTCGGCGCGGTGCCGCAGCAGATTGCCGGCGGCGACATCTATCCCGCGCTTGAGAAGGGCACGATCGATGGTGCGGAATGGGTCGGTCCCTATGATGACGAGAAACTCGGATTCTACAAGGTTGCCCCGCATTACTACTATCCGGGATGGTGGGAGGGCGGCCCGATGCTGCTGTCCTTCGTCAACCTCGATAAATGGAACGCGCTGCCGAAGCATTATCAAAGCGCCCTCGAACAGGCCGGGCACTATGCCAACAACTGGATGATGGCGAAGTACGACCAGGCGAATCCAGCGGCGCTGCGCCGGCTGCTTGCCAACGGCACCAAGCTGCATGCCTTCTCGCCGCCGATCATGGAAGCCTCTCTCAAGGCGGCAAGGGAACTGCATAGCGAGGTCGCGGCTTCCAACGCCGATTTCAAGAAGGTCTTGGAATTGCTGAACGCGTTTACGAGCAACGGTTACCAGTGGTTCCAGGTCGCCGAAGTCGGATACGACAATTTCATGGCGCGCCACGCCCAAAGCTGATGGCGCTGGAGTGTCGAGACGTAGCCCCGGGGCGAAACGCTCCGGGGCTTGCGTGGGGGCGGCATCTGGCAACGCCGGCTATTGTTTTGCCGGCGGTCCGAAGTCCAGTGGCGGCAGATCGATCTGCGGGACCTCGATCTTGATCGTATTGGGATCGATCGTCGATAGCGCCCCTTTGTAATGCATCACCATCGAAGGGAACAGGATTACCAGCAATACCATGATGACCTGGATCACGACGAACGGCACGGCGCCCCAATAGATCTGGCCCGTGGTCACCGGCGCCATCCGCTTGCCGGTAACGCGGTCGACATAGAAATCCTTCGGCGCCACCGAGCGCAGGTAGAACAGCGCGAAGCCGAAGGGCGGGTGCAGAAAGGACGTCTGAATGTTGACGCCGAGAATCACACCGAACCAGATCAGGTCGATGCCGAGATGTTCGGCGGCCGGTCCAAGCAGCGGAATGACGATGAATGCCATTTCGAAGAAATCGAGGAAGAAGGCGAGCACGAAGACGAACGCGTTGACGAAAACGAGAAAGCCGATCTGGCCGCCGGGCAGCGAGGTCAGCAGGTTTTCGACCCAGACGTGACCGTTGACACCGTAGAAGGTCAGCGAGAAAACCCGGGCTCCGACCAGAATGAAAACCACGAATGCAGAGAGTTTCGCGGTCGATTGCGCGGCCTGACGGATCAGATCCCAGCTCAGCCGGCGCTTCGCGGCGCCAAGGATGATCGCGCCGGTGGCGCCCATCGCGCCGCCCTCGGTCGGCGTCGCGAGGCCGATAAAGATCGTGCCCAAGACCAGGAAGATCAGAAACAGCGGCGGCACCATCACGAAAGTGGTCTGCTGCGCCATCGTCGACAGAAACCGGAACCCGGTGAGCTTGTCGATAATCCAGTTCAGCACCGCAACAAAGAACGCGAACAGGATGCCAAAGAACATGCTGAGCACGACGAAGTCCGCGCCGTGCGATTCAGAGTGGCGCATCATGAACCAGCCGAAGACGCAACTGGCGACGAACAGCAGACCGAGTGAAATCAGACCACGGCTGCCGTCTTTCTCGCGAAAGCCGATCGCCTCCGGTGGCAGACCAGGCGCTGCCTTGGGGAAAACCAGTGTGACCAGGAACGCATATACCGCATAAAGGCCCGCCAGCACCAACCCGGGAATGAACGCGCCCTCGTACATGTCGCCGACCGACTTGCCGAGTTGGTCGGCCATCACGATCAGAACCAGCGAGGGCGGAATAATCTGCGCCAGCGTGCCGGAGGCGGCGATGATGCCCGTGGCCACGCGGCGGTCATATCCGTAGCGCAACATGATCGGCAGCGAGATCAGGCCCATCGAGATCACGGAAGCCGCGACCACGCCGGTGGTGGCCGCGAGCAACGCGCCGACAAACACCACGGCATAGGCAAGGCCGCCGCGTACGGTGCCAAACAACTGCCCGACGGTGTCGAGCAGATCTTCTGCCATGCCTGATCTTTCGAGCACTAACCCCATGAAGGTAAAGAATGGAATCGCGAGCAGCGTGTCGTTGCTCATGACGCCATAGATTCGCTCGGGCAGCGCCTGCAGAAAGTCGGGCCGGAATTCGCCGAGCTGGATGCCGATCAAGGCAAAGATCAGTCCCACCGCGCCAAGCGAAAATGCTGCCGGATAACCCAGCAGCAACACGACCACCAATGACGCGAACATGATCGGCGCCATGTTGGCAATGAGAAACGCTTCCATCCCTGGTCCCCCGCGACCGCGTCCGGCGATCAGTGTTTCTCGATCGCCTCGACGAGGTGTTCAACCTCGGCTTCGATGGCATGCACCTGTGACGCGTGTGGATCCGGCATGAGCCCGCGCATCACGGCAATGCGCTTGATCAGTTCCGATACGGCCTGTGCCAGCAGGAACGCGAAACCGATCATGATCAGTGACTTCGCTGGCCATTGCGGCAGCCCGCCGGCATTGCCGGATTGCTCGTTAATTTCGAACGAGCGCAGGAAGAACGGGATCCCGGTGATGATCATGACGATCGTCAGCGGCAGCAGAAAAAACACGTGACCGATGATGTCGATGACATTTCGCACCGGCTTCGGCAGCAGGTTGTTGACGATATCGATCCGGATGTGTTCGTTGTCGAGCAGCGTCCACGGCGAACACAGCAGGAAGACGATGCTGAACAGCACCCATTGCAGTTCGAGCCAGGAATTCGAGGAGGTGTCGAAAATCTTGCGCACGATCGCGTTGGTGGCGGATACCAATACGGCGATCAGAATCAGCCATGCCAGACGCTTGCCCGTCCATCTGGTGAACGCGTCGATTCCACGGCTCATTTTCAGGAGCGATTGCAACGATAGTCCCCCAATTGCGCTTCTGCCGTCTTGGCTGCGCCGCTGATCGGTGCCGGCTTGTCCAGCCGGGCTGGCATGAAGCCGGCGCACCATTCCAGCGCATTTCGCGCCCGTCAATCGGAAGTTTATTAGTCCGACGGGCCGCTGCCGGCGGCCACCGCTCGGGTCAGCCGCCGGTCACGCTCATGTGGCGGCTGACGCTGGGCCGGTTATGCCTGCGATCGATGATGAAGTCGTGGCCCTTGGGCTTGAGGCCGATGGCGTGGTCAATCGCTGCGCTCAGCAGTTCATTGTCGGAGGAGGCGCGCAGCGGCTTGCGCAGGTCGGAGGCATCCTCGTGGCCGAGGCAGGTATGCAGCGTGCCGGTGCAAGTGATGCGGACCCGATTGCAGGACTCGCAGAAATTGTGGGTCATCGGGGTGATGAATCCGAGCTTGCCGCCGGTTTCGCTGACGCGAACGTAACGCGCGGGACCGCCGGTGTCCTCGGCGAGATCGGTCAGGGTATAGTGCTGGGCGAGACGCGCCCGCAGCAGGGACAGCGGCACATACTGGTCGATGCGTCCTTCGCCGATGTCGCCCATCGGCATCACCTCGATCAGCGTCAAGGCCATGCCGTTGCGGTGTGCCCATTGCATCAACGTGGGGATTTCGTCCTCGTTCATGTTTTTGAGCGCGACGGCATTGATCTTGACGGCGAGGCCCGCGGCACGCGCGGCCTCGATGCCGGCCAGAACCTTGTCGAGATCGCCCCAACGGGTGATGGCACGGAATTTCGCCGGATCGAGCGTGTCCAGCGAGACATTGACGCGGCGGACGCCGCAGTCGCGCAGTTCGGCGGCGAAACGCGCGAGCTGCGAGCCGTTGGTCGTCAGCGTCAGTTCGTTCAGCGCCCCGCTGTCGAGATGGCGCGACAGCGAGCGCACCAGCGACATCACGTTGCGGCGGACCAGCGGCTCGCCGCCGGTTAGGCGCAGCTTTCGCACGCCCTTGGCAATGAATGCCGAGCAGAGCCGGTCGAGTTCCTCGAGCGTGAGCAAATCGGCCTTGGGGAGAAATGTCATGTCTTCCGACATGCAATAGACGCAGCGCAGATCGCAGCGATCCGTGACCGATACCCGCAGATAGCTGATGGTCCGGCCAAACGGGTCGGTCATCGGGCGAGACAGCGAGCTGGTTGGACTCGGCAGAGGTCCAGTCATTTCAATCGGCCTTGTATCCCCGCAAGAGTTGCCATGAGGGCAGGGCGGCACTTCCGCTGGTCCCAATCTAGGCATCAAGCCGTGTGCATACAATCAGCACCTTGCGGGTGCAGTGCAGCGATCACCGGCCGGGCGGCGGGGCGGGCGGTGGTGCGGCGGCCGCGGGGGCTTGCTCCTGGCCGGCGGCAGGCGCCGGCGCGCTTCTGGGCGGCTTCGGCTTTTTCGGCTTCATCACCCTTTTCCGGGCCGCTTTGGGCGGCGGACCCGCCGGCTGCAGCTCGGCAACCACGGGGTTGGGGTCGACGGTGGTGATATCGCCGTGGATCACCTGCACCGGGACGGTGACTGGCTGGAACCTGTTCAAGCTATAAGTCACGGAGAATCCGGCGTCGGGGACCGTCACTGCGACCGAGCAGGGCGTCTTGCAGCCCGGACCGACCGAGGTGAGGGCGTCAGCTCCCTGCGGGCTCGAATCGAGCTGGACCTGCACGGTGGGCGGGGCCGGCTTGAAGGCGTCGAGGGAAAATGAGGAACAGCCGGCGAGGCTCAATCCCGCTGCGGCAATCGCGATGGCACGACGCATGATCGATCCGTCACTTTGTAGCGTTTTCGAGCGAAGTGGGTAGCGGCTCGCGTGAAGAAAACGCGCCAAAACAAGAAACTAGAGCCCGGTTCTGACCCAGCGCCGAACCGGCCCAATTGCGGCCGATTGCCACAATCCCCGACTCGACCATAAGAGCGTCAGGTCAGACGCGCAACCGTGCGGGCCCTTACGGTTAAGTAATGGTTAACGCGGCTGACCAGCGATCTGATTTGATGTAATAATATCATTGGCTTACCTGGAAATCTCGCTGGTTAGCGCGAACTCTGGCGAAGCCTCAGGCTTTCCACCGCAGCCGGCAAATCGCGCAGGTGGTCGACCAGCCGATCCGGTTTGAGGTCGACGATCGGAACTTCGGTATAGCCAAATCCAACCCCGATGACCGGAATACCGGCGCGGCGCGCCACGCCAATGTCCGGGCCGGCATCACCGACCATGACCGCGGACGAAAGCTGCCCACCGGCGCGCGCTACCGTCTGCCGCAGGATGGCCGGATCCGGCTTCGAAACCCCGAAGGTGTCCGCGCCGCAAATTGCCGAAAACCGCCCACTCAATCCAAGCTGGTCGAGCAACCGCTTGGACAGCCATTCCAGCTTGTTGGTGCAAACCGCGAAGCGATAGCCGCGGGCCGCGAGATCGTCGAGAGCGCCTTCCAGCCCGTCAAACGGCCGGGACGCGTCGGCGATATGGGCCGCATAGTGGTCGATGAAGTCGGCGGTCAGCCGGGTCACCTCGTCGGCGGTGGCGGCGCGGCCCTCGAGTTCGAGCCCGCGTTCGATCATGCGGCGGGCACCCCCGCCGATCATGTTACGTGCCGAATGCAGCGGGACCGGGGACAGGCCCTCGCGTTCGAGCACAAAGTTGAGCGCGTTGACGAGGTCGGGCGCGGTATCCACCAGGGTGCCGTCGAGATCGAATACAACAGTGCGGGCAATGGCCATCGGAAATCGCTACCGGTCGTCGCACAATCATGCAAGAGGGGTGTGTTGAACTCATCAATTACGGCGATGCCGCGGTAAGCGCTGTTCCTCCCGGTAAAACGACGCTAGATATGCCCCGCCGGACATCGCCGGTCGCCCGACCGGCGGCGGCTCAGAGGTATCCTTTACGCGTGACCATGGATCAATTGAAACGGCAGGCCGCCGCCGGGGCGCTCGAACATGTGCGTGACGGCATGAGGCTTGGCCTCGGCACCGGATCGACCGCGAAACATTTCGTCGAACTGCTGGGCGAGCGCGTTCGCGCCGGACTTGACGTCATTGGCGTGCCGACCTCGGAAGCGACCCGTGCCGACGCGGTGCGGTGTGGGATCCGCCTGACCACGCTTGACGACATCGACCGGCTTGATCTGACCGTGGATGGCGCCGACGAAATCGATCCCGCGCTCAATGTCATCAAAGGTGGCGGCGGCGCTTTGCTGCGGGAAAAAATCGTGGCCACGGCCTCGGATCGGATGATCGTGATCGCCGATGAATCCAAATGGGTCGAGAGTCTCGGCCGCTTTCCGTTGCCGGTAGAGGTCATTCCTTTCGGCCTGGCTGCGACCCGGCGGGCGCTGGCCGAGGCATTTGCGGAATGTGGCAGTTCCGGCCAAATGGAGGTCCGAAGGGGCAAGGATGGCCACGTTTTTGTCACCGATGGCGGCCACTGGATTGTCGATGCCCATCTTGGACGAATAGCCGATGCGCCAGGCCTGGCAGCATCGCTGAGCGGGATACCGGGCGTTGTCGAGCACGGATTGTTCATTGGCCTTGTCGGCGTGGCAATGCTTGCAGGTTCCAAGGGAATTCGTGTTGTTGAACGGCGCTAGCGCCGCAATCGAGGAGAACCGGAATGAAGAGCCTTTCAAGAATCCTGTCGGCCGCGGGCCTCGTGCTGGCGCTGGTCGTTGCCGCCCCTCCCGCCGGTGCCCAGCAACCAGCCGCGGGCAAGCCGCCGTCTCCGGCAGCCATCGCAGCGGCGAAGGAAATCCTGGCGCTGAAGAATGCCAACGCCATTTATGCGAACGCCGTGCCCAACATCGTGCAGAAGACCAAGGACCAGTTGTTGCAGACCAATCTCAACTATCAAAAGGATCTCAACGAGGTTTCGGTGATCGTGGCCCAGAAGCTTGCCGGTCGCGAGAAGGAAATCGGCGAGGGGATGGCAAAGATCTATGCCGCCGAGTTCACCGAGCAGGAATTGAAGGATCTGGCGACCTTCTACAAATCTCCGCTGGGGCAGAAACTGCTGTCGACCGAGCCGAAGGCGATTCAGATGAGCATGGGATACATGACCCAGTGGGCGCAGGGTTTTGCCGAACAGGTCAATGCCGATTTCCGCGCCGAGATGCGCAAGCGCGGCAAGCAAATCTGATCGGTGGGATCAAACGCGATCGGGGCTGACAATGGCTGAGTTCGACGTTGATCTGTTCGTGATTGGAGGCGGTTCCGGCGGGGTGCGCGCAGCCCGCATCGCCGCCGGCTATGGCGCCCGCGTCGTGGTCGCCGAACAGTACCGGATGGGCGGTACCTGCGTGATCCGCGGTTGCGTGCCGAAAAAGCTGTTCGTGCTCGGATCGCACGTCCATCAAGAGATCGAGGATGCCGCCGGCTTTGGCTGGTCGATTTCCTCCGTCTCCTTCGACTGGCCGACGCTGGTCGCCAACAAGGACAGAGAGATCGCGCGGCTCGAGGGCATCTATACCTCCAACGTCGAAAAGTCCGGTGCGCGCATTGTCAAGACCCGCGCGGTTCTCGAGGATGCCCACACGCTTCGCCTCGGCAATGGTGAAACGATCAGGGCGAAACACATCCTGATTGCGACCGGGAGCACGCCGCACCACGGCGCGGCGATTCCCGGTATCGAGCACGTGATTTCCTCGGACGAGGCATTTCATCTGCCGGAATTGCCGAAGCGCGTCGTGATCCAGGGCGGCGGCTATATCGCGCTGGAGTTTGCCTGCATTTTTGCCGGTTTCGGCGCCGATGTGACGGTGATCTATCGCGGCGACAATATTTTGCGGGGGTTCGACGAGGACGTCCGCATCCATGTGCGCGCGGAAATGGAAAAGCAGGGCATCACCATCCTCACCGGCTGTACCGTCACTGGGATCGACCGGCATCGTCAGGAATTCACGACACATCTGTCGAATGGATCAAGCACCGCCTCCGACCTCGTGATGTTCGCGATCGGACGGCATCCGAACCTCGCCAATATGGGTCTCGAGAAGGCCGGCGTCGCCATCAATCCGAAGAATGGCGGCATCGCGGTAGACGGCTGGTCGAAGACGTCGGCGCCGAATATCTACGCGATCGGCGACGTCACCCATCGCGTCAACCTCACGCCGGTCGCGATCCGCGAAGGCCACGCCTTTGCCGATACCGTGTTCGGCAAGCGGCCGGTCGAGGTCGATCATTCGAACATTCCGACCGCGGTGTTCTCCCAGCCCGAAGTCGGTACGGTCGGCCTGACCGAGACCCAGGCGCGCGCGCAATTCAGCCTGGTCGATATCTACAAGACCGATTTCCGGCCGATCAAGTCGACGATGTCGGGCCGCGATACGCGCATCCTGATGAAGTTGGTCGTCGACGGCACCACCGACCGCGTCGTCGGCTGCCATATGGTCGGCGATGCGGCAGCCGAAATCGTGCAGGTCCTCGGCATCGCGGTCAAAATGAAGGCCACCAAGGCCGATTTCGATGCAACCTTCGCGTTGCACCCGACGGCTGCCGAGGAACTCGTGACCATGCGGACCCCGACCGCACGCCATGTGCGTCAGGCCGCGGAATAGCCCCGTCATTCCGGGACGCGCGCGAGCGCGGGCCCGGAATCCATAACCACCATCGTTGATGTTGCGCGAAGCTGGGGCGCTGTGCGGTTCACAACAGCCATCGGTGGTTATGGATTCCGGGCTCGCGCTGCGCGCGCCCAGGAATGACAGGGTTTGCCTCGATGGACAAATCACGGCGCCAGGCGCCGCGAGAATGCGGACCCACATCTCAACGCCGTCATTCCGGGGCGACGCGCAAGCGTCGAGCCCGGAATCCATAACCACGATCGGGAGTATGGATTCCGGGCTCGCGCTACCGCGCGCCCCGGAATGACGGAGAAATGGATGGCTTGGCCGAGCCTGTCATCGCATGCGAATCGGGCTTTTGCCGCAAGGGCTTGTCGCGGAAGCCAGAAATCCGATGGCGGTCCGTCATCAGCCTGTGTATAAACCGGCCCTTCGCTGCCTGCGATAAGTAGCGGTTTTTGCTCAGGAGCTAACGTCATGTCCGAGCGGTGGACACCCGAGAGCTGGCGCGCCCGGCCGGTTCTGCAAGTACCCGACTATCCCGACGCCAAAGCCCTGGCCGACGTCGAGGCGCAGCTTGCCACGTTTCCGCCGCTGGTTTTTGCAGGTGAGGCCCGCAACCTGAAAAAGGCGCTTGCGCGCGTCGCCGCAGGCGAGGCCTTCCTGCTTCAAGGTGGTGACTGTGCCGAAAGCTTCGCCGAGCATGGCGCCAACAACATCAGGGATTTCTTTCGGGTGCTGCTCCAGATGGCGGTGGTGCTGACTTATGCCGGCGCGCTGCCGGTCGTAAAGGTCGGCCGCATTGCCGGGCAGTTCGCCAAGCCACGCTCCTCGTCGGTCGAGACGATCGACGGCGTCGAACTGCCAAGCTACCGTGGCGACATCGTCAACGACATCGCCTTCACGGCGCAATCGCGTGTGCCCGATCCGCAGCGTCAGTTGATGGCATATCGCCAGTCGGCAGCCACGCTCAATCTGCTGCGCGCGTTTGCCACCGGCGGCTTTGCCAATCTCGGCAGCGTGCATCAGTGGATGCTTGGCTTCATCAAGGATTCCCTGCAGTCGCGGCGTTACAAGGAACTGGCAGACCGCATCTCGGACGCGCTGAATTTCATGCGTGCCTGCGGCCTCGATCTCGAAAGCCATCCCGAATTGCGCGCCACCGATTTCTACACCAGCCACGAGGCGCTGCTGCTCGGCTACGAACAGGCCCTGACGCGGGTCGATTCGACGACCGGCGACTGGTACGCGACCTCGGGTCACATGATCTGGATCGGCGATCGCACCCGGCAGCTCGACCACGGCCATGTCGAATATTTCCGCGGCATCAGGAATCCGATCGGGCTAAAATGCGGTCCGTCGCTCAAGCCGGACGAATTGCTGCGGCTCATCGACGTGCTCAATCCGGACAATGAACCGGGACGGCTGACGCTGATCAATCGCTTCGGCTCCGACAAGGTCGGCGATTACCTGCCGCAGTTGATCCGCACAGTGCAGCGCGAAGGCAAGGTGGTGGTCTGGTCCTGCGATCCGATGCACGGCAATACCATCAGCTCGACCAGCGGCTACAAGACCCGTCCGTTCGACCGGATCCTGTCCGAGGTGAAGTCGTTCTTCACGATCCACGCGGCGGAGGGCACCCATGCCGGCGGCGTGCATCTGGAGATGACCGGGCAGGACGTGACCGAATGCATCGGCGGCGCGCGCGCCATCACCGATGAGGACCTTAATGATCGCTACCACACCGTCTGCGACCCGCGCCTCAATGCCGAGCAGTCGATCGACATGGCTTTCCTGATCGCCGAATTGCTCAAGCAGGATCGAGGCGGCAAGGTCAAGCCGATGCCGGTTGCGGCAGGGCTTTGACTTGCTGCGGTTCTGGCGGGCCACGATCAATACCTGCAATGGCCTTGCCTTCGCGATTCGTTCCGAGCAGGCCGTACGCGAAGAGCTGGTGGCGCTGGTGCTGGGGTTGCCGCTGGCGTGCCTGATCGGCGTGACCAACATGCGGCGCATCGAACTCGTCGCGGTCGTCGTCCTGGTGCTGATCGTCGAGTTGCTCAACACCGCCATTGAGAAGCTGGCCGATCGCCTCACCACCGATCATGATCCGCAGATCGGGCGGGTCAAGGACATGGGCTCCGCCGCGGTGGGCGTTGCGCTGGTGCTGGCGGGCCTGTTCTGGATATACGCCGTCGCCGAACGCATGGGCGCGGTCTGAAGCAGGCAATTGCAGTTTGTCCCTGCACAAGGCACCATCCTGTCATGACCGAACCAGCCGCCCAATTTGCGATCACGCTTGCCCAGCTAAACCCGACGGTGGGTGACATCGCGGGCAACGCCGCCATGGCGCGCGCGGCGCGGGTGCAGGCGCGGGCCGAGGGCGCCGATCTCCTGGTCCTGTCCGAACTTTTCATTGCCGGCTATCCGCCGGAAGATCTGATCCTGAAACCGGGGTTTCAGGCGGCATGCCGCGCCGCCGTCGAGGAGTTGGCGCGGGATACCGCCGATGGCGGTCCCGCAGTCCTGATCGGGACGCCGTGGGTGGAGGACGGCAAGCTCTACAATGCCTGTGCGCTGCTCGACGGGGGCCGCATCGCCGCCATTCGTTTCAAGGCCAATTTGCCGAACTACGGCGTCTTCGATGAAAAACGGCTGTTTGCGCGCGGCCCCGCCGCCGGGCCGGTGACCATCCGCGGCGTCCGGGTTGGCGTTCCCATTTGCGAGGACATCTGGCTTGAGGAGTCGACGGAATACGAAAACGTCGTCGAATGTCTCGCGGAAACCGGCGCGGAGATTCTGATCGTGCCGAACGGCTCGCCTTACGCGCGTGACAAGAATGATTTGCGGTTGTCGATCGCGGTGGCCCGGGTGACCGAAAGCGGGCTGCCGCTGATCTATCTCAATGAAGTCGGCGGCCAGGACGAACTCGTGTTCGACGGCGCCTCGTTCGCGCTGAATGCCGACCTGTCGGTGGCGGCGCAGCTACCGGCCTTTGTGGAAAACATCACGACGTTGCGCTGGCGCAAAGACCAAAATGGCTGGCGTTGCGCCGGGCCGGTGGCGCCGGTGGTCGATGGCGACCGGGGCGACTACGCCGCCTGCGTGCTGGGGTTGCGCGACTATGTCCGCAAGAACGGATTTCCCGGCGTGCTGCTCGGCATCTCCGGCGGTATCGACTCCGCATTGTGCGCCGCGATCGCGGTCGATGCGCTCGGTGCGGAGCAGGTCCGCGGCATCATGCTGCCGTTCAGATTTACCGCCCAGGTCTCGCTTGACGATGCCGCCAGGCTCGCCGGCGCACTCGGCATTCGCTACGAGGTGCTGCCGATCGCAAAGGCCGTGAATGGCTTTGAGGAGATCCTGGCGGATACTTTCGCGGGACTGCCGCGCGACATCACCGAAGAGAACCTGCAGGCCCGCACCCGCGGCACTCTGCTGATGGCGATCTCCAACAAGACCGGCGCCATGGTGGTCACCACCGGCAACAAGTCGGAAATGTCGGTCGGATATGCCACGCTCTATGGCGACATGAACGGCGGCTTCAATCCGATCAAGGATATCTACAAGACCGAGGTGTTCCGGCTCTCGAGCCTGCGCAATGCATGGAAGCCGGACGGGGCGCTCGGTCCCCTCGGCGAGGTCATTCCGGTGAACATCATCACCCGGCCGCCGACCGCCGAACTGCGGGAAAACCAGACCGATCAGGATTCGCTGCCGCCCTACGACACGCTCGACGCGATTCTGGAGCGCCTGGTCGAGCGCGAACAGCCTCTCGCCTCGATCGTCGCGGCGGGGTTCGATCGCGAAATGGTGGCGCGGATCGATCGTCTGCTCAACATCGCCGAGTACAAGCGGCGGCAGGCGGCTCCCGGCGTCAAGGTTACGCAAAAGAATTTCGGGCGCGACCGCCGCTATCCCATCACCAACCGTTTCCGCGACATGGCCACCGCACTGCCCGAGCCGGATCATTCGCTGGTCGCGCAGGCGAGCCGCGGATCGGTCGATGCGTTTGACGGTTAGATCAGCGCGCGGGGATGAAGGTCGGCCCGACCGACCGGATCGTTTTGTTGTCGGGCGTCGCCGCGGTTGAATCAGCCGGGTTCGCCGGAGGCGCCGGCGCAGCTACGGCTGCCGGTGCATTTCCCTTCCTGGCGGAAACCGCCTTCGCCGGCGGCCGCGACATCTTTTTCGCACCCTCTTCGGTCACGATGATGTCGCCCTGCTGTTCGGCGGCCGCCTTGTCGTCGATGTTTTTCAGGGCATCGGACCAGGTCTGTCCGGCAGCCTTGCACGAACAGGACGGATTGAACTCCTGGCGATAGCGGAATGCATTGGCTGACGACGCATAGGGCTGACCATTGATCGACACCGCCGAACTCATGTCTTCGCCGGGATTGCGATAGCTGTAGAGCGTGGCATCGGCCGCCGGGCAGAGCGCCTTGCAGGACTTCTCGTCATCGGGGAAACGTGCCGGCACGGTCGCGAACGAGATTGGAAAGTAGAAGCCGTCGCAAGAGCGCACGCAAACGGTGCGATAGGTGCCGGACTGCGGCCCGAGGTCGGCGCTTTGCGGGGCGCCCGGATTGCTGTTGCTGTTTCCACCAAACAGATTCTGCAGAAAATTGCCCGGGCCCGGCGCGGCGTTGGAATATTGCGGTCCGCAGTTATTCTGGGCGAGCGCCGTCAGAACCGAGCGGCGCTGGTTTTCGCGCTCGGAGCCGCCGAGGCCGCCGCTGCGCAGCCGCTCCAGGCTGGACGTGATCTGATCGAGGTTCGCCCGCATCTGCTGAATCTGGTTGTTGACCGGGCCGCACTGCGCCGACCTGCCGTTGAACAGCGAGAAAAATCCGGAACTGTCGCAGCCCATGCGTTTGGCCTGCGCCGTGACCCGATCGAGTTCGGCCTGCTGCTTGGAGGCGGCATCCTGGTAGCGGCGGATCTGGTCCTCCCTGACGGGGTCGCCGCTGTTGCTGCCGCGATCGATGGTCGCCAATTGCGATTCCAGCCGCACGCACATCGGATTGACCGGTGCGCCTTGCGGTGGTGGCGAATCCGGATCCATCTGGGCGCGCGCATCGGCGCTGAACATGACGGCGCCGAGCAGCGCGGCGCAGGCCAGGATCGATCGGGTGAAGGCGACAAATGTTTCGAGCATATCCGGCCAATAGAGCGATTTTCGCGCCGGCCGAGAAGCTGTCATGATGGCGCGGCCAACGCGGCTTCCACATAGCCGCTTCTCAGGGCAGCGTCACGTCGTTTCCACGGCGCCGATGTGGCAGCAGGCACCCCTGATTTCCGTATTCACGGCGGCGTCAGCGTTGACAGGTAATGGCGATGTATTCGTTGCAACCGGCGTGACGGCAGTTTCCGCCAATCGCGCTGGGAACCGACCCCGTTATTTCATCCGGATCGACGCGCCGATAGGACGAGGCCTGGGCGAAATCGCGCGACTGGCAATAGGATCGCGCGGCATGTGCGCCACATTTATCGCCCCTCGCAAGACACTGATCGATCCCGTAACCATCGGCCTGGTTTTCGATGATGAAAACCCGGCTGTCGGCCGATGCCGCCGACGCGGCAAGCAGAAACACACAGGCCAAAAGCGCGGAAAGGAATTGCATGCTGCACCGGTGAACGAGAGGACGTCCCTCATTCGCTAGACCAAAGCGGTTAATAATGATTAACCATGGCGGTCCGGGGCGTTTGGAGGCCGAAATCGGCTTTTTTGCGGCTCTTGACGCCGTCCCCCCGGCTGGACCATGGTAGGGACATGAACGGTTTCCTCGCCATTTGTGGCATTTGCCGCGAGATTATGGGCTAGCGATTCGCTGGCTGAGGCCGTCTTTTCTCTCATGAGATCACTGGACGCCCGGCCGCAAGGGACGGGATATCCATGGAACTGCGCCTTTACGATACCTTGACCCGGGAAAAGCGCACCTTTGTGCCGCTCGATCCCGACAATGTACGGATGTATGTCTGCGGACCGACCGTGTACGATTTCGCCCATATCGGCAACGCTCGGCCCATCATCGTGTTCGACGTGCTGTTCCGGCTGCTGCGGCAGCTCTACGGCGCCGAGCACGTCACCTATGTCCGCAACATCACCGACCTCGACGACAAGATCAACGCGCGCGCCGTGCGGGATTTTCCCGGCCTGCCGCTGAACCAGGCGATCCGCAAGGTCACCGAGGCGACCGCGGCGCAGTTTCACGCCGACGCGGCGGCGCTCGGCGCGTTGCCGCCGACCTTCGAACCCCGCGCCACCGATTTCGTGCTGCCGCGCACCGATGGCAGGGCCGATATGGTGACACTGATCCGGCAACTGCTCGCGCGCGGCCACGCCTATGAAGCGGGCGGTGAAGTTCTGTTCGACACCGCCTCGATGCCCGACTACGGCGCGTTGTCGGGCCGCAGGCTCGACGAGCAACTGGCCGGAGCGCGGGTGGCGGTCGACGCCCACAAGAAAAACCCCGCCGATTTCGTGCTGTGGAAGCAATCCTCCGCCGATGAACCGGGATGGGAAAGCCCGTGGGGCCGCGGCCGGCCGGGCTGGCATATCGAATGCTCGGCCATGAGCGCCGCCTATCTCGGCGATGTCTTCGACATCCATGGCGGCGGTCTCGACCTGATCTTTCCGCACCATGAAAACGAAATCGCGCAGTCGCGCTGCGCGCATGGCACGCCCGCGATGGCGAACTTCTGGATGCACAACGGTTTCCTGCAGATCGAAGACGAGAAGATGTCGAAATCGACCGGCAATTTTGTCACCATCAGGGAACTGCTTAGAAAAGTGGCCGGGTGACGTTCTGCGCCTTCAACATGCTGATGGCGCACTATCGATCGCCGATCGACTGGACCTGAAGTGCGGGCTGTGCAAGCAAATACTGAGTCGAAGACGGTCTCGATTCGCAGTCTTGCGTACTCTTGGTCGACAAAATCTTTCCCCCGCCAACGTCGATTGCGAAGATCCTTCGGACGATCTGGACACGCCTAATGCGCTTACGGTTTTGCGCGATTTGACCTGGCAAAAAGGCAGCCAGGCAGATTACTCGAATTCGCTGCCTCTGCGTCTCCTGGACGTCACCTGGATAAGCCCGGTTTGCTGAACAAGGTGCCTTCGGCATAGATGCGGGCTCGGCGGCCTTGTTTGCGAACGCGCTCCGTGTTCAAGCGTTGCTCGCGGCACTCGCGAATACTTCAGAGCCGCTGATTTCGTCGATAAAACGGAAAAGCGGACGGCGTGAACAGTTGAAATCAACGACAAGCAAAGACGAAATGGGTGCTGGAGATCGACGATAGATCGACGCTAAGGTGAACTCCTTGATCCCAATGCAGCTGCCGCCAGGGCCGCAAGGACTTCAAGGAATCCGATCGTATCCGCGACGAGCTTCGCAGCGATGGGCGTCGTCTTCAAGGACTTCAAAGACGCCGGTACGGCACATGAAACGGAGATCGCGCGATGAGCAAGCAGGTCCTTTTGTGATGGGACAGGCGCTGCCAACACCCGCTCTGCGGCCATACCTTGCGGCGGACACGCCGGTGCTGGCGGCGATCTTCGTTGCCGCCATCGAGGAACTGACCGGCGACGACTACAGCGAGGCGCAGCAGCAGGCATGGGCCGGTGCCGCGGATGACGAAGAACAGTTCGGCGGGCGCCTGGCCGGCGAACTCACGCTGGTTGCGACGCTGCAGAATTCGCCGGTCGGTTTTGCCTCGCTGAAAGGCGCGGATCACATCGACATGCTGTACGTCCACCCCGGCGCGGCCGGGCAGGGCGTGGCGTCGATGCTGTGCGAGGCGCTGGAGAAGCTTGCCGGCAGCCGCGGCGCGAAAACCCTCACGGTCGATGCCAGCGACAACGCGCAGCCGTTTTTTGCCAAGCGCGGATACGTCGCCAAACAACGCAACAGCGTCACCGTCAACGGCGAATGGCTTGCCAACACCACCATGCAGAAGACGCTGGCCGAGAGCCCGGCGCCGGGAGTTCCGACATGAGCCGCGAGCGCCTCTACCTGTTCGACACCACCTTGCGCGACGGCGCGCAGACCAACGGCGTCGATTTCACGCTGCATGACAAGCGGTTGATCGCCGCGATGCTCGACGAGCTCGGCATCGACTACGTCGAGGGCGGCTATCCCGGCGCCAATCCCACCGATACCGAGTTTTTTGCCGAGAAGCCGAAGCTCGCTCATGCCCGCTTCACCGCGTTCGGCATGACCCGGCGTCCGGGCCGCTCGGCCTCGAACGATCCGGGCCTTGCCGCGCTGCTGGAAGCCAAAGCCGATGCGATCTGCTTTGTCGCGAAAGCCTCGGCCTATCAGGTCCGGGTGGCGCTCGAGACCAGTAACGAGGAGAACCTCGCCTCGATCCGCGACAGCGTTACGGCGGCGAAATCGGCCGGCCGCGAGGTGATGCTGGACTGCGAGCACTTCTTCGACGGCTACAAGGAGGACCGGCAGTTCGCGCTCGCCTGCGCCAGGGCGGCCTATGATTCCGGTGCGCGCTGGGTGGTGTTATGCGATACCAATGGCGGCACCATGCCGCACGAGGTCGAGACCATCGTCGGCGAGGTGGTCAAGCAGATCCCCGGCGATCACGTCGGTATCCACGCCCATAACGACACCGAGCAGGCGGTCGCCAATTCGCTGGCCGCGGTGCGCGCCGGCGCGCGGCAGATCCAGGGCACGCTGAATGGCCTCGGCGAGCGCTGCGGCAATGCCAATCTGTGTTCGCTGATCCCGACCTTGCGGCTCAAGCGCGAGTTTTCCGATGCCTTCGAAATCGGCGTCACGCCGCCCAAGCTCGCCACCCTGATGAAGGTCTCGCGCACGCTGGACGACATGCTCAACCGGGCCTCGAACCGCCACGCGCCCTATGTCGGCGAAAGTGCGTTCGTCACCAAGACCGGCATTCATGCCTCGGCGGTTCTCAAGGACCCGCAAACCTACGAGCACGTGTCGCCCGAATTGGTCGGCAACCATCGCAAGGTGCTGGTCTCCGATCAGGCCGGCCGTTCCAACGTTATGGCCGAACTCGAGCGGGCCGGCATTGCCTACGACCGGAACGATCCGAAGCTCGCGCGCCTGGTCGAGGAAATGAAGGAACGCGAGGCCGCCGGCTATGCCTATGAATCCGCCAACGCCTCGTTCGATCTGCTGGCGCGGCGCACGCTCGGCCGGGTGCCGGAATATTTCCGGGTCGAGCAGTTCGACGTCAATGTCGAACAGCGCTACAACGCCAACGGCCAGCGCGTTACCGTGGCGATGGCGGTGGTGAAGGTCGACGTCGCGGGCGAGAAACTGATCTCGGCAGCCGAAGGCAATGGTCCGGTCAATGCGCTCGACGTCGCGTTGCGCAAGGATCTCGGCCAGTACCAGAGCTTCATCGAAGGCCTCAAGCTGATCGATTACCGCGTGCGGATCCTCAATGGCGGCACCGAAGCGGTGACGCGGGTGCTGATCGAGAGCGAGGACGAGGCCGGCGAGCGCTGGACCACGATCGGGGTGTCGCCCAATATCATCGACGCGTCGTTTCAGGCGCTGATGGATTCGGTGATCTACAAGCTGGTGAAGTCCGGCGCGCCGGCGTGATGCCGGTCATTCCGGGTCTGCTCTGTGCGTCGCCCCGGAATGAAGTGTAGCGATCCTCGCAATGACGAGGAGAAGTCGGAGTTGCGTTGCGGTGCCGGAGGGAACTACAACCGCCGTGCCACTTCGGGGGTCAGTTCCTTGCTGCCTTCAGGCGCCCGGCTCGCGGCGCTGCGCAGCCGCGGCAGGATATCCTCGACGCGCTCCGCCTTCAGAATATTGACCGCCAGACTTGGCCGAATGAACTCCGTGGCGCGCATATGCGTCAACAGATCAAGCAAGGGCTCCCAGAAGCCGTTGATATTCGCGAGCAGGATCGGCTTGGAGTGACGGCCGAGCTGCTGCCAGGTTAGCTGCTCGACCAGTTCCTCCAGCGTCCCGATTCCGCCGGGCAGTGCCACGAAGGCGTCGGAACGTTCGAACATCAGCCGCTTGCGTTCGTGCATGTCGGGCGTGACGATCATCTCCTGGACTCGCGTAAGTGCGATCTCGCGCGACTTCAGGAACTCGGGAATGATCCCGGTAGCCGAGCCGCCATGATCCAGCACGGATTTGGCGACGGCGCCCATCAACCCAAGCGAACCGCCGCCATAGACGAGGCGGACCCCGTTCTCGGCCAGTACCTTGCCGAATTGGATCGCTGCTTCAGCAAATTGGGGATCGGTGCCGGGCCCGGAGCCGCAATAGACACAGACGGTATTGATCTTGCTCATGTCCGCCATGTGGCACTGCAGCGTAAGGGCGTCAAGCTCCGAGCTCGCCAGCAGCAACCGAGACATGCCCCTAAATGCCGGAAACTGTGAAAGAATCGATTACTTGAGGGTGTGCAGGCGAAGCAAACCGCCTATATGACGTACCCGATGAACCTGGTTGGAAAAACGCGGGCGGCTGCGAATTGGCGCATGGCCTTGCTCCCGGACTTTTGCCGATGACGCACCATGATTCGCGGGGCGCCGGTCCTGCAGGGCCCGTGGCCGACAGGTCGGTCGAACAGGCGACCCTGATCGGGACCCTGGTGCATCTGTGGCCGTATATCTGGCCAGGCGATCGCGTCGATCTGAAGATGCGCGTGGTCTGGTCGGTGGTGCTGCTGCTGATCGCCAAGGTCGCGACGCTGGCGGTGCCGTTTACCTTCAAATGGGCGATCGACGCCCTGACCGGCGCCAATACCGCGCCGGTGCAGCCGTCGAACTGGACGATGTGGCTGATCGCATCGCCGCTGATCATGACCGTGAGCTACGGTGCGTTGCGGATCCTGATGGCGGTGCTGACCCAGTGGCGCGACGGAATTTTTGCCCGGGTGGCGATGCATGCCGTGCGCAAGCTTGCCTCCATCACCTTCGTGCACATGCACGAGCTGTCGCTGCGGTTCCATCTGGAACGCAAGACCGGCGGGCTGACCCGCGTGCTGGAGCGGGGCCGTCTCGGCATCGAAGTGATCGTCCGAATGGTGATCCTGCAACTGGTCCCGACCATCGTCGAGGTGTCGCTGCTGATGGCGGTGCTGCTGTGGAAGTTCGACTGGCGCTATGTGCTGGCGACGATGATTACCGTCGTGGTGTTCATGTATTACACCTACATCGCCACCGAATGGCGGATCGAGATTCGCCGCAAGATGAATGAATCCGATACCGAGGCGAATACCAAGGCAATCGACTCGCTGCTGAACTACGAGACGGTGAAGTATTTCGGCGCCGAGGAACGCGAAGCCAGGCGTTACGATCAATCGATGGCGCGTTACGAGCGCGCCAGCGTCAAGACCTACACGTCGCTCGCGGTCCTCAATACCGGGCAGGCGATCATCTTCACGGCCGGCCTGGCCTCGACCATGCTGATGTGCGCGATCGGTGTGCGCAGCGGGAACAATACCGTCGGCGACTTTGTCATGGTCAATGCCATGATGATCCAGCTTTACCAGCCGCTGAATTTCATGGGCATGGTCTATCGCGAGATCAAGCAGGCGATCATCGACATCGAGAAGATGTTCGGCGTGTTGTCGAACAATCCGGAAATCAAGGATAGTCCCGGCGCCACGCCGCTGATCGTCACGGCGGGCCATGTGCGTTTCGACGATGTGCGCTTCTCCTACGATCCCGAGCGTCTGATCCTGCGCGGTCTCAGCTTCGAGGTGCCGGCCGGCAAGACGGTTGCGATCGTCGGTCCGTCCGGGGCAGGCAAGTCGACGATCTCGCGGCTGCTGTTCCGGCTCTATGACGTTTCGGGCGGCCGGATCCTGATCGACGGCCAGGACATCCGCAACGTCACGCAGTCGTCGCTGCGGGCCTCGATCGGTATGGTGCCGCAGGATACCGTGCTGTTCAACGATACCATCCGCTACAACATTCGCTACGGCCGCTGGGATGCGACCGACGGCGAGGTGGAAGAGGCGGCGCAGCTCGCCCAGATCGATGGTTTCATCCGGATGTCGCCGATGGGCTACGAGACCCAGGTCGGCGAACGCGGCCTGAAATTGTCGGGTGGCGAGAAGCAGCGTGTCGCTATCGCGCGCACGGTGCTGAAGGGGCCGCCGATCCTGGTGCTCGACGAGGCAACCTCCGCGCTCGACAGCCATACCGAGCACGAAATTCAGGGCGCACTTGAACGCGTGGCGCGCAATCGCACCTCGCTCGTGATCGCGCACCGGCTCTCCACAATCGTCGGAGCCGACGAGATCATCGTGCTGGACCAGGGCCATATTGCCGAGCGCGGCACGCATGCCCAGCTTTTGGCAACCGCTGGACTTTATGCCAGTATGTGGAATCGGCAGCGCGAGGCGGAAGAGGCACGGGAAAAGTTGGCGCGGATCGCCGACGAGAACGAAGCGCCGAACCGGATGCCGCCGCCGGTCGACGATACGCTGGCGACGCCGGCCGCTGCCGAACTGACGACGCCGGCCGCAGCCGAATGAACGCCTGAACCGGACAGGTTCGGTTCGGGCTGAAGGATCGCTTTGATGTCGATTGGCAATTCCATCCGTGCGCAGATTCCACCGATCCACCGCGAAGGCTATCCGTTCATCGGCGGCTTCGCGCTGGCGACCCTGATCTTGTTCTGGATCTGGACGCCACTGGGCTGGATCGGAACGCTGCTGACCATCTGGTGTGCGCTGTTCTTTCGCGACCCGGCGCGGGTCACGCCGGTCCGCGAGGGGATCGTCGTGGCGCCCGCCGACGGACGCGTCTCGATGATCACGCAGGTATTGCCGCCGGCCGAACTCGGCCTCGGCGACCGGCCGCTGCCGCGGATCTCGATCTTCATGAGCGTGTTCAACTGCCACGTGAACCGCAGCCCGGTCGCGGGCCGGATCGACCGCATTGCCTACCGGCCGGGCACCTTCATCAATGCCGAGCTCGACAAGGCGAGCGAGGACAACGAGCGCAACTCGCTGGTGATCTCGACGCCGAGCGGCCGCATCGGCGTGGTTCAGATCGCGGGGCTGGTGGCGCGCCGGATCGTGTCGTTCGTCCGCGAAGGGCAGTCGATCGGCGCCGGCGAGCGGTTCGGGCTGATACGGTTCGGCTCGCGTCTCGATGTCTATTTGCCCGAAGGCACGCCATCGCTGGTCTCCGAAGGCCAGACGGCGGTGGCCGGCGAGACCATTCTGGCGGACTTCAGGCTCCCCGACGCCGGCCGCATTTACCGGGCGGATTAACCATCCAAACTGTGGCACAGCCAGCGACCTCGCCACATGGCGGCGGCAGCCCGCGCTTGCTATATGGTGGGAGCCATGCAGATGCCCATCGACCCCCGCTATCCGGAAATGCGCCGGCGCCGGTTCCGTCCGATCCCGGTGCGGATGCTGGTGCCCAACGTCATCACCTTGCTGGCGATCTGCGCCGGGTTGACCGCGATCCGGCTTTCCACCGAAGGGCGGATGGAATTGGCGGTGGCGGCGATTGTGTTCGCGGCGGTGCTCGACGGGCTCGACGGGCGCGTGGCCCGCATGATCAAGGGACAATCGAAATTCGGAGCGGAACTCGACAGCCTGGCCGATTTTGTCAATTTCGGGGTCGCGCCGGGCCTTATTCTGTACTTCTGGCAACTGCATGAATTGAACAATGGCGGCTGGATCGCCGCGATGGTTTTCGCGATCAGCGGCGGGCTGCGGTTGGCGCGTTTCAACGCCACCATGGACGACCCCAACAAGCCGCCGTTTGCGGCGAACTACTTCACCGGCGTTCCGGCGCCCGCCGGCGCGATCACCGTGTTGCTTCCGATCTATCTGGCATTCCTCAGCGTACCGAAGCCGCCGGCGGTCCTGACCGCGCTCTACACCCTGACGATTGCATTCCTGATGGTGTCCCGCCTGCCGGTGTTTTCAGGCAAGACCGTGCGCATGCGCGTGCCGCCGGAAATGGTGCTGCCGGTTTTCGTCTCGGTGGTCTTCTTCATCGCGCTCCTGATCAGCTATCCCTGGTACATTCTTTCGGCGGGGTCGGTGGCGTATTTGTTGAGCCTGCCGGCCGGATGGAAATCCTACCGCGATCACGCCCGCCGGGCCGCGGCCCAGGCCGCAACGCCCGCCGATGCGGCTCCGCCGGCTCCTGCGCCGCCCTTTGCTCCGGCTACTCCCGAACAGGACAATCGGCCGGCTCGGTTGAACTGAACCGATCGTCCGGCCGCCTCGGTCGATCGCCGCTCACCGGGGCCGGCCATGGCTGCCATGACTGACGATCGAGTTGGGTTCGACCGCAGGGTCGGCTATACGGCTGCCAATGCGGCTGCAAGAGCGCGCCGCGACGGGACCGAGGAGAGAAATGCCGTGACGACATCCGCATCCGCGCCGCTGCCTGCTTCGCTGCTCGAAGCGCTGGCACGCTACGATACGCCGACGATCTGCAACGCGATGGAAATCGTGGCGCCGGCACGCCGTCTGATCGGCTACACCACCAAGCCGCTGGTGTGTCCATTCCCCGATCTGCCGCCGATCGTCGGTTATGCGCGCACCGTGACCATCCGCTCGGTGCTCGCCTCTGGCCTTCCAGCCGCCGAGCAGCAGAAGCGCCGCACCGCCTATTACGAATATGCCGGCACCGGCCATGGTCCGCGCGTCTGCGTGATCCAGGATATCGACGGCGCCGATGTCGGATACGGCGCGTTCTGGGGTGAGGTTCAAAGCTCGGTGCACAAGGCGCTCGGCTGTCTCGGCGTCGTCACCGACGGCTCGATCCGTGACATTGCGCAGTGGGCGCCGGGCTTCCAGGCCCTTGCCGGTTCGATCGGACCCTCGCACGCTTACGTCCATGCCGAAGGTTTTGGCGGCGAGGTTCGCGTCGCCGGAATGACGGTGCGTTCGGACGACCTCATCCACGCCGACCGCCATGGCGCGATCGTGATTCCGCTCGAATTCGCCGCCAAACTGCCCGATGCCGCCGAACTTTGCGGTCGGCGCGAGACCCCGATCCTGGAAATTGCCCGCAGTCCGGACTTCACGCTCGAGAAGCTGAAACAGGCATTGCAGCGCTCTGCGGAGATTCACTAAGCTGTTCTTCAACGGCATGCAGACGGTGCGGGCCAATTCGCAGAATGACGACGGAGAGGCCGGCGCCGCGGCAATGCGGACGCGCATCTTACCGCCGTCATTCCGGGGCGCGCCACCGGGTCCGCGCAAAGCGCGGCCCGATGACAGGCTCCGCGCGAGCCCGGAATCCATACTCCCGAACGGTGGTTATGGATTCCGGGCCTGCGCCAAGCGGCGCATCCCGGAATGACGGGCTGCTTCACTTGACGAGATGGAAGGCGCCGTCCTTGACTTGAATCAGGAACGCCGACCGCTCGTCATAGCCGTTGTGGTTGTCCGCCGTCATGTTGGAGAGGCCGTTGTTGAGCGCGAGATCCTTGGTCTTTTCGATCTCGTCACGCAACGCGGCGCGGAATGCTTCGGTACCGGGCTTGGCCACTTTCAGCGCCGCCGGAATGGCGTGCTCGACCAGAAGTCATCGAGTCCCAGAGATGGGCGCCGAAGATCGAGGGGACGATGCCGTTGGCGGCCTTGTAGGCGTTGATGAAGTTCGCCGTGGCTTTCCGGAACGGACTGTCGGCCGGCAGATCGTTGACGACGGTGAAGGCCTCGCCGGTGAAGATCGCACCGTCGACGTCCTTGCCGCCGAGCTTGATGAATTCCTCGGTGGCAACCCCGTGGGTCTGGAAGATCGGTCCCTTGTAGCCGCGCTCGCGCAGCGCCTTTTGCGGCAGCACTGCCGGGGTTCCGGCCGAGGCGATGAACACCGCGTCGGGCCTGGTCGCGATTACCTTCAGCGCCTGGCCGGTAACGCTGGCATCGCTGCGGGCGTAGACCTCATGGCCGGTCAGCGTGATGCCGAGCTTGGGCGCGGCCTCGCTCAGCACCTTGTAATAGCCTTCGCCATAGGCATCGGAGACGCCGATATAGCCGAGCGTCTTGACGCCGGTCTTGGCGATATATTTCAGGACCGCGTTGGCCATGATGTCGTCGTTCGGCACCACCTTGTAGACCCATTTGCGCTTGGCATCCATCGGCGCCACCAGAATAGCGGCCGCTGCCATGGTCATCAGCGGTGTCTTGGCCTCCGCCGCAATGTCGATCAGCGGCAGGCTGACGGGGGTGAGGGAGGAGCCGATCAGAACGTCGACTTTCTCCTCGGCGATCAGCTTGCGTGCGTTCTGCGCGCCTTTGGTCGGGTCCGATTCGTCGTCGAGCGGAAAGTAAGTGATCTTCTGTCCGGCGATTTCCTTCGGCAATGCGGCCACCGTCTTGCTTTGCGGCTGGCCGAGCGCAGCGCCCGGTCCGGACGCACTCATGGTGATGCCGACCTTGATCTGCGCATGCGCGCTGCCGACGCCCAACAGCGTGGCCAGCACGATCATCCAACTCTTGTTGCGTAACATCACCTTCTCCCTTTGTTTGTTGTCATTGTTGCTATCCTAATACTCGTTTCCGCCGAGGCCGAGATAACTTTCGACCAGTCTCGGATTGCGGGCAATCTCATCCGGCGACCCCTGCGTGGTGATGCTGCCGAGCTCCATCACATAGGCATGGTCAGCCACCTCGAGCGCGGCGCGCGCATTCTGCTCCACCAGCAAAATCGAAACGCCGCTCTTGCGCAAGTCGGTCAGGATATGAAAGACGTCGCGCACGATCCGCGGCGCGAGCCCAAGGCTTGGCTCGTCGAGCATCAACAGCGTCGGCCGCGCCATCAGCGCGCGGCCCATCGCCAGCATCTGGCGTTCGCCTCCGGACAGCGTCCCGGCCAGTTGTCGCCGCCGCTCCTTCAAGCGCGGCAGCCGCGCAAAAATCTGGTCCAGCGTCTGTTTTCGCTCGGCCCGGGGGCGGCGGAAACCTCCGAGCAGCAAATTGTCCTCGACCGGCATGTCGGCGAACAGTTCACGCCGTTCCGGCACCAGGCAGAGACCTTCTTGCACGCGGTTTTCCAGCGTCACCGCATTGATCGCGTGATCGCGGAATCCGATCTGGCCCTTCGACTTCAAAAGTCCCATGATGGCGTTGAGCAGGGTCGTCTTGCCGGCGCCGTTGGAGCCGATCACGGTGACAAGCGCGCCTGTTGCCACCGATATCGAGACATCGTGGACCACTTCAGCGCGCCCGTAGGACACGCAGAGACCGCGGACATCCAGCAACGGCGTTGTCACGATACGCCTCCGAGATAGGCTTCGAGCACGACCGGATCCTGCCGGATATCAGTGGGGATGCCCTCGGCGATCTTGGTGCCGAAATCGAGCACCACCAGGCGATCCGCCAGGCTCATGACGAAATCCATGTCGTGCTCGACCAGCAGCACGCTGATTCCCTCGGTGCGGACTTCGCGCAACAGACGTGCCAGTGCCTTCTTCTCGCCGACGCGCAATCCGGCCGCGGGTTCGTCCAGAAGCAACAGCACCGGATTGAGACACAAAGCGCGTGCGACCTCCACAAGCCGCAACTGACCGAGCGCGAGCGTACCGGCCGGCTTGAACGCGACGTTGGCGAGCCCGACGCGATCGAGCTGGCGTTGTGCATTGGCAAACAGCAGCGCCTCTTCGGCGCGGTCGAGCTTGAGGATCGCGCGCAGCAATCCGGCGTGTCCGCGCAGATGGGCGCCGAGCGCGACATTTTCGATCACGCTCATGTCGGCGACGATTTCGACATGCTGGAAGGTGCGGCCGAGACCCAGTGTCGCGGCGCGTTGCGGCGTCTGCGCCCGCAGCGGATGTCCCTCGAATTCGATTCGGCCGGAGCTGAGCGGAAACACGCCGGTGATGAGGTTGAACGTCGTGCTCTTGCCGGCGCCGTTGGGGCCGATCAGCCCGATGATTTGCGCGCTGTCGACCTCGAAGCTCACGTCGTTGACGGCGACCAGCCCGCCGAATGCCTTGCGGGCAGCCTGCGCTTGCAGCAGAGGTGTCCCCGGAGGCGGCAGTTGACGATCCGGCAGCCGCCGAGAGCCGACCGGCATTGGCGGTGACGGCGGCGGGGGAGGGCCAAACAGGATCGGCCATATTCCGCCGGAGGCGGTTTGCAGGATCAGCACCAGAACCGCACCGAACGCCACCGTCTCGAAATTGCCGGTGTTCCCGATCAGCCATGGCAGCAGGTTCTGCAGTTGATCGCGAAGCACGGTAATGCCGGCCGCACCGAGAATGGCGCCGTAGACCCGGCCGGCGCCACCCAGCACCGCCATCAACAGATATTCGGTGCCGGCATTGATGCCGAACGGACTTGGCGAAACCGAGCGCTGGAAATGCGCATAGAGCCAGCCCGCCAGTCCAGCCAGCATCGCCGCATAGACGAACACCATCAGCTTGGCGGCGGAGGTATTGACGCCGAACGCTTCGGCGGCGCGGGTGCTGCGCCGAAGCGCGCGGATCGCGCGCCCGATGCGGCCGCCAAGCAGGTTTTGCGTCGCGATCACGGTGAGCACGACGGCGATCCAGACCACCACGAAATACTCGCGCGGATCGGTCAGCGCATGGCCGGCGATCCGCAGCGGCGGGATGCCGTCGAGCCCGTCATGCGCGCCCAGCCAGCCGACATTGCCAAACAAATAGAAGAAGGCGATGCCCCAGGCGATGGTGCCAAGCGGCAGATAGTGACCGGAAAGCCGCACCGTGACCGCGCCGATCAGGCCCGCCGCCACCATCGTCACGACGAGCGACGCGGGCAAGGTCAGCCACGGCGAGATGCCGAGATGTACCGTGAGCACACCGGTCGTATAGGCGCCAAAGCCGACAAAGGCCGCCTGTCCGAACGAGGTCATGCCGCCGACCCCGGTCAGCAGTACGAGACCGATCGCGACCAGGCTGGAAATGCCGATGTAGTTGAACAGCGTGATCCAGTAGTCCGGCATCAGGCCGGTGAAAGGCAGGATCAGGATCGCGGCTGCACAGCAGACGGCGATCAACGGTCCGCGCGACGGTTTCATTCCGTCTCCTCGGCATGCGGCGCGTAGACCGAGCGCCATGCCAGCACCGGAATGATCAATGTGAACACCAGAACTTCCTTGAAATTGCTGGCCCAGAATGAAAACAGCGCCTCGGCAAATCCGACGCCAAGGGCGGCAACCACCGTCAGCGGGTAGCTCGCGAGCCCGCCCAGGATCGCCGCGACGAACGCTTTCAGCCCGATCAGAAATCCGCTGTCGTAGAACACGGTCATCAGCGGGCCGACCAGGACGCCGGAGACGGCACCGAGCAGCGCGGCCAGCGCGAACGCGATTTGGCCGGCGGCGGAGGTCGGGATTCCGACCAGCCGGGCGCCGATGCGGTTCGACGAGCAGGCGCGCAGCGCCTTGCCGAGCAGCGTGCGGCCAAAGAACAGCGCGAACAGCACCAGCAGCAGCGCCGTGACAATCAGCACCGCGACGCTTTGTCCGGTGATGACGAGACTGCCGAGCGAAAACGAGGCCGAGGACAAAGGCGTGGTGCCGGTGCCTTCGGGCCCGAAAAACAACAGGCCCAATCCGGTCAGCGAAAAATGCACGCCGAACGCGGCCATCAGCAGCACCAGCACGCTGGAATGGGCGATCGGTTCGAAGGCGATGCGGTAGATCATCGGGCCCATCGGCGTGATCAGCGCGATCGCAAGCAGAATGTCCGCGGTCTGGCCGAGTTTCATCGGCGCCAGGGTTCGCGTCAGCACCAGCAGGGCGATCGGCAGCACCAGATCGAACAGCGCGATTCTGGCCACGCGGCGGACGCTGAGCTCACGGAAATGCCGCACCCCTTCGGACAACGCGGCAAGGCCGCCGAGCGCCAGCAGCAGCCATGGCGTCGACGGCACACGGCCGTTCTCGAGGGCCGCGATGGTCAGCGCCGTGAAGGCCACAAACTCGCCCTGTGGCACCAGGATCACCCGCGTCACCGCGAATACCAGCACCGTCGCAATGGCCACGAGCGCATAGACGGCGCCGTTGATGATACCGTCCTGCAGCAGGAACAGGAAAATGGTGGCGTCCACGCGCGTTCAACTCCCGGCAGGCGCTGGATCGGAGGGAAGTCGCCCCGGGCGCGCTGGCTCATTTGCTGCCGCCAAGTTCACCAACCGCCTGCCTAATTCAAGCGGATAGTTTGGCGCAGCTTGCCCTGATGGCTTCGCGGTAGCGATCCAGCGGTAACGGCGGGGCAGGCCGATTAGCGCCCCCGGAATGTCTCGACGATTCCGGCCAATGCCGGTCCGATGGCGGCGAGTTCGTCCTGGTGGATTTTGGAGAGCTTGCGCAGCCGACGCTCACCCTCCCTGGTCAGTTTCAACAGCACCCGTCGGCCGTCGGCTGCATCGATGCTGCGGCTGATCAGCTCAAGTTTTGTCATGCGATCGACAAGCCCGACGGCCGTATGGGGCTGAATGAGAAGGAAATCCGCGAGGTCACCAATGGACAGCGGATCACGGGTCGAGAAACCCCGGATGGTAAGCAGCGCCTGATGCTGCTGAGGCGTCAGACCGGCCTGAAGCGCCGCCGCGGTGCTGAAGGCCTGAAATTTCCGCAGCTCAAACCGGAATTGGGCGAGGGCTTCGTAGTCCACCGCGTCGTCGGGCTCGCGTTGGGCCTGCGCTTCGATTGCCGGGGCGTCGATCGGACGTCGCAGCCTTCTCTTCGACGTGGCCATTTCGCATTCTCCTGCTGTACGGTCTCGCCATTCTCGCCCGCTACCGCAGTGCACAACGGGAGTTCAGTTATATCGCAATCCGATATAAATTCCGATGCAGTTTCGGGCTCGTGCGACGAAAGTGACATTGACACGGACGTCTATCGTGAAGCGATATGGGCCTGATGCGGACACGCAACTTGCGCCGTTCCTGAGCGCCCGCGTCCGCGCGCTATATACTCTGAATGGCCGACGACTGTCGGATACATCACAATATATTTGGGAGGACCGGTAGTGAAAAACCCAGTTGTCGGACGAGATTCCGGCCTCGTTGTTTCCCGCCGCACCCTGCTGCAGACCGCGGCAGGATTGGCAGGCGGAACCATGCTGCCCTTCGGGATGCCCTACGCGTTCGCCGAGGATCGTCCGGCGATCGGCACCTATCCGGCCGGTTCTTCCGGCTCCTCGGTGTTCATCGGGGTTGCCGTGCCTCGCACCGGCACCTATGCGGTGCAAGGGGAGGACGAACTAAAGGGCTGGGAGCTCGCGGTCGAGCACATCAACAGCGGCAATGAGCTGATCAAGAAAATCTCGCCCAAGACCACCAAGGGCGTGCTCGGCAAGCAATTGAAGCTAGGCGTCGCCGACTCCGCCGCCAAGCCGAACGAGGCGGTCCAGGCCCAGCAACGCTTCATCACCGAGAACAAGGCGATCCTGATGACGGGCTCGACCTCGAGCGCGGTCGCGGTGGCGCTGAACAAGCTCGCGCAGCGTGAAAAGGTGCTCTACGTCGCCGGAATTTCCGGCTCCAACGACACCACCGGCAAGGACTGCGTGCGTTACGGATTCCGTCAGAACTTCTACGGCCAGACGGCGGCCGCCGCGATCAGCCCGATCATGGTCAAGAACTTCGGCAAGAACAAGAAGGCAGCCTATCTGACCCCGGACTACACCTACGGCCATACCGTCACGAAATCGATGCAGGAATTTCTCACCACGGCGGGATGGACCACGGCGACCAACCAGGTCGCGCCGCTCGGCGCGCCCGATTACTCATCCTATCTGCTCAACGTCGCCAATTCCGGCGCCGATGTCCTGATCAATGTCAATTGGGGACACGACGCCGTGCTCTCGACCCAGCAGGCCAAGCAGTTCGGCGTGCTCGACAAGATGAAGCTCGTGGTTCCCTACCAGGTGCCGTTCATCGCCCGCGAAACCGGCGGACTGATGCAGGGCGTCTTCGCCGCCACCGACTATTGGTGGACGATCGAGGACAAGTATCCGCTGGCGAAGATGTTTAACGACGCGTTCGACAAGAAGTACGGCTACAAGCCCGAGTGGGGCGCCGCCAATTCCTACATCAGCTTCGCGCATTGGGCTCGCATGGTCGAAGAGGCCGGCAGCTTCTATCCGCCGGACGTCATCAAGACCTATGAAAAGGGCGAAACCATCCCGTCGCTAGTGGGCGATGTGCATTACCGCAAGGAAGACCACCAGTGTGTTCGGCCGGTCATCATCGTCAAGGGCAAGCTGCAAAAGGATATGAAGGGCAAGGAGGACTACTACGACGTGGTCGAAATCGTGCCCGGCGAGGGCTTGATGCAGAAGCCTGACGCGTTCGGCTGCAACCTCGGCGACTATACTTAAGCCACATCTGAACTATGGCGCCGCGGCATTCGGATTTCCGCGGCGCCATTTTTTTGCGTCAGTACCCCTGATTGCGTGATATGCTCGTGACCAAGCCCTGTGATTGCATTTCATGATTAGTTGGCCGAATTTCGTTTCACAGTTATTCAATGGGTTGGCGCTCGGTGCCTTGCTGGCGCTGATCAGTTCCGGGCTGACCATTATCTATGGCACGCTCGGGGTGCTCAACCTCGCGCATGGCGCGATGTTCATGATCGGCGGTTACGCCGGCTTCGTGGCCTATGAATATACCGGTTCGTTCATCGTCGCGGTGATTGCTGGCTCGCTGTTCGTGATGATCCTGGGCGTGGTGATAGAGCGCGTCATCATCCGCCACTTCTATCACCGTCCGCATGAGGACCAGCTCCTTGTCACCTTCGGGCTCGGCATCTGCTTCGTCGAACTGGTGCGCCTGTTCTTTTCCAGCGACTCGAAGCTGGTTCCGCCGCCGCCGCTGTTTCAGGGCATCACTTCGCTTGGTTTCATGTACTACCCGACCTACCGTCTCGCGGTCGTGGGCATCGTCGCGGTTGCGCTTGGCGCACTGTTCATCGTCCTCTACCGCACGCGGCTCGGCATGATCGTGCGCGCCGGGATCGAGGATGCGGTGATGGTCGACTCGCTCGGCATCAACGTCCACCGCGTCTTCATGATCGTGTTCGGCATCGGTGCGATGGCCGCCGGCTTCGCCGGCATTGTCAATGCGCCGGTGGTGTCGCTTACGCCGGGGGTCGGCGACGACATCCTGGTGGAAACCTTCGTGGTGGTGGTGATCGGCGGGGTCGGATCGTTTCCCGGCGCCATTCTCGGGGGGCTGATCGCCGGGGAAATCATCAGCATTACCTCGATGTTTAACCCCGGCTACGCCTACGTTATGCTGTTTGCGGCCATGACGCTTGTGCTCGTGGTGCGGCCGCACGGCCTGCTCGGCATGCAGGGCCGCGAATGAACGTGGTCATCTGATGCTGAAGCAGCGCCCTTTTCTGATCGAAACGCTGACCGCGATCGGCCTGATCGTCGCGCCATTCGTGCTGCCTTATATCGGGTTCGCACCCAATACCGTGAACCGGATCCTGGTCTGGGGCCTGTTCGGTCTCGGCTTCGACATCCTGTTCGGCTTTACCGGACTGCTGTCGTTCGGCCAGTCGGCATTCTACGGCACGGGCGGTTTTGTCGCGGCCTACCTGCTCACCCGCGCCGGATTTCCGAACGTTTTGCTGGCGCTGCTGATCGGCATGGTGGCCGCCGCCGCCGTTGGCTATCTGGTCGGACTGATCGCGCTGCGGCGCACCGGCATCTATTTCGCCATGATCACGGTGGCAATCGCCGAGGTCTTCTTTTTCGTCGAGTTCAATCCGCTGGCGGACTGGACCGGGGGCGAAAACGGCTTGCCCGGCGTTCCGACGCCGAGCTTCAATCTCGGCTTCACCACCCTTCATTTCACGACCGGCTGGTCGCTGTATCAGTTCCTCGCGCTGTGTTACTTCGTCGGTGTCGTAATTGCGCTGCGGATCGTGCGCTCGCCTGTCGGCGCGATCTTCAGCGCGATCCGCGACAACCCGCTGCGCGCGACCGCCGTCGGTCATAATATCCATGGCTACAAGTTGACGGCTTTCGTGATCGCCGCCGCCTACGCCGGATTTGCCGGCGGCCTGCTTGGCGTCATGCAGGCCTTCATGCCGCCTGACGCTTTCACTTTCGACACCTCGGGCCAGCTCGTGATGCAGACCGCGATCGGCGGCCGGGGCACGCTGTTCGGCCCGCTGGTCGGCGCCGCGGTCTGGCTTTTTCTGCAGGATTTCCTGCAAACCGCACTTGATCTCGGTGCGGCGTGGAAACTGGTGCTCGGCGTCGTGTTCGTGCTGCTGGTCTGTTTTCTGCGCCGCGGCATTATCGGCGGCCTCGAGGATCTCTACGGCTGGATATCCGGCAGGCAGCGTTCCAAGCGGCAGGAGCCAGCGGCCGTGGCTGACGCCACCGTTGCGGACGAACTGAAAATCGCCAAAGTCGCGGTTGCCGAAAACTCGCCAGCGCCGAAGCGGCGTCGCGATGGCGACGGCGCGTCCGGCCCGATCCTGCAGGCGACTGGCCTCACCAAGCGCTATGGCGGCCTGTTCGCCAACAGCAATATCGATTTCACGGTCAACCACGGCGAATTGCGCGGCATCATCGGACCCAACGGTGCCGGCAAATCGACCTTCTTCAAGATGCTGACCTGTGAAGTTGCGCCGACCTCCGGCAAGATCGTGTTCGAGGGGCGTGACATCACCGGCACCAACGTTACCGATGTGTGCCAGCTCGGCCTGACCAAGAGCTACCAGGTCAACCAACTGTTCACCGGCCTCACGGTCCGCGAAAATGTCGTGATCGCCGCGCTCGCCCAGTTGCGCGGCAAGTTCCGGCTCGACTTGTTCCGAAGCGTAGATAATATCCCGGAGTTGAATGAGCAGGTGCAGCGCACGCTCGAGCTCGTCAATCTCACTTCGCGGCCTGATACCCCGGTATCCGAGCTCGCCTATGGCGAGAAGCGCCGCCTGGAAATCGGCCTTGCGCTGGCGACGTCGCCGAGCCTGCTGCTGCTCGATGAGCCGCTCGCCGGCATGAGTCCGCGCGAGCGCATCGAAACGGTCAAGCTGCTCAAATCGATCAGCCGGGGTCGTACCATGATTATCATCGACCACGACATGGATTCACTGTTTGAGCTGGCCGAACGGGTTACCGTCCTGCAGGAAGGCCGCGTGCTGGTCGAGGGCACACCGGAGGAAATCAAGAACAGCGCCGCGGTGCAGGAGGCTTACCTGGGCGGTGTGCATGGAGTGCTCGAGGCATGAGCCTGCTCGAGGTCAAGGGCCTGAACAGCTATTACGGGGATTCCCATATCCTGTTCGACGTTTCGCTGCGCGTCGAGCGCAATGAAGTCGTGGCGCTGCTCGGCCGCAACGGCGCCGGCAAAAGCACGACGCTGAAAAGCCTGATGGGCGTGGTGACGCCGCGCACGGGCGCGGTGATGTTCGACGGCGTCGACGTCGCGGGGCGAAAGAGCCACGCCATCGCCCAGGCCGGCATGCAGCTCGTGCACGAAGACCGCCGGATTTTCGGCAGCCTCAACGTGGAGGAAAACCTGGTTCTCGCCGGGCTGACCGCCTCGAAGCGCTGGCCGCTCGACCGCATCTACGAAATGTTTCCACGACTGCGGGAGCGGCGCGGCAATCGCGGTACCGACCTGTCGGGCGGCGAACAGCAGATGCTGGCGATTGCGCGCGCATTGGTGCGCGATCCCAAGATCATTCTGCTTGACGAGCCGTTCGAAGGCCTTGCCCCGATCATCGTTCGCGACCTCATGAAGGCTTGCGGCGACCTCGCGGCGGCCGGTCAAACCATCGTTCTGGTCGAACAGAACCTGGCTGCGACGCTGGCGCTGTCCCAGCGTATCTACATCGTCAACAACGGACATATCGTTCACGAGGGGCCGGCGCAGGAAATCAAGGCGCAGCCGGAGGTTTTGCAGCGCTATCTCGGCGTATAGTAACGGAGTGCGGTCGCTTCCCAGGGAACAGCTTGCATGAACGAGAGCATCTCGGCGCCCTTCATCCGGTACCCGATCGCAACCTCGCTGCTGATGGCGGGCATACTCTTCGTCGGCCTGGTTTCATACCCGCTGCTGCCCGTTGCGCCGTTGCCGCAGGTCGATTTCCCCACCATCCAGGTGTCGGGGTCGCTTCCCGGCGCCAGCCCCGAAACCATGGCGTCCTCGGTGGCGCAGCCGCTCGAGCGGCAGCTCGCGCAAATCCCCGGCATCGCCCAGATGACCTCGACGAGTTCGCTCGGTTCGACCGCGATCACGATCCAGTTCGACCTTAACCGCAGCATCGACGGCGCCGCCAACGACATCCAGGGCGCCATCAATGCCGCCGGCGGTCAGTTGCCGAAGAATCTGCCGACGCCGCCGACCTATCGCAAGGTCAATCCGGCGGACTCCCCGATCCTGCTGTTGTCCGCCAGCTCCGATACGTTGCCGCTGACGACGGTGAGCGACGCCGTCGACGCCCAGCTCGGACAACAGATCAGCCAGATTTCCGGCGTCGCGCAGGTGTTCATCGGCGGCCAGCAGAAGCCGGCGATTCGGGTCCAGATCGACCCGGCGAAGCTGGTGGCCAAAGGCCTGTCGCTGGAAGATGTCCGCAACCAGATCGCGATCACGACCGTTGACAGTCCGAAGGGCAGTATCGACGGTAGGACGCGCGCCTATACCATCTATGCCAACGACCAGTTGATCGACCCAAACGCCTGGAATGACGTCATCATTGCCTATCGCAATGGCGGCCCGTTGCGGATCCGCGATATCGGCAGGGCGGTTTCCGGGCCTGAAGACATGAAGCAGGCGGCCTGGGCCGACGGCAAGCGCGGCGTCTTTCTGGTCATCTTCAAGCAGCCCGGCGCCAATGTCATCGATACCGTCGACCGGATCAAGGCCCAGCTGCCGCGGCTGATTGCGGCCATTCCGCCGGCCGTCAAGATCAAGATCATCAGCGATCGCACCCTGACCATCCGCTCCGCGGTCGAGGACGTGCAATATACGCTGCTGATCACAATCTTTCTGGTGGTCATGGTGATTTTCGTCTTCCTGCGCAGCGCATGGGCGACCATCATTCCAAGCGTCACGGTTCCGCTGGCGCTGCTCGGCGCCTGTTCGCTGATGTGGGCGTTCGGATATACCCTCGACAATCTGTCGCTGATGGCGCTGACGATCGCCGTGGGATTCGTGGTCGACGATGCCATCGTGATGCTGGAAAACATCTCGCGCTACATCGAGGCGGGCGAGAAGCCGCTCGCGGCCGCGTTCAAGGGCGCCAGCGAGATCGGTTTCACCATCGTGTCGATCAGCGTTTCGCTGGTTGCGGTGCTGATTCCGTTGTTGCTGATGGGCGGCATCATCGGGCGGCTGTTCCGCGAGTTCGCGGTGACGCTGGCGATGGCCATTTTCGTCTCGCTGATCGTGTCGCTGACCTTGACGCCGATGATGGCCTCGCGCTTCCTGCGCGCGCGTGGCGAAGTCAAGCACGGCCGGTTCTACCAGTGGAGCGAGCGCGCCTTCGACAGGCTGCTGCACGGCTATGAACGCATTCTCGACCTCGCATTGCGCTGGAGCCTGACCACGCTCTGCATCTTCTTCGCGACGCTGGCGTTGTCGGTCTACCTGTTCATCATCATCCCCAAGGGCTTTTTCCCGCAACAGGACAACGGCTTCCTTACGGCGACCTCGGAAACGTCGCAGGATATTTCCTTTGCCGACATGAAGCGTCACCAGGAGGAGCTCGGCGCCATCGTGCAGCATGACCCCGCCGTCGACAGTATCGCCATGTTCATTGGCGGCGGCGGCAGCGCGCTCAACACCGGCCGACTGTACATCACGCTGAAGCCCCGCAGCGAGCGCGACGCCAGCGCCCAGCAGATCATCGCGCGGCTGCGGCCCAAGCTGGAAAAGGTCGAGGGCGCGCGGCTGTTCATGCAGGCTTCGCAGGACGTGCGGCTGGGCGGCCGCGCCACGCGCACCCAGTTCGAATATACGCTGCAGGACGCCAATCTGGACGAGCTCAACGAATGGGCGCCGAAGATCCTGGCGAAGATGCAGACTTTGGCCGAGCTGCGCGACGTCGCGACCGACCAGCAGAGCAAGGGTACGACGCTGACGCTGACGATCAACCGCGACACCGCCGCGCGCTACGGCATCCAGCCGCAACTGATCGACGATACGCTTTACGACGCGTTCGGCCAGCGGCAGGTCACGCAATATTTCACCCAGCTCAACAGCTACCATGTGATCCTGGAAATCCTGCCCGACCTGCAGGGCAGCATCGACACGCTCAACAAGCTCTACATCAAATCGCCGCTGACCGGCGCCGAGGTCCCGCTGTCGGAGTTTACCACCTGGACCAGCGTGCCGGTCCGTCCGCTCTCGATCAGTCACCAGGGCCAGTTTCCGGCCATCACCATCAGTTTCAACCTCGCCCAGGACACCGCGCTGGGGCAGGCGACCGAAGCGATCCAGCGCGCGGTTGTCGAGATTGGAGCCCCGGCCACGCTCAACTCGAGCTTCCAGGGCACCGCACAGGCGTTCCAGCAGTCACTCGGCACCGTGCCGCTGTTGATCATGGCGGCGCTGGTGGTGGTGTACCTGATCCTCGGCATTCTCTACGAGAGCTACATCCACCCGCTGACGATCCTGTCGACGCTGCCCTCGGCCGGCGTCGGCGCGCTCGCGATCCTGATGGCGTTCGGGTTCGATTTCAGCCTGATCGCGCTGATCGGCATCATCCTCCTGATCGGCATCGTCAAGAAGAACGGCATCATGATGGTCGACTTCGCGATCGCGGCCGAGCGCGAGGAGCATCTGTCGCCGCGTGAATCGATCCGCAAGGCCGCGCTGTTGCGGTTTCGCCCGATCATGATGACGACGATGGCGGCGATGCTTGGCGGCGTGCCGCTGATGCTGGGCACCGGCACCGGCTCGGAAATCCGCCAGCCGCTCGGCTACGCGATGGTCGGTGGCCTGATCGTCAGCCAGGCGCTGACGCTGTTTACGACGCCGGTGATCTATCTCTACCTCGACACCTTCTCGAACGCACTTGCGCGCTGGAGCCAGACCCGAAAGTCCAATGGCCAACCGCCCGTGGCGGAGCATGAAGCGCAGAAATACGCCGCCGAATAGCCGGCGGTGCCGCGGAACAAGCCGCGGCGGAGCGGGTTGGTCGGCATCACGGCGGGCGCGGGAACTGTTTTGCGCGCCGAGCATCCGATGGAGTGTACCTGGTGATGCCCGGCCACGGCCGGGGTGCGACGACGGAGGGAACGAACATGGCTGAAGAGCAGGCCGAGGCCGCCGGGCCGGATCTCGCACAGGGAGTTGCAGCGGCCGATTTCAGTGGCGAGACCTTGCTCGGCCATGTTGGCGATCAGGAAGTCTTGCTGGTGCGCTCGGGGTCCGAGATATTCGCGATCGACGCCCATTGCAGTCATTATCACGGCCCGCTTGCCGACGGACTCGTGGCCGACGGCGGTATCCGCTGCCCCTGGCATCACGCCTGCTTCGACCTGCGAACCGGGGAGGCGACGCGCGCGCCGGCGCTGGCGCCACTCGCGGTCTGGCAGGTCGAGCACGAGGGCGATCGCATCTTGGTCCGGCGCCAGCGCGAGCAGCCGAAGCCGGGCCGCAGGGCGTCGGCCGATCCGCCGGGCCGGATCGTGATCGTCGGCGGCGGCGCCGCGGGCTTTGCCGCAGCCGAGATGCTGCGGCGGCAGCAGTTTGCTGGCGAAATCGTCATGCTGAGCGATGACGGCGCGGCGCCGGTCGATCGGCCGAACCTGTCGAAGGATTATCTTGCCGGCAGCGCGCCGGAGGACTGGCTGCCGTTGCGCCCGGACAGCTTCTACGCCGATTCCGGCATCGAGCTTCGGCTCGGAAGTCATGTCAGTTCGATCGATACCAAGGCGCGCAAGGTCAACGCCGCCGGCGGCGACGTTGCCTACGATCGCCTGCTATTGGCGACCGGCGCCGAGCCGGTGCGGCTGCCGATCCCGGGCGCCGACCAGCCGCATGTCCACACCCTGCGCGCGCTGGCCGACTGCCGCGCGATCATTGCCTCGGCCGACGGCGCGCGCCGCGCCATGGTGATCGGCGCCAGTTTTATCGGTCTTGAGGTCGCCGCGGCGTTGCGCGCGCGCGAGATCGAGGTCCATGTCGTGGCGCCGGAGCCACGGCCGATGGAGCGCGTGCTGGGACCCGAAATGGGCGATTTCGTCCGCGGCCTGCATGAGCAGCATGGCGTTGTCTTTCACCTCGGCGACACCGTGGCCGCGATCGACGGCAAGCGCGCAACGCTGAAAAGCGGCGGCGTGCTGGAGGCGGACCTGGTCGTCGTCGGCGTCGGGGTGCGGCCGCGCCTGGCCCTCGCCGAACAGGCCGGCCTTGCGCTCGATCGCGGCGTCACGGTGAACGAATTTCTTGAAACCAGCATTCCTGGAATCTATGCGGCCGGCGACATCGCACGCTGGCCCGATCCGCATTCGCAGGACAACATCCGGGTCGAACACTGGGTGGTCGCGGAACGCCAGGGGCAGACCGCGGCGCGCAACATGCTCGGGCAACGCGAGACCTTCGATGCGGTGCCGTTTTTCTGGAGCCAGCATTATGACGTGCCGATCAATTATGTCGGCCACGCCGAAAAATGGGACGAGATCGTGATCGACGGCGACATCGCCGCACGGGATTGCCTGTTGCAGTACAAGAGCAGGGGCCGTGTGCTCGCTATTGCCTCGATCTACCGCGACCTCGCCAGCCTGCAGGCCGAACTTGCGATGGAGCGGAAAGCGGGGCGCTGAGCGGCCCATCTACCCAACGGGTCGCGCGAATGCGCGCCCGATGACAGGCTCCGCGAAGCAATCCATAGGGCGTCACGAACTTCTTCTTGTCATTCCGGGGCGCGCCTCTTGGCGCGAGCCCGGAATCCATACTCCCGATCGTGGTTATGGATTCCGGGCTCGACGCTTGCGCGTCGCCCCGGAATGACAGGGAGAGGGACCCGGTGGCTCCTCGCAATGACGGCTGAAAGCATCGGTGGCGCGCATCATTCCCGAAGGTTACTGCATCGCGTTGCCGTGGCCGATACCCAGCAGGCCGGAAAGCCGGCCTCGCGGCTCGACCAGATCGCCCAGCGTATAACCGTCGAGCACCTCGAGAAAGGCATCGCGCGCCCTTTCCAGCGCGCGCTTCAGCACACAGGATCGACGGATGACGCAGGGTGCATCGAGCGGCTCGAAGCAGGACACGATCGCCATGTCCGGCTCGGTATAGCGCACCACCTCGCCGAGCCCGATGGCTGCGATCGGCTTGGCCAGGCGCAGCCCGCCACCTCTGCCGCGGACGGTTTCGACATAACCGGCAACCCCCAATTGATGCGCGACCTTCATCAGATGGTTCCTTGAAATGTCATAGCTCTCGGCGATCTCCGCGATCGTCGCCAGCCGATCCTCCTTCAGCGCCAGATACATCAACACACGCAGCGCATAGTCGGTATAGACGGTCAGGCGCACCCGCATCTCCCTTGAGCTGCTACAGTAAACATGTATGATAAATATTGCTTTATGGCAAGTGGCGACCTATAAGATGTATGAAACATACATCTTATGGAGGAGCGCACGATGATCGCCCCCGCCGCAAAGCTCGATCATGTGTCCGAGGAAGGCATTCGGCTGCTGGTCGATCGCTTCTACGCCAAGGTGCGCGGCGACCCCGCGCTTGCGCCGATTTTTCTGCGGGCGATCCCAGGCGACTGGCAGCCGCATCTGACCAAGATGTACGCTTTCTGGTCGTCGGTGATGCTCACCACTGGGCGCTACAAGGGCAATCCAGTGATGAAGCACCTCGCACTGCCGAAGTTCCAGCCGGAGCTGTTTGACCACTGGCTGGCACTTTTCGACGAGGCCTGCGGCGAACTGTTCGATCATTGCATCTGCGAGGAATTTCGCACCAGAGCCGGGCGGATCGCCGAGAGCCTGAAGCTCGCGCTGTTCTATCGGCCGGATCGGCCGTGGCCGCCGGAAGCCACGCGATGACATTTGTCGTCACCGACAACTGTATCGGATGCAAAATACATGGACGGCGTCGAAGTCTGCCCGGTCGATTGCTTCTGCGAAGGCGCCCGCCCCTCTAGCTTTTTGTTAACCAATTGTTATGCCTACCAAATTCGGTAACGCGTCTTTAATTGCGGGAACGTAGGGTCATTTCGCGGCCCGGAACGGGCCGCGCCACCGTCCAGGATGGCCGGCGGCTTGCGTACGCGTTGGAGTTTTCCATGGACATCATGACGAGCGTTGGGCTCGTGTCCGGCATCCTTGTCGTGACCACGATGGTACTCATGGGCGGTGATCTGCACATGTTCTTCAGCGAACATGCGGTCATCATCATCTTCGGCGGATCGATCGCCGCCACCATGATCCGTTTTCCGCTGATGGCCATTCTGCACGGCCTGCCGCTCGGCGCCAAGTTTGCTTTCACCATGAGCCGGCTGTCCGCGCGCGACCTCGTCGACGAACTCGCCCGCATCGCGGAAATCGCCCGCAAGCAGGGGCCGGTCGGCCTGGAAAAGGTCGAGACCGACGAGCCGTTTCTCGCCAAGGGCATCCGCTATGTCGCCGACGGCTACGACCTCGAGTTCATCCGCGACAATCTCGAGCGCGACCGCGACAATTTTCTGATGCATCTCGACGAAGGCGGCAAGATCTACCGTGCCATCGGCGACTGCGCGCCCGCCTTCGGCATGATCGGAACCCTGATCGGCATGGTGCAGATGTTCGCCAACATGACCGACCCCTCGAAACTCGGTCCGTTCATGGCGACCGCGCTGCTGGCGACGCTGTACGGCGCGCTGGTCGCGAACCTGTTCTGCCTGCCGATCGCCGACAAGCTGCATGGCAAGCTGCTCGACGAGGAGACCAACCGCACCCTGATCATCGACGGCATTCTGATGATCCGGGATTCCAAGAGCCCGACGCTGGTGCGGGAAATGCTGCTGGCCTATCTGCCGGAGAAGCACCGCCATGAGGAAGGCGAACCGGTCCCGGCCTGAACGGTCGGTCCCAGTCCGGAAAGTCGAGCATGGCAAAGAAGAAACGTGGCGACGCGCACGGAGGAGGGCACGGCTGGTTCGTGACCTTCGCCGACCTGATGGGCCTGATGATGAGCTTTTTTGTCATGCTCGTCGCGTTTTCCACCATGGACAACAACAAGCTCAAGATCGTCGCGGGCTCGATGCGCGATGCCTTCGGCGTGCAGACCGAGAAGCGCTATTCCGGAATCATCGAATCCGATGGCCTGCCGACCAGGCCGAAGCTGAAGAACGCCGCGAATATTCCACCCGAGGAATCGTCCAACACGCCAACGCCGGACGAGCAGGACAACAGCCGCACCCGCGGCGCCCGCATCAAGCTCGATCGCGAATTCGCGCTTGCCTCGGCATCGCTGCGGCAGGCCTTGCAGGACATGCCGGAGCTGACTGAAATCTCGAAGCACATCATGTTCGAGGAGACCAACGAGGGCCTCAATCTGGAAATCGTCGACCAGGACAACCGGTCGATGTTCGCCGACGGCTCCAAGGTGCCTTACGAGCGGACCCGCCGGCTGATCGAGAAACTGGCCGCTCCGCTCAAGGCGACGCCGCTGCGCATCGCGATCGTCGGTCACACCGCGGCGGGATTTGTGCCGACGCAAAGCGACTACGGCGCGTTCGACCTGTCGGCCGACCGTGCCAACGCGGTGCGCCAGATTCTGGAGCGGGAGGGTCTGCCGCCGGCCCACATCTTTGCGGTCTCCGGCAAGGCCGATACCCAACCGCTGTTTCCCGATGATCCGTCGCTGTCAGCGAACCGCCGCGTGACGATCACGCTGATGCGCGAAGACCCGCCGATCCCGCCCGACCTGAAGCCGTAATTTCGGCGCGCTACCATATTACCTGCCGTGCCAGGAAGCTGCGTTGCATCCGACAGCGCTTGCACGACCATGGGGATTGGTTGACAGGCCCCGCGGAAGCGTCGATAGCCGACCCGGATCAAATCAATCGGCAGAGCGTTCTCCCGCACGATGGCTTTTGGCGTCACATCTACCGAAGCCCAGGAAGGGCCGGTCACGACTGGCCTTTGGGCGCTGACGCTGGGAAGCATTGGCGTGGTTTTTGGCGATATCGGAACGTCGCCGCTATATGCGTTCCGCGAGGCGGTCGCCGCGGCCGCCCAGGGCCAGCCGATCACGCGGACCATCGTGCTCGGGGTGCTGTCGCTGATCCTGTGGGCGCTCCTGATCGTCGTCACGGCAAAATACGTGCTGCTGCTGCTGCGCGCCGACAATAACGGCGAGGGAGGCACGCTGTCGCTGATGGCGCTCGGTCAACGCGCGCTGGGACGAAGAAGCTGGCCATTGCTGACGCTGGGCGTCATCGGCGCGTCGATGTTCATCGGCGATTCCATGATCACGCCGGCGATTTCGGTGCTTTCGGCGGTCGAGGGCCTCAAGCTCGGGACGCCGGCGCTCGAGCATTATGTGGTGCCGTTGACGGTTTTCATTCTGGTCGTGCTGTTCTCGGTGCAGAGCAGCGGCACGGCGCGGGTCGCGTCTGCGTTCGGGCCGGTCATGGTGATCTGGTTCAGCACCATCGCGGTCATGGGTCTGGTGCATATCAGCGACGATCCGTCGGTGCTGGCTGCGATCAATCCCTGGTATGCGATTCATTTCCTGCTGACCCACGGCACCATCGGAATGGTGACGTTAGGCGCGGTCTTCCTCGCGGTGACCGGCGGCGAGGCGCTGTATGCGGACCTGGGCCATTTCGGACGCAAACCGATTCAGGCCGGGTGGCTTTATTTCGTGCTGCCCTCGCTGCTGGTCAACTATTTCGGTCAGGGCGCGCTGGTGCTGGCCAATCCTGCAGCGATTGAAAATTCATTCTACCGGATGGTTCCCGAAATACTGCTGCTGCCGCTGGTCGGGCTGGCGACCGCGGCGACGGTGATCGCGAGCCAGGCGGTGATCACGGGAGCCTATTCCCTGACCCGCCAGGCGGTACAGCTCGGCCTGCTGCCGCGTTTCGAGGTCCGCTATACCTCGGAGGCGCATGCCGGGCAGATCTACCTGCCGCGCGTCAACACGCTGCTGCTGACCGGCGTGTTGCTGCTGGTGCTGCTGTTCCGCACCTCGAGCGGATTGGCCTCGGCCTATGGCATCGCCGTCTCCACCACCATGGTGGCCGACGGCATCATGGGTTTTGTGGTGATCTGGAAACTATGGAATTGGCGCGCGGCCGCCGCGGCGGCGATGATCGTTCCGTTCGTCGTGGTCGACATGACCTTCTTCAGCGCGAACTTCCTCAAGCTGTTCGAAGGCGCATGGGTGCCGCTGCTGTTCGGCTTTGCCATGGCGATCACGATCTGGACCTGGCGCCGCGGCGCGGCGATCCTGATCGCCAAGACCCGGCGGACCGAAGTCCCGCTCACCGATCTGGTCAAGAGCCTCGAAAAACGCCCGCCGCATATCGTCAAGGGCACTGCTGTCTTTCTCACCAGCGATCCCAATTTCGTGCCGACGGCGCTGCTGCACAATCTCAAGCACAACAAGGTGCTGCACGAGCACAATGTGATCCTGACCATCGAAACCGCGCAGACGCCGCGGGTCGATCCGGCCGAGCGGGTCCGGATGGAGCCGATCAGCGACAAATTCGCCATTGTCCGGCTGCGCTTCGGTTTCATGGAATTGCCGAATGTTCCCAAGGCGCTGGTGATCGCGCGCAAGCTCGGCTGGCAATTCGACATCATGGCGACGTCGTTTTTTGTGTCGCGGCGCTCATTGAAGCCGTCGGCACAATCGGGAATGCCGCAGTGGCAGGATCACCTGTTCATTGCGCTGAGCCGTTCGGCGAACGATGCCACCGATTATTTCCAAATTCCGACCGGCCGCGTGGTCGAGGTCGGAACCCAGGTTACAATTTGACAGGTATGCAATTTAACATGGCTATGACCCGAAATCAGGCCATGCTATGCTTCAAGCGCAGGGCTATAAGCCCGTCGCTTTGCCATTGTGCAGTGAAGCATTTTTGAGGCCCCCGCTTTCATGATGAGTAATGTCGTCGCGCCCGCCGCGGAAGCCACGGCGGCGAATGGTCATGGCAACACCCATTCCACCGCCGGATTCAAGGCGCTCATGCTTGGCAGCATCGGTGTCGTCTATGGTGACATCGGGACCAGCCCGCTCTACGCGCTGCGCGAGGCGGTGATGGCGGCCAGCGGCCCGGCCGGGACGGTCAATCCCGAGGCCGTGCTCGGCGTGCTGTCCCTGATCCTGTGGGCGCTGATCGTCGTGGTGACGCTGAAATACGTGCTGATCCTGCTCCGCGCCGACAACCATGGCGAGGGGGGGACGCTGGCGCTGATGGCGCTCGCGCAACGCGCGGTGAGTTCGGACGCCGGCAAGATCGTTTTTCTCGGAATTATTGGCGGTGCTCTTTTCTACGGCGATGCGGTGATCACGCCGGCCGTATCCGTGCTTTCGGCAATCGAGGGAATGACAATCGTCACCGCGGCGTTCGAACCCTATGTGGTGGCGCTGACGATCGTGATCCTGCTCGTGCTGTTTGCGGTTCAGTCGCGCGGCACGGCGCGCGTTGCCGCCTTTTTCGGGCCTGTGATGTGCATCTGGTTCGCCGTCATCGCGATCGCGGCGATACCCTCGATCATGCGACATCCCGAAGTGCTTCTTGCGCTAAATCCGCTCTACGCTGTCTCCTTCATGCTTCATCATGGCATTATCGGGTTCGTGACGCTGGGCGCGGTGTTTCTCGCGGTCACCGGCGCCGAGGCGCTGTACGCAGATCTGGGGCATTTCGGCAAGCGGCCGATCCAGACCGCCTGGCTGTTCATCGTATTGCCGTCGCTGGCGCTGAATTACCTCGGGCAGGGCGCACTGGTCATCGCCGATCCGAAAACGCTCGCGAACCCGTTTTTCCTGATGTTTCCGGATTGGGCATTGTTTCCGATGGTGGTACTTGCCGTCGTCGCTGCCGTGATCGCGAGTCAGGCGGTGATCACGGGAGCCTATTCGCTGACCCGCCAGGCGATTCAACTTGGCCTGATGCCGCGGTTCGAAATCCGGCACACCTCGGAATCGCACTCCGGCCAGATCTACATTCCCCGGGTCAATATGCTGCTCTCGATTGGCGTGGTTCTGCTCATCGTCCTGTTCCGATCTTCGAGCGCGCTGGCGTCGGCCTACGGCATCGCGGTGACCGGGACCATGGTGGTGACGGCCATGATGGGCTTTGTCGTGATCTGGCGGGTCTGGAAATGGTCGCCGATCGCCGCCGCCGGGCTGATCGCGCCCTTCCTGTTTCTCGACCTGACATTTCTCGCGGCGAACCTGCTCAAGGTATTCGAGGGCGGTTGGGTGCCGCTGGCGCTGGGCTCCGTCGTGATGCTGATGATGTACACCTGGCGACGGGGCAGCCGGCTGCTGTTCGAGAAATCGCGCAAACTCGAATTCCCGCTGGCGGATCTGGTGGCCATGCTGGAGAAGCGGCCGCCGCAACGGGTTTCCGGCACCGCGGTGTTCCTGACCAGCGACCCCGTCAGCGCGCCGACGGCGCTGCTGCATAGTCTGAAGCACTACAAGGTGCTGCATGAGAAGAATGTCATTCTCACCATCGAGACCGCGCCGACGCCGCGAATCAATCCGTCCGAGCGGGTGCGGCTGGAGGAAATCAGCGCGACCTTTTCCAAGGTGACGCTGCGGTTCGGATTCATGGAATCGCCCAATGTTCCGAAAACCCTGGCAATCGCGCGCAAGCTCGGCTGGCAGTTCGACATCATGTCGACCTCGTTCTTCCTGTCGCGGCGGGCGCTGAAGCCGGCCGCGCATTCCGGCATGCCGCGCTGGCAGGATCATCTGTTCATCGCGCTCAGCCGGACCGCCAATGACGCCACCGACTACTTCCAGATTCCGACCGGCCGGGTGGTCGAGGTCGGTACCCAGGTGACCGTCTAGCTAGATCGTTTTCCGGTTGACTCGAATCTTGGGCGCTTCTCTCGGCCTCGTGGTTCGAGACGCCGCGCAAGGCGCTGCTCCTCACCATGAGGGTCTGAGACCTCATCCTGAGGAGCATCGCAAAGCGATGCGTCTCGAAGGATGAAGCCATTGAGGTGGAAATTGTGTTAGATTCCGTGGGCTGGGTGGACCTTTCGTGGTGCTTGATTTTCACCACGCCAGGGGCGACGTTGGCGCCGAAGAGCGGGCCATCCGCGTTTGGCACGGACGCATCCGTTCGCTGAAAAGGTTGATGTTTGGGAGGGTTGGCGTGGCGGAACAGGGTCATCAAGTTCACGATTTGACGCCGCAGGATGTCTCGAAGGGAATGGCCGAGGGACGCTATCTTCTGGTCGATGTCCGCGAGCCGAATGAAGTCGCCGCCGAAGCCTATCCGGGCGGCGTCGTCGTGCCGCTTTCAAGCTTTGATCCGGCGACTATTCCCGACCCCCAGGGCAAACAGGTGGTGTTTGCCTGCCGCTCCGGGAAAAGGTCGGTGACAGCGTCGCTCGCGGCGCAAGCCGGCGGTCTGCCGTACGACAAACACCTGGCCGGCGGCATACTGGGCTGGAAGGCAGCAGGATTGCCGACCAGGACCGGCGGCTGACACTTCCATGACGTCGATGAACCGGGTTTTTGCGGATCTGCCCGTCACGATCTTCGAGGCGATGTCGCAGCTCGCGCGCGACAACAACGCGATCAATCTCGGCCAGGGTTTCCCCGACGATCCCGGCCCGGAAGACATTCGTCGCGCGGCGGCGGACGCCTCGGTGAATGGCTACAATCAGTATCCGTCGATGATGGGCATTCCGGAGCTGCGTCAGGCGATCGCGACGCATTACGGGCGCTGGCACGGGCTGTTCCTCGATCCAGCCACCGAGGTGATGGTGACGTCGGGCGGCACCGAGGCGCTGACGTCAGCCATTCTGGCCGTCGTCGAGCCGGGCGACGAGGTGATCGTGTTCCAGCCGGTCTACGATTCCTACCTGCCGATCATCCGCCAGGCCGGCGGCATTCCGCGGCTGTTGCGTCTCGAACCGCCGGACTGGCGACTGACCGAGGAGATGTTGCGCAGCGCGTTCAACCCCAGGACCAAGGCGGTACTGTTCAACAATCCGCTCAATCCGGCCGCGGTGGTCTATCCGCGCGAGGACCTGGAATTGCTGGCGCGATTCTGCCAGCAGTTCGAGGCGGTCGCGATCTGCGACGAAGTCTGGGAACATGTGATCTTCGACGGCCGCGAACACATCCCGCTGATTACAATTCCGGGGATGCGGGATCGCACCATCAAGGTCGGTTCGGCGGGCAAGATCTTTTCCCTGACCGGCTGGAAGATCGGCTTCGTCTGCGCCGCGCCGCCGCTGCTGCGTGTCGCGGCCAAGGTGCACCAGTTTCTCACCTTCACCACCGCACCCAATCTTCAGGCCGCGGTCGCCTATGGCCTCGGCAAGCCGGTGGACTATTTCCTCGGCATGCGCAAGGAGCTGGCGCGCAGCCGCGACCGTCTGACCCAGGGGCTGGAGAGCATCGGCTTTCCGGTGCTGCGATCGCAGGGCACCTATTTTCTCACCGTCGATCTGTCGCCACTCGGTCTCAACGAGACCGACGAGGCCTTCTGCCGAAGGATCGTTACCGATTACAAGGTCGCGGCCATTCCGGTATCGGCGTTCTACGAGAAGGATGCCGTCACCTCGGTGGTGCGGTTCTGCTTCGCCAAGAAGGACGCAACGCTCGATGCCGCGCTGGAGCGGCTTTCGGATGCGGTCCACCGCCGATAAAGGGCAGACATGAACCGCGGCCGGGCCTGCACGCCGATCCGATTTGCCGCCGCGATGTCCGCGGCGCTCGCCGCATTCGCAGCCCCGGCACAGGCCGAGCCGCGCACCGTCAATTTCTACAATTGGTCGAACTACATGGCCCCGGGCGTGCTGGAAGACTTTACCCGGGAGACCGGCATCAAGGTCGTCTACGACACCTTCGACGCCAATGAGACGCTGGAGACCCGGCTGCTGGCCGGAAAGTCCGGCTATGATTTGGTGGTCCCGACCGCCTATTTCCTGCAGCGCCAGATCAAGGCCGGCGTGTTCCAGAAGCTCGACAAAGCGAAGCTGCCGAACCTCGCCAACGCCTGGCCGGAAGTGACCCGACGGCTCGCCGTCTACGATCCCGGCAACCTTTATGCCGTCAATTACATGTGGGGCACGACCGGCATTGGCTACAATGTCAAAGCCGTGCAGAAAATTCTCGGGGCCGGTGCGCGGATCGATAGCTGGGACATCGTCTTCAAGCCGGAGAATCTCGCCAGGTTCAGGGATTGCGGCGTTCAGATGCTGGACTCCGCCGACGATATTCTTCCCGCGGCCCTGAATTACCTCGGGCTCGACCCGAACTCGACCAAGCCGGCCGATCTCGAGCAGGCCGCCGATCTCGTCGCCAAAATCAGGCCCTATGTCCGCAAGTTCCATTCCTCGGAGTATCTCAGCGCGCTCGCCACCGGCGAGATTTGCCTGGTGGTGGGCTGGTCCGGCGACATCATGCAGGCGCGCAGCCGTGCTGCCGAAGCCAACAACGGCGTCGAACTCGGCTATGCCATCCCGAAAGAGGGCGCGCAGATGTTTTTCGACAATCTCGCGATCCCGGCCGATGCAGGCCATGTCGCGGAAGCCTATGAGCTGATCAATTATCTCTATCGGCCCGAGGTCGCGGCCAGGAATTCCAATTTTCTGTCCTATGCGAACGGCAATCTGGCGAGCCAGAAGCTGGTCGATCCCAGCATCTTCAACGACAAGACCATCTATCCGGACCAGGCGACCCTTGCGAAGCTGTTCGTGATCACCGCGCGCGATCCGGCCACGCAACGCGTCATCAACCGGCTCTGGACCCGGGTCAAGACCGGGAGGTAGTTTGCACCCTTCGTCATTCCGGGGCGACGCGCAAGCGTCGAGCCCGGAATCCATAACCACCATCGGGAGTATGGATTCCGGGCTCGCGCCAACAGGCGCGCCCCGGAATGACGGCGGTGAGATGTGACGGCGCATTCCCGCGGCGCCGGCCTCTGCTTCGTCATTCCGGGGCGACGCGCAAGCGTCGAGCCCGGAATCCATAACCACCATCGGGAGTATGGATTCCGGGCTCGCGCCAAGCGGCGCGCCCCGGAATGACAAGAAGAAGTTCGTGGCGCGATGCGCTACCGCCAGCGACGGTGCAGCCACAACCACTGGTCGGGGTATTCGCGAATCCAGCCCTCGACCACCGACGTCACCGCCTGCATCGTTCCCGGCACGTCGATCTGTCCGGAAGCGTCCCGCACCGGCTTCACCTCTTCGGACAATTCGGCGCGAAAGCGGTGATTGGGCAGGCGGATGATTCGCACCCCATGAATCGGGCACTCGATCTGTCGCCGCAACCGCGCCAGCATCGGATTGGCCCGGGTCTTGCGGCCGAAAAACGTGACCTCGACCCCGTTGGTCAGGTACTGGTCCACCAGCATCGCCACGTGCTGACCGTTCTGCAGCGCCTCGGCGAGCCGCAGCGGCGCGTCACGGCCCGCCGGAATCAGCGTTCCCATCTTGACCGCGCGGATCTGCTGGATGATGCGGTCGGCCGAGGCAATGTTGGGCCGGCGATACAGGATTGCCGCATCCAGTCCGTGGGCAACGGCCGCCAAAGCGGGCAGTTCCCAATTGCCGAGGTGGCTTGCAAAGATCAGGGCGGGCTTGCCGTCGAGCCGAAGCTGCGCAAACAATTCGTGGGTACGCGGCAGAATTTCGATGCGGCTGTCCTCGGGGCGCGCCGGATCGTGCTGCCAGATGTGATCGAGATGGGCGAACTCGGCGCCGACGCGGCCGAGATTGTCCCATACGCCGGCCAGGATGGCGTCGACCTCCTCGCGCGATTTCTCCGGGAATGCGGCGGTCAAATTGGCGCGGCCGATCCGCTGCTCGCGCAGCGTCGGTCCGATCAAGCGGGTCATGCGGCCAAACAGGTTTGCCGTCTTGATCGGATCGAAATAACGCGTGGCGCGCAGCATTCCGATGGTCAACGCGCCGACCGCGGCTTCGCCAAGCGGCTTGGTCGCGTTGCGAACACGGGCTCGGGTGCGTGGCAGCAGGCGCGACATCAGAAATACACGACGATCTTGCCGAACACCCGCCGGCTTTCCATGCGCTTGAGCGCGGTGGCGACATCCTCGATCGGCACTTCGGTATCGATCACCGGACGCATGCCGCCGGCCATCTTGTCGAGGCTCTCGGCAATGTTGCGCAGGGTCGCGCCGAACGAACCGAAGATGCGGTATTGCTGCTGGAACAGTTGCATCAGATTGATGGTGGTGGTGGGACCCGAAGTCGAGCCGCAGGTCACGAGCCTACCCCCGCGCTTCAGCGTCAGCAACGAGCCGTTGAAGGTATCCGCGCCGACATGCTCGAACACCACGTCGACGCCTTTCTTTTTGGTGATCCTGCGGGTTTCGTGCTCGAAGCGGTCGTTGCGGTAGTTGATGACGTGGTCGGCGCCGAGGGCCTTGACGCCTTCGATCTTGCTGTCGTCGCCGACGGTGGTGATGACCGTGCAGCCGATTTGCTTGGCCATCATGATCGCCACCGTCCCGATGCCGGAACCACCGGCATGAACCAGCACGGTCTCACCCGGCTGCAGTTTGGCATTGTCGAACAGCATGTGCTGAACCGTGGAGAACGCGATCGGCGCGCAGGCCGCGTCGCGCCCGCTGACGCCTTCGGGCACCGCAATCACCAGTCGTTCCGGCATGTTCAGGAGCTCGCGGGCGAAACCGTCGACATGGAAGCCCATGATGCCCGCCACGCCCTCGCAGAGATTGTCACGGCCTTCGCTGCAGGCACGGCAAATCCCGCAGGTGAGGGCGCCGTACATCACCACCGCCTGTCCGGGGCGGAAGCGCGTGACCATGTCGCCGACCCCGGCGATTTCGCCGGAGGCCTCGGCGCCGATCACCAGCGGCAGCTTGCGTTTCGCAAACGCCATGCCGCGATAGCCCCAGACGTCGATGTGATTGAGCGCGACGGCCTCGACGCGGATCTGCACTTCGCCGGGGCCCGGCGGCGGCGGCGGCGGAACGGCGGCGACCACCAGTTGACGATCGGCAACAAGAGTGAGCGCGCGCATCACGCGGTGTCCCCGGCAGAGTGAGTTGACCGCGTGCGTATCGCCGGTCCGCGCGATGCCGTCAACCGGCGGTGCATTAGGCAGGTTTCGGCAGCTAGATCGGTTCGCGCGTCAGGATCAGCGAGGCGTTCTGACCGCCGAAGCCGAACGAATTCGACATCACCGCGGTGACGCGGGCGTCGCGGGCCTTGTTGGGAACCACATCGAAGGGAATCGCCGGATCCGGAACGTCGTAGTTGATGGTCGGCGGGATCCGTTGATGTTCAAGCGTCAGCAGCGAGAACACCGCTTCCACCGCGCCGGCCGCGGAGAGGGTGTGACCGACCATCGACTTGTTGGAGGACACCGGAATCCGGCCGGTGTGCTCGCCAAACACCGTCGAGATGCCGAGATACTCCATCTTGTCATTTTCCGGCGTGCCGGTGCCGTGGGCATTGATGTAGTCGATCTGGTCCGGAACGATCCCGGCGTCGGACAAAGCGTTGCGCACGCATCCGATAATGGGCTTGCCGTCGGGGCTGGATCGGGTGCGGTGGAACGAATCCGCAAGTTCGCCACAGCCGGCGAGGACGCCAAGGATGCGGGCGCCGCGTGCGGTGGCGGCCTGGTAGCTCTCCAGCACCAGTGCGCCGGCGCCTTCCGCCATCACGAAACCGTCGCGGTTCTTGGAAAATGGCCGCGCCGCCGCCTGCGGCGGATCGTTTTGGGTCGACAGCGCCGACAGCAGTGAGAACCGGATCAGGGCTTCCGGATTGACCGAGCCGTCGGTTGCGACGCACAGCGCCGCGTCCGCCTCGCCACGCCGAATGGCCTCAACACCGAGTTGGATCGCGCTGGCGCCGGAAGCGCAGGCGGTTGACAGCGAAATCGGCGACCCCTTGGTGCCGAATTTCTCGGCGAGATAGTTCGAGACCGAGCCGAACAGAAAGCGCCGGTGATATTGCGCGAATTTTCCGCCGCCGCTGACGCGCAGCAGCGCGTCATAATTGAAGTCGGTCGCGCCGATCTCGCGCCCAAGCTCGAGCCGTTGCGGCCACTCGACCTCGACCGGCGCGACGGCGAGAAACAGCGGCCCCGGAAAATCGCCCTGGGTCCCGATCGCGGATTGCGCAATGGCCTCTTCGGTCGCGATATCGGCGAGCCGTTCCGAAAGATCGGTCGACGAAAACGGCTCGACCGGCACAAAATCAACCGTTCCGGCCATCGTGGTCTTCAGGCCGTCGGTCGGAAAGCGGGTAATGGTGCGGATTCCGAACTCGCCGGCCGTGAGTTTGGTCCAGTTGTCGGCCTTGCCCGAGCCGAGCGACGTCACCACGCCCATACCGGTAACGACGACGATCGGCCTGCCGAATTTGTCGCGCGCAGTTGTCATGTTTTCCCCACTGCGCTTACCTGATCGCCTCGACCAGCGCCATGCCTTCACCGCGCCAGTGACCGGCTCCGACCACCACAATCTGGGTCGGAGGTGCCGACATTTCAACCTCCCGCGCGGTCGGATCGTTGGGCGGAAACAATGCGCCGCGCGAGATTGAAAGCGCCGCAAGCGCTATGCCGAGCGGGAACTGCGTCTCCATGGTGTGGCCGAACATGGTGCCGGTCGCCCGGACTGCAAAAGACGGGCGGCGATCCAGGAACGCCTGTTCCTCCGAGGTGACCGGTTCGGCCCCGGTGGCGCCGGTGATGATGGCACCCTTGTCGTCGAGCTTGCCCAGCTTCGACCACAGCGTTTCCAGGGTTGCCGTGATCTCGCCGGAACTCTTGCGGCGTGCCAGATCGGCCACGACGTTGGTCAGGCGCGCATAGGGTTTCGCGCCGCGCGCTTCGGCATGCGCCTTCGATTCGATCACAAGAAAGGCGCCGGCCGAACCGAGCGCAAAGCCGCTGTGCTGGCGCCGCGCCCAAACCGGGGCAAAGTTGTCCTTCAGGTTGAAATCGCCGAACTCGTAGAGAACCAGCAGGTCCTTGCGTTCGCCGTTTTGCGAGCCGCCGACCAGCGCGATATCGCTCTGGCCGGCGGCGATGCGTGCGAGCGCGATTCGTGCCGCGTCGACGCCGGCGGCTTCCTCACCCATGAAGGTACGCGACGATCCGGTGACGCCGTGAACGATGGCGATATTGCCGGCGAGCAGGTTCGAGAGCTGGGCGAGAAACAGCGTCGGCCGCAAATCGCTCATCAGCCTTTCGTTGAGAAAGCCAGGTGCGGAATTGCCGTTGGCGTCGGCCTTCAGGATGGCCACGTCGACGCCGATGTCGCGTTCGCCGCCGCCGGCGGCGACGATCATGTCCATCCGCGCCAGGATTTCCTTGTTGCCCTTGATGCCGGCGGAATCCAGCGCCAGCCCGGCGGCATAGGTTCCGATCCGCTGCCAGGCTTCCATTTGGCGCTGATCGCCCTTCTTGGGGATTTGCGCATCGAGGTTGACCGGTACCCAGGGATGAACGATGTAGGGCGCGAAGCTTTTTTCGTCGACGTTGATACGCCGCTGATGCAGCGCGTCCCAGTTGGCATCGAGCCCTTCGCCCAGCGAAGTGGCAAGACCGATGCCCGTGATCCAGACTTCTGCGGATCCCCCGATCGAAGGTTTCGCGTCAGTCATGACCACGGGCCCGTTGTGGGAAGCCGATACGTTTGGCGTCGGCGTCCATGTGTCGGCGCAAATCCGGATGAGGGAAGGGGATGTGCCGGAACGTGATGGTCGCGTTGCACCTCAATTGGCCGCCCACCCTGACTTTGGCTTCGGTGATGGCAAATCCCGACCCTTCATGAACGATGCTGGCCTCGATTTTCAGCAATTCCCCGGGGCTGACGAAGCCGCGCATCTTGGCTTCCTTGACGGCGCCGAGAAACGGCATGCGTTCGAAATCCATCAGCGCGATCAGCAGCCAGCCGGAGGTCTGCGCCATCGCCTCGATCAGCAGCACGCCGGGCATGATCGGATAGCCTGGGAAATGTCCCTCGAAGATGGTGCTGTGGGTTGGAACCTGCGCCTCAACCGTAATGGTCCGCTCCTCGAGGTTGAGGTCGACGATGCGGTCAATCAGTTGGAAATATTCAAGCTGCATGACGGGCGGTTACGCGCCCTTGGCCGCGACCAGTTCGTCGATACGGGCGCACAGGTTTTTCAGCACGAAATACTGCTCGGTCGTCGCCTTGCCGTCGTTGACTTCCTGCGTCCACTTTTCCAGCGGCAATTTGATGCCGAACGCCTTGTCGATCGCAAACGCGATGTCCAGGAAGTCGAGGCTGTCAATCCCGAGATCGTCAATCGCGTGGCTCTCCGGGGTGATCGTGTCGCGTGGGATGTCGCAGGTTTCAGCGATAATCGTGGCGACCTGATCGAATGTGGATGACATCACTAAGCCTTTGATATCTTGAAGGTAAATTCTATGGCGGCCGGACGGCCCGGCACCGCGTCCCGGAATGCCCTATTCGCCGTCCCGTGTCGAGTGCCCGTATATCGGAGCGTCGCCCCGAGTTCAATGGAGCCGGCCGGCCGCCGGTCCGACCGCTCGGGGGGTAGCGAGAGCCGCATCGTGCCCGAGAACCCTAGATCGAGGGCGTCGAAATACGCACGCAGTCGCGCCGTCCCATCAGCACGCAATCCTGGGTTCGGCGCAGATCGGCGATACTGACGGCCAGCCAGATGCCAACGGCCGTCAGTGCGACCGTGAAGGCGAACGCTGCGACGTTGGCCAGCATGCGATGGCGGAAATCGTCTGGTTCGTCCCGGTCTCGCTCATAGCGCGACAGGTCGTAAGGTTCCGGCCGGGTGTCGTCCGGTGAAGCCGTCGCGTCCAGATCTCTGCGCCAGTCCGGAACGATGGGCGGGGTACGCGGCCGAAACTGGAGCACACGGTGCTCGTCCTCCGACGTGATCGGCCGCTGCGGTTTCACTGCTGCTGGCTCCGCGATATCCTGCTCCTAATTAGCATGCGCGCAGGGCCCGTCCCAGAAAATGTTGAGCGGGGACGGACGCGACAATCGATCTATCCCGGCAGCGTCTCGTGGAACCTGCCGTAGTTGATTCTGAGCCGGCCGTCCTCGAGGGTGTCGAGTATATCTGCGTACTGGCGTCCGAAAAGAATCTCGGGATGATCGTAGGATTTTCGTGCGTGGACGATTTGCGCCGCAACAACGTCATACCCCGACACCACCACGACAAGCGAAACGCTGGAAGCGTCGAGGTCTTCGGCGTTTTGTCGGTAGAGCGGGCTCGTCGCGTCGAGCACATGGTAGAGCGTCCAGCTCAAGGCCAGCGCCGGGTGCTCGCTCCGCACCAGCGGCAGTTCATAGAATCTTCGATACGACCGGCCTTCCGCGCTTTCGACGTCCTTGAGCAGCCACAATTTGGCGGTGGCATTGCCGATGATATTGTGACGCTCGTTGGCAAGACGCACCATCAGGGTCGGCGTGCCTTCATACGTGGAGATCACCGGGTTGTCCGCAAACAGCAGCCGGGCATTGGGGCGCGAGAACCGGGCAAAGACCAGTCCGGTCATCAGCGACATCGAGAAGATGCCGGTGAACAGCTCCACGGTCGCAATGAAATGCCCGTAATGGGTCTGCGGATGCATGTCGCCGTAGCCGGCGGTCGACAGCGTTTCGATGCTGAAATAGAGGTAATCGATATAGGCGCCGCCGCGCACGTTTGCGATCGGCTGATCCCCAATCCAGTAGAACAACGCGAAAATCGCATTGAAGACCAGAAACACCAATGCGGCGCCGCCGATGAAGGCCGGCCAGGAGGCCGTCATGCAGCGATGGCTGATGTCGGCCCAGAAGTTGAGATGAAGACCTTCCGCGATGACTTCGCGACTGCCGAGCCGAACGACCCGTGGCTTCGATGTTTGCTCGCTCTGGCCTTTGACCATGTTCAGAATCTTGCGGCACCCGGGGCTAATGGCGTTTGATCGACTGTGCCATCATGGCATAATCATAGCGATTTAAGCCAGATTTTTGCCGATCAGAACCCGAGGATTCCCGTCATGGCGAATACGCGCGAACCGATCCTTCAGCCGATTCCGATTCTGTCGTTGCGCCCGACCCAGATGACCGTCGGGATGCGGGAGGTCAAGGAAAAACGGAAGCGCTGGCGCGACCACAAATCCAAGAAAAAGCAGGCGGAGCTGCTCGGCAAACACATGATCCCGGTCGTTCTCGGGCCGGACCGGCATTACTACGTGGTCGACCATCATCACCTGGCGCGTTCACTGCACGATGAGGGCGTCAAGGATATTCTTGTCACCGTGATCGGTGATCTCACCATGGTCGAGCGCGAAGCGTTCTGGGGCGTGATGGACAACAAGCGATGGGTCTATCCATACGATGCCAAGGGCGAGCGCCATCACTTCGGCGATCTTCCGAAATCGGTGACGGCGCTCAAGGACGATCCATTCCGCAGCCTCGCCGGCGAATTGCGCCGGGTCGGCGGCTTCGCCAAGGATACCACGCCGTTCAGCGAGTTCCTGTGGGCCGATTTCCTGCGCCGGAAAATATCCCGCAAAAGTGTCGAAGCGGACTTCGAGAAGTCGATCGAGAAGGCGCTGACGTTCGCCAAGAGCAAGGATGCGATCTATTTGCCCGGCTGGTGCGGACCAGCGTCGGACGATTGAGGCGCTTTCCGACATCCTGGCTTCATCCTTCGAGACGCGCGCGAAGCGCGCTCCTCAGGATGAGGTCCATCAGACCCTCATGGTGAGGAGCGCGGCAGCGCCGCGCGTCTCGAACCACGAGGCCCTCGGTGCTCGGTCATGATTGCTATTTCGGCAGCCGTCCCATCATGTAGAATTCGTGGTTCGGGCGCATGGCGGTGACGTTGGCGATCCGGTTCGACAGCGCGAAGAACGCCGAGATCGCGGCGATATCCCAGATGTCGTCGTCGCTGAAGCCGTGGCTGGCGATGTCGGTGAAATCCTGCTCGGCAATCCTGTTCGCCTCGACACTCACCTTCATCGCGAAATCGAGCATGGCGCGCTGGCGTGGCGTGATATCCGCCTTGCGGTAGTTGACGGCGATCTGGTCGGCGATCTCCGGATTTTTCGCCCGGATGCGCAGGATCGCGCCATGCGCGATCACGCAATAATGGCATTGATTGGCGCTGCTGGTCGCCACCACGATCATCTCGCGTTCGGCCTTGGTCAGCCCTGAGTCCTTGTCCATCAGCGCGTCGTGATAGGCAAAGAAGGCGCGAAATTCCTCCGGGCGCCAGGCCAGCGTGAGGAACACGTTCGGAACGAAACCGGATTTTTCCTGCACCGCGAGGATGCGGCGGCGGATATCCTCCGGAAGCTTGTCAATGGACGGCGTCGGGAAGCGTGTCGCGATCGGCTGGGTCATGCGGCAATTCCAGGTTGGCCTGCGCGAGGCGGTCACCCGGCAGCATAGTCGATGGCCACACCCCCGCAAGGCATCGCTGCGTGAGCCGCGGGTGGCAGATCGCACTACAACGAGGTCAGCGCAGCGGCTTTTTCAGGAGCGAAAACCGGTCCGGATCAAGGCCCATCGAAGGCTGCAGCATCGGCGCCTCCACCGTGCGCGGCGCGGGCCGTTCGTTGGCGCCGGGATCGTTGGGAACGTCGCGGTGCGAAGTGGCGCCGCGCCAGCGTTCGAGTACGGCGCCGACAAAATGCATGTCGTGGCCGGCCGTCACCGACGGCACCGTCGCGATGGTGGCCTCGCTGCGCGGCAACTGATGCGCCGGCACCTCCTTGAAGCGCAGCCGGGTCGGAAGCGCTACACCTTCGCCGAACGCAAGCACCTCGCGGGTGCCGAGCGAAGGGACGAACGACAGCAGGTTCGCCGCGGCGTCGGAGACCGCCGAGCGCAGCAGCGACTGGTCGCGCTCGTTGGCGAGCCGCATGGTGAAGAGGGTGTTGCACTGGGAAATGATGGTGGCGTCGAGCTCGGCGGGACGCTGGGTGACGAGCCCGAGATAGACGCCGTATTTGCGGCCTTCCTTGGCGATACGCGAGACCGCCTTGCGCGTCGGCCCGAAACCGATATTGCGATCCGCGGAGGCATAGCGGTGGGCCTCTTCGCAGACGAACAGCAGCGGCGAGACTCCATCGCTCCACAACCCGAAATCGAACGCCATCCGGCACAGCACCGACACCACGGAATCGACCACCTCGGCAGGGAAGCCGGCAAGCTGCATGATCGTCATCGGCCGGCCGTTGGCCGGCAACCGGAACAGATGGCTGATGACTTCCGCCATGGTGTCGCCGCCGACATTGGCGTTGTCGAACATGAAGGCATAGCGCGGATCGTTGCGCACCGTATCAATGCGCGAGATCAGCTTGTGGTAGATGATGCGTGACGAGCGGTTCTCGAGCTTGCCCATGCGCTCGTCGATCAGCGAAATCAGGTCGACCAGGCGATAGGGGACGGGCGTATCGATGGTATAGCCGATCGACCTGGGATCGACGCGTTTCAGTCCGAGCCGATCAGTGTTCTGATATTGGGTATAGATCCCCTTGGCCACCGGGATGACCTCGGCGAGGATGTCGAGTTCCTCGGGAACGCCGGGGCGGCCGGCGAACAGCACGTCGACCACCTCTTCGAAATTGAACAGCCAGAACGGCAGCTTTAGATTGCGCGGGTTGAGCACGAGCGAGCGCTCGCCGAAACAGCGGCCGTATTCATTGTGAACATCGAGCAGGAAGATCCGCAAATTGGGCCGCGACTTCAGAATCTCGTTGAGCAGCAGCGACACGCCGCTCGATTTGCCGACGCCGGTCGAGCCGAGCACGGCAAAATGCTTGGACAGCATCTCCTCGACGTCGACATAGGCAATGACCGACGGATCCTGCTGCAGGGTGCCGATATTGATCTGGTCGGATCCTGACGGCGCATAGACCGTCCGCAGCTCCTGGTTGGTGATCAGTTCGACGGCATCGCCGATGGTCGGATAGTTAGTGACGCCGCGCTGGAATTTGGGCCGGTCCGGTCCGCCGAGGATTTCACCGAGCAGATCGACCGAAGCGCTGGCGATATAGACATCGGAGGTCGGCAGGTTCTCGCATGACACTTCGGTGATCATGGCGACGATGGTTGAATTCGTGCAACGGATGCTGACGAACCGGCCGACGGTGGCCCTGATTTCCGAAACGGCCATCCGGCTCGTCGCCAGCAGTCCGACCCGGGCGAGAGACCCGCGTACCGAGATCACACGTCCAAAGGATGCCACAGCGGTTGAACCTGACATGGTGAGGATTTCGTCAGCGCGTTAAGTTGGCTGGACTATGCGGGGCAGTCGTTGCAGAAACGGTTAAGCCGACTGCACCATGGCTCGGCTAAATCTGCGGCATCTCGGTCGGGGTGAGAGCCGCTCAGTGCGGAATTTTGCTGAAAAGCCAACGTTTTCAGCCGTTACCGGACCGTTGCGCGTTAAGGCCGGGTTTACCATGACGGAACTGCGGTTCCGGCGGGGCAACCGATCCGCCCAAACGGCCGGATGTCATCGACGGCAATCGGTTTTCGCAGGACAGCGGGAGCGAACGCTGCCGTGATTGACACGCGCCGGCATCGCCGCTGTAATCCGCCTCGAAAAACAATGTCGGGAGCGGTGAAATCCGTCTCCTGGAACAACAATCCGGGCGGGGTGGGACGCGATGAACCGCGGCATCGAGCTTTGAGCGAGGTCGCGCGGCTTTCGGCGCTGGCGCCTTTTGGCATCCGGAATTACCGCTTCCAGTGGCCCGCCGACCTGCTCACGTCCTGGGCCTTCGAGATGGAGACGCTCATTCTCGGCTGGTATGTGCTGGCCGAGACCGGATCGGTGCTGCTGCTGACCTTGATCGCGTCGCTCAACTACACCGGCACGCTGATTGCCCCGATCTTCGGGGTGATCGGCGATCGCATCGGTCACCGCGACCTGCTGGCGATGATGCGGGCGACCTATGCGGTGCTTGCCGCGACGCTGATGACGCTGGCGCTGACCGGCCATCTGAGCCCGTTCTACGTGTTCATCATCGTGGCGATCATGGGTCTCGTTCGACCTTCGGATCTGGGCGTGCGCGGCGCGCTGGTCGCCACCATCATGCCGCCGGATCGACTGGTGGGCGCGATCAGCATGTCGCGAACCACGATGGACACGGCGCGGATCGCCGGTGCGCTGAGCGGCGCGGGGCTATTGGCCTCGCTCGGGATCGGGCCGGCCTATGTGGCGATCTTCAGCCTCTATACGGTCGGCACGCTGCTGACCCTGTGTATCGTGGCGCCGTCGACGCCGCATCCGGCCGACGCAACGGTTGACGGCCTGTTGCGGCGCTCGCCGATGCGCGACCTCAGGGCAGGCGTCGCCTATGTCTGGACCACCCCACGGATGCGCGCCGCGGTCTGGATCGCATGCCTCGCCAATCTCACCGCCTATCCGTTCTCCAACGGATTGCTGCCCTATATCGCGCGGGACATTTACGGCACCAACCAGGCCGGGCTCGGCTATCTCTCGGCAAGCTTTGCGGTCGGTTCGCTGGCGGGCTCGGTCGCCCTGAGCCTGATCGGCGGCCTCCGGGTGGCGCGCCTCATGATCGGCGCGACAGTGACCTGGTATGCCGCGCTTCTGGTGTTCGTCCACATCCAAACCGTGCCGGCCGCAATCGCCTGTCTGATGCTGGCGGGGTTCTCCCAAAGCCTGACCATGATCACCATCGCGGTGATTCTGATGCGCACCGCGAGCGAACATTTCCGCGGCCGGGTGATGGGCGTGCGCATGCTTGCGATCTACAGCCTGCCGCTCGGCCTGCTCGCCGCCGGCAGCCTGATCGACGCGATCGGCTTTGTCGCGACCGGCACGCTTTACGCGTCAGCCGGGCTCGCGCTGCTGCTGGCAATCGCGCTGCACTGGCGCAGCGACCTGTGGCACGTGCACGCCCCGGCCAATGCGAAATGAACGGTTGCCCGCGCACTTCGCTCGAAAACGCTATAGAATCGATCCACAAGAATTCTGAAGCAGAGGAAGGCCATGTCAAAAACCGGCCTGGTGGTTTCAGCCCACCCGGGAGACTTCGTCTGGCGCGCCGGCGGCGCCATCGCGCTGCACGCCAAAAAAGGCTACCGCGTCAAGATCGTCTGCCTGGCGTTCGGCGAGCGCGGCGAATCCCAGTTTGCCTGGAAGCAGCCCGGCATGACGCTTGAAACGGTCAAAGCCGGCCGCCGCGACGAGGCGGAGCGGGCAGCGACCGCGCTTGGCGCCGAGATCGAATTCTTCGATGCCGGCGATTACCCGCTGCATCTCACCGCCGCGCATATGGACCGGCTGATCGACATCTATCGCGAACTCAATCCGAGCTTTGTGCTGACGCACGCGCTGGAGGACCCTTATAATGTCGATCATCCGGCAGCGGCGGCTTACGCCCAGGAGGCGCGCATCGTGGCCCAGGCGATGGGCCACAAGCCGCAGGCCGACTACAATTACAACGCCCCGCCGGTGTTCCTGTTCGAACCGCATCAGCCGGAGATGTGCAATTTCAAGCCGCAGGTGATTCTCAACATCGACGAGGTCTGGGATATCAAGCGCAGGACGTTCGAGATTCTCGCGGCGCAGAAGCATTTGTGGGCTTATTATGAAAGGGTCGCGCTGCAGCGGGGCATGCAGGGCGGCCGCAACTCGGGCAAGGCCATGACCTATGGCGAGGCCTATCAGCGGCTGTTCCCGATGGCGATGGAGGAACTGGCATGAAGACACTTGTTGTCCGCAACATCCATCGAACCGATGCAGCGCTGGTCAAGCGGCTCGGCGCGCTTGGCACCTCCACCGCTCACGAGGCTTATGGTCGCATCGGCTTGATGAAGCCCTATCTGCGGCCGGTATGGGCGGGCGGCGCAGCGGCAGGCAGCGCCGTTACCGTGCTGACGCATCCCGGCGACAACTGGATGATCCATGTCGCGGTCGAGCAGTGCCGCCCCGGCGACCTTCTGGTGGTCGGATGCACCGCCGACAATACCGACGGCATGTTCGGCGATTTGCTCGCGACCTCGCTGAAGGCCCGCGGCGTCGTCGGTCTGGTCATCGACGCCGGATGCCGTGACGTGAAATCGCTGCGCGAGATGGGCTTTCCGGTGTGGTCGAAGGCGATATCGGCCAAGGGGACGGTCAAGGCGACGCTCGGCGCCGTCAACGTTCCCGTGGTATGCGCCGGGGTCAACGTTTACCCCGGCGACGCCGTGATTGCCGATGACGACGGCGTGGTGGTGATTGGCCGCAAGGACGCCGGCGAGGTTGCCGCCAAGGCCGAGCAGCGCCACGCCGACGAGGAGGGCAAGCGCCGGAAACTCGCGGCCGGCGCGTTCGGCCTCGACATGTACAACATGCGCGAAGCGCTGGCCAAGGCCGGCCTCGTCTATGTCGACGGACCGGGGCCCGACTGAGATGGCGCTGCGGCTGCGCACCCTGCTCGGCGACCATCCCTGCACTGCCGCGCTGAAGCGCGGATCGATCCGGTCCGATCTGGTCGCGTTCGATTTCGTCGACTACACGCCGACCCACAGGGGCTTCAAGCCGATGGTGCGCGAGCAGGCTTTCGATGTCTCCGAAATGGCTGTTGTCACCTACCTGATGGCGAAGAGTTTTGGCAAACCGATGGTGCTGTTGCCGAGCGTGGTGATGGCGCGATTCCAGCACGCCTATGCGGTCCATCGGGCCGAACTCGGCAATCTGAAGCCGCGCGATCTGGCGGGCAGGCGAGTCGGCATCCGCTCCTTCACGACCACGACCGGCGCGTGGCTGCGCGGCATGCTTGCCAATGATTACGGTGTCGATCTCGATTCGATCGAGTGGACCACGTTCGAGGACGCCCATGTGGCCGAATTCGACGACCGCACCGTGCGGGCACCGAAGGGCCGGCAGATCGTTCAGATGCTGCTCGACGGCGAACTCGATGCCGTGCTGGGCGAGAAGGTCGAGCGGGAGGGCCTGAAGCCGCTGTTTCCCGACGTCGCTGCGGAACAGAAGGCCTGGTTCGCCAAACACCAGGTCATGCCGATCAATCATATGGTCGTCGTCAGCACGACGCTGGAGAACACCCGCCCGGACGCGGTGCGGGAGGTATTCGGCCTGCTGCAGCAGAGTGCGGCGCGCGCCGCCGCAGATGGGCTGTCATTCAGCACGCAGGAAATGACCCGTTCGCTGGCATTGATCAGCCAATATGCCGCGCAGCAGAAACTTATTCCGCGGCCGTTCGCCGTCGACGAATTATTCGACGATCTGACGCGATCGCTGCGGTAGCATGAAGGGAGGTCGCGCATGGACCCGGAGCCGATTTTCGATCTCGCCCATCTCGGCCACATGGAATTGCTGACGCCAAAGCCCGACGAGAGCCTGAAATTCTTCGTCGACGTCATGGGCATGACCATCAGCGGCCGCCGTGCCGAGTTGGTTTACCTGCGCGGCTGGGACGACTACGAACGCTATTCGCTCAAGCTGACGGCATCGATCACTTCGGGCATGGGACACATGGCGCTGCGGGCGCGCAGCCCGCAAGCGCTGCAGCGCCGCGTCGCCGCGCTGAAGGGTTCCGAATTCGAAATCGGCTGGACCGACGGCGATATGGGGCAGGGGCCGGCGTTCCGCTGCCGCGATCCCGATGGACACGTCATCGAGCTCTATTACGAGACCGAATGGTACCAGGCGCCGCCCGAACTCAGGCCGGCGCTGAAAAACCAGGCGCAGCGCTTTCCGGCGCGCGGCATCAATGTCCGCCGCCTCGATCATCTCAACTGCCTGGCGGTCGACATCCGGGCCAACCGGATGTTTTTCGAAAGCTATCTCGGCTGCCGGCTGACCGAGCAGATCGTGCTCAATGACGGCACCGAGGCCGCGATGTGGATGACGATGTCGAACAAGAGCTACGACTTCGCCTATTCACAGGATCACTCCCATACGCCGGGGCGCTTTCACCACGTCACCTACGCGCTCGACAGCCGCGAGGAGATCCTGCGCGCCGCCGATATCTTCCTGGAGAACGGCGTCTACATCGAGACCGGCCCGCACAAGCACGCCATCCAGCAGACCTTTTTCCTCTATGTCTACGAGCCCGGCGGCAACCGGGTGGAAGTCGCCAATGCCGGCGCGCGCCTCATCCTGGCGCCGGACTGGAAGCCGATCGTCTGGACCGAGGAAGAACGCAAGAAGGGGCAGGCGTGGGGACTGCAGACGATCGAGTCGTTCCACACCCACGGCACCCCGCCGGTCAGTCGATCGTGAGGGTGGCCGAGCGCATGGCTCCATCAAGAAAACGCAGGTGACCGCGCCGGAAGATCTGGCGGCTGCGCGGCAGCGATTGAAGGAGATGTCATCATGACCAAAAAGACGAACCCGCATATCGGGTCGAGCCTGGAAAGCTGGCTGGATGAGGCCGGCATTCGCGAGGAGGTGACAGTTGCCGTTATTCCTCCGCCGGTGGATCGAGTTTTGCTACCGCCGCCTGCAATGTCTTTGTGCAACGGACCAGATCAGCCAGAAGGTGCGGACTAAAGTCGGTACGGCCCTCGTATTCGGCCAGATTGCGCTGATTATGAGCGCGAAGGAAGATTTGGATATCGGCCTTGTCTGTTCCCATGGTGTGAACGAGCGTTTGGAAGACTGTAATTCGATCTCCCGAGCGGTATCCCAGATGGCGCAACGAAACGAGCGCAAGCCTATGCGCAGCCCCGTAGGCCAGGTCGAATTGGCTGTCCGAGTCAAGACCCTCATTCTGAGCATCAGTCAGACGTGTTCGGGCCGAACTCACCATGCCGTCAAACTCGGCCCGTGAGGCCGGCTCAAGTTTGAGCTTTCCGATCCCGACGAGATTGTCGAGTTCTGCTTTGCTCATGTTGGGAGGTCGCCTTCAGAACCGAAAATGAAAATCTTCGGCAAACGACCAACCTTTCCAACAAAAGAACCCTTCTCAGAGACCTTGCGGCGCCAATCTTCCCGCGCGAGAAAAGTCGGGCTTACTTTGCGCCGTAACAGAGTTTCAGCATTTTGCAGCGCTGCGTAGAGCTTCGAATAGTCTAGCTCATCTCCGATCACCATCAGATCAATGTCGCTCCGCGCGGTATCGGTGTCCCTGGCTACCGATCCGTACACGAATGCGGCCTTGATCTTATCTGAGTAGGGCTCAAGCATTTTTCTTATTGTTTCATTTAGCCCCACCGTCTTTACGACAAGGCTTCGCAACTCCTCGAAAATGGGCGACTCATGATTTGCCCGGTAGTGTTTCTGATTGCCAATGCGCTCGACCGAGACCAGGCCGCTGCCCTGCAGGCGCGATAACTCGCGTTCGACCGCCCCCGTTCCAGAGTGGACGCTTCGCACGATCTCGGACGTGTAGAAGCTGCGCTCCGGATGGCCGAAGATAAGCGCCAGCACGCGCTGCTGCACCTTCGAAAAGAGCGCGTTGGAGAGACTTACCGGTTCCATGACACCGTACCCATATTGGGTAATATACACCCCAAATTGGGGTGGATCAAGGTGTAAACGCAGTTGAACCAACGAGTTATGACGTGAATGGGAGCGAGAAGGTCAAGTTTACCGCAATCGCTGCAGGGTCGATCGCGGCGGCTTGACGGTGGGCCGCCGTCTACAGCGTGACGAAGCAGGGAACGGCGGCATAGTAGCTGTGGCACCCGGTGAAACGCGAGGGCCGTTCGCCGTCATCGGGCAGCCTTTGGTGTATGGAATTCACTCGCGAGGCCGTGCGCTAGCGACGTGCCTTCATCAAGGAAAAGAAGACCCCACCGGAAGATCTGGCGACCGCGCGGCAGAGATTGAAGGAGATGTCATCATGACCAAAAAGAGGAACCCGTATAGCGGGTCGAGCCTGGAAAGCTGGCTGGATGAGGCCGGCATCCGGGAAGAGGTCACGGTTGCCGCCATCAAGTCGGTCATCGCGCACCATCTTGCTACTGAAATGAAGAAAAGGAAGCTGTCCAAAAAGCGAATGGCTGAATTGATGAACGTCAGCCGCGCCCAGATCGACCGCATCCTCACCGCACTTGTGACGCGATGCCTTCTACGATTTCGGTTGCAATCAAAACGATCAAATGTACTTTAATTGGCTCGCTCACCGGCCCCTCAACCGGCTGGATTTATAAAAGCGCTTTTCCCAAACTGGTCTCACAGATTTTACAGCGACTACAAACCATGGGAGAACATTGCCATGCATTTCTGTTTAACCGGACAATACACGCCACAAGCTCTCAAAAATATCATGGAAAATCCCACAACCAATCGCTACGAGGCGGCCAAAAAACTGACCGAAGCCGCCGGTGGCAAATTGATCTCGATGTATAGCACCGCTACCGATGGCCCCGGCGTGTTGGTAATCATCGATGTGCCCGACCCCAGTGCAGCACCGGCCATGACTGGCGTTGTCGTGGAAAGCGGCGCCCTCCATAATGTAAAGCTCATCCGGTTGTGGACGCAGGACGAAATCAAGCAAGTTCGGCAAAAGGCAAGTGAGCTTCGAGGCGCATACAAGCCGCCCGGCAAATAGGTGAAGCCAACGCGCCAAGGCAATTTGGTTCATTTTTTAAGAGGAGGAATCCTTGAAGTACATGATTGAATACGAAATCCGCACGGCCGGGCTCACCCACGAGGAGAATTTTGCGGGCTCGGATGGGCTCCTGAACGCGTTCGGCAAGTGGAAGCCGGAGGACGGCTTGACGGTCCACGCGTTCTTGTCGAACCTGGCCGGTAACGGAGGTTACGTTCTGGTCGAGGCTGGCGACCCGAAGGTCATCGTCGCGTTCGTCTCAAAGTACAACTTTTGGAACGACGTCAACGTTGTCCCGGTGGTCGACGTCGGCGAGGCGGTACCGATAGCTGCGGCGTCCCTTGCCTGGGCGCGGAGCGCGTCGAAAAGCTGATCGATCGGCCTAAGGCCGAAACGACACGGCGCAAATCACCAGGTTTAAAAGAGAGAGGCCGCCGCGAGGCGGCTTTTCTACGCGGTCAAACGCGGAATTGCTTAGGCCATCCGCCGTCGATAGGCCGATACGAGCAGGCTATTCGCTGTTCGTGCGTTCGTTGTTGGCGGTCTGCCCCTAGAACGGACATAATCAGACCGGCCGCTTGGTCGTTTGATCCCATAAGCGGCGGCGGCGTCGACCGAAGTCTTGGCCGCAGCCGTCAAATCCGCAAATTGCCACTATCGGGATGCTGGCAGTTGACCATTCTGTGGCTGTACCCACTTAAGCCATCGCAGACGACACGGGGTGCCGATGCCGGGCAAAAGAGCAAAGGCAATTGCAACGACTCTTTTTTGCGTCGCCGCCTTGGTGATTGCGGCCGTGGTCGCCGGACTGAGTTTTCGCGCCTATCGTCAGCAGATCGCTGCACAAGCCCTTTTGATCCATTCCCCGAATGGCATTCAGGAAGGCAGGTTTATTGACGTCGGTGGCATCGAGCAGTGGGTTCAAATCCGCGGCGAGGATCGCAACAACCCGGTTATCCTGTTTGTCCACGGTGGCCCCGGCGTCTCCACGATCCCAATTTCGTCGGGCTGGCAACCGTGGGAGAAGTACTTCACCGTTGTGCAGTGGGACCAGCGCGGCACCGGCCGGACCTATGGCGCGACCGGGAGCCTGATCGCACCGACCATGACCCTGGAAAGGATGATGCAGGATGGGGTTGAGCTGGCGGAATATCTCAGGACCTATTTGCACAAAGACAAGATTATCCTGGTTGGGCATTCGTGGGGCTCATTCCTTGGTATTCATATCGTCAAGCAGCGTCCGGACCTGTTTTATGCCTATGTCGGCACCGGGCAAGTCGTCGGCCGAGTGACTTTCGAGAAGCAGTTCGAAATCACAATCGCCCACCTGCAGGCGCTGGCGCAATCAGCGAACAATGGAGCGGCGTTGAAGGAACTGGCCCCGATCCTTGCTCAACCGATCATGAACCCGAGCAATCGTCTCGTCGCAGAGAAGTGGAGCAACGCGTTGTCGCTCCCTTCCCCCGAAAACTTCAAGCTGGTCGGTCCCATCCCACCCGCTTTTATGCCGGGGTTCTCCCTGCTTGATTGGTATAATTGGAACAGTGGGACGACGTTCTCTGCAAAGTATCTGCGCGGACCCGACGGTCCTATGTTTCAGCGCAACCTGGCTCAGCTCGGGCTCGAATTCGCACTACCGATGTTCTTCGTGGAGGGCGGTGAGGATTACATAACGCCAATCGAACCGGCGGAACAGTATTTCGAGAGCATAACGGCACCGCACAAGGAGTTTGTGAAGCTCCCTGGCGGGGACCATTTCATTCCATTTGATCGCCCCGACGAATTTCTGTCGGAGCTGGTTGCGCGAGTGCGACCGTTTGCCAATCCCCCAAGCAACCAACTACTTGATGATCGCTCAAGGTAGCCGAGGATCGGAAACGGTTTTCGTTCCCCTCTTCACTTGCTCGCCGGCCTAGGCAACGCGAAACCCGAAGGTGAAGCGAACGATTGCTCGTCGGGTTGCGGCAGAGTGGCACGACGGGCAAGATTCCGCTTCACCGAGAGCCCAAATCAGTGGCTTAACTGCGGCCGTCCCGTTCCGGCAAGAGGGGCGGTCGCGCGTCGTCACGAACGCGGGATGGGATGTGGTGGACGCGAGAGCGTCGGCGCGAATGGCGGTCGCAGGGCGAGTTGAACCTCGTGAGCGATTGCAGGCGCGCAAGACGAACGACGTTGTAGCGTACGGCAAAACCGTGTGGTCCTGACACCCGTTGCTGGTGCCAAGTCGGCGGTGACAGTTCAAACCCGACCGGGTTGAGCCGTCGCTGAATCCGCCGACGACGGTGACAAGACGAATTCGTCGCCGAGGAGAGCGCGGCATAAGCCGTAAAACCATTACGCAGGGGATGCCGGATGCCTCCGCTGAGCCAGTATGCTCGTGCGCGCATCCACTCTCTCCATTTGCGTACGAGACCGCCGGTGCGGCGCGCACCCGGCATTCCCTGCGCCCTCTCGTTTTCGAGGGTGACCCCTGACAAGACTCGGGCGCGTCGCGCCGCGGGAATGCGAAGTTGCATCCCACCGTCGTCATTGCGAGGAGCGATAGCGACGAAGCAATCCACGCCTCCGTTTGCTGTGATATGGATTGCTTCGCGGAGCCTGTCATCGGGCGCGCATTCGCGCGACCCGTTGGCTCGCAATGACGGGATGGAGCGCGAGCCCGGAATCCATACTCAGGATGGTGGTTATGGATTCCGGGCCCGCGCCAAGCGGGCGCGTCCCGGAATGACAAGGGACGAGCCCGGCCATGACGATGTGGATGGATCACCGATCACCGCCAACGGCCGTTGGTATAAGTCGTTGTATTGCTGCGGAAAACCGTGGCTGGGGAACTAGGATTCGAACCTAGACAAACAGAGTCAGAGTCTGTTGTGCTACCGTTACACCATTCCCCAAGATTTGATAACAAGATCAACGGCTTGATGGTCGAGCGGGCGGCGCCCGCGACGGATCATGTCACGTGTGGCGCCGTTCTACTAGCTCCATCCCCGGCTTGGCAAGCGCGGCCCGGCGTGACGCGAGCGTGCCGCCACGCAGGCTGCTTGTGAATGCCCGTCGCAACGAGGCGAGCAGTTCGTTTTCGCGCGCCTGTCGAGCCGCGACCTTCGTCGACACCAGGCGACGCCGGCGTCGCCTTTGGGCTAACTTGCCCCTGCAAACCCGGCATGCAATGTTGCAAGCCGCAAAAAATAACGGAAAAAGGCCGGCAACGACGCCTCAAGCGTGACGGGGCCTGACGCCTTGTATTGGGATCGGACCTCTCGGAGGCGTTTCGACATGAGATTTAAGCATATCCTCGGGCTGCTGTGTGCCGCCTCGATTTCGGTTGGTGTGGCGGGCAACGCGTCGGCGCAGGACAAGACCGTCAAGATCGGCGCGGTTTTCCCGTTGAGCGGCAACGCCGCCAGCGCCGGCATTCATGCCAAGGCGGCGATCGAAGTCGCGATGGACATCATCAACAACGCGCATCCCGAGTTCGGCAATTTCCCGCTGGCGAAAAACGCGGGGCTCGCGGGGCTCGGCGGCGCCAAGGTCGACGTGGTTTTTGCCGACAACCAGGGCAGCCCGGCCACCGGACAGAACCAGACGCTGCGGCTGATCACCGAAGAAAAGGTGGTGGCGCTGACCGGCGCCTATCAGTCGGGCATCACGCTCACGGCAAGCGCGATCGCCGAGAAATACGGGATTCCATTCGTCAACGGCGAGTTGGTTGCCGCCAACCTCACCGAACGCGGCTTCAAATGGTTCTTTCGCGTCACGCCGGTGGCGTCGGACTTCGCCAAGATCTATTACGACTTCCTGCAGGACATGAAGGCTGCGGGCGCCAAGACCGACAACGTCGCGCTGGTCCACGACAATACCGAATACGGCACCTCGGTCTCGAGCGTGATCACCAGCGCCTTCAAGGAGAAGGGCCAGAACATCGCGCTCGATATTTCCTACGCGGTCAACGCCACCGACGTGCAGAGCCAGGTGCTGCAGCTCAAGGAGAAGAAGCCCGACGTCGTGATCGTGATCGCCTACACTTCGGATGCGATTCTCTACCAGAAGACCATGCAGGCCCTCGACTACAAGCCGCCAATGATCATCGCTGACGATTCCGGCTATTCAGACCCGTCCTTCATCAAGTCGGTCGGCAAGATCTCGCAAGGAGCCTTCAACCGCTCGTCGTGGAGCGTCGGCCCTCCCGGCTCGCCGACGGCGCTGATTGCCGAGATGTACAAGAAGAAGAGCGGCGACGAGATGGATGATACCGCGGGCCGGGAAATGCAGGCCTTCTTCGTGCTCTGCGATGCGATCGATCGCGCCGGGTCGACCGATCCCGCCAAGATCCAGGCGGCGCTGAAGGCCACCGATCTCAAGCCCGATCAGTTGATGATGGGTTACAAGGGCGTCAAGTTCGACGACAAGGGCCAGAACGTGCTCGCGGCGGGGGTCATGATCCAGTTGCAGGACGGCGAAAACTATGTCGCGGTCTGGCCGAAGGCGAGCGCGCAGAAGGCGCCGGCAATGCCCTACAAGGGCTGGTGAGAGATCGGCGGGCGGGAGATTTCCCGCGCGCTTTTTGCGCTTGCCGGGGCCGTCGTTCGCGGGGACGATCGGCCGACTTTGACGATCGGTTGCCGTAACGCCATCCTGCGGCAAGCTGTCCATCGAACACACGCGCGGGCTTGATGTCCACCATTCTCGTCCAGGTAATCGTCGGCGGCCTCCTGCTGGGCGCGGTCTACGCGCTGTTTTCATCGGGCCTCACGCTGGTCTGGGGCATGATGAACATCGTCAATTTCGCGCATGGCGATTTTGTCATGCTCGGCATGTATGTCGCCTACGTGGTCTATACCGCTGTTCGGCGCGGGCCCGCTTTGGGGCGCGCCGCTCGCGGCGCTGGTGCTGGCGACGCTTGGAATCGTGGTCTATTTCGGGCTGATCCGCGACATCATGAAGGGCCCGATGCTGGCCCAGATCCTCGGCACCTTCGGGCTCGCGCTGCTGCTGCGTTATTCGGTGTTCTGGTGGTTCGGCGCCGATTTCCTGTCGCTGCCGGAAAATCTGGTGGGCGGCACCTTCGAGGTGCTGGGCCTGCGTATCCAGGCGTCGCGGCTATTGGCGGGCGCGGTGGCCCTGGTGGTCACGCTCGGCCTGCATCTGCTGCTGACACGTACCTCGCTCGGATCGAAGATGCTGGCGGTCGCGGAGGATTCCACCGCGGCGCAGTTGATGGGCATCCGGCCCGACACCATGCAGGCGATCGCCTGGGCGATCGCCGCGGGAGCTACCGGTCTGGCCGGGGCGCTGATCGCGACGTTCTTTTACATCGTGCCCACGGTTGGCGAGACGTTGGCCATCGTCGCCTTTGTCACGGTGTCGCTCGGCGGCTTCGGCAGCGTGCCGGGCGCGCTGGTTGCGGGACTTTTGATCGGGGTCATCGAGTCGCTCTCGGCCTATCTGATCGGCGCCGTTTACAAGGACATTGTGGTGTATTCGCTGTTCCTCGGCTTCCTCTGGTTCCGGCCGCAAGGCCTGATGGGCAAGACCTGATGGGTAAGACCTGATGCGACGCTTGCTGTGGCCATCGGTGGCGCTGGCGCTCGTCATCGCCTATCCGCTGTTGTTCTCGACGCCGTTTCAGCAGCGGCTCGGCGCCCTCGTGCTGCTCTATGCGATTGCGGCGTCGGCGTGGAATATCGTCGGAGGCTATGCCGGCCAGGTATCGGTCGGGCATGTGGTGTTCTTCGGCTGCGGCGCCTATGCCGCGATGGGCGCCTATGCGCATTTCGCATTGTCGCCGCTGGTCGGCATTCCCGTCGGCATGGTGGCGAGCGTGGCGATCGCCGCCGTGGTCGGCGTGCCGACGCTGCGGCTGTCGGGGCACTATTTCAGCATGGCGACGATCGCCGTTGCCGAACTGGTGCGACTGATCGTCTCCAACACCGATTATCTCGGCGCCGGCGTCGGATTGAGCGGTCCGACGGTGCCGCGCAACATCTTCGATCTGTCGTTCATCTCGGCGCTGCCGTATTATTATCTGTTCCTGGCGATCCTGGTGCTGACGCTTGGCCTGACGTTCTGGATGGCGAACAGCCGGATGGGATTCTATCTCCGCGCCATCCGGGATTCCGAAAGGGCCGCGCGTTCGCTCGGGGCTCCCGCCAGCCGCACCAAGCTCTATGCCTTCATGCTGAGCGCCGGCCTGACCAGCGTTGCCGGCGCGCTCTATGCGACGATGTTCGGCTTCGTCGATCCGGAGTCGGGCCTTGGTATCCTGATCTCGGTCAAGATGCTGATCATGGCGGCGCTGGGCGGCGCCGGATTGCTGTTCGGGCCACTGGTCGGCGCAGCGATCCTGGTGCCGCTCGAGGAAATCTCCAACAACCTGCTCGGCGGCAAGGGGGCGGGCCTGACCTTCGTCGTGTACGGCGCCATCATCGTGCTGATCGCGCGGTTTCAGCCGGGCGGCATATTGACCTTGATCCATCGGCTGTGGGCGAGGCGCGCCAAAACGCATGAGGCGCCGGTCGCGACAGGAGCCACCCATGCTCCTTGAAGCGCGCAACCTCACCAAGGCCTTCGGCAGTTTCAAGGCCGTCGATGCGGCATCGGTGACGCTGGAACAGGGCGATATTCTGGGCCTGATCGGACCCAACGGCGCCGGCAAGTCCACCTTTTTCAATTGCCTGGCCGGCGATCTGCTCTCGACTTCCGGCACGGTGCTGTTCGAAGGCCAGGACATCACCGCCATGACCCCGGAGAGGCGCGCCGCCCTCGGCCTCGCCCGCACCTTCCAGGTGCCACAGACATTCGAGGGCATGTCGGTGCTCGAGAACGTGATGATCGGTGCGTTTCTCCGCACCTCGCACCGCGTCGAGGCGGAAGCCAAGGCGCGCGCCGTGCTTGAGCGCGTCGGCCTCAGCAAGCTTGCGGGCGCGCCGGCGCGCACCCTGGGAACGCCCGGACGCAAGCGGCTCGAGATCGCCCGGGCGCTCGCCACCGAGCCCAAAGTGCTGCTGCTCGATGAGGCGATGGCAGGCCTCACCCAGCGCGAGGTGCAGCTCGCCATCGATCTCGTCCGCGATATCCATCGATCCGGCGTGACGCTCGTGATCGTCGAGCACATCATGGAAGTCATCATGTCGCTGGCGAGCCGGGTGGTGGTGTTCCACCAGGGCCGCGAGATCGCCCGCGGCAGCCCGCGCGAGGTCACGGGCAATCCCGCGGTCATCGAAGCCTATCTGGGCAAGCGCGCAGCCAGGGCCGCCGCCGGTCACATCCCGATCGAGCTGATGGGCGGACCGACATGAGCGCGCCCCTGCTCAGCATCGAGCATCTCGAAGTTCACTATGGCGACCTGATCGGTGTCTCCGACGTGTCGCTGGAAGTGCCCGAAGGCAGCGTGGTAGCGCTGCTTGGCTCCAATGGCGGCGGCAAAACCACAACCCTCAACGCCATCGCCGGTCTCATCCCGGTGCATTCCGGATCGATCGCGTTTCGCGGCCAGGAGATCGGCGGCCAGGCGGCCTTTTCCATCGTGCGCAAGGGTCTTGCGTTGTCGCCGGAGGGCTGGCGGCTGTTCGTGCAGCAGAGCGTGCAGAACAATCTGCTGCTCGGTGCGACGCCGCTGCGAAACAAGGCGCGCGCCGCGATGCTGCTCGAGCGCGTCTACGAAATCTTCCCAAGGCTTGCGGAGCGGCGCAGCCAGCGAACCGGCACGATGTCCGGGGGCGAGCGGCAGATGCTGGCGGTTGGCCGCGCGCTGATGAGCGATCCCAAGCTGCTGATGCTGGACGAGCCGTCGCTCGGCCTCGCGCCGGCGGTGGTCGAGTTGATGTACGAGACGTTCGGCCGGCTACACAAGGATGGGCTGACGATCCTGCTGGCGGAGCAGTCGATCGAGCTCGCGCTCGAGGTCGCGGATTTTGCTACCGTGCTGCAGGTCGGCAAAAGCGTGCTGTCCGGGACTGCCGCGGATCTCGCCAACGATCCGAAGGTGCAGAAGGTCTATCTCGGCACCGGCTGATCTCGTGGTCGGGCCTCGACATCGGCGGCGCGGGCGGCAGTAGAACATCACTCGGCGGCTTGCTTGATCGGGCCGTGCGCAGTGTCGTCCCGGTCGAGGTCGGCGGTTCCCGATCGTCCCCAGCCGGCAAACGCGTTCGAGAGCTTGTCGAGGTAGAGATAGATCACCGGCGTCGTGAACAGCGTCAGCGCCTGGCTGACGATCAGGCCGCCGACCATCGCATAGCCGAGCGGCTGGCGGATTTCCGAGCCGGTGCCGGTGCCCAGCATCAGCGGCACGCCGCCAAGCATCGCCGCCATCGTCGTCATCATGATCGGGCGAAACCGCAGCAGCGCGGCCTTGCGGATCGATTGTTCCGGCGACAGATGCTCCTCGCGCTCGGCCGCGATCGCGAAGTCGACCATCATGATGCCGTTCTTCTTGACGATGCCGATCAGAAGAATGATGCCGATCAGGGCGATCAGGCTGAAATCATATCCGAACGCCATCAGGATCGCGAGCGCGCCGACGCCGGCCGAGGGCAACGTCGACAGGATCGTCAGCGGGTGGATGTAGCTCTCGTAGAGAATGCCGAGGATCAGGTACACCACCACCAGCGCCGCCATGATCAACAGCGGCACGGTGCCGAGTGACTGCTGGAACGCCTGTGCGGTGCCCTGGAAGCTCGAGTTGAGCGTGGCCGGCGCGCCGAGGTCGGCCATCGCCCGCTGCACGGCATCGGTAGCCTGTCCGAGGGCCACGCCCTGGGCGAGGTTGAAGCTGATGGTGATCGCCGGAAACTGGCCCTGGTGGCTGATCGAGAGCGAACGGACCGGCACGCTGGTCCAGGTCGCGAACGTCGCCAGTGGCACCTGCTCGCCGGTCAAGGGCGACTTGACATAGAGCTTGTTGAGGGTGTCGAGACTGCCCTGCAGCGCCGGCAGGATTTCCAGGATCACATGGTAGCTGTTGAGCTGGGTGAAATACTGCGTGACCTGGCGCTGGCCGAACGCATCGTAGAGCGTGTCGTCGATCAGTTGCGGCTGGATGCCGTAGCGCGCGGCAGTGTCGCGATTGATCTTCAACTGCAGCGTCGTGCCCTTGCTCTGCTGGTCGGTCGCGACGTCGCGCAGCTCGGGCAGCGTCTGCATCCTGGCCAGTATCTTCGGCGCCCATTCGCCGAGCTCGTCCAGATTGGCATCCTGCAGCGTGAACTCGAACTGGGTTCGTGTCGGCCGGCCGCCCAGCCGCACGTCCTGGGCCGCCTGCATGTAGAGCCGCGCGCCCTCGACCTGTTCGAGTTTGGGACGCAGGCGGGCGATGATCTGCTGCGCGCTCGCCTTGCGCTCGTGGCGCGGTTTCAGCGTGATGAACAGGTTGCCGTTGTTGCCGGCGCGGCCGCTGCCGCCGATCGCCATGGCGACACTGGCGACGTCAGGGTCGGCCTGCACGATCTTGCCCAAGGTCTCCTGCTTCTTCTCCATGGCGGCGAAGGAAATGTCCTGCGCGGCTTCGGACGTCGCGGTGATCAGTCCGACGTCCTGTTGCGGGAAGAAGCCCTTGGGAATGACGATGAACAGATAGACCGACAACGCCAGCGTCGCGAAGAAGATCGCGAGCGTCGTCAATCGCCAGCGCAGCGCAAGGTCGAGGCCGCGCTCATAGCCACGCAGCATCGCGTCGAAACCGCGCTCGCTCCACTGATAGAACCGACCGTGGCGGGTGTTGCCGTGGGCGCGCAGGAAGCGCGACGCCATCATCGGCGTCAGCGTCAGCGACACCACCATCGAGACGAAGATCGTCATCGCCAGCGTCACCGCGAACTCGCGGAACAGCCGTCCGATGATGCCGCCCATCAGCAATAGCGGGATCAGCACCGCGACCAGCGAAACGCTGATCGACACGATGGTAAAGCCGATTTCGCTGGCGCCCTTGAACGCCGCGGCGAGCGGCTTTTCGCCTTCCTCGATATAACGCGTGATGTTTTCCAGCATCACGATGGCGTCGTCGACCACGAATCCGACGGCGATGGTGAGCGCCATCAACGACAAATTGTCGAGGGTGTAGCCGAATATCCACATCAGCGCACAGGCGCCGAGCAGCGCCAGCGGCACCGTCACGGCGGGAATGACGGTGGCCCAGAAGCTGCGCAGGAACAGGAAGATGACCATCACCACGAGCGCAATGGTCAAAAGCAGCGTGAACTGAACGTCGGAGACCGCGGCGCGAATGGTCTGGGTGCGGTCGCTGATGACTTCGATCTTGATCGCCGGCGGAATCGCGGCGACCAGCCGCGGCAGCAGCGACTTGATCTTGTCGACGGTGTCGATGACGTTGGCGCCGGGCTGCTTGTAGACCACCAGGAATACGCCGCGCTTGCCGTTGGCCCACGCCGCCTGCTTGGCGTCTTCAGGACCGGTCACCGCCTGGCCGATATCGCGGATCCGCAACGGGCCGCCATTGCGGTAGGCGACGATGACGTCGTTCCAGTCCTTGGAGTCCAGCAATTGATCGTTGGCGTAGATGGTGTAGGCGCGGGTGGCGCCGTCGATATTGCCCTTCGGACTGTCGACGGTCGTGATCGCAATCTGGTTGCGGACGTCTTCCAATGACAGGCCCTTGGCGACCAGTTTCGCCGGGTCGACCTGGATCCGGACCGACGGTTTCTGCTGGCCGCCGATCGTTACCTGCGCGACGCCGGAAATCTGGCTGATCTGCTGCGCGAGCTGGGCATCGACCGCGTCGCTCACCGTTGTCAGCGGCAACGAGTCCGACGTCGCCGACAGCAACAGGATCGGCGAGTCCGCCGGGTTGACCTTGCGATAGGTCGGCGGTGAGGGCAGGTTTTTGGGCAACTGGCCGCTGGCGGCGTTGATGGCGCCCTGGACGTCGTTGGCGGCGCCGTCGATGCTGCGGTTGAGGTCGAACTGGATGGTGACGGCCGCGGTTCCCAGATAACTGGTCGAGGTCATCTGGGCGATGCCGGGAATCTGCGCGAATTGCCGCTCCAGCGGCTGAGCCACCGAGGAGGCCATGGTTTCCGGACTCGCGCCCGGCAGCGTCGCTGTGATCTGGATGGTCGGGAAGTCAACCTGCGGTAGCGGAGCGACCGGCAGCAGCGGATAGGCAACGAGGCCGACAAAGAGAATGCCGGCCATCAGCAGCGACGTGCCGATCGGATAGCGAATGAACGGAGCCGAAATGCCGTCGCTCATTCCGGCTGGACCTTGGACTGGTCGGCGTTCGAACTCGCCACCGCCGTGGTGACGAGGGTGCCGGGCGAGACCTTGTACTGGCCTGCCGTGATCACCTGCTGCCCCGGCGACAGCCCTTCATCGACCACCGAACGGCCGTCGATCGACTGGCTGACCTTGACCTTGTGCAGCTCCGCCTTGTTGTCCTGATTGACCGAATAGGCATAGAGGCCGTCGGTGCCGTGCTGGATCGCGTCGTCCGGCACCACCGTGGCATCCTTCAGTGTCGTCACCAGCAGCCGGGTCGAGACCGACTGGCCCGGCCACAAGGCGTGGTTCTTGTTGTCGAATACCGCCTTGAGGCGGATGGTGCCACTGGTGGTGTCGACCTGATTGTTGACTACCGCCAGCGAACCCTCCGCCAGCGGCTTCTTGCCGTCGGTCGTGATCGCGACCACCCTGAGCGGCTGACGGGCTTGCGCCTCGTTGATGTAGGGCAATTGCTCTTCCGGTGCGGTGAAGATCACGGCGATCGGCTCGATCTGGGCGATCGTCACGATGGCGGTCTGGCTCGAAGCATTGACGATGTTGCCGATATCGACCTGGCGCAGGCCGGCGACACCCGGGATCGGTGACTTGACGGCAGTATAGTCGAGCTGGGTCTGGGCGTTGGCGATCGCGGCATCGTCGGCGGCGATCTGCGCGGTCAATTGCTGCACGGTCGAGCGCTGGGTGTCGGTCTGTTGCTTGGTCGCGAATTCGCCGAGCTTGGTGTAGCGCTGCAGGTCCAGATTGGCGTTGGCGAGATTGGCCTCGTCCTGCGCTTTCTTGGCCTTGGCCTGGTCGACGGCGGCCTGGTACGGCCGCGGATCGATCTCGACCAGCAGATCGCCCTGCTTCACCAGTTGGCCTTCCTTGAAGGCGACCTTGTCGATCTGGCCGTCGACGCGCGTCCGTACCTGCACGGTGTTGAAGCCCTGAACGGTTCCGAGCCCGGTCAGATAGACCGGGAAGTCGGACTTCTGGACCGGCGCAATGGTGACGCGGACGGGATTGCGTGCGGATTTTTTCGCGTTGGCCGCCGTCTCGGCCGCTTCCTGCGCCTGGTGGTACCGCTGCCAGCCGAAATAGCCCGTCGCCGAGACCGCGGCCACCACGACAACCCACACAATCGTTCGCGATTTCCTCATGGCAGCCTGTATCTATTCGAGCCGGCTCGCGGGCTCAAAAAATCAATATAGGGGCACCCAAACGGGTTGCCCTAAAGTACAAATATAATATGCGTGCACTTTATGTGTAAACACACTATAACTTGAGAATCCTAAACATTTGGAGAGGTTTGGAGGGTCCGTCAACCTGATGTCGCTCAAACTGAAGCGCGAGCTGGTCGCGCAACTCGTCGAAAGTTCGCGCCTGCTGCGCAACTTCATCGATCACCGGGCCAAGGGCCGCGGCACCACCCGCGCGCAGTGGATCGTGCTGTTTCGGCTGCGCGAACAGGAAGGCCTGTCGCAGGTCGATCTGGCAGAGGTGCTGGAGCTGCAGCCGATCTCGCTGGTGAGACTGCTCGATCGCCTGGTCGAGCACGGCCTGCTTGAACGGCGGCATGATCCGCGCGATCGCCGCGCCAACCGGCTGTTCCTCACCGCGACCGGCCGCCAGCTCGTCGACGATCTCGACAGCTTGCGCGATGCCATCGCAGCCGACGTGCTGCAGGATATTCCGGCGGCCTCGATCGAGACCACGCTCGAAACGCTGCGCGACATCAAGGACCGGATCAAGGGTTTTGCCGAGCCCGGCAGCATCGCCGCCAAGTAGCCGCATCTGCTTGATCGATAACCGCAGGTCGGCGCCGTCGATGCGCCGGACAATAGAATTGCAACGTCGGCCCGGAATGCCTCCAGACTCCCGCCTAGAACTTTTCAACTCGCAATTTAGAATGGTTTTGATCTCGACAGATTCAAAAAGCCAAAAGCCGTATTCGCGTTGACCACCATTTTCATGCCCGATACCAACACACCATGGCTTGCTGCGAATGATCAGCGTGAGCCGGGTTGAGGTGAGTTCAGGGGCGTTGGGGATGGGCCAGACAAAATTGCCGGGATCGGTGCGTTCGATCGCAACCGTCTCGGTCGGTGAGACCACGAGCGCCAGTTCGGGACGAAGCTTGCTCGCCGCCACCAGCGCCATGGCGATCGCGTCGGCGATGTTCGGCGTGCTCGCTGGGGCAACGCGGGTCGACGCGCAAACCACGGCAGAGGGCAAAGCGGCGGAGCCGGGCGCGCAGCTTCCACCCATTCAGGTCACGGCGCCACAGGAGCAGCACCACGCCAATGGCACGGCTAGCCCCCGCGCCGATCGCGGCGGGCAAAAGCGTCATCGGCAGGTAGCGCGGCGATCCGAGCCGCAGCCGCCGCCGGCGCCGAAGCCGTTCGCACAGTCACAGGACGCGCGCGCCGGCGCAGTGGGCATCTATGCCAACAACACCTCGGTTGCGACCAAGACCAACACCCCATTGGTCAACATTCCGCAGTCGCTGAGCGTGCTGACAAAGGATTTCGTCAGGGATCAGGGCTTTACGAACCTCACCGATGTCACCCGATATGTACCAGGCGTCGCCGTTCACCAGGGCGAGGGCAATCGCGACGAGCTCGTCATTCGCGGGGTGGATTCCAGCGCCAACTTCTTCGTCAACGGTTTCCGGGACGACGTGCAATACTTCCGGGATTTCTACAACGCGCAAAGCATCGAGGTTCTCAAGGGACCGGCCGCGCTGACCTTCGGTCGCGGCGCCGGCGGCGGCATTGTCAATCGCACGCTCAAGGAAGCCGATGGCGTACCGATCTATGAAGCTACGGCCCAGACCGGTTCTTACGGCGATCGCCGGTTCACCCTCGACGCCGGCCAGGCCGTCAACGAGAACGTGGCAGTCCGCTTCAATGCCTTTTACGAGGGTAGTGACGCCTTCCGCGACTTCGGCCATCTCGAGCGCTACGGAATCAATCCGACGGTCACGCTCAAGCTGGACGATGATACCAAGCTCAAACTGAGCTATGAATATTTTCACGACGAGCGCACGTCCGACCGCGGCAATCCCTCGCAATCGCCGGTTGGCGGCGCCACCCGCTTCAATCCCGCGATGCCGTTCGCTCCGAACGGCGACCTCTCGGTATTTTTCGGCAGCCCAAGCTTGGGTGTCGCAAGCGCCGACGTTCAGACCACGATGGGCGTTTTCGAACATGATTTCGGAAACGGCCTGACCGTCAAAAACGGCACGATCTATGCCGATTACAAGAAGTTCTACCAGAATGTGTATCCGGGCAACGGCGCACTGTCGGGCGCGGTCAACCCCGCCGATACCAGCTTCAATCTCGCGGCCTACCAGCACACCACCAACCGCGACAATTTGTTCAACCAGACCGACTTCGTCTACAAGACCAACACCGGCCCGGCGCTGCATACGGTGGCGTTCGGGACCGAGTTTGGCCAGCAGACCGGCGTAGATATCCGCAACACCGGTATTTTCCCGAACGGGACCAACACCATCGCGGACAATCCGTTTGCTCCGACCTATTTCGGGCCGGTCACCTTCGTCCATCAATATCCGGGGGCTCTTTCGCCGGGCGTGACCAGCCCCGACTCAAACAGCAGCTACCGGCTCAACATCGAATCCGCCTATGCGCGCGACACCGTCGAAATTACCCGCTGGATCCAGTTGATCGGTGGCGCGCGCTTCGATCGCTTCGATATGTCGGCACTTGACATGAACACCAACATCCAGCGCGCCCGGGTCGACGACAAGGTCTCGCCGCAAGCGGCGATCATCGTCAAGCCGATAGACACCCTGTCGATCTACACCGCCTACAGCATTTCCTACCTGCCGGCCTCCGGCGATCAGTTCAGTTCACTGACCGCCGGCACCTTGATTCTCGAGCCGCAGAAGTTCGAAAATACCGAAGCCGGCGTAAAGTGGAACATCAATCCGAAATTGCTGTTCTCGACCGCGGTGTACAATCTGAACCGCACCAATCAGCCGATCGCCGACGGCAACAACCCCGGCTTCTTCTTTCCGTCCGGCAGCACCCTGACCAGAGGTTTCGAGGCGAGCCTGGTCGGCTATGTCAACAACGAGTGGCAATCATCGCTCGCCTATGCCTACACCGACGCCAAAATTACCAGTGCGACGTCGACCACGATTGTTGCCGGAAATCGCGTCCAGCTCGTGCCCTACAACCAGTTCGCGTGGTGGAACAAATATCAGATCACCCCGATGTGGGCCGCCGCGCTCGGCGTGATCTATTTCGGTGACTCCCTTGCCTCGTCGGATGATACCGTGAGGCTGCCGGGCTTTGTCCGTTTCGATGCCGCAGTCTATGCAACGATCGACAAGAACTGGCGCGCACAGCTCAACATCGAGAATATCTTCAACAAAGGCTATTGGGCCTCGGCCGACGCCAACAACAACATCTCGCCGGGCCAGGGACGTACGGTTCGCCTCAAGGCAATCTACCGGTTCTGAAGGAGGCCGCATTTTGCAGGTCACATTGGTGATGCCTTGAGGATCGTATGTTCAAAACGATTTGTAGGATGGATTGGCAGATTGACCTTGAATTGGTCAAGTTACGCGTCATAACCACAACGACATCGTCACGTAGCCGGAGATCGTGCGTTCATGTTTAGAACGATTCTGAAAGCGCTGACGGCGCTGATGCTGCTGTCCTTGGTTGCATCCGCGTCCGCGCAACAGCCGCGTCCCGCTGCGCCGGTTGCATCGCAGCCCCCCGCTGCGAGCCAACCGTCGGTCCAACCCGCGCCGGCGCCGTCGGCAGTGCCGCCGTCGGCCCCGGCACCTGCACCCCCTTCAGCCAGTCAGCCCGCACCGCCGCCGAACCTCGCCGACATTCCGGCAACCGCCGCCGACGCGCGACCCCTGAAATCGACCGCCCCCGGCCTGCGCGAGCTGTCACCATGGTCGATGTTCCTGGCGGCGGATGTCATCGTCAAGGCGGTCATGGTGGGACTGGCGTTCGCCTCGCTGGTGACCTGGACCGTGTTCATCGCGAAAATGATCGAACTGTCGTTCGTTCGGCGCAAACTGCGCGCGGCGCTCGCCAGGATCAGGGATGCGAGGTCACTCGCGGAAGCGCAGTTTTCGCTGGGCGCCAAGGACAGCGTGTTGTCCGCATTGCTCGCCGCCGCGATGGGCGAGGCGCGGTTGTCGGCGGGAATTTCCAGCGACGACGGCATCAAGGAACGGGCCGCGTCGAGCTTTGCCGAAATCGTTCGCGCCGAGGGACGGCGGGTCCGCACCGGCATGGGGCTGCTCGCCAGCATCGGGGCGACGTCGCCGTTCGTCGGGCTGTTCGGGACCGTATGGGGCATCATGAACAGCTTCATCGGCATCTCGAAATCGCAGACGACGAATCTGGCCGTGGTGGCCCCGGGTATCGCCGAAGCGCTGCTCGCGACCGCCTTCGGTCTGGTCGCGGCGATCCCGGCGGTCATTATCTACAATCACTTCGCGCGCGTGACCAAAGGCTATCTCGAGCTGGTCAGCCGCTCGTCGGGTGCAGCGGCGCGGTTGTTGTCGCGCGATCTCGACCGCACCCATGGCGGTGTGCATTCGCGAGCGGCGGAGTAGGCGATGGCGGTCTCGATCGCGGATCCCGATCTCGACGATGACAGCGATTTCGCGGAAACCCACGAGATCAACGTCACGCCGTTCATCGACGTCATCCTGGTCCTTCTGATCATCTTCATGGTGGCGGCGCCGCTGTCGACCGTCGATCTTCCGATCGATCTGCCGAGCTCGACTGCGACCCCGCAGAAGAAGCCGGACAAGCCGATCTATGTCAGCATCAAGCCGGATCTGACGCTGGCCATCGGTGAAACGCCGGTCAAGCGGATCGATCTGATCAGTTCGCTCGATGCGGGAGCCGATAGCAATCCGGAGCGGCTGGTGTTCGTGCGTGCCGACCGCCTGGTTCCCTATGGCGACCTGATGGACGTGCTGGAACTTCTTCGCAAGGGAAATTACCGTATGAAGTTGGTGGCGCTGGAGGGCGTTCCGGAGGGCGCGGCGCAGCCCTCGGCGACCGAAGGCGTGAAGCCCTGAACCATGTCTGAACTGAGACTCGAGCAAAAGCCGTCCCGGCGGCTGTGGTTTTTCGCGGCGGGTGTCGCGCTGGCGCTTCATGTCGGCGGCGCGGCGCTGGCGATTGCCCGCATGCCGTCCGAAGACGGTGACGATTCTCTTGGTGCGAATGCGATCGAGATTGGGGTCGAATTGTCGTCGCCGCACACCGAGACCACCGAGCTGCCGCCGGGCCCGGATGCCGACGCCTCGGTCGCCTCGCCGGCGCTCGCCGAGCAGAAGGCCGAAATCAAGCCGACCGATTTGCCCAAGGACACGCCGACCGAGACCGACGACCCCGATCGGGTGGTGACGCAGAATGAATCGAAGAAGCCCCCGGAAGACGAACCGAAGCTCGAGACCGTGCAGACCGCGGCTTCCCAGGAATCGGTAGCGCAGGAAGCGACGGCCCGGCAAACCCTGGCAGATGCCCACGAATCCGAAGCCGTGACGGCGCCCAATATCGGCATCGGCAAGGACAAGCAGCGGCTGACGGCGGCCTGGGGCAAGCAGATCAGCGCCTATTTCGAGCTTCACAAGCGCTATCCGAAGGTTCAGAAACACCGGAATGCGAAGGTCAAGGTGAGCCTGGTGCTCAACCGGCTGGGGCATGTCGTGTCGGTCGGCGTTCTCCAATCGTCCGGCGATGCGCTGTACGATGAGGCCGCGATTTCCATGATCCGTCGCTCGGACCCGGTGCCCCGGCCGCCTGCGAAGCTGACCGATGACGAGTTCAACTACAGCCTGGATGTGAATTTCAAGGGCGATTGAGTCGTCTGGCTGAGGCGTGTCTGCCAGGCCGAGAGCTCAGCGCAAATAGTATCGGATCCCGACATAGACCACGACCAGGCAGGCAAAGATCAGGGCCACCGGCAGCCGCGGCTTCGCACCGGAGCCGGCGGCCGGCTGGGGCCGCTGCGGCGGGGGGCGTCGGAACGCGGTCACGTTGTTGGTCACGGGATCGCTGGCATGGGCTTTGACATCGGGTGCGGTGCCGGTGCCGCCCATTGCCGCGTAATAGCGGCGATAGATCAGATTGATGGTGGCCTCGGTGGCTTCCGGCTCCCGCATTTTCTTCAGGAGCATGCTGTAGTCGGCGAGAAAATCCTGGGCTTCGACCGGGAGCGCCGAGGCGCCGTTCAGCTTGGCCATCATTTTCCAGGTCGCGAAATCGGCGCGGGCCTTGGTGTCGGCACGTCGCGCGATCATCATGTCGGCAGCTTTGATCAAGAGGGCCTCGGCTTGTTCAGCGGTCGCGAAGCTTGGACTAGGTGTTGCCGGTTAACAAGAGAACTAGCCGGATTACATAGCTGGTCGACGCTCGCAGTATCGCCGAAATACCATCAAGATTTAGACCGAGTTGGCTCCCGGCCATCGGCAGGATGATCAGAACCCCGATCAGGATCAGCATCCCGAACGGTTCCAGCCGGGACAGCGGAACAGCCAGCACGTTGGGGAGCAATCCGACCGCGACCCGCCCGCCATCCAGCGGGGGGATGGGCAGCATGTTGAAAATCGCCAGCACGACATTGATGACAAGCGCATTTTTGAGATTGTCGACCACCCACTGCGCCGCATTGGCGGGCAGGACGTCGACCAGGTGGAAGGCCGCTGCCGCGACCAGCGCGAGAACGATATTGGTCGCCGGCCCGGCCAGCGCCACCCAGACCATGTCGAGCCGCGGATTGCGCAGGCCGCGAAAATTCACCGGTACCGGTTTGGCATAGCCGAACAGGAACGGCGAATGGGATAGCAGCAGCACGGCCGGCAACAACAGGGTGCCGAACGGATCGATATGCTTGAGCGGGTTGAAACTGACGCGCCCGCGTTCCCAGGCTGTGTTGTCCCCGAAATGGTGCGCGACAAAGCCGTGGGCGGCTTCATGAAAGGTGATCGCAATGACCAGCGGCAACACCCAGACGGATACGGCATAGAGGGTGCTGTTCAATCGAGGATCCCATCCGGTTCAAAATGACGGCTGATCCTACCACGCAGCCGCCTCGTAGCGCGAGCATCGTGGCTTCATCCTTCGAGACGCATCGCCTCGCGATGCTCCTCTGGATGAGGTCCGAGCTCTTGTCAGACCCTCATGGTGAGGAGCGCGGCAACGCCGCGCGTCTCGAACCACGAGGCCACCTGATACGCCGTCATATCCACCTAACCGCCATATGGCCTGATCTAATACGTCGCGCGACCGCCTGAAATATCGAACACCGCGCCGGTGGAAAACGCGCACTCTTCCGAGGCGAGCCACGCCACCATGGCCGCGAGTTCCTCCACCAGCACAAACCGTCCTTTCGGAATCTTCGACAGCATGAAGTCGATATGTTGTTGGGTCATCTGGTCGAAGATCGCAGTTTTGGCGGCGGCGGGGGTGACCGCATTGACTGCGATCTCGTGGCTGGCGAGTTCCTTGCCGAGCGACTTGGTCAGCGCGATCAGGCCGGCCTTTGACGCCGAATAGTGCGCCGCGTTGGGGTTGCCCTCCTTGCCGGCGATCGAGGCGATGTTGATGATGCGGCCATAGTTCTGCTTGACCATGTGAGGCACGATCGCCTTGCAGCAGATGAAGGGTCCGTCGAGGTTGATGCGCAGGACCTTGCGCCATTCATCGAGGTCGGTTTCCCACACCGTCTTGTTGATGCCGGCGATGCCGGCATTGTTGACCAGGATGTCGATCTTGCCGAGCGCCTTCAGCGTGGCGTCCCGTGTCTTTTCGACCGCGGTGAGATCCGACACGTCGACCTTGAACGCGGTCACCGCCGAGCCGATTTCATTCGCGGTCCTCTCGGCGAACGGCTGGTCGTGATCCCAGATTGCAACCCTGGCGCCGGAAGCGACGAAACGCTCGGTGATCGCGCGCCCGAAACCCTGCGCGCCGCCGGTGACGATTGCGCAGCGGCCGTTCAGATCGATCTTGTTCATGGGTGAGCCCTTGTCTGTTGGGAATGACGTTACAGCGTCCAGCCGCCGTCGATGATATGGGCGACGCCGGTCGTGAACGAGCTCTCGTCGCTCGCAAGATATACCGCAAGCGAGGCGATTTCGTCCGCGGTGCCAAGCCGCCCCATCGGCTGCCGGCTCACGAACATGTCGCGCCCGCCGGGTCCGGCGGCGGCGGCGCGGCTCAACATCGACGGGGTCTCGATGGTGCCGGGGCAGATGCAGTTGCACCGGATGCCCTTGGTGATGAAATCGGTCGCGACCGCGCGGGTGAGGGCTGCGACCGCAGCCTTGGTCGCGCCATAGACATAGCGGTTGGGCGCAGCCTTGAACACGCCGGCGGCGGAGGAGATGTTCACGATCGAGCCTCGGCCGGCTTGCAGCATGCCCGGCAGAAAGGCCCGGATGGTACGGTGCATCGATTTGACATTGAGGTCGAACGAAAAGTCCCAATCGGCGTCGGAGCAATCGAGCACGGTGCCGTGATGCACAAAGCCGGCCGCGTTGAGCAGGATGTCGATAGGGCCGGCGCGCTTGGCCACCGCGGCGACGGCTTCGCTGTCGCGCACGTCGAGCCGCGCCACTTCCGAAATGCCGTCCTTGCCGAGCAGCGCGAGACCTTTCTCGTCGATATCGGTCGCGAACACGGTGGCGCCTTCACGCGCAAAGGCGACGGCGCAGGCGCGGCCGATTCCCACCGCGCCCGCGGTGACGAACGCGCGTTTGCCCTTGAGGCGGTCTGACATTTTGTTCTCCCGGATTTTTATGAAGTTTTGTGCTGCACTTCCAAGGGTCGTCGCTGCGAACGCATGGACCCATACGCCGCGGCGTCTCGTTTGTGCAATCGGTAAGCGCCCCGTTTAAATCTTCGAAGCCAGGGGTTGTGGGTCCCTGCGTTCGCAGGGACGACTGCCGAGATTGCCACCAAAATCATCGAGCCGCTCAATGATTATCGCGCGCGACGCCGACGCGGCCTGCGATGTCGCGATAGCGCGTCGCGAACTCCATGCAGGCGCCGGTGGCGTGCTGTCCGACGGTCGAGCGATAGAGCTCCTGCCACGGCGTCTGGTTGGCCGGGTAGGGGAAGCCGCCCTTGGCCTTGAGCTCGGCGCGCCGCCGCTTCAGTTCCTCTTCCGAGATCAGGATGTTGGCGCTGCCCTTGTTGAGGTCGATGCGGACCTTGTCGCCGGTCTTGAGAATCGCCAAGCCCCCATCGGCCGCAGCCTCCGGGGTCGCGTTCAGGATCGACGGCGAGCCCGAGGTGCCGGACTGGCGGCCGTCGCCGATGCAGGGCAGGGACAGGATGCCGCGCTTGATGAGGGCGGCCGGCGGCTGCATGTTGACGACTTCGGCGCCGCCGGGATAGCCGATCGGGCCGGTGCCGCGCACGAACAGGATGCAGTGCTCGTCGATATTGAGCGCGGGATCCTCGATCCGGTGGTGATAATCCTCCGGCCCCTCGAACACGATGGCGCGCCCCTCGAACGCGTTGGGATCGGCCGGGTTGACCAGATAGCGGTCGCGGAACTCGCTCGAGATCACGCTGGTCTTCATGATCGCGGAATTGAACAGATTGCCGCGCAGCACCAGGAAGCCGGCGTCCTTCACCAGCGGCTTGTCGTAAGGGCGGATCACGTCGCCGTCGGGTTTCGGCGCCATGCGGCAGTTTTCGCCCATGGTATGGCCGTTGACGGTCATGGCGTCTTCGTGAATGCGCTTGTGTTGCATCAATTCGCGCACCACCGCCGGCACGCCGCCGGCGCGATGATATTCCTCGCCGAGATAGAAGCCGGCCGGCTGCATGTTCACCAGCAGCGGAATCTGGTGACCGAATGTCTGCCAATCGTCGATCGAGAGGTCCACGCCGATATGGCGGGCGAGCGCATTGATGTGGATCGGCGCATTGGTCGAGCCGCCGATCGCCGAATTGACGACGATGCAGTTTTCGAATGCCTTTCGGGTCAGGATGTCCGACGGCTTCAGGTCTTCCCACACCATGTCGACGATGCGCGTGCCGGTCTCATAGGCGATCTGGCCGCGTTCGCGGTAGGGGGCCGGGATCGCCGCGCATCCCGGCAGCGACATGCCGAGCGCCTCGGCCAGCGAATTCATGGTCGAGGCGGTGCCCATGGTGTTGCAGTGGCCGACCGACGGCGCCGACGAGGCCACGATATTCATGAATTCTTCGTAGTCGATCTCGCCGGCGACCAGCCTTTCGCGGGATTTCCAGACCACGGTGCCGGAGCCAGTGCGTTGGCCGTCGTGCCAGCCGTTCAGCATCGGCCCGCCGGAGAGCACGATCGCCGGCAGATTGACCGTCGCCGCCGCCATCAGGCAGGCCGGGGTGGTCTTGTCGCAGCCGGTGGTCAGGACGACGCCGTCGAGCGGATAGCCGAACAGGATTTCGACCAGTCCGAGATAGGCCAGGTTGCGGTCAAGTGCCGCAGTCGGGCGCTTGCCGGTCTCCTGGATCGGGTGCATCGGGAATTCCATGGCAATGCCGCCGGCGGCGCGGATGCCCTCCCGGACCCGATGCGCCAGCTCGAGGTGGTGGCGATTGCAGGGCGACAGGTCGTTGCCGGTCTGCGCGATGCCGATAATGGGCATGCCGGACTGCAGTTCGTGGCGGGTCAGGCCATAATTGAGGTAACGCTCGAGATAGAGCGCGGTCATCCCCGGATTATGCGGGTTGTTGAACCATTCGCTGGAGCGGAGCTTGCGCCTGGTGGTTCCCGGTAGCGGCTTGTTCATCGGTTCTCCCGCAGCGCACATGCCTTGTTTTTGCGCGTAATGTTCGTATCGGCGGCCGATGTTTGCATGCCGCCGGCCCGATCGCAATGTTGACCGCGAGCGGGACTTCAATTCGACTTTGATCCGACGACATCGCCAAAAAAGTCTGATAAGACCCCGGGTTAAGCGAGAGGGCGACCGCGGCATTGACCGCGGAAGCGGTCGGATCGGGAGGGTATGGATGTCGTCGGTTCAGATTCGCGACGTGCGGAAATCGTTCGGTAATTTCGAAGTCCTGCACGGCGTGACCATCCCGATCGAGGACGGCGCCTTTGTGGTGCTGGTCGGCCCCTCCGGCTGCGGCAAGTCGACCCTGTTGCGGATGCTCGCCGGGCTCGAAAACATCACCTCGGGCACGATTTCGATCGGCGAGCGGGTGGTCAACAATGTCCAGCCCAAGGAGCGCGACATCGCGATGGTGTTCCAGAACTATGCGCTCTATCCGCATATGACGGTCGCCGACAATATGGGATTTTCCCTCAAGCTGCGCGGCGCGAGCGCGAGCGAAATCTCCAGCGGCGTCAAGCGCGCCGCAGAGATTCTGGATCTGATGCCGCTGCTCGAGCGCTTTCCCCGGCAATTGTCCGGCGGGCAGCGCCAGCGCGTCGCGATGGGGCGGGCCATCGTGCGCGATCCGCAGGTGTTCCTGTTCGACGAGCCGCTGTCCAACCTTGACGCCAAGCTGCGGGTGGCGATGCGCACCGAAATCAAGGAACTGCATCAGCGGCTCAAGACCACCACGGTTTATGTCACCCACGACCAGATCGAGGCCATGACCATGGCCGACAAGATCGTGGTGATGCATGACGGCATTGTCGAGCAGATCGGCACTCCGCTTGAGCTGTACGACCGGCCGGACAACCAGTTCGTCGCGGGCTTCATCGGCTCGCCGGCGATGAATTTCCTCAAGGGCAAGGTGAAGGCGAACGGCAGCGCCGGCTTCGAGGGGCCGAACGGCATCAAGCTGCCGCTGGCCTCGGCGCCGGCCAGTTCGGACGGCCGGCCCGCGGTATACGGCGTGCGGCCCGAGCATTTCACCATCGCCGACGACGGCGCCGAGGCCGAGATCGTGGTGGTGGAGCCGACCGGCTCGGAAACCCAGGTCTTCGCCAAGCTCGGCGGCGAGCAGGTGGTGGCCGTGTTCCGCGAGCGTCATCAATTCAGTCCGGGCGACAAGGTCCGGCTCAAGCCGAACCCGTCGCTCGTTCATCTGTTCGACGAGGCGACCGGCAAGCGACTGAATGCCTGAGAAAAAACCATTGGGAGGATAGACCATGCATGACTTTACCCGCCGCACCCTGCTTCAGGGCGGCACCGCGCTTGCCACCGCCGGCGCGCTGACCGGTCCCGCGCTGCTTGATTTCGCCAAGGCGTGGGCCCAGACGGCTCCATGGAAGCCGGAGCCGGGCGCGAAACTCACCCTGATGCGCTGGAAGCGCTTTGTGCCGTCGGAAGATGATGCGTTCAACGCCGTCGTCGCGGCGTTCCAGACCGCAACCGGCACCCAGATGAATGTGTTCAGCGAGTCCTTCGAGGACGTGCAGCCGAAGGCTTCGGTCGCCGCCAACACCGGCTCGGGCCTCGATCTGGCGTGGGGCCTGCACACGCTGCCGCAACTGTTCCCGACCAAAGTGCTGAAGATGAACGATGTCGCCGACTATCTCGGCAAGAAATATGGCGGCTGGACCGACGCCGCGGCCAAGACCTGCAAGAAGGGCGACGACTGGCTCGGCATCCCCGTGGCGACCGTTGGCGGCTACATGACCTACCGCAAATCGGCGGTGGACAAGGCGGGCTTCAAGGCGTTCCCGACCGACTTCCCCGGCTTCCTCGAAATGTGCAAGGCTTTGAAGAAGAACAACACCCCGGCCGGCTTCGCGCTGGGCCATGCCACCGGTGACGCCAATGGCTGGCTGCACTGGGTATTGTGGGGCAACGGCGGCTACACCGTCGACAAGAACGACAAGGTCATCATCAACTCGCCGGAGACGGTGAAGGCGCTGGAATATGCCAAGGCGCTGTCCGATACCTTCATCCCCGGCTGTGCGTCCTGGAACGACGGCTCGAACAACAAGGCATTCCTGTCGGGCGAGCTCTACTGCACCGCCAACGGCATTTCGATCTACATCGCCGCCAAGGACGACCCGAAGATGAAGGATCTGGCGGAGGATACCTATCACGCGCTGTGGCCGGTCGGGCCGGTCGGCCATCCGACCGAGCTGCAGCTCGCGGTCCCGATCCTGGCCTTCAACTTCACCAAATATCCGAACGCCGCCAAGGCGTTCATCGCCTTTATGCTGGAAAAGGATCAGTTCGAGAAATGGCTGTCCGGCGCGCGCGGTTATCTCACCCACACGCTCAATGCCTATGACTCGGCCCCGGTCTGGACCGCCGACCCGAAGAACGCGGTGTTCGCGCAGGCCAGCAAGCGGGCACTGCCGGCATCCGGCCTCGGCACCCCCGGCGAGAAGGCGGCGACCGCGATCGCCGATTTCCTGGTCGTCGACATGTTCGCCAATTACTGCACCGGGGCCAAGGATGCCAAGAGCTCGATTGCGGAAACCGAGCGGCAATTGAAGCGAATTTATCGCTGATCAAGCCAAAGGCGGGCGGTGGGCGACCGCCGCCCGTCCCATTATACTAGCGCATGGCGCCGGACAAAGCGGTTCGGCGCATCGGGGACAGGGCGGCACATGCTGGTTGCATCAACACGGGATATCGCCCATGGCTGACATCGCACTCTCGCCGCAGCGCGCCAAACCGCAGATCCGCGAAGCCACCGCCTGGGACCAGCTCAAGACCAACCGCAACTGGCTCGGCTTCTGGTTCATGCTGCCGGCGATGGGGTTCTTGATCTTCTTCCTGGCCTATCCCCTCGGTCTCGGGATCTGGATTTCGTTCACCGACGCCAAGATCGGACAGCCCGGCGGATATATCGGGCTGGAAAACTACGAGTGGCTGTGGGGCGACGACATCTTCTGGCTGTCGGTGTTCAATACGGTGTTCTACACGCTGATCGCGAGCAGCATCAAATTCGCGATCGGACTTTATCTGGCGCTGCTGCTCAACGAAAACATGCCGTTCAAGGCCATGCTGCGCGCGCTGGTGCTGATTCCCTTCATCGTGCCGACCGTGCTGTCGGCGCTGGCATTCTGGTGGATCTTCGATTCGCAATTCTCGATCATCTCGTGGTCACTCAGGCAGCTCGGCCTGATCAGCCACAACATCAATTTCCTGGGCGATCCGACCTGGGCGCGGGCCTGCGTGATCTTCGCCAATATCTGGCGCGGCGTTCCCTTTGTCGCGATCACGCTGCTGGCCGGACTGCAGACCGTGCAGCCCTCGCTCTATGAGGCGGCGACGCTCGATGGCGCCAGCCGCTGGGAGATGTTCCGCCACATCACCTATCCGTTGCTGACCCCGATCATTGCCGTGGTGATGACGTTCTCGGTGCTGTTCACCTTCACCGACTTCCAGTTGATCTGGGCGATGACCCGTGGCGGGCCGGTCAACGCCACGCACCTGATGGCGACCCTGTCGTATCAGCGCGCCATTATCGCCGGCCAGCTCGGCGAGGGCGCGGCGATTTCCAGCGCCATGATTCCGTTCCTGCTCGCCGCGATCATGGTCTCCTGGTTCGGGCTGCAGCGCCGCAAATGGCAGCAGGGAGAGAACAATGACTAGCCGCGGCGCAGCGTTGTTCTGTTTGCGCGAACGGGGCAAGCCCCGCGCGCGCTGCCGCAAATGGCCGCAGGGAGAAAACAATGACTGATCTCCCCGCACCGAAACCGGTCGACCTGAAGAGCATCCTGTCGGCGCCGGCGCGGATCGATAACAGCGAAGGCATGAGCTATCTGCAGTCGGTGCCGCGCCGCATCGTCACGCTTTATCTGCCGCTGGCGATCATCGTGTTCATCCTGCTGTTTCCGTTCTACTGGATGGGGCTGACGTCGATCAAGCCGGACGACCAGTTGCTCGATCTCGACAGGTACAACCCGTTCTGGACCTGGAATCCGACCCTCAAGCATTTCCACAAGCTGCTGTTCGAGAGCTATTATCCGCACTGGCTGTGGAACACGATGTATGTCGCGATCGGCGCCACCGTGCTGTCGATCTTTGCAAGCGTGCTCGCCGCCTACGCTATTGTGCGGCTGCGCTATCGCGGCGCCCAATGGGTCGGCGGCCTGATCTTCATGTCCTATCTGGTGCCGCCGTCGATCCTGTTCATTCCGCTCGCCACCGTGGTTTTCCAGTATGGCCTGTTCGATTCGCCGCTGGCGCTGATCCTGACCTATCCAACCATCCTGATCCCGTTCTCGACCTGGCTCTTGATGGGCTATTTCAAGACCATCCCGTTCGAGCTGGAGGAATGCGCGCTGATCGACGGCGCGAGCCGATGGCAGATCCTGATCAAGATCGTGCTGCCGCTGGCGGTGCCCGGCCTGATCTCGGCCTTCATCTTCTGCTTCACGCTGTGCTGGAACGAGTTCATCTATGCGCTCACCTTCCTGCAATCGACGGCGAACAAGACCGTGCCGGTCGCCATCGTCAACGAATTCGTCGATGGTGACGTCTACCGCTGGGGTGCGTTGATGGCCGGCGCGCTGGCAGGCTCGCTGCCCCTCGTCATCCTTTACGCCTTCTTTGTCGAGCATTACGTGTCGGCGATGACCGGAGCCGTGAAGGAATGAGCGCCCTGGCGCGTTTTCCGTTTCTCTCGACCATTGTTGCTTCTGCCGAGGCCTCATGGTTCGAGACGCGCGAAGGCGCGCTCCTCACCATGAGGGTCTGAGACCTCATCCTGAGGAGCATCGCGAAGCGATGCGTCTCGAAGGATGAAGCCGTTGAGGTGAAATTGCGCTGGACTGGCCTTCAAAAACAACAGGGAGTTGGGTCTTGCACATATTGGTTCTGGGCGCCACGGGCATGGTCGGCCGTAAACTGACCGAACGGCTGTTGCGCGACGGGCGGCTCGGCTCCCGCGAGATCACAGGGATGACGCTGCAGGATGTGGTGGCGCCGGCGCAGGCGCCCAAGGCCGGATTCCCGGTCGACACCGTGACCTGCGATTTCGCCGTGCCCGGCGTTGCCGAAAAGCTGGTGGCAAACCGCCCGGACGTGATCTTCCATCTCGCGGCGATTGTCTCGGGCGAGGCCGAGCTTGATTTCGACAAGGGCTATCGGATCAACCTCGACGGCACCCGGATGCTGCTCGACGCGATCCGGCTCGCCGGCGGCGGCTACAAGCCGCGGGTCGTGTTCACCTCGTCGATCGCGGTGTTCGGCGCGCCGTTTCCGGATGCCATCGGCGACGAGTTCTTTCATACCCCGCTACTCAGTTACGGCACGCAGAAGGCGATCGGCGAACTCCTGCTCGCGGACTATTCGCGCCGCGGCTTCATGGACGGCATCGGCATTCGGCTGCCGACCATTTGCATCCGGCCCGGGCTTCCCAACAAGGCGGCATCCGGATTCTTTTCCAACATCCTGCGTGAGCCGCTCGCGGGCAAGGAGGCGGTACTGCCGGTATCGGAGGACGTCCGGCATTGGCATGCCTCGCCGCGTTCGGCCGTCGGGTTTCTGATCCATGCGGCGACCATGGATAGCGCCGTCGCCGGCGCCCGCCGCAATCTCACCATGCCCGGTCTTTCCGCCACCGTCGGCGAGCAGATCGCCGCCCTGAAGCGGGTTGCCGGCGACAAGGTGGCGGCGCGGATCAAGCACGAACCCGATCCCTTCATCGTCGGAATCGTCGCTGGCTGGCCGCGTAATTTCGAAGCCAAACGCGCCGTCAAACTCGGCTTCACCACCGCCGAAAACACCTTCGACGATATTATCCGAATCCACATCGAGGACGAATTGGGTGGTAAGTTCGTCCACTGATCCTTGTCGCCGCAATCACGGGAGACCAGCCATGACAGCCAGCATCGTCGGATGGGCGCATACGCCATTTGGAAAGTTCGATACCGAAACCGTCGAGAGCCTGGTGGTTCGGGTCGCGACCGAGGCGCTGGCCGATGCCGGCATTTCCGCTGCTGATGTCGACGAGATCGTGCTCGGGCATTTCAACGCCGGCTTTTCGCCGCAGGATTTTACTGCCTCGCTGGTGCTGCAGGCCGATCCACACTTGCGGTTCAAGCCGGCAACTCGGGTCGAGAACGCCTGCGCCACCGGCTCGGCTGCCGTGCATCAGGGCGTCAGGGCCATTGCGGCGGGTGCGGCCAGGATCGTGCTGGTGGTCGGCGTCGAGCAGATGACGCGGACGCCCGCGGCGGAGATCGGCCGCAACCTGCTGCGGGCATCGTATCTGCCCGAGGATGGCGACACTCCCGGCGGCTTCGCCGGGGTGTTCGGCAAGATCGCGCAGGCCTATTTCCAGAAATACGGCGATCAATCCGACGCGCTGGCGATGATCGCCGCCAAGAACCACAAGAACGGCGTCGCCAATCCCTATGCGCAGATGCGCAAGGATTTCGGCTATGAGTTCTGCCGTTCCGAAAGCGAGAAGAATCCGTATGTGGCAGGACCCCTGAAGCGCACCGACTGTTCGCTGGTATCGGACGGCGCCGCGGCGCTGGTGCTGGCGGACGCCGAAACGGCGAAGTCGATGACCAAGGCGGTCAACATCCGGGCGACCGCCCATGCCCAGGATTTCCTGCCGATGTCGAAGCGCGACATCCTGCAATTCGAGGGCTGCTCGGTGGCCTGGCAGCAGGCGCTGCAGAAAGCCGGCGTGCAGCTTTCGGATTTGTCCTTTGTCGAAACCCATGATTGTTTCACCGTGGCGGAGCTGATCGAATATGAGGCGATGGGACTGACGCCGAGAGGACAGGGCGCGCGCGCCATCAAGGAAGGCTGGACCCAGAAGGACGGCAAGCTGCCGGTCAATCCGTCCGGCGGGTTGAAGGCCAAGGGTCACCCGATCGGCGCCACCGGCGTTTCCATGCACGTCCTAAGCGCGATGCAGCTTGTCGGACAGGCGCCCGAAGGCATGCAGATCAAGAATGCAAAGCTCGCCGGCATCTTCAATATGGGCGGTGCCGCGGTCGCGAATTACGTCTCGCTGCTTGAGCCAGCGAAATAGCGGACGCGTTACACGCCGTCATTCCGGGGCGCGCGAAGCGCGAGCCCGGAATCCATACTCCCGATGGTGGTTATGGATTCCGGGTCTGCGCCAAAGGGCGCATCCCGGAATGACGGCGTGGAGAGTCCGCGCCAAGCGGCGCGCCCCGGAATGACGAGGTCGAGGGCGTGTCCCGCAATGACGGACCGATACGCCGGGAGCCCTTGATCTTGCACGCGGCCTGCCGTTACTAGACCGGAGAAGGCGGGCGTCGGGATGCGGCGCCCCCAAGGGAGCGATCAGGGCCATGGGACCGCTGGAGGGCGTCAAGGTCATCGACATGACGACCGTGCTGATGGGGCCCTATGCCACCCAGATGCTCGGCGATTACGGCGCCGACGTGATCAAGGTCGAGGCGCTGGAAGGCGACGTGACGCGGCTGATCGGCCCGACGCGCCATCCCGGCATGGGTCCGGTGTTCCTCAACACCAATCGCAGCAAGCGCAGCATCTGCCTCGACCTGAAGAAGCCGGCCGGGCGCGATACCGTGCTGCGGCTGATCGCATCGGGCGACGTGCTAGTTTACAACGTGCGTCCGCAGGCGATGACGCGGCTGCAGCTTGGCTACGACGTGGTCTCGAAGCTCAATCCGCGCCTGATCTATGCCGGCGTGTTCGGCTTTGGGCAGGACGGGCCCTATGCCGCCAAGCCCGCTTATGACGATTTGATCCAGGGCGCCACCGCATTGCCGGCCCTGATGGCGCAGACCGGCGACGGCGTTCCGCGCTATGTGCCAAACGCCCTGGTCGACCGTATTGTCGGACTTACCGCGGTGGGCGCGATCTGCGCCAGCCTGGTGCATCGCGACCGCACCGGGCGCGGCCAGCGGCTGGATATCCCGATGTTCGAGACCATGGCGGGTTTTGTCATGGGCGATCACATGGGCGGTCTCACCTACGAGCCGCCGCTCGACAAGGGCGGCTATGCGCGGCACCTGTCGCGTGACCGCCGACCCTACAAGACTTCGGACGGTTATATCTGCGTGATCGTCTACAACGACAAACAGTGGGAGAACTTCTTCAAGGCCACCGGCCGCGACGATCTGCGCGCCAATCCCAAATTCGCGACCTTCGCCGGACGCGCCGTCAATATCGACACGGTCTATGGCGAACTCGCGGCCATCTTCGAAACCCGCAGCACCGCCGAGTGGACCGAACTATTGAACAAGGCCGATGTGCCTGTGATGCCGATGCATGACCTCGAAAGCCTGTTGCAGGACCCGCATCTGGTGGCGACCGGATTTTTTCCGACGGTCGAGCATCCGAGCGAGGGCGCCATTCGCAACATGAAGGTCTCCGCCACCTGGTCGGAGACACCGGCGGAGCCGACCCGGCTGGCGCCGCGCCTGAACCAGCACGGCGCTGCGATTCTGCAGGAAGCCGGCTTCTCCGCCGACGAGATTGCCGCGCTGGTGCGCGATGGCGTCACCAGAGCGGCGGCCACGCCATAGGATCAGGCCAGATGGATTTTGCCCTCACCGCCAATCAGGAAGCGATCCGCGATGCGATCGCAAAGATCTGCGCGCGTTTTGACGATGCCTATTGGCTGAAGAAGGACAAGGAGGGCGGTTTCCCGGCCGACTTCCACAAGGCCTTGGCGGATGCCGGCTGGCTCGGCATCTGCATTCCCGAGCAATATGGCGGCTCCGGCCTCGGCATCTCCGATGCCGCGATCATGATGCGGACGATCTCGGAATCCGGCGCGGGCATGTCGGGCGCCTCCGCGGTCCATATGAACGTGTTCGGGCTCAATCCGGTGGTGGTGTTCGGCAACGCCGAGCAATGCCGGCGGATGCTGCCGCCGATTGTGCAAGGCAAGCAAAGAGCCTGCTTTGCGGTGACCGAGCCGAATACCGGGCTCAACACCACACAACTGAAGACCCGCGCGGTTCGCAGCGGCGATCGATACATCGTCAACGGCCAGAAGGTCTGGATCTCCACGGCGCAAGTTGCGGAAAAGATCCTGCTCCTGGCGCGCACCACGCCGCTCGAGGAAGTGAAGCGGCCGACCCACGGTCTCAGCCTGTTCTATACCGATTTCGACCGCCAGCGCGTGGTGGTGCATGAGATCGAGAAGATGGGACGCAAGTCCGTCGATTCCAACGAATTGTTCTTCGAGAATTTTGAAATTCCGGTCGAGGATCGGCTCGGCGAGGAGGGTCGCGGCTTTGAATACATCCTGCACGGCATGAATCCGGAACGCATCCTGATTGCGGCGGAAGCGGTCGGGCTCGGCCAGGTCGCGCTATCGCGTGCCTCGGCCTATGCAAAGACCCGCAACGTGTTCAACCGCCCGATCGGCATGAACCAGGCGATCCAGCATCCGCTGGCGAAGAATTGGATGGAGTTGGAAGCGGCATGGCTGATGACGCTCTCGGCGGGGTGGCAATATGATCAGGGCCTGCCCTGCGGGCCCGCGGCCAACGCCGCGAAATATCTCGCCGCGGAAGCCGGCTTTCAGGCCTGCGAGCAGGCGGTGATGACCCATGGCGGCTTCGGCTATGCCAGGGAATTTCATGTCGAGCGTTATATGCGGGAATTGCTGATCCCGCGCATCGCCCCGATCAGCCCGCAGCTCATTCTCAGCTTCATCGCCGAGAAGGTGCTGGGCCTGCCGAAATCGTACTAGAATGAAGTCATCAGCTCGACGCCGTCATTCCGGGGCGCGCGCCAGCGCGAGCCCGGAATCCATAACCCCGGCCTGTGGTTATGGATTCCGGGCCTGCGCCAAGCGGCGCATCCCGGAATGACGACGATGGGTGCGACATCGTGAACGCCTGCAGGCCGCGCGTCCGATTTCTCCGTCATTCCGGGGCGCGCGCCAGCGCGAGCCCGGAATCCATAACCCCGGCCTGTGGTTATGGATTCCGGGCCTGCGCCAAGTGGCGCATCCCGGAATGACGGAGAATGGATGTTTGTGGTTGCGCTCGCTCCGCGCGTTACCGCCAGAAAAGGACAAAGCTGGCGATGACGAGCATTGCCGTCACCGCCAGCATTTGCGCGAGCGCCTCCGATGCCGCCCTCTTGGTGGCTTCCTTCATGCCTGTCTCCCTAGACTTGGGCGTGACTTATCGTTGCGCAATCAGCGCGAACAACGGCCAGATTTTTTACTCGGAACACCCCGCGACGAGTATTCGCCCTGAACGAGTCCCCACTCGGCGAATATCGACGGTGCGAGCGTCGAATAGTAATGCGGCGGCATTTTGACTCCGTTGTGTTGCTCCTGCGTCGACCTCTGGTACTGTCCGGAACATGCCGCCACCGCCAAGACCGGCAACAAGCTTCGGAAATCCAAGGTGAATTATGGCCCGCATCGATTACAGCGATCCCCGCAAGGCGAGCGATCGCACCCGGGAAATCCTGGGCAAGAACCGCAACGCCAACATCTTTCGGATGATGGCGCACTCGCCGAGCTATTTCGAACAATACTGCCGGCTGGGCGGCGCTATCCGCCACAAGGGCGAACTCGATCCTGTGCTGCGCGAATTGGCCATCACCCGCACCGGCATTCTGTGCGAGGCGCCCTATGAAGTGGCCGCGCACAAACGCATCGGCAAGAATGTCGGCGTTACCGACGAGCAGAATGCGGCGCTGGAAAACTGGCAATCGGCGACGTGCTTTGACGAGGTGCAGCGCGCGGCGCTCGCCTTTGCCGATGAGATCGTCAAGCTGCGCCGTCCGACCGATGCGACCTTCAATGCCATTGCGGCGAAGCTGACGCCGGGCGCCCTGGTCGAACTTCAGCTTTCCGTCGGCTTCTACATCATGACGTCGAAATTCCTGGAGACCTTCGGCATCGACATGCAGCCGGTGACAGAAGTGGTTTGACGGGCCATGATCCATTTCGCTCAGCACGCCGAACGAAAAGGCCGCCGCGCGCGTTCCCGCCGGAGAAGGAAAGCCCGATCAGGTCGTCATCGCCCCGGGCTCGTTCCTCGAGATTGAGATGAACCTTGCCGGCGAGGCTGGCGCTGCTGCCGGGCAGATTGACCGGTGCATTCTGGATCGACGCACAGCCGAGCAGCGTGAAGCAAAGCCCAATGATGAGAACTGCAGGACGCATACGCCAGTGTCGCCACCGACGCCGCTGTTGGCGGGAATGCCGACCCGATAGATCCATTCGCCGGCATAGTCATATATGCCGGAGCTTGTCATCACCGAGAGGGTTCGCGGGCAATAACCATTTCAGGTCTCGAGGATGGCGAGAGCCTGTCCTTCGGCGACGATATCGTCCAGCTTGACAAGAAGCGACTTCAGTCTGCCGGCGGCCGGCGCGGCGACCGGTATTTCCATCTTCATGGCCTCGACAAAGGCGATGTCTTCGCCATCGCCGACGCTGGCCCCGATCTCGACGGGCAGTGCACAGACTCGCCCCGCCACTTCGGTCACAACCTTGATGTCTGGCATTGCGTTCTCCGGGACAGCCGCCGCGCGCATTCGCGCGGTCGCGGATGCAGGCATTGGAAAGGGCGGACGCCCTGGCTCGGTGTTGTGGAGCCAGATTGCCTGAGGTAGCGTGTCCTGCAAGTGGAATTTTATTCCGCAAGGCGGAATGGGGTGCTGCATGGGAAGACGCTCGGAGCGGCTCAGCAAACAGGGAATGCTCGCAAGCGACCTGGCAGGCGACGGCGACATCATTCAGGTGGTGTCGCGTGCCTTCGACGTCCTGCGTTGCTTCGAGGGCCATGAAGCGCGGCTCGGCAACCTCGAAATCTCCAACCGTTGCGGTCTGCCGCGATCGACGGTATCGCGCCTGACCCACACCCTGACCCGGATGGGCCAGCTCGTCTATCTGCCCCGCGACCAGAAATACCGCATCGGGCCAAGCGCGGTTGCGATGAGCACATCGATGATGCGCGGGCTGCAGCTCCGCATCCTGATCCGGCAGCGGCTGCAGGATGTCGCCGAGCAATTGCCGGGAACCGTCGGCTTCGTGATCCCCGACCGCTTTCACCTCGTCTATCTCGAATTTGCGCGGGCCGCCAACGCGCTCGGCTTGCACGAGAGTACCGGCAGCCGCATCGCCATGGCGAGCACCGCCGCCGGCCACGCCTACACTGCCGCACTCGATCCCGATGTCGGCGATGCCCTGCTGGCGGAAATGCAGCGCGAAATTCCGGAGGCCGCCAGATTGCTGCGATCCCGGATCGAGACCAGCCGCGAGTTCCTGCGCCAGCATGGCTATGTCGTTGCCTGCGGCACCTGGAGTCCGCATATCAACGGTCTCGCCGTGCCGCTGTGGTCGCCGCAATATCAAACTTTCGTCGTTGTCACGATCGGTCTTTTGTCTGCGATGTATGACGAGAAGCGGCTGCACAAGGAAGTTGCGCCGCGGCTGCTGGAATTGAGCGTGGTGATCGGCAGCGTGCTTGAGAGTGCTGACGGCGACATCTTCAGCAACCGCATGCAGGCCAGACCGTTTCCGATACCGGCCCATAATAACAAGATCACGAAGACGGAGGAGAAGAATGAACTGGAAGCCGGAGCTCGACGACCTCGCCCGGCGCGAAGCGTTCGCGCGCGAGATGGGAGGCGTTGACAAGGTCAAGCGCCAGCGCGACCAGGGCCGGCTTACCGTTCGCGAACGCATCGACGGCTTGCTCGATCAGAACAGTTTTCATGAAGTCGGGGCGATCTCCGGCACCGCGGAATATGATTTCGAGCGGCGAACTCGTCAACCTGACGCCGGCCAATTGCGTATTCGGCCGCGGCAAGGTCGACGGCCGGCCTGTGGTCGTGGTCGGCGACGATTTCACCGTGCGCGGCGGCTCCGCGGATGCCTCGATTTCCGCGAAGCCATTGATGGCTGAGGAAATGGCCCACGACTTCCGACTGCCGATCATCCGCGTCATCGAAGGCTCCGGCGGCGGCGGCTCGGTGAAAACCATCGAGACCAAGGGCGCTGCCAATCTGCCCGGCGGCATCGGCGGCAACCGCTGGTACGCCTATACGACGGCCAACCTGGCGCGGGTGCCCGTGGTCGGCCTCGGCCTCGGTTCAGTCGCCGGTCTCGGTGCGGCGAGGCTCGCGGCCTGCCATTATTCGGTGATGACCCGGAATTCGGCGATGTTCGTCGCCGGTCCGCCAGTGGTGAAACGGCTCGGCCAGGACCTCAGCAAGCAGGAACTCGGCGGCGCCGACATCCAGACCCGCGCCGGCGGTGTTGACCATGCCGTCGAGACCGAGCAGCAGGCGTTCGCCTGTGCCAGGCGTTTCCTGTCCTATCTGCCGCCGTCGGTGTTTGAGCTGCCGCCAACCCTTGCCTGCGACGACGACCCGGAACGCGCGGAAGAATCGCTGATGAAGGCGGTGCCGCGCAGCCGCCGCCAGGTCTACAAGATGCGCCCGATCATCGATGCCGTCGTCGACCGGGGATCGTTCTTCGAGATGAGCGCGAATTTCGGCCGTCCGATCATCACAGGCTTCGCGCGGATCGAGGGCAGGGCCGTGCTGTTGCTCGCCAGCGATCCCCTGCACTATGGCGGTTCCTGGACCGCGGAGGCGTGTCAGAAGGTGGTGCGCTATGTCGACCTGGCCGAGACGTTCCACCTGCCGATCGTCTATCTGATGGACTGTCCGGGATTCATGATCGGGCTTGATGCCGAGAAGGCGGCAACCATCCGTCATGGCGTTCGCGCGATGGCCGCCGTCAATCAGAGCACGGTGCCCTGGTGCACCATCATCGTGCGCAATTCCTTCGGCGTCGCCGGCGTGGTGCATCAGCCCGCCGACCGGTTTTCGATGCGATATGCATGGCCGTCGGCCTATTGGGGCTCGCTGCCGCTGGAAGGCGGCGTCGAGGCAGCCTATCGCGCCGACATCGATGCCGCTGACGATCCGGCAGCCAAGCTCAAGGAGATCGAGGATCGCCTCAACAAGCTGCGTTCGCCGTTTCGCTCGGCCGAGAAATTCTGGGTCGAGGAGATCATCGATCCGCGCAAGACCCGCTCGTTGCTGTGCGAGTTCGCGCGGCTGGCCGAGCCGATCCGCACCCCGGGCCCGGCGATGAACATGAGGATGAGGCCGTGAGAACGCGAGTGGCGAATAGCGAATAGCGAATAGCGAGTAGAAAAGCCCTACTGGCCATTCGCTATTCGCCCAGGGTTGGCCGACGGCCAATTCGAGCCAGGACGAAAAAAACGAATCATTCTCAATCTGTTAGAGAGAGTTTGCAAATGCGGGCCGCTTTTTCGATCATACTCTGAGGCGGCGGTTGGGCCGGTCTGTTTCGTTCGCTACCGCTTGCGGTCGATAAAGCGCTGCATCATTCGCTGCGGTTCGCCGCTCCGGAACGATTGTCCGAACACCGCGATGCTGAGGTTGACGGATTCGGTCAGCGGCAGTTCTTCCCATTGCCGAAGCAGGGCTTTTTGCGCCCGCAGCGCTTCCGGGCCGCATTCGAGCAGGGCCTTGACGGTGTGTTCGATTGCGGCGTCGAGCCCGCCTGGCGGCGCCATCACATCGATCAGTCCCCAGGCAAGGGCTGTCGATGCGTCGATATTTTCGGCGGTCATGATCAGCCAGCGGGCCCGGCCCCAGCCGATCAGGCGCGGCAACAAGGCGGCATGGATCACCGAGGGAATCCCGACCCGGACCTCCGGCATGCCAAACCTGGCATCGTGCGTGGCGATCCGGAAGTCGCAGGCGGCGGCCACTTCAAGGCCACCGCCGAGGCACCAGCCCGGCATCCGCGCGATGACCGGCGCCGGAAACGCCCGCACCGCCTCGCACAGATCGCGCAAGCCGGTAATGAATTTCTCGGCTGAAGCCTGGTCGAGCCGCGCCATTTCCTTGATATCGGCCCCGCCGATCATGCTCTTTTCGCTCTCGCCGGCGACGATCAGAGCGCGAATTTGACGCTCCGTGGCCAACACCTCGAGTCCGTCGCGCACACCATTGATGACGGCCGTTCCCAGGATGTTGAGCGTCCCGGCATTGCAGATCGTCAGCCGGACGACGCCGCGGGAATCGCGATCGACGCCGCAATGGGGGTTCAGCATATCCATGGACGGTCTCGCATGGTGGGGCTGGCCACTTCCCGGGCAAAACCGCAGCCGTGTCAAGGGCTGCCGGGAGCCGCCCCTGCGGGTGCGGCGGCGGCCGGAACGAAATAGATGCAGCTTTTTCCGCAGCAAATGTTATTATATGACTGGAAACATCTTATGGAACCGGTGATGCGCTACTCCAGGGAACACAAGCTCGAAACCCACGCCCGGATCGTGAAGAAAGCCTCGGTTCGGCTTCGCGAGAAGGGCGCGCATGGTATTGGCGTGGCCGACCTGATGAAGGACGCCGGCCTTACCCATGGCGGGTTCTACGCGCATTTCGATTCGCGGGAAGCATTGGTGATAGAAGCCTTTGCCGATGCGATGGACCGCTCGACCGAGCGCTGGCGCAAGCTCGCCGAACAGACCCCGCCGGAGCAGCGGCTTTCGACCATCGTCGATTCCTACCTGACGGCGCTGCACCGCGACGATCCCGGTCATGGCTGCGCCATTCCGACACTGGGTGCGGAAATTGCCCGCGAAAGCCCCAAGACCCGCAAGGCGTTTGTCGCCAAGCTGGAGCAGATGATCGACCTGCTGGCGCTGCAGATCCCGGCTGTTCCGCGCAAGGCCGCGCGCAAGCAGGCGATGGCCGTGATCGCGACCATGATAGGGACGCTGGTAATGGCCCGGGTTGCCGGCAATGGCGACTTTTCCGACGAGATTCTCGACGCCGGACGCGAGGGCGCGCTCGGTCGTGCGACACCGGCAAAGCCGGCGGCGAAGAAACGAGCGCCCAAGAACCCCGCGCTGTCCGCCCGGCATTGATCGGGTTCTGCGGTATCGGCCTACGCCATTGGTCGAATGCCGCCGCGGCGCGGCGCATGCCTGCATTTCCGCAAAACCGCCGCGCGCAGAAGCCCTTTCCAAACGCCGTAAAGACTGCAAGATGCCGGCAAAACCGGCTCTAGATGTGTTGGAGGAACAGATGCGCTCAATAGGACATTTTATCGGTGGCCGTGCGGTCAAGGGTACGTCGGGACGGACGGCTGACGTTTTCGAGCCGATGACCGGCACGGTCCAGGCGCAGGTAGCGCTCGCCTCCAAGGCCGAGGTGCGCGCGGCGGTCGAGAACGCCAGGGCCGCGCAGCCGGAATGGGGCGCCACCAATCCGCAGCGCCGCGTTCGCGTGCTGATGAAGTTCCTGGAATTGGTGGCGCGCGACAATGACGCGCTGGCCGAATTGCTGGCGCGCGAGCATGGCAAGACGCTTCCCGACGCCAAGGGCGACATCCTGCGCGGCGTCGAAGTGGTGGAGTTCGCCCTCGGCATCCCCCAGATGATGAAAGGTGAATACACCGAAGGCGCCGGCCCGGGCATCGACCTCTATTCGATGCGCCAACCGCTCGGCGTCGTCGCCGGGATCACGCCGTTTAACTTTCCGGCGATGATCCCGATGTGGAAATTTGCACCTGCGATCGCCTGCGGCAATGCCTTCATCCTGAAACCGTCCGAGCGCGATCCGGGCGTGCCGATGCGGCTTGCGGAACTGATGCTGGAAGCGGGACTGCCGCCGGGCATCCTCAACGTCGTCAACGGCGACAAGGAATCGGTGGACGCGATCCTTGACGACCCCGATATCAAGGCGGTCGGCTTTGTCGGGTCGTCCGCGGTCGCGCAATACATCTACGAGCGGGCGGCCGCGACCGGCAAGCGCGCGCAGTGCTTTGGCGGCGCCAAGAACCATGCCATCATCATGCCTGACGCCGACATGGACCAGACGGTCGATGCGCTGGTCGGCGCCGGCTATGGCGCGGCGGGCGAGCGCTGCATGGCCGTCTCGGTTGCGGTGCCCGTCGGCAAGACCACGGCCGAGCGGCTGATGGAAAAGCTCATTCCGCGCGTCGAAAACCTGAAGATCGGTCCATCGATCGATCTGACCGCTGATTTCGGTCCGTTGGTGACTCGCGCCGCGCTCGAGCGGGTCAAGAACTATGTCGAGATCGGCATCCAGGAAGGCGCCAAACTCGCGGTCGACGGCCGTGGCTTCAAGATGCAGGGCTACGAGAACGGATTCTACATGGGCGGCTGTCTGTTCGACAATGTCACCAAGGACATGCGCATCTACAAAGAGGAGATCTTCGGGCCGGTGTTGTCGGTGGTGCGCGCCCACGACTACCATGAGGCGTTGAGCCTGCCGTCCGAGCACGAATACGGCAACGGCGTTGCGATCTTCACCCGCGACGGCGACGCGGCGCGCGATTTCGCCACCAAGGTCAATGTCGGCATGGTCGGCATCAATGTGCCAATCCCGGTGCCGGTCGCGTACTACACGTTCGGTGGCTGGAAGCGATCCGGTTTCGGCGATCTCAATCAATATGGGCCGGATTCGATTCGTTTCTATACCAAGACCAAGACGGTGACGGCGCGCTGGCCCTCCGGCGTCAAGGAAGGCGCCGAGTTTTCGATGCCGACGATGAATTGATAACGGCGAGATACCATGCTATCATAGATGATAGCATGGAGGAAGTGTCGATGGGACAGCTGCTTATTCGCAATGTACCGGACGAGACAATCGCCAGTTACAAGCAGAAGGCGGAACTTAACGGTCGTTCGCTCGAACAGGAACTGCGCGAACTGCTTGAGCGCAATCAACCTTTCACGCCTGAAGAAAGGGTCGCTCTATCTCGATTGTTCCGAGCGAGACATGAGGGCGTTCAGCCTTCTCTCTCGTTGGACGAGATCAGGGAAGGTCTGGAGTGACCGACCTTGTCGTCGACGCAAGCGTGGCGGTGAAATGGTTTGTGTCGGAGGAAGCTTCGGGCAAGGCGGACGAGGTTTCGGCGAGCAACTACAGGTTACTGGCCCCTCGCTTGATCATGGCCGAGGTCGCCAATGCTTTGGCTCGCAAAGCAGTGCAGAAGTTGATTACTCCCGTTGAAGCGGCGGAATATGTGAGAAATCTGCCGCGATTCCTCGCCGGGTTTCTTGATGTCGATGACTTGATCGAGCCAGCACTGCACTACGCCTGCAGCTACCAGCATCCGATTTACGATTTCATCTATCTTGAAGCGGCACGCCGGCGCGATACGAAGATGTTGACCGCGGATCAAAGATTCGTCGCAAGGGTGAGAGGTACTAATCTCGCCAAACTCGTCATCTCTCTTTCGGAATGGCGGCCCTGAATGAATCAGTTCGCCCTCAGCGAGGACCAGATTGCGGTTCGCGACATGGCGCGGGACTTTGCCACGGAAAAGATTGCGCCGCATGCGCTGCGCTGGGACGAGGAGAAGCATTTCCCGGTCGAGGTGATGCGGGAGGCGGCGACGCTGGGCATCGGCGGCATTTATATCCGCGATGACGTCGGCGGTTCGGCGCTGACGCGGTTCGACGCGGCGTTGATCTTCGAGGCGCTGGCGCAGGGCTGTCCGACGGTGTCGGCCTTCATGTCGATCCACAACATGGCATCGTGGATGATCGACGCCTATGGCAGCGATGCGCAGCGGCACCGCTGGCTGCCGAAGCTGTGCACCATGGAGTTGCTGGCGAGCTATTGCCTGAGCGAGCCCGGCTCGGGTTCGGACGCGGCGGCGCTGCGCACCCGCGCGGTACGCGAGGGCGACCATTATGTGCTCAATGGCCAGAAGCAGTTCATCTCAGGCGCCGGCAAGGGCGACGTCTATGTGGTGATGGTGCGGACCGGGACCGATGGGCCTGGCGGCATCTCGACACTGGTGGTCGAAGGCGACACGCCCGGCATTTCGTTTGGCGCCAATGAGCGCAAGATGGGCTGGAATGCGCAGCCGACCCGCGCGGTGATTTTCGAGAATGCGCGCGTGCCGGTTGCCAACCGGCTCGGCGAGGAGGGCATCGGCTTCAAGATCGCGATGGCAGGCCTCGACGGCGGCCGTATCAATATCGCGGCCTGCTCGCTCGGCGGGGCGCAGTCCGCGCTCGACAAATCGCTGGCCTACATGAAAGAGCGCAAGGCTTTCGGCAAGCGTCTCGACGAATTCCAGGCCTTGCAGTTTCGTCTCGCCGACATGGCCACCGAACTGGAGGCGGCACGGACCTTTGTGTGGCGCGCGGCGGCGGCGCTTGACCGCAGGGATGCCGACGCCACCATGCTCTGCGCGATGGCGAAGCGGTTCGGCACCGACGTCGGTTTCGAGGTCGCCAATCAAGCGCTGCAACTGCATGGCGGCTACGGCTATCTCAGCGAATATGGCATCGAGAAAATCGTGCGGGACCTGCGCGTGCATCAGATCCTTGAGGGCACCAACGAGATCATGCGGCTGATTGTCTCGCGCAAGCTGATCGAGGGGGCGCGATGAGCGCCTCTCGCGCCGCTGTCGAGGCCGAACCTGACCTGATCGTGCGGCGCGAGGGCGGCGCCGGGGTGATCCGGCTGAACCGGCCGAAGGCGATCAATGCCATGACGTTGGAAATGTCGCTCGGGATCGATGCGGCGCTGGATCGGTTCGAGGCGGATCCGGCAGTCGCCCTGGTCCTGCTGGAAGGTGCGGGCGACCGGGGATTGTGTGCGGGCGGCGACATCCGCGGACTTTATGAGAGCTCCCGGGCCGGGGGCGATCTCGGTAAGGTGTTCTGGCGCCAGGAATACAGGATGAACGCCCGGATCGCCGAATTTCCGAAGCCGTATGTCGCATTCATGGACGGGCTGGTGATGGGCGGTGGCGTCGGGCTTTCGGCGCACGGCCGCCATCGCGTCGTCACCGAGCGCACGAAGCTCGCCATGCCGGAGGTCGGTCTCGGCTTCTTTCCCGATGTCGGCGGCACCTGGCTGCTGTCGCGTTCACCCGGAGAAATCGGCAGCTATTTCGGCTTGACCGGTGAAACCATGAACGGCCCCGACGCCATCCATGCCCGGTTTGCCGACGCGGTGGTACCGTCGGCCAAATGGGCCGCGTTGCGCGACGTCCTGACCAAGGTCCGTCCCGGCACGGGGTCCGCTGAAATCAAGCTCCTGATCGACGGCTTTGCGACGGGCGAGAGTTCGGGTCCGGTGGCGGCGATGCAGCGCAGCATCGATGCCTGGTTCGCGCATGACCGGATCGAGGATATCTTCGCAACGCTGCAGCGTGACGGCTCGGAGCTCGCGCGAGCGACGCGCAAGACCTTGAACGAGAAGTCGCCGCGCGGCATGGTTGTCACCCTCAAGCTGCTGCGGCTGGCGCGGGCTTCGTCCTCGCTCGAGCAGTGCCTGGTCCGGGAGTATCGCGCCGCGCTGCAAGTTTTTGCCAGCGACGATTTCCGCGAAGGCGTGCGCGCGGCGGTCATCGACAAGGACCGCAACCCGCGCTGGTCGCCGCCCCGGATTGAGGATGTAACGCCGGAAATGGTGGCGCCGTATTTCGCGGAAATCGGCGCCGACGAGCTGGTATTCGACCGACCAAAATAGGAACGCTGCGGAGGGAACGCACCATGGCAAGCATCGCATTCATCGGCCTCGGCAATATGGGGGGTCCGATGGCGGCAAATCTGGTCAAGGCTGGCCACAGGGTGATCGCGTTCGACCTCGTCGGTGCCTCGCGCAACCAGGCCAAGCAGGATGGCGCGTCGATCGCCGAGACGGCAGTCGCGTCGGTCAAGGGTGCCGACACCGTCGTCACGATGCTGCCCGCGGGCAAGCATGTACTGTCGGTCTGGAATGAGGTGATTCCGGCGATGACCAAAGGCGCATTGATCATCGATTGCTCGACCATCGACGTCGAGAGCGCCAAGCAGGCCCATGCGCTGGCCGCCAGGCAGCGTGTCGCATCGGTCGACGCGCCGGTGTCGGGCGGCACCGGCGGTGCCAAGGCCGCGACACTCACCTTCATGTGCGGCGGCGAGGACAAGGCGTTCGCGGCGGCCAGGCCGGTGCTCGAGAAGATGGGCAAGAAGATCGTGCATTGCGGTGGCGCCGGCGCCGGTCAGGCGGCCAAGATCTGCAACAACATGATCCTGGGCGTTTCCATGATCGCGGTCAGCGAGGCATTTGCACTGGCCGAAAAACTCGGGCTGTCGCATCAGGCGCTGTTCGATGTCGCCTCGACGTCGTCGGGTCAGTGCTGGTCGCTGACCTCCTACTGCCCGGTGCCGGGGCCGGTCCCGACATCGCCGGCGAACAATGACTACAAACCGGGCTTTGCCTCGGCCCTGATGGTGAAGGACCTCACGCTTGCGCAGGATGCCGCCAAGGCAGCCGGCGCCGCCACGCCGCTTGGCAAGCATGCGCAGGAAATCTACCGGGCATTCGATGCGGCCGGAAATGGCGGCACCGATTTTTCCGGCATCATCCACCATGTCCGCGCGCTGGCGGGGAAATGACTGCCCTCCTGGCGTTCACGCTGGATCATTCTGATAGGAGCGAGACATGACCACATTCCAGGATGCGCGTTCGTTCCTGCTGAAGCATCGCGCCGATTATGATGCGGCGATCCGGGATTTCCGCTGGCCGGATCCGGTGCCGTTTAACTGGGCGCTCGACTGGTTCGATGCCGAACTCGCGCGCGATCCCGAAAGCAGGGATCGGCCGGCGCTCTGGATCGTCGACGCCGCGAGCAATCGCGATACCAAACTGTCGTTCGAGACCCTGTCGCGGCGGTCCAATCAGGTGGCAAATTTCCTGCGCGACCGCGGCCTCAAGCGCGGCGACCATCTGCTGCTGCTGCTCGGCAACGTCGTTCCGCTGTGGGAGACCATGCTGGCGGCGATCAAGCTCGGGGTGGTGGTGATCCCCGCGACCACGCTTCTGACGCCGGACGAGCTGCGCGACCGGCTGGAGCGCGGCCGTGCCAAGGCCGTGGTGGCATCGCAGGACCAGGTGGCGAAATTCGCAGGCGTCGGCGGCAAAGATCTGCTGCGGATCGTTGTCGGCGCAACATCGGCCCATGAAGGCTGGTTATCCTATGAGGAAACCGCCGGCCTGCCCGAGACGTTCAATCCGGACGGCGCGACCGACCCGAACGACCCGATGCTGCTCTATTTCACCTCCGGCACCACGGCAAAACCAAAACTGGTGCGGCACAGCCAGCGCAGCTATCCCGTCGGCGCGCTGTCGACGATGTACTGGCTGGGCTTGCTGCCCGGCGACATCCATCTCAACATCTCCTCGCCGGGCTGGGCCAAGCACGCCTGGAGCTGCCTGTTTGCGCCCTGGAACGCCGGCGCCACCGTGTTCGTGGTCAATCAGCCCCGCTTCGATGCCAAGGGACTGCTCGCGACCATTGCCCGATGCGGCGTCACCACACTGTGTGCGCCGCCGACGGTGTGGCGGCTGTTCATCCAGGAGAAGTTGGTCGACTTCAACGTATCGCTGCGCGAGGTCTGCGGCGCCGGCGAGCCGCTCAATCCCGAGGTGATCGATCAGGTCCGTACCGCCTGGGGGCTGACGATCCGCGACGGCTACGGCCAGACCGAGACCACCGCCTTGGCGGGAAATTCGCCCGGCCAGAAGGTCAAGGTCGGATCGATGGGCCGTCCGATGCCGGGCTATTGCGTCCAGATCACCGACGGCGATGGGCATGCCACCAAGGAAGGCGAGGTCAGCCTGCTGCTCGGGGCCGACCGTCCGGCGGGCCTGATGCAGGGTTACCAGGGTGATGACGGCAAGCTCAGTGGCGCCGACGGCGACCTCTATCGCAGCGGCGACGTCGTATTCGCCGACGAGGAGGGCTACCTGACCTTCGTCGGCCGCTCCGATGACGTCTTCAAGTCGTCGGACTACCGCATCAGCCCGTTCGAGCTTGAAAGCGTCCTGCTCGAACATGAAGCGGTCGCGGAGGCCGCGGTCGTGCCAAGCCCCGATCCGATCCGGCTTGCCATCCCCAAGGCCTATGTGCTGTTGGTATCGGGCGTTGAACGTTCGCCGCAGACGGCGCTGTCGATCTTCCGGCATTTGCACACCCGGCTCTCGCCGTTCAAGCGCATCCGGCGCATCGAGCTGGTGACGGAGCTGCCGAAGACGATTTCCGGCAAGATCCGCCGCGTGCAGCTACGCCGCCTCGAGCACGACAATGATCGCGGCGACGCGCTGCGAGGGCAGGAATTCCGTGAAGAGGATTTTCCGGAATTGCAGAAGCTGCGATCGTCGGCGGAGAGCTGATCGATGAATGAAGTCTGGAAGAAACCGCCGATTTCGCTTCAAGCCTATCAGGCCATGGTCGGCCATGAGGTCGGCGTGTCATCCTGGCATCTGGTCGATCAGAACCGTATCGACGTCTACGCCGACGTAATCGAGGACCACCAATTCATCCATGTCGATCCCGAGCGGGCGCGGCGCGAAACCTCGTTCGGCACCACCGTGGCGCATGGGTTCCTGACGATGTCGCTGATGAGCATCATGTCATATGAGGTCATGCCGGTGATCGTGGGTACCACGATGGGAGTCGATTACGGATTCGACAAGCTTCGCTTCATCTCGCCGGTGCGCTCGGGTTCGCGCGTCCGCGGCCGTTTCACCCTGATGGAAGCGAAGTTGCGCAAGCCGAGGGAGATGCTGTCGCGCACCAACGTCTCGGTCGAGATCGAAGGCGAGGAAAAGCCAGCTTTGGTGGCCGACTGGATCGGCTTGATCTATCTTGGCTAGGCGCGGCGTATCATGGCCGCGGCCGCGTTTCGCGAAACTGTCCAGATCCAGGATTTGCATTCATGACAATCAGATTTGATGGCCGCGTCGCCATCGTCACCGGCGCGGGCAACGGACTCGGACGCGCGCATGCGATCGGACTCGCGGCGCGCGGCGCCAGGGTGGTCGTGAACGATTTCGGCGGCGCCCGCGACGGTACCGGCGGATCGGTGACGCCGGCGGAAACCGTCGTCGAGGAAATCCGCAGGGCCGGCGGCATGGCGATGGCTGACGGTGCCGACGTCTCCGATTACACGCAGGTCGAGGCGATGGTCGATCGCGCTACCAGGGAATGGGGCAGGGTCGATCTGCTATGCGCCAATGCCGGCATTCTGCGCGACAAATCCTTTGCCAAGATGGAAATTGCCGATTTCGCGAAGGTGCTGGAGGTGCATCTCACCGGCACGTTCTATTGCTGCAAGGCCGTGTGGGCGGGCATGCGCGAGCGCAATTATGGCCGTATTGTCGTCACCACATCCTCTTCAGGGCTCTACGGCAATTTCGGCCAGGCCAATTATGGCGCGGCAAAGACCGGCATGGTCGGCCTGATGAATGTGCTGGCCGAGGAGGGGCGCAAGAACAACATCCGCGTCAATACCATCTCGCCGACGGCAGCGACCCGGATGACCGAAGAATTGCTGCCGCCAGAGGCGCTCGCGCTGATGAAGCCGGAAGCCATTACGCCGGCGGTGCTGTATCTGCTCAGCGGGGACGCGCCGACCCGGACCATCATGGGCGCCGGCGCGGGATCCTTTGCCGTGATCAGGCTTGTCGAAACCGAGGGCATCAACCTTCCGCAATCCGACTGGACGCCGGACGCGGTGGCGGCGCATTTTGCCGAAATCAGCGACATGTCGAGAGCAAAGGCGCTGGAAGGCGCATTCCAGCAGACCCAGAAATATGTCGGGCAGGCCGCAGCGAAGGCGGGGATCAAGCTGTAATATAAGCGGCAGTCATTCCGGGGCGCGAGTGAAACGAGCGAGCCCGGAATCCATAACCACCATCGGGAGTATGTATTCCGGGCCTGCGCCATCCAAGTCGGCTGTTGCCGACTTGGACAATCGTATCTGCTGAACTCGGGTAAACCCGAGTTCAGTCGGCGCATCCCGGAATGACGAGCTCAAGTGATTCCCTCAATCCGGCGTAAGCTTGTATCCGTGCAAAACCCACCCAAAACCCGAATCGCTGTCATCGGCGCCGGTCCCGCCGGGCTGATGGCGGCCGAGGTGCTGGCGCAGGGTGGGATGCAGGCCACGGTCTATGACGCCATGCCGTCGGCCGGGCGCAAGCTCCTGATGGCAGGTCGCGGCGGGCTCAATCTGACGCACAGCGAAGCGCTGCCGCAATTTCTTGCCCGCTACGGCCACGCGATGCCACAGCTTGCCCCCGCGATCATGGCCTTTCCGCCGGACGCCTTGCGCCAGTGGAGTGACGCGCTGGGCCAGCCGACCTTTGTCGGCTCCAGCGGCCGGGTGTTTCCGAGTGCGTTCAAGGCTTCGCCGCTGTTACGGGCGTGGCTGCGGCGGCTGGATGCCCTGGGCGTTCATTTCGAGGTGCGTCACCGCTGGATTGGCTGGAAAGAGGACGGGGATCTCTGGTTTCGCACGCCGGAGGGCGAATTGACCGTCAAGACGGGCGCAACCGTGCTGGCGCTCGGCGGCGCAAGCTGGCCGCGGCTTGGCTCCGACGGCGCGTGGGTGGAGACGCTTTCAGCAAAAGACGTGGCGATATCTCCGCTTCGACCGGCCAATAGCGGCTTCACCGTCGCCTGGTCGGGGATTTTCCGCGACCGCTTCGAAGGCCAGCCGCTCAAGGGCGCGGCGCTGTCGTTTGGCGCGCGTAGCGTGCGCGGCGAGGCCATGATGACCCGCACGGGCATCGAGGGCGGCGCCGTCTACGCGCTTTCGGCCGACTTGCGCGAGGCGGTCGATGATGCCGGGCAGGCGACGCTGCGCGTCGCCTTGCGGCCCGATCTCGAACGCGGCGACCTGGTCAGGCGGCTGTCGATGCCGAGAGGCAAACAATCGGTTTCAAACTGGCTGCGCAAGGTGGTGCATCTGGCCCCGGTCGGCATCGGATTGCTGCAGGAGGCGGCGATGGCCTCGGCGGTGTCGCTGGCGTCGCTATCGCCTGCCGATCTTGCCGACTGGATCAACGCCGTGCCGGTCCGGCTCGATGGTATCGCGCCGGTCGCGCGGGCGATCTCGACCGCCGGCGGTATTGCCCTTGACGAACTCGACGCCGACTTCATGATCGCTCGCTTGCCCGGCACCTTCGCTGCCGGCGAAATGCTCGATTGGGAAGCGCCGACCGGCGGTTATCTGCTGCAGGCCTCGTTCGCCACCGGAGTTGCAGCGGGGAGAGGTGCGCTGAAGTGGCTGGACCGCCGTGATTCCGGGATGCGCCGCTTGGCGCAGGCCCGGAATCCATAACCACCGTTCGGGAGTATGATTCCGGGCTCGCGCCAAGAGGCGCGCCCCGGAATGACGAAGGAAACATCACCGCAATTTGCCGCGCGCTGCGACCGGTAGCGTGCCGATGATTTCGTCGCCGCGCACCATCACCACTTCGTCCATCATGTTGACAACGACACAGACATGATTGGGTACGATCCGCACGACGTCGCCAACATTGGGGCGGGTGTTGCTGCGCGCCAGATCGAGAAAGCCGTGCTCTTCGGCAAAGCGCGCGATCCGGGCTTCGGGATGTTCGAGAATGAGGCCGTGACCGTCCAAGCCGCCGCCGGTGTCGGAGGTCAGGGTCTTTGAACCGGCATCGAGAATGCCGCGCTCCGGTCCGGCGCGGCTCACGACGGTCGAATAGATCGTAAGCGCGCAGTCGTCCCAGCCGGCGACGCCGGCCGCGACCTGCATGCGGTCGTTGTAGATGTAGGTGCCCGGACGGTGTTCGGTGGCGCCCTTGAGCTTGCCAAGATTCTTCAGGTTCGGCGTGCCGCCGGTGGAAACCATGGTCGCGTCAAGGCCGTAGGCACGGATGCCGGCCAGCGCCTGGTCATAGAAGTGCTGCGCTTCGGCCCAGCCGGTTTCGGTTGGATATAGCATGAAGCCGGCAAACCTCAATCCGTCCAGCGCCGCAATCTCGCGCGCGAGCGCGACCGCTTCAGCCGGCGTCTCGACGCCGGCGCGCTTGCGTCCGGTATCGCATTCGACCACGATCGCAAGCGGACGCCCCGAAGTTCGCGCGGCCTGCGGCAACCCTGCGACGACGACGGAATTGTCGACGGCAACCGTCATATTAGCCTTGGCCTGCAGCGCGCCCAGCCGTGCCATTTTTTCCTCGCCGATCAGATTGTAGCTGATCAGGATGTCGTCGATGCCGGCATCCGCCATCACTTCGGCTTCACCAAGCTTCTGGCAGGTGATTCCCCTGGCGCCGGCAGCAATCTGCAGTTTCGCCAGAATCGGACTCTTGTGGGTCTTGATGTGCGGCCGGTTGGCAACGCCGGCGGCATCGCAGGCAGCCTGAATGCGCGCGATGTTGCGTTCGACGCGGTCCATGTCGATCACCGCGGCGGGTGTGCCGTATTCGCGGGCGATTTTGGCGGCAAGCTGTGTCGTCATCGGTTATGCCTGTTCGATCTCTTCGCGCAGCATTTCCAGCTCCAGCCATTTGTCCTCGGCAACCCGCAATTGCTGTTGCGCGGCGGAGAGCGCGGCCGAAGTGGAATCGAATTTCTGGCGATCGTTCCGATAGAGATTGGGATCGTCGAGCTGCTGCAGTTGCTTTGCAATCTCGGCGTGAAGCTTGGCGATGGTTTTCGGCAGGGTTTCGAGCGCGTGCTTTTCGTTGAAATTGAGCCGCCGCTTCGCGCTACCGACAGGCGCGCCGCTCATGACCGCTGCCCTCGTGCCCTCGACGGTGGGGGCGGACCTGGCCGGTTCGCGTTCGAGGTCGGCGCCGCGCTGCGCCAGCATGTCGGTGTAGCCGCCGGCGTACTCGATCCAGCGGCCATTGCCCTCCGGCACGATCACCGAGGTCACCACGCGGTCGAGGAAATCGCGGTCATGGCTGATCAGGATCACGGTGCCCTGATAGTCGCCGAGCATGTCCTCCAGCACATCGAGGGTTTCGAGATCGAGATCGTTGGTGGGCTCGTCGAGCACCAGCAGGTTGGAGGGCTTGGCCAGCGCGCGTGCCAGCATCAGGCGCCCGCGCTCGCCCCCCGAAAGCACTTCGAGCGGCGTGCGCATCTGTTCCTGCGCGAACAGGAAGTCCTTCATATAGCTGACCACGTGCTTGGGCTGGCCGCCGACCATGACGTGATCGCCGCGACCGCCGGTCAGGGCCTCGGCCAGCGTCGATTTGGGATCAAGGCTTTCGCGATGCTGATCGAGCGTCGCCATCTCGATGTTGGCGCCGTAGCGGATCGAGCCGGTATCGGGCGGCTGCGCCCCGGTCAGCATGTCGACCAGCGTGGTCTTGCCGACGCCGTTCGGCCCGACAATCCCGAGGCGGTCGCCACGCTGGATGCGGATCGAGAAGTCATCGACGATTCTGCGATCGCCGTAACACTTGCTGATGTTACGGGCTTCGATAACGAGCTTGCCGGACTTGTCGGCTTCAGCGGCGACAAGGTTGGCACTGCCGGTGGTGCCACGATAGTCGCGGCGCTGCTCGCGCAAGGCGTGGAGATTGCCGAGCCGCTTGACGTTGCGTTTGCGGCGACCGGAAACACCGTAGCGAAGCCAGTGCTCTTCGTTGACGATCTTGCGGTCGAGCTTGTGCTGGTCGCGCTCTTCCTCGGCCAGCACCTCGTCGCGCCAGGCCTCGAAGGCGCCAAAGCCGCGGTCGATCTGCCGGATCTGGCCACGATCAAGCCACGCGGTGCTGCGCGACAGGTTCGACAGAAACCGGCGATCATGGCTGATCAGGACCAGCGCGCTGCGGCGGCTGCCGAGTTCGCCTTCCAGCCATTCGATGGTGGTGAGATCGAGATGGTTGGTCGGCTCGTCGAGCAGCAGGATATCGGGCATGGGTGCCAGCACGCGCGCCAATGCGGCGCGTCGGGCCTCGCCGCCGGACACCTGCGCCGGGTCCTCATCACCGCGAAGGCCAAGTTGTTCCAGGATATAGCGGGCCTGGTAGCGATCATCGCCAGGGCCAAGTCCCGCTTCGACATAGGCCAGGGTCGTGGCAAAACCGGAGAAATCCGGCTCCTGCGGCAGATAGCGGATGGTCGCGCCCGGTTGCACGAAGCGGCTGCCGCGATCGGACTCGACCAGACCTGCGGCGATCTTCAGCAGGGTCGATTTTCCCGAGCCGTTGCGACCGATCAAGGCGACCCGTTCCCCCGCGGACACCGACAGTTCGACGCCCGCCAATAGCGGCGTGCCGCCGAAGGTCAGCGCGATGTCTTTCAACTGGATCAGTGGAGGCGCCATCGTCCTTGATTCAATCCTGCTTCTGTTCGGCGCGCTGGCGCCGGACTCGGCGGATGGTCTGGTCGAGCGCCGACAAGAACGCCGAGCGGTCGCGCGGGGCGAACGATCTCGGGCCGCCGGTCACTTCGCCGGAAGAGCGCAGATCGGTCATCAGGTTGCGAACCGCCAGCGTCATGCCGATCGACTGCTCGGTGAATGGCTTGCCGTTTGGCGCAATCACCTCGCAGCCCGCCTTTACACAGCGGCTTGCCAGCGGGATGTCGGAGGTGATGACGATATCGCCTTTTCTGGCGTGCTCCGCAATCCAGTCATCGGCGGCATCCATGCCGGAACCCGCCGCGATGCGTTCGATCAGCGGGTCCGGCGGTACCCGAATGAAATTGCCGGCGACGACGTTGACGGGCAGGCCGTGCCGGATGGCAACGCGGTAGATTTCATCCTTGACCGGGCAAGCATCGGCATCGACGTAGATGCGCGGGGCGTTCGGGCTTGGTGTCATCGGTGGTTCTGGGCCGGCGGCTGCGATTGTCGCCGGGTGGTACTCCATAGGGCGCAAAAATGCGAGAAAAACACGCCCGGGAACACGCTTGCCAGGATGACTGCTTTGCGTACGATCGGAGCTGAAAAGCTCGTCAGAATCGGGGGACAGGCATGACAGACCCGACCGAGGTGTACCGCGTGTCGGCCTACAACACCTCCAGGAAATCGGACAACAAGATTCATGACGACGCCGTGGCGCGGCGGTTCGGATTCAGCGGCGGGCTGGTGCCGGGTGTCGACGTGATCGCCTACATGATGCATTTGCCGATTGCGAAATGGGGCCGCGCCTTTCTCGAGCGCGGCTTGATCGAGGCGCGTTTTGTCAAGCCGGTCTATGACGGCGAGATCGCCGAGGTGAGCTGTGAGGAGCGCGACGGGGTGCTTTCCCTTCAGGTCGAAAGTCGGGGCGAGCCCTGCGCGACCGGCAGCGCGTCGCTGCTGGCCTCGGCGCGCTCGGTCTCGATTTCGGACTTCAGCGAAGCCGCGGCGGTCAGCGAGCGCCGCCCGGTGGATGCGGAATCCTACCCGGTCGGCGAGTGGCTCGGTACGGTGCCGCGTGCCTGGGCAGGCAATGCGGCAAGGCAGTATCTGGCGGATATCCGCGAAACCAGCCCGATATTTGCGAAAGACGGCCTTGGTCATCCCGGCCTGCTGCTGCGGACGATGAATAGTGTGCTGGTCGATAATGCCATTCTTGGACCATGGATTCATGTCGGCAGCCGGATGCAGCTTCTCGCCGCCACGCAAAGCGGCGACGAACTGACCGCGCGCGCCAAAGTCACCGGCAATTACGAGAAGAAGGGTCACCGTTTCGTCGAGCTCGACGCGCTGGTGGTCGCCAACGGCCACACGCCAGTGGCCCATTGCCAGCACACCGCGATCTACCAGCCGCGCGAACGGGCGGCGGCGTAAGGACGTGCACAGGGAACGGTCGCCCGGAATATTGCAGCGCGATAGAGCTTCCCGGCCGGACCGGACTGCATGGCTGTTGCGCCCCCTGTCGGCGCTGCTAAAGTTTCCGTGAACGGAAATTCCCGGCGGCCATAATCGGCCGCGGAAAGATATTTGATGAACGACGACACGCGGCTTCGCGATGGCTCCTGGCCGCGCCGAAGCCCGCAGGGACCGGTTGTGGCAGGCGCGGCGGAGCAAGCAGGGCTGACCGCGAGCTCCCACGTCTATGCCGCGCTTGATCTCGGCACCAACAATTGTCGGCTCCTGATCGCATGTCCAGCCGGGAACGGGTTTCGCGTGGTCGATTCGTTCTCGCGGATCATCCGGCTCGGCGAAGGCATCTCGGCGACCGGCTGCATCAGCGACGCCGCGATCGAACGCGCCGTCGCCGCCTTGACCATCTGCCGCGATAAGATCGCGTCCAGGAAGGCCAAACGCCTGCGACTGATCGCGACCGAAGCCTGCCGCGCGGCGTCGAACGCCGAAGGTTTCCGGGATCGGGTTGCGGCCGAGACCGGCATCCGGCTCGAGGTGATCGATCGCGAGACCGAGGCCGCGCTCGCCGTGCTCGGCTGCTCGCCGCTGCTTGACCCGAGCGGGCGCGGCGCCATCCTGTTCGATATTGGTGGCGGATCAACCGAACTGGTTCGGATCGAGCGCGATCCGCAGCAGCAAAACGCGGTGCCGCGGATCAGGGCATGGATGTCGATCCCGCTCGGCGTCGTCACGCTGGCCGAGCATTTTGGCGGCAGGGACGTCACGGCGGAATCCTATTCGCTGATGGTACAGGAGGTCGCGAAACACGTCGCCCCGTTCGCGGCCGAGCATGGCGCCGATCTCCGGGACATGCACCTGCTCGGCACCTCGGGCACGGTGACGACGCTCGCCGGGGTCCATCTCAATCTGCCGCGATACGATCGGCGCCGGATCGACGGCATCTGGATGAACAATGCCGATGTCACCGCGACCATCGCGCGCCTGCTCGGCATGAGTTACCAGGAACGCGCCAGCAACCATTGCATCAGCCTCGAACGCGCCGATCTGGTGCTCGCCGGCTGCGCCATCCTCGATGCCATCCGCGACGCGTTCCCGCTGCCGCGGCTGCGCGTCGCCGATCGCGGCCTGCGTGAGGGCATGCTGGTCGAGATGATGCGCGAGGACGGCGCACTCGGCGGATGCCGATAGGCTGACTCGAAATGCAGCCAATAGAATCGCGGGCTTGCTTTGAAAATCGTCATGGCCGGGCTTGTCCAGGCTTGTCCCGGCCATCCACGTCTTTCTTGTTTTGTTGCCGCAAAGACGTGGATGCCCGGGACGAGCCCGGGCATGACGAAAAACGGTGGCAGACGGCTCTGAAACCCGATCCGGAAATCCGGTTGTTCGAACGCAGGCAATACCGACATGGCGAAAGACACCACCGGGCGGCTGCATGTCACGGTCAAAACCGGTGGCAAGCGCAAGCTGTCCTCGAAACTCTGGCTGGAGCGGCAGCTTAACGATCCCTACGTGGCGCAGGCCAAACGGGACGGCTTTCGTTCGCGCGCCGCCTACAAGCTGATCGAAATCGACGACAAGTACCGCCTGCTCAGGCCGGGGCTCATTGTGGTCGATCTCGGTGCGGCGCCCGGCGGCTGGAGCCAGGTCGCCGCCAAGCGTGTCGGCGCCGCCGACGGCAAGGGCAAGGTGGTCGCGATCGACCTGCTGACGATGCCCGAGATCGCGGGCGTCAGCTTTGCGCAGCTCGATTTTCTTGCTGCCGACGCGCCCGGCAAGCTGATTGCCATGATCGGCAGTCGCGCCGACGTGGTGCTGTCGGATATGGCCGCCAACACCACTGGCCACCGCAAGACCGATCAGCTCCGCATTCTCGGTCTGGTCGAGGGTGCCGCCGCCTTCGCTGCCGAGGTTCTCAATCCCGGCGGCGCGTTGGTCGCCAAGGTCTTTCAAAGCGGCGCGGATGCGGACCTGCTGGCGCAGCTCAAGCGCGACTTTGCCAGCGTGCGTCATGTCAAACCGGCGTCGAGCCGGCAGGATTCCTCCGAGCGCTACCTACTGGCGACTGGATTTCAGGGGTTAGCTGTAGGCTGGGCAGAGGCGCATTTGCGCCGTGCCCACCACGCTTTCATTTGTGGTGGCCTGGTGGGCACGCTTTGCTTTGCCCACCCTACCGACCGGCGATTGGACTGGCACTCACCCCAGCCGCTGATCGCGGGCGTTGACGGTTTCGCTGGCGGCGGTCTCCTCCGGCTCGGCGTCGCGTTCCGGGGAGGTGATCGCGATCACGCCGCGGCCGGAGACCTGGTGGCCGGCATCGGCAGGCAGCTCGAAAAAGAAATACGCCGAAACGGTCGAGATGACCGAGACCACGATGAACGCCGGCGCGAAATCGGCTGCGCTGAGTTCGCTGACCTGGTGCAGCCACATGGTGGATTCCACCGAGGCGGCGCCGACCGCGACGCCCGCGGACACCGCCAGTTGCTGGTTGACGCTGACCAGCGTGGTGGCACGGCTCATCCGCGCCGGCTCGACTTCGGCATAGGCCAGCGTGTTGATGGCGGTGAACTGCAGCGAACGGAAGAAACCGCCGACCACCAGCAGGATCATGATCAGCAGCAGCGGCGTTGCGATCGTGAACAGCGCGCAGGCCGCGAGGAAGACCGAACTGATGACGGCATTGACGATCATGATGTTGCGGAAACCGAAGGTGCGGATGATGCGCGCCGCCAGCGTCTTCATGCCCATGGCCCCGACCGCCGAGGCAAAGGTCACCAGGCCCGAGCGCAGCGGCGACAGGCCGAATCCGACCTGCATCAAGAGCGGCAGCAGAAACGGCAACGCGCCGATACCAAGCCGGAACATGAAGCCGCCGATGATGCTGGCCCGCATCGTCGGCAGTCGCAGCAGCGTGAAATCCAACACCGGCGAGGCGGTGCGCCTGGCGTGGATCACATAGAGCGTCATTGAGATCGCCCCGATTGCGATCAGCGCGATGACAGCGGGCCATGGCAGCAGATTGAGACCTGCGACCGAAAGCCCGAATGCGATGCCGCCAAGCCCGACCCCGGCCAGCAGCAGCCCGTAGAGGTCGAAGCGCTCGGGGTCCTCGCTGCGGATCGGATCAATGTAGCGCAGCGCCAGCGTGATGCCGAGCAGGCCGATCGGAATGTTGATCAGGAAGATCCAGTGCCACGACAGATAGGTGGTGATGAAGCCGCCGAGCGGCGGACCGATCACCGGCCCAACCAGCGCCGGCACCGTGACCCAGGCCATCGCATTCACCAGTGCGCTCTTGTCGATCGAGCGCAGCAGTACCAGCCGTCCGACCGGCGTCATCATGGCGCCGCCGGCGCCCTGCAGGATGCGCGCGATCACGAAGTCGGTGACTGAGGTGGACAGTGCGCAGCCGATCGACCCCACCATGAAGACGGCGACGGCCACGCTGAAAACTGTGCGTGGTCCGAACCGGTCGGCGGTCCAGCCGCTCGCGGGAATGAAAACCGCCAGCGCCAGCAGATAGGAGGTGATGGCAAGCTTCAGTGTCAGCGGACTGGTGCCGATGTCGCCCGCGATCGCCGGCAGCGAGGTCGCGATAACCGTGGAATCCATGTTCTCCATGAACAGGGCGGTGGCCACGATGAGCGGGATCAGGCGTTCTTTGGTCATCACAATGAGGGCAGGCAAACCGGGAAGGGAGCAGGGCGGGAGCAGGGGCTGTATCACCCCGTCGCGGAGCAGGCCATTGTGAAACCTTCGAAAACACCTAAATCATGCGTGATTGCGCGCGGGTGGTCGGCCAGCCCGGCCCGCTGGATCCACCGGCGCTGATACAGCAAAGCGCGGGAGGTGGCGAGGAAAGGCCAGTGCATGGCAGGCAAACGCTTTGATTCGGCGTTCCGCCGTGCTATCGACCACCGCCAACCCTATCGATGGGATTTGATTCGCCGACGATGCTGATGCTTCGCCGTCGAATCCGCTCATCCCCCGGGACTAGCGCGGCGAACCGGCCGCCGAATGGAGTTGGCAATGGTACTGATGCAGGGAATGCAGGCGATACGCGAGGCCTATACATTCGACGATGTGCTTCTGAGGCCGGGCCTGTCGGATATTCTGCCTTCCGAAGTCGATATCCGCTCCCGCGTCACCCGCACGATTGCGCTCAATATTCCGATCATCGCCTCGGCAATGGACACCGTCACCGAGGCGCGGATGGCGATCGCGATGGCGCAGTCGGGCGGCATCGGCGTCGTGCATCGCAATTTCGATATCGACGGCCAGGCCGCCCAGGTGCGGCAGGTCAAGAAGTTCGAATCCGGAATGGTGGTCAACCCCCTGACCATCGCTCCCGACGCCATGCTGTCGGACGCGCTGACGCTGATGAAGGATCATGGCATCTCCGGCATTCCGGTGGTCATCGGCGGTGGCAAGGGCGTGCCGGGCAAGCTGGTCGGTATCCTGACCAACCGCGATGTGCGGTTTGCGACCGATCCGCGCCAGAAGATCTCCGAATTGATGACGCATGAAAACCTGGTGACGGTGCGCGAAGGCGTCGGCCAGGACGAGGCGAAGCGGATGCTGCACCAGCATCGGATCGAAAAGCTGGTGGTGGTGGACGATCAGTATCGCTGCGTCGGGCTGATCACCGTCAAGGACATGGAAAAGGCGGTCGCGCATCCGCTTGCCTGCAAGGACGCGCAGGGACGGCTGCGGGTCGCCGCGGCGACCACGGTCGGCGAGGACGGTTACGAGCGGACCGAGCGGCTGATCGACGCCGGCGTCGACATGATTGTGGTGGATACCGCGCATGGCCATTCATCGCGGGTGCTGGAAGCCGTCAACCGCATCAAGCGGCTCTCCAATGCGGTGCAGGTCATCGCCGGCAATATTGCCACCCGGGAAGGCGCGCAGGCACTGATCGATGCCGGCGCCGACGCGATCAAGGTCGGGATCGGCCCCGGCTCGATCTGCACCACCCGGATTGTCGCCGGTGTCGGCGTGCCGCAAATGACCGCGATTGTGGATGCGGTCGAGGCGGCGAAAAAGGCTGACGTGCCGGTGATCGCCGATGGCGGCATCAAAAATTCCGGCGACCTCGCCAAGGCGCTGGCCGCCGGCGCCGACATCGCCATGGTCGGCTCGCTGCTGGCGGGCACCGACGAGACGCCGGGCGAGGTGTTTCTGTGGCAGGGCCGTTCCTACAAGGCCTATCGCGGCATGGGTTCGGTGGGCGCGATGGCGCGCGGCTCCGCCGACCGCTATTTCCAACAGGACATCAAGGACACGCTGAAACTGGTGCCGGAGGGCATCGAGGGCCAGGTGCCCTACAAGGGGCCGGTCGGCAATGTCATGCACCAGCTCGCCGGGGGACTGCGCGCGGCGATGGGTTATGTCGGCGCCAAGAACCTGGCTGAATTCCATGAAAAGGCGGAATTCGTCCGTATCACCGGCGCGGGCCTGCGCGAGAGCCATGTCCATGACGTCACCATCACCCGCGAAGCCCCGAATTATCCGGGCGGGGGATAGTCCGGCCGGTCCAAATTGACCGCCACAAGGCCGGCAAAACGCGCTACCGTTCGAACCCGGTTTGGCCGCCTGCATGGCGTTCGATCCTCGCTGCCGGGCAGAGCCCTCGCAGCTTCGCCCGAATGCAATTCAGGGAAGAACAAGTTGGTTACCATGGTCGAATGGTCCGATGACAGGATCGCCGCGCTTTCAGATCAGGATCTGAAGAACCTGCTCGAAAATGCTGAGCGCAAATCCGCCGCCGAGATCGCGGCGCGGTGCAAGGCCGAGCTCGGGAAGCGCAATGCGGCAAAGCCCCGCAACGCCGCAAAGCCCCGCACCGAACTCAAGGAATTCGAGCATGCGATCTCCGGACAGCTCGCCGCCGTCGGCAAGCAGATGGCCGAAAAATACGATCTTTCCGAGGAGACCGCGAAGGCTCGGTCGGCGGGCGTGAAGGGCTTTCGGTCACACAAGCTGCTGGATGCCAAAGGATATGCCAAGCTCGGCGGTAGCCAGAGAGACGGAACGGTGGCGGTCGATCGCTATATCTCGTACCGTCGGCGCAACGATATCGTCACACTGGGGGTCTGGCTGTTGAAGGACGCACCGATCGAGGATCACGAGTTTCATGTCAGCGCACCGGCGGCGATGCTTGAAGGTGGCCAACAGATCTCGAAAATTCGACCAGGGGTCGCGGAAAAAGATCTTCAGGAGACGCGGCTTGTTTGCGCCTTCAAGGATTTGCCGAGCGCGACTGCGGCGTTCGACGCGGCACTGGCGAAAATCACGGCCTGACCGTTATGGCGGGGAGCGAAGCAATCCATCTCTCCGTCATTCCGGGGCGCGCCACCGGGTCCGCGCACAGCGCGGCCCGATGACAGGCTCCGCGCGAGCCCGGAATCCATACTCCCGATCGTGGTTATGGATTTCGGGCCTGCGCCGGAATGACAAGGAGTGAGAGGCTCGTCGCAATGACGGCCGGAACATCACGGCACAACAATATTCGGAGGAACCAACCATGTCGCAGGCCAAACGCGTCGTTCTCGTCTCTCGTCCGGTCGGCGAGCCCAAAGCGTCAGACTTCCGCATCGAGGAATATGCGCAGCCGGTGCCCGGAGAGGGCCAGGTTCTGTTGCGCACGATCTGGCTGTCGCTCGATCCCTATATGCGCGGCCGGATGAGCGATGGACCGTCCTATGCGGCGCCGGTGCCGATCGGCGGCGTGATGGAAGGCGGCACCGTTTCCGAAGTGATCGCCTCCAGCAATCCCGGTTTTGCCAACGGCGACATCGTGCTGTCGCGCGCCGGCTGGCAAACCCACGCGGTGTCGGATGGCAAGGGATTGAGCAAGATCGATCCGAAACTCGGGCCGGTCTCGGCCGCGGTTGGCGTGCTCGGCATGCCCGGCATGACCGCCTATACCGGGCTGCTCGACATCGGCAAGCCGCAGCCCGGCGAGACCGTCGTGGTCGCCGCCGCTTCCGGCGCGGTCGGCTCGGCGGTCGGGCAGATCGCCAGGATCAAGGGCGCGCGCGCCGTGGGCATCGCCGGCGGCAAGGAAAAATGCCACTACGTCAAGAACGAACTCGGCTTCGACGATTGTCTTGACCACCGCGATCCGCAACTTGCCGCGAAGCTGAAGGAAGCCTGCCCGAAAGGCATCGACGTCTATTTCGAGAATGTCGGCGGCGCGGTGTTCGAGGCGGTGTTTCCGCTGCTCAGCGCGTTCGCGCGGGTTCCGGTGTGCGGCTTGATCGCCCATTACAACGACACCGAAGCGTCGGCGCCGAAATGGGCCTCGTCGATGATGCGCGCGGTACTGACCAAGCGCCTGACCATCCGCGGCTTCATTGTCAGCGATTTTGCCGCACGTCATGCCGACTTCCTCCGCGACATGTCGCAATGGGTGCGCGAGGGCAAGGTCAAGCATCGCGAATTCGTCACCGAGGGCCTGGACAGCGCACCGGCCGCGTTCATGGGGCTTCTGAAGGGCGCCAATTTCGGCAAGCAACTGGTTCGGGTCGGGCCCGACAGGGCTTAGCCGGGAACGGCAACGGCAATGAACGAGCCTGTCGACGTCCTGATCATCGGTGCCGGCGCGTCCGGCGCGGCGGTAGCCTGGAGCCTTGCCGATACCAAAATGCATATCCTTTGCCTTGAGCAGGGCGACTGGATGAATCCCGCCAACTATCCCAGCACCGGAAGGGACTGGGAAGCGCGCTTCTACGGCGACTATTCGCCGAGCCCCAATATCCGCGCGCGTCCTGAGGATTATCCCGTCAACGACGACAACTCGCCGATCAAGGTTTTGAATTTCAACGGCGTCGGCGGCAGCACCATCATGTACACCGCGCATTTTCCGCGCCTGCATCCGTCGGATTTCCGTGTCCGCACGCTGGACGGCGTTGCCGACGACTGGCCGATCGACTACGACACGCTGGCGCCGTTCTTCGCCGAGAACGACCGCATGATGGGCGTCTCCGGCCTTGCCGGCGATCCGGCCTTTCCGCCCACCCAGCCGCCGATGCCGCCGCAGCCGCTCGGCCGTTCCGGCGCGCGGCTGGCGAAGGCGATGAACAAGCTCGGCTGGCACTGGTGGCCGTCGGATACGACGGTGGCCACCGTCGACTACGAGGGACGGGCGCGCTGCATCAACCTCGGCCATTGCACGCCGGCCTGCGCGCAAGGCGCCAAGGCGAGCACCGACATCACCTACTGGCCGGCCGCCCTGCGCGCCGGGGTCGAGCTCAAGACGCATTGCCGGGTGCGCGAGATCACCACCAATGAAGACGGCATGGCCAGCGGCGTCGTGTATTACGACCAGGACGGTGTCGAGCAGTTCCAGCCTGCGGAAGTCGTTGTCATTGCCTGCAACGGCGTTGGTACGCCGAGACTGCTGCTGAACTCAGCGTCGAGCCGTTTTCCCGATGGCCTCGCCAATTCGAGCGGGCTGGTCGGCAAAAACCTGATGTTTCATCCCTATGCCCAGCTCTACGGCTATGTCGATGAGCCGACCGACAGCAACCGCGCGCCGCCAACCTGCCTGTGGAGCAAGGAATTCTACGAGACCGATCCCGCGCGCGGCTTTGTGCGCGGTTACGCGTTCCAGTTCGGCCGCGGCATCGGGCCGGTGATGGAGGCCGTCACCAGCGAGGCCAAGGGTCTGCTGCCCTGGGGCGCGAACCATCATGCGGTGTTCCGCCGCCTCAACGGCCACCGGCTTGGCCTCGCGGCGATCTGCGAAGACCTGCCGGAGGAGCACAATCGGGTCACGCTGGATCCGGTGCTCAGGGATAGCCACGGCATACCGGCCCCGCGCGTCGATTACACTATCGGCGAGAACAGCGCCAAAATGCTGGAACACGGCGTCGCGCGCGGCAAGGAAATTCTCGCCGCCGCGGGCGCCAGCGATATCTGCGTTAATTGTCCGATCCTGTATGGCGGCTGGCATTTGCTCGGCACGGCACGGATGGGCAGCGACCCCGCGCGATCGGTGGTCAACCGATGGGGACGTTCGCATGACGTCAAGAACCTGTTCATCGTCGACGGCAGCGTGTTCGTCACCTCGGGCGGGGTGAACCCGACCTCCACCATCCAGGCCATCGCGCTCTACATCGCCGACCAGATGAAGCAGCGCCTCGCGAATTTGTTTGATTGAGCAGACCATGGCCACGGAAACAACCCTGACACCCGCCCAGCGCGACGATTTGCGCATCATCGCCGGCGTGATGATCCCGGCGAGCGCCGAGTACGGCGTGCCCGGCGCGGACGACGCGATGATTCAGGCCGACATCCTCGCAACACTTGGCCGCGACACCGAGACGGTGCGCCAGGCGCTCGACCAGCTCGCGCGGCTTGCAGGTACGCCGTTTGCCGATCTCGACCCGGCGCAGCGCGAGGTGGTCGCAGCGGAATTCCGCGCGTGGAGCGGTGCGGCTGTTGCCACGCTTGCCCGCGTGGTGCTGCAAAGCTATTATCGCGACGACCGGGTGTTGCGCTCACTGGGATTGGAGCTGCGGCCGCCTTTCCCCAAGGGATATACGCTGGAACAGGGCGACTGGTCGCTGCTCGATCCCGTGAAGGCGCGTGCCCCGATGTGGCGGCGAGCTGGGTGAGGGCCCCCCTGTGAATATCTGCATCTGCTTACAGATCGCCGGGAACATTACGGACTTTTCATCGCACTTTGTTTTAGTATAGGCTTGCGAACGACGGTGCGGCGAAGTACCGCGACCGCATTCTGGGGAGGAAGGCATGACTTTATTCAGGGCGACGACTGCTCTCGTGTTGGCACTCGGTGCGACATTCGCAACGCCCGCGCTCGCACAGAAGAAATATGACACCGGTGCGAGCGACACGGAGATCAAGGTCGGTCAGACCATTCCTCTCAGTGGACCGGCTTCCGCCTACGGCAGCATCGGCAAGGTGCAGGCCGCCTATGTCCGCATGATCAACGAGCAGGGTGGAGTCAACGGGCGCAAGATCAATCTCATTCAATACGACGATGGCTACAGTCCGCCAAAGACCGTCGAGCAGGTGCGCAAGCTTGTCGAAGGCGACGAAGTTCTTACCACCTTTCAAATCATCGGGACGCCACCGAATGCCGCGGTCCAGAAATATCTGAACGAGAAAAAAGTGCCGCAGCTTCTGGCCTCGACCGGCGCGACGCGCTTCACCGATCCGAAGCATTTCCCATGGACGATCGCCTTCAACCCCAACTACCAATCGGAAGGGCATATCTACGCAAGATTCATTCTTGCCAACTATCCAAACACGAAGATCGCCATTCTCTATCAAAACGACGACCTTGGAAAAGATTACGTCAAGGGACTGAAGGACGCGCTTGGGGCGAAGGCTTCGAGCATGATCGTCGCCGAGGCGTCCTACGAATTGTCCGATCCGACCGTCGACTCGCAGATGGTGACGCTGAAAGCTTCCGGCGCTGACCTTTTCTATAATATTACGACGCCGAAATTCGGCGCGCAGGCGATCAAGAAAGCTGCCGAACTCGGCTGGAAGCCCGTGCAGATTCTCGATATCAACGCTACGCCGGTTAGCCAAACGCTGGTTCCGGCCGGCGTTGAGAATGCCAAGGGCATTATTTCGGTCAATTACGGCAAGGACCCGCTGGACCCGCAATGGGCCAACGATGAGGGCATGAAACGTTACAAGGCTTTCATGGCGAAATATGCTCCGGCCGAGGACGCCAACAGCGGCATCGCGACTTACGGCTACTCAACCGCGGCGCTGCTGGTGCAGATCCTCAAGCAATGCGGCGATACTCTCACGCGCGCAAATATCATGACACAGGCGACGAACATCAAGGGTTTCGTCGCTGACCTCGCGCTGCCGGGAATGACGGTCTCCACCGAACCGGACGATTGGCGCATCAACAAGCAATTCCAGATGATGAAGTTCGACGGCCAGCGCTGGGTTCTGTTTGGGCCGATCCTGACGGACGAGTTCAAGACGAACTGAACAACTTACGTTCGGTGCGAATCTCACTGCAGAGGACGTAGCCGCGATTGCGGCATCTGCACGAGATTCGCCGGGCGAGGCTCGGTGCCTGCCACGCGCGAGGGCGCTGACGCCTACTTCCACTCCATCCCGTATTCTTCCGCCGATGCGTTGACCCACATCAACGCAGACCGGCTGTCAAGCCAGATCAAGCGGTCCTGGTTCTCCGTCTCCTCGCCGGACGACATGTGCAGTATGTAGGCTCCGTCATTGGTTCGCAGCAGCGTATCACGCGCAAGACATTCCCTGAGCGAAGACGTTTCCAGGAACGGATAAACGCGCGAGGCAACGATCTGCACCGGGTATCCCCAATCGCGAGGTTGCGTGCTCACTGGTCGCGCGTCACAAAGGCCTGTGTGCTGCGGCACCTGACGCACTCATAAACACGGCATTCAAAGTTCGAGCCTTCCTTTTCGGAGCAGGAATGCCGCATCGGCGCCTGACAATTGACGCATCGCGGAGTTTCGATTTCGCCGCTCAATCCTACCCAAGCCTTTCTTGCCAGCGACATTGCTGCTTGCTTCCTGGATCTTGCAAAAATGAGCCAGGCGGCTGCGTGCCGCCCGCAGTCGTCAAAAAATTGGGCGGCATGCTGCCGGCAGGTATACGGCCAGCGGGCTGTTCCTCGTCCCGGATCAGCGTCGGGTGGCCCGCCCCATAGTGGCAATGTTCCATGCGGACGTTGCTGGTTGGTTAAATGTTGGTAAAAACGCTATCGAAATTCCCCAAATAGCAGCTCACGGCCGGCGAGGTCAGTGTCAAGGCGTGTGCGCTGGCCCGTGGATTCTGGCACCTCGGTGATTTTTCCAAGAGTTACCGGCTGTTTTTCGGCGAAACGCCGTCGCAGACACTGAAAAACGCACGATAGGCCAAGAGGCGGCCACCGCCGCAATAGCGGGGGGGCACGCCCTCTCAGCCCCGTCGCACGCTCGCGCCGCCGTCGACCGGTAGGGTCACGCCGGTGATGAAGCTCGCTTCGTCGGACGCCAGGAACAGCGCGGCGTTGGCGACGTCCCAGCCGGTGCCCTGCTTCTTGCGCAGCGGCACCTTGGCATCACGCTCGGCTTCGACCTCGGCGCGGCTCTTGTTGAATTCGCGGGCCCGGGTATCGACAGCCATCGGCGTGTTCATCAGGCCGGGCAGGATCACGTTGGCGCGGATGCCATATGCCGCATTCTGATAGGCGAGCTGCTCGGTGAAGGATACCATCGCCGCCTTGGTCGCCTTGTAGGCGACATAGGGATAGGTGGTGATGACCGCCATCGAGGAGATGTTGATGATGGCGCCGCTGTTCTGCTGGCGCATGATCGGGATTACATGCCTGGCGGCAAAGATGCAGCTCTTGAGGTTGATGGCGATGCAGCGGTCGAGCGCCTCCTCGGTGAGATCGAGCAACTCGGCGTCGCCGCCAGCAAGGCTCACGCCCACATTATTGTGCAGGATGTCGATGCGGCCCCACCGGCCATGCGCCTCGGCGACCATGGCCTCAAGTTCGGTATTGCGGGTGGCGTCGGCCTTGAAGGCCAGCGCCGTGCCGCCCTTGGCGCCGATCATGTCGACCGTCTGCTGCGCCGATCCGAGATCGTGATCGACGCACAGCACTTTGGCGCCTTCGCGCGCGAAGGTCAGTGCGGTGGCGCGGCCGTTGCCAATGCCCTCGCCGGGACTTTGCCCGGCGCCGACGACGATGGCGATGCGATCTTTCAAGCGCATGTCAGGTTACTCCCGGGATCGGGTATTGTTGCAGTACCTCTTTGTAGTAGGGCTCGTTGTCCATTTTCATGGTGGCGAGCACGCGGACAACGGCGCAGTAAAATGCGATCGTGAGGACGAGATCGGTCATGTGCTCGTTGGAGAGCTCTTTCTTGATCTCGGCAAAGGTTGCCTCCGACATCGCGAGCTCGCGCGCCATCTCGCGCGCGCCTTTCAGGATCGCTTTGGCCAGCGGCTGGAGTCCGGAGGGCTTGCCGTCGGTTTCCGCCATCATGCCCTGGATATCGGCGTCGGTGACGCCGAATTCCTTGCCGATCTTCACATGATGGGTGAATTCATATTCCGACTTCTCCATCCAGCCGACCTGGAGAATCGCAAGTTCGCGCAGCCGCGGGTCGAGCTTGCTCTTGAAGCGGATGTAGCCGCCGATACCGGTGAAGGCGCGCGCCATGTCCGGCGAGTTGACCAGCAGCTTGTGCAGATTGGTGTTGCGTTTCAGCATGTCGCGGTATTCGGGGGCGACCTGGTCGGCCTCGAGATAGGGCAGGCGGGCCATCGGTTGGTTCTCCCTTGGATGCTCAGTGATCGCGTGAATCGCGTTCCGGGCCCTGCAGCGTGACCCCGCCATCGACCACCAGCACCTGGCCGGTGATGTAGCGGGCGTGATTGCTGAGCAGGAACCTGACGGCATGGCCGACGTCCCAGCCAGTGCCTTCGGTCTTCAGCACCGAGGCGTTGGTGCGCTGGGCGCGTGCCGCTTCGCTCATGCCGTTGCTCCCCGCATAGACCATCGGCGTATACATCGGCCCTGGACAGATGCAGTTGACGCGGATGTTGTCGCGGCCGTGATCGACCGCCATGGCCTGGGTCAGGCCGATCACGGCGGCTTTGGAGGTCGTATAGGTGGTGAGACCGCGCGGCCGCAGCGCGGAGATTGATGAGATGTTGACAATCGCGCCGCCTTGGGCGGTTCCGATCATGGCCGGAATGGCGTATTTCGAGAGCAGGAACATGCTCTCGACATTGATCTGCATCACCCGCCGGTATTGTTCCGGTTTCTCTTCGACGACGCTGCCGCGGCTACCGACGCCGACATTGTTATCGAGGAAATCGAGGCGGCCCCAGCGCGCCACGGTGGCTTCAACCAGCCGTTTGCAGTCGGCCTCCTGGGTGACGTCGCAGGCCAGCGCTGCCGCCGTGCCGCCTTCCGCCGCAATCATTGCCACGGTACGTTCGGCAAGCCCGAGCTCGCGATCGGCGACCAGCACTTTGGTGCCGGCGCGCGCCAGCAGGATCGCCGCCGCCCGGCCGTTGCCGATGCCGTCGCCCGCCGCCCCGCCGCCACTCACCAGCGCGACTTTGCCGGCCAGCCCGGCGTCTTCCTCGGGTCCCTGCATCACGTTTCATCCTTCCAATCGCGCACGATAGCAACGCCGTTCACAGGAGAGAAGGCCGGCGTTGAGATGTGGCGGCGCACTCCGCCTCTCCTTCGTCATTCCGGGGCGCGCGTCGGCGCGAACCCGGAATCCATCGCGCCACCGTCGTCGCGGTCAAATGGATTCCGGGCCTGCGCCAAGCGGCGCATCCCGGAATGACAGGGAAGCGCGACGCGGATAAAGCCGCGGTCGCGCGGCCACTCATTTTTTCGCGGCGCTGGGCCGGCAATTATAAGCCCTGCGAAAGCCGGCCGCCTGCGCCTCGTCCTCGGAACAGAACCAGCGATCGGGCTTGGTGAGCGCCGGATAACTGCGGCACCCCTGCAAATGATAGATGCCGATATTGCCCGTGACCCGCGCGCGCACCGCGAATTTGCCCTTGATGCTGCAGCCGGATGGCATCGCGGGGTCGCTCGGGAACAACACCTCGCGGATTTCGCGATCCTTGTCGGCTCTGCACGAAGCGCCGAGCAGGATGCCGTCTTTCTTGCCGTGACGGAATTCCTCCGGGCTGACAAAACACCCCTTCCACAATCCGCGGCGATCGTTCTTGGCGGCGGCCTCGTCTTCCCGGAACCGGCCTCTGGCGGCGGGTTCGAAGTTCCGGGCAAAGCCCTGGCGGACAAGCAACTGGTTCAGGCTCGTGGTTTCACCCTCGACGGTGCAGACGCCGCTATGTCTTTTTCTGTGGTTTTTGTCCGGCCCCTGGTCGCTGCATCGAACCGGGCGCGGTCCGGTCAGTTTGGCCAATTGGTCGCGGGCGTCCACGCCGCAGGTCCAGGGATCGGCATGGTCGTCGATGCAGATCTGGTCGAGCTCCGGCGCATCGATGCCGTCGAGCCGGTAGGTGATATCGCCAAGCTGCAGGGTGTTGCCATCCTTGATGACGGCACTGGCGGCCCAGCCTGGGGACGCTGTCATGAGCATTGCCAGGGCCAGGATGACGAGATGCACTGAAGGCGACGATACCGGGACGGGGAAACTTCGTAATCGCATGCGTTCTCACCACCGGCGCGTTGATCGCGATCCTCTAGCACATCGCTCCGTCGCGCGTGCAGCGCGTTGCGGCATGGCAGGGAACTCGATTCACGCGGGGTTTGTCAGAGCGGCGCGCGGTCGCTATAGCGGGGGCTCGTGCTCAACCCCGGGGGAATTCCAGTGTCTGTTCAAATGGTGTTGCTGCCGGTCTTTGTTCTCGTCGGGCTCACTTTCGCATTGCTGCTGTGGATGGCGGGCACGCGTCGGGGGGCGCTGGTCGGCGGAGAGACCAAGATCCGGGATATCGCGCTCGGGCAGCCGAACTGGCCCGCCCGGGCTACCCAGATCGGCAATTGCTACCGCAACCAGTTCGAGCTGCCGGTTTTGTTCTACATCCTGATCGCGGTGGCATTGCCGCTGCGCCATGCCGACCTCGTGATCGTGATGTTGTCATGGGTGTTCGTCGTCACGCGTTTTGCCCATGCCGGAATCTTTGTGAGCTCCAACGATCTCGGACAGCGTTCGATGGCGTGGCTCGCCGGCGCGCTGGTACTGCTGGCAATGTGGCTCTATTTCGCGCTGAAGATTCTGTTGCTGATCTAGATGCTTACGGCCATTCTTGAAACTGAAGGCTTGGAATGACTCCCGCTGCCCGGCTGTCCGCCGCCATTGAGCTGATCGAGACCATCGACACCCAGCGCGTCCCGGCGGCGAAGGCGCTGAAGGAGTGGGGCACGGCACATCGCTATGCCGGTTCCGGCGATCGTGCCGCGGTCTCCGGCCTGGTCTGGGACGTGCTGCGCCGGCGTGCCTCGAGCGCGTGGATCATGGACGGCGATACCGCGCGGGCGCGCCTGCTCGGCATGCTGCGCCTCGAGCGCGGCATGGATGCCGACGCCATCGCGGCATTGTGCGATGGCGGCCGGTTTGCGCCGGCGCCATTGACGGCCGGCGAACGCGCAGCGCTTGCATCGCGGTCGCTTGCGGCAGCGCCGGCGCCTGTCGCCGGCGATTATCCGGAATGGCTCGATGGCTATCTGGCGCAGGTATTTGGTGACGATCGGGTCGCCGAGGCCGCCGCCATGGCAAGCCGCGCGCCGCTCGATCTGCGCGTCAACAGCTTGAAAGCGAAGCGTGACAAGGTGCTCGGATCGATCGCCCATCTCGGCGCGCATCCGACCCCGTGGTCGCCGATCGGCCTGCGGATCGAACTCGGGGCAGACGCGCGCAATCCTGGCATTCATGCCGAGGAAGATTTCATCAAGGGCGCGATCGAGGTGCAGGACGAGGGCTCGCAGCTCGCGGCCCTGCTGTCGGCGGCGAAGCCCGGCGAACAGGTGATCGACCTCTGCGCCGGCGCCGGCGGCAAGACGCTGGCGCTGGCCGCAATGATGGAAGGTAAGGGCCGGCTGATCGCGACCGACCAAGACAAGCGGCAGTTGGCGCCGATCTATGAGCGGTTGTCCCGCGCCGGCGTCCACAACGCCGATGTCCGCCCGCCCAAGGGCGGTGGCGACACCCTTGCCGATATCAGGGCGTCCGCCGATCTGGTGCTGATCGACGCGCCCTGCACGGGAACCGGCACCTGGCGGCGCAACCCGGACGCCAAATGGAGGATGCGCCCCGGCGCACTCGAAGTCCGCCTGAAGGAGCAGCGGGAGGTGCTGGATCGCGCCACGGCGCTGGTCAAACCGGGTGGGCGGATCGCCTATGTCACGTGCTCGATCCTGGCCCCGGAAAACGGCGCGCAAATCCTCGACTTTATCGCCCGCCACCCTGAATTCGCGGTGGTGCCGCCGTTGCAGACCGCAACGGTGCTGGGGGACCGCGCCGAGGCTTTCGCGGAGGCCGCGCTGCAGTCTGCCGAGGGCTGGCTGATGACACCGCGGCGCACCGGCACCGATGGGTTTTTTGTGTCGGTGCTGACGCGGCAGAAGGCCTAAATTTCACGCGGACAAGGCGATTTCCGGCATTGCGAGGCCGGTCCCCGTCGCGTAATTGCTTGGCCCATGACCCCAGCCCGGCCAGCCCGCGAGTCGATGCCCCCGGTGGCCTCGGCGCACGACAAGATTCTGATTGTCGATTTCGGCAGCCAGGTGACCCAACTGATTGCGCGCCGGGTGCGGGAGGAGGGCGTCTATTCCGAAATCGTCCCGTTCCAGAAGGCGGAAGCGGCCTTCAACGAGATGAAGCCGAAAGCGGTCATTCTTTCCGGCGGCCCGGAATCGGTCCACGAAGCCGGCTCGCCGCGCGCGCCGCAGGCAATTTTCGATTCGGGCGTGCCGGTGCTCGGCATCTGTTATGGCCAGATGACCATGGCGGCGCAGTTGGGCGGCGAGGTCGAAGGCGGCCATCACCGCGAATTCGGCCGCGCCGATGTCGAGGTGAAATCGGCGAGCCGGCTATTTGACTCGACCTGGTCGATGGGCGAGCGGCACCCGGTCTGGATGAGCCATGGCGACCGCATTACCCGGATGCCGCCGGGATTTGTCGTCGCCGGCGTCTCGCCGAATGCGCCGTTCGCCGTCATTCAGGACGAGAAGCGCAACTATTACGGGCTGATGTTTCACCCGGAAGTCGTGCATACGCCCGATGGCGCCAAGCTGATCCGCAATTTCGTCCGCAAGGTTGCAAAGCTGACCGGCGACTGGACCATGCGCGCGTTCCGCGAGGAAGCGATCGAGAAAATCCGCGCCCAGGTGGGCTCGGGCAGGGTGGTTTGCGGACTGTCTGGCGGCGTCGATTCCGCCGTCGCCGCCGTCCTGATCCATGAGGCCATCGGCGACCAGCTCACCTGTGTCTTTGTCGATCATGGGCTGTTGCGGCTCAACGAAGCCGAGACGGTGGTCGACCTGTTCCGACACCACTACAACATCCCGTTGGTGCATGTTGATGCGTCGAAACAATTCCTCGGTGAACTCGCCGGCGTCATCGACCCCGAGGCCAAGCGCAAGACGATCGGGCGGCTGTTCATCGATGTGTTCGATGCGGAGGCAAAAAAGATCGGCGGTGCCGAATTTCTGGCGCAGGGTACGCTCTATCCCGATGTGATCGAGAGCGTGTCGTTCACCGGCGGCCCGTCGGTGACGATCAAGTCGCACCACAATGTCGGTGGCTTGCCCGCGCGCATGAAGATGAAGCTGGTCGAGCCGCTGCGCGAGCTGTTCAAGGACGAGGTGCGCGTGTTGGGACGCGAACTGGGACTGCCGGAAATCTTTGTCGGCCGGCATCCGTTTCCGGGTCCGGGCCTGGCGATCCGCTGTCCCGGCGAGATCACGCGCGAGAAGCTCGACATCCTGCGCAATGCCGATGCCGTCTATATCGACCAGATCCGCAAGGCTGGCCTTTACGACCAGATCTGGCAGGCATTCGCGGTGCTGCTGCCGGTGAAGACCGTTGGCGTGATGGGCGACGGGCGGACCTACGAATATGTCGTGGGCCTGCGTGCGGTGACCTCGACCGATGGCATGACCGCCGACTTCTATGCCTTCGACATGTCCTTCCTCGGCGCCACCGCAACCCGCATCATCAACGAGGTCAAGGGCGTCAACCGCGTGGTCTATGACGTGACGTCGAAGCCGCCAGGCACGATCGAGTGGGAATGATTTTGGCCTTCCGGCGAGCTTCGGGGACGATCGGAAATAATTGACGATGTCACTGAGCAGCGAGCGGGGGTCCCGGTGACAATGCGTCCCCCATTCTGAATTTGCCGCCGACCAGGCGAGGTCTCAAAAACACGCGGTAATGTCCGCTTTCGGGGCTGAGTCAGTCGTGACCGAGAATGCCGCTTACGTCCCCATTTGACCCAGTTTGCGATGTCTTGCTGCATCGCAAAACGGAAAATGAGACTGGCGCTCAAGTAGCCGGGCATCTTCAGGGCCGGCCGATGCGCAGTATTCGCTCTCCGCAGCAGCGTGGGACCGGATCGGATCGCTCAATTCGGTGTACGCTTCTGCGCGACGAACGTCGTCGAAAAAAACGCAAACGGGAGGATTCTATGTTGAAGGGCAGTTTGTGTCTTGCCGCGTTGGCGAGCCTGTTTATGTCGGGCGCCGCTTTCGCCCAGGAGAAGATCAAAGTTGGCGTTACGGCGACGTTAGAGGGCACGTATACCGTGCTCGGTGAGGACGGAATCCGCGGCTATCAGACCGCATTGAACAAATTCGGCAAGAACATAGGCGACAAGCAGCTCGAATTCGTCATCGCCTCCACCGACGCGACGCCCGACTCCGCTGTGCGCGCGGTTCGCAAGCTCATCGAGCAGGACAAGGTCCAGATCCTGCTTTCACCGCTGTCGGGCGACGAAGGGATCGCGGTCAAGAATTTCGCCAAGACGCATCCGGAATTGACGTTCATCAATGCGGCATCGGGTGCGCAGGAAACCACTTATGTCGATCCGGCGCCGAACTTCTTCCGCTTCAACATGGACGGCGCCCAGTGGCAGGTCGGCCTGGGCAAATATGCCTATGACGTCAAGCGCTACCGGAAGATCGCAACGGTGGGCGAGGATTACTCGTTCATCTATACGCAGGTGTTCGGGCTCGTGCTCGAATTCTGCGGCGCCGGCGGCCAGATCACCAGCCGGCAATGGGTTCCGCTCGGAACCAAGGATTTTGCCTCGGTCATCGCGGCATTGCCCGACGACGTCGATGCGATCTATCTGGGTCTAGGCGGCGCGGATGCCGTCAACTTCCTCAATCAATACCAGCAGTCCGGCGGCAAGGCGCATCTGCTCGGCGGCTCAATCATGGTCGACCAGACCATCCTTTCGGCCAAGGGCAATGCCAAGAACGCGCTGATCGGCACGGTTGCCGCCAGCGGCCAGGCCGACACCTGGGAAGATCCGGGCTGGCAGGCTTTCGTGAAAGACTACCAGAACGCTTTCCCGCCGGAGAAGCGCTTCCCGAGTCCATCTTTGCTCGCGACCAACTATTATGGTTCGACCATGGCGTTGATCCTCGCGCTCCGCAAAGTGAACGGCGACCTCAGCGACAATCAGTCCAAGCTGAAGGCCGCGTTGGCTTCACTCGAAATCGATGCGCCCAACGGCAAGATCAAGCTCGACTCCAACCGTCAGGCGATCGGCACCAATTTCGTCACCGAAGTCGTCGACGACGGCAAGGGCGCCTTGTTCAGTAAGGTCGTGAAGGTCATACCGAACGTCAACCAGACGCTTGGCTATGACCCGGCGGTGTTTGCCAAGATCGGCCTGCCGAGCCGAACGGTTCCCGAGTGCAAGAAGTACTAGGACAGAGCGGCCGGCCGGCGCCTTCGGGGCCGGCCGTTCCTTCTCCAGACCCCGGCGTTCGAGCGGCGCCCGAACGCACCCTTGCTTTCTCCCCGCGAATGATCAACCTTATAAAAAACAATAAGACACAGTCCGCGGGAGAAATGCATGAGCCGGGCTCTTGCCGTCTTTCACGGCCATTTCGGCCGCGCGACGGTCTATCAGCTCAATCGTCCCTTCAACACGCACGCGCATCGCGAAGGGCACCTCATCTTCCAAATCGGCGGCACGCCGGGCGGCGTGGACGTGCTCGAGCAGCCGAGGCCGCTGCGCCAGGATACCGTCGTCGCCGTCAATCCCTGGGAGCCGCACAATTTCCTGCCCAAAGATTTGGCAGACGGAGCGATCTTTCTTGTTCTCTACGTCAATCCCGAGTGGTTCGCCGGGGTTCGTGGGCTGCGTTTCGGGTGTACGACGTTCACGCGCACTGCAACCCTCGACCGCAATGTGCGGCAGGCGGCGGCCATGATTTGCGGCGCTCCCTCGCTGGATGGCCTCGACCGGGAGTTGCGCAGCCTGATCGATGCCTGTCACGAAGAGAGCTGGCGCCAGGCGGACGCCTCGCGCGCCGGCCATGCCGGCGCCGCAGTCACCGATTTTCGCGTCCGCAAGTCGATCAGGCTGTTGGCGGAGGGCGTCTGCGCAGAGATCGAACTCGATGCGATCGCACGCGAGGCAGGGCTTTCGCGCCCGCATTTCTACAAGCTTTTCCGCACCCAGACTGGCGTCACGCCGCATCTTTATGTCAACACCTTGTTGATGGAAAAGGCGCTGGACAATTTGGTGGCCACCGAAGCATCGATCGCCGACATCGGCTTCGAGCTGGGCTTTTCCTCGCAGAGCGCATTCACGCACTTCTTCGCCGGCAATGTCGGCATGGCGCCAACGGACTATCGGCGCGCCGCCAAGGTCCTGAGGGACTGACCAGGCAACCCGGCGCGCGAAAGGATACTGACCATCAAGTCGGGATCGCACAGACCGGTAGGATGGCGGCGGACGCGGACGACGGTCGCGCGAGGAAAGGACGAGGGTCGATGGCCTCGAACGTTTCAGCCCAGGGTCGCGCACTGGCCGGCGCAGGCTGGAAAGCTGCCCGCGCCGGGGCGGAATGCGGGAGGCGCTGATGACGAGGTTCATCGAGCGCCATCCGTTTTGGGCGTTCATCATTCTGATCCTGATCGCAGCGGCGCTATGGCTGATTTTCGCCGCCTGGCCGCAAGGTCTGGAGGACGCCATCGGCAGGAAGAAAGTTTTCCTGAGTGCCGTGTTCAACGGCATCACGCTTGGCGGCCTGTATTTCCTGGTAGCGAGCGGCTTCACCCTGATCTTCGGGTTGATGCGCAACGTCAACCTCGCGCACGGCTCGCTCTATCTGTTCGGTGGCTATATCGGTTACGCGGTTAGTGTCGCGAGCGGCTCCTGGCTGCTGAGCTTCATCGCCGCCTTCCTCATCGTCGCGCTGGTCGGCGTCGCCATGCAGATCCTGGTGTTCCGGCGGATCGAGGGTCAGGACCTGCGTCAGACCATGGTGACCATTGGGCTGTCGATCGTGTTCGCCGACCTGATGTTGTGGGCCTTCGGCGGTGATTTCTACCAGATCCAGACGCCGCACGCGCTGATTGGCCCGATCGAATTGCCGTTCGTTACCGCTGTCAAGTCCTCGGGTGAGCCGGTCTATCTGCAATATCCGATGGTACGCCTGGTTATCTTCGTTGCCTCCGTCGTGATCGGCGTCGTCATGTGGCTCGCCCTCAATCGAACCCGTATCGGCATGATCGTGCGCGCAGGCGTCGATGATCGCGACATTCTGGCCGCGATGGGCGTGCGCGTTCAGTTGGTATTCGTGCTGGTCTTCGCGCTCGGCGCCGGTCTGGCGGGCATGGCCGGGGTGGTCGGCGCCACCTTTCAATCGATCTCGCCGGGCGAAGACATCCGTTTTCTACTCGCCTCGCTTGTGGTCGTCATCATCGGCGGCATGGGATCAATCCCGGGAGCGGCGCTGGGGGCGCTGATTGTCGGGCTCGCGGAGCAGCTCGGCTCGGTCTACATTCCGACCTACGCAATTGTGGTAACATTTCTGATCATGGTGCTCGTGCTGGCCGTTCGGCCGCAGGGCTTGCTGGCGGGCCGCTAGCCATGTCGATAACGCAGGACGCGAGACTTCAGCCCGACAACCTGGCCGTAGCGACGCCGCAACCCGATCTCGACCGCGCGGATTTCAGCAATCCCGCCGTCTGGGTGCTGGCCATCATCCTGCTCGCCATGCCGCTTCTCGCCAACGGATTTTTCCTGGTCGAGATTTTTGGCACTACCCTCATTCTCGGCATTGTCGCACTGAGCCTGATGTTCCTGGCAGGCTATGGCGGCATGGTGAGCCTGATGCAGCTCACGATCGCGGGCCTCGCCGGCTACATGACGGCGGTGCTTGGTGCCAGCGGCAATGCCAACATCAGTCTCGGTTGGCCGTGGTGGCTCGCGACCCCGATGGCGATCGCGCTGGCGACGCTGTTCGGCGCGATCGGTGGCGCGCTCGCGGTACGCACCGAGGGCATCTATACGATCATGATCACGCTGGCGATCGCATCGGCATTCTACTACTTCACCAACCAGAACTGGGTCATCTTCAACGGCCACACCGGAATCAACAGCATCGTCACGCCGCATTTCTGGGGTGTCGACTGGCGCGCGGATGTCCCGTTCTATTATCTGATACTGGTTGTGGCGGCACTCTGTTTCGGAGCGGTCGGCTACCTCTCGCGCTCACCGTTCGGGCTCGCCTTGCAGGGCGTGCGCGACAATCCGCGGCGAATGGCGGCGCTCGGGTTCAATGTCAACGCGCACCGCGTCGCTGCCTACGCGTTCGCCTCCTTTCTGGCAGCGCTCGGAGGTGTTCTGCAGGTCTGGAACTACCGGCAGATTTCACCGGGCTCGGTCGGGGTCGAACGGGCGATCGACATTCTCATCATTGCGGTGGTTGGCGGCATCACTCGTCCGATCGGTCCGTTCGTCGGGGCGCTGGTTTTTGTCCTGTTGCGCACCTTCACGCTGGATTTTCTGGTCGCGATCGGGCTCGACGGCAATCGCTTCCGCCTGCTGATTGGGCTCGGCTTTCTCGTCATCGTGCTGTTCTCCCCGGACGGTATCGTCGGGCTCTGGGAGCGCTGGCGACGCCGCGGCGAGTCCGGCCGCCTGCAGTCGGGCGGAGAGCGCCATGGATAACGTCGCGCAACGCCTTTCGGCCGTCGGCGCCGCACTCGAATTGCGCGGCGTGACGCGGCTTTTCGGTGCGCTCGCGGCGTTGACCGACGTGACGCTGACGGTGCGCCCCGGCGAGCGGCGGGCGGTGCTCGGCTCCAACGGCGCCGGGAAAACCACGCTCTTCAACTGTATCACCGGCGATTTTCCGCCGACTTCCGGCACCATCCGGTTCTTTGGCGAGGACGTGACCCATTTTCCGCCGTTCGAGCGCATCCGCCGCGGCCTTCGACGCACCTATCAGATTTCGGCGCTTTTTCCGGGGCTCACGGTTCACGACAATGTCTACCTTGCCTGCTGCGGCGTTTCGCGCAGCCGGTTCTCGCCGTTTCGGCCGCGCGGCAACGACGCGCTGATGCAATCGGCCGACGATCTGGTCCGGGCGGTTCACCTGACCGCCGTGAAGCAGCGCCGCGTCGCCGAGCTTGCCTACGGCCAGCAGCGCCAACTGGAAATCGCACTCGCGCTCGCCGGAGCGCCGCGCTTCATTCTGTTCGACGAACCGGCTGCCGGCCTGTCTCCGGCCGAGCGCGGCGAACTGGTGCAGATCCTGACCGCGCTGCCCAGCCATATCGGCTACATCATCATCGAGCACGATATGGACGTGGCACTGCGCGTGGTCGAGAGTGTGACAATGATGCACAATGGCCGCATCTTCAAGGAAGGGTCACCACAGGAAATCGAGTCCGACGCCGAAGTTCAGGAGCTTTATCTGGGGAGCGGCCATGGCTGATGTCCGCCGCGTCGCACCGATCCTCGAGGTCAGGGGCCTCGACGTCTACTACGGTCGCTCGCACGCGCTACAGGGCGTCGACTTGACGCTCGAATCCGGCGTGCTTGCCGTCGTCGGCCGCAACGGCATGGGCAAGACGACGCTTTGCAAAACGATCATGGGGCTCGTGCGAGCCACCGGTGGTTCCGTTCTGATGCGCGGCGAAGACCTGCTGTCGCTGCAGCCGGCGCAAATCGCCCGGCTCGGCGTTGGATACGTGCCGCAGGGGCGGCGCCTGTGGCGCTCGCTCACCGTCGACGAGCACCTGCGCATGACCGCAAGTATCCGGCGCGGTGCGTGGACCGTCGAGCGCATCTATGAGGCATTCCCGCGCTTGGCCGAGCGCAGGAACAATGGCGGGGCCCAGCTCTCCGGCGGCGAGCAGCAGATGCTGGCGATCTCGCGCGCACTGGTGACCAATCCGCGTCTCCTGATCATGGACGAGCCAACCGAGGGGCTGGCGCCTGTCATTGTTGCCCAGGTCGAGGACATGCTGGTGCGGCTCGGCGAGGAGGGTGACATCGCGGTGCTCGTGATCGAGCAGAATATCGGGGTGGCGACGGCGATCTCCAGGAACGTCGCCATCATGGTCAATGGCCGCGTCAACCGCCTCATCGACTCCGCGCGTCTTGCCTCCGACCGCGATCTGCAGCAGCGTCTGCTCGGGGTCGGACGTCATTCGCAAGCTGAGCCGGATTTTGGGCTAGAGGCAAAAGGCGACACCGCCGCGGTACGCCCGGCCACCTCACGCGCCTCGGGCTCGGCACCGACCCGCATCTACATTTCCAATCCGACGCCACCGACCCGCTGGTCGCAGCCCGTGCCGATCGCGCGCATCGAGTCCGGCGCGCGGACGATCTCGGCCGGCGTGTTGAGATTGGAGGAGACCGGGCGGCCGCGACGCGAGGCAGAAGCGGCACGCAGCCATGGGCCGCCGGCCGTGCTCGTCGTCGGCACCCTCGATACCAAGGGCGAGGAGCTCAGATTTATCCGCGCGATCCTTGGTGCGAGCGGGCTGCGTGCCCGCCTGGTCGACGTCTCGACCAGCGGCAGGCCGTCCTCTTGCGACGTCTCTGCCCAGGAAATTGCGCTCAACCACCCGCGCGGCGGTAGCGCCGTGTTCGGGCAGGATCGTGGCGCCTCGGTGACGGCGATGGCCGAGGCCTTCGCCAACTGGCTGCGCCGCCAGAGCGACGTGGTGGGCGTGATCAGTGCCGGCGGTTCGGGCGGTGCGTCGCTGGTGGCTCCGGGCATGCGCGCACTGCCGATCGGCGTGCCCAAGCTCATCATCTCCTCGGTCGCTTCCGGGAACGTCGCCCCCTATGTCGGACCCGCCGACATCACCATGATGTATTCGGTCACCGACGTGCAGGGGCTGAACTCGATCTCGCGTCAGGTACTCGCCAACGGCGCCAACGCGCTGGCGGGCATGGTCAAGGCGCGGCTCGACGGACGCACGGCACCCCCCCACGAGTCGAGCCCCGATCTGCCGGCGGTCGGCCTGACCATGTTCGGCGTCACTACGCCGGCAGTACAGCAGATCGCTGCGGCGCTGCGTGGCGACTATGAGTGTCTCGTTTTCCACGCCACCGGCATCGGCGGCCGCTCGATGGAGAAACTGGTCGATTCCGGCCTGCTGGCCGGAGTGATCGACCTGACGACGACGGAAGTCTGCGACCTGCTGATGGGGGGCGTGTTTCCGGCGACTGAGGATCGGTTCGGCGCCATGATTCGCGCCCGCATGCCTTACGTCGGTTCGGTCGGCGCGGTCGACATGGTCAATTTCGGGTCGCCCGACACCATCCCCGAGCGCTATCGCGGCCGCAAGCTGCATGTTCATAATCCGCAGGTCACGCTGATGCGTACGACCGCGGAAGAGAACGAGCGGATCGGCCGCTGGATCGGCGAGCGCCTCAACGCGATGGACGGGCCGGTGCGGTTCTTCCTGCCCGAAGCGGGCGTCTCCGCACTCGATGCGCCGGGACACCCGTTCTGGGACCCCGAAGCCGATGCGGCCCTGTTCCAGGCGCTCGACCGCACGGTGCGCCAGACCAGTGACCGGCAGCTCATCCGACTGAAGCGCAACATTAACGACGCCGAATTCTCGGCGGCTGTGGTCGCTGCGTTTCGTGCGTTGGTCGGACGCCCTGGCATGCGCCGGCGGGCGGCGAGGTGATCGATGCCCCGATTTGAACGCGCCGACCTCTTGAAGAAATTCCACGCCATGGCCGCGCGCGGCGAGCCGATCGTCGGCGGCGGCGCCGGAACCGGCCTTTCCGCCAAATGCGAGGAAGCTGGCGGCATCGACCTGATCGTCATTTATAACTCGGGCCGCTACCGGATGGCCGGGCGGGGCTCGCTCGCGGGATTGATGCCTTACGGCGACGCCAACGCGATCGTTGTCGAAATGGCCGGCGAAGTCCTCCCCGTTATCAGCAGGACGCCGGTGTTGGCCGGCGTCAACGGTACCGATCCATTCCGCAGCATGGACGTCTTCCTCGATCAACTGAGGTCACTCGGCTTTTCCGGCGTGCAGAATTTTCCGACCGTTGGACTGATCGACGGCGTCTTTCGCGTCAATCTGGAAGAGACCGGCATGTCCTACGCGCTGGAGGTCGAGATGATCGCCAAGGCGCGCGCCAGGGACATGCTGACCACGCCTTACGTATTCAACCCGGCCGACGCCAAGGCGATGGCGGAGGCGGGCGCGGATATCATCGTCTGCCATCTCGGCCTGACCACCGGCGGGGCGATCGGCGCGCAGACCGCGCTGAAACTCGAGGATTGTCCAGCCCGCATCGACAGTTGGGCGGCGGCGGCCCTCGAGGTCAATCCCGAGATCCTCGTGCTGGCGCATGGCGGCCCGGTCGCCGAGCCGGCAGACGCTGCGTTCATCATGAAGCACGCGCGCACGTGTCACGGGTTCTATGGCGCATCGTCGATGGAGCGGCTTCCAGTGGAGCGGGCATTGACGGAGCAGGTTAGAAAATTCAAGGCGATCGGCGGTCGTTGAACGCCGGTCAGGGAGGTTGGCATCATGTCGGGAATTCTAGTTGGCGAATTGATCCTATGGCTGATCGTCGCGTTGATCGTGATTGTCGTGGCGGTCTACGTCGTGAACTGGCTCTATCACCGATCTTCCAAGGAAGTGTCGTTTGTCCGCACCGGCTTCCTCGGCGAGCAGGTGGTGATCAACGGCGGCGCCTTTGTGCTGCCCTTCATCCACGACTTCACGCCGGTCAACATGAACACGTTGCCGATGCCGATTACGCGATCGAAGCAGGACGCCGTCATCACCCGGGATCGCATGCGCATCGACATCGAGGCCGATTTCTACGTCCGCGTGCAGCCGACGCGCGAAGCGGTTTCGATCGCCGCCGCGACCCTCGGTCGGCGAACGCTGGAACCAGAACGGCTGCATACACTGCTCTCCGGCAAATTCGTCTCCGCGATGCGCTCGGTCGCCTCGGAGATGACGATGGAGGAGATGCATGAGAAGCGCGGCGAATACGTCGCGCGCGTCAAGGCCGCCGCCGCGGAGGCGCTGGCCCAGAACGGGCTCGAACTCGAATCCGTCGCGATCACCGACCTCGATCAGACCGACCTGGAATTCTTCAACCCCTCGAACCGGTTCGACGCCGAAGGTCTGACCCAACTGATGGAGGATATCGAAGCCAAACGCAAACTCCGCAACGACATCGAACAGGATTCGATGATCAAGATCCGTACCCGCAATCTCGAGGCCGAACGGCAGGCGCTCGAAATCGAACGCCAGAGCGAGACCGCGCGTCTGGACCAGGAGCGCGACATCGAGGTCCGTCGCGCCTTGCAGCGGACCGAGGTGGCGCGCGAGCGCGCATTACGCGAGACTGAAGCCGAACAGGCGCAGATCTCGGCGCGCGAGACCATCGAAAAGGCGCGCATTGCCAATGACCAGGCCATCGCGGAAGCGCGTATCGCTTCCGAGCGCGAGACGCGGCAGAAGGAAATCGAGCGTTCGCAGGCGGTCGAAGCCAAGGAGATCCTCGCGCGGGAGGAAATCGAAAAGGCGCGCATCGCGAACCAGCGCGCGGTCGACACCGCCCGCATCGCCTCCGAACGCGAGGTCCGGCAGAAGGAGATCGAGCGCGCCCGCACGGTTGAAGAAGCCGAGATCCAGGCGCGCGAATTCATCGAGAAAGCCCGCATCCAGCAGGACCGTGTCGTCACCGATGCCCGCATCGCCAACGAGGAGGAGACCCGCAGGCGCGAGATCGAGCGCACCCGCGCCGTCGACGAAGCCGAAATCAGCGCCAGGGAGGCCACCGAGAAGGCCCGCATCGCCCAGACGAGCGTCGTCAACGCCGAACGGATCGCCTCCGACGAACACACCCGTTCGCTCGAGATCGAGCAGATCCGCACCATTCAGGAGGCCGAGATCGCCGCGCAGCAGGCGGTGGAAGCCGCCCGCATCGCGCGAGAACGCGCCCTTGCCGCAAGCCGTATCGCCGCCGAGCAGAATACGCGCAAGCTGGAGATCGACCGCAACCAGGCGCTCGAGGTTGCCGGCATCGCGGCGCGGGAAGCCACCGAAGCCACGCGCATTGCGCAGGAAGAGCGGATCCGGGCGCTCGAAATCGCGCGCCATCGTGCGGTCGAAGAAGCCGATATCGCTTCGCGCGAGGCCATCGAGGCGGCGCGGATCGCCCAGGAAAAGAACATCGCACTGGCTCGCATTGTCAGCGACCAGGAGACCAAGGAGCAGGACATTGAACGCGCCGAGACGATCGAGGCGGCCGAGCTCAAGCGACGCGACGCGATCGAACGTCAGCGCATCAGCGTCGAACTTGCCCTGGAGGCCGAGCGCATCGCCTCCAGCAGAACCCGCGAAGTGCTCAATATCGACCAGAAAATGGCGATCGAACTCGCCGACGAGGATCGGGTCATCGCGCTGTCGGCAAAGCGCTCCGAGCGTGTCGACGCCGATCGGCAGTTCAAGCAGGCCGAGATTGTCGCCCGTCGCGAGGTTGAAACCAGCGAAGTGTCGAGAGAGCAGGCGCTTGAAGCGGTCCGGCTGGAGCGCCGGCGAGTAATAGAGCAGCTTGAAGTCGCGCGCGTCCAGGCATTGCAGGAAGCCGAGATCGCCGCCAACGAAGAGGTGCAGCGGGCGCGGATCGCCTCGGACCGGGGCCTCGACGAGGCTCGCATCGGGCGCGAGCGGGACCTGCGCAAGCTGGAAGTCAACCGCGAGAAGGAGGTCGAGACGGCGCTGATGGAGAAGGCGATCGTTCTGTATCAGAAGTCGCTCGAGCAATCAGCCGCCCAGGCCGAGGCCGAGAACGCCAAGGCACGGGCGACCGAGGCGGCCGAGCGCGTCATCACCGTGCGCGACAGCGAGATCGCCAAGCGCCGCAAGACTGTCGAGGTGCTGATCGCCGAGAAGGAAGCCGAGGAGACACGGATCGGTGCCGAAGCCGAACGGGTGCGCGCGGCGGTCGAAGCCGAGGCGCAGAAACTGCTCAACGAGGCCGAGAACGTGCTCACCGACGCGGCGCGCTACTCGCTGTTCCGCCGCAAGCTGCTCGACCGGATCGAGGGCATCGTGCGCGAGAGCGTCAAGCCGATGGAAAAGATCGAGGGCATCCGTATTCTTCATGTCGACGGTCTGGCCGGCGGTGGCCTCGGTGGCGGCGCGGGCGGCCGCAGTGCAACCGACGAGGTGATCGATTCGGCGTTGCGCTATCGCGTCCAGGCACCCCTGATCAATTCGATCCTCGCCGACATCGGAGTCGAGGGCGGCAGTCTGTCCAAGATGCCGGGCCTTATTCGCGAAGCTCGCGACATGCAGGGAATCCGCAAGGAAGCGGCGCCGAAGAAGGAGGGTGAGGCGCGGCCGGCCGGATCGCCCGCCGCCGGTTCACCGTCGGGCGAGGGACCACCCTCGCGCCCGGGCAAGAAGAGCTGAGGGCGCGCCATGGCTCGGGTCTATGTTTCCTCGGTCGTCAATGCCCGCAACGATCGGGTGTGGGCCCGGGTGCGCGACTTCAACGGCCTGCCGAACTGGCATCCGGCGATCGCCGAGAGTCGCATCGAGGGCGGCGAACCGGCGGACAAGATCGGCTGCGTGCGGGATTTCAGGTTGCGTAACGGCGATCGCATTCGCGAAAAGCTGCTCGGACTGTCGGATTACGACATGTTCTGCACCTATTCGATCCTGGAATTGCCGATGGGGGTCGACAATTACGTCGCGACGTTGCGGCTGACCGCAGTCACTGACGGCGAGAAAACCTTCCTGGAATGGTCCGCCGAATTCGATTGCGCGCCCGAGCGCGAGACCGAACTAGTCAACACGATCGGAGCCGGCGTGTTTCAGGGCGGCTTCGATGCGCTCAAGCGCGCGTTCGGAGGCTGAACCGGTGCCGCACGTCGTCAAGAGCACGATCCTCGACGCCCCGACCGGTGTGGTCTGGAATATGTTGCGCGATTTCAACGGTCACGACCGTTGGCACCCTGCAGTGGCGACCAGCACCATCGAGCGCGCGCAGGCTTCGGACCGCATCGGCTGCGTGCGCCGTTTCAAGCTCAAGGACGGCGCCGAACTGCGCGAGCAGCTACTGGCACTTTCCGATCTTGAGCAGACTTTCAGTTACTGTCTGCTCGATACGCCGATTCCGATGTTCAACTATGTTGCGCACGTCCGCCTGCTGCCCGTTACCGACGGCGACCGGACGTTCTGGCACTGGGAATCTCGCTTCACGGCGCGGCCTGCCGAAGCCGCGGAGCTGACGGAAATGGTCGGCGAACAGATTTACCAGGCCGGGTTCGAGGCGATCCGGCGGCATTTGCAGGAGTCCGCTTGACGGTGGAAACGAAATCATGCCCGTGACAGTGAAGACCTTTGCGACCTCGGGAGAAGCGGCCGCGGCGTTGTCCTCGGAACGCGAAGCGCGCTATCTCGGTGGCGGCACCCTGGTGATGCGAGCCCTCAACGAGGGTGATCTCTCGGTTTCAACGGTGGTGCGGGCCACCGACCGTACCCTCACGCATCTCGACGTCAGCAGTTCCCGCATTCTGATCGGCGCCGGTGTCACCTTTGCGCGCGTTCTCGCCGAGCGCGAGCTTTCGTTTCTCCATCCGGTAGCCGGTTCCATTGGCGGACCGGCGGTGCGCAACATGGGCACGGTGGGTGGCAATTTGTTCGCACCAACCCCGTTCGGTGATTTTACCGTTGCGCTGCTCGCGCTCGGGGCGGCGGTTTCGGTGCAGGGCGGCTACGGGGCGCGCGAGATGCCCATCGAAGAGTTTCTCGCCGGGCGCGATCGGATGCCGGGTGCGCTCGTCCTGTCGGTCTCCTGCCAGCGCCCGTCCAGCGCCGACGCGTTCCGTTACCGCAAGATCTCGCGCATCCGGCCCAAGGGTGGCTCCGTGATGACGCTGGCCGCGCACCTGCCGACCAGTGGTGGCCGCGTCGTCGGCGCGTGCATCGCGCTCGGCGCGATGGCCGCGACACCGCTTCGCGCCGGCGCAGCCGAACGCGCGCTCGAAGGACGCACGCTCGACGCGGCGACCGTGGCCGCCGCCGTCGCCGCCGCGGCCGAGGGGATTTCGCCCGCCAACGATTCACTCGCCAGTGCCTGGTATCGGCGCGAGGTCGTCGGCGTCCATCTGCGACGTCTGCTGATGGGCCAGGAATAGGGCCATGTCCAAGACCGCCCTGCAGTTTCTTCACAATGGCCGCGACGTCGCCGTCTTCGTCGATGGCGGCGCCAATCTGCTGGCCGTTTTGCGCGATCAAATCGGCGATATGACGCCCAAGTTCGGGTGCGGCCAGGGAGGATGCGGAGCCTGTACGGTGCTGATCGACGGCGATGCCCACCTCTCATGCCTGACGCTGGCGGAGAGCGTGGCAGGTCGATCCGTCGAAACCGTCGCCGGCCTCAAGGATGGGGCCAATTTGCGCCCGCTGCAACGTGCCTTCATGGAGCATTTCGCGGCCCAGTGCGGCTACTGCACGCCGGGCATGCTGATGGCGGCCAAGGCGCTGCTCGACCACAATCCGCAGCCGACCCGCGCTGATGTTGTCAACGCGATCGCCGGGAACATCTGCCGCTGCACCGGATACGAACCTATCATCAACGCCGTGCTTGCCGCCGCCTCGGGCGGCCGCGCGCGCGCCTGAAGGACAAAACCATGTTGGAACTGCGCAAGGACATCTTCGCCGACGAACGCGATGACAATCTCAACGAGATCGGCAAGGGCACGCAGCGCCAGGACATGCTCGGTCACGTCACCGGGACGTCCACCTACTTCAACGATCACCAATTGCAGGGCATGCTGCATCTGAAAATATTGCGCAGCCCGCACGCGCATGCGCGCATCCGACGCATCGATACCGGCGATGCCGAGCGCTGCCCCGGGGTCCGCCGCGTCATTCGCGGCGCGGACGTTCCGCGCAATCTCAATACCCTGCTCAGCCTCATCAATTTCGGCAAGGACGACGAGCCGACGCTCGCGGTCGACAAGGTACGGTACAAGGGTGAGCCGGTGGTTGCGGTTGTCGCCGACAGCCACCGCGAGGCGTTCGAGGCGATTGCAAGGGTCCGCGTCGACTATGAGCCGCTGCCTGCGGTTTTTGACGTCGAGGAGGCCATGAAGGCCGGCGCACCGGTCGTCAACGAGACCTATCCGAAGAACACGTTTACCTATCATGACGTCTATGACCATCAGAAGCTGCGCTTTGGCGACGTCGAACGCGCCTTCGCGGGGGCGGACCATGTCCTCGAGCAGCGCTACCAGATGTCGCCGATCGAGCACGCGCCGACCGAGACCAACGGCTCGATCGCGGCCCCCGATACCAATGGACGCTATATCGTCTACACCTCGACGCAGGCGCTGTTCTTCTCACTCGATACCTGCGCAAAGATCCTTGATGTGCCATCGAATACATTTCATTTTGTGGGAGGCACCGTGGGCGGCGGTTTCGGCGGCAAGGTCGACACCTTGACCGAGCCGCTTGCCATCCTTGGAGCGATGCTGACCGGCCGCCCCGTGCGCTACATTTTTGGCCGCGAGGAGGAGATGCAATACGGTCCGCCGCGCGGCGCCGAACGCATCTTCCTGAAGGACGGCATGATGCGTGACGGGCGAATCGTCGCACGCAAGGTCCGCGCCTATTTCGACAGCGGCGCCTATACAAGATTGTCGAGCTACGCCGTGGTGAAATGCGCGGCGCACTTGCCCGGTCCCTACACCATCCCGAATGTCCACGGCGACATCTATTGCGTCTTCACTAACCGCACGCCGGCAACCGCGATGCGTGGCTTCGGTGTAACCGCGATGGATTTCGCCATCGAATGCCAGATGGACAAGCTCGCTCACCTCGTCGGCATGGATCCGATGGAGTTTCGCATTCTCAACGCCTATCGCGACGGCGACATGAAGGCGCATCGGCGGGAAGCAAAGAATACGGCGTTGATCGAATGCGTGCAGGTCGCCGCCGAGAAGGCCAAATGGCCGCTACGCGATGAATTCAGGCGGATGTCCTCGCTCAAGGACGGCGGCGGCGCGCGAGCGGCGGTTCCCGCTACCGCAAAGGATCCGCTCGCGCCGGCGCGCTCGGCCGCGCAGCAGCGCACACCGTACGACCGCGCACCGCAGCCGGCTCCCGCGCCGGCGCATCCGGCGGCGGCTTCACCGGTTTCGCCACCGCCGGCGCCGCAACCCGCTTCGCACGGTGCGATCCGGTTTTCCTCTGTCTTTGGTTCAAGGAGGCGATAACCATGACCAAGCACCGCGGACGTGGCATCGCATCGATCAACTATCCCATTGGCATGAATCTCGGTGGTGATCCAAGCCAGGCACTGGTGCATTCCAATCCGAGCGGCAAGTTCACGGTGTCCTTGTCGTCGATCGATCTCGGTCAGGGCATGAAGTCGGTCACCCGGCAGATTTGCGCCGAGACACTCGGCGTTCCCGTCGAAGACGTCTATGTCGACACCGCCGATTCCGACACCGGGCCGCACTGCATGGGCAGCTTTGCCTCGCGCGGCACCCATCGCGTCGGCAACGCGGTGATGGCGGCGGCGAAGGAGGCCCGCGGCGTGATGATGGAGGCGGCGGCCGAGGAGCTCGAGGTCAACGCCGCCGACCTTGTGACCGATGGTCGCGGCAACATCCACGTCAAGGGCGCCCCGCATCGATCGATCTCGACCAAGGATGTCGCCATCGCCGCGCAGTTCAAACAAGGCAAGACGATTTCCGGCCGCGGCATCTTCCTGGTGCCGCTTTCTGCGGTCGATCCCGAGACCGGCGAAATGTCCCCCGCGACCTGCTATGCGCATGCCTGCATGGTCGCCGAGGTCGAGGTCGATGACGAGACCGGCGAGGTGGCCATGGTCCGGATGGACAGCGCCTACGAACTCGGCCGCGCGCTCAATCCGCGGCTGGTCGAACAGCAGCTCGTCGGCGGGGCGTGGATGGGAATCAGCCATGCACTATTTGAGACCACGGAGCCCTATTATCCCGATCCGAGCCAGGGTCCGCGCGACTTTGTCGAATATCTGATGCCGGGCCCTGGCGATATCTGTCCGCACGACATCGCGGTGCTGGAACGCCCGGCGGCGGACGGTCCGTTCGGTGCCAAGGGTCCGGGTGAGATGTGCGCCAACCCCGTGATGCCAGCGGTCGCCAATGCGATCTTCAACGCGGTCGGCGTCCGCGTCGACGATCTGCCGATCACGCCGGAGAAAGTGCTGCGTGCGATCAAGGGGCAGGGCGGCGCACGGCCCCAGGCGCGCCGCTGATGACGGTTCGCGGCAACATCAGCGGCATCGACAGCCCGGGGGCGCTGGAGAGGGCGCTGCGTGCGGCTTATTACCTCGCCGACGAGGGTATCGCGACCGCAGCCTATCTCGCGCTCGCGCTGGGCAAGCCGCTGCTGCTCGAAGGCGCCCCCGGCGTCGGCAAGACCGAAGCGTCGAAGGCGATTGCCGCGGTGCTTGGCCGCCGATTGATACGCCTGCAATGCTACGAGGGTATCGATGCCTCCGCCGCGCTGTATGAATGGAACTATCCACGGCAAATGCTGGCGATCCGCCAGGCCGGTGACCAGACCATCGACATTTATGGCGAAGCCTTCCTGATCGAACGCCCGATGCTCGCGGCGCTGCGCGCACCGGATTCGACTGTGCTGCTGATCGACGAGATCGATCGTTCGGACCAGGAGTTCGAAGCCTTTCTGCTCGAATTCCTATCTGACTTCCAAATTTCGATCCCCGAGCGCGGCACGGTCCGGGCCGCTGAGCGGCCGGTGGTGGTGCTTACCTCCAACCGAACCCGCGATCTGCACGAGGCGCTGCGCCGGCGCTGTGTCTATCACTGGATCAACTATCCGACCGCGGAGCGCGAGGCGAAAATCATCATGCTGCGCGCCTCCAGCGTGGCCGAGGCGACCGCGCGCGCAGTTGTCGCCGCGGTCGGCAAGCTCCGGAGCGAGCCGCTGAGCAAGGCGCCCGGCGTTGCCGAGGCCGTCGACTGGGCTGAGGCTGCAACACTGCTCCACAAAGGCGGCGCGCTCTGGCCGGATGCGTTCAAGCGTTCGATCGGCGTCGCGCTGAAGGACGAGGAAGACCTCGCCTTCATTTCCGGCCGGCTGGATGCCCTGATTGCGGAGGCGGCCGCGTGAACGAGGCGCCGCAACTGCCACGCGCCGCGCGCACCTTCGTTGCGTTCGCGGCGCTGCTGCGCGCCAACGGTTTTGCCATTGCGCCCGAGCAGACCATTGCGTTCCTGGAAGCAGTCGCGCTACTCGGTCCGCGGCGGCCTGAAGACATCCGGCAGGCCGGCCTGGCGACGCTGGCGCCGCCACCCGAGCGGCGCGCGGCCTATGACCTTCTGTTCGAACTCCACTTCCTTGGCGGCGCAGAGGTTCCGGGTGAGGAGGGCGCGGACGCGGAGGTGGTGCGGCTTCAGGAGGAAGGGCGCGGCGACGGCGAGCCGCCGCTGGCCGATGAAGCCAACGAGTTCGGCGAAATGGCAGTGCGCGCCGAGGCGCTGGCGGAACGTCGGTTTGGGCCGAGTGGGCCGAGCGAGGCACTGCGCCGGCTTGCGCGTGAGGCGCCAAGCCGCCTGCCGCGCCGGCGCGGTCATCGACGCATGCGCGCCCGGCGCGGGCCGTGGGCAGATTTGCGCCGGACCTTGCGCGAATCCGCCCACCTCGACGGCGAGGTGATGCGACTGAGGCGGCTCAAGCGGCGGGCGCGGCCGCGCAAGATGCTGCTCTTGATCGACGTCTCCGGCTCGATGAAGGCACGCTCGGAGGACAATCTCCGGCTGGCGCACACGCTGCTCCAGGCCGCGCCGAATGTCGAAGTCTTCACCTTCGGTACGCGCCTCACGCGGGTAACGCGGGCGCTGCGGCTCAAGCATCGCGAACAGGCGCTGGCCGCCGCCGCCCATCTGGTCAGCGATTGGGACGGCGGCACCCGCATCGGCGATGCGCTGCAGGCGTTTCTCGCAGTGCCGCGATTCGGCGGCTATGCGCGCGGCGCGGCGGTCGTCGTCCTGTCCGATGGCCTCGAGCGCGGCGATCTTTCGGCCTTGCGCGACGCGGTCGTCAAGCTATCGCGGCGTGCCTGGCGCCTGAGTTGGCTGACGCCGCTCGCGGTCGGTGCCGGCTTCGTGCCGCAGACCGAGGCGCTGGTCGCGATTCGCCGCTTCGTCGATGACATGGTCGACGGCGGATCGAGCGCCGCAGTGGTCGCCCACGTCCTGTCGCTCCAACGCAGGAGAGCGGCGTGATCGGCATCGTCGATGGGCATCATCACATCTGGCGCAAAGCCGATCTTCCCTGGCTAGTCGGGCCGATGCAGCCGCGCATTTTCGGTCCCTACGAACCGATCCGCCGCGATTATCCGATCCGCGAATATCTCGACGACCTCGCCGGCAATGGTGTCGCGAAATCGGTCTATGTACAGACCAATTGGCCGCCGGCGCGGTTCGAGGACGAGGCGGCCTGGGTGCAACGTACCGCCGGGGAAATCGGTTGGCCGCATGCGATCATCGCCTATGCGGATTTCGGCGTTGACGACGTCCGGCCGCAGCTTGACCGGCTGACCCGTTATCCGCTGCTGCGCGGCGTGCGGATGCAGTTGCACTGGCACGAGAACCCGCTCTATCGCTTCGCCCCGCGCGCCGATCTATGCGCCGACCCGACAATCCGTCGCAACATCGCCCGGCTGGCTGACTATGGCTGGATCTTCGAACTGCAGGTATTCGCGCCCCAGATGACGGACGCCGCCGGCCTTGCCGAGGCCTGTCCCAAGGTGACGTTCGTCCTGCAACATGCCGGCATGCTGGAGGATCTGTCTCCGGCGGGTCGCTCGGCCTGGCGCGCCGGCATGGTGCGGCTCGCGGCCTGTCCGAATACCGTCTGCAAGCTTTCCGGACTCGGCACCTTCATTCATCGCAACGACCCAGCCCACATCGCCGGGATCGTTGCTGATGCGCTGGCGATGTTCGGGGCCGATCGCTGCATGTTCGGCTCGAATTTTCCGATCGAGAAGCTGTGGACCAGCTATCATGATCTGGTCGAAGCCTATCTCGACGCGGTCAAACTGAACCCGCGGCATCGCGATGCGATACTGCGCGACACGGCAATGCGGGTCTATCGGCTCGCGCCTTAGCCGTGTCGGCGGAAACAAGCATGGGAATGGGAGCCAAACCATGGCGTTGGAAATCAAGATTCTCGATTATGGCGACATCGAACTGGAATCGAGCTTCCTTGTGCTCGGCCGCGACTGCGGACGCACCCGCCGGGTCCTGACGCTGGGCTTCCTCATTACCGGCGGCACCTACCCGATCGTGGTCGATACCGGCTATCGCTCTAATCAGATCATGGAGACGCTCGGCATGCGCGGGCTCCAGTTCCATGAGAACATGATCGAAAATCAACTGATGCGCCATGGTGTCCGCATGGGCGATGTCCGCTTTGTCTGCCACACTCATCTGCACATCGACCACGCCGGCAAGGACGACCTGTTTCCGATGAATACGACCGTTGTCGTCAATCGCAAGGAGCTTGAATATTCCGTCTCCGGTCTGATGCATCCGCAATATCCGGCGCCGGACATCAAGCATCTGATCGATCGGCTGCACACCAAGAGTGCGTTGCGTTTTCTGGATCTCGAGATCACCGGTCCGGTCGAGTTGATCCCCGGCGTCTATTGCGAGGCGGCCAATGCCCACACCGAAGGGTCGATGAATCTGCATGTTCATACGGCGGAAGGGATCGCGACGATCTGCGGCGACGTCCTCTACGACATCAACGATCAACTGGTGGATCCCTTCCGCGAGATCCACGACGCCGAACCGCGCACCACCGGCAACCACGGCACCTCGAAGCGCGCGGAAAAAGCCTCCATCAAGAAGCTTGTCAACGGTTCGCGCTTCCTGCTGCCGGTGCATGACCGGCCGTGCAAGATCGAAAGCGGCCAGGTCATCGGTCGGCTGCAGGATCAGGTGCCGGGCCCGATCGTCCAGTCGCTGCCGAAGCGCAACTGGTTCCCGGCCTGAGCCGGGTAGGGGGATCGCCCATGACCCATGCAACGCTGCGGCCCGAGTTCGAAAACCTGATCGACCCGTACGCGCCGGTCGGTCAGCTCGGTACCGGTTTTACCTTCACCGAGGGGCCGATCTGGCATCCGGTCGATCACTATCTGCTGTTTTCGGATATGCCAGCCGACGTTCGCCGCCGCTGGGATGCAGCGCGAGGTGTCGTTAAGGTCAAGCACCCGTCGAACAAATGCAACGGCATGACCTATGATGCAGATCTCAATTTGATTGTCTGCGAGCACGCCACCTCGTCTCTGATCCGTGAACGCCCCGACGGCGGTCGCGAGGTGCTCGCCTCACACTTCGAGCGGCAGGAACTCAATAGCCCGAATGACGTCTGCGTGCATTCGAGCGGCGCGATCTATTTCTCCGATCCCTGGTACGGCCGCATGCCGGTGTATGGCGTGGAGCGGCCGCGCCAGCTCGGTTTCCAGGGCGTCTATCGCGTGCCCCCCGGCGGCGGTGCGCCACAGCTACTGGTCGACCGTGCGCTGTTCGACCAGCCGAACGGCCTCTGCTTCTCGCCGGACGAAAAGCGGCTCTATGTCAATGACACGGTGCAGACGTTGATCCGGGTCTTCGACGTCGCCGCCGACGGTTCACTTTCCAATTCCCGCATCTTCGCCAGTGGCATCCGTTCGGAACTCGAGCCGGGCGTACCCGACGGCATGAAGTGCGATCAGCACGGGAATATCTGGGTGACGGCACCGGGTGGCGTCTGGGTCTACGCCATCAACGGCGACCTCTTGGGCAAGGTACGGGTGCCCGAACTGGTTTCCAATCTCAGTTGGGGCGGCGCCGACTTCCGGACGCTGTATATGACCGCGACGCATTCGGTTTACACGGTCGCGACCAAGGTGGGGCCGCGTAGCGAACCCTACATGACCGCCAGGGGAGCCGGAGCCGCCACGGCGTCTTCCGCGGCCGCACCGATGATCAAGGCGGGCGGCCTGCAGCTCGATCCAAAGCGCTGCGCGCTGATCGTCCAGGACATGCAGAATGACGTCATCATGGACGGCGGCGCCTTCGCGGATTCAGGCGCGCCGGCCCACGCGCGCTCGCAGCGCGTCGTTGACAATGTGCGCCGGCTTGCCGAGGCCGCGCGCGCACGTGGCGTCATCGTGATCCACGTCTGGTTCGTTGTCGAACCCGGCGCGCCCGGACTGACGTTGAACGCGCCGCTGTTTGAGGGCCTGGTCGACTCCAAGGCGATGGTACGCGGCTCATGGGGCGCCGCGCCGGTGGCGGGCCTGGAGCCCCGTCCAGGCGACTTCATCGTCGAGAAGATGCGGATGAGCGCGTGGGAGGGCAGCCGGCTGGAGACCATCCTGAAGGCGACTGGCCGCGACTTCCTGATCAATACCGGCGCCTGGACCAACATGTCTGTTGAGCACACGGCACGCACCGGCGCCGACAAGGGCTATTTCATGATCGTGCCCGAGGACTGCTGTTCGACCATGAACGCTGAGTGGCACAATGCCTCGATCAATTTTGCGATGCAGAACGTGGCCGTCGTCACCAACGCCGAGGCGGTGATTGGAGCGTTCGGGTGAGAGACCGGGACGGTGTGAGGAAAGGCTAGAAGGCGTGCCCAAGCTGTTCCACCTGCGCTGTTCGCCGCGCGCGGCCTCCGAATCCTCGGCCGGCGCCGAGGCGTTTGTGGGCCGGTTCCAGCAGGCGCGGCCAAGCTGGGACGTCGACCAGATGGACCTCTGGCGTGAAACCCTGCCCGAGTTCGATGGCGACGCGCTGGAAGCGAAATATGCACGTCAGAGCGGGCAGGAATTCAGCGGCGCCCAGCGCGACGCTTTCGCCGCGCTCGAGCGCATCGCGATGCGCTTTGCGCTCGCCGATCGGGTGCTGATTTCCACGCCGATGTGGAATTTCGGCATCCCCTACAAGCTGAAGCAATGGTTTGACCTGATCGTCCAGCCCGGGCTCACCTTCCGCTTCGATCCGGCGCAGGGCTACTTTCCGCTGCTGCAGAACAGGCCCACGGTCGTGATCGTGGCAAGTGGGAGCGACTTCGTCACCGGCATGAATCGCGGGCGCATCGATATGGCGACGCCCTATTTGCGCGAGGCACTGCGCTTCATCGGCGTCAGCGATGTGCGTTTCGCGCTGATCGGCCCGACCGCCGGGCCGGCGGCGTCGGCGCGGCTCGCGCGCGAGGCCGCGCATCGCCAGTTGGTCGAGATGGCGGCAAGCTTCTGACGCCGTGCTAATGTTCAATAGCGGGCCAGACCACTGTGTTGGAGAATATCGAGGCGACCCCCTTTAGCGCTGACGAATTCACCGCACTGCTCAATGGTACGCAGGGCCCTCAATGAATCGCGGCGTACATGATTTTTTCTTCGGTCGCCGAGGCGGCGTCGAACTCGGCCACGATGCGCCCTAAGCGCGCCACCAGGATGCGGTCCGAGATGCTCAGCACCTCCGGCAGGTAGGACGAGATCACCACCACCGCCTTGCCCTCGTCGGCCAGTGCCCGGATCTGCGCATGGATCTCCGGAATGGTGCCGACGTCGACGCCACGCGTCGGCTCGTCGAAGATGACGATCGAGGGATCCTGCACCAGCGACTTGGCGATGACCACCTTCTGCTGGTTGCCGCCGGAAAGCTCGACGATCTTCGCCTTGCGCTGCAGCGCGCTGATCTTCAGCCGCTGCACCCAATAACTGGCGAGCTTGTTCCGCATCAGGCCGGAGAGCAGGAAGCGCCAGCCCGCCCTGGTGGCGAGCTTGCCGATATAGACGTTGTCGTCGACCACCATGGTCTCGAAGAAGCCATTCAGTTTGCGGTCCTCGGTGATGTAGGTGATGCCGTCGTTGATCGCCTCTTTCGGCACCCGGTAGCGAATCGGCCGACCGCGCAGCTTGATCGTGCCGCCGTTGATCAGGTTCCGCTTCAAGGCGCCAAAGATGATCTTGGCGATCTCGGTACGGCCGGAGCCGATCAGGCCGGCGATGCCGACGACCTCGCCGGCATAGACCGAGAACGACATGTTCTTGACCATGGTTCCCATGGTGACGTTTTCAACCGTGAGCACCTTCTCGCGCCGCTGGCGCCGGCGCTCGGCGTGGCCTTCCTTGTGCGCATAATGGGTCTGCGTGATGTCGCGGCCGACCATGTGGCGCACCAGCTTTTCCCGCGTCATCTCCGCGGTTCTGGCGGTGATCACCAGCTTGCCGTCCCGCAGCACCGTGATGCGGTCGGAAATCTGCAAGCTTTCCTCGAGCGCGTGCGAGATGTAGATGATGGCGACGCCGCGGGCGCGCAGGTCGCGGACCAGGTTGAAGAAATGGACGATCTCTTCCGGCGTCAAACTCGCGGTGGGCTCATCGAAGATAATGATACGGGCGTCGTTGTAGACTGCGCGGGCGATCTCGACCATCTGCCGTTTGGCGGTGCCGAGCAACCCGACCGGCGTCGCCGGATCGATGTGGAAGTTCAGCGACTGCAGCAGTTGCTGCGCCTGGATGTTCAGCTTCTTGAAGCTGGTGATGAGCTTCTCGTTGCCGAGTTCGATGTTCTGCGCCGCGGTCATGGTCGGCACCAGGCTGGTTTCCTGATAGACCATGCAGATGCCGGCGGCGAGCGCATCGCGCGGCCGCTCGTAATTGGCCGGCTTGCCGTCGACGTAATACTCGCCGGACGTCAGCTTGATGGCGCCGGCAATGGCCTTGCAAAGGGTCGATTTGCCGGCGCCATTCTCGCCGACCAGAGCATGCACTTCGCCGCCATAGAGATCGAAATTGATACCTTCGATGGCGTGCACGCCGCCGTAAATCTTGTTGCCGCCGACGACCTGCAGCACCGGATGCGGAGCGGCCGATGATGCCGCGGTCGTTGGTTTCCCCGTTGTCAGCGTCTCGCTCATACACCGCCTCCCGGACGGTCCAGCAACACCTGACCGCTGCCCCTCGACACGATCACCAGGCCCTGCGCCGTGTCGCGCGCGGCGGTCATGCCGTGATGCCGCCCGCCGACCCGGCTATGCAGGCTTTCCACCGCTTCGCCATCCTCATCGATGCGGACCAGCAGCCCGTAGGAGCGCGGCGGCGCCCAGGGCTTCTCGATCCCGAGCGCCTTGATCGAGCCGAACTGCATCGGCTCGTGGCAGTGGCCGCTGGTGGCGAGCGCCGGCGAGATCCAGAGGTCGGGCGAGATGGTCGCCATCATCTCCTGGCGGAAATCGTCCTCGCGCAGCACGAACTCGACCAGATGCGTCCGCACGGCGAAGACGCTGAGCCAGAACCCGCCCCCCGCGCAATATCCGAGCCGCGCCGGATATCCCGGCATGTTGCTGATGATCGTTTGCGGCTCCGCGATGCTGCGGCCGGAAACGGCGGCGCGGCTGATTCGGTGCTTCCAGCTTTCGGTGAACCAGAGCGTCTTGCCGTCGGCCGCAATGGCAACCCCGTGCGGATAATACAGGTCACGCAACAGGGTCCTTGCGCCGTCGAGTCCTGCGCCGCACGCGACCAGACGGCCGAGGTGGTTCTTCTCCATGAGATCGCGAACCCAATCCTCGCGCTGGTGCCGACTGCTGCCGTCGGTCATGAAGATGCTGCCGTCGGCCGCGGCGGCAACGCTGGTGAGGCATTGCAGCGGCTGGTCTTCGACCTGATTGAGCCAGGACTGCCGGCCGCCGGCGTCGACCGCGGCCAAGCCGCGGCCGGCGACGCAGACCAGCAGGCGCCCATCGGGGTGAAGGGCCAGACCGCTTGCCGCGCCGTCGAACTCGGCAAAGACCGAGCGCGCCTCGTAGCCGGCACCCGCCAGACGCAGCACCTGTTTGCCCGCGGAGACATAGATCGCGCCGTCGCCGCCTTCGGCGATATCGTCGGCGCCTGGAATCGGCGCCCCGATCGGGCTGAACGCGTCCAACCGATCGTTCGGGGTATAGCCGCCGTCCATCGCCGGAATTGCATGCTGATCCCGGTTGGGAAACAGGATCTGCTCGAGATCACGCAGGAAATAGGTGAAGACGCCCATGATCTATGCCTGGTCCCGTCGCTTGTTGCCCCAATAGGCCTCATATCCGGTCCAGGTCGGGTCCACTTTGTCGAGCTTGATGCGACCGATCCGGTTGTTCTCGAGCCCGCCGAGATAGAGATAGCCCTTGTGCTCGCGCATCGACGTCAAGGTCGAATGCGAGATGCCGGTGGGATCCCAGTAGGATTCCAGCACCTCGCCGCTTTCGGTGAATTTCAGCACGCAGCCATGGTTTAGCCCCGGCGCCAGCCATTCATCGGTCGGCACCTGCTTCACCATGCGCAGCCGAAAGCCCGGCTTCTTCATGGCGAGATCGAAGACCGGCGTGCGGATGCCTACCAGCGCCAGCCAGTAATTGCCGTCCGAGGCGCGATTGATGTTGTCGCAGTTGCCAGGCAGCTTATCGAGGATGACCTCAAGCTGGCCCTTGCGCGGACCTTCCAGCCAATAGCGGAAGACCTGGCAGAGCGAGGTACTGGCGATCAGCACCGACTTGCCGTCATGCGACACGCAGATGCCGTTCGGGAAGTAGAAATGATTGATCACCGTCCAGGTCTTCCTGGTGGCGGGATCGTAGACGACGAGACGGCCGTTCGGCCGCCCTTCCATGATATCGAGGGAATTGGTCGTCATCTCGTAGCGGGTGGTACAATCGCTGAAATAGATCTTGCCGTCGGGCGCGATGTCGAGATCGTCTGCCATGCGCAACCGGCTGTCGTCGTTCAGCTTGTACCAGGTGCGGTTGGTCTCGTCGGTCACCTTGAAGAGTGTGCCGTCCGGCTTGATCCCGTAGACGCCCATGCCGGCAACGGCGACGATCAGGTTCTCGTCTTGGTCGAACTGCATGCCGAGCGGCCGTCCGCCGATATGGGCGAAGACGTCGCGCTGCGCGAAGTTCGGGCCGGAGAAACGAATGATGTTGCCGTCGCGGGTGCTGCCGTAGAGCCGGTCGTGCCGATCGAGAATGACGTCCTCGGGACCCTCCACCTGGTCGAGGCCGATGGCTTCAGCGTTGATCAGGCGGTCGTTCTGGGCAAAGGGCGTGTTGCTGCCACGCTCCAGCGACGGCGAGTCGACGAGGGGCACAGCCGCCGGGTTGACGTAAATCTTCTGGATTGCTTTGCCGCGGTTCTTGGCCCATTTGACGTCGATGCCGACGGCCACGAGCAGGATGACGCCGATGATCCCCGAGGTGATGTACCCCGGGATGCCCATGCGGACCAGGCCGTTGGTGAGGACGAAGGTGATGATGCCGCCGAGCATGGCGCGCCAGACGGTGCCCTTGCCGCCGGCAAGCGAGACTCCGCCCAGGATGACGGCGGTCAGGGCCTGGAATTCCCAGAGGTAGCCGGTCGTCGAATCCGTGCTGTTCTGGCGCGCGGCATAGAAGACGCCGCCGATCGCGCAGAGCAGGCCCGATAGCGCATAGGTGAAGAGCAGCATGCGCTCGACCGGAATGCCAGCGTGGCGCGCCGCCTTGCGGCTGGCGCCGATCGCGGTCAGGTGCCAGCCGTAGCGCGAGCGGCTCAGAAAGATGTGCCCGATGATCACCACGACAATAAGCGTCGCGGCGTTGATGGGAATGCCGAGCACATAGCCTTCGCCAAGGAAGTCCCAGGTATCGCTGTCGACCGAGTTGGTGGCGAAGACGGTGGCGAATTTCTCGTTCAGGATGTTGACCGAGGCGCGTAGGATGATCAGCGTCACCAGGGTTGTGAGAAACGGACGCGCCTTGAGATAGCCGATCAGCAGGCCGTTGATGCCACCGACTGTCGCGCCGACCGCCATCGTGCCGAGGATGACCAGCGGAACCGACAGTTCGGCGACGTTGAGCAGGAACAAGGCGGTAAAATTGCAGAGCGCGAACATGGCGCCGACGCTGAGATCGATGCCGCCGGTGATCAGGCAGAACGCCATGCCGATGGCGACGAAGCCGAACTCGGCGTAGAGCCGCATCAGCGAAAGAAAATTCTCCAGCCCGGCATAGTTGGGAATCGTCGCGGAGAACCAAAGCAGCAACGCGATCATCAAGCTGAAGGGGATCACCGGCTCGAACCACTGCTTCAGCAGCAGTTCCGAGAGCAACAGCCGCGGCGACAGGCTGGCGTACAACCGCGTGCCGAAGCTGGTGCCCATGGTGTTGACCGACATCAACGCGCTCCCTTCAGCGGGCAGCTCCCGCTTCCCGATGGGCGACTCCCGTGGCGCGGCGGGAGTCGCAATCAACCCTGCTACTTCTTGTCGGTTGTTGGCGCCATCGGCACCGGCGAGGTGGCTGCCGTCTTCGGCAGGGCGAAGCAATTGCCGCCGCTGGCGTTGCTCTTGTCGAGCCAGATCGGCTGCGTGTAGTACTCATAGTGCTTGCTACCCGGCTTCTGCTTGTCTTCCAGCAAGGTGACGGCGGCGGAAATCAGGTCGTGACCCTGTTCGGTCGCCTTGTAGCTCAGGAATTTATAGAAGTTCCCCTGATTGACCTGGTCGCAATCAAGCTGCGAGCCTTCGCCCGATGCATAGACCTTTACTTGATCGATCTTGCCCGCGTTACGGATCGCCTGGGCCGCTCCTGATTCCATGATGCCCCAAAAACCGATGCTGGCACAAAGGTCGGGGTTCTGCTGGATCACTGTCGAGGTGATGTTAAGCGCGGCATTGGCATCCCAGTTCGCTGCCTGGTTGGAGACGACCTTGATCGAGGGATCCTTCTTGAAGGTGTCCATGATGCCGCCGATCTGATCAACGCTGGCGGCGGCGGTGAGCTCGCCCTGCACGATCGAGACCTTGCCCGACTTGCCGCTGCCGGCGCCACATTGCTTGATGACGTCCTCGGCCAGCAGGCGGCCGACCTCATACCAGTCGGCGCCGACAAAGGCGTCCGACTTATAGTTAGAGGACATGTTCACCTGGATAACATGGGTGCCCTGGGCCTCGGCCCGCTTCAGCTCCTTCATCAGCAGGGTGACGCTCGGGTTCTGCACGATCAGCACATCCGGCTTGTCATTGACCAGGGCGGTCAGCGCCTGCTGCATTGCAGACGGATTGTTGTTGGGGTCACGCACCACATACTTCATGCCGCGCCAGGCCGCTTCGGTCCGCACCACGCGCTCCCATTCGTCCTGCAAGGGCACGCCGAGCGCGATCGGCAGGAAGGCGATGGTCTTGCCTTCGACGGCTTTATTGTAGTCGACCCGAAGCTCATGCGCCGTCTTCGTGCCACCTTCCTCTTGCGCCATCGCGATAAGGGGCGTCCCCGCCACCAGCGCGAAGCCGGCAAGTGTCAAGGCCGCCTTCGCCAGGAATGATTTTTGCAACATTGTCGTCGTCCTCCCTCTTGTGTGTAATTAATGGTCGCTTGCTGGACCCGAGGATGCGTCAATCGCCCTGCCGCGCGGTCTCCTCGTCCCGCGGATGCAGCCAATTGTCCAGAATGATGGCGGCAAGCAGAACCACGCCGCGGATGATGTTCTGCACTTCGCTGTTCACGTCCATGATGGTGAAGGCATTGAGCAAGGTGCCGATCAGGGCGCAGCCGACCACCACGCTGAACACGCTGCCGCGGCCGCCGATCAGGCTGATGCCTCCGAGCACGACCACGAGGATGACGTCGAAGACGTAGGTGCCCTTGCACCACCGCCATCTGAATGCTGCCGGTGGTGCCGACCCAGATCAGCCCGGCGATCCAGGCCAGGAAAGCCACAATCATGTATTCGAGGACGATCTGCGGGCGGAGTGCAATTCCCGTCAGCCTGGCTGCCTCCGGATTGTCGCCCTGCGAGTAGATGAAACGCCCGGTCGAGGTGCGCGACAGGAAGAGATGAACGATCAGCGCGCAAAACGCAAAGACGAAGATCGGCATCGGCACGCCAAAGAGATGCCCGGCACCGAGAAAGAGCAGCGATTGCGCATTCGTTGGCGCATAGACTACCCAGACCGGCGCGAACCAGAAGGCACCGCCGTAAATCACCGAACCGGCCGCCAGCGTGACGAACAGCGCAGGCGCCTCGACGAACGCCACCATAATGCCGTTTATGGCGCCGATCGACAGCGCGACAGAGAGCGCCAGGACCGACGCCCAGAAGATCGGCATGCCCTTCTGCATCTCAATCAGCCCAACCGCCCATGAACCAGCCATGATGGCGACCTCGCTGAGGTCGATGCCGCGGCTGATCACGATCAGGCCCATGCCGAGACCGAGGATGCCAAGAATGGAGATGCTGCGCACCAGGTTCAGCAGATTGGCGACGCTCGAGAAGCCGGGCAGCGTCACGCTGAACAGGATGAGCAGCGCGATCGTTATCAGCAGCACGATCTGTTCCTGCGACGGCTTCTTGAGAAATTGCGCCAGCAGACCGCCCGATGAACTACCAGGTTTTATAGCCGAAGCATCAATCGCCATGGCGATTGCTCCTCCCAATTTTTTTCGTTGTCGATCCGATACCCGGAAGGACTGCCCTGTGACGCTTGATCGGGTTTGTCCAGTTGTCGGACAATAAGGCTAAGGACTTGCCGACAAGCTGTCAATTATGCTCATTCGCCGCGCTCTTCGCGCGATCGGCGGTGTTGGCCTGCGCGGCGCACAGGGGCTGCCTCTGCAGCCGTTTGCTGTCCACGATTTGGGGCGGAACGGCCCGCGTATTACAGAGACAAATGACGACCGGATTTCTCGGGGATCAAATGCGGCGGCTGTCGGTCGGTACGCGAGGTGCGGAATGAAAGCATATTTGGTGCTCGACTTGTCGGTGAATGACTTTGGTGGTTTCAAAAAGTACATCGCTGAAATCCCTGCATTCATCGCAAAGCATTCGGGAAAATACATAGTCCAAGGGGCTCAACCAACGACGATTGAGGGTGGTTGGAAACCAGAACGAATGGTCATCATCGAATTTCCAGCACGCGAGAAGGCCGAAGCATTTCTAAGTGACCCTGAAATTCAAGACCTGTTCAAGGTGCGCCACGATACGACGACGAGTAAACTAGTCCTTGTCGATGGGTGCGCGTAACGCCCTGCTTTGAACTATTTGCGGCAGGGTAGGAACTTGCCGGTTTCGAGGCAAGGTTTGCTACCATTCGGATAAGGCGATCCGACGGATGCCCGGGTCATCAATTCCACTCGAAATGGCGAGAAACGGTCTAAGGCCTGATTTTGGACGGAAGAAATCGAATTCCGATGTTGACACCGCGGTTCGGAAATCGGCGTAATCGTTCGGCTTTTCTTTTGTTTCTTCATTCGCTTTCAGGTGACCCATGCTTCGCCGCGCTCTGTTCGCAAGTCTCACCATCGGTTTGGCAGGCCTAGCCGCAGCGTCGCTGGCCTACGAGATCAAGCCGAAGAATTCCGAGTCCGCCTTCACGGCAAAAGTGCGCCCTGATATTCTCGGTATCTCGACCGACTCCACGGCAGAATCCGCGCGCGCGATCTTTGAAGCGGCTTTTAGGGGGCGCGTCGATACCAAGACCGGCATCCAGCAGCAGAAATTTGGCAGCACGGCCGTCAGCTATATCGCTGCGTTGACTTTTGACTTTCCTCCGGGTCCGAAACAGACCGGCGAAGTGCTCTCTACAAGCTTTTCCTCGCCGGCGAGCGCAAACCGTGCCTATTTCATCACCCGAGACCTGACGTTCGCGCGCGACCAGCAGCCGTCCAGGACCGAGATGATAAAACAGGTCACGGACAAATACGGCGCGCCGACCATCGTCGGAGATCATCATCTCTATTACATATATCGCGCTGGCAAGATCGTATCCGTGGGCGTGAAGTACAAGGGAACGACGGCACTCGACGCGGTCGACCGGCCGCTCGATCCGAGAGCTGCGATCAAGCTCAACGGCACCAATGGTCAGGGCAGTTGCGTGGCGGCCGTAAAACGTTCGCAGACCAAGGAAAAGACGTTGAGCGCGATGCTGGAGGAGGCAAGGGGTGCCAACTGCGACGGGGCCCTCAGCGTGCAGCTAACGCCGGGCATTGCGCCGGACCGGGTTGGCAATGCGCAATTCACCCTAGTGGATTTTAAGCGAATTGTCAGCGCGGCCACGATCGACGGCGATGCTCTTGCTGCGGAAAAGGACGAGCGGAATCCGCTGCCGCAAGGTAACGCACCAAAACTCTAGCCCACGCCAGCACCGCCGTTGCGGAAGCTCCGGCGGCGGGTGTAACGGTGGGTCGTGAGTCAATTGGGTTGGCGGGGGAGAAGCGGCGTCTTTCGGCGACATGGTTTTGCAACCCCGCTCATCTCATTGTTTAGGTGGAACACCTTGGTGAACTCGGATTCTAGTTCTAGTCGGTCGACGGCACGGAGTGATGCTCGTGCACGATACGCCAGTTGCCGTCGATGTTGCGCAGTCCGATTGTCAGCCTGAACAGAAACCCGCCTTTCTCCGGAGGGCCGCTGGACGTGCCGGAGCCGCATCGCATGATGGCGACAGCGAAGGCGACATCCTCGCCGGCAGTAATTGCAAGCTGCTCTATGTCGAATGCTTGTGATGGTTTGTGATACCTGAAGAACAGGTCCCATGTCTTCTTGTACTCATCAATTCCCAGTGACTGCAGTGGCGGCGGGACATCGAACATCACGATGTCCTGCTCATGGTGGGCGAGAATACCGAAAAGATCATGCCGGCGGACGGCCTCCGCCCATGCTTCGATAACTCCTTTGATTTGAATTTCGGCCATTCCGCCTTGCTGTATCATGGTTCCCGCTCCGACTATGTTCCGATGGATGTACCCAGGACGTATGCCGGGCTGCAGATCCGACATGCCGAATGGAATTTCATGCCTTTGACGTGCGGCGCGTACGCTGAACGCGTGGCCGTCACCATCTATTTTTAGTCTTGACTTTCGTTGGTAGAGACTCAAGCTGCCCGAATTTCATACACTCTGATCGACCGCGGCGACCGAGCGAGCGGCAAACACGCGAAGGAGATTATGACGGCTGACCCGTCTGATCCAAACTACGTCCGCAAGGGCATTAGCGTGCAGGCGCCACGAGAGGCGGCGTGGCGCGTCTTCACAGAACAGATGTGAACGTGGTGGCCTCGCGATGAAATGCGTACGATCTGCGATACGACCGGGGATTGGGGACGGCTCGCTGCGTTTGCCCAAGCCGTCGTGACTTCTGCAAGGGCTGGTTAACAGTGGGGATCGTCATGCCATATTACACCGCAATCGTCACCTTGATCGCCATAGCATTCTATTTCTTCCTTGCAACGCGTGTTGCGGTGGCGCGCGGCAAGTTCAACGTGAAGCATCCGGCAACGACGGGCAATTCCGATTTCGAACGCATCTTTCGCGTGCACGTGAATACGCTCGAATGGATGCCGACTTTCCTGGTGCCGCTGTGGCTTTGCGCAATTTACCTCAACGACCTCACCGCCGCAGTGCTCGGACTTGTCTGGATCGGCGGACGTGTTTTGTACTTCGCCGGCTACAGCAAGGCCGTGGAAAAGCGCCTACCGGGGTTCTTCATCCAATCGACGGTGTGCCTCCTGCTGTTCATCGGCGCGATCGTGGGCATTGTCATGCACCCCTCAGCCGGCTGATCGGCAAAGCCGGCCTGCAGCCATCACGCAGGATATCGAACTGACGGGTTTGTCTCTGAAGCCGACGGCTGTGGCTACGTGGGTTGTTGGGCCGCCGACGCCGTTCTTCGACGATGTTACGGCACGCGCGCCGTCACGCTGGCCAACCCGCTTCAAAATGCCAAGGCAGTCATTTGCGGCGAGAGCCCGCGCCGCAGCCCGTGATCGGCGATCCACCGGAATCCCGTCACACTTGTCACTCCCGCCGTTCGATGTCTGGCGGCAAACTATCTCATGACCAACAGCGGGCAGTCGGCAGTGAACGGTTCGCGTTCCAGCCCGAATTCGCCTCGCTCTAATTTGGAGGTTGCGATGACCACGATGACACCACCTGAACAGGGCCGTAAGGAAGAACAGCACGCCATGAACGCGCCACGGATTGTGTCGCCGCAAGAGTGGGAGGCTGCGCGCGAGCAGCTTCTTGTCAAGGAGAAGGGCCTGACCCGGGCCCGTGACGCGCTGGCCGCCGAGCGACGCCGGATGCCGTGGGTTGCCGTGGGAAAAGCATATATGTTCAGCGGCCCCGCGGGCAAAGCGAGCCTGCTCGATCTGTTCGAGGGCCGCCGTCAGCTCATCGTCTACCGCGCCTTCTTCGAGCCGGGCGTGCACGGCTGGCCGGAGCATGCCTGCATTGGCTGTTCCCTGGGCGCCGACCAGGTCGCCCAGCTCGCCCACCTGAACGCACGCGACACGACCCTCGTGTATGCCTCGCGTGCACCGCAGGCCGACATCGCGCGCCTTAAGGCGCGGATGGGCTGGGAAATCCCCTGGTACACCATCACCGACAGCTTCGACGCCGACTTCGGGGTGGATGAATGGCACGGCCACAATGCGTTCATCCGCGACGGCGAGCGCGTGTTCCGCACCTACTTCATCAACAGCCGCGGCGACGAGGCGATGGGCACCACCTGGAGCTACCTCGACATGACGGCGCTCGGGCGTCAGGAGACGTGGGAGGACTCGCCTGAGGGCCACCCCCAGAGCCGACCTTACAAGTGGTGGAACTGGCACGATAGTTATGTCCCCGACACCGCGCCCGACCCGAAGTGGGTCGAGGTGTCGGACGCCGGAGAGGCAGCGTTCCGGAAACGCGACGGCCAGTCCAGTGAGGCGCGGCGTCGAGGCGATGGATAACAGCTATCGATTGCTGGATTTGACCGTCTACGGGCGGCAGGAGACGTGGCCGCCGCTGACTTCGTTCCCGCACCATAGCAAGGGGCAGGTTAACAAGGAGGTTGACGATGCGGTATCAGACCGTCTCGCATGACGAACTGCTGAAGGCGTGCCGCGTGCAATCGGACAACGCGTGCGGCGAAAGGATCGCCAGCGCGCCCGACTTGGTCGACGCTGCTGCCGCGCCACTTGAAGATCGGCCTCATGCAAGCACGGACCGTCTGCTATCGCTGGCGGCCGCGCCGACCTTCGCGATCATGGCGCTCCTAACGGGGATCCAAGATGGCGGCATGCCGGGCATGCTGTGCTCGGCTGCGCACGACGCATCGCCGTTGACCGGAATGGTTCCGATGTATTTGCTGATGAGCGCCTTCCATTCGGCACCATGGCTGAGGTTGGTCACCAGCCGGCGAGGAGGCGCCTACCAGGCGTGGTCGGCGTTGGGCGGTTGCGATGGCCCAAAACAATAAAGTGGGGATGATTTTGGCCTCCCGCCGACCTTCCGGAGATCGCCCATCATCAGCGCAGCCTTGTCCCAAACACATGATCCCAAAAGGTGGTGCTGACACCGAAATTTCGGGACGCAAATCTGTGATGCTCCTTGTGATGGTCAAGCAGTGCTGATGGCAATATATCGGGTCTATGATGCGCGCAATGATGTACCAACAGATACCACGCATAGGCCACCAGAGCGCCGGCAAGGAAAGCGCGACCGGTGATCAAATAGACCGACGCGAAACAGCACCAGATCTGCCAGAAGATTGTGAGGACCGGCTCGCCCGGGTTGGCATGATGGAGACCGTGCCGGGTTGGCATCAGGCGATGCAACACAAAGCGGTGCACGCAATATTCAGCCAGGGTCCAGGCAACAGCACCGGCCACGAAAAGCGCGGCGTTGGAGCTTATTCCGAGCCGTGAAATCGCCAGCAGGACGATTGCGAACAAGGACGCCACCAGCATTTCGCCAAAATAGATGATAGCGGTCATCGGTCAGCCTGGGCTCGCACCCCATTTACCGCGCAACGCACGGCCACGGCGTGGGTTCCAATTGTTCCCGGCAGAGTAAAAACACCGTTCGCGGATCGCTGGGACGTCCCGTCCAATCGAGGTAGCGGCGGTGGCCGATATCGCGCGATGGAACCTGCGGCCCGGCTGCGGCTTCTATTCTGATATTTCGTGCATTGGTCGGATACCATGAAGCTGGCTCCTTTTGTGATCGTCGTCCTCAGTCTTTCTCTGGCGGCCTGTGGCCGCAGCCCGGGGCCGAAAGGCGATCCTGGCGTCCAAGGGCCGGCCGGACCCCAGGGTGCGCAAGGCATTCAAGGAGTGCCCGGCACGCAAGGCCAGACCGGCGCGCAAGGCCCCCAAGGACCTCAAGGGGCGCCGGGGGAAAAGGGTGAAAAGGGAGACAAGGGAGACAAGGGAGACAAGGGAGACTCAGGTCTCACCGGTCTTCGTTCGGTGCAGGCCGACGGAGCCGTAAGCTGCGAATCCAGCGAAACGCTGGTTTCTGCCTTTTGCCCGGGCGGAGGGTCGCCTGACGGCGCCAAATGCGCGACCGGCTCTACCGTTGGCCTCTGCCTCAAGAAGCAGTTGACCAATTGACATCAAACTCCCGTCAAGACTAGGTCTGAAACCTCTTCAACGCGGGCCATTACGTTGGTCGGCCAAATTCGCCGCCAATTGCCTGCGCAATACCTGTAGCAGGCTCGGCTGGGCTCTGAGGGCACCTCTGGCCGGGAAACAAACCTCGCGATATTCACCTGTTGCGCGTCGCATTGGCCCGTTGTAGGCCGGCTGTATAATGTGGCGGCCGTCAGCCTTATCAAACAGACGTTATCGGCTGTTATTGGTTTCTTTCTCTGGAGCAATAAATGACCTCGGTTCGTGGAGCGGCCGCCGCCTTGACCGGAGCAGCGAGCGGCATCGGTCGCGCGCTAGCGCTCGAACTCGCGGAACGGAACTGCGAACTGGCGCTCGGTGATCGCGACGAAGCAGGCTTGCTGGCGGTCGCCGCTGAAATCGCCAAGATCAGTCCGCAGAAAGTCACGACCCATATCGTCGATGTCTCCAAATCCGGTCAGATCCAGGACTTTGCGCAAAAGGTAGTCCTTAGCCATCCCCACCTCAACATACTAATCAACAATGCGGGCGTGGCCTTGATAGGAGAATTTCACGAGATCGACCAGAAGCAGATGGACTGGCTGATGAACGTGAATTTCTGGGGCGTCGTGCATGCCACGCGCGCGTTCCTGCCTCATCTGGCGCAGCAGCGCGAGGCTCACATCGTAAATGTATCGAGTATCTTCGGCATCATCGCGCCGCCCGGCCAGACGGCCTATGCGGCGGCAAAATTCGCGGTGCGTGGGTTTTCCGAAAGCTTGCGGCACGAGCTTGAAACGGCAGGAAGCCCAATCAAGCTTTCGCTGGTCCACCCCGGCGGAGTGGTGACCAACATTGCACGTAACGCCTGTTCTGGTGCCGCGCTTGTGGACAATTCACGTCGAGCTGAAGCGCTCGAGCGTTTCGATAGCGTCGCGCGAACCACCCCGAAAGCCGCTGCGCAGCGCATCATTGAGGGGGTTGAGCACAATCACCCGCGCATCCTGATTGGGTTTGACGCGCAGTTCGCGGACAATCTGCAGCGGCTCCAGCCTGAAACGTATTGGAAGCAACTGGCGAATATATTCAATGAGCGAAAGGCGCCAGAAACCGGGAAAAGCTAGATCGCCGCCAACCAGGTTTTGATCGGAGCGACCACAGATCCCGGTGTCGCCAGATTCGATTCCGGAAGCCGTTGACTGAGAAAACAATGGCATTTATTTATCTGCGTCTATTCCTCAAAATAAAGTAGGACCGGGATGCGCTGCTCGAAACCTTACGCCGCATGTGCGGTATTTTTCTTTCTGTTGCAGCCAGCGATTCTGTTCGCAGGAACTCAGCAATCCCACCCTTCTCATCCACATCAACGCGTGTATCTGTTGCGGGGCTTTTTGAACGTCTTTTCACTGGGAATGGATCAACTAGCCAATGAACTCCACCAGCGAGGAATCGAGGCCGTCGTCGCGAATCATACGCTTTCTGGCTTCTATGGCAATGAAGCGATCCGTGATTGCAGAGCGGGGTTGATAAGTTCCATTGCCATTGTTGGCCATTCACTGGGAGCTAGCGCGGGGGTCGATATGGCGGAACAATTAGCTCAGGCAGGCATAACGGTCGGGCTGGTCGTTACTGTGGATCCAATTACGCCGACCGCCGCTCCTGGCAACGTCAAGAGACTGGAAAACTTCTATATTTCCGACGGGGTCGGTAAGATCGTCCAACGTGGCCCGGATTTTCACGGGTCTTTGCAGAATATCGATGTGAAGAGCGACGCTGGTATTGGCCACGTCTCGATAGCAAATTCGGAGCACGTCCATCAGCAGGTGTTGAGGTTTGTTGCGGCGGCGGCAACCAGCCGGTGCAAATAGACAGCCGGCTAGCCGCCGGCCGGCATTCTTCGCGCCGTATTTTTGCTGTTACCGACCTGTTTTGCGAAGTGTGCGAGTATTGCGGGACTTTCGGCACCCTATTGGGGGCGGTTCTATCGCGAGGAGCAGACGATGGTGAACGAGTTTGGCGGCCGCTATCGTAACTACGCCAAACCTGCCGCACGTATCGTCCCATGGCTTCTTTAGCTGCAAGGGAGCTTGACCGTCGACAGGATCGCCGCGTTTGTATTATCGGCGCCGGTCCTTGCGGTTTGACGACGGTCAAGAATCTGCTCGACGCTGGCCTGAAAGAGATCGTCTGCTACGATGACGGTATTGCGATCGGCGGCAATTGGGTATTTGACGAACAGTCCAGGCGCGGCTGCGTATATGACGCGACCCATCTCATTTCCTCGAAGCGGCTGTCCGAGTTCGAGGATTATCCGATGCCTGGGGAATATCCCGACTACCCATCGCATCGGCTCGTTCGAGCTTATTTTGAAAATTACGCTGCCCAATTCGGCTTGATGCGGTTCATTCACCTCGAAAGTCGCGTTGACGCGGCAAATTTGCTCGGTAATGGGAAATGGTCGGTCGTCGTTTCCGACCCGAAGGGGACCCGCGAGGAAACTTTTGACGATCTGATCGTTTGTTCGGGGCATCATCGCGATCCTTTCGTACCGGACGTCGCGGGCCATTTCTCGGGGCAGACCCTGCATGCTCGCGATTTCAAGCGCGCGGCGCCCTTTCAGGGACAGCGTGTGCTGGTCGTTGGCGGCGGTAATTCCGCATGTGACATAGCGGTCGACATAGGCAGGGTGGCGTCGCACACCTGCCTCAGCATGCGGCGCGGATATCATTTCGTTCCGAAGGTGATGTTGGGTCGTCCCAGTGACGTATTGTACCATCGGATTCGCAGGCTCGGCTTGCCGAAGTCATGGACCCGCCGCCTGGCCGGCGCTTGGGTGAGGTTTAGTGTGGGGCCACCAGAGAAATACGGGTTGCAGACACCTGCCGGCCGTCTGTTCGAAATGCACCCGACCCTAAGCTCCGATATTCTCAGCGCGCTGCGCGACGGACGAGTGTACGCGCGGACCGGCATCGAACGGCTTGACGGGGCTGAGGTTCGATTTCATGACGGTCGTTCAGAATCTTTCGATACCATTATCTGGGCGACCGGCTACCGTGACGGGTTCCCGTTTCTCAATACGAGTGTTGTTGATTGGAAGCCAGGCGAGCAGCCGCCGCTTCTGCTGCGAATGATGCATCGACGCATACCCAGTCTGTTTTTCGTGGGACTATTCCAGCCGATCGGCTGCATTTGGCGCCTTGCCGACTACCAAGCGCGGATAGCCGCTTTGCAAATCACGGGACGTTTGCAGCGGCCAATAGATATCGACGCACGTATCTTCGATCAGATGAGTTCGCCACACTGGCGCTTCGATAGCGCACCACGCCACGCTCTTGAAGTCGATTATCACGATTTCCGCGCTGAATTGCTTAGCGAGTTGTCAGCCACCGCTGAGAGGGGAACTGCAACGCATGATGCGGCCCTCGCGTAAGGCCTTCGCAATCGGTGCGCTCGTTTGCGCCTGCGTTTTGCTGGGCGGGTGCGTGCGCGCCCTCGCAGGGGCGAACCGGACCGGATCTCCGTCGGCCAGCAGTGAACTCCCGCGACATTCGTTCGCACGCGCCTACCTGATCCGCGGTATCCTCGGCGCTATCTTTTCGCGCGGGATGAATCACCTGGCCGAAAGGCTGCGCGAATCCGATGTAGACGCCGACGTCTATGACTTTCCGACGTGCGGCGAGATCGCCGACACCGCGATGAGGGAATATGGAGAATCGCCCGAGCCGATCGTGCTGATCGGACATTCGATGGGGGGGCGGTGCGCGTTGCTGATAGCAAAACGATTGCAGGAGGCTAAAATTCCGGTCAGCCTGCTAGTAACCGTGGATCCGGTTCACAGCAGTCCGAGCGTGCCCGCCAATGTGCAGCGCTATATCAACATCTTTTTATCGGACAGTTTCCTGGGAGGCGGTGACGTGGTGTCGGAGCAGGGGTTTCAAGGCCACTTTGCGAGCTTTGATCTGGCCAGCCACTGGGACGTCTCACACATCACCATCGACAAGTTGGATGCTCTCCATGATCAGTTGATCGCCAAGTGCGTGCCATTGGCCACCACACCAACGAAGGCCGAGGGCGAGGCTATCCCGCTTCGGTATGTCGTTCCTCCTGACGCCCCGGTCGAACTCTGGGACAGCGGGATGGCAATCCCGGCCCGTGCAGGAGATACGCTGGAGACGTTGGCTGCGACGCACCGCGTACCAGTTTGGTCAATTACCCAGGTCAACCCGGGATTGGATGGCCGCCCGCTGACTGCCGGCGAACGGGTAATCCTTCCGCGTCATCTTTTGGCCAGGAGCGCGGTCTCGCGACAGTCGCGGTTTAAACACTGAGAACGCAAAACGGGGCCGGCCAGTCCATGCCCTCTTCGAGCCCCGGACGGATCATCCGTCATGGCAGGCGGTCCGCCGAAGCGGACCAGCGAACGAAACGCACAATATTTACGAATGGTGCTTGGTGCGCCGTGCAGCATGATGTGCCGTGCGCGCGGTCGGTGCGGCGTCGCCTTCATGCCAGTGCCGGCTGATGATCCTGGTGACTTTTTCGATCGGCTTCTGTTCTGGCTTGGGAGCCGGCTCGAGCTTGATCGTGTCCACGACTATCTTCTTCGGCAGATCGCTGTAACTCGCGTCCAGCCTGTCGGCTTTGGCCAAAGGCTCCCGATCCGGGCTCGTGCCCACGGTGGTGACTCCGGCAATTGCCGCTCGCGGCTTGGCGGGAGCGCCCAGGCTGATCTTGACTGCAAAAAGCGCGCTGATGCAGATCAGGCAACTCACTCCGAGCCAAACGGTTCTTAGCATGGCGCTACTCTCATCGAACCCCCGTCGCCAAAGCCGGCCGCGTCATTCAAACCCAGGTTGAAGGGGCCGGCAACAGGACAAATCTGTTTCCTTCGGTGTGTCGTCTAAGCGATTGATAATAGATGAGTTTCTCGGCCGTGCCAAGACTTGAATTACGGGAACATTGTCGTGCGACGCCGCCACGGCCGAGGATTCTTCGACGATAGACAAAAGGTTGCGAGGCGGCTGTTCGCCTTGCCTTATAGTAGCGGCGATCGAATGAAAGCGAGGCGCGGCCGGTCGGCGGGCTGCAGAAGATCAAAATCTTAAACGAGGGCAGGAAACCAATGACACGCGTGCGCTGTATTACCGAAATGGGCATGGGCGTTGACGTTCACGGGCGCGATGCCACCAAGGCCGCCAGGCGCGCGGTTTCCGACGCGATCCGCCACTCCAGCATCGGGTTCTTTCGGATGCTGGGCAAGACGGCAAAGGACATGTTCGTCGATGTCACTATCGGTGTGCCGGACCCCGGCGCGGTCGACACCGCCGCGGTCGCGACCGAGCTTCCCTATGGAAGGGTGACCGTCACCGCAGTCAAGGGCGGACTTGAAGTTCCCGCCGAGAGCGGTGGCGACGCCATCATCATTGCCAACGCCGCAGTAATCGTGAGTTTCGATGACGGCGCCCCCGGCTAGAGATCGGATCAAGAGCCAGCGCCACGGGTGCCATCAACGGTGTGCATGGAATTGATCGGGCGCTGCGTGACCTGACGCCATAGCCTCCGCGGGCGATCGAGTGGTGCGGCGATCAGCGACCCGGGCCAACCTCAGCCGTACGCTGAAGGTCGCTCCCCCTGTTTCTCCATCGGTGACCGCGATCGATCCGCCGTGGGCATCGACGATCCGACGCACGATGGCGAGGCCAAGCCCGGCGCCGCCGGTACGGCGGCGGTCCCTTCGCCAAAATCGGCGGAAAATCAGCTCGCGCTCCGAGAGCGGGACGCCCGGCCCTGCGTCGCTGACCCGGACGCCGCCGCTGCCATCGACATCGACTTCAACCGTTGTGCCGGGCGGGGTATGACGGAGAGCATTCTCCACAAGATTGCGAACGGCGCGCCGAATCATTTCGGCATTGCCTTTCACCCAGACCGGGTCCGCCGTGCCCGTCAGGGCCACGCTTCGGTTTTGCCGGAGCGCCAGCGGTGCCATGGCCTGAACGACATCGCTGCCAACCGAGGTCAGGTCGGTCAGATCGGACTGGGCGACGACCGCAACATCAAGCTCGGCGACCTCCAGCAGTTGATTGATGATCCGGCTCATGGAGTTGATGTCATCGTGCAGCTCATGAAGCAGCGTGGTATCCGCCAGCGTTTCAAGGCGCGCCCGAAGGATGGCAAGCGGAGTACGAAGCTCGTGCGCCGCGTCGGCGGTGAATTCCCGCTGTACCCGGAAGCCGTGCTCGAGCCGGTCAAGCGCCTGGTTAACGGCCTCGACCAGTGGACGAATTTCGTTCGGGATATTGCCGGTCGGAATACGAATATCGGTACGCATCGGTCCGATGTTCTGGGCGTCCTGCGAGGCCTGGATCAGCGGCCGGACGGCGCGGCGGAAGATGATGATATCGGCGGTCAGCAGCAGCAGAAGGATCGGAAGCGTGATCCAGCCCACGCGCAGGAAGAAATTGGCGACGATGTCATCGGTCAGCACATCGCGGTGCGAAAGGTCCTCGCCGACCTGAACGAAGACCCGACGGCGGTCAACCGTTTCGGGAGCGGTGACCCCAGAAATGACCATGTCGCCGCGTTGCACCTCGCGAATTTCAGCCACCGAGGAGGGGGCTCCGGGGGGAAACAACGGCGTCGCCTCCGGCCCCGAGGAAAACAACAGTTTTCCGGCGGGATCGAGCACCGCATAAAAATATCGGCCATAGGCTTGGGAAAACTCGGCTTTCAGCGCAGGGGAAAGGTCGAGCACCAGTTGCCCGTCAGAGGAGACCGAGAGGAGCCGCGCAATCGTGCTTGCCTGTTCTTCCATCGCCCGCTGATGCAGGCTTCGTGTTTCCTGGCTGAGCATCCAGAACAGCACCAGCGGCATGAACACCGCGGTCAGCGCCACGGCAATGATGTGCAGGAAAACGATCCGTGAGGCGGTCGAGTTAAATCTGTGCACTGCCGGTGTCCTCAGCAATCATGTAACCGACGCCGCGGATCGTGTGAATCTGCAGCAGCGCGTGGCACTCCGTCAGATGTTTGCGCAGACGCGACACATAAACCTCGACGGCATTGGAGGCCACGTCGCTCGACATTCCGAATATCTGGTCCTCGACGGCCTTTTTGGTCACGACGCGGCCCTGCCGGCGCATCAGCAACTCAAGCACCGCGGATTCGCGCGCGGAGAATATTTCAGGCCGGCCGTCGACGAAAATCTGGCGGCTTTCGGTGTCGAAGACAAGATTGGCAATTGAGAGCGAGCGGCCAAGCAGTTCGCCAGGCCGGCGCATCAGCGCCTGCAGCCGCGCAACCAGTTCCTCGAGCGCAAAGGGCTTGACGAGGTAATCGTCCGCGCCCGCGCGCAGGCCCTGGACTCGATCGTCGACGCTGCCGCGCGCCGTGAGGACCAGGACCGGGAGGGGGTCGCGGTCCCGGCGCAGTTCCTTGAGCACGTTCATGCCGTCTTCGTCGGGCAATCCCAGATCGAGGATCATCGCGGAATAGCGGATGCTGCCGAGCGCGAGGCGGGCGTCGGCCGCTGTTTCCACGACATCTGCGGCTAATCCTTGTGCCACAAGGCCGGCGGTCAACAGCCGCGCCAGTTCTGCATTGTCTTCGACGAGAAGGAATCTCATGAGATCACCGATCGATTGGTGTTTTCAGCGCCAGGTCAGGCAGTTAGTCAATGCACCCGGCGAAAATATTGTGCTGTAAGGCTGCTGTAAGCATCACCGGCGAGGCCACAGGCCAGTCGAATGCGGCCACACGATTGCGAGCCGACGAGACCCGAATCCGGCTGTATCGTCAGTTGTCTGGAAGCCCCTTCGGCTAGAACGCGCGCGGCGGCGTTTGCCGCCGGCATCGTGCCCCCGGATCTTGCCGCTCTCGATTGCCGGTACCATCGTCAGAAAGCAGCGTCATGATGAGGCAGGTGTTGGTCACGGACATTCCGCGACCGTCGGGAAGCGACATCGTGGTGGTGAAGCTGCCGGCGGGCTGCGCGTGTTCGCGCTGGCTCGCGCAGCGCGTCGCCAATGCGATCCGGGCCAGGATTTCGCTCGCGGAGATGGACCGCGATGTCGTTGTTGTGAACGCGTCTTCGCAGGCTCCGCCGCTTGTGTTCGGGACATCGCCAACAGCCGAGCGCTATCTGACGGCGCTGCTGCCGGAAGTTGACAGCTATCCGTGGCGAGCCATGCAACTCGACTGGTAAGCGATCGCCGGCGGACCCGGGGCTCGAGATGCGGAGCCGGGGTCTTGCGAAGAAGTCGCCGAGCGGGCTCGACATATGCCCCGAGAATACTTCAGGCGCGAGGGGTAGAACGCAATCCGTGTCTTGAAGCGCGGCATCGAATTCGCCGATTAAGCTTGATTCGATGTGCCGGTTAATGCTGGGAGCGGCAATAAACAAGACCGCGAAGCTGGCTCAGAGGTCAATCAAGGGCGGGCGGCGGCCATCCTGTTCAGAGGAGCGGCCGGCTGCCCTGATGCCGAAGGTCAGGCTGATTCTCCAAATCCGCGGCACGTCGAAAGTTATTACGTCATTGAAATAACTATAGATTTCAGGTTTGGCCGTCGCCGGCAACCGGTTAATTGTCGATGCGTTCCGGCGAACCAGGAAGGACGCCGCTTCCGGCACAGCAGCCACTTTAATGATCTTGACGGTTCGGCTTGAGCTGGGTGGCAGGTTGGACAGAACTCGCTTTACAAGCTTTTCCGGCCGTGATCTCCTTTTGTTTGCAATTTATTAGATATTTTATTTTTTGGGCGGGCCAATGTTTCTGGTTTGGGTGCTTCGCATCCAAGATTGCGGGCGCGCTAGCGGCCCATTCGCCACGCCTGCTTTGCGGCGCAGCGCTTCGCCTGGCGATCCGGCTCTGCATGACGTCATCACGAAATCGTCTGCCCGCGTGATCGCATCCTTCGGGCTGCGCCAATGAATTTCCCGGGAAATTTCCATCAACCTGTTACTGATGCGGATTTCAACTTTCATGTCGGCGAGAGTGTTTCCGCTGCCGGCGGCCGCGACAAGGTCATTGTACCGGACGCGCATCTGCTGTTCTCCGGCGAATATGAGAGGTCGGGCAATGATCTGATCATCTCCGATCACGACCATCGGACGGTCGTCCATGACTACTTTCGTGGTCAGCAGCGGCCGGTCCTGGTTTCGTCCGAAGGTGCGATGGTTGATCCAAGGATCATCGACGCACTGACCGGGCATGACTATGCGCAGGCTGCAGGGACCAGCCCCGCTGGCAAGGTGGTCGGTCATGTCGCGAAACTGACCGGCAGCGCCAGCATCGTTCGCAACGGCGTTACCGTCGAACTCAACAACGGAGACGCGGTTTACCAGAACGATGTGGTGCAGACGGGCAGTGGCTCCACGATCGGTCTGGTGATGATCGACGGAACGACGTTCAACCTGACCGCCAATGCGCGGTTGATGCTGAACGACCTCACATTTGACGCAACCAGCACATCGAACACCTCGCTGTTTACCCTGATGCAGGGCGCCGCGAGCTTTGTGGCGGGCCAGGTTGCGAAGACCGGCGACATGAAGATCGGAACGCCGGTGGCCGTTATGGGTATCCGTGGTACGGCGGTGATTCTCGATATTTCTTCCGCCGACGGAAAGCTAGATATATCAGTCGTCGACCAGCATGACGGCCAGGTTCACGCCGTTCAGGTCTTCAAATGCGTAATTCCAACGGGCGTGCCCGGCGCTACGTGCACCGCCGGTGATCTGATTGGAACAGTTACGAGCAATGGACCTGCGCTGTCACTGACACCCGCGGCGAACCAACAGGTTGTTGCACAGGAAATCAGCAAGACCGTCGCACAGGTTGGGCAGGAATTTAATGCATTCCAGCAGGTGATCAGCACCTACGACACCTACAAGGCCATTGCGCCGAACACGCCACCCCCTTCAGACGGCAAGCGTGGCGACGTCACGCCACAATCGACCACGAAGTTTGCTGGAAGTTCGGTTCTGCCCACGGTAGCGCCTTCCACCTCGGTGCTTCCGGATACCGGTTCCGCCAAAACTCAGCTCGCGGCGCTTTCCAGCCCCGATATCACCACGGTTGTGAACAACGAGAGCAGTTCGAGCGCGACCGCGGCCGTGCCCGTACAGACTCCGAATACGAGTGCGACCCCGCTTATTTTGGCAAACACCGCCACGCCTGTGCTGGTCGCTATCACCAGCAGTGGCGGTCCGACCAATCATGCCAGCCAGACCATCACCGGCACGGTCGGTGTGGCGGACGCCGGCGCGACCGTCACTATTCTCGACGGCCCCACGGCGCTCGGCAGCGGTGTGGTGCAGCCCAACGGCAACTTTAGCGTCCCGGTCACGCTGAACAACGGCACCAATCCGCTGATCGCGCGGGTCAGCGACGCCGCCGGCAACGTCCTCAGCTCAACTGCGGTGGTCTTTACGCTGAGCACGACGGCGCCGACGGTGACCGAGGCTCTGGTCCTCGAGACCGGCTCGTCGGCGAGCGGCCATATCACCTCGAACGATGCGCTGAGCGGCACCGGGCTTGCCAACACCGTGGTACACTTCACCATTGACGGCAGCGCCATTGCCACCACCGTGACGGCTGACGCCACCGGGGCCTGGTCGTTTAGCCCGAGCGGGCTTTCCGACGGTGCCCACACCATCGTGGCGAGCCAGACCGATACGTTCGGCAACACCGGCGCCGCCTCGCTCAGCTTCACCCTCGACACCACGGCACCGGTGGTGGCGATCGGCAGCAGCGGCGGGGCCACCAACCAGGCGGCGCAGACCATCACCGGCACGGTCGATGTGGCGGATGCCGGCGCGACCGTCACCATCCTTGACGGCACCACGGTACTTGGCAGCGCGGTGGTGCAGCCCAACGGCAGCTGGAGCATCCCCGTCACGCTGAACAGCGGCAACAACGTGCTGACCGCGCAGGTCAGCGACGCCGCCGGCAATACCGGGACCTCAGGCGCGGTGACCTATACGCTGAGCACGACCGCGCCGAGCGGCGGCACGCCGGCTCTCGCGACGGCATCGGACTCCGGGACGTCGCAGACCGACGGCATCACCGACGTGACGGCGCCGAGTTTTGCCATCACGCTCAATCCGACCGTTGCGGCCGGCGACACCGTGCAATTGCTGCTCGGCGGATCGGCCTTGGCCCATCCGGTGACGCACACCATCACCGCGGCCGATGTGGCAGCGGGCAGTGTCAGCCTGACGGTGACGGCGGGCGACCTCGGGGCCGACGGCACCAAGTCGATCACGGCGCAGTTCAGCGATGTCGCCGGCAATAGCTCGACCACCGCGGCCGACGTGATCACGCTCGATACCACCGCGCCGGTGGTGGCGATCGGCAGCAGCGGTGGTCCGACCAACCAGGCGGCGCAGACCATCAGCGGCACGGTCGATGTGGCGGATGCCGGCAGCACGGTGACGCTGTTCGACAATGGCAGCGCGACGGCGCTGGGCACCGCCACGGTCGGCAGCGACGGGAGCTGGAGCACCGGCGTCACGCTGCCGGGCAATGGCAGCCACAGCATCGTCGCCAAAGATACCGATGCCGCCGGCAACGCCGGCAGCAGCAGCGCGGTGGTCTATAACCTGAGCACCACCGGTCCGACACTGACCGAGGCCCTGACCATCGACACCGGCAGTTCGGCCAGCGACCGCATCACCTCGAATGATGCGCTGACCGGCAGCGGGCTTGCCAACACCGTGGTGCACTTCACCATCGACGGCAGCGCCATCGCCACCACGGTGACGGCCACTGCCGCCGGGGCCTGGTCGTTCACCCCGAGCGGGCTTGCCGACGGCGCCCACACCATCGTGGCGAGCCAGACCGACAGCTTCGGCAATACCGGCACCGCCTCGCTCAGCTTCACCCTCGATACCACCGCGCCGGTGGTGGCGATCGGCAGCAGCGGTGGTCCGACCAACCAGGCGGCGCAGACCATCACCGGCACGGTCGATGTGGCGGATGCCGGCAGCACGGTGACGCTGTTCGACAATGGCAGCGCGACGGCGCTGGGCACCGCCACGGTCGGCAGCGACGGGAGCTGGAGCACCGGCGTCACGCTGCCGGGCAATGGCAGCCACAGCATCGTCGCCAAGGATACCGACGCCGCCGGCAACGCCGGCAGCAGCAGCGCGGTGGTCTATAACCTGAGCACCACCGGTCCGACACTGACCGAGGCCCTGACCATCGACACCGGCAGTTCGGCCAGCGACCGCATCACCTCGAATGATGCGCTGACCGGCAGCGGGCTTGCCAACACCGTGGTGCACTTCACCATCGACGGCAGCGCCATTGCCACCACGGTGACGGCCACTGCCGCCGGGGCCTGGTCGTTCACCCCGAGTGGGCTTGCCGACGGCGCCCACACCATCGTGGCGAGCCAGACCGACAGCTTCGGCAATACCGGCACCGCCTCGCTCAGCTTCACCCTCGATACCACCGCGCCGGTGGTGGCGATCGGCAGCAGCGGTGGTCCGACCAACCAGGCGGCGCAGACCATCAGCGGCACGGTCGATGTGGCGGATGCCGGCAGCACGGTGACGCTGTTCGACAATGGCAGCGCGACGGCGCTGGGCACCGCCACGGTCGGCAGCGACGGGAGCTGGAGCACCGGCGTCACGCTGCCGGGCAATGGCAGCCACAGCATCGTCGCCAAAGATACCGATGCCGCCGGCAACGCCGGCAGCAGCAGCGCGGTGGTCTATAACCTGAGCACCACCGGTCCGACACTGACCGAGGCCCTGACCATCGACACCGGCAGTTCGGCCAGCGACCGCATCACCTCGAATGATGCGCTGACCGGCAGCGGGCTTGCCAACACCGTGGTGCACTTCACCATCGACGGCAGCGCCATTGCCACCACGGTGACGGCCACTGCCGCCGGGGCCTGGTCGTTCACCCCGAGTGGGCTTGCCGACGGCGCCCACACCATCGTGGCGAGCCAGACCGACAGCTTCGGCAATACCGGCACCGCCTCGCTCAGCTTCACCCTCGATACCACCGCGCCGGTGGTGGCGATCGGCAGCAGCGGTGGTCCGACCAACCAGGCGGCGCAGACCATCACCGGCACGGTCGATGTGGCGGATGCCGGCAGCACGGTGACGCTGTTCGACAATGGCAGCGCGACGGCGCTGGGCACCGCCACGGTCGGCAGCGACGGGAGCTGGAGCACCGGCGTCACGCTGCCGGGCAATGGCAGCCACAGCATCGTCGCCAAAGATACCGATGCCGCCGGCAACACCGGCAGCAGCAGCGCGGTGGTCTATAACCTGAGCACCACCGGTCCGACACTGACCGAGGCCCTGACCATCGACACCGGCAGTTCGGCCAGCGACCGCATCACCTCGAATGATGCGCTGACCGGCAGCGGGCTTGCCAACACCGTGGTGCACTTCACCATCGACGGCAGCGCCATTGCCACCACGGTGACGGCCACTGCCGCCGGGGCCTGGTCGTTCACCCCGAGTGGGCTTGCCGACGGCGCCCACACCATCGTGGCGAGCCAGACCGACAGCTTCGGCAATACCGGCACCGCCTCGCTCAGCTTCACCCTCGATACCACCGCGCCGGTGGTGGCGATCGGCAGCAGCGGTGGTCCGACCAACCAGGCGGCGCAGACCATCAGCGGCACGGTCGATGTGGCGGATGCCGGCAGCACGGTGACGCTGTTCGACAATGGCAGCGCGACGGCGCTGGGCACCGCCACGGTCGGCAGCGACGGGAGCTGGAGCACCGGCGTCACGCTGCCGGGCAATGGCAGCCACAGCATCGTCGCCAAGGATACCGACGCCGCCGGCAACGCCGGCAGCAGCAGCGCGGTGGTCTATAACCTGAGCACCACCGGTCCGACCCTGACCGAGGCCCTGACCATCGACACCGGCAGTTCGGCCAGCGACCGCATCACCTCGAATGATGCGCTGACCGGCAGCGGGCTTGCCAACACCGTGGTGCACTTCACCATCGACGGCAGCGCCATTGCCACCACGGTGACGGCCACTGCCGCCGGGGCCTGGTCGTTCACCCCGAGCGGGCTTGCCGACGGCGCCCACACCATCGTGGCGAGCCAGACCGACAGCTTCGGCAATACCGGCACCGCCTCGCTCAGCTTCACCCTCGATACCACCGCGCCGGTGGTGGCGATCGGCAGCAGCGGTGGTCCGACCAACCAGGCGGCGCAGACCATCACCGGCACGGTCGATGTGGCGGATGCCGGCAGCACGGTGACGCTGTTCGACAATGGCAGCGCGACGGCGCTGGGCACCGCCACGGTCGGCAGCGACGGGAGCTGGAGCACCGGCGTCACGCTGCCGGGCAATGGCAGCCACAGCATCGTCGCCAAGGATACCGATGCCGCCGGCAACGCCGGCAGCAGCAGCGCGGTGGTCTATAACCTGAGCACCACCGGTCCGACACTGACCGAGGCCCTGACCATCGACACCGGCAGTTCGGCCAGCGACCGCATCACCTCGAATGATGCGCTGACCGGCAGCGGGCTTGCCAACACCGTGGTGCACTTCACCATCGACGGCAGCGCCATTGCCACCACGGTGACGGCCACTGCCGCCGGGGCCTGGTCGTTCACCCCGAGCGGGCTTGCCGACGGCGCCCACACCATCGTGGCGAGCCAGACCGACAGCTTCGGCAATACCGGCACCGCCTCGCTCAGCTTCACCCTCGATACCACCGCGCCGGTGGTGGCGATCGGCAGCAGCGGTGGTCCGACCAACCAGGCGGCGCAGACCATCAGCGGCACGGTCGATGTGGCGGATGCCGGCAGCACGGTGACGCTGTTCGACAATGGCAGCGCGACGGCGCTGGGCACCGCCACGGTCGGCAGCGACGGGAGCTGGAGCACCGGCGTCACGCTGCCGGGCAATGGCAGCCACAGCATCGTCGCCAAAGATACCGATGCCGCCGGCAACGCCGGCAGCAGCAGCGCGGTGGTCTATAACCTGAGCACCACCGGTCCGACACTGACCGAGGCCCTGACCATCGACACCGGCAGTTCGGCCAGCGACCGCATCACCTCGAATGATGCGCTGACCGGCAGCGGGCTTGCCAACACCGTGGTGCACTTCACCATCGACGGCAGCGCCATCGCCACCACGGTGACGGCCACTGCCGCCGGGGCCTGGTCGTTCACCCCGAGCGGGCTTGCCGACGGCGCCCACACCATCGTGGCGAGCCAGACCGACAGCTTCGGCAATACCGGCACCGCCTCGCTCAGCTTCACCCTCGATACCACCGCGCCGGTGGTGGCGATCGGCAGCAGCGGTGGTCCGACCAACCAGGCGGCGCAGACCATCAGCGGCACGGTCGATGTGGCGGATGCCGGCAGCACGGTGACGCTGTTCGACAATGGCAGCGCGACGGCGCTGGGCACCGCCACGGTCGGCAGCGACGGGAGCTGGAGCACCGGCGTCACGCTGCCGGGCAATGGCAGCCACAGCATCGTCGCCAAAGATACCGATGCCGCCGGCAACGCCGGCAGCAGCAGCGCGGTGGTCTATAACCTGAGCACCACCGGTCCGACACTGACCGAGGCCCTGACCATCGACACCGGCAGTTCGGCCAGCGACCGCATCACCTCGAATGATGCGCTGAGCGGCAGCGGGCTTGCCAACACCGTGGTGCACTTCACCATCGACGGCAGCGCCATCGCCACCACGGTGACGGCCACTGCCGCCGGGGCCTGGTCGTTCACCCCGAGTGGGCTTGCCGACGGCGCCCACACCATCGTGGCGAGCCAGACCGACAGCTTCGGCAATACCGGCACCGCCTCGCTCAGCTTCACCCTCGATACCACCGCGCCGGTGGTGGCGATCGGCAGCAGCGGTGGTCCGACCAACCAGGCGGCGCAGACCATCACCGGCACGGTCGATGTGGCGGATGCCGGCAGCACGGTGACGCTGTTCGACAATGGCAGCGCGACGGCGCTGGGCACCGCCACGGTCGGCAGCGACGGGAGCTGGAGCACCGGCGTCACGCTGCCGGGCAATGGCAGCCACAGCATCGTCGCCAAGGATACCGACGCCGCCGGCAACACCGGCAGCAGCAGCGCGGTGGTCTATACGCTGACGGTCACCCCGAACGGATGGGCCAATCCGAATGGCGGAAGCTGGAATGTCGCCGCGAACTGGAGTTCGGGTGCCGTCCCCCTGAATACGGCAGACGTTTCGATTAATCCAGTTGGCACGGTGCCTTACGTTGTCACGATCGCGCCGGGCACGGCGGTATCGGCCAATTCGCTGACCCTGGGCGATCCGGATGTTACCCTGCTCGACGAGGGAACGCTGACGATTGCCGCGTCATTGCTGATGACCGCGGGGGTTGTCGAAATCGAAAATGGCGGAACCCTGTCGCTGGGCGGAAGCCCGTCGCTTACCGCCGATTTTGCCGGGACCGGCGGCAATCTGATCCTGGGGACCTCGCCCGGTTTCACCGGAACGGTCAAGGCGATTTCAACCGCGAACGGCGTGGTGACCATCACCGGCAGCGGCAACGTCACCACGACGAGCGGCGATGCGATCGATCTCTCGGCTTCGGGAGGCACCCAAGCCAACCCGTCAAATCTGACGCTGGGACTGCTCGGAGCGATCACCGGAGCCGCCATTGGGGTCGACGTTGTTCAGAATGGCGTCGGCAACATCGCCATCGCCACAACCGGTCCGGTCGTTGGCGGTGCGGGGCAGGGCCTTCTCGCGGAAGAGAGCGCAACGGGCGTCGGCAGCATCCTGATCGACGGCTCCGGCAATGTAACCAGCGTGGACGCCGCGTTCAGCGGAATTGTGGCCGAGAACCTCAACGCTGCGAATGGAAACAGCATCACCGTCAACCAGATCGGCAATATCACCGGCGGAAACGATGGAATACGCGCGCTGACGGATGGCACCGGCAACGTAAGCGTATCTGTCAGTCCAGGGACGGTCGCAAATCCCTTCGTCATCACTGGCTTAAATCGCTATGGTATCGAGGCTGTATCGAATTCCACCGGAAGCATTTCCGTAACAACCAACGCGAATGACTTCATCGTCTCGGGAAGCGTCGGCATCAACGCCTACAATCAGGCGACATCCATTGCACAAATAGCCGGCGTAACCACCAGCAACATCATCGTCACGGCCGCCGGCACAATCGACTCCGGCTTCCTGCTGACCGGCAGCAGTTCGAGACCGGCCGGCATTCTGGCGGGCTACCGAGGCGGCACGACCAACACGCCGAATGCCGCCGTTTTTGGCAACGTCGCCGTCAACAACTCGGCCAATATCGTGGCCACGGGCGGCGACGGAATCCGCGCCTACACCTACGGCAGCGGTAACGTCACGGTGCAGGACCTCGCCGGCACCACGATCGTAGCCAAGGACGAGTTCGGCATTGACGCATCGAGCTACGGCGTCGGCAGTGTTTTGATCTCGACTGCCGCGGGTGACATCATCAACTCCGGTGCTTCCGGTCTGGCAGCGGTCAATCTCGCGACGGCGATTGCTGCGGGAGCGGCTTCGAGCGTCAACGTGACGGCTCGCGGCACGGTGAATTCCGGCACCCATCTTAATCCAAGCGGGTCTCAACCCCAGGGAGTTTCCGCCGGATATTACCCGGGCGACGCCGGCGCCAGCAATACCAACGTCAATGGCACGGTCAGCATCGACAACTTTGCCAATGTGACCGCCGCCGCCGGGTGGGGCATTGACGCATATAATTGGGGCAACGGCAGCGTCACTCTGACCGATGAGACCGGCACTTCCGTGGTCGGCGCACAATACGGCATCGCAGCGTATTCGTTGAGCACCGGCTCCGGAAGTGTCACCATCAACGTTGCCGCCAATGCAGCGATATCGGCGGGCGCGCTTTACGGAAATGCTGGAATTGTAGCCGTTGAGAACAATGCCGGGAACATTTCGATCACCACCGCGACCGGAGATATCATCAGTTCCGGAGGGTCGGGAATTGATGCGATTAATCAGGCAACGAGCGCATCGGCTGCCAGCCAGATTTCCATACAAGCCGCCGGCACCATCACTTCCGGCTACAATGGCGGCGAAAACGGAATTTATGCGGAATATTCGGGAGGGCAGGGAACGGTCAACACCAACGTGGCCGGCAACATCGTCCTGGACAGCACGGCGGTTATCAACGCTCCGGTGGGGGACGGCATCGCGCTCGACAATTGGGGCATCGGCAATATCACCGCAACGCTCGAAAGTTCAGGCTCGATCACTGCCGATATCTATGGTGTGGCTGCCTCTGCGAAGGGTGGCGGGAGCGTTTCGATAACCAACAAGGGCGCGATAACAGTCACGGCCGTCGCCGGCATTCATGCCCAGACGGGCACCGGAATTCTCAACGGCGTCAGCGGAATTATATCGATCAACAATTCCGGCACGGTCACCGCTCTCGGTTCGGCGATCGGACCCGTTATCGAGGTCAACAACGGAAGCACCCAGAGTGCCACCTTCACCAATACCGGAACAGTCACGGCGAACCTGCTGGCTGAAACCGGCTCAAGCATCGCCGTCGCCGACTATAACGGAAGCATAACGGTCAACAATTCGGGAACGATTTCGGGCAACGCGCAGCTCGCGACCGCAACCTTCAACAACAATGCCGGCGGCGTATGGAATGTCCGCGGGTCGAATTCGTTTGGATCCGGTGCCAACGCCATTAACAATGCCGGGACCATCAACGTCACAGGTATCAGTTCCTTTTCGGCAGCCGGCAGCCTGGCATTCAACAATTCCGGCACGGTAAACGTAAAACCCGACAGCAGCGCCAATATCCGTGGCGCCGTCACCGGCGGCGGAATATTTTCGATCGGGGACCGCTCGCAACTCGAATTAGGAAGCTCAGTGGCTGCGGGGCAGGTTTCGTTCGCCAGCGGCAACGGCCTGCTAACTCTGGACAGTCCGTCAACGTTCAACGCGACCATCGCCGGACTTGCGGTCGGCGACATCATCAATCTTCTGGGCATCGCGGTGTCGGGTGCGAGCATCAGCGGGTCAAACCTGAATATCACCGAAGTCAGCGGTCCGACATTGATCTATCAGGTCACCGGTACCTTCACGGGCACGGCATTCAATGTGCTGTCCGGGAATCAGATCACGCTGGTTCCGACGTCGGCGACCCACGTGACCGGTTCCTCGACGCCGACTTCTTTCTTACCATCGACACCGCAATTCTATGTCCTCTCAAACGACTCCATTTCGGGGGCGGGCACCGGTTTCAACGTCACCTCGTCGGATAGCGCTGCAGGGGACAGATTGGCTGTCGAAATCAACCAGACTTCGACAATCTCGGTGTCTGGTGCGTTCAATGGCGTAAACCTCACCACTACCGGCGCCAACATCGCGCTAATGAACGCGGGTACCATTACTTCCTCCGGCGGGATCGGTATCTTCGTCAATCCCCAGAGCGGTTCAGCCGATGTCATTGACTACGGCAATGTGACCGGCAACCAGTTCGGCATCGATGTCCAAACCAGCGGCCCGGGCCTGCTCAATATCGTCGTTGGCGGCGCTGCCACGATCACCGGCACAACTTCCTACGGTATTCTGGCGATTGCGACGGCCGGCAGTCTGGACATCACCACGCTTCCGGGAGTTATCATCAATTCCGCCAGTGTTGGTATCCTCGCCCAGAACCAGGGAACGTCGGTCCCGCAGGCGAACAACAGTTCGATTTCGATTTCGACGCAGGGCACGATTAATTCCGGCAGTACTCCGACCGGTTCCGGCAAGGAACCGGCGGGAATTCTGGCCGGCTATCTCGGAGGAGCGAGCCCGCCGACGAGCATACCCAATCCACCGATCTCGACCGTGTTCGGCAATGTCAATGTGCAGAATGGCGCCAACATCAATGCCGCAGCGGGACCTGGCATTGCCACCTTCAACTACGGCGTCGGCGATATCTCGGTGTCGGATGGTCAGGGCACCATCATTACGGCCACCCAAGCCGGCACCACCGCTCCGGGCTTCACCCAGTACGGTATTTCCACATTCAATTACGGGTCCGGCAAAACCACGGTCACCACAGATTTTGGCGCGACGATCAATTCGGGCGGCACGGGGATCAACGCCGGCAATCAGGCGACGGTGGTTGCGGCGTCGGCAGCAAGCACGGTCTCGGTGATCTCGTTTGGCACGATCAATTCGGGCGCGAATCTCGATAACTCCGGAAGTACGCCGGCGGGAATTCTGGCGGGCTTCAATCCAGGCAATGCCGGCTTGTTCAACGCCAGCGTGGCGGGCGATGTGCTCATCGGTGACAGCGGTACCATCACTGCCGCCGCAGGTGATGGCGTTCGCGGTTACAATTATGGCGTTGGAAATATCGAGATTGATTCTGCGGCAAATATCACGGCGTTGGTGGCGTCAACCTCAACTGGCCGCAAGACGCCCTACGGCATCGGCGCTTTCAACTATGGTTCGGGCGACGTCGTCATCACAACCAGCTCCGCAAGCGTGATTCATGCGGGCGGCTCCGGCGTTGACGTCAGCAATCAGGCTACTTCCATCGCGACCGGCGCCAATTCGGTCATTGCGATCACGACCGCCGGTTCCATCACCTCGGGGACCATCCTGAATTCCAGTGGTTCGCAGCCGGGAGGTATTCAAGTCGGCTATCTCGGAGGCACCAGCGGCGGCACTGCGAACACGAACGTGAACGGCACCGTGATCGTCAACAATGAGGCCAATATTGCCGCCGCCGGCGGATCGGGCATCGCTGCGTTCAACTACGGCAACGGCAATGTCACGGTTGACGACGCGGGCGGAACGACGGTTTCCGGAGCGGTGTATGGCATCGCCGCGTACGCGGAGAGCGGTGGCGGCACGGGAAATCTTGCGATCAATGTTGGCGCAAATGCCACCATAGCCGCAACCAACCCCGCGGTAGTCGGAGCAACTCCGGTCTACGGAATCAATGCCTTCAGTAACGACGCCGGAAATATCACCGTCATTACCTCAAGCGGCGACACGATCAGATCCAGCAGCTCCGGGATGAGCGTCACCAATGAAGCGACGGCCATAGCGCAGTCGGTGAACAGCTCGATTGATGTGACCGCATACGGGACGATAACTTCGGGAACGGGCGTCACAGGCACCGGCAGCCCTCCGGCGGGAATAACCGCGGGTTATCTGGGTGGCACCACCATTCCAACGAATTTTCCGCTGACCACGCTCTTTGGTGATGTCGTTGTCAATAACTTCGCAACGATCAACGCCGCTTCCGGCGATGGCATTCGCGCCTTCAACTACGGCATCGGCAACGTCACGGTGAACGACTTCGCCGGGTCGATCACGCTTCAGGGGTCAATCCCGACTGGAGACACCAGTCTGCCAAACGGATACCAGAACGGCATCAACGCATCGAACGAAGGTTCCGGCAATATCGATGTCATGACGGCCGTTGGCACTTCCATCGACGCGAGCCTCGGAGCCTCGGGCATCGGCGCGGTGAACAAGGCTCCAGGGCCAACGGGCAATGCGTTCGTCATTCCGGCAACGAGCCATGTGTTGGTTCTGGCATACGGGACCATAAAATCCGGGACAGACCTTTCCGGTAGCGGAGACGAGCCCGCCGGAATTCTGGCAGGCTACAATCCCAACAATGCCGATACCGCCGACGGCAATGTCCAGGGCACAGTATCGGTTGACGATTACGCATCGATCACGGCGGCCGCAGGCACCGACGGAATAAGAGGGATCAATTACGGTATCGGCACCATCAACATCATCGCCGAAGTCGGCGCCACCATCACGGCAGGCCGTTATGGTATCGCTGCCATCGGGGGTGATGGCGGGGATATCACCATCACGACTTCCGCGACACTGAGCGGCGGCACCGCCGCGATCGATGCAGTGACGACGTCTACCGGAACTGTCACGATCGAGAACTTCGGCAATATGACCGGAGACGTCGTAACGGCGAATGCGACGTTTGACAATGGATTGGGCGGCATCTGGAATTTGTCCGGCGCAAGCACGTTCGCTACCGGGGCAAATATTCTCACCAACGAAGGCACCATCGACACCACCGGCACCTCGAGCATCACCAGCGGCGGCAGCCTGAGTGTCACGAATACCGGCACGGTGAACGTCCAGTCCGGCAGCCTCGATATTGCCGCCAATGTCGCCGGCACGGGCGCATTTACCGTTGCTGCCGGCGCGACACTGGAGTTTGGAGGCTCGGTCGGTGCCGGCGAAACGATCACCTTCCTGGGTGCGACCGGGACCCTGACGCTGGATCACTCCGAAACTTCGCCGTTTGGCGGAAAGATCTCCAGCCTCGATGCGTCCGCAATTTCGCACGATTCCATCGACCTCGCGGACATGGCCTTCACTGGTTTGCTGTCTTCGGCGCAGTATACCGCGAGCGCGCCAGGTTCGACCTCCGGGGTGCTCACGGTCAGCGACGGCAGTGGGCATACCGAAACATTCAACCTCGTCAACTACATTGGCGCCGGTGTCTTTACGACGCAGAGCGATGGCAATGCAGGCACGCTGGTGTTCGACCCGCCGGCGGCTGTGGTCGCGACGAACCTCGCTGCGCCCGGGGTCGTTTCCACGGACGCACAACCTTCGGCATCCGGCGTCAACGGCAGCGTCGCGTTTGCGGCCGCCAGCACCGACGGAGGCGCATCTGCCAGCTTCACCGCGGACAATGGCGGCGCCGGCTATATCGGGAACTTCTCGGTCGATCCCGTGGCGAACTCGAACGGACAGCAATCGGTCGGATGGCATTTCGCACTCGACGCGGCGCAGTCCGACCAGATCATACCCTCGCAGGTGTTGTCGCAATCCTATCAGGTTGCCCTGTCCGACGGTCAGCAGGCCAAGGCCGTCACCCAGGAGGTCACGATATTGACCGGAGGCGCCGGCGCCGACACGTTCGACTTCAAGCCGGGCATGGGCGCCGCCTTTGTGACCAATTTCTCGGAGCAGGCTGCCGACAAGATCGATTTGCAGCACAGCGCGATTGCCAATTTTGCGCAGCTTCAGGCGGCGATGCAACCGGTCCATGACGGACACGATACGCTCATTGAGCTGAACCACGGCGACACCCTGACACTCGCCAACATCGCCGTCAGCCAGTTGCATGCCAACAACTTCATTTTTGCCTGAGCAACGGCTCTGGTTTGAGGTCCGACTCGCAATGCCAACCACGGGTAAGCCCTGGACTGCCGAAGAGGATGAAATACTCCGAACGGAAATCCTTTCGGGGGCCTCTCGTTGCGCGATCTCCCAAAAGCTCAGCCGTTCCGAATCCGCGGTCAAGGCTCGCGCCTATATTCTGCGGCTGAGCCTTCGCCTTTCAGGAACGAAAAACCAGGGCCATTCGGACTCACAACCAGCGTAAATGACGATCACGATCTACGGCATCAAAAACTGCGACACCATGAAGAAGGCGCGCGCGTGGCTCGACGGCCACGGCGTTGCCTACAGCTTTCATGACTACAAGACTGCGGGCATCGCGAAGGACCGGCTCAAGCAGTGGTGCGAGGCGCTCGGCTGGGAAGCGTTGCTCAACCGCGCCGGCACCACGTTTCGCAAATTGCCCGATGCCGACAAAGAAGGGCTGAACGAGCGCAAGGCGCTTGCCCTGATGCTGGCGCAGCCATCGATGATCAAACGTCCGGTGCTCGATCTCGGCGGAAAATTGCTGGTCGGGTTCGACCCGGCGATTTATGCCAGGGATGTGCCGGCGCCGGGTCGATCGCGGAAAATCTAGCTCAGCTCGACGACGTCGTCCGATGCGCCACGCTGGCCAGGGCCATGTACCAAGTCGTGATCGATGACGGCGTGGATGATGCTGAGCGGCGCCGCCTTTGGCCTGACGCCCATCAGGTTGTTGATCTTGAAGCCGCCTTCGATGCTGATCGCCTTGTAGGAGCCGACGATCTGCTGGACCTGACTGCCGGTCCCGAACGGCAGCAGTAACCGTTCGTAGGAGACGTCCTTGCCGTCGCTATCCTGCACCATCGAGATCGAGTAGGTCGGGCGTCTTCGCGCGAGCAAGGTGCGATAGCAGGCCACCACCCGCGCATATCGATCAGGGCCGATCGCATCGTCGAGATACCGGTTGGTCCGTTTCTCGGGGTCGTCATTGCCGTAGGTTGCGGCGAGCCTCGCGCCCTCCTGGGTTATCAGGAAACGTGCGCTCTCGCCCTCGCCCTCGACATTGTAGCCCATCATGTCCGGCAGTTCGTCGGCAATGCCGTCGGGCCGGAAATCAGCGATCGCGGGCAGGGGGCGCGGCTTGCGCAGCGCGCGCAGCCATGCATTCAACAGCACGCGTTGCTTGATCGATTTCACCACCGAGGGATTGGCGCTCTCAAAGTCCATTTCGAGCTAGTTGAATTCAATCAGATCGCCGGAGGGAATGCGTCCGGGTGCGCGGTGGAACAGGTCGCGATCAATCACGGCACGAAGTTTCGCAATCGGCAAGGTGTCATTTCCCCGCATCAGATTCCTGATTTCGAAACCACCGTCTTCGCTGATGGTTTTCAGCGATGCGAGCACATGCGTGACATCGCCGCCGTCCGAGAACGGCAACAGCATTCGCTCATACGCGACGATTCGTCCATAGACGTCGTCGATGTTGGAGATGGTGTAGACGGGGAGGCCGCGCTTCAGGCATTCATGGTAGACCGGCATCACGATCGGTGCGAGCCGGGCCCCGAGATACTCGTCGAGATAGCGACCCCTGCCAGTGTTGCCGTAGGCGGTCGACATGCGCGTGCCATCGCTGTCGATGATCAGGCGTGGCGACTGCTGGGTCCTGTCTACCGTCAGGTAGACCAGATCCGGAAGTTCGTCGGATAGCCGTGAGGGCTGGTATTCCTCCATGCTCGGGATCCGCCGGTCGCGGGCATAGAGCCGCAGCCAGGTGTTCAGCAGATCGCGCTGCTTGATCGATTTGATGATCGTGGGATTGGCGCTCTCGAATTCCAAGGCTGCGATCCGGTCGTAATGCCAAACACCGGAAGATCGACTGGAAGCGCAAATTTTTGATGAAAATGCGGGGCTGCGTCAAAATAGCCTTAACGGCGGCTTTCCGGCTCAGTCCCGACCGGGCCGCCGAAGACATCCCGCAAACCGCTTGTTTGCGGCCCGGCACCACTCGACTAAAGGCGCAGCACCGGGTGGCGGCGCAGGGATGCCGAGCTTTCGACCTTGCGCAGGCGGGGTCGTTGGCGGCATATTCCGCCCTGGAGGTGGCCGGTCCGGGCGGATGCTCCAAGGCATCCGGAAAGACCTGCTTAGCAAGATTAGCCACACGCGACGACAGTTCGCGGGGGAGGGCTGATGGGGGACATCTGATTGGCTGATGACTTCATTCTAGAGACCCACGGATTAACCAAGGAATTCGCGGGGTTCTTTGCCGTTCGCGATGTCGGTCTGCGGGTTCGCCGAGGCAGTATTCATGCGTTGATCGGGCCGAATGGAGCCGGCAAAACCACCTGCTTCAATCTCCTGACTAAATTCCTGAAGCCGTCGGCCGGCCAGATCCGCTACAAGGGACAGGATATCACGGCGCTCGCGCCGGCGGACGTGGCGCGGCTTGGCCTCGTTCGTTCGTTCCAGATATCGGCGGTATTCCCGCATCTGACCGCGCTGGAGAATGTGCGGGTCGCCTTGCAGCGCCAGCACGGCCAATCGTTCGATTTCTGGCGCTCCAAAACCGTGCTCGACCGCTTCAATGGCCGCGCCCGCGAATTGCTTGACGACGTCGGTCTGAGCGAGTTTGCGGCGACGCCGGCCGTCGAAATGCCGTACGGGCGCAAACGTGCACTCGAGATTGCAACGACGTTGGCGCTCGACCCCGAAATGATGCTGCTGGACGAGCCGATGGCCGGCATGGGGCATGAGGATATCGACAAGATCGCCGGGCTGATCAAGCGCATCTCGGCGAAATATACCATCCTGATGGTCGAGCATAATCTCAGCGTCGTGGCCAACCTTTCCGACATCATCACGGTGCTGACGCGCGGTCACGTGCTTGCAGAAGGCAACTATGCCGAGCTGTCCAGGGACGAGCGGGTCAAGGAAGCCTATCTCGGAGCAGGTCATGGCTGAATTAAGATTGGCCGAAGCATCCGCCACCAGATCTGCCGTGCCGGCAGCCGCGCCGGTGTTGTCGGTTCAGAACCTGCAAGCATGGTACGGCGAGTCCCATATCCTCCACGGCGTCAATTTCGACGTGAACGCGGGCGAGGTCGTCACCCTGCTCGGGCGCAACGGCGCCGGCAAGACCACCACCCTGAAGTCGGTAATGGGCATCATCGGCAAGCGCACCGGCTCGATCCGTTTCAACGATCAGGACATCATCCGGGCATCGTCGGACCGGATCGCACGCATGGGTGTCGCGTTCTGTCCGGAAGAGCGCGGGATTTTTGCCAGCCTTGACGTGCGGGAAAACCTGCTGCTGCCGCCGGTGGTGCGCAGCGGCGGGCTGTCGCTCGACCAGATCTTCGACCTATTTCCCAATCTGAAGGAGCGGCTCAACAGCCAGGGCACCAAGCTGTCGGGCGGCGAACAGCAGATGCTGGCGATCGCGAGAATCCTGCGTACCGGCGCCCGCTTCCTGATGCTGGACGAGCCGACCGAGGGACTCGCCCCCGTGATCATCCAGCAGATCGGTCACACCATCGCTCGGCTGAAGTCGCAGGGCTTTACCATTCTTCTGGTCGAACAGAATTTTCGCTTTGCATCCACGGTCGCGGATCGTTTCTATATCGTCGAGCACGGCAAGATCATCGACGGTTTCGCCAATGCCGAACTGCAAGCCAACATGGACAAGCTTCACACCTATCTCGGCGTTTAAGCAGCATCCCCAGCGTGGGGATACAGGGAGGTAATATGAAAACCAGGATCACTGCTCTACTGCTCGGTACCGCGCTCGCGTTTGGCGCGGCCAGCGGCGCATGGGCCCAGGACAAGACCGCCAAAATCGGCGTACTTACGGACCTTTCTGGGTTGTATGCGGATCTCGGCGGACAAGGCTCGATCGTCGCGGCGGAGATGGCGGTTGAAGATTCCGGGATGAAGGCCAAAGGCTGGAAAATCGACGTGGTCTCCGCGGATCACCAGAACAAGCCCGATATCGCCACCGGTATCGCGCGCCGGTGGATCGATACCGACAAGGTCGACGTTCTCGCGGATGTGCTGAATTCGGGCGTCGCGCTTGCCGTCAACAACGTCGTGAAGGAAAAAAACAGCATCATGCTCAATTCCGGGGCCGGGTCCTCGGAGCTGACCAACTCGCAGTGCACGCCGAATACCATCCACACGACCTATGACACCTACATGCTGGCCCATAGCACTGGCAGTGCGATGGTGAAGGCCGGTGGGGATAGCTGGTTCTTCATCACGGCGGACTACGCTTTCGGTCACGCGCTCGAGAACGACACAACGGCGGTCGTCAAGGCCGCTGGCGGCAAGGTTCTGGGGAGCGTCAATGTCCCGCTGAATACGCCGGACTTCTCCTCATACCTGTTGCAGGCCCAATCGTCGAAGGCCAAGGTCATCGGTCTTGCCAATGCCGGTGGCGATACAACCAATTCCATCAAGCAGGCGGCGGAATTCGGTATCGTCAAGGGCGGCCAGAAACTTGCCGGTTTGCTCTTGTTCCTGACGGATGTTCATTCGCTCGGGCTGAAAGTGGCGCAGGGCCTCAGTCTGAGCGAGACCTTTTACTGGGACATGAATGATCAGACCCGGGCTTTCTCGAAGCGCTTCGGCGAACGCATGAAGAATCATGCCATGCCGACGATGATACAGGCGGGCGTCTATTCGAGCCTGCTGCACTACTTCAAGGCGCTCGACGCGCTTGGCGGCAATCCGCATGACGGTGCCAAGGTTGTGGCCAAGATGAAGGAAATGCCGACCGACGACCCTCTGTTCGGCAAGGGTTCGATCCGGATCGACGGCCGCGAAATTCATCCGGCCTATCTGTTCGAAGTCAAGACGCCGTCGGAGTCGAAGGGCGAGTGGGATCTGTACAAGCTGATCGGCACCACGCCCGGCGACCAGGCCTTCCGGCCGCTGGCGGAAAGCAAGTGCTCGCTGGTCAAGCACTGATGCTCGAACTGCCCCGACGGCACGCCGCCGTCGGGGCTCCATTGCACCTTATCCCGGATTGAGCGCGAAAGATCGATCGACATGCAAGCCCTCTACGCCCAGCTCCTGGTCGGACTGATCAACGGCTCGTTCTATGCGCTGTTGAGCCTCGGGCTTGCGGTGATCTTCGGCATGCTCAACATCATCAACTTCGCGCACGGCGCGCTCTACATGATGGGGGCGTTCGTCGCCTATTTCCTGCTCAATATGGCAAATATCGGCTACTGGCCGGCGCTGATCCTGGCCCCCATTGCGGTCGGGATCTTCGGCATGATCCTCGAGCGGACGCTGCTGCGATGGCTGACCGGCCTTGATCATCTCTATGGGCTGCTGCTGACCTTCGGGCTGGCGCTGATCATCCAGGGCGTGTTTCAGAATTATTTTGGTTCGTCGGGGTTGCCCTATTCGATCCCCGATGAGCTCAAGGGCGGCATGAACCTCGGCTTCATGTACCTGCCGATCTATCGCGGCTGGGTGGTGGTGTTCTCGCTGGTGGTGTGCCTGCTCACCTGGTATCTGATCGAGCGGACCCGGCTCGGCGCCAATCTCCGGGCCGCTACCGAAAATCCGACGCTGGTGCGCGCCTTCGGCGTCAATGTGCCACGGATGATCACATTGACGTACGGACTTGGTGTCGGCCTTGCCGCGTTGGCAGGGGTGCTGTCGGCGCCGATCAATCAGGTGCGGCCGCTGATGGGCGCCGACCTGATCATCGTGGTGTTTGCCGTGGTGGTGATCGGCGGCATGGGCTCGATCATGGGCTCGATCATCACCGGCTTTGCGCTTGGCGTGATCGAGGGGTTGACGAAATACATTTACCCTGAAGCCTCCAACACCGTGGTATTTGTCCTGATGGTGCTGGTGCTGCTGGTGAAGCCTTCGGGATTGACGGGGCGGGCGAACTGACATGACAACGATTACGGATGATACGTTGGCGACGGCCCCGCACGCCATTCGCGACGAGATGATCGCGTTCGGCATCATGACGGCGCTGCTGCTGATCGTGCCGTTCACTGGCATCTATCCATTCTTCGTGATGCAGGCGCTCTGCTTTGCGCTGTTGGCCTGCGCCTTCAACCTGCTGATCGGCTATGGCGGACTGTTGTCATTCGGCCATGCGATGTTTCTGGGCACCGCCGGCTACGTTTCGGCGCATGCCCTGAAAGTCTGGGGTCTTCCGCCCGAACTCGGCATTCTAGCCGGTACCGCCGCCGCCGCCGGGCTTGCCGTCATCACCGGGTTGGTCGCGATCCGCCGCCAGGGCATCTATTTCGCGATGATCACGCTCGCACTGTCGCAACTGCTCTATTTCATCTACCTGCAGACCCCGTTCACCCATGGCGAGGACGGCATCCAGGGCATCCCGCAGGGCTATCTGTTCGGATTTCTCAATCTCGCGAAGCCCACGGTGCTCTATTATGTCGTGGTCGCCGGCTTTCTGCTCGGCTTTCTGTTGATTTTCCGTACCATCAACTCGCCGTTTGGCGAGGTGCTGAAATCGATCCGGGAAAACGAGCAGCGCGCCATTTCGCTCGGCTACAAAACCGACCAGTACAAACTGCTCGCCTTTATCCTGTCGGGAACACTGGGCGGATTTGCCGGCGCGCTGAAAGTGTTTGTGGCGCAGAACGCGTCACTGACGGACGTGCACTGGAGCATGTCCGGCGAAATCGTGCTGATGACGCTGGTGGGTGGCCTCGGCACTATTTTTGGTCCCGTCGTCGGTGCCTTCGTCATCATCGCCATGGAGCAATATCTGGCCGGGTTCGGGCAGTGGGTAACTGTGATCCAGGGCGTGATCTTCGTGACCTGCGTGCTGGCGTTCCGACGCGGCATTGTCGGTGAAATCGCGCATTTTTTCCGGCGCTCGCTCTAAACGGACCGGTTTCCGGCCATTTCCAGGCATTACAAAGCGGTGGATGACCGGGTTCCCGGTCCGCTCGCTGCGCGCTTGCCGGCGAAAATGGTTTATGACACTCGTGTGACGGGCCACTCTCTGCCGGCCATTTCCACAAACCATGGACACTTCAGATGCTGCGCTGGTTTCGTGCCTTTCTGCCCAGAGAGGAGCGGTTTTTCGATTTGTTTGCCCGGCATTCCCAGACCGTCGTGCAGGGTGCGCTGGCGCTGCAGGACATGCTGCGCGGAGGCGACGAGACCCCGGTGTTCTGTCAACGGGTCAACCAGTTCGAGAATGACGCCGACAATATCACCCGCGAGGTGCTTACCGCGGTGCGCCGCACCTTCATCACCCCGTTCGACCGCGTCGACATCAAGAACCTGATCACTTCGATGGATGATGCCATCGATCAGATGCAGCAAACCGCCAAGGCCGTGGTGCTGTTCGAGGTGCGCATTTTCGAGCCGCCGATGCGGGAGATTGGAACGCTGCTGGTCGAATGCGCTAATCTCGTTGGCCGCGCGCTGCCGCTGCTGCAATCGATCGGCGACAATGTCGCGATGCTGACGGCGATCACCGAGGAGGTGACCAAGCTGGAAGGCCGGGTCGACGATCTACACGATATCGGCCTGAAGGAGCTTTTCCTCAAGCATCGCAATGCCAATACGATGGATTTCATCGTCGGCGCCGAGATCTATGACCATCTCGAGAAAGTCGCCGACCGTTTCGACGACGTCGCCAATGAGATCAACAGTATCGTGATCGAACAGGTATAGGGCAGGGCCGCGCAGTGGATGCCACGCTTGGTCTCCCGATTCTAGTCGGATTGATTGCAGTCGCGCTGCTGTTCGACTTCCTCAACGGGTTGCACGACGCCGCCAATTCCATCGCCACGATCGTGTCGACCCGGGTGCTGCGGCCGCAATACGCGGTATTGTGGGCGGCATTCTTCAATTTCGTCGCCTTCGCGGTGTTCGGACTGAACGTCGCCCATACGATTGGCGTCGGCATCATCGAGCCCAGCGTGATCGATGCGCAGGTGATCTTCGCCGCGCTGGTTGGTGCGATCGTATGGAACCTGATCACCTGGGGATTGGGAATACCGTCCAGCAGTTCGCATGCACTGATCGGCGGGTTGATCGGCGGCGGACTGGCCAAGGCGGGAATTTCGGCTGCGGTCTGGAGCGGCTTGTCGAAAACGCTGCTGGCCATCGTGCTGTCGCCGCTGGTTGGATTTTTGCTGGCACTGGTTCTGGTCGCGATCGTGTCCTGGGCATCCGTCCGCTCGACGCCGTTTGCGGTCGATCGTGCGTTCCGCATCCTGCAGTTTGCGTCGGCCTCGCTCTATTCACTCGGGCACGGCGGCAACGATGCACAGAAAACCATGGGCATCATCGCGGTGCTGCTCTATTCGCAAGGCTATCTCGGCGAGCATTTTTCGGTGCCGTTCTGGGTGGTGCTGGCGTGCCAGGCGGCGATGGCGCTGGGGACCTTGATGGGGGGCTGGCGGATCGTGCGCACCATGGGGCTTCGAATCACCAAGCTGACGCCGATGCAGGGATTTTGTGCCGAAACCGGCGGTGCCGCGACGCTGTTCATGGCGACCTTCCTCGGCGTGCCGGTTTCGACCACCCACACCATCACGGGCGCCATCGTCGGCGTCGGTTCGGCGCGCCGGCTGTCAGCGGTCCGCTGGAACGTGGCAAGTTCGATCGTCTACGCCTGGGTCATCACCATCCCGGCTGCGGCGGCCGTCGCGGCACTGGCCTATTGGGTGGTGTCGGCGCTGCGATGAGCGAATGCCCGGCGATTGGAGTTCGTTCGCTCAATCCCTATATCCGGTGTGCCGATCCCGCTTGATTCGGTCCGGTTTCCCTGCCACAGGCTCGCTGATGTCAGACCTAGCCCTTTCAGCCGACGCGTCGTCACGTTCGCCACTCGCCGCCGAGGTCGAACGCCGGCGGACGTTTGCCATCATCTCGCATCCCGACGCCGGCAAAACCACGCTGACCGAGAAATTGCTGCTGTTTGGCGGTGCCATCAATCTTGCCGGTCAGGTCAAGGCCAAGGGCGAGCGTCGCAACACCCGTTCTGACTGGATGAAGATCGAGCGCGAGCGCGGCATTTCGGTCGTCACCTCGGTGATGACGTTTGAATTCGAAGGCCTGGTGTTCAACCTGCTGGACACGCCTGGCCACGAGGACTTTTCTGAAGACACCTACCGGACCCTGACCGCGGTCGACTCCGCCGTCATGGTGATCGATGCGGCCAAAGGCATCGAAGCGCGAACGCGAAAGCTGTTTGAGGTCTGCCGTCTCCGCGATATTCCCATCATCACGTTCGTCAACAAGATGGACCGCGAGAGCCGCGATACGTTCGATCTGCTCGATGAAATCGAAAAGACACTGGCGCTCGACACCACGCCGATGACCTGGCCAGTCGGTCGTGGTCGCGATTTCCTTGGCACCTACGACGTCACCAACGGTGGCGTTCGCCTGCTCGAGGGCGGCGGCGCCAAGACCGGTGCCGCACAGCAGATCGACATCGCCGATCTCACCGGCCGCAATGCCAATCTCGACGTCGGCGCGATCAGGGATGAACTCGCTTTGGTGTGCGAGGCGTGCAAGCCGTTCGATCTCGAGGCGTTTCGCGAGGGACACCTTACGCCGGTCTATTTCGGCAGCGCGCTGCGCAATTTCGGTGTCGGCGATTTGCTGGAAGGACTCGGCCGCTTCGCGCCGCCGCCGCGCGCGCAGGACAGCAATTTGCGCAAGGTCGAGGCCGCCGAGCCGCGGATGAGCGCCTTCGTGTTCAAGATCCAGGCCAATATGGATCCCAACCATCGCGACCGCATCGCCTTCGCGCGGCTGTGCTCCGGCAAGCTGACGCGCGGCATGAAGGCGAAGCTGGTGCGCACCGGCAAGAACATGAGCCTGTCCAGTCCGCAATTCTTCTTCGCCCAGGATCGCGCGTTGGCAGACGAGGCCTTCGCCGGCGATGTCGTCGGCATTCCCAATCACGGTACGCTGCGGATCGGCGATACCCTGACCGAAGGCGAGGAAATCACCTTCGTCGGCGTGCCCAGCTTTGCGCCGGAAATCGTCCGCCGGGTGAGGCTGACCGATGCGATGAAGGCGAAGAAGCTCAAGGAGGCCTTGCAGCAGATGTCGGAAGAGGGCGTGGTCCAGGTGTTCCGCCCACGCGACGGTGCACCGGCACTGGTCGGCGTGGTTGGTCCCCTACAGCTCGACGTGTTGAAAGCGCGGCTGGATGCCGAATACGCACTGCCGGTGGAATTCGAAGTAAGCGAATTTCAGTTGGCGCGCTGGATATCCTCGGACGACCGCAGGAAGCTCGATGCGTTCATCGCTGCCAACGGCTCCGGCGTTGCCGACGACGTGGACGGTGATCCGGTGTTTTTGGCCAAGAACGAGTTCTATCTCGGTTACACCAAAGAACGTGCCGAGGGCATCGTTTTTTCCAGCATCAAGGATGTGAAGAAGGCGTGAGGCCGCCGGGAACCGCCCGTCGCGGTTGCGAGAAGCGGCGCTGGCTCTTGACTGCCGCGGGCGCGCGCATAGTTCCAGCCAACTCGGTCAAACCAAACCAAGCCAGGTCATGGTCAAGCGCTGTGCAATCCTTATCGTCGTCCTAGGTCTTTCCGTCGCCGGGGCGGCGGAGGCGCGGCGGCGGCACCAGATCGATGCCACGCCGTTTTCGCACGCGCCGTGCAGCGTGCTCGAGGGCCGGCCCTGTACGCCGTCCTTCTGCAGCGTGTTCAACCGCGGGCCGTGCATTCCCGAGATCGATTACCCCTATGGCGAGAATTTGCAGCTAACGATCCAAACGGTGCCGCCGAAAGATGATGCCGCCAAATATGTCAGGCCCGACCATGACCTCGATACCATCGGCGACCTGTTTGCGGAATTGCGGTCCTGCTGGTTGCCGCCGCCGGCCGACGCGGCGCGCGAGGGCATGCAGATGTCTGTGCGTTTCAGCTTCAAGCGGTCCGGCGAGATCATCGGCGCACCGCGCATGACCTACGCCACCGCGGGGGTTTCGCCGGACGTTCGCGAAACCTACCTGAAGGCGATCAACGCCTCGCTCGATGCCTGCGTGCCGCTGCAATTCACCGGTGGCCTGGGTGGCGCACTCGCCGGGCGTCCGATCGCGATCCGCTATGTCGACAATCGGGAATTGCACAAGCCGACGAAATAGCCGCCGCTATTGCGTTTCCGAGCGAAGCGGGTACCGGTTCGCATCAGGAAAAAAAGCTAAAGCCCGGTTCTGATTCAATCCGAACCGAACAGGCTTTAGCCGGCCTTCTGTCTTGCATCCGGAGCGACCTCGCCATCGAGCCAATCCTGCTCTTTCGCTAAAGCCCGCCACGCCGCTTCCATGCGCTTGAAGCGAAGGTGGGTGGGCTGGTCGGTGGCGCGTTCGGCCATCTGCGCGCAATTCTCCGCATTCTCCAGAAAGTGCTGCGACTGCTTCATGGTGTCCTCCTGTTGCGGAGGACATAGGAGGCGGCGGTCGGCATTCAACACATGATGAAATGACCATTTATCCACGCACATGAACCATTGTTCAGGCGGCTTGCGACATCGCGACATTTACGAGGCAATTGTGGGACATCTCCGGAACCCCTCGGGATCTGCAGCGTGCAAAAAGGCTGGCAAAAGGGCGCGGCATGAGTAAGTCTGGGCCGCTGCCGCACTGGCAGCGGTGGACTTCGCAGAAATTCTCAAGAGGAAACGTCATGAAATCGGTCACCGCCCTGGGCTTCGTCATACTGGTTTGCTCGTTCCACGCGGCGAACGCCGTGCCCGAGAGAAAGCTGCTCGCGGTCGACTTTTCGAAAATGACCTGCGTGGAATTCTGGGAGAAAACCATCGCAAGCGATCGAGGCCCGTTTTTGTTCTGGCTGAGTGGCTATTTCGGGCACCAGAAAAACTCGCCGGTGCTGGATCCGGTGGAATTTACCGAAAAGACCAAAGCCCTGTCGGAGTACTGCTCGAAACAGCCCAACGACAGCATTCTCTCTGCCGCCGGGAAGACTTTCGTCAACTAGGGACGCCCGCTTCGAACCCATGGCGAATGGGTCAGCCCTTGAGAAACGGGTCAGCCCTTGGGAAAATCCTTGCGCATCGCGATTTCCGCGGCGTCGCCGGGAGACAAGACCGGACGGTCGAACACCGGCTGCGGCTCGGTCACGATGTCATACAGCGAGATTTGCCTGATCGGCTTGGCCAACAGCTCGCGGATGCATTGCGCAAGCGTACCGTTAAACACCAGATAGGGCTGGCGGCTGCCGTTCAGCCGCTGGCCGTTGAGAGACGGCCATTTCTTGAGATCGGCGGGGGCGTCGTAAACGATCGGGGAGCCTTCCTTGAACATGGCTTGGCCTTTTCGTCCCTGGGCCTTCCGAACTTGATCCAACCCGGTAAACAGAAGCTGAACGTCGCGAGGCGCCCTCGGGCGGATTTCGCGCATTGCGGTTAATGCCCTTTAGGTGATACGCGAATCTTCTGAAATTCGAGCCTGTGGAGGACATCGTGGGATTGCTGGTGATGATCCTGGGACTTCTGCTGTTCCTCGGCGTCCATACCCTCACCACCAAGCGCGACCTGCGTGCGCGCGTGATCGGCACGATGGGCGAGGGCGGCTACAAGATCGGCTACGCGTTGGCTTCGCTGCTTGGCCTCGTGCTGATTGTGTGGGGCTTTGGCCATTATCGCGCGGCGGGAATGTGGGAGGTCTGGACGCCGCCCACGGCGTTCAAGCACATCACCGTGGCGCTGATGTTGCCGGCGGTCATCCTGGTGGTGGCATCCTATATCCGCGGCCGCATCTACAGCGTGCTGAAGCATCCGATGCTGGCGGGCGTCAAACTGTGGGCGGCGGCGCACCTGCTCGCCAACGGCGATCTCGGCTCGATCATCCTGTTCGGCTCATTTCTCGGATGGGCGGTATTCGACCGGATCTCGCTGAAGCATCGCGTCGACGCCGGTGCGCCGCCGATCCCCATTGGCGGCATTGGCAATGACCTGATTGCCGTGGCCGTTGGCGTCGTCGCCTATCTGGCGCTGGCCCTGGTATTTCATCCCGTCGTGATCGGCGTTCCCGTCATCGGAGCATAAGAATGTCTGTCCAATCCGCCATCCGGCGTAAAACCGCGCCGGATATTCGCGCCCGCAAGAACGGCGAGCCCATCGTCATGCTGACCTCGTACCACGCGCACACCGCAGCGCTGGTCGACCGCCATTGCGACGTCATCCTGGTCGGCGATTCCCTGGGCAATGTGATGCATGGTTTCGAGACCACGGTGCCGGTGACGTTGGACATGATGATCCTGCAGGGCCGCGCGGTGATGCGGGGCTCGCAGCATGCGCTGGTCGTGGTCGATATGCCGTTCGGCTGCTATGAGGCTTCCAGGGAGCAGGCGTTTCATGCCGCGGCGCGGATCCTGAAAGAAACCCATTGCGGCGCTGTGAAGTTCGAAGGGGGCGCGCGGATGGCGGAGACGATCGCATTTCTCGCCGAACGCGGCGTTCCCGTGATGGGCCACATTGGACTTACGCCGCAATCGATCAACACACTGGGATCCTTTCGTGCCCAGGGCCGCGAGGAGGGGAGCTGGGAGCCGATCGAGCACGATGCCCGCGCGGTTGCGCAGGCCGGCGCATTCTCGGTCGTGGTCGAGGCGGTCGCCGAACCGCTGGCCCGCAAGATCACCGAAGCGATCGCCATCCCCACCATCGGCATCGGGGCCAGTGCGGCTTGCGACGGCCAGGTCCTTGTGCTGGAAGATATGCTGGGATTGTCGCCAAAGACGCCGAAATTCGTCCGTCGCTATGGCAATCTCGGCCCGATGATCGAGGCCGCCATCGAGGGCTACGCCGCCGATGTCCGTGCCCGCGCATTCCCGGGCCCGGAGCATGTCTACGGCATGCAGGCCAAAAGCTGAGAGAAAAACCGAGCAAGGGTTGAGACACGACCATGGACTGGAGAGACTACGCCATTCCCGCGATGCAGCTTGAGGCGCGCTTCGGCGACCGCATGGTACCGACGTTTTGCCAGCGGCCGAGCAGCGTCTGGGCGATGGTGTCGGAGGCAGCGAAGCGCAATCCGGACGGCGAAGCGCTGGTCTGCGGCGAGCGGCGGATGAATTGGCGTGACGTCGTGCTGCAATCCGCAAGCGTTGCGGCGGGGCTGCGGAAAGTCGGCATCCGCGCCGGCGACCGCGTGGCGCTGCTGCTCGGCAACCGTATCGAGTTCGTGCTGGCGATGTTCGCGGCGGCCAATCTCGGTGCCGTGACGGTGCTGCTCGGTACCCGGCAACAGAAGCCCGAGATCGCGCACGTCCTCAACGATTGCGGCGCCGTGCTGCTGATCCATGAGGCCGCGCTTTCCGACCGCCTGCCCGGGGCGGACGATGTTGCGGGCCTGAAGCATCGTCTGGCCGTCGATGATGGCGACACGAGTTCGGCATTTCCCGATCTCGCCGACAACGCGCCGCTGCAGGATCATGCCGATGTCGACGAGCAGGACACCGCGATGATCCTTTACACTTCCGGTACCACCGGACGGCCCAAAGGGGCGATGCTCGCGCATTGCAACATCATCCATTCGGCGATGATCTACGAGGCCTGCATGGCGCTGACCGCAGCGGATCGTTCGATCGCGGCGGTTCCGCTCGCCCACGTCACCGGCGTCGTCGCCAATATCATGAGCATGGCCCGCTGCGCCGGCACGTTGATCATCGTCGCGGAGTTCAAGGCTGCGGAATATCTCAAGATCGCCGCGCGCGAACGCGTCACGCAGACCGTGATGGTGCCGGCGATGTACAATCTCTGCCTGCTGCGGGCCGATTTCGATCGTCATGATCTAAGCTCATGGCGGATCGGAGGCTTCGGCGGCGCGCCAATGCCGATCGCCACCATCGAGCAACTGGCGACCAAGATTCCAGGCCTCAAGCTGATCAACGCCTACGGTTCGACCGAGACCACGTCGCCCTCGACGATCATGCCGCCAGAGCTGACCGCAACTCATATCGACAGTGTCGGGCTGCCGTGTCCCGGCGCGCACATCATCGTGGTCGATGCCGACGGTCGCGAACTGCCGCGCGGCGAGATCGGGGAGATCTGGATTCACGGCGGCTCGGTCATCAAGGGTTACTGGAACAATCCGGAGGCGACTGCCGAGAGCTTTACCGGCGGATACTGGCATTCGGGCGATCTCGGCTCGATCGACGCCGAGAATTTTGTACGGGTATTCGATCGTCAGAAGGACATGATCAATCGAGGCGGACTAAAGATCTATTCGGCCGAAGTCGAATCGGTGCTCGCGGACCATCCCGGCGTGGTCGAAAGCGCCGTGATCGCCAAGCCGTGCCCGGTGCTGGGCGAGCGCGTGCATGCCGTGATCGTCACCCGCGGCAGCGATGTTACCGGCGAAGCCCTGCGTGCCTGGTGCGCCGAGCGGCTTTCCGACTACAAGGTGCCGGAGACGGTGGCATTGACGGCAGAACCGCTGCCACGCAACGCCAATGGCAAGGTCATGAAGAAGCAGTTGCGCGAGGCGTGGGCGGCCGCGCGCTGAGTGCTTCGACCAAGATTCGGTCACAACGCGCAAAAAAATCCGCCAGCGCGGCATTGCGCGAACGAATCTGACCGCCGCAAGCGCCAATCAACAGTCCGCATCAGTCGAGCTGATTCGCGGCACGAACATTGCTTTGCCAAACGCGCTGGAAAACTTGGGAGTGCGAGATGAAGCGCATCGTCCTCGGGCTGGCGTTCGGTTGCGTGATTGGCGTTGTGAATGCGCGCGATCTCGGACAATGGGGCGCGGTAGATCCCGCGGTACGGGAGTGGTATCAGGCGCTGATGCAGCCCGATGTTCCAACCGCCTCATGTTGCGGCGAGGCGGATGCCTATTGGGCGGACGAGGTTCACGTCAGGGGCGGCAAGACCTACGCAACCATCACCGACGACCGGCCGGACGGGCCTCGTCAGCGCCCGCATATCGAAATTGGAACCGAAATCGAGATCCCCGATTACAAGCTCAAATGGGACAAATCGAATCCGACCGGACATGGAATTGTATTCTTGAGCCGCGCCGGCTACGTCTTTTGTTACGTGCAGCCGGGCGGGGTGTGAATCCAACTCCGGCTAGCCTCGCTCCGAACGGGTTGCCGGCTGGTCACGGGATCGGCGTTGGCGCGGGTTACCCGTGGTATCGTCTTGAATGAATGAACAAAACGTTGAGGGCGGCGGGGCCACCGGCTTTGCCTTGCCGCCGCCATATCGCTAGGGTAACGCCGCCCGCGCGTGGGGCCAGGGGTCCGGCTCGGCAGTTCGATTGCAGCCGCTCATCGGGGATGGGATAGCTATAAGTGTCTGAATTATTTGACGAAGTAGACGAGGACGTCCGTCGCGATCAGCTCAAGAAGCTGTGGGACCAGTATTCGATCTACATTGTCGCCGCCGCGTTGCTGCTGGTCGCCGCGGTGGGCGGCTGGCGTGGCTATCAGTATCTGGAAGCGAAGAAGGCGGCGGAGGCCGGGGCGGCCTTCGACAAGGCGATCGAACTCTCCGAGCAGAACAAGTCGGCGGAAGCGGAAGCGGCCTTCGGCAGCCTCGCTGCCACCGCCCCCTCGGGCTATCGCATGCTGGCGCGGTTGCGCGCCGCGGCCGAAGTTGCCGCCCACGATCCGCAGGCAGCCACGAAGCTCTATGACGATATCTCGACGGATCGCAGCCTCGGCGCGCTGGAGCAGGAACTTGCCCGCATCCGTGCCGCCGGCCTGCTGGTGGATACGGCAACCTATCCCACCATGCTTCAGCGCCTTGAGCCTTCCACCGCGGCGCAGGCGACCTTTCGCCATACCGCACGTGAACTGCTGGCGCTGTCAGCCTGGCACGCCAACGATACGACCGCCGCGCGCAAATGGCTGGATTTGATCGCCAACGACGCCGAGACGCCGCCCGGCCTGCGCTCGCGCGCCGAAGCGCTGCAGGCTTTGCTGCCGCCGGTCGCGAAAAGCTGACGGCTGGAAACCTGTTGAGTGAGAAACTGACAATGCGCCTGTCGCAACGCCTGGTCGCCGCTGCTGTTCTCGTCGCGCTGTCAAGCGCCCTAGTGGGCTGCTCGAGCAGCTTGGGCAGTTGGGATCCGACCGATTTGCTCGATGTTTTCGATACCAAGAAAAAGCTGCCGGGCGAACGCAAGGAGGTCTTCCCTGACGGCGTGCCGGGCCTCGAGCAGGGCGTACCCAAGGAATTGTACAAGGGCACCGTGGAGCAACAGCAACGCGATCAACAGAACGCCGAGGCGGCCGCCGCGGCGGCACCGCCTGCGGAAGAGCCCAAGACCAAGAAATCCAAAGCCAAAGCCAAGGGCAAGCGGCCGGCGACGGCGAGCACGGCGCCGGACGCCGCGGCGGATCCAAGCGCGGCGCCCGGGGAAGAGGGCGGCGCTGCCGCCGTGCCGCCCGCGCCCAAGCCCAAGAAGACAGCTCGCCGGCGCACCACCGCGCCGCCGCCGGATCAGGAGGCCCCGCCGGCCCAGCCTGGCCCATCGTCCCAGCAATCCGCTCAGCCATTCCCGGCGCCGGTGCCGGGCGGCAGCTTCTCCCGCTAGGCTGTGCCTGCATTGACATGCGCTTGCTAACAGGCGCAGGGATCGGCCATGTCCTTCACGATTGCCATTATCGGCCGGCCCAACGTCGGAAAATCGACGCTGTTCAATCGGCTGGTTGGGCAAAAGCTGGCGCTGGTCGATCACGAGCCGGGGGTGACGCGCGATCGCCGCGAAGGCGAGGGACGTCTCGGCGATCTCGAATTCACCGTGATCGACACCGCCGGACTCGATGAAGGTGCCAAGGGGTCTCTGACCGCGCGGATGCAGGAGCAGACCGAGGCGGCGATCGGTCTTGCCGACGCCTTGATGTTCGTAGTCGACGCCCGCACGGGCCTCACGCCGAACGATCGCGCGTTTGCCGATTTCGCGCGCCGCGCCAACAAGCCGGTGGTGCTGGTCGCCAACAAGAGCGAAGGCAGGCATGGCGATGCCGGCGCGATGGAAACCTACGCACTCGGGCTCGGTGAGCCGATCCAGATTTCGGCCGAACATGGCGAGGGGCTGAGCGACCTCTATGATGCGTTGCGCACGCTGATGCCGGAGCCGGCCGAGGAGCCGGAGGTGTTTGACGACGACGACGTCATCGAACCGGACGACCTGTCGAAACGGCCGATACGGGTGGCCATCGTCGGCCGTCCCAATGCTGGCAAGTCGACCCTGATCAATCGTCTGCTCGGCGAGGAACGCCTGCTGACCAGCGCCGAAGCCGGCACCACCCGCGATTCGATTTCGGTCGAGGTCAACTGGCAGGGCAGGGATTTTCGCGTGTTCGATACCGCGGGTCTGCGGCGGCGCTCGCGGATCGAACAAAAGCTCGAAAAGCTGTCGGTCGCGGACGCGCTGCGCGCCATTCGCTTCGCCGAAGTCGTGGTGCTGATGATGGATGCGCAGAACAAGTTCGAAGAGCAGGATTTGCGCATCGCAGATCTGATCGAGCGCGAGGGAAGGGCGTTGGTGATTGCCGCCAACAAATGGGACTTGATGGGCCGGCAGTCCAGCCTGATTGCGGCGCTGCGCACCGACGCCGATCATCTGTTGCCGCAGGTCAAGGGCATGCCCATCGTTGCGGTGTCGGGGCTGATGGGCGAGGGCATTGACCGGCTGATGAGCGCGATCGAACAGGCCTACGCCACCTGGAACAGGCGCGTGCCGACCGCATCGCTCAATCGCTGGTTCGAGCAGGCCGTTGATGCCAACCCGCCGCCGGCGGTGTCGGGCCGGCGGCTGAAACTGAACTACATCACCCAAGCCAAGGCACGGCCACCGAGCTTTGTGCTGTTCTGTTCGCGCGCCGATGCCGTGCCGCAGTCCTACCTCCGCTATCTCGTCAATTCCTTGCGCGAATTCTTCGAACTTCCCGGCACGCCGGTGCGCATCACGCTGCGCGAGAAGGCCAATCCGTTCGCTCACAAGCGCAAGCGGCCGTCGTGAGCGAAGGAACTGCGCCGGAGCCTCCGCTCGAGATGACCGCCATGCGCGGCGGCGCGGTGGCTTTCATCTTCGTCACCATCCTGCTCGACATGTTCGCGCTGGGCCTAATCATGCCGATCCTGCCGAAACTGGTCGAGAGTTTCGTCGGCAACGACACCGCCAGTGCGGCGCGCATCTTCGGCCTGTTCGGCACCGCCTGGGCGCTGATGCAGTTTTTCTTCTCGCCGATTCTCGGCGGCCTGTCGGACCGGTTCGGCCGGCGGCCGGTGGTGCTGCTGTCGAATTTCGGGCTCGCGTTCGATTACGTGCTGATGGCGCTGGCGCCGTCGCTGATCTGGCTGTTCGTCGGCAGGGTGATTTCGGGCATCACCTCGGCCAGCGTCTCGACCGCCTTTGCCTACATCGCCGACATCACGCCGCCGGAACGGCGGGCGGCCGTGTTCGGCAAGATCGGCGCGGCCTTCGGCGCCGGCTTCATTCTGGGTCCGGCGATCGGAGGTCTGCTCGGCGGCATCGGGCCGAGGCTGCCGTTCTGGGCCGCCGCGGGCCTGAGTTTTGCCAATGCGGTGTACGGCTTGCTGATCCTGCCGGAGTCGCTGCCGCGCGATCGCCGTTCGCCGTTCCGCTGGAAAAGCGCCAATCCGCTGGGCGCGCTGCATCTGTTGCGCTCCGACCGGGTCCTTGCTGGACTGTCAGCGGCGAATTTCTTTGCGCAACTCGCCCATGTGGTGCTGCCGAGTACGTTCGTGCTCTACGCGACCTACCGCTATGGCTGGAATTCAGCGACCGTCGGCCTCACGCTCGCCATGGTGGGCATTTGTGCGATGGCCGTGCAGGGAGCGGCAATCGGGCCCATCGTCCGGCGGTTCGGCGAGCGCCGGGCGTTACTGCTCGGGCTTAGCTGCGGGGTCTTCGGCTTCCTGATTTTCGGGGTCGCGCCGAGCGGCCCGCTGTTCTGGCTCGGCATTCCCGTGATGGCATTGTGGGGCGTCGCCGGCGCGGCGACGCAGGCGCTGATGACGCGATTGGTCGCGCCCGTGCAGCAGGGCCAATTGCAGGGCGCAACCACCAGTGTGCAGAGCCTGTCCCAATTGGTTGGGCCGTCGCTGTTCACGCTGACATTTGCCTATTTCATCGGCGCGCAGACGCCCCTGCAACTGCCCGGCGCGCCGTTCCTGCTGGCGTCGGCGCTGCTGGGGTTGGCGCTGCTGATCGCAGCGCGCGTGACGGCGGCTCCATCCGCGCTGCTCGCATCGCAAGGCAATGCCGATAATGCTGGCTAAGCCGGCGCACGAAAACTCATCAAAATGCGGGTTTTGTAATCAAAGAACTTGCCGGTTTCGGTCCATGCCGGCGCGCACATCGGGACGATGAATTCCGCGGCCTGCTCCGGCGTATCGAGTGTCATCGGATCTTCGCCGGGGAAGACCGTGGCGCGCATCCGGGTGCGGATCGGGCCGGGGCTGAACAGGTTGACGCGGATCGGCGTCGATGCGGTTTCATTCGCCCACACCCGCACCAGCGCCTCCAGCGCGGCCTTTGAGGCGGAGTAGGGGCCGAGATAGGCCAGCGCCTTGTTGGAGGCGGCCGACGTGACGAACACGGCGCGGCCGGCGTCGGACTGGCGGAGCAGCGGCTCCATGCAGCGGATCAACTGGAAGTTCGCGGTGACGTTGATCGCCATCACGTCGGTCCAAGGCTTGAGCTCGATATGTCCGAGCGGCGAGGAAGGACCGGCGACGCCGGCATTGCCGACCAGAATGTCGAGCTTGCCGTGACGCTCGTGCAGCGCCGCGCCGAGCCGTGCGATTCCCTCGAAATCGGTGAGGTTGAGCGGCACCAGCGTGGCGCTGCCGCCCTCTTTTCGGATTTCGTCATCGAGCTCTTCGAGGCCGCCCTGGGTACGCGCCACGGCCACGATGTGGGCGCCGGCCCTGGCCAGCGCGCGGGCGGTCGCATAGCCGATGCCGCGCGAAGCGCCGGTCACGAGAGCAATGCGGGAGGCGAGCGGAAGGGACATGAGACGATACTCTGTTCGCGGTCGTCCCCGCGAACGCGGGGACCCATACGCCGTGACGGTTATGATGCTGAAATGCGTTCGTGCCTTGACGTTGCTCGAACAACCGACGCCGGTGGTTATGGGTCGCCACGTTCGCGGGGACGACGTGGTGGATGGCTAGCTTGCCTCCGCCAGCAGCGACAATTGCCGCGGCTGCGGTTCGGCCTGGGTCATGTCGGTGAGCGGGGTCGGATAGTCGCCGGTAAAACAATGATCGGTGAATTTCGGATGGGCGGGATCGCGGCCGGGTTCGCCCATCGCGCGATAGATGCCGTCGACCGACAGGAACGCCAGCGAGTCGGCGCCGATCAACTGCCGCATCTCGTCGAGATTGTGTGTCGCGGCCAGCAGGCCGGCGCGATCGGGGGTGTCGATGCCGTAATAATCCGGATGCGTGATCGGCGGCGAGGCGATACGGAAATGCACCTCGCGGGCGCCGGCGTCGCGCATCATCTTGACGATCTTCTTCGAGGTGGTGCCGCGCACCAGTGAATTGTCGATCAGTACGATCCGCTTGCCCTCGATCGCAGCGCGGTTGGCGGAGTGTTTCATGCGCACGCCGAGCTCGCGCACGCTCTGGGTCGGCTGGATGAAGGTGCGGCCGACATAGTGGTTGCGGATGATGCCGAGTTCGAACGGCACGCCGGATTCCCGGGAATAGCCGATCGCGGCCGGCACGCCGGAATCCGGCACCGGAACCACGACGTCGGCGTCGACATGGCTTTCGCGGGCAAGTTCGGCACCCATCGCCTTGCGCACGTCATAAACCGAACGGCCGCCGACGATGGAGTCCGGACGCGAGAAATAGATGTATTCGAAGATGCACGGCCGCGGCGGCATCGGCGGGAACGGCTTGTGGCTTTGCGCCCCGCGCTCGTCGAACACGATGACTTCGCCGGGATCGATGTCACGGAGGTATTTCGCACCGATGATATCGAGCGCACAGGTTTCGGAGGCGAGGATCGGACAGCCGTCGAGCTCGCCAAGCACCAGCGGGCGGATGCCGAGCGGATCGCGGGCGCCGATCAGCTTCTTGTTGGTCAGCGACACCAGCGAATAGGCGCCTTCGATGGCGCGGAGCGATTCGATGAAGCGGTCGATGAAGCGGTTGCGCTTGGACTGCGCTACCAGATGCAGGATGACCTCGGTGTCAGTGGTGGACTGCATCATGGCGCCGTTGCGCACCAGCTCGCGCCGCAGGGTCAGGCCGTTGGTGAGATTGCCATTGTGGCCGACGGCAAAGCCGCCGGCATTGAGTTCGGCGAACAGCGGCTGGACGTTGCGCAGGATGGTCGCGCCGGTGGTGGAATAGCGGACATGGCCGATGGCGGCATTGCCGGGGAGGCGCTCGATCACCTCGCGGCGGGAAAAGGTGTCACCGACCAGGCCGAGCCGGCGCTCAGAATGAAACCGGGTTCCGTCGAAGGAGACGATGCCGGCCGCCTCCTGGCCGCGGTGCTGCAAGGCGTGCAATCCGAGTGCGGTGATGGCGGCGGCTTCGGGATGGCCGAAAATGCCGAACACGCCGCATTCCTCGCGTAGCGTGTCGCCGTTCAGGTCCTGGTCGGTTAGGTCGAGATCGAGGTGGGCCGCCGGATCGGAAGGGCTCTGTATCTCGTCCATCGCGCCTCTCTTTTGGCCTGTATCAATGTCCCGCGGGTTTCTCGATCAGCTTTTTCAGGCTGTCGCGGGCAGGTTTGCTATAGCCATCACCAGCGCCCGGCGCCCCGGGGTCGGTGTCCGTCTGTTCGTCATCCGGCTTGTTCTTCTTGAATCTCTTCAAGATGGTGTTCTCGGGGTCATCCGGCAAGAGCGTCATCAGCCAATCCCCGGTTCCCTGCAGCACCACCCGGGATTTGGCCCCGGTCACCCAGTCGGGGCGCTGCTTGTCGGGAACCAGCCAGCTAAAGAACATGAAGGCAACCACCACGATCAGCAGACCTCGCGCCAGCCCGAACAGGAAGCCCAAGGTGCGGTCGAGCGCGCCGATCCGGGAATCCAGGATCATGTCCGAAATCCGTACCGTGATGATGGAAACCACGATCAGCGTACCGATGAACACGCCGGCGACGACGACCACGCTGGCGACCGTGTCGTTGTTGAAATAGGTCTTGGCGGTCGGCAGCAGCTTCCCGAACGCGTAGAGGGTAACCAATGCCGCGGCGCCCCATGCCGCGATCGACAGGATCTCCCGCATAAAGCCGCGTACCATCGCGAGCAGGCCGGATATCAGCATCACAGCGAGCAGGACGAGATCGAGTATCGTTATCGGCATCGGCTGGTCAGGTCCGCTCGTAAGGTTAAGACCGCGAATCGGCGTTTTTGGTGCCGCCTCAAGTGACGGGCATATGGGCATCCGGCAAGATCGGAAATCGTGAGCCGGCCGCGCGCGGGTTGTATAGCGGTGGGGGCCGGCCAGGTCACGCCGCTTTAGCCGTTCTCGCGACGGAATCGCGGCGGTGTGGCATTTTTCTCGGCCTCCGCCCCGTCCCGGTTTCCCTTTGGATGGCCGCGCGCGGCGATTTCCGCCACCAGGGTGGTCAATCCGCCGACCGTATTGAGGGAGAGGCCGGCGTCGCTTCCGACCTCGCCACGCGCCGATTCCGGCAGCACGGCACGGCCGAATCCGAGCTTTGCTGCCTCCTTCAGCCGCGCCGAGGTTTGCGCCACCGGCCGCACAGCGCCCGACAGCGAAATCTCGCCGAAATAGACCGCGTCCGTCGGCAACGGCGCGTTAACCAGAGATGACACCAGCGCCGCCGCGGCGGCGAGGTCGGCTGCCGGCTCCTGGATCCGCAGGCCGCCCGCGACGTTCAGATAGACGTCGTGGCTAGACAATTTCACCCCGCAATGGGCTTCGAGCACCGCCAGCACCATCGACAGCCGGCTCGGATCCCATCCGACCACCGCGCGGCGCGGGGTGCCGAGCGACGTCGGCGCCACCAGCGCCTGTAATTCCACCAGCACCGGGCGGGTGCCTTCGATCCCGGCAAATACCGCCGTGCCCGGGCTGCCGAGATCGCGCTCGGAAAGGAACAACTCGGAGGGGTTGGAGACCTCGCGCAGGCCGAGGCCCGTCATCTCGAACACGCCGATTTCGTCGGTCGGCCCAAAACGATTCTTGACCGCGCGCAGGATGCGGAATTGCTGTGAACCTTCGCCCTCAAACGACAGCACGGCGTCGACCATGTGTTCGACGACGCGCGGACCGGCGATCTGGCCGTCTTTGGTGACATGGCCGACGAGGATGATCGCGGCGCCGGACTTCTTGGCGAATCGAATCAGCGCCTGCGCCGAAGCGCGCACCTGGGTCACCGTGCCCGGGGCGGATTCCACCGTGTCGGTCCACATGGTCTGGATCGAATCGATCACGATCAGGCGCGGCACTTTGCCCTCGGACAACGTCGAGACGATATCCTCGACCGAGGTTTCCGCGGCCAGTTGCACCGGCGCATCGGCAAGGCCGAGGCGCTCGGCGCGCAGCCGCACCTGCGCCACGGCCTCTTCGCCGGAAATGTAAACCGCGCGATGACCGGCGCGCGCCAGCAGGCTGGTGGCCTGCGTCAACAGCGTCGATTTGCCGATGCCGGGATCGCCGCCGACCAGCAGCACCGAACCTCGGACAAAGCCGCCACCGGTGACGCGATCGAGTTCCGCCATGCCGGAGGGCAGGCGAGGCGCATCCTGGCTCTTGCCGGTCAACGTCTCCAGCGCGAACAGCCGGCCCCTGCGCCTGGAGCGGATCGAGACCGGCATGGTGCTGGCCCCGGTGGTATCCTCCTCGACCAGCGTATTCCACTCGCCGCAGGACTCGCACTTGCCCTGCCAGCGATTATGGGCGGCGCCGCAATTCTGGCAGACAAAGGAAAGGACGTTCTTGGCCATGAAGATGTGAGTCGGAGGTCAGGGTGAGTGCGCCGCAGTCCATAACACGGAAACTCCGGCCGCGAGCATGATACCATCCATCAGCAGCCGAAAGACGCGCGCGTCGAGCCGCAATACAAAGCGCTTGGCGACAAAGGCGCCGGACATCAGCGAAGAGCCCGCAACCAGGCCCTGGAGCGCGACATCCGGCGTCAGCGCACCGAAGCGCTGGAAGGTGGCCGACTTGCTCAGATAAAGCCCGAGCGAGCTTGCCGCCTCTGTGGCGAGAAAGGCGCCCTTGCTGAGGCCGTAGAATAGAAACAACGGCACGCTCAAGGGTCCGGTCGAGACCACGATGCCTGTGAGGTATCCGATCACGGCGCCGCCGATCGCGACCTGCCATAGTCGGATCTTCAGATCGTGCCGGGCGAGCCAGTGCCGCACCGGCACCATCGCGATCAGAAACAGGCCAATCGCGACATCGACGGCATGCGACGGCAGTGCGAGCAGGGTGCGGGCGCCTAGCGCCGCGGCCGGAATGCCGGGAATCGAATAGGCGGCGCAGGCGCGCCAGTCGACCTCCCGCCACCAGGCGAGGATGCGCGACAGATTCGCCATCACGGCTGCGATCGCCATGATCGGCACGGCCTGTTTTGGCCCGTATTGATAGACCAGGACCGGCATCAGCATGATTGACGAGCCGGTGCCGACGATGCCGCTGATGGTTCCGGCGACGAGCCCGACCGCGAGGACGAAAAGGATGTTCAAACGCTGGCCTCCGTCGCTTTCGCTTCCCGCAACGACGACCTCATCGCAGCACGATCCATGCCGGGGCATGATCGCTGGCGCCGTCCTCGCCGCGGATCTCGCGGTCGACGCCGGCCTTCAGCAGGCGAGGGGCCAGCGCCGGGCTCAGCAGCAAATGATCGAGCCGCAGTCCGGCATCGCGCGGCCAGCGGTTTCGCTTGTAGTCCCAGAACGTGAACATCGGCTTTGAAGGGTGAAGGTCGCGGATGGCGTCGGTCCAGCCTTGTCCGACCAGGGAGCTGAAAGCATCACGGCTGCCGGGCTGGATCAGCGCATCATTGTCCCATGATCTGGTCGGATAGATATCCAGCGCCGTCGGGGCGACGTTGTAGTCGCCCGCCAGCACCACCGGAATGTCCTGCTTGACGAATTTCGCGGCGTGCCGCCGCAGCCGCTTGAACCATTCGAGTTTGTAGTCGAATTTCGGGCCGGGCTGCGGATTGCCGTTGGGCAGATAGAGGCTGGTAACGATGATGCCATTGACGGCGGCTTCGATGTAGCGCGCCTCCGCATCGGTGCGATCGCCGGGAAGCGCGGTTCGGACCAGCACCGGATCGGCCTTTCGCGCCAGGATCGCGACCCCGTTCCAGGCCCTTTGCCCGCGCCAGACCGCGCCATAGCCGGCCTTGGCGAGGGCATGCGCCGGAAAATCGCTGTCGGTCGATTTCAGCTCCTGCAGGCAGACGATGTCGGGCTTTGCTGAACGCAGCCATCGCAGCAAATTGGGCAGGCGACGGTTGACGTTGTTGATGTTGAACGTTGCGATTTTCATGTGCAGAGTGGCGAAGCTCGCCCAAAGTCAACCGGAGATCCCATGACCAGGCCAGGTTTCGTCGTTCTCGCGCTCGCGTTCGGATTTGTCACTGCCGCCTCCGCCCAGCCCCTGACTGCCGAGCAGCGAACCGCATGCAAGGCGGATTTCGAGAAATACTGCCAGGGCACCACGCCCGGCGGCGGCCGTATCGTAGCCTGCCTGAACAAACAGCGTGCCCAGATCAGCGCCGCCTGCCGTAAGGTCGTCGACGCCCAGAAGAAATAGGCCGCGCTAAACGGACGCACCATCGCGCGCGGCTGCGGCCTCCGATGTGCCGCCCTTGTAAGCCCGCGCATAGCGCGGGCCGAGGCTGGTGAGGACCTCGTAGCCGATGGTACCGAAATGGTGCGCCAGTTCGTCGACGGTGATGCCCTCGCCGATCAGCGTTACCATGTGGCCGCGCCGTACCGCATTGTTGGGCAAATCGGTGACGTCGACGGCGATCAGGTCCATCGAGATGCGGCCAGCGACCGGGCAGCGCTTGCCCGCAACCACCACTTCGGCGCTGCGGGTGCCGTCGCCGCCACCGGCGGCCCGGAAATACCCGTCGGCATAGCCGGCGGCGACGATCGCGAGCCGGGTCGGCCGTCGCGCGGTCCAGACCGCGCCGTAGCCGACGCTCTCGCCGCGCTCGACATTGCGGATTCGCATCACGCGAGCTTTCAGCTCGACCACCGGCTGCATCGGGTTGTCCGCCTCGGGCGTTGGATTGACGCCGTAGAGCGCCGCACCCGGCCGCACCATGTCGAACTGGAACGCTGCGCCGAGGTAGACCCCCGAGGAATTCGACAGCGATGCCGGGACCCCGGTAAACAGGCTGGCGATCTCGCGAAAGGTGGCGAGCTGTCTTGCATTGAGCGGATGATTGAGGTTCTCGGCACAGGCGAGATGGCTCAGGACCAGCGTGATGCCGTGATCGCCGGCATTGATTCTGGGAATGATGCCCTGCGCCTCGGTGAGGCTCATGCCGAGCCGGTTCATGCCGGTGTCGATGTGAATGGCGGCACTGCCGGCCCAGCCGGAGCGGCGGCAGAACACGTCCCACTCGGCGAGTTCGTTGAGATCGCCGATCACGGGCCTGGCGTCGCTCTTGGCGTAGGCGTCGCCGCAATTCTGGAAAAAGCCGTCGAGAACGTAGATCGCCGCCGCCGCCGGCAAAACGGCGCGCGCGGCCCTCGCTTCGTCGAGCGTGGCGACAAAAAACGTCTTGCAGCCGGCGGCCGCGAGGGTGCGTGCCACCGGTTCAACGCCGCAGCCGTAGGCGTTCGCCTTGATCACCCCGGCGCATTCGGCCGGCACGCCGGTCTTCTCGAGCTTGCGCCAGTTGGCAACGATGGCATCGAGATCGACGGTGAGAACGCCGGTCGCACCCGCCGGCACGGTGGTCTGGTTCGCTTCAGGCGAGAGCAGTTTGCCGGGAGGGATCGAATTCGGGTCGGAAACGATGTTCATGCCGCACTTTAAGCGCAGGCCGGCGGCGGTTCAACCGGGCCGGGCGCAGTCAGTAGGTGTGCGCCGGCAAGTGTCCGTCATGCGCGAGGTCGCCGAACCGGGTAAACTGACCCTCGAACTGCAGTTCGACGGTGCCGGTGGGGCCGTGGCGCTGCTTGCCGATAATGACTTCGGCCTTGCCATGCACCAGCGACATGTCGAGCTGCCACTTCTCGTATTCGGGCGTACCGATGCGCGGCTCCTTGTTGGCGAGGTAATATTCCTCGCGGAACACGAACATGACCACGTCGGCGTCCTGTTCAATCGAACCGGATTCGCGCAGGTCGGACAGTTGCGGACGCTTGTCGTCGCGGCTTTCGACCTGACGCGATAGCTGCGACAGCGCGATGATGGGAACGTTCAGTTCCTTGGCGAGTGCTTTAAGGCTGGTGGTGATCTCGGTGACTTCCTGGACCCGGTTTTCGACCCGTTTGCTCGATCCCTGCAGGAGCTGGATATAATCGACTACCAGCAGGTCGAGCCCCTTCTGCCGTTTCAGCCGGCGGGCGCGCGCGGTCAGTTGCGCGATCGACAGGCCGCCGGTTTCGTCGACATAGAGTGGCAGCGACTGCAGCTCGATCGAATAATTGCGGATCTTCTCGAAATCGGCCTCGGTGATGCCGCCACGGCGGATGGTACTCGAGGCGATGCTGGTCTGCTCGGCGAGAATACGGGTAGCGAGCTGTTCAGCCGACATTTCGCAGGAGAAGAAGCCGACAATGCCGCCGTTGACCGACTTCATGGTGCCGTCAGCCTGGACTTCGGCGCGATGCGCCTTGGCGACATTGTAGGCGATGTTGGTGGCCAGCGCGGTCTTGCCCATGCCGGGACGGCCGGCGACGATGATCAGGTCGGACGGCTGCAGGCCGCCCATCTTGACGTCGAGATCGCGCAGCCCGGTTGCGATCCCTGACAGCTTGCCGTCGCGCTGAAAGGCCTTTGCCGCCATATCGACGGCAACGGTGAGGGCCTGCGCAAAGCGCTGGAACCCGCCGTCATAGCGTCCGGACTCGGCCAGCTCATACAGCCTGCGTTCGGCATCCTCGATCTGTGCCCGTGGCGCAAAATCCACCGGCGCGTCGAAGGCGACATTGACCATGTCCTCGCCAATCCGGATCAGGTCGCGACGCAGCGAGAGCTCGTAGACGGTACGCCCGTAATCCTGAGCATTGATGATGGTGGTGGCTTCCGCGGCGAGGCGGGCGAGGTATTGGCTCACTGTCATGCCGCCGATGTCGGTCTCGGCCGGCAGGAAGGTCTTCAGGGTGACCGGGGTCGCAACCTTGCCCATTCGGATCAGGCTACCGGCAGTCTCGAAGATGATCTGATGGATCGGCTCGAAGAAGTGCTTCGGCTCCAGGAAGTCCGACACCCGGTAGAACGCATCGTTGTTGACCAGGATCGCGCCCAGCAGGCTCTGCTCCGCCTCGATATTGTGCGGTGCACTGCGATAGGCCGGGGTGGTCGCATCGGGAGCTAGTTTGAGGACGTTCGAATCAAGTGGGGCCATGGTTCTCGAGTGTTGGTGGAACTTTGTCGGATGCGGGGCGGCGATAAGGCGCCACCCGGGGTCGCGGCGAAAGCACGAACATGCCTTATGCCCGATTCACACAATCCGATCTGTGAATCCTGATCGGGGAATCATTGTGCTTGACGGGCTGCCGCGGCCGCCGGGGTCAATGCCGGCAGAATCTGCCGGTCTGAACCTTTTTGCCAGGCAGCGACACTCACCTGAAAGCGTTCCGGGGTTCCGGTCCGCGCTCCCGGCTGGTTCAAATCAGGAGGAGATAGATTAGCGCGATCACGGCGGCACTGACGCCGATGGCGATCAAGGCGTAATCGGTGCCGACGTCGCGTTGCGGATCGGACGGGGATGGGCAGGATTTACGGGCCATTTGGGAAGGTTAGGACGGGCCCAATCCGATTCTCTGTGAACCAGTTCACATCGGGCGCACATTATTTTCGGCATGATCAAAGGGAACAGGCTGCTGGATTCCGGGTTGGTCAGGGCGTGGTTTGCGGACAGACAGGCAATAGGCACGAGGGACAGGCGATGTATCAGCAGGCGAGGCCATGGCGGTCGGACGACGGCGAGCGGCTGTGGTTATCGACCTTGGTCGACGCCATGCAGACGATTTCGCGCCGGGATGTTCGCGCCGCGCCCTGCGATCGTCGGGTCCTCGTTGCGCTCCGCGCACAACTGGCGCGGCCGGTGTCCCCTTACCCGACTGGCGCTCGGCGTTCCAGCCTGCGCAACTGAATCCAGCAGATCTCAGCCTATCCGCCCGCCATCTGCAGCCGCGGCCGGTTGCCGCGTTCGACGCCACGCAGTTTGGCCTCCTCGCGCGCGATATAATCCCGCGTCATCGGCACCACGCCCTGGCGCTTGGTGATCTGGATCTGGAAATTCATCAAGTTCTGCTTGCGGAACGACATCTCCGAAGCAGCCAGATAGAATTCCCACATCCGGGCAAAGCGCTCGTCGTAAAGCCGCACCGCTTCCGGCCGCCGAGCCATGAAGCGCTCACGCCATGCCTTTAAGGTTTCGGCATAATGCAGCCGCAGGATTTCGATGTCGCACACCAGAAGGCCAGTGCTTTCGATCACGGGGATGACTTCGGAGAGCGCCGGGATGTACCCGCCCGGGAAGATGTACTTCGCGATCCAGGGATTGGTGACGTCGGGGCCGTCCGAACGGCCGATCGAATGCAGCACCATGACGCCGTCATCGGTGAGCAGTTCGGCGCAGCGCCGGAAATAGGCCTCGTAGAAATCGACGCCGACATGCTCGAACATTCCGACCGACACGATGCGGTCGAACGGGCCTTTGACGTCCCGATAGTCCTCGAGCAGGAACTTGACGGCCCGGGTCAGATTCTTCTCGGCCGCGCGGGCATTCGACACTTGCAGTTGCTCGGTCGACAGCGTGACGCCGGTGACGGTGGCCCCGGCGATCTCCGCGAGATACAGCCCGAGGCCGCCCCAACCGGAGCCGATGTCCAGCACACGGTCGCCCGGCCCGATCAGTAGCTTCGCGGCGACATGACGCTTCTTGGCGAGCTGGGCATCGTCAAGGGTCGCCTCTGGCGATTCGAAATAGGCGCAACTGTACTGTTTGTCGGCGTCGAGAAAGAGGGAATAGAGTCGTCCGTCGAGGTCGTAATGACGCGCGACATTGTTCCTGGCCCGGCGGCGCGGATTGAATTGCTGGGCATGCCTGACCAGGTAGCGCAGCCACCATTGCAGCTTGGCCCAGCGCGGCAATATTTCGGGTTGGTCCAGCAGAATCGCGAGCGCGTCCGCGATGGAGCCATGCTCGACCACGAAAGTGCCGTCCATATAGTCCTCGCCCAGCCCTAGCTCGGGGTTGAGCAAGATCCGGCGCTCGGCGTCGGCAGTCAGGAAGCGCACCGCAACCGGTTCGCCAGTGCCGTCGCCACAGGTGAAGTTGGCGCCGCTCGCGGTCGTGACCATCATCGTCCCGCGGCGGACGAATTGGTCGAGGAAGTAACGCAACAAACGATCCATCGAAATCACCAAGAAAAGCGATCCCGCAGGGCCAGGTTCCCTGTCTGCAACCCCGACGCCCAGATGACAGAATGGTTCCAGGCGCCTCAATCAGATCATATTCATGCAGTTCTCGATACGCTAGTGCATTGTCCACAAAGCCGATATTCGGGAATCTCATGTTCACGCCATTGCGTCATATGCGCGCTTCCATTCGCGGCATAATCGGCTAAAAGGTGACGCCGCCGCCGGCTGCCGGATTAGGGATGCTGGAGCGGTTTCCACATCTGGAGAACCAAGAGAATGTTGGGCCGAGCGCTCAGTTTAGCGACGGTGGTGCTTCTGATCGGCTGTTTCGCCGCGGCCCCGATGCGGGCGCAGGGGCAAAATCTCGAAGCCGGCAAAAGCCCTTCCCAGATCTTCGCAGGGACCTGCACCGCCTGCCACAAGAGCCCGCGCGGGCTTTTGAGGACGGTGCCTGCGGGATCGCTGCCGGGTTTCCTGCGTGAGCACTACACGACCAGCAGCGGCATGGCCTCGCTGCTCAGCACCTATCTGATCTCCAACGGGGCGGCCGATACGCGCTATGGCGGCGGCCAGCCCAGGCCGGACAAGGGTGCGAAATCGGAAGCAAGGTCCGGCGAGCCGGAACTGGCTGACCGATACGGTCGCCGGATCAAGCCGCCGCGCGAGGCAGCAGAACCGCCGCCGAGCGGCAAGCCGGATGCCGATCGACTTTCCTCGCAGGCCGAGCCGCGACACCGGGGCCGCAACGCCAGGCGGCTGGAGCGGGCCGGGGAGGGTCCTGACGCCGCGAAGCCCGCGGAAGCCCTGGCTCCGGCCCAGCAAGCGGATCAACACGGCCGCGACGGACGCAGACTCCGGCCGGGCAAGCGGGGCAGGCCGGGCAGGCCGGTCATCGACGCTGAGCCCGGCATGGGTGCCGCCACGCCCGAGGCCGGTAAATCCGAGGCCGCCAAGTCCGACGATGCCAAGTCCGATGATGCCAAATCTCAGGCTGGCAAGACCGACGCGGCCAAGACCGATGCGGCCAAGGACCAGTCCGCAAAGACCGAGCCGGCAAAAGAGGAAAAGCCCGTCGCCGGATCCGCTAGCGATGCGGGCAGCAAACCCGTCGCCGCCAAGCCTCCCGGCGAGGGCAGCTCAGAGGCAGCCAAGGTCGAACCACCGGAGGAGACCGGCAGCAGCGCTGCCCCGGTGCAGCGCGCCGATCCGGTTCCCCCCGTAGCGCCTGCGCCGGCAGCGGCTTCCCCGGCCGCATCCACGGCGGCTCCCGGCGGAACCTCACCGGCGGCTTCCAGCGCACCGACAGCGCCTCCAGCGCCATCCGCGCCCGCGCCGCCTCCGGCAGCGCCTGCGGCAGCGGTCGCCACGTCGGCGGCTCCGGCGGCGCCAGCCGCGCCGGACGGGTCGCCCACGCCGCCTATTTCGAAATAAAGTCTATCCGGCCCGTTCGCCGTCCGCGAAGCCCGCGAAACTCCCGAGCCCGGCCGGATTAGCGCCGGGCTTGGCGAAGCCGGATGCCAAAGGCCGCCTTATTGGTCGGAAGCCGCATTCTCCTGGGGAGCCACGTCCTCGTGCTGCGCTTCGGGGTCGAAGAATTCGCCGGCAGCGGCCAGCGCTTCGGCGGCGGCGTCCTGGTCTTCCTGTCGGGTGCTGATGTCTTCGCCGCGATTGATGCGCTTGGCCTCATCGGCACTGCGCGCCACCGTCACCGTCACGCCGACCTCGACTTCCGGGTGCACGGCGATGCCGATAGTGTGCTTGCCGATGGTCTTGATCGGCGCGTCCAGCATGACCTGGCTGCGGCTGATGGTGACGCCATCGTGCTCGAAAGAGGTGATGATGTCGCGAACACTCACCGATCCGAACAGTTGGCCGGTCTCGGAGGCCTGACGCAGCACCACGACATTGCGGCCGTCGATCTTTTCCGCGACCTTGGTCGCCTCGCCCTTGGCCTTGAGGTTACGCGCTTCAAGTTCGGCCTTCATGCCATCGAACTTGGCGCGATTGTCGGCGGTGGCGCGCAGCGCCTTGCCCCGCTTCAGGAGAAAATTGCGCGCAAATCCATCCTTGACGCGGACGACTTCGCCCATCTGACCGAGCTTGGCGACGCGTTCGAGCAAAATGACTTCCATATTCGTACTCCTTGAGCTGATGATCGAGATTGCGGGTTAAAGTTGAAGGGTGAAATTCAGGATGCGGGGAGCGGCGGCGGCCTTCCCTGCAGGTAGCGCCGGCGAAGGCCGAAAACCGCGTCGGCAAGACCGAGAGCCGCCATGGCGAGAATGGGCCAACTGAAGATTACCACGACGGCGTAGGTGCAGCCCAGCCAGAGCGCGCGATGCTTGAGCGCCATCGTCAGTGTATGCAGCGCGGCAAAGCCGGTGAGCGCATACGCCATGATCAGCGTTGCCGCGACGATCCGCGCCAGCATCGCGAGCAGTCCGCCGGTGAAGCAGAAGGCGAGCGCCAGTGACAGCACCGCGAGCGTCATCGGCGGCAGGTCAGCCCCTTTCAGGTCGGGCCAGGGACGGTGCAATCGTCCCGACGTCGCGGCGATTTTTGCGGCCAGCCAGAGGTTGAGCGTCAGCGTCATCATGGTGAAGATGGCGCCGGCTGCGGGCGCGACGATCGCCAGTGCGTCGAGCGCCTGCTCGGTTTCGCCGGACGAGTCCGCGCCGCGCAATCCGAGAAACCATCGCAGGGCTTTGCGTATCACCTCGGTGATCGTAGCGGCGTCGGTACCAAGCGTGAACAGGATCGCCGTCGTGGTCAGCATGGCAAAACCGGCGATCCACAGCAGGATGCGGCCGATCGGATACCATTCCACTGTCGGTGCGGCGGGCGGGCCCGCGGCGGCATCGCCGCTGACGGGCCGCCCCAGCAAAGCGAGATGACCGAGCCACCAGGCGGGCAGCGCAATCATGAGGACGAAGGCGATGCCGTAGGGAAGGCCGAAGATCGCGGCGAGGCCGGAGGCGGCGGTGATGCCGCCGATGGTGGCGCTGAGCGGTCCCCAGGCCAGTCCCGCCACCATCAGCGGCAGCGGCGCCAGATAGAACAACAGCAACGAAATCAGCATGCCCGAGATGATCGAGGCGAACATCAGCGCCGACGCGCAGCCGGCCGCCATGGCAATGAGAAGGATCGCGATCATCAGCTGTCCCGCTCCTTTCGAGCGGTTAGAGGCCCGTGAGAACCCCAACCATCGGCAACCGGACGACCCGGAGCCTTATGAAGATGTGCCCGGCGGCGCGATGCCGCGAGGTGAAGAACCAACCTTACCGGATCACGTAAGGCAGCAGTCCGAGGAAACGCGAACGCTTGATGGCGCGCGCGAGTTCGCGCTGCTTCTTGGCAGAGACGGCGGTGATGCGGCTCGGCACGATCTTGCCGCGCTCGGACACGTAACGCATCAAGAGCTTGGAATCCTTGTAGTCGATCTTCGGCGCGTTGGGACCCGTGAACGGGCAGGTCTTGCGGCGACGGAAAAACGGACGGCGTGCACCAGCTTCAGCCATGATTCCTACTCCTCAACCGCTGCTTCGGCGTCATCGCGCGGACGGCGCGGACCGCGGTCGCCACGGAAGCCGCCGCCGTCACGATCGCCCCTGAACCCGCCATCGCGGTCGCCGCGGAAGCCGCCGCGGTCATCCCGATCACGGTCACGGTCGGCCTTGCGCATCATCGCCGAGGGCCCTTCCTCGTGCTCATCGACGCGAACGCTGAGATAACGGATCACGTCTTCGCTGATGCGCTCCTGCCGCTCGATCTCGGCGACCGCAGCCGAAGGGGCGTCGATGTTCAGCAGCACGAAATGCGCCTTGCGATTCTTGTTCATCCGATAGGTCAGGGAACGTACGCCCCAGTTTTCCGTTTTCGTGACCTTGCCGCCGAGTTGCTCGACGATGCCGGTCATCTGGGTGGTCAATTCCTCGACCTGCTGGGTGCTCGCATCCTGGCGCGCGAGAAAAACATGCTCATAAAGAGGCACGGGTGTCCTTTCCTGTGTTGGCGCGTTTCCCGGCGGCAAGCCCTTCGAACCCTCCGGAAAGGACTCGATATGCTCAGAAGGCGGAAGCACGGGACGACGGACCGACTGGCCCTGCCACATCAACATCGCCCGATCGGGTGAAATTGCTGAGGCCGTCCGTTCAGCTCCCGGCCGGGATCCACGGATGGCGCGGTTTATACGGAATTTCGGCACAATGGCAAGGGAAAGCGGCCCGATCGATGCGCGGCGGCCGTCCGCCGGGAACCCGGTGACGGCTTGACACAGCCGGCTCCTGCAGTGTCTTTCGGCTCAACTTTAGGGATTTCCGGGGGACCTTCAGGACACCATGACGGCAGCATTCACGTTTCCAGGGCAGGGTTCCCAGGCCGTCGGCATGGGCAAGGCATTGGCGGAGGCTTTTCCGAACGCCCGCGCGGTGTTCGACGAGGTCGACGCCGCGCTCGGCGAAAAATTGACCACCATCATGTGGGACGGACCCGCCGAGACTCTGCAGCTTACTGAAAACGCCCAGCCGGCGCTGATGGCGGTCTCGCTGGCCGCCCTGCGCGTGCTGGAATCCGAGGCCGGTTTCTCCGTGGGCCGGGACGCCGCGTTCGTCGCCGGGCACTCGCTTGGCGAGTATTCGGCGCTGGCGGCGGCTGGCAGCCTGCGCATCAGCGATACTGCGCGCCTGCTGCGCACGCGCGGCCTCGCCATGCAGAAGGCGGTGCCGGTGGGGGTGGGCGCCATGGCCGCCCTGCTCGGTCTCGATTATGAGGCGGCGATGGCCGTCGCCGCGCAGGCCGCGCAAGGGCAGGTCTGCGAGGCCGCCAACGACAATGGCGGTGGTCAGGTTGTGGTCTCCGGCGACAAGGCTGCGGTCGAGCGCGCGCTTGACATTGCCAGGGCAAAGGGTGCCAAGCGCGCCATGCTGCTGCCGGTGTCGGCGCCGTTCCATTGCCGGCTGATGCAGCCCGCCGCCGATGCGATGGCCGCCGCGCTTGCCGGTGTCAGCATCAAACCGCCAGCCTCGCCCCTGGTCTCGAACGTACTGGCGGCGCCGATCGTCGAGCCGGAGGACATCCGCCGCCGACTGATCGAGCAGGTCACCGGAACCGTGCGCTGGCGCAAGTCGGTGGCCTACATGGCGAGCCATGGTGTGACACGGTTTTTCGAAATCGGCGCCGGCAAGGTTTTGAGCGGCCTCGTCAAGCGCATCGCCGACGGGGCCATTGGCATTTCGGTCGGCGGCCCCAATGATATCGCTTCGGCGAAGGAAGCGCTCGCGGCGGCGCAGACGGCCTGAGTTGGGGGACGATGATGTTCGATCTAACTGGCAGAACGGCACTGGTTACCGGCGCAACCGGGGGCATTGGCGGCGCCATCGCGCAGGCTTTGCACGCGCAAGGCGCGACCGTGGCCATCTCCGGGACCCGGCGCGACGTGCTGGATGCGTTGGCCGCCAGGCTCGGTGGGCGGGTCCATGTGCTGCCCTGCAATCTTTCCGACGCCGCTGAGGTCGAAGCTCTGGTGCCATCAGCCGAACGCGCGATGGGCCGGGTCGATATCCTCGTCGCCAACGCCGGTATCACCCGCGACAACCTGTTCGTGCAATTGCGGGACGAGGACTGGGACGAGGTGATCAGGGTCAACCTGACGGCGACCTTCCGGCTTGCGCGCGCCGCGACCAAGCTGATGATGCGCAAGCGCTTCGGCCGCATCATTGCGATCACCTCGGTGGTCGGCGTCACCGGCAATCCCGGGCAGGGCAATTACACCGCCTCGAAGGCCGGACTGATCGGCATGATCAAGACACTGGGCGCGGAGTATGCCAAGCGCAACGTCACCGCCAATTGCATCGCACCTGGATTTATCGCAACGGCGATGACCGATGCACTCACCGACAAGCAGCGCGAAACCATTCTTTCCAAGGTTCCTGCGGCACGGCTGGGAGCGCCGGAAGATGTCGCTGCGGCGGCGGTGTATCTAAGCTCGAACGAAGCGGCCTACATCACCGGACAGACCATTCACGTCAACGGCGGGATGGCCATGATTTGAACCGGTGGTTGGCTTGCAGCGCGGCAAAAAGCTGTTTCCGGCTGGCCAATTGAGGCTTGTAGTCAAGGCTGGGGAAGTATGGTAACCGAACCACGAACGGATGGGCAAAGAACGCCATTGCAGGATTTTGAAACCCTGTATATTGGCGGTGCGGAGCCTGCTGTCGCTCGCCGGGCCCTGGGCGGCGATTACAGGCGCCACAAAATGTGCAACTGCGAACAGAACTTTGAGATCACGATGGCTCGTATCGTCTTGGGGACGGGCTCAATTGAACAAGCACGAGGTTGAACGATGAGCGAGATTGGCGAGCGGGTTAAGAAAATCGTGGTCGAACACCTTGGTGTCGAGCCCGAAAAAGTGGTCGACAACGCGAGCTTCATTGATGACCTTGGCGCCGACAGCCTCGACACCGTCGAGCTGGTGATGGCCTTTGAAGAAGAATTCGGTTGCGAGATTCCCGATGACGCTGCGGAGACGATTCTGACCGTCGGCGACGCCACAAAATTTCTCGAAAAGAACGCGAAAAGCTGACGCCCGCATGCGGCGCTGACGAAGCCGGACGGGCCGCGCGCGAGCGGTCCACCGGCTTCTTGCTGTGGCCCGCAGATCCGGAGCTGGAGTGCTGGATATGAGGCGGGTTATCGTCACGGGCCTCGGCATGGTGTCGCCACTCGGCTGCGGCATCGATCCGACCTGGAAACGTATCCTCAACAGCGAGAGCGGCGCCAAGAAAATCGACACGTTTGACGTCTCCGACCTCACCAGCCGTATTGCCTGCGTTGTTCCGCGCGGCGACGGTAGCGACGGCACGTTCAATCCCGATCAGTGGATGGAGCCGAAGGACCAGCGCAAGGTCGACGATTTCATTATCTTTGCGATGTGCGCGGCGCGTCAGGCGCTCGATGATGCCAACTGGCATCCGTCTACCGAGGAGCAACGTTGTGCCACCGGAACGATGATCGGCTCCGGAATCGGTGGCCTTTCCGGCATCGCCGATACCGCGCTGCTGCTCAAGGAGCGCGGACCGCGCAAAGTATCGCCCTTCTTCATTCCCGGCCGGCTGATCAACCTTGCTTCAGGATACGTATCGATCGAGCACGGCCTCAAGGGTCCCAATCATGCCGTAGTGACCGCCTGCTCGACCGGCGCACATGCGATCGGCGATGCCGGCCGGCTGATTGCGCTCGGCGATGCCGACGTCATGGTTGCGGGGGGGACCGAATCGCCGATCTGCCGGCTGGCGATGGCCGGATTCTGCGCGGCCCGTGCGCTGTCGACCGGCTTCAACGATACCCCGGAAAAGGCGTCGCGTCCCTATGACAGAGATCGCGACGGCTTCGTAATGGGCGAGGGCGCCGGCATCGTGGTGCTTGAGGAATATGAGCATGCGAAGCAGCGCGGCGCGAAGATGTATGCGGAAGTGGTGGGCTACGGCCTGTCCGGCGACGCCTACCACATCACCTCGCCGTCGCCGGACGGCGACGGCGCCTTCCGAAGCATGAGTGCCGCCATGAAGCGGGCGGGGATCGCGGCATCGGATATCGACTATATCAATGCGCATGGAACCTCGACGCAGGTCGGCGACGAGATCGAACTTGGCGCTGTTGAGCGGCTGCTCGGCAATGCCGCCTCCAAGGTATCGATGTCATCGACCAAATCTTCGACGGGACATCTGCTCGGCGCCGCCGGCGCGATCGAGACGATCTTCAGCGTTCTGGCGATTCGCGATAATGTGGCCCCGCCGACCATCAATCTCGACAATCCGTCGGTGGGAACGGCGATTGATCTCGTGCCGCGTGCGCCGCGCAAACGCGAAATCAATGTCGCGTTGTCGAATTCGTTCGGTTTCGGGGGCACCAACGCATCCGTGATCGTGCAGCGCGTCGCCAACTGAGCGTCATCCCCAGAAGAGTCCACCGTTTCGCCGCATTCGGTGATAATTCCTAGTTTTGGGCGTAGACTACCGGCCGCTGCGGGATTCCGCGAGGCCACGATTAACCGACAGGATTCAGGTTGCATCGATGAGTGAGAGGCCGCCCATTTCGCCCCGCAGTCCGCGCGCCGCGCTGGAGCCTGAGCAGGTTCCGCCGCCGCCGAAACGGTCCGAGCGTGCCCGCAATCCCTTCGTCGTGGTCGGCAACGCCGTTATTACCATCGTGCTGGTCCTGATGATCGGCGCCGGTGGCGCCTACTTCTACGGCAAGCAAAAGCTCGAGGCTCCCGGCCCGCTGCAGGAGGACAAGGTCGTCATCATTCCATCGCGTGCGGGAATGACCGACATCGCCGATATCCTGCAGAAGGAGGGCGTGATCGACAACAACCGCTGGGCGTTCATTGGCAGCGTGTTTGCGCTGAAGGCGCGCTCCGAACTCAAGCCCGGTGAATACGCGTTTCAGAAGAACGCCAGCCTGCGCGACGTCATCGGCACCATGGTCGACGGCAAGGTGGTGCAGCATGCTGTGACGATTCCCGAAGGATTGACCTCCGAACAGATCGTAGCCAGGCTTTCCGACAATGACATCTTTTCGGGCACCGTGCGTGAAGTGCCGCGCGAGGGCACCTTGCTGCCGGAAACCTACAAATTTCCGCGCGGCACCGCGCGTGAGCAGGTGGTCGCCCGCATGCAGCAGACCCAGAAGCGCGTACTCGCGGAAATCTGGGAGCGCCGCAATCCCGATATTCCGGTCAAGACGCCGGAACAATTGGTGACGCTGGCCTCGATTGTCGAAAAGGAAACCGGCAAAGCCGACGAACGCAGCCGCGTCGCCGCGGTGTTCGTCAATCGGCTGCGGCAGAAGATCAAGCTGCAATCCGATCCAACCATCATCTATGGGCTGGTCGGCGGCAAGGGAACGCTGGGGCGGCCGATCAAGCGCAGCGAAATCACGCAACCGTCGCCCTACAATACCTACGTGATTGACGGGCTGCCGCCGGGGCCGATCGCCAATCCGGGACGCGCCTCGCTGGAAGCTGCCGCCAATCCGGCGCGCACCCGCGACTTGTTCTTCGTCGCCGACGGCAGCGGCGGCCATGTCTTTACCGAAACCTACGACCAGCACCAGAAGAACGTCGCCAAACTGCGCGCGATGGAAAAGCAGATTCAGAACGACACGGTCGAGCCGGCGGACGATCCGCCGCCCACCACGGCAACCGCGCCCGCCGACGCCAGCCCCGCCGCCACCACCACGACGCCGGCAAAGCCGGCCGCGCCCAAGAAGCGCGTCCGCGGCGCCGCGGGCCGGCAGGGTGCTGCGCAATCGGAGACGACGGCACCGGTGGTTCAGCGCTGACGGCCCGGCACGGTATGCGCCGCAAGCGAATTCCACTTTGCGTGAAAACGCTCTAAGGTCGGGCTGCGGCGGCAAATCTTTCATCCCTACCACCAGGAGCATCGCACGCGATGGCGTTATCGAGCATGACCGGCTTTGCCCGAAGCCACGGCGCCAGCGGACCTTATGCGTTCGAGTGGGAACTAAAGTCGGTCAACGCCAAGGGCTTTGACCTGCGCATGCGGCTGCCGCCCGGATGGGACGACCTCGAAGCCGTGGCCAAAAAGCGGGCCGGTGAATTGCTGGCGCGGGGCACGGTCTACGCCAATTTGAATATCAAGCGAACCGGCGCGGTCTCGACGGTCCGCGTCAACGAAGACGTGCTGGCCTCGATCGTCAGGGTCGCCGGCGAACTTGCGGGCAGGATCGACGCAGTGGCGCCGAGCATCGATGGATTGCTCGCGATCAAGGGTGTCATCGAAGTGGTCGAGCCGGAAAGCAACGAGGCGGAAGACAAGGCGGCGAAGGCCGCGGCGGCGGCGGCGTTCGAACAGGCGCTCGCCGACCTCGTCGAAATGCGCCAACGCGAGGGCTCGACGCTCGGGCAAATCCTGTCGCAACGAATGGACGAGATGGAGCGCCTGGCAATGAAGGCCGAGGCCGCCCCCGGCCGCAAACCGGATGCGATCAAGGCGCGACTCGCCGAGCAGATCGCGGCCTTGCTCGAAACCTCCGATCGTTTCGATCCCGACCGGCTCAACCAGGAAGCGATCCTGATCGCGGCCAAGGCCGACATTCGCGAAGAGCTCGATCGGATCGCCTCGCATGTCGCGCAGGCCCGCGAAATGATCGGCAAGGGCGGCCCGGTCGGACGGCGGCTCGATTTCCTGGCGCAGGAATTCAACCGCGAGGTCAATACCTGCTGTTCCAAGGCCAATGACCTCGAATTGACCAATACCGGCCTTGAAATGAAGAACGTGGTCGAGCAATTCCGCGAACAGGTACAGAATCTGGAGTGACGCATGAGCGGCGGCCACGGCTTCGACGGCGTTGAGCGGCGCGGACTGATGTTCGTGCTGTCGTCACCGTCGGGCGCGGGAAAGACCACGCTGTCGCGGCTCCTGATCGACCGGGTTTTCGGCCTCAGGATGTCGGTGTCCGCAACTACCCGGCCGATGCGGCCCGGCGAAGTCGACGGCCGCGACTATTGGTTTGTCGACCAATCCAGATTCGAATCGATGGTGCGACAGGACGAACTACTGGAATGGGCCAATGTGTTCGACCATCGCTACGGCACGCCGCGCGCGCCGGTCGAAGCCGCGCTTTCGGCCGGACAGGATATGCTGTTCGATATCGACTGGCAGGGTACCCAGCAATTGCGGGAGAAGGCGGGCGAGGATGTCGTCAGCGTCTTCATCCTGCCGCCGTCCGCCGCCGACCTGGAGCAGCGCCTGCACTCGCGCGCGCAGGACTCCGACGAGGTGATCCGGGGACGGATGAGCCGCGCCAGTCACGAGATGAGCCATTGGGCGGAATACGACTACATCGTCGTCAATCACGATGTCGATGAAGCGTTTGCCGAGGTGCAGTCAGTCCTCAAGGCGGAGCGGCTGAAACGCAAACGCCGCACCGGATTGACGACGTTCGTACGACAGCTACAGCGGCAACTGGACCAATAGCCGGGCGCCTATCTGGTGGCGCTTCTGGCCAGCCTCGCCAGCATTTCCGTGATCCGGTCGTCCTGGCGGTCCGCCGCATGATCCGCCATTTGCAATTCACGCGGCAAGGTGAAGCCCGGCCTCCGTGGCATAGGGGCAGCCGCACCCGGAAACACCCGTGATGACGTTGGCTCGGTACTGATCGCATCCCATATCGCGTCGCGATCGACTGCGATATCACTTCGATTGCGGCGACGCCGGCCGCCGAACCTGACGATTGCACTTCCGATCAGGCCGGCCAGCGACAATGCGCCAATCATGACAACCGACAGCATCGGAATCGAGCCGGAGCGGCCCTGTGATTTTTCAGTGGACGCGTCGGCGGCGGCGAGCACGACGGGGGGCGGCGGCGCAGCCGTTGCAGTGGGTTGCACGTCGGCATCGTCCGCATCGGCTGCGGCCTGTGCCGGACTGGCTGACGGGGTCGCGCTTGACGGGTCGGGCCAGCGCGAGGCGACCATCGGTAGCTGTGTGCTGGCATCCGGTGCAGCGAGGGGCCGGCTGGCCGTCGGGGTGATCGCATTCGGGGCGGGTGCCGACGGCGCGGTGGCCGCGCTGCTCTCCGCCGCATCGGGCGTTGGCGTGACAGGCAGTTCGGCGCGGGCGTTCGCGACCGAACCCCGGATCGCCGGATCGGCTTTCGGCGTGATCGGCTTGGCGGACGGCGCTGCACTCGACGGCGCGCTCTGCGAGACCTTTTCGCCTTCCTCGCGGAGATACCAGCAGTGGCGTTTGGTGCCACGTTCGATCCGATAGTACCAATGGCTGCCTTCCGGCGTCTGGTCCTTGGGCGCGGAAAGGCAGTCATCCGCCGCAGGCGTAGCGCTGTGCGATGCTGTGGCGAGGGGAATGCCGGCAAGAACACTGGCGAATACGGCTAATACGAATTTCGCGGTTCGGTTTGGCATGTGCGTCTCCGGCGATGATACTGAACGCTTCGCGCGGCAAGTCTCAGCAAAGACTTGGGTAGCAATGTGCCGTAATTCCGGACGGCACGGGGCTTATTTCGGACCTGCGAATGCGGCGAAATTCCGGGCAGGCGCGTCCCATTTTGCCTCGATGCGCTGCATCCCGCAGGCCGCGACGGGCAGACCAGCCGCCCACCGCAAAAAGCGCGGGGCCAATGCGGTGTCACTGGCTCGCGAGCACGTCGCTGAACAGCACGTAACGCTCGCCGTTGAAGCGGACCAGCCGCATCTGCTGGATCGGGCGCAGGTCGGTCGGACTGGTCCTGAGATGAATCCCCGGCAGCAGCAGCGGCGGCTGAATATCGAGATGGGAGGCCTGTTTCATGACGTTCTCGCGCGTCAGGTTGTCGCCGCACTGCTTGAGCAACTCAACCACCGCGAAGCCGATATTGTAGCCATAGGGTGCGTAATAGTCGCTCTTGTCGACGTGCGGGTTGTACTTATCCATCCACCCGTTCCAGGCCTTCATGGCCGGATCGTCCTTCCACTGCGGATCGGCCGGATCCTTCTGATAGGCCGCGGAGATGATGCCCTTGGCGGCCTCAAAACCGGCTGGCCGGATCGCGCCCGCAATCGAGGAGCCGATGCTGACCACGATTTCCTGTGGGTGCCAGTCGATATCATAGGCCTTGCGAATGGCCAGGGCAGAGAATTTCGGCACCGTGACGATCAGAAATACATCGGCTCCCGAAGCCTTCAGCGAGACCACCTGGGAATCGATCGTCGGATCGGTGGTGTTGTAGGTCTGTGACGACACGATCATCGCCGCTGCCTTGTCGCCAAGCCCCTTCTTGAATCCGATCAGGTAGTCGCGCCCGAGATCGTCGTTCTGGTACAGGATCCCGATCCTGGCGTCGGGTTTGGTCGACAGGATATATTTGGCGTAGATCGCGCCTTCGGACGCATAATGTGGCGTCCAACTCATGGTCCACGGATAGTTCGCGGGGTCGTTGAACACCGTCGCGCCGGAGCCGACGAAAAGATGCGGCACCTTTTTCTGGTTGATGTATTTGACGACCGAAATGTTGGGGGCCGTGCCGACCGGGTTGACGAGAAACAGCACCTCGTCGCTTTCGATGAGCCGGCGAATCTGCTCAACCGTCTTGGGTGGGCTGTAGGCGTCGTCGAGACTGATGAAATTGATCTTGCGCCCGTTCACGCCGCCCTGGTCGTTGATCATCTTGAAGTAGGCGGCCTCGGAAACCGCGCCCGCCGAGTAGGCGGATGCCGGGCCGCTATAGGGCGCGGTGTTTCCGATCTTGATTTCGGTGTCGCTGGCGCCGGGGCCGTATTGCTTCTGCGCCTGCGCGGCCGTTGTTGCAATCAGGCCCAGCGCAAACGTCGCCAGGGCAGCCAGCGTCGAAAGACTCCTCCCGCTCATCACGGTCCTCCCTGTTCAAGCGAGGCTTGCCGGGCACTTTGCCTCTTTTGGCGAGGCTTGCAAGATGCTCTACCTCAGTTCTTCAGTACGATGCGCCCGACGACTTTTCCGGCCCGCAGCGCGTCGATCCATTTCTGGACATCGGCCATCGGTTCCTCGCGCATCGGCGTCGGCTTGATCCTGCCGGAACGCGCGAGCGCCATCAACTCGTGCGCCTCGGCCAGCGTCCCGACCATGAAACCTTCGATGGTCATCCGCTTGTAGATCCATTGTACCATCGGCAGGCTGAAATTGCCGCCCATCAGGCCGGAAACCACGATCTTGCCGCCGCGCGCGATCACCGAGACGGCGAAGGCCATCGATTTCTCATTGCCGGCAAAATCGACGATCTCGTCGAAACCGCCATCGGTCTCCTTGATGATGCGTTTGGCGATCTCGGGCTCGGAGGGATCGTAGGCGATCTCGGCGCCGTTTTTCATGGCGGTCTCGCGCGCCGCGGGGCTCAGATCCGCCACCGAGATTTTCTGCTTGAACATCGCCTGCGCAAAGGCAAGCCCCATCATGCCGACGCCGCCAAGCCCGATCAGCAGCAGGTTGCGCTGCCGCGGCCGGTCGACCAGCCGCTTCAAGGCGCCATAGGCAGTCACCCCGGAGCACATCAGGGTCGCCGCCTGATTGACCGGCAGCGGATCGTAGTCCAGCAGATATCTGGCGTCCGGCACCAGCACATGGCTGGCGAAACCGCCGTCGATGGCAACGCCGAGAAAACGCTGCTTGACGCAGAGATTTTCGTCGCCGTTGAGGCAGTCGCGGCACTGGCCGCAGCCAATCCAGGGAAATACTGCCTTGCTGGCGCCGACCAGATCCTTCGAAACCTCGGGTCCGACTTCCTCGACGGTGCCGGCGATCTCATGTCCCAGCGTGAAGGGCAGCGTCATGCCGCGCGTGGTGTCGAGTTTCTTGCCGCCGCCGAGGTCGGCATAGCCGTCCTGGATGTGCAGGTCGGAGTGACACAGGCCGCAGCGTTCGATCCGCATCAGCACCTCGCCGCCTTGCGGCTTCGGCGTCTCAATGATGGTTTCGCACAACGGCGCATCGAATTTGACCAACGATTGGCGTCGCATCTGCGCCATGATGTATTCTCCTCAAACGGCGTTCGATCTTTCGTTGCGTATATCGGTCAATTCCCGAGCCATGGCAACAAAACCGCTGACCGGAACGGTTTCGGCGCGCCGCGTCAGGTCGATATCGGCGGCCGCTCCGAGCCGAGCCGGCTCGACCTGCAACGATCGGAGGCTTTGCCGCAGCATCTTGCGCCGCTGGCCGAACGCCGCCGCCGCCACCATCTCCAGGGCCTTGCGATCGCACGGCTCCGGCCGGCTGCGGGGCACCAACCGCACTACCGAGGAGGTGACTTTGGGCTGCGGCACGAATGCGGCCGGAGAGATGTCGAACAGGATCTTGGTCTCGGCGCGCCAGTTCGCGAGCACGCCGAGCCGGCCATAGGCTTCATCATTCTCGCGGGCGACAATGCGCTCGGCGACCTCGCGCTGGAACATCAGCACCATCATCTCGTACCAGGGCGGCCAGGGCTCGATCGAAAGCCAGTCGACCAGCAGGGCGGTCGCGATGTTGTAGGGCAGATTGGCGACAATCTTCGCGCGGTCGTTGCCGAGCAGCGGCCGCGGATCGAACTGCTCGGCGTCGGCACAGATGACCTCCAGCCGGCCCGGATAGCGTTGTGAAATGTTCGCGAGCGCGGCCAAGGCGCGCTGGTCACGCTCCACCGCAATGACCCGCCGCGCTCCCAATGCCAGCAACGCCCGCGTCAAGCCGCCGGGGCCCGGCCCGATCTCGAGGACGACAGCGTCTTCGAGCGGACCCGCGGCACGCGCAATCCGCGCGGTGAGATTGAGGTCGAGCAGGAAGTTCTGTCCAAGTGACTTGCGCGCCGACAAGGCATGCTGGCGGATAACCTCGCGAAGCGGCGGCAGATCGTCGATCGCGCTCATGCCGGCGCAGGCGCCGTCATGCGGGCGGCGAGCCGCAAGGCCGCGATCAGGCTCGACGGATTGGCGCGGCCGGTGCCGGCAATGTCGAAGGCGGTGCCATGGTCGGGAGAGGTCCGAACAAACGGCAGTCCCAGCGTAACGTTGACCGCATCGTCAAAGGCAATGGTCTTGATCGGGATCAGCGCCTGGTCGTGATACATGCAGATGGCGCAGTCGTACGTCCTGCGCGCAGCATCGTGAAACATGGTATCCGCCGGCAACGGCCCCCTGATCTCGATACCCTCGCGGCGCAGGATCTCGGCGGCGGGAGCGACGATGCGCTGCTCCTCGGTGCCAAGCCCGCCATCCTCGCCGGCGTGGGGATTGAGGCCGGACAAGGCGAGGCGCGGATGGGTGAGCCCGAAATGGTCTTTCATTGCCGCAGCCACGATCCGAACCGTCGTGACGATGAGGTCGCTCGAGAGCTGTGCAATGGCATCCCGCAGCGGAAGATGGATGGTCACCGGCACCACCGCGAGGGCAGGCGACCACAGCATCATCACCGGCTGTGGCGCACGGCCGCCGGCCGCCGCAAGCTCGGCAAGAAATTCGGTGTGGCCGGGATGCCGGAATCCGGCGCGGTAAAGCACGCTCTTGGCAATCGGATTGGTGACGACCGCGGCAGCTTTTCCGGCGACCACGTCGTTGACCGCCTGACGGATGGATGCGATGGCGGCGCCGGCGCTGCTGCCGTCCGGCTGGCCGGGCCGCGCCGTGGCGGCGTGACCGGTCGCCACCACCGGCAAGGTGTCAGCGAACGCAACAGGTGCATCCTCGGCGCGAACTTCGGCGATTTCGACCTTGAGTCCAAGGGCTCTCGCCCGTTGATCGAGCAAGCCCCGGTCGCCACGCAGGTAGAACGCCGGGAGCTTCAACTCGTGGCGCCGCAGCCACGCCATGATGGCGATATCGGGTCCGATGCCCGCAGGTTCGCCCGATGTCAGCGCGAGCGGCTTTGCCATCATCAAGGATGTTGCATCAGCGATATTCGATCATCGCGGCCTTGCGGACCTGTTCCAGATACGCCTTCGACTTGGCTTCGAATTTCTCGTTGTACATCTTGTCGCGGATTTCCTTTTTCTTCGGCGTGTCGACGGTGGTTTGCTTCCTGCCGCAGAGCGCGACCATCTCGACGCCCTGCTTGGTCACTTCGGGGGCGGTCATATGACCGATCGGGGTCTTGTCGAGAACTTCGCGAAGTGCAGGCGGGAGGTCGGCCGAGGTTTTGGTCACGGTCTCCCGGATCGCGGCATTCGGCATCGATTTGAAGAAGGCGTTGGCCTCGTCGCAGGTCTGGATCCGGCCGCGCAGGGCTTCGGCCTCCTTTTGCTTGGCCTCCAAGATGGCGGGAGCGGACCCTCGCGGAACGAGCAGGACGATCGGCTGCATCTTGTACTCGTAGCTTTCGGTCTCGAGCTTCGCGTCCTTCTCGTCGCCCTTGACCTCAACGGCGGCGGCGGCGGCGACTTCCTTCTCTCCAACCTGGAGGCTCTCCTTGTACCGCCCGCGAACCAGACTGGTCCAGACCATCTCGGACTTGATGCGCTCCTTCAGGGTCTCTGGTCTAATTCCTTGATTTTCAAGAGTTTTTGAGAGTTGATCGGGCGTCGTGCGCATCCGCGCACTCATTTGGGCGAACGAGGCGTCGACATCGGACCCGGTGGGGTCGACGCCAAATTGTTTCGCTTCCCGGATTTTCACCTTCTGATCGATCAACTCGTCAATGACCTCTTTGCGGGTCATTTTTTTGTGGCTCGAGAGAAAGTCCAGCTTGCTGCGCTGCTCGATGTCGTAGTTGGTGATGGGTTCGCCGTTGACCATGACGGCGACTTGCGCATACGACGGTGCTGCGGCGGCGATCAGGATGAAGACCGCAACACAAGCCGGCATGAGACGTGGAAGGCGCTGAAGCAAAGGCGTTGTCGTGATCATTGTCGTTGTGTCAACCGATACGATTGGGATTTTGGCGCGTTGACGGTGTGCCGAGCCGGTTCTACTGGATGACCCCGGCACCCGCCGTTGTGGCAGACTGGGCGATGGTCCGCAGGCCGATCTGCAACATGAACGCGTGACTCAACACCGGCGGCAACGTTCCGGCGGCGTAAGAATACGACGTGACATAGTTGGCCGCCAGCACGAAGCAGTCATCCACATAGCCGGCGCCGATCACATATTGGTTGATCTGGTTCGAGACGAGATCCCAGCGGGCGGCACCGGTTACCACCCAGTTTGCCGCTACCTTGACCGATCCGCTGCCGAGAATGCCTTCGCGGCGCGTCAGGTAGCCGAGGTCCGGCTGCGCAGCATAGTCGCCATACAGCAGGCTGACCGACCAGCGGTCGAAGTTGGCGCGGCCTTCGGCCTCGAAGCGATTGATGTCCCCGGTAACCTGGTCAAGGCGAGCGCGAGTGCTAAACGTATAGGTCCGGTTCGGCGAATAGCTGAGGCTGCCAACATAATCTGATACTTGCTTGTCCAGACCGGAATCGAGCGCGGTATTTGCGACGTCGGCGACCGCGAAGGAATTCAGGCCGAACAACTGGTAGGACTGTCCGAACACCGCCGTGACGGTGCCGCCGCGGTCGAATTGCGTGGTGGCCTGCACGCCGGCGTTGGCGCGGCTGCCGCCTTCGACCCGGTCGTAGCCGGAGAACTTGTCGACGCTGAACAGGTTGGTGGTGTCGAAATTGAAGCTCTGCGCGTCTTCGTTGGGAAGCTTGCCGGCATAGGGTTCATTGGGACGGATGATGACCTGCGCAATCGGCTCGATCGTCGTGGTTCCCCAGGGCTGGACGTTGATGAAGGGATAACGATATTCGAGGCCGACCGTCGGCATCACGCGCAGGGCCTGGCTTTCGCCGGTCGGAAGGAAGTTCGACGTGCCGGGCTGGTTTGTCACCGAGGCGTCGATCGCGTCGGCGCGGAGACTGGCAAACGGCGTCCAGATCTCGCCCGCGGAATTGGTGAAGGACTTCCGCCAATCCACTTCGCCGGTCAACCGCGTATAGGTACCGGGCATGCCCCTGAGCAGGCAGTTCGCCGGAGTAATATTCTTGGCCGGATCGGCTGAAGTCGGCAGGCATGTGCCATTGGCCAGCGCTGCTGCGTTGGTCGCATCGAAGGCCGCGGTTTCGCGCGTCAGGCTGGTGAAGTTCGTCTTGTAACTGAATTCGCCGCCCAGCACCGGGTGATTGATCACGTTCGAATAGTCGATCACGGGCGCCACGACGGGCACCTGGTTCTGCAGGCCCGAAAAGCTCAGATAATAGATCGTGCGCGCGTCGAAATAGCTGCGGTTGCCGACGCCCGTCAGATAGAGCTGGGAAGTGGCTTCGGTCGGCAGGTTCAGGAACGAGCCCAGCGGATCCTTGTATTGGGCGAGCCGGTAGTCGGACATGAAGTAGTAGTCCGACAGCAGGACCCCATCCCAGCCCCATACCCATTTATCGTTGAGCGCGAACTGGCCCTTGGTTTCGATGCCGCCACGGAACTGGCGGTCGCCGGGCTGGCCGGCGAAGGCCGCCGGGTCGGTCTGGTCGATGCCATAGGCACGGACCTGATAGGATCCGTCCGCCAGCCGTTGACGGAATTCGGCCTGCAACAGCACGCCCTGCTGCGTTGTAAAGCGCGGGCTGAAGGTGGCGTCGTAGTCGGGCGCGATGGCCCAGTAGAACGGAACTTCGACGCCGTAGCCAAAGGCCGTGTACGAGGTGAAGGCCGGCATCAGGAAACCGGTCTTGCGCTTCACGGTTGGATCGGGCGTGGAAAAATACGGCATGTAGGCCATCGGGACGCCGAAGAACTCGAGTTGGGCGTTCTCGAAATACAGCATCTTCTCGGTCTGGTCGTGAATGATGCGTGCGCCCTTGACCTGCCACAAAGGCGGCTTCTTCGGATCGTCCCTGCAGGGCGCGCAGGCGGTGTACACGCCGTTCTGGAACACCGTGTAGTTGCCGCTGCTGCGGTCGGCGCGCGTCGCCGCCATTCGGGTCTGGTCGGCCGTGTCGACGCGCAGCGAGTTGACGAAACCGTCGCGGTAGTCGTCGCTCAGGTCCATGAGGTTGGCGTAGGTGATCTTGCCGTCCGCATCGGTCATGCGGATATTGCCTTCGGCATGCAGCCGCTTGGTCTTCTGATCGTAGATGACCTTGTCGGCCTCGACACTGGTGCCGTTGTAGAACATCTGCACGTTGCCGACCGCCGACACCCGTGAGTTGTTGTAGTCGTAATCGACCTCCACCGCCTGCACCAGCATCTGTCCGTCGTTGGCGACGCGCGGTGGTTTCGGCCGCTGCGGGACCGGATTGTAGGTAAAGCTCTGCGCCGAGACCGGAGTTGTCGCGGCCACACTGAGCAAGCCGGTCAGGAGCAACCCGACCAGGAGGGCGAGGACCGTTCCGCGAACAGCGGCCAAGCGGGGGCGATGACGGCACACGGCAGTGCGCCGCCTGGGTGGAGGCGACCGTCTCTGGAGGGCGGCGACAGCGGCCACTACCCGTCCTCCTGGTATAGCAAGGCCAAAAAGCCGGTGAGGCCGCCAACGCACACGGGCAGCCACGCCGCAGCGATCGGATGCATCAACTCGGCCTTGCTCAAATCCTCGGTTACTTTCGACAAAACGTAGAGCAGAAAGCCCGCACCCACGCCACTCAAAACCATCTTTTGCACGCCGCCGAAGCGGAAGAAGCGCAGGCTGACGGAAGCTGCCAGCATCACCATCGCGGCCAGCAGGAACGGTTGTGCGACAAGCTTATGGTACTGTAACCGATACCCAGCGGTCGCGAATCCAGAGCTCTCCGAAGACCGGATATAGCTCGGAAGTTGCCAAAAAGACACAGTTTCGGGTGTGGAGAAGCTGTTGCGGACCTGGGCCGGTGTCAGGCTGGTTGGGAGATAGAAGGTGTCCTGGTCAACCGGCGGCGCGTCGAGGGAATATCGCCGCACCGACTTGAACACCCAACGGCCTTCCTCAAGCGTTGCCTCGCGGGCCTCGATTCGCTCCTTGAACTGGTTGTCGGTGTCGAAGGTGAATACCGTGAGCCCGGTCAGCCGCACGCCCTGCTGTTCGCTGCGGGCGGCGTTGATAATGGCCTGGCCATCGCTGTTGACCAGATTGATCCAGAAGCCCGAGGCGTCCTGGATGCCGCCGCCGGGCGCCGAGCCGAAGAGCTGCGCTTCCATCCTTTTTGAAGTTTCGCGCAGATCTGCCGACATCGGATTGTAAGCGGTGGTGGCCAGGATGCCGAGCACGATCGAGCTCGCCAGCGCCGGCGCGATGAACTGCCAGGCCGAAACCCCGGCGGCGCGCGCGACCACGAGTTCGAGGCGCCGCGACAATGCGAGGTAACAGGTCATGGTCCCGATCAGCACACAGAACGGCGTCATCTTTTCGAGCAGTTGCGGCACGCGAAACAAGGATGTTTCCGCGACCATGACGGCGGATGCCGAGACCAGTCCCGATGTCTTCCGGACCATTTCGATGTAATCGACCAGAACCAGAAGCAGGAAGATGCTGGCAAATACGCCAAGCGCCGCGATCACGAAACGGCTGGCAAAATATCGCCCCAACGTGTTGGTCATCATGCTCATGCAGTGACCGGACGTCCGAAAAGCCGAAGCAGGCGTGCGTTCGACCGGTTGATCGCTTCCAGCAGCGCCGCCGGCGGTTCGACCACGGCGCCCGCGATGATGATCCAGAGTCCCGCGCCGATTGACGCGGCAAGCATCAGATATTGCAGGACCGCGGCGAACGGCGATTTGACCGTCACGACCGAGCAGGCGAATCCCGCCATCCGCAGCCCGAACACGGCCAGGATGGAGCAGCCAATTGAAAAATTGCGGCTCTGGCGGGTGGTGCGCGGCGCTCCCAGGAAGGCAAAGGTGAGGGCCGCGAATGCGAAGGGATAGATCGGCGCCATGAAGCGGTCATGCAGCTCGGCGCGGAACTGTCCGGCGAGCTGCGAATAGACCGGATCGTTGGCCGCGGGCCAGAGCAATTCCCAGAGGTAGCGTTCGCGAATGCCGAGCGCGACGTCGTGACCCTGATTCGAGAATTTGGACATATCGAACGCATAACGGCCGAACGCGACCAGCGCGGGATCGCGCTTGCCGGCTTCGAAGCGCTGCAGATTTCCGTCCTCGAGAATCAGAAACGAGCCGGCCTCGTTCTTCAGCACCGTGCCATGGTCGGCGACGATGCTGACGCGTTCCTTCGGGTCGCGGCGGTCGTCGACGAAAATCCCGACGAGCAGCCCACCGGGGCGCCGCTCGCGGATGCGGATGGTGAGGTTCTGGTCGAGCTGCGCGAAGCGGCCGGGCTGCAGGATGTTGGTGAGCACGTCGGCGGTGATGTCGGCGTCCCATTGCTTGATCCGGCGCATGCCGTCGGGAGCGAGATAGGCGGCGATAAAAGCGACCATGACCGCGACGACGCAGGTGGCGTATACGAACGGGCGGAACAGCCGGAACGGCGAGAAGCCGGCGGCGTTCATCACGATGATCTCGGAATCGGTGGCAAGCTTGTTCAGGGTGTGCGAAATCGCGATCATCAGTGCGATCGGCGCGATGATCAAAACCAGGGCCGGAATCACCAGACTGGTGATGCCCAGAAAGGTCAGGATGGTCTGACCCTGGCTGGTCATCAGATCGATGCCCCGCAACGCCTGCGTAATCCAGATCACCCCGGTGAGGCTGACCAGAACCACCGCAAACGACGCCAGCGTCGTGCGAAAGATATACTTGTCGATAGACCCCATCGTTATCGCACGATCCCACCTGGCGGACCGGAACCGCGGCTGCGACCGATCCTGAAATCAGGATCCCCTTCGGTCGCGCCGCGCTCGCTCCGGCCGGCTCACATTCCTCACTACCATCCCTTTGATCCGCCAACAAAATGGCTGCGCCATGGCACCCTCCGGATATGGTTAATAATTCGCCCCATGTGGCGTACCAGCCACGGCTGGCGCTTGGCAGCGCAACGCTTGGCAGGCCATAGTGCCCCGGACCCTTTTCTCGACGGATGCGCTTCACACCCATCGAGATCATTGGCCGAGTTTCCGATTCGGCTACAGCCCTGATTTCTGGAGGATTTGCCCATGTCCGGCGCCGTCAAGGTCGGCTTCGTTCCGTTTTCAGCCGCTCCGCGCGGCGTGCTGGTGGTATTTTGCGACGACGCGCTGAAATTCGGCGCCGCAACCCGCAAGGCGCTGGGCACGGCCGCGACGATGGTAGGACGCGCGGCGTCAGCCAACCAGTTCAAGGGCAAGAGCGGGGCGGCGCTTGATATTCTGGCGCCGGATGGAATCAAGGTTCAGCGCTTGATCGTGGTCGGAACCGGCAAGCATTCCGAACTCAAGGAAAAGGACTTCCTCAAATTCGGCGGCGCCGTCGCCGGCAAACTCAATGCCGGCAGCGAAGCCGCGAGCATTATTGCCGAACTGCCGACCGGAGCCATGGAGCCCGGGCAGGCCGCCGCGATCGCCGCGGGGGTGCGGCTGCGCGCCTACAAATTCGACCGCTACAAGACCAGGAAAAAGGACGGCGAGGAAGCCGCTTTGCGGGTCGACGTATCGGTGGCGGTCGGCGACGTCGGCGCCGCGCGCAAGGCGTTCGTATCCGATGCCCATATCGTCGATGGCGTCCTGATGGCGCGCGAACTGGTGAACGAGCCCCCGAACGTGCTTTACCCCGTGGAATTTGCCCGCCGCGCCGGTCGATTGCGCAGGCTTGGCGTCAATGTCGAGATTCTCGACGTCAAGGCCATGACAAAGCTCGGCATGGGCGCGCTGCTGGGCGTGGCTCAGGGCTCGACCCAACCCGGCCGCCTCGTGATCATGCGCTGGAATGGCGGCAAGCGCGGCGATCGGCCGGTGGCCTTTGTCGGCAAGGGCGTTTGCTTCGACACCGGCGGCATCTCGATCAAATCCGCCGGCAGCATGGAGGACATGAAGGGCGACATGGGTGGCGCTGCCTGCGTGGTCGGACTGATGCATGCGCTGGCCGCGCGCGAGGCGAAGGTCAATGTGGTCGGCGCCATCGGCCTGGTCGAGAACATGCCCGATGGCAACGCGCAGCGCCCGGGCGACATTGTCACCTCGATGTCGGGGCAGACCATCGAGATCATCAATACCGACGCGGAAGGCCGGCTCGTGTTGGCCGATGTGCTGTGGTACGTGGCGCGGAAGTTCAAGCCGAAATTCATGGTCGATCTGGCCACGCTGACCGGCGCCATCATGGTCGCGCTCGGCACCGAATATGCCGGATTGTTTTCCAACAATGACGAACTGGCCGAACGGCTGATGACGGTCGGCGCCGCGACCGGCGAGCGTGTCTGGCGCATGCCGCTCGGCCCGGAATATGACAAGCAGATCGATTCGCAGTTCGCCGACATGAAGAACACCGGCAATCGCCACGGCGGTTCGATCACGGCGGCGCAGTTCCTGCAGCGTTTCGTCGACAACACGCCATGGGCGCATCTCGATATCGCGGGGACGGCGATGGGGGCGCCGAAGACGGAGATCAATCAGAGCTGGGGGTCCGGCTTCGGCGTTCGCCTGCTGGACCGGCTGGTCGCGGAGTATTACGAAGCCACGCGATGACCGAAGTGCTGTTCTATCATCTGCAGGACATGACGCTGGAAAATGTCCTGCCCGCATTGCTTGAAAAGTCGCTGGCGCGCGGCTGGCGCGTGGTCGTGCAGTCCACGTCGGAAGAGCGCGCCGACGCGCTCGATGCGCATTTGTGGACCTATCGCGAAGATTCGTTTTTGCCGCACGCCACGTGGCGTGCCGGCGACGTGCAGGATCAGCCGATCGTGCTGGCGGTCGCCGAAGGCAATCCGAACCGGGCCAATGTCAGATTCCTGGTCGACAACGCCGCCTTGCCGACGGATTCGGATGCCTACGAACGGCTGGTGCTGGTGTTTAACGGCGACGACGACGACGCGCTTGCGGCAGCGCGCGGCGCCTGGACCGATTGCAAGGCGCGAGGGTTCGAGGTTACCTATTGGCAAGCCGACGAGCGCGGCCGGTGGCAACGGCGGCAATAGCGATTTGCCGCCGTTAATGATAGTCTGCATTTTCGACCGGCTGGCCCGGACGTAGTCACGGTCACGCCGCAAAGTGATGGTGGGACGTAGGTTTGCGCGGCAGGGAGGAGAACCCAGAGTATCGTGCGGGACCACATTTCTCATCGAACGTCGCTGTTGGCGCTGCTGCTTGTGGCGCCGCTGGTCACGGGCTGCGGAAGTACGTCGGATCTTCTGTTGAAGGATGCCGACTGGTTCTCGCGTGCCGGCCGGTTGACGATCAGCAATGTTTCGATTGAAACGCCGCCCTTGACGCCGAACAAGCCGGTTACCGCCGAGGATCTGGTCAGTGCCGATGGGCTTTGCCCGGGAATGGCGCCCGCGGGCGCGCCTGCCGACGCCAATGCGCTGACCGAGGGCGCTGCCGCCGCACCGCCGCCCGTGACGACGGGCACGGTGGCACTAGGTCATACCGAATGCGATGTCGTGCGCGGCATCGGCGCGCCGGACAGTGTCAGCCTGTCCAACAACGCGCGCGGCGACCGAGTCGCGGTGGTCAACTATTCGCACGGAACCCGCGCCGGAATCTACACCTTCAGGGCTGGGCGCCTGTCGTCGATCGAGGGTACACCTGAGGTCGCGAAGCCGGCAAAATCGGCTAAACCGGCAAAGTCCAAGCCAAAGAAGAAGCCGGCCGCGACGTGATGGTCACGCTGCCGCCGGGGCGCAACGTGATAAGTCGGCTCAGCCGGCCGCCTCATCATACTGCGAACTCGCTACCAGCCATTCTTCCTCGGCCCGCAGCAGCGCGCTTGCCGCGCTGGCGCGCGCTTTGGCGAGTTGTGCCGCCTGTTTCGGGTCACGCTTGAACAAGTCGGGGAGTGCCAGCGCTGTATCGATCTTGGCGATGATAGCGTTGATGCGCTCGATTTCGGCCTCGGCATTCGAGATCTTCTGCTTCAGCGGCACACGGCTCCCGGCCCTGTTGCGCTGCGGCTTGTCGGTACCGTTGCCGCGCTCCGCGCCGCCCCGGTCGCGCGCGTTGCCGCGCATGCCACGCGTCGACAGCACCATGCGGCGATAATCGTCAAGGTCGCCGTCATAGGTCGTGACCGCGTGATTGGCCACCACCCACAATTGATCGGCGCAGGTCTCGATCAGATAGCGGTCGTGGGAGACCATGATCACCGCGCCGGGAAATTCGTTGATTGCCTCGGCCAGCGCGGCCCGGCTGTCGATGTCCAGATGGTTGGTCGGCTCGTCGAGAATGATCATGTTCGGACCGAAGAATGTCGCGAGCCCGAGCAGGAGTCGCGCTTTCTCGCCACCCGACAGGTTTCTGACGAGGGTGTCGCCGGCCTTGCCCGAGAAACCGATCGCGCCGGTACGGCCGCGCACCTTGGTTTCGGGAGCATCAGGCATCAGCTTGCGGACGTGATCATAGGACGAGCCGTCGAGATTGAGTTCGTCGACCTGATGCTGCGCGAAATATCCGACCGACAGTTTCTCCGCGCGCGTCACGCGACCGGAGAACGGCGGCAGTCTGTTGGCGAGCAGCTTGACCAGCGTCGACTTGCCGTTGCCGTTCGATCCGAGCAGGGCGATACGGTCGTCGGTGTCGATCCGCAACGTAACGCGATTGAGCACGGGGTGCTTCGGATCATAGCCGACCGATACGTCGTCGACCGCGATAATCGGCGGCGACAGCATCTTCTCGGGCACCGGAAACGAGATTTCGTGTACATCCTGGGTTACCAACGCGGTAACAGGCTTCATCCGCTCCAGCATCTTGACGCGGGACTGGGCCTGACGGGCCTTCGAGGCCTTGGCCTTGAAGCGGTCGACGAAGGCCTGCAGGCGCTTGCGCTCGTCGGCCTGGCGTTTGGCGTGCTTGGCATCGAGCATTTCGCGGGTGGCGCGCTGCTCCTCGAACGACGAGTAGGACCCTTTGTAGAGCGCAAGCTTGCCGCGATCGAGATGCAGGATCTGGTCGATCGAGGTGTCGAGCAGGTCGCGATCATGGCTGATGACGATCACGGTGCGCGGATAGTTCGCCAGGTGGTCCTCGAGCCAAAGGGTGCCTTCGAGATCGAGATAGTTGGTCGGCTCGTCGAGCAGCAGGAGATCAGGGGCGGCAAACAGCGTGGCCGCAAGCGCGACGCGCATCCGCCAGCCGCCGGAGAATTCCGAACAGGACCGTACCTGATCGGCCGCGGAAAAACCGAGGCCGCTGAGGATCGCGGCGGCGCGGGCAGGGGCGGAATGGGCCTCGATATCGACCAGGCGGGTTTGGATGTCGGCAATGCGGGATGGATCGTGCGCCGTGTCCGCTTCGCGCAGCAGCGCTTCGCGCTCGAGGTCAGCCTTCAGCACTACCTCGATAAGGCTTTCCGGGCCGTCGGGGGCTTCCTGGGCGAGACTGCCGACACGCCAGCGCGGCGGCAGGGTGATGGTGCCGGTTTCGGTCGGCAATTCGCCCCGGATCGCCCGAAACAGCGTCGACTTGCCGACGCCGTTGCGGCCGACAAGACCGACCCGTGCGCCCGGTACGATCTGGGCCGAGCCATGATCGATCAGAAGCCGTCCGGCGATCCGGACCGATATGTCGGTGATTGAGAGCATGCGGCCTTGTCACCGCTGCCGCCGCCAAACGCAACCGGTTTGTGGCCGAAACACAGCTTCTCGCGGGCGAAAGGCAGCCCGGCTAGTTCGGCAGGCGGCTGTCCTGGTCGCGTCGGCGCAATTCATCGAGCAAGTACTGGAGATGGACCGAGGGGCGCGAGGTCTCCGGGGGCAGTTCCTGTTGCAGCCGTTCGCCCACGGCGTCGCAGATCGATCGACTGGTCTTGCGATCGAGCTCCATGCTGTCGCTGACGGTTTGGCTGTTCATGACGGGTTCCGGTTGTGCAGTTCACATTGGTGACCGCCAAACCAAGTCCCCTGCGCCAATATTGTTTCCGCCGGATGCGACGATTGCCCCCACTTCCCGCAAACATCGAATATAAAACGATGGCGGGTTCCAAAGAAGCCAGTCAAAAGCCCGTGGCCACGGCGGCCGGGGGCTTTTGGCGTCGGAATCGGCGCAGATCAATAGCAGCGATTGACCAGGCGCCAGCGTGGGCCCCAGGGGGTCGGGACGAGCTGGCGCACATAGCAGCCGCCATAGCCGTAATAGGCCGGACCGCCGACGTAGAAGCGCGGACCCCAGCCCCAGCCGCGATGCCAGCCACCGTGCCACCCGCCATGCCAGCCGCCGTGCCAGCCGGGGCCGAAGGCGGAAGCAGAAGTCGGTGCGAGCGCGGCCGCACCAAGCGCGGCCGCGGCAACTGCAACAAGCGAGAGTTTGCGTAACATGACCATCTCCTCAGGTTTGGCGTCACTGACGCCATCGATGAAGCTCCGAACGCATCCCGCGAACCTGGCCGGACGCGCTCGGTCGATTGAAGCCTAATGCGGAGAAGGTGAACGAAACCGGGACGGTGACTTCAGAAAAGGTTCATCTTGGTGAAATCGTTGTAATTTCCGGCGCTGCGGCATGGCCGGATGGCAAGCCCCCCGCGGCGGTCCGTGCGATTGCCGGATCGCTTGCCGTCCCCCGGCAGCGCCGATATAAGCCCGGCAACTCCCACCAGCGTTGTTCAAGGACGAAATCATGGCGATTGAGCGCACCTTTTCGATTATCAAGCCGGACGCGACCGAGCGCAATCTGACCGGCGCGATCAATGCATTGATCGAGAAGGCCGGGCTTCGCATCATTGCGCAGAAGCGCATTCGCATGACCCGCGAACAGGCCGAGACCTTCTACGCCGTGCACAAGGCGCGTCCTTTCTTTCGCGAGCTGGTGGACTTCATGATTTCCGCGCCGGTCGTGGTGCAGGTTCTCGAGGGCGAAAGCGCCATCTCGCGGCATCGCGATGTGATGGGTGCGACCGATCCTTCCAAGGCCGCCGATGGAACGATTCGCAAGCTGCATGCGAAGTCAATCGGTGAAAACTCGGTCCACGGCTCTGACGCTGCCGAGACGGCGGCTATCGAAATCGCCCAGTTTTTCTCCGGCAATGAAATTGTCGGTTGACGGACGCCGACGTCGATGTCCGATTAGCTGAGGATAGCCGCGCGGGCCACCGCGCGGTCGAGGGAATGGGCTGTGAATTGGCTGTTGCAGGTCTTTGATCCCGCCACTGTCGGTGCGTTTTTCGCGCACCTCCAGACCGATCTGCAAACCCCGGCGTTCTGGCTCGCCGTCGGCAAGATCATCTGGATCAACGTTCTGCTCTCGGGCGACAACGCGCTGGTGATCGCGATGGCCTGTCGCGGCCTCGCGCCGGGGCAGCGCCTGTGGGGCATGGTGATCGGCGCCGGCATCGCGGTGCTGCTGTTGATCGCATTCACCGGTATTGTCACGACGCTGATGGTGCTGCCCTATCTGAAGCTGGCCGGCGGCCTTGCGCTGATTGTGATCGCGGCCAAATTGCTGGTGCCCGACCAGGAAGGTGACGACGTCACGGCCGGCACCAGCCTCTGGCAAGCCATCCGCATTGTCGTGATCGCCGACATCATCATGAGCCTCGACAATGTCATCGCGGTCGCCGCCGCTGCCAATGGCGAGGTTTCGCTGTTGGTCCTTGGGCTGGCGATCAGCATCCCGATGATTATTGCCGGTGCGGCACTCATCATGATGGTGCTCGACCGGCTCCCAATCCTGATCTGGCTCGGCGCGATACTGCTTGGCTGGATCGCCGGCGGCGTGATCGCGAGCGATCCGGCCGATCATCCGCTGCTGCAACGGCTTCTCGACGGCCGGATCGAGCTCAATTTCGATGCCACCTCGACGCTGTTGCAATGGTCGCCGCACTTCAGCCTGGACGGAGATATTCTCGAATATCTCTGCTCGCTGCTGGGGGCGGTCGCCGTCCTGGTGCTGGGTTCGATCTGGCGCGGACGCAGGTTGCGCCGGATCGATCGCCTGGCGGTCGCCAAGGTGTCGCAGCCCGTCGGGCGGCTTTAGCGCCGTACGATCGATCCAGAACGGCCGACCAGCCGTGCGAACTGCTTGAAACGGCTGCCGACGCGATCGGCGACGAGATCGACCATCCGGTGTTCGAACACCAGCGTCAGTTTGCGACCCCGGCTGCGAAAATGGGTTGCCGGCAGCACGCCCGGCCGTGCTGCGGAGATCAGGTGGGCGACGCGCAATGCGGCGCCGAGCACGCGCGCGCGCTCGACCATGGATGGCGGCATCAGCTCGAGAATGAATGCCGGCGGCTCGTTTTCCTCGCTCAAGCCGGCATAGCGGTAGAATACCGCGAGCGCGATAAAGGCTCGGCCTTGATGGCTGACCGCGCCGAAATTTCCATTGAGGATGAGATGCAGCGTCTGCTCGCCGCGGTGGTCGGGATGCACGCGCCAGCCGATGTCCGACAGCAGACAGGCGGCATGCCGCAGGCGGCGGTCCTCGTCGGTCTCCCGCAACCTCACGGTCCGGACCAGGCGGTCGGTCCAGCCGATCAACTCTTCCGCATGCCGCGCGGATCGCGACAACAGTTCATTGAGGCTTTGCGCGGCACAGATCAGGCCGTCTTCGGCACGCTTGGCCTGCGGCAGCATTTCATAAAACAGGCCTTCGCGGACCCCGAAGGTCGAGAACACGATGGTCTTCGGCTGGGCGACACGGATGATGTATTCGAGCACCAGCGCCGCATAGGTCAGTAACGGCCGACGTGCGTCGGCGACGACTTCGATGTCGGCGAGCATGTTGGCCGCCGCGAGACGGCGCAGGCGCTGGGCGAAATCGAGCGCATCCGCTGCCGGGATGGAATAGCCATGCATCACTCGCAACGGGTAGCCGCTCTGGATGATGTGGATTCGCGCCAGCGACCGCCAGGTTCCTCCGACGGCGTAAAAGCTGCGGCCGCGGCCGGCCTTGAGCTGTGTCACTGCGGAAATATCGTTCCTGACGATGCGCTCGGCGCGCTTCAGCGATTTGTGGGACGAATCCTGCAGCGCCAGACTGCCGAGCGGCAGCGTTACGCCGCTGTGCAGGCGGCTGCGACGGACGTCGATCAGCTCCAGCGAACCGCCGCCGAGATCGCCGACGATGCCGTCCGGCCTGTGCACGCCGGACACCACGCCCAGCGCGGACAATTTCGCTTCCCGCGGCCCCGACAGGATTTCGATCCTGACGCCGCAGATGCATTCGGCCTTGGCGATGAAGTCCGGACCGTTGGTGGCGTCGCGACACGCGGCGGTGGCGATGGCGTAGACGCGGCCTACCTTCATCACCCGGCACAGCGCGCGAAAACGCCGCAGCGACGTCAGCGCCTTGGCGACCGCATCCGGCGCCAGCAGACCGGTGGTCTGGACCTCGCGTCCGAGCCCGCACAGCGTCTTCTCGTTGAAGAGCGAAACCAGGCTCCGCGTCATCGATTCGTAGACGACCAGACGCACCGAGTTGGAACCGATGTCGATGACCGCGACGCTGGAGGCGCGTTTGCGCGGCCGTCTCACCGTGGAAGTTCCTTATGAGGATTGCTGACGCTCGGTGCGGCGCGTGAGGCGGCGCGGTGAAGATTCCTTAAGCGACTTGCCACGGCCAGACAAACTCGGATTGGTCATGAAATAATTGTGCAGATTGAAGGGCTCCTCGCCTTTCGCGGCCTTCATACGCGTTGACGATCCATCCGGCAACAACTGCCAGCTCTGCTCGGTATCCTTCAGATTCGCGACCATGATCTGCTCGAGAACCTGCTGATGCACCGTGGGATTTTGCAGCGGACAGAGGATTTCGACCCGCCGGTCGAGATTGCGCGGCATCATGTCGGCGGACGAGATATACACAGCAGCTTTTGCGCTCGGCAGACCCTGTCCCATGCCAAAGCAGTAGAATTCGGCCGTGTTCGAGGAACCGGCCGATCACCGATTTGACGCGGATGTTCTCGGAAAGTCCGGGTATTCCAGGCCGCAGACAGCAAATTCCGCGTGCCACAAGCTCGATTGAGACGCCGGCCTGCGAGGCTTCATAGAGCGCGTCGATGATATCGGGATCGACCAGCGAATTCATCTTCATCCAGATCGCTGCCGGCCTGCCGTGGCGGGCATGGCCGGTCTCGCCATGGATATGTTCGAGAATGCGTTTGCGCAAGGTGAGGGGCGACACCGCCATCTTCTCGATGTCGCTCGGCTCGGCATAGCCGGTGATGTAGTTGAACACCCGCGCGGCATCGCGTCCGATGATCGGATCGGACGTGAAGTAGGAGAGGTCGGTGTAGATTCGCGCCGTCAGCGGATGATAGTTCCCGGTCCCGGTGTGAACATAGGTGGTGAGACTGCCGCCCTCGCGGCGCACGATCAGCGAAAGCTTGGCGTGGGTCTTGAGCTCGATAAATCCATATACGACCTGCACGCCGGCGCGCTCGAGGTCGCGGGCCCAGCGGATGTTGGCCTCCTCGTCGAAGCGCGCCTTGAGTTCGACCAGCGCGGTCACCGATTTGCCGGCTTCGGCCGCTTCCGCCAGCGCCCGCACGATCGGCGAGTTGTTCGAGGTGCGGTACAGCGTCTGCTTGATCGCAACCACATCGGGGTCGCGGGCGCCCTGCTGCAGAAACTGAACGACGACGTCGAAGGATTCATAGGGGTGATGGACGATCAGGTCCTTCTGACGGATCGCCGCGAAGATATCGCCGCCGTGGTCGCGCACGCGTTCGGGATGACGTGGCACATAGGGTACGAATTCGAGATCCGGCCGGTCGAGCCGCGTCAGTTGCGAGAGTTCGTTCATCGCCAGCACGCCATCGACCAGAAGAACCTCGTCGTCGGCGGTGGAGAGCGCGCGCTGCACGAAGGCGCGCAGTTCCTCCGGCATCTTAGCTTCGATTTCGAGGCGGATCACCGATCCGCGCCGCCGCCGTTTCAGCGCGGTTTCGAACAGGCGCACCAGATCTTCCGCTTCTTCCTCGATTTCAAGCTCGGAGTCGCGGATGATCCGGAAGGCGCCCTGACCCTTGACGGTATAACCGGGGAACAGCCGGCCGATGAACAGCCCGGTGGCCTGTTCCAGCGTGATCAACCGGACCGAGCCGTCCTTGGCGGCCGGCAAGCGGATGAACCGGTCGATCTTGCTGGGCATGCGAATGAGCGCGTTCATCGGCTTGCCGTCGGAGACGCGTGCCAGATGCAGCGCGACGGTGAATCCGAGGCTCGGGATGAAGGGAAACGGATGTGCCGGATCGATCGCGAGCGGCGTCAAAAGCGGGAAAATGTTGTGAAGGAAATGGTCCTCGATCCAGGCCCGCTCGGGTTTGGTGACGTCACGGCCGTCGATCAGAACGATGCCGACTTCGGCCAGGATTGCACGTAGATCGCGCCAGATCGCCTGTTGGTCGATGGCGAGCCGCGAAACCGTCTCGTTGATCAGGACAAGCTGCTCGGCGGGCGTCAGACCGTCGGGGCTGCGCTCGGCGATGCCCTCCCGTACCTGCGCCTTGATGCCGGCGACCCGGACCATGAAGAACTCGTCAAGGTTATTGGCAGAAATCGACAGGAACCGGACCCGTTCGAGCGCGGGATGGCGTGGATTGACGGATTCCTCGAGCACCCGGCGATTGAAATGCAGCCAGGACAGCTCGCGGTTGATGAAGCGTTCGGGGCTCGATCGCATCGATGAGCCGACTTCGACCTCCACGTCTTTTTCTTTAATTACAATGGCTTGTGCGGATTCCATCAGGATTTGATCCAGCTCCGGGCGAACAGCAAGGCGATGCCGAACCACGGCGCGCAAACCATGTGTTATCGCGATGACGTTTCAATGACATTGACGTTCCCACAGCACCCGCCGTCAAGGTATTAACCGGCCCCGTAATCAGCCGTTGCGCAACAATTCCGCTGCCAGCACCCGGGTCACCGGGCGCCGCTGCCGCAGCGCCTCGGCGTCCAGCAATTCGACTGCCCGCCGCGCCGCCGCAAAGGATCGTTCGATCCGGGTTGCGAGATAGCTCACCACGCTTTCATCGACGGCGAGCTGACGGTCGGCGCAGAGTTTGACGATCAGGGCCCGAAATAGCTGATCGTCGGGCGGCAGCAGCGATACCACTGGCACAGCGCGCAGCCGCGACCGCAGGTCGCGCAGCTCGATTTCAATTGCGGACGGCGGCATCCGTGCGGTGATCAGTACGGAAGCCTGGTCTTCCCGTGCCAGGTTCAACAAATGGAACAGCGCGCGTTCGTCGAAGCTTGACGATTTCAGATCTTCCACCACCAGAGCGCCGGTCGCGAGCGCCGCCGGCACCGCGGCCGCCGTCAGCGCATGTGCGCTGGTCGAGCGGGCACCGGCCTGCTCGGCCCAGATGGCGGCGAGATGGCTCTTGCCGGAACCCTCCGGTCCGACCAGCAGCATGATCCGGTTGGGCCAGTCGGGCCAGGCGTCGACCAAGGCGAGCCCGGCTTCATTGGCGGGGCCTTCGAGGAAATTGTCGCGGGTGACGCTTTCGGCGTGCGGCAGGGCCAACGCAAGCTGACGAGGTTGAACGCGACCTGCCACGCAGTCACTCCATGCCGGGATCAGCCGGCTCCCATCGTTTAGGCGGCTTCGATCGTGCTCATGTGTCGCACCCACTCCACGAGATAGAGCGATACCGAAACCAAAGTAAAGATCGTTACAAAGCACATCAGGATCACGTCGTACGGCGCCGAACTGAAGCCGAATCCCAGCGCCGCAAGCACCAGCGCCGCAAACGCCACCTGCGCCGCCGTGTTGAGCTTCGACACCATCAGGGGCTTCATCGGGATCGGCTTGCCGAACAACCATGACACAATCACGGCGCCGACGATCATGATATCGCGCGAGACCACGAGGATCACGATCCAGCGCGGCACCGCCCCCCCAATACCGAGCGCCACATAGATCGAGACCAACAGCGCCTTGTCGGCCAGCGGATCAAGCAGCGCGCCGAGCTCGCTCGCCATGTTGAAGCGCTTGGCAAGAAAGCCGTCGACCGCGTCGCTCACCCCGGCGATGATGAAGATCGCGAAGGCGATCTCCATCTGGCTTGAGGCGATCGCCCAGACGATGAACGGGACCAGCAAGATGCGGCCCAGCGTAATGATGTTCGGAATACTCACGCGTCGCTTTCCGGCTACCGGCCTGATTTCGCGATGAACCGGCCTTTGAGAATGTGCCGGTTCCCGTCTACATAATAAAACCGCGAACGCTTCTCAAGCGTTCTCAGATGTTCTCATATCTTTCTACAAGCCCCTGAAAACATTGCAGTTGATATCTCAGACCACCTCACAACGTTGCTGGCGCTCTCGCTCCATCCCCGACAAGATGATACCCCGGTGATGCCCCAAGTCCGAGCAGACAGGAACATTAGAGGTTTTGCGGCGGGACCAACCATGACATCCGGCGCACCGTGCGGACCCGACTGGCCCGGCTGAAAATCCCGGAGCAGGCTCGGGAGGCGCTGCTCGCCCACATGTCAGGCCTGGCATCAAGCGGGTGTACGAGGTGTTTGAATATTTCGACGAGAAGCGCGAGGCCCTCGAAGCATGGGCCGCCGCCCTGCGTGGTATCGTCGAGCCGCTGCCCGGCAACGTGGTGAGCTTGGCCGCAGGCCGACGCTGATCGGGCAGGGTGCTCCCAGCTTGCTTGGGCGTCAGGCCGCCCACTGGAAGGAACAGCGAAACCCGGCGCGGAACCCGCCGTCGCTGGGGTCGTTCCAAGCAACAGCCCCGGCTCATTAGAAGCCGGGGCCATAAGCCTTCCATCGCGGTGGTGCTGTTTCAGAATATGAGCGGTGATCCCGATCAGGATTACTTCGCTGATGGCAGTTCGTCATCGATCTCGCCAATTGCAATACTAACGGCCCCATTGTCTGATCTATCCGGATCGACGGGCACCAAATCGCCGGACCAGCGCCGAGGCGCGCGCGACGGAAATTTCGCTGGCGGTCAACGGCGTGCCGGGGGGTGACAGGCCCGGATTCATCAAATCGCGGATGTCGCCCTGATGCGCAAGCCCGAGCAAGTGTCCAAACTCGTGGGCGAGGGCGGTGTCGGGAGAGCCGTCTCCCACTGCACAGACACCCAGTTTCTCGGCAGAAGCGCCGCCCTCGGCGCCCGCGAAACGACGCACGAGCAGCAAATTCACTGCATCCTTCATCGGAAAGCTGCCGGCCAGCATCAGAAAGCCGGCGTCGTTGAGCGCTTCCGATCCATCCGGAGCTTCGACCGGATCGGTTGTCGTGTTGTTCAGCCGAAACTCGATATCTGCCGCCGCGAAAATCTTGTTCACTTCCTTGAAAGACAACATCAAGGAAGCTGCAGAGCGCTTGGTGGCGATCTCCCGCGAACGCATCACGCGTTCGCGCTGCATTCGAGTCTCGCGCCCGACGCGGATAGGACGTTCCACGATCTCTGGCGTTGAAATCGTCAGGGTCAGCAGATGAGCGTCCACCGGTATGATGACCAAATTCCCCTCCCTCTATGACGAGCGCGGTGCAACGCCACTGCTATGAGTCTCGCGACGGCGGACAAAGGTTCAATCGGACATTGGTCGGGGAATTGAACCCCTGGCCGCGCTCAAACGACGATCGTGGGCACGGCCACCAGAGGCTCGCTCAAATCACCAGCTACCGTATCTACGGATGACGCCTCGCCACAATGCATCACGCTCTGCTCCCAGCGGTTCTTTCCCTGAGTTGGCGTACTTGGCAGCGGCGGTAATCACCATGACGAGCTTGAGTTTCGGGTCAACGAAGATTGATTGACCGTAGGCGCCCAGTAAGGCGAACCGTCGTTGCTCGCCCGGAAAAATCCAAAATTGATAGCCATATCCCCACGCGGTAGATGGAGCGCGACCCGGGGCAAACGCAGCGGGTTGCCGATTTGGATCGGTGGCATCAAGCAGATATTGTTTCGGCACCAACTGCTTGTCACCAACAGCGCCATCGTTGGCCAGCAGCACACCCAGCCGGCCATAGTCTCTCAAGGTTGCGCTGAAGCCTCCTGCCGATGATTCGAGACCATCGAATGTCCTGACCCATGTGGCGTCGCTTTCCGCCCCAAGCGGCTGCCATAGCCTCTTGCTCAAATATTCGCTCAAGGTGTTTCCCGTTACGGCGCGAATCAGTACCGCGAGGACGACAGTCTCGCTCGATGCATAGTGAAAGCGCGTTCCTGGCGACGCTTCGCGAACCTTGAATGCGCGGAGTGCCTCGATGTTGTTTTGATGCGAGTAGCGCGCATCCGAAAATCGCGCCAGGTCGTCGTTACGATCATAAGTTTCACTAAATCGCACGCCGGACGACATCCGCAGCAGATTCCGTATCGAGGTGTCGCCATAGAGACTGCCGGCAAGTTTTGGCTCGTACTTGGATACGGCGTCGTCCAACGAACTAATTTTTCCTTCAGCAAGCGCCATCCCAACCGCGAGGCTAACGATGGACTTCGCCATCGAATTGGAGTCGAAATGGTTTGCTGCATTGCGACCGTACTGATAGCGTTCTATCAGAATTTCACCGTTCTTGATCAGAAGCAAACCCGTAATCCGCTGTCGCGCGAGAAAATCATCGAGCATGTAGATCTGGTCGAACCAATAATCGATCTTCGGCTCGCTGGCAGCGCGGGGAAGCGGCAGAGGAGACGCTGCTCTTTTGAGGGTGTTGTGCGGAAAGATCCTGTCGAGATTGCTGAACGATCCAACCCGGACGCTTTCGTCGTAAAACCAGTTGGAACGTGTGCCGATCGGATATCCGGCCTTTTTGCCCAATAACTGCTCGTCGGGAGCGGCAACGGCCGAAAGAGCCGTTGTGACAAGTGCTGCGAAGAGTGGCAGGAGCCGCCCTGGAGTCATTTTACGTCCCTTATCGCACACGCTCAGAGAGGTTCCCTGCCAAAGCGCTTTTTTGGCAACCTATTCTCAGCTACCGGGACCACGCTCCAAAATCGGCCTCTTAATGGCCGAACACACAAGATCGTTCTGCCCACGAACGGCGGCCGCATTCTACCGCAGCATGCCCTATTCGCATTAGCTTAGCTAATTCTCGACGTTTCACGATTGCCATCTGAAAGTGTCGCGCGCCGTCCAAAACGCCTGGCGCGAGCAGCGTCGCCACATGAATGCAGGTCACGAGAATCATCTAGTGCTAACGACGCGCTCGAATCTTATGGCCTGCTCTTCCTCCATCGTCTTATCGTCGATTCCAAGCAGCCCTCGATACGGTGCGATCTTCGGAAGATTGATATTTTGAGTCAATATATGCGTTCTGATGTCCGGAGGAAGGTGTGCGAAATTTTTGTGCTCTTTGAGCGCGTCCCTCAAATGACTGCTGGCAAGACTGTCGACAATTCCAGCGCTATCGACATGGCCGCCCAGGTTGAAATAGCTCGCCTTTGAAGTCACCCGAACCCTCCACAGGTCTGCCCGCGGTTGAATGTCAGGGAGAGCAGCCTTGAGCTCGGGCGTGGTCAGCTTCGCAACCTTGGCATCGCCTGGCGTGTCTGGAGTTGCTGAGACTGATGGTGCGGGAGCTTTTTTGGGGGAAGGGAAAGCCGGGCGAGAGACTGGGGCTTGAGGTGCAGGATCGTCTCCCTCGATCGGAAAGGTTCGATCTGGGTCGATCAGCCTGATCAAGGGAAAACTGGGAGGCGGTGGGCCGGGTTTGCCATTTACGAAACCGGGGAGCTCGTAGGCCGATCGATCGACGGAAGACCCGTAGCTGGTGAGTAGCTGAGTTGTCTTGACCGGCTCCGTATCCGCCTTCACGAAAACGATCACTTCGAATGTTACGGCGCCTGCGACAATCGTCAGACCCGTGACCGCGCCGATCAGGGGCCAATCCATAGTGCCTCCGAAATCTCGCTCGCGTTAATTTCTAAGCTTCCGCAACACCAGGAAAGGCGCTCTGCGTCCGGCTGATCTCCATTCAACCGTTCAGTCGGCGAGGCCGGCTTAGCCGGACCCCCTCGGCCTTTACTGAATGATATAGGGCTTGGCATTGAATGACCATTGGGCTTCGCGCAGTTGGTTGGTCGCGTCGTCGGGAATTCGCAATTCCCTGGTCCATTTCGCCAACCACGCCAGCCTGTCCGATTGGTCTTTTACTTCCGGCGGGACATCCGGCAAGTCCAGTATTTGAACCGGCTGAGCACTCAATATAGCGACGATCATGGCCTGGCCGCTTGGCGGTGAAACGACGTATTCAACTCCGCCGGCATAGGGATCGGCAGCGAGCGGTATCATCAGCTTGCTGCCGGGTTTGACGTAATTGCCCTTAGGATTGTTGGCTCGTATCAGCGAGGCAGTATTCGGGTAGATTTGCGTCAGATGACCGGTTGCGTCGACATCGACCAGAACCAGATAGCCGGGCTTCTTGCTGGTAATCCGGAAGGAGACACGGGAGCCGACGTTGACCGTCTGGCCGGGCATCATCTCGACTGCGACCTCGGCGGAGTTTGCGACTTTGACAGTACCCAGATCGCTCGGCACAACAGCCAGGTTTGGCGAACTTATGGGCGGCACGGGGGGTGAGCTTGACGTATTCTCGAGTGCGGGCGATGCCGTGGCAGCCGGAGCGATTGCCGGCGGGAGCGTTTGGCTGTCGGGCGGAGAGGCGAGTTGAGGCGAAGGTGTTTGTCCGGGAGCAGAGAGTTCTTCCTGCCGGTTCATCTTTTCAGGAGCGGATGTCAGCGGCGGCGGTGGCGGCGTGGACGTGGCTTTCCCCTCCAGGATCACAACGGCCGCAGATGCCTGTTGCGCGATGATCATCGTCGCGCATAGGGCAAAAAACCTCATAAAACCCAACAACGACAACATTGCTCACCTTACGGTGCCGTGTAAAATCCAATGGAGCCGATCCGAGCGTCGGAAGGAAGAAGCTTGGTCATTATCTTGATCAACTGGCCAGGTGCCTTCCTAAGATTAAGTTGCAGTAGGCCTTGTTCGAGACCAATCATCCGCTCTGTGGACGTGATGGCCACGACCTGCTCGGCGCCGAACGGTTCACGTACCCGAAGCGGAAGCTGGAGGCTTGCTTCGTGTCTCAGTGCGTCGTCCGACCCAATCGGATAGAGCATCTGGATCGTGCCGTCGCCGGAGATATCAAATAGCACCAGTGCCCGGCCGGCGAGATCGGAAAGTTCAATCTGAACCACCTGTTCATTGTGATATTTCGCGTCGTCAGGACCGACCCGAACGGATTGAGGAGCCTTCGTGGCGATTTTCTTTAATTCCCGGATCGCCGCGGTCCGATCGATCACCGTCGCAAGGTCGCCCTGATCGACCTTGTAGGCGATGACGTCACCCCAGGAAATTACGTCGCGTGACTTGGGATCCCAAATAATATCTGGATCGTCGATAGGCCGGACGATTTCGATGGTGGCGTCGCGAGACGTTAGCTTGGCAAAATAGTTGGTGCCGCCGTCGAGTGCGGCAACGCGTATCGGAAGCGCGGATCGAGCCGGTACAGACTCCGCAGGAGACGGGTCCCTGTTTTGAGAAGCATTTGCGACGACGCTGGTGGTCGCCGCGGGTTGCGTCGCCGCGGGTTGCGACGGCGCGGGTGGTAATCCGCGCGTGAGCTGAAAAACCACATCCTTATCTGGAGACTGGCCCGGCGACGTCTTGGTGACGACATTCTGGCGCTGGTCCGAGAGTTGGTAGACGACCTGGCGCACGTTCGCGAACAGTTCCTTTAGCGTGACCTTGCCATCGTGGTCCGCGTCGGCGCCGCCCTCAAGAGCGCGCGCGATAGCGTAGCTCAGGGCGCCCCGCAGACCTTCAATCCCGGGAATCTTGACTTCCGGCGCTTTGGTATAGCGGTCGACCGCCGCCAGGAACGCAGTATGGTCCAGATCGAGGTCCGTCACTGGGTCGGCTTCATTCGTCACCGGAACAAGCTTGTCCACAGGCAGCGTGTAATGCGGCACCTGTCTAAAACTCATTTCCGCCGCGCGCGGATCGATTTCCCGCGCCATGCCACCCCCGTGGCATGTGTCCGCTACAAACAAAACCCTCGCGCCGCGCAATTCGAATTGCCGGATGAAATGATTGAACTCGCTTCCAAGAATACGTTGGCGGGAGCCATCTGGTGTCGGTTCGAATCCAGGTAGCAGGAATACATCCTGCATGCCGTCAGGCTCCGAGCCCTTGACCGTTTCCGGTTCCTGGGCGCCATGTCCGGCGATCGAAAGGATGATAAGATCGTTCGCCTTGGTCCGCTGGACCAGGCTGCTGATGTTTTGCAGGATGTTGACGCGATTGGCCTGCCCATCGACCAACGTCGTGATGTCACTGGTCCCCATCGAACGCAGCGATCCGTCGATGTCGCGGGCATCCGCGACGGATCCCTTGAGCTGACGAACGTGTTCATACGCATCGATCCCGATGATCAGGCCGCGAATGGCGCCGCCCTCGGGGTTCTGCAGGTACAGCGGGGTGGACAAAGCGGTTGGCACCGCAATCAATGTCAGAAGTGCGAGGGCGGAAATCATGGAGAGCGGGACGCGCACGGCGGACACCTCGGACGCCTATTGGCGGATAAACTCGACACGCCGGTTCAGCGCGTAGATATCATCCTGGCTGAGACCCGCCGAGTCGAGGAGCTTGACCGGTTCGCTTGAACCTACCCCTTTGGTTTCGATCGCCGTGCCTACCCCAGCGTTCTTGAGATAGGCGGCGACCGCTTCCGCGCGGGCCTCCGAAAGCTTCACGTTCGTTTCGTCGCTGCCCCGGACATCGGTGTGCCCGACGAGGGTGATCTGCGTTGGCCTCTGCTCTTTGAGCGCGTCGGCGAGTTCGCGAGCGGCCTGCTCGCCGATCTGGGTGAACGTGGTCTTGGCGTATTCGAACGTGATCGGGACCGGCACGGCCTGAGGCGTGATGCCGCGAACCGAACGTGAATATATACCGCCCAGCGTGCCGTCGCGCTTGTCTCGCGCGGTCTGGACGAACTGCGTGGTGCCATCGGCCATCTTGACATTGGCGGCCAGCAGCCTGGCTTGCGCTGCGCGTGTCAATAGCCCTTCGATTTCGAATTTCTCCGGCTGGTCCGGAGTCAGTCGCTCGTTTTTGACGATGTCGATAGCGCGATCGTAGGCCTCGGCCGCCTGGGCAAAACGGCGCTCGCCGAAGCGAACCTCGCCCAATGTGGCCGATGCCTGCCAGAGCACCTCGGTTGTTTCCGAGGCTGTGAGCAGGCGTTCGTACTCCGCCGACGGACGTCCGCGGGCCATCAGGATCTGGGCCGCCGACAGCCGAAGGGCGGACAGCCGCTGCTGCGCCCGGGTCTGGAACTGCCCGCAATCGGCGCTGCCTGCAATCTCGTCGACCAACGCTTGGGCACCGGCTTCCTGGGCGGTGTCGATGGCCTGATTGAACTGTTCAAGCAAGGGCTTGCAGTCGGTAGCCAACACGGGATCGGCATAAGCAAGCAGACATGCCGAAAATGCGGCTGAGAGTGCGTGTTTCCTATGACCAATCTTTCGCATCAAATCAGGTCCAAACGGAATAGCGCTAAAAAGGCCTTATACTACAAGGGGAAGCCAGGGAGAATGGTAAATCGCTGAATTTCGGGACAGGCTTTCGCAAACGAACGTGGCGCGCGGCGTTCGACTTACCTTAGTGCCTGCCCTTTCTCTTCCGCGCATGAGCCGTCGACGCTTCTTTGTTTTGGTTCTTTCCCGCCGGCGCGTCCTTGTCGGCATCGTAGGTGCTTTGGGCGACAACAGTATTGTCGTCCGCAAGAGCCTTGAAGCGCACCGGCTGATAGCCGCGCGACAGCAATGCCGCCAGCGGGTAGACGTTGCGGCACACCCGACCGTTGCAGCCACCGGTAGAAGACTCCATCACCTCGGCCTTGCGGTCCGGCGTAAAGCGCAGAAATAGCATGACATGCGAGCCGGGCTTGTCCAATGCATCGCCAGGGCGCAGGTCCCACGGATTCGTCACCGGCTTCGCTATCGCCGGAATCGCCGCTGTTGTGTAGTGCACGGCGAGGCCCCAAGCCGCGCTCACGAAGGCCGAGCAGTCGACGCCCGCGACATCGTTGCGCGGCGCGTTGTGTGTGCAGACATTTCCGGCCTTCATCCCGTGCTCGACTTGCGAGCGAAAACTCGCCAGCGAACCGTGGCAACCCCAGCAATAGGGAACGCCGCGTACCTGCTGTCCGATCTTGCCCTGCAGGTACCACGGCCGCCGGATCCGGCTGAAGCCTGTGCACGCCGTATCAGGGTCACTGCCATAATTCTGCGGCGTGACTTGCCACTGTATGCCTTCGAATGCAAACGCTGTCTCGATGACCTGCTGGCGATTTGACGGGCGCACCGCTGCGATCGCGGCGAACTTGCTCCACTGTGATCCTGCAGCATTGTGGCTACGCGGGGGGCTCACATCAATTGTCTTGACGTTGCGTAGCGGCCGAAACCCCACGCCGACCACATCGACGCCGGTTCGTTCGCTACGCAGGAAATACACATTGCCGTCTCCGGAGATGGTCACAAAGCGGCGGGTCAGTGGCGTATTGGCCAGCGGAAGCTCGTAGATGCCCTCGAGCTGACCGTCACGCGCGTAACGCGCCACGAACGTCGCCGCGCCGGTTGAAACGTCCGGAATGTTCTCCGCGAGGATATAGAGACGGTCGTTATTATCTATTTCAAGGAATTCGACGGCGCCCAATCTGTTTCGAACGCGCAAATGGATCTGGGCGACAGTTTCGTTACCGTCCATCGTGCGCACTTCGACACGCGCGCTGCCGTCACCTTTTTCAGGAGTGATATCCGCAACGACCGAACCCCGGCCGCGCGAGGCCACATATTGCCGGCTTGGCTGGCGGCCCTGTCGTATGGTGACGGCGCGCGTATTTTGGTCAAGCAGTTCGAGAGCATTTCCGGGCGGTTGCGATCCCATTTGCGCAAAGGCAGATGTCGCAAAAACGTCGTCGACCGCTCGCGAGCTCGACTCTTCAAGTTTGACCGTGGTTCCGCCGATGCTGCGAGTCGATGTCGCGTCGCCGGAGGCCTTGAGGGTATGAATCCCCCGGTCCCAAACCAAAATCTCGTCTTTCCTCACCACAAGATCGTTGGGCTGCACACTCTCGGGCATCTGGAGAATGCCTGGTTCTTCAGCCGGCCGCTTCGGATCGAAACGAATAATGCGCTGGTTAAGCTGATCAAGCACGAATAGATCGCCATCCGCGCCGACTGCCAAAGCCTGAGGCCCCGCAAGCTCGACGTCTTCGCTGGCATCCGCGATGCCGACAGAATTAGCCGTATCGCCGCCGCTGAACCGCTTGACAATAACGTCCTCGGCTGCGGCAGCACGCGGCAGAAGGGCGGCAAATGCGGCAGCAAATGCGACCGTCGACAACCTGTTCCGCGGCAGCAACATGGTCGCCTCGTAAAATTGATGAAAAAATCAGACGAATTCTACACCGCGCCAGAGGGAAAGTCAGCAACCGGCCGCAGCCAAAATTGGTTCTAGGACCGACAGGAGAGGGCACCCTTTCCCGTAGGGCAAAGTACGGACGGCTTGTCCCGACGGGGAAACAGGGATTGCCGGGATCGCTGGATCATTCGATCTCGGTAGGCTATTTTGAACGTCGATATGCCGGAAATCGTGCGTATTGGAGCAACGACATGCAAGCAAATCGATTCGAACAAGTTAGTGAGGTGCAGCCTGACGCCATTACGCTGTCACTAAGCAGGTCCGCCAGCGGCGAGGTCGGCGCGGTAATACTGCCGGCAACTGCAAGCGGCGGCAGATTGAGCGAAGACAAGATCAGCGGGGAATTGCCGGCGATCGATTCTTTTCGTTCGGCGATCAAGCTTGCCAACGAAATGAGGCTCGCCATTGTCGTGATGGATCCTGAGGGCGTGTGGAAGAAGGAGTGGGGCGAGCTTTATACGCCGATTGACGGCTAACTCGCTCGAGCGGGGGAGAGCCGGCTTAATTGGCTGAAAATCGTCGATATCGCACCAGCGTCGCCCAGTTTACTTCACATAAAAATAGAAGTCTTCGCCCGGCAGCGAACCGTACACAAACGGCTCCTGCTTCAGTTTGGTAGAAGAACGAACGTCGTCTCGAACGATCCGAAAGAACATACCTATTTCCAGGTTCGGCGTTTGGATGTGATTGATAATTCCCGCAGCAAACGGGCTATGTTCACCGTTCCCGTCCAAAGCGATTTCACCATCTCGGGCTGCGTACGCCACAAGTGTTCCGACACCCGGCTCGATCCGGGCGAGCCCCCGCGTCAACGAACGGGAGGCGGTCGTCTGGCGCATCTTTGACAAAAACGGATTGTCCCGGCACGCATCCAACAGAACCATTCTCAATTTTTTTGCTGCCTCTGTTGCAATGAGAACGCGGTGCAAGGAAACAGCCTCATCGAGCACGTCCCGGTCCGAAAGCAATTTGGCGTCGACCGGCACCAGATAGTTTTCTCCATTCACGACGATGCCATGACCGGCATAGTAAACCACGGCCCAGTTCGCAGTAGCCGCCAGGTCTTCGAACTTGCGGAGCGCCTTGGTGAGTTGATCCCGGGTCAGATCATGCTCAACTTGCACCGATTGAAATCCAATCTTGCGAAACGCATCAGCGATCGCGTCGGCATCGCGTGAAGGATTCGGCAAAGCCTGCACATTTTGGTAAGCGGAGTTCCCGATGACCAGCGCGACTCGCTTTCCCTGATCGATCGCCGGCTTTGGTGGAATATTCGCAAGCTTGAGCTTTTCGGTCGCCTTTCGCGCTTGCTCCGTCTCGGCGACTTTTCGAATGGCTTCTTCCTGGGCCTGCTTCACAAGCTGCTGCTGTGCGGATTTGGCCGCCATATCCTTTTCCGCCGCTGCCGCAGCCTGTTCTTTTTCTGCCTGGGCGGCCCGCTCGGCGTCGAGACGGGCGTCTTCAGCCAGCTTGGCGCTTCGAGTGCGCGCGATGAGCTGAGCCTGTTTACCGGAATAGGGATCCGGATCTCTTTCGGGTGGGAGTGTTAGAGCTTTATCGTATTGGGCTTTCGCTTCCCTTGGATTATTCTTTTTTTCGTCGGTAAGTCCCCTCCCTGCATAGGCGCAGATTGCGTTCGCTGAGACCGATGTTGCGGCATTGAAGTCGTTAAGCGAACGATCCAGTTCCCCACGCTCCCTCAAAGTCTCCCCCCGGCGACAAAGGCTCAGTGCTGAATTGGGAATAAGGCTAATCGCCTTGTCGAGATCGACAAGCGATCTGTCCAGATCGCCCTTGAGTTGCCAGACTTCGCCTCGATTGCTGAGGGCCCTATCTTCCTTTGGATTTAGCAATAGGGCGTCGCCGTAATCAGAAATGGCCTGATCAAGATCTCCCTTGTCCTTCCAGACCAGCGCCCGGTTGATGAGAGCGTCGGGAGACTTCGGGTTCAGTTTGACGGCTTCGTTGTGGCTGGCTAGCGCCGCTTCGAGGTCGCCTTTCAGCCGCAGACTTTCCCCACGCCCGCTGTAGGCGCGCCAATCGTCGGGTTTGAGGGCAATGGCCTTGCTGTAGTCCTGGATGGCGTGGTCGAACTGGCTCCGGTCGATCCAGACCTGGGCCCGCTCGTTGAATGCCGTGGGGTCTTGCGGGGAAATCTTGATGGCCTGATCGAAATCCTTGAGAGCTTTATCGAAGTCCCGCTTGCGGTACCAGGCATCGCCGCGATGCAAATAGGCAGCGTAATAGTCGCTCTTGAGCGAAATCGCCGCATCGAAATCGCGGATCGCCCGTTCGAATTCACCCTTGTTGGACAAGGCAAACCCACGAAGATAGAATGCGAAGGACGATTTGGGATCAAGAACGAGCGCCTGATTCAAATCGCTGATGGCGCGATCAAACTCGTTCTGATTGATCAGGACAAACGCACGATTCCGGAATGCTTCGGCAAATCTGGGATTGCGCTCGATTGCCGCACTGTAGTCGTCGATTGCGCTCGGGTACACGCCCTTGCGAAACCAGGCGTTGCCGCGATTGTTGAATACGGACTCGGGTTTCGAGATTTGCGGGCCGTTGATGATGCGCGTGCAGGCCGGTATGCCCTCGTCGGGATCGTTGATCGAGTTGTCGCAGAGCTGGACGTCGTCGCTGGCGCGGGCGCATCGAGGCGCCAGCGACATCAGGCTGATCAATCCAACAGAGGCGCAGATTAAACCGAACGGGCGGCTTGCAATCCCGAGCATCGAATGTTCCCACCTCAAATGCGGAACAATAGTTCAAAATCGGCCCCGATCATAGCCTGATCGGGGCCGGATAAACCGCCTGGGGGTGTAGTTAATCAATGCTCCAGTTCGCCGGCTGGAGCATCGCGTAAGAACGGGACCTCTTTAGAACTGCATGCGCGCGCCGACACGTCCGCCGGCGCCGAACAGTCCCTGTCCGCCATAGACTTCGGCCTGCACGAAGGTCGATAACCCCTGCCCATAGTCGAAATTGGCTGAAAAGATACCGTCGCCGCGCACCTTGCCCTGATCGGACGGCAAGACGGTGCCACCGGCAAACGAGGCACCCGTCGCGCCTCCGACAATGGGTCCGCCGACGATTGCCACATCGCTGTATGCCAGGCCCGTGATGGTCGTCGTCACGTGCACCGCGTTCCAAAACAACTCGATACCGAAGCGTCCACCGCCCTGGATGCGCCAGTCGTAGCCATCTTGCAGACCCAGAGCCGCGCCACCGGAGTCGTAGTTGGAATTAGTGTAACGGTACCCGACGGTCGGTTCGAACCAAAGGGTTGCGGAGACCGGGAAGCGGTACTGGAAATTCTGGGCCGCGACAAAATTCGTTACGTTGGCGGAGCCAGACCCGGACACAAGCTGGTTTACGCCGCCGAAACCCCCATTGTTGAAGCCCATGCTCTCGGAAAAACTCTCGTTGATCGAAAGAAAATCCACCTTCAACGTCGTGTCGTTCGAGAAGGCACCATTGAAATAGGTGTAGTATCCACCGACCGAGGGGCCCGAAACACGAATGTGGCCCGTGCTTGCGCCAGATCCAACGGTCGCATCGACGATCGGTGCGGTCGGGGTGGAAGTACCGCTCAAGGAGATGTCCGTCGAGATATAGCCGACCAACATTCCGACGATCAAACCGTCGTTGCTACCGAAAAGATTTCGCAAGGTGACGTCGACGCCTCCAATGCCGCCACCTGTCCTCGCCGTCTGGGTAAGATCGACCGCAAGTGTCTGCGTCCCTCCGCCACCGCCGCCCACGGTGCCGCTTACAATACCCGTGCCTGAATCGGTTCGCCGTTCGTAATAGCCGAACCCATGGGCCCACGCGCCCCACCGCCATCCCTGATCAACAACCACCGGCGGCGCTTTGACCGGCATCATCGGCGCTGGTGCCTTCTGCCTATGCGCCGCGGGCCGCGACGACGAAACGCGCGGACTTGGTTCGGAGACGACCGTGCGCTTGCACGTTCCATCAGCGGAGCGTTCGAATCCCACCGGGCAGCGCTCGACCTCTTCCTTGCGGCGGGCCGAGATTGCATCGAGGGCAGCCGTCGTGGTCTGCGCCGTCACCGATTGTTGAATGTCACCAAGAGCTTGACTGGAAAGAGCGGCCGTCGAAAAGGCGCCGGTGTTTCCATTCGTGCACAAGCCGTTTACGAGTTGGAAACCCGCCACCCCATTAATCGTAGCAGGGCAAAAAATAGCTCCCTGGGCCTGGGCGGAGCAGCCGATAAGGCCAAAAAAGGCGGAAATACATAGTGACTTTGCTATCCGGGAATGACCCCGGACAAAAGCTCCCAACATCTCGGTCCCCCAAAAGGTTTTGGTCGGCAAAGCAAATGAATTACCTCTCGATGCTAAACCAGCGTCGGTCACAGGTCTGTGACATTTTTGCCGCTGCCGTCCTAAATTGACGGATATTCCCTAAACCGAGAGTTCTCAGCGGCTGATTTGGTGGCTTGGTACTGTCCGCGGCGCGTTATTTGAAGTCGCTGACTACGCGCCGGCGTACAAACGCCGTTGACACGCTCCGTTTCCCCGTCGGCATACTTCCGCGCCGCCGCTGATGCCCTGTGCTTTCGCAATCGCCGAACCAACAGTGCAGGCAGCGGTGTGAAATCGCCGGCCTAGAAAATACTCATTCGTTTAACAATCGAAACCGTGATGCAATAAGCAAACATATGTCCAAAATGACCCGCCAGCAAAGAGCACGGTTTTGGCCAAGCACTCTACCAATATAATTTTTGCTGCAGTTTTTCTTGTCGCCTCCGCCGGGAGCATACGAAGTGCCGAGCAGGTTCGTTTGCCGCCGATCGGGGCACCGAAAGGCGCCCCTCCGGAATACACCCAGTTTGATCCGCCTGAGCTAATAACTGGATTTTTGCGACTGGCGTTCGGGTCGGACATGCAGCGGTTCGCTGAGAGCGAGGACCGCATTCACAAATTCGACCATGCAGTACGGTTTCACATCACCAGCACTGCAACCAAGGATCGATCCGATTCATATCTGCGAGTGCTGGATGACTTTTCGGTTCGGGTCCCGAGAATAGATGTAGCCGCGGTGGATGCCTCGGTTCCGCCGGACGTCATCGTACGCCTTCTCGATTCAAAGGATTTCGCATCGACACTTGCTGGCGCCCTGGGAAGCAGGACCGCAAGGGACTTCATTGATCAAACCAACCCCCGCTGCACCACCCGATCTCGCGCTGATGAAAAAGGCGGAATATTGCGCGCAGACATCTTCATCGTCGTCGACAAGGGGAATGACGTGTTTCTTGATTGCGCCTATCATGAAACCCTGCACGCCCTTGGACTGATGAACCATGCGGATGAGATACCCTGGACAACCCTCAACCAGAATCGGAGGGTTGGTTATCTCTCGGTCTACGACCGTGCAATGTTGCAGATGCTGTACGATCGACGGATCCGCGCCGGCATGGGTCGTGCTGAAGTAGAAACGCTGCTGCCTGAAATTATCAGGGACTTGAAATAGGCAGGGATGAAGTGGAAAGTCCCGTCCGGAAGTAGAACGGCAATCGGAATATGTGCTAATTAAATGGCAAGGTAAGCGCGAAAGACGAGACAAGAACCCGCGATCTCGCACGCGAAAGGCAGGAGCATGATGGCCAGATTCTGGGTAGCCGGTGCCCTCGTTTGCATGTCGTTCATTTGTACATCTCCCGCGGTTTCAAACGACACGGCAGCCGAACTCGCGATCGGCGGCCTTCAATTTGCCCGCTCCGCGAACGTTGCAATGGACAGCGAAGACCTGAAGATATCGCTCGAGCGCGTCAGCGTGCACTACAGGTTTACGAACATCTCGGCCGCGCCGGTCACCCTGACCGTAGCCTTTCCCTTTCCCGACATTGATCTCTCGGAAGGCGAAATGATCGCATTTCCTTCGAATGATCCGGTCAATTTCGTCGATTTCGAAACCAAGGTCGATGGTCAGCCAATCAAATTCGGCATCGAGCAGCGTGCTTTTGTTGGCGACAAGGACGTGACCTCGATCCTCGCCGAATTGAAAATTGCTCTACTTCCTATTGGTCCCCAAGAATTTCGTGCTCAGGACCTGCCTGAAACGACCCGCGTGAAGATGGCCGCGGAAGGTCTTTTACAGCCGGCGGGCAGCAATGAGCGGGGACGCCCGCTATATCAGCCAGGGTGGATCGTAAAAACCGCGGCGTTACGCAAACAAACCTTCCCGTCAGGCACGCCGGTTTCCGTCGATCATAGCTATCGTCCTAGCGTGGGCATCAGCAGCGACACGATTTTGCGAAAAGGTCTGCGACAATCCAAGGCCATGGCGCCTGAGCTCGGTCGATATCGCCGGGAGTATTGCGTCACGGATGAATTTCTTCGCAAGATCGATAAGATAGCGGGCGAGAGTCAAGCCAACAACGCGAAGATCGAGGAGCGCCGCATCAATTATGTGCTCAAAACCGGGGCAAACTGGGCGGCTCCTATCAAGGATTTCAAATTGTCGATCAATCCGGGTAACAACGGCCTGGTCAGTTTCTGTCCGGGCAAATTGATACCGTCGTCAAACGGATCGCTTGATTTCCAGTCCTCCAATTTCATGCCAGATCGAGACCTCAAAATTTTGATCATCGGCCGATTTTGACTTCGCGCGCGGATCTGATTCGTCGATCGCCTCTTCCGTTCAATTTGAACAGATCAGGATGACAAAACGCTCCGGTTCGTGTCTGCTATAAAGAAGGCAAGTCAGATTGGAATCCGGTTCCACTGACCATCCCGGGATCCCTAGGCCGTGAACCGATAAATCTGCTGGACGAACGAGTTGCCAGAGTCCGAAAATCGAAAAGTTTTCTGGAAAATGTGCTAATGGCCTTGCTGTCAAGCATAAATGGGCAGCCTACCGGATCGCCATGCCGCCAGCAGCTCGCATAACGGACATGCATACCTGCCCAATGGTCACCGTCCTGGTCCCCCATGTCGGAGGCCCCATAATTCCGGCATGCTGCCCAACCGTCATCATCTCCGGCCTGCCAGCCGCCAGAGTTAGCGATATGTGCATCTGTACGGGCCCCCCTGATATGATCGTTATGGGATCGTCGACTGTGTTTATCGGCGGAATGCAGGCCGCCCGGATCGGCGACATGACCGCGCATGGCGGTGTGATTGTCTCGGGCGCTCCGACCGTCATCATCGGCGGGTAAGCTGAGTAGCTTGATCGCGGGGGTGCCTATTTCTGGATGATGAAAAGCCGCGCGGACGCGTTGATCGTAACAGCAGTGCGCTGAGCTTCGGCGAGCGCTTGGAGGAAAAATTGATCCGCCGGCGTAGGAGAGGGCTGCCTAAGCGAGTCGAGGACGCGAGGGGTGGCGACCGCCATCACAAGTTGCGACGTGCCGGCGGCATCGTCAGAACGCGGTATATCGATCGCAAAGGAGAGTGCATCCGTGCCCGGCTTTAGCAGGTAGGACATATTCCGAACCAACCCATTATCCGAAACGAGCAGAAGCTCAACCAGACGGTTGGCGAAGTTCTCAATGTTTCCGACGAGCGGTTCGCCCGGCCGCAATTTGACCGACCCCAGCGAGATCCGCGGCGTGCGGGCGCCATCAACGCGAAGCCGGTTCAAAAACGTAATAGCCGGACATTGCTGTGGCGTCACGAGGCGGACGCCGATTTTCGCCTCGAACCCTTGAGTTTTCTTGAAGGCCTTGTCCAACAATTCAAAGGGCGCTGTCGAATCGCCAAATCCTTCCACGGCGGCAGCGGTTGCGCTGACCGCGATGGGCGTCATGAAAAAGCAGTCGCCGCCGTCATAGTGCTGAATAAAGCGACGAACGACGTCTTCGCGATTCGGACTGTCCGCAGGCGATGCGGTTGTGGGCGCCGGCGCGTCATGCGGAACATTGGTTTGGGGAGGGCTGGGGGGTACGGGTTTCGGCGGTAGCGCAACCTCGTTCAAAGGGGCGAGCGGCCTGGAGGTAGGGGCGATGGGAATACTCCAGACATATTTGTAGTAGGCACCGGCAGAAGTCCCGATCAACAACAGGGCGCCGGCCGCGAAAGCGCTGTATCGAAACCAGGGCCGGGCGGGTTTCAGATCCGCATGTTCAACGGCGGTGGCTTTGGTGCGCTCAATTAGCTGGCTCGGGGGCCTATTCGGCGCGCCCATGCTCCAGCTCTCAATTTCAGCCATCGTAGGACGATCGTTGGGATCCGGCTGAAGCATCCTGTCGAGCAACGGGCGGATCCGGGCGTCGACGGCGCCCAAATCTGGCACCTGACGCCGCTTCTCGACGAGCTGAAATTGGCTCCCGCCCATATCGAGCTTGTGTCCAGTCAGGGCTTGGAACAGCACCAATCCAAAACTGTAGATATCGGATTTTGCAGTGACGTCGCCGCCGAAAAGGCCAATTTGCTCCGGCGAAACGTAATTATGCTTGCCGGCAAAGCCGCTTCCAATGACCGTCGCGTCTCCGATCTGGCTGGACCGAGCGATGCCAAAATCAATAATCTTGGCGCGCGCGAAGTCACCTTGTGGAACAATAATATTGTCGGGTGAGACATCGCGATGAATGATTCCCCGCTGATGCGCCACGTTCAAACCAGACGCGACCCGGCGCATCATCCTTAGCAATGCCTCAAACGTTAATGGCCCTTCCTCGAGGATCTCGGCGAGAGATCGGCCGTCGACAAATTCCATGGCTAAATAGGGTCGCTGCAGAACGGGTTCGACCGTGAAAACAAAATACCGGACGATCGCATCGTGCATCAGATAATGAAGTGCCGATGCCTCTTTGCGAAACAGGGCAAGCGCAGCTTCATTCTCTGCCATTTCGGGAACCAGCATCTTGACGGCTACGGTCGTGCCCGTTTGAATTTCGTGGCTTTTGTAGACTTCGCCCATTCCCCCGACGCCGATCATACAGTCGATTTCGTAAATGCCGTTCAGTCGCGTCCCCGGTGAAACCCCGTTTTTGGCGGTCCGAAAGGGATCCCTGGAGTTCACGCTGTCACTCCCAAACGTCGGTTGCAGGAGGCGCTTGCAAGATCGCGGCAGGAACCGTGCCTTCCTTCTTGGGCCGGTGCCGCCGTGGCTGAACAACGATGACGGTCACATTGTCGAGGCCGCCCCTTTCGAGCGCGAGCTGGACTAGGGCTGTGGATGAAGTCTGTGCGTCATGGGTGGAAACGCATTGCAGGATTTCGTCATCGGCGACATGCTTGGTCAGTCCATCACTGCAAAGAACGAAGATATCGCAGTCCTCGAACGCGCCGGTTACGATTTCGAGCTCCGGATTGTCCTGAACTCCCACCGCACGTGTAATGACATTGTTCGGCCAATTCTGGACTTCTTCGGCCGTTACCGCTCCACTCGCCAGCATTTCCTCGACCTCGGTGTGGTCGCGCGACACCTGTCTGATGGTGTCGCGCCGTGCAAGGTATAGACGGCTGTCTCCGGCCCATAAACACGCATAGTGGTCTTCCGAAATGAGCAGGATTGCGACAGTGGATCCGATGACAGCTCCGCCGCGCTGACGGCTCATCTCGATAATCTGGCGATTTGCGATTAGAATCCGGTTTTCTGTTTCCGCGAGTAACTCGAGCGCGGAGCCGGAACTGGCGATCGTGTCGAGAGCCTTGACAATGAGCTTGCTGGCCACGTCCCCCGCTTCGTGTCCCCCCATGCCATCGGCAACCGCCCAAAGGCCCGCGTCGGTCCGCACCAGATGCGAATCCTCGTTTCTCGGCCGGACCTTACCCTGATGGGTAGCGGAACCTGCATCGAATGTGAAAAGCGACTGGGTCATCGATACTACACACCCATTCTTATGAGGTGCTCTCGATTTTCTTGTCGGCCATCAAACCCGTCAGCATAATGGAATACCGGAATGGATCTGGCATTCCCCGCGAGCCCAGCGCCATCGGAGGAAAGCTTCCGCCACCTTCCGTCCACCAGAAGCTCGCGGCCGCTGAAGACCCGTGATTGCTTTGACGCAGCATCAGAAGCGATTCCTGAAATATTCTGCCGGCTGTCACGATACCTGCCAGTGTATCGTCGATCGCTACCACCTCGGGCGAGTTAACAACGCTGGCTTGCGCCAGCGGTAGCGTCATTGCTTCGAGGGCTGCCGAAATATCTTCGAACGACCTGGCTTGATCGAGGGTCGCAAGCAAAAATTCTTCCGCCGCAGCAAACCATTGATCCTGTGCGTTCAAGTCCGGCGGAGGCATGGAATGCAAGGGGTCGGCTACCGCCAGCAACGTTAGCGGATAATAGCGCCCGACCCCGTCCAGCGAGGGCATGATCGCGCCGACAACCGTCGCGCCGCAGATGTCTGCACCAAGCCAGAATCGCCAAACCGGAGCGGTGAGAAACGCATTCTGCCATTCTGCGCCGAGTTGGTGGCGGCTCGACGACATACAGGCCTGAACCCAGGGTTCCCACATTTCGAGAAAACGACGCGGCGTCGCCAACGCAACAAAATCGCGTTTCGCGCTCAGTTTTCCGAATAGACTGCACCGCATAATCCGTCAAATTCCGGTAGGGCAGCGAAAATCTCTCAAGACGCTGAGATTTAGTGGGTTTTTGATTGAGCCCGTTGTGATCTGATATTTGAGTTCGCGGCCGGCCACGATAAACATGGCGCTGGCGGTTTCGGCGCGCGCGGTCATCGACCCTGCTTCTAAAATCCGGAACAGCGACCATGGCCCGTTACGTTCGAGCACCGAGGGCTGGCCCGAGGCATCGTTGACGACCGAAATCGCCGTCCTCATCGATGGTCCAGGCCATAGGACGTTGGTAGGTGCGACTGTGGTCGGTTGGTCTGGCGGAGGCGATCTCCCCAATAAGCTCGAGCGAGGTGCCGGCGTGGTCGGACTTACGATAACCGTGCCGCCCACTTCAATTTTCGCGCTTGTGCCATCACCGGCAATCACGGGAGGCTGCACAGAAAGTGCCACCATTGGCAGGTTTCCGCCATTTTGGAAAAACGCATCGCGGATATAGGCAGCGCGCTGGAATTGCTTCAGCGTATCAGCCGACAGCGTGTTGCCCACAGGACTTTCCTTTCGCCACGTCCATTCTGGCTTCGAAGTGTCAGCGTAGGGAGCCAGCGATTGGCTAAAAAACTTGTCAAGTATGCCGTTCGGAGCGAACAACTTCGAAAAGTCTCCGAGCGGGACTTCCTGACTGCTCCCTCGAGTGAACGGATAGCGGTTGGCGATCGTTTGCTGACAGACCGGCGTGACCTGATCGCGCAGCGTCACCAGCAATTGGCCCGCTGTGGACATCGCCATGTCACCTTCAAACTCAGCCGCCGCGCCGCGCAGCATGTCTGAAAACGGCGGCGGCATTCGGGACGCATTGTTCCGGAGAGCCGCAACCTGGGTCTGCAGCGCTGCATTCGTTTGCGCCGTTAGCAGGGGATTTTCGAGAATCAACGTAAGACTTTGCGCAATGTCATTCAGGTTCGCGATGATGGAATCGATCGGGCGCCGCGTACTGTCACCTTCGAGAACGGCATGAAACGGCTTGAATTGGGCCTCGATTTTTGCGCCGGGAGGTCCGTCCTGCGTATTGAACAAGAGCGCAGGCGATGCCGTCTTCGGATCCGCGCCACCGTCCTTTGGCGATTTGGATCGCTCTCGCGTCAATGCAGTTTCTTCGCGAATCGATTCCAGTATTAACCGCAGCGGCGAAGTTGGCGCGGACACGGCTCGCAAGGCCTGGTACTTGGGCTTGTCGGCGAGCAACTTCTTCATTTTCAGCTTGGCCAGCGCGTCGCGCCAGGCCCTGATGAAGTCGTTGCCGTAGAGATCGAGAAGATTGCTGGCGAGATTGTCATATTGTTGGCCGAGGGCTGCTTGTTGACCGGCTTCGCCCAGGACCCAACGATCACGCCTCATTCGCTCTGCCAAGTCACCAAGTTTGGCAATGAATTTGTCCTGGAATCCGCTGTAGGTAAAGAACGCGGGAACGCGGATCGTATCGAGCGACTGGCCTCGGTCGGCCTCGAACACGCTGGCGGCGTCGAGTCCTCCTTTGCGCGAGACGACCCAGTCGCCGGCAGTTGACGATCGCGCCTCCGATTTCAACAGTTCGTAGGCGCGCTGCGAGACGTTCAACCGTGCAAGGGTCTTTTGACATTCCAAAATAAGACGGCCGTCCAGCTCGACCAATGGCGGCTGCTCGGTTTCAAGCGCGAACATTGCATCCAGATGGTCTTCAAGAAGCTGCCGGCCTTCAGAATTCGTCGGGCCAGGATAGAGGTTGTCTGCCCAATCGCGCCGTAGCCATGATTTGATCAGTTCGTGGTCCGGCGGGTGAAGGCCACCCAGCATCATGTAGACCTTTAGCGCTTCGTAGACGAAACCGGCGTCCGTAACCCGCGCGTTGAGTTGCTCCTCAAGACGGTAAAGCAGCCGCGGCCGGAACAGTCGCTCGAGCGCGGTATGATAGGCGGTCTCCGACGATGACTGCAGTCGGGCGTGCTGACTGAGGCCGAACTTTGCCGATGCGGGCGTCGGGCTGGTCCGACTGCCATATCCAACGGGTGTATTCCTCAACCGATGGAGCAGTGGCAGGACCTTATGCAGTTCACGATCGTCGATCACGGTTTGCTTGACGACCGAGGCTGCCGCCGTCGCATATTCGTCGTCGGCCTGCTCATTTTGCCTGATCAAATCGCGGTTGTACTTGAAACTGGTTAGCCAGGCGACGCTCAGTCCGACCGATATGAGGCCCACCAGGCTCAACGTGATCGCCTTGAGGATCATTGCCCGCCTTATGGCCGCGCGGTCCGTCGAAACCCAATCGGCCTCTCCGATGATCACCTTTGAAATCAGATCAGTAAGGAAGAAGCTTTTCCCGATGCCGGAATAGCCCGTGCTCGCGACCTGCTCGGCTCCGAAGCTGCGCGCAAGCGAGCCGATCAGTTGGTCAATCGGCGTGCCCTGTTGCGTACCCGAGGTAAAATAGAACCCGCGCAGTGTTGCATTGACATGATAGCGGGTGGGCTCGAAAATCTGATTGAGAAAGCTGAATACTGCAGGCTTGAGCCGCGCCATCTGTGTCGGAAAGCCGAACAGCGAAACACGGTAATTGGGCGAAGGTTCTTCTTGCAGGCGATCGATTGTGTCTTCGCTCAGCCACTCCAGCAGTTGATCGTATTGGTTTGGAATTTCGCCGACAAGATTCTGCTTTTTGTTCGCCGTCTGAAACGTCGCGCCCCAAACTTGACGCCGGCCGGCCTCGTTTAGGTAGCTGAAGTATTCGGTAAAGCCGGCTACCAGGTCGGTCTTGGTAAAGAGCGCATAGACCGGAAAATCCACTTTGAGACGCTGGTGCAGGTCAAGCAGGCGCGCCCGGATCGCATTGGCGTGCGCGGTGATTTCGGCCGGCGGCAGCGTGAGAAGGTCCTCCACGCTGATTGCCACGATCACGCCGTTGATCGGTTGACGCGGGCGATTCTTCTTCAGGAGATCGAGGAAGGAAAACCAGCTTTGCTTGTCCGCTTTTGCGTCGGAGTCTTGCGTAGTGTAGCGGCCGGCGGTGTCGATCAGTACAGCCTCCTCGGTGAACCACCAGTCGCAGAACCGGGTGCCGCCAATGCCGGCTACCGCCGACGGCGTTGCACCCTGCGAGAGCGGAAACTTCAGCCCGGAGTTCACAAGCGCTGTGGTTTTTCCCGAGCCCGGCGGGCCTATGATGACGTACCAGGGCAGATCATAGAGATAGCTGGATTTGCCGCCGCTCGCGGTTTTTAGCGTTGCGAGCGCATCCTTCATCCGGTCCTTGAGCACCGGCTCATCGTTAACCGGTTCGTCTTTGCCAGCAATACCTTCGGCGATCTTCTCGGCGCCTTTCCGCCGCCGATAAAACGTTAAGCCGCCGAGACTCGCCGCGCCCGCCATGAGCAGGACTAGAGCGATGTCGCGGATAATCGGATTTTCGAGAGGACGCCAATCGCCGAATGCGATCAGCGGACCGGCAAAATAGATAAGCGACGCGATTGATCCCAGACCGATCCCATAAAGGACAATACGAAGGATATCCTTGCCCAGCATTCCCGTCGCCTTTGTTGGCCCGACTGTTATTCGCTCCGCGCGATGAATATCTCGACACGCCGGTTGTTGGCGCGCCCTTCTGCTGTCGAATTGGTGTCGATCGGTGCGTCCGCACCCTTTCCCTCGATTTCGACACGGCTGGGGTCGGAGAGACCCTGCTTCAGCACCGCGGCCGCGGACTTGGCACGCTCCACCGATAGTTCAAAGTTCGACGGGAATCGCACGCTGCTGATCGGCGTGTTGTCGGTATGGCCGACCACGCGGATTTTGCCAGGTTCCTTTTGCAGCGTCGCCGCAAGACGCGCCGCCACCGGCCTGAATTGGTCGAGAATTGTCGCCTTTCCCGAATCGAACAGGATCAGGTTGCACACCCGGATGACGATGAAGCTCGCAGTCTGATCGGCAGTCATCTTGCATGGCGTGTTTTCGGCAGCCAGCGCGTTGCGAATTCTCTGTAGCTGGGTGATCCGATCCGGTGGCGGCGGTGGCGGCGGTGGTGGTGGCGCGATGATCTTTCGTTTCAGTTCGATTTTGTCCGATGGGATGCAGCGAGAAGGCGAGCTGCGCCGCCTTCTCGCTGTTCGACGCCAGCCACGTCCGCAAGGTAATGAAACCGGCAAAAAGAAGCGCTGCGGCGACCGAGGCGACCAGCCAAACCGGGATTCGGACACGCCCTCGGCGATTGGCCAGAGCCTGACCGCGCCAATGCGGCGATAGATCGCGCATCAGCTTCGGACGAACCCGCCGAAGCAGCTCGTATAGATTGCGTTGGATCACCTGCAGCGCGGCGACGCCTCCCGCCGATGTCCGGTGCATGCCCTGAAAGCCCAGCGCGAGGCAGGCGTGCTGCAATTCAAGCACCGGATAATTCACCAGAGGATCCACCTTGAGGCGGTCCAGAATTTCAAAAAACCGGACACCGCCGACCCGCTCGCCAAAAAACCGACTCAGCATGCTGTATTGCGCCCACACGTGGCGTTCGTCCGTCGGAATGTGCTGGACGATGTCGTCGGCTGTCGCGCAAAGAATATATTTGGCGGTGTTGGCCTGCTGTTCGGAAATTCCGGCGGACCGAATGTCGGTCTCGAAAAATTTCACGGCGTCCGCGACCTGATCCATCAAGCTTGCGAACGACGCTCGCATTAGCGCGACCCGAAGCCGGCCCAGCAGCTGCAGTAGTGGTCCGGCCGCCCGCATAATTGGATTGGCGTTCGGCGCCACGAGATCGTCGACGCGCAGTGACGGCGCTATCGGTAAATTTTGCGGCGTAGGCTGGTTCTCGGAGGAAATCCACTCTTCGGCCGCGTGGCTTGCTGGAGGCGCGGCGAACGGCGAGGGCGGTGTAGCCACAGGCGCGACGGGCGGCGGGATGGGCTGGTATTGCCCTGCAGGTGGATAGGGCGAAGCGGGATTGTCGGCCAAGGGGTTTGGCGAGAACGGGACTCGTGCGCCTGGCAGGGATGGCTGCTGTTCGCCGGATGGATGGGGCACGGGAGCTTGCGGTAGCCTTCCGCCAGGGTTCGGACGGATGATCGTCCGCTCGCCGCGGCCGAATGGATTTACCGGTTTGTCCCTGTCGCTCATCGCCGATCTTCTAGAATTGCCCAGAGATACAGTTCGAGTTCCGGCCAGTCTCCGGAGAAGTGCAAGCCGATAGACGCTGCGTTGCTGAAGTCAGGCCAGAGTGGCGACTTTCTGTCCAGGTAAAAATAGACGTGGTCGGTAATAGCACGGATATGCGGGGGTGGCGTCGGTAGGTGCACCAGAGGCAACCCGGGAAGATTGGCGTGCACAATTTCGTTCATTTTGGTGTTCGGGCCGACCTTGAGAAGGTGCGGAAAATCGTTCTGAATTTCGACCAGCGGCCTGCGTGCGGCAACCTCGAGCACGAACGTTGCGTTTCGGAACAGCGATCGGTCGCGGATAGGCGAAACAAAGGCGTTTGGTGCGCGCTCGATGATTTCAAGACTGATGGCCCGGCGTCCGAGTCTTGCGCTCAGGAACTCTTGGATGTCGCGCACCAATGGCGCGAAGACGTTTTCCAAATCATCGTGGTCGTAGGCCGGATAATCCCTGGCCCGGCGTTCGGTAGTTGCGAATGTGGCAAGTTCGCCAGCGAGCCGAAGCAGCTCCTCGTACAGACGCTCGGGATGAACGTATCCCGATCGCTGGAAATGGATGAGCGCTGGAATTTGTCGATTTAACAGCTGCAGCACGAAATAGTCGACGCTCTGCAGGCCCCCTCCTGAAGACGGGTCCACGGCATATCGCGCCAGTTCCTCCAGCTTGGCTTCGATCCAGCCGATGATGCGATTGAGCCATCCGTCGATGACTGGATGGGCCGAGCAGATCAGCATCGGCGGAACGAACTTGTCGTCAAACAAGATAGTTTTGTCGCGCACCTCGAGAATGCGCGCAATTCCCAGTCCCATGTAGCCTGGCTTGGCCGTTTTGCGCAATTCAAAGGATAGCCGCGGCGAGGCGATCTCGATCTCTTCTTCGATCCGAAGCGCAGACGTGGAGTCAATGAACGTCTCGGCTCCACGGGTGTATCGGCTGGCGCTGTCGGCGCTTGCCTCGTCAACCTCGCGCGTGTTCGGCGCAGCGAGGGGCATCATCAGCCATACGAACTGGCCGGCTGCGCCGTCAGGCACATCTATCGCTTCTGGAATAGGACTGTCGGCCGGTATGTCGAACGGAGTTCCATCCGGCATCATCCCGCTTGCGCGCCGAACCGAGAATTTGCTTTGTTCGGCGAGATCCTGATCAATTTCGAGCTGCTCAAAACCCCAAGGGTAGGGCGTCACGTGCCGCGTTCGTTTTTCGATCAGGTGCTCGACGTAGCGATCGTTCTGCTGCAGATGATGCGGGCGCAGAAACAGTCCCTCAGACCAAAAAACTTTGCTATACCAAGACATTCCATATCCATTCAAATATTCTGCCAGTCGAGCAAGTGGGGAACTCCCGACGCGATTCGATCATCGCGAATCGGCTTTGCCATCTTGATCGTAATAATCAGAGAAATGCAGCATGAAGGCGCCGATTGCCGCACCGCTGTCTCTTCCCAAACTGGCTTTCCAGCGGGCTAGGAAAGCGTCCCATAGACGGCTCTTCCGGGACCGCATCTTGTCGACGATGCTGTCGTGGGCCTCCAATTCCTTGGTGATGATGGCGGGGTCGACGCCAGCCACCAACTTCGTTACCGCGTGCTGCATCGCCATATAGGTCTTCAGCTGATGGGATTTCAGATCGTCAAAACCTTGCGCAAAAGCGCTCTGGGCGTCCAAATAGCTGCGGGTTTTGGGGCCAAAAAGAATCCGAATCGCATCTTCGGCCGTTGGAGAAAATTTTAGCGGATTGTTTTCCGTGGCCTCGATCGTTGTCTGACTGGTGCTACGGGCGAGCCTCTTGGCCTCATTTCGGGACTGCAGTAGCTGCATCAGGCCGATAACGGTGACACGCATGATCTCACCGAATTGATCCGCCAGCAGGTCAGCGTCCTTTCCGCTGAAAAAGTCCGCAGGCAAGCCGGCTGCCCGGGCCATTCGACCAACAAAAGCATCGTTCTTGCTTCGATGACTTTCGGTTGGCGGCGGCGTGCCCGAGGTCGAAGCCGGAGCCTGCGGGGCGGCCGGGACCGGGCGTTCTGTTGGCCGCTCCGGGGTGACGGACGAGGGCGTCGCCAAAAACGGGCTTGCTCCGCCTTTCGCAGGCTCGTCGTCTTTCCAAACGGGCCGGCGAGGGGCAGCGACCGGCGCGGGAGGTTGGGGAGCAGTCCGCGAGGCGATCGGCGGACCGCTGGCCCAGTCCATGTCCGAGGACTCGTTGGTTCGGCTTGCCAACGACCGGGCCCGGGTCCCGCCTTCGACCTCGGGCACGCCGGCGGCCCAATCGAGAAAATCCGGATTGACCGGTCGGGCTGTCTCCCGGGCCATCTTGATAAGTTGCCGGTCGATGGGGGGCGGGGCGTCCGCGTCATTGCCCCACAATTCGGGATAGGCGGCAGGCTGCGGCGACGATTGACCGGCAGAATTCTTTTCCGACATCAACCGCGAGTCGCCATCGAGCGAAACTCCCACAATGTATTGGCCGATGACCAGCCGGTCCCCGTTTTTGAGCTCGTGCGGACTTCGCATCCGCTGGTCCGAGCCATTCAGAAAGGTGCCGTTGGTGGATACGTCGTGCAGCCAGTAGGTGTTGTTCCGGTAGTGCACCTCGCAGTGCTTGCCCGAAATGAAACGGGTTGGATCGGGGAGGGTCCAGTCGAGATGCTGGTCTCGGCCGATATCGACGGAGCGCTTTCCAGTAACAACAAAGGACATCGGCCCCCCGTCGGGCAAATTCTGGACGTTTTCGATCGTAAAACGAAGCGCCATCAGTCCTTCTCGCTATTGCGAAGAGACAGACCCTTCGCTGGCCAATTGAATACCATCCTGGAGGCACGTCGTCATTACCCGCGGTTTTGCTCCCTCCTCGAGACGAGACAATGCGATAAAGAGTGCAACACGGACTGCCTTGGCGGTCTGCTCCGGGTCGGCCGGCGCGTAGCCCATGTCATCTGGTACGATGCTGCCTCCCGACCAGCCGGCCGCCAGGGCGACCCAAGTCGCCGCAGATCGGGCGTCGCCCACATTGCCCGATGCGAGGGCCTTGCGACGCCGGGGTTCTTCCGGCTCCTCGACCCAGGCTTCGGCGAACCCGATCATTCTGTCGTCGTCCGGTCTCAGTCGTTCGACCATCCGGCGTATCGATCGGCACGCCCATGCAACGGCCACCCGTCTTGGCAACAAATAAGCGCAAACCGAAATCGCCGCCTGCCAGTCCCGCTTGCCGACCAGCAATCGAACGAAATCCAGCGTCCTCATGCTGTCTTCGGCCGCGCCGATGTCGCCGGATGCTGACGGATAGGCGTCGAAAAGGTCGCGTACAGTGAGGAACCGTGCCTGGCTCATAGCCATACTCAGTTAATATTGATCGGAGTACCCGTGACCACCATCGGCCCGAGCGATTTGATGTTGATCGTCGGGGCTTCGATCGTAATGCCGGATTGCTCGAGCAGAATCTTGCTGGCACCGACCTTCAGTTCGATGCTTATGTTCGCGGTAATCGTGATGGTCTTCTGGACATCGACCGTCTGATCCTGGGAGATCGTGACATTCTGGCTTCCGCTCTGGATATCCAGTTTGTCATCGCCGTTCTTCAACGTCGTGTCCCGCGAAACTCCGCTTCCGAAAGTTTCGCCGATCGTGCGGGTCTCGGCATGCCGGATGACAAGCTCATAATCCTTTTCGGCGTGTAGCCCGATTTTTTCCGATCCCTTTTTGTCCTCGAAATTCCATTCGTTGTAGCCGGCCCCGCCCTTGGTGGAATCCGACATGATCCCCGCGATCGTCTTTTTGCCGGGTAAGTCGTAAGGCGGCTTGTATTCGTCGTTATAAACGGTGCCGATCACAAGCGGCCGATCGGGATCGCCCTCCAGAAACTCGATGACCGCTTCCTGGCCGACCCGCGGTATGAACTGGCCGCCCCAACGTTTCCCCGACCAGGCCTGTGCGACCCGCACTTTGCAGGATCGCTTCTTCTTGCGGTCCCAATAAAAGCGGACATAGATTTCGGTAAGAGCTTCGACGTCGATTTCCTCGTCGGAGTTGTCATCCTTGGTGACGACCTTTGCCGTCTGGATGCCGTGGATCAGGGGCTTCGGCGTCACGATCGGCGCGCGGAACGGGCTGATCGCTGGGCAGAAACTCGTAGCTTCCCTCATAAACCTCGTCGTTGCTGCCGAAGCTGGTCGCACGATAATGTTCGGAAACGAACGTGTGGGAGGCCTGCACAATCAGATATTCGACGTTTTGCGACGGCTGTGAATGTTCTTTCAGTTTCGTGAGACCTCCCGGGAAAAGACTGATCGCGAGCCCTTGACCATGTCGACGATGATCCATGCGCCTGTTCTGACTGAAGCTGAATCTTGGCGTAGCGCTCACCGTCCGATTTCTACCTTGTATTTCCCCGGATAGTCGTAAAACTCCATGTCAGAATGCTGATAGTGCTCCGAACCCTGTGCGTCGCTCAGCATTTGCGCGTTGGGCTTTTCGTAATTGTAATCGTTGAGTTCGACCTTGCCGGTCCTGAAGCGGCGTTCGCTAATCCATCCGGTGAGGTGCTGTTCGTCACTTTTGAACTGGCCGGTCGCCGCGCGCAGCGGAACCGAGGTCGAGACCCGGTACGCGCAGAATGCGACGACTTCGAATCCGCCAGCACCAGGGTGTGCTTTCCGCCCTCATGCTTGAAGAAATAATAGATGCCGTGCTGCTCCATCAGTCGGCTGACAAAGTTGAGGTCGGTTTCCCGATATTGAACGCAGTATTCGAGCTTCGGGCACGAGCCTTCTTCGTGGAGCTCGGATTTGTAGTCGGTAAAACCGCGGTCGTTGAATACTTCCTTGATGATGTCGGGCGCCGTCTTGTCCTGAAATATGCGGCAATCGGTGGTGCGGCCGAAGCAACCACAGCCACGGCCGGAGGACCAGCCGATAGGTGTGATAGTCATCCTTGACGATCCGGTCCACTGCGCCTCGACCAGGATGCCGTTGAATTCGCGCTCCGGGTCGTACATCTTGATCTTGACTTGCATTGCTGACCGATCGCCCCATCGAAATTGAGATCCGGCTGTTCGCTGAGACATTCGACACGAAATTCGAAAAGCTCGCTCAGCCCTTCGGTTGCGTCGAACCGAACCAGTACCAGAACGTCCTTTCCGAGAGGTGTAGTGAGTTCGCCGAAGCGAGTATCTTGTGTGAGCGAGCCGCTCATTAACCGACAAGCTCCATATTCAAGTTCCAGATCGAACGCCGTAATTAAGACCGACTCGAGCCGCGAGTAAGTTCGAACTTTAACGAAGTCCATGAATGACAACTTCGCTAGTAATACATGAAGCTCATCTGGCAGTAAATGCGGTTCGATGCGGTTTCGATCCGCGGAGTCGATCGCGTCAACTCGACCAGCCCGTCTTAGTCGACCGGCTCCAGAGATTGTCGGCTGATGAGCCGAGCTGTCATGATGAGGTTCGCGAGAAGGTGTACCGGCTGTGACTTAGCCGGAACGGCCGATGCGGTGACCGTCTTCGTGCATTCTCTGGGATCTGTCGAGATGATTGATCTTGCGCATTTTGACCAGCCCGATTCCCGGCGAAGATCCATGCGGTCCGCGATCTGGATGCCGAAGGCGATGCTCGACTATCTCAATTTCTTTGCGCTTCGGTCGAAGCCGCTGTTTCCGATTCGTTTTTTGAGGTGAGGGACGAAGAGGGCAACGTCAGGCGTTTCGACCCTAAGGTCTATCGATCTCAACGCCAAGTTCGAAGCCGCCAAGGCGTTGCTGCGCCGCACCACGCGATTTGCGGCTGATCATCTTGCTCGCGAAGCTTTCGATTCTTGGCCAAGACCTGCAAGGCTTCACCGTCTGCATTGAGGCCATCGCGGATCTTCTCGATCGGCAATGGGACGGAGTGCACCCGCGCGCCGAGGGCGATGATTTCTCGCATCGCCAGATGGCGATCGAGGCGCTGGATGTCATGCCGACGGTGGTGATTCCATTTCAGTTTCTTCCGCTGTCAAAGCCGCCGCCACGGTCCCGTCAGCTACCGCACATGGCTTATGGCCAAGGGCGAAATCGCGCCCCGCGCGGATGACACGTTCCTCGACGCGGCAGCGGTTGCTCAGGTCTTCGACCAGTCGACCTCGACCAATTAAAGGCGACGACCGCAGAGTTTCGTCGGCGCTGGCGGCCGCTTGTCGAACGGTATGCAAAGCTTTGGAGCGAGAAGGCTGACGTTCCTCCGGGATGCTGAATCTCGACCGGGTTCGGCAAATCATTGCAGGCATTGCGGCAGCTGTTGGAAGGCGTCGGTCAGGCGCCGCGACCCGGCTGCCGTCGACCGCCTCGGTAGCCGGAGAGGCCGCTCGAGGGACGCGTCAACGGAGCATCCGACCCTGCCAGGCGTCATCGTCGTCAGCGCGTTGACGTCGATGGCGGCAGCCGCCGCCGCGCTGAGCGGCGTGGCGGACTATTTCGGCCGCCTCGGAGCCTTCCAGTCCGGCGCTGCTGTTGGTCGGTCAAGCCGCAGCACATGCTCGGAAAATCCTTCGCCGAGGCGATCCGTATCCTGGTACCTGCACACGCCGAAACGGCCGCCATCAACATCGGCCGGGACTGGTTTTTCGACCTGCCGGTCGAGCGGATGGCGGCGTTGCTGGAAGGCGCGGCCACTCAGGATCTGCTGTCGCCGGAAGCGCCGGAGCCGGTCTATTCTGGTGACCAGATCGCGGCCAGGCGCTCGGACTTGCTTGATCAGGTGGCGGCATTTTTCCGCAATGTGGAACCCTCCAGCCCGGTCCCGTTTCTGGCCGACCGGGCGCGCGAGCTGGCGCAGCGAGATTTTCTCAGCCTGCTGGACGACGTCCTGCCCGAGCGGGTCGCTTCGGACCCGCGATAACCAAAGCTAGATCGATGACGCCGCCGTGGCACGTTGACTAATGGACGGAAGGAAGTAATTTCGTGAGGCAACAATCCATGTTTGCGCCTTGTCGTCAATTTTGTTACGTTATTTTTCATTCGAGGGAGGTGAGCTATGGCAACCGACAGCGGTCAAAAATTCATTCGGCGCAACCGCGCGCCGCGCGTGCACATCACCTACGAAGATCCCTACGACGCCGAGCGGCTGATCGAACTGCCGTTCGTCATGGGCGTGATGTCCGATCTTTCCGGCAACAACTCCTGGCGTCGAAAAGCCCAAGATCGAGGACCGCAAGTTCCTCGACTTCGACATGGACAATTTCGACGCCCGCATGGCGGCGATCCAGCCCGGCATCACGATGCGGGTCGCCAACAAGCTCGGCGACAACCCCGACGAGAAGATGTCGGTCAATCTGCGCTTCAACAAGATGGCCGATTTCGAGCCCGGTCGCCGTCGCGCGGCAGGTGCCGGCGACGGCCAAACTGCTGGAGGCGCGCGAGCAACTCGCCAATCTGCTGCGCTACATGGACGGCAAGGTTGGCGCCGAAGATCAGCTGAAGAAGCTGCTGGCCGATCCTCAGCTGATGGCGGCGCTGAAGGAACGCGCGCTGCGGCAGCAGCCGACGAAGCCGATCCTGAAGCAGCAAATCAAAGCGGAGAGATTGGACATGGCGACGCGAAGCAAGCCGCAACGAGCGCCGCAGCGCAAGTTCAGACCGGCGAGGCCGACGAGTTTGCGGCGCTGCTCAAGCAAAGCTTCAAGCCGCGAACCGAACGCGCCGCGACCGAGGTCGAGAACGCGGTTTCGACGCTGGTCAGCGAGGCGCTGAAAGATACGACCGTCATCAAGTCCGACGTCCTCGACACGATCGAGGAGATGATCGCGCGGCTCGACCAGAAGCTGACCGCGCAGATGAATGAAATCATGCACGCGCCGGAATTCCAGCAGATCGAGAGCGCCTGGCGCGGCCTGCACTATCTCGTCTTCAATTCCGAGACCGACGCCAATCTCAAGATCCGGGTGATGAACGTCTCGAAGAACGAGCTCTACCGGAACCTGCGGCTCTATCCGGATGCCGCGCTGGGACCAGAGCCCGCTGTTCAAGCAGATCTACGAAGACGAATTCGGCCAGCTGGGCGGCCAGCCCTTTGGCTGCCTGGTCGGCGACTACTATTTCAGCCACCTGCCGACCGACGTGCAGCTGCTGCGCGACCTGAGCAAGATCGCCGGTGCCGCGCATGCGCCGTTCTTCGCCGGCGCCGATCCGACCCTGATGGGAATGGATTCCTGGACCGAGCTGTCCAATCCGCGCGATCTCGAGCAAGGTGTTCGACACGCCGGAATATGCGGCCTGGAAGGGCCTGCGCGACTCAGGACGATTCGCGCTATGTCGGCCTCTGCATGCCGCGCGTGCTCGCGCGGCTGCCCTATGGCGCCAAGTCCGAGCCGGTCGAGGAATTCGCCTTCGAGGAAGAGACCGACGGCCACACCGGCGAGAAGTACGGCTGGATGAATGCCGCCTACGCCATGGCCGTCAACATCAACCGCGCCTTCAAGGAATACGGCTGGTGCACCCGCATCCGCGGCGTGCAGTCCGGCGGCGAGGTCGATCAACCTGCCGACCCACACCTTCCCGACCGACGACGGCGGCGTCGATCTGAAGTGCCCGACCGAGATCGCCATCAGCGACCGGCGCGAGCACGAACTCGCGAAGTCCGGCCTGATCCCGCTGATCCACCGCAAGAACACCGACAAGGCGGCCTTTATCGGCGCGCAGTCGCTCTACAAGCCGAAGAAGTATTTCGGCGACAAGGGCGTCGGATGCGACGGCTTCCGACAATCTGTCGTCGCGCCTGCCCTACATGTTCGCGGTCTCGCGCTTCGCGCACTACCTGAAATGCATGGTGCGCGACAAGATCGGCTCCGATGAAGGAAAAGGAGGAACTGACGGTCTGGCTGCAGACCTGGATCAACGAATATGTCGATGCCAATCCGGCGATGTCGACCGAGGCGCAGAAGGCGCGCAAGCCGCTCGCCGCGGCCAAGGTCGAAGTCATCGCGAACGAGGAAAACCCGGGCTACTACAACGCCCGCTTTTTCCTGCGTCCGCACTTTCAGCTCGAAGCGATGGATGTCGGCTTGAGCCTGGTGTCGCGCTTGCCGGGCCCAGCGTACCTGATCCGCTCGAATTCATTAGCCTGCTCGAACGATCAACGATTTCGGCATTCGAAAGGAAATGCATCATGGCGCGTCGATATGTTTTTGAAGCTCGACCCGATTAAGGGCGAGTCCACGGACGCAAAAGCACAAGGACGAGATCGACGTCTTCAGTTGGTCCTGGGGGTGACGCAGACAAGGCACCTCGGCATCAGGGCAGCGGCGGCGGCGCCGGCAAGGTCAGCGTTCAGCGACCTTCACTTCACCATTAGGTCGACAAGGCATCGACGGCCTACCTGTTCAAGTGCTGCGTCAAGCGGCAAGCATATCGCCAACGGCGTGCTGACGGTCCGGAAAGCCGGCGGTGAACGGCTCTGGAATATCTGAAGATCGACAATTGGAGAGATTATCGTCACCAGCGTGCAGACCGGCGGGCACCCATGGCGACGACGCAGCATGACCGAGTAGTGTCAGCCTGAACTTCGAGAAGTTCAAGTCGAATATACCGCGCAGGACCGACAAGGGCGCTCGCCGGTGCCACGCCGGTAAGCTGGGATATGCGTGCGGCCAACCAAGTCGAGGTCTGAAGCAGGACGCGCTCGCGGATCGGTCGCACGGGAATTGCTAATCGAGGCGGCTTCAGGCGGCCGTTGCTCAGTGAACGTCAGCGTCCTGCAGCGATCTGGCGATGTCGATGTCGCCCAAGAAGGACCGGCTAAGCCCTCCGCTGATGCTTGCGTTTCGCGCCGCGCATGCCGCACGCGATGCCAAGACCAAGATCGATCTTGCGGAATGAGCACGGCGAGCGCGTCATCGCCGGCCGCCGCGCTACGGGCGCGATCTCCGATTTCCGAAACGGTGCTGCGCAAGGAAGTCGCGCACGATCTGGAGTCCCTGATGAACACCGTTGCGCTCGAATCGACCGAGGATCTGGCCGGTTACGCACATGTCCGAGCGCTCGATCCTGAACTACGGCTTTCCCGACATCGCGCATCGCTCGATCGACGAAATTACGGTCGACGATCTCGAGCGACGAGATACGTACGGTCTTGATGACCTTCGAGCCGCGGCTGGACCGCGGCATCGATACGGGCGCGCCGCGACGATCTGCCGGCTGCATCCGAACAACTGAAGCTCCGCTTTATCGTCCACGCCGATCTGCGTTGCGAGCCGCTCAACGTTCCGGTCGAATTCGTCGCCGATGTCGATCTCGACAGCGGCGGCATTCAGATCAACCGGCTCTAGCGAATGGATCGCGAATTCCTTGATCTCTACAATCGCGAACTGTCCTTGCTGTACGAGCAGGCGGGCGATTTTGCCGAACAATATCCGGGAATTGCCGAACGTCTGGGCGGACTGGTCCGCGAGCGCACCGATCCGATGATTGCGGGCCTGCTCGAAGGCGCCGCATTTCTCGCCGCCCGCGTCCAGCTCAAACTCAAGCACGAATTTCCGGAGTTCACCGCCAACCTGCTCGAGCAGCTGGTGCCGAACTATCTTGCGCCGACGCCGTCGGCGATGCTGGTCAAGGCGCTGCCGCCCTACGCCGATCCCGGCCTTGCGAGACGGCAAGAAGATCGCCCGCGGCGCCTATTTCGACGCGACCTATCGCGAGCGCGAACGCAGCGTTGCGTGCCGCTTCCGGCTTGTGCAGCGACATCGTGCTCTGGCCGTTCGACGTGCGCGGCAGCCGAATATTTCTCTGACCGCGGGCGCGTTGCAGGCACTTGGGCGTTCCGGTCGGCCGCGACGTCATCGCCGGGCTTCGGCTATCGCTGACCCATCGCATGGCGGCCGCGCGCTCGACGATGAAATCGCGGACGCAGAGGCTCGAACCAAGCCGGAATGCTGGTTCGCCGGCTGCCGTACCAGCGAACTGCCGATCTATCTGTGCGGCGCGGAAGACGATGCGATCGCGCTTTACGAGCAGATCATCGGCAATTGCGTCGGCGTCTACTTCCGCTATCTCGACGACTTTGGCGATCCCGTCGTGATCCGCGTGCCGCGCTGACTGCGTGCAGCAGGTCGGCTTCGACGAGGAGGATTCGCTGTTTCCCGATCGACAACCGGGTGTTTCGCGGCTCGGAACTGCTGCGGGAATATTTCATCTTTCCCCGCAAGTTCCTGGGCTTCAAGCTGACGCGGGCTGCGCGGGGTCATGCCGCGGCTGCGCAGCAAATCGGTCGATATCATATTCGCGTTCGACGAGCACAATTCGCGCCTAGCGGCCGCTGTGCGAGCCGAAATCGTTCAGCCTCTATACGGCGCCGGCGATCAACCTGTTCGAGAAAACGACCGACCGGATCGCGATCAAATCCAACACCCATGAATATCACGTCGTTCCCGGATCGCAGCCGCTACCTCGAATACGAGCCGCATCGGGTTCTCGACGTCTTTGCGCATTTCCCGGCGCGAAAAGGACAAGGTGCCGGTGCGCCCGCTCTATTCGGCCTCCGTGGATCGGACGGCAGGCTCCGTCGAGCGGGCTTTACTTACACGGTCCGCCGCCTGCCGCGCCGCCGCACCGTCGAAGAGAAGGCCCACGGCACGACGTCCGACTATACCGGCACCGACATGTTCATTTCGCTGCTGGAGCCCGGCGAATTGAGCGGCCAGAGCTCGGCCGTCGAACTCAGCGTGCGCGCGCTTGTGCTCCAACCGGCATCTCACCGAACATCTGCCGGTCGGTCAGGGCGGCGCGGATTTCCGCTGCTCGACGACACCTCGCTCGAGCTGGTCTGCGTGGCCGGTCCGACGCGGCCGCGCGAGCCCGTCGTCTCGCAGATGCGCAGCCGCAGCGAAATCGCCAGCGTCGGCGTCGTCACCTGGCGGCTGATCAACATGCTCAGCCTGAATTATCTCGGGCTGGTCGAGCGCGGCGCCGGCAAGAACGCCGGCGCGCTGCGGGAGATGCTGTCGCTGTTCGCCGACTTCGTCGACGACGCGACCGAACGCAAGATCCGCGGAGTTCGCAGCGTCGACAGCCGGCCGGTCGTGCGACGCGATTCGCGAGCGCGCCGGCAGCGGAGCGGCGCGCGGCCAGGAGATCACCGTCACGCTCGACGAGAAGGCGTTCGAAGGCAGCGGCGTCTTTCTGCTCGGCGCGGTGCTGGAGCGCTTCTTCGCCGACTATGCCGGCTTCAACCACTTCACCCAGACCGTCGTTTCCACGCACGGAGCGCGGCGAGATCATGCGATGGCCGCCGCGCATGGGGACGCGGAGGCCGCTGTGAAACTGATCGACCAGATGAAGGCCGAGCCCTGGCGGTTCGATTTCTATCACGTGCTTGCGCCAGTTCGAGCGCGCCAATCCCGACAGCCCGCGGATCGGTGACAGCGCGGCGCGGCGCGAGGAGTATGTCGATCTCGGCCAAGACCCCTATCTGGAATTTCCCGGCCTCCAATCTCGCCAGCGTCGACCGAGCGAGAGGGCCGGCTGAAGATCATCGTCAAGTTTCTCGGCCTGCTGGGGCCGCAGGGCGCGTTGCCGCTGGCGACGACGGACGAAAGCCTCGGCTGGCTGCTGATGCGCGACGATGCATTCCCGCGCTTTCTCGACCTGTTCAACGGCCGCTTCCTGCAGCTGTTCTTCCGGGCCTGGTCCGATGCGCGCCCGATCGCGCAGCATGACCGGCCCCGTCAGGACCGCTTCATCGCCTATATCGGCTCGTTTATCGGGCTTGGGACACGAATGCCTACAGCGATCTCGATTCGGTTCCCGACATCGCCAAGCTCGACTTTGCGGGCCTGATTGCGCCGAAGGCGAAATCCGCCTCGCGTCTGGCGCGCTTGCTGCGAGGGCTTGTTCGGCGTGAAGGTCGAGATCGATGAATTCGTCGGCTCCTGGCTGGTCTTCGATCCGGCCGACCGCACCGCGATCGGACGCAAGCATGCCGCGCTCGGCAAGGACCTGCTGCTGGGCTCGCAGCGTGTTCAGTGTCGAGGACAAGATCAGGGTACGGCTGTATGTCAAGGATTTCGCGCAATATGAGCGGTTTCTCCCGGCCGAAGGCAGCAACCTGTCGCGAGCCGCTGGCCGATGCGGTCTTCTTCTACATCGGCGACGAACTCGACTGGGACGTGGAACTGGCGATCCCGGCGGGCGCAGTCGCGCCAGTCAGGCTGGGCACAGCGGACGGCTCGGCTGGACCAGCTGGGTTTCGCCGAACTGGGCGTCAACCGACGAATACCGGTGCGACGCGCGCTTTCATCTGACGAGCGGCTGCAGGCCGATCGCGGTGCATCGCCGCAGGCCGGACTGCGGCAGCGAGCGAATACCTGAGCAGTGATTCGTAAGGCAGCGGCATGCTCGGAACTCCGGAGCTATGCTCGTATGACAGTGATTCGCGACTTTGCAGCAGTGATCAGGAGCGTGCCGTGACCGACATCAGCCTTGAAGCCGTAACCGGAAAATTGAACCGGGCCGGCTACGACGCCTTCATCCAGGCCTTGCGGCATGCCAAGAGCGCCGGCAACCGCAATGTCGAACTGGCGCATTGGCTGTTTCACATCCTGCAGACAGGAACGGACCGACCTCAGCCTCTCGGCCGACCACTACAAGACTCGATCGGGCACGGCTGATGTCCGACCTCGCCGGCGTCATCAACGGCTTTCGCAAGAACGAGACCGATATGCCCGGCGTCGCCAACTCGCGTGGTCGATGTGCTCGACCGCGGCTGGCATTACGCGACGCTGTTTTTCGGCGAGACCCAGATCCGCACCGGCCACATCCTGGTCGGCCGGACTGAAATCGAACGATATCCGCCGCGCGCTGAACAACATTTCGCAGGAATTCGCCAAGATCAATGTCGACGCGCTGGCCGGCCGAGCACCGCGCGATCTGGGCGGGCTCGGAGGAAGAAAACCTGCAGCCGATGGACGGTTCGGGGCTGCGCGGCGGCGGGCACGCCGGGCGCCGACCAGGCCGCCGGCCCGAAGGGCACGACCCCGCTCGACCGCTATTCGCAGGACCTCACCGCGAAGGCGAAATCGGGCGAGATGGATCCCGATCCTCGGCCGCGACAACGAAATACGCCAGCTGATCGACGTGCTGATGCGGCGGCGGCAGAACAACCCGATCCTCACCGGCGAGGCCGGCGTCGGCAAGACCGCTGTGGTCGAAGGGTTTGCCCAGCGCATCGCCGCGGGCGACGTTCCGCCGCCGCTAAGAACGTCCGGCTCTGCGCGCTCGACATCGGCCTGATGCAGGCCGGCGCATCCATGAAAGGCGAGTTCGAGCAACGACTGCGCTCGGTGATCGACGAGGTGCAGAGTTCGCCGACCCCGATCATCCTGTTCATCGACGAGGCCCATACCCTGATCGGCGCCGGCGGCTCGGCCGGCACCGGCGACGCCGCCAACCTGCTGAAGCCCGCGCTGGCGCGCGGAACGCTGCGCACCATCGCCGCCACGACCTGGTCGGAATACCGCCAATACATCGAGAAGGATCCGGCGCTGACGCGGCGCTTCCAGCCGATCAATATCGACGAACCCGACGTCGAGACCTGCTGCATCATGCTGCGCGGCCTCCTCGGGCCGATGGAAAAGCACCACGGGTGCGCATCTCCGACGCCGCCATCGTCGCCGCGGTCAACCTGTCGCATCGCTACATCCCGGCGCGGCAATTGCCGGACAAGGCCGTCAGCCTGCTGGATACCGCCGCGGCGCGGGTCGCCATCAGCCAGAGCGCGACGCCGGCGATGATCGAGGACGCGCGCGTCGCGATTGCCGCCCGCGAGGCCGAAAGGGCGGCGCTGGTCAGCGACAGCGATCTCGGCGTCGACGACAAGGAGCGCATCGCCGCGATCGACGCCGACATCGCGGCGCTGAAGGAGAAGCTCGCCGGCGCTGGAGGCGGACTGGGCGACCGAGCAGGCCTCGTCGACGAGATCAGAAGCCTCCGCGAGATCCTGGCCGAGCCGAAAGAGGGCGACGATCCCGACGGCAAAGCGCGCCGAACTGCGCGGCAAGTTCGACGCGCTGGAAGCGCATCAATCCCGAGCAGCGGATGATCTATGCCCATGTCGACGAGCAATCGGTGGCGTCCGTGGTCTCCGACTGGACCGGCATTCCGGTCGGCCGGATGGTGCGCGACGAGATCGAAACCGTGCTGAAGCTGCCGGAAATCCTCAACCGCCGCGTCGTCGGCCAGTCCCACGGCCTCGCAGATGATCGCCAAGCGGATCGAGACCAACCGCGCCAAGCTCGACAATCCCTCGAAGCCGATCGGCGTGTTCATGCTGGCCGGCCCCTCCGGCGTCGGCAAGACCGAGACCGCGCTGGCGCTGGCCGAGACGCTGTATGGCGGCGAGCAGAACATGATCACCATCAACATGTCGGAGTTCCAGGAGGCGCACACCGTCTCGTCGCTGAAGGGCGCGCCGCCCGGCTATGTCGGCTATGGCGAGGGCGGGCGGCTGACCGAGGCGGTGCGGCGCAAGCCCTACAGCGTCGATCCTGCTCGACGAGGTCGAGAAGGCGCATCCCGACGTGCACGAGATCTTCTTCCAGGTGTTCGACAAGGGCATCATGGAAGACGGCAACGGCCGCCGGATCGACTTCAAGAACACCCTGATCATCCTGACCACCAATGTCGGCACCGACATGATCATGGGGCTGTCGCGCGATCCGAAATACCGCGACGCGCCGGAGGAGCTGGCGCAGATGCTGCGGCCGGAACTGCTCAAGGTGTTTCCCGCCGCGCTGCTCGGGCCGCATCGTGACCGATCCCGTATTTCCCGCTGTCGGACTCGATGCTCGGCGGCATCGTCCGGCTGCAGCTCGACCGCATCGGCCGGCGCATCCGCGACAACCACGACGCCGCCTTCGTCTACGACGACGCCGTGGTCGACCACATCGTCTCGATGTGCAACGATCCGGATTCCGGCGGCCGCATGATCGACAACATCGTCACCAATACGCTGCTGCCGGCGCTGTCGCGCGAATTCCTCAACAAGTCGCTGGCCAAGGAAGAGATCAAGGAAGCGCGCGTCAGCATCGCGAACGGCAATTTCGCCTATGCGTGGGGGTGAATCCCAAGCGGCTCGACGATATCGACGGAATGGGTGAGAAATGACCTCCACAGCCTTTGTTTGGGATATGTTCAAGGGCGGCGTCGGACACGCCTCTTTGTACGTCCGCTCGCAGCAGGGCAGCATTTACATCAGTTTTTGGCCCTCCATGCATAAGAATCGACAAAGCAATATTTTCATCGGCGCATATTCACTTCGTCAATGGCGACCGCTTGGCAGACGGAACGCCTGGCTGGGCGTCAAAGCCAATCGATAATTTGAATGAGAGTGCAATCATAGCTTGGTGGAAGAAAATTCAGGTCGATCCCATCATCGACTACAAAGACAAAAAACCATTTCAAAAATCAACCAACGAAGCCGGCAATTTTCAGGAAGCCAGCAACGCCCACTACAATATTTTACTCAATCAATGTTCGACGCGTTCCGACAGTCACGCCGACGAGGTCCCGTGCGGCTGGCCTGAGTGAGCGGCTCCTTACGAGTTAGAGGGGTTCCTGATGCCCAGGTCCTTCCTTGGCACAACGGTCCGAGGAACTCGTGCTACGAATAGGAACTATGTGAGCGGAAACTGACGGAGACGAACATCTTGACAGAGTCAGCATGAGGCACCCGAAAATGGCGAATTACGTTAGAATGCTATCCGGACGTTAATGCCGCAACCGCGGCGAATGCATCTCAGGTGTTTGCGGGAAAAGTCGTCCCGGCCTTGATTGATATCTGGCTGGAGGCGAGCGAAGGGCTGAGCGACGACGTTGTCGAAACAACATCGGCAGATTTCTCCTATCTGTTCGATATCGGCAGCGAGTGCCTGATTGCTGCCTGGGGAATAAGCAGCGGCAGGATCGGGGGTGAGCGCGATTCATCCCGGATGGGGCAGTTCCCGCTGAGTGCCGGTCGGTCCTATCACCGCGGGCACGCCATTCCGCACCGGCTGGGAGGATCCCTCGATATCAATCTCGTTCCGCAACTCGGCCGGATCAATATTGGTCCATTCCGCGAATTAGAAAGGCGGGCGGTCGCAACGCCCGGCGCGCTCTATTTTACGTTCTGGAAATATAGCGGTGCGAACCAGGCGCCCGTCGGCGTCGATCAAGGCCTGCTCATTCCCGGCGAAATCCCCCAGAATAGCGGCTTTCGGAAACTAGGTGGGAGCAGGTTATCCGCTTAGCCTGAATTTCCCGTTGTTTCCGCGTTAATCCTGCCGCATCCTTTTCATTCTCGCCAAGCCATTTTCCTTCTGCCTTGTGATTGCTCGGATTTTTAGGTCAAATCGATGTCTCCCAGCTTTTTGCCCGGCCAGCAGGTTCCGATGAGGGGCTTTTTCACCAAGGCGCGGTTCCTGCGGCAGTCAGCCGGCTGCCGAGCTTGAGCGGCGAATCGGCTATGCGCAGGGCCGGCTCGCGAAGGGCTGGTGGCTGTTGTTTCTGCAGCAGATGCCGACGCCGAACGATTTCGAGTTCATGGGCTATTCCTACATGTCCGGGCGGCGTCAGCCAGGGCCATTTGCGACCGGGGCCGACCGCGGAGCAGGAATTGAAAGCCGGTAAATTCGACGTGTTCGGGCTGAAACGCCGCACGATCCTGCAGACTTTCCACCTTTCCGGTCCGGATCGGCTTGCTAAGGCGGTGCCGGTCGGCGGCGAAAGCGGTCCAATGCCATACCCGCCCGGCAGCGGGTTTCCGCAATGGAAGCTGATCCAGCCGCTGCCGTTCCGGGTCTGGGGCAATGTCGGGCCGGGGCAGGTCTATTCCGGAGATTATTCCTAGTTGGGGGCCGGCGAGTCGGCTGTCCTCGGCCCGTTTAGCCACCAATCTCTGCGGTCGGTCACGGATTTCACGATGGCATCCCCAATCCTAGCGACCCCCTATGACGATGTCTTCTATCCCGGGCGCGTCTACGAACACACGCATCCCGATCGCCTTGCGACCCTGGCAACCCTGTATGGGCTGAACCCGGCGCCGGTCGAACGGTGCCGCGTGCTCGAACTCGGCTGCGGTGCCGGCGGCAACCTGCTGCCGATGGCATTTCAATATCCGGATAGCGAATTTGTCGGAGTGGACCTGAGCGGGGTAACCATCGCTCGCGGTCAAAGCAATGTCGCCGCGCTGGGCCTGACCAATGTCGAACTGCTGCATCGCAACATCATGGATGTCGACGCCGGATTCGGGCAGTTCGATTACATCATCGCTCATGGCGTCTATTCGTGGGTGCCGCCCGCCGTCCGCGAGCGGATGATGACCATTTTAAGGAGAATTTGTCGCCGCAAGGCGTGTGTTACGTCAGCTACAACGCTCATCCTTTCTCCCATACCCGCAACCTGGCGCGAGACATGATGCTGTTTCACACGCGCCATTTGCCCGACATGAAGCAAAAAGTTTCGCAGGCGCGCGCGATCATGAAGTTTCTAAGCGAAGGATCGAAAGCGGATACCGTTCATGGCGCCATCATGCGCGACCAGTACAATCGCGTCATGAAAATCATAGACGAAGTCCTGTTTCACGATGACCTCAACGAGATTGCCGAGGCGTTCCTCCTGCATCAAGTCGTTGAACATGCCGGGAGGCACGGCCTGCAATATTTGAGTGACGCGGAGTTTTCACGCAGGAATCTGGCCGGGTATTCCGAAGAGGTTCGTTCCGCCTTGCAGCGATTTCCGGACGACGAATTCATGGCGCGAGACCAATACCAGGATTTCGTCGATGGTCACGGCTTCCGTCGTACGCTACTTTGTCATGCCGGCCTGACATTGCAGCGCAAAGTCGATATGGACTTTGTGCGGCAGTTCTACCTTCTGAGCACGACCGACCCCGTCGACGGCGACTTCTGCCTCACCGACGAGTCCGATATGCAATTTCGGACACAGGAGGGAAGCACGCTCCGCGTCTCTCATCCCGTCCTCAAGTCCGCCTATCTTTGTCTTGGTAGGGCCTGGCCGCGTGCGCTCACTTTCGACGAGTTGCTTGAGGAGGCGAGCCGGCAGATTAATTCCGCAAGGCAGATATTATTCGGCAAGGAGGACATCCAGCTTCTGGTTGAAGCGATGTATGTCCTTGCATGCAGTGGCGAGGTCTCCTTCCAGGTCTCCCGGGCCGGCCTTGACTACGACGATCAGCGATCGGCCGCTCGCAAGCCTGCTGGCGCGAAAGCAATCTGAAAGCGACACGCTCGTTACCAATCTGCTGCACCAGTGCGTGCGTCTCGAAGACGAGCAGGCGTGTAAAATTCTTCAGCTTCTGGACGGGACCCGAAGCTTCGAGCAGCTCGTCGCTGAAGTCTGTCGCCAGCGCCCCACTGCAGAGGCGAACGAAGCGAGCTTGCCGACGGAAACGGACCACGTTGCCGCATCCGCTATGTTGAACGATTTCTCAATACCGCGAGCAAGCTCGGTTTGCTTGTCAGCTAAAATGCCGTTTTGCTAGGTTTGATTGACAAACTTCATTGCATCAAGATGTAACCAGGTCACTTGCGCGAGGCAGGGCAGCTATCTAACCAAGCGGCTACCGTCAGCAAGCTTGTGATCGGTTCTCCGGTCATCCATGTATCAAGCATCATCCAAAGTACGACAGCATCTTGAAAAGGGTTTCAATAATGCTTTCATTACAAAGGCCGCTGGCATTTTTGTGCTTAGCGCAATCGGCCCGCCAGCGCTCGGTAGTCGCTGCACAGGGCGTCTGCAATGCCAGCAACGCCGGGGCCAATTAGCAATTCTCGGCCTTCAAAGAATTGTGCGTCCCGACCCTGCCTATTCTTTCGGGCTTAACGGAAATCGCGAGCGCTGGGTTAGGACGACCTGATCGCCCACCGCGTAAAGCCAACACGGTCCGTCGCGTCCGTCCCTGCCGGGATCTTCATTACAATCCGAGAGCGCCTTTGCTTCGGCCGCAAACTGCGTTTCCGTGCCGGTCACGATGAACATCTTGCCCCAGGGATGCAACGCCGCCGCCTTGTTTCCACTTGCCGAGCGGTAGCTTACAACATCCTGTCGAGCGCGAACCTCGTCCTTTAGCGCCGGGATCTGCTGCGGTTCGAATTGGCCGGCATAGTGAACTCGCGGCATCGGTTTTTTAAGCCAATCTCCGCCGCCAGGCCGCTGCTCGACCCTGTCGTCGACGGCCAGGAGGATGCAAGGTTCACCATGACGCACCTCGCAGGCTTCGAGCGTGTTCTGCTCGGCGAGGGCTTGGTTCGGCCAGAACGCCGTTCGCCAGCTGTCATAGGGCGGATGCATCGCTAGGGCCTTGTCCGCTCCGGAGGAAACATAGAGCGAGCCTTCCCTTAAGCGGATCCTTTCCGGCATGGCGGGTGCAATGTTTTCCATCGCTGCGAGCAGCGTCGATAAGACAGTTGCTAACGGGACCGCCGGAGTTGACGTCGAGGAAGTCTGAGCGGCAGCAGCCGGCGGCGTCGGGCCACGCGTCATCGGCGCGGTAAGGCGCAAGGGAAGCACCACGCGGTTTTCAATTGCATAGAGGTAGCAGGGGCCGCCAGACCTGTTCCTGATGGGATTGGCATTGCAGGTTCTCAGCGCCTCCTCTTCGGCGCTGCGCTGATTTGGTGACCCGGTCGCCACCGTGAAAATACCCTCGGCATTGAAAGCTGCCGCCTTCGGGCCGGCAACCGTCGCGTAGCCGGCTATGTCGGGGCGTGCCAGGTCTTGTGGCCGGACTCCCGGAATTCGTTCCGGGTTGAATGCCCCCGAATAGCGCACCCGAGGCGCATCCTGGGTGAGCCAGACCCCCTCGACTTTGGGAGGCAGCAGGGTGTCGTCGGATGCCACCACCGCACAGGGTTCATCAAAGAACTGGACGCACTTCTCCAGCACTTTCTCCTCGGCAATCTCGCGAGACGACCAACTGCCAGTTCGCCAATGTGCCTTTGCCTTTGGAGCGATTGCCATTGCCCTGTGCACCGACATGTCTGCGAAGGCGGAGGCGGCGTCCTTGCGCGCGGCGGGCGACTGGTTTGGGGCCCCTTTCTCGAGGATTGAAACAATTCTCGAAGCGAGGTCCGGCGCGGGAGCACCTGCGCTATGCTCCCGGTAGAGCACCCAACCTTCGCCGGCAGCCGTTGCTCCGCAGCCGATTAACACGAGCAGAAGCAGCAAGCGGGTGCCGAAAAGCCCGCGCCGATGGGGTGTATCGGCCTTTTCACTGTTATCCCGAATATCGGGGTCGGGCAACGCAGCAATGTCCACGGCCGAGAGACCAAAAACGCCGATGGCGCGGGAGATATTCTTCACCGAATGCTCTCCGAGATCGGCGAAGGACAGCCGCAATTTGTCGCGCACCTGTTCATTTGCAGCTCTCGAGATGCATACGCCGCCGGGTTCGCACAAGCCCTCAAGCCTCGCAGCAACATTGACGCCGTCGCCGAAAATATCATGCCCATCAATGATTATGTCGCCTATGTTGACACCGATCCTGAACACGATCCGCCGATCAGTGAGAACAGTGGAATTGCGCGCCAGCATTCCTCTCTGTATCGCTACCGCGCAAGTGATGGCATCGACGACGCTCGCAAACTCGAGCAGCAGCCCATCGCCTGTTGTCTTGACGAGCCTGCCTCGGTTCTCCTTGACGACAGGGTCGATCAACTCGGTCCTCGCAGACTTAAGAGCGGCAAGGGTCGCGACCTCGTCCCCGCCCATCAGCCGGCTGTAGCCGACAACATCCGCTGCGACGATTGCGGCGAGCCTGCGTTCCATGGTCGGAGAAGGCATGAGCGCTCGGAGGTGTCGGACGAATAATATCAGTTATGGGTTCAAGCTTGGCGTCCCTTCTGGAACTTATTCCGAAATTCGCTATCGAGTCCAGTGAGTACTTCATCTAGGGTCAAATGAACGCGAGCCAGGCCGGTCATTTTAAACCGCAGCAACAGGAAGCAACCATTCCGTTCAGCAAGCGCCTCTCCGAGCTTTGCTGGCGCTCGAAGCTGCATTCAACAGGCTGAAGGACTTCCGCCGTATCGCAACACGCTATGACAGACTGGCTCGAAATTATCTCGCCTCTTCTCGGTCGATGGCACGCTGATCGAAGCCTGGGCCTCGATGAAGAGCGTCAAACCGAAGGACGGCTCTGGCGAGCCGCCGACGCAAGGCGGCGGGCGCAATGCCGAAGCGGACTTCCATGGCCAGAACGCTCGAACGATAGCCATGCTTCGACCACCGATCCCGATGCCAGGCTCTACCGCAAGGGCAAAGGCAAGGAAACCAAGCTGTGCTTCATCGGGCATGGGCTGATGGAGAACCGCCATGGCCTGCTGGTCGACGCCTGCCTCACACAGGCTGACGGGCACGCCGAACGGGTGGCCGCGCTGCACATGATCGAGCCTCATGCCGACCGGCCGACAGCGATCACGCTTGGCGCCGACAAAGCCTACGACGCAGAAGACTTCGTCAACGAACTGCGCTCGATGAAGGTGACGGCGCACGTTGCGCAGAACACCAGCGGCCGCAGTCCTGCGATTGATGGGCGAACGACCCGGCACGGCGGCTATGCCGTCAGCCACCACGGTTCGGCTGGATCAAGACGATCGCCGGGCAAGAAAAGTCCAGGTTCCGTGGCCGTGATCGCGTCGGATGGGCTTTTACCTTCGCTGCCGCCGCCTACAATCTGGTGCGGCTCCCCAAGCTGATAGCGGAGGCCTGCTGATGGCAAGTAGCCCGGCTTCGCCAAGGCCTTTGCCATCCGCTGGCGCATTGTCGAAATGGAGAGCCATTCCCCGTGAGTCCCAGTCGTGGTGATCACGCGCAATGAAATCGACATTTTCGATCACCGACGACTACACATAGCGAAACGCGTTTGGAATTGGCTTCGGTCTGTCGAAACAACGTCATGGATTGCGTGGCCCTTTACTATCGACATTTTCTATGTCTCCACGTGCAGTGTCGACATCGTGCTCGCGCTGCCATAGCCGTCGCGCGATCGGCAGCGGATCGAGCTTGTGCTTTGCCACCAGGAGGCCTCATCACCGTGCCGGTGCAGCTCGCGATGATGGGCCCGGCACACCGGAACGGTGAACTCATCGCTGACCTTGCGTCCCAGGGCCCGCGGCTGGGCAAAGCGCAAATGGTGGGCGTCGGCCGGAGTTCGACCGCATACCAGGCAAGGCTGTCGGGATACGTATTGGCGATGATCCTTGTCGCGCAGCCGGATGGTCTTGGCCGCCACACGGCGGCGGGCAGGGCGGGCTCGTCTGCAGGCGCTGTCGGCTGGCCGGCGGCCTCTGGACGGTGGGGCGATTTGCCGTTCACCGGGTCGGATCGCGTCGAGCCCGATCGCTTCTCGAGGCTCCGCATCATCCAACGCCGCGAGCCTGACCTGGAAACTCGTTTCGACCAGCTTCGCGTCGTCGGCCGTCAAGGTGTTCTTCGTTGGCAGGTTCTGATGCGCCCAGGCGGCGGCTTCATCGCTCGTTTGCAAGCGCTCCAGTTCGGCGAGCAGTCGATCCCGCTGCAGTGCGGATTGGTCGGGAGCCAGGATGGGACCGCAGTAGTGGCTGGGCGACCTCGGCGGCGGCCGTTAAGCGCATGGCGCAGTGCCCGCGTGCCCGTTTGACTCGTGTCCCGCACGGGCCTGTTGCTCGGCGCCCGCTTCGGAGGTCCCGTCGAGATCCGGCGCATCGAGATCGTCCTCGCCGGCAATCCCGACCAGGGTGAACAGGGCATAGCGCCGGGCATAGGTCAGCGCCGCCCCCATCCGGTGCGGCGCTGCGGTCTCGCTGACCGGGCAGACCGGCCAGTCCGACGAGATCCATTCGCCGGAGGCATGGGCCAGCAGGGTGGTCAGCCGGATCAGGCCGGCGGCCTGATCGATCGCGGTGGTCTGGACCGTGGCGATCTCGTGCTGGCCAAGGCTCTTGCGGACGATGTCGAGCCCGCTCGCGAGCGAGGCATAGCGGAAGCGTGCGGTCGCCTTCGCGGGGGAACGGCGAGCGGATGGTCGCGGTCAGCGATTTTTCCGGATTGGTGAGTTCGCCCTGGGCCTTGGCCAGCGCCGCGGCAATGGCGCCGATGGTCTCACTGGAGCGCTGCATGGGCGGCCTCCATGCTCCAGGAGATCGAAGCTGATGGCGCCGGACTTCGAGCGCTTGGCGCGCAGGCCGTGGCCGATGGCCTCCCTGGCGTCCTCGGGCACCAGCTTTTTCAGCTCGGCCTTGGCCCTCTCATGCTCCTGGATAGGCCGAGCGGGTCCGGCGGTAAGCTCGCGGCCAGTTCCGCCCAGGCTGTTGGAGGCGCTCATGTCGACGATCCGGACCGCTTCCAGCCGCGGTCGCGGCGGCTCGACCCCGAACAGCCGGGGCGCCTCGCCGCTCTCGACGCAGCGCCAGAACTTCTTCTCCGCGGTCAGCAGCAGGTGCTGGTACAGCGGATCGGCATGGATGGTGAGTCTCGACCCATTTGCCGCCGCCGGTGATGATCGACAGCGCCGCCGACCGGGCATTGGCGACCCACATGTTGTGCTGCAGCTGCGCCATGTGCTTTTCGGCCGCGGCTTCTTCCGAGAACGTCCAGGGCAGCATGAACTTGGCTTCGAACACCGCGCCCGGTGGCCTCGACCATGCCGTCCAGCGTCGCCGCCATCCATTTGATCACGGGGTGCGCGATCCGCCTCTGCACGTCGCTTGACGGCGTGGCCGGTGTTGCGCTCGTACCAGCGCCGGTTGAGCTCCTCGGTGACCGTGCCGAGCTGGACGATCAGATTGTCGCCTAAGTCCTCGGGCTCGAGCTCGCCCCGTTTCTCACGCCACAGCCGAATGAGACGGGCCTCATCGTCACCCATGATCACCCGTGCATCCGAACCGCCAATGAAATGACGCCGATCAGCCGCCATCTCGCGAACTCCCTGCACGCCGCGATGAGGGAGCGGCGGTCATCGCCGTCCGTCCCGCGGTCACCTTTGCCGCGTCGAACAGCGGTGTCGACGTGAGCGGTCAAGCGGTCCTAGATCTGATCGGGAACTGACGTGCCTCTCCGAGATCATGCTTTCGGACCGCAAGCCCGCGCGTTACGTCCAGGCCCAATTAGCTGGGCGCGGAGCGCTTCTTCGGCGGCCGCCGAGCGATTTGCAAGTTTCTCATCCAAAGCTGCAGATCAGGATGCCGGGCAGCCCAGCACACCATCGCACAGGAGATGCCGAGATCATCGTGCAGCCCAACCGGGCAGCTGTAGATCATTCCCGTTTCACGAAGCTCCAGCTCCAGATTGGCGAGTTGTTCATAGGCACGACGCATCGCTGGCCCTTCGGCAAAACGGACCAGATCGGCCTGCAATTCTCGATGAAGCAGCTCGAGCAAATGGGTTCTCCCGACCGTGTAGACCGGCATCAAGCCGTTTTTAACAGGCCGCCGCTCCATAGTCGATGCCATCGCCATGACGGCTGATTTGAAGGCCGATCACCCGCCTGCCAAAGTTCTCATAGAGCACATCGGCATAGGTCGGATCGAAGCTGAGGTCAGCGATAATCAACGCATTAGAATCGTAACGGCGGTCGACCACTGCCAACGCGCTCGCCCGCGCACTTCCGAAGAGACCCTGTGGAAGCTCTTCCGCATCACGAATTCCAAGCAAGCGTTGCCCGTAGGGACTGTCGCCGCCGACTACCGCAGTCGACCGATCTCGCCTGATGGCCGACATCATGCGCTATGATCAGCGGTATGAAGCCGGGCCATTTGTTGACATCGTCAGAGAGGGACCGAAGGCCGAACCCGGCCGTACCAAGGGTGCATAGGGATGCGTCGCCCGTTGATAGAGTTCCCAGGTAAATGGACTCGCCTCTCCGCCGCCGGGAATGCCGAGATATTCGGCCTTAAAAAGCGTTTCGCCGAGCAGGCGACGTTGCTTGGCCAGGAACTCCTCCGTAAAGAAATCGACCAGATCCGCCGTCGCTTTCAGCCGCAACCATGATGGATCCTCGATCTCCCAAACCGTCCAGAATGGATCGGAACGGCTATTTGCCGTCGACAGCATCGCAAACCGCGCCTCGGGACGGCGGGCCCGCATCGGACTCAGCGCGGCGATCAGATCGTTATCGACAGCCGCGCCGCCTCGTCAGCAACGATCCAGCCATCCACGGTAAGGCCGCGGATCGAATCCTCGCTGCCCGGCAAGCGCCAGTACGCGCGATCCATTCTTGAGTTCGAGCGTATAGACGTTTTCGGTCCTGAATTCGGCACCGGCCTTGACCAGGACTTCCCGAATCCTGCGTAACGCTTCGCGCTCTGGCGATGCGCTGGGCAGGCGACCACGCTCAAACCGCCCGGCGTGAACAGCATGTAATGCGCAATCGCCCAGGCCGCGGCTGTGGTCTTGCCGACTTGGCGCGCCGTCAAGGCGATGATCGAGGCGCCTCGCGGGGCGCGCAGGAATTCCTCCTGCCATGGTTGCGGGTTCGACGCCTAAGGACCTCCCGCACCCACAGCGCGGGATCGATCTGATAGGCGAGTTCACGCAGCTTGCTCATGGTCGACCTCCAATAAGGCTTGCGCGATCCGCGCCTTGATCTCTGGCTCATGGTCGAATTTTTTGATCAGCGTTCGGCGATCTCGCTGAGGTCGACATTGACGTTGGTCTGCACTGCGACGTTGACCTGGGTCCCTGGCGGTCGAACCCGGCGAGCCGAGACAGGCTGTCGAGCGTCTGCCGGACCGAATTCAACCCCGACAGCGCGATCTGCAGCGAGCCCTGCTGCTTGAGCTTGGTCGACGATCTGGTCGATCCGTCCGCGCAGGTCGAAATAGGCGGCGCCGAGGTCATCTTTGCCGGGCAGGCAAGCGACCGCGGCGGTGCCTCGCGCAACCTCCTTCATGATGGCATTGGAGGACGATAGTTTGAGGCAATTGGCGCGGTGCCGGTGCAGGCTCGAGGGGTTCAAATCATAGTCGGCGGCGATCTGGTTGCCCGGCTCGCCTGCCGCCAGCCGGCGGTCGATCTCGGCCCGCTTGACATGCTGGCAGGTGCTGCATTTTCTGGCCATCTTGACGCGATCCTTTACTCGCCCACTTGCCTGTGGAGAAATCGGGCCAGGGCGTGGGACAGCCCAAAACCCCGTGAGGTGCGCGAATCCGGCTAATTTGGCCGGCCAACCCACACCTTCCTTTCCATCGGGTTAACCTGAAAGGGTTATTCAATGCTTAATTGACCCAAAATTTGAAAGTCGCTGCCTGATTCCGGGAGCTTGGATGCAAGCCTGTTTCGGCCCATCATGGCCATCTGGGCAAACGTTTGCGCCACATATCGGCGTGACAACGACGGCCTCTCGGGCCCGTCGGGCGACGACCCTATGGGCTTATGGCGCCCCGCACTTCCTTTTCAGGAGAATGGGCTAAACTGGAAACCGGAAGGCAAATCTTTGAAAGCGACGGCTGTTTCCCGTGGGTTCACGTTGGGCGGCGGCCAAGCCAGCGCTGAGAGCGGGATCGCATCGAACGACAGCGTTCGGACTATAAAGCCGACATTGATGGGGGCCGCTTGCCGTGGGGCATGGACCACCCTCCGCGGTCGCTCGCAAAAACGGGCGCGCGGTCTCGAACGGTGAAACCGAAATATCCCGCTACTTCGGTTCAGTCCCGCAATCTTTTCGGGACAGCCCGATGGCCTTCTTGGTGACCGCCGTCCAAGGTGACGCTGCCGGAGTAGCAGCCTGAATGCGCCGTGGGAGGTCTCGGTTTGGGCCGATTTTCGGTTTCCGAGAAGCTCCCCGCTAAATTCCGTATCCCTCAATTTGATTTCGGTCCAAATGCCGTATTTGTGATCTTGCTCACAGAACGGCGGCTGGACGCCGCTAGACTAATGATCGGCTTACCACAGCAGTTCTTGCTGGAGGAGTTGCGGTGATTGCAAGTTTCCGCAGGGTTTTTCTGGTCGCGGCGTTTTTGCTCGTTTGCTGTCCCGCCTGGGCAGAAAAACGGGTGGCGCTCGTCATAGGAAATTCAACCTACCAGAATGCGGACCACCTTGCGAACCCCGCCAACGACGCAATGCTGGTTGCTGCTGCGTTGAAGAAAGCCGGTTTCGATGTCGTCGACTCCCGCCTCGACTTGAAGTCCGTGGAGATGAGGCGGGCCCTGAGAGATTTTCATGATCAAACTCTCGATGCCGATGTGGCTGTCGTTTATTACGCAGGACACGGCATAGAAATTGACGGGACGAATTTTCTGATCCCGATCGACGCCACGCTCGAGCGTGACACCGACGTTTTTGACGAGGCCTTTTCGCTGGATCGCGTACTCATTGCGATCGAACCTGCCAAACAGTTGCGGCTTGTCATTGTCGACGCTTGCCGTAACAATCCGTTTGCGGACACGATGAAGCGAACGCTTGGGTCACGATCGATAGGTCGCGGCCTTGCAAGAGTTCGAGCCCGCGACGACCAATACGTTGGTCGCCTTTGCCGCAAAGGCAGGTTTGATCGCACTGGATGGCAATGAGAAGGACAGTCCGTACACAACGGCAGTGGTCAAGTACATAGCGACACCGGGATTGGATTTACGCAGGGCTTTCGGCTTTGTCCGCGATGACGTTTTGAAAGCCACTGGAAATCGGCAGGAGCCGTATGTCTATGGTTCCCTCGGCGGGGAGGATGTCCCTTTAGTACCCGCTAAATCAGTGGCAGCGAACGGTCAATCCGATGCCCGAACGGACTACCAGCTCGCGCTGCAGATTGGTAACAAGGACGCGCTGAACGCTTTTCTGGCCCAGTATCCAGACGGGTTCTATGCAAACCTGGCCAGGCTTCAACTGGGAAAGATCGCCGCGGATGAAATACACACTGCCGCGCCCGGCAAGCCATCGACTGACCAGGAGCAGCCTGACGCAAAAACCGACCGACAAGGCGATGTGGCAAAGGCGGCGGCAAACGACAGGCCTGTTGAGAACGAAAGTATAAAGCTGGATCCGGCGGCCAATATCCAGCCACCGGCGGCCAATTCCGATACGAAAACGCAGGAAAGCAAACTTGCCACGCTATCTCAGCCAGAATCTCCCGCGTCACCGTCCGAGCCTGGACTTGCAAAATTAGTGCAGACGGAATTAAACCGCGTAGGTTGCTTCACCGGATCGATCGATGGCGAATGGGGCGCCGGGTCGCAGCGCTCGCTGTCGCTGTTCAATCGAAATGCCGGAACGAAGTTCGATATCAAGACGGCGAGCACAGATGTGCTCGATGCGATCAAGCTCAAGCAGGAGCGTGTCTGCCCGCTGATCTGCGAGCACGGCTTCAGGACCAATGGAGACCACTGCAGCCGAATCGTCTGTGCCGAAGGTTCGTTCCTCAACGACGACGATGTGTGCGAGAAGCGGCGCGGAAAAACGCCGACCGCGAGACACGACCGCGGCGACCGACCTGAGCGGGACCGCGGACGCGCGCTGCCGGAAGAGCGGGCTGCGCCGGAACTCAGCGCGCCGAGGCCTCGGATATCGCGGCAGGGATCGGGGCAGATCGTGTGCGACACCATTGGCTGTCGTCCGGTCCAGCGCGGTTGTCATCTCGAGTTTCGAACGACCGCCCAGGGTGGTCCGGTCGAGGGCGGCGGTGGAAACGTTCAGATCTGTAACTGAGATGCGTTGGCTGCAGGACGCGCGTCGTGTTTCCGTCAAGCCCGGTATGCACCAGCGTCTTTCGGAGGCGGCCCCCCGCAAAATGATGCCCCCCAATGATGCCCGGAGCGGTTTTTGGCCTGTTTTTTGGGTGGGCGAAATGTCGCACTTATGCCCATGTTCGTTGGACAAGTCGGCGGTTAACCGATTGTATTTGCATGATACAAGCACCGGCGGCTTGCGAGCCATTGCACGCTGGCGGATTCCGACGTAACCAGCCGCCATCATCTGGAATCGGGCATGATTGACCGCAAAAACGGACTCACCTACGCGGATGCGGGCGTCGACATCGATGCCGGCAATCGCCTGGTCGACCTGATCAAGCCGATGGTTCGCGCCACCGCGCGGGCGGGTGCAGATGCTGAAATCGGCGGATTTGGCGGACTGTTCGATCTGAAGGCCGCGGGCTTTGCCGATCCGGTGCTGGTCGCCGCGACCGATGGCGTCGGCACCAAGGTCAAGATTGCGATCGAGACCGGCCTGCACGGCGGCATCGGCATCGATCTGGTGGCGATGTCGGTCAATGACCTGGTGGTACAGGGCGCCGAACCGCTGTTCTTTCTCGACTATTTTGCCAGCGGCAAACTCGATCCGGAGGTCGCAGCGGCCATCATTGCCGGGGTGGCGGAAGCCTGCCGGGAGTCCGGCTGCGCGCTGATCGGCGGCGAAACCGCCGAAATGCCGGGTCTGTACCGGGACGGCGATTACGACCTTGCCGGTTTCGCGGTCGGAGCTGCCGAACGCGGTACGTTGCTGCCGCGTTCCGATATCGCGGCCGGCGATGCGGTGATCGGCCTTGCTTCGTCGGGCGTCCATTCCAACGGGTTTTCCCTGGTGCGCAAGATCGTCGCGGCGTCGGGTCTCGGCTTCGAGGCCCAGGCGCCGTTTTCGCCGGTCATGACGCTGGGCGGCGCGCTGCTGACACCGACGCGGCTCTATGTGAGATCCTGCCTGCGCGCAATTCGCGAGACCGGCGCGGTCAAGGGGCTTGCCCACATCACCGGCGGTGGCTTTACCGACAATATCCCGCGGGTGCTGCCGAGGCATCTCGGCGTCGGCATCGACCTTGCGCGCCTTGCCGTGCTGCCGGTATTCAAGTGGCTGGCGGAGCAGGGGGGCATTGCCGAACTCGAACTGCTGCGCACCTTCAATTGCGGCATCGGCATGATTGCGATCGTGCCGCCGGACGCGATCGAACGGGTGACCGACATCCTGGCTGAGGCGGGCGAGAGCGTGGCGCTGTTGGGCGAGGTGATTCCCGCCCAAGGCGAGCACCGCGTGGTCTATAACGGCCACCTCGACCTTGCCCGATGATCGAGCCCGCAAGGTGAGGCCATGAAACGCCGCGTCGCAATCCTGATTTCCGGACGCGGATCGAACATGGCCGCGTTGATCGAGGCTGCCAGAACCCCGGATTTCCCGGCCGAGATCGTCGTCGTGATCTCAAACCGGTCCGATGCTGGCGGCCTGGAAAAGGCGACCGCGAGCGGCATTCCGACCCGGGCCATCGAAAGCAAGCCGTTCGGCAAGGACCGCGCGGCGTTCGAGGCGGTTCTGCAGTCGGCGCTGGAACAGCACAGGGTCGAGCTGATCTGCCTCGGCGGTTTCATGCGGCTGTTCACGTCCGAGTTCGTGCAGCGCTGGCATGGCCGAATGCTCAACATTCATCCCTCGCTGCTGCCGTCGTTTCCCGGCCTCGAGCCCCAGGCCCAGGCGCTGCGTGCTGGTGTCAAAATCTCCGGCGCCACCGTCCATTTCGTCATCGCGCAAACCGACTCCGGTCCGATTGTGATGCAGGGAGCGGTTGCGGTTTGCGATGGCGACACGCCGGAGCAGTTGGCGGCGCGGATCATCGCGATCGAACACCGCATCTATCCCGAGGCGCTGCGGCTGGTGGCGAGCGGCCGCATCCGGATCGAGGGCGATATCTGCAAAATCGCAGGCAGCGTCGACTCCGGCCCGGTTTTGATTTCACCCGAGGTAACGGGCCAATCGTAGCCCGGATGTTTCAGCCGTCATGGCGAGGAGCGCCTGCGTCGAAGCAATCCGACACTGTCATTCCGGGATGCGCCTGTTGGCGCAGGCCCGGAATGACGGAGAGATGGATTGCTTCGCTCGAAACAAAAATCCCCCGGCAAGGGCCGGGGGCGCATCAGGATTGCTTGCGCGGATCGTGACGGGGCTTAGGAGATCTTCAGATTTTCCGCGGAGGTCTTGCCGCGATTTTCCACGAGGTCGTATTCGATCACCTGATTTTCGTTGAGGGTGGTGAGTCCGGCGCGCTCAACCGCCGAGATATGGACGAACACGTCCTTATCGCCGGCCATCGGCTTGATGAACCCATAACCCTTGGTCGGGTTGAACCACTTGACGGTGCCTTTCTGCATCGCCTGTCTCCTGGTCTGGACATAAAAAAGACGCGGCCACGCATTTGCGTGCCACGCCACAAACGGGCTTCGGGGTGTCTGCTCAATTTCCTAGTCGCGAAACGCACAGTCGAACGGCCTGGGTCCGATTGTGCCGGAATTCCAACACGAAATTTATTCGTTAGCAAGCCTCGGCCTGGGCTCGCAACTCAAGCCGGCAACGACGGCCGTGCCGGGGCGCCCTGTGGCAACAGCACAACAATGCCGGCCAATTGCCCTCGCGATGCAGTCGCATCAGGGCACGCTCGGCGCCGAGCTCAGGTGGTAGCGCAGCGCCGACGGTCCGCTCAGCTCGGGCAGCCGGCGACGTATCCTTGCAGACCGAAATTGGCTCTGGCCGCCACCATCATCGGAACGAGGGCGTTGGGATGGATAAATTCGTCCCTGAAACAGGCGTAGGCCCTGGGATCGAATATTTTCTTCAGCCAATCGATGACGATCTTGTGGCGATCGGAATTGCGAAACTCCTTGTGATAGGTCAGCCACAGGTCGGCATGGTGACTGACGCCCATATCGACGGCGACCAACGGCGCACCCAGCGCAATCGACGATGTCGGCAGAAAACCCACGCCGGCCCCTCGTTCGACCGCATACAACACGCCGATGCTGGAGTTGGTCTTTATTCCGACCACGCCCTCGAGCGAGCTCAGCCCCAGGATCCGCGCATAGGCGCCGTCGTCGACCTGCGGCGCATTTTGCTTGACGATCCGGTGATTTTTGAGCTCGGACAGCGTTGAAGGAACGCCATAGAGCTTTTGATAGGCTTCCGAAACGAAGGGATAGATGTGAAGCCTGCCGAGCTTGGCGACGATCAGGTCGGGGTTGGTCGGCGGCTCGAGCTGAATGGCAATGTCGGATTCCAGCCGTGCGACGTCCGCCTGCTCCATGGCACAGCGAAGATCGACGGTGATCTTACGGTAGGTCTTCTGGAAGTCGATCAGCCTCGGCAGGATCCAGAAATTACCCGGACCTTCGGTCACCGCGACGCGGACGGTGCCTGCGGGATCATTCGGTGACTGATGCGCGCGCCGAAAAATATTGAAGGCGCGACGCTCCATTTCCGTCGCATCGGGGATCATGGCGCCCCCTTCTTCGCTCAGCGTCAACCCGCTCTGGTCGCGCAGGAATAGCTTGCAGCCGATCCGCTCCTCGAGGCGATCGATCCTTCGCATCAGCGTCGTACTGGTCAGACCAAGTATCTCAGCGGCGTTCCGGAAGCTCTTGTACCTCGCGCAAACCAGAAACGACTTGAGGTCGTCCCATGACGCATCCGGTGCTTCGTCGGGCCGGTGCTGCGTCACCGCAGCGCCCCGGTGCAATAGTTGCTGCATACCGAAATTCCTCACCCGGTACAGTGTTCACTGCGGGCAGGAGTAACGATAAATGCGCAATCAGGTGAAGGAAAGAGGCTCTTCAGGCACAAGCCACGAATTCGATTCAATATCGACCAATTGCGACATCGAAGTAAGGCCGGCACGGCGCGCCGAACTTTCGATTCTCGCGGATATGGCCCTTCGATTGGTTCCGGGAGTTCAGATCGCGGAACCAATTCTTGGTAAATATTTGGCGTGCGATCCGGAATGCATTCTAACGTTCAGTCGGCAGCAAAGACTGCTCGGCGGCATGGCGTTTCTTTATCTCAACAGCCGCGGTCATGACGCGCTCATTCTCGACGAGATTTCCCTGACCCACCCCGACGTTGGCCTGCTTGCCGCAAGCCATCAGGAGGTGTCGGCCATCTACATATGGGCGATTGCGGCAACCGGGCGCGGCATTGCCGGACTGGGCAACGCCGCTGCGCATCTAAGAAAGCCGCGCTATGTCGATGCGGACTGCTTCGCCCATCCGTCGACGACGGCGGGGCGAGATCTGCTGGTCGCGACAGGCTTCCGACCGATACCAAGCTTCCAGCCCGATCTGTGGTGTTACGAGCGGCCCTGGAATCGCCTTCGAACGACGATGCCGACACCAGGGATCTCATCAAGGAGCCTCGCAGATGCACGGCAGTAATCCGATGTCGCCGCTCAAGCCGGAGTCGCGTTCGATCTCGATTCGCATCGCTCGCGACCCGAATGACCTGATGCTGGTCACCGCCATCCGCTCGGCGGTCTATCTTGCCGAGCAGGATTGCCCGATCGAGGAGGAGTTCGACGGCAACGATCTCGTGGCCGCGCACTTCCTCGGATTTGTCGGCACCGAACCGGCAGGCTGCCTGCGGGTGCGATTTTTCGGCGAATTCGCCAAGGTCGAACGGCTCGCAGTACGGCATCAGTTCAGGCGTTCGCGCGTGTCGTTCAAGCTGGTGCAGGCGAGCGTCGATTACATCAAGCGCAAAGGATTCAAGAAAATCTACGGCCAGGCGCAGGACCGGCTGGTGGATTTCTGGGCGCATTTCGGTGCGAAGCCGCTCGGCCACAACCGCAAGATCACTTTTTCGGATTTTTCCTACACCGAAATGGTTCTCGACATCGAGCCGGGCCCCGATGCGATCACGCTCGACAGCGATCCTTACGTGATCATCCGGCCGGAGGGCGATTGGGACAGGCCAGGCGTGCTCGACGTTTCAGCCGGCAGGTCGGCGACCTCGCCGTTACGGGGGGCGGCGCTGGCCGAAACATGATCTCGCACCCAAGAGCGATGGCTTCCATGCATGACGATCCGCCGATCCTGGTTTGTGCCGATCTCCAGATCGAGTACCTCACCGAGGGCCGCCGCCACATCATAACCGATGCCGTGCCGGTCATGTCGCGATGCCTCGAATTGCTGACGCTGTGGCGCAGCAATCTCTGGCCGGTCATGCACCTGAAACGCATCGCGCAGGCGGCGTGGTTCAATCCGGCATCGAACCTGACCGACTGGATTGCGGAGCTCAGGCCGCGACCCGGCGAGATGGCCTTCGAGCATCCATTGCCGTCGGCATACAGTTCGACACGGTTCACCGAGTACATGTCAAACATGAAAAATATTCGCTGTGTGCTATCGGGATTTTCTCTCGACGAAACCATCGTGTCGACCGTCGTCGATGGGTTTCACCGCAGCCACCGCTACCAGGTGGTCGGCGACGCCGTGGCCTGCCGGCGTGCCGGCGTCGGCGAAGCCGCTTTCTACAAGGCGGCGGTGCTCAAGGTCATCGCCAACTTCGCCGCGATTGAGGACAGCTCCGACCTGATCGGCCAAGCGGAAAAGCCGCGGTGTGACCGGTTCGACGACGATCGCGGTCACGGCGCCCGCGAAGGCGAGGTCACTCGCGGTCGACCTTGACGACCCGGCCCTTTTCGATCGCAAGCGCGAGCCGGCCGTGCTTCAGCGCCAGCGCCGCTTCACCGTACAGCTCGCGGCGCCAACCGTGCAGCGCACCGACGTCGGCATTGTCGTCCGCGGCAATCTGCTCCAGATCGTCGACCGTCGCGATCACCTTGCTGGCGACGGCGTGGCGCTCCGATGTCATGCGCAACAGAACCTTCAGGAGTTCGACGATCGCCGCGCCGTTGGAATTGCCGCGGGGCTTCTCGATTTTCGGCAGCGTCGCCGGATCGCGCGCGATTCCGCGCTGCACGGCAGCCACGATTTCGGCACCCCATTTCGACCGGTCGAAGCCCTTCGGCAGTGAACGCAAATTCGCCAGCCGCTCGAGGCTGGTCGGGGCATGGGTGGCGATGTCGCCGACCGCATCGTCCTTGAGCACGCGGCCGCGCGGAACGTCGCGGCTTTGCGCCTCCTGCTCGCGCCAGGCTGCGACTTCCATCAGCACCGCCAGTTCCTTCGGCTTGCGCACCCGGGTCTTCAGCCGTTCCCAGGCGCGTTCGGGGTGAAAGTCATAGGTCCGGGGCGAGGTCAGTACCTCCATCTCCTGGCTGACCCAGTCGCTGCGGCCGCGCTTCTTGAGGTCGGCATCGAGTGCCGTGAACACGTCGCGCAGATGGGTGACGTCGGAGACGGCGTAGTGCATCTGTTCCGCGGTCAGCGGCCGGCGCGACCAGTCGGTGAAACGGTGGGTCTTGTCCGGCCGGTGGCCGGCGATGCGCTCGACCAGTTGGTCATAGGCGATGGAATCGCCATAGCCGAGTACCATCGCCGCCACCTGGGTGTCGAAGATCGGGTGCGGAACGATGCCGGCCTGATGCCAGACGATTTCGATGTCCTGACGGGCGGCGTGGAATACTTTCAGCACCTTCTCGTCGGCCATCAACGCGAAGAACGGCTTGAGATCGATGCCGTCGGCCAGCGTATCAACGACGACCGCTTCCTCCGCGCTCGCCATCTGCACCACGCAGAGCAGCGGGTAATAGGTCGTCTCGCGCAGGAATTCGGTGTCGACGGTGATGACCGGGTGTTTGGCGAGGCGGTCGCAAACGGCGGCGAGTTCTGAATTGGTCGTAATCAGATCCATGAACGGTCCATGACGCTTCGGAAGAGGCGTTCTGCCGAAAGCGCTGATATGTCAAGGGTGTTGCGGCGAATTCGAGCCTTGCATTTGCGCCGGAGATGAGTTTTGCCCATCTCTCTGATTGCCCTGGGGGCGGGTGGCGACGGCTTCGGCGAATCAGGTCCCGCAGAACGTCTGCAGCACCCGCTGGTGCGGCTCCGGCGGGTCGGCATAGGCTGCCAACGCCGGCTGATCCTGGTACGGCTTTGCCAGCACCGCCAGCAGCTCCTCGAACGGTGCATAATCGTCGCGGTTGACCGCGGCCTCGATGATTGCTTCCACCCGATGATTCCGCGGGATGAATGCCGGGTTGACCGATCGCATCGCGGTCCGTCGTTCGGTCGCCGGCTGGGGCTCGCTGCCGATCCGTTGCCGCCACCGCACCGCCCACGCGTCATAGGCGGCGGGATCGGCGAATAATGAGCGGACCTGGGGGTCCTCGCCGGCGTCGAGCGCGGCGTCGCTGAGGCGCCTGAATGTCAACGTGAAGTCGGCCTGGTTGCTGGCCATGGCATTCAGCAGATCCTGCGCCAGAGCCTGATCGCCGTCCTGCGCCGTGAACAGGCCGAGCTTGCTGCGCAGACCTGCCTGGTAACCCGCATCGAACTGCTCCGGGAATTCGCCGAGCGCGGCCTGGGCCTCGCCGATGGCCTTGTCCTGCACCTCGGCAAGCAGCGGCAACAGGCATTCGGCGAGGCGGGTCAGGTTCCAGAGCGCAACCCGGGGCTGGTTGGCATAGGCGTAGCGGCCCTGTTCGTCGATCGAGCTGAACACCGTCGCGGGGTCATATTGGTCCATGAAGGCACAGGGGCCGTAGTCGATGGTTTCGCCCGATACCGAGGTGTTGTCGGTATTCATGACGCCGTGGATGAAGCCGACCAGGATCCAGCGCGCCACCAGCGCGGCCTGGCGTGCGATCACGCCTTCCAGAAGCGCGTGATAGGGGCGATCGGATCGGGCGGCTTCTGGATAATGGCGCGCGATGACATGATCGGCGAGCCGCCGCACGCCGTCTGTATCGCCACGCGCCGCGAAATACTGGAACGTTCCGACCCGGATGTGGCTCGCGGCGATGCGGGTGAGAACAGCGCCGGGCAGCGGCATTTCGCGCATCACGCTTTCGCCGGTGATCACCGCAGCAAGCGAGCGCGTGGTCGGAATGCCCAGCGCCGCCATCGCCTCGCTGACGACGTATTCGCGCAGCACCGGGCCGAGCGCCGCACGACCATCGCCGAGGCGCGAAAACGGGGTCGGACCGGAGCCCTTGAGCTGAATGTCGCGGCGGACGCCGTCGGCGTCGATCACCTCGCCGAGCAGAATGGCGCGGCCATCGCCGAGCTGCGGAACGAAATGGCCGAACTGGTCGCCGGCATAGGCCATGGCGATCGGGTCCGCGCCATCCGGCAGGCGCTTGCCGGCGAGGATTTCGGCCCCTTCCGGACTGTCGAGCCGGTCCGGATCGAGCCCGAGATGGATCGCCAGCGGCCGGTTCAACTTGATCAGCCGCGGCGCGGCCACCGGGGTCGGCGCCACTCGGGCGAAGAAGTTCGCCGGGAGCGCCGCATAGGTATTTTGGAAGGGAAAATGCACCGTCATGCCGACAAGATAGGCGCACCGCGCCAATAGGCAAACACTTCAGGCAGGGGTTGCCCCGAAAAGTGCGTTTTGAGGCGCAAAACAGGGCGTTCCCTCGGTTGCCGCCCCTCGCGGCCTCGGGTAAACCCTCCCGCAATCCGGGCAGGCCTTGGGGCCGCCCGATTCGATCCTCCGACATCCGTTTTCAGGGTTTCCATGCATCGTTACCGGTCCCATACCTGCGGCGCGCTCCGCGAGAGCGATATCGGCCAGATGGCGCGTCTGTCCGGCTGGTGCCATCGCATTCGCGACCATGGCGGCGTGCTGTTCATCGATTTGCGCGACCATTACGGTCTGACCCAATGCGTCGCCGACCCGGATTCGCCGGCTTTCAAGGACGCCGAACGGCTGCGCTCGGAATGGGTGGTGCGGATCGACGGCAAGGTGCGCCGTCGTCCCGCCGGCACCGACAATCCGGAATTGCCGACCGGTTCCGTCGAGCTCTATGTCAGCGAAATCGAAGTGCTGGGGCCTGCCGGCGAGCTGCCGCTGCCGGTATTCGGCGAGCAGGAATATCCCGAAGATATAAGGCTTAAGTACCGTTTCCTCGACCTTCGCCGCGATCGACTGCACCAGAACATCATGACCCGCGGGGCGATCGTGGATTCCATGCGCAAACGCATGAAAGCGCAGGGGTTTTTCGAGTTCCAGACCCCCATCCTGACGGCGTCGTCGCCGGAGGGCGCACGCGACTTTCTGGTGCCGTCGCGGATTCATCCCGGCCGGTTCTACGCGCTGCCGCAGGCGCCGCAGCAGTACAAGCAATTGCTGATGATGTCCGGCTTCGATCGCTACTTCCAGATCGCACCCTGTTTCCGCGACGAGGATCCGCGCGCCGATCGCTTGCCCGGCGAATTCTACCAGCTCGACATCGAGATGAGCTTTGTCACCCAGGACGATGTGTTCGCGGCGATGGAGCCGGTCATCACCGGCGTGTTCGAGGATTTTGCCAAGGGCAAGCCCGTGACCAAAGGCTGGCCGCGGATTCCATTCGCCGAAGCCTTGCGCAAATACGGCAGCGACAAGCCGGATTTGCGCAATCCCATTGTCATGGCCGACGTCTCCGAGCATTTCCGCGGCTCGGGCTTCAAGGTGTTTGCGCGGATGCTGGAAGACCCCAAAAACCAGGTCTGGGCGATCCCGGGCAGCGGCGGCGGCTCGCGCGCGTTTTGCGACCGGATGAATTCATGGGCGCAAGGCGAGGGCCAGCCCGGGCTCGGCTACATCATGTGGCGCGAAGGCGGGGAGGGTGCAGGTCCCCTTGCCAACAATATTGGCTCGGAGCGAACGGCAGCCGTTCGCGATGCGCTGGGCCTGAAGGCGGGCGACGCGGCGTTCTTTGTCGCCGGCGATCCCGAGAAATTCTGGAAATTTGCCGGCATGGCCCGGACCAAACTCGGCGAAGAGCTGAACCTGATAGACAGAGAGCGGTTCGAACTCGCCTGGATCGTCGACTTCCCAATGTACGAATACAACGAGGACGACAAGAAGATCGACTTCTCGCACAACCCGTTCTCGATGCCGCAGGGCGGCCTCGATGCGCTCACCGGGCAGGACCCGCTGACCATCAAGGCGTTCCAGTACGACATTACTTGCAACGGCTACGAGATCGCCTCTGGTGGTATCCGCAACCACCGTCCCGAAGCGATGGTGAAGGCGTTCGAAATCGCGGGCTATGGCGAGAAGGAAGTCGTCGAGCGTTTCGGCGGCATGTATCGCGCTTTCCAGTATGGCGCGCCGCCCCATGGCGGCATGGCGGCGGGGGTCGATCGGATTGTCATGCTTCTTTGCGGCACCACCAATTTGCGCGAAATCTCACTGTTCCCAATGAACCAGCGCGCCGAGGACCTGCTGATGGGCGCGCCTTCCGATGTCACGCCGAAGCAGTTGCGCGAGCTTCACATCCGGCTCAATCTGCCGCAAAACTGAAAACCAGCCACCGAAGCCTGAAGTCGGGGCCGAAGGAAGCCGCGGGGGAAATGCATGGCGTCCTACTCTGAAGACCTCCATTCCGCGGCGCTCGCCTATCACCGGCTGCCGCGGCCGGGCAAACTCGAGATCCAGGCGATCAAGCCGCTGGCCAACCAGCGCGATCTGGCGCTCGCCTATACGCCCGGCGTCGCCGCCGCCTGCATGGAAATCGCCAACAACCCGGCCGAGGCGGCATCGCTGACGACCCGCGCCAATCTGGTGGCGGTGGTCTCCAATGGCACCGCGGTGCTCGGTCTTGGCAATATCGGGCCGCTGGCATCGAAGCCGGTGATGGAGGGCAAGGCGGTCCTGTTCAAAAAATTCGCCGGCATCGACGTGTTCGACATTGAAATCGCCGCCGATACCATCGAGCGCGTGGTCGAGACCGTGGCGGCGCTGGAACCGACATTCGGCGGTATCAATCTCGAGGACATCAAGGGACCGGAGTGTTTCGAGATCGAGGCCCAGTTGAAAGCCCGGATGAAGATCCCGGTTTTCCATGACGACCAGCACGGCACCGCCATCATCGTCGGGGCCGCCATCACCAACGCGCTGCTGCTCAACGGAAAGAAGCTCAAGGACGTCAAGATCGTCGCTTCCGGCGCCGGCGCCGCGGCGATCGCCTGTCTCAATCTCCTGGTTTCGCTGGGTGCGCAACGCAAGAACATCTGGGTCTGCGATATCGACGGCGTCGTGCACGAAGGCCGCAACACGCTGATGGACCGCTGGAAGTCGGTCTATGCGCAAAAGACAGATAAGCGCGTGCTGGGCGAGGTGATTATCGGTGCCGATATCTTTCTCGGCCTGTCGGCACCCAATGTGCTGACGCCCGAGATGGTCAAGCAGATGGCGGACAAGCCGCTGGTGATGGCGCTGGCCAACCCGAACCCGGAGATCATGCCGGACGAGGCCCGCAAGGCGCGGCCCGATGCGATGATCTGCACCGGACGTTCCGACTTTCCGAACCAGGTCAACAACGTGCTGTGCTTTCCGTTCATCTTTCGCGGCGCGCTCGACGTCGGCGCCACCGCGATCAACGAGGACATGAAGCACGCCGCGGTGGCCGCCATCGCGCAGCTCGCGCGTGACCCGCCGTCGGACGCGATTGCACCCGGTTTCGACAGCGGCGAGGTGCAAGGGTTCGGCCCGGGCTCACTGATTCCGAGCCCGTTCGATCCGCGGCTGATCCTGCGCATCGCGCCGGCGGTCGCCAAGGCGGCGATGACTTCGGGCGTCGCCTCGCGGCCGATCGCGAATTTCGAGGATTACGCCGCTCAACTGGAGCGCTTTGCGTTCCGGTCCGGGCTCGTCATGAAGCCGGTGTTTGCCAAGGCCAAGACCCAGCCGGTCCGCGTCATCTACGCCGAAGGCGAGGACGAGCGGGTGCTGCACGCGACCCAGGTGGTGCTGGAGGAGAAGCTGGCGCGGCCGATTCTGGTCGGCCGCCCGTCAGTGGTCGAAGCGCGGATCAAGCGCTTTGGCTTGGCCATCAAGGCCGGCCAGGATTTCGATCTGATCAATCCCGAGGACGATCCGCGCTATCGATCCTATGTGCAATCCTATATCGACGTCGCCGGCCGCCACGGCGTCACGCCCGACGCCGCGCGTACCGCCGTGCGCACCAACGCAACGGTGATCGCGGCGCTCGCGGTAATCCGCGGCGAGGCCGACGCCATGATCTGCGGCGTCGAGGGCAGCTACCGCAGCCATCTGCGTCAGGTCCGCGAGATCATCGGCTTTCTGCCGGGGGTGAGCGATTTCGCAGCGCTGGCGCTGATGATCACCAGCAAGGGCGCTTATTTCATTGCCGACACCCAGGTCCGGCCGAACCCCAGCGCCGAGGAACTGGCAGAACTGGCGGCGCTCGCGGCAATCCACGTCCAGCGCTTCAACATCAAGCCGAAAGTCGCGTTCGTGTCGCATTCCGACTTCGGCAGCTATGACACCGACTCCTCACGCAAGATGCGCCGCGCCACCGCGCTTCTGAAGCAGAACCATCCGGAGATCGAGGCGGACGGCGAAATGCAGGGCGATACCGCGCTTTCGGAAGCCGCAAGGAAGCTGGTCCTGCCGCACTCCAAGCTGGAAGGCGTCGCCAACATCCTGATCATGCCGAACCTCGATACCGCCAATGTTGCCTATCAGGTCATCAAGTCGCTGGCCGATGCGCTTCCGGTAGGCCCTATCCTGATCGGTCCCGCCCGTCCCGCCCACATCCTGACGCCATCGGTAACTGCGCGGGGAGTCCTCAACATGACCGCGGTTGCCGCGGTCGAAGCCCAGGAGCGAGCCGGCCGCAACCAACCGACCCTGTTTGGCTAGACCTTGCGTTCCCGAAGCGATTGACTGTTTGAAAACCTCAAACGGAACGCTCATAATCGTTCCGCCCTAGCAGCTTAGCATTTGCAGCACCAGTGAGGCCGACCATGCCAGCGTTCGTGACTTTCGGGCGGATTTTGTTCGCCGTGCTGTTTATCTATTCGGGAGCGACCAAGCTGTTCGGCATTCAGGCGACCGCCGATTTCATTGCCGCCAAGGTCGTCATCCCGGCGTTGCTGGTTCCCTATGCGACCGATCTCGAAAACCTGACGGGAATGGCTACCCCGCAGATGCTGGCGATTGCGGTCGGCGCGTTCGAAATCATCAGTGGATTGATGATCGCGCTTAACTTCGGCGCCCGGTTCTTTGCGATTCTGCTGATTTTCTTCGTGGCCGCATCAACCTTCTATCTTCACGACTTCTGGAATCAGCCGGCACCGGACAATGCCAGGACCCTGATAGATGCCCTGAAAAATCTGTCGATCATCGGCGCGCTGTTCATGATCGCCGGATACCGCCGGGGCGTCGTCCGAATGGCGGACCCCCACTATAACGATGTCTAAAGCTGAGCGCCTGCCCGCCGCCAGGGCGTCACGCTGACGTCATGAGCGGCGTCGAGCACCTCACGCGGGCCCGCCCTCAGGCCATGGCCGGCCAGGATATCCTGCGGCGACCGTGCGGGTACGCCGGGGAAGCATGGCTCGCCGCCGGGCAGCCGCACCCCTGGCGCCTGTGAGAGCCAGAACGTATCGTAGCGGTCCATGAACATTCCGAACACCTGCGGTCCGCCAATGATCGCAACAGTGCCGGAGCCGACGCCGGCGCGATCGCACGCGGCTTCGAAGGTCGCACCGGCCGGATTCCACAGGGTCGCCTTCGGGTTTGACGGATCAGGTGCGGTCGCGCTGATTGTTCGGGTCAGCACGACGCGCTTACGCCGCGGCGAGTTCGGCTGAGCTTCCCCGGAATGTCGCCCGTGAACGATGAGGTCGGCACGGTCCAGGGCGGCGGTGAAGAACCGCTTGTCGCCCTCGAACTTCAATTCGTCCGGCATCACGCGGTTGGCGTTCGCCAACATGCCGTCTGCCGACACGATGACGTAGCCGTCGATGCGCCGCACGGCCATGGTGCGGACTATTGCGAAATCGTCTGCACCACGCCGGAAACCGGGCGCTCGCTCACCGTGGGCAGCTTGGCTTCCTTGAGCAGCTCCTCGTCATATTGCGGCAGCGTTTGCACCGGGGCCTTGGGTATCATCTTGACCACCTTGTAGCCGCCGGCCTTCAGCCGGCGCAGCAAGTCCGGCAGCGCTTCCGCGGTGTGCTTGTGGAAGTCGTGCAGCAGGATGATGCCCTTGCCGAGCTTGTCGAGCTTCTTCATCGTGACGTCGATCACCTGTTGCGCATTGCGGGCCTTGAAGTCGAAGGAATCGAGATCGCAGGAGAATATCGCGATGTTGCGCGTGCCGAGATAGGTCACCATTTCAGGCGGATGCTGCAGCGCCGGGAAACGGAAGAACGGTGCCGGCGAAACGCCGCCCAGGGCCCACTTCACCGCACTGAAGCCCTTTTCGATCTCTTCCTTGCGCTGATCTTCGGTCAGCTTCTTGTTGGTCAACGTCGCGTGCGACCAGGTGTGCGAACCGATGGTATGGCCCGCAGCGAGGACCTGCTTCAGGATTTCCGGATAGTAGGTCGCATGCTTGCCGATCGGAAAGAAAATTCCGGTGGTGCATTCGTCGGCCAGCGTCTTCAGCACCGAGGGGGTGTTGACCGGCCACGGGCCATCGTCAAATGTCAGCACGACTTCGTGATCGCGCAGGAAATCGAGCTGCTTGAAGTGTTCGAAGCCGAATCCGGGGCCGCCGGTGGTGTCGATTTCAACCACGCGGGATATGCCGAGCGCGTCGGGATTGGCACACGGCAATTTCGCTGCGCCTGGCGGCGGCGCGGGCGTAGGCGCGGGGGCGGCCTTGGGAGCGGGTGCCTGCGGCGCCGTTGCGCCCTTGGTGGGCGGGGTTTGCGCCCATGCGGCGCCCGAGCCCCACAGAGCGATGGCGCCCGCGAAAAACAAGCCTGCCACGACACGCATTTTGAGCTTTCCTTACGATCCCGAGCCCGGCGCTGGCTTGGTGCCGGCGTCCGAGTCATCTCCTGCCTCCCACATGATACCCTAGTTGGGTCGGCACCGCCAAGACGACGACGGTGGCGCGAACGGGATGTCGACAGGAGTTCCCGTGCGGGAAATGGCCGCGCCAAGACGGAATTTAGCGCAAGGAAACGATGAAGTCCGTTCCGTCGCCGGTTTCACCTGCGGAAATGCCTTGATCGGAAACGATAATCGAACTGCCGATCGATAGTCCCTCGCCGATTCGCGCCATCGCGTCGGCGGGAATGCTGAGGCGATCCAGGGCCTCGGTCGGGCTGTCGGGAAGCGGCACTGGCCCGGTGTCGACCGCGCCCCCCATCTTCTGTCGCCGCGATATCCGCTCGTCTTCGTCGTGCCGCTCGGTGTACCGCTCCACGGTCGGCAGCGAGATCACGGACCAGCGCAGAGCCGTGGGATCGTTCTTGTCGGTCTCGACCGTGAACACATGCGTTCCCAACGGCCGGTCGCTCGCCGCGATACCAATGGGGACCTCGAACAGCGGCGCGAAATTCTGCCGTACATAGAGTTTGGCATCCTTACGGCTCACCAACACCGATAGCTGACCGGTGCGGCCTGGCGCCGGCAGCAGGTTCAACTCCGGCGCCGGGGGCGCTGCCTTCTCGGCCTCTGCCAAGCGCCCTTGATCTTTTGCCGGGTCCGCGGCGTTTGGGCTGGCGCCGCTGGTGGCCGCCACGACCGCTTCGGACAATTTGGTCGCAACCGCGGGAAGGCGGTTCACCGCGGCGAGGTCCCCGATACGCGACGACGCGGTGCCGGTGATGGTGACAGCCTCCGCGAGCTGCGGTGAGCCGGGACCTCCGGGCGCCGCATCGGACATCGTGCGCGGGGCTGACCCGGCCGAACCCGCGCGGCTCGCATCGGCGATGCGCGTCTGCTCGCTTGCCGATGTGGATGCCGGCGGCGCGTAGGTGGTCGTGGGGCGGGAAATGTCCGGGTGTCCCACGGTCGATCTCAGTTCGAGCATCGCCTGCAGGATTGCCGGCTTCGATGTTTCATCGGCATCCGCGGCCTTGTCGGAGGGCGGGTCGGCCATCGGCTCTTGAGCCGCAACCGGTTGCGGGACCGGTTTCCGGGTGAGGAGCAGCGGGTGCGAAAAGCTGGCAGGGGTGATCTCGCCGGGTGTGACGATGACCCGCACGCCCATCCGCGTCCAGCCATACATCTTGATCGCGAAGGCCATGGGCATCCGGATACAGCCGTGCGAGGCCGGATAGCCTGGCAGTACGCCGGCATGAATGGCGATGCCTGACCAGGTAATCCGCTGCATATAGGGCATCGGCGCGCCGCTATAGATGTTGGAATGGTGCAGCTTCTGCTTTTGGATCACACTGAAAGCCCCCATCGGCGTCGAATGGCCGCGCATTCCCGTCGAAATCGGAGTTTCCGCGAAGAAGCCGTTGGCGTCGTAGATCTTCATGATCTGCTTGCTGATCGAGATCGCGATAATCAGCGGCCCCTGCGGCTTGGCGGCTTGCCAGGCCGCCGCCTCGCTCTTTACCGATTGCCGGTGAACCTTTCGCGCCCGTTGCGGCAGGATTGGCACGGTTTGCGAAAACGCGGGATCGTAATCCGACCAAAAAGCCGCGGCGTCGGCCCGGCCGGTGAAGCCGATCGCACCGGCCGCTGCAAGCACCGCAACGCGCCAGCACGAATTTGAAAGAGCAGCCCGACGAGATTGGCGATTTTCGGCCTGGGACGGCTGCTGCCGTCCGGTCGCAGCAGAAACCTGATACTCACCCACGCACGCTACCTCGAATCCCAGCCGTCGAAATTTGGGGTCATGGACGGGAAACGCGTTCACCCGCGCGAGGGTTCTCATTCCCGTGAACGTTACTCGTAGCAAAAAAGCCTCACATTCGGTTAAACGCTGCCGGCACGGTGCCCTTCACCTTCCGGCGGCGATCCCCGGCATTACATTCAATGAGGCCTCGTTGACGGAGATCATCATGACATCGGAAGCCTTAAGCCAATATGACTTCAGGCGGCGGCCATGGGTGCTGCTGACGCTGGCGTTGCTGCTGTGGTCGGGCTCGCCGGCAGGCGCCGCGGATGAACCGGACCTGATCTTTCGCCGCTCGACGGTGTTCAAACTTCTGAGCCCGAACGACAAGCTTGCGACCTATGGAGTCGATGACCCCGAAGTCGAAGGCGTGGCCTGTCATTTCACGGTGCCGGAGAAAGGCGGGATCAAGGGCTGGCTGGGGCTCGCCGAGCAGGTCTCGGATATTTCGCTGGCGTGCCGCCAGATCGGCCCGATCCATTTCAAGGACAAGATGGAGCAGGGCGGCGACATGTTCCGGCAACGGCGTTCGCTGTTCTTCAAGAAGATGCAGATCGTGCGGGGCTGCGACGCCAAGCGGAACGTGCTGGTCTATATGGTCTATTCGGACAGATTGATCGAAGGCTCGCCGAAAAACTCGACCTCCTCGGTACCGATCATGCCCTGGGGCGCGAGCGATACCGCGGTACCGAAGTGTGGTGAGTTCATTCAGTGATCTGAACGAGCGATTGCTTGTTCAGGGCTTTGCCGGGCCCGACCGCGGGCGGACCCATGGATCGGTCCTCGGTTTGGGATCGTGGCAACCCACGAGGTGCACGAGTTTCTGTGGGACCGATTGGTTGCCGGGACCGCCCTCATCGCCCTGCTGTGTCATCGCACCGCTGATCCCCTGCCGCGTTTTGCCCGTTTGCGGCAAAGCGGCGTCCAAACCAGGCAAACACTCAACGATCGGCTGGCCGGGTTTGCGGGTCGCGGTGGTATTGCCAACTTCAATGTTGCCATTGCCCACGACTGCCATCCTTTGTTGAAGTCAGATCACAACGCGTAACTGCCTCTAAAAGTTGCTTCCGCTTGGGTGAGTCGGCGGTCTCCGGATTTGGTTCAGGGTCGGGATGAGCGATCGGCCACTGAACGACGGCCGGTCGGCCGCAGAACGACCGGAACTTGCCGCAACTGGGGCCGGTCGGGTCCGCATTTTCGGCTCTCCAGGACCGGCTAAGGGTTCGTTCCATCAATTGAAGGTGACTGAATTCATTGGTTTTTCGCCCGATTGTGTCGTGCGGACCGGGCGACGAAACAATTCATCCCGGCCATGAAACCATATTTCGGCTTCGGCGTAGACGTCCGGAAACAGCGGATGGTTATCCATCCGGCAATAACAACGGCGGAGAGCGCCGACAGGCCACCGGAGACAGTCAAATGCGAACCCTCAGCTTCCTGCTTGCCTTCGCCTTCGTTCTGGCCGGGCCGACGATCATCGGCTCGTCGGACCCGAGTCTGCCGGGCATCGGGACATTTGCCTATAGCGGCTCGCCAATCGCGACCTCCGTGCCGCCAGCGATTGTTCTCGCCACGCGCTAAGGCGCGTCCCAGCCAGAAAAGCGATCAGATTTTCATGTTTTTTCGTTTCAGCGCTAGCGCCGTTGCCGCATTTATCATCGTGACCGGTTCTGCTCAGGCCCAGGTCCGCTCGATGATGCCAGTTCCGGATTCCCGTGAGGGTTTCGTGCGGCTGTGTGCGCCTCATATCGAGGGGCGCTGGGCCAATCCTGAGACAGTCTGCGGATGTCTGCATGATCAGGCCGCCGCGACGGTCGCGGATCCCGACCTGCGCGAGGCCTTGCTGCGGGGCATCGGCGAGACCGGCGTGCCGACCATCGAGACCGACTGGGTTCCGCCGTCGAAACGATCCGAGATCGGCGCAACCTTCACAAAAATTGCGAAGCCGGCGCTGCAATGCATGTTCGAGCCGCTGAACTAGGCTCGCGCTTCCCCGGTCGCCCCTGAGCGGGGGAGCCGCCGCCGGCCGAGTCGGCCGTTCGCTGCACTATTTTCGTGTCTATTTCGTCTTGGGGCCGAGCCGCGGAATGCACTTTCGCGCACGAACAACACCGCCCGAACTCATTTTGGCGCCGGAGACTTCCTTGACCTGCCCTGCGGGACAGGTTCCGTCATCGACCTTGATGCGCTGACCCAGCCGCAAATTGACGATGTCCTGCTCGCGTGCCACCTGGTCCGCCATGGCGATCCGGCCCGCTTGCGGCACGGCGAGAGCGCCGAGCACCAGCGTCGAAAACAGGTTGATGCGTGAACTCTTCACCATTAGCGGCCACCTTGTTCCAGTTGCTCGGTTTCTCACCTTCGATCGCGGGTTGATCTGCAGTGTATGGGTGCGGGTGCGATTCTGAAAGCAATCCAGGACTCTGCAATTGCGGTACAAAGTATGATTTGATGGCGGCGCGCGTGCGTGAAACCGACGGTGACAGGGAAAACGATGCCATGAATGCCAGCGATACCAGGCAAAGAATCCTCGACGCGGTCGACCTCGGTTTCGATGCGCAGTTGGCGACGACGCGGGAGTTTGTCGCGATTCCTTCGACCCGCGGCGCGGAAGGACCATGCCAGGACATGATCGGCGATCTGCTGCGCCAGCGCGGCTACGAGGTCGACGACTGGCCAATCGATGTCAATGATCTGAAGGACCTGCGCGGATTTGGTCCAATCGAGCATGATTTTTCCAAGGCGCGCACCGTGGTCGGCACCTACCGGCCGGCGACCAATGCCGGAAAATCGCTGATCCTGCAGGGACATTGCGATGTGGTTCCGGCTGGTCCGGTCGACATGTGGGAGACGCCGCCGTTCTCGCCCGTAGTGAAGGACGGCCGAATGTATGGGCGTGGCGCCTGTGACATGAAGTCCGGTACCATCGGCGCGCTGTTCGCGCTCGACGCCATCAACGCCGCCGGTCTGAAGCCGACCGCGCGGATTCACTTCCAGTCGGTGATCGAGGAAGAGAGCACCGGTGCCGGCGCGCTCTCGACCTTGCAGCGCGGATATCGCGCCGATTGCTGTTTTATTCCCGAGCCGACCTCCGGCAGGATGGTGCGCTCGCAAGTCGGCGTGATCTGGTTCCGGTTGCGGGTGCGGGGCTTTCCCGTCCACGTGTTCGAAGCCGGCTCCGGCTCCAACGCCATCATCGCGGCGTATCATCTGATCCGGGCGCTGGAGAAACTCGAGGCCGAATGGAACGAGCGGGCCAAAGCCGATCCTCATTTCGGCGCGGTGACGCATCCGATCAACTTCAATCCCGGCATCATCAAGGGCGGCGACTGGGCTTCCAGCGTTCCGGCGTGGTGCGACGTCGATTGCCGGATTGCGATCCTGCCGGGTTGGTCGGTGGCCGCCTGCCAGGCCGAGATTCTCGGCTGTGTTTCGGCTGCCGCGCGCGACCATCGATTTCTCTCCAACAATCCGCCCGGGGTCGAATGGTCCGGATTCCTCTCCGAAGGCTATGAGTTGAAGGATTCCGCGGCGCCGGAAGCCGCGTTCGGGAGGGCGTTTAGCGCAGTCTATGGCGGCAGCGTGCAGGATCTCGTCTTTACCGCGCTCACCGATACCCGGTTCTATGGGTTGAACTACAACATTCCGAGCCTGTGCTTCGGCGCCAGCGGCGGCGCGATGCATGGCTTCAACGAATATGTCGATCTCGATTCCCTGCGCCAATCGACCAAGGCCACCGCGCTGTTTGTCGCCGAATGGTGCGGCGTCGAGCCGGCGTAGAAATCGTAGCAATCCATATCGCCCCGGTATGACGGCGTATGGACCTCGCAGGAGGGTGCCGATTTTACGACGATGTGGTTTCAGGCCACAGCGCGGCGAGGATTGCGTCCAGGCCGTCGGTCAGCGCGGCCGGCCCGGGTTGCAGGATCAGCGACGACTTGATCTCGATAATGCGGTCGTTGCGCACCGCAGGAATCGCGTCCCAGCCCGGCCGACCACGGATACGGTCAGGAACCACTTTCTTGCCGCACCATGATGCGAGAATGACGTCCGGCGCCGCCGCGCGCACCGCTTCAGGCAAAATGATCCGGTCCTTTGCAGCCTGCTGGAATCGCAATTTCGGCAGGATGTCCTCGCCGCCGGCGATCTCGATCAGTTCGGAAACCCAGCCGATGCCGCTGATCAGGGGATCGTCCCATTCCTCGAAATACACTTTTGGTCTGGGCGAGGGTCGGGCGGTGGCAGCGATGCCTGCAAGCCGCGCCTGATAGCCGGTTGCGATCTGGTCGGCGCGCGCCGCGGCATCGACCAACGCGCCGAGGGTGCGGATCATGGCGAGGATTCCCGCTACGTCACGCTGGTTGAAAACATGGATCGCGACCCCCGCGCGCACCAATTCGGCGACGATGTCGGCCTGCAAATCGGAGAAGGCGAGCACGAGGTCGGGCTCAAGCGCCATGATTTTCGGGATGTCCGCCGAGATGAAGGCCGATACCCGCGGCTTCTCGCGCCGGACCCGGGGCGGCCGCACCGCATAACCGGAGACGCCGACGATCCGGTCCTGCTCGCCGAGCAGATACAAGGTCTCGATGGTTTCTTCGGTGAGACAGACGATCCGTTGCGGAGGGAACTGGCGCATGGCGGTGGATATGCAGAATAATGGATCGAATGTCACGGTGGCCATGACCTGAAACGTCATTGCCTGACGGGCCCGGGCCGTTCATGTTCCGGCGTCAGGCACCATCGGAGGAAGCAGGGATCATGACGCCGCTTGAAAAGATCAATTCGATGAAGATGCCGTTTGCCGAATTGAAAGGCGTGACCTTCACTGCGGCCGAGCCGGATCGCGTGGTGGCGCGGATGCTGGTACGGCCCGACCTCTGCACCGCCAACCATACCGTCCATGGCGGCGCGGTGATGGCATTGGCGGATTCGGTCGGCGCCGCGGCCACCGTCATCAATCTGCCAACGGATGCCAAGGGCACCACCACCATCGAAAGCAAGACCAACTTTATCGGCGGCGCCAAAGAGGGGACGACACTGATCGCGACCGCAACCCCGGTGCATCGGGGACGGCGCACCCAGGTCTGGCAGACCCGGCTGGAAACCGAGGATGGCAAACTCGTCGCCGTGGTCACCCAGACGCAGATGGTGCTGTAAGGGCGCCGCACCCGACCCAATTTTATTTCGGGTCAACCCTCTGCACAGCGTTCAGCACTCCGGTTTGTGGGTGACAGTCGACGTATTCGAAAAACTGCTCATCCGCCCGGGCGACCGAAACCTCGTGATAGAGCCGCAGCTTCGCGGCCGGACCCAGTGTCGACAGATATTTCATAGCGGCGCCGAAGATCCTGACATGGGTCGGATGCGACTCGGCCCATCGCTCCAGCGCGGCCAGGCTTTTCCACCAGCTCATTCCGTAGGATTTGTCGGACAGCGTGCCGTCGGGCGCAACGACCCTCATATAGCGGTTGGCGTAACAGCCGATCGCGCGACCCTGATCGCGCAGAAAGTCCATACCTTCCCTCAGAACCGGCTCGACATCCTCAAGGTACATTTTGCGTTCGGAGGTTTCGGTGTCGCCCCAGTCCTGACCGGACCGGATCAGACACACATTGTCGTGCAGGATGACCTGAATGCGCGGGCCGTCCTGCACGACGCGGGCTGTTCCGGAAGGCGCCATTTCATTTGTTTGGGACAGCGGAATCCGATCGCGCATGCCGCCCCAATAAGCGTGTTCCTGCACCTCTCCGCTCATGCTGGCGGCGAGGACAGCGATGCCTTCGGCGCGTTCCAAGGAGGAGAACAGGGTTTCGTAACCCTCCACCGCCGGACAGAGCAGCTCGATGAACGTACCGAATCCGTCATTGCTTCGTTGCTCGCCGGTCCATTGCGCGCGTGCCGTTGGAAACCAGCCATCGAACTTTGCGCGATCGTTCCAATAGGCAGCGGTAACGATATTTATGAACCCGGCCTCGTCGAGGTACTGGGCGCGGTCCCAATGCGAGGGACCACCGTTCGCTTCGAAACAGGATGCGATCCGCCCCACGGCCTGCGCCGCGGCTTTTGAAGGTTCGCCGCGGCTCTGTACGCCGAAATAGGCCATTACCACCCGCTCCACGCGCGGGCTGTGACGCGCCACAAACGATGGATAGGGCGGTGCGAAGTCGTCGGGGATACGCCGGTGACGGGAACGGGCGCTGCGGAGATGCTCAGGGATTGCGGATTCCATGGCGAGCTCCTGTTGAAGTTGAATGGTCATGCCTGCAGTTTGATCTCGCCCAAGACCTCGGCATCGATCGGCAGGGAAAAATGCTCGACGCGGCTGGTGCGGGAGCTATTGAGCAGCAGCCGCGTGACGTCGGGCCTGGAATAGTGCCCGGCTGGATCGGCGGCGTTCTTGGCCACGCCGATCATGCCGAGATCGATATCTGCATAGAGAATGCCTTCCTGGTCGGGAGGAAGTTTTTCCGCCAGAGAACTGCCGTCCGGCCCATAGATGACTGCATGGCCGCCGCCAGCATGCAGGAACGCATGCTTCTCGGGAGAATCGCAGAGTTCATCGATCATGGCCTGGGAGACGACCGCGCAGGGGCCGAGAAAGAAACACGAGCCCTCGACAGCGTAAACCTTGCTCGCGGCGTTGTTGACTTCCCAGCCGAGCGCATGGGCGAACGGGTCGTACAATGAGAAGCTCGGCCAGGCCCCGACGTGAACCTGCTCATTTTGGGCGTACATCGCGTATTTCGACAACGGCTGCAGATGCTCCCAGCAACACAACGCGCCGATTCGTCCCACATCGGCCCGGTCATGGACAGCGAGGTCGCTGCCATCGCCCTCGCCGAACACGGTGCGCTCGGCATGGGTCGGCCTCAGCTTGCGACGCTTTGCGATGGTTTCGCCATCGGGACCGACCAGCCATTGCCCCATATAGAGGCTGCCGCCGTCGCGCTCGGACGCGCCGACCACTGCGGTCAGCCGGCCGCGCTTGACGGCCTTACGAATCTTGTCGGCCTGCGGGCTGTCATAGGACAACGAGTTGTCGAAATAGCGCTGCACGAAGCCACGGCCGATCGCCCAGGCGGGAGCTCCAAGCCAGATCTGCCAAGGATACCCGGGAATGAAGGTCTCCGGAAACGCGATCAGCTTCGCGCCCTGCGCGGCGGCCTCCTCGATCAGCGCGATCGTCTTGTCCACGGTCGCGTCAAGATCGAGAAAAACCGGCGCCGCCTGGACCACGGCAACCCTGTACTTCTGATGAACGAGACCCATCGATGTCATCCTTTCGCTTGGCAGACCGACGATCATGGGTGCCAAGCGTACAACCATGCGCGAGCGCGCCGCTTGTCCGCGGCGGAACGAAAACTTGTCTTAATCGGCAGATTGACGGCGCAAGGCGGCCCGTGCCGCATCGCCACACGGCGTAGCGCAGGGCCGAAAGCGATTCGATCGGAAAATCGAGCTACGACATCGGCCGCGCGCGCCAATCGCGCGGCGCGGCGCCGAACCGTTGCTTGAAGATGCGGCTGAAATGGGCAAGGTCGTTGAATCCCCAGGCGAACGCGATGTCGCCGACGTGCCGGGCTGCGTAGGCGGGATCCGATAGATCGCGCTTGCAGCGTTCCAGACGTTGCGCCTGGACGTAACTGCGGAACGAGATCTGTTCGTCGGCCATTAAGTCGGCGGCATAACGCGGCGAGATTCCGACGGCTGCCGCGGCGCGTGGCATCGACAATTCGGGATCGGGCAGATGCGTCAAGATATAGTTCTTGAGACGATAGAGCAGCGCGGACCTGTGAAACGACTGATCCGGCAAGTTCTCATGCATTCTGCCGGCGAACGCCATCGCGACGAGATCCAGCGCCGGCTCCAGCAGGCGGGTTGCGGTGGTGGAGTCGACGTGATCCAGCGTATTGCTTACGCCGAGCAGGAACTCATAGGCCAGTCGTTCGAGAGGATGAGCGCTGGAGAAAGTGGTCGCCGTCAGCGCGTCGAACGAGCCGATGCGCTGTTGCAGAAGCTTCCGCGGCATCTGAAAGATTGTCTGCGAAAAGCTGTCATCGAAACGCAGCTCGTAGGGACGGGTGGTATCGTAAATGACGAATTGTCCCGCGGATACGACAGCTTCGCGGCCGTCCTGAAACACACCGTTCACGCCATTCGTTCCCAACGCCACCAGCACGAAATCTTCGCTGGCGCGGGCGATCCGGGACGGCGTGCGCAGAACCCGCTGCGCGCAGGAGTCAACTCGCGTACACGCAACTGGCCCCATCATCGACTGCGAAACCGAACCCCAAAATGCCTCGCGCATGTCTGACCGGCAATCGAGCCCGACAAAGGTATCGCAGACGATGTCCTGCCACACCGCAAGCCGTCGATTCGGAGCCGAGGAATTGGTGTCGAGCACGACCGCCACGATGGACCTCCGTGAATCCGCCCGATGGTCGGCCAAAGTCGGGCCGACTTGTAGTGCCACGGCCAATACTTTGCCGGTCGCCGCAAACGTCAAGGAAATCTTAGCGGCACGAGATGCGTGCGACACGAGCAGCAGCAGGGGCTGGCGCTATGACTGCGCGCCTTGAAATTGATGTTGCGGTGCACAATATGGGGAGTCTAGGGATCCGACGTCTCTCGGGGCTATCTGAGAGGATTTTTGACGTGAACACTGACCACACAGGCCACCTCGGCGTCCCTCGCACGGTACGAACGTTGAGCCAACGGGAAGAATTGCCGCTGTTGCGCGAGCATCTGCTGCGGCTCGATCATGCCAGCCGCCATGACCGTTTTCACGGCTTCATCGACGACAGCTTTATCGAACGCTATGCCGAGAAATGCGGCAATGATGGCACGGTCGTCATCGCCTATATCGAGGACGGGGTGGTGCGCGGCGCGGCGGAACTGCATCCGCCCGAGCTATCGCCGGACGCCCAGCCCGAGATCGCCTTCAGCGTGGAGGCGTCGGTGCGGCGCCGAGGCGTCGGCAGCATGCTGTTTGCAAGGCTGATCGCGGAGGCTCGTACGAAGGGCTATGCAAGTCTACGCATCACCACCGGGGTCGAGAATGAGGCGATGCGGGCGCTCGCCACCAGGTTCGGCGCGCATCTGGCCTTCCGGCACGGCGAATCCACCGGCAGCATCGACCTGAAACAGAAGATCCGGCCCGAACCCGCGAAATTTCCGCTCGAGATCGGGATCGAAGCCATGCGCACGGCCGCCAGTTTCAACCGCGCCTATTGGAAGCTGCTGTTGCGAATGTACGGCTGGGGGCGCACGGCCTGATCCAGACGCGGCCGCAAGACATCTGATTTCAGTTCGAGCCGAGGACGCGCGCCGGGTCAGGTCCCGGTTCGCTTGTCGTTGCCGAACTTCCGGACCACCCGGCGCTCGACCACGACCGAACGCTGTGCGCCCTGTTCGCCCGCGATGACGCGCGTCGTCGAGGCACGCGCGGCGGTGCGGCCGGCCTTCCTCACTTCGGCCTGCACGGCTTCGAGCGGCAGACCCATCAGCGACGCGGCGATTTCAGCCTGCGCTTCCTGGTCGTCGGTGATGCCGACCGCGGCGAAGATGGCTTCATCCAGCGTCGGCGGGTCGCGCCTGACGCGCCGGGGTCCGTACTTGGTATTCCAGTCTTCGCTCATCGGGGCCTCGCATCAGATGCGCAGATATCTAGGAGTCCTCATGTTGCATTGCAATATGAAATTACAATGGCAATACAGCCATGCACTACAATTTTTCCAGCCGGGCCGCGTCGAAAATCTCGAGCGTGGTGGCGGTGGCAGCGAGCGGTTGCAGGGCGCGGACGAAATCGCGCGAGGCCGGCACGGCAAAATGAGCCAGCAGCGCGGCGCGGTCCGCCCACTGCTCGACAAACACCAGTCGCAACGGGTTCTCGCAGTCGATATGGACCGCATGCGAGATGCATCCCGGTTCGTTCCGCGAGCGATGCACATGTTCGAGGCTCAATTGGCGAACCTCGTTCACGGATTCCTCGCGCGCCGTGACGCTGCCGGTCACCAGGATCATTTGGTCCTCCGCAGTAAGCTGGTCGCGACGTCATGGGATCGAATCCCCGGCGCCCGCAAATTCGAACGGCTGTTGCGGCCAGCGCTTCAGCGCGGCATGTCCGGCATCGGTAAGCCGATAGATGCCGCGCTCGGCGCGGTCGAACCAGCCATAGACGTTGTGCAGCAAGATCTTCGGCGCGTCAGGAATTTCCGGACGCAGATCACGCACGCGGCGCGGTCCCTGCGACAGCGCCGACGCGCAGGCCAGCGCCTGCTGGCGATAGGCCGTCATGATCGGGGCGCGCGTGCTGCCGCCCAGCGCCGGGTCGCCTTTCCGGCGCCGATGCTCCGCGACAAGGCGGGAGCGCTTCTTCGGATCGCGGCGCGGGCTGGTCGTCGGTGGTTTGACGATCACCTCGACGTCTCCGTGGGCCGTCACCGCGAGCATGCCAAAGCCGAGTCGGCGGCAGAGATTGCGATAACGCGCGTCGCTCTCGCGCCCCTTGCCCCGCGCCGACATCCTGGCCGCGAGCCAGACCTCGTCGCAGGCGCCGGCGCGGTCGACCGCCTGCAGAACCAGTTCGAGATTGAACGACAATTTTAATTCGCCGATCACCACGATGGGCGGTTCGTCACCGCTCAGCGCCACCAGGTCGCAGCCACCGACCTCGCCCTTGACCGTGAAGCCAAGATTTTCGAGAAATCGTTTGACGGGGAGATAAAGCGCGGTTTCCAAGACAGCTCCGGTATCGTCGATGCGACTCAGTGTCCGAGTTTAACCCGAATTGTGCTGCAGTATTTGATCAAACGGCGGCGGGCCGGCCGTCGAGGACCCATGCCAATGAGGCTGCCGAGGGCGATGGCGCGGCGCTCGCGGGCAAGCACAGCATTCGATCCAATCGAAGCTTGGATTGCTGGTTCCGAATTGAAAGGTTCGACTCGCGGCGGCAGCAGCCGTACCCAGTCTAGACCCGCCCGCTGACAGACAGCAGCGCGCCGGTGACGGCGCTCGCGGCGTCGCTTGCGAGAAACAGGATCACATCGGCGAGTTCCTGCGGCGTCACCCATTTGGCGAAATCCGCCTTGGACATGCTGGCACGATTGGCCGGGGTGTCGATGGTCGACGGTAGCACAGCGTTGACGGTGACCTTGCCTTTCCATTCGGCCGCCAACGCTTCGGTCAGCCGATGCACGCCGGCCTTGGAAGCCGCGTAGGCGCCCATGCCGGCGCCGGCCTGCAGCGCGGCCATCGCGCCGACATTGATTATCCGTCCGGCCGCCGAAGCGACAAGATGGGGGAGCGCTGCCCGCGAGGCATTCAGCGCGGTGAGCACGTTGAGCGCATACATGCGCTGCCAGGTTTTGGGGTCGCCTTCGGCGACCGTCTCGTAGGCAAAGCCGCCGGCGATGTTGATCAACGCATCGAGCCTGCCGAAATGCGCCGCCGCGGCGTCGATGGCTTTCTTGGCCTGCCCCGCGTCGGTAAGATCGACGCCGCCGAGCTCGATCCGGTTGCCGGCCGCCGGACTTTGCGTTGCCGTGTAATCCACCCCGGCGACGCGCGCGCCCCTGGCGAGCGCCACCTCTGCGACCACCTTGCCGAGCGCGCCGGAGGCGCCGGTCACGACGACGACTTTTCCGTCCATGGTACCTCTCCAGGCGAGAGCGGATGCGGATTCCACTGTACCGCCAAGCGAAATTCATTTGCAATGCTGCGGGATGCTGGCCCCAAATGCGGGCGTCGCCACCGGTGCATGGGATAGTCTGATGTCCGAAATTCTTTGCAGGACGCATCTTGATCTCGTGGGTTTCCGATATCCGCTTCCGCATCTTGCGGAGAGCCTCAGGCGGCAACGCCGGACCAGGATCGTCGCGATCGGGTCGTCCTCGACCGCGGGCGAGGGCAATATCGTGCCCTATCCCCATCGTCTTGAACTGGCGTTACGGGCCGATCATTACGGCCGCATGATCGATGTCCTGAACCGCGGATTCGGCGGTCAGGAGGCACAGGACGAGCTGTCGCGCTTCGAGCCAGACGTGATCGGCGAGATGCCGGCGCTGGTGATCTGGCAAGTCGGCACCAATGCGGTGTTTCACAATGAGGTGTACAGCCCTGACGAGGTCGCCGCAGCGATCGCGGCAGGACTCGATTGGCTCGCAGGTCGCGCGATGGATGTTGTGTTGATGGACCTCCAATACACCACGGCCATCGTGGGCCCCGACAAGATCAAATTGACCGAGGACATGGTGTCGCGGATATCGGCGGCGGCGGCGAACGCGCACGTCAATGTGTTTCGCCGCTTCGCCCTGATGCGGTGCTGGCGTACCCAAGATGGTGTCCAGCTTGATGAACTGGTCGACCCCACCGACCCGTCCAAGCTTCATATGAGCGAATGGGCCACCAATTGTGTCTCTCAGGCGCTTCACGACGCCATCGCGGGTGCCATTTTGAGCAGCTAGTTGGGTTATTGCCCGGCTTTTCGTTAAAATTTGGCCGAGTTTTGTAAGCCGATGGCAGAACCGGCTGATTACCGTGCAGCGTCGACGAACCAGGGGCTGCATATACCATGATGAGATCACTGCCGGACCATGGCCTTCCGCTTGTCCAACTCAAGGAGCAGCGGCGGGACCTGATTGTCGCTCTGCAAAATCGTATCGGTCCGATCAACGGCTGGGAGCTGATGCAGATCGCAACGGTGCAACAGGCGATCTCGGCCTTCGAGGACGTGATCACGGACCTCGACGCCGAAATGGAGGCGGCGGCATGATGCGACCTGGTTTGCCTGCGGCCTGATCGAGCAAAATCAGGACTCGAGATAACGACTCTCGAGCGCGGTACGCTGACGCAGCCCGAGACCCAGCCCATCCCGAAAATAGCGTTCGAGATCGCCGTAATCCGCGCGGATGACCTCGAACGCGGCGGCAAGAAACGAGGCTTCCACCGAGGCCAGCACCTGCCGGACATCGTCGGGCAGATCGCTGCTGGCGGACGGATCGCGCCGGTAGAAGCGGTTGGTCAGCAGGTAGTCCTCGGCGATCACATTCTCGGCGACGCCGAGCGCGTGCAGGATCAGCGCGCACGCAAAGCCGGTGCGATCCTTGCCGGCGGTGCAGTGAATCACCAGTGGTGCCCGGTCTTCCAGCAAATGCTCGAACAATGCACGGTAGCTCGAGGTGCTCTGTCGGACGTAATTGCGGTAGGATTCACGCATGACATCGAGGGCGTCGTCCGGCGAAAGCGCCGCGCCGGCGTCGCGCCGCGTCCGCAGCATGGCGACGACGGTGGGCTCGACCGGCAGCGAATGAACCGCGATCTCCTCAACTGCGCAGCGCGCCGCGTCGCGCTCTTCCCGGCCGCGAAAATCGAACGCGCTCCGTACCCCCAGGCCGCGCAGCACCGCAATGTCGGCCTCGGTCAGATGGCCGAGATGATTGGAACGGAAGATCTGCCGCCAGCGCACCGGGCGTCCGTCCTTGCCGGAATAGCCGCCGAGGTCCCGGAAATTGTTGGCCCCGGCGAGATCGAAATGACGGACAAAAAATTCCTGCATGGCAACACCCTAAGCGAGGTTCTGCGGTGAAGACATGGCGGAAAGGCCGCCGGGCAGCTTCCGGCGCAGCGGGCAGCGGTCGCACTGAAGTCCGGCAATGCGGCCGTATCGCGCCCGCTTGCGGCATCACTGTTCGCGCACCGGTTTCGATCCCTGGATGGCGGCTTCGTGATACCAGCCGGAGCCACAGGCGACGTCGCTGACTGCGGTCGCAGGATCGGCACTCGGGGTCTCTTCATGACGAATTTGACTGCCGGCGGCGCGCCCCCCGACCGGGAATTGGTAGATCCTGGCAGTCCCCCGATTTAAACCGGTATTCATGATTCTTTCTCCATTCCGGGCTACCCGCTGATGCTGCGCCCGAACTCGTTCTCGCTTGGTTACTGAAATCGATATCGTCCCTGCACGGCGCTGGTGCAACATGATCAAATCGAATTCATTTTTTGTACAAATATTGGGCAGTTCGCATTCTGCCTTCAATGCAGCAATGACGGCCTGGTCAACGCATGGGCTATCGCCAAGGTTGCGCCATGGCTCCGCTTTCTTGGGAAATGTTGCGGGCGCGTGGCGCGGCTTTGTTCGATCATCGCGCACGAGCCGTGGTTTGCCCTGAGCAGGCGCTATCCGGGCCCTCGCAGGCCCGCCAAATTCATCCACCTCCGCGCGTCTTTGCCGCACCTCGCAGGCGGCCGGGGGCCTTTGAAGCTGGTGGTTTTTTCCCCAGCGAATTGGAATTCCGCAGCGCAACAATTGGCACATTAAATGCTTGGCAAGTATTGGCCGATGGTGGCCGGGTACGCTGGTGGGTCCAAGGGGCTTGGTTCCCACCCTTCGCATCGTCAACTCAAGAGAGACCTCAATGACAAAGTATAAGCTCGAGTATATCTGGCTCGACGGATATACCCCGGTGCCGAATTTGCGCGGCAAAACGCAGATCAAGCAATTCGATAAATTTCCGGCCCTGGAACAGCTTCCGCTGTGGGGCTTCGACGGAAGCTCGACCCTGCAGGCCGAGGGTCACAGTTCGGATTGCGTGCTGAAGCCGGTCGCGGTCTACCCGGACGGCGCCCGCACCAATGGTGCGCTGGTGATGTGCGAAGTGATGATGCCGGACGGTGTGACGCCACACGCATCGAACAAGCGCGCCACCATTCTCGACGATGAAGGCGCGTGGTTCGGCTTCGAGCAGGAATATTTCTTCTACAAGGACGGCCGTCCGCTCGGCTTCCCGTCCAGCGGCTACCCGGCGCCGCAGGGGCCGTACTACACCGGCGTCGGCTACAAGAATGTCGGCGATGTCGCGCGCAAGATGGTGGACGAGCATCTCGACCTCTGCCTGGCTGCCGGCATCAATCACGAAGGTATCAATGCTGAAGTCGCCAAGGGCCAGTGGGAATTCCAGATTTTCGGCAAAGGCTCCAGGCGCGCCGCCGACGAGATGTGGATGGCCCGCTACCTGATGCTGCGCCTCACCGAGAAATACGGTGTCGACATCGAATTCCATTGCAAGCCGCTTGGCGAAACCGACTGGAACGGCTCGGGCATGCATGCCAACTTCTCGACCAGGTACATGCGCGAAATCGGCGGCAAGGACTATTTCGAGAAGCTGATGGACGCGTTCAAGTCGAACCGCGCCGACCACATCGCGGTCTATGGCCCGGACAACCACATGCGGCTGACCGGCAAGCACGAGACCGCATCGATCGATACCTTCAGCTACGGCGTCGCCGATCGCGGCGCCTCGATCCGCGTGCCGCACAGCTTCGTCAACAACGGCTACAAGGGATATCTGGAAGACCGTCGTCCGAACTCGCAAGGCGACCCCTACCAGATCGCTTCGCAGATCCTGAAAACCATCGCCTCCGTGCCGCTCGCCAAGGCGGCCGCGGCCTGAGAGATCAAGGGCCACGGCCTGGATTCCGGGTCGGCCCGCGACATTGCCTTCCGTACCGCTCGTCACGTTTCTCCTCCAGCAAACTCGACCAGTCCGGCACCCCGCCTGGACTGGTTTTTTTGTGGCGACAGCGATCCGCCGGCTCGCCCGCAGCGTGGGGAAGATCGCGGTCCCCGCCATGGAACAACCCGGCGGCGAGCGTCATTGAAAGAGAAGGCATGTACACAGGACCACCGTCATGATCCGAAAATTGCAATCGGGCGAATACCGGCTTTATTCCCGCAAAGTCGATCCGAAGACCGGCAAGCGCCGCAATCTCGGCACCTTCAAGTCGCGCGCGGCGGCCGAGAAGCACGAGCGCGACGTGCAATATTTCAAGCGGCATTAGCCTCGCTTCAGCGCCTGAGGGGCAGGCCCGCTTGCAGCGGGCTTCCTTGCCCGCGCCACATCGAATAGAGACGGCACGAAACTTCCTCCGTGTCCGGGTTCCATGATTCGTCTCGACAATATCAGCAAGCAACAGGGCCATCAGATCCTCTTCATCGAGGCCTCCGCCGCGCTCCAGAGCGGCGAGAAGGTCGGCCTGGTCGGTCCCAACGGCGCTGGCAAGACCACGCTGTTCCGCATGATCACCGGCGCGGAGCAACCCGACGAGGGTCAGGTCGCCGTCGATCGCGGCGTCACCATTGGCTATTTCAGCCAGGACGTCGGCGAGATGGCGGGCCGCAGCGCGGTGTCCGAGGTGATGGACGGCGCCGGCCCCGTCAGCGCGGTCGCGACCGAGTTGAAGGCGCTGGAAGCCGCCATGGGAGACCCCGACCGCGCCGGGGAGATGGAGGAGATCATCGCGCGCTATGGCGAGGTGCAGGCGCGCTTCGAGGAACTCGACGGCTACGCGCTGGAGACCCGCGCGCGCGAGGTGCTGGCGGGTTTGAGCTTCAGCCAGGAGATGATGGACGGCGACGTCGGCGCGCTGTCTGGCGGCTGGAAGATGCGGGTCGCACTCGCGCGCATTCTGCTGATGCGCCCCGACGCCATGCTGCTGGACGAGCCGAGCAACCATCTCGATCTCGAAAGCCTGATCTGGCTCGAGCAGTACCTCGGGGGCTACGAGGGCGCGCTGCTGATGACGTCGCATGACCGCGAATTCATGAACCGCATCGTGACAAAAGTGATCGAGATCGACGGCGGTCAACTCACGACCTATTCCGGCAATTACGAATTCTACGAGCAGCAGCGTGCGCTGAACGAAAAGCAGCAGCAGGCCCAGTTCGAGCGCCAGCAGGCCATGCTGTCGAAGGAGATCAAGTTCATCGAGCGCTTCAAGGCGCGCGCCTCGCATGCCGCGCAGGTGCAGAGCCGGGTCAAGAAGCTCGAGAAGATCGAGCGCGTCGAGCCGCCGCGGCGGCGCCAGGCCGTCGCCTTCGAGTTCCTGCCGGCGCCACGCTCCGGCGAGGACGTGGTCAGCCTGAAGCGGGTCCACAAGGGCTATGGCGCGACATCGATCTATGACGGCCTCGACTTCCAGGTGCGCCGCCGCGAGCGCTGGTGCGTGATGGGCGTCAACGGCGCCGGCAAGTCGACGCTGCTGAAACTGGTGGCGGGCTCGGTCGAGCCCGACGACGGCACGGTGGCGCTCGGCGGCAGCGTCAAGATGGGTTATTTCGCCCAGCACGCGATGGATCTGCTCGACGGCGAGCGCACCGTATTCCAGTCGCTGCAAGATGCGTTTCCGCAGGCCGGCCAGGGCTCGCTGCGCGCGCTCGCCGGCTGCTTCGGCTTTTCCGGCGACGATGTCGAGAAACGATGCCGGGTGCTGTCCGGTGGCGAGAAGGCGCGGCTGGTGATGGCGATCATGCTCTACGACCCGCCGAATTTCCTGGTGCTGGACGAGCCCACCAACCATCTCGACATGGCGACCAAGCAGATGCTGATCGGGGCGCTGTCGGAATATGAAGGCACCATGCTGTTCGTTTCCCACGACCGCCATTTCCTCGCCGCGCTCTCCAACCGGGTGCTGGAGCTGACCCCCGAGGGCATCCACCAATATGGCGGCGGCTACACCGACTACGTCGCCCGCACCGGCCAGGAAGCGCCCGGCCTGCGGAGCTGAGGCGACATCCGAAAGCCCGCCATTGCGAGCCAACGGTCGCGCGCGCCGGCGCCCAACTCTCTCCGTCGTCATTCCGGGATGCGCCACTTGGCGCAGGCCTCTCCGTCGTCATTCCGGGATGCGCCACTTGGCGCAGGCCCGGAATCCATAACCACCATCGGGAGTATGGATTCCGGGCTCGCGCCAAGAAAGAGGCGCGCCCCGGAATGACGAAGAAGAGCATTCCCGCGGCACGAATATGCCCGAGTTGTTGGCAAGACATGTCCCTCAAGAAATCAGAGGGCGCAGGGAAAGCCGGGTGCTGGATGCACCCGCAGCCTCGCGTGCGAATGATAATAAAGCACACGAGCGTAGTCACCACAGGTTCACCGCAACAATCCGGCTTTCCCTGCGCAATGGTGTACGGCTTATACCGAGCTCTCCCCAGTGACCGGGCTTGTTTGCCACTGTCGCCTCGTGGAAGAACTCCACACCACTTGACGCCAGCGTCGGGGCGCCAGGACCACACGGCTTTGCCGTCCGCGTCGGTGTCGTTCGTCGTTCGACACCACCCGCGTCCATCGCATCCCGCGCCAACGTTCGTGACGATCATGATACGCCCCTCTGGGAGAGCGCGAGACGGCGGCGCTTATAGAAGTGATTTGGGCCAGAGGTGAAGCGATATATTTTTGCAACCTGGGCTAGACATGGTTTTGCTGATTTGCCCGTCGGGCGCCGTCATTCCGGGGCGCGCGCAAGCGCGAGCCCGGAATCCATAACCACCACTGCCTGTTGTCAACGGCACTGCGGCCCCAGCTTCGCGCACCATCAACGTTTGTAGTTATGGATTCCGGGCCTGCGCCAAAAGGCGCATCCCGGAATGACGAAAGATGCAAGCGAAGCTGTCGGCGAATGCGCCCGTTGTCCGCTCGCCTCAGCGAGTGTGTTCGTTGGTCGTGCGTGCCGCGGATTTGTGCGATTGCCGATTTCCAGCATCGCCTTCCTCGCATGGAAGCGGCTTCCATGATCCATCGGCGGCCGGCTGATACGCCGTGCACGCCGAGCTGGTCGGCTTGTCGTCGGCTTTCGGGGCGTCGGAATGTTTCGCCAGCGCCGGCGATGCCAGCAGGGCCAGCGCGGCCATCGAACCCGCGAAGATCGTTGTTGCGATCCGCATCTGAAGCTCTCCTTTTCGTAACCGACTTGTTTCCAAGAAAAGAATTGTGGCGATTTTTTTGCAGCGGCGACCGACGCGCCGGGTTTGCTTGATCTTCCGTGACCACGCGGCCCGCTTGCTTTCCAGCAATGGCCCGCGCATTGATTTTGTCGCCACCGGAGATCCACCCATGAGCCTGCTGAATTCTCCTTTCGACCCGGCGCGCGAGGCGGCGCTCGTCACTGGTGCGGGAAACGGCATCGGCCGTGCCATCGCCCAGGCCCTGGTCGGGGAGGGCGTCAGAACCGTGTTTGCCGATCTGCGCGAGGATACCGTCACCGCGGCGATGGCGGCCTCGCCGCGGCCGGAACTGGCGGTGCCGTGGGTCGGCGACCTCGCGACGCTTGCCGCCTGCGATGCACTGCTAGCGGACGCGCAGAGAGCGGTGGGGCAGGTCACCCATTTCGTCCACAGCGCCTCGCCGCCGCGCCGCGAGGCCGATCACGCCTTTGCCGTCAGCCGCGAGACCTGGCAGCGGATGCACGCGGTCAACCTCGACGCCGGCTTTCACCTTGCGCGCGAACTGGCGCGACAACTGATCGCGGCGCGTGAGCCGGGCTCGTTCCTGCTGCTGACCTCGCTGCACGCCGGCACGCCGCGCAACCTGCCGCACTACTCGACCGCAAAGGCGGCCATGGCGATGCTGGTTCGCGAACTGGCAAAAACCCTCGGGCGCCATGGCATCCGGGTCAACGCGCTGGTGCCCGGCGCCGTCGCCGCCGGCGGCTTTGTCGCCGATCCCTCGCTCGCCAGACACATCCCGCTCGGCCGTCTCGGCCGCGCCGACGACCTCGCCCCGATGGCGCTGGCGGTACTGTCGAACCGGATCTCGGCCTACGTCACCGGCGCCGCCATCGTGGTCGACGGCGGATTGTCGTTGACCAACTGGTTCGAGCCGCCGGAGTTGGGGGAGATGTGAGGCGCGACCCGGATTCTCGCCGTCATTGCGAGCGCAAGCGAAGCAATCCATGGCGCGGCCGGCGGAGGCGTGGATTGCTTCGTCGCTTACGCTCCTCGCAATGACGGCGGAAACATTCGTAGCCCGGATAGAGCCCTCGGGTCACGCCTTCGGCGTGCCCAAGGATAAACTCCGCGTAATCCGGGAATCGCGACGCGGATCGGATGTGCCCGGATTTCGCTGCGCTCCATCCGGGCTACGCTGGCCGTTCCCTTACGAACACCCCGTCGTGGACCCGCACGTATCGCACTTCATGCAGGTGCCGTTGCGCACCAGCGTGAAGTTGCCGCACTCGCCGCACATCTCGCCTTCGTACCCCTTCGCCTTGGCCTCGGCGCGGCGTTCGGCCTTGCTCGGGGCGGCGGCGGTGCCGGCCTTGCTCCATTGCAGGGCTTCGAGCTTTTCGGTCGGCGACAGGTCGTGCTGGGCTTCCTGCTTCAGCGCCACCGCGCCTTCCAGGGTGTCGGCGACGCGGTTGTGGTTGGGTGAGAGCGAGGTCACGCGGGAGCCGCCGGCCGGCGCGCTGTCGGAACTGGACGCAATCGCGGCCGAGCCGCCGCGCATGACGACGAGGTTGTCGGTGCGCGAGCGGGTCAGGCCCTTGGACAGATATTTGGTGGCCTGGGCGCCATGCGCCCCCTCGGGGTCCTTGCCCTCGCCGACGCCCTTGCCGAGCGCGTCAAAGCCCGAACTCGTTGGGATCGACATGGGCAAGGTCGAAGCGCGACATGTAGCTGACCGCGAGTTCGCGGAACACATAGTCGAGGATCGAGGTGGCGTATTTGATGAAGTCGTTGCCCTGCACCGGACCCGCGGGCTCGAAGCGGGTGAAGGTGAAGGCATCGACATATTCCTCCAGCGGCACGCCATATTGCAGGCCGAGCGAGACCGCGATGGCGAAATTATTGATGAAGGAGCGCAGCGCTGCGCCTTCCTTGTGCATGTCGATAAAGATTTCGCCGAGCCTACCATCGTCATATTCGCCGGTGCGCAAATAGACCTTGTGGCCGCCGACCACTGCCTTCTGGGTGTAGCCCTTGCGGCGGTCCGGCATCTTCTCGCGCTCGCGCATCACAACGATACGCTCGACCAGCTTTTCCACGATCTTTTCCGAGACCTGCGCGGTGCGCGCCGCCATCGGTTTGTCGTAGAACGCCTCGATCGCATCGTCCTCGTCGTCATCGTCGCTGATGAGCTGCGAGTTCAGTGGCTGCGACAGCTTCGAGCCGTCGCGGTAGAGCGCGTTGGCCTTGAGCGCGAGCTTCCAGGACAACAGATAGGCCGCCTTGCAATCCTCCACCGTGGCGTCGTTCGGCATGTTGATGGTCTTGGAGATCGCGCCCGAGATGAACGGCTGCGACGCCGCCATCATGCGGATATGGCTTTCCACCGACAGATAGCGCTTGCCGATCTTGCCGCAGGGGTTGGCGCAGTCGAACACCGGATAGTGCTCGGCCTTCAGATGCGGCGCGCCTTCGACCGTCATCGCGCCACAGATGTGAACATTGGCGGCCTCGATCTCACGCTTGGTGAAGCCGACCGCGGCGAGCAGGTCGAAGCCCGGTGCGGCGATGGCCTCGGCGCCGATGCCGAGGGTGTCGCGGATGAAATCCTCGCCAAAGGTCCATTTGTTGAAGGCGAATTTGATGTCGAATGCGGTCGGCAGCGCCTTTTCCACTTTGGCGATCGCCTCGTCGGTGAAGCCCTTTGCCTTCAGCGTCGAGAGGTTGATGCCCGGCGAATTGGACAAGGAGCCGTGGCCGACGGCATAGGCTTCGATCTCCGCGATCTCGCTTTCGCGATAGCCGAGCGCGCGCAGCGCTTCCGGCACGGCGCGGTTGATGATCTTCCAGTAGCCGCCGCCGGCGAGCTTCTTGAATTTCACCAGCGCGAAATCGGGCTCGATGCCGGTGGTGTCGCAATCCATCACAAGGCCGATGGTGCCGGTCGGCGCCACCACGGTTACTTGCGCGTTGCGATAGCCGTTCTTCTCGCCGAACTCGAGCGCCTGGTCCCAGGCGGCCTTGGCATGGGCGACGATATCGGCTTGCGGGCAGGAGGCGTGATCGAGCGGCACCGGATTGACTGCCAGCGCCTCATAGCCGCGGGATTCGCCGTGGGCGGCGCGGCGATGGTTGCGGATCACCCGCAGCATATGCGCGGCATTCTTCTTGTAGCCGGGGAAGGTGCCGAGCTCGGCCGCCATCTCGGCCGAGGTTTTATAGGCGATGCCGGTCATGATCGCGGTCAGCGCGCCGCACAGCGCGCGGCCTTCCTTCGAAGTCATAGGGCAGGCCCATGGTCATCAGCAGGCCGCCGATATTGGCAAAGCCCAGCCCGAGGGTGCGGAATTCGTACGACAGCTCCGCGATCGCCTTGGACGGAAACTGCGCCATCATGACCGAGATTTCCAGCACCAGCGTCCACAGCCGGCACAGATGCTCATAGGATTCGACGTCGAAGCGGCCCTTGCCGGTTTCGCCCGCGGACGGCGGGGTGAAGAAGGTGAGCAGATTGGCGGACGCCAGGTTGCAGGCGGTGTCGTCCAGGAACATGTATTCCGAGCACGGATTGGAGGCGCGGATAGCGCCCGACGCCTTGCAGGTGTGCCAGTCGTTCATGGTGGTGTTGAAGTGCAGGCCGGGATCGGCCGAGGCCCAGGCGGCGTGTCCGATCTTTTCCCAGAGGTCGCGCGCCTTCAGCGTCTTGGTCACTTTCCGGTTGGTGCGGCCGATCAAATTCCAGTCGCCGTCGGTTTCGACCGCGCGCAGAAAGTCGTCCTTCAGCGACACCGAATTGTTGGAGTTCTGGCCGGAGACGGTGAGATAGGCCTCGGAATCCCAGTCGGTATCGTAGACCGGGAAGTCGATCTCCTTGTAGCCCTGCCGCGCGAACTGGATCACCCGCTTGATGTAATTGTCGGGCACCATGGCGCGGCGGGCGAGCTTGATCTCGCGGCGCAGCGCCGGGTTCTTTTCCGGGTCGAAGCAGTCGTCGCCGGAGCCTTCGCAGTTGACGCAGGCCTTCAGCACCGCCTTGAGGTGCTTCTGGTTGATCCTTGAGCCGGTCACCAGCGCGGCGACCTTCTGCTCCTCCTTCACCTTCCAGTCGATATAGGTCTCGATATCGGGGTGATCGACGTCGACCACCACCATCTTGGCGGCGCGGCGGGTAGTGCCGCCGGACTTGATCGCGCCGGCGGCGCGGTCGCCGATCTTGAGGAAGCTCATCAGGCCGGAGGAGCGGCCGCCGCCGGACAGCCTTTCACCTTCGCCACGCAGCCGCGAGAAGTTGGAGCCGGTGCCGGAGCCGTATTTGAACAGCCGCGCCTCGCGCACCCAGAGGTCCATGATGCCGCCCTCGTTGACGAGGTCGTCCTCGATGCCCTGGATGAAGCAGGCATGCGGCTGCGGATGCTCATAGGCCGATTTCGATTTGGTCAGCTTGCCGGTCTTCCAGTCGACGTAATAATGGCCCTGGCCGGGGCCATCGACGCCATAGGCCCAATGCAAGCCGGTGTTGAACCATTGCGGCGAGTTCGGCGCCACCATCTGCTTCGCCAGCATGTAGCGCAGTTCGTCGAAGAAAGCCTGCGCGTCGTCCTCCGAGCTGAAATAGCCGCCCTTCCAGCCCCAATAGGTCCAGCAGCCGGCGAGACGATCGAACACCTGCCTGGCCGAGAGTTCGCTGACATAGCGTTCGTTCTCGGGCAGATTGGCCAGCGCCTCGGTGTCGGGCACCGAACGCCACAGCCAGGACGGTACGGTCTCTTCCTCGACCTTCTTCAGCCGCGCCGCGACGCCCGCTTTACGGAAATACTTCTGCGCCAGCACATCGGAGGCGACCTGCGACCAGAATTCCGGCACCTCGACGTTTTCGAGGCGAAACACCACCGAGCCATCGGGATTGCGGATCTCAGATGTCGTCAATCTGAAATCAATCGCCGTATAGGGTGACTGGCCGGAAGTGGTGTTGCGCCGTTCGATTCGCATGGTCGTGCCCCGTTCTTTTTTGACCGGACCGCTGCCGCGGCGCCCGGAGTTTGTCCTTGAGCGAGCCTTTCGGCCACGGCGTGCCGCCGGGACCGAAATTTTCGCGGTTCAGCCGGTGGACCGGCCTGTTTCTCTACCAACGCCCCAATTCGTCATCCGAGCCGTTCCTGGCCCGTTTTACGCTCCAAAAGGGGTCCAGAATTCGGGCAAATTCACCCGTCACCCCTGCCTCAACCGGCAAGCGGAGTGGTCCTTCTGGAACCCTGTCAGGGAGCGTCCGGCCGGACTGATAACGACCCGCACCGAACGATCCAAAGCTAGGACAACTCCAACGCGCCCGTCAAGCACTAGTACGAGTTCCTGAATCAAATACTAAATATGGTGGAAACGGGGGAAAACCAAGGGGTCGGGCCACGCCTTGACGGGATCAAGTATCGGTGAGTCCTCAGGGAATCCCAAACGAAAAAATTTTCTCGGCGGCGACGATTTTCAGCTTCCTCCCGCTGTTCACAGGGCAACAATTTATTGTCCGCTGGGGATTGCTCTGGGAAGACTCAGGTCGCACACGGGGATGGCGGGCTGGCATGCCCTGGGGTCGATGGCCAGCGCCGCCGATAGCCGGCATGGTGCCCCCCCAATTCTCACCGGTAGCCACCCCATGACCGTCGCAAACCAGCCGGGCGCGCGGGCTCGAATTGCCCCCGCGGGCCTGATGTTTCTCGCCGTCACCTCGGTTGGCTGGGGCTTCAACTGGCCGGTCACCAAATATCTCCTGAGCGAACTGCCGCCGCTCACCCTGCGCGGCACCACCGGCGTGATCGGCGCGCTGCTGCTGGCGCTGCTGGCCATCCTGCGCGGCCAGAGCCTTCGGGTGCCGCGGGAATGTTGGCTGCGGCTGGTGCTGGCCGCCTTCTTCAACGTGGCCTGCTGGATGTCGCTGATGGGGCTGGCGCTGCTTTGGCTGCCGGCCAGCGAGGCCGCGCTGATCGCCTATACCATGCCGGTCTGGACGTCGCTGCTGGCCTGGCCGATCCTCGGCGAGCGGCCGAACCTGCTGCGCGTCGTGGCGCTGCTGATGGCGTTTGCGGGGCTCGCGGCCATCATGGGCGGCAATGGCGTGGCCACCAGCCTGTCGAAGCTGCCGGGTATCGTGATGGCGCTGGGCGGCGCGATCGGTTTTGCGATCGGTACCGTGCTCGCCAAGAAGCTGCCGATGCATTTGCCGCCGTTGACGGGAGCAGCCTGGCAGATCGGCATCGGCTGCCTTCCGGTCGCGCTGGTCGGCCTGTGCGTCGAAACCACCGACCTCGCTGCGGTCACGCAACTCGGCTGGTATCTCCTGTTCTACTCGACGGTGATCCAGTTCTGCATTGCCTATGTGAGCTGGTTCGCGGCGCTGGCGCGGCTGCCGGCCTCGGTCGCGGCGATCGGCACCATGGCGGTGCCGGTGATCGGTGTCGTGACCTCCGCGATCGCCCTGCACGAGCCGCTCGGGGTCGGCCAGATCGCCGCGCTGATCTTCACCCTCGGTGGGGTCGCGCTGGCGGCGCGTTCCTGAGGCGCGACCAAAAAGGACGGCGCACCGAAATGCGCCGTCCTGAACTTCTGGTTCTCAATCAGGCCGGGTTACGGGCAGGGATGCCGCAGGCCGTCATAACCGAGATAGGTTCCGGAAGCGGGATCGTAGGATTGATACCTCTGCATGCAGTAGGCTGTGCCATCGCCCTCGACCGGAGCCGGAACGACCGCCACATCGCCGCCATCGTAATACCCGTCGTCATAGTAGCCGGAATCATAGCCGGGGCCGTAATAGCCGTAGGCTCCCGACGCCAGCGCGCCGCCGACAAGCGCACCGGCGACCGCGCCCGGGAAGAAGCCGCCGCCCCCATGGTGATGATGATAGCCGCCGCGATAACCGCCGCCAGCATAGCCGCCGCCGCCGCCCACTCGGGCTGCGCCCACTTGCACGCCGCCACCACCAACGCGGGCTCCTCCGCCCATGGGCATACCGCCGCCACCGACGCGGGCTCCGGCTCCGCCCATGTGCATACCGCCACCGCCCATATGGCCACCGCCACCGCCACCGCCCATGCGGCCACCGCCGCCACCCATGTGGCCACCGCCACCACCTCTAGCTCCATGATCCTGGGCGAAACTGGCTGTTGGCGCTGCCGCCAGCGGCAAAACCAGGGCCAACGCGGCCGCCGTACTCAAAACTTTCAGATTGATCATTGCAGGCTCCATCAACGGGACACATAAGCTCGTGTGCTAAACCTTTGGAGAGGACGGAGGTTCCGGATCCTCGTACCAATAATGTTGCGACAGGCTGACAGCCTGGAACTGTACCCACCATGAATGGATTGCGCCGATTCCGGGGCATGTCCGCACGTCCCGACAACGGGCCTCGGAGAGCGCTGCGAGGGACTCGGCTGGACAATTCCGCGGTCCGATGGCATCAGAGCCGCACGCCATCCTGGAACCGGCCGCAGCCATGAAACTCTTTCTGCTCAAGATCTTCACATGGTGGAATGGCCAGACCTTTGGCACTCAATTGTGGACTTGGCGGTTCGGCGAACTGGTCGGCGAGGACGAGCAGGGCAACCGATATTTCCGCACCAGCGGTGGCAAGATCGATCCCGCGCTTGGCTTCGAGCGGCGCTGGGTGATCTATAATGGCTATGCCGAAGCGACGCGGGTACCGCCATCATGGCACGGCTGGCTGCATCACACCGTCGATGTCGCGCCGACCGAGGAGAGCTACAGGCCACGCGAATGGGAAAAGCCGCATATCCCGAACCTGACGGGAACGCCGCGCGCCTACCGGCCCTCCGGCTCGACGCTGGCGAGCGGCCGCCGCCCGAAGGCGACCGGCGATTATCAGCCGTGGACGCCGGGCGACTGAGCCGCGCCATTCGCCGAGTGGCTGACGCTCATTGTTGCAGGTGCCGCGAATTCGGATTTTGCATTCCTCCTCTGTGAACAACGGTGACAGCGGGGATATCTGCCGCAGCGTCATTGCCCTCCGACCGTAATTGCGGCTCAATAGGTCATCTTGCGGAGGTGGGAAACCATCGCGTCGGTTCGGGCTCCAGTTCGCGACTGTCCCGATTTGCAGCGGCACCCGAGTAGGACACGGCCGGGAAATAGGCCCCTGGTGCGGAGGTTCTGAAATCGCCCGTTAATGTGGAGCTACCGTGAGACAGGAAAGGTCGTCTGGGAAACCAGGCGGCCTTTTTCTGTTGGTGCATTTCTGCTGGCGGCGATCGCGTTTTCAAGCGAAGTGGTCGCCGGTTCGCGTGGAGAAAACGCGTCAAAACAAAAAGCAGGCGCACGGCCGCCGGAAAAATCATCCAAGCCGCGCGGCTGCGCGGGCCACCGCCTCGCGGCGGCGCTGCCGGGACGTCGCCACCCTTTCGTTCAGGAGCGCGAGCACTTCGGCCGGCGCGGTATCGGGTGAACCGGCATTGAACGGCGGCGCCGGGTTATATTCGAGCCTGAGCTGGATCGCCTCCGCGGTTTGCCGGTTGACCATGATCGAGACCAGCGTCAATGCAAAATCGATCCCGGCGGTGACGCCGCCGCCGGTGATGCGGTTGCGGTCGACACAGACCCGGGTCCTGGTCGGCGTTGCCCCGAACGCGGCGAGCATGTCCATCGCCGTCCAGTGCGTCGTCGCGTTGTAGCCCCGCAGCAGGCCGGCGGCGCCGAGCACCAGCGATCCCGTGCACACCGAAGTGATGTATTTCGCGCCGGCCGATTGCTTGCGGAGGAAATCCAGCATCTCCGCATCGTTCACCATGTCGTCGCTGCCGACCCCACCGGGGACGCAGATCACGTCGAGCTGCGGACAATCCGCAAAGCTGATGGTCGGCGTCAGCGTCAACACGCAGTCGCTGGCGACCGGCTCGATCCGTTTCCAGATCAGATGCACGACCGCGCCGGGCACGCTGGAAAACACCTGCAGCGGCCCGGTCAGATCGAGCTGGGTCAGCTTCGGGTAGATAACAAGACCGATCTGAAGGGGCGCCGGCATCGGGACAGCCTTTCCGGGGTTTGGCGACGTTGTGCTTGACCAGCGCATCCTGGCATGATCGGCCCCTGTCCGAAATGCCGTATTTCCCTGACGGGCCGGCTGAGATGAGAATTCGTAGCCCGGAATTGCGCTGCCGCTCCATCCGGGTTTCGCCGCATCGTCATTCCGGGCATGCCCTAATCACTCTCCAGCAATCCGAGCCGGCGGCCGAGCCATTTGGTGGTCGTGGCCTGGATCAGGATCGTCATCAGGATGGCGATGAAGGTGATCGATGCGATCATCGGGGCGCCGGGCGCCTTCATGCCAGAGAGCAGTCCGGCCAGCGCCGCCGGAATGACGCCGGTCTCGCGGGTCCAGCACATGAACAGCATTTCCGGAAAACTCCAGCGCGCGCGGCGGTCCGGCAGCGTGCACAGGAAAACCGTCGCCGGCCGCGCCACCAGCATCAGCACGGCGACGACGGCCACGCCCTCAAGCCAATACCGGCTCATCTGGGTGAAATCGACCTGCGCGCCAAGCAGGACGAAAATGAACAGGCGCATGATGAAGGCCGTGGTCAACACATACTCGTCGAGCTTCTGCGCTTCGCCGGCTTCCATCCGGAAGCCGAACGCCTCCTTGTTGCCGAGCATGATGCCGAACACGAAGACCGCCATGAAGCCGCTGGCCTGCATGCCGTCGGCGGCGAAATAGGCGCCGATCACGGCAACCAGCGTGACAACCGGGGCATATTCCGCGAGGAAGGCCCATCGCTCATGCGCGATCAGGAGCGCGGCCAGATATCCGAGCGCGATGCCGGCGACGATGCCGATGATGGATTGCCAGAGCAGGTCGAACAGTGACGACTGCAGCGAAAACGCGCTGGTCCCCATCGCGATCGACGCGATGCTGAAGGTGAGGATCGCGCCCATGGCGTCGTTGAACGCGGACTCGCTCATCACGGTTTGCGCCACGCGGTCGCGAATGCGGACCTGGCGAAAGATCGGCACCAGGGTCGCCGGATCGGTCGAGGACAGCGTCGCGCCGAGCAGCAGCGCCACGATCAGGGGAACGCCGACAATGTAATGGGCGGCAAGGCCGGTGATCCCCGCGGTGATCAGCACCCCGAGGGTGGCGAGCACCACGATGCTGATCCAGACCCGCTTCAGAACGCTGAAGCGCAGCGAGGCGCCGCCGTCAAACAGGATGTAGCTGGCGCCGAACAACAACACGATCTGGTTCAGCGGGGAATCCGCCCCGATGTCGATCAGCCGCAGGGCGTGCGGGCCGATCGCGATGCCGGTGACGAGAAAGATCGCGACATCGGGGATCCTGATCTTCTGGGCCAGCAGGCCGGTCACCGTGCCGACCGCCAGAATAAATCCGCACGTCAGCAGCGTATGCTTGGCGATCTCGATGGAGGCAGATGGGTCCACGCCTGATACCGCCGCTAGTTCAGCGCCTTCAGCCAGGCTCCGATTTCCGCGGCGGCGACATTGGCCTGTTGCAGCAGCTTGCCCATGGTGAAGAAGCCGTGGAATTGACCTGGAAAGCTGCGGTAGGTCACGGCAACGCCGGCCTGCTTCAGTCGCCCGGCATATTCGTCGCCTTCGTCGCGCAAGGGATCGGCGCCCGCGGTCAGAACATAGGCCGGCGGCAGTCCGGCAAGCGTCCCGGCGCGTGCCGGCGAGGCGCGCCAATCCTGCGCGTCAGCGTCGCCGTTCAAATAATGGTCGCGAAACCATTTGATGACGGAATGCGTGAGCAGGATGCTGGTCTCCGGCTCACGATGCGAGGGGTGCGTCATCGCGAAGTCGATGGCCGGATAGATCAGCACCTGTCCGGCGATCGCCGGACCGTCGCCGTCGCGCGCCGCAATCGTCACCACTGCGGCGAGATTGCCGCCGGCACTGTCGCCGCCGACCGTCAGCCGCGCAGCATCAATGCCGAGTTGTTTGGCATTTTCAGCGACCCATTTCGTCGCCGCCACCGCATCATCGACGGCAGCGGGAAATTTGTGCTCCGGCGCCAGCCGATAATCCACGGAGATGACGATCAGTTCGCCGGCATCGGCGAGCTTGCGGCAGACCACGTCGTGGGAATCGAGGTCGCCGATTACCCAGCCGCCGCCATGAAAGAATACCAGGCACGGCGCCAGGCCGGCCGCCTGCCTCAGCCTGGTCGGCGTATAGATGCGCGCAGGGATCGATCCGGCGGGAGAGGGGATCGCAAGCGGCTGCACCGATCGGAGCGGAGGCGGCTCGGGGTTAGTGACGACGCGGCCCTTCAAATAGAGTTCGCGCGCTTCAGCCGGGGAAACCGTCTCGTAAGGCGGCCGGTCGGCCTCCTGGAAGGCCTTGAACACGGCGGCGGCGTCGGGATCGAGGGTCACGGGCATGACGGGAGAAGACCTCTCTATGGGGAGACTGCGTCGATATCGTTCCGGGCCTGCGGATGCCGCGCAAGACCTTAGGCCGTGGTTCGGCCGCCGTCGACGGTATAGGCCGAACCCGAGACATAGCTCGCCTCGTCGGATGCCAGAAAGGCCACGATGGACGCGACCTCCGAAGCCTGACCGAGCCGGCGTGCCGGAATCCGCTCCACGACCTTGTCGTTGGGAACGGGCGCGTTGCCCGGATGGCGGCCGTCGAGGATCGCGCTCAGCATCCGGCTGTCGATCAGGCCGGGGCAGACGCAGTTGACCCGCACGCCGGTCTTGGCGCATTCCTGCGCGGCGCTCTTGGTCAAGCCGATCACCGCATGCTTGCTGGCGCTATAGACCGCAATATCGGGTGATCCGATCAAGCCGGCAATTGAAGCGGTGTTGATGATGCTACCCGCGTTCTGCTTCAGCATCACCGGCAGCACATGCTTCATGCCGAGGAAGACGCCGACCACGTTGACATCGAGCACTCGGCGAAACGTCTCCAGCGAATATTTGGTGATCGGGGCGATGTCGCCCTCGATGCCGGCATTGTTGTAGAATATGTCGATGCTGCCGAACTTGTCGACGGCGGTTCGAACATAGGCCGCGACCTCGTCCTCAACGCTGACGTCGGCGGTGACGGCGATCGCCGCCGCCGAGGCCGGCAAATCCCTGATTGCGTCGTGCAGTTCGTGTGACTTGCGGTCGACCGCAACAATGCGCGCGCCGCGCGCGGCCAACAGCCGCGTGGTCGCGGCGCCGATGACGCCAGCCGCGCCGGTGACGATGGCGACCTTGCCATCCAGACGAATACGATCGGGCATCTGGTGGTTTCCTCAGATTAGTCCGGTTGTCCCGGATTTTAATGGTATGGCGGGGTGTCCGCGCCAAGTTGGATCGGGCGGACTATTCCATTTGCGGCACGGGCTGGCCAGTGGCCGGAGGCGGATGTCGCCCTTTCCCCGCCGTATTCGGCGTGTTAACGGGGGGCCCTGTGGGCGGCTCGTAGATTGTACAATGGCGTCAGCCCGAATCGCCACTTCAAAGCCGCGCGAGATGTCTCGAACCATTGTCCTGACCGGATTTGCGGCGCTTGTGGCCGCCATCACGATCTCGCTTGCGCCGCCGGCGCACGCGCAGATCGGCAATATCTTTTCCGAGCCGGCGCCACGCCCACCCGGCAACGTGCCCCGCGGCAATCAGCCATCCCCCGACGACGAAGAGGACGTGCCGGCGCTACCGCAGGGCCGGCTGTTGCCGACGCCCAATCGGCTGCCGCCGGGGCAGGGCGTTCCGGCACCGGGCGCGTTCCAGTCGCAGCCATTGGCGCCGCCGCCGGGCACCACCGTCATTCCACAGAATGCACCGCAGCCCGGCGTGGCGGTGGCGCCGCCCGGCGCCAATCCGCCGCCGGGACAACGCCAGCCCAAGGGCGTTCCGCAATCGCCGCCGACGCTGCAACCCGGCGACGAAGTGGTGACCGAGCCGCCGGCGCAGAAGATCATCAACAAGAAGGCGAGCTTTTCCGGTCTCGACAAGATCACCGGGCGCATCATCAACTTCGATGAGGAGATCGGAGAAACCGTGCAGTTCGGCGCGCTGCGGGTGAAGACCGACGCCTGCTATACACGCCCGGCCACCGAGGCCGCCAATACCGACGCCTTTGTCGAGGTCGACGAGATCACGCTGCAGGGTGAGGTCAAGCGGATTTTTTCCGGCTGGATGTTTGCGGCGAGCCCCGGCCTGCACGCGGTCGAACATCCGATCTACGATATCTGGCTGACCGACTGCAAGGGACCGCAAACCACCGTCGTTACCGCGCAACCCGAAGCGCCGAAACCGCCGCCGCCGCCGCCGGCCCCGAAGCGCGCGCAACGGCCGCCCCGTCCGCCGCCGCAGGTTCAGCCGCCGCCGCCGCCACCGCCACCGCCCCCGCAGCAGCAACCGGGCGGCCTGTTCGGGATTTTCAGATAGTAGCGTCGGGCCTCTCCTTCGTCATTCCGGGGCTCGCCGGTTTGCGCAGGCCTCTCCTTCGTCATTCCGGGATGCGCCGCTTGGCGCAGGCCCGGAATCCATAACCACCATCGGGAGAATGGATTCCGGGCTCGCGCCAAGCAAAGCGGCGCGCCCCGGAATGACGGAGGAAGCTACGTAGCTCGGATGGAGCGGAGCGCAATCCGAGAATCGCGATACGGATGGGACCCCGGATTTCGCTGCGCTCCATCCGGGCTACGGTCGGCCCGCGTGCTCCACGATGATCTGCAGCGCGCGGGCGCCGCCGAGGGGAGGATCGAGCGGCAGCTTGCCGAAATCGGCCGGCGCCGCGATCGCCCTGTCGAGCAGCCCGCGGTAGCGCCGGCGCGGGATCTCGACCGCCCCGAAGCTGCGCAAATGTTCGGTCACATATTGGGTGTCGAGCAGGCTGAAGCCGCCCGCGATCAGCCGCGCAACCAGATGCACCAGCGCCACCTTGGAAGCGTCGCGGCTGCGATGGAACATGCTCTCGCCGAAAAAGGCCTGTCCGAGGCTTACGCCGTAGAGCCCGCCGACCAGTTCGTCATTCTGCCACACCTCGACGCTGTGGGCGTGCCCGAGCTCGTGCAACCCGACATAGAGATCGCGGATGCGCTTGTTGATCCAGGTATCGTCGCGGCCGGGCTGCGGCGCGGCGCAGCCGGCGATCACCGCCTTGAACACGGCATCGACGGTGACGCTGAAGACATCCGAGCGCACCGTTCGCGCCAGGCGCGAGGAAACGCGAAAACGGTCAAACGGGATCACGCCACGGATTTCCGGCTCGACCCAGAACAGGGTCGGATCGTCGGCGCTTTCGGCCATCGGGAAGATGCCGCAGGCATAGGCCCGCAGCAGCACTTCGGGCGTGATTTCGGAAGCAGCGGACTCGCGCGACGTCATGGCGTGAGACTATAGCGTTTTCGAGCGAAGTGGAGACCGGTTCGCGTGAAGAAAACGCGTCAAAACAAGAAGCTAAAACCCGGTTCTGATTTAATCAGAACCGAACAGGCTTTAGCAGGCCGCAGCCGCGCCGGCGATGGGAGGGATCTGCGGCGGTCAGCCCGCCGCCGCAGTGCTGGATTTGGTCATCGCCGCAGTGTCGCGGCGAAACCGCAGCACGATCCTTGTTCCGGTGTGGTTCGGGTCGCGCTCGACGCTCGCCTCGAGCTTGGTCGCCATGGCGGTGACGATGCGCTGCCCCATCCCGGTCGAGCGCGGATCGCTCTGCACATTGAGGCCGACGCCGTCGTCGGCGATCGACAACTGGAGGTAGTCGCCTTGCGCCCTGAGGTCGACATGGATGGGACCCGCGCCGTCAGGATAGGCGTATTTCACCGCGTTCATCACCAGCTCATTGACGATGATGCCGATCGCCACCGCGCGATCCGGATCGATGTCGATCGGCTCGGCCTTCAATGTCAGCCGCGACATCCGGTTGCCCTCGGCGGAGCGTCTGAGGTCCTCCAGCAGGGCATCGAGGTACTGGTTCAGCAGCACGCTGTTGAGGTCGTGCGAGGTGTAAAGCCGGCGGTGCACCTGCGCCACGGCGGCGACCCGCCCCATCGCATTGGTCAGCGCCGCCTTGACATCTTCCTGCCCGCTCGAACTCGCCTGCAGATGCAGCAGCGAGGCGATGATCTGCAGGCTGTTGCCGACGCGGTGGTTGACCTCGCGCAGCAGGACCTCGCGCTCGGCGGCCAGCGCCGCATAGCGGTCGCGCGAGGCATGCACCTCGGCCTCGGCGTCGTCGCGGGCCTTCTGGATGCGGGCCTGTCGCAGCGCGCCGTTGACCGCGACCTGGAGCAGCGGGATGAAATCGCCCTGCAGGTCCTTCACCAGATAATCGGCGGCGCCGGCTTTCAGGGCAGTGACGGCAATCGCGGAATCCTGCGACGCCGTGACGAACACCACCGGCGGCGCATTCGGGATCGCAAGGATCCGCTCCAGGGTTTCGAGGCCATCGAGGCCGGGCATGTATTGATCGAGCGCGATGACGTCGATACCGCCCTGCTGCAGCCGTTCGAGCCCGTGCTGGCCGCTGTTCGCGTGAACCACGTCGAAGCCAAGCCGCGTCAGGCCGCGCTCGACCAGCCGGGTCAGCGCGTCGTCGTCGTCGATATACAATAGCGTGGGCGAGGCGGCGGTCATGGCGCGGCTTGCGGAACCTGTATTACCGAGAAGAACAGCCCGAGCTGGCGAATGGCGTTGGCGAAACTCTCGTAGTTCACCGGCTTCGTAATGTAGACGTTGCAGCCGAGTTCGTAGCAGCGCTTGATCTCATGGGAATTGTCGGTGGTGGTGAGGACGACCACCGGGGCGCATTTGAGGTATTTGTTTTCCTTGAGGCGGCGCAGGATGTCGATGCCGGTCATGTCAGGCAGGTTGAGATCGAGCAGGATCAGCAACGCGCGGCCCTTGTGATCGATGCCGGTATGGTCAGCGCCGAACAGGTAATCGACCGCGGCGGTGCCGTTGGCAAACGGCATGATCTCGTTGTTGACGCCGGAGCGGCGGATGTTGCGCTCGATCAGCCGCGCGTGTCCCTCGTCGTCCTCGATCATGATGATGGTGACTGGCTTACTCATGAATCCCTGTTCCGGTTACTGGCTGTCCATGCAAGGGGCAGTGTTATCGTGAATGTGCTGCCGTTGTGAAGTTCCGATGAAACCGACATGGTTCCACCGAGCCGCCGCACCAGGGCTCGCACATGGGCCAGTCCTATACCCTGTCCCGGCTGGTCCTGGGTGCCGGCGCGGCGGAAAAGGTCAAAAATTCGCTGGTGGTCCTTGGGATCGATGCCGCGGCCGTTATCGGTGACCTCGAAAATCGCAAAACCGAGCTTGGTCAGACCGCGAACGGTGATGTGCCCGGGAACGCCCGGCTTGAGATATTTGAGCGCGTTGTCAATCAGATTGGAGAAAATCTGCTCCAAAGCAAGACGGTCGCTGACAACGTTCGGCAGCGGTGCGACGCGAATCTCGGCCTTCGCCTCCGACGCCTGGTGCGCCATCGTGGTGACGATGGCTTCGATCAGTTCCCTTGTGTCGATCGGCACCGGCTCGAATTCGCGCCGGCCCTCGCGGGTGAGGTTGAGAATCGCGGTAATCAGCCGGTCCATCTTGGCGATCGACGATTTGATGAATTCCAGCGCCTCTGAAAAATCTTGCGAGAGCTGCTGGTCGTCGCCTTGGAGGACAAGCTCGGCATTGTCGGCAGCCACCGGAACGGGCGAGGCCAGCGCCGCGATCCGCCGGAAAATGTCGTTGCGCAGTTCCTCGAGTTCGCTGGTGAAGCCCATGATGTTCACCAGCGGCGAGCGCAGATCGTGGCTGACAATGTAGGCGAAGCGCTGAATTTCGTTGTTGGCCTCGCGCAGGTCGGCAGTGCGTTCGTCGACCGTGGCCTCGAGATTGAGGTTGTTGTCGCGTAACCGTGCTTCGGCGGCATCGCGTGCGTGTGCGGAGCGGCGAACCAGAAAGACCGAAATGCCCGCCAGCGCGATCACCAAAGCGGAGCCGACCACGGTGACGATCGAAGCCAATTGCTGGGTGCGGTCCGCGGTCTCGGTACGCAGCGCAAACAGCCGGTCTTCCTCCTTGCGCATGTCTGTGGCGATGTCGTTGATCCGCCGTACGGTGTCGCTCGCGCTGGCTTGCCGCAGCATCGCGACGCCGCCGGCGAGGTCATGGCGCTTGGCGAATTCGATCGCCTTCGCCAGTTCCGCGAGCCGTGTTTCGACCGGCTCACGCAGCCGCCGGCTGTTCTCGATCTGAACCGGGTTGTCGTGGGTCAGGACAGTCAGCTTGTCGACATCCGGAATAATGGCGGCGAAGGCGGCTTCGTAGTCGGCCAGGAAGCGCGGCTCCGAGCTCAGGAGATAGCCGCGGGAGGCGCTCTCGGCGCGGCGGACCTGCAGCAGCACGGCATTGAGCTGGTTCTCCACCTCGACGGTATGAACCACCCAGGCGTTGTCCTTGCGGGACTGGGTGACGAGGACGACTGACAAGGTGCTGATCAAAATCAGCACCAAAAGCCCCGCTGTCAGCAGCAGGACCTGCCCGATCGCGCGCCGGCGCGTGGCCTCAAGCGTCAAGAGCGTCTCGTTCAGCGGAATTCAACTGTCCCCCGCGGGGGTGCTCCCCGGAGACCAGCAAACTTCGTTCCGGGGAAAAAGTTCCCGGACATCGATGATTTTTCTGGCAGCCGGCCGGGTCGCGGTCAGCTCTCCGCGCGGGCTGCCGGCGAGATATTGCTCGAGCCAGTGGATATGGTAGTCGCCATCGATGATGGCGGGCTCGCGGACCAGAGCCCGGAACAGCGGTAACGTGGTCTCGATACCGTCGACCACCATCTCGTCCAGCGCCCGGCGTAGCCGCATCAGGCATTCGGCGCGGGTCTTGCCATGGACGATCAGCTTGCCGACCAGGGAATCGTAATAGGGCGGGATCACATAACCCTGATAGACCGCCGAATCGATCCGCACGCCAAGGCCGCCCGGCGGATGATATTGCGAGATCCGCCCCGGCGAAGGCCGGAAGGTTTGCGGGTTTTCCGCGTTGACGCGGCACTCGATGGCGTGACCGATGATCTGGATCTGGTCCTGGGTCGCCGGCAGTTCGCCGCCGGCGGCGATCCGGATCTGTTCCAGTACGAGGTCGATGTCGGTGATCATCTCGGTGACGGGATGTTCGACCTGGATCCTCGTATTCATCTCGATGAAATAGAATTCGCCGTCCTCGAACAGAAACTCGATGGTACCGACGCCGAGATACTTCATGTTCTGCATGGCCTTGGCGCAGGTCGCGCCAATTCTGGCGCGCGCCGCGGCGGTCAGAACGGGCGAGGGGCCTTCCTCCCAGACCTTCTGGTGGCGCCGCTGCAGCGAGCAATCGCGCTCGCCGAGATGAATGGCGCCGCCGCGGCCGTCGCCCAGCACCTGGATTTCGATGTGGCGCGGCTTCTGCAGGTATTTTTCAAGATAGACCGATGCATCGCCGAACGCCGATTTGGCCTCATGGGCCGCGGTGGACAGCGCGAGCGCGAGTTCCTCGGCGGTCTGCGCCACCTTCATGCCGCGGCCGCCGCCGCCCGCGGCCGCTTTCACCAGCACCGGAAAACCGATGGCTTCGGCGATCGCCATGGCGTCGTCGTCGGGGCCAACCGCGCCCTCGGAGCCGGGTACCACGGGAATGCCGAGCTTCTTCGCGGTTTTCTTCGCCTCGATCTTGTCGCCCATCAGGCGGATGTGCTCGGCCTTCGGCCCGATGAAGTGCAGATTGTGATCGGCGAGGATTTCGGCAAAGCGGGCATTTTCCGACAGAAAGCCGTAACCGGGATGCACCGCGTCGGCGCCGGTGATCTCGCAGGCCGCAAGCAGTGCCGGCACATTGAGGTAGCTGTCCTTCGACGGCGGCGGCCCGATGCAGACGCTCTCGTCGGCGAGCCGGACATGCATGGCGTCGGCGTCGGCGGTGGAATGCACCGCGACGGTGGCGATGCCAAGCTCCTTGCAGGCGCGCAGCACGCGCAGTGCGATTTCGCCGCGATTGGCTATCAGGATCTTGTCGAACATGGCGTCCTAAGCAGCGAATGGCGAATGGCGAATAGCGAATGGCTGACGGGAGCCGTGGAAAACCATTCGCTATTCGCCATTCGCGCTCCTATTCGATAATCACCAGCGGCTCGCCGAATTCGACCGGCTGGCCGTCCTCGACCAGAATCTGGGTCACGGTGCCGGCGCGCGGCGATGGAATCTGATTCATCGTCTTCATCGCCTCGATGATCAGCAGGGTCTGGCCGACCGATACCTTGCTGCCGACCTCGATGAACGGCTTGGCGCCGGGCTCGGAGGCCCAATAGGCGGTGCCGACCATCGGCGACGGCACCATGCCGGGATGCTTGGCGATATCGGCGACGGCGGCCGCTGCCGCGGCGACCGGCGCGGCAGCAGCGGTCGGCGCAAGGCTCGCCGGAATCGCTGCCGCGATACTGATGTTGCGCGCGACCCGGATCCGCAAGCCGGCGCGCTCGATCTCGATCTCGGTGAGACTGGTCTCGCCAAGCAGCAGCGCCAGTTCGCGAATCAGCGCGGCGTCCTCGCTCTTGATTTTTGCGGCTGTGGTGTCGTCAGGCTGGCGCGCCATGATCTCGATCCGAAATTCCCTGGTTGGTGACGAGCGTCAGGCCTTCGCCTTGACGCCAATCCTGGCAGCAAGGCCGTTGATCGCGAGCCGGTAACCGTCGATGCCGAAGCCGGACAGCGTGGCGAATGCGGCCATGGCGGTGAAGGAATGATGACGGAAATTCTCGCGGGCGTGAATGTTGCTGATGTGCACTTCAACCGCCGGAATCTGCACCGCCGCCAACGCGTCGTGCAGCGCGACCGAGGTGTGCGAATAGCCGCCGGCGTTGATAATGATCCCAGCGGCCTGCTTGGCATGCGCCTCGTGGATAAAATCGATCAGTTCGCCTTCGCGGTTGGTCTGCCGGCAATCGGCCTTCAGGCCGAATTTGGCCGAGGTCTCGGCGCACAGTCTCTCGACGTCGGCGAGCGTCGCATGGCCGTAGGTTTCGGGCTCGCGGGTCCCCAGCAGATTGAGGTTCGGGCCGTTGAGCACGTAAATCGTCTCGGCGGATGTCTGGGCCATCGAATCCCGGCAATATGGCGGTGGGTGGCGCGGTTATAGGTAACATCCGGCCCAAGGGAAAGGCCTCAAGGCCGTCCGGGCTGTCCCGCGAACACCTCATCCGGCTGTTAAAAAAGCGCATGGAACCTGTGGAAATCATTCGTTAACCACAGTTTGAGGATTGCGCCTGCGGGGCGCCGGAAGCCGCGGCCGGGGCGCGCGGAGAGCGCAAAAGCAAGGGGCGGGCATTGCTGCCCGCCCACGTCGTTGCATTATCCGTTTGCGGATCAGGACTCGAGCACGGCCACGATCTCGAACGTACGCGGATCGACCACCACGATCTGGTCGCGGACCAGAATGAACTCATACCCACGCCATTCCGGATAGATCGTCACGATTTCCGTCGGAAGCGCATGGAACGCGACGTCGCGCGGCACGCGGGTTCCGACCGAGATGGCGAAGTTGACGTTGGTGACCGGTGCCACATGCTGCTCCCGGATCACGCTGGTGATCTTGGTGCGCTGCTCGGTCGAAAGCTTCGCCCCGGCGCCGGCCTGTCCGACCGTCTTGCTCTCCGCGCCATTGCGGCCTTCGGCTTTCATGTTGTTGCGGTCCTCGCGGCCCTCCGCCTTCATACCGTTGCGGTCTTCGCGGCCCTCGGCCTTCATGTCCTTGCTGCCTTCACGGCCTTCGGCCTTCATGTCCTTGCTGCCGCCCTTGGCGTTGTCATTTTCCGAACTCATGGACTTCGACCGTTCGCCCTTCGCGGGGTTTTCCTGAGCCGATTTTTCCTGTTTCGGGCCGGCCTTCATCTCACCTTGGGCGCTGTTTTTTTGGCCGCTCTGGGCCTTTTCTCCGGACTGCGCGGTGTTGGCGCGGGGCGTGGCCTCGTTGTGGTTCATCGGCTTCGCCGCGGCTCCGCCGTTTTCGGACGATGGCGCGCTTTGCTGGGTGGTGGAACCGGCAGACGGTGTCTCGCGGCTCGTTCCCGTTCCCTGCGCATAGGCGAAACTCGTTCCCGCGATCAGCGCGATGGCGGCGACCGAGGTCGTAAAGCGATTAATCATTGAATGTCTCCTCACGTGTTTGCATTGCCCACGCCGACAACGACACGAGATGCGCGATGTTCCCGGGGATCGCGGGTTCCACCGGTTTTGTTTTCTGAATGCGCGATGAACCGGGACGGCAGGCAAATTGCCGAAAAAAGGGCCGGCGATTGGATCGCCGGCCCTGATCAAACCGCGCCTGGCGGTCCGCAGTGCGGCTCAGCAGGTCACTTTGCCGCAGCGGGCGAGGCCGATTTTCTCCTTCAGACCCTCGAGTCCGATGGCGCCAACCACCACCTGCTTGCCGATGACGTAGCTCGGGGTGCCGTTCATGCCCATCGCCTCGGCGAGCTTGAAGTTTTCATCGATCGTGGCTTTCACTTCCGGGCTCGCCAGATCCTTCTCGAGCCGCGTCACGTCGAGACCGGCATCCCTGGCGGCCGCCAGCGCGTGGGCCTTGTCGGCCGGCCCGCGGCCGCCGAGCAGTCGCTGGTGGAAGTCGAGATATTTCTTGCCGCCGGGGTCCTGCATGCGCACGGCGACGGCGACCTGGGCGGCCTCAACCGAACCCGGGCTCAGCACCGGAAATTCCTTCAGCACGACCTTCAGCTTCGGATCGGTCTTCATCAGATCAAGCATGTCGGCCATCGCGCGTTTGCAGTAGCCGCAATTGTAGTCGAAGAATTCCACGAAGGTGACGTCGCCATCCTTGTTGCCGAGCACCACGCCGCGCGGCGAATTGAATATTTTGGATGCGTTCTCGGCGATACTCGCCTCGTGCTTCTGTTCTTCGGCGGCGGCCTGCCGCTTGTTCAATTCGGCGATCGCCTCTTCAAGGACTTCGGGATGCGAAACCAGGTAGGTTCTGATGATCTTCTCGATGTCGCCGCGCTGGGCGTCGGAAAAGCTCTGCGCCGAGGCGGCCGGCGGCGCGCCGCAAAGCGCGAGCGCGAGCAGGGCGGGAGCGAGCAGGCGGAACGAAGGCATTGGCGAATTCCTCTGGGTGAAGGCCGATTTGAGAAAACCATAGTGGTCCGGCGGTATGACTGCAGTTCGGCACGATCCTTGTCTAGTTGTCCTTTTGATCGGCGGGCGGCTTTGCGGTGACGATATCGTCGGCCTTGACCCAACCGGGGGTCCCGATCGCGAAACGGGTTTTCGCACGCGAGGCGAGATCGCGCGCGGTCTTGTTGTCGCCGCGAAGGTAGGCGGCTTGCGCCGAAGCGAGATCGGCGTCGGCTAGATCTCCCTTTCGGGCGTAGGCCATCGCAAGCTGGGTAAAGCCGAGCGGTGCCTCGGTCTCCCGCGCCACCGCCGCCCGCAGGATCGCGATCGCTTCCTCAGTATAGGCCTTATTATCGGTGCCCACGAGCGCCTGCCCAAGTAACATCTCGATGAGCGGCGCATGATTGGAGAGCTGAACCGCCTTGCGCAACGGTGCGATCGCCTCCGCCGGCTTGCCGCCTTCCAGCAGCGCCTGGCCGCGCAATTCGTAAAAATACGGGTTGGCGGGCTGGGCCTGGATCAGCCCGTCGATCAGCACCAGCGCGCTGTGCAAATCGCCATGCAGATAGGTCGCGATTGCGTGCGCATAGCGCGCCGGCATGCTGGTGTCGGATAGGGGGTAACGACGGTAGACGGTATCCTGCCGTTCCATGAAAGCCGAGATCTTGGCGCGCATCATGTCGTGACGCATTTGCAGCGCCGGATCGTCTTTCTTGTCCCAATACGGGCTGGTCCGCGCAATCTGCTCGAGTGCGGCGACGCGCTCGGCTGGCATCGGATGCGACTGGACATAGGGGTCGGCGCCGTGCGCGGCGAACAGGCTGTCATTGGTGAACCGCTTGAAGGTTTCGTACATGCCCTTCGCCGACTGGCCGGTGGCGTTGAGGAACTTCACCGCGGCGCGATCGGCGTTTTCCTCCTGCTGGCGCTGATAGGACAGCAGCGAGCGGCGGATGATTTCCTGCGGCGCGCTGACCGCGGCGGCGCCGGCATTGACCAGGCCATTGTCGCTGCTGCCGCCTCTCGCACCCGCCGCCATCGCGCCGGCACCGAGCAGCATGGCGATGATCATCTGGGTCTGCGCCCGTGCCAGTTGTTCATGCATCTTGGCGAGATGGCCGCCGGCGAGATGGCCGGTTTCGTGCGCCAGCACTCCGATGATCTGGTTCGGCGTCTCGGACTGCATCAAGGCGCCGTAGTTCACGAAAATGCGGTGGCCGTCGGCGACGAAGGCGTTGAAGGCGTGGTCATTGATGATCACAACCTGGATGTTCTGCTTTTCGAGCCCCGCGGCGCGCAGGATCGGCCTGGTGTAGTCGCGCAGCAACTGCTCGCTCTCGGTGTCACGGAGGACCTTCGGCCCGTTTCCCTGCTGGGCGAAGGCCGGCAGCGGCGCCGTGGCGAGTGCCGCCGCGGTGGCGAACGCGATCAATTTCGAGATTTTCCTTCGTACGACCAGGCGGAGCGGCATCTTGGCTTTATATGATTGGCGGCGGAGCGGTTACGGGATATGCCCTAACAAGCTGCGGAATGCGGCCAGTATGGGGCATGTGGAAAGATAGCAGATATCGATGCTTGATGCGACAGTGAGAGACCGTGCGAAGCGCCTGCTGACGGCGTCGGGCCGAAGCGATGTTCCGCCGTTCATGGTGATGGATGTGATGGCGGCGGCCGCACGCATCGAAGGCGCCGGCGGCCACGTCATTCACATGGAAGTCGGACAGCCGGCGGCGGCGGCACCGAAAGCCGCGATATCGGCCGCCCACGCCGCGCTCGACCGCGGGCGGATCGACTATACCGCCGCGCTCGGGATCCCATCGCTGCGCGAACGCATCGCACGGCACTACCGTGAGATTTACCACTGCGCCGTGGAAGCGGAACGGATTGTCGTCACCACCGGCTCGTCGGGCGCGTTCATCCTGGCGTTTCTTGCGATGTTCGAGCCGGGCGATCGGGTGGCGGTCACGGTGCCCGGCTATCCGCCCTATCGCCATATTCTAACGGCGCTCGGTTGCGAGCCGGTGCTGATCGAGACCTCGGCCGAAACCCGCCACGCCCTGACCGGCGAGGCCTTGCTCGCCGTGCACCACCGGACGCCGCTCAAAGGGGTGCTGGTCGGAAGCCCGGCCAATCCCACCGGCACGATGATGTCGCGCGAGGGGCTGACCGAGCTGATATCGGCGGCCGAAGGTGCCGGGATCCGGTTTATCTCCGACGAAATCTATCACGGGCTTGACTATGCGTTTCCCGCGGTGAGCGCGACGGAACTCTCTCCGCATGCGCTGGTCATCAATTCATTCTCGAAATATTTCTGCATGACCGGCTGGCGGGTCGGCTGGATGGTGGTGCCGGAAGCGCTGGTACGGCCGATCGAGCGGCTGCAGCAGAATCTCGCGATCTCGGTGCCGACGCTGTCGCAGATCGCCGCCGAAGCCGCGTTCGACGGCAGGCCGGAAATGGAGCAGATCAAGCGCGGCTATCAGGAGAACCGGCGGATTTTGATCGAGGGGTTGCCACAGGCCGGCATTGGCAAGTTCCTCCCCGCCGACGGCGCGTTCTACCTCTATGCCGACGTGTCGGATTTCACCTCCGACAGCCTCGAGTTCGCCAAACAGATGCTGGAACAGGCGCATGTCGCGGCCACCCCGGGCGTCGACTTCGATCCGGCCCACGGCCGCGCCTTCATCCGCTTTTCCTACGCACGATCGGCCGAGGACATGCGTGAGGCGGTGGCGCGGATCGCGCGCTGGCTTGATCGGCGGTCGCGGGCCTGATCCGCCGCGCCGCCGTCCACAGCGTTGCAGGAATTCTGCCGCCGGCGCGGCTCCGGCGGCATTGACTCGGATGACCCAAATGACTTTGGCTGTGTCGGATCGGCCGGGTCGCCGCCGCATGGCGCCGGACAGATCCGTAAGATTCATAGGGGGGAGTGAACGTCATGGCGGCAGTGATCGCAACCGGAGCGCCGGCTCGCGCGGCCAAACCCTGGTACGGGATACTTTATGTCCAGGTGCTGGTCGCGATCCTGCTCGGTATCATCGTCGGCTCGCTGTGGCCGCATCTGGCGACCAACGACTGGATCAAGGCGCTCGGCGACGGCTTCATCAAGCTGATCAAGATGGTGATCGCGCCGATCATCTTCTGCACCGTGGTTTCCGGCATCTCCCATATTCAGGATGCCCGCAAGGTCGGTCGCGTCGGCGTCAAGGCGCTGGTCTATTTCGAGGTGGTGTCGTCGTTCGCACTGATGATCGGCCTCGTGGTGGGCAATCTGGTGCCGGTCGGCCACGGGCTCGCGGCGCGGCCGGATGCTGCAGCGGTCGCCGCCTATGTCAAGCAGGCGGAGGCGCAGAAGTCGGTCGACTTCGTCCTCAACATCATTCCGGACAGCGTGGTCGGCGCGCTGGCGCGCGGCGACATCCTGCAGGTGCTGCTGTTCGCCATCCTGTTCGGCTTTGCGCTGATGGCGCTCGGCGAGCGTGGTCATCGCCTGCGTGACATCATCGACGACACCTCGCATGCCGTCTTTGGCGTCATCGCCATCGTCATGAAGGTGGCGCCGTTCGGCGCCTTCGGCGCCATGGCCTATACCATTGGAAAATTCGGCCCGGCGGCACTGGGCAATCTGGTCGGGCTGATCGTTCTGTTCTATGCGACTGCCGCGCTGTTCGTGATCGTCGTGCTCGGCACCATCGCGCGCGTCGTCGGCTTCAACATCTTCAAGTTCATCGCCTACATCAAGGACGAATTGCTGATCGTGCTGGGTACCAGTTCGTCCGAAAGCGCGCTGCCGCAATTGATGGAGAAACTCGAGCGGCTCGGCTGTTCGAAATCGGTAGTCGGTCTCGTGGTGCCGACCGGCTATTCGTTCAATCTCGACGGCACCAATATCTACATGACGTTGGCGACCTTGTTTATCGCCCAGGCGCTGGGCGTCGATCTGTCGTTCTCGCAGCAATTGACCATTCTGGTGGTGGCGATGCTGACGTCGAAAGGAGCGAGCGGCGTCACCGGCGCGGGCTTCATCACGCTGGCGGCGACGCTCACGGTGGTCAACCCGGCGCTGGTGCCGGGCATGGCGATCGTGTTTTCGGTGGACAAGTTCATGAGCGAGGTTCGCGCACTCACCAACATCACCGGCAACGGCGTCGCCTCCGTGTTTGTGTCTTGGTGGGAGGGCGAGCTCGACCACGAGCTGCTGCACGCCAATCTCAACCGCACCATCGATCCGTCCGACCTGGAGACCGCCATCACCACGGGTTAGGGCGCCACAATATGGCTGCCGGCGCGGACGGGACCCGCACCCAGCAACGCCTCAGATCTACGTCGGTCGGACTACTTCTTTTTGCCGGAACCGAAAGTCGGCTGCCATCCTGCGGTCTTTTGGCTCGGCGCCGCAGCAATGGTCTTGATCTTCTCTTTTTTGGGCTTCTTGGCTTCCCGGTTGCCCTTTTGCTCGCCTTTAGCCATGTCGATCTCCCTTGCTTTGACAATGACGCAGTAATTGGACGCAGAACCTCTGGAAGTCCATCAGAACGTTTGGTCTCCGATCGTGGCGTCCGGTGACGAAGGCTGCGCTTGTCAGGCGGCGATAGCGAGAAAAATCACGCAAATGTCGACTTTCTGGCGATGGCCTTCAGTAATTTAATGTACGGAACCGGACACTTGGTGTAGCTTTCCCACATCACCGTAGGGACCTTGGCTGCTACCGGTGCCTGAGAGCCCAGCGCTCCCGCCGCCTTCATATGGGAGGCGATGATGGATCAAACCTATTTTAGAGAACAGGCGGACAGATGCCGCCGGCTCGCTCGCGACAGCTCCGATTCTGCTTTGCAGGTGAGCCTGCGAAGGATGGCCGACGAATATCAAACGATAGCCGACGAACTTGAAGACGAAGAGATTTCCGCTACGCCCCTTTTGACTCGATGAGCAAACCAAAATGGCGGGGCTCTCCTGTCCGAAAGCACAACATGCCTCAAGCTTATCCACCCGAGTTGTCCTTCGCCAAAATCGCGCGGCCGCGCTGCCCACAGTGCCAATCTCGCATGATGCTGGCCCGAATTGAGGCTCGTCCTGCGGCTTCCGATCTGCTGACATTCCAATGCGTCGCATGCGAAGCGACAGAAAGCAGCGCCTGGGCCGACGGGCCGAATGGCAGTCGTTGAAGCGCGGGTCGGGAACCGATGTTAATGTGTCCCCGTCAACGTCGCGGCGCCGACGCTGCCGCCTCGTAAGCATTGACATCGCGGATTAGTTGGCGCGGGGTCCATCGCCGGGAGGCGACATGGCCGACAAGTCGAGATTTGTGATCGTTACCTACCAGAGGAGTCCCGGGCATTGGCGTGCAGCCATAACGCCGGATTCGCATTCTGGATTGGTCATTCGTGGCAGGACGACCACCAGCTTTATAACGCCGGATGATTCTACGTCCGAGTCTGACGCCATGTTTGAAGCTGAACAGATTATCCGGGCGCTTTAGACGGTAGATTCCGAATGATTACGCCGGGTAGGGAGCGAATAGCGGCGGGATTTGAAATTAAGCCGCTGATTGATCCCACTGCGCGGATTGAAGACGGCGCTGTGATCGGTGAGGGCACGTCGATCGGTCCCTACTGCATCATCGGTCCCGACGTCGTCATCGGCGCGAACTGTAAGCTGATCGCGCATGTCAACATCGCCGCTCAAACCACAATCGGCGCCGACTGCACCATCTACCCGTTCGCTTCACTGGGGACGCCGCCGCAATCCCTGAGCTACCGCGGTGAACTCACCATGCTTCAGATCGGCCATGGCTGCACCATCAGAGAATCTGTGACCATGAACGCCGGGACCGTGGCCGGCGGCGGTATTACCCGTGTCGGGGATAGCGGGTATTTCATGAATTGCAGCCATGTGGGCCACGATTGCCTAGTGGGGAACAACGTGATTTTTGCGACCTCGGCGTCGCTTGGGGGCCATTGCGAGATCGGCGATTTTGTTTTTATGGGGGGCCTTTCGGCCGCCCATCAGTTCGTCCGGATCGGGGCGCAGACAATGGTCGGTGCTACAAGCTGTGTGCGCGGCGACGTCATCCCTTTTGGCCTTGTTAACGGCCAACACGCCAGACTCGAAGGTCTCAACATCATCGGCATGAAGCGCCGCGAATTCACGCGCGAGCGTCTCGCGGTGATAAGATCGTTCTATCAAAAGCTGTTTCACGGGCCTGGCGTCTTTGCCGAACGCCTGAGCGAGGTGAGGTATCTGGCCTCTGCGGACCCCGCCATCGCAGAAATCCTGGCCTTCATCGATGCCAAAAGGCGTCGCCCGCTGTGCCTACCCGCTGTTAGCGGCAGTTCCTAGCCCAGCCGCCAAGTGGTTCGAATTGACCGCAGCCGTTACAGGACGCTGGCCGCCTTTTGCTAGAGGCGCGGCGAAATCTGCAGCTCCAACAGGGCCATGCGCTCCAAAGCCCTTGGGTCTCGCTCGCCTTCCTTGGCTGTCCGCAGAATTGTTTCAGCTACCGACTGAACATGCCTTGAACTGACCGGATGTGGAAGGGTCGAGAGCGCGGCGTTCATTGCCAAAGTCATGACTGCGATGGTGTCAGGTGGGAAAGATGCGTTTGAGAAATCTTTCATGCGTTCAAATCCCGTTGAACTTCCAACGGCACTTCTCGAGGTTCGACCCTCACCAGTTCGTCGATCAGTGCAACCAGGCGGGCGGGCGATTCATTGGACCGCGGACCTAGAGCCGCGGCAAGCCGTTCACCGATTTCATTGCAGATTGCGCCGCTGTGAATGCGGTTGATTTGAACATCAGGCATCATAATTTTCCAAGCTGTTATGCGCCGAGAGTGTCGCCTAGCGACGGACGGCCACGAGGCGCGCTTCGACAACCTTTGCTTCCGAACCGCTGTTGCGCAAACACGCCGTGGCGAAGTCCGGCCAAACCTGCTTGAGGCAATTCTGAGGAGGGGATCGAACCGTGTTAGGAATGGTTCCGATCGTAAAACTTATATTTGTGGCCTTCCCCCGCCAGGGTCTCAGTCGAAGGCGGTCGGAAACTGGCCAGTCCGGAAGATCACCGTCGGCTCGTCGTCATAATCGCCCATCTCGGGATCGCCGGTTGATGAGAAGGCAACGACGCCAAGTTTGCTCAACGCCAAACGTTCTGCCGTTCGGACGGCGCCGGTTGCCGATTTGCAGGCGATCGGCGCATCGGCTTTCAGGCTTCCGCCCTTGCCGGCATTGAACGACTGAACGAAATAGCTTGTTTCGCGGGCCATAGGGCCTCCTGACGTCGTTGGTAGCGGCATTGCGCCGTCGCGTCGTGCCGCTGCGCAATCAGCTCTTCATTGTGTTCAGCAGGGTTGCGATCCTGACGGTCGCGAAATTGGAGAACGTGTCGGATACGGCGTATGGCAAGATGATCTGGTCGTTGTGCCTCATTGCGCCACAGGTGTAGACGACATTGGGAACGTAGCCCTCGCGCTCGGACGGTTCGGGCCGTAGCAGCGGCTCGCGCGAGCGTGCGAGCACCTTGAGTGGGTCGTTCTTGTCGAGCAGCGCTGCACCGATCGAGTATTTGCGGACCGGGCCGACGCCGTGGGTGAGCAGCAGCCAGCCTTCGTCGAGCTCGATCGGCGATCCGCAGTTCCCAATCTGCACGAACTCCCAGGGGAATTCCGGTTTCAGAATGGCTTGGCCGCCGTCCCATCTGTACAGGTCGTCCGAATAGATCAGATACAGATTCTCGTTGTCCTGCCGGGCGATCATCGCATATTTGCCATTGATCCTGCGGGGAAACAGCGCCATGCCCTTGTTGTGCGCGGCGGTGCCGAGTAGGGGCGACATCCGGAACGACAGGAAATCGCTGGTCTCGAGCAGCTCGGACCGGATCGCGCGTCCGCTGTAGGCCGTATAAGTCGCATAATAGGTTTTGCGGCCGGCCTCGTTGAATTCGACGAAACGTGCGTCCTCTATCCCGTTTGACTGGGATTCCGTCACGGGAAAGATAACGCGCTCGCTGATATCCTCGTCCGGCTTGAATATTACTTCGAGGTCGTCACCGATGGGTCCGGGGATCCGGGCTCCAATTCGGGGGCTTGAGGCGAGCCGGGCCGTCGGATCGACCGTCAGGGTTCCGTCGGGGGCGATGGTGCCGGCGCGAAAGGTCAATGACGATACATGGCCTTCGCCGATAGCGCGGAGGCTGAGAATGAAGCGCAAGCCGCCTTTCGGCGCCGCGGACTGGTCGGGGTGCGGCACGATGCTGGGGTTGAACAGGGCCGAGGCTTCGAATGAATACTCGTTGAGAAAATAGGCGCCGATCAACTGACGCTGGGTTTTGGAAAAGCTGCCGTGGGCCGCGAAGGCGTCTTCCATTTCGTCGGCACGGGCTTCGAATGTTTCCAGCAGGTTGCGATGGCGGCCCTGGAAGTTTTCCAGGACATCGGCGAGTTGGCTGGCAGCGGCTTCCGTATCGAGTGCGAGAACCCGTTCGACGATATGGTTGGCGCGGGTCTTGTCGGTTGGATTGAGATCGCGGGGCTCAGTCGCGGGCTTGAACGGGCGCACGATCACGCGCGCGGGGTCGGGACGCAGATGAAGCGCCTGCCGGTTCAGGAAGGTGGCTTGCAACAAGGTGCCCTCGTTGGCTGGAGCGGGTGAAAATCAGGCGCCGACGGCGCGAAGGGCCGCAGGCTTTGTCAGGCCGGCGCCAACGCGCGCAAGTTGTCGCATGTCGGCAAGACCGAGAAGCCAGGACACGGTCGACTCGCCGCCGCGATTTTCGTTGGCGCGATCGGGATGCAGGCCATCCCGGCAGCTTCCGGTGTGCAAATCAACCAGTGTCACGGACAGATCATTGCTGCCGAGAAACCAGGCGAGCGCCTTGACCGCGATGGCCCTCCATTCGGCATCGCCCTCCGCGCGCCAGGCCGTCAGGCAGGCAGCAATCGTCGCCGAGGCTTCCAGCGGTTGCTGGTCGAAGGCGCGCGGCGGCTGCCGCAGTTCGCCGAAGCCGGCTGTGCCCACAGGGCGGAAATGACCGGTCGGTGTGGTCTGTTGTGTCATCAGCCAGCGCAGGGACCTTAGCCCGGCATCGACATAAGCGGGCGTCTGCGTCGCCATGCCTGTCAGCATCAAGGCCTGCGGCAGGCGCGCATTATCATAGGCCAGCCCTTGCTCGAACCATGTCCAGTCCCGCGACTCGCCTGCCGCCAGACCCCCCATCAGTCTGTCGACCAGCCGGTGCCGGACTTCGTGAGCGTGGAGATCATCCGGGGATACGGCGCAATAGGAGTTCAAGCCGAGCAGCGTAAATGCCCACGCCCGCGGCGAGCGGAAGGTTTCCGCGGTCGGCAACGCCTCGACAAACAAGGCCGCGGCCCATCGGCGTCGTGACGGGGTTGCGTCTCTGCGCGAACACTCGCCCAGGGCCCACAACGTGCGCCCGTGACTGTCTTCGGAACCACTGTCTTCGAGCCAGGTGCGATTGAAGCCCATGAAGTTGCGAAATCGTTTGGTGTCGGGATTCCAGGCATGCTGTACGAAAGCGGCAAAGCGGGCCGTCAGAACTTCCGACAGGCGTTGTTCGCCCGGGTTGTTGAGAGCGCAGGCCAGCAGCAGCGCGCGGGCGTTGTCATCGACACAATAGCCGTGCGAGCGATCGGGCACCGAGTGCACGGCGTGCTGGAGCAGTCCGGTATCGTCGCACATCGACAGGAAATGATCTATTTGCATGTCGGGCACGGCGGGGCCTTGAAGTTCCGGCAACGACCTGTCGGAGCGCGCGATGACCTTGAGCCAGTGGCCCTGCGTCGCGCTGGCGAAGGCGGTTATGTAACGTTCGGCGGTGCGCTCCCATGTCATCGACCGGCTGGCCGCGTAGGCGCGCGCGCACATCGCCTGTCGGCGGGTATCATTGGTAAGCAATTCCGCGATCTTGCCGGCGATCGCCGTCGCGTCGCCAAAAGGAACCAGAACGCCGCGCCCATCCGCCAGCAACTCGCGCGCGTGCCAGTACGGTGTCGAGACCACCGGTTTTCCCAGCCCGAAGCTGTAGGCGAGGGTGCCCGACGTCATCTGTGCTTCGTTGAGATAGGGCGTGACGTAGACGTCGCACATCGAGATGAATTCCAGCAGCGTGGCCTGATCGACGAACTGATCGAGGAACACCACATGGTTTTCGACGCCAAGTTCGCGGACGCGCGTCGCCAGGCTCTGGCGATAGGCTTCGCCCTGGTCCCGAACCAGATTGGGATGCGTCGCACCGAGCACGACATACACCGCATCGGCGCGCCGTTTCAGGATCGACGGCATGGCGTCGATCATGACTTCGATGCCCTTGTCGGGAGACAGCAGACCAAATGTCAATATCACCGACCGGCCGCTGAATCCGAGCTTGGCCTTGGCCGCGTCCGGCGCAACAAACGGAAAGTCGGGAATACCGTGGGCGATGACTTCAATCTTGTCGTCCGGCACCTGATAGACGCTGCGCAGCAGGTCACTTCCCTTGCTGGCCATCACGACGACCTTCGAAGACGCCTCGACGATGCGCTCCACCACCGCGCGCTGGACCGCAGTGGGCTTGGCCAACACCGTGTGCAACGTTGTCACCACCGGCATGGTGAGCCGCGCCAGCAGCTCGAGGATGTGGGCACCGGCTTCACCGCCGAAAATTCCGAATTCGTGCTGCAGGCAAACCGCATCGAAGCGGCCGGCGTTCAGGAGTTCGGCGGCACGCACATATTCCGCGATCGTGTCGTCCTTGATCTGCAGAGCGACCGACGGGGGATAGTCATAGGCCTGAGCATGGTCGGTCATCGCCACGATGCAGGCCTCGAGATTCGGACGCGAAGCAGAGATCGCCTGTTGCAGGTCCGTCGTGAAGGTTGCGATGCCACAGCGGCGGGGCAACGAATTGCCGATAATGGCGATGCGACGGAGCGGCGTCATGTTTGTACCTCGATGAAGCCGGTCGGTTGCGGGAGGGTCAGCTCCACCGGAGTAAGGCAATGGGTTGATGGCCTACCGAGGCGTTGCAACAACGGCTCGATTGGATTGGGTCCCGGATAGGCAATCAGACCACTCAATCCACGAGCGCCGACCTCGATGTCGGTACGATCGCCACCGATGAATATCGCCTGTCCAATAGATGCGGCGATCAGCCCGATCGCGGCATGGCCGTCGAGCACCAGAATCCAGGTCTCCGGATCGGCAAGCAGCGCCCAGCTTGAGCCTTCCGGAAGATCAATTCGCTCCAGAATGAAATGCTGGCTCGCGACGAGAACCGTGCGAACCCCGATGCGGCGCGGTGAATTGCAGCGCGGTCGAACCGGCGAGGCATCGGCAGCGGCTACCGCATTGTCTTCGTGCAGATCGCGCTGCCTGCCATGGTCGAACAGACGGAAGGTCGCGTCGCTGCGCTGCTGGATTTCGGCCAGCACAAGGCCGGCGCCGATGGCGTGGATTGTACCGGCAGGGACGAAGATGACGTCGCCTTTCGCAACGGGAGACCAATGAACCAGACCGGCAATCGAGCCGTCCCTGATCGCCGCGCGCAATTCCTGCGGTGCGAGATGCCGCTCGAGTCCAACGGCGACCTGGGCGGCCGGTGTCGCCGAGAGAATGTACCAAGCCTCGGTCTTGCCGTTCGGCAGACCGATCGTATGCGCGAATGCATCGTCAGGATGGACCTGGATGGATAAGGGGGCACCGGTAAAGAGTATCTTGAGCCGCAAGGCCGGGATCGGCGCGTTGCTGTCCGCGCGCTCAAACCACAGTTCTCCGACGGCGTCCTTGGAACCGTCAATGTCGCTCCAGGGCTCGAGATCGGTGAGTCCCCACGGCTTGCGGACGACCTGCACGGAGGCATGTTCGATGGCCATAGGTTGTCCTGATCCCAATACGCGCATGCCAGGCGACATGCCGCTGGTCGAAACTGTCTGTAGGATTTGGCGTGGCTAAAGCTTCGCGGTTCCGGATATGCGCTGTCGAAGCGACCCGGTTGCGCTACCCCTCAGATGGCTATCCCAGTTCCCGATTGCAACCCGCGCGCGATCCCAGGCCGTCGCACCCGAGTTTGCCGAACCAAACAAAAACCGCCCGGTTCTGCCGGGCGGTTTGTTCTGTTCGAAACCTTTCCTATTCGCCGCTGCCGAAGCGCCGAGACCACCATCCCGCGCGGCGGGGCTGGGTTTCGCCGGATGCCGGAGCCGCGGACTTGTCAGGAGCGGGAGTCGGAGGCTGGGGTTCGCTGGGGTCCGCCGATGACGTCGCAACCGGCTGGGGCTCGGTCAGGAAGCTCACCTTCTCGCGCACGGTTGAGCGCCGCGGCACGGCTCTTTCCGCTTCGCGAAGGCTTTCGGCCGCGCGCAGGTCCTCCTCCAGTGCCGCCGTGCGTCCCGACTCCTCATGGTCGCGATCCGCCGGGTGCGGCTCGCTAGGCGCAGTGAAGGCCTCCGGCTGGACCGCCGGCGCAGAAGGCGGCGTAACTTCGTCGAAATCGGCCACCGCGCTCGACACCTCAGACGGCGGTGCCGGTGCAAGCTCGTCGGCGATCGAGCCCGCCAGACCATCTTCCGGACCGCCGCGCCGGCGACGTCCGCCGCGGCGTCCGCGGCGTCGAGGGCGGCGTTCGCCGGTCGCCTGATCGGTGCGGACCATGCCGGGCTGCTCGTCGGCCTCGTCTTCGTCGGATTCGGCCTCATCCGCAACCGCGCCGGGGATCGCGGTCAATGCCACACGCGGCATGCCATTCTCTTCACGCGCGGGAGCGCCGTCACGCGGCTCGCCGGGACGGCCGCGCCGCCGCCGCCGCCGCTTCCGCTTGTGACCATCGGCCTCGCCGTCTGCCGCGGCTCCCTCGCTCGCCGGCTGCTCGTCGACGAGGCCTTCGGTCTCCTCGGTTTCGACCTCGGATTCGACTTCGATATCGAACGCTTCGTCCTCGTCAACGGCTTCCTCGAGCTGCGGTGGCGACGCCGCGACCTGCGCCGCCAGCAACGCCTTGGCGGCTTCGAGCGTATGCACCTGTTCGCCGCGATCGATGATGAACGACTGCTGACCGCTGACGGTCGGATCGGCCACCACCGCGAGGCTCACCTTGAAGGCGTCTTCGAGGTCGCGCAGATGGCCGCGCTTGTGGTTGAGGACGTACAGCGCGACGTCGGTCCGGGTGCGCACCACGAGATTGTGGGTGGCCCCCTTCATCAGGATTTCCTCGATGCCGCGCAGCAATTGCAGGGCCACCGAAGATACCGAGCGGACATGACCGCTGCCGCCGCATTGCGGGCAGGGCTCGGTCGAGCTTTCCAGCACGCTGGCCCGAATGCGCTGCCGCGACATTTCGAGCAACCCAAAATGCGAGATCCGTCCGACCTGGATGCGGGCGCGGTCCTGCCGCAGGCAATCGCTCAGCTTGCGTTCGACCGAGCGGTTGTTGCGCTTCTCGTCCATGTCGATGAAGTCGATCACGATGAGGCCGGCTAGGTCACGCAGGCGCAATTGCCTGGCGACTTCCTCGGCCGCTTCCATGTTGGTCTTGAGCGCGGTGTCCTCGATGTGATGCTCGCGGGTCGAGCGGCCCGAGTTGACGTCGATCGAAACCAGCGCCTCGGTCTGGTTGATCACGATGTAGCCGCCCGAGCGCAGTTGCACGGTCGGCGAAAACATGGCGTCGAGCTGGCTTTCGACGCCCATCCGCGAAAACAGCGGCTGGCCGTCGCGATACTGTCTGACGGCACGCACATTCGACGGCATCAGCATCTTCATGAAATCGCGGGCTTCCTGATAGCCGGCTTCGCCGGCGACCTGGATCTCCTCAATTTCCTTGTTGTAGAGATCGCGCAGCGACCGCTTGATCAGCGAGCCCTCCTCGTAGACGAGGGTCGGCGCCTGCGATCGCAGCGTCATGTCGCGCACGGTTTCCCACATCCGGATCAGATATTCGAAATCGCGCTTGATCTCGGGCTTGGTGCGCGAGGCGCCGGCGGTACGCAGAATGATGCCCATGCCTTCCGGCACGTCGAGATCCTGCACCACTTCCTTCAGCCGCGAGCGATCCTGCGCCGAGGTGATCTTGCGGCTGATGCCGCCGCCGCGCGCGGTATTGGGCATCAGCACGGCATAGCGCCCGGCCAGCGACAGATAGGTGGTGAGCGCGGCGCCCTTGTTGCCGCGCTCTTCCTTCACGACCTGCACCAGCATGACCTGGCGGCGCTTGATGACTTCCTGGATCTTGTACTGCCGGCGCGGCCGGTAGGCGCGCTCCGGCACTTCCTCCAGCACGTCATCGCCACCGACCAATTCCACCTCTTCTTCGGTGTCGTCGCCATCATCCTCGTCATCTTGGGCTTCGTCGCCCTGCGCTGGTGCCGCCTGCTCCGGATGGTCGGATGCAGCCGCGTCGCCCTCGACATGTTCGGCCTGCTCGCCGCGGCCGTCCTCGGCGTGCGGCGCGTCGTCGGCATGGGCTTCGTTTTCGCGCGCGTGCTCCTCATGGGCAGGGTCGTCATGGGCATATTCGTGGCCCTCGGCAGCGGCCGATGCCGCAGCAGCGACCGCGAAATCGGGCAGATCGGTCTGGGCCTCCGCCGCAGTCGGCTCGCCGGCCTGAGCCTGGTCGTGCTCATGCTCGTGGTGCGGGTGGTCGTGATCATGCGGGGGCTCATGACCCTCATGGTCATGATGGCCGAGATCGGCGGCATGCGGTTCGTCGCCGTCGGTGTGAAACCGCGCCTCGTCGCCCTGAACATGATCGTGCGACGAATGCTCGTGATCCCGTGGCTGCTCGGTGTGGGCCGGGTCGGCGCCTGTTGCCTCGACGATGCCGCTCTGCACCCGCTCGCCATTGCCGCGACGGCGCGAGTTGCGGTGACGCGGGCGGCGGCGGTGGTTGGAGCGGTTCTCGCTCTCCTCTTCGGCTTCGCGATGGGCGCGCTCGTCGGCTTCGATCAACGCCTGACGGTCGGCGACCGGTATTTGATAATAGTCGGGATGGATTTCGCTGAAGGCCAGAAAGCCATGACGGTTGCCGCCGTATTCGATGAAGGCAGCCTGCAGCGACGGCTCTACGCGCGTGACCTTGGCGAGATAGATGTTTCCACGCAGTTGTTTGCGCTGGGCGGTCTCGAAATCAAATTCTTCGACGCGATTGCCGCGCACCACCACAACCCGGGTTTCTTCCGGATGGGTGGCATCGATCAACATTTTGTTGGGCATTTTGGAACTCTTGACGGCGGCGGACGCGTATTACGGTAAGCGCGTATCGCGCAGACGGTTGACGCGACGGTCCACCTGATTCGGGGGTGAGGGGAAGGCCAAAACGCAACCGGCGCCGGTCCGAACGTGATCGCGGCGGAGGGCGACGCGCGGAGCTTTCGCTCCGCGTCGGCGCGGATCTGCCGTGGATCATGCTCGGCAACACAGTCTGGCGCATCAAGCGTCGGCCCGTCTGAACACATTGGCGGCAAAAGGCGCCGCCTATTCGGTCGCTGAAGGCCCGGCGCGGCGCCAAAGCGCTCGCCGGCCGTGGTCTATCCAGCCTTGCGGCCGCGATAATCGGTTCTGTCGTGTCCGCCAGGGGACAAGTTCGGACCTGGACTGAACGCCGCTCGGGCTCGAAACCGCCGCTCCTTGTCAGCCGCGCGCTGCGCAGGCTGTGGAGGGATCGGAAAAACGCTGAAACTTCCTGAGTTCGAAAGTTCCGACGCTGCACCGGGAGGCTGAACGCGACACAACCGGGAGTTTTAGGCCGTCAGCCCCCTGTACATACGTGGATTGCCCGTCGCGTGCAAGGGAGCTGCCGAACGGGCGTCGCAGTCTGGCAACACTCAGCCTTATTCGCGTTCGGACTCTTAAGCTATCGTTAACCCTGTGGTTCTATTGGGGTAAGAGGACCGCTCGGAGGCACAGAATTGTTGGCGATCCGCGCAAATTACCTAGTTGTGCCGCTGTTTGCGCTCTTGTGCGCCGCAGCATTGCTGTGCGCGGGATCAACCGTTGCCGGCCCGACCGTGTCGACGGCTGTCGCTGCCTCGAATTTTCCGGTCGCTTCCGATGTTCGCCTGGCCGGCGACGCCAAGCAGACCCGCTTCATTCTGGACCTCGACAAGACCATCCAGTTTCGCGCCTTCGCGCTTGCCGATCCCTACCGCGTGGTCGTGGATCTTCCGCAGGTCGATTTTCGGCTGCCCAATGGCGCCGGCACCATTGGCCGCGGACTGGTCAAGGCCTTCCGCTACGGCCTCGTGATGCCCGGCGGTTCGCGGATCGTATTTGATCTGACCGGCCCGGCACGGATTTCCAATTCCTATGTGCTCGATGCCGCCAACGGCCAGCCGCCACGGCTGGTGGTCGAATTCGAGGAGGTCGATCGTGCCAGTTTCGCGCAGTCGATGGCGGCTGAAAGCCGGCCTGAATTGAGGCCCGCGATCGCCGATGCCGGCGAAATTGCCGCCGCCAGGGAGGCGACCGCTCCGGCCACCGCTGCGCGGGCCGCGCCGGCGGATTCGCGTCCCGTCATCGTGATCGATCCGGGCCATGGCGGCATCGACAATGGAACCCAGTCGGGCAACGAAAACGAGAAAAGTCTCGTACTGGCCTTCGGCCTCGCCTTGCGCGATCGCATCGAGAAGACCGGCAAATATCGCGTCGTCATGACCCGGACCGACGACACCTTCATCCCGCTCGACGACCGAGTCCGGATCGCGCGCAACCAATCGGCGGCGCTGTTCGTATCGATCCACGCCGACGCGCTGCCGCGCCGCGAGGGCGATGCCCAGGGCGCGACCATCTATACGCTGTCCGACCGTGCCTCCGACGCCGAGGCGGAAAGGCTCGCCGAGGCTGAAAACAAGGCGGACGCCATTGGCGGGGTCAACCTGACCGCGGAACCGACCGAAGTTGCCGATATTTTGATCGACCTCGCCCAGCGCGAAACCCGGACGTTTTCGAACCGGTTTGCACGCCTGCTGGCGGGCGAAATGAAGAACACCGCGCGGATGTACAAGCACCCGCTGAAATCCGCCGGATTCCGGGTCTTGAAAGCGCCCGACGTGCCGTCGGTGCTGGTCGAGCTCGGCTATGTCTCCAACAAGAGCGACCTTGAGCATCTGGTATCGGAGAGCTGGCGTTCCCGTGCCGTCGGATCCATGGCGCTCGCCATCGACGCCTTCTTTGCCAAACGGCTGGCCACCGCGGCGCCGGCGAATTGAGCCGTGGCAGCGATCCGGTGCTGGAAGCCCTAGTTTAGCCACAGCACCCGCTTTATAAAACCCGCGCCACGGGATATCCGGTATCGGCCGGAATTCCTGCTCGGTCAGTGTTTTGTTCGCCTGCGTAATTGGCCAAGCATCACGCAGCGGGTGTTCACGCTGAGCAAAAGCGCCGGCTGCGGCGCTCAAGGTTGAAACGGACAGTCGACAATGCGCTTGCTGGTACGGTTCTTTGGTTTCCTGTTCGCCGCCGGAACCGTGGTGTTTCTGGTGGGCGTGGCTGCTGCGGCCGGGCTGATCTGGCACTTTTCCAAAGACTTGCCGGACTATTCGCAGCTTCAGGATTATGAGCCGCCGGTTATGACGCGGGTGCATGCGTCGGATGGCTCGCTGCTCGGCGAATATGCCAAGGAACGCCGGCTCTATCTGCCGATCCAGGCGGTACCGAAGCTTGTCATCAACGCGTTCCTCGCGGCCGAGGACAAGAACTTCTACGAGCATGGCGGCATCGACTTCGCCGGCATGGCGCGTGCGGCGGTGCTTTACGCTCAGAATTACGGCTCCAATCGCCGTCCCCAGGGTGCCTCCACGATCACCCAGCAGGTCGCGAAGAACTTCCTGCTCAACAACGAAGTGTCGTTCACGCGCAAGATCAAGGAAGCACTGCTGGCGATGCGGATCGAGCGTGCCTACTCCAAGGACAAGATTCTCGAGCTTTATCTCAACGAAATCTATCTCGGTCTGGGTGCGTACGGGATCGCCGCCGCATCACTGGTCTATTTCGACAAATCGGTGAACGAACTGACGGTGGCGGAAGCGGCCTATCTGGCCGCGTTGCCGAAGGCGCCGGCGGCGCTGCATCCGGTGCGCAACCACGACCGGGCGATCGAGCGGCGCAACTACGTGATCGATCGGCTGTTGGAAAACGGCTGGATCAAGCAGGCCGACGCCGACAAGGCGCGCAAGGACCCGTTGATCGTCACCAACCGGTCGAACGCCGCGCATATTTTTGCCGGAGAGTATTTTGCCGAGGAAGTTCGCCGCGACATCTTTGAGCGCTATGGTGAGAAGAAACTCTATGAAGGCGGACTGTCCGTCCGCACTACGCTCGATCCCAAGCTGCAGGTGATGGCGCGCAAGTCGATGGCCGCGGGGCTCGTCAACTACGACGAAGCGCAGGGCTGGCGCGGCGCCAGCAGCAAGATCGACATCACCGGAGACTGGGGTCTGAAGCTCGCCGACGTCAAATCGCTGTCGGATATCGCGCCGTGGCGGCTCGCGGTGGTGCTGGAGACCAACGACCAGTCCGCGCGCATCGGTTTTCAGCCCGGCCGCGAACTCGGAGGCGCCGTGCTCAAGGACCGCGAGACCGGCATCATCACGCTGGAAGGCGTGAGATGGGCCAGGGCCGCATCTGGCTCGCTGCGCGGCAAGACCCCGACGTCGGTTTCGCAGGTCCTAAGCCCCGGCGACGTCATCTATGCCGACCCGCTGATTGGCAAGGATGGCAATCCGGTCGAGGGCCAGTTCCGGCTGCGCCAATATCCCGAGATTTCGGGGGCCATGGTGGTGATGGATCCGCATACCGGCCGCGTGCTCGCTATGGTCGGCGGATTCTCGTTCGACCAGAGCCAGTTCAATCGCGCGACCCAAGCCTATCGGCAGCCGGGTTCGTCGTTCAAACCCATCGTATATTCCTCGGCGCTTGACAACGGCTATACGCCGTCGACCGTGGTGGTCGACGCGCCGATCGAAATCGACCAGGGGCAGGGCGGGGGGTCTGGCGACCGGAGAACTATTCGGCCGGCCACTATCGTGGTCCGACTACGCTGCGGAACGCGCTGCGGTGGTCGCTCAACACGGTGACGGTGCGGCTCGCGCAGGACGTCGGCATGCCGCTGATCGGCGAATATGCCAAGCGGTTCGGCGTCTATGACGAACTGCCGAATTACCTGTCCTATGCGCTCGGTGCCGGCGAGACCACCGTGATGCGAATGGTCACCGCGTATTCGATGTTCGACAATGGCGGCCGCCGGGTGAAGCCGACGCTGATCGACCGGATCCAGGACCGTTACGGCCATACCATCTTCAAACATGATCAGCGCGAATGCCGCGGCTGCGATGCGCCGGAAGGCTGGAAGAATCAGCCCGAACCGCAGTTGATCGATCACCGGGAGCAGGTGCTGGATTCGATGACGGCCTATCAGATCACCTCGATGATGGAAGGCGTGGTGCAGTCCGGCACGGCAACCGTCCTGAAAGAAGTCGGCAAGCCGATCGCCGGCAAGACCGGCACCACCAACGACCAGAAGGATGCCTGGTTTGTCGGCTTCTCGCCGGACATCGTGGTCGGCGTCTATATGGGCTTCGACAAGCCGCGCAATCTCGGCAGAACCGCCACCGGCGGACATCTGGCCGCGCCGGTTGCCAAGGATTTCCTGAAGCTCGCGCTCGCCGACAAGCCCGCCGTCCCCTTCAAGGTGCCGGCGGGGATCAAGCTGATCCTGGTCGATCAGATGACCGGAATGCGGGCCGGACCGGGCGATACCGGCAGGACCATTCTCGAGGCGTTCAAGCCCGGCACCGCGCCGCCGGATAATTACTCGGTGATCGGCGTCGCAGATGCCGACGGCCGCGCGCTCACGGTGTCGCCGGACGCCGACCGCACCATCCTGCGTTCGGGCACCGGCGGCCTGTACTAGCGATTGAATCAGAACCGCGACTAGCTGTCGCAACACAAAGCTGGCGCGGAACCACCAAGATCACTGCCTGGAACCAACTGCGCAATCGACAGGCACGTTGTCGAAGCAGACGACACGACGATCGCGTAGCACGAGTTGATTAGACCAACATCCTGGGCCAAAACGTCGTGCGTCTTCTTAGCCGTTATTGCGGCCTCCGGACGGGGAATTGTTCGTCGGAGGCTTCGGTGCCGGGATTGGCGCAGGAGCCGTAGGACGGGTCTGAATCTGAGACGTGCCCGGATTGTGTCCGCCCTTGACCACGTAACCCTCGGTCAGGGGGCGCACAGGTGGACGTGGAGGACTGGTCATGCCGTGCTTCCTTCGGGCTCTCGGTATGGGAACTCAATATCGATATTGTCGGCCTTCCGCGCAAGGTAGACCCGTCGGGTCTCGAAAAGTACTTTACCCTCGAAGTCATACACAAGCACATCGCGCAAGCGCAGTTCGCGCTGTTTTTCGCTTTCGGAGAAGGCTTCAACCCACCCGGCGTAGGTGATTTTTTTGTCGAAATCCCGGACGTGGACGTACTCTACGTCCGGCCTGCCCGAGTTGAAGGTGTAATCCCAAACGTCTTCGTCGCCGTAGCGCTTGGTAGCCTTGATCTGTTGCAGAAGTTGCGTCAGCAGCTTGTAGGTGCTGGCATAGAGCCATAGCACCGCACAAGCGACCGAGACGACTGATGCAGCGAAGATGAGCCTAATCGAACCCGCGTCCAGGAATTCGACATCCTTCGCAAATTTGAAAAGCTGGAAGTTCAGGCCGCCGATGAACCAACTTGCCATCCAATAGATGCAGAACGTAACGACATAGGCCGCCAAGCCGAACACGAATGTCCGGCGCAAAATATCCCATTGCTGGAGGATCTTGCTTGGGCCGAATTGGGCATCCATCCGTTCCCAAATGATGCCGGGAATGAAAATGATGATGAGCTGAAAGAAGAAAATGTCCACGGGTTGCGAATTGCCTACATTGCAACCCACATACCATGCCGTTTCTGAAAACCCAATGATCCAGGCATAACTAACGAGGTTGCGCGTCGGCATCGAAACGCACAGCCGATCCCGCCGGGCGCCGCGAAGCCGATTGCGCTTTGCGCCGTCTGCCGCTACATCCCCTGCAGCATTGCGAAGGCGGCATCAGCCGCGGATCAGGGGAACCATGCGCGCCGAAGTCGAACGTCTAGTCGAAGAGATCAAGCAGTCGGCTGGGCTGCTGAGGAGGCATCTTTGACGTCGAGCAATCGACGGCGCGGCTCGCCGAGCTGAACAAGCTCGCGGAAGATCCCAATCTCTGGAACGATCCCCAGAAGGCGCAGAAGCTGATGCAGGAGCGGACCTCGCTGGAGGATGCGCTGTCCGGCATCGGCAAGGTGGAGCGCGAGCTGGAGGACAATATCGGGATGATCGAGCTCGGCGAAGCCGAGAACGACGAAGGCGTGGTGGCGGAGGCCGAGGCCGCGCTGAAGTCGCTCAAGAAGGAGGTCGCGCGCCGCGAACTCGAGGCGCTGCTGGGGGGAGAGGCCGACCGCTTCGACTCCTATCTCGAGGTGCACGCCGGCGCCGGCGGTACCGAGAGCCAGGACTGGGCCGAGATGCTGCTGCGCATGTATACACGCTGGGCCGAGAAGCACGGCTTCAAGATCGAATATCTGGAGGAGACGCAGGGCGAGGAGGCGGGCATCAAATCCGCCACCATCCAGATCAGCGGCCACAACGCCTATGGCTGGCTCAAGACCGAGGCCGGCGTGCATCGGCTGGTGCGGATATCGCCGTTCGATTCCAACGCGCGCCGGCACACTTCGTTCTCCAGCGTCGCGATCTTCCCGGTCGTCGACGACAGCATCAAGATCGACATCAAGGAATCCGACGTGCGCACCGATACCATGCGCTCGGGCGGCGCCGGCGGCCAGCACGTCAACAAGACCGAATCCGCGGTGCGGCTGACGCATATTCCAACCGGTGTCGCGGTGGTCTGCCAGGCCGGGCGATCGCAGCACAAGAACAAGGCGCAGGCCTGGGACATGCTGCGCGCGCGGCTCTATGAGATCGAATTGAAGAAGCGCGAGCAGCAGGCGGCCGCCGACCAGGCCGCCAAGACCGATATCGGCTGGGGCCATCAGATCCGCTCCTATGTCCTGCAGCCCTATCAGATGGTGAAAGACCTGCGCACCGGGGTGCAGACTTCGGATACTTCGGGCGTGCTCGACGGTGACCTCGATGAATTCATGGCGGCGACGCTGGCACAGCGCGCCTTTGGCACCGCGCCCGGCGCGGTCGAGGATGTGGACTGATCGATGGCAAACATCGCTTTCATTGGCCTCGGTCGCATGGGCCATGGCATGGCCGGCCGCTATCTCGACAGCGGCCATACCGTCGCGGTCTGGAACCGCAGCCCGGCGAAAGCCGGCGATCTGATCGCGCGGGGCGCGCGCTTTGCGCGCTCTGCGGCGGAGGCGGCCGATGGCGCCGATGCGGTCGTGACCATGGTCGCCGACGATGAGGCCTCGCGTACCGTCTGGCTCGGCAAGGAGGGTGCCGCAAGCCAGGCCAAGGCCGGTGCGGTGGCGATCGAATGTTCGACGGTGTCGTATCGGCATGCGCTGGAGCTTGCGCGAGAATTGCGCGGCGGCGGTCTCGTCTATATCGACAGTCCGGTCACGGGCTTGCCGGATGCCGCGGCCAGCGGAAAACTGACGCTGCTGGTCGGCGCCGAGCCTGCCGATCTCGCGCAGGCGCGGCCGTATCTGGCGCCGCTGAGCACGACCATCCGGCATTTCGGCGCCGTCGGCACCGGCACGGTGTACAAGCTGATCAACAATTTGATGGGGGCGATCCAGATTGCGGGGCTCGCCGAGGGCCTTGCGATTGCCGAGCAGGCCGGTCTCGACATGAAGCTGGTGCTGGAGTTGATCGAACACGGCGTAGCGGCGAGCCCGCAGGTGCTGCGTCATTCCAAACGCATGGTGGCGCGAGATTTCGCCGGCGCGAGCTTCACCGCCGCGCTGCGGCACAAGGATGCCGCCTATGCGGTTGCGCTGGCCGAGAGTCTGCTGGCGGAGCCGCCGCTGGTCGGCCGCGCCGCCGTGCAGGCCTACGACAAGGCCAGAGCCCACGCGCCCGATGACGATGAAGGCAGGATGATCGAGATCATCTCGCGCGCGAGGGCGGCGACCTGATCGGCCGCTGCGGCGTCTGCGCCAACCCGGGATACGCAAGTTGAGCGAGCCAACGCTTGCATGGGCGCCGCCGGCCTGCGAAACTTGAAAAAACAGATCATTCCAGACGGGAGAGAACGATGCCGGCTCGTATCACAGGCCTGTTTGCCCTCGTAGCGCTCGCCACCGCTGCAATGATGACCGCGGCCCAGGCCCAGAAGAAATACGATCCCGGCGCGAGCGATACCGAGATCAAGATCGGCAACATCATGCCCTATAGCGGTCCTGCTTCCTCCTATGGCGTGATCGGCAAGGCCGAAGCGGCCTTCTTCAAGATGGTCAACGCCGAGGGCGGCATCAACGGCCGCAAGATCAACTTCGTCTCCTATGACGATGCCTACAGCCCGCCCAAAGCGATCGAACAGGCGCGCAAGCTGGTGGAGAGCGACGAGGTGCTGCTGATATTCCAGTCGCTCGGCACGCCATCCAACTCCGCCATCGAAAAATACATGAACGCCAAGAAGGTGCCGCAACTGTTCGTTGCCTCCGGCGCCACCAAATTCGGCGACCCCAAGAACTTCCCCTGGACCATGGGCTTTCAGCCCAACTACCAGAGCGAGGGCCACATCTACGCGAAATACATCCTGGAGCACTATCCGAACAGCAAGATCGCGGTGTTCTGGCAGGACGACGACGCTGGCAAGGATCAGTTCAAGGGGTTGAAGGATGGCCTCGGCGACAAGGCCAGCATGATCATCGCCGATAAATCCTATGAGGTGAGCGATCCCTCGATCGATTCCCAGATCGTCGCGCTGCACGATTCCGGCGCCGACATCTTCTTCTCCTGGGCCGCGCCGAAGGGCTCGGCGCAGGCGATCCGGAAGGTCGGCGAACTCGGCTGGAAACCGAAATTCTTCCTGGCCAATACGGCAACCACGATCGCCTCGGTGCTGAAACCCGCCGGCCTGGAATACTCGAAGGATATTATCTCGACCGCCTATGTAAAGGATCCGACCGACCCGACCTGGAAGGACGATCCAGGGGTGAAGAAATGGGCGGCCTTCATGGACAAATATTATCCCGACGGCGACAAGACCAATGCCAACAATGCCTATGCCTACGTGGAATCGGAAGCGATGGTGCAGGTCCTCAAACAGTGCGGCGACAATCTGACGCGCGAGAATATCATGAAGCAGGCCGCCAACCTGAAGAACTTCAGGAGCGAGATGTTGCTGCCGGGAATCACGATTAACACGTCACCGGACGACTACTTCCCGATTGAGCAGATGCAGTTGATGCGGTTCAACGGCACGACGTGGGAACTGTTCGGCGACATCATCACCGGTGAAGTCGGCCACGAGATCAGCCATTAGGCCCGGCTGCGTTGAGCGATAGCGTTTTCGAGCCAAGTGGGTACCGGTTGGCGTGAAGAAAACGCGTCAAAACCAGGAACCGGATCAGCCCGCGCTGAGGCGCACGCCGGCGCGGAGGAATTTCTGCGGATCGACCGCTTCGCCGTCGATGCGGGTTTCGTAGTGCAGATGCGGGCCGGTCGAGCGGCCGGTCGAGCCGACGGCGCCGATCACCTGTCCGATCTTGATGGGATCGCCGACCTTGACGTCGATCTCCGACAGATGGCCGTAGCGGGTCGACAAGCCGTTGCCGTGATCGATCTCCACCATGCGGCCGTAGCCGCCGGCCCATCCCGCCGACGCCACTTTCCCGTTCGCGGTCGCGCGCACCGGATCACCCTGCGCGGCGCGGAAATCAAGACCGGTGTGCATGGCCGGACGACCAAGGAACGGATCGGTGCGGACCCCGAAGCCCGAAGTGAACTCGACTTCGCCGACGACCGGCTTGCGGTAGGGTACCAGGGCTAGAGTGCGGTTGAGGCGGTCCATCTGGGCGCGGGTGATATTGATCCGATAGAGTTCGCGCTCGAACGGGCCGGCGTGGGGTGGAAGCTTGACCGGAATGTAGGGACCGCCCATCCCCGCGCGCGGTGTCGCGGCTTCCAGATGCGCCATGTCGAGGCCGAGATCGGTGATGACACCGCGCATCCGACGCACGCGCGATTCCATGCCGTCTTCGGCCGAGGTGAGCGCGGCCATCTGCCGGCTCTCGACCTGATCGAGCGAGTTCTGCAGGCGCGCAAGAACGTTGTCGACGCCCTGGACCTTCGCGAACTGGTTCGGCAGCGGCTTGACGGCGAGCGGCGCGCGCGATTCCAGCCGCGCCTCGCGATCCGGCGGCGCCACAAAAATCACGGTGTCGCTGACCGGCGAGGGTTTTGGCGTCGTCGAGCTTGACGGCTCAACCGCGCCAGTTCGCGCGGACGGCTTGATCGATCCGGTAATATCGGGGATGGCGCCGAGCGCGCTGGCGCGGGATTCAAGCGTGGTCTGGCGCCGCATGATCTGGTCGAGCTTCTGACCGAACTGTTCCTGATCGAGCAACTGGCGGCTCGTGGTACTGTCGATCCTGCTCCGCAGTTCGGCGATGCGGTCCTCATAGGCGTACTGCATCTCGGCCTGGCGCGCGATCAGCCGGGTGAGAACGTCGTCGCGAAAGGCGAAATAGGTGGCGGTCGCAGCCGACCAGATCCCCAACACGGTCACAGTGCCGACCACGATCCAGAATACCACGGGGCCGAACCGGACCTGCTTGCCAGCGTGGACGAGGGTGTAGTCTCCCTGTCCGCGGGGTGCTGCGGCTGTCGAATGGCTCACCGGCGGGCGGCGAGCCGAGGTCCTGCCGTGATCGTGTGGGTGATGTTGGGGATACTCAGCATGGTGACCGGTACGGTACGACATCGGCACTCCCGCGCCGGTCGGAGATCAGTTCCGTACGGCTGAATTGACGGGATGATTTGACCTTCTCATGGTTAATTTTTAGAAAACGGGGTCGAATCAAATTACAGGGCGCGAACCGCCGCGAGCACGTCGTCGGCATGGCCGTCGACTTTGACGTTGCGCCAGATCCGAATGATCCGGCCATCTTCGCCGATCAATATCGTGGTGCGAAGAATGCCCAGGAACGTCCTTCCATACATGGATTTTTTGCCCCAGGCTCCGTAGGCCTCGAGCATGCCGTGGGTTTCGTCCGAAGCAAGCGGCGTCACCAATTGGTGCTTGTCGCGAAAGGCTTGCTGGGCCTTCGGCGGGTCGGCCGAGACTCCCAATAAGGCGGTTCGGTTTTCGGCGAACGCACTCGCCAGTCGCGTGAAGTCGATTGCCTCCCGGGTGCAGCCCGGGGTGTCCGCGCGGGGATAGAAAAATAGCACCAGCCTGCGATCGGAGAAGTCCTCGAGCGAGACACTGTCGCCACCATCGCGGGGCAGGCGGAACGCGGGGGCTCGTGCTCCCTCGGTCAGGGTTCGGGTATCGGGCGTCCCCGCAGCCGTTTTCGATTCGGCCACCGTGCGCGGCGCAGCGGCCTTGGCAAGGGACGATCTTAACGGTTTCGAGGCAGGCTTGCCCGGGGCTTTCGGTCGCCGAGTGCCGGCCTTCTTGCCGGATCCGGCTGCCGCTTTGCGGAGGGATTTCGCGTCTGGCGTTTTGGTTGGCGTATTCGATTGCGCGCGGGTCGCCTTCCCGGACGCCTTTTTGAGGGTTTTTCTGGAGGATTTCTTGCGCGTTTTCTTGGACATACGCCTTCCTTTCGTCGCTTTCGGCGGATCAATCATTAGGCTCTTGCGGGTCGAGTCCCGGCAAGCTCAAAGTCGAGCCGGCCACTGGGCAAGTCCGATGGCCTCGGAATAGGTTACAAGGAACCCGACCGCACCGCTCGTCCGCTCGTTGAATGTGCCGCTTGGACCGGATGACGTGTAACAGTATTGACTAGGGAATGGCAGCGATGCCGGTACAGGAACGTCCGTTACCAATCGACGGGCGCGCTCTTGGCGGCAATCAATCGTCCAGTCACCGCCAGCACCGAGAGGCAATGGCAAGGAATACGTCGCCCCAGGGTTCGAATCCGCGTGCTGACGTCCAACCTTTGCCGTTGGACGAGGCCGATTGGGATCAGGAGCATGACGAGGCGGCGGGCTATCGTGCGCGCCGGCTATTGTCGAGGTCGAACTCGGGCTTTCACCGGCTTGGCGACCGCTTTGCTGCGCTGGGCCGATGGGTTACCGGCGAGCGCTGGGTTAGGCGTCTTGCCATCGCCGTCGTAGCCCTGATGGTGATTTTCGCCGCAAGTTTCGGCGCGCTGTGGCTGCGGCTCGGGGCCGGTCCGATCAATCTCGAAATGGCCACGCCGTGGCTCGCCGCGGCGATCGAGGACAATATCGGCAACGGCAATACGGTCGAGGTCGGCGGCACCCAGATCGAGCGGGCCGGCCGGATTCGCATCGCCGTGCGCATCCGCGATATCGTTGTGAGGGATCGCGACCATGCGATCGTGGCGAGCGCTCCCAAAGCAGAGGTGAGGCTATCGGGCACGGCGCTGCTGATGGGACGCCTTCGCGCCGAGAGCCTCAATCTGGTGGATGCCGAGCTGTCGGTGCGGATCACCCCGGACGGCTATGTCACGGTTTCCACCGGTGACAATGCTCGACCGCTGGCGACCGGCGTCGCCTCGAAACGCACCGCCGACGCTACCGCGCCGCTGCCGGGCAGGTCGCCGTCGCCAGGATCCTCCGCGATATCTGCGTCATCGCCGGCCCCGACCGCAGCCGCGCCCGACAGCCATGATACGCCGAGCGGACTGCTGGCCGGCCTCGACTGGCTCGACAGCCTGAGCCTGACCGGGCTGGACGGGCAAAACCTCAACGAAATCGGCCTGAAGAATGGCAACCTCATTGTTGACGATGAGCAGCGTGGCAACAAATGGAAGTTCGAAAACATCAGCCTCAGCCTTCGCCGCCCGCACGGCGGCGGGGTTGCGCTCAGTGTCGGGGAAGATGGCCGCCATGCGTGGTCGCTTCGCGTAACGATCGGGGCCCCCGCGAACGGCGTGCGCTCGGTCGATATTCGCGCCGATAAGGTCTCGACGTCGAATATCCTGCTGGCGTTGCGGTTGAAGGACCTGACTTACAGCGCCGATCTGCAGCTCACCGGTGAGCTGAAGGGCGAACTGGGCCGGGACGGGCTGCCGACCTATTTCCGCGGCAAGATCAGCACCGGTGCCGGCCACATCATCGACAGCGATACCCCCGACTATCCCATGGCGATCGATTCTGCGGAGATGGATGTCGAATGGGATGCCGGGCGGCGCGTCCTGGTAGCGCCGTTCAAGATCGTTTCCGGTTCGAACCGCATCACCCTGCTGGCGCATCTCGAGCCACCCAACGGCAGCATACCGGATTGGCAGATGGGCTTCAGTGGCGGCACCATCGTGCTGGCTGGAGACCAGGGCGAACAGCCACTGATCTTCAATCGCATCGCCATCGGCCTGCGGTTCGATACGCAAAAGCACCGCGTACTGCTGACCCAGGCCGATATCAGCAATGGCGAGATCGGGATCGCCGGAACCGGCAGCATCGACTATTCGGCGGAGCCGCGCCTCACGCTCGGCTTTGCCGGAACGCCGATGTCAGCGGCGGCGCTGAAGCGGATGTGGCCGATCCTGATCGTTCCTGAAGTTCGCGAATGGGTGATCGACCGGGTCGAACGCGGCTCGCTTCAGCGCATCGAGATCGGCGTCAATTCGCCGGTTCACAATCTTTCGCGACGGGGACCGCCGATTCCGGACGACGGCCTCGCCGTCAACATCATCGCCAGTGGCGTGACGTTGCGGCCGGTGGATGATCTGCCGTTGGTACGCGATGCGGATTTGAAAGCCCATGTGACCGGCCGCACCGCGACCGTGACCATTGGACAGGCGGCGGCCGACACGCCGGCGGGCCGCAAGCTGACGATCAGCGATCTGGTATTCGAGGTGCCGGACATGGCACCGAAGCCCGCCCCGGCCAGGGTCAAGTTCCGGGTCGACGGACCGGTGCCGGCAGCGGCCGAAATTCTCGCCTCCGATCGCCTCAGTGAATTCTCCAGCACCAAGATCGATCCGAACACCAGCAAGGGTACAGTTTCCGCGCTGGTTACGCTCAACATGCCGATCCAGCGCGAACTCACCAAGGCCGACACGACCTACGCCATTGCAGCCGACCTCAATGGATTCTCTGCCGATCATGTGGTGATGAATCAGAAGCTCGAAGCCAACGCGCTCAAGGTCGTTGCCAACAATCAGGGCTATCAGGTCAAGGGCGACGTCCGAATCAATGGGCAGGCGGCCTCGCTGGACTATCGCAAGCCGAGCGAGGGGGACGCCGATATCAAATTGCAGGCGACGCTCGATGATGTGAGCCGCGCGCGCCTCGGACTGGACCTTGGCCCCGCGGTCAGCGGCGCGATACCGGTCAAGCTGAACGGCAGGGTTGGCGGGGCGGACCATGACAGCCGCATCGGCGTCGACGCCGACCTGACCTCGTTGAAGCTCGACAATTTGCTGCCGGGCTGGGTCAAGTTGCCGGGCAAGTCGGGCCACGCCGTGTTCAACGTGGTGCAGAAACCGCAATCGACCCGGCTCGAAGACATCGTCATCGATGGCGGCGGTGTGTCGATCAAGGGATCGATCGAGGTCGATCAGAACAACGACGTCATGAGCGTCAACTTCCCGACCTATTCGCCCTCGGAAGGCGACAAGACCTCGCTGAAGGCCGAACGGGGTCCCGATGGGGTGCTGAAAGTGACGATGCGCGGCGACGTATTCGACGGCCGCGGCTTCATCAAGTCGGCCATTTCCGGCCGCGAGGTCGATCCCAAGAGCAAGCCCAAGAATGTCGATCTCGATGTCGATCTGAAGCTCGGCGCGGTCGCCGGTTTTTATGGCGAGGCGCTGCGCAGCGTCGACGTCAAGCTGTCGCGGCGCAACGGAGCGATCAAGACCTTTACCCTCAACGGCAAGCTCGGCCGTGATACGCCGATGATGGGAGATTTGCGCAGGCCCACGCAGGGACGCGAGGTGATCTATCTCGAGACCAATGATGCCGGCGCCTTCTTCCGTTTCACCGACACGTATTCCAAGGTGGTCGGCGGCCAGCTTCAACTGGCGATGGATCCGCCGACCGTGGAACCCAGCGCCAAAGAGGGCCTGATCAACGTCAACAATTTTTCGGTCAAGGGGGAGGCGGCACTCGACCGCGTGGCCGCCGGCGGCCCAACCGGGGTCCAGAACGGTGTCTCCTTCTCGCGCGTGCGCGCCGAATTCACCCGCCAAAACGGGCAGCTCACGATCCGGGAGGGCGTCCTGAAAGGCCCGATGGTCGGCGGGACGATCGAAGGCAGCATCGATTCCGCAAACCAGGTGCGCATGAGCGGCACCTTCGTTCCGATGTACGGGTTGAACAACATGTTCGGCCAGATCCCGATTGTCGGCTTGTTCCTCGGCGGCGGCAGCAACGAGGGACTGATCGGGGTCACCTACGAGGTCGTCGGCACGCTCGGCCAGCCGGTGCTTCGTGTGAATCCGATTTCGGCGATGGCGCCAGGGGTATTGCGCAAAATCTTCGAATTCAACACCGGCAAGCCGAACAACCCGGTTGAATTTCCACCTAACAACAGCAACTGACCGTCACCTCGCAGTTCGTCGCGCGGCTATCGCCGCAGCGCCGGCACTACCAGGAACGGGATCATGCCGAGCAGCACGGCGACCAGCGCGAATACGATCACGGGATTGTAGCTATGGGTCCAGTCGTGGATCAGGCCGCCGCTCCAGGAGCCGAACGCCGATCCGAGACCGCTGCCGATCGAAATGGTGCCATAGATCGTTCCAAGCCGTTCGCCGCGAAAGATCTTCATCGCGGTTGCCGTGAGCAGCGGGCCCCGCGACCCGATCATGCTGCCGAAGCACACCACGAAACCGGTCAGCACCCAGAAGTTCGGGTACCATTGCAGCGCCCACAACATCAGGATTCCGACGATTGACAGCGCGTAGCTGAACAATACCGACGGCCTCCGGCCGATGATGCCGTCGAGCGAACTGACGCCGAGCATGCCGAACAACAGCACGACGCCGCTAAATCCCCATGCCGTCGCCGCCTGCAGCGGCGGAAATCCGGCGTCGATCAAATAGGCGACGACCTGCGGCGCGATGGCATACATCCCGATCGCGGTGAAGAAGAAGGTCGAGAACAAGGCCCAGAAGGCATGATGGCGCATCGCACCCAGTAGCGTCCAGCCCTGGTCGGCAATGTCGGCGGTGGCGCTCTTGATGAGGTGTGGCGATCCCCCGGAAAACATGCGCCATGGCAGCACCAATAGCGGCACCAGCAATACCAGCGCGAGGCCGCCGAAAATCTGGTAGGCGCCGCGCCAGCCGGCCCGATCGATCAGGATTTGCGATGCCGGCAACAAGATCAGCACGCCGGCGCCGGTCGCGGAATACACCACCGCCATGGCGGTCGGCAGTCGCGAGCCGAACCAGCGGCCGAGCAGGATCGAATTCGGCACATTGCCGATGAAGGCGATGCCGAGGCCGACGCAGAGGCCGAGGCTGAGCTGGAATTGCCAGAGCTGCCGGGCAAGGCCGGCGATCAGAAACGCCGCGCCCAGCAGAAACAGTCCGAGCGAATAGACGGTGCGTGGCCCCGAGCGGTCGAACAGCCGGCCGACCAGCGGAGCCGCCAGTCCTCCGGCCAGCGCGGCCAGCGAATAGACCGAAACCACCTCGGCGCGGTCCCAGCCGAAACTCTCGGAGATCGGCTTGAGAAACACCGTAAAGCTCTCGCCGAGGCCGCGGCCGAGTACCGACAGCATAAAACACAATGCCAATACGCCAAGCGCCACCCGCGCCGGCTGCTGCGGCTTGCTCGCGGCTCGTTCGCTCACGGCATCCTGGTTCATGCGCATCAAGGAGCGCGTTTCATCGGCGATGAGCAGGGGTCTTGGACGAATGCACCTATGCAGGCTTGAGCAGGACGTGGCGCTTTCTGCCGAGCGACAGCTTGATCACGCCTTCCGGCGTCAGGTCCGAAGGGTTCAGGACCATCTTCTCGTCGCTGACCGCAACGTCATTGACGCGCAGGCCGCCGCCCTTGATCTGGCGCCGCGCTTCGCCGTTCGATCCAACGAGGCCTGTCTTGACGAACGCGACCAGCACGCCGATGCCGGCTTCAAGTTCGCTGCGTGGAACCGCCACCGAGGGAAGATTCTCCGCGATCGCGCCTTCCTCGAAGGTCTGTCGGGCGGTCTCCGAAGCAAGCCGCGCCGCCTCGGCGCCGTGGAGAAGCGTGGTGGCGGCATCCGCCAGGGCCTTTTTCGCCTCGTTGATTTCCGCCCCCCTGAGTCGTGCCAAGCGTCCGATCTCGCTGAGCGGCAGGACCGTGAACAGCCTGAGAAATTTGACGACGTCGGCATCCTCGACATTGCGCCAGTATTGCCAGAAACCGTACGGACTGCATTCGTCGGCATTGAGCCAGACCGCGCCCTGGGCGGTCTTGCCCATCTTGGCGCCGGATGCCGTGGTGAGCAGGGGCGTCGTCAGCGCAAACAATTGCGGCGTGCCCATGCGACGGCCGAGATCGACGCCGTTGACGATGTTGCCCCACTGATCCGAGCCGCCCATCTGCAACCTGCAGCCGACCCGCCGCGACAGCTCGACGAAGTCGTAGGCCTGGCAGACCATGTAGTTGAACTCGATGAAGCTCATCTCCTGCTCGCGTTCGAGACGCAGTCGCACCGAGTCCATCGTCAACATCCGGTTGACCGAGAAATGCCGGCCAATGTCGCGCAGCATCTCGATCCAGTTCAGCCTGGTCAGCCATTCGGCATTGTCGAGCATGATCGCGTCGCTGGCGCCTGAGCCGTAGCGCAGCACCTTGGCGAATACGCCAACGATGCTGGCCTTGTTGGCCTCGATTTCCTCGATGCTGCGGATCGCGCGCGATTCGTCCTTGCCGGAGGGATCGCCGACCATGGTGGTGCCGCCGCCCATCAGGGTGATCGGCTTGTTGCCACTTTGCTGCAGCCAGTACAGCATCATCATCGTCAGGTAATTGCCGATATGCAGCGACGGCGCGGTGCAGTCATAGCCGACATAGGCGATGGCCTCGCCCTTCGCGGCCAGCGCGTCGAGGCCCTCGAAATCGGAGCATTGGTGGATGAAGCCGCGATCCTGCAACGTGTTCAGGAAATCTGATTTAAATGGGCTCATTTGTAGGCAACTCTGATCATTCTAATTTCACGTTATTTACAGCAAACTGCCGCGCCGCCCCGGAATAGGGCTGCCGCAGCCGGGCGCGCTGTGGCATTATAAGATGTGCTTGTTTGACACAAGCAGGGCGTCAGGGAAGACGCCGCGAAGGCATTTTGACCATGATGATGACGGCAATCGGTCTGATGAGCGGTACCTCGCTCGACGGGGTCGATGTCGCATTGATCGAAACCGACGGCAAGCAGGTGAAGGGCTTTGGCCCTTCCGGCTACCGGCCCTACACCGAGCGGGAACGCGAACTGCTGCGCCAGGCGCTGATGGAGGCCGTCGACCTGCCGCAGCGCGATGCCCGGCCGGGCATCCTGCGCGAGGCCGAGCGCGCTGTCACGATCGCGCACGCCGAGGCCGTGGCTGCCTTTACCGCGCAGAACCACATTTCCTGCGAAGACATCGACATCGTCGGTTTTCACGGCCAGACCGTGCTGCACCGGCCGGCGCAGAAACTGACCGTGCAGATCGGCGATGCGGCGGCGCTGGCCAAGGCCATTCATATCCCTGTCATGCACGATTTCCGCGCCGCCGACGTCGCCGCCGGTGGCCAGGGCGCGCCGTTCGTGCCGGTCTATCATCGCGCGCTGGCGCAATCGCTGGAACGGGACGGACCGATTGTCGTGGTCAATATCGGCGGCGTCTCCAACATCACCTATATCGAGGGCGCCGATACCTTGATCGCCTGCGATACCGGGCCCGGCAATGCGCTGCTGGACGACTACATGTTCCGTACCATGGGCCAGTTGTTCGACTGCGAAGGCCGCATGGCGGCGCAGGGCACGGCCGATGATGCCTGGATCTCCCGGGCCCTGGAGCATCCGTTCTTTGTACGGCCGGCACCCAAATCGCTCGACCGCAACGATTTCGCCTCGCTGGTGCTGCGCCCGATGCCGCCGGCCGATGGCGCCGCGACGCTGACGGCCTTCACCGCCTCCGCCATCGCCCGGATCGTTCCACTGCTGCCGAAGACACCCAAAAGCTGGATCGTTGCTGGCGGCGGCGCCCGCAACCTGACCATGCTCAGGATGCTGCGCGAGCGGCTGGCGCCGGCGAGCGTCGAGGCCGCCGATGCGCTGGGCTGGTCGGCCGACGCCATTGAGGCCCAGGCCTTCGGTTTCCTGGCGGCGCGGGGCCTCAAGGGCCTGCCGCTCAGCTATCCCGCCACGACCGGGGTACCGATCCCGATGACCGGCGGCGTGATTGCCCGGCCTTGAGCCGCGAAAAGTCGATGCAATTGCATCGAGCTTGACAAATTACATGCAGTTGCATTTAATGGGGTGCAGATGCATGAGGCTGCGAGGTTGCATGACCGCCCGCCTGAAACTGATCAGCCACCGACTGTGCCCCTACGTACAGCGCGCCGTGATCGCGCTGACCGAAAAGCGCGTTGCCTTCGAGCGGATCGATATCGATCTCGCCCACAAGCCGGACTGGTTTCTGAAGCTCTCGCCGCTTGGCAAGACGCCGGTCCTGCAAGTCGGCGACGTGCCGATTTTCGAGTCCGCCGCCATTCTGGAATATCTTGAGGAAACCGAGCCGAGACCGCTGCACCCCGCCGATGCCTTGACTCGCGCGGAACATCGCGGGTGGATCGAATTCGGGTCGGCGGTTCTCAACGATATCGCCGGCTTCTACGCCGCGCCGGACCACGCGACATTCAAAATGAAGACGACCCAACTCGCGCAGCGCCTGGCGCGGCTCGAGGCGCGCACGGTGGCGTTGCCCTGGTTTGACGGCGAACGCTTTTCGCTGGTCGATGCGGTGTTCGGGCCGGTATTCCGCTATTTCGACGTGTTCGACGGTATTGCCGATTTCGGGATTTTAGCCGGTAAACCGAAATTGGCGCGCTGGCGCAACAGCCTTGCAGCCCGGCCGTCGGTGCACGGCGCGGTCAGTATCGACTATCCGGCGCTGCTTCGTGAATTTATCGAACGCCGGAATTCCTGGCTGTCAAGCCTGCAGGCCCGCGCGGCCTGATCGCCGGCCTTTGCGCGAACGTTGCCCATTCTCACAACCACGCTTTGGTCAGCGCACGTTGGCGAGCCGCATATCGAGATAACCGGTTACCGTTTCCATCAGCGGCTGCAGTTTGCCGTCGAAGAAATGGTTCGCGCCGGGGATGATCTGCTGGTCAATGACAATGCCCTTCTGGGTCTTGAGCTTCTCGACCAGCGTGTTGACGTCCTTGGGGGGCACCACCGCATCCCGCTCGCCATGCACGATCAGCCCGGACGACGGGCAGGGCGCCAGGAACGAGAAGTCGTAGAGATTGGCGGGCGGCGCGATCGAGATGAAGCCTTCGACTTCGGGCCGGCGCATCAGCAATTGCATTCCGATCCAGGCCCCGAACGAGAAGCCCGCGACCCAGCAGGCGCGCGCTTCCGGGTTGATGGTCTGCGCCCAGTCGAGCGCGGAGGCCGCGTCCGAAAGTTCGCCGGTGCCGTGGTCGAACGATCCCTGGCTGCGCCCGACGCCGCGAAAATTGAAGCGCAGCACCGAAAATCCGCGATGCGCAAAGGCGTAATAGCACTGGTAGATGATCTGGTGATTCATGGTGCCGTGAAACTGCGGGTGCGGATGCAGGATCATGGCGATTGGCGCGTTCTTCTGTTTCGCCGGATGATAACGGCCTTCAAGGCGGCCTGCCGGGCCGGTGAAAATGACTTCGGGCATTAGTGATCCTTGGCAATCGACCGGCTTTGTGCTGGCTCTATCTGGCTGTCAGATGAACCTCGCAGAAGCGGTGATCGGGGCGTCGTTTGGCGATGCGCGAACGGCGCGGGGTGAACTGGTGGGCGCGTTCTTAGCATGAGGCGAGGGGCAACAAGCAAGGCTTTTGAACATCCGGAAAGGCGCTCTACGCGTCAGCCGTCGATTGCGCGCCGCTGGCCTAATCACCAATTGCCGTAGGGCCGCGCGCTCCCAACACCACCTCATTCAATCTCTACCATAGGTAATATAGTATTCCATGCCTGACCGTGTCTATCTCGACTGGAACGCGACCACGCCGCTTCGCCGCGAGGCCCGGGAGGCGATGGCGGCGGCGTGGGATCTCGGCGGCAATCCTTCCTCGGTGCATGTCGAGGGCCGTCAGGCGCGTAAACTCGTCGAGGACGCGAGGACCGCGATCGCCGGCAGTGTCGGCGCGCTGCCGCGAAATGTCGTGTTCACATCCGGCGGAACCGAGGCGAATGCGCTGGCGCTGACGCCGGGGCTTCGGCGAGGCTCCGGGGCTCCGGCCAACCGATTGCTGGTCTCGGCCATCGAGCATGCCTCGGTGCTTGCGGGGGGTCGGTTTGAGCCCGATGCGATCGGCACCATAGGCGTGACGGGCGCGGGCGTGCTCGATCTGGCCCGTCTGCGGGCGATGCTTGAGAGCGGGCCGCCGGCGCTGGTGTCGGTGATGCTGGCCAACAACGAAACCGGCGCCCTGCAGCCCGTGGTGGAAGCGGCGGCGCTGGTGCATGCCGCCGGCGGCGTGCTGCATGTTGATGCGATCCAGGCGTTCGGAAAACGGCCGTTTGGCATCGACAGCCTGAATGCCGATCTGTTGACGCTGTCCGCGCACAAGGTGGGCGGACCCAAGGGCGTGGGTGCGCTGATTGTGGCTGAGGGGCTGCTCGGGCTCGAGCCATTGCTGCGCGGTGGCGGTCAGGAACTGGGACGCCGGGCGGGAACGGAGAACGTGGCGGGGATCGCTGGTTTTGGCGCGGCCGCGAGCGCCGCCAGCGTGGCCCTGGAGGCACACGCCCTTCGCCTCGAAGGCCAGCGCCACCGGCTTGAGATTGGCTTGCGCGAAACATCAGGGATTATCGTATTTTCCGACGACGTGCCGCGGTTACCCAATACCACTCTGTTTACGGTTCCGGGCCTCAGGGCCGAAACCGCCGTAATTGGGTTTGATCTCGCGGGAATTGCGGTTTCCTCGGGTTCCGCTTGTTCATCGGGGAAAGTTCAGCCTTCCCATGTGCTAGCGGCCATGGGCGCCGGCCCCGAGATCGCCAACGGAGCAGTGCGGCTCAGTCTGGGCTGGTCCACCTCAGATGCGGACATTGATCGCTGCCTGGAGGCTTGGCGAAAGCTTGCCGGTACCTTACTTAAAGGATGACGAAACACGGCTTGAACGATTCTAAGCAGGTGATTTCGGCAGAAAAATAACGTAATAGACATCTGCAACTGATCCACCGCGGTCCTTGAAACCGCGAGCGGAGGATAGAATGGCTGCCGTACAAGAGACGGTCGATCGGGTTCGCCGGATCGACGTCGATCAGTATCGATATGGATTTGAGACGCTTATCGAATCCGACAAGGCTCCGAAGGGGCTGTCGGAAGATACCGTCCGGTTCATTTCCGCAAAAAAGAACGAGCCGGCCTGGATGCTGGAATGGCGCCTCGAGGCGTATCGCCGCTGGCTGACCATGACCGAGCCGAAATGGGCGCGGGTTCATTATCCCAGGATCGATTATCAGGATCTCTACTACTATTCCGCTCCGAAGAAGAAAGAGCTCGGCTCGCTCGACGAGGTCGATCCCGAAATCCTCAAGACCTATGAGAAGCTCGGCATTCCCCTGCGCGAAGTCGAGATGCTGGAAGGCGTGGTACGCCCGGAGGGCGAGCGCAAGATCGCGGTCGACGCGGTGTTCGATTCGGTCTCGGTGGCGACCACGTTCCAGAAGGAACTGAAGCGGGCCGGCGTGATCTTCATGCCGATCTCGGAAGCGATCCGGGAGCATCCCGAACTGGTGAAGAAGTATCTCGGTTCCGTGGTGCCGACCTCGGACAATTTCTTCGCGACCTTGAACTCGGCGGTGTTCTCCGACGGCTCGTTCGTCTACGTGCCGCCCGGCGTGCGCTGCCCGATGGAGTTGTCGACCTATTTCCGCATCAACGAGCGCAACACCGGCCAGTTCGAGCGAACCCTGATCATCGCCGACAAGGGCGCCTATGTCAGCTATCTCGAAGGCTGCACCGCGCCGCAGCGCGACGAAAACCAGTTGCATGCCGCGGTGGTCGAGCTGGTCACGCTCGACGATGCCGAGATCAAATATTCGACGGTGCAGAACTGGTATCCCGGAAATTCGGAGGGCAAGGGCGGCATCTACAATTTCGTCACCAAGCGCGGCGATTGCCGCGGCAACAATTCGAAGATTTCCTGGACCCAGGTCGAGACCGGCTCGGCCATCACCTGGAAATATCCGAGCTGCATCCTGCGCGGCGACAATTCACGCGGCGAATTCTATTCGATCGCGATTTCGAACGGCCACCAGCAGGTCGATTCCGGTACCAAGATGATCCACCTCGGCAACAACACCACGAGCCGGATCATCTCCAAGGGCATCGCGGCCGGCGTCTCGCAGAACACCTATCGCGGACTTGTCACGGCGCACCGCAAGGCGACCGGCGCGCGCAATTTCACCGCCTGCGATTCGCTTCTGATTGGCGATCGATGCGGTGCGCACACCGTGCCCTATGTCGAGGCGAAGAATTCGTCGGCGCTGTTCGAGCACGAGGCAACCACGTCGAAGATTTCCGAGGACGTGCTGTTCTACTGCGTGCAGCGCGGACTGTCGCAGGAAGAGGCCGTCGGCCTCGTGGTCAACGGCTTTGTCAAGGACGTGCTGCAGCAGCTACCGATGGAATTCGCGGTCGAGGCGCAGAAACTGATCTCGATCTCGCTCGAAGGCTCGGTTGGATAGCGCCTCCCCCTGAGGAAGTCACGCCTCGGCCTGCGCGCTGCGCAGCATAACGAAAGACGGAACTAGGTAATGGCATTGCTCGAAGTCAAAAATCTGCAGGTTCGAGTCGAGGATCGCGAGATCCTGCACGGGCTTTCGCTCACCGTGAACAAGGGTGAGGTGCATGCCATCATGGGGCCGAACGGTTCCGGCAAATCGACCCTGAGCCACGTCATCGCCGGCAAGCCGGGTTATGAGGTCACCGGCGGCGAGATCCTGTTCGAGGGTGAAGACCTGCTCGGGATGTCGCCCGACCAGCGCTCGGCCAGAGGCGTATTTCTCGCGTTCCAGTACCCGGTGGAAATTCCGGGTGTCGCGACCATGACCTTCCTGCGCACCGCCTTGAACGCGCAACGCAAGGCGCGGGGCGAAAGCGAATATTCCACGCCCGACTTTCTCAAGAAGGTGCGCGCGGTTACCGCCAGCCTCAATATTCCGCAGGATATGCTGCGCCGCGGCGTCAATGTCGGATTCTCCGGCGGCGAAAAGAAGCGCAACGAGATTCTGCAGATGGCGCTGTTCGAACCGAGCCTGTGCATTCTCGACGAAATGGATTCCGGCCTCGACATCGACGCGTTGCGGGTGGCTGCCGACGGCGTCAACGCGCTGCGTTCGCCCGACCGTGCGATGGTGGTGATCACGCACTATCAGCGGCTCTTGAACTACATCGTGCCCGATTTCGTGCATGTGATGTCAAAGGGACGTGTGGTGAAAAGCGGCGGCAAGGAACTGGCGCTGGAGCTCGAGGCTTCCGGCTACGCGCAGTTCGAAGACGCAGCCTGACGATCAGCGGATTGATGATGAACCTTGCACTGGCAAAAACCGAGACCGATCGCGCGTTGAGCGATATCTTCGCCGTCGCGCGGGATCGGTTGCCCGGCGCCGGCCAGGTCGCCGGGCTCAGGCGGCAGGCTTTCGAGGCTTACCAGCGCGCAGGCCTGCCGCACCGGCGCATCGAGGATTGGAAATACACCGATCTGCGCGCGCTGATGCGCGAGGTGCTGGCCCCGGCCGATGCGCCCGATGCCGCGGCGCTGAAGCGCGCTGGTGCCGCTCTCAAGCTGCACGCCTTCGACGGTGCGCGCCGGTTGGTACTGGTGGACGGGGTGTTCACGCCAAAACTGTCCGATCTGGCCAATCCGGAACAGGGACTTGGCATCCGCACGCTGCGCGATGTGCTGGAAGCGGGCGATGCCGAGCTCACCGCGTCGCTGTTCGCGCCCGATAGCTCCAATTCCATGGTGGCGCTCAACAGCGCGATGATGACCGACGGCCTTGTCGTTGACATCGCGGACGGCGTCATTCTGGCAAAACCCCTGCATATCGTCCATATCGCCAGCATTCCGCGGCCGGCGGCGATGTTCACGCGGTCGCTGCTGAGGATAGGCAAGGCTGCGGGCGCAACGCTGGTGGAAAGCTACATCGCCGCGGAGGGCGCCAGCGCCTACCAGGTCCACGATTCGCTGGTGCTTGCGATCGGCGATGGCGCGCGGCTTGACCATGTGCGTCTGATCGAGGACAGCCGCGAGGCCTTCAACATTTCCTCCGCGGTCGTGACGCTGGGTGCCAAAGCGCATTTCAACACCTTCGGCATGACCAGCGGGTCGCATGTCAGCCGCTATCAGGCCGTGGTCGCGTTCGCCGGCGAGGGTTCGTGGGTCGAGACCCATGGCGTCAACCTGATCAACGGCCGCCAGCATGCCGACACCACGCTGTTCCTCGATCATGCGGTACCGAACTGTGGCAGCCGCGAGATCTTCCGGGCGGTGGTCGACGATCGCGCACATTCGGTGTTTCAGGGCCGCATCATTGTCCGGCCCAAGGCGCAGAAGACCGACGCCAAGATGATGACGCGCGCGCTGCTCTTGTCCGACGAGGCCGAGGCGGACAACAAGCCGGAGCTGGAGATTTTCGCCGATGACGTCACTTGCGGCCATGGCGCAACCACCGGCGCGCTGGACCAAAGCCTGCTGTTTTATCTGCGGGCGCGCGGCCTTTCCGAGAAGGAAGCGCAGGCGCTGCTGATCCAGGCATTTGTCGGCGAGGCGATTGAATCCATCGCCAATGACGGCTTGCGCGAACTCGCGATCTCTGCGGCCGAGCGCTGGCTGGCGGCTCGTGGATAGTGGATCCCGATCCTGGTGAGGCCTTTTGGCCGCCTCCAAGGGAGGGAAAACAAAAGATGGCTCGTCGTTTGGACGCGCACAAGGCGCGCCGTCCTGGCGGCGAGGGAACAGGCAAAAGATGACCCATCCGGCGGTCTCGAACGGTTCATACGATGTCGCGAGAGTACGGGAGGATTTTCCCGCGCTGGCGCTCAAGGTGTACGGCAAGTCGCTGGTCTACCTCGACAACGCGGCGTCTGCGCAGAAGCCCACCGCGGTACTGGAGCGCATGACTGAAGCCTACAAGAGCGAATACGCCAACGTCCATCGCGGGCTGCATTACCTCGCCAATGCCGCGACCGAGGCCTATGAGGGCGGCCGCGCCAAAGTGGCAAAGTTCCTCAATGCCGGCCGCAACGAGGAGATCGTCTTCACCCGCAACGCGACCGAAGCCATCAACCTCGTCGCCTATTCCTGGGGCGAAGCCAACATCAAGGCCGGCGACGAGATCGTGGTCTCGATCATGGAGCACCATTCCAACATCGTGCCCTGGCATTTCCTTCGCGAACGGCATGGTGCCGTCATCAAGTGGGCGCCGGTCGATGACGAAGGCAACTTCCTGATCGACGAATTCGAGAAGCTCCTGACCGACCGCACCCGGCTGGTGGCGATCACCCAGATGTCGAACGCGCTCGGTACCATCGTGCCGGTGAAGGAGGTGGTGCAGCTTGCCCACGCCCGCGGCATTCCGGTTTTGGTCGACGGCAGCCAGGCCGCCGTCCATCTGGCAATCGACGTGCAGGACATCGACTGCGATTTCTACGTCTTTACCGGTCACAAGCTGTATGGCCCGACCGGGATCGGTGTGCTCTACGCCAAGCATGCCCATCTCGAGGCGATGCGTCCATTCAACGGCGGCGGCGAGATGATCCGCGAGGTTGCGAGGGATTGGGTCAGCTATGGCGATCCGCCGCACAAGTTCGAGGCAGGAACGCCGGCGATTGTCGAAGCGATCGGCCTTGGGGCGGCCATCGACTATGTCAGTTCGATCGGCAAGGAACGCATCGCCGCGCATGAGCATGGCCTTCTGACTTATGCCCAGGAGCGGTTGCGCGAGATCAATTCGCTGCGCCTGATCGGCACTGCGCGCAGCAAGGGGCCGGTGATCTCGTTCGAGATGAAGGGCGCCCATCCGCACGACGTCGCCACCGTGATCGACCGGCAAGGAATCGCGGTGCGCGCCGGCACCCATTGCGTGATGCCGCTTTTGGAGCGGTTCAATGTCACGGCGACGTGCCGGGCCTCGTTCGGTATGTATAATACGAGGGAAGAAGTCGACCACCTGGCCCAGGCCCTGATCAAGGCGGGGGAATTGTTTTCGTGACCGACATTGCCGAAGCCAAAACCAGCAACATGCGGACCAATTCGGCATTGCCGCCCGAGGAAACCGAGCGGCTCGGCGGCGAGATCGTGGCCGCGCTGAAGACCGTGTTCGATCCGGAAATCCCGGCCGACATCTACGAGCTTGGCCTGATCTACAACGTCGACATCAAGGACGGTCGCGCCGTCGACGTCGATATGACGCTGACGACACCGAATTGCCCGTCGGCCGGCGAGCTGCCGCAGATGGTGGAGAACGCGATCGCCAGCGTTCCCGGCGTAGGCGTGGTCAATGTCAATCTGGTCTGGGAGCCGGCGTGGTCGCCGGACCGAATGAGCGACGAGGCGCGCCTTGTCCTCAATATGTGGTGAAGCATTCCGTTGCCGAAACTGTCCGGTGTGATCGAGACTGCGCTCTACGTCGATGACCTCGCGCGCGCCCGCGCCTTCTACGAGGATGTGCTCGGGCTGGCGCGGCTGACCGGCGATGGGCGATTTCTGGCTTTCGACGTCGGCGGTCGCAGCGTGCTGCTGTTGTTTCAGCGCGGCTCGACGCTGCAGCCGGTGGTCCTGCCCGGCGGCACCATTCCGCCGCACGACGGCAGCGGGCCGATTCACGTGGCCTTTGCCATTGCGGCCGACGAACTTCCGGACTGGGAAAGGCGGTTCGGCGAGCACAAGGTTGCCATCGAGAGCCGGACCGATTGGCCGCGCGGCGGTCGCAGCGTCTATTTCCGCGACCCCGACGACCATCTGCTGGAGCTGGTAACGCCGGGGGTGTGGACGATCTACTAACCGCAGGACCGGCTAATACGACAGATTCTGGCGGAATTCACCGGATGAGACCTTCACGGCAACGATTTCGTTGTTATGTTAGCTGTACAAGTACCGCCGCCGCCGTGCGGCGCGAGGAGATTGACTGCAATGGATGCCACCGCACACGTCTCCAAGCCGAAGCGGCCGCGCCCGCAGGTCATGAAACTCACCGATGCCGCCGCGCAGCGGATCACCGAGCTGACCGGGCGCGCCGATTCCGAGATCGTGGGCTTGCGGGTCGGGATCAAGAACGGCGGCTGTGCCGGGCAATCCTACACGGTCGAATATGCCCACGAGGTCCGACCGACCGACGAGGTCGTCGAGGACAAGGGCGTCAAGATCCTGGTCGACCCCAAGGCTGTATTGTTTCTGCTCGGCACCGAGATGGACTACAAGGTCGACAAGATGTCGGCGCAATTCATTTTCAACAACCCCAATCAGGTCGGCGCCTGCGGCTGCGGCGAATCGGTGCAACTGACCGCGGCAAAGGTGGATGGCTAGATCGCGACTCGTCCGTACCGGCGCCGCCGTCATTGCGAGCAGCGCGAGCGCCAAATCCCCTCCGTCATTCCGGGGCGCGCCTCTTGGCGTGAGCCCGGAATCCATACTCCCGATCGTGGTTATGGATTCCGGGCCTGCGCCAAGTGGCGCATCCCGGAATGACAGTGTTGTGTTGGCGTGCTCCTGCGATGACGTAAGCAGCATCGGCACGCGATGAACCGAGTCACGATCGCTGTTGAGCCACAATGGACCGCGATTTCCTGATCGATCTGTTTGCCGATTTCGGCCCGGTAACGATCCGCCGGATGTTTTCAGGCTTCGGCATTTCCGCTGACGGTATCAACTTCGCGCTCGCGCTACGCGGCGGTCTTTTCCTCCGCGCGGATGAGCAGACCATTCCGCGGTTCGAGGCGGAGGGATCGAGGCCGTTTCAGTATCAGACCAGAGCGAGGACGGTCACGGTGGGATCCTATTGGCAGCTACCGGAACGGCTGTACGACGATCCCGAGCAACTGACGGATTGGGCGAGGGCGGCGCTGGCGGCCGCACAGCGCGCAGCGCTGCGGAAGCCCCGGAAGGCGGCGAAGAAGGCGGCCAAAAGCAAATTACGGAAGAACAAGACCGCAGCCCGAGGCCGTCACGCGACCTGACTGTGCGTCTCGGCGGCGTATTCCGGATCGGCTTCGCAGATGACGCGGTTGCGGCCGTTGCGCTTGGCGGCATAGAGACAGGCATCCGCGCGTTCGATCAGCGAATCGGTATCGTCGCCCGGCTTCAGCATCGAAACGCCGACCGAAATCGTGACGCGGCCGAGGATTTCACCGGTGGATTTCTTCTTCAATTCCTTGGCCATCACGGCGCGGCGGATGTGATCGGCGACGGTCAGCGCCTGGCGCAGCGCGGTGTTCGGCAGTACCACTGCGAATTCCTCGCCGCCGTAGCGCGCCGTGATGTCCTGACCCTTGATGGTTTGCTTCAGCGACATGCCGACCAGCCGGAGCACCTGATCGCCGGTGAGATGGCCGTAGGAATCGTTGAACGATTTGAAATGATCGATGTCGAACATCAACAGCGAAAGCGGTTCGCCATTGGCGAGCGCCTGCTGAACCGCGACGTCGATCGAGCGGTCGAAATATTTGCGATTGCCAAGGCCGGTGAGGGGATCGGTCAGGCTTTCGGCCCGGATTGCCTCGAGGCTGTGCTGGAGGTTGCTGATCTCCGATTTCGACAGCGTCAGCCGCTCTTCGAGCGCCTTGTTGGTACCGCGCATCTCGCGGGTCGACTTGACCAGCGCTTCGACCACGGCTCTTACCTCGTCGCGATTGTTCGCGACCGAGAGTTGCTTGGTCGCATCGGCCAGACTGTCGTCATAGCTCGCCGACATTCCCAGCGCTTCGGTGATGAGGGTCATCACGTCGTCGATCTCGCCGATCACGCGCGCGCCGACCTTGTCGATGCGGTCGGTGGTCTTGGTTTGCGACAGATAGGTCTCGTAGATCAGTTCAAGATCGGCCTCGCTCAACTTGCCGTTGCGCGCCAGCGTCTCGTTGATGATCTTGTTGAGCGGTGAATTGTATCCGGTCGCATAGACGTACCAGATTTCATAATTGCGGGGGACAGCGGTTTGCCGGAGCGACCTGATCTGGCCGAGTGCCACTTCGGCAAAGGCCATTGTGCGTTCGTGTTCGTCGAGCGCCTTGATCACCGGATACTATCCCCAATCGCGAGCGTCCAGCCCGTCGTCCCGACCGCAATGCTTAAAAATATCGCGGTCAAGTTAATGGACGAGAGTGAAGGACCGGTAAACGGGGCCGATGGGGGCGGCGGAGCGAGACGCCCTACGTGACGTTTTCGAGCGAAGCGGGTACCGGTTCGCGTGAAGAAAACGCGTCAAAACAACAAACTAGACGCGGGCGCGGACGGGCCGCAGCAGGAAGGCCGGAAGATGCGAATGATCGGCAGGCTCCGACGCCGGATCGCGCGGCGGAGGCGGGGCTTCGGCTCGACCGATCGAAGGCGTACGCGAGACCTGGGGTGCAGCCGGAGGCGTGAATGCGACGGCCGGGGATGGCGGCGGCGAACCGGTATGACCGCTACGGCCGCCGGAACGTCGGGATTCGCGCTCGCGGCGCGGCTTGCGGCCCTCGCGTGCGCCTTCCCTGGCGCTCTCTCGGCCGCGGGAACGGCGGGGATGCTCGGCTTCGCCGCCGGCTAGCGCCGTGGCAGCGTCAACCGGCTGGGTCTTGGTGTCGGTATCGGCGCGCGGGATGGTCTGTCCGATCAGCTTTTCGATCGCGACAATGGATTTTTGATCGAGCGGAGTGACCAGGGAGATCGCGGTGCCGGCACGCCCAGCGCGGCCCGTGCGGCCGATGCGGTGGACGTAGTCGTCAGCGTGATGTGGTACGTCGAAATTGAAGACGTGGCTGGTCTCAGGAATGTCGAGGCCGCGGGCGGCCACATCGGATGCCACCAGCAGCGGAATTTCACCCTTGCGGAATTGATCGAGCGCGGCGGTGCGCGCCGACTGATCCATGTCGCCGTGCAGGGCTCCGACGCTGAAACCGTGCTTCTGCAGCGATTTGTGTAGCAGCGCCACTTCGCGCTTGCGGTTGCAGAAGATGATGGCGTTCTGGAGATCCTTGGCGTCGCGCAGCAGATACCGCAGTGTCTCGCGTTTATCGTGTGGCTCGCGGCCAACCGGGACCTGGAATTGGGCGACGCCCACGGCAGTGGTGGCGGGTCGCGAAACTTCGACTTTTTCGGGATTGTGGAGGAAGGCTTCGGTGATGCGGCGGATTTCGGGTGGCATCGTCGCCGTGAAGAACAGCGTTTGGCGGGTGAAAGGCACGAGTTTGCAGATGCGCTCGATGTCGGGGATGAAGCCCATGTCCAGCATGCGGTCGGCTTCGTCGATCACCAGCAGTTCGACGCCGGTGAGCAACAGGCCGCCGCGTTCGGTGTGGTCGAGCAGTCGTCCGGGCGTCGCAATCAGCACGTCGACGCCCCGCGTCAGCTTGACGTCCTGATCTCCGAACGAGACGCCGCCGATCAAGAGCGCGACGTTGAGTTTCTGGCCCGCGCCGTATTTGTCGAAACTCTCTTTCACCTGGGCGGCGAGTTCGCGGGTCGGCTCGAGGATGAGCGTGCGGGGCATTCGGGCGCGGGCGCGGCCCTTTTCCAGCATGGTGAGCATGGGAAGGACGAAGGCCGCGGTCTTGCCGGTCCCGGTCTGGGCGATGCCAAGAACGTCCCGGCGGGCCAGAACATGGGGGATTGCCTGTTCCTGAATGGGGGTGGGGATGGTGTAGCCGGTGGCCGCGACGGCGGCGAGCACCTTATCGGACAAGCCGAGATGGGAAAAAGACATTGAGCCTCTGGTAGATACCGCCGCTTGGAATCTCGGATAATAACTGTTGCGCTCAACCCCGGAACGGCACGCAATCATGCACGGGATTTTCGGATACGCAGACAGGCGGCTTACTCTAGATATCGCGTTTCGATACCGGGCCGCGTCGAGCCGGAACATAGGGACGAATTGGGCAAAGTCAATGGAGCCGGCGCGGGAAGCGTTGAAAAAGCTTAATGTTTTGGATGAAATGGGCTCGAACAGCCGGGAAAAGCCATGTTTTCAAAAGCACGCCTCGATACCCGGAGTGACGGCCTATTCGCCGTCGCCATGACCTGTTGATCCCTCGACATCCGGTTGTCCGACGATTTCTACCCGGCTGACGGCAGCGAATTCCTGCGGGGACCAATCGGTGTCTGCGGAGTTGACCTATCGCGACGGCAACGTATTTGAGATCAAGAGTTTTCGACGCCCAGGCGTCTCCTTCAGCAGAGCCTTGCTTATCATGGATGTGGGTATTCCGTCGGAACGGCCAACTCATCGCCGCACGCGCTGCTGTATCGTCGGCGGCGGTCCAGCCGGCATGATGCTCGGATATCTCTTGGGTCGCGCCGGCATCGAAACGCTGGTGCTGGAAAAACACGCCGATTTCTTCCGGGATTTCCGCGGCGACACCGTGCATCCCTCGACCCTGCAGGTGATGGACGAACTCGGCCTGATCGACGATTTCCTCAAGCTTCCGCACCAGCAACTGCAAAAGATGGACGCCAGGTTTGGCGACAGGTCGATCCGCATTGCGGACCTCGGACGGCTGAAGCTGAAATACCCCTTCATCGCCTTCATGCCGCAATGGGATTTCCTCAATTTCCTGCGCGAGAAAGGCAAGCGGTTTGGCTCGCTCACCGTCATGATGAACGCCGATGCGACCGATCTCATCTGGTCCGGCGATACGGTTGCCGGCGTCAAGGCCAAGACGCCGCAGGGTGCGGTGGAAATCCGCGCCGACCTGACCATCGGCTGCGACGGCCGGCATTCGGTGGTGCGACCGCGTGCGGGTCTGGAAGTCGAGGAAATCGGCGCGCCGATGGATGTGCTCTGGTTTCGCGCCGGCAAGCGCGCCAACCAGACCGAAAGCGTGTTCGGACGCATCGAGAGCGGCAAAATGATGGTGACGTTCGACCGCGGCGATTACTGGCAATGCGCCTATCTGATCGCCAAGGGACAATACGATGCGGTCAAGGCGCGCGGGCTGGACGCGTTCCGTGACGACGTCGTCAGCATGGCGCCGGTCCTGAAGCCGGGCATGTCGGATGTCAAGACGTGGGACGATGTGAAGCTGCTGACGGTGGCGATCAACCGCTTGAAGCGCTGGACCCGGCCGGGCCTGCTCTGCATCGGCGACGCCGCGCACGCGATGTCGCCGGTCGGCGGCGTCGGCGTCAACCTCGCGGTGCAGGACGCGGTCGCCACCGCAAACCTGCTCGCAGCGAAGCTCGCCGACGGCTGCCCGTCGGAGCACGAACTCGATGCGGTGCGCCGACGCCGGGAATTCCCGGTGCGGATGACGCAGCGGATGCAGGTCGTCGCCCAGAACAACGTCATCAGCCTTGCGCTCAAGCCGGGCGGGCAGCCGTTGAAAGCGCCCCTGCTCGCACGCGTGATCGATGCAATTCCATGGCTGCAGGGGATTACGGCGCGATTGGTCGCCGTCGGCGTGCGCCCGGAGCATGTGCACTCACCGGCGTCTGCCGGCGGTAGCCACCTTACCGGTGTCGCTGCGGATCAATGATCAGCGCTTGCTCTGCCAGATCAGGATCAGACCGAGGGCGCCCAGCGCGGCACCATAGCCGGCCCACTGGATCTGACTGATCATGAAGCTCGATTCCGGCCACTTGACCACGCCGGTACCCTGGCCGATCCAGAGCAGTCCGATCGCGAGTGCGATAAAGCCGAGAACCAGGAACAGTTTGCGCATGGGACTTTCCTCGGGGGTGCCGCGCCGATGGATGAACTCCGGGCTCTATTCAAACATCCAACAAATCGTCGCGGGCGAATTCGGCCTTGTCGGAAATAAAAGCGAAGCGCGCCTCCGCCTTGGTGCCCATCAGCCGCTCGACGGAATCGGCAGTGCCTTCCCGGTCATCAGCCAACAGCACCACGCGCAGCAGGGTACGCGTGGCCGGGTCCATGGTGGTCACCTTCAGTTGCGGCGGCATCATTTCGCCAAGGCCCTTGAAGCGGCCGACCTCGACTTTGGCGTTGGCGTTGAATTCGCTGCTCAAGAGCGCGTCCTTGTGGGCCTCGTCGCGGGCGTAAACCGTCTTGCTGCCGTGGGTCAGCCGATAGAGCGGCGGCACCGCGAGATACAGATGGCCCTCGTCGATCAGCCGTGGCGTTTGCCGGTAGAAGAAGGTGATCAGCAGCGAGGCGATATGCGCGCCGTCAACGTCGGCGTCGGTCATGATGATGATGCGCGAATAGCGCAAATCCTCTTCACGGTAATGCGGTCCGATGCCGCACCCGATCGCCTGCATGAGGTCGGCGAGCTGCGCGTTGGCGGTGAGCTTGTCCTTGGTGGCGGAGGCCACGTTGAGGATCTTGCCGCGCAGCGGCAGGATGGCTTGCGTCTTGCGGTCGCGCGCCTGCTTGGCGCTGCCGCCGGCGCTGTCGCCCTCGACGATGAAGAGCTCCGAGCCTTCGGCCGCGGTGTCGGTGCAGTCGGCGAGCTTGCCGGGCAGGCGCAGCTTCTTGACCGCGGTCTTGCGCGAGATTTCCTTCTCGGCGCGGCGGCGCAGCCGCTCATCGGCGCGCTCGATGACGAAATCGAGCAGCCGGCTCGCCTGGACGGGATTGCCCGACAGCCAGTGATCGAACGGATCCTTGATGGCCTGCTCGACGATGCGCTGGGCTTCGGCCGTGGCGAGACGGTCCTTGGTCTGGCCCTGGAATTCCGGCTCGCGCACGAACACCGACAGCATCACCGCGGCGCCGACCATGACGTCTTCCGAGGTGATCGAGGCGGCGCGCTTGCCCTGTCCAGCGCGCTCGGCATGGTCCTTCAGACCGCGAAGCAACGCGCTGCGCATGCCCGATTCATGGGTGCCGCCGTCCGGTGTCGGCACGGTATTGCAATAGGACGAGAGAAATCCGTCGGCATCGGCGGTCCAGGCGACGGCCCATTCGCAGGCGCCGTGGGCGCCGTTGCGGCCGGACTTGCCGGAGAAGATATCCGGATGCACCAGGGTGTCGGCGTGGACCGCGGCGCCGAGATAGTCCTTCAGTCCACCCGCGAAATGAAAATTGTCCTCGGCGGGGACGTCTTCAACGCCCTTCAGCAATTCAGGATCGCAGCGCCAGCGGATTTCGACTCCGCCGAACAGATAGGCCTTGGAACGCGCCATCTTGAACAGGCGCTGGGGTTTGAACGACGCCTTGGCGCCGAAGATCTCGGCGTCCGGCTTGAAGCGGATTTTGGTGCCGCGGCGGTTGTTGATCTTGCCGAGGTCTTCGAGCTTGCCCTTCGGCTGGCCGCGCTCGAACGCCATGCGGTGGAGCCTCTGGCTGCGGGCGACTTCGACTTCCAGCCGTGAGGAGAGGGCGTTTACCACCGACACGCCGACGCCGTGCAGGCCGCCGGAGGTCTCGTAAACCTTGGAGTCGAATTTGCCGCCGGAATGCAGCGTGCACATGATGACTTCGAGCGCGGATTTTTTCGGAAATTTCGGATGCGGGTCGACCGGGATGCCGCGACCGTTGTCGGCGACGGTGAGGAATCCGTCGACGCTCAATTCGACTTCGATGAACGACGCGTGTCCCGCCAGCGCCTCGTCCATCGCGTTGTCGATGACTTCGGCAAACAAATGATGCAACGCCTTCTCGTCGGTGCCGCCAATATACATGCCGGGGCGGCGGCGCACCGGTTCAAGGCCTTCGAGCACCTCGATGTCGGCCGCCGTGTAGCCTGCCTCAGGGCCGGAACCGCGCGACGCGAGCTTGAGCGGGGCCCGGCCCTTCGCCGCGTCGTCGCCAAACAGATCGTCGGCAACTTTTGTTTTATGATTGGATTTCAATAGTTTAGACATATTGTTTCATGTGTTGCGCGCGCCGCAGCGGCAGCGAATCGGCTGATGCTGACTATGCCATGGATAAGCTTAAAAAGTGACGGCCGGCACGAAGCCGGCGACGACTTCGTGTAGGCTGTGGTGTCGCGTCAGGCGCGGGCGGTTCGGAACACGATCACGGCGAACAGTGCCATCGCCACGGTCACGATCAGCGATCCCACGATCGGCGCGGCGATAAGGGAAGGCCCTCTCAGCAGGACCAGCGCGACGCCGGCCGGAAACAGGATTGCCCCGACGATGTGGAGCCAACCCTGGATCCTGGCCAGGATCGAACTCCCGGCCGCCGGATCCAGCCGGTAATAAAGGCCGAACAAGAACAGCAGGACGCCCCCGACCAGGTTGAGATGCGCGTGCGCCGGCGCGAGCGTGAAGTCCTGCTCGATGCCCATCGCAATGCCGGCGAGCATCCCGATCAGCAAAATCACGACACTCACGCACATCATCAGTGTTCCGATCATTGAACGGTCCTTTCTTGATCCCGGCGGAATGAACGGGAATCGAAAAACAATGCGCAAGCAAAGCTCACACCGCCCGGCTTTGTGACTTGATGTCGCGCGGCGGGCTGGCTTACCTGTACTCGGGCGTCGAACTCCTGGAAAGGTTCAATGGCCCGAAAGGGCCACGGAAGGGCGATCGAGAATGGAAGATTTTGCGCGCGCGCTCGCTGACTTCGTGCGCGACCATTCAGCCTGGGCCGCACCGATTGTTCTGGTGCTGGCATTCGGCGAATCGCTCGCCTTCATTTCGCTGCTGATCCCGGCCTGGGGCGCGCTGGTCGCAATCGGGGCGCTGATCGGCGCCAGCGGCATCAGCTTCTGGCCGGTATGGATTGCCGGCGGGATCGGGGCTGCACTCGGCGACTGGGTCTCCTACTGGTTCGGCTTCAGGTACAAGGAACATGTCGCGCAGATGTGGCCGCTGTCGCGCTATCCCGACATCCTGCCGCGCGGCGAGGCCTTTGTGAATAAATGGGGTGTGCCGAGCATTTTCATCGGGCGGTTCTTCGGGCCGTTGCGGGCCTCGGTACCGCTCGCCGCCGGCATATTCGAAATGCCGTACTGGCGCTTTCAGGCTGCCAATTTCGTCTCGGCGCTGGTCTGGTCGGCCGCACTGCTGCTGTTCGGCGACGTGATCGCGCAAATAGCCGAATGGCTGTGGCGCACGGTCTGAAGCGGGCCCGGAATTTCCCGGAACGACGCGGCGCATCTTGACGAAGAAGGGGCGCTGCCTTATAGCCGCGCCCATGATCAACGCTGCGACCATCCTTATCGCTCGCCGCCGTCGCCGTAGCCTTGCGGTATGGGCGGACGTCTGCGTCTAAGCAATCTGCCTCTGCCGCCGGATCCGGTCCGCGGCGATTTCCTTGCAACATCACGCGGTCTGGTCTGGCGGCTCCTACGTCAAGCGGGAGTTTGAGATGTATACGCCACCTCCGTTCAAGCCCGATCGCGCCGCGAGCCTGGCCTTTGCGCAAGCGCGCGGATTCGGCACGGTCTGTGCCTGGGACGGCACAAGGCCGGTCGCCTCGTCGCTGCCTTTTTACCTCAGCTATGCCGATGACGGGACGCCACGCGCCGCATTTCATGTCGCGCGCGGCAATCCGCTGGCGAAACTCGCGGACGGGACCACCTCCTGGCTGATGACCGTAAACGGTGCCGATGCTTATGTTTCGGCGGACTGGTACGCCTCGCCGGATCAGGTGCCGACCTGGCTCTATCTGGCCGTGCATCTCACTGGCACGGTGCGCAGAATGTCCGACGGCGAACTCGGTCCGCATCTCGACGCGCTCAGCGCCAAATTCGAAGGCTGGCTCGCGCCCAAGCAACCGTGGACCGCGTCGAAGATGACGGCCGGACGCCTCGCTGGCCTGAAAAAAGCGATCGTAGGTTTGTTGATGGTGGTCGATGACGTCGAAGGCAGCTTCAAGCTGAACCAGCATAAACCCGACGCCGACCACGCCGCGGTCGCCACCGCACTGGCCCGCCAGCCGGAGGCCGCCGCGCAGGTTCTGGCGGCCGAAATGCGTGCGCTGCGGCCGCATCTGGTCGCAGCCACGACACCGTTGACCGACACGGCCTTGCCTGAAGGGACGATGTGATGAGCACGAAGAAGATCGGCATTCTCGGCGCTTCCGGCTACACCGGCGCCGAACTGGTGCGCCTGCTGTTGCGCCATCCCAAGGTGGAGATCGTGTTGCTGACCGCGGACCGCAAGGCGGGACTGACGCCGGGCGAGGTGTTTCCGCAATTTGCCTCCTACGATCTTCCCCGGTTGGTGTCGATCGACGAGGTCGATTGGACCAAGGCGGCGCTCGATCTGGCGTTCTGCGCGCTGCCGCACGCCACCACGCAGAAGGTGCTCAAGGACCTTGTTGCCAAGGCACCCGGCACCAAGGTGGTGGACCTGTCGGCCGACTTCCGGCTGGAAGACCCTGCCGCTTATGCCAAATGGTACGGTCACGAACATCATGCGCTCGAGCTGCAGAAGGATGCGGTCTACGGCCTTGTCGAGGTCTATCGGCGCGACATCAAGAAGGCGCGGCTCGTTGCCAATCCCGGCTGCTACACCACGTGCGCGCTATTGCCGCTGATCCCGTTGCTGAAGGCCAAGGCGATCGAATCCGACGAGATCGTGGTGGACGCCAAATCCGGCGTCACCGGCGCCGGACGCTCGGTCAAGGAAGAGATGCTGTTTACCGAAGTATCGGAGGGCTTCCATGCCTATGGGGTCGGCCATCACCGCCATATGTCCGAACTCGATCAGGAATTTTCCAAGGCCGCCGGCAAGCAGGTGGTGGTAAGCTTCACGCCGCATCTGCTGCCGATGAACCGCGGATTGCTGTCGACGATCTATGTGCGGGGGCGGCGCGGCAAGACTGCGCAGGACCTGCACGAGATTCTAACGAAGGCCTACGCCCAGGAAGCCTTCGTCCATGTATTGCCGTTCGGCAAGACGCCGCAAACCCGGCACGTCCGCGGTTCCAACATGACCTGCATCGGCGTCGTCGCCGATCGGATCGAGGGACGGGCGATCCTGGTCTCGGTGCTCGACAACATGACCAAGGGCGCCTCGGGTCAGGCGGTGCAGAACATGAACCTGATGCTCGGGTTTGCCGAGACATCGGGCATCGATCAGCCCGCGATGTTTCCATGAGAGAAGTCACCGCGGTGTCACTGCGAGGAGTCAGCGATCTCCGTCATTCCGGGGCGACGCGCACGCGTCGAGCCCGGAATCCATAACCACGATCGGGAGTATGGATTCCGGGCCTGAGCGGCGCATCCCGGAATGACCAAGAATGGATTCCACGTGCGCTCGCAAGGACGGGTGAGCGAGGAAGCTCAGCGAATCCCGAAAATCGCCAGCGCGAGCACGGCCTGCGCCAGAAAGCCGACAGCGAAGGCCAGCGTGCGGAACACCGGCAGGCCGAGCGTGTAGACGATCAGATGGGCGACGCGAGCCCAGAAATACACCGCACAGGCGAGCACGGTCCATTTGGTCGAGTAGTCTATCGCGTTGAGGATCAGCACCAAAGGCGCGAAGATCACCAGGTTTTCGACCGCGTTGTCGTGCGCGAACATCAGCCGGGTGGCCCATTCCGCGTGCGGCTTGTCGCCACGCGAGGGGTTTGCCATCGCGCCGCCGAGGCCGCGAACCAGACAGCGATTAAGAATGTAGGGCACCCACAACAGCCCCGTCAGAATGACCGTTAGCGACAGCCAGAACAATTCGCGCGTCATCGGCATTTCCCCCTGTGGCTCAATCTCGAATCCCGCGGTGGCGGTGCGATCTGTTATATTCGAAGCCGGAGAGTCGCGCTATGCGCGAACGCGGACGTAGCTGCCGGGCGCATCTTCGATCGGTGGCAACGCATCCGTGCCAACCGCGCGGGCCGGCACTTCCTCGGCATCGATGCCGCCGAGCCATTCGCGCCAGTTCGGCCACCACGACCCCTTATGTTCCTGTGCGTTCTTGATCCAGTCCTCCAGCGTCACGTCTCCGCTCGTATCGTTGGTCCAGAACTGGTATTTGCCGGCCGACGGCGGATTGACCACGCCGGCGATATGGCCGGATCCGGACAGCACATATTTCACCGGGCCGCCAAAAAATTGCGAACCGTAAAGCACCGAATCCGCCGGCGCGATATGATCCTCGCGCGTGGCCAGATTGTAGACCGGCACCTTCACCTTCGACAGATCGAGCAGCGTGCTGTCGAGCACCATGCTGCCGGTAGACAGCCGGTTGTCCAGATAGCAGTTGCGCAAATAAAATGAATGGTTCGCCGCCGGCATTCGCGTCGCGTCCGAATTCCAGTGCAGCAGGTCGAACGCGGAGGGCGGTTGCCCCTTAAGGTAATTGCTCACGACATAGGACCAGATCAGGTCGTTCGAGCGCAGCATGTTGAAGGCCATCGCCATCTTGCTGCCTTCGAGCACACCCGCCGCCTGCATGTCGCGCTCGAGCGCCGAAATCTGGTCTTCATCCACGAATACCAGAAGGTCACCGGCATGGCTGAAATCGACCTGCGCGGCAAGGAGGGTCGCCGAGGTCACCCGCACGCGGCGGTTTTCGGCAAGCCAGGCCAGCGTCGAGGCGAGCAGCGTGCCGCCGACGCAATAACCCATGGTGTGGACTTTCAACTCGCCGGTGGCGCGCTCGATGGCGTCCATCGCCGCCAGCGGACCTTCCTTCATGTAGTCCTCGAAGGTTTTCGCGCCGAGCCGCTTGTCCGGGTTGACCCAGGAGATCACGAACACCGTAACGCCCTGATCGACGCACCACCTGATGAAGGATTTTTCCGGCCTGAGGTCGAGAATGTAGAATTTGTTGATCCATGGTGGCACGATCAGAAGCGGCGTGCGCAGCACGGTCCCGGTCGTCGGCGTGTACTGGATCAACTGCATCAGCTCGTTCTGGAAAATCACCTTGCCCGGCGTCGTCGCCATGTTGACGCCGACCACCAGATTGGCCGGATCGGACTGCCGGATGCGCAGCGTGCCCTGTCCAGCCTCGATATCTTCGGCGAGCATCTTCATGCCGCGGACCAGATTGTCGCCGTTCGACGCCAGCGTCTCGCGCAGCACTTCCGGATTGGTGAGAACGAAATTCGACGGCGCCAGCGCATTTGTGATCTGCAGAACGTAGAATTCCGCCTTCTTGCGGATGTGCGGATCGAGGCCTTCGGCGTTGCGCACGAGGTCCTGCGCCCACCGCGTCGTCAGCAAATAGAGCTGCATCACGAAATCGAAGAACTGGTTCGATTTCCACTCGGGATCCCTGAAGCGCTTGTCGCGCGGCGAGGGTTCGATCGCCGGCGATGCCTGTTCACCGGCCAGGCGCCGCATCGACGAGGCCCACAAATCGAGATAGGCCTTTCCCATCTTCATTTGCAGTTCTGCCGAACGCGTCTTGTCGGACAGCCAGTATTCCGCGACGGTGCTGAAGGTCTTGATCACCTCGCCAAGTTCGTTTGGAGGCCGATCTTTGGGCTCGCCATTCTCGCGCGGCTTGAGATAGGCTGCGAGCGCCTGGCCGCCGCTCTCCATGGCCCGGGCGAGGTTCATCGCAAAGGCTTCGGGATCGAATTTTTTTGGTGCCTGGGTTTCGATCGTGACGTCGTTCATGCCGGCAACATTACAGGTTCAATTTGGGTTCGTCATCGACGACGGGGTGGAGATCGATCGTCGCACGGGGCGTATTGCACTGCGACAAGCATCTTGGTTCGGTCATATTGAAGCCTCAGCAGTCCGCTTTGTTGTTCAGGCATTAATGGTCTCGGGCGACAATGGTTTGAGCGCTGGTGGCTAAAGCTGATGAAAAAAGCGTCAGCTTGGGGTGGCGAAGTGGAACAGGTGGGTCGAAAACACGGGGCGCTGATATCGGGTGCGCTGCTGCTGTCGGCGCTGGCGCTCGGCGGGTGCGCGTCCTCGATCGCGGACCTTCCCATTGTTGGGACGCCAGCAGGTGCCCCAGCGCGCCAGAATGACGCCGGGACCTACCTGCCGGTAGAAGATTTGCCTCCGAATCGCGATCAAGCCGCGATCGCGCCGTCGGAGCAGGCCAAGATCAAGGCCGAGCTGCTGGCGGCGCGCGACCGCCAGGCCTCCACAGCCGCTGCCCAGGATTCGGCCGCGAAGTAAGGGGCGGCACTGGCGCAACCGGGCGTCCGTGGTAAAAGAAACCCAATTCAACCGCAAATCACGACAGAACGGATTTTGCGTCTGAAGTCGCTCTAAATCCTTGATTGAGCGCGATTTCCGGACGAAGCCCTCTCGGCTCGCTGCAAAACCTGTCGGTGGTTCTGCGCTTGTCGGTTGCCGGAGCGAGGTTCCATGGAAGAATTCTACCGCATACGCCGCCTGCCGCCTTATGTGTTCGAACAGATCAACCGGGCCAAGGCAGCCGCTCGCAATGCCGGCGCCGACATCATCGATCTCGGCATGGGAAATCCGGACCTGCCGACTCCGCCCCATGTCATCGAAAAACTGAAGGAAACCCTGGGCAAGCCGCGGACCGATCGCTACTCCGCCTCGCGCGGCATCACCGGACTGCGCAAGGCCCAGGCCGCCTATTACGCAAAGCGCTTTGGCGTCAAGCTCAATCCGGAAGCCCAGATCGTTGCGACGCTGGGGTCCAAGGAAGGCTTCGCCAATGTGGCGCAGGCGATTACCGCGCCCGGCGACGTCGTGCTGTGCCCGAATCCGAGCTACCCGATCCATGCCTTCGGGTTCCTGATGGCCGGCGGTGTGATCCGTTCGGTTCCATCGGAGCCGACGCCGCAATTCTTCGAGGTGGTCGAGCGCGCGATCGTCCATTCGATCCCAAAGCCGCTCGCGCTCGTCGTCTGCTATCCCTCTAATCCCACCGCCTATGTCGCGAGCCTTGATTTCTACAAGGACCTGGTGGCGTTCGCGAAGAAGCATGAGATCTTCATCCTGTCCGACCTCGCCTACGCCGAAGTCTATTTCAACGACAAACACCCGCCGCCCTCGGTGCTGCAGGTGCCCGGCGCGATCGATGTGACCGTGGAATTCACCTCGATGTCGAAGACGTTTTCGATGGCCGGCTGGCGCATGGGGTTTGCCGTCGGCAACGACCGCATCATCGCGGCGCTGGCGCGGGTCAAATCCTATCTCGATTACGGCGCGTTCACGCCGATCCAGGTGGCCGCGACCGCCGCGCTGAACGGTCCGGACGATTGCATTCGCGAGATGCGCGAGACCTACCGCAAGCGCCGCGACGCGCTGGTCGAATCATTCGGTCGCGCCGGCTGGGAAATTCCGCCGCCGGAGGCCTCGATGTTCGCCTGGGCGCCGCTGCCGAAAGCGTTCCGTGGCGTCGGCAGCATGCAATTCGCAACCCTGATGGTGGAGAAATCCGGCGTGGTGGTTTCGCCGGGCGTCGCGTTTGGCGAGCACGGCGAGGGCTATGTTCGCATCGCCATGGTGGAAAACGAGCAGCGTATCCGCCAGGCCGCGCGCGGGGTTCGCCGCTTCCTTGAAAGCGGCATCGAAACATTGCACAACGTGGTTCCTCTCGCCAACCGGCGGTAGGCGCGCGATCCCGAAAAGCGGTCTTAGGGCTTGACCCGGAAATGAAGACGGCTTTCGGATCCGATCTTGCCTAAACATCGTCTCTCCGGCAGGTTTCTCTCGTCATGGTCGCACCCCTGAAAGTGGGCATCGCGGGGCTCGGCACCGTTGGCGCCGAAGTCGTTCGCCTGATCGAGCAGCAAAGCCGTGCCTTGTCAGCCCGCTGCGGTCGCGGCATCCGCGTGGTCGCCGTTACCGCGCGCTCGAAGGCGAAAAAGCGCAACGTCGATCTGCGTGGCATCGGCTGGGCCAAAAACGCGCTCGAACTCGCCAATGATCCCGGCATCGATTGCCTGGTCGAGTTGATAGGCGGTGCCGGCGAGCCGGCGCTGTCGGCGATCGAGGCCGCCCTGAAATCCGGCAAGTCGGTGGTGACGGCCAACAAGGCGCTGATCGCCCGGCACGGGCTGCGGTTGGCCAAGGCCGCCGAAAAGCACGGCGGCGCGCTGAATTTCGAGGCCGCCATCGGCGCGGCCATCCCCGTCGTCAAGACCCTGCGCGAAGGTCTCGCCGGCACCCGCATCAACCGCGTCTACGGCATCCTCAACGGAACCTGCAACTACATCCTCACCCGGATGGAACAGGATGGCCTGTCGTTCGCCGAATGCCTCAGGGATGCGCAGCGGCTGGGCTACGCCGAAGCCAATCCGTCGTTCGACGTCGACGGCCACGACACCGCGCAGAAGCTTGCCATCCTCGCCAGCCTCGCCTTTGGTACCGAGGTCGCGCAGCGCGCGGTCTATGTCGAGGGCATTTCTTCCATCACACCGGAGGATTTGCGGGCGGCAGAACAGCTCGGCTATCGCGTCAAGCTGCTCGGGGTTGCGGTGCGGACGGCGAAAGGCATCGAGCAGCGCGTGCATCCGACCATGGTGCCGCGCTCGTCCTCGATCGCCCAGGTAATGGGTGTCACCAACGCCGTGACCATCGACGGCGACGGCATCCCGCCGATTACGCTGGTCGGGCCGGGCGCGGGCGGGGCGGCAACGGCATCGGCGGTGGTCGCCGACCTTGCCGATGTCGCCCGTGGAATCCGCGCCAAGCCGTTCGGCCGCCCGGTCGCACAACTGCGCGCGACCAGGAAGGCGCCGATGGAGCGTCATGAAGGGGGCTACTACATCCGCCTGATGGCGCGCGATCTGGCCGGCACCGCCGCGACCATCGCGACCCGGCTTGCCCAGCAGAAGATCTCGATTGAATCGATCGTGCAACGACATCCCGATGGCGTCGACGCGGCCGGCGCGGCCAGCAAAGCTTCGCCGGTTCCGGTCATCCTGATCACTTATGCAACCAGCGAGGATGCGGTATATCGCGCGTTGCAGGCGGTGCAGGGCGACAAGGTGATCAGCGGCCGGCCGCAGGTGATACGGATCGAAAAGAACTAGCGGGGCGCCGACGTCCGGATGGACGATACGCTGCAACGATGACGAGTGCCGGCCGAACGATCGGCTGGTAAGTCCTGAGGGAGTGCGCCGATGACGACCCATATTTCCGTACCGCCGCAGTTGCTGCTGGAGCGTATTCTCACGCTTGAGATCGTGCGGGTGACGGAACGCGCGGCGGTGTCGGCCGCGCGGCTGCGCGGCCATGGCAACGAGAAGGCGGCCGACCAGGCCGCGGTCGACGCGATGCGCCGCGAGCTCAACAAACTGCCGATCGAGGGCACCGTGGTGATCGGCGAGGGCGAGCGCGACGAGGCGCCGATGCTGTTCATCGGCGAGAAGGTCGGCATCAATGCCGGTCCGCGGGTCGATATCGCGGTCGATCCGCTCGAGGGCACCACGCTATGTGCCAAGAACATGCCGGGCTCGATCGCTACCATGGCGATGGCCGATGGCGGCACGCTGCTGCACGCGCCCGACGTATACATGCAGAAGATCGCGGTCGGGCCCGGCTATGTCAAAGGCGTCGTCGAGCTCGACGCCACGCCCGCCGACAACGTCCGGCGGCTGGCCAAGGCGAAGGGGGTCGACGCTTCGGCGATCACGGTGCTGGTGCTCGACCGTCCGCGCCACGCCGATATCATTCAGGGCGTGCGCAGCACCGGAGCAGCGGTCCGCATCATCACTGACGGCGATGTCGCCGGCGTCATCCATTGCGCCGACCCCGACAATACCGGGGTCGACATGTATATCGGCACCGGCGGGGCGCCCGAAGGCGTGCTCGCGGCAGTGGCGCTGCGCTGCATCGGCGGCCAGATGCAGTGCCGGCTGATCCTCGACACCGAGGAGAAGCGCGAACGCGCCCGCAAGATGGGCGTGACCGATCCGCGCATGATCTACGGCATCGAGGATATGGCGCGGGGCGACTGTCTGTTCGCCGCCACTGGCGTCACCACCGGCTCGCTGCTGTCGGGCGTCAAGTTCCGCAAGGATGTGATCGAAACCGAGACCGTGGTGATGCGTTCGGTCACCGGCACCGTCCGCTATATCAAGGCCGAGCATCGGCAGCTCGAAAAATTCCACCTCGATTGAGAGGCCGCGTCATGGCTGGCAAGGTTGTCATCCGGCCCGTCGGCGCCGGCGAGCGCGCCGCCTGGGAACCGCTGTGGAACGGCTATCTCGCCTTCTACAAGGCGACCCTCGCGCCCGGCGCCAGCGATGTCGCCTGGCAGCGGTTTCACGATCCCGACGAGCCGATGTTCCTGCTCGGGGCCTATGTCGACGGCAAACTCATGGGCATCGTGCAGTATCTGTTTCACCGCTCGAGCTGGACGCCGAGCAATTACTGCTATTTGCAGGATCTGTTCGTCAGCGAAAACGCGCGCGGTCTTGGCGTGGGACGGGCGCTGATCGAAGCGGTCTACGAGCAGGCGAAGGCGGCCGGCGCGAGCCGGGTGCACTGGCTGACCCAGACCGGCAACGCCCAGGCCCGCATTCTCTACGAACAGGTCGCCGACAATTCCGGGTTCATGCAATATCGCAAGTTGCTGTGAGGCCGAACCGCAATCTCGAGAATCCGGGTCTGGTCCTTCCTTCGGACCATCCCGGAATGACAAGACAGGGAGTCGACATGTCTGATATTTCGGCGGTGAAGGCACTGGTGTTCGACGTGTTCGGCACCGTCGTCGACTGGCGCAGCAGCCTGATCGCGGATTTCACCAAATGGGGTGCCGAGCGCCGCATCAAGGCGGACTGGACCGCGCTGGTCGACGGCTGGCGCGCGGTATACGCCGAATCGATGGACGAGGTCAGGAAGCATCCGGAGCGCGGTTATGTCATCCTGGATCGGCTGCATCGGCAGTCGCTGGAAAAACTGGTCGCGCAACTATCGATCTCCGGATTGAACGATGCCGACCTGCACCATCTCACCCTGGGCTGGCATCGGCTGCGCCCGTGGCCGGACAGCGTCGCCGGGCTGACCCGGCTGAAGACAAAATTCATCATCAGCCCGCTGTCCAACGGCAATGTGGCGCTACTCACCAACATGGCGAAGTTCGCTGGCCTGCCTTGGGACCTCGTGATGTCCGCGGAACTGTTCGAGCACTACAAGCCGGATCCCGAAACCTATCTCGGGGCCGCGCGCCTGCTGTGCCTGCCGCCGCAACAGGTGATGATGGTCGCCGCGCACAATCGCGATCTGAAGGCGGCGCAGAATCTTGGGCTGAAAACCGCATTCGTCGCCCGCCCGACCGAATACGGCCCGTTGCAGAAACACGATTTCGAGGCGAACGGCGATTGGGACATCGTGGCGAAGGATTTTGCCGGGATCGCCGACCGGCTGGGGTGCTAACTATAGCGTTTTCGAGCGAAGTGGGTACCGGTTAGCGTGAAGAAAACGCGTCAAAACAAGAAGCTAAAGCCCGGTTCTGATCAGAACCGGACAGGCTTTAGGTTCGGCGCCGCGGCAAGGTCGGCATCCCGGGGGATGGCGGGTATAAGTCCGGCCCGCGCGATGCGAATCATTGAACTGCGGGCGGCCTTGCCTATCTGCTCTCGGCCATCATGACGCTTCCCGCATCCGCTTTGCCCGTTGAAGTGCCGCCGGCGTTTCTTGGCGTGTCGCAGTCGGCGACCGGCAAATCGTGGCGCGACCGGCTCGATGCGCGCGGCGCGGCGCGGGCGCTTGCCATCACCCAGCGCTACCGGTTGCCGGAAATGCTGGCGCGGGTGCTGGCCGGGCGCGACGTCGAGATCGACGCGGTCGAGGACTTTCTCGATCCGACCATCCGCAAGCTGATGCCCGATCCGCATACCGTGACCGCGATGGAAGCCGCGGCGAAGCGCATCGCGGAGGCGGCAGCCAGCGGTGAAAAGGTGGCGATCTTCGGCGACTACGATGTCGACGGCGCGACCTCGGCGGCGCTGCTCGCATGGCATTTGCGCCATTGCGGGCTCGATCCGCTGATTCACATCCCCGACCGGATTTTCGAAGGCTACGGCCCCAATACCGAGGCGGTGCGGGCGCTGGCGGCCAAAGGCGCGACGCTGCTGGTGACGGTGGATTGCGGCACCACCAGCCTCGAGCCGCTCGCCGAGGCGCGCCGGCTCGGCCTGTCGGTCGTGGTCATCGACCACCATCAATGCGGCGACGACTTGCCTGATGTCGATGCCCTGGTCAATCCGAACCGGCCCGACGACCTGTCCGGCCTCGGCCACCTCGCGGCGGTCGGGCTCGTGCTGGTCACGCTGGTCGCGGTCAACCGGGAGCTGCGTGGCCGTGGCTTCTGGAGCGATCAGATGCCGGAGCCGGATCTGCTCGGCATGCTGCATCACGTCGCGCTCGGCACCGTTGCCGATGTCGCCCCGCTGATCGGGCTTAATCGTGCCTTCGTCGCCAAGGGCCTGATCGCACTGCGTCGCCGCGATCATGTCGGCCACACCGCGCTGATGGATGTGGCGCGGCTGAACGGTCCGCCCGAAGCCTGGCATCTCGGCTTCATGCTGGGGCCGCGCATCAACGCCGGTGGCCGGATCGGGCGCGCCGATCTCGGTGTACGGCTGTTGCTGGAAGGCGACGTCTCGGAAGCGGCGCGGATCGCCGCCGAGCTCGATCGGCTCAACAGCGAGCGCCGCGTCATTGAGCAGATGGCGGAAGCGCAGGCGGAAGCCGAAGCGCTGGCCTCGCTCGGGCTCGAAGACAAGGGCGCGGTGATCGTCACCGCGTCCGAAGGCTGGCATCCCGGCGTGGTCGGGCTGGTCGCGTCGCGGCTGAAGGAAAAATTTGCGCGGCCCGCTTTTGCGATCGCGCTCGAGCCGGGCGGCATCGGCACCGGCTCGGGCCGCTCGATTTCCGGCGTCGATCTCGGCAAGGCGGTACGCCAGGCCGTTGCCGGCGGTCTGCTGATGAAAGGTGGCGGTCATGCCATGGCCGCCGGCGTCACGCTACGCAAGGACAGGCTGGCGGAATTTCGCGCCTTCATGGAAGGCGCGCTGGCGCAGGATGTCGCCAATTCGCGCCACGAAAACGAGCTGTTCATCGATGGGGCCGTCAGCGCGCGGGCGGTGACGCCGGAGTTTGTCGCGACGCTCAACCGCGCCGGCCCGTTCGGCAGCGGCAATCCCGAGCCGGTGGTGGCGCTGCCGTCGCATCAACTGGTCTATGCCGACGAGGTCGGCGAGGCCCATCTGCGGGTGCGGTTCAAATCCGGCGACGGCGCGATTGTCAACGGCATCGCGTTTCGCTCGGTCGGCCAACCGCTCGGCAATGCCCTGACGCAACATCGCGGGCAGCCGCTGCACGTGGCCGGATCGCTGGCGGTCGATCGCTGGCAGGGCACCGAACGGGTGCAATTGCGCGTGCTCGATGTCGCGGTACCCGATCCGGGCCCGGCAGTGATACGGTAGTCCGTCCGTCCTTTGGTGTTGTGACCACGCCCTCGTTGTCGTCCCTGCGAAAGCAGGGACCCATAGCCAGCAATGGCAGTTTGTCGCGAGTGCAGCAGCCCCAGCTTTGCACATTATGGACATTGGTGGTTATGGGTCCCGGCTCGCGCGGAGCCTGTCATCGGGCCGGCCAGAAGCCGGACCCGTTGGCTTGGCCGGGACGACGTAAGCGGTTACGAGCCTTGCCGCAATCGCGCCAGCACTTTCAGTCCGCCGTACCCGTCGGCAGGCTGCAGCCCCATCTTGAGCTGGTAATCGTGGATCGCCTTCATGGTGTCGTTGCCGACGCGCCCGTCATTGCCGCCGGTGTCGAAGCCCGCCCTGGTGAGGCGGGTCTGCATCTCCTGCACCTCGGCCAGGGTCAGCGCGCGCTCCGAGCCGGGAAACGGCTGCAGGAAGGCTGGCGCGCCCAGAATGCGGTCGCCGAGATGGCAGATCGCCAGCGCGTAGTTCATGGAGGGATTGTAGCTGCGCACGGCATAGAAATTCGGTCCGAGCAGGAACGCCGGACCGCCTGGCACCGGCACCCACAACTGGGCGCCTGCATTCGGCTGCGGAAACGGCTGGCCGTCGGCGCGGTTGACGCCGACACTGGACCACGCCGCATAGCTTCGCTTGCCGCTGCCGGCAGCGCCGGACGCGCGGACTTCGTAGCCCCAATGCTCGCCGCGGTGATACTTGCCGCGATTGACCAGAAAGCGCGCGGTGGAACCCAGCGCGTCGTCCGGCTTGCCGAACGGCGAAATCCGGCCATCGCGGTCGTAGTCCATCCCGACATTGAGCCAGACTTCCGGCATCCACTGGGTATGCCCCATCGCGCCGGCCCAGGATCCCCGCATTTCTTCCGGCGTGCTCCAGCCGCGGTCGACGATCTTCAGAGCATTGATCAGTTCGGTCTCCCAATAGGCGCGGCGGCGAGGCGCGTTCCAGGCGAGCGCTGCGAGCGAGGGAAATACCGGGCGCATGTGGTTCTGCTGCACCAGCGGATCGCCATAAGCGGATTCGACGCCCCACAGCGCGAGCAGCGTGCCGCGCTCGACGCCGAAATCGCGTTCGATCCGCGCAAACAGCGCTTCGTTCTTCCGCAACGCTTCCTTGCCGGCGATGATGCGCCAGTCCGACACGCGGCGATTGATGTATTGCCAGATTTGTTCGCTGAATTCCGGCTGCTGCTGCATCTGCCTGAAGACAGACATGTCCGGCTCGGTGTGGCCCATGGCACGGTCCCAGGTGGCTGCCGAGATGCCGCCGGCGAGCGCCCGCGCGCGAAATTTGTCGTGCCATTGCTCGTAACCGGGCGGCGCCGCGGCTGACGCCGGCAGTGGCTGCAGCAGCAGGGCGCCAGCGCCGAGACCGGACCGCAGCAAGCTGCGGCGGGTCGGTCCGTCCAGGGAATCATGTTGTTTCATCGCGGCAGTCTAAAGGCTGTCTGGTTCTGATTGAATCAGAACGAGCGTTCGTTGGTTGTTTTGGCGCGTTTTCATCGCGCCAATCGGTATCCGCTTCGCTCGAAAAACGCTATGGCGACGCCGCCGTTCATTGTATCATCGGAACCAGCCATCCTGGTGCAGATGAATCTGCGGCAATTCCCGACAGCCGGCGCGGGATGGTGACCTCGGCCTGGAACCGGACCGGCCCACCAGCTGGCGCTCCGCCGCATTGACGTGCCGGGTACCAGTGCTCCCTATACTAAGTCAGTGTCCTGACAACACAGGCGGATGAAAAAATGCCACATGCACGCAGCGAACAGAAGGACTACGGCACGTTGGCGCCCGACGCCGCGGAGATCATGCTGGCGCTGTCGCAGGCGGCCGCCAAGGCCGGCATCGACAAGCAACTGCTCGAACTCATCAAGCTGCGCGCGTCGCAGATCAACGGTTGCGCGTTCTGCGTCCAGTTTCACATCCTGCAGGGCGAAAGCCTCGGCATCGCTCCAGACAAGCTCAACCTCGTGGTGGTGTGGCGCGAGGCGCCGCTGTTTTCGGCGCGGGAACGCGCGGCGCTGGCGTGGACCGAGGCGCTGACGCGGCTGACGGAAGGGGTGAGCGACGAAGTCTATGCCGAGGTGCGCGCCGAGTTTTCCGAGAAGGAACTTGCCTACCTCACCTCGGCGGTCGCTTCGATCAACGTCTGGAACCGGCTCGGCGTCGGCTATCGCTGGACGCCGCCGGCCCGTCGGACAACCGTGCGGGCGGCGGCGTCGTAGCAGTCAAATGAAGGCGGACGCGAGCTGATCGCCTAGTCCTTTGCGCGCTCGACGTAAGAGCCGTCTTCGGTCATCACGACAATGCGCGTGCCGGTGCCGACATGTGGCGGCACGGCCGTTCGCACGCCGTTGGAAAGGATGGCGGGCTTGTACGACGACGACGCGGTCTGGCCCTTGGTGACCGGTTCGGTCTCGACCACCTCCAGGATCGCCCGCTGCGGCATCTGGATCGCGACCGGTATGACGCCGTGAAGCGAAAGCTTGACGGTCATGTTTTCCTGCAAATAGGGCGCGGCGGTGCCGACGACGTCCTTGGGCACCTGGACCTGATCGTAGTTATCGGTGTTCATGAAGTGAAAGCCGTCGGCGTCCTCGTATAGGTAGTTGAAATTGTGATCCTCGATGGTCGCCTTCTCCACCTGGTCAGTGGTCTTGTAGCGCTCGGAAACCTTTACCCCGTCGCTGATTTGGCGCATTTCGATCTGGCTGACGGGCGTTCCCTTGCCGGGGTGGATGTTCTCGGCCGTCAGCACCACGTAAAGCTTGCCGTCTTGCTCAATGACGTTGCCCTTGCGAATAGAACTGGCGATGACTCTCAAAGCTGTTTTTCCTGATTTTCTGGCCCGGGACCGTTCGGAACATGAGCGTTCCGGGGCCGGCGACGCGGTTTCGGGCTGCAACATACTGATTTTGTCACTCATTGCCAGCGGTTTGCGGGTCTGATCAATGGCCGGAAATCACCAGCCCTCGCCTTGGTGGTCGGCCGCGCGGCACGCCGATGTCAGGCCATTTCTGCAGGCTCGGGGCGCGATCACCGGGGCAGTCAGGGCCTGGTTCGACGAGCAGGGTTTTGCCGAGGTCGAAACCGGGATTTTGCAGGTGTCCCCCGGCAACGAGACCCATCTTCATGCGCCGCGCACCGAGCTTACGGGGGCGGACGGCCAGCAGACGCTGCGGTATCTGCGGACCTCGCCGGAATTTGCCTGCAAGAAACTACTGGCTGCGGGTGAGGCAAAGATCTTCGAGCTGGCGCGGGTGTTTCGTGATCGTGAGCGCGGCGACCTGCATCTTCCCGAGTTCACCATGCTGGAGTGGTACCGTGCCGACGCGACCTACGACGCCGTGATGGCCGACACTGTCGTCATCATCGCCCACGCAGCGCAGGCAACCGGCATCGGACGATTTTCGTTTCGCGGCAGAACTGCCGATCCGTTTGCCGAGCCGGAACTGCTGACGGTGGCATCGGCATTTGAGCGCTTTGCGGGGATCGATCTGCTGGCGACCATTAGCGAGCGGGAAGGTGACCGTGCCGCGCTTGCGGCCGCGGCGGAACGGCGAATACGGATCAGGGAGGACGACACCTGGTCGGATATCTTCAGCAAGGTCCTGGTCGAGCACGTCGAACCGAACCTCGGGCAGGGCCGCTTGACGGTGCTGTTTGAGTATCCGGCGCCGGAAGCGGCGCTGGCGCGCGCCAAATCGTCCGATCCGCGGGTCGCGGAACGCTTCGAGGTCTATGCCTGTGGCGTCGAGCTCGCCAACGGATTCGGCGAGCTGACCGATTCCGACGAGCAACGCCGTCGCTTCACAGCGGCCATGGACGAGAAGCAGCGCCGCTATCGCGAGCGTTATCCGCTCGATGAGGATTTTCTCGCAGCGCTGACCGAGATGCCGCAAGCCAGCGGCGTCGCGCTCGGCTTCGATCGGCTGGTGATGCTGGCGAGCGGCGCGTTGCGGATTGACCAGGTGGTGTGGACGCCGCCTGGGGGTGAGGCATGAGCCGGCCGCACCTCAAGCCCGCCGCGACGTTGCGCGAGCCGGCCGAACTCGTGGCGCGCGATCTTGCGCCCGCCGCCGAATTGCCCGGGTTGGAGCGCGTCGCCGCGCGCTACGCCGTGGCCGTGACGGCGGACATGGCGAGGCTGATCGACCCCGGCGATCCCGATGATCCGATCGCGCGGCAGTTTATTCCAAGCACGGAAGAGCTGGTGACCGATCCCGGCGAACAGGCCGACCCGATCGGCGACCACGCGTATTCGCCGGTTGCCGGCATTGTCCATCGTTACCCCGACCGGGTGTTGTTCAAGCTCGTGCATGTCTGTGCCGTGTATTGCCGTTTCTGCTTTCGCCGCGAAATGGTCGGGCCGGGCAAGGCGACTGCGCTGTCGGATGCGGCCTATCGCGGCGCGCTTGACTATATCCGCGCCCATTCCGAAATCTGGGAAGTGATCCTGACGGGCGGCGATCCGCTGATGCTGTCGCCGCGGCGGCTCGCCGGGATCATGGCGGACCTGGCTGCGATCGATCATGTCAGGATCATCCGGATCCACACCCGTGTGCCGGTTGCCGACCCGGCCCGGGTCAGCGACGAGATGATCGCGGCCTTGAAGGTCAAGGGCGCGACCACCTGGGTTGCCCTGCATGCCAACCATGCCCGGGAAATGACCGCGCCCGCCCGCGCCGCCTGCGCGGGCTTGATCGATGCCGGCATACCCATGGTGAGCCAGTCGGTGCTGCTGCGCGGGGTCAATGACGATGTGGCGACGCTGGAGGCGCTGATGCGTGCATTCGTGGAATGCCGGATCAAGCCCTACTACCTGCACCACGGCGATCTTGCACCCGGCACCGCGCATCTGCGCACGACGCTGGCGCAGGGGCAGGAATTGATGCGTGCACTGCGGGGCAGGGTTTCCGGATTGTGCCAGCCGCACTATGTACTGGATATCCCCGGCGGCCACGGCAAGGCACCGGTCGGCCCGAATTACCTGTCGCCGGCAGATTCTTTTTCCGGCCAAGGTGAACCTGGTGCGGAATCGCGCTATCGTATTGCCGATTACTGCGGCGATGTTCACCTCTATCCGCCAAAGTCGTGATCGACCGACCATGGACGGAGCAGATATTGGAGCCGCAGCCGCCGAGTGGGGCGCTTCTCTGTTGGTGGAGAATTCAGATGCGAAGGCTTATCACGACGGTGATGTTCTTGATGCTCGGTTCGGTAGCGATGGCGCAGAACGGCACCGGAACTTCAAGACTCTCGCCAAACCTGTCCGGCACCACGCGTGAAGCGCCGGTCGGTCACCGCCAGCCGCGCGCCGACCAGGTCCCTTCGGAGAAGAACCTGGGCAATCCGAACGATCCGGTCAATCGCGAGGACGCGGCCCTCGACCGCAAGATCAAGAGCATTTGCCGCGGCTGCTGATCAGCCGTTGCGTGCGGCGAGCGCTACCCCGATCATCGACGCGCCGCCGAACAACAGGTTGATGCCGACCAACAGGCCAAGGGCCCAGAGCGCCGAGCCCGGTAGTCCCGCGATTATGAAAAAAGCGATCAAAATATCCATCAGGCCGGCCACCAGCAGCCAGGACCAGCGCTGCAGCAATTCGCGGCGATGCTCCAGCGCATACATGATGGTGGCGACGCCTTCGGCGAGGAAATAGGCCCCGACCACGATGGTCAGCGTCAGGGTGCCCTGTACCGGCCGTGCCAGCAGAATGATGCCGGCACCGACCGCCAGCGCCGCCGAGATCAGCGACCACCAGAAGCCCGGCATCTGCCTCGCCCAGAACGTCAGCGCGAGGCCGGCAACGCCACTGATCAGGAACATCCAGCCGAGGAAAATGGTGACGGCAAGGCTCGCCAGCGGCGGCACGATCATGGCGGCCAGTCCCAGAATGACCAGCAGGATGCCCTCGAACAGGAACGCTTTCCAATGCGCGCGCACCGCTGCGTTCATCTTGGACTGAAGGTTGGTGATGTCCTGGGGAAGCGTCATTGGAATCTCCCGGTGCCCGTGCCGCGCAAAGCGATATTATAGCTGGCACGGGGGCCGCGGGGTTAAATTTGTTGGTGACGCGCGGCGCGCGAGACCGGGCCTAGCCCTGACCGGGCGCGGAGGAAAAACCCTGTGACGCTCCGCGCATCCGGTTGCGGCCAAGAAAATAGATCGCCGTGGTGATGATCAGGAGGATTATTCCGGTCAGAATCGCGACCAGACCAACCGGAATCAGCACCAACGAGGCGTGGCGCCCGGGATTGGCCAGCCAGTAATGGTGGACCGATGTCAGCACAAAGGCGAGGCCGGCAAATCCGGCGCCGCTGCCCGCCACCAGCAGCGCCCACATCCGCCGCAACTGGCTCAGCCGTGCGCGTGCGGTCTCGGTGCGGGGAGCATGATGACGACCGACCCGTCGCACCAGCCGCACCGCAAAGGCGATCGAGCTGAATCCGATCAGCACGCTGGCCGCTCCCAGTATCAATCGGGTGGATGAATTGATGTCCGGGTTCTGCTGCAGCGTCAGCAACGGAAAATCGAACGCAGCGTGCAGCGCCACCGGCGCGAACACGACCAGGATCCGGCTCGAGATCCGGGCCCGGTCGCGATGGTGTCGGTGCGCGCCAAGCGCGGTGCCGGAACGCGCCATCGCAAGATACGCGCCGGCAATGATGCCGAGCGCGCCGTGGAACGGCACGGTCAGGACGCTGCGCAACGCAGCGAGTGGTCGCCACATTTCCGCGTTCTGGACGAGGTAGGCGAGATTTTCGTAAGCGGCAAAGCCCAACCCCGCCGCCGCGCCGTAGACCACGGTGTCCATGGGATCGGCGAAGGGTCGTCGCCGCGCCGAGACCGCGACGATCACCAGAATCTTGACGATTTCCTCGGGCGCCGCGACCCCGAAGATCGAATGCAGGGCCTGTGCCACCCAGGGATTTTCGGGCGCTGCCACGAGTTGCGCAAACGGCACGCGCGCCACGCCCAACAGAGAAATGCTGGCGGCGCCCAGCAGGAAGGCGGTCCAGACCTTGAGAGGCGGTCCGGGGCGTTCCCCGGCGGCAACCACAAGCCAGAGGATCAGCAGCGCCGGGGCGATTGCCGCTGTACCGATCACGGTTGGGAGCGATTTAAGAAGGTTCATCAGGATGGCAAATAAGCCATTTTCCCCATTATCTATTGTTTGGAACAAGCCGCGTGTCATCGCAGACAGCCGACGATCCCTGGTCAATTCACGCGCCGCAGCCCGGTTCGCCTTAGCGACCGCAGATGTTCCTCAATTGTGCATTCATCCGTTCATCCTCCGCGCTGAATGAATCCGGTCTGCTCGATCGCGGTCTGGGCCATCGCACGGCCGGAAAATGCAGGCGATCTCTTACCGGCTGCGATTGTCAAATTCAATCAAAGAGTTTGCCAGATTTCCCGGGGCAAGATGCGGGCCATCGCAGGCATGGCCGACCGGCGAGTCCTGCGCAAACATACGGCGGCGCGTGAAAGGTCCGGCGTGATACGCTGCGATCGTCAACCCAGGGAGGCGCACGGGGTGATTTTATTTCGCGGAGCAGAGACGCACACAAGGTCCGTTCTGAAGGCCATCAGTTGGCGAACCCTGGGGACGCTGGATACATTCGCGATCAGTTGGTTCATGACGGGCCGGATTGAGGTGGCGGGATCGATCGCCGGCCTGGAGATCATCACCAAGATCGCCTGGTATTACCTTCATGAACGCCTCTGGGCGTCGATAACCTGGGGGCGGCGCTGATTGCGGGATCCGGGATGCTTGACGGGTGCGGAGTTGCCGACCGCCCGCTGCGCCTGCGGCGGCTAGTGCCCCATGTTGTGAGAGATCGACCGCCCCATGCTCCGCAAGCCGTCCACAAGCGTGCCGTTGTTATATTCGGCGTCCCAGTAATAAAGGACGGAGAGAACGATCAGCGCAGCCACGAAAACCCGCATCGCATTTCCCCAAAGGTGCCGATCGGGACTGAAGATCACGCGAGGCATAACGCGCCAACAACGGCAGGCCGGCATTTGCCCAATGGCGGGCGGCGGCACAGATCTGTATGGCGTTTCAGTTAAAATGTACCAGCAGCCCCGGAATACCGATTTAACTGCAGCCCAACCGTATCAACGCGAATCCAATATTCGACAGGCAAACACCAACAATTAATCGAGTCAATCGACATTGTATTTATTGCGGGCTGCGAGTTGCCGCCGATCGCTCATGAAAAAGGCCGCCGGTAATATGTCCAGCGGCCTTGCCGGGCTCAAAATTTCTTGGAGCTAAAAACACAACCTCAGCCCCGGTATTTTATCCTACCCGCGGCATGGAGCGCTGTGCACTCAGAAAAAGCCGGTTCCGACAAGGAACAGATGATGTGTGGTGATTGCGACACAGCGCAGCGGCGCGCATGAACATGATGCCAGGCTCCTTCAATGGTCGAGGTCGCCGGCATCCAAGTTCTCGACCACGAGACCTTGTCCCCCGCAAAAACCGCCTTTGCGCCGAAGAGCATATTGCCTGCGACACGATGATCGTGCAGCAGTCCGGACACTGAGATCGAGGATTTCCCGTGGCCGACGAGCTTGACTACGAAATTTACCCGGACCGGAAGCCGTCGCGGCGGCGGGGCAGGGCTTCGAGAGTGCTTTGGATTGTCGCCGCGTTGGCCGTCGTGGTTGCCGCGTCTGCCTATGGCTGGCTCAATTACGGGCAGCTGGTTCAGCCGGCCTCCTCCAGTCCAAACCCGGTCGCCGCCGTGGTGGTCAGGAATGCCGAAGAAACGGTTGCGTTGAGGGACTTTCAATCGTTTCAGCAGCAGACGGCGCAGTCCTTGCAGTCGATGAATCAGGGCATCGCGGCGCAAAAAGCCGACCTGACGCGTCTGTCCGATCAGCTTTCGGCCCTGGCGGCCAGACTGGACGCGCTGCAAACCGCTGCGGCGCCCGCAGCCCCGCCGGTTGCTGCGGCGCGGCCGGCCGTCAGCGCGCCGCGCAAGAGGCTACCGTCGGCCAGCCGGGCCGGTCCCATTTCAGTTGGTGGCGCTCCGCTTCCGCAGGACGGCCGGTAGCAACGACAGTGTGATCTGGCCGTGCCGCCCGGCACCGCGGTTGCCGATCCAAATTGGTGGGGTCGCGGGCTTTTTTGAACCTAAGGGCGGTCTCCTCCGACTCACCGAAAGGGTCGGGGTTTGAGGAATTCAGAATGTCCGATGTACCTGATTTCAGGAAGTGGGCGGCCCGAGTTGCTCGCCAGGCCGGCAAGGAGCCGGATGCCACCGAAGCGCAGCGTTTGATGAGCATTGCGGCCTATTGGGCGAAGCTGGCCGAAATTGAAGATTGGCAGCGAGATTCCGCGGTGAGCGGCGCCAAACACTAGCCGTGCCCATCCTGCCAGGATTGGCTTCCGTTTCCAGCTCTACGCCGCGGCGCCGGCAGCAGGGTCAGTAAAGCCCTACCAGCGGCAGCACCCGTTGCAGGATCGCGCCCAGGCAAATGAGGATCACCAGCAGCTTCAAAAGCTGCGCCAGGCGGCGATCATTGGCAAACCTGTCGATGGCCCAAAAACAGATGGCACCGATCACGACAATAATCAGAACACCGATGAGAACCGAAATCATCACAATCCACCTGTCGCCAATGATGCCCACTTCGAGACCGCAGCGTAACGCGGGAATTTACCAAGCGAAAGCGTCCTGCGCGGCCGCCGGGCGGCCAGGAGCGAGGCGGTTGTTGCTTGAAATCATCATCGCGGGAGGAAGTTGGTTTGGCACAACGGAATCTTTTTGACTGTGCAAACGGCCGCCCCTTTAGTTGAGTCCATTGCGCGGAAACCGTCTATGTTCGAGGCGATAACAGCATTTTTCGTTGTTCTGAGCGTCGGAATTCTCGTTGCCCATGCTTTGGACGCGTTTCGAACCTGAGATCCTGACAAATCGGCCAAGAGTTGGGTTGGGTCCAGGCGTTGACCGGCGCGCCCACGGAAAGCGATTGTTGTTTCAGATCAAAGCGGTTGCGCAAAGTTACGAAACCGTCGATTCAGCAACCGCGGCAGATGGTTTTCAATTTCTCGTCAAGGCGACTGTTCTCGGCGGCGAGTTGATCGACGAACTGTCCCGGTGGACTCTGTACAGCGGGGGTTTTTGCCTCAGTCGGCTTGGTTCGCGCCGTCGGCGGCGAAGCCCGGTCGTAACAGGCAAGCCGTGCATCGGCCTTTGGTATCGACTGGCACTCCGATGCCTGGGCGGTCGCATTTCCGGAAAACAAGCAAAGTAAAGACAATGCAATGAATCTCATTTTTCCAATCCCTGGCAGGCGGTGACTGGCATGGACCGTACACCATCGCGCGAGGCCGAAGTTTTATATCTTGACGCGGGCTCGGCGGCCGGACGGCACCTGCGCCTTGGCAACCGCTCGGGCCCAACCAGGAGCGGCGCTGCGAAATTCCGACCGCGATGCCCTTATGCACACGGCGCGGCAGATCGATGCGGCTTCTCAACTCAACAACGCTCACCTCGACAACCCCGTCGAAGTAGCGAACATCGCGCCAATACCGCCTGATATCCCAGCCATTTCGAATCGACGTGATCGGCTGACACCGGGGCCAGACGCCGCGATCCGTTTCCACGGGCTTTGCCTTTCTGAATTAGCTTGATTTCCTATAATGCGCTCTGAAACATGCGCGAGACGGGAGAATCCATGACAGGCGCCAAAAGGGCGGCCGCGGCGGCCGGGGGAACCGACTTTCTCGGCGGTCCGGGCGACATGGCGAAGAGGATCAGGGACTACGATTGGTCGAATACCTCGCTCGGACCGCCCGCCAACTGGTCGATGCCGCTGAAGACGCTGGCAGGTTTGATGCTGTCCTCGATTCAGCCGATGTTCTTGGCGTGGGGTCCGGACCTGACCTGGCTGTACAACGATGCCTTCGTGCCGATTCTCGGCAGCAAGCATCCACAGGCGCTAGGCCGTCCCGCCCTCGACGAGGTGTGGCGCGAGGCTTCGGAGGCGCTCGAACCGCTATTCAATAAGGTCTTCGCTGGCGAATCGGTGCACATGGAAGACTTCGCCGTCATGCTCGATCGGCGCGACCGCCTGGAACAGGCCCATTTCACCTATTCCTACACGCCGGTACGGGACGAAAACGGCGACGTGGCGGGTCTATTCGGCGTTTGCCAGGAAATCACCGAGCGGGCGCATCTGGAACGACAGCGGCAGGCCGAACAGCAACGTCAACGTCGGCAATTCGAGCAGGCGCCCGGGTTCATCGTCGTGATGCGCGGCCCGGAGCATACCGTTGAATTTGTCAACAACGCCCATCGCCGTCTGTTTGGCAGCCATGACTGGACCGGCAGGACGATACGAGAGGCATTTCCAAGTCTGGCCGACCGGGGCTTTTTCAAGAAGCTTGATGCAGTCTATAGGACCGGGGAAACGTTCGAGGCCCGCGGAGTGGAAGCCCGCTACCGGACCTCTCTCGGCTCGCCGGAAGAGACTCGTTATCTCGATTTCATCTACGCCCCGCTTGTCGACGAACACGGCGAGGTCACGGGCATTTTCTGCGAAGGATTTGACGTCACCGAAAGCCGGCAGGCGCAGCAGGCCCTTATCGCCAGTCAGGCAGAACTCGCTCGTGTGAACCAGACGCTGATGGAAGCCGAACGGGCGTTGCGGGAGCGGGAAAGCGAACTGGTCGGAATTGCGCAAATCGCGCGGGTTGCCGGTGTCGTCGTCGATCTCTCGGACAGCTTCCGGAACGGTTTTCGCTCTCCGGAATATCGGGAGATCCACGGTCTGCCGCCCGATGCGGATGATACTCATGAAGATTGGGTCCGGCGGATTTATCCGGACGACCGGGAAAAGACCTTGAAGCGCCTGACCGAGGCGGTAAGTGGCGAGGCGGACAGGTTTTCGTCGGAGTATCGGATCGTCCGACCCAATGATGGTCAGGTCCGGTGGATTGCGACCGAGGCCCGCATCGAGCGCGACCCCGCCGGCAAGCCGCTGCGGCTGGTAGGCGCTCATATCGACATCACCGACCGATCGCTTGCACGGGAAACGCTGCGCGAGAGCGAGGAGCGCTTTCAGTTGATCGCCAACAGCGCGCCGGTGCCAATGTGGGTGAGCAACTCCGACGGAACCCGGGCGTTCGCCAACCAGACCTATCTCGATTTCCTCGGCGTCGGCTACGACCAGGCGCTGGTCTTCGACTGGCGGACAATCCTGCATCGGGAAGACATGACAAGGATCGTGCAGGAAAGCATCGCCGGCGAGGCGTCGCTGAAGCCCTTCACGCTCGAAGCACGGTACAGGCGCGCGGACGGCGAATACCGATGGATGCAGTCTGAATCGCAACCTCGTTTCGATCCCACCGGAAAACACATCGGCTTCATCGGCGTTGCACATGACGTCACGGCCGCCAAGGAGGCCGAAAACGAGCTTCGCCGACTAAACGAGTCGCTGGAGCGACGCATCGAGGAGCGGGCGGCCCAGCTTGCCGCCAACGAGGCGCAGCTACGGGCGATCTTCGAGACGACCAACCAGTACCAGGCGCTTCTCGGTCTCGACGGCAACGTGGTCTACGCCAACAGGACGGCTCTGGCGGGTATTCGCGCCAGCTCGCCCGATGTGGTTGGAAAAACGTTCTGGAACCTGCCCTGGTTCACCGCGACCGAAGGCATGAGCGAAACCGTCCGCAAGGCGTTCGCGGCGGCTGCCCAAGGTGAGAGCGTTCGCGCTGAAATTCTCCTGCACCTTCCAATCGGGGATCGATATTTCGACTTCGCGATTCGTCCCGTGGTCGACCAGCACGGCAACGCGTCGGGGGTCCTTGCGGAGGCGATCGACATCACGGAACGGCGGCAGGCGGAAGAAGCGCTTCGCCAAGCGCAAAAGATGGAGGCGGTCGGCCAACTCACCGGCGGCGTCGCTCATGATTTCAATAACCTTCTCACCATCATTCGTTCCGCCACCGACTTCCTGCGACGACGGGATTTGTCCGAGGAGCGGCGCCGCCGCTACATCGATGCCGTTTCGGACACCGTGGATCGCGCTTCCAAGCTGACTGGACAACTTCTCGCCTTCGCTCGCCGTCAACCGTTGACGCCGCAGGTGTTCGACGTCAACGCCCAGGTCGAAAGCATCGCGCAATTGATACATCCGCTGGTCGGAGGCCGGGTCCGTATCGAACTCGATCTCTGCAGGCCCGTCTGCTTCGCGATGGCCGACGTCGCGCAATTCGAGACCGCCCTGGTCAATCTGGCGGTCAATGCACGCGACGCCATGGATGGCGAAGGCAGGCTTTCCATCAGGGTTGAGCCCGTGGAAGCGATACCTGCGCTACGGACCCATGCGCATCGCGAGGGGCGGTTTGTCGCCGTGGCGGTCGAGGATACCGGGTGCGGCATCGACCCCGCCAAGATTGAAGTCATCTTCGAGCCATTCTTCACGACGAAGGAGGTCGGAAAAGGGACCGGGCTCGGGCTCAGTCAGGCGTTCGGATTCGTCAAGCAGTCCGGTGGCGAAATCGCAGTCGCCAGTACGCCCGGCCGAGGTTCGACCTTCACGATATACCTTCCGCAAGTCGAGCCTCCGGCCAGCAAATCTGATGAGGACCGCATGGGTCTCGAAGCGTCGGTGAGCGGCCGTGGCAACTGCGTTCTGGTTGTCGAGGACAACGAAGACGTCGGCCGGTTCTCCACCGAATTACTTCAAGACCTGGGTTATGCGATAAACTGGGTGAACAGCGCCGACGCGGCGCTCGAAGCGCTCGCCGTCAACGAACTCGCCTACGATCTGGTCTTTTCGGACGTCATCATGCCGGGCATGAACGGCGTCGATCTGGCGGTTGCCATCCGCGAGCGTTATCCTGGTCTTCCGGTCGTCCTCACCAGCGGATACAGCAGCGTCCTCGCCGAAAATGCCGATCGAGGCTTTGAACTGATTCAGAAGCCGTATTCAGTCGAGGCGTTGTCGCGCGTCTTGCGAAAGGCGATCTCGGAAAAACGCAGGGGACTTTGAGCAGCGGCGAGGGTGCTGCCAAACGCGTGCGCCGGACAACAGGCCGAATTCGGTCCTTCGCCTCGGCCGGATTGCGCGGAGGCTCCGCGTCATGACCGGGATGCGAGCATCCTCTTCCATTCGGAGGCGGCATAGTCTTGCCGTTGCCGGGTATGTTGCTGTTGATGGGCTTTGAAGCTTGCGACGCGCCGTTGGATCTCCTCACGCTCCGATCCGCCCCAGGTCATCGGCTCCAGCCTCATGGGCTCCGGCCGGGTTGGCTCAGGCCGCCCGATCGAAACGGGCAGTTGGGAACGCAGGTTGCGCGCGAAATCCATGGTCTCGGACACCAGCGCGTCCAGTTCCGCTTTCCAATCGCTCATGGCTGTTCTCCCCGCGCCAATCTAGCGGGCCAACGCTGCCGCTGTCATCAGAGCCTGTGGATAACTGAAAGCAGCGATGGCGCCGACCGACCCAGTGCGATGCCGGCCGCCTTGACACCTCATTCTGTCTTGCGGCTATCGATGGTTGGCCGAAATATCGGTTGGGCAGTTTTGGCAGCCATGCTGTGTCTGGCTGCGTTCCGATTTGAGCCAGATCGCCAAACCGATCAAAACAACAACGGTCGCAATTAGTCTGGCCAGACCACTGTTAGTCACGATTCCCCGCCATCGACGTTATTTTTCCTTCGCCGGACCAGGCGGCGGATGTCGGATCAGAGAAAATCTCGCAGCCGCGCGAGCTCAACGATGATTTCTCCCGACAACACGGGCTTGACCAGCGGGAGCTGGGCCGAAGTGTGAATTTCGTACAAGTGACGCGTGCGGGCAGGCTTCGCCATCAAATTCACAATGCACTCATCGAGCGTGCCATCGATGAGCAGATACGGACCTCCCGTCTCGGCGCGACGTTCGGAACGAAGTGAAGGCCATTTGCGAAGAACCGCCGGCGCGCCGAAATTGACTGCAGTTTCGGCACGCTCCACCGCTCCTGCTTGTTCCGGCGAACTTGACGATATGGAATCGCTGACCATGGTTATCTCTTTGGCTTCCTCAACTTCTTGCCAAACACGTCTATTGCCAGCAGGGTGCCGAGAAGCACGGCGGCCAGCAAGGCATCGGTTCGGATCGCTACACGAGACAGCCCCCAATCATGATGCGCGGCATACCCCAACAGAAAAGCAACGACCAGCGCCGAAACGCCGGCGCGAACGACAAAACCGATCTGCCAAATATTCATGGGTACACCGATCCGGCCATGCCCGTCATGTTTGCTTCACCTTCGGTCATCAAGCCGCAGCTCTCGAACTCCTCGGGCGTCTCGGATGGGCAAACCGGTTGAGCGCCAAGCCAGTGAAGCTATTGGCGCTCCCTAACGAGAGGAACAATGACACCTGGAAGGCGCTGAATAACAAGCGTTGCTACCACGGCTTGCTACCATGTTTCAAGCGGCGCCACCGGAGCGGTTCATGCGGGCGAAATTAATCGCGATGAGGCCGAAGTTTAGATCCCGCATTTATCGGCAAATCGAAACGGCCACGGTCAGCAATCTCTACCTGCTTCGCCATGAGTGGAACTAACCTGATCAGACGCGCGGCTGTCTCCTGCACCGAATACTTGCGCCACGCGCCGACGAGAAAGAAGAACACAATTTTGGAACGATCAAGGGCCAGTCGTTCGTGCGGTCTGAACTGAATGCGAAGGTCCTTGGTGAGAGCGGCCCATCCTCCCTCGCGATCGAGCTCTGACATCCAGTCGATATCGGGCGTGTTAGGCGGGAACCTGTCACCGAGAGCGACGAATTTATGGTTAGGAAATAAATGCTGCAGTGAACGCGCGATCGCGGGACTGAGGTTATGGTCCACGAGAAGCTTCACGCCGCAAGGCGTTGCTCGAATTCAAGCGCAGAGCGAATCTCTGCTTTCGGGACTTCGTAGAGCAATGCGACTACGTTCACCGAACCTTCGAGCTTGACCGCTTCCGCTAGTATTTCCGTCGGAACACCGCGCCGCACGATCGGACGGCCGAAAGACCTGGTTGGGTCCACCACGACCGATCGGTGCCTCATGCCGAGCGGGTACCACCGAGCCACGATTGACGCTTCGAATTCGAGATCGCGGAGACTGGGCTCGACTATCGTTCGGAACACCTGTTGCCGCTTTTTGAGGTCGATCATCCGGCCTTCGTGATCCTTTTCGGTGATCTCTAAAAAGATCGTCTTGCCGTCGGTACGGAATCTCTGCGTTGAAAATGGTCGATCGTCGCGGATCTCATCAACCGCACGTCGGTAACAGTCGCGAATAGTGGTGAGGCCGACGCCCAAATCCCGAAACGTCTTGACGAACCTGAGTTCGATGAGATCACGAAAGCTCAGTTCGATCTGATCGTCATCATTCTCGTAATCCGGTTTCCAAAGCGGATCGGAATGATGGGAGCCGTCTGTGCCATGGGCGTACCCGCGTAGCCAGCGAGCGATGGTGTTGCGGGATACGCGACGGGCCGGCGGCAGACCCGGCCTGTTGAAGTTGAGCAGGCGGAGACTTTCGACGGCGCCATAGGCGCCGCGGCCGAGAGCATCCAGTTCCGCGGGAACATTTTTCAGCATGCCTCACCAATAGCGCCCGAATCGGGCGTGCGGAAGTTGGTTGACGTCACGTCAGTACAAACCGGACGAGAGGCAAGCCATCGCGATTAATTGGCGCTCCCGCGGCGAGCTCTTCCATAAACCCTTATAAAATCGGCGTAAATCAGCTTGTCTGCTTCGCGATTGCTATCACGAGATGCCACCACTATCAAGCGGACAGTCGCTGAGAACAATAGTCTGTAGCTTCTCTTGGACTCCTGGCGTCTGTCCCGGGCCTAGTTACAACTTCGGCATTCCAGCCGCAAAATCTCTCACGCACCTGCGCCGCAGCCTAATCGGTACCCTCAGGAACATGCTTGACCGCGCGGCTTGGCTCGTTAGGACGATTGCAAATTTCGTCGAAAAAAAGCTAAACGATCCCGCAACCTGGGCGGGAGGCTCTCAAACATGCGTGTGCAATTAGCTGCGGTGGCGTTCCTGCTACTTGGTATTTGTCGGGCTGATGCTGAGTGTGTCTGCCAGTGCATTGACGGGCAGATGGAACCGCTTTGCCAAAACGCGATTGATCTGCCGCCGATCTGTCCCCCCACAATCTGTCCGACCATGGCTCCGACAATTGCACCCGTCGCGCCTTCAACAATTCCACCCCTCGGGACTTCGCAATGCAGGCAAGCGAGAGTTTGCGACACATTCGGAAACTGCCAGTGGCAGCGAGTGTGTAACTGACACGAACGGGCACCAGCTTGCTCAGGCGTCACAAGCGCAAGCGGCGTCGCAGCCGTTCTACATTTCGATTCCGCAGCGTCCTACATTGGATTCCGTGACCTACGACGCTTGTAGAGCGGCTCGGCATCGGCCTAGCGACCCTGGGCGCTGTACAGCTCGGCCAGATTGTTCAGCGATTGCGCGACATCGGGGTGATCGGGGCCGAGCGCTTTCTCCCGGATCGCCAGTGCCCGCTTGTAGAGCGGCTCGGCATCGGCGTAGCGGGCCTCTTCTTTGTAGAGTGTGGCCAGATTGTTCAGCGCCGACGCGGTAGAGGGGTGATCGGGGCCGAGCGCTTGCTCGAAGACCGCCAGTGCCCGCTTGTAGAGCGGCTCGGCATCGGCGTAGCGACCCTGGGTGCTGTACAGGTAGGCCAGATTGTTCAGCGATTGCACGATATTGGGGTGATCGGGCCCGAGGGCCTTTTTCCAGGTCGCCAGCGCCCGCTTGAAGAGCGGCTCGGCATCGGCGTAGCGACCCTCGGCGCTGTACAATTCGGCCAGATCGTTCAGTGCCAGCGCGACATTGGGGTGATCGGGCCCGAGCGCTTTCTCATTGATCGCCAACACCCGCTTGTAGAGCGGCTCGGCATCGGCGTAGCGACCCTCTTCCTTGTAGGATTCGGCCTGATTGTTTAGCGTCGCCGCAAGGATGATATCGAACAGAGCCATGAGCGGTGGAACTCCTGAACGGACGAGTTTAGCAAAAAAGGGGACGCCCGGAATGCCCCTAATTCGCCCTAGATTCTCCGATTCTTGGCATTTAGTCCCGCGAGTTTGAGGTCGGCTACGGGTCATTCTCGTCATTTCCGCGATGCACCAACGAGTCCGGTTACCCTCGATAACAGACATGCGGCGATGGCGTCATCAAGGTCCGGCGGCCACCGTTACCGCCGCTCATCATCATCAGGATGCGTCCACCGATATGGCGTGACCTCGCGCCGTTCGGTCCGGCTTCTCGTCCGTGCGACGCGGTTTGACTTCGACGCCACATCGCGCGCGCTCTGAGGAACGGTAAGTAACGCGCGTAGCTTCGCGCCCGGCCGAATCAGGTCGGCGAGCGTATAACCGTCCAGAGCTTTAAGAAATCCCGCGCTGGCCAGATTCATAGCCCGACGCACGACAAATAAGGCGCGGGACGGGTCGTCGTGCTCCATGCCCTGTACTATAAGTGGCATGTCAGGCTCGGTTTTGCGAACGACCTCTCCGAGCATGATCGCCTCGACTGGCTTTGCGAGCCTCAAGCCTCCACCGCGACCTCGAGCACTTTCGACATAGCCCGCGACACTGAGTTTATAAGCCACTTTCATCAGATGATTTTTCGAGATGTCGTAGGTCGCTGCGATTTCCGTAATGGTCGCGAGACCGTCCTTCTTCAACGCGAGATACATCAAAATTCGCAGAGCATAGTCCGTGTGGACTGTCAGTCGCATTGTCTCTCCAAGCGTCGCTTCGAATAAACGATAGCGCAAGGCGTCGGACGACAATGTGGACATGGTCGACAACGACCGTCGCGGGCTATAGCGGCGCGTTCCACATGACCGGCATTTCAACTAGCCTCAAGTTCCAGATCGGTGTATCGAGCGGACGCGACGGTTTTGCTGACGGCGAAAAAAACACCTCGCCAACCGAGCGAGGCACGTCACCATTGTGACCCTGTAGAATTGTGACCCTCTAGAAGCAGAGCCATACCATATCATGAATTTGCCATTCATGAATAGACAGCATCCCTGTCTCGTTGATCGTGCGCAAACTTGCGCCGGTCAACGAAAAAGTCCGACTGCGAGAGTACCCTGTGGGAGTAAACTGCCGCCCAGCCAAGCGGCGTCCCAGCGCCTTTCTGTCAACATACCCGCGCGAAATTATCGGGACGGGCTTCTCGATTCATGCGTTGCGCGGCCTTGATCTCTACCGCCGATCATCATCATTGGGATGCGTCCACCGGTAAGGCGTGATCTCGCGCCGTTCGGTCAGCTTGACCATATGCATGGGCGGCTTGTAGCGCCGCGTTCCGCATGACCGGCATTTCAGCGCCGGCTCAAGTTTCCAGATCGGGTATCGTGCGGGAGAGGTTCGGCGTCCGGGTTGTGTCGACTGACAATCCCTTTTTGCATTACACTGTACCGCAACCATCGCCAGGAGTGCGCCATGACGCCGGCCGAGATTGATTTGCTTATTTTGGAACTGCGAAAGCATACACCGCTCGACCGCCTGCCCCTGCAAGAGGCCAAGCAGGTGTTTCAGACGCTGCTGGCGTGGGGTTATGTGCTTACTGCTCCCGCCGTGCCGCCGGCTGCGAAATGACCGAAACGCCGCCATGTGCCGTGGCTATGCGCAGAGCAAGATTGCGGAACCTGCGCAGCAAGCGCGTTCGCCGTTCGAAAACGGGCCCAATGTGCCTACCAAGATGGGCGTTTTCAAAAAGCGGGGCAATCAGGGCCATTGATCGTTTGATTTCAAGGAGGCCAAACGGCGCTGGCGCTCCCTAGCGGAATCGAACCGCTCTCTCCACCGTGAAAGGGTGGCGTCCTAACCGATAGACGAAGGGAGCGAAATTGCCGGCCTTGTCACGGCCCGTCGGGTCGCGGCACTGCCGTTTCGCACAATCATACGTAGCCCGGCCAATCGACGCTTTGAGGTTTGCGACGGCGCTGTGCCGAGCCCGGATCGCAGCTCATCGAGCCGGGCGGTGGCCGGCGAACGTATAGTGGCGTTTGGCCGGCCCGGCAAGCCACCGGGATCCGCTCCAGGGCGGCCCGAAACGTCGGCTTCGCAGCGCCCTTTGGCTGGATTCTTCCGGGTCGCAACGGTTTCTAAAGCCCGGTGATGTAGGAAGCCGGCTTCAGGGAGCAAATGCAATGGTCGGAGCAAGCAAGAAGCGGGAAACGCGCAAATCGCTGCGTCAACCCGGCTGGATCACCCTCGACGGCGGCTTCGCGGCCCGCCAGTGCGTGGTACAGGACATCTCGAGCGCGGGCGCCAAGATCACGCTCGAGGATTCCAGCGTGTTGTCCGGCCGCCTCCAGCTGGCATTCACCCGCGACGCGCGCACCGGGCGGAACTGCGAAGTGGTCTGGCAACGCGGAAAGTCGTTCGGCGTCAAGTTCGTCCGCTAGCAAAATCGGCCTTGCCGCGATAAAAGGCGCGATGCGAAACATCCTGCTTGCGATCGTTGTTGTGACGCTGCCCGTCTCGATCACGGCGGCCGAACAGCCCGGCCGACAGAAGCCGGACCCGACCCCGCCCCGGGAGCGACTGCTGCCGTTGAAACGCGATGCCGGCGCCGGCAATTCCTGCGCAGCCTACGGTCCAGGGTTTGTTAAAATCGACGGCACCAGCACCTGCGTCAAGCTCGGCGGCGGTATTGAAATCGGGGCAGGCAGGTCACGTGAGCCACGGCGCTATGACATCGGCGGCGCGATGAATTGCTGAAATCCGGGACGCTCGGCAAATCGCGCAAACCAGCGTTCGAGATGCGCCAGATGCGGCTTGTGGACGCCTTCAACCCCGAGCCAGCGCCGTGCATAGGCGCCGAGCGCAATGTCCGCCAGCGTGAAATCATTGCCTTCGAGGAAGCGGCGGATTGCCAATTGCGCATCGACGATCCGCCATTGCTCGGCCTCCGCATCGACATCGCGCTGGATTGCAGCCATGTCGCGCTGTTCGGCTGGCGTTCGCACCAGCGCCCAGAACACCGGACGATCGACCGGCTGCATGGTCGAAAGAGTCCAGTCCAGCCACCTGTCGATGGCGGCGCGACGCTTCGGCGCCGGCGGATAGAGGGTTGATTGCGGTCGATAGGCAAGCGCCAAATAACGCATGATCGAATTCGATTCCCAGAGCACGAAATCGCCATCCACCAGCGTCGGCACCCGGCCGTTGGGATTCATTGCGAGATAATCGGGCTCATGGTTGCGGCCGAACGCCATGCCGGCATCGAAGCGTGTATAGGCCAGATCGAGTTCGCGCAGGCACCACAGCACTTTCTGAACATTGACCGAATTGGCCCGGCCCCAAATGGTGATTTGTCCGCTGTTGTCCGGCACGTGTTTATCCCCGATATCCGTTGGCCAACGTCATAGCGGAATATCGGCGATAAAGCGCGGCCCCGCCGGCGGATTTTCGCCGGCGGGGCCGCTCAAGAAATCAGGCCCCGTCGAACCATGACGGACCCGACTGACAACAATTGCCGTGGTCGCAACTATTAGCGGCCGAAGAAAAACCACAACAGAATAATCACCGGAATCGGCACGCCCAGCAGCCAGAGCAGAAGTCCTCGTCCCATATTCGCCTCCTCTAATTCCTCATGGACAGAGAACGCGGCGGCAGGCGTCGGGTTCCCGGGCGAGGGACGGACATCGGATTTTATTCCACGCTGTGACACGCGGGGCGGCAGACAATGCCTCACCAATGTCCGGTGTTCGGCATCGACGTCCACGGCTCCGCCGGCGGCTTTGCGTCACCCTTCTGCAATAGCTCGACCGAGTGCAGGTCCGGCGAGCGGACAAAGGCCATCTGGCCGTCACGCGGCGGACGGTTGATGGTGATGCCGAGCTTCATCAGCCGCTCGCAGGTCGCGTAGATATCATCGACCTCATAGGCAAGGTGGCCGAAATAGCGATCCTCACCGTATTTTTCCTCGTCCCAATTATAGGTGAGTTCGACCAGCGGCGCGCCGCGCCCCTTGGACTGCTTCAAGAGCCCTTCATCCTCGGCCGCGCACAGGAACACCAGCGTGAATTTCGCCTTGTCATTGTCGACGCGCCGGACCTCCTTCAATCCCAGCGCATCCTGATAGAATTTCATCGCGGCATCGAGATTTCGAACGCGCAGCATGGTGTGGAGATAACGCATGTTTTCTGGCTCCCTGACGGCATTTGCAGATTTGATTTGGGTTAGACAGATCAGGGGATTTCAATAGCAGCAAAATACCGCAAAGGGCAGGGCCCGGCCTGCGTGGTGCGCAAGGCCCGCGTAACGCATCAGTCCTCGACGAGTTTCTTCAGGGTGGCGCGAAAGCTCAGGCTTCGGCTACCGGCGAGGGTGGTTCCGAATACTTCGGCCCGGTCATCGGCAAATGTCCCGGAGAAACCGCTCGTGACTTCCTGTCCGCCCAACAGCGGTCGCACGAAGGGATCCTCAAAACGGGTGTGCTGGTTGGTGCGCAGATGGCCCTTCCAGGTGCCATTGCCGACCGTATAGGAGCCGGACGACCAGAAATGCGGGCCACCGCCGATCATCCTGCCGTCCCTGAGAATGAGAACGCCACTGTCGCGGCCCTTCACGCCGTCGAGCATGGACACATGAACCGAATAAAGCCCGTTCTTCATGGAAGATGCGGCCGCTCCCTCAGGCCCGAGCGATTGAAGTCCATTGTGATGGGCGTTGGCAAGCGCCACCGCCCCGCACATCTGGGCAAGCAATAGCAGCATCATATTGCAAGCGGAGGTGCCGTGCAGGTGCCCGCAGCGCGGCGCGGCGGTCGTACGCCTAATCGGCCTGACGCGTTTCTGGCCAATGCGTAGCGAGGCCGATAAAGCCGGCGAAAGCGGACGCGTTGATCAGGGCTTCAATCCATTGCATGGCCGGAAAAAGCCGGCATCCGGTCATTCGTTCCGGAATGGGTGCGTTGCCTATTGAACAGCGCGCGCGCGGCTGCGCGTTCAGTCGCTTGCTTCCTTATGCTCCTCCAGCATCCGACCAGACGCGTCATGCTGGGTATCGTCCTCACGTCCGCGAGGTCGGCGCCAGTGAAATACCAACAAACTGTCCAATGAGTAGAAAACAATTGTAATATCAACAACTTGTTCATTGAGGTTTCATCTTCGAAGCTGTAACTTTACGCTCAGGGGAGCGCCAATGCACAAACAACCCGAGTCGCCTCGAAGCCGAAAGAGCCCAAACCGCCGCAGCGTCCGAGCCATGACCGGGTGCTCGAAAACCTCGACCAATGGGCCAACAGCCCGGGCCTGCAACCGCCGAAGTAGGCATGAAAGGCGCAAGCTTGAACGAAATCCGAAGCCGGGCACCTGGTGCACGCGAAATAGCCGCTCAGGCGCTTTCAAGGTGGGAAAGTACGACCGCCGTCACCGCGCATCACTGCCATGGTCGCAAGCATTGCTGTTGTTTATCTCGCGACCGGACAGCGAGCCTGGTTGCTGCGCCTGATGCCGACGTCCTGATGTCCGCGCGATCTGCGGCATCGCCGGCATTTGGGAAAGCGGTGTCCTTTCCGCGCGTTAACTTTATATTTCTGCTTCGCGGCTCCGGGTTCCGTGCAACCATTGAAAAACCTCGGCGTTATCTTGCAGTTGTTAATGGAGGAGGATGAGCATGAGAAAGGCAATAGCGATTTTGGCGACGGTTGCCACGGTCGGCGCCACCGCTCTGGCGGTGCCGGCACAGGCGCGAGGAATCGGGCCGGGACTGGCCTTCGGTCTGGCCGCCGGCGCGCTCGCAGCGGGCGCGGTGGGAGCATATGGGCCGTACGGCTACGGCTATGGACCAGGCTACGGCTATTACGGTTCCTATGGCCCGCGTTACTATGGTCCAGCCTATGGATCCTACGCTTATTATCCCGGCTACTATCTCCACTACCGGCACTACCACCACTGGCGCCGTTGGTAATTCAAAAAGCCCGGAGCCCGGAACACGGTTCCGGGCTTTTCCTTTGGCGGCGCAGCGAAGCGAGCGCACCGCCCGAAGCCGGATCAGGACCAGGAGGATTTGCCGTCGGTTCCGTTGCGGGCATTTTCCAGCGTGGTTACAAAATATTCCTCGCGCTCACGTCTGAATTTTTCCTGGGTCGCCTTGAAGCTGGCGACCCGTGCGGCGATTTCCTTCCGCTCGCGGGCAAGATTGTCTTCCTGTTTGGTCATGCCCCATCCGTTTTGATTCTCGCCGAGCGTTCATTTGGGATCGCGAATGGGGCATGAATGCGGTGACGCTGTTGAAGCGCGTGGGTGCGCCGTGGATAAGCTTTGCAACTTGCCTGTGACGTGCGCGGCTTCCCGTCAGCCAAAAAGATCGATCTGGATCATTGAACATCGAACGGCTCGCGGCGTTGCGCGACGACGTGACCGAAATGCTGCTCGAAAGGGTTGCAGCGCGGCAGGTCGAACTCGAGGCTGAGCTGGAAGTTGTCGCAGTACGGCAAAGCGGTGCGAAAATCGCCGGCGGCTGCGGCGGGTGGCGCAGTCCAGCAAAGTCGTCGAGAAGAACAACGGCGCGAACGGCGGCGCCATTGCAATGGGCAAAGCGAGATTGCAATCTGCACGGCTGTGCTATAATCGGTACGGCCCATCTTGCAGAATGTCTCCCCGTGATCGCATCGGATCTTCGCAGCGGCGTGGAACAGCTTGGGGACATGATCGCCGCGGCCGCCATTATCGTGCCCTTCACCGGCGCCGGCATTTCGACCGAATCCGGCATTCCGGATTTTCGATCCCCGGCCGGATTGTGGACCCGCAACCGCCCGATCCCGTTTGATGAATTCGTCACGAGCGCCGATGCGCGGGACGAGTCATGGCGCCGGCGCTTTGCGATGGAACCGACCTTCGCCGCCGCGCGGCCGGGTCGCGGTCATCGCGCGCTCGCCTCGCTGTACCGGGCCGGCAAGATTCCCGCAATCGTCACCCAGAACATCGACAACCTGCATCAAGCATCGGGTTTTTCGGCGGAACATGTTATCGAGTTGCATGGCAACACCACCTATGCGCGCTGCATCGGCTGCGGACAGGCTTACGATCTTCCCTTGGTCAGGCAGCGCTTCGATGCGGCCGGCGGCGCACCCGACTGCACCCTCTGCGGCGAGCCAATCAAGACCGCTACCATCTCGTTCGGGCAAGCGATGCCGGAAGACGCCATGCGCCGCGCCGCCGAACTCGCCCAGCGGTGCGACCTTTTCCTTGCGATCGGTTCGTCGCTGGTGGTCTGGCCGGCCGCAGGCTTCCCCTTAATGGCCAAAAACAGCGGGGCGAGGCTGGTAATTGTCAACAATGAGCCCACAGAACAGGACGACGTTGCCGATCTGGTGATCCGGCACGATATCGGGGAGACGCTGGGGCCGTTCGTCGGCAATTGATGCCCGGTTGATTCGCCGCCGCGCAAGGCTGTTCATAGCTTTCGGGGGATTCGTTTTTTGTCTATGCGCGGGAAGCGAGAGTGTTATCTTTTGATTCGTGAGATTCGCGTGGCGTCATCGTGAATTAGTCGTGGATAGGCGCATGTACTGGGTTCGTCGCAACAATGACGGACTGCCAATAAGGTGTGGAGTCCGGGGTCATGGGGTCGGACGGATTTGAGTCCAAGAAGTTCGGTGGCCCGCCGTCGGGCGGCGCGGCGCCGGACCGTCTTGGCCAAGACAGGCTAGGATCGAGCGAGTTTTCGGCTGGCGCCGGGCGCGACCCGGCGATCGATGCACTCACTGGTCTTGGCGACGCCGCCGCGACCCTCGTCGAAATCGCCGGCGTCATCAAATGGTTCGATGCATCAAAGGGCTACGGCTTTATCGTGCCGGACAATGGCTGGCCCGACGTGCTGCTGCATGTCACGGTTCTGCGGCGCGATGGCTATCAGACTGCCTACGAGGGCGCGCGTCTGGTCTGCGAATGTGTGCAGCGGGCGAAGGGCTATCAGGCATTCCGAATCCTTTCGATGGACGAGTCGACCGCGATCCATCCGGCGCAGATGCTGCCACCGCGGACCCATGTCAGCGTCACCCCGACCAGCGGTCTAGAGCGGGCGCAGGTGAAGTGGTTCAACCGGCTGCGCGGGTTCGGCTTCCTGACCTGCGGGGAAGGGACGCCGGATATCTTTGTGCACATGGAGACCTTGCGCCGCTACGGCATGACCGAGTTGCGCCCCGGCCAGTTCGTGCTGGTACGCTACGGGCCCGGTTCCAAGGGCATGATGGCCGCCGAGATCCAGCCGGAGTCCGGCGTGCCCGGGCTGTCGTCTCACTAGGCTAGACCAGGCGAGGCCTTCCTCATCACCGAACTGTTAGCTTGACCGCCAAATTGGCATGTGCCGGCGCGTCGGCGGTCTGGTATTCGACACGATCGTCGGGCTACGGTCCGGCACGGCTTGAGTGAGCGCTGGTTCATGAGTTTTGATCGAAATGTTGCGCGGACGCGGCGGTGGGTCGCGGCGACGGTGATGGCCGTGTGTTGCGCCTGGATCGGCGTGGCGGCGCAGGCCGCGACCATTCAGCCGCTCGAGATCGTCACCAAATCCGGCGTGCATGTTTTCGCGGTGGAGATGGCAACGACCGAGGAAGAGAAGACCACCGGCCTGATGTACCGCAAGGAACTGGCGGACGGGAAAGGCATGCTGTTCGACTTCTCGCCGGAACAGGAGGTCTCGATGTGGATGAAGAACACCTACATCCCGCTCGACATGATCTTCATCCGCGCCGACGGCCGCATCCTGCGGATCGCCGAAAACACCGAGCCGCTGTCGACCAGGATCATCCCTTCGAACGGGTTGGCCAAGGGGGTGCTCGAGGTGATCGCCGGCACCGCGCAAAAATACGGCATCAAGCCCGGCGACCGCGTGGCACATCCGCTCTTCAACGGCCACTGAAGGCCAGGCACCGCGCCTTGCTGGGTGCGGCCTAAGCGTGTATCGACATGGTTTCCCAGATCATCGGGGTATAGCGCAGCCTGGTAGCGCGGCAGTTTTGGGTACTGCAGGTCGTTGGTTCGAATCCAGCTGCCCCGACCAATGAAATCAACAGCTTACGGTGTCGCTGTTTCCGCGGTGACACGCGGTGTCGTTGAGACTGTCGCCGCAACGAACGTTCGATCGCATCATGGGCGATCCGACGGGGATCTCTCAAGCCTGGGGAAACCGCGAGTCTTGCTGTTGCTCCGGTTCCTGCCTTGCGAAACATTGCGGGCAGCAGGTTTGCGGGACGGGGCGGATGGATCAAGCGGCGGAATACGATTTCGATCGCTATCGGAAACTGCTGGTCGAAGCGGTGGACGAGCCGAGGCGGCTGGCGTTGATCGATCTCCTGATCAGGGAACGCGCCATGGATCGGCTGAAACAGCATCTTGTCACCGGCCGGGAGGCGATGATGGCGCGGACCGTCGCGGATATCTTGGGTGCGTCGCCGACTTGATCCGGCTCCATCCAGTCAACCCGGTGCTATCCCGCGGGCGCCGGCTGGGCTAGACTGAAGGGCATCCGCCGTGAGGTTTGGCCTCAAGAGGATGCCAACGAGATGACCCGTTTGGGGATGAGGGGTGGAACCATGGGGACCGCAATGAAACTCAGGCTGCTCGCGACCGCGATCCTAGTGCTGTCCGTTTCGGCGCCGTCATTCGCGGCTGACATGTATGTCCGGCACCATCACCATCACGCCCGCGGCGATGACAATATCTACCTTCACAATTTCGGGCCGCCTGACTTTTATCCCGGCACCAACGTTCCACCCGATCGTGTCGTCTACCCCGTGGCGGGCCAGCCCTATGGCATCTATGACGGGTTCGATCGTTATTGCGGCCAGTCGACGGCAAATTATCGGGGACAGGACAGTCGGCGCCACCCCTGCAACTAGACCCGGCCGTGGCTTCATTGTGAGGAGCGCGGCAACGCCGCGCGTCTCGCACCCCCGAGGCCGGGTCAAATAGAGCCCTGACCTATCGCGCGGGCTCGATCACGTTGCAGTTGGTACGGCCCGACATCACGCAGTCCTGCATTTTGCTGGCCGCGGTGAGCTCATGAGCCAGCCATAGGCCCGCCACCAGCAGCACGGCCGCGATCGCAAGGCCTGCAATCGCGGGGACCCGGCTGCCGCCCTGTTCCTGATCAGGCTCACCCATGGCGCAGTGCCCTTACTCGTTGTCCGGCGCGGCGCGGCCCAGCGCAAATTGACCGACCGGTCCTTCGACGTGGAATTCGATTCCGGTCATCTTGGCGAACAGCTCGATATTGCTGGTTCCGATCGCGCATCCGGCGAGCCTCATGTCGGTCGCGGCCAGATAGAGCGTTTGGATCAGGACCCCGACGTCCTTCAGAATGAGCGAATAGGCGATCGAGCTGTACTTCCATGACACCCGGTCAAAGCGTGCCGCGATCGTGAGCAGGATCTGCGGCGGCCCGGAGGCGTCCATGGCGAACCCGGCCGCAGACAGCATCGCGTCAAGCTCGGGCGCGCGGACCTCGATCGGCACCAAGGCATGCCGGTCGGCGTCGTAATGATAGAAGCCGCGGGCGAGCCCTTCGCAATTGGCGATGGCAAGGTAGAGCTCGAGCTCATAGCTGCTGCCGCCGGATGGATATGGCCGCGTCGTATATGCGACCAGAGGGCCGCCGCCACCGAGGTCGAGCCGGCTCTTCCATTTGGACTGGATTCGCATAGTGCAGTCGAGAAACCGCGCGAGCTCGGCCAGTGTTATCGGTTGCTGGTCATCGAAGTCGCGCGTCGAATGCCGCTCGCGCAGCAGCCTTGCGATCGGTGGGAGAGCTGCCGGCGAGGCGGCCGAGGCCTTGCGCAGGTCGATTTTCTTGCCTGGCCAGCGCGAGCGTGTCGCGGGTGGCGGCGGCATCACGCCCGCATAGGGATAGACCCCGCCCAACGGGTTGGCCTGCCGGCCTTCGGTGCTGTGGGTATGGAACAGCAGGTCGTGAAAATCCCAGAGCACGAGGTTGTCGTCGCCTTCATGGGCGCGGAGGCCATCGCCGGCGGCGGCGTCGATCTTGAAGAGAATCCGGCAATTCACCAGCAACGCAAGAAACTCGAGTCCGGGAAATCCGTCCTGCCGCCGCAGCTTGTTGATGCTGTGCGGGGTGGCGAGCATAGCGAGGAGGGAAGCGAGCTTGGGATCGCCGATCCGGAACAGCGCATCGGCGCGCGGCGATTCCAGGATCATCTCGTTGCCGCGCCGGCGCAGATAGGCAAACCGCGACAGCACGATCAAATCGGCTCCGCCGAGCGCCGGCATCTGCGGCCAGTAATCGGGAACCTGCGGTTCGATAACGACCTCGTCCCTGGCTTCACCCGAACGCGAGAGGCGGTATTCCAGAAGACCGCGCCGCGCCAGCCGCCGCACCAGGAGACTCATTTCCTGATCGGCCGCGCTGCCGCCACCGGAGATGAACCCATCGAGCGGCAGGCCGGAGCGCAGCATCTGGGCGCGGTCGATGGCGCCGGCGCTGAACTTTCCAAGGCCGATCGAATAGCCGTCGAAGCAGGCGGCGAGGCTTCCGTCCGCCTGCGCTTCGAGCGCGACGGGACCGCTCAGTCGCGCGGAAACAATCGGTGCCGAGGTCCGCCGCCCTGTCTTTCTTCGGGAAGCGCGCACCCGGACTGGATCCTCTAGCTATGGGGGAGAAACGGCGTCAGCTCGTGTTCGGGCAGCGGACGATCCCGCAAGCCGAGCTTGACCGGAACATCGTACAGCCGGCCGGGCCCGAAGCGGCGATAGAAATGCCGCAGCCCCGGCACGATCACCCTGACCACGGGCACCTCGACATCGGGCCGGGTCTGGTCGAGGACGAGAAAATCGAGGCCGGCGCGCCTCGCGATTTCGACGCAAGCCAGCACCTGATCACGGGTGTTGTCGGGAGAGCCGATCGCCGCTTCCGTGTTCGGCGCGGCGCCGCGCGGCGTCAAAAAGGGATGCTCTTCGAGGCGCAGCGGCGTGACGCCGTCGAGGCTTGGTTTCTCCCCGGTGCCGCCGCCCATCAGGCCGATCGACAGGAACTGGTTCAATTCCGTCAAGGTCCGCAGCAACGCAATGCGCTTGTCAAAATGCGCGCCGGAACCGAACTCGATATTTTCCTGACCGTTCTGCATCCAGTGCAATATCGCTACATAAGTCGGAACGCCGAGATCGCTGGTGACATCGAGCACCCACAGCCTGCGTCCGGTTGCGGCAAGCTGGCTATGCAGATCGCGGACATAGGAATTGTTGAAGTGGCTGAGATCGACCTCCGCCTGTTGCGATCGGTTATACCACCAGATCGCATAGGCATCTCGCTCCACCAGTTCGAGAAACCCCTGGACGATGGCCTCTTCGAGCGTGTTGCCGGCGGCGCAGCCGTTGGAATCCGCCTGGAAGGAGGCAGGCCCGCCATAGAAGAAATACAGCAGGCTGGTCGGCAGATATTTGAAGCGGCCGTCGCGCAGCGACCATACCGGCGACCACTCGATCCTGGCCGAACGATCGAACGGGGCGGGCGCGCCGTATGACTCGCCGGAATCGTCTGCCGAGCGCTGCTGGTCCGCGCGGGTTTGCGCCTCGCTGAACAGCAGCACGTCGTTGGGAAGAACGGCATCGCCCGGGGCGAAATCGGTGAAGCGCCGCGTCACCCGGATCTCGTCGCCCTGAAAAATCCCGGAATAACGTTCGATCGATTCCATCAGCGCGCTGGCTTCCGCCTGTTCGGCGGTGCTGCCCTTACCGAAGCTGCCGCCGCTCAATCCCTCCCGGAGTTGGTCGACATTCCTGGCCGGCGCGGAGAAATTATGGGCCGCGTAGAAGTTGGTGTTCATCGGCAAATCGGCTTCGATGCGCTCGAGCCGCGTGACCACGCCGGTGAGAGGACTGACATGCTTGCGGAACCGCGCCACCGTGGCGCGCGACGACACAGTGCGATAGCCGCCGCTCGTCATGACCAATTTGGCACCGCCGCTGAGTTCGATCGGAGCCGGCGCTCGGCGCGGGTCGACGAGTTTCCTGTTGCCGCAGATCGGACATTGCGGGCGGGCCGCCACGTAATGCTTCGCTACGCTCGAGCCCAGCAGGTCGTGACTGATGACGTGATCGTTAAGCTCGGTGCGAAAACCCGTGGCGATTGCCTTGGCGACTTCGAGCGCGGCGAACTGGATCGCGCTCTGTCCGAGCGTATTGCGGACGAGAGGTGAAACCGCAACCGGGTGCGCCGGTCCGCGATCGAGAAATCCTTTGACTTCACGGTTTCGGATCATGCGATCGAACAGGCAGGTCCAGCAGGCGGTCCTGCCGGGGTCGAACACCGGTCCCACCAGGGGAAACGCGCCGGAAGGTTGCACCAGCAGCCAGGGCGCGCGGTCGGAGACGTGCTGCCGGTTCAATTCGGCGAGCCGGCGTTCGAGGTAGTCATTCACCAGCGTGACCGTGAGGTCGGGAGATCGCGTGACGACCTCGACACCCAGCTCGCGCAAAGCGGTGCTGAATTCGGCCGCACCCTCCACGTCGATCGCCTCAACGCGCACCCGGCAACCCCCGAGATTTTGTTTGGCGACGCCCGGCGGCAGTCCGAGGCTTGCCCAATAGCCGTCCACGGCACGAGGCGGCGATGGCGAAGCCGGCACGATGTAACCGCGCTCCATCAGCCGTTTGAGAGCTTCCTCGATTTTGTCTGGTGGAAAGTTCCGCGCCAGTTGCCGCGCAAGCTCGGCAAAGCTCTTTCCGCCTTTCCCGATGGCGGTGGCGAGCGCGCAATAGAGCTCGCCATGCAGGAAGAACTTTCGATCCTCGGAGTAAAGGCACACCGCATCGGGCGGCAGCACATAGACGGTAAAGTTCGGCGCGAATTGCGGAACGTCCGCGGTCGCGCGTCGCGCGGAAGCAGACTTGCGCTTCGGAGCGCCGGCGCGCTTGGCTCGGCCGCCGCTTCGTTTCGCGAGCTTCGGGGGCGCTTTCCGACCGGCGGAATTTTTTCGTCGTGCCTGGACGCGGGTTTTTTTTGACAAGGGCTGGAGACCTATTCGGCGGTCATGCGCAGTCCTGCCGCCCTGCACAGGCGATCTCGCACTGCAACTCGAACATGGATCGGCCGGGTCGACGTTGTCGAGCCCGGCCATAGCGATCTGCATATGTCAACTTGATCGAAGAACAGCTTGGCTTAGCACAAGCGGCAAGCGCCCCATGAAAGGCAGCAACCGCCGCATCCACCGCAGCCCCGGCAGGCCCGGCAACCACAGCCTCGGCACCCGCGGCAGCCTCTGCAACCGCCGCAGCCGCGCCACGCCACCTGTACGCCGCTGCCAACGTTCTCCTTGTCGAAGACATGGAACGTCGCCAGGCTGACATCTGCGATTTCTTCTTCACCAAGCGTCACCTGATGACCGAGTCCGACGGTCGGCGCCCGCGCTGTATCTGCCGTCGGCACGGCTGCTGCTGATGCCCCCCCAACCATTGAAAACGTCAGGCCGGCTGCCCCCAGAACCGGAACGGATTTCATCACGTGTTTCTTCTTCGACGCTTGTTTGATCCGTGGCATCGTCGCAACCTCCATACCTTGTAAAATTGGTTTGACTCCAGCGCGCAGACTTTACCCCCGGCAAATGTACCATGCAAGCGCTTGCAGGCTCGCGCTCGCGTTGGTCCGGTAACACGTTTGGTTCACCTTCATGAACAACGCGGCTTTTTATTCATCTGCTATTCATCATCGAACTCACGACGGGAGCGCAACGATGCGGCTCTTGCCTTTTTGCGCGACTGCTGAACAATTGAATTCCACCGGAACCGGCAATCGCCAATCACCTCGTTGTCGCCGTTCAGGCTGGTGCGGAGACTCGGTGTGGTCGATCATCATGGACGGTTCGCCTGGTACGAGCTGATGACGACCGATGTGGCGGCCGCCAAGGCCTTCTATGCGATAGTCGTCGGTTGGGACGCGCGCGATGCGTCGACGGCCGATCTGCCATACACGCTGTTTACGGCTGCAGAGGCCGTGGTCGGCGGCCTCATCAATCTGCCGAACGAGGCGCGGAAAAAGGGCGCCACGCCGAGGTGGATGGGATATGTCGCCGTCAACGACGTGGACGCCACGACTGACCAGTTGAAGCGGCTTGGCGGAGCCGTATACGTGCCGCCGACCGACACCAATATCGGCCGCATTTCCGTCGTTGCCGACCCGCAGACGGCCACGCTTGCGCTGGTCGATGGATTGAAGCTTGGCGAGGTCCAACCGGCCGAGCGCGACCAACCGGCGCGTGTGGGTTGGCACGAGCTGCTCGCCGCCGATCCGAACAAGGCATTCGTTTTTTATGACAAGCTGTTTGGTTGGCAGAAGGCCGATGCGGAATCCGGTTCGATCGAGACCTATCAATTGTTCTCGGCCGGTGGCCACATCATCGGCGGCATGTTCAGCAAACGCGAACGGGAGCCGTTTCCATTCTGGCTCTACTACTTCAATGTCGATGACATCGATGTGGCGACGCAGCGCGTGAAGAGCCATGGCGGCCGGATCTTCGAAGGCCCGATTGAAGTGCCAGACGGAGCCTGGGTCGCCCGATGCATAGACCCTCAGGGCGCGATGTTTGCGTTGCAGGGAAGGCGAAGCCAACGCGGTTCCGGGCAGAACCCGGGGTTGCAGGTTAGCTGGTCGACCCATTGGGGCGAGATTTCATCGAAGGGCAAATTGGTGACAAACCCCCGCCGCAAAGCTCGCGCGCCGGATTCGAAGAAGTGAACGCACCGGCGCGATCGACCAGTCTCGATCAGGCGGGCTTGGTCGCGGCCGCGGGCTTGGCCGCCGCGGGTTTGGGCGGCTTGTCCTGTCTTTTCGACCAGGAAATGTAATAGGCCACGATGGTCATGATGGCTATTCCGGTCATGCTGACGAAAATCTGCGCGAACAGGGACCCCGAGCTCATCATCAGTTCAAAATGGCCGACGAACGAGAGAAACACGCCGACGCAGAACACGGCAAGCGACTGCTGACCGCAGACGATGAGAGGATCGAACATCTTCCATTCGAGGCCCGGCCAGTCCTTCGGCACGAAGCGGATGACCAGGATCACGATCACCGCGAAATGCAGGAAGCGATACGGCGCCAGGTTCGTCTTGTCGTTGGGGTTGAAGGTGGCAAAGAGCCAGTGCGGGAACATGGCGCCGAAATCCGGAAACCGGCCGGCCATCGTCATCATCAATGCAAAGATCAGATAGGCGATGCTGAGGTAGAGGGTGATCGGCGACATGATGATCGCCATCGAACGCCGCGCGCCCCCCAGCGCGCACCACGAGCCGAACACGAACAGCACCTGCCAGCAATATGGATTGAAGTACCAGGTTCCGGCGGGATAGGCCCTGAAGTTCCAGCCGAATTGCCGGGCCACGAGCCACAGCGCGATCGACGCCAGCATCGTCAGATTGGGCCGGCGCAACATCATCCAGAGCACCGGCGGAAAAAATCCCATCAGCACGATATAGAGCGGAAGCACGTCGAGGTTGACCGGCTTGAATTTCAGCAACAGCCCCTGGCGCAATGTCTCGACCGCACTGTCGACGAGGCCCGCCACATTGAACTCGTTGATGATCTCCGTGCTGCTGTAGCGCTGCGCGACGTAGCCGATCGAAACGATGTAGATGACGAACAGGATGATGTGCGCGACATAGAGTTGCCAGACCCGCTTGGTCAGGCGGGTGGCGCCGACGACGAAGCCGCGTTCGATCATCATCCGCGCGTAAACAAAGGAGGCGGTATATCCCGAAATGAAAACGAACAGATCGGCGGCGTCGCTGAAACCATAATTCCGCGTGGTGATCCAGTTCACGACATTGTCGGGAATATGGTCCAGGAAAATCGCCCAGTTGGCGACGCCGCGAAACAGATCGAGCCGAAGATCGCGTCCTTTTTCGGGGAGGGTTGCGTTGATTTTCATGGGTGCCGTTTCGCAGTGATGCTTTCGGAAAGAAGGGCAGCGGTCGAACGGGGTCAGCCGTGCGGTCGGCCAAGATTGTCACAGCGCCGTAGAATGACTATACGGAAGTGGAAAATGGTACATCCAGGGTTGGGAATCACCGATCAAATTTCTGAAAGGTGTCTCTATACTATCCCGGCCGTTTGTACCACGCGCTTCCACACCGCAGCTCTCACGGGACCCGTCGATCCATGACCGCACGCATCTTTAAGCCGGCCAAAAACGCGATGCAATCGGGGACGGCCAAGACCAGGGAATGGCAGCTCGATTATGAACCCGAGCAGCCGCGGGCGATCGAGCCGCTGATGGGCTGGACCAGCTCCGGCGACATGAAACAGCAGCTCACACTGCGCTTCGACACCAAGGAAGACGCCGTGGCCTATTGCGAGCGCGAGGGCATCGCCTACCACGTGATCGAGCCGAAGCCACCGGTGCGCCGGCAGGCCGCCTATGCCGACAATTTTGCATTCCGGCGCGGCGAACCCTGGACCCATTGAGGGCCTGCTGCCCCAAAAACACCTCCCACGCTGCCGTGGGGCAAAAGTTGAGGTTGCTTTAGCCGGCGCCGCAATGACACCATGACCCGTGCACGAACGCGTCAATTGCGGCGCAGCATTAACTGCCGAAACCGCCTGAGGCCATGCCGCTTCATTCCACGATCGACCCCACCTCATCCGATTTTGCGGCCAACAGCGAAGTCATGCGCGCGCTGGTCAGCGAACTCCGCGAGAAGCTCGATCAGGTCGCGGGCGGCGGCGGCAAAACGGCTCGGGCGAGGCATCTGTCGCGTGGCAAGATGCTGGCGCGTCAGCGCGTCGATCTCCTGATCGATCCGGGAACGGCGTTTCTCGAGCTTTCGCCGCTGGCCGCCCACGGCCTCTATGGCGGCGATGTGCATTCGGCGAGCGTCGTCACCGGGGTGGGGCGGATCTCGGGGCGCGAATGCGTGATCGTCGCCAATGATGCGACCATCAAGGGCGGCACCTACTATCCGATGACGGTGAAAAAGCACCTGCGGGCGCAGGATATCGCGCGCCAGAACAACCTGCCTTGTGTCTACATGGTCGATTCCGGCGGCGCCTTCCTGCCGCAGCAGGACGAGATTTTCCCTGACGAACGGCACTTCGGCCGTATCTTCTACAATCAGGCGCAAATGTCGGCACTGGGCATCCCGCAGATTGCCATCGTGATGGGTTCGTGCACGGCGGGCGGCGCCTATGTGCCGGCGATGTCGGACGAGAGCATCATCGTGCGCAATCAGGGCACGATCTTTCTCGGCGGGCCGCCGCTGGTGAAAGCAGCGACGGGGGAAGTGGTTTCGGCCGAAGAACTCGGCGGCGCCGACGTGCATTCGCGGCAGTCCGGCGTCACCGATCACTATGCCCAGAACGACAGCCATGCGATCGGAATCGCCCGACGCATCGTCGCCACGCTGAAGCCGCCGCATCGCGCGGCGCTGAACATGCGCGCGCCGCGCGCGCCGCTGTTTGCGCCGCAGGAGATCTATGGCGTGGTCCCCGCCGACGGGCGCAAGCCGTTCGACGTGCACGACATCATTGCGCGCCTGGTGGACGGTTCGGAGTTCGACGAGTTCAAGAAATTGTACGGCCAGACCCTGATCTGCGGCTTCGCCCATATCTGGGGCTATCCGGTTGGCATCATCGCCAATAACGGCATTCTGTTCAGCGAGAGTTCGCTCAAGGGGGCGCACTTCATCGAGCTGTGCTGTCAGCGCAACATCCCGCTGGTGTTTCTGCAGAACATCACCGGCTTCATGGTCGGCAAGAAATATGAAGCCGGCGGCATCGCGCGCGATGGCGCCAAGCTCGTGACGGCGGTGGCGACCGCCGGCGTGCCGAAATTCACCGTGGTGATCGGCGGCTCCTACGGGGCCGGCAATTACGGCATGTGCGGCCGTGCCTACAGCCCGCGCTTTCTCTGGATGTGGCCGAACGCCCGGATCTCGGTGATGGGCGGCGAGCAGGCGGCGATGGTGCTGAGCCAGTTGCGGCGCGACAACATTGAAGGCAAGGGCGGCACCTGGTCGGTCGAGGAAGAAAATGCGTTTCGGGCACCGACCCGGGCGCAGTTCGAAGCCCAGGGCAATCCGTATTATGCGACCGCCCGGCTCTGGGACGATGGTGTGATCGACCCTGCCGATACCAGGCTGGTGCTCGGCCTTGGTCTTTCGGCTGCAGCCAACGCGCCGGTCGAGCCGACCCGGTTCGGCCTGTTCAGGATGTGACGATGGACCGCGCCAAACTGTACCGGCGATTTCGCGCCCTGCTGATCGCCAATCGCGGCGAGATCGCCTGCCGTGTGATCCGGACGGCGCGGGCCATGGGCCTGCGCACCATAGCGGTCTATTCCGAGGCCGATCGGGGTGCGATGCATGTCGCCGAAGCCGATGAGGCGGTGCTGCTCGGGCCGGCCCGGGCGCGCGACAGCTATCTGGATATCGAACGGGTGATCGACGCCGCACGCCGCAGCGGTGCGGAAGCGGTTCACCCCGGCTACGGTTTCCTGTCCGAGAATGCCGGTTTTGCCCAGGCCTGCCTGGATGCGGGTCTGGTGTTCGTCGGCCCTACCGCCGAGATGATGGTCGCGATGGGGTCCAAATCCGGCTCCAAGGCGCTGATGGAAAAGGCCGGCGTGCCGCTGGTACCTGGCTATCACGGCGAGGCCCAGGACGCCGCGACGCTGGCCAGGGCCGCCGACAAGATCGGCTTTCCGGTGCTGGTCAAGGCGTCGGCCGGTGGCGGCGGCCGCGGCATGCGGGTCGTGCGTTCGGCAGGCGAGCTTGAGGCTGCGGTCGTCAGCGCCAAGCGCGAGGCCAAGGCTGCGTTCGGCGACGATCGCATGCTGATCGAGAAATACGTCGATCATCCACGCCACATCGAGGTGCAGGTGATTGGCGACAGCCACGGCAATCTGCTGTCGCTGTTCGAGCGTGAGTGCACGCTGCAACGGCGGCACCAGAAGGTGGTCGAGGAAGCGCCGTCGCCAACCCTCGGTCCGGCTCAGCGAGAGGCCGTGTGCGCCGCTGCACGCAAGGCCGCCGCGGCGGTCAACTATGTCGGCGCCGGCACCATCGAGTTTGTTTCCAACGGCAAGGACGTGTTCTTCATCGAGATGAACACCCGCCTGCAGGTCGAACATCCCGTGACCGAACTGATCACCGGGATCAATCTGGTCGAATGGCAATTGCGGGTGGCGTTCGGCGAAAAATTGCCGCTGACCCAGCAGGACATCGGCTTCAGCGGACACGCCATCGAAGCCCGGGTATATGCGGAAAATCCCCGGAAGAATTTCATGCCGTCAGTCGGCCGTATCACGACCTGGCATACGCCCAAGGCCGTGGATGGTCTGCGCATCGATGCCGGCTACCGCGAGGGCGATACGGTCTCGCCCTATTACGACGCTATGCTCGCCAAAGTGATCGCCTGGGCGCCGACGCGTCAGGCCGCGATCGACAGGCTCGATCACGGGCTGCAGGAGATCGACGTCCGCGGCGTCGTCACCAACATTCCGTTCCTGTCGGCGCTGGTGACCCACCCCGACGTGCGCGCCAACGCCATCGACACCGGTTTCATCGAGCGCGAACTGAAGAACCTGACGGAAGGGACGATCGAAGCCAGCGAGCTCGAGCTCGGCGCGGGTGTTGCCACTATCCTGGCTGACGAACACGCGGTTGCGCGCGGTGAGGCACACTCGCCGTGGCGAACCTTCGGCTGGATGCCGGTCGGCCGGCGGCAGCGGGAATTCTTGTTTCGTCAAGGACAGGGCAGCGAGCACAGGGTGATGCTGCGCTATGGCGCCGGACCCTCGAGCCTGACGATTGGCCATCGCGAGGTTGCCTTTGCCTATGCGGTCAACGACGACGGCGAAATCGATTTGACCCTCGACGGTATCATCTCGCGCGTGGTGTCCGTGATCGACGGCCACGAACTTTACCTGCGAACCCGCAACGGCCGCTTCGAGCTGCACTGGGTTGATCCGTTCGGTGGCGACGACGAGGAGCAGGTCGGCGAGGACAAGATCGTGGCGCCGCTGCCGGGGACGGTCGTGGCGTTGCTGGCCGAAATAGGCGCCCGCCTCGAGAAGGGAGCGCCGATCCTGACGCTCGAGGTGATGAAGATGGAGCAGACCTTGCGCGCGCCGTTTGCCGGTGTGCTGAAGGTGATCAAATGCAAGGTCGGCGACATCGTGCAGGAAGGCGTCGAACTCGCCGAGATCGAGCCGCTGCCCGGCTGAAATGAGCGGGCATCGCGACAGCGCGATTTCCACGCGCTTTTCGCCCTTCGCTACCGGCCGCCATCCGCTCCCATTACCAGATCGGGCAACGTCGTGGAAATGCCGGGCAGGAAGCACAGCAGGACCACGGCCAGCATCATCAGCAGCACGAACGGCAGTGTTCCCCAGATCACTTCGCTCAGCGAAATATCCGGCGCGACGTTGCGGATCACGAACAAATTGAGGCCTACCGGCGGGTGGATCAGTCCCATCTCCATCACGATGGTCATCACAATGCCGAACCAGATGATGTCGAAATTGGCGGCCCGCAGCGGCGGCAGGATGATGGGCGCGGTCATCAGGATGATCGATACCGGCGGCAGAAAAAATCCGAGAACGACGACCAGGACAAGGATCGCGGCCAGCAATTCCCATCGCGGCAGTTGCATGGCCACGATCGATTCCGCGGCCGATTGCGAGATGTGCAGGTAGCTCATCACATAAGAATATAACAGCGACATGCCGATGATCATCATCAGCATGGTGGATTCGCGGATCGTCGATTTCAGGATCGGCGCCAGGTCGGTGGGCCGCCATACGCCGTAGATCAGCGCAATCAGCATCAATGCGAGCAGGCCGCCGAGCCCGGCGGTCTCCGAGGGCGTGGCGTAGCCGCCGTAAAGCGCTACCATTACCCCGGTCAGCAGCAGCACGAAGGGCAGCACCCGCGGCAGCACGCTGAAGCGCTCGGCCAGGGTGAAATCATCGCGGGTGAGGATAGCCGACGTCGCTCCGGTCTTGGCATAGACGGTGCTGGCGGCGGCATATTCCTTGCGAAAGCGGATCACGGCGTAGCCGCCGAACAGGGAAACCAGCAGCAGCCCGGGACCGATGCCGGCGAGAAACAGTCTCCCCAGCGATTTCTCCGCCGCGACCGCGAACAGGATCATGGTGATCGAGGGCGGCAGCAGGATGCCGAGCGTGCCGCCGGCGGCGATGATGCCGGCGGCGAAGCCGCCGGAATAACCCCGCTTGCGCATTTCCGGGATGCCGGCCGATCCGATCGCCGAACAGGTCGCGGGCGAGGATCCGGCCATCGCCGCAAACAGCGCGCAGGCAAATACATTGGCGACACCGAGCCCGCCGGGAACGCGGTGCAGCCAGGCATGCAGCGCCGAATACAGATCCTGGCCGGCGCGGGACCTGCCGATCGCAGCCCCCTTGAGAATGAACAGTGGAATCGACAGCAGGGTGATCGAGGCCATTTCCTCGTAGACGTTCTGCGTCACCGTATCGAGCGAGGCCGCGGGCATGTAGATGCCCATGAACACGACGGCGACCGCCCCCAGCGCGAATGCGATCGGCATTCCCGAGAACATCGCAAACAGGGTCGCGAGCGCGTAGCTGATGCCGATTCCGAGCACCGTCATCGACGCGTTGCAGCGCTGATAGGAATGACGATCTGCAGCAGGATCTGCACGCACAGCAGCGACATGCCGACGGCCATCAGTCCGTAAGGGATCGAGAGTGGCGGTGACCACATCGAATTCGAGACCTGGCCGTCGACCCAGGCGTCATGGGTGAGGGTCCAGGATTTCCAGGCGAAGAACGCGCAGAACAGCAGGCTCGCCACGTCAACCAGCCAGAGCCGGATCCGGTTGGCCATCGGCGACAGCAATCCGACGAATGCCTCGATGCCGATATGGCCGCGTTGGCTCTGCACATACGCCGATGTCATGAAGGCCACGCCGACCAGCAGGAACACCGCCGCCTCGTCCTGCCAGTAATTCGGGCTGTGAAACAGGGCGCGGCCAAGTACGCTGTAGCTCAGGATGGCACTGGCGGCGATCAGCGCGATCGCCGCCAGCAGGACGATGATGCGGTTACAGAACGCGAGCGCGCGTTCCAACGCCGCCACGAGCGCATGGCCCGCGGCGGCGTTGGAATGGTCATCTTGATCCGGAAGCGGACCATGCATCATGCGGTGACGTCGGACGCGAGTTTCAAGAGCTTGGCGGCGTTGGCAGTCTTCGCGCCGTAGTCTTTCCACGCGGTATCGCGGGCAATGTCGCGCCATTTGCCGACCGTGGCCGCATCGAGCGCGCTGATCTTGGCACCGGCCTTTTCGTAGACCTTGGCCACCTCGATATCGTCGGCCTGGGCGCCTTTCCTGCCATAGGCTTCGAGTTCGCCGCCGACGGCGAGAATGATGTCCTGATGTTTTTTCGGCATGGCGTCGAAAATCGATTTCGACATCAACAACGGCTCCAGCATGAACCAGTAGGATGCGCCGGCCCCCGAAGTGAGGGACTTTGCGACCTCCTCGAGCCGGAACGAGATCAGGCTGGTGGAGGAGGTAATGCCGGCATCGCAGGCGCCGGTCTGCATCGCCGCATAGATTTCGTTCGACGGCACCGAGAGCACCGCGGCGCCCGCGGTCTGCAGCACCATGTCCATTTCGCGCGAACCGCCGCGGACCTTGAGGCCCTTGGCGTCTTCGGGAGCCACGATCGGGTGCGAACGGCTAGCGACGCCGCCGGCCTGCCAGATCCAGGTCAGCATGATGATGCCCTTGTCGGCCAGGAAATCCGTCAATGCCTTGCCGACCGGCTGGTTCTTCCAGCGCAGGCCCTGATCGTAGTTCGTGACGAGGCCGGGCATCAGGCCGATATTGGTTTCCGGCAATTCACCGCCGGCATAGGGAAGCGGATACAGGCTGATATCGAGCGCGCCTTTGCGCATCGCCGAGAATTGGGCGTTGGTCTTGATCAGCGAGGAGTTCGGATAGATCTCGGCGGCGATTTCGCCGCCGCTGCGCTTGGCCACTTCGGCGGCGAATACCCGCGTCAAACGGTCGCGGAAGTCGCCCTTGTCGATGGTACCGCCGGGAAACTGATGCGAAATTTTCAGGGTGGTCGCGGCTTGCGCCGTACCGGTCCCGAGGCGCAGGACGGCGGGGGCAGCAAGCGCGGAGGCGAGGACGTGGCGGCGTGTCAGCATGGAAATCTCCCTGTACGCTTTTAGGTTGAACTGTTCGGCGCGACGATGACGCTGTCAAGCGCGTCTTCGCCCGAACTTCCTCTAGATCGTTCGAGATTGAGAGTTTGATAGTTCGGATCGAACTTTGGCAGTGTCCCAGGATGGTGCAACGCACACTTGCCCCAGGATTCGGCGGAATGAAGACCAAGCCGGATGTTTTTTGTCCCCGGAGGATTTCTCGAAAACTCCCGGCTCCGGAAAATATTTCGGGCAGGGCGTAACAATCCGGCCGACGCGACCGTTTTGAAGGCAGCGGCATTCGTCGCTTTCACAACCGGCTTCGAAGGGATCATTTGCAATGACCATCACCACCCGCCTCGCATTCGGCATTTCGGCCGCTTCTATCGCGCTCAGCCTCGTGCTCGCCCCCGCCGCCTTCGCCGAGGACAAGATGGGCAAAGACAGCATGATGAAGAAGGACACCATGTCCAAGGACACCATGAAGAAGGACAGCATGAAAAAGGACACGATGTCCAAGGACAGCATGAAAAAGGACGATGCCATGAAGAAGGACGACATGAAGAAGTAGGCGCCGCTTCGCTTGCCCTGCAAGCTCGTCATGATCAGCGGCGGGCCTTGCGGTAGGGCGCGCGCGCACCAACATGGGTTCGGCTATTTCTTCTTGCCCTTGCCCTTGCGGGCCGCGTAGCGGGCGTCGCGCTTGGCCTTCTGATCTGCTTCGATCGCCGCCTGCCTGGCGGCTTCGTCAGCCTTTTCGCGGGCAAGTTGCGCGGTGGCCTGCTCTGCCGCCTCGGCCGCCCGGCGTTTTTGCTCGGCCTTTTCCGCGTCGCGGACCTCTCTGGCCTTGGCGCGCGCAGCCGCAAGCGCCTCGCGGTCGGCGCGCTTTTGCGCCACCTCGGGATCATCGGGTCCCGGCTTGGCGCGAAATTTATCTAAAATGTTCTGCTTCGCCTGCTGCGCCGCCTTTTGCCGGTCTGCGAAGCTCGGTTCCTTGAATCCACTCATGGCCGGTTTGTTGTCGCTTTCATCGTTGGTGTAGACAATCGGTTTCGCGTCGCAGCCGCGCGCCGCCGACGCCCGCGCGAGCGGCTTTTACAGCCCCACGAGCTAGCAAGCCACCATTTAATCTGATGGCAGGCCCGCATCTTGACGATCCGGCCAGCCCAGCTTCTGGTCTCGATCCCGGTTTTTCCGGGAGATGAACTGCCAGGCACCCGTTCGACCGCCGAGCTGCCCGGCGCGGGGCGATCCGATGAAACTGCTCTCTACCAGGCGGCGCGGACTGTCCGTTCTAGCGACCGCAGCAACGCTCTATGTCGGGCTGGCCTATGTCGTGCTCCCGGCGCTGTGGACCCATCACGAGCACGAACCGGGGCTCGCCTCGCTGCCGATGGTGACGCGAACCGCCAGCGGGATTCCCGGCGATGCGCTCAATGTCGGGCTGGTCGGCAGCCGGGACGACGTTCTCCTGGCGATGCAGGCGGCGGGCTGGTTTCCGGCCGACCCCGTCACATGGCGCACCAGTGTCGAAATCGTCGGTAGCGTCGTGCTCGACCGGCCCTACCACGATGCACCGGTCAGTCCGCTTTACTATCAGGGGAAAAAGGAGCAGCTCGCGTTCGAAAAGCCGGACGGCAAGAGCGCGGACCGACGGCACCATGTTCGACTGTGGCTGGTGCTCGAGAAGGGAACGGACGGCCGTCCGGTCTGGCTCGGCGCGGTGACATATGACCGCGGGGTCGGCCTCAGTCATTATACCGGGCAGGTGACGCACCATATCGGCTCCGACATCGATGCCGAACGGGATTTGCTGATGCGGGATTTGCGCGCGGCGGGAATGGTCGATGCGCTGTTCCAGATATCCGGCATGGGCCCGACACTGTTCGGGCGGAACGGCGGCGGCGACCCCTATTACACGGACGGCGAGATCGATGTCGCCAGTCTGGTGACCAACGGCATCAAGCGGACCGAACCGCCGGCGACGTTGCCACCGCCGCCGCTGATCGCCCTGAAGGATGAGCTCTGGCATGACGCCAGCAAGGCGATGACGCCATGACAAAGACGTCGAACAGGCTTGAGGCGCAGCTTTGAACCTTAACGCCGCCTGGGCACACCCACCTGTAGCCGGGGGATTTAATGGGCCCGGTGACTGCCAACGTCGCCAAGCGAAGATATTCCGCTTTCGGCGGCGTTGTGCGTTGGGGCCGCGTCGCCGGACTCAGTCGCCGGGCGACAAAGCGCGCTGCCGCAGTTCCATTTCATTTCGATAAAGAAGAGCGCGAGAGTTTGGGATTTAAAGCCGCCCGCGGAATCGCATCGCAGGCGGCCGAAAACCGCATGTTTATGCCTTATTCTGGCCATCTCCGGCTTCTTAAACGGTGGACGGCATTTAATTTGATGGCGAGGCCTCAATTAAATAAAGTTTAAATAGTGTCGCTGGGTCCTATTTAATTGACCTCGGGCCAGCGGTTTTGTTTGGCGATCGCGTGGAGCGATCCTCCCCCTGCTGAAGGAACCCCCCATGATCCGTCACATCGTAGCCGCAACGGTGGTGTTTTGCGCGTTGGCATCGAGTGCAGAAGCCCGGTCACGGCACCCTCATCATCAATACCATCACCACTATGCTGTCCGGCACCATCACCACGATGCTGCTCGGCACCATCGCCACTATGCTGCTCGACACCATCACTACCATTATGCGGCCCGGCACCATTATCACTATGCCGCCCGATCCGGTTATCATGGCGGAGGCGGCAAGCCCCGGGCTTGGTGCGGATGGTATATGCGCGGGCAGGTCGGCGGCGATCCCGGCCCTTCCTACAATCTGGCGCGATCCTGGGCTCACTACGGATCCGACGCGGGGGGTCCGTCGGTCGGTGCCATTGTGGTTTGGCGTCACCATGTCGGCAAGATTGTCGGTCGCGAAAACGGTCAGTGGATCGTGCAAAGCGGCAATGACGGCCATGCCATCCGAACCCGCCCGAGATCAATCGCAGGTGCCATCGCGTTCAGGCGGGCCTGAAGCCGGACACGGTTCTGGCTTGCCGGCCCTTTTCCTCGCGCCGCTTGAGGTAGAGGAACGCTTTCACGATCAACTGATGCTGGTTTCGTTCGCCCTTGACCACCAGCCGATGGATGTAACCCTTGAGTGTGAGCTTGTCGGTTTGGCGCGGCTTCTCGTAGAGCATCAGGTAATTTCGCCAGGCGCTGTCGACGGCGTCGGAAACTCCGACGGAAGATACGCAAAATCGGGGTTTCATGGCTGGCTCCGATTTGTGACAAAACGGTGCCGCGGAATTTGTTCCATTTTAGTGGAACAGACTCGCCTGCGCGGTGTTCCCTAGGGGTTAATCACCCCCAAGGAGAGATCATGAAGAAATTTTCTTACGCGTTGGCGGCTCTGGCCACCATCGCGATCGCGGCGCCCGCGGTCGCGCAAGACAAGCCGATGATGAAAAAGGACGACATGGCCATGCATCACAGCATGCACCGCCACCACCACAAGATGATGATGCATCACAAGATGCACATGATGCACCACGAGAAGATGATGAACAAAGACAAGATGTGAGATCGATGGCCCCGGATCGGGGCCATTTTTCTTGGAACGGAATTTCGCGGTTTTGTTTAACCCTTCGAGCCGTCCGATTGGGCTCGGATAGCCGGGTAGCCGGGATCTCTCCTCGGGTGAATCTACCCGGCTATTTCAGCCTGTGCTGAAATTGGGTGCTGTGACGGGAACGCGGCCTCACAGGCATGATGGATCTGGGTTGGTTCACTCGACGGCTTGGCGCAGCGTCGGATAATCGCGCAGTAGATTTTCCCTCAGCGAGGCGTCCTGCACGGCCCGAAACAGGATGCTGGCGGGCTTCAGGTCGTTCGCTTTCATGCACAACACGACGATCTGGCAGACAGCGGCATCCCGCAGCAGGTCATCGGAAATCTTGATAGCTATTTCCATCGCCACCTTGGCGGCCTGCTTGTACCGTTCGGGCTCGTCTCGGGCGGCGTCGTCTGCGCTGGTTTGACCGCCGGCTTTTTCTGCGCTGCTGGCGGCCGAATTGCAGATTTCGCGTATTTTGCGGGCAGCTTCAAAGTCATCCGACATCGGTAACTTGATGTCTTCCCAGACTTCCTTGTGCTCACGCTTGTTAAACCAGCGCACGGGCTGCCATCTCAAAAAATGGAATTGTGCCGCGTTGCGTGGCAGGTGTCGATGCCGGAGTTGCCTTCCGGCGCGGAGTCAGACGTGGTCGATTGCTGATGCTCCGACCGGGCAGGGATGCCCGCCCGTGGCTATTGACAATCGGTGACCATCAATTGGGCGCTTCCGCGCCGGGGCTCAACGTCGAACCAGCCAGGTTGGCGGTGAAGGCGCGGCGCCGTCGTGCCGTTCGCATCAGTGGGCCGTCGAGACGTGGGATTTGCGCATCTCCATCAAGCGGGCCCAGCAATATTGGCGATAGATCAGGCTGAGAACCGTCCACATGATCGAACTCCCTTGTTTGATCAGTGGTCAGGCTGACCGGAACTCGTTTCGGGGTCACTGCGTCGCCCGCCAAAATGGTTTCGTCGCAGTTCAAAAATGGTTTCGTCGCGAACGCGACGGGATTGAGCCGCGCAGGCAGGCCACGAGACCCCGGTCCGGCTCGAACCGAACCTGCCGATGGGAGCGCCAGGCTTTCCGAGCCGGAGGTGCCAATCGGCCAAACCCCGATCCGGCCTACGCCTCCGGGAGGGGAGGCCGGCCCTTGCCGCGGGTATTCCAACTGCCCCAGCTTACGCTGGCCAGACTTTGAAGATCAGTTGCGACAGGCCGCTTGGTTCGGCGCTCATAGGCCGCAATGCATCGCTCGGATTCCGCGATCTTTCGCTTCAGCTCGGCAATGGCCTTTTGGGTTTGGCCGGCCCTTTTCGAACTGGCGATCTCGCCAATCGTAAATCGGGCGGTCTCCAGGGCTTTCAAAGCGTCCCGGTTCCTCCTGAGTTGAACCCTGTGCCAGGCAATGTTGCTATCGCTGTCAGCAATCATGTGAACCTCCTGATTCGCGCCGAAGCATAGCATCCCTTGGAATCCGCGGCAGCGCCTCCTGCATTGAAGCGACATGGCCATGACTTCGAAGCCCAATCCGCGGCCTAGCTCGCGTCCGCCCACTTGGCCGGCGGCGAAAGCTGGCGGCATAAGGGCGTGCGGCGCTGCAGCAACTGAACGGCGCGGGCGACCCCAAGCGGCGCACAACCAAAAAGACCGCCCGAAGGCGGCCTCTATTGCACCGATGGGGGAGGAGGTCAGATCACGCGAAGGGCCGGTCCGTTCTGCTTCCGCCGATATGCCATCAAGCCGACGCCGAGGAAGCCGAGGATCATCATGGCCCAGGTGGTGGGCTCTGGAACCGCAGATGCAATGGCTGCGCTGGCGTCGATGGCTGTGTTCGGGGTTGTTTGGAATCCATAGCTTTCCAAATCGGGGCCGGCAAATTCCGCGAATCCGTAGAAGGTATTCATCCCGACAGTGTAACGAAGCCCGAGAAGACTGTCAGTTGATGAATCTGGAATGTCTGTCGCCGCTGGAAACGATGCATAGGCACCGAATTCATTTGGCCCGTACACAACATCGCCGCCGCGACCATCAGTGAAGTCGACGGTTGGCTGCAAGGGGATACCCAGAAAATCCGCCAAAAGCCGTCACCTGCGCAGTGCCGGTTGTCGAAACGAAGGTATCCGCGAACAGTCCGCTTGTCGGATAGCTCAGCGCGCGAGTTCCATCAGAGATCCCGCGCGGAATAGTGCCATGCATTCGCCGGGTACGATGTGGGCCGGCGATGGAATCAAGAGGAATGGAAATCTACCCCGTCCGTTGTTTGGCCAACCATTTCTCCCACAGGTCGGGGTTTATCAGCAGCGCCATGCGTTCTTCAATTCGCTGCATGTGCTGTCGAAGACGTTCACGTTGCAGGAGGGCTTGCGCTTGCGCATTGGCGGAATTGGAAAGAGCACGCTGTTGTAGCGATTGTGCCTCCAACACCATCGCAGAATCTTCGGCCATGTCGAGACCCATATTGACCAGCATTTCGACCTCGCGTGGAGGTTTGTCTTTAAGCAGACGCTTTATGGTTTCACGAGCTACCCGGACATCGCGCGCATATTCGGCAACTTTTTGTGCGGTAGGATCTTCGAGATGAGAAAGCACGTCTCCTCTCGTAGGAATCGTCAGTTGTCCTAGTCTCTTCAACGTTTTATTTGCTTCCTCGACAACCTTGTCTTGAAAAGCGAACTGACGCTCGGCCGAACGATAGACGCACGCCGTAGCATGCCTGATTATGTCGAGGGTCATCAATGTGGCCGCCCAACCGGCGGCGATCCCAGCGTTCTTGGCTCCTTCTTCTCCGTATTTCCGAATGTCTTTCAATGCACTGTCAACGTCGCTCGCCGCTTGCATCAAGCGGGCGTGTTGACGGAGGAGTTCTTGCAGTTGATCATTGGCGGCTCCGGAAGAGGGCCCCACGCGCACGGCGGATGAAGCCCCAGACGCGCCACTGTGCTTATGGTGGTGGGTGACGTGGGCCGGCCTCACCGGTACATTATTTCTGCTGGCTAAGGCGTTGCTGGTCGAAGTATTAACGAAGTATCCGGGCTCGCCAACCATTTGGAACTGAGGTGCCTTCGCCGCTTCGGAAGCCTTCATTACGGCGGGAGATATTCTCAGCAACGCATCCCTCCTTTCACCAGATGACACGATCGCCAACATCGGGGAGAACCAATTCCCCATCCGCCATGCTGGCGGAGCGAGCGGATTATTCCTGGATCCCAATCAAGAGTTTCCCAGATCAATGCATTCAACAACCGAAATCTGAGCTGCTTGGCCGTCCGGCTCACTTGCGCGACGTGCCCAGTACGCCGTCGCGCGGCAGTTGCCTGCGAGGCAGGCGGCACGACTTGCACCATGCTTCGAATAAAAACCTTCCGTTACGCCCGAGGACAGCAGGTAAAATGGTTTTCTATCGTTGCGACGGCGCGGGGAACGGTGTCGGATCATCAAAGCAGTGGGACCAGGACGTCAACAGCTCGTCCAAAAGGACCTGCGTCCGGTTTGCGCGGGGTAGAAGGTAATCGTTGGGAAAACCTGTACTTAAAAGGGGTCTCCGGCACGGCCTGCAACATCGAAATCAATGGAATGATTCTTTCATCCCATTGAAATCATTGGCGATCCCAGCAGGATTCGAACCTGCAACCCACGGAGTAGAAATCCGTTACTCTATCCAGTTGAGCTATGGGACCGTTCGGTGGCCCGGCCACCTCGCCTTCATAACACTGCCAATATGAAAAATCCGCTGTGACGCCAAGCCTGTTCCGAACCATTTTCGCCGACTGACCGACCAAGCAAGGGGCGGACCCATTGCGGCGGTTCGCCTGTTGCGCGAAGTCGCGCCCACCCCGCCTCGGGGCGCGCGCCAGAGACTGCCCCGGCCATGCCGCATGCGACTTTCCGCTACCCTCTTTCTGTGGCCATGAGTCCGTCACCTTTCGCGCCTTTCTTTTCCGTGCACGGCGCTCATCGGCGCCAGGGAGTTCCGTCATGATCGGTCTGGTTCGCGCCGCGACACTTTGCGCCACGCTGGCGTTTGGCCTCGTTGCGGCGCAAGCGGCGGACAAGGCGTTCCGCCGCGACGACCTTGCCGATTCCGCGATCAAGCTGGAAGCCCAGATCAAGAGCGAGGCGGGTCCGGTCGCCAAATCGGGGACGGGCCTGCGGACCGATGCCGACGCCGCCTTCAGGCGCAGCGATTTCCGCACCGGCTTGCAGATCCTCGGGCAAATCGCCGCCACCACGCCCGACGACAGCGCCAACTGGCTGCGGCTTGCCCGCACCATCTTCCAGATCAGCCCGGCCAACAGCAGCGAACAGACCTTCCTGCTGGAACGTGCCTCGACCGCGGCCTACATCGCCTATCAGCGTGCCGGCAACCCGGCCGACGAGGCCGACGCGCTGTCCGTGCTCGGCCGGGCGATGTCCGAGCGCAAGCTGTGGCGTCCGGCGCTCGATGCGCTGCGGCTGTCGCTCGATCTGCGCGAAGTCGCCGATGTGCGCGGGCGCTACGAAAAAATGCGCGACGAGCACGGCTTCCGGTTGCTGGACTACACCGTGGATTCCGACTCGGCCTCGCCGCGCGCCTGCTTCCAGTTCTCCGAGGACCTCGCCAAGCGGACCGACTTCACGCCGTTCCTCGCGCTCGCGGGCAGCGACAAGCCGGCGCTGTCGTCGGAGGAACGGCAGCTTTGCGTCGACGGCCTCAAGCACGGCGAGCGCTACGATATGGTGCTGCGCGCCGGCCTGCCGTCCGCGGTGAAGGAGGGTCTGGCGAAATCGGCCGAGTTCAACATCTACGTCCGCGACCGCAAGCCGTTCGTGCGTTTCACCGGGCGCGCCTATGTGCTGCCGCGCACCGGCCAGCGCGGCATTCCGCTGGTCAGTGTCAACACCCCGGCAGTGACCGTGAACGTGTTTCGGATCGGCGACCGCAATTTGATCAACACGGTGGTCGACAGCGATTTCCAGCGCGCCCTTAACAAATACGAGCTTTCCAGCCTCGGCAGCGAACGCGGCGTGAAAGTCTGGTCGGGCGAATTGGCCACGGCGACCACGCTCAATCAGGATGTCACGACCGCATTCCCGGTCGACCAGGCGCTCGGCGACCTGCAGCCCGGGGTCTACGTGATGACGGCGGCGGCCAAGGGCCCCGGCAGCGACGACGACAGCCAGCTTGCGACCCAATGGTTCATCGTCTCCGATCTCGGCCTCACAGCGTTCTCCGGCAATGACGGCATCCATGTGTTCGTCAATTCGCTGGCCTCGACCGATGCGGTCGCCAGGGCCGAGGTGCGGCTGGTCGCGCGCAACAACGAAATTCTCGGAACCCGAAAGACGGACGAATCCGGTCACGCACTGTTCGAGGCCGGCCTTGCGCGCGGCGAGGGCGGCCTGTCACCCGCGATGGTGACGGTGACCGGCGAGAAAGCCGAGTACGCCTTTCTCAGCCTGAAGGCCGATGCGTTCGACTTGTCGGACCGCGGCGTCGCCGGGCGGGCGGTGCCGGTTGGTGCCGATGCCTTTGTCTATGCCGAACGCGGCGTCTATCGCTCCAGCGAAACGGTCTATCTGACCGCCTTGCTGCGCGACGGCCAGGGCAATGCCGTCACCGGCGGGCCGCTCACGCTGGTGATCGAGCGTCCCGACGGCGTCGAATTCCGCAGAGCTGTCTTGGCTGACCAGGGCGCGGGCGGCCGAAACCTGGCAGTGCCGCTAAATTCCGCCGTGCCAGCAGGAACCTGGCGGGTGCGCGCGTTCACCGACCCGAAAGCCGCGCCGGTCGGCGAAACCACCTTCATGGTCGAGGATTACGTCCCGGAACGGATCGAATTCGATATCTCCAGCAAGGACAAAGCCATCAAAGCCGACGCTGCGGTGGAACTGAAGGTCGACGGCCATTTCCTGTATGGCGCGCCCGCCTCGGAACTGCAGCTCGAGGGCGACGTTTTATTGGCGCCGGCGGCGGAACGCCCGGGCTTTGCCGGTTATCAGTTCGGCGTCGCCGACGAGGAAACCACCAGCAACGAGCGGACTCCGATCGAGAACCTGCCCGAAACCGACGCCAACGGCGTAGTGACCTTTCCGGTCAGCCTGGCAAAACCGCCGACCTCGACCCGTCCGCAGGAAGCCCAGATCTTCATCCGCATGGCGGAGGCCGGCGGCCGCGCCGTGGAGCGGAAAGTGGTGCTGCCGGTGACTCCCGCAGCAGCCATGATCGGCGTGAAGCCGCTGTTCGGCGACAAGAACGTCGCGGAAGGGGACAAGGCCGGCTTCGACGTGGTGTTCGTCGCGCCCGATGGCAAGCCGATGGCGCGCGACGGCTTGCGTTACGAACTCCTGAAAATCGAATCCCGCTATCAGTGGTATCGCCAGAATTCGTCGTGGGAATACGAGCCGGTCAAATCAACCACGCGCGTTGCCGATGGCGATGTCACGGTCGCAGCGGACGTGCCGTCGCGGATCACGCTGTCACCGCAGCCCGGCCGCTATCGCCTCGACGTCAAATCCACCGAGGCCGATGGGCCGCTTACTTCGGTTCAGTTCGATGTCGGCTGGTATTCCGACGGCAGCGCCGACACCCCCGATCTCCTGGAAACCTCCATCGACAAACCGGAATATCAATCCGGCGACACCATGGTGGTGTCGGTGAACGCGCGCACGGGCGGCAAGCTCACCATCAATGTGCTGGGCGACCGCCTGCTGACGACGCAGACCACCGACGTCAGCGAAGGCACTGCGCAGGTCAAAATTCCCGTCGGCCGGGATTGGGGCACCGGCGCCTATGTGGTGGCGACGCTGCGCCGTCCGCTGGACACGGCCGCGCAAAGGATGCCGGGGCGGGCGATCGGGCTGAAATGGTTCGGCATCGACAAGAAGGCCCGCACGCTGACGGTCAATCTCTCCGCGCCGGCTCTGCTTCGTCCCGGCACAAAGCTCAAGCTGCCGGTTCGAACTCGGTGGGCTAAGCCCTGGAGAAGATGCCAAAATCGTCGTTGCCGCGGTCGATGTCGGGATTCTCAATCTGACCAATTACAAGCCGCCGGCGCCGGACGATTATTATCTCGGCCAGCGCCGCATGAGCTCGGAAATCCGCGACCTCTACGGGCAGTTAATCGACGGCATGCAGGGTACAAGCGGCCAGCTCAAGACCGGCGGCGATTCCGCCGGCGCTGAGTTGCAGGGCAGCCCGCCGACCCAGAAACCGCTCGCGCTGTATTCGGGGATCGTCACGGTCGGTCCGGACGGTTCGGCCGAAATCGACTTCGACATTCCGGAGTTCGCCGGTACCGCGCGGGTAATGGCGGTGGCGTGGACTGCGACCAAGCTCGGCCGTGCCACGACCGATGTCACGGTACGTGATCCCGTGGTGCTGACAGCGACGCTGCCGCGCTTCCTGCTCAATGGCGATCACGGCTTCATGAGTTTCGATCTCGACAACGTCGAAGGCGCGCCGGGCGACTACACCATCAATGTCAGGCCGTCGGGACCCATCAAAGTCAGCGGCGATCCGACCGCGACGGTAACGCTCGCCGCCAAACAGCGCCGTTCGATGACGCTGGCGCTCGATGCCGGCGGCACCGGCACGGCGCAACTCGACGTCGATATCAGCGGACCGAACGGGCTGACGCTGGCGCGGCACTATGCGCTCGACGTCAAGGCCGCCACTCAGATCCTGGCGCGGCGTTCGATCCGCACCCTGGCCAAGGGCGAGAGCCTGACACTGACATCCGACATGTTTTCGGAGCTGGTGCAGGGCACCGGCAGCGTCTCGCTGTCGGTCGGCCTGTCCACCGCGCTCGATGCCGCGACCATCCTGAAGGCGCTCGACCGCTATCCCTATGGCTGTTCGGAGCAGATCGCCAGCCGGGCAATGCCGCTGCTCTATGTCAACGATCTCGCCGTGGGTGCTCACCTCGCGATGGACATGGCGGTCGATCAGCGCATCAAGAACGCCATCGATCGGCTGCTGGCGCGGCAGGGTTCGAACGGGTCGTTCGGCCTGTGGTCGGCCGGTGGCGACGACGCCTGGCTCGATGCCTATGTCACCGACTTCCTGACCCGCGCCCGCGAGAAGGGGTTCGCGGTTCCGGATGTCCTGTTCAAGAGTGCGCTCGATCGCATCCGCAATTCGGTCGTAAACGCGAACGAGCCGGAAAAAGATGGCGGCCGCGATCTCGCTTATGGCCTCTATGTGCTCGCCCGCAACGGCGCCGCGCCGATCGGCGACCTGCGTTACCTCGCCGATACCAAGCTGGACAATCTGGCGACCCCGATCGCGAAAGCCCAACTGGCAGCGGCGCTGGCGCTGGTCGGCGACCGCAGCCGGGCGGAGCGGGTCTATGCCGCCGCGCTCGACAGTCTCGCGCCCAAGCCTGTGCTGGAATTCGGCCGGGTCGACTATGGCAGCGCGTTGCGGGATGCCGCGGCGCTGGTGACGCTGGCCAGTGAAGGCAACGCGCCGCCTGCGACGCTGACCCAGGCCGTGGCGCGTATCGAAGCGGCGCGCGGGCTGACGCCCTACACTTCGACCCAGGAGAATGCGTGGCTGGTGCTGGCCTCGCGCGCCCTGGCGAAGGAAAGCCTGACGCTCGATATCGACGGATCGCCGATCAAGGCGGCATTGTACCGCAGCTACATGGCGAGCGAACTGGACAAGGCGCCGATCAAAATCACCAACACCGGCGATACGCCGGTGCAGGCGGTGGTTTCGGTCAGCGGCGCGCCGGTCGCGCCGGAGCCCGCGGCGTCGAACGGCTTCAAGATCGAACGCAATTATTTTACGCTCGACGGCAAGGCAGCCGATGTGACGAAGGCAAAGCAGAACGACCGCTTCGCAGTGGTGCTGAAGATCACCGAGCCAAAGCCGGAATTCGGCCACATCATGGTCTCGGATTACCTGCCGGCAGGCTTCGAGATCGACAATCCACATCTGGTCTCATCCGGCGACGCCGGTACACTGGACTGGATCGAGGACGGCGAGGAGCCTGCGAACGCCGAATTCCGCGATGACCGTTTCACCGCCGCCATCGATCGCGCCAGCAACGCCAAGTCGGTGTTTACCGTGGCCTATGTGGTTCGCGCGGTCTCGCCCGGCAAATATGTGCTGCCGCAGGCCTATATCGAGGACATGTACAATCCTTCGCGCTACGGCCGCACCGGCACCGGCGCCATCGAGGTGCGTCCGGCGAAATGAGTGGAGAGATTGCCATATCGCCGGCCACGGCTCGCGCGAGCGGCCGGCGCTGGATCAGGCTGACGGCAGCGGTCGCGGCGGCGGCATGCTTGATCGCGACAGGGGCGTTCGCGGCGTGGGTGGTTTCACTTGGACCGACGCCCCTCGCAGAAGCGCAGCAGGTCTCGACCACGGTCGTCGACCGCAACGGCAAGCTGTTGCGTGCCTATGCCATGGCCGACGGCCGCTGGCGGTTGCCGGTCGATGCCAAAACCGGGGTCGATCCGAACTATCTCAAGCTGCTGCTCGCCTATGAAGACAAGCGGTTCTATTCGCACGACGGCGTCGACCTGCTGGCATTGAGCCGCGCCGCGCTTCAACTCGTCACCCGCGGTCACATCGTGTCCGGCGGCTCGACCATCACGATGCAGCTCGCCCGGCTGATGGAGCCGCGGCGGGAGCGTTCGGTTCATGCCAAGCTGCATCAGATCGTCCGCGCGGTCGAGCTCGAGCGGCAGTTGAGCAAGGATCAGATTCTTGATCTGTATCTCGCGCTGGCGCCCTATGGCGGCAATCTCGAGGGCATTCGTTCGGCCTCGATTGCCTATTTCGGCAAGGAGCCGAAACGCCTGTCGCTGGCGGAATCCGCGCTGCTGGTGGCGTTACCGCAATCGCCGGAAACCCGCCGCGTCGATCGCTACCCCGATACGGCGCGCGCCGCTCGGGACCGGGTGCTCGATCGCATGGTCGAGGAGGGCGTGGTGTCCGAAGCGGACGCGGCGGTGGCGAAGGCACAGCCGGTGCCGCGAATGCGCCGGCCAATTCCCATTCTGGCGCCGCATTCCGCCGATCGGGCGGTCGCCATCGTGAAGGACGCGCCGGTGATTTCGCTGACGCTCGATTTGAGTCTGCAAAAAGTGCTGGAAGCCCTGGCGTGCGATCGCGCCATCGCGCTCGGGCCGAATATTTCCGTAGCGATCCTGGCGGTGGACCATGCCAGCGGCGAGGTGCTGGCACGGGTTGGTTCGCCGGATTATTTCGATGACCGTCGTGCCGGGCAGGTCGATATGACCCGTGCCGTGCGCTCGCCGGGATCGACGCTGAAACCGTTCATCTACGGACTCGCGTTCGAAGACGGCTTTGTCCACCCCGAAAGCCTGATCGACGACCGGCCGATCCGGTTCGGCGACTATGCGCCGCAGGATTTCGACATGACCTTCCAGGGGACGGTGCCGGTGCGCAAGGCGCTGCAACTGTCCCTCAATGTCCCGGCGGTCGCCCTGCTTGATCGGGTCGGCGCCAGCCGGCTGTCGGCACGGCTGAAACAGGCCGGCGGCAATCTGGTCCTGCCGAAGGACGAGGTGCCGGGACTGGCGATGGGGCTCGGCGGGGTCGGGGTCACGCTGCAGGATCTGGTGCAGCTCTATTCGGGAATCCCGCGGCTCGGTACCACGCTGCCGCTGCGTGAAATCATCCGCGGCAACGACGATCAGCGCGATCCATTGCGGCTGATGGACCAGGCCGCGGCCTGGCAAGTCGGCAACGTGCTGATGGGAACGCCGCCGCCGGAAAACGCGCCGCAGCACCGGATCGCGTTCAAGACCGGTACCAGCTATGGCTACCGCGATGCGTGGTCGGTCGGCTTCGACGGCCGCATCACCATCGGGGTCTGGGTCGGGCGTCCCGACGGCGCCCCTGTTCCAGGTCTGGTCGGGCGCACCGCGGCAGCGCCGATCCTGTTCGATGCCTTCGCTCGAACTGGGAAGTTGCCGATGCCGCTGCCGAGACCACCGAAGGGAGTGCTGATCGCCAGCAATGCCAGGCTTCCGTTACCGCTGCGCCGGTTTCGCCCCGTCGGGGAGCTGGTGCGCAGTGGCGGCGACCAGGCGCCGCACATCCAGTTCCCGTTGAACGGGTCGCGAATTGACGTGACTGGCTCGGGTGGCGCGGAACCCGCTGCGATGCCGATCAAGATCGCAGGAGGGGTGCTGCCGATGACCATGATGGTCAACGGCACCGCCGTCGGCGCGATCGATGGCCGCCGCCAGCGCCTGATCGATCCGCCCGGCCCGGGCTTTGCCCGGCTCACGGTCATAGACGCCACGGGCGCCGCGGACACAGTTGTCGTTCGAATTCAGTAGATGCTGCCTAACCGGTTGTCCCCACGGCGGTTTCAGCGTATGCGGAACCGATGGTTGAGACCTATGCACGTCCCCGGTTTGGAGAGCCGCGCGAGCCCAAGGACCGGGTGAATCCGGGCAGCCGGCTCGCCAATGTGATCGATTTTGTCACCGGCAGCCATGTCCGCGCGCTCGCGTTCCTGACGCTGTGCGGCCTCGTGCTGTTCCTGCCGGGCTTCTTCAACATCCCGCCGATCGACCGCGACGAGGCGCGGTTCGCACAGGCGACCAAGCAGATGGTCGAGACGTCGGATTTCGTCGACATCCGCTTTCAGGACGACGTCCGCTATAAAAAGCCGGTCGGGATCTACTGGCTGCAGGCGGCGGTGGTCGAGACCGCGTCTGCGCTCGGTCTGCCGCGCGCGCCGCTGCGGATTTGGTTGTACCGGATTCCCTCCCTGGTCGGCGCGATCGGGGCCGTGCTGCTGACGTACTGGACGGCGCTGGCGTTTGTGACCCGGCGCGGGAGCGTCCTCGCGGCGCTCCTCCTGTGCAGTTCGGTGCTGCTAAGTGTCGAAGCCCGGCTCGCCAAAACCGACGCCATGCTGCTGTTGACCGTGGTCGCGGCCATGGGGGCGCTGGCGCGGGTCTATCTGTCCTGGCAGCGCGGCGAGGACCCGGCACATCCGCCCTGGGCATGGCCCGCGATTTTCTGGACCGCGCTGGCTGGCGGTGTTCTGCTCAAAGGGCCGTTGATCCTGATGTTCGTCGCGCTCACGATCGTCACCCTGGCGATCCTCGACCGGTCGGCGAGCTGGCTGTGGCGGCTCCGCCCGGTATGGGGTCTGATGTGGATGCTGGTTCTGGTACTGCCCTGGTTTATCGCGATCTTCTGGCGCGCCGGCGACGCGTTTTTCGCCGATTCGATCGGCGGCGACATGTTGAGCAAGCTCTCCGCACAGGAATCCCATGGCGCCCCGCCGGGGGTCTATCTGTTGCTGTTCTGGATCACTTTCTGGCCGGGCGCGCCGCTCGCCGGAATGGCGGCACCGGCGGTGTGGCGGGCGCGGCGCGAACCCGGCGCCCAATACCTGCTGGCATGGCTGATCCCGTCCTGGATCGTGTTCGAACTCGTGCTGACCAAGCTGCCGCACTACGTGCTGCCACTCTATCCGGCGATCGCGATCCTCACGGTCGGCGCGCTGGAGCGACGCGTGCTGTCGCGGTCATGGCTGCGGCGCGGCGCGGCCTGGTGGTTCGCGATTCCGGCACTGGCTTCGCTGATTGCCGTGATCGGCGCGGTGACGCTGACGCGACAGCCGGTGTTTGAGGCCTGGCCGTTCGTCGCGGCGGCGCTGATCTTCGGGCTGTTTGCGTGGTGGCTCTATGACGACAACCGCGCCGAGCGCTCGCTGCTCAACGCCGTGGTCTCCGCGATGTTGCTGGCAATCGCGGTTTACGGCGTCGTGTTGCCGGCGCTGACGCCATTGTTTCCGAGCGCCGAGATTGCGCGTGCGCTGCGCAACGTGGTCTGCGTCGGACCAAAAGCCGCCGCGGCGGGTTTTCACGAGCCGAGTCTGGTGTTCATGACCGGGACTTCGACGCTGCTGACCGACGGGTCGGGGGCCGCGGATTTCCTGGGGCAGGGCAGTTGCAGGTTCGCCCTGGTGGAATCGCGTTCGGAACGTGCGTTTGCCCAGCGCGCGGAGGCGATCGGCCTGCGCTACAATGTGGCGACCTGGATCGAAGGCTATAATATTTCGCAAGGCAAGGCGGTCTCGATCGCGATATTCCGCTCCGAGGGCACGGAGTAAGATGTCTGTTCCAGCCGGCCTCGGCACGCCGTCGAATTACTTCATGCAGCTTTTCGCGTTGCTGCGGAGTTCGCTCGCCCAACTGGTGCGACCGCCATCAGACACGCGGCGCAGCGAGGCGAGGCGCCGATTGGCGCGTCATGCCGTGCTGCTCACGACCGTCGGTGCCGCCCTCGTGGTCGCGCTGATGATCGAGTTGGACGCATGGGAAATCCAGCTTATGCCGCCGCGCGGCAGCGCCGGGCTTTGGCCGGTTCGCATCCTGACCGACTTCGGAAAGGCGGCTTTCGTGCTGTGGTTCCTGGCCGGGCTGTTGTTTGCGGTGGCAGTCGTCGCGCCGCGCTTGCGGGGAGTCTCAAGGTCCCGGCTGCTCGGTCTGGGGACGCATTTGCAGTTTGTGTTTCTAGCCGTGCTGGTGCCGCTGCTCGCCGGCGAGCTCATCAAATGGATCGTCGGGCGCGGCCGCCCGTTTGTCGGCGGCGAGGCCAATGCCTTCAACTTCGCGCATTTCGCGGGAACCCAGGCCTATGCCAGTTTTCCATCCGCCCATGCCATCGCCAGCGTCGCCCTGGCCTTCGCGGTTTCGGCCGTGTGGCGTCAGGCACGGATTCCGATGATCGTGTATGCGTTGTTGATCATCGCCAGCCGGTTGGTGCTTTTGGCTCATCATCCAAGCGATGTGGTCGCCGGTGCGGTGATCGGGTTGGCCGGTGCAATGCTGGTCCGGTATTGGTTCGCAGCCCGCCAATTGGGCTTTGTGATCGGCACGGGCGGCACCATCACGCCACAAGGGGCATGGTCGAAGCGGACCGCCAAAAGGGTTGCCCGGCGCGCTTTCGACCCATAAGAAGCGGTCGCCGTGATGCCGGCCCCGGACTGGCCACAGGTCACAGGCCACCTCAAACGACGAGTGCTGATTTGCCTTCTCCAGACCCCGCCGGTGTCGCCGTCTCCATCGTTGTCCCCGTGCGCAACGAAGCCGACAATATCGCGCCGCTGATCGCCGAGATCGTTGCCGCGCTCGACCGCCGCTGGGTTTACGAAATCATCTATGTCGATGATGGCTCAACCGATGCGACGGCCGAGCGGCTCGCGGCCATCAGGCAGCAGCGCGCAAACCTGCGCCAGATCCGCCACGCGACATCGTCGGGGCAATCGGCGGCGGTGCGCAGCGGGGTCCGCGCCGCGGCCGGCGCCATTGTGGCGACGCTCGATGGCGACGGCCAGAACAACCCGTCATTCCTGCCGGACTTGATTGCAGCGATCGAGCACGGTGGGGATCGCGTGGGCCTCGTCGCCGGCCAGCGGGTGGGTCGAAAGGATACCGGTTTCAAGAAAATGCAGTCGCGCATCGCCAACGCGGTGCGCAGCACTATTCTGAACGACGGCACCCGCGATACCGGCTGTGGCCTCAAGGTTTTCCGGCGCGAGGTGTTCCTCGCGCTGCCTTATTTTGACGGGCTGCACCGCTTCCTGCCGGCGCTGGTCCGCCGCGAGGGATACGACATCGCCTACCTCGACGTGATCGATCGGCCGCGTCGATCCGGCGTGTCAAACTACGGCTTCTTCGATCGGCTATGGATCGGAATCATGGATCTGGCAGGCGTGTGGTGGCTGATCCGCCGCAAGAAGCCGACGCCGGTCGCGACCGAGGTGACGTCATGACGGTCCTGTTCAACAGCCTCGTCAACTATCTGCACGAGGTCTTCGTCCTCAAATTCGACGGCTGGGTTGTCCTTGGATTCGTGGCACAGGGGTTCTTCACCATGCGTTTTGTGGTGCAGTGGATCGCATCGGAACGCGCGCGCAAGAGCGTGATCCCGGTGGCGTTCTGGTTCTTCTCGATCGGCGGCGGCCTGCTGCTGCTGGCCTACGCGCTATACCGCAAGGACCCGGTATTCATCGCAGGACAGGCGCTGGGCCTATTGGTCTACATACGCAATCTGTATTTCATCATCCTGAACGGACGGCAAACGTCGCGGAGCGACTGATACCAACGGCCACAATCTCTGACTTGTCATGCCCGCACTTGTTGCGGGCATCCACGTCTTCAAAGCCGGTCCAATCAAAAGGCGTGGATGGCCGGGACAAGCCCGGCCATGACGATGTGGATGGGTCACCGCCAACGGCCGTTGGTATGATTTGCCGCTGCCGTGCCGCACGCGCGGCTTTCAACGCGCCGCGGCATTGAAAGCCACAAACCCGCGCGCCAGATCGGCCTTGAGATCTTCGACGTCTTCGAGGCCGATGTGCAGCCGGAGCGCCGGGCCGCCCGGCGTCCAACTGGTCGCGGTGCGGTAGGAATCGCAGTCGAAGGGAATCGCAAGGCTCTCGAAGCCTCCCCATGAATACCCCATGCCGAACAGCCTGACGGCATCGAGCAAGGCGTCGACCGCCTTTTGCGGCGCCGGCTTCAGCACCACGCTGAACAGGCCGGAGGCGCCGGTAAAATCCCGTTTCCAGATCGCGTGGCCGGGATCGGTTTCGAGGGCAGGGTGCAGCACCTTGAGGACCTCGGGCCGGGTCGCGAGCCATCGCGCCATCTCAAGGCCGGATTGGTGATGCCGCGCCAGCCGTACCGCCAGCGTTCTTAGGCCGCGCAGCGCCAGAAACACATCGTCCGGTCCCGCGCAGACGCCGAGCAGCCGGATCGCCTCCGCGACCACAGGCCAGGCCATCGCATTGGCGGAGATGGTGCCGAACATGATGTCGGAATGTCCGCCGATATATTTGGTCGCGGCCTGCAGGCTGATATCGACGCCCTGATCGAGCGAACGATGAAACAGCGGGGTGGCCCAGGTGTTGTCGTCGATCACCAGAGCGCCGCGTGCATGCGCAACCGCGGCGATGGCCGGGACGTCAGGCATTTCGAAGGATTGCGAGCCGGGCGCCTCGACCAGAACGGCGCGGGTGTTCGGCTTGAACAAGCCGGCGATACGTTCGCCGATCAAGGGATCGAAATAACTGGTCTCGACGCCGTAGCGGGCCAGCATGCCATTGCAGAAATTGCGCGAAGGCCGGTAGACATTGTCGCAGACCAGCAAATGATCGCCGGCTTTCAGCACCGCAAGCAGCGTGGTGCTGATTGCCGACAGGCCCGAGGGAGCAAGACCGACGCCCGCACATTCCGGACCTTCGAGTGCCATTAGTGCCTCCTGTAGCGCCCGGGTGGTCGGCGTGCCGTGGCGGCCATACTGATATTCGCCGCGATGGGCATGCAGATCGTCCGCGGTCGGATAAAGCACGGTGGAACCGTGGACCACGGGAGGATTAACGAATCCTTTCTGCGCCTTGGTGTCCCGGCCCGCCGTCACCAGCGTGGTTTCAGCTCGCAGCGGGTTCGATCCGTGGTCATTGCTTGAATTGTTCATGCCGTTGCCTGCCGCCAATCAGAAGACGTTTTGCCGCAGCCGCGATGCCGCTGGAAAAGGCGCGGATTACCGCCGGGGGCCGGAGCAGGGTAGTAACAGGACACAGAACACGGCCGTCAACCCCTTGACCCGGCTCGCCAGTCGTTCTGTGATGCGCGGCGCCTTTTCCGCCGCCGCATGTTGAGGGGCCTGCCGCGACCTTCGATCCATCGCCTGATCTGAATCTGCGTCGAACCGACCGCCGGGTTGACGCAATCGACAGTGGATCACCGGTTGGCCCATCGGCGCGCGCGGTGATAAGGCAGACGTTCCCGGACGACCCTTGAAAGGCTCAACCCATGAAACGCGTATCGCTGGTGCTCATCCTTGCTGTTGCTGCCGGTCTGTCGATCCAGACCGCTCATGCGCAGACGCTCAAGACCGTCACGGACCGTGGCATGTTATCCTGCGGCGTCAGCCAGGGCCTGCCGGGCTTTTCGGCGCCCGACGACAAGGGCAACTGGACCGGGATCGACGTCGACGTCTGCCGGGCGATCGCCGCGACTATTTTCAACGATCCGACCAAGGTCAAGTTCGTGCCGCTGTCGGCCAAGGACCGCTTCACGGCGCTGCAGTCCGGCGAGATCGACGTGCTGTCGCGCAACACCACCTGGACGCTTTCCCGCGACACCTCGCTCGGCGCCAATTTTACCGGCGTGACCTACTATGACGGCCAGGGCTTCCTGGTGAAAAAATCGCTCAAGGTCAATTCGGCGCTGGAGCTCAACAGCGCATCGGTCTGCGTGCAGACCGGCACCACGACGGAGCAGAACCTCGCCGACTATTTCAAGAGCAACAACATGAAGTACGAGGTGATCGCGTTCGGCACCGCGGATGAAACGGTGAAAGCCTATGAATCCGGACGCTGCGACGTGTTCACATCCGACGTGTCGCAGCTCTACGCCGAGCGGCTGAAGCTTTCAAATCCGGCCGAACATGTCGTGCTTCCGGAAGTCATTTCGAAAGAGCCGCTCGGCCCAATGGTGCGCCACGGCGACGATCAGTGGTTCGATCTGGTGAAGTGGGTGCTGTTTGCCATGGTCGACGCCGAGGAGCTCGGCATTACCCAGAAGAACGTCGATGAGATGGCGAAGTCGGACAAGCCCGAACTCAAGCGGGTATTCGGCATCGACGGCAATTTCGGCGAATCGCTCGGCGTCACCAAGGATTGGGTGCCGCGGATCATCAAGGCAGTCGGCAATTACGGCGAGTCGTTCGATCGCAATGTCGGCGCCGGCTCCAAGCTCGGGATTGCCCGCGGGCTCAACCAGCTCTGGAACAAGGGCGGCATTCAGTACGCGCCGCCGATCCGCTGATCGCTGCGCGCTGCGGCGATGACGACCGGGCCCCGATCACGACCGCCGCAGTTTGCCGCCAGGTTGCGGCGCGCGCTCGGCGGCCGTGCCGGGTGGAGCGGATTTGCCCTGCAGTTGCTGTTTGTCGCGGCGCTGGTCTGGATCGGCTACGAGATCGTGGCCAATGCCCGCGCCAACCTGCAATCGCAGCGCATTACCTCCGGCTTTGGCTTCCTGTCGCATAATGCCGGTTTCGACGTCAGCCAAACCCTGATCCCGTATTCCGGATCGGACACCTATACCCGCGTATTCCTGGTCGGCCTGCTCAATACGCTGCTGGTTTCCATTATCGGCATCTTTTTTGCCACCGTCATCGGCTTCCTGGTGGCGCTGGGCCGGCTGTCGCCCAACTGGTTGCTGGCGCGGATTTCCGGCGGCTATGTCGAGTTGGTGCGTAATTTGCCGGTACTGTTCCAGATCCTGTTCTGGTATCTCGCCGTGCTCGCGGCGTTACCGGCGCCGCGGCAAAGCGTCTCGTTGTTTGGCGCCGTCTTTCTCAACAATCGCGGCCTGGTCATCCCGAGGCCAATCGCGGAGGCAGGTCTGGCCGCCTTCGCGCTTGCCATCCTGATCGCCATTGTCGGCTCGCTGGTATTGCGCAGCTACGCGCGGCGGCAACTGTTCGACAGCGGCAAACGGATCGTGATCTGGCCCTACGTGGCGGGCCTGCTGCTCGGATTGCCGTTGCTGGCGGTGCTGGTGTTTGGCGGGCCGTTGACGTTTGAATGGCCGGTGCTCAAGGGGTTCAATTTTTCCGGCGGCTCGCGCGTCATTCCGGAATTCGTGGCGCTGACGCTGGCGCTGTCGACCTATACGGGCGCGTTCATCGCCGAAATCGTCCGCGCCGGAATCCTGTCCGTTCATACTGGGCAGATGGAGGCAGGCGCATCGCTCGGGCTGACGCGCGGCTCGAGCCTCCGGCTGATCGTGGTGCCACAGGCGCTGCGCGTCATTCTGCCGCCGCTCACCAGCCAGTACCTGAACCTGACCAAGAACTCTTCGCTCGCGGTAGCAATTGGATACCCGGATCTGGTCTCGGTATTTGCAGGCACGACGCTCAGCCAGACCGGCCAGGCGATCGAAATTCTCGCCATCACGATGGGCGTCTATCTGCTGATCTCGTTGGTGACCAGCGCGATCATGAACTTCTACGGTTGGCGGATCGGCCGGAGTCTTGCTGCATGAGCGACATAGCGGCTTCAGCCTTCATCCGCCAGGATTTGGTCCCCGAGCGTGCCGCGCCGGTCAAGACCACCGGCCTTGTCGGTTTCCTGCGCACGCGCCTGTTCAATACGCCGACCAACATCCTGCTCACCGTCGGGAGCGTGCTGCTGTTGTGGCTGATCGTGGTCCCGGCCGTGCGATTTCTGCTGATCGACGCGGTCTGGCACGGCGCCGACCGGGACGCCTGCCTTACGGTCAACGCCGGACATGTCGTCGGCGCCTGCTGGCCCTATGTGCAGGCGAAATTCACCCAGTTCATCTACGGATTCTACCCCGATGCCGAGCGCTGGCGGGTCAATCTGACCTTCCTGCTTGCCGCATTGTTGCTGCTGCCGCTGCTGATCCCGCAACTGCCGGCCAAGAGCCTCAATGCGGGGCTGTTCTTCATCGCGTTTCCGGTCGTCGCCTTCTTCCTGCTGCATGGCGGCGGCCTCGGTGGTTTCGGTATTAGCTGGACCGCCGGCCTCCTGTCCGGCATGGCCGACGCGATCGGCGAGGCGGGAAGCGCACTGGTTAGCGCCGGTGCCGCAACGGTGATCATTGGCCCGCTGCTGGTCCTGCTCGGCAAGCTGGTCGGCGGACTCGGCTTCGCGATCTCGATGCTGATCTCGCCGCTGATCTGGCTCCGCGACCGGTTCCAGGCCTCGGGTCAGCCGCTCTGGACCGACCTTGCGGCGACCGCGGCCGTCGCCTCAATCCTGCTTTTGGCCCTCAATGGCGGCATCCGCCGCGGCTGGCGCGCGGCCGCAATAAGTCTGGCGGTCTTTGCCGGCATCGCCTTCGTGATCGCCGTGATGGGCCTTGACCGTGGCGGATTGCCGATCGTCGACACCAGGCTGTGGGGCGGCCTTCTGGTGACGCTGGTGGTCTCCGTCACCGGCATTGTCGCGTCGATGCCGATCGGCATTGCGCTCGCACTGGGCCGCCGCTCGACCATCCCGCTGATCCGGATCTTTTCGATCGCTTTCATCGAATTCTGGCGCGGCGTGCCGCTCATCACCGTGCTGTTTTTCGCCACCTACATGCTGCCGCTGTTCGTGCCGGCCAATTTCACCATCGACGGCCTGGTGCGGGCCCTGATCGGGATCGCGGTGTTCGCCGGTGCCTATAATGCCGAAACGATACGCGGCGGGCTGCTGGCCATTCCGCGCGGACAGGCGGAAGCAGCGAGTGCGCTCGGCCTGTCCTACTGGAAGACCACCGGGCTGATCGTGATGCCGCAAGCGCTCCGCCATGTCATTCCGGGTCTCGTCAACAGCTTCATCTCGCTGTTCAAGGACACCTCGCTGGTCTCGATCGTGGCATTGTTCGACCTGCTCGGGAGCCTGCGTGCGTCGTTCGCCGATCCGGTCTGGTCGACACCGACCACGCTGTTTACGGGATTCGCCTTCGCCGGAATGATCTACTTCGTGTTCTGTTTTGGCATGTCGCGCTATTCATTGTTCGTCGAACATCGGCTGAACGCCCATCGGCGTAGTTGAGCAGAGGGACCATGACCGAACGTTCGATTGTCAGCATCAGTGGCCTCAACAAATGGTACGGCGATTTCCACGTGCTGCGCGACATCGACCTCGAGGTCGGCAAGAGCGAGCGTATCGTGATCTGCGGCCCTTCCGGTTCGGGCAAGTCGACGCTGATCCGCTGCATCAATGCGCTGGAGGAGTTTCAGGAAGGCCGCATCGTCGTCGACGGCATCGAGCTTGGTCCGAACCTCCGCCGGGTCGATGAAGTCCGGCGTGAAGTCGGCATGGTGTTCCAGAGCTTCAATCTGTTTCCGCACCTCACGGTGCTGGAGAACTGCACGCTGGCGCCGATCTGGGTGCGCAACGTCCCGAAGAAAGACGCCGAGATATCGGCGATGAAATACCTGGAGCGGGTCAAGATTCCGCATCAGGCAAACAAATATCCGGGACAGATGTCGGGCGGTCAGCAGCAGCGGGTCGCGATCGCGCGGGCGCTGACCATGAACCCGAAGGTGATGCTGTTCGACGAGCCGACCTCGGCGCTCGATCCCGAGATGGTCAAGGAAGTACTCGACACCATGGTCGACCTCGCCAGGGACGGCATGACCATGCTGGTCGTCACCCATGAAATGGGATTTGCCCGCGAAGTGGCCAACCGGATCGTGTTCATGGACGCCGGGCAGATCATCGAGGCCAACACGCCGGCGAACTTCTTCGCCAATCCGCAGCACGCGCGGACCAAGCTGTTCCTCAGCCAGATCCTGCGGTGACGTTTGTCATTCCGGGATGCGCCTCTTGGCGCAGGCCCGGAATCCATAACCACCACTGCCGACTTTGAATATGATTGGCTGCATATTGCCCCACGCGAATGGCGTGGTTTTTCCGGGCTCGCGCTGACGCGCGCCCCGGAATGACGGGCCGCCGCCGTGCTCACACCTTCTCGAACGGCACGCTGACCGCGCTGCGCTTTTCCAGCCATTGCGGCACCGGCAGGTTCTTGGAGCGCATGAAGTCAGGGTTGAACAGCTTTGACTGATAGCGATTGCCGCTGTCGCAGAGCACAGTGACGATGGTGTGGCCCGGCCCAAGCTGGCGCCCGAGCCGGATCGCGCCGGCGACATTGATGCCGGTCGAGCCGCCGAGGCAAAGCCCTTCGTGCTCGAGCAGTTCGTAGATGATCGGGACGGCTTCCTCGTCCGGAATGAGATAGGCCTCGTCGACCTTGGCCAGCTTGATCACCGGCGTCACGCGCCCGAGGCCGATGCCCTCGGTGATCGATTCGCCCGGCGTCGATTTCGCCTCGCCATGCTTGAACAGTTCATACATCGCCGCACCGCGCGGATCGGCGCAACCGATCACGACGCTGTTTTTCTTCTCCTTGAGGAAGGAGCTGATGCCGGCGAGCGTGCCGCCGGTCCCGACCGAACAGATGAAGCCATCGATTTTGCCGCCGGTCTGCTGCCAGATCTCGGGACCGGTCGAATTCGTAGTGCGCCTTCGCGTTGTCCAGATTGTTCCACTGGTCGGCGAACAGCACGCCGTTGGGCTCGCGCTTGCGAAGCTGGTCGGCCAGGCGTTTTCCGACATGCTGGTAGTTGTTTGGATTGGAATAGGGCAGCGCCGGGACTTCGACCAGTTCGGCGCCGCACAGCCGCAGCATGTCCTTCTTTTCCTGGCTCTGGGTCTCCGGGATCACGATCAGGGTCCGGTAGCCGCGCGCGCTGGCGACGACCGCGAGACCGATTCCGGTATTGCCGGCGGTCGCCTCCACCACCAGGCCACCCGGCTTGAGGTCGCCGCGCTTCTCGGCCTCGAGGATCATCCATTTTCCGGCGCGGTCCTTTACCGACTGGCCCGGGTTCATGAACTCGGCCTTGCCGAGGATGGTGCAGCCGGTCGCCTCGGAAGCGCGCTTCAGCTTGACCAGTGGCGTATTACCGATTGCGTCGACGACGTCATGTCTGATGGTCATGTGCGGAAATTGCCGGTTGCTGGCCCCAACATCAGCCGACCCTAAAGGACCGCCGTGAACCGCACAAGCGGAGCGGGCACCGTTGTCATTTCGGCTTTGCGAACACCACCTGGCGCACATCGATATTTCCGGACAGGAAACCTGCCTCGCAATAGGCGAGGTAGTACTCCCACAGTCGCCGGAACTGATCATCGAAGCCGAGCGGGATCAGATTAGGCCATGCCGCACGGAAATTGTTTCGCCAGGTCGCAAGGGTTTTGGCATAATCTTGCCCAAAAATACGTTCGCCGATGACGGGAACGCCGAACCGCTCGCCCAGCGATTTCAGCACCTGCGGCGAGGGCAGCATTCCGCCGGGGAAAACGTAGCGCTGGATGAAATCGACCTCGCGGCGATAGGTCTGGAACAGGCGGTCCTGGATGGTGATGGCCTGAATGCCGGCGAGACCACCGGGCAGCAGCCGGTCACGTAGCTGCGAGAAATATCGCGGCCAGAATTGCTCGCCGACCGCCTCGATCATCTCGATCGACGCGATCCGGTCATAGCGGTCGCGCTCGTCGCGGTAGTCCCTGAGCCGGATCTCGACCTTGTCGGCAAGGCCGGCCTCCTGGATGCGCCGCTGCGCAAAATCGCGCTGCTCCTTGCTGATGGTCAGTCCGACCACGCTCGCGCCATAGTTTCTGGCGGCATATTCGGCGAAGCCGCCCCATCCGCAGCCGATCTCCAGCAGCTTCTGGCCGGGCTGCAGATTGATCGCTTCGGCAAGCCGGCGATATTTGTTGTTCTGCGCGGCCGTCAGATCCGGGGTGTGATCCTCGAACAGGGCCGAGGAATAGGTCATGCTCGGATCGAGCCAGGCCGAGTAGAATGCGTTGCCGATGTCGTAATGCGCATAGATGTTGCGGCGCGCCTGCCGCTTGGTGTTGCGGTTGAACCAGTGGCGGACAATCTGGACGAGGCGCATCAGCGGCTTGTCGCCGAGCATCGCCTGGATCAGGTCGTGATTGACACAGAACAGATAGAGAAACTGGGTCAGGTCGGGCGTGTCCCAGTCGCCGTGCAAATAGGCTTCGGCGATTCCGATGTCGCCGCCGTTCAGCAGTCGCGACGCAAAACCGTAATTGTAGAGCTTCATGGCCGCCATCGGACCCGGCTCGCAACCGCCCAACCTGATGGTGCGGCCGTCGGGAAGGGTCACGTCGAGGATGCCGCGCCGCAGCCTCGAGCCGAATCCGAGCGCGAGCCGAACCAGACGCGGCAGGTCGGAAAGCACCGTCTCCACATTGTCGGGAGTTACAGATATCAACGTAGACATTGCCAGCCCCATCGAATGATGCGGCCCCGTGTCCGAACGTCGCGTGGGTCGATCTACCCCAGCCGTCACTGGACCAGAGCGCGCTTCCGCGCCCCGGACTCCCGCCGCGCGGCAGATAACGCCACGCCAGTATAATCGTTGCGCTCGGCGCTCGCCAAGTCGGTATTGACGTTGGGGTGGGTGGCCGCCGGACGTGGCACCAGGCGGGCGCCCTTGACCCACAGCCGCAGTGCCTCCCAGTGGATCGCCGCCACGATCTTGAAGGTGACCAGCGGCAGCGCAAACAACGACCGCAGCAGCGCCGCCGTGGTCAGGTCGCGGCGATACCCATTGAACGTCGCGGCGAGGAGGGGGCCGTCGCGGTCGGTCTCCAAAATGCGCAATTTGAGCTGCCGCGCCGGCGGCGAAACCCGGAAATGATAGCGCATGGTCATTTCGATAAACGGAGACACGTAAAACGCCTTGTCTTCCGCTTGCCGGATCCCGGCCTCGCTGACGTCGCCGGGCTTCACGGCCAGCGCGTAGGGGTGGACATCGCCAAAGGTGTTGCGAACTTCGTAGATGAGGAGGGCGAGCTCGCCGTCGGCGCGGTAGCAGAAATAAACCGACAACGGGTTGAAGGTGAAGCCGAGCAGCCGCGGATAGCACAAAAGCAGCACCCGGCCGCCGGTCAGGTCGATGCCACGCTCGGCGGCGCAACGCTGCGCGTAGAGGCGCAAGGGCGACCCGTCGCGCTCGCCGTGATCGGCTTCGTGGAAACTGTAGAGAGCGGCCCGGTTGACCGCGAACAACCGGCTTTGCCGGTTGGCGGCGTCGAGACGGTCGAGGTCGATCAGGAGGCTCATGACGCGATAGCTGAAGCGATGCCCGACCGGTTTCAGGCGTGCATGCATCACCCGGCCGAAGTAGAGCGCGGCTGCGGCGTCGACCGGGTTCTGCGTTGGGGTCTCCGTTGGTCTCGACATCGCTACTCCGCGGCCTGCGCCAGTTCCAGCAGCGGTTCGCGCCACGGCACCGCCGCGCCGAGCGCTTCGGCGACCGCGAGCCCGGATCGCAATCCGTCCTCGTGGAAGCCGTATCCGGTCCAGGCGCCGCAGAACCAGGTATGACGCCGCCCCTGGATCTCCGCCAGCCGCTTCTGGGCGGCAAAGGCGGCGGCATTGAACTGCGGATGTTCGCAACGATATTTGCCGAAGGTCAGCTCGGGTGCCGGCGGAAACGGCGGGTTGAGGCTGACGAACAGCGGCTTGTCGTGACCGATGCCCTGCAACTGGTTCATCCAGTAGGTCACCGCGACATCATTGTCGGCCGGGCCCTGACGCTGCCAGCGGAGAAAATTCCAGGATGCCCAGGCGCGCCGGCGCTTCGGCATCAGTTTCGGGTCGCGGTGCAGGTAGACCGTGTTGGGCGCATAGCCGATGGCGCCGAGCACGCTCCGTTCCCGCTGATCGGCATCCGACAGCATCGCCAGCGTTTGGTCGCTATGCGACGCCATCACGACATGATCGTAGCTGTCGCGATTACCATGGCTGTCATGGACGACGACGCCATGCGACCTCCGCTCCACCGATGTGACGGCACAGCCCAGCCGAATCCGGTCGGCGAAGGCCGCCGTCAGCTTCTCGACATAACGCCGGCTGCCGCCTTTGACCGTGCGCCACACCGGCCGGTCATATTGCAGCAGGCGGTGGTTGCTGAAGAAGGCGACAAAATTTTCGGCGGGGAAGTCGAGCAGCTCGGCGGCGGGCGCGGACCAGATCGCCGCGCCCATCGGCGCGAGGTAATCGGTCAGCAGGCGCGGCGCGAAATGCTGGGAACGGAAATAGTCGCCGAGGGTCAACCCGGCCAGCTTGCCTTCAGCGTAGTCCCGGGTGCTTTGGGTATTGAAGGTGAGGATGTCGCGGAGCATCCACAGATAGGACGGCGACAAAAGGTTGCGACGTCGTGCAAACAAGCCTTTGGCGGTCTCGCGCCAATTGTCGCCGCCGCCCTTCCACTCAAAGCGGCCGGCGTCCGCGGTAACCGCAAAGCTCATGGAGCTTTCGACGGTTTCGATGCCGAGGTGGGCGAACATGGCCGTCAGATCCGGATAGTTCAGCTCATTATAGACGATAAAGCCGATATCGACCGCCAACGCGGTGCCGTCATAGTCGATAGTCACGGTATGGCTATGCCCGCCGGGCCTGATTTCGCGATCGTAAACCGTGATCGGGTAACGTTTCGACAAGGCCCAGGCGGCGGCATTGCCGGCAATTCCCGTTCCGATCACCGCGACGCGCATTCCAGGCCCCTCTGTTGGTGCCGGAGATACGATCGGCGGAGTGACGAAGTTTCAGAACAGATTCGTCGTCTCCCCGGAAGCAGGTCCGGTTCCGTTGTTGAAGCCGATGGCGGCGCAGCGTATAGCGGGCGGATGTCCAAACAGACCGAGCCTGAGGCCGGCGCCGCGGAAGCGATACCTGACTGTCCGCACTGCAACAAGCCGCTGCCGCTGTGCATTTGCGACAGCATCACGCCGATCGACTGCAAGATCTCGCTGCTGATCCTGCAGCATCCGCAGGAGCAGGACCGGGCGCTGGGCACGGCGCGGCTGACCGCGCTGCATTTCCACAATGCCGTGGTGAAGATCGGATTGTCGTGGGCGAGCCTGTCGAAGGCGCTGGGACGACCGGTCCATGATCCCTCGCGCTGGGCCGTGCTGTATCTCGGTTCGGCCAAGGTCGCCGACCTCAAGATCCGGAGCGATATCGTTGCCATCAATCGCAAGGGCGATATCGAGGACAACCAGCGCGCCATCCTGAACGGCATTGAAGGCATTGTCGTGCTCGACGGCACCTGGAGCCAGGCCAAGGCGCTGTGGTGGCGGAATGCCTGGATGCTGAAATGCCAGCGCGTGATTCTCGGCCCGGCGCGCCCGTCACGCTATGGGCGGCTGCGCCGCGAGCCGCGCCGCGACGGCCTGTCCACCATCGAGGCGACGGCGATGCTGCTGGCCGGCCTGGAACGGCGGCCCGATATCGCCGAGACGCTGCACGCCAGTTTCGAGCGGATGCTGGCGCGATACCGCGAGGTTGAGGGCATGCTGCCCGAACACCTCGCGCCGAAAGCGCGACCAAAGCGGGATTATCGCCGCCGCAAACGCGCCTGACCGGACGTTCGGCCCTGGTTGACGCGAATGGGCGGGATCATTGCGCGGCGTCGCCCGGCCGGTCCGGCGCCGCCTCCGACGATTCACTCCAGTCGGAGACGCAGCGTTCGAGGTCCTTCAAATTCTGTCGCATCTGCTCCAGCGAAAATCCCAACGCGAAGAAGCGCTCGGTGACGTCGCCCGGAACGCCCCGAGTCAGGCCGTCGCTACGGACCGCGGCGACCTCCGTGGCGTAGGTTTCCAGCGCGGTCTGCACCGGCCAGATCGCCGGCGCGCCGCGTCCGCTGCGCAGCGCTGCGGCGATTGTCCTGAGATAGCCGGACATCGCCTGACTGACGTTGGCGAGCGGCACCGCGAGGCGCTGCTGCAGGTCGACCGGCAACGGCACCACGCTCGCCCGCCCGATCATCACGAGATCATGCCGCAGCCGCAGGATGGTGCGCAGCAGCGGCCCGGTGTCGGGCCCGGAGGAGAGCCTTGCGGCGCGCTCCCGCTCCGCCTCGGCGCCGGTCGCGTTCAGTCCGACCAGTGCGGACCCGATCCCGTCCTGCAAGGCGTGCAGAGTGTCATTGTCGCGGCCACGCGTCAGGCCCGACAGCAATTCGTTCAGCGCAGCCGCCATCAATTCGAGCATGCCGGCGGCGCTCGCCCGGACCTGGCTGTGCGCCCGCGATGGCAATACCAGAAACGATACCGACAGCCCGGTAATCGCACCGACCGCGACTTCCAACACCCGATCGATCGCGGAATCCAGCGGATTGCCGTGGTTCATGGTTGGAAGCAGCAGCACGATGATCGCGGTGACGGTGGCTACGTTCAGGCTCGGATTGATGGCCGCGACAAAGGCCAGCGGCGCAACCGCCAGCACGAGCACCGCGAGCAGGGCGCTTTCGCCGCTATGCGGGACCAGCACCGCGATGGTGGCGCCATAGACCGCGCCGCCCAGGGTACCGACCAGATAGTCGCGGGTCGCCTTCAGCGATCGGCCGACGCTCATCTGGGTGACGATGATCGACGTCAGCACCGCCCACAGCGGCAGCTTCAGCCCAAACGCCAGCGCAATCGCCAGGGCTCCCATCGCGGCCACGGTCACGCGGACACCGAGGCCAAGCTCGACCTTTCGCGACTTCAGCCAGGCAGCGAGACGGTTGAGACGTGCGATCATCCGCGCGGATCCGGGGGTGTTGCGAATGCCCGTTATAGAGGAGTTCGGTTGATCTCGCGCCGCGGCGATCGCCCCGGGCGAGCGACCCAGGCCCGCGTCCCAAGCCGCTATAAAGTACTAATAAAATCAATAGGTTGAAGTTGGAGGCCACGTCCGGAATTGAACCGGAGTACACGGTTTTGCAGACCGTTGCGTAACCACTCCGCCACGTGGCCCCAATGCCCAAAATCCTTGCAGAACAAGGCGTTCTAGGACTTTTCTCCAAACGCGCTGAGCGCGCCAAACGCACCAAACGAGAACATCGGTATCACAAAAAGTATCACAGCGACCGAGGCTCCCTTTCACGAAAAAGGCGGCTCCGAAAAGCCGCCTCACCCCATAGACCGGGAGCACTGTCGGGGTCAACGTCAGGCCACCACCTTGAGCTTTGGCCGGGCCGCGTGGGTTGCCACCCGGACCTGATCGGCGGTCACATACTTGAGGTATTCCTCGGTGGTCTTGATGGTGGAGTGCCCGAGCCGCTGTTGGAGGTCATAGATCGACCGGCCGGCTTGCTGCCAGTCCACGGCGTGCCGGTGCCTGAGATCGTGAAACCGGAACGGCTGGAACTCGATGCCTTCCTCCTCGGCGTGTTCAATGGTGGCGTCCTTGATCCGCGCGAAGGTCGGGCCGGGGTCCTCGATCTGATCGCCCCGGACGGTCGGAGCGCGTTTGCTATCAGCCCGAACCCGCTTGTCCTCGGTGCGCCAGAACAGCCAGTCCTTGCCCTCGCATTCCGGTGCCGCGTTGATGATCGCGTACCCGTTCATCGGTTCACGATCGATGGTGCGGAGCTTGTTGCCCTTGCCGACGACTGTAAGCTCCCTGCGCTCGTGGTCGACGTGCCGGCGCTTGGCCTTCACAAGTTCGTCCTCACGGGCACCTGTGGCCCATGCAGCACGTACAAGTAGGGCCAGTTGCCCGGAGCCCGGCTGATGACGAGTTCGATATCCTGCCGGCGTGGCAGCAGGATGGGATCACGTCGCTCCTTGATCAGCCGCAGCCACGGCAGGACAGAGTTGATTTCCATCCATTGATGCAGGCAGGCATGGTTCAGCACCGAACTCAGCGCGCCGAGGTCGCGCTTGATGGTGGCGTTGCTGACGCCCTCCTTGCGGCGGCTATCGATGATCTCGCCGATCAAGCGGCGGTTGATCTCCGACAACCGCCTGCCGGTGACGAAGGCATCGATCTGCTTCAATGAGCAGAGGTAACGCTGCATCGTTTTCGGCCCAATCGACTCCTTGGCGGCGGTGCCCCACGACTCCAAGGCATCGTCATAGGTGCGGGGTGCATCGCCGTGCAGCCGGTCCGCAACTACGAGGTCTTTTCCTGCCTTGCGACGCTCTCGCGCAACCGCTGGATTATCTGTATTGAGCGACCACCGGTAGAGTCGGCCCCTGAGCCGGGTCCGGCCCCAGAGCGTATCGCCGCGCCAAAAGCAGCCGGCCGGGGCGTTTGCTTTCTTTGGCATGTCTGTCGCCTCTCATCCTCGCGTATCTTTTCGCGCAGCTTTTGCAGATCGAAGGTCCAGCGCCGTCGCACCTTCACGGCACCGGGCAACTCGCCGTTCTGGGCCATGTCCTGCACCGTGCGGGCAGACACACCTATGATCCGGGCGGCCTCTTGGGAATTACCGCGCTCGCCGGAGACGGAACTTTTTTTGGACATGGAGGTGCCTTGGGGTCAAAGGCGTCCATGCCGTGGCCAGCCGTTTCTCGACGACGCTGGGTAGGGATTTTTGCTTCGGCACCAAGGACTGCTGATCGGCGATTATCACAACGTCGAGAAAATTGAACAGGGTCTTGGCTCAATTGCCCGGCGTTTCCACAGGGCAAACCGCTTTTTTAAGGGTTAGCTCGACGCGAATCGCGATTCGCCAAATGCGGTAGAAATGCTCGATTTTTGGCTCTCTACTCGCGTAATCCGTCGACTTCCGATCCTGTGAACAACTTTATTTTCGCCTGAACTATCACGTGGTTAGTGAATGATTTGATGAAATGCTTCATCGTTTCACGCGCGAGCCAGAAAATCTGTGAAAGATTGCGCTGGTGATTACATTTGATTCTTAGGACCAATGAGCGACCCTGTCGACGAAATCAGCAAGATCATAAAGGTCGCATCGCGCGATGCTTATGCGCGCGGCTGGCAAGATGCGATGGACGCCGTGGCCAAGGCCGCGCAGGGCATGAAGCCAGTTGATTCGGTTAGCGCGGAGACCCCCGCAAAACCCGGCGCGCAGATCACCATTGTTCCCCGCACAAACGGAAGGCCCGCTTCCAAGACGATACAGGTCGTAGAGGATTGCATCACGCAATCGCCCGGCAAAAAGGGTGTGGACGTGGTGAAGGCCGCGCAGATGGTGGACCCGTCGATTAACGAGCGCACTGCTCGTACATGTCTGCGGCGATTGAAAATAAGCAAGAAAATCTGGCAGCGAAACGGGCTTTGGTATCCAAAGCCACGACCGCGCCCCGAAAACGAAAATGAGGAGACGATTAGCTCGCCTCCTCATCACTAGTTAAGCCCGTGTGGTGCAATTGGAAGACACGCCGGATTGCCGTCCGGTGTCGATTGTCGCAAGGCAGTTGATGGTGCTGGTTCGAATCCAGCCACGGGTACCCACAAAATGCAATGATTATAAGTGGTCAATTCATTCTATAATGAATTGGATCGCCATCGCGCCAAGCAGTCCCATCATTCGCTATTCGACCGGCCGGGGCTAGGCAGCTCGCCGCCAGATCGAACGCATCAGCGGAAGCGCCTTCGGCGGATTCGGCCTATTCCGCTGGATGGTCGAGCCACGTCCGCTCGCCGCATTCGCATTTGTACATGCGAAGCGTGCCACCGGTCCGGACACTCAGGATTTTATGTGCCAGTCGTGGCGTGGCACCGCACCGCCCGCACTTGTTGGGGGCCTTGCGTGGTTCGGCCTGCGTGTCGCTGGTCAACATCGCGCTCCCAATCCGAGATCGGGCGGGAGCGCTACAGCGTCTCTCTGTCACCGATAACTTGCCATTGAGATCACGCGGTGATGGGGGAAGCTTTAGCAGAAAATTCCGCACCAGCTATGTACAAAAGTGCACATTCGGCGTTGCCGCGTGTCTGGAATTGCTCCTTGCCGCTTCCATTGGCCGGATTTATGATTTCACGGTGATCGCAAAACCGTTGGAGGACGGCCATGTCGCAGCGACGCCTGCTGAAACAGATTACCTCTTTAGAATATCGGTTCGCCGAAGAAGCCAAGCGCCTGAGGGCGGCAGCCGACAAAGCAAAAGACGTTAGGGAGCGCGAGAAGCTGCTGCGAAAGGCGCGGCAAGCCGAAACCGCAGCCCACGTCAAGGAATGGATCACCTCGCCGGGCTTGCAGCCGCCGACATAAGGCCCTCCCACCGCCATGCCCGAGTATCGAGCCTACATCCTCAACCGCGACGGCCATATCGAGGGCTTCGACCCGATAGTCTGTTCCGATGACGAAGCGGCCATTGCCGCTGCAAAGCGGCTGGTCAATGGTCAGGACGTCGAGCTATGGCAGGCGGACCGGATGGTAACCAAGCTGGCGCATAAGGCCGAGTGACCCTGCAACCATTTTGGACTTTCCGTCGTTTTGCAAAAATCGATGGAAGGTCCCGGCTACATGTCAGAGGGCGAGCGCAACAAACTTGAACACCGGCTGGCGCAGGCGCGCCGACTAGCTGCTCAGCCGCTCGATGCTCTGACCCGAGAGCGCATTGATGCGCTGATCCGCGATCTTGAGCAGAGGCTCGCCGCACTCGCTCAGAGCCGGGACGACGAATGACAGGCGGGCCGCCTATTCGCTATTCCAACGGCCGGGGCATCGCAGCCAGCTCGAACGCATCAACGGACCGCGCTGGGGCGCGCTCTCGCCCGCCGCCGAGCAACGTGGTGCCGTTGACGGCAAGCCGGCGCTGATGGGTCGGACCCAGTCGCTGACGGTGATCGGGTGGTGACCGGACGGTGACCGGGCCAAGCTGCCGACACTTGGTCCAAGCTGGCGGTGCGTGGTACAGGGGCGCACCGTGCCGAGGCCGGGGTCGGCACCGCGTACCCGCCGCCCAGCCCGGCCGAATAGCAGGATGTTCGATCATTGTTCACAACGAAGATCGTTGGAGAAAAGAGCACCATGCCACGGGACAAAAGCGAGCCGATCCGGCTCACGTTCATCCGATCAACCATCGACCCCCGATCCATTCTTGTTGACGACGAGCTTAATCCTATCAGCTTCGACGAGATGTACGAGTGGGCGAACCGCAATATCGACTTCGTGGTGATCGATGGTGATACCGGCGAGGACATCACTCGCATTCTCTTGGCTCACAACTGACCCGTGTCCCATGAAAAAAACCCGGCTCTTTTCGGAGCCGGGGCCAGTTCGGGGTAGGGTTCTAGGCATTGCCAAGCGGCAGGCTTGGCAGGGCGATAAAGCGTCAGGGTCGGGATCGTTCCAGTGAGCGGGCACGGCCCTCACTGAAAGATCGTCGGGCGTCCGTCCTCCCCTCAAGTGCCACCGACAGTCCCGTCAGTTTGATCGCCCCGACGATCATCCTCTTTGATCTTCTTGACCAGATCATCATGCTTTTGCTGTTCGGGCTTTTGGCTGCCACCCTGCTGGCCGGGCTTCTGACCGGGGTTCTGGTTTTGCTGACCCGGCTTATTCTGCTCCTGCTTGTTGTCCATCTGGATCATCCTTGGTTACTGGGTAGGACAAAACCAATCGGCAAACTCGGGTTGCGTTCCACGGAAGGGTCGAGTGCGTGATCGAATAGCAGCGGCCCCGCCCAGTGGTGACGAGGCGAGGCCGCGCCCCGAGATAGCAAATGCTGCCTCAGCTTTCACGACCTAGAGAGTTATCGTTCCTCGGACGCGAGCCGGATCGGGACTGGAGGCAACCGCCCGGCCCGTGCCGGTCGCGCCGGGCCCGAGGAGACGAATGGCGCGACACAGAGGCAAGCGGCTGAACGTCAGCTTGTTCCGAGGATGAAAAAACCTCGCTTGATGGGGATCACCGGGCGGGGCGAAGTGATGCGCGGCAGATAATAGGGAAGCCACGCCACCCCGGAGCGCAGCAGGAAATGGGCTGGCGACAAACCGTCAGAAATGGCGGCAGCAATTCGCGAGCGCGGTCTGTTCACAAAGGCACATAAGAGAGTTGGGGCCTTAGCGGCGAGAGGCCGCATCACGATTGAGTTGACTCCCGGCACATAAAACGCGTCTACTACCCCATCACCGCGCTGACCGTCTGGCTGCTATCGGTGACCGAGAGTTCGGTAGTGCTCCCGCCCAATGCAGGGAGCCATCCAGCCTTGAAGAGCGGATCGAGATTTATCGTCTGCATGCAGCCGGTGAATCGATGCACATGATCGCCCGCAGCCTCAAACGGAATGTTTCGACGATCAGCCGGGAGATCGACCGTAACGGCTTGGCCACCAAAGTGTGGCCGGGCGGATATGCGCCGGCGAGAGCCCAGAAACTGGCTGAGCGCCGAAGGCACTGGGATGGCCGCTTCAAGTTGGCACGCCAGCCGGACCTGCAAGATCTGGTGAAAGACCGCCTTGCGATGGGACACTCTCCCGAGCAGATCGCTGGCCGACTGGCGCTCGAACACGGTCACACCGTCATCAGCCACGAGTCAATCTACCGCTTCGCCTATCATCGCTCGGCGCAAAAGGACTATTGGCATCGCCTGCTGCCCCGTCGCAAATTCCGGCGCGGACGCCTCAGCAAGCGCGGCGGCAGCGCTGCCAGCGCCATCAAGTTCCGCCGCTCGATCAGCGAACGATCTGTCGATGTCGCCGATCGTGCTCATGCCAGAATATCGAGCCTACATTCTCGACCGCGACCGGCATATCAAGGGCTGTGAGCCCCTGACGTGCCCGGATGACGACGCGGCTATTGTCGCTGCCACGCGGCTGGTCGACGGTCATGACGTCGAGCTTTGGCAGGGTGCACGCAAGGTGACCACGCTAACCCATAGGAAGCCGCCGAAGTGAACGACGGGACTGCATAGGACAACCCAGCATTCGTCATTCCAACGGCCGGGGCATCGCAGCCCGCCGACACTTCGAGCGCATCAGCGGCCGCTCGCTGCAGCCAGCTCGGCATCCGCGCGGGCTGCTGCCGCACCAGAGACTACTCTTTTCGGCCGACTATCACGCCAGCAATCAGCGCGACAACGGTACACGCCAGCGCAATGCTGAGGCGCAACACGCCATCGGGCATGGACACGAATACAGCGCAAGCCACCGCGACGCTTATCCAGCCGATGATTTGCACGACGCTAGGCCGCCGCATTGCCTCTCCGCTGAATTGCATGCCGGGTTGGGGCGCGTGGTATCACAAAGAGTATCACAGAGGGGTCGGTGGATTGTGCCGGAATGGCGAGGAAACGCCTGCGGCTATTGGCTTTCCTTCGGTATCACAGGGCAGGGGCGATCAGGTTTTGCAGACCGTTGCGTAACCACTCCGCCACGTGGCCCCTGGGGCCGGATCAATACAGAGCCGCACGCCCTTAGGCAACCGCCAGGCTCGGCCGGGGGGCGGATCGGCCTATCGCGCCGGGTCCGGCATCGGTTCGCTGCGCACCCGTGCCGGCGCGGTTGGCGGTTGGGGTGGCAGCCTTGCGCGGGCCATGTTGACCAGGCAAACGGATTGCGAAACTGAAATCGTGCCGTCGCTGCATTCAAATCTGGGCGCAACCTGGGCGTCCGCAGCAGGGCTTGCTGCCACTGCCGCGGTTTGCTGCGCGGCAGGGGCCTGCGCCACAGGCTTTGCCAACCAGGCGCAGCCGGCGCATGCAAGCAAGATCAATAGTGCAGAGCCTGGCCGCATCGGCGTTGCTTCCGGCAATCACGTCAAGAGCCGTCCGCAATCGCTGCATCCAGCGCCAGCCGACCCGGCCCACAGGTGGTCGCACCCTATAACGGCGAGGCATGATTCGGACATCGCGCGCCGCTCTGTTCAGGGCGGCTTGACCAGCAATGCAATTCCAAGATCGGAGCAGTCGCGCGGGCCCGTTCAGCAGGCGGCGTACCAGCCGTCGGGAAAAGGAACGAACCCCCAGGCAATCTGGTTGTCGTTGGCAGCGCGCGGCGGCCGATTGGAGATCGACGCGTAGGGCAAGAAGTCCTCCTGCGGAACGGGCGCAACGGCCGCTCTCACGGCATCCAGCATGCGGTCGAACTCAACTTCACTCATCGCGCGCTCCCAGGTAAGCGCGGACACCGTCTCAGAAGTCTTTTGTTTCCAGATTGAAGCGATCGTTCAAATTGTATCGATCGGTCGGTCACAGCCGGCCTGGTTAATCAATGCTTTATCCGGCGACGAAGATTAGAGCGGTTCACCGCGTCGCCATGTGAGAGAATCACATTCGCAAACAATCCTTGCCGTGTGGCCAAGCGGCGTCGGCCCGGCAGGCGCCAGCCTGGGACCGCGAAGTTTATCATGTCTCGCGTGTTGGCGCTGAGCTGTATCTTCGGGTTATTCACCGCTGTTTGCGTGCAAAGGCCAGCCTTCGCGACGCGGGCCTGGAGGCGGCAGCAAAGCGCGCAAGCGTCGACGGCCGCGTCTAGAAGCTTCGCGCGAGCCGGAGCGCGAGCGCCAGGGCCCCGATCGATAAAACGACCGAGCCCAGCATGTACGCCAGGGAAGACGGCCAGGCGCCGCGCGCCATCAGGTAGAAGGCGTCCAGCGAGAACGTCGAAAAGGTGGTGTACCCGCCGCAGATGCCGACCGTCAGGAAAATTCGGACCGCTTGCGGCAAATCCCATTTCATCGCGAACAAGCCGACGAGCAGGCCGATCAGAAACGAGCCCGTCACGTTGATGATCAGAATGCCCCAGGGGAAGTTCGTTCCGAACAGCTTGCCCGATCCAATCGCCACAAGATATCGCGCGACCGAGCCGATTGCGCCGCCGGCAGCGACGGCCAGGACAAATTGCGGGTTCAAGATTCCTTGCTCCTCAAAATCCATTCAACCATGCCGGTGAGCGCGCCAAAGACGAGAAGGGGAAAAACCAGATCGGGCGGTCCGTTGAACAGGTAGACGACGAGCGCGATGGCCCAGCAGGAGCCGGTGACCCAAAGCGCGATGGCCGTTGCGTGAGGTATCCCAGTCATCTTGCGCCCCTATTCGCTGGGCGCTGCTGGGAGGAAATAGCTCCTACCGACGCGCAGGCGCCCGGTAGGAGTCATCAGCCTTGCGGCGACTGTCGGGGGACTCCATCCCCATCAACATTGACCGAATGCTACGCTAAAAAAGACGTTGGTCAAGCCGAGCCCACTCATACCTCTGGATGTTTCTTTTCGTAGGCGGCGACGATCAGCTCGGATTGCGCGATCTGGGATTTCAGGCGGTCCATCTCCGACAAGGCTTCCGGAAAGACCTCGCCTCCCGCCGTATTGCCCGCTTTCAGTTCTTCAAGCGCGGCTCGGTTGCCGGCGATCTGCCTCTTGTGCCACTCAATCTCGGTCTCATCAGTCATTGCCAGCTCCGGGTTGCCCTGACGGAACCATCTGGTTTTGCGGGTCGCGCTACCGTTGTTGTTCGGGGTGCAGGGCAGTCTTTTGTGCCTTCATCTGCATCACCAATTCCTTGATCCGATCAATCGTAAGCTGGTCCGAAATGAGAAAGACATCCGTTCGGAGCGTTCGATCTTGCGGTCGAGTTCGACGCACTTTTCACACATGAGCCAGTTCCGCATGGCGCGAAATGGCAGCCATCAAGGCTGCTAATTATGAGACGTCCAAGGCTGCGGTTTTGTTCGACCAATTCAGATTAGGTCGTCTCTAAATCGGAGAAACAGGTCCGAGCGTGTTCCAGGAGTGGAACATTCAGCGGCTCCAGCCTCGGCGGCACGCCGTTCCGTTCTGCTTGCGCCGATATGCCATGAAGCGAACGCCAGCAGGCCGCGCCTTGGGCTTTCAACCCAAATCCGCCCCGCCGCGCAATCTCAGCGACTGACCTCCGCCTGATCGACAGGGCCAAGATAGCGGTTGGTCAAATAAACGGCGCCGATTGACAATACGATACCCAGCACCGCGGCTAACACCGTTGGGACAACAAATTCGAACGTGATCACTTTGTGGGTCATCGCTAAACTCGCTCTGACCTACCCCAGGCCAGATGACCACCTTCCGCTGAGTTGGGGAAGCAGGGAAAGATTTGACGCGATCATGTGCTGGGCTTCGCCTTCAGCCGTCAGCGTTGCCCTTTAAGGCGGCAATCTTGGCGCGGAATTCTCGGATTTCCTGCAGGACGGTTTCGCGGTCTCTTCCGTGCGGCAGCTTGCGCGCAACCGCTACCAGCTCCTGGGTCATTTTCTCAAGTTCTCGGATCTGGTCCGCGCTCACTTCCCCTGACCTTCGGCCCGAGCTCGACCGCTGTGGCAAATCAACGCTTGCAGCCGAAATAGCAATGTGATCCTCCAAAAATCCTGGCGCTCGCGGAATCGCTCGTGGCCAAGATAAGCAATCAAGGCCATGATAATCACGCCGACGACAGTAAGGAATTGCTGATTGTTCAGCCTCATGAAGTTCTTTTGCTGCCGGGGGTGATAGGGCAGGCGCCCTTCAGGGCAGTTCTTTGCTGCGATCGGCAATGGTGCAGCGGTAGATCATCTCTCCGGCGCCATTCAGAACCCGTACTTCATAGGGTACCGGCTTCTGTACATATTGGTTTGGCGCGATCTTGTTTCCTGTGATTTCCCAGGTCATTCCCAATGCGCCCGGCCAGCGGCGGTCTGGCCAGCGGCGGTCTTGCCGCCGCGGCGGCGCAGGCCTATTCTGCGGTACTGACCTGTTCTATGCCTTGTGTTCACATTGGAACTGAACGCCGTGCGACGGCATATCTGGATGTTGGAACTTGCAAACCCTACGGTCTAGGAACCCGTAAGCAACGAGGTTGTGTCATGCGGCGTCGCCGATCCATATCCCATACCATTGAAGATCGAATTGCAGTCGAGAAGGCGCGACTAGAAGCCCTAGTCCCCAATGTCCCACCTGGTCCAGCGCGGGACGCACTGCTCAAAAATCAGACAATTGGAAACCGCCTCCCACGTTAACGATGACCTCTCCGGGGCTTCAACCACCAAAGCCGGATTAGAAATAAGGCCACCTCAGTTGGCGGCCTCTTTCATAGTCGGTACCGGATCGCAGATTGGCTCATTTAGGCTGATACAGTATGACGTGCCGCGATGGCGAGATTCAACAATGCGACTGACGTCCCTTACAACCCTCTGCTCGATAATGCTCTACAGCGGGTTTCCGGGAACTGCGCGTGCTCAGGAATATCCGTGGTGTGTGGGAACCACCGAAGGTCGAGTTCGACTGTAGCTTTTCCACGTACGAGCAATGTCAGTGGACCGCGTCCGGCATCGGCGGCTGCTTTCAAAATCCACGCGCATCGAGGAGTGATGGGGCAACGCGGCCACCATCATCGACGCGCCGTCCTCGGTTTCGCTAAAACGACCTAAATTGCCTTCAGGATCTCGCTTTGGTCATCCTCAACGACGACGCCAGATAGTCGATCAGTTCTTTGATTTGTCCCGCCCCGATCGGAACTGTTTGAAGTCGTTGTTGATCTTGCGAGTGATTTCCTCGAAGACGGCAGGATCGTTTTCTCTGAATTCATTAATCGCGCGGTACGTTTCGGCATTGTTACGTTCAAAAATATCGCGGATCGAAGCGAATGGTACTGCTTGTCCGCGAAGCACGAATTCAGACTTGAGATCCTCTTGCACTGCTCGCCGTGCGCAGTCTCGCACGTCATCCGTCATGTTCTTGAAGGCAGTTTGCCACGCGGTGGTCAGTTGTTCATCAGTCAGTTTTTTATGCTTTCGTCCGCGCGCCGCGTAGTCGGCCACTTTGTCTGCGGCGTCGCTAGCGAGCCAGCTCGCAACATCCTCTCGGAAAGGATCTTTCATTTCTTTCGCCTTCAGCCCAAGCTCCACCAGGCGGCTACCTTCGGTGCATGCAGGCCTCCAAATATCCTCTCAGGCCGCCCGCCTCGCCTTCTCTAGGTCGAAGCCCCCATTCGCCGCCCCAAACCTCATCAAGGGGGTCGCCATGATTGCGCCGATCTGGCCGGACGGGAAGCCGCTAGGGATGGTGGCTCAATAGCCGCGCCACCGCCGCGTATCGGTGCAGCACAGACAGCGACACGATCGCAAAGGCCTTGGCAGATCACAGCGGAAGCGGCAGGCCAGAGACAGCCTCGGAGCGCCCCCAGTGCCTGCTTACCTCGTTCGTTTAATCAAAGATCGCGATATAGTCGGTTTTTTTGCGGCCGAGGATTTTAATGACCTGCTGCTTGCGGTTGATGAATGCACCGACGCATCCGCCTGTGAATACGTCGAACTGCCTGCTGGCGCTCTGGACATGATGGCAGGGGTTAGGTGATGTTGAAATCAAGAAGCGTTATTGCTCGGTACCCTCAGCAGAGGCCGCTATCAGACGGCGCCCCAATATCTGCGTGTCCGCGTTTTGCACCTCGATACCTAAGGTCGTCTCACCAAAATGAAACTGTATCATCGTTGACATGTTATTCCGACCCGGGACGACGTTGTATCCTGAGGGGCGAACAATCTTCAGCGAAACCTCGCCGGTCTCATCCGGAGGCGGCTTGCCGGTCGCGTCGTAAGCCGCCTTGGCGGCTTCGAGCACGTTGCCTGCAATTTGGGCCGCAGCTCCGGTTGAGATGATGATCGAGGCCACCGTTCCAGTCGGCCTCTCCAAAGAGAGTGTCATCTCCTCGTGGTTGGCATTAACCTTGAGATTGACGCTAGCCATCTAGTTTCCTCTTCATTTTCTTGTAGGGCCTACATTTCTTCACCCTCAGCCCGAGCTCGACTAACCCTATCCGAGGGTAGGCCGCAAGCGTTGGCAAGTCCGAACTTAGCCTGGTTTGCAACGCTGCTGCCAGCCTCAGGGATTCGCCTTTGCCGGCGGCCGGCGTCGGACAGCCTCTCGACCCTAACGCGCCAGCGGCGTTCCCTGAGTCATGGCGCAACGCCTTTAGAAAGCTGGGGGCGCGTTGACGCCGGATTTGGTGACCCGAACGTCAATGCCGTAAATGTCGCATGCGCCCTGAACCACTTCGAGCAGGGTCAGCTACGAGGTTGAGGCGCTAACGCGGAATTAATCTCATAAGCCCATAATCTAGGGCAGTTTTAGTTGGGTGCCGCGTGAAGGAGCCGTCGCGAGGGACGATCCAGCGATGGCTCTTTTTTGTTCACTCATTTGAGGTCAATGCACGTGACCAAGACATCGGAAACGCACGGCCAAACCGAACAACCCGAATCCACGGCACCGCGATCCAGCCGGAAATCGATCTTGGCGCTGTCGGTGTTCGCTCTTGGGCTAAACGCTACTGCGGCCGTCTATACACTGTCGCCTTCCGATTTTGCCCTGCCGAATGTTAGCAGTTTGGCCGAACTGCTTCCGCACCAGCAAGCTTCCGATCCAATACCGGACCCTGTTGTCGCCGCGTTGACGGATATTAAGTCGGCCCAGCAGCAACACGTTGCCTCGCTGCAAGAGAATAGCTCCTCATTGCAGCAAAACACAGCTTTGCTTCAACAGGATTCAACTACGCTTGCTTCTCTAAGACAGAGTGTCACGGATGAACAAGTCGATGTGAAGAAAATATCTGGTCAAATAACGGATGAACGTGTCGACCTGAGGAAGATGTCTGGTCAGATTTCCACGCTTATAGCGAAGGTCGAACTCGCTGCAAAATGCAATAACCCCGGAAGTAACTTCCTCCATTCCAAAAGGGCGCGCTCGTAACCGGCTGTCCGGAGTGGTGCGCAAAAGGATGGCTCGGCAGACTAAACCTTTAGGGCCTTTCTCAGTTGGAGGAGCTCCCCTAAGTTCCCCAGCTACCATGCCAAACCCAGACGGCTGAAGACGGATCAAGAGCAGGGCGTAGGCTCAGGTCCGCGCCTCGTGCTGCGACATATGGCGCCATTACCGGCGAAAGTGGTGCTGGATTTCGTTCCTCCGTTTCAAACGGAGGAACGAATAACTGCCCTGCTGCTCGCTACTTTGACGACGTCTGCCCAGGCCGGACCCCGTGAGCGCCGCGTCCACCGGTGCCACGAGTGGTAGCGCCTTCAATGCCTGCATGGCCTCAGCACCCAAGACTGGCAGAGGCCATAGCGGCAGCTACGGGTCCGGATCCGGCCGTCGTGGCGCCTGCAGGATGTCCGGCACCTGCTAACATTTGACAGCAGCCGGCGGCCGACGCGAGCGCTTGAACTCGACAAACGCAAAACGGGGCCGCCTGACTCACAACCGGGCGGTCCTGGCGTTTTCCCGGATGGCCCTGACCCGGAAGCCCGGCAACCATACCCTCACCAGCGGGCTTCCTAGAGTCGGGGAGAGGCTATCCGCCCGGCAGCTCGTCGTCGAAGGGATCGGATGAATCAAGGGGTACATCGTGTACGGCTTGGCGTACGACCTCGATTATCTGAGACACGACATCGCCGCGGTCGCTGCCTGGGACGCCCTTCAGTAAATAGCGAATTGCCGCGCGGATCGTCATTTTAGCATCGTCCGCGCCGGCAAAATCCCAATCGTCTTGGTCTGACATCAGCACTCCCAGCTAGGCGCGGCCGTCGTGTTGAAGTGTTTCCCCTCGTTGCACTGCCCGAATCCTTGCTGCGCAACCCCGTAGCAGCGTCACATGGGGACGCCGGCGGATCGGCGCAAATCGGCTCCGGTAATCGGTTTGTAGACACAGTGCAGACACAGCCGATCCGGCTGCGATTTCCAAAAGACCCTTAAGTATTTGATTTCGTTGTGGCTCCCCGGGCTGGATTCGAATAACACCAAAAGTGCCTGCGGCACAACGGTTTCTTTCATCGATATCGAGAATACCCTAGCAAAATACCCTAGCATTATTGCAACGAACACCTGCGTACGGCGCGGGACACTGGCGGTGTTTTGATGCTCAAGCTTCGCGTTTTTGCTTCAATGATCGGGGCTTTCAACCTGATCTCTAACCGCAAGCCGTACTCGCCCATGCGTTGGCGTGATCCGGCGAGGGTAGGGGGACCACTCGGATTCGCAGACACCAGCGAGGCGCCTACGGGGGCGGAGATGGTTTCCAAGTGCCCCCAGCACGGCTCGGGGGTGTGGGAGGGCGTGCCGGGAGCTGCGCCTTGGAGACTATGCCGGCCTAAGCTCGACACTCCCTCAGAGAAGCGCAATTTGTCGAGTTATGGAAATTTTGTTATCTTTGGGTTGAGCAAATTTTTTCTTATTGCGTCCAATCGATAGGGCGTTATCTCGCACCTCGGTCAGCTTAACAAAACGGCCCGTCATGGAACGGCAAACAAAACCCGCTTCGGAGCTTGAGCAAATGATCTTGTCGCGAATACGCGGCGAGATGGAGTGCCCGCCTGATTTGAAAATCAGGGTGCTCAAAGTCGATGGCCGATGGGATGCCTTCCCGGAATACATCGACAAGGACAAGCACCCGGAATGTCTGGCGCGGATCGTGCTGATCGCGGCAGATATTCGCACCGTGTATGATCTGGCGGATTAGGGCTTAATGGCTTTACTTCGGCGGCTGCAATTCAGACGATGTCAGCCATTGATCGATTTGCGAGGCGGTTCGTAACCGCCGCGCTTCTCTGACAAGGCCCTCTCGACGTTTGCCGAACGGCAGGTTTTCGGCCTCTTGTTGCACGGCTTCCGCCTGCTGACGCCACCGTTCCTCGGTCGCCACGATGATTTTCATGTTCATCATGGATCACCACTCCCTGATGTCTCGAAAAAAAACGGGTTAATGGGTGAAATTTAAATCCGGCAATTATCAGCCGTCTGTCCGGTTCCGGACAAAAAAACCCGCGAAATTTCAACCTGTGGATGGCGAGGAAAAGGAACAGTTTACCCTTGACGCGACGGCGAAAATAAACAGCCCCAGCGCCGGGGGAGGACGCTGGGGCCGTGACTACGGGAGACCTGTGCGCCGGGCAATAGCGAAGGCGCACGGGACGGTAATTCAGACGCAGAAAAATCGTTCCCCTATGGAGATTTCTGATCGATGCAGGCCATTTCGAATAAGGCCGCCGACCGAGGCGGCCCTAATATTCCATTAAGTACACTTTTGTACATAAGGGCGGAACGAAAGCCCGGCTTCCGGCGTCATCTTTTTTGGCTGGTCAGTCGGGGAAAAAGCGTCCATGGAAGAATTGCTTGTCATTCTGATTGTCGAAGATGATCAGTTGATACAAGGCATGGTCGAAGAGGCCCTTGCCAACGCCGGTTTCGAACCCGCTATAGCTGCCTCAGCCGAAGAAGCCGTCACCCTCTTACAGGGAAACAAGACCGCCTACCGGGCGCTTGTGACCGATATCAATCTGCGGGGAACGATGGACGGATGGAAGGTCGCAAAGAAAGCCAGAGAGATCGATCCAACTTTCCCCGTCATTTACATGACCGGTGCGAGCGCCGATCAATGGGGCGCAAACGGCGTGCCGAACGGCGTCTTGCTGACTAAGCCTTTTGCACCAGCGCAGCTTGTCACTGCCTTATCTCAGCTTCTCAACGCCAGCAGCCCACCAACAGCGTAAGTTACACTATCATTTGCCGTCGTCATTAGCCTCGCCACTCGCTTTTTCTGCGGCGCTCAATCTTTTGACAAAACGGCTGCCGCTCCAGAGCTCAATCGCGTAAATGCCGACCAAGCGTTTCGCATTCTCGATAGGCTCATGATCGTCGGCACGGGTCAGCGGCTCAAATACACGAAAGTGACCGTCCGGCCCAACGGCATACGCGCTTCTGTCATGAACGCTTCCATCGCTGGTCTCTCGATCTACTTTTTGGGCGCAAGCGCCCTATCGACCTCCCAAATTACACTGGTCTTTGCGGCTGCCCGCGTTGTGGCCTCGCCTGATCTGACGGTGTTCTCATCTAGGTGGACCTTCCATTTCCAAGATTGAGGCCCGGTGCCTTCGACAATGGTGTAATGCTTGCCACGATATTCCATCCGGAATCAACGGATGGCGAGAATGATCGTTGCAGGCACAATTGCGCGACGGATGGCATTGACGTTGCGGCTGGCGCAAGCGCTGGAACCATGGTCATTCCTTAAAACCAAGTTCCGTAGCGGGTTCCGGGAACGTCGCGGCGGCCCATTCGTTTTTCCACGGGCGACGAATTGCGTTTTCCCTCCTAGCAAAGGAGAAGCCAATGCCCACCGTTGAAGGCAGAGCCAGCAACCTCATCGCCAGCGATAAAGAGTTGGGGAAAGCCGTCTATGGCGCCGATAACAAGAAAATAGGTTCGATCGAGAACGTCATGATTGACAAGGCCAGCGGGGAAATTGCCTACGCCGTGCTGAGCTTCGGCGGCTTTCTTGGCATCGGCAAGGACCATTACCCGGTGCCTTGGAAGGTGCTAAGATACGACACCGATCTCGGCGCGTACCGTTCCGACATAAGCGAGAACCGACTGAAAGGCGCGCCGAAGCATGGCACCGAGACCATCTTTGACTGGAACGCCCGATACGCTGAACTCGACGACTATTATAATGATGAAGTGATACGCCCAGGTTGAAATTCTTCGCACGGGCCACGGCCTTAGCCCGTCCCCGTCCCATACTGAAACTGCCCGCCGGGATGCCCCGGCGGGTTTTGTGCGCCTGCCGCAATACCCGCGACGCCCTTTGTCGCTAACTACATGGAAGAGTGATCGGAAAAATTCAAAGTGGTAGCGATTTCCATGTCCAAAGCTAATCTCATAGCAACCATAGCGACCGGTCTAGCGACGGTCATTTTGGTGGTGGTCGGCTATTTGACTTTGGTGGCATCGACGCGAGCATGGGTCGGACCGGCTAAAGCGACAGTCGCGATCGGTGATGCGGGCATCGTCACTATCAAGGTGACGTATAGGAACTCCGGGAGAGAACCAGACATTAGGTTTGGTGACGATTGGGCCGATGATTGGGCGGCGTCCATCGACGCCGATTTGTCGGAAGTAGATTTCTCTAACAAGTGCCATAGTGACGGCAATCACGAACGGTGCGGCGAACGCGCGTTTCTATGGAAGCGGGACGAGTGTGACGGCAAGCAGTTTTTTGAAAATCGCGTTGCATTTCCCGATTTTTCCTACACACACTCCAAGACAGGGCTTCATGTCGATAAGGGCGATTTCAACCGGGTTGTGGTGGTTCAGGGCTGCTTTGTTTACGAGAGCGACATTACGCTTTTCACCTCGATCCACCGCACCGCCTTTTGCTACTTTTACCGCATCGGGCAGCCCGGCGATGAAATGCGCGCATGCCCTGTGGGCAATTCTGCAACGTAATGCGATGGCCGGATTTCAACCCAGACCCAGCCACACGAAACAGGGCGTGGCCAACGTGGTTGCAGGCGTCGCGCAAATCCCAGAGTTTACTGATAGGTCTCCGCATAAGATCCCCGTTGGCCAGGCCTATGCGACGATGCTCGTATTGCAACAGCGCCCCCAAGCCGAATGATGCTTGGTGGCGCTGTGCTAAGTCCGGATAGTGCAATCCCCCGGTATCCATTTGTCTGCACAGGGCGTGCCAAGGTTCAAATGGCGGACCTCGCAGATTAGGAGCTTCCCGTGACGGGTGTGACGCTTGTGACGCGGCTTGCCGCGGGCATGATCCCGCCGAATTGGCCGGACGGGAAGCCGCTAGGGATGGTGGAAAGCAAACCGATATGGCAGAAAACTCAATAGTAGCCGCGTCGCGAGTGGTAGTAATCGTAATGAGGGCGGTTCTGAAACCGTCGTGGCACCGTACCGGTTGGATAGCATCGGCCGTCGCGGATATCGAGGTCAACGCCGTCCCCGCCACAGGGCACGGGACCCCCATAGCCATACTGACCTCGCCGCGCGGCCTGATATTGGGGCGGTATCACGCCATTGGGATAGCAGCGGCCCCGGACATCGAGATCGTAGCCGTTTCCGCAGTATTGAACCTGGCTCAACCGGTTGTTCTCGCTCGGAGTGATTAGGCCAAGCTGAGCGGCTACAGCTGCGGCAGCAACGATCGTAAGGATCATGTTAGTGGACCTCCACTCCAACAACGCTCGTTCAGTGACGAGGTTCCAGGGCAGCCGCACGGTGGGACGGGGGCATTGCCTTCAGGCTTGGGGCGTTCCTTGCTCTCTTCGGTGCTTATCTTCTTTGGATCGATTTTCTATCGCCTGGTCGAGAACGAGTATGACTCGACGCGCTGCTTACCCGCCGCTTACCGGATCGGAAACGTGGCGCGGGTTCTGCACCGTTCTTTTTGCAAATTGTCTATTGATTTCAATTGGCTCCCCGGGCTGGATTCGAACCAGCGACCATTCGATTAACAGTCGAATGCTCTACCGCTGAGCTACCGAGGAACAGGCGAAACAATTGTTCGCCGCCGGCAGCCTATAACAAAGCGTCCGGGCCTTGCAAAGGCTGAAATGGGATCGCGCCGCCGCCGCAGCGGCCGTCGGCCGACGCCGCGAAATGACCGCCAAATCGACCTATTCGCTGACCACGCTCGTGCCTGCCGGAATCACTGGGAGTTACGAGATGCACGAGCTTCAGACCGATTTGATGCAGGCAGCCCCATCGATCATACCAAGCGACGTTCCCGCGCTGAGCGACGACGAATGCCTGGTTCGGCTGGCGCGGGCGATCGACGACCATGATTCCGCGCATCTCGACGAACTTGCCAGACTGATCGCGCGGCTCGCCGTCACCATCGAATAGATCGAATCCAGAACCAAAAAAGCGTGTGAGGTGATTGCGGTTCGCGAGGGTTCCGCTCCGTGTTGCGTTTTGCCGGGCCTTGTATCAAAGATGGCGCCAATCCTATGCCTCAGCGTGGGGCAACGTCCGCTCTCTTCCGGGGTCCGCCAATGTCCGGTTTTTCGACCGCGCGCCAGAAAATGGTCGATGGTCAGGTACGTCCCAGCGACGTCACCGATATCAGGATTATCGATGCGATGCTCGCCGTGCCCCGCGAGGCATTCGTTCCTGCCGCACAGCGCGCGCTGGCCTATCTCGACCTCGATCTCGACGTCAGCGACGGCGCTGCGGTGAAGCGCTTTCTGATCAAGCCCGCGGTGATGGCGAAAATGCTGCTGGCGGCCGAAATCGGCGAGACCGATAACGTCCTGGTGGTTGGCTGCGCCAGCGGATATGCGGCGTCCATCGTGGCAAAACTGGCCGCTAAGGTGACAGCCACCGAAAGCGATCCGTCGCTGGCGGCGAAGGCGAGGGATATTCTGGCTGAGGTCGGACTTGACAACGTGACCGTGCAGGCCGCAGCGGCCGCCGATGGAGATCCGACCGACGCGCCCTATGACGTGATTGTCCTGAACGGCGCCACAGAAATCGTGCCCGACCGGCTGTATCGGCAACTTCGGGAAGGCGGTCGGCTGGTCGGCGTCTTTGCCATGATAAAGCCGCCACGGGCGACCATCGTCACGCATTCGCACCACGATTTCGGAAGCCGGCCGCTTTTCGATGCCGTGGCACCCGTCTTGCCGGGGCTTGAGCGGCTCCCGGCGTTCGTTTTCTAGCCACCCGGCGCCTCCCGCGCCTGATAAAATCGCTTCTAAATCAGGAGTGTGGCCGGATTGCCCCACGTGAAGAGTTTCCACCGGGATTGGCCCTTGGGTGGTTCCGCCCGGCTTGCGCGCAGAATATGCTGGGGACTCAAGGTTCAGGCGACACCGGCTCATCTGTGGGGCCGGCCAAGAAAAATGAATGGAATACCAGGAATGGGTGGGGTGAAGGTCGTTACCGGGGCTGCGGCTGCGGCCCTTCTGTTGGCGTGCATGGGCCCGGCGCCCGTGCTTGCCGACACGATCGAGGCGGCGCTGGTGCGCGCCTATCAGAACAACCCCCAGCTCAACGCGCAGCGTGCGGCGGTCAGGTCGACCGACGAAAACGTACCACAGGCACTTTCCGGCTATCGGCCCAAGGTCGCGCTGACCGCGAGCCTGGGCTACCAGTACACCGACATCAATTCGACCCAGGGCGGCACGCCGACCCAGCTCGTCAGAACCGAAATTCACGGCGCCAACCCACCGCGCGCCGCCGGCCTCACGGTGACGCAGACGCTTTTCAACGGCAATCAAACCGCCAACAAGACCCGGGCGGCGGAAAGCCAGGTCTCGGGCGCGCGCGAAGGCCTGCGCGTGCTGGAGCAAAGCGTTCTGCTCTCGGCGGCGACGATCTACATGGATTATCTGCGCGACTCAGCCATCGTCGAGGTTCAGCGCAGCAACACCCGCGTGCTCGAGCAGACGCTGAAGCAGACCCAGGACCGGTTCAATGTCGGCGAGGTGACCCGCACCGACGTCGCGCAGTCGGAGGCGCAGCTGGCCGCCGGCAAGACCCAGCAGCTCACCGCCGAATCCAACCTGACGACCACGCGGTCGAACTTCCGCCGCATCATCGGCAACGAACCCTCGCAATTGGCGCCGGGCTCGCCGGTGGATCGCTTCCTGCCCGGCACGCTGCCCGCTGCGGTCGATCTCAGCCTGGTCGAAAATCCGAACGTGACGGCCGCGATGTACGGCATCGACGTCAATTTTCTCCAGGTCAAGATCAACGAAGGCGCGCTGCTCCCGACGGTCACAGTGCAGGCCGCGGTTCAGCAGGCTTACGAGCAGACCATGACGACTTACCGGTCGTTCGGGGCCTCGGCCATCGCCCAGCTGTCGGTCCCGATCTATCAGGGCGGTGCCGAATATTCGCTGATCCGCCAGTCGAAGGAAAATCTGGCGCAGCAGCGTCTCAACCTTGAACTGACCCGTGACGCAACTCGTGCCAACACGGTGACGGCCTGGGGTCAGTTGGTGGCGGGCAAGGCGCAGGTCGCCTCCGCGCAGGCGCAGGTGACGGCATCCGAGATCGCGCTCAACGGCGTACGTGAAGAGGCCAAGGCCGGACAGCGAACCACGCTCGACGTGCTGAACGCCCAGCAGGCGCTGGTCAACGCCCGGGTCGCCCTGGTCACCGCGCAGCATGATCGCGTGGTGGCATCGTATGCGGTGTTGAATTCCGTAGGACGGTTGTCGCCGCAGGTGCTCAAGCTCGCGACGACCACCTATGACCCAAGCGTGCATTACCAGCAGGTGCGCGATAGCTGGGTCGGCGTCCGCACGCCGGACGGCAAATGATCTTGTCATTCCGGGGCGCGCGTCTTGGCGCGAGCCCGGAATCCATACTCCCGAACGGTGGTTATGGATTCCGGGCCTGCGCCAAGCGGCGCATCCCGGAATGACGGCGTCGACGAATCACGCGCCGGCCGTTGCTTGCAATCAATTGTTGGCCTGACGTACCCTTGCTCAAGGCAGCAAGGCGATTCGCGCCGCATCTGGTATCGTGGCGGAACGCGACGCTCAGGTGCCCCGAGGACGGGCAGGGGATCGCGGTACTTGATCTGGGGACAAGTCAGGCTGGAGCGATGAAAATCCCGGCCCGCCTATCCGGAGCCGGCCAATCTCGTCCTGCTTGGTGTAAAACGCTGCGAGGGCGTTGATGATGTGGAGTCCGAGATGACGCAGCCTGCAAAGGTCCAGGAACCCTCGATGGAGGAGATTCTGGCGTCGATCCGTCGCATCATTGCCGACGACGAAGCGAAACCGGCGGTTGCAGAGAAGGCCACCGCACCGGCAGCCTCCGCAAAGCCGGAAAGACCCGACGCGGCCGCCGGGAGGCCAGCGGCGATGAACGGGATTCCTCCATCGGCTATTCCCACGGCGCAAGCGGCCGCCGCCAGGCCTGCCGCCGCACCGGCGCCGCCTCCTGTCAAGCCGGCAGGCGTGGCTGCCGCGCCCAACAGCCAGGACGACATCGACGCTTTGCTGTCGGGTCTCGATGATGCGACCTCGGCGAACGAGATCCGGCCGCCCCAGCCGGAATCGGAGCCGGAGGTGTTCGAGTTGACCGACGAGATGGCGTTGGCTGATCCGCCGCCGGCGTTCCAGAAGATCGACCCGCAGGAAGACCTCGAATTCGCCGAGACCGGTGCCGCAAAACCGCCGCCGCGGAGACCGGCGTACGAACCGCCGCCGTTTGAAAGCGCCGCGCCGCCGCCGCAGATCTTGTCGCGTTCGACGGTGTCGGCGGTCGAATCCGCCTTCAACAGCCTTGCCAATACCGTGCTCAGCAACAACGCGCGGACGCTGGAAGACCTGGTCAAGGAAATGCTGCGGCCGATGCTGAAATCCTGGCTCGACGATAATCTGCCCGGATTGGTCGAGCGGATTGTCAAAGCGGAAATTGAGCGGGTTTCGCGCGGGCGCTAGATTGCTGTTTTGATGCGCTTTTTCACGAGAACCGGTCCCGATTCCTGGCAACACGCGACCTCAGGCCTGGTCGGAACCCTGTAATCCTCATTCAACCGCCACATCGCGGTTAATCGCCGCCTCGGCGCCCCCCTGCCAGGTTGACTTGGCGCGCTCCGGCGGGTTTCTAGCCCGTTCCATAGCCGTGATTGCGTTGCCATGATCGAGAAGAATTACCAGCCTGCCGATATCGAGGGCCGCATGGCCCGCGTCTGGGAGGAAAGCGGCGCGTTCCGCGCCGGTCGCCCGGAGCGCCGCGATGCGCGGCCGTTCACCATCGTGATTCCGCCGCCGAACGTGACCGGCTCGCTGCACATGGGGCACGCGCTCAACAATACCCTGCAGGACGTCCTCTGCCGTTTCGAGCGGATGCGCGGCCGCGACGTGCTGTGGCAGCCGGGAACCGATCACGCCGGCATCGCCACGCAGATGGTGGTCGAACGGCAATTGATGGAGCGGCAGGAGCCGGGCCGGCGCGAGATCGGGCGGGCCAGATTTCTCGATCGCGTCTGGCAATGGAAGGCTGAAAGCGGCGGCGTCATTGTCAATCAGCTCAAGCGTCTCGGCGCCTCCTGCGACTGGTCGCGCGAACGTTTCACCATGGATGAAGGACTGTCGCGCGCCGTGGTGAAGGTGTTCGTCGAGCTGCACCGCGAGGGGCTGATCTACAAGGACAAGCGGCTGGTGAACTGGGATCCGCAACTGTTGACGGCGATCTCCGACCTCGAGGTGCAGCAGGTCGAGGTCAAGGGCAGCCTCTGGTATCTGCGTTATCCGCTGCACGGCAAAAGCTTCAATCCCGACGATCCCGCAACTTTCATCGTGGTCGCTACCACGCGGCCCGAGACCATGCTCGGCGACAGCGCGGTGGCGGTGCATCCCGACGATGAGCGCTATGCCGACCTGGTCGGCAAGCATGTCGTGCTGCCGCTGGTTGGCCGAAAGATTCCCATCGTCGCCGATGAATATTCCGACCCCGAAAAGGGTTCGGGCGCAGTCAAGATTACGCCGGCGCATGACTTCAACGATTTCGAAGTCGGCCGGCGGCACAACCTGGCGCAGATCAGCGTGCTCGACCAGGAGGGCCGTCTCGCGCTCGTGGGCAACGAGGACTATTTGCGCGGGCTGCCGGAAGGGTCGATGCAGTTTGCCGAGGAACTGAACGGGCTCGAACGGTTCGCGGCCCGCAAGCAGATCGTGTCACGGCTACAGGACTTCGGCTTCCTGGAGCGGATCGAGCCCAACACCCATATGGTGCCGCACGGCGACCGCTCCGGCGTGGTGATCGAGCCCTATCTGACCGATCAATGGTATGTCGACGCCAAGACCATGGCGCAGCCCGCGATCGCCGCGGTGCGCCGCGGCACGACAAGCTTCGTGCCAAAGAACTGGGAGAAGACCTACTTCGAGTGGATGGAAAACATCCAGCCCTGGTGCATCTCGCGCCAGCTCTGGTGGGGCCATCAGATTCCGGCGTGGTATGGCCCGGACGGCAAGGTCTTTGTCGCCGAAACCGAGGAAGAGGGGGTCGGCAACGCGCTGGGCTATTACGTCGAGCAGGAAGTCATCACGCCGGAGCAGGGCCGCGAGATGGCGCTCGATCCGGCCAAGCGCGAAGGCTTCATCAGCCGCGACGAGGACGTGCTCGACACCTGGTTTTCCTCGGCGCTGTGGCCGTTCTCGACGCTGGGCTGGCCCGACGACGAAACCGATGTCAGACGTTATTATCCGACCGATGTCCTCGTCACCGGCTTTGACATCATCTTCTTCTGGGTCGCCCGCATGATGATGATGGGCCTTCATTTCATGAAGGACGTCCCGTTCCCGACGGTTTACATCCACGCCCTGGTTCGCGACGAAAAGGGCGCGAAGATGTCGAAATCGAAGGGCAATGTCATCGATCCCCTGCATCTTATCGATGATTACGGCGCTGACGCCCTTCGCTTCACGCTGGCGGCGATGGCGGCGCAGGGCCGCGACATCAAGCTCGCGCCGCAGCGTGTCGAGGGCTACCGCAACTTCGCAACCAAGCTGTGGAATGCCTGCCGTTTCGCCGAAATGAACGACTGCGTACAGAAGCCGGGCTTCGACGCCACCAAGGCCGAGCAGACGCTGAACCGCTGGATCGCGCATGAGACCGTGCTGGCCGCGCGCGAAATCACCGAGGCGATCGAAGCCTATCGCTTCAACGACGCCGCAGGGTCGATCTACCGTTTCGTCTGGAACGTCTATTGCGACTGGTACCTGGAACTCGCCAAGCCGATCCTGCTCGCAGAGGACGGCGCCGCGAAGTCTGAGACCCGCGCCATGGTGGCGTGGGCGCGCGACGAGATCCTCAAGCTGCTGCACCCGTTCATGCCGTTCATTACCGAAGAACTCTGGACGGTGACGGCCGAGCGCGAGGCTGTGCTGGCGCTGACGCCGTGGCCGGGCAAATCGCGGGAAATGACCGCCGAACAACTCGCCCTGATGTCGACCACAAGCCCGAACGATCCGCTGATGCCGCCGGTACTGTTTGCGCTCGATGCTCCCGATTTCAGCGATCCCGCGGCCGAGACCGAGATCGGCTGGGTGGTCGACCTCGTCACCGCCATTCGCTCGGTGCGGGCGGAAATGAACATTCCGCCGGCGACACTGACACCTCTGGTGCTGGCGGCCGCCTCCGTCGAGACCAAACAGCGCGCGCAACGCTGGAGCGACGTGGTCAAGCGGATGGCGCGGCTCGCCGACATCGCCTTCGCCGATGCGGCCCCGCAAGGCGCGGTGCAATTGCTGGTGCGCGGCGAGGTCGCGGCCTTGCCGCTCAAGGGAGTGATTGATCTTTCGGCGGAGAAGGCCCGGCTCGACAAGGAAATGGCCAAGGCCGACGCCGACATCAAGCGGGTCGACGCCAAGCTCTCGAACGAGAAATTCGTCGCCAACGCGCCCGAGGAAATCGTCGAGGAGGAAAAGGAAAAGCACGAGGCCGCGCTGGCGCGCAAGGCCAAGATCCTCGAAGCGCTCGAGCGGCTCAGGAACGCGACGTGAGTGAGGAGACGACGTTGCGCGGACGACCGCCAAGTCGCACCGCGCATGGCGGAATGCGGACACGTATCTCACCCTCGTCATTCCGGGATGCGCCTCTTGGCGCAGGCCCGGAATCCATAACCACGACCGGGAGTATGGATTCCGGGCTCGCGCTGCGCGCGCCCCGGAATGACGAGAGGCGGCCCGCGCCAAGAGGCGCGTCCCGGAATGACGGAGTGGAGGGCTCGCGCTCCGCACGCCCCGAAATGATGCGGAAAGGCGTCTGGTCAAAACGGCTTGCTGAGGAATTTCGATTCTTTCAATCCGTATCGCCACGGTAGCTCGACCGCCTTGGTGATGCCGATCCGGACGCCGGCAACGATTTCGAGCTTGCCGGCGCGCGCGTGCAGGGCGATCGGCGGCCGATCAAGCGGCAATCCGCTGTGCGCGATGGTGATTCCGAGCGCCTCCGTCAGTTTTCCCGGACCCGAACACAGCGCGTGCTGGTCGCGCAGCCTGCGCCGGCGCCGCATCGCCTGTATCCCATGGGTCGGCTGCAGCGCACGGATCAAGACCGCGCTGGCCGAGCCTTCCTGCTCGCAGACGAAATTGATGCACCAGTGGATGCCGTAGGAACGATAGACGTACGCGAAGCCCGGCGGGCCGAACATCACGCGGTTGCGCGGCGTCGGTCCGCGAAACGAATGCGCGGCCGGATCGGTGTGGTGATAAGCCTCGACTTCGACAATGATGCCGCCGACGCCGTCGACCAGCAGGGTCGTGCCGATCAGATCGGGGGCGACCGCATGCACACTACGGTCGAAAAACCCGCGCTTCAGTTTGCTGCCGAGAGGAGGCGAAATCAGCGCAGCGGCGTTAAGGTTTTGAACCATTTTCAGGTGGGAATCAGCGGGGAACAGCCGGGAAGACTGCCCTTATGTGGCACGTTCTGCTAGGTTCGGCGAGCCGGGTTGCGGGCACCCGCCGAACCGATTACGTAACAATAACCGTTGCGCTTACGGACATCCCATGGTCGTCGTTGTCGATACCGTTTCAGCCACGCCGCTGCGCCCGCGTCATCCGGAAAAGGTGAATCGGCCGGATGCGTTTTCGCCGCCGAAGCCGAACTGGATCCGGGTGCGCGCGCCGACCTCGCGCGGCTACGCCGATACCCGCAGGATCGTCAAGGAAAACGGCCTCGTCACGGTGTGCGAGGAGGCGGGCTGCCCGAACATTGGCGAGTGCTGGGACAAGAAACACGCCACCTTCATGATCATGGGCGACACCTGCACCCGCGCCTGCGCCTTCTGCAACGTCAAGACCGGCATGCCCGGCGCGCTCGATGAGCGTGAGCCCGACCACGTTGCCGAGGCCACGGACAAGCTTGGGCTTGCCCATATCGTGATCACCTCGGTCGATCGCGACGATCTCGCCGATGGCGGCGCCGCGCATTTCGCGCTGACCATCCGCGCGATCCGCGCGCGATGTCCGGCCACGACCATCGAGATTCTGACGCCGGATTTCCTGCGCAAGGACGGCGCGCTCGAACGCGTGGTGGCGGCAAAACCGGACGTATTCAACCATAATCTGGAAACCGTGCCATCGCGCTATCTCAGCGTTCGCCCCGGCGCGCGCTATTTTCATTCGATCCGGCTGTTGCAGCGGGTCAAGGAAATCGATCCCGCGATCTTCACAAAGTCCGGCATCATGGTCGGGCTGGGCGAGGAGCGTCACGAGGTATTGCAGGTGATGGACGACCTGCGCTCGGCGGATGTCGATTTTCTCACCATCGGCCAATACCTGCAGCCGACCCGCAAGCATCACGCCGTGATGCGCTATGTGCCGCCGGATGAATTCGCCGGCTATGAAAAGATCGCCTACACCAAGGGGTTCCTGATGGTGTCAGCGAGCCCGCTGACCCGTTCCTCCCATCATGCCGGCGATGATTTCGCGAAACTCAGGGCGGCGCGGGCGGCCATCTCCGGCTGAGCGTTGATCGATGCCGAAAGTCTCCAGCAAGCGCCGGGTCCGCCACACCGCGCAGCAGATGTTCGACCTGGTGGCCGACGTCGAGCGCTATCCCGAATTCGTGCCGCTGTGCCATTCGTTGACAATACGTCAACGCACGCCGCAACCGGATGGCACCGAGATCGTGGTCGCCGACATGATGGTATCGTTCAAGCTGGTGCGGGAATCCTTTACCAGCCGGGTGACGCTGGATCGCCCCAATCTGAAAATCCTGGTCGAATATCTGAAGGGGCCGTTCAGCAATCTCGAAAACCGCTGGAGCTTCGAACCCAGGCCCGACACCGAATGCGACGTCGGGTTTTACCTCGCCTATGAATTCAGGAGCCGGATGCTGGCGCTGCTGATGGGGACAATGTTCGACGCCGCGTTTGCACGCTTTGCCGCAGCGTTCGAAAAACGCGCCGATGCGGTTTATGGAAAAGATGGCGCCGCAGCCAAAACCGGACCCTGAGATTTTGCGAGCCGCTCCGGTCACGTCCTCGGCGAACGCCGCCGCTTGACGGCGACGCGCCGTGGCGTACGTGCGACGCGCCGGTGCAATCGGCTGGCGGCTTCGCGGCGCGGCTTCGCCGGCGGCTGCGGCCCGCGCGCCAGTTCCATCAGCATGCGGAGCGCCTCCACCACCGATCGCTGGCGCACCGTACTGCGGCCGATCGCGCCAAACCGGCATTCGCGATGCAGGATCCTGCCGTCGCGGGCGGCAACGGCGAAATGCACGAGGCCGACCGGTTTGCCCGGGGTGGCGCCGCCCGGGCCGGCGATGCCGGTAATGGAGACGGCGAGATCGACCCCGGCCTTCTCCAGCGCGCCGACCGCCATCGCGGTCGCGGTTTCCCTGCTGACGGCACCGAAGGTTGCCAGAGTCGTTGCCTTGACGCCGAGCATCCCGCGCTTGGCGTCGTTGGAATAGGTGACAAAGCCGCGGTCGATGACGTCGGAAGAGCCGGGAATATCGGTCAGCGCGCCGGCGACGAGGCCGCCGGTGCAGGACTCCGCGGTGGCGATCGTGAGCTTGCGCATCCGGCAGAGATCGAGCAGCGAGCGGGAGAGGGCGCGGGCGTCGCTGCCGCTCATGCTAGCCGCTCCAGCCTTTGGTGTCCCAGGGAAGACGGATAGTGGCGCTCGCGGTCGCGGCGATACCTTCCTCCCGGCCGGTGAAGCCGAGCCGCTCGCTGGTGGTCGCTTTCACCGCCACCCGCGAGATGTCGAGCCCGGCGATCTCGGCGATCCGCGCCCGCATGGCGTCGCGCAGCGGCCCGATCTTCGGACGCTCGCAGATCAAGGTCACGTCGAGGTTGGCAATGCGGCCGCCACGCGCGGCGACGCGGTCGACGGCGTATTTGAGGAAGCGATCGGACGCCGCCCCCTTCCACTGGCTGTCGCTTGGCGGAAAGTGCGAGCCGATATCGCCGTCCGCCAGCGCGCCGAGGATGGCATCGACCAGCGCATGCAGGCCGACGTCGCCATCGGAATGCGCCAGAAAGCCGCGGCTATGGGGCACGCGAACCCCGCAAATCATCAGATGGTCGCCGTCGCCGAAAGCGTGGACGTCGTAGCCGGTCCCGGTTCTGATATCGCCCAGCATGGCGCCGAGGCGGGCTTCTTCGCGGGCAAAATCTTCCGGCGTAGTCAGTTTCATGTTCGAAGCATCGCCTTCAAAGGTCGCTACCGTCAATCCCGCCCATTCCGCCAGCGCGGCGTCATCGGTGAAATCGCTGCGACCCTCGCGGGCCGCCCGCCGATGCGCGTCGAGAATCACATCGAACCGGAATGCCTGCGGCGTTTGCGCGATGCGCAGCCGCGTCCGTTCGGGCGTCGCTTCGACAGTTCCGGTCGCGTCGACCAGCTTGATCGTGTCGGTAACAGCTATGACCGGGACAGCGGCGCCGCTATGGCCGGCAGCTTCGATCGCGCGCGAGATCACGGCCGGCGAAACGAACGGTCGCGCGGCGTCGTGGATCAGGACGATGTCGGGCTTCGTGCTCGCCAGCGCTTCGAGTCCTGCATGCACCGACGCCTGCCGCGTAGCACCCCCGTTCGCGGGCGGCTGATGGCGCAGACCGCTGACCGCGGCGTTGAACATCGCTACGTCCTCGGCGTGCAGAACCGGCTGCACCGCATAGACCTGGGGATGACGACAAAATGGCGCCATGGCCCGGAAAATCACGGTTTGTCCGCCGATCGAGCGATACTGCTTGGGTCCTCCGGCGCCGGCGCGAAGGCCGCGGCCGGCTGCGACAAGGATGGCTGCAGTCCGCTCAGGTTTCGGCATAGCGCTTCAATTACAGGCCGCAGAGGGGATTGATCGGGGAGATCGGTGTATGGCGCACTGCCCTTATCACGCCATCGCAGCAAAGCAGAACGTTTCTCAATAAGCGTGGGGAAAAAGCCGGCTTGTTGCAGTGCACTTGCAATGTCACCGAATTTGTCTAAACTGTAGGCATGATGCTTGACTGCTCAAGATTTGAGCGCAAAATGAGTCCCGACAACCGCAATGATGCGGTGGTCAGAAACATGAGAAGCCTGTGACCGGCTCGGCCAGCCAACGCCTTAAGTCGTTGAAAATAGGCAATATTACGATTGCAAACCGGGTCCTTCTGGCTCCGATGTCGGGGGTTACCGACGTCCCGTTCCGGCGTCTGGCCGCGACACTGGGGGCCGGGCTTGTCATCTCTGAAATGACCGCCAGCGAGGACCTGGTAAACAATCGTCCGATGTCGCGCTTGCGCTGCGAGGCGACAGGGGTCGGGCTGCATGTGGTCCAGCTCGCGGGCTGCGAGACCACCTGGATGGCCGAAGGCGCCCGCGTCGCTGAAGCGGCCGGCGCCGAAATCATCGACATCAATATGGGCTGTCCGGCGCGCCACGTCACCGGCGGCCAGTCCGGCTCGGCGCTGATGCGCGATCTCGACCACGCCATGACCCTGATCGAGGCGACGATTGCGGCGGTGACCGTACCGGTGACGCTGAAGATGCGGCTTGGCTGGGACGCGCGTTCGCTCAACGCGCCCGAGCTGGCGAGCCGCGCCGCTGCCGCCGGCGTGCAGATGATTTCAGTCCACGGCCGCACCCGCTGCCAATTCTACAAGGGCAGCGCCGACTGGGGCGCGGTGCGCGCCGTCAGGAAGACGATCGATATTCCGCTGGTCGTCAACGGCGACATCACCTCGTTCGAGGATGCCGTGGCCGCGCTCGAAATGTCGGGAGCCGACGCCGTCATGATCGGCCGCGGCGCCCAGGGCCAGCCCTGGTTGCCGGGCCAGATCGGACGCCGTCTCGAATCCGGGATTGCCGAAGGTGTGCCATCGTTGGCTGCGCAGCTCGGCCATATCCGCACATTGTATGACGAAATCTGCAGCCATTACGGACGGCAGATCGGCCTTCGCCATGCGCGCAAACACCTCGGCTGGGCACTCGAGGTTGCCTCCCAATGCAGCCGGGCGCCGGCTGTAACGCTAAAGATGTGGCGGCAGAAGATCCTGACCTCGGAGGATCCGGCCAGCGTGCATCGTTCGCTGGAACAGGCGTTTGACGATTTTGCATGGAGCGCCGCCGCATGACGTTCGCCGCCGAACATCGCGGGCCGATGCGGTCGGACAGCGAAGCCATTCTCAACGCCCTGCCGAATCCCGTGCTGCTGGTCGCGCCCGATGGCAGGATTGTCGATGCCAACATGGCCGCGGAATTGTTTTTCGAGATATCGACGCAGTTTCTGCAACGCCAGTCGCTGAAGGAACTGGTGCCGTTCGGCAGTCCGTTGCTGGCACTGATTGATCAGGTGCGATCGAGCGGCTCGCCGGTCAACGAATACAAGGTCGATCTGGGTACGCCGCGGATCGGCGGCGACCGCCAGGTCGATCTCCATGTCGCGCCGCTCACGGAACGGCCTGGCCATATCGTCGTGATGCTGCAGGAGCGCACCATCGCCGACAAGATGGACCGGCAACTGACGCATCGCAGCGCCGCGCGCTCGGTGATCGCGCTGGCGACGATGCTGGCGCATGAGATCAAGAACCCGCTGTCCGGCATTCGCGGCGCGGCGCAACTGCTCGAACAGGCGGCCTCCTCGGAAGACCGCATGCTGACGCGGCTGATCTGCGACGAGGCCGACCGCATCGTCACGCTGGTCGACCGGATGGAGGTGTTCGGCGACGACCGCCCGGTGGCGCGCGGGCCGGTCAACATTCATTCCGTGCTCGACCACGTCAAGCGGCTTGCGCAGTCGGGCTTTGCCCGCAACATCCGCTTTGTCGCGGAGTACGACCCGTCGCTACCGCCGGTGCTGGCCAACCAGGACCAGTTGATTCAGGTGTTTCTCAACCTCGTCAAGAATGCCTGCGAGGCGGTTTCCGATCTCGGCAGCGATGCGGAAATCCAGCTCACCACCGCATTCCGGCCCGGTGTTCGGCTGTCGGTGCCGGGCAAGAAGTCGCGGGTATCCCTGCCGCTCGAATTCTGCGTCAAGGACAACGGTCCGGGCGTGCCGGAGGATTTGCTGCCCAACCTGTTCGATCCCTTCGTCACCACCAAGCAGACCGGCAGTGGACTCGGTCTCGCGCTGGTCGCCAAGATCGTCGGCGACCATGGCGGCATCGTCGAATGCGAATCCCAGCCGCGCAAAACCATCTTCCGCGTGCTGCTGCCGATGTTCAGCAGCGCCAAGCCATTCGACCCCAGCAGTCGCGACGACGTTTCGGGTACGCCGTTGCATGCCTCACAGGACGTCAGATGAGGAACAACCATGCCCGCAGGTAGCATACTTGTCGCCGACGACGACACCGCCATCCGCACCGTGCTGAACCAGGCTCTTTCGCGTGCCGGCTACGAGGTGCGGCTAACCGGCAACGCGGCGACGCTGTGGCGCTGGGTGAGCCAGGGCGAGGGCGATCTCGTCATCACCGACGTGGTGATGCCGGACGAGAACGCGTTCGACCTGCTGCCACGGATCAAGAAGATGCGGCCAAATCTGCCAGTCATCGTGATGAGTGCGCAGAACACGTTCATGACGGCGATCCGCGCCTCGGAGCGCGGCGCCTATGAGTATCTGCCCAAGCCGTTCGACCTCAAGGAGCTGATCGGCATTGTCGGCCGCGCGCTGGCGGAGCCGAAGGAGCGGGTGGCCAATCCTGCCGACGAAACCGAGTTCGACTCAATTCCGCTGGTCGGCCGCTCGCCGGCAATGCAGGAAATCTACCGGGTGCTGGCGCGGCTGATGCAGACCGACCTCACGGTGATGATTTCGGGCGAGTCCGGCACCGGCAAGGAGCTGGTCGCACGCGCGCTGCACGATTACGGCAAGCGGCGCAACGGCCCCTTTGTTGCGGTCAACATGGCGGCGATTCCGCGCGATCTCATCGAGTCCGAACTGTTCGGTCACGAACGCGGCGCGTTCACCGGCGCCAACACCCGCGCGTCGGGCCGGTTCGAGCAGGCCGAGGGCGGCACGCTGTTTCTTGACGAAATCGGCGACATGCCGATGGAGGCGCAGACCCGGCTGTTGCGGGTGCTGCAGCAGGGCGAATACACCACCGTCGGCGGCCGCACCCCGATCAAGACCGACGTTCGCATCGTGGCGGCGAGCAACAAGGATCTGCGCATCCTGATTCAACAAGGACTGTTCCGCGAGGATCTGTTCTTCCGCCTCAATGTGGTGCCGTTGCGGCTGCCGCCGTTACGCGAGCGGATCGAGGATCTGCCCGACCTGATCCGGCATTTCTTTTCACTCGCCGAAAAGGACGGGCTGCCGCCGAAGAAGCTCGACCCGCTGGCGCTGGAGCGGATGAAGCAGCATCGCTGGCCGGGAAATGTGCGCGAACTTGAAAACCTGGCGCGCCGGCTGGCGGCGCTGTATCCGCAGGACGTGATCACGGGCTCGGTCATCGACGGCGAACTCGCGCCTCCCGCCATCGCCTCGAGCGGCAGCGTTTCCCAGGGCATTGACAATCTCGGTGGCGCCGTCGAGGCCTATCTGTCGTCGCATTTCTCCGGATTTCCCAACGGTGTGCCGCCGCCGGGCCTGTACCATCGCATTCTGCGGGAAATCGAAGTTCCGTTGCTGACCGCGGCGCTGGCAGCAACCCGGGGCAACCAGATCCGCGCTGCCGACCTGCTGGGCCTCAACCGCAATACGCTGCGCAAGAAGATTCGAGACCTCGACATCCAGGTTTACCGCAGCGGCGGCTAGCGGAACCCGCAGCGCAGAGGCATCACGTCGCCCTTGCGACGGCGCGCAATGCCACTAGTGTCTGATCGAATCAAAACCGGCCTTTTGTTAGTTGTTTTGACGCGTTTTCTTCACGCGAACCGTATCCATTTCGCTCGAAAACGCTATAGGATCGGGAGCGCGGGAACGACCCGCTCCACGCTATTGGCGCCGTCAATGTACGATCTTCCACAAGTCCGCCATCAGGACGCGCGCGCCTCGTGACCGACGATCTGGAAACCGTCGCGTTGCGCCCCATGGTCGTCGATGGCCAGGTCCAGGCTGACGATTACGAGGTGATTTGGCGCGGGCTGCTGGTCGGACGAATCATGAAGCAGCTCGACAGCCCGCATTGGTGGTGGTGCTGCAACCTCTATGGACAGCCACCGACAGCCAACGACAGAGGCCCAGCCATCAATTTTAAGGACAGCCAGCTTCGGTTCAAGCTCGCCTGGACAAGAACAAGGGCCACACTGACGCCAGAAGATATCGCGGTCGCGACACAGCACGCCGAAGCCCAACAGCCGCCATCCGGGCCAGAGGAACCGAAGGTCCAGCAGGCGTTTCTAGCGCGGGAAAATGAACGGGCGCTGCGGCAGCGCGTTCTCAAGGCCGCCACCATGGAATTCGATGGCAGTACGATGGACTGCGTTGTGCGGAATATCTCGGAGACCGGCGCCGCGCTGGACGTGGGGGCCGCGCTGGACATTCCCTCCGAGTTCAATCTGCTGATCTCCGGCCATGGCGCCAGCCATCGCTGTCAGGTCAAATGGCGCAAAGAGAACCGGGTCGGGGTGGCATTCAAATGAGGGTTTTTGCGAACGAAATGGCGGGGAGCGGCCATCCTCACCAATTGTGTAAAGTCGTCCGATGCGTCGCTGACCCCACAAAAATGTCTCATTCCGGCAACATTGTGATATGAATGCATCAGTCCGCCGGCGGCGGATCCAGACCATCATCATCAGCTTGCCGGAATGACCAGCGTCAACACCTCGTCTACCTCGTTTGATCCGTCCTTCGCCGAATCCAAGGGGCCGTCCCTGTGGAGGTTTCTGGCGCCGTTCGCGGTTGGCCTCGCCCTGCTGTCGGCCTTCCTCACCTTCGTGGTCCTCACCGGGCTGACACCGATCGCACCGACGTCGCAAGTTGTTCTTTGCTTCATCCTGATCAATGCGGCGATCATCCTGGTGCTGGTCGGCATCATCGGGCGCGAGGTCTGGCAGGTATTGCAGGCCCGCCGCCGCGGCCGGGCGGCGGCGAGGCTGCACGTCCAGATTGTCAGTCTGTTTTCCGTCATCGCCGTGCTGCCGGCCGTGCTGGTGGCGATCGTCGCCAACGTGACCATCGATCGCGGCCTCGATCGGCTGTTTTCAGGTCCGACCCGCGAAGCAATCCAGAATTCGCTGACCATTGCCCGCGCCTATACGCTCGAGCACGCCGAGCTTATCCGTGGCGACATCCTCGGAATGGCCAATGATATCGCGCATGCAAGACCGCTCTACGATCAGGATCGCGGGACATTTCGCCAGCTTCTGACCGCGAGCGCCGTCGCACGCAACCTGCCGGCGGCCATGCTGATCGACAAGGATCGCAATGTACTGGAGAAGGCGGAAACCGGCGTTCAACTGAACTTCGCGCCGCCGCCGCCGGACATTCTGAGCCATGTCAACGAAACCGAGCCTGAAATCTCGGTGTTCCCCGAAAACTACGTCGCGGCGGTGATCCGGCTGCGCGCGTTCAATGACACCTTCCTCTATGTGGCGCGGCTGCTCGATCCCCATGTGGTCGCGCAACTCAACAAGACCCAGGCCAGCGTCGCCGAGTACGCCGAAATCGAATCGCGCCGTCTGGCCATGCAGGTGTCGTTCGCGCTGATGTTTGCCGTCATCGCGTTGACCATCCTGATGGCTTCGGTGCTGATCGGACTGAACTTCGCCAACGGGCTGGTAGCCCCGATACGGCGCCTGATGAGCGCCGCCAATATCGTCTCGACCGGCGATCTGCATGTCCAGGTTCCGGTGCAGCGCTCGGGAGGCGATCTGGCGCAACTCGGCGAAACCTTCAACAAGATGACGCAGGAACTGCGCTCCCAGCGCGACGAGCTGGTGAACGCGAGCGACCTGATCGACAGCCGCCGCCGCTTTATCGAAGCGGTATTGTCATCGGCGAGTGCCGGCATCATCGGAGTCGATGCCTCCGGCAGCGTCGGCATTCTCAACCGCTCGGCCGAAAAGCTGATTGGGCAGGCCGAATCCGAGACGCTGGATCATCCACTGTCGGAAGTGTTGCCCGAACTCGACGACATGATGAAGACCGCGCGGGAGGGCACCCAGCGGCTGGTGCAGGGCCAGATTACGATCAACCGCGCCGGTCACGAGCGCAATCTTTCGGTGCGGGTCAGCGCCGAACAGACAAGCCAGTCGCGGGACAGCTACATCATCACGCTGGACGATATTACCGAGCTGGTTTCGGCGCAGCGGACTTCGGCGTGGGGTGACGTGGCGCGCCGCATTGCCCATGAAATCAAGAATCCGCTGACGCCGATCCAGCTTTCGGCCGAGCGTATCCGCCGCAAGTTCGGCAAGGTCATCACCGACGACAAGGCGATCTTCGAGCAATGCACCGATACCATTGTGCGGCAGGTCGACGATATCCGGCGTATGGTCGACGAATTCTCGCGTTTCGCCCGGATGCCGAAGCCCGTGATGGAGGGCGAGGACGTCGCCGATACCGTCCGCCAGGCCGTGTTCCTGATGCGCGTCGGACATCCTGACATCGATATTGCGGCCGATATCAAGGACGATCCGATGCGGGCGCAGTTCGACCGGCGGCTGATTTCGCAGGCACTGACCAACATCATCAAGAACGCGACCGAGGCGATCGAATCGGTTCCGGCCGAGGAACTGGGGAAAGGCCGTATCGATGTCATAGCGGCGCGCGATGGCGACGACATCGTCATCGACGTGATCGACAATGGTATCGGCCTGCCAAAAGTAAGTCGGGCGCGGCTGCTTGAACCCTATGTCACCACGCGCGAGAAGGGCACCGGGCTCGGGCTTGCGATCGTCGGCCGCGTCCTGGAAGATCATGGCGGCCGGATCGAACTGCACGATGCGGCGGACATTCGTCCGGGTTCGCGCGGAGCCTGGATGCGGCTGCGATTTGCCGTCTCGGGGCACGCGCCCGCAGCGGCGGCGAAGGAGCCGGCGGAAGAAACAAAACAGCCGGAGTCCGGAACCGCTGAGCCATCCGAAACGACCAATACCGAAATGAAAATCGAAGCCGCAACAGGCAACTGACAGGCGCGATCCATGCCAAATGACATTCTGATTGTCGATGACGAAGCAGACATTCGAGATCTGGTTGCCGGCATTCTCGACGACGAGGGGTTTTCCACCCGCACCGCGCGCGACAGCGACGCGGCGCTGGCCGAAATCGCCCATCGCCGGCCGCATCTGATATTCCTCGACATCTGGCTGCAAGGCAGCAAGCTCGACGGCTTGCAGTTGCTGGAACAGGTAAAGCGGGACCATACCGACGTGCCGGTGGTGATGATTTCCGGGCACGGCAATATCGAAACCGCAGTCGCGGCGATCAAGCGCGGCGCCTATGACTTCATCGAGAAGCCGTTCAAATCCGACCGCCTCATCCTGGTCGCGACGCGGGCACTGGAGACCTCCCGCCTGAAGCGCGAAGTAAAGGAACTGAAGCAACTGGCTCCAGCGGCGAGCGTTTTGACCGGACGCTCCGCCTGCATGAATCAGCTACGCCAGACCATCGAGCGGGCCGCCAAGGCCAATAGCCGTATCCTGATCGTCGGCCCCTCTGGCTCCGGCAAGGAATTGGCGGCGCGCACGCTGCATAACGCGTCCGGCCGCGCCGAAGGACCGTTTGTCGTCATCAACGCCGCGGCCATCACGCCGGAACGCATGGAGGTCGAGCTGTTCGGAATCGAGCAGACGAATGGCGAGCACCAGCGCAAGGCGGGGGCGCTGGAGGAGGCGCATGGCGGCACGCTCTTCATCGATGAAATCAGCGACATGCCGCGCGAAACCCAGAACAAGATCCTCCGGGTACTGGTCGATCAGACGTTCCAGCGCTCCGGGGGCACCAGCAAGGTCAATGTCGACGTTCGCATCGTCTCGTCGACCGCGCGCAACCTGGAAGAGGAGATCGCAGAAGGCCGGTTCCGGGAGGATCTCTATCATCGGCTGTCGGTGGTGCCGATCCGCGTACCGCCGCTCTCGGAACGTCGCGAGGACATCCCCGAACTGATCGATTATTTCATGGATCAGATTTCGGCCGCGACCGGCTTGCCGAAACGCCAGATCGGTCAGGATGCAATGGCGGTGCTACAGTCCCACGTCTGGCCCGGAAATGTCAGACAGCTCCGCAACAATGTTGAACGCGTCATGATCCTGGCCAGTGGCGGTCCCGAGGTCATCATCACCGCCGACATGCTGCCGCAAGACGTCGGCTCGATGGTGCCGGCAATGCCGACCAGCAGCAATGGCGAGCACATTATGGGCCTGCCGCTTCGCGAGGCACGGGAGGTCTTCGAGCGCGACTATCTGATTGCCCAGATCAGCCGCTTCTCCGGCAACATCTCTCGGACAGCGGAATTCGTCGGCATGGAGCGTTCGGCGCTGCATCGCAAGCTCAAGGCGCTTGGCGTCGGCTGAATGCCGACCCGGCCGAACAGCTTCATGCATTTGCTTGAGAAAAGGCGTCTGTCTCCCGACTTTTCCTCAGCATAGGACCATTGTTCGTGGCGGCGGGCGCGTGAACTGGCTTGCCTAAAAACCGCGCCTGCCTTCTAATCATACCGCCGCGCCCCCCGGAGGGGGATCTCAGGGGAAGCCGGCAATCGGATGACGCTCCCCAAGAGAGCAGCACCCGGTTCAATAAAAAGAAGCAACAAGACGGCGGGACCAAAACAATGGCGGCAGACCGCGCACAAAACCTACAGGACACCTTCCTTAATCACGTTCGCAAAACCAAAACACCACTGACGATCTTCCTGGTCAACGGGGTGAAACTGCAGGGGATTGTCACTTGGTTTGACAATTTCTGCCTGCTGCTTCGGCGCGATGGTCATTCGCAGCTTGTCTACAAGCACGCGATCTCGACCATCATGCCTGGCGCTCCGATCCAGTTGTTCGAAGGCGGCGAGGACGCTCCGGCTTGAAAGTGATCTGATTGGAACCCCGAAATCTCGAAGGGGACGTCGACCGTCCGCGGTCGGCGGGGGATAAAGCAACCGGGCGGGTGATTGTCATCGGCCCGTATCTGCGAATGCGCCGCGGCGATCCCGAGGCACAAACGGATCAGCATGTCATACGCGGTTCAGAGGCGCGGCTGGAAGAAGCCGTCGGGCTTGCGCGAGCGATCGATCTCACGGTCGCGGATGCGCTGATTGCGCCGGTCAACCAGATCCGCCCCGCGACCTATCTCGGCAAGGGCAAGGTTGAGGAAATCGTCGGCCTGATCTCCGGGCATCAGATCGAACTGGTGGTGATGGATTGCGCATTGTCGCCGATTCAACAGCGCAACCTCGAGAAGGCCTGGAGCACCAAGGTTCTCGATCGCACCGGGCTGATCCTGGAAATCTTTGGCCGCCGCGCCAAGACCAAAGAAGGCGCGCTGCAGGTCGAACTTGCGCATCTCAACTATCAGCGCTCGCGCCTGGTCCGGTCATGGACCCATCTGGAGCGTCAGCGCGGCGGCTTCGGTTTCATGGGCGGCCCCGGCGAAACCCAGATCGAGGCGGATCGCCGCCTGATCGGCGATCGCATCGCTCGCCTCGAGAACGAACTGGCGAAAGTCCAGGCGACGCGGCGGCTGCATCGCGCCGGCCGAAAGCGGGTGCCGTATCGCGTGGTGGCGCTGGTCGGCTACACCAACGCCGGCAAATCGACGCTGTTCAATCGGCTCACCCGCGCCGACGTGGCGGCTGCCGACATGCTGTTTGCGACGCTCGATCCGACCTTGCGCGCGCTCAACCTGCCGCATGGCGGCAAGGCGATGCTGTCCGATACCGTCGGATTCATCTCGAGCCTGCCGACGCAGCTCGTTGCGGCATTTCGCGCGACGCTGGAGGAGGTGCTGGAGGCCGACGTCATTCTCCACGTCCGCGACATTTCCCATGAAGACGCTGACCCGCAGCAGCGCGACGTCGATACCGTGCTGCGTCAGCTCGGCATCGATCCGGATGCCGGCCAGCGCATTCTCGAAGTCTGGAACAAGATCGACCGCTTCGATCCCGAGGAGCGCGAAAATCTGCGCAACATCGCGGCCCGCCGTCCGGCCGAGCGGCCGTGCTTCCTGGTCTCGGCCGAAACCGGGGAGGGCGTCGAGGCATTGCTTGACGCGATCGAGGATCGCCTTGCGGCCACCCGTATGACGCTGGTCCTGTCGATCGACGCGGCCGACGGTGCCGGCATTAGCTGGCTGCATCGCAATTCGGAAGTGCTCAACAAGGAGCTTCACGACGGTCGGTTCGACATGACCGTGCGGGTCGACGAGACCAAGCGCGACATCGTCGTCAACCGCTTCGATGCGGTGCCGCACGCGCTGTGATCCACCGGTCCGGTCTGGCAGCGCTCATTCCCTGCGCTTTGCCTCATTCCATAGCCCGTCCATTTCGCTGAGCGAAGCGCCCTGCAGCGAGCGTCCCTCCGCCGACAGCCTTTGCTCGATATATCCGAAGCGGCGCTCGAATTTCGCATTGGTGCCGCGCAGGGCCTGATCGGGGTCGGCGCCGACATGCCGAGCCAGGTTGACCAATGCGAACAGCAGGTCACCGGTTTCTTCGACGAGTTCATCGGCGTTGCCGCGATCCAGCGCGGCTTCGATCTCGTCGGCTTCCTCACGGATCTTGTGCAGCACCGCGCGCGGATCGTTCCAGTCGAAGCCGACGCTGGACGCCTTGCGCTGCAGCTCCATGGCCCGGGTCAAGGCCGGCTGTCCGGCCTTGATGCCGGACAGCAGGGAGGCGCCGATGGATTGATCCGCTGCCCGGCGCGCGGCACGTTCGGCCTTCTCCCCGGCCTTGATGCGGTCCCATGCGCCCTTCACGTCCGCCGGGGTCAGCCGCCCGTCCTGGTCAGCGAACACATGCGGATGTCGCCGGATCATCTTGGCGGTGATCGCCTCGACCACGTCGCCGAATGAGAACGCGCCCTGTTCTTCCGCCATGCGGGCGTGGAATACCACCTGCAGCAGCAGATCGCCGAGTTCATCGCGCAAATCGTCGAGATCGCCGCGGGCGATGGCGTCCGCGACCTCGTAGGCTTCCTCGACGGTGTAGGGCGCAATGGTCGCAAAATTCTGCTCGAGGTCCCACGGGCAGCCACTGCCGGGCGTACGCAGGGTCGCCATGATGTCGAGCAGGGCCGAAATATCGCGGGAAGGGGGCATGGCACACCGAAGCTGAACGGATCAGGCCTTGGTATGCCGCAAGACGTGCGTCCATCCCAGCGAAACCAGCGCAGCGGATCGCCAGTTCCACCGCTTGGCCTTGGCGGTTATTGAGTGCTATGGGCACCGGCATGAGCCATCCATCGAGCGATCCATTTCGGACCGAGACCGCGCTGGTGCTGTTCTCCGGCGGACAGGATTCCGCCACCTGCCTTGCATGGGCGCTGCAGCGTTTTGCCCGCGTCGAAACGCTCGGTTTCAGCTACGGCCAGCGTCACGCCATCGAGCTGCAATGCCGGGATGGGTTGCTCACCGGAATGAAGTCATTGCGCGCGGACTGGGCCGCCAAGGCAGGCGATAGCCACACGCTGGAGATTCCGACGCTGGCGACCATCTCCGATACCGCGCTGACCCGCGATGTCGCGATTGCGATGGGCGAGGATGGCCTGCCCAACACCTTCGTGCCCGGCCGCAACCTGGTATTCCTGACCTTCGCGGCGGCGCTGGCCTACCGTCGCGGTATCACGCATATCGTCGGCGGCATGTGCGAGACCGATTATTCCGGCTATCCGGACTGCCGCGACGAGACCATCCGGGCGTTGCAGGCCGCGCTCAACCTCGGCATGAACAGGGCATTCGAATTGCACACGCCGCTGATGTGGCTGGACAAGGCCGGCACCTGGCAGCTTGCCCATGAACTCGGCGGGACAGCGCTGGTCGACCTGATCCGCGAGCACTCCCACACCTGCTATCTCGGCACCCGCGGCGCCCGCCATGACTGGGGCTATGGCTGCGGCGAATGCCCAGCCTGCGTGCTGCGCGCCAAAGGCTGGCGGGAATATGCGACGCGGCGCGGCGTGTCTTCGTAACTGCGCGATGCACCATGCCCACGGAGTCGTCACCCGCGAAAGCGGGTGATCCCGTATTCCGGAGCGCCAGTGATTGACCGTGAGGCCGCGGCGTACTGGATACCCTTGGTTCTCCCAGCGTTCGCGGGGATGACGTTCTTTGAACGGAGGCACGCCTCACGGCTCAAAATCCGCCGGCCGCAGTTCGATCGGCATGCCGTGCGGCGTGCGGTCGGCGGCATGGTCCCAGGCGTCGCGGTAGCGGTGGAGGGTCGCGGTGGTTGTAACGCCCTTCTCCGCGATCAGGCGTTCCAGGGTGGCGAGCCAGTGCCGGTAATAGGTCTCCCCGGTATCGGGATCGCCCGCGGCCTGCGCACGCTTGATTTCGTCGGCCAGCGTGGCGGCCCATTCGTTCCAGGTAAACACCCCGCGTTCATGCAGGGCCAGCGCCATGGCAAAGGCCTGCGCTTCCCAGGGTTCGCGAAACACCGGTCCCTCGCCGTCGCGGGGGATGCCGGGGAGGGCCCTGGTGGCACGCGCCGCAGCCGTTTCCATCACGCCATCTCCAGATAGGGCTCGAAGGCATCGATCGAGCTCTTGACGGTCGGATCGGCGTCCGGTCCCCACAGCTCGGCTGCGTCGAACACCACGGTGTAAAGCCATTGCGGGTTCTCGCCGGATTCGGTCGCCGCCGAGTCCGGGAAAACGTGGCAGCCGAGGTCGCGCTCGACCACGCCGATATGGCTGCGGGCGTAGCGTGGCATCCGGGTGTGCGTCGCCGGATGAATGTTCCTGGTGCGGACGCGATCGCCCGGCTTGAACTTGGCCGGTGCCGACGCCGTGCGGCCGAATTTGTCGCGCACCATGATCCGCTCGACATCATCAAGGGTGAACTTGCCGTGCTTGAGCGGCTTGGCCGGTTCGACCGCGTGACCCGCAGCGACTTCCCTGGCGGCGATGTAGCCCTTGTCGATCAGCAGGTCTTCGAGCCCGAGCAGCCATATCTGATAATATGAACTGCTGAGATAGACCTGGGGCGGCAGCGTTTCCCGATAGAACCGCGAGGTATCGATGTTGAATGCGCCCGCTGCCCCCATGGCGCGGACCATCGCCAGCACCCGCCCTTCCCATTCGGTGTGAAACATCGGCTCGTTCGGTTCCGGCTCGACCTTGCCGAAGCCGTCCATGCCGCCCATGTCATGCACGCCATTCATGATCGCGGACCGGGCGTCCTGGGAAAGCCGGTGCCGATCATGGAGTCGCGCGTCACGAGCCCGGCGAGCTGCTGCTCGCTCCAGCCGTCGGTGCCTTCGGGGCGCATCGGCAGCACCAGGAAGCGGGTCTCGGCGGTCGAGTCCCATACCCGGATCTCGGTTTCCTTTGGCAGGCTCACGCCGAAATCGGCGAGCACGCCGCGCGGGTCCTTGACGGCGCGGGAACGGTACGGCGCGGCCTTGTACCAGACCGGCGGAAGTCCGAGCATTTCCCAGGGGTAACAGGAGCACAGCGTGCACACGACCATGTTGTGGCGGTGCGGCGTGTTCTCGACGACGACAAGATGATCGCCGACCCGGCTGACGTGCCCGAGCTGGCTCACGGCCCGGGTCGCGTCATCGAGCAGGGCCCGTTTGAAATCCTGATCGGACCAGGCTTTGGCGACGACCTGCGCGCCATTGTGCGGGCCGATCCTGGTTTCGTAGGCCTGGACAATGGCGTCGAGCGCGGCCGGATCGACATAGCCCTTTTCGGTCAGGACCGTCTCAAGCGCGCGAACGCGCAGCTCGGTCTCGGACAATTCCGAATGATCATGGTCGTGATCGTGATGATGGTGGTCGGTCATGGAGTAAGGATAAACGGAATATTCTGTCGATGTCGAGGCATCTGCCGGTCCCGCGCGAACGAACCGACACGACGCCCCTGCACCCCCTGCTCACAGGTATTAGCCCGGAGCGTTGTGCGGTAAGGTTCGGAGAAAATGCGGGCAGGGAGACGGGATTTGGCAAAATTTGTATCCGTCGAAAAGGGCCTCGGGCCCGAGGGCCGAATCGCGGTGGTACGCTTCGACCGCGGTGATGGCATCAATGCGCTGTCGCCGGAGGCCTTGCGCCAGCTTACCGATGCGGCGCGCAGTTTCGAGGACGACGGCGACACCTCGGTCGTGGTGCTGACCGGCGGCGCCAACGCCTTCAGCGCCGGATTCGACTTGAAGGACACCGAGGGTCGATCGCGCCGGACCATGGATATCGGCGCGCTGCGCCGGCATCTCAGGCTCGGACCGCGGCTGAGCCGCGCCTGGCAGGATTTGGAGCAGATCACGATTGGCGCCATAGAAGGATTTTGCATCGGTGGCGGCGTCGCGCTGGCAGTTGCGCTGGACTTTCGCATCATCGCCCGCGACGCCCATCTCAGGGTGCCGGAGATCGGGCTCGGCATGAACATGAGCTGGCAGAGCATTCCGCGGCTGCTGCATCTGATCGGGCCGGCCCGTACCAAGCAGGCCGTGATCCTGGCCGACCAGCGCATCAGCGCCGACGAGGCCTATGAATGGAGTCTGGTCGAGGAGGTGGTCGATCCCGGCGGGGCGTTCGACGCCGCGATGGCGATGGCCGCGAAGGTTGCCGCGCAGCCGCCAATATCGGTGGCGATGACCAAGCTGACTGTTAACCGGCTGGCGCACGCGCTTGACGATCTCACTAGCCACATGGATGTCGACCAGTTTGCGCTGGCCAGCCTGACCGAGGACCACAAGGAAGGCGTCGCGGCGTTCCTCGGCCGGCGCAAGCCGCGCTTCCGGGGGCGGTAGGCCCAATTCCCGCCGCTTCGAGACCGGGAAGTCGTGGCTTGCATGAATCCGGATTACCGAGGGGCGCTGGCGGCGGCGCGGACGAGCACCCCTTCATTTACATCGAATTCGCATAAGGTATATTATGGAATATTTATCACATAGCGATTACAGATACTTGTATCGAAATCCTGCTGAGGTCGAGATTTTACGGTCGGACCGGCAGATATCCGGCGGCTGCAAATCCGCCATCCACGTTGAGGATGTGCCCGGTGACAAAGCTTGCCTTGGCGTCGTCGAGCAGGAACACGGCCGCGCCTGCAATCTCGTGTGGCGCCGCGTAACGCCGTTGCGGCACTTCACGGAGCCACTCCGAGCGTATCGCATCGTCCTGCATGGCCTGGACCAATGGCGTCTCGACCGGTCCCGGTGCGATGGCGTTGACGCGGATATTCTGAGGCGCCAGTTCGCAGGCCATCACCTGGGTCAGCGTGATGACGCCGCCCTTGGACGCTCCATACGCTGACCGGCCGAGATTGCCGCGCTGACCTGAAATCGAGGCGATGTTGACCACGGCGCCGCCGCCATGGGTGCGCATCAGCTTGCCGGCCTCGCGGGCCACCATGAAAGTACCGGTCAGATTGATGTCGAGGATCTTGCGGAACAACTCGACACTGGTATCGAAGAATGGCACGTCGGCGCCGATCCCGGCGGAGTTGATCAGGCCACGGACCGGACCGAAACCGTCCTCGCAGCCATCCAGCGCGGCGAGCACGCTGGGCTCGCTGGCGACATCCATGATCACGCATTTGGTGGCATTGGCGCGCACCGGCTCCAGTTCGGTCCGCGCGGCGTCGAGCCGGTCTTGCGCCAGGTCGGCGATCACGAGTTTCCAGCCGTCGCCGAGCAGGGCCTTGGCGATGGCGAGGCCGATCCCGGAGGCCCCGCCGGTGACAATGGCAACGCCGCGATCGGTCATGATGGCCTGCCCTCAATCGTTAATGCGCCGGGCTGTACTGCCGGCTTTCTCCGCAACCTTGCACGAAATCTTTCCGTACAAAAGCTGATGGCGAGAGGCTTGGTATTTGCAGGGAAAGCGGGCAATAAACCCTGCAACGACCGGTGATGACCGGGCGGTGCCGGTTCCGTATGGTGCCATTCGGAAACAACAATCAGGGAGTAAACCAGATGAGCTTTTCACGACGCATGTTGCTCAAGGCATCCGCGGCCTCGGCGGTGTTGGGCGGCGTCGGCGCGCCATTTGTCGCGCGTGCGCAGCAGGCCGAATTCACCTACAAATACGCCAATAATCTTCCCGATGCGCATCCCATGAACACCCGCGCCAAGGAGATGGCGGCGGCAATCAAGACCGAGACCAATGGCCGTGTCGATGTGCAGATATTTCCCAACAACCAGCTCGGTTCCGACACCGACATGCTGAGCCAGGTCCGCTCCGGCGGCGTCGAGTTCTTCACGCTGTCGGGCCTGATCCTGTCGACATTGGTGCCGGCGGCCTCGATCAACGGCATCGGGTTCGCTTTTCCGGACTATGACACGGTCTGGAAGGCCATGGACGGCGAGCTCGGCGCCTACGTGCGCGGCGAAATCAGCAAGGCCAATCTCGTCGTGATGGACAGGATCTGGGACAATGGATTCCGGGAAACCACCTCGTCGACCAAGCCGATCAATGGGCCTGACGATTTCAAGGGCTTCAAGATTCGCGTTCCGGTTTCGCCGCTCTGGACCTCGATGTTCAAGGCTTTCGATGCGGCGCCGGCGTCGATCAATTTCAGCGAGGTCTACTCGGCGTTGCAAACCAAAATCGTCGAGGGCCAGGAGAATCCGCTGGCCATCATTTCGACCGCGAAGCTCTACGAGGTGCAGAAATTCTGTTCGCTGACCAACCATATGTGGGACGGCTTCTGGTTCCTGGCCAATCGCCGCGCCTGGGAAAAGCTGCCCGAGGACCTCCGCACCATCGTCGCCAAAAACATTAACGCGGCCGGGGTCAAGGAGCGGGTCGATGTCGAGAAGCTCAACGCCGGCTTGCGGCAGGAACTGGCCGGCAAGGGACTGACCTTCAACCAGCCTGATATCGCGCCGTTCCGCGAGAAGCTGCGTACGGCGGGGTTTTATGCCGAGTGGAAAGGCAAATATGGCGATCAGGCGTGGGGGTTGCTGGAGAAGTCGGTAGGCAAGCTGTCGTAACGGGGGACCGTGGTGGCGCAGGCGGAACTCACGCAAGCGTCGGCAGGCGAGGCGATCTCCCCTCGCCCCCGGTCGCTTGCTGCGTCGCTTGAGGCTTTGCTGGGACTGCTGGTCGAGATTCCCGCGGCCATTCTGGTCGTCGCCGAAATCGTCATCCTGTTTGCCGGCGTGGTCGCGCGCTACGGCCTGCGCGAGCCGCTGATCTGGTCGGACGAATTGGCTTCGATCCTGTTCCTGTGGCTGGCGATGCTGGGTGCCGCGGTGGCGTTCCGCCGTTCCGAGCACATGCGAATGACCGCGATCGTGGCCGGTGCGAGGCCCGCTCTGCGGACCTATCTCGAGGTGGTCGCGACCTGCGCGGCGCTGGCTTTCCTGCTGCTGCTCGCCTGGCCGTCCTACCAATACGCCTATGAAGAGAGCTTCATCACCACGCCGGCGCTGCAAATTCCCAATATCTGGCGCGCCGCGGCGCTGCCGGTCGGCACCTGCCTGATGGCGCTGTTCGCGCTGTTGCGGCTGGTGCGCAGCGGCGACGTCCGGATCGTGCTGGGTGCGGTGCTGTCGGTGGTCTTGCTGATCGCGGTTTTCTGGCTGGCGCAGCCGTGGCTTCGCCCGCTCGGCAACGTCAACCTTGTCATCTTTTTTGTCGGCGTCGCCGGTTTCTGCGTCTTTGCCGGGGTTCCCATTGCCTTCGGCTTCGGGCTCGCCGTGTTCGGATACCTCGCACTGACGACTCACACGCCGCTGATGGTGCTGGTCGGCCGCATGGACGAGGGCATGAGCCACCTGATCCTGCTGGCGGTGCCGCTGTTCGTGTTCCTCGGCCTGCTGATCGAGATGACAGGCATGGCGCGCGCCATGGTGGCATTCCTGGCGAGCCTGCTCGGCCATGTCCGGGGTGGCCTGCACTACGTGCTGGTCGGCGCGATGTATCTGGTCTCGGGCATATCCGGCTCGAAAGCGGCCGATATGGCGGCGGTGGCACCGGTGCTGTTTCCCGAAATGAAAAAACGCGGCGCCAGACCGGGCGATCTGGTCGCCCTGCTCGCGGCCACCGGTGCCCAGACCGAAACCATCCCGCCCAGCCTGGTGCTGATCACCATTGGCTCGGTGACCGGCGTTTCGATCTCGGCGCTGTTCACCGGCGGCCTGTTGCCCGGCGTGGTGCTGGCAATCACGCTGTCGGCCCTGGTGTGGTGGCGCTACCGCCGGGAAGACCTCAGCCATGTCAAGAAGGCGACCGCCGGCGATATCCTGAAATCCTTTGTCATCGCCCTGCCCGCCCTGGCACTGCCGTTCGTGATCCGCGCCGCCGTGGTCGAGGGCATCGCCACGGCGACTGAGGTCTCCACCATCGGCATCGTCTATGGGTTCGCCATTGGCCTTCTAGTCTATCGCGACTTCGACTGGCGGCGGCTGGCACCGATGCTGGTCGAGACCGCCTGCCTGTCCGGCGCGATCCTTCTGATCATCGGCACCGCCACCGGCATGGCCTGGGGCCTGACCCAGTCCGGCTTTTCCCGCGCGCTGGCCGCGGCCATGACCGGCCTGCCCGGCGGCCGCGGGTCCTTTATCGCGGTATCGATCGTGGCGTTCACGATCCTGGGCAGCGTGCTCGAAGGCATTCCGGCGGTCGTGCTGTTCGGTCCGCTGCTGTTTCCGATCGCACGGCAGGTCGGCGTTCACGAGGTCCACTATGCGATGATCATCATCCTTGCCATGGGCATGGGACTGTTCGCGCCGCCGTTCGGGGTCGGCTATTATGCCGCCTGTGCCATCGGCCGGGTCGATCCGGCCGATGGCATCCGGCCGATCTGGGGCTATATGCTGGCGCTGCTGGTCGGCCTGATCGTGGTGGCAATTTTTCCGTGGATTTCGATCGGTTTTCTGTAGGCTTGCATGAAATGGAAGGTGGCCGATGAGTGGTAGCCAGAACCAGTATCTGATCGGGCTGGACAAGACCCCGGCCAACTTCGTTCCGCTCAGCCCATTGAGCTTCCTGGCACGCACGGCGGCGGTCTATCCCGACCATATCAGCACGATCTATGAGGACCGGGTCTTCACCTGGTCGGAAACCCAGGCGCGCTGCCATCGGTTGGCGTCGTATCTTGCCAGCCGCAACATCGGTCCCGGCGATACCGTCGCGGCGATGTTGCCCAACGTTCCCGCCATGAACGAGGTGCATTTTGCGGTTCCGATCGCAGGCGCGGTGCTGAACGCGCTGAACATCCGGCTTGACGCCCCGTCGATCGCGTTTCAGCTCGATCATGGCGGCGCCAGGCTCATTCTGGTCGATCCGGAATTTGCCGGCGTCATCGCCGAGGCGCTCACGTTGATGACGGGACCGAAGCCGTTTGTTGTCGACGTCGACGACAGCGCCTTTACCGGCGGCCGGCGCATCGGTGATATCGAATATGAAGACGCGCTGTCGCAGGGCGACCCGAGCTTCATCGCGCGGCCGCCGCGCGACGAATGGGATGCGATCGCGCTGAGTTACACCTCGGGCACAACTGGCAATCCCAAGGGGGTCGTCACCCATCATCGTGGCGCCTATCTCAACGCCGTCAGCAACATCTTGGCCGGCAACCTCGGCCAGCATCCAGTCTATCTCTGGACGCTGCCGATGTTCCACTGCAACGGCTGGTGTTTTCCGTGGACCGTCGCAGCGGCTGCGGGCATCAACGTCTGCCTGCGCAAGGTAGATCCTGCGAAGATTTTCGAGTTGATCGGAAAACACGGCGTCACCCACATGTGCGGCGCGCCAATCGTCTACAACACGCTGATCAACGCGCCCGACGCACCCAAAGCTTCGAGCGCGCGAGCTGTCGTCGGACTGATCGCGGGCGCCGCACCGCCGGTGGCCGTGCTCGAAGGCGCCGAGCGGATCGGGATCAAACTCACCCATGTCTATGGTCTGACCGAGGTCTATGGTCCGGCGTCGGTGTGTGCGGAGCAGCCCGGATGGGACGAACTGCCCGCCGAACAGCGCGCGCAACTGAAACGCCGCCAGGGTGTTTCCTATCCGCTGCAGGAATTGATCACGGTGATCGATCCCGAAACCATGCGCGAAGTGCCGCGCGACGGCGAAACCATCGGCGAGGTGATGTTCCGCGGCAACATCGTGATGAAGGGTTACCTCAAGAACGAGAAAGCCACCGCGGAAGCGTTTGCCGGCGGCTGGTTTCATACCGGCGATCTCGGCGTGCTCGATCAACACGGCTATGTCATCATCAAGGATCGTTCCAAGGACATCATCATTTCCGGCGGCGAAAACATCTCCTCGGTCGAGGTCGAGGACGTGCTCTACCGTCATCCCGCGGTGCTGTTCGCCGCCGTGGTGGCAAAGCCCGATTCAAAATGGGGCGAAGTGCCCTGCGCGTTCGTCGAACTGAAAGACGACGCCCGCTCGACCGAGGCGGAGATCATCGCGTTCTGCCGCGATCACATGCCGGGTTTCAAGACGCCGAAGGCGGTGGTGTTCGGACCGATCCCCAAGACGTCGACCGGCAAAATCCAGAAATTCCTGCTGCGCCGCCAGGTGGATTCGGCCAAGGCGATATCAGCCTGAGTCTGCGCCCGCGATTCCGTGGCCCGATTCCATCCGGGCTGCGGGTGCCGGCACTTAGGCTGCCCGTTCCAGCGTCAGCCGCATGCCGTCATAGGCGGGAACGATGTTCGGCGGCAGGCTCTGCCGTAGCACCTCGTAGTCGAGGTCGGAATGCATGTTGGTGATGACCGCGCGGCGCGGCCGGAACCGCTCGGTCCAGGACAGCGCGTCGTTGACGCTGAAATGGCTAGGATGCCCGGCATAGCGGAGCCCGTCGATGATCCAGAGCTCGAGGTTTTCCAGATGACGCCAGCTCTCGGGCGGAATGTCGCTGACGTCGGGCGTATAGGCGGCATCGCCGATCCGGTAGCCGAGCGCCGGAATCTGGCCGTGCTGCAGCATGAAGGCCGAGAGCGTGACCGGACCGCCCTTCCCGTCGACCGTGCGGCTGTCGCCGGCTTCGATCGGAAGATTGTCGAGGATCGGTGGATAGTCGCCGCCCGGCGGCGAGACGAAGCAGTAGGAAAACCGCAGCACGACATGGTCGGCGGTCGATTGGTTGAGAAAGACCGGGATACGCCGGCGCTGATGCAATACGACGGAGCGGAGATCGTCGATGCCGTGGGTCTGATCGGCGTGTTCATGGGTGAGGAATACTGCATCGATATGATCGACCGCGGCGTCGATCAACTGCTCGCGCAGATCAGGCGAGGTATCGATCACGATCCGGGTCACGCCGCGATCCGATACCCGCTCCACCAGCAGCGAACAGCGGCGGCGCCGGTTTTTCGGGTTGGCGGGATCGCACGCGCCCCAGCCCAGCGCCGGGCGCGGAACGCCGGCGGAGGATCCACAGCCGAGAATCGTGAGCGTCAGCGTCATGCAGCGGCATCCGCAGCCGGCACTTTGCTGAACAGGCGAAAGAAATTCGCCGTGGTCTGCCGGGAAATCTCCTCGAGCGAAACCCCGCGCGTCTCCGCCAGCACCTTGGCAATTTCCACCACGTAGCAAGGCTCATTGCGCTTGCCGCGAAACTTGCCCGGCGCCAGATACGGCGCGTCGGTTTCCACCATGATGCGATCCGCCGGCAGTTCGGCGGCAAGCTGACGCAGGTCCTGCGATTTCTTGAAGGTCAGAATTCCCGTGAACGAGATCGAAAGACCGAGCGCAATGGCCTTCATCGCGAGTTCCCGTCCCCCGGTGTAGCAGTGCAGCACGGCACGAAACGAGCCTTTGGTCATTTCGTCCGCAAGGATGCGGCCGCAATCCTCGTCGGCGTCCCGGCTGTGGATGACCAGCGGAAGGCCGGTGGCGCGGGCCGCCGCGATGTGGGTACGAAAGCCCCGTTCCTGCGCCTCGCGCGAGCCATGCTGATAGAAATAATCGAGCCCCGCCTCGCCCAGCGCCACCACCTTGGGATGCCGGGTCAATTCGACCAGTTCGCTGGCCGGGATACCGTCCTCCTCATCGGCCTGATGCGGATGGGTGCCGACCGAGCAGTAGACATCGGGAAACCGCCCGGCGATTTCCAGCAACGCGCCGAGCCGCCGCACCCGGGTCGAGATCGTGAGGATGCGCCCGATCCCGGCGGCGGCGGCGCGACCGACCAGGGCGTCGAGATCGTCGGCGAAATCCGGAAAATCGAGATGGCAGTGGCTGTCGACAAGCATAATATGCTTCACAAAGCTCGCGGATGACGCGGCGTGCTTCACTACGCTCGGGTCAGTTGGAACATCGGACTACGGCGGTGACTACAGGCCGCTTCGCCTCTTTTGGTGCCAGCGAGGGGTCGCGGGGTCAAGCCTAGGGGACGCGCCCTGTCGGCGGTTTTCGGGAGGGGCTTTCCGGACTGCTCCCACGGTCCCGGCCGCACCAGTAGCTACCGACCACCGGGAGCGAACGGGAATGGCATCCGAAGGGCCGGACTGGGGTGACGGCGACCAGAAGATGGCTGTTGGACCGTCAACGCTCTGGATAAATCAGGCTTGCCTTGCGAAGCGCGCATCCGAGTCAGTTGCCCAAAACTTTACTATTTCAAAGTCTCTGCGGGCACGCTCGCCAGCGTATTGGCTCAGATCGAGCAGATAGGCATCATACAACCGTCCCGTCCGGTCTCGAACAGTGACGCGAAATTTTGCTCGGCGTAGGAATTTGAGGTCGACAGGTTCGTGGATTGTCTCAACGTGAGGCGATGCCATATCTTTCTCAATGAGTATGCAATTAGCTCCTTCCACGAAATAAAATGCTGCTTATGTAAACTAGTTGACTATCCGGTCGCCTTTTACATTCCGATATGATTGGCGATCCTCGCAGAGGAGGACGGATTTTGTGGGGGCAAGATGAGGTAGACGGCTAGGCCACACGAAGGGAGGAGGTTATGACCATCGAAAGCATTCTGAGGCGGAAGGGCACCGACGTCACAACAATAGCTCCGGAAGCCAGCATCAAGAGGGCGGCAGACTGGCTCCGCGCAAAGAATATCGGCGCTCTGGTGGTGACGCGTGAGAACGCGGTTCTTGGTCTGATTTCCGAACGGGAAATCGTTCGTGCATTTTCTCGCTATGGCGAGACAGCCGGGTCGATACCTGTGAAGGAAATCATGCAATATGGTGTGCCCACCGTGTCTCCAGACGAGAGTGTCAATCGCGTGATGAACCTGATGACGCACCATCGCGTGCGCCACATGCCGGTACTGCGCGGCGGCAAGCTGGCCGGTATCGTCAGCATCGGCGATGTAGTCAAGCATCGACTGGAGGATCTGGAGCTCGAGACAAACGTCCTACGTGATGTCTACAACGTCGCACGTTGATGGCTCGGGCGTCAGCTCATAGGCGTGCCCGTGTTTCCCGAGCTTGCTCCAGTTTGAACGACGGCCAAGTGCCGTGCATGCTCGCGCATGGGGAGTTACCGATTGCTGTTTGCTGCGGGGGCTAGCCGAAGGATTTAATTTAGGGGTGGCTCGTACCAGACGGTCACCACGATGCAGGGGTACTTTCGATCGGGTGGCTTCTCGCCAACGGCAGTCACGACGGTGTCAGTCTTTATGATCGAGGCGGCCCCGACGCCCTCCAGCCATGCGTTGATTTGTTCCTCGATCACGCTGGCCGAGGTATCCATAAATATTTTCACCTTCATCGGCTTCGGCATGTTGCTTACTCGTTTGTTTAGGCCGCGCTCGCTTGCAATTCCGTGACCGCCAGCGCATGCCCGGCCGGAGTAAGGCGGTAGCCTTTGGCGGCGTCACCGTGAACCACAGCTTATTGGTCCTCATCTCCCCCAACTTGTTCCGAACCGACTTGCTGCTCGCGCCTTGTCAATCGGTAGTGTCCCGGTTTGAATTTAGTGGCGACTAGCGTTTGAGATTGGAAAGCCAGTGGATCCAAAATGGGTCGTCAAGTAGAGATTGGGCCTCCTCCTCCATACTGGCGGTCCACCAAGGCGGAGGCACCTTGTAGACCGTTAAGTCACGGTATGTATCGGTTATCTGTGTTGAGTTCTTCGCCTCAATGTAGAGCCAGATACCGCCCTGTGCGTAATCATAAGATGTGAGGAATTTTGTCATCAGTTGAGATACTTAATTCCCGGGTTTCGGCGTCGCCACGCGTCTTCGGGGTCTCCGGTGTGAACCTCGACAATAGGCAGCCTATGGCCTCTGCGGTAGATCTGGACGGTTGCCTGATTCAATCCATTTTCCTCCAGCCATTTCTTTCCCCTTCGCTTGGCGAGATCGCGAGCTTGTTCGTCGTTTTGCGCGCTGGATATATTCATCGGCCCCTGGTCAGTTCCGTTTTCGTCAAAGATTGCAGCAGTGTACTTGCTGTACCGCAGCAAGGCACCGGCGTTTTTGCTATTTGGCATGGTAGGCCTCATGATGCTCACGTTGCGCCAGATATAATATAGCTGAATACCCGGGATGATGGCGAGCACGAAGGGAAGCCGATCATCGTGTTGCGCTTGGTCGACATTATATGACGGGACCGCTGGTGGTCGTCGTCCGGCGGCTAAGTTGGCCCAAGTCGGTCTGCGCCGGTTGGCTGACGAAATTCAGGCGGTCGGTTCGATATAGCGCGGAAACACCGGCACCGGTGCCGGCAGTGTCGTGCCGGGCTTGATCCGCGTTGCGCCGCCGAGCGTCGCGAAGCTGCGCGCGTCCGCAGAAATGCCGAGAATATCCAGCAGTTTCGCCGACGCCTCCGGCATCGCCGGCCGTGCCAGGATGGCGACCTGCCTGACGATTTCTGCGGTGACATACAGCACCGTGCGCTGGCGCGACGGGTCGGTCTTGGCCAGCGCCCATGGCGCCTCGCCCGCAAAATAGCGGTTGGCTTCCGCCACCACGGCCCACACCGCATTCAGCCAATGATGGATCTGCTGGGTGCTCATCGCGGTTCGCGCCAGCGCGATCATGCCATCGGCCTGGGCCAGGATGGCCTTGTCGCTGTCGCTGAGGACGCCGGGTTCGGGCAGCACACCGCCATACTGCTTGGCGATCATCGACAGCGAGCGCTGCGCGAGATTGCCGAGATCGTTGGCAAGGTCGGCATTGATGCGTGCGACAATGGCTTCGTGGTTATAGCTGCCGTCCTGGCCGAACGGCACCTCGCGCAGGAAGAAATAGCGCATCTGATCGACGCCGTATTGGTCGGCAAGGTTGAAGGGATCGACGACATTGCCGACTGACTTCGACATCTTCTCGCCCCTGTTGAACAGGAAGCCATGGGCGTAGACCCGCTTCGGCAAAGCGATACCTGCCGACAGCAGAAAGGCCGGCCAGTACACCGCGTGAAAACGGATAATATCCTTGCCGATGATATGCACGTCGGCCGGCCAGTAGCGCCAGTTTGCATCATGCTCGTCGGGAAAGCCGACGCCGGTGATATAATTGGTCAGCGCGTCGACCCACACATACATCACGTGGCTGGGGTCGTTCGGTACCTTGACGCCCCAATCGAAGGTGGTGCGGGACATCGAAAGATCCTTCAGGCCGCCCTTCACGAAGCTCATGACCTCGTTGCGGCGGGAGTCCGGCCCGATAAAATCCGGTTGCTCGTTGTAAAGCGCAAGCAGGCGGTCCTGATAGGCCGACAGCCGGAAGAAATAGCTTTTTTCCTCGACCCACTCCACCGGCGTGCCCTGAGGGCCGCGCCGCACATTATCCTCGCCGAGAGTGGTTTCCTCCTCGGCGTAGTAAGCCTCGTCGCGCACCGAATACCAGCCTGAATAGGTGTCGATGTAGATGTCGCCATTCTGCTGCATCCGGTTCCAGACCACCTGGACCGAACGGTGATGCGCGGGTTCCGAGGTGCGGATGAAGCGGTCGAACGACACGTTCAGGCGCTGATCCATTTCCTTGAACCGGGCCGCGTTGCGATCGGCGAGTTCGGACGGCGTCATGCCTTCACCTAGCGCGGTCTGAATCATTTTCAGTCCGTGTTCGTCGGTGCCGGTGAGAAAAAACACGTCCTTGCCGTCGAGCCGCTGAAAGCGTGCCACCGCATCGGTGGCGATCGCCTCATAGGCGTGGCCGATATGCGGCGTGCCGTTGGGATACGCAATTGCAGTCGTGATATAATAACGCTTGCCGCGAGGCGGGACTGATGCGGCGGCGGGCGCGGCTTTCCTGTTCGAACCGTTGGCCGACCTCTTCACCGTCTTCTTGACGACTTTGGTTTGCGGCGGCGTTGCTCCGGACTTGCTGGCGCTAGGCTTTTTCGACCGCTTCCTGGCCGGCTTCCCGGCTGCTTTATTCGCCGCTTTGCCAGTCTTTTTCGCGGCCTTCCTCACCGCATGCTTGCCGGTCTGGGCGCGCTTTTTTGCGGCGGAGGCTTGGCTGGCGCGCCGCGATCTGCGAACCTTTTTCGCTGTTCGCTTTGTGGGAGTTTTCTTCCTGGCCGTCGCCACACCAAATTCCTTCGTTGCTCAAATTGATCTGTCAGGGAGAACAATCCGCGGCGCATTTACCGCATGGCTTCCGCAAGCAGCCCGAACACCGAGAAAACCAGTGGTTTCCGTTCGAGATTGTAGGCTTCGGTATCGCGCGCGGCGCGGTTGATCTTTTCCCACACCTCCGCCAGCCGTGCAAGGCGTGGCAGGTTCGCATTGGCGTTTACGCCGTCGACACGCAGCCGCTCGCTCACCCAGCGATCGATGCTGTCGATGAAGGCCGCCAGCGCGACCCGGTCGCTGCCGCCTAGCGCGTCGCCGAGTGCGTGCAATTCGCGCGGATCGACCTGCGGCAGTGTGGCGAGCAGCGCCGCGGTGCGGTGGTGCAGTTTGACGGCATCGCCGCCGAGCAGTGTCAGCGTGCGCGCGACGCTGCCCTCCGCCGCGGCGGCGGCTTCGGCAAGCGCCGGATCGTCGCGCGCGATACTTGTAGCGTGGGCGGCGGCGCCGATGACGTCGTCGGTCGCGAGCGGCCGCAACCCCAGCCTGCGACAGCGCGACAGGATGGTCGGCAGCACCCGCGCCGGCGCGTGGCTGACCAGCAGGAAAAGCGATCGCTGCGGCGGCTCCTCCAGAATCTTGAGCAGCGCGTTGGCGGCGTTCGGATTGAGTTCGTCGACGGTATCGACGATGCAGACCCGCCAGCCCTCGACTGCCGCGGTCGAGCCGAAAAACGGGATCGTCTCCCTGGTCTCGTCGACGGTGATCACGGTCCGCATCACCCCCTTGTCGTTGAGCGTGCGTTCCAGCACGAGCAGGCCGCCATGGGCGCCGGCCGCGACCAGCCGGGCGGCCGGCTCGGTCGGATCGACCGCCAGCGTCGCGGCGCGCTGCACTCCGGCGGCCCGCGGATCGCGATGAGCCAGCACGAACCTTGCCATGCGGTAGGCGAGCGTTGCCTTGCCGATGCCCTGCGCGCCGCCGATCAACCAGGCATGCGCCATCCGCGCGCTTCGATAGCCATCAAGCAGCGCGCGCTCGGCATCGTGGTGTCCGAACAGCGCGGTGTTTTGGCGGGGATGCAGCACCGTCACCTGCGGCTCGACCTGACGGGCGCTCATGCTGAATTGACCGCGCTGCCGGTATCGGCCGCAAACAGACGATCGCGCACCGTCGTCCATATCCGCGCGGCGACCGTCGCGGCATCGGCGTTGGCATCGATCAGTACGCATCGCTGCGGCTCGGCTGCCGCGATCTGCCGGTAGGCGTCGCGCAATTGCTGGTGAAATCTGACGTCCTCGGCCTCGAACCTGTCGGGCGCGCCGGTGCCGCGTCGGGTGGCGGCGCGCTGCATGCCGACCTCCACCGGGACATCGAGGATGATGGTCAGATCCGGCCTGAGATCGCCGATGGTCACCCGCTCCATCGCATTGAGCACCGCGGGCGCGACGTTGCCGAGGCTGCCCTGATAGGCGCGCGTCGAATCGGAAAACCGGTCACACAGCACCCAGTATCCCTGGTTGAGGGCGGGCTTGATCACGGTGCGCACGTGATCGTCCCGCGCGGCAGCAAACAGCAGGGTTTCTGCATCGGCTCCCAGCAGCTTGCCCATTCCGGACAGCACAAGATGGCGAATGATTTCGGCACCCGGCGATCCGCCGGGCTCGCGGGTGACGATGGCGCGCAGCCTGGCGGCATCGAGACGTTGCGCCAGCGCCGTGATCTGCGTGGATTTTCCCGATCCCTCGCCACCTTCAAAGGTGATAAACCGCCCTCGCCCGGGAGCTCTTTTGACCGCAGTCTCGGCCATGGTCAGAGCTTCTCGGCGCCGGCGCGAAACATCCCGATGACGAGTTCGCTCGCACCGTCGATCGCCCGCCGCATCGTCGATCCCTTGCCGATCGGTTCCGCCGCAAAAACCGGGGTCTCCTCGGCGAGGTTCGTGCCGCGCCAAATCCGGACCACGCCGATGCGCTGGCCGGCCTCGATCGGTGCACGGACTGGCCCGCTATAGACCACGCGTGCGAGCAATCTATCGGTGCCATTCTTCTGCACCATGACCTTGATCGGATCCGGGCTCGCGAGCTTGACCGACCGGCTGTCGCCACCGAACACCCTGGCGTAACTGACCGTTTGGTGGGCCGCGAACAAGGTTCGCGCCTCGAAGTTCCGGAAACCCCATTCCAGCATCTTCTTGGCTTCGGAAGCGCGGTCCTCGGAATCCTCAAGGCCGTTGACGACGACGATCAAGCGGATTCCGTTTTGCACCGCCGACCCGACCATGCCGTAGCCGCCCTCCTTGGTGTATCCGGTCTTGAGCCCGTCGGCCCCCTCCAGCGACGTCAGCAGAGGGTTGCGGTTCTGCTGGCGGATCTTGTTCCAGGTGAATTCGCGCTGGCCAAACAGCTTGTAGAACTCGGGATGCGTCTGAATGATGTAGCGCGCCAGTTTCGCCAGTTCGCGCACGGTCATCCTGTTGCCAGGATCGGGCAGACCGTTGGAATTGGCGAAGGTCGATCGCGTCAGGCCGAGCTCGCGGGCGCGCTTTGTCATCATGTCGGCCGCGAAGCTGCTCTCATTGCCGTCCATCCCCTCCGCCAAAGCGATACAGGCATCGTTGCCGCTCTGGATAATGGCGCCGTGCAAAAGATCGTCCACCGAGACTTTGCTGTTGATGGCTGCGAACATTGTCGAGGTGCCCGAGGGAGCGCCGCCGGTGCGCCAGGCGTGCTCGCTGATGTGATATTCGTCGGTCAGCTTGACGTCGCCCTTTTCAATGGCATGGAACACCGTTTCCACCGTCATTAGCTTCATCATGCTGGACGGCGCCCGGAGCTCGTCGGCGTTCTTTTCGAACAACACGCTGCCGCTGGTTGCCTCGATGAGAATCGCGGTCGGCGCATCGCCGGGAAACCCGGCGTCTTCTTTCCTCGCGCCCTGCACGCTCTGGTTGGCGGCGAAGGCCATGCCGCCGCCGATGGCAATCAGCACAACCGCCGCGATCAGGCGGCGCCAGAAGGATCCGGATCTGCCGAAGAATGAGGTTGCGACTGCCATGGGCGGTGCCTTGAGTCCCGGCGTTCTAACAGTTGGAAGTACCGCAAACAACACGGGGCATCGATATCGAGCGGGTACCACCCGGCCTGGGGCAAAAGCTGATCATCGCGGGTGCCGGCCACTGGATTCCCGCAGGAACTCGGGGGCAAGTCAGCGGCGCGCTGAACGGCGATCAATAGAGCCCGCGACCGGCCAGGATCTCGCTCGGTCCGTGCGGATCGATCGGCGCGTAGGCGGCGACCGGCCTGACGCTGGGGGCGTAACGGTCATCGTCCTCATAGGACACCGCGCGCGGATTTTCGAGGACGCGGCCATTCGAACGCAGGCGTGCGGATGCGGACATTTCCGACGTCGCGGCGATCGAGCCTTGGTCCGCCGGCGTGGTGCCGAGGCTGTAGGGGCGCCCTTCCGGCGTTGGAACCTGGCCGCGAATCGCCCGGCCCGACGAAATTTCCGGGACAAATGGACGGGCTGACGCGACCCGAACCAGAGACGGTGCCGGCGCCGGAACGCCGGTGCGCAGGGTCGCCATCAGCAAGCGGTCGTCGGAACCATCGAGCGGGGCGCGCCCGACATATTCGACCCGCACGTGCGCCACCCCATTGCCTTTGAATTCAAGCAATTCGGCGGCCTTGTTGGAGACGTCGATGAGCCGGTTGCCATGGTACGGGCCGCGGTCATTGACACGGACGATCAGCGACCGGCCATTGCTGAGATTGGTGACGCGGGCGTAGCAAGGCATCGGCAGCGTCGGATGGGCGGCGGTCAGCGCGCCCATGTCGAACACTTCGCCATTGGCGGTCAGCCGGCCATGGAAATCATCGCCATACCAGGACGCCAGGCCCTCCTCGCGGTAATTCACGTCCTCTTCCGGGACGTAGACCCGACCACCGACGATATACGGCTTGCCGACCCGGTAGGTACCGCCGCCCTTCGGCACCGGCTCGCCAAAGGCGACCACGCGCGGGCTGGAGGAGACGCCGTAGCGGGGATCAACCCGGTTGGCAAATTTTCCCGAGGAAGCGCAGTTGGCAAGCGCGAGGCAGGCCACTGCCGCGGCAATGCCGCGCGCCGCCCGAACCATCGGATCTGACTTTCGAATCCCCATACGCCCCAAATACCAATCCGGCGGCCCCAGCCCATTTGCGAGCCTCAAACCGCGTTACTCCCCGACGCGCTCCATTTCCGCATCAAGTGATGAATATATCGCAGCCGGAACACGGCGGAAATGGGGAGAGCCGCCAAGGTGGTGAATCAATCGTTGCCCGGGCCGGCCGTCGCTGGCCGACCGTGAGCCCTTGCCCGATCCTTGGCCCTCTGTTGCTCAAAAATCACCATCCCTGTTCTAAATCCAGCGGCGAGAGGAATCCTTTTGACTGTGTAACACCCCATACCGTTAGGTCCGACTGCTGGGTCAGGGATCGTCATCATGTTGGAAGCAATCACCGCATTCTTCGGCTTTATGAGCGCCGGCATTTTTATCGCCCACGCCGTCGACGGTTACCGGTCGCGGCTGTAGTTCCCGCCCTTACCTCGCTCCGGTTCAAAAGCTGGTAGGCCGGCGCGGCTTGCCGGCGGGCCATCAGGATCAGGCAGACCTGTTAGGCACCGCCCCAGTCGGCACCCTGCAGAAAGTGCCATTGCCCGCGAACGGCCAGGGTTAGGTCCTCGCAAGCTGATCGAGCTCAATGTCGAGCGCCTCGCGCCGACCGCGTCTTGATCCCGAAGACTTCATGCAGGCGTCCGAGATCAAGCCTGGAATTACGCGGCCGCGTTGCCTTGGTTGGATATTCGTCCGTCTCGATCGGCAGCACCTGCTCGGTCTCGATGGCGATAGCCCTCTGCTTCATGCCGGCTACGATCGCGGTCGCAAACCCGTGCCAGCTTGTCGTTTCCGAACTCGCAATGTTAACGACGCCGCAACCGCGTGCGAAGGCGCCGGCAGTATCGACCCTGTTCAGGCGCAGGATTCTCACCAAGGCATCGGCGATGACACGCGCGGAAGTCGGCGCGCCGAACTGATCGGAGACGATCCGCAATTGTTTCCGCTCGGCGGCGAGCCGCGCGATGGTCAGCAGGAAGTTCTTGCCGTGATTCGAGTAGACCCACGAGGTCCGCACGATCAGATGCGCCCCGCCCGGTGGCTCTGCGTCAGCACGGTTCCGAATGAAGCAAGAGGTTCGGCAAGTGCGCCGCCCACCTGCCCGGTTGTGCCGGTCAGAAGAATTCGCACCTAGCTCACTTCGTATTGCGGCAGCGAGGCGATTTCAGCCAACGGGCGCCCCGCCGCGTCGCGGGCCGAGAGGGTCGGCTCCTTCACGCCCCAGTCGATGCCAAGCTCGGGATCGTCCCAACGAATAACCACCTCATTCTCCGGGTTGTAATATTCGTCGCACTTGTAGAAAAAATCCGCGAAATCCGAACGTACTACAAAGCCATGGGCAAAACCGCGCGGCACCCATAATTGGCGGCGATTGTCCTCGTTCAATTCGACTGCGACGTGCTTGCCGAAAGTCGGGCTGCCGCGGCGAACGTCGACCGCGACATCGAGGACGCATCCGCGCATCGCCGATACCAGCTTTCCCTGCGCCGCCGGATTCTGGATATGCAGGCCGCGCAACACGCCGCGCGCCGAGCGCGACAGATTGTCTTGCACAAATGGAATGTTGATCCCCGCTGCCACGTAACGCTTCGACTGAAACGTCTCCAGGAAAAAACCCCTGGAATCTCCGAACACTTTGGGTTCGATAATGACGACATCGGGGATCTCAGTTCGAACGACCTGCATCAAACCCCTCACATTGGTCAAACTTTAGCAAACGCCTTTATCCCCCCTGCATGCACCGTCACGTATAGAAAATCGAAAAGGCCGCCTGCGGCTTTGCCATGCCGCCAACGCTACTCGCTCGCGCCGACGACGTGATTGAATAGACCGGCTATTTGCGGCGGCACGATCTCGGGGGCACCCACGAGACCTTGCTGCTAGATGCCGGGATGGCGGTTGACGTCGTTGCAGCGCGCTGTGGACTTTGATCCACGGTGCTCTTGCGGAGCTACGCGAAGCAGAGCACGAAGGCCGACACCGGCGCGGTGGCGGTTATCGGGGCCGTGTCCAAGGGCGTCCTGAAAAGCCAATGGGTCCAAGCTGGATCCAGGGCAGCAAAACATTGCTAAGATGCTCTCGCTCCGATACCACTAACGCGTTGATATTACTGGTTTGGAAGGGTGGCCGAGTGGTTTAAGGCACCGGTCTTGAAAACCGGCGTGCCTGCAAGGGTACCGTGGGTTCGAATCCCACCCCTTCCGCCACAATCCAATAATATCCGATATTTACTGGTGATTTTACCACCGGGTTTACCATCGGTTCGAGTTTTGTCCGATTTTTGTTCACCGAATGAGCGAAAAAATCAGTGTCACCCTGGCGATCACCGCGCTTCAATCCTGGCGCGCAATGTGATCTGTTTTTTCATCGACGCAGCTTAGGCGGCTTCAAATTCCTTGTCGCTCGGCCCTGCCGGCAACCGCGTGCGGTTTTCCCCAACCCTGAAACAGTAATGCCGCGCTGCGACGCTCCGTCGTGCGGCACCGGATCGCAGGGAAAACCACCAGATTATTAATATCGTAACCCGATCGTCGAGGGTCGCCAGATACTCCTTCACCGCGCGGCTTGACCTCGCCGCATCACGATCCCTCCGCCATCCTGACCCGCGGCCGAGCGCTGCTGGTTGGTGTCAGCCTGGATCAGGCTCGCATCGACCGCGAAGCCTTTGCCACCAACCAGATCGGCCGCAATGCACGCCTCGACGACACGCTCAAACACGCGGCGAAAAACATCCCCCTCGCGAAAACGCTCGTTCCGGGCACGCGAGGACGCCGAATGATCAGGTACAGCATCCTCGATGCCGAGTTTGCAGAACAAGCGATCCGCGAGGTTCACCTGCACTTCACCGCAGATCAGCGGCTCCGAGCGGATCGCAAAGACATAACCTACGACCAGCATCATCAGTTCCGGATCAATCGACGGACGGACGAATCGCCTGGTTAACGTCGAATTAGCCTTGTGAAGGTCGGCGCAGCCGAGCGCTGCATCGACTCCCGTGATTGGCAGATATAGACTGTCAATCTGTCGCTCAGCATCAGGAGATGCGCTGTGACAAAGAGTAGGCTGGCAGCTGTCAAGGACAGCGCGACCCAGGTCTGGCCGAAGCTTGCAACGCTGGCCATTGCGGCATGCCTGTTGCTGTCGCCATTGCATCAAGCCGCTGCACTTGAGCAAGTTTCTCTGCAGCTCAAATGAAAGCATCAGTTTCAGTTCGCTGATGCGAGATCGGCAGGATGTCGGAGCATAAGGGAGCTTTATTAGTCACAACCTCTGGTGATAGCCTGTGATCGGACGCGACAGCACAATCTATTCGAGCCTGGGATTGACGATCGTATCAAATACGGAGGCTGCAATGCGAACCGCAATCTGCATCGTATTTTTGGTTTGCGGACTCGCGGCCCCGGCTGGTGCGCAACAGGCTCAACCCGCAGCCATTCCGGTCGGCGTGGTCAAAGCCGAGCACAAGTCTATCGAGAAGACACGCGATTTTGTCGGGCGCGTCGAAGCGGTCAATCGCGTCGAGATTCGTGCGCGCGTGCAGGGTTTCCTGGAAGCAGTGTTGTTCAAGGAGGGTGATCCGATCAAGGAAGGGGATCCCCTCTATCGCATTGAGAAAGGACTGTTCCAGGCAGCGGTCGAGCAGGCGGACGGCGCCTTGACGCGCAGCAAGGCTTCGAAAGTCCTGACCGAGGCGCAACTCACGCGGGCGGAGGACCTGCTGACGAAGGGCGCAGGCACGCAAGTCGCGCGAGATCAGGCGTTTGCCGCGGACGAGCAGGCAAAGGGGCAGATCCTGAGCGACGAGGCCAACCTCCAGACCGCCAAAATCAATCTTGGCTATACCGAAATCGGCGCCCCGGTTTCCGGCAGGATCGGCCGCACCAACATCACCAAGGGCAATGTTGTCGGTCCCGAAAGTGGCCCGCTCACCGTCGTCGTAAGCCAGGATCCGATGTATGTGACGTTTCCGGTGAGCCAGCGCGATTTTCTGCGGACTCAGGAGACTGGTCACCAGGTCGACGTCAAGGCGATCAAGGCCAGGCTTCGTTTTGCCGACGGCAGTACCTACGACCAAACCGGCCAGATCAATTTCGTCGACGTGACGGTGGATCGCGCCACCGACACCGTCCTGGTGCGCGCCACGTTCCCGAATCCGGCCGGCGGACTGACCGACGGCCAGCTAGTGCGGGTGGCGCTCGAAAGCGGCACCCCTCAGGAAACGGTCGTCGTTCCGCAATCTGCCCTGATCGCGGATCAGGAAGGCGTCTATGTCTTTGTCGTCGAGGACGGCAAAGCGGTTGTGAAGCGGATTAAACCCGGGCGTGAGAGCGGAACGGATACCGTCGTCGAGGAAGGCTTGTCCGGGAGCGAGCAGGTTATTGTCGAAGGATTGCAGGGGGTGCGCCCTGGAATACCGGTCAAGGCGAGTCCGCTGACGACGACACTCAAGGGGGGTTGATCCGATGCTCTCCGCTATCTTCGTCGATCGGCCGCGGCTTGCGATCGTCATTGCCGTCGTGACTACCATCGCCGGGTTCTTGGCGCTGTTTTCGATTCCGATCGCGCAATATCCCGATATCGTTCCGCCCCAGGTCTCGGTCACGACTGTCTATCCGGGAGCCAATTCCGCCGTTGTCGATGCGACCGTCGCGCAGCCGATCGAGGCGCAAGTCGTTGGCGTCGACAAGATGATCTACATGAAGAGTGTGAGCGGCGATGACGGCAGCTACACGCTGACCTGCTCGTTCGAACTCGGCACCAACCCCGACATCAATGCCGTCAACGTCAACAACCGCGTCCAGGTCGCCTTGTCCAAGCTGCCACAGGATGTCCAGAAGCAAGGCGTCACGGTCAAGAAGAAGTCTTCCGCCCTGCTCGGCGTGATCGCCGTCTACTCGCCGAAACATACGCACGACCCCTTGTTCATCTCCAACTACGTTACCATCAACCTGCTCGATCCCGTCAAGAACACGCCAGGCGTCGGCGACGCTTATTTGTGGGGCCCGCAGGACTACGCGATACGGGCTTGGGTTCGGACCGACAGGCTGACCGGGCTGAACCTGACGACCGGCGACATCATCAATGCAATCCAATCGCAGAACATCCAGGCCGCCGTTGGGCGCATCGGCGCGAGGCCGATTTCGGACGATCAGCAGCTACAGCTCAACATTCAGACCAAGGGCCGCCTGGACTCGCCCGAGGAATTCGCCAACATCATCGTGCGCACCAATCCGGACGGGTCTGTGCTGCGCCTGGGCGATGTCGCGAGGCTGGAACTGGGCGCCGCCAATCTGGACCGGGATACGCGGTTCAACGGCGGACCCGCGGCGGTGGTTGCCGTCTTTCAATCGCCGGGCGCCAATGCCATCGCCACCCTCAGGGCTGTGCGCGAACGCTTTGCCGAGCTGGAAAAGCGATTCCCCGACGATCTCGCCTGGAAGGTCACCTACGATCCGACAACCTTCGTCACCGATACCATCCACGAGGTTCAGAAGACGCTGCTTGAGGCGTTCGTCCTCGTCGTCATCGTGGTCTTTTTGTTCCTCGGGAACGTGCGGGCAACCTTGATCCCGATGTTTGCGGTGCCGGTCAGCCTGGTCGGCACCTTCATCGTGCTCAAGGCGGTCGGCTATTCCGCCAACACGGTCTCCCTTCTCGCGATCGTGCTGGCCATCGGCATCGTCGTCGACGATGCCATCGTGGTGGTCGAGAATGTCGAGAGGGTGATGGAGGAGCATCCGGAGCTTTCCCCCGGCGAGGCGACCAAGCTCGCGATGCGGGAAATCATAGCGCCCATCATCGCGATCACGCTGGTGCTGCTGTCGGTGTTCGTACCGGTGGCGTTCATCCCGGGCATCACCGGCGAGCTGTTCCGGCAGTTTGCGGTCACGATCGCGGTCTCGATGTTTCTCTCGGCGATCAACGCGCTCACGCTGTCTCCCGCGCTCTGCGGGGTCTTGCTGCGGCCGCAGCACGGACCTCGCCGCGGCGTGATGGGGTTTGTGATGCGCTCTATCGATCGCGTGCGTGACGCCTATGGGGATGCGGTTGCCCGCATCGTCCGGCTCTCCGTCATCGGACTAGTCGTCGTTGCGGTCTGCGGGTTCGGCATCGTGGGCCTGACCAAGATCACCCCGACGGGCTTCCTGCCCGAGGATGACCAGGGCGCGCTTTTTGTTGTCGCCCAGTTACCGGGGGGCGCCTCGGTCGAACGGACGTCCGAGGTGATCCGCCAGGCAGAAGCCATTGTGAAGGAGGAGCCGGCGGTCGCCGACTATACGTCAGCGATCGGATTGAACTTCATCGACAACTACTCGCAATCGAACGCTGCGTTCATGGTGTTGTCGTTCAAACCGTTCGACGAGCGCAAGGATCCGTCCCTCGGAGCGCAGGAAGTAATTCGCCGTCTAGGTGCAAAACTCCGCCAAATCCAGGGCGGAATCGTCGTACCCCTTGCGCCGCCGCCGATCGTCGGCCTCGGCACCGGAGGTGGATTCGCCTACGTGGTGGAGGATCTCCGTGGCGGCGACCCGAAGGCTCTAGCGCAGGTCGTCCGGGGGCTGATGGTTGCCGCCAATCAGGATCCACGGCTGAGGCGCGTGTTCAGCACGTTCTCGGCAACGAACCCCTCGATCTATCTCGACATCGACCGCGACAAAGCGCAGATCCTTGGCGTACCGTTGAGCTCGGTCTTTCAGGCGCTGCAGGCTTCCCTCGGCGGCTATTTCGTCAACAACATGAACCTGTACGGCCGTACCTGGCAGGTGCAAGTCCAGGCCGAAGCAGCCGACCGGACGAGTATCGACGACATCTATCGGATCAACGTCCGCAATGGCAAAGGACAGATGATCCCGCTCAGGAGTCTGGTGGAGGTCCGCGTCGCGGTCGGCCCGCCGTCGCTCATCCGCTACAACAACCTCCGCGCCGTGACCGTTCAGGGAGCCCCTGCGCCCGGCGTCTCGTCCGGCCAAGCGCTCAAGGCCATGGAAGAGGTAGCGGCGCACGCACTTCCTCCGGGTTTTGCGGGCGAATGGACCGATACGGCATTCCAGGAGAAGCGCGCGGAGGGCAAGACCGGGATCATCCTCGGCTTCGCGGTGCTGTTCGCGTATCTCTTCCTGGTCGGGCTCTACGAAAGCTGGACCATTCCGGTGCCGGTGCTGCTGTCGGTATCGGTTGGCATCCTGGGATCGTTCGCCGCGATTGCGCTCGGCCATCTGACCCTCGATCTCTATGCGCAGATCGGCATCATCGTGCTGATCGGCCTTGCCGCAAAGAACGGCATTCTGATCGTCGAGTTTGCGAAGGAGAAGCGGGAGCACGGGGTGCCGCTGCTCGAGGCCGCAACCCAGGGCGCGAGGGAGCGCTTCCGACCGGTGATGATGACGTCGTTCGCCTTTATCCTTGGTCTGCTTCCCCTGGTGGTTGCTGTCGGCGCCTCGCAGCTTGCTCGGCGCGACGTCGGAACCCCGGTGTTCGGCGGCATGATCTTCTCATCGTTGCTCGGCATCTTCGTCATTCCGCCGCTTTACGTCGTCTTCCAGATGGTTCGCGAACGCGTCAGGCCATCGGTCCGTCCTCAAAAGGCGGCGGAGCCCGGCGTTGGCCAGGCGGAATGATGCACGAGCCACGCCGCGAGCTTGGGGATCGAGCGTTTTCAACTCCTTCTCAGCAGAGATTTCCGACGGCCAGCGTCGGCCTCTTCGTCAACGATTGATATTCAAAAAAGAACGTTTTTGCAATTCCATCGTCTTAATCTCTGATGGGAGAGCAGCCTTCCTCGTCGGTTCCCATCAGGCGACCATACCCGGCGAAATCAGCCGACAGCACTGCTGCAAGTCCAGCAGGCCACGAAAGTCGAGCTGCTTCTCAATCTCGAGACCGCCAAGACGCTCGGCCTTAGCGTTCCGCTGCCGTTGCTTGGACGAGCCGCAGCCATATCAACAGAAGCACGCCGGAAGCTTTCGCGTTCCGTCGGGTGTTGGTCAGGGGACGATGCCGCGGCAGGCCCAGGCGACATTTGCGAATGACCTCGGGCCATCGGGCTGGCCAGCCTCGTAGGCATTGCGCACGGCGACGTCGGTGCGCACTCGCTCCGTTGCGTCCAGCGTGACCATATAGTTACCCAGCGGACCTTCGCCCGCGGCGATCGGCGCCCAATAGTCGTCGAAGTTCTGATAGTCCATGCGGATCATCAGCTCGCTTTCTGTGACATCCGCAAGCCCTTGCTGGATAAAAGCCCGCTTCATTTCGCCTGGCTGCATCATCGGCTGGAAGCAATAGCGGCCGCGTAACTGGCGCCCGCCTTCGCTGAGGACCGCTACCGTGTCTATCATCATGCGCATGCCGGGCATGCCGCCAAGATGATCCCACACGACGGCTGCGACCACGCCGCCTGGCCGTACGACGCGGCGCATTTCGGCCACGGCCTTGCCGGCATCCGGCACAAAGTGGAGCACGAGTAGCGCCAATGCGCGATCGAACGTACCGTCCTCGAAGGGCAATGCGCAGGCATCCCCCTGCCCGATATTAATGCGCGGATCAGTATTGCGCCGATTCGCCGCCTCTACGAAGACGGGAGAATAGTCGATGGCACTGATCTCGCCGACATCGGCGGCCTTGGCCAGCGCGAAAGTCAGGCTGCCAGTGCCGCAGCCGACGTCAAGAATCTTTTCGCCGTCGGCAAGACCCGCGAACTCGATGAACAGGGGCGCGAGTTTTAGGCTCCAGCGCCCCATGAGCTGCTCATAGCCGGCCGCATCATAGACATTGAAGCTTGAAGTCATCGAACTCTCCATAGGATGCGCAAATGCTAGACCTCGATAGCGTGGTTGCCAAGGCACGAGAGCAATCACTGTCGTTGGGATGGCACTGACGACAAGGCCGCTCAAGTTCCGGGTTGGCTTCGGAAGGCAGTTTGGGTCAGCGATTGGTCATAGCGCGAAGGTGGCTATGAAGAACGGTTCATTGCACTACTTCCGCATATGCCTCATAGAGTTTACATGACCGAATACGTCGAAATGAACCGCCGGAACTGGGATGAGCGCGCCGCAATTCATGCCCGCGATACCACCGGTGATTATATGCTCGACCGGTTTCGCGCGGGCGAGGACGCCTTACATGCAATTGAAGCGGCCGAACTCGGCGACATTTCCGGAAAGCGCGTTCTGCATCTGCAGTGCCACATTGGTCGGGACACATTGTGCCTGGTACGACGCGGTGCGACAACTACCGGCCTCGATTTTTCTAGTGCCGCGCTGAATGTTGCGCGGCGTTTGTCCCATGAGACTGGCCTGAAGGCAGACTTCGTCGAGGGGACCGTAGATCAGGCTCCTGACCTAACGCCTGGCCCGTTCGATCTCGTCTTCACGACTTGGGGAACCATCTGTTGGCTGCCTGACGTGAGGAAATGGGCCAAGGTCATTGCGTCTGTGCTGGTGCCGGGTGGGGAGCTTTACTTTGCAGACGCGCATCCCGGATTCAACGTGCTGGAAGAATGCGCTGGAAGGTTTGTGCCCGCCTATGATTTTCAAACACCTCCCGACCGGCCGCTGCAGTTCGCAAATGAAACGACGTACACCGGCGACCCGACTATCATGTCGCGTCAATCAACACGGGAGTGGATACACTCGCTCTCGGCAGTGCTCGGCGAACTCATTGATGCCGGACTCACAATTACGATGTTCCATGAACACGAGGTCTTGCCCTGGCAGGGGCTGACAAGCCTGGTGCCGGCGACGGAAAGGATGTGGCGGCTTCCAGATGGAGTGCCTCGCATTCCCTTGTCTTATTCAGTAAGGGCAAAAAAAGGCTCGTGAATATGGTGGCTTTGGTTGCTGAGGACCACCAAGCGGATGACCGGGCTTGATGCGTTCGGTCGCAATGCCGAGCCTAAGCCACCAGACCGAGACACAATGAATGGCGCCTTGCCTCGCTCGCTTGGCGAGGTCCTTTTTTGGCGCCGTCAAAACGCTCGCACCCGCGCGCGATACAAACGCGGCGCTACAAGGCGCGGATCATCACTGTCATTGCAACGCAGAGCGTCGCGGCCTAATTGAGCTACGCGCTGGATCAATCTGCCATATGGACAAGAGTGGCTTCGAAGGTCAAACCCGGCGCCTGCTTGGCGGTCCCGGTGCAGGTTGCCGTGATCGCGGTCGACCTCCCGGTTAAGGTCAGGTCGACGTGGTCGAAACCGAACACGGAAGTCAGGCTTTCCGAATGGCGCTCGGTGGCAATGACAGCGGTAAAATTATCGCCGTCCTCAACGTATGAGCCAGTATAGGCGGTGATGGTGTCGCCGCCGCTCAGCTTGCCGTCGTTCAACACCACAACGCCCATGCCTTCCCCTCGCGGGGTCCGGAACCATGCCGAGTAGCTGCCGTTGCGAAGCATGCGCCTCCTGATGGTGTCGGTGCAGTTTTCAACTGACTTTTGTAGACCGACACAGGTTGCGGATTGGTTACCCTTAGACCGGTGCTCGGCGTTCCACATCAATCGGAGTGCTGAGGCGGAACAAGCCGCACCTTTTTCACGGCAAGAGCGCGATCAATGGCTTTTTCGGCTGCCGCGATGGCGGCCGCCTTGGTGTGCGCTCGGCCCGTGATTGCTTCGCCAGCAACGGACGCGGACCATTTCCACAGGTGGCCGCCGATGCCTTGCACCAACGCGTATTCGATCTCTCGGTATTTCATTGTCATGGCACCGAAGCCATTTGCGCGGCTGGGACGGTCTGGCCCTTAGGATTTACCCCGTTGTTTTTTCGGATGACATGCTTGAAATAGCGTCGCGCGACCGCATCAACCATAGTCGATACCAATTCATTGGGTCCGGTGGGATCGCGAGGTTTTGCTTCACACCCATGCTCTGCCGCTTGCTCCTGCAGTTTGAGCAAGTCCGCATCATTTGGAAATAGGCGTTTCCGATTGAAGCCGGGCGCGCGCGAGCGCCCATTCGTTTCGTGAGGGGGGCATGAAAACCTCCCACAGTTCCGAAAAATGGAACTAAGGGCTTTTCCGGTCTAAGTGACGGCTGAGACGGCGAAGAATTGCAGGTCGCAGTAGTCCGGTTCTAGCTTTACCGACCGGCCAACCGTCGGACCGTGAAATAGATGCCGACAATGGCTACCATTGTGTGGTGGACCGCCAAGACACAGCAGCAATGACGGTTTCGTTCGACTCGCCGCATTGAGCCCTTGAGCGGTTCGTTGTGCGGTGTGGGGAACCGCTTGAACATTAATGTCGGGAACCTGACATATGTGATATAGCTGCTTTCCTCTGAGGCAGCGGGTGGCCCGGGCCAAACGCGCAAGTAGGATCGCTCATCTCGAATTGGTCCGTATCGCAGACGACCCGTCCTCGGCGTCTATCGGCGACCGAAAGTGCAACTCGCTCCCGCCTGATCCAGCGGTGAAGCCCATGACAGATTCGTCATACCTTCGCGACAAGGCAGAGCAAGCACTTCTTCTCGCCCGATCAAGCACTGATCGGGTGCTTGTAAAGAGTCTCATAGAAGTTGCAGCGGAGTCTTTGGGACGCGCAGATGCGATTGACCTTGTAACGAGTCTCAAAGAAGTTGCTGCGGCGTTGGGCGAGGACCCGGAAGGAAGCGGCGCTCACGCCAGCCGCAACGTCAGTTGCCGATCCGATCCAAAGCGACGATACGAACCGGGTTGTTGTGCTGGCCCGACATCGGACCGTTGATGGTGGTTTCGAGATCGGCCCCAGCTACATCGGTTTCGGCAAAGGCGATGCCAAGCTTTCCGTAATTGTTGACGACAAGGTGGCCGCTCGGCCCGATGAATAGGTCCAGCCTGTTCCGTCATACTCAAAACTCCACCGGCGCGGGAGCTTCGACCTTCCCGCCGGGCTGTTATTGTGATACCAGAGAATCATGAAAAAACAAACCGTGATTCCACAAAAAAAGCGTGGGCCGCCCGCCACTGGCAAAGGGGAACCCGTCGTCGTCCGCATGCACCCGCCGATGCTGGCCGGGTTGGACGAATGGATTGCCAGGCAGAAACAACCTCTTCCAACACGTCCGGGAGCCATCCGCCGCCTCGTCGAGATCGGGCTGACCGTCAGGGCCAGCAAACCGAAGCAGGCCCCGGCGGCTCGCGCCGATCGCGCGAAAGAGCTGGCATCGAAGGCGATCGACAAATTGACAGTTGGAGCGTCCGACGATGACGAAAAGGCCAACCGGAAGCGTCGCCTGATAAAGGGTCCTGAAGAATTTCGCGAGGTACGGGTCGATCGTCCGAAGCCGAAGGGGAAATGATGTTGAAAGCAATTGCCGCCATCGTCGGCGAAAGTAGACCGGCCGCGGCGATTCCACATGAGGCGACAATTGTCTTTCTAAACATCATCTATTCCTACTCCTCAATCTGAACGCCCACGTGAGCGAGTACTCATTCAGAGCAAGATTGCTTCCCGCGACTCCCAAAGAGAAACCCGCCGGTCGTGAACCGGCGAGAGCGGTGCTTGTCATCTGCGTTAGACCATCGGTGCGCAAAAAGCCCCAGCGCGAGGAAGCGCCAGGGCCAACTTGGGGACTTTGTGTCGTTGGGCATCGACACGCCGGATAATTCGCTGACGCCAAATTCGTTCCAAGAAAATCCATCCTGGTTCATATGATGCAAGCAAGTCCGCTTCGTAGAAACGGCCCCCGCCCGAGCGAAGTATCCTGGAACCCGCGAGCCGAAATTGTGTTCTGTTTTCAGTTTTACGCGACTTCGGCGAGGGCTTAGGGGATGAACGGTGAAATTCACCAGCTTGCCAGCGCAATGTTGGTGCTAGCCTTCGCGGCCGTGATGTTGGTAACCGGTCTGCTGTACATCGCGAGACCGGGTAGACCGTTCGAGGTCGACCCGGTCTCTGCAAGCGCCATCCTTGGCGTGGCCAATGAAACCGGTTCGCTACGCGCCCGCAAGTAGAGGGAATGATGAAGCGAGATGAATAATCAATCGCCGGCCATGCGGCTTGTAGAGTCGGCGCTGAAGACCAAAGGCAGTGGTGTCCAGAGATCCCTTCACCCGTAGGGTGTAGAATCGCCTTTGCCGCCGGGTTCGTCGCGCTCAACTGCGCTGTTGCCGCTCAGCAACTAAACTTTTGTTCCTGTTTCGGAACTGTATATTTCAATTTGCGCCCGATGTGAGCTGGCCTTAAATTCGTCCACCGGCTGGGCGCATTTTATAAACAGTCAATATTACCCGGTAGCCGCAGCGCGAAAATGCCCTGCGGCTTCTTTACAAGGCGTCTCGAAATGATCTTCGACATCATGATCGTTCTATTTGTATTGAGCCTAGACCTGCTTTCTCGGCTGATCGGCCGCCGGCGCGACGTGTTCTATTTCGTTTCAAAACGAGATGCGCGTTGGCCAGCTATCGATCCGCTATCTTTTCGCGCCGAGCAGGCACGTTACATCCGTAACGGCAGGAACCCTTGGAACAACCCCGCTTAATGAGGCGATGGGGCTAAGTCATTTGGTCTATTCGTCGCGCGAGGCAATGGGAGTAGTCACGCAACCGAAAGCTATCATGCAATTCGAGACGACTGACCTTTGGTTGAGCAGGCTGCGTCACTGCTTTCGCAGGTTTTTCCATGGCATGTGGGTTACCGGCCCGATGAAATTCCCATCCTTCATACAGGAGGCACCTGCAGCCTCGCACATGCTCTCGATGTTGGGCTTGCTGGACCCAGCCAGCTTACATCTCGCAACGGCCTGTGTGCAGGTGGTTGCGCCTGCCGATGCCGTGAAGGCAAAGGCCACGAGGACGGCAATAGCGATTGGTAGGCGCATGGGGTATTCCTCTGAGTCGTTTGACGATAGGCCGCAGGTTGCAACCTTGTGTGGCAGGGTTGTTCCAGCCCGCCAATCCTAGTGGCATTGCCGACCGCTGCAAGGCGGGCATAATCGCCCTCATGAACAGCACCAAATCGCGCGAGGTGATCTACGGTGGCCGCGAGAGCGGCCCCAGCGTCGAGACGCCTTGTCATCAGACTAATCGCAGCGGCCCCGTCCTCACATCGCGGTCGACAAGTCGATGGGGTTCGTTCCCCGGATTTCCCTCGAAACCGAACACCCCCGGTGATCGTATGCTCTAATGCGGCGGATGCGCTGCTCCCCACGTCGATGCGCACTCGCTACCAGCGGCCCCGCCTTTTTCCTTTAGCCGAAAGGCGGGGTCGATTGGCGATCCGACGAGAGGCACGATTGCTGGACCGGGGAATGGACCCGCCGAGCCGTCCCCAACGGCACCGTCTCCAAGACAACGATCCCCTTAAACGAGGAACAAATTGCACGCGGCCTGATCTCCTGATGGCCGGTCGTAACACCCGGCAACGATAACACTCCCGACATCTCTGCCGAGGGCGTTCCCATGATGTTTGACGGGCGCGTGCCGTTTTGCGTCAGACCCGTGCCCCTGCGACAGCTCCATCGGGTTGTCGGCCGTAAGCCCCTTCATGTTAACGTTTCGTTAACGATGTCGCGCGCAACATCGAGACTCACCTTCTTGAAATTCGTGAGCGATTCCCGAACCGTTGGTTTTATCCATGTGGGGAGTAAGCGACATGTCGGTTGACCACCTGCACAGCGAGGAAAATCTGATCGTTTCGTTTACATTGGCAATTGCCGGCGCCCTCGCTGCTGGCTTGCCGTTGGCGGTAGCTATTATTTGGATTTGCGCCTGAGCGCCGGCGGAACCTAAATCGTATTGCGATCGAGCGGCAATTTCCACGTTGCGTTGCCCGCATCGGCTTCGTGCGCCAAGTTACAATCGTGGCTGCCCTCAACCGGGGTACGGGGAGTACTTTAACTGTGGCTCCTACGCGATGCCCGGGTATGGTGCGCCTGCTTACTACGGTCCCTGGTAGGGTGCGGACATCGTGAGCGCGGGCGCCAATCGATGAGGGACCGCACCGGCCCGCGGGCCGAATCCGCTCCAGCGGTTTCCTGACGTCATGCAGTGGCAATGCGCCGCCAGATCGCCGCCCGACGGCCACCAAATGGCCCTCCGACTCGGTGACGCCTATTCGGGCAGGTCCTTGGGGGATCAACAGCGCGTCGCGGGGAGCATTTATGTACAAGGCGTCGAAGCAATATCTGACTGTATCTGTAAGCGCACTGGTCGTCGCGATTTTGTTTTTGCTGGCTGCGATACTTGTCCGCAGCGTTGTCGCGCCCGAGATGGGCGGCAAGATTGCCGCGGATGGGACGGCCCTGGAATTGAAAAAATCGCTGCCGTAAGTCCGGCCAGATCAGCCACGTCGAACTCGGGGCGCGGGCTCAGGTCCGCCCTTGTCGCGGCTCGTTGGCGAGGGCTTTCAATATTCTCCGGCTGACGGCGCCGAGCGAAAAACTCGGACCCCGTCACTTTGCTGCTTCTGTTCAGTGATTGTCAGCCACGCATTGGTCCACAGTCCGCGCGTCAGCAGCCGATAGTCGTCCATAGTCGGCTGTCCCCTTGTCTTGATGGGCTATCGAGACGTAATTGCTGATGTGCAGGGTGAACGGGAGCATCGTCGAAAGGCATTCACACAGCGAACGATTTCCAACGCTTATAAGGCACTGCAATTTCCTTCGACTTCTGATCTGATCGACAACCGCCATTGCTCTTTCAAATTGGCTGGCACGCTCAAATTGCTCAAATGACTGAGACGAGGCTGGTGACGAAATGACCAGGCTCGGGATCAGAAGAGCAACCAACGTCCGAAGCATCTTGATTTCAAAGAGGCGCGACATCCGTTCTACCATGGGGTGCAGCAGCAACATCCTTCCTGGGTTTGATATGCGCCCTAGCTGCTCTTTGCGGCTATTATTGTATCACCTGAGGGGGACTTTCTGGGAATTCGACCTGCACTGACCGCAGTCGGGTAAGGCCGGACCTCAGAAATGATCGGCGATCGAGTTGGCCGGTTCGACCGAATAGCGCTATGAATCTCTGAATTGCCAACCGGTACCAGGAAGGGCACATGAGTTTTCGTTTTATGAACCCAAAGGCCGGGCGAGCACGATTGGCGCCCGCGTGCGTTGCCTTTGCGGGTTTGGCCGCGCTGATATCGGCCGTGGGCCATGCAGGAGCCGCGGGCCGTCACAGCGCCCGCGAGGTCGAAACCGTGGCGACGCGCGCGGCGGGCGAGCCCATCATGGCGATCGTTTCGCTCCACAGCCAAATGGTCACCGTCTATGACGCCAAGGGCTGGATCCTTCGGGCGCCGGTGTCGACCGGCCAGAAGGGACGCGAGACGCCCGCCGGGATCTTCAGCATCATCCAAAAGCAGGCGGAACACTATTCGAACCTGTACGATGATGCCTACATGCCCAACATGCAACGCATTACCTGGTCCGGCATCGCACTCCATGGCGGCCCTCTGCCGGGATATCCAGCGTCCCATGGCTGTATTCGGATGCCGTTCGACTTTGCCGCACAATTGTTCGATGAGACCCCACTGGGCTTACGGGTGATCGTCGCACCAACCGACGTGGAGCCGATCGAGATTGCCCATCCCGCACTTTTTCCGTCGAAGCCGGACGACGGCGCCCTGGCCGCTGCCCGGACCGCCGCCGCAGATGAGGCGACCAAGAAGGCGGACCGCGCGAGGCTTGCCGCCGGCACGGCATTTCGGGAGGCCGCGCTGGCAACGGCGCCGGTGCGCGCGGCGGAAAATCTGACCTTGAGAGCCAAGGAGCAACTGGCCGCGGCCGAGGCTGCGCTCGGCTCCGCCAGTTCGGCGGATGCAAAAGAGCGGGCTGAGAGCGCCAAGGCCCAGGCGATCGCCAGGCTCTCTGAGCTGCAGGAGCAATGGACCGCCGCAAAGGCGAAACTGCAACCGAAGCTCGATTCCCTCGCGACGGCGCGTGAAGCGGCTGTTGCGGCAGAATCCGCGCAAGCCGCGGCAACTGAGACGGTGCGCCAGATGGCGCGCGCGCTCGAACCGGTATCGGTCCTAATCAGCCGCAAGACCCAACGGCTTTATGTCCGACAGGCGTTTGAGCCGATTTTTGAAAGCCCGGTTAACATCCATGATGCTGATCGCCCGATCGGCACGCATATCTTCACTGCCGTGGAACGGGCGAACGGCGAGACGGAAATGCGATGGAACGTCGTCTCCCTGCAGAGCAGGCGTCCACGCGCCGGCGCCGTCGAGCCGAAAAGCAGGGCACGCGGAAGCCAAGGTCGCGACGTCGAGCAACTGACCGACCCGGCCGGTGCAAAAAATGCGCTCGACCGGATTGTCATACCGCAGGAAGCGTTAGACCATTTGGGGACGATGGCGCCACGATCTTCGCTCATCGTCACTGACGAGGGATTGAGTTCAGAGACGGGAAAAGGAACAGATTTCGTGGTCCTGTTGAGCGGCGAACCCCAAGGTGGCATAAAGATCCGGCGGCGAGATCCAGGATCCGAGTTCAGTTACACACCATACGACAGCCTGCCCATTTGGCGCCCACCTTTCGCTGGCCGGTCCGCCTGGTGAGAAACGATGGACGATGGCGGCTGCTACGGAGGGTCGCCGGGGCGCTTGCGCCTGGCGGCCGGTTGCGATGCAGGAAGGTTAAAGGCCAAGTGTCCAAACGGCAAAATCGCCAAGCATCCATATCCACGCGATCGTGGCTGAAACCGCCGCGAGAATATAAGTGATCTTGAGAACTGCGCCGCGCATCGGTCTAACGCAGACTATGCATCCGTCTTCGCTGCGAATTCAGCGCCCGGGTTCCATAGCCTGCAACAAATCCAAGCGAGAAGATCACAAGTGTGATCGTGAGCAGATGAAACATACGCGCACCTCTGGTTCAGAAGCATTCTTTCGCTGCGCCGCGACCAAAGTTTGACATTGCAGAAAATTGAGTCATTAGCGTTAACGCATGGGTAAGCAGCTTACGTCGGCAACGTACCAAACCAGCTTAAAGCGACAGTCCCGCGCGACGTCGGAAGCGGGGGCAGTCCGATCTGCCAGAGGCGAAGGGATCGCAAAGGATGACCGGGCCGGAGGCTACCGAGGATGTCGTCGCCAAGTTTGACGACAAGCTTCAGAAACTGATCAAGCGCGCCAAAAAGCAGAGCGGAATGCTCTGGCCATCGGTCGTGTCCAAACTCGAACTGGCGCGCGCTGACGTCAAGGCGATGATCAAGGTCTACGATTCAGGGCCGAAATGACCCATGATCAAGGAAGCGAAATTTTTCCGTAAGCAAGCCGAGAAGGCCGAGCGAATGGCGCTTGCCACTTCGGACCAGGAGGCCTCGCAAAGCCTGTCGAACCTGGCGCAGGCCTATCGCAGTCAGGCCGACGCTTTGAGCACAAGCAAGAAGCTGAAGGAAGGCAAGAAAAAGCCTGGCAAGCTCCGGAGGTGACGTGGGTACGGCTCCATGCTGTTCACGTTCTTGGGTGCGAATTCAGCGCGACGGTAACGTCGACCCCCGGCGGCTAGCCCGCAGGCTGTCGTTGAAATCGGATGCTGCACTGGCCTTCGACGCTGGCCTGTTCGATCGCGTTCATCTGGCCGTCCGCCAGCGCGAGATTGTCCGATTGCTGCTTGTCGACGCCGTGAGCCTTCTCCGGCCAGACGATCACGATCGCTGACGCCGTCGTCGTGGCGTTGCTTCCGCCCTGACCCGCTCGCAAACCTGACGCCGCGAATCCCCGCTTCGAGACCGCGCGGCCCTCTTGCGCCAACTGATCGCAGGTCAATGCGCGATAGACGCTCGATGGGACAAATTTCGGCGAGGTTTGCGCCATGCCGGGCGTGCAGCTCAGGACCACTGCAGATGTCACGATGGTGATAGCGCGCATTTATCGTCTCCGGAGCCCGAACCCACTGTCCAGCAAGTGGACGGGCAGCGCAACCCCGACAAAAGGTCTCACCTCCGATAGCCGATCGGCGGCTTGTTGCGGTCGCGACCCTAGCGCATCAACACTTCGCTGGAACCGAGCGCGGTGTCACCCTCGAGCGCCTTCAGCCGGCTTGGCTGCAGTTCGCCGGCCGCCTCCAATACCGGGTAGGCCACCGAGCAGATATGCGAATGAATTCGTTTCAGGTCACGCAGGATGTCGAGATGCAGCGAGCTGGTCTCGATGCTGGCCAGTCGCCCCTCGCGCAGCCGCACCAGGTGGTTTTCGGCCGCAACCCGCTCGGCCTGCCTGATCGCGACCTTTTCCTCGATCAACTGCCGCGCGATCTTGACGTCGCCGGAAATAAAGACGCTGAGCGCCAGTTTCAGGTTTTCGATCACCCGACGGTGGAAGGCCTGCAATTCCGCCGCTCCTTCATTCGAGAAATGAAGACGGTTCTTGATCTTCTTGGCGGCAAGTTCCATCAGGTTCTTGTCGATGATATCGCCGATATGCTCCAGATTGATGGCGAATGCGATCACCTCCATCGCGCGGGTTCCCTCGCGGTCGTCGAGGCTTTCCCGAGTGATTCTCGTCACATACAGCTTGATCGCTTCATGAAGCTTGTCGACCGCATTATCCATGCGCTCGATCGCGGAAACCAGCTTGCGATCGTCGGTCATCAAGGCGACCATGGTGTCGCGCAGCATGGTTTCGACGAGATCGCCCATATGCAGGGTTTCCCTGGCCGCACTCGTGAGCGCCAGCGACGGTGTTCCGATCGCTGCGGCATCGAGATAGATCGGCGCCGACGGATCGGAGGGAGCGGTCGGCGGCGGCAATAGCCACTGCAACAGCTTGGCGAAAGCAGGCAGAGGGATGATGAAGATGGCGGCCAGCGCCAGGTTGAACAACGTATGAAAATCGGCAACCAGTCGAACCGGATTGGTATCGAACCCACGGAGAAATTCGACAGCCGGCTGCAGGAAGGGCAACACAAGGGCGCATCCAAAGGCGCGATTGATCAAGTTGCCGAGCGGCAGACGGCGGGCGATGGGATTGCCGAGGCCACCGCCCTCCAGCAGCGGATTGATGGCGCTTCCGAGGTTCGCGCCCAGCACCAGCGCAAAGGCTGCGACCGGCGTGATAAAGTTCGAATAAGCCAGCGAGATCACCAGCAGCACCACGGCCACACTCGAATGCGCCGCCCAGGCGGCGACCGCTCCAAAGATCAGGTTCAGGATCGGCAGGCCGGTCATGGCAGCGAGCAAGGCCCGCACGTTGGGCGCCGATTCCGCCGGCGCCAATGTGTCGAGCAGGATATGCAGCGACAGCAACATCAGCCCAAGACCGATCGCAACCCGGCCGAGGTCGCGAATTTTGGTTCGCAGGCTGTTCTTGAAGACGATGACGCCGATCCCGAGCAACACCGGGGCGAGCATGGAAACGTCGAAGCTGAAAACCTGAACAATCAGGGTAGTGCCGATATTGGCGCCTAGCATGATCGCGAGCGCGGGAACCAGCCCGACCAGCCCGTCGCCGAGAAAGGTCGTTGTCATCAGGGCGGTGGCCGTACTGCTTTGCAGCAGTGCGGTGGCTCCGACGCCCGCCAGCAACGCGGTGAACCGGTTGCGAAGGGCAATGCCGAGCACGCGGCGCAGGTCGGCACCGAACGCGCGCAAGATGCCGGACTGCACCATGTGCAGGCCCCACAGCAGCAGCGCAATTCCGCCTACGAGGTTCAGAAGTACGGTAGTACCCATTGCTTCGCTTGGTCCACCGGAAAGTTAGAGGATTTTTTTCTGCAGATGACTGCTGATCGCGTCGGCTGCCCAGATCAGCAGGATGATCACCAGGATGCAGGTGGCGGTTTCATGATACTTGAACATCTTCATGCTGGTAATCAGCGAAAATCCCAATCCGCCAGCGCCGACCAGGCCGAGCACCGTGGCCGAGCGGATGCTGACGTCAAAGCGATAGAGAATGTAGCCTACTACCGCGGGAAACACCTGGGGCATGATCCCGAACAGGATGATCTGCATTCGTCCGGCACCCGCGGCCTGAAGTGCCTCCACTGGACCGCGATTGACGTGCTCGATCTCTTCCGCGACGAACTTCGCCAGCATTCCGGTTGCGTGCAGCGCGATGGCAATAACGCCGGGAAACGGTCCGAGGCCGACCGCGCTGACCAGGAGCAGCGCATAGATCAGCTCGTTGATGCTTCGCAGAAGATTGAGAAACAGCCGCGTCACAAAGTAGATCGACGGATGAGGCGCGGTATTGCGAGCCGCGAGCAGGGCCAGCGGCGCCGAAGCAACGACCGCGATCACCGTCCCCCAGGCTGCGATCTGGACCGTCTCGATTGTCGGCGCGATCAGCGATCTCAGATTGGAGAAATCGGGCGGCACCATGCGGCCGAAGAAGTCGGCCATGTTGGGAATGCCCGTGATGATATTGGTCAGGCTGAGATGGATCCGGGTGGCGGCTAGCCAAAGCACAATGCCGCATCCCGCCATCACCAGCAACCGGATCGCCACACGCCGGTGCCGCCACGCAGCTTCGCGGGCCACGCCCTGATCGATCGCGATATCGTAGGAACTACCCAACCGCGCTCTCCATCCGCGGGCCGTAAATCTGGTTGAGGATATCGTCGGTCAGCGCGCTGGGCGGGCCGTCGAATATCAGCTTTCCCTGCGACAGCCCGATGATGCGTTCGGCATATTCGCGGGCAAAATCGACCTGATGGAGATTGCAGATCACGCTGATGCCAAGCCGTTGCGAAACGTCCTTGAGGTAATCGAGGACCTGGCGCGCGATCTTGGGATCGAGGCTCGCGACCGGTTCGTCGGCAAGAATGAGCTTTGGCCGTTGCGCCAGCGCGCGTGCGATCGCCACCCGCTGCTGTTCGCCGCCGCTCAGGGTGTCCGCCCGCTGGAAGGCCTTGTGCCCGAGCGCGACCATCTCGAGGCATTCAAGCGCAATTGCCCGGTCCTCGCGGGTGAAACTGTAAAACAGGCTGCGCCAGGTCGACCGATAGGACAGCCGGCCCGACAACACGTTCATCATGACCGAGAGGCGCGTCACCAGGTTGAACTGCTGAAACACCATGCCGATTTCCTGGCGTGCCTTGCGCAGACTGCGGGGCGCCGCGGTGATCTCGTTGCCCCTGAGGAAGATCTGACCGCTGGTCGGCTCGGCGAGACGGTTGATACAACGCAGCATGGTTGACTTGCCGGCGCCGCTCGGGCCGAGAATGACGACGAACTCGCCTTGGCCGACATCAAAGCTGACATCGGTCAGCGCCACCAGTTTTCCCCGGATATAGGTCTTGCTGACGTTGAGCAGCGATACGATCGGTACTTTTTCCACCGACGCCGCGCTGACAATCTGATCGGAGGTGCTGACGTTCATATTCATGTTGGCCTTCACTTCACTATACTGCTGCGCAGCAGTGCCGACGCCTGATCGATCAACGTGACAAGCGCCAGGATGACTAGCAAAATTGCCGAGGTTTGGCGAAAGTCGTAGAGCCGGATCGTGGTGACCAGTTCGAATCCGATGCCGCCGGCGCCGATCATGCCGAGCACGGTCGCCGAGCGAACGCCGACTTCGAACCAGTAGAGGTTATAGGACACGATCTGGGGCAGGACCTGCGGCAACACCGCAAACAGGATGGTCTGGACCCGACCAGCGCCGGTAGCCCGCAGCGCTTCCAGCGGCTTCGGATCGACATTCTCGATCGCCTCGGCGTAGAGCCGGCCGAGTATGCCGCCGAAATTGACCCCCAGCGCAAGCGCGCCGGGAAACGGCCCGAGCCCGACCGCCGACACGAAGAAGATCGCCCAGATCAATTCGGAGATGCTGCGAAGCACGTTGAGAACAGCGAGAGACGACTGCTGCAACAGCCGCGAACTGGTCAGGTTCTTGGCGGCGAGAATGCCAAGCGGCAGGCCGATGGCCGATGCGATCACGGTGCCCCACAGGGCGATGCAGATCGTATCGAGGGTTGGTCCCCACAGGCCATCGAGCGCCGTCCAATCGGGAGGGACCATGCGCGCGATGTAACGCCCAATGGCGGGAAGCGAGCGAAAGAGCTCGCCGCCGCTGAGTTCCAGTGCATTCGCACTCCATGCCAGGAACGCGGCTCCGCCCGCCAGATACAGCAAAAACTTCACCCGGCCACCGAGTGACAGTCTCGGCTGCAAGGCGACGGAGCCGGTCAAGCGCGCCAAGATTTGGTCTCCCGCAGGTTCAGCAGCCTAAGACCAATCGCGTTGCATCACTTCATCTTCGTCAGGTCGAGCTTCAGTGTCTTGGCGATGTTTCTGACGACGTCGTAGGTCGCGTCGGTTGCCGGGTCGAAGCGTGCCACGTTGCCCATCTCGCCGAAAGTCAGATTCTTGATACCGTAGAAGGCGTCGCGGATCTTCTTCTTCATGTCGTCCGAGATTGCCTTGCGGTAAAACAGTGGATCATTCGGAATGGCGGGCGAGGTCCAGATTACCTTCAGTTTGCTGCAATCGATCGCCTTCTTGTCGCAGGCGCCGGCATAGATTCGATCGGCAACCGATGCGGCGTCGACCTTGCCTTCGGCCACTGCGATGATACTGGCGTCATGGCCGCCGGAATAGATCACCTTCTTCAGGTCGCTTTCCGGGACGATGTGATTGTCCATCATCGCTGCCTTCGGCATCAGCGAACCGGAGGTCGAGCTTGGATCGACAAAGGCGAAGGTGTGGCCCTTGAGCGAATCGAGCGAGGTGAGATCGCCGGCGTCGGCTCGGGCGATAATGATCGAGTGGTAATCAGGCGAGTTGCTCTTCGCGGTGACGGTCACCGCAAAGGCCTCGACCGGTGCCTGCGTGGTCGCCAGTACGTAGCCGAACGCGCCCATCAACGCCACGTCGACCTTGTTGCTGCGAAGCGCCTCGATGGTCGCATTGTAGTCCGACCCGACGAAAATCTCCGTCTTCATGTTCAGCGCCTTGCTGATCTGGTCCATGACCTCCTTCGATTGGCGCACGACGGCCCGGGCGTCCTCCGCGGGAATGATCCCGACCTTGAGCACGCCCGGTTCGGCGAGCCCATCGGCGGCCTCTGCGGCGGTGGCGGAATGACCGGCCGCACAGAGGAAAAGTGCGGTGCCGACCAGAATCTTGGAAATTGCAGCAAGCTTGTTAGCGCTTCGCATCGTATCCCTCCCACGGGTTAGTGCTGGTTGTCTCGTTTTTATCATCACGCCAGTCCACATTGCGCCGTTTTATCGGCCTTCGCGTTCCTGCTGGCGCCCCTTTCCTTCTCGGCTCGTAACCTTTTGCGACCCTCGACCGCCGCTCACCACCTCATATTGATATTCTTCACCTGCGTATAACTGACGATCTCATCAAAACACTCTTCCTCGCCAATTCCGCTCTGCTTCCAGCCGCCATAAGGCGCGCCGATATAGCGGCCGCTGGAGTTGATCCAGACGTAGCCGGCTTCGATGCGTTCCGCGGTCTCCATTGCCTTCGCGAGGTCGTTGGTGACGATGGCGGCGGTAAGGCCGAATTCGACGCCGTTGGCCTTCTCCAGCATGTCCTCGTAGCCGTCCCAGGTGATTACCGACATCACCGGGCCAAAGATCTCTTCATGTCCGATCCGCATCGCCGGCGTCACGCCATCAAACACGGTCGGCGCGATGAACAGGCCGCCGGCGAGACTGGCGTCGGAAGGCTTGCCGCCGCCGGTCAGCAATTGCGCGCCTTCGGCTTTCCCCGATGCAATGAAACCCATCACCCGATCGAACTGACGCTGGGAAACGATCGGCCCGACGTCATTGTGCTTGAGCCACGGCGCGCCGATCGGGAGCGCCTCGGCAAGCTTGACCAGCTCCTGAGTGACCTCCTTGTGCAGCGACGCATGAACGAACACCCGCGAGGTAGAGCTGCAGGACTGACCCTGCCGGTTCATGTTCATCCCCTTGATGGCGGCAGAGGCCGCCGCCTTGGGGTCGGCGTCCGGGAAGATGATGATCGGATTCTTTCCACCGAGCTCCAGGCTCACGCGCTTGAGGCCGGCGGCCGCCTCCTGCGCGATCAGTCTGCCGGTCGGCACCGAGCCGACAAAGCCGATGCGGCGCACATCCGGATGGCGAACCAGCGCGGATCCGACCTTGCCGTCACCGGTGATGATATTGACAACGCCGGGCGGGAAAATTCCTTCACACAGTTCGCCGAGGCGCAGGCTCGAGAGCGGCGCCTGTTCGGAACCCTTGATCACGACGCTGTTCCCGGCGGCGAGCGGCGCCGCGGCCTTCTCGGCGCAAAACCGAAATGGATGATTGAACGGATTGATCTTCGCCACAACGCCGAACGGCTGGCGCCGCGTGAGGTTGAGATGGCGCGCGCCCTGCGAGGAGGTCTCGCCCTTGATTTCGGTGACGAGCCCTGCGCAATAGCGGAACCAATCCGCGGTCCAGGTCATGTCGCCGCGCATGCCGACGATAGCGTTTCCCGCGTCCACGGCGTCAAGCAGCGCCAGTTCATCGGCGTGTTCTTCAATGCGATCCGCCAGCAGCTCAAGGCATCGCGCGCGTTCCTTGATCGAAACTCTCGACCATTCCTTGAACCCCTCTTTCGCGGCCTTTACCGCGAGGTCGACGTCGGCTTCGCTCGCGGCCGGGATATCGCCGAGCTTCTCCATGTTGGACGGATTGATCGACGCAAAGTGCTTGTCATCGGCCGGCGAAACCCATCGACCACCGATGAACAGCCCGTGCGGAATGAAATTAAGCGACGGAGATTGCATGTTTCAACCCTTGTAGCCCGGGACGATCGCGGCGCGGAGCACGGTTCGCTCCGACGCCTTCTTGAAAGCCGCGTCGAGATCCTGCAGGCCAAACTTTGAATCGACGATCTCCCTGAACGGGAAGCGATTACGGTTCGACATGACAAAATCCAGCGCCTGGATCAGATGCCGGGGGTGGTAATTGTGAATGCCGCGCATTGTGACCCAGCGTTTCACCAGCATGTTGGCATCGATGGTGACGTTGGCGCCGGGATTGACCAGGCCACCGAGCACGTACCGACCGCCCGTGCGCAGCATCTGCAGCCCCTGATTGATGACCTCGGGGACACCGCAAACCTCGATCACGGCGTCGGCACCGTCGGGCCGGCACATCTCCCGGACTTCGGCGATGACCTGCGTTTCAGGCACGCGGCCGACATTGATGACATGGTCCGCACCGAATTTCCTGGCGGTAACAAGCCGACTTTCCACGGAAGTCGAGGCCGATCACGCAGCGCGCGCCCCGCGCCTTTGCCATCGCCGCACCGTACAGACCGAGCAGGCCAAGGCCCTGGATCACGACAGTATCGCCCAGAGCGATCTCGGCAGCTTCGGTGACCGACGCCATGGTGGCGACCCCGCAATTGAGCGGCGTCGCCTCCTCGTCGCTCAGTTCGTCGGGAAGCTTCAGGATCGAGGTGCCGGGAAGGATGTAGCAATATTCCGCAAAGCCACCCAGGAAATGCGGATCCTCTTCCGAGAGATCGTGGCCATATTTGCGCACGCCAGGGCACTTCTGCGGCATGTCGAGAACTTCCCGGTAGTAGCAGGCGCCGTCGAAGAAATACTCGCTCCAGGTAATGCGGTCGCCGGTCTTGAGCGGGTCGCCGCGCATGTCCTGCCTGATGTCTCCGCCGAGTTCCTCGATGATTCCGATGATCTCATGGCCGAGGATTCCGGGGCACGGGTTTGGCCGGCGTCCCTCGTAGGAATGGATATCGGAGCGACAGATCGTCGACATCGTCACCTTCACCAGCACCTCGCCGCGGTGAACCGGGCGCAGCGGGAATTCCTTCATGACAAAAGGCGTGTTCGGTGCTTCGTAGACGGCGGCCTTGGCGGTGCGCATTGTGATCTGTGACTCTCTGGTTGGCGAAGGTCAGGCGGCGGCAAAGCCACGATCGCGTGCCAACGGTTCAGACTACCCCGTTCAGCGCGAAATCGAAGATATCGTAGTTGTGCAGCGGGCCGGCCTTGGCCCGCTTCTGGTACTCCGCAGTGATCGGCCGAGAAAGCAGAAACGGCACCTTCTGCTCGCCGAGACCGCCGTGGGAACGAAGGCGATGACCTGCCAGTTGACTGAGGTTGTGATCCTCCTTGCGGGCGCCGACCACGGTCTGCCGATCGCTGAACACGGCGAAATCCCCTTCCCGGTCGAGGGGAAGTTCGAATTGCTTGCAGACCGCATCCTTGTCGAGAACGAGTTCAACACCGGGCAGCGTCCGGGCAAGTGCCATCATGGCCGGAACATCACCGGGCTTGCGCAGATGTACACGGACGAATGAACCCAGCGCGCCGTGATGCCGAACGAAGGGATCGGCGATCGGACAGATGACCCGGACCGATCCTTGGCCGAAGTGCGCATTCAGTTCGTCTTCCAGATAGATGACATTGGGCGTGCCGTCCTTTGCGGACTTGTCATTCATCCCATGGTCGGCGGTAATGGCCACGGTGGCGCCGAGCGCGATCAGCGCCGCCACCGACTTGTCCACCGCATGGTGATAGGCGTCCGCCTCGGGCTCTCCGGGCGCGTGCTTGTGCTGCACATAATCGGAGGTCGAAAGGTATATCAGATCCGGACGTACGGTGGACAGAAGCTTCACCCCGGCATCGAAGACGAACAGGGACAGATCCGCGGAGTACTGGTCAGGAGTTGACCGGCCTACCAGTTGCTCGACATTGTCGATGCCGTTGTCCCTGAGATTGGCCTTGCCGGCATGTTCCGAGGAGAAATTGACTCCATCCATTTCGTAGGCCAGCACCTTGAGCAGCTTGTCCTTGGCGGTGACGACCGCCGTTTTCACGCCGGCATGGCTCAACGCGCCGAGGATGGTGCCGCACCGCAGCCGCTTGGCGTCGGTGATCATGATTTCCTTGCCGGTTTCGGAATCCAGATAATAGTTGCCGTTGATACCATGCACCACCGGCGGCACACCGGTCACGATCGAAGTGTTGTTGGTGTTGGTCGTGCTTGGCATCGAGCAATCCGCAATTCCCATGAAGCCGTTTTCCCTGAACGATTTCATGGTCGGCAGAGTGCCATTGGCGATCCCGTGCTCGAGATAGGCCGGATCGAAACCATCGACGATGATCACCACGGTCGGCCGCTTTGGCGCGGCATAGCTGCGTCCATTGACTTCGACGGTCCGCTCTGTATGGCGCGAGGACGCGATGGATTGAGGCACAGGTGACGCTCCGATGGTGGAAAAATTGATCAGGTCGAGGAAATACGCTCCGCCGCGCTGCCAGTGGTACGGCACTGTGATGCCGGATTGATGACAAGCGGCAATAGATCGCCGAACCGATCGATGAGATGGTCGGCCTTGAACTCGGACGGCGGCCGATGATGGTAGCCATAACTCACGGCGATGCAGCGCATACCGGCGGCGTGCGCGGCTTCGACGTCATGGATGTTGTCACCCACCATCAGCGCCTGGCTGACATCGACCGCCAGTCGTCGGGCCGCCTCCAAAAGCGGCGCTGGGTGAGGTTTTCGCTGCTGCACACTATCGCCGCCAACGACGACCGGGAAGAACTCGGCCAGGGACAGCGCCTCGAGGATCTTGATGGTCGCAAACACCGGCTTGTTGGTCACAACCGCCAGGCGAAACCCGTTGCGATGCAGCACGGCGAGCGTTTTCGGCACACCCGGATAGCAGCGGGTCAGGTTCGCGGAATTCGCCTGGTAGATTTCGAGAAACCGGGGCAGCAGAGCATCCTTCTGCTGCGGATCGCCGTGCGCCGCGACCAGCGCCCGCTCCACCAGTTTAAGCACGCCGTCGCCGATCATGCCCTTGATTTCGTCTGCTTCTATCGCACGCAGGTCAAGCTCGCCCAGCAACCGGTTGAGCGCGGCGCGGAGGTCTTCGGCGCTGTCCACGAGGGTGCCGTCGAGATCAAAGATGATGGCCCGGAGCGGGGAGAAACTCGGCATTCCCTACCGTATGAACTTCGCATGGTGAGTTTCAATCGAATAAATTGCACAAATATGTGAAATTTAGTAGCATCCAGATCGAACATCCAGGGAGTGACTCGAATGAAGGCGCGTGAATTACCGCTGGTGGCTTTGAGGGCATTTGCGGTGGCCGCGCGCGCCCCCAGCCTCACCGCGGCCGCCGCCGAGTTAGGCGTGACGCATGGGGCGATCAGTAAGCAGATCAATGCACTCGAAAACTGGCTGGGGCAGCAGATGTTCATGCGCGAAGGCAGACGCCTCGTCCTCACGCCCTATGGTCAGGTGCTGGCTGAAAAACTCGGTCAGTCGATCAACGAAATCCAGGGCGCCTGCGAGTATGTGCGCCGGCAGAAAAACCAGCTCGTCGTTTCGGTCGAGGCGCCGGCGACCTTGGCGATGTATTGGTTGCTACCGCGGCTCTTGGAATTTCAGAACGAGAATCCCAATATCACGGTCTGGACGGCGACCAGACAGACCGGCCAGACCCCGGACCTGTCTTCCACGGACATTGTCATCACGCGGGGCAATCCCTCTCATCTCGCGACTCGCCTGCATGCAACAGAGTTCCTGTTTGACGAGCAACTGACGGTGATCTCGTCGCCGTCGCTGTTGGCTCAGCTTCCGGTCAAACAGCCGGCCGATGTCATGCGTCATCGAATGATCACGGCTGCGACGCGCCCCGGCCAATGGGAGGCATGGCTCGATTCTACCGGGGTCGACCACCAGATCATGGAGGGAGGCCATCGCTTCGACCATTTATTCGTGGCCATGCACGCGGTTCGCGACGGACTGGGATCCATCATCGCTCCGAAAAATCTGTTCGACGCAAGCTTTGCAAAACAGGAACTGGTGGCGCCGTTGCCGAATTTGACCCTGAAAGGTGTCCCCTATTTCGTTCACCGCACGCCACGCGCCGAAGGAAAGCACGTCAGTCAGTTCACCGACTGGCTGCATCGTGCAGTCGCCTGAGGCAACGGCAGGCACGGAAATCGGCGCGCTTTCGGCCGCCGAAAAGCCGCCCCATTCCGCAACGCATTACACCTACCGGAATGAGGCGGGAGTCAATGGAGCCTAGGTCGTCGCACCGCCGCTGCGACACCAGCAGAGTGCGATCCTGATTCGGGCAACTTAACGGCGAAGCCTGGCAGCAGACGCGCGATGCAGGGCTTTCTGCACCGCCCTCACCGACGATCGCTGGACGCCTCCGCGTGTTGGTGAATGCTTGGTTTCCAGACACCGCCGGGTTTCGTCACCTTCGTTGATAAGGCGCTTAAACTTTTAGCCTAAAGCGGGCAAGTGATCGAGCGACGTGCAACACCGCGACAACGGGTTTTCAAGGCCGGAACCATCGAGTTCGACGGCGGCGGGATCGATTGCATCGTGCGCAACCTGTCACACGCTGGAGCCGCGCTCGACGTGGCAACGATGGCTGGTATTCCCCATGAGGTCACGCTCTCCATTGCAACGCGCAACGTGCGCTACCACTGCTACATCGTCTGGCGCAAGGAACGGCGGCTCGGCGTCACTTTCGACTGAGGGCGCGGAGTAAATCGGGATTTCGTAACGCCGGGACCGCCCGCGCGGTGTTTCTGTCTGCCGGAAACGCTTGTAGGCTTGTCGGGTGCTGGAGGCCTCGATGGAGAAGCTGCTACTTGCTGTAGCGCTGGCGTGCCAGCCCGGCGATCGCCTGGTCGATCTCGGCGGCAAGCTCCCGCGCGATCTCCAATTCATGGATCTGGTGATTTCGGTAACGCCATTCTATGCGCGGATTTATGTCTATCAACCCGGCTTTCCCGACAGCTTTCAGCAGTGCTGCAGCAACAAACCCGCTTCGGTATTGCGCGTGCCGGTCAGCGGCGGTCGATTTTGCATCAGGCAGAGCCAGCCTCAGATGAAATGGCGGGTGCGCGCCCTGCTGCGACCCGACATTGAAATGTAAGCGGCTCCAGCCGTTTCCCCGCCGCCGACGTCAATCCATTTTGATCGGCGCAAACCGGCGAGCGCGGCAACGTCCGGTAGCTCGCAGATGGATCCCAAGGCCGGTGCTGACCGGCTGACGCGGCAAAGACTCTCAATTTTGGCTTTCTTCGAACATTGAAGCGGCCCGGAAGCGCCCCAAATTAGCCCTCAAACCCCACCGTCAATGAAAAACCAGCGCCACGACAATCTCATGAGAGTTAGTACCATGAGTGATCTCAAATCGATGTCTGTGGATGGACTATCGCCTCGTGAAGGGTCCGATCGAACCGAGTCTGCGGCGCGCGCCGATGATTTGCGGACGCAACGGGAAAGAATCCAGCGGCTGAACGAATATTGCAACCGGGTTACCGCTGAACTCCGCGCGTCGCTCGATCGGACCCATGACGAAAGCAGTTGATGATGACTGCCTGCCAACGATAAAGAGATCGCATGAAGCGTCTACCGGCTCTCCCGAAAGCCTCTCCCCGCCGCGTCGCCGCGCGTTGCGGTATCCTCGTCACGCTGATAAGCGGCGCCGCGCTCGCCCAGACCACCGGAACGGTGAACCCGAATCCCACGCCACCGGAACCGACCGTGAAGGCGGACGTGCCGCCCGGCGGCTGTATGCCGATCGGGCTGACCGCTTCCGGAGAGATCGTTTTCCCGATTCAGTGCAAGGAGTTCATCGACCGGGAGCGCGGCAAGGCGGTGGAGCAGACCCCTCCGGCCGCGGCCGGGAAGCCCGCCATGGCGGATGAGAAACCTGCCGCGGCCGAGCAGAAACCCTTTGTGGTGGAACAGAAGCCCCCCGTGGTGGAAGAGAAGCCCGCTGTGGTGGAAGAGAAGCCCGCCGCCAGGCAATCGGAAGCCGCGGCGCCGCAGCAGGACGCTGTACCGGAGATCAGCAAACCGGCGGATCAGCCGGTTGAAGCCGCCGCCATGCCAAAGCGCGCCGACCATCAGCCGCGCAAGCGCGCCTTGCGATCCGGCGATTGCTCCCACTACCGGACTTATGATGCGGCCTCCGGAACCTACCGGGGCTATGACGGGCGGCGCCGTTCCTGCTGACCCGCAGGGCAGCCCACCGGGCGTCACCGGGTCGGTGCGCCGCCGGCAGGGCGGCAGGCCGCCCCCTGCCCCTGGAAAGCTATAGTTAATTGGAAATAATGGCATTTACCTCCGGTATTTCTGGTGATAATTATGGAACCGGGCGGGGTTCCAGTTATGTTAGGCGTTGGAAAAATCTACAGATTGAAATTTCCGGGAATTGCCGCGCGGGTGATCAAGCCGCCCGTCGGGCATGCGCCTCCGAATTTTCCCTTTCTCGTCGAGAGCCTTTTCCTGAGAAGCCGGTGGTATGTAAACGGGCGCGGCGAGCCCGCTTATGCCGATGCCCCGCGGCTGATCGTTGCTCCGGGCGAGGAAGCCGCTGGCAGTCCCTCCACGCGGTCGGCAACGTCCAGCCGTTCCGGTGCACGCCGGCCGCGACCCACTTGAACGCGTCCGCAAGCTACGCAGGGGCATTTCGTCTTGCGCCTCGCCCGTGACGGAGCCGTTTCTGTTTTTCAACCTCAGGTTGAGACGGGTACCGTCCAGGTTGAGTAAATTGAGCTACCGCTGGGCGGCGGCGTAACTCGCAGATTTGGCTTTGTTCGACCATTGAAGCGGCCCGGAAGCGCCCAAATTAGCCCTCAAACGCGACCGTCAATGGATCGACCGGCGCCACGACAATTCATGAGAGCTAGCAAAATGGAACGTCATGATCTCGGAGCGATGTCCGAAGAAGAACTCTGGTCTCTTCACGAGCTGGTCACCTCGGTATTGGCGCGCAAATTATCGGCCGATAAAGCCCGCCTGGATCAGCGGTTGAGGCGGCTCAAGCCTGGAACTCTGCAGGCCAATATCAGGAGGATGACCCAGGTAAGCCGCCCCTACCCGCCGGTGTTTCCCAAATATCGAAACCCCGCCGAACCCGCGGAGACCTGGTCGGGCCGCGGCAAGCAGCCACGCTGGTTAACCGCCCAGCTCAGGTCCGGAAAGAAACTCGACGATTTCCGGATCCAACCGTTAATGCCGGACCACAGGCTTCACATCCTGAGGCAGTAGTGGCCGACAGACAAAAAGACCGCCCGGAGGCTGCCGCCTTCCGGCGGTCTTTTTGTTTGCCTAGCTTCCACTCTCGGCCGGATCTAATATATGCCGGAGATGTCCGGCTCGATCGGGCGTTGCCGACCCCTCCCCGGATGCCCCGGAATCCTGCTGGTTGCCCAGATTGCGGTGGCCATTACCCCGAAGCCCCCGCCAGGAGATCTGGTGTCTCAGAAGCTCATCATCTGCGCAGCCTGGGCATGTGTTGCGGCATTCGCCTTCGCCACCCTGACCCACGTCGAATTCGCTTATGCGATCTATTACAGACTGGCGCCGCTTCTGATGTGGCCGAAGGCCAGGACTTACGGCCTTTTCGAGCACGTCATCGCATTTGCGGTTTTCGGGGCGCTGTTTTCGCTCGCCTATCCCAGACGCATCGTTTTTGTGTGCATCGTCGTCTTTGTTACCGCCGTCGGTCTCGAATATTTGCAGACGTTGACGCCAGACCGTCACGGCACGCTGTTTGACGCCTCTGAAAAGGTAGTGGGTGGCGCATTCGGCATCGCTGTTGCGCAGGCGTTTCGCTATTTGCGAGGCTGGAACCGAAAACCCGCTGCCCAGAATCAGCCCTGAATATTTGGCTGGCATAATTCCCGCTTTTGATTGTGCATAAGACCGAACCCGCTCTTAATTCCAATTGACTCCCCTCTGGGCGCGTCGTGGAAATAATTGCCCGCCAAAGGGGGGACGTGTTGCGCGGGAGCGGCGAAGCTGAGCCCCGCCGAGACGACGAACGCATACGCTACGACGTGGAGACCTTGATGGCTTCGATGATCGCCGAACAGGCCGCCGAAGTGCGGGTACGACGTCACAGCGACGTTCCCGACTGCGATGTTATCGTCGTCTTCCGTGGCCGAGAAATATCGCTCCGGTGCCGCAATTACAAGCAAGCCGTCGAGTGGGCGAGGATCGAATGCAAGTCGTACAAGATCGCGGGCGGGTTCACCGTCGAATCCTGATCGTCGCGCGCTTGGTCAAACACCGCAACCGGGGCCCATTGCCGTGAAGTCTGAGCATGACCGAATCTGAAGCGGAGATCCCGACAAGTTACGTGAGCCAGGCCGACATAAATTGACCCTCAACAAGATCACCTGGGCGCAAGTCGGGCGCGTGGCCGAACCGGGCCGATACATGTTCAAATTTGGATGGCTCACAATCACGGCCGAGGATCTGGCGGTCTGGAAGCTGTATCCGAACGCCGCTTTCACGCTCTTCACGACGGCGACGGCCGCCGACGGCGAGGACGAGTTTCGTCTGGGCCTATTCGAGCTCAGGGAAACCCTGTCGCTCAGTGAGAAATGACTGAGGCCGCCTCTCAAATTTACCGCGACCATGGGCGTTTGGTTTTCGGGGTTGCCGCGCCATGTCCCGACCGCTCTTCAAAACCGGGGTTCTTGTTGCCGGCATCGCCGCGGTGAGCGGCTGGCTGTGGTTATTGGAAATTTGGATCAGATGGCTGATCGCCAAACTCTGACGAGGTCGCGGTATCAGAATTCGAACAGGTCCGAACTCTGCCGCGCCAGCTCGTGCAATTCGCCCAAAGTTCCTCGGACGGCGCCGCAACGAGCGCATTCCACGAGCGTGGTCAAGGGCGATGTCACGGGATCAGCGACCTTGATCGAGAGACTGCCACAGCTCTCGCACACGAATTTGAATCGCGGCCGCTGGCGGCAGAAGATGCGTTCGACGCTCGTCATGGCAGCGCTCACGTCAGCCCGCGATCATGACGGCAAGGCAGCTAAAATTGCCGGCTTTCCAGCGGACGTAATCGGCGGCCGAACGCATCGGCTGCCAAAATCGCTCAACTGAAATTCGGGCTCGACCAGGTCGTCCCTCGATGTACGGGCCGTAAAGCACGTCCATGCGACGCTCGTAGGCCACCGCGGCAAACGCGGCGGCCGCGAACACAAATCCTGCAAGCGCGATCGTTTCGATCGTCATTTGAGCCCCCGCTCGTTCAGACGGGAACCTGAATACCGATAAAATTCTAAGATGAAGGTCTCAAGCGACGATCACGGTTGAATGATTGCATTAGGGAATGCTCAACCATGAACCCCGCGGTCCGCAGCCGCCGGCTATCCCGCTACCCTAATCAACGCAGGCCGCCACGCCAAGGAAGAGACCGATAATGCCAATCGTTCAGACCGGAGGATCTGCGGCAACCTTGGGTCGGGCATCGAGCAGCATTCTCACTTCCCTGGCGCTCACGAGCGCGCGGCGGACATTTCTGTCTTCCGACGTCGTGTCGAAGGTAATCAGCCGATTGCAGTGCTGGCAGTTGATCTGGAAGCCGTTGCGGATTTTCTGCGCGCGCTCACGGAAAAACTGCGAGCATTTCGAACATTTGATTTTGACTTTTTCATCGATCATGGAATTGGGCCCAAAAACATATCGTGCTTTCCAGAGCTTAACGGCTTGCTAATCTATCGAGCGAAATATTCAGGCCGGCTCTTTCCCAGTCCGAAATTCTCTAGAAGATTCAAGGCAACTAGCGAGGCAACCGGCTTGGCCATCGGCTCTCTGCGCTGTCGTAAACAATTAGTTTATTTTCGTAACGCGGTTTTGCCACCAGCTAAATTGCTGCCGCTGTTATTCTTCCGGCGTTAAATTATTTTCGCCATCCTGGTGGGATGAAAGCCCTGCTCGCCTGCGCCGCCGGCTGGATCGCCTTCTATCTGGCGGACCAGGCGCTGTACAACGGTCATTACGTCCAAAAGCTGGGCGAATTCGCCGGCGCCGTCGGCGCGGCCTTCGCGTTCTATTGATGCGCCTTGCTGGCGGCGATGGTTTCACCACTCCAAACCATGAAGTCGTTTTCCGAATGTCGACGAAGACATCCTGAAATCGACATCCTCTATCCAGGTGGCGGAAGACAGCTCGAGGAGGATTTCATGAATGCGTTTGCAACTGTTCTAATGAACGCGACGCTGCGTCCGAGACCGCCGCGCCCTTGATCTGATGCGCACCGCGAATCGTCTCTCGGCCTCCGTTTCGTTCCCGCTCGTCACGCTCGATGATTCGGCGGCCGCTCCGTCGCGAGAACGCGGCTGTGCGTGCAACAATCAGATATATCAAACAAGGCAGAATCAGAGCTATGTTCGCAAACCTGCCTGGTTTCTTTGAAGGCGAAGCGAGGATGACCGAGCTAGAGGTTCTGGATCGTAATACGCAGGGGCTAAAGGAGTTGCTGAGGGTCGCCTGGAGAGACCTTGCAAACCCCGCGCTTACACCCTTCGAGCGTCGCGAGGCGCGCAACCAGATCAACCAGTACGGCGCCGAATTGCGACGCCACCTGCAATTGATCGAGGCCGAGCGAAATCGCGCGCGAACAGAGTCGACCGAAGGCGCGGCGCAAGGTGTCGGCAAGCCGAACTTCCGCATCCTCGCATAGCGACGATCGATATCGGCGATGACGGGCTGGACACCAACTCTCTGGCGGGTGTGTGGCCGGATTACCGTCGCGCGCTGCGGTTCTGCGCCCGCTTCAACCCCACCAGCGAAGTAACCTTGATCGGTTAGGTTAAGCGCCGAACTCGATTGCGAGACCACCTGATCGCGCTAGCGTGCGGTGGTTTCGTTCATTGGGTCACGCATGGCTACGGACAGTCACCATCTTCAAATCCCAAATGCGAACGCCAAACCGGCTTGGGCCGAGGTATGGCACCTCTGGACTGTTTTCATTCCGCGGCGATCGATAACCGGTCGGCTGGTTTTCGGCCAGGTGTGGCGACGGCACGACGGCCGGCGCTGGATCTACAAGAAATTCGTCGAATATCGCTGACCTGCGCTAAGCCCGGCGGCGGCGACGCACCTATTCGGGGCCCGGTTATTCGAGGAATTGGATGCCAAGATCGAACTGTTACTCGGGAAGGTGCGGCTCGCTGGCGGCGAGATCGGCCTATTCGTCCTCGGCACCCGCCTCGGCCAGGTGATTTTGCAGTTCCGGTGGCGTTGCAACAAAAGTCACGCCGATCCGCTTTTTCTGAATCCAGGCAATCCGGCATTCCCGCACCGAAGAACCGTTGGCCATCACCAGACGAAAATGGGACGGCACAAAGGCCGGGTTCTCGACATCGATGGCAGCGCCCTCAGGCGAAATATTCCGCACCGTGCAGCTCATGACGGAACCCTGTGCCGACACATAGGCCGGCTCGTTGATTTCCGTCCGTTGATACTTTCGCTTCTCTTCCATAGGCCTTCTGCCTTACCCGCTGCCCGAATGGCTAGGATAGCCACAAACCTTAAATAAAGCTTATGGCTCCTTGCGGCCGCAAATCCGAAGTCACCAGCCCAGCGCTGGAACCGAGCTCGTGCGGCCGATCAGCCACGTTCCGTCCAGTCGCTGCTTCGGATCCCCGCGCAACGCCGCGTTATCGCGCGCCGACCTCGCCCGCGTTTTCGGAAGGGCTTGCGCTCTTCCGTTCGGCGCGTCGAGAGGATAGCCTTTCCGCCATTATCGGTGCGCAGGCGCGACGCCCGCTGAGAACGAACAGGCGCCACGGGGGGACCACGCCATGTTCGAGATCCTCGATCGCCGCACCGATTCGAAGAGGATTGCCTTGGCCACGCTGATCGCGACTTCTGCCGACGATCCTGACGGTGTCGGCGTGGAGCTGAACTTCCCCAAATCATAGGGACGGCCCGATTCCCGACAAGGTCATGACTCCGCCATGTATCGGGCGTGGAACGGTCAGCGTTTCTTCAATTTCGCATGACGAGTTGGCGCGCCGCGCCGCTGCGGCAGGATAGCCGGGTGCCGCGCCTTCAACCTACCCCAGGGGCCCGCGCGCCCGGCTATTCGCGGCATCGATCGTGCAACAAGGGCAACAAGGGCAACAAGAGCGGTGGCCCCTCTCGCTTGGGAGCGTGGGCGGTGCGGTCTGGCTCTCACCCGATTTGCGACCCAAATCGACCTCTCCCCAAGGGTGGCACTTAATCCGCGGATCGACCAATTCAATCAAAAGTCATCGCGCTTTAGTCGAGCCCTCGCTCGTGGCTGAGGCGCACCATTTCCTCGATGAAGACGGCCTTCTGCTTGTCGTCGAGGCTTGTGAACAGCGGCTCGGCGGCATCGGCGACGTTGTGCTGGTCGATAGCGCGATCGTTGAGGAATTGCGCCTCGTTGCGCATCTGCTCGATGATGTCGTCCGGCGGGTCGCGCTTGGCGCGGGCCATTCGGAGATTGAGGCGGTCGGCGCCGTTGTGGCTGAGATAATGCATGGCACTGCTGAATCCGGACCAGTTCTTTGCCTGCACCGGCGTCAGGTTCAATTCCGCCTTGATCCGATCGATATTGGCATCGCTGTTGGCGACAATCTGCTCGGCGGTCAATTGCGGCGCGCCCTCCTGCGTCAGCACCGCCGTTTGCTGCGGGAGTGCCGTCACTTCCTGCGCTGGCGCTGGCGCGGGCGCTTCCGTGGCGGGCGGCGCCGCCGCGTCCTGGACGGGTGGCCCTTGCTTGGCCGCCTTCCCACTCTTGGCGGCCGCCTTAGCGGCCTTGGCAGGGCCGGTCTGCTTGGCTCCGTTCGGTGGTGCATTGGTCCCGTTCGCGGCGGGCGCTTGCGCGTTGTTCCCGACGCCAAGCACGCCGGTGAATACACCGACGACACCACCGATTGCGCCTCCCAATACCCCGCCGACCGGTCCGGCCGCCTTGTTGCCAGCCTGAGCCCCTTGCTGAACCCCCTGGACCAGTCCTTGCGCGACCACCGCCGCTGGCGCGCACAACAACACCACGGCCACCAACCCAAGCCTTAGCGGCGCAAGCGTCGTCGGCGTCATTCTCTGATCTCCATGGTCGAAATGGTCGAACTCAATCTGGCGGCGAAGCGCATTCGGGCGGCGGGGCGCCGCTGGTGCCGACACTAGCGGCTTCGCACCGCGCAAGTCTACCGTCACACCGGGGCACACCGCGATCAACAAGGCGGCGACGCGCGTCAGGTTGAAGCCTGCGGCGCATTTACGCACCTTGCCGGAATCCCGCCGCCGGCGCGACGTGTGCGGCGCAGTATTTGCCTCAAATTTCTGCAAAACGCGCCCCGCCGAGTTAACCATCGGTCTCCAAACATCAAGAGCCGCGGGCCGAGTTAAAGCACAACGTTAGTTCTAGACTTTCCGGCGCCTGATTTCTCGACAGATGCGCTTAATTCTGCTCTGATCGCCGCAACGAAATTCTCCGCGCCGCCTCCCAGCGCAAGCTCGGGCGTGTCCGGCGGCGAAGAAAAACAACAATAGCGGGATCTCCGTCCTGCCTCGAATGGTTCACCTGGGAGGGAACATCATGACTCGGAACAAGCTGTCTCGACGACAATTCGTAGCTGCTACCGCCCTATCATCCGCGGCGCTGGTCTCGGCGCCCTATATGCGAACGGCTTACGCCGCCGGCAAATTGACCATGGGTTTCTGGGATCACTGGGTGCCCGGCGCCAATAAGGCTTCCACCGATCTCGTCAACGAGTGGGCCGCCAAGGAGAAGGTCGAGGTTTCGATCGATTACATCACGAGCCAGGGCAACAAGAACCTCGTGACCATCGCCGCCGAGGCCCAGGCGAAATCCGGCCACGACATCCTGGCGATGCCGACCTGGTGGCCGCACGCGAACTCCGAACAGATGGAACCCGTCAACGACATCATGGAGCCGTTGATCAAGCAGAACGGCGAAGTCAACGGCACCGTCAAATATCTCGGTCAGCTTGACGGCAAATGGCTCGGCGTCCCAGCCTGCATCGGCAGCCAGATCAAGGGTCCTTGCTCGCGCATCGACCTGATGAAGAAATACGCCAATATCGACGTGCAGGAGATGTATCCGGCCGGCAGCCCGCCGAAAGCGGACAACTGGAACACCGATACCTTTCTGAAGGCGGCGGAGGCCTGCCACAAGGGTGGTTTCCCGTTCGGCATCGGGCTCGGTGAAACCTCCGACAGTGTCGATACCGCGGGCGCGTTCTTCCAGGCCTTCGGCGCCGAACTGGTTGATGCCAAGGGCAACCTCACGGTCAAGACCGATGCGGTGCGCCAGGTTCTCGAATTCTACAAGAAGCTGATCGCCTTCCTGCCGGAGGGCGTGGCGGCATGGGACGATGCCTCCAACAACAAATGGCTGGTCTCCGGCAAGGGCGCCATGATCATGAATCCGCCCAGCGCCTGGGCGGTTGCCAAGCGGGACGCGCCGCAAGTCGCGGAGCAATGCTGGACCCACGGCTTCCCGGCCGGGCCGAAAGGGCGGTTCGCGCCGTTCCTGCCTTTCTTCTGGAACATCTGGAGCTTCTCCAAGAACAAGGAAGCCGCCAAGAGCCTGTTGGTCCATCTGTCGCAGCCGGAATTGATCGCCAAGCTAGTCCAGGCGAGCGGCGGATATGACCTGCCGGCGTACGCCAAGCTGACAACGCTGAAGACCTGGGCTGAAGAAGGTCCGCCAAAGGGTACGCTGTTCAGTTATCCGAATCCCTATAATCACCAGGTGCTGTCGATTGCGGCCTCGCCGGCACCGCCCAAGATCGCCCAGCAGATCTATGCACAGGCCACCCTTACCAAGATGTGCCTGAAATACTACCAGGGCGAGACGATGGAAAAGACGCTCGCCTGGGCCGAAGGCGAGTGCGAAGGCTTCATGCGGAGTTAGACCGTTCGCCGCAATGGCGCGCCTGTTGTGGCGTGACCGTTGCGGCCGGTCGCGACGGCGTCAGTGCGATCCGGAGCCGGTACCAAGCCGGCTCCCCGGTGGTAATTCCGAGATTGCTTCTGTCTCAGTGGGACGCGCGAGGATGATGCATCATGGTTGACGTCGCATTTCAGTCCAACGGCCTTTCCACCGCGCGATCAGCGCGCAAACGGGACAGTCTCAGGGTAGCGCTGAAGCGCAAGTCGACGGCGGCGTTTCTGATGACGCTGCCGCTGATCCTGCTGATCGGCATCCTGGTGGTCTATCCCGCGTTCTATTCCCTGCATCTGGCAACGCTGAACAAGTCGATGCAGCGCTTTGTCGGCCTCGGCAACTTTCAATTCCTGTTCAAACGCGACACGTTCTGGCTCGTGGTCGAGCAGTCCTGCATTTTCGCGATTTCGGCGGTCATCTTCAAGGCGCTGATCGGGTTCATCGTCGCCCACTTCGTTCACAACATTCCGGCGAAGGGACAGCGCAAATGGCGCGGCATGCTGCTGGTGCCGTGGGTGATCCCGCCGGCGATGAGCACGCTGGCCTGGCTGTGGCTGTTCGATCCGTCGTATAGCGCCTTCAATTATACGCTTTCGTTCTTCGGCATCGGACCCATTTCATGGCTCGGCGATGCCGACTGGGCCCGCTTCTCGGTGATCCTGGTCAATATCTGGTACGGCGCCCCGTTCTTCATGATCATGTACCTGGCATCGCTGAAATCGGTGCCGGACCAGCTCTACGAAGCCGCAGCCATCGACGGCGCCAACTGGTGGCAGCGCATCTGGTACGTGACGCTGCCGATGATGCGCAACATCATCGCGATCACGACCCTGTTTTCACTGATCGTGACGTTTGCGAACTTCGATATCACGCGCATCCTCACGGCCGGAGGTCCGCTCGATCACACCCACCTGTTCGCGACATGGGCCTTCAAGGTCGGGATCGAAGGCAGCGATATTCCGCTCGGCGCCAGCGTCTCGCTGTTCATGTTCCCGATCCTTGCCATCGCCGCGGTCTTCATCCTCCGGGACATCAACAAGCGCGGGAATGAAGCCTGATGACAAGCACCGTGGTCATGGACAAGGCGGCCCCGACCCGCCCGGTCAAATATGGCAGCATGAGCCGCGATCGCACCTGGGCGCTCCGATGGTCGTATTTCTTTCTGACGCTGTTTGCGATCTTCTCACTGGTGCCGCCGCTCTACATGCTGATCACGTCGCTGAAAAGCAGCGCCGAGATTTCGGCGGCGACCAATCCCTGGTGGGTGTTTCACCCGACGCTGGAATATTACTTCGGGCTGCTGACATCGAATCAGTTCCTGACGTTCTTCCGTAACTCGGCGCTGGTATCGATCTTCGTGGTTGTCATTACCATGCTGATCAGCGTGCCGGCCGCCTTCGCCATGGCGCGGATGCGGTTCTGGGGGTCCGCGACACTCGCGACCGGCGTGTTCCTGACCTACCTCATCCCGGACTCACTGCTGTTCCTGCCGTTGTTCAAGATGTTTGCGGTGTTCAGCGATTTCACCGGCATTCAGCTCATCAACAGATGGTACGTGCTGGTGATCGTGTATCCGACGCTCACCGTGCCGTTCTGCACCTGGATCATGATCGGTTACTTCGCGTCGATTCCCAAGGAACTCGACGAAGCCGCGATCATCGACGGCGCATCCTGGTTCCAGACGCTGACGCGCATCTTCATTCCGGTCGCGCTGCCCGGCCTGATCGCCGCCACCATTTTCGCCTTCACGGTGTCTTGGGCGCAATTCCTCTATCCGCTGGTCTTCACCACCTCGACCGACCAACTGGTGTTGCCGGTCGGCATCGTCACCACCCTGATCAAGGGCGACGTCTACAATTGGGGGCAGATCATGACCGGCGCCCTGCTCGGCGCCGCGCCCCCTCTCATCATCTATGCTTTCCTGATGGACTACTACATTGCCGGCCTGACCGCCGGCGCGACAAAGGGTTGATGCCAATGGCCGACGTTACGTTGCGGAAGGTGATCAAGCGCTACGAGGACGTCGAGGCGGTGCGCGGCATCGATCTCGACATCGCTGACCATGAATTTGTCGTTCTGGTAGGACCGTCGGGTTGCGGAAAATCGACCACGCTGCGGATGATCGCGGGGCTGGAAGATATCACCGACGGCGACATCATGATCGGCGGTGACGTCGTCAACGACGTGCCGCCGAAGGACCGCGACATCGCCATGGTGTTCCAGAATTACGCGCTCTATCCGCATATGACGGTCGCGGAGAACATGTCGTTCGGGCTGCGGCTGAAGCATTATCCCAAGGCCGAGATCAAGACCCGGGTCACCGAAGCCGCCCGCATGCTCGACATCACCGACCTGATTGATCGAAAGCCGAAGCAACTGTCCGGCGGCCAGCGCCAGCGCGTCGCCATGGGGCGCGCCATCGTGCGCAACCCCAAGGTCTTCCTGTTCGACGAGCCGCTGTCCAACCTCGATGCCAAGCTCAGGGTCCAGATGCGGATCGAGATCAAGAAGGTGCATCAGAAGGTCCGTACCACGACGGTCTACGTCACCCACGATCAGGTCGAGGCGATGACGCTCGCCGACCGGGTCGTAGTGATGAACAAGGGCCGCATCGAGCAGATCGGAACGCCGAACGATCTCTATCACAGTCCGGCGACGCACTTCGTCGCAGGCTTCATCGGCTCGCCGGCAATGAATTTCATCCCCTGCCGACTCGAGGATGTCGGCGGCAGGCTGCACGTGCGCATCACCGACCGGATCACGCTTCCGCTACCCCCCAGCCGCGCCGCCAAATATCAAGGCATCGGCCGCGACGACAAATTGCTGCTGGGACTGCGCCCGGAACACATCGCCGAAGCAAAGGCGCATCCCGAGCCGGGATACGAACCGTTCGACGCGGTGCCGGACGTGACCGAGCCGATGGGCATGGAGACGCTGATCTATTTCACCCTCGAGGGCGCGCAGGTGTGCGGACGGGTCAACCCCAATGCCGGCGCGCGCGCCGGCAGCCCGCTCCGATTGGCAGTGGACCTCAACAATATGCACCTGCTAAATGAGGTGACCGGCGCCGTCATTTGACGGCCGCACTGCAAGAAAAGGCCAGGGGCTCAGGGAATGGCGACCAACAAGAAGAAGATTCTCGTCACGGAATCAATGTCGCAGCCGGGACGAGCGCTGTTGAAGGAACGGCAAGACATCGAGCTCGTCGAATTTCCCAACATGATCTCCGCCGGCGATTTCGAGGCCATGCTCAGGCAGCAGGCGCCGGTGCACGGCGTCGCCCTCGGCGCCACCCGTTTCGGCGAACCGGAGCTTGAGGCATCAAGGGACATCAAGGTGGTGACCCGGATCGGTGTCGGCTACGATGCCGTCGATGTCCCCGCGCTGAGCCGCCGCCGGGTCCCGCTGATGGTAGCGGGTACTGCAAATTCTCCATCCGTGGCTGAACAGGCGCTGTTCATGATGCTGACACTCGCCAAGCGAGCCGTCGAGATGCATGCGCTGGTCAAGGACGGCGCCTGGGCGAGCCGGCTCGGCCTGCTGCCCTACGATTTGTTCGGCAAGACCGTGTTGATCGTCGGCTTCGGCCGTATCGGTACCCGGACGGCCAAACGCTGTTTGGCGATGGAAATGAACGTTCTGGTTTATGATCCCTACAAGCCCGCGGCTGAAATCAAGGCGGCAGGCTGCGATCCGGTTGCCGACCTCGATGCCGCGCTGCCCCGCGCCGATTTTGTCAGCGTCCATTGCCCGAAGACGCCGGAAACGGTCGGGATGTTCAACGCAGCGCGCTTGAAGCGGATCAAGCCGACCGCCTATCTGATCAATACCGCGCGCGGCGGGATCGTCGAGGAGAAGGCGCTGTATGACGCGCTGGTGTCCGGCAAGCTTGCCGGCGCCGGCCTTGATGTTTTCGAGCAGGAGCCGCCGCCCCGCGGTCATTCGCTGTTTGAGCTTCCCAACGTCATCATGGCGCCGCACGTGGCGGGCGTGACGCGCGAAGCCGTCGACCGCATGAGCGAGCAGACCGCGCGCAACATTCTGAGCGCGCTCGACGGCGAACCGATCCGACAGAACGTCATCAATCAGGATGTCCTCGGCTGATTTGAGCGCGAGGGGTTGCAGCCATTGCCGACGCGCAAATTCACGGTAGCTGGCATCGAGATCTGGCATCACGACGGGCATTGCAGGGGCTGACATGGCGTTCACGGAATACGGCAAGTACGACGCGGTCGGCCTTGCCGACCTCGTCCGCAAGAAGCTGGTCAGTGCCGGCGAATTGCTGGACGAGGCCATCGCGCGCACCGCCAAGGTCGACCCACAGATCAATGCCGTGGTCGTCAAGCATTACGACTTTGCGAAGCGGCAGATCGAGAAGGGACTTCCCGACGGTCCCTTCACCGGCGTACCGTTTCTGCTCAAGGATCTCGACCTTCTGGAGGGTACCCGCACCACCTCGGGCGCGCGCGTCTACAAGGACAATGTGGCCGATCATACCGGTACGCTCGCCCAGCGCTTCCTCAACGCCGGGGTGACCATCTTCGGCAAGAGCGCGACCCCGGAATTTGGCCTGCTGCCGACCACCGAATGTCGCCTGTTCGGCCCGACCCGCAACCCGTGGAACCTGGCACATTCGCCGGGAGGTTCGTCCGGCGGCGCGGCCGCGGCGGTCGCCGCGCGCATCCTTCCGGTGGCGCATGCCAGCGATGGCGGCGGCTCGATCCGCATTCCCGCTTCGGCTTCTGGCGTGTTCGGATTGAAGCCGACCCGGGCGCGAAATCCGCTCGGGCCCGACCGCGGCGAGGGCTGGGGCGGCTTTTCCTGCGGTCACGTCGTGAGCATCAGCGTACGTGACAGCGCGGCCATGCTGGATGCAGTTTGCGGCCCGGAGACATCGAGCCCCTATGTGGCGTCGCCGCCGGAGCGGCCGTTCGCGCAGGAGGTCGGCCGCGGTCCCGGCCGGCTCCGCATCGCGTTCACCGACAAATCGCCCTATGGCGAGGCCATCGATGCCGAGATCGCCGCGGCGGTTCGCGACGTCGCGGCGCTGCTGGCCGGGCTCGGCCATGATGTCGAGGAGCGGGCGCCGCGCCTCGCCGCCGATCCGGCAGCGGTGATGGCGACGATCGTCGGCGCCAACACCGCGCTCAGCGTGCGGCTTGCCGAACAGAGCCTCGGCCGCAAGGCCACCGCGAGCGATTTTGAGATTCTGACGCTTGCCAGCGCCCATAATGCGCAGCAGACCACGGCGACCGACTATGTCGCCGCCCAGCTCGCCGCATTCCAGATTTCGCGGGGACTGGCGACGTTCGCGGCAAGCTGCGATGTGTTCCTGTGCCCGACGCTCTGCTCGCCGCCGTTGCGCATCGGCGAGCTCAATTCGATGTCGGAAGACCTGTCGCATATTGCGCCGATCCTGCGCCGCTACATGCCGGCGACCGCCATGTTCAACATGTCGGGCCAGCCGGCGATGTCGGTGCCGCTCGCATGGAACGCGGCCGGCCTGCCGCTCGGCATGATGTTCGCGGCACGCCTCGGCGACGAGGCAACCCTGTTTCGTCTGGCGGCACAACTCGAACAGGCGCGGCCCTGGAAGGATAGATTGCCGCCAGTTTGCGCAGAGGCCGACAAAACTCGGCCGCATTCGGCGGCAAGCTATCGATAGCGCGCCAACAGCGGGCGCGCGTAGGCTCATGACGTCCGATCCGGAGGAATGGATTTTGAGTGAGAATGATCCGACCGACAATGTGCTCGCGGCTATCGCCAGCATTCTCGATCAGCCGGAATCGCATCGCGAGCCCGCAGCGGTCGCGGCAGAGGACAAGCCTGCCACATCCGTTGAAGCGATCGAGGCCGATGGCTACCGTAAGTTCGGCCCCGGCCCGATCGCACCGATCCGATTGAAATGGACCGTTCGCCGCGCGACCACTGGTGAATATTACGTGGATGAGACGGTCGGCGAAAATTCCACGCCGATCGTGAGCGGGCCGATGACGAAGGATGCCGCCGTCCGGCTGGTTGACGATCGCGAAGGGGAGGCGCAGCGGCAGTTCGCACAGCTCAGGAGCGAAATGGCCAGCGGAGCCGTGGGTGCAAATCCGGTTCGCAGGGAAGGTAGCGCAACGTAACCGTCCCCGGAGGCTTCGCTTCAAGAAAATCTACGCTGCCTGGTTTGAACAGGCTGTTGCACTGAAACCGTTTTCCGCTTTGGCGTCGCACAATATTCCGTGGCGTGAGACGCTGCACCTATCGTTTCATATTGACGCCTTCGCGTTTCCGGAAGAAGGTCTGTGTTGCAACGTCAGAGAATAGACGTGCAGCCATCATTGGGAGGAAACGCATGAAACGCATCGCGTTGGCCGCTAGCCTTGCGATACTCGTTCCGTATGGAGCGAGTGCTCAGACAACCGATCAATTGGTCAAGGGAGCGACCGATACCTCGAACGTCCTCAACTACGGCATGGGCTATAATCTGCAGCGGTTCAGCCCGCTCAAGCAAATCAACAAGGACAACGCCAAAAATCTCGTTCCGGTGTGGAATTACAGCCTCGCCGACGACCGCAGCGAGGAGTTGCAGCCGCTGGTCTATCAGGGCGTGATTTACGTCACCAGCAACAGCGCCACCATGGCGATCGACGTCAAGAGCGGCAAGCAGCTCTGGAAGACCAAGGTCGAATATCCGCCGGAGACGCCGCGGATCGTGTGCTGCGGCATCATCAATCGTGGCGCTGCGATCTACGACGGCAAGCTCTTCCGAACCACACTCGATGCCAATGTCATCGCGCTCGACGCCAAGACCGGCAAGGAACTGTGGCGGCAGAAGGCGGCCGACATCAAGGAAGGCTACTCGATGACGATGGCGCCGCTGGTCGCCGATGGCGTCATCCTGACCGGAATCTCCGGCGCCGAATTTGGCACCCGTGACTTCATCGACGGCTGGGATCCCGCCACCGGCAAGCATGTGTGGCGTACCTACACGGTCCCCTCGCCGGATGAGCCCGGCGGCGACACCTGGAAGGGCGACACCTGGAAGTTCGGCGGCGGCTCGACCTGGATCACGGGCTCCTACGATCCCGATCTCAATACGGTCTATTGGGGGATCGGCAACCCCGGCCCGTTCAACTCCGCGGTGCGTCCCGGCGACAATCTGTACACCTGCTCGGTGCTCGCGCTCGACCCGAAGACCGGCAAGATCAAATGGCATTACCAGTTCTCGCCGAACAACCCGTTCGACTATGACTTCGTCGCCGAGATGGTGCTCGCCGACCTCAACGTCGACGGCAAGCCCACCAAGGTCCTGATGGATGCCAATCGCAACGGCTTCTTCTACGTCCTCGACCGGACCAACGGGAAGCTGCTCGCGGCCAATCCCTATGTGAAGGTGAACTGGGCCTCCAGCATCGACCTCAAGACCGGCCGCCCGGTCGAGACCGACGTCACCAAGGATGCGCGCGACGGCAAGAAGGTCACGGTGTTTCCTTCGATCCTCGGCGGCAAGAATTGGGAACCGATGTCGTTCAATCCCGACACCGGGCTCGCCTATGCCAATACGCTCGCGTTCGGCGGCCACTACAAGACCGAGCCGGCGACCTACAAGGCTGGCGAATGGTATCTCGGCATGGATTTGACGGATCTGTGGGAATGGCCGCAGGGACCGCGTGGCCATCTCAGCGCCATCGATCCGATGACAGGCAAGTCAAAATGGGAAGTGCCGAGTGACATCCCGCGCTTCTCGGGCGTGCTGTCGACCGCCGGCGGAGTGGTGTTCTCCGGCCAGTTGACCGGTGAGTTCGAGGCATTCGACGCCAATGACGGCAAGAAGCTGTGGCAGTTCCAGACCGGCTCCGGCATCGAGGGTCAGCCGGTGACATGGCAGCAGGACGGCGTGCAATACGTTGCCGTCACCAGCGGCTATGGCGGCGTCTATTCGCTGTTCTCCGGTGACGAGCGCATGGCCAACGTGCCGACTGGGGGATCGCTCTGGGTCTTCGCAGTCAAAGCCCAGTAAGCGGTTTGCGGGTGATGGAACGACTGAACCTGGTGGCGGCGGCGCAATTCGCCGCCGCCATCGTTACAGCCACCGTGCTGATCGTGGTGCATCCGGCGACGGCACAACAGAACGGCGGCGCCGATCAGGCGCCGATCGACAAGGGCAAGGCGACGTATGCCGAGAATTGCTCGCATTGCCATGGTCCCGGCATGCTCAATGCGGGCACGGTCACCCCCGACCTGCGCAGGTTTCCGGACGACAAGGCCCGCTTCTTCAATACGGTGAAATCCGGCAAGAACGGCAAGATGCCGCCCTGGGGCGACATCCTGAACGACAATCAGATCGCAGCGCTTTGGGCCTATATTTCGAGCCAGAGGAAACCATGAGATTCTGGCTGAACGTGCTTCAGGCGACCGCGCTATGGATGGCGCTTTCGGCCATGCCGGCCGCGGCCGACGAGACGCTGAAAATCTGTCTCGACGAGGACCTGCCGCCGCTTTCGCTGCACCATCGCGGCAAACCCGACAGCGGCTTCGACGTCGCGCTGGCGCAGGCCGTTACGGGAAAGCTCGGCCGGCCACTCGAGATCCAGTGGTTCGAAAGCAAGCTCGATGAGGATTCGAGCCCCGCGCTCGAAGCCAACGCGCTACTCTCCGACGGCCGCTGCTCCCTCGTCGGCAGTTATGCATTGACCAGAGACTCCCTCGTTGTGCCCGGCATCAAGACCGCGAAACTGCCGGATTTCGAAGGCGCCACCGGCCCCGATCACCGCCGCCGCGTGCCGCTCGGTGTGCTGGCGCCGAGCCGGCCCTACCTCTATTCGGCGCTGACAGTCGTCCTCGGCCCGAAGGCGCGCGGTCGCCACATCGCCGGCATCGGCGACCTCGCCGGCCTGCATATCGGCATCGAAAGCGGAACGTTGGCCGACGCGATTCTGATGACCTTCGATAACGGAAGGCTGATCGACGACATCACGCATCTGGTGCCCGGCCGTAACGACCTGCTCGGCACGCTCGATCGCGGCGAGCTCGACGCCACGCTGCTCGACTTCGCGCCGATTCGATGCCTATCGCGCCGCCCATCCCGATACCAGGCTTGCCGGCTCCGGCTATTTCTATCCGATCGGCGCCAATCGCGGTTATGTCGGCCTTTCCAGCGATACCGCGTTGCTCGAAGCGGTGAACAGGGCGCTGGCCGACTTGCAGGCTGCAGGGGCGCTGGCCGGATTGGCCCAGAGGGCCGGCCTCACCTATCTGGCGCCGCGCGAGCCGATCATCCTCGGCGATGACTGGATGAAGGTGCTTCAGAAGTGACGCCGTCCGGCGCGGTCGTTCGAGCAAGGCTACCGGGTTTGGTCGCAAACCAGATGACATGATGCGCGCCGCTGCGCTTTGCCGTGGCGCGAACGCCGACTTCGTTGACCTCGAAACCGGCGGAACGTAGCCGCTTCGAAAACGAAGCGTTCGGTCCTGACGACCACACCGCAAGAACGCCGTGCGGTCGCAAGGCGCGGTGGATCGCTTTCAGTCCCCTAAGATCATAGAGCGCGTCATTGGCTTGACGGGTAAGTCCCTCCGGGCCGTTGTCGACGTCGAGGAGCACCGCGTCGAACGCCGACGCCGAGGATCGAATCACATCGATGACGTCGGCGTGGCGAATGCTGGTGCGGGAATCGCCCAGGCTGTGGCCGAACAGATCCGCCATCGGCCCTCGCGCCCAGGCGATCACGGCAGGTAAAAGCTCGGCCACGACGATCCGGGCTTCGCTTCCCAGCACTTTCAGTGCGGCGCGAAGCGTGAAGCCCATGCCTAGCCCGCCGATCAACACATGGGGTTGCCTGACCTTCGCGATTCGCTTACAGGCGAGCGTGGCAAGCGCCTCCTCCGATCCGCTGAGGCGGCTGTTCATCAGCTCGTTCGGGCCGAGCATTATCGAGAACTCGGCGCCGCGGCGCATCAGGCGAAGCTCGACGCCAGCTCCGGGCACCCGCGTGGAATCGATCTGCAACCACGGAATCATGCGGCGCGGCGCATCCGACCTGTTGCCGGCGGCCAGCGACTAGCCACCGACTGCCGCGGAATATTCCGCGTCGGTCACCTGCTCCATCCAGTTCGAATAAACCCCATCGAGCGCTTCCTGCATGGCGATGTGGGTCATGCCATTGGCCGGAGATGCGCCATGCCAGTGCTTTTCGCCGGGCGGAATCCAGACCGCATCGCCGGGCCTGATTTCGCGGATCGGGCCGCCCTTGGCCTGGACGCGGCCAATCCCGGAAATCACATAAAGCGTCTGGCCGAGCGGATGCGAGTGCCAAGCCGTTCGCGCGCCGGGCTCGAAGGAGACGCGGGAACAATTGAGCCGCGCCGGGGCGGGCGCCATGTTGATCGGATCCTGCAACACGGTGCCGGTGAAGTTCTCCTTCGGCGCGCGTCGGGTTGGCCGTGAGCCGGCGATATGGATATCCATGGGGTTACCTCTCTGTCTTGACGTTATTTCTTGGCGGCCGCGTAGCGCGCCTTGGTGTCGGCATTCATCGGGTAGAGCCCCGGCAGCGCCGCCCCGCCCTTCACCTGATCGACGATCCAGGCTTCCATCCGCTCCTGCTCGGCGCCTTCGGCCAGAACATGATCCAGGAACGCCTTCGGAATCACCACGGCGCCGTCCTGGTCCGCAACGATGACGTCGTCCGGGAAAATCGCCACGCCGCCGCAGCCGATCGGTTCGCCCCAGCCGACAAAGGTCAGGCCGGCGACCGAGGGCGGCGCCGCAAAGCCGTTACACCACACCGGCAAACCGGTGCCGAGGACGCCTTCGAGATCGCGCACGACGCCGTCGGTAATCAGCGCGCTGACGCCGCGCTTGACCATGCGCGCGCACAAGATGTCGCCGAAAATGCCGGCGTCGGTGATGCCCATCGCGTCGACCACCGCGATGCAGCCGGCAGGCATGGCTTCGATCGCCGTCCGCGTCGAAATCGGCGAAGACCATGATTCCGGCGTCGCCAGATCCTCGCGCGCCGGGACGAAGCGCAGGGTGAAGGCCGGACCGACCAGCCGCGGCTGTCCCGGTCGCAACGGTCGCGCGCCCCGCAGCCAGACGTTCCGCAGGCCTTTTTTGAGCAGAACAGTGGTGATGGTAGCGGTGGTGACACGGGAAAGGGTCGCGACGGCTTCAGGGATCAGGGGCATCGAACAGGCAACTCCGCTGCGATTGGATCGGCGGCGCATCTTGCGGGGTGCGGGCATCGCGTCAAGAGCGGCGGGCCGGTGGCGGCGTGACAAGCACGCGATATTGAGCGAAAACGCTGATCCGACGAGTGTAAGCCATGGCCGCTACCCCTGCCCCGCCCCGCCTGCTGCCAAGTGGCGACAGCGCCATCACGGTTGAATTCAGCCGCCATATCGACGACGCGGCCAACCGGCGCGTGCTGGCGCTCGATCGCACCCTGGCCCATGAGGCCATTGCCGGCGTGACCGAGACGGTGCCGACCTACCGATCCTTGCTGGTGCATTATGACCCGCAGCAGATCGATTTCGACGCCCTTAGCGACAAGCTCGCCGTGCTCGCCGAGATGCCTGTTCCGGCGGCGGCACAGGGGCGGCGCTGGCGCATCCCGGTGAGCTATGGCGGCGAGCACGGCATCGATCTCGAAGACGTTGCCAAGGAACTCAACGCCAGCGCCGACGACATCGTGGCGCGCCACGCCGGCGGCAATTACCGGGTCGCCATGATCGGCTTTACGCCCGGATGGTCCTATCTCAGCGGACTGGAGGATTCGCTGCATATGCCGCGGCGCCAAAACCCGCGTTTGCTGACCCCGGCCGGCACCATTTCGATCGGGGGAGTGCAAACGGGGGTGCAATGCCTCGCCGGTCCGAGCGGCTGGCATCTGCTCGGCCGGACTGCGGTCCGCACCTACCAGTTGCATCGCGATCCGATTTTCCTGCTTGAGCCCGGCGACTACGTGACGTTTTCCATCGTCGATGCCAAAACCTTCGCCGAGCAGGATCGTGCCGCGGAAGCCGGCGAGATCGTCGCGGAGCTGATGGCCGCATGAGCAAGCTCGTGATATCGGCGATCGGTCCCGCCAGTTCCGTGCAGGACGGCGGGCGCCCGGGCGCGCAGCGCTTTGGCTTGACGCCAAGCGGCGCGATGGACCGGCTCGCGCTCGCCACGGCCAACACCCTGGTCGGGAATACCCAGTACGCGGCTGCCATCGAGATCGGTCCGTTCGGTGCGGCCTTTACTGCGCGTGATGGCGCGGTTCGGATCGCGCTCGCCGGAGCCGCCCGCAGCGCCGACATCGCTGGACGGACCGTTGCGATCAATGCCTCCATGACGGTCGGGGACGGCGAAACCCTGACACTGGGCTTCGCGCGCGGCGGTTGTTTCAGCTACCTCGCGGTCGAGGGTGGCGTTCGCGGCGAGCCGATGTTCGGCAGCCTCGCCGTCAATGCGCGGGCCGGGCTCGGTAGCCCCTACCCGCGACCGCTGCAGGCCGGCGACGAATTGCAGACATCGGGCGCGAGCGGCGCGGCCGAGCGCCGCATCGATCTGCCGGCGGCGGCCGAGGGTCCGATCCGCCTGGTGCTGGGGCCGCAGGACGACGAATTCGATGCGGCCGCCATCGCGCTCTTTTTGGACAGCGAGTGGAAGATCTCGGCAACCAGCGACCGCATGGGTTATCGGCTCGAAGGGCCCGTCATCCGGCACCGGCACGGTCACAACATCGTCTCCGACGGCACCGTGAACGGCAGCATCCAGGTGCCCGGCAACGGGGCACCGATCGTTTTGATGCCGGACCGCGGCACCAGCGGCGGCTATCCCAAAATCGCAACCGTCATATCGGCGGATTTCGGCCGGTTCGCGCAGATACCTCCCGGCCGCGGCCTCCAGTTCCAGGCCATCGGCATGGCGGCAGCGCAGGCCGAGGCACGCAGGTTCGCGGAACAGCTCCGTACCCTGCCCGACCGGCTCCGCCACGTCGAAGGTTTTGATCTGAACATCGAGGCGCTGCAGGATGCTAACGTGGCCGGCGCGGCCGTCAGCGCCGTCGATGCCGGGACGTGGCAGGTCCCGTCAGCCGCGGACGCCGTCGGGCCGGACTGATCACGCGAAGATCCACTTATGGAAAGCGGACGACCATCATGACAACTATCGACCTCAACTGCGATCTCGGCGAGGGATTTGGCGCGTGGCAAATGGGCAATGACGCCGCCATGATCGATCTCGCCACGTCGGTCAATATCGCCTGCGGCTTTCATGCCGGCGATGCCGATATCATGCGCCATACCGTGGAGCTGGCGAAAGCACGCGGCGTCAGCATCGGCGCCCATCCCGGCTACCGCGATCTGCACGGTTTCGGCCGGCGGCCGGTTCCCGGCCTGAAACCCTCCGAGATCGAAAACCTCGTCGCCTATCAGATCGGCGCCCTGCAGGCGATCGCGACCGCGGCCGGCCACAAGGTGACCCATGTCAAGGCCCATGGCGCCCTTTCCAACGTCGCCTGCGAAGACGACGTGACCGCCAAGGCGATCGCAAATGGCATCAAGGCGGTCGATCCCAACCTGATCTTCGTGGTGCTGGCCAATTCGCGGCTGGTGCAGGCCGGAGAGGCCGCCAACCTGCCGATGGTGCACGAAGTGTTCGCCGACCGCGCCTATGAGGATGACGGCTCGCTGGTTTCGCGCCGCAAGTCCGGCGCGGTGCTGCACGACGCCGGTCAAATCGCGCAGCGCGTGGTACGAATGGTGCAGGACGGTGCCGTGGTCTCCGTGACCGGCAAGGTTATCAAGATGCGCACCGATACTGTCTGCATTCACGGGGACACCCCCGGTGCGGTCGACATTGCGCGCGGCGTCCGCCAGGCGCTCAAGAATGCCAGCATCGAGGTGGCGCCGTTCAAGAAGGCCGGCTGAGCGGGATCAGAACGGGTGAACGGAGAGCGTGCCGAATACCACGGCTGCAATGACCGCGAAGGCGCCATAGAGTGCCGCGACCTGAAATCCTCTGCCGGTTCGCCCCGACAAGGAACGCGCATAAAGATGCAGGCGAGCCTCCGCCGACAATTCGCGCATGGTCGATCTCTAACGCAGCATCGCGCCGAGTGGAATATGGTTCGCGCCGCGGGGCAAGGCAGGTGCGGAAATAGCGATGCCTTGCTCTGATCGAGTCCGATCGCAGAAAGAAATTCCCCGCCGTCGGTTGGCATGAGCATTCTATTCGTTCGACAGCCGGAAGAGCGTTGTCGCTGGCATTTGATTACCGATGTTTCATCTGGCGCCCATGCCGCGGTAATTGCGATCGTCTTAACTTTGAGCAAGCGCGCACTTCCGCGCCCACTAAAATGGAGACGGCAATGAATATGACGAAGCTCTGTATCGCCGGCGGTACCGCCATGGCGCTGATCATGGGAGCGCTTCCGGCATTGGCTTACACCGGGCAAGAGTTGGCCAAGCAAGCCAGGATCAGCATTACCGAGGCTCGCGCATCGGCTCTGAAGGCGTTTCCCGGTCAGATCACCGATGAAGAGTTGGAGAAAGAAAAGGGCGGCAGCGGCCTGCGCTACTCGTTCGACATCAAGCGCGGCAAGGTGACACAAGAGGTCGGTGTGGACGGGCAAACCGGAAAGATACTGGAAAACGCGAAGGAGGGTACTCACCCCGACTAAGCATCTGACGCGTTCGACGCTATACCCGGCCCGGTTCTAGTAGACGTCCTGCTGGAACCGGCCCTTCTTCTTCATTTCCCCGACAAAGCTCACCGCTTCGTCGGTCGACCGCGCCCCGAACTGGGCAACGATATCGACCAGCGCGCGTTCGACATCCTTCGCCATCCGCTTGGCGTCGCCGCAGACATAGACGTTGGCACCTTCGGCCAACCAGGTCCAGAGTTCACGGCCGACCTCGCGCATGCGGTCCTGCACATAGAATTTCTTGTCGCCGTCGCGCGACCACGCCAGCGACAGCCGCGTCAGCAGGCCCGCCGTCTTCATCGCGTTCAATTCATCGGAATAGAAGAAGTCGCAGTCGCTGCGCTGATGGCCGAAGAACAGCCAGTTCCTGCCGCCGGCGCCGGTGGCGCGGCGGTCGAGCAGGAAGGCACGGAACGGAGCGATGCCGGTGCCCGGTCCGATCATGATGATCGGCGTTTTCGGGTCTTGCGGCAGCGCAAAGCCGTGGGCTCTTTGTACGTAGACCTTGACCTCGTCGCCGGGGTTGATGCGTTCGGCAAGGAACGTCGAGGCGAGCCCGAAGCGCTTGCGCTTGCCGATCACATAGCGCACGCAATCGACCGTCAGCGACAGCTCGCCGGGCGTTGCGTTGTGCGACGACGAGATCGAATAAAGCCGAGGCTGCAGCGGCTCCAGCGCCTCGACAAAGGCTTCGGGATGCGGCCGCACGCCGGAAAATTTCTGCAACGCCGCCATCACATCGAGAGTTGCGGCATCGCCGTCCGGATCGTCGCCCTGGGCGAGCGCGCGTGCCTTCTCGCGCAGCGCGCCGCCACTAATGAACGAGAGCAGCTCGAACAATTTATCCGGCGCCGGCGACAGTGAAACATCGCCGATCAAGACGTCGCGGAGCGTTTTGCCATTGACTTCGGTGGTGTGCGATGCGCCCAGAAGCGCGATGATCTGGTCGACATGGCCGACATCGTTGCGGGCGAAGATGCCGAAGGAATTGCCGACGACATAGTCGAGGCCGCAGCCGCCGAGATCGAATTCGATGTGCCAGGTCTGCTTCTCCGACCCTGTTTTGTTGAGCAGACGGCGTGAAACGAACGTGGCCGGCACCGGATTGTCGCGCGAACGTCCGAGCTCCGCCGCGGCCGGCACAGGCTGCGCCGCGGCGGAGGCCGCAGTCGCCGGCACGCCGGCTGGCGCCTTTTCCAGTTCCTCATGCAGCGCCTTCAGCATCCGTGCGGTCTCCTTGCCGCCGGGGACGCACAGATTGAGCCGCGCCTCGCTCTTCGTCGCGATCGCATCGGAATAGTCGTTGCAGTTGTAGCCGCATTGGCCGCAGTCCTGCTGCGCCATCGCCGCCATCATGCGTCGGCGCAGCGGACGCCCCTCGGCGAGCTTCATGCGTTCGCCAATCGGCATGGTCTGGTCATGCCAGGGAGTTTCGCCGTCGTCGGCATCGCCGGCCACGTCCTGCAAAACGGCAGCGCCCTGCTCCGGCGACAGCGGTACCGAACCGTCGAGCTGCAGCAGCCCGACCAGAAAGCCGTTGAGCCAGGAACGCTGGCCTTCCGAGAACGGCGCACTTTCTGGAATGACCTCGAGCCGCGGCGGCCTGGTGATCTGGTTCATGTGCTGCTCTCCGCGTCCGCCATTTTCCTCAAGCTTTCGCCGTCATGCCGGCGTGAAAAGGCAAGGAACGTCTCGTCGGCCGAGGCGCGGTTGGCGAGATAGGCCTTGAGCAGCTTTTCCACGGTCTTCGGCGCATCTTCCGCCTTGAGGTCGCGATAGACCTCGCGTCCGATATCGGCATCCGGCCCGAAGCCGCCGCCGGCATAGAGATGATAGCCCTCCACCGTGTCATCCTCATTGCCCGACGGGACCTTGGCGGCGAGCAGACCGATGTCGCTGATGTAATGCTGCGCGCAGGAATGATGGCAGCCGGTGAGATGGATGTTGAGCGGCGTCTCGATCGGGACGCGAGTTTCGCACCAGTCGCCGATCTCGGCGGCGTGGCGCTTGGTGTCGGAGGCTGCGAATTTGCAGCCGGCATTGCCGGTGCAGGCGATCAGCCCGGCGCGGAGGTGCGATGCCTTCACCGCAAGGCCGAGGGCGTCGATGGCCGCAGAAGCCAGCGCCAGCCTGCCGTCGGCAACGCCCGAGATCAGCAGGTTCTGCCAGACCGTCAGGCGGATGTCGCCATCGCCGAGGTCGGCGGCGATTTTTGCAAGGCCGCGCATCTGATCGCAGGTCAGCTTGCCCATCGGCGCGGCGACCCCGATCCAGTTCAGGCCAGCTTGTTTCTGCGCGTGCGCGCCAATATGCGCCATCCGGTCGAACGCCGGCCGCGGCGCGAAGGCTTGCGGCGGCACGCGGGTGAAGACCTTGCCGTATTTGGCTTCGACGGCGAGCAGGAACTTGTCGATGCCCATGCCGTCGATCACGTATTTCATTCGCGCCTTCAGGCGGTTGGTGCGATCGCCGGTCTCGATGAAGACGCGCACGAGGGCGTCCGCGACCATGGTCGCGTCTTCCGGTTTGACGATGATGCCGGTATCCCTGGCGAAATCCCGGTGGCCGGTAATGCCGCCGATTCCCAGCCGAAACCAGATCCCGGGCTCGACACCGAAACCGTCCTTCACCTCGACAGCGGCGAACGCGATGTCGTTGGTGTCCTCAAGCACCGCGATCTTGCCGGCGCCGTCGAACGCGACGTTGAACTTGCGCGGCAACCCGGTTAGCGAGCGATCGTTGAGAATGTGATAGTGCCATTCGCGAGCATATGGGCGGGTGTCGATCAGTTCCTGCGGATCGATGCCGGCAGTGGGCGTGCCCGTGACATTGCGGATGTTGTCGGCCCCGGAGCCACGCGAACATAATCCGATGTCCTGGATGCCCTCGATCAGCGTCACCGTGTTTTTTGGCGCGATCTCCCTGATCTGGAGATTGGCGCGCGTGGTGACATGCGAATAACCGCCGCCATAGCGTTCCGCGAGATCGGCAACCGCGGATAACTGCGGGTGCTTGAGAATGCCGTTCGGGATGCGCAGGCGGCACATGAAGGAATCCTGTGCCGGCGCGACGTAAAACAGCCCGTAATAGCGCCAGCGGAAATTGTCCGCCGGCGGCGGCGGCGTGTTGTTGCGCGCCTGCTGCTTGAGGCGCTCGTAGGCGTCGAACGGATGCTGCTCGCGTTTGAACTTCTCGGGATCGGACAGCTTCTTGCCGTCGCGGACAACCTTGTCCTGGGCCTTCAGCGCGGCGGCGTCCGGACTAACCGGTTCCGGATCGGCTACGGTAGCCGACGCTCCCGGCCCGGCGGCAAGCCCGACGCCGCGGCTGACCCGCCCAACCTGGAGCCCCGACATGAAGCCTTCGAGGTAACGCTTCTGCTCGTCGCTGAAATCGGCTGACGTGGTTTCAAGTTTCATGATCTGCCTGGCGTCAGCGCCAGCTTTTCCGGCTGGCGTCGATCATCGAGGCGACGATTTCGGCAGGCGTGGCGTAATCCATATCGAGGCTCCACTTGCCCATGCGCAGGCATGGTCACGACGAAAAGGGCGGCAGATCGCTCGGGAAACGGTTCGAATGGCAGCGCCGTCGGAAGTTTCAGAGCGATCCGATCAGCTTCGTTGCTGCGGAAATCCATCCCACGGGGATGGGTCAGCAGGCTGCGGTAGCGGCTGACGCCCATGTCTATTCAAATCGTGTGCCACTGCAGCAATTTAGAGAAATGTGTTGTTATTCAACGAATTGCTTTAATTCGAGGGCTGCGATTGGCGCCCCGCCAATGCCCGGATAGGCGGCATGAGATTAAAGATTAGGCTTCAGAGCAGAGTGCCTAATTCTTAGACTTCGTGCCGGTGCGGCGATTGAACCAGGCGAGGTATCCCCTGACATCGGCCGCGTCGAAGGTCGGCCCGGCGAACGCTCTGACGGGATCGAACGCGGCACCCTGGGCTGCGCGGCGCAGTCCCAACGCCGCATCGTAGAGATCGGGCCTGAACACGGCCATGGCCGTTCCGAGTGCTTCGGAGCTGATCGTGGCCTGTCCCCAGCGCACCATTTGCGCGTAGAGCCAGGCGGCTTGCACGGGGTCCGGGCGGGACGCGCCTTCCCGTCCCACCGGCCAGCAGCGACCGCTCTCGCGCATGGCGCCGTCCGGAGAGATCTTGAGCCGGCCGTTGAGCGTTCGCAAAATAACGTCCGCAGCGACGCCGAGATGTGCAGGCTGCGCCAGGATGCGCGCCGTCTCGGCCCGGTTTTCCGGCTGCCCGATGAATTCGGTGGCGCGGTGGGCGGTTCGGACCAGCGCAGCCGTAACTTGCGGATTTCTTTCCAACCAACTGTGCCGGATCGCAAGCACCTTTTCGGCGGCGCGCACCATGAGGTCCGAGACGAAATGCAGGATATGGCCGACGCCACGGTCGACCGCCACCGAATTCCAGGGCGCGCCGACGCAAAACGCGTCGACCTGACCGCCGGCCAGGCTATCCACCATGTAGGGCGGCGGCAGTACCACGAGGCGAACATCCTCGTCGGGATCGACGCCGCCGGCGGCCATCCAGAACCGCAACTGGTAATTGTGGCTCGAAAACGGAAAGGTCATGCCGAAGGTCAGCGGCTCGGCTCCGCTCCTGCGCCGCGTGGCGACCACGCGCGCCAGCGCCAGCGCGGTGGCCATGGGATCGAATGGATCGCCGTCGATCTCGCTCAGGATCGCCGCATGCAGCGCCGGCGACACCGTGATCGCGTTGCCGTTGAGGCCGAGATTAAACGGCGCGACGATCGGCACCTTGATGTGTCCGAGCCCGAGGCTCGAGGCGATCGCCACCGGTGCCAGCAGATGCGCAGCGTCGAACAGGCCGATATTCAGCTTGTCACGGATGTTCGACCACGACACCTCACGGATCAGGGTGACATCGAGCCCCTCGGCTGCGGCAAACCCCTTGTCGACGGCGACGATCAGCGCCGCGGCATCGACCAGCGGAATGAAGCCGATGTGGAGCGGGGTGCTCATTTCAGGAGCTCCGAGGCGGTCAGGATCGATTGGGCGATCTCGCCGATCTTCTTTTTCTCGCGCATCGCCGTCGACCGCAGCAGCACATAGGCTTCCTCTTCGGTCAGCCCCTTCCGCTTCATCAGGATCCCCTTGGCGCGGTCGATCACCTTGCGGTCTTCGAGCGCGGATCTGGCGCGCGCGAGTTCATCCTGCAGCTTGGAAAAGGCGTTGAAGCGCGACACGCAGAGGTCGAGGATCGGCTTGACACGCTCTTTCTTCAGGCCGTCGACGATATAGGCAGAGACGCCGGCATCGACCGAAGCCTGGATCGACGCCGCATCGCTCTGGTCGACGAACATCGCGATCGGCCGGCGTACCGCGCGGCTCACCTGGAACATTTGTTCCAGCACATCGCGGCTGGGATTTTCCAGATCGATCAGGATGATGTCGGGATCGAGCGCGTAGATCCGCGTCAACAGGTTTTGCATTTCGCTGATATGGAAGACGCCGGTAAAGCCCGCCTCCCGCAGTCCCTCCTCAAGGATCGCGGCTCGGATCGGGCTTTCGTCCACGATGACGATTTTGGGAGATAATTCGGCGGCCATCGATCACTCGCATTCCGGCGCACTTCCTTAGCACGCCGGCGACCGGCTCAAAGCCTTGTAATTATGAGCAATTGGGACTAGCTCCTGTCGATCAATCAGGCAGTTCTAACATGCAGCAGGCGGCCGCGCCAAAAGTCAGTTTTGTTTCGCTGGGCTGCCCCAAGGCGCTGGTGGATTCCGAGCGCATCATCACCCGGCTGCGCGCGGAAGGCTATGAACTGGCGCGCAAACACGACGGCGCCGATCTCGTGATTGTCAACACCTGCGGCTTTCTCGACAGTGCCAAGCAGGAATTGCTCGGCGCCATCGGCGAGGCCATGGCCGAGAACGGCAGGGTGATCGTCACCGGCTGCATGGGCGCGGAACCCGAGCAGATCGAGGCCGCCTATCCCGGCGTTCTGTCGATAACTGGGCCGCAGCAATATGAAAACGTGCTGGATGCGGTGCATCGGGCGCTGCCGCCGCTGCACAACCCGCATCTCGATCTGGTGCCGCCGCAGGGGATCAAACTGACCCCGCGGCACTACGCCTATCTCAAGATCTCGGAGGGCTGCAACAACCGCTGCAGCTTCTGCATCATCCCGAAGCTGCGCGGCGATTTGGTGTCACGCCCGGCCAACGACGTGCTGCGCGAGGCGGAGAGGCTCGTCAATGCCGGGGTAAGGGAATTGCTGGTGATCTCGCAGGACACCTCGGCCTATGGCATCGATCTGAAATACGCCGCGGGGCGATGGAAGGACCGCGAGGTCCGCGCGAAATTTCTCGATCTTGCCCGCGAACTCGGCGAGTTCGGCGCCTGGGTCCGGCTACAATATGTCTATCCCTATCCGCATGTCGATGACGTCATCGGCCTGATGACGGAAGGCAAAATCCTGCCCTATCTCGACATTCCCTTTCAGCATGCGAGCCCGGAAATTCTCAAGGCCATGAAACGGCCGGCGGCACAGGACAAGACGCTCGGGCGCATCAAGAAATGGCGCGAGCAATGCCCGGAGCTGACGCTGCGCTCGACCTTCATTGTCGGTTTTCCTGGCGAAACCGATTCAGATTTCGCCTATCTGCTCGACTGGCTCGAGGAGGCCGGGATCGACCGTGTCGGCTGCTTCAAATACGAGCCGGTGGCGGGCGCATCCTCGAATGCGCTCGGCAACGCCGTGCCTGACGAGATCAAGCAGGAACGCTGGAATGCGCTGATGGCACGACAGCAGAAGATTTCGGCGCGCCGGCTGAAGCGCAAGGTCGGTTCACGGCAGCAGGTCATCATTGACGAGGTCGGGCCGACGGTGTCGAAGGGCCGTTCCCGGGCAGACGCGCCCGAGATCGACGGGGCAGTCTACCTCTCCTCTCGCCGGCCGCTGCGTGTCGGCGAGATCGTCACCGCCAAAATCGAGCGGGCCGACCCATACGATCTGCACGGCAGCGTCGCCGGGTTCTGACGCCCGCTCTTGACAGCGGGGGCCGTTCGGCTGTATCGCCCCGCCATGACATTCAACCGGACCCAGCTCCGCGCCGCTTTCCGTCGTCGCTCGCTCGACGACGATGGGTCGCGCCGTGTCCGACGACAAAGCTGAACTGATCAACAGCTAGGTTTTCGAGAAGGCCGCACCCGCAACGTGCGGCCTTCTCGCGTTTTGGCCGGCTTTTCCAATCAACCGCAGGAGTTCGACATGACCAAGGCCACCCATCCGTTTGACGCGCTGATGGATATCACGGCACGCCCACCCAACGTTTTTGTCAGGGGCGAAGGCTCCTGGTTGTGGGACGACAGCGGCAGGCGCTATCTCGACTTTGTGCAGGGCTGGGCGGTCAATTGCCTTGGCCACGCACCCCCCGTCATCGCCGATGCGCTCGCCGCTCAGGCAAAACGGTTGCTGTCGCCGAGTCCCGCCTTCTACAACGCGCCCAGCCTCAAGCTTGCGGACGCCCTGGTCGCGCAGAGCTGTTTCGATCAGGTATTCTTTGCCAATTCCGGAGCCGAGGCCAACGAAGGCGCGATCAAGCTCGCGCGCAAATACGGCGCGCTGCACCGCAATGGCGCCTATGAGATCATCACCTTCGAGGGCGGCTTCCATGGCCGCACGCTGGCGACCATGTCGGCTTCCGGCAAGAAGGCCTTTGCGGCTCTGTTCGAGCCGAAGGTGCCGGGCTTTCGCAAGGCGCGGCTGAACGATCTCGACTCGGTCGAACGCCTGATCGACGACAACACCGTGGCGGTGATGCTGGAGCCAATCCAGGGCGAAGCCGGCGTCTGGCCCGCGAGCGATCCATTCCTGCGGGAGTTGCGGGCGCTGACCAGTGCGCGCGACCTGTTGCTGATCGTCGACGAGATCCAGACTGGCATGGGGCGCACCGGAAAGCTGTTCCACTATCAACACGCCGACATCGAGCCCGACATCATGACGCTGGGAAAAGGCATCGGCGGCGGCGTGCCGCTGGCGGCGCTGCTCGCCACCGAACGCACCTGCTGTTTCGAACACGGCGACCAGGGCGGCACCTTCAACGGCAACCCGCTGATGTGCGCGGCGGGGCTTGCGGTGCTCGAACAGGTCGCGGCGCCGGAATTCCTGAAATTGGTGGTCGATGCCGGGCTGTTGCTGGAAAGCGAGCTGCAACGGCTGTCGGCACGGCACGGTCTCGGTGAAGTCCGCGGCCGCGGGCTGTTGCTGGCGCTCGACCTCAAACTGCCGATCGCCGCCTCGATCGTCGCCCAGGCATTCCAAGCCGGCGTGCTGCTGAACGCGCCGCAGCCGGACGCCCTGCGCTTCATGCCGGCGCTCAACGTCACCCGCGACGAGATTGCCGCACTGGTCGATGGCCTCGACACCATCCTGACAAAAATGGGCGCCGCAAGGTGCGTGGCGTAGCCGTCCGTCATTGCGAGCCAACGGGTCGCGCTCACGCGCGCCCCGGAATGACGGCGAGATGGATTGCTTCGGCGCGGGGAGTGACGCCTCAAGCTACGGCCTGAAGATCGCGGCTCCCGTGGTCGCCCTGCTTTCGAGGTCGGTATGCGCCTTGGCGGCGTCTTTGAGCGCGTAGGCGTGGTTGATTGGCACGTGCAGCTTGCCATTGATAACGGCGGCAAACAGGGTGTCGGCGCCCTCCAGAAATTCCGAACGCTTGCCGATGTAATCGTTGAGCTTCGGCCGGGTTGCGAACAGCGAACCATGCGTGTTGAGCTCGGCGATGGCAAACGGCGGCACCGGACCCGAGGCGTTGCCGAAGCTCACGAACATGCCGCGCGGCTTCAGGCAGGACAGCGAGCCCGGAAACGTTGTCTTGCCGACGCCGTCGTAGACGACGTCGCAGAGTTCGTTGCGGCTGATCTGTTTCACGCGTGCGACGAAATCCTCCTCATTGTAGAGGACGACATGATCGCAGCCATTGGCGAGCGCGAGGTCGGCCTTGGCCTTCGAGCCCACCGTGCCGATGACATGGGCCCCGAGCGCCCTCGCCCACTGGCAGGCAAGCAGGCCGATGCCGCCAGCAGCGGCGTGAATCAGGACCCGATGGCCCGGCTCGATCCTGAAGGTCTTGTGCAGGAGATACCAGACCGTCAACCCCTTCAGCATCAGCACGGCGCCCTGCTCGTAGGTGATATGGTCGGGCAGCTTGACCAGTTTTTCCCAGGGGATGTTGCGTTCCGAGGCGTAGGCGCCGAGGTTGTGATAATAGGCGACGCGATCGCCGGGATGAAAATTGGTTACGCCGGGCCCGACCGCGACCACTTCACCGGCAGCTTCGTTGCCGGCGATGAACGGCAGTTGCGGCGCCTTGTACAGACCGCTACGATAGTACACGTCGATGAAGTTGAGGCCGACGGCATGCTGGCGGATGCGCACCTCGCCGGCTTCGGGTGCCGGCACGTCGACCGCCTCATAGACCAGCGCCTCGGGGCCCCCCACCTTGTGGACGCGAACGGCCTTGGTCATATCGGGTTCTCCCTCGCGAGTTCTCGCATTGCCTTGCGATCCCAAACGAAAGCCATCGAGGCCAGGTTGTCAACTCAGGGTCCCGCAAAACCGCTGCGATGGATTAATGGCGGGTGCTTTTCCGATTGCGCTTGGCGAGGACGTTGAAGGCCTCGACCGCGGCCGAAAACGCGATAGCGAAATAGATGTAGCCGCGCGGGATATGAAACTTGAATCCGTCCGCCACCAACGCGACCCCGATCAGCACCAGAAACGCCAGCGCCAGCATCTTGGTGGTCGGATGCTCCGCGACGAAGCGCGCCACCGGGCCGGACGACAAGTACATCACGAGGCAGGCGATGACGACCGCCGCGATCATGATTTCGAGATCCTGCGCCATTCCGATCGCGGTGATGATCGAATCCAGCGAGAACACGATGTCGATGACAATGATCTGGACGATCACCCAGAACAGCACGCCGGCCTTTGGCGGATCGCCGCTGGCCTCCGCGCCCGCTTCCACTTCGGTATGAATTTCATGGGTCGCCTTCGCGATCAGAAACAGCCCGCCGCCAATCAGGATGATGTCGCGCCACGATAGCGCGATGCCCTGCACGGAGAGGACGGCCTGCGTCAACCCGATCAGCCACACCAGCAGGCTGAGCAGCAGGATGCGGAACAGCAGCGCCAGCAGGAGGCCGATCTGGCGCGCCCGCTTCGCCTGCGCCGGCGGGATGCGTGAGACCACCACCGACAGGAAGATCACATTATCGATGCCGAGCACGATCTCAAGCGCGGTCAAGGTCAGCAATGCCGCCCAGGCTTCCGGGCTGGACCATAACGCGATCATGCGCTGAACGACGCCATTCGCCGGATCACGGCATCGCTTCCCATGACATAGGCGGCGATCGCACAGAGACCGATCGTCACGGTGGCGCCGACCTGGAAATCGTTCGCCAGCGTGAAGACTGCGAGCAGCGACCAGAACTCCGATCAGCGACAGGGTAAGCCCGCGCAGCCGCATCACGCGCACCGGATGCAGGGTGTGAAACGGCGCAAACGTCAGGACGATCAGGAGGGCGACGCCAAGGCTTGACAGCGCCGGCGGCCAATGCAGCAGGAACAGATAGAATGCCGCGGCGTTCCACAGTGCCGGAAATCCGCGAAAACAATTATCCGGCGCTTTCATGCGGCGATCGGCGAAGTAAAGGGCACCGGAGACGACGATGCCGATGCCGAGCAGTGGAGCAAAAAGCGGGAGCAACCGGCCGCTGGCGGTGATCGCGTAGGCCGGCACAAAGACATAGGTCACGAAGTCAACCACGAGGTCGAGCACCTCGCCCGACCAGTCCGGCAGCGCGCGCTCGACATCAAGGCGGCGCGCGATCGGGCCGTCGATCGCGTCGATCACCAGCGCCAGCCCGAGCCAGCCGAACATCGCCGCCCAATGCTCGCGCACCGCCTCCAGCAACGCGAGCAGCGCCACGCCGGCGCCGAGCCCGGTGAGAATGTGCACAGAAAATACGACGGCCCTGGCGAGCGGCGGGGCCGGCGATTCCTGCTGGTTGGCCTGATCCATTTGCCCGGCAGTGCTATCAGGAATCGCCCGGATTTGCACACTCGCGCTTGCGGCGTTCCGCCGCGCGAACCGGCGACCTGTCGAAGCCGCGTTGCGGCTTGAAAATGCCGCCGGGAACGTCAATTGTCCTGAAATGAACGATAGATCCGGCATACACGATGTCGTCGTAGTCGGCGGTGGTCCGACCGGGCTGGCAGCCGCGGTCGCAGTGGCGGAAACCGGCGCGAACACCGCCCTGATCGCGCGCCGCCTGCCCTATGCCGACAATCGCACCACGGCCCTGCTCGGCGGTTCCGTCGATCTCCTGCGGCGCCTCGAGGTCTGGTCGCGCTGCGCGGGCGAGGCGGCTGCACTGCGGACCATGCGCCTGGTCGACGATACCAGCCGGCTGATCCGCGCGCCGGAGGTCCGATTTTCTTCCGATGAAATCGGTCTCGACCAGTTTGGCTACAACATCGAAAACCGCGCGCTGATGTCGGCCCTGGAACAGCGCGCGGCCGGGTTTTCGAACCTGACGCGGATCGACGATGAGGCCTGCGCCCTCACCCCGGAACAGGCCGAAATAACCATCCGGACCCGGCTGGGAAACGCGCTGTCCGCGCGTCTTGCGATCGGCGCCGACGGACGGCATTCGCTCTGTCGCGCGGCAGCCGGCATCGCGATGCGGCGCCGCGAACTCGATCAGGCGGCGCTGACCTTCAATGTCAGTCATTCCCGGCCGCATCGGAATATTTCCACCGAGTTTCATACACCGCAGGGGCCGTGCGTGTTCGTCCCACTGCCGGGCGACCGCAGCAGCGTGGTGTGGGTTGCAACTCCGGCGGAAGCCGAGCGCCTCAGCGCGCTGACCGACCCGCAATTGTCGGAAGCGGCGGAAACGCAATCGCACTCCGTTCTCGGCCGCATCGGCGTTGAGCCGGGACGGCATGTGTTTCCGCTTGCCATCGAGCGGCCCCGACGGTTCGCGCAACATCGCATCGCGCTGGTCGGCGAAGCCGCTCACGTGCTGCCGCCGATCGGCGCGCAGGGCCTGAACATGGGATTGCGCGACGCCGGCGACATCGCCGACGCCGTGCGGGACGCGATCGTTGCGGGTCAAGATCCGGGGGCGCCGTCAGTTCTGGACCGTTACGATTCGACCCGGCGCGCCGATGTCGCCAGCCGCATGTTTGTCATCGATATCGCGAACCGTTCCCTGTTAAGCGATTTCCTGCCCATACAAACCTTGCGCGCGGCCGGACTTCACCTGGTCGGGTCGTTTGGACCGCTACGACGCATCGCCATGCGCGAGGGCCTGGCGCCGTCCTGGCGCATGGCGCGGCGGGCGCGCTGATCGAAACCGATGAAGATCAGGCGGAAATGTGGCCATGCCGACTGGAGACCGCAGAGGTCCTTTATCCTGCTGGCCCCGCTCGATCGCCGGACCGGCGCCACCGCGGGGTTAATTCGGCGGTTTGCCCCTAGCATCGGCCACAATCATGGTCTATTCGACGAGCCATGATGAAAACGCGGACCGCCAAATTCCAGATCGGACAGATCGTCCGCCATCGGATCTATTCGTTCCGGGGCGTGGTGTTCGATATCGATCCGGAATTCAACAATACCGAGGAGTGGTGGCTGTCGATCCCCGAAGAGAACCGGCCACACAAGGATCAGCCGTTCTATCATCTGCTCGCCGAGAACTCGGAATCGGAATACGTCGCCTACGTATCCGAGCAAAATCTGTTGCCTGACGATTCCGGCGAGCCGATCCGGCACTCGCAGGTCGCCGAGATTTTTGTCCGAGACAAATCGGGCGGTTATCGACCCCGGAACCCGTCGCTGAACTGAACTCGCGGCTCCGTGGCCCGGATGCAGCGCAGCGAAGCAATCCAACCCTTGCGTCATTCCGGGGCGCGCGTGAGCGCGAACCCGGAATCTCGAGATTCCGGGTTCGATGCTGTCGCATCGCCCCGGAATGACGGCGCCGAGATGTAGTGTCTATTTCGCCGCGGCGTTGGGCACAGCGCCGGCGCCGGACTGGGTGGCCTCGAGTTTCTTGCGGGTTTCCTCGGCGCGCTTCTGCAACTCTTCCTGCAACTTCTTCTGGGTCTCTTCAAACACCTTCGGGTCGGTTGGCGGGCCGTCATAGGCCTTGGCGAACTCGGCAAGCGGCAGCGGCAAGGTCAGCGGCGCACCGTTGGAGTTGATCGCCTGAACCACCAAATTCTGCCCCTTCTTCATGTTCGCGAGCAGATCCGGCGTCATCTCATAATCCGACATGCAACCATTGGCAAAACAGATCACGTAGGGGCTTTGCATCGGGGGATTGTTGTCCACGATGACGCGGGTGCCGTGTATCAACTGCATACCGAGCGGAAGCGTGACGCGCAGGATTTTCTTCGGCTCGCCTTCGGGCTCGATGATAACGGCCGCGATCACGGGCTGGCCGGACTCGATGCGTCCATCCTTGCCGGTGAAGCAAACCTGCTTGGCGTTGGCGTCCTGGCCTTTCAGGCAGAATTTGGTCCAGGGAGCGTAGATCAACTGTACCTGTTCCGGCGGCTGGGCGCCCGCGGCCGGTGCGCCCGCTGCAGGCGCTCCTGGCGCCGGCGCCGGCTGGGCGGCGGGTGCCGGTGCTGCTTTTGGGGCCGCCTTCGGCTTGGCATGCGGTGCGGCCGCCGGCGGCTGCTGGGCCTGTGCACCGGAACCAAATAACAGAGCGGCCAGCGCGGTCGCCGCGAGCAGCGCGAAAACCCGCACACGCGGCCTCGCTGGCGCGGCCAAGATACGGAAATTCATCGCGGAAAACCCTTTCTGAACGGGAGCGGCCGAACCGCTGCAGGCACCGACAGCCGGCCACTCGGGCGGCTGTGTCCTTGCCAAATGAGGCGGATACGTGACAGCCCGGCGGTCTCGGTCAATTGCAAGCCTTCATACAGCGGCGGGCGAAAAGATCAATGGCGACAGGCCTCTTTGGCATAGACCTTTGGCGCACCAAGGCTCCGGAAGCCAGTGGCTATGATAAAGCTCGCCAAGTGAGCATTATCGAATCACATCGGCGTGCGTCATTGCGCGTTTTGGAACCGGTTGACTTCTGCACCGTGTTCCGTTGCGTGCTTGCTCTCGGGTTGTTTTTGGCCGCGACGACCGCTCGGGCGCAGGCTGCGGAGAGCTACGCCATTGCAATGCACGGTGCGCCGGCGCTGCCGGCCGATTTTGCGCACATGCCTTACGTCAATCCCGACGCGCCGAAAGGCGGCCGGCTGGTGCAGGGCCTGCTCGGCAGCTTCGACAGCCTCAACCCCCTGATTGTCAGCGGTGTCGCCGTGCAACAGATCAGGGGTTACGGGTTCGAGCGGGGCTATGTGCTGGAAAGCCTGATGACGCGGGGAAATGACGAGCCCTTCACGCTGTATGGCCTGTTGGCCGAGAGCGTCGAGACCGACAGCGCCAGGAACTACGTCACCTTTCGTCTCAACCCGCTGGCGCGCTTCTCCGACGGGCAAAAGGTGCTCGCCGACGACGTGCTGTTTTCCTTCGCGTTGCTGCGTGACCATGGCCGCCCGAACCATCGCCAGTATTATTCCAAGGTGCTGAAGGCCGAAGCGCTCGACCCACGCACGGTGAGGTTCGATTTTGGCGGCGTTGGCGATCGCGAACTGCCGCTCATCCTCGGTCTGATGCCGATCCTGCCCCGGCACGCCACCGACGTCGCGAGTTTCGAGGAGACTTCGATGACGCCGCCGATCGGTTCCGGTCCCTATCGCGTCACCGCCGTCAGACCCGGTGCGAGCGTCACATTCACACGCAATCCCGACTATTGGGGCCGCGACCTGCCAATCAACCGCGGGTTCTGGAATTTCGACGAGATCAGGCTCGACTACTATCGCGAGGCGAACGGGCTGTTCGAAGCCTTCAGGCGCGGCCTGTACGATTTTCGTGTCGAAACCGAACCGCTGCGCTGGCATGACGGATATGATTTTCCGGCCGCCCGCGCTGGCGAAGTAATCCGCGACACCATCAAGCCCGGGATGCCGCAGCCCTCGGAATTCCTGGTGTTCAACACCAGACGGCCGGTGTTTTCCGATATCCGCGTGCGGCAGGCGTTGACGCTGCTGTTCGATTTTGAATGGGTCAACCGCAATTACTTTTTCGGATATTATGCACGCTCGCCAAGCTTCTTCGCGGGATCCGAATTATCGGCCTATGGCCGCCCGGCGGACCCGCGCGAGCAGGAGCTTCTGAAGCCGTTCGCCGCGCATCTGGCGCCGGATATTCTCGACGGCAGCTACCGCCTGCCGGTCAGCGATGGTTCGGGCCGTGATCGCACAACGCTGCGCCACGCGCTGACGCTGTTGTCCGCCGCCGGTTATGATCTCGATGGCACCATGTTGCGGCAGCGCACGACCAAGGCGCCCCTCAGCTTCGAAATCCTGGTGACGACGCGCGACCAGGAGCGGATCGCACTGGCCTATCTGCGCGATCTGAAGCGCGCGGGCATCGAGGCGACGGTGCGCACGGTCGACGCCGTCCAGTTCGATCAACGGCGGCTTGGCTATGATTTCGACATGATCCCGAACCGCTGGGACCAGTCATTGTCGCCCGGAAACGAGCAGTGGTTCTACTGGGGAAGCGCTGCAGCCGGCGATCAGGGCACGCGGAACTACATGGGGGCCAAGGATCCCGCGATCGATGCCATGATCGGGGCGGTGCTGGCGGCGCGCGAGCGTCCCGCCTTCGTCTCGGCGGTCCGCGCGCTGGACCGCGCCCTGATGGCTGGCTGCTACGCTATCCCCCTGTTTAACATCAGGGAGCAATGGATCGCGCGCTGGAATCGGATAGAACGGCCAGCGGCCATGGCGTTGACGGGGTATCTCCCCGAAACCTGGTGGCAAAAACAGTCGGCCCCGCAACCAAAGTGATCCCGTGATCCAGACCAACCCATCACCGACGCTCGACGGACTGTTTCGACGGGTCCTGGCCCGGCAGCCGGACGCACTGGCGTTGCTCGATCCGCTCAACAAGTCGCGCTTGACCGGGCAGGCTCCGAAGCGTCTGACCTTCGCACAGGCCGACCAGGCGATTTCGGCGCTGGCGGCGCATTTCATCGAGGCCGGGCTACCGGCGAATTCCGTCGTCGCGGTGCAATTGCCCAACACCGTCGACTTCATGCTGACCGTGCTCGCGGCGCATCGCGCGGGATTGATCGTCGCGCTGGTGCCGCTGCTCTGGCGGCAGGCGGAATTGACGGTGGCGCTGAGCCGTACCGGCGCCCGGGCCATCGTGACCGCAAGCAAGATCGACGGCGTCAGTCACGCCGACCTCGCCATGAACGCGGCGGTCGAGGCCTTTTCGGTCCGTCATGTCTGCGGCTTCGGCGGCGACCTGCCCGACGGTATGGCCTCGCTCGACCAGGCGATCGCCAATCCATCCACGACCACACGTGCCGTGACCCAGGATGGGCGCAGGGCGGCGATGATCTCCTTCGACGTCACCGCCGAGGGTTTTCGAGCGGTGCCGCGCAGCCATCTCAGCCTGGTCGCCGGCGGCCTTGCGGTTTTTCTCGAAAGCGCACTGCCGCTCGGCACCACCATCCTGTCGGCATTCGCGCCCTCCTCCTTCGCTGGCCTTGCATCATCGCTGGTGGCCTGGCTGCTGTCGGGCGGGACGCTGGCGTTGCATCACCCGTTCGACGGCGAAGTACTCGAGCAGCAGATCAACGAAGATGGCTGCGATACGCTGGTGGCGCCGGCACCGCTGGTGATGCGACTAGCCGAGATCGAGATGACGGAGCGCCTGCCGACGCTGCGGCGGGTAATCGGCCTCTGGCGCGCGCCGGAACAGATCGCATCCAGTGCGCCATGGACCGTCCCGCACGCCACGCTCACCGATGTCTATCTGTTCGGCGAAGCCGGGCTGTTCGGTGCCCGCCGCATGGCGGATGGCGCGCCGGCGGCCATCCTGCCGGGACCGCATGGGGCTCCCCGTGACGTCGCGGGATCATCGATCGCAGGCGAAACCCTGATCACCCCGCGCGGCACGCTGGCCTTGCGCGGACCGATGGTGACTGTCGCCGCCTACGGGCCTGCCGCACCCCCGGGCGATCCGCTGGTGGCGCAGCCGTCGCGCGATTATGTCGACACCGACTACGCGGCGCGGCTCGATCGTTCGACCGGCGCGATCAGCATCACCGCCCCTCCGCCGGGCATCATGGCCGTCGGCGGATACCGGTTCCTGTCGCAGGACTTGCAGGAATGGACCAAGCGGCTCGGACAGGGCGCGCTGTTGACGGCGTTGCCGGACCGGCTGAGCGGTCACCGCCTCGCAGGTCGCGCCCAGGATAATGCCCGCGCCCGCGACGCGCTCGCCGAACTCGGGCTTAACCCATTGATGGTGGAAGCGTTTCGCGATCGGACGAACACCAATTAGGGCGACTAATTGATCGTGTTGACGCCGCATTAAGGCCGCCAAACTAGGATCGACGATCCATCGATCGCGTTGGTCCCTTCCAGATGTCCCAGCAAGGCCCGATCATCGTCGTATCGACCGCCGGGAAACCGCCGTTCGCAGCGGCGCTCGAAGATGCGAAGCTGTTTCCGATCATCGACACCGCCTGGTGCGACGCGGCGCACGCAGTGGCGCGGGTGCAGCCTGGCGCGGTCCTGGTCGAGATGTCCGGGGCCGTCGAACCGATGTTCGCGGCGCTGGCCGAACAGGTTGCAGCACGTCAGCCCTATCTGCCGCTGATCGCCGTCGACCCAACGGCACCGCTGCCCGAAAACGCCATGCCATTTTCGTCAAGCGGCGGCCGGTTCGACCGCCTGACGGCACGCTTGAGCGCGGCGCTGCGAGTCAGGAGCCTGCATGCCACCGTGATGCGACGGCTTGAAGACCAGCCGGCGGCACGGGCGGATACCGACCCGCTTCGTGACGCCACCGTGCTGCTGATCGGCCGCGGCGCGGCCTACCCCGCGCTCTCGGTATCGCTCGGCGAGCGAATGGGGATCGTCGGTGCGCTCAGCATCGAGGCGGCGGCGAAACATCTCAATGTTCGTGACATCAACGGCATCGTGCTTGGCGAAGGTTTCAGCCCGCGGGTAACGGATGCCTTTCTCACGGTGCTCGCCGAAGATGCCCGCTTTCGCAATCTGCCCGTGGTGGTGACGTCGGATGAATTGGCTCCGGATTACGGGCTGCCAAACCTTGAAATCATATCGGGGTCCCCCTCGCATATCGCCGCCAACGCCGCGCCGCTGATCCGTCAGCATGCGCTCGAGACCCAGTTGAGCCGCGCGCTCCGCTCGATCGATGCCGGCGGACTGCTCGATCCCGGCACCGGCCTGCTGACGCCGGCGGCATTCGATCGGGATTTCGCGACCGCGATCTATCAAGCCCAGTCGCGCGGCGGCGGATTGTCGGTCGCCCGCTTTGCCTTCGACCCCGATCATCCGCGCGCGCAACTCGACGGCGGGCGAATTCTGAGCCGCCTGATGCGGCAGATGGATTTCGGGGTCGTCCGCGACGACGGATCCGTGGTCGTGGTTTTTGCCGATGCCGATTTGCGCACCGCCCACATGATCGCGCGGCGGCTCTTCAGCGTGATGCGCCATACCAGCCACGGCCAGGGCGACGCGCGCACGGAGCCCGTCGTGACGGTTGCGTCGATGCAAGCGTCGGACTCGGCGAAATCCTTGCTCGCGCGGCTGTACGAGCAAACCCGCCGCGCCGCGTCCTGAACCCGTATCATCATTGCGCGGAGCGCTTGCGACGAAGCAATCCCCTCTCCGTCATTCCGGGGCGACGCAGCAAGCGTCGAGCCCGGAATCCATAACCACGATCGGGAGTATGGGTTCGGGGCTCCCGCCAAGTGGCGCGCCCCGAAATGACGAACCAGGATTGAATTGCCTACGCCGCCTTGCGGTCTTCGGCGAGATTGGCGAGCTGGCGCAGGATTTCGGTGGTGCCGGTCAGACGCTGCTCCGGCGTCTCCCACTCCTGGAAGAACACCACCTTCATATCCGGCCGCACCCTCGCCGCCTGGCCATGCTGGCGGATGAAATAGACCAGCCGGTCCGGCTGTGCGAACTTGTTGTCGCGGAAGGTGATGACGGCGCCTTTCGGCCCGGCGTCGACCTTCTCGACATTGGCGCGGCGGCAATAGCCCTTGATCGCGGCGATCTTGAACAGATAGCGCACCTCGTCCGGCAATACGCCGAAACGGTCGCGCAGCTCGGCGGCGAAATTGTCGATTTCATCGTCAGTGTCGAGATCGGCGAGCCGCCGGTACAGCGACAACCGCACCGCGAGGTCGGTGACGTAGTCCTCCGGGATCAGCACCGGCATGCCGACGGTGATTTGCGGCGACCAGCGATCCGCGGCAGGTTCGACCACGCCGGCCTTGAGATTGAGGATCGCCTCCTCGAGCATCGATTGGTACAGCTCGAACCCGACTTCCTTGATATGCCCGGACTGCTCCTCGCCAAGCAGATTGCCTGCGCCTCGGATATCGAGATCGTGCGAGGCAAGCTGAAATCCGGCGCCGAGCGTTTCCAGCGATTGCAGCACCTTGAGGCGGCGCTCGGCCTGAGCCGTGATCTTCTGCTGCGCCGGCAGCGTAAACAGCGCATAGGCGCGCAGCTTCGAACGACCGACTCGACCGCGCAACTGGTAGAGTTGGGCCAGCCCGAACATGTCGGCGCGATGCACGATCAGCGTGTTGGCCGTGGGAATGTCGAGGCCGGACTCGATGATCGTGGTGGAGAGCAGGATATCGTACTTGCCGTCATAGAATGCCGACATGATGTCCTCGATCATGGTCGGCGGCATCTGTCCATGCGCGACCGCAACCTTGGTCTCCGGGACGTTCTTGTCGAGAAAATCCTGCACGCCCGCGAGATCCTCGATCCGCGGCACTACGTAGAACGCCTGTCCGCCGCGATAGCGTTCGCGCAACAGCGCCTCGCGGATCATCAGCGGATCGTGTGGCGCGACGAAGGTGCGGACCGCCAG